>NZ_JAMTCO010000029.1 GCF_024171925.1 Actinokineospora diospyrosa | reverse complement strand
CTGGTTGGTGTTTGAGAACTGTACAGTGGATGCGAGCATCTTTGTAGTAAGTGTGTAAGGGCATACGGTGGATGTCTAGGCATCAGGGGCCGATGAAGGACGTAGGAGGCTGCGATAAGCCTCGGGGAGCTGCCAACCAAGCTGTGATCCGAGGGTGTCCGAATGGGGAAACCCGGCACCAGTCATGTGGTGTCACCCGCACCTGAATATATAGGGTGTTGGGGGGGAACGCGGGGAAGTGAAACATCTCAGTACCCGTAGGAAGAGAAAACAACCGTGATTCCGTGAGTAGTGGCGAGCGAAAGCGGAAGAGGCTAAACCGTCGTCGTGTGATACCCGGCAGGGGTTGCGGTGGCGGGGTCGTGGGACCTTTCGACTGGTTCTGCCGAACCAGTACAGAGTAAGAAAGTCATGTGTTTAGTTGAACGCCTTGGGATGGGCGGCCGTAGAGGGTGAGAGCCCCGTAAGCGAAAAACTGTGACCTCTGGAGAGTGTTCCCAAGTAGCAGCGTACTCGTGAAATTCGCTGTGAATCTGGCGGGACCACCCGCTAAGCCTGAATACTTCCTGATGACCGATAGCGGACTAGTACCGTGAGGGAAAGATGAAAAGTACCCCGGGAGGGGAGTGAAAGAGTACCTGAAACCGTGTGCCTACAAGCCGTCAGAGCCTTGAGGGGTGATGGCGTGCCTTTTGAAGAATGAGCCTGCGAGTTAGTGCTACGTGGCGAGGTTAACCCGTGTGGGGTAGCCGTAGCGAAAGCGAGTCCGAATAGGGCGGTTGAGTCGCGTGGTCTAGACCCGAAGCGGAGTGATCTACCCATGGCCAGGGTGAAGCGACGGTAAGACGTCGTGGAGGCCCGAACCCACCAGGGTTGAAAACCTGGGGGATGAGCTGTGGGTAGGGGTGAAAGGCCAATCAAACTCCGTGATAGCTGGTTCTCCCCGAAATGCATTTAGGTGCAGCGTCGCATGTTTCTTGCCGGGGGTAGAGCACTGGATGGTCTAGGGGGCCTACAAGCTTACCGAAATCAACCAAACTCCGAATACCGGTAAGTGAGAGTGCGGCAGTGAGACTGCGGGCGATAAGGTTCGTAGTCGAGAGGGAAACAGCCCAGAACACCAGCTAAGGCCCCTAAGTGTGCGCTAAGTGGGAAAGGATGTGGGGTCGCCCAGACAACCAGGAGGTTGGCTTAGAAGCAGCCATCCTTGAAAGAGTGCGTAATAGCTCACTGGTCAAGTGGTCCTGCGCCGACAATGTAGCGGGGCTGAAGCGCACCGCCGAAGCTGTGTCATTCACATATTACATCCGCGCCCGGGCTTGACTCGGGTGTGCAGTGGTGTGGATGGGTAGGGGAGCGTCGTGTCACCGGGGAAGCGGCGGAGTGATCCAGTCGTGGAGGTGACGCGAGTGAGAATGCAGGCATGAGTAGCGATAGGCGAGTGAGAATCTCGTCCGCCGAATGACCAAGGGTTCCTGGGCCAGGCTGTTCCGCCCAGGGTAAGTCGGGACCTAAGGCGAGGCCGACAGGCGTAGTCGATGGACAACGGGTTGATATTCCCGTACCCGTGTGGACGCGTCCCTGGTGAGGTCGGTGATACTAACCGCCCAAAGCCCTGAGGTTCTTCGGAACCGAGGGGTGGAGCGCGGGATCTGATCCGGTAGTAGCCAAGCGATGGGGTGACGCAGGAGGGTAGCTCCGCCAGCTGTTGGTGTCTGGTGTAAGCGTGTGGCCCGAGCGATAGGTAAATCCGTTGCTCATATAGGGTGAGGCGTGATGCATAGCCGATTGAGGCGAAGTAGAGTGATCCCATGCTGCCGAGAAAAGCCTCTAGCGAGTGTCCGTGCGGCCCGTACCCCAAACCGACACAGGTGGTCAGGTAGAGTATACCGAGGCGTTCGGGTGAACTGTGGTCAAGGAACTCGGCAAAATGCCCCCGTAACTTCGGGAGAAGGGGGGCCGCAGCGTTTGAAGCCCTTCGCGGGCTAGGGCGAGGCGGCCGCAGAGACCAGCGAGAAGCGACTGTTTACTAAAAACACAGGTCCGTGCGAAGTCGCAAGACGATGTATACGGACTGACGCCTGCCCGGTGCTGGAACGTTAAGAGGACGGGTTAGTGCGTAAGCGCGAAGCTCAGAATTTAAGCGCCAGTAAACGGCGGTGGTAACTATAACCATCCTAAGGTAGCGAAATTCCTTGTCGGGTAAGTTCCGACCTGCACGAATGGCGTAACGACTTCTCGACTGTCTCGACCACAGGCCCGGCGAAATTGCACTACGAGTAAAGATGCTCGTTACGCGCGGCAGGACGGAAAGACCCCGGGACCTTTACTATAGCTTGGTATTGGTGCTTGGTTCGGTTTGTGTAGGATAGGTGGGAGACTGTGAAGCGCTCACGCCAGTGGGTGTGGAGTCATTGTTGAAATACCACTCTGATCGTACTGAGTGTCTAACTTCGGACCGTGATCCGGTTCAGGGACAGTGCCTGGTGGGTAGTTTAACTGGGGCGGTTGCCTCCCAAAGGGTAACGGAGGCGCCCAAAGGTTCCCTCAGCCTGGTTGGCAATCAGGTGTTGAGTGCAAGTGCACAAGGGGGCTTGACTGTGAGACTGACAGGTCGAGCAGGGACGAAAGTCGGGACTAGTGATCCGGCCATGGCTTGTGGAAGCGTGGTCGCTCAACGGATAAAAGGTACCCCGGGGATAACAGGCTGATCTTGCCCAAGAGTCCATATCGACGGCATGGTTTGGCACCTCGATGTCGGCTCGTCGCATCCTGGGGCTGGAGTAGGTCCCAAGGGTTGGGCTGTTCGCCCATTAAAGCGGTACGCGAGCTGGGTTTAGAACGTCGTGAGACAGTTCGGTCCCTATCCGCCGCGCGCGTTGGAGACTTGAGGAAGGCTGTCCCTAGTACGAGAGGACCGGGACGGACGAACCTCTGGTGTGCCAGTTGTCCTGCCAGGGGCATGGCTGGTTGGCTACGTTCGGAAGGGATAACCGCTGAAGGCATCTAAGCGGGAAGCTCGTTCCAAGATGAGGTCTCCCTCCACCTTTGAGTGGTTAAGGCTCCCAGTAGACGACTGGGTTGATAGGCTGGAGATGGAAGCCCTGTGAGGGGTGGAGTCGACCGGTACTAATAGGCCGAGGGCTTACTACAAAGAGGCTACGCATCCACTGTACGGTGTCTGAGACACCAACCACCCCCACCC
>NZ_JAMTCO010000028.1 GCF_024171925.1 Actinokineospora diospyrosa | reverse complement strand
CCGACCCCGCGCGCAACCGGGTGCTGGTCTCCGCCGTGGAGCACCACGCCGTGCTCGACGCCGCGCTGTGGCTGGCCGAGCACGACGGCGCCGAGGTCACCCTGCTGGAGGTCGACGACTTCGGCCGGGTGCACGAGGACACCCTGCGCGCGGCCATCGCCGAGAACCCCGACGACATCGCGCTGGTCAGCGTGATGTGGGCCAACAACGAGGTCGGCACCGTCAACCCGGTGCGCGAACTGGCGAGCACCTGCGCCGCGCACGGCATCCCGTTCCACACCGACGCCGTGCAGGCGGTCGGCGTGCTGCCGGTCGACTTCGGCCGCAGCGGCGCGAGCGCGCTGACCCTGTCCGGGCACAAGGTCGGCGGCCCGTTCGGCGTCGGCGCGCTGCTGCTCAGCCGCGACGTGGCGTGCACGCCGGTCTCGCACGGCGGCGGCCAGGAGCGCGACGTGCGCTCCGGCACCCTCGACGTCCCGGCCATCGTCGCGATGGCCACCGCGGTGCGGGTCGCGACCGAGCAGCGTGCGCAGCGCGCGCAGCGGTTGGCGTCGTTGCGCGACGACCTGGTCGGCCTGGTGCGCGCCGTGGTCCCGGCCGCGGTGCTCAACGGCGACCCGGGGGAGTCCGAAGTGGATGGTGGACCGTCCAGGCTCCCGGGCAACGCGCACTTCAGCTTCCCCGGTTGCGAGGGCGACAGCCTGCTCATGCTGCTCGACGCCAGGGGCATCGAGTGCTCCACCGGCTCGGCCTGCACCGCGGGGGTGGCCCAGCCCTCGCACGTGCTGCTCGCGATGGGCGTCGAGCCCGCGCCCGCGCGCGGTTCGCTGCGCTTCTCCCTCGGCCACACCTCGACCCCGGCCGACGTCGCCGCCCTCGCCGCGGCCATCGGGCCGGTCGTCGAGCGGGCCCGCACCGCCGGGCTCGCCGGTCTGCGCCGGGGCGTGTCCCCGGCGGAGGTGTAGACCGTGCGGGTGCTGGCCGCGATGAGCGGCGGGGTCGACTCCGCGGTGGCCGCCGCCCGCGCGGTCGAGGCCGGGCACGACGTGGTCGGGGTGCACCTGGCGCTCTCGGCCAAGCCGGGCACGCTGCGCACCGGCTCGCGCGGCTGCTGCACCGTCGAGGACGCCCACGACGCCCGCCGGGTCGCCGACCTGCTCGGCATCCCGTTCTACGTCTGGGACTTCGCCGAGCGGTTCACCGAGGACGTGGTCGAGGACTTCGTCGCCGAGTACGCCGCGGGCCGCACGCCCAACCCGTGCCTCAAGTGCAACGAGCGGATCAAGTTCGAGGCGCTGCTGGACAAGGCGATCGCGCTGGGCTTCGACGCGGTCTGCACCGGCCACTACGCCCGGCTGGCCACCGTCGACGGCCGCCCCGAGCTGCGCCGCGCCGCGGACCTGGACAAGGACCAGTCCTACGTGCTAGCCACGCTGACCCCGCGCCAGCTCGCGCACGCGCTGTTCCCGCTCGGCGACTCGGTCAAGTCCGAGGTGCGCGCCGAGGCGACCGAGCGCGGCCTCGCCGTGGCCGAGAAGCCCGACAGCTACGACATCTGCTTCATCCCCGACGGCGACACGCGAGCGTTCCTCACCGCCAAGCTCGGCGCCCGGCCGGGAACCCTGGTCGACGACGAGACCGGCGCGGTGCTCGGCGTGCACGCCGGTGTGCACGGGTTCACCGTCGGCCAGCGGCACGGCTTGGGCATCGACGCCCCCGCGCCGGACGGGCGGCCGCGCTACGTGCTGTCCCTCGAGCCGGTCCAGGGCACCGTCCGGGTCGGCCCGGCCGACCGGCTCGCGGTGCGCGAGATCGTCGGCGCCAGCCCGCTGTGGCCCTCCGGCGACCCGCTGACCGGCACCGTCGACTGTGTCGCGCAGATCCGCGCGCACGGCGGCACCACGACCGCCACGGCGTCCGTTGTGGACGGTGAGCTGGTGGTCCGCCCGCTCGCGGGCGTGCGCGGGGTCGCCCCGGGACAGGCCGTTGTCCTCTACCGCCCCGATCCCGGTGGCGATGTCGTGCTGGCCAGCGCCACCATTTCCCGGACCCGCTAGCCTTTCACATTTCCCACCATTCGAACACGGGTGCGAATTCCGGTCCGGTTGTGCCGCCGGCGCATTCCGGCCGCGCGGTCCACTGTGGATTCTTCGACGATCAAGATCATTTCGGCTGACCGGTCCGGCTGGACCGATCACCTGTTCGAACAATGTGACCACACACAGTGGACGACCGCGCACTGTCCGCTGCGTGCGGAAATGCGTTACCCGATAGGGGCGTTGCGTGCCGGGCGCGCTTGCTGTTCGCTACCTTCGGGTCCGTAACCTCGGACGCCGCGCCGGATTCCGGCAAGGGGCCACTGGGCTGACCGTGTGGACGTTCTTGGTCGCCCCGACCATTCCGCTCACGGATCGTTACCCGATCATCAGCGGAGAGTTGATCCCAAATGCTCGTTACGCAGCGGCTTTGTCAATCGATGTATCTCGTGACCGCGATACTGCTCTACTACCGATGAGCAGGTCGGCGGGGCAACGACACCGACCGTGACCAACAACTTTCGGGGTGGGGTATTCGATGGCGGATGTGAGCGCCAACGGGGAGCAGGGGCACGACACGACCAATCCGGTGCCGACGGACCTGGCGCGGTTCCCGCAGGTGATCGGACTGACCGCGGACATCCTGGTGCGGCACCGGGCACGGGTCCTGAACCCGTCCACAGCGGTGCCCGGCGAGCGCGGCAGGCGCCCGGACTCGACCGCCTACCGGTCCAACACCCTGCTCATGCCGCTGTCGGTGGCCAGGGACGCCAAGGTGATCGCGCGGTTCAACAAGGCACTGACCAAACTGGGCGTCGAGCTGTCCGTCCAACTGCCCCGCACCGAGCGCTGGCGCAAGGCACTGGACTCCTTCGACACCGGCTTCGCCGTCCCGGTCCTGCTGCACGTGCGCGACGACGCGGTCATCGAGGCCGCGCCGGACCCGTGGACGGTCTTGACGACCCTGCGCCGGGTGTGCGGTCCCGAGCTCACCAAGGGCATCGGGCTCGAGCACATCGCGCTGGCCGCCTCGGTCGGCGTGCACGGCGCCTCCTACGGCTCCGGCGCCCCGTTCGGCAACGGCGTGCCTTTCGGCAATGGTGTCCCCTTCGGCAACGGCGTGCCGTTCGGCAACGGGGTTCCCTTCGGCAACGGTGTCCCGTTCGGCAACGGCGTCGGCGGCGGCGCGATCGCGCTGGGCAACGGTGCCCGCAACGCGGTCCGGCTCTTCCTGCCGAAGCCGACCCGGCGCCCACCCGCCGACCTGGTGCCCGGTCGCCGCCCGGTCGTCGCGGTGCTCGACACCGGCATCGGCCAGCACCCGTGGCTGACCACCGACGCCCCCGACCCGGTCGTCGAGGTGTCCGAGGAGTTCCAGGGCCTGCTGGCCGACCTGGAGACCACGCTGACCGACCAGAGCGGCGGCGCGCTGCCCTCGCTCGCCTCGCCCAACGACGAGCGCGACGTGCTGCAGCCGCTGCTGGGCATCACCGACTCGCACTCCGGGCACGGCACCTTCGTCACCGGCCTGATCTTCCAGAACTGCCCGGACACCCGGGTGCTGTCGCTGCGCGTGCTGCACACCGACGGCATCACCACCGACGGCTCGGTGCTGCTGGCGCTGGAGTGGCTGCGCGAGCGGGTGTCTTCGGCGCTGGAGAACAACCGACCGCAGGACCTGGTGGACGTGGTGTCCGTCTCGCTGGGCTTCTACCCGGAGCAGACCGACCAGAACACCGGTCTGCAGTTGGCCGAGGCGGTGCGCAAGCTGACCGACCTCGGCGTCGTCGTGGTCGCCGCCGCGGGCAACGACGCCACCACCCGGCCGTTCATCCCGGCCGCGATGGCGCTCAACGCCGACGGCTCCAACACCGGCAACCCGCTGCTGATCGCGGTCGGCGCGCTCAACCCGTCCGGCAAGTCCGTCGCCGCGTTCAGCAACGAGGGCGCCTGGGTGACCCGCTGGGCACCGGGCAACGCCGTGGTCAGCACCGTCCCGCTGTGGCAGGGCGCCGAGGGCCCGGACCTGAGCACCACCGGCCCCGGCCCGCTGCCGAGGGCCACCCTCGACCCAGACGACCTCACCAGCGGGTTCGCCGTGTGGGCCGGGACTTCCTTCGCCGCCCCGGTGGTGGCGGGCATGATCGCCAAGCGGCTCACCGAGCTGACCGACGCGGTGACCACCGAGGACCGCGTGCAGCGCGCCACCAAGGCCCGCGACCTCGCCGACGCCGATCTCGCCGAGCTCGGCTGGCGCAGCTGAGCCGCCCGGGCTGACCGATCACCGCTGTGTCGAACCCGACGCACGTGCCGCGTCCACCACGGGTGGACGCGGCACGTAGGGTTTAAGCCATGCCCGCTGTCCGGCGTGCAGGCGCGCTCTACCGCCGCGGTCGCAAAGCCGTGTACGCCTACACCTTCGCCCGCGCGCGGGCACTGCTCGGTGAGGCCCTGGCCGTGCTGGACACCGCGCAGGACCCCACCGCGCCCGAGGCCGTCGAACTGCGCGTGCGGGTACTGGTCACCCTCGCCTACGCCGAGACCGAGGGCGCCACCATCACCCAGGGCATCGCCCGGCTCTCCGACGCCGACGCGCTGCTCGAGGGCCTGCCCGAGGGCCCGCTGCGCGCCGAGCTGTCCGGGCTTTCCCTGGAGCAGCGCGGGTTCCTGCACATCCGGGCGGGCGACATCGAGATGGCCCTGAGCCTGCTCTCGGAGGCGGCCGAACTGCTGCGCGCGGGCCTGGCCGACGGCGTCGGCGACCCGTACGTGCTGGCGAGCCTGTACCTCAACCGCAGCCTCGCCCAGATCGCCTGCATCGAGCTGTGCGAGCGCTACGGCCTGCACGACATCGCCATCAAGGCCCGGCACAACCGGGGCTACGTCGCGCACATGACCGGTGACGTGCCGACCGCGCTGCGCTACTTCGCCGAGACCTCCCGCGACTGCGCCGCGCGCGCCCCCGGGATGCTGCCGGTCGTGCAGCTCGACCAGGCCCGCGCGCTGCTGGCCGGTGGCCTGGTCGACGAGGCCGCCCGCCACCTCGACGACGCGCTGCCCCGGTTGCGCCGCCAACGCGTCGGGCAGGACGCCGCCGAGGCCGAGATCGCCCGCGCCGCCGCGGCCCTGCTGCACGGCGACACCGCCCAGGCCCGCAGGCGCGCCCGGCGCTCGGAGCGGATGTTCACCCGGCGCGGCAACGTCCGCTGGGCCGCGGTCGCCGCGCTGGCCGCCCTGCGCGCCGACACCCTCGACGCGCTGGAGGGCGGGAACGGCAACGGGTCCCGCCGCCGGGTCGACGCCGCGCTGCCCACCGCGGCCGTGGCGCTGGCCGACCAGCTGCGCGGGTTGGCCCTGGAGGACGAGGCCGCCCTGGCGCTGATGCTGGCCGTGCGGCTGGAGATCCGCCGGGCCAACCTCGACACCGCGGCGAAGCTGCTCGACCAGGTGCCAGCGCCCCGGGTCACCACCCCGGTCGACCACCGGATGCTGCTGCGGTTGTGCCGGGCGGAGTTGGCCGTCGCCGAGCGCGACGTGCGGGCGGCGCTGGCGCAGGCGCGCGCGGGACTGTCCGAACTCGGGCACACCCGCGACCGGATGGGTGGGCTGGAACTGGTGTGCGGCACCGCTGTGCACGGTCGGCACCTGGGTGAGCTGGCCGTCCGGCTGGTGCTGGAGGGTCCCCGGCCGGACGCGCGGCGGCTGTTCGGCTGGCTGGAGCGCACCCGGGCGCAGGTGTACCGGTACGAGCCGATGCCCGACATCGCCGACCAGCGCATCGCCGAGAAAGCCGCCGAGTTGCGGTTGGCCAAGAGGACCGCGCAGCTCGTCCGCTTGGCCGGTAAGTCCGCCGACAAGCTGGAGAAGCAGACCGCCGCCTTGGAGCGCGAGGTCGAGCGGCAGGGGTGGTACGCCAGCCCTTGGGGTAAGCCGCGGCCGGTTGCGACTCTTGAGCAGGTGGCGCCCGCGTTGGCCGGTCGGGCTCTTGTGTCGTTCGCGACCTCTGGGGACGAGGTGGTCGCTGTCGTCGTCGTTGGGTCTGCCGCGCGGATGGTGCGCTTGGGGTCCGCGGTCGACGCCGCCGAGTTGGCCGCACGGCTGCACGCGGACCTGGATGTGTTGGCACCGGACACGTTGCCGCCGCCGGTCGTCGACGTGGTGAAGGGGTCCGCGGCGCGGAGTGCGGGTGGGCTGGACAAGCAGTTGATCCTGCCGCTGCTGCCGCTCATAGGGGATAGCGAACTGGTGATCATCCCTACCGGCGCCCTCTATGCGGTGCCATGGGGGAGTCTGCCGTCCTTGTGGGGGCGGCCGTTGGTGGTAGCGCCATCGGCGACAGCCTGGCTAAGCGCCGCTACCGGGGCTGCGCCAAAGGGGCGCACAGTGTTGGCGCGTGGTCCTATGTTGACCGGGCTCGTCGCCGAAGAAGGACCGTTGCGCGCGGTCTACCCGGACGCGATCGCCCTCGATAAGGAGCACGCGACCGTCGCGGGGGTCTTGGCGGCTCTAGACGGCGCCGAGCTCGCCCACATCGCCGCGCACGGCGAGCACGAGCCGACGAACGCCCTGTTCTCCCGGTTGGAACTCGCCGACGGCCCGCTGTT
>NZ_JAMTCO010000027.1 GCF_024171925.1 Actinokineospora diospyrosa | reverse complement strand
CCGCCAACTCCGCCTGGACACGATTCCGCCGTAAATACGTCAAAGTGACGACCAACGAGGTGAACAAACCCAACACCGGCGGCCACGGCCGCCGACCATCACCGACCTGGTGGTGAATCGCGGCGCAGAGGTTCTCGACGGACTCGCGCGTCAGGCCAGTGGTATGATACATGTCAGGCGGTCCGTTTGGTGAGTTTCTTTGGTGTGGTAACCAGATCCTCTCAAATGGACCGCCGCCTACGTCAACCCACCCCGGCCTTCATGATCGCCAGGCGAGGGTGAGTCCACCTCTGAATAACCCTCTATGACTACGACCAGATCACGCGTGGCGACAAGTAAGGGCTGGCTCGGGCAGTGAAACCCCGAGTGAGAGTGATGGCCTTCTCGGCGAGGACAAGTAGCGCTCGATCGCCAGTCACCGAGATGGTGCGCTTCTTGATGCCGATGTTGACAGGCACCAGAAGCGCCGATGATCGGCTGACACGGCGATGCGGGCGAAGGTGGTCACGAGCCCTGCCTGTAGCCCATCCGTTCCGCACCATCGCTGCGGGCACGTACTATATGTGCTACCCGGAGGATGGGAGACGCCATGTGGGCATTGGTGGTGCGGTTCGAGCTGCGGGACGAGCAGGCGACGCGCGGGTTTGATGCGCTGGTGGCGGAGACGTTGCCGCAGATCATCGCCACAGAGCCTGGGACGTTGGTGTACGCGGTGCATGAGGTGGCGGACGCGCCGTTGTCGCGGGTCTTCTATGAGGTGTACGCGGACAAGGCGGCGTTCGAGGTGCATGAGGAGCAGGCGCACACGAGGCGGTTCCTGGCGGAGCGGAGCCAGTACCTGACTGACTTCCGGGTGGAGTTCTTGTCGTCGTTGACGGGCAAGGGGGTGTGATGTCGTCTCCTGGCGACGAGAAGGCACTAGGTCGACGGATCGCGTTTCACCGTGGGAAACGGGGACTGACACAGGGGCAGCTGGGGAAGATCCTCAACCGGTCGGAGAGTTGGGTCAGTCAGGTTGAGCGGGGTGCGCGGCGCATCGACCGGATGTCGGTGCTGGAGGCGGTCGCAGAGGCGTTGGAGATCGAGCTGGCCGAGTTGGCACCGGAGGCGAACGTGGTGGCGGCGACCGCCAGGCCCCGGGCGGCCACCTCTTTGAGCTTGGCGTTGTGTTCGAGCGACGCTCTCCATGCGGTGCTGTCCGATGTGTCGCCGGTGGACGTCGAGCGGTTGGGGCGCAGTGCGGATCAGGCGTGGGAGTACGCGCACGGATCGCAGTACGAGAACCTGAGCGAACTGCTCGGGACGTTGATCCCCGAACTGGAGTACGCCACCCGAAAAACGGCAGGCTCGGACCGGCGCCGGATGTGTGTCGCCAAGGCGAAGGCGTACCAGGCGGCCGCGGGTGTCCTGTCGAAACTCGGCGAGGTCGGCGCGGCCTGGGTGGCCGTCGACCGGGCCATCTCGGCAGCGGAAGACGCTGACGAACCTCTGCTGATGGCAGCGGGCGCGTTCCGCCTGGCGATCGTGTTCCAGGGTGCCCGCAAGCTCGACCTGGCCAAGCGCACCGCGATGACCGCGATCAACGCACTATCGCGCTTGGTCTTGTCCGGCGAAGACGAAGCCCTCGCGCTGACCGGTGCGCTCTACCTCCAGCTCGCCGTGGCGTCCGCTCGCGGCAACGAAGGCGACGAGGCGTACGGCTACCTCGACCAAGCCGCAGCACTGGCACGCGCGCTGGAGGTCGACCGCAACGACTACAACACCGAGTTCGGCCCGACCAACGTGCTGCTTCACGAGGTCAACATTGCGGTCGAACTCGGCGACGCCGGTCGGGCTCTACGTGTAGCTGACAAGGCCGACACGTCCAACCTCTCGCCTGAACGGCAAGCCCGCCTGTTGATCGACGTGGCGCGGGCGCACAACCAGCGTCGCTCGCCGGACCTCGTGGCCTCGACTCTCCGTGAAGCGCTGCGGATCGCTCCGGAACAGGTCCAGAACCACCCGGCCGCTCGCGAGGTCCTTGCTGACGCCCTGCGAGCCGACCCCGCCAACCCTGACCTGGCCGCCCTCACTGAGGCGATCAGCCCGGCCATCTAACCCGCACAATTTGTGCGTTACCCGCACTCCATGTGTTGACTCGCACACGAAGTGCGGGTAATTTGGCGTTAGCAAGGGGGTCGGTCAGCGACAGACAGCGAGGTTGAGATGGCGAAGGTGTTGGCGTTAGTGAGGCAGCGGACGACAACGGTGGCTAATCCGGGTGAGGGCAATGCGAAGCGGGCGTCGTCTGAGGTGACGCTCATGGTCGAGCTGCGCCGACACATCACCAGGTGTAGTGCCCAACTGTCGTTCTTTCCCTGCAGCACAACGTATGGAGCACCAGTAGCATGACCGCCACATTGGACACCGTCGCTGGCTCGTGGGGGTAGATCGACCAGGTGGCCGCATCGGTTCGCGCGCATACCGATATGCATCGGCGGCTGGTGGTGGGCCAGCTTGGGCGTCCACGCCGCAAGGCAAGGGTCAGGCTGGGCAGAGGTGTTCGTCCCGGCTCCGGATCAGCCGCGGGCGCGCGCGGCCCTGACTGACTGGCCAGACACCTAGGCGCAACTCATTAGAGGGAACCCTTCGGTAGCTCCTCGGAGCGAACTGCCGCCCTGCCTCGGTGTGCGACACACTGGTACGCGAGTAGTGCATCAGTCGCCCGGGGCCCTGACTGCGTCAACGGCGAAGCCTTTCGCCAACGGGCCAGGCTGGCCCCCATCGAGTGCCAGCGCGCCGCGATGTCCCCTGCTGTGCTCACCACCGCCAGCGGGGCGAAGTGAGCACGAGTGTCCCACGGTTCGTTTGCCACCACTCCAAGACGTGGACGCGGTGCGTCTTGTGCGGGGGCATGTTCGGTTCCGCCCCGCGCCCGCAGACGCCGACGAGCCCTAGCCACCCCACCGACACCGGCCGGAACGCAGAACAGGCACCTCCGGTCGGGCCAAGAAGAAGATCGACGAAGGGATCACCATGATTGCCACCCTGGACGAGTTCGCCCTGGATGTGCAGATCGTCTCCGACTCTCCCGCGGGGGAACCGGCCGCGTGCGCGACCGACGACGGGTGCGCATCCACGTGCGCCTCCTCGTGCGTCAGCAACGTCTGACCTGATCACGGCGCCGGGACTACCCGTCCCGGCGCCACCTCGTCAGGAGGCTTCGAGATGTCCACCGACAGCAAACTCCTTTACCGCCACACCGGCGCCGCACTCTTGCGAGCTGCTGCCTGCCCGCTCGGCGAAGCGCAGGATGACTGGCCCGACCTGGGCGATACCGAGAGCTGTCAAACGTGGTTGAAGCGGACGTGGTCGCGCTCCACCTTCGCGGACGCCGTGCGGATCGCCAGTCCCACGTTCGCGGAACGGCTCGACTCGTTGGACTCGCTGCGCCCGAAGGAAGTGCGACGAGCAGCGGCAACCGCGGTTCGATACGCGCTGCGCGCGTGCACCCGGCATACCCCGTTCGGACTGTTCGCCGGTGTTGCGTCCGCGGAGATCGGCTCGCCCGGGATGAGCAGGTGGGGGCAGGAGCATCATGAGGTCGCGCGTGTCGACTCCCAGTGGCTTGCGGCTGTCATCGCACGTCTCGAAGCCGAACCGATTCTCCTGGAACGGTTGAAGGTCGTGTTCACGAACCTTGCCGTCGAGCGAGGTTCGCGGTTAGAGGCCCCGTGCGGACCGGAGACGGTCAGCATTCGGCTGACCGGGCCGGTAGCGTTCACGCAGGCGTCTGCCTCGACGCCCATCCTCTTCGCCGAGTTGGTCGACCTCCTGCTGGCGAAGTACCCGAACGCGGACCGGGCGACGATCACCAGGATGGTGAGCGAACTCGTCCGCCAGCAGGTCCTGATCACGAGCCTGCGCGCTCCCCTGACCGTGGTTGACCCGCTTGGTCACCTGCTCGACCAACTTCATGCCGCAGGCGCCGAGTACGTGGCCGGTCTTGAAGCGCTTGTCGATGAACTGTGCGCCGTCGATGTTCTGATTCGTCGGCACAACCGCCATGCGTTGGGCGACAACCAGAACCGCGCCGTCCGGATCGAGATCGGGCGTCGAATGCGGGAGGTCTCCACCGGCGGGCGGACTCCCTTGGCGATCGACCTCCGCCTGGACTGCGATGTGCGTGTGCCCGAGCAGGTTGTTCGCGACGTCGAGGACGCGGCCACCGTGTTGGGTCGGCTCACCGCACAACCGACTGGAGAGCCTGCTTGGCGCGACTACTACACCGCGTTCTGCGACCGGTACGGCACCGGCACTCTTGTCCCGCTGACCGAGGTAGTCCATCCGGACAGCGGGTTGGGGTTTCCTTCTGGCTACCCGGGAAGTGTTCGCCCTTCCTCCTTCCGAACCGGCTCGGACCGGGACAAGACACTGTTGAGTCTGGCTTGGACCGCCCTGGCCGACCGAAGACGAGAGATTGTCCTCGATGAACCCGTTATCGAGTCGTTGATGGTCAGCGAGGCCACGCAGCCCCGGTATCCGGCCCACGTCGAAGTGGCGGCCCGCATCCACGCCACCGACATCAATGCGCTGGATCAGGGTGACTACCTGCTCACGATCACCCCAGGCCGGAGCCTCGGGACGTTCACCTCCAGGTTCGCCACCGTCGCCCCGGGGACCGATCTGCGCAGGATCTACGCGTCTGTCCCGACAGCCGCCAGGCAGGCCGTCCCCGCTCAGTTGTCTTTCCCGCCGGTGTACGCACACGCCGAGAACGTCTGCCGGGTACCCGAATACCTCCCGGACGTCCTGTCCCTCGGAGAACACAGGGCCGACGCCACCGTGGCACTCGACGATCTCGCAGTCACCGCCACCCGGGATGGCTTCCATCTGGTGAGTCTGACCAGTCAGCGGATCATCGAGCCGCAAGCGTTCCACGGGCTCGCCCTGCAGAAGCAGTCACCACCCCTGGCCAGGTTTCTTGCCCACCTCTCCCGCGGTCTGCAAGCTTCGTGGCACAAGTTCGATTGGGGCAGCCACGCCAACCAGATGCCCTATCTACCAAGGATTCGCCACGGCCGTGCGATCCTCTCGCCCGCACGCTGGCGTCTTGCCAGTGCCGACGCGCCCAGTCTGGAATCCTGGCGTGAGCGTTGGGGCGTTCCCGACCTGGTCGAGTTGGCCGCCGACGATCGCAGCCTGCGTCTGGACCTCAACGAGCCCACCCACGTCGCATTGCTCGTCGCCCACATGGAGCGCACCGGCGACGCGACCCTCGTCGAGACGATCAACGACCCTGGCGAACTCGGCTGGATCGGCGGCTTCGCCCATGAGATCGTCTTCCCGCTGACATCCACCCAGGCTCCCGCGTCGGCACCCACGGGAGTAACTGCGCGACGGATCTCCTGCAGAACCCACGGCGCGGTGCCTGGAGCGCCAACAGCGGCGTGGTTGAACGCAAAGCTGCACACGCACCAGCAGCGGATCAACGAGATCATCACCGACCGGCTGCCCACGCTGCTCGATCCCCTTGGCGAACCGCCGTTCTGGTTTGTCCGCTACCGCAGCGCAACCGAGACCGATCACCTCCGACTCCGACTACCAGCCGACGGCACGGACGTGCAGGTAGCACTCGGTCGATGGGCAGAGGCTTTGCGTCGTGACGGGGCCATTTCGCGGTTGGTGCTCGACACCTACTTCCCCGAGGTTGGCCGCTATGGAGCGGGTGAAGCGATGGCCGCCGCCGAAGACGTCTTCGTGGCCGACTCGCAGGCCACCGCCGCGCAACTCCGCTATCTCCCGGAGCAGCGCGAGGCGATGGTTGTCGTGAACATGGTCGCCACGGTGTGCGGCCTGCTCGGAGGCGAGGTCGCGGTGCAGTGGCTTGTCGATCACCCCGCTCCGCCGGGCCCGGCTATCGATCGACCTTTGTTCGATCAGGTATCGGCCTTGCTTCGCGATCCCGCGACGAGCCCGCCGGATGGGTGGAACCAGGCCCTCATTCAGACCTGGGAGCGACGCGCCGAGGCTCTGGCTGCTTACCGCTCCCACCTCACCGACGATGATGAGGTTGCCACGGCAGTCGAGTCGTTGCTGCACATGCATCACAACCGGCTGATCGGCATCGACCGCGACTACGAGATCCGCTGTCGACGCCTGGTTCGACAGGTCGCGCTCACGTGGGCACACCGACGCGGAGGCAGCCGGTGACGCCGACCGACTCCCTCGCCGACGGGGCGGCGGGCATAGCCCTGCTCCACTTCGAGCGTGCCCGCACTGGTGCCTGCGCGGCCGTCGACGCCCACCCGTGGGCGGTCACGATGACAGAAGGGCCGGTCACCGCCCACCCCGATGTCGCGAGCTTGTACCGAGGTGCCCCCGCAGTGGCGTTCGCCCTCCGCACCGCAGGTCATCCCGCCTATGCCGCTGCTGTAGCCGACCTCGATGAGCACATCGTCACGCTGACTCGCGAACGCCTCGAACGTGCCCACCGCCGCATCGACAACTCCCTGCTCCCCGACATCCGCGAGTTCGACCTGATCAGCGGCCTGACCGGGATCGGTACCTACCTGCTGCACCGCGGTCACGACCTGCTCACCGAGGTGCTGGCCTACCTCGTACGCCTCACCGAACCGCTTGGTGAGCTGCCGGGATGGTGGTGCGGTCCACCGACCGACAGCCTGGCAGAGGAATGGATCGGCGGACACGGCAACCTGGGCCTCGCCCACGGCATAGCCGGACCACTAGCGCTGCTGGCCATGGCGATGCGCCGTGGCCTGGTCGTCGATGGGCAGGTGGAGGCGATCTCCACGATCTGGCGATGGTTCGACGACTGGCGTGTCGGAACTGGCCGCGAGGCGTGGTGGCCCGGCAGGATCACCGGAGCCGAACTCGTGACCGGGACCGTCACACAAGCCGGTCCACAGCGGCCCTCGTGGTGCTACGGCACTCCTGGTCAGGCCCGTGCTCTACAACTCGCTGCCCTGGCCCTCGGCGACACACGAAGGCAACAGCAGGTGGAGAACACGTTGGCAGGCTGCGTCACCGACCCCAGCCAACTAGGGCTGCTCGTCGACACCACCCTGTGCCACGGCTGGGCAGGCGTCGTCCTCACCACCTGGCGAGCAGCCGCAGACGCCGGTCCCGACAGCGAGCTGGCCGCCCACCTGCCCCGCCTCCGAGAACGCCTCGACCACCATCTCCAGTCGTCACCGACGCCAGGCAACGGCCTGCTCGAAGGTGAAGCCGGCGAGCAGTTGACCTGCCTGACCATCGATACCGACCAACCTGCCCGGACCACGTGGGACCTGTGCCTGCTGGTGTCCGGCTGAGCCACACTCAACCCATCACTACGGAAGGACCCGATGAACACCACCACCGACAGCGCCCCGGAGACGCTGCGGGCCCGCATGGTCGACACCATCCTCGCCGCGGGCCACGCCCAAACGCCCGCGGTGGAGGCCGTCCTGCGCGCGGTGCCGCGGCACCGGTTCGTGCCCGAGGCGAGCCTGGAGGACGCCTACGCCGATATCGCCGTGATCACCAAGCGCGCCGACGACGGCGCGGCGTTGAGCTGCGCGTCGGTGCCCACGGTGGTGGCGATGATGCTCGACCAGCTCGACGTGCACCCTGGGCAGCGGGTGCTGGAGATCGGCGCGGGCACCGGCTACAACGCCGCCCTGCTCGCCGAACTCGTCGGCCCCGACGGCGCCGTCACCACGATCGACATCGACGACGAGGTCACCGCCGGGGCCCGCCGCGGCCTCGACGCCACCGGCCACGAGCACGTCCGGGTGATCACCCGCGACGGCGCGCTCGGGGCCCCCGAACACGGCCCCTACGACCGCATCATCATCACCGTCGGCGCCTGGGACCTCCCGCCCACCTGGCACGACCAACTCCTCCCCGGCGGCCGGTTGGTCGTGCCGCTGCGCTGGCGCGGACAGACCCAAGCGGTCGCCTTCATCCGCGAGCAGGACCGGCTGCGCTCGGACCGCATGGACCTGTGCGGATTCGTCCCCATGATCGGCCAGGACGGCGAGAAGAACGGCACCATCACCACCGACGGGACCGTCACCCTCTACTACGACATCGACCAGCCCATCGACACCGCAGCGCTGACCGGCGTCCTCGACCAACCCCGCACCAGCGCCTGGTCCGGCATCACCATCGGCACGTCCGAACCCTTCGACGGCGTCTGGCTCACCCTCACCGCCACCGACCCCGCCACCTGCCGCATCGCCGCCACCCAGACCGCCATCGACAGCGGCCTCTGCACCCCCGCCATCAGCTCCCGCAGCCCCGCCCTCGCCGA
>NZ_JAMTCO010000026.1 GCF_024171925.1 Actinokineospora diospyrosa | reverse complement strand
CCGGGGTCAACGTCCAGGTCGCCTGCACACTCGACGGCCGACTCGTATGGGTATCAACACCGTTCGAGGGTCGCCACCACGACATTCACTGCCTCAGGAAATCAGGCATCCTGCAGGGCCGGGACACCACCTCCTGGCTCGCCGACAAAGGCTACATCGGCAGCGACATGATCACCCCGTTCCGCAAACCCCGCAAACGCGAACAACCCCGATGGCAGAAAGAATACAACTTCCAACACAACAAGATCCGCGTCGCCGTCGAACGAGCCATCGCCCACCTCAAAACCTGGCGGATACTCCACACCGACTACCGGCGCCCGTTCAACACCTTCACCGCCACCATCACAGCAGTCATTGGGCTCTACTTCTACGCACGCTCTGAATAACCCTCTGTGTATTTGGGGGCTTTCGATCAGGTTGATCTTGACGTAGGCCGTGGTTGGGGATGCGGGGCAAGAACTTCGGGCCTCCGCCTTCGGCTCCGGTGGACGGCCTCGTCGCCTGGCGGCGACCTCGGCGCCCGATCCGCGACAATGCGTAAAAGCTCGATGGGGTGGACCTGTTTTGTGCGGGGCCCCTACGACACCCGACGCAGAACCGCAAAGCAGGGGCCCAAAGGCTGGCCCTGCCGCGCGGAAACGCTACGGGTGCCGTTCCCCCACACAAAACAGGTCCACCCCATCGAGCACCTGGCACCAGCGACTCCGACTGCGCGGGGCTGGGAAGTGGGCTGAGGCGGACCTGACGGGGGGCGGGTTGGCACCGACGGGTCCGACTGTCCACGCGCTGGGCTGGCAGGGCAGCCGAGAACGGGCTGAGATGGCACCGGATCTTCCGAGTGTCCAGGGGCTGATCAGGCGGGTTGGGGCGGACCTGACGGCAGCCGGGTTGGCACCCGGCGGGTCCGAGTGTCCACGGGTTGGCCAGGTGGGTTGGGGCCGGTCCTGAGGAGGCCGGGATGGCACCGCCAAGTCCGAGTGTCCAGGTGCTGAGCAGGTGGGCTGAGGCGGGCTGGCACGGCGGTGTCCGAGGGGCCAGGGACTGGGTCTGTGTGGGTTGGGGCCGGACCCTGATGGAGGGGACGGCGTCAGCGGCTTCCGGGACTGGCAGCTTCCGAGCGTCCAGGGGCCCGGGTTGGCGGGGCTGGCTCGGTGGGCTGGGGCAGGTACATGGGGCGGGGCGGCAACCAGCGGTTTTCAACATGCTGGTGGCTTTGGTGGGATGACTGGACCCGAGCGGCCCCCGACAAACGTCGTGGGGCGATTGTCAGCGGCTTTCGGACAGTGCGGGGGATGCGCAAGACTCTGGCCACTCCTCTGCCCACCCAGCAGAGCGATCCCCCGAAATCCAAGGAGTTGGGCGTGCTCATCCGCACCAGACGGGCGCTCGCGGCGGGACTGGCGGTCGCCGCCGCGGTGGGGTTGGCCGTGGTGGCCTCCCCCGCGCAGGCCGCGCCTTCCGCCGCCGCCACGCAGAGCGCCACTTCGGTTGACATCCTCGAGCGGCTCAAGGCGGTTCCCGGGCTGACCGTGGTGTCCGAGTCGGCCACCCCGCCGGTGGGTTACCGGTTCTTCATCCTGACCATCAAGCAGCCGGTGGACCACCACAAGCCGCGCGGGGCGACCTTCGAGCAGCGGTTCCAGTTGCTGCACAAGGACACCGCGCGTCCGGTGGTGCTGCACACCAGCGGCTACAACATGTCCACCAACGCGTTCCGCTCGGAGCCGACCCGGCTCGTCGACGGCAACCAGATCTCGGTGGAGCAGCGCTTCTTCACCCCGTCGCGGCCCGCGAACGCGGACTGGGACGACCTCGACATCTGGCAGGCGGCGACCGACCACCACCGGCTCGTCGGGGCGCTGAAGAAGATCTACGGGGCCAAGTGGATCTCCACCGGGGCCAGCAAGGGCGGGATGACCTCGGTCTACCACCGCCGGTTCTACCCGCAGGACGTCGACGGCGTCGTCGCCTACGTCGCGCCGAACGACGCGGTCAACGACTCCGACCGGGCCTACGACCGGTTCTTCCAGACCGTGGGCAACGACCCGGCGTGCCGGACCAAGCTCGAGGACGTCCAGAAGGAGGCCCTCAAGCGGCGCACCGCGCTGGTGGCGAAGTACCAGGCGGCGGCGACCACGGCCGGGTGGACCTTCACCGGGGTGCTCGGGTCGATCGACAAGGCCTACGAGATGACCGTGCTGGACACCGTGTGGGCGTTCTGGCAGTACTCGACCCAGGCCGACTGCGCGACGGTGCCCGCCAAGACCGCGACCGATGACCAGCTGTACGCGTTCATCGACGCCACCGCCGGGTTCGCCTTCTACGCCGACCAGGGCATCACACCGTACGCGCCGTACTTCTACCAGGCCGCCACGCAGCTGGGGTGGCCGCAGCCGCGGTTCGAGCACCTGCGCGGGCTGACCAAGTACCCGAACCTGTACCAGGCGAACTCCAGCCTGCCGCCGGACCTGCGCCGCCGCCACGACGCGAAGCCGATGCTGGACGTGGATCGCTGGGTGCGCAGCCGGGGCTCGGAGTTCCTGTTCGTCTACGGGGCCAACGACCCGTGGGGTGCTGAGCAGTTCGTGCCCAGCCGCCGCGATTCGCACCTCTACATCGCGCCCGGTGCCAACCACGGCGCCAACATCGCCGCCCTCTCCCCCGCCGACGCCGCCGCGGCCACCGCGACGCTGCGCCGGTGGGCCAACGTGACGGCCCCGGCCTTCGCCGCGGCCGCGGGCGACGGCATCACCGACCTGGACCGGGCCGAGCCGCCGCGCAGGCGCCCGTTCTGAGTCGGGTGACCGACCGGTGACCGCCGGGGGCGGGGAGCGACGAGCTCCCCGCCCCCTTCGCGTCTAGCGGCGACGACAGGATGCGCACGCCGGATCCCGCACATCCACAAGGACTCCCCGTGTCCACAGGACTCCGGTGAGTCATCCACAACACCGGTTCCCCTCCACAACAGCGACTCGCCCACAACCCCGAAGCCCACCCACAACGTCCCTATCGGTCCACAACCCTGGGCCTACCCACAACCCGACTCACCACAACGTCCCGGTTGCTCCACAGCCCGGGCCCATCCACAACTACCGGGCTCACCCACAAAGTCCCGACTGATCCACAACCCCAGGCCCATCCACAACACCGGGCTTCATCCACAACACCTCAGCTCCTCCACACCGCCCGAGTTCATCCACAAGCGGCGAGTGCCTGCCCACCCCCGCGTCCGCACCCCGCTGTCCGCGGCCGTGTTTGTCCACAGCCCCCGCTCCGTCGCGCCCGCCCCACCCGGGTTCGCCGGTAGGCTGGATTCGGGGGCTGCCGAGGCCGGTTCGATCTTGCCGCCACGGCTCCGCAGATCTCGAATGCGTCGCGTTCGGACTTGCCGGGGGCGAACGGCCGGTAGCGTGCCCGTCCATGCAGTTGCCGTGGAGAGCCGCCCCGCGCGCGGCGGTGTCCAGTCCGCTGACGGTGCTGGTGGCTTTCGTGGCGGCGCTGCTGCTGAGCTTCGTCGGCGCGGCCGCGGTGTTGCACGCCGATTCCGCCGGGTCCGCCGCCGTGGCCTACCAGGCGGGCAGGTTGTGCGGGCAGACCGTGCCGCCGGTGGTGGACGGCAACCGGGTGAGCGTGGCGGACGCCAACAGCGTCATTCGGCTCTCGGTCGACGAGGGGCGCAAGGCCGGGTTCACCACCGCGATCGCGGCCGTCTACTCGCCCGTGCGGCAGTGGGACTTCAACGGTCCGCACCCGTGGTCGCAGTTCGGCTACCGCGACGGCGCGATGGACAACTTGCGGGTCCTCGAGGGTGGCGATCGCAACGGTGTCTGGGTGCCCCGCAGCATTGCCGACGACGCCGGGATCAAGCTCGGCGACCGCGGACTGAACGGCACGTTGCCGCCGGTCACCGCCATCTACGCCGACGTCAGCGATCCGGTGCCCGCGTACTGGTGCTCCGAGCAACAGCGCATCGTGCCCAACCCGCTGGCCACCGAGGGCGCCACGGCCGCGGTGATCTGGTTCCCGACCCTGGAGTCGTTCACCACCACGATGGGCCCGCCCAGCGGTAACGCCGCCGCCGTCACGGTGCGGTTCCCGGCGGACCCGCCCACCACGACCGACGCGGCCGCCGCGCTGGTGACCCGGGGCAGAGCCGTGGTCGACGGGGTGACCGCGCGGTTGCGGGCGCAGGACAAGGCGCGGCTCGTGATCGCGTCGAACTACTTCGCCAAGCCGGTCGAGGTGGCCCGGTCGGCCGGGTCGACGGTGCTGGGCGCGGTGCTGCCGTTGACGGTGATCAGCCTGCTGGTCGGGTTGGCCGGGGTCGGCGCGGTGACCGTGCAGTGGGTGCAGCGCCGCCAGGCCGAGCTGCGGCTGCTGTGGGCGCGCGGCGCCGGTCCGGTCGCGCTGGGCTGGCGGGCGGTGCTGGAGTTGGCGGCGCCGCTGCTGGTCGGGGCGGTGGCCGGGTTGGTGGCCGCGCGGGCGACGCTGTCCTGGTACGCGCCCTCGACCGAGCTGACCGGCGGGACGGTGGGACTGGCGGCGCTGGTCGCGGCCGGGGTGCTGGTGGCGGCGCTGGTCGTGGTCGGCGCGGTCACGGCGCTGCGCGCGCACCGGGAGTTCCAGTCCGGCACCGCCCGGCGGACCTCGCGCGCGTGGCGGTTCGTGCCGTGGGAGTTGATCACCGCCGGGTTGGCGTACCTGGCCTGGGCGCGGCTGGACAGCACGCCGACGAAGCTCCAATTCGGACAGCCGCTGCCGCAGACCGCCGACGCGGTCGGGTTGGCCTTCCCGTTGCTGGTCGTGCTCACCGTCGCCCTCGTCACCGTCCGGCTGACCCGCTGGGGCCTCAGAGCCGCGCACAGGGCGAACCTGTGGCGATTCCCGGCCGCGCACCTGGCGTTGCGGCGGTTGGCGGCCGCGGCCGGGTCCGCGGTGGGGATCCTGCTGGTCGGCACGCTCGCCGTGGGCACGTTGACCGTCGGGGTCGGGGTCGCCGACGCGCAGAGCGAGGCGCTGGACACCAAGTCGGGCCTGTTCGTCGGCGCGGAGTCGACCGCGCAGATCCCCGGCCGGGTCGCCCTCGCGGGTCTACCACCCGCGCTCGCCGAGCACGCGACCGTGGTCGGTGTGGTGAAGAACGGCCAGAGCATCGTGCTCGCGGTCGACCCGGCGACGTTCGCCCGCTCCGCGTGGCTGGGCGACCGCGATCCCGACGACGTGGCCACTCAACTGTCCACTTTAGCCGGTCCGGGCCAGAGGGCACTGCGCGTCGGGTCCACTCCGGACAGGCCAGTGGAGTTGCCGAGGATCGGCACGGTGCGGCCGGTTTCCCAGGTCCCGTCCTTCCCGTTGATCGGCACCGGCCCCGGCTACGTCGTGTCCCGGGCCTCGCTGGCCGACCCCGAGGACATCGATGTCTGGCAGGTGTGGTCGGCCGAGCCGATCGCGCGA
Organism: Actinokineospora diospyrosa; assembly: GCF_024171925.1. Classification (GTDB taxonomy): domain Bacteria; phylum Actinomycetota; class Actinomycetes; order Mycobacteriales; family Pseudonocardiaceae; genus Actinokineospora; species Actinokineospora diospyrosa. The sequence goes on along the minus strand of NZ_JAMTCO010000026.1, from coordinate 22,339 downwards.
CTGGTCGCCGACCTCGACGCCGCGGGGATCCACCACCTGCACTCGCGGTCGAAGGCGTTGGCGCTCGACGGGCTGCCGTTCCTCACCGTCACCTGGACTTTCGACTTCGTGACCGCGCTCGGCGTGGTGCTCGCGATCGTCGCGGCCGCCGCTCTGGTGCTGGCGGTGGAGGTGCGGCGCAGGCAGAACGCCCTGGCCGGGGCTCTGGCGACGAGGATGGGGCTGCGGCAGCGGACGCTCGTGGCCAGCCACCTGACCGAACTGGGCTCGCTCGCGGGGGTGTCCGTCGCGGCGGGCAGCGCGGCGGGCGCGGTGTGCGCGGCGGTGTCGGCGCCGATGCTGGACCCGTCGCCGTGGTTGCGACCGGTGGCGGGCGCCCCGGACCTGGTGCCGCTGGTGTCGACCACGACCCTCGTCGCCGCCGCGGTGGTCGCCCTCGTCTGCTGGTCCGCGGTGCGCTCGGTCACCACCGCCCGGGTAGGGGAGCTGATCCGTGGTTGAGCCGATGTTCGACGAGCCGACCCCGCTGTACGAGCTGCGCGACGCGCACGTCCGCTACAGCACGCCAACGGGCCTGGTCACCGCCGTCGGCGGTGTCAGCTTCACGGTGCCGACCGGCGGAATCACGGTGCTGGCAGGGCCATCCGGCTCCGGCAAGTCCACCTTGCTGCGCGTCCTGGGCCTGATCGACCGGCACACGAGCGGCTCGGTCGCCTGGCAGGGCCGCGACATCGGCAGGCTCACCCACCGGGCCCGCCGCGCGGTGCGCCGTGACCGGATCGCGGTCGTCTTCCAGGCGCCGCCGGACAACCTGATCGGCCACCTGACCGTCGCCCAGAACCTGCGCGCAGCCGCCCAGTCGGCCGGTCACCCCGACGCCGATCCGGAGGTGCTCGACTGGCTCGGCATCCCCGGTACCGGCGACTGGCGGGTCGGCGCGCTGTCCGGCGGGCAGCAGCAACGCCTGGCGTTCGGCTGCGCGCTGGCGCGGAGACCGGCCGTCGTGCTGGCCGACGAGCCGACCTCCCAGCTCGACGCGGCCTCGGCCACCCTGGTGCTCGACGTGCTGCGCCGGTTGGCCGACCGCGGGGTCGCCGTGGTCGCCGCGTCGCACGACCCGGAGCTGGTGGCCCTGGGCGACCAGGTCGTGCGGCTGCGCGAGGGCATGATCGAGGAGGCGGCGTGACCGCGTTGCTGGCGCGCGGGCTGACCCGCGGGTTCGACCACCCGGACGGCCGCGTCGAGGTGCTGCGCGGGGTCGACCTGGACGTCGCCGCCGGTGAGGTGGTGACCGTGTCCGGGCGGTCCGGGTCGGGCAAGAGCGCGCTGTTCGCGCTGCTGTGCGGGTTCGACAAGCCCGACTCCGGCACGGTCGAGGTGTGCGGGGCGCCGTTGGCCGCTATCCCGGCCTGGGCGGACTGCGCGGTACTCCCCCAGGCCCTCGGTCTGGCGCAAGAGCTGACCCTCGCCGAGAACATCGCGCTGCCGCTGGTGCTGTCCGGCCGTCGTGGCGAGGTCGCCGACCGCGTGCGGGACCTGATGGCCGAACTCGGCATCGATGCGCTCGCTGACCGGTACCCGCCCGAGGTGTCCTATGGGCAGCAGCAACGTGCGGCGTTGGCCCGCGCTGTGGCGATCCGACCACGGGTTCTGCTGGCCGACGAACCGACCGCGCACCTCGACCACGCCAGTGTGCAAGCGGTGCTCGGCCTGGTCCGCAGGACCGCGGGCGAGGGCGCCGCCGTCCTCGTCGCGACCCACCACGACGAGGTGCACCGGATAGCGGACCGCGGTCTGACGTTGACCAACGGGCGGATCTCGGCGCGGTGAAACCGGTACGGTGTTCGTGACGAATCGGGCGGGGACGACGAGCGGGGCGCGCCGTGCTGGGGATGACCGAGGTGACCGGCCGGGAGGGCACCTGGGTGTTCGACTACGACGCGGTCCGGCTGGACCCGGCGAAGGGCGCGCACCCGCTGCGGCTGGCGGTCGGTGAACTGGTGGTGCCGCTGGCGGCGATCGGCGGCCTGCGGTTCGAGAACGACCGCAAGGGCGGGCACCTGCGGTTGCGGCTGCGGGCGGGCGCCGATCCGCTGGCCCACGTCACCCGCGGCGCGCTGCCGGAGATCGCCGACCCGTTCCGGCTGACCATCGACCCGAAGGCCGCCGCCTCCGCCGAGTACTTCGCCGACGGGGTGCGCGACGCCCTGCTGGTCGCGCAGGTGCCGGACGGGCCAGCCGAGCAGTGGCTGCTGCCGGGGCCGGACGTGCCGCTGTCGACCACCGGCGAGGACGGCGTCGCCTCGTTCGACGGTGAGCGGGTGCGGTTCGAGTGGGGCTGGGCGGCGGAGTCGTCCAAGCGCTCCGGCGGCAACCGCGAGGTCAGCGTCAGCGACCTGGTCGGTGTCGAGTGGACGCCGAAGCTGGTGCGGCTGCGCCCGGTCGGCCCGCAGGGCGCGCTGGCGGCCTCGCACGACCCGAACTGCTTCCGGCTGTGGGGGTTCAAGAAGGACATCACCGCCTCGGCGCTGCTCGCGGCAGCGGTGGTCGCCCGACTACCGCACCCGTCGGCGCCCCAGGTCGCCGAGCCGCCCCAGGTGTCCACAAGCGACAGTCCACTCGACCAGGACACGGTGCTGCGCAGGCTGCGCGAACTGGGCGAGCTGCGCCGCGACGGGATCCTCACCGAGGACGAGTTCAGCACGGCGAAGCAGGCGCTGCTGCGCAAGCTCTGAGCGCGGCGCCTAGGCGCTGTCCTGCAAGTCGGGCACGCGCTACCCGCGCCCGCGCGGCCCCTGGCCACACGGCCGGAAAACCCAAGTACACCCAGTACGAGCGGCTTCCCGCCCGCGCGCCCAGGAACCACGCGGATCACCGATCCCACGCACCAGACTTACAGGACAGCGCCTAGACTGGGCGGTGATGCTGCGACGGTACCGATTCCACGCCGCTGTCCTGTTGCTGGTGCTCGTGCTGGCGAGCGCCGTCCTGATCGTCCTGCCCGGACCGGCCCCCGCGCCGTCCCCGCCGACCGGGGTGCCCCGGGTGCTGGTGGCGATGGGCGACTCCACCATTTCGGGTGAGGCGGCTGGCGACTACGAGCCGGGCACCGACGGCACGGACGGCGACTGGTGCCACCGCTCCCGCGCCGCGTCCATCCACCACACCGGACTGCGCTCGATCGACGAGACGATCAACCTGGCGTGCTCGGGGGCCCCGTCCGCGCAGGTGGGCCTGGGCGAGGCGGTGCAGTACACCGAGGGGTCGCAGGCAGCCCGGCTCGGCGCGCTGGCCCGCCAGAAGCGCGTCGTGGCGATCCTGGTCGCGGTGGGGGCCAACGACGACCCGGCGTTCTCGCACGTGCTCGACAGTTGCCTGCAGGCGTGGCTGGACCAGGCGAAGCGGGCGTGCTCGGAGTCGGTGGGCAGCCAGTGGCAGGAGCGGGTGGACAAGATGGTGCCCAAGGTGGTCGCCGCCCTGTCCGACATCCGCTCGGCCATGTCCGGCGCCGGCTACCAGAACACCGACTACCACCTGGTGCTGCAGTCCTACGCGGCCCCGCTCAGCCCGGACGTGCGCCCCGGCCTGCGCAACCTCAACGGCTGCCCGTTCCGCGAGGCCGACCTGCGCTGGGTCCGCGCCGAGGCCGTCCCGCGGATCACCGAGGGCATCCAGCAGGCCGCCCGCACCACCGGCGCCCGCCTGCTCGACGTCTCCCGCTCCGGCGTCGGCCGCGAGGCCTGCTCCCACGACGACCCCGCCCAGGAGTGGTTCAGCCGCTTGTCGGTCCGCTGGAACGACCTGGGCAGCGACGACCGGGCCTCACACGCCCTGCAGGAGTCGTTTCATCCCAACGCGGCTGGGCACCTTCAGTTGGGTCGCTGCTTCGGCGAGTTCCTGGTGACCGACGCCCGCGCGGCGGCGTGCCTACCGGGGGCGGACGGGGACCTGCACGCGGCTACGACCATCGGGCCGTGATTGTGGCTGTGAGGGGGCGGGGTGGACTCGTTATGGACCTGGCTGGGTCTTCTGGTGGTCGTGCTGGTGCTGATCGCGGTGGTTCTCGTGGTCATGCTGGTCCGCAAGCACCGCCGGGTGCACCAGCCCGACACGCCGGTGCCGACGAAGGTGGCGTACTGGCTGTCCCTGGCGTACACGGCGTTCCCGATCGACGTGCTGCCTGACCCGGTGTACTTCGACGACATCGTGGTGCTGACGAGCGGGCTGATCTACGTGAGCACCTCGCTGCGGCGCAAGGACCGCAAGTAGGGCGTCCGCCGTACGATGTGCGGGTGTCGACAGAGAACCGGGCGCGGGATGCGGTAGCGCAGTTCCGGGACAACTCGGGCCAGTTCACGCTGGTCCAGCACGCGGCGCCGGGTCCGCTGGGCAAGGTCGCCGGGCAGGTTGTTACGGGCAAGGTGCCTCGACAACCGCAGGCGTTCCGGGTGCCGGCGAAGCTGGACGAGCTACGGGCGGTGGCGGCGAGTGGGGTCGCTGTTGTGGTGGCGGTGACGGGGCAGCGTGGGGTGGGGAAGACGCAGCTGGCTGCGGAGTACGCGCGGGAACGGGTGGCGCAGGGGTGGTTGGTGGGGTGGATCGCGGCGGAAACCAGCGACAGCCTGACCACTGACCTGCTGGGGCTGGCCGATGCTCTGGGGCTTCGTGGGGACGACGAGCCGCTGGAAGTGGTGCTGCGGAGGCTGCACAACCACCTGAATGCCCATACCGAGCCAGGCCTGCTGGTGTTCGACAACGTGACCGATCCTGGGGCGGTCGCGGACTACTTGCCTGTGGCCGGGTCGCTTCAGGTGATCATCACCAGTACGAGCACGGACACCCACAACCTCGGCACCGCTGTTTCGGTCGATGTCTTCGCCCCGGACACAGCGGTGGCGTTCTTGATCGCACTCACCGGCATCGACGATCCGGCTGGAGCGGCTGAGGTCGCCGCAGAGCTGGGGTACCTACCCTTGGCACTCGCTCTCGCTGGCGCCCGCATCCGCGATCACGAACGCGACTTCGCCGCTTACTTGAGCCATCTCAACGACACGACGCTGGATCACCTGACGCCGCCTAGAGGTCACGCTTACCCGACCGGCTTGGCCAAGGCGATCTCGCTCAGCGCTGCTCAAGTGGAGGCGGAGCATCCGCACGCCCGGCTCCTCTTGGACGCCTTGGCCCTACTCTCACCTGACGGCGTCCACCGCGACTTTCTCGACACCCTGCTACCCACTCGGGACGCATTGCTCACCACCGCAGCCGCCCTGCGCCGAGCCTCTCTCATCGACTACGCGGGCGAAGACGGCAACACACTTATCATGCACCGCCTAACGCAGCGAACTCTGCGCGAGGGCAACAGCTCGATGGAGGACACCGCAGCTCAGATCACCGAAGTCCTTAGCCGACACCTGCCAACAGAAGAACAGGCGTGGCAACATCGCGACATCGGCACTGACCTAGCTCGCCAGGTCACCTCTATCACTCTATTCAGCCCCGTAGCCCTTCAATTAGCCAACATGACGATCTACTTTCTTGACACTACCGCCAACCCCGCAACAATCGCTTATGCCGAGGCTACGCACGCCCATTACCGACACCATCTCGGCGACAGCAACCCCGATACTCTCAAGTCAGCCAACAACCTCGCCGGCACCTACCAATCCGCAGGCCGCCTAAGCGAAGCCGTCATACTCTATGAACAAACACTCAACACCCGCCGCGAAACCCTCGGCAACAACCACCCAGACACACTCACGTCAGCCAACAACCTCGCTGGCGCCTACGAATCCGCAGGCCGCCTAAGCGAAGCCATCGCACTCCACGAACAAACACTCAACACCTTCCACGAAACCCTCGGCAACAACCACCCAGACACACTCACGTCAGCCAACAACCTCGCTGGCGCCTACGAATCCGCAGGCCGCCTAAGCGAAGCCATCGCACTCCACGAACAAACACTCAACACCTTCCACGAAACCCTCGGCAACAACCACCCAGACACACTCACGTCAGCCAACAACCTTGCTCACGCCTACAAAGCTGTAGGCCGAATCAACGAAGCCGTGGCGCTTTATCGCCAAGCCTCAGAAGTATCCGAGAGCACTCTCGGCCCAGACCACCCATGGACGTTGTCCATCACGAAGAACTACGCAGTGGCGTTAGCGGAACTGAAGGCGCGTGATCAGAGCGCCGGGGAGCGGCCCTCGTAAGGTGTCGACAGTACGACCGTTGTTCGGGTGGAGACCTTGGCTGATTCGCGGATCTTGCGGAGCAAGTCTTCCAGGTCAGCGGGCGAGGCCACTCGGACCAGGAGGACGTAGGACTCGTCGCCAGCCACCGAGTAGCAGGACTCGATCTCGCTGATGTGCTGTAGCCGCTGCGGATAGTCGTCGGGTGCGGCTGGGTCGATCGGCGTCAGTGAGATTAAAGCCGTCAGAGGCAACCCGATGGCCTCGGCGTCCAAGCGGGCTGAGTAGCCGCGGATTACCTCGCGCTGCTCAAGGCGGCGAACGCGTTGGTGTACGGCGGAAACGCTCAGGCCTACGCGTTCGGCGAGGTCGGTGAAGCTGCGTCTGCCGTCGGCGGCGAGTTCTCGGACTATGGCCTTGTCGATCGGTTCCAGTTCGCTCATCCGGGGAGCACCACGAGCTCGTGCGGCTGGTTGTTGACCGACTCCACGCCGTCCTCGGTGACGATGACGATGTCCTCGATGCGGGCGCCCCAGCGGTCGGGCAGGTAGATGCCCGGCTCGACGCTGAAGGCCATGCCCGGCTCGAGGACCAGGTCGTTCCCGGCCACGATGTACGGGTGTTCGTGCACGTCGAGGCCGATGCCGTGGCCGGTGCGGTGGATGAAGTACTCGCCGAAGCCCGCGTCGGCGATGACCTGGCGGGCGGCGGCGTCGACGGACTCGGCGGTGACACCGGGGCGGACGGAAGCGACGGAGGCGCGCTGGGCGGCGGCGAGGACGGCGTAGGTCTCGGCGACGTCGGCGTCGCGGGGGTCGCCGACGGAGTAGACGCGGGTGCTGTCGGAGTTGTAGCCGTCGGCGGTGGAGCCGCCGATGTCGATCACCACGACGTCGCCGGTGGTGATCACGCGGTCGGACAGGCTGTGGTGCGGGCTGGCGCCGTTGGGGCCGGAGCCGACGATGACGAACTCGACCCGGGCGTGGCCCTCGGCGACGATCGCAGCGGCGATGTCGGCGCCGACCTCGGCCTCGGTGCGGCCCGGGCGCAGCCACTCACCGATCCGGGCGTGCACACGATCGATCGCGGCACCGGCGACGCGCAACGCCTCGACCTCGGCCGCATCTTTGCGCATCCGCAGCTCACGGAGCACCGGACCGGCCAGCACGTGCTCAGCACCGGGCAGCGCCGCACGCAGCGGGAACGCGTGCAACGCGGGCAGCACGTCGCCGACCGCGACCACCGACGGCGCACCGAGCGCACCCGCGACCAGCGCGTACGGGTCCTCCCCGTCGACCCAGGTCGCGAGCCGGACACCGAGCGCCTCCAGCGGCACACCGGCGTACCCGGGCGCCTCCAGCTTGGGGACGACCAGCACCGCTTCCTCAGCGTCGGCGGACACGACCAAGGCCGTGAGCCGCTCGAACGAGGACCCGGACCCACCGATCAGGTACCGCAGATCCGACCCCGGCGCGATCACCAGGGCGTCAGCGCCCTGCGCGGTGGCGGCGTCCCGGGCGCGCTGGAGCCGGGCGCGCAGCAGGTCGGGGTCGGCGGAGGTGGTCGTGGTCGACATACCCCGCAGCCTAGCGTCGTTCCCAGACCGATTCAGCCGGGTCCACGACTCGGGTCAGCGCCAGAGCCTTTGCGCCCGCCCCCGCACAAGTCGAAGGAACCACCTGCCCGATCAGGCACAACCCCAGGCGCCGATGCCCACTGCTCGATGGTGCGGACTTCCTTTGCGTGGGGGGACAGCACCCGTAGCCTCGTCGGCGGCTGGCTGGGCCGTCCCTTTGGCCCCCAGCATTTGAGCCCAGCACGGGTGCTGTAGGGGCCCCGCGCAAAGGAAGTTCGCCCCATCGAGCCTCACCGCACACCCTCGACCAACGGCCCAACCAAGATCAAACCGCGCTGAGCAGCCCCCGATATACAGCCTGCCAGAAAGCACCGACAGAACCCGAGCTCGACCGCGCAGGGCTGTGGACAACTCGCTCGCCGGGCACGTCAGCCGCCAGGACGGCTCACCCAGAGCAGCCACGCTGTCGAGCGGCTCAGCCGCCGGACCAGTTCAACCCTCAGGGCGGCCAGGCGTCGGGACCTGGCACAGCTCGACCGCCAGCCGGTTCCATCGTCTGGGCGGCTCAGACGGTCGCCAGGGCGCGGCGGTCCATTTGTCGCCAGGTGGGGAACACCAGTGGGCACAGGGTCGCCGCGAGGTAGAGCGTCGCGCCCGCCCAAAGAGTCGGCACCAGCCCAAACCCCTCGACCGACAAGCCCGCCAACGCCGCGCCCAAGGGCATGCCGCAGTACGCCCCCGCGTACATCACGCCGAAGACCATCGGCAGCACCGCTTCGGGCACCCGTTCGTACTGGGTCACCCCGAGCACCGGATTGATCGCGCCGACACCGAGGCCCAGGACCGCCCACAGCACCAGCACCACCGGCAGCGGCGCGCCCATCGCCAGCACGACGAACCGGGGGGCGCCGCTGAGCAGGAAGGCGAACGCGAACGTCAGCCTGCGGGGCAACCGGGGTCCGGCCCAGGCGAAGGCGAGCGACCCGGTGAGCGCGGCGGCGTTGAACACCCCGGACATCAGGCCCAGCGCGATGCTGTTGTGCAGGACGTCCTTGGCGAACACCGGCATCAGGACCGAGAAGAACGCGGCGTCGAGCAGGTTCGTCACCGAGATCATCGCGACGATCCCGCCCATGAGCCGGTCTTCGCGCAGGTAGGCCAGCCCGCGTCGCATGCGGGTCAGGTAGCTGCCCGGCTCGGTCTCGCTGTCACCACCGACCGCGGGGACGAGCAGGCGGATCAGCAGCGCGGAGCCGAGGAACGTGCCCGCGTCCACCAGCAGCACCGACTGCGGTCCGATCACCGCGATGAGCACCCCCGCCAGCGGCGCCCCGAGCATCCGCGCGCCCCTGGACACCCCGTCGTAGCCGCTCGCGGCCCGCTCCCCGCTGACCCCGGTCGACGCGATCAGCCCCGGCATCATCGACTTGCGCGCGGTCTCCCCCGGCGCTCCCGCCATACCCAGCGCCACGGCGAGGACGAGCAGTGCGCCGAACGGCAGCCCGACCGTCGCGTGCAGCAGCGGGATCGTCGCCACCACCGCTGCGGCGACCAGGTCCGACGCCACGCTGACCGCGCGCCGCCCGAAGCGGTCCACCACCGGTCCGGCCAGCAACGCCGCGATCACGGTGCCGACGACCTCGGCCCCGGCGGTGAGCCCGGTCTTGGCGGCGCTGCCGGTGGTGGCGAGCACGAACCACGGCACCGCCAGCATGGTCATGATCGACCCGCACGCCGACAGGGCGTTCGCGGCGAGCAGCGCGATCAGCGGCAGCCGCCTCACGTGTCCTGCCCGGAGGGGAACATCTGGACCTGGACGGTGACGATCTCGTCGCCCTCGGCCGGGTCGCGGTGGTAGCGGTTGACGAGCTCGTTGACCTCGACGGCGAGTTGGCGCAGTTCCGCCGGGGTCAGCGACATCCGCCAGTCCGACAGCTCGGAGACGTGCCGCCAGGCCTCGGGCAGGGCGTGGCGGGTGCGCGCGTACCGGGTGGAGCGCTCGTAGCCGAGGTCGATCAGGGCGGTGAGGAAGGTGCCGTAGGCGTCCTGGGTCTCCGGGTCGTCGGGCATGGCGTGCGAGACGACCTGGGTGACCTCCTGCGCGGCGCGCCACCAGCGCTCCCGGCGGTTGCCGCGCTCGGTGTCCTCCTCGATGAACCCGGCGTCGGCGAGTTGGCGCAGGTGCCAACTGGTCGTGCCGGAGCTCTCGCCCAGGCGCGCGGCGAGGCCGGTGGCGGTGTTCGGGCCGTGCGCGCGCAGCACGCCCAACATCCGCATCCGCAACGGGTGCGCGATGACCTTGAGCGTCTCCGCGCCGACCCGGTTGTACCGCGGTGTCCTCGCCATGGCCGCGACCGTACAACCGCAGAGGAAAATTTGCAAAGGACTCTCTGCGGTCCGATGTGGCAGGCTGGCCCCCGTGAGCGGACCCCTCGTGCTGCTGGACTCGGCGAGCCTGTACTTCCGGTCGTTCTTCGCGCTGCCGGAGTCGATGACCTCACCGGACGGCGTCCCGGTCAACGCCGTGCGCGGGTTCGCCGGGATGATCGCCCAGATCCTCACCGACCGGCACCCGGCGCGGCTGGTGGCCTGCCTGGACGCCGACTGGCGGCCCGCGTTCCGGGTCGAGGCGATCCCCAGCTACAAGGCGCAGCGGGTGGCCGACCCGGCGGTCAACGCCGAGGAGGTGCCCGACACGCTCACCCCGCAGGTGCCGATCATCATCGACCTGCTCGACGCGCTGGGCATCGCGACCGCCCAGGCCGCGGGCTACGAGGCCGACGACGTCATCGGCACCCTGGCGCACCGCGAGGCCGCCGGTCCGGTCGAGATCATCACCGGCGACCGCGACCTGTTCCAGTGCGTGCGCGACGAACCCACCCCCGTCCGCGTGGTCTACGTCGGCCGCGGCTGGTCCAAGGCCGAGGAGATCGGCCCCCAGGAACTGGCGACCCGCTACGGCCTGCCCGCCGAGGGCCTCGCCTACGCCGACATGGCCGTCCTGCGCGGCGACCCGTCCGACGGGCTGCCCGGCATCACCGGCATCGGCGAGAAGACCGCGGCGAAGCTGATCACCAAGTTCGGCTCCCTCGCCGCCCTGGTGGAAGCCGCCGCCGCGGGCTCCAAAGACGTCCCCCTCAAAGTCCGCGACGCCTTCACCCACGACGCCGACTACCTCGCCAAGGCCCCCCTGGTCGTCCGAGTAGCCACCGACGTCACCATCGAGGCGACCGGCACCCCGGAGGTCCCGCACGCCGTGGACCTGGACCGGGTGCGGCACCTGCAGGAACGCTGGGCCCTCGGATCCGCCGTGGACAGACTCCTCAAAGCCCTCGGCGCCTAAGCCCCTCCCCCACCTTCCCCTCCCCGCACACGCGGGTCGGGGGCGCAGCCCCCACCCTCACCGGGGGGCGACCCCGGTGCCAGTCTACCGGGCCCCACCGACAGTGGATCTTGAACGGCGGCCCTGAAGATCCACATGTGGATAACTTTTGTCGCTGGAACGGGTGAATATCTCGCCGAAGCGGCGGCCTTGACCTGGGGAAACGCGCGATTGGCCGTCGAGGGAAGGCGCTAGCGACCAACTTCCCCGGCGCGTGATCAACTCGGGCCGGACGCGACCGATCTGCCGTGCAATCACGCCCCGGAACGGCCCCTCGCCGACAATCCGGCAGCCCAAGAACCTCCCCCGCCCGCTCCCCCTGCGCGCGGGTCGGGGGCGCAGCCCCCACCCTCACCGGGGGGCGGCCCCAGGGCCAGTCTACTAGGCCCTACCGACAGAGGATCTTGAAAGCGGGCCCCAGAAGATCCACATGTGGATAACTTTTGTCGCTGGGATGGGTGAATGTCGGCGCGGGGTGGGGGCGCTGACCTGGGGAGAGACGAGCGATGGGCGACTTGCGGCCGAGGTCGGGCGACGGCTGATCAACTTCGGGGTCGGGCGGGACCTTGGCGTGGGAATCGCTGGGAGTCGGGCAATGCGGGAGCCGATAGTCCACCTGCTCGGGCGCTTGCGCGGCCATCTGTGGAGTCGTACAAGGTCGGATCAAGGCAGGGGGGCACGCCAGACCGCGGTCGCCAGCGGGTCGACCAGAGCGGGGGTGCGCAACACGGACCTCAGAGCTTGGCCAGGCGGCGTTGTCAGAACTCCAAGCGACCTGCGCCGCGAAGTTCGCGCCCGACCCTAAGACCCGCCCCGCCAACTCCCCCACGCGCGCGGGTCGGGGGCGCAGCCCCCACCCTCTCCGGGGGGCGGCCCCAGGGCCAGTCTACTAGGCCCCACCGACAAAGGATCTTGAAAGCACCCCCGCGAAGATCCACATGTGGATAACTTTTGTAGCTGGAACGGGTGAAAGAAGGGCCGGGCACCGTCCTGTTCGGACTCAGGTCGATGCCACGAAGAAGGCGAGACAAAGAGATCGCTAGAAGAACGTCCCCGACCAAGAAGCCTCGCGCACCGCGAACACCGCGTCCGCACGCGCAGCCGCTCCAGGGACGAGTTCGCGCAAGCGGCCAACGTCAGCGAGGGATTGGGGGCGCCAAGTGCCGAGGTAGAGCATGGCCAGCACAGCGACGTCCAGGGATAGCTCGGCTGGGGCGGTTGTGCGGGTCGCGCCGTCCGCGGTGATTCGGTAGTGGCCGGAGTTGGTGGGGAGCAACGGGTCTTCGACCGCTATGACCACCGAGCCTGGGCCGTATTCGCGGGCCGCCAACGCCCGGGGGACGTCCACCAGGCGCAGCCACAGGTCCGAACGGGACTCGCGGGAGGTGATCGCCCGGGAGTCGACGAGCAGTTCCTCGACCGGTTCGTCGGTGGGCCTGGCCCACACGGTGACCTCGTCGACGAGGTCCACGCCGAGGAGGAAGCGCCAGAGGCCGTACAGGGCGTCCGGGGTGGTGGCGACGAAGTCCTCGACGGCGAGGGTCGCGTTCGTGCCGGGTGCCGCGCCCTGCGTCGGGCGGTACATGAGGTAGCCGTCGTCGCCGGTGGGTCCACTGTGGACGGCGAGGATGATGTGCTCGGCGGCGGCGAAAGCGCGTTCGTAGAAGACCGTCCACCAGTACTGCGGTCGCGCGATCGTGCCCGGCCTGCGGCGGCCTTCACGCTCGTAGATGCCCGGCATCACCGCCAGCGCCTCGTCCGGCTCGACCAACCGCACCTGGCCGCCCGACGGGGCCTCCGGTCGGAAGGCGGCGTTCTTGGGCGAGGCCACCACTTTGGCGCCGCGGGTGGCCAGGCCGTAGCCGAAACGGCCGTAGATCACCGGTTCGGTCGGGCGCAGCGCGGCGAACACCTCTCCGCGCTCGGCGGCGTCGATCAACTGGTGGCGCATCAGCTCGCGCAACACCCCGCGGCGGCGCTGGTCCGACCGGACGCCGACCCGGGTCACCGCGGCCATCGGCAGCACGCCGCCGCCGGGGACCAGCAGGTCCGAACTCCACGCGAAAGCCGTGCCCGCCAAGGTGTCCCCGCGGAACGCGCCCAGGGTGCGGCCGGGCTCGTAGGACTTGCGCCCCACCGCCCACTGCTCGTCGGTCACCGGGAGGGCGTGCAGGGCGGCGCGGAACAGACCTAGCGACTCACGCCACTGGGCCTCGTCAAGGGTGCGGATCTCGATGTCGGACACACGCCGCATCCTGCCCCGAGATCGGGCCGAAAGCGACCGGGTTACCTGTCGGCGGGCGGCGCCACTTCGTACTCGCCGTTGGTGTTGCGCACGGTGATCGTCACCGTCTTCTTCTCCCCGCCGATCACGACCTCGCAGGGGAACTGGTTGTCCTTCTTGACTTCCTGGTCCGCCGGGCACGAGACGGACTCGACGCCCTCGATCCGGTACTTGTCGGTGAGGATCATCTTCACGCCGTCCTGCATGGCGCTGACCTCGAAGACCTTCTTGGTGAACCAGCCGGGCGTGATGAACCCCAGCACCGCCACCGCGCCCGCGATGACGACCACCGCGGCCACCAGCACCCAGATCCAGGCGCCGCCGCCCTTCTTCTCCTGCGGCGGCAGGCCCGGGTACTGCTGGTACTGGCCGAACTGCTGCGGTTGCTGACCGCCGTAGCCCGGGTAACCCGGCTGCTGCGACTGCTGGCCGTAGCCGTACTGCTGCTGCGACGGGTCGCCGTACTGCGGCTGCTGCTGGTTCGGGTCACCGTAGGGCTGTTGCTGCCCGTAGCCGGGATACCCTTGCTGCGGCTGCTGCTGCGGGTACCCCTGCGCGGGGAACCCACCCGACGGGGGGCCGGGAGGCTGTCCGTAGGGCTGCTGCTGACCCCATTGCTGCGGGTCCTGCTGCCCACCGGACGGCCCGTAGGGGCTGCTCATCACTCGCCTCCGCCAGATCTGTGGCCGTCGACGCTGTGCGCCGCTGCTGGAGTTAACGCTGCACACCACTCGCGGGCGATCAAACCACAGTGAGCCGGTACCGCCACACCCAGCCCGGGTGGTGAACCGGGAACATCCGGCCGCCCGCTCACGCGGTCGCCAGGGCGATGACACCGCGGCGGATCCCGCGCACCGCCTCCGCGGCCGCCTTGCCGACCGGGTCGTCGGACCCGACCACGTTCTTGATCTGGTCCAGCAGGTCGATCACCTGCCTGCACCAGCGCACGAAGTCACCGGCGGAGAGCTCCTGGCCAGCCGAGTCGGCCGCGGTGATCACCCGCTCCAGCGACTCGCCGCGCACCCACCGGTAGACCGTCCAGGCGAACCCGGCGTCGGGCTGGCGGGTGCGATCGAGCCGGTGGTGGCGCTCGTCGGCCTCCAACTCCGCCCACAGCCTGGCCGTCGCGGTCATCGCGTCGGTGACCGCGCCACCGGGCACCCGCGCCTCGACCGCCCCGTCCCGGCGCGCCTCGTAGACCAGCGACGACACCACCGCGGCGAGCTCGGCGGCACCCAGGCCGCGCCACACGCCGTGGCGCAAGCACTCCGCCGCCAGCAGGTCGGACTCGCTGTAGAGGCGCGCCAACCGCTTGCCGTGCTCGGTGACCGCCTGCTCGCCGTCCTCGCCCGGCGCCAGGTAGCCCCGGTCGGCCAGCAGGCCGCGGATCCGGTCGAACGCGCGGGCCAGCGAGTGCGTCGTCGCGGCGACCTTGCGCTCCACCTGCTCGGTCTCGGCCAGCAGCCGGTGGTACCGCTCGGCCCACCGCGCGTGCGCCTCCCGGTCCTGGCAGCCGTGGCACGGGTGCGCCCGCATCGCCCGGCGCAACGCGGCCAACTCGGCGTCGTCGTCGGACCCGGAGCGCCGCCGCGACCGCGCGGGCGCCTCGATCCCGGCGTCGCGCACCGTCGTGGCCAGGTCCCGGCGCGACTTCGGCGAGCGGATGTCGACCTGCTTGGGCAACCGGATCCGGCCCAGCGCGGCGACCGGCGCCGGGAAGTCCGACACCGACAGCCGCCCGGCCCACCGGTCCTCGGTGACCACCAGCGGCCGCGGCTCACCCATCGAGTCGAGCCCGGGGTCGACCACCACGGCCAGCCCCGACCGGCGCCCCGCGGGTACCGCGATCACGTCGCCGCGGTGCAACTGCTCCAGCGACTCCGCCACCTCGGCGCGGCGCGCGGCGCTGTTCTGCCGCGACAGCGCCTTCTCCCGGTCGCCGAGCTGCCTGCGCAGCGCCGCGTACTCGGCGAAGTCGCCCAGGTGGCAGGTCATCGACTCGGCGTAGCCGGCGAGCGCCTCCTTGTTGCGGTCCAGCTTGCGCGAGAGCCCCACGACCGAGCGGTCCGCCTGGAACTGGGCGAACGACTGCTCCAGCATCTCCCGCGCCTGCTGGGCGCCCAGGCGCTCCACCAGGTTGACGGCCATGTTGTAGCCCGGCCGGAACGACGAGCGCAGCGGGTAGGTGCGGGTCGAGGCCAGCCCGGCGACCTGCTTGGGGTCCACGCCCGGCTGCCACAGCACCACCGCGTGGCCCTCGACGTCGATCCCGCGCCGCCCGGCGCGCCCGGTCAGCTGGGTGTACTCCCCCGGCGTCAGCTCGACGTGCGCCTCGCCGTTGTACTTGACCAACCGCTCCAGCACGACGGTGCGGGCGGGCATGTTGATGCCCAGCGCCAGCGTCTCGGTGGCGAACACCGCCTTCACCAGACCGCGGACGAACAGCTCCTCCACCGTCTCCTTGAACGCGGGCAGCAGCCCGGCGTGGTGCCCGGCGAACCCGCGCTCCAGCGCGTCCTTCCACTCCCAGAACCCGAGCACGGCCAAGTCGGCGTCGGGCAGGTCCTTGGTCTTGGCGTCGACGATGCGGCGCACCTCGGCGACCTCGTCCTCGGAGTTGAGCCGCAGCCCGGAGCGCACGCACTGGGTCACCGCCGCCTCGCAGCCCGCCCGGCTGAACACGAACACGATCCCGGGCAGCAGCCCGGCCGCGTCCAGCCGCTGGATGACCTCGATCCGCGACGGCGGCTTGAACCTGGGCCCGCGCGCACCCGCCGCCCGGCCGCCCTTGGCCCGCGGGTTGTGCCACGGGGCGTGCACCCGCCCGACCTCCTCGGTGCGGCGCACCAGCTGCGGGTTGATCCGCGCCTCGCCCTCGGGCCCCTCCCCGACGAACAGGTCCAGCAGCCGACCGCCGACCAGCATGTGCTGCCACAGCGGGACCGGCCGGTGCTCGTCGACCACGACGGAGGTGTCGCCGCGCACCTCGACCAGCCACTCGCCGAACTCCTCGGCGTTGCTGACCGTGGCCGACAGGCTCACCAGGTTCACCCACTCCGGCAGGTGCAGGATCACCTCCTCCCACACCGCGCCGCGGAAGCGGTCGGCGAGGTAGTGCACCTCGTCCATGACCACGTACCCGAGCCCCTCGAGCGCCGGGGACCGCGCGTAGAGCATGTTGCGCAGCACCTCGGTGGTCATCACCACGATCGGCGCGCTGCCGTTGACGGCGGTGTCCCCGGTCAGCAGGCCGACCGACTTGGGCCCGTAGCGGGCGGTCAGGTCGGCGAACTTCTGGTTGGACAACGCCTTGATGGGCGTGGTGTAGAAGCACTTGCGGCCCTCGCCGAGGGCCAGGTGCACGGCGAACTCTCCGACCACCGTCTTGCCTGCCCCGGTCGGCGCGCACACCAGCACGCCGTGGCCCTCCTCCAAGGCCGCGCACGCCCGCTCCTGGAACGGGTCGAGGTCGAACGACAGCTCGGCGGTGAACTCCGCCAGCTTGGGATTTCTGCTGCGCGCCCGGGCCGCGGAATACGCCTGCGCCGGAGAGCGGGATGAACTGGCGGACACGTCGCCAAGACTTCCACATCAGACCGACACTCGTCGCGCGAACTTCCGGGGTCGGCCCACGCCGGGATCAGCGCACTGCCCCGGTCGGCCCATCGGCCCGCCCGCTGTGCTGTCTCCCCCGCCCACCACGCGCTGCTGTCCGCCCGCCCACCACCCGCTGCTGTCCGCCCGCCCACCACCCGCTGCCGTCAGCCCACCCACCGGGCGGGCTGATCCTGGTCGGCCGTCAGGCCAGCACGGTCAGCGCCCCCGGCACGCAGTCGACCACGACCGGCAGCGGCCCAAGCCGCTCGCCGTCGGCGTAGGACACCCAGCCGTTGTCCGCTCCGAGCTCGACCCGCCGCGCGCGCAGCGTCCGGACGAAGGGGTGCCGCACGTGGTCACCGGTGCGCAGCGTCGGCAGGATCCGCAGCAGGTCCAGCCTGCTCGCCTTGCCGACGACCGTCACGTCCAGCCACCCGTCGGCCGGGTCGGCGCCCGGGCAGACCGGGATGCCGCCGCCGTAGTACCCGGTGTTGCCGATCGCGACCATCGTCGCGTCCAGCTCCAGCCGCTCGCCCTCGGTCTCGACGACCAGCCGCTGGTGCTTGAGCGCCGCCAGTTCGGCGACGATCGCCAGGTCGTAGCGGCGCCGACCGTGCGGCCAGCGCATCCGGTTGACCCGCTCGTTGACCGCCGAGTCGAACCCGGCGCACAGCACGCTCCCGAAGTACGGCCCGCCGTCGAGCTTGCCCAGGTCGATCCGCCGCCGCGTGCCGTTGACCAGCGCCTTGGCGACCGCGTCGGCTGCCGGGACCGGGTCGCCGGGCAGGCCGAGCGCGCGGGCCAGGTCGTTGCCGGTGCCCGCCGGGACGATCGCGAGGTCCACACCGTGCTCGGCGCAGAACTGCACGCCCTGGTGCACCGACCCGTCGCCGCCGAGCACGACCAGCAGGTCCAGACCAGCGTCCTTGGCCTGGACCATCAGCGCCCGGGACTCCTCGACGGTGTCCGCCGAGACCACCGTCAACTCGTCCACAACGGGCCGGATCCGCGCCACCACCGCGTCCAAAGCCCTTGCCGCGGCCCCATGCCCCGACCCCGGATGCACCGCCAAAGCAGCAGGCATGCCGCCTCCCCGAAATCTTGACTGTTGGGCGCGTTGAGTGTGACGGCCACGCTTCAGGGTTGCCGTGGCTGGGTGCCGTCACGGTGCCCCTGAGGTGCGGTGCACCGGGGCGCGGGCTGCGCTCAAACTTGGGTCGCCTTGGGAATGACCGTGCCCGGCACTCCGATGTGGAGTGCCGGGCATGGTACCGATCGGATCGACCGGTCAGGTCACGTCGTCGAAGCCGCTGGGTTTGCGGGGTTCGGCGGGTGCCGGACTGGTCTGGGCCACCGGCTCCGCGGGGGGCTCGGACGGCGGGAGCGGGCCGGTGTCGAAGGACATCGGCGTCGCCTCGTCGTCGGCCAGACCCGCGTTCGGGTCCTCCAGCGCCTCACGGCGCTCCTTGCGGCGGTCGTGGATCCGCGACACCTGGATCGCCAGTTCCACCAGGACCGCCATCGCCGCGGCCAGCACCACCATCGAGATCGGGTCGGTGCCCGGCGTCGCGAACGCCGCGAACACGAAGACGCCGAAGACGATGCCGCGCCGCCACTTGCTCAGGTTCTCGTAGCGCAGCACGCCGACCCGGTTCAGCATGATGATCAGCAGCGGCACCTCGAAGCTCACGCCGAAGATCAGCAGCATCACCAGCACGAACGAGATGTACGCCGAGCCGTTGAGCGCGGTGATGAACGCGTCGCCACCGAAGGACACCAGCACGCTGAGGCCCTGCGGGATGACGAAGAACGCCAGCACGCCGCCCGCGATGAACAGGATCGAGGCGAAGAACACGAAGACGGTCGCGAACCGGCGCTCCTTGGCGTAGAGCCCCGGGGTGATGAAGGCCCACAGCTGGTAGAGCCACAGCGGTGAGGTCACCACCATGCCCGCCGCGATACCGACCTTGAACTGGACCATGAACGCTTCGAACGGCTGGGTCTGCAACAACTGGCAGGTGCCGTTCGGGGACAGGCGCACCGTGTCGGGCAGCGCGCAGTACGGCTCGATGAGGACCCGGCTCAGCGAGGGAACCGCGCCGAGGTCGACCTCGAACCAGATGAAGCCGAAGACTCCACCGAGCAGGATGAACAGGACAGCCCAGCCGAGTCTGGTGCGCAGCTCGTACAGGTGATCCTTCAGGGACATCGTTCCGTCGGGATTGTGCCTTCGACTGCGCAGTTTGCGCTTCTCGCGACGGCTTGGCACCCGGCGGAGCGACTCGTCGCTCGCCACCGTGGGGACCGGCTCTCTCAGCCCGCGTTCTTCTGGGCCTGCTGTTGGGAGAGCTTGCGCTGCAGCTCATCGATCTCCGAGCGCATCTGCTCCGGCGACTGCTCCGGCTTGGCCGCGGGCAGCGCGGCGGCGGGCTGGACCACCACACCGGACTGCGCCGCGGGCTTGTCGGCGGCCTTGTCGTCCTCGTCGTCGGCGCGCATGCCCTTGGTCTCCGCCTTCAGGATGCGCATCGACTGCCCGAGGGAGCGCGCCATCGCGGGCATCTTGCGCGCCCCGAACAGCAGCACGACCACCACCGCGATGATCAGGATTTCCCAGGGTCCCAGATTCACGACCGTCCTCCAGTCTCGCCTCGCCCCGCCCATGCTACGCGAGACGAGGGCTTCCGTTGAGCCACCGCGACCCGCAGGCCCGCGGCCCGCGCCCGCAACAGTCCGGTTTCGTCACCGAATGTCGCCTTCGCCGCCGCGAGGACGGTCCGGGTCCTGCCGAGCCCGCGCACCGCGCGCACCGACCACAGACCCAGCAGCACCAGCCCGAAGACGAGCAGCGCGGCACTCGGCAGATAAGGCACGGGCGCACTCTACCGCCAGCCCGGTTACCGACCGCACACCGCGCGACGTGCGCGACGCGAGGTTCAGGTTGCCGCGAGGTGACGGTCCAGCCGCGCCACCGCGGCCGCCGCCTGCTCGCGCACCGCCGTGGCCAGCTCGGCCGGTTCCTCCACCACGACCTCACCGCCCTGGCCGAGCACGAGCCGCACCAGCCAGGAGACGTCGGAGTAGCGCATCCGCACCCGCAGCTTGCCGCCGTCGAGCTCCTCGACGTCCTCCACCGGGTAGTACTCGGAGATCCACCTGGCGTCCGGCCGCAGCACCAGCCGCGCCGAGCGCTGGTCGGGGGCGGCCCGGAACAGGCCCTCGGAGGTGTCGGTCGGCTCGGCGTAGGGCGGCGGGGCGGCTGGCTCGTCGAGGACGACGACCTCGTCGACCCGGTCGAGCCGGAACAGCCGCACCCCGTCGGCGCGGCGGCACCAGGCCTCCAGGTAGCCGCGGCCGTCCACGATCAGCACCCGCATCGGGTCCACGGTCCGCTCGGTCACCTCGTCCTTGGACGCGGTGTAGTAGGAGATCCGCAACGCCCGGACCGCGCGCAGCGCCGACTGCACCACCTCGCGCACCTTGGCCGTCTCGGCGGCCTCGCGGACCCCCAGGCCGACCTCGACCCCGCCGGGCCTGGCCTGCCCCGCGGCCGACTCGATCTTGGCGACCGCGCGCCGGATCGCGTCCGCCTCGGCGACCCCGGGGGCGTCGAGCAGCGCGCGCAGGGCGACCAGCAGCGCGGTGGCCTCGGCGCCGGTGAGCCGCAGCGGCCTGCGCATCCCGGCGTCGAAGGCGATGGTGACGGTGTCCTCGTCGAACGAGATGTCGATCAGGTCGCCGGGGCCGTAGCCGGGCAGGCCGCACATCCAGAGCAGTTCGAGGTCCTTGCGCAACTGCTTGGCGGAGACACCGAAGTCGGTCGCGGCCTCGTCGATCGGGATCCCCGGCCGGGCGAGCAGGTAGGGCACCAGCGCCAGCAACCTCGGCAGCCGCTCCTGGGCAGCGGTCACAGTGGCCCCCTCGCCGCGGCCAGCAGCCGCTCCCGCACCGACTTCGCCAGCACCTCTGGCTCCAGGACCAGCACATCCGCGCCGAACCCGGCGATCCACCCGGCCGCGGTGTCCGGGTACTGCAGGTCCAACTCGACCAGGTCGCCGACGATCCCGTCGACCGAGCGCTCCCCCACGACCCGCGCCCGGCGCCGCAGCCCGGCCCCGCGCCCGGCCGCGATCCACAGCAGCGCGGTCGAGGACTGGGGCGGCTCGGCGCTGGTGTTCGTGTTGGCGACGAACGCCATCAGGTTGACGTCGTCGGGTCTGCGCACCGCGCCGGGCTTGCCGAGCTTGCGCACCTCCCCGACCACGCGCGAGAGCCGGAAGCAGCGCGGCGCGCCCCGGTCCCGGTCGTGCCCCACGACGTACCAGCGGCTGCGCCACGACACGACGCCCCACGGCTCGAGGGTGCGCTCCCGCAGCTCAGCTGGCGAGGGGCGGCGGTAGTCGAAGGCGACGGCCTGCCCGGCCTGCACGGCCGCGAGCAGCGGACCGAAGGCGGGCTCGGTGGTCCGGACCTTGGACTCCACGACGGTTGGCGCGGCCTGGTCCACGTCGACCCCGGCGGCGCGCAGCTTCAGCAGGGCGCCGTGCGCGGCCCCGGTCAGCTCTGGGGAGTCCCACAGCCGGACCGCGAGCGCGACCGCGGCCGCCTCGTCCGGTTCCAGGTCGATCTCGCCGAGCTCGTAGTCCCGGCGGGCGATCCGGTACCCGTCGACGGTGTCGACGACCTTGTTGCGGCCGACCTCCAGCGGTATCCCCAGTTCCCGCAGTTCGGTCTTGTCCCGCTCGAAGGTCCGGAAGAACGCCTCGTCACTGGGCGCGTCGGAGTACCCGGGCACGATTCCCCGGATCTTCTCGGCGCTGAGGTACTGGCGGGTGGACAGCAGGCACAGCACCAGGTTCACCAGGCGTTCGGCGCGTGCGACAGACACGAGCGCACCATATCGCCCCTGCTCCCGGCCGCGGCAGCCGCCACACCCGAACACGCGTTCTAATCCTGGACCACTTCGCTGCGCAGCACCCATCTCACGCTCAGTAGTAACGCGACGCGCTTTGTGTGCACCCCTCCCCCGCGCGACACCCCCTCGCCGCGCGCCATGACCGCCGTCGCAGCGGACACATCGCACTCCCCTTGCGCTCCCCCGTCCCTGCGTTGTTCCGACCACTCCGCCAAGCCCGCCCCGGTCGTGCGCCAACTACCGGTTATCTTGATACTGCATAGCGAATATGCTAGACATGTTAGCTGGCAACCGTTCGGCAGCGCCCAGCGCCCAGCGCCCAGCGCCCAGCGCCCAGCGCCCAGCGCCCAGCGCCCAGCGCCCAGCGCCCAGCGCCCAGCGCCCAGCGCCCAGC
>NZ_JAMTCO010000025.1 GCF_024171925.1 Actinokineospora diospyrosa | reverse complement strand
CAACCCATCACTACGGAAGGACCCGATGAACACCACCACCGACAGCGCCCCGGAGACGCTGCGGGCCCGCATGGTCGACACCATCCTCGCCGCGGGCCACGCCCAAACGCCCGCGGTGGAGGCCGTCCTGCGCGCGGTGCCGCGGCACCGGTTCGTGCCCGAGGCGAGCCTGGAGGACGCCTACGCCGATATCGCCGTGATCACCAAGCGCGCCGACGACGGCGCGGCGTTGAGCTGCGCGTCGGTGCCCACGGTGGTGGCGATGATGCTCGACCAGCTCGACGTGCACCCTGGGCAGCGGGTGCTGGAGATCGGCGCGGGCACCGGCTACAACGCCGCCCTGCTCGCCGAACTCGTCGGCCCCGACGGCGCCGTCACCACGATCGACATCGACGACGAGGTCACCGCCGGGGCCCGCCGCGGCCTCGACGCCACCGGCCACGAGCACGTCCGGGTGATCACCCGCGACGGCGCGCTCGGGGCCCCCGAACACGGCCCCTACGACCGCATCATCATCACCGTCGGCGCCTGGGACCTCCCGCCCACCTGGCACGACCAACTCCTCCCCGGCGGCCGGTTGGTCGTGCCGCTGCGCTGGCGCGGACAGACCCAAGCGGTCGCCTTCATCCGCGAGCAGGACCGGCTGCGCTCGGACCGCATGGACCTGTGCGGATTCGTCCCCATGATCGGCCAGGACGGCGAGAAGAACGGCACCATCACCACCGACGGGACCGTCACCCTCTACTACGACATCGACCAGCCCATCGACACCGCAGCGCTGACCGGCGTCCTCGACCAACCCCGCACCAGCGCCTGGTCCGGCATCACCATCGGCACGTCCGAACCCTTCGACGGCGTCTGGCTCACCCTCACCGCCACCGACCCCGCCACCTGCCGCATCGCCGCCACCCAGACCGCCATCGACAGCGGCCTCTGCACCCCCGCCATCAGCTCCCGCAGCCCCGCCCTCGCCGAAGACAGCAGCCTGGCCTACTTCACCTACCGCCGCCTCAACACCCCCGAGCCGCGCTTCGAGCTAGGCGCCCACGCCCACGGACCCACCGGCGAACAACTCGCAGAACGACTGTGTACCCAAATCCGCGCATGGAACAACAACCGCGGCCACCACCCCCAGATCCACGCCCACCCCGCCAACACCCAGACCGTCACACCGCCCACCGGACAAGTCATCACCAAACGCGACAGCACTCTCGTGCTCCTGCCGTAGCGCCACGCGGCCTGGTCATCGGTCGCCCGATGACCAGGCCGCCTTGCTGTGCACGCTTGTTGTAGGTGGAAGTTAGAAGTGGGCATGGGGAAGGGGTAGGCGGAAAGCTGTGGATGGTGGGGTGGGTTGTGAATAACCGCGAGCTCTGGAGGAGGCCGGGAACCGGATGAACTTCACCCGGTGGGGGAGGGGAGCGTACGGGATTGGTGGGGGTGGGGGCAGGGGCGGAAGGCGGTTGTCGTGGGGGTGGGGAGTGGGTTGACTGCGGGGATTGGGAAGGTTTCACCGATCAGTGCCCGGCTGTGGTGCAGACCGAACAAAGAACTGGTGTCCTGCTGCGCGCGTCCCTCCCAGGTCGTGTCCCGACGCCGATTCAGGGGTAGTGAGATGCAGGTCAACGTGCTTGGTCCGGTTCTTGTCGTCGGCGAGGCCGGGAGTGTCACGCCCAGTGCGGCCAAGCCGAAGCAGGTTTTGGCGTTGCTGGCGTTGCGGGCGAACACCGTTGTCTCGACGGGGCGGATCATTGAGGAGCTGTGGGGTGGGCGGCCGCCCGCGAGTGCGGTTGTCACTGTGCAGACCTATGTTTTGCGTCTACGTCGGTTGCTGACACCGCTGGCGGGTGCTCCGATTCGGTCGATCCTCACGACAGCGCCGGGTGGGTACTCGTTGCGGCTGGAGGACCTCGACTACGAGTGGTTCCGGCAACGGTCCGCGCTTGGGGCAGATGCGCTCGCTGGGGGTGATGCCGCGCGGGCGGCCGCCCTGTTGCACGGTGCGTTGTCGTTGTGGCGGGGGCCTGCGTTGGCTGATGTTCGGGTGGGACGGTTGCTAGAGGGTCATGTGGCGACCTTGGAGCAAGAGCGGTTGAGTGTGGTGGAGCAGCGGATTGACGCGGATCTGCGGTTGGGGCGTCATCTGGGGATGCTCGGGGAACTGTCTGGCCTGACGAGAGACTTGCCGCTGCACGAGAATCTGCATGCTCAGTACATGGTGGCGCTCTATAGGGCTGGGCGACGCTACCAGGCGCTAGAGGTGTTTCATCGGCTTCGGCAGGCCTTGGTTGAGGAGTTGGGTCTGTCGCCGACCGGGTGGGTTGAGCGGGTGCATCAGGCGATCTTGACCTCGGACGAGATTGGGCCGCCTGTGTTGGAGATCAATCGACACTGAGGACGGCGTCGAGTAAGAGGTCGTCGTCGGGTTCGGTGATCGTGCGCAGGTCGAGGAGGCAGCGCCCGTGGTCGATTCGTCCGACTACGGGTGTTGACCCAACGCGAAGGGGCCTCGCGTAGGTCTCCGGCAGGCTCACCGCCGCGCTGGGAAGTTCTACGCCTGGAGCCCCACCGCCGCCGACGACCGCAACAGAGCTGACCGCGTCCGCATCGATGCCCTGTGCGCGCAGGGATTGCGCCAGCCGCTCTGCCCGTCGCAGCAAATCGGAAGGATCAGCCTCCAGTGCGACGACCACCGGCGGTCGCGGGCCGCGCAACGTTGCTCCCAGTGCGGCCAACGTGAGCTTGTCGACCCGAACCGCGCGCGCCGCCGGGTGCCGTCGCAATCGATCGACCAGCTTCGCCTCGCCCAGCAACAACCCGGCCTGCGGGCCACCGAGCAGCTTGTCCGCGCTCGCCGTCACCAGGCTCGCACCCGAGCGCAACACGCTCGTCGCGTCCGGCTCGTCGGGCAGCACAGGGTGCGGGCCGAGTAGCCCGGACCCGATGTCCACCACCAGCGGCACCCCCAGCCCGCTCAGCTCGGCGACCGACGGCGTGCTGGTGAAGCCGGTGACCTGGAAGTTCGACGGGTGCACCTTGAGCACGAACCCGGTGTCCCCGGAGACCGCCTCGGCGTAGTCGCGCACCGTGGTGCGGTTCGTGGTCCCGACGCCGCGCAGCCGGGCGCCGGTGGAGCTCAGCAGGTCCGGGATGCGGAAACCGTCGCCGATCTCGACCAGTTCGCCCCTGCTGACCACGATGTCGCGGCTGCCCGCGAGCACGATCGCGCACAGCAGCAGCGCGGCCGCGTTGTTGTTCACCACGTGTACGTCCTGCGCGTCGGGCACCGCCGCGCGCACCGCGTCGAGGGTGTCCAGGCCGCGTCGACGCCGCAGGCCCGTCTCGAGGTCGAACTCGACGTCGGTCGTGCCCGCTGCGGCCTGCACCGCCGCGCGGGCGGCAGCCGACAGGGGAGCGCGGCCCAGGTTGGTGTGCACGACGACCCCGGTCGCGTTGAGGACCGGCCGGGGTCCGGTGCGCAGGACGGCCCGTGCGCGGTCGACAACGCGCTCTGGGGCCAAGAGGCCGTCGCGGACCTGCTGTTGGGCGGTGTGGATGGCTGCTTTGACCGTGTCGTGGCCGAGTTCGGCCACCTCGGCGTCCAGCGCGGCGAGGACGGCGTCGGTGCGCGGCACCCGCCTGCGCGGGTCGGTCACGGCCGGACCTGGCGGAGGCGGACGGGAATCGAACCCGCCAGCGGCAGCACCTGTCGCTCACCGGTGTTGAAGACCGAGCCGGCCACCAGGCCGAAGACGCCTCCCCGGGACACGGGTTGATCATGGCACACTCGCCGGTGTGACCCTCCGGTTGACCCAGTACGCGCACGGCGGCGGGTGCGCGTGCAAGATCCCCCCTGGGGAGTTGGAGCAGGTCGTCGCCGGTCTGCACCGCACGCCGACCGACCCGCACGGCGACCTGATCGTCGGCCTGGACACCGGTGATGACGCCGCCGTGGTCGGGATCGGGGCGGATCTGGCGCTGGTCGCGACCACGGACTTCTTCACCCCGGTCGTCGACGACCCCTATGACTGGGGCCGGATCGCGGCCGCGAACGCCCTGTCCGACGTCTACGCGATGGGCGGTCGGCCCGTCGTCGCGTTGAACCTGCTCGGGTGGCCGCGTGACGTGTTGCCGATGGAGTTGGCGGCCGAGGTGTTGCGCGGCGGCGTGGATGTGGCGTCCTCGGCGGGGTGCCATGTAGCGGGTGGGCACAGCGTGGACGACCCGGAGCCGAAGTACGGGCTTGCGGTGACCGGGTTGGTGGATCCCAAGCGGGTCATGCGGAACTCGTCCGGGCGGGCTGGGTTGCCGTTGTCGCTGACCAAACCGCTGGGTGTCGGCGTGCTCAACAACCGCCACAAGGCCACCGGCGAGGTGTTCCCCCACGCGATAGAGCTGATGACGACCCTCAACCGCGATGCGGCAGCAGCGGCGCTCAACGCTGGGATCACCTGTGCGACTGATGTCACGGGCTTCGGACTTCTCGGGCATCTCCACAAGCTCGCCCGTGCCAGCGGCGTCACCGCGATCGTTGACTCTGCCGCGGTCCCTTACCTTGACGGCGCCCGCGAGGCCTTACGCGACGGCTATGTCAGCGGGGGTACTCAGCGCAATCTCGACTGGGTAGCGCCGCACGTCTCCCTCGGGCCGGACTCCCTCTTACTCGCTGACGCGCAAACCTCAGGCGGGCTGCTCCTTGTGGGCGAGATACCTGGCGCCACCGTGATCGGGGAGCTCGTTGCGCGCGATTGTCATACCGTCGTGGTGCGATAGGCGTTCTCAACAGAGGAGGACCCGTGAACCGACCCGAGGTCGTGTCCGCCGATGAGTGGCAGGCCGCTCGTGACGCCCTGCTGGTGAAGGAGAAGGCGCTCACCCGCGCCCAGGACGCGCTCGCCGCCGAACGCCGCCGCCTGCCGGTGGTGAGGATCGAGAAGGACTACCGGTTCACCGCGCCGGATGGCTCTACCGTTGATCTGGCCGGTCTGTTCGACGGTTACCGCCAACTGGTCATCTATCACTTCATGCTCGCTGCGGGCAACGACCACATCTGCGGGGGCTGCGCGACCTTCACCGACAACATCCCCGGGCAGGTCCACCTGAACGCCCGCGACACCCGGCTCATCCTCATGTCCCCGGCGCCTAGAGACGAGATCGACGCGGTGCGCGACCGCTTCGGCTGGGCGACCCCGTGGTACTCCTGCCACGGCACAACGCTCACCGACGACTTCGGCATCGGCGGTGGCTTCGCCCTCTCGGTACTCCTGCGCGACGGCGACGAGGTCTTCCGGTCGTACACGACCACCGCACGCGGCGTGGACCGCCTCCGGCAGGACTTCAGCCTGCTCGACCTGACCCCGTACGGGCGGCAGGAGGAGTGGGAGGACTCGCCGGAGGGCTGGCCGCAGGACCCGACGATGTCCTGGCTGCGGCTCAAGGACGAGTACCGCTGAGCACCCTATGCACGTGATCGCCACCGCCGGACACGTCGACCACGGGAAGTCGACGCTTGTCCGGCTGATCACGGGCATGGAACCCGACCGCTGGGAAGCTGAGCAACGGCGTGGGCTGACCATAGATCTCGGATTCGCCTGGGCAGAGCTACCGCGCGTCGGTGAGGTTGCCTTCGTTGACGTCCCTGGGCACGAGCGGTTCGTACCGAACATGCTCGCCGGGGTTGGCTCTGTGCCTGCTGTGCTGTTTGTGGTCGCGGCGGATGCGCCGTGGATGCCCCAAGCCGAGGAGCATCTGCTGGCCCTGGACGCGCTCGGGGTGGCGCATGGCCTGCTGGTGATCACCCGGGCCGACTTGGCCGACCCGGAGCCGGTTCGCGCGGCGGCGCTGGCACGGATCGCGCGGACCTCGCTGGGCGTGGTGCCGTCGGTGGTCGCCAATGACGGGGTCGCCGGGGTGCGGTCGGCGATCGAGGACTTGGTGGCTGGCCTGCCTGAGCCCGATGTGGGCGGGGATGTCCGGCTGTGGGTGGATCGGTCGTTCACCGTCGCCGGGGCGGGCACCGTGGTCACTGGGACCCTCCAAGCGGGCACCGTGCGCCCCGGCGATGAGCTGCTGCTGCGTGGCTCGCCGGTGCGGGTGCGTGGCGTGCACGCGTTGGGTCGCAGCAGGGACCAGGTGTCGGCCGTGGCGCGGGTCGGGGTGAACCTGCGCGGCGTGGAACGCGGCGACATCGCGCGTGGCGATGCCCTCCTCACGCCTGACGCGTGGTGGGACGCGCGAGTGGTAGATGTGACCGCGCCGGTGCTGGCACGGCAGGTCGTGCTCCACATCGGCTCCGCTGCCGTTCCCGCTCGTGCGCACGCCTTACCGACCGGGAGCAGGATCATCCTGTCTCGTCCGGTGCCTCTACGTGTAGGAGACCGTGTCCTGCTGCGCAACCCCGGCAACCACGACATCGTCGGTGCGACAGTCCTGGACTTGGACCGGCTAAACCGGTCCTCGGTCTTCACCAACAGCCAACGGAAGGCATTGGGGCGACCGGCCAGGTTGATCGCGGGGGAGTGGTACACCGACCAGTGGGATTCGTTGGCCGCTCAAGCCGCCGCCGAGTTGGCTAGGTGGCGTGCCGACCATCCACTGGAGGTAGGCCTACCTACGGAGACGCTGCGGCGCAAGCTCCGGTTACCCGACGCAGACCTCGTGGCACCACTGGTCGCGCAAGCACAACCGTTGTCCCTGCCTGCTGCCGTTGTCGCTGCCTTGGCCGCGTTGACCGAAGACTTCGCCCTCAACCCTTTCGCCGCTCCCGACACAGCACGGCAGCGGCAACTGGGAACTCGTGAGATCGCCGCCGCTGTCCGAGCCGGGCGCCTCCTGAAGATCGCCGAGGGGGTGGTCCTCCCACCCGACGCGCCCCAACGCGCGGTCGACCTCTTGGCCGGGCTTTCGCAGCCCTTCACGACAAGCCAAGCGCGCCAAGCCCTCAACACGAGCCGTCGAGTCGCGCTCCCGCTACTGGCGTTCCTCGACCGCGCGGGCCTGACCACTCGACTGCCCGACGACACCCGTGAACTGCGGAAGTAGCCACCACACCATGGCCAGCACGAACCCTCCGGCCAACGCGACGATCGTCGAGACTTCCGGCTCCACGGCAGCCCCAACAGCGAAGAACGCCGACCGGCCCACCACCAGCCACGTGACTGGCCCCTCGCCGCGGAAACAACCACACGGAGCACCAGGACGCCGCCTCTTACTGTCCACCAGATAGAACGTGAAAGCCGCATAGAGCCCAACAACGACATAGGGCGTCGCCACAACCGAACCGGCGACGGCCAACTCAAGCACCGATAGCGAAACTCGTTCACGCCAGTGCCCGAAAGCGGCCAACACCAACAAGATGGCGCCACCGGCCGCCACGATCCCCAGCACATCCCCACGCTAGACCCGTTGCCGCGAGGCGGATTCCAACGTTCGGCCCAACCGCGACAAGTGCGGTTTATAGAGTGAACGAGCGGGTGGATGGGAACTGGTTGATCACCGCAGTCCGCTGCTCTAGCGTCAAGATGCGTGACCACCGCACAGCGGCTAGACCTTGTGGCGCCCAGTGGGGCCAGGGTCGCCATTACCCTGCCTGGGCCGGAACCGGTGTCCAGCCTGGCCGCGGCCGTTAGGTTCGCCGGTGGCTCGCATGGCACCGGGTTCCAGATCGGCCCGCGGGGCTACCACGCGTTCGCCGCCACCCATGTCGCCCCGGCGGAGATCACGGACCGGTTTCTGGTGCACGGCCGCGAGGTTGTCGTCGCCGAAGCGCGCGACGGGCAGTCGTCGATGGCCGCGCTCATCGGGGAGCACCACGAGCTGATGACGGTCTTCGCCGGGCCCGCACCGCGGCGCGACCGGGTCTTCGGGTTGTTCAGCTCGCTGCGGGTGACCGACACCGTGGCGGGCATGGTGGTCGCGCCGCGCAGGATGACGTTGCTGGACACGATGAGCGAGCACATCGTGTTGGCCGTGCGCGGCTATGGCCAGGTGTCGATCCCGGGGCCCGCGCAGGCCCGCAACCACCTCCCTACGCACGCGGGCGCGAAGACGCGCCACGGCGAGGTGTGGAAGGTGCCGCTAGAGGGGTCGGGGCACATGTTCGTGCTCGGGTTCGCGGCCGGGGTGGCCGAGGTGCAGCTCGCGGACGGGGCGACGCCCGAGCAGCTTGACTGGCTCGACGGGATCGACGTGGCCTGGGGTGGGCGGTGAGCCCGATGACCGCGTTCCTGGTCATCACCTGGGTCGCGATCGTGGTGCTGTTCCTGGGGTTGGCGGCGGTGCTGCGCGAGGTGCGGCTGCTGCGCGCGGCCATCAGCCGCGACCCGGGCGGCTACGACTCGGCCCAGCCGGACATCGTGCTCGGCGAGCGGTTCGCGGGCAGGGTCGTGCTGGCCGCGGATACCGGGTGCTCCTTGTGCCATGCGGTCGCCGACAGGCTTACCGGCGCGCTCTTGCTGACCCATGAGCAGGCTTCGGTGTGGGAGACGCGGCTCGAGGTGGTGACCGACCGCGAGGCTTGGCGGGCGGTGTCCCACTTGGCGCCGCCGGTGTTGATGCTGGTCGGATTGGACGGGCGGGTGCGGCGGTTGTCGTTGCCGGTGCGGGCCGACCAGGTGGACGAGGTCCTCGACGAATGGGGGGTGCGCGGTGGCGCTCACGCTGGATCGGATACCTGACCACGAGTCCGGCACCGGACGCACGGTCGCCTTGAGCGGTCTTAAGACCACCGGCAGGCGCCGAACGGTGCTTAGGGCGATAACCCTCGGTGCGCTGACCCTTGGTTCTGCCGCGCTGACCTTCCCCCGCCGCGCCCGCGCCGAGGTGGGCCCCAACGCGCTCACCGGCTGGGACCGGACCGATTGCCGAGACGCCTACCCGGTCGGGTACGACGAGGACCCCGACACCAGCGGCGACCACGTCAACGCTTACGCCGCCTGTGTCGGCGGCGCGTGGCGCAGCAGCGACTTCTGTGAGGCGGGCTGGCACAAGTACGGCACCCACACCGAGGGTGACGTCCAGGTCGACCACACCGCCGTTTCCACTACCTGCGGCACGACCACGATGAAGAACGCGTGGCGCTGGACCACCCCCGACGGCAAGACCTACCGCTGCTCTGATGGCTTCAGCACCTACTGGGGACCCGACCAGGCCGGGTACACCTACCTGACGATCTGCCGCACACGGGTCTGACGTGCTCCGCTGGCATCCGGTCGTCCTCGCCACCGCACTGACCGCCGCGGCGGTCGCGGGCATTTTGATCAGCGGCGACCAGTGGGCACCGTGGGTGTTCCTGGGCGCCACTGCGGGCCTGGCCACCTCCGGCTCCACTTGAAGCCGCAACTCAGCCCACGTGCTGAGCTCGCCGGTCTGGCGAGGTTCTCCCGCGTTCGCGTTCCGCGTCGGCCTCCTGCTCGGGGGCGCGATCACCGCGACGGTCCTGGTTGTCGTCGGGTCACTGGCCCGGGCGCCGCTGCCCTGGTGGGCCCGCTGGGCGCTGGTCGGCGCCGTGCTGGTGCTGGTCGCCCTCAACGAGCTGCGGGTGATCGACGTCCGGCTGCCGGAGAACCGGCGACTGGTCCCCGAGGGCGTGTTCCGGCTCGGCCGCCACCTGGGCCCGCTGCAGTTCGGCATCGAGATGGGCACCGGGGCACGGACCTACCTGCCCAGCGGCCTGCCCTACATCGCGGCCACCGCCGTGCTGCTGACCGCGTCCGTCCCGCAGGCCCTCGTCGCCGGGGCGGCCTTCGGCTTCGGCCGGGCCCTCATGACCACGGCCAACCTCAACCACCCCGGCGACTGGGACGCCCTGTGGGCCAGGCACGCCCGCCTCACCGCCGCCCTGCTCAGCGGCGCGTTCCTCCTGTCCCTCGGTACCGCGGCCGTCGCGACCGCCTGATTCCGATCACCCGACCCGGTAGGCGCGGATCACGGTCTGCTCGACCGAGTTGCCGTCCGCGTCGCGCGCGGTGATCCGCAGAGACACGAAACCAGCCGCGGCCGGGTTCTTGACCAGGGCGAAGCCCTCACCGGTGCCCAGGTGGAGCGTGGGCGCCTGCCGCCAGACCCGTCCATCGTCAGTGGAGTACTCGGTCCGCAAGCTCACCACGCGCGACGCGGGCGAGCCCGCCGGGCGCTGGGTGAGCAACTGGATCGGCAGCAGCCCGCCCCGCCGGGCAGCGCCCTGGTCGTCGACCTCGGCCGCTGTGCGGACCACCAGCACCGGCGGGGGAGTGCTCGACTCAGCGCCACCCTCCTGGAACGTCCAGGTGATGTCGGCGTGCGTGCCCAGCGTCGACCACGGCACGGCGCGCTCAACCGTCGTCCGCAGGGTGTAGCGCCCCGGGGTGTCCGGGATGGGGAACACCCCGATCCCGGGTAAGCCGCTGGAGCCCAGCACCGCGCCATCGCGGGACAACACCGTGTCCCCGGTGGCCGCCGCGGCCAGGACGGTCGACTGGTCGGGATCACCGCCGGAGAGCGGCGCCACCGCCACCGACAACTGCCCGTCGAAGCGCGACACGCCGAACCCGATCTCGGCAGGACCCAGTGACGGGCTCAGCGGCGCCCGGTTCCAGTGCGACGCCGATCGGCCCGGCTCGTAGACGCGGTACGACACCGACGACTCGCTGTCGGAGGTGTCTTCCGGGAAGACGGCGAACACGTGCTGCCAGGTCGGCCCGGCCGTGTAGTACTCGGTCCGACCGCTCGGCACCGCCAACTCCCGTACCTGCAGCGCCCCCAGATTCACCCCGGGCGCGTCCAACAGCGCGTAGTCGGCCCGCAGCGACTTCGCGGGCGCGCTCTGCGCGTAGTACTTGGCGTCGACCCGGGCCAGATCCCTCGCACGCGCGGTGAACCTGCCGTCGGGAATCTCCCCCTGGGTGACAAACGCCAAGTTGTAGCTGGCTGCCGGCGCGTCGAGGATCGTGCGGTAGGCCAAGAGGAACGTGTGGTCAGTGACCTTGCCTCGGGTCGGTACGACATAGACCTTCTGCCCCGGCCGGGAGAACCACACCAACGCCGACGTCCGCTCGCCATTCTTCGTGCCGGACACCAGCGACAGCTCGCCGCTCACCAGCGTGGTCTGGGTACCGTCAACAACCGTCGACACCAACCGACCACCGGTCGCGTCCAACGTCACCGACGACGCCCGGTCCACGCTCACCCCGGTCCGGGCAAGCAAGGTCACCTCGCCGCCGGTGGCGACCTCCACGGCCTGGAAGTCGTATCGGCCCTTGGGCAACCGCGCCACGCCGGTCCCGTTGACGACCCGAACACCGAGGGCGGCACCCGAGTCCACATTCACGGCCTTCGCGACCACCGATGCCGAACTCCCAGTCCTGCCCTTCAGCGTCACGGCCACGTTGTAGCTCTCCGCCTCCAGCACCGCCGTCAGCGCGGTCTGCACCACAACGCCGTTGGCGGTACCGGTCAACCGGCCGCTCTGCCGCCCACTGGTACGCCCGGCAGCGTCAGCGTGGACAGTCACCTCGGCCGTGCCGTGCGCGGGCACGACAACCTGCTGCACTCCCGGGGCAAACACCGGGTTGTCCGTGCTCAGCACCAGGGTGGTGGCCGCGTCACCATCGTTGCGATAGGTCACCGTCTTGCTCAACCGACCGGAACCCCACGGCACGAACCCGTACCCGACACCGCCGCCGACCGAGCTGACCTGCGTGGACACCGCCCGCGCCGCGTCCACCCGACCAGCGCCCTGCTCGAACGCGTCCGCGGTGGGCTTCGCACTGCTCACCAGCGCCGACTTCAACCGGTCCGCCGCCCACTCGGGCCGCCGCTGCGCCAACAACGCCGCCGCACCCGCAACATGGGGCGCGGCCATCGACGTACCTGACAGCGCCGAGTAGTGCTCGTCCACCGGCGCCCTGTCCCCGGCCGGGGTCCCCGCCACCCGCGCGGACACAATGTCACTTCCGGGCGCCGCGATGTCCGGTTTAACCGCGTAATCCCGTTTCCTGGGCTGCCGTGGGGAGAACAGACTTGTCGTGTCGTCCTTGGTGACGCTACCGACGGCCAGTGCCGCATCGGCAGCGGCGGGCGCGGTCACCGACGCGAGCGGGTCAGGCGTGTCCAAGGCCCGGTCATTGCCCGCGGCCGCCACGAACAGGGTGCCGTACCGCGCGGTCAACGAGTTCACCGCGCGCGACACCGGGTCTGTCCCGTCGGAGTAGGCGCCGCCGAGGCTCAGGTTCGCGACCCGCACCTTGGGCGCGATCCACTCGAGGCCCGCGATCACCGCCGAGTCCGGGCAGCCGATGGCCGTGCAGACCTTGCCGCTGACCAGTTTCGCGTCCGGCGCCACACCCCGGTAGCGCCCACCCGACGCCGCCCCGCTCCCCGCGATGATCCCCGCGACGTGCGTGCCGTGCCCGACCTGGTCGACCGTGCCCGTACCGGTGAAGTCGGTGGTCTCCAGCACCTTGCCCGCCAGGTCAGGGTGCGCGCCGTCGATGCCGGTGTCCAACACCCCGACGGTGACCCCGGCGCCGGTATAACCACTGTCCCAGACTGCGGGCGCCCCGATCTGCGGCACGCTCACGTCCAGCGTCGGCTGGGACACACCGTCCAACCAGACCGACGCCTGAGACGCGGTGAACCACTCCCAGAAGCCAGGAGTGGGAGTAAGAGCCGCCCCGTCGACACTGGGCAAAGCTCGCGTTTCGGTCCCCGGTAGCGCAACCCGGGCGAGCGGCCCGGTATCGGTGACAATCACCGGAGCCGGTCTATCGCGCGGTAGCACTGTCAGGTCGAACAAGCGTGGGTCCAGTCGACCGGCGTCGACCAACGGCTGCGCGTCCGAAGGCACGACTGTGTTGCCGTCGCGCAAGAACCCGATGTGCTCCCGTCCGGCTGTTGGTACTACCTGGACGATGAACTGTCCTCGTGGTCCCGGCAGGACGCGGAACCGGTCACCGGTGACGAGGGTGAGCGACTCACCCAACGGCCGCTCACCCAACGGTGGCGGGGCGGCTGACGCGGCGCCCACCCCGGTGACCGCCGATCCCAGCAACGCTCCCGTGACCAGCCAGACCAGTACCCCGAACCGGCCCCTGTGACGCATGACGATCTCCATTCCCTGGTTTCGCGCCACAAGTGGTACCAGGGGAGGGTCGACGCGCGCGCGGATTCATCCACAGCCCCACCTAGACGGCCGTTTCCCGCCGGTGGAAAGGAAATCCGACTCACGTACCGCCGTGGACTACGGGTAGTCGGTGCCGCCCTCGGCCATCTGGGCGTCGCCCTCGCCGAGCTGGCCCTCGTCCTGCGGCTGCGGGCGCTTGCCGATGAGCAGCTTGATGAGCTTGTTCAGCGTGCCGGAGCGCAGCAGCTGCAGGGAGCGGGAGACGGAGGGGCGCAGGGACTCGGTGGCGGCGGTCGCGGTGGCGGCGGTGGTGACGACGGAGGTGGTCAGCAGGGCGAGCAACAGGGTCGAGACGGTGACGATGGTGGTGACTGGGCGAGCCATGACGGTCCTCTCGGTACGAGCGGTCCTCGGGTGCGAAGTGGTTGCACTTAAGTGATGGCTCAGGTGCGGTTTGGTGATGCGGCTTCGCGCTGGACCACTCGAACGAGATCCCGGTCACCTCGACCGAGTGCGGTGGTGGCTGAGAGCGACAGTGACGTGGGTCGACCCGGTGAGCTCGCACCGCCGTGTGGTGCACGTTCGGTTGCTCCGGATTACGCAGCGAAGAGGACTACTTGGCCGAACTGGTTGTAGGCGCTGGCCATCCCCGTGCGACCGGCCCGGACAGCCCCCTCGACCGAGCCCGTCTCCGCGAGCTCCGCGTAGAAGG
Organism: Actinokineospora diospyrosa; assembly: GCF_024171925.1. Lineage (GTDB taxonomy): Bacteria > Actinomycetota > Actinomycetes > Mycobacteriales > Pseudonocardiaceae > Actinokineospora > Actinokineospora diospyrosa. The sequence continues at coordinate 20,362 of NZ_JAMTCO010000025.1, read as the reverse complement.
CCGCGGCGAACTTGGCGGCATGAGCGGCCTCGGCGAGGCCATCGAACCCGACCACGGCTGACACACCCAGGTTCGCTATCTGCCAGGCCAGGCTCGCCCCGGCCTGGTCGGTGCCGAAGGCGCTCGCTCCGAAACACGGTGCCAACACCACCGCCGACACCCCGGCCTGCGCGATCGCGGTAGCGGCATCAGCGCGCGATAGGTGCGACAGGCCTTCCGCGTTGCCGTGCCCCAGCACGTGGACCACCATCGGGCGCGCAGTGGCTATCCGGTCCGCGAGGTCCGCTGCGTCGGTAAAACCGGTCGAAACCACCGCTCGCAGGCTCCTGCTCGAGTTCGCCATGCCCGCCGTCCCCGACACGATCTTGGCAGCGTCCGCGGCGAGGCGCTGGTCCTCCGCCTGGCTGTCGGACGCTGCCACAGCGACCAGTATCCCCACCTCGCCATCGACCGTCGGAGTGCACGCCGAGGACCCCACCCTGCGGACGACCGACAGCTCCGGCTGCTGCACCAGCCAGTCACCGAACCCCACCGTCGCCATCTCCCACGGCACACGGGTCCACGGTGGCGCTACCCGAAGCTCCAGCCGGATCCACCCACCCGCCTGCTTAGCGACCCGAACCCTGCTCATGACATGACCCCACACGCACTGCGCGCAGTCCTGGGTGCTCAAGCGGCACTTGGCGCAGCGGGGGAGCAGCGCCGCGCCGATGCGATGAGCCGCACCCGAGAGCATGTCCGCAGTCACCGAACCGGGAGCATCGACCAAGACCTCCCGGATAGCGCTCAACCGGTAAGAGGTCACCGGCACGTCCATCGCCAGCACCACGTCGCCGTCCGACACGATCGCGACCCGCAACGCGTCGGTATCCCGGTCCGGCACCGAGTCCAGGGTGATCGCCACGACCGCCAGCGGCTCCCGACCCTCGATCTGCCGCAACCGCAACCGCCCCGCCTCGGTCGCCCGCAGCGGCGGCCACGGCTCCACCGGGTCCGCCATCTCCACCAGGCCGCGCAGCTCCACCAACGCCTGCGTCATCGCCTCCCTGCTCGTGCCTATAGACCGCTGCAGCACCGGCCAGTCCGCCTGCCCCTCGGCCACCACCGCCCGCAGCAGCCGCACAGCCGTGGCCGACAGATCCGTCACGGCCCCACCTCCGGTATGGGCGTGACCAGCGAGACCGGCGGGTACTCCAGCCACCACTGCTCCCGGTCGGAGAACCGCTCGGGCAGGTCGGCGAACGCGGCCACCAAGGCGTCGTGGTCGGGCAGCGGGATCGCCAGCTCCTGACCCTGCTGCACCGACCGCGCGTTCTGCGGGTCGTCCTGCACGTTGACCAGGAACCGCGCGTAGGAGCTGCGGATCTCCGCCGCGCTCGGCACGTACTCGTAGGCGATCCGGTACAGCGCCGCCGCGGCCGCGAAGTGCTTGATGTTGCCCAGGTAGATGGCCAGGTTCGTGATGTCGATCGCGCCGAGCCGATCGAGGTTCGTCAGGAACCCGTGCTTGATCCGGAACCGCAGCGCGTCCGCGCCGTGCGCGGCCCACTCGCTGTCGCTGGAGCCGATCATGCCGGTCGCGTAGTTGGCCAGCACGGTGCACGCCCGGCTGTAGTCGCCCGACTGGTAGTCCTGCTCGAACCAGGGCCGCATGAGCGGCACGTAGCGGTCGTAGAGGTTGCGGTCGTTGATGATGACCCACAGTTGCCGTTTGCCCGCCGACCCGGTGTCGGCCACGGCCACGTCGATCAGTTCGTCGATGTCGGTGATCTCGTGGCCCAGGATGTGGTCGAGCCGCGCCCGGTAGACCCGCCTGCGCAGCGGCTCGAACTCCGGGGCGTTGAGCTCGCACCAGTTCAGGTGCTCCACCACGATGTCCTCGACCGCCGGGTTCTTCTGGTCGAGCAGGAAATCGACCAGGTTGAGCCGGATGTTGGTGTGCTGGGGGTCGAGGGTGTGCGCGACCTGGTGCAGCGCCCAGGCCAGGTCCACGTCCTCGCGCTCCAGGCGCAGCGCGATGTTGCCCACCCCGGGCGCCTCGCCCGCGCCGAGCAGGCCCGCCTCGAACGCCCGCACCAGCTGCAGCGAGCTGACCCGCAGCAGCGGGATGTCGGCGGTCTTCGACGCGATCTGGGCCCGGGTGAGCAGGTCGCTGACCCCCTTGTTGGCCTCGCGCACCACGCTGAGCCGCTCCTCCGAGCGCTCGGTGCCGGGCAGCCCGGCGACCAGCCCGCCGGGCACGTGGGTCCGCGGGCTCGGTGGCTCAAGCTGCGGGGACGCCCCCAGGTACAGCAGCAGCCGCGGCTCGCAGCCGTCCAGGGTCACCCCGCGCAGCGCCGCCAGCTCGCCGAAGCGGGCGATCGCGGTCTCGACGTCGTCGCCCGAGCCCACCGCCGCGCTGGCGCACTCGATCAGGATCCGCAGCCAGTCCGCCCTCGGGTGCGCGGAGCTCGCGTCCTCGATCCCGGCCCCGACCAGCACCGGATCGATGTGCCGGTCGAAGTCCTCCTGCCACACCATCCGGGCGATGATCCGCTTGACCGAGTCGCCCTCAAGGTCTTTAAGCAGCCAGAAGTCGCGCAGCAGCACGTTGAGGACGCGCTTGGCCTTACGCGGGGTGCGCGCCCCCAGGGCTGGTGCCATCAGCCCGAACGGCTCCCCGGCGCGCACCTCGCTGAGCAGCGATCGCAGGTGCCGCAGCCCCGGGTTGAGGTGCTCATCGGCGGGGAGCAGCCGCAGGCCGTACTGGGCGGCGTCGACCGGGCCGGAGATCAGCGGCGGGATCATCGTCTGGAAGTGGACGAACTTCTCCAGCGCGTCCTCGGCGCTCTCGCGCACATCGGTGATCCGCCGCGCCGAGCGCTTGAGGTGCTCCTCGTCCGCGGCGACCACGAAGAACAGGTTGCGCACGTTGGACCAGAAGTTCAGCGCGGCGAGCAACTCCCCGGTGAACGCCTCCGAGCAGCGGTCCAGGTCGTCGATGAAGGCCACGTGCACGTGCGCGAACCGGGTCGTCGAGGTGCCGTCCTCGCGCAGGGTGCGCTGGTGCTCGAGGAACGTGTCCAGGATCCACTGCTCGATCACCGGACCGGACCCGGCGTACTCGCCCAGCTTCTCCCGCAGGAAGATCTCGGCGTGCAGCCCGCTGGAGATGCCCACGGCGGAGCGGTCGTAGCCCAGGCCGGTGAGCATGGACTTGCGGTACTCCTCCGGGTAGCCCTGCATCACCTCGTAGGCCAGGCTCAACCGCGCCGACTGCCCGCCCGCCTCGTGCACGTTGGCGTAGTAGGTGGAGGTCGTCAGCACGCTCTGCCCGCCGCTGGTGTGCGACCGCCCGGACTGGCGCAGGTCGGGGACCTCTTGGTTCACCGTGCGCACGATCAGGTCCCACAGCATGCGCAGCGCGCTGGACTTGCCGGAGCCCCACGGCGCGGAGATGCCGAACACGGTGCCCGAGGCGGCGCTGTCGGGCTGGACCGCGGCGGCGACGTGGTCGGCGAGGAACTCCAGCTTGCCCCAGAACTCCTTGCGGTCGCGGAACAGCACGTCCTCGCCCAGGTCGACCGGGCGCTCGGCGGCCAGCCAGGACCGGGTCCGCTCGGTCATCGTCGACTCCTCACGGCGTGGTCGGTCAGCGGGTAGCCCCAGATCACTGCGATGTCGCGGCTGGGGATGAGCACGAACCGGTGCGGTTGGGCGACGCGGGCCGTGTCCCCGGCCGCGCGTGACCAGAGGGGCGCGACCAGGGCGAGGTCGCGTTTGTCCGCCTCGCCGTGCAGCTCGCTGAACAGCAACTGCCCACCTATCGCGCGCCCGTCGGCCAACTCCACCACCAGGAACAGCGGCACGCGGTCGGTTCCGCCGGTGCCGCCGGTGCCGAACTCCCGGAACGTGCTCGTCCACACCGTTCCCGGCGCTAGCTCGGTCACCGCGCGCGCCAACCGGACCCGGATCCGCCCCACTGCGACCGCGATGGCGGAGGCGAGCACGAGGGTAAGAGCGATCGAGTAGACCAACCGCCAGCTGGGTTGGCCAACCCAGGTGCGCAAGTCCTCTAGTCGCAAGAACACCGATGTCAGCCAGTTCCCGGCCAGAACGGTGATGACGGCGCTGACCACAGTGCACAACGCGCCTACGCACAACAAGTCGATGGCCTCCAGGAGCGGACTCCTGGCCTTGCGGTCGATATAGCGCTCCACTGCCCGCTGATAGGCGTACCCCGGTGCGACAGCGACGAGGAACACGACTAGCGCCAACGCGTTTCCGGGAATCATTCGGATTCCGTGACGGCGTCCTGTGGGGCTTCCGGCGTCGGCCGCAGTTCCACTGGTAGGGCGTCGAAGTCGATCTCGGCGGGTGTGGATTTCAGGACCCCGAGCCAGACAGGTCCATCAGCGGCCGGAACGCCTACCGGGCCGTCCACTTCGTTGTCGTCGCCGGGCATGCGCGTCCTCCTTGCCGAGGTGGGACGGGGCACACCAATGATCGTCTACGCGAACGGTGCTGTTACCGCTGTGTCAACGAACTGTCCACTCTTCGTCACTATTCGCCGCGATTCACCACGGTTCACCGCGGTTCACCGCTGTCAGGAGAGGCGGGCGACGAGTTCGGTCAGGGCGGGGCCGAGTGGGCGGTCGACGCGCACCGTGGCGTGCGGGTCGCCCCTGGTCTCGCCAAGGGTGACGATGAGCACCGGGGTGCCGTTGCCCGCGGCGCGGCGAACGAATCGCAGGCCGGACATCACGGTCAACGACGAGCCCAGCACCAGCACCGCGGCGGCGCTGTCGACGAGGTCGTTGCAGTCCCGCACCCGCTCGGCCGGGACGTTCTCACCGAAGAAGACCACGTCCGGCTTCAGCACACCCCCGCACGAGTGGCAGCCGACCACGGTGAACGCCAGCGTGGCGGCTTCGGCCAGCTCGACGTCGCCGTCGGGGTTGATGACATCCGAGGTCGCCACGAAGTCGGGGTTGGCCGCGCGTAGGCGCTCGTCGAGTTGGGTGCGCGGGGTCTGCTGTCGGCACTGCAGGCAGATGACCCGGTCGAGGTTGCCGTGCAGGTCGATCACGTCGGGTGTGCCCGCCGCCTGGTGCAGGCCGTCGACGTTCTGGGTGATGACGCCGGTGAGCAGCCCCGCCGCGTGCAGTGCGGTGACCGCGAGGTGCCCGGAGTTGGGGGCCGCCGCGGCGATGGTGTGCCACCCGACGTGGCTGCGCGCCCAGTAGCGCTGCCGGGCGTAAGGGGTGCTGGTGAACTCGCTGTAGGTCATCGGGACGTGCTTGCGCAGGCTGCCCGCCTCGCCCCGGTAGTCCGGGATGCCCGACTCCGTCGACAGGCCCGCCCCGCTCAGGATCGCGACGTTGCCCCGAGCGACGACGTCGACCACCTCGTCGAGGCTGGTGGTGCGGGGGAGTGGGGCGCCGGTGGGGGTCCAGGTGAGCGTGGGACGGGTGCGCTGCCTCGACATGCCAGCCGTTTCGTGGGCGCCCATGTCCTCAGTCTACGGACCTCCCAGCGGCTGGCCGGACCACCAACCATCCCCTGCCCTATAGCTACACGTAAATATCAACTATGCGCTATCAAGATAACCAGTAGTTGGTTAGAAACCGCAGTCCCGACCCAGCGGGGCACAAGACGCCAAGACGGAGGTCAGGGCAGGCCGGGGAGGAGCTTGTCCAAGGTCAGCGGCAGGTCGCGGACGCGGACCCCGGTGGCGTGGTGCGCGGCGTTGACGATGGCCGCGGCGGTGCCCACGATGCCGATCTCGCCGATGCCCTTGACGCCGAGCGCGTTGACGTGGGGGTCGTGCTCGTCGATCCAGTGCGCCTCGACGTTGGTGGCGTCGGCGCAGGTGGCGATGTGGTACTCGGCGAGGTCGTGGTTGATGACGTGCCCGAAGCGGGGGTCGAGCGAGCTGGACTCGTGCAGCGCCATGGACAGGCCCATGGTCATGCCGCCGGTGAACTGGGAGCGGGCGGTGCGGGGGTTGACGATGCGGCCCGCGGCGAAGACACCGAGCAGGCGGGGGACGCGGATCTCCGCGGTGTCGGCGTGCACGCGGACCTCGGCGAACTGGGCGCCGAACGCGTAGGTCGCGTAGTCCTCGTGGAACGGCGGCTTGGAGATGGACCCCTCCATCTCGTCGCCGTCGTCGGGGTCATCGCCGAACTTGTCGCGGAACGCCTCGGCGGCAGTAAGGATCGCCGAGCCCCAGGTAGCGGTACCGGTGGAGCCACCCGCCACAGAGGCGCGTGGGTAGGTGGTGTCACCGATGCCGATATCGATCTGCTCGAGAGGCACCTCTAGCGCGTCCGCGGCGATCTGCGGGAGGACTGTCCAGGCGCCGGTGCCCAAGTCAGCGGCGCCGATCTCGACGATGTAGCGGCCCTGGTCGTAGCGGATGGCCGCGGTGGCCTGCATGGTGAAGGCGGGGAAGACGGAGGCGGCGACGCCGGTGCCGACGAGCCAGTCGCCGTCGCGGCGGGGTGCGCGGTCGGCCCAGCCGAACCGGTCGGCGCCCTCGCGCAGGCAGGCGACGAGGTTGCGGCTGGAGAAGGGCTTGCCGGAGTCGGGGTCGACCTCGGGCTCGTTGCGCACGCGCAGGTCGATGGGGTCGACGCCGAGGGCCTCGGCGAGCTCGTCGATGGCGACCTCGGGGCCGAACATGCCGGGGCACTCGCCGGGGGCGCGCATCCAGGTCGGGACGGCGACGTCGAGCACCACGAGCCGGTGGCTGGTGGCCCGGTTGGGCGCGGCGTACATGGTCCGGGTGGGTGAGCCCGCGTTCTCGGTGAACTCGGTGATCCTGGCGGTCTGGTTGACGGCGGCCAGGGCGATGCCGGTGAGGGTGCCGTGTTCGTCGGCGGCGAGGCGGGTGTGTTGGACGGTGGGTGGGCGGTAGCCGACGAGGGCGAACATCTGGGCGCGGGTGAGAGCGAGGCGGATGGGGCGGCCGGGCAGGGCGCGGGCGGCCAGGGTGGCGACGACGATGTGGGGGTGGGGTTCGCCTTTCGCGCCGAATCCGCCGCCGACGTAGGGGCAGATGACGCGGACCTGGTCGGTGTCCAGTCCGAAGACCTGGGCGATGGTGGTGCGCACGGCGTGGACGCCTTGGGTGGAGTCCCACAGGATCAGGGCGTCGTCTTGCCATAGAGCCGTTGTGGCGTGCGGTTCCATGGGGTTGTTGTGGTTGGTGGCCGTTGTGTAGGTCTGGGTGATGGTGTGTGGCGCCTTACGCATGGCGGCGTCGATGTCGCCGGTCTTGGTGTCGGTAGGTTCGCCGGTGCCGAGGCGGTCGGGTTTGTAGAGGTCGTGACGGTCGGGGGAGAAGGTGCTGTCGTGTTCGTCCACGTGGTAGCTGAAGTGGACGAGGGACGCGGCGTGGTGGGCTATCTCGGGGGTGTCGGCGACGACCGCGCCGATGATCTGTCCGCGGTAGTCGACTTCGCCGTCTTGTAGTACGTACAGCTCGGTGTCGTCGACCTGGTGGATCTTCTCGACCTGCCCTGGGGTGAGGATGGTCAGGACTCCCGGTAGCGCCAACGCCTCGGTGATGTCTATTTCGGACACTTGGCCGCGGGCGATGCTGGCTTGTAGGAGAACGCAGTAGGCGGCGTTGTCCACGTCGGCCTCGTAGGCGTAAGTGGCCGTACCGGTGACCTTGGCGTACCCGTCGCGGCGGGGGATGTCTTGGCCGATGGCGCTCATCGTGGCTCCTCGGCCAGCCTGCGTAGGACGGAGACGACGGTACGGATCAGGAGCGGGACCTTGAAGGCGTTGCCGCCGTCGAGCCCGTCGAGGGTGCGCGCGTCAGCCAGTTCGTGCTCGGCCGCCAGGCGGTAGGTGGCGTCGGTCGCGGGTTCGCCGATGAGGATCTGTTCGGCTCGGTTGGCCCGCCAGGGCTTGTGGGCGATGCCGCCGAAGGCGAGGCGGGCGTCGCTGATGACGCCATCGGTGACGGTAAGCGCTGCCGCGACCGACACCAGGGCGAAGGCGAAGGACGCTCGGTCTCGGACCTTGTAGTAGCGGGATTGTCGGGCGATGGGGGAGTAGGGCAGTTCGATGAGCGTGATGAGGTCGCCGTGATCGAGGACGGTGTCCCGGGTGGGGTCGGCGCCGGGGAGTCGGTGTAGCTCGGCGAAGGGGATGGTGCGTTCCCCTTGGGCGCTAAGGACGTGAACGGTGGCGTCTAGTGCTGTTAGGGCTACCGCCATGTCCGAGGGGTGGGTGGCGACGCAGTGTGTGGAGGCGCCGAGGATGGCGTGGCCGCGGGTGAACCCGCCGATCGCCGCGCAGCCGGAGCCGGGGCGTCGTTTGTTGCAGGGTGTGGTGGGGTCCTGGAAGTAGGGGCAGCGGGTGCGTTGCAGTGGGTTGCCCGCGGCGGTGGCCATGTTGCGCAGTTGGCCGGAGGCGCCGGAGAGGAGGGCTTCGGCGAGCGCGGGGTAGCGGGTGCGGACGCGGTAGTCGGCGGCGATGTCGCTGTTGCGGGCCGCGGCGCCGATGAGCAGGCCGCCCTGGAAGTCCTCGATGGTGTCGGCGGTGACCGAGGTGACGTCGACGAGCAGGTCGGGGTGGGTGATGCCGAGTTTGAGGTGGTCGAGGAGGTTGGTGCCGCCGCCGAGGAAGGCGGCCGCGGGGTGCTCGGTGACCGCCTGGACGGCGGTCACGGCGTTGGCGGGGGTGCGGTAGTCGAACGGCCTCATGCGTCCGCCGCCTGCTCGATGGCGCTGATGATGGCGGTGTAGGCGCCGCAGCGGCAGAGGTTCCCGCTTATCCGCTCGGCGATCTCGGCCCTGGTGAGCTCCGGTTCGGCGGTGACGTCACCGGCGTGGCTGGGCTTGCCGTCGGCGAACTCGTCGAGCGCACCGACGGCCGAGCAGACCTGGCCCGGTGTGCAGTACCCGCACTGCAGGGCGTCGTTGTCCAAGAACGCCTGCTGGACCGGGTGGAGCCGCCCGTTCGCGGCGAGCCCCTTGGCGGTGAGGATGTCCTTGCCGCCTGCGGTGACGGCGAGGACTAGGCAGGACAGGACGCGCCTACCGTCGAGCAGGACCGTGCATGCGCCGCACTGCCCGCGGTCGCAGCCCTTCTTAGGGCTGGTGTTGCCCAGCGTGTCCCGTAGTACGTCGAGCACGGTCGAGCGGGTGTCGACGGCGAGCGTGTGTGGCTCGCCGTCCACCCGGAAGCCGACCTCGGCCCGAAATCCGGACAATCCCACGGTGCGCCCCTTTCCCCGATCGCGTCCTACCGTGTCTACCGCACCGGGTGCCGATCCACCCGCTATCCACGGTGTGTGAGTGCGGGTGCCCCGTTCGGCGGGTCTACCGGGGGTTGGTTAGTCACGGTAGGTGTGCCGCGCGGCGGCGGAAACTTCAGTTTCCTGTGGTAACTTCGAGACGAAGGAGGTGCGCCGTGCTCTTGGACACCAGCCTGCCCACTGGGTTGCGCGACGCGGGGGTCGTGGTCGAGGCCCCGTGGTGGACGAACCGGCCGATGCTCACCGGCGCCGGTCGGGCCGCGATCCGGGCGGTGCACGAGGCCGACGTCGCCGCGGGTGCCGAGGTGATCACAACGGCGACTTTCCGGTGCTCTGAAACGGAACTGCTCGGTCTCGGGCTGGCCCCGGGGTCGGGGACGGCGTGGATGGTGCACGCGGCCGTGGGGGTCGCGCGGGCCGCGGCGGGGCCGTCGGTGACGGTGGCGGGGTCCGTGGGGCCCGCTGATCCGGCGGGGCACGGGTGGTTGGTGACCGAGTTGGTCCGGTGTGGAGTGGACGTGGTGTTCGCCGAGTCCATGCCGTCCCGGGCCGAGGCGGGTGTCGTCATCGAACACGCTGTGGTGTCCGGTAAGCCCGCCTGGGTGAGTTTCCAGTGCGCGGACAACGGCAAGCTCCCTTCGGGTGAGTCCGTTGTGGACGCCGTGGTGGGGGCGTGGGAGGGCGGTGCCGCCTTGATCGCGCTGAACTGCGGTACACCCGAGGACGTCGAGGACGCGTTGAAGGCCGTGCGGGAACGGTATGACGGTCCGCTGGGCGCTTACCCCGATGTCACCGGGGAGAGGTTGATGGACACTCTCTCCCGGTGGCACCTGGACTACGACCTCGCTCTTATCGGCGGCTGCTGCGGCAGCACCGCCGCGCACCTCAAGGCGCCCGCCACACATTCGTAAGATCGCCGTTGAGCACCGGGTAGGGCTCCCAGCCGCACACCGCGGGGGAGTGGAACCAGTACTGGTGGGCGAACAGCACCGGTATCACCGCCATGTCCCGCAGCACTTGCGCCTCCACGGCCCGGTAAGCGGCGTTGGCCAGCGCCCGGTCCTCGGCGTCGCGTCCTTCGGCGAGGAGCCGGTCGACCTGGGGGCTGGCGTAGAAGCCCAGGTTCCAGCTGCCCTCGGGGCGGCTCTCGAACAGCGGCTGCAGGTAGGTGCGCGCGTTGTCGCCGTGCCAGTCCGGTTCCCAGCCGGTGAACGCCAGGTCCCAGTCGCCGCGCACGGCGGGTTCGGCGGAAGCGAAGTAGGTGGTGAACAGCTCGGTGATCGACACCGGCACGGCCCGCAGCGTGATGCCCGCACGAGCTAGAGCGACGCCCATCTCGTGTACCGACTCCGGGTGGATGTCGCGGTCGCGGTGCACCATCCGCAGGGTCACCCCGTCCGGGTAGCCCGCCTCGGCCAGCAGGGACCGCGCCAGGTCCGGGTCGCCGGTAGGCGTGCCTTCCGACACCGGCGCGATAGGCGTGTACGCCGAGCACAGTGGCGGCAGGATCCGCCATGCGAGGTCGCTGAGCCGGGGGCCACCCCATACCCGCGAGACGGCTTCGCGGTTCAACGCCACCGACACCGCCCGTCGCACCTCCACCTTGCTCGTGGCGCGGTTCTCGTTGGGGCTGAGCATGTTCACGGCGAGGTAAGGGCTGAGCAAACCGGCGGGGTGGATCTCCAGGCGAGGATCGCCAAACAGACGCGGTAGCTCTACCGTCATCGGCTGGATGTCCCACAACATGTCCACCTCGCCGGTGTCCACGAGTCGGAACGCCTCGTGCTCGGAGACCCCCATCCGCACCGAGATCCCGTCAAGGTAAGCGGCGCGCACCGGGTCGGTCGCGGGATCCCACGCCGGGTTGCGGCCCAGGTGGATCTCCTTGCCGGGGACGTAGGTCTCCACCCGGTACGGGCCGTTGGACCGCAACCGGCGCACGATGTCCTCGCTGCCGGGCAGGAAACCGGAGTAGTCGATGGGCGCGGGTGTCGCGCTTGGCAGCGCGAGGATGTTGAGGAAGTCCACCGAGTGACCCAAGGTGCGCAGGACGACGGTGTCGGTACCGATGACCTCTATGCCCTCCAGCTTGGCGCACTCGATGACCTTGGCGACCTCTGTTGGGTCTACCGAGGCCAGTTGGTCGCGTAGCTCTGCCAGGCCGCGGATGGTCCTGGCGAAGTAGGTCAATGCAGGACTGGGGGCGTCGGGGTGCGCCAGGCGCTTGAGGCCGCGGGCGATGTCAGAGGCGGTGACGGGTCGGTGGTCATCCCACCGCACACCGGGTCTGATGGTGAACACATACTCCTGCCCGCCGGCGTCGAGACGCCCGTTCTCGCGGGTAGGTAGCTCTGTCGCCATGTCGGCGACGACGGTTCCGGCGGCCTGTTGGTCCCGCCCGGCGCGGTAGGTCACGAGTTGGCGGGTGTAGGCGCGCAGGATCCCCCTCGTCGCGGTGTGCACCGACAGCGCGGGGTCGAGGCTGTCGGCGTCGCCGGCGCCGACCAGGGTGAGCGTGCCGCCGTGGCGCATGCGGGTCCTCTCGGGGGTCAACTGGGGCGCCGGGCGCCGAACAGGCCCCGGTTGAGCACGGGCTTGGCGGTCTCCTGGAAGTCGATGTCGGGGTCGAGGTCGCGGATCGTGCCCTCGATGACCAGCAGCGACAGCAGCGGGAAGATCAGCTCGGGGGCGGCGTGCACGCCGTGGCGGCGTTGCAGGTCGAACATCTCGGCGGCGAAGGCGATGAGGCTGAACTCGCGGGCGGGCTGCCCGTGGCTGCGCACCACCAGGTCGGCCATCCGGGCGAGGAACCCGGTCAGGTCGGCGTCGGGGCGGATCCCGGCGGAGCTGTCGACCACGATCTCGGCGCACCGGTCGCCGCGGCCGACGGCCATGTTGAGGAAGAACTCGGCGAACAGCCGCCGCAACCGGGGGGACAGTTGCACGCTGAACCCGGCGTCGAGGACCACGACCTCGCCGCCGCGGGTGAAGTACAGGTTGCCCGGGTGCAGGTCGCAGTGGACGAACCCGTCGACGAACAGCATGTGGTAGATCGCGCCCAGCGCCGACTCGGCGAAGCGCCGCCGCAGCGCGGGCGGGCAGCCCTGTGCGGTGCGCACGTCCAGGTCGGGGATGAACTCCATCGCCACGCACGCCGGACCCGACAGCTCCGGGTACACCGCGGGCACCCACACCCGGCGGACCGCGCCGAGGTCGCGGCGCAGTCGCACGAGGTTGTCGGCTTCGCGGGGGAAGTCGAGCTGGGCGAGCACGGCCGTGCACATCTCGCCCACGACCTCGGTGACCGGCACCCCGCGCAGCACCGGCAGCCGTGCCGCGAGCCCGGCTGCCCGCCGCATGATCCGCAGGTCTGCCTCGAGGATCGGGCGGATCTCCGGTCGTAGCACCTTAAGAGCGACGTGGCGGCCTTGGTGGTCGGTGGCGCGGTAGACGCAGGCGACGCTGCCGCCCGCGATGGGCTGGTAGTCGATGTTCGGCAGCAGCTCCGAAAGGTGCGGGCCGTAGATGTCGTGCAGGACCTCGCGGCTGCGGGCAGGGTCCAACGGGGGGACGGAGTCTTGTAGTACCTCCAGCTCCGCGCACAAGGCGGGCGGCAGGACGTCCCGGCGTGTCCCCAGCACCTGGCCCGCCTTGATGAACGCGGGCCCTAGCGCCATCAGCAGACGGCTGATCTGCCGGTAGAGGTACGGGTTACCTCGCTGCCGCCCTCTGATCAGCAGCCCGAGGGCCGCCGGGACGAGGATGAGGACGGTGGTGGCCATGACCCGCAGTGCTCGCAGGACGTCACGCATCAGCTCTCCCCGGGGTCAGAACCGCTGGAAGCCAGGTAGCTCCACCGCGCGCAGTTGCAGGGTGGCGTGATCGCAGTACCAGATGAGGCTGCCGTCCCAGGTCAGCCCGGTCGGGTTGCCCCACACCCGCACCGACACCTGTTCGCGGCGCGCGGTGGTGTTGACGAGCGTGATCATGGAGCCCTTGTGGTCGGAGTAGACGACGTAGCCGTCCGACACCGCCACCCCCGACGGCGGGCGCCGCACGGGCAGGCAGTCGATGAGGTGCAGGTCCGTCGGGTCCCGCAGGTCGAGGACCTTCAGGTCGCGGTAACCCAGCCAGAGGCCGTCGCGGCAGGCCTCCAGGCCGGTCAGCGTGTGCCCGGGGCGCGGGTTGGCGAACTCGCCGACCACCACCCCGGACTCCGGGTCGAGCATCCGCAGGTCCCGGCGGTCCCCGACCACCTGGAGCAGGTAGCCGTCGAGGGTGGTCAGGTCGGCGCGGATGTCGGTGCACTCGATCTGCCCGGCCTGCTCCCCGGTGACCGAGTCGATGGCGATGATGCGGCCGGTGAACGACTCCGAGTACCACAGGTACTCCCCGCTCCAGGTCACCCCGCACAGCTCCAGCGCGCGCAGCGGCAGGTCCCGCACGATCCCGGCGAGGATGGTCACGACGCCCCCCGGCGGCTGATGCCGCACTCCAACTGCCAGTCGGTGGCGACCCTGACGCCTTCCGGCAGCACTACCCGCGCCTGCAACACATCCCCGTCGATGACAGGGGTGTGGCGCAGCGGCCAGATCCACACACCCCAGTTGCAGCCGGGGTAAGAGGGGAAGTTCGACAAGGTGACCCCCGGTGCCAGGGTCGCGGTGAACGACCCCATCACCGCGTGCAGGGTGCCCGGCCGGGTGATGCGCAGCTTGCGGGGCGCGGTCGACACGCCGGTCTCGGTGGCGCCCAGGACGCTGTCGCCGATCGGGACCGCGGCGCTGAGCCGCGTCGGTGGCCGCTGGAAGAAGTGCAGGTGCGCGGCCGGTTGCACGAACCCCTGCACCGCGTCGAGCCGGTAGCCCAGCGCGTCGCCGCTCCACACGCCCCAGCCCTCGTCGTCGAACTCGATCGCGGTCAGCGTCGTGGTCAGCCGCTGCGGCACCACCCGTCCACCCGGGGCCAGCGCCCGCCTCGCCACCGCGGCGATGATCTCGGGCATCTCCTCTTCCGGGCCGATGTTGCCCATCAGTTCAGACACGATGACGTCGGCCTGCCTCGGTAGCTCTACCGTGCGGGCATCGCCGTGGATGACGGTGAGCTTGCCGCTGAGCCCGTTGTCTTCGGCGATGCTGGCCGCGACCGCCGCGGTCACCGGATCACCCTCTATGGCATAGACGTGCGACGCGCCGTGCTTGAGGGCCAGCATCCCCAACACGAGCAGCCCGGCACCGACGTCGATGACCACGTCACCTGGTCGCACCGCCCACGCGAGGGCGTCGTCGTAGGCGCGCAACCGGGTCCGGTCGCCGAGCATCGCCTGGTGCATCACGAGCGTCCGCGTGTCCATCCTGGCCTCCATCCCGCTCCACACGCGCCTGAACCTCGTCCGGCCCCTGGGGGAGGGCCGGACGAGGTCGGGGGTGGAACGGCTCAGACGTTGACGGCGGCGTGCTTGCCGACGATGGCCTCGCGCATCACCAGCGACAGGCCGGTGATCCTGGCCTTCTCCACGTCGCCGGTGGTGACCAGCGGGGTGCCCTGACCCGACAGGGCCAGGTTCGTGCCCTCGGGCTCCAGGTCCGCCAGGCTGCCGGACAGGTGCACCGGGTTGGTCGAGTACAGCACCTCGGTCGGGGTCACCAGGTCGAACTCGGCGTCGAAGTGCAGCTCAGCCGGGAACCGCACCCGCGAGAGCGCCTCCTCGGTGCCCTCGCCGAGCGTGCCACCCGAGGGCTTGGGCCAGCTGGCCCGCAGCATGACGCGCCCGCCCAACTCGGCGCACTCGCCGACCAGCGCCACCCGGGCGATCTGGGCCAGCACCCCGCGGCCCTCGTCGTGCTTCTCCGGGCCGAACAGCAGGATCTCCATGCCCGCGGCCAGCGTGTGGCTGCCCTGCAGGTCCACCCGCACCGTGCGGCCACCCACCTGCAGCGTCAGCGTCGCCTCGGTCGAGGTCTGGATGATCATCGACGGGTCGACCAGCATGGACATGCACGCCGCCGGGCTGTCGGCGAAGAACACCGTCGGGGTGATCCCGATCGACTGGTTGTCGTCGGTCGAGGGGTACCAGGCCTCCGGCAGCGTCGTCCCGCGCACCACGTTGGGCGCCTGCACCAGTTCGATCGGCTGGTCCCCGCGCGGCACGCCGAGGTAGCCGCCGGTCAGCGGGCGCTTGAACGGCGGGATCGCGTCGACCACGCCGTAGATGTCGATGACGTTGCGGTGCACCAGCCGCAGCGTGGACGTCTCCAGGATGCCGAAGCGCTGGATGTGGAACTCCGCCGGGAAGTTCTTGCCCGGCGCGATCTGCCGCACGTGGCCGGTGTTGGGCAGCAGCGGGTTGGACAGGATCTGGATGCGGTCGTTGAGCTCGTAGCTGAAGCCCTTGATGCCGACCTCGGGGGCGCTGATCAGCTCGGTGTCGAACACCGACCGGCCGCGCTCGTCGATCCGGTGCTCGAACCCGGGCATCGGCCACTTGTTCATCTGCACGAACCCGGACAGGTTGATCGTCTCGCGCCTGCCGTTGTAGTAGTCGTCGCCGTAGACGATCGTGGCGGCGGCGAGGATGTGCGGGCGGATCGGTTTCGGTGCGAGGTTGAGCGACTCGTAGGTTTCCCGTTCCACGGTTGGCCTCCAGTGAGACTGTGGTTGATCACCGGTGAGCTGGCTGCGCCTTGGCGGGAGCGCGTCCGCCGGGGGTGGATCGGGCTCCGGGGAAGAACGCTATATATTTCCGAAGTTAGAGTCAATGCCTGATCGGGTGGGGTGCGCACCGGGCGCGGTTGTCCACAACGGCCTGAACTGTCCACAGCCGCGGCGCGACCCCCTTGACAGGCAACGAAAAGCGGTACGCTGTATGTGGGTGGCCCCCCGGGTGGGCGGGGGTCTGCCGTCGGCCGGCGGGCGGTTTACCGCGGCCGGGGGTGGGTTGAAGCCGGGGGTGGCGGCACCGGGCGACGGCACGATCACCTCGGTCGACGTGGGTCTGGGATCTGGCACGGGCTGGAAGCCGGGGTTTGTGGGGCCGTAGGGGGCCTGGTTCGTGGGGCATGCGGCGAGGGGCGTGGCGGGGCCGTGTGGCGGGAATGCCTGAGGAGCGTGGAGTTCGGGGGCGTGTGGGGTGTGGCGGTGGGGCAGGGGAGTCCGGTGATGGGTGGGCTCGGGTGGGTGGGCTGATGTTGATCGTGCGGCCGTAAGGATCGACCGCTCGGTGACGATGGTGGCGGGGCGGCGGTTGGCGGCTGATAGGGCGGTTCGCTGGGGAGTCTGTCCTCTTGGGCTGGTTGGGTGGGCCGGATACCTCGTGGCGGTGTGGGCATGCGTGGGCCGGTGGGGGTTCCGCGCATCACCTTGATAGGGGAGAGGTGGGGGCGCCATGAAGGGTTAGGCGGGGATGAGGGTGATGGCGGCCGCGGCGGTGTCGAGGGCTGGGGGGCAGGCCTCGGGGGTGGGGGCGGTGACGGCGACCATGGCGTAGCGGCCCCAGACGTGGCCTTCGGGGGGTGGGGTGATGGTGGTGCCGGGTTCGGCGAGCGGGGCGGCCAGGAGGGTGTCGGGAGGTAGGGCGGCGGTGTCGACGTGGATCTCGGCGATGGTGGTGGGGCCCGGGGGGTAGAGGAAGCGGATCGCGGTAACCGAGGAGTGCGTGGGGGTGAAGGTGGGGGCTCGGCCGCAGGCGATGGCGGCGGCGATGCGACCGGCGTCGATGCCGGTGGAACGCAGGCCCAGGTAGGGGATGAGGTCGCCGCCGAGGCGGCAGTTGACCTCGATGACCGACCACCCGGCCGGGGTGCGGCGCAGTTCGGTGTGGGTCATGCCGGAGTCGAAGCCGAGGGCGTCGTGCGCGGCGACGAGCAACTCGTGCAGGGCTGGGTCGGCGAACAACGGGTCGGCGCCGTCGACCACGTGGCCGGTCTCCTCGAAGTACGGGGCGAACCCGCTGGTCTTCCTGGCCAGGAACAGCGGCGTGGTGACACCGTCCACAATGGCCGAGTCGACGCTGAACTCCGGCCCGCTCGCGTAGTCCTCGACCAACACACCCAGGTCGTAGTGGCGGGCTTGGTCGACGTGCTGGGCGCGGGTGTGGGTGTAGGCGGCGGGCAGGTCGGCTGGGGAGTCGACCTTCGTGACGCCCATGCTCGCGCCCAGCGCCCGCGGTTTGAGGACCACGGGGTAGCCCAGTCCGTCGGCCACGGCCAACGCCTGCTCCACCGACGCGACTGCCACCGACCGCGGCTGCGGCACACCGGCCGCGGCCAGTGCGGTCCGGGTGCGGTGCTTGTCGCGACACCGGTCGATGACGTCCGGCGACACCCCGGGCAGGCCGAGGTGTTGGGCGACCTTGGCCGTGTTGGCCATCTTCAGCTCGTCCCAGCATAGGATGCCGTCCACATTGCGCCCCGCCGCGACATCCACCGCCGCCGCCAAGAGGGCGTCGCCGTCGCGGATGTCCACGGCCGTGCTGCCCACCACGTACGGGGCTTCCCAGGTCGCCGGTTCGTGGTCGAGCAACCACACGTCGGTGGTGTCGGCGATCGACCGCAGCAGGTACCCCCGGTGCGGCTCGTACCCGATGCCGACGAGGATCATCAGCGGCCGCTCGCTCATGCCCGCTCCCGCCCGGCAGGCACCGCGCTGCGGAAGACGAATCGCGCTTCCTCGCTGTCCTCGTCCTCCACATCGATCACCACGAGGTGGCCCGGCGCGGCCTCGCCGAAGAGGATCTTTTCGGAGAGTTGGTCTTCGATTTCGCGTTGGATGGTGCGGCGCAGCGGGCGGGCGCCGAGGACGGGGTCGAAGCCGCGCTTGGCCAGCAGCTTCTTCGCCCGGTCGGTGAGCTCCAGCGCCATGTCCTTGTTGCGCAACTGGGTTTCGACGCGGGCGATCATCAGGTCGACCATGGTGATGATCTGTTGTTCGTTGAGTTGGTGGAAGACGATGATGTCGTCGATGCGGTTGAGGAACTCGGGGCGGAAGTGTTTCTTCAGCTCGTCGTTGACCTTGTTCTTCATCCGCTCATAGTTCGACCCGGTGTCGGTGCCGGAGGTGAAGCCGAGGCCGACGGCTTTGGAGATGTCCTGGGTGCCGAGGTTGGAGGTGAAGATGATGACGGTGTTCTTGAAGTCCACCGTCCGCCCCTGCCCATCGGTCAGCCGGCCGTCTTCGAGGACTTGCAGGAGGGTGTTGTAGACCTCCTGGTGGGCCTTCTCGATCTCGTCGAACAACACCACACTGAACGGCTTGCGGCGGACCTTCTCCGTCAGCTGCCCGCCCTCTTCGTAGCCGACGTAGCCGGGGGGTGCGCCGAAGAGGCGGGAGGCGGTGTAGCGGTCGTGGAACTCGCCCATGTCGATCTGGATCAGGGCGTCGTCCTCGCCGAACAGGAAGTTCGCCAGCGCCTTCGACAACTCCGTCTTACCCACACCCGAGGGCCCCGCGAAAATGAACGACCCCGACGGGCGCTTCGGGTCCTTCAACCCCGCCCGGGTGCGGCGGATGGCCTGGGAGACGGCCTTGACGGCGTCCTCCTGGCCGATGATCCGCTTGTGGAGCTCGTCCTCCATGCGCAGCAGCCGGGAGGTCTCCTCTTCGGTCAGCTTGAAGACGGGGATCCCGGTCCAGTTGGCGAGGACCTCGGCGATCTGCTCGTCGTCGACCTCGGCGACCACATCGAGGTCGCCGTCCTTCCACTGCTTCTCCCGCTCCGCCTTCTGGCTGAGGAGTTGCTTTTCGTTGTCGCGCAGCTTCGCGGCGCGTTCGAAGTCCTGGGCGTCGATCGCCGATTCCTTCTCCCGACGCACATCGGCGATCTTCTCGTCGAACTCCCGCAGATCCGGCGGCGCCGTCATCCGGCGGATCCGCATCCGCGCGCCGGCCTCGTCGATCAGGTCGATCGCCTTGTCCGGCAGGAACCGGTCGTTGATGTAACGATCCGCCAGGGTGGCGGCCGCGACCAGGGCGGCGTCGGTGATCGTCACCCGGTGATGCGCCTCGTAGCGGTCGCGCAGACCCTTGAGGATCTCGATCGTGTGCTCCAGCGACGGCTCACCCACCTGGATCGGCTGGAACCGGCGCTCCAGGGCGGGGTCCTTCTCCACGTACTTGCGGTACTCGTCCAACGTGGTCGCGCCGATGGTCTGCAACTCACCCCGCGCCAACATCGGCTTCAGAATGGAGGCGGCGTCGATCGCGCCCTCCGCCGCACCCGCACCCACCAACGTGTGGATCTCGTCGATGAACAGGATGATGTCACCGCGGGTCTTGATCTCCTTGAGGACCTTCTTCAACCGCTCCTCAAAGTCACCGCGGTAGCGGGACCCGGCGACCAGGGACCCGAGGTCGAGGGTGTAGAGCTGCTTGTCCTTCAGCGTCTCCGGCACCTCCCCCTTGACCACCATCTGCGCCAGACCCTCGACCACCGCGGTCTTGCCCACACCGGGCTCGCCGATCAACACGGGATTGTTCTTGGTGCGCCGCGACAGCACCTGCATCACCCGCTCGATCTCCTTCGTCCGCCCGATCACCGGATCCAGCTTGCCCTCACGCGCCGACGCGGTCAGGTTCCGACCGAACTGGTCCAACACCAACGACGACGACGGCGTCCCCTCACCCCGCCCACCCGTCTCCGTGGACTCCTTACCACCCTGCGAATACCCCGACAGCAGCTGCAGGACCTGCTGACGCACACGATTCAAATCAGCCCCGAGCTTCACCAGGACCTGGGCGGCGACCCCCTCGCCCTCACGAATCAACCCCAACAGGATGTGCTCGGTCCCGATGTAGTTGTGCCCCAACTGCAACGCCTCACGCAGCGACAACTCCAAAACCTTCTTCGCCCGCGGCGTGAACGGAATATGCCCCGACGGCGCGTGCTGACCCTGACCGATGATCTCCTCGACCTGCTGACGCACACCCTCCAACGCGATGCCCAGCGACTCGAGAGCCTTCGCCGCGACACCCTCACCCTCGTGGATCAACCCAAGCAAAATGTGCTCAGTGCCGATGTAATTGTGGTTAAGCATCCTGGCCTCTTCCTGAGCCAGAACGACCACCCGCCTCGCGCGGTCGGTGAACCTCTCGAACATTCGCCACTCCCTG
>NZ_JAMTCO010000024.1 GCF_024171925.1 Actinokineospora diospyrosa | reverse complement strand
CGAGGGTCGCCACCACGACATTCACTGCCTCAGGAAATCAGGCATCCTGCAGGGCCGGGACACCACCTCCTGGCTCGCCGACAAAGGCTACATCGGCAGCGACATGATCACCCCGTTCCGCAAACCCCGCAAACGCGAACAACCCCGATGGCAGAAAGAATACAACTTCCAACACAACAAGATCCGCGTCGCCGTCGAACGAGCCATCGCCCACCTCAAAACCTGGCGGATACTCCACACCGACTACCGGCGCCCGTTCAACACCTTCACCGCCACCATCACAGCAGTCATCGGACTCTACTTCTACGCACGCTCTGAATAACCCTCACAGCCTACCGACGCGCTCCGACTAACCCGCAGCAGCAAACAAGGCCTGTGCACAACCACAACCGTTGTGGACAACTACCCCAACCCCACAAACCAATACCCAGCAGACCCACACCAGCCACCAGTTCACAGCAGAACTCACAAGGGTCGAACGCGCGCAGCCCAGATGGCGCACCCCAAGACCGAGCGTGTCACAGTCTGTGGAACCCCACCCGGGTGCCGTTCGTACGGTAAGCAGGGTCACCCAGAAGAGGAGCGCCATGCACATCGACCAGCTCGCTGACGCACTGCGTGAGCAGACCGCCGCGTTCGCCGATGCGGCCGACGCCGAGGCGGGGACGCCGGTGCCGAGCTGTCCCGGGTGGGTCCTGCGGAACCTGGTTGGGCACATCGGTCAAGCTCACCGGTGGTCTGCCGGGATAGCCGGGACCGGCCAGCCCAGTCCGCTGCCGGATCCGCTGACCGCTGACCCGGGTGAGCGGGATGCCTGGGCGGGGTGGCTGCGCGAGGGCGCGGAGGAGTTGATCGCCGCGGTTGGTGACGGTACGCGGGTGGTCTGGACGTTCTTCGGCGAGCGGCCCTCGCGGTTCTGGTTGCGGCGCATGCTGGCCGACACCACCATCCACCGCGCCGATGCCGCGATCGCCACCGGCCGCGCGCACGGGGTCCCGGCCACCCTGGCCACGGAGGTCATCACCGAGGGCCTGGAGCTGCTCACCTCACCCGCCGCGCCGCAGGTCCGGGCCGCTCTGGCCGGGCTGCGCGGCACCGGCGAGACGATCCTGCTGCGCAGTACCGACGGGCCGGGCTGGCTGATCACCCGGGCCCCCACCGGCCCCACGTTCACCACCACCGACGGCACCGCGGCCGATGTCACCGCGACCGCGAGCGCCCAGGACCTGCTCTGGCTGTTCTCGCGCCGGGTCCCGCCCACCGACCCCCGGATCACCGTCACCGGCGACGCCGCCGGGCTCGACGACTGGCTGGCGCTCACCGTGTTCTGAGCAGGCACGCGGCGGTTCGTGCCCCGGGCGCGGAATCCCCGGGGCACGAACCGCCGCCACCTCAGGCGAGGACCCGGCTCCCGGCTCGGAAGCCGTGCTCCTTCGCCGACCACACGACGGCCAGCGCGGCGACCGCGAGGAGCAGCTGCGACCACGGGAACGAGTCCGGGCCGAACCACTCCAGCAGCACACCGCCGACCGCGCCGCCCCCGGCGACCGCCAGGTTGAACACGGTGACCAGCATCGACTGGGCCACGTCGGCCGAGTCGCCCGCCGCGTCGGCGATGGCGGTCTGCAGCAGCGTCGGGGCACCGCCGAAGGTGAGGCCCCACAGCAGGACACCCGCGTAGATCAGCGGGGTCGCCTGCGTGCCGACCGCCAACGCCACCGCCGCGACGGCGAAGCCCGCCAGCGACAGCACGGTCACCCGCCGCAGGTGCCGGTCGACATAGGCACCGGCGAACCAGATGCCGACCACCGCGGCCGCCCCGAACAGCAGCAGCATCAGCGGCACCTGGTCGCCGAGGCCGTGCTGGGCGACGAACGGCGCGATGTAGGTGTAGAGGATGTTGTGGCCCAGGATCCAGAGGAAGATGACCCACAGGATCGCCCGGATCCCGGGCGTGCGCAGGACCGCGCCGACCGGCATCCGCTCGCTCTTGCCCTGACCGGGGAAGTCCGGCACCGCAGCCACGATCCACAGCAGCAGCACCAGCGCGATCGCCGACATGATCCAGAACACCCCGCGCCACTCGGCGAGGGTGCCCAGCCAGGCACCCAGCGGCACGCCGAGCGAGAGCGCGATCGGCTGGCCGACACCCACGATGGCCACCGCCTTGCCCTGCACCTCGGGTGCCACCATCCGGCGCGCGTAGCCCGCCAGCAGCCCCCACACCACCCCGGCCGCCATGCCCGCGACGAACCGGGCGGCCAGGGTCACCACGTAGTCACCCGAGAGCGCGGTGATCGCGTTGAACACCAGCAGCGCGGCGATCGCCAGCAGCAGCAACGGCCGCCGGTTCCAGCCCCTGGTCGCGGCGATGACCGGGACGGCGGCCACGACCGACCCGATCGCGTACAGCGTGAGCAGCTGGCCTGCCAACCCCTCCGAGACGCCCAGCCCGGCGCTGATCTGCGGCAGCAGCCCGGCCGGGATCGTCTCGGTCATGATCGCGATGAATCCGGACAGCGTGAACGCGAGCAGACCGAACACGGGCAGGCTCACCCGCCCCCGCTGCTCCTCGGCCGTGTCGACCATCGGTTTCCTCCACTCTCTACTCAGGACAGCTCGGCCGGTGTCGACCGACTCGTGGTGGTCAGTAGTTGGGCGTTTTCGCCAGCAGGTGCGAGCGGCGCTCGATCTCCGGCTCGTACACCGAGGTGTGCCAGTCCTGCGGCGGGATGGGTTCCAGGGCGATGGACACCGCGTCGTGGCTGACGCCCATCGCCTCGGTGATCGCCTTGCTGATGGCGGTCACCAGCTCGCCCTGCTGCTGGGTGCTCAGCTGGACCGGGAAGTGCTTGATGTTGACGTGCGGCATGTGGACCGGTCCCCCAGCGGTGCGCGTTCGGTCGCGGATGGTGGCGGCGAGCCGGTCCACGTCCGGGGCCCGCAGCACGCCGTAGTGGTCGACGTCGAGCTCCAGCACCGTCGGCGGGCTCGGCAGCGCGCCGACCGCCTCCTCCACGAAGGAGTAGTCGTCGCCGCGCACCTTGAGGATCGTGATCGGAGCGGCGACCCGGCGGTGCAGCATCTCCTCGAAGGTGTAGCGGAAGCTGTAGGAGGCGCGCACGATCGCCACAACCCGGCGGATGGTGGCCACGTCCAGCCTCGGCTGGCGGGCGGCGACGAACGCGACGAAACCCGCCTCGTCGGTGGTCGCCGCGACGCAGTCGTCGACGTCCGGTCCGGTGATCCGGCCCGCGAACACCGAGTACAGCAGCGTCACGAACGCGGGATCCCCGTAGAGGCCACCGGTTCCCGGGTCGATCGCGGCCCGCCGGATCGGCGACCCCGGTGCGATCAGCACCACCTGTTCGACGACCTCACCCGCCTGCTCCAGTTGGTGCGCGGCCTCGAACGCGACGCGGGCACCGAAGGAGTAGCCCCACAAAGTGTACGGGCCGTGCGGCTGGACCTGGCGGATCAGGTCGACGTCGTGGCGGGCCATCTCGGCGACGGTCTGGTGTGGAGTCTCACCGTCGTTGATGCCCGCGGCCTGCACGCCGAGGAACGGGCGGTCCTGCCCCATCGC
Source organism: Actinokineospora diospyrosa (assembly GCF_024171925.1). GTDB lineage: Bacteria > Actinomycetota > Actinomycetes > Mycobacteriales > Pseudonocardiaceae > Actinokineospora > Actinokineospora diospyrosa. The sequence continues at coordinate 62,273 of NZ_JAMTCO010000024.1, read as the reverse complement.
CAACGCCAGCGGTTTGAGGTTCATCGGGTAGCCGCCCAACCCCGGCCAGCACACCACCGGAGCGCCGGACCCCTTGGGCTGCAGGGTGATCAACCGGGACACGGCCTCGTGCGAGCGCTCGTCGACCCGCCGGGCGAGGCCCTCGACCGTCGGCTCGTCGAAGATCAGCTGCACCGGCAGGGTCGTGTTGACCGCCCGGTTGACCTCCTGGATGAGCAGCACGGCGAGCAGCGAGTTCCCACCCACCACGAAGAAGTCGTCGCGCACCGAGATGTCGTCGGTCTTCATGACCTTCGCCCAGGCCGCCGCGATCCGCCGCTCGGTCTCGGTGCGCGGTGCGACGACCTCGCGCCGCTGCTCGGCCGCCACCAACGCGTCCGAGTGCTCAAGCGCGCGGACGTCGACCTTGCCGTTGGCGGTGTAGGGCATCGCGTCCACGATCACGACCCGGGCCGGGATCATGTACTGCGGCAGGAATCCCGCGATGTCCTTCTTGATCATCTCAGCGGGCCCTTGGGTGTGGACCGCGTCCTCCTTCATGCCCTCGCCCGCGATCTGCTCGGCGCTGACCCGGCCGCCGAGCGCGAAGTAGGACGGTCCACCCGGGAATCCCGCCTCGCGCAAGATCGAGCCGATCCTGCGCGCGGACGGCAGGTCGTTGCCCGTCTCGGAGCTGTAGCCCGAGGACATGAACCCGATGCCGAAGGGGTTCATCTGCAGCACCTGCAACCGTCTACCGAGGTCGATGTACCCGGCGTCGCGGTCGGTGGAGCGGCTGATCAGCGAGACACCGAGGTCGGCGCGCTCGTAGACCTGCTGGTTGATGGCGATGACGTGCTTGCGCAACACCAGCGTGTCGGAGACGCGCCGCAGCTCGCCGTCCGCGTAGCGGTACTGGCCCGCGTCGATGTCCACGACCCGGCCCGGGTGGATCTGGACGTAGGTGTCGACCGGTCCACTCGGGACCCGCTGCGCCAAGGCAACGATGTCGTAGCCGCCCAGGTAGACGTGGTCGTCGTCGGCACCGAGGACCTCGGCCGCGGCCGGGTCCACCGATCCGGCGCCGACACCGAGGCCGTACTCGGGCAACACCTCGTCGAACAGGCCGAGCAGGTGACCGGCCTCGAAGCGCAAGACCTCGAGGACGTTGTTGCGGTACACCGACTCGATCGCGGACTTGCGGCCCAGCAGGTGAACCCGCAGTCGCGCGGAGTCCCCGTGCGCCTCGCCGACGCGGACGAGCTCGTGGTTGATCGGGTGGTAGTAGTACCACCCGTCCGGCGCCGCGGGCAGACCCACGATCTCCAGGTGCAGCTGGGTCGCGTAGAGCGCGCCGGGTGAGGCGTAGCCGTACTTGGGCAGGATCCGGTCCGAGCTGTGGAACTGACCGAAGTTCCGCAGCAGAGAACCGAGGCTGGCGAGGTCGACCTGATCCAACGACCTCGACTCGGCGTCCGCGGCGCTGTCGTGGCCGAGCAGCAGGAGAACGTCCGCGATGGACAGTGCGCCACCGTCGAAGAAGCGGTAGGTCTTGCGCGCGAAGGCGCGCTGCCGCTGCCGCGCGGACTCGGCCTTGCCCGGCAGGGCCAGTGCGGGACCGCCGCCGGTGCGCACGCCCAGGTTGCCCAACTGGGCGCGGACCTGCACCCGGCCCTGCTTGGACTGGTGGTGCGAACCGTGGTTGCCCTGGTCCATCAGGGCGGCCTCGCGCGGGTTCAGCTCGACGCAGGCCACCAGGTTCCGGGCCCCGGTGCGCTCGTCGTCGCGCACGAGCACCGCGGCGTTGCGCACCCAGTCGTGGTTCTCGATGGCGACCCGGACCTCGTCCAGCTCGATCCGGTGACCACGCAGCTTGACCTGGTTATCCACCCGGCCGACGAACTGGTACGTCCCGTCCGCGCCGCGGCTGACCAGGTCGCCGGTGCGGTAGAGCCGGGTCGGGATCTCGTCCGGTCCAACCGGGATGGTGACGAACCGGCGCTCGGTCTCCTCTTCGCGGTTCAGGTAACCCCGCGCGAGTTGCACGCCACCGATGTGGAGCTCGCCCGGCTCCCCCACCTCGACCTCGGCACCGTTCTCGTCGAGCACGTGGAACTCGGTGGCGTGGACGGGCTTCCCGATGGAGACCGTGTTCCCCGCACCCGCGGCGACACCCGCGGGGATTACGTGCGCGGAGGCGTTGATTGTGGTCTCGGTCGGACCGTAGAGGTTCACCAGGTCGCTGTCGGGCAGGACCTCGGCGAACCTGGTGGCCAGCCTGCGCGAGAGCGCCTCACCGCCGCTGAACACCGCGGTCAGCGAGGTGCAGCGGGCGAAGAGGTCGTCGTCGACGAGGGCTTGCAGCAGCGTCGGCACGCACTGCAGCAGGGTCACGTCGTTGGCGACGATCGTCTCGATGAGACTGGACGGGTCCCGGTGCGCGCCGGGCGGGGCAACCACGACCCGTGCCCCGACGGCGGGTGCGAGGACCTCCCACTGCGCGGCGTCGAAGCTGATCGGGGTCTTGCGCACGATCGACTGGGTCTCGTCCAGTCCCACCGCGTCGCGCAACCAGGCCATCTGGTTGGCGATCGCGCCGTGCTCGACCACCACCCCCTTCGGGCGCCCGGTGGTCCCCGAGGTGTAGATCACGTACGCCGCGTCGCGTGCCCGGGGCACGTCCTCGGGCCCGCCCGCCCGCTCCAGTGGACCCCCACCAATGGAGTCCACTGTGATCACAGGTAGGTCGCCGCGTAGCAGCTCGGTGAGGTCGGCTCGCAGCCCGGTCGCGGTGACGACCATGGCGAGCCTGGAGTCCTCGATCATGTAGGAGACGCGGTCCAGCGGGTAGTCGGTGGCCAGCGGCAAGTACGCCGCGCCAGCCAGCAACACCCCCCAGGTCGCGACGACGAGATCGGCGGACGGTTCCAAGTAGAGCCCAACGATCGTGTCCGGCCCCGCACCCGCGGCGCGCAACCGTTGGGCAACAGCGCAAGCGCGGTCCACCAGGTCCGCGAAGCTCAGCGCGCGGTCGCCGTCCACGACGGCGATGGCGTGGGGTCGCGCCACGGCTTGGCCGAGCAGCAGCTCGGGAAGCAGTTGATTCGCCGGTAACTCCCGGGCACCGCCGCGCGTCGAAGCGGACGAGGTGGCTATGGCGTTGGTACTCATGGTTCTGTTCCCCCCGTTGGTGATCAAGATGTGGTCAGTACCGGGACCTTGCCCTGGGGCAGGGTCAGGTGGTTGGCGAGCAGCTCGCCGTGGCCGGGCACCGCGTCGTGGATCCCCCCGGATCGCAGCGCGTGCCAGTACAGGACGACGTTGTTGGCGATGACCGGCTTGCCCAGCCACGCCTCGGCCTCGGCGGCGACCCTGGCCATCGCCACGTTCGTGCCGACCTGGACGATCGCCTGCACGTCCGGCCCGTCGACCTCGCGGACCGCGGCGCGCAGCCGGTCCTCGGACACGTGCGCGATCCGCGCCGGGCTCGGGCACCCCAGGCCCCGCACGCGCACCACGTCGTAGCCCGCGTCGGTGAAGAAGCGCGACACCGAGTCGTCGCCGACGGGCAGGTACGGCGTGATCACCGCGACCCGGGTGATGTCGCCGTGGCTGGCCAGCGCGGCGCGGATCGCGTCCGGGCTCATCGTGACCGGCCGACCGCCGCTGGTCTCGCGCATCGAGGCCAGGACCCGCTCGTGGTGGTGCGGCCCCTCCCAGTAGCTCTCCGGCGAGACGGCGAGCACGACGTGGTCGGGGTCGCAGGTCACGACGCCGCGGATGGCGGGCTCGGTCGAGGCGCGGATGCTGCGCATGACGTGGTCGAACCCGGGCTGGCGCACCATGGAGTCGTCGTTGATGACCATGCGGGCGATGTGGTTGGTGACGCCGGGCAGCCGCAGCCGGTCCAGCTCCGGCTGGGCGGAGGTGTTGGTGGACGGCACGACCACCGCGATCTTGTAGCGGTATCCCAGGGTGTCGGGCACGGTGTCTCCTCGTTCTCACTCGCGTCTGTGTGTGGCTGGCAGGCGGCGGTTGTGCGGCGTGTTCCGAACCCATCTAGTCCTAAGTGGACCTCGAATCGATGCCGCCCTTCCCCTATTGGCGAACTGATCCGCTGTTCGGTGCGCGACTGCGCACCGGTCCGAACTGGATGGTGGTCGCGGCGCGCCTTCCCCAACACGCGTAGACCACTGGCACGTCAGTGCACTGCCCCCGTTGAACACCACGGTTCAGCATTCTTCGGCGTCAGGCAAGGGGATTCCGGGAAATACACGCTGAAACATTCACCGGCACGGGTGGTATCTGCGGGCGTGCCGGGAGCACTGGGCCCATCACCGGAAAGGGCGGGCGGAACGCCGCGACTGGAGTTCCGCGATCTGGTTGACCTGCTGTGGATCTCCACCGTGTGGATCTCTACTGTGTGGATCGCCGCCGTGTGGATCGCTGCCGTGCGGATCGTTCCGCTGTGGATGGCTGTGTCGTGAATCGCTCTGCCGTTGATCATTGTGCCGCCCGCGGTGTGCGGGCGGCACAAGTCGAACCGGCACCGAGGTGAATTCCTCGGTGGTCTTCCCTATTCGAAGCTGGCGAAATAGGTGGCGGCCATGTCCTCGCCGCCGTGCCCGAGCGCGGTGGCCCTGGCGAACCGGTCGGCTGCCGCGCGCACCGCGTCCACCCGCACGCCCGCGCGGTCGGCGGCGGCCAGCACCAACCTGGCGTCCTTCTCCGCGTTGTCCACGGTGAACGCCGGGGTGAAGTCACCCGATCGGATGGCGGCGGACTTGCCCTGGAAGTAGCCGCTGTCCATCGGGCCGCCGCTGACCACCTCGACGAAGCGCGCCGGGTCGACCCCGAGGCCCTTGGCGAGCGCCAACGCCTCGGCGACACCGCTGGTCAGCGCGAGCACCCAGGTGTTGAGCACGAGCTTGAGCCTGCTCGCGGCCCCGGCCTCGGTCGCGACCCACACGGTCGTGCGACCGATGGTGTCGAACACCGGGGCCAGCACCGCGCGCACCGGTTCCGGTCCGGCGGCCAGGACGACCAGCTGGCCCTGTTCGGCCGGTTGCCGGGTGCCCTGCACCGGGGCGTCGACGAAGGCGATCCCGCGTTCGGCCGCCCACGCCGCCAGGCCGTCGATGTCCTCCCCGACCGTCGACAACTGCGCCCACACCACGTCGGCGGCCAATTCCGGGGCCGCCGCCTCAATGGTGTCCCGCACGGCAGGTGCGTCTTTGAGGACGGTGAGCACGATGTGCGCACCCTTGACAGCGGCGTTGGGGCTCGCGGCCACCGTGACGCCCGCGGACAGCAGTTCCTCGGCCTTCTCCCGGGTGCGGTTCCAGACCCGCACCTCGAATCCCGCCCTGGCCAGGTTCCGCGCCACCGGCGCGCCGATGATGCCCGTCCCGAGCACCGCAACGGTCGGCCGCGTCGAACTCATGGTGACTAGCTCCTCACGTGTGCCTGCTGTGTTCTCACTCGACGACCACCACCCCGTCGGTCACGGGGTCCGAAATGGACACCTCGGGCTCCCTCCTCCCGAGGTGTCCACGGGCTACAGCACCCGCAGGACCATCTCGACCACGCCGACCAACGCGTCCCTGGGCATCGTCTTGCCCAGCACGCGCAGCCCGTACATCGAGTTGAGCACGTACAGCGCCACAGCATCCGGGGCGTCACCCGCGGCCAACTCCCCGCTCGCCCTGCCCTCACGGATGGCGTTGGTCAGCGCCGTGGCCATGCGCTCGAACACCGCAGCGACCAACTCCCGCACCTCGGCGTCCTGATCAGCAAGCTCCAGCGCCGTGTTGACCGCGAAACAACCCCGAGGACCGTCGTCGGCACACTCCTCCTCAACCACGGTCATCAGCAGCCCGCGGACCCGGTCGCGCACCCCTCCCCCGCCCGCCAGGAACTCCTCCTGCCGAGCCGCCCACACCTCGTTGTACCGACGCAGTGTGTGGTGGAACAGATCTTTCTTGCCCGTGTACGCGTTGTAGAGACTCCCCCGACCGAGCCCGGTGGAATCCACCAGGTCAGCGGCAGAGGTCGCGAGGTAGCCCTTCGACCAGAACGCCACCATGGCACTGTCGAGAACCCGCTCCGGGTCATACGCCTTGGGTCGAGCCATGAGGGAAGACTAGCAGTTGTGTAACACTCGTTCAAGTATTCAGTCAGGTGCACTCGGTGAGCACGTGTCGATCGAGTCCAGGTGCGGGGAGCCATGGCCGCCCGGCGGGCATTCCAATAGCCCCTGACCTGGCGATTCGCGAGCTTCGCAGCAACGCGTGCTACTCGATGGAGCGAAGCCCGAGGTGCCAGCCTGCCCCCAGTCAGGTCTGCCCCAACCCACCTACCCAACCCGTGGACACTCGGACCTAGCGGTGCCAACCCCGCCCCCGTCAGGTCCGCCCAACCCACCTACTCAGCCCCTGGACACTCGGAACGGCCGGTGCCATCCCAGCCCCCTCTCGGCTGCCCTGCCAACCCAGCGCCTGGACAGTCGGACTCGCTGGTGCCAGGCCGGCTCGATGGGGCGGACTTGTTTTGCGTGGGGGGACGGCACCCGTAGCGTCGTCAGCGGCAGGGCCATGCTTTTCGGCCCCTGCTTTGCGGTCCTGCCGCGGGTGTTGTAGGGGCCCCGCGCAAAACAAGTTCGCCCCATCGAGCTCGTCGCATTGCCGCGGATCGGGCCCGATGTCGCCGCTAGGCGACGAGGCGTCCGATCCCGGGTCGCCGAGGTTGCCGCCAGGCAACGAGGCCGACCCACACCCCCGCCACCGGTGACACGTCCCACGCCAGAACCCGCCCCCACAACCCGTGCGGCATACTTGCGTCGCTGGTCAGGCGAATCTCGGAGGGACACGCGTGCGGGTCGTGATCGCCGAGGACGACGCCCTTCTCCGCGAGGGCCTCGTCCTACTGCTCAGCACCGCGGGCGTGGACGTGCGCGCGGCCGTCGACAACGCGACCGACTTCCTCGCCGTGGTCACCGCCGAGCGGCCCGACGCGGTAGTGGTCGACGTGCGGCTGCCCCCGACGTTCACCGACGACGGCCTGCGCGCGGCGGTCGAGGCGCGCCGGGTGCACCCCGGTCTCCCGGTGTTGGTCTTGTCGGCGTTCGTGGAGAACAGCTACGCGGCCGAACTGCTCGCCGACGGCGGTGGCGGGGTGGGGTACCTGCTGAAGGAGCGGGTGGGGCGGGTCGACAAGTTCCTCGACGCCCTGCACCGCGTGGCGGGCGGTGGCACGGCGATGGACCCCGAGGTGATCGCGCAACTGCTGGTCCGGCACCGAGCGGACGACCCGCTCGACACCCTGACCGGCCGCGAACGCGAAGTGCTCGCCCTGATGGCGGAGGGGCACAACAACACCACCATCGCGTCGATGCTCGTCATCAGCGACGGCGCCGTGCAGAAGCACATCCGCAACATCTTCAGCAAGCTCAACCTCCCCAGCGATGAGGCGGGCCACCGCCGCGTCCTCGCTGTTCTGGCGTACCTCAACGCTTCGTGACTGGGCCGTTCGCGCTTCGTTGGTAGCCCTAGCACTACCTTCCGACTGCAGGTAGCGCGACCTCGAAGACGGGTGCTCGCGGCATCGGAACTCGGCTATCCGACTTGTAGCTTGGGATTCACCGGGAAAGCCGGTTCCTAGAGGGGGAATCCCATTGCTAGTAAACAAGGTTAAGCGCCTGGGCGCGCTCGCGGCCGCGGCGACCATGGGGGTCGGCCTGCTGACAGGCACGGCAGCCGCGACATCCACTGTGGACAGCCTTGGGCAGTTCACCAAGCAGAGGCTGACCTGGAAGCCTTGCGAACACGAGGTTCTAGACAAAGCGGGCGCCCAGTGCGCGGACGTCACGGTGCCGATGGACTACTCGCGGCCACGTGGTCGCACCATCACCGTCGCGATCTCCCGGCTCAAGGCGACCGGCACCGGGCAGCGGCGTGGCGTCATGCTGTCCAACCCCGGTGGCCCTGGTGGGCCCGGCCTGGACATGATGGTGGGGGTCCGCGAGCGGATGACCGCCGACGTGCGGGCCAGGTACGACCTGATCGGCATGGACCCGCGCGGCGTCGGCCGCTCGACCCCGGTGGACTGCGGCTGGCCGGTCGGCACCATGCTGCGCTCGGGTGGGGAGAACCGGGCCGCGTTCGACCGCAACACCGCACTGCAGGCCGACCTCGCCCGGCGCTGCTCGGCGACCGAGGGCGAGTACCTGCGGCACATCTCGACGCGCAACACGGCGCGGGACATGGACGTGGTCCGGGGCGCTTTGGGCGAGTCGCGGATCAGCTACTTCGGGTGGTCGTACGGCACCTACCTGGGCGCGGTGTACACCCAGATGTTCCCGGGGCGCAGCGACCGGATCGTGCTGGACAGCGCGATCGACCCGCGTGAGTACGGGCTGCCGATGCTGCAGGCGATGGGCGGGGCGAACGAGGCCGCGCTCGACGACTGGGCGAGCTGGGCCGCGACCCGCGACGCCGAGTACCACCTGGGCACGACGCCGCGGCAGGTGCGCGCCGGGGTCGAGGACCTGCTCCGGCGGTCGGCCCGCAACCCGATCCCGGTGGGGAAGACCACGATCAACCAGCACGAACTGCCGACGCTGCTGTTCGTGCGCGTCGCCGACGCCCGCGACAACGCCGCACTCGCCGCCGACGTCCGCCTGCTGCTCGACGCCGCCGACGGCAAGCCGGTCACGCCGAGCCCGGGACTGGACGCCATCCTCCAGCTGCTCCAGAAGCCGACGCCGCAGACGCAGGGCTCTGGCCAGGCCGCGGTGATGTGCGGTGACTCCGCCATGCCGCGCGACCCGCGCTGGTACTGGCAGACCATCCAACGCGTCCGCCCCGCGCAGCCCGTGTTCGGCGCCCTGACCAACAACCTCAACGCCTGCGCGTTCTGGGCCCGGCCCGCCGAACCGCCGACCAGGGTGCACAACGCCGTCCCCGCCCTCATCGTCCAGGCCACCGGCGACACCCGCACCCCCTACACCAGCGGCGTTGGCCTGCACCGCGCCATGACCGCCTCCCGCCTCCTCACCCTCCAGAACGTCCGCATCCACGCCGTCTTCGGCCACCTCCCCAACACCTGCGCCGAATCCACCATCAACACCTACCTCCGCGACGGCACCCTCCCCCGCACCAACCCCACCTGCCACTCCGACTGACCCCCGCACCGGGGGTGGGCGGCCGCCCACCCCCTTCGGCGGATACCTGAGGAAGTTCACACCCAGGCGGACTGCCCACCGACCTCGGTGTCCGGGTGCCGAGATGGCCGGGCCCATCGGGTGGGTCACTCTGGGGTCCGCTGGTCAGCGCCGGAGTCGGGTACGCGATCGACCACAGTTGGAAGTAGGTTGGGTCGGTGTCTGCATTGTTGCTGGTCACCGACCTGACCTACCCCGCTCGCGGTCGTCGCTACGGCGATGAGGACGCGTACCTGTCCGCCCGCCTGCGGGAGTCCTTCGACGTCGCGTTGTGCCACCCGTTGGACGCGGTCGCGTTGATGGACCGGTTCGACGTGGTCGTGGTGCGCAACAGCGGGCCGGTGATGAACTACCCGGCTGAGTACGCGGCCTTTCGGGCGCGGGCCCTGGAGCGCGGGGCCGCCGTGTACAACCCGCTGGGCGGGCGCGGTGACATGGCGGGCAAGCAGTACCTCGTGGACCTGACGGCGGCGGGGTACCCGGTGATCCCCACGGTCGACAAGCTCGCGGATGTGGACCGGCTGCCCCAGGTGGAGACCTTTGTGGTCAAACCGAAGGCGGGCGCGGACTCAGCGGGACTCACCTTCACCACGCGCGACGGCATCGACACGAGCGGCGATGTGCTGATCCAGCCCCGGGTCGACTTCGAGTACGAGGTCTCGTTCTACTTCGTCGACCACCGGTTCCACTACGCGCTCTACGCGCCCGACCCCGCTCGCCGCTGGGAGCTGACCGAGTACCGGCCGAGCGGCGACGACTTGGCGTTCGCGCAGCGGTTCATCGACTGGAACACCCTCACCCACGGCATCCAGCGGGTCGACGCCTGCCGGACCGGGGCCGGGTTGCTGCTCGTCGAACTCGAGGACCTCAACCCGTACCTGTCGCTCGACCTCGTCCCCGAGGCGACCCGCGACACCTTCATCCACGCCGTCGCGCAGTCCGTGCGGTCACTGCTCGGCTAAGACAAGAGGCGACCGTGCGGCCCTGGATACCCGCCGCGGCCGACTTTCCCCGCACGGGAACCGATACCCGACTTCAGGGTGGTCGCCGACTCCGCTCGCGATGGGTCGTGCCACCGCGGTTCACCCCGCCAGGGACTGGGAAACCGGCGCCCGGTGTCCATAGCATTGGCGGTGTTCGGAGCCGACGGGACTGTCCACACCGGAAAGTCGACCGTCACCCAGAGCGCGGGTCTCCTCATCGGACGCCAGGTCCGGTGGGGGGACCCGCACCACATCCCCGGACCGGCGGTGCTTCAGGACCGCGGGCGAACCGACTTCAGCCGCTCGGTCTCCTTGCGGAACTCCGCCTGGGTCTCCTGCTCGCGGCGCAGCCAGTCCGGGTCCTCGGCCTTGATGGCCTCGATCTCCGCGGTGGTCAGCGCGTCGGTGAGCCCGGCGCGGGTGAGGCCCCCGATCGACACCCGCAGCTTGGCCGCCACCACCTGCCGCGGGTGCGGACCGTCGCGGCGCAGGTCCCGCAGCCAGGTGGGCGGATCGGTCTGCAGCGCGTTGAGGTCGTCGCGGCTGATCGGGCCTTCCTGGAACTCGGCGGGGGTGGCCTCCAGGTAGACGCCAAGCTTCTTCGCCGCGGTGGCGGGCTTCATCGTTTGGGGGGTCTTGCGCGCCGAGGTCATGGGGGCAAGCGTAGCGGGGGCGTTCACGGGCGGTAGTCTGACCTGGTGACAGGGTCGGACGTGGGTGCCCCCTTCAGGCTCGCGTACGTGCCGGGGGTGACGCCCACCAAGTGGGTGCGGATGTGGGCGCAACGCTCCCCCGAACTCCCGCTGGAGCTCAGCCAGCTCGCCGCCGCGGACGCCCCCCAGGCCGTGCGCGACCGCCGCGTCGACGCCGCCCTGCTCCGCGTGCCCGCCGACCGCAGCGGCCTGCACGCCATCCCCCTCTACACCGAGACCACCGTCGTGGTGATCCCCAAGGACCACCTCCTCACCGCCACCGACGAGCTGACCCCCGCGGACCTGGCCGACGAGATCGCCCTGCACCCCCTCGACGACACCCTCGGCTGGGACCACCCACCCGGCCACCCGGCCCTCGACCGCCCAGCCACGACCGGCGACGCGATCGAACTGGTGGCCGCGGGCATCGGCCTCCTCGTCGTCCCCCAGTCCCTCGCCCGCCTGCACCACCGCCGGGACTTGACGTACCGCACGCTGGTGGACGCCCCCCAGTCCCAGGTCGCCCTGTCCTGGCTGGAGGACGAGACCACCGACGCCGTGGAACACCTGATCGGCATCGTCCGCGGCCGCACCACCAACAGCACCCGCGGCCGCCAACCCGCCCCGGTGGAACCCAAGCCCGCCCCCAAGCGCCGCCCCACCCCACCGCGCGCGAAGCAACGCCGCCGCTAGTCCTCAGTAGACAGATGTGGCCGCGGCCAACTCCACCATCCGGTCGATGGCGAACCGCCGCTGCGCCGACTGCGGTTGCCCGGCGGCCTGATCGAGGAGCTCCCGGTACCGGTCGAGTCCGGCCCGCCCGAGGATCTGCCCGTAATCCGGCAGCACGGTGAGGAACACCCCGTTCTCACTGGCCAGCGCGAGGGCCACCAGACTCTCCGCCAGCTCCACAGGATCCGGCTCCCCCGCCGCGCAGGCATCAAAGTGCACCACCTGCACCCGCTCCAACACGTCGTCCACAAGCCCCCCATCATCATCAACATCCGCCGCCTCGAGCAGCTCAACCGCGTACTCAGCCAACCGAACCACCTCCCGCGGACGACTCGCGATCAGCGCCTCCAGCTCACGCACCACTTCCCGCGCCCCCTCGAAGTACGCCCAAGCCCCGTCCTCATCGATGTACCCCTCCACCTCAAGCACCCGCCGAAGCCGCTCCCGGACCTCATCCACCACAACCACCCTCCACACACTTCTGTCCACAACAGACCCCTCACTGGCCTGCGTCTCCCCCTCAGGATCCCAGAACCCCCACCACCGATCTGCCCCAGCCTCACCTACCCCACCAACCGTCGGGCAGCTCTCTGCGCCACTTCACCCTGTACCCGACCGCCCCCGCAGTACCAGCCACCGGACACCCGGATCCAACTCGGCTCTACTGTGCGGTCCTGCCACGGGTGTCGTGGGGCCCCACGCACAACAAGTACGCCCCATCGGGCTTACCACGCAGCACCGACAAAACAGCTGCGGCGACGAAGATCTGCGAACAGCAGCAAACGTTGTGGACCACCGACCACCACAACCGCCCCGCCAAGATCAACTGGATCGAGAGCCCCCGATACAGCCTACGAGAGCGCACCGACAAACCGGGAGCAGCAAAAGGAACCTGTGGACAAACGAACCGGTTGTGGACAACCTGCCCACAACCCCTCAACCAGCAGCCGCCCGTGCCTCAACATCCCCGCCCCGCGGCGCCTCCAACGCAAAGATTGCCAGCGCAGCGCAAATCAGCACCAAGTTCTTCAACACGAACTCGCCCGTAGCGGTCAGAAGCAACGGGTTGCTGTCGTGCACCGCCATGGCCGGGACCTGGACGAACACCAAGAACGTCCCCGCCAGGTGCGCCGCAACCGCGACCGGCGCGAGGCGTCGGAATGTGCCTGCCAGGAGCAGCAGGCCCAGGACGATCTCGACCGCCCCCAAAGCCGGTAATAGCCACGGACCGTGCACCCACGGCATCGTTGCCCGGACCAGGTCTTCGACCGGCGACTGGCCGATCACTTTCAGGACGCCGAACCACAGGTAGACCAGGGCCAACGAGATCCGCAGGGCGGGCAGCGCGAGTCGTGCAGGGGTGACGGTTGGGCGGGTGGGGAGTGTCTTCATCGCGTACCCCTGTGGTCGGCCGGGCAGGTCGATCCAGGGTAGGTCAGTGCGCGAGAGTTGGTCTAGACCATTGATCTTGTCGGGCGTTCACACTTCCACGATCTAGATGGTGACCACTGTGGACAGTCAGACCGCGAGGGCGGCGGCGATCTGGAGCAGGGTGGCGTCGGCGTGGACGCGGGTTTCCAGGCAGGCGCCGACGGGGAGGCCGTCGGGGGTCTTGCCTACGGGTAGGGAGATCATGGGGATGCCCGCGACCGTACCGGGGGTGACGTTGCGGGTCACGGTGGGGAAGGTGGCGACGAGACGGCCGTTGAGGCTGGTGAGGTCGTCGGCGCCGAGCAGTGGGGGTGGGACCGGGGAGGTGGGCGCGAGCACGACGTCCACGCGCTGGAACAGGTCGGCGTAGTGGCGGCGGAGGGTCCAGCGGTCGGCGCGGGCGGACCGGTAGGCGCCGACGGGCAGCGGTGTGGCCATTTGTTCAATGAGGGCGCGGACGTCGGGCGAGGCGATGTGGTGGTGCCATTCGTCGATCGGGTGGTCGATACGCGGGGTCAGTAGGCGTGGGGCTTCATGGAAGACAAGGGTGTTCCCGCTGTGCGACAAGGCATCGAGCTCGGTCAGGTCGAGGTCGACCAGGTGGGCGCCGGATCGCTCCACAGTGGACACGAAGTCGGCGAGGACGACCGCTATGTCCGGACTGAGGTCGTCGAAGCGGTTGCGGGGTATGCCGATGCGCAGCCCGGCGAGACTGACCGGCGGAGCAGCGGGCTCGCCGGTGATGAGCTCGTCGATGATGCGGACGTCTTCGGGGGTGTGGGCGTGGATGCCGATTGTGTCGCGGGTGCCCGAGAGGTTCACGACGCCATCGCCGGGGTACCGGCCGGTGGTGGGGCGGAAGCCGACGATGCCGCAGTAGGCGGCGGGGATGGTGACCGAGCCGCCGGTATCGGTACCAAGCGCGAACGGCACGACCCCCAGGGCGACGCTCGCCGCGCTGCCGCCGCTCGATCCCCCTGCCGATTTGGTCGGGTCCGCCGGGTTGCGGACCGGGCCGAAAGCGGCGTTGTTGCTCGTGATGCCGAAGGCCAACTCGTGCAGGTTGGTCTTGCCGAGGACGACGGCGCCCGCGTGGCGAATGGCGTCGACCAGGCCGGCGTCCACCTCGGCGGGCGTGGCGCGGAGCAGCCGACTACCGGCGGTTGTCGGGCATCCCTCGACGTCGATGTTGTCCTTCACCGAGAAGGGGATCCCGGCGAGCGCGCCACCACCGTGGGTGATGTCGGTGGCCACGCTGATCCAGTCGCCGTGGCCGGATCGCCCGGCCGCGGCGCGGGCCAGCGCGAGGTGGTGGGCCCGGCGGGGCGGGTCGAGCGCCAGCCAGTCGGTCAGTGTGGTGGGCACCTCGGCGAGTTCCTTCCGGCGCGGGTGGAGGTCGCACCGTAAGTTCGGTGGGCGGACGGGTCAATGACCGTGCGCGAACACAGCTGTGCACCCCGTGCACGTGGTCGGGCGGACACCGGGGGTGTCCGCTTGCTATTATTGGTCTATACCAAACCGGTCGCGGTTGGCTCGAGGACAGGAAGCACATGGAGATCGTGATCGTTGCCGACCGCGCGGCGGTGGGCGAGGTGGCCGCCGGGGCGATCGCCGACCTGGTCGGCGCGAAGCCGGGGGCACTGGTCGGGGTGGCGACCGGGTCCAGCCCGCTGCCGGTGTACACCTCCCTCGCGCGCCGCGTCGCCGCGGGCGAGCTGGACGTCAGCCAGGTGCGGGTGTGCCAGCTCGACGAGTACGTCGGCCTGCCGCCCGGGCACCCGGAGAGCTACCGGGCGGTCATCGAGCGGGAGGTCCTGACCCCGCTCGGGCTGACCACGGAGTCCTTCCTCGGGCCGGACGGCGCCGCCGCCGACCTGCCCGCCGCTTGCGCCGCCTACGAGCAGGCGCTGCGCGACGCGGGCGGGGTCGACCTGCAACTGCTGGGTATCGGGTCGGACGGGCACATCGGGTTCAACGAGCCGTGCTCGTCGTTCAGCTCGCGCACCCGGGTCAAGACCCTCACCCAGCGCACCCGCCTGGACAACGCCCGCTTCTTCGGCAGCCTCGACGAGGTGCCGTGGCACGTGGTCACCCAGGGCATCGCCACGATCAGCGACGCCCGCCACCTGGTCCTGGTCGCGACCGGCGAATCCAAAGCCGAGGCCATCGCCCTCGCCGTCGAGGGCCCCCTGGCCGCCGTGACCCCCGCCTCGGCCCTGCAACTGCACCCCCACGCCACCGTCATCGTCGACGAGTCCGCCGCCAGCCGCCTCAAGCACGCCGACTACTTCCGAGCCACCTACGCCGCCAAGCCGACCTGGCAGAAGCTCTGACCGGAGAGCGCTGCTCTCCTTCGCGAGCGCCGCTCACAAACAAGAGCACCGCTCTCGCGATCAACACCGAGTCGACACAGAGAACAACGCCCACAACGCAGAGCACTGCTCTCTTATGAGAGCAGTGCTCTGGCTTTCGCGGCACTCCCCGCGAACTCCACCCCCGGTCAACCCGGCACGAGAGCGCTGCCCGCCGCTGGCGTCCCGTCCTGCAGTGGCCGACACCTTCAGGGGCTGCGGCAGACCCAACGAGGCGAGAGCGCCGCTCTTGAATCAGAGCGCCATTCACTTGAGAGAGCAATGCTCTTGATGGAGAGCACTGCTCTTTGTGCGAGCACTGCTCTCCATCAGAGGCGGGCGGGCGGTACTCGTCGCAATGAGCGGCGTCCAGGCGAGTGCGAGCGGTGCTCTCGGATCTAGAAGCGGCGGATGATGCGGAGGGACGTCGCGTAGGTGCCGGGGCCGTCGAGGGTGGAGGGGCCGCCCAGGTCGGAGAGGGTGGGGCCGTTGACGGTTTTGCGGCTGGAGATGAAGCGGGCGTGGCCTGCGGGGTCTGGGCCGAAGTAGATGCCGACGTGGTCCAGTTCGGCGGTGGGGTCCGGGTCGGCGTCGAAGCAGACGATGTCGCCGATCTGGAGGTTGGGGTAGGGCGGGGCCGTGGTGTCGTCGCGGTGGACGATCACGCCGGGGCCGTGCGGGCCGATGTCGCGGGAGCGGCGCGGGAGCGTGGTCCCGTCGAAGCTCGCGGGGTTGTCGTAGACCACGGGGATACCCAGGTGGTAGCCGAACACCATGCGCACCATGCCGGAGCAGTCCAGCGTGCGCAGCCACTCCGCGGTACCCGCGGGCCTGGTCTCGCCGCTCTGGAACGTCCACGGGATCCCCATGTACTCGTGGAAGTCCGCGCCCTCCACCCGCGTCCCGTCCGGGTTGAGCGGCCCGTAGCCCGACTCCCCCAGCACCTGCGCCCCGCCCTGCGCGGGCGAGTTGTACGGCGCCGCACCCGTCGAGAGCATCGCGGCCAGGGCCAGGGCGTCCGGCGAGATGTCGGTCGGCCACGCCCGCACCCGCTGCTCCACCGCGGGCGTCCACGTCCCGCTGTACGCCGTCGGCAGGACCCGCACCCACGTGTCGTGCGTGACCACCGGCGGCGTCGCCCACACGCCGCTGCCCGCGAACTCGTGCACGTACACCCGGCTCGGCACCGCGGTGCTGTTCTTCGAGGCGATCGCGCGGATGCCGAGTTTGCCCGCGCCGAACGTCGCGTCGTCCAGGACGTGCGTCCACGTGCTCGGCTCGGCCAGGTCGGACCGCCACGCCCTGGCGCGCAGGGTGATCCCGGTCCGCTCGACCCGGATCCGCCACCGCTGGTTGGCCGCGTACCCGGTGCCGACCTGCACCGCGGCCGCCAGCGTGCTCACCACGTCGGCCTGTTCCTTCTCGACGCTGAGGCGCACCAGCCCGGCCGAGGTCACCGCGAGTCGGGCTCGGTAGTGGTTGTCGTAGCCCTGGTAGGCGAAGGTGAGCGAGACGGAGGTGTCCGCGCCCGCGGGCACGGCCTCGAGGCTGACCAGCGCGGTCGCGGAGAAGTCGGCGATGTTCGGGTCGTTGAGCGTGGTGAAGTAGCTGGAGTTGTTCTGCGACAACAGGATCACACCACGGCCGGGCTCGACGTAGTAGTTCGCCGGGGCGCCGTTGGCGGTGGTCCAGGTGCCACCGCCCGGGGACATCCCCCAGTCGCCGGTGAAGGTGCGGGCGAACGCGTCGACGAAGGGCCGCTTCTGCTCGGTGAACGTGCGGCGGGGGCCGCGGACGGTCACGGTCTTGGCGCCGGTGGTCAGCACGGCCAGGACCCCGCGCGAGTCGGAGACCTGGGTGCGCGCGGGCGTCCCCGGCAGGACCTGCACCGTCAGCGGTTCCCGGACCGCGTCGGGGAACCAGGTCGGTTCGCCGAACGCGATCATCCCCGGGATGCGGTTCTGCGCGAACTCCACCCCGGTCGCGGCTTGACCAGCCGCGGCAGCTTGACCAGTGGCAGCTTGACCTGCGGTGGCCTGGCCAGTGGCGGCGCTCGCGGTGGCCGTCCCGACCAGCGGTGCGGCGGCGGTCGAGGCGAGCGCGGCCAGCACGGATCTACGGTTGAACGAAGGCATGACGAACTCCCCCAGAGAGTCACGGCGTTCCGACCACCGACCTTAGGTGATCGGCGATCTTCCGACAACGGTGTTCGGCACCACCGGCCAGCTAGTCCATTGAGGACAATCAAGCTTCACCCCAGCGAATCCCGCAACGTCGACTCGAACCGCTTGAGCCAGCCGGTGATCGTCGACTCGTCGAACAGGTCGGTCGAGTACTCGGCGACCACCGTCAACGCGTCCTGCGCCGGGACCAGCACCACGTACAGCTCCGTCCTGGCCATCCCGGGGTGCGTGAGGGCCCGGACCGTGCACGAGGCGCCGGGTAGGGACAGCTCCGCGGGCGGGGTGGTGACGA
Organism: Actinokineospora diospyrosa; assembly: GCF_024171925.1. Taxonomy (GTDB): domain Bacteria; phylum Actinomycetota; class Actinomycetes; order Mycobacteriales; family Pseudonocardiaceae; genus Actinokineospora; species Actinokineospora diospyrosa. The sequence goes on along the minus strand of NZ_JAMTCO010000024.1, from coordinate 44,410 downwards.
CGGTGAAGTACACGTCCGGGTGCGGTTTGTCGATGGTGATCGTCGGGTCGACGAGCCGCGAGGCCTCGACCAGCGGCAGGGCCTGGTGGTCGAGCGCCCGGTAGACCGTCTCCCCGAGTTCGGTGACGAGCGCGTCGAAGTCGCCGGTCAGCCGAGTGCGCAGGAGGACGCCCTCCCCCACCGAGCCAATCACCGAGTCAAGGTCGGGGTGCAGCCGGTTGGTGCTCGAGGTCGCGAGGACGAGGTCGGTGCGCTCGGCTAGGGCGCCGATCCACACCGCGACGGCGCCGGCCAGCACGATCGACGGTGTGGTGCCCGGGGCGGCGGCGCGGTCGCGGACCCGGGGCATGACGTCGTCGATGACCAGGTGGGCCAGGCCACCACGGCCGGACAGCACTTCGGGGCGGGGGCGGTCGGTGGGCAAACCGGTGCGCAGCGAGACATCGGCGAGTTCCGCGCGCCAGAAGCGTTCCAGCTCAGGCCGCCTGCGGTCCGCCTCCGCCTGCCGGGCGCCCATGACCTCCAGGTACGCCGGTGCGGGGTCGAGCGTGGCGCCCGTGTACAGCGCCGCCAGTTCCCGCCACATCAGGCCGAGCGACCAGGCGTCGCTGATGCAGTGGTGCACGGCGACCATCAGCGTCCACCGGTCGGCCAGCCTGCCGAGCCCGAGCCGGAACAGCGGCGCCGAGGTCAGGTCGAACGAGGTGTCGGCGACCTCGCGGCACCAGCGCTCGAGGTCGTCCGGGGTGTCGAACTCCAGCACCGGCAGGGCGACCGGCACCGCGTCGAGCACCGCCACCTCGCCGCCCGCGACCGGCCGCAGCCGGAACGCCTGGTGCCTGCGCACGAGTTCCTCGAACGCCCGGGTGAGCGCGGGCACGTCCAGGTGGCCGGTGATGTCGACGCGGGTCGCGATGGTGAACACCGCCGGGTTCCCGCAGGTCTGGCCCTTGCGCCACATCCGCCACATCGGCGGCGGCATCGGCTGGGTGTCCACTCGCGACAGCAGTCCGGCCACCGCGCGGATGGTCGGGTTGCGGAAGAACTCGGTCATCGACAGCCGGACGTCGTGGTCGCGGGCGAGCCGGTTCACCAGCCGGACCGCGCCGAGCGAGTGGCCGCCGAGCTCGAAGAACGACCGCGTCACCGGCACCGCGGTGATCCCCAACTCCGCGCACCACGCGTCGTGCAGGGACCGCTCCAACTCCGTCTCCGGCGTGTCGGCGGGCGCCGCCTCGGTCGACGGGGCGGGCAGCCTCGACTGGTCCAGTTTGCCGTTCACCGTGACCGGCAACCGGTCGAGCCGAACCCATTGGCGCGGCACGAGGTACTCGGGCAGGAGTTCACCCAGTCGGCTCTCGAGTTCCTTGATGGCCAGGGAAGGTGGAACGACGTAGCCGACCAGTTCCCGTTCCCCGTGCGCGTCCTGGCGGACCACCACGGCCGCGTCGCGCACCCCGGGCAGCCCGGCCAGCACGACCTCGACCTCCGCGGGTTCGACCCGGTGGCCGCGGATCTTCACCTGCGCGTCGCGCCTGCTGACGTACTCGATCTCTCCGTCGGACCGCCACCGCCCGAGGTCGCCCGAGCGGTAGGCACCATCCACAAAGGCTTCAGACTGGATCCCGAGGTACCCGTCGGCCACGGCGAGCCCGGCGACCTCGATCTCCCCGACGGCCCCCACCGGCACGTCGTGCCCGCGTGGGTCCACCACGCGGATCCGCACCCCGGGGATCGGCCCCCCGATCGGCGGGCGAGCCGGGCCGGTGATGTCCACCCGGTGCGAGGTGACGATGATCGTGGTCTCGGTCGGCCCGTACTGGTTGTAGAGCGCGCACTCCGCGTGTTCGGTGAAGAAGTCGCGCAGCGCCGGGGTGAGGACCATCTGCTCCCCCGCCGCGAACACCTCGCGCAGCGACGGCAACGACGGCCGTGACTCCACGAGGTACTTCAGCGGCGTGTACGGCAGGAACAACCGCTCGACCGAGTGTGCCGCCACCACGGCGGCCAAGTCGTGCCGGTCCTGCTCGTCCACCAAGACGAGTGCGGCGCCGGACGCGAGCGTGGTGAACACCTCCTGCACGCTGACGTCGAACGACAGCGACGTCCACTGCGCGGTCCGCGCGGGTTCGAACGTCTTCAGGTGCCACTGGATCAGGTTCACCGGTGCGCGGTGCGGTACCACCACACCCTTCGGTCGACCGGATGACCCCGACGTGTAGATGCAGTACGCCGGGTCGAGCGGGCTCACCACGGGAAGTGTCCCAGTAGGACTCGCCACGATGTCCTCGACGAACAGCACCCGCTCGGCGACCAACCCCGGGTGCCGAGCGAGGGTGTCCCGGTCGGTGACCAGCACCCGCGCCCCGCTGTCGGTGACCAGCATGCTCAACCGCGCCGTGGGCAGAGCCGGATCCATTGGCACATAAGCAGATCCGCTCTTGAGCACACCCAGCACCGCCGAGATCAACTCCGGCCCGCGCGGCAGCAGCACCGCCACGAACCGGCCACTCACCTGGTGGGCCACCTGCGCAGCGCGCGTGTCCAGCTCCCGGTAGGTGACCTCGTGGTCGCCCGCCACCAAGGCCACCGCGTCCGGCGTCCGCGCGACCTGCCGCTCGACCAGCTGGTGCAGGCACAGGTCCGGCTCGGGCACCGGCGCGCCCTGCCACCGCTCGACCAGCGCCCGGTCGCTGGGCACCATCGAGGTCAACGCGGACAGCGGGGCGTCCGAGTCGCTGATCGCCCCGCGCAGGACGTGCTCGAGGTAGCCGAGCAGCCGCGCCACCGTGGCCTCGTCGAACAGCGCGGTGTCGTACTCGACCATGCAGCGCAGCCCGTCGGGGTGCTGGGTGAAGTACAGGGTCAGGTCGAACGGGGCGCGGTCGCTGGGCACGTCCAGCAGCCGGGCGCTCAGCAGTGGCGGCGCGAACCGCACCCCGGCCTCGTTCTCGAACTCCACCATCACCTGGAACAGCGGGTTCGCACCGGGGTCGCGGTCGGGGTTGATCGCGGCGACCAGTTCGTCGAACTGCGCGGCGCGGTGGTCGTACGCGTCGGCCGCGCGGGTCCTGACCTGCCCCAGCAGTGTCCCGAAGGACGGGTCGCCGGACAGGTCGGTGCGCAGCACCACGGTGTCGAGGAACAGGCCGACCTCGTGCTCCGCGCCCTCCGGCCGGTTGGCGACGGGCGTGCCGACCACCACATCGGTCTGGCCGCTGAACCGCCCCAGCACCACCGACACCGCGCCGAGCACCGCCATGAACGGGGTCGCCCGGTGCCGGGCCCCGACCTTGGCCAGTCCCGCCCGCACCTGCGGGCCGAACTCCCAGGTGAGCGACGCGCCCGCGCCGGTGCGGGTCGCCGGTCGGGGCCGGTCGCCCAGCGGTGCGGCGGACGGGAGGTCGGCCAGTTCGGCGCGCCAGAACTCCAGGTCCCGCCCCACGGCGGCCGGGTCGACGACCTCGGGCTCGCGGCTGCGCAGCGGCGGCAACTCGGGCGGCTGCGGCCAGGACCGATAGGCGGCGGCGATGTCCTGGACCAGCACCGCGGTCGACGACGAGTCGAAGACGATGTGGTGGGCCAACAGGAACAGCAGGTGCCGCTGGTCGCCCAGCTGGGCCAAGCGCGCGGTGAGCAGCGGGCCCTCGGCGAGGTCGAAGGTCTGCTCGGTCTCGCCCGCCAGCAGTTCCTGGATGACCGTGTCCGGGTCACCGCCGATCCGGTCGACCACGGGGCACTCGATGTCGATGGCGGGCAGCGGCACCCGGCGCGGCTCACCGTCGCGCTCCTGGAACACGACCCGCAGTTCCGGCTGCCGGTTGACCGCCCACTTCAGCGCGCCGATGAGCGCGTCGACGTCGAGCTCGCCCTCGAGGAGGATGCCCTTCGGTTCGTGGTAGGTGGTCTGACCGGGGTGCAACCGCTCCAGCAGCCAGATCCGCAGCTGCGCCGGGGAAAGCGGCAGGTCCCGCTCCTGGTAGCGCTGGCGGAGTCCATTGAGGAGCGGGAGCGAGTCGAGCACCTGGTCCGCGGGCACGCCGAAGTCCACGAAGCACGCGATCTCGTCGGCGCCCGCGGCCACCAGGCGGTCGACCACGCCTGCCGCCGTGGCGGGGCTCCCGATGAGCGCCCGGGACTCGCAGTAGCGGCGGTATGCCTGCTCCAGCATGAACTCGACGTCGTCGGCGGGGGTGTTGTCGAGGTCGATGTCCAGGCCCAGGCTGTTGGTCACCTGGTCGAACAGCGACAGCGACGACCTCAGGTAGTCGCTGAACGGTTGGTAGGCCTCGGCGCGGGCCTGGTCGGCGTCGGCGCCCAGGTAGGTGTGCACCAGGACGACGACCCGGCCCGCCGCGGGATCGAGGCCGTGCTCGGCGCGGGTTCGCCGGTACAGCGCGATGTTCTCGGCGAGTTGTTCGAGGCTCTGCGCCATGAGGTTAGTGACCACACCGAGGTCATTTCGCGCGGCGCGCCGGTAGCTCTCTGGGTTGCCGACCACGGCGACGTACAGCGGCGGCATCGGCTGGATCGGACTCGGGTGCAGGCGCACCTCGATCGGCTCCCCGGTGCCGGAGGTGGCCGCGACCGCAGCACCTGTCCACAATTGACGGACAGTCTCCAACTGGTCGTAGACGAGCTCGCGGTGGCGGCCGAAGTTCTCCGGTGCCAACGCGAAGTCCCCCGCGTGCCAGCCGCTCGCGACACACAGACCCACCCGGCCGCCGGACAGGTTGTCCACGACGGACCATTCCTCAGCGACCCGGATCGGGTTGTGCAGCGGTAACACGACCGAGCCCGCGTGCAGTCGGATCCGCTTGGTGCGCGCGGCGAGAGCGGCGGCGAGGACCGACGGGTTGGGGAACAGCGCGCCGAACGAGTGGAAGTGCCGTTCGGGCAGCCACACGGCGTGGAAGTCGTGTTGGTCGCCGAACTCGGTGGCGGCGTTGATGAGCCGGTACTTGTCGGCGGCCTGGTTCTCGGGGTAGTCACCGAAGAAGTAGAGGCTGAAGTCGCAGCGCGCCGTGGACGGGGCGATCGGCTGGGGTGCGGGCGCCGGAGTGGTCTGGACGGGAAACCTGGGCTGGATGGGAACGCTTGCCGGAGCGGGCACCTGGACCGGGATGGGGACCTGGACCGGAGCGGCGGCGGGCGGGGGTGTGCTGCCGGACAGGAGGGCGAATTGGCGCTCCATCAGGTCGACGAGACGCTCACTCACCCGCAACTGGTGGCTCACCACTTCCCGCACTCCGTCGGGGACCACGGCGAGCGGAGCGGCGGGAGCGGCCGCGGGGACGGCGACCGGCTCGGGTTCGGGGCGGGGCGTGACGAGCGCGGCCAGTTTGCCCGGGGTGTCGATGTCGGCGAACAGGTCGCGGACCGGGATCCGCACGTCGTACACGCGATCGAGTTCCCTGGTCAACCCCATCAGCGACAGCGAGTCGGCGCCCATCTCGAGGAACGAGCGGTCGGCCGACACAGCGTCCGGTTCCAGGCCGAGGGCCTTCGCCACCAGGTCGCGTACACCACTGATCGCCGACGGCGCCGCTTGCGCGACCACGGGGATCGCCGGAGCCGCCGCCGGGGTAGAGACGGGCTGGACGGCGAACACCGTGCGCGCGAACGGATATCCGGGCAGGGTGATCCGGCTGCCGGTGGTGATCGGCCGCCAGTCGATGGCGACTCCCCTGGTGTACAGGGCGCCCACGGCCTCACACAGGGCGGTGATCGAGTCGATCCCGTGCCGCTGGGTCGACAGCCACCTACCGTGCGCGGCCGTCGCGGCGAGCACCCCGCCGGGGCCGACTTCCAGCCAGTCCCGATCAGGCTGCTCGGACACGACGAGGTCGAACCGGACGGGCTCCCTCGCCTGGCGCACCAGGTAGTCCGCGTCCGGCCGCCAGCCGCGTGGTCGCAGCAGCCCGTCGAGCCCGCTGAGCAGTGGTGTGCGGATCGGATGTGCCGGGGTGGCGGCGGCGAGTTCGCGCAGCGCGGCCAGCGCCGGGTCCAGCGCGCTGGTGTGGAACGCCCGGTCGACCGCGAGCCTGCGGTGGCGGACGCCAGCGAGCAGCTGCTCGGCGCGGTCCAGCCCGGCTACCGGTCCCGCGAGCACCACGGAGTCGGGCGCGTTGATCGCCGCGACCTCCACACCGGACTCTTCCGCAATCCTTTGCGCAGCAGAGCTATCCATGCGCACGGCAATCATGCCGCCCTCAGGCAGGCGCGCGAACTCCCGCCCCCTGGCGGCGGTGAGACGCAGCCCGTCGGCGAGGTCGATGGCGCCAGCCACGCAGAGCGCCGCGTACTCACCGAGGCTGTGCCCGGCAACGACATCGGGCAGCACACCCAGGCTTTCCCACAGCCGAGCCAGTGCGACCTCGAACGCGAACAGGGCGGGTTGCGCCAACTCCGTTGGCCACACCTCGTTGCCCGCACCGGTGAGCAACGCGGGCACGAGACCTGGTTCGATCCGCTCGCACTCGTCGAGAACGGCGCTAAACACGGGAAAAGCGGCATACAGGTCGCGGGCCATGCCTCGGCGGGCACTACCCTGGCCGGAGAAGGCGAACACAAGCTCGGTACCCGGTGTCGTGTCGCGGGGTTCGCGCGACGCCGCCAACTCGGCCGCGGTCGAGCCGATCAGCACGGTGCGGTGGCTGTGGTGGCCACGCCCGAAGGCCATGGTGGTCGCGATGTCCGCCGCGCTGAGCCCGGGATTGGCGACGAGGTACGCGCGCAGCCGCTCCACAGCCTCCTCCAGTCCGCGCTGGTCACGACCGGAGACGGGAACGACAACCGGACGATTCGGATTCGGTTGCGCTCGCCGGGCTGGCGCCTCTTCAAGCACGACGTGCGCGTTGGTGCCGCCGACGCCGAGTGCGCTCACCCCGGCCCGCAGGGGTCCGGCCGCGGTCCACGGGCTCACGGACGTGGCCAGGACGAACGGGCTGCCGTCGAGCGGGAGCGCCGGGTTCGGGGTGGTGAGGCCGACTGTGGGGACGATCTCGCGGTGGCGCAGCATCAGCACGGTCTTGATCAAGCCCGCCATGCCCGCGCAGCTGTCCAGGTGGCCGACGTTGCCCTTCACCGACCCGAGCGCGCAGCGGGCGGCGCCGTCCTCACCCAGTGCCCGCGCCAGCGCGGTGAACTCCACCGGGTCGCCCAGTTCCGTACCAGTTCCATGTGCCTCCACATAGGACACGCTGGAGCCGGGTACCCCGGCCTTGCGCAGGGCACGCCGGATGACGTCGACCTGACCGGGCACGCTGGGCGCGGCGAACCCGACCTTGCCCGCGCCGTCGTTGTTGATCGCGGACCCGAGGATCACCGCGTGCACGGTGTCCCCGTCGGCGAGCGCCCGGTCCAGCCGCTTGAGCAGCACGGCGGCGACACCGTTGCCGCCGACCGTGCCATCGGCGCGGGCGTCGAACGGGCGGCAGCTGCCGGTCGCGGACAGGATGGATCCCGGCTGGTGCAGGTATCCCGCCTCCTGCTGGGGGAACACCGCCGCGGCGCCCGCGAGCGCGAGATCGGTCTCGCCGGAGAGCAGCGCCTGGGCCGCCAGGTGGACGGCGACGAGGGCGGTCGAGCACGCGGTCTGCACGGCGATCGCCGGACCGGTGAGGCCGAGGCGGTAGGCGACGCGGGTCGCCAGGAAGTCCGGCTGCGAGCCCAGGGTGGCCTGCATGGCGTCGTCCGGGTGCGCCGCGGCCGCCGGACCGCGCTGGTGGCCGTAGAGGTTCATGCCGGAGCCCGCGTACACGCCGACCGCGGTACCGGGGTCGGTCGTGGCGTAGCCGCCGTCCTCGAGGGCGTGGTAGCAGCACTGCAGGAACAGTCGTTGCGCCGGATCGGTGAGCCTAGCCTCCTGCGGCGTCATCCCGAAGAAGTCGGCGTCGAATGCGTCGAGGTCGTCGATCGCGCCAATGGCGGGCACCCTGGACGGGTCGGCAAGCCTTTGCGCGGGGACACCGGCCGCGACCGCCTCCGCGTCGGTGAACAGGCGGATCGCGCTGGTGCCGGATCTCAGGTCCCGCCAGAACTCCTCGGCCGTGACCGCCCCGGGGAACCGCAGCGCCATCCCGACGATCGCGATCCGGGTGTCCTCGGTGGACTCAGTGGACTCGCTGGACTCGCTGCCCGGCGGCCGCACCACCTCGGGCTCACCCGCGGTCAGGTGGGCGACGAGGGCCGCGGTGGAGGGGTGTTCGAAGAAGGCCGTGTGCGCGATGGGGTGCCCGAGTTCGCGTTCGAGGCGGGCGCGCAGTCGCACGACCGCGACCGACGTCAGACCGGCTTCGTAGAACGGCTTGTCGTCGGGCACGGGATGGCCCACGACCTCGGCGACGGCCCGCGCGACGACCGCCGAGACGTCCACCGGGCTCTCAAGCGCGGCGACGAGCCGGTCGCGCAATGCAGCGCGGCGCACCTTGCCCGACGGGGTGCGCGGGAACTCGTCGGCGTCCATCGACACAACGTGTTCGACCGTGAGGTGCAGTCCGGTGTAGAGCGCCCGGCGGATCGCGTCCGCCAGACCGGGGCCGCCGGTGTGGAACACGGCGAGCACCTCGGTCCCGGTGGCCGCGTCGGGGATCCCGCACACCGCGACACCGCCCGCGCCGATGCCGGGCACCGCGAGGACCGCTTCCTCGATCACGTGGGCGAAGTGGTTGGCGCCGTTGAGGACGATGACGTCCTGGGTGCGGCCGGTGATCACCAACTGACCGTCGGCGATGAACGCCATGTCCCCGGTGTCGAACCAGCCGTCGGCGTCGACCACCGGCGCGGGATCGCCGTGGTAGCCCGGTGTGATCCGGGGGGAGCGGATCCGCAGCCGCCCGATCCGGCCCGTCACGGGCGTTCCCCCGTGGTCGACGAGCCGCAGCTCGGTCTCCGGGGCGGGTGGACCCACCGCGACGAACGTGACGCTGTCCTCGGCGGTCGACGCCGGTTCCAGCTCGCCGCCGAGGCTCGACTTGCGCACGTGGTGAACCGAACCCGGCTCGCCCCAACGGCCGTAGGTGATCCCCGTGACGGTCTCGGCCATCCCCCACGCCGGTCGGACCGCGCCGGGCTCGATCCCGGTCGCGTCGAGGAAGCCCTCGACGACCGGCACCGTGACCTGCTCACCGCCGCACAGCACGGAGCGCACCGCGGTGAGGTCCCTGGCCTTGCGGGGCGCGTCGGAGGCGAGCCGGAAGCCGAACGCGGGCGCCCAGGTGTGGTTGACCCGGTGCGCCGCCACCAGGTCCAGCCAGCGGCTCGGGTCATCGAGGACGTGACCGGTGGGCACGTGGATGTTCGTGACGCCCGCGAACACCGGCAGCCAGTGGTAGATCAGCAGTGCGCCGCTGTGGTCGACGGGCAGCCAGTTCAGGGCCACCTCACCCGGCTGGAAGTCCAGGGTCCGCCGGGTGCTCGTGGCGAACTTGAGCAGTCCGGCCTGGGTGAGCCGAGCGGCCTTGGGCGCGCCGGTGCTGCCCGAGGACAGCATGAGCAGCACGTCACCGTCCGACTCGGTCACCAGCCCGTCGGGTTCCCCGGTTCCCAGTTCTTCCACTGTGGACACACGGGCGCCCGGCAGCGCCGGGATCGGCCCGTCGGCGACGATGAGCGGCTCACCGAGCAACCGCCAGGTGTGCCGGAGGCGGTCCAGCGCGCCCGCGTCCGGCGACTCCGCGATAGCCGCCGGGATGACGCCGCCGAGCACGCAGGCCCACAGCGCCGGGAAGAAGTCGTGGTGGGCCAACCCGCACAGCACGACGTGATCAGCTTGGCGGACACCCTGTCCACGCAGGCCGCCGAGCAACACCCGCGCCCGGCGCAGCAGTTCGAGGTAGCTGGTCAGGGTGGTGGAACCGTCCGGCAGCAGGGTCACCACACCGGCGTCGGGCCAGGTCCGCGCGGCACGCAGCAGCGCGCCCGCGATCGTGGTCGGCTCGGCGTCGACCGGCCGCGGCTCGCGGTTCCCGGCGTGCCCCGGCTGTTCCCCCATGGCGTTGCCTCCACCCAATCCGTCTGCCCGGCCCGCCGACTACCGGCGGGCGACCGCGAAAACCAGGAAGGCCAGCGCGGCGACGACCGCGAGGCCGTGGAACGAGGCGACGACCACGGCGGGCGCGGCCACCTCCAGCGCGGCGGCGCTGGCGACCATGCCCAGCGCGAACCCCGAGGTCTCGGCGGTCGCCGACAGCCCGAACAGCCGCCCCCGCAGGTGATCGGGCTCGGCCTGCAGCCGAGCGGTGTAGGTGATCTCGGCGAACCCCTCGGCCAACCCGGCCACCAGCGCCGCCAGGCACACCAGCACCAGGGTCGTGTCGAGGAAGGCGAGCGCGAACGACACCGACATCACGGCCGTGCCGACGGCGAACGCCCGCGCGCCCGGCTCGACCCGCCGCCACCGGGTCAGCACCAGGTGCGCGAGCACGATGCCCACCGCCCAGGCCGACCAGAACAGCGCCATGACCGTCGCGGGCCGCGCCGGGTCCGCCGCGGCGGCGAACACCGGCAGCGCGATGTTGTGCGAGGAGGAACTCAGCGCGTCGACCCCGCGCACGGCCACCATGGCCAGCACCGCGGGTGCCACGACGCCCAAGAGCCGGATCCGGGTGCCCGGCACCGCTCCCGGCTCCGCGGCCTCGGGCGCGCCCCGCTCGGCGATGACCCGGCCGAGCAGCACCAGCGCGACCGCCGACGCCACGAAGCTCGCGGCGTTGAGCAGGAAGGCCACCTCGAAACCGCCGGTGCCGATCACGATGCCCGCCGAGGCGAACCCGCCCACCGCGGCGAGCGAGCGCACCGTGACCAGCAGGCCGGTGACGCGCACCCGCTCGTCCTGGCCGAACAGCTGCGGCACCGCCGTGCGCATCGCCACCAGGAAGGTGGTGTTCCCGGCGCCCAGCACGACCACGACGCAGGCCAGCAGCACCACCGACCGCGCGGCCACGCCGAAGGCCAGCACCAGCATCGCCGCCATCTGGGCGAAGTCCGCGGCCAACATCATGTGCCTGCGGTCGAGGCGCCCGGCGAGCCGACCGGCGATCGGCGCGGCGCACACCCCGGCCGCCAGGCGCAACGACATGACCAGGCCGATGCCGATCGGACTACGCGTGACCTCGTAGGTGAAAAGGCTCAACGCGATGATGTTCAGGTAGTTGCCGTACGAGGAGATGGCGTATCCGCTCACCAGCAGCGGGATTCCACCGACGCGACGGGTCCCGATCCGCGCGTTCACCATGAGACCGCCATCGCTAACACAAGAGCCCCCCAGCGGCGCCGACCGCGGTCAATGTAACAGCGCCACCATCGGCTGTCGACATCGGCGAACGTGTGATGCCGCTGCCGCGAAACAGTCGCGAGAACGCCAACCGCCGCCAAGTGGAGCATCCCGATAGGAGGTTCCGCCGAATATCGAGTGCGACCGGCAGTTTTCCACCGCTATCGTGGCGCACATCGGCCGGGCACCATTCCATCACCCATTCAGGTGGTTGCCCAGGGCCGGGACGGGCCGGTCGGGGACCGGCCGGGAAGGGGCGCCACCCATGTCGGACTCGCTATCGGGGCAGCTCGACGACCTGCGGGCCACGCTGCTCGGCGAGCTCGCGGCGGCGGCGGACCGGGCCGCGGTCGAGGCCGTCCGGCGGCGGTTCCTCGGTCGCCGGGGACTGATCACCCGACGCAGCGCCGAGGTCGACTTCGGCGCGTTGACCGCGCCGGAGCGCGCGCGGATCGGGGCCCTGTTCAGCGCGTTGCGGACATTCGCCGGTGAACAGCTCGACACTGCGGCGGACCGGTTCACCGAAACTGCCGATAGGTGGACGACCGGGATCGACCCGACGCTGCCCGGATTGCGTGCGATCCCGGGTCGACTACATCAGGTGAGCGCGATCGAAATGCTGCTGGAAGACATTTTCAGCAGTATGGGATTCACCGTCGACCCCGGTTTCGAGGTGGAGACCGAGTTCGCGAACTTCGACAGCGTGAACATCGACGCCGACCACCCGGCGCGCGACACCCAGGACACGTTCTGGCTCGAGGACGGCAGGCTGCTGCGCACCCAGACCTCCGCCGGGCAGGTGCGGCACCTGCGCCGCCACGGCGCCCCGACGCGCGCGGTGTTCCCCGGCCGCTGCTTCCGCAAGGAGGAGACCGACGCCTCCCACGAGACCACCTTCCACCAGTGCGAGGGCCTGGTCGTGGGGCCGGACGCGAACGTCGCGACGCTGGTCGGGGTACTTAAGGCGGTGCTGGCCGAGGTGTTCGGCCGGACCGTGACGGTGCGGCTGCGGCCGGGGCACTTCCCGTTCGTCGAGCCGGGGTTCGAGTTGGACATCCACTGCCTGATCTGCGACGGCGCCGGGTGCGCGGTGTGCAAGCGGTCCGGGTGGCTGGAGCTGATCCCGTGCGGGCTGGTGCACCCGGCGGTGCTCGTCGCGGGCGGGGTGGACCCGGAGCGGCACAACGGGTTCGCCTTCGGCATCGGCACGACGCGGTTGGCGATGATGCGCTTCGGGGTGCCGGACGTGCGGCTGTTCGCCAGTGGCGACATCCGCGTGGCGACCGACCGCCCCTCGCTGCTCTGACCCGCACCGGCCTGAACCGCACCGGCTTGAACGGAGTCCCGCTGTGAAGATCTCACTGAACTGGATCGGCGACTACGTCGACCACGACGACCTCGCGCCGCAGGACCTGGCCGACCTGCTCACGGTGCGCACCGCCGAGGTCGAGGCGGTGCACGAGGTCACCAACCACGCCGACCAGGCGGTGGTGGCCCGGGTCACCGACGTGCGGGTGCTGGGCGAGCGCACGGTGGTCGCCGTCGACGACGGCTTGCGGCGCCACCGGGACGTCGACTGCCCCGCCGGTGCCGCCGTCGGTGACCTGGTCGCCTACGTGCCCGTGCTGGGGACCGTGTGCGCGCCACGCGACATCGGCCTCGGGGCTGATGACCGCGTGCTGCGCGTGCCCGCCGGGTCGGCGTTGGGTGCGCCGCTGTCGCGGTGGATACCGACCCGGGACGTGCTGCTGGAGGTGGACAACAAGAGCCTCACGCACCGGCCGGACCTGTGGGGCCACTACGGGTTCGCCCGCGAGGTGGCCGCCGTCCTCGGCAGGCCGTTGCGCGAACTCGCGGTGACCGACCTGGCCGAGTTCGACGAATTGCCGCCGGTTGAACTCCACAACGACGTGGGCGAGGACTGCCCGGTGGTGACGGCGCTCGCGGTGGATGTCGCCGCCGTGCGCGGGACACCGCTGCTCGTGCTCGCTCGACTGTCCTTGATGGACGTTCTCCCCCGCGGGCTCGCCACCGACATCTCGAACTACGTCCTGTGGGAACTCGGCCAGCCGACTCAGTTCTACGATCAGTCCGCTGTGGACTCATTGCGGATCGCCCACGCGGGTGAGCTTCCCCAGTTGCGCACGTCCGATGGCGAGACCAGGCTTCTGAAGCCCGATGACGTGGTCGTCTTCAACGGCGGGCACCCGGTCGGCCTCGCGGGGATCATGGGTGTCGCCGATGCCTCGACGACCGGGCTGCTGCTGGAGAGCGCGACTTTCCGGGCCGCGCGGATCCGGCGCACGGCGGGCAGGCTGAACCTGCGCACCGACGCGGCCCAGCGGTACGAGAAGTCGCTACCACCGGCGATGACCCGCGTGGCGGCAGCCCGCGCGTTCACCCTGCTCGCCGAGGCGGGCGCCAACCCGGTCCCGCGCAGCAGGCACACCGTGGTCGGCGACCTCGACGACCAGCCCAGACCGCTGCGCGTCTCGGTCACCCGGGCCGCCGACCTCGCGGGCATCCCGCTCGACCACAGCCGGATCGCCGAGGTGCTGACCCCGCTCGGGTTCGGCACCACAGTGGACGGTGACGACCTGGTGGTGGCGATTCCGCCGTTCCGCAGCAGGCGCGACATCGCCATCCCGCACGACATCGTCGAGGAGGTGCTCAGGATCATCGGCTACGACCAGGTGCCGCCGCGGCTGCCGACCGCGACCCTGGAGCCCGCTCCCCTGGCGAAACCGGTGCTGTTCGAGCACCGCGCCCGCCGGGTGCTCGTCTACAGCCACGACCACACCGAGGTCCAGACCTACCTGTGGGGCGACGACACCTGGCACGCGGCGCTGGGCTACGACGCCGCGGCGGGCTTGCGGGTGCGCAACCCGGTGGCCCCGGAGCGGGCGCGGCTGCGGATGACGCTGCTGCCGAACCTGTTCAAGGCGACCGCGGAGAACCTCGCCCACCACGACGAGGTCTCGCTGTTCGAGGTGGGTCGGGTGCTGGTCCCGGGTACCCCGGCGCACCGGGAGGCGCGTCGGCTGGGCGCGGTGAGCGCGCTGGTGTCGACCGATCCGCAGTGGCACCTGCGCAAGGTCCGCACGGCGGTCGAGGACGTGGTGCGGGCCATCGGGCGGCCGCCGGTGCGCGCCGAGGTCAGCGCTCCCGCGCTGCCGTGGGAGGGCACGACCGTGGACCTGTTCGACGCGAGCGGGCCGATCGGCCGGATGGGTCTGCTCGCCGCGCCCCTGGCCGCCGTGGTCGCACCGCGCAAGCAGGTGGTGTGGTTCGAACTCGACCTGGACGCGCTCGACGGGGACCGGTACCCGGGCTCGTGGTCCACGCCGGTGTCGAACCACCCGCAGTCCATTCAGGACTTCTCGCTGCTGTGGCCGGTCGAGCGCGGGTTCGCCGCCCTGCAGGAGGTCTTGGGCCGCTTCACCCACCCGCTGGTCCGCGGCGTCCAGTTCGTGGACGTCTACAGCGGACTCCCCGACGGCATGAGCAGCCACACCTTCCGGTACTGGATCAGCGCGGCGGACCGCACCCTGGACGCCGCCGACCTGGCCGGGTTCCGCGCGGCGCTGCTCGCCCACCTCGACACGCACGGCATCGCCCTGCGCTGATGGCGCCCGCGCAAGACCGCTCGGGCCAAGCAGGCGCACGGCACCGCCCCGCGCTGGACCCGGTGCAGGGCGGTGCCCGCCCGCCCTACAGCGGGCTGGCCCGCAGCGTGAGCGTGCCGGTCAGCCCGCCGGTCGCGTCCAGGGTGATCTTGTAGGTGCCGGTCAGCGGCAGCGCGAAGTCGGTGGTCCAGTCGACCCACTGGTTCAGCTCGATCTGCTTGCCGTCCGGTCCGAACACCCGCCACAGCAGGGCCGCGCGCTGGAACTGCGGCGAGGCGTCGCTGCTGCCGATGCGCACCCGGCTACCCGCGGTGGCGTTGAAGGTGAGGAACGCGTTGCGGCCCGGTTCGGTCAGGTTGATCACCTTGGCGGTTCCGTTGAGCGGCATCGCACCGAGGTCGAGGTCGGTGGCGGCGACGGTCCACACCTGCGCGGTGATCGAGCCGACGACGGTGCCCTGCGGGTCGAACACGACCTTGTAGGTGCCGGTCTGCGGTACCCGGAGCTGGATGTTGTTGTTGTTCGACCTGAGCCAGGCCAGCGGGGTGCTGCCGTCCGGGGCGACCAGCTTCCACCGCAGGTCGCAGCAGCCGAAAGCGGGCGACGCCTGGCTGGTCTCGATCAGGATGTGCTGGCCCGCGGTCGCGCTGAAGGTCGTGTAGCCGTTCTGGCCGGGAGCGTTGAGGGCCAGCGTGCGCGGGGCACCGGTCAGGACGTGGGCGCCCCCGTTGAGGTCGGCGGGCACGACCCAGCCGCGCAGGGTGAGCGAGCCGGTGCGCACCTCCTCGGGGTCGAACACGACCTTGTGGGTACCGGTCTTGGTCAACGTGAGTTCGGGGGCGGTGTCGCCGATGTGTTGGCTGATCAGCGCGCCGTCGGGCCCGAAGACCTTCCAGTACAGCCAGCAGCAGCCGAAGACGTCCTCGCCGCCGGTGGTCTCGAGGATCACCCGCTGACCCGCGGTGCCGGTGAACGTGGTGGCGGTGGTCCCACCGGGCCAGCCGATGGTGACCGTCCTGGGGGTTCCGCCCAGGGTCAGCGGCCCGGCGTCGGCCTGCGGCTTCTCGTCCCAGGCGGCCAGGGTGAGCGATCCGGTCAGCGTGCCGTCCGGGTCGACCACGATCTTGTACGCGCCGGTCGCGGGCAGGACGACCTCCAGCACCGCGCTCTCGCGCAGCGTCCAGGAGACCTGGGCCCCGTCCGGGCCGTGCAGGCGCCACGCCACGCTGGTGAGCGCTGTGGTCGCCTTGACCACCAGGCGCCGGTTGGCGGTGCCGGTGAAGGTGGCGAAGGCGCTGCGACCGGGATTGGTGATGGTGACGGTCTTCTGGGCGCCGGTGAGCGCGATCGGCCCGGCGTCGAGGTCGGCGGCCACGGTCCACGCGCGCAGGGTGATCGACCCGGTGAGCGTGGCGTCGGGGTCGACCACGATCTTGTAGGAGCCCGCGGTGGGCAAGGTCGTCTCGACGGCGGCGGTGGCCCAGCCGGAGGAGCTGACACGGGTGCCGTCGGCTTTGGCGACCCACCAGCTGATCGAGCAGCAGCCGAAGACCGGGGAGGCGTTGCTCGCCTGGATGATCAGCCGTTGGTTGGCGGTGCCGGTGAAGGTCGTGTAGGCGGTGTTGTTGGCGGTCGCGACGGTGATGACTTTCGCGGTGCCGTCGAGCGGTTGGGCACCGGCGTTGACGTCGGCGGCCAGCGCGGGGGCCGCGGTGGCGGCCGAGAGCAGTAGGGCGGCGATGGCCGGTAACAGGAATCTGCGCACCAGAGAACTCCTCATTGTGGGGGAGTTGGTGATCGCGCCCCGGCCGGGGGACTCGATCGGTCAGCGCCTTCCTATCGCGCTGTGCCCACGCGCGAAAGCCGCGTCATCCCAATGGCCGCAACCGCTGGCGTTAGGGGGAAACCGCACCGTTGCGCGAATGTTCGCGCTCTGGTCACCTTGGCCGCGTACCGACAACGATCGTTGAGTCCCGCTCGTCGCACGTGCGCACCTCGGCGGTGAAACCCGCGCCCGCGAAGACTTCCAGCGACACCGGCGACTGGCGCTCACTGGTCTCGACCAGCAGGTGACCGCCGGGCCGCAGCCAGTCCAGCGCCCCATCGGCCACCGCGCGCTGGAAGCCGAGCCCATCGGCCCCACCGTCCAATGCGGACAGTGGTTCGTGCAGCCGCGCCTCGACCGGCATCCAGTCGATCTCCGCGGTAGGCACGTAGGGGACGTTGGCGACGACGACGTCGACGTGGCCGCGCAACGCCCGCGGCAGCGGGGTGAACAGGTCGCCCAGGTGGACCTCGGCGGTCGGCAGGTTGCGGCGCGCGCAGGCCACCGCGGCCGGGTCGACGTCGGCGGCGTGCAGCACGACCCCGGGCACCGCGGCGGCCACCGCGGCGCCGATCGCCCCGCACCCGCAGCACAGGTCCACCACCACCGACCCCGGCCCGCACAACCCGGCCGCCGCCTCGGCGAGGAACTCGGTGCGCCGCCGCGGCACGAACACCCCGGAGGTCACCGCGATCCGCAGCCCGGCGAACTCCGCCCAGCCCAGCAGGTGTTCCAGCGGCTCCCCCGCGACCCGGGCGGCGACGAGCTCGTCCAGCTCGACCGGCGACCCGGCGGCCTCGGTCAGCAACCGCGCCTCATCCTCGGCGAAAACACAGCCCGCGGCCCGCAGCCGAGTGACGACATCCATGGTGGGGTTAGTTTAGTGACCGACCCGCTCCGCCCTGGTCTCCAGGTAGCGCCGCTCCGGCAGGCTCAGCGTGCCGCGCGCGGCGAGCCGGTAGGCGTCCCGGGCCGCGTCGCGGTCGCCCTCGAGTTCCAGCAGGTGGGCCCGCACGGCCGCGAGCCGGTGGTGGCCCTCGACGCGCTTGTCCCCCGCCAGCGAGTCCAGGACCGCCAGCCCGGCGCGCGGTCCGGACACCTGCGCGACGGCGACCGCGCGGTTGACCGTGACCATCGGGTTCGGCGCGATCCGGTCGAGGATGTCGTAGAGCACCAGGACCTGGGCCCAGTCGGTCGACTCGGTGCTGGCGGCCTCAGCGTGGATGGCCGCGATGGCCGACTGGAGTTGGTAGGGCCCCAGCGGCGCCCGCGACAGGGTGTCGGTCACCAACTCGACCCCTTCGGCGATCGCGGCGCGGTCCCACAGCGCGCGGTCTTGCTCCGCCAGCGGCACCATCGCGCCGTCCGCGGTCGTGCGGGCGGCGCGCCGGGACTCGGTGAGCAGCATCAGCGCCAGCAGGCCGGTGACCTCGCCGTCGTCCGGCAGCAGCTTGTGCACGAGGCGGGTCAACCGGATGGCCTCGGTGGTGAGGTCGGCGCGGTTGAGGTCTGGGCCGGAGGTGGCGGTGTGCCCCTCGGTGAAAATCAGGTAGAGCACGTGCAGCACCGCTCCGAGCCGGGCAGGGTCGCCGCCGCGTGGGAATGCCTCCCCACGTAGGCGGGACTTGGCGCGGCTGATCCGCTGCGCCATCGTCGCCTCGGGGACCAGGAACGCGGCCGCGATCTGCGCCGTGGTGAGCCCGCCGACCGCGCGTAGCGTCAACGCGATCTGCGACGGGGTGCTCAGGTCCGGGTGGCAGCAGAGGAAGAACAGCTCCAGCGTGTCGTCGGTGTCGACCGTCCGCGGCGCCAGGAGCTCGGTGTGCGCGGCGACGATGTCCTCACGGCGGCGCCGGGCGTTCTCGGACCGCCAGTGGTCGGTGAGCTTGCGCCCGGCAGCGGTCACCAGCCAGCCGGTCGGGTTGTCCGGCACGCCGTCGCGCGGCCAGGCGGTGACCGCGGCCAGCAACGCCTCCTGCACCGCGTCCTCGCAGGCGTCGAACCGCCCGTGGTGGCGCACCAGCACGCCGAGGACCCGCGGCGCGCACTCGCGCAGCAGGTCCTCGACGGCAGGTGGGGTGTTCATCGGATCCGGCGCCCGGGGCTCACATGTCGGAGCCGCTGGAGAACATCACCGGCCGCACCTCGACCGCGAGCCCCTCGACCCGCGCGTCCGGGATCATCCGGGCCAGCTCGACGGCGCGCTCCTTGCTCTCGCAGTCGACCAGGTAGTAGCCGCCCATGTACTCCTTGGCCTCCACGAACGGCCCGTCGGTCACCACGGTCTCGCCGCCGCGGCTGGACACGGTGACGCTGGTGCCCGGGTCGCCGAGGGCGTGCGTGCTGACCATCTCGCCGGACTCCTGGATGGTCTTGATGAACGCCTGGTGGCCGCTCATCACGACCTCCCGCTCCTGCTCGGTGAGCGCGTCGAGGATGGCGTTGTTGATCTGCATGATCAGGAGGTACTTCATCGGTGCTCCGGTTCTTCGCGGCCGTTGTCGCCCCCATGACGGAGCCGCGGCCGGGTTCTCTACACCTACCGCAGCCGGGATGTCGCGGTCGGCTCGAGCAGCAGGTGCTCCGGTTCCCGGACCGCCAGCCGCGCCCAGGCGTCGGGGGTGGGCGGGATGGCGGGGTCCAGGGAGATGGTCACCAGGACGTGCTCGCCCTCGCGGACCGGCAGCGCGGGGAACTCGTTCGGACCGGGGTGGGTGGCCAGCACCAGCGGGTCCGGGCTGTGGTCGGCGTGCTCGTCGGCCGGGCCCGCGAAGTGGTGGACGCTGATCCGCACCACACCCGGCTCGTCGCGCGGCGGCGGGAACTGCCCGCGCACCGGGCACAGCAGGTGGACGTCGTGGAAGTCGGCCATGGTGGCGTTGGCCGCGGTGCGGTGCTCGGCCCAGACCGGGCCGGAGTAGAACGCGGTCAACGACGGCGCCCGGCTCGCCAGGTCGGGGAACGAGCGCACCCAGATGAACGCGTCCGGTTGGGACGGTTGGCGGAAGGTGCCCAGGATCGGCATCCCCACCTCGGCCTGCGAGTCGACGAACTCGCGCTCGAACAGCTCGACCAGCTCGTCGCGCCGTCCTGGGTGCGCGGTGTAGCGGCGCAGCTCGACGATCCCCGGCACCGGCATGGCGCCCTCCCCCACAACCGCCCGGCCTCGACCGGCCGGGATCCCGGGGTACATCATGCCGACCGACACCGACAGGACGTCGCGGTCGGTCGGCGCGCGCGAGAAGACGGCCGCCCGGCTGGGGGTTCCGGGCGGCCGTCGATTCGGGTGGTCGTCAGGCGGTGCGGCTGCGGCGACCGCGCAGTTCGGTGAGGCGCTCGGTGAGCAGGTCCTCCAGCTCCGCGATCGTGCGCCGCTCGAGGAGCATGTCCCAGTGGGTGCGCGGGGGCTTGATCTTCTTGGGCTCCGGGTCCGACCCGTCGATCATCTTGGACTCGGCGCCGTGCAGGCGGCACTCCCAGACCGAGGGGACTTCGGCGTCGTCGCTGAACGGCACCTCGAAGTCGTGACCCTTCGGGCACGCGTACCGGACCGTACGACGGGGGGCCAGGTCGTGGTTGCGGTCAGTCTCGTAGCTGACCGCACCTAGCCTGCTACCACGGAGAACACGGTCGGCCATAGCGGTGTCCTTTCACTGGGCCCGCCGGGACGGGCCAGGGTGTTGCTTACCCAGAGCAACGAGTGGATCGAGAAAATGATTCCCGTTCCGCCCGCCGCGATCGCTCAGGGTGACATGCTTCACCCGTCAACAACAGCATCCTCCTAAGAGATGCCACGTCTCCGGGATTGTGACGCGCGATCGGCGGAACGACGTCGACATCTCACCCACTCGGGGGATGCTATCCACACCGGGGCCGATCAGGCGAACGCGAGTTGCCCTTGCACATCGGCGGTGGTCCCGAGGTCCCCGAGGCGGAAGTGGCGCCTGCAGAGCACCCGATAACGGACCGTAGCCCCTACGGTTCCCGAGCCACTGACGTCATCGTCACCCTCCGTCGCCCCTCGGGCGGTCTCCGTGTCGGCCACCAGCACCGTGTCGCCCTCGCGGACCACCCGGCCACCGACGACCCTGGCGTTGAACCTGGCCGCCTGCCCGCACCAGCACAGCACGTCCACCTGCACCGGGCGCAGCTCGTCGGCCAACTCGACCAACCTCGCCGCCCCCGGGAAGAGCCTGCCCTGGAAATCGGTGGCGATCCCGAAGCAGTACACGTCGACCTGCGAGTCGTCGGCCAACTCGGCCAACTGGTCGACCTGGGCGGCGGTGAGGAACTGCGCCTCGTCGACGATCAGGTAGTCCACCCGCTCCCCGCGCGCCCACCGCGACCGCACCAGCTCCCGCACGTCCACCTCGGCGCCCACCTCCAGCGCGGGCCGGGTGATGCCGATCCGGCTGCTGATCTGCGGGCGGCCGGAGCGGTCCATCCGCACCAGCAGCAGCCCCACCCGCCCCTGCCTGGCGTGGTTGTGGTCGACCTGCAGGGCCAGCGTGGACTTCCCGCAGTCCATCGGCCCGTAGTAGAACCGCAGGTGACCGGAGACCGGGGTGGCGCGGCGGGCACCGGCGGCGGGGACCGCCGACAGCGCGCCCGCCGGTTCGGGCTGGGGATCAGTGGAGTCGGGCTGCACGGGCCGCAACCCTAGAGCACGGGCGGCTACAGCAGGGCGGGCTCGGGGTTGCCCGCCGCCCGGATGGCCCTGCGGACCGGGACGAAGTACATCAGCACCAGCCCGATCACGAAGAACACCACGAGCGAGATGATCGCGTACCGGTAGGACCCGGTGGTGCTGGCCATCACCGCGAACAGCAGCGGCCCCAGCCACGACGTGGCCCGCTCGCCCATCTCGTACACCGAGAAGTACTGGGCCTCCTTGCCCGCGGGCACCAGCTGGCTGAACAACGACCTCGACAGCGCGTTCGTGCCGCCGAGCACCAGGCCGATACCGCCCGCGAGCAGGTAGAACTGCAGCGCCTGACCCGCCTGCACGAAGTAGGCGAAGCCGATCACCACCACCCACACCGCCAGGCTGGCCATGATCGTCTTCTTGGCGCCGACCCGGCGGGCGAGCAGGCCGTGCAGCACCCCGCCGAAGAACGCCACGAACTGCACGATCAGGATCGTGGTGATCAGCACGTCGGCCTCGAACTTGAGCTCCTCGCGGCCGTACTGGGCGGAGACGTTGGCGACGGTCGCGATGCCGTCGGTGTAGATCAGGTACGTGCCCAGGAACGCCAGCGTCAGCGGGTACGCCCGCGCCTCGCGCAGCGTGGTCCGCAACTCGCGGAACCCGGCGGTCAGCACCGAGCCCCGGGCGCCCTCGGCCGCGGTGCCCTGCGGCCGCTCGTGGTGCCCGCGCAGCCGCCGCAGCGGGATCAGGGTGAACAGCGCCCACCAGATGCCCGAGAGCACGAACGCGATCTGCGCGGCGTTGCCCGCCGTGATGCCGATGCTGTCGCGGAACAGGTAGATGACCAGCTGGATCGCCAGCGCCAGCCCGCTGCCCAGGTAGCCGAACGCCCACCCGCGCGAGGACAGCCCGTCGCGCTCGTCGGCCGTGGCGATCTCCGGCAGGAACGAGTAGTAGATCACCACCGAGGTTCCGTAGCCGATGTTGCCGAGGATGAACAGCACCACCCCCAGCCCCCAGTTGGAGCCGCTGACCAGCGACATCGCGATCGTGGCCAGCGAACCGCCGAAGGCGAAGGCGGCCATCATCGGCTTCTTGTTGCTCGAGCGGTCGGCGATCGCGCCCATCAGCGGCACGACCAGCACCTGGATCACGGTCGCGATCGAGAGCAGGTAGCCCCACAGGGAGCCCGCCGGGAAGTCCAGGCCGAGCAGGCTGATGTCGCAGTCGCGCAGCTTGTCGGTGTTGCCGTTGCCGTCAGCGGGGCACGGGTTGGGCCCGTTGCGGGCGGTGTCGGCCATCGCGGCGGTGGCGGCGATCTCGGTGAGGTAGAGCGAGCCGAACACGGTGGTGACCGACGTGGGGAACACCGAGTTCGCCCAGTCGTACCAGCACCAGCCCCGCTGCTCCCGCTTCCTGGCCGTCGGGCTGTCGTCCACCATGCTCAAGGCCGCCTCCGTGCGGGGGAACTGCAGTGGGGGTAACGCCGATCACGCAGCCGGGAGCGTACTGGCCGGGACCGGTCGGCGGACCTGTCGAGTCCAAACAGTCACTTGGCGGCTTTCCCGGCCACCGCACCGCTGGTCACGGCCTCGGCGGTGGTGGCGGCCGCCACGGTGCCGGTCGCGACACCGGTCAATGTGGACAGCGTGAACCCGCCGTGGTCGGCGACCGCGTCGCGCACCCGGCTCTCCACGACCGAGGCCAACAGGTCCCAGGTGACCCCGGCCGACTCGGGTCGCTGCGCCCGCAGCAGCGCCAGCGCCTGCGCGGTGTCCAGCGTCGTCGCACCGCGCACCGGGGTGAGTGCGACGTCGGTGAGGTGCCTGCGCAGCCACGCCTCGGCGTGGTCGAGGGAGAACCGCTCGTCGTCGTCGAGGAACGCGGGCGGGTCGACCACCCCGCAGTCGCGGGCCGCGGTCGCCCACAGCCCGCGCAGCTCCCTGCGGTGGGCCAGCGCGTTGGCGGAGATGACCACCCGGCCGCCGGGGCCGACGACCCTGGCGAACTCGGCCAGCGCCGCGTCGACGTCGTCGACCTCGTGCAGGGCGTGCAGCGCCACCACCGCGGCCGCGGTCCCCGAGCGCAGCGGCAGGGCGTCGACCTCGGCCCGCAGGTCCACCCCGACCACGACCACCGGGCCGCGGGCGCGCAGCGCGGCCAGGGTCGCGGGGTCGGCGCCGATGAGCACGGTCGGCCCCGCGCCGGGGGCGCCCGGGTCCGCGTCGAGGTCCTCGAGGGCCGCCACGACCGCGTCGACCAGTTCGACCTTGTCGCCTGGTCGAGTGGTGCTTGTCGCCGATGGGGTGGTCACCCGGAAAGAATGCCCGCTCCGTGCCCGTTTCGGGAGCACCACCGGGTGAATGTCGGGCGTTTCGGCGTGATCCGCACCGCGCGGGGTTGTCCAGACCTCACGCGCGCTGCCACAACCCGAGTTCGACGAGGACGTCCTTGAGCACCCGCGGCCGGTCGGTCATCAGCCCGTCCACGCCGAGGTCGAGCAGGTCGCGCATCTGCGCGGGCTCGTCGATGGTCCACACGTGCACCTCGGCCGCGCGGCGCTTGGCGGCGGCGACCAGCGCGGCGTCCACCACCCGCAGCGGCCCGTGCCGCACCGGGACCTGCGCGACCAGCGGCCGGGGGCCGGGTCGCAGCACCGCGGCGGGCAGTCGCCGCGCCGCCCAGAACGCGACCATCGCGCGCATCCCCATCGAGGTGAGCACGCCCGGCCCGGCCTGCTTGCGGATGCGGGCGAGCCTGGCCTCGGAGAACGACGCCAGGCACACCCGGTCGGCCGCCCCGGTCGCGCGCAGCACCTCGAGCACCGGCCCGATCGCCGCCTCGGACTTCACGTCGATGTTGACCCGGGCGTCGGGCAGTTCCTCCAGCAGGTCGGTCAGCCTGCTGACCGGTTCCCGCCCGCCGATCTTGGCCTGGGAGATCACGCGCCACGGCAGGGCGGCGACGGTGCCGGTGGCGTCGGTGGTGCGCTGCAGCGTGCTGTCGTGGTGCACGACGACGACACCGTCGCTGGTGGCGTGCACGTCGGTCTCCAGGTAGCGGTAGCCCTCCTCGGCGGCGCGGCGGAACGCGGCGAGCGAGTTCTCCAGGCCTGCGAGGTCGTCGTCGTGCCAGCCGCGGTGCACGAAGGCGCGCGGGTGGGGGCCGTCGAAGAACCCGTGGCGGGTCGGTGGCACTGGCACTCCCCGAGTGTGCCCCAGCGGCGTGGCGCTGCGGTGCACCCCGGGTGTCCGGATAGCGTCACCGGCCATGTCCTCGACCACATCGCACGCGGCCGCGCCCGCGACCGGTCGGCGCCGCCCCGGTCGGGCCAACCCCTGCGGGTGGTGCGGTGCCCAGTTGCCGGAGGAGGCGGGCACCGGTCGACGGCGCCGCTACTGCGCCCAGTCGTGCAGGCAGCGCGCCTACGAGCGGCGGACCGCGGTGCAGCGCGGCGGCCTCCCGGAGGACGCGGTGGTGCTGTCCACGGCCGAGCTCACCGACCTGCAGGACCGGCTGTTCCAGCTGCGCTGCGCCGCCGAGGACGTGCTCACCGCGGCCCAGGACGGCGCCACCCCCGCTGAGCTGGGCGAACTCGCCGAGCTCGTTCGCCGCGGCGCGAAAGACCTCGAGCGCCTGCGCTGAACATCACCGGTCCACTACGCTTCGTGCTCGTGTCCCCACGAGAACGGGTGAGGGGTTGGGGTGATGAGCGACACCGAGTGTGATACAACGACACAGCCGGTGACCGAGCAGGCTGTGGCCGAGACGGTCGACCCGGCTGTCCCGGCCGACGCGGCGGTCATCACCGGTGCGGACGCCGAGGCGATAGCGGCCGCCCCCGCCACCCCGGACCCGGGTGACACCCGGACTCCCGACGCGGCTGATGGCCCCGGTGGTGTCACCCGGCTCAGCCTGGTCCCCAACGGTGCCGCCCCGACCGCCGCGATCCCCGCCCTGGACGCCGCGGCCGTGCTGGCGACCACCGACACCGCGTTCGCGCTCACCGACCACCGCGGTCACATCGGCTGGGTCAACCCGGCCATGTCCGCGTTGCTGGGGTTGACCGCCGAGCAGAGCGTGGGCCGCGCGCTGACCGCCCTGCTGGCAGGCGCGCCGGACGGCCCGCGCGGCACCGACGTCGTCGTCTCGATCCCGCTGCCCGACGGCGGTGGCCACCGCTGGCTGGAGATCCGCTGCACCCAGGCCAAGCACGGGCAACTGCTCTACCGGGTCGCCGACGTGTCCCGCTGGCGCGCCCGCGAGCTCGACGCCGCGGGCCTCGCCGGGCACCAGGACGAACTGCTGCGCATGGTCGACGAGGACCCGTTGACCGGGCTGCCCAACCGGCGCGCGCTGACCAGGGAGCTGGAGCGGCAGCTGGCGCTAGGCGCGCGCGGCGCGTTCCTGCTGCTGGACTTAGACCACTTCAAGGACATCAACGACCTGCACGGCCACCCCACCGGTGACCGCGTCATGTGCACCCTGGCCTCCCTCTTACGCGACCGCCTCGGCGGAGTGCAGGGTCAGGTGCTGGGCAGGCTCTCCGGCGACGAGTTCGCCGCGGTGCTCGCCGACACCGACGAGCGCGAGGCCGTGGCGGTCGCCGACCGGCTGCGCAACGCCATCGCCGCGATCCCGATGAGCGGGGTGGCCGGTGCCAGCCGGATCACCATCAGCGTCGGGATCGCCACCTTCGACACCGGCGTCGGTTGGCAAGAGGTCCTGGCCAACGCCGACATGGCGCTCTACGCGTCGAAGGCGGCGGGCCGCAACCGGGTCACCGTGTACGAGCAGGGCCACTACAAGGACACCGCGCTGCGGGTCACCGTGATCGAACGGGTCCGCGCGGCCCTCAAGCACGGCGGGTTCGTGCTCAACGCGATGCCGATGGTCAAACTGGGCAGCGGCCGGGTGATCGGCCACGAGCTGCTCCTGCGCCTGGAGGACGGCCGCGAGCCCCGCCTGGGCCCGGGCGAGTTCCTGCTCGCCGCCGAGCGCAGTGACCTGGTCTTCGAGATCGACCGCTGGGTGGCCGACAAGGCGATCGAAACCCTGGTGGCCCACCCCTACCCCGGCCTCCGCTTCAACGTCAACGTCTCCGGCCGCACCCTCGAAGACGAGGACTTCGGCGGCTTCGTCCTCGACCGCCTGACCGCAGCAGGCGTCGCCCCCGGCCGACTCGGCTTCGAAATCACCGAAACCGCAGCGGTGACCAACCTGGACGCCGCCCGCAGCCTCGCCCAACAGTTACGAGCCAGCGGCTGCCGGATCACCCTGGACGACTTCGGCTCCGGCTTCGGGTCGTTCGTGCACCTTAAGCAGCTCCCGATTACCGGCCTCAAGATTGATGGCGAGTTCATCCACGGGATCGACTACGGCAGCCGGGACACGGTACTGGTTCAGGGCATCGTCGATATCGCGCGGGGGCTTGGGCTTTCGGTGGTCGCCGAGTGGGTCGAGCGGGCCACGCAGGTTGAGGCACTCTCGCGACTGGGTGTGCGGGTAGCGCAGGGGTTCCACCTCGGAGAACCAGAGCCATTGGACGCACTACTGGCCCGCCCACACGGCGCCTGGATGCGGCGCCCAACACTGATGACCGACGCGACGGTCGCCGCTCAAGCACGGGAACGGCCCTAGGCGTTCGGTTGCTGCCCTGCCACTTGGGGCGCCTGTCGGGCTGTTGAGGTCGCTTGCCTGCCGCTGGGGGCGGGTGTCGGCTGGTGGAGTTGGTTGTCCACAACGGCTCGCATTGTCCACAGGCTATGTTTGTTGCTCCCGTTTTGTCGGGGCTCCTCGGTAGGCTGTATATCGGGGGCTCTTGTGGCGGATGATCTTGTTCGGACCGCTGTTGCGGCGGTTGTTTATCCACAACGGCTCGCTTTATCCACAGGCTGCGCTTGCTGCTCCCGTTTTGTCGGCGGGCTCTCGTAGGCTGTATATCGGGGGGTCTTGATTCAGTTGATCTTGCGGGGGTGGTTGGTTGTCCACAACGTCTTCTGCTGTCCACAGGGTCTTGCTTGGCGCTCCTGTTTGTCGGGGTGCGGCGATAAGCTGTGTATTTGGGGGCTTTCGATCAGGTTGATCTTGACGTCAGCCGTGGCTGGGAGTGCGTCGCAAGGGATTCGGGCCTCCGCCTTCGGCTCCGGGAAACGCCTCGTCGCCTGGCGGCAACATCGGCGAAGATCCGCGATTTTCGAGCTCTGCTCGATGGGGCGAACTTGTTTTGCGCGGGGCCCCTACAACACCCGACGCAGAACCGCAAAGCAGGGGCCCAAAAGCAGGCCCTGCCGCGCGGAAACGCTACGGGTGCCGTCCCCCCACGCAAAACAAGTCCGCCCCATCGAGCCGGCCTGGCACCAGCGACTCCGACTGTCCACGCGCTGGGTTGGCAGGGCAGCCGAGGGCGGGCTGGGTTGGCACCGCCGGGTCCGAGTGTCCACGGGCTGGCACTGTGGGTTGGGGCGGGCCTGACGGCAGCTGGGATGGCACCGACAGGTCCGAGTGTCCAGGTGCTGGGCAGGTGGGCTGGGGCGGACCTGACGGGGGGCGGGGTGGCACCGCTGGGTCCGAGTGTCCTGGGGCTGGCCAGGTGGGCAGGGGCTGGTCCTGGCGGGGTTGGGCTGGCACCGGCGGCGAGCGAGGGGCCAGAGGCAGCAAGTGCAGGAATATGGAGCTGGCGTAAGAGCCTCTAAGAGCTCTCGGCGAGCGAGAGGCCAACCACACCAAGACGAAGAAGTTGCCCGGAAAGCACTGCGCGGCTGGTTCGGTCGTTCGAAGACGAAGGAACCAGCCGCGCAGTGAGGAGAGATCAGCCCTTGCGGGTGAAGAGGGACTTGAGTTGGGTCCCCCGGCGGCGGAGGCCCCACTTGGTGACGCGGAGGTAGGCCTCTCGGACGATGTTGCCGCTCATCTTGGACTCGCCGCGTTCGCGTTCGGCGAAGGTGATGGGGACCTCGCGGACGGTGAAGCCCGCTTCGATGGTGCGCCAGGCCAGGTCGATCTGGAAGCAGTAGCCCTGGGAGGCGACCGTGTTCAGCTTGAGCTTCTCCAGGACCTCGCGGCGGAACGCGCGGTAGCCGCCGGTGATGTCCTTGGGCTTGGCGCCCAGGGCGAGGCGGGCGTAGAGGTTGCCGCCGCGGGAGAGGAACTCGCGGTGCCAGGGCCAGTTCACGACCTTGCCGCCGGGGACGTAGCGGGAGCCCAGGACCAGGTCGGCGTTGGGCAGGGCGGCGAGCAGGCGCGGGAGGTCCTCCGGGGCGTGCGAGCCGTCGGCGTCCATCTCGACGATGACGGCGTAGTCGCGCTCCAGGGCCCAGCCGAAACCGGCGATGTAGGCGGCGCCGAGGCCCGCCTTCTCGGTGCGGTGCAGCACGTGCACGCGCTCGTCGGCGGCGGCGAGCTCGTCGGCGAGGTCGCCGGTGCCGTCGGGGCTGCCGTCGTCCACGACCAGCGCGTGGGCGTCGGGCAGCACCGCGTGCAGGCGCCGGACGATGGGCTCGAGGTTCTCCCGCTCGTTGTAGGTCGGGATCACCACCAGCACCGGTTCGAGCTGCCCCTGCCCTTGCGGCTGGTCCATCCGTTCGTTCCTCTCCGGCATCACTTCACCCGGCCGCGCCTGGCCCGCACCGCGGTGAACACCAGGGCGGCGAGCGCGACGGCGACCATGACCCGTTCGGGCCAGGCACCCAATCGGTCCGCAATGGTAGTGGCCGTGCGCAGCGGCACGCGCTCGACCAGCGCGGCGGGCGTGAACAGTTCTGTGCGCTGGCTCACCGTGCCGTCCGGGCGCACGATCGCCGAGACGCCGCTGGTGGCCGCGACGACCACCGCGCGGCCGTGCTCCACGGCGCGGACGCGGTCCATGGCCAGCTGCTGGTAGGTCATCTCGCTGCGACCGAAAGTGGCGTTGTTCGTCGGCACCGCGAGCAGGTTGGACCCGTTGAGCACCGACTCGCGCACGACCCCGTCGAAGGCGACCTCGTAGCAGGTGACCAGCGCCACCCTGGCGTCGTCCATGGCGAACACGGTCGCCTTGTCGCCGGGGACGAAGTTGCCAGCGCGCTCGACGGCGCTGCTGAAGATCTTGAAGAACGAGCGCATCGGCATGCTCTCGCCGAAGGGCTGCAGCTGGCGCTTGGTGTAGGTGTCGACCGGGCCGCGCTCGGGGTCCCAGAGGATCACCGTGTTGCGCGGCAGCTTGTCGTCGCCGACCACCACGGCGCCCAGCGCGATCGGGACGCCGACGTCCTTCGCGGCGCGGTCGATGAGCTGGTAGGCGTCGCGGTTGCGCAGCGGGTCGATGTCGGAGGCGTTCTCCGGCCAGATCACCAGGTCCGGCTGGGCGACCGCGCCGGAGCGGATGTCCGCGGCGAGCTGCTCGGTGCGCCGGACGTGGTTGTCGAGCACGGCGCGGCGCTGGGCGTTGAAGTCCAGGCCCGCGCGCGGCACGTTGCCCTGCACGGCGGCGACGGTCACCTCGCCCGCGTCGGCGTCGGTGCCCACCAGCGGCCCGGTGGCGATCGCGGCGACCAGCGGCACGACGACGGCCAAGGCGGGGACGACCAGCAGGCGGACCTCGCGCGCGGCGATCCGGCGCACGACCTCGCCGAGGCCGAAGCCGGTGAGGGTGACCGCGAACGCGATAAGCGGGGTGCCGCCGAGTGCGGCGAGGTAGAGGTAAGGGCCTTCGGGTTGGCTAAACGCGATCCGCCCCCAGGGGAACCCGCCGAAGGGGAACAGTGACCGCAGGTACTCCCCCGCGACCCAGATCAGCGCCGCGAACACGACGCCCCCGGGCAGCCGCATGACCAGCGGGACCGCCATACAAGCCACGGCGACCAGCAGCGCCTCGAGGGCGCTAAGCGGCAACCAGGCGACCGGGCCGACGAAGATCCCGGTCCACGCGAGCAGCGGCGTCATGAACCCGAGGCCGAAGAGGAACCCGTAGCCGAGGGCGGCCTTGAGGCGGCGGCCGTGCAGGACCAGACCGAGCACGGCGAAGCCCAGCGGCGCCAGCCACCACACGGTGCGCGGCGGCACGCTCAGGTAGACGAGGCCACCACCTGCGAGCGCGGCGAGCGCGCGGGCCAGCACCCAGGCTCTCGGCCGGGCTGGTGAGCCGGTGACCTCGGGCTCTGGGGTGACGGCGGGGGCGACCACGCGGTCAGCGTACGGGCACCCACCTGAGGCTCCGGTGAGGGGACGCACCGCAGGTCGGAGGCAACTCTCAAGGTGAAGTAGAGGGTTAGGGTGGCCGGAAACTCAGTCTGAAGTAGAGGGTTCACCCGCTACCGTCTTGACCGTGGCAGAACAGTGGCGCGTCGAGTTCGACGCAGAGGTGACCTTCCGCAACGGCGGCTCGTTGAGCGTCCAGGGCTTCCGGCTGGACTCCCCCACCGCGGAGCTGACCGACGCCGAGGCGGGCGAGTCGCTGGTGCGCCACCTCGGCCTGCTGATGGTCGGCACGGTGGCGGTGGCGAACCGGCGGATGATCGCCGAGCCGCACAAGGGCTCGCGCGGGGTCGAGGTCGCCACCCGCCCGGCCGCGCGGCTGGTCGACCTGAGCCACCCGATCCGCGAGGGCATGATCACCTACCCCGGTGTCCCCGGCCCCGAGATCAGCGACCACCTCAGCCGCGAGGCGTCGCGGTCGGTGTACGGGCCGGGCACCGAGTTCAACATCGGCCGGATCACCCTGGTCGCGAACACGGGCACCTACGTGGACAGCCCGTTCCACCGCTACCCCGACGGCACCGACCTGGCGGGCCTGCCGCTGGAGCGGTTGGCCGACCTGGACGCGGTGGTGGTGAGGGTCGCCGGTGACGGTGTGCGGGCGGTCGACAAGGCGGCGCTGCTGCCGTTCGACGTGGCCGGTCGGGCCGTGCTGGTGCACACCGGGTTCGACGCGAACTGGGGCACCGAGGCGTACTTCACCGACCACCCGTACCTGACGGCTGACGCCGCGCAGTGGCTCGTCGAGCAGGGCGCGGCGCTGGTGGGCATCGACAGCCTCAACATCGACGCCACCGACGGGCCGCACCGACCGGTCCACACGGCCCTGCTCGCGGCGGGCATCCCGGTCGTCGAGCACCTGCGCGGCCTGGAGCAGCTCCCCGCGTCGGGGTTCCGGTTCCACGCGGTACCGCCGCCGGTGGTCGACTTCGGGACCTTCCCGGTGCGGGCCTACGCCGTCCTCTGAGCGACCGGCCGGGTCGCGACGCGGATGCAGAGCACCAGGTGGACGAGGATGAACGGCGCCCAGCCGTAGCGCTCCCACGGGCTGCTGGATGCGGCGTTCATCAGCGCCCCGGCACCGAGCAGGGCGACGATCACCCAGGTGCCGACCCGCGCGACCTTCGGCGGCAGCGGGCTGTCGATGACACCACCGCGACGCAGGACGACCACCGCGGCGAACGCCCACAACACGATGGCGAAACCGCTGGCGACCCGCAGTCCGGTGGGGAGCTCGGCGGCGGTTCCACCCCAGGCAGCACGCCCCAGCGGCGCGCCCGCGGCCAAGGCGAGCTGAAAGGCCGACACAACGCCGAACATCGTGGCGGCGGCGATGGTGGTTCTCCTGCGGTTCACTGTTCTTCTCCTTCGGGCAGGCGGGGGTGGGGCAGATCGGCTTCGAGCAGCGCCCCGTTCAGGCAGGGCGGGCAGATCCGGCCAGGTGTGGGCTGGCCAAGATCAGGCAGGCCGGGATCGGACTAGTCAGCTCCGGGCTGCTCAAGTTCGGAAGGGGTGGCTTCGGGCAGCGCGGCGAGGGACTCCTCGGCCCAGGCCAGGGCGGCGCGGGCGGTGTGCACCCCCGCCGAGATGGTGATCAACGAGTACGGCGTGTCCGGCCCGCCCTCCCCGGCAACGGCGGCGCGCAAGGCGGCGAACTCGGCCAACTGCCGCTCCGCGTCGGCCTTGGCTTCGAGCAACAGCGCACGACAGGCCTCAGGCCCGAGCTGACGCCCGAAGAACAACCGCAACATCACCCCGTTCCGCGGCGGCACCCGCTGCGGTGGCTCGGCCAACAACTCCCGCAACCGAGCCACCCCCTCCCCCGTCAACTCAAACGGCGCGGCCCGGTCCGCCCTCCGCACGTACCCCCGCTCCTCCAGCCCCGCGAGGGTCGGGTAGATCTGCCCGAAGCTCTCGCTCCAGAAGTGCCCGAGCACATCCCTGATCGCCTCCCGCACCGCGTACCCCGTCATCGGCGCCACGCTCAACGCCCCCAACACCGCCACCTCCGTCTGACTCCGCCGCGCCATGCCACCCCTCTCTAGTAGATATATCTAACAGATACCACGCCGCGACCCCGCCGTCCACCTGGACCTCGGTGCCATTTCCCCGACGCGACCTCACAGCCGACTGGCGCCGATCGAAGTTGATGGCAACCCGGCCAGGGGAACTATGAGCAAGCAACTCCGGCCGCACGAGAGCTCTGTTCCGGAACAGAGCCCCGGCGCACCGCATTGGCAGTCCTCGACAACGCCGATCAGGCCGCCCAGGTCCGGCCGTTCGTGCCAGGCCACCGGATAGTCTTCGTGCGAGGCCATCGGATAGTCGCAGGACGCGATGGTTGTACCCGGTGCCGTGCGCCATGATGACCCGCAGATCGGCCAGCTCACCGTTGTATCCGTGGCGATGACCAGTCCGAACACGTTTGGAGTAGGACTACGTCGCGCCCAGACCGACTTCCCGGCACAACTCCCGGCCGCACAGCCCATATCGCTAATGTCCGCCGTCGTCGGGGAGCACACATCGCCCCGTTCGCGCGGCAGGCTGACCAAACACCCCTGACACGGCGATTGGCCGCCTGCGCTATAACTTGGCCGCAGCCAAACTTTGGCGATCAGCCGGTAGGCGGTCGCGCTCTCACAGCCATGCCAAGAGGCTATGACGATCTCGATATCCAGCACTGTCACACGCCGAACGATGTCCCGGGAGGTCGCAGGTGTCCGACATCAGGGGGCCATGGTCCCAGCAGCGCAAACTCCGCCTCGAACTCGGCCATGCTCGCAACCGTGCGGGTTTCTCACAACAGCAAGTGGCCGACGCCCTGGAGTGGCCACTGTCGAAGGTCATCCGCATCGAGCAGGGCACGATCGGGATCTCGATCACTGACTTGCGCGCGCTACTGCACCACTACCGGGTCCCTGAGGGCGCGGCCGTCGAGGAACTGCTCGATCTGGCGCGGAAACGATCGG
The DNA here is from genome assembly GCF_024171925.1 of Actinokineospora diospyrosa. Lineage (GTDB taxonomy): Bacteria > Actinomycetota > Actinomycetes > Mycobacteriales > Pseudonocardiaceae > Actinokineospora > Actinokineospora diospyrosa. The sequence continues at coordinate 10,833 of NZ_JAMTCO010000024.1, read as the reverse complement.
AAGGTCGCTGGTGGTAGGCGTATACCAGGAACATCCCGCCAGGCTTCGCGAAACTGATGGATCCTGAGGACGCGACGACGCTGCCGCGGCAGTTCCAGGGGAACATCGTTCCGGGTTTGCTGCAGACCGAGGACGTGGCGCGCAGCGATCTCCACTTACCCACTACTCGATTCCGGAGTAGGGCCACTACATGACACGCTTGTCCGGCGAGTTCACGTCGAATAGTGCAATACGTCGAGGCGTTCGCCGAGGTGGGGAAGTCAGCCGTTCCCGCGGACCAGTGCGGTCAATCCTGCTCGGCCAAGAGGCGCTTGACTACCTTGCCGGTGGCGTTGCGGGGGACGGTGGGGACGAAGATGACGTCTCGGGGGACGGAGAAGCGTTCTAGGTGGTCGTGGACGTACTCGCGGATGGCGGTCGCGCCTAGGCGGGTGCCGGGTTTGAGGGCGACGTAGGCGGCGAAGCGCTGGCCGTATTCGCGGTCCGGCACGCCGACCACGGCGGCGTCGGCGACGGCGTCGAGGGCTAGGAGGAGTTCTTCGACGGGGCGGGGGAAGACGTTCTCGCCGCCGGAGACGATCATGTCGTCGTCGCGGCCGGAGACGAACAACCGGCCGTCGGCGTCGAGGTAGCCGCGGTCGCCGGTGACCATGAGGTCGTCGTGCATCTCGTTGCTGGTGCCGTTGGTGTAGCCCTCGAACAGCATCTCGTTGCCCACGCAGATGCGCCCGACCGAGCCGGGGCCGACCGGGGCGCCGTCGGCGTTCAGTATCCCGACGCGGGTGCCGACCGGGCAGCGGCCCGCGGTGGTGGGGGCGGCGCGCAGGTCGGCGGGGTCGGCGATGCTGGCCCAGGACACCTCCGTCGAGCCGTAGAGGTTGTAGAGGACGTCGCCGTAGGCGTCCATGAAGGACGTGACCAGCTGCCGGGACAGCGCCGAGCCGCTGGAGGCGACCACGCGCAGGCTGGAGGTGTCGTAGCGGGCGCGGACCCGCTCGGGCAGGGCCATGATCCGCTGCAGCATGACCGGCACCGCGATCAGCGCCGTGCACCGCAGTTCGGCGATCGCGGCCAGGGTCGCCTCGGCGTCGAAGCGGCGTTGCAGCACGAGGGAGGCGTGCAGCGGCATGCCCAACTGCATGGCGGCCAGGCCCCAGGTGTGGAACAGCGGCGCGGCGACCAGCATCCGCTCCCCCGCGCGCAGCGGTATCCGCGACAGCACCGCCGCGGCCGACCCCAGTCCGGGCGGGTTGCGGCGGCGCGCGCCCTTGGGCGTCCCGGTGGTCCCCGAGGTCAGCACGATGATCTTGCCCGCCTGCGCGGGCGGGCGGACCGGGGTGGCCCGCGACGAGGCGATGACCCCGTCGAGGGTCAGCTCCCCCGGACCGGCCGACCAGGTGGAGATCCACGGCAGCGACGAGGGCAGGTTGTGGAACAGCGGCGCGAACTCGTCGTCGGCCAGCAGCGCGATCGGCCGGTGCGCCTCGATCAGGTCGGCGACCTGGTCGGCGGACAGGCCGGTGTTGAGCAGCAGCACGTCCGCGCCGAGCTTGCCGCAGGCGATGGTCGACTCGACCAGCCCGGCGTGGTTGCGGCACATCACCGCGACCCGCCGCCCGGAGCGCACGCCGTGCTCGGCCAGCCCGTTGGCCAGCCGGGTCGTGCGCCGGTCGATGTCGTCGAAGGTGAGCTTGCCGCGCTCGTCGACCACCGCGACCGCGTCGGGCACCCGGGCGGCCGCGGCCCGGTAGCCGCCGACGAGGGTGGCGCCCCAGCGGGCCAGCGCGCCCAGCTGCCGCGCGACCCGGTCCGGCCGGCCGGGGCTGAGCACCCCGGCGCGGGCGAGGGTGCGGGCGACGGTGATCGTGGACTGGCCGCGGGCGGTCTGGTCGATGCGGGTGGGTGAACTGGTGATCGCCCGCCCGGACAGGTGGTCGTCGACCCGGCTGAGGGCCTTGCGGATGCGCTTGCGCAGCCACGGCGCGGTCAGCGCGGTCCCGGCGGTGATCCCCTCCGGCAACGACAGCACGACCTCGACGAGCGTGTCGTCCCCGCTGGGGTCGAGCCGGATGGACAGGTGGCCGCCGTCCCAGGCGGGCCCCACCAGCACCAGGTGCTCACCGGGCCGGTTGACCAGCACCTCGACCCGGTCCTGGACGGGGTCGCCGCCCGCGACGCTGAAGCGGACCCGGTAGCGGGGGCGCCCGGTGGCGGGTTCGCGTTCCGCGCAGGCGATCTCGCGGACGAACCGGGGGTACAGGCCGGGTTCACCGAGGACGTCCCAGACCTTCCCCGGCGCGTGCGCGAGGAGTTGCTGCACCTCGACGAGCTCGGTCGGCATGGTCCTCCGTTGACAGACAGCCGCAGGGGGAGACCGCTCACCGCCCCGACAGCGTTGTTCACACGTGGTTCCGGTTGTTATCAGCGAAGGGCTGACCGGCGCAAGCACAGTGTCCGCCGAACGGAGCAACGACGATCAATATCACTCACTCGGCGCAGTTGATCGGCTACTCGATCCCCGCTGGTGGGACCACGACCGTGCCAGCACCTCGGGTGGTAACACCCCCGCGCCCAACCGGCCCGCCCCGTTCCGGGGACCGCCCCCACCCGGCCCCGCCCCCCACCACACCACGGGGGGCGTCCCCAGTGCCAGTCTACCCGGCCTGACCTGCGCAGAGGGGGTCGACGGAAAACTGTGGACAGCCGATCGGGTTGTGGATAACCGCGACCTGGGCGTTCAGTGGTGGCGGAGGTCAAGTTCACCCGGAGGTGCCGAGGCAAGAACGAGGCTCCAGAACAGCGTGACGGCCGCTCACCTCGGTGGCAGAGGTCTTCCCACGGTCTTCCCGCGCGGACCTGACGGGAACCGCAATTCGCTGGCCGATCCGGCTACTCGACCGGTGGGAGCACGACCGCGCCGGTGGCAACACCCCCTCGGCGGCACACGCCCGACCGGCGCGACCCCGTTCCGGGGACCGCCCCCGCGCGGCCCCGCCCCCCACCACACCACGGGGGGCGTCCCCAGTGCCAGTCTACCCGGCCTGACCAGCGCAGAGGGGGTCGGCGGAAAACTGTGGACAGCCGATCGGGTTGTGGATAACCACGACCTGGGCGTTCAGTGGAGGCGGAGGTCAAGTTCACCCGGAGGTGTCGAGGAACCGGCGCCCGGTGAAGAGGGGCAACCTGCTCGGGAGGGCTACTGGGCAGCTGGGACCACGACCGTGCCGGTGGCGCGGGTGATCACGATTGGCGGGTCCAGCACGTCGGCCGCTGATGGGCCGCGCTCGGGGGCGGCTCGGCACACGACCCGGGCCTCGAACCGGACGCCCCGGGAGCGGGTGCCGACGCGGGTGAGGGTGGCGGTGGCTTCGACCACGTCCCCTGCTCGGAGCGGGGCCAGGAACTCCACGTCGGAGTAGCCGGCGAACAGGCCCTCGTCCCCGTCCGCGCGCACGCACAGCTCCGTCGCCACGTCGCCGAACAGGCCCAGGGAGTAGGCGCCGTCGACGAGGCTGCCGCCGTAGTGGGCGTGGGCGTGGGGGACGTAGCGGCGGTGGGTGACGGTGAGGCCTGGCTCGGCGGTCATGCGGGCTGCTCCTTGCGCAGGGAGATGGCGTGGACGAGGTAGCTGGCGACCTCGCCGGGGGTGGTGCCGCGGCTGAAGACGCGGTCGACGCCGAGGTCGGGGGCCATTCTCGGGTCGAAGCGGGGTCCGCCCGCGATGAGCAGGGGGCGGCGGGCGCCCATCGCCTCGCGGAAGGCGGCGGACATCTCCTGGGTGTTGAGGATGTGCGCGTCGCGCTGGGTGACGACCTGCGACACCAGGACCGCGTCGGCCTTCTCGGTGCGCGCCCGCTTCACCAGGTCGGGCACGCTGACCTGGGCGCCGAGGTTGACCACGCGCAGCTCGCGGTAGTACTCGAGGCCCTTCTCGCCCGCGAAGCCCTTGATGTTGAGGATCGCGTCGATGCCCACGGTGTGCGCGTCGGTGCCGATGCAGGCGCCGACGACGACCAGTTTGCGGCGCATGGACCGCTTGATCGCGGTGTTGACCTCGCTCGGCGGCAGCAGCGGGTACTCGCGTTCGACGACCTCGACCTCGTCCAGGTCGATGATGTGGCGCACCGAGCCGTAGACGACGAAGAAGGTGAAGTCCGGGCCGATGGGGTTGGAGTGCACGACCATCGCGGGCTCCATGCCCATCTTCTGCGCGAGCAGCAGGGCGGCGCCCTCCGCGCGCGGGCCGTGCGGGACGGGCAGGGTGAACGAGGTCTGCACCATGCCGTCGCCGCTGGTGTCGCCGTAGGGGCGGACGTGGCGCTTGTCGGTCACCGGGCCACCCCCTCGTCGAGCAGGTCCACGGCCGGGTTGACGTAGTCGTCGGACCGCGCGACCACGCCAGCGGCACCCTTGCCCTGGTCCGGCGGGCGCTTCATCAGGCCGAAGGTGCCCTCGGCGATGGCGTTGAGCAGGCCGTCGTCGACGATGCGGGCGAGCAGGTCGACGGCCTCGCCGAGGACCTGGTGGGCGCGTTTGACGATGAGCCCGTCCGGCGCGGGGCGGAAGTCCTCGACCAGTCCCCCGGCGGCGTCGAGGACGTAGCGGACGTTGGCCAGCGCCAGGTCGCGGTCGGACAGGAACGGCGTGACGACGGCCTCGGTCATCATGCCGACCAGCAGGATGGACTGGCCGGTGAGCGCGCCCGCGAGGTTGAAGAACCCGTCGAGCAGGTAGCCGTTGAACACGTCGCCGGTCATGTGCTTGGTCGGCGGCATCCACTTCAGCGGCGCGTCCGGGAACAGCTCGCGGGCCAGCAGCGCGTGCGCGAGCTCCAGCCGGAACGACTCGGGGACCTTCGGGTTGATCTCGAAGGCGTGCCCTAGGCCGAGCAGCTCGTCGGGCAGCCCCGCCTCGTGCGCGAAGTGCTCGTTGAGCAACTGCGACACAGTGACGGTGTGCGCGGCGTCCACGGCGTCGGCGGTGGTGAGGTAGTTGTCCTCGCCGGTGTTGATGATGATGCCCGCGCGGGCGTGGACCTGGCGGGAGAACCGCTGGTCGACGAAGGTGCGGATCGGGTTGATGTCGCGGAAGAGGATGCCGTACATGGAGTCGTTGAGCATCATGTCCAGCCGCTGCATGCCTGCCAGGACCGCGATCTCGGGCATGCACAGCCCGGAGGCGTAGTTGGTGACGCGGACGTAGCGACCGACCTCTTTGGACACCTCGTCCATCGCGGCCCGCATGATCCGGAAGTTCTCCTGGGTGGCGTAGGTGCCCGCGAACCCGTGGTGGGTGGCGCCCTCGGGCACGTAGTCCAGCAGCGACTGACCGGTGGAGCGGATGACGGCGATGATGTCGGCCCCGGCGCGGGCGGCGTTGGCGGCCTGCACCACGTCCTCGTCGATGTCCCCGGTCGCCACGATGAGGTAGATCCACGGGCGGCGCGGTGGGTCGCCGAGGCGGGCGATCATCTTGTCGCGTTGGGCACGGTTGCGGTCTACGAGCCGCAATCCCTTACCTACGGCAGTACGAGCGGCTTTAGCTGCACGAGTGGCATCCCGGCCAGTCGGGACGCGATAGGTGACTTGTCCGGCAGCAGTGGCCTCGGCGAGTTCGGTGAGGCTGCCGAGGTTGTGCTCGGCGAGAGCGTGGAACACCGGCCCGCACACGCCGTCCTGAAGACCGCAATGCTCGGCGACAGTGTCAACAACGCGGTTGACCCACGGCACGTCACCTGCGCGGTGAGTGCTGTCGGCGCCGGTTATGCCAGCCAGCCGCAAGGTAGCGCGCTCAACGGACACAGTGGTGTGCGAGCGCGCGATCTCGACCACCGGTGCCGCCGCCTTGGCCGCCAAGTGCCGGGCGGTGTCGACGACGGCGGGGTCCAGGTCGAGAAGCGGTGCGCGGTTACGTAGTGGCACTGCGGCTCCCTCCACTGTCGTGGCTCGTGCGGTCGTGGCTCGTGCGGTTGAAGATCGTGCGGCCGCGCAGGACGGTGCGCAGGCAGGTCGGCTGGGGCGCGCCGGAGTCCATCGGCGGCAGGCCGGGGACCCGCGAGCGCGGGTCGGTCGACCAGCGGCGGACCCGGTCGTCGGGGACGGCCACGACGAGTTCGGGCGCGTCCCACACGGCGAAAGTCGCGGGGGCGCCGGGTACGAGGGTGCCGGTGAGGCCGTCGTCGACCCCGGCCGCGCGCCAGCCGCCGCGGGTGTGCGCGGTGAACGCGGCGCGCGGGGACAGCCCGGCGCCGTCGGTGCGGTGGTTGACCGCCGCGCGCACGCTCGCCCACGGGTCGACCCTGGTCACCGGCGCGTCCGAGCCGAGGGCGAGCACGACCCCGGCGGCGACGAGCTGGGCGTACGGGTTGAGCGAGGTGCCCCGGTCGACGCCGAGCCGGGTCGCGTACATGCCGTCCGGGCCGCCCCACGCGGCGTCGAACTGGGGTTGCACGGAGGCGACCACGCCCCACTGGCCCAACTGCCCGGCCTGCTCGGGGGTGACCATCTCCAGGTGTTCGAGCCGGTGGCGGGACCCGGCCAGCGCGGGCAGCCCGACCCGCCTCTCGGCGAGGGCGAACCCGGCGATCACCTCGGCGGTCGCGGCGTCGCCGATGACGTGGAACCCGGCCTGGATGCCCGCCTCGGTGCACACCGCGAGGTGCTCGGCGATGGCCGCCGCTTCGAGGTAGAGCGCGCCGCTGGTGTCGGCGTCGGCGTACGGGGAGCACAGGGCGGCGGTGCGGGAGCCGAGGGCGCCGTCGACGAACAGGTCGCCCGCGAGGCCGCGGACCCGGTGCCGGACGGCGAGTTCGGCGGGCCCGATCTCGCCCCAGTAGCCGACGACCTCGGGCAGGTCGCCGCCCGCGCGGGCGAGCAGCGCGGTCAGGTCGTCGGCGCCGGAGATGTCGGGTCCGGCGCACTCGTGCACGCAGGCGATGCCCTGGGCGGCGGCGTGGCGCAGGAACTCCAGTTGGGCCTCGTCGCGCTGGGCCGGGGTGATGGCGTCCTGGGCGGCGCGGCGGACCCGGTGGTGCGCGTCGCGGGTCAGCGGGCCGTCGGGGTGGTAGCCGTCGGCGGCGGTGACGCCGGGGGCGCGGTCGAGCAGCGCGGTCGACACGAGCGCGGAGTGCACGTCGACCCGGGACAGGTAGACCGCGGCTCCCCCGGCGGCGGCGTCGACCTCGGCGCGGGTGGGCGGGCGGTTCTCCGGCCAGGTCGTCTCGTCCCAGCCGTGCCCCCAGACCAGCGGGTGCCCGGTGGCGCGGACGTGCGCGGTGACCATGGTCAGGCAGTCGGCCAGGGTGCGCGCTCCGGTCAGGTCGAGCCCGACGCGCAGCAGCCCGGCGGAGGTGGCGTGCACGTGGGCGTCGACGAAGGCGGGGGCCACGAACGCGCCGTCGAGGTCGACGACGTCGGCGTCCGCGTGCAGGGAGCGGCCGACGGAGTCCTGCCCCAACCACACGACCACGCCGTCCTGCACGGCGAGGGCGGTGGCGGACGGGTCGGCCGGGGAGTGCACGCGACCGCCGGTGTACAGGGTGGTGCTCGCGCGGGTCGGGGTCGTCGCGCTGTCTTGGGACGTCACGGCTACTGAGTCTCGCGGGCGGCGAACAGGGCGCGCACCCCGGGCTCGGCGCGCAGCAGGTCCAGGGCGAACGCGGCGTGGCCGGGGACGTAGCCGTTGCCGACGAGCATCCGGACGTCGGCGGCCAGCCCCTCGGCGCCCAGCGCGGCGGCGGGGAACGAGGTGGCCATGGAGAAGAAGACGACCGTGCCGCCGTCGGCCGTGGCCATGATCGCGCCGTGTTCGCAGCCGGGCACGTCGACGCACACGACGGTCACGTCGACCGGTGTCCCGACGGCGGCGTGGACGGCCAGCGGGTCGCGCGCGTCGGCGATGACGACCTCGTCGGCGATGCCCGCGGCCCGGACCGCGTCGGCCTCGTCGAGGGTGGGGACCAAGGCGACCAGGCGGGTCGCGCCCGCGCGCCGGGCGGCGGCCAGCGACAGCGAGCCGGACTTGCCGCCACCGCCGAGGACCAGCACGGACGCGCCCGCGCCCGCCTCGCGCACGACCCGGTCGGTGAGCGCGGGGGCGCCGCAGACGTCCATGACCGACAGCGCGATCCCGTCCGGCAGGTCGTCGGGCAGCACGGCGGCGATGGAGCGGCCGAAGAGGACGGCGGTGCCGCGGCAGGGGACCTGTTCGCTGAGCCCGTCCCAGCCGGTGAGGCCGTCGGTGATGCGCAGCGGGGTGAGGGTCAGCGAGACGAGGGACGCGACCCGGTCGCCCACCTCGAGGCCCAGCGGCGAGTCCGGGCCGACCGCGCGGACGGTGCCCAGCAGCATGCCGCCGGAGCCGGTGACCGGGTTCTGCATCTTGCCGCGCTCGGCAACGATCCCCAGCACCGCGGCGCGGACGGTCGTGCCGTCACCGTGCTGGTCGCGCAGCTGGCGGTAGGAGGCCGCGTCCAGGTTGAGCCGGTCGACGTCGAGGACGACCTCGTCGGCGTAGGGCTCGGGGTCGTCGTCGAGCCGGTGCGCCTGCTGCGGCAGCACCCCGGCCGGTTCGAGCACCCGGTGCAGCCCGAAGGGCGACCCGACCCGTGCGACCTGTGCGTTCATCCCCGCGCCTCTCCCATGTCATCCCGGCCATACGTCCTGTAGATTTTACGGAGTACACCCGCTCTGGCAGCATATCTTCACGCCACCCTAGCGGCTAGGAGCACATATGACTGCGTTGCACGACCTGCAGCAGGCCGACACGAGCGTGTCGGCCGCGGTCGAGATGGCGGGCCACCAGCCCTACGAGTACGTCCGCCGCGAGCTGGTCGAGCCGGAGTGGCGCCGCTTCCCGGGCTGGGCGGCGGTCACCGAGGCGCAGTGGCGCGACGCGCAGTGGCAGCGGGTGAACTGCGTCAAGAACGAGCGCCAGCTGCGCAAGGTCGTCGGCGACCTGCTCGACGAGTCGTTCTACGCGGAGCTGGCCGCCGACCAGCGCGACCTGGCGACGATGTCGATGTTGCTGCCGCCGCAGATGCTCAACACCATGGCCCCGACCGCCTCGGCCGCGGAGTTCACCGACGCGTTCTTCGCCGACCCGGTGCGCCGCTACATGCTGCCGGTGCGCTCCGACCGCGACCCCGAGTGGCCCAGCCACCCGCACTCGGCCCGCGACTCGTTGCACGAGGCAGAGATGTGGGTGGTGGAGGGCCTGACCCACCGCTACCCGACCAAGGTGCTCGCCGAGCTGCTGTCCACCTGCCCGCAGTACTGCGGGCACTGCACCCGGATGGACCTGGTCGGCAACTCGACCCCGCAGGTGGACAAGCACAAGCTCGTCCTCAAGCCGGTCGACCGCCAGGACCAGATGATCGACTACCTGTCGCGCACCCCCGGCGTCCGCGACGTGGTCGTCTCCGGCGGCGACGTGGCGAACGTGCCGTGGAAGCAGCTGGAGAACTTCCTGATGCGGCTGCTAGACATCGAGACGGTGCGCGACATCCGGTTGGCGACCAAGGCCCTGGCTGGCCTGCCCCAGCACTGGCTGCAGCCCTCGGTCGTGGAGGGCCTGGAGCGCGTGGCCCGCACCGCCGCCCGCCGCGGCGTGAACCTGGCCATCCACACCCACGTCAACCACGCGCAGTCGGTGACACCGCTGGTGGCCGAGGCCGCGCGGACCGCGCTCGAGGTCGGCGTGCGCGACGTGCGCAACCAGGGCGTGCTGATGCGCGGCGTGAACGCGACCCCGGAGGCGTTGCTGGACCTGTGCTTCGCCCTGCAGGGCGAGGCGAACATCCTCCCGTACTACTTCTACATGTGCGACATGATCCCCAACGCGGAGCACTGGCGGGTCGCGGTGTGGGAAGCGCAGGAACTGCAGCACGCGATCATGGGCTACCTGCCCGGCTACGCGACCCCCCGCATCATCTGCGACGTGCCGTACGTGGGAAAGCGGTGGGTTCACCAGGTCACGGAATACGACCGCGAACTCGGGGTGTCGTACTGGACGAAGAACTACCGGGCAGGCACCGAGCGCGACGAGGCATCGGACGCGGCGGCGATCCTGAGTCGGCGCTACCCGTACTACGACCCGATCTCGACCCTCCCGGCCAGTGGACAGCAGCGGTGGCGGGACGAACCCGACTACGAGGGGTAAGACCCCCGGCGGTCGCCCAGGTGCGCGAGGGCCATGTGGGCGGCCGCCGCTCCCTGTTGGGTTGCTGGGCGGTTGGCGCTGACAGCGGCTGGGGGTGCTTGAAGGGTGCTCGGCTGTCCGCCGGGCGCTTGGGGGTGTGCGGGGCGCTTGGTTGTCCACAACGGTTGTGGTTGTGCACAGGCCTTGTTTGCTGCTGCCGTTTTGTCGGAGTGCGTCGGTAGGCTGTATATCGGGGGCTCTTGCGGCAGATGATCTTGTGGTGCTGTTGTTGTTTATCCACAACGGGTTCGCTTGTCCACAGCCCGCGTTCGCCGCTCCCGGTTTGTCGGTGCGCGTCGGTAAGCTGTGAGGGTTATTCAGAGGTGGACTCACCCTCGCCTGGCGATCATGAAGGCCGGGGTGGGTTGACGTAGGCGGCGGTCCATTTGAGAGGATCTGGTTACCACACCAAAGAAACTCACCAAACGGACCGCCTGACATGTATCATACCACTGGCCTGACGCGCGAGTCCGTCGAGAACCTCTGCGCCGCGATTCACCACCAGGTCGGTGATGGTCGGCGGCCGTGGCCGCCGGTGTTGGGTTTGTTCACCTCGTTGGTCGTCACTTTGACGTATTTACGGCGGAATCGTGTCCAGGCGGAGTTGGCGGAGACCTTCGGGGTGTCGCAGTCGAC
>NZ_JAMTCO010000023.1:2538-73098 GCF_024171925.1 Actinokineospora diospyrosa | reverse complement strand
CAACTTCCGCGGCTTCGGCCGAGCCAGTTTCTCTCCCGCTCGGCGATCGGCCGCCACGGCCCGATACCCGTCCCGCCCGCCATTGCGGGCCACCTCGCGAGCAACCACCGAATGATGCCGACCCAGCATCAACGCAATCGAACGGAAAGAGCGGCCCGACCGCAACTCACGCGAAATCGTTTCCCGATCATGCGAACCCAACACGACACCACGCACAGACACAATCTCCGATCACTCCGACACGAAGATCATCCCACACCCGGCGCACTCACCACTGGAGACCAAGCACCCCGACAAAACCGGGAGCAGCGAACGGAGCCTGTGGACAACCAGAACCATTGTGGACAACCGCCCCCGCGACCACCCCAACAACCACCCCGCGCAAGATCATCTACACCAAGAGCCCCCAATGCACAGCCTACCGAAACAGCCCGACACAACGGGAGAACCAAGCATCACCCTGTGGACAAGCAAGCCCGTTGTGGACAACTCGGCCTGTTGGGCAGCCGGGCCATGTGAGCGCCCAAGCCTGTGCCGACACCCAAGCCATTGTGAGCACCAGGGCCATGGAGAGAACCCAAGCCTGTTGCGGCAGCCGAGCCATTGCGGGGCACCCAAGTCTGTGCGCAATCACTCATCGCCGAAATCCGAGCCCGCTGTCCACAACCGATCGACCCGTAAACACCCACCCGAACGCCACCATCCCCTGCTTCACTATCCCCATGCACCTCACCACCACCCCCGCGCCCCCCTACTACGCCGTCATCTTCACCTCCATCCTCAGCCCCCAAGACGCCGGCTACCACGAAGCCTCCGACCGCATGTTCGAACTGGTCGCCACCTCTCCCGGCTTCCTCGGCTACGACTCCGTCCGCGACACCGACCGCATCGGCATCACCGTCGCTTACTTCAAGGACGAGGCCTCCATCGCCACGTGGCGTGACCAGCCTGAGCACGTCACCACCCGGCACCGTGGGCGGACTGAGTGGTACGAGGCGTTCCAGGTGCGGGTTGCCCGGGTGGAGCGGGCGTACGGGAGTCCCACATAGCGGTCGTCATCTCGCCGACCGGCATACTGCCGGGGGAGTCCGAGGACGCAACGGGAGTGTGATGGGGCACCAGGCGTGGGTCGAGGTGGCGCGGGAGGTGGCCGGGCGGCTGGCGGCCGATGCGGTGGAGCGGGAGCGCAAGGGCGCTGAGCCGCTGGTCGAGGTGGCCCTGCTGCGGGAGAGCGGGTTGTTGCCGCTGCTGGTCCCGGTCGAGCACGGCGGCCACGGGCAGGACTGGGCCGTCGCGCACGCCGTGCTGGCCGAGGTGGGGGCCGCGGACGCCTCGGTGGGGCACCTGCTGGGCTACCACTACCTGCACGTGTGGCGGACCACCCTGTTCGACCGGCCCGACCTGACCGAGGAGCTCAACCGGGCGACCGCCGAGCACCGCTGGTTCTGGGCCGGTGTCGCGAACCCGCGCGACGACGCCCTCGTTCTGTCTGATGTGGACGGTGGATACCTGGTCAACGGGCGCAAGTTCTTCGCGACCGGGGCCAGCGTCGCCGACCGGCTCGTGGTCAGCGGGGCGCACGCGGGCACCGGGCGCAAGCTCACCTTCACCCTCGACGCGACCGCGGCCGGGATCCGGTACCTGGGCGACTGGGACAACCTGGGCCAGCGCTTGTCGGCCAGCGGCGGGGTCGAGTTCACCGACGTGTTCGTCGGTGAACACGACGTCCTCGGGGCGCAGCCGCAGCCCGGGGACGCGCGGGCGCAGCGCGACTCCCTCGCCCCGCTGGGCTTCCAGTTGATCCTCAGCCGCCTGCTCGCCGCGATCGGTCGTGGCGCGCTCACCGAGGCCGCCCGCTACACCCGGGAGACCGCGCGCGCCTGGCCCGCTTCCGGCGCCGAGCACGCCACCGAGGACCCGCACATCGTTGCCGGGTACGGCAGTCTGCTGTCCCGGTTGGAAGCGGCCGACCTGCTCGTCGACGCCGCCGCGCGCGCGTTCAGCGACGCGGCCGCCCAGGGGGACGCGCTGTCCGCCGACGAGCGTGGACGAACCTCGATCCGCGTGTCGCACGCCAAGGTCGTCACCTCCGAGCTCGCCGTCGAGATCACCAACCGGCTGTTCGAGTTCACCGGCGCGCGCGCCACCGCCGCCAAGCACGGCATCGACCGGTTCTGGCGCAACGCCCGCACCCTCACGCTGCACGACCCGACCGTCTACAAGGCCGCCGAGGTCGGCAGGCACCTGCTGACCGGCGAGTACCCCGCCCCGACCGGGTACAGCTGATGACCAGGCCGACCCTGGACGAGAGCGTCAAGCTCGACGCCGAGGCCGTCACCATCCTCGACCGCAGGCGCTTCCCGTTCGAGCGGGTCTGGGTGCGCTGCACGACGGTCGACGAGGTCGCCGTCGCGATCGAGGACATGGTCACCCAGTCCTCCGGTCCGTACTTCGCGGCCCTCTTCGGCATGGTCCTCGCCGCCCGCGACGCGGCAGGTCTACCGGCGGCTGATGCGCGTGCCGCACTGGACATAGCCGGTGGGCGCTTGATCGCGAGCCGCGCCACCAACAACCACCTGCGCAAGGCCGTCGCCGCTGTCCTCGCTGAAGTTGACGCTGCCGGTCCGGTCGTGGGGGAGGAGTTGGTCGCCGCAGCGACACGTGGAGCCGAGGCGGGCGACGAGCTTTACCGCGCTAAGAGCCGCGCTCTAGGCGAGCACAGCGCCAAGCTGCTCCCCGACGGCGCCCGCGTCCTCACCCACTGCTGGGCCGACGCCTACCTGATCGAGACCGTCGCAGCGGCCCAGCGGCTCGGCAAGGACGTGTCTTTCTTCTGCACCGAGACCCGCCCCTACCTGCAGGGCGCCCGGCTCACCGCCGAGACCCTCGCCGAGATGGGCGTCGACACCACGCTGATCACCGACGGCATGGGCGCGTCGGTGCTGCAGGGCGGCCTGGTCGACGTGCTGCTCACCGCCGCGGACCGGGTCACCCTGGACGGGCACGTGGTCAACAAGGTCGGCACCCTCGGCCTGGCCGTGGCCGCGCACGCCTTCGGGGTGCCGTTCCTGGCCCAGGTCCAGGCCCCCGACCCGGCCGCGCCCACCGCGGCCGACGTCCCGATCGAGCACCGCGACGGCACCGAGGTCCTGCACACCCTGGGCGTGCGCACCGCCAGCGACAAGGTCCGCGGCCACTACCCGGCCTTCGACGTCACCCCACCGCGCTTCGTCACCACCATCGTCACCGACCGCGGCCCCTTCGTCCCCGCCGCCGTCGCCGACTACCACCGTTGACCGCCGCAGGCGGCGACCGCCGCCCGGCAGAGAGAGGAACCGTGACCGACACCCTGTCCGCCCAGTGGGTCGTGCTCGACATCGAGGGCACGTTGATGCCGACCGTGGGGGTCCACGTGGTGCTCTACGACTACGCGCGCCCCCGGCTGGGCCCGTGGATCGACGCGCACCCCACCGACCCGCTGGTGCTCTCGGCCGTCGCGCGGACCAAGGCCGAGGCCGGGTTGCCCGAGGACGCCGACACCGCGGCCGTCGTGGCCGTGCTGCACGGGTGGATGGCCGCCGACCGCAAGGCCGCGCCGCTCAAGGACCTGCAGGGCCTCATCTGGCAGGACGGCTACGCCCGCCGCGACCTCGTGTCCGAGTACTTCCCCGACGTCGTGCCCGCCCTGCGCGGCTGGGACGAGGCCGGGCTGAAGCTGGCCGTGTTCTCCTCCGGCTCGGTCGCGGGCCAGATCGCGTCGTTCTCCACAACGACCGAAGGCGACCTGACCAACCTCTTCCGCCACCACTTCGACACCGTCAACGCGGGTCCCAAGCGTGAAGCGGCCTCTTACGCCGCTATCGCCGAGGGCATCGGTGGGCCTACCCCGCAGCGGATCGTGTTCCTGTCCGACGTCCCCGCCGAGCTCGACGCCGCTGCCGAGGCAGGCTGGCAGACGGTGGGCCTAGCGCGCGACGGTGAGCCTTACGGCGGCGCGGACTTCGGTGACCACCGGGTCGCTAAGTCCTTTGACGACTTCCGGATCGTGCCCGATGCCTGACCTGGTCACCGCCGGACAGGCCATCGTCACCGCCGGTCAGGCAATCGCGGTCGAGTCCGCCCGGTACACGGCCCTGGGCTGGATGCGCGGCACCTCGGGCAACCTGTCGGTCACCCTCGGCCGCGACCCCCTGCGCCTCGCCGTCACCGCCAGCGGCCTGGACAAGGGCGAGCTCACCGCGCACGACGTCGTCGAGGTCGACGGCACCGGTGCCGCGCTGCCCGGCCAGCGCCTGCGCCCGTCCGCCGAGGCGGGCCTGCACGCGCGCATCGCCTCGGTCGCGGGCGCAGGCGCGGTCGTCCACCTGCACATGCTCGCCCCGGTCGTGGCCGCCGAGCGGTGGCCGGGCGGCATCGAGCTGAGCGACCTGGAGATGCTCAAGGGCTTCGGCAGGCGCGCGCACGACGACCTGGTGCGCGTCCCGGTCGTGCCCAACTCCCAGGACATGGGCGTGCTCGGCGACGCGTTCGAGGCGGGGTACGACCCCGAGACCCCGGCACTGGTGGTCGCCAGGCATGGGGTGTACGTGTGGGGGGACGACCTGATGGTTGCCAGGCACCGCGCCGAGTGCCTGGAATGGCTGCTGCGGTTCAAGACCGCGATCGCGGAGGGGTGACCCGATGACCCAACTGACCGTCTGGCCCGACACCGACCCGACCACGGTGCTCACCCGCACCCGCGACGAGGCCGAGATCCGCGAGACCCTCGCCGCCCTCGGTGTCCGCTTCTCCCGCTGGCCCGTGGTCGACCTCCCGCTGAACCCGCCGTCGGACGAGGTCATCAAGGCCTACCAGACCCGGGTCGACGAGGTGTCCACCCGCGAGGGCTACCACTTCGTCGACGCCGTCACCATGACCCCGGCGGACACCGACGCCTGGCGCGAGCAGGCCGCCACCGCCCGGGCCAAGTTCCTGTCCGAGCACACCCACGACGACGACGAGGACCGCTTCTTCGCCCGCGGCTCCGGCATCTTCTACCTGCACATCGACGGCAAGGTCCACGCCGTCCTGTGCGAGGCGGGCGACCTGCTCAGCGTCCCCGCCAACACGACCCACTGGTTCGACATGGGCACCCGCCCCGACTACATCTCCATCCGCTTCTTCCACGACGACAACGGCTGGATCGCCAACTTCCTCGACGACTCCATCGCCCACCACTTCCCCACCTACGACCAGATCACCGCCGAGTCCTGAGCGGATAGGATCTTCCAGCGCAACGACGCGGTCCACGCGAGCGATGGACCGGGTGGCGGAACGGGAGATCGGGGTGGTCGGTGGCGCGTCGGGTCTTCCTCTCCTACGCGCACGAGTCCGAGGAGCACCGCGCCCTGGTGCGCTCGTTCTGGTCGTTCCTGCGCAACAACGGTGTTGACGCGGTCTTCGACCAGGTCGCCGAGGGTGAGCGGCAGGACTGGGCGCTGTGGATGGCCGACCAGATCCGCGACGCCGAGGTCGTCTTGTGCGTGGCCTCCCCGCAGTACCGGCTCCGTTCGCAACAGCAGGCCGAGGGCAACGGCGTCCGCTGGGAAGCCCGCCTGATCCGAGCCGAGTTCTACGCCAGCGGCGGCGACCTCCAGAAGTTCGTCCCCGTCGTTTTACCCGGCCAGTCCCCCGACGGCGTCCCCGACTTCCTCGCCCCCGCCATCACCACCGTCTACACCGTCCGCGACCTCACGGTGCCTGGTGCGGAAGACCTGCTCCGCTTCATCCTGCGCAAGCCGAAGCTCGTCGAGCCGCCGGTCTTGCCCGAACCCGACTTCGACACCTGGACCCCGGAGACCGTCGAGCCCGCGCCCCCGGTCACCGACCAGGTCGTCTCCCCGAACATCGGCGACATGACCCCGGTGGTCGGCCGTGATCAGGAATTAGCCGACCTGCGCGCCGCTTTCACCGCTCCGAAGAAGAGCCGCGCACCGGTGGTGCGGATCCTGACCGGCATGGGCGGTGTCGGCAAGAGCAGCCTCGCCCGCGCCTACGCCGAACGGCACCTGGACGACTACGGCGTGGTCTGGTGGATCCACGCCGAGGACAAGGTGGCCCGCGAACGCGACTACCGCGACCTGCTCGACCTGGTCCGCCCGGCGTCGGAAGCCGCGCTGGTCCGCAATCCCGTGCACGCGGTCAACACCTGGCTGTCCGAGCTCAAGCAGCCCTGGTTGCTCATCCTCGACAACGTCCCGACGGCCGCCGCGCTCAACGGGCTCGTGCCCGCCCGGGGAAACGGCCACGTCCTGGTGACCAGCCAAGCGGGTCGATGGCCCAAGCCCGACACCGTCCACCGGGTCGAGCCCCTCGAGACCTCGGCCGCCGTCGAACTGCTCACCACGACGACCGAGGACACCGACGCCGACACCGCGGCGGAACTCGCCGACGAACTCGGCGGCCTCCCGCTCGCCCTCACCCAGGCCGCGGCGTTCACCGCCACCACCGGCATCGGCCTGGCCGACTACCTGCGCTTCTACCGCGACCGCAGCGCCGACCTGCAGGCCGACAACCAGCCGGACGACTACCCGCACACCGTCGCCACCACGTGGTTGCTGGCCATCGAGCGGCTGAGCCCATTGGCCCGCGAGGTCCTCGACACCATCGCCTACCTGGCCCCGGACGCCATCCCGACCTCGGTGCTGCACCCCTTGGCAGACGACGAACTCACCCTGGTCCGCGCCATCGGCGAGTTGCTGTCCCACAGCCTCATCACCAGGGGCACCACCACAACGATCACCGTCCACCGCCTGGTCCAATCCGTCACCCGCCACCGCGACGGCCTCGCCCACGCGACCCGGGCCAGGGACCTGGTCGCCGCGGCCCTACCCAGGCCGATCCTGGTCGTGGACACGATGACCGCGTGGCAAGACCTGCACGCGCACGTCCTCGCCGTGGTCGGCCACCTGCCCGATGATCCGGAGGCGTTCGAACTCCGGTTCCGCGTCGCGCAGCTCTACGACGACCTCGGTTTGCGGCGCATCGCGGTTGTCCAGGCCGAGCGGCTGCTCGAGGACGCGGAGCCCGCCTTGGGCGGGGAAACCGCGCTGGTCCTTCGAGTGCGCGGTCATCTGGCGTTCTGGACCAGGGACGGCGACGAGAGCCGGGCGCGGCTCGAAGAAGTCCTGGCGGCGCAGGTGGCGCTGCTCGGGGTGGACCACCCGGAGGTCTTGGACACCCGGCACGACATCGCGACCTCCTGCCTCGAACTGGACGAGTACGAGAGTGCCAAGGCCATGTTCGCCGAAGTCGCGTCGGCGCGTGCTCGCGTGCTGGGGGCCAGTGACTACCGCACCCTCGTCTCCAGGAGCTACGTCGCCGACGTGCTGGCGGAAATGGGGCAGATCGACGACGCCATCGCCCTCTACGAGACCGTCCTGGCTGACGCGGCCGCGGAGTTCGGCGAGATCAGCCCGCAATTCATCGACCTGCAGTCGGAGTACGCCGACCACCTGGGGAGACGGGGCGACCCGGCGACGGCCCGCGACATGTACACGGTGATCGTGCAGCGGCTCGCCGACTTGCGCGGGGAGTACGACCCGCTGACGGTCGGGCTGCACCTGCCGTGGGCGTCGTGGACCGCCATGGCGGGCAATCCGCAGAAGGCCGGGAGCATCGTGCTCCGCATGCTCGTCATCCTGCGCAAGAGCCTGAGCAAGCAGAGCCCGCTGGTGAAGCAGTTCGAAGAGGGACTGCGCTCGATCAAGAACGGCCAGGGCATGTCGAGGCAGACCGGGAAGAGGAGGCGGTGACTGTGTCGAGGGTGTTCATCTCGTATGCGCAGGAAGACGGCCACAACGAAGTCGTCCAAGGCTTCTGGGAGTTCTTGCGCAACAACGGCATCGACGCCCGCTTGGATCAGGTCGCGGCGGGGGAGCGGCAGGATTGGGCGCTGTGGATGGGGGAGCAGGTCCGCGACGCCGACGTCGTCCTCTGTGTCGCCTCCGAGCGGTACCGGATGCGGTCCGAAGGTCGCACCGGGCCCGATGAGGGCAAGGGTGCTCAGTGGGAAGCCCGCCTGATCCGCGACACCTTCCACGCCAACCAGCACGACCTGCAGCGGTTCGTCCCCGTCGTCCTACCCGGACAGACCACCGCCGGGATCCCGGACTTCCTGGCCCCGTCGACCACCACCTACTACGTGGTCGAGGACTTCACAGTAGAGGGTGCCGAGGCGTTGCTGCGGTTCCTGCTCAAGAAGCCGAAGGTCCTGGACATCCCGCTCGGGCGGCAGCCGGACCTGTGACCGCGCGGGCCCCGGAGAAGGCCGGGGCCCACGCGGAGCTCACTGCTGGTAGTTCAGCAACTGCTGGATCTGACCGGTCCGCGACTTGACCACCTTGTCGGCGAACGCCTTCACCTCGGTGCTGACGCCTTCCTTGCCCTCGGTCAGGGCGAACTCCACGGCGTTGTGCTGGTGGGCGGTGAGCAGCGCGATGAACTGCTTCTCGAACTCGCCGTCGGGCAGCTTCCCCAGATCGGCCAGTGCCTGGGCGTCGGTCACCGGCATGCCGCCGTGGTGGGAGTGGGCGTTGGGGTCGGGGTTGACGTCGGTGGACTGCGACCAGCCGGTCAGCCACTTCTTCATCTGCCCGACCTCCTGCTCCTGGGTCAGCCGGATGGCGGCGGCCAGGTTGCGCAGGTCCTCGCGGATGGGGCGCTTGTCGGCGAGGTGGATCAGCTCGATGCCGCGGTTGTGGTTGGCGACCGCCATCTGCAGGAACATCACGTCGGCCAGGTTGTAGTCGCCGACGGCGGGGGCGGCCGCGGCGCTGGTGGCGCCGCTCGCGGTGGTCAGCGGGGCCGCGGCCGAGGCGGCCGGGGTGGTCGGCGCCAGGTGGTCGGCGTGCCCGGCGGGGTGGTCGGCGTGGCCGTTGCCCGCGCAGCCGGTCAGCGCGACGAGGCAGGCGGCGGCGATCAGCGGACGTCTCATGCGTGCCTCCTTGGGGGACCCGGTCCGGGCCCGCCGAGGCCCGGACCGGGTGGCCATCAGTTCTTGGCCCAGAGAGCCGGGGTGGTGCTCGGCTCCCAGCCCGCGAGCGCGGTGTGGGCCTGAAGGCAGCGGTAGGAACCACCGTTGTAGGTCACGGTGGCGCCTGCCGCGTAGTTCGTGCCCGCCGCCCACGTGCCCGACTGCGGCGGCGTGGTGGTCGTGGTCGTGGTGGTCGTCGTCGGCCGGGTGGTGGTCGTCGTCGGCTGCGTGGTGGTCGTGGTCGGCTGGGTGGTGGTGGTGCCACCGCCGCCACCGACCTGCAGGTCGACGCAGCTGTAGAAGGCCATCGCGGTGTCGGCGATGTTCCACACGGCCAGCAGCTTCACCCGGCCGGTCTTGCCGCCCAGGTTGACGGTGTGGCTCTTGGTGGCGCCGGGCTGCGCGCCGTTGTCGTTGAAGACAGCCACGCGCTCGCTGCCGATGAAGTATTCCCAGGTCGAGGTCGCGTGCCGGGCGGTGAGCGTCCAGGTGAAGTTCACCGAGTTGCCGACCGAGGCCGCGGGCCAGTTCTTCGAGTCATCGCTGAGCTGGGCGAACTGCGAGAGACCGCCGTGGCAGTTCTTCTGCCCCTTGGGACCCTCGACGCTCTGCGGCTCGTAGATGACCGGACCGCAGTTGCTGACCTTGCCCGCCGCGCAGTTGGCCTGGCGGCTGGGCGGGGAGCTGATGTAGCCGTGTGCCGCGGCCTGGCTCGCGGGCAGGGCGACCATCAACAGCGGGGCGATCGTCGCCCCTGCCGCTGCCGCGGCGAATTTGCGCTTGTGCTTCATGGTTGCGTGCTCCTCCACAGGAGTGGACGGCGTTTCCGCGGGCCGCCGTGGCGACCCGCGCAGGGGTGGAAACGGGAGCAGGGGGACGCCTACTTCCGTCGGGCGTCGGCCGGACCCGGACGCCGGAGGGGTTGGTGCAGTTCAGCTGGGTCTAGATGTGCTGTGGTCTAGACCATAAACGCGCCTCTGAGCACCCGTCAAGACGGCGCCTACCGCCGGGTCGGCGGTAAATTCACACAACATCACCCACGTTTGGATCGGGGGTCAAGCGGCCGGACGGCGCAAGTCATCACCACCTGGCACCGCGGTCGGCGTGGCGCGGGCCACCCGGCGCGCCGCGCGCGGCGGCGCACGGTTGTCATGGCGGGCCGATACCCTCCGGTACCTTGGGACACCTGTTCGAGCGGCACCGGCCGCGCGGACACCGAGCGCGGGCTCGGGGGAGAGACAACAGCAGCGGGAGAACGACCCAGTGACTGCCGAGACCCTGTACGGGGCCGACGACCTCACGCACCTGGAGGGTCTGGAGGCGGTGCGCAAGCGGCCCGGCATGTACATCGGGTCCACCGACAGCCGGGGCATCAACCACCTGTTCACCGAGGTCGTCGACAACTCCACCGACGAGGGCGTGGCCGGGTACGCCACCAGGGTCGTGGTCACCCTGCACGCCGACGGCAGCGTCCAGGTCGACGACGACGGCCGCGGCATCCCCACCGGCGTGCACGCCAAATCCGGTTTGTCCGGTGTGGAGCTCGTGCTGACCCGGCTGCACGCGGGCGGCAAGTTCGGCGGCTCCGGCTACAAGACCTCCGGCGGCCTGCACGGCGTCGGCGCCTCCGCGGTCAACGCCCTCTCGCACCGCTACGACGTCACCGTCAAGCGCGAGGGCAAGGTCCACCGGATGTCCTTCGCGCACGGCGTGCCCGGCGTGTTCGACGGCGAGGGCCCGCGGGCCGCGTTCACCCGCCAGTCCGGCCTCGAGGTCGTCGGCAAGATGCGCCGCAACGACTCCACCGGCACCTCGACCAGGTATTGGTATGACGCGCGGTACTTCGAGAACGGCGCCGCGCTCGCCGTCGACTCCGTCCGCGCCAAGCTGCGCAACACCGCCTTCCTCGTCCCCGGCGTCACCTACGTGCTGCGCCAGGAGGACCCGGAGGCGCCCGGCGAGTACGCCGAGGAGTCCTTCCAGTTCCCCAACGGCCTCGGCGACATGGTCGAGTTCCTCAGCCCCGACGGCGAGCGCGCCGTGTCCGGCACCATCCTGGTCACCGGCGAGGGCACCTACCAGGAGAACGCCGCCGACGAGAACGGCGTCATGCGCTCCAAGGTGCAGCGCCGCGCCGAGGTCGAGGTGGCGCTGCGCTGGGGCACCGGCTACGAGCGCACCGTCGAGTGCTTCACCAACACCATCCGCAACATGCACGGCGGCACGCACCGCAGGGGCTTCGACCGGGCCGCGGCCAAGGCGCTGCAGGAGGCGATCACCAAGACCCGCGGGCTGCTCAAGCCCAAGGAGGACCTGCCCACCCTCGACGACGTGCTCGAGGGCATGACCGCGGTGATCCACGTGCGCATCCCCGAGCCGCAGTTCACCTCCCAGACCAAGGACGAGCTGTCCACCGCGGGCATCACCAAGGTCATCCAGGGCGTGGTCGAGAAGCACCTGCGCGAGTGGACCGAGGACCGGCGCACCAAGGCCGAGGCCAAGGTCGTGCTGCAGAAGATCGTCGACGCGGGCCGGGTCCGCATCGCGCAGAAGCAGCAGAAGGACGCCGCCCGGCGCAAGACGGCGCTGGAGGGCGCCGCGATGCCCGCCAAGCTCGTCGACTGCCGCACCACCGGCGTCGCCCGCAGCGAGCTGTTCCTGGTCGAGGGCGACAGCGCGCTCGGCTCGGCGCGGATGGCGCGGGTCTCGGAGTACCAGGCGCTGCTGCCGCTGCGCGGCAAGATCCTCAACGTGCAGAAGGCCAGCCTCGCCGACACCCTGCGCAACGCCGAGATCGCCGCCATCGTGCAGGTCCTGGGCGCCGGGACCGGCCGCACCTTCGACCTGCCCGCGATGCGCTACGGCCGGGTCATCCTGATGGCCGACGCCGACGTCGACGGCTCGCACATCCGGACCCTGCTGATCACCCTGTTCGCCAAGTACATGCGGCCGGTCATCGACGACGGCAGGCTCTACGCCGCGATGCCGCCGCTGCACAAGATCACCACCCGCGGCCGCGGCGCCGAGACCATCTTCACCTTCACCCAGCGCGAGATGGAGACCACCCTGGCCCGCCTGCAGAAGGCGGGCAGGCAGGTGGTCACCCCGGTGCCGCGGTTCAAGGGCCTCGGCGAGATGGACGCCGACGAGCTGTGGGAGACCACCATGAACCCGGCCACCCGCTCCGTGCGGCGCATCACCATGGGCGACGCCGAGGCCGCCGAGGCCGCGCTGGAGCTGCTGATGGGGGAGAAGGTGGAGCCGCGGCGCAACTGGCTGGTCGACTCCGCCGCCCGCGTCGACCAGTCCGCCATCGACCTGTGAGCCCGCCCGCCCCGCGCTGAGGCACCAGCCGCCCGCAGTACCCAGTCGCACCAGACCTCGGCCGTCGGCGCTGACAGCTGAGAGCACGAGAGAGAGCCACCACCATGGCACGCCGCAAGGCCCCCTCGACCAAGGTCGACCCCACCGCCTTCGACCGCGCGGGCGCGACCGTCGTCGACAACCCGGTGCGCACCGAGATCGAGGACTCCTACCTGGAGTACGCCTACTCGGTCATCCACTCCCGCGCGCTGCCCGACGCCCGCGACGGCCTCAAGCCGGTGCACCGCCGCATCCTGTTCTCCATGCACGAGCAGGGCTACCGGCCCACGCACGCCTACGTGAAGTCCTCCCGCGTGGTCGGCGACTGCTTCGTGCGCGGCGCGCTGGTGTCCACCCCGGGCGGCCTGCGCCCGATCGAGCAGATCGAACTGGGCGACACCGTGCTCGACCCGGCTGGTCTGCCGGTGCCGGTGGTGGCCGTCTACGAGAACCCGGACTCGGAGCTGGTCCGGGTCGGCTGGACCGACGGGCACAGCATGCTGGTCACCCCCGGCCAGCGGTTCCGGGTCGGCACCGGTGACTGGGTCGCCGCCCGCGACCTGCTCGGCCACCGCACGCTGACCGGCAACGGCGCGCGCGAGGTGACCTCGAGCGACAACGGGTCCGCCTACGTCCTCGGCCTGCTCGCCGCGGCGGGCACGCTCGTCGACGGTGGTGTGCGGGTCGAGTCGCTGGAGTCCGCGCCGGTGGACCACGTACACGGCTGGGCGATCGGTGCCGGGCTGGACGCGCGGCGGGACAAGCGCGAGGCCAGGACCCCGACCCAGCGCGATCGGCACATCCTGACCATCGCGTGCGGTCCGCGTCCCCCGCGCGACGCCGTGCCCGCGGTGATCCTGGCCGACCGGGCCTCCTGGCTGCCCTACCTCGCGGGCCTGCTCGACGGGGCCGGGCACGTCCGGCGCGGCGCGGGCCAGATCGCGGGCGCGGCCGACCCGGCGTTGCTGCGCCAGGTCTGGTGCCTGCTCGCCGACCTGGGCATCGCCGCCGAGGTATCCGAGCGGGGGATGACCGTCTCCGGTTCGGCCGCCGCGCGGTTGGCCTCGCTGCTGCTGCCCTGGGTGCGCGACGCGCACAAGCACGGTGGCCTGCTGCGGATCGCGGGCACCGCGGACCCCGCGGTCACCGTCGCCTCGGTGGAGCCCGCGGGCGTCGACACCACCTACGACATCCAGGTCGGCTCAGACGAGCACGCCTTCGTCGTCGAGGGCCACGTCGTGCACAACTGCATGGGCAAGTACCACCCGCACGGCGACACCGCGATCTACGACGCGATGGTCCGCCTCGCGCAGGACTTCTCGCTCAACGCGCCGCTGGTCGACGGGCACGGCAACTTCGGCTCGCCCGACGACGGCCCCGCCGCCAGCCGCTACACCGAGGCGCGGATGTCGAACGAGGCGATGCTGCTGGTCGGCGAGCTCGGCGAGGACACCGTCGACTTCCGGCCCAACTACGACGGCTCGCTGCTCGAGCCGGTCGTGCTGCCCGCGGCGTTCCCGAACCTGCTGGTCAACGGGACCTCCGGCATCGCGGTCGGCATGGCGACCAACATGATCCCGCACAACCTGGGCGAGGTCGTCGCCGCCGCGCGGCACCTGATCACCCACCCCGACGCCGACCTCGACAAGCTGATGGAGTTCGTGCCCGGCCCCGACCTGCCCACCGGCGGGATGCTGCTGGGCCTCGACGAGGTCCGCAAGGCCTACGAGACCGGCCGGGGCGTGGTGCGGATGCGCGCCAAGGTCGAGATCGGCCCGCTCGAGGGCAGCCGCCGCCAGGCGATCACGGTGACCGAACTGCCCTACCAGGTCGGCTCGGAGAAGATCATCGAGAAGATCACCGAAGAGGTGAACAAGAGCAAGCGGCTCACCGGCATCGCCGACGTCAAGGACCTCACCGACCGGGAGAACGGCACCCGGTTGGTCATCGAGTGCAAGGTCGGCGTCAACCCGCAGGCGCTGCTGTCGGACCTGTACCGGCTGACCCCGATGGAGCAGTCCTTCGGCATCAACAACCTGGTGCTCGTCGACGGGCAGCCGCGCACGCTGGGCCTCAAGGCGCTGCTGGAGGTCTTCCTGCGGCACCGCTACGAGGTCGTCACCCGGCGCACCAGCTACCGCAAGCGCAAGCGCGAGGAGCGGCTGCACCTGGTCGAGGGCCTGCTGCTGGCGCTGATCGACATCGACAAGGTCATCCGGCTGATCCGCGGCAGCGACGACGCCGCGGCGGCCAAGACCGGCCTGATGAGCCGGTTCAAGCTCTCCGAGATCCAGGCCGGGTACATCCTCGACACCCCACTGCGCAGGCTCACCAAGTTCGACAAGCTCGAACTCGAGGACGAGCAGGAGAAGCTGCGCGGCGAGGTCGAGGAGCTGTCCAAGATCCTCGACGACGACAAGGTCCTGCGCCGGGTCGTGTCCACCGAGCTGGGCAAGGTCGCCAAGGACCGCACCGCCGAGCGCCGCACCGCCCTGATCGACGGCGACCTCAAGGAGGTGCTGGCCGCCTCCAAGCCCGCCGGTCCGCTCGAGGTCGCCGACGACCCGTGCCAGGTGATCCTCAGCGCCACCGGCCTCGTCGCGCGCACCGCCGCGGAGTCGGAGGAGGCCTCCGAGGGCCGCACCCGCAAGGGCCGCGCCCGCCACGACGCCGTCGCCGCGCTGGTGCACTCCACCGCGCGCGGGCAGATCCTGCTGGTCACCAACCGCGGCCGCGCCGTCAAGACCGACGTGCTCCCGCTGCCGGTGCTGCCCGAGCAGAGCGGCACGGTGTCGGTCAGCGGCGGGATGGCCGCCAGCGAACTGGTGTCGCTGGAGAAGGACGAGCGGGTCATCGGCATCGCCCCGCTCGGCGAGCAGGCGGCTGGCTCACCGGGGCTCGCGCTGGGCACCCGCCAGGGCGTGGTGAAGGTGTGCGCCCCGGAGTGGCCGGTCCGCTCCGACGAGTTCGAGGTGATCAGCCTCAAGGACGGCGACGAGGTCGTCGGCGCCACCTGGCTCACCGACGGCTCCGAGACCCTCGCCTTCGTCACCGCCGAAGCCTCCCTCCTGCGCTACGCCGCGTCCCTCGTCCGCCCCCAGGGCCTCAAGGGCGGCGGCATGGCCGGGATCAACGTCCCCGCGGGCGGCAAGGTCGTGTTCTTCGCGGGCATCCGCATCGACGACCCCGACCACGGCGAACCCCTCGTGGTCACCTCCACCGGCCAGTCCGTGAAGGTCACCCCCTTCGCCGAATACCCCCCCAAGGGCCGAGCCACCGGCGGCGTCCGAGCCCACCGCTTCCTCAAGGGCGAAACAGACCTGCTCCTGGCCTGGATCGGCTCCCGCCCCGCGGGTTCCACCCGCACCGGCTCCGCCGTCGAACTCCCCGAACCCGACCCCCGCCGCGACGGCTCCGGCCACGCCCACCCCGGCCCCGACGTCATCGGCCACCTCATCGAACGGGCCTAGCCCAGGCGCCAGACCAGTCCGCCCCACCCCGGCCGCCTAGCCAGCTCTTGGCCACTCGGAAGCCCCGGTGCCAACTGCTCGATGCGGTGAACTTGTTTTGCGCGGGGGGACAACACACGTAGCGTTTCCTCGCGGCAGGGCCAGTCTTTTCGGCCCCTGCTGTGCGGACCTGCCACGGGTGTTGTAGGGGCCCCGCGCAAAACAAGTTCACCGCATCGAGCACCCCCACCCGCACCCACGCCCCCCGGGCCACCGCGCCCGAAGCGGCCCGCCCAAAGTCACCCCCACCCGCAACCGCGCGGGCCCCGGGCCACCGCATGCCGAGACCACCCAAGTACCCGCACCCACCCCCACAAGCGTTGTCGCCCGCCACCCCCCTCTGTACTGTGTCGTCTCCCCGTGACCCAGTGAGGTGAGTCCGCGATCGCTACATTCGTGGCCAGTTCCGGGATCTCACCCCGTCCAAGGCGCGTAGTAGGCCGCGAACCACTACTAGCCCAGATCCAGGAACACCTGTCCCGCGGCGGCGGAGTCCTGCTCTCCGGCCCCAGTGGCATCGGCAAGACCACCCTCCTCAACTCTCTGGACTTCACCACAGGCACCGTCACCACAGGCACCGTCCTGCGCGCGACCGCCGCCGAAGACGAGCGCTGGATCAGCGGCGGTGTCCTCGCCGGGCTCCTGGCCCAGGTACCCCCCGAGATCGTCGCCGCTCTGCCCGACGACTTCCGCGCCGCCGCGACCGAAGTGCTCACCGGGCGCCGCGATGACGGTGGGATGCCGCTGCGGCACGCGTGGCACCTGTCGCTGCTCGCCATGGCCGCCAAGGCGCCGGTGCTCGTGCTGCTCGATGACGCCCAGTGGATCGACGTGGTGTCGGCGGAGGTCATCGCCTACGGGGTGCGCCGGGTCGGGTCCGCGCCGGTGCGGGCGGTTGTTGCCGGGCGGCTCCCGGAGACTGTGCCGCTCGACGAGGACGGTCCCAGCGCGATCCCGCCCGCCGCGTTGACACCTGGTCCCGTGCTGCGGTTGCAGGTCCCGCCCTTGACCGCAGGCGACCTCGCCGACCTGTTCGACGCCTACGGGCTTCCCGCACGCACCGCTGCCGCGATCCACGCCGACTCCGCAGGTAACCCGTATCTAGCGCTCACTTTGGCAGGCGCGGCGACGGACCGTGAACCACTCCCACCCTCCGTGGCTCTCTTAGTCCGGGAACGGTTAGCGCAGCTCACCCCGACTGAGCGCGAAACGCTCCTCTGGTGCGCCTTGGCATCCCGCCCCACAGTGCGGCTCTTACACCGCGCAGGCCGAGGTGACGCTGCCCGGGACATCGCCCGCGCAGCCGAGGTCGGCCTCGTGGTGACCGACGCGGAGAACATCCGGTTCACCCCGCCCGCCGCAGCGACCCTCATCGCCGACCTAGCCAACGCCGAGGACCGTGCCGCCGCGCACACCGACCTCGCCGCGGCCGTCACCTTCGACGCCGACCGGGAACGCCACCGCGCGCTCGCCTCCGCCGACCCGGGCGCCGCGGTCGCCAGGTCGCTGGTCCTCGCCGCGGAGAGCGCGCAGCGCCAAGGGGCGCGCGACCTGGCCGCCGAGCTGTACCTCTTGGCCGCCGACCGCACCCCGCCCGAACACCAGGCCCGGCGCGTGCAGTGGTTGGTCGCCGCGGCCGAGACCGCGGCCGTCGCCGCGCGGCCGGAACTGGTCCGCCGCGCCGCGCACGCGGTCTTGGCCGCCGAGGCCGCGCCGCTGCAGCGGGTCAAGGCGCGGATGGCGCTGATCCACCTCGCGGGCCAGGGGGTCGCCGCCGAGCGGGAGCTGTTCGCGTTGGCCGTGGTCGACGCGGGGGACTGCCCGCGCTCGGGCGGGCTGCTGCACCTGTGGCGGTCCTGGGCCGCGATGATCAACGGTTGGCCCGCCGAGTCGAGCGCGTTGTCCAGCCGGGCCGCGACCCTGGCCCGCTCGGTCGGCGACACCTCCACCGAGGCGATGGCGCTGGCCACCACCGCGCTGATGAAGCGGCTGGCGGGCGAGCCGGACTTCGACGAGCCGCTGCGGCTGGCGCTCGCCCTGCCACCGCCGGACATGGACGGTTGGCGGCACTTCTCCCCGGTCTACGTGGTGGCCCGCTTCGCCGCGCTCGACGACCGGCTGGACGACGCCCGCGCGCTGTACCTGGGCATGTTGGGCGTGGTCGAGCGCGGCGCGGTCGAGGAGCTGATCAACGTGCTGCGCGGGCTCGCCGAGGTGACCGGTCGGATGGGCCGCTGCCGCGACGCGATGGACTACGCCGCCCGCGCCGAGCGCGTCCGCGGCCAGGCCAGGCTCAGCCCCGCCCCCGGGTGGCACACCAGCGCCATGGCCGAGTTGGTCGGTGGCAGCGTCACCCGCGCGTTGACCTACGCCGAGCGCGGGGTGCGGGCCTCCGAGCAAGAGTCAGACCTGGTGTTCCTGCGTCGGCATCTGCATCTGCTCGGGCAGGCTCTACTGCGCGTCGGTAGACCTGCCGACGCGGTCTCGGCACTGCGCCGCATCCCCGAACTCGAGGCGCCGCGCGGCATCCGCGACCCGACGATGCTGCGCTGGCACAGCGACCTGGCCGCCGCCTTAGTGGCCGTCGGTGACCTCGACGAGGCCGCCGCGCTGCTCGCCGACACCCGCGAACGCCTCGCCGCCGTCCCCGAACCCGCCGGGGTCGCCGCGCAACTCGACCGCGCTGAGGCGTCCCTGCTCGCCGCCCGCGGCGACGGCGACACCGCCGTGGAGCTGCTGCGCGGCGCCGAGGCGGTGTTCACCGCGCTGGGGCAGCCGCTGGAGACCGGGCACTGCCTGCTGGTGCGCGGCCGCGTCGAGCGCGGCCAACGCCGCTACGCCGCCGCCCGCGAGTCGGCCCGCCGCGCCGCCGCCCTGTTCACCGCCGCCGAGGCGCACCCGTGGACCGAGCACGCCGAGCGGATGCTGGCCAGGCTCGCCGGTGCCAGTGCTGGCGCCGAGGCCGGGCGCACGCGCGGCGAGCTCACCGCGACCGAGGCCCGCATCGGTGCCCTGGTCGCCGAGGGCGCCTCGAACCGGGAGATCGCCGACCGCCTGTTCATCAGCGTGAAGACCGTCGAGGCGACCCTCACCCGGGTGTACCGCAAGCTCGGCATCCGCTCCCGCACGCAGTTGGCCGCGCACCTGCGCGACGACTGAGCGGCGGGTGCGGCGAGGGTTTCCCCTGATGCCCGCCACCGCCGCGCCACCTACGGTGGTGGCACAGGTCGGACCTCCTCGAATAGCCTCGCGGAACACGCGTGGCGCGCGGCGGTGAATGCCCGCGCCAGTGGCGGTCGGATTCTCCGATGGCGGATTTCGGCTGCCGGATGCCGGCGGTCGAATCGACCTGGGTGCGTGCGGACCCCGCCGGTAATATCCACCCTCACGCCCGAGGTCGGCGGGGTTCGCGCCGCGCCGGACCGGCGTCCGACCTCTTGACGGTCCAGGCTTCCACAGTTAACACCCGGTTTCGATCGCGCGGCGTCACCATGGTCCATTCCGGTGATCGTTGAATGCGAAATCGCTTCGGGCTAAATGGGAAATGCGCTGGATATCGCTGGTTTTCACACCGCGCGCAGATCCGGTAACAAGTTCCCCTTGCCCTGTGCCGTCACCGCGAGCACAGTTCGGAACACCACCGGATACGTCGCGAGTGAGGGCTTGAGCGCATTCGGTGTGAAATCGGGCCGATATCGGTGCCGGTCCGTGTCCCCTGCATCTCGAACCGATGGAGCACATGTGAAACGCACACTCATCGCCGCCGTGGTGCTGACCGCCGCGGCGGGCGCGGTGGCCGCGATCCCCGCGTTCGCCGGCCAGCAGGCCGCTCCCGCCGCCGACACCGCCGGTGTCGCCCCCGAGGTCCTCAGCGCGATGGAGCGCGACCTCGGCCTGTCCCGCGACGCCGCCATCGCCCGGCTCGACAGCGAGACCAAGGCCACCGCGCTCGAGGCCGACCTGCGCGGGCGGCTCAGCGATTCCTTCGGCGGCGCCTACTACGACGCCCGCTCCGGCAAGCTCGTCGTCGGCGTCACCGACTCGGGCAAGGCCGCCCAGGTCCGCGCGGGCGGCGCCGAGGCGACCGTGGTGCGCCACAGCGCCCGCCACCTCGACGCGACCGCAGCCGCTCTCGACACCAAAACCGCGCCCGCGGGCGTCACCGGCTGGTACGTCGACGTCCAGCGCAACACCGTCACCCTGACCACCGCGCAGGGCACCGGCGCCGCCGCCAAGCAGTTCATCGCGACCGCGGGCGTCGACGCCACCGCCATCTCGGTCGTCGAGTCCACCGAGTCGCCCCGCCCGCTCTACGACGTGCGCGGCGGCGACGCGTACTACATCGGCTCCGGTTCGCGCTGCTCGGTCGGCTTCTCGGTGCAGGGCGGCTTCGTCACCGCCGGGCACTGCGGCCGCTCGGGCGCCACGACCAAGGGCTCCAACCAGGTCGCCCAGGGCACCTTCGCCGGGTCGTCCTTCCCCGGCAACGACTACGCCTGGGTCCGCACCAACACCAACTGGACCCCGCGCGGCGTGGTCAACCGCTACAGCGGCTCCACCACCGTCGCGGTCAAGGGCGGCACCGAGGCCGCCGTCGGCGCGTCGATCTGCCGCTCCGGCTCCACCACCGGCTGGCGCTGCGGCACGGTGCAGGCCAAGAACCAGAGCGTGAACTACCCGCAGGGCACCGTCAGCGGCCTGATCCGCACCAACGCCTGCGCCGAGCCCGGCGACTCCGGCGGCTCGTGGCTCTCGGGCACCCAGGCCCAGGGCGTCACCTCCGGCGGCTCCGGCAACTGCTCCTCCGGCGGCACGACCTACTTCCAGCCGCTGACCGAGATCCTCTCGGTCTACGGCCTGCGCCTGGTGACCAGCTAGTCGCCCGCACCGCTCGCGAGCCCGGGTGCCGCCGTCCCAGCGGCGCCCGGGCTCGCCCCCGTCCGGTACCCGGCCCCGCGCGCGATCCCGCTGGTGTGCTGGACAAGCGTCCTCGCGCACCAGCGGAAACGCGGCCCGCGCGCGGACTTCAGTCGCAGGTGAGGTCGCTCCTGGTGCGGACACCGCATTTGCGCAGGGCGTTGGCCACGTGGTCCTCCACCGTGCGCACCGAGATGAACAGCGCCTCGGCGATCTCCTTGTTCGTGCTGCCCCGCGCCGCCATCCGCGCCACCGCCGACTCCCGGGGCGACAGCGCGTCGCCGTAGCCGCGCCTGCCGCCGCGGTGGCGGGGGGTGACGCCGTGCTTGCGCAGGACCTGGGCGCAGCGGGCGGCGTCCCAGCGGGCGCCCAGGTCGGTGAAGCCGGTGACCACGTCCAGCATCGGCTGCTTGTCCCCACCGGCGAGCCGGACCTGCGCGAACGCCTCCCGCGCCTGCAGCAGCGCGTACGGGCGCCCCATCGCCTCGTACTCGCCCTCCGCCGCGGCGAACAGGTCGGCCGCCTTCGCCCGGGTCGCCACGTGCCCGGCGGCCAGCAGCGCGGCGGCACCGGCGGCGGGGGCGTCCCGGTCGACCACGGCGTCGGCGAACTCGCGGTGCAGCGCCACCGCCCCGCTCCGGTCGCCCAGGGCCACCATCGCCGCGCACGCGTGCGGCACGATCGCCGTCGCCCACACCCAGTTCCCGTGCCTGCGCACCAGGTTAAGCGCGGGCCCCAGCAGCGTCACCGCCTCGTCCGCGCGCCCGCCGGAGAGCGCGATCCGCGCCCGCGCCGCCATGGCCGCGGTCAGCAGCGGGATGGTCAGCGGGGCGTCGTGCCCGGTGATCTCCCGCAGGTCCACCTCGGCGTCGGCCAGCGACCCGGTCGCCAGCGCCAGTTCCGCGGCCACCAGCCGCGCCTCGGTGTCGAGCATCGGCAACCGGTGCGCCCCCGCGCCCGCCCGCACGTGCCCGACCCGCTCCGCCAGCCCCTCCCACCGGCCCGCCGCCAGGTCCAGCCGCAACCGGGTGCCGGTGACCAGGCGGTTGGTGTAGAGGCTGGAGTCCTCGTCGATCAGCGTCGGGATCAGCGCCAGCAACTCCCGCGCCCGCGCGTCGTAGCCCAGCCAGGTCGCCGCGTCCGCGCCGTTGCTGGCCCCACGCAACAGGTGCAGCCGCGCCTCCGGTGTCGACCCGCGCGCCAGCGCCGCCCGCCACACCGGCCACCCGTCGGGATCCCCGGAGTACAGCAGCACCGACGCGTGGTTGACGTGCACCGCGGTGTGCACCGCGTGGTCGTCGAAAGAGCCGAGCATGTCCAGCGCCCGCTTCGCCCACGCCAGGTGCTCGGTGATCGTGCCGGAGGTGAACGACGGGATGGCCAGCGCGGCCATCGCCCGCGCCGCCAGGTCCGGCCGCTCGTCGAGCTCGCCGACCGCCGTGCGCAACTGCTCGCGCCCCGCGCTCGCCTCGCCGGTCTGCGACACCAGGAGCATGCCCAGCCCGAACCGGATCTCCCCGCGCAGCCCCGCGGGCAACTCCGCCACCGCGAGCACCGACCGCAGCGCCGCGACCGCCTCACCGTGGCGCAGACCGGGTTGCGCCGCCCTGCTCAGCAGCGCCGCGACCCTGGCCCGGGTGGCGATGTCGATGCCGGAGCCGGACACCACGTCGGCGAGCAGGTCCACCGCGGTGTCCCCGTCGCCCAACGCGACCGCCCTGGTCGCGGCCGCCTCGGCGTGGCGCACCCACTCGGCGACCAGCCCGGCGTGCTTGTAGTGCCTGGCCAGCCTGGCGTGCGGCACGGGGTCGGCCTCGGCGAGCACGGTCGCGGCGTTGCGGTGCGCGCGGCGCAGCTCGTCCGGGGCGAGCAGGTCGATCACCGCGCGGGTGGCCAGCGCGTGCCGGGTGGCCAGCAACCCCGGCGCGCACTGCCGCAGCAGGCCGTGCGCCAGCGCGCGGTCGATCGCCTCGGCCGCGGTCGGTTTGTCCAGGCAGGCGACCCGGCTCAGCAGGTGTTCGTCCACCGGCGCGGCCAACGCCGCGGCGGCGGCCACCACCTCGCGCACCGCCACCGGCAGCGTCGCCAGCCGCTCGGCGATCGATCCGCGTAGCGCCACCGGCGCGGTCAACCGGTCCAGCACCGACCGCGGCGCGTCGGCCAGCCGCGGCGCGGGTTCGGCTGGCAGCGCCCGGCACACTTCCTCGACCACGAACGGGACGCCACCGGTCAACTCGTGTAGACGTGTGGCGAACTCGTCGGTCACCCGGGTCAACCCCAGCAGCCCGGCGGCGAGCTCACCGACCTCGGCCACCCGCAACGGCCGCACCGTGGTCTCCACCGCGCGCGCCCACCGCGGCAGGTACCCGGCCAGGTCGACGACCGGCCGCTCGGTGCGCACGTTCTCCGGGCGGTAGGTCACCAGCAGCTTCAACCGCGGCGGCAGTCCCCGGCACAGGAACCGCAGGAACTCGTAGGTCGCCTCGTCGGACCAATGCAGGTCCTCCACGACCAGCACCGCGGGCCCCAGCTCGGCCAATCCCGCGCGAACTCTGGGAAAAACCTCGACCCGGTCCACCCGCCCCACCGGGGGTGTGAACACGTCCAGACCTTTCAGCGCGTCGAGCACCGGGCCAAGTGGGAACGGCTCGCGCAGCGGCAGGCACTCGCCGACCAACCAGTGGTGCCCGAGCAGGTCCGGGTGCCCGCGCAGTTCCTCGACCATGCGGCTCTTGCCGATCCCCGCCTCGCCCGCGACCAGCAGAAGCGCGGGCGCGCTGACCGAGGACAGCCGAGCCAGCTCACCGGCCCGGCCGACCAGTGGGGCGCGGTCGACCGGTGGTGATCTGTCCACAGTGGTTCCCAGAGGACCCGTTTCCATGCTGCACCTTTTGCCAGGGGCGAACGACTCGCGGAGCCGGATGGCGTGCGTTCACCACGGATCCGCTCACGGTAGCGCCTGAGTTAAGCCCGTATCACCACGGATTGCAACGGGTCTGTCACTGCAACAGCATCGGTTGTGCCAATCCGTGACGATCGCCAACCCGGTGGTCTCGTCGTAGGAGGTACTCCCGAAGTGACTGAATTCCCACCCACGGAAGAAACGGGCGAGGCGGGCGAGGGCAACATCACCCGCAAGCGCCTGCTGCAGCTCGGCGCCCTCGTGGTCCCCGCCGCCGGACTCATCGGTGCCACCGCCGCGGGCGGTTTCGCCGCGGCCAGCCCGGCCGACGTCCGCCCCGAGGGCGCCGAGGCGCTCAACCTGGCCTGCACCCCCGGCCAGCAGACCACCATCGCGCAGACGGAGGGCCCGTACTTCAAGCCGGGCTCCCCGCAGCGCACCAGCCTGATCCAGCCCGGCACCACCGGGACCAGGCTCACCGTGAGCGGCTACGTGTTCAGCCGCTCGTGCAGGCCGCTGGCCAACGCCCTGCTGGACTTCTGGCAGGCCGACAGCCGCGGTGCCTACGACAACTCCGGCTACACCTTCCGCGGCCACCAGTACACCGACGCCAACGGCAAGTACACCCTGACCACGATCGTGCCCGGCCTCTACCCCGGCCGCACCCGGCACATCCACGTCAAGGTGCAGAACCCCGGCGGTCGGATCCTCACCACGCAGACGTACTTCCCCGGTGAGCCGCGCAACAACACCGACACCATCTACGACCCCCGGCTGCTGATGAACGTCCGCACCGTCGGGTCGGCCAAGGAGGCCACCTTCGACTTCGTGCTGAACGTGGCCTGATGAACCACCGCCGCGCTCCACTGTGGACAGTCAACCGGCGGTCCCCGGTGCGCGCGGCACGACGTCCGACGGCGTGACCCGCCGCCGGTCGACGCCACCCGACGCGGCGGAAAACCGAAGGCGGACCGTGCACCTACGCCTCGCGCCCCGCCACCGCCCGCGTCGGGCCCGGCGGCGCCGCAGCGGTGGTGTTGACGTCGGGCTCGCGGTCGCCCCCGAGCCGGACCGGCCGGGGAACGGCCACGGGGGTAGGGGCGCCGGGCACAGCAGGGCCCGGCGTCCCGTCTCCGCGTTCTACACCTGGAGACGCTCGCTGACCTGCGCGCGGACCCGGCTCAGCGCGACCAGTCCGGCCCGTTGTGACCACTGTGGACATCGAGCTGGTAGCCCTTGGCGGAGAACCGCGCCAGCACGCTGAACCGGTCGCCGCGCACCACCGTGTGCCGCCACTCCACCGGGTTGCGCTCGGCCAGGCCCAGCCGGTCGACCGCCAGCGCCGCGGTGCCCTCCGGGGCGGCGAGCAGCCGCTGCTCACCGGGGGTCGGCACCACGGCGCGGATGCGCTCCTGCCCGCCGGTGAGCCGGATCCCGCACCGGGTGTCGAGCTCCTCGTACAGCGAGGTCTCGGTGAAGTCCGCCTCCCGCAGCCCCGCGGTCAGCGCGTAGGGCAGCCACACCCGGTCCACCGCCAGCGGCGCCTCGCCCGCGAACCGCACCCGCTCCAGGTACAGCAGCGGTGTCGACTCCTCCAGCCCCAGCTTGCTGGCCACCACCCCGTCGGCGCGCACGTCGAGCTTGCGCACCGCGCTGTAGGCGCTCAAGCCGCTGGCGCGCACCGAGGCGAACAGGCTGTAGAGCGCCCCGAGCGGCTGGGTGATCTCGGTCTGCCTGCCCAGCCGCGGCGGGTGCCCGCGCCCGGCGACCACGGTGCCGTCGGCGCGCAACCTGCGCAGCGCCTCGCGCACGGTGTTGCGGCTGACCGCGTAGTCCGCGGCCAGCGCCAGCTCACCGGGGAAGGCGTGCTCGAACTCGCCGCCCTCGACCCGGCGCAGCAGGTCGGCGTGCAGTTGCGCCCACAGCGGGGTGGAGCGCGTGCGGTCCAGGCGGGTCGCGCCGGGGCGCTCGACGGCCGGGATCACCCCGCTCACCCCCTCGCGTGACTGGCGGATCGGTCGCCGTCGAACCTAGCAGGTGGGTACGCGGGGGCGGGGGCACAACCGGGGATCGGCCCGTGGTCGGTACCACGGGCTGGAACGTCCACACAGGACTGGTCGCGCTCAGCCGACCATCTCGTGGCCGCGCACGGCCTCGCGCTGGCGGGGGAGCGCGGTGTTGTCGAGGTACCACTGGTAGGTGGCGGCGATGCCCGCCCGCAGCCGGATCCGCGGCTCCCAGCCCAGGCCGGTCAGGGTGCGGATGTCGAGCACCCGGCGCGGCACCCCGTCGGGCATGCCCGGGTCGAACTCGATGGCCCCGGTGTAGCCGATCGTCTCGGCCAGCATCTTCGCCAGGTCCGCGGTGCTGATGTCGCGGCCGGTGCCGATGTTGACCGGCATCGGGTCGTCGTAGTGCTCCAGCAGCGTCACGCACGCCTCGGCCAGGTCGTCGACGTGCAGGAACTCCCGGCGCGGGGTGCCGCTGCCCCACACCGTCACCGACGGCTCCTCGGCCTGGGTCGCTTCGTGGATGCGGCGCATCAGCCCGGCGAGCACGTGCGAGGAGGTGGGGTGGAAGTTGTCGCCGGGCCCGTAGAGGTTGGTCGGCATGGCGCTGATCCAGGCCAGCCCGTCCTGCTCGCGCACCGCCCGCACCTGCGCGATCCCGGCGATCTTGGCGATGGCGTAGAACTCGGTGCTGGGCTCCAGCGGGCCGCCCATCAGCGAGGTCTCCCGGATCGGCTGCCGCGACTCGCGCGGGTAGAGGCACGCCGAGGCCAGGAACAGCAGCCGGGGCACCCCGACGGCGCGGGCCGCGTCGAGCACCGAGGTCTGGATCCGCAGGTTGTCCGACAGGATGTCGGCGGGCTGGGTGACCGTGCCGAAGATGCCGCCGCCGCGGGCCGCGGCGAGCACGACCACGTCCGGCCGGTGCTCGGCCAGCCACCCGCTGGTCGCCGCCCGGTCCCGCAGGTCCACTTCGGACGACGTGGCCAGCACCAGGTTCTCGTGACCGGCCGCGCGCAACCGCCTGCACAGCGCCGAGCCGGCCAGGCCGCGGTGGCCCGCGACGAGGATCCGGCTCGCCGGGGTGAGCTGCGGAGCACGCATGGGCAGTCCCTCCGTCCTTGGCCTGCCGGTCCCCGGGGTCCGCCTGTCCCGGTGATCACCGGCGGTCCCGGCCAGGATGGCATCCGCGGGCCCGCCGCGCCGCTGTCCGGGCCCGCGCGGGCGGCCGGTGGTGGGCCCGCCGTCCCGCGGTAGACCACCGTGAGTGGCATTTGGCCGGGTTCGGGTCCTCTGGCATCACCCGTCTCGTGGGGCGCGCGGCCGCGATGGTCACGTGCTGTTGAGCCGAGCCCCGGTCGGCGCGCGTGTTACCGCTCGAACAGGTCGTATTCGAGTGGGTTCCCGCGCGCGCGTGACCTGGCGTGTCGCCGCCGCGACCGGGATCTGTGCCAACCTGGATCACGGGCCTTCGGTGAGCACCTGGGTGGGAGGGGACAGCACTGTGGGAGGAGAAAGCACAGCTGAGGTGGTCCTGGTCACCAACGACGACGGCATCGACTCACCGGGGCTGCACGCCTTGGCGCGCGCCGCCCTGCTGGCGGGTCTGGCCGTCACCGTCGCCGCCCCCGCGGTCGAGGCCAGCGGCACCGGCGCCGGGCTGACCGCCGCCGAGGACCACCGCCGTGTGCCGACCGAACCGAGGGACCTGCCCGGCGTCGCGGCCCCCGCGTACGCCGTCGCCGGGCACCCGGGCCTGATTGCCCTGGTCGGCTGCCACGGCGCCTTCGGCACCACCCCGGCCCTGGTCGTCTCCGGCATCAACCGCGGCGCCAACACCGGCCGCGCCGTCATCCACTCCGGCACCGTCGGCGCCGCCCTCACCGCGAGCGTCCTGGGCGTCAGCGCCCTGGCGTTCTCCCTCGACGTGCCGCTGGACCGCTCCGAGCCACCGCACTGGGAGACGGCGGCCGGGGTGTTCGCGCAGGTGCTCGCGGCGCTGCGCGAGTGTCCACCGGGGACGGTGTTCAACGTCAACGTGCCCAACGTGGCCCCGGCGCGGCTCAAGCCGATCAGGTGGGCGCGGCTGGCCGAGTTCGGCTCGGTCCGCGCCGCCGTCCAACGCCTCGATGACGGAACTGTTGAGGTCACCACGGTCGAGGTGGACGAAGAACCGGCGGAGGGCACCGACGCGGCACTGCTGGCCGCCGGTCACGTGACGGTGACCGCCCTGAGCTCGGTCGCTGAAGACAACGCCGTCCACGGCGACCTCACGCGCTGGAGCCCGTGACCCTCAGGGCTGGCGCTGCTGCGGGATCCCCCCGCGCGCCTCGGCCACCAGGGCGTCGGCGACGGTCGCGTACGGGCTGATCTCACCGAGCAGGCAGGTGACCTCCATCGCCCGCAACACAGCCACCCCACAACCGGCGACGGCCACCTCACCCCCGGCCCCCCTGGCCCGCTGCCGAGCCTGGACCAACATCGTCAACCCACAAGCCCCCACAAACCCGACATGCGTCAAATCCACCACCAACAACCGAGGCCGCCGCGCCAACCGAACGGTCAACGCCGCGTCGACCGCCGGCCGCGTGGCCAGGTCGATGTCACCGCGCAGCCGCAGGACGGGAACCTGGTCACCGCGCGCGGCCATCCGGTCGTGGCTGATCGAGATCATGGGCGGGGGATGCCTCATCCTGTGTGGCGCTCCCTGAGTCGGGGCGGCCACGAAGAAAATGAAGTCCGAGTTTCGCTTGACCACCCGAATCGCATCTCCGACGCAGCATCACCTTGCGGTCGGGTCACCCCCCACGCTACGCCTCACCACCCCACGCACAACCCCCTGCACCGGCTACGGGCTGCTGACCTGCGCGAATGCGGCGGTATTGGTCTTGGCGTAGACATATCGCCGCGCCATGACGACCGTTCGAGGGCGAGTTGTCCACAACGTCGTCCGCTGCCCACAGACGCTGATTGCTGCTCCAGTTTTGTCGGTGCTGCTCGGTAGGCTGTATATCGGGGGCTCTTGCGGCGGATGATCTTGTCGGGGCTTTGTGGCGGGTGGTTGTCCACAACGTCTTCTGCTGTCCACAGGGCGTTGGTTGCTGCTCCCGGTTTGTCGGTGTGCGTCGGTAAGCTGTGTATTTGGGGGCTTTCGATCAGGTTGATCTTGACGTCAGCCGTGGTTGGGAGTGCGGGGCAAGGGATTCGGGCCTCCGCCTTCGGCTCCGGTAGCCGCCTCGTCGCCTGGCGGCAACATCGGCGCAGATCCGCGATTTTCGAGCTTTGCTCGATGGGGCGAACTTGTTTTGCGTGGGGCCCCTACGACACCCGTGGCAGGACCGCAAAGCAGGGGCCGAAAAGCATGGCCCTGTCCGCTACCGACGCTACGGCTGCCGTCCCCCCACACAAAACAAGTCCGCCCCATCGAGCCGGCTTGGCACCAGCGACTCCGAGGAGCGCGGGGTGATCAGGTGGGTTGGGGCGGACCTGACGGCAGCCGGGAGGGCACCTTGGCTCGAGAGCGGGGCCCGCACCGGGGTCCTACAGCCAGCCGCGCCGCGCGGCGAGGAGGCCTGCCTGGAAGCGGGTGTCAGCGCCGAGCGTCGTCATCATCTCGCCGATTCGGCGGACCACGGTGCGTTGGGCTACGCCGAGGGCTCTGGCGATTGCCTGGTCCTTGAGGCCCGCGGCCATCAGCGACAGCACCTGCCGGTCGCGTTCGGACAGGGTGGGGGTTCGTTCCGCGGTGCCGCCCAGGACCGGGGCGGCTTGGTCCCAGAGGGCCTCGAAGCACATGACCAGGCCCTCGACCAGCGGGGCGGCGTGCACCAGCAGGCGGGTCCTGGTCTCGGCGGAGGCGAACGACACCGGCATCAGGGCGATCTGGCGGTCGACGATCATCATCTTCATCGGGGCCGAGGCCAGGGTCCTGGCCTGCTCACCGGCCTCGATGCAGGCCATCATCTGCTCGTAGTGACCGGGCAGCGCCAGCGCGGGGCCGTGGTACAGCGAGCGGTAGCGCACACCCCGGCCCAGCGCGATGAGCTCCTGGTCGTTCTGCACCGGGGTGCCGTGCAGGTACGGCGGCGCGTCGATGATCAGCACGTCCTCGCGCGCGCCCAGCTGCAGCTGCGCCAGCCGGTGCTGGATGGCGTCGTTGCCCTCCAGGATCTCCACCAGGCTCGACTCGGCGGAGGCGGGTGTCTCGCGCAGCCGCAGCGCCAACTCCCTGGCGGCGGCGCGCAGGCCCTCCAACTCCTGCTGCCTGCGCGACACCAGGGCCTCGATCGAGACCTCCGGCGGCGCCACCACGTACCGCATGGGCCGGGCGAGCAGGGTGGACACGAGTCCGGCCGCGGTGAGGGTGCGCAGCGCCCGGCGGACGGCGGGCAGCGGGAGCTCGGCGGAGTCGGCGATGTCCTGGGCGGTGCCGCGCGGGGTCGTGGCCAGGGCGAGGTACACCGCGTTGTCCGTCTCGCTGAGGCCGACCGGCCCTAACAGGTGCGCCATAGCGAGACCCTAGTCGCGCGCGCCGCGCCATCACAGCCCCTCGGGGCGGGTGCTGTGAAAATCCACCGGTGTCCTGATCACGCCGTTGTCCTGTTGCGCCCTCGTTCCCCCGCCGCGACCCGGGCAGGCTGGAGCAGCGCGATCAACCTCCTCGAAGTTCCTGCTGAAAGGCCCTGCCATGTCCCACGCGAACCGACGCACCCGCCGCCCTGCCCGGGCTTTCGCGTCAGCGTGATCCGCCGCTGGGCTGCCCACGCCCGGGCAGCCCAGTCCAGCGGGGACCCACCAGCAGCGCCTGGCCGCGCAGCGCCATCTCCAGCGCCAGCCGCCGCGGCGGGTCGGCCAGGTCGGGGCCGAGCAGGCGGGTGAGGTGGCGCACCCGGTAGCGCACGGTCTGCGGGTGCACGTCCAGGTGGGTCGCGATCTCGCCGACGCCGCCCCGGGTGCTCAGCCACGCCCGCAGGGTCGCGGTGAGCCGGTCCCGCTGCCTGGGGGTGAGCCCCGCCAGCGGCGCGAGGGTCCGCTCGGTCAGCCTGGCCAGCAGGAACTCGTCGGACATCAGCAGCAGCGCGGCCAGGTGGTCGGCGCAGCGCAGCACCCCGGTGCCGGGCAGCGCACCCCGGCGGACCAGTGCCACCGCGCGTCGGGCGCACAGCAGCGACTCGCGGGCGTGCTCGGGCGGCACCGGCGGCCCGACGACGACCAGCCCGGTCAGCCCCGGTGGGACGCGGTCGGCGGGCACGAGCAGGCACGGGTTGTCCGGGTCGACGAGCCCGTCGGTGTCGACGTCCTGGGCGTGCTCGAGCAGGACCACGCAGACGCGCTCGGGCAGCGGCCAGTCGGCGGCGGCCGCGAGTTCGGCGATCTCGGCCGCGCTCCGCTCGCAGGCCAGCAGCAGGTGCAGCAACCGGCGCCTGCGCTCGCGCAGCACGTCGTCGGCCTGGTCCCGGGCGGCGGTGTACCCGGCCAGCGCGGTCGCGCACAGGTCATCGACGTGGGCGAACACCAGGTCGGCCAGGGTGAACAGCACGCCGGTGGGCACACCGGTGCTCCGGCCGACCTCGCTGAGCCGCCGCCAGAGGACCCGGGCGCCAATTCGCACCGCGGTTTGCAACGCGTCTAGATCGCGTCCCTGCGCGTACTCGACCCGGCCCGCGTATCGCAATGCTGCTGTCGCGTCCCCGTCCGGTCGCACCGCCGCCGCGACCGCCGCAACAAGCACCCGGCTGTCCGCGTATTCCGGCACCGTGGCCCTGATCTCCGCAACGACGTCGGCCACCAGGTCGGTGTGCCGCAGCCGCGCGGTCAGCTCGGCGGGCACCGCGGCCCACAGGCCAACCGGCCGCTCGCTGGTCATGGCCCTCCCGACACCAGGTGGGTGTTGCCCGGCCGACGATAAATATCCGGTGTCCCGGGTGTCAACGATCTCCGCGGGACAAACCCGAACGCCGTTCTTGCGCGGCCGGTGACAATTCCCGCTGCCGTCGAACCGCGTCGTTGTCGTCGTGGTGACCCGCTGGTAACGTCGCGGCGTGCGGCGCTGAAAGCGTTGTGGTGCAACAGTTTCCGGCATTCCTCGAATGGGGCCCGATGGGTTTCTCCGGTATTTCCCGAATGGCGCTCGCCGCCCTGGCCGTCGTGCTGGCCGCCGGGGTCGGCGTGGTCGCGGTGCCCGCGCGGGGGCGCACCGCGGCGCCGGGCGGCCTCGGGTGCGCGCTGCCGGGCGGGGAACACCTCGACGTGCTCCGCGCCGGTCAGGCCACGATCTCCTGCACCGCCAACGCGGGGGAGGGGACGCCGGGGGCGGTCGACATCACGCCCGCCATCGCGGACCCGCCGCCCGGGTTGCCCTACAACTTCGACCTGACCGTCACCACGCGCCTGGCGAAGCTCAACTCCGACGTGGTGATCGGCCCCGGCTCGTTCAAGTCGGTCATCGGGTTCCTGCCCGGCCCCGACGGCCGGTTGCCGCTCACCGGCGACCTCTCGCTGCCGCCCGCGCAGGCGTACCTGGTGGTGTTCCGGTTCATGCCGGTCACCAGCACCCTCACCCTCGCCCCGGTCGGCCAGGCCACCGGCAGCGCGGTGCTCACCATCGACGGCACACC
Organism: Actinokineospora diospyrosa; assembly: GCF_024171925.1. Lineage (GTDB taxonomy): Bacteria > Actinomycetota > Actinomycetes > Mycobacteriales > Pseudonocardiaceae > Actinokineospora > Actinokineospora diospyrosa. The sequence goes on along the minus strand of NZ_JAMTCO010000023.1, from coordinate 40,768 downwards.
CAACGCCAACGCCGACATCGACGTCGTCCTGCGGGTGGACCTGAAGCTGTCGGAGGTGCTCCAGGACGGGGTTGCGCTGCACGTGGGCGGGAGTTGCCGCACAGCCACCCCGATCGACATCCGGCTCAAGGGCAAGGTGCTGGTGGTGCCCGGCTCGGTCAGCACCCTCACCAGCACGATCACCATCCCGCCGTTCACCGGCTGCGGCACCACCGAGGACCTCGACCCGCTGATCACCGGACTGGTGTCCGGGCCGGGCAACCAGCTCACCAACCGGCTCGTCACCCGGCCGCCAGTCTGACCACGTGGAGGTGTCATGGGCGTCGAGGTCGTCGTTCAGGGACTGGGCAAGTCGTTCGGCGCGCAGGCCATCTGGCGGGACGTGACGCTGACCCTGCCCGCCGGGGAGGTCAGCGTCCTGTTGGGACCGTCGGGCACCGGGAAGTCGGTGTTCCTCAAGTGCCTGGTCGGCCTGCTGCGCCCGGAGCGCGGCCGGGTGGTGATCAACGGCGTCGACCTGTGCTCGTGCGCCGAACGCGACACCTACGAGATCCGCAAGCTCTTCGGCGTGCTGTTCCAGGACGGCGCGCTGTTCGGCTCGATGTCGGTCTACGACAACGTCGCCTTCCCGCTGCGCGAGCACACCCGCAAGAGCGAGAAGGAGATCCACGCCATCGTCATGTCCAAAATGGACATGGTCGGCATGCGCGGCGCCGAGCGCAAGCTCCCCGGGGAGATCTCCGGGGGTATGCGCAAACGCGCCGGTCTCGCCCGCGCGCTGGTCCTCGACCCGCGCATCATCCTGTGCGACGAGCCGGACTCCGGCCTGGACCCGGTCCGCACCGCCCTGCTCAGCCAACTGCTCATCGACCTCAACGCCCAGCTCGACGCGACGATCCTGATCGTCACCCACAACATCACCGTGGCCCGCAGCGTGCCGGACAACCTCGGCATGCTCTTCCGCCGCGAACTGGTCCTGTTCGGCCCCCGCGAACTCCTGCTCACCAGCGACATCCCCGTCGTCGCCCAGTTCCTCAACGGCCACAAGGAAGGCCCCATCGGCATGTCCGAAGAGAAGGACAGCGCTGATTTCTCCGCCCGCCCACCCGGTGCCGATCCCTCCGCCCGCCCACTCGGTGCCGATTCCCCCGCCCGCCCACCCGGTGCCGATTCCCCCGCCCGCCCACCCGGTGCCATCCCGGAAACCCTGGTCCCCCAACTGCAACCCACCCCCGGCCTCCCACCCCGAGACGCCGTCCGCCGACGCAAGCTCCGCCTGCTCCAGTCCCTGGACACCCTCCCCACCCCCGCCCGCGAAGGCGTCCTGGCCACCATGACCCGCGAAGACCTCGACCACTACGACACCTGGCGCCGCCGGACCTCGGCCATCCCCATCGCCACCCACCACCCCCGAGGCGGTCCCAGATGACCCCGTCCACCCCGCGCCGCCCCACCTCCAAGGCAGTTCCGGCCCCAGCGCCAAGCCCATCGGCCAGACCCCGAAGCGGTGCGCGGTGAGCGCCCCGGCTCGCGCCGTCACCGGTGTCCTGCGGGAGTTCGGCGGGCTCTTCGCCATGGCGCTCGACGTCGTTGCCGGGATGTTCCGCCGTCCCGTGCAGGGGCGGGAGATCGTGCGGCAGTTCTGGTTCATCGCGAGCGTGTCGATCCTGCCCGCGGCCCTGGTGGCCATCCCGTTCGGCGCGGTGATCACGTTGCAGCTCGGGTCGCTCACCGCGCAGATCGGTGCCGATTCCTTCAACGGCGCCGCGAGCGTCCTCGTCGTCATCCAACAGGCCAGTCCCATCGTCACCACCCTCGTCGTGGCGGGCGCGGGCGGCTCGGCCATCTGCGCCGACCTCGGCTCCAGGACCATCCGCGAGGAGATCGACGCCATGCGGGTGCTCGGGGTGTCGCCGATCCACCGGTTGGTGGTGCCGCGGGTGATCGCGGCCACGGCGGTGGCGGCGCTGCTCAACGGGATGGTCAGCGTCGTCGGCGTGTGCGGGGGCTACTTCTTCAACGTCGTCGTCCAGGACGGCACGCCGGGTGCGTTCCTGTCGAGTTTCTCCGCCCTGGCGCAGTTGCCCGACCTCTGGGTGGCCGAGATCAAGGCGCTGCTGTTCGGTTTCCTCGCGGGCCTGGTCGCCGCCTACCGCGGGCTCAACCCGCGCGGCGGCCCCAAGGGCGTCGGCGACGTGGTCAACCAGTCCGTGGTCATCACCTTCCTGCTGCTGTTCTTCGTGAACTTCGTGATCAGCGTGGTGTACCTGCGAATCGTCCCGGCGAAGGGGGCCTGATGATCACCCGCGCGGCGGGCGCGCTCGAACGCCTCGGCGACCAGCTCCGGTTCTCCCTGCGCGCCCTCGCCTGGATCCCGTTCACCCTCACCCGCTACTCCCGCGAGGTCGTCCGCCTGCTCGCCGAGGTCAGCTTCGGCAGCGGCGCGCTCGCGGTCATCGGCGGCACGATCGGCGTGATGGTCGGCCTCAGCGTCTTCACCGGCACCGTCGTCGGCCTGCAGGGGTTCGCCGCGCTCAACCAGATCGGCACCTCCGCCTTCGCCGGGTTCCTCTCCGCCTACTTCAACACCCGCGAGATCGCCCCCTTGGTCGCCGGGCTCGCCCTCTCCTCGACCGTCGGGTCCGGGTTCACCGCGCAGCTCGGCGCGATGCGCATCTCCGAGGAGATCGACGCGCTGGAGGTGATGGCGGTGCGGTCCATGCCGTACCTGGTCACGACCCGGATCGTCGCGGGATTCGTCGCGATCATCCCGCTTTACGTCATCGGCCTGCTCACCTCCTACCTCGCCGCCCGCGTCACCACCGTCGGCGTCTACGGCCAGTCGGCGGGCACCTACGACCACTACTTCTCGCTGTTCCTGCCGCCGGAGGACGTCATCTGGTCGTTCGTGAAGGTGCTCGTGTTCAGCGTCGCGATCATCCTGACCCACTGCTTCTACGGCTACCGCGCCGCCGGGGGCCCGGCCGGGGTCGGTGTCGCCGTTGGCCGCTCGGTGCGGACCGCGATCGTCGTGGTGTCCATTCTGGACTTCTTCCTCAGCCTCGCGATCTGGGGCGCCTCGACGACGGTGCGGGTGGCCGGATGAGCCGCCGCCTGCGCGACCAGGCGCTTGGCCTGGTCTTCCTCCTGGTCCTCGGCGCGCTCGGGTGGCTCGCCGTCGCCATCTACGCCAAGGACTTCACCTCCGCCGCTGTGGTGACCCTGCGCGCGGACCGGGTCGGCAACCAGCTCAAGACCAACGCCGACGTCAAGGTGCGCGGTGTGGTCGTCGGCAGTGTCCGCGCCGTCCGCACCACCGGGGACGGTGTCTCCGTCGAACTCGCCATCGACCCCGACCGGCTCGGCGACCTCCCCAGCAACTCCACCGCCCGCCTGCTGCCCAAGACCCTCTTCGGCCAGCGCTACGTGAGTCTGGTCCTGCCCGACGACCCCGCCCGCCCACTCGCCGACGGCGACGTCATCCGCCAGGACACCACCACGCGCGCCATCGAGGTCGAGAAGGCGCTGCGCGACCTCATGCCCGTCTTGCAGGCCGTCCAGCCGCACAAGCTCTCCAGCACCCTCGGTGCCCTCTCGCAGGCGCTCCAGGGCAGGGGCAAGCCGCTGGGGGAGACCCTGGTCGGCCTCAACGACTACCTCGACCAGCTCAACCCGACGCTGCCGCGGATCCAGGCCGACATCACCGCGCTCGCCGACACCTTCGCCGTCTACGAAACCGCCGGACCCGACATCGTCGACGCCTTGGCGGACCTCACCGTCACCACCAAGACCTTCGCCGAGCAGAAGGACAGCGTCGCCGCCCTGTTCGACACCATGACCGACACGGCCGCCGACCTCGAGGGCTTCCTGAAGGCGAACCGCGCCAACCTCATCGGCCTGTCCGCCGCCAGCCGCCCCACCCTCGAACTGCTGGCCCGGTACTCGCCCGAGTTCCCCTGCCTCACCCAGGCCGCCGTCGCCCTCAAGCCGCGCATCGACACCGCGCTCGGCAAGGGCACCAACGAACCCGGCCTGCACGTCAAGCTCACGGTCAAACCCGGCCGCGGCCCGTACCAGCCCGGCCGCGACGCCCCCGCCTACACCGCGACCGGCGGCCCCCGCTGCTATCCCGCCGGACTCGGCGCGGGTGGCGTGGTCCCCGCTGTCGCGAACTCCCCGCAGGAGGGCCGGTTCATCGCCGAACTTCTGGCGCCGGTCGCGGGCGTCACCCCGGCAGAGGTGGGCGACTGGGGCGGATTGCTGGTGGGACCGCTGCTGCGCGGCGCGGAGGTGGAGCTCTCATGACCGGCGACCTGCGCGGACCGCTGCTCAAAGGTGCCCTGTTCACCGTGGTCACTGTTCTGGCGACCCTCGTTCTCGGTGTCACCATCGCCAACAAGGGCACCGGCGACACGGCCACCTACCAGGCCCGCTTCACCGACGTCACCTCGCTCAACCCGGGCGACGACATCCGCATGGCGGGGGTCCGGGTCGGGCAGGTGCGCGGCATCTCGGTGGTGGACCGCCGGTTCAGCGAGGTCGAGTTCGACGTGGACCGCCGCTACGCACTGGCCCCCTCGGTGACCGCGACGGTCCGCTTCCGCAACCTCATCGGCCAGCGCTACATCGCTCTCGACCAGGGCATCGGCTCTGGAAAGCTGGCCGAGGGCGCCACCATCCCGTTGGAGCGCACCAGGCCCGCCGTCGACCTCACCGCCATGTTCAACGGGTTCAAGCCGCTGCTGCGAGCCCTTTCGCCCGACGACGTCAACAAGCTGTCGATGGAGATCGTCCAAGTCCTGCAAGGCGAAGGTGGCACGGTCGGTGACCTCGTGCGCCACATCGGCTCCCTGACCACCACGCTCGCCGAGAAGGACGACGTCATCGGGCGGGTGATCGGCAACCTCAACACCGTCTTGTCCCAAGTGGATGCGAAGGACGACCAACTGTCCACTTTGGTGCTCACGACGCAGCAGCTGGTCAGTGGACTGGCCAAGGACGCCGAGCCGATCGGTGACGCCATCGACGGCATCGCCGCGCTCACCAACGCCACCGCGGGACTGCTTGAGCAGGGCCGGGAACCACTGCGCCGTGACATCGACGCACTGGGATCGTTGTCGAAGTCGTTGGCGGACAACACCCCTGAGTTCGAGAAGTTCCTCACCGCGCTCCCGGTCAAGTACGAGGCCATCGGCCGGACCGCCTCCTACGGCTCTTGGCTCAACTTCTACCTCTGCTCGGCCACCACCGACGTCGCCCCCGCTCCCGGCCAGGGCCCAGGCGACATCGGTATCCCGATCACCGACGCGAGGTGCCGCCCGTGAAGCCCTTCCAGGAACGCGACCCCGTCCGGATGGGCCTGGTCGGCGCGCTGCTCATGGCCCTCATCGCCCTGCTGGTCTTCAGTTGGGACCACCTGCCCGCGCTCGGCGGGACCACCTACACGGCGCATTTCCGCGAAGCCGCTGGGCTCAAGCCGGATGACGAGGTCCGGGTCGCGGGCGTCAAGGTCGGCGTGGTCACCAAGGTCGAGCTGACCGGCACCCACGTCACCGTCACCTTCCGCGCCAAGGACGTCTGGCTCGGCGACCAGACCGTGGCCGCTGTCAAGATCAAGACACTGCTCGGGCAGAAGAACCTCGCGCTGGACCCGTTGGGCACCGAGGAACTCGACCCCGAGACCCCGATCCCGCTCGACCGCACCCTCACCGCCTACGACGTCAACGACGCCTTCGCCGACCTGGCCAAGACGACCGGCGAGATCGACACCGGGCAACTCGCCGAGAGCTTCCGGACGCTGTCGCAGACTTTCTCCGCCACCACCCCCGGCAGCGTCCGGACCGCGCTCGACGGCCTGTCCCGGCTCTCGCACACCATCGCGGGCCGCGACCAGGAACTCAAGCGGTTGTTGGCCAGCACCAAGGGGATCAGCCAGACCCTGGCCGAGCGCGGCGACCAGTTCCAGGCGCTCATCACCGACGGCGACACCCTGCTCGCCGAGTTCGCCCGCCGCCGCGACGCGATCAGCGGGCTGCTCACCGGCACCAGGGACTTGGCCAAGCAGCTGTCCGGCCTGGTCGCCGACAATCAGCAGCAGCTCGCCCCCGCCCTGCGGCAGTTGGAGCGGGTCACCGAGGTGCTGCGCCGCAACCAGGACAACCTCGACCGGAGCCTGCGCCTGGCCGGGCCGTTCTACCGGCTCGTCGGCAACGCCGTGGGCAACGGGCACTGGATCGACAGCTACATCTGCGGCCTCATCCCGGTCGCCGACGGGTCCGCGGGCTGCGTCCCGCCCAAGCCGGGGGGACGCTGATGACCCGCCGCCTGCTCAAGTTCCTCGCGCTGGGGGCGGTGTCGGTGCTGCTCGTGGTCGTCGGCACGGCCGCCCTCTTCGACACCGGCCGGTCGCGCACGCTGACCGCCTACTTCGCCGCCGCCGTCGGCCTCTACCCGGGATCCGACGTGCGGGTCCTCGGGGTCGCCATCGGCACGGTCGACACCGTGGAGCCGCTCGGGCCGAACGTGCGGGTCACCATGACCATCGACGCCGCCGCGCCGGTCCCACCCGACGCGACCGCCCTGATCATCACGCCGAGCCTGGTCAGCGACCGCTACCTGCAACTCGCGCCGGTGTCCACCGACGACCGGCGCATCGCCGACGGGGCCGTCATCCCGCAGACCCGCACGGTCGTGCCGGTGGAGCTCGACGAGCTGTTCGCGAGCCTGGACGGGCTCACCACCGCCCTCGGCCCGCAGGGCGCCAACGCCGACGGCGCGCTCAGCGACCTGATCCACACCGGTCAGGCCCAGTTGGACGGCAACGGCGCCGACCTGGGGCAGACAATCCGTGACCTCGGCGATCTCGCCCGCACCCTCAACGGCTCCCAAGACGACCTGTTCGGCACCGTCGACGGCCTGGCGAGGTTCACCGCCGTGCTGGCCGCCAACGACCGGCAACTGCGCCAGGTCAACGAAAGGCTGTCCACGGTCACCGGTTTCCTCGCCGACGAGCGCGCCAACTTCGACGCCGCCCTGCACGAGCTGGCGGGCGCGTTGAGCGTGGTCCAGGGGTTCGTGCGCGACAACCGCGGTCTGGTGAAGTCCAATGTGGACAACTTGCTCACCACGACGAAGGTGTTGGTGGATCAACGGGCCGCACTCGCCGAGGCGCTCGACGCCACCCCGCTCGCCCTGTCGAACCTGTTGCGCGCCTACGACCCCGCGACGCGCACGATCGACGGCCGGGCGAACCTGAACGAGTACTCCACCCCCGGAGGTCGTTGATGCGAGCGCTGATCCTGGTGGTCGTGACGGTGTTGGCCTCCGGCTGCGGTTCCGGCCTCTACGGGGTCGACCTGCCCGGCGGCGCCGACGTGGGCGACCACCCGTTCCGCGTGACGGCCGTGTTCCGCGACGTGCTCGACCTCGTGCCGCAGTCGGGGGTCAAGGTCGAGGACGTCGCGGTCGGCGAGGTCGAGCGGATCGAACTGGCGCCGGACGGTCGTTCGGCGCTGGTGACGATGGTGGTCAACGGTTCCGTGCGGCTCTCGGGCACCGCGCTGGCCCGGTTGCGGCAGTCGAGCGTGCTGGGGGAGAAGTTCGTCGAGCTGGACGACCCGGTCGAGCAGGCCCGCGAAGGCGCCCTGGCCGATGGCGCGGTCATCCCGTTGGAGCGCACCAACCGCAACCCGGAGATCGAGGAGGTCTTCGGCGCGCTCGCGATGCTGCTCAACGGCGGCGGTGTCGCACAGTTGCGCGACATCACCCGTGAACTCAACGCCGCGCTCGGTGGGAACACCGACGACATCCGGTCCCTCTTGTCCAATTTGGACACATTCGCCGCCGGGCTGGACACCCACCGCACCGAGATCGTCCGCGCGCTGGACGGCCTCGACCGGCTGTCGGCGTCGCTGGGGGAGCGGGCGCCGCGGATCGCGGGCCTGCTCGACGGCCTCGGGCCGGGCATCCAGGTCTTGGCCGACCAACGCGGCCAGTTCGTCACGATGCTCACCGCGCTGGACTCGCTCTCCGGGGTCGCGACCGACACGGTCACCCGGGTGCGGGCCGACCTGGTGGCCTCGCTGCGGGCGCTGGAGCCGACCCTGCGGCAGCTGGAGAAGGCCGGGCAGCAGTTGCCGCAGGCCATGGACCTGCTGTTCACCTTCCCCTTCACCGACGCCGCCCTCGACGCGATCAAGGGCGACTACCTCAACACCCACCTGTCCTTCGACTCCCGCGGGGGCCGCTGATGCTCACCCGCCGGGTTCGGGTCCAGGTGGCCGCGTTCGCGCTCATCGCGTTGGTCGGCGTGAGCTACGTCGGCGCCCGCTACGCGGGCCTCTTCGGCGTCAGCGGCTACGTCGTGAAGGCCCGCTTGACCGACTCCGGCGGCATCTTCACCAACGCCGAGGTCACCTACCGCGGCGTCGGCATCGGCCGAGTCGGCGAGCTCCACCTGGTCCCCGACGGCATCGAGGTCGACCTCCACCTCCGCGACGACGCACCCCCCGTCCCCGCCGAAGTCGACGTCGTCGTCGCCAACCGCTCCGCCGTGGGCGAGCAGTACCTGGACCTGCGCCCCCGCCGCGACGGCGAGCCCTACCTGCGCGAAGGCTCGGTCATAGCCCGCGACCACAGCCGCCTCCCCCTCCCCAGCGAAACCGTCCTCCTCAACCTGGACCGCCTGGTCGAATCCATCCCCGGCGACGAACTCCGCTCGGTGGTCGACGAGCTCTACCTGGCCACCCAGGGCACCGGCCCCAGCCTCCAAGCCCTCCTGGACGCCGCCACCAGCTTCACCCAAGCCGCCACCGCCCACCTCCCCCAAACGGTCTCCCTGATCACCGACGCGGGCACCGTCCTCACCACCCAAGCCGCCCAGTCCACAGCCATCAAAGACTTCGCCGCCAACACCAAACTCATCGCCACCCAACTCTCCCGCTCCGACGGCGACCTCCGCACCATCCTCACCACCGCTCCCGCCGCAGCCACCGAAATCAGCACCCTCCTCCGCGACACCGGCCCCACCCTCAGCACCCTCTTCGCCAACCTCCTCACCACAGCCAACGTCCTAGCCCCCCGCCACCCCGCCCTAGAACAACTCCTCGTCGCCACTCCCCAGGCTTTGGCGGCCGCCACCGACGTAATCCGCCCTGACGGCGCCCACTTCAGCCTCATCACGACGTTCTTCACCCCCATGCCCTGCACAAAAGGCTACGAAGCAACCCACTACCGCAACGGCCTAGATACAGCCCCCGCGCCATGGAACACCAACGCCCACTGCACCTTGCCGCCATCCATGGGCAACGTCCGAGGCTCGCAGAACGCCCCATCGCCAGGAATCCCCCCAGCCACCCGCCCAGGTGTGTTCACCCCGACCGCGGACGTTCCCCGAATGCGCAGCTCCCTTGCCGAGCTGCTCTCGCTCACCCCCTGACCAGAGGTGGCAGAACGGCACAGAACTGACACCGACGACCTCCAGCGCCCAGCAATCACCTGGGTGGGCTCGAGCCGAAGTTTGCTAGGCAGCCCCTGGACACTCGGACCCTGCGGTGCCACTCAGCTGCCGTCAGGTCCGCCCCAACCCACTTGCTCAGCCCTGGACACTCGGACTTGGCGGTGCCATCCCAGCCCACCCTCGTCTGCCCTGCCAGCCCAGTCCGCGCTCCTCGGAGTCGCTGGTGCCAACTGCTCGATGGGGCGGACTTGTTTTGCGTGGGGGGACAACACCCGTAGCGTCGTCAGCGGCAGGGCCTGCTTTTGGGCCCCTGCTTTGCGGTTCTGCGTCGGGTGTTGTAGGGGCCCCGCGCAAAACAAGTTCGCCCCATCGAGCTTTCCGCATTGTCGCGTTTCCCGCCGATGTTGCCGCCAGGCGACGAGGCGTCCACCGGAGCCGAAGGCGGAGGCCCCGAATCCCTTGCCCCGCACTCCCAACCACCGCATACGTCAAGATCAACCTGATCGAAAGCCCCCAAATACACAGCCTACCGCGCAGCACCGACAAACCAGGAGCGGCGAACGCAGCCTGTGGACAGCAGAAGACGTTGTGGACAACCACCCGCCACAACCCGCTCCCGCAAGATCAACTGGATCGAGAGCCCCCGATATACAGCCTACCGAGCAGCACCGACAGAAGAGGAGCCGCAAGCAGCGCCCTGTGGACAACCAGAACCGTTGTGGACAAGCCTCCGCACAAGCCCCTGCACAGAACACCCGCCGTGCGCAAGACCCGCCGCGCATACTCACAACCAGCCAACCACTAGATCACCCCATCCAACTCCCGGCACCCGCCCGCCTCCCGATAAGCATCATCAATCTCCCCGTTCTCCCGCAGATCCCGCAACGGCCCCCCACTCCCCGCCAACCCCTCCAACTCACTCCCCAATCCCACCACCACCCCCCGAAACGCCTCCGCATCCACCGCCGACGCCTCCGCCAACCGAGTCCGAGCCGACTCCACCGAAGTCCGCGCCCCATCAATCCCCGCTAACGCCTTGCTCACCGCCGCTTCCCCATCAACCACCGGCGGAGCGCCCGCAGCGCTGATCCCGTCCTCTACGGCCGTCAACGACTCGCTCAGCGTCTTCAAGAACGCCAGCAGTCCCTCCTTGGCCGCGACCGGATCGGCCAGATCCACTGCGGGGAGCTGCGACAACCGCGCACCGTTCACCACCATCGCCCGGCACACCCGCTCCACCCACCCCACCGCAGGGGCCTGAGGAGCAGCGGCAGGTGGAGCGGAACACCCCGCCGCCAAGATGAGGCCTGTGACGACACAGATGGCGGTGCGCATGGTGTCCTCCAAGGGGCTGGGTTGCCCGAACCGTACTGAAACCACCGCGCCCGCCAGAAGCCTCGCGCGCGCTTTTGTCACCCGCGTACAGAAACCACCGGTAACTTTGCGCGATCGCACAATCCGCGCTCTTGTCACCAGCGCACAAAACGGAGGTCCGGTTTCCACCGGGACCGCACCCCCGGTGCGCCGACTTCTGCGCCAGACGAGTGCTTTCGCCCCCGCGTGGCGGTTTTGTTTGACACGTCCGCGCGGGCGAACTTATGGTCGCTGACACAAATCGGTGCCCGAACGGCCGCGGTGGGTCGCAGGTTTTGTGCCTGACCCGAAGTCCGAAAAGGGGACGACATGCCAGAGGTCCGGTATCGCGGCGGGGGTGCGCTCGACGAGCGGGCCACGGCGTTGTGGGCGAGTCTGCCCAGGGAGTTGGTGGCGCGGTTCCGGCCGGTGGTCGGGCGACTCACCCAGGACATGATCCGGGAGATCCAGCGCGCGGTGCCCACCTACGCGCAGCCGTTGGAGGGGCACTTCGGGGCGATCATGACCGCGGGGGTCGAGCAGTCCGTGTTGCGCATCCTCGACACCGTGGGCATTGGCGGGCCGTCGGATGAGAACTGGGCCGAGGTGTTCCGCCAGCTCGGCCGGGTCGAGTTCGGGGAGGGGCGCAGCCTCGACTGCCTGCAGACCGCCTACCGGGTCGGCGGCAGGGTCGCCTGGCGCCACCTCGCCGCGTGGGGCCAGCAGCAGCAGCTGCCCACCGCGATGCTCACCGTCGCGGCCGAGGCGATCTTCGCCTACGTCGACGAGATCTCCACCCTGTCCATCGAGGGCTACACCGCCGCCCAGGCCCAGTCGGTCGGCGTCATCGAGCGCGGCAGGCGCAGGCTGGTCGAGCTCGTGCTCAGCGACCCGCCCGCGTCCATGGCCGCCATCACCAAACTCGCCGCCACCGCCCGCTGGCGCGTTCCCGACACCGTCGCCGTTGTTGTCGTCGAGCAGGCCGCCGACGGGGAACCCGATGTGCTCACCGGCCCGCACGACGCGGAGGTGCTCATCGACCTGGACCTCCCGTGCCTCGTCCTGCCCGATCCCGCGCGCCAACTCCGCGCCTTGCACCCGCACTTGCGCGGCCGCCGGGCCTGCGTCGGTCCGGTTGTCCCGTTGCGCGAGGCCGCGACCTCGCTGAACTGGGCCCGGCGCGCGATGGCGTTGGCGCGCAGGGGGATCATCGGCGGTGACGCCCCGCTCATCTGGTGCCACGACCACCTGTCGACGCTGTGGCTGCTGGCCGATGAGTTCCTCGTCCGCGAACTGCTCCGCCGCGCCCTCGCCCCACTGGCGGGCCTGACCGCCAAGCAGCGCGCCCGCACGGCCGAGACCCTGCTCGCCTGGTTGGAGACCAGGGGCAGCGCTCCCGAGATCGCGCACCGCCTCGACATCCACCCGCAGACCGTGCGCTACCGCATGCGCCAGGTGGAGAAGCTTTTCGGTGGCCACCTCACCGACCCCGACGCCCGGCTCGAGTTGGAGATCGCGCTGCGCGCCGACCGGCTGCTGCGCGCGGGCGAGCACGCACTCGATGAGCGAGCTCGTAGCGAGAAATCACGCGGTGAGAATCCGCGTGGTGACAAACCGCGCAGCAACAAAACACTTCCCAGCCCAACACGGCGGCGCCCCAACGCTGTCCACAGCTGACAATTGTCCAGCGGCGCCTCGGAAACCGCCTGACTACCCCGCTAGATTCGTCCACGGGCGAGAATCCACGGGGAGGCGCGCGGTGGCGGACAACGGGAGCGGGTCGCCGCTGCGGATCCCGTTCGATCCCTTGCTCTCACCCAACTCCGACCTGTGGTCGCAACTGCCCGCCGGTCTCGCCGAGGTGTTCCGCCCCGGTGTCCCCGATCTGATCGAGGAGATCCGCACCGAGATCAACCGCGCCATCCCGGCCCTCGCCGCGCGCGGCGGTGTCGGGAAGGCGGTCACCGGGGGGATCCAACAGGCCGTCCTGCGGTTCCTCGACCGCCTCGCCGACCCGGCCGCCGCGCACGACGACCGCGCCGAGCTGTTCCGCGAGTTGGCCCTGCACGACTTGCGCGACGGCCCGATCCTCGACGTCCTGCAGACCGCCTACCGAGTCGGTGCCCGGGTCGCCTGGCGCCGACTCGCGAAAGTCGGTGAAGACGCCGGTGTACCAACGGAAACGCTGTGCGTGCTCGCCGAGGCGATCTTCGCCTACATCGACGAGCTCTCCGCGCTCTCCGCTGAGGGCCACGCATCCGCGCGGGCGGCCGAGATCGGCGCCGTCGAACGCGGCCGCGGCCACCTGCTCGCCGCCGTGCTCGGCCCCGCCACCTCGGCCAAGGCACTCGCCCGGTTGGCGGCCGCCGCGCGCTGGCCCCTCCCGGCGTGGGTGGTCGCGGTCGCGCTGGATCCGCTCGACGACCCGGCCGAGTTGTCCACTGTGGACATCCAGGTGCTCGCCGACCTCGACGGCCCCCGCCCCTGCCTGGTGCTCGCCGCCGACGACCGGCACCTGCTCGACCGGCTCACCCCCGGCCGCCGCGCCGCCGTCGGTCCCGCGGTCCCGATCGGCGCCGCGGCCGACTCCTTGCGGTGGGCCAGGAGGACTCTCGCGCTGGTGCTGGCCGGTGTGCTGCCCGCCGCGCCGATCACCTGCTTCGACCAGCACCTGTCAGTGCTGTGGTTGACCCAGGACCCGGTGCTGGCGCGCGACATCGCCGACCGCGCGTTGGCGCCGCTGGCTCGGGTCGAGGGCCGCAAGCGGACCGCGCTCGACGAGACCCTGCTCGCCTGGCTGCGGACCCGCCGCGGCGCCGCGGAGATCGCGCAGGTCCTCGACGTGCACCCGCAGACCGTCCGCTACCGGCTCCGCCAACTCGACCGCCTCTTCGGCGACCGGCTGCGCGACCCCGACCAGCGGTTCGACCTGGAAGTGGCGCTGCGGGTGCGCGCCATCGGGACCATCGGGGCTACCGGGGCGGCCGGACCGTCCAGCGCAGCAGGACCTGCGGGGAGCCCGGCGTGCTCCCCGACCCGATGATCGTGCCGGTGTTGTTCAACGCGACCGGCGTCACGTTCGTCGCACTCGCGGACCCCAGGTCGTAAGACCGCCCGGCCCGCCACAGGAACACCCTGGTCTGCGCCCCATCCGGCGTCTTGGACCAGCCCACGACGTCACCGAGGTCGTTGACCGCCACCGCGGCGCTTTGGCCACCGGCGGGCGAACCCAACTCGATCGCCACCCCGTCCCGCCACAGCGTCGCCCGGCCGCCGGAGACCCCCACGACGTCGCCGCGCTTGTTGAGGGCCTGCCGGTTGCCCGACACGGTCGCGTCACCCGCCCCGGCCAACGCGGGCAGGGCGGTCACCTGCGTGCCCTCCCACCGCAGTCCCACGCCGCTCTGGTTGCCGACGACGACACCGTTGTCGTTGGCCGCCGACGGGATCGGCTGACCGGTGCCACCCGGGTTGGCGGCCAACCGCGCGCATCCCTGGGCGCCACAGCGGAAGGCGTAGGACTCGCCACCGAACATCGGCAGGAAGGTGCCCGCCGCGGTGCCGTTCTCCGTCACGATTCCCAATGAGACGTGCGGCCCGGACGTCGGCGCGGCCAGGCGTTTGAAGCCGCCGTTCTGCCAGAGGCCGATGTTCTCCATGTGGTAGCCCTGGACCGAACTCGGGTAGGTCACCGCCACGATTCCGCTGTCGGTGATGTCCCCGGTCGACACGTACGACCTCGACGGTCCCGCCAACACCGACTCGGTCCCGCCCTGCCAGACCTTGGGCGTGCGCTCGTAGGTCCCGCTACTGCCGGAGACGTACATGGTCCCCACGACCTGCCCCAGGTTGTTGATGCCGCTTGGCGACCCCAACCCCAGTTGGGTCACCGTGTCCCCTTGCCACAACAACGCCCGCGCCGAGTCGGCGTAGCCGGTGCCCACGATCTGGCCGCTGTCGTTGATGTCCTGCAACTCCACACTGGTGATACCTTGGGGCAACGGCAAGACGCCTTCGGACAGCAACGGACTGCGCAACGCCGCCTCCGCGGGCGCCCCCAGCAGCGGGACGAGAGCCACGACCACAGCACCAACCCAGAGACGCCTCATATCGGCCAACCTACCTGCGCGCCCTCTACTCCAGACAGCACCTGAACAGCCCAAATTTCGCCATCTCGAACCTCGAACCTCTTGCCCCACAAAGGATCTCGACCGGACGGCGTATGGTTCCGCCGTGACCGAGCACAACATCACCGAGCACAACATCACCGAGCACAACACCAGAGCCGCCTACGACGCCGTCGCCCCCCTCTACGCCGAGCTGTTCAGCGACGCGCTCCGCACCAGGCCGCTCGAACGCGCGTTGCTGGCCGCCTTCGCTGAACTCGTGCTGACCGCCGACTCCGGACCGGTCGCCGACCTCGGGTGCGGACCCGGCCACGTGACGGCGCACCTGCACGCGCTGGGGCCGCGCACCTTCGGCGTCGACCTGTCGCCCGAGATGGTCACCCTGGCCCGCCGAGCACACCCGCACCTGCGGTTCGACGAAGGATCAATGGCCGCCCTGGACTTCCCCGACGGAGCCCTCGGCGGCATCCTCGCGCTGTACTCGGTCATCCACACGCCGCCTCTTGAACTGCCGGTCGTCTTCGCCGAGCTCCACCGCGTGCTGGCGCCCGGCGGCCACCTGCTGCTCGGGTTCTTCGCCTGCGACGACGCGGTGCCGCTCGAGTTCGACCACAAGGTCACCCCCGCCTACCGCTGGTCACCCGACAGCCTCAAGGACCTGCTGCGCCAGGCCGGATTCGCGGAGGTCGCCCGCCTGCTGCGGGAGCCCTACGACGGCGAGCGGTTCCAGCAGGCCCACCTGCTGGTGCGCAAGCTGTCCTGACCGGTTTTGTGCGCGCAGACAACATCGACTGGACTTCGTTGACACCCCCGCGACCCGTTCTTAGCGTCGGAGAACACCTCCGGGGAGGGACGATGACGCTGGCGCACCAGGCAGGGGAGACCGCCGTGCCGCTGTGGGGGGCGGTCGTACCGGACCTGGCGCGGCGGGTGCGGCCGTTGGCGGGGACGCTGATCCGCGACGCCGTGGTCGCCATCCAGGAGGCGGTGCCGCAGTACCGGCGGCCGCTGTCGGGCAAGTTCCGGGAGGTCCTGGTCGGTGCCGTGCGGGCCGCTGTGCTGCAGTGCTTCGAGTTCATCGAGGACCCGGCCGCCAGCCGCGCGCAGTGGCTCGCGGTGCTGCGGCACGCGGGCCGGGTCGAGTTCCACGAGGGACGCACCCTCGACGCCCTGCAGACCGCGGTCCGCGTGGGGGCGCGGTCGGTCTGGCGCCACATCAGCGCGGCCGGGCAGGACCTGGGCATCGAGGCGGACACCCTGCTCGCGGTCGCGGAGGCGATCTTCGCCTACGTCGATGACCTGTGCGTGGTCGCGGCCGCGGGCTACACCGAGGCGCGGGCGGCCGCCGGGGGAGCGCACGACCAGTGCCGGAAGCGGTTGCTGCACGCCCTGCTCACCGACCAGCCCGCCAACCCCCACGCGATCACCGACCTCGCCGCGGCCGCCGACTGGCCCCTCCCCCCGACCCTGTGCGTCGTCCTGCTCGACGAGCCGACCGACCGCCTCCCCGCGGGCGCGCTCGTCGACCTGGACCGCCCAGACCCCTGCCTGATCATCGCCGCCCCGGTGGCTGATGTTCCGGCGAGCGCCATCGCCTCCCGGGCTGGTGTCGATACCGGAGCTGATCACCGGCCCACCCAGATCGACCTCGGTTCGGTCCGCGGTCCTGCTGACTGGGCGGCTCGTGTGGTCATCGGGCCCGCCGTCGCCGTCCACGACGTGCACCGCTCGCTGCGATCGGCTCGTCGGGCGCAGACCCTCGTCCACCGCGGTGTCCTGCCCGACGGCCCCGTGACCTGGTGCGATGAGCACCTCGCCACGCTGCTGCTGTTCACCGACGAGTCCTTGGTGCACCAGGTCGCCCGTCCCGTCGTCGCCGCGTTGGCCGGGCTCACCGACAAGCAGCGCGGCCGGATCGCCGAGACCCTGCGGACCTGGCTGCACACGCGGGGCGACATCGGCGAGACCGCCGCCCTGCTCGCCGTGCACCCGCAGACCGTGCGGTACCGGATGAACCACGTCGAGGCCCTGCTCGGCGACCGGCTGGCCGACCCGGAGCAGCGGTTCCTCATGGAGCTCACCGCGCACGTCTGGTCCGGAACGGGCGATGCCCCCGCCTGACGGTTCAGGCGGGGGCATCGTGTTCAGGCCGAATCAGACCGAATCGGACCGAACGGGACTAGAAGGTGAGCTTCCAGCTGTTGATGTAGCCGGTGTCCTGCCGGTAGGTGTCCTGGACCTTGAGCTTCCAGGTCCCGTTGGCCACCTCGGTCGAGGCGTTCACCGTGTAGGTCGCGACCACGTTGTCGGCCGAGTCGCTCGTGGAGGAGTTCTTCAGCCGGTAGGTCGAGCCGTCCGGGGCGACCAGGTCGATCAGCAGGTCGCCGCGGTAGGTGTGCACGATGTTGACGTCGACCTTGAGCGTCGCCGGGGCGTTGCCCGAGATGCCCGACACCGCGATGTCGCTGGTGATCGCCGCGCCCGCGTCCGGGATCTGCACGTCGTTGGTGTTCTCGAACGTGCGGCCCGACGGCGGGTTCGTGGTGGTCGTCGGCGGGGTCGTGGTGGTCGGCGGGGTGCCGCCGAGCTCACTGGCCTTCGCCGCGATCGCCGAGGACAGCGCGCTCACCTCGGCGTACACGCCGGGGTAGTTCGGCCGGGCGCAACCCTGCCCGTAGGACACGATGCCGACCTGCACCCAGTTGTTCGCGTTGTCCCGCCGGAACATCGGGCCACCGGAGTCGCCCTGGCAGGTGTCGGTGCCGCCCTGGGTGTAGCCCGCGCAGATCTCCACCGCGGACTTCAGGCTCGGGTACGCCGACTTGCAGGAGGAGTCCGACACGAACGGGACCTGGGCCTTGAGCAGGTACCGCTGCTGCGCGCCGCCCTCGGACGCCGCGCCCCAGCCCGCGATGCTGAACGTGCCGGAGTCGTAAGCGGTGCTGGTCGCGATGGGCAGCAGCGCGGCACCGGTGATCGGGCTGGACAGCTGGATCAGCGCCCAGTCACCGCCCGCCGAGGTCGAGTAGCCCGGGTTGCGGTAGACGTACTTCGACGTCCGCGTGACCCGGCTCGAGTCCTGCAGGTCGACCACGCCGTAGGTGGCGGTGATCCCGGTGTTGTTGCCGGTGCTGTTGACGCAGTGCGCCGCGGTCAGCACCAGGCTCTCCGAGTACATGGCGCCACCGCAGCCCATCGACAGCCGCACCATCCAGGGGAACTCCCCCTGGGCGGCGCGGGTGCCACCGACGACCTGCGGGCTCATGTCCGTGGGCGGCTGGGCGTCCGGGGACGCGGCGAGTGCCTGACCCGCCACGGCGGCAGCTGCCGCTACCGTCCCCACCGCCAACACCAGCGCCTTTTGGAGCTTGGTGATCCTCTTCAACGGTCTTTCCTCTCGTGTCCACACAGCACGGTGCCGTGCTGTAGCAGGGTGTGGAATCCAGGGGACGGCTAGAAGCTGAGCTTCCAGCTGTCGATGTAGCCGGTGTCGGACCGGTAGGTGTCCTGGGCGCGCAGCTTCCACGTCCCGTTCGCGACCTCGGTCGAGGCGTTCACCGTGTAGGTCGCGATGATGTTGTCCGCCGAGTCGCTGGTGCTGGAGTTCTTCAGCCGGTAGGTCGACCCGTCCGGGGCGACCAGGTCCAGCACCACGTCACCGCGGTAGGTGTGCTTGACGTCCACGTCGACCTTGAGCGCGGCAGGGGCGTTGCCGCTGACCCCGGTGACGGTGATGTCGCTGGTGATCGCGGCGCCCGCGTCCGGGATCGCCACGTCGGCGGTGTTCTCGAAGACCTTGCCGCCCGGGTCCGGCGGGGTGGTGCCGCAGGTCTTGCCGATCGCCCGCGGCGGGCAGTCGGAGTAGTCGAGCAGGTGCAGCACGGCCGCCTTGTTGCGCGCGGTCTCCCGGCTGATCACCTCGTCGGGCGGGTAGAAGCCGCCGCCCGCGGAACCGGTCGGGTACATCTCGAAGGTGAACGCCCAGATCTTGTGCGCGCCCCACAGGTAGTCGTCGATCGCCCCGTCGGTGATGTAGAGCGTCGAGTCCTGCTCCGGGGTGTAGCCGTTGGTCTGCGCCATCGACTTGCCCAGGGTCTGGAAGGTGTTGTACTCGTCGCGGGTCATGCCGGGCACGACCTGGTCGTAGGTCCAGCCGAACGGCCACATGACCAGCTCGCTGTAGGAGTGGAAGTCGATCGCGGTGCTGATCTGCTGCTTGCCGCCGACGTTGCGGCTCTTGACGAAGTTCTGCACGACCGACACCTCGGGCGCCGACCCGGGCGCCGGGCCGCGGTAGGTGTCGGAGCTGGGGCTGGTCGAGGAGCCGTTGCAGCAGCCCCACTTGAAGTCCCAGTTGCGGTTGAGGTCGGTGCCCACCGCGGTCGAGCCGGAGTTGGGCTGCCGGTTCTTGCGCCACGAGCGGTAGGAGCCGGTCGCGATGTCGTACTCGCCGCCGTCGGGGTTGAGGTCGGGCAGGATCCAGATCTCGCGCGAGTCGACCAGGCCCTTGACCCGGCTGTCGGTGGCGTAGCCGTCGGTGAACAGGTTCAGCAGGTAGATCGCCATCTCGACGGTGATGTGCTCGCGGGCGTGCTGGTGGTGGGTGAACAGCACCTCCGGCTCGTTCTCGTCGGTGGCGACGTTGTCGGAGATCTTGATCGCGTACAGGTCCCGGTTCTGGTAGGACTTGCCGATCACCTGCTTGCTGATCAGGCCCGGGTGGTCGGTGATCGCCTTGTTCAGCTCGGCGACCATCTCCGCGTAGTTGTGGTAGCCGGCGTCGGCGCTCGGGAAGTCGTTGGCCCCCAGCCCGCCGCGGTCGCTCGGCGGTGCGGCGTCGGCGACGACGGTGTAGCCGAGGGCGCGGATCTTGGCGACCTCGGTGGCGGTCGCGGTGATCAGCAGCCTGCTGTCTTCCTTGCCGTTGACCGCCGCACCGGTGGCGGCGATCGCGCTGCGTTGCTGGGCGGTGCGCACACCGGACACGGAGTACTCCGCGCTGGCGCGCGCCTCGGACGCTGCTGGCTGGCCACCGCTGGCGACACCGCCGGTGGACACCACCACCGCCGCCGCGACTGCCATCGCGGCGAACAAGGTGAATCGAGTGCGTTTCAACGTACCTCCCGCAGGGGGCGCCGCGAACGGCGCTGGAGGGTTTGCCGCGACCGGGCCGCACCCGCACGGTCGCGGCACCGATAGCGTTACCGGCGAATACTGGCCCCTCTGTCAGGGTCGCGGCAAGAGCGGGCAGGAGATGGGATGTTGCCGTTTCTTCCCATCTGTTGATCGGTCACTCTTCCCCCGTGGGAAATCGCGGGTGGCCACTCCAGTGTGCCCCCCTATCACCCGCACGGCAGCGCACGTTCGTCGTAGTGGTCCGGACCAACCGCTGGTCAGAACGGTGACAGACCGCGATCACGGCTGTTTGTCAACAGTGAAAACCCTTGCCTACCCGGTCGGCCGATACCGGGCGCCCACCTTGTCCGACTCCGGTTTCGGTATGTCACCGGCATTACCGGATCGGGTATCTCCATTCGGTGGAGGGCGTCCAGCACTAATAGCGCGGCGATTTCCGCGACCGCTGCCCCCCAAATCGAACGCGGTGCTGCCGATCGTGCAACGATCCACCCCTTCCGCTCCCGGCGGCGCTTGGCTACGTTCCGGTAGGTGGACCCGGCCCCGCACTGCTTCGCCGACGCCCTGCGCTCGGCCATCGCCGACAGTGAGATCACCCTCGAACGCGTCGCCGAGCAGCTGCGCGCGCGGGGAACCCCTGTCAGCCTCGCCACGCTGAGCTACTGGCAGACCGGTCGCAGCAGACCGGAGCGCCCCCGCTCGATCGCCGCCCTCGGCCACTTGGAGGACATGCTCGGCCTCGGCTCGGGTGCGCTGCGTGCGCTGCTCGAAGCACCCCGCCCGCGCGGCCGCTCCGCCAAGCGCACCCCCCGCCCGCTCGCCGCGTCCGCCCCGTGGGCCGACACCGCCGAGTTCCGCCGCTTGGTCGCCGAGCTCGACCTCAGCCAGGACAGCGCCCTCACCCGCCTCTCCGCCCACGACCGCATCACCATCGGCGCCGACCGAGCCAAGACCGTCCAGCGCACCCGCCAGGTCCTGCGCGCCGAGCGCGACGGCGTCGACCGCATCGTGGTCACCGGCTGGGCCGAGCGCGAGGGCGGCGCCCCGCCCACGCTCACCGGCACCCGCAACTGCACCCTCGGCCGCGTCAACGTCGACCTGCGCGGCGGCCAGGTCGCCGCCGAACTCCTCTTCGACCGCCCCCTCGGCCGCCGCGAGACGATCATCGTGGAGCACGAGTACCACCTGCCAACCCCGCGCCCCACCGCCTACGGCCACCAGCGGGTCAGCCGGATGCCGGTGCGCGAGTACCTGCTGGAGGTCCGCTTCGACCCGCGCGCGTTACCGCGCTACTGCGTCCAGTTCACCGAGGCGGGTGGGCGCGAACAGGTGCGCGCGCTGACGCTGGACTCGGCGTACACGGCGCACTCGATGGCGCTGGACCTGGAACCCGGGCGGCACGGGATTCGGTGGGCTTGGGGGGCGCCGGAGACGTGAACTCATCATTGAGGCGGGACGCCTCGGTGTCTGGCGTCTGGCCTGGCGGCCGGGTGTTCGGCGGTGGGTTGTCGGGGTGGTGGGGCATGCTGGGGTGGTGAGCACCGAGCCGCTGATCGAGGATCCGCTCTACGCGGGGCTGTCCGCGCTGGCCCGGCAGGAGGCGACCCGTTTCGCTGAGCGCAATCTGCGGGTGCGCCGCTCGCCCGTCGTGCACGCGGTGCGGATGACGCCGTGGGTGGCGGGGTTGGCGATGCCGGGGCCCGCTTGTGGTCAGGGCTGGTCCGGGGCCGGGGCGGGGGAGTTGCACCCGGCGGCCGAGCCGGTCAACTGCGGGCATTGCCTGGCCTCGGCCGAGGCCAGGGCGGCCGCGGTCACCGGGGGGTTGTCGTCGCAGCCGACGTTGCCGTTCCCGTCGTGAGCGCGGTGATCAGCAGTGACGTGCTCGGCGACACGGTGATCAGCAAAGCGGTGATCAGTGTGGTCGGTGAGGCGCTGGTGGACCTGGTCGCCGAGCCGGATCGGCGGACGTTCACGGCGCACCCGGGTGGTGGGCCTGCCAATGCCGCGATCGCCGTCGCGCGGCTCGGGGGGCGGGCCGTGCTCAGCACCCACCTCGGCGACGACCTGTTCGGTGCCGTGGTCCGCGCGCACCTCGACGAGTCCGGCGTCTCGACCGTGGTGCTGCCCAGCAGAGCAGGCGCAGCCACCAGCGTCGCCTTCGCTGCGACCGACGAGCACGGTGTGGCGACCTACGACTTCCGCGTCGCCTGGGACGTCGAGGCCGTCCCCCCGGTGCCCGGCGCCCGGTTCCTGCACACCGGCTCCCTCGCTGCGGCGCTCGCGCCCGGCGTCGTCGAGTCCGCCATGCGCGCCGCCCGCGCCGCCGGGGTCCCGGTGAGCTTCGACCCGAACATCCGGCCCACCCTCGCCGGGCGGCCCGAGGTGGCCCGCTCCCGGTTCGAGCGCCAGGTCGGCCTCGCGGACGTGGTCAAGGTCAGCGAGGAGGACCTGGACTGGCTCTACCCGGGCACCGACCCCGAGCGCCGCGCCGAGGCGCTGCTCATCCTCGGCCCCCGGCTGGTCGTGCTGACCCGGGGGCCGCGCGGCGCGCTCGCGGTCACCACCTCGCTGGCCGTCGAGCGGCCCGCCCCGCCGACCACCGTGGTCGACACCGTCGGCGCGGGCGACGCCTTCACCGCGGGCCTGCTGTGCGCGCTCGTCGCCGCGGGCGGCCCGATCGGCGCGCTCGACGAGCCGACCGTCGCGGGCGCGCTGGACCTCGCCAACGCCGTCGGCGCGCTCACCTGTGCCCGGCCGGGGGCCGACCCGCCGCGCCGCGCCGACCTCGGTGCGTGGGCCCACGTCCTCGACGGGACCCCGTCCGTCACCGGGCCGGGTGAATCGATCCCGGGGGTCTGAGGTCCGATGACCCGGCCATCCGGCGCAATATCACCCGTACGGCGTTCCTTCTTCCGGGTGACGGTTGCGCCAGAGGGTCTCTCCCCGGCGCCGCACCGAGTACGACGTACGGTGGGGGCCGTTCGCAGCGGTCGCCCGGTGTCCTAGTCTGTTCACCGTCCGTTGCCGCGTCCTGTGGAGTCAGTCACATGCCTGCTGCCGAGTCCGAACCCTGGGGAGACCTCCCCAGGGGCATGGCGATCGACTTCGACGCGCCCAACCAGGCTCGGCTCTTCGACGCCCTTCTCGGTGGTCGGGACAACTACGCCGCCGACCGCGACGCCGTCGAGCGGCTCGCCGCGCTGGCCCCCGGCGTGCGGCAGATGGCCCGAGACCACCGCGAGTGGTTCTGCCGGGCGCTGCGGCTGCTGGTGACCCAGCGTGGTGTGGACCAGTTCATCGATCTGGGGTCCGGTCTGCCCACCGTGGACAACACCCACCAGATCGTCCAGCGGCACAACCCCGACGCCAAGGTCGTCTACATCGACAACGACCCGGTCGTGCTCGCGCACGGCCGGGCGCTGCTCGAGGAGAACGACAACACGCACATGCTCGACTACGACATCACCGAGCCCGAGTACGTGACCTCCGACCCGGACCTGCGCCGCCGGATCGACTTCGACCGCCCCATCGGCCTCATGCTGTGCGCGGTCACCGGTCACCTGCTCGACGACGTCGTGGCCCGCACCACCGTGCACGGCTGGGTCGACGCGCTCGCCCCGGGCTCCTACGTCGTGCTCAGCCAGCAGTTCGACCACGCCGACGGCAGCCACTACGCCACCCTCGCCGCCGCGCTGCGCGACGGGTTCCGCAACACCAGGATCGCCACCGCGTTCCGCGACCGCACCGAGATCGAGTGCTGGTTCAAGGGCCTGGAGCTCATCGAGCCCGGCCTGACGTTCCTGCACGAGTGGTGGCCGGACGGGCCGCGGATGAGCCCGCTGACCGACATGAACTTCATGATGCTCGGCGGTATGGGCCGCAAGGTGTGAGCGCTCCGGGCGCGGTGACCCCACCGCGCCCGGGTCTCAGCGGCCGGTGCCCACCCGGTGCGCCAGCAGCGTGCCGCCCGCCATCGCCGCCGGGAACACCAGCAGCGCGGCGAACGGGATCAGGCACAGCAGGTACACCGGGATGCCGAAGCCCAGGGTCAGCGCCCGCCGCCCGCGCAGCGCCCGGCGGCGCTCGCGCAGGCTGACCCCGCGCCGCACGAACGGGATCGCGGTCAGCTCGATCGACAGCAGCCACGCCCCGACGCACACCGCCAGCACCGGTACCACGGTCTGCCCGAGCACCGGGATGAAGCCGAGCGCGAACAGCGCGATCGCCCACACCAGCCCGCGCAGCACCAGCAGCAGCGCGTCGCGCAGCCCGATCCACGCGGCCCGCGCCCAGCCGATCTCCTGCGCCCCGGGGACCCCGCCCAGCTCCCGGTCCTCGACCTCCTCGGCGATGCTCTCGTAGAACGGCCCGCCGATGATCAGCGTCAGCGCGGTGAACAGCAGTAGCGACACCGCGCCCAGCCCGACCACCAGCGAGATGCCCACCCCGATCCGCAGCGCCGTGCGCCAGGTCGCCGCCCAGTCGTCGGCGAACGGGGTCACCCAAGCAACCAGGTCGTCGGCGTTGACCGCGAGGGTGATCAGCCCGGCGAACAGCAGCACGCTGGTCAACAGGACCGGCAGCGCGCCGCGCAGCAGCAGCGAACGGTTGCCCAGGACGAGGGTGAGACCGCGGCCGAGGAGGCGGGCTCCGGAGCCGAGGTCGCGCAGTGCGGTGATCACGGGCGGCATCCTACGGCGTCCCTTGACCTCGACATTACTGGAGATTTTACCGTCGGTCGGGACAGGCGACGAGGGGATTGGCAGTGGACATGCAGATGATGGCGTGGGACTCGCTCTACCGGGCCATGAACGCCCGCGACGGGCGCCCGAGCGGCTGGGCGACGTTGCGCAGGGTGGCCGGGTTCGCCCGCCCGCACCGCCGCCGGATCGGCTGGTTCCTGCTGGTCAGCGTGCTGCTCTCGGCGCTGGCGGTGGCGACCCCGGTGCTGGCCGGGCGGGTGGTCGACGCGATCGTCAACCACGCCGAGCCGCGGGTCGTGCTGTGGCTGGCCGCGGTGATCGCGCTCGCCGCGGTGGTGGAGGCCGGGATCGGGGTGGTGGGCCGGAACCTGTCGGCGGGCATCGGCGAGGGGCTGATCCTGGACCTGCGCACCCGGGTGTTCGACCACGTGCAGCGGATGCCGGTCGCGTTCTTCACCAGGACCCGCACCGGCGCCCTGGTCAGCAGGCTCAACAACGACGTCATCGGCGCCCAGCGCGCTTTCAGCGACACCCTGTCCGGGGTGCTCGGCAACCTCGTCACGCTCACCCTGACGCTGGTCGTGATGATCGGCATCTCCTGGCAGGTGACCGTGCTCGCGCTGGTGCTGCTGCCGGTCTTCGTGATCCCCGCGCGCCGCATGGGCCGCCGGGTCGCGGGCCTGCGCCGCGAGGCCGCCGAGCACAACGCGGCCATGAGCACCCGGATGACCGAGCGGTTCTCCGCGCCCGGCGCGACCCTGGTGAAGCTGTTCGGCAGCCCCGCCCGCGAGTCGGCCGAGTTCGCCGCCCGCGCGGCCCGGGTCCGCGACATCGGCATCCGCTCGGCGATGGTCCAGTGGGTGTTCGTCACCGCGCTCACCCTGGTCTCCGCGCTGGCCCTGGCCCTCGTCTACGGCCTCGGCGGCTACCTGGCCCTCACCGGCGCGCTGGAGCCCGGCGCGGTCGTCGCCCTGGCGCTGCTGCTGACCCGGCTCTACGCGCCCCTGACCGCCCTGGCAGGCGCCCGTGTGGAGGTGATGAGCGCCCTGGTCAGCTTCGAACGCGTCTTCGAGGTCCTCGACCTAAAGCCCCTGATCGTCGAGGCCCCCGCGGCCCGCCCGGTCCCCGACGGCCCCGCCTCCCTCGAGTTCGACCACGTGGACTTCGCCTATCCGGCTGCGGACAAGGTCTCGCTGGCCTCACTGGAGGAGGTCGCCACCCTCGACACCCGCGGCGGCACCCAAGTCCTGCACGACGTGTCCTTCCAAGCCCACCCCGGCCACCTCATCGCCATCGTCGGCTCCTCCGGCGCCGGGAAGTCGACCATCGCCCAACTCGCCACCCGCCTCTACGACGCCGACGCGGGAACCATCCGCCTCTCCGGCACCGACATCCGCGACCTGACCGCCGACTCCCTGCGCGCCACCATCGGCCTTGTAACCCAGGACGGACACCTCTTCCACGAGTCCATCCGCGCCAACCTCCTGCTGGCCAACCCCACCGCCACCGACCCAGACCTCTGGGACGCCCTCCACCGAGCCCGCCTGGCTGACCTGATCACCGCCCTCCCCGACGGCCTAGACACCCTCGTCGGCGAACGCGGCTACCACCTTTCTGGTGGTGAGCGCCAACGCCTGACAATTGCGCGGCTTCTTCTCGCACGCCCGCGAGTGGTCATCCTGGATGAGGCGACGGCGCATTTGGATGCTACTTCGGAGGCGGCTGTGCAGGCTGCGTTGGGGGAGGCGCTAGTGGGTCGGACGGCAATTGTGATTGCGCACCGGTTGTCTACGGTGCGGGCGGCGGATGAGATTCTGGTGGTTGAGGGTGGGAGGATTGTGGAGAGGGGCACACATGCTGTGTTGTTGGCGGGTGGGGGGAGGTATGCGGAGCTCTATAGGACGCAGTTTGCTGCGGAGGCTGTTGTTGCTTGAGGCTGGTGGGTGAGTGCGGGCTGCTGGTGGTTCGGGGCTGGTGGTTCGCGGGGGTGTAGCACTGGTTGCTTGGGGTGGCTGGCTGTGGCCTTGGGGCGTTCGCTGGGCGTGGCTTTGGTTGTCCACAACGGTTGTGGTTGTCCACAGGGTGGTGCTTGGTGCTCCTCTTCTGTCGGTGTTGCTCGGTAGGCTGTATATCGGGGGCTCTTGATTCAGTTGATCTTGTGGGGGTGGTTGTGGTGGTTGGTTGTCCACAACGCCTGCGGTTGTCCACAGGGCCTTGCTTGCTGCTCCCGGTTTGTCGGTGCTGCGCGGTAGGCTGTATTTGGGGGCTTTCGATCAGGTTGATCTTGACGTCAGCCGTTGCTGGGGGTGCGGGGCAAGGGATTCGGGCCTCCGCCTTCGGCTCCGGTGGACGCCTCGTCGCCTGGCGGCAACATCGGCGGGAAACGCGACAATGCGACGAGCTCGATGGGGCGAACTTGTTTTGCGCGGGGCCCCTACAACACCCGTGGCAGGACCGCAAAGCAGGGGCCCAAAAGCAGGCCCTGCCGCGTGGAAACGCTACGGGTGTTGTCCCCCCACGCAAAACAAGTCCGCCCCATCGAGCCGGCCTGGCACCAGCGACTCCGACTGTCCAGGCGCTGAGCAGGTGGGTTGGGGCGGACCTGACGGGGGGCAAGCTGGCACCGCCGGGTCCGACTGTCCAGGCGCTGAGTTGGCAGAGTCGACGAGGGCGGGCTGGATTGGCACCGGCGGCTTCCGCTTCTGTCCTGGCTGCTGGCGACACCCGACTCCAGTGGCTGCCGAAGGGGTGCGGGGCTGCGCAACCCCGTTCCTACGAACGGGTGAAGTCTGTCCCACCTGCGGGAACCTGTCTCGATAGGACAGTGCCTGGTCGGTCGAAGCGTTGCAGCTCAACGGCTTGTGGTTGGTAACATTACGGCAACCGGGGGACTTCACAGGCAGGCCATGCTGGACCAATGCCTACTCCCGCCGACACCGCTGCCGATCTGCGTGCGATCGCCGATGAGATTTGTGCCGAGCTCGTCGAGGCGTACCCGGGGCTCAAGGGCGTGGTGCCGGTCGTCGTGGTGCAGGCGGCGGGGGAGTTGGTGGGGCGGGCTCGGGAGCCGTGGGAGTTCCGGCGGTTGTTGAACCGGCGGGCGCGGGCCCGGGTGGCGGCGATGGCGGGCGTCTTCACCCCGATCCGGTCGGACTGACCTGCGTGACTCACCCCTTCGTGTAGCGGGCGCTTAACATCTACGAAACCGCCGGAGGGGAACGCCGATGCCGCAGGACGAACAGCGCTCGTGGCTGTCGTTCGCCCGGCGGCACCCGGCCGATCCCGGGGCGGTGCTCGCGCTGGCCCGGCGGATCGGGGAGGACCTCGCCGACGGGCTCACCGGCGGTGGGGTCGCTTCGGCGGCGCGGGGGATCCGGGGGCTCGTCGGGGCCGAGGCGGTGGGGGTCGCCGACCTCTCCGGGCGGCCCACCTGGGCGGGCCGGGTGCCCGAGGGCACGCGGTGGTTGGCCCAGGTCGACGAGGTGCTGCACAGCGAGACGCGCGCGGGGCGGCCCCCGCTGGTCGCCTTCCCCCTGCACGTGCACGACGAGCTGGCCGGGGTCCTCGTCGTCGCGGGGCAGGTGTCGCCGCGGGCGACCAGGGAGGCCACCGAGCTGGTGGTCGCCGCGCTGGAGCGGGCCAGGTTGGAGGCCTCCGCCGAGCAGGCCGCCCAGGCCGAGCTGCGGGCCCTGCGCGCGGAGATCTCCCCGCACTTCGTCTACAACGCGCTGACCGTCATCGCCTCGCTCGTGCACTCCGACCCCGAGCGCTCGCACGAGCTGATGCTCGACTTCGCCGACTACAACCGCTACAGCCTGGCCCGCCACGGCGAGTACACCACCGTGGCCGAGGAGTTCCACGCCATCGAGACGTACCTGGCGCTGCAGCGGGCGGTGCTGGGCGAGCGGCTGCGCGTGCAGGTGCGGGTCGCGCCCGAGGTGCTGGCCGTGGCGATCCCGTACCTGGTGCTGCAGCCGCTGGTGGAGAACGCGGTGCGCCACGGCGTCGAGCCCCGGCCGACCGGCGGGGTCGTGCAGGTGCGCGGTGAGGCCGAGGGCAGCGACTGCGTCATCACCGTCGACGACGACGGGGTCGGGATGGCGCCTGCGCACGCCGAGGCGATCCTGGCCGGGCGCGGTCCGGCCGACAGCGTCGGGCTGGCCAACGTCGACCGCAGGCTGCGCAACGTCTACGGCCCCTGGTACGGGCTGGTGGTGGAGACCGAGCGGGAGGCGGGCACCAGGGTGGTCGTGCGGATGCCGATGTTCGCCCCCGGAGTCGTGCCGTGACCGCCGGGAGCACCGGTGTCCGGGTGCTGGCCGTCGACGACGTGCGGGCCGCGCTCGACGAGCTGTGCCGGTTGCTGCGCGCCTCCCCGGACGTGGCCCAGGTCCGCGCCGCGCCGGACGCGGTCAGCGCGTTGAAGGTCATCCAGGCCGAGCCGTTCGACGCGGTGTTCCTCGACATCTCCATGCCCGGGCTCAACGGCCTGGAGCTGGCCTCGCTGCTGGCCAAGCTCAGCGACCCGCCGGTGATCGTGTTCGTCACCGCCTACGACGGGCACGCCGTGTCCGCCTACGGCATCGGCGCGGTCGACTACCTGCTCAAACCGGTGCGCGCCGAGCGGCTGGCCGACGCGCTGACCCGGGTCGTGCGGGCCACCGCCGCCCGCCGCGCCACCGTCGCCGAGACCGCGCCGCGCCCGGACGCCATGCCCGCGCTGCCGGTGGAGACCGACGGCCGGACCCGCTACGTGCGCCGCGCCGAGGTGAAGTTCGCCGAGGCGCACGGCGACTACGTCCGGCTGCACACCTCCACGGGCGTGCACCTGGTCCGGATGCCCATCTCCCGGCTGCAGGAGTACTGGGAGGGCTCCGGCTTCGCCCGGGTGCACCGCGGTTTCCTGGTCGCCCTCGACGCGGTCCGCGAGCTGCGCAGCGACTCGGTGGGCGGCATGCTGGCGCACACCGACCTGGGCGACGTCCCGGTGAGCCGCCGCCACGCCCGCGAACTGCGCGAGCGCCTGCTGCGGGCGGCCCAACGAGGGGAGCTGGGCAAGCGGTGAGACCCCGGCAGGACCACCGGTGAGCCCGCACCGCAGGGTGGCCGTCACCAGTCCCCAGACGCGGCTGGCGCACGCCCGCCGCCGCCACCGCACCGCGTGGCGCCCGCCCACGATGGACCCCGCCGAGGTCCGCCAGGCCCTGCGCGTCTACCGGGCCCAGCGCGCCAGGGCGGTCGCCGCTTTGGGCACCCTGTTCGGGCTGCTGCTCGGCCTCCCGGTCCTGCTCTGGCTGACCCCCGGCTGGGACGAGGTGCGGGTGCTGGGCATCCCGCTGTCCTGGATCGCCATCGTCGCCATCCCGTTCCCGGCCATGGTCGTCCTCTCGCACTGGCAGTTGCGCCGCGCCGAGCGCGCCGAGGACACCGAGTGATCGCGGTCTTCGCCGTCGCCCCCGTCGTCCTGCTGACCCTGCTGGTGGGGCTGCGCGGGGTCGCGGCGATCCGCACCACCTCCGACTTCCTGGTCGCCTCCCGCCGGGTCTCCCCGCTGCTCAACTCGGCCGCGGTGTCGGGGGAGTACCTCTCCGCCGCCTCGTTCCTCGGGGTCGCGGGCCTGGTGGTCAAGGACGGCATGGGCGCGCTGTGGTACCCGGTCGGCTTCACCGCGGGCTACGTCGCGATGCTCGTGCTCGTCGCGGCCCCGATGCGCCGCTCCGGCGCGGTGACCGTCCCGGACTTCGCCGAGGCGCGGCTGGCCTCGACCCCGCTGCGCAAGCTCGCCGCCGTCACCGTCCTGGTGATCGCCGGGCTCTACCTCGTGCCCCAGTTCCGCACCGCCGGGCTGGTGCTCAGCGTGGTCAGCGACGGCCCGTACTGGGTGGGCGTGGTGATCGCCGCCGTCGTGGTCAGCGTGACCCTCGCCGTGGGCGGGATGCGCGCGGCGACCTACGTGCAGGCGTTCCAGTTCTGCTTCAAGCTGGTGCTGTTCATCGTGCCCGCGATCTGGCTGCTGCTGCAGGTCGGCCCGCAGGTCCGGCACGAGGCGGTGCACCCGGTCGAGTTCACCCACTTCACCCGCGAGACCCCGGTCGACTTCGGCCTCGAGGTCACCCTCCTGCTCGACGAGCCGCTGACCGCGCGCACCGGCGACGGCGCGCCGCTGGACATCCCGGCGGGGGAGTACCGGGTCGCCGAGGGGTCCACCGTGGTCTTCCCTGCGGGCGCCCCCGTGCCCGGCATCCGCGGCGGCGCGGCGCCGGGCGGCCCCGACTGGCAGCGCCCCCTGCTCGACCCGTCGCACGCGGGCCACCCCCTGCTCGGCACCTGGGCCGTGCTGATCGCGACCATGCTCGGCACCATGGGTCTGCCGCACGTGCTCATGCGCTTCCACACCAGCCCCGACGGCCGCGCCGCCCGCCGCACCGCGGCGATCACCGTCGGCCTGCTCAGCGTGTTCTACCTGTTCCCCGGGATCTACGGCACGCTCGCGAAAGTCCTGGTGCCGCAGCTGTACCTGTCCGGCGCCACCGACACCGCGGTGGTCGCCCTACCGTCCCAAGTGGACGCCGGGCCGACCGGGACGGTCTTCACCGCGCTGCTCACCGCGGGCGCCTTCGCCGCGTTCCTGGCCACCTCGCTCGGCCTGCTGCTCGTCGTCGCGGGCGCCATCTCGCACGACCTGGTCCCCGGCGGCCTCGCCCGGCTGCGCTTCACCGTCGTCGCCGCGGCCGCCGTGGTGGTGCTGCTCGCCCTGCCCTCGGCCCGCCTCGACGCGGGCGTGCTGGTCACCTGGGGGTTCACCGTCGCGGCGTCGACCTTCTGCCCGCTGCTGGTGCTGGGCATCTGGTGGCCGCGGCTGACCGCCGCGGGCGCCATCGCCGGGGTGGCCGCCGGCCTGGCCGCGACCGCGGGCGCCATCGTGGCGACCCTGCTCGGCCCGCCCGTGTCCGGGTGGCCCGCGATCCTCATCGCCCAGCCCGCGCCCTGGTCGGTGCCGCTGGCCTTCGCCACGATGGTCGTGGTGTCGCTGTTCGGCCGCCCGCCCGCCTGGTCGCAGGCCGCCATGTTGCGGCTGCACCTGCGCGAACGGCACGACCTCGGAGCGGGCCGCGGCGCCGATCCCGGCCACTCGTCCTTCTCGGCCCGCCGTTCGTCAGCCGCTCGTCGCATCCTCCGTCGATTGGGCCGCTGACCTCTGCTGCGCGCCGCGCGCCGTCCCTACCGTGACGCGGAACACCATCGAGGGAGGCGCCCGATGAGTACGTCCCACGACCCAGGCACCCGACCGGATCCCGACGAGCCGGACTGGGCGGAGGTGCACGGCAGCGCCGAGTTCGTCGAACTGCGCAGGCGCTTACGCCGCTTCGTGTTCCCGATGACCGCCGTGTTCCTCGTCTGGTACCTCGTCTACGTGCTGCTCGCCGATTACGCGCACGGCTTCATGGCCACCAAGCTGGTCGGTGACATCAACGTCGGTCTCGTGCTCGGCCTGCTGCAGTTCGTCTCCACCTTCGTGATCACCAGCCTCTACGTGCGCTACGCCGACCGCAAACTCGACCCGCTGGCCACCAGCATCCGCGAGCGCGTCGAGGGGGGTGCGGCCAAGTGAGCGCCATCGCCGCCGGGGTCACCGGCAACAACCCCGCCCTCAACATCGGCATCTTCGCCGTGTTCGTCGCGATCACCCTGGTGGTCGTGTTCCGGGCCAGCCGCAACACCAAGACCGCCGCCGACTACTACGCCGCGGGCCGCGCCTTCACCGGGCCGCAGAACGGCATCGCGATCTCCGGCGACTACCTCTCCGCCGCCTCCTTCCTGGGTATCGCGGGCGCCATCGCGCTCAACGGCTACGACGGTTTCCTCTACTCCATCGGCTTCCTGGTCGCCTGGCTGGTCGCGCTGCTGCTGGTGGCCGAACTGCTGCGCAACACCGGCAAGTACACGATGGGCGACGTGCTGGCGTTCCGGATGCGCCAGCGCCCGGTCCGCGCCGCCGCGGCGACCTCGACCCTGGTGGTGTCCTTCTTCTACCTGCTGGCCCAGATGGCCGGTGCCGGTGGCCTCGTCGCGCTGCTGCTGGGCATCACCAACAAGACCGGCCAGGCCGTGGTGATCGCCGCCGTCGGCCTCATCATGATCGTCTACGTGCTGGTCGGCGGCATGAAGGGCACCACCTGGGTGCAGATCATCAAGGCCGCGCTGCTGATCACCGGCGCGCTGGCGATGACCATCTGGGTGCTGGCCAAGTTCGGCTTCAACCTCTCCAGCCTGCTCGGCGGCGCCGTCGACGCGGGCGGCAAGACCGGTGAGGCGCTGCTGAGCCCGGGCAAGCAGTACGGCGCCACCGGCACCAGCAAGCTCGACTTCCTGTCCCTGGGGTTGGCGCTGGTGCTGGGCACCGCGGGCCTGCCGCACATCCTGATGCGCTTCTACACCGTGCCCACCGCCAAGGAGGCGCGCCGCTCGGTGGTCTGGGCGATCTGGCTGATCGGCATCTTCTACCTGTTCACCCTCGTGCTGGGCTACGGCGCCGGTGCCATCGTCGGCCCCGAGGCCATCCGGGCGGCACCGGGCAAGGCGAACTCCGCCGCGCCGCTGCTGGCCCAGGCACTGGGCGGACCTGTCCTCTTGGGACTGATCGCCGCGGTCGCCTTCGCCACCATCCTGGCCGTGGTCGCCGGGTTGACCATCACCGCGTCCGCCTCGTTCGCCCACGACATCTACGCCAACATCATCAAGAAGGACAAGCTCGCCGACAAGAACGCCGAGGTGCGCGTCGCCCGGATCACCGCGGTGGTCATCGGGATCGTCGCCATCGTCGGCGGGATCGTCGCCAACGGGCAGAACGTGGCCTTCCTGGTGGCGCTGGCGTTCGCGGTGGCCGCCTCGGCGAACCTGCCGACCATCCTGTACTCGCTGTTCTGGAAGCGGTTCAACACCTCCGGCGCGCTGTGGAGCACCTACGGCGGCCTGGTGGCGAGCATCGTGCTGATCGTGTTCTCCCCGGCGGTGTCGGGCAAACCGGCCACCGCGTCGACGCCGTCGATGATCCAGGGCGTCGACTTCCACTGGTTCCCGCTGGAGAACCCCGGGATCGTCTCCATCCCGCTGGCGTTCTTCCTCGGCTGGCTCGGCACGGTGCTGTCCAAGGAGCGCCGCGCCGACAAGTACGCCGAGATGGAGGTCCGAGCCCTCACCGGCGCGGGCGCGGAGAAGGCGACCCCGCACTAGGTAGCCACTCCGCGGCAAGGACGCGAAGGTCCGTCGGCTCCCCTGCGGCCGGCGGGCCTTCGCGCGTGCGGGCCCGAACATGCGCGACCGTTCGGCGCGCCTCCCCGGATCGGGTGATGATCA
Source organism: Actinokineospora diospyrosa (assembly GCF_024171925.1). GTDB lineage: Bacteria > Actinomycetota > Actinomycetes > Mycobacteriales > Pseudonocardiaceae > Actinokineospora > Actinokineospora diospyrosa. Next base: position 6,635 of record NZ_JAMTCO010000023.1, on the reverse strand, counting down.
ATGGAATGTATGCACTCAATCCTGCATCTCGGGAGTGATCATGCGTTCCGTAGTCCCCGTCCTGACCGTCCTGGCGGCCCTCGGGCTCTCCCTGCTCACCGCCTGCGACCCCGACGCGCTCGGCACCGGCGGCACCTCGCTGCCCGCGCCCGCCCCTGGCGCGGCGGCCAACCACCAGGCCCAACTCGCCGCGCTGGGCCAACCCCGGCCCGAGGACACCGGCGCCCACTACGACCGCGACGAGTGGGGGGAGTGGGCCAACGACCGGGCCAGCAAGTGCAGCACCCGCGAGCAGGTGCTGGTGCGCGACGGCGACGGCGAGACCGTGGACGGGCAGTGCAAGCCGTCCTGCCCGAAGGCCACCTGCTGGACCAGCCGCTACGACGGGGTCACCACCAAGGACCCGGCCGACCTGCAGATCGACCACATCGTGCCGCTGGCCGAGGCCGCCCGCTCCGGCGCCAGGAACTGGACCGCCGAGCAGCGCAAGGCCTACTACAACGACCCGGTCAACCTCGTCGCCGTGTCCGCCCGCTCCAACCAGCAGAAGAGCGACGGCGACCCGGGCAAGTGGCGCCCGATGCGCGAGTACTGGTGCGACTACGCCACCGGCTACGTCGCGGTGAAGACCAAGTACCAGCTCACCGTCGACGACGTGGAGCTCGCCGAGCTGACCCGGATGCTCAACACCTGCCCCTGACGCGGGGTCCCCGAGAAAGCGGAAAGGGCCGCGACCAGTGGTCGCGGCCCTCCCTGCGGGGTCTGGATCAGACGCCCGCGATGCTCTGGATCCAGCTGCGGTAGGAGCCCACCGAGGTGTAGTTGGTGATGCTCTGCCGGTCGCTGGTGGAGGCGACGCCGATCTGGCGGCCGTTGCCGAACATCGGGCCACCGGAGTCGCCACCGGCGGTGATGCCGTTGACCCGGCGGGCCTGCACGGCGACACCGTTGTAGGCGTCGCGCGCGTTGGTCGAGGTCACCTGCACGGTCGCGACCTTGAGGTAGCGCGACTGGCAGTTGATCTCGGGCTGGCCGGTGCAGGTGGCGCCCCAGCCGTAGACCTGGACCTGCTGGCCGACGCGGGCGTCGGCCGTGGTGCCCAGCGGCGCGTAGCTGGCCGACACGCTGCGGTCCAGGCGCGCGATGGCCAGGTCCGAGGCGGAGTGCCGGTAGATCTGCGAGGCGTTCGCGGTGGTGCCGCCGGTGGTCTGGTCGAGGCTGCCGATCCGGAAGCTGATCGTGCCGCTGGCCACGCAGTGCTTGGCGGTCAGGATGTACTGCGGGGCGATGATGGTCGCCGAGCAGGACTGCTGGCCGTTGGAGAACAGCCGCGCCGCCCACGGGGCGTTGCTGGCGGTGCCGCCACCGATGATCGCCGGGGTCAGCACCGGGTCGCCCGCGGGGGCGCTCGGGGCGGCGTTCGAGGTGGGTGCCGCCGCCAGCACGGCGAGCGCGGCGCCCGCGAGCGCCACGGCGAGCTTGGTCTTCTTCATGCTTTTCTCGATTCTGCGGACTCAGCCGCGGCAGGGGTGAATCGGGAATGTTCCGCACAGTCGGCCCCGTGCGGAGACGACAAGCGCTGCGGCCTGGATCGGGCGGCTTCAGCCCAGGTCAGCTAGTCCTGGAAACCGACCGCGACCAGGCGGTCACGCTGTCAAGAAGCCACCTTTTCACCCAAAATAGGCGAACGGCAAGGGTGGGATGTTCCCATCGCGTTCCCATGTTTCGGAATGGTAATTGGTAACGACGCACCACGGATTGCAATGAATTGTTTTCACGGTCCGTGCTCGTGCGCGCGGGGCCACGGGCGAGCGCGCCGCCGGTGGCTCGACCCAGGGCGTGGGCGGGTCGCGACGAGGGCGACGTCCCGGGGCGCGGCACTAGCATCGGGCGCGGTGGGCGCGGCGACGAGGCCGGGCCCGCGATCGACTCAGGAGGTCGACCAGATGGCGCTGCTGCGCAGCTACGTATCCGGCCGCTGGCACACCCCGGACGACGGGGCCCCGCTGCTCGACGCGGTCACCGGCGAGGAGGTCGCCCGGATCTCCTCCGCCGGGGTCGACATGGGCGCCGCGCTCGAGCACGGCCGCCGCGTCGGCGGGTCCGCGCTGCGCGAGCTGACCTTCCACCAGCGCGCCGCGCTGCTGAAGGTGCTCGCCACCCACCTCACCGAGCACAAGGCCGAGCTCTACGCCCTGTCCGCGCGCACCGGCGCCACCCAGCGCGACTCCGTGTTCGACGTCGACGGCGGCATCGGCGTGCTGTTCACCTACAGCGGCAAGGGCCGCCGCGAACTGCCCAACGCCAAGGTCCTCGCCGAGGGCCCGGTCGAGCGGCTCAGCCGCGAGGGCACCTTCGTCGGCAGGCACATCGCCGTGCCGCTGCGCGGGGTCGCCGTGCAGATCAACGCGTTCAACTTCCCGGTGTGGGGCCCGCTGGAGAAGTTCGCCCCCGCGTTCCTGGCCGGGGTGCCCACGCTCATCAAGCCCGCCAGCCAGACCGCCTACGTCACCGCCCGGCTGGTCGAGTTGATGCTCGACTCGGGGACGCTGCCCGAGGGCAGCCTGCAGCTGGTCAGCGGGAGCGCGGGCGACCTGCTCGACCACCTCACCCCGCAGGACCTCGTCGGCTTCACCGGCTCGGCCGCCACCGCCCGCACGCTGCGCACCCACCCGGCCGTGGTCGCGAACTCGGTCCGCTTCACCGCCGAGGCCGACTCGCTCAACTGCTCGATCCTGGGCCCCGACGCCACCGTCGGCACACCCGAGTTCGACCTGTTCGTCAAGCAGCTGGTCGCGGAGATGACGGTCAAGGCGGGCCAGAAGTGCACCGCCATCCGCCGCGCGTTCGTCCCCTCCGGACAGCTCGACGCGGTCGCCGACGCCGTCAGCGCCCGCCTCGCCAAGATCACCGTCGGCAACCCGGCCAACCCGGACGTGCGGATGGGCGCCCTCGCCAGCCTCGACCAGCGCGAGGAGGTCCGCCGCTCGGTGCGCTCGATCGCCGAGGTGGGCCGCGTCGTCTACGGCGACCTCGACCACGTCGACACCCTCGACGCCGACCCCGAGCGCGGCGCCTTCCTCTCCCCGGTCCTGCTGCGCGCCGACGACCCCGACCGCGCCCAGCCGCACGAGGTCGAGGCGTTCGGCCCGGTCAGCACCCTGCTGCCCTACGACGGCGTCGACCACGCGATCGAGTTGGCCGCCCGCGGCCTCGGCAGCCTCGTCGGCTCCGTGGTCACCGGCGACGCCGACTTCGCGACTGAACTGGCCCTGGGCGTGGCCCCCTGGCACGGCAGGCTCCTGGTCCTCGACACCGAGAACGCCAAGGAGTCCACCGGCCACGGCTCACCGCTGCCCGCCCTCGTGCACGGTGGCCCCGGCCGCGCGGGCGGCGGCGAGGAGATGGGCGGCATCCGCGGCGTCCTGCACCACCTGCAGCGCACCGCGATCCAGGCCAGCCCCCGGGTCCTGGCCGCGATCACCGGCGAGTGGGTGCCCGGTGCCCCGCGCCGGGTCGAGGAGGTGCACCCGTTCCGCAAGTCGCTGGCCGACCTGCGGGTGGGCGACAGCGTCACGGCGGGCCCGCGCACGGTCACCCAGGCCGACATCGACCACTTCTCCGAGTTCACCGGCGACACCTTCTACGCCCACACCAACCCGGAGGCCGCCGCGGCCAACGAGTTCTTCGGCGGGATCGTGGCGCACGGCTACCTGGTCGTCTCGTTCGCCGCGGGCCTGTTCGTCTCGCCGGAGCCCGGCCCGGTGCTGGCCAACTACGGTCTGGAGAACCTGCGGTTCACCACACCGGTCTTCCCGGGCGACGAGCTCACCGTGACCCTCACCGCCAAGCAGATCACCCCGCGCGAGAACGCCGAGTACGGCGAGGTCCGCTGGGACGCCGACGTGACCAAGCAGGACGGCACCTCGGCGGCCCGCTACGACGTGCTCACCCTGGTGTCCAAGGTCTGACGCGCAAGTGGGGGCGGCCCCCTCGGCCGCCCCCACCGCCACTGCTACCTGACCCTGGACTGCTACCTGACCCTGGACTGCTACCTGACCCTGGACTGCTACCTGACCCTGGACTGCTACCTGACC
>NZ_JAMTCO010000023.1:0-2528 GCF_024171925.1 Actinokineospora diospyrosa | reverse complement strand
ACTGCTACCTGACCCTGGACTGCTACCTGACCCTGGACTGCTACCTGACCCTGGACTGCTACCTGACCCTGGACTGCTACCTGACCTTGACTACTACCTGACCTTGGCGCCGGTGGCGTCCAGCGCGAACCAGGTGCCGCCGACGCCCTGGCCGTTGGTGTCGCACGGGACCTTGTCGCCCGCGAACCGGTAGACCGGCCACCCGCCCACGGTGACCTGCTCGGCGCCGTCCGGGCGGGCCACCGCGCCCAGCACCGAGGCGTCCAGCCCGGTCACGGCCGCGCCGTCGCCCACCAGCACCGGCGGCCACTTCACGGCGCAGTCCCCGACGCAGGTGCTCGTCGACGGCTTCGCGGTGTCCTTGTCGAAGCGGTAGAGCGTCATGCCCGCCTGGTCGGTGACGATCGATCCCAGCTTGCCGACCTTCATCACCGCCAGCGCCACGGCCGGGTTGGCGGCGGTGCTCTTGGCCACGGCCTTCTTGCCGTCGGGCTGGAAGGCGAACCACGTGCCGCCCGCGCCCTGGCCCTTGAGGTCACCGGAGGCGACGTCCTGCGAGTAGCGGTAGGCGGGCCACCCGGCGATGGTCAACTGCTTGCCGCCCTCGGGCCGCTCGACCGTGCCGAGCAGCGCCGGGTCGACCCCGCTCGCCTGCACGGCCGTGGGGTCCTCCACCATCACCGGCGGCCACGCGGTCGCGCACTCACCGGTGCACGTGGTGGTCGGCGGCTTCGCGGTGTCCTTGTCGAACCGGTAGAGCGAACGGCCGTCGCCGTCGGTCACGACCGTGCCGACCTCGGCCGACTCGACCGTGGCGACCGCGGCCGTCAGCGCCACCGCCGCGGCGCGCGGCGCGACCTGGACCTCGGTGTCCACTGTGGATTGCGGGGCGCCGGTGACCGCCTGCTCCTGCCCGCACGCGGCGAGACCCGCGGCGAGGGCGACGGCGGACACGGTCAGGATCAGCTTGCGCATCGGTGTCTCCCGGGGGATCGAAGGTACGCATCCCACACGGGCCGCGGGCCGAGCCGGTTCACCCGGGAACGCCGGAGGCGGCCGCCCCCGGGTGGGGACGGCCGCCTCCGGGTGGATCAGGGCGCGTCGTGGATGACGACGGTCAGCGGCTGCTGGTTCGCCGCGATCCCGGTCGCGTAGTTGCGCTGCACCCGTGCCCGCTCGGCCGCGCTCGGCTGCGCGTTCGCGCAGCTGACCGGGGCGGAGCTGCCCGACATCAGGTCCGAGCACAGCCCGGTCCGGTTGTCCGGCAGACCGAGGTTGTGGCCGAGCTCGTGGGTGATGATGCGGGTCTTGTTGTAGCCCTGGTCGACGGCCTGCTTGCCGAACCACACCTGCGCCGATCCGGTGGAGCGGACCGGTCCGAGGGTGGCCCGCGGCCAGCCCGGGTCGGACACGATGCGGATGTTGACCCGCTGGCCCGAGGTGGCCTTCACGATCTTGACGTTCGGCGCGGCCGCGTTCCAGATGCCCGCCGCCGCGGCGATCTCGGTGCGGTACTGGCTGGCGCCGGAGTCGTCGTAGGTCAGGGTGGTGACCAGCGCCGCCGAGTCCTGGGCCGCGGTGGCCGGGGTGGCGACCCCGACCACGACGGCGGCGCCGAGGAAGGCGTTCGCCGCGATCAACGCGAGTGTTCGTCGTTGCATGGGTGTGCTCCTGGTGTTGTGCGACCCGCCGGGACGGGTCGAACCCGGGTGGTTGCCATGCGGTCGGCGACGCCGAAGGGACGGCGACGACGTCGAACCTGCCGCAACTGCACGCGGGACGCCCACTCGTGGCGTCCCGATGACCATGGGTACTCGGTGTCCCCGGTGAACCAGTCGAATAGTGACCGCGATCACAAGGTTTGACTTTCCCACCCCGGGGAACATCCATAAGTGAACGCGAGGTGTCCGCGCGGCTATCGTGATCAGCGGAAACAGCCTCTCCGGGGTGGTTTCGGGCGGTCCGGTCGGCCGTTCGGGTGCTCCGTCGGGTGTGCCGCTGGATCGCTTGTGCCACAAGGGTTTGCGGGTCCCGAACGACGTTGGGGGACCCCCGATTTGATCCCGCGTTGGCGGCCGTGTAACTTTCTTCCTGTCAGGCGGAACGGGCCGGGAAAACCGGAACGGAGCCAGACACAAGAACTTCAGCGGTAACCAGCCTCGGATGAGGTCGCCCTGGGTGGCGGTTGATTCGGATGTGCGTGTGTTGTTTGAGAACTCAACAGTGTGCCGATTTAAGCCAGTAGAGCTTGAATGATTGAACCCCATTTGTGGGTTCCTTTGAGATGAATATGATGCCAGTTTGGTGTCTGTTTGTCGGGTAACAACTCTTAAAGCATCTTTGGAGAGTTTGATCCTGGCTCAGGACGAACGCTGGCGGCGTGCTTAACACATGCAAGTCGAGCGGTAAGGCCCTTCGGGGTACACGAGCGGCGAACGGGTGAGTAACACGTGGGTAATCTGCCCCATACTCTGGGATAAGCCTTGGAAACGAGGTCTAATACCGGATATGACTTCCTACCGCATGGT
>NZ_JAMTCO010000022.1 GCF_024171925.1 Actinokineospora diospyrosa | reverse complement strand
CGCGGCAGGGCCTGCTTTTGGGCCCCTGCTTTGCGGTTCTGCGTCGGGTGTCGTAGGGGCCCCGCACAAAACAGGTCCACCCCATCGAGCTTTTACGCATTGTCGCGGATCGGGCGCCGAGGTCGCCGCCAGGCGACGAGGCCGTCCACCGGAGCCGAAGGCGGAGGCCCGAATCCCTTGCCCCGCATCCCCAACCACGGCCTACGCCAAGATCGACCTGATCGAAAGCCCCCAAATACACAGCTTACCGCCGCACCCCGACAAACCGGCAGCAGCAACCAGCGCCCTGTGGACAACCACAACCGTTGTGGACAAACAACAACCAGCCCACAAGATCATCTGCCACAAGAGCCCCCGATATCAGCCTACCGAGAACCACCGACAGAACGGGACCAGCGAACAGCACCCTGTGGACACCCAAACCCATTGTGGACAAACGAAACTCCCACAGCCCACCGCGCCCCATCACCGACAGCCAACCCTCGCCACGAACAACCAGAACCGTCGCCCACAGCAGCGCCGTCGCCCCAGCAGCGCCGCCAGAGCGATCGGCCCAACCTAAGCCGAACCCTCCACCACCCCCCGCAACGCCACGCAAAACTCATGCTCCGGATCAACAGCAGCCAACGGTTGTCCCGTGTTGACGCTCACCGGCACGTCCCCACTAGCCGGTAACCAAGCCGCCACTGGCATCCGAGCGGCTCGCTCAACCTCCCCCACCGGCATCCCGTTGTCCGTATAACTCCGATTCACCACCACCGACCGCAACCTCCGGTCATACCCAAGCGTGTCGAGCATGTCGTGGTACCGACCCAGCGCGCGCAATGCCGGGCGCTCCGGGGTGGTGACCAGGATCTGGCGGTGGGAGTACTCGAGCGCCGTCACGACGTGTTTGTTCACCGCGGCGGGGGCGTCGATGACTATGTGGGCGTACATGGTGGACAGGGAGGCGATGAGTTCGCTGACCACCCGCTCGGGGACTCGGCCGGGGTCGCCGAGCACGGTGGGGGCGAGGATCGCGTAGAGGCCCTTGCCGAGGCGGGTGGCGACGTGGGCTTCTGGGACGCCGTCTTCGTCTGCTTCGGCGTCGAACATGGTGGCGATGTCGCCCGCGGAGAAGTCGAGGTCGACCAGGCAGACCGGGCCCCGGCCGCCGCGGGCGAGGGTGACCGCCAGGTTGGCGGCGACCGTGGAGGTGCCCGCGCCCGCTCGGGCCGCGACCACGGTCACTATCTGTGCGTCCACCGGTGAACCTCCGCTCGTGTTGTCACAGAGCGTTGCCTAGCTGACCCGGTGCGCGGCAGCGGTCGACCGGTCGACCCGCGTCGGGCCGCCGTCCGACATAACGTCCTTACCTGCAGTTTCTGTTATGGCCCCGGCGCGGACATCAGGTTGCGACACATTTTTCAGGTTCCTGTAACCCTGGTCGGGGGTAAACCGACAGTCACCTTGTTATCGCCCATATGGGTGACGGGAAGGTGGGCACCGGTGATTCGCACCGTGGTGATCGACAGCGACACGCTGACGCGGTACGGGCTGTCCATGCTGGCGGGCGCCCATCCGGACGTCGAGGTGGTCGGTGAGACCGGGTCGGCGGCCGAGGCTGGCGAGCTGGTGGCGCGCAGGCAGCCCGACGTCGTGGTGATCGATGTGGAGCTGGCCGACGGCAACGGGCTGCACCTGGTCCGGTCCCTGCGCGACCGCTACGCCCAGCTGGGCATCGTGGTGATGACCTCGCTGGACACCGATGACGTGCTGTTCCGGGCGCTGGACCACGGCGCGTCGGCGTTCGTGGTGAAGACCGCCCCGGTGGTCGAGGTGCTCGGCGCCATCCGGCACGCGGCGGTGGCGGCGACCTCGTTCACCGCGACCGGCCTGCTCGACGCCCTCACCCGGCGCCGCGAGCAGGAGACCCGCTTCGCCCTCTCCCCCCGCGAGCGCCAGGTCCTCACCCTGCTGCGCGACGGCCTGTCGATCCCGGAGATCGCGGGCAGCATCCACATCAGCAAGTCCACCGCGAAGACCTACGTCGCCCGCCTCTACGACAAGCTCGGCGCCTCCAGCCGCGCCCAGGCCCTGGTCACCGCGCTGCGCACCGGCCTCATCGACTACGAGGCCACCCCCGGCGCCTAGGCGCTCACCCCCGAGTCCGGCACGGCCGGAGAACCCGAGCACGCCCAGGAGCACGCGGATCACGAACCGCACGCACCAGGCGCCCGCCTACCTGCTCGCGATCCAGCCGTCCACCAGCCGGGCAAGGCAACGGGTACCCGGGACCACGGTGGTCGGCGCCCGCACGATCCCGGGGCCGCCGGTCACGAGGTCCTGGCCGACAACGCCGACACGACGCCCTCGATGGCGGGGACGACCAGTCCCAGCTCGCGGCGGATCGGCGCCAACGCCGCCTCCGGGTCCGGGATCTCCCCCTCCCGCGCCTCGTGCTCGACGGCCATCACCAGGTCGGCCAGCACCGCCGCGCCCACGTTGGCGGCCGACCCCTTGAGCGTGTGCGCCTGGGTGACCACGTCCTCCACCCGCCCGGCGCGCATCGCCTGCTCCAAGTGGTCGACCGCGGACCCGGTCTTCTCCGCGAACGAGGTCAGCAACCGCGCCATCAGCTCGCGCTCCGGCTCGCTCGGGTCCGGCCCGGTCAGCTCGTCGAGCCGGGCGTGCAGCGCGGCGGTGCGGTTGTCGAGCTCGGCGCCCTCGAAGCGCGGCGGCGGCTCCGGCTCCGCCTCGGTGCGGGCGTGCGGGATGTGCGCGGTCAGCTTCCCCAGCACCGAGGCCAGGTCGGTCGGGCGGACCGGCTTGGCCAGGTAGTCGTCCATCCCGGCGGCCATGCACGCGTTGGCGTCCTCGACCAGCACGCTCGCGGTCATCGCCACGATGTGCGGCTGCCGGTCCTGCGGCAGGTCGCCGCGGATGATCTGGGTGGCCTCCAGCCCGTCCATGATCGGCATCCGGACGTCCATCAGCACCACGTCGTACGGGCGCTGCCGCACCGCCTGGACGGCCTCGCGACCGTTGGACACCATGTCCGCGCGGTAGCCGAGCTTGGTCAGCATGAGCTGCGCGACCTTCTGGTTCACCAGGTTGTCCTCGGCGACCAGGATGCGCAGCGCGCCGCTGTCGACCGGCGGGCTGGGCAGCCGGGAGTGGTCGTCGACCGGTTTCACGCCGCCGAGGATCCGGGTGAGCGTGGTGCGCAGGACGTTGACCCGCACCGGTTTGGTGAGCACGGCCTCGAACAGGGCGCGCTGCTGCTCGGTCAGCGGCATGGTCACGCTGCTGAGCAGCATCAGCGGCAGCGCGGCACTGCCCGCGAGCAACCGCAGCTCGGCGCCCAGTTCGGCGCCGTCCATCCCGGGCATGTGCATGTCCAGCAGGCCGACGTCGAACCGCTCCCCCGCCCGGATCAGGTCCAGCGCCTCGGCGCCCGAGGCGACCTCGACGGAGCGCATGCCCATCTCGGCGACCTGCGCGCGCAGCACCTCGCGGTTGGTGTCGTTGTCGTCGACCACCAGCGCCACCCGGTCCGCCAGCGCCGACCACCCCGGCTCGCGGTCCTGGTCGGTCTGCGGCGACACCCGCAGCTGCGCGGTGACGGTGAACCGCGACCCGATGCCCGGCGTGCTGACCACGGTGATGTCGCCGCCCATCGCCCTGGCCAGCCGCTGGCTGATCGCCAGGCCCAGCCCGGTGCCGCCGAAGCGGCGCGTGGTGGAGGCGTCGACCTGGCTGAAGGACTGGAACAGCCGGTTGATGTGCTCGGGCGGGATGCCGATGCCGGTGTCGCTGACCTCGGCGCGCAGCAGCACCCGGTCGTCGGCGAGCGGGTCGGCGCGCACGTTGATCGCGACCTCGCCGCGCGGGGTGAACTTGACCGCGTTGCCGAGCAGGTTGAGGAAGATCTGCCGCAGCCGGGTCGCGTCGCCGCGCAGCACCGGCGGGCAGGACGAGTCGACGTAGCCGATGAGCTCCAGTTCCTTGTCCCCGGCGGGCACCGCCACCAGCGCCAGCGCGCTGTCGACGACGTCGGTCACGTGGAACGAGGCGTCCTCCAGCTCCAGCTCGCCCGCCTCGATCTTGGAGTAGTCCAGGATCTCGTTGATCACCGCGAGCAGCGCGTCGCCGCTGTCGCGCACGATCCGCACCAGCTCCAACTGCTCGCCGGTGAGGTCGGTGTCCAGCAGCAGCCCGGTCATGCCGATCACCGCGTTCATCGGCGTGCGGATCTCGTGGCTCATGGTGGCCAGGAACGCCGCCTTCGCCTTGCCCGCGGCCACCGCCTGGTCGCGCGCGGTGACCATCGCCTGCATCGAGTCGTTGACCGAGAGGGCCATCTGCTCCAGTTCCACCGGCCCGCCCACCGCGGCCCGGTGCGCGGTGTTGCCCGAGGCGACCTGCTGGGCGGCCTCGGTGACCTGCCGGATCGGCCTGGTGACCTTGCGGGTCACCCAGATCGCGCCGATCGCCGCGAGCGCGCCGACGCCCAGGGTGACCCAGGCGATGACCTCCTGGGTCGAGGCGCCGCTGTCGGTGACCACCTGGTAGCGCAGCCCGAGCAGCTCCTGCTCGTGCGTGCGCATGTCGGCGAGGATGCCTTCGATCGCGACCATGTCGCGCACCCCGCGCCCGGAGGCGACCAGCTCCAGCGCGGCCTCGGGTCCCTGGGTGGAGCGCAGCTGGATGGTCTCGGCAAGCTCACTGAGCTTGTCGGTGATGACCGGTCCCACCGCCTCGTACAGCTGGCGCATGTAGGCGTCGTCGGCGACCAGGTCCCGCAGCTGGTTCTGGATGGCACCGATGTTGTCGACCGCCTCGGTGTACGGGGCGAGGTACTGCGTGTCCCCGGCGATCATGAAGCCGCGCTGGCCGCGCTCGGCGGCCTGGATCTGCAGCCACACCTGGTCGATCTGGGTGAGCACGGCGTAGCTGTGCTCTATCGGCGCCCGCGCGCCGAGCAGGGTGCTGATCCGCACGTAGGAGCTGATGCCGACCGCGAGCAGCCCGCCGATGGCCAACACGTACCCGGCGGTCAGCAGCCGCCCGACCGTCCAGCGCCGCACCGGGACCCGGCGCCGGGGTGGCTCGGGTGGCGGACCCGGCGTCGGTATCGGGCCGGGAACCGCCAGCAGGTCGTCGGTCTCGGGTGGGCCCGAGGTGTCCATGCTCATCGACGCGAGGTCACCGTCCCGGGGACTCGCCAGCCGCCGCCAGCAGCGTCTCGATCCGACCGACCAGGTCGCGCGGGCTGAACGGCTTGAAGATGTAGTCGCTCGCCCCGCTGGAGCGCCCGGCGTCGATGTCGGACTGCTGGGTGCGCCCGGTCAGCAGGACCACCGGGGTGTCGCGGGTGGCCTCGGCCGCCCGCAACGCCGAGCAGACCTGCAGCCCGGTCATGTCCGGCAGCGTCACGTCCAGCAGGAACAGCTGCGCCGCGGCGGTCTCGGCCTGATCGAGCGCCTCCTGGCCGGTGGCCACGGCGGTGACCTCGTACCCGGCCTGGCCGAGCTTGAACACCAGCAGATCCCGCAAATCCGGGTCGTCCTCGGCGACAACGATCCGTTTCACCGCGTTCCCCTCCTTCCGCCCGGCCCGGCAGGCGCGTGGCCTGCCGGACTCCGGCGTCCGCCGCGGGTGGGGTCATGACCGCTTGCCCCGGCGCAGCGACTGGTAGACCATCCCGACACCGGCGGCGGTGAGCAGGAAGCCGATGGTGAGCCACCGCAGCACCGCGAACCCGGTCTGGCTGAGGTCCTGGTCCTCGGCGGCGGGCTTCTCGGTCCCGTCGTCGGTGGTGTCCGTCCCGGTGCCCGGGTCCTCAGCCCCGGTGTCGTCGTCGGTGTCCTCGGCGGCGACCTCGGTCGTGGCCGTCGCCGTGTCGTCGGAGTCGGCGGAGTCGATGACGTCGCCCGCGGTCAGCGTGGCCACGTTGACGACCGACCCGGGCTTGTCGACCCGCGCGACGACCCGCAGCGTCTGCTGGACGCCGGGTGCGATGGCGTCGAGCCGCCACACGCCGGACGCCGGGTCGTAGGTGCCCGCGCTGGTCACCGCGGAGATCAGCGAGACCCCGCCGGGCAGCTCGTCGGTGACCGTCACCGCGGGCGCGGTCGACGGGCCCGCGTTGGACAGCACGACCAGCCAGGTGATCTGGTCGCCGACCGTGGCCGAGGTCTTGTCGGCGGTCTTGACCACCGACAGGGCCGTCTGCCTGCGGATCGGCTCGCTGGCCACGGCGGTGTCGTCGGCGGTGTTCGCGTCCGGCGAGGACGAGGTCGCCAGCACCGAGTTGACCAGGGTGTCCCCGGCCACCTCGGGGTCGACCGCCGCGGTGAGCCGGATGGTCGCGGTGGCGCCCGCGGCCAGGGTCCCGATGCCGCAGCTGACCACGCCGTCGGTGGCCGTGCAGGTGGCACCGGTGGCGGAGGCGTAGGTCGTGCCGGTGGGCAGCGCGTCGGTGACGACCACGTCGGCCGCCGCGCCGGTGCCAGCGTTGCTGACCGCGATCACCCAGACCACGTCGTCGCCCGCCACGATCTGGCCGTCGACGACCTTGCTGATCCGCAGGTCGGCCTGGGCGTCGAGGGTGCTCGAGGTGGCCGCGAAGTTGTCCGTCGGGGCCTGTTCGGCGGTCGAGGACACCACCGAGGCGGTGTTCACGATCGTGCCCGAGGTGGCGGTCGCGGACACCGCGCCGCTGATGAACACCGTGGCGCTGTCGCCGGGGGCGATGTCGCCGAGGGCGCACACCAACCGGTTCGTCTGCAGCACGCACCCGGCGGGCACGACGATGTTGCCGACGCTGGCGGGCAGCTGGTCGGTGAGCACGACGTCCCTGGCGGTGGAGCTGCCGTTGTTGGTCACCGTCAGCAGCCAGCTGATGGCGTCGCCCGGCGCGTAGCTGGGCTTGTCGGCGCTCATCGCCAGGCCGAGGTCGGTCAGCGCCGCCGCCGAGCCCGCGATGGACACGGTGTTGTCCGACGGGTCCGACTCGGTGACGTCGGAGACCACCGACGCGGTGTTGCTGACGGTGTTCGGCACGAAGCCGGGGTCGACGTCGACCACGATGGTCACCGTCACGTCCCCGTCCGGCCCGATCGAGCCGGGGGTGCAGGTCACGACCTGGCCGCTGATCACGCAGCCGCCCGCGGTCGCGGTGGCCGACACCGGGGTGAGCCCGGCGATGATCGGGTCGGTGATCACCACGTTGGTGGCCGTCGAGTAGCCGAAGTTGACCACGTCGATGGTGAAGGTCGCCTGCTGGCCGGGCACGACCGGGTCCGGGCTCAGCGACTTGTCGATGGACAGGTCGGCGACCTGGTTGATCTGGGTGACCGCCAGGCTGGTGTTGTTGGCGACGTCGGTGTCGGACACCGTGGTGGTCACCGACGCCGCGTTGTCCAGCTGCGGGTCGCTGAACTCCGGGTCGACCTGGGCGGTGATGCTCAGCGTCCGGTCGCTGCCCTGGGCGAGGGTGCCCAGCGCGCAGCGCAGGGTCCGGTCGGTGAGCACGCAGGCCGGGTCGGCGGTGACCGGGGTGACGCCCTTGGGCAGGGTGTCGACCACGACCACGTTGCGCGCGTCGGACGGTCCGTCCACGTGCACCGCCAGGTTCCAGGTGATCTCCTGGCCCGCGATGACCTGGGTCGGCCCGGTCTTGACCAGCGAGACGTCGGTCTCGGTGGACACGGCCTGGGTGACGATGACCGACTCGTTGCCCGGCACCGGGTCGTTGGTGGGCGACTCGACCACGCCGACCACGGTGGCGTCCCCGGCGACGTCGGAGCTGAACACGCCCCTGACCTCGATGACGACCTCCGCACCCGGTGCCAGGGCGCCGAGCTCGCAGGCGATCGTCAGGTCACAGGTGACCCCGTTCGGCGCGAGGATCGTGATGTTCTCGAACTCGCCGGGCACACCCAGCGCCAGCCGGACCGCGGTCGCGGTGGACGGACCGGCGTTGCGGGCCTTGGCGATGACGACCGCCGGGGCGCCCGCGGTGAGCGTGTCGGCCTGGAAGTCCAACACCATGGAAAGGTCGGCGTCGGCGGCGACCGGCTCCGAGAGCGCCACGGTGTTGCCCGACCCGTTCGGGTCACCCGCGGCCGAGCTGACCGACACGGTGCTGGTCAGCGGCGCGGTCTGGTCGACGGCGACGGTGCCGGTGAGCAGGACCTGCACCGAGGCACCCGGGGCGAGCGAGTCGACGACGCAGGTGACCGCGGTGGTGCAGGTGACCCCGACCGGGGCGGTGACCACCACGTCGAGCAGGCCCGCGGGCACCGGGATGGTGATGGTGACCCCGGTCGCCGCGGACGGTCCGGCGTTGCTGACCGTGGTGGTGATGGTCGCCGCCGAGCCCGCGACCACCCGGTCCGGGCCGATGTCCGAGGTGACGGACAGGTCGGCGACGGTGGCCACGGTGCTCGACGCGGTCACCGAGTTGTCGGCGGTGTCCGCGTCGGCGGTGCTGGAGCCCGCGGTCGCGGTGATCTCGATCGGCCCGGTCGCGTCCGCGGCGAGCACGCCCTGGACCACGATCGTGCGGTCCGCGCCGGGGGGCAGGTCGCCGATGGTGCAGGCCACGGTGTTGTCGCAGGTGACCCCGGCGGGGGCGGTCACCTGGACCTGCTGCAGGCCGGGCGGCAGCGGGATGGTGAAGGTGACCCCGGCCGCGGTGGACGGGCCGTCGTTGCCGACGGTCGCGGTGATCGTCACCGGCGAGCCAGCGGTCGGCGCGCCCGAGGTGACGACCGCGGTCGCGACCAGGTCGGCGCGGGCGGTGACCGGGCTGGTGGCGGTGGCGGAGTTGTCGGTCGGCGTCGGGTCGGTGGTCGACGAGGTCGCCGACGCCGACAGGGCCAGGGCGGCGGTCTGCGCCGGGTCGACGGTGCCGCGCACCACGATGGTGACGGTGGCGCCGGGGGCGACGCTGTCGATCACGCAGGTGCCGCTCGCGTCGCAGGTGACCCCGGCCGGGGTCTGGAACGTGGCGCCGGTCAGCCCGGCGGGCACGGTCACCGCGACCACGACGCCCGCGGCGGTGGACGGGCCGCCGTTGCGCACCGACACGGTGGCCGCCAGCGGCGAACCCGCGGTCGGCGTCGCCGGGTCGAGCACGACGGTGGTCGCCAGGTCGGCGCTGACCGTCAGCGGCGGGGTGGTGCTGACCGTCCGGTCGGCCGGGTCCGGTCCGGGCGTCGGCGAGGCCACGGTCGCGGTGAAGGTCGGCGCGGTCGTGGTAGTCGGGGTGACCCTGCCGTTGACCACGATGGTCAGGTCGGTGCCCGGCGGGACGTCGCCGATGGTGCAGCTGACGGAGTTGTCGCAGGTGACACCAGCCGGGGCGGTGACGGTCACGCCGTCGACACCCGGCGGGATCGGCAGCGTGAAGGTCACGCCGGTCGCCGTGGACGGCCCGGTGTTGGTGATCACCGTGGTCGCGGTGAACGGCTCACCGGCGGTCAGCGTGCCCGGGGCGAACGTGGTGGTCAGGCCCAGGTTGGCCGAGGTGGTGACGCCCGCGTTGAGCACGACCACGTCGTTGGCGCTGTCCGGGTCCGCCGTGGCGGAGTCCGCGGTGGCGGTGAAGGTGATCGTGCTCGGGGTCGCGTTCGGCGCGACGGTCCCGTTGATCACCAGGTCCAGCGCGGCGCCCGGCGCCAGGCTCGCCGCGGTGCAGCTGACGGTGTTGTCGCAGGTGACGCCCGCGGGGGCGGTGACGGTGACGCCCTGCACGCCCGCCGGGACCGGCAGGGTGAAGGTCACGCCGGTCGCCGTGGACGGGCCGGTGTTGCGCAGGGTGGCGCTGACCCGGACCGGCGACCCGGCGACCAGGGTGGTCGGGTCGAGCGCGGCGGTCAGGCCGAGGTTGGCCGAGGCCGACGCGGTGGCGGTCGCCGAGGAGCTGTTGTCCGCGGTCGACGGGTCCGGCGCCGGGGACGACGCGGCGGCGCTGAAGGTCAGCTGCGTCCCGGTGAACCCGGGGGCGACGGCCGCGACGACCACGATCTGCGCCGAGGCGCCGGGGGCCAGCGGGTCGATGGTGCAGCTGACCGCCCTGGCCACGCAGCTCACGCCGCCGGGGGCGGTGTACTGGACGTCGGTGACGGTGACCCCGGCGACGTCCGGCAGGTCGACGGTGACCGGGCCGGAGGTGGACGGGCCGTTGTTGCGGACCGTCACGGTGTGCCGGACGGTGGTGCCCGCGGTCACCGAGGTCGCGTCGAGCGCGCTGGTGACGGCCAGGTCGGCGGCGACGGTCACCGCGGTGCTGGCGGTGGCCGAGTCGTTGCCCGGGGTCGGGTCCGGGCTCGGCGAGTCGAGCGTGCCGGTGAAGACCAGCGCCGGTCCGGTGTAGGTCGGCGCGATGGTGCCGGTCACCGCGATGGTGATCTGCGCGCCCGGGGCGAGGTCGCCGAGGGTGCAGACGGCGGCGGTGTCGCAGGTGACGCCCGCCGGACCGGTGACCTGGACGCCGGTCAGCGCGGCCGGGACCGGCAGGCTGAACGTGGCGCCCGCGGCGGTCGACGGGCCGCCGTTGCGCAGTGTCGCGGTGACCGCGACCGGGGTGCCGGCCACGGCGGTCGTCGGACCGGTGAGCGACACGACGGCCAGGTCGGCGGCGACGGCGACCGGGATGGTGATCGTGCTGGTGTTCCCGCTCGGCGCCGGGTCGCCCGCGCCCGAGGACACAGCCCCGGTGAAGGGCAGGCCCGAGCCGGTGAACGACGGCGACACCGTGCCGCGCACCGTGATCGCCACGGTCCCGGCTGCCGCGATCGAGGTGATCGTGCAGGAGACCGCGGTGTCGCAGGTGACCCCGGCAGGCGCGTCGACGACGACGTTGGTCAGCCCGGCGGGCACCGAGATGGTGACCGCGACCCCGGTGGCGGTCGACGGCCCGGTGTTGCTGACCGTCGCGGTGACCGCGACCGGCGACCCCGCGGTGAGCGTGGCCTGGTCGGCGGTGACGACGACCCCGAGGTCCGCGGTGACCGCGACCGGGGCGACCACGGTGGCCGAGTTGTCCGACGGCGACGGGTCCTGCGTGCTGCTCGCCGCGGTCGAGGTGAAGGTCAGGTTCGGCCCGGTGAAGTCCGCGGCGACTCGACCGCGCACGACCACGACGACCTCGCCGGTGGCTCCGAGCGCGCCGACGGTGCAGGAGACGGAGTTGTCACAGGTCACCCCGGCCGGTGCGACGACCGCCACGTCCTGCACGCCCGCCGGGATCGGCAGGGCGAAGGTGACGCCCGCGGCCGTCGACGGCCCGGCGTTGCGGATGGTGGTGGTCGCGCTGAACGGCGAGCCCGCGGTCAACCCGGCCGGGTCGACGACGGTCTGCACCGACAGCCCGGCGTTGCTCCCGGTCGCGGCGTCGTAGTTCGCGGTGTTGTTGCCCGCCGAGAAGTCCGGTGTCGGCGAGGACGCGGTGGCGCTGAACGGCAGCGTCGACCCGGTGAAGTCCGGCGCGACGGTGCCGCGGACGGTGACGACCACGTCCGTGCCCGGGGCGACCGACGCCGCGGTGCAGAGCACGGCGGTGGTGCAGCTGACCCCGGCGGGCGCGTCGACGGTGACGTTGCCGACCGCGGCGGGCAGCGGGATCGAGAAGGTCACCGACGTCGCTGTCGACGGGCCGGTGTTGCGCAGGGTGGCGGTCGCGGTGAACGCCGAGCCCGCGGTCAACGTGCCCGGGGTGAGCGACAGCTGCGCGGCCAGGTCGGCGTTGACCGCGACCGGCACGGTCGTGCTGCTGCTGTTGCCCGTGGTGTCCGGGTCCGGTGTCGGCGAGGACACGCTGGTCGGGAAGGTCAGCGACCCACCGGTGAACTCCGGGGCGACCCGGCCGCGCACGGTGATCACCAGTTGCTCGCCTGCGTCGACCGACCCGACCGAGCAGGTGACCGAGGTGTCGCAGGTGACGCCCGCGGGCGCGTCGACGGTCACGTCGATCAGCCCTGCCGGGACCGGGAAGGAGTAGGTGGTCCCGACCGCGGCCGACGGGCCGTTGTTGCGGATGGTCGTGGTGATCGTGACCGGCGAGCCCGCGGTCAGCCCGGAGGACGGGTCGACGGTGGTGCTCGCGCTCAGGTCGGCGGTGGCGTTGACCTGGACCGGGACGGTGGTGCTGTTGTCCGCGGTGTCCTGGTCGGCGGTCGCCGAGTTCGTGGTGCCGGTGAACACCAGCCCGGTGCCCGCGAAGTCCTGGTCGACGCGCGCCCGGACCAGGATGTCGACCTGGGTGTTCGGCGCGAGCGACCCGATGGTGCAGGCCACGGTGGTGTCGCAGGTGACGCCCGCGGGGGCGACGACCTCGACCTCGCCGACCCCGGTCGGGATCGGCACGGCCAGCGTGACGCCGGTGGCGACCGACGGGCCGTCGTTGCGCACGCTCGCGGTCGCGGTGAACGGCGAGCCCGAGGTGAGGCTCAACGGGTTCGGGGTCACCGTCACCCGCAGGTCGGCGTCCGCGGTGACGTTCGCGGTCACCGTGGTCGAGTTGTCCGCCGGGTTCGAGTCGGTGGTGTTCGACGACGCCGAGGCGGTGAAGGCGATCGCCGGCCCGGTGTAGGCCGGGTCGACGGTGCCGCGCACCTCGACCCGGACGTTGGTGCCCGGCGCGACCGCGCCCACGGTGCAGGTGACCGCGGTGTCGCAGGTGACCCCGGCGGGCGCGATGACCTCGACCCCGACGATCCCGGCCGGGACCGGCAGCGTGAAGGTCGTGCCAGCGGCGGTGGACGGGCCACCGTTGCTGATCGTGCTGACGAAGCTGAACGGCGACCCGGCGACCAGCGCGGTCGGGTCAAGGGTCGAGACGACCGACAGGCCTGCCGACGTGCCCACCGCGGTGGTGGCGCTCGCGGTGTTGTTCGCGGCCGAGGGGTCGGTCGCGGTGGTCGCCGCGGTGGCGGTGACGGTCAGGTCCGGCGCGCTGAAGTCGGGCGCGATCCGGGCGCGCACGGTGATCTCCACCGAGGCGCCGGGTGCCAGGTTCCCGAGGGTGCAGGCGGCGCTGGTGTCGCAGCTGACGCCCGCCGGGGTGAGCACCTCGACGTCGGTGAGCCCGGCCGGGATCGGCAGCGACAGGGTGGCGCCCGCGGCGGTCGACGGACCGCCGTTGCGGACGGTCACCTTGGCCGCCACCGGGGAGCCTGCGACGACGGCGCCGGGCTCGTAGGCGAGCGTGACGCCCAGGTCGGCGGCGGTGCCCACGGTGCCGGTCACCGAGAACGCGTTGTCGGCGGTGTTCGGGTCGGCCACCGGGGAGCTCGCCGAGCCGGTGAAGGTGATCGGGCCGGTGACCTGCGGGGCGACCACGCCGCGCACGACCACGGTGACCGTCGCCCCCGGCGCGATGGCGCCGACGGTGCAGGTGACCGCGGTGTCGCAGGTGACGCCCGCGGGCGCCTCCACGGTGGCGTTCGTGACGCCCGCGGGCACCGGCACCGAGAAGCTGACGCCGGTGGCGGTCGACGGGCCGTTGTTGGTCAGCGTCGTCGTGACCGCGACCGCTGTACCGGCGGTGATCGGGTTCGGCGCGACCACGGCGGTGAACGCCAGGTCGGCCGAGGACGCGGTCGTGCCGGTGTCGGTGGCGGAGTTGTTCGCCGGATTCGCGTCGGCGGTCTGCGACGTGGCCGTGACGGTCACGGTGACCGGGGCGGTCACGTCCGGTGCCACGGTGCCGGTCAGCACGACCCGCACCGAGGCGTTGGGCAGCAGCGTGCCGATGGTGCAGAACACGCCGCTGTCGCAGGTGACCCCGGCCGGGGCGACCACGGACACGGTGATCACGCCCGCGGGCACCGGGATGGCCAGCGTGGCGCCGACCGCGGTGGACGGGCCGCGGTTGACCACGTCGGCGACGATCTCGATCGGGCTGCCCGCGACCGGGTTGTCCTGGGTGATGTCGACCAGGGTGTCCAGGTCGGCGCTGGTGGCGACCGGGCGGGTCACCGAGGCGGACCCGTCGGCCGGGTCGGCGTCCGGGGTGCTCGAGGTCGAACTGGCGGTGATCGTCAGCGACGGACCGGCGAAGGACGGGTCGAGCACACCGGTCACGGTGATCACGACGTCCGCGCCCGGCTCGAGCAGCCCGACGGTGCAGGTGATCGCGGTGTCGCAGGTGACGCCCGGCGGTGCGGAGACGACCACGTTCGTCAGGCCCGCGGGCACCGGGATGCTGATGCTGACACCGGCGGCGGTCGACGGGCCCGCGTTGCTGACCCGCGCCGTGGCCGTGACCGGGGTACCCGGGGTGACGGTGGGCGGGTCGACGGTGAGCACCGTGGACAGCCCGGCGCTGGCGCCGACCGCGGTGGTCGTGGTGGCGGTGTTGTTGGCGGGCGTCGGGTCGGCGCTGCTGGTGGCCGCGGACCCGGTCAGCGTGATGTCCGCGCCGGTGAAGCCGGGGGCGACCCGACCGCGCACGGTGATCACCGACTCGGTCCCGGGTGCCAGCGTGCCGACGGTGCAGGACACGCTCTCGTCGCAGGTCACCCCGGCCGGGGCGGTGACCTCGATCCCGACGAGGCCGTTGGGCACCGGCAGCGTGAACACGACACCGGTGGCGGTCGACGGGCCTTCGTTGCGCACGGTGGCGGTCACGGTCACCGGCGAACCGGCCACGAACGGCTGCGGGTCGACGGCGAGCGCCACCCGCACGTCACCGGCGACACCGAGACCGGTGGACACGGTCGCGCTGTTGTTCGCGGGCGTCGGGTCGGTCACCGGGGAGGTGACCGTCGAGGTCACCGTGATGTTCGGGTCGGTCACCTCGGAGCGGACCTGGCCGCGCACGGTGATCACCAGGTCCTGGCCGGGCGCCACGGAGTTCGCGGTGCACCGGACAGCGGTGTCGCAGGTGACGCCCGCGGGGGCGTCCACGGTGATGTCCCGCAGCCCGGCGGGCACCGGCAGGGTGAACACGACACCGGTGGCGGTGGAGGGACCCGCGTTGCGGATCGTGGAGGTCAGCGTCACCGGCGAGCCCGCGGTGAGCGGGTCCGGGGCGACCGCGGTGACGACCGACAGGTCGGCGTCGGCCGAGGTGGCCGCGGTGGCCGTGGCCGTGTCGTTGACCGGGTTGGCGTCCGGGCTGGTCGAGTCGACCGAGGCGGTGACCGAGAGGCCACCGGTGAAGTCGGCCGCGAGCACGCCGCGCACCTGGATGGTGATCTCGGCGTCGGGCAGCATCGTGCCCAGGTCGCAGGCCACCGTCGGGTCGCAGGTGACCCCGGCTGGCGCGGTCACCTGGATGTCGCGCAACTCCGCGGGCACCGGCAGCGCGAAGGTCACGCCGGTCGCGGTGGACGGGCCACCGGCGCGCACGGTCGCGGTGATCGTCACCGGCGAGCCCGCCACCGGGGCGGACGGCGCGATGGTGGCGCTCACCCCGAGGTCGGCGGACACCTCGGACTGGGTCGTGGTGGTGACGGTGTTGTCCGCGGGGTTGGCGTCACCGGCGTCGGAGGACACCGACGCCGACACGCTCAGCGAGTCGTCGGTGAAGGTCGAGGACACCTGGCCGCGGATCACGATCTGGATCTGGCCGAGCGGCAGCGTGCCGACCGCGCAGCTCACCTGGGTGTCGCAGATGACCCCGGGCGGGGCCTCGACGGTGACGTTCTCCAGGCCCGCGGGCACCGGCAGGGTGAAGGTGGTGCCGGGGGCGACCGAGGGGCCGTTGTTGGTCACCGTCGCGGTGATCGTCACCGGACCGCCCGCCACGATCGGCTGCGGGGTGACGGCGACGGCGAGCCGCAGGTCGGCGCTGGGGCTGACCGGGGTGCTCGCGGTGGCGGTGTTGTCGCCGGGGTTCGGGTCCTCGATCGGGCTGGCGATCGAGGCCTCCGCCTCCACGACCGGCCCGGCCAGGTCGGCGGGCAGGTCCGCGGTCAAGGTGAACTCGGCGCTGCCCTCCTTGCCCGGGGTGAGCGCGGGGATCACGCAGCGCAGGGCCGCGCTGTCGCAGGCCACGCCTGCCGGACCGGTCAACCGGGCGCCGGTGGTGCCCGGCGGGGCGACCGCGGTGAGGACGATGTCGCGGGCGGTGGACGGGCCCGCGTTGATCACGGTCACCTTCCAGCTCGCCTGCTGCCCCGGGGTGGCGGTCGGGGTGGTGGAGTCGACCTCGACGAAGATGTCCGCGCGCGGGGTCACCGTGCTGGTGGCGCTGTCGGTGCGACCGTCCGGCAGGTCGTTGGTCGGCTCGCCCACCGTCGACTCGAGGGCGACGTCGCTGGTCAGCTGGGTGGCGGTGGTGTCGGCGGCGACCACGCCCAGGACGGTGATGGTCGCGCTGTTGCCCGCGCCGATGGTGCCCAGGTCGCAGCGGATGGTGCGGTCCACGATGGCGCAGGTGCCACCGGAGGCGACGGCGGTGAGCTCACCGACGCCCTCGGGCAGCGTGTGCACCACGGTGACCGGCGCGTCCGACGGGCCGGAGTTGGTCACCGTCAGGTCCCAGCGGGCCGAGTCGCCCGGCACGACCGAAGCCGGGCCGACCAGGTCGACGGCCAGGTCGGCCTTCGGGACCACGGCGGCCTCGGCGCTGGCGGTGTTGTTGGTCGGGTCGGGGTCGGTCGTGGCGTTCTGCACGGAGATCGACTTCACGATGTTGCCCGCGGCGAACGAGGACGCGATGCGCACCGGGATGCGCACGGTCACCACCGTGGTCGGCGTGATCGGGCCAAGGTCGCAGACCACGCTGCGGCCGATCATCGTGCAGGTGCCCTGGCTGGACACGATCGGCCCGCCGATGTCGGTGCCGTCGGGCAGCGGCGAGAAGGTCACCACGCCCTGGGTGTTGGACGGGCCCTGGCTGCTGATCGTGGCGGTGTAGAGCAGCGTGCTGCCCGGCACGGCCGGGTTCGGGTCGGCGGTGAGCGTGGCGCCCAGGTCGGCCGCGGTGGTGACGTCGACCCGGGTGGCGGCCGAGTTGCCGCGGCCGTCGGGGTCGGGGTCCGGCGAGGCGGCGTTGATCCGCGACTCCAGCACCGAGCCCGCGTAGGCGGGGTCGACGGTGCCGGTGAACCGGACCACGACGGAGCCACCCGGCGCGATGTCGCCCAGCGCGCACGAGCTCAGGTTCGGGCAGGACGGGACGTCGCTGGTCAGCCCGATCAGCGCGGCCGGGAGGACGCCGTCGAGGGTGACCGCGCCCGCCGTGGACGGGCCCGCGTTGGTGACGGTGACCGCGTAGGTCAGCGGCGTGCCCGCGACCACGGTGGCGGGGGCGGCCACCGCGACGGACACGTCGGCCGACTCGGTCGCCGAGGCGTTGACCGTGCCGGAGTTGTCGGAACCGTCGACCTCCGGGGTCGGGCTCGACGCCGACGCGGTGTTGGACACCGAGTCCCCGGCGCCGTCGGCGAGCACACCGCGCACGGTGATCGCGACCGGGGCGGCGCCCGCGGCGACGGTGCCCAGTGCGCAGTTCACCGCCTGGCCGGAGACGGTGCAGGTGCCGCGCGGGGTCTGGACGGTGAGCTGGCCGACCGAGGCGGGCACGGTGTCGGTGACGGTCACCGACTGCGCGTCCGACGGGCCGCCGTTGCTGACCTCGATGACGAAGGTGATCGGCGCGCCCTGCACCGGGACCCCGCTGGTGACCGCCTTGGCCACGTGCAGGTTCGCGGTCGGGGCGACCGGCGAGGAGCTGCTCGACCCGTTGGCCGGGGTCGGGTCCGGGGTCGGCGAGGTGACCGAGCCGGTGGCGGTGACGCTGGGCGCGGTGACGTTGGCACCGAGGTCGCCGGTGATGTTCACCAGCACGGTGACCCCGGGCGACACCTCGCCAACGGGGCAGGTGATGTCGCGGCCGCTGATGGTGCAGGGGCCTGCCGGGGTGGTCGCGGCGATCCCGGTGACGCCCTCGGGGGTGGTGGCGGTCAGCACGACCGCGTCCGCGGAGGACGGGCCGAGGTTGCGCGCGCTGAGCACCCAGGTCAGCCGGGTGCCCGGCACGGCGGAGGTGGGCCCGGTGAGGGTCGTGACCAGGTCGGCGGACCGGCTCGACGAGGACACCGTGTTGGCCGAGTTGTTGGACAGGCTCGGGTCCGCGGTCTGCGCGACCGCCTCGGCGCCGACGGTGAGCGGGCCCGCGTAGGCCGCGTCGATGGTCCCGGTCAGGGTGATCTCGGTGGTCTGGCCAGCGGCGATGACGCCGAGCGGGCAGGTGGCGACGGCGCCGGAGACGGTGCAGACGCCTGCGGGCCAGGTGACCTGGGCGTTGTAGAGGTAGGCCGGGACGGCCACGGTCGCCGAGGTGCCGACCGCGTCGGACGGGCCCGCGTCGCTGACCCGGATGGTCCAGGTCGCGCTCTGGCCCGCGACGGCGTTGGTCGGCTGCACGACCGCCACGGCGACGTCGGCCTGCGGGTTCGGCGTGCTGGTCGCGGTCGCGGTGTTGTCGCTCGCGTCGGGGTCGGCGGTCCCGCTGGTGACGGTGCCGGTGTTGCGCAGGCTCGCCTCGCTGAAGTTCGCGGCGAGGACACCGTTCACCGTGACGACCGTGGTGGCGCCGAGGGCGACGTCACCGACCGGGCAGCTGAACCGCTGCCCGGTGATCGTGCAGCCCGGCGACGGCCGGGGGCTGACCCCGGCGGGCAGTTCGTCGCTGACGACGACACCGCGGGAGGTGGACGGGCCGCGGTTGGTGACGGTGAACGTCCAGCTGACCTGCTGGCCGGGCACGACCGGCTCGGGCTGCGCGGTGACCGCGAGCGCGAGGTCGGCGGCGCTGGTGGTGTCCGACACCGAGGACGAGGCGTTGTCGCTCGGGTCCGGGTCGGTCGAGGTGCTGCTGACGGTGACCGTGTTCGTGACGCCGGTCCCCGCGTAGTCCGGGGCGAGCGAGCCGGTGAGCGTGACCGTGGCCGTGGCACCGGAGGCGAGCGTGCCGACAGTGCAGACGGCCGCACCACTGGGGTTGATCGAGCAGGAGCCCAACGTGGAGGACACCGCGCTATAGGTCACGCCAACCGGCGCTGGGTCGTTGGTGGCGACGCCGTAGGCAGAGGACGGTCCGTCGTTGCGGACAACGGCCTGCCAAGTGAGCTTGCCGCCCGCGACAGGCGCACCGGAGGTGAGCACCTGCACGACCGATACGTCGGCGACAGCACCAACGGTCCCGCTGGCGGTGGCCGAGCTGTCCGCGGTCTGCGGGTCGGGCACCGAGGACGTCGCGGTGACTGTGTTGGACAGCGTGGACCCGGCAGGCGTGGAGCTGGCCACGTTCACCGTGATGTCGGCGAAGACCGACGAGCCCACGGGGAGCGAGGGCCAGGTGCAGCGCACGGTCCCGGAGGTGAAGGTGCAACTGCCGCCGTTGCCCGCGATGGCGCTCGCGTAGCTGGTCCCCGCGGGGAGCGGGTCGGCCAGCACCACCTGCGGCGCCACGGACGGACCGACGTTGGTGGCGCTGACCCGGTAGGTGGCCGGGGTGCCCGCGACCAGCGGGCCGGAGGTGATCGAGATTGCGGCCCGCAGGTCCGCGGTCGCGCTCACCGACTGGGTGGCCGAGCTCGTGTTGTTCGCGGTGTTCGGGTCGGTGGTCGCCGCGGCCGCGGAGGCGGTGGTGACCAGGGTCTGCGCCGCGTAGTCCGGCGCGAGGTGCGCGGTGATGGCGACGGTCTTGATCGCGCCTTGGGCGAGGTCGCCGACGGTGCAGCGGACCTCGGAGCCGACCAGGGCGCAGCTCGGGTCGGCCGAAACCAGGGTCAGGCCAGCGGGCAGCGGGTTGGAGATCACCACAGAGCGCGACACCGACGGGCCGTTGTTGGCCACGGTGATGGTGTAGCTGGTGTCGTTGCCCGCCTCGGCGTTGCTGGCCGTCGCGGTGGTGGTGACGCTCAGGTCGGCCTCGGCGCTGACCGTGGCGGCCAGCGAGATGGCGCGGTTGGCGGGCGTCGGGTCCGCGGTGGGTGAGCCGACCGCCGCGGTGTTGGTGAGCACGGTGCCCGCCGGGGTCTCCGGCGGGACCAGCGCGTTGAGCACGACGACCGCCGAGCTACCGGGCGCGACGGTGCCGAAGGTGCAGTTGACGCCCCGGTTGTCCGGGGTCGGGGTGCAGGTGCCGCCCTGGGCGGACACGCCGCCGGGCAACAGGACCAGGCCGGTGGGCAGCGTGTCGGACAGCACGACGGCCGAGGCCGCCGAGGGGCCCGCGTTGGACACGGTCAGCGTGTAGGTCTGCGCGGTGCCCGCGCGAACCGGGTTCTGCGACATGGTGCCGGTGAGCACCAGGTCGGCGCTCTGCACGACCGGGGTCGTGGCGATGTCGAGCTGGTCTTCCCCGCCCGGGCTGGGGGTGGCGGTGACGACCTGGGCGTGGGTTTCCACGGAGCCGCTGGCCGTCGGCGACACGTCGACCACGACGGTCACGTCGGCTGTCGTGCCAGACGGGAGCCGGTCGAGCGTGCAGAGCACGTCGCGGCCGGTGACCGTGCAGGAGCCCAGGTTGCTGACCGCGGAGACGATCGACAGCGTCTCGGGGACGGTGTAGTTGATCGTGACGGCGGTGGCGTCGGACGGTCCGTTGTTGACCGCGGTGATGCCGTAGGTGGCGCGCGCGCCCGCGATCAACGGGGTCGGGTTGGCGACCTGGTCGATGCTCAGCCGCGCGTACGCGGTGACGGCGGTGACCGCCGACACGGAGTTGTTCAGCGGCACCGGGTCCGGGGTGGAGGTGCTGATCGTGGCGGAGAAGGCGCGCGGGCCGGGCGGGCTGGACGCCGCGATCCGGCCGGAGACGGTGCCGTTGAGGGTGCGGCCCGCGATGAGCGTGCCGACCGGGCAGGTCACCCGGCCACCGGTGACGGTGCAGGGGACGCCGTCGAGGGTGACGACCAGGTCGAGCACACCGGCGGGGAGATCGGCGATGACGCTGACGTCGCGGGCGTCCGAGGGGCCGACGTTGGCGACGGCGAACGTGCGGGTGAAGGCCTCACCGGCCATGAAGGTGCCGGGCGACTGGACGTTGGCGATGCGGACGTCGGCCGAGGCGCGCACGGAGACCGGCGTGCTCACGGAGTTGTTCGACTGGGTCGGGTCGGCCGTGGTCGAGGCGACCGTGCCGGTGGCGCTGACGAGACCGGTCGCCTGTCCTGACGGGACGGTCACGTCGACGGTCACGGTGGCGGCCGTGGCCGCGGGCAGGTTGCCGAAGGCGCAGCGAACCTGGCCGCTCACCACCTGGCAGGTGCCGGTGGTCGGCGTGATGGTGCCGATGGTGAAGCCCGCCGGGATGGTCTGGACCGAGGTGACGGCCTGGGCGAGCGACGGACCCTCGTTGGTGACGGTGAGGGTGTAGCGGGTACCGGTGCCCGCGGTGACCTGGGGCGCGGAGACGACCTGGGTGACGGAGAGGTCGGACTGCGCGGTCACGGTGGAGACGTGGGTGGCGGTGTTGTCCGCGGGGTTCGGGTCGGTGCTGGTCGAGGTGACCGTCGCGGTGTTGCTGAAACCGGCGCCGGGAACGGTGCCCGGGGTGTCGGCGGTGATCGTGACGGTGGCCGTGCCGTCCACGGCGAGGGTGCCGAGGGCGCAGGTGATCGTGCTGCCCACGACGGTGCAGGCGCCCTGGGTGGACTGCTGGCCCGCGAAGGTGAGCCCGGCGGGCAACGTGTCGGTGACCGTGACGCCGTCGGCGACGGAGGGGCCGCGGTTGGTGGCGGTCAGCGTGTAGGCCAGCGGCGCGCCCGCGATGACCGGCTGCGGGATCGCGGTCTTGGTGATGCCGAGGTCGCTGACCCGGCCGACCGTGGTGGCCACGCTGGCCGAGTCGTTGATGGTGATCTCCTGCGGGGTGCTGCTGGTCGCCGTGGCGGCGTTGGTCAGCTCCCCCGCCGGGCGGTCGGCGGCGATCGCGACGCGCAGGTTCACGGTGACCGACCCGCCCGCAGGGACGACCCCGATCTGGCAGTTGACCGTGGAGCCGGTGGTGCAGGTACCGGACTGGGCGGTCGCGGTGACCACGGAGACGCCGCTCTGGATCGGGTCGTTGACCACGACGTCACGCGCGTCGGACGGGCCGTCGTTGTAGACGGTGATCGTGTAGTTGGTGCGGGTACCGGCCACCGGGGTGGGCGTGGAGGCGGTCTTGGTGACGCGCAGGTCGGCCAGCGGGGTGACGGGCTGCGTGGCGGTGGAGGAGTTGTTCGTGGGGAGGGGGTCCGGTGTGCTCGCCGACGCGGTGGTGGTGATCGAGAAGGTGGGGGCCGCGTAGTTGGAGGCGATGCCGAGCACGACATCAGCGGTGAAGGACTGCCCCGGCGCGAGAGTGCCCACGATGCAGGTGAGCGTGCCCGCGGAGACCGTGCACCCGTCGGTCGCCCACACCACGGTGGCGCCATCGGGCAGCGGGATGTTCAGCACCACGCCTTGCGCGGTGGACGGTCCGGCGTTGGTGACGGTGGCGGTGAGGGTGGTCTGCTCGGTGCCGGGGACCACCGGGCCGTTGAGTGCGCTGGTGACCTGGAGGTCGGCGGACTGGGTGACGGTGACCGGGACGGTGGCGGTGTTGTTGACCGTGATGTCGTCGGCGGTGGTGGCCGCGACGCGCACCGAGTTGATGACCACTCCCCCGGCGGTGTCGGCGTTGACCCGCGCGACGACCGGGATGGACACGGTGGCGCCGTTGGCGACCGTGCCGAGCGAACACGTCACGGTCTGGCCGACCGGGACGCAGAGGACACCCGCGGGCGGGGATGCGGAGATGAATGTGGTGCCGGTGGGCAGCGTGTCGGTGAGGGAGACCCCGGTGCCCGCGTTCGGCCCGTTGTTGATGGCCGAGATCGTGTAAGTGACGGTCTGGCCCGCGTTCTGCGAGGTGGAGCCAACGGTCTTGGCGGCCGCGAGGTCGGCCAGAGCAGCGACCGTGGTGGTGGCGTCGTTACCCGCGAAGGAGTACGTGCGGTTCAGCGTGCGAGCGCGGTAGTCCAAGACCGGGGTGTTGACGACGGTGGAACCCGATGCGGCGCGGTCGACGGAGGCGCGGAATCGCGCGGCGACAGAACCACCGGGTGCGATGGTGCCGCCCGCGGAGGCGTTGGCGCCGGTCCCCACTCGGAAACGGACAGTTCTGTCCGCTGCAGTGTAGTCGGCTGTGTCGTCACCGGTTGCGTCTGTCTTGGTCCCGGTAGCGCCGCCCGGATCTGTTTGGACGACCAGACTGCCCGGGACATAGCTCAGGTTCACCGGGAGGGCGTCCCGCATGACGGAGGCGTCGGCGAAATCGCCACCGGTGTTGGTGAAGGTGAGCCGGTACTCCAGGACATCGCCTGGTTGTGCCGGGTCGTGACCGTTGAGGTTGGTCACCGTCTTGCTCACCGCGTTGAAGGTCGGGGTGAACAGGTCGATCTGGCTGGTGACGATACCCGGGTAGTAGGAGTCGCCGCTGGAGGTGAGGTTGATGGTGGCCGACGTGCTGCCGTTGCTGAGCACGTTGGTGGTGGCGATACGGCCGATGTCGACGCCGAAGTTGTTGAGGTTGGCAGGGTTTCGGCCGGTCTGGTCGACGCCCGCGTCGCTGATGCGGGAGTCGAAGAAGTTGGAGGCGGGACGGGTCGCGTCGCTGAGTGTGGTGCTTCCCAAGCGCAACGCGTCACCGGTGGTGCCGTAGTCGCCCTCCCAGGCGACCACGCCGACGGAGGCGTTGACGTTACCGGTGGTCGGCGTGAGGAAGCCGGAGACGGGGATGTCGACGCTGTTGTTGCCGGCGGCCGAGGTGATGTCCGCGAAACCTTCGAACACCCGCAGGTTTCGCAGCGGCAGAGCGGGGTTGCGATAGGCGACGATCAGCGACCAGCCCGCATAGCGGTCCTGGCCGGTGGCAGCACCGATGTCCGCGGCGGCGTAGATACCGTTGCCCGCGGCCCTGACGATGCTGGTGACGTCAACGGCCGCCTGGAAAGGACCGCCGTCACTGGTCACCAACGCGGCGGGCTGGATCAGGTTGCTCGCGGTGTAGGTCGAGTAAGAGGTCGCGCCGGGGGCGCGGAACTTGATGGTGTTGACCGCCTTCGTCGGCGCGACGCCGTTGGTGCCCGCGACCGTGCGGCCGCCCCAGACCAGGCGCGCGTTGAGGACGGTGGACCCGGACGGCATCGCCAGCGTGGCGACGGAGGAGTTCGAAGTGGACGCGTCGAGGTCCACGTCGACGAACGCCATGTTGTACACGTTGTTGTTGTTCGACGTGCCGGTGGCGGTGCCCGCGCGCGCCGAGGTGCAGCCGGAGGACGGCGTGGGGCAGTCCATGCTGCTGGCACCGATGAGCGTGATCGCGCCGTTCTCCTCGCCCGCGTACACGGCGTCGAAGGCGTCGCGCACCGACGCCTGCGCCGGGGTCGGCACGACGACCGGCAGCAACGTCGCCACCAGGGCGGCCGTCACCGCCAGCACCCCCGCTCGGGTGTTTCGCAGGACCCCGGTCCGATACACCGCGCCCATACCAGAATCCTTTGGCCTCGCCGCGACAAACTGAGATCACTTTAGGCAAAGAAACGGAAGTTGGCAGGGGGCATACCCATTCGGGTGGGGATAACTCAATTCAGTCACACAGCGATGAACACGCCGCCTCGACGTCGCCCCTCCGAGCCGAAAAGCCGTGATCAGCGGCTTGCCGACGTCACGAAGAGGAGGGACAACGACGGTCGGTGACCGGCCTGGCGGGCCTCGCCTGAGGCGTGATCGAGCCGGGAACCGGGATTCACTCGATTTGACGGAAGGCCCACAATCGAGCGCCACAAGGATGAGTCAAAATCTCCACCGCGCATCACTTAACGCCACTTTCCGACGAATACCCCGGCGGGAAACCGCTCGAACGGGTTAGAACCAACCGGACGTGCGACGACCGTACCGCCCAGTGAGTGGTCGACGTGTCCACACTGGAGGATCAAGACCGGCGGGTGCTCTAGTGCGTTTGGACTACCCAGTCGTCCCACTAGGACCGCGAATCGTTAACCCTACCGAGACACAAGGGTCTTAGTGAGACATGGGTAGGTCTTAGGACACTCAGGACAGACCTCGTCCGCGAGCCATCGCAGCCAAGCGCGAGCGCTCAGCCCGGCCGGGCGGCGCCACCCGACCCCAGACTGGACCCCCTCCCGCCTCCAGCGAGGAAACCTCCGACGACCAGCGTGTTTGCGATAGCTAATGGCTATGTGCGGGCGCGCGCCCGCCGTGGCTAGCGTCGACCGGGGCCGGATCTTGGGGATCGGCCCTCGAGGGAGGAGAACCATGCGGGTACTGGTCACCGGGGCGACGGGGAACGTCGGGCGGCACGTGGTCGACGGGCTGGTGGCGGCCGGGGTCGAGGTCCGGGCGCTGACGAGGCGGCCCGCCGAGGCGGCGTTCGCGGACGGTGTCGAGGTGGTCGGCGGGGACTTGGAGACACCCGACCCCGCGGTGTTCGCCGGTGTCGACCGGCTTTACCTATTCACGGCAGGCAAGACAGCCACGGTGCTCGAGCACGCGAAGCACGCCGGGGCCACCCGGGTCGTGCTGTTGTCCTCGATGTCAGTGGGGTTCGACGATGAGCAAGTTGGCGAGTCGCACCGGGTAGCCGAAGAGGCCGTGGCTGACTCCGGTTTGGAGTGGACACATCTCCGGCCTGGCATGTTCGCGACGAACTTGCTGGAGTGGGCTACCTCGATCCGAACCGACGGGGTGGTCCGGGAGCCGTACGGGGCGGCGGCGCAGACCGCCATCCACGAGGTCGACATCGCCGAGGTGGCGGTCGCCGCGCTGCTCACCGACAAGCACGTTGGCCAGGTGTTGGCGCTGACGAGCGCGGAGGTGCTGACCAAGGTCGAACAGGCGGAGGCGATCGGCGCGGCGATCGGCAAGCCGGTCAGGTTCGAGGAGCTCTCGCCGGAGCAGTGGAAGGCGGAGGTGTCGGACGAGGTGCCTGGCTGGGTGGCTGACTGGCTGTTGGGCATCTGGGCTGGAGCAGCCGACGTCCCGGAGACACCGCTGTCCACGGTCGCCGATGTGCTCGGCAGGCCCGCCCGGACACTGAAGGAGTGGGCGACCGACCACGCTGCCGACTTCCGGTAGTCAGGCGATGGTGCAGACGATGAGGAAGGCCGTAGTGGCTGCCTCGGCGTTCGCACCGAAGACATCGCCGGTGACCCCGCCGAGGCGGCGGTGGAGGTGGCGGGTCAGCAAGACCACCACCATCGCCGCCACGGCGACAGCGGCCGGGCCGAGCAGTGGGTTCCCGGGGACCACGAACACCCCTGCGACGCACAGCACGAATGCCCACACGACCGGCACAGCGATGGGCTGTGTCCCGGCGACCAGCGCGCCGAACCCATCAGGGCGAGCTGCGGGCACGCCCTGGCGGCAGCACCAAGAGAACGCGGCACGGCCCACTACTAGAGCCAGAACAACAGCAGGTAGTCGCTCAGACGCACTAAGTGTTGCGAGCGCGGCGGCTTGAACCCCGATGACGATGACTAGAGCCACAGCTGCGAAGGCACCAACACCGCCCTCTTTCATGACAGCGAGTGCGCGCTCAGGCGGGCCGTAGCAGCCAAGGCCATCCGCGGTGTCCGCCAAACCGTCGAGGTGCATGCCTCGGGTCGCCAACGCCAGAGCGCCGACAGCCAGTAAGCCCGCGATAAGCGATGGCAGACCGATCTCGCGCAGGCAGAACAAGAGTCCGGCGGTGATGGCGCCCAGCACAAGTCCGACGACGGGCGCAGTGGCGATGGCCCACCGGCGGACGTCCTGGTCGGTTCGTTGAGCGGGCACCGGTAGGACTGTGAGCCAGTGGAAGGACAACCGCAGGCCGTACGCGGCGGCAGCCGCCTGCCCGGACATCAGCGCAACCGCAGCGGGATACCGGCGACGAGGAGGAGCACCTCGTCGCACTGTTCGGCGAGGTCGGCGTTGAGCGCGCCCAACTCGTCGCGGAACAGGCGTCCCGCGCTGGTCGACGGGACGACGCCGAGGCCGACCTCGGCGGAGACCAGCACCAAGCGAGCCCGGCAAGCGGCGACCGCGGCGACCAGTTCGGCCCGCGCGGCCCGTGGGCAGGCAGCCCGGTCCCACCCGGTGTCGTCAAGGGCGCCGGTGAGCCAGGTGGCGATGTCGTCGACCAGCACCGGCGGGCTGTGCGGGTGGGTCTCGCGCAGGTGGTTGGCGAGGTCGGCGGTGCCGGGGACCTCGACGGTGCGCCAGTGGGCCGGGCGCCGGGCGACGTGCTCGGCGATGCGCGCGGACCACTCGGTGTCACCGGGGTCGCGGCGCGCGGTGGCCAGGTAGTCGACGGGGGTGTCGCCGCGCAGCAGCCCCTCGGCGTGGGCGGACTTGCCGGACCGGGTCCCGCCGAGCACCAGCGTCCGGCGGGGCTGGGTCTCCATGCCGCCATCCTGTCATCCGCCGCCCGCCTGCCCGAACACCGCCGGTTAGGGTCTGGGCATGGACACGAGGCGGGTCGAGATCATCGGGATCGGGGCGGGTGACCCCGGCCACGTGACGGTCGCCGCGGTGGCCGCGTTGAACCGGGCCGACGTGTTCTTCTTCCTGGACAAGCCGGACGCCGCTCGGGAGTTGTCGGACCTGCGGCAGGCCATCCTGGACGCACACGTGCCGGGTGGTGGCTACCGGCTCGCCCGGGTGCCGGATCCCCAGCGGCTGCGCACAGAGGCGGGCTACGGCGAGGCCGTCGAGGATTGGCGCAAGCGGCGTGCCGACGTGTGTGAGCGGCTGATCGCGGAGAACTTGGCGCTTGGGGAGACCGGAGCGTTCCTGGTGTGGGGTGACCCGTCGCTCTACGACAGCATCATCTCCGTCGTGGAAGACATCCGCGCGCGGGGAAGCATCGAGTTCGAGATCGAGGTACACGCGGGGATCAGCAGCGTTTCCGCGCTCGCTGCCCGCTGTCACACCACGCTCAACCAGGTTGGTGGGGCGGTGCAGGTGACTACCGGGCGCCGGTTGGAGCAAGCGTGGCCGGACGGGGTCGATGATGTCGTGGTGATGCTCGACGCGCGGGACGCGTACCTGGCGTACGCGGACGACGCGGACGTTCACATCCACTGGGGCGCTTATGTGGGAACGGCTGACGAGATCATCGTGTCCGGGCCGCTGACAGAGGTCGCCGAGCAGATCCGCCAGACCCGTGAGCAGGCCCGGAAGGACAAGGGCTGGATCATGGACACCTACCTGCTGCGCCGCAGGAAGTCCTCAGTGGACTAGTTGGGCGCGGTGCCGCAACGTGTCGAAGTGGTGTGAGTACTGCTTGGCGTAAGCCCAGTAAGCCTGCATGGCGAACTCGGTCACTGCCGCCATATGTTCGACCACTGGTCCCTCGCGCCGGTAGGCCAAGATGTGGCGCATCTCGACAGGGCTGCCCGTCAGGGGACGGACTACGACCCCGTCGCCACCTCTATAGACGGCTTGGCATGCGGTCACCGCGCGGTTGCCTGCCACGAGATCGCGGATGGACTCGGTGCTCGGTGAGGTGTACCGGACACGAGGCGTGAACCCGGCGTGCTCGCAAACGACGTGGAAGCAGTCAGGCCAGCCTGCGCCGTCGGATGGCGTCATCACCCACGTGCGGTTCGCCAGCTCCGGTAGCGCTATCTCGTCGCGGCAAGCCAAGGGGTCGGATGCCGCGAGCGCCACGAAGATGGGTTCGTGGGCGATGGTGACGCATTCGATGTCGGCCGTGGATGAGAGCTCGTGGCCCGGGTAGTCGACGGTGGCCACGACGTCGAGCCTGCCTGCGGCGATCAGGTCCCACAGCAGCCTGGGCGAGTACTCCATGGTCAGGCGGACCTCCACGCCGGTGAGGCTCTCGACCATCCGTTCGGCGAGCCCGACCGACACCGAGCCGACAGCGCCACCGAGGGCGATCACCGGTGCCGTCGCGTCGAAGTAGCGCGCGGCGCCGTCGTGGAGATCGGCGACGCTGTGCAGGATCGATCGCGATCGCGACAGCACGAACTGCCCGACAACGGTCGGCACGACACCGCGGGGGCCGCGGGCGAACAGCGCGGCACCGATCTCGGTTTCGACGCGGCGGAGCCGGGCGGTGAGCGCGGGTTGCGACAGCCCTAACACGGTGGCGGCCTTGGTGAGGCTGCCCGTCTCGGCGATGACGCAGATCGTCCGCAGATGGCGCAGCTCCAGTTCCATCTACCGAGCCTAGGACTGGCGCACCTTGGCGTTCAACAGATTCAGCGCACCTATAAACCGGGGTTATGCAAGCTGTGATTACCCGGGTGCTCCGCGTGCGGGCGATAGTGGGCGGGCTCTTGCGCACGTCCCTGCGCTTCCCTGCCTGAAACGGAGCATCATGCGCACGAAATCCCTGCTCGCCGCGGCAGCGGCGGCCGGTGTCGCCGCCGCCGTCGTGGTCGCGGTGCAGCCCGCGGCCACCGCGGCTCCCCCACCGGCGCCCGCGGCCGCCAACACGGTCGTCAAGGAGGTCTTCTCCCCCGACGGCAAGATCACCCGGGCCCGGGTGGCGGCGCCGGTCGCCACCGCCGCCCCGCTCGCCGCGGTGGCCGCCGACGTCGTCACCATCCAGAACGCGGGCCCGTCCAGCTCGAAGTTCGACCTCGTCTTCGTCGGCGACGGCTACACCGCCGCGCAGCTGCCGACCTACCACCAGCACGTGCTCAACCGCTGGAACGAGCTGACCCAGGTCGAGCCGTTCAAGTCGATGAAGAACTCGTTCAACGTGTGGCAGGTCAACGTGGTGTCCACGCAGTCCGGTGTGGACAACGACCCGAGCAAGGGGGTCAGCCGCAGCACCGCGCTGGACATGTACTTCTGGTGCGGGGACATGGAACGGCTGCTGTGCGTCAACGAGACCAAGGCCAAGCAGTACGCCGCCTTGGCGCCCGGCGCGGACCAGGTCCTCGCGGTGGCCAACAGCACAAAGTACGGCGGTGCGGGCGGCGGTGTCGCGACCTCCTCGGGCGGCAACGCGCAGTCCGGCCAGATCGCGACGCACGAGCTCGGGCATTCCATCGGCGGGCTCGCCGACGAGTACGACTACCCCAACGACCTCTACACGGGTTCGGAACCGCGTGAGGTCAACGTCTCCATCTACCCGAGTTCGTCGATGACGCGCTACCGCGTCAAGTGGTACTCCTACATCGGCAAGGCTTCCCCCGACGGCGGTGTCATCGGTACCTACCAGGGCGGCTACTACTACAAGCGCGGGGTGTACCGGCCAACGGAGAACTCACTCATGCGCAGCTTGGGACGGCCGTTCAACCTGATCGGGTTGGATGTCATGAAGGCCGCTATCGCGCGTAAGGCTCCTGCCCGCTAAGAGCTGTCGGTCGCGGGCTCACTGCATCAGCCCGCGACCGGCACCGCGGCTCGTCTTACTCCCATTCCCATCTGATCCCGTGAACGCCGGGTGGGGCATCCGGGATCGCTATGTGGGTGGTCATG
This sequence comes from Actinokineospora diospyrosa, assembly GCF_024171925.1. Classification (GTDB taxonomy): domain Bacteria; phylum Actinomycetota; class Actinomycetes; order Mycobacteriales; family Pseudonocardiaceae; genus Actinokineospora; species Actinokineospora diospyrosa. Next base: position 82,032 of record NZ_JAMTCO010000022.1, on the reverse strand, counting down.
CTGGGGCCTAGTGGCAGTTCGCCGTCGATGGATGAAAGCCCTGCTGGGCTCTTGTAGTAGCGGTAGCACCGGACGGGGACCTGTGCGGGGTCGAACGAGACTTGAAGGACCAGTTGGCGCGCGGGGGTGCGCAAGCCGTACTGGGAGTAGTCGGTAGCGGGTGGCGGGCCTTCGTAGCCGATGTCGAAGGAGTAGACGTAAGTCTCGCCGGACCTGAGGGGGTAGTCGAAGCGGAGTTCGACGGCGAGCAGTTCGCTGTCGGGGTCGGTGCGCGCCCGGGCGGGGCGGCAGCACCGTGTTCCGACGACAGTGGGCTGGTGCCCTTCGCCGTCTTGGGGGTGGAAGAAGCTGACCCAGCGGTCGACGCCGTTGACCCGGGCGGTGGCGACGATCTCGGTGCGAACCAAGCGCTCAGTGCGGTCGGGGCCGATATGGACGTGCTGGTGCAGCGACATCAGGCTCAACCGGTTGTTGCCGACTAGGTCTATACCGTCGCAAGACTCTATGGCTGCCGGGGAGAGGTCCAGCGCGTTGGCAAGACCGGCGGCGGTGTCCTCAGGGGAGCGTGGCCGGACGGGGGTGAGCAACCGCTCTAAGGCGGCGCGAGGCAGACCCAAGCTGTCTTCTAGTGCGCGCACAGCACGCAATGAGCGGTCACCATCCGGGCGGCGGCCACCACGGCGCCAGTAGCTGAGGGTCGCCTGGCTGACGGTGGCGCCGCGCAGGGCGACCCGGCGCTGGACGGCCTCCAGGCTCAAGCCGCGGCGGCGGATGGCGAGGTCGAGCGCGCGGTCGAACGGTCCGGCGCGCAGCGCGGCGGCCAACTCGGCCGACAGGTGCTCCCCGTCGTCGGTGATCGACGCGGCCATCGTCACGGTGCGCTCCTCGGTGCTGGTGTCCGCACAGCATGAGCGCACCGCGGTTGCCCGCTCAAGGGTCGAGCCCGGGAAGCAATACACCGAATTGACCTGGCCGCCGCCGCGCGACGGCCAGGCAACCGGGTTTCAGCAGGCCAGGGTGGGCACGGCCGAGGTCGAGCCCGCCGAGCTCAGGGTCGCGAGTGGACGACCGCGCAGCGCGACGACGGCCTGCGGGGTGGCCCTGGCCGCGGTGGCGGTGGCGAAGCCGCTGGCGTCGAACGCGATCGCGCCGCGGTCGGCGACCGGCCCGGCGCAGGTGACGCGCAGGCCGAGCAGGTACGCGCGGGCGCGGAGCCCGGGCAGCGGCCGTCCGCCCACCTGGAACGCCTGCAGCGCGAGCGCGGTGCTGTTGGCGTTGGGGGTGCCGGTTCCCGGACCGGACGCCAGACCGCCACCGGACTGCTGACGACCGACCAGCCAGGTCACCGCCGGGTGGACGGGGCGGTGGGCAGCGGCGAGGGCCTGGACCGCGAAGCCGGTGGCGTCGGTGTCGCTGACGCAGGTCGGGGCACCCAGGGTGATCGGGTAACCACCGTCAGCGCACTGCGCGGCGGCGAGGAAGTCGACGGCCTTGGTCGGCGCGCCCGCGGTCGTGCGGCCGAGGGTGATGACAGCCAGTGACTGGGTGATGGTGTTGCTGAAGTCGCCCCAGGCGGAGACGTCGGAGAACCGGCCGCTGGGCGCCTGCAGGGAGCGCAGTCGGGCGATCAGGTCCACGCCGCCGAACGCGGTCGGGTTGCCGCCCCGCACCTGCACCGCCAGGGCGGTCTTGGCGGTGGCGCCCGCGTAGGCCTCGCCGTCGGTGCCGATGTAGCCGCCAAGGTTCTCGGGGCGGGCGAGCCAGGTGAGGGCAGCTCCGCCGTGGCCATCGGAGGTGCCGCTGGCCGCTAGGGCGAAGACGGTGTCGATGGTGAGACCTTGGTCGGGGTAGGTGATCCCGCCGAACTCGGTGACCATGTGGTCGCCGTCGACGAGTTGGCGCGCGAGCCAACCTGCCGCTGCCTGGGCCGGAATGTGCGTAGGTGCGGCGGTAGCGCTAGGTGCGGCGATGACCGTGACAGCGCAGGCGACCACTAGGGCCAGGGTTCTGCGTCTCATGTGAGTTCCTCTCTTATGGGGTGGAAATGAGCGCGGCGGGCAGCGCGCCGGAACACGCGCAGCAGCACGGGTCCGGTGGCGAGCACTAGGACAACGGTGGTGATGGCACGGCCGATGTCCCAGCCGAGTGAGGTGGCCAGGGAGAACAAGAACAGGCGGGTGAGGTTGTCACCGATGGGGTCGCCTGGCACGAAGGACAACGTGGTTCCCGAGCCCAACGCGAAGGGCCAGAACGACAGGTTCAGCAGTAGCCCATAGAGCAGACCGGCGATCGCGCCGTAACAGGCGAGCATGACCAGTTCGAGCCGTCCGCTGACTTTAGGGAGCAGGCCCGCACCTAACGCCACCCACGCGGAGCCGAGCATCTGGTAGGGCAGCCACGGCCCGACACCGCCGGTGAGCAGTGCAGAGGCGAACAGGGTGGTGTTGCCGAGGACGAAGCCGAACCCGGGCCCGAACACCCGGCCCGCGAGCACCATGAGGAAGAAGATCGTCTCGATCCCGGCAGTACCCGCCCCGAGCGGCCGCAACGCGGCTCCTAGCGCACTCAGAACCCCGAGCATCGCGACGGCCTTCGCGTCCATCCCGCCGTCGGCGAGCTCAGCTAGGACTACCGCCAGCGCGACAGGCAGCAGCAACGCGAACACAAGCGGTGCGTCGCGCCCATGCGCGATACCAACACCGGGGTCGACGACTAGTGGCCAGCAGAACGCAACCACGCCCATCACCGCGGACAGCGCCAACGCGATGGCCGATCGTGGTCCGATCTTCACAGGCGTGTTCATAGAGCCGCCAAGGCGGTCTCGACAGCGGCAACGGTGAGCCACGGCTGCGGCGCGAGGACCTTGGCTACCTGCGGTGCGAAGACCGGTGACGCTGTCACGACCTGATCGACCGGACCGTCCGCGACCACCTCGCCGTCGGCGAGGACAACGACCCTCTCGGCCGCTTCAGCCACGAACTCGACATCGTGGGTGGCTAGGACAACGGCGTGTCCAGCGCGGGTGAGCGCGCGCAGGTTCTCCGCCAACCGGCTCTTGGCGGGATAGTCCAAGCCTCGGGTCGGCTCATCGAGCAACAAGACCGTGGGGCGCGGGGTCAGCGCGATGGCGAGCACAAGGGCGAGGCGTTGCCCCTCAGACAGGTCTCGCGGGTGGATGTCATCGGGGATACCTGGGGCCAAGTCGTCGACGAGTGCGCGGCAAGTCCCCTTCGGGCGACCGGACTCGGCGTCGGCTTGAGCGCATTCAGCGGCGACAGTGTGCAGGTACAGCAGGTCCGAGGGCTGTTGGGGAACCAAGCCGATCTTTGTGCGGCGAGCTGGGGGCTTGAGCGAGGCGGGATCCTTCCCGTCTACCTCGACGGTGCCGGACGCCCGTTTACCGCTGCCCTGCAGCGCCCACAGCAGGCTCGACTTACCGGAGCCGTTGCGGCCCATCACCGCGACCCGCTCCCCCGCTGACACAGTCAACGTCACTTCACGCACGGCGGGCGTCTTGCCATACCGGACGGAAACGGCGTTCGCGGTCAGGATCGCGTTGGCTGGCACAATGTCCGCTACCGGCGGCGTAAGAAGGCGCAAGCGTTCGCGCAAGGGACCAGCGAGGCGGCGAGCATCGCGAATAGACACCGGTGGTGGATCCCAACCCGCGAGCTGGCCCAACCGCACGACAGGCGGGGCTACCGGAGCGTCCGCGAGTACCGGGCCGGGGTCGCCTATCACTGGAGCGACCCCACTGCCGGGCAGCCAGACAACGCGGTCGGCGTACTGAGCGACTCGTTCAAGCCGGTGCTCGGCGATGACAACGGTCATGGCCAGGTCGTGCACGAGCCGGTGGACCGCGGCGAGGACGTCTTCGGCGGCACCCGGGTCGAGCGCTGACGTGGGTTCGTCGAGCACGAGGATCCGGGGATGCGCGGTCAAAGCAGCGCCAATGGCGACTCGCTGCTGCTGACCGCCGGACAGCGATGCCAGGGGCCTGTCCCGCAGGTCGGCCAGCCCGAGCAGGTCGACGGTCTCTTCAACGCGCTTGCGCATGACGGCGGCGGGGATCGCGAGCGACTCCATCGAGTAGGCGAGTTCCTCTTCGACGGTGTCGGTGACGAACCCGGCAACGGGGTCTTGCCCGACCATCCCCACCACGTCGGCCAACTCCCTGGGCGGGTTGATGGCGGTGTCGCGGCCATCTACGAGAACGCGACCCGTAAGCGTGCCGCCGGTGAAGTGCGGGACAAGACCATTGATGGCACGCAGCAAGGTGGACTTACCGGCCCCGGTACCGCCGACGACCAAACACAGCTCGCCTTCTGGGATCTCGAAGTCGACACCAGCCAGCACGGGCTTCTCCGCGTAGGCGATTGTCACCTGCTCGAACCGGATCACGAGAGTGCCTCCCGTCGCGCCAGCAGCACAGGGAGCAAGGCGACTAACACACCGATGACGGGCACTACGGGCACCTCCGGCGCGGTGAGCGGAACCGTGGACGGGATCAGCGCGAGCTCCCCGAACGCCTCGGCTAGCACGGCTGCCGCACCCGCTGCTGCTCCAGAGGCGGCGATCAGAACTGACGGCACAGTCCATCGATCAGGCCGGTAGCGCGTGCGGGCGAGGCGACGCGAACCCAGCACGAGCCCAGCTACGGCAAGCACAACACCCACGATCAGGACCGGCACACCTACGAAGGCAGGTGCCTCAGCGTCCAAGAGGCCGTAAGCACCAACGCATAGACCTATAAGCCCGCCAAGGACGAGTACAGCCGTCGTCACGCGAGTCCGCTTCGGGAGACCTGCGGTGCGGCCATAGCCACGAGAGTCCATCGCAGCGGCAAGGTGCAACGACCGGTCCAATGCGTCTTCCAACACCGGCACCAGCAGGGTCCGTATCGCGTTCCTCCCTCGGGCGGCATCACCACGCAACGCTCTAGCCCGCCGCACCGCTCTGGCTGATACCGCCAACTGCGGCGCCACGGTCAACGCGACAACAACCGCCGCGCTGACTTCGTAGAGCGCAGCTGGCACGGACTTGAGCAGGCGGCGCGGATCAGCGAGCGCGTTGGCGGCACCGATGCAGCAGAGGAGAGTTGCCAGCTGAAGTCCTTGATAGAGGGCGTGAACGAGTCCTTCAGCGGTGACATCGCCACCCAGGCGGATTCCCTTGGCCCAATCGGGCAAGAGGACTTCCGGCAGCGTGAACAGCACCGTGGGGCCGGTGATGCCGCCAACGACGATCGAGAACACCAAGCGGATAGCGATGACGAGGAGCCCGAACTTCAAGAACATCCCGTAGGCCGATGACCACGGCGCGTTCGACCGGCAGTGCACAGCGACGAACCCGGCGACAGCGAGGATGACGGCCAGCAAGACCGGATTGGTGGTGCGGCTGGCCGCCACCGCCAATCCGAGCGCCCACAGCCACCAGGCGCCGGAGTGGGGTGGGCGCACTACTCGTCCCTGGCCCTGCGGCGGGCGGTGACTGCGGCGACCCCGGCGAGCACGACAACGACAACGCCCACGACGATCAGCGTCGTCGGTCCGCCACCGGATTCCTTCTGCGCGGCAGTGGGCTCCGGCTGAGACAGCGGTGGGGTGATGGACTCAGGCACTGAACTCGTCGGAACTGGGCTAGCCGATGCTGTGGCCGATAGCTCTGTCGTCGGTAGCGCTACCGACGAACTCAGAGCAGACGAGCCTGGGGCAACAGTGGTCGGCACAGGCGTTGTCGGGCGAGGCGGGACTACCGGCGGAGCGGTTGTCGACACAGGCACAGGCTGGGGCGGCACTACCGGCGGGATCGGCGCGGGTTTAGCCGGGGGCGCAACGCCTGGCGCCTTACCTGCTCCATAAGACCAGCCCTCGACAGTGCCAGAGGCTGGATCGCGATTGGCCGCGCCGAACGAGCTGTAGTTCCAAGAGCCACCACGGTCGGCGTGCCAGTAAGACCAGTACGCGGTCGCGGGCGGCGTGTTGACGCATGCGTCGATGTCCGGCCCTGGCCGGTTGTCGATGCGGCAGACGAACCCGGGCTGGCGAGTCGGGAAGGTGTACCCAAACCCGGCTTGGGCCAACGCGGCGAGCCCGCTGTTGGGGTCGCCCGGCGCGCAGCGGGTCTGTACGCCACCGCCCAGGGAGCCGAAGTCGACGACGACAGTCACCCCGGTGCTCTCGCAAGCCGCCGCGGTCGCGGTCGGGGCACCGACCACGAGCGCGGCGGATGCGAGGAACCCGGTGAGGAGAAGCCGAAAGATCACGGTGCCTGCGTGGGAGCAGTGCCCGCGCCGAACGACCATCCCTCCACGGTCCCGGGCGCGGGGTTGTAGCTACCCGCGCCACTGCTGCTGTAAGACCAAGTGCCGCCCGGGGTCGCGTGCCAGTAAGACCAGTACGCGGAGACGGGTGCGCCGTTGCACGGGTTAGGCAGTGAGTTGAGGCGGCAGACAAAGCCGGGCTGCCTGGGGACGAACGCGTAGGTGAAACCCGCTCCAGTAAGAGCCGTGAGCCCAGAGGTCGGGTCACCGAGTGCGCAAGCAGTCTGGACAGAGCCGCCGAGCGCGGTGAAGTCAACGATGACAGTTACGCCTGTGGTGCCGGAGCACGCGGCGGCCTGCGCGGGAGATGCTCCCCCGGCCAGGATGGCTGCCGCGGCAAGCCCGGCAGCGGAGACAGCGGCGGTACGACGAACAGCGGTCTTCATGTTTCCCCTTAGCGCGTGGACGGGCGACGGCGGGCGAGCACAACGAGTGCGCCACCGCTAAGCAGCAGCAAGACACCCAGCCACGTGACGGAAGGCCGGTAAGTACCGGTGGCGGCGAGCGCGGGTGAGTTGCCACCCTGCGGAACCGGATTGGTGTTGTTACCGCCCGGGTTGACGACCGGGTTGATGGCGCTCGACGTCGTCGTAGTGGTAGTCGGGGTCGTGCAGTCCACAGTGGGCAGGGCGTTGCTTGCGCCGACCGCACTCACCTTGGCGTAGCTGATCCCCAGGATGCCGGGGATGGCCTGGCTGGTGGCCCGGACGGCGTTCTCGCTCTGTCCCGGCGCGTAGAAGATTGCTCCTCGCACAGCCTCCGCAGCAGTGCATCCCTGCTGAAGTCCGGTCAGGAACGTGGCGGCCTTGTCGGCCTCGGCGGTCTTACCGCCCGCGCGCAGGGCCTGTGCGGCCAACCCGGTCGAGTTGGCGTTGTCCACCGAGCCCGGCAGGTTCGCCTTGAACCCGCCCGCGGCGGACTGCTTGCCCACCAACCAGGTCAAGGCCGCGGTGGCGGCGTCGGTGCTCCCCGCGGCCACCAGCGCCTGCACGGTGATCGCCGTTGCGTCCACATCGGATACGCAAGCCTCGTCGAAGTCGATCGGGAACCCGCCGTCCTGGCACGCGCTGCCCGCCAGGAACTCGACCGCCTTGACCGGCGCGCCGCCCGCCCGGTGCAGGGCGAGCACCGCGAGGGCCTGGCTGAACGCGTTCGACTGGTCCGGCTGGGTGGAGGCGTCGGTGTACCGGCCCGACGGCGCCTGCAGCTCACCGAGCTCGGTGATCAGGTCGACCTCGCCGAAGGACTTCGGGTCCACCCCGCGGGACTCCGCGACCAAGGCCAACTTCGCGAGCGGACCCGCGTAGGACTCGGCCGCACCGTCCCCGACGTACTCCAAGACGTTGTCCGGCTTGGCCAGGAAGGCCGCCGCCTTGCCCGAGGCGTCCGAGGCGACCCCGGCCGCGTCGAGGGCGAACACGACGTCGGCGGTGAGCCCGAAGTCGGGGAAGGTCGGCGTGCTCTCGACGTGCTCGCCGTTGATGAGCTGGCGGGCTAACCAGCCCGCGGCGGTGTCGTCCGCCGCCGCGCCTGCCTGCGCGGCCGCACCTACCGGGGTCGTGGCGAGCGCGACGGTGACGACACTGGCCAAGACTGCTGCTCTGGGGCCAAGGCCCATGTCCAACGCCTCTCGCGCGGGGAGGACGTGGCAGAACCCGGGCACTCGCGTATAGCGGCGCACCCGGGCCCCAACCCGCGGTCCTCGACGGTTCGGAGCACGCCGCGCCCCACAGGCGTTCGGGCTCGCCGCCACGCGGGCGGCCTACCGTTGCGGGCCAGCGCCGGAGTTAGACCGGACTTCCCCTGAGTGGGCGCGGATGCTGTATCGCATCGGATCATGCCCAACGGCATCCGAACACCGCAAGATCAGCGCCAAGTCGCCAACATCACCCACCCGGACGGCCCAACGAGCGGTTTTCCCGTTCGCGCCAACGCAAGCACCACGACCAGCGACGACACCTCGCCCGCCGGTCGACGGCCGTTGGACAAATCGTGACCACACCGAGCCCGGCGCCTGACCCGAACAGCCCAACCGCGCCGGGGCCACTCGCAGCAGCCCGGCCCGGTGGCCCGGTGTTCGGTTGCTTAGCGGCCCAGTAGCTCAGTAGCTCAGCGGCTCAGTAGCTCGGTAGCTCGGTAGCTCGGTAGCTCAGTCGCGGCGCAGCACCAGCAGGGCGATGTCGTCGTCCTTGTTCTGCCCGTAGGTGCCCAGCAGCCGCTCGCAGATGGACTCCGGGTCCTCCTCGGCCCCCATCGAGGCGCGCAGGTGCTCCATGTCGGCGTCCAACGCGGCGGTGCGGCGCTCGATGAGGCCGTCGGTCATCAGCACGATCGTCGTCCCGGCGGGCACGTCGATCTCGGTCGCGGGCGGGCGTGGCGTTCGAACACCGAGCAGCGCCCCGGGCAGGCGCAGGTAGCGGGCGCCGTCGGCGTCGACGATGAGCGGCGGGATGTGACCCGCGTTCGCGATGGTCGCCTTGCCCGCCACGGGGTCCAGCAGCAGGACGCACAACGTGGTCAGCCCCTCCGGGTGGAACCGGCGGAGCATGGCGTTGAGCCGCTCGACGATCAGGTCCGGCGGGTGGCCCTCTATCGCGTACGCGCGAAGGGCGTGCCGGACCTCACCCATGATGCTGGCAGCTTCGATCGAGTGGCCGGTCACGTCACCAATGGCCACCAGCAAGTGGTCGCCCAACTCCGCCACTTCATAGAAGTCGCCACCGACCTGAGCGACCGTAGAGGCTGGGACGTAGCGGGCTGCCATGGTGATGCCATCGCAGTGCGGTAGGCCGCTCGGCAGCAGGCTCCGCTGCAGCGCCAAGGCGATGTCATGTTCGTCCGTGAACGCTCGCAGGCCCTCAGCGGCAACTGCGGTGGTTAGTCCTATCTGGACGAGCAGGTCGCGGTCCTCCTGTGCCACGACAGCCTCAGCGGGCAATGCCACGCACGTGACCGGGTGGTCTGAGCGAGTGCGCGCCAAGACTACGCAGGTACGGCCATCGGGGAGGGTCCGCAGTGCCGAGGTGGTGTTGTCCGGGAGGACCTCGTCGGCGAGGTCGCGCAGCGGGTGCGTGGTCGATAGCGCCACCTGCTTGCCCGCGCCCTCGGTGCTACCCCACATCTCACCGCCGTCGCGCAGTCGCACCAGGACGGTGGCCGCGCTGTCGAGCACCGCGGCTGCCCCATGGGCGGCCGCAGTGACCAGTGCGGGGAAGCTGCGCGCGGCGTTGATCTCCAGGCTCACGGCCGTGAGCCTGCTCAGCCGGGCGGCCAACCGCTCCGCGGCGGCCCTGGCCCGGTAGTAGCGCAGCGCGGCCTTCACCGTGGCCAGCAACTCACCGGGGTCGACCGGCTCGCTCAGGTAGGCGTCGGCGCCCCTGGTGAGGCCCGCGGCCCGGTCGCTCGGCTCGATCATGCTCGCCGAGACGTGCACCACCGGCAGCGCCGCGGTCGCCGGGTCGCTCTTGATCGCCTCGCACACCTCGAACCCGCTCATGTCCGGCAGGTTCACGTCCAGGATGACCAGGTCGAACGGGCGCGAGCGGACCGCGGCGAGGGCGCCAGCCCCGGTGTCGGCCTCGACGATCTCGTGGCCGTTGCGGCGCAGCCAGCCACCGGTGACGTAGCGGCTGGCCTCGGTGTCGTCGACGACGAGGATGCGGGCCGGGGCGTCCTGGTCGGCGAATCCCGCGCCGGTCACGGCTCTTGGCCCGCGGCCAGCGCGCGGCGGATGCCGTCGCGCACCGACTCGGTGGTCAGCTGGGAGGTGCGCAGCACCACGAGACCGCTCTCCCGGTCGCGGTACTCGGCCGACTGCAGGGCCAGCACCGGCGTCGCGGCGAGCCGGGGTTCCCGGCGCAGCCCGGCGAGGCAGTCCTCGGCGTGCGGGGCGGCCAGGTCGAGGACCAACAGGTCCGGCGGCTCCGCGGTGGCCATCAGCACCGCGCCCGCGCCGTCCGCGGTCTGCCGGACCGCGCCGACGAGCGGGTCCATCGCGGTGCTCAGCCTGGCGCGCAGGGTGTCGTCCGCGGTGACCAGGAGGACCGAGCGCGGCCGAGCGGGTGCCTCGGCCGCGTAGACAGGGAGTCGCACGGTCACCAGGGTGCCCTGACCAGGCGTGCTCCGCAGATCGAGTGACCCGCCGAGTACCTCGGCCACGCTGCGCGCGTAAGGCAGGCCGAGCCCGGTGCCGACCGCGCGCGCCTGCAACGGGTTGGGTACTTGGTGGAACTCCTCGAAGACCTTGTCCAGGTGGTCGGCAGGGATGCCGATGCCGGTGTCGCTGACGGTGAACGACCAGACATCGCCTTCGACGGCGGCGCTGACCTTGACCTCGCCGCGCTCGGTGAACTTGAGGCCGTTGGAGACCAGGTTGCGCAGGATGTGCATGAGCAGCGTGTCGTCGGTGCGCAGCGGTGGCTCCACGGGCGGCTCGGCCACCACCAGGGCCACCTCCCCCACGCGGGTGACCGGCAAGAACCCGTCGCGCAGTTGCGCGAACAGCAGCCGCAGGTCGACCTCGCCGATGCGCGGTTCCAACCGGCCCGACTCGGCTTTCGCCACATCCAGGAGGTCGTTGACCAGGGTGAGCAGGCCGCCACCGGAGGTGCTGATCAGTTGGAGCTGCCTGCGCTGGTCGTCGGTGAGGGGTTCGGCGCCGGGCCCGAGGAGGAGCCGGGCCAGCCCGACGATGGAGTTGACCGGCGTCCGGACTTCATGGCTGACGTTGGACCAGAACCTGTTCTTGGCTTCGCTCGCCCTCTTGAGCTCAACACTCTTCTGGTCGAGTTCGGCATAGAGGGCCACTACGCCGCGGTTGGTCTCGTCGAGTTCTTCGGTCAGCTCGCCATAGAGGGCCAGCACGCCGCGATTGGTTTCCTCGAGCTCTGCGTTGAGCCGCAGCAGTTCCTCTTGCTTGCGTTCCAAGCTGTCGAGCGTAAGGAGGAGTTCTTCGTTCTGTGCCCGTAGTTCGTCGGCAGCGTTACCCGGCTGAAGGCTGCCCAGTTCCTCGCGCAGACGATCAGCCGACTTCTTGTCGGGGAACACTGATCCGGCCGACAACGCCTTACGCACCAAGACAGCGACGCCGCCGCGGTGCTGTTCGACCTTGACCTCGTCGAGTAGCCGCTCCGCCGTGGACCACCCGGGCTCGGACACCGGCACACCGGGAAGTGCGGTTCGCAACCGCACCACCAGCGACAGCGGCGGCTCCTCGTCGAGGGCGAACACGACAGTCAACGGAGACCGTCCAGTTAGCAGCAACCGCCCGAGGTCGCTTAGTGCCGTGGCGACCCGGATCTGGTCCTGCGCTTCCATGCCTATCGCGCGTGCGACCTCTCGGCCGCGCTGCCGCAACAGGAACACGCCTTGCTCACCGGAGAGCGTCAGGGCCAACAGTTCGGTGGTCACCAGCCACCTGCCTTAGCCACCACCACGCTCGCGTCATCGCGACGCACCCCTGCTTCACGCAACAGGTCTAGAGCCATCACCAGTGGCTTCGCGCGCCAGCGATCCAACGGGTCTATCGACCACCGCTCATTTAGGCCGTCAGAGTGCAGCACCACTACGGCATCATCGGGCAGTTCGTAGTCGAATCGCCGGATCGACCGAGCCTGGTAGCCCGCGATACCCGGTAGAGAGACCATTCCGCGCTTGCGTTCAGCCACGACCGCGGCCGCGATGTTGCCCACTCCCGCGAACCGCACAACGGAGGCTGCCGGATCCAGCTCGGCAACCGCGACGGCGCCACCTCTGGTGCCGTTCATCCCCACATGCAGCCTGCGGACCATCTCTTCCGGCGTGGTCAGGTCAGTCTCGAGGAACGTTCGAACGGCGGCTTGCGATGCCAAGGCCGCTAGCGGGCCGTGGCCAGAGCCGTCGCACAGCATCAAGTGCAGCCGGTTGTCCTGCCTGCGAATGGCATACCCATCACCGCAGATGTCCTCGCCGTCCATCGGCCGAGTCACCCCGGTCGCGAAGTCCTCGCCCGGCGCCGGGCGGTCACGCTTGGCCTCGGGGGCGAAACGGGCGGTGAGAATGGTGCCCTTACCGACCGCCGACCGGATCGCGGACAGGTCGGACAGGCGGGTGACCGCGCCGAGGCCGATCCCCAGCGTCCCGGTGGTGGAGTGGCCGTCGCGGAAGGCGAGTTCGGGGTCGGCCATGCCCGGCCCGCGGTCGACCGCGGCGACCTCGACCTCGGCCCTGGCGTCGGTCCGCAGCGCCCGCAGCAGCAGCACGCCCTGCTCGGCGTGCTTGGCCAGGTTGGTCGCCAACTCCGTCACCACCAGCGCGATCTCGGCGGTCCTGGTCGGCGGGAACGCCAACCGCTCGGCCAGGCCGGTCACCGCGCGGCGCGCGGCGCCGACAGCGCTGGCGTCCTCGACCGGCAGCCAGGCGACGTCCTCGGCGGTGGGCACGGGGCCCGCCCCGGTCACCGGGACCACTTGACCACGGTCACGGTCGTGCCGCGACCCACCTCGCTGTCCAGGTCGAACTCGTCGACGAGCCTGCGCGCCCCGCTGAGCCCCAGCCCCATGCCCCGGCCGCTGGTCCAGCCGTCGGTCAGCGCGAGGGTGAGGTCGGGGATGCCGGGGCCCTCGTCCTGGAAGCTGGCCCGCACGCCTTGGCGCCTGCCCTCGCCGAGCAGTTCGACCACGGCCGTCCCGCCACCGCCGTAGGTGAGCGTGTTGCGGGCCAGTTCGCTGGTCGCGGTGACCAGTTTGGTCTGGTCCACCAGCGACAGCTTGGCGCGCTGCGCGAAGGACCGCACGATCTGGCGCACTCGGACGACGTCTTCGTCGGCGCCGATGGGGATGTCCTCGCGCGGGGCGCTCACCTCGGCGCCCGCTCGCCCAGTTCGGCGAGGATCGCCAGGCCCTTCTCCAGGTCGAGGGCGGTGCGCACCTCACCGAGGGTGAGGCCCAGCTCCACCAGCGTGATCGCCACCGCTGGCCGCATGCCGACGACGACGGTGTGCGCGTCGAACAGCCGCGAGGTCGAGGCGATGGTGGCGAACATCCGGCCGATGAACGAGTCGACGATGTCGACCGCCGAGATGTCCAGCACGACCCCGTGCGCGCCGGTCGCGGTGATCTTCTCCGCCAGGTCCTCCTGCAGCGCGAGCACGTCGCGGTCCTGCAGGTCGACCTGGATGGAGGCGAGCAGGACATCGCCGATCTTGAGGATGGGGATGCGCTCCACCGCGCTCACCGGCCCCGCTGGGCGGCGACGACGTCCACGCCGGAGCGGCGCAGCGCGTGCCGCAGCGCGTCGGCGAGGGAGGCCTTGGTGGTGATGTCGCCGAACTCGATGCCGAGCCCGACGATGGTCTGCGCGATGTGCGGGCGGATGCCGGAGATGGTGCACTCGGCGCCCATCAGCCGGGCGGCCATGACGGTCTTGAGCAGGTGCTGGGCGACCTGGGTGTCGACGGCGAGCACACCGGTGATGTCGATGATGGCGTGCGCGGCACCGGTGCTGACCAGCGCCTCGAGCAGCTTCTCCATCACGACCTGGGTGCGCGCGGAGTCCAGGGTGCCCACCAGCGGCACCGCGAGGACGCCGTCCCACAGCTTGACGACCGGGGTGGTCAGTTCGAGCAACTGCTCGGCCTGCTCGTCGATGACCTCTTCGCGGGCCTTGGCGTAGGTCTCGAAGGTCAGCAGCCCCAGGTTGTCCAGCAGCAGCGAGAACGCGGCCACGTCACCCAGGCTACCGTCGACCTCGGCGCGGTCGACCAACTCGAACAGGGCCTGCTTGAGCGCGAAGACACCGATCGCGGTCTCGGTCGGGGTGAACCCGGCCCGGGCCCGGCGACGCGATAGGTCTGACAGCAGCGCTCTGGTCTCGGCGTACGGAGCGGCCTGTACGTCACGGCTACCGCTCTCCACCCCAGCGAGCACAGCGGCGTACAACTCGGTCAGCTCCCGCTCCAGTTCCGGGGCACTCACCCGGCCCCTGAGCGGGGCGGCCACCAACTCCACCCACCGCGCTGACAGCGCGGGGGCACCGGCTCGCAACAGCTCAGCGAGGTTGTCCGGACGGCCCGTCTCGATCGTCATCCTTAGCCTCCTAGTCGACCCGACCGGCGGAGCTTAGCGCCGGGGGTGGAGCGGTGTTCACGTTCGGGCCGCGCCGGTCACGGTCGATCAAGCTGGTCGTCCGGGCTCGCCGAAGCCACGAGCGGGCTGTGTGCTCAACCTCGACTCGGATACGTGAGCAGCCTAACCCCGACGTGTGGCCGATCCCGGTGGCGGGTAGTCAGCGCGCATGAACCTCGACGGTCTGCGAGCCTTCCTCCTCGAACGCCTCACCGAGGACGAGCACCGAGCAGCCGCGGGTCGGATCCCCCAGCTCGACGAGGCCGAGCGGCTGGGCAGGCTGCGGGTACTGCGTACCGACGACGGCCGTGGCCTGCTGCTGGCGGCGGGGCCGGTGGACGGGGGCGAGCCGGTGCCGTTCGTCGAGAAAGCACCGCTACTGCGCGCGGAGATCGTTGTGGCCAACTCGGACACACTGCGCCTCTTGGCCACCGCTTATGACGCTCACCACGGTTGGCAAGAAGAGTGGCGGGCTAGCCCACCGGCGTAGTTTGGAGCCGGTGCGCCGTGATCCTCCACCCTGGACGCTCGCACTACGCGGTGCCCTAAGGGTCTATGTCGCATGGAGGTCGGCGCGATGACCGACGCGGTCGTGATCGGCAGCGGTCCGAACGGCTTGGTAGCAGCGAACATCTTGGCTGACGCAGGCTGGTCAGTGGTAGTGCTAGAGGCCGCTGCAGAACCAGGCGGGGCAGTGCGAACTGCCGAGTTGACCGTGCCGGGCTTCAAACACGACCTCTATAGCGCTTTCCACCCTCTAGCAGCCGCCTCACCCGCAATACAGAGGCTGGACCTAGGCCGATTCGGGCTGCGGTGGCGGCACGCACCGGGAGTGCTTGCGCATGTGCTGCCAGACGACCGCGCGGTACTCCTATCACGGGACGTGGAACAAACAGCGGAGTCAGTGGGCTCCTTCGCCGCGGGCGACGCTGCTGCGTGGCGAGCCGAGTACTCCCGGTACCGAGACGTTCGCGACGACGTGTTGCGAGCGCTGCTCGGCCCGTTCCCTCCAGTGCGAGCCGGGCTGGGCCTCTTGACGACACTCGGCGTAGGCGACGCACTACGGGCAGCCCGAGTCGCAATGATGCCCGTGCGCAGGTACGGCGAGGAGCGCTTCGCGGGCGAAGGCGCACGGATCTTGCTCGCGGGCAACGCGATGCACACCGACCTCGGCCCCACCCAGGCCGGAAGCGCCGTGTTCGGGTGGCTCCTGGCGATGCTCGGCCAGGACGTGGGCTTCCCGGCCCCCGAAGGCGGAGCGGGCTCCCTCACCGCGGCCCTCACCCGCCGCCTGGAATCCCTCGGCGGCCGAGTGGAGTGCTCGCGACGGGTGACCCGCGTACTAGTGGCGAACGGCAAGGCCATGGGGGTGGTCGCGGGCGGGGACCACATACGCGCCCACAAAGCCGTACTCGCAGATGTCCCCGCCCCCACGCTCTACCGAGACCTCCTAGAGCCACACCACCTCCCCTCCAGCCTCCGCTCCGACATCACCAAGTTCCACTGGGACGACGCCACCATCAAGATCGACTGGGCACTGTCCGGCCCCATCCCGTGGCGCGCCCCCGAGGCCGCCGCCGCCGGAACCATCCACTTGGGAGTCGACTCGGACGGACTCGTACAGGTGGACGCGGATCTTGCCCGCGGGCGGGTGCCAGAGCACCCGTTCCTGCTGTTGGGCCAGATGACCACCACCGACCCCAGCCGCTCCCCCACCGGAACCGAATCCGCATGGCTCTATAGCCACGTCCCGCGCGGTGGCGACTGGACGCGCGAACGGCTGCGCACGTGGGCGGAGGGGGTAGAGAGGATTGTCGCTAAGCACGCGCCCGGGTTCCAGGACTTGATCCTGGGAAGGCACGTGTCCGGGCCTACCGACTTGGAGAGGGGAAACTCCAGCTTGGTGGACGGGGCGATCAATTCGGGAACCGCCGGGATACACCAACAACTGGTGTTTCGCCCCACGCCGGGACTGGGACGAGCAGACACGGTGGTGGAGAGGCTGTTCTTGGCCGGGGCATCGGCGCACCCGGGGGGTGGTGTACACGGGGCGGCGGGGGCCAATGCAGCTCGAGCGGCGTTGGGAAGTTGGGGTTGGTACGGGGGCGTTTATAGGACGGCCATGCGGGGAGCACACCGGATGCTGCACCGGTAACTTCGCGGTGCGCTCGGGTTTGACTATCCACAACGTCTTCTGTTGTCCACAGGGCGTTGTTCGCCGCTCCCGTTGTGTCGGTGCTGCCCGGTAGGCTGCGCATTGGGGGCTTCTCGGATAGTTGATCTTGCGGGCGGTGTGGTCTGCGGTTGTTTGTCCACAACAGGTCTGACTGTCCACAGCCTGCTTCTCGCCTCTCCCGTTCTGTCGGCACCTCTCGGTAGGCTGTATATCGGGGGCTCTTGCGACGGATGATCTTGTCGGGCGCGCTCTGCGCTAGTTGTTTTTCCACAACGCCTTCTGCTGTCCACAGGGCGTTGGTTACTGCTCCCGGTGTGTCGGTGCGTTTCGGTAGGCTGTGTATTTGGGGGCTTTCGATCAGGTTGATCTTGGCGTAGGCCGTTGCTGGGGGTGCGGGGCAAGGGATGGGGTCGGCCTCGTCGCCTGGCGGCGAGCTCGGCGACCCGGGGATCGGACGCCTCGTTGCCTGGCGGCAACATCGGGCCCGATCCGCGACTTTTCGAGCTCTGCTCGATGCGGTGGACCTGTTTTGCGCGGGGCCCCTACGACACCCGACGCAGAACCGCAAAGCAGGGGCCCAAAAGACTGGCCCTGCCGCGCGGAAACGCTACGGCTGCCGTCCCCCCACACAAAACAGGTCCACCCCATCGAGCACCTGGCACCAGCGACTCCGACTGTCCAGGCGCTGGGAAAGTGGGCTGAGGCGGACCTGACGGGGGGCGGGTTGGCACCGCGGGGTCCGAGTGTCCAGGGGCTGGCACTGTGGGTTGGGGCGCCTGACGGGGGGGCGGGTTGGCACCGCGGGGTCCGAGTGTCCAGGGGCTGGCACTGCGAGCTGGGGCGAGCCTGACGGCAGCCGGGCTGGCACCAGCGGCTTCCCGTCCTGACGGAAGCTGGGCTGGGAGTGTCCACTGGCTGGGGAGCTGGGGCTGGTCGCATCGGCGGGGTGATGCAGAAAGGGTTCTGCGAGCGATGGCTGAGTTGGCGGTCGGGGGCGAGGGGCTGGGATCGCGGGCTCAGGTTTCGCGTGTTCAGTGGTCGGAGTAAAGGGGGCAGCACTTCGAGCAGCCCGCCAGGGGGACCGGTCGAAGTGGACGAACTCACGCTGAGCTGATGGTGTCACTCGGTCGTGTGGGGTCAGCGAGCGTTGGCGGGGTGGGCGGGTCATTATCGAGGGACTTGGGTTACCGAACGAGTGCGAGGAGTAGCGGATGGCCGTGTCCGATGTGGCCGCCGTCGATGTTGGGGCGGGGTTTTCCGATGCTTGGCGGATGGTGATCACCTTTGTGCCGAGGTTGGTCGGGTTCGTGCTCATCCTCGCGGTGGGCTACGTGGTCGCGCGGGTTGTCGCCAAGGCTGTGGCTCGGGTGTTGGGGCGGGTGGGGTTCGAGCGGGTCGTTGAGCGCGGGGGGATCCGCCAGGTGTTGGCCCGGTCCCGGTTCGAGGCGTCCGACATCATCGCCAAGTTGGTCTACTACGCGATCTTGCTGGTGACCTTGCAGATCGCTTTCGCGGTGTGGGGTACCAACCCGGTCTCGGCGCTGCTGAGCGATGTCGTCGCCTGGTTGCCGAGGGCGGCGGTGGCGGTGCTGATCGTGGTGGTCGCGGCGGCGATCGCGCGGGGGGTGCGGGACTTCATCACCGCGGTGCTCGGCGGGCTGTCCTACGGGCGGACCCTGGCCAACGCGGCGTCGATCTTCATCGTGGGGTTGGGGATCATCGCCGCGTTGAACCAGATCGGGGTGGCGACTACGGTCACCATGCCGGTGCTGATCACCGTGTTGGCGACCGCGGGCGGGATCGCGGTCGTCGGGGTCGGTGGTGGGTTGATCCGGCCCATGCAGCGGCGCTGGGAGGGCTGGCTGGACAAGGCCGAGCACGAGATCCCGAAGATGCGCGAGCACATGGAGGCCCACCCGGTGACCAGGGAACCGGCGCACGCCGGGGCACCGTCCCAGGCTTGGGAGAACATGGACCCGCGCCAGTTCCCGCCGATGCCCCCGCCCGGCGGCCCTTACGCGGGGCCGATGACGGGCAATACCGGGCAGATGCCGATGCCTATGCCACCGCCGCAGGGGTACCACCCTTACGGACAGATCCCGCCGTACGGACAAGCACCACCGAGTCGCTGATAGGCCAAGAGGGCGCCATCCACGGATGGCGCCCTCTTACATTCCCAACACCAACGGGTAGAAATCACCGACCGCCTCCAGGGTGGATGCCTAAGTCGGCAGCCTCACCGAGCGCGAGCCTGCACGTGTCACCGAACACCCCGCCCACAGCGAGTGGCACAAACGCCGATGGCCGGTGTCCTAGGACACCGGCCATCGAGTTAGATCAGTTCTAGACGCGGAAGCGGGTCACCGCGCTGTTGAGCTCGCCCGCCATGGTGGCGAGGGAGTCAGCGGTCTCGCGGGAAGCACCAACGGTGTCGCTGGTCGACGACGCCGCGTCCGCCACGTCGGTGACGGTCTGGGCGATGGCGTCGGCACCCGCGGCGGCCTCGGAGACGCTGCGGCTCATCTCGCTGGTGGTCGCGGTCTGCTCCTCCACCGCCGAGGCGATGGTGTTCTGGTAGTCGCTGATGCGGTGGATGATCTGCGAGATCCGCTCGATCGCGCCGACCGCCGAGGACGTCTCGCCCTGGATGGTCTGCACGCGGGTCGCGATGTTCTCGGTGGCGCGGGCGGTCTCCTGCGCCAGGTCCTTGACCTCGCTGGCGACGACGGCGAAGCCCTTGCCCGCGTCACCGGCCCGAGCAGCCTCGATGGTGGCGTTGAGCGCCAGCAGGTTGGTCTGCTCGGCGATCGAGGTGATCACCTTGACGATGTTGCCGATCTCGGTGGACGACTCGCCCAGCTTGCCGACGATCTCGGTGGTCTCCTGCGCCGAGGCGACCGCGTCCGAGGCGACCCGGGCCGCGTCGGAGGCGTTGGAGGCGATCTCGCGGATGGAGGCACCCATCTCCTCCGAGGCGGTGGCCAGGGTCTGCACGTGCAGCGAGACGTCCTGGGCGGCCTGGCGGACCGCGCCGGCGCGCTCGGCGGTCTGCGCGGCACCGTGGGCGAGGATGTCGCTCGCGGTGGCCATGTCGCGCGAGGAACCGGTCAGCGCGGCGGCGTTGGTGTTGATGGTGCGCACGGTGTCGAGCATGCTGTCGGTCGCCCGGTTGAGGGCGGACGCCATCTGGCCGACCTCGTCGGTGCTGGACACGTCGGCCCGGCGGGTGAGGTCACCGTCGGCGACGGCCTCGAGCACGGAGGTGACCCGGCGCAGCGGGCCGGTGACGGCGGCGGCGACCCGCCAGGCCAGCAGCAGGCCAAGCAGCAGGCCGATGCCCGCGCCACCGAGGATGAGCGCGTTGGTGCGGCTACCGGTGTCGGCGACCTCGGCTGCGGCGTTGGCGGCGGCGTTGGCCTGCGAGGTGGTGAGGGCGTCGAACTGCTTGTCCAGGGTGGTGGTCAGCTCGTCGGCCTTGTTGTACCCGTCCCAGAACGCGTCCAGGTTGTTGGTGTCGGCGGCGGGCAGGATCTCCTGGTCGCGGACACTGAGGTAGGACTTCCAGGTGTTCTGGAGGGCGGTGAGGGTCGCGGGGTCGGCGGTCTCGCCCGCGTAGGTCTTGAAGGAGGCCGCGATCTGCGCGTCGAGCGCCTGCATCGACTCCTTGTTCTTCGGCCGCCACTCGGCGTCGGACATGTAGTAGTTGAGCATGAAGTTGCGGTCGGTGAGGATGTCCGCCCGCACCTTGGCCAGGGTCTGCGTGGCGTGCACACCGCGGTCGTACACCGCGCGCGCACCGTCGGTGAGTTGCCCCGACCCGTTCAGGCTGATGCCTACGACGGTCACGAAGGCCACCATGACCACCGCCACCGCACTGAAGATCTTCGCGGCGACTGGGAGATTGTCGAACCGTCCCAGCACACCGCCACGCCGCCCTGCCGCCATCAGCCGACCCTTCGTTGGTTGCTTCCTGGCGAGTTATCGGCCGGGGCCAGGCAGACCTGAGTGGCGGTGTTGGCGGTAGCGGTCGGGGTGCGGTTCGGTTGCGGCGGTAGCCCTGCCTAGGGCAGGTCTGCCAAGGTGTCGAGGATCTGCTGCCCATACCTTTCGAGCTTGGTCTCGCCGATACCGGTAATGCCTTCCAGGTCGGACAACTGTCGCGGCCTTATAGCCGCGATCTGGCGCAGTGTCGCGTCGTGGAAGATGACGTAGGCAGGGACACCTTGTTCCTTCGCCGAAGCCCCTCGCCACGCGCGCAGTGCCTCGAACACCGGCGCCGCCTCGGGCGACATCTCCACCGCGGGCGCCTTCGACGGGCGGGAGTAAGAGGCGCGGGCAACCTTCTCTGGTTCGCGCCGCATCATCACCTTGCGGCCCTTGAACAGGACCTCGTCGCTGCCACCGGTCAGCGACAGGGTGCCGTACTCGCCGCCAACGTCCAGCAGGCCCTGCGCCAGCAACTGCCGGACGACCCCGCGCCAGGCGCCTTCCTTCAGCTCGGTTCCCTTGCCGTACACCGACAGTTGGTCATGCCGGTGCTGGGTGACCTTCTCGGTTTGCTTGCCGAGCAGGATGTCGACCACCTGACCGGCGCCGAAGTGCTGGTTGCGCTCCTTGTCCAGCCGGTACACCGTGGACAGCAGCTTCTGCGCGGCGACGGTGCCGTCCCACGACTCCGGCGGGGTGATGCAGGTGTCGCAGTTGCCGCACGCCTCGCCGGTCTGGCCGAAGTAGTTGAGCAGCTGCACCCGCCTGCACTCGACCGTCTCGCACAGCGCGAGCATCGCGTCGAGGTGCAGGTTGAGCTTGCGGCGGTGCGCGGTGTCGCCCTCGGAGTTCTCGATCAGCTTGCGTTGCGAGATCACGTCGGTGAGGCCGTAGGCGAGCCAGGCGGTGGACGGCTGGCCATCGCGGCCCGCGCGGCCGGTCTCCTGGTAGTAGCCCTCGACGGACTTGGGTAGGTCGAGGTGGGCCACGAAGCGCACGTCGGGCTTGTCGATGCCCATGCCGAAAGCGATGGTGGCCACGACGATCAGCCCGTCCTCGCGCAGGAACCGCGACTGGTTGGTCGTCCGGGTGCGCGCGTCCAGCCCCGCGTGGTAGGGCACGGCGGCGATCCCGTTGTCGCACAGGAACTGCGCGGTCTTCTCCACCGTCGCGCGCGAGAGGCAGTAGACGATCCCGGTCTCGCCCGCGTGCTCGGTGCGGATCAGGTCGAGCAGCTGCTTGGTGGGGCTGGCCTTGGGCACGATCCGGTACTGGATGTTGGGCCGGTCGAAGCTGGCGACGAAGTGCTTGGCCCCGCCCAGGTTCAGCCGCTGCGCGATCTCGGTGTGCGTCGCCTTGGTGGCGGTCGCGGTCAGCGCGATGCGCGGCACGTCCGGCCACCGCTCGTGCAGTTCGGACAGGCCCAGGTAGTCCGGCCGGAAGTCGTGGCCCCACTGGGACACGCAGTGCGCCTCGTCGATGGCGAACAGGGCGACCTTGCCCCGGTCCAGCAGGTGGACCGTGGAGTCCAGCCGCAACCGCTCCGGGGCCAGGTACAGCAGGTCGAGCTCGCCGTCGAGGAAGGCCGTCTCCACCTCGCGGCGGCTGTTCGAGTCCTGGGTCGAGTTGAGGAACCCGGCCCGCACGCCCAGGTTGCGCAGCGCGTCCACCTGGTCCTGCATGAGCGCGATCAGCGGCGAGACGACCACACCGACACCGGGCCGCACCAGCGCCGGGATCTGGTAGCACAGCGACTTGCCGCCGCCGGTCGGCATCAGCACCAGCGCGTCGCCGCCGTCGGCGACGTGGGTGATGATGTCCTCCTGCTCGCCGCGGAAGGAGTCGTAGCCGAACACCCGGCGCAGCACCTCGGTCACCGCGTCGCGCGTGGCCGAACTCGGGACGGGCTCGGGGCTGGTTTCGAGCGGGGCACCGGACACGGCTGCGATAGTACGGGCTCGACGGATTTCGCCGCGGCTCGGTGCGGGCGGCCTGTGCACAACTACCCTGGCGCCATGACGTCGACCTGGAGCCGGAGCCGATGAGCAACACCGAGGCGGCGCCCGCGACGCTGTCGTGCAGGCCGGATCCGGCCGGTCCCGGGGTCGAGGTGCTGACCGCGCGGGAGGTCCCGCTGGGCGGTCCGCGCGCGATGCGGGTCCGGCGCACCCTGCCGCAGCGACACCGGTCCCTGATCGGCGCGTGGTGCTTCGTCGACCACTACGGCCCGGACCGGGTCGCCGAAGCCGGTGGGATGGACGTCGCGCCGCACCCGCACACCGGGTTGCAGACGGTGAGCTGGTTGTTCTCCGGGGAGATAGAGCACCGCGACAGCCTCGGCACGCATGGGTTGGTCCGACCCGGCGAGGTCAACTTGATGACCGGCGGCGCGGGGATCTGCCACTCGGAGGTCTCCACGGCGGCCACCGAGATCCTGCACGGCGTGCAGCTGTGGGTAGCGCTACCGGACGAGCACCGGCACGCCCCGCGTGCGTTCGAGCACTACGCGCCGGAGCCGGTAGAGCTAGAGGGTGCGGTCGCGCGGGTGTTCCTTGGGGCGCTAGCGGGTAGCAAATCTCCCGTAGTCACGTTCACGCCGTTGCTTGGCGCGGAACTAGTGGTGGAGCCGCATTCCAGGGTGACGCTAGAGGTTGATCCGACCTTTGAGCACGGTGTTCTGCTTGATACCGGGCGCATCTGTGTGGGGGGATCCCCGCTTGGGCTCGCCGACCTCGGCTACCTCGGGGTGGGGCGGACGCAGTTGGAACTGACCAACCTCGGTGATGAGCCTTCCCGAGTCTTGCTGCTGGGTGGGCCGCCGTTCGGTGAGCCGATTCTGATGTGGTGGAACTTCGTGGCCCGCTCCCACGAGGAGATCGTCGCCTATCGGGACGCGTGGCAGAGCGAGTCGGAGCAGTTCGGCCGCGTAGAGGGCTATACCGGGAGCCCGGCGAGGTTACCTGCGCCGCCCTTGCCTCCTGTCACCATCAAGCCCCGGCGTAACCCTTAGCTGGCAAGGAAAGCCAGCACGGCCTCGTTCCATTGCTGAGGGTGTGTCACGTGCGCGGCGTGGGGGCCGCTGGGGATGGTGACCGTGGGCGCGCTGATCTGGCGCGTTGGCGCTACCGCGTCGCTGTCGCCGACTACGACAAGAGCGGGCACATCAGGAACCGCCAAGTCGACGGTCGGATCCGCCCATGCGTCGATCGCGGCGAGGGTGCCGCGCGCTGATGAGCCTGCCGCCGAGTGGAGGAGGTGGCTTCGTGTTGCCTCATCCAGGACGATCTCGCCGTTGACGCTGAAGAACCGCGTTAGGACGTCGTCGAGCATGGCGACCCGGTGCCATCTACCCGCTGCCTGGAGGTCTCGGCCCAGTTCGACCGCGCCCGCTAGCGGGCCGCCCAGCACCAGCCCGCGCACCCGGTCCGTTCCACGCGTGGCGAGGTAACCGGTGGCCTCGACCGCGCCGGAGGAGAATCCGACCAGCACGGCCGACCGCAGGTCCAGGTGCTCGATCAGCCCCGCGAGGTCCGCGACCAGGGTCGCCGCGTCGTAGCCGGTCCAGGCGCGGGTCGAGCGGCCGAACCCGCGCCGGTCGTAGCCGACCACCCGGTGGCCCGCCTCGGCGAACGCGCCGACCTGGCACTCCCAGGAGTCCAGGGTCAGCGGCCAGCCCGGCACCAGGACCACCGGCGGTCCCGCTCCGACATCCTCGTAGTACAGGTCGACGTCCGGTCCGACGCGCAACTGCGGCACAGCACACCCCTTCACCCCGGTCCACAGCGTGGAACTCCGGGGACGGCTGGGAATCGGTCAGATGACCGCACTTACGTGAATATCGTTCAGTAGCCCGTACGTAGGGCAGAGTGGGCGCGTGACCGTGATCGGCCGTGCGGCGGAGTTGGCGGCGCTGCGGCGCACCATCGACCGCGATCCGGCCGTGGAGCCGAACCTGGTGCTCCACGGCGACCCAGGGGTCGGCAAGACGGTACTGCTCAGGGCCGGGATCGAGTACGCGGTCGAACGCGGGATGCGGGTGCTGGGCGGGTCGGGGTACGAGAGCGAGGCCCAGCTCGCTTTCGCCGGGTTGCACCAACTGTTCGCGCCGGTTCTGTCGTATTTCGACCGCGTAGAGCCGTATCACCGTGAAGTGCTGCGCCGGGTTCTTGGCTTTGAAGCAGGTCCCGTGCCGGATCGGCTAGCCGTCTCGGTGGCGTCTCTAGCGGTGTTGGCAGAGGTCGCGAAGGATGGCCCTGTCTTGGTCGCGGTAGAGGATGCCCACTGGGTGGACCGGCCGACCCGTGAAGTCATGATGTTCCTGCTGCTGCGACTAGGCCCTTATGACTTAAGAGCCATCTTCGCGCGAAGACCACTGCTGAGTAGCGAGCGGGTTACGCCGGGCATCCACATGCACGAGGTCGACCCCCTGGACGATGCCGCCGCTGCCGCGTTTCTCGCGCAACTGCACCCCGGCCTACCTGAGCGTGCCCGGGATCGTGTCCTTCGCTACGCGGCCGGGAACCCGCTAGCTCTGGTAGAGCTGCCGACCGTCCTCGGCACAGATGCCGCTACCGGGCTTGAGCTGCTTCCGGCCGGGGCGTCGACCAGGACGAAGCTGGAGGCGACCTACGCCGGTCGGGTGCGCGAGTTGGACACCGACGTGCGGCGGACGTTGCTGCTCACCGCGCTCGACGGCGACCGGCTGGAGAACCGCGCGCACCCGACCTCGCTGTCCCCGCCGCTGTTGGCCGAGCTGGAGCGACTCGGCCTGGTCACCCGCGACTCCACCCCTTCCGGCCTGCGGTTCCGCCACCCGCTGGTGCGCTCGGCGATCATCGACTCGGCGGCGCCGGACGAGCTGCGCGCGGCCAACGCCGAGCTCGCCGAGCTGTACCGGGACACCCCGCAGCGGCGCGTTTGGCACCTGGCCGAGGCCGCCGTCGAGGCTGACGAGGATGTCGCCGCCGAGATCGAGCGAACCGCGCTCGCGGCGAGCCTGCGCGGCGGCAGCGGCCTGGCCGTCCCCGCCCTGCGCCGGGCGGCCGCGTTGAGCCCGGACCCGGCTGACGCGGCGCGCAGGCTGCACCGGGGCGCCGAGCTGGCGGGTGAGTCCGGGCAGCTGCACTTGGCGCAGAAACTGCTCGACGAGGCCCGCGACCGGCTCGACGATCCCGCACACGGCCTGGTCACGCGCGCCAGGATCGTCCTGCTGCGCGACGGTGACCTCTCCGCCGCACGGCGCCTGCTAGAGCACACTCCGCTAACCGACCGCGTCTTACACGTGTGGATGGTTGTAGCCACCTATGCCCAAGAGCCTGACGATTGGGTAAGGCTGAAGGCTGGCCTTACCAACGCGTCTGAGCACACCAGGCTTGTCTATGGCGTGCTCTCCGGCACTGTTGACAACGCCTATAGGCGGCTGCGTGAGGCGTTCGACCTCCTGCCTGCCTCTGTTTCACCGGGGCGAGTGGTCGAACTGTGCATGCTCGCGGCCTGGCTGGACTGCTTACATGAGCACCGCGCACGGGTGCGGGAGCTGATCGACCGGGAAAGCGGTACCGGCGCCGTTACGCATGCCGCAGCCGGGTACTGGCTCGCCGCGCATGACCACTTCCTCGCCGGTTCGTGGGAAGCCGCCGAGACCGCAGCTGAGGCTGGCCTTGATCTGTGCGTGCGGCATGACCTGGAGCTGATCGCGAACGACTTGCGGTGCACGCTGGGCTGGCTGGCAGCTAGTAGAGGCGACGTCGACACTGCTCGTGAATACAGCCACACCGTCGAACGCTGGGCAGAACCACGCGGCAGTGCTCTGCATCTAGCCCTCTCCGCTCGCAACAGTGCCGCTGCCTCCTTAGCTGATGGCGACTATGAGACCGCTTACGTCACCTTGGCCGGGATCGCTAAGAACGGTGACTACTCCCCTTGGCTCCTCCTCGACCTAGTGGAGTCTGCGATCCGGACCCGTCGGGTTCAGGAGGCATTGGCTTGTGTTGAGGCTGCCGAGTGCGCAGGGCTCGCCGAGCGGTCACCTCGCGTCCGCCTACATGTGTTTGCCGCCAAGGCATTGAGCACGCCGGATGACGACAACGCCGTCGGCCTGTTCCGCGCCGCGTTAGCCCTACCGCTCGTGGAACAGTGGCCCTTCGACCATGCCCGCGTTCGACTGGCGCTCGGTGAGCTCCACCGCCGTAGACACCGTCCCGGCGAAGCCCGGCCCGAGCTACGTCGTGCCGTGGACTTGTTCCGCCGTGTCGGTGCCACTACCTGGCAACGGAGGGCTGAGCAGGAACTACGGGCCACTGGCTTGGCCGTCAACACTGAACCCGATACGGCAGCGCTAACAGCGCAGCAACTGGAAGTGGCCAAACTCGCGGCTTCGGGCTTAAGTAACAAGGAGATCGGCGAACGCCTGTTCCTCTCGCCGCGCACCGTCAGCGCACACCTCTACCGTGTATTCCCCAAACTGGGAATCACGTCGCGCTCCGCCTTACGCGACGCGTTGGCGCGGCTGTAGGTCACACGATGAGGGCGATAGAGTCGTGTGACTGATGCGAGGACCCCTCACTCTTGGCCAGGCTTTGGCCATGACCAACGCACACGACACCGAGCAGGTCGAGCGGGCCAACGCCACCGGCCGCACCCCCGTCGTCTTCGTCCACGGCCTGTGGCTGCTGCCCAGCAGTTGGGACCGGTGGGCGGAGGTGTTCGAGGCAGCCGGGTACGCCGCGGTGACCGCGTCGTGGCCCGACGACCCGGAGACCGTCGCCGAGGCCAACGCCAACCCGGAGGTGTTCGCCAACAAGACGGTCGGTCAGATCGCCGACCACGTGGGCGCGCTCGTCGAGCGGCTGGAGCGCAAGCCCGTGATCATCGGCCACTCCTTCGGCGGCCTGATCACCCAGA
The DNA here is from genome assembly GCF_024171925.1 of Actinokineospora diospyrosa. Lineage (GTDB taxonomy): Bacteria > Actinomycetota > Actinomycetes > Mycobacteriales > Pseudonocardiaceae > Actinokineospora > Actinokineospora diospyrosa. The sequence goes on along the minus strand of NZ_JAMTCO010000022.1, from coordinate 54,542 downwards.
TCCTGGCGGGCCGCGGCCTGTCGGTCACCTCGGTGGCCATCGACCCGGCCCCGTTCCGCGGTGTGCTGCCGCTGCCGATCTCGGCGCTGCGGGCGTCCGCGCCGGTGCTGAGCAACCCGGCCAACCGGCACCGCGCGGTCCCGCTGACCTTCGACCAGTTCCGCTTCGCCTTCGCCAACGCCGTCGCCGAGGACGAGGCGAAGCACCTGTTCGAGACCTACGCGGTGCCCGCGCCCGGCGCGCCGCTGTTCCAGGCGGCCACGGCGAACCTCAACCCGTGGACCGAGGCCAAGGTCGACAACGAGAACCCGGACCGCGGGCCGCTGCTGATCATCTCCGGCGAGAAGGACAACACGGTGCCCTGGGCGATGGCCAACGCCGAGTACAAGCGCCAGCGCCACAACTCCGGCATCACCGAGATCGTCGAGATCCCCAACCGCGGCCACTCGCTGATCATCGACAGCGGCTGGCGCGAGGTCGCCGACACCGCGCTCGAGTTCGTCCGCCGGTTCACCCCGGGAGCCGAGTCATGAGCGTCTTCACCACCACCGATGGCACCGACCTGTTCTACAAGGACCTCGGCAGCGGCCAACCAGTCGTCTTCAGCCACGGCTGGCCCCTCAACGCCGACGCCTGGGACAGGCAGACCCGCCTGGTCGCCAACAACGGATACCGCGCCATCGCCCACGACCGCCGAGGCCACGGCCGCTCCACCCAAACCTGGCACGGCAACGACATGAACACCTACGCGGACGACCTCGCCCAATTGATCGAGTCCCTCGACCTCCGCGACGCAGTCCTAGTAGGCCACTCCACCGGCGGCGGCGAGGTAGCCCGCTACCTGGGCCGCCACGGCACCGACCGGGTCGCCAAGGTGCTCTTGCTCGGCGCGGTCCCGCCGCAGATGGTGCCCGGGGTGCCTATAGAGGTGTTCGACGGGATTCGGGCTGGGGTGGAGAACGACCGATCACAGTTCTATTGGGACTTGAGCGCGCCCTTCTACGGCTTCAACCGCCCAGGTGCTGTTGAGTCCGAGGGCGTCCGACGCGCGTTCTGGCTGTGGAGCCTGCAGGCCGGTTTGCACCAGGCATACGAGTGCGTAAAGCAGTTCTCCGAAACCGACTTCACCGAAGACCTCAAGACCATCACCATCCCCACCCTCATAGCCCACGGCGACGACGACCAAATCGTCCCCATCACCGTCTCCGCCCACCGCACCGCCGCACTGATCCCCAACGCCACACTGAAGGTCTACCCAGGCGCCCCCCACGGCCTATACGGCGCCCACGAACAAGAGTTCAACGCCGACCTACTCGCCTTCCTGAAGTCGTAGGGACGCCCACCTAGCCAGCCACCCGACTGTATGAACCTGCGGTGCCATCTCCACTTCCGTCAGGTCCGCCCGGCCAGCCCCTGGACACTCGGACCCGGCGGTGCCATCCCGCCTGCCGTCAGGTCCGCCCCAGCCCACCTGCTCAGCCCGTGGACAGTCGGACCCGGCGGTACCAAACCAGCCCGCTCTCGGCTGCCCTGCCAACCCAGCACCTGGACAGTCGGACTCGCTGGTGCCAACTGCTCGATGGGGTGGACCTGTTTTGTGTGGGGGGACGACACCCGTAGCGTTTCCACGCGGCAGGGCCAGTCTTTTCGGCCCCTGCTTTGCGGTCCTGCCACGGGTGTCGTAGGGGCCCCGCACAAAACAGGTCCACCCCATCGAGCAAAGCTCGAAATCGCGGATCGGGCCCGAGGTTGCCGCCAGGCAACGAGGCGTCCGAACCGGGTCGCGATGCCGCAGGCGAGCCGACCCGAAGGCACCGAATCCCTTGCGACGCACTCCCAACCACGGCCTACCTCAAGATCAACCTGATCGAAAGCCCCCAAATACACAGCTTACCGCGCACCACCGACACAACGGGAGCAGCGAACAGCGCCCTGTGGACAACAGAAGACGTTGTGGACAAACAACTAGCGCAGAACGCGCCCAACAAGATCATCCGCCACAAGAGCCCCCGATACACAGCCTACCGATCAGCACCGACAGAACGGGAGCATCGACCAGCAGCCTGTGGACAACAAGACACGTTGTGGACAAACACAACCGTGGTCACTCAAGGCTCGGCAACAGCGCCCTCACACCAAATCCGGCGCAGACAACCGAAACGCCCGTACCGCGTCCTCGAACCCGTTCCCCTCATGCGCGCGCACCAACGCAGCAGCAACGTCCCGTAGCTTCCGGTTGCTCACCTGCGAAGCCCCCGTCAACGCCTCGAACGCCGCGTCCACGCCGTAGCCGAAGTGGTGCATCAACAACCCTTGCGCTTGCCCGATCGTCGTCCGCGCGGACAGCGCCGTTCGGAGTTGCTCGACCAAGCGGGAACTGTCGTCGTACAGGCTTACGTTGTCGAAGACCACGCCCGCGTTCAGCGTCAGCAGCATCACCAGGTCGAACGACAGGTCGTCGAAGGTGTTGGCTTCGCGGGTGAACAAGCTGAGGGCCGCCTGACCGCGTTCGGCCGTTGGCACGGGCAATGAGAGGCAGCCGCGCATGTTCGCCAGTAGGAGTTGACTGGAGAAGGTTGGCCAGCGCTTGTCTGCGGCGGCGTCGTCCAAGCGGCGGGGTTCGTGGTGGGTGAGGGTTTCGGTGACGGGGCCCGGTTGGAGGAGATCCAGGGGGTGCGCGCCTATGGTTTCCAGGTCGCCGCGGTGGGTTCGGACGGTGAGGGCGGCGTGGGCGCAGCCGGGGACGGTGCTCTTGGCCCGGGAGGTGAAGCGGTCCAGGGCGGAGGCGATGTCGTCGCCCGCCACCAGCCTGGTCATCTCGGCCAATTCCTGGGCCAGGGTGACCACACCGCTCATGCCAACCAGCCGGGGGTCGGGGCGTCGTGCTGTTCGCACCACTCGATGGAGCCGACCGTCCACAGCAGGGCCAGCACCAGGATGTCCACCGGGTCGAACCGGGGGTCGTCGTGCATGGCGAGGTCCAGTTGCAGGTCCAGGTCCTGCGGGCTGCTGTTGAGCTGCGCCAGCAGGGCCCGCACCAGCGCGCGCACCGGCGGGTCCAGGGTGTCCACGTCCACCGGGCCGCCGCTGTCGTCGCGCAGGTCGAGCACGAACGCCTTGTCCGGGCCGGTCGACTCGGCGCGGCACAACATCATGTCGGCGGTGGCGATCACCAGTTCGCGCAGCACCGCGGCGAGGCGGTCGCGGTGGTCGTCACCGGCGAGCACGTCCAGCGCGCCGGAACGGGTGCTCGGGTCCAGTTCGCCGCCGCGGGTCACGGCGACGAGCCTGCGGGCCACGCCGCGGGGATGCTCGGTCATCTCCACTGCCCTCCTGGTCGCGGTTCGGGCTGTCCTGCCGAGGACTTACCCGGTCCGCCCCGGGATCAAGCGCCCGAAGACCGGGTGAAATGTGCGCGGACGACGGTTCCGTCCCCCGCCGAGTGAATGGTGACCAGGTCGGCGAGGGTCTGCACCAGCAACAACCCCCGACCGTGGGCCTGGTCGATGGGGGCCGGGCGCAGGCCTGCGAGGGGGTCGGCGAGCTTGCCGCCGTCGCGGACCTGGAACACCAGCTCCCCGTCTGCGGACCACACGCTCAGGGTGGCTTCGCCGCCGCCGTGCTCGATGCTGTTGGTGACCAGTTCGGTGACCACCAGCGCCGCGTCACCGACCCGTTGCTCGGCCAGGCCGTGCGCGCGGGCCCGGGCGGACACCAGCGCCCTGGCCGCGCCCAACTCGCCGATGCCGACCAGCAGGCTCTCCGCCCGCACCGGCTCGATCAAGGGCGCGCCGTGGCTCGCGAGCGCGGCCTCGGGGGCGTAGTCGGTGCTGGCCCGGTAGCCGCCGCGGTCGAGGACGCCGGGGTGGGTGGCCAGCGCGTCGGCGAGCACGGAGTCGTCGAGGGCGGCCGCGTCGTAGGGGCACAGCAGGCGCAACTCGCGGCCGTCGAGCAGCCGGTTGGCCAGTGCCTCGTGCCGCACGCAGGACGCGTACTGCGCCCAGGGCCGCTTGGGCCAGACGACCTCGGTGACCACGCGGGCGGCCCGGTCGAGCACCGGGTGCAGCACGGCGGGCACGATCCGACCCGGGTTGCCCCCGACCTCGGCCATGTCCAACCAGCGGACGTCGGCGGCGAAGCCTTCGGCGGCGGACTCCTCGCGCAGCATCGCCAGGTTCGCTGCGGGTGCGGCGACGATCACCGCGTCCCCGGCGGCCACCCCCGCGCGCACGAACGGCAGCACGGCGGCCAAGTACTCCACGGCGCCGCGGTAGAGCAGGGCGGTGTGCGCGGCGCCGATGGCCACGGGGTCCGCCCCCAGGCCCGTAACGCCATCCACCGTCGGGCCCCTTCCCACGTTCGTCACCACACGCCTGCGCCGTCGTCCGGCACCGCGGTCGACCCGGTGGGTCAGTCTGGTGGTCATCAATCTACGCGTGCCGGGGTCGCCCGGCTTAACGCCCGACTTCGCCATCGGCGCACCCGCCGGTCTGCGGCTACTGTCGTGGACCGACACGGAGCAGGAGGGGCGGGGAAGTGGTCGAGCGGGCGGGTGGGCTGCGCGAGCTGATGACCGCGGTGGACTGGGCCACGACGCCACTGGGACCGCGGTCGGGGTGGGACCCGCAGCTGCGCGCGGTGGTGCGCACCATGTTGTCCTCCAGCCAGCAGATGGTGACCTTCTGGGGTCCGCGGCGGGTCGCGCTCTACAACGACGCCTACGCCCCGACCATCGGCGACAAGCACCCGCGCGCGCTGGGCAGACCGGCGCGGGAGAACTGGGGCGAGCTGTGGGAGGTGCTCGACCCGCTGCTGGAGCGGGTGGTGCGCACCGGGGAGTCGTTCTGGGCCAAGGACCACCCGTTCCCCATCGCCCGGCGCGGGTTCCTCGAGCAGACCTACTTCGACCTGTCCTACGACCCGGTGGTGCTGGACTCCGGGGCGGTCGGCGGCGTGCTGTGCCTGGTGACCGAGACGACCGGGCGGGTGCTCGGCGAGCGCCGGATGCGCACGTTGGGCGAGCTGGGTACGGCGCTGGCGGGGCTGACCGAGGTCGAGCGGATCGGCGAGGTGGCGGCGCGGGTGCTGGCGGGCAACCGCGACGACCTGCCCGAGGTGTCGATCCGGATGCTGGGCCACGACGGCGGGGACCCGGCGCTGCGTGCGGTCGCCGACACCGGTGCCGCCGCTTGGCTGGAGCCGGGGGTGCTGACGCTTCCGCTGCTGTCGGCCAGTTCCGCCGCCGGGGTGATGGTGGTGCGGGTCAACCCGATGCTGGAGGTCAACGGCGCCTACCGGGACTTCCTGGACCTGGTGGCGGCGACCACGTCCGCGGTGCTCGCCAGCGCGGTGGCCCAGGAGCAGGAGCGGCTGCGGGCCGAGGCGCTCGCGGAGCTGGACCGGGCGCGGACCGAGCTGTTCGCCAACATCAGCCACGAGTTGCGCACCCCGCTGACGCTGATCGCCGGACCCGCCGAGGACGCGCTGGCCGATGTGGACGACCCGCCGCGACCCCGGCAGCGCGACCGGCTGGAACTGATCCGCCGCAACGCCGCCCGGTTGCGCCGGATGGTCGACAACATCCTGGACTTCACCCGCATCGAGAGCGGCGCGTTGCGCGCGGAACGGGTCGGCACCGACCTGAGCGCGTTCACCACGGCGATCGCGCGCTCCTTCGAGCCCGCGGTGCGGCGCGCCGGTCTGCGCCTGCGGCTGGATTGCCCGCCGCTGGCCAGCGAGGTCCACCTGGACCGCGAGATGTGGCAGCGGATCCTGCTCAACCTGCTGTCGAACGCGGTGAAGTTCACCTTGTCCGGCCAGATCACCGTGGCGGTCTGCCCGGCGCCGGACGGGCGGGTCGAGATCTCGGTGTCCGACACCGGCCTCGGCATCCCCGCCGACCAATTACCACTGGTGTTCCGCCGGTTCCACCGCGTGCGCGGCGCGGGCGGGCGCAGCCAGGAGGGCACCGGCATCGGCTTGGCCCTGGTGCGGCAACTGGTCACCCTGCACGACGGCGCGATCACCGTGCGCAGCACCCCCGGCGCGGGCACGACCTTCACCGTCACCCTCCCCCACGGCACGGGTACCCCCGGCGACGACCACCCCGCCCCCGAGTCCACTGTGGATTCTTACCTCGAAGACACCTATCTCGACGAGGCGTACGGCTGGACCGACCGCGCCGAGATCGACCCCGACCCCACCGGGCGCGTGCCAGCGGGTCGAACCGCGGGGGCGACCGTGCTGGTGGTGGAGGACAACGCCGACCTGCGCGGGTTCCTGGCCCGGCTGCTCGGCGCGCACTGGGCCGTCGTCGTGGCGGCCAACGGCGAACAGGCCCTCGCCGCGGTCCGCGAGCGGCGGCCGGACCTGGTGCTCAGCGATGTCGCGATGCCCGGCCTGGACGGGTTCGGGCTGCTCGCCGCGCTGCGCGGTGACCCGGCGACCGAGCAGATCCCGGTCATCCTGCTCTCCGCGCGCGCAGGCGAGGAGGCCGCGATCGAGGGCCTCACCGCGGGTGCCGACGACTACCTGGTCAAACCGTTCTCCTCACCGGAACTGCTCGCCCGGGTCCGCTCGACGCTGGAATTGGCCATGGCGCGCACCCAGCAGGCGGCGTGGCGGGCGGCGCTGGTCGACGCCCTCGACGACGGGTTCTTCACCGTCGACGCGGACGGCACGGTGCTCGAGATGAACGCCGCGTGCGGGACCATCCTCGGCTGGGGCGCCGAGGGACTGCCCTACCGGCCGCCGTACCCGTGGTGGTCGACCGACCCGGGGGCGCGCGCCACCCGGGACCGGCTGCTGGCGGAGACGCTGGCAGGCGACGGCGGCCGCTACGTGCAGCCCGCGCGCCGCCCCGACGGCACCGAGATCTGGATCGCGCTGGCGATGAACCGGGTGCCCGGCCCCGCGGGCGACGGGCGGGTCTACGTGGGCACGGTCCGCGAGGTCACCGAGGACGTGCGCGCCGCGGAACGCGACCAGGCGCAGGCCGGGCTCGCCACCGCGCTGGCCGACGCGACCGGGGTGGGGCAGGTGCTCGACGTGGCGGGCCGCCTGCTGGGGTCGGCCTGGCAGGCCGGTCCCGCGGTGGTCGTCGGCTGGCCGCGGGACCCGTTGGGCACCGACGCGCCCGAGGTGCTCGGCGACGAGCGGTCCACGACCTGGGCCGCGCTGCCCGAGCCGGTGCGCTCCGCGCTGGAACGCGCCCGTGCCAGCAGGTTGGCGCAGGTCGTCACCGACGAGCACGGGGCAGCCACCGGGATCGCGGGGCCGCTGGACACCTCCGCGCCGCCGACCGCGGTGTGGCTGGCCTTCCCCGGGCCGCGGCCGCTGCCGGAGGTGGACCGCTACCTGTTCGGCGCGCTGTGCGGGCAGCTCGGCGTGGCGTTGAGCCGGGCCCGCTCCTACGACGCGCTGCGCACCGTCGCCGAGACCCTGCAGCGCTCCATCCTGGGCCCGACGAACCTGCCCGACGGGTTCGCCGTCCGCTACGAACCCGCGGTCAGCCCGCTGGAGGTCGGCGGCGACTGGTACGACGTGGTGACCCTCGACGAGCACCGGGTCGCCGTGGTGGTGGGCGACTGCGTGGGCCGCGGCCTGGCCGCGGCGTCGGTGATGGGTCAGCTGCGCAGCGCCTGCCGCGCCCTGCTGCTGCGCGCGATCGGCCCCGCGGACATGTTGACCGCGCTGGACGACTTCGCCGAACTGCTACCCGGCGCGATCTGCACGACCCTGTTCTGCGCGGTCATCGACGACCGCGGCGGCGAACTGGTCTACAGCAGCGCGGGCCACCCGCCCGCGATCATCATGGACACCGGCGGCCGTGCGACGGTGCTGGACCAGGGCACCTCGGTGCCCTTGGCGGTGCCGAGCCCGACACCGCGCAGGCAGGCGCGGACCCGGCTGGAACCGGGCAGCACCGTGCTCCTCTACACCGACGGCCTGGTCGAACGACGCGGGGAGACCCTGGACGACGGGATGGCGCGGGCCGAGCAGGCACTGCGGATCGCCCGGGACCTGGCACCCAGCGACATCGCCGACAAACTGCTGGTCGAACTCCTCCCCACCGGCGGCCACGACGACGACGTCGCGGTCCTGCTTTACCGACACCCCAGCTGAACCGCGATCCCTAGCGCCCGGACCACCACCCGCGACCGCCGCTTGATCAGCCTCCCCCAGGCCGACCGCACGGTTTACCCGCCAACTCGACTACACGCGCGACCCACATGTGTCCGCCAGTAAGACCGTGTCGTAGCCCGCGAGCGCGACTGGATCACTTGTCCGCGAGCGCGACTGGATCACTTGTCCGCGAGCGCGGCTGGATCACTTGTCCGCGAGCGCGTCCTCGACCGAGCCGTGGACCTCGAGCACGTTGTCCAGCGAGCTGACCTGGATGGCGCGCAGCACGGCGCCGCCGTCGGTGAGGATTCGTAGAGGGCGGGCCGCGTCGCGGCAGCGGGTGTGGTACTCGACCAGTAGGGCGAGGCCTGCGGAGGCGAGGAAGCCGACCCTGGTCAGGTCGAGCAGCACGGGCGTGTCGCCCGCGCCCCGGGTGACCGCGGCCTCCAGGTGGTCGCGCAGCACCGGCGCGGTGCCCATGTCGATCTCGCCGCGGACGTGCAGCAGCACGGCGTCGTCGCGGTCGGCGAACTCGGCGGTCAGCAGGTCCGACGTACTCATGGCAGCCCTTCCGGGGTTGGACACGACAGCAGGGCGGCTGGCTGCTCAACCGCCTCGGCGACCAGCCTAGTAGGTTCTGCTCCGTCGGATCGAGCCGTCCCAGCCCGAGCGGGAAGCCGGGCCCCCACCGGCGGCGCCGCACCGGCGGCGTCGCGGCAGGTGACCCCGAGGAGCAGCAGGTGAGCGACCCCACCGCAGACCAGGTGGCCGATGTCGAACTGCGGTTGCGCGCGGACCTGGCGAACCTGCCGATCGTGCGCGCGGTCGCCGCGGCGGTGGCGATGGGCGCGGACTTCACCGTCGACGAGATCGACGACCTGCGGTTGGCGGTGGACGAGGCCTGTTCGCAGCTGATCGTGCTCGCCGCGCCGGGCGCGGAGCTGGACTGCCGGTTCAGCCGCGAGCCTGCCGGGGTGCGGTTCAGCGCGAGCACCCGCTCGCACGCGGGCACCGCCCCCGCGACCGACACCTTCGGCTGGCACGTGCTGCGCACGCTGGCCGACTCGGTGGAGACCGGCCTCGGTGAGGGTGTCCGGCCACCGGTGCACATCACCGTGCGCAAGCTGCGCCAGGGCTGAGCCCGGAGACGCTCATCTCCCCCACCCCGGGCCGGGTTGGTGGGAAGATCGACCGCGTGGGCACCCTCCTGGCGATCAGCGACCTGCACATCTCGTACGCGGAGAACCGCGAGATCGTGCGCGAACTGCACCCCGAGTCCGCCGACGACTGGCTGATCGTCGCTGGCGACGTGGCCGAGCAGGTCGCCGACGTGCGGTGGGCGCTGGAACTGCTGGCGGGCCGCTTCGCCAAGGTGGTGTGGACGCCGGGCAACCACGAGCTGTGGACGATGCCCGCCGACGCCGTGCAGGCCCGCGGTGTCGAGCGGTACGAGGCGTTCGTGGCCATGTGCCGCGAGATCGGGGTGCTCACCCCGGAGGACGAGTACCCGCTGTGGGCGGGCGAGGACGGCCCGGTGCGGGTCGCGCCGCTGTTCCTCGGCTACGACTACACGTTCCGACCGGAGGGCGCGGACGACAAGGCGGCGGCGCTGAAGATCGCGCACGCCAGCGGTGTCGTCTGCACCGACGAGTACTACCTGCACCCGGACCCGTACCCCAGCCGCGACGACTGGTGCCGCGCCAGGGTCGCCGAGACCGAGGCCCGGTTGACCGCTGCCGCCGACCCGGCCACGCCGTTCGTGCTGATCAACCACTACCCGCTGGTGCGCGAGCCCACCCGGGTGCTGCGCTACCCCGAGTTCGCCCAGTGGTGCGGCACCGAGCTGACCGCGGACTGGCACACCCGCTTCCCCACCGCGGTGATGGTCTACGGCCACCTGCACATCCCGCGGATCACGCACTACGACGGGGTGCGGTTCCAGGAGGTGTCGCTGGGCTACCCGAGGGAGTGGCGCAGGCACGGGCACCCGCACGGGTTGCTCCGAAAGGTCCTGAGCGCGCACGAGCGCGTCTAGGGCCGAACGTTCCCATTTCCCGCGCTAGCCGGTGACTTCGTCGCCACTTGGGCCCTGACCTGCGAATAGACACTTGCCGTGTGGCCGGTATCACCCCGGGGTTATGCCTGGTTGGGATGAGTGTCGCCGGATTCGGTCACCCATATTGATGAACGACAGTCGACGGCCGGGCAACCAGGCCAGGAAACGGGCACTCCGGACGCCGACGGCGAAAGGTGGCTCGCCATGACCGCGGCGGAACTGTCCGACCTGCGCGCGTTGGAAGGGGGCGTCGACACGGCGCCCGCGTTCGACGTGCCGGACTACCGGACGAAACTGGGTTGGCCGGTGGACGGGGACGCGTTGAACGCCTACCTCGACCTGGGCTCGGAACAGGTCGGCGGCCTGCGCATGCGGGCCGGGCTCGGTGCCGAGGTGCAGTGGTGGCTGCGCCTGCGGATGCTGGCGGGCCCGGTGCTCGCGGTGCCCGGCAAGCGGACCGAGTGGACCTTCCTCACCCAGCCCATCCCCGACGAGCACCACCGCAGGCCGTTGCCGCCCGGTGTCGAGCCGGTGCGCGCCCGCGTGCTGCTCCCGACCGCGCACACCGACCGCTCGGTCGTGTTCTGGGCGACCGCCCCGGACGTCGAGCACCCCAGCCTCCCGCTGTTCACCTCCGTGGTGGGCGCGGTCCGCAGCGTCCTCTACGGACACCGGTTCTGATCCCACCCGGCACCAGCCCCCTCGTCCCCGCCCGGAGCCGTCCCCGGCTCGGCGGGCGACCGGGGCCGCGGCGCCACCCCTGACCACCGGCGAGCCGCCGCGCACCCCCTGCGACGCGCAAGCGTCGCGCGGCGGCTCGCCCACCCCCGCGCCGCGACACCCGCACCGTCCCCTGCCGGTGTGGGTGTCGCGGCGCGCTCCACACCGCACCCGGCCCGGGCGGGCACTCCCCCGCACCGCACCCCCACCGGGGCGAACTGGCACGATCGACACACCATGACGCTCACCGCGCGGCTGCCCGCCTCCCCCGACCCGGACACCCTGTTCGACGCGTTCGCCTCCTGGGCGGCCGATCAGGGCCTGGCCCTGTACCCGGCCCAGGAGGAGGCGTTGATGGAGATCGTGTCCGGCGCCAACGTCATCCTCAGCACCCCGACCGGGTCGGGCAAGAGCCTGGTGGCGACGGGCGCGCACTTCACCGCCATGGCGCACGGGCGGCGCACGTTCTACACCGCGCCGATCAAGGCGCTGGTGTCGGAGAAGTTCTTCGCGCTGTGCGACACCTTCGGCGCGGAGAACGTCGGCATGATGACCGGCGACTCCAGCGTCAACGGCGGCGCGCCGATCATCTGCTGCACCGCGGAGATCCTGGCCAACATCGCGCTGCGCGACGGCGCCGAGGCCGATGTGGGCCAGGTCGTGATGGATGAGTTCCACTTCTACGCCGAGCCGGACCGGGGCTGGGCGTGGCAGATCCCGCTGATCGAGCTGCCGAAGGCGCAGTTCGTGCTGATGTCGGCGACCCTCGGTGATGTCGCCCGGTTCAAGGACGACCTGACCAGGCGCACCGGCCGCGACACCGCGGTGGTGACCTCGGCGCAGCGGCCGGTCCCGCTGCTCTACACCTTCGGCATGACGCCGCTGACCGAGGCGCTGGAGGAGCTGCTCAGCACCAACCAGGCGCCGGTGTACGTCGTGCACTTCACCCAGGCCGCGGCGCTGGAGCGGGCGCAGGCGCTGATGAGCATCAACGTGTGCACCCGCGAGGAGAAGGACCGCATCGCCGCGCTGATCGGCGACTTCCGGTTCTCCTCCGGGTTCGGCAAGACGCTGTCGCGGCTGGTGCGCCACGGCATCGGCGTGCACCACGCCGGCATGCTGCCCAAGTACCGGCGGCTGGTGGAGCGGCTGGCCCAGGCGGGCCTGATGAAGATCGTGTGCGGCACCGACACCCTGGGCGTCGGGATCAACGTGCCGATCCGCACGGTCGTGTTCACCGCGCTGTCGAAGTACGACGGGGTGCGCACCCGCATCCTCAAGGCGCGCGAGTTCCACCAGATCGCGGGCCGGGCGGGGCGAGCGGGCTACGACACGCTGGGCACGGTGCTGGTGCAGGCGCCCGAGCACGTGATCGAGAACGAGAAGTCGCTGGCGAAGCTGGGCGACGACCCGAAGAAGCGGCGCAAGTTCGTGCGCAAGAAGCCGCCGGAGGGGATGGTGTCCTGGGGGCAGCCGACCTTCGAGCGGCTGCGCGACGCCGAGCCGGAGCCGCTGACCTCCAGCTTCCAGGTCAGCCACTCGATGCTGCTCAACGTGATCGGCCGCCCCGGTGACGCGTTCGCCGCGATGCGCCACCTGCTGGAGGACAACCACGAGGACCGGCCCGCGCAGCGCCGCCACATCCGCCGGGCGATCGCGATCTACCGCGGTCTGCTGGAATCCGGCGTGGTGGAGAAGCTCGACGAGCCCGACGAGCAGGGCCGCCGGGTGCGGCTGACGGTGGACCTGCAGTTCGACTTCGCGCTCAACCAGCCGCTGTCGCCCTTCGCGCTGGCCGCGGTCGAGCTGCTCGACCGGGAGTCGCCGTCCTACCCGCTGGACGTGCTGTCCATTGTGGAGTCCACATTGGACGACCCGAGGCAGGTGCTCTCCGCGCAGGCGCACAAGGCGCGCGGCGAGGCCGTGCAGGCGATGAAGGCCGAGGGCATCGAGTACGACCAGCGGATGGAGCTGCTGGAGGCGGTCACCCACCCGAAGCCGCTCGCGGAGCTGCTCGGCCCGATGTTCGAGACCTACCGGCGCGGGCACCCGTGGGTCGGCGACCACCAGCTGTCGCCGAAGTCGGTCGTGCGGGACATGTACGAGCGGGCGATGACCTTCACCGAGTACGTGTCGTTCTACGCGCTGGCCCGCTCGGAGGGCCTGGTGCTGCGCTACCTCGCCGACGCCTTCCGCGCGGTCCGCCAGACGGTGCCCGACGAGGCCAAGACCGAGGAGGTCGCCGACCTCATCGAGTGGCTCGGCGAGGTCGTCCGCCAGGTCGACTCCAGCCTGATCGACGAGTGGGAGAAGCTCACCAACCCCACCGACGGCGACGAGGCCCCGGTCGACAAGGCACCGCCCGCGGTCACCACGAACCCGCGCGCGTTCCGGGTGCTGGTGCGCAACGCCCTGTTCCAGCGCGTCCAACTGGCCGCCCGCCGCGACTACACCGCCCTCGGCGCCCTGGACGCCGACAGCGGCTGGGACGCCGACGCCTGGGCCGACGCCCTGGACCCGTACTTCGACCTGCACAGCCAGATCGGCGTCGGCCCGGACGCCAGGGGCCCGGCCCTGCTGATCATCGAGCAGGAACCGGAGCGCTGGCTGATCCGCCAGATCTTCGAGGACCCCGCAGGCGACCACGACTGGGGCTTCACCGCCGAGATCGACCTCGCCGCCTCCGACGAGGCGGGCACCGCCGTCGTGCACATCACCGAGGTCGGCGAGCTGTAGCCCGATCGGCCCCGGTGCGTCGACCGCCGATCGCGGGCGGCCTCCCATAGGGTGCCCGCGACAGGAAGGAGCCACATGACCAGGGGCGACGGGGACCGGATGGTCCTGTGCGGACTCGGACACGAACACTGGGGCCACTACGGCGCGGCGGGCTTGTTGCCGGTCGCCGAGGGCCATGTGCTGCTGCAGGAGCGCGGCGGCGGCATCAGCGGCAGCGGCACCTGGGGGATGTTCGGCGGCGCGCGCGACAGCGACGAGGACACGATCACGGCGGCACTGCGGGAGGCGGGCGAGGAGAGCACGCTCGACCCCGCACTGGTCTCCCCGTTCGGCGTGATCATCGAAGACCACGGCGGCTGGACCTACGAGACGGTGATCGCGTCGGCGGAGTCGCGGTTCGCGGTGGAGCCCGCGTCGGTGGAGACCGCCGGGGTGGCGTGGGTACCGGTGGACGAGGTCACCGACCTCCCGCTGTTCGGCCCCTTCGCGGCGAACTGGGAGCGGCTGCGGGAATGCCTACAACCCCGCGTCCTGGTCGTCGACTGCGCGAACGTAATGGGCTCCCGCCCGGACGGCTGGTGGCGCGACCGCGCCGGAGCGGCTGCGCGACTGCGGGATCGGTTGGCCGCGGCCGAAGGATTCCCAGGGCTCGAGCCGTTCGACGTCGGATACCCGGAGATCGTGCTGGTGGTCGAGGGCCAGGCGCGGCGAACGAAACCGGTACCGGGGGTGGAGGTCGTTTCCGCTCAGCACAACGGGGACGACAAGATCGTGGAAGTCGCCCGAGGAAACCCCGGGTGCTTGGTGGTGACCGCGGATCGGGAGTTGCGGTCGCGGTGTACTGCGGTGGGAGCGGATTACATCGGGCCTGGGTGGTTGCAGGATCTGTTGCCGGATTGAGGTTTGCTGGCGGATTGAGGGTGCTGGCGGATTGAGGTTTTGCTGGCGCTTGCGGGGTGGGTTGATCGCCACGCGTGGGATGCGCGCTGCGTGTGAGATGCGTGCTGCGTGCGGGTTGCGTGCTGCTTGTGGGTTACGCGCTGCTTGCGGTTGTCCACAACGTCTTCTGCTGTCCACAGCCTTTGCTTGCTGCTCCCGGTTTGTCGGTCTCCCTCGGTAGGCTGTATATCGGGGGCTCTTGGTGCAGATGATCTTGTTGGGCACGCGGCGGGGGTAGTTGTTTGTCCACAACGTCTTCTGTTGTCCACAGGGCGTTGTTCGGCGCTCCCGGTTTGTCGGTGCGTCTCGGTAAGCTGTGTATTTGGGGGCTTTCGATCAGGTTGATCTTGGCGTAGGCCGTGGTTGGGGGTGCGGGGCAAGGGATTCGGGCCTCCGCCTTCGGCTCCGTTGGACGCCTCGTCGCCTGGCGGCAACATCGGCGGAGATCCGCGACAATGCGAAGAGCTCGATGGGGCGAACTTGTTTTGCGCGGGGCCCCTACAACACCCGTGGCAGAACCGCAAAGCAGGGGCCCAAAAGCAGGCCCTGCCGCGCGGAAACGCTACGGGTGTTGTCCCCCCACGCAAAACAAGTCCGCCCCATCGAGCCGGCTTGGCACCAGCGACTCCGACTGCGCGGGGCTGGGACGGTGGGCTGGGGCGGACCTGACGGGGGGCAGGTTGGCACCGCAGGGTCCGACTGTCCAGGCGCTGGGTTGGCAGGGCAGCCGAGAGCGGGCTGGGATGGCACCGGCCGTTCCGAGTGTCCGGGGTGTGAGCAGGTGGGTTGGGGCGGACCTGACGGAGGCTGGGGTGGCGCCAGCTACTTCCTACAGCCGAATGGTCGACCAGGTTGGCCGGGCCCGGACCCAACGGGAAACTGGCACCGCAGCTTCCCGCAGTCCAGCGATTGCTCAAGCAGCCCGGGCCGAAAGGGCTGGGAGTGCCAGGTTCTTCAGCGTCTCCACCCGGGGCTCGACCAAAGGGAATGCACGAGGGCCGGACACGCGGCGGCCGTGTTCCGCGTGTCCGGCCCTCGTACCGTCATCCCGAACGGGAGGGGGTTAGGGGAAGCGGGCGTTGACGCAGGCCAGGCGGGGGCCTGCGGTGCCTGCTTCGCCGGGGCCGGTGTGGGTGTGGGTGTCGTGGATGACGACTGCGGCGGCGGGGCGGGGGCCGAAGCGCCAGAGGACGTTGGCGACGGCTATGGCCGAGCCCTTGTCGTCGGTGGCGAAGTCGAGCCAGATCTCGTTGCGGGGGTTGGCGTAGGCGGGGTCGACGGAGGGGACGACGGGGTCGGGGGTGTCCTGGAAGTGGGGGCCCGCGTCGGCCGGGGCGGGGCCGCAGGGCTTGACGTGCACGTGGGCGCCGTAGTGGCGGTAGGGCAGCAGGCCGTGCACCCACAGCACCACGCTGGTCTTGCGCCCGGACGCGATCGGCATGACCGCGACGCGGGCGCCGACCGGGACCTTCTGGGTGTCGTAGGTGACCGCCTTGGCGCCTGCCCGCCAGGTCTCGAACACACCGTGCCCGGTGGCGGAGGCGGGGACCACGGCGGCGGCCGTCATCACCAGAGCGGCGGCCACGCTCAGTAGGGTTCGCATGGCCCGATCCTGACCGTTGCCGGCCGCGACCTCGCGCCAGCCGGCAAGGGGATCACCTCATAGGGTGAAGGATTGGTCTAAACCTCCCACGATCCCCCGCGCGGTTCAGCGCTCGACAGTGCCCTGGATCACAGTCGGCGGCTCCGGGTCCACCACAACCGAGTCGACCACGATCACCGACCGGGAGCGCTCGGCGCGGCGGATGATCCGGTTGCGCAGCAGGGCCCTGGTCGGCGGCAGCAGCAACAGCAGGGCCAGCACGTCGCTGATGAACCCGGGCAGCAGCACCAGCACGCCCGCGCCCGCGATGAGCATGCCGTCGACGACCTCGCGCTCCGGGGTGCGGCGCAGGAACACGGCCTCGCGCAGCGCGGCGAGGGTGCGGGTGCCCTCCCTCCGGAGCAGCACACCACCGAGCACGGTGGCGGCGATGAGCAGGCCAATGGTCGGCAGCACCCCGATGAGGCTGCCGACCGAGACCATCACGGTGATCTCGGCGGCCACTGCCAGCAGGACGATCAACAGGACGGGCACTGGAGGACTCCTCGACGGGGCGGGTATTTCACTGGATTACCCTACTAACGCACCAACGGCCGGGAATGCTCCCGCGAGGCATCCGCGCAGCTCAGCGCGCGTGTCGAACGGCCAAGCCCGGTCAAGACCACGTGGTGTTCACCACGAGGTCCGCTTGGCCTATCCCGGATACGCCGAGTTCACACTATTGTCATGAGAACCCCCGGATGACCCCGGGAAAGCACCACGCGTGGGTGACGGCCCGACTCCGCACCGGAGAATCGACCGAAAGCCACGACCGGCCGCACGACGAGGTGCGCTGCCACTCCCCGCGGTAACCGCGCCGTCACCGCCGACGGCACCAGGACCGCCGCGACAGCCCAGCGCTGTCACACCCCCCGCACGACGAGGTGCGCCCACCGCCCGAGCCCGGGCGAAGCTGTACTCACCGCCGCACCGTTTCGAGGCGCGGCACCGGGCCCAACGCGCGGCTGGTGTCGTGCGCCCCTGCCCGCCCAGCCGCCCGCGAAGCACGCCCGTGTGCGCGCATCCAGAGCACTGGGAGGGCCGCTAGTCATGTCGACCCGCCAAGACCGCCTGCAGGGTGGTCTCTACGACGAGCAGTACGAGCACGACGCTTGCGGGGTCGCCTTCGTGGCCGACCTCGCGGGCCGCCGAGACCATGGCATCGTCGCCAAAGCACTCGTCGCCCTGCGCAACCTCGAACACCGCGGCGCCCGTGGCGCCGAGCCCGACACCGGCGACGGGGCCGGGATCCTGATCCAGGTGCCCGACGCGTTCTACCGCGCTGTCACCGAGTTCGCCCTGCCCGACCCCGGCGCGTACGCGGTGGGTACCGCGTTCCTGCCGACCGAGGGGACCGCGCGCGCCGAGGTCATCGCGACCATCGAGGCGATCGCCGCCGAAGAGGGCGCTGTCGTGCTGGGCTGGCGCGAACTCCCGGTCAACCGCGAGCACGCGGGTGCCTCCGCCGCGGCCGTCATGCCGCACTTCGAGCAGCTGTTCCTCGCCGCGGCAGACGGCATCGACGGCCTTGCCCTGGAGCGCCTCGCCTTCTGCGTCCGCAAGCGGGCCGAACACGCGGTGGACGTCTACTTCTCCTCGCTGTCCTCGCGGACGATCGTCTACAAGGGGATGCTCACCGAGCCGCAGGTCGAGTCGTTCTTCCCCGACCTGTCCGACGAGCGGGTGACCAGCTCGATCGGCCTGGTGCACTCCCGGTTCTCCACCAACACCTTCCCGTCCTGGCCGCTGGCGCACCCGTACCGCTACGTCGCGCACAACGGCGAGATCAACACCCTGCGCGGCAACCGGAACTGGATGGACGCGCGCGAGTCGATGCTCGCCAGCGACCTGATCCCCGGTGACCTCAAGCGGATCTTCCCGGTCATCACCCGCGGTGCCAGCGACTCGGCGTCCTTCGACGAGGTGCTCGAACTGCTGCACCTGGGTGGCCGCAGCCTGCCGCACGCGGTGCTGATGATGATCCCGGAGGCGTGGGAGAACCACACCGAGATGGACCCGGCGCGCCGGGCGTTCTACGAGTTCCACTCGACGCTGATGGAGCCGTGGGACGGGCCCGCGCTGGTGGCCTTCACCGACGGCACCCAGATCGGCGCCGTGCTCGACCGCAACGGCCTGCGCCCGGCCCGCTACTGGGTGACCGAGGACGGCCTGGTCGTGCTGGCCAGCGAGGTCGGCGTGCTCGACATCGACCCGACGACGATCGTGCGCAAGGGCCGCCTGGAGCCGGGTCGGATGTTCCTGGTGGACACCGCCGCGGGCCGCGTGGTCGACGACGAGGAGATCAAGGGCGAGCTGGCCGCGGCGCACCCGTACGGCGAGTGGGCGGCCAAGGGCCTGCTGCCGCTGGCGCAGCTGCCCGCCCGGGCGCGCGAGGTCCCCACGCACTCCTCGCTCGTGCGCAGGCAGCAGGCGTTCGGCTACACCGAGGAAGAGCTGACCGTCCTGCTGGAGCCGATGGCGCGCACCGGTGCCGAGCCGATCGGGTCGATGGGCAACGACGCCCCGCTTGCCCCGCTCTCGCGCGCGCAGCGGCCGCTGTTCGACTACTTCAGCCAGCTCTTCGCCCAGGTGACCAACCCGCCGCTGGACGCGATCCGCGAGGAGCTGGTGACCTCGCTGGGCACCCAGCTCGGCGCGGAGCCGAACCTGCTGGCGGGCACGGCCGAGTCGTGCAGGCGGATCACGCTGCCGTTCCCGGTGCTGGACAACGACGAGCTGGCCAAGATCGCGCACGCCGACGACGACGGCGACCTGCCGGAGTTCCGGTCGGTCACCGTGCACGGCCGCTTCGACGTCGACGGCGGCGGTGACGCGCTGCGCGAGCAGCTCGACGAGATCCGCGCCCAGGTGTCGCGGGAGATCCGCGCGGGCGCCAGGGTCGTGGTCCTGTCCGACCGCGGCGTGGACGACGAGCTCGCCCCGATCCCGTCGCTGCTGCTGGTCGGCGCGGTGCACCAGCACCTGGTGCGGGAGAAGACGCGCAGCCAGGTGAGCCTGGTCGTGGAGTCCGGTGACGCGCGCGAGGTGCACCACGTGGCGCTGCTGATCGGCTACGGCGCGTCGGCGGTGAACCCGTACCTGGCGATGGCGACCGTGGAGGACATGGCCAGGCGCGGCGTCATCCGCACTGCCATCGACCCCCACACCGCTGCTCGCAACCTGATCAAGGCGCTGGGCAAGGGCGTGCGCAAGACCATGTCCAAGATGGGTGTGTCCACTGTGGCCTCCTACCACGGTGCGCAGATCTTCGAGGCGCTCGGGTTGGGCGCCGAGGTGGTGGACGCGTGCTTCACCGGCACCACCTCGCGCCTGGGCGGCATCGGGTTCGACGTGCTGGCCGAGGAGGTGCGGCAGCGGCACGCGGTGGCCTACCCGGCCGACGGGGTGCACGCCGACCACCGCGAGCTGGCCGTGGGCGGGGACTACCAGTGGCGGCGCGAGGGCGAGCCGCACCTGTTCAACCCGGAGACGGTGTTCAAGCTCCAGCACTCCACCCGGGCCGGGCGCTACGAGGTCTTCAAGGACTACACCCGGCTGGTCGACGACCAGTCCGCGGCGCTCAAGACGCTGCGCGGGCTGTTCGCGTTCAAGGAGGGCGTGCGGCCGCCGGTGCCGATCGAAGAGGTCGAGCCGGTCAGCGAGATCGTCAAGCGGTTCGGCACCGGGGCCATCTCCTACGGGTCCATCTCCCAGGAGATGCACGAGACGCTGGCGATCGCGATGAACCGGTTGGGCGCCAAGTCCAACACCGGTGAGGGCGGCGAGGACTCCGACCGGCTCTACGACCCGGCCCGGCGCTCGGCGATCAAGCAGGTGGCGTCCGGTCGGTTCGGCGTCACCAGCGAGTACCTGGTCAACGCCGACGACATCCAGATCAAGATGGCGCAGGGCGCGAAGCCGGGTGAGGGCGGTCAACTGCCGGGCACGAAGGTGTACCCGTGGATCGCCAAGACCCGGCACTCCACCCCGGGCGTCGGGCTGATCTCTCCCCCGCCGCACCACGACATCTACTCCATCGAGGACCTCGCCCAGCTCATCCACGACCTGAAGAACGCCAACCCGGCGGCCCGCATCCACGTGAAGCTGGTGTCCGAGGTGGGTGTCGGCACGGTCGCCGCGGGTGTCTCCAAGGCGCACGCGGACGTGGTGCTGATCTCCGGGCACGACGGCGGCACCGGCGCGTCCCCGCTGTCGTCGATCAAGCACGCCGGTGGCCCGTGGGAACTCGGGCTGGCCGAGACCCAGCAGACGCTGCTGGCCAACCGGTTGCGCGACCGGATCGTGGTGCAGACCGACGGGCAGCTCAAGACCGGCCGCGACGTCATGGTCGCGATGCTGCTGGGCGCTGAGGAGTTCGGTTTCGCGACCGCGCCGCTGGTCGTGTCGGGCTGCGTGATGATGCGCGTGTGCCACCTGGACACCTGCCCGGTGGGCGTCGCGACGCAGAACCCGTTGCTGCGGGCCAGGTTCAGTGGCAAGGCCGAGTACGTGGTGAACTTCTTCGAGTTCATCGCCCAGGAGGTGCGCGAATACCTGGCGGCGCTGGGTTTCCGCTCGATCCAGGAGGCCGTCGGGCACGCGGAGCTGCTCGACACCCGCGCCGCGGTGGACCACTGGAAGGCGGCCGGGCTCGACCTGACGCCGATCTTCTTCGTGCCGCCGCTCGAGCCGCGCGCGGTGCGCCACCAGGCCGTCGCGCAGGACCACGGACTGGCGCGGGCGCTGGACAACACGCTGATCCAGCTCGCCGAGGGGGCGCTGTCCTCGGGGGACAAGGTGCGGCTGGAACTGCCCGTGCGCAACGTCAACCGGACCGTCGGCACCATGCTCGGCTCCGAGGTGACCAAGCGCTGGGGCGGTGACGGCCTGCCGAACGACACCATCGACGTGACCTTCACCGGTACCGCGGGCCAGTCGTTCGGCGCGTTCCTGCCGCGCGGTGTGACGCTGCGGCTGGTCGGCGACGGCAACGACTACGTCGGCAAGGGCCTCTCCGGTGGCCGGATCACGGTGCGGCCGCACCCGGACGCGCAGTTCGCCGCCGAGCAGCACGTGATCGCGGGCAACGTGATCGCCTACGGGGCCACCTCCGGCGAGGTGTTCCTGCGCGGCAAGGTCGGCGAGCGGTTCGCGGTGCGCAACTCCGGCGCGCTGGCCGTCGTCGAGGGCGTCGGCGACCACGGCTGCGAGTACATGACCGGTGGCCGCGTGGTCGTGCTCGGGCAGACCGGCCGCAACTTCGCGGCGGGCATGTCCGGCGGGATCGCCTACGTGCTGGACCTGAACCCGGCGCGGGTCAACCCGGAGATGGTCGACCTCGACCCGCTCACCGTCGAGGACAGCGACGAGCTGCGCGGGTTCGTCGCCCGGCACGTCACCGAGACCGACTCCGCGGTGGGCCGGGCGCTGCTGGCCGACTGGGACAACGAGGTCAGCCGGTTCACCAAGGTGATGCCCACCGACTACAAGCGGGTGCTCGCCGCGCGCGCGGCCGCCGAGGCCGAGGGCCGCGACATCGACCAGGCGATCATGGAGGCCGCACATGGCTGACCCCAAGGGCTTTATGACCACCCGGCGCGAGAACGCCCAGCACCGGCCGGTTTTCCTGCGCTTGAAGGACTGGCGCGAGGTTTATGAGGAGTCCAACACAGCCGAGTTCAGGGCAGAAGCAGGGCAGAAGCAGGCCGGGCGCTGCATGGACTGCGGGATCCCGTTCTGCCACCAGGGTTGTCCGCTGGGGAACCTGATCCCGGAGTGGAACACCCTGGTGTGGCGGGAGGACTGGCAGCGGGCGGCCGAGCGGCTGCACGCGACCAACAACTTCCCCGAGTTCACCGGCACGCTGTGCCCGGCGCCGTGCGAGTCGGCGTGCGTGCTCGGCATCAACGACGACCCGGTGTCGATCAAGCGGGTCGAGGTGTCGATCGTCGACCGCGCGTGGGACGAGGGGTGGATCACCCCGCAGGTGCCCGCGACCCGCACCGGCAAGCGGGTCGCGGTGGTCGGGTCCGGCCCGGCCGGGCTCGCCGCGGCGCAGCAGCTCAGCCGCGCGGGGCACGACGTGGTGGTCTTCGAGCGGGCGGACGCCATCGGCGGGTTGCTGCGCTACGGCATCCCCGAGTTCAAGATGGAGAAGGCCCGCCTCGACCGGCGGCTGGAGCAGATGCGCGCGGAGGGCACCGAGTTCCGCACCGGCGTAGACGTGGGTGTCGACATCACCGCCGAGCGGTTGCGCGCCGAGTTCGACGCGGTCGTGCTGGCCGGTGGCGCCACCGCGTGGCGCGACCTGCCGATCCCCGGGCGCGAGCTGGCCGGGGTGCACCAGGCGATGGAGTACCTGCCGCCCGCGAACAAGGTGGCCGCCGGGCAGCTGGACCGCTCCCCCATCCACGCCGCGGGCAAGCACGTGGTGGTCATCGGCGGCGGCGACACCGGCGCGGACTGCGTCGGCACCGCGCACCGCCAGGGCGCCGCGTCGGTGACCCAGTTGGAGATCATGCCCAAGCCGCCCCAGGCGCGGGCGGAGGCCAACCCGTGGCCGACCTACCCGCTGCTGTACCGGGTGACCTCGGCGCACGAGGAGGGCGGCGAACGCGTGTACTCGGTCTCCACCACGGAGTTCCTCGGCGACACCGACGGCAACGTCCGGGCGCTGCGGCTCGCCGAGGTGGAACTGGTCGGTGGCCGGTTCACCCCGGTCGCGGGTTCCGAGCGCGAGATCCCGGCCGACCTGGTCACCCTGGCCATGGGCTTCGTCGGCCCGGAGAAGGGTGCCCTGCTGACCGACCTGGGCGTCGACCTCGACGACCGCGGCAACGTGGCGCGCGGGCGCGACTTCCAGACCTCGGTCGAGGGCGTGTTCACCGCGGGCGACATGGGCCGCGGCCAGTCGCTGATCGTGTGGGCCATCGCCGAGGGCCGCTCGGCCGCCGCCGGGGTGGACGCCTACCTGACCCGGCGCGCGGTCCTGCCCCGCCCCATCGAGCCGACCGACCGCCCCCTGGTCTAGCGGCTTCCCCCGGACAACGGCCCCGCGAGCAAAGGCGCTCGCGGGGCCGTGCCGTGTCAGCGGGTCACCGCCTCCCGCAGGCAGGCGTGACCGCGTGCCGCCGTTGTCACGGGGTCACAGTGGCCTGACTGGTCGCGATGCCCACCTCGGCGACCGGCGCGCCGAGGATGCCGAGCACCTCGATGCGAACCGGGGTGACCCTGATGCCGTCGCCACCCGCGACCGGGACCTGCTCGTTGAGGTGCACGACCGCCACGCCCGCGATCGAGACGGAGGTGTTGGGCGGGAGCGCGCCGTTGAAGGTCTGGCTGCCGATCTTCAGGTTCTGCACCGTGGTGGTGCCGCCGGTGACGACGACCGGTGCGCCGAGCGTGATGCTCGCCCCCGCGGCCGACCCGATGTAGTCGGCCGAGATCTGGCCCGCCAGCAGGCTGACGCCGGAGACGCCCGCCGTGGCGGTGGCGATCCGGGTGTTGCCGATGTCCTGGGCGGCGGCGGTGGTGGCCACCGCGCCGGTGGTGCCGAGCACCGGCGCCGAGATGCCACCGGGCAGGGTGGCGGCGTCGTTGGCGGGCAGAGAGGTGGTGAAGTTGACGTCGGCCCGCCCGAAGGTCACCGGGGCGGTCACCACCGTGTCGACGACGGCCGCCGAGGCGTGGGCGTCGGCGCGGTAGTTCGGGGGCGCGGCGGCGGCGGGCTGGGCCAGCCCGACCACGGCGAGGCTCACCAGGGCGAGCACGGCGGGCGTCGTCCGGCGGAGGGAGACACTTCGCATGTGTAACTCCTCGATATCAGGCCCGGGGTTGGGCCACGAGGATCATCGTCCGCCGGATGCCGGAAGCGCAGCCGTACAGCGCACGTTCCAGCCGAACGGCCGTGCGGATTCACCCGAATCCGATCCGGGTAAAACGCACCGCCATCTGCACTAGCGTTTGCGATCGCGCGCCTGAGCCGAACGGAGTTCGGAGCACGCGGACGGAGTCATCCGCGGCCACTGAGCGGCACAATGGCGGCATGAGCGAGCGGTTCACCGAAGAAGAGTTCGCGTTCCTGCGCCACGCCCGCTTCGGCGAACTGCCCGCCCGGGTGGACCCGGCGGACCTGGTCACCCTCAAGGAGACCGAGCCCGCCCCCGACTACGCCGACCTCGCCTACGAGGTCCGCGACCGCGCCGAGGGCTGAGCCCGGTCCCGTCAGGACGCTTGCGCCGCGACGAAGGAGATCGAGGCGCAGCGCGGCGGCGCCGTGAGGCCGACGAGGTCGCTGACGTCGTCGGCGCAGGTCGCGTAGTTGGCCTCGGTGGCCGAGGTCACCCGCACGGTGATGGTGCACGAGGGCTGCGCCGCGGCAAGCACCCCGGCGACGGCGTACTCGCCCGGCGCGGACACCCCGACGGTGGCGGTGCACGTCGTCGTCGGCGCGCCCGGGCTGGTCACGCCGCCGGGCAGCGACACCCCGAACGAGAACGGGACGGTGGTCGGGGTGTCGGCGTTGGTGATGGTGAACACCAGCGACCAGGTGCTGCCGACCGCGACGGCCCTGGCGCTGTATGCCGCGCTCAGCCCCGGCTGCGGTGCCGCGTGCGCTGGCTGGGCGGTCGCGACGAGCGCGGCCGCGGTGGCCGCACCGAGCAGGACGGACAGGACACGGCGCTGGTTCGGCATCCAACTCACCTCTCGAAGGGCGACGGGGCGTTCCCGGCGGTGGTACCCACCCTCGCCCGCGCACCGCCGTCCACACCGGCCGTCCCATCCGGACAGGTGGTCGTTTTCACCCGCCCGTGCCCGCGCGGTCAGTCCTCCCGGTACGCATAGGGTTCCTCGAAGTAGATCGGCGCGCAGCTGTCCAGTGTGGTCGTACCGACCAGGTCGACGATGGCACCGGGGCACGTCGTGTAAGTGCCCTGCGCCGCGGCGGTGACCGGGATCGTGATGGTGCAGGACAGCGCGACGTTGGAGAGGATCCCGTCGATGTAGAGGGTGTCGGCCTGCGCGGACCGGAAGGGCGGGATGATTCCCCCGGGATCGGGCGGCGTGTCGCTGACCGTCGTGTCCGTGCAGGTGCTCGACGGGGCGGTGACCGGGCGGGTGATGCCCGCGGGCAGGTTCAGCGTGAACGAGAACCCGACCGTCGTGAGGATGTCGGAGTTGTAGACGGTGAAGACCAACGCCCTGGTCGCGTTCACGGCCGAGGCCGAGACGCTGTAGGCGGCCGAGAGGCGGGGCTGTGGTGCCGCCTGCGCGGGCGACGCCGAGCACAGACAAGCCCCGGCGAGGACAACGGGCAGGAGAACGCGACGCGGTGCGAACATGGGGTCCACCTCT
Organism: Actinokineospora diospyrosa; assembly: GCF_024171925.1. Lineage (GTDB taxonomy): Bacteria > Actinomycetota > Actinomycetes > Mycobacteriales > Pseudonocardiaceae > Actinokineospora > Actinokineospora diospyrosa. Next base: position 28,971 of record NZ_JAMTCO010000022.1, on the reverse strand, counting down.
CGGATCGACGGCTAGCCCCACCGGGGTACCCAGGGGGCCGCGCGCGCAGCGGTCCAGAGTGGACGTTCGCCCGGGTGGGTGACCCGCGGCCACCCACCCGGGGCGCGCTCACATGTTGATCATGTGTCCGGCCAGGCCGTGGACGGCCTCCTTGACCGCTTCGCCGAGGGTCGGGTGCGCGTGCACGTTGCGCGCCACCTCGTGCACGGTCAGGTCCCACTGCTGCGCCAGGGTCAGCTCCGGCAGCAGCTCGGTGACCTCGGGGCCGATCAGGTGCCCGCCCAGCAGCTCGCCGTGGGTCTTGTCGCTGATCAGCTTCACGAAACCGACCGCCTCGCCCAGGCCGTGCGCCTTGGCGTTCGCGGTGAACGGGAACTTCGCGACCTGGACGTCGTAGCCCCTCTCGCGCGCCTGCGCCTCGGTGTAGCCGAAGCTGGCGATCTGCGGCTGGCAGTAGGTCGCGCGCGGGATCATCACGTAGTCGAGCTCCATGGTCTCCGCGCCCGCGATGGTCTCCGCGGCGATGACGCCCATGGACTCGGCGGCGTGCGCGAGCATCAGCTTCGCGGTGACGTCGCCGATGGCGTAGATGTTGTCGACCGAGGTGCGGCAGAAGCCGTCGATCTCGATGGCCTTGCGGTCGGTCAGCTTCACGCCGGTGTTCTCCAGGCCGTAGCCCTCCACCCGCGGCGCGAACCCGATGGCCTGCAGGACCTTGTCGGCCTCGATGACGTCGCGGGTGTCGCCCTTGGACACCTCGACCTTCACCTTGGCGCCCGAGTCGTCGATCGACTCGACCTTGGTGCCCACCCGCACGTCGATGCCGAGCTTCTTGTAGCGGCGCAGCAGTTCCTTGGAGACCTCTTCGTCCTCCAGCGGGACCATCCGGTCGAGGAACTCGACGATGGTGACCTTGACGCCGTAGTTGTGCAGCACGTAGGCGAACTCGACGCCGATGGCGCCCGCGCCTGCGATGACGATGCTCTCCGGCAGCGTGTCCGAGAGGATCTGCTCCTCGTAGGTGACCACGCGCTCGGAGAGCGCGGTGCCCGGCAGCAGCCTGGTGGTCGCGCCCGCGGCGATGATGGCGTTGCCGAAGGTGATCGTCTCGGTGCCGCCATCGGTCAGCGCCACGTCGATGGTGCCCGCGTCGCGGAAGGTGCCCCAACCCGCGTACTGGGTGATCGAGTTCTTCTTCATCAGGTAGTGCACGCCCTTGACCCGGCCCTCGGCCACGGTGCGGGAGCGCTGGAAGGCGGCGCCGTAGTCGAGGCTGATCGAGCCGTCGACCCGGATGCCGAACGTCTTGGTCTCGTGCTGGAGGATGTGCGCCAGCTCCGCGTTGCGCAGGAGGGCCTTCGAGGGGATGCAGCCGACGTTGAGGCAGACACCGCCCCAGTAGCGCTCCTCGATGATCGCCGTCTTGAGTCCGAGCTGGGTCGCCCGGATCGCCGCGACGTACCCGCCAGGCCCCGCGCCGAGGACCACGACGTCGAAGTGTGTGCTCATGGGTCCCACGATATTCGCCCGCGCGCGGGACCCGCCGAGCGCGGGGCTCAGCTCCCGACGGCGATCCCACCCACGGTGTCCACCCCGGTGACCCCGGTGACCACGACCGACAGCGGGCGGGCGGCCAGCGGGCGCGACGGCCGCAGGTGCCGCTCGCGGGCGGCCAGCGCTTCGGCCACCTCGGCGACCACGTCGGGCCGGGCGAGCGAGCCCGGCCCGACGGGTTCACCGAGTACGGCGATCCGGGTGGTCGGCACCCCGGTCGGCTCCACCGCGCGGCTGTGCCCGACGAGCACGAGCCCGCGCACGATCTCCGGGAACTCGGCCACGACCTGGCAGGCCACTTCGGTCAGCGCGGTGTGCGCCACGACCTGGGTCCTGGTGGCCCGGTCGGCGAGGGTTTCCAGCACGTCCTCGACCCGCTCCAGCGAGCCTGCGCCACCGGCCTGCGGCGGCACCGCGCACCAGGCGATCTGGTACGACTGCTCCAGCGGTCTCCAGGCCTCGGGCAATTCGGTCGGACGCGTCGCCGACGGGCTCAGCACCACCACCGCCGGGCCGTAGTCCAGCCCGCGCCACAGTGGCGCCCGCGCCGCCGCGAGCATCGTCAACCGGTTGCCTCGTGCCATCCCTGCCTCCCGAGTACGATCCGCCCCTTTCGGGACTACCCGGGTCAGGTGCTTTCAATCACCCGATAGCGCAGATCACAGTCGTGCTCAGACCGGCTGTCCGCCCTCGTCCTGGCGCAGCACCGCGAAGTTCAACTGCCCCTCGGCGTCGGCCTGCACGTCGAGCACCTTGTCGGACAACAGTTCCGCCGCGCCGGGCTCCAGGAACACGTGTGCCCCGGTCGCCGCGGTCACCACCTGGTCGCCCTCGGTCGGCTCCGGGGCGAGCGCCACCGCGAGCGGCGTGCCCTCCACCTCCGGGGTCACCAGGGTGAACCGCAGCCCACCGCTGTCCGGGATGCCGTCCTGCGCGGTCAACGCGCTGATGGCGTCCGCTGCCGCTTCTGTCACCGCCAGCATGTCTGGCTCCTTTCCGTGTCACCTTGTCGTGCGGCTCGCGTACCCACCGTAGGGGCGGCTGTGTCCGCCCGCCGGACGACAGCCCGACCCGCCTTGTGCCCGCTTCGGCGTGATCTTTAGAGTGCTCCGGTAGCGGTTGAGCAAGCAGCCGCAGCACGCCGGGGGGCGACACCCAGGCACAGTCGTCGAGCAGGCGGCCAGTCACCTGTTCGGTCGCCGCCCCCGGCACTCGCGTGGAGCGAGGGGCTGCGTGCTGCCCGACCCCGCCCGTCACCGGCGGTGGTCGCTGCCCGCGACGCGTCCCCCCGCCGAACGCTGCCCACGCGTCGACCCCCCGACGTCGGGGGGTCGGCCGAGTGGACGTGGACCGGGAGGAAGACCGTCATGGGCACCGCGGTGCGAAGACCGCAGGAGCGAGCCGGGGGCAGCCGGTGAGCCAGGACCCGACCTCGCGGGTGGCCCAACTGCAGTCCGAGTTGGACGGTCTGCGGCGCGCGCTGCGCACCAGGGCCACCATCGAGCAGGCCATGGGCGTGCTGGTGGTGCTGCGCCGGTGCTCGCCGAAGGAGGCGTTCGACGCGCTGGTGCGGCTTTCCCAGCAGTACAACACCAAGTTGCACCGGGTGGCGCACCTGGTGGTGGGGATGTTCGCCGAGCCGTCGGTCGAGCCGATGGACAGCTACCTGCGCCGCAACATCGGCGCCGACGACCCCGACGACGAGGCGGGCGAGCCTGCCGGGCTCGACGCCGCGTTGCTGGCCGCGGCGCGCGCGTTGGCCGAGGCGGGCGAGGAGCGGGCCGAGGTGGAGCAAGCGGTGCGCGACCTGCACCGCGTACTGGTCGAACACGGCTGGGTACCGCCCTACGACGTGCTCGGTCCGATCGCGGACGGATCGCGCGCCTAGCGTGCGGGCAGCCACCCGAACGCGCAGGTGTCCGCACCGGCGTTTCTGGGTACGTGGTGCACATGACGGGGAGTTCGCGGCGATGACCGGCAACGACAGCGGCCTCGGCGTGCTCGTGGGCACCCCGGCGGGGGAACAGACCACCGAGCGGCCAGGACGGGTACCACCACGGACGGGTGCGGGCCACCCGGGCTCGCGGGGTCGCGACACGCTCGGTGTCGGCCGCGCGGGGACCACCCTGTCCGGGTGGCGGGCACGTGCGGCGACCGCGGTTAGTGTCGGTGGTGTGAAACCGGGATCGGGTGGGAGACCGAGCGCGCACGCGGACGAGCGGGCCGGGTCGCCCGCCCCCGTCGGGACGCGGGAGGTCGGGTGAGCGCGGAGACCCCCACCGGTTCCACGCACGAGTACAGCCACCTGGCCCCGCTGTTCAGCGAACTCGGCGAGTTGCCCGACGGTGACGACCGGCGCGAAGCGGTGCGCGACAAGCTGGTCACCGGGCACCTGCCGCTCGCCGAGCACATCGCGATGCGCTTCGCCCACCGCGGCGTGGCCCGCGACGACCTGACCCAGGTCGCCACCGTGGGCCTGATCCACGCGGTGGACCGGTTCGACCCGACCCGCGGCATCGACTTCCTGTCCTTCGCGGTGCCCACCATCATGGGCGAGGTCCGCCGCTACTTCCGCGACACCGCGTGGTCGGTGCGGGTGCCGCGCAGGCTCAAGGAACTGCACCTGACCATCACCGCGGCGGGCAACGAACTCTCCCAGCGCCTGGGCCGCGCGCCGACGCCCAGCGAGATAGCCACCCACCTGGGGATGAGCCGCGAAGAGGTCTACGAGGGCTTGGAAGCCGGGCAGGTCTACCAGTCGGTCTCGCTCGACGAGGCGCTGTCCTCCGGTGACCCCGACTCCGACCCGCTCGCCGACACCCTCGGCGAGGACGACGCGGCGCTGCTGGGCATCGAGGACCACGAATCGCTGCGCCCGCTGATCGAGCGGCTGCCCGAGCGCGAGCGGCGGATCCTGCTGCTGCGGTTCTTCCGGAACATGACCCAGACCCAGATCGCGGAGAAGATCGGCGTCTCGCAGATGCACGTCTCCCGGCTGCTGACCCGCACGTTGGAAACGCTGCGTGCTGGCTTGGTCACCGACGAGCGCTGAACAGGACTTTTCCGGTGTTCGTGGTCCACACTGGAGGCCAAGGACACGGCGGGAGGCTGACGTGGCGCGACCGATTTGGCACGGGGCGATCAACTTCGGGCTGGTGACGGTGCCGGTCGACCTCTACTCGGCCACCGACGACCACACGATCAGCTTCCGCCAGTTCGAGCGGGGGACGACCGACCGCATCCGCTACAAGCGGGTCAACGAGCGCACCGGCGAGGAGGTCGCCTTCGCCGACATCGTCAAGGGCGCCGAGGTCGGGGCGGGCGAGTACGTGATCATCGACCCGGAGGAGCTCGACCAGATCGCCCCCGGCCGCTCCCGCACCCTCGACATCTCCTCGTTCGTCGACCTGGAGGAGATCGACCCGATCCACTTCCAGAAGACGTACTGGCTGGCGCCGTCGAAGGAGGAGTACACCAAGGCCTACGGCCTGCTCCTGCAAGCCATGCGCAAGACCAACCGCGCGGGCATCGCCACCTTCGTCATGCGCGGCAAGGAATACCTCACGGCCGTCCGAGCCAGCGACGACGACCTGCTGGTGCTGACCACCCTCCTGTTCGCCGAAGACCTGCGCGACCCGGCCAAGGAACTCAAGTCCCTGCCGGAGATCACCCCCGCGCGCGGCAAAGAACTGGACATGGCGATCACCCTGGTCGACTCGATGACCGAGCAGTGGAACCCCGAGGACTACCACGACACCTACACCCAGCGGGTCGAACAGCTCATCGAAGACAAGAAACAGGGCCGCGAGGTCGTGGCGGGCGAGGAACCCAGCACCCCCACCAAGGTGGTGGACCTCTTCGAAGCCCTGACCAAGAGCGTCGAAGGTCGCAAGAAGCGCCGCCAGCCCGACGAGGAGCTGGACAACCTCAGCAAGGCCGACCTGGACAAGCTCGCCCGCGAACTGGACATCAAGGGCCGCTCCAAAATGACCCGCTCGGAGCTGGAGAAAGCCGTATCAGCCGCCTCCTCCCCCCGCCGAGCCTCCTGACCCCTCGCCTGCTGCCCCCTCCCCTGTGGACGGTGCCCTTCTTCAAGCCGGTCCACAGGAGACTCCTAACTGCAGGAAACCACTGGCGCCAAACCAACATCCGAACCCTCGGCCCCGGCGACGCCAACCTGCCCCCCGTCAGGTCCACCCCAGCCCACCTGACCAGCCCCCGGGACACTCGAACCCCGCTGTGCCAACCCAACTGCCGTCAGGTTCGCCCAAGCCCACCCGACCTGCCCCGGACACCCGGAAGATCCGGTGCCATCCCAGCCCGCCCTCGTCGGCCCTGCCAACCCAGCACCTGGACACTCGGCCGTCGGTGCCAGCCTGCGCCCCGTCAGGTCCGCCTCAGCCCACCTTCCCAGCGCGTGGACAGTCGGAGTCGCTGGTGCCAAGCCGGCTCGATGGGGCGGACTTGTTTTGCGTGGGGGGACAACACCCGTAGCGTTTCCACGCGGCAGGGCCTGCTTTTGGGCCCCTGCTTTGCGGTTCTGCGTCGGGTGTTGTAGGGGCCCCGCGCAAAACAAGTTCGCCCCATCGAGCTTTCCGCATTGTCGCGGATCGGACGCCGAGGTCGCCGCCAGGCGACGAGGCCGTCCACCGGAGCCGAAGGCGAAGGCCCGAATCCCTTGCGACGCACCCCCAACCACAGCATGCGCCAAGATCAACCTGATCGAAAGCCCCCAAATACACAGCCTACCGCGCAGCACCGACACAACGGGAGCAGCAACCAACGCCCTGTGGACAACCAGAACCGTTGTGCACAACCAAACCACGCACAACCAGCCCCACAAGATCAACTGAATCAAGAGCCCCCGATATACAGCCTACCGAGAACCACCGACAAGCCGGGACCAGCGACCAACACCCTGTGGACAACCGAACCCGTTGTGGACAACCAAGCACAGCCAGCCATCAAGACTCAGCCGACCGCCTCCCCCAGCGGAGCAACTCCAGCGAACGCCCGAGCAGACACCTCTTCATCCACTGTGGACCCAATATCGCCCGGTCAGCACTCGATCACGTTCAGCGCCAACCCACCACGCGCCGTTTCCTTGTACTTCGTGTGCATGTCCGCGCCGGTTTCGCGCATCGTTTTGATGACTTTGTCCAGGTGCACCACGTGCGTGCCGTCGCCACGCAGGGCCATCCTGGAGGCGTTGATGGCCTTGGTCGAGCCGACCGCGTTGCGCTCGATGCAGGGGATCTGGACCAGGCCGCCCACCGGGTCGCAGGTCAGGCCCAGGTGGTGTTCCAGGCCGATCTCGGCGGCGTTCTCCACCTGCGCGACCGTCCCGCCCAGCACGGCGGTGAGGCCCGCGGCGGCCATCGCGCAGGCCGAGCCGACCTCGCCCTGGCAGCCGACCTCGGCGCCGGAGATCGAGCCGGTTTCCTTGAGCACCACGCCGATCGCGGCGGCGGTGAGCAGGAACTCGATCACTCCGTCGTCGTTGGCGACGGAGAGGAACCGGGTGTAGTAGTGCAGCACGGCGGGGATGATGCCCGCGGCGCCGTTGGTGGGGGCGGTGACGACGCGGCCGCCGGAGGCGTTCTCCTCGTTGACCGCGAGCGCGAACAGGCTCACCCAGTCCATGACGTAGAGGGGGTCGCCCTCGCCGCTCTCGGACAGCAGCTTCTCGTGCAGGGCCTTGGCGCGGCGCGGGACCTTGAGGCCGCCGGGCAGCACGCCGTCCTGCTCGCAGCCGCGGGTGACGCAGTCCTGCATGACCTGCCAGATGTGCATCAGACCGGCGCGTACCTCGTCCTCGGTGCGCCAGACCAGCTCGTTGGCCATCATGACCTGGGCGACGGACTTGCCGGTGACCTCGCAGTGGGTCAGCAGGTCGGCCGCGGTGCGGAACGGGTACGGCACCGGCGTGGTGTCGGCGGAGATCACCGGGCCGTCGGCCGCGGACTCGTCGAGGACGAAGCCGCCGCCCACGGAGTAGTAGGTGCGCACGGCCAGTTCGCCGCCCTCGGCGTCCCAGGCGGCGAAGGTCATGCCGTTGGGGTGCAGCGGCAGCGACTTGCGCCGGTGCATGACGAGGTCGTCGTCCTCGGCGAAGGCGATCTCGTGGCCGCCCAGCAGCCGGATGCGGCCGGACTCGCGGATCGCGGCGACCCGGGTGGGCACCGAGGCCGTGTCGACCTCCTCCGGGCGCTCGCCCTCCAGGCCGAGCAGCACCGCCTTGTCGCTGCCGTGGCCGTGGCCGGTGGCGCCCAGCGAGCCGAACAGCTCGGCGCGCACCCTGGCCACCCCCGGCAGCCGCCCGGCGTCGCGCAGGCCCTCGACGAACATCACCGCGGCCCGCATCGGGCCGACGGTGTGCGAGCTCGACGGGCCGATGCCCACGCTGAACATGTCGAAGACGCTGACCGCCACCACTAACCTCCTCGTTCGGCCCCGGTGCCGCGCCGGGTCTCGGCGCGGCACCGGGAACGGGCAATCCCTAGCCCAGCTCCGGGTAGAGCGGGCGGCGGCGCACCAGGGCGGCCACGCGGTCGCGCAGCGCCTCCCCGGCCGCCTCGTCGAGCTCGGGCCGCAGCGCGAGCGCGATCACGTCGGCGACCTCGGCGAAGTCCTCGGCGTCGAAGCCGCGGGTGGCCAGCGCCGGGGTGCCGATGCGCAGCCCGGAGGTGACCATCGGCGGCCGCGGGTCGAACGGGACCGCGTTGCGGTTGACCGTGATCCCGATCGAGTGCAGCCGGTCCTCGGCCTGCTGGCCGTCGAGCTGCGAGTCGACCAGGTCGACCAGCACCAGGTGCACGTCGGTGCCACCGCTGAGCACCTTCACGCCCGCCTCGGCGGCGTCCGGCGCGGAGAGCCGGTCGGCCAGGATCCGGGCGCCCTCGAGCACCCGGCGCTGCCGCTCGGCGAACTCGGCGGAAGCGGCGATCTTGAACGCCACCGCCTTGGCCGCGATCACGTGCTCGAGCGGACCGCCCTGCTGGCCGGGGAACACCGCCGAGTTGACCTTCTTGGCCAGCTCCTTGGTGCACAGCACCACCCCGCCGCGCGGCCCGCCGAGGGTCTTGTGCGTGGTGGTGGTGACCAGCTGCGCGTGCGGCACCGGGTTCGGGTGCAGCCCGGCGGCGACCAGGCCCGCGAAGTGCGCCATGTCGACCATGAGCAGCGCGCCGACCGCGTCGGCGATGCGGCGGAACTCGGCGAAGTCGAGGTGGCGCGGGTAGGCCGACCAGCCAGCCACGATCAGCTTCGGGCTGTGCTCCTTGGCCAGCCGCTCGACCTCGGCCATGTCGACCCGGCCGGTGTCGCGGTCGCTGTGGTAGGCGACCACGTTGTACAGCTTGCCGGAGAAATTGATCTTCATGCCGTGCGTCAGGTGCCCGCCGTGCGCCAGGTCCAGCCCGAGGATGGTGTCACCGGGCTTGAGCACGGCGAACATCGCCGCGGCGTTGGCCGAGGCGCCCGAGTGCGGCTGCACGTTGGCGTGCTCGGCGCCGAAGAGCTCCTTGACCCGGTCGATGGCCAGCTGCTCGACCACGTCGACGTGCTCGCAGCCGCCGTAGTAGCGGCGGCCGGGGTAGCCCTCGGCGTACTTGTTGGTCAGCACCGAGCCCTGCGCCTCGAGCACCCCGACCGGGGCGAAGTTCTCCGAGGCGATCATCTCCAGCGTCGACTGCTGGCGGTGCAGCTCGGCGGCGACCGCGGCGGCGATCTCCGGGTCCACCTCGGCCAGCGACTGCCCGAACGTGGGTGTGCCTGCCATTCAGTCCTCCTTGGTGTGCTCGGCGTACGCGGCGGCGTCGAGCAGCTCGGGGTCGCCGTCGACGCGGACGCGGAAGAGCCAGCCGTCGCCGAACGGGTCGGTGTTGACCAGCTCGGGGGTGTCCACGACGGCCTCGTTGATCTCGACCACCACGCCGTCGGCGGGGGCGAACAGGTCGGACACGGACTTGGTCGACTCGATCTCCCCGCACGCCTCACCCGTGGTCAGGGTGGCGCCCACCTCGGGCAGCTGCACGTACACCACGTCACCGAGGGCGTCGGCGGCGTACTTCGTGACGCCGACCGTGGCCGAGGCCGGATCGGCGAGGTCGACCCACTCGTGGTCGGTGGTGTAGCCGAGGTTCTCCGGGTTGCTCATGGGTTCTCGATCTCCTGGGTTCAGGCTTGACGCTGGTAGAAGGGCAGCTTGACGACCTCGACCGGCGCGCTGGTGCCGCGGATGTCCACGGTGAGCGCGGTACCCGGCTCGCTGACCGCGACCGGCACGTAGGCCATCGCGATCGGGTGGCCGAGCGTCGGCGAGAGCGCGCCGCTGGTGACCGTACCGACCTGGGCGCCGTCCCCGTCGAGCACGGCGTACCCGTGTCGGGGGGCGCGCTTGCCGGACCCGACCAGGCCGACCAGCACCTTGGCCTCGACGTCGGCGTCGCGGCGGCGCTCCAGCGCCTCCTTGCCGACGAAGCCGCCGGGCTTGTCGAACTTGACGACCCGGCCGAGACCGGCGTCGAAGGGGGTGAACGAGGCGCTGAGCTCGTTGCCGTAGAGCGGCATGCCCGCCTCGAGCCGCAGCGTGTCGCGGCAGGCGAGCCCGGCGGGCAGCAGGCCGTGCTCCTGGCCAGCCTCGGTGAGGACCTCCCACACCCGGGGGGCGTCGGCACCGTCCACATAGACCTCGAAGCCGTCCTCACCGGTGTAGCCGGTGCGGGCGAGCAGGATGTCGATGCCCGCGATGGCGGCCGGGACGCTGGCGTAGTAGGCCAGCGCGTCGAGGTCGGCGCCGGTGACCGAGCCGATGATCGCCGTCGACGTCGGACCCTGCACGGCGATCAGCGCCAGGTCGGCGGAGCGGTCGTTGACCTCGACGGCGAACCCGTCGGCGCGCTCGCGCAGGGCGGCGGCGACGGTGACCGCGTTGGAGGCGTTGGCCACGACCATGTACTTGTCCGCGGCCAGCCGGTAGACGACCAGGTCGTCGAGGACGCCGCCCTCGGCGTCGCAGATCATCGTGTAGCGGGCCTTGCCCGGCTTGACCGCCGACAGCTTGCCGACCAGCGCGAAGTCCAGCGCCTGGGCCGCCTCGGGGCCGGTCAGCTCGATCTCGCCCATGTGGCTGAGGTCGAACAGGCCGGACGCGGTGCGGACCGCCTTGTGCTCAGCCAGCTCGCTGCCGTAGCGCAGGGGCATCGACCAGCCCGCGAAGTCGGTGAACGAGGCACCCAGGGCCTCATGCACCGCGTGCAGCGGGGAGGGTGTGCTCATGGAAGTCGGGTCTCCTTCGGCGCGCCGGGAACAGTGGTGTCCGCAGCGTGGCACGCCGGGCGCGCGTGGTGCAGCGCGACCGGTCGAGCTGTGGATGAGTGTGGTGGTTGTGGACAACCCGCGGGCTGTTCGCTGTATTGGGTGCGGTGGACGAGGGTCATGGGAGCTCCTGGGCAGCGCGCCGGGTGGACGGATCCGGCGCTGGAACTCCCCCTCTGTCATGGCACCTGAGAGCTTCGCCGCGAACGCGGCTTGCACCGTGGGTGAGACGCCGAGATCGCGTCTGCTTTCCAGAGTGGCCTGGTGGGAACGGTAGCTTTACCTGAGAGATTGACGGGGAGTTGCTCCTTCGGTGCCTCGATCAAGATCGAGGGCTCTCCCGGTCCCACTCGTGCGGCCCGATATGCGGTTGTGTTCGCGAGACTAGTCGAGGCGGAACCCGAAAGGAAGTTCGAGCCGGTGGCGGGCGAGCAGGGCGTCGTCGGCGAGCAGTTCGCGGGTGGGGCCGTCGGCGACGATCACACCCTCGTCGATGAGGACCGCTCTAGGGCACAACTGCGCCGCGTAAGGCAGGTCGTGGGTGACCATCAGCGTGGTGCGGCCCAGACCGAGCAGGACCTCGGCGAGTTCGCGACGAGCCCTGGGCTCCAGGTTGGCGGAGGGTTCGTCGAGCACGAGGATGTCCGGGTCACAGGCGAGCACGGTGGCCAGCGCGACCCGGCGGCGCTGCCCGCCGGACAGGTGCATGGGTGAGCGGTCGGCGTGTTCGGCCATGCCCACGTCGTCGAGCGCGCGGGTGACGCGGGCCTCGAGTTCAGGTCCGCGCAACCCGAAATTCGCGGGACCGAAGGCGACGTCTTCGCGAACCGTGGGCATGAACAGTTGGTCGTCTGGATCCTGAAAGACGATGCCGACCCGGCGGCGGACTTCTTTCGCATTCTGTTTATTGACCGGCAGCCCCGCCACCTCGACTGTGCCTTGCCCGGATAGCACGCCATTGAGGTGCAGTACCAAGGTGGTCTTACCGGCGCCGTTGGGGCCAAGGACCGCGACCCGCTCCCCTGGCTCGACTCGTAGGTTCACGCCGAAGAGGGCTTGGTGGCCGTCCGGGTAGGCGTAGGCGAGGCGTTCGACCAAGAGGGCGGGCGGTGTCACAGGGCTATGCCTAGCACGACGGCGGCTAGGGCGGTCGGGATGAGCCCTACGAGCCAGGTCGCGCTCCCGGCAGCTCGTCCTTGGTCGGGCATCGCGCCGTTCCACCCACGCGAGACCATGGCGAGGTGGACACGCTCTCCGCGCTCGTAGCTGCGGATGAACAAGGTGCCGATCCCGCGCGCTGTTGCCCCTACCTGCCACAGGAACCGGGGATCGTGACCGCGGCAGATACGCGCGATCCGCATGCGGCGGGCCTCAGCGGCGATAACGTCCAGGTAGCGCAGCATGAGGGTGGCGATGGTGACGACCATCGTCGGCACCTTTAGGCGCTGCAGACCGATGATCAGCTCCCCCGGCATAGTCGTAGCGGCCAGGGTGAGTGAGATCAGAACACCCAGGGTGCCTTTGACCAGGATGTTCCAGCCGGACAGTAGGCCGTGCTCGGAAAGCTGTAGGCCTAAGACATCGACGGTAGGGCCACCTGCGACGAACGGGAACACGAGCGCCAGCACGACGAACGGCAGCTCGATCAGCGCGCGCTTAGCGAGCCATCCGGGCGGGATGCGGGCGAGGACCCACACGCAGGCCAAAAGGACCAGGTACAGCCCGAAGGCCCAGAACCGCTCCCGGGGTGTCGCGACCACGCACAACGCCCCCGCGACGGCCGCGACCATCTTCACCTGCGGCGGAAGGCGGTGGACCGACGAGTCACCGGGCCGGTACAGCGGGTGGGAGTGCCCCGCGCTCACTTGGTCGGGCGCCTGCGCAGTACCCAGAACAGCCCACCGGCGACGACAACGGTCAGCACGACACCGATGACACCCGCCAGCCCGGTGGTGCCCTCTCCGCCGCCGACGGCGTAGTCCGCCAATGGGCTCCCCGCGAGCTGGTGGTCTTTGGCGTTCTGCGCGATGCAGCTGCCCTGCAACTGCTCGCCGTCCGCGGTCTCCACTACCTCGCAGCCCTTGAGGGTGGCGTGGTCGAGTCCGTCCGGGTTCGAATCGGCCAAGTAGGACACAGCGCCCGCCAGGACGAGCGCCGCGAGGAGGAACCCAAGCAGGAAGGACAGGTTGCGGGTCTTCGTGCTTGTCATGCCGTGGTCCCTTCACGCACTTCCAGGGGGCGGCTGGTGCCGCGCAGCAGGTAGACCAAGTCAGGCCGGACAGCGGCGACAGCGCCAACGGTGAGCGCGGTGATGATGCCCTCGCCGATGCCGATGAGGCAGTGCACGCCCACCACCGTCGCGGTGACCCCGCCGAGGTTGAACGCCGGGTCCCCGCCGATGGCGAACTCGAGGACGAACCCGAGCGACGCGATCACGGTGTTCAGCAGCGCGGCGACGAAGGCGACTACAACCAGCCCCACCTTGCTGGTGGCGAACCGCTTGAGCAGGGTCGCGACCGCGAACCCGGCGGCGGTGCCGATCAGGGCCATGTTGGTGATGTTGGCGCCCAGCGCGGTGACGCCGCCGTCGGCGAACACCAGCGCCTGCACGACCAGCACGATCGACACGCACAGCGCCCCGACCCACGGTCCGACCAGGATCGCCGCCAACGCGCCACCGAGCAGGTGGCCGCTGACCCCGGGCAGCACCGGGAAGTTCAGCATCTGGGTGGCGAAGACGAACGCGGCGACGAGGCCCGCCAGCGGCGCGGTCCGGTCGTCGAGGTCGTTGCGCGCGCGGGCCGCCGCGATCGCGAGCCCGACCACCGCGACCCCGACGAACAGCAGCGATGTCGTCGTGTTGAGCAACCCGTCACTCATGTGCATGGCGACCGAGCCGGTCATCGGCGCACCTCCGGGACGATCGGGCCAGCGGGGACTGGGCGGAACGGGTCGAGCCTAGTTGCGGGCTGGAGGCTACCGCCAGACCCTGGCAACAACCCGGGTCAGGCGGTTGTGACCTCGACTACCCCGGCCGCGACCTCGACGAGTTCCTCCCACGCGGATCCCGCCATCACCGGGTCAGAGGCGGACGAGGGTGCGCCCGCCCCGGCCCGCGCGCATGTCGTCGAAGGCGGTCTCGATGCCGTCCAGGCCCACCTCAGCCGTCACCAACCCGGCCACGTCGAGTTGACCGCTGGCGACCAAGTCCAACAAGCGGGGAATGTCGACATCCGGGTCAGTTGAACCGAAGAGGCAGCCGGTGAGCGTGCGGCCGAAGAAGTAGAGCTCTAGCGCGCTGAACTCGACGATCGCTTTGGCAGAGCCAACTCCAACCACTACGACGTGCCCGCCGCGCCGGGAGGATGCCCACGCCGTGCGGATGGAAGCTGGGACGCCTGCACACTCGAAGGCGACGTCCGCACCACGCCCCCCGGTCAGCTTCCGGACCGTCTTAGCGGTGGCATCGTCGGACAAGACGAAGTCGGTAGCCCCATGTGCGCGCGCTAGAGCCTCCTTCTCGGGGTGCACGTCCACAGCGACGATAGGACCAGCACCCGCGATTCGCGCCGCCTGCAGCACCGACAACCCAACGCCACCAAGGCCCACCACGACAACGGACTGCCCGGCCTTCACCTGTGCGGTGTTGAAGACGGCTCCCGCGCCGGTAAGAACAGCGCAACCCAATACCGCCGCCTGCTCCAACGGCACGTCTGCCGGGATCTTCACCGCAGCGCGCTCGGCCACGATGGTCTCCTCGGCGAATGCCCCCGTGCCGAGCCCCGGGTAGAGCGGCGTGCCATCGGGCAACTGCGCGTGCGGAACCCCGGCAGCATCAGCGGCCCGCTCACACAGATACGGCTCCCCCTCAAGGCAGAACCAACACTCCCGACACGGCGGTGCCCAGTTGAGCACCACATGGTCACCCGGCACCACCCTGGTCACGCCCGGCCCGACCGAGACGACAACCCCGGCCCCTTCATGACCAAGCACGGCAGGCACCGGCTGGCGAAGCGTCCCGTTGGCCAGCGACAGGTCCGAGTGGCACACACCCGCGGCCACCACGCGCACGCGAACCTGCCCAGGACCAGGCTCGGGCAGCTCGATGTCAGCGACCACCAACGGCTCACCCTGCGCGCGCAGCACCGCAGCCCTGACCATGTGTCTCCCTCCGACCATCCCGACACGAGCAGGCTACGGGCGGCGCAATTCGGCTGGAGCCCCCACGTCCGACGACATACCGTGACCGGGTGGACTGGGCAAGACCGCTGCACGAGCGGCCCTACGACGAGTGGATCGCCAACGGCGACGGTGTCCTGGTGGTCCACGAACGCACAACGCGGCTGGTCAGCGTCGACTTTGGCTCCGCGAGCACCCCGGTGGCCTCACGATCCTGGACACTGACGGGGCTTCGCACCGAACCGGCCTGCGACAAGACCTCGTCAACAACGTCGTCGCCACAAACAACGGCTTCATCGTCGCCGGAGTGAACGGCTCCCTGATCCGCTTGGACCCCAACGGCCACGAAGTCGAACGCGCCTTTGTAGCGCAACGTCTCGGCGCCCTCCGACACCTCGACTCGAACCGGGTACTGGTCACCGCCAAGGGGATGCTGCGCGCGATCACCCTCGCCACATTGCCGTGGCACCCCCCGAGGCGCTAGACGGAGACGCCTAATTCGGGTGGAGCCCCCATACCCGACGACATACCGTGACCGGGTGGACTGGGAACGACCGCTGCACCAGAGGACCTACACCGCGTGGGCCGCTGCCGGACCTGACGGCTTGGTGGTGCACGAACGGCGAACGAGGCTGGTCAGCGTCTCATCTGACGACGGGTCCACGCGCTGGGACATCCCCGACGTGCTGTACCCCAGGAACGTCACGGTGAGCGACGGGCGCTGCCTGGTCCAGCCGCAGAACCACGACGAACTGCGGTGCCTGGACGTGCGCACCGGTGAGCACCTGTGGAGCGCGAACACCCACTCGAGCACCGGGCACCTCGTGGTCGTGGGGACCACGGTGCTGGTCGGCGGTCAGTACACCCCGTTGCGCGCGGTCGACATCGCGACCGGCGACATCCGGTGGGCCCGGGACGACCTCACCAAGATCGTGCGGCCCGCGGCGGGTGCGAGCGGTCTCCTGATCGGCAAGCCCAACTGCCCGTCCGTGCAGTTGATCGACCTCGGTGACGGCCGCGACCTGGGCGACGTGCCGCTGCCGTGCCCGATCCCCCAGGACGGGTACTTCGCCGGGATCACCGCCCTCGACGCCGATCGGTTCGCCATCCGGTGCGGGCCGCGGTCCGTGGCGGAGGTCGTGCCATCGACCGGAACCGCGCGGGTGATCGTGCACGCGGAGCGGGATCTCGCGGACACGCCGCCGGTGTACGTCGGCGGACGGCTGTGGCTGCGCGAGGTATCGGGTGGCCTCCTCGTCCGGGGACCCGACGGCTGCACGCGTGGGACGGGAATCCGTCAGGACGTTGTCAATGAGGTCATCCCCGTCGACGACGGGTTCGTTGTCGCGGGTAGGCATGGCTCGTTTATCCGGCTCGACGCGGATGGTCGGTGGGTTGGGCGGGTTGTTGTGGCGCAGCGAATCGGTGGGGTGCGGTGGCTCGATGCGGACCGGGTGGTCGTGGTGACGAAGGGCTCGCTGCGCGCTATAACGCTCTCGACACTGCCGTGGGTTAGACGAAGGCGTTGATGCCCGTAAGAGCCCGGCCGATGAGGAGCTTCTGGACCTGGCTGGTGCCCTCATAGAGGGTCATGACACGGGAGTCACGCAGGATCTTCGCCACCGGATATTCGTCCAGGTAGCCGTACCCGCCGAAGACCTGGATAGCGAGGTTGGCAGCACTAACGGCGTTCTCGCTCGCGAACAGCTTCGCCATAGAGGCGGCCGTACCGAAGGGCTGGCCCCGGTCAACCAGGTCGGCCACCCGCCACACCAACAACCTCGCGGCGTCAGTGTTAACAGCCATGTCCGACAACATCTCCTGGACCAACTGGTAGCTCGCGATGGGCTTGCCGAACTGCAGCCGCTCCTTGGCGTACTTCACGCTCGCTTGCAACGCGCTGTTGGCCAGACCGACGCACCCGGCAGCGACCGACATCCGGCCCTTGTCCAAAGCGGACATCGCCACCTTGAAACCGGCGCCCTCGTCACCCAACCGCGCGTCGACCGGCACGCGGACCGCGTCGAGCACCAGCTCGCCGGTCGACTGGCCGCGCAGCCCCAGCTTGCCCTTGATCTCCCGGTGCTGGAACCCGGGCGTGGCGGTGGGCACGAGGAACGCGCTGATCCCCTTCGGGCCGGGACCGCCGGTGCGGGCGAAGACCAGGGCGAGGTCGGCCCAGGTGCCGTTGGTGATGAACATCTTCGAGCCGGTGATCACGTAGTCGTCGCCGTCGCGGACCGCCCTGGTGGCGAGGTTGGCCGCGTCGGAGCCGGTGTCGGGTTCGGTGAGGCCGAAGCAGGCCAGCGACTCGCCGGAGGAGATGCGGGGCAGCCAGCGCGTCTTCTGCTCGTGGGTGCCGTAGGCCGCGATCGACTTGCCGACCAGGCCGAGGGAGACCGAGACGATGCCGCGGATGGCCGAGTCGCCCCGGCCGAGCTCCTCCATCATCAGGCAGTACGACAGGTGGTCGCCGCCGGAGCCGCCGTACTCCTCGGGCAGGGTCAGGCCGAGGAAGCCCACGGCGCCGAGCTTGCCGACGATGGCGCGGTCGACCTGCTCGCGCCGGTCCCACTCGGCGGCGTTGGGCACGACCTCGCGATCGATGAACGCCCTGGCCAGGTCCCATAGGGCCTGCTGCTCACCGCTGAGGGCCAGATCCACGCCGGTCTCCCGTCCATAAACCAAACGGTGTTAGGTTCGCTCAGGATAGGATCGACACCACGACCGAGGCAACCAGGGTGGGCCCATGCCACGTCCGCGCGTCCCCCTGCTGGACCGCCCGCGCATCCGCGCCGCCGCGCTGGCCGCGGTCGACCGCGACGGGCTGGCCGGGCTGTCCATGCGCAGGTTGGCCACCGACCTCGGCGTGCAGGCGCCGTCGCTGTACTCGCACTACCGCACCAAGGACGACCTGCTGCAGGACATCGCCGAGGATGTCATGTCCACTGTGGACACCTCGGGGTTCGCCGACGGCTGGGTCGCCGGGCTGCGCGGCTGGGCCCGCTCCTACCGCGCCGCGCTCGCCGCGCACCCGAACCTGGCCCCGGTGCTGGCCGCGGGCCCGGCGCGCAGGCCGACCGCGCTGCTGCTGGCCGACGCCGTGCACGGCGGCCTGGTCGGCGCGGGTTGGCCGCCCCGGCACGCCACCATGATCGGCGCCTCCACCAAGTACCTGGTCCTGGGCGCGGCGATGAGTTCCTTCTCCCGCGGCTTCGAGGACGACGTGCAGGTCTACGTCGACCGCTACCCGCACCTGGACCAGGCGCACCGGCTGCGCGAGCACGCCGACGAGATCGACGCCGACAGCTTCGAACTCGCCCTGGACGCCTTCATCCACGGCCTGATCGCGCTGCACGCCCGGGTCGCACGAGACCGTCCTTAGCCGCGTCGAACACCGCCCGCGCGGTCGCCGACAGCGCCGGTGACTCCAGCGCCCACTGCTGCCAGAACAGCGGCACGTCCACCCACCGCTGACCCAGCGACACCAGCTCACCGGCGGCCAGCCGGGCCCGCGCCTGGCTCGTCGGCGCCAACCCCCAGCCCAGCCCGGCCACGATCGCCTCCAGGTACGCCTCCGACGAGGGCACGTGGTGGCGCTGGGCGCTGGCGGGCGCCTTGGTCAGCCCGCGGGCGAAGTGGTCCTGCAGCTCGTCGCGCCGGTCGAACACGACCACCGGCGCCGCCCCGATCCGCTGCCGCAGCGGCCCGTCCAGCCAGCGCGCGGCGAACCCGGGCGCGGCGACCGGCAGGTACCGCATCAGCCCGAGCGGGCGCACCGAGCAGCCGGGGACCGGTTCGGGCGAGGAGGTGACCGCCGCCATCACCAGGCCCTCCCGCAGCAGCGCCGCGGTGTGCGACTCGTCCTCGCGGTGCAGCTCGAAGCAGACGTCGGGCACCCGGCCCAGCGCGGGCAGGAACCAGGTGGCCAGCGAGTCGGCGTTCACCGCGATCGGCAGCCGGACCGACTCCCCCGGCTCGCCAAGCCCGGCCCGCAGGTCCCGGTCGAGCTGCGCCAGCTGCCGGGCGAAGCGGACAACCTGGGTGCCGGACTCGGTGGGGCGGACCGGTTTCGTGCGCAGCAGCAGCACCCGCCCGGTGCGCTGCTCCAGCGCCTTCACCCGCTGGCTCACCGCGGACGGTGTCACGTTGAGCGCGGCAGCGGCGGCGTCGAAGGTCCCCTCCTCGACCACGGCGAGGAGCGTGCGGACCTGGTCGAGCGGGAGATCACCCATCACGATCGCTAAAGGTACGTGAGAATCTTTAGCTGGTGTCAACGCTGGAGCACGCCATACGGTCGGGGCATGGGGATCGCGGTTCTCGCCGGGTTCGGCACCGGGCTGTCACTGATCATCGCTATTGGCGCGCAGAACGCCTTCGTGCTGCGGCAAGGCATCCTGCGGCAGTCAGTGCTACCTGTCGTCGCCATCTGTGCCGTGTCCGACCTGGTGCTGATCGTCTTGGGCGTGGGCGGGATGGGCACGCTCGTGGCCGCGTACCCGACAACACTCACGGTGGTCGCTGTGATCGGCGGGTTGTTCCTCCTCGCCTACAGCCTTCTAGCCGCCAAGCGCGCGTTCCGACCGTCAGGTCTATCCGCGGTGGGCAACGGTGCCGGGTCGACGCGCGCGGCTGTGCTGACCTGCCTCGGCCTGACCTGGCTCAACCCGCACGTCTACCTGGACACGGTCGTGCTGCTCGGCACCATCGCCGCCGCCCACGGCACGGCCCGCTGGGAGTTCGCGGTCGGCGCGGCGGTGGCGAGCGTGTGCTGGTTCGCGGGCCTGGGGTTCGGGGCCCGGCTGCTCACGCCGGTGTTCGCCAGGGCGGCGTCGTGGCGGGTGCTGGACGCGGTGATCGCCGCGACGATGGCCGCGCTCGGGGTGTCGCTGCTGGTGGGGGCGTGAGCGCCCACGCCCCCACCGGCTAGCCGACGCCCGCGCCGTGCAGGGCCACCCACCGGCGCATCGCGTACTCGACCATGGTGATCAGCGTGCTCTTCACCGACTGCCGGTCCCGCGCGTCGCACGGGACGATCGGCACCTCCTGCCCGATCGCCAACGCGTCCCTGACCTGGTCGATGCTGTGCCCGAGCACACCGTCGAAGCAGTTCAGGCCGATCACGTAGGGCAGGTTGCGCTCCTCGAAGAAGTCGATCGGGGAGAACGAGTCGGCCAGGCGGCGGGTGTCGGCGAGCACCACCGCCCCGATCGCCCCGCGCACCAGGTCGTCCCACATGAACCAGAACCGCTGCTGCCCCGGGGTGCCGAACAGGTACAGCACCAGGTCCGAGTCGAGCGAGACGCGGCCGAAGTCCATGGCGACGGTGGTGGTGGACTTGTTCGGGGTGGCGGCGAGGTCGTCGATGCCCGCGCTGGCGCTGGTCATCACCGCCTCCGTGGTCAGCGGCATGATCTCCGAGACCGAGCCGACGAAGGTCGTCTTGCCCGCGCCGAACCCGCCAGCCACCACGATCTTGACCGAGGTCAGCCCGCCGCCCGGTGCAGGGTCGTCATAGCCTGCGGAGTCCACTCAACACCCTTTCCATCAACACCAGGTGCGCCTTGTTGGCGCCGCCGGTCGCGGTCTTGTGCACGGCGACCAGGCCCAGCTGGGCCATGTCGCCCAGCAGCACCTTGGCCACCCCGAGCGGCACCCCGAGCAGGGTGGCCACCTCGGCGACCGACCGCGGATCGTGGCAGAGCGCGCCGATGGCGCGGTGCTCGGACTCGGCGAAGGCCGAGGCGTCCCCGGCCCGTTCGCTGGTGGACACCATGGTCTCCACGCGCAGTTCGAAGTTGGACTTGGTGCGCCCCCTGGTCCACGCGTAGGGCCGGACGATGGCGGCGGCGTCCTCATCGGACCCGAACACCTCCACCGACCGGACCGGTTCGACGACGGCGGGGGCGGGGTCGACGTGCTCGGCGACCTCGCCGTCGGGCCAGTCCGGTTCCGCGGACCGCTCCGGCGGCGCCGGGTCGTCCACATCGGACTTGCGGCGCCTGCGCGCCCGGCCGCCGCCGAGCGCCAGGTTCGCCATCACGTCGGCGAAGGTCTGCTCCGGCTCGGCCGAGCCGCCCTGGTTGAGGTTCGCGCTCATGCTGTGCTCATGCGGGCTGCCCCACCATCCTCCCGGCGGTCCCCTGCAGGGCCGCGCGCAGTTCCGGGGTCAGAATCTGGCCCACCCGGTCCACCAGCAGCGTCATCTCATACGCCACTTGTCCGATGTCGCAGGTCGGGGCCGCGAGGATCGCTAAACACGACCCGTCGCTGATGGCCATCAGCAACATGATCCCGCGCTCCATCTCGACCACGGTCTCCTTGACCGCGCCCGCCTCGAAGCAGCGCGCCGCGCCCTGGGTGAGGCTGACCAGACCCGAGGCGACCGCGGCGAGCTGGTCGGCGCGGTCGGTCGGCAGGCGCGCCGACGAGGTGAGCAGCAGCCCGTCGGCGGACACCACCACGGCGTGCGCCACGCCGGACACCCGCTCGGCGAAGTCGTTGACCAACCACCCGAACTGGTTTGGTTTGGACTGCGTGGACGTCATCGTGCTCCATTTCCCGTCGGTGACGGCGGCTGCATCGGTTCGGTTGACTGCGTGCGACCTGGCTCAGGCATCCCCGCCTTCTTTCTCGCTGTCCCCGTGCTGTTCCGGGTGCCGCTGCGCGATGCTGCTGCGGCCCCTGCCGATCCCGCGCTGCAGGCTGCCCAACCGCGAGCGCAGCGCGTCGGCGTCGCGCTCGACCGGCGCGGGCTGCGCCGCGGGCGAGTCGGCGCCGAGGCTGCCGGGCAGCAGCCGCTCGCGCGGTGTCCGCTTGGGCAGCCCACCCTCGGGCTGGGGTTCGCTGCCCGCCTGGGTGAGGGCCTCGGCCGCCTCCCAGCCCGCGTCCTGCGCGAAGCGCCACCGGGCGCCGCGCAGGTCGAGTCCCTGCGGTGCCTCGGCTTCCGGCGAGGCGTGCGCGGGGCCCGCGTGGTGGGCGCCGCGGGCGCGGTGGATACCGCGCTGGTAGTTCGACAGCCGCTCGCGCATGTCCTCCGGGTCGCGGCCGGGGCCGGGACCGCGGCGGGCGGCGCGGCGGCCGGGCTGCTCGACCCCACCCGGCACCAGGTTGCGGCGCGGGGTGCGCCGGGGCAGCCCGGAGTTGGTGAAGTCCTCCGGCTCGGCCGCGGTCACCGCGCGGGCGGTGTGGAAGCCGCGGTCGGCGGCGAAGTCCCAGTCCGGCACCTGGGTGGCGTCGGCGGCGGTGGAGTTCGGGTCGTCGGTGACCGCGCGGAACCAGGCGGAGACCATCTCGTCGAAGATCGGCGTGGTCTCGTGCAGCGCGGCCGCCGGGGGCGGCGGCGCTGCGGGCGGGCTCTGGTGCACCAGGGTGGTGTCCCACCAGGTGCTGTCCCCCGGGTCCGGGTCCGGCTCGACCGGCGCGCCCGCGCCGGGGTCGGCCGGGTCGAACTGCTCCGGGAACGGCGTCGGGGTGAACAGCGCCTGGGTCTGCTCGACCTCGGCCGGGACGTCCGGCTGGGCCGTGCCCCGCGGCGCGCGGCGCGGCAGCGGGACCCCGTCGCCGTTGGGGGTCGGCGAGGGGATCGGCAGCGCCTCGGGCAGTTCGGCCCCGTCGCCGCCGGGGGCGTGCGTCGGGTCCCACTTGGGTTTGCCGTTGGCCAGCCTGCGGGCCAACCCGGCGGTGAACCCGCTGGGTTGCCCGTGGGACCCGTTCGACCCGTTGGAGCCGTTGGAGCCGTTGGCGTGGCCGTTGCTGTGCCCGTTCGAGCCGTTGGCACCGTTGACGCCGTGAGTTCCGTTGGTGCCGTTGGCGCCACCGTTGGAACTGATCGGAGTGCGCTGTGCGGGCGCTCCCCGGGGCGTGTCCTGTCCGAGGTCACCAGCGACGAGATCGGCGGGTACCGAGATGACCGCGCGGATCCCGGTAGGGGTACCGGGGCGCAGTCGCACCTCGACGCTGAGCCGGGCGGCGAGCCTGCCGACCACGAACAGCCCCATCCGGCGGGAGGTGGAGGCGTCCACGGTGCGGCTGTCGGCGAGCCGGGTGTTGGCGTCGGCCAGTTCCTGCTCGCTCAGGCCGATGCCGCGGTCGACGACCTCGATGCGGACCGCGCCGGTGTCGGTGACGTGGCTGGTGATCGTGACCTGGGTGGCGGGTGCGGAGAACGCGGTCGCGTTGTCCAGCAGTTCCGCGGTGAGCCGGACCAGGTCGCCGACCGCGTAGCCGACGACCAGGACCGCGGCGGGCGGGGCGATGACGACCCGCTGGTACTGCTCGATCTCCGACACCGAGGCGCGCAGCAGGTCGCCGAGCTGGGTGGGTTGCTGCGCGCGCCGGGCCAGGTCGGCGCCGGAGAGGACCATGAGGTTCTCGTTGTTGCGGCGCATCCGGGTGGCGAGGTGGTCGAGCTGGAACAGGGTCGCCAGCTGGTCGGCGTCCTCCTCGTCGCGCTCCAGCCGCTCCAGCAGCTGCAGCTGGCGCTGCACCAGCCCCTGGCTGCGGCGCGACAGGTTGACGAACACGTTGCTGTAGTTGGCCCGCAGCCCGGCCTGCTCGGTGGCCAGCCGCAGCGCCTGCTGGTGCACCGCGTCGAACGCCCTGGCCACCTGCCCGACCTCGTCGTCCGGCAGCACGGCCACCGGTTCGACCACCGGTTCCACCACGTCGCGGCCGTCGCGGATGCGGGCGACCGCGGCGGGCAGCCGGTTGGTCGCGACCTCCAGCGCGCCCCGGCGCAGCAGCGCGAGCGAGCCGAGCAGCTGCCTGCCGATCACGATCATCACCGCCGCCGCGGCGACCAGGGCGAGGATCAGCACGACCGCGGCGAGGCCCGCCGCGTCGCTCGCCTCGTCCTGCAGCGCCGAGGACCGGTCCTTGATCTCGGTGCCGAGCAGCGCGCTGACCGCGCTGATCCGCTCGGAGACCTGCTCGGAGGCGGTGTTCCAGTCCACCGAGGTGATCGGCAGCGGCACGTTGACCGAGGCGCTGCCGTCGGTGCCGTCGCCGACGGCCAACCGCAACAACTCGGTCCTGGTGCGCACTTCCGGTGCGTCGTGCAGCGCGTCGTAGCCCGCCTGTTGGCGCAGGGTCGCGATGGAGCGGAAGTCAGCGGTGCGCTCGGCCAGCCGGGATTGGGACGCGCGCAGGCTGTCCAGGTCGGCGGCGTTGAGGCCACCTCTGGCGATCCCGATCGCGACCAGCCCCTGCTGGAAGTACACCTCTTCCTTTGCCGCCTCCAAGTCGTGCAAGGCGGAGGCGGTGTTGGCCAACCCCGGGTCGGCGACCTCGCCGGTAGTGGCGCGGTCGAAGTCCAAGAGCGCGCGGATGACCTGGGTGTAGCCGCCGAGCGCGGTCCCGCTGTCCACCGCGCCCGCGCCCACCGGGCGGCGCAAGGCGGTGAGCGTGTCGAACGCGGACCGCACATCGCGCAAGCGCGCGCGGGTGACCTCCGTGTCGAAGGTGGCCTTGCCGATCGCGCGGAACATCTCTTCCCGCGCGTAGTCGGCGCTCTGCCGCTCGCCGCCCAGTTCCGAGGCGATGTCGCGGGAACCGGTGGTGAGCAGCACGGCCGCCTTGGTGCGCTCGCGCTGCAGCCAGGTGAGCGCCTTGCGCAGGCTGTCGTTGACCGCGACGAGCTTGTCCACCCGCTGGTAGGACTCGGCGCGCTCGACCTGGCCGCTGATGCGCAGCACGCCGAGCACGACCGCGAACAGCACCGGGACCAGGATGACGGCGGCGAGCTTGACCGGGATGTTCCAGTCCCGCCACCGGGTCAGCGTGGCCATCGCGGACCGGCCGGCTTCCCCACCGGCGGTCGCTGACCCGCTGTGCCTGGTGGCGCCACCCTCTGTAAAGGCACCAGCAACGGCACCAGCACGGGCATCAGCACCGGCACCGGTGCCCGTGCTGCTGCCGGAGGTGTCGGAGGTGTCTTCGGACGACACGGCGCGGCTCACTCGCGGGCCCCCGTGCCTGCCCGTTGCCGCTGTAGGAGTAACACCCTCACCGCGTCGATCTCCCTTCGACGACGAATGCCCGTGACACCGGTGCCGATGGCACAGCCCGCCCCGCGCGAAAGCGCGGTGCGCTGCGAAACAGCGGTGCGCCGATTCCCCGCGCCGCTCGATGACCCTTCCGACATCGGCGCGACTTCGGCGAGAACTTGAGTGCCGATGCTACCCCGATCCGGCGATCTTCCCCGGCGCGGACCTGACCTGCGGGAATTGCCGAACGGCCGGTGATCTCGGCGCCCCGACCGGGGGCCGGAAAGATCCACAGCGGGATTCGGTCACGCTTTGCGTTGGATTATTGGCCTTGATGCCTCGAACGGGTATTTCCCCGGATGAACTCCGCCACCGCCCACTCCGGACAGCCCCGACCAGGCACTACGCAGGTGGGACCACTGTGGATCAGCATCGGCCGGGCGGGTGAGCCCTGGTTCGTCCAGGTGAGGGCACCACGCAGAGAGGCACCAATTCACTGATACGTGTGATCCGATTGACCCGGCCGACTCGACGCGAAACCGGTATCGTTCGGTGACCCGCGGCTGATTGCGACAGCGGCACCCCGGCCGGATCCCGGCCCCTGTGGACAACCATTGGCACGCCGGTTCCACTCCCGGCTAGCATGGCGCCGCCAAGCCGGTGCGCGGTGCTCGCGCATTCGGTGAAATCACCCGGCGCCGCCCGCGGAAACGCCGCTCGACACCCGATGCCCGACCCTCGAGGCGATTCCACGCCCCGGATCGACGCCGCCCCCACCATTTCGCCGCCCCCACATTTCGGAGGAAAAGCATGACCGAGGTCGCCGGACGCCGGGCGGTGTCCACCCCGACACCACCGACACCACCCCCGCCGGCCGCGGGCGGCGCGGCCCGCCAGTCGGCGACCTTCGGCGGCATCGACCGCCCGGTCGGCGCCGCGGGCGGGGGCGGGCCGGACTTCGACGCGATCCACCGCAGCCCCGAGTTCACCGCCCTGCGGTCGCGGTTCCGCCGGTTCGTCTTCGCGCTCACCGCGCTGTTCCTGCTCTGGTACCTGTCGTACGTGCTGCTGGCCGCCTACGCGCACGAGTTCATGTCGACCAGGGTGGTCGGGTCGGTCAGCGTCGGCCTGCTGCTGGGCTTCGGGCAGTTCGCCACCACGATCCTGATCACGGCCGTCTACGCGCGGTGGGCGCGCCGCCGCATCGATCCCGATGTGGCCCGGCTGCACGACATGGTGGGACAGGAGTCCGCGGCGCACGAGGCTGTAGGGCATGAAACCGCGGGAGGCGGGCGATGAGCGTCCTGGCGCAGGGGCAGGTCGGTGACCCGGTCCTCAACTCGGTGGTGTTCGGCGCTTTCGTGGTCATCACGCTCTACCTGGTCTACCGCGTCGGTTCGCGCGGCAGCTCCACCGCCGACTACTACGCGGCGGGCGGCGGGCTCACCGGCGTGCAGAACGGCGTCGCCCTCTCCGGCGACTTCCTCTCCGCGGCGTCGTTCCTCGGTGTGGCGGGCGCGATCGCCATCCACGGCTACGACGGGTTCATGTACTCGATCGGCTACCTGGTGGCGTGGTTGGTCAACCTGCTGCTGATCGCCGAGCTCGTCCGCAACACCGGCCGCTTCACCATGGGCGACGTGCTGGCGTTCCGGATGCGCCAGCGCCCGGTCCGCGCCGCGGCGGCCACCTCGACCCTGGTGATCTCGCTGTTCTACATGCTGGCCCAGATGGCCGGGGCGGGCGCTGTCGTCGCCCTGCTGCTGGACGTGCACACCAAGGGCGGCCAGGCGCTGATCATCAGCGTGGTCGGCCTGATCATGATCTTCTACGTGCTGGTCGGCGGGATGAAGGGCACCACCCTGGTGCAGATCATCAAGGCCGTGGTGCTGCTGCTGTGCGTGGTCCTGATGACGGTGTTCCTGCTCGGCAAGTTCGGCTTCAGCCTCACCGCCCTGCTCGACCAGGCGGCGGCCAACAACACCAAGGGCGAGAAGATCCTCGACCCCGGCGTGCAGTACGGCCGCACCCCGATCACCACCCTGGACTTCATCTCCCTCTCCGTCGCCCTGATCCTCGGCGCGGCGGGCCTACCGCACGTGCTGATGCGGTTCTACACCGTCCCCGACGCCCGCCAGGCCCGCGTCTCGGTCGTGTGGACCGTGGGCATCATGACCGTGTTCTACGGCGCCACCCTCATCATCGGCTACGGCGCCTCGGCCCTGGTCGGCTCCGAACGCATCCTGAGCGCCACCGGCCGCGAGAACGCCGCGGCCCCCCTGCTGGCCTTCGAGATCGGCGGCACCGTCCTCATGGGAATCGTCGCCGCGGTCGCCTTCGCCACCATCCTCGCCGTCGTCGCGGGCCTCACCATCACCGCCTCCGCCTCCTTCGCGCACGACGTCTACGCGAACATCCTCCGCAAGGGCAAAGCCGACCCGGTGTCCGAGGTCCGGGTAGCCCGCCTCACCGCCCTGGTCATCGGCATCCTGGCCATCGCAGGCGGCATCTTCGCCAACGGCCAGAACGTCGCGTTCCTGGTCGCCCTGGCCTTCGCCTTCGCCGCCTCAGCGAACTTGTCGACCTTGCTGTACTCCCTGTTCTGGAAGCGGTTCAACACCAACGGAACGCTGTGGGCGATGTACAGCGGACTCGGCTCCTGCCTAGTCCTCGTGTTCTTCTCCCCCGTGATGTCCGGCGCACCCACCTCGATCGTGTCGGGAGTGGACTTCCACCTGTTCCCCTTGTCCAACCCGGGAATCATCTCGATCCCGATCTCGTTCGTGTGCGGGTACCTGGGAACGGTACTGAGCCGCGAGAAAGCCGACGCCGCCAAGGCACGAGAGATGGAAGTACGAGCGCTAACAGGAATCGGCCGGTAAGCGCTCGGTTGTAGCTACCCCTCAGGTTGCCCGGTCCTAGGCGAAGGCTTGGGCCGGGCAACCATCCCTCTTGCTGGGCGAGGCGGCCGTTGGCGGGCACACGGTGTTGGCGTTTGTCCACAACGGGTTCGGTTGTCCACAGGGTGTTGATCGCTGGTCCCGGTTTGTCGGTGGTTCTCGGTAGGCTGTGAGGGTTATTCAGGAGTTGGAGTGGCTGAATTCGTGCTACCCCTGATCAAGTAAGCGGCAGTCCGTTTGAGAGAATTCGGTTACCACGCCAGATTCCTCACCAGACGGACTGCCTGTATGTATTCTACCACCGGCCTGACTCGCGATCAGATCGTGGACTTGTGTGCGATCATCCGCCATTCCCGGCTGTCCGTCAGGCGTCCGTGGCCGTCGAAGTTGGGTTTGTTCGGCTCGGTGCGTGTCGCGTTGATCTATCTGCGCCGCAACCGGGCCTAGGTGGAACTCGCGGAGATGTTCGGGGTGTCGCAGTCGACGATCAGCCGGGCTGTAACAGCGGTCACCCCGTTGCTTGCCGCGGTGTTGTCGGAGTGTGTTCCCACGAGTGGCGATCTGGATGCCCGTTCGACCTACATCGTCGACGGGACGCTGGTTCCTTGCTGGTCATGGCGTGTGCGGGAGAAGGAGCTCTACTCCGGCAAGCATCGCACCACCGGCATGAACCTCCAGGTCGCCTGCACGTTGTCCGGCCGCTTGGCGTGGGTGTCGGATCCGGTTCGGGAAGCCGACACGACTCGTACTGCCTGCGGACATCGGGGATCCTGGACGAATACGATGTGACCGCCTGGATGGGCGACAAAGGCTACATCGGTACCGCGATGCTGACACCGATCAGGAAACCCAAACACCGCGACCTGCTCGACTGGGAGAAGGACTTCAATTACCACCACAACAAGAAACGAGCCATCGTCGAACACGCCATCGCCAACCTCACAACCTGGCACATCCTCCACACCGACCACCGGCGGCCCATCGACACCTTCGCGACAACCATCTCCGCGGTCCTCGGCCTACAGTTCTACAGA
>NZ_JAMTCO010000021.1 GCF_024171925.1 Actinokineospora diospyrosa | reverse complement strand
CGCCTTCATCCGCGAGCAGGACCGGCTGCGCTCGGACCGCATGGACCTGTGCGGATTCGTCCCCATGATCGGCCAGGACGGCGAGAAGAACGGCACCATCACCACCGACGGGACCGTCACCCTCTACTACGACATCGACCAGCCCATCGACACCGCAGCGCTGACCGGCGTCCTCGACCAACCCCGCACCAGCGCCTGGTCCGGCATCACCATCGGCACGTCCGAACCCTTCGACGGCGTCTGGCTCACCCTCACCGCCACCGACCCCGCCACCTGCCGCATCGCCGCCACCCAGACCGCCATCGACAGCGGCCTCTGCACCCCCGCCATCAGCTCCCGCAGCCCCGCCCTCGCCGAGAACAACAGCCTGGCCTACTTCACCTACCGCCGCCTCAACACCCCCGAGCCGCGCTTCGAACTGGGCGCCCACGCCCACGGACCCACCGGCAAACAGCTCGCCGAACGGCTGTGTACCCAAATCCGCACCTGGAACAACGACCGCTCCCACCACCCCCAAATCCACGCCCACCCCGTTAGCGCCCAAACAGCCACCCCGCCCACCGGACAAGTCATCACCAAACGCGACAGCACACTGGTGCTCCTGCCTAGCACCCGTCAGGAGAAGAACGGGGCGCTTACCTGACAGCAGAAAGCCAGTAGGCGAGAGCCCAACGCCCGGTGATCAGAGGTCGAACTGATGGCACCTCACGCTATCGGTGAACGCCGCCCATCTCACCGGGGAGAACGCCAAGGTGGGGCTGTTCGCACCGAGCTTGGTGTCTCGGACTCCCACGAGGCCGGGCACGGAGCCGACTTCGACACAGCCCCCGTTCTGGCCTCCGCTGTAGGTGGACTTGTGCCAGTTGGTCACGGCGGCGAGGGCGGTTACTGCGTTCTCGTACCTCATGGTGATCACAGATCCTTCATCAGTTGGTGGATGTACGCCGGTGACTCTGTCGGGTTGATCGCCAGGACCCGGAGCCGGGTCAGGGGCGTTGTGCGGTAGGTGGTGATCTGCTCCCTTGATGCGGTCTTCGACGTAACGCACACCAGCGTAGTTTCCAGCTCGGGCGGAGCCGAGAGCAGCGTGAACGTTCCTTCGGTTCCAGTGTGCGCGCCAACCGACAACGGCAGAACCCGCACCTCGACGTGTGTCTGGAAGAGGCCAGCACCAGGTTGGCGTCCCAACTCTCGATCTGGATCCCACTCAGCACGTACGCTGGTACTCAACGTCCGGGATGAGAGTTTCCCATTCTTGTTCGGTGAGCCCGCGCCCGGCGGCCCGGCAGGCGAGCCGGGTCACGTCGGTGTCGGCCAGCGCGGCGAGCGTGGCCACGTCCCAGGTCGCGACGACCGATTTGGTGACGGTGGTCAGCGACCGTCCACTCTGGTCATAGGTGACCTGCAGGGCTCCGGGGATCACCGCCGCCACACGGGGTCGGGGGTCGAGCGACCACACCACGACCTCGTCGAAGCTGGTTGACTGGACCGCTGAGCGGCCGTCGCTGGAGACCGCGAGCACCGTGCCTTCTCCGAAGGGCAGCGCGACCCGGCCGGGCGTTCCGACGACGGGCACGAGTTCGATCGGCTCTTGGTGCTCCGAGATCACCAGGTAGCGGCTGTCCTCGGTGAAATACAGCATGTCGTAAGCGTTCTTGGGACGTTCGCCCACGGTTCGGGTCGCTCCAGTCACGACGTCCACCAACTCGATCGCTCCACCGGGTGTGTCGCGGTACGCCCATCGCCCGTCGTCGGAAATCCCCGCCCAGAGGACGTGGCCGAGATCGCGGACTTGGAGGGTGCCCGCGACTTCCACCACGGCGGTCATGGCCCCACCGTGCCCTGCCATGAACAGGGCGCCTTGGCCCTGTGGGCGGCCGACAGGCTTGGCCGTCGCAACGACGTCGACGACCGCCGGTGCCGGTCCGGCCAGGTCGTACACGACCGCCTCCACGTCCGACGGCATCAACACCAGGTACCGATCCCCACCCAGGAAGCGGGCCGACCGCGCCCTGCCGAGGTCGTGCCGGATCGGCCGCGCCGGGCGCAGGTCCACCGCGGCGACCTTGTCTCCGTCATCCACCAGCACCCACTCACCCGCTTCGCTAAGGGAGAACCACATACCCCCGGAATCTGGCAACTCCGCGATCCGGACCGGCTCGACACCCCGCACGTCCCACAGCGCTACGAGGTCGTTGCGCGCTCCCTCCCTGACCGTGATCACGTGGTGGGCGGACTCGGTGAAGCCCACGTTGTGGAAGGGCTCAGGCAACGAGACCGTGCTGATCGACCCCGATGACCCGTCCACGCGCAGAACCCGCGCGGCGTCTCTGCTGGCGGCGACGACATCCGCGCCGTCATGGGCGGTCAGGCACCAGCAGGTGTCGGGGAACACCCAAGCCGTCGCAGCTCCCGATGCCTGCTTGAGCGCGACGAGGCGGAACAACTCCTCGTCCTCGGCTGTTGGGCTCAAAGCTTTGGCCGCCAACCACATCCGCAGCGCCGCCACCGGATCGGTCCGGTGGATCCGCAACGCTTCCTCGTCCAGCAGGTTCGTGGCGCGCTTGCGGCTTTCGGCCCGCGCCAACGCCACCCGGTCAGCGACGATAATCGTCGTCTGTGCACCGAACAGCACCACAGCGGACACCAACGCGATCACCGTCCGCAAGCGCGGCGGCAACGACACAAGGGACGGCACCGGTGCCGTATCGTCGGTCGCGCGCAGGTATGCCTGCACGCGCTGGTGGCGGAACAGGTACGTGGTACCCAGTTGCCGCAGTACACCCCGCCGGTGCGCGTCTTCCAGGAACCGCACCAACCGCCAGGGCAGACGACCGGTCACGGCCAGGATGACGATGGCGGCGCGGTACCTGGTCCACGCCGCGCCAGACCCCACTGCCACGAAGACGGCCATCGCCGTCCCGGCGAGCACCGCTGCGAGCAGCGCGTCCCACTCCGAAAAGTATCTGATACTCGCGAGAATGAGGACAGGAAGACCCACAAGCACTGCCGCTGCCAGCCCGCAAACCAGGCACGCGGCAGCCAATGCCGTGCAGTCACCGCGTACCGCCGACCGCGTGGTCCGCCGTTTGGGCGCGAACGCGGTTGCCTTGGCCAGCGTGACGAACAGCGACAGCATTCCGGTGAGTATCAGTGTCCCTAGGAGGCCACCGACAGCGGCACCACTCACCGAGCCGCCCATCCAGCCCGTCCCCGTCGCGGCGACCGCGCCACCGATCAGCGCCACAGGCATCACTCGTTCCGCGACCCCGTCGTCACGCGCTCTGAGCCGCCGGGAGTTGGGTACGGCGGATCTGACCACGACGAGGGCGTTGCCAAGCCCGGCTAGGAGGACTCCCGCGAACAGGGTGGTGAACACGACTCGGGCAAGGTTCGCCACGTGGAACCACCCCGTGGCCCCGGACGCGAGGAGGGTGATACCCGTAGTGGCGACCACCGAGCCCGCCAGTCCGTCCCGCAGCGAGGTCATGGCGAACGCCGTAGCGGTGACCTGGCCGCCGTCGGCCGCGTCGCGCCGGGTGGTTCCCAGACCTCCGATAACCCCGGCCGCCAGACCGGTGACGACGCCAAACGCCGTCGCGCGCCCGGGGGCGTGGTCGAAGGTCAGGGCGAACACCCAGCCCAGTGGTCCGCCGACCACGCCGCAGACCAAGGTCAGGAGCGTGACAACCATCAACCTCGGGGCCGCGCGGTCGAACCGCCGCCAGTCCAGCCGTTGGCCGCCGGGTGAGGCCGCGGCCAGCGGTCCGGCGAGCGTGGTCAGCCATCGGGCGACCCGGTCGGCGGGGTAGGCGCGCCTGCCGGTGTCGCGCGGTTCGGCGTAGGTGGTGTCCTCGGCAGCGTAGGCGGTGGGGACGAAGCGACGCAGCAGGTGGGCTTCGACCGCGTCTGTCCCACCGTTGGCCGCGCACTGGACCAACTGTTCCGGCCTGCTCCTCGCCGCCCGGTAGACGGTGCGGGCGAGGTAGAGCATCAGTGGTGTGGACAGGGCGGCGGCCAGCGGTCCGGTCGGGTCGGACCGCACCCCGTCGACGACCGGGGTCCACCTGTCGCCGGTCCCGGCGTCGCCGTCACCGAGGTAGGTGCTCGCGTCTTCCGGCGACACCCGCTTGACCTCGATCACCGCGGCCCGGGCCAGCGGTCGCCCGACGGCGGCGACCAGGGCCGCGTAGTGCTTAGCCCGGCTGGTGACCACGACCGAGAACCCGTCGCCCGCGATCTCGTCGATGGCGGCCAGTGCCGCCACACCCAGCGACCGGGGCATCTCATCGAGGCCGTCGAGGATGGCGACGACGCGGTTCTGGTCGACCAGGGCCGCCGCCTGACGGGCGGTGACGACCTCCGGGTACTCCTCGTGCACGCGTCGGGCCAGCCAGCGGCGCAGGGGCACCTTCGGGTTCCACCCCGCGACGGACACGAGTACGGGCACCGGGTCGTCGTCGGCGCGGCCGTCGACCAACCCCACGGCGAGGAACATCGCGAGCACGGACTTGCCCGCGCCCGGTCGGCCGAGCACGACCAACTGCCTGCCCGGCAACGCGCGGAACGCGGTGACCAACTCCACCGCCGGGTTGTCGCCCAGCGGACCCAGCCGACCTGCCGGGGCGGGCGCACCGACCAATTCGGCGCTGGCACCGATGTCGGCCCGCCTGGTCGGTGCCCAACTCAGCCGGATCGGTCGCGGCAGCCGGAGCCTGCGGGTTCCGATCTCCTGGTTCCACTGCGCGCGGACCGCCGCGGCGAACCCGCGCTGCGCGTCGTCCAGGCTGGAATCGCCCGGCCTGCCCGCGGCCACCGCGAGCCACAGCCCCAGGACCGCGACCAGCAGACCGGTCACACTCGCCGCCGCGTCCAGTGCGCTCAGCGTTCCCCCGGGCAGGCGCAGCAGTGACCAAACAATGCCGCCTGCACCACCGATGGCCACCAGCAGTCCTACGGCGGCGAGCAACCGTCTTCGGGGCCGCGTCATGGTGTGAAGGTAAAGCCGACGATCATGGCGGGGCACGCCCCTCACCCGATTGGCCCAGCGGGACGGTCAGGGACAGACGGTGACGAGGGCGCGGACGATGGTGATCTCGATGACCACGCGGTTCGGATTGACGCCGGGGGTGGGTGGTAGCGGCGGTGTAGAAGGACTCCGGCCAGGTCGACGTCCTCGGGGGCGGTGAGGACGCGGGCCGGGCCTTCGAGCGTCCGTCCACTTGGGTCACCACGGCCCGGGGTTCGCGCGGGCGTTGCGGACCTGTTCGGACACCGAGGAGGTTGTTATCTCCTGCGCGATCGGTCCTCATGACGAGTTCTCCCAGGCGCCGCCAGCCAGCGTTGTCTTGTGTGGACTATTGGTGAAGCGCCGAAGATCTTAGCTAGTGTCTTGCGGCTTTTGGTCTGCTGTGTTGGCGGAGGATGTAGAGGACTCTGGCGAGGTCGAGGCGTACTTCTTTGATCACGGCGTTCATGTCGGCGAGTCGTTGTTCGATGGCGTCGAGTTCGGGCCGGTCGGTTGCGGCGTCTGCTGGGAGTGGGGTGCGTTCATGGAGGAGTGCTTGGAGGTGGTCGGGGTGGAGTTTGAGGGCGGTGGAGAGTGCGGTGAGGGTTCGGGGGCTGCGGTTGCGTTGGATGGTGTTGCGTTGGATTTCTCGGATGGTGCATTGGGAGACGTCGGCTCGGGCGGCGAGATCGTGTTGTTGCCAGCCGAGTTCGGTGAGGCGTTGGGTGATGCAGCGTGCGACGGCGTCCCAGTCTTGGGGCTGTGTACTCATGGTGCCGCAGCGTCGAGGTCTGCCGGCGCTGCCTCGTTCTTTGGTGGGTGTGCGCTTTCCGCTGCTTGGTGTTTCAGTGTCGTGTAGTCGGCTCGTATCTGGTCGAGTTCGGTGTTGAGCTTGGCGAGCATGGTCACGAAGAGAGTGCGGAGGTCTGGTGAGAGGTCGGCTTTACCGAGCTCAATGGTGATGGCCGCTTCGATGGGGGTGCTCGCGAGATGGCGGAGGTGACCGGGGTCGAGTTCGAGAGCCCGAGACAGTCGGGCGAGGGTGAGGGCGTGGCGGTTGCGTTGGGTGGTGTTGTGGACGAGTTCCTGGACGGTCTTGAGTGAGACTCGGGAGCGTGCGGCGAGTTGGTCGGTGTCGATGCCCAGGTGTGCCATGCGTTGTTGGATGGTGATCGCGACGTTGGCCCAGTTGTCGTTGGTGTCGTCGGGGTGGGGTTGCTGGGGTGTCATGGTGTCCCGGGCGTCGATGTGGGGTCTGCGGTGAGGGGTGGTGTCGGGACTTTAGTCGCGGCGGGTGTTGTGCAGGATCATCGCCAGGTCAACGCGGAACCTGTCGAGGGTCGCCGCCATGTCGGTCATGCGTTGTTCCATGGCCGCCAGTCGTGCCGCCACCGGGTCCTGTTCCTCCGGTTCGGTGTCTGGAGGTGGCGGGGTGTTACCTAGTAGGAGTTGGGAGAGGTGGTCGGGGTGGAGGTGGAGTGCGGTGGAGAGGGCGGTGAGGGTTCGGGGGCCGCGGTTGCGTTGGACGGTGTTGTATTGCAGTTCGCGGATGATGGCTTGGGAGACCTGCGCGCGTTTGGCGAGTTCGCGTTGACTCAGGCCCAGCTCTGTGAGGCGTTGGTCGATGCAGCGGGCGACCGCGGGCCAGCCCATCGGGGTTCGGCTCACTGATCGCCCGCTTTCGTTGATGTCACGTTCGTGTTGGAGCGCAGGGACTCTACGAGACGGTTGGCAGTCGTCCGGTGCTGTGTGTGTTGGTTGGCAGTCGGTCTTGGGCTCGGGATCTCACGGTGTGGGTGCGCGGCCGATGGCCAGGCGGGGCGCTAGTAGGTCGTCGGGGTGGTGGGGTTCGGGGAAGGCGGCGATGGTTGTGGTGTTGGGTGAGGTCACGGCCGCCCGGGTGTGGCGCGGAGGGTGTGGGCGATACCGGAGAGGACGCCGAACTCTTCGTCGCCGAGGGTGTTGTGGCCGTGGGGGCCGCCGGGTTCGCAGTCGTTCCATTGGCCGAGCCAGGCGATGGTTCCGGTGAGGGCGAGTGTGGGGCCGCCCATGGCGCGGACGAGGGCGGACGCCACGGTGTTGGGCGGGTGGTCGTCGCTGCAGCGGCGGCAGCCTTGGACGACGGTGCCGCGCAGGTCGCCGAGGTGGTGGAAGGTGAGCGCGTCACGGTGGTAGCCGTGGGCGGCGCGGCAGTGGCCGGTGGGGTCGAGGGCCTCGGTGTAGAGGGCGATGATCAGGGGCCATTGGATCCACCGCAGGTGCGTGCCGGGAACAGTGCTTTCGGCCAGTCCCGTGGGGTCGAAGGCCCACCGGTTCGCGGTCTCGTGCCGGGTGAGTGAACCGTCGGCGGTCAGGGACGCCCAGTGGATGACCTCGTCGGGGTCGGGTCTGTCCAGGATCAGGTCCGGCATTCCGGGGACCCTGACGACCGGGATCTCCACGGTGGCCGTGTGGGTGGCGGGGTCGACGGTGGTGGGGGCGTGGTCGTAGTTGTAGAGCAGTTGTGCCGTGGTAGTGCGGTCGGTGAGGGTGTCGGTCATGGTGTGTCCTCAGTGGTGTGTGGCCGAATCTCGCGCGCTGTCACGCGGTGATCCTGTTACCTGTCTTGGGTTTGGCGACTCGTTCCAGGATCGCGACGGTCGCGGCGTGGTTGGCGGAGTGGTGGTCAATCATGTCGATGGCGCGCCGGAACCGGGTGATGTCCTCGGCGTCCTCGAGGTAGAGGGCGCGGTCGAGGATCTCGACCTTCACCACCGTGTGACCGGTGTCGAGGGTGAGCACCTGGAACGAGTGCGGGAAGACCATTGGGCTCGTGACGCGGATGCCGATCCGGCTGGATCCCGTGAGCTGGAGCAGACGCTGGAGCCTGTCTTGTGTTGTCGGGTCGCTGGGGTCGAGACGGTCGAGCGCGGACCGTCCGATGTAGTACTGCCCGGTGGTTGGCGTGTGTGGGCGTGGTTGTGTGAGTTCGGCGGGAATGGCGTGCGGCGAGAACAACGCGAGCGCCCTGGTGTGGTCGCGGATCACGGTGTCGATCGCCTCGGCGAACGGCGTGGTGGTGGTGTTGATCCACCACGTGGTCTTGTCGTGATCACGGTTGAGTTCGACGAGCGCACGCCGCTGCGCTCGGGAGGTGATACCGACCGCCCACGCCAGCACCGACAAGTCACCATCGGGGAGTTTCCTGGTGCCGTTGAGGAAACGGGACAGTGTGGCGTGGTCGATCTCACCGGCCTCGGCCACCTCTCGCTGGGTGCGACCGGACTCGAGAATGCGCGCCTGGATCACGGCGCCCATCACCAAGGCACGCAAGTTCTGGTTCCGTGACGTCATCGGTTCAGGAGACCCGAGCAGCGGGCTTCTTCTGGGGCCACAGCACCGGGTGCAGATCCACCGGCACCACCATGCCCACGTCCACACCGCGATCGTTGACGTGCTGCGCCGCGTCAAGAAACGAACGACACGGCCACCCCGACCCCACACAGAAAGAACACACCAGCGGCTGTGCGACCGCGGGAACGTGCGAGCTCAGCACATCCACAGCCCGCGCTACCCGCCCCAACGGACTGTCGACCGCGACAACAACAGCCAGGATGTCCCGCCCCACGGTCATGACCCGACTCCCGCACCTATCGCGAGCATCGTGAAGGTCAAGTGAGAATGCTCCCAGCGTCCTGCCACCGCGAGATCCAGCTGACCTGGCGTAGGGAAGATGGCAGGTTTGGACGGGCTTGACGGGAGAACGCTCATCACCGCTCCTCGCTCATCGCTGTGTGCTTTGTCCTGGGGGCACCCGACTGCCAGGGGTGTCAATGGGATGTCCTCGTTGAGTTGAAGTCATTGACGGCTTCCGCCTGCGTTGGGCGCCTGCCAATGAGCGTGGTCATCAGCGGTGTGGAGCGGAATGACCGGGTGTGGCACTTATGGTGCACTTCTGAGGTACCGGGCGTGATGCCGTGGTTGTATGGGCGTTGGGAAGGAGTGCACATGGTGTCGGTGGGGCACTGGACTGGCCGTGAGGCTCATGCGCTACGTAGTGCCCTGCGTCTGAGCGTGCGCGCGTTCGCTGAGCACTTGGGGGTGGCGGTGCGCACGGTCACCAAATGGGAGGCGCTCCAGACGGATACCTCGCCTCGGCCGGACACCCAGGCGATCCTGGACACCGCGCTGAGCCGGGCGGAGGCCGACGCCAAGCTGCGTTTCGAGCTTCTGCTGAGCGGGGACACCTCGCTTGCCCGGATCGGCAGTGGGGGCCTACACGGGCGGGACGGAATCGAGCGTGCGGCACAGTCCGCAGCAGACTTCGACAGGCTGCTGGCGGCCACCGCGATCGACGATCCGCAGGTGGACTGGTTGTGTGTTCGGCTGGCCGAGTTGGCCACCGCATACGTCCATACCCCGGTTCAGGATCTCGTCCACCACATCGTTCAGGCTCAAGACCTGGCTTTCACCCTCATCCGGCGCGGACTGCGGCCACGGCAGCTGCGCGACGCCTACCTCGCGGCCGGGGTCGGGTGCCTGCTGCTCGCCGCGGCGTCGCAGAACCTCGGTCACACCGCGGCCGCCCAGACCCAACTGGGAACCGCGCAGCGCTGCGCGGAGGCCGCCGACAGCCATGCGCTCCGGGTCTGGGCGCGGGGCAGCGCGGCGTTGACGTTGGAGTGGGGACCAACCCCCGTGTCCGCGCTGCGATTCCTCAGCACCCCGCCGCCCACGCTGGCACCACAAACTCACCGGCGTGCCCTGGCGTTGGAGGCCCGGATCTCGGCACGCGTCGGCGACTCAGCACGCGCGCACCAGGCCTTGCGCAGACTGGACGACGTGCTCGACTCGGCCGGGTCTAACGACGAGGTGACCT
Source organism: Actinokineospora diospyrosa (assembly GCF_024171925.1). GTDB lineage: Bacteria > Actinomycetota > Actinomycetes > Mycobacteriales > Pseudonocardiaceae > Actinokineospora > Actinokineospora diospyrosa. Next base: position 119,244 of record NZ_JAMTCO010000021.1, on the reverse strand, counting down.
CCTTCGGGGGCATCTTCACCTTCCCCGCCACCAAGGCCGTCTACTACCGCGCGGGAGCCCATGACCTGCTGGGTGAGTTCACCGAGGCACGCAGACACGCTCTCGACGCCCTCGATCGGTACGCCGCCGCCTCCACCGAGCAACGCTCGTACGGGGACATGGCGTTGACTCGCGTGATCATCGCCGACACCCACCTGGCCCAACGCGACCTGGACGGTGCCGCGGCCGCGCTGGCGCCACTGCGCACACTCAACCAACACGAGCGCATCGCCCAACTACCGACGGCCATCACTCGCACTCATCGTTTGATCACCACGATCGCCGGGACCGGACTCGCGTCCTCCTTCCTCGGCGATCTGATGCCACCGCGGCGGATAGGAGCAGATAGTGCCCGCTCCTCCTGACGACCACACCCGTGAGAACGTGCTGGCCGCTGCCGACGAGTCGGGGCTGGACGCGCAAGGGTTGACCCTCTTGCACCGTCACGCCACCGCGGTCTACCTCCTACCAAAGGCGGACGCAGTCGCCCGCGTGCACTCCGGTGACACCACCGCCGCCGAGCGCGCGGTCGTCATCACGCGTTGGTTCCTCGACCACGGCCTCCCGGTGACCGAACCACTGCCCGACACCGCCCCGGTCGTCCTCGACGACGGCACCGTGATCACCTTCTGGGTGCACTACCCACAAGACGCCTCAGCGGGCGGAGCAGACCCGGCTGAACTTGGCCACATTCTCCGCGAGCTCCACAAACTCCCCACACCGCCGATCCCCCTGCCCAGACACCAACCCCTGCAACCACTCCGACGGACACTGGCCGCCACGGGCACGCTCGATCCCGACGACCAGCAGTGGATCACCACAACCGCCGACAGGCTGCTCACCGCGTACGACTCCCTGCAGTTCCCCCTGGGCGAAGGACACCTGCACGGCGACGCCTATCCCGGCAACCTCGTCCACGACCCCACACAGAGACGCTGGCGACTAGGCGACTGGGACGAGACCTGCACCGGCCCACGCGAACTCGACCTCGCCAACACCTACCAGGGCATCCGCCTAGGCCGCACCACCACAGAACTCAACCGCTTCGCCCACGCCTACGGACACGACCTACGCGACTGGGAAGGCCTGCCCGTCCTACAAGGCATCAGAGACCTACACACCCTCGGCTCATTCATCATCCGCGCCACCGCAGGAGACACCACCGCTACAAACGTACTACGACAATGACTCCACACACTCCGCCACGGCCAACCCGCCGATCCCTGGAACGCCAGGTAACGGCCGCTGCAGAAGCATGGAGTAACAGCCACGCCACATGCGCTCATGCTGGTGGTCTAGTCGGCGACCTGCGGTATTGGTAGCCCCGCGCGTTGAATTGCACGTCATCGAAGACCACCCAGACGTCAGCGGCGTAGAGCTTGGCCAGCGTCAGCAGTCGTGGAAAAAGTTGGGTTGGTGGATGGCACAGGTTCGCAAGCGTTGCATGGCGTGAAAGGTCGCTACAGCAGGCGGCTGTCAAAGCTGGCAGCAATGAGCCGTTCGTATGCGGCTTGGACTTCCGCTGGCACGTCCTGCGGGGCGGCGAATCCCCGCTTAGGGTACTCGATGACCCGTTGCAAATCACCGACGAGCATATCAATGACCAGCTTCTCATCGCCGATGGAGTGTGCGTAATCCAAAAATTTCAACGGTTCGGAAGTGCAGATCACCTCAACGTCCGGCCACGCCATTTGGCAGGTAGCAAAAGCGCGACGTTCCATGTAGGGCTTGGAGATGAGCAGCACGCTCTGCGGTTGGTGGCCGTGCGCGGCAAGCACGGCCCGGGAGAATGCGATGTTCTGACCAGTGTTGCCCGCTTTGGGTTCAATCAGGATGGCACTGTCCGGTACACCCAAGGTGATGGCGTGTTCGCGATAATGGACGGCTTCACCACGCGGGAAGCGGCTGGCCGTGGTAGCACTGTTGCCACCGCTGAACACCGCTAGCGGGAACAGATCCGCTTGGTACAGTTGCGCTGTATAACTGGCCACACCCAGGTCATGACTCCCAAGCCCAATGGCAACGTCACAGGGGTGCAGTTCATGCCCCATCTGGTGGTAGTCCCAGATTAGTTCAGCGTCACGCCAGTGGGATTCGGTAATGTCTGCCGGTGCCATAAAGCTGTTCTTCCTCCGTGTCATTGCGTCCGCTCGAAGGCGTGTCGGATACCCTCGATGCTGGCCAACTGGTGGGACATGCCGTAGTCACGGGCTGTCTCCGCGGCGTGGGCCAGAAGGTGCACACCGCTGCCCGCTGTGGCCTTGTCGGACAGCAGGATGTGGGCATGGGCCGTATCCAGCCGAACACGCTGCATCGGGGAATCAGTCGCCCGAGTGGACAGCGCTACATCTATGTAGCGCAAGGCCTCTGACAGGTCGCCCGCGCCCCGGTGAGCTAGTGCCAGCTTCTGGTGGGCCACCGACCAGTCCGCCGGTTCTTCCAGGTCTTCGAAGCGATGAGTGGCTTCATCCATGACCTGTACGGCGTAGGCGGTACTGCCATCCTTGGTCAGGGCCGTGCCGACCCATAGCTGTGCACGGGCGTGGTCGCGAGGACTCAGCCGCCTGTCGTCAACTAGAAGCTCGTAGTGCTTGGCGGCCTGCTGCAGTCGGCCGCTCATCTCTTCGACCACTGCCAGAGACAGCTCCACCTGCGCCGCCCGTCGAGGAACGGCCAAGTCCAGGAAAAGCTGGTGGGCCTTGCGGTAGGTCTGGCGGGCTGACAACGGACCTTTGATCTCGCCTTGGTCGCGCTGCAAGTCACCTAGAAGCACCAGCGAACAGGCGTGCAGATACAGGCCGTGGGTATCCAAACCGTGTGGGTCGAACCGACGCAGCCAGCGGTCAACCAGGCTGGCAGCGAACTTGAAGTCCTGGCGAGCCAGGCAGGCCGCGGCCCGCCCGAGGTCATCTGTCCAGGTTTCGTAGTCCCACTCGCGAGGCGCTGACTGGTAGTAAGCCTTGAGCGGAACGCTGCCGTCTTGCACAAGCAACAGCTCAAAGCGCACCTTGGCGTCAGCATCAGCCCGGGACAACGCAGTGTCCAAGATCGCTTGCTTGTCCGGCCGGGGTGCAGTATCCGCACCAAGAGCTTCCCACTTGGTCACAGTGCGGGCCGCGACGCCAAGGTACTCAGCGAACGCTCGGATACTCAGGCGTAGGGCACGGCGAAGCGCCTGAGCCTCCCGTCCCGTCCACTGGCGCACTGAAGCCACGGGCCGTACCTCCTTCAAGGCTCTATGCAACCACGCACCCTAGCCATAGTGCAGTTCAAGTGCTAAGGAGGTGCCACAGTGGTTCGATCCGTCCAGGATCTTGGTGCGGAAAGCGGAGCTTCGGCATATCTGGTTGAAGGACTGGGTGTTGCACTTCCGGTGCACTTGCGACGCACCGAGGGTGTGGCGCCGTGGTTGTATGGGCGCAGGGAAGGAGCGTGCATGGCGTCGGTGGGTCACTGGACTGGCCGGGAGGCTAGTGCTCTGCGCCGCGCCCTGCGTTTGAGTGTGCGTGCGTTCGCCGAGCACTTGGGGGTGGCCGTGCGCACGGTCGCCAAGTGGGAGGCCCTCAAGGCGGATACGTCACCTCGGCCGGACACGCAGGCGATCCTGGACACCGCGCTGGGTCGAGCCGACACGGACGCCACCCTGCGCTTCAGATTGCTGTTGAGCGAACCCGCAGGAGGGTCGCTTGCTCGGTACTTCGAGGATCGTCTCCACCCGGCGAGGCCATCCGGGCAGAACCTGACCGATGAGTCGGGGTCGGGCTTGGTGTCTGGGCAGGTGTTCAAGCTTGCCCGCCGGTCGACCGGGCTGACTCAGAGCGGCCTCGCCGCCGCGCTTGGGGTGGACCTGTCCGCCGTGCAGGGCTGGGAGTCGGGGTGGCAGCCGCTGGGGACGCTGCGGGCGGGAGTTTTCCTTCGCCTGAGCGCTCGGCTGGCTCGTCTGGGGTCGCCTGCGTCGACGGGGCGCCATCTTCGGGAGGCGGTTGAGGCTGACCAGGTCTTGTCGACCGCCATCACGGCGGGCGGACAGTGGGTGGATGCCGATACACACCCCTTGGCGGCTAGCGTGCACCGCCGTTCCATCACCAACCTCATCACCTGGCCTCTCACGGGGATCATGCCGCAGCACCTTGCCGAGTTCGTATCGAAAGCGCCCACGAGCACCTTCTCCGAGCGACCGGCGCTATCGAATGAACAGGTGGCGCGGTTCTTCGACCACCTGCTGACCGTGGCCGAACGAGGAAGGGGAGCCAACGAGGCGCTCCTGCGTCGGCAGGCGGTATATCTGCTCGGATTCGACAGTAGGCCCCAAGTCGTGCACTGGCTCCGGGATGAATGGACTCGTGCCGGGCGCCAGCCGGTGAAAGACCACGACATCACCCATCTGCTAGAGGCGCGGTCGGCCTCGGTCGCGTTGGCGTCGATGGGCGAAGGCACCCACCTGCACGACTTCGTCGAACGCACTGTGGGCGGCGGCGCCGAGGTCGCGAACCTGAACTACTGGGCGTACTGGATCGGTGAACTCCCCAGCGAGCAGACCAGCGACGAGTTCATGGCGGACAGCAACACCCAAGCCTGGGTCGGCGCCAGACTCCTGCACCACCTGACCGACCGCATGGTCCCTGGATCACCTCACCTGGCGCTCAACCTCCACACACTGCACGCCCTGATCGCCTCTCGGCCTTCATTGCTCGCCGGACCGGTCGCCGTCCGGGCCAAGGTCACCACCGCACTCGACCAACTCTCATCCGCCCCGACGCTCACCCCGCTGGGTCGAGACCAACTCGCTGGGCTGCGTTACGCGCTTCGTCTCGCCAGCCGCTAGGAGAAACCGTGACCGTGCCAGACGATGCCACCGCTCTTGCGGCCTTCGGCTATGAGTTGGGGATCTTGAAAAGGATGAGGCGCACCGGGTGGTGGCACGCCGGTGTTCGAGACCCGGAGTCGGTGGCCGAGCACACCATGCGGGTCGCGCAACTCGCCGCGATCATCGCCGTCGAGGAGAACGCCGACCCCGCCCGCGCCGCGCTGCTCGCGCTCTGGCACGACACCCAGGAGACGCGGACCGGGGACCTCCCGCACACCGCCACTAAATACCTCTCCAAGCCAGACCCACGCCAGATCACCGCTGACCAGACCGCCGCCCTCCCAGCCCGCGCCCGCGACATGGTGCGCCACGCCGTCGACGAGTACGAGGCACGCGACACGCGCGAGGCGCTGTGTGCCGCCGACGCGGACAAACTGGAGATGCTGCTCCAAGCCGTCGAATACCGGGAGATCGGCGTCCAGCGCGTCGACGGATGGATCAACTCCGCCCACAACAACCTCCAAACCGACACCGCCCGACGAATCGCCGACGCGGCCCTCCACGTGTCCCCACTCGCCTGGCGCGACCGCTGACCGCACCAGGCTGCCCACACGATCGACCAGCGGACGGTGCAGGCCGTGATGAACCCAAGGCTCGGCTATTGCCACGGGCACTGTGCGAGACAGGCCGGGGTGTTGGTGGGGAACACCGTCCACGTGGATGGCGTGGCTGGCTTGTTCGTAGCAGGCCAGCTTTCAGAGCTGGCGGCGATCGGCCGTCCATAGGCAGCTGCACGTCGGGGCGGTACGACCTTGGGCGCTGCGTGGCCTCTTGGGTTACTCGATGACTCGTTGCATCATCCGTGCCGTCGTCACCGGGAGCGGGAATGGGTGATTGGGCGGGTGTCTAAGGCGGGATTCGAGGGTTTGGACGGGACACGACATGGGGGTGTGAGATCTGCCGGTGTGGGGTGGGAACTGCCGGAGGCCCGCAATGGGGATGACCAGGGGTGTTGGGGCTATAGGCCTTTTGGTGGATTGCCGCTGGGGTGGTGTGGCGGTGATGCTCGCTGGGCCGAGTCGACTGGCCGGCCTGACCTGGGGGTCTTTGTATGTCACCACCTCGCGGTGGCGCGCGTCCGCGCGCGCTCATCATCCTTTCGCTACTGCTGACCGCGCCGGCGTTGCCGGTTCTCACCGCCGTTCCAACCGCGGCCGCGCCGGCTGCGGCGCCGGTTGGGCAGCTCAAGCACATCACTGAGGCACCGGACATTCCGTCGGCGCGGCTTGCCGCTCGGTTGTCCGGGCGTCGGGTTGAGGCGTTGTCCGAGCGGTCTGAGTCGACGACCACGTGGGCCAATCCGGGTGGCACGTTGACCTCGGAGTTGTCGTCAGGGCCCAAGCGGTTCCAGCGCGACGGGAAGTGGGTCGATGTCGACCTCACCCTGCGCGCGCAAGCTGACGGTTCCGTTGCCGCGCCTGCACATCCGCGCGGCGCCCGGTTGGCGGGCGCTGGTGGCATCCGTGCCAAGGCGCTCGGAGCTGTGGAACCCGTCAGGGATCTGGTTACCCTCGGGTCCGGTACCGAGGCGATCACCCTGCAATGGCCCGGTGGGCTTCCCGCGCCGCGACTGGACGGTCCGACCGCCACCTACCCCGACGCCGTGCCGGGGGCCGACGTCGTGGTTTCGCTTACGCGGGGCGGGTTTGAGCAGTTCGTCGACATAAAGAAGCGGCCTGCCGGGCCGGTGAGCTACACGTTGCCGCTCAAGGCGGACGGGCTTGTCGCGACCGCCCAGGCCGATGGTGGGGTCGCGTTCACCGACCGCAAGTCCGGCAAGCCGGTGGCGACCATGCCCGCCCCGGTCATGTGGGACTCCACTGTGGACAAGAACTCCGGCGAGCACACCCGCCGCGCGCCGGTGCGGATGGACATCCAGCAGCGCGGCGGGACCATCGAGCTGCGGTTGAGCCCAGACCCGGCGTTCCTGGCCGATCCGGCGACCACCTTCCCGGTGCGCGTCGACCCGTCCACGACCCGGCTGGGCACCGTGTTCGACACCTTCGTCGAGTCCGACGTCACCACCGACGAGTCCGGCTCGGTCGACCTGAAGATCGGCTGGCCGGGCACCTACGACGACGCGGCGCACACGATCAAGACGGTGGCCCGCTCGTTCATCACCTGGGACACCGCGCCGATCGCCGACGCGTTGGTGACCGACGCCAAGCTGCGGCTGTTCAACTACCACTCCTGGTCGTGCGACCCGAGGGAGTGGCAGGTCTGGGCGGCCGACGAGGCGACCAGCGCGACCCGGTGGACCAACCAGCCCGCGATGCTGACCAAGCACGCGAGCCCCACCGAGACCCGCCGCTCGGGCGGGACGTGCAACAACCCCGGTTACTCCACTGTGGACGCGACCAGTCTGGTCGCGTACTGGGCGGGCACCCGGCAGCCGCGCTCGAGCATGGGTCTGCGCGCGGGCAACGAGGCCGACACCTACGGCTGGAAGCGCTTCTACTCCGGCAACGCGGCGGCCAACCAGATCCCGACGCTGGAGGTGACGTACAACTACCGCCCCAAGGACGGCACCGACGCCCAGGCTGGTCCGCCGTTCTTCTCTTACGGCGGCGAGTTCCGCGTCAACACCACCACCCCGACCCTGCGCTACCGCACCGGTGACGCCGACAACGACACTCTGCGCGCGGTGTTCGAGGTGCAGAACAGCGCGGGCACGGTGGTCGACACGCAGGTCATGGAGAACGTGCCCGCCGGTCAGGTCGCCACCGCGACCGTCGACGCGGGCAAGCTCACCAACGGGCAGACCTACAAGTTCCGCACGACCGCCTTCGACGGCACCCACTGGAGCACCACGTGGTCGCCGTTCACCTCGTTCGTCGTCGACACGACCGCCCCGTCGGCGCCCACCGGCCTGAACTCCACCGACTACCCGTCGACCCAGTGGGTCAAGGGCGGCGGGCAGTCCGGCACGTTCACCGCCACCCCACCCGCGGCCGACCACCACTGGCTGGAGTGGAGCTTCGACGGCGACACGTGGACCAAGGTGCCCACCGGCGGCGCCCCCGGCGCGGTGTCCTTCACCGCTACCCCGCCCAAGGACGGCACCCACACGCTCAAGGTCCGGTCGGTCGACCGCGCGGACAACAGGTCCGAGGCGGTCAACTACACCTTCCACGCCGGACCCGGTGGCTTCGACACCCCGTCCGAGGGCACCCACACCGCCCGACGGGTCGCGGTGGCCGTGGAGGCCGACACCAAGTACGACCAGGCGACCCTGCTGTGGCGGCGCTCCGACGCCGACCCGTGGACGACCGTCCCGCCCGGCCATGTCACCAAGGACGGCCAGGCCCTCACCTCGTGGCCGGTCGCGATGACCGCGGGCCGGACGCCGACTCTGGTGTGGACCGCCACCGACACGGTCACCCCGGACGGCGCGATCCAGGTCAAGGCCGACTTCACCGGCCCCAACAGCGCCCTGGGCGCCACCGGGCCGCTCAAGCTCGTGGTCGACCGCGACGCCGACGGCGCCACCAGCGAGGAGATCGGCCCCGGGTCGGTCAACCTGCTGACCGGTAATCACTCCCTCGAGGGCACCGACGCCTCCTTCTTCGGCCTCTCCTTCACCCGCTCCGCCAACTCGCGGGCACCGCACGCGGGGTCCACGCAGGAGGGGCAGGCGGCCATCCTCGGTGACGAGTGGGTGTCCGGGATCAGCGCGGAGTCGGGCAAGTCGCAGTACACCCACCTGCGCCGCACCACCGACACCGCGCTCGACGTGGTCCTGGAGGACGGCTCGGCGGTGTCGTTCACCGCGAACGCGACCAGCACCGGTTGGGTGCCGCAGGTCGGCGCGGAGTCGTTGACGCTCACCGGCGGCTTCAGCACCGGGTTCACCCTGACCGACACCATCGGCACGGTCACCGCGTTCGGCAAGGTCGACCCGGCGGCCACGACCTGGCAGGTGACCAGTTCGCTGGTCAACGGGCTCACCGACAGCACCACCGTGGTCGTGTCGGAGAAGGTCGTGGTGAACGGGACCACGCTCGCCCGGCCCAAGCGGCTCATCGCACCGGGTGCGGCGACCGCGGCGGCCTGCCAGAGCGACCCGGCCACCCAGGGCTGCCGTGTCCTGGAGTTCGGCTACGCCACCGCGACGACCGCCACCGGCTCGACGCTGGGCGACTACGCGGGGCAACTGCGCCAGTTGACCCTGTGGGCCACCCCGCCCGGCGGGACCGCCTCGGTCGCCACTGCCGTCGCCGCGTACGCCTACGACGACCAGGGCAGGCTGCGGGAGGTGTGGGACCCGCGGGTCTCCCCCGCGCTCAAGACCGGCTACGACTACGACGCCGCCGGTCGGGTCACCACGCTGACCCCGCCCGGGCTGCTGCCGTGGACCTTCGTCTACGGCTCAGCGGGCGGCTCGGCGACCTCGGGCGACGGCATGCTGCTCAAGGTGACCCGCCCCGCGTTGCAGCAGGGCAGCCGGGACGTCGTCTCGGGCACCTCGACCACCACCGTGGTCTACGGCGTGCCGACCACCGGCTCGGCGGCGCCGCGCCAACTGGGCACGACCGAGGTGCGGACGTGGGGCCAGCACCAGGCACCGACCGACGCGACCGCGATCTTCCCGGCCGACTCGGTCCCCACCTCCTCGACCGGGTCGGACCTGCCCGCGAACGGCTACGGCCGGGCGACGGTGCACTACCTCGACCCCTCGGGTGAGCGCGTCAACACCGCCGACCCCGCGGGCAACATCACGACCAGCGAGCGCGACAAGTTCGGCAACCTGGTGCGGGACCTGACCGCGGCGAACCGGGCGTTGGCGTTGTCCACCGACGCGCGGCTCACCGCCCTCGGGATCGCGGGCCTGCCGAGCGCGGAGCGGGCGGAACTGCTGTCCTCCCGCGTCACCTACTCCCCCGACGGGACCCGCAAGGTCGAGGAGCTCGGTCCCCTGCACCACATCGGGCTGGTGAACGCGCTCGTCGACGGCACGACCACGGTGGCCGCGGCGGGCAGCCGCGTCGCCGCGCGGACCAGGACCGTCACCGAGTACGACTCGGGCAGGCCGACCGACGGCTCGGCCACCATCCGCGACCAGGTGACCTCGGTGACCGTCGGCGCCCAGCTGCGGGAACAGCCCGTGCTGCACGCCGACACGCGGGTCACCGCCACCGGGTTCGACTGGGTGAAGGGGCTGGCCACGTCCACCACCAAGGACCCGGGCGGCCTGGCGATCACCACGTCCACGCAGTACGACGCGCAGGGCAGGGTGGTCAAGACCCTGGCGCCCGACTCGACCGGCACCGACGCGGGCACGACGGTGACCGCCTACTACACCGGACCCGGCACCGGCGCGTGCGCCGGACGCCCGGAGTGGTCGGGCCTGGTGTGCTCCACCGGGCCGGGTGGCGCCATCACCGGCGGCGGCACCAACCCGTCGGCGCTACCGGTGAAGACCACCGAGTACGGGCTCTTCGGCCAGGTGACCAAGCTGGTCGAGACCGCGAACGGCAGCACCCGCACGGCGACCACGACCCACGACGCGGCGGGTCGGACCACCCTGGTGTCGATCACCGGGTCGGCCGGTACCGCGGTCCCGGACGTGACCACCGCCTACGACCAGGCGACGGGAGCGGTCACCAGCACGACGTCGACGACCGGCGGGACCATCACCCGGGTCAAGGACAAGCTGGGTCGCCAGGTGTCCTACACCGATGCCGACAACGGGGTGTCCACCGCCGAGTACGACCTGCTCAACCGCCCGGTCCGGGAGACCGAGTCCACGCTGGCGACCGCGGTGTCCAGCTACGACACCGCCATCGACGCGCGCGGGGTCGTCACGGGGCGGACGGACTCGGTGGCGGGCCAGTTCGGCACCCGGTACGACGCCAACGGATCCGTGTCCGAGCAGCGGCTGCCGGGCGGCTACACGATGCGGCAGTCGGCCGACCCCACCGGGCAAGCGGTATCGCGGGTCTACACCCGTGACTCCGATGGGGCGGTGCTGCTGAGCGACTCGGCAACCCTGTCCGTGCACGGCGAACGACTCAGTCACGTCGGTTCGCCGGGCCGCGTGTCGTCGCAGTCTTACCGCTACGACGCTGTCGGCAGGCTCGCCGGTGTCGATGACACCACCGACGCGGTGTGCACGCGGCGTACCTACACCTTCGACAAGCACTCGAACCGTAAGTCGTTGACCACCGCGGCGGCGCTGCCTAACGCACCTTGCCCTACCTCGGGCGGCACGCAGAAGACGCACACCCACGACTCGGCCGACCGCTTGGTCGACACCGGGATCACCTACGACGCGTTCGGTCGCACCACCACGCTCCCCGGTGGCGCCACGTTCGCCTACTACGCCAATGACCTCGCGCAGCGGGTGACGGTGGGCGACCGCAGGCAGACCTGGACGCTGGACACCGGGTCGCGGGTGCGGACCTCGGCAACCGAGTCGAACGTGGGCGGCACGTGGCAGCCGACCGGCACCAAGGTCAACCACTACGACGGCGACAGCGACAGCCCCCGGTGGATCGTGGAGAGCTCCAACGGCGACCTCACGCGCAACGTGCTGGCGCCAGCGGAGGGCCTCGCCGCGACCACGGGCAGCGCGGGCACCGTGCTGCAGCTGACCAACCTGCACGACGACGTCGTGGTGGCCCTCCCGCTGACCGCGGGGCAGGCACCGGTGGTGCGGAACTCCGACGAGTTCGGCAACCAGACCTCCGGCGCGCGGTACGGCTACCTCGGCACGCACCTGCGGTCGGCCGAGTCCCTCGGGGGCGTGATGCTCATGGGGGTCCGGCTGTACTCGCCGTCGCTGGGCCGGTTCTTGCAGACCGACCCGGTCGCGGGCGGCTCGGCCAACGCCTACGACTACGCCAACCAGGACCCGGTCAACAACCAGGACCTCGACGGCAGGTTGTGGGCACGGCAGTTCAGCAGGTGCAACGCCTCGGGGTGCGCGGGCATGCAGCGGATCTGCGACGGGAACCGGTGCTCGATGCAGTGGTGGTTCCGGTTCCACGGCGTGTGGGCGTGGGCCTACATCCGCGCCGGGTTCGGGTACTCGTTCACGGCGAACGGGTGGCGCATCGGCGGTGGCAGCTACTCCCACGGTGAGCTGGGGATGTACACCTTCCACGGGAGCTGGTACTCCAACCTGGGGTCCAGGGCCCGCGGCGGGTACTACTGCTGGACGTTCTGGACCTGCTATCTGGGACCATTTGACAGGATGACGTTCTCCGCGTCCGGCACTCTCACCCTCTACGGCAGGTTCGGCTTTTGGTACGTCGGGATGATCTGGTGAGTTCCTGGGTCGTGGACCTCGAACCCGTGCTCGGGTCCGAGGTCCACGACCCGCTGGTGCGCCCGTGGTTGGAAGAGGTGTTCGACAGCCACGGGAGCGCACCTGCCTGGTACGTCGAGGAACTGGCCGCCCAGCGGCAGCGGGAGCTGGTGGCCGAACTGGTGCCGGTGGTCCTCGATCAGGCGGAGGCGGCGCTCGGGCACCGGCCGGAGATGCGGGTGGATGGCAATACCGTCGGCCACGACCAGGTGTGGGCGGTGACCCGCGCGCTGGCCCTGGTCTGGATCGCCGACGCCGCGCAGTCGCTCATCGCCTCGCGCGATCGCGTCGTGTGGCCGGTGTGTCCGCAGCACCGGGTCGGCCAGCACCCCGAACTGCGGGACGGGATCGCGGTGTGGGTGTGCCGGACCGGGGATCATGTCGTCGACCGGATCGGCTGATCCAGGGATCCACCGAGGCCACTTGGTCCACTAAGGACATTGCGCGGCGGGGGCAGTGGCTATGCCACGCGGTCGAGGCAGCGGACGGAGAACAGGAGCCTGTAGTTGCCGAAGCCCGCGTCCGGGTTGCCCTGGACGTCCAGGAGGGCCAGTTCTACTCGCGCTGGGTGGGTCAGGGGGGTGGTCAGGCATTCGGGGCGGCTGTTCAGGTGCTTCTGCCCCGTGTGGTCCACCCACATCGGGTTGTCGAGCGGGTAGGTGTTGCCGACCCCCGACAGGTCGAGGCCGTCCCGCTTGAAGACGAACGTGGAGAGCTGGTCGTCGACCCGGTCCACGGTCCCTTGGACGAAGCTGGGGGACGCGTCGTCGACCGGGATGGAGTAGCCGATGACCGCTGCGGCCACTGTGGCGCACGCCCCGATGACCAGCACGGGCCACAACCGCACGGTGGTCGCCTTGCGCGGCGCTGGATCCCCAGGATCCGCGGGCTCACCCGGGTGCTGCTCGTCGACCGGCGCTGCCGCCCTGCTCCTCATCACGAACGCGACCACCAGCAGGACGACACCCACCGGGCTCGCGATGGAGAACAGTTCCATCGCCGCGTTGACGGCCTTCTCGAAAACGTTCGACGGCGTGCCGCCAATTCGCACGATGCGCGCTTTTTCCAGCAACGCCAGGCACCACGGAACAATCAGCGCGACACAGCCGAGGCAGAACACGGTCCAGCTCCGCGGTTCGGTCCGGAACTTCCGCACGCCGTAGACCAAGGCCGCCACCGGGACCGCCAAGAGCAGCGCCCCGGCCACCAGAACTCCCCCTACTGCCACGTACCGTTCCCCTTCACCCGCCCAGGCGAGGCGTCGCAGTCACGACCCGGCGCGGCCTAGTTGGCAATTCCCACATGGGTCAGGCACGCTTCCATACCGGCGAACGAGGAATGCGACTTCTCGTCGGTGTCAACGAACTTCACGTTGCCGGGCAACGTACCATAGGTCGACCTGGCCAATCCCTCGGGTGCGACCGAGTCGTATTTCGAGGTGACCACGCAGGTCGTCGGGGAGGCGGACGCGACGAGGCCATTCCTGGAGAACCCGGCGCAGGGGGCGAAGCGGGCGGCCAGGGCGTCGGCGGATGTGGTGATGGTCAAGGGTTGCGCGGCGAGCGGGCCCACGACCGCGCAGATCTCTTGGAACTGGGCGAGGTTGCCCGGGGAGAGCGAGTCCGTGCCGTAGCGGCCCCACAGCGCGTCCGACAGTTTGCCGATCTGCGCCAACCCGGATCCGTCGCGCACGCCCGCGGATTCCGCGGCCAGGTACTCGCTGGGCACATACCCGAGGTCGACGATGGCGGACGCCTGGTCGAATTGGGTCACCTCGAGCGACCTGGTGTCGATCCTGCTCCCGGTCACCTGCGCGACCGCCGGGTACAACGTGGCGGTCAGTTGGGCCCGCGTCCGCACGAGTGTCTCACTGTCAACGCCAACGGGGAAGGGACGGAGCAGGATCGACCATTCCGGGGCGTCCTTCCCCAGATACGCCAAGCGGGTGGCACCCCACGAGTGGCCGATGAACCCCTTGAGCTGACTGCCGTGCTTCTGGGCGATCGCCTTGACCAGCTTGCCGTAGGACTCGCGGTCGAATCCCCATCCACCGCCCCGCAGATCACATTTGTCCACCATGGACTTGGTCGCGGCGACCCCACCACCGGTGGCGTCCCGGTAAGCCAGGTAGTAGCCCGACATCGCGGCGTCGCAGCCATCCGGCAGCGCGCGCATGACCCAGGGTTCTTCGATGACGAGGAAGTTGTAGCGCTTCGACAGCTGCGGATAGGCCTCGAGGAACGGACCCAGGCCAAGGCTTCCGGACAACGCTGACAGCCCAGGACCTCCGAAGTCCAGCAGGACGGTATCCGCGGTCGCCTTCTCCGCGGGCCGGTAGGCGTACCTCCAGGTCCGGCCGTCCAGGTGGATCTCGTCGCAGTGTTCGCGGGTCTTCCTCGCGCTGCAGGCGGACTCGCCCGCGCTACGCGCCACTTCGGTCGGCTTGTCGTCGCCCTGCGCCAACCGGACGGTGATGATCCCCGCCACCACCAGGACCAGCAGGCAGCTCAAGAACACCAACGCTCGACGCGACCTCAACCGCACTCCCTTGACCACCGCTCCCCCATCCACATCGACAGCCCGGCCCGGGCGGGTGCCGCGGTACGCACGGCACCCGCCCGGGACTCAGCGACAACTAGTGGCGCGACCCAGAACGTCGACCCACTATCGCGTCAGTTCCAGCCCGGGTCCTTCTTGACCCAGCGCTCGTTCGCGTCCGGGGAGAAGAAGCACGGATCCGCGTCGCAGATGCCGATCTCCATGTAGTTGTAGTCGGCCCACTCGACGTTCACCGTCGCGTCGACGGCGTCGTACTTGCCCGCGACGTCGACGTACATCTGGCCCTCGCGCGAGGAACCCCAGCTGTCGGCGATGTAGTTCACCGCGATGGTGTTCGAGGTCCCCTGTCCCGCCGTCACGTCGACGATGTACTCCCGGCAGGTGTTGGCGTTCACCTTGGCGGTGCCCTTGAACGGTCCCGCCGTCGCCTCGAGGGTGAACTCCTTGGGCTGGTCACACTTGTTGATCATGTCAGCACTGCGCGGTGCCCAGTCGACGAGCTGCTTGACCTTGCCCTCCTGGCCCTTCCAGGGCCTGGAACGCACGTCCAAGTCCAGGGTCGCGACCGTGCTCCAGAGGACCGACGGCGTGGCGGGGGTCCAGATCGACCAGCGGTTGTAGACCCAGACCGGGGTCTTGTCCAGCTCCAGCACCTGGTAGCAGGACACGATCTTGTGGTCCTTCTCGGCCAGGTACTGAGGGGCGAACCACCCGGTGGAGCACCCGTGATCGCCCTCGACCAGGCTGCCGGTGATGCCGAACGCGCCCGCGTACCCGGTCCCGCCCTTGGCCTCCTGACCGCGCTTGGCCCGCGCGGGCGCGCCTTGCGGGCGGGCCATCTGCAGCTCGATCGCGACGGAGTCCCCCTGGCCGCCCGCGCGCTTGTTCTGGCCGTATAGCAACGACTCCGGCGCTTTGTCATCCTCCCAGACGAGGGTGATGTTCTTCCCCGCCTGGATCGGGTCGGCCAACTCGGTCACGCTGAGCGCGCTGTCGTCGACCAGGCGCCCGTCGCGGACGGCGTCACCGAGGTGTTCCTTGACGCGACCGCGGCCCTGGACGTTGGTCGCCGCGAGCTGGTTTGCCTTCTTCGACGCCCGCTTGAGATCAGCGGAGCCGAACTTCTTGATGGTCACCGAGTCGGCGGCCTGCTTGGCAGGCGCCCCGGTCTCGGCCTGCGCTTCGACCGAGAGCACACCACCCACCATCAGCGCGATCGCGGTCCCCACGGCAAGCCGCCGGACCGCCACCCCTCCTCTACGCAAGTACACCAGCAATCGTCCCCTTCACGGATTGACTGCAGGGGCGAAGCCCCAGAACCAACACCACGAGAAGCCCCCACAGTCTGCATGGTTGGTGCGTTAGACACTCACCTCACGCACTTCCAGGCGCAATCCGCCGTTTGCGCACCACAGTTGCGCCATCCGGCCCATCGCCGCCTGCCGCCCATAGGCCTACCAGCCGTTCCACCTCACACGAGCCGTACTTCGGGCCTCGAATTCCCGAGCGGCAGCTTCGGTGAACAGACCACAGTGGACACTCTTCAGGTTCGAGCCTGGCCGAACCAGGTGCTTAGCGTGCGCTCCAACCGGTTGGTGTCGTCGGGTGCACCACCGAGCGGGGCAACCCAACACACGTAGCCGTCTGGACGGACCAGAACGGCGTCAGCTTCCAAGTCACCAAGGTCGGATTCGACTGTTGTCACTACGCGGGTAGACCAGGGGCGGGCGGTCTGAGCGTGCCTGGGATCGGTGGTGAGGAGGACACCGCCGCCGGAGTGGAAGAGAGTGCTGGCCCAGCCGGTCGTCAGCGCGATGTCGGGGAGCCGGGCGCCGAGGAGGGGGTGATCGGGGCCCTCGACGGGGTAGCGGATGTCCAAACCGGACACCAGGCCGGCCAGGTGCCGGTTGGCCTCTGGCAGGTGCGCCAACTCGGTGATCAAGCGGTGCATCGCGAGGGTTTCCGGGGACGGCCGCGGCGGGAGGGTTTGAGCCCGGGTGTTGTCCAAGACCCGCTCACCAACGGGGTGCCGTTCGGCGTGGTAGGTGTCCAGAAGTCCTTGCGGCGCAAAGCCTTTGACCTCAGCGGCGAGCTTCCAGCCGAGGTTCATCGCGTCCTGGACGCCGAGGTTCAGCCCCTGACCGCCCGCAGGGAAGTGGATGTGCGCGGCGTCGCCAGCCAGAAGCACTCTCCCGACGCGGTAGTGGGCGGCTTGGCGGGTGGCGTTGGTGAACCTGGAGGCCCAGAGGACCTTCGAGATCACAACATCATCCCCGTACAGGAGGCGCATCGCGGAGGCCACTTCCGCGTCGGACACCGGGGTTGACTGGACGTCTGCGGTCGCTGTCCGGTCGGTGAAGGCGAGCCGGAAAAGGCCGGGTTCGCCCATCGGGATCAGCCCGCCGACCCCGCGTTCGCTGTTCTTGGCGATCGCGTCGCGCACCGACCGCAGCTGGGTGGGGATCGTGGACGGCACGTCCTCGAGGACGATGTCCGCGACGAAGGCGAACACGCTGGCGTCGGTTCCGGGGAACTCGACACCGAGTTGCTTACGCACTGTGCTGCGGCCACCGTCGCAGCCGACCAGGTAGTCCGCCTGAAACTCCACCTCCCCTGTCGGGGTGCGGACGACAGCGGTGACGCCCGCGTCGTCTTGGGTGAGCTCAAGCAGTTCGTGGCCCCGCAAGACCTGGACTCCTTGCTGGTCCAGCCGTTCCTCCAGCGTGCGCTCGACCCCGGCCTGCGGGATGTGCACCTGGTACGGGTGCCTGGTCTGCCAACCCTCGTAGCTCAACGGCCGCCCACCGAAATGGCCGCTGGCCCACGTGCCGAGGGAATACCGCCGCGCCGACTCCATCAATCCGCGCAGGTCAAACACCTCCGCCGTCCTGGGCTGCAGGTTCAACGCCTTCGACTGTCCAGTGCGCTCGGCCAGCCGCTCCAGCACAACCACGCCAACCCCGGCCAACACCAACTCGCCCGCCAACATCAGACCGGTCGGGCCCCCGCCGACCACGATCACGTTGGTGCGCGCGCGTTCGATGACCATCTCTTTACCAACCCCCATCGTCAATCCCGTAACTCCTGTCCAGATTGCACCAGCGCACGCCGTTGGCGCTAAACCGGTTGCGTGGTGCTCCCCCGGCTCCTAGCGTGCCCAACGGCGCACTGGGCGTGCGCGGCCGACGATCGGGATGATGCGGACATGACCTCGCGCTTGCTCGCGCTGTGCTTCGACGCGCACGACCCCACCCGGCTGGCCCGGTTCTGGGCGGACCTGCTGGGCTGGGAGACAGCCGACGACCCGCTGGGCGGAGTCGCGGTGGTGCCCGGTGACGACACCGGGTTCCGGATCCGGTTCGTGCCGAGCGATCAGCCCAAGGTCGGGCAGAACCAGATGCACTTCGACCTCACCAGCACGTCGCTCGACGACCAGCGGCAGCGGGTGGCCAAGGCGATCTCGCTCGGCGGCGCGCACATCGACATCGGGCAGGGGCCGGATGAGGAGCACGTGGTGCTCGCCGACCCCGAGGGCAACGAGTTCTGCGTGATCGAGCCGGGCAACAAGTTCCTCGCCGATTGTGGGCTCATCGGCGCGGTGGCGAGCGACGGCTCCCAGGCGGTCGGCTACTTCTGGAGCGCGACGCTGGGCTGGCCGCTGGTGTGGGACCAAGACGAGGAAACCGCGATCCGCTCACCGCACGGCGGCCCGAAGATCACCTGGGGCGGTCCGCCACTGGACCCGAAGACCGGCAAGTACCGCCTGCACTTCGACCTGGCCGCGGACCAGGCAGAACTCGACCGGCTCATCTCCCTCGGCGCGTCCCGGACCGACATCGGCCAAGGCGACGTCGACTGGGCAGTCATGACCGACCCCGACGGCCACGAGTTCTGCGTGCGGCCACCGCGTTAGGGCAGGTCTCCCTTTCGGGGATCCGCGCTGGTGTTTACACCGTCGCCTCGGCCTGCGCGGCCAGCGCGGAGGCCTCCACCCACCCGATCACCGTCGTCAGCTTCTGCCAGTCGCGCACCCTGAGCACCCGCAACGACGTACCGGAACACACCTTCGACGTCGACCGCGACAGGTTCGTACTCGGCGCCGGGCACGGGCGTAGTGGTCCTCGATCGCGCCGACCACGCCGCCGCGCACCTGACGCCGCCTGCACCTGGCCCGCACCGAAATCCAAGGCTCATCGCCGCGAAGATCCCTCCCGACCACGGTCAGCAACGTCGGTGCCGAAGTGCCGAGAGGGATTACCGCGATCATCACCAGCACGGGCACGACGACCGGGGCTGCGCTCCGAACCTCCAGCTGGGGGCAACGTTTCCGCTGGGTGCGGTGGTCAGGGTGTCTAGTCGAGCCCGGCCGCCGTCGTGTGGGAGCTGCCCTGGCCGTCGTCATCCGCTGCGCACGGCCTAGGCGAGGAAGATCTCGACCTGTTCGACCACGGCGGCGTAGGCCGCTTCGACGTCGTGGAACTCGGGGCGGGAGTTGTGGATCTCGTCGTTGAGCAGGTAGCCGACGTCGGCCCAGCCGCCTGTCCAGACCACCATCTCGAACAGGTCATCGTGGCGGTGCAGCGTGAGACCCAGCGATTCCGGGGCCTGGATGTCCGCGCGATCGGGGGTGATCGGTTGGGGCCAGGAGGCTGTCTCGTCGCGCCAGGTCAGCGGTCCGACAGTGGCCGCGTGCCGCCACTGCTCGATGACCGGCCGGAGCCGGTCCGCGAGGACGTCCAGGTCAACGAGGTGCTCCACGGCGCACATCCTGCCCGCCACTCAGTGGGAGGAGCGCCTGGGGCGATCAGATCCGCAGCGAGTTGCGGGTCAGGTACTCGACCAGGGCGGGCTCTCCCTGCGCGAAGGCCTTGCCCGCCGGGTCCAGCCTGCCCAGCATGGCGAGCAAGCCCGGTCCGCGCAGACCCGCGTCGAACATCTCCAACGCGTTGAAGGCGGTCGCCCAGGACGTCATGACGGGGTCGGCCATCCAGCGGACGGCGTCCTCCAGGTCCAGGTCGAGCCACTCGCGGACCTGGTCGTCGAACGGCGCCTTCGGGAAGTCCGCGATCGCCTTGAGCTCGACGGGCGACAGGGTGGTCCCGTCGCGCACCAGGTCGCGGTGGGCGGGGTAGTCGCGCAGCAGCCGGAACCGGACGAGGACCGGGGCGGCCTTGACCAGGGCGAGCGCCGCGGGCCGGGCCACCGCGGCGATCCGGGTGCGCAGGTCGAGGCAGTCGGCCCACAGCCGGATCTCGTCATCCGAGGCGATCAGGCGGATCCGCTCGGCCGCCGACAGCGCCGCCCAGGTGGTGTCCTGCGCGGCGGGGGCCTGCGGCACGAAACCGGACACCCAGGCGAACAGCGCGTCGAACACCGAGGTGTCGCGCTTGCCGGAGGGGGTCATCAGGGCGACGGTCGGCGGCTGGGTGTGCCCGGTCAGGATCCGGCAGGACACCACCAGCAGCGCCGACCAGCCGCCCGCCGCCGCCCGGCCGAAGACCCCGGCGCACCGGTGCGGTCCCTGCGCGGGGCACCCCTTGGGGTCCTCGCACAGGCGCAGCGCGGTGCGCTGGGCCTCCGTGCCGACGACGACGTGCGGCAGGTCGAGCTGGTCGGCCTGGGCGATGGCGCGCAGCTCGTGCGGCTGGAACGGCGCGTACTGGTAGTTGAGCACGGCCACGCCCGGCTTCGCGGTGTGCATGGGCGTCCTGGGGTTGTCCCGCTTGATCAGCTCCAGGAGGTTGACCATCAGCAGCGGGGAGCCCTCGTCGGTGAAGAAGTGCACCGGCAGCCCGGCGGGCACCGTGACCACGTCGTCCCCGACGTGCGACCCGTGCCCCATGATGACGCCCGCCATGACTTCTCCCACCTCGCCAGCCTGCTCCGACCAAGATCAATCGTCGGCGGCCGGGCAGACGTGACGGGGTGGCGTCAGCGGCCCACCCTGGTGGCGAGGTAGGTCACCGGGGCGAACGTCTCCGGGACCACGACCAGGCGCGGGTCATAGCCGCCGTTGGGCACGACCGGCCAGCCGTTCAGCGCGGAGCTGATGGTGACCTCGACGGCGCCGCCCTTGCGGTTGGTGTGGATCGTCCACCGCAGGCCGCGCGGGTCCGTGGGCAGCAGCACCAACGGGCTGACCCGGACCGGCGCGGACGGGGTCGCCGCGGGGAGCACCCACCCGCGCCGGTCGTTGTCCAGGATCAGGTAGGTCGGGCCGGGGCCGGTCTGCACGAACCGCCACCGGGTCGCTCTGTTCGGGGCACCGAGCCCGATCTGACCGTCTCGCTCGACCAGGCCTGCGCCTTCGGGGGTGCGCAGCACCCAGTAACCGCTGAGGCCGCCGTTCACCTGCTCGGCCGAGGCCGCCGGGGCCGTGACGAGCCCGGTCGCGAGTACCAGGGCGAGCACCGCCACTGTCCACTTCTTCACCGCACTACCTCCTACCTCAGGCGCCACCTCCTGCGGTGACACTCCGAGGCGAGCATTCACCGCGCGGGCCCCGGGCACGCCTCCTCAGCCCGTCCACCACCCGATCGAGACCGCCTTCCCTTCTTCGGCCACGCTGCGTACATGGTTGTCTGTCCACAATGGAGGTTCGCCGATATTCACTCGCCCGCGCGCCCGCCGTGGTCCACACTGCGTGGCCATGCGCGTCGAGTTCCAGCACGACCCCCGGGGCGAGTCGTTGACCCGGGTGACGCGGTCCGACGGGATCGTCCTGCTGCTGCCTTCTTACAGTCGCAAGTGGAGGGTTCCGCACGACCTGGCGCACGCGGTGACGGAGCGGGAACTGGGCATCGGGACGGGCGTGTTCGGGTGCATAGCCGCAGGGGCCGTGTTCGACAACATGACCGTTGCCTCGGGGAGGCCGAAGCGCACAGCCAAGGCCCACAGCTCAACGTTGCTGAAGTCAGTCGGCCGAGCCCTCAACATCGCGGAGATCATGGCGGGCACGTTCCACCACTTCGTCGAGCACAACGAGCCGATCTCGACTGCGGCGGTGCGCTCGGCGTGGGGGTCGATGGCGGAGTCCGCTTTTCCGTGGACGGATGCCGAGGTCGCGGCGGCTTACCGGGCGCTGCGGGCCCTGGACGAGCAATGGACGTCGACTCGAGACCCGTTGGCGTTCGACTGGCCGGAGCGGTTGCGGGCCGATCGACCACAGTCCAGTCGGGTGCCGCTGGCCGTGCGCTAGTTGACGTTGAGCGGGCTGGGCTTGGGCGACTGGGTCTACGCCGGAATGCAGTAGGTCGGCATCGGATCAGTGAGCCAGGTCGGATCTCTCGATGGCAACAATGCGTCCGTCAGCTGTCCTGAGCTGGACGAGCGAGTACGCGCCCACCTCGTCCGGCGGTACTTGGGCGCGAGCGAGCGGCAGGACTTCCGGCGCCTGGTTGGGTCGCCGCCAAAACAAGCAGCAACGGCAGGAGTCGGCGGTGTTGGTCTTGGCCACCGATGGGCGCCACTTGGTCAGTGTGCGTCGTCGGGCCTGCTCAGCAGGGTCCGTTGGGCGCTAGCTAGCTGATCTTGAGGGTGAGCAGGTTTGAGGTGAGTGGGCCGAGGCGCCACTGGATGGTGTGGGTGCCGGGGGTGGTGAAGGTGTAGGTGGTCACCTCGTAGTTCGTGTCGACACCAGGGGACGGGAGGACGCGGCCGTCGTAGAGAGGTGGGATTAGGGGGGTGGGGGTTGGGGGGTCGGTGGCCAGTACGTCGTCCACCCATTCGCCGTGGATGGGTTTGGGGCCCATGACGTGGAGGTCTTGGCCGGGGGTGAGGATTTCTACGGCGTGGACTATGTGGATGGGGTCGGATGGGCGGTAGTGCGATTGTGGTGAGTTGATGCTGATGCGGGTGCCGTCGATGGTTGGGCCCTTGTCGGGCCAGGTGGGGTAGTCGGTGGCGAGTTGTTGGGCGGCGGGGGTGGCGGGGACCAGGTTGTCGCCTTCGCGGGTGTAGAGCATCAGACGTCCTGGCGGAGGGAGATGGCGGCGGTGCCCGCGGCGGAGCTGAAGCCGCGGGCGGCGGTGGCCGCGCCGTGTTTGCTGGTTTCGATCTCCAGGGTGCCGCCGGACTTGGGGCGCACGTCGCGCACGACCTCCATCCCCGAGTTGGTCATCGGGACGTCGGTGGCGCCGGTGCGCTTCTCGTTGAAGGTGGAGACCTGCGAGGCGAGCAGGTGGCCCTCGCCGGTCAGCGCCGAGGCGGCGATGGCGTGGGTGTCGGCGGTCAGCTGGTGGCCGGGCAGGTAGCCGGAGTTGGTGCCCCGGTTGATCCCGGTGAAGCACCCCGTCCCGCCGGAGTACTGGACCTGCTCGGAGATCTCGGTCTCGGCCAGCTCGCCGATGCCCCCGGCCCCGTCCGACGACCAGCCGTCCTGGACCTTGATCCCGCGCCGGTCCCCCGTCACCGGCCCGATCAGCGTGTCCGTCCAGTCGGTCGGGATCGCGCACACCGCGAACGGCGCCGAAGCGGCGATCGTGCGACGCCCCAGCGTTGCCGTGACCCGCAGCTGGGCCCCGTGCCCGACGGCGGTTTGGTCCCCGCCTGCGACCGTCACCGTGCTGTTGCCCTGGACCTGCGCGGTGGCACCCCCGTTGACGGTCGCGACCCCGCCAGCGCCGACACCGGTGACGCTGAGCGTGATCGGTGCCATCGGCGTGTGCCAGTTGCCCACGGTCAGCGCCAGCGGCACCGACCGCCCGGGCGCGATCCGGTCGACCATCCCCGCGGGCGTCGTCGCGCTGCGCACCGGCCCACCGAACGCCACTGTCACGTCCTCCACGCCATCCCGCTGCACAGTCGGCGTGCCGGAACCCGAACGCTGGTCCACGACGACACCGCCCTCGACCTCACCCCCGACCGCCCGGGCGTCGAGCAGTCGACTGGTGGCGCGGTTTCCCGCGGTCCGCTGGAGCATGAGCGCGGCTCGCAAGTCCGGCCGCATGTCTTCGCGAGCCTTCGCCATTGGACGGTGCTCCGGCGACTCGTCATGCGTGGTATCGAGTGTTCTGCGCATCGCACTCTCCCTACGCCATGGGTCCAAACGCCAGTATCACCGTGTTGACCGCTGTGAGCCTGCCTCGATGGGTGCCCGCACGAGCAACCCTGACCTCACCTACGTGCAAGCCACTGCGAGATGGTGTCGAAGTCGCGAGCGGTCAGTCCCACCTCGGCGGTGACAGTGTGGATCAACGCTGGTTCCGGGTGGTGATCGGCCACCCAGGCCCGGTCGACGTCGGTGGGCTCATCGTCGACCCAGATGAAGGGGCGGCCCGCGGCGCACTCGACGATGCGTCGGGTCTTCCAGTGCAGCCCGGTGTCGTCCTCGTCCGGCCAGGTCGTCACCGGGAGCGCGGGCAGGCCGAGCAGCGGGGCGACGCACTCGTTGGCTTCGTCCAACCACGTCGTGGCCCAGACGAGGTCGCAGCCCAGGGCCAGCAGGCGAGGCCCCAGCGCCGGGTTGACCCGGGCCAGCAACGGATTGCCCAACTCGGCGTCGGTGAAGACCTCGTAGTCCCGGCCGCCGAAGGGGATCAGCGGGCCGTCCACGTCGAGGAACAGCAGCGGGTTCATGTGCCCGCCAGTCTGAACCGGACCCGGCCACCCTGTCCACCATGGGGCTAGTGGTGGACGTCGGAATGGGGGCGGGTGGAGGTAGGTGTGGGCTCCGTGGCGGATTGGGTCGGGATGTCGCGTTCGAGGGCGGCACCTTCCACGTCCAACTCCGGGAGCCAGTGCAGCCAGCTGGGCAGCGACCAGGCGCTGTGGCCGAGGAGGGTCAGGGCGGCCGGGACGGCGACCATGCGGACGATGATGGCGTCGAACAGGATGCCCATGGCCAGGGCGAAGCCGATGGGTTTGATGGTCGCGTCGCCCTCCGGGACGAAGCCGGCGAAGACGGCGAACATGATGGTGGCGGCGGCGACCACGACGGGGGCGGATTGGCCGAAGCCGGTGGTGATCGCGCTGCGGGGTTCGGTGCCGTGGGCGTAGGCCTCGTGCATGCGCGACACCAGGAACACCTGGTAGTCCATGGCGAGTCCGAAGAGGATCCCGACGATGATGATCGGGGACAAGGACATCAGCGGGCCGGTCGAGTTGCTGTTGACCACCGCCGAGAGCCAGCCCCACTGGAAGACCGCGGTGGTCGCGCCCAGCACCGCGCCGATCGTCAGCAGGAAGCCGAGCACGCCGACCACCGGGACGAGGATGGAGCGGAACACCAGGATCAGCAGGATGAACGCCAAGCCGACGACCAGCGCCAGGTACAGCGGCAGGGCCTGGTCGAGCTTGTGCGAGATGTCGATGCTCACCGCGGTGGTGCCGGTGACGTAGACGCGGGCGCCGTCGGTGTCGGCGATGTTGTCGCGCAGGGCGCGGACCAGGTCGTTGGTCTCGGTGGAGTCCGGGCCCGACGCCGGGATCACGGTGATCAGCGCGGCGGTGTTGGCCGGGTTGGGCCGCGCGGCGGCGACCACGGCGACATCGGCCTGGGCGGCGACCTGGTCGCGGATCGCCGGGGCTCGGGTGACCGCGTCCGGGCCGTCGATCAGGACCAGCAGCGGCGCGCTGAAGCCGGGACCGAACCCGGTCTCGATCAACCGCTCGGCGTTGGCCTGGGTGCTGTCGCGGTCGGGGTGTTGCACCAGGGAGGTCTTCAGCGACAGCACCGGGATCGCGACCACCAGCAGCGCGACCACCGCGGCCACCAGCGACAGCCACGGGTGTCGGGTGACGCCGTTGGCCCAGCGGCGGTAGAAGCCGTGGTCGACGTGCACCGGCGAGCCCTCTTCGCGGGAGCGGCGCGGCAGTGCCTTGCGGCCGATGAAGCCGAGCATCGCGGGCACCAGGGTCACCGCGATCAGGACCGCGACGACGATCGTGCCCGCGGCGGCCAGGCCCATCTCGGTGAGGAACGGGATGCCCGCGACCGACAGCCCGGCCAGCGCGATCACGACCGTCAGTCCCGCCGTGACCACCGCCGACCCGGCCGTGCCGACCGCCATCGCGGCCGACTCCTCCACCGAGCGCCCGGCCAACAACTCGTGTCGGAACCGGGTGACGATGAACAGGGCGTAGTCGATGCCGACCGCCAGGCCGAGCATCACCGCCAGGACCGGGGTGGTCGCCTGCAGGTCCATGAACCCGGTGAGGGTGATGATCCCCATCGCGCCAATGCCGACGCCGACGACCGCGGTGAGCAGGTTCATCCCGGCGCTGACCAGCGAGCCGTAGGTCACCGCCAGCACGAGCAACGCGATGATGACACCGATGGCCTCCGCCGGACCGCCGGGTTGGCCGGTGGCCTGCAACACGTCACCGCGCACCTCGACGACGAGCCCGTCGGTCCGGGCCGTTTCGACCGCCTCCAGCAGCGCGGTCCGCTGGTCCTCGGTCACCGCGGGCGCGGGCACCGAGTAGGACACCGTGGCGTAGCCGATGCGCCGGTCCGCCGACACGACCGGGTTGGCCGGGTCCACCGGATTGCTGACGCCCACGACTCCCGGTAGCCGCTTCAGCTCGGTGACCACTCCGCTGACCCGCTCGGCGACCTCGGTCTCCAGCAACGTGCGCCCCGCGGGCGCCTCGATCACGACCTGAGCGGACCCGCCGCTGGACGCCGCGCCGAAGCGCTCCCCCATCAGCTCGAGCGCGGTCGTGGACTCCTGCCCGGGGATGCGGAACGTCGTCACCGTCTCCCCCGACAGCGTCACCGCACCCACGCCGGAGGCCACGAACACGAATAGCCACACCAGCGCCACAAGCACGCGACGTCGCACAGAGGACAACCCGAGCCTATAGAGCAATACCGCCATGACAGCCACCCGCGCCTTCGCCCGCGTAGTGACGCCGACCTCGGCACGGTCACCACGCTCCGATTCGCCCGGCCCCGCCGGGTCCACAGTGGTCCGTTACCAGCGTTGCCCGAGAACGCCGGTCGCGCGCAATGAGATCCCCGTTCGAGTGACAGCCGGGGGTGTCAGGACTGGAGCGCGGTCAGGCTCCGCCGCAGTGCGGCCAGCAGCAGGTCGGGCGTCGTGTTCTCGGGGTGCAGCACCGCCTGCAGGGTGAGCCCGTCGAGCAGGGCGGACAGCCGCAGGCACTCGACCTCGAGGTCCAGCCGGTCGGGCAGGGCGCCGCGCGCGGTCGCCTCCTGGAGGACCCGGGTGATCAGGCCGCGCATGAACGCGTGCTGCTCGACCGCGGTGTCGCGCAACGACGGCCGGGTGCGTGCGGCGGTGGTGAAAGCCAGCCACACCACGGCCTCGTCCCACCGGATCGGGTCGAGCGGGAGGAACTCGGCGAACAGGTCCTCGACCGCAGCGCGCCGGTCGATGTCGGGGTCGGTGCCGAGCAGCCGGTCGACGTGGGTGCCGATGCGCCGCCCGATCCGCAGGCCGAGCTCGCGCATCGTGAAGATCAGCACGTCCTCGTGACTGCCGAAGTAGTGCCGGACGGACCCGATCGCCAACCCGGCCTCGTCGGCGACGGTGCGCAGCGTGGCCCCCTCGACCCCCGCCCGCCGCACCACCCGGATCACCGCGTCGCTGATCGCCGCGCGGCGCTCCTCGGGCACGACGATCTTCGGCACGACCCTTTATAGCACGGTGGTGCTACGCTCGTTCCTGGCATGAGCGTGCTAAATCCGTGGCGGGTGCCCGCCCGGGTGAGGGGGTCTGGGTGAACAGCTGGCCGGTCGCGGTCTTCGTCATCGGTGCGATCGTGGTGGTGGCGCTGCGCGTCATCGGCGAACCACTCAACTGGCGCGACGTCGTGGCACCGCCGCTGGTGCTGTGCGCCATCGGCGTGTGGGGGGTGGTGCGGTTCCCGGACTTGACCGGCGCGGACATCGCCTGGGTGGTGGGCAGTTGCGTGGTCGGCTTCGCCTTCGGCGCAGCGCGTGGGGCCACCGCCACGATCTACACGAAGAACGGCGAACTCTGGCAGCGCTACACCAAGTGGAGCCTCGCCCTGGTCGTAGCGGGCGTGGTGGTGTCGGGCGCGTACACGCTGCTGGCGGTGAAGCTCGGCATGCACGACGGCGCCCGGCCCTACCAACTCGCCATCGGCATCAGCTTCGCAGGCGAGGCCGCCGTCCTCATCCCGCGCGGCCTGGCAATGGACACCCCGTTCGCCCGAGACCGCGAGCGCCCCTGGGACCGCCTACTCCGCCGATGACCGACCGCCAAGACCGAGGCGGGGCAACGAATGGCCATTCGGGTTCACCTCCGGCCTGCCATCAAGATCAGCTTCGCGGGCGAGGTCGCGTCACCTCGTCCACACACTGCGGCGGGGACGCGGCGTTCGCCAGAAGCCACAGGTGCTGTCTGCAGCCCGCGGCCCCGGTGGCAACCTGGCCAGGGCCGCTCGGATCACCTGCTCCGCCCAACGCCGCCGCAGCCCCCAGATCCACGATAACTACCTGAATGGGGCAGATCGGGCGCTGGTTGTTGGCGGGCGCCGGGCGCCGCTGCGACACGGGGTGCCCGCACCTAGAGTGGCCGCGTGAATGGCGTTCAGCTGCTGCTCATCATCGGGTTCGGCATCGCGGTGACCGCGATCGCGCGCAAGAAGCGCGTCGAACCGGGGTGGTTGATCGTCGTCTTGGCCGCTGGGGCGTCGTTCATCCCCGGGGTGCCCCGGTTGGAGTTGGACAGCGAGTTGATCCTCGCGCACGTGATCCCGCCCCTGCTGTACTCGGCCACCCGCGGGGCGTCCATCTCCGGGTTCGGGGCGAACCTGCGGGCGATCATCTACCTCGGGGTCGTCACGGTCGTGCTCACCGCGGGGGTGCTGGGGTGGCTGGCCTCGCTGCTGCTGCCCTCGATCGGGGTGGCGGCCGCGTTCGTGCTCGGCTCGGTGCTGGCGCCGCCGGACACGATCACGACGGTGTCGCACGGGGCCGAGATGGGCATGCCGAAGCGGGTGACCTCGATCCTGACCGGGGAGAGCCTGGTCAACGACGCGACCGCGTTGACGCTGTTCACCATCGCGGTGGCCGCGGTCAACGGGGCACACGCGACCTGGCTCGGCGGCTTCGTCGAGTTCTTCCGCACCGCAGGCATAGGGCTGGCCATCGGGGCCGGTTTCGCGCTGGTCGGGCTGGTGATCCGCAAGCGGCTGGGCAACCCGACGCTGGAGACGGCGCTGGTGATGCTGCTGCCGTTCACCGCCTTCCTGACCGCCGAGCAGGCGCACGCCTCGGGGATCCTGGCCGTGGTGGCCGCGGCGTTCTCGATGAGCGTCAACCTCGCGCTCGACCCGCGGCACCAGTACCCCGGCGGGCACCGGACCCGGCTGCAGGAGGACGGCGTCTGGCAGGTGATGGACTTCCTGCTGGAGACGTTCGTGTTCGCCTACATCGGCCTGCAACTGCGGTTCGTCCTGCACGACCTCGACGTGGCCGACGACACCGCGGTGGCGCGGACCCTCATCGCGGCTGGCGTGCTGCTGGTGGCGGCCATCGTGTTCCGGTTCGTGGCCGTGTTCGGCCTGTTCGGACGCTGGAAGGCGCACCACCAGCGGGCGCAGCGGCGGCTGGTCCGCGCGCCCCGGTTCCTGCCCGCCCGCGACGGCCGCCGCAAGCGGGGCGAGCCGGTGGCGCCGCCGACGACCAAGGAGAGCACGCTGGTCGGGTGGACCGGGATGCGCGGCATCCTCACCCTGGCCGCGGCGGCGGGTGTCCCCGAGCTCACCTCGGCGGGCGAGCCGTTCCCGGGTCGTGACGAGGTCCAGGCGATCGCGCTGATCGTCACCCTCGGCACCCTGCTCATCCAGGGCACCACGATCAGCTGGCTGACCCGCAAGCTGGGGTTCGACCTGACCGCCGAGCGCGCCGAGTACACGCGGATGCGCGCGCACGGCCGGAAGATCGCCACGGCGGCGAGCCTGCCGGAGGGGGACCCGGACGCCTCGTTCGACGCCCAGCGGTTCGCGGTCGGCCAGGCGGTCATGCGCCGCCAGCTGACCGAGGACGTCGCCCGCGACATCGTCGAGGAGATCGACCTGCGGCAGGCCGCCCACCACATCGGCCGGTAGCGGCTCGGACGGCTGGCGCGGTCCCGGGTGCGCGCACTGCTCCGTCCACTATGGCCTGCCCGCCCGGGCCGAGACCGTACCACCGGCGTGCGCCGCACGGCCGAATCCCGCCACCGCGCGGCCCGGGACTGGACCGTTCGCCGTCCGATTGGCACGTCCACCCTGGACAGTCGCGTTGTCAACACCGTCCACCCGGTGGGCCGCGGGCGGCACCTACACCACTTCCCCGCATTCGTATAGCGGTAAAGCGAACCAATGCGTTAACAGGGGTTCGGGAATTCAATAGTGAACACCGCTCGTACCACCATTCCCGCTGCGCGGACCGGGTGGTGCGACTGGCACATTCGGAGTAGCGACCACTAGCCCGAGGTAGTTCAATCTGGGATAGGAGCGCCAAGTCCGTCACCCATTCGGCGGTTTGCGTGGCCCGACCGGTCGTCGCTAGCGTCTCGGAAAGGCAGAATGCATATCAATCGGGGGCCTTTATGGGAGACCATTTATCCGGTCTCATCGACAGCGGCGCCAAAGGAACATCATTGTCGTTCAATGGCGCCGATGTGTCCTATCGGGAGCTGCGCGCGCTGGTCGAGGACGCGCTGCGGGTGCTCGACGGGCTGACCCCCGGGCGACCGGTCGGGCTGCACGTGCGCAAGTCCCCCGAGTCGGTCGCGCTCGTGCTCGCCTGCTGGGCGCAGCGGCGACCGTTCCTGCTGCCGCCGACGGACTTGGGCACCGACGCGCGCGCCGCGCTCTACCGGCAGGCGGGCTGCGGGCAGGTCGTGCACGCGGACCTGACCACCGTGGACACCGGCGAGCCCGCCGACGAGGTGCCCGACCTCGAGGGCATCGGACCGATGCTGACCACCTCCGGCTCCACCGGCCTGCCCAAGGTCGTGCCGCTGCCGCACGCCGCGATCGACCGCTTCGCCGACTGGGCGGCCGGGGCGTTCGACATCACCGCGGGCAGCGTGGTGTTCAACTACGCCCCGCTGAACTTCGACCTGTGCCTGCTCGACATCTGGACGACGCTGCGCGTCGGCGGGCACGTCGTGCTCACCGACCAGGAACGCGCGCTCGACGCCCGCTACCTGCTGCGCGCCTTCACCCACGCGCCGGTCGAGGTGGTGCAGGCGGTCCCGCTGTTCTACCGGCGGCTGCTGGAGGTCGCCGACAGCCCGTTCCCCGGCGTCCGCGAACTCGTGCACACCGGCGACGCCATGCCCCCCGCGCTGCTGGCGCGGCTGCCGGAACTGTTCCCCAAAGCCCGGATCCGCAACGTGTACGGCTGCACCGAGACCAACGACAGCCTCATCCACGACTCCGATCCCGGCAGCGCCGACCCGGTCCCGATCGGCCGCCCGATCGACGGGGTCGAGGTGCGGGTGGACGGCGCGGAACTGCTGGTGCGCACCCCGTTCCAGGCGGGCCGCTACCTCGACACCGCGATCACCGACAAGTGGGTCGAGCTCGACGGGCACACCTGGCTGCGCACCGGGGACCTGGTCCGCCGCGACGCCGATGGGGTCTTCCACCTCGACGGCCGCGCCGACCACCAGGTGAAGGTCCGCGGTGTGCGGACCAACCTGCGGCAGGTGGAGGCGGCCCTGCAGTCGCACCCCGAGGTCGCCGACGTCGTCGTGCTCGCCCTGCCAGACGACGAGGCGGGGTACCGGTTGCACGCGCTGGTCCGGGCGGTCGGCGGTGCCCGGCCCAACAGCCTCACCCTGCGTTCGCACTGCGCGCGGCTGCTGCCGCGCACCGCCGTGCCGTCCTCGGTGGAGCTCGCCGCCGAGGAGTTCCCGCGCACCTCGACCGGCAAGGTCGACCGCAAGAAGCTGCTGGCCGACCGGGTCTAGCACGGAAGGGATCACCAGAGACGATGTCCCGCATCGATGAGATCACCCGCCACGTCGTGGCCGAGTTCGCCCCCGACATCCGGGCCGACGAACTCGACGCCGACTACGACCTGCTGGCCAACGGCGTCGTGGACAGCCTCGACCTGCTGCGGCTGATCGGCTGGCTCGGCGAGCGCTTCGACCTGCCCGTCGAGGACTTCGACCTGGCCCCAGAGCAGTTCCGGTCGATCCGCGCGATCGACGCCTTCGTTGAGTCCGCTCTCGTGAAAGGGCCAGCCTGATGATCGTCCGCAGCCGCTCCGAGGTCGCGTGCGTCGACTGGGGTAACGGTCTGAGCTACCGGTTCCTGTTGAGACCGGACAACATGGGGTTCTCCGTCGCGCACACCACCGTGCGCGCGGGCACCAAGTCCCGGTTGCAGTACCGCCAGCACCTGGAGGCCTGCTACTGCATCGCGGGCTCCGGGGAGATCCAGACCCCGGACGGGATCACGCACCGGCTCGAACCGGGCGTGCTCTACGCGCTCGACGAGCACGACGCGCACTTCCTGATCGCGGGCCCGGACCAGGACCTGGAGCTGGTCAGCATCTTCACCCCGGCGCTGCGCGGCGACGAGCGGCACAACCTCGACGCCGACGGGTTCTCCCATTACGAGTGTTCCCCGTGATCGTCTGGACCGACGAGCAGCGGACCTTGCGCGCCGCGGCGGCCGAGCTGGGCGCCGCGGCGGGCGAGGACCACCTGGAACGCGACCCGACCGGCGAGTTCTCCCGCACGGGGTGGGCGCTGGTGCGCGAGTCCGGGCTGCTCGGCCTGCCCTTCGGCGCCGAGTACGGCGGTCTGGGCGCGGACCTGCTGACCACCATGTACGTGCTGGAGGGGCTGGGCGAGAGCTGCCGCGACGGCGGGTTCCCGTTCTCGGTGACCACGCACGTGGTCAGCACCGGGATCCCGTTGCAGCGCTTCGGTTCCGCCGAGCTCAAACAGCGGTACCTGCCCGGGGTGTGCGCGGGCACGGCGATCGGGGCGCACGCGATCAGCGAGCCCGACGCGGGTTCGGACATGATGGCGATGCGGACGACGGCCGTGCTCGACGGTGACCACTACGTGCTGAACGGGTCGAAGTCCTTCGTCAGCAACGGTCCGATCGCCGACACGGTCATGGTCTACGCCCGCACCGGGACCGCGGGGGCGCCGGACGCGATCACCACCTTCCTGGTGGAGCGCGACTCCCCCGGCCTGCACTTCGGCACGCCGATGAGCAAGATGGGACTGCGCACCTCGCCGTTGAGCGAGCTGTTCCTCGACGGTGTCCGGGTGCCCGCCTCGAACACGGTCGGTAGGCCGGGTGCCGGGTTCCTGGTACTCGACCACGTGATGAAGTGGGAGATCCTGCTGTCGTTCGTGGTGAACCTGGGCGAGATGGAGCACCGACTGCGCGAGTGCGTGCGCCACGCCCGCTCCCGCAAGCAGTTCGGCCAGTCGATCGGGTCGTTCCAGTCGGTGTCCAACAAGCTGGTGGACATGCGGATCGGGGTGGAGACCTCGCGCAAGTGGCTCTACGACACGGCCGAGAAGCTGGTGGCGCGCAAGAACGTCACCACCGACGTCGCGATCACCAAGCTGGTGGTCAGCGAGGCGAACCTGGCCTCGGCGCTGGCCGCGGTCCAGGTGTTCGGCGGGTACGGGTACATGACCGAGTACGGGGTCGAGAAGGACGTGCGCAACGCGGTGGCCGGGACGATCTACTCGGGCACCACGGAGATCCAGCGGCAGCGCGTCGCGGCGATGATGGGGTTATGAGGGGACACACCGTGGGAGACGAGTTGACTCGGGAGACCGAGTTCCTCGACTACAACTCCGACACAGTCCAGGAGTTCGTGGCAAAAGCCATCCCGGAGGAGGGGCTAAGCGACCTGGAGAAGGCCGTGCGGCTGTACTACGCCGTGCGCGACGGCATCAACTACGAGGTCTACGGCAGCCGGATGACGCGCGAGGAGTTCACCGCCAGCGCGATCCTCAAGAAGCGCAGGGGATTCTGCGTGCACAAGTCCATTGTGTACGCGGCGGCCGTGCGCGCGGTCGGCGTGCCGAGCCGGATCGTCTACGGCGACGTGCGCAACCACCTGTCCTCGGAGCGGTTGCGCGAGCTGGTCGGCGGGGACGTGTTCTGCTTCCACAGCCTCACCTCCGTGCACCTGGACGGCAAGTGGGTCAAGGCGACCCCGGTGTTCAACAAGCTGCTGTGCAAGATGTACAAGATCGCGCCGCTGGAGTTCGACGGCCGGTCCGACAGCCTGTACCACCCGTACGACGAGAACGGCCGCAGGCACATGGAGTTCCTGCGGATGCGCGGCGAGTTCGACGACTTCCCGTACGAGACCGTGGTGGACGGCATCCGCGCCGCGCACCCGAAGCTGTTCCGATCCGACGACGAGCTGGCCGGGGGATCCCTCACCGGCGAGGCCAGCTAGGAGCGCTCAACCATGGACAACATCAAGTACGAGCTGACCGAGGCCGACATCCCGCACACCTGGTACAACCCGGCGGTCGACGTGGGTGGGAT
This sequence comes from Actinokineospora diospyrosa, assembly GCF_024171925.1. Lineage (GTDB taxonomy): Bacteria > Actinomycetota > Actinomycetes > Mycobacteriales > Pseudonocardiaceae > Actinokineospora > Actinokineospora diospyrosa. The sequence goes on along the minus strand of NZ_JAMTCO010000021.1, from coordinate 85,006 downwards.
CGCCCCGATCCTGGACCCGGCGACCCGGCAGCCGGTCAGCCTGGACGCGCTGGCCCGCTCGATGCCGCCCGCGCTGGTGGAGCAGGAGCTGAGCTCCGAACCCGAGTTCGAGATCCCCGGGCCGGTGCGCCAGCTCTACGCGCAGTGGCGCTCCACCCCGCTGTTCCGGGCGCGCCGACTGGAGAAGGCGCTCGACACCCCCGCGCGGATCTACTACAAGTTCGAGGGCGTCGCGCCGACGGGCAGCTTCAAGCCGAACACCGCGCTCGCGCAGGCGTACTACAACAAGCAGGCGGGCAAGACGGGCCTGGTCGGCGAGACCGGCGCGGGCCAGTGGGGCAGCGCGGTGGCGTTGGCCGGGGCGCTGTTCGACATGAAGACCAAGGTGTTCATGGTGCGGGTCAGCTTCGAGCAGAAGCCGTACCGCCGGACGCTGATGGAGACCTACGGCTCCATCTGCACCGCGAGCCCGAGCACCGAGACCGAGTCCGGCCGCGCGGTGCTCGCCGAGCGGCCCGACCACCCGGGCAGCCTGGGGGTGGCCAAGTCCGAGGCGCTGCAGTTCGCCATGGCCAACCCCGAGTACGGCTACACCCGCGGCAGCGGCCTCAACCACGTGTGCGCGCACCAGAGCGTCATCGGGCAGGAGGCGGTCAAGCAGTTCGAGCTCGCCGACGACTACCCGGACATCGTCGTCGGGGCGGCCGGTGGCGGCAGCAACCTCGCGGGTCTGGCGTTCCCGTTCCTGCGCAAGAAGCTCGCCGGTGGGCAGGACGTCCGGTTGATCGCGGTCGAGCCCGCGGCCTGCCCCACGCTGACCCGGGGTCGGATCGCCTACGACCACGCCGACTCGGCCGGGCTCACCCCGCTGTTCCGGATGCACACCCTCGGGCACAAGTTCATCCCGCCCGCGGTGCACGCCGGTGGGCTGCGCGCGCACAACATCGCCCAGGTCGTGAGCCGCGCGGTGGAGACGGGTCTTATGGAGGCGATCGCCGTCCGCCAGAATGACTGCTTCGAGGCGGGCGTGCTGTTCGCGCGGGCCGAGGGCATCGTGCCCGCCCCGGAGTCGACGCACGCCATCCGCGGCGCGGTCAACGAGGCACTGCGCTGCCGGGAGGAGGGCGTCGGCAAGACCATCCTGCTCGGCCTGTCCGGCCACGGCGACTTCGACCTGGTCGCCTACCAGAAGTACCTGGCGGGGACGCTGTCCGACGACGCGCTCAGCGACCAGGCGCTGCAGGACGGCCTGGACAGCATCCCCTCCCCCGTTCTCGTCTGATCCCGTAGGGAAACCGCGTAACCCATGAGTCGAGTGAACATCGCCCTGTTCATCCTGTTGGCCTTCATCTGGGGTGCCAGCTACACGTTCATCAAGATCGCCGTCGACGGCCTGACCCCGGCCCAACTGGTGCTGAGCCGGGTGGTGCTCGGCGCGATCGTGCTGTTCGCGGTGCTGACCGCCACGAAGGGCCGGTTACCGAAGAACGCGGCGGTGTGGGGGCACACCGTGGTGACGGCGATACTCGGCATGGTGGCCCCGTTCCTGCTGTTGGCCTGGGGTGAGCAACGCACGAGCGCGGCGATGGCCGGTGTGCTGATCGCCGCGACCCCGTTGCTCACCCTGGCCGCGGTGACCGCCGCCCTGCCCGCCGAGCGCGCGACGTGGCGCAAGGGGGTCGGCTTCGTGCTCGGCTTCGCGGGCGTGGTCATCGTGATCGGCCCGTGGTCGACCTCGTCCGGGTCGCTGGTCGGTCAGCTCGCGGTGCTCGGCGCCGCCCTCTGCTACGCGCTGCAGACGGTGTACGTGAAGAAGATGCTCGCTTCGAAGGGCGTCCCGCCGCTGGTGTCGGCGACGACGCAGGTGATCACCGCGACGGTGCTGCAGGCGATCGTCACGCCGTTCTTCCCGTGGAAGACGCCGCACTTCAGCCCCGGCGTGGTCATCAGCATCCTGCTGCTCGGCGTCGTCGGCACCGGCCTGGCGTACCTGATCTACTTCCGGCTCATCGGCGACATGGGCGCGGCCAACGCCTCGGCGGTCAACTACCTGGTCCCGATCACCGCGGTGCTGGTCAGCCTGATCACCCTGGGCGAGCCCATCACCTGGAACATGGTCGTCGGCACGCTGGTGGTGCTGGTCGCCCTGGCCTTCGCCGAGAACCGGCTGTCCACGCTCACCCCGGCGCGGACCTGACATGCGGTCGGACCGGTGGGGGTGGCGCGCGGCGATCGGGGTCCTGGTCATCGACAAGGACCCGGTGGCCGAGTCGGAGTTCTGGTCGATGGCGCCCCCGGGGGTGTCCATCGTGGCGGCCCGGTTCGAGAGCCCGCGCAAACCGGGCACATCGGACTACGGTGACGACCCGGCCGAGCTGGTCGCGTCGTCGCCGGACGTCGCGCGGGGGCTGGAGTTCTTCGGCGGGATGAAGCTGGACGCGATCTGCGTCTGCTTCACCACGTCCAGCCTGTTCGGCGGTCCCGCGTTCGACGTCTCGTTCGCCGCCCGGGCGAGCGCGGCCGCGGGCGGGACCCCGGTGGTGACGGCGGCGCAGTCGTCGGCCGCGGCCCTTGCCGCTGTCGGGGTCTCGCGGCCTTACGTGGTGGTGCCACCGTGGTTCAAGGACGAGATCGTCGAGGTGGGCCGGTCGTACTTCACCGAGGCCGGGCACCCGCCGGTCGACATCCAGCGGTTCCGGTTGGGCCGCGGCTGGGACGCGTTGAAGCCCTGGGAGACCTGGGACGCGGGCGCGCAGTGGGAGGTCCGACCCGCCGACGTCTACCGGCAGGTGCGGGCCGACTTCCCCTCGTCGGCGGACGGGATCCTGTTGGCGGGCAACGGGTTCCGGTGCGCGGACGCGGTGGCGTCGTTGGAGGCGGATCTGGGTGTGCCGGTGGTGACGTCGAACCAGGCGTGCCTGTGGCACAGCCTGCGCACGGCCGGGACGTCGCCGCGTGATGTGAGCGGGTACGGGCGGCTTTTCAGCGCTTGACCCGTGCCCGGATGGCCAGCGCCGCGAGGGCCAGCAGTAGCGGACCGCCCAGCCGGGCAGAGGTGACCGTCCACGTACCAACGGGGGTCAACTTCTGCCCGGCATCGCGGAACGCCACGGCGCCGGTCGCGAGCTGCAGCGCCTTCTCGGTGCGCGCCAAGGTCCATCGTTGCCCACCGGGCGGCAGGTTCGTCTGCTGCTCGGCAACGGTGAGGACGGTGGCTGTTGGCTGGACCGCGCCGGTGATCCGCTGCGGGTCGGAGGTGGGCAAACCCCAGCCGACGAGAAGGGCTGTGACGACCGCGATCAGGATCAGCAGGGCGGCGAAGGCCCGGGACGCGCGCTGGCCGTAGCCGGAGAGGGCCCAGTACGCGGTGAGGATCCACCGCTCCGGCCGGGTTGTGGTGGTGGCGTGGCGGCGGGCTTCCATTTCCCCGTAGTAGAAGTCGCCCGCTCCCGCCTCGTTCTTGCCGTCTTCGAACGCTTTTCGCAGTGATCGGTAGAGCGCGGCGAGCCGGTCGGCACGGATCTGACTGGTCTGTTCGCCGAGTGGGTGCTCGGCGGTCCACGTCCCCGATCCTCTCCCGGCACGCCAGAAGTGCTCCTCGGCCAAGACTGCCCGGCGGGCCCGACCGCGGCGGTGCGGGGGTTCGTTGAGCGGACACCGGCCTTCCATCTGCAACTGGTCGAGCTTGCGCGCACCGGCGAACTGGCACCAGCGGAGGTCCACATCGGTGAGCACCAGGTTGCCGACATCGCTGTCGCGCACCGAGACCAGGAGCGGGTTCCACGCGGTGTCGGGGTCCTCGCGCTGTTGGCGGTGCAACCACCCCTGTACGACCTCCGCCGAGGCGGCGATAGGGCCGGTGCGATGGGCGACGAACGGCCGGTCGCTGCCGGAGATGGAACTCGAGACACCGAAGGTGGCGCCTTCGAGGCCCAGCACGGCATAGCGCAGCCGGAAGATCGCGGTGTCGTCGAACCGCACCCGCCGCGCCTGGACCAGCGCTGTCTCGGCCACCACCTCGACGTGGCCGTCGAACTGGGCCCCTTCGAGATCGACCTCGTCGGCGACGAACGGCCCCAGCCAGGCGACCTTGCTGAAGGTGGCGCCAGTGAAACTGGCCTTGGCCTCGAAGAGGGTGCCGGAGTAGTCAGCGTTGTCGTGGTAGGTCGACCCACCGAACATCGCGTCCTTGCGGAACCGCGTCCCCTCGAACATCACCAGCCCCTTGAACTGGCAATCCAGGAAGCTGGCGTGGCCGCGGAACTCCGCGCCGTTGAAGTCCGCACGGCCGAACTCCACCCTGTCGAAGTTGACGTCCACCTCGAATACGGCCTCGCGCAGCCAGATCCCAACATCGAGCGGGAGTTTCGCCAGCGCCTCCGCGAGCTCGCCGGTGATTCGGGTACCGCTGAAGTCGTACGGGGTGGTTCGGGGGCGCAATACAAGCGCACGCCCTTCATCGTCGGAGTGGTACAGGCACATCCCCGACTTCCCGACTTGGGCGCCCCGGCAGGGTTCGTTCGACTCGCAGGTTGGCCAGTCGGGGGCGTCAGACACGGTCATGATCGGTCAATCGGTGGCGGGGGTGTTCGCGTAACCGATCAGTTGGGGGCGGTGGGGAAGCCGTCGGCGAGTGGCTTGGCGGTTCTGTTCGCGCGGTCCGGTCTGGGGTTCGGATGTTCCTGTCTGGACATGTGAAGAGGCCGCGCCAAGGGCAGTCGATCCTCGGCACGGCCTCGTTGGGTCAGCGCGTCACCGCACTGTTGAGTGCGCCGTAGTCGAGGCCGCCCACCAACGCGTCGTAGGTGCCCTTGCCCAGCAGCTCCGTGGTCGCAGCGGCCGCGACCGCGTACGCCGACTGCGCGATGGCGGTACCGACGCTGACCCGGCGGACGCCGACCGCCTCCAGCTCCGCCACCGTGGGCGCGCCGGGCCAGACCATGACGTTGATCGGCAGCGGACTGGCAGCCACCAGCTCGGCCAGCACCTCGAGGTCCACGAGACCGGGCACGAACAGGCTGTCGGCCCCAGCGGCGGCGTATGCCTCCGCCCGGGTCAGCACGTCGGCCAGGCGTCCCTCGGCCGGGCCGATGCCGAACAGGTACACATCGGTGCGGACGTTGATCCACAGCTCCGGCAGCCCTGCCGCCACCGCTTCCGCGCGAGCGGCGCGAACCCGCTCGGCCTGGGCCGCGGCGGCGTGCAGCGGCCCTCCGGGGGCGATCGAGTCCTCCAGGTTGACCCCCACCGCACCCGCGGCGACCATCGCGCGGACCGTCGCCGCGACGTCCTCGGGGGACTCGCCGTAGCCGCCCTCGATGTCGGCGGTCACCGGGACGTCGACCACCCGCACGATCCGCCCGATCAGCTCGGCCAGGCCCTCGCGGGTCAGGCCGTGCCCGTCCGGGCGCCCCGCGGACCAGGCGACGCCGCCGCTGGTGGTGGCGATCGCGGTGGCCCCGGCCTGGGCGATGACCGCCGCGCTCGCGGCGTCCCAGGCGTTCGGCAGCACGAGGGTGCCGTCGTGCAGGGCGCGCAGGGTCTCGGCGCGACCCCGCTGGATGCTGTCCATACTGGGTGTTCTCCTCCGTTGACGTGCTCTGGTACGCCGGTTCGGGCCATGCCCGCGGCGATCAGGTGGGGGTTGCGGCGACGCCTGCCACCGCCCCGGACGATGTTATGGGGTCGGCACCGCGGTGCCGGTCGGCGGCGGGAACCCGTCGGTGTGGCCGAGGCGCCGCGCCCCGCGGTGACCACGGCGGAGAAAGGTCGTCATACCTGTAGGTCTAAAGGATGGCGGCCCGTGGCGCTAGCGGTATCCCGACATCACCCCTGGGCGTGGGACTGGCCCGATCGTGTCCGGACAGGTACCGCCGCTGCCCGCCCGGCCACCGTGTCGTTGAACCAGAACGTCTTCACTCGTCCATCCACTGTGGATGACACGTTCACACCTCGAGCTGGCAGCACCGGCTCGGACACCTCAGTCGACACTCCATCTGCGCTTGGGCATCGCGGGACCGCCCACAACGTGCCCGCCGGAGTTGACCTTGGCAAGGCTCTCGATGATCCACAGGTCGTAGTAGGTGAGGAAGTCAGGCCCGGGCACGCACTCGAAGTCCCAACCGATGTGAACCACGCGGCCGCGGTGGGCGCCTGCGGTGATCAGAGCAATGTAGTCGCCGCAGCCCGCGTTGATGATGGGCAGACAGCCATCCGGATCCGCGTCACTGCATTCGTTCAACCAGAACGTGTCGTTCTCGCCCCAGGGGAACGGGCGGGCACACGCCGGGCCCGCAGCCTGGAGCAGCTTCTCGAACGACGCGATCCCGTAGTACGGTCCGGCACCGGTACCGAGCCAGGCCAGGAACACCCGGAACTCCTCGGGCAGCCGCACCCCCATCGCCTTCTCCAACTGGCGCAACCGCGGCTGCTTCACCGGCTGGCGCTGGAACTTGTGGTGCGTGGCACCGAACGTCACATAGTCGTCCAGCCGCCTACCGTCGCGGCCGATGAAGACGGACTTCCCCAGCTGAGGGCGATCCTGCTCACACAACACACCCAGCCGGTTCGCAATCTCCACCAGCCGACGCCGCAGGCTCCAGTACACGTTCTCTCCCCACCCGGTTCAGCTACGTTCTCCGGATTCGAGCTCTGCGAGACTCTCGTTGAGCCACTTGTCGTAGAAGGTGAGGAAATCCGGTCCGGGGACGCACGCGAAGTCCAAGCCGAGGTACACCACCCGGCCGCGGTGAGCGCCAGCGGTGATCAGGGCGACGATGGTGCCACACCCGTAGCTGACGATGGGCAAGCAGCCGTCCGGATCGGATTCGCTGAACTCGTCCAGCCAGAAGGTGTCGTCCTCGGCCCAGGGGAACGGTCGGGCACATGCCGGACGCGCGCACTCGAGCAGCGTTTCATACGGCTCGATCCCGTAGTACGGCCCCGCACCGGTTCCGATGCTCGACAAGAACTCGCGGAACTGCTCGGGCAACCGCACACCCATGGCCTGCTCCAGAGCGATCACCTGCTCGTGCTGGAGCGGTTGGCACTCGAATTGATGGCGCTCGGCACCGAAAGTCACGTAGCCGTCCATGTGCTTGCCGTCGCTGTCGCGGTAGTGCGACTTGCCCGGCTGTGGGCGATCGAGGTCGCGCAACACGCTCAAGCGGGTGGCGAAGTCAGACAGCCGACGGCGCACGGTCCAGTACACGATCTCTCCCCCCATCAGGTTCTCGCCGCCACCGTAGTGTCCGCGCGGACAGATCTCACCCGAGTATTCGAGACCACTGTGGACACACACCGGCTGCCCGGCGGCGGTTGGCCTGATCATGAGGAGCTCCGCCACGGAGGTTCCCACTTTACCAGCGATAGACCATATGGAGTACAGATCTCAGTGGTCGTGGTCACCTCGGTACCCGCGCGAGCAGATCTCGCCCGGGTGCGTCGAGGCCATTGTGGACACAGTCCGGGCGTCCGGTGCCGTTCGGCGTGGTCCGACTGGATCAGGCAGGGTGGAGAGCTCCGCCACGAAATCGATCACCGGGCCCCGCCACGCAGGAAAGTACACACCGTGACCAGCGCAACCCCAGCCGCCGCGGCGTCGCCGCGCGCCAGTGCCCAGCGACGTGTCCTGACCGTCTTGGTCGTCGCGCAGATCCTCAGCGGGGCCGGGCTCGCCGCGGGGGTCACCGTCGGGGCGTTGCTCGCGCAGCACATGCTCGGGTCGACCAACCTGGCAGGCTTACCGACCACCCTGGCCACCGCCGGGTCCGCGCTCGCCGCGATCTCCATCGGCCGCGTCTCGCACGCCCGCGGGCGCCGCCCCGGTCTGGCCATCGGGTACCTGACCGGGGCGATCGGCAGTGCGGGCGTGATCATCGCGGCCGCGTTGAGCAACCCGGTGCTGCTGTTCATCGCCCTGTTCGTCTACGGCGCCGGTACCGCGACCAACATGCAGGCCCGTTACGCGGGCGCCGACCTCGCCGACCCGGCCCACCGGGGTCGCGCGGTGTCCACGGTGCTGGTCGCCACCACCCTCGGTGGCGTCGCGGGCCCGAACCTGGCCGCGCCCACCGGGCACCTCGCGCTCGCCGTCGGTCTACCGGAGCTGGCCGGGGTGTTCATGCTCTCCGGCATCGCCTACGCCCTGGCCGCTCTCGTGCTCGCCGTCTGGTTGCGCCCCGACCCGCTGCTGCTCGCCCGGGCCGAGGCCCTGCCGGAGTCCGCCGCGCAGCCGAGGACCGAGCCGGGGCCGCGGTACCGCTCGGGACCGCTGCCTGGCGCGCTGATCATGGTGCTCACCCAGCTGGTGATGGTCGCGATCATGACCATGACCCCGGTGCACATGAGCGACCACGGCCACGGCACCGCGGCGGCGGGCCTGGTCATCGCCATCCACATCGGCGCGATGTACTTGCCCTCACCGCTGACCGGCTGGCTCGTCGACCGCTACGGCCGCATCACCCTGGCCGTCGGCGCGGGCGCCACCCTGCTCGCCGCCGGGATCATCGCCGCGACCGCCCCCGGCGACTCCGTTCCCCTCCTGGCCCTGGCGTTGGCGCTGCTCGGACTGGGCTGGAACTTCGGCCTGGTCTCCGGCACCGCCATCATCACCGACGCCGTACCGCTGGCGACCCGCGCCAAGACCCAGGGCACCATCGACGTCTCGGTCGCCATCGCGGGAGCTTCCGGCGGCCTCGCCTCCGGCGTCGTGGTCGGCACCGTGGGCTACCCGGTGCTCGCACTCGCCTGCGGCATCCTCGCCCTCGCCATCCTCCCCGCGGTCGCGGCGATTAAGCCCAACTAGGCGCTGTCCTATAGGCCTGAAGCGTGGGATCCACGTAGTAGCGCAGCCTGATCTGGCCAGCTAGCTCTGAGCGAAGTGTTTGGCGAACTCAGCCGGGGTGTAGGCGCGCCTGCCGCAGTGGACCTCGACCGTGTCGGCGACGGGGATGACGAAGGTGCCGTCGGCGACTTTGCCGAGGGCTCCGGCGAGGAAGTCCCCGTAGGAGTAGGTGAAGCCGCGAGACTCGAGGAGTGCGATGAACTCGGCAGGCTCCACTGGGATGTAGCGGAACGGGCGCCCTAGAGCGTCCTGCAACGCCTCGGCGACGACGTGGTGGCTGACCGATTCGGGGCCGGTGACGGGGAGCGGGCCGGTCGGGCCGTCGGGGGCCATGGCCGCCACGGCGACGGCGGCGATGTCGCGGGTGTCGACGAACGGGAACGGGGCCTCGCCCGCGGGCAGGCGGAGTTCACCGGTCTCGAGCATGCCGCGGAAGGAGCCGACGGTGAAGTTGTCGAGGAACCAGGTGGGGCGGATCAGCGCGGCGGCGACACCCAGGGACAGCAGTGTCTGCTCGGCGACCTTGGTCGGGTCGTCGGCCGGGGCGTGGTCGACGTCGATGGTCGACAGGAGGGCGATGCGGGGAACGCCCGCGGCGGCAGCGGCGCGCAGGACGTCGGGAGCCTTCTCCGGTGCGCCCGCGTGGTTGAACGGGATGACGACGTAGGCGGCGTCGGCGCCGGTGAAGGCGGGCTGCCAGGTGGACTCGTCGTCCCAGTCGAACGGGGTGAAGTCGCCGGACTCGGCGGGGCGCCTGCCCGCGGCGCGGACGCGCCAGCCCCGGGCGGCGGCTTGGGTCAACACGTGGCGGCCGGTCTTGCCGGTCGCGCCGAGGACAGTCACCACATGATCACTCACGGCGGGCGACGGTATCAGCTGTGAGAGGCTGGGCGCATGAGCACCGCTGACCCCGGGGACATCGAGTGGATCCTCGCGAACTGCGACACCTGGGCCATCATCGGCTTGGCCGACAACCCGGCACGGCCCGCGCACGGGGTGGCCCGGTTCCTGCAGCGGCACGGCAAGCGCGTCGTTCCGGTGCACCCGAAGGCGGAGACCGTCTGGGGTAAGCCGGGGTACCGGTCGCTGGCCGACATCCCGTTCCAGGTCGACTGCGTCGACGTCTTCCGCCGGTCTGAGGACGCTGGCGCGTTCGCCGACGAGGCGATCACGATCGGCGCCAAGGCTGTCTGGTTCCAACTGCTGGTCGTCGACGACGCCGCTGGTCAGCGCGCGGTCGACGCCGGTCTGCGGTTCGTGCAGGACCGGTGCCCGGCCATCGAGTGGCCGAAGTTCGGTCCGGCTTAAGCGGCCATCTGCCAGTCGAGCATGTCGGCGCCGGTGTTGGTCAGGCGGACCTTGGCGAGCCTGCCGCCGCCGGTGCACGGGTGGATCTGGGCCAGACCGCGGCGCAGCAGGGACTCCAGGGACTCGGACTCCCACTGCGGGACGCTGCCCGCGGCGCTGCCGTCGTTGTCGGCCCAGCGGAACCCGCTCGGGCCGCCCCAGAGGCCGTTGTGGAACAGGATCGCGTTGTCGGCAACGTCACGCAGCGTCGACATCTCGTTCTCGGTCATCGGGGGCTCCTTCGCGGTGGTGCTGCTCGGTTCCTGATGGAGCAATCGTCAACCCGCGACCACCCCGGTGTCCCGGTGCGCACCGACTTAGCCCTCGCTCCGCACCCGTCGCGCAACCGTGCGGATCAGAGCCCCTTGCGCAGCGCGGCGACGATCGCCACGTCGTCGGCGATGGTCTCGCTGGCGGTGGGCACGCGGTGGTCGCCGTCGAGCAGCAGGGCAAGCCGCTCGGCCGCGGTGCCCCGCGCGTCCGGGCAGGCCGCGAGGATGTCGCCGACGACGGGGGCGAGCCGGGCGGCGCTGTGCTCGGGGATGGCGTCGAACAGCAGGTCGACGGCGGTGTCGACGGCGTCAGCGGGGTCGACCTCGCCGAGTTCGACCAGGGCGCGGGTGGCGACGGCCATGGACATCAGGTCGATGCCGGACCAGGTCTCGCGGCCGTTCTCCGCGATGTCGGCGAGCAGCTCGACCAGCTCGGCGCGGTGCTCGGGGTAGCCCTTGGCCAGGTCGACCGCCTCGGCGAGCGGGTTCTCGGCGGCGTCGACGATCGCGCGCACGGTCGGCCAAGCGGCGTCTGGGGCCACCTTGGCGGCGGCGAGCTGGGCGAACCGCTCGGGGTAGGAGGTCCGGGCGGTGCCGTCGAGCACGCGCAGGCAGGCCTCGCGCAGGGCCTCGGACGGCCGGTGTGCCCAGGTGTCGATCAGGTCGTTGTCGGCGTTGTCGTCGCCGCCGTTGGCCGCCCACGCCTGCCGGAACGTTGCGTCCAGGTCGGTGTCCGGCTGCACCATTGCGCGCGCGGTCAGCGCCCATGGGCCGTCGCCGGTCGGTGCGTGCGGGGCGACCAGCTCGGGGTTCGTTACGGCGATGCGCGCCAACAATTCGCTGACCGTCTCGGGCAGTTCGTCACGCAGCGGGAGGGCCGCCGAGACGACCTCGGGGCTCGGCGGCAGGGCGGCGAGCACCTCGACCCAGGACTGGGTCCGCCAGGCGGCGAGCGCGGCCCTGGCGACCTCGGTGAGGTCGGTCGCCGCCCAGGCCAGCTCCCGGTTCTCGGCGGGGAAGCCGATCAGGGCGAAGGCGAAGGACGACTGGACCCGCCCCAGGTCGACACTGGGCTCCTCGGCGTTGGCGGTCACGGCGATGGCGGGCGCGACCCAGCGCGGGTCCTTGGCCGCGAACAGCAGCGCGGCGACGGCGGCGACGGTCGCGAGGTCGTCACTATCGGCCAACTCGGCCACCGCGTCGCACACCGTTGCGGATCGGTCGGGAGCGCCGGGCAAGACCTGGGCCAATGCCTGCACCGTTGCGGCGTCACGCGGGCTCACCGCGAGCAGCCCGTCCACCGCCTCCCCCGTCGCGGCCCGAGAGGCCAACGCGACCTCGACCCAGCCCGCGATCACCACCTCGGCGTCGACGGTGCCGACCAGGCCGCGCACCACCGGAATCGCGTCCGGCCCAGCGTGGCTGGCGAGGATCGAGAGCGAGGCGGCCTCGCCGTTGCCCGGGTACTCCTCCGCCTGCTCCGACCACAGCCGCAGCACGTGGTCCACGGCGTCCGGGTAGTCCAACCGCTCCGCGACCGCCGCCCACGCCGCCGCAAAGGTCAGCGCGTCATCGCCACGTTCCAGCACAGTCTCGAAGTCGGCCGCGGTGAACAGGCCGTGCCGCATCAACGGCTCCATCAACGCAACGGATGCCGCGCTGTCGTCCTCTTGCTCGAACCGGGCGCGCACCAACGGCATGAACGCTTCCGCCGCCGGGTCCCCCACCAGGTACGCGGCGAACTGGTAGACCGCAGCGCGGACCTCGGGGTCCTCGTCCTCGAGCAACGGTGCGAGCCGAGCGGCCGCGTCGGCCAGGGCCGCACGGGCCTCCCGGTCGAACACCTCCATGTCGGTGTCCTCGGGCAGGAAGTGCGACGATTCGCTGGCCCCCTGCGAGATGGACTCGGCGTAGGCGCTGACGAACCACAACGCCCCGTGCCGCCCCGGCGCCTCGGCGTCCAACGCGATGTCGACCAGGAGCGGCACCGCGGGCAAGGTGGCCGGGTAGACCGTCCCCTGGTGCAGGATCGACGCCGAGAGGTTCTCGATCGCGTCTTCCCAGTCCTCGCCGCGGAGGGCCTCGATGAACTCAGGGGTGTCCTCGGCGGAGCCGTAGGCGTGTTCGAGCTCGGCCCAGTCGACCTCGGGGTGCGCAGTCACGCGCAGAGACTAGCCACTCCCCCGATCAGGTGACACCCGGGTAGATCAACCCCGTGTCCGTAACCCTCCGCCAGCAACGCGCAAGCCCCTACAGGTCGACCTGCCGCCGGGGAGTGGCGGTACCGGATTCGCCGTAGCGGACGATCGCGTGGCCCGGGAACCGCGGCTCCCGCCGGAGAAGCGGTTCAACCGTGGCAAACAGCGCGTCGGCGTCTGGTCCGTACATGTAAAGGACCACTTCACCACCACCGAACTCGTCACCGTCGTACTCACCGGTGCCGGCGGCGTCGATAGCGGCACTGATGTCGTGCTCCAGAGCCCGGATCACCTTTCGCTCGTCATCCGAGCCGAAGTGCCCACCAGCCAACTTGAGGGTGACGAAGACGGCCTGATTCTCGCCCACTGCGACACCCCTCTAGCCCGACAGTTCCATGCCGGGCGCAGGCTAGCACCCAGCGATCAAAGATCGGCACATGTCGCAGGCCACACAATGATCAGCTGGACATGGAGCCATTCTTGATCGCCATTCGCACACGATCTTCGGTCAGTGCGCGAATTGTCGATCAGGGGTCGCGGGGTAGTTCGGCGAGGAAGCGTTCGAATTCAGCGCCTAGTTCGTCTGCGCTCGGGACTGGTTCGCCCTCGGGTACGAGGAGGTTCTGCGAGGAGGATTCGGCGTAGGCGTCGTATTGGCGTTCTAGGGCCTCGACGACCTCGGAGATCTCGGTTGATTCCGCTACCTGGCGGGTGACCTCGGCGTCGGCCAGTTTGGCGGCCGCGCGCAGGGCGTCTGCCCCGATCACCAGGTCGGTGGCGTCGGTCACCGCGGTGAGGAGGCCGAGGGCGGCGGCCGGGTAGGTGCTCTGGGCGAGGTAGTGCGGCACGTAGGCGGCGAAGCCCATGGCGTCGTGTCCGGCTTGGCCAAGGCGCAGTTCCAGCAGCGCGGACAGGTTGCCGGGCACCTGCACCCGGCTCAGCGGGAACCGCTCGGTGACCAGTTCCGGCCGGGTGGCGTGGGAGATCACCGACAGCTCACGCGTGTGGGGGACGCCCATCGGGATGCCGTGGGCGCCGACGGCCAGGCGGACGCCCCAGCGTTCGATCAGGGTCTGGACCGCGGCGACGACGGCTTCCCAGCGGCGGTCCGGTTCGGGGCCGGTGAGCAGCAGGAACGGCGTGCCGACCGCGTCGTGCAGCAGGCGGACGGCCAGCTCGGGGGCGTCGTAGTCCTGCCAGCGGTCGGTGTCGTAGGTCATGACCGGGCGGCGGGACCGGTAGTCGATCAGGTCATCGATGTCGAAGCGGGCGATGACGCGGTGCTCGTGCGTCTCCAGCAGGTGCTCCACCAGGGTCGACCCGGCGGAACCGGCGTCCATGAAGCCGCTGAAGTAGTGCAGGAGCACGGCGCCGGTCAGCTCCGGGACGTCCGAGTCGACCTCGAACAGCTCTTCCGGGTTCAACGCCCTACCTCCCACGACGATCAATCAACGACGATCTGTCAACGACGGTCCACCAAGCATGTCACCCATGGTCAGCGCGCCGGGGCCGCCCGGTATTCCCCTCCGCGCGTACGTGTGCGCGCGTCCCCTGCGGGCCGAAGAGGATGAGCAGCTCAACGACCCCGCCGTCGGCGCTGCCCAGCCAGTGCGGCACGGATGTGTCGAACTCGGCGGCCTCCCCCGGCGGCAGGACCAGGTCGCGTTCGCCGACGACCAGCCGCAGGTGCCCGTTGAACACGTAGAGCCACTCGGACCCGTCGTGGGTCTGCGGGGTCGGCTCGCGGAGCTCGGCCGGGATGATCATCTTGAACGCCTGCACCCCACCCGGCCGCCGCGAGAGCGGCACGAACGTCATCCCGAACCGGTGGATCGGCTTGAGGTGGATCCGGGGGTCACCGGTGCGCGGGGCACCGACCAGGTCGTCCAGCGGGACGTCGTAGGTGCGCGCCAGCGGCAGCAGCAACTCCAGGGTCGCCCGGCGCAGCCCGCTCTCCAGCCGCGACAGGGTGCTCTCCGACACGCCGGTCGTCGCCGCGAGGTCGGCCAGGGTGATGCCCCGTTCACGGCGCAGTGCCCGCAACCGCGGCCCCACCGCGTCGAGCACGTCGTCGTGGTCCACGCGGCCATCTTGCCAGAACCGCAAGATCGCGTGCCAAGTCGCGGCGGCTGCGCCAACACTGGGGGCGTCCAGAGGATTGGAGTCCCGATGAGCCCCGACGCGGTCACCTTCTGGGACGGCACCTACGCCGCCCGCCCGGCACCAGCCGACCCGCGCCCGAACCCCCGCCTCACCGAGGCGGTCGCGACCACGCCACCCGGCGACGCGCTGGACCTCGGGTGCGGCAACGGCGGCGACGCGCTGTGGCTCGCCCGCCGCGGCTGGCGCGTCACCGCCACCGACATCTCGACCGTCGCGCTCGAGCGCCTCACCGACCGCGGCATCACCACCCGGTGGCACGACCTGCGCGACTCGTTCCCACCCGGCGAGTTCGACCTGGTCAACGCGCACTACCTGCACACGCCCTTCGACCTCGACCGCGCGGCCGTCTTCCGGGCCGCCGCGCACGCCCTGCGCCCGGGCGGGCTGCTGCTGGTCGTCGACCACGGCTCGGCCGCGCCGTGGTCGTGGGACCGCCAAGCCCGATTCCCCGGTCCGCGGGAGGTGGCCGACGCCATCGCCCTGGACCCGACCACGTGGTCGGTCGAGCGGGCCGACTCGCCCAGCCGGGTCGCGACCGGACCGGACGGCAATACCGCCAAGGTCACCGACCACGTCCTGCTCATCCGCCGTGCCTGAGGAGAACACGATGCGCCGCCGTGACACGCCGCCGCCGCGAACGGGCGGCACCGAGATCGAGACCCTGCGCGGGTTCCTGGACTACCTCCGGACGTCCATCGCCGCGAAGGTCGAAGGCGCCCCCGAGCCGCAGGTCCGCACGGCCGCCGTGCCATCGGGGACGAACCTGTTGGGCCTGCTCAACCACCTCACGCAGGTCGAGCGCTCCTACTTCCTCGGCGTCAAGGTCACCGACTGGCCCGCGACCTTCCACGCCGCCCCGACCGACACCGTGACCGACGTCGTCACCGGCTATCGCGACACGGTCAAGCGCGCCAACGAGATCCTTGACCAGTGCACCGACCCCAGCGCGCCGCTCGCCCGCGCCGCGCCGAGTGTGCGCTGGGTCCTCACCCACATGATCGAGGAAACCGCCCGCCACGCGGGCCACGCCGACATCCTCCGCGAACTCGTCGACGGCACCACCGGCCGCTGACCCGATCGTGCGCCGATCAGATCAATGGCCGCTAGGAATACCGCGCCTTCGCCCTGTAATACGCCGTTGCCGAGTCGGCGAGCCGTTTCATGACCCACACGTTGATTCCACCAGCCGTCACCGCGCCGACCACCGGAATCCAACCGGTCACGTGCTTGGTGGCCAACTTCGCCGCCATCTTCGCGCCGAGGTGGGGCGCGACATGGCTCATGGTCGTGCTCGCCAACTTCCCCGCGATCATGCCGACGCCCTTGGCCGCGCCCTTCGCGCCGAGCTTGGTGGCCGCGGCCGCCGCGCCCGCACCGGCCACCTTGCCCGCGATCTTGGCGGCGACCGCGTACGCGAACGCCGTGCCACCGCCGCTGGCGGCCGCGCCCACCACGGCCACCGCGGCCAGTCCAGCCACGACGAGCACGTCCTCGTCGACCGCGCCCGACCACAGGGCCAGCGTGTTGGCCAGGTCGAGCTTGCCGTCGACCCCGGCGCCCACCTTGTACCCGATGCCCCAGGTCATGATGGCCATCTTGTGGATCAGCACCGCGGCGTCGACGAACACCCCGGCGTGGTGCACCCCCGGGACGGCGCTCGCGGCCCCACCGACCAGCGCGGCCTGAGCGGTCTGCGAATTGATCCAGGATTCCACCGTCGCGTATTCGGACACGCCCCGGCGGGCCATCTCGGGATCGATACCCAGCTTCTCGAACGCCGATAAGAAGGCGTTTCCCAGCGCTTCAGCGGTGGCCATTGTCGGACTCCTCACTTCCGGTCCCGACATGAGCATCGCGGAGCCCGCGGAGTCCATTACTGTCCGTTTTCCACCACCTCCCACAACCACATCCGGCTTTTCGACAAATCCGCGACACTTCCTTGCCAAGCAGACACACGCCCGCTGCCGCGCCCGCAGATACAGCAGCGGAGACGCGGCAGCGGGCGGCGGGTGTCAGTCGATCGACATGGAGCCGAAGCCGGTGGTCACCGGCAGGACCAAGTCATCGAGGTCGGAGCGGCCGCCTTGGCCCGCGTCGGTCGGGGTGAGCAGGTAGCCGGTGCCGGGGGCCGGGTCGCCGGTGCCGTCGTCCAGGGCGTTGTGGATGACGCTTTCCCCTACCGCGGCCAGGGAGACCGAATTGAACCCGACCCCGGCGGCGGTCGGGGTGTGCGGTGCCGAGGCGGCCTCGATGAGCAGGCCCGCGTTGGTGTCGGCGAACGCCTCGACGCCGGTCAGGGTGATGTCGAAGTCCACGAGGCGGATGCCGTTGGCGCTCCACTCCTGCCACTTCTCGAGGAAGCTGGACCAGTCGGTGTTGACCCAGAGCCCGTAGCCGCCCGATCCGGCCCGGTACACGCCCGAGTACCGGCGCTGACCGTTGACCTCGCTGATGTCCAGGTCCACCAACCGAAGCCCAGCGCCGCTCCACTCCTTCCACTTCGCCACGAAGCTGTCCCAGTCGGCGAGGGCCCACAACCCGTAGCCGCCGGTACCGGCGTTGAAGACCCCGGAGTACCGCAGTTGCCCGTTGACCGAGGTCACCGTGAGGTCGTCGAGCCGCAGCCCGGCGGCGCTCCACTCCTGCCACTTGGCCACGAAGTTGGACCACTCCGCGTTGACCCACAAGCCATAGCCGCCCGTGCCCTCGCGGAACACCCCGGAGTACTTCAGCTTCCCGTCGACCTCGGTGATGTCCAGGTCGACCAGCCGCAGCCCCTGCGCGCTCCACTCCTGCCACTTCGCGACGAAGTTGTCCCAGTCGACCAGCGCCCACAAACCGTGTCCGCCCGCGCCCGCCGAGAACACGCCCGAGTAGCGCAGGTTGCCGCCCGGCTTGCTGATCTCCAGTTCGTCGAGCCGCAGCCCCGCGCCGCTCCACTCCTGCCACTTGGCCACGAAGTGCGACCAGTCGGCGTTGACCCACAACCCGTGCCCGCCGGTGCCCGCGGTGAACACGCCGGAATAGCGTTGCCCCTGCGGGAAACCGAGGTGCCACGGGGTGTGCGGGCACATCGCCCACGTGTTGGCCTTCATGATGCACGGCTCGCCGCCGCCGGTCGCGCACGTCTCGCAGTTGGCGTTGGGCTTGCCCCACGGCCCCCAGGAGCCGCCGCAGTCGCAGCCGCTGGAGGCGTACTCGTCCGGGGCGCCGAAGATGTGACCGGTCTCGTGGGCGAACACCCGGTCGATGTTGTCCACGCCCCAGCCGTCGTTGCTGTACTGCATGACCAGCCGGGGGCCGCCGATGGAGGCGTAGGCGAAGTGGCGGACCGGGTACTTGGTGAAGAAGGCGACGTAGGCCCAGTTCGTGTTCTTGGTGTCGCGCAACTTCTCGGCGTACTCGGCGGCCGTGTCGAACCCGATCGCCTTGAGCGCCGGGTCGCGCCAGAGCGGCTCCTTCTCGCCGTCGTCCGCCCTCGGGTTGGGCTGGGTGCTGATCGACGGCGTGCGCACGTCGTACACCCAGGTGACCCCGCCGGGACTGCTCTGCGCGCCGAGCCAACTGAGGCCGTTCTGCACCTCGGCGACGACCTTCGTGCGCTCGGCCGCGGTGAACTGCAGGTCGGCGGTGGGACCGTTGACGATCACGATGCCGACCGCCACCCGGCCGGTCAACCGCGCCGACAGCGCGGCACCCGCTTCACTGTCCGTTAAGGACTCGGCGGCGACTTCCCCGTCCGGGGCGTCGGGGGCGTCGCCGTCGCCCCAGTTCGCCCCGTCCAACGGCCGCTGCGCCTTGGCCTCGGCGTAGTCGTCGGACTCGCGCAACCGCAGCGCGGCGAGCCCGATCGAGGCCAGTTCGTCGAGCCCGTCCTCGTCCACCGCCAGCGCGGCGACCGTGCCCTCGGGCACCGCGGCCACCACCAGTTCGCCGTACTCGTGCGCCACCGCGTGCGTCGCGCCGTCCGCGCGAGCCACCAGTTGTTCGTTGAGGTTGATGTCTCCAGCCATGCACTCGACTCCCTTGTTCTCGCGCCCTGAGTTCGCGCGCCACCACCCCCGCGCGCGTCAGGATCGTCCTGACCGCGGTCCGCGGTCCTGCCCCTTTGGCCGTCAGCGAAGGCGGTGTTCCGGCCTGCGGCGGTCATGTTCGGCGTGGTCCGAAATGGAACATGACCGCAATTCACCAACGGCGGGGGGCGTTCCGGCGCCCGCGCGGGGTGCCCCTAGAATGGCGCCCGTCCGTTTCTACTTGGGGGTAGCAGACGTGTTCTACTTCGGTGGTGTTTTCGGGCTCGCGACGCTGGCCCTGTGGATCTTCTGCCTGGTCGACGTGATCACCACGCCGGACGGCGCACCGCGCAACCTGCCGAAGTTCGGCTGGTTGCTGATCGTGCTGGTCCTCCCGCTGGTCGGGTCCCTGCTCTGGTTGATCGCCGGTCGCCCGCAGGGGATCCAGTCGGCGCGGGACCGGTCCCGCCACCCCGCCGCGTACGAGCGGACCGCGCCGCGGTTCCCCGAGTACGACCGGCCGGGGCGGTTCGCCGCGACCGACGCGGCGGCCGACGAGGAGTTCCTGCGCCGCTGCCGGGAACGCGCCGAGCAGCAGCGCCGCACAGCCCGCGGTGACGCGGCGGGGTCCTGATCTCGCATTGAACCGGCGACTCATTTCCGACGAACGGTGATCGGATAGCGCCGCCAACCCAACACCCTTTCCGCCTGGCGCGGGAAGCGGTTGCCGAGTAGCTGTCGCGGTTTTGTCGTGTTGGCCCGGCCGCGGGCCACCGCACTCAGAACGGGAACTGGACGTACAGGTCCCCGTCGAAGCGGTGGCCCGCGTGCTCGCGCATCCGCCGACCGTGGACGGGGTCCTCGGACAACCCGGTGTAGCCGGGGCCGGGGATCGTCAGGAAACCGGCCGTGTGCCCGAGGTAGACGTCGAAGCCCGGGTACATCAACCCCAGGAACGGCAGGTCGTCCAGGTCCAGCGCCAGCACCGGGTACTCCCCCACCGAGTCCGGTTCACCGACGGCGAGCAGCCGCCGGGAATCCGACCCGCCGGGCAGCAGGAAGCACTCCGGGAAGCGGTCGTTGAGGGCGGCGAAGTCCTCCGCCCAGGGTTGGCTGAGCTCCTCGGCGACCAACCGGTCCAGCGGGCGCGGGGCGAAGGCGCCGTCGGGGGTGAACCAGCCGTGCCGCGCCAACAGGCCCACGTCGAAAGCGAGCCAGGTTCGCAAACTGGGTGACAGCGGCCGACCGGACGGGAACACGGCTTCCGCGAGGGCTGCCGGGGACATCGGCCGCAGCTCACCCACCACCCACGGCACGGGAACGTAGTCGTAGAGCGAGCGCCCCGGGTCCCGCCGCACCGACTCGATGACCCGCTCCGTGAGCGCCACCCCGTGATCCATGTCCGGAAACTACCACCCGGCACCGACTTCCCCGCCCGCACCCACTCCACAATGGACAATCCGGGCGCCGCGGCCCGCCCGCCGGTAAAGGAAGCGGGACCGCTGCCGGGCGGGGTCGCCGCTGAGTGGCCGATTCGATCACCTGGGGGGATGCTGTGCCGGACGGTGGCGGGTCCGGGACCGGCCAGACACGAGGATCATCGTTTGGGGTGTTGGTGTGGCCGGTGCGATCGACGGGGCGGTACTGACGGGGACGCAGCGACTCGCCGCGGTGCGGCGGGTGGAACTGGCGATCCCCGCGCACTCGGGCCGCGCCGACTGGATCGCCCGGTTGGCCGCTCAAGCCGTCGGCGCGCCGATGGGGATGCTGACGCTGGTCGGCGGCGAGGACGTGCACTTCGCGGGCTGCTTCGGGATCGGCGAGCCGCTCACCTCGACCAGGCGGGCGCCGCTGACCGAGTCGCTGTGCCCGGTGGTGGTCAGCGTGGACAGCCCGCTGGTCGTCCAGGACGCGACCGGGTCGCCCGACTACGCCGACTTCCGCACCGTGCGGCGCGGCGCCGTGCGGGCCTACCTGGGGGTGCCGCTGCGCGACCGCGACGGGCGGGCGGTGGGCGCCCTCGCGGTCGCCGACACCGGCGAGCGGCGCTGGACCGACGACGAGCTGATCGCGCTGCTGCGCACGGCCGAGCTCGCCGCGCCCCTGCTCGACGCGGCCGAGCACACCCGCTCGCCTGGCGACTTCCTGCACGCGGTGATCGACAACATGCACAGCCCGGTCGCCGCCTGCGACCAGCGGGGCACCCTGATCCTGATGAACCAGGCCATGCACCAGGCCATCGCGCTGCCCGACGACGGCCGCCAGGCCGACATCTACAACCTGGGCGCCGCCCTGCACTCCGGCGACGGCGTGCGGCTCGCCCCCGGCGACACCCCGCTGGCCAGGGCGCTGGCGGGCCAGCCGGTCCGGGACCTCGACGTGATCATCAAACCGCCCGGGGCACCCGCGCGCACCTACCTGGCCAACGCGACCCCGATCCGCGACGAGAACCACCAGGCGGCGGGCGCGGTGGTCGTGCTCCACGAGGTGACCAGGCAGCGGCGCGCCGAGCGCTTCCGGGCCTGCGAGCTGCGCGTGGCCGAAGCGCTCGCGTCGGCCAAGACCCTGCTGGACGCGGCTCCCGCGCTCGCCGAGGCGGTCGCCGCGGCGCTGGCGTGGCCGTACGCGCAGCTGTGGCTGGTGGACGCGGTCGCCGACAAGCTGCACCTCGCCGGGCAGTGGGCGGCGGCGGACCTGTCCCCAGGGGCGTCGCTCACCGGTCCGGTGTTCCGCGGCCAAGGCATCACCGGCTCGGTGTGGGCGGACGGGAAAGCCTTGTGGGTCCCCAGTGTGCGCGACGCGCGGCACCCGCGGTTGTGCGCGGCGCTGGCGGTTCCCGTGCACGGCAGCGGGTTGGTCGGCGTGCTGACCTGCTTCGCCGACACCCACGAGCAGGACCGGGCCGACCTGACCGACGCGGTGCAGGCGGTGAGCAGCCAGATCGGCCGGTTCGCCACCCACCGGCACACCGCGGGCCTGGCCGCGCAGCTCGACCGCACCCGCGACGACTTCATCACGCTGGTCGGCCACCAGCTGCGCACCCCGCTGACCTCGATCCTGGCCTACAGCGAACTGCTGCTCGACGGGCCGACCGACGAGCACACCCCGCGGATGCTGGAGGTCGTGCACCGCAACGCGAGCACGCTCACCGCGGTCGTCGACGACCTGCTCGACCTGGCCGCGCTGCAGAGCGGGCACGCGACCCTGTGCCTGAGCGAGGTCAACCTGTCGACCATCGTCACCGCCGCCACCGACGCGGCCAGACCCGCGGCCGACACCAGACAGCTGCGGATCGACCTCGACCTGCCCGACGAGCTCGTGATCGAGGCGGACCCGCACCGCCTGCGCCAAGTCGTGGACAACCTGGTCTCCAACGCCGTGAAGTACAGCCGCGACGGCGGCACGGTGACCCTGCGGCTGGCCCACCGCCACGACACCGCGGAACTGAGCGTCGCCGACACCGGCATCGGCATCCCCACCGAGGAGCGCGACAAGCTGTTCACCCGCTTCTTCCGCGCGGGCAACGTCCGGCACGGCACCATCCCCGGCACCGGCCTCGGCCTGGTGATCACCCAAACCATCGTCGAGGCCCACCACGGTGGCATAACCCTCGACCACCACGACCCCGGCATCACCGTGACCGTCCGCCTACCCCGCCACCACCCGGCCCGCTGACCCCCGCTGCCGGTCAGCCCGCCCGAGTGGTCCAACCACCCACCGAACGCCCACCCCGCCGGTAGCCTCACCCACCACCGGCGGCCCTATCCGCCTGCGGCAGGCCCATCAGCCGACTTCGGGCCCACGCCCTTGCCCTGCGCGCGGGCCCACTCTGCCTCGCACCTGGGCTCTCCCCAGTCCACCCCCGTCCCCCACACACCCCGTCCCCCCGAACCCAGTCCCCCACGCCCCGTCCCCGCACCGGAACCACTGTCGCAAGCCGACGCCGTCCCACCCCGAAAGTTCCCCACCCCGGCGGACGGCAGAGCCCCACCCACCCGGGGGCCACCCGCTTCCAGCCTACCGTTTTTCGGGGCCTGTCAAGGGGTTCGCCCGCGAGCTGTGGACAGCGCGAGGGGTTGTGGACAACTCCGGGGGCGACGACGGCGAGGCTCGGGGACGGTGGTGGGGGCAAGGCCGCGGCCGGGGCGGGTGCTCGCTGGCGCAGGCAAGCAGCCAGGCGGGATGCGGACACGGGCCGTGTCGGTATGAGCCGAGTGGGGCGCGGCAAGAAGACCGGTGGTTGGTCCGACCGCGTGGCGCGTGATCCACGGCGCGTCGTTCGGGCGGTCGGCGGTTAGGCTGCGCGTCGTGTCCGCGACCTCCAGCCCGACCGACCGCGTGAGCGTGCTCGAAGCGATCACCGATGTCGAGTTGCGCCACATGGAGCTGGACGAGTCACTACTCGCGTTGCTCGCCCGGGTGCGGGAGCTGTTCGAGGTGGATACCGCCACGATCCTGCTCTACGACGCCACCACGCAGCGGCTGAGTGTGCGGGCCACGCTGGGGATCGAGGAAGAGATCAGGCACGGGGTGACCATCGACCTCGGTGCCGGGTTCGCGGGCCGGGTCGCGGCGACCAGGCGCCCGGTCATCCTCGACCGGGTGGACCAGACCACCGTGGCCAGCCCGGCGCTGTGGCGCAAGGGGCTGCGCGCGCTGCTGGGCGTCCCGATCCTGGTGCGCGAGGAACTCATCGGGGTGCTGCACGTCGGATCGTTGACCGTGCGCGAGTTCACCGAGGCGGACACCCACCTGCTGCTGCTGGTCGCCGACCGGGTCGCGCTGGCGATCCAGGCGGAGACGACCAGCGCCGAACGCGCGGCGACCACGGCGTTGCAGCGCAGCCTGCTGCCGACCCGCTTCCCCGACGTGGCCGGGGTGAGCTTCGCGGCCCGGTACGTCCCCGGTGCCGTGGCCGGTCTGGGTGGCGACTGGTACGACGTGTTCCAGTTGCCCAGCGGTCGGGTCGGCGTCGTGATCGGGGACGTCGCCGGGCACGGCTTGGGGGCGGCGGTCGTCATGGGGCGGTTGCGCAGCGCGTTGCGCGCCTACGCGCTGGAGAACGACAGCCCGGCGCAGGTGCTGACCAAGCTGCACGGCAAGGTGTCGCACTTCGAGCAGAGCAGCATGGCCACCGTCGCCTACGCCGTGATCGACCTGGCCGACCGGACCGTTACCGTCTCCTCCGCGGGCCACCCGCCGCCGGTGCTGGCTGTTCCGGGGCGCCCGAGCGTGCTGGCCGCCATCACCCCGGATCCGCCGGTGGGCTTGGGTCTGCACAGCAGGCGCCCCCGGCGCGACACCGTGCTCGACCTGCCCGACGGCGCGGTGCTGGCCTTCTACACCGACGATCTGGTGGAGCGCCGGGGCAAGGCGCTGGACCCGTTCCTGGACCGGTTGACCGAGGCGGTGACCCCGGAGCGTCCAGAGGCGGTGTGCGGGCGGGTGATGGACGCCCTCGTCGACGCGGCGCCGACCCAGGACGATATCGCGTTGCTGGTCGCGCGGTTCGAGACTCGATAGCGGCTCAGCGGCCCGCCACCCGCGACGCGTCGCTCGCGCGCGGCACCGGCGGCGCGTAGTCGACGTCGATCGCCGCGGGCAGCGTGATGATGAACCGCGAACCGCCGGTGGGGTTGTCGGTGGCGGTGATGGTGCCGCCGTGGCGTTCGACGATCCGCTTGCAGATGGCCAGTCCCAGCCCGGTCCCGGTGTAGCCGGTGTCCACGTGGGCCCGGTGGAACGAGCCGAAGATGCGCTCGTGCTGTCCGGCGGGGATGCCGATGCCGTTGTCGGCGATCTCCATGGTCACCACCGCCGCGCGCCGGGTGGTGCTGATGGTGATCTCGGGGACGACCCCGGGCGCGGTGTACTTGATCGCGTTGCCGATGAGGTTGTCCAGGAGTTGGCGCAGCAGCACCCGGTCGGCCTGGACCGGGTCGAGCGCGTCGTGGCTGAACTCAGGCACCGGCTCGGCCGCGGCCACGGCGGCGTCGGTGCGGGCGGCGGCGGTGTCGGCGACCACGGCGGTGAGGTCGATCGGGACCGGCGCGATCGAGGCGTCGCGAGCGGTGGTGTAGGCGAGCAGGTCGTTGATGAGCCCGCGCATCCGGCTCGACGCGCGCAGGACCCGGACCAGCGCCGAGCGCGCCTGCTCGACCGCCGGGTCCGTCCCGGCCTGGCGCAGCGCCTCGTTGGCGGCATCGCTCCAGCCGTCGACGGCGCTGAGCGGGTTGAGCAGGTCGTGGGCGACGACACCGGCGAAGGAGGCCAGTTCGTCGCGTTGGCGGCGTTCGGCGGTGACGTCGTGGTAGACCAGCACGGCGCTGCGGCCGCCGTCGGGTTCGGGCAGCGCAGTGGCCTTGACCTGCACGATCCGGCCCTCGGGGACGCCGTCGTTGCGGATCAGCAGATCCATGTCGCCGACGGCTTCGCCTGCGAGGACCCGCAAGTAGGGCAGCTCCTCGGCCGAGAGCGGGGAGCCGTCGAGGTTGAACACGCCGTAGTGGGCGCCCGCGGCGGCCATGTCGTCCGGGCTGGTCTTGCCGCCGAGCAGGTGCACCGCGGCGGGGTTGCGCAGGCTCACCCGGCCGGTGGAGTCGACCACCGACACGCCGTCGGCCATCGAGTCGATGATGGCGCGCTTGAGCTGCGCGCGCAGCGCCGCCTGCTCCTTCTCCTCGGCCAGTTCGGCGAGCAGCAGGTCGCGCTCGTCGCGGCCGAGGGCCAGCGCGAGGCCGACCACGGCGACGATGATCACGAACAGCTGGACCAGCAGCGCGCGACCGGCGTGCGCGGGCACCACGGCGAACGGGCCCTGCCCGTGCAGGGTGAACACGACGGCGATGGTGGCCACGACGCCGGTGTGCAGCGCGACGTAGGTGGTGGACAGGCGGGCGGCGGCCCAGACGGTCAGCGCGATGAGCATCGAGGCCACCGGCAGGCTCTCGTCCCTGGCGAACGCGATGAGGTAGCCGATCACCGAGCACACCGACACCGCGACGTACTCGACCACCCGCCAGCCGCTCGTCCCGTCCGCACGGCGGTTGTTCACCGCGTCCGCGCGGCGGGCGGCGACCGCGCGGGCGGCGCACAGGCCGATGATGCCCACGAGCAGCACCCCGGCGACGTTGCGGGCCATCCACACCGCCGTGGTGATCCCCGAGTAGTGGCCGGTGATCAACCACAGCGCGGTCGGCCCCACGGCGGCGCCGGTGGTGGCGGCCGTGAAGGCGCTCACCAGCATGACCCACAGGTCCCGCAGGCCGTTCAGGCCGCCCCCGGGGCCCAGGGTCCACATGTCCGGTCGCCAGCGCACCACGAGGGTCACGAACACCCAGACCTGCAGCAGGTTGGACACCACGAAGACGGCGGCCTGCGCCGGGGTGGCGCCGGTGGCGGAGTTGACCAGCACGGTGATCAGCGCGAGGCCGAGCACGTCGACCCACATGACCGGGGAGTCGCGCTGCGCGCAGAACCACAGCACGGCGACCCCGGCGGCGGGCCACACCAGGCTCAGGCTGGCCGAGTCGAGCACGGTCAGCCGCCCGGCCACGGTCGCCGCCACGAACAGGGCGGCGAACCCCGCCGTGCGGGCGAGCGAGGCGGCCACGGTCATCGTCTACCGCCCGGCTCCGCGGTCCCGGCCGACAGCAGGCGCCGCACCACCGACCGCAGTTCGCCCCCGTTCGACGGCTTGGGCAGGTAGACCGCCCCGGCGTCGCGGACGCGGGCGATGTCGGCGCTCGACCACAGCACGGTCAGCGCGATCGCGGGCAGGTCGCCGTCGCGCTGCCGCAGGTGCCCGAGCATCGAGATCCCGTCCATCCCCGGCATCAGGACGTCGAACACCACCAGCTGCGGCAGGCCACCGTCCTCGACCGACCCCAGGGCCAGCGCCCCGCTACCGACGT
This sequence comes from Actinokineospora diospyrosa, assembly GCF_024171925.1. Lineage (GTDB taxonomy): Bacteria > Actinomycetota > Actinomycetes > Mycobacteriales > Pseudonocardiaceae > Actinokineospora > Actinokineospora diospyrosa. The sequence continues at coordinate 58,255 of NZ_JAMTCO010000021.1, read as the reverse complement.
CGACCACGTCGTGGCCGTCCACCCGCAGCCACCCGACCACCAGGTCCCGCACATCCGCGTCGTCGTCGACCACCAACACCCGAGCCACCCGAGCCTCCTGCCTGCCGGTCTCGTCCACCAGCCCGGTGCCGTCCCCACTCCGGTGTAGTCAACCACCTCGCGCGGCGCAGCCCAGATGGCACGATCGTGTGTCACCCACAAGGGACAGTCGGCACCAAACTCCGCACTCCAGTGACATTGCGCGACGCTAGACAGTCCCTTCACGACTGTCCACTTGAGACTTGAACGGTCCGCCGGTTGCGGGCCGGGTGCGACCCGAGAGCGAGGCGGTTGTTCACCAGGCCCCGCGGTCGACCGCTGGTCAACGATGGCATCAACGCCACGAAGCAGTAACGACCACGAACCACTGAGGAGTCCCGGTGACCAACGACGACATGATGTCCACCCTCTTCGACGTCGCCACCAACGCCGTGCTGTTCGCGGGGTCGTGGGCAGGCACCGCCACCTTCCACTGGACGCACTTCGACGGCACCCCCGGCGACCAGGTCGCCCCGTGGCAGGCCAGCACCCTCAACACCCTCCTGCGCCGCGGCCTCATCGCCGTCGACTCGGCCCACGACCACGCCCGCTACACCCCCGTCCTGCTCACCGACCAGGGCGTCGCCCTCCTCTACAGCACCGCCGAGCTCCCGCTGGCCGCCTAGGACCGCCGCCCCGGTCGCCTGCCGATCGGGTGAAGCGCGGCGAAACCAGCCGTGCGCCTGCCGGACTTACCTAGAATTGGCTGGTCGACCGCGAGAAATCGGCGGGCGCGACTACCCGAGGTGATCAAGAACGGCCGCCGGGGGTGGTCACCGGCGGGTCGGGCGCCCACGGGCTGGGAGCGAGAAATTAGGTAGGTTCTACCTATAACCCCTCCCCTTGACCGTGTCAGGGTGCAGGGGTGATGAGACAGGCGGCCGAACCGAGCACCCGCCGGTCGGCCGACTTGTTCGCGCCGGACTGGTGGCACGAGGCAGCACCGGGACAGGTGGACCGACCACTGTGGGTGGTCGTTGTGGAGGCGGCTACCGAGGCCGTGGCCCCCGCGCCGGTTCCCGACGACTGGCGGCGCGCGCTCGCGCTGCCACTGCTCCCCCTGGTCGCCACGACCCGCTGTGCCGTCACGGACGCGCTGCGCGAGCAGGACGTCGACACGGACGCGGTGGGGGTCGCGTTCGCGGACTGGCTGGCCAACCACCTGACGCGGTTGGCGGCGCGGGCCATGGTCGAGGCGCTGCGCGACCAGCGCGACCGGCTCGTCGGCGGGACCGGTACCGAGCGGTTCGCCGACTTCGTGCGCGGACTGTGCACACCGAGCGGGCTCGCCGCGTTCTTCGGCACCTACCCGGGCCTGGCCCGGCTCCTCGCGCAGACCTCCGGCGCCGTCGAGGACGCCACGGTCGAGATGCTCACCCGCTTCACCCGCGACCGCGCCGACATCGTGCGCGACCTGCTCGGCGGCACCGATCCCGGCCCGGTCACCGGGCTGCGGCCGCGGCTGGGCGACCCGCACGGCGGCGGTCGCGCGGTCGCGCGGCTCGACTTCGCCGATGGCCGCGCCGTGATCTACCGGCCGCGCGGGGTGCGGGCGCAGGTCGTCCTCGGCCAGTTCACCGACCTGCTCAACGACCACGTGCCCGACCTCGGGTTGCGCGCGCTGGCCACGGTCGCGCGCGCCGACTGCGGCTGGGTGGAGCACGTCAGCGCCACCCCCCTGGCCGACCTCGACGCCGCGGACCTCTTCTACCGCAGGCAGGGCGCCCAGTTGGCGTTGCTGCACCTGCTGCACGCGACCGACATGCACCACCAGAACGTGATCGCCTGCGGTGACCAGCCGGTCCTGGTCGACGTCGAGACGCTGCTGCACCCGTCCCTGGCCCAGCCCGACACCGGGTGCCCGGCCGCGGCGACGCTGGCGGACTCGGTGCAGCGGACCGCTCTGCTGCCCACGGTGGCGGTCGGCGCGGACGGCGCGATCGACATCTCCGGGATCGGTGCCGGGCGCGGCGGGTTCTGGCCGGGCACGGTCGTCGACTGGGCTGACCCGGGCACCGACGCGATGCGCCCGGTCCGGGTCCGCGCCGAGTTCACCGGTGGCGACAACCGGCCACGGCTGGCCGGGCGCGACCTGGACCCGGTGGAGCACGAACCGGCCCTGGTGGCCGGGTTCCGGCTCGCCTACGACGCCGTCCTGCGCCACCGCGCCGACTACGTCCGGCTGCTCACCGCCTGCGCCGACCTGCCCGTGCGGGTCGTGCCGCGCCCCACCCAGGCCTACGCCGCACTGCTCGCCGAGTCCACCGACCCGGCCGCGCTGCGCCGCTCGCGCGACTGGGCGTTCACCGCGCCCGGCCTCAACCCCGCCGAGCGCGCGGAGCTCATCGCCGGGGACGTGCCGCTGTTCACCTGCCGGGCGGGCGGGGGCGAGCTCGAGGCGGGCGACGGCACCGTGATCAGCGGGGTCGTCGCCAGGACCGGCCTGGACAGCGCGCTGGACAAGGTCGCCGCGATGAGCGAGACCGACCGGCGCGACCAGGCGTGGATCATCTCCGCGACCCTGGCCACCCGCCGCGGCGACGCCGACGGGCACCGGCAGGCGCCGTCCTCGGGGGCGCTGTCGGGCACGGCGGCCGACCCGGAGCGCCTGCTGGCCGCCGCCTGCGGGCTCGGCGACCAGCTGATCGCGTCGAGCCAGGCGGGCCGGGGCCGGGTCAACTGGCTGGGCCTCGAACTCGTCGACGACCGGCAGTGGCTGGTGCTGCCGATGGGCGCGTCGCTGGGCAGCGGCTACCTGGGTGTCGCGCTGTTCCTGGCGCAGTTGGCCGAGACCAGCGGGATCTCGCGCTACCGGGAGGTCGCCGCGGAGGCGATCACCGGGGTCCCGCGCCTGTTCGACACCCTCGCCGACGCTCCCGGGCTGGTCACCGCCATCGGCGGCGGCGCGCAGCAGGGACTGGGCGGCATCGCCTACGCGCTGGCGCGGTTGGCGCGCCTGCTGGAGGACAACGACGTCCGAGACTGGGCGGCGCACGCGGTCGGGTTGACCGCGCACGCCGCCACCCCGGGCGACCCGCACGGCTGGGATGCCGGCACCGCGGGTTGCCTGGCCGCCATGCTCGCCGTGCACACCGAACTGGGACTGCCGGAGGCGGCACGGGTAGGGGCAACCCGTGCCGCGACGCTCCAGCGGTACCTGGCGGTGGTCGACGAACCCCAGGGCGTGGGGTTCGCCGATGGTGCGGCGGGCATGGCGTTGGCGTTGACCCGGTTCGCGAACTGGGTCCCACCAGGGGAAACGGCCGACGCGGCGGCCGAGGCGGCACGTCAGGTGCTGACCACGGCCGTCGCGGCGGCCCCCGGCGCGCTCGGCTGGTGCCACGGCGCGGCCGGTATCGCGGTGGGGGTCGCGGCGGCCGGAGCGGGGTGTGATGTGCTTGGCGCGCTGACGGACACGGCCCGACCGGTGCCGCGCGACCTCGGTCTGTGCCACGGCGAGTCCGGCGTGGTCGAGGCGCTGCTGGTGCTCACCTCGGCCGGGTTGTGTCCGCGACCCGTCCTGCGGGCCCGCACCGCCCTGCTGCTCGACGCGCTCGAGCGGCACGGGCCGGTGTGCGCCACGCCGGGCGGGATCACCACACCCGGCCTACTGCGTGGGGTCGCCGGTGTGGGGTACGGGCTGCTGCGGTCGGCGTTCGCCGACCGGGTGCCCTCGGCGCTGTCGCTGGAACCGGCGGCGGCGGGCAAGCGATGACCGATGAAGGGGAGTGGACGGATATGGGTGACGGCGATTTCGTCGACCGGGTGCGGACAAGCGCCTGGCTGGCGACACCCGCGGTGACCTTCGGGGTGCGGGCGGCCGCGCTGGCCGGTTTGGTGATCACCGCTGGCGCCGCGACCGCGGTGGCTTTCGGGGCGTTCGACGACCCGACCGCGATCACCACCAATTGGCCGGGTAGCACGACCTGCTGCGGGAACCGGCCGGATTCGATCACCGGCTGAGGAGTGCCGATCACTCGCGTGGCGCGCCCGGTTGATCCCCACCGGCGAGCGGTGCGGACAGCCGGTGACCGCGCCACGCGAATATCGGGGGCCGATGCGCCCATTCGGACTGCCATTTGGTGGCTAGACCGCAAATCGGACCCCCGCTACTGTCACGGCTCGTGGTGAATCGATCGTCGCAGGTCGTGGGTCGCGACGATGAGCTGAAGGCGATCGAGAACGCTTTGGCCGACGCCCGCGGGGGGCGCGGCGGCGCGGTGTTCCTGGTCGGTGAGAGCGGCATCGGCAAAACCCGGCTCGCCGCCGCGGCGGCCGACATCGGCTACAGCACCGGGATGCGGTTGCTGCGCGGCCGGGGCAGTGTGCTGGGTCCCGCTGTGCCCTACCGATCACTCACCGAAGCGCTGCTGTCACTGGTGCGCGCCGGTGGGCCGATCGACCTCGACGCACTCGGTCCGTACCGGCCGATCCTGGCCGGGCTGGTGCCCGACCTCGGCCCGGCGCCGGGCAACCAGGAGGCCGGGTCGCTGGTGATCCTGGCCGAGGCCGTGCTGCGGTTGACCGCGCTGGCCGGTGAGGACCGCGGCTGCCTGGTCATCCTCGACGACCTGCAGGACGCCGACCTGGAGACGCTCGCGGTCGTGGACTACCTGACCGACAACCTCGCCGGTCAGCGGACCGTGCTGGTGGGCACCATCCGCGCCGACCAGGGCCAGGCGCTCAGCTTCGCCAGGGCCGCCGGGGTGCGCGGGGCGTGCACCGTGCTCGAACTGGGCAGGCTCGGCCGCGCCGACATGCGGCGGCTGGCCGCGGCGCGACTGGGGGTCGAGCCCGCGCAGGTGCCCGAGCCGGTGGCGGACCTGCTGTGGGCGGGCGGTGGCGGCAACCCGTTCCGCACCGAGGAGATGCTGGACGGCATGGTCGACAACGGCCTGCTCACGCGGGCCGCGGACGGGTGGCGGGTCACCGAGTCCGGGCGCCCGAACCCGCCTGCCACGTTGCTGCGCAGCGTCGGTGCCCGGTTGGACGCGGTGGAGCCGACCGCGCGGGAAGTGCTGCTGACCTGTGCCGTGCTGGGGAAGCGTTTCCCGCTGACGGTGGTGCAAGAGGCGACCGGTCTGACTTACCGGGATCTGCTCAGCCATCTTCACGGGGACAATGCGGCACACCTGGTCGCGCCGGATGAGCAAACCCCCGATTGGTACGCATTTCAACATGCGTTGATCGTCGACGCGTTGCTGACTCTTATTCCGCCCACGGAAAGGGCGGCGTTGTGCGGCAAGGTCGCCGACGCCGTCGAGGCCATGTATCCGGGGTTGCCCGGTGAGTGGTGTCAGCTCACGGCAGCGTTAAGGCTCGACTCGGGTCAACCTTTGGCCGCCGGGCGGTTGTGGGCCATGGCGGGCAACCGGGCTTTGGGGCAGGGCGCGGCGCAGTCAGCGGTGGCCTTGTTGGCGCGTGCTTGTGACCTGTTGGCACCGGACACCGGCGAGCGTGCCGCCGCGCTGGAGGCCCAACTGCACGCGTTGGCCGAGGCCGGGGAGGTCGACCGGGCGCTGGCGATGGTGTACCTGCTCGACGAGGTCACCGGGCTCGCCCCGGACCGGCGCGCCCGCCTGCACACCCGGTTGGCGTGGGTGGCCGTGCACGCGGGCCGCGCCGAGGTGGGCTTGCAGTCCGTCGCGGCCGCCCGGGCGTTGCTGGGCCCGGGGGCGTCGGCGGCGGACACGGCCGCGATCGACGTGGTCGCCGCGCACCTGGAGATCGACGTGCCCGGCCCGAACCAGCTGGCCAAGGCCGAGGAGATGGCCCGGCGCGCCGCGGTGGTCGCCGAGGGCGCGGACCTGCCCGCGGTCGCCTGCCAGGCGTGGCAACTGCTCGGGGCGCTGACCCGGCAGCGGGACCCGGCGGAGGCCACCGCCCTGCTGGAGCGCAGTCGGGTGATCGCGGTGGAGAACAACCTGCCGATCTGGGAGGTGCACGCCCTGGTCCGCCTCGGCCACGACGACGCCCTGCGCGACGGCGGCATCGACCGGCTGGAGATGGCCCGGGACTCGGCCTCGCGCATCGGCGCGGTCACCGCGCGGTACCAGGCGGAGGTCAACATCGCCATGCAGCTGATCCTGCGCGGCGACTTCGCCGAGGCGGACCGGCTGACCGCGCAGGTGCTGACCGCCACCACCCGGTTGCGCCTGGTGGAGACGACGCAGTACATGTTGCTGCACCGCACGGTCCTCGCAGGCCACCGCGGCCGCCGCGCCGACATGGCGGCGGCCCTGGAGGAACTGCGGCACTGGGGTGGTGAACACGCCCAGCACGCGCCCCGCATCCACGGCCTCGCGGGCGCGTTCTGCGCGTTGATGGAGGAGAACCAGGACCTGGCCCACGCCGAGTGCGCCGCCGCGGTGGCCGCGGAGGACCAGAACCCGACCACGTTCCACCTCTCCGGCCGCTACGGGCTCAACCTGCTGCTGCGCTCCCTCGCCGACGACATCTCCCCCGCCGAGTTCGCCGCCATGACCTCCTCCCCCGCCAGCCGCCTGCGCTGGGACCGGATGTTCTCCGACTTCGCCGCGGCCGTGCTCGCGTCGCGCGCGGGTCGGGCGGAGGACGCGTGCGCCGCCGTGGCCCGCGCTGTGGCGTCCGGGGCGCCCTACGCGATGGCACGGCACCTGGGGTTGCGCTTGGTCGCGCCGTTGGCTTTGGCGGGTCAGTGGGGGTCGCCGATCGAGTGGCTGCGGGCGGCCGAGGAGCACTTCCACCGCACCGGTGTCCCCGCCGTGGCCGGGGCCTGCCGGACGTTGCTGCGCAAGGGCGGCGCGACCGTGAGCCAGCGGCGGGAGGGAACCGAGGAGATCCCGGCCGCGCTGCGGTCGGCGGGGGTGACGGTCCGGGAGTACGAGGTCCTGCGGCTGCTGGTGGACCGGCTGTGCAACCGGGAGATCGCCGACGCGCTGCACCTGTCCCCGCGCACGGTGGAGAAGCACGTCTCCAGCCTGATCGCCAAGACCGGGGAACCGAACCGGATCGCGTTGAGCAAGTACGCGTCGGCGACCGTGCAGTCCTGATCCCCTCGTCCGGCAGATCTCCGGAAGTCGAGGCAACCGGTCCCGGACCTCGGGCGTGTTCGGGGTGGCAACATCCACGTGACACCTGGGGAAGTGCACATGAGATCGAGCAAACGGTGGGGCGCCCTGGCGGCCGGGTTGGCCATCGCCGCTGCCACGTTCACCGCCACGACCGCGACCGCGCAGACGGTCCCGCGACCGTCTTGCGGCAACTCCGTCACCGTGTGGGGAGTGGAGCAGAACGGGAACCTCTTTGAGTACCGACACCTGGCTCCCGAGACGGGCGACCACAACTGGGGAACGAAGCGCTATATCGGCGCGGGCTGGAACGGTACCGTCCTGGCCGGTTACGGGAAGACGTTCTACTTCGTACCGGAAGGCACCGGCGAACTGCGGCGTTACCAGTGGAAGGGCGAGGAGTGGGCGACCTTCGAGGGCGAGCAGTACGAGGTCATCGGCCAAGGGTTCGATCGCTACATCGGTGAGGGCAAGACCCTGGCAGCCGTCCGCGACAGGCTCTACGGCATCGACGACACGGGCGATCTGCGGGTCTACAAGCAAATCAACGGCGAGTGGGACAACGCGGACGGCGAAGTAATCGGCACCGGCTGGGACGTCTTCGACCGTGTTGTCCCTAGCAGCGATGAGGCCTTCTACGCCTTCGACAGCAACGGCGATGCCTACCTCTACGAATACAACAGCTACACCAAGCGGTGGGACACCCAGGGCCTGCGGATCGATTCCGGCTGGGGCGACTTCACCAACATCGCCACCGCGGGCTCGGGCGTCTTCTACGCGACGACCACCGACGGGCTGCTGCTCTGGTACCACTACTACGCCGGCTGGGCGAACGACGGCATCCCCCGCCAGATCGGTGAAGGCTGGAACGACACAACCATCCTGCTCAACGTAGGCGCCTGCGCGCCACACCCGGGCTGATCAGCCGAAGATAGTCCACAAAGGATCTGATCAGCTTCGCTCGGGTTCGGGTAGCTCGCCCAGGGCTGCCCGAACCCGAGCGGCGTCCGCCGCAGACCCCAGTGACTCGTACAGATCCAAGGCATTCCATAAGCAGCCCCGGGCACGACGGGTGTTGCCTTCGAGCCAGCAGGACGCAGCGATCCCCTCGTCCGCCTCCTCCTGCTGGACCGAGATCTCCTGGGCCATCCGCAGGGCCTCGGTGTGCAGAGCGCGCCCTCGCGCGGGAGACCCGACCTGATCAGCCCCTGGACACTCGGACCCGTCGGTGCCAACCCGGCTGCCGTCAGGTCCGCCCCAGCCCACCTTCCCAGCGCCTGGACACTCGGAACGGCCGATGCCAATCCAGCCCGCCCTCGGCTGCCCTGCCAACCCAGCGCCTGGACAGTCGGACTCGCTGGTGCCAAGTGCTCGATGGGGTGGACCTGTTTTGTGTGGGGGGACGGCAGCCGTAGCGTTTTTGCGCGGCAGGGCCTGCTTTTGGGCCCCTGCTTTGCGGTTCTGCCACGGGTGTCGTAGGGGCCCCGCGCAAAACAGGTCCACCGCATCGAGCAAAGCTCGAAAATCGCGGATCGGGCCCGATGTTGCCGCCAGGCAACGAGGCGTCCGATCCCGGTGGCCGAGGTTGCCGCCAGGCAACGAGGCCGTCCGCCCGGGCCACCGAGCTCGCCGCCAGGCGACGAGGCCGCCCCCCAGCCGAACACGGAAGCCACACACACGACCTTTCCCCCACAAGCGGTTGCTCGTGGAGGAAAAGGGCCCGCCTCACAAGACGTCACCCGGAGAACTCCCGGTTGAACAGCTTCTTCGACCACAAGTACCCGCCAAGCGCGATCACCGCACACCACCCCAGCGCCAGCCACGCGTTCGCACCAATGGCCTGCCCCATCAACAAACCCCGCAGAGTCTCGATGATCGGCGTGAACGGCTGGTACTCAGCGAACCACCGCAGCCCAGCAGGCATGGAGTCCGTCGGCGCGAACCCACTCCCCAGGAACGGCAGCAGCACCAACGGCATCGGCAGGTTGCTCGCAGTCTCAACGCTCTTGCTGACCTGCCCCAGCGCAACAGCAAGCCAGACCAACGCAAAGGTAACGATCAGCAAGAACCCAGTGGCCGCCAACCACTCCCCCACCCCCGCGCTCGGCCGGAACCCGACCAGCAGAGCAACCCCGATGACCACCGCAAGGCTGATCAACGCCTGCACCATGCTGCCGATCACATGCCCGGTCAACACCGACACACGCGCGATGTGCATAGTGCGGAACCGGGCGATGACCCCCTCCGCCATGTCCATGGCCACCGAGATCGCGGTGCCCTGGATGGTCGCAGTGATAGTCATCAGGATGATCGCAGGCGCCACGTAGTTCGCATACTGCGCGCGTCCCGCGGACTCGCCGCCGAGGCCCGCGCCCATGGTGCCGCCGAACACGTAGACGAACAGGAGGAGGAAGACGATCGGCATCCCGACGAGCATCACGGTCATCGACGGGTAGCGCAGCATGTGCTTGAGGTTGCGGCGAAGCATGGTCGCCGAGTCGCGCAGTGGGTAGAACCGCAGGGGTTGGGTCGCGGTGCTCATCAGGAAGCCACCTTTTCGTCCTTGGGGTTGCCGGTGAGGGCGAGGAAGACGTCGTCGAGGTCGGGGGTGTGCACGGACAGCTCGTCGACCTCGATGGCCCGGTCGGCGAGCCGGGTGAGCAGGTCGCGCAGCGCCCGGACGCTGCCGTCGCTGGGCACGCGCAGGGCGAGCGCGTCGTTGTCGCGGGTGACCTGGCCGAGGTCGCGCGCGGCGGCCTCGAGGCTGGGCGCGTCGGGGAAGCGCAGCAGGACGTGGCCGCCGGGGACGCGGCGCTTCAGCTCGGCCGCGGTGCCCTCGGCGACGAGGCGCCCGTGGTCGATGAGCGCGATCCGGTCGGCGAGCTCGTCGGCCTCCTCGAGGTACTGGGTGGTGAGGAAGATCGTGACCCCTTCGGCGACCAGCTCGCGCACGATCTGCCACATGCCGCGGCGGCTGCGCGGGTCCAGGCCGGTGGTCGGCTCGTCGAGGAAGATCACCCGGGGGCTGCCGACCAGGGTCATCGCGAGGTCGAGCCGCCTGCGCATGCCACCGGAGTAGGTCGAGGCCGGTTTGCCCGCTGCCTCGGTCAGGTCGAACCGGTCGAGCAGGTCGGCGACGCGGTGGCGGCCGTCGGCGCGGCCGAGGTGGTGGAGGTCGGCCATCAGGCGCAGGTTCTCCGCGCCGGTGAGCAGGTTGTCCACGGCGGAGAACTGGCCGGTGACGCCGATCGAGGCGCGGACCGCGTCCGGCTCGGTCGCCACGTCGTGCCCGGCGACCCGGGCGCTACCGCCGTCCGCACTGATCAAAGTGGACAGTAGCTTCACGGTGGTCGTCTTGCCCGCGCCGTTCGCGCCGAGCAGTGAGAAGACCGTGCCGGGTGCCACATCCAGGTCGAGGCCGTCGAGCACGACGTGGTCGCCGAAGGACTTGCGCAGCCCGGTCGCCGAGATCGCCGAGTGGGTGGTCATGATTTTCCCTTTCAGGGCGGCAAATGGGGATCAGGAGCGGCGGATGGTGATGTCGCCGTGGGAGGTCCTGGCGCGCACCTCGACGGTCTCGCCCGCGCTCTCCGGCTTGCGGTCGGCGTTGTTGAGCAGGTTGCGCACCTGGCCGAAACCGGTGTCGGCCTCGAGCCAGGCCGCGGTGCCCTCGGCGATGCCGACCTCGAGGTCACCGATGGAGGTCGCGAGGGCGATCGTCCCGCGGACCACCTCGCCGACGCGGACGCCGCCATTGGCCGACTTGGCGTCGACGCCCGCGCCAGCCCGCTCGATGGAGATGTCGCCGTTGGCCGAGCGCACCCGCACGTCGCCGGTGACCACGTCGATCTCGGTGCCACCGTTGGAGTTCTTGACGATCGCGGTGCCGTCGACCTCGCCGACCGCGATCTTGCCGGACCCGGTGTGGATCTCGGCGTTGCCCGCGGCCCGGCCCACGGTGATGTGCCCGGCGGCGGTGTCCAGGCGCAGCAGGCCGGTCCGCTCCAGCCGGACGTTGCCCGTGGAGGACTTGAACCGGGTCTCGCCGAGCAGGCCCTCGCCGCGTAGTCCGCCCACCTGCACCTCGCCGGAGATCCGGGAGCCGCTGGGCAGTTCGATGGTCACCTCGACCGACCTGGTCTTGCGGGAGAAGTCGAAAGCGCGTGCCTTGGGGCCTTTGACGAGCAGCGTGCCGTTCGCGTACTCGACGCGGACCTGGCTCACGGCTTTCACGTCCGACTCGTCGGAATCGTCGCTGGGCCGCACCTGGACGACGGTGTCGGTGCGGTCGGTGGCGACGATCAGCACCTCGCCGACGACGCCGAGCTCAAGGGTGACGGAAATGGGTTCGGGGGTGGCGAAAGTAGGCATGGGTGTTCCCTCGTCCTGTATCTGGTGAGCGTCCTCGCAGGTGGAGGACGTGTGGTGGAAAGAGCGTGGGGTGGTTAGTGGACCCAGCCGGTGAGGCGCTGTTTGGTCCGTTTGCCGCCCGATTCGGGACGCTGCGTGGGCTGTCGCAGCGCGGCCGACGCCGCCCGGATCAGCCAGGCGTTCACCGAACGCCCCTCAGCGGCAGCGGCCTCCTCAACAGCGGTCTTGAGCTGCTCCGGCAGTCGAACGTTGATGCGGGCGCTAGGCCCCTCTTCGGCGAAGAGCGCCTCCGCGCTCACCTCGGCCGTGTCCTGCGGGGTCTCGTCCGACCGCGCGTTCACGACGAAGTCCGGTTCACGGCCGCGCAGGCGCAACTCGACCGACCCCGGGGCCAGATCGCTGGTGATCTCGTCCGCGGCCGCCGAGAGCGCCTCCAGCAGCGTCATCCGGATGGCCGACTCCAGCGGCCCGGTCAGCCGCTCGACCAGCGCCCGCGCCTCGTCGCCGCCCGCCTCGGCAAGGGTGGCGAACTCCTGTCCGAGCTTGTTCACGTACGTGGTCAGGTCCATGGCACAACTATGGCACACGAGTGGCACCATCACAACTACTTCTGGCTCAGATTGCCGCCAGATGTGGCACGCGATGGCACCTGGACGACATAACCGCAGGTAGAGACTGCGGACGCAGCAAGGTTGGTGGCACCATCGAGGTGCCACCAGGGAGGTTCGCATGAGCTGGAGAGCCGTGCTGGTCCACGCAGCCGCACTTGCCCTCGCCGTCATGACCGTGAGCGCGCCGAGCGCGAGCGCCCAAGTCCACCCACCACCGCTCTGCGATGGCGGCCCGAATGGGACCGACGTATTCGGCGTGGAGCAAGACGGCAGCCTCTTCGCGTACCGACACTTCGGGGCCGCCACGGGCAGCGGCAACTGGGGCGCTAAGCGCTACATCGGCGAGGGATGGCACGGCACCGTCCGCGCGGCGGGCCACGGCACGTTCTTCTTCATCCCTATAGGCACTGGCGAGCTGCGGCGCTACCACTGGGACGGCACCTACTGGGACAACTTCGGCGACACCCAGTACGAGATCGTCGGCCACGGCTTCGACCGCTACGTCGGACCAGGCAGAACCCTGTCCGCCACCGGCGACGACACGTTCTACGGCATAGACGACTCAGGCGAACTCCGGTCATGGACCCAGACCGACGGCCAGTGGCAAGCCGAACTCATCGGAGTCGGCTGGCACACCTTCACGCGCGTCATCGCGGGCAACTCAGGCGAGTTCTACGCCTTCGGCAACGACGGAACCGCCTACCTCTACCAATACGCCCGCTACTACCAGCGATGGGACATCCAAGCCCTCCCTATAGGCCACGGCTGGACCAACTTCACCAACACCGCCACCGCAGGCTCCGGCGTCCTCTACACAACAACCCCCACCGGCACCCTCCTCTGGTACCGCCACTACGTCACCTGGACCTACAACGGCGTCCCCCAACAAGTAGGCACCGGCTGGCAAGGCATCACCTTCCTCGCCAGCCCAGCCTCCTGCCTCCCCCACCCCGCCTGAGTAAAGTCCACAAGAGACAGACCGGTGGGCTGCCTTCCCCCTCGAAAGGCAGCCCACCGCGACAACCGCTCAGCTAGTTCTCGCAGGCCACGCCGTCCTTGTTCCTGTCTAGAGCGATCCGGTAGCCCGGTTCGCCGACGTGGATCGGAGCAGCACCCGCGGCCCGAGCCGCGTCACAGTTCTTGTAGTAGACGTTGGCAGGCGCCTGCTCGGTGGCCTCGGGCTCGGCGGGTGGGGGATCCGCGACCGGCGGGGGTGCCGGGGCGGCGGTCACGGGCGGGGCTTCGGTCGTGGTCGTGGCAGTCGTGGCAGTCGTGGTGGTCGGCTGGGTCGTCACCGGTTGCGGCTTGTCGACTCGCAAGATGATCCGGTCGGTCCGCGCTACGGCGGCCGCCGCGGATTCGACCGCGACCACGGTCCAGTTCTCGGCGACCATGACGGTGCGGCCGTCGACAGACTGGTAGTCGACGGCGGTGAAACCGAGTTCCTGCAACGTTGTTTTCGCCTGCGCCGCGTTCTTCCCGACGAGGTCGGTGGGCAACGTGATCAGGTCCTGCGCGACGATCGTGGTGGTCGGAGCGGCGGCGGCTTGCCGTTGGCCCCGGTTCGGATCACCGGCGATGGCCGCGATCACGAACAGGCCCAACAGGGACGCACCGACGACCCAAAGCCATTTGCGCTTGCGGTTGCGCCACCACGCCACAGCATCCACCCGGTAGAGCCCTTCTTCGAAGATCCACGGTCAACCGGGTGGATCGTCTGCCCGCGCGCCGTTGTTACCGGGTCGAGGAGCTTGTCACCGCCTCGTGTACACCGCTGCGAAGTCGACGGTCAGGACCTTCCACTGTGGACGCTGAAGCGGCGGCGGTAGGCGGTGGGGGTGAGGCCGGTGTGGCGGCGGAGTTGGGTGCGGAGGTTGGTCGCGGTGCCGAAGCCGGAGGTGGTGGCGATGTGGTCCAGCGACAGCGCGCTGGTTTCCAGGAGGCGGCAGGCGAGGGTGACGCGTTCGGTGATCAGCCAGGCCAACGGGGTCGTCCCGAGTTCGGCCTGGAACCGCCGGTGCAGGGTGGCTGGGCTGGTGGCGGCCCGGGTGGCCAGGGTGGCGACGGTGAGTGGGTGGTCCAGGTGGGTGCGGGCCCAGTCGAGGACCGGGGCCAGCGACGTGTCGGGGCGTGGGGGTAGGGGGCGGTCGACGAACTGGCGTTGGCCGCCGTCGCGGTGGCCGGAGAAGATGAGGCGGCGGCTGACGGTGTTGGCGATCTCGGCGCCGTGGTCGCGGCGGATGATGTGCAGGCCCAGGTCCAGCGCCGCGGCACTGCCCGCCGCGGTGAGCACGTTGCCGTCGTCGACGAACAGGACGTCGGGTTCGAGGTGGACCCGGGGGTGGCGGCGGGCGAACTCGGCCACCCAGCGCCAGTGCGTGGTGACCCGGCGCCCATCCAGAACCCCGGCGTCGGCCAGGGTGAACGCGCCGGTGCAGAAGCTCACCAGCCGGGCGCCGCGGTCGGCGGCGCGGCGGATCGCGGCGAGGACCTCCGGGCGGGCGGGCGCCACCGGATCGGGTCGATTCGGCACCACCACCGTGTCCGCCCCGTCGACCGCCGCCAGCCCGGCGACCCCGGTGACGGTGAACATCCCCAGGTGCATCCGGACCGTCGGCGCCGCCGCGCACAGCCCGAAGTCGTACCAGGTCCGCGGCAGCTCCGGCCTGCGCAGACCGAACAGTTCGGTCGCCACGCCCAGCTCGAACGGGTTCGACCCCTCGTCGACGATCGCCACCACCCGGTGCGAGGATTCTTTCGACATGTGCGATTCCTAGCACTCGCCGACCCCCGCGCGCACCAGCACCATGGACGGCGTGAACACCCCTCTGGACCTCGCGACCGCCTTCGCCGCGTTCGACCAGACCTGGAGCCCGCGCCTGGCGGCCGAGGTCAACGACTACGACATCCGACTGGCCAAGTTCGCCGGTGAGCACGTCTGGCACGTGCACACCGACACCGACGAGTTCTTCCTGGTCGTCGACGGCGAGATCGAGATCGCCCTGCGCGAACCGGCCGGTGAGCGCACGGTCACCCTGCCCGCGGGCTCGCTGTTCGTGGTGCCCCGCGGCACCTACCACAAGCCGTCCTCGCGCAACGGCGCCCAGGTCCTGCTGGTCGAGCCCACCGGGACCCTGTCGGTCGGCGACGACCACGACGAGGTCCCCGGGCACGTCGACGTCACCACCGGGCACGCGCTGGAGGTGACCGCGTGAGGCCGGAGGTCACCACCGCGCACGTGACCGACGCGTGCGTGCGCGCCGGGGTCGAGGTGCGGGCCGTGTCGGTGCGGTCGGTCGTGCCGGGTGGGCGGGTGTTCGGTCGTGTGCTCCCGGCCAGGCACGCGGGCAGCGTGGACGTGTTCCTGGAGGCGTTCGAGTCGGCCGAGCCGGGGGACGTGCTGGTCGTCGACAACGGCGGCAGGCTCGACCACGCGTGCGTCGGCGACCTCGTCGTGCTGGAGGCGGCCGCCGCCGGGCTCGCCGGGGTGGTGATCTGGGGCCTGCACCGCGACACCGCGGACATCGCCGCGATCGGGCTGCCGGTGTTCAGCGCAGGCGCGATCCCGACCGGGCCGCTGGTGCCGGAGGTCCGCCGCCCCGACGCGCTCGACTCGGCCCAGGTCGGCCCGTGGACGGTGACGACCGCCGACGTGGTGTTCGCCGACGACGACGGCGCCGTGTTCCTGCCCGCCGACCGCGCCGAGGAGCTGGCCGAGCTGGCGTACGGCATCCAGCAGACCGAGCGGGGGCAGGCGGAGCGGATCCGGTCCGGGACGAGCCTGCGCGCCCAAGTCCGGTTCGACGCCTACCTCAAGGCCAGGGCGGTCACCCCGTCGCTGAGCTTCCGCGACCACCTGCGCACCGTGGGCGGGGCGATCGAGGAATGAGCACCGACGCGTTCCTGTCCGCCGCGCGCGCGGCCCTGGCGCTCCTGCGCGATCCGGCCGTAGCAGCGGCGTGGGACAAGCCGAGCGCCCTTCCCGAGTTCGGGGTCGCCGGGTTGGCCGGGCACTTGGCGTACCAGATCCTGGTGGTTCCCGAGGTCCTCGCGGACCCGCCGCCGGAGGAACCCCGCATCACCCTGCTCGACCACTACGCCCGCGCGGCCTGGATCGACGCGGGCCTCGACGGCGAGATCAACATCCGCATCCGCGACGGCGGCGCCAGCCTGGCCGCCGACGGCTCGGTTGCACTCGCCGACCGAGTGGAGGCCGCGCTCGACGAGCTCAGCGCGACGTTGCCCGGGCTGCAGGCGAGGAACGTGCGGATGCGGCTGTGGGGCTCATGGTCACTCACCCTCGACGACCTGCTCACCACACGCACGATGGAACTGGTCGTGCACGCCGACGACCTCGCTGTGAGCGCCGGTATCCCGACACCGGAGTTCACCGAGGACGCCACCGCCGAGGTCGTCGACCTGCTGGCAGCCTTGGCGGCCCGCCGACACGGGCCAGTCGCCCTGATCCGCGCCCTCAGCCGCGCCGAACGCGCCCCGAGCACGATCACGGCGTTCTGACGAGCTGCCCCGGCGGGCTGAAAGCCTGCCGGGGCTCCACTCGCAGCCGATCCCGGCACCGACCAGGTGCCCGCGCTCGGCGACGCAGTCACTCCCAGCATCTTCGCTGGCACGGCTCAAGCGATCGAGTACCGGACTAGCAGGACAGCGCCAGCCACCTCTCGCAGCCACCGGCACGAGTCGGTCGCGCAAGCCCGATAGTCGCTTCGGCGGGTTTGTACGCCTGCCGAGGTGTCAGCGGCGGGCTCTGGGTTCGGTTCGGTTGGCCAGTTGGTCGCGTTGCTCGGTGAGGCGGTCTATCTCGGCGTCGAGGGCGGCGAGTCTGCGGCGGACGATGCCGCCTGCCTTGGTGCAGACGCCTTCGCCGTACTCGGGCAAGGTGTCGCCTTCGATGAGGTGCAGGCGGTCGGCGCTTGCGCGGACGTCTTCGATCGTGAGGCCGAGGGCTAGGAGTTGGCGGATGATGCGGACACGGGCGACGTCGCGGTCGTTGTAGAGGCGTTGACCGGTGAGGGTGCGTTCGGGTGGGGGCAGTAGGCCGCGTTCCTCGTAGAGCCGCATCGCACGGGGTGTGGTGCCTGCGGCGGCCGCCGCGTCGCCGATTCTCATCTGGCCTCCTATAGGTACACCGCCACGGTGCCCACGTGGCGTCCCTCGATCACCTCCTGCAACGCGCGCGGCGCCGAGTCGATGCCCGAGACGCGGACATGCGGGAAGGTCAGTGCGCCGCTGCGCAGCCAGCCGCCGAAGCGGGCCAGCCATTCGTCGCGTTCGTCCGGGTCGGGGCGGGTGTTGACGCCGTGCAGGCTGATGCCGCGCAGGATCAGGCCGAACGTGTCCAATTCCACCGGTGCCGCCCCCGCCTGGCCGGACAACGCCCCGACCAACGCCACCCGCGCACCCGGTCGGGCCGCGGCGAGAGCGGCGCGCAGGTCAGCCCCGCCGACGTTGTCCACCACCACGTCAACGTCTTCGATCGCGTCCGTGCCAACCACGTAGGCGGCGTCGTAGCCGAGCTCGGCGACCACCCGGTCCGCCTTCTCGCGAGTTCGGGCAGTGGCCACGACCCTGCCCGCCCCCAACACGCGCGCCAGCGGCCCGACGAGTGATCCGACGCCGCCGCCACCCGCGGTCACCAGCACAGTCTCCCCCGCGCGGAGCCGCGCGTGCACGGTCAACGCCGCGTAGGACGTCCACCCGGAGCCCAAGTGCGCCACCGGATCGGGCAACGAGTCCCCCAGCGGCGTGCAGGCCGCGACAGGCAGGACCGCGTACTCGCGCCACCCGGCCCAGTGCGACACCACCTCACCGACCCGCGCCCCACCGCCTGCCCCGACAGCGACCACCTCGCCGACGGTGATCGACGGCGGCACCTCCCCCACCCGCACCGGCGGCAGCGGCGTGCCTTCGATGTCGCCCGCGAGCAGTGTGCGCAGCCGCGCGGAGACCTGGAAGTACCGGTTGCGCACCAGCACCTCCCCCGGCCCCGGATCGGCGACCGGCGCGCTCACCACCTCGAAGTGCTCCTGCCCGGGCACCCCCTCCGGGATCGCCGCCAGCCGCACTTCCCTCGACTCCACCACAACGACTCCTCGCGCCCTGCGCCCGCGTGCCGGTCACGCGGGCGCAGGGACGCTAACCCCTCACCCACGGGTCAGGGTCAAGCCCTCTCGGCAGATCTACAGTGGACTCACTTGAGGACCATCGCCCTCAGCAGGTGGTGGGCTCACCCGTGCCCGCAGGAACGGAGACGGCGTTCCACGCGTTGCGGACAGTGGTGAACTTGGCGCAGTCACCCGGGAAGACCTGCTTGACGGCGGTAAGAGCAGCCACGCGGGCGTCGGTGTAGGTCCACGAAGGCTTCTTGAGCATCAGTGCGCGCATCCACACCCTGCCCGCGTCGCGGATCCCCATGCCCTCCACCGATGCCGGACCCCCGGCGCAGATCGGACTGGCAGGCTTACCGACCGGCGATGAGCCTTCCGCCATCAGGTAAAAGAAGTGATTGGCCGGACCCGCGCCGTCGTGGACCTCGATGTTGTTCATGTTGGGCTTGTAGCAGTCGGGTTCGTCGCGGGGGCCTAGAGACGGCTGGTACATGACGCGCTCGGGCCCACGCCCCAGGGGGTTGGTCTCGTTGGCGACGAGGTAGTCGGGCGGGTCGTTGGGGTTGTTGGCGTAGTGCTCGGTCAGCGCGCCCATGATGTCGCTGCTGGCCTCGTTGAGCTGGTAGGTCTGCACGCCGCCGTCGAAGCCGCCCGGGGTGTGCTGGAAGACGCCGTGGCCGAACTCGTGGGCGATGATCTCCAGGTTCACCAGCTGGCGCGCGTTGTCCTTCGTGCGGCCGAAGTTGGCGGTGTGACCGTTCCAGTAGGCGTTCACCGCGGTGAGCCCGACGAACATCGGCGCCCACTTGCCCTTGCCGTCCAGCCCGTCGCGGCCGAGCCAGTCCCGCAGCATCCCGGAGAACTGCTGCGCCGCGTAGTACCCGTCGGCGCAGGCGGTGGTCAGGTCGGTGCCCGAGCGGGAGCCGAACACGCCGGTGGTGTTGGTGACCGGGCCGTTGCCCTGGATGCCGCAGAACAGCGCGCTGCCGCCGGGGTCGCTCAACGAGTACTTGCCCGCGGTCAGGCTCACCGAGATCGGCGCGTTCGGGTAGTAGTACCCGTTCGCCGTGCCCGGCGCGCGAGTCCCCGGCGCGGGCGCCGCAGTGCCGACCCACCCCGGTGAGGTGGCGCCGCCGAGCCACCCGACCGGTTCGGCGGATGCGGGAACGGGAATCAGCAGAAGTAACGACAACGCGCCCAGCACGGAATACACACGCTTCACGACGGACTCCTCAAGAAACTTCGCAGGGGCCCTAATAATCACCGTTTACTGGGCCCGCCACAGCCGCTATTCGAGGCATAGCAAATAGCGCTGAATAAACCGTGATAACCGGCATCCACTGAAACCCGCTTCCCCTCGAACGCGGCGCCGGCTACTCTCCCCCTCGACGCGCACCCCAGGACGGGGCGCGCCACCGCGACGAGAGGGGATGGCTGTGCGTGTTCACAGTGCCGTTCCCGCGTCGCGCTTCGAGGTGATCCTGGTGTCCTCGCGCCTCCGGTGCCTGCCGCGCGGCTAGCACCGGACGCCGTGACGACCGCCTGACCCGTCGGTCCGTCGCGGGAATCGCGCCGCCCTGAACCGGATCACACCGAAAGTGTGCTGTGCCATGCGCGTCAACCCGCTCACCGCTGTCCGCAACCTCGGCATCCTCGCCCACGTGGACGCGGGCAAGACCACCGTCACCGAACGGATCCTCTACGCCACCGGGACCACCCACAAACGCGGCGAGGTCCACGACGGCACCACCGTCACCGACTTCGACGCCCAGGAACGGGCCCGCGGCATCACGATCTTCGCCGCCGCGGTCAGCTGCGCCTGGGCCGGGCACCGGATCACCCTGATCGACACCCCCGGCCACGTCGACTTCGCCGCCGAGGTCGAGCGGTCGCTGCGGGTGCTCGACGGCGCGATCGCGGTGTTCGACGCCGTCGCCGGGGTCGAGCCGCAGAGCGAGTCGGTCTGGCGGCAGGCCGACCGGCACGGCGTGCCGAGGATCGCCTTCGTCAACAAGCTCGACCGGGTCGGCGCCGACCTGGACGCCGCGGTCGACTCGATCCGGCGGCGGCTGCACCCGACCCCGCTGGTGGTGCAACTGCCGATCGGCCGGGAAGACGGGTTCACCGGTGTCGTCGACCTGCTCCGCCTGCGGTCGCTGACCTGGTCCGACGGCGGTCCCGTCGAGGAAGGACCGGTGCCCGACGCCCTCGTCGACGAGGCCCGCCGACGGCGCAGGCTGCTGGAGGAGGCGGTGGCCGAGCTGCACCCGCTCGCCCTGGAGGAGTTCTGCGCCGAGGCGACGATCTCGGCCGAGACCCTGCGGACCGCGTTGCGCGAGCTGACCCGGACCGGCGAGGGCCTGGTCGTGCTGTGCGGCTCGGCCTACCGCGACCGCGGTGTCGAACCGCTGCTCGACGCGATCACCGCGTACCTGCCGTCCCCGCTGGACGTCCCGCCGGTGCGCGGCACCCGCGACGGCGTGGAGCTCGAACGGCCAGCGGACCCGACCGCGCCGCTGGCCGCGCTCGTGTTCAAGGTGGTCACGACCACCACCGGCAGGCTGACCTACCTGCGGGTCTACTCGGGAACGCTGCGGAAGGGAATGGAGGTGCGCGACGTGGGCGCCGGACGGAACGAGCGGATCGCGCGGATCCTGCGCGTCCAGGCCGACCGCCTGCACGAGGTGGACAACGCGGTCGCCGGTGACATCGTCGCGGTCGTCGGCCCCAAGTCGGCTCGCGTCGGGGCGACCTTGTGCGTCGCCGACGACGTGCTGCTGCTCGAGCCCCCGGTCACGGCGGATCCGGTGGTCTCCGTCGCGGTGGAGGCGGCCCGGTCGTCGGAGTCGGGCAAGCTCGTCTCCGCGTTGGCCCACCTGGTCGAGGAGGACCCCTCGCTGGTGGCCCGGACCGACCCCGAGACCGGCCAGACGATCCTGTCCGGCCTGGGCGAGCTGCACCTGGAGGTGTCGGTGGAGAAGCTGCGTAGTGCCACCGGGCTGGCGGTCACCGTCGGCAGGCCCAGGGTGGCCTACCGGGAGACCGTCGAGCGCGGGGTGAGCGGACTGGTCTACCGGCACGTCAAGCAGGACGGCGGCGCGGGTCAGTTCGCCCACGTCGTGCTCGACGTCGAACCGCTGGCGGGCGAGCACTTCGAGTTCCGGTCGACCGTGGTCGGCGGTCGGGTGCCCGCCGAGTACGTGCGCGCGGTCGAGGCGGGCTGCCGCGACGCCCTGGCCGAGGGGCCGCTGGGTGGCCACCCGGTCACCGGTCTGCGGGTGACCCTGACCGACGGGGCGACCCACGTGAAGGACTCCTCGGAGATGGCGTTCCGCGCGGCGGGCCGGTTCGGTCTGCGAGAGGCGTTGCGCGCGAGCCGGATGCTGCTGCTGGAGCCCGTGGTCGAGGTGACCGTGGTGGTTCCGGCGGCCGCCGTCGGTGGCGTACTCGGTGACCTCGCGGCCCGCCGCGGCCGGGTCGCGGGTTCGACCATGCGCTCGGGCACGGCCGTGGTGACCGCGACCGTGCCGCTGGCCGAGCTGTTCGGGTATTCGACGAGGCTGCGCGGCCGGACCCAGGGCCGCGGGACCTTCACCACCCGCCCCGCGGGCTACGCGCCCGACTCGACCGCGGGTAGGCAGGTAGCCGGATAGGACGTGGCCCCGCTCGCGCACGCGAGCGGGGCCACCCCCTCATTGACAAGTGGACAGTAGTCCCAGCGTGCGTGCATGTAGATACCTCCCTTGTTGAGCAACGACCCTCTCCGCACGTTGGCGGAAAGCGGACCGAAACGCGCCCGATCATGGGGACACCCAACACGATCGGAGGGGCAGCGATGTCGTGGATCAAGAGGCCACCCGTGCGCGCGGTGGCGGCATTGGTGATCGGGCTCGCCGTGGTGGCGCCGGTGACCGCGCAGGCGCAGACAAGGCCATCGATTCCCTAGCCGGGTGGCCCGGCGGGGTTCTTGGCCAAACCCGGCGACCTCGAGTTCCTGATCAACGACGACAACATCGGCGACAACGACGACGGTCCACAGGTGACGGTGCGGCACTGGCGCTCGACCCCGTACTACGGGGGCTGACCCGCGGCAGGTGGTGGTGTGGACCACCATCTGCCGCCTTCCGGCGGCTGGCCGTGCATCATCGACCCAGGTCCGCGATGCTGGGGCCGTCGAGCACGCAGGAGGTCTGATGAGTCCGATCGTCGCGGTGACCGGAGCTACCGGGAACATCGGGGGGCGGGTGGCCCGGCTGCTCAGCGCCCGGGGCGTCACCCAGCGACTGCTCTCGCGCAACCCCAGCGCGCTGCCGGACCTGCCCGGGGCGACCAACGTCCAGGGCGCGGAGTACACCGACGCCGAGGCGCTGCGGGCGGCGTTCTCCGGTGCCGACACGCTGCTGCTGGTCTCCGCGCGAGAATCGGCCAACCGGGTGCACGAGCACACCACCGCCATCGACGCCGCCATCGCTGCCGGGGTGAGCCGGATCGTCTACACGTCTTTCCTCGGGGCGGGCGCCGACTGCACCTTCACCTTCGGCCAAGATCACTGGCACACCGAGCAGCACCTCAAGGCCACCGGCGTCCCGTTCGTCGCGCTGCGCGACAACATGTACGCCTCGGCCCCGCCCGCGATGACCGGCGCCGACGGCGCGATCCGCGGCCCGGCGGGCGACGGCGCGGTCAGCATGGTCGCGCTCGACGACATCGCGGCGGTCGCGGTCGCGGCCCTCACCGACACCGCCCACGACGGGCAGGTCCTCGACGTCACCGGACCGGAGGCGATCACCCTCGCCGAGGCGGCCCGCGTGCTGTCGGAGGTCACCGGCCGGGAGATCACCTACGTCGCCGAGACCGAGGACGAGGCCTACGCCTCGCGCGCGCATTACAACGCGCCGGAATACGAAGTGGCCGGTTGGGTGACCTCGTACACCGCGATCGCCGCCGGTGAACTCGCTGTCGTTTCCGACACCGTCACGCGCCTCACCGGCCGTCAACCCCAGACTTTCGCGGAGTTCCTCACCGCCAATCCGGGGACTTACGCGCATCTGGTGAAGTGAGCAAGACCGAATAAGACCCACCGTCCCCACCAGCACTACTGTCGGCAGGCACTGACCTGCGAGCTGAGTGGGGTGCTCATGAGCGTCACGGAGACGACGGGTGCGGACGCGCGGGCGGACCGCAGGCACCACCAAGCGCTGCTGGTCTTCATGGCCATCGTGGTGGCGCACTGGGCCGAGCACCTGGTCCAAGCGTTCCAGATCTACGCGCTGGGGTGGACCTCGGCCGAGGCGCGCGGGGTGCTCGGCATCCCGTTCCCGGACCTGATCAAGTTCGAGTGGCTGCACTACGGCTACGCGCTGGTCATGCTGATCGGGCTGTTCGTGCTGCGCCGCGGGTTCGCGGGCCGCTCGCGGCAGTGGTGGAACCTGGCGCTGGCACTGCAGTTCTGGCACCACATCGAACACCTGCTGCTGTTCCTGCAGGCGCAGACCGGGTGGCGGATCGGCGGGTCCGCGGTGCCGACCAGCATCGTGCAGCTGATCGTGCCGCGGGTGGAGCTGCACCTGTTCTACAACACGATCGTCACCATCCCGATGGTGATCGCCGTCGTCCTGCACCAGCGGGCCCGAGCAGCCGCGACCGCGTGAGGCTCGCGGCAATCCTGGCCGTCCTGGCGGTCTGGGCCATCCTCGCCGCTCCCCCGGCCGCCGCGCACGTCGAGGTCCTCGGGTCGACCCCCACCGACGGGACCCGGCTGACCGAGCCGCCGAGCGCGGTGACCATCCGGCTCTCGGAGAACATCGGCATCCAGAAGAACGCCATGCGCGTGGTGGACGTGCACGGCGACCCGGTCAGCGAGGGACCGGTGACGCAGGGCGAAACCGCCGAGCAGATGACGATCCGGCTCAAGCCCGACCTGCCGGACGGCACCTACCTCGTGCACTACGCCTTCGTGTCGGCCGACTCCCACCCCGTGCGCGGCGGCTTCGCGTTCGTCGTCGGGAACGGACCGCTGATGAACGCGGGCGGCGCCGTGTCCTCGGCCGACGGGACCGACACCGCGGTGGACATCCTCACCCGGGTGGTCAGGTGGTTGGGGTATGCCGGTGTCGCGCTGGCAGGCGGAGTCTTCTTCCTGTTGTACTTCCGCCCCACCGACGACAAGCGCGCCCACGGTGTCGCGCGCGCCGGGTGCGTGCTCATCGCGGGGTCGGCCGTTTTCGCGCTGGGGATGGAAGGCGCGTACGTCACCGGCGCCGGGTTGTCACGGGTGTTCGCACCGGACTTGCTGGCCAACACCCTCGACACCGCTTATGGAAAACTCCTCATCTTGCGCATCGTGGCCGCTGGCGTGCTCCTCTACGCCTCGCGTCGGGCCGCGACCAGCTTCGGCTACCAGAACACCGCGATCGTGTCGGGCTTCCTGATCCTGCTCACCTCCTCGGCGGCAGGACACGCGATCACCACGCAGATCATGTTCCTGTCGCTGGTGGGCGACTTGGCGCACTACGGCGCGATGGCGCTCTGGCTCGGCGGTGTCGTCCAGCTCGCGCTCTGCGCCCGGCACGAGGACCTCCCGCAGGCCATGGCGCGCTTCTCCCCCGTCGCCAAGATCTGCGTCGCCATCATCGTGATCAGCGGCGCACTGCTCTCGGCGGCGTACGTGGGGTCGGTGTCGGCGCTGTTCACGACCGCGTACGGGTTGCTGCTGCTGGCAAAGCTGGCCGGGTTCGTGGTCCTGCTCGCCCTCGCCGACCGGTGCCGCAGGGCCGTGGACGCCCGGTCGACCGGAACGACGCTCGTGCGGGTCCGGACCGCGCTGGTGGCCGAGGTCGCCATCGCCGCCGTCGTCCTGGGCATCGCCGCGGCCGTGGCCACCATTGGAACTCCCGGCTAGTGGCTCGACTCAGAAGGTTGGCCGTGTATCGGCGTGTTCACGGCGTGGCTGGCAAGGCGCCGGAACGTCCTCGTACTGGGTGTACTTGGTCGTTTCGGCAACGCGGCCAGGCGCGTCGTGGGCGGGTCGAGACATGGTCGACGTTCTGAGTCGCGCCACTAGATTCACCTTTCAGGGCGAAGTCACCCACGGCCCGGCGGTGCTAGCGTTCTGCGGTCGGCTGATTCCACTTCGGATTCTTGGTGGCGGTCTTGGACGAACTCGCCGTGCGCGCGGTCGAACGAGTCATCGAGGACATGCGGGGCAGGCTCGCCCAGCCCATCACGATCGACGAGATGGCGCGGGTGGCCCGGTTCAGCAAGTTCCACTTCTGCCGGGTCTTCCACCGGCACACCGGTCTCCCACCGGCCCGCTTCCTGTCCAGCCTGCGCTTCGCCGAAGCCCGCCGCCTGCTAGCCACCACGAGCCTCAACATCTCCGACATCAGCACCCGCGTCGGCTACCACAGCCCGGGCACCTTCAGCGCCCGCTTCAAGACCTGCGTCGGCGTGTCCCCGACGCAGTACCGCAAGTCCGCGAAGGGAATCGACCATGGCTGAACGCGTGAAGATGGTGCCCGAGGCGGAAGCGACCGGCCTGACAGCCGACCTGTACGACCGCGTCCGAGCCGCCACCAACCTCCCCTTCGTCCCCGACGTGTTCCGGTTGACCTCCACCACCCCACACCTGCTGGACGTAGTGGTCACCGGCTACACCGGCGTCTTCACCGACAGCGCCCTGACCCGGGCGACCAAGGAACTCATCGCCACCTGGACCTCCCGCCTCAACAACTGCGACTACTGCGCCACCACCCACACCTGGTTCCTCCAACACTTCGGCGGCTCAGCCGAACTCGCCGAAACCATCAGCCACGCGACTGACCCGATCGATCTTCCGGTGGATGAGCCGACTGTCGCGCTGTTGCGCTTGACTAGCAAGGTTACGAGCGGCTCGCCGGATCTGGACGCGGAGTGGAGTGAGGCGGCTGAGGTGTGGACGGAGGAGCAGCTTCTGGAGGCGGTCTTCTGCGCCGCGCTGTTCTCCTTCATCAACCGGTTGGTGACCACCCTTGGGTTGGCTGCGCCGACACCTTGAGCTCGTGGTGCGCTTTGGCGTGTCCGCTCTGGAGGACAGGGTGATGGCTGCTGGAGTCTCTGGTGCCAGCGGATGGGGTTGTCCACAACGTTTGTAGCTGTCCACAGCTCGCGATCGCTGCTGCTGGTTTGTCGGTGTGTCTCGGTAGGCTGTGTATTCGGGGGCTCTTGTGGCGGATGATCTTGTGGTGACGCTTGTGGTGGATGTTGTTTGTCCACAACGGGATCGCTTGTCCACAGGGTGCTGTTCGCTGCTCCCGTTGTGTCGGTGCTGAGCGGTAGGCTGTGTATTTGGGGGCTTTCGATCAGGTTGATCTTGACGCATGCCCGGGCTGGGAGTGCGGGGCAAGAACTTCGGGGCCTCCGCCTTCGGCTCCGGTGGACGGCCTCGTCGCCTAGCGGCGACCTCGGCGCCCGATCCGCGATTTTCGAGCTTTGCTCGATGCGGTGGACCTGTTTTGCGCGGGGCCCCTACGACACCCGACGCAGAACCGCAAAGCAGGGGCCCAAAAGACTGGCCCTGCCGCGCGGAAACGCTACGGGTGCCGTCCCCCCACACAAAACAGGTCCACCCCATCGAGCACCTGGCACCAGCGAGTCCGACTGCGCGGGGCTGGGCTGGCAGGGCAGCCGAGAGCGGGCTGAGATGGCACCGCATCTTCCGAGTGTCCACGGGCTGGGTAGGTGGGCTGGGGCGGACCTGACGGAAGGCCGGTTGGCACCGTTGGGTCCGAGTGTCCAGGGCTGGACAAGTGGGCGGGGCCCGGATCTGCTGGAAGCCGGACTGACACCTTGACTTCCGGATGTCCACTGGCTAGCAACGTGAGCCGGAGTAGATGTGTTGGGGTGTAGCGCAATCAGCAAGATCAACTAGGTGAAGAGGCCCCGAATACACAGCTTACCGGCGAGCTCCGACATAACTGGAGCATCGGACGGTGGGCTGTGGATTGGTTGCGGCGTTGTGGACAACTCACGCACCAGGAGGCCCGCATGATCAAAGCGGGTCGAGCAGAGGCATAGCCTGCCGGAAGCCGCTCGCACCACGTCCCGACCCAGCGGGCCTCCTGTGGGGGGCTACGCGCCCAGTGCTGATGCGGCCAAGGCGGTGCCCCGGACTCGTGCGGCCACCTTCGCGAAGGCCACCTCGCGCGAAGTGGACACGTCGTCGGCGAATGGGGAGAAGCCGCAGTCGTCGCAGGTGCCGAGGCGTTCCAGTGGGATGTAGCGGGCGGCGGTCAGGACGCGGTCGCGGACCTCTTCGGGTGTCTCCACTCGCGGGTCGATCGGGTCGATCACGCCTACGAAGATCCGCTGGTCGGCGCGGGAGTGCTCTGACACCGCCGAAAGCACTCGCTCTGGGTCGGTCTCGCTGGCCAGCTGCAGGTAGAACCGACCGGCGTTCAAGCGGAACAGCTTGGGCAGGAGGTCCACGTAGTCGACGTCCAGGCTGTGTACGGAGTCCTGGTCCCCGCCGGGGCAGGTGTGCACGCCGATCCGGGTGCGTTCCTCGGCGGTGAACCGGTCCAGGACTCGGTTGTTCAGGTCCACGAACGTGTCCAGCAGGCCGCCGCTCGGGTCCAGCTTCAGCGACAAACGGCCCTCGGTGAAGTCCAGCTGCACCGAGTCCGCGCCGCCGTCCAGGCTTGAGCGGATGTCGGCCTCGGCGCCGTCGACCAGGTCGTCGAGGAACTGGGACTGCGAGTAGCCGTCGATCCCGGCGGAGGGGTAGATCAGGCTCAGGGCGGAGGCGGCGATCACAGCCTGCTTGACCGGCACCGAGGCGTGCTTGCGGGCGGCGGCGAGGTAGGTCGCGGCGTTGGCGCCGTAGCGGAAGGGGCCAGCGGTGAGGCGGGGCAGGGTGCGGGTGTGGCCGTCGGCGAAGGGGATGACGGCGCCGTCGGGGGCGAGGGAGAGTCCCTGGAGGGGGTAGCTGACGAAGCTGGGTTTGGCTTGTTCGCCGTCGGTGACGACGGGGGAGCCAGCGGCTTGCAGTTGCTGGATGGTGTCGGCGACGGCGTCGTCGATGACGGTCGCCAGGCCCGCGTCGTCGAGGGTGCCCGCGGTGTGCTCGGCGATCGCGTCAAGGACGTTCTTGGGGCGGGGGATGCTGCCGATCGGTTCGGTCGGGATGGACAACTGGTTCCTCTCGGGTTGGGTCACCGGCCGCTGGCCAGTGCGGTCGTGAGGTCCTCGACGAGGTCCTCGGCGTCCTCGATGCCGACGGAGAGCCGGATCAGGTCGTCGGTGATGCCCGCGGCGGCGCGGTCGGCCGCGGGGATCGGGCGGTGGGTCATCAGGGCCGGGCACTCGATGAGCGAGCGGACCCCGCCCAGGCTCACCGCGCAGGCGAACAGGGTCGTGCCCGCGAGCAGCTTCTCCACGACGCCGGAGTAGCGGAACGCGATGATCGACCCGGGCGCGGCGAGCTGGCGGGCGGCGATGTCGTGGCCGGGGTGCTCCGGCAGGCCCGGGTAGCGCACGTGGGTGACGCCGGGGGCCTCGAGCAGCAGGTCGACCAGCGTCTGGGCGGTGCGGACCTGGCGTTCGACGCGCACCGACAACGTCTTGACGCCGCGGTGCACGAGGAAGCAGTCCAGGCCGCTGGGGATGGTGCCCGCGACGGTGCGGTGCTGGGTGAAGGCGTGGTGCAGGGCGGGGTCGTCGCAGATGAGGGCGCCGCCGAGGACGTCGGAGTGGCCCGCGACGAACTTGGTGGTGCTGTGCAGGCTGACGTCCGCGCCCCAGCGCAGCGGCCGCTGCAGGGCGGGCCCGGCGAAGGTGTTGTCCACGACGACGAGCGCGCCGCGTTCGTGCGCGAGCCGGGAGACCTCGGCGATGTCGATGACTTTGAGCAGCGGGTTGGTCGGGGTCTCCACCCACACCATGGCGACGTCCCCGGCGAGCGCGGCGCGGGCGCGGTCCAGGTCGGACAGGTCCACCTGCTCGACCAGGATCCCGTAGCGGCGCAGCCCGGTGATCAGCGCGTGCGTGCCGCCGTAGACGTCGTCGCAGCACACCAGGCGCTGGCCGGGGGTGAGCAGCGACAGCGCCGTGGTGGCCGCCGCCTGGCCGGAGGAGTAGGCGGTGCAGTGCCGGGCGCCCTCGACGGCGGCCAGGCAGGTCTCCAGCGCCTCCACGGTCGGGTTCTCGCCGCGGGAGTAGAAGTAGCGGGGCGGGTCCTGGGCGAAGCGGTCGTAGGTGGTTGCCAGGTGCACCGGCGGCACGATGCCGCCGTACGGCCCGGTGGTCTCATGTCCACTGTGGACCACGCGGGTGGCGAACCGCATCAGAGGAACCGCTCGGTCGGGTGCTCGGCGGTCCAGAACCCGGGTTTGACCGTGGACAGCGCCTCCCGCACGACCGCGACCTCGGCCTCGGTGTTGTAGACGCCGAAGGACAGCCGCACGGTGCCGACCACCCCGAAGGTGTCGACGAAGGTGTTCGCGCAGTGCACGCCGCTGCGCACCGCGATCCCGTGCGCGTCCAGGTGCCCGCCGACGTCGTAGGGGTGGATGCCGTCGACCACAAAGGACACGATGCCGCTCGGGTCGGCCGCCGGGTCGCCGACGACCCGGGCGTCCGGGGTGTCCAGCACCGCGGCGACCGCGGCTCGCACCAGTGTGTCGTCGTGCGCGCGGATGGCGTCCCAGCCGATGTCGGCGAGGTACTCGAACGCCGCGGCCAGCCCGACCGCGCCGGGGATGTGCGGTGTCCCCGCCTCCAACCGGGCGGGGACGGGGACGTAGCGGACCGGCTCGGTGAGACTGACGCCCTTCACCGTGCCGCCGCCGACCTGGTACGGCTGCAGCGCGTGCAGCAGTTCGCGGCGCCCATAGAGGACGCCGATCCCCATGGGCCCATACACCTTGTGCCCGGAGAACACGTAGAAGTCCGCGTCGAGTTCGCGCACGTCGACCTGCCGGTGCGGGACGGCCTGCGCGCCGTCGACCACGACCGGGATGTCGCGGCGGTGGGCGCTGGCGACCATGTCCCGCACCGGGTTGACCGTGCCGAGCACGTTGGACACGTGCGTGACGGCGGCCAGCCGGGTCTTGGGGCCGAGCGCGGCGTCGAACGCCTCGCCGGTCACCCGGCCGCGGTCGTCGGCGGCGACGAGCACCAGTTCCGCGCCGACCGACTCGCACAACCGCCGCCAGGGCAACAGGTTCGAGTTGTGCTCCATGCCGGTGACCACGACCTGGTCGCCCGCCCGCAGCCGGTCCCTGCCGAAGGTATCGACCAGCAGGTTCACCGCGGCGGTGGTGCCGGGGACGAACACGACCTCGTCGGCGTGCTCGGCGTTGATGGCGTGTTGGACGGTGGCGCGCGCCTGTTCGTACACGTCGGTGGCGAGGTGGCTGAGCTGGTAGTAGCCGCGGCCGACGTTGGCGTTGGCGCCGGTGTAGTGGTCGGTGATCGCGTCGAGCACCCGCCGCGGTTTCTGCGCGGTGGCCGCGTTGTCCAGGTACACCAACGGCCGCGGCCCCACCCGGGTGGCCAGGATCGGGAAATCGGGCCGGACCGACTCCCCGGGTGCCACCAGGTTGCGCGGCGCGGTGTCCACCAGGTCGACCATGCACACTCCCGTTTCGCCTCGCCCGGCCGGTTCAGGCATGCCGGGATCACCGGACCGGTCCCGTGACCACCAGCCCGCCGTGCACCAAAGGAGATGGCAACCACCCGGTTGCCGTCGGCGAGCTTACCACCGAACCCAGGAGTGACATAGTCGTCAGTACCCGAGCCGGATTCGGGAAAGGAAGCCCCGGACATCTGATACGAACGGGCGAACACCGCATCGCTCCCCTTGACACGGGACAGCTCGGCGGGGGCAAGATCGGGCCTGGTCACTACCTATTCCCGAAGCTTGTTCTCCGCAGTTCGAGTTCGTCCCCAGCCACTTCGTCCCCGCCGCGCTCGGCGAACCAGAGATGAGAACTCCATGAGCACTCAGCACGGTTCCGCGGACCGACCGGGCGTCGTCGACGCACCGAGCCGGGGCCGGGGGCTGGCCCCCCGGTTACCGCTGGGCATGGCCGACTTCGGCCGCCGGGGGTTCCGGGTGGACCGCCCGGGTCCGCGCGAACGACTGGAGCGCCACGCCCGCTCGTTCCTCACCGGCTACAACCTCGCCGCCGCGCACTGGCCGCACGTGCGCGCCGCGGTCGACACGCTGCCCGCCGAGGAGCGCGGCTTCGCCCACGAGGGCGCCGCGATGTGGGCCGGGCAGCGCGACGTGCTCACCCGCGGCCGCTCGGTCGCCGCGCTGCTGGCCGAGTCCGGAGCGGACTACCCGCACCTGATCCACGTCGGCGCCGGGTGGGCGTTGGCGGTGAGCAGGTTGCCGTTGCCGGTGCGGCTGACCGACACGCCGCTGCTGCGCTGGCTCGCCTACGACGGCGCGGGGTTCGCCGAGGTGTTCTTCGGCGGCCGCCGCGCGCTGCGCCGCCGGGCCGAGCGCGCGGGGACCGACCCGGTGCGGCTGATCCGGCTCGCCGGTTCCGGTCGGGCGCTGTGGTTCATGACCGCGGGCGACCCCGACGACATCCGGGAGGTCATCGCCGAGGCGCCCGCCACGGCGAGGGCGGCGCTGTGGAGCGGCGTCGGCCTGGCCGCCACCTACGCGGGCGGCGTGCCCGCGGCCGAACTGGACACACTGCGCGAGCACGCGGGCGGCCACCTGGGACACCTGCGGCAGGGCGTCGTGTTCGGCGCGACCGCGCGGGTCCGCTCCGGGATCGTGCCCGCCCACTCCACCCTGGCCTGCGAACGCCTGGTCGGCACCACCCCCGCCGAGGCGAGCGGCTGGGCCGAGCGGGCCGCCGAGGACCTCGGCGAGCGCACCGACATCTCCGCCTACCTCGACTGGCGCGACCGGACCAGGGTCCTGAGCACCCAGGCCTGATCCGGGCGGACCCCGATCCAGCCGGACCACCACCCGCCACCCGGTCGCCGATCCGAGCGCGACCGATCCCGAGAGGTTGCCATGCCGTCCGGAACTATCCGGCGCTCCTCGAGCGCCGTCGTCGCGGTCGCCCTGTGCGCGGCCGCGGGGCTGGTCACGGCGCTGCCCGAGACCAGCCAGGCCGAGCAAGACACCCTGGCAGGCCGCTTCGGGTTCCGCCAGATCACCGTCAACTCCGCCCCCGCCGAGGCCCGGTACGTGCGCCGGGTGCAGCCCGGCCTGGTCGGCATCCAGTCCTGGATCTCGGCGGTGGGCGCCGCGGTGGCGCTGACCGACCTGCGCGGCCTGGGCCGCCCCGGTGACCTGTGCCTGGTCGACCCGCGCGACGACTCGGTGCGGGTGTCGCCGGTGCCCGAGTCCGGCGGCGAGCAGTACCCGGCGTTCGAACTGCGCCCGGACCGCTACGACTCGACGATGGCGCCGATGGGCTGCGTCCCGGCCGACATCAACGCCGACGGCGCCACCGACATCATCGTCTACTACTGGGGCCGCTCCCCCGTGCTGTTCCTCAACCAGGCCGTCCCCGGGCAGCGGCCCGCCGCCGCGCACTTCCGCGGCGCGGAACTGGTCGAGCCGATGCAGGTGTGGAACACGACCGCGCTCAACGTCGGCGACCTCGACGGGTCCGGCGACCTGGACATCGTGGTGGGCAACTACTTCCCCGACGGCGCCAAGGTCCTCGACCCGGACGCGGCCGACGACGAGCGCATGGCGATGCAGGACGGCATGGGCGACGCGGGGAACGCGGGCCCGAGCCGGGTGCTGCTGACCAAGCCGACCGGTGTGCCCGGGGAGAAGCCGCGGATCACCGACGTCAGCGCGGACCTGCCCGCCGACGCGATGGGCGGTTGGGTGCTCGCGGTGGGCCTGCAGGACCTCACCGGTGACGGGCTGCCGTCGATGTACCTGGCCAACGACTTCGGTCCGGACACGTTGCTGGTCAACCGGTCCACCCCGGGCAAGGTCCGGTTCACGGTAGCCGACGGCTCGCGTGACCTGCTCACCCCCAAGTCGCAGGTGCTGGGCCACGACTCGTTCAAGGGCATGGGCGTCACCTTCAGCTACCCCGGCGGCGGCGGCCTGCCCGACATCGCGGTCAGCAACATCACCGAGAACTACGGCCTGCACGAGAGCAACCTGCTGTTCGTCCCGAACGGGACGGTCGAGGACCTGCGCGCCGGGACCGCCCCCTACACCGAGCACAGCCAGCGCCGCGGCATCGCGCGCAGCGGCTGGTCGTGGGACATCAAGGCGGGCGACTTCGACAACGACGGCACCGACGAGCTCACCCAGGCCACCGGGTTCGTCCTGGGCGAGCCCGACCGGGACCGGTGGGTGCTGCTGCAGGAACTGGCCATGGGCAACGCCGAACTGCTGAAGTACCCGGGGTCCTGGCCGAACTTCGGGCCGGGCGACGACCTGTCCGGCGCGCGCGACGCGAACCGGTTCTGGGTGGACGGACCGGACGACCGCTACGTCGACCTCGCCGGGCGGCTGGCGATGACCCAACCCGCGCCCTCGCGCGGTTTCGCCCTCGGTGACGTCAACGGCGACGGGCTGCTCGACATGGTGGTGGCCAACCAGTTCGCCGACTCGACGCTGCTGCTCAACACCGCGACGGGCGCGCCACCGGCTGCCGACGTCGAGTTCGTCTTCCCCGGTGGCCGGGCGGCGATCGGCGTCCAGGTCGAGGTGCCCGCCACCGCCGGGGTGCCCGCGCAGAAGTCGCAGCTGTACCCGGCCAACGGGCACGCGGGTGCCTCCGGGGCGCAGCTGCACGTCGCGCTGCCGCGCACCGGCCCGGTCACCGCGGAGGTGACCTGGCGCGACGCCGCGGGCCTGCACCGGGCCCCAGTTGAACTCACCCGCGGCCACCACCGGATCGTGCTGCAGCCCAACGGAGAGGTGGCGACCCGATGACCACCGACATCACCAAGCCGACCCTGGTCCACCCCAACGGCGCGCACCCGGTCGACACCGGGACCGCCGAGCCCACCGCGGTCGCGGACAAGCCCAAGCGCGACCCGAGGGTGTTGGCGCTGCAGCGGTTCGCCATGTCGATCACGGCGTTCACCATCCTGGGCCACACCCTGTTCGGGTTCGAGCAGGCGCCGATCACCCCGATCGTCTGCCTGCTGGTCGGCTACGCCAGCGCGCTGGGCATGGAGACCCTCGACGCGTGGGCGCACGACCGGCGACCCGACTACGCCGGGAGCCCGCGCGCGCTGGGGGTGTTCCTGCTGCCGGCCCACATCGGGGCGTTGGCGTGCGCGATGCTGCTCTACGGGAACTCCACGCTCTGGCCCTACCTGTTCGCGGTAGTGGTGAGCAACGCCAGCAAGTACGTGGTGCGGCTGCGGATCAAGGGCAAGCTCCGGCACGTCCTCAACCCGTCGAACACCGGCATCGCGGTCACATTGGTGCTGTTCGACTGGGTCGGCATCGCCCCGCCCTACCACTTCACCAACTGGTTGCACGGCACCCTGTCCTGGCTGATCCCGGTGGGCATCCTGATGCTGGGCACGATGCTCAACGCCGGGCTGACCAAGAAGATCCCGCTGATCACGGCCTGGGTCGGCGGGTTCGTCCTGCAGGCGCTGGTGCGGTGGCTGCTGTTCGACCACGCCCTGGTCGGTGCCCTGCTGCCGATGACGGGGGTGGCGTTCATCCTGTTCACCAACTACATGATCACCGACCCCGGGTCCACCCCGACCAGCAAGCGCGGTCAAGTCCTGTTCGGCCTCACCACCGCGGCGGTCTACGGGGTCCTGGTGTGCTCCGGGATCGTCTTCGGCCTGTTCTTCGCCCTGGTGATCACCTGCCTGCTGCGCGGCGGCGTCCTGCTCGTCGCCCGCGCCCGGGGTCGGGTACCGGCGTGAGCGGACCGGGGATCGCCGTCGTCGGCATGGCCTGCCACTACCCCGACGCGCACGCCCCGAGCGAGCTGTGGCAGGCCGTGCTGACCGGTCGGCGGGCGTTCCGCCGAATCCCCCCGGCCCGGCTGTCCCCGGCCTACCTGGGCGAACGCGCCGACCCGGACCGCACCTACGTGACCCACGCCGGGGTGTTGCGGGACTGGGAGTTCGACCGGGGCGCGTTCCGAGTCCCGGTCGGGGTGCACCGCGCGGTCGACCACACGCACTGGCTGGCGCTGCAGACCGCGGCCGAGGCGCTGGCCGACGCGGGCGTGCCCGACGCCGACACGCTGCCGCGCGAGCAGGTCGGTGTGGTGCTGGGCAACTCGCTGGGCGGGGAGTTCAGCCGCGCCGCGCAGTTGCGCACCCGGTGGCCGTTCGTGGCGCGGGCCGCGGCGGCCGCGCTGCGCAAGGGCGCGGTGCCCGACGACCTCGCCGCCGTGGTGCTCGCCGAGTTGGAGTCCGAGGTCAAGGGCCGCTTCCCCGAGCCGACCGACGAGACCCTGGCGGGCGCGTTGGCCAACACCATCGCAGGCCGGGTCGGCAACCACTTCGACCTGCGCGGCGGCGGGTACACCGTGGACGGGGCGTGCTCATCGAGCCTGCTCGCGGTGATCCACGCGGCCCGCGCGGTCGCTGCGGGTGAGTTGCGGTTCGCGTTGGCGGGCGGGGTCGACCTGAGCATCGATCCGCTGGAGCTGGTCGGGTTCGCCCGGGTCGGGGTGCTCGGCGTGGACGAGATGCGGGTCTACGACGCCGACCCGACCGGGTTCCTGCCCGGCGAGGGCTGCGGTGTGCTGCTGCTGACCACTGTGGACGAGGCGCGTCGCCGGGGCATGCCGGTGCGCGCCGAACTGGTGGGCTGGGGCATCTCCGCCGACGGCGCGGGTGGGTTGACCCGGCCGTCGGCGGCCGGGCAGCGGCGGGCGATGGACCTGGCGTACCGGATGGCGGGCGTTGATCCCTCCACTGTGGACTTTATAGAGGGGCACGGCACCGGGACCTCGGTCGGCGACGAGGCGGAGTTGACGGCGCTGTCCGGGCTGCGCGGGATGGGGAGCCCCCGGGCGGCGCTGGGTTCGGTGAAGGCGAACATCGGTCACACCAAGGCGGCCGCGGGCGTGGCCGGGTTGATCAAGGCGATCCTGGCCGTCCACTCGGGAGTGCTGCCGCCCACGACGGGGTGCGTCGACCCGCACCCCCTGTTGCGCTCCCCCGGCACCCCGCTGCGGACGCTGACCGCGCCGGAGCCGTGGGAGGCCAAGATCCGCATGGCGTCGGTGTCGGCGCTCGGGTTCGGCGGCATCAACTCCCACATCGTGGTCGGTAGCGACTCACCGGCGATGGCAGCGGTGGAACCGGTCGCGTGGCCAGCACCTCGGTACGACATCGTGGTGCTCGGGGCCGATAGCGCTACCGGGCTGGCGGAGCGGCTGCGGTCTCTATCGGACTGGTTCGCGGGCCTGAGCGCGGCGGAACTGCACGATGTGGCCGCCAGCAGCGGCACCGACGCACCGGTGCGGTGCGCGTTGGTCGCGTCCAGGCCCGCCGAGCTCGCCTCGGCGGCGGTGGCGGCCGCGACCCGGTTGGACACCTGGGACGGGTCGTTGACGGTGGCCGCCAAGGCCGGGTTCACCCTGGCCCAAGGTCCCGCTCCCGCCGTCGGCCTGATCTTCCCCGGCCAGGCGGCCCCGGTGCGCCCCGACCTGTCCGCGTGGGCCGCGGGGCTCGACGTCCCGGCGGCGACCGCGGCGATCCGGGCCGGTGACACCGACACCGCGGCGGCGCAGCCTGCCATCGTGCGGCAGTCGCTGGCGGGCCTGGCCTGGCTAGCGCACCTGGGGTGCGAGGCGGTCGGCGCGGTCGGGCACAGCCTCGGGGAGATCAGCGCGCTGGTCTGGGCGGGCGCGCTCGACCCCGCCGCCGCGCTGGGACTGGCCGCCGCCCGCGGCCGGGTAATGGCCGAGCACGGCCTCCCGGCGACGACCATGGCCGCGCTCGACGTCCCCGCTGAGGATGTCGCCGCCCTCACCGCGGGCACCTCGGTGGTGCTGGCCTGCGACAACAGCCCTCGCCGGACCTCGGTGGGCGGACCGGCCGACGAGGTCGCCGCGGTCATCGACCGGGCCACCGCCGCCGGGGTCGGCGCCACTGCTTTGGCGGTGTCACACGCCTTCCACAGTCCCGCGATGGTGCCCGCGCGCGAGCCCATGCGGGCCGTCCTGGCCGGGGTCGAGTTCGCGCGCCCGCGTGGGGCCGTGACGTCTACGGTCACCGGCGGCCCGCTGGCGGACGCCAACTTGGCCGAGGTGCTGCTCACGCAACTCACCGAGCCGGTCCGCTTCCGCGCGGCCGTCACCGACCTCGCGGCCCGGGTGGGCCTGCTCGTCGAGGTCGGCCCCGGTCGCACGCTGAGCGGTCTGGCCGCCGACTGCGCCCCCGGTGTCGCGGTGGTGACGCTCGACTGCGGCGGCTCGGCCCGCACGCACGCCATCGCCACCGCCACGCTCATCGCCTCCGGCGCGGTGTCCGCGGGGCCGTGGTTCGCCCGCCGCTCGAACCGGTTCCTGCCGCCCGGCACGCCGATGTCCTTCCTGCGCAACCCGTGCGAGGCCGACGACGACATCACCCCGACCGCCGCACGGCGGGAACCGGCCCCCGTCGCCGCGCCCGCCACCGGTGCGGACCCGCTGCTGGCCCTGCGGACCCGGCTGGCCGACGAGTGCGAACTGGACCTGGCCGGGATCACCGACGGCACCTCGCTCTCGCGCGACCTGCACCTGAGCTCGCTGCGGATCGTCACCCTGGTCACCCGGGTCGCCGCCGACCTGGGCCGCAAGACACCGCAGACGTTCCCCGCCTTCGCCGACGCGACCGTCGGGGAGGCCGCGGAGGTGCTCGCGGAGTTGGAGTACGCCGACGCGCACTCCGAGACCGGGCTGCGCGGGGTCGAAGACTGGGTGCGGGCATTCACCCACCACTGGGTCCCCGGGGTGCCGCGGCGCGCGGCCGGGGCGGTCGACTGGACGTGGTGGGCTCCCGAGGACCACTGGCTGCGGGCAGCCCTGGTGAGCTCGCCCGGCCGTACCGGCTTGGCGGCGTACCTGCCGCCGGATGCCGGACCCGATGAGGTTGCGGCGCTGCTCAACGAGATCGGGAAACGGCAACCAGCTGTGGTGGTCGTGGTCCACCACGGTCACCCCGCCGCGGCGGCGGTAGGTCGTAGCGCGCAGTCAGAGCTGACAGAGGTGGCGACGACGGTCGTCCAGGTACCCGTTGACGCTACCGACGTCGATCCGGCGTTGATCGCCGGTAGTGGCCATCAGGAGTTGTGGGTACGCGCTGGCGGGTCGGTCGAGCATCTCGAGACCACGCTGCACCCTCACAGTGCCTCTGGTCCGTTGCCTATAGGCGCGGGCGAGGTGTGTGTGGTGACCGGCGGCGTCACGGGGATCACCGCGCATACGGCGATCGCACTCGCCCATCGCAGCGGCTGCGTCCTGCTGTTCACCGGACGCCGCCACGCGACCGACCCGGGCGTGGTCGACGGGCTCGCCGCGGCCCGCCGCCAGGTCCAAGCCCACTACCACCGCGCCGACATCACCGACCCGCGCGCCGCCCGGGGCATCCTGGCCGCCGCCCGCGAACTCGGCCCGGTCTGCGGGGTCCTGCACGGCGCCGCGGTCAACGAACCCCGGCTGATGTCGGCGGTCGACGGCACCACCCTGCGGCGGGTGCTGTCCCCGAAGGTCGACGGGCTGCGCAACCTGCTCGCCGCGGGCGAGGACGACCTGCGGCTGGTGGTCGCGTACGGGTCGATCATCGGGCGGGTCGGGTTGGCCGGGCAGTCCGAGTACTGCGTGGCCAACGATTGGCTGCGGCACACCCTCACCGACTGGGCCGCCACCCACCCCGACCGCCGCGCGCACTGCGTCGAGTGGTCACTGTGGTCAGCGGTCGGGATGGGCGCGCGCATGGGCGTCGTGGACGGGCTCGCCGCGCGCGGGGTCGTCCCCCTCTCCCCCACCGCGGGCTCCGCCGCCCTGCTCGACGCCCTGGCCCGCCCGGACACACCCACCACGGTGATGATCAGCGGCCGGTTCCCCGACCCGGGCACCTTGGCATTGACCCGACCGGAGGTGCCGTTGCTGCGGTTCCTGGAGGAGACCAGGACCGTCACCCCCGGCGTGGAGGTCGTCGCCGACACGACGCTGACCCCGCGCGACGACCCCTACCTGACCGAACACCGCATCGACGGCGTCGCGGTCCTCCCGGCCGTAGTTGGGCTGGAGGCCGTCGCGCAGACCGCGCTGGCCACCACCGGCTCGCGCACCGGATGGGCCTTCCACGACCTCGACCTCTCCGCGCCCATCACCGGCGACGACGTCCGCAAGATCCGCATCGCGACCCTGGTCGACGGCGATCGGGTTCGCGCCCGGCTCACCGACGACAGCGACCGGTTCGACCTCGCCCGGCTCACCGTGACGATCGCCCCCGCCACTGAGGCACCCGCACCCGAGTCGCCCGGTCTGCCACCGGCGGTCGACGGACCGCACTCCTACTACGGACCGCTGTTCTTCCACTCAGGACGCTTCGCCCGGCTGCTCAGGTACGACTACCTGTCGGCGTTCGAGGTCGGCGCGTGGATAGACACCTCCGGCTCTGACTGGTTCGCCGGGGTGCACGCGCAGCGGCTTCTCCTGGGGGATCCCGGTTTGCTGGATGCCAGCATCCACGTGTTGCTCGCCTGTCTGCCGCACCGGGCGGTCCTGCCGATCGGCGCGGGGACTGTCACCGTGTGGCAAGACCACCGCGGCCCGGCCTATGTCCGCGCACGGGAACTGCGACACACCGCCGACGAGTTCGCCTACACCGTGGACGTCATCTCCCCCGGTGGCGACTACATCGCCCGGTGGGACAACCTTCGCCTACGCGCCGTCGGTCCACGCCCGTGGACGACCCCGATACCGGCGCCACTGATCGGCCCGTTCCTGAGTCGCAGACTCATCGAGTGCGGGATCGCCGAACACATCGAGATCCGCTCCGAGCTCGTCGCCGGTCAGCTGCGCCTCGACACCACCGACACGGCGTGGCTCGCCGTGGCAGGCCCAGCGGCGGAACCCGACCCGCTGGCCGACGCGTTGCGGGACAAGACAGGCGAGAGCCCGCAAGAGTCCAGCGCCCGCGCTAAAGCCATCCGCCGGGTCGGTATCGCTGGCAACCCCACCATCCTCGCCGTCGACGGCACCTGCGTGTCCCTCGGCGGCGACCCCGCACGAGCGGGCAGCGCTGCCCGGGTCGGCAGCTTCCTGGTGGACGGCCACGCCATCGCCGTCGCGGTGCCGGGAGGG
Source organism: Actinokineospora diospyrosa (assembly GCF_024171925.1). Taxonomy (GTDB): domain Bacteria; phylum Actinomycetota; class Actinomycetes; order Mycobacteriales; family Pseudonocardiaceae; genus Actinokineospora; species Actinokineospora diospyrosa. Next base: position 17,759 of record NZ_JAMTCO010000021.1, on the reverse strand, counting down.
GCGGGGTGACCCGGGCGTACCTCTATCGGCACCGGGTCACCTTCGACGAGACCAACCTCGTCGGCAACGTCTACTTCACCAACTACCTGCACTGGCAAGGCCACTGCCGCGAGCACTTCCTGGCCGACCACGCCCCCGGCGTCCTCGACGCCCTGCGCTCGGGTGAGCTCGCCCTGGTCACCGTGTCCTGCGCGATGAACTTCTACACCGAGTGCTTCGCCTTCGACACCATCGAGGTGGCCATGCGCCTGGCCGCCCGCGGCGGCAACCGGATCACCATGGACTTCGACTTCACCCGCGACAACTCCGTCATCGCCACCGGCACCCAGACCATCGCCTGCATGCGCCGCCGCGACGGCGGGATGGAACCGGTGCACCCGCCAGAAGACCTGCGCGCCGCCCTCGCCGACTACGCCTGACCCCGGTGCCGGTACCGCCCCAGGACGGCTCAGGGGGCGAGGTTGCCGCGCAGCCTGCCCGCGTAGGAGTTGCCCGCGTACCAGTCGCCGCGGCCGGTGGGGGTCAGGTCCAGCAGGTGCCAGATCGGGTTGAGCAGGTCGAAGCCGCCCTCGGCGTTGTCCATGAAGTTGGCGCGCTGGGTGTAGAAGTGGCGGACCTGGTCGCCTTCGCGGCGGAACACGCTGACCATGGGCAACTGGTCGCCGGTCTCGGTCTCCGAGCCGACGTCGAGGTTGAAGGAGTTGTGGAAGCTCGACAGGAACCGCAGGCCGTCCCAGCCGCGGCGCTGCGCCCAGCGGCGGACCTCGGCGAGCGGCGCCTTGGCGATCACCGCGAACGCGGCGTGCTGCAGGATGTGGCGCGACACCCCGTGCAGGCCGTCCACCCACAGCGAGCACATCGGGCAGACCTCGTCCTCGCCCGGGTGGAACATCAGGTGGTACACCACGAGGGTGTCGCGGTCGCCGAACACCTCGCGCAGCCCGGTCTCGGTGACCGGGCCGGTGAGGCCGAGGTCGAGCGGTCCCTCCTCGAACGCGTAGTCGTCGAGGACCGGGCCCGGCGGCAGGTCGCGGCGCAGCGCGGCCAGCCGGTGGACCTCGGCGTGCAGGGCGTGCTCGGCGCGGTCCAACTCGACGCGGGCGGCGATGTAGTCCTCGCTCGCCCCCTTGGGCCACATGGAGACCGAGTTCTCGGTGTCGCTCACCTTGTTCTCCCCTGTGCTGGCGGACTCGCCGGGCAGTGTAGCGGCACGGCCGTCACCGCGCGGGCTGGAGGAGTCCGCGGAACTCGTCGAGAAACGCTGGTGGGTAAAGGAAGACCTTCTGCTCCGGGTACCGCCGCGGCCCGGTCGCGAGGTGGTCGCCGTAGAAGTACCAACAGATCTGCCCGATCTGCTCGGTGAACAGCGCGGGCCAGGCGCGGGCCGGGTAGAGCAGCAGGTGCCCGCCGGTCGCGGCGAACTCACCGCGCGGACCGAACCCGGCGCGCAGCGCGACGTGGCCGAACAGGTCGTGCACCACCCGGAGGATGTCGTTGTGGCACAGCGGCTCCCCGTCCTCGACCACCCCGGAGGGGTGGCGCATCGGGTGCCCGTCGGTGCTGCCGGGGCCGTGCCCGGAGCGGGTGAGGTACAGCCACAGCACACCGGTGCGGGTGACCTCGTCGATCAACGTCGGCGAGTCCGGGTACGGCTGGCCCGCGCCGCGCCACGGCCGCACGCGCACGCCCGCGTCGCGGATCGCCCGGTACTGGCGGAGATCCTCCTGCCGCAGCGCCAGGTACGCGTCCTCGGTGCCCGCGCCGAGCAGCGGCGCCCGGTCGTGCAGGCGGGCGACCCGGCGGCAGAACCGCGCGTCCAGGCGCGGGGTCGGGCGGCGGTAGGTCGGGTCGGCGCGCGGGAACCGGTGGCTCAGGTAGTCCTCGGCCACTGCCCGCAGATCGACCACACGGCCAGGCTATCACTTTCCGAAGTGATCAGACCCCGGCGATCGGGCCCCGGTGATCACATCGAGGAGATACCGAGGAGATCCGCACCTAGATGATCACGCCTAGGTGAGCCCGAGCATCCTGGTGCACCGGCGGATGGCCTCGGCGGGCCCCTCCAGCTTGATCTGCCCGGCGGCCAGCGCGTCGAACGGGCTCACCATGCCCGCGCCGATCTGGATGAACGTGTCGGGGTCGCTGGAGACCACGACCTCGGCGCGCACCGGCGGGCCCGGCACGAACCGCACCGCGCCCGCGTCGACGAACACGCCGAAGGTCTCCTCGCCGACGCGGAACTCGTAGGCCTCGTCCACCTCGGGCACCCGACCGGTGTCCACCATGGCCTGCACCGCGATGATCCCCCACTCGGCGCGCACCTCGCCGCCGTCGCGGTCGTCCAGGGAGAGGAACTGCATGCCCCAGCGGGCCAGGCCGAGCACCGGGCCGCGCAGCTGCTGGCCGCGCTCGGTGAGCCGGTAGCGCTTGGCGCGGCCGTCGCCCACCACCGCGAGCTGCTCGACCAGGCCGTGCTCGGCCAGCGTGCGCAGCCGCTCGGCGAGCAGGTTGGGGCCGATGCCGGGCAGGTTGTCCAGCAGCTCGTTGAAGCGCAGCGCGCTCACCAGCAGCTCGCGGACCAGCAACAGGGTCCACCGCTCGCCGATGATGTTCAGCCCGGCGGCCAAGCCGCAGAACTGCCCGTAGTCACGCTTGCCCGCCATCTCGTTCCCCTGGCTCACCGAGCCGGTCGCGACCGGCAACTTGATCCAGATAGTAACACCGAAAACCACCCGATGGTAGTAACAGCTGCCCCATTGGAAGGACGGGACACCGCGGAGAACGACCGCACCCGGACCCGACCGGGATTGACCTTGGCGCTATACATTATAGGAGTTAATCCCCTTCCCCGGAGGTGCCGCGTGACCGTGACGGACGTGCTGACCCCGGCCACCGCCCCCGGCGCGGTCCCGGTGCTCGGCCACGCGCTGCTGATGCGGCGCGCCCCGCGCGAGTTCCTGCTCTCGCTGCAGGGCACCGACCCGGTGATCGGGATCCGGCTCGGCGGGCAGACGGTGTACGTGATCAACGACCCGGCGCTGATCAGGACCGCGCTGCGCGACCCGGACACCTTCGGCAAGGGCGGCCCGATCACCGAGCGGTTCCGGGCGATGTTCGGCAACGGCCTGGGCATCTCCGACGGGGAGCTGCACCGCAGGCAGCGCGCGCTGATGCAGCCCGCGTTCAGCCACACCCGCATCGTGGGCTACGCGGCGCTGATCACCGAGGAGGCCGGGCGGCGCTTCGGCGGTTGGCGCGACGGCGAGCGGGTCGAGGTGCACCGGGAGATGGCCGACCTGGCGCTGACGAACCTGACCAGGGCGATGTTCTCCGCCGACACCGGTGTGGACGCCGAGCGGTTCCGCGAGGCCACCGCGACCGTGCTCAACGGCCTGTACCTGCGGATCATGGACCCCACCGGGCTGCTCGCGCGGCTGCCGGTCCCGGCCAACCGCCGCTACCGGGCGGCCGAGCGGTACCTGCGCGAGGTCATCGACAGCGTGATCGCGGCCTACCGGGCGGCCCCGCTCGACCGCGGCGACCTGCTGTCGATCCTGATGCTCGCGCACGACGGCGAGGCCGCCATGTCCGACCGGCAACTGCACGACGAGGTCATGACGATCTTCATCGCGGGCGCGGAGAGCATCGCCAACACGCTGGCCTGGGCGTGCCACGAGGTCGCGGCGCACCCGGAGGTGGAGGCCAGGCTGTTCGCCGAGGCCGACCGGGTGCTGGCGGGGCGCACCGCGCAGTACGTCGACCTGGCGAGCCTGGCCTACACCAAGCAGGTGATCAGCGAGACCCTGCGGCTGCGCACCCAGGGCTGGGCGCTGAGCCGCACCACCACCCGGGAGACCACCATCGGCGGGTACCTCATCCCGGCGGGCGCGGCGATCATGTACAGCCCGCACGCGCTCAACCACAACCCGGCGCTGCACCGCGACCCCGGCGCGTTCGACCCGGACCGCTGGTCGCCGGACAACGCCAAGGCGCTGCCGCGCGGGGCCTACATCCCGTTCGGGACCGGCACGCACACCTGCATCGGGGAGCCGTTCGCGCTCACCGAGATGGCGCTGACGCTGGCCTCGATCGCGGCCCGGTGGCGGCTGGAGCCGGTGCCGGGGCACACCCCGAAGCCCAAGGTGGCGTTGACCATGCCGGTCGACGCCCTGCCGATGGTGCCGCGCCGCCGCTTCCCCGCCTGACCCGCGCCTGACCCGCGCCTGACCCCGGCAGCGCCTAGGCGGGCTTGACGCAGGTGAGGACGTGGTAGCCGATCTTCGCCCGGCACAGGGAGAACATCGTGGTGATGCCGGTGGTGAACATCGCGATGCGCTCGGCCCCGTACTCCTCGGCGAGGGCGGGGCCCTGCGCGGTGAGGGCGGCGAAGAACTCGTCGTAGGTGCGCCGGACGCGCTCGCTCCAGTCCTCGGCGGCCACCACGTCGAACCCGGCGGTCTCGGCCAGCGCCGTGGACTCGGCGAGGGTGGCGGGCGGGGTGTGGATGGTGTTGGCGGCGAGGATCGCGCGCTCCCCGTCGGTCAGCTCGGCGGTGCGCGGGTACTCGGTGAAGACGAACCGGCCGCCGGGACGCAGCACCCGGTGGACCTCGCGCAGCCACCGGGACTTGTCCTGGGCGCTGGGCAGTGAGTCGAAGGCCAGCGCGGCGTCGAAGGAGGCGTCCGGGAACGGCTGGTCGGCGGCGTCGGCGTAGCGGGTGATGACGCGCCCGCGCAGCCCGGCGGCGATGACCCGGCGGGCGGACTCGGCGACCTGCCAGTGGCTGACGGTGATCCCGGTGATGGCGACCGCGTAGCGCTGCGCCAGGCGCACGGCCGGTTCGCCGACGCCGCAGCCGACGTCGAGCAGGTGCTGGCCGCGCTCGAGCCCCAGGCGGGCGCCGACCTCGAAGGTGAGGCGCTGCATGGCTTCCAGGAACGGCGCGCGGTCCTCATCGGACTCCCAGTAGCCGACGTGCAGGTTGCCGCCGACGAGCTCGACCAGTTCGCCGATGTCGTCGTAGTACTCGCCGACCTGATCGATGACCTGTTCCGACATGCCACTCACCCCTCGGATCGCCCATTACTACTGGCTTGTATAGCAGTTCCGCCAGACATGACCAAGGAACCGCATACCGTGCTATGTTCCTGAAGCAATCGTGTCTGGTGGCGCGGGAGGTCGGCAGTGGCGACAGCGGTGGTCCGCCGTTGGCTCCCGTTGCCGGGCGACTACCCGTGCGGGCTCACCTGGGACGGCACCCACCTGTGGCACTCCGACCAACCCGCCGGTGAGGTCTACGCGCTCGACCCCGCTGATGGTTCCGTCGCGCGGACCCTGCGCTGCCGGTCGGTGCGCGCCGACCTCGCCTTCGACGGGAACCTGTTGTGCCAGGTGGGTTTCCGGCCCAAGCGGCTCATCCTGCTCGACCGCGACACCGGCGAGCAGGTCGAGCGGCGGGAGGTCCCACCGGCCAGCGGCAGGCTCACCGGGATCGAACACGCCCCCGAGGGCATCTGGATGGCGCTGCGCGGCCCGACAGTGCTGCAACTGCGCGACTACACCACCATGGCCGTGCTCGTCGAACACCCCACCGGCGGCGGCGAACCGTCCGGCCTGACCTACGCCGACGGGGTCGTCGTGCACGGCGACTACGTCGAGCGCCGCATCCGCGCGACCGATCCGAACACCGGCGCCGAGCTCGGTTCCGTTGTGGTGGAAGGGAACCCGACCGGGATGACCTGGGACGGGGACCTGCTGTGGTACTGCGACTTCCCCGGCAAGCGGGCCAACGCGCTCGACTTGCGCGACATCGTCGGTTGATCGGCCAAGAAGGGGACACAACCCAGTGGACGTGATGGAGGCGGGCCTGCGCGCCCGCTCGTGGGACGAGATCCGCTCCCTGTTCGCGCTCGACCCCGACTCGGTGCACCTCAACACCGGCACCGTGGGGGCGATGCCGCACGAGGTCCTGGACGTGGTGGACCGGGTGACCCGGGAGTGGACCGGCGGTCTGCTCGACGTCTACCCGCCCGGCCTCTACCCCGAGCACCGGGCCACGATCGCCAAGGCCTACGGGGTCGACCAGGACGAGATGGTCATCTCGCACAACGCCACCGAGGGCATGGCCCGGGTGATCCACGGGCTCGACCTGCGCGCGGGCGACGAGGTCGTCACCACCAGCCACGAGTGCTACTCGGTGCTGTCGAACCTCAACCTGCTCCGCCACCGGCACGGCGTCGTCGTCACCACCATCACCCTGCCGGTCGGCCACGACGTGCGCGCCGAGGACATCCTCGCCCGCTTCGAGGCCGCGATCACCCCGCGCACCAAGGTGCTCGCCTTCGCCGGGATCACCCTGTTCACCGGCACGATGCTGCCGATCAGGGCGCTGTGCGAACTGGCGCACCGGCACGGGCTGACCACGGTGATCGACGGCGCGCTGATGGCCGGGATGCTCGACTGCGACTTCCGGGCGCTGGGCGCGGACTTCATCTCCTGCTCCGGCTCGAAGTTCCAGTGCGGACCGCTGGGGACCGGGCTGCTCTACGTGCGCAACAAGGTCCACCCCGAGCACAACCCGCTGCCGCTGCCCACGTTCTGGCCGATCATCTCCACCTGGTACCCGATGCAGGGCACCCCGCCGCCGCGCACCACCACCTCCGTGGAGAGCTGCAACATCGGCGACTTCCTGCAGAGCGCGGGCAGCGCCAGCATCGCCAGGGGCGCGGCACTGGCCCGGGCGTGCGAGCTGTGGGACGAGATCGGCCGCGACCGCATCGAGCGGCGGGTGTTCGAACTCGCCGAGCACGCCAGGGCCCTGCTGACCGAGCGGTTCGGCACCGCCGCGATGTACTCCCCCGGCGCCGACGAGCGGCTGCGCTCCCCGCTGATCGCCTTCCACCCGCTGCGCGACCCCGCCGACGCGTGGAACGTCAAGAAGATCGCCGAGTTCGTGTCCCGGTTGGAGTCCGAGCACCGGATCTGGACCCGGTGGACCGAGTTCGACGTCGAGGGCTCCCCGCACCAGCACTACGCGGCACGGCTGTGCACGCACCTGTTCAACGACCACACCGAGATCGACCGGGCCGTCGAGGTCATGGGTCGGCTCGCCGAGCGGATGTCGTGAGGCCCCCGATGCGCCTGCGCGTGAAAGCGGGCACGGACCTGCCCGAGCCGGTCGCCGCGCACCGCCACCCGCTGGCCGCGCTGACCCGGCTGCACACCCGCCAGCTGTTCACCTACCGCTCCGACGCGGCACCGGGCAGCTGGCAGTCGGTCGCGCCGGTGCCGGACCTGGCCACCGCCATCCCGTCGATCTACAACGCCGGGCTCGGCGCGCGCGGCACCTCCTACGTGATCCACCTGCGCCGCGACGCCCGCTGGGACACCGGCAGGCCGGTCACCGCGCACGACGTGGTGCGCGGCCTCAAGCGGCTGTGCGGCCCGTTCCACACCTCGACCGCGCTGCCGTACTTCCTGAGCACGATCCGCGGCATGGCCGACTACCGCGACGGGCACCCGGCGTCGCTGCGCACCGCGGCGGACCTCGCCGAGCACGCCAACACCCACGACATCGCCGGGGTCCTGGCCCTCGACGAGCACACGCTCGTGGTGGAGCTCGAGCACCCGGCGCCCGACATCATCGACATCCTCGCCCTGCCGTGCGCCGCGCCGGTGCCGGTCGAGTACGAGGCGTTCCTGCCCGACAGCCCCGAGGTCCGCGCGGCCCTGCGGTCCACGGGCCCGTACCGGCCGGTCGGGATCGCCGACGGCGTCCTGCGGTTCGAGCCGAACCCGGCGTGGAGCCCCGCCGCCGACCCGGTCCGCGGCAGGCACGCCGAGGTGATCACCGCGACCCCCGACGAAACCGCAGCCGACGTCGACCTCACGGCCGAGGGCGAAGCACGCGCCCCCCTGCACGGGGTGCAGTACCTGACCCTCAACACCGGTGGCCCGCTCGGCGAGCACACCGCCCGGCTCGCCATCGCCGACACCCTCGACCGCATCGCGGACACGGTCATCCCGCCCGGCAACGACGGACACCACCGCGTCACCGCCACCGCCCGCGGCGCCCTGCCCGCGCCGCTGTCGCTGACCCTGGCGCACCGCGACACCGACGCGCCCTGCGCGGCGCGGGTCACCGCGGGCCTGGCCGCGGTGGGGATGACCATCCACTCGCGACCGATGACCCACGAGCAGCACCAGCGGGCCATGACCGGTGATCGCGCGGGCTGGGACCTGCTGCTCACCACCTGGTTCCCCGACTGGGCGCACGACAACGCCCGCGTCTTCCTGCTCCCGCTGCTGCTCGGCGACCCCGAGGGCACCGCGTTGGCGCACGCCGCGCTCGCCGTCCAGGACGACCCGGCGCGCTCGGTGCCCGCGCTGATCGCGGTCCAGCAGCACGCCCTCACGGCCGCGACGGTGATCCCCCTGCGGTACTGCCGCCCCCCGGCGCCACCCGGTGTCCCGGTGCTGGCCGCGCTCGGCGGGCTGCCCGATCTCGCCCCGGCCGCCGCACCGCTCCCGTCTCCTCGCCTCGAGAGCGCAGTCAGCCCCACGAGCCCGGCCCCAGTCACAGGGACAGTCAACGAGGTGCACCGATGACCGACCACCCCCGCCGCGGCGGTGTGCTGCGGCTCTACGGCCCGGGCAGCATGGACCACGTCGACCCGGCGAGCTCGTTCTTCATGCTCTCCGGGCAGATCATCCGGCTGTTCACCCGGCAGCTGTTCGCCTACCCGCCGATCAAGGGCCTGCGCGACTGGCGCGACCTCAACCCCGTCGCCGACGTCGCCACCGAGATCCCCACAACTGACAACGGCGGCGTCAGCGCCGACCGGCTCACCTACACCGTGCGGCTGCGCCCCGGGGTCCGCTGGGACACCACCCCGGAACGCGAGGTGACCGCGACCGACTTCGTCCGCGGCTTCAAGCGGATGGCCAACCCGGTGCTGCGCAGCGGCGCGATCCACTATTTCACCAGCACCCTGGTTGGAATGCAGGAATTCTGCGACGCGTACACCGCCGCGATACCGAACAACCCGACGCCCGCGGATCTCGCCCAATTCCAGAACACGCACGAGATCACCGGGATCACCGCGCTCGACGACACCACCTTGCGATTTCGACTACTGCGCCCGGCGACCGACTTCATCCACATCCTCGCGACCGCGTTCACCTCGCCGGCGCCAGTCGAGTACGACACCTTCCTGCCCGACAGCGACGATTTCCGCCGCGGCGTCCGCTCCTGCGGCCCCTACCGGCTCACCGAGTACGTGCACGGCGAGATGCTGCACATGGAACCCAACCCGGCGTGGCGCCAGGACGCCGACCCGGTCCGCCACCAGCACCTCGACGGCGTGCACGTCACCATGGACCGCGCCGCCACCCCCGCCGACGTGGGCCGCAAGATCCGCTCCGGGGAGGCCGACCTGTCGTGGGCGTCCCCGGTCACCGAGCCCTACGACATCAACCCCGACGACCCGGCGGACAACCTCGGCTACGCGGTCAACCCGTACCTGGCGTTCAACATGGTCAGCCCCAACGCAGGCGGCGCGGTCACCAAGCTCGGGGTGCGCCAGGCCATCGCCTACGCGGTCAACAAGACCGCGATGATCAAGATCTTCGACGACCTCGCCGCGGGCACCGTCATGTGGACCGCGCACACCGCCATCCCACCGGGCAACTACGGCTACCGCGACTACGACCCCTACCCCACCCCCGGCGACTCCGGCGACCCCGAGCGCGCCCGCGCCCTGCTCGTCGAGGCGGGCTACGGCGAGGGCCTCGAGCTCACCGTGGTGCACCGCGACATGGACGCCAACCCCGAGGTCGCCCAGCAACTGGCCACCGACCTCGGCAAGATCGGCATCAACCTGCGGCTGGTCGGCCTCGGCCACGCCGAGCACTACCCGCACCTGCAGAACCCGGCCAACGCCCGCGCCGGGACCTGGGACATCGCCGTCGCCGCGTGGACCCCGGACTGGTTCGGCGACAACGGCCGCGCCTTCCTGCAACCGATGTTCCAGACCAACGCCGTGCACGGCACGGGCAACTACGGCTGCTACAGCAACCCCGAGGTCGACCGGATGATCGACCACGCGCTGTCCATCACCGACCCCGACGCCGCCAGCGCGGCCTGGCACGAGGTCGACGCCGCGATCATGCGCGACGCCGCGATCGTCCCGGTGCTGGTGCACGCCCCGACCATCCCGCACCTGCGCGGCACCCGGGTGCGCAACGCCATCGCCATGCCCACCGTGGACCGCTGGTTCGACCTGGCCAACCTGTGGCTGGCGGAATCGCACTGACGATGGTCCAGAGCACCCGAACGCCGTACCCACGGTGGGTAGCCCACATTCGGCTGATCGGGTGGATAACGCGCTGGATCTGGTGACTTGCGGGCGGTTGCGGTCGGAGTAACATCATTTCCGGCAGGTCGGGGACCGGCTTTCTCAGCGCGCGGGCGTAACCCGGGCGAAACCACCGCACTCGAATTCGTGGCCGGACGGCGGATTTCGGTCGCGGTGGCCCACTAACGGCACCGGATCGACCACCGGGTCGACGGCCGGGTCCGTGATCGAAGAACGAGGAGCGGGAGCATCCTGGTGACCACCACCGAGTTCGAACCCGGCCGGTTCAAGGCCACCCAGCGCGCCAACTGGAACGCGATGAGCGGTGGCTGGCTCACCTGGCAGGACAAGTTCGAACGCGGCGGCGCCACGATCAGTGAACGGCTCATCGAGCAGGCGGCCCTGCGGCCGGGGCACCGGGTGCTCGACATCGGCACCGGCATCGGCGAACCCGCGCTGCGCGCCGCCCGCGTCGTCGGCCCCACCGGCCGGGTCACCGCGATCGACCTCGCCGAGGAGATGGTCGCCATCGCCACCGCGCGCGCCGCCGACGAGCTCGGGCCCGACGACGCGCCGGTCGAGGTCCGCCAGGGCGACGTGGAATCGCTGGACCTGCCCGCCGCGGGCCACGACGCCGTGCTCAGCCGCTGGGGGCTGATGTTCGCCGTCGACCACATCGCCGCGTTCCGCGCGATCGCCGCCGTCCTGCGACCGGGCGGCACCCTCGCCGCCTCGGTGTGGGGCGAACCGGCCGAGGCGCCGATGATCTCCCGCGGCTTCCGGGTGCTCGCCGAACGGCTGGAGCTGCCCACCCCACCCCCGGGCGAACCCAACCCGTACAGCATGTCCGACGCCGAGCAGACCGAGCTGGAACTGCGCGCGGCCGGGTTCACCGACATCGAGATCACCGACGAGATCGCCCCGTTCTGGCTCACCGACACCGCCGAGTACGTCGAGTTCTACCGCACCTGCTCACCACCGGGCCTGCTCACCATGATCGAGAAGCGCTACGGCAGCGCCGACGACCCGGACACCTGGGCCGCGATCGCCGCCTCGGTCGCCGGGTTCCGCGACCCCGACGGCGTGATCCGGCTGCCCAGCCGCACCCTGGTCATCCGCGCGGCGACGCCGAGCTGACATGAGCGCCCACGCCGCGCCCGCGCCCCCGGTCCTGCTGGACGGGGCGGTCGCCACCGAGTTGCAGCGGGCGGGCATCGCGGTGCGCGCGCCGTGGTGGACCACCCGCGCGCTGCTGGACCCCGGCCACCAACGGGTGCTGCGCGGCATCCACGCCGCACACCTGCGCGCGGGCGCCGACGTCATCACCGCCAACACCTTCCGCTGCCACGACCGCACCCTGCGCGGGCTGGGCACCGACCAGGCCACCGTCGTCGACACCGCCGTCGGCCTCGCCAGGGCGGCCCGCGCCGACACCGGCCGCGCCGCCTTGGTCGCCGGGTCGCTGGCCCCGGTCGCCGACTGCTACCGGCCCGACCTGGTCCCGCCCGACGAGGTGCTGCGCGCCGAGCACCGCAGGCTGGCCACCGCCCTGGTGCGCGCCCGGGTCGACCTGGTGCTCGTGGAGACCATGAACACCCTGCGCGAAGCCGTGATCGCGCTCGAGGCGGCGCTGGCCGCGGGCGCCCGCGCCTGGGTGTCGTTCGTCTGCCGCGGCGGCGCCCGGCTGCTCTCCGGCGAGGACCTGGCCACCGCCGCCCGCGCGGTCGAGCGGGCGGGCGCGGGCGCCGTCCTGGTCAACTGCACCACCCCGGCCGACACCGAGGCCTGCCTGCCGGTGCTGCGCGCGGCCTGCGCGGGACCGGTCGGCGCCTACCCCAACATCGAGGACCGCGCCGGGACCGACGGCCCGGTCGACCGGCACCTGCCCGCCGCGCTGACCGCCACGGACTTCGCCACCCTGCTCGGCCGCTGGCGCGCCGAGCACCGGGTCGAGGTCCTCGGCGGCTGCTGCGGCACCACCCCCACCCACCTGTCCACGGCCAGGCCGCACATCCAGGACGCGGAGGTCCCCACGTGACCAGCCAGAAGCAGCGCAACCTCGAGGCGATGTTCGAGATCTTCGACGTCGGCGGGGACGGGTACCTCTCCGCCGCCGACTTCGCCGCGCACGCCGAGAGCACCTGCGGCGCGCTGCGGCTGCCCGCGGGGTCGCCGCACTGGACGACGATCCACGCCGCGCTCGACGCCTGGTGGGAACACCTGCTGCGGCACAGCGACGGCACCACCGCGGTGGCCACCGGCCCGGCCATCCCGACCGTGGACTGCGTGACGGTGATGGAGAACAAGCTGGTCGACGACGAGGTGTTCTTCGCCGCGACGGTCGGCCCGATCGCCGACACCGTGTTCCGGGTCCTCGACGCCGACGGAGACGACTCCATCAGCACCGAGGAGTACGTGGCGGTGTACCTGGCGTCCGGGCTGAGCAGGGACATCGCCGTGGACGCGTTCGCCAAGATCGACACCAACGGCGACGGCCGGATCGACCGCGGCGAGTTCGTCGCGGTCGTGCGCGACGCCTTCACCTCCAACGACCCGGACTCGCCGGGGGCGTGGTTCTTCGGCGTCCGCCCGGACCAATGACACAGCCCGCCCGAACCAATGACAGCCCGCCCGGATTCAAGACACTGCGCGTCCGGACCAACGACACAGCCCAGCCGGACCACCGATCCAGCCAGTCCGGAGCGGTGATGCGGGACCGGAGAGACAGCACAGACCAGGGATAGGCGTGGGCCCGGACGGCGAGCAGGCCGGGCCCGTGGGACAGACCGTGTGACACGAGAGGACATCCCAGCCCGAACCGAGGCGTCGGGCGGGAGAGACAGGAGAGGTGTGCGATGGCGACCCAACTTCAGCTGCGCAAGTACGAGAAGGCGTTCGAGCGCTTCGACGTGGACCGCGACGGCGTGCTGCAGCGCAACGACATCACCGCGATGGCCGAGATCTGGCGGCAGACCTTCGACGTGAGCCCGCAGACCGAGGAGGCCAACCGGATCAACGGCCTCGCCGAGCAGCTGTGGTCCGACATCACCGCGGCGACCGACGCCGACGCCGACGGCACGGTCAGCAAGACCGAGTGGAACGCGGCGATGGAGCAGCCCGAGTTCGTCGACAAGGTGGCGCTGCCGTTCGCGCTGGCCGTGTTCGACCTGGCGGACAAGGACAACAGCGGCCAGCTCAGCGTGGAGGAGATGATCGCCGCGCAGACCCGCTCGGGGATCAGCGAGGAGGAGACCAGGCGGATGTTCGACGCGCTCGACGCCGACCACGACGGTTCGGTGCAGCGCGACGAGTACGCCGCGGCGATCCGCGAGTTCTACCTCAGCGACGACCCGAACGCGGTCGGCAACCTCATGGTCGGGGACCTGGACTGAGCGCCGCGCTCCCAGGTGGACCCACCGCGGCGGTGGGTCCACCTGGGACGGTCAGCGGGTACCGGTGGTGATCAGCGTTTCCCCGGTCATCACGACCGGTCCGGCCGGGAACTGGGTTTGCAGGGTGGCAATGGCGTCGGCGCGGATCGCCGCGCGCAGCCGGTCGTCGACGGAGCGCAGCAGCAGGATGAACGGGCCCGCGCTGCGCTCGCAGACGTCCCAGTACTCCTCGGCGGAGGCCGCGCCGACGATCGGGTGGTCGGCGACCTCGGTGCGCACGTCGGTGAACCCGGCCTCGCGGTAGAGGGCTTCCAGGTCGGCCGGGTCCGACAGCGCGACGGTGCCGGGGACGCCCTTGTCCGGTTCCGGGATCAGGGCGGGCATCTGGATGTGCCTGGCCACCACCTCCTCCAGGATCCGCAGCGAGGTGCAGCGCTGCGGCGAGCCGACGGTCATCGACACCATGCGCGCGCCCGGCCGCAGCGCGGTGTGCATGGACCGCAGCGCCGCGCCGGGTTCGACCATGTACTGCAATCCCGCCCGGCACGTGCCAAGATCGAAACTGCCCGGCTCAACGCCCAGATCGCACTCGTCCGGGATGGTCTTGAAGTCCACTGTGGTCAGTCCGCGCGCCGCGGCCCAGGCGCGGGCGCCGTCGACCATCTCCGCGACGATGTCGAGGCCGAGCACGTACCCGGTGGGACCGACCGCCTCGGCCAGTTGGTGCGCGGGAACACCGACCCCGCACGCCAGGTCGAGCGCGCGCTGACCGGGCCCGGCCTGCGCCAACTCGACCATGCGGCGGGCACTGGGGACCGCGGCGTCGGCGAAGTTCGCCCGGTGGCGCACCCAACCCACCGCGGAGAGCCGCCATTCCTCGTGTTTGTCCGCTCGCAGCGTTGTCACGCTCATCCGCGTCCTCCATCAGGGTGTCATCGGGGGAGATCCGGTGCTGTACCGGGCGAAACGGCGCGCGTCTGCTCGACGGGGCGCCCCGTGGCTTATAGGCTGCACCGGAACCGCACCCTTGTACCACAACGGATCCAGAACGAGGGGCTACATGGCCATCAAGCAGGACTACGGGCGGGGCTGTGGGCTTGCGGTGGGGCTGGGCGTCCTCGGCGAGCGCTGGACGATGCTGATCGTGCGCGAACTGCTGATCGGGCCAGCCCGGTTCACCGCGCTGCTGGAGAACATGCCCGGCATCGGCCCGAACCTGCTCTCCGAGCGGCTGCGCACGCTGACCGAGCACCGGGTGGTCGAGCAGATCGCCATCCCCGGCGAGGGCCGGGCGCTGCGCTACCAGCTCACCGAGTCGGGTGAGCAGTTGCGCCAGCCGCTGCTGGCGCTGGCCCGCTGGGGCCTGGGGTTCCTGCGCGACGACGACCGGGGCGGCACGACCAGGGCCGAGTGGGGTTTCCTGGCGGTGCAGTCGATGGTGGTGCGCGAGGCGGTGCCGCAGGTCGACGACACCTACCAGTTCCGGGTGGGCGGGCAGGACTTCGTCATCGAGGTCCGCGACGGCGAGGTGCGCTTCGCCCGCGGCGCCTCGGCCGAGCCGGACATGACGGTGGCCTGCGACGCGGACACCTTCATCCGGGTGGGGGCCCGGTTGACCAGCCCGGCGGAGATGATCGCCACCGGCGCGGTGCGCGTCTCGGGGGACCTGGCGGCCGCCGGGCGGTGCATCCGGATGCTCGGCCTGGACTGAGCCTTCCCAAGGTCACTTCATGTTTATATAGTCATGGGTGGAGGTGCCTGCCCCAGGCCCCGCTGCCCGCAGGGAGTGGCGAATGTTCGAGAGGTTCACCGACCGCGCGAGGCGGGTGGTCGTTCTGGCTCAGGAAGAGGCCAGGATGCTTAACCACAATTACATCGGCACTGAGCACATTTTGCTTGGGTTGATCCACGAGGGTGAGGGTGTCGCGGCGAAGGCTCTCGAGTCGCTGGGCATCGCGTTGGAGGGTGTGCGTCAGCAGGTCGAGGAGATCATCGGTCAGGGTCAGCACGCGCCGTCGGGGCATATTCCGTTCACGCCGCGGGCGAAGAAGGTTTTGGAGTTGTCGCTGCGTGAGGCGTTGCAGTTGGGGCACAACTACATCGGGACCGAGCACATCCTGTTGGGGTTGATTCGTGAGGGCGAGGGGGTCGCCGCCCAGGTCCTGGTGAAGCTCGGGGCTGATTTGAATCGTGTGCGTCAGCAGGTCCTGCAGCTGCTGTCGGGGTATTCGCAGGGTGGTAAGGAGTCCACGGAGACGGGTGGGCGGGGTGAGGGGACGCCGTCGTCGTCGTTGGTGTTGGACCAGTTCGGTCGGAACCTGACCGCGTCGGCGCGTGAGGGCAAGCTGGATCCGGTGATCGGGCGGACGAAGGAGATCGAGCGGGTGATGCAGGTGCTGTCGCGGCGCACCAAGAACAATCCCGTGTTGATCGGCGAGCCCGGTGTGGGCAAGACCGCGGTGGTCGAGGGTCTGGCGCAGATGGTGGTCAAGGGGGAGGTGCCGGAGACGCTGAAGGACAAGCAGCTCTACACCCTCGACCTCGGGTCCCTGGTCGCCGGGTCCCGCTACCGCGGTGACTTTGAGGAGCGGTTGAAGAAGGTCCTCAAGGAGATCAAGACCCGCGGTGACATCATCCTGTTCATCGACGAGATCCACACGTTGGTGGGTGCGGGTGCGGCGGAGGGCGCGATCGACGCCGCCTCCATTCTGAAGCCGATGTTGGCGCGGGGTGAGTTGCAGACCATCGGCGCGACCACGTTGGACGAGTACCGCAAGTACGTGGAGAAGGACCCCGCCCTGGAGCGCCGGTTCCAGCCGATCCAGGTGGGTGAGCCGTCGCTGGAGCACACGATCGAGATCCTCAAGGGTCTGCGCGACCGCTACGAGGCGCATCACCGGGTGACGATCACCGACGCCGCCCTGGTCGCGGCCGCCACCCTGGCGGATCGTTACATCAACGACCGGTTCCTGCCGGACAAGGCGATCGACCTGATCGACGAGGCCGGCGCGCGGATGCGGATCCGCCGGATGACGGCGCCGCCGGATCTGCGGGAGTTCGACGAGAAGATCGCCGATGTGCGTCGGGAGAAGGAATCGGCGATCGACGCCCAGGACTTCGAACGCGCCGCGAAGCTGCGCGACAACGAAAAGCAACTCCTCAGCCAGAAGGCGGAGCGGGAGAAGCAGTGGAAGGACGGCGACCTCGATGTGGTCGCCGAGGTCGACGACGAGCAGATCGCCGAGGTCCTCGCCAACTGGACCGGGATCCCCGTCTTCAAGCTGACCGAAGAGGAGACCTCCCGGCTGCTGCGCATGGAGGACGAGCTCCACAAGCGGATCATCGGCCAGGAGGACGCCGTCAAGGCCGTCTCCCAGGCCATCCGCCGCACCCGGGCGGGGTTGAAGGACCCGAAGCGCCCGTCGGGGTCGTTCATTTTCGCGGGGCCCTCGGGTGTGGGTAAGACGGAGTTGTCGAAGGCGCTGGCGAACTTCCTGTTCGGCGAGGACGACGCCCTGATCCAGATCGACATGGGCGAGTTCCACGACCGCTACACCGCCTCCCGCCTCTTCGGCGCACCCCCCGGCTACGTCGGCTACGAAGAGGGCGGGCAGCTGACGGAGAAGGTCCGCCGCAAGCCGTTCAGTGTGGTGTTGTTCGACGAGATCGAGAAGGCCCACCAGGAGGTCTACAACACCCTCCTGCAAGTCCTCGAAGACGGCCGGCTGACCGATGGGCAGGGGCGGACGGTGGACTTCAAGAACACCGTCATCATCTTCACCTCCAACCTCGGCACCCAGGACATCTCCAAAGCCGTCGGCCTCGGCTTCACCTCCGGCACCGACACCGGGTCGAACTATGAGCGGATGAAGAACAAGGTCAACGACGAGCTGAAGAAACACTTCCGCCCCGAGTTCCTCAACCGCATCGACGACATCATCGTCTTCCACCAACTCAACGAACAACAGATCATCACCATGGTCGACCTGATGATCGCCCGCGTCGAAACCCA
>NZ_JAMTCO010000020.1:25846-132660 GCF_024171925.1 Actinokineospora diospyrosa | reverse complement strand
CGACGGATGTCACCGTCACGCAAACCCGCACGTCACGACACGATCGTCGGCATGGTCACCATCAGCGAACGCCCCAAAGAAGCCGAGGATCGGGCGGTGCCCGGCTTCTGGGAAGGCGACCTCATCCTCGGCTCCGCCTGCAAATCCCAGATCCTGACGTTGGTGGAACGACAGACCCGGTTCGTGATGCTGCAACGCGTCCCCTACGACCGCGCCGCCGATCGGGTCGCGGCGTTGTTGACCCACCGCATGTCACATCTTCCGGGGTTCCTGAAGAACTCGATCACCTGGGACCAAGGCAGGGAAATGGCCGACCACGCGAAGTTCACCATCGCCACGGGGATGCCCGTCTACTTCTGTGACCCGCACTGGCCTTGGCAGCGAGGAACCAACGAGAACACCAACGGGCTCTTGCGTCAGTACTTTCCCAAGGGAACTGACCTGTCGGTCCACTCCCAAGCCCATCTCGACTTCGTCGCCCGACAACTCAACGGGCGACCCCGCATGACCCTCGACTGGGCGTCACCCACCGAGAAGATGAACGAACTACTGATCAACCACGGTGGCGCACCCATCACCTGAAACCAAGGCCCCGCGCAAAACAAGTTCGCCCCATCGAGCCGACCGCACTGCCGCGGATCGGGCCCGATTTTGCCGCTAGGCAACGAGGCGTCCGATCCGGCTCGCGATGCCGCAGGCGAGCCGAGCCGCTCCCCCGCCCTCACCCCTTCAGCGCAGCAACCTGCCGCTCATGCACCCCACCCACCCACTCCCACCCAGCCTTAGCCCCCGGCCCCACCCGAGAATCCTCCACTGCCCCATCCCGAACCCCATCCCGAACCCCCACCACATAAGCCCGATCCCGCTCAACCCGCTCAACCACCGCCCCACCAACACCCCCATGCCCCGGCACAACAACCCCCACCCCCTCAACACCCTCAAGCGCAACCAACGCAGCGAGATAATCCCCCACCGGATCCTCAGCCCCGCTCAAATCAAGCATCGGCACCAACACATCCGACAACATGTCCCCCGCGACCAGCACCCCCCGCTCCTCGATCACCAACGCGGCATGCCCCGCAGCGTGCGCATCATGCTCAATGATCCGCACCGCAGGCCCATCCCACGGCACATGCGTGGCCCCCGCGGGCAACCCCGTGATGTCCCCCAACAGATCCCACGCCAACCGCTCCACGATGTCCGCGGGCACCACCCCGCGCACGCGGTCCTGCCACCCCGGCCCCGACAACCGCGCCCGAGCAGTCGCCGCGCAGCGCGCGGTCCCGTACCGAGGCGCCGCGCCAAGATCGGCGTGCCAGAGCAGGTGGTCCCAATGCGGGTGCGTCGAGAACCCCGCCACAACCGGCTGACCCAGTTCGCGGAGGTCGCGCGCCAACGCGACCAACTCGTGCTCGTGCACCCCCGGGTCGATGAGCAGCACCCCGTCCCGCCCCTGCACCACGACCGCGTTGCTCTGGAGGAACTCGCTCTCGTGGACCAGCACACCCTCGGCGACCTGAGTCAGCATCGGCGTTCCTATCGCTAGTGGTTGCGACCGCTCGTACCCGTCGGGGCCGCTCACCAGCGCGAACATGATCAACTGGATGAAGAGCCCCCGATCGCAGAGCCTAGGGGCGGGCACCGACAATCCGGCTGGGTGAAAAGTCGGGGTGTGGACAGTCGGGGGCATTGTGGACAAACAGACCAGCGGGGCTCAGGCGCCGCGGAGTTCTTGATCCGCGACCCACCGGGCCAGTTGCGCGCGCCTGCGCAGGCCCAGTTTCGGTAATAGCCGCCGCACGTGCGTCTCCACCGTGCGGACCCCGATCCGCAGCAGCTCGGCGATCTCCCGGTTGCTCAACCCCTGTGCGGCCAACTCCGCGACCTCCCGTTCGCGCGCCGTCACCTCCACCCAGGGGTCGTCCACACCGGACGATTCGCCCAGTGCCGCCCGCTGCCCGGCGGCCAACGTCAGGGCGGCGCCCGCCTCGAAGGCCGCGCGGTACCCGGCGGACCCCAGTGCCCGCAAGCACACCCGCTCGACCTCGGCGTGCACCTCGCCGAACGGGATCATCCCGATGATCTGCACGCCCGTGGCCGCGCGCGAGGTGTGGCTCACGCCCAGGACCCGCACGGCCAGCGCGTGCTCCCCGGCGGCGGCCAGTGACCAGGCGATGCCGTGCACGCTCCACACCGCACCCCACCGCTCGTCCCAGGAGCGCTGTTCGACGAGGGACTGGCGGAACAGCGCCACGGCGCGGGTGGGTGAGCCGTGCCGGAGTTCGGTCAGGGCCTGGACCCAGCGGGTCCAGCTGGTGGCCCAAGCGGCGCCGTGCGCGCGGGCCTCGGTGTGGATCTCGGTGCTGACCGCGCGGGCCTCGGCAGGGGAGCCCAGGAACGCGGTGGCCATGCCCCAGAAGAGGCCAGCCATGTGGGCGGCGCCGGTGCGACCCGCGGCCGCGAGTTCGGCGCGGGCGCGGGCGAGTTGGTGGATGGCCGCGGCGTCGCCCGCGATCACCAGGCGGTGGGTGCCCTCGGCGAAGGCGGTGGCCGGGTCGCGCGGCGCCATGGCCTGACACCGGGCCAGGGCGGCGTCGGCGCGGGCCTTGTCCCCCATGCACACGGCGATCCAGCAGGCGTTGACGGCCGCCTCGATCCGGGGCAGCAACGGGGAGGACGGGGGTTGCACGGCCAGGAGTTGGTTGAGCCAGTGGTAGCCCTCGCGGATCGTGCCCCGGAAGAACCAGACGCGCAGGCCAGCCAACCCGGCAGCGATGCCGAGGCCCGCGACCGCGGTCTCGCCACCGGTGTCGCTGGCGTACTGCATGGCGGCGCGCAGGTTCGCGAACTCGGCGACCGCGCGGGTCACCCAGCTCAGCTCGCGCTCCCCGGGGGCGAACCACTTGCGGGCCGCCGTTGTCGCGAAGTCGTGGTAGTGGCGCAGGTGCCGGTCGCGCACGGCCGCGGTCTCGCCGCGTTCGGCGAGCCGGTCGGCGGCGTACTGCCGGGTCGTCTCGAGCATCCGGTACCTGGCGACCCCGCCGTCGCCGCACCGGTCCAGGACGGACTTCTGGATCAGACCGTCGACCAGGTCGAGCACCCGGTCGCGGGTGATCACCGTGCCGTCCGCGCAGACCGCCTCGGCGGCGTCGAGGTCGAAGCCCGCTTCGAACACCGACAGCCGGTCCCAGGCGAGCCGCTCGGCCTCGTCGCAGAGCTGGTGGGTCCAGTCGAGCACCCCGGTGAGCGCGCGGTGCTGCGGGGCGATGTCGCGCCGACGGGAGGCCAGGACCGAGAACGCGCGCTCCAACCGCAACGCCAACTGGCTCACCGTCAGCGTCCGCAACCGGGCCGCCGCCAGCGTTATCGCCAGCGGGAGACCGTCGAGCCTGCGGACCAGGTGCACCACGTCGACCAGGTTCGCGTCGGTGACGGTGAAGTCCGGGGTGGCCTCGCACGCCCGGTCGACCAGTAGCCGCACCGAGTCGGTCGCCAGCACCTCGTCGAGCCGCGCCCCCACCGCGGGCAGGGCGAGCGGTTCCAAGCGGTACAGGCGCTCCCCCGGCACGTGCAGCGGCGCGATCCGGCTGGTGGCGATCACCCGCAGCGCGGGCGCGCCCGCCAGCAGTGCCGCGGCCAGGTCGGCCACGTCGGCGGCGATGTGCTCGCAGTTGTCCAGCACCAGCAGCGCGGCGTGCGCCCCGAAGTGCTCCAGCAGCGCGGTCAGCGGCGGACGGGCGGAGTGGTCGCGCACCCCGACCGAGTCGGCGAGGACGGTCGGGAGCAGGCGCGGATCGGTGACCTGGGTCAGGTCGGCGAAGTGCACCGGCACCGGGTACTCGCGGACCATCCGCTGCACCAGCGCGGTCTTGCCGACCCCGCCGGGGCCGTGCACGGTCAGCATCCTGGTCGCGCGCACCCGGTCGGCGAGCGCGCGCAGATCGCGGTCCCGGCCGACGAACGTCGAGACCGGAACGCGCCGCGCCGCGGTCAGCTCGTCCCCAGTGGCCACCCGGCCACCCTAAGCCGAGCACCGGGCGGGCCGCCCGACGCCGCAGCCCACCCCCATGTGCGCACAACGGGCTGGGAGCGGGCGACCCGCACTTCCGCACCCGACATCGGGATGTCTACTCCGCACCTGAGACCCACTCCACCGCCGCGACCGCGCGCATCCGGCGCCACCCCCGCTGTCCTGCGGTTTCCGCGGGCGCTGGGAGGCACATCACGTCGCGCGTACGTAGTTTCCCGGACACGGCCGCACCCCACCGCCCCCGTGATCGTCCCGGGGGTGGTGGGGTGCGGACCGGCAGTTTGCCCTAGCGCAGCACGACCAGCAGGTCGCCGCCCTCGACCTGCTGCACCGCGCCGATCGCGAGGCGACCGACGGTGCCCGCCTTGGGGGCGGTGATCGCGGCCTCCATCTTCATCGCCTCGATGGTGGCGACCGTGGCGCCCGCCTCGACCGCGTCGCCCTCGGCCACCGCGAGGGTGACCACGCCCGCGAACGGGGCGGCGACGTGGTTGGCGTTGGACCGGTCGGCCTTCTCGGCGGCGGGCAGGTCGGCGGCCACCGAGCGGTCGCGGACCTGGATCGGCCGCAGCTGCCCGTTGAGGGTGGCCAGCACGGTGCGCATGCCGCGCTCGTCGGCCTCGGCGACCGCCTCCAGCTCCAGCAGCAGGGTCACGCCGCGGTCGAGGTGCACCGCGTACTCCTTGCCCTGCTCCAGCCCGTAGAAGAAGTCCTTGCTGGCCAGCACGCTGGTGTCGCCGTACTGGTCGCGGTGGGCCAGGTACTCCTTGGTCGGGCCGGGGAACAGCAGCCGGTTGAGGGTGCCGCGGCGGTCCTCGGCGAGCCCGGTGCGGTCGGCCTCGGTGAGCTCGGCGACGCCCTTGGGCGCCGGGCGCCCCTTGAGCGCCTTGCTGCGGAACGGTTCCGGCCAGCCACCGGCCGGGTCGCCCAGCTCGCCGTGCAGGAAACCGACGACCGAGTCCGGGATGTCGAAGCGGCCCGGGTCGGCCTCGAACTCCTTGGGGTCGACGTTCGCGCCGACCAGGTGCAGCGCGAGGTCGCCGACGACCTTCGAGGACGGGGTGACCTTCACCAGGCGCCCGAGCATCCGGTCCGCGGCGGCGTAGATCGTCTCGATGTCCTCGAACCGGTCGCCGAGGCCCAGCGCGACGGCCTGGGTGCGCAGGTTCGAGAGCTGACCGCCGGGGATCTCGTGGTGGTAGACGCGCCCGGTCGGCGAGGGCAGGCCCGCCTCGAACGGCGCGTACACCCGGCGCACCATCTCCCAGTACGGCTCCAGGTCCGACACCGCCTGCAGCGACAGCCCGGTCTCGCGGTCGCTGTGGTCGGTGGCGGCCACGATCGCCGAGAGCGAGGGCTGCGAGGTGGTACCGGACATGGACGCGACCGCGCCGTCCACGGCGTCCACACCGGACTGGATGGCGGCCAGGTAGGTCGCCAGCTGCCCACCGGCGGTGTCGTGGGTGTGCAGGTGGACCGGGAGGTCGAACTCCTTGCGCAGCGCGGTGATCAGCCGGGCCGCGGCTGGCGGGCGCAGCAGGCCAGCCATGTCCTTGACGGCCAGCACGTGCGCGCCCGCGCCGACGATCTGCTCGGCCAGCTTGAGGTAGTAGTCCAGCGTGTAGAGCTGCTCGGCCGGGTCGGACAGGTCGGCGGTGTAGCAGAGGGCGACCTCGGCGATGGCGGTGCCGGTCTCGCGGACCGCCTCGATCGCCGGGCGCATCTGCTCGACGTCGTTGAGGGCGTCGAAGATGCGGAAGATGTCGATGCCGGTGTCGGTCGCCTCGCGGACGAACGCGTCGGTCACCTCGGTGGGGTACGGGGTGTAGCCGACGGTGTTGCGCCCGCGCAGCAGCATCTGCAGGCAGATGTTGGGCACGGCCTCGCGCAGCGCGGCCAGCCGCTCCCACGGGTCCTCGGCGAGGAAGCGCAGCGCCACGTCGTAGGTCGCGCCGCCCCAGCACTCCACCGAGAACAGCTCCGGGGTGCTGCGGGCCACGTGCGGGGCCACCGCGAGCAGGTCCTTGGTGCGGACCCGGGTGGCCAGCAGCGACTGGTGCGCGTCGCGGAAGGTGGTGTCGGTGACCCCGACCCGCTTGTTGTCGCGCATCCAGCGGGCGAAGCCCTCCGGGCCGAGCTCGACCAGCTTCTGCTTGGTGCCCGCGGGCGGTGCCGCGGTGAGGTCGACCGCGGGCAGCTTCTCCCTGGGGTCGATCACCTTGGGGCGCGCGCCGTGCGGCTTGTTGACGGTGACGTCGGCGAGGTAGGTCAGCAGCCGGGTGCCGCGGTCGGCGGAGCTGCGCGCGGTGAGCAGGTGCGGGCGCTGCTCGATGAACGCGGTGGTGACCCGGCCCGCGACGAAGTCCGGGTCGTCCAGCACGGCCTGCAGGAACGGGATGTTGGAGGCCACGCCGCGGATGCGGAACTCGGCGACCGCGCGCTTGGCCCGGCGCACCGCGGCGGCGAAGTCGCGGCCGCGGCAGGTGAGCTTGACCAGCATCGAGTCGAAGTGCGCGCTGACCTCGGCGCCCGCGGCGGTGCCGCCGTCGAGGCGGATGCCGCTGCCGCCGGGCGAGCGGTAGGCGCTGATCATGCCGGTGTCCGGGCGGAAGCCCTTGGACGGGTCCTCGGTGGTGATCCGGCACTGCAGCGCGGCGCCGCGCAGGTAGATGTCGTCCTGGGTGAGGCCGAGGTCGGTCAGCGTCTCGCCCGAGGCGATGCGCAGCTGCGACTGCACCAGGTCGACGTCGGTGACCTCCTCGGTGACCGTGTGCTCGACCTGGATGCGCGGGTTCATCTCGATGAAGACGTGGTTGCCCCGGGTGTCGAGCAGGAACTCGACGGTGCCCGCGTTCTGGTAGCCGATGTGGCGGGCGAAGGCCACGGCGTCGGCGCAGATGCGGTCGCGCAGCTCGGGGGCGAGGTTGGGCGCGGGCGCGATCTCGATGACCTTCTGGTGGCGCCGCTGCAGCGAGCAGTCGCGCTCGTAGAGGTGGATCACGTTGCCCGCGCCGTCGGCGAGGATCTGCACCTCGATGTGGCGCGGGTCGAGCACGGCCTGCTCGAGGAACACCGTGGCATCGCCGAAGGCGGACTCGGCCTCGCGCATCGCGGCCTCGAGCGACTCGCGCAGCGCCTTGGCCTCCTCGACCCGGCGCATGCCGCGGCCGCCACCACCGGCGACGGCCTTGACGAAGATCGGGAAGCCGATCTCCTCGGCCGCCACGAGCAGCGCCTCGACGTCGGTGGAGGGCGCCGTGGAGCGCAGCACCGGCAGACCTGCCTCCCTGGCGGCGGCGATCGCGCGGGCCTTGTTCCCGGTGAGCTCCAGGATGGCGGCGTTCGGGCCGACGAAGGTGATGCCCGCCTCGGCGCACGCCCCGGCCAGCTCCGGGTTCTCCGACAGGAAGCCGTACCCGGGGTAGATGGCGTCGGCCCCGGCCTTCTGGGCGGCCTTGATGATCTCCTCGACCGACAGGTAAGCGCGCACCGGATGGCCGGGCTCACCGATCTCGTAGGCCTCGTCGGCCTTCATCCGGTGCGGGGAATTGCGGTCCTCGTAGGGGAAGACCGCGACTGTCCCAGCGCCGAGTTCATACCCGGCTCGGAACGCCCGGATGGCGATCTCGCCTCGGTTGGCGACGAGCACCTTGCGGAACATGCCCGGTTACCTCCTGCTACCTGGAGAAGTCGGTCGCCGGAGAATATCGTGGATGTCCCACGCGTCGGGAGCGTTGTCCCACGTGACGGGCGCCATCCTGATCGATCAGCATTCTAGGTTTTGCGCCCAGGACGCGCGCCGCTGGGAAGATTTCCGGTTCCCGCGCACACCGCGGCGGCGAAAGCTCGACGGCGTCGATTAACGAGCGTTCACCTCGCGGGCCGGACCACGATCTCACGAACCGCGGTCCCCGTCGAGTCGGCGCCGAATTGCACGCGCACCTGCTCGGCCACCAGCCCGCGCGCGGCGACGTCGGTGTACTGCCCGGCGATCCGCCCCACGGTCCGCCAGGTGCCCGCCGGGTCGCGGACCTGGATCGGGGTGCCGGGGCGGGTGCCCGCGTCGGCGAGCACGACGATCCGCTCGACCGGCTGGGCGGCGCCCAGGTTGACCACCAGCGGCTCGCCGGTGACCCGGTAGGCGGTGGTGGCGTCGCCGTCGGTGGCGACGTCGGTCGGGCCGGGCAGCACCGACACCTCGCGCACCGCCAGCCAGTGCCGCTGGCCCGCCGTGGCGCGCAGCCGCAGGTAACGAACATCACGCGGGTCCGGCCCGAGGGTGGCGGTCACGGTGGCCCGCCCGGGCAGCTGCCGGACGGTGACCCAGTCGACGCCGTCGACCGAGCCCTCCAGCACCCCGGCGCGCAGGAAGTCCTTCGGCCTGCTCGAGGTGCCCATGGCGACCGCGACGCCCTCGACCGGGCGGACCCGGCCGAGGTCGAGCACGAACTGGGTGCCCGGCCGGGGCGCGCCGCCGGACCAGTAGAAGGTCGCGGTGTCGCCGTCGGCCATCCTGGCGGGCACGTGGTCGGCGTAGGCGGCGGTCGGCGCCGTCGACACCGGTTCGGGCTTGGCCAGGCCGAACGCGCGGTCGGACGCGGTGAGCGCGGCGGCGACGAACGCGGCGTGGCGGGGCGGGACCGGCACGCCGAGCAGCAGGAGCCGCTCGCACCAGGCGCGCCGCTGGTCGCCGACCGCGTGCGCGACGAGCACCCGCACGGCCCGGCGCACCGGGTCGGCGGGCGGGCCCTCCACGCGCAGCAGGGCGTCGACGATCGCGGCGCTCTTGCGGATGTCGCCGCGGCCCGCGTAGGCGGCCCAGAAGCGGGCCACGGCGCCGGGCAGTTCCGCGGGTGCCTCCCGTGCGGACCGCCGGGGGGCCATGCGGTCGGGTTCCGGGTCGGCCGAGGCGGGGACCGGGGTGGCGCCTAGCGCGGCGCCGACCACGGTGGTCAGCGCGGCGATGGCGAGGGGCACGGCGACGCGGGGCCGTCTGCCACCTGGGGGCACGGTGGGTCCTCTCGGTCGGGACGGCTCTCGTCCCGGGTCTGGCGGTGCGGCGGGCGGTGGACGCGTCCGCGGCTCGGCCCCCAGGCCGGACGCGCCCGCGGGGATGCTGCCGGCACCGACGCGGCCGCGCCAGGGGCCTCACCCGGACGGCCGTGTCGGTGCCGACGACTGGCTCAGTCCCGCGACGGTCCGGTGTAGAGGATCCGATCCGCTGTGTTCGCGGGGAGTTCGCACACCCCGGGGCTCGCGGACCGCACGAGCGCCGCCTGCACCTGCGCGGGCGTGAGGGTCGGCTGCTGCCCCAACCGCAGCGCCGCGGCACCGCTGGTGTGGGCGGCCGCGAAGGACGTGCCGCTCAGGGTGGCCTTGGCGTCGTTGGCGGTGATCCACGGCCCGACGATGTTGACGCCGGGGGCGTAGAGGTCGACGGCGGGGCCGGAGTTGGAACTGCGGTAGGCGCAGTCGGACTGGTTGATGCTCGCCGAGGTGATGGCCTCGGTGACCCGGGCGGGCGAGACGTTGCCCGCCTGGCCACCGGAGGACCCGGCCGGGACGGAGTAGGTGGTGCCCGCGGCGATGGAGCCGCGCACCGCAGCGTCGAGCGCGGCGTTCGCGGGGCCGCCGAGGCTCATGTTCACCACGGACGGGCCGTGCGCGTTGGCGGTGATCCAGTCGATCCCCGCGATCACACCGGAAACGCTGCCGGAGCCGTTCTTGTCCAGCACCCGCACCGGGACGATGGTGACTCCCTTGGCCAAGCCGTACTCCTTGCCGCCGATGATCCCGGCGAGGAAGGTGCCGTGGCCGTGCTGGTCGTCGGGGTTGTCGTCGTTGTCGACGAAGTCGCGGCCACCGCGGACGCGGCCACCGAAGTCGACGTGGGTGGCGCGGACACCGGTGTCGAGGATGAA
Organism: Actinokineospora diospyrosa; assembly: GCF_024171925.1. Lineage (GTDB taxonomy): Bacteria > Actinomycetota > Actinomycetes > Mycobacteriales > Pseudonocardiaceae > Actinokineospora > Actinokineospora diospyrosa. The sequence goes on along the minus strand of NZ_JAMTCO010000020.1, from coordinate 122,709 downwards.
CGCGGTGACGTTCGGGGCGGGGGTCGCGTAGCGGTAGTGCTTGTCCAGCGGGAGCTTGCGCTGGTCGACCCGGTCCAGGCCCCAGGACGGCGGGTTGAGCTGGTCGCCGTACGCCCGCACGGGGCTGTCGGGGACGACGTGGGCGACCGACGGGTCGGCGGCGAGCGCCTTGGCGCCGGACTTGGTCAGGCGCGCGGAGAAACCCGACAGGGCGGCGGTGTAGTGGCGGTCGACCTGGGCGCCGTAGCGGCCCGCGAGGGCGGTGACCCGGGTGCCGTGGTCGGCGGTCGCGGTGGGGTGGAGGACGACGACGTAACCATCGGTGGAAGCGGCGCTACCGGCGGCGGGTGTGGCGACGGCAACTGTGGCGACGACAGCTGTAGTGACGAGAGAAGTGGTGATGACGGCGGCGAGGCAGGCGACGGATAAACCGGCCTTCGTGAACCGCCCGGGAACGCGGTGGAACCGTTCTCGCTGGGAGATGTCCATTTCGAATTCGGTACTGGGGCCGCGCCCGGGCGGCAAGGTTCACCAGTTGCCGGCCCCCGGTCAGCGCGCCAACGGCCACACCCTGGTCCAGACGACCGCGCGGACCAGGTCGCGGTCGGCCCACCCCCAGGTGCGGGAATCGTCGGACCCGCCGGGGTTGTCGCCGAGCAGGAACAGCTTCCCGTTGGGCACCAAGGCTTCCGCCGCGGTGGTGGCCATGCCGTCCGGACCGCAGCAGGCGACCGGTTTCGCGCCCCAGTCGGCGGCGGTCGGCACGACGCGCCACTCGGTCTCACCCGCGGGCAGGACGCGCACCACCGGGCCGGGATCGATGCGCACGCGGTCGCCCTCGGTGGCGATCACGCGCTTGATGACCAGCGGGCCGTTCGCGGTGAAGCGGGTCTCGACGACGTCACCACGTTCGACGTCGTCGGGGCCGAGGAACGGGGCGGGCAGCAGGCGGTCGCCGTCGAGGTAGGTCGGGGCCATGCTGCCGCCGGACACCGGCACGGCGAGCACCGCGACGGCGACGACAGCGACCACGACGAGCGCGGCGAGCACCCCCGCGGCCACGCCGACCACCCGCCAGACCCGGACCCGCATGCGCCGAGACATTACCTGACGGTAGTACTTATCAAAACGTTACATAAACACACACGGTCACACCCGCCGTGATCGTCACGTTCGCCCCGACCTGCCCGCGCGGCGCTGACCATTGAGATCGCTCGCAATCTTTGTCAACCGATCTCACGCACCGTAGCTGTTACGTCGAAGTAACAGTGACCCGAGGTCACGTTGTAGTGCGAACGGCCCCTTGTCGCTGCCCCCCGGCGTTTGCCATGGTGTCCCGACCACCGGGGCCGACGCGTTCCCGCGCAGGTCAGCGCGGGTCTTGGGCCACGGCCAGCCACCACAGTCGGGAGCGCCGATGGCCCACCCCCAGCACCGCCTGTCCGCCGTGCGCGGTTGGAACGACCGGATGCGCGCGGCGGCGGCCGGGCCGCGGTCGGGCACCCGCTGGGGCCGCAGCACCGCCGTGGCGCTGCCCGCGGCGGCGGTCGCGGCGGCACTGGGGGTCGCGATGGCCCAGGGCGCGCTAGCGGCGAACTTCTTCGTGTCCGGGCAGCCGTTCACGCTGCGCTCCGACCAGGTCAACGGCAGCGGGTTCGCCGCGTTCCTGCACAGCAGGCAACTCGCGGACGGCACCCAGGCGGGCAAGGGCGAGGCGATGGCCCGCGCGGGCTTCCAGTCGGCCAAGCTCGACGGCCTGTGCGCGGTGATCCACCAGACGATCCTCGGGCTGCCTTACACGCTCAAGCTCAACGCGGGCTCACCTGTCGACGGCACGCCTAACGGTGGACCGGACGTAATCGATGCCTACAACCTGATCCTTGAGGCGAAAGCGGTGCAGGGCACGCAGAGCCAATTCTCGGAGATGGTGCTGGGCAAGACCGCGCACCAAGTGCAGATGGGTGGCCAACCGCTCGACGGCGGCACTGTCGGCGCGTTCGGACTGGAAGCGGGCGTGGTGCAGGTGACCGGGTTGACCGCCGACGCCTACACCGCCGAGATCAGCGGCAACATCACGCTGCCGAAGCTGAACCTGGGGATCGTGCCCGGCACGGTCAACTGCTGAGGGAGCTGAGATGACGACTCTTAAAGCGGTCTGGCCCGCGGTCGGGTCCGGGTGGCGTTGGTTCACCGACTTCCGGCGCACCCGCCCGTTCTGGGGCGGTCTGTGGATGCTGCTGGGTGGGTGGGCGATCATGTCGCTGACCTTCGCGCCGATCTCGGTGGTGCTGGGGGCCGGGTTCGGCGGCATCGCCGGGTACCTGCTCGGCGGCGGGCTGGTCCTGTTCGGACTGTGCGCGTGGTTCGCGCCGCGGTCGCGGCACCTGGCGGGGTTCCTCGGGGTGCTGTTCGCGCTGGCGTCGCTGGTGGCGTCGAACCTGGGCGGGTTCCTGGTCGGGATGCTGCTGGGCATCCTCGGCGGGTCGATGACCTTCGGGTGGGGTCCCAAGCGGGTCAAGCGGTCCGAAGAGGACGTGTCGGATGTCGAGGCCGTCGCGTGAAGCGGGCGCTGGCGTTCGGCACGGCACTCGCGTTGATCGCCGGTAGCGCTGTCGTACCCGATTTGCCCTATCTGCGCGCCGAGGCCGCTCTTGTCGCCGCGCCCGCACCCGCGCCTCAGATCGGATTCCTGACCACGCCCAAGGACAAACCGCTCAAGGTCACCGCGCGCGCCGGGTACGCGGCATCGATCCAGTACAAGGGCACCGAGACGATCGTGGACGCCAATGGCGTCTCGTTCCAGGCCGCGCACTACACCTTCCGCGCGCTCACCCTCGACGACCTGACGATCTCCGACGGTAGCCGCACCAACTACGCGCTCACCCTCGGCTCGAGCGGCACGACCCAACTCGGTGGCACCAACTCGGCCGGGCAGCAGATGCAGACCGACCTCTGGGCGAACAACCTCTACGCGTCGAGCCCGCTGCTGCTGTGCGTGCTGCCCGCGGCGTGGCTGCTGAGCCTCGGTATTTCGTTAAGCGTGCACCTGTGCGACGTGCGGATGGATCTCTACGCGTTGAAAGCGTTCAACCCGTCCCCCACCTCGGGTAGGGACAATCCGGTACGGCTGCCCGGTGCGTCATTGTCCGTCACCAGCAAGGGCACCTCGTGAGGGGCCGCACGCACTGGCGCAAAGCGGCGGTGTTGGCGCTACCGGCGTTGGCCGTCGCGGGCGTGCTCGGGGTACGTGTGGCCGAAGGCGCGCTCGCCGCGGAGGTGGTGGTCCAAGGCGGCGCTTTGTCACTTTCCACCAGTGGCTTGTATGGGACTGACTTCGGGCTGTCGGTCGGCGACGTCACGCGGCAGAACGCCGACGGCAGCACGACCGCGGTGCGGGTCGGGCGGCTCGGGTTCGCCGAGGGCAGGCTCAACGAACTGTGCTTGTCCTTCCAGCAACAGGTCCTCGGCACCTGGTTCACCGTCTACATCACCGGCGGCGACGGCAACCGGTCCACTTGGGAGATCCAGACCGAGAACGTCGAACTGGACGTGGTGTCGGCGACCGGCGCGCTGGACATGGACGGCGTGGTGAAAATCGGCGTGCCAGGCGAGGACGTCACAACGATCAAGGACGGGGCGGGGAATTCCGTACCGAATCCGCTTCGCGTTCCGGCTGGCGAACACCGGATCGGGATCGATGCGACATTCGCGGAATTCCGCCAGGTGCAAGGACAGATCGCGGTGATGTCGATCCCGCGGCCGTTGCGCATCCCCAACCTGGCGTTGCGGATGGAGCGTGGCAGGGCGCAATGTGGCGCACCGGTGGCACCGCAGGGCAATCCGTAACCGCTGTCCCCCGGCGTGGTGGTCAGCCGGGGGCGTCTCTTACGCTGAGAATTAACTACTCCGGCGGGTTCACTCCCGAGGCGGTCATACTAAAGTGGGGCAATGCCCTCTGGTGACGCCGAGTCCACCGACCGACTTCCGCACTTCGACACCGTTCTGCGCGGGTACAACCCCCGGCAGGTCAACGAACGGGTCACCCGCCTCACCTACGACCTGCGCCACGCGGCCAAGGGCCGCGACGACGCCGCGTCGAAGGTCGCCGAGCTGACCAAGTCGCTCGGCTCGCTGCAGCAGCAACTGCTGGAGACCACGACCCGGCTCAACCGGATCAGCGCCAACCCCAACAGCACCGAGGGCATGACCGAGCGGGTGCGGTTGATGATGCAGCTGGCCGAGGAGGAGATCGCCGAGTTCAAGCGGCAGGCGGACGACTACGGCGCGGCGACCCGCGCCGAGGCCGAGGGCTACGGGGCCAACACCCGCAAGGAGGCTGACGGGTACTCGGCGGCCACGCGCACCGCCGCCGACGACTACGCGGCCCAGACCCGGCTCAACGCCGAGGCGTACGCGGGCAAGACCGCCAAGCAGGCCGACGCGGCCGCCGCCAAGACCCGCGGCGAGGCCGACGCCTACGCCAAGGACCTCAGGGCCAAGCACGACAAGCTGATCGCCGACCTCGAGGAGCGGCGCAAGCAGCTCGAGGCCGACTACACCCGCAACCACGCCGAGCTCGACGCCGAGTACGAGTCGATGCGGGCCACCCTCGCGGGCGAGCACAAGAAGCTCATGGCCGACGCCCGCGCCGAGATCGAGCAGCAGGCCAAGGCGAACGAGGCGCGCATCGCGCAGCTCTACGACGAGGCCGCCGCGCACCGCGACAAGCTCGACACCGAGGCGCTGGCCGCCCGCGAGGCGCTCGACACCGAGTCCGCCGGTCGCCGCGCCGCCGCCGAGGAGCAGGCCGAGCGCGAGCTCACCGCGACCCGCGCCGCCGCGGAGGCCGCGCTGGCGAAGCGGACCGAGGAGGTCGAGCAGACGCTGGCCGCCCGCACGACCGAGGTCGAGACCAACCTGGCCGAGCAGACCGCCGCGATCGAGGCCGCGCTGCTGGCGCAGACCGAGGAGACCGAGCAGGCCCTCGCCGACCAGCGCGCCAGCGCCGAGGCCGCCATCAAGACCCAGCGCGACGCCGCGGAGAAGGCGGCCGCCCGCCTGGTCGCCGACACCGAGAAGCAGAAGGCCGACACCGAGAAGGCCCTCGCCGAGGCGCGCACCAAGGCCGACACCGACATCAAGACCCAGCGCGACGCGGCCGAGAAGGCCGCCGCCAAGCTGGTGGCCGACGCCGAGCGGCAGAAGGCCGACACCGAGAAGACCCTCGCCGACGCGCGCACCAAGGCGGACGCGGAGATCAAGGCCAACCGCGAGAGCGCCGAGAAGCACGCGGGCGACCTGGTCGCCAATGCCGAGGCCAAGCTCGCCGACGCCACCACCCGCCACGAGCAGGCCGACGCCTTCGAGCGCCGGGTGTCCGAGCAGGTCGCCAGCACCTTCGCGGTGCTGGAGGAGGCGCGGCAGCACTTCACCGAGAGCCTCGGCGCCAAGACCGCGGCCGCCAAGAACGGCACCCCCGCCAAGGCGGGCGCCCGCTAACACGCGGACACACCAGTGGGGCGGCACCGGGTACAGGTGCCGCCCCACTGCCATGCCAGAGGCCCGGCACCGGATCGCCGGTGCTGAGTCAGACAGCCACAAGCTGGGCGCAACACCCACCGAGGTGGGCGCCCGTCAGAAGACCAACATGGCTGCCACTGGCGGCAACCGTGGCGCCGCCTGTTGGCGCGCCGCGGCTTAGGCGCGGCGTCGACCTGGGAATGCCGGTGAGGCCGGTCCCCTGGGAAGGGGACCGGCCTCACCGGTGAACTGTGGTGACTCGCCGAACGTCAGCCGCGGACGACCTTGCCCGCCTTGAGGCAGGAGGTGCACACGTTGAGGCGCTTGCGCTGGGAGATGCCCAGGCGAGCGTGCACGGTCTGGATGTTCGGGTTCCAGCGGCGGTTGGTCCGCCGGTTCGAGTGCGAGACCGACTTGCCGAAGCCTGGCCCCTTGCCACAGACGTCGCACACGGCAGCCACGTCAGACACTCCTTCACGTTTGGTAATACCCGCGTCGATCCCGTTCGCCTGACGAACAACCGCTCGCGGACGCACGTACGAGAGCCCAGGCGTGCCCAGGCGCTCGGGACAGGGTAACCGGTGCGCCTGTGCGCCTCCAAACCGGGGCGAGCCTGCGGGCTACCCTCGCGGGAACCGTTGGAGGTGGACGTGCTCGAGGCGTTGGACGCGGCGGAGGTGCGCCGGTGGGTGGCGGCCTGCGCGCAGTCGCTCGACGCGCACCGGGCGGGCATCGACCGGATCAACGTCTTCCCGGTGGCCGACGGGGACACCGGGTCGAACCTGCTGGACACGCTGCGCGCGGCGCTGGAGGCCCTGCTGCGGGCCCCCGCCGAGCAGCGCGCCGACGCCGGGGCCGCGGTGGGGGTCGCGGCGCGGGGGGCACTGGCCGGGGCGCGGGGCAACTCCGGGGTGATCGCCTCGCAGGTGCTGCGCGGGATGGCCGAGGCGCTGCGCGGGCGGGCCGTGATCACCGGGCCCGACCTCGCGCGGGCTCTGCGCTCGGGTGCGGAGCGGGCGGGGGCGGCGGTCTCCGACCCGGTCCCGGGGACCATGCTCACCGTGCTGGACGCCGCCGCGGCCGCCGACGGCGGGCCTGACCTGCACGGAGTCGCCGCGGCGGCGGCCAAGGCGGCGGCGGCCGCGCTGGAGCGGACTCCCGACCAACTGCCCGCGCTGGCCGAGGCCGGGGTGGTGGACGCGGGCGGTCGCGGGGTCGTCGTGCTGCTGGACGCCCTGGTGGCGGTGATCGCCGAGCAGCCCGCGGCGCTGGTGGCCGCGGTGCGCGCGCGGGCCACCGAACCGGTGGGCGCCTCCCTGGTCACGGCCAGGGAAGGCGGGTCGGAGCTGTACGCCTACGAGGTCATGTACCTGCTGCGCGACATCGACGACGCGGCGGCCGACGGGCTGCGCGACGAGCTCGACCACCTCGGCGACTGCGTGTCGGTGGTCGGCGACGGCGACGGGCTGTGGACCGTGCACGTGCACTGCAACGACATCGGCGCAGCCATCGAGGCGGGCATCGAGGCGGGGCGGCCGACGCGGATCCGGGTGGCCCGCTTCGCCGACGCCCCGGCGAGCGCGCCGGAGCGCTTCGCCAGGGACCGCGCCGTGGTCGCCGCCGTGCGGGACGCGGACCTGGCGGAGCTGCTGCTGGCCGAGGGGGTCGCGGTCCTGCGGTCGGCGGACCCGGACCCGTACGCGCTGCTCGAGGTGATCACCGGGACCACCGCGGCGCACGTGACGGTGCTGCCCGGCGACGCTGGCCTGATGGCGGTCGCCGACGAGGCCGCGATCCGGGCGGTGGCGGCGGGGCAGGACGTGGTGGTGGTGCCGTGCGCGTCACCGGTGCAGGTGCTGGCCGCGATCGCGGTGCACGACCCGCGCAGGCGCGCTGGCGACGACGTGGTGGCGATGGCCGAGGCGGCCGCGGCGACCAGGCGCGGCGAGGTCCTCATCGCCGCCGAGGACGGCATCACCTGGGTGGGGCCGTGCCGGGCCCAGGACGTGCTCGGGTTCGCCGACGGGGAGGTCGTGCTCATCGAGCCGGGCCCGCCCGAGCCCGCGGTGCTGGCCAGGGCCGCGATCGGGGTCGTCGAGCGGATGCTGGCCGCCGGTGGTGAGCTGGTGACCGCGCTGGTCGGCCGGGACGCCCCGGACGGCGTGGCCGCCGCGGTGGCCGAGCACCTGCGCCGCGAACGCCCGGACGCCGACCTGACCGTGCACCGGGGCGGCCAGCGCGAGCCGGTGGTGATCTTCGGTGTTGAGTGACGGGCTGTCGGTGGGTGACGACAGAATGCACCCGGCAGGTGGGTGGACGGAGCGGGCTGGAGCGCGATGACTGGGCTTGGCGAGCGGCTGGACCGGCTGGTGGGCAAGAAGTCGGCGGACGCGCTGGCCGCGGCGTACGCGCTGGGGACGGCGGGCGACCTGCTGCGCCACTACCCGCGCCGCTACGCCGAGCGCGGCCAGCTGACCGACATCGCGGGCCTGGAGGTCGGCGAGCACGTCACGGTCATGGCCAAGGTCGTGTCGGTGAACAAGCGGCAGATGAAGACCAAGCGCGGCACGCTGGTCGAGGTGTCGCTGACCGACGGCAAGCGGACGCTGGACTGCGCGTTCTTCAACCAGCCCTGGCACATGGAGAAGCTCAAGCCGGGGATCAGCGCGCTGTTCGCGGGCAAGGTCACCGCGTTCCGGCAGAAGCTGCAGCTGGCCAACCCGGACTACCAACTGCTCGACGGCGATGTCGACGGGGACGGTGACGGCGATGGGGACGGTGCGGCCGGGCCCGGGGCGGTCGAGGAGTTCGCCGGCGGGCTGATCCCGGTCTACCCGGCGTCGGCGAAGATCCAGTCCTGGCAGATCGCGCAATGCGTGCAGCAGACGCTGGCGGTGCTCGACGAGATCGAGGACCCGTTCCCGGACGCGTTGCGCGACAAACTCGGTCTGCCGCCGTACGAACAGGCGGTGCGCTCGATCCACCGGCCCGCGGAATGGGCGGACCTGGAACTGGCGCGCACCCGGCTCAAATGGGACGAGGCGTTGTCGGTGCAGTTGGCGCTGGCCCAGCGGCGCCAAGCCGCGGGCGCCCGCCCGGCCCCGGCCTGCCCCCCGATCGCGGGCGGCCTGCACGACGAGTTCGACAAGCGGTTGCCGTTCACCCTCACCGCGGGCCAGGTCGAGGTGGGGTCCGCGATCGCACAAGACCTGTCCGGCGCGCACCCGATGAACCGGCTCCTGCAAGGCGAGGTCGGCTCCGGCAAAACGATCGTCGCCCTGCGCGCCATGCTCCAGGTCGTCGATTCCGGCCGCCAAGCGGCGATGTTGGCGCCGACCGAGGTCCTGGCCGCACAACACGCCCGCTCCCTGCGCGAATTGCTCGGCGACCTCGGCCAAGGCGGCGAACTCGGCGCGGCGGACAACGCCACCCGGGTCACCCTCCTCACCGGCTCGTTGACGGCGCCGCAACGCAAACAGGCCATGCTGGACGCCGCGAGCGGTGCCGCCGGGATCATCGTCGGCACGCACGCGCTGATCCAGGACAAGGTGTCCTTCGCCGCCCTGGGCCTGGTGGTCGTGGACGAACAGCACCGCTTCGGCGTCGAACAGCGCGACGCCCTGCGCGGCAGGGCGGGCGAGAACCAGAGCCCGCACGTCCTGGTGATGACCGCGACCCCGATCCCCCGCACCGTGGCGATGACGGTCTACGGGGACCTGGAAACCTCGTCGCTGCGCGAACTCCCGGCGGGCCGCTCCCCCATCTCCACCACGGTCGTCCCGGTGTCGGAGAAACCCTCGTGGCTGGACCGGGTGTGGCAGCGGGTCCGCGAGGAAGTCGCGGGCGGACACCAGGCCTACATCGTCTGCCCCCGCATCGGCGACGAGGAAGACGGCCCCGGCGGCAACGACGACGGCCGCCGGCCACCGCTGGCCGTGGTGGAGGTCGCGGAGATGCTGGCTGGCGGACCGCTTTCCGGCCTGCGGGTGGGAATCCTGCACGGCCGGATGGCCGCCGACGACAAAGACGCGGTGATGCGCGGCTTCGCCGCCGCCGAGATCGACGTCCTCGTGGCGACAACGGTGGTCGAAGTCGGCGTGAACGTCCCCAACGCCACAGCCATGGTCATCATGGACGCGGACCGCTTCGGGGTCAGCCAGCTGCACCAGCTACGCGGGCGGGTCGGGCGCGGGTCCGCCCCGGGGGTATGCCTCCTGGTCACCGAGATGATCGGCGGAACGTCCACAAGAGACCGACTGGACGCGGTGGCGGCGACGCTGGACGGGTTCGAACTGGCGCGGATGGACCTGGAGTTGCGGCGGGAGGGCGACATCCTGGGGGCCAGCCAGTCGGGGGCGAAGTCCGGGTTGAAGATGTTGTCGCTGATCCGGGACGAGCAGGTGATCGCGGATGCACGGGTGGTGGCGCAGGCGCTGATCGCGGACGATCCGGAGCTGGGGGCGTATCCGGGGTTGGCGGGGATGGTGCGGCAGGTGGTGGCAGCGGACCGGGCGGAGTACTTGGAGAAGGCCTGACGCCGGCGCTCTCGGGCTATCCACAATGCCTTCCGCTGTCCACAGGGGAACTTTTGCGCTCCCGGTGTGTGTGACCGCTTCGGTAGGCTGTATATCGGGGGCTCTTGTGGTGGATGATCTTGTGGATGCGTTCTGTGGTGATGAGTTGTCCACAACGGGCTCTGCTGTCCACAGGCTGCTGCTTGACGCTCCCGGTTTGTCGGGCTGCGGCGGTAAGCTGTGTATTTGGGGGCTTTGATCAGGTTGATCTTGGCGTAGGCCGTGGCTGGGAGTGCGGGGCAAGGGATTCGGGCCTCCGCCTTCGGCTCCGGTAAACGGCTCGCCTTCGGCATTGCATCTGATCCGCGATTTTCGAGCTTTGCTCGATGCGGTGGACCTGTTTTGCGCGGGGCCCCTACGACACCCGACGCAGAACCGCAAAGCAGGGGCCCAAAAGCAGGCCCTGCCGCGCGAACAACGCTACGGGTGCCGTCCCCCCACACAAAACAGGTCCACCCCATCGAGCACCTGGCACCAGCGAGTCCGACTGTCCAGGCGCTGGGAAGGTGGGCTGACGAGAGCGGGCTGAGATGGCACCGCCAAGTCCGAGTGTCCAGGCGCTGAGTAGGTGGGCTGGGGCAGACCTGACGGCAGCTGGAATGGCACGGTTGGGTTCGAGGCCAGTGGCTGACTAGGCGGGTCGGGGCGGACCTGATGGGGGCTGGGTTAGTGGGTAGGCGCCGGGCCTGGCAGGGGGGCTTGGTGCCGAGTGTCCAGTGGGCGCAGAATCGCGTCCGGTTGCTCCAGCGACCAGGGCAGAGGGCAATCGGATTTGCCCGATCACCAGCTCAAAGGCTATTTCCACCCAGCGGGAACACCACCCGGCCGGACGGCAGACCCCACCCACCCGGGGGGCCACCCACATCCAGCCTAGCTGAATCCGAGGGCTGTCAAGGGGGTCCGGCTGAACCTGTGGATGGGCAGGCAGGTTGTGGACAAACCAAACCGAAGCGAGCGGCGGCCGCGTGGCGAAAAGCACGCGGCCGCAGGTGACCTAAGGGAGTTTCCAGTCCACGGGCTCCGCGCCCTGTTCCACCAAGAGTGCGTTGGCTCGGCTGAAGGGCTTCGAGCCGAAGAAGCCCGCGTGGGCCGAGAGCGGGCTCGGGTGGGCTGACTCGATGGCCGGGAGGGAACCGAGCATCGGGCGGAGGTTGCGGGCGTTGCGGCCCCACAGGATCGCGACCAGCGGGCCGCCTCGGGCGGCGAGGGCGCGGATGGCCTGTTCGGTGACCTCTTCCCAGCCCTTGCCCTGGTGCGAGTTCGACTTCCCCGGTTCCACGGTCAGCGCTCGGTTGAGCAGCAGGACGCCGTGTTCGGTCCACGGGGTGAGGTCACCGTTGGTCGGGGTGGGGTGGCCGAGGTCTTCGACGTATTCCTTGTAGATGTTGATGAGGCTCTTGGGGATCGGGCGGACCTCGGGGGCCACTGAGAACGAAAGGCCCACGGCGTGGCCGGGGGTGGGGTAGGGATCCTGGCCGACGATGAGGATTCGGACGTTGTCGAAGGGTTGTTGGAAGGCGCGCAGGACGTTCTCACCGGCGGGCAGGTAGGTGCGCCCGGCCGCGATCTCGGCGCGCAGGAAGTCGCCCATGACGGCGATCTTGTCGGCTACGGGTTCCAGTGCCCGGGCCCAGCCCGGTTCGACGATCTCGCTCAGCGGTCGTGCCACGGCGGCAGACCATACTCACCCCGACGAGTGGACTTCGTCACGGGGTGAGGATCTTGCCGAGGTGGCGGGCGTTCGGCGAGTCGGCGTAGTGGCCGAACGGGGGGATGGGGGCGTAGCCGCTGGTGAGGTAGAGCTCGATCGCCTCCGGCTGCTTGGTGCCGGTCTCCAGGATGAGCCTGCGCAACCCGCGTTCCACCGCCGTGCGCTCCAGTTCGGCGAGGACCGCGCGGGCGAGACCGCGGCCGCGCGCGGTGGGGTTGACGTAGAGCCGCTTCATCTCGGCGGTCTGCTCGTCGTGCACGCGCCACCCACCGGAGGCGACGGGGACGTCGTCGAGGTAGCCGACGAGGAACAGGCCCGACGGCGGGGTGAACTCGGCGGGGTCGACCGGGGTCTCGTCGACGCCGCCGTAGCGGATGACGTACTCCTGCTGGACCTCGGCGATGAGCTTGACCGCGTCCGGGTGGGCGTAGTCGCGGATGTCGATGCGCACGCCCGCGATTGTCGCTCACCCGCGCGGGAAACCAACCGGCCGGCGGTGCAGAACACAACAGAACACAGCAGAACGCCAGCGGCACAGGGACACAGGGGAAAAGGACAGCGATCAGCGCCAGTGCTGCCAGCCCCCGGCCCCGGCGTAGACGGCGCCGTCGACGGTGACGCCCTGGCCGCGGCCGACGGTGCCGATGACCCGCCAGCCCTCCGGGACCCCGTGCGGGTCGGGGAAGGTCGCGGCCAGCGCGTGGTCCTCGCCGCCGGTGAGCACCCAGTGCCGGGGGTCGCCGCCGAGCGCGGAGGCGACGTCGACCAGGCGCTGGTGCACCTCGATGAGGTCGGAGCGCACGTCGATGGCCACAGTGGAGGCCGCGCAGAGGTGCCCGAGGTCGGCGAGCAGGCCGTCGGAGACGTCGATCATGGCGGTGGCGCCCGCGTCGGCGGCGGCCGGACCCGCGGCGTACGGGGGTTCCGGCGCGCGGTGGGCGCCGACGACGCTGACCGGGGACCGGAAACCGCGGCCGAGGACGGCGAGCCCGGCCGCGCTCCAGCCGAGCTTGCCCGCCACCGCGAGGACGTCGCCCGGGCGCGCTCCGGCCCGGGTCACCGGCGCCCGACCGCGCAGATCACCCAATGCGGTGAGGGAAATCACAAGGGTGGCGGACTGGGTCATGTCGCCGCCGACGATGCCGACGCCCGCCCTGGCCGCTTCCTGCCACATGCCCGCGGTGAGCTCCTCGATCACCGCGGCCGGGGTCCCCGGTGGACACGCGATGCCCACCAGCACCGCGGTCGGCTCGGCGCCCATGGCGGCGATGTCGGCGAGGTTCACCGCGACCGCCTTGCGCCCCACGTGCTGCGGGGTGGACCAGTCGAAACGGAAGTGCACCCCTTCGACGAGCACGTCGTTGCCCGCCACCACCCGCCCGTCCGGGGCGGCCACCACCGCCGCGTCGTCGCCGGGACCCAACAGGGTGGTCCTCGGCTGCGCTCTGCCCCTGGTTACCCGTTCGATGAGTCCGAACTCACCCACCTCGGCAACGGTTTCCGCGCCATCAGGCGTGTTCGGACTCACTGCTTCCTCCGATCACCGACATTCGGAATCCCCAACGAAAGGCAACTGGGGTACGTTGCTGGACACGTTCCTACCTCTAGGGGACTCATAACCGCGAAGGGGCGCGCCGTGGTCCACGCATACATCCTGATCCAGACCGAGGTCGGCAAGGCCGCTGCGGTGGCGGCGGAGATCGCGGGCATCGCGGGCGTCACCACGGCCGAGGACGTGACCGGCCCCTACGACGTGATCGTGCGGGCGGAGGCGGACAACGTCGACCTGCTCGGCCAGCTGGTCGTGGCCAGGATCCAGAACGTCGACGGCATCACCCGCACGCTGACCTGCCCGGTGGTCCACCTCTGAGCCGTGGTCTAGTGGGTCGGTGAGCACCGAGCACGCCGACCCGGGCCAAGCAGGCCTGTCCCGCACCGCCATCGCCGCCGGAGCGGCCTTGGCGGTGCTGCTCGTGGTGGGCGTCGTGGTCGCCAGCCGGTTCCTGCCGGACGAGCCCGCGCAGGCCGCGCCCGCGTCACTGGCCCCCGCACCGCGGACCGGACCGGTGGGCCTGGTGCCGGTCGACGCGCCCGCCGCGGGTGCACCGGAGTGCGCGACCCTCACCGCGGCGCTGCCCGCCGCACTGCCCAACGGCGACAAGACCCTGCCCCGCCTCGCCGTCGCCGACCCGGCCCCGGTCGGCGCCGCCGCCTGGGGCGACCAGGTCGGTGACCCGGTCGTGTTGCGCTGCGGCCTGGGCAAGCCGCCGGAGCTGACGCCGACCGCGGGCCTGCGCGAGGTGTCGAAGGTGCGGTGGCTCGTCGTCGAGGGGGACGGCGCGTCCACCTGGTTCGCGGTCGACCGACCGGTGTACGTGGCGCTCACCCTGCCGTCGGGTCTCGGTACCGGGCCGCTGCAAACAGTGTCCGAAGTGGTCGGTCAGGCGCTCGCCGCGCAAGAGGTGCGGCCATGACCGGTGCGGGTGGGGACCACCCCGATCCCCTTACCGCAGACCGGTTCCCCTGGCCAGCGCGGTGTCGATCAGCACGGTGAGCAGGGTCGGGTAGTCGACCCCGCTGACCTCCCACATCTGCGGGAAGGCCGAGGTGGGGGTGAAGCCGGGCATGGTGTTGACCTCGTTGACGGTCAGCTCACCGTCCTCGCCGACGAAGAAGTCCACCCGGGCCAGGCCCTGGCAGTCCAGCGCGCGGAACGCGGCGATGGCGGTCTCGCGCAGCCGCTCGGCGACCTCGTCGGGCAGCTTCGCCGGGATGTCGAGTTCGCAGACGTCGTCGAGGTACTTGGCGTCGAAGTCGTACCAGTCGATGCCCTCGGCGAGGCGGACCTCGGCGGGCAGCGACGCGCGCACGGAGCCGTCGGGGAACTCCAGCACGCCGCACTCGACCTCGCGGCCGACGACCGCGCCCTCGACCAGCACTTTGGGGTCGATGGCGCGCGCGGTGGCGATCGCGGCGTCCAAATGGTCCCAGGAGGTGACCTTGCTGATGCCGGTGGACGAGCCCGCGCGCGAGGGCTTGACGAACACCGGCAGGCCCAGGTGCTCGCGCTCGTCCTCGGTCAGCGTCGCGCGGTCGCGGCGCAGTTCCACAAAGCGACCGACCGACAGGCCCTCGGCGGCGAGCAGTCTCTTGGTGAAACCCTTGTCCATCGCGACCGCGCTGGCGAGCACGCCGGGGCCGACGTAGGGGACGCCGACCATCTCCAGCAACCCCTGGATGGTGCCGTCCTCGCCGTAGGCGCCGTGCAGCACCGGGAACACGAGGTCCACACCGCTGACGACCTCGCCCTCGCGGCCGGGCTCCAGCACGACCAGACCGGCGGCGGTCGGGTCGGCGGGCAGGGTCAGCGCGGTGCCGTCGGTGATGGTCGGCAGGGCGCGGTCCTGGATGCGCAGCACGGCCGGGTCCGACGGGCCGAGCACCCAGGCGCCCTCGCGGGTGACGCCGACCGGCACGACCTCGAACCGCTCGGGGTCCAGGTTGCTCAGCACGCTGCCCGCCGAGACGCAGGAGATGGTGTGCTCGGTGCTGCGACCGCCGAAGACGACCGCGACCCGCAGCTTCGGCCGCGGCGCGGCCACCACGGCGGGTGACTCGTCGGGGGACAGCGCGTCGGGGGTGGGCACGTCGGTCGGCATGGTGGACGAGACTACCCGGATGGCGTACCCACGGGGTCGCTCGACCGGGACAGCAGCGACAGCAGGTCAGGGATCGCGGCGCGCAGCTGGGGACGCGAACACGCCGCGTAACCGACCGCGATCCCGAACCAGGCGGGCGGCCCGAAGTGGTGACGGGCGAGGCCGTCGAGGGTGATGCCGCGGGCCCTGGCCGCCTCGATCACCGCGCGCTCGACCTCGGCGGAGGCCAGCGGCACCACCAGGTGCGCGCCCGCGTCGTCGCCCAGGAAGCGCACGTCGGCGGCGGTGAGCGCGTCGACGAGCATGCCGCGCCGCTCGGAGAGCTCGCGGCGCAGCTTGCGCAGGTGCCTGCCCAGGTCGCCGTTGCGGGCCAGCTCCACCACCACGATCTGCCCCGCCGCCGACGGGCTGGTGCCGGTGCTGTCGCGGTGGTGCAGCACGGCGGCGATGACCGGGGGCGGCGCGACCATCCACCCGACGCCGAGCGCGGGGGTCAGGATCTTGCTGGTGGTGCCCAGGTGCACCACGACGTCGGGCGCGAGCGCGGCCAGCAGCGGCAGCGGGGCCACGTCGTAGCGCAGTTCGCCGTCGTAGTCGTCCTCGATGACCAGCCAGCCGTCGCGGCGGGCCCGGTCCACCAGGGCCACCCGGCGCGCGGCCGACATCCGCCTGCCGAGCGGGTACTGGTGCGCGGGCGAGCAGTAGACCGCGCGGGCGCCGTCGGGGATCGCCTCGAGCAGCAGGCCGTCCGCGTCGACCGGGGCGGGCACGACGACCAACCCGGCGGCCACCATGGTCTGGACCGCGCGCTGGTAACCGGGTTCCTCCACCGCCACGACGTCGCCCGGGCTCAGCACCGAGGCGGCCAGCTCGGCGACCGCGGCTGTCGTCCCCGCGGTCGCCAGCACCGACTCGCCCCCGTCCCCGCCGTGGTCACCGCCGACCCGCAAACCGCGGTGGCGCAACAGGTGTTCGGCCACCGTGGCGCGGTAGGCGGGCACGCCTGCGCGGGTGGGCCTGGGCAGTGGCGCCACGTCCGCGGCGCCGCGCCAGGCCCGCCGCCACGCGGACCGGTCGATCCCGCTTGCCCACGGCGACCCCGGCCGCAGGTCCACCTCGGCCACCTCGGTCGGCTCGGCGGGCCGCGGCTTGGGCCGCGCGGACGGCGACCCGGGTGGCGCGGTGGTGACGTAGGTGCCGGAGCCGTGCTTGCCGGTGATCCACCCCTCGGCGTGCAGCTGCTCGTAGGCGGCGGCGGTTACCGTGCGGCTGACGCCGAGCTGCGCGGCGAGGGCGCGGGTGGAGGGCAGCCGGTCGCCGCTGCGCAGCCTGCCGTCCCCGGCGGCCGCGCGCAGCTCCTCGGCGAGCTGCACCGCCAGCGGTGTGGGGGACGCCCGGTCGAGGGTCACCGGCAGGGCTGGACTCTCCGACACCAGTGGCCTCCTGAAATCACCGAGCTGTGGCCCTGTCAGGATGCCACTCGGCTGGTGCAGCGTAAACGGTGTGACCGAGACCAGCCCCCCACCGCACGCGGACCTGCCCCCGCTCTCGCCGACCCCGCGCAGCACCGTCAAGCGCGGCGCGCACCGCGCCGCGGCCGACCGGGCCACGCTGTACGCGGTGCTCGACGCGGGCCTGATCTGCCACCTGTCCACGGTGGTCGACGGGTCCCCGATCGTGCTGCCCACCGGCTACGGCCGCGACGGCGACACCCTCTACCTGCACGGCTCGACCGGCGCGCGCAGCCTGCGGGCCGCGATGGCGGGCATCGAGGTGTGCGTCGCGGTGACCCTGCTCGACGGGGTCGTCTACGCCCGGTCGGTGTTCCACCACTCGATGAACTACCGGTCGGCGGTCGTGCACGGCACCGCGACGCAGATCACCGACCCCGAGGAGAAGCTGCGCGGCCTGCGCGTGCTGACCGAGCACATGGCGCCCGGCTCGTGGGACCACGCGCGGCCGCCGAGCACCAAGGAGTTGGCCGCCACGGCGGTGCTGGCCCTCGACCTCGCCGAGGCCGCGGTGAAGACCCGCGACGGCGCGCCCGGCGACGACGAGGAGGACGTGGTCGCGAACGTGGCGTGGGCGGGTGTGCTGCCGATCCGGCAGGTGTGGGGCGACCCGGTGTCGGACTCCGACCTCGAGCAGCCCGCGCACATCACCGCTCGGGCAGCCTCTGGAGCCCGGTGACCGGGTCGATCCGGTAGTTGCGCATGGCCGGGCGGGTGGACCGGTAGACGTGGATGCTCACCGCGGGGTCGGCCGTGTCGTTGCCGACCTGGTGCACGTAGCCGGGGCCGAACACCCGCGACTGCCCCTCGACCAGCGTGTGCAGCACCTCGGCTGGCCGGTGCGCGGCGGCGACCCGCTCGGTGAGGGTGCCGGAGACCACGGTGAACGCGCCGGTGGCGGTGCTGTGGTCGTGCAGGTCGGTGTGCTGGCCGGGCAGCCAGCTCATCAGCCAGATCTCCTGCCCGTCGACCCGCTCGACCAGGGCGGCGAAGCGCCGGGCCGGGTCGTAGCGCAGCAGCGGCGCCCAGCGGGCGCGGTCCTGGGCGTACTGGCGGGCGATGAGCACGGGGTGCGCGGTGGCCGGGGTGGCGGCGAGCGCGATGGTGTTGGGCGGAACGGCGAACATGGCCGGGGGTGTCCTTCGGTGGCGGTGAACACAGCTGGGACGGCCCGGTGACCCGGGTCGGCGGATGGGCTGGATCAACGACACGGACAGAGCGCGCTCGCGACAAGACCGAGGTCGACGTGACCCCGGCGGTCGGCGATGGCGCGCAGCAACACGCGGCACAGCGTGGCAGCGCCCCCCGGGCGGGCGCAACCCACCGCGAAGCGGTCCTACTCCGTGGGACAGTGCCCCACCGGGTGCGGCGGTGCCCCACCGGCGGCGCCCGACCAGCGGTGTTGCGGGTGTCGCCGCCGGTGGGGGCGGTGCCGTCGGCCAATCCGGCGGGGCCGGTGCCCCGAATGACCGGCGACGTGTGGACGCGGGTCCCGCGGGGGTTTGGTCGACGAGAGCGGGTGTTCATGGCCGAGCGGGTTCGGCGGATCGCGGGCGGTGGTGCCTCCGGTGAGGCGCGCCCACCGGAGGCGGAAACGTTGTTGCAGCAGGTGGCCCGGGGCGACGAGGGTGCCTTCGAGCAGCTCTACGACCAGGTGTCGGCCCCGGTGTTCGGCCTGGTCCGGCGGATCGTGCGGGACCCGGCGCAGTCGGAGGAGGTGACCCAGGAGGTGCTGCTGGAGCTGTGGCGCACCGCGGCGCGGTTCAGCCCCGAGCGGGGCAGCGCGATGACCTGGGTGATGACCCTGGCGCACCGGCGGGCGGTGGACCGGGTGCGCTCCTCGCAGTCGGCGACCGACCGGGAGGACCGCGCCTACCGGCGGGAGACCAGCAGGCCGTTCGACGAGGTGGCCGAGCAGGTCAGCACCCGGCTCGAGCACGAGCAGGTGCGCCGCTGCCTGTCCTCGCTGACCGACCTGCAACGCGAGTCGGTGGAACTGGCCTACTACCGCGGGTTGACCTACCGCGAGGTGGCGGAACTGCTCGACACGCCGCTGGGGACGATCAAGACTCGACTGCGCGACGGTCTCATCCGCCTGCGCGACTGCCTGGGGGTGGCCCGATGACCGCAGACATCCACGCGCTGACCGGCGCCTACGCCCTCGACGCGATCCCGGAGATCGAGCGCGCAGCGTTCGAGCGGCACCTCGCCGACTGCGACGCGTGCGCCCAAGAGGTGCGCGAGTTGCAGGCCACCGCCGCCCGCGTCGGGGACGCGGTGTCGGAGGTGCCACCACCGGAGCTGAAGGCGCGGGTGCTCGCCCGCGTCGCCCAGGTCCGCCAACTGCCGCCGCTGGAGCACCACGCCACCGGGCAGGCGCGCCGCCCCCGTTCGGCGTGGGCGCTGCGGTTGACCGGAATCGCGGCCGCCGCGCTGCTGGTCGTGTCGGTGTCGCTCGGTGTCCTGCTGGTGCGCAGCCAGGAGGAGCTCGACACCCAGAAGTCGCAGTCGGTGGCCATGGTGGAGTTGCTCTCGGCCGACGACGCCCGGTTCGTCAGCGGGTCGACGACCTCGGGCCTCAACGGCACCGTTGTCGTGTCCCGCGCGCAGGGCAAGGTCATGCTGCTGGCAGCGAACCTGCCGCCCGCCCCGGTGGGCAAGACCTACCAGGCGTGGCTGATGCAGGACGACGGCAGCCCGCGCTCGGTGGGCCTGCTGACCCCGGACAACACCGGTCGGGCGTCCATCGTGGACAGCTCGGGGATCGGCTCGGCCAACCAGGTCGGTGTCAGCATCGAGGCCGCGGGCGGGTCGGACACCCCGCACGGCGACGTCGTGATGAAGATGGCCCTGCCGGTCTAGGCACCCGGGGCACTAGCCCAGCGCTGTGAGGACATCGGCGACCAGGTCGCGGGTGTCCTCACAGCCGCAGGAGAAGCGCAGCAACCCCGCCGGGACCTGGTCGCCCCAGCGCGCGCGGCGGTCGGCGCTGGAGTGCAGGCCGCCGAAACTGGTGGCCGAGGACACCAGCCGGGACGCGGCCAGGAAATCGGCCACCGCCGCGGCGGGATCCCGGTCAGTGAGATCCGGTCCGGCGGGGCCCAGTTCGAAGGTGATCACCCCGCCGAAGCGGCGCATCTGCCGCGACGCCACCGGGTGCGCCGGGTCGTGCGGGGAACCCGGCCAGCGCACCGACCGGATCCGTGGGTGACCCCGCAACGCCTCGTACAGCGCGGCGGCGTTCTCCGCCTGGCGGGCCAACCTCAGGTCCAGCGTGCCGAGACCGCGGTGCGCCAACCACACCTCGAACGGTCCGGGCACCGCCCCGCTCGCCGTGCGCTCGGACCGCAGCCGGGCGGCCAACTCCGGGTCGGCGGCGGTGACGTGGCCGAGCACGATGTCGCTGTGCCCGGCCAGGGCCTTCGTGTCGCTGGCGAGGGTGAGGTCGGCGCCGAGCTCCAACGGCCGCTGCCCCAACGGGGTCGCCGTCGTGTTGTCGACCGCGACCAGCGCGCCCGCCGCGTGCGACAACCGCGCGATCTCGGCGATGTCGCACACGTCGAGGCCGGGGTTGGACGGGGTCTCCAGCAGCACCAAGCGGGCGCCCGCGACCGTGTCGGCCGTCCACTCCCCCGCTGTCGGGACTTCCCGCACCACCAAGCCATTCATGTGCTCGCGCACGTAAGACCGGGCCAGGTAGTAGCCGTCGGACGGCAGAACCACCGTGTCACCAGGCTTAAGAAGCACCCTCAGCACCGACGACACCGCCGCCATGCCGGAGGCGTAGGCGATGCAGGACCCGCCGTCGAGCTCACCGATCGCTGACTCCAACGCGCGCCACGTCGGATTGCCCGCGCGGCCATAGAAGTCGTCGGCAGGATCATCGGACAAGTGGAACTGCGCGGCCAAGACCGGCTGCGGCGCAACGGCGGCACCCGGCGCGGCAGGAGCGAGTCCCGCGTGCACGCAGCGGGTCCCGTCCCCGAACGGCGCGCTCACCGTTCCGGCCTGGTCTTGCGGCCGATGAGCTGACCGGCCATCTCGTTCGGGTCGAACCCGTCGTGGCAGACCCGGTGCACCACCTCGGTGATCGGCATCTCCACCCCGTGCCGCAGCGCCAACTCGCGGATCGAGGAGCAGGACTTCACGCCCTCGGCGACCTGCCCGCCCACCGCGGCCTGCGCCTGCGCCATGGTCTCGCCGCGACCGAGCCGCGCGCCGAAGGTCCGGTTGCGCGACAGCGGCGAGGAGCAGGACGCCACCAGGTCGCCGAGCCCGGCCAGTCCGGCGAAGGTCATCGGGTCCGCGCCCAGCGCCGCGCCGAGCCTGCTGGTCTCGGCGAGGCCGCGGGTCATCAGCGTGGCCAAGGTGTTGGCGCCGAAGCCGAGCCCGTCGGCCATGCCGCAGGACAGTGCGATGACGTTCTTGCAGGCGCCGCCGAGCTCGCAGCCGATGACGTCGGTGATCGTGTACGGCCGGAAGTAGCCGGTGGTGCAGGCCCGCTGCAGCGCCACCGCGCGGTCGTGGTCGCGGCAGGCGATGACCGTCGCGGTCGGCTGCTCCTCGGCGATCTCCTTGGCCAGGTTGGGCCCGGACACCACCGCGACCTGGTCCTCGGGCACCCCGGCCACGTCGACGACGACCTCGCTCATCCGCTTGAGGGTGCCCAACTCCACCCCCTTGGCCAGGCTCACCAGCGTCGCCCCGCGCGGCAGCAACGCCCGCCACGCGGTCAGGTTGTGCCGCAGGGTCTGGCTGGGCACGGCGAGCACCACCGTGCCAGCGCCCTCGAGCGCCGCCCGCGGGTCCGAAGTGGACGTCAACGGGTCCGGCAGCACCACCCCCGGGAGGTAGTCCCGGTTCTGCCTGGTCGCGGCGATGCCCTCGGCGACGTCGCGCCGCCGCGCCCACAGGACCACCTCGGTCCCCGCGTCGGCCAGCACCTTGGCGAAGGTGGTCCCCCAGGACCCCGCGCCCATGACCGTGATCTTGCCCGCCATGGCTGCGCCCGCCTCAGCCCTCTGCGGCGTCGCGCTTGCCGCCCGCGCGGAAGAAGCCCGCGGGCTCCGGCTCCTCGCGGATCTCGGCCAGCAGCGCGCGCACCCGGCTCATGAGCAGGTCGGTCACCTCGCGCAGCAACTGGTTGGTCACCGGCTTGCCGCGGTAGGCCGACAGGTCGACCGGGTCGCCGACGATGGTCACCACCTGCTTGCGCGGGAACGGCCGGAACTTCTTGTCGTAGCCGTTCCAGATCCGCTGGGTGCCCCACCGCGCCGCCGGGATCACCGGGACGTCGTTGTCCAGCGCCAGCCGCGCCACGCCGGTGCGCGACCACATCGGCCAGCCAGCCGGGTCCTTGGTGATGGTGCCCTCGGGGTAGATGAGCACGAGCTTGCCGTCGCGCAGCGCCTCGTGCGCGGCGCTGAGGCTGTTGCGGGCGTCGGAGGAACCGCGGTAGACGGGGATGCCGCCGGAGCCCGCGAGCATCTTGCCGAACACCGGGATCCGGAACAGGCTGTCCTTGGCCATGAACCGCGGCACCCGCCCGTTGCGGTGCACGAAGACCGCGTCGCTGGCCGGGTCCAGGTGCGAGACGTGGTTCATCACCAGCAGGGCGGCGCCCTCGGTCGGCAGCTTGTCCGCGTGCCGGTAGTCCCGCTTGCCCAACCAGCTCACCGGGTAGAACACGGCCGCGGACAGCCCCACCCAGAACCCGCCCTTCTCACGCTTGCCCAACGCCGCTCCTCCGCATCAACCCCGGCCGGCGAACAACCGGCAGGCCCGCACCCGCACGTGACCCGTGAGTCTCCCTGCCGGACCCGGCCGGGGTCCACACGGGTCCACTAGCGGGTGGGTCGCCGCCCACCGCGGTCGCGGCCGGCAGGATCGGTGCCGTGGTCGACATCGTGGTGCCGGTGAAGAACCTGGACCGGGCCAAGTCCCGGTTGCGCGGTGCGGTGCCCGGCGGGGCCGGGGAGCACCGCAAACTGGTGCTCGCTGTGGTGTTGGACACGGTGGGCGCCGCGCTCGCGGCGCCGGGGGTGCGCAGGCTGCTGGTGGTGTGCGAGGACGCGCGGGTGGTCGCGGCGCTCGCCGGGACCGGCGCCGAGGTCGTGGACGAGCGCGGCCTGCCCGGGCTCAACGCGGCGCTGGACTTCGGCGCCGCGGTGCTGCGCCGCGCGGACCCGCGCACCGCGGTGGCCGCCATGCAGGCCGACCTGCCCGCGCTGCGCCCGGCCGACCTCGCGGCCGCGGTGGCCGAGGCGGACGGGCGGCGGGCGTTCGTCGCCGACCGACCGGGCACCGGCACCACGCTGCTGCTCGCCGCGGCGGGCGCCGCGCTGGACCCCAGGTTCGGGCCGGGGTCGGCGTCGGCGCACGGTGACGGCGCGGTCCGCGTCGGTGAGTCGCTGCCACACCTGCGTTGCGATGTGGACACCCCCGGTGACCTGCGCCTGGCGCTCGAGCTCGGCCTCGGGCCGCGCACCGCCCGGCTGGCCCACGCGGGCTGCCGGGTGCGGTGACCGCCCCGGGGTGGATGTGGCGAGAATTCACGTCCGCGTACCGGCCACGGGTGCGCCAACGGGTACCCCGTACCTGACAATGGGGCCGTGAGCACCGAGAGCACCCCGGACCAGGCCCCGACGACCAGCGGCGAGAGCACCGTTGCCGTGCCGCCGCCCGCGACCGACGGTGTGGAACCGCGGGGTGTGCCCTCGGCACCGCCCGCGGTCACCCCGGCGACCGCGCCGACCGACCTGCCCGACGACCGCTACCTGAACCGGGAACTGTCCTGGTTGGACTTCAACGGGCGGGTGCTCGCGCTGGCCGAGGACGCCTCGCAGCCGCTGCTGGAGCGGGCCAAGTTCCTGGCCATCTTCGCCTCCAACCTCGACGAGTTCTACATGGTGCGGGTCGCGGGCCTCAAGCGCAGGAACGAGACCGGGCTCTCGGTGCGCAGCGCGGACGGGCTGACCCCGCGCGAGCAGTTGGGCTACATCTCCAAGCGCAACCAGGACCTGGTCGAGCGGCACTCGCGGGCCTTCGCCGAGCAGGTGCGCCCGGCGTTGCGCGAGCGCGGGATCAGCATCGCGGGCTGGGCCGAGCTCACCGACGACGAGCACAAGCGGTTGGCGGCGTACTACCGCGACCAGGTGTTCCCGGTGCTGACCCCGCTCGCGTTCGACCCGGCGCACCCGTTCCCCTACATCTCCGGGCTCTCGCTCAACCTCGCCGTGACGGTGCGCAACCCGGAGACCGGGCGGGAGAGCTTCGCCAGGGTCAAGGTGCCCGACAACGTGCCGCGGCTGGTGCCGATCGACCGCAGCGCCGACGAGCAGGTGGCGGTGTTCCTGCCGCTGGAGGAGCTCATCGCCGCGCACCTGCCGACGCTGTTCACCGGCATGGACGTCATCGAGCAGCACGCGTTCCGGGTGACCCGCAACGCCGACCTGGAGGTCGAGGAGGACCGCGACGAGGACCTGCTCAAGGCCCTGGAACGGGAACTGGCGCAGCGCCGCTTCGGTCCCTCGGTGCGCCTCGAGGTCGCCGACGACATGACCGAGCACATGCTCGAACTGCTGCTGCGCGAGTTGGAGGTGCACCCCAACGACGTCGTGGTGGTGCGCGGGCTGCTCGACCTGTCGTGCCTGTGGCAGCTCTACGGCGTGGACCGCAAGGAGCTCAAGGACCCGCCGTTCCGGCCCGCGACGCACCCGGCGTTCGGTGAGCGGGAGACCCCGCGCAGCATCTTCGCGACGCTGCGCGAGGGCGATGTGCTGGTGCACCACCCGTACGACTCGTTCTCCACCAGCGTGCAGCGGTTCGTGGAGCAGGCGGCCAGCGACCCGCACGTGCTGGCGATCAAGCAGACCCTGTACCGCACCTCGGGCGACTCGCCCATCGTGGACGCGCTCATCGACGCGGCCGAGGCGGGCAAGCAGGTCGTGGCGCTGGTGGAGCTGAAGGCGCGCTTCGACGAGCAGGCCAACATCAAGTGGGCGCGGCAGCTGGAGAAGGCGGGCGTGCACGTGGTGTACGGCCTGGTCGGTCTCAAGACGCACTGCAAGACCTCGCTGGTGGTGCGCCAGGAGGGTTCCACGATCCGCCGCTACTGCCACATCGGGACCGGCAACTACAACCCCAAGACCGCGCGGCTCTACGAGGACGTCGGCCTGCTCACCGCGGAGCCCTCGATCGGCGCGGACCTCACCGACCTGTTCAACGTCCTCACCGGCTACGCCCGCCAGGACCAGTACCGCAGCCTGCTCGTGGCGCCCTACGGCGTGCGCCGCGGCATCGTCGAGCGCATCGAGCGCGAGGTGGCGCACCTGCGCGACGGCAAGCCCGCGGGCATCCGGATCAAGATGAACTCCCTGGTGGACGAACAGGTCATCGACGCGCTGTACCGGGCGTCGCAGGCCGGTGTGCCGATCGATGTGGTGGTGCGCGGGATCTGCGCGCTCAAGCCGGGCATCCCCGGGCTGAGCGAGAACATCCGCGTCCGCTCGATCCTGGGCCGGTTCCTGGAGCACTCGCGGATCTTCCACTTCGCGGGCTCCGACGAGCACTGGATCGGCAGCGCGGACATGATGCACCGCAACCTGGACCGCCGGGTCGAGGTGCAGGTCCGGGTGACCGACCCGAGTCTCACCGCGCAACTGGACGCCATCTTCGACTCCGCGCTGGACCCCTCGACCCGCTGCTGGCTGCTGACCCCCGGCGGCGAGTGGGTCCCCGCGCCCGAAGAGGGCAGTTCGGTGCGCGACCACCAAGCCGAACTGCTGGCCCGCCACCGCGCGCTGGGCTGAGCCGTGCTGGTGCGCGCCGCGGGCGCGGTGCTGTGGCGGCCCGCGGCCGCCCCCGGCGGTGTCGAGGTCGCCGTGGTGCACCGGGACGGCTACGACGACTGGAGCCTGCCCAAGGGAAAGCTGGACCGGGGTGAGACCGTCCACGCCGCGGCGGTGCGGGAGGTGGCCGAGGAGACCGGTTCCACGGCGGTCCTCGGCCGCCACCTCGGTCAGGTCGGCTACCCCGTCGTGGGCGGCGACAAGCTGGTCGACTACTTCGCCGCCCGCGCCACCGCGGGCGGTTTCACCGCCAACGACGAGGTCGACCGGCTGCGCTGGCTCCCGGTCGAGGACGCGGCGGCGCTGCTGAGCTACCCGCACGACCGGGTGGTGCTGGAGCGCTTCACCGCAGCGCCAGCCGACACCACGACGGTCCTGCTGGTGCGGCACGCGCACGCGGGCCGCAAGCGGGACTGGCCGGGCCCCGACGACCAGCGGCCGCTCTCGGCGCAGGGGCAGCGGCAAACCGGGGCGCTGACGCGGCTGCTGCCGCTGTTCGGACCGGACAGGGTGGTGGCGGTCCCGAAGGTGCGCTGCCGGGCCACTGTGGCCCCACTGGCCGCGGCGCTGGGGGTCGCGGTCGAGGCCGCGCCGGAACTGGCCGAGCACCACGACCCGGGCACCGCGGTGGCCCACCTGCGCGGGCTCGCCGCCGACGGCGGCACCCCGGTCGTCTGCAGCCAGGGCGGCGTCATCCCGGCCCTGGTGGCCGAGCTGACCGGGCTGGCCGATCCGCAGGCGCGCAAGGGCAGCGTGTGGGTCCTCTCGTTCGCCGGGGACAAGGTCGTGGCAGCCGACCACATCCCACCCGGCTGACCCGACGACCACACCGGACCACCGACGGCGCCACCCCACCCCGGGGTCGGCGCCGTCGTGATCTCGGCGGTCGACCGGACGCACCGCGGTCGCGGCTCTCGTGGATCACCGCACCTGGACAGCGCGCCCACCCGCCGATCCGCAGGCGCACAAGGGCAGCACCGGGATCACCCCCGCGCGAGCGACAACCGACCACATCCCACCCGCACCAGCCACAGCCGACGGCAGCACACATCCGGGCTCGCGGCCGCGGCAACACCCACCCCCACCAGGGCGTCCACCCTCCCACCCAGCCGATCCACCAGCACACAAGGGACCTCGCCACCACCGGCGACCAACCCGCGGCGACAGACCACATCCCATCCCCGGGTGAACCAGCCCAATAGGCCGATCGGGGAGCTGACGCCCGGCCAGCCATTGCCCAGGCACACAAGGGGCGCTTCCTCGCCACCCGGCACAAACCCGGCGCGGCCAGCCCACCCACCCCGTAGTAGCCCGACGAGAGCACGACCCTCAGCAGTGAGCCGACGCTGTCCCAGACCGGCCAGCCCGCAGGTACAAGAGGCCCTTCCGTTCAGCGGGAACAAACCCCCGGCAGGGCCACGAACCCAGCACTGAGGAACCTGCAGGCGAGCGCGAGCGACCAGCGGCCAAGGCGTCTCCCGAACCTGCCCGAACACGCGGGCGCGCAAGGGTGGCACGGGGCGCGCCAGGAGTGCAGTGTCCCAGGTCAGGCGGATCGCCGTGCCCCCACGGGATCCGGGGCCGAGGGCGGCGGAAGCCTGGCTGCCGTAGTCGGAACGAGCTGATTCGCGGGCCTGCAAAGGCCGGGTTGGGCCGCCGCGGGGAAACCATTCGGGCGCGGATCGAACTCCCCGTCCGGCGGTCCTGTTCCGTTCGGCCGCGCACCGACCAGTTCGCCCGGCGGTGCTCAACGCATACCGGCGAGCTCTCTCGACCGTCGTCGAATCCTTACCCGGACACCCGGAACCGGGCCGTTCGCGCACCACCCCGAACGGGTGGAATGGATTGCCGGGAGGCGCCGTCGAGAACCCCGGCGCGGGGCGGGAATCCGACTCGGGAGAAGGTGAAAGCGTTGTGCGCCGCCAGGGCCGGGCGGCCCGGTGCGAAAGACAACGGAGCAGGTCAGCGCCGTGGTGGTGTCGCACTGAGAGGGTTGGCGGCGGGAGTTGGCGGTGTCGTTGGCTGGGGGTTGGCGCGGACACGCGAGAGCCCCGCACGGGGGAAGCGTGCGGGGCTCTCGCGATGTGCTCAGACCGTCATGGACGAAACCTGAACCGCCCTACCGGGTCGGTTCAGGCGCCGGTGGCCGTCGTTACTTCTTGGTGGCCTTGGCGGTCGCCCGAGGCGTGGTGCTCTTGGCGGCCGTCGTCTTCTTGGCCGCGGTGGTCTTCGCCGCCGCGGTCGTGGTCTTCTTTGCCGCGGTGGTCTTCGCCGCGGTGGCCTTGGGCGCTGCCGCCGCCTTCGGTGCCGCCGCCGCGGGCTTCGCCGCGGTGGCGCGGGTCCGCGTGGTCTTCGCCGCGGTCGTGGTCGCCGCTACCGCTGCCGGCTTCGCAGCCGCCGCGCGCGTACGCGTGGTGGTGCTGCGAGTGGTCGCCGCCGCGGGCTTGGCCGCCGCCGCGCGCGTACGCGTGGTGGTGGTCGCCGCGGCGGTGCCGCGGGTCGCGGTGGTGCGAGCGGTTCCCGCGGTGGTCTTGGTGGCCGCGACCTTGGGCAGCTTCTTGGCCCCGCTCACGACCTCCTTGAACATCGTGCCCGCGCGGAAGGCGGGAACGTTGGTCTTCTTGACCTTCACCGTCTCACCGGTGCGCGGGTTGCGAGCGGTGCGGGCGGCACGCGCGCGCTTCTCGAACACACCGAAGCCGGTGATGTTGACCTTCTCGCCCTTGTTGACCGTGCGAACGATCACGTCGACGAGACCGTCGACCGCAGCGCCTGCGGCCTTCTTGTCGCCAAGGCGCTCGGTCAACGCCTCGATGAGTTGGGCCTTGTTCACCCTTCAGTCCTCCGTAAGAGAGCCACACTGCCGTTCACGGCCGATTCAGGCCGACTTCTGGCAAAGATAGGCCTAAAGGCGCGCGATTTCCACGCGACGCGCCCGATTTTTCCTTGCCGCGTGCGGCCTCCACCCCCTGAGGGGGGTGGAATCGGAGGTTTTCGGGCGTCGCGGGGGGCCGTCGACGGGGTCTTGGAGGTTGGGTTGTCCGGCCGCCGAAGGGCCGGGCCGGGCCGGAACCCCGGTGTGCGAAGGGGATTCCGACCCGGGTCGATCAGGCGCCCGCGATGGGCGTTGTGACGGGCAGGTAATCGGCCCTGGCCTGCTCGAACTCGTCGATCACGGCCGCGTGGCGCAGGGTCAGGCCGATGTCGTCGAGGCCCTCGAGCAGCCGCCAGCGGGTGTAGTCGTCCACCGCGAACGGCGCGGTGAACTCCTTGGCGCGGACGGTCTTCTCCCGGAGGTCGACCGTGACCTCCGTCCCAGGCTCGGTTTCGAGCAACTTCCACAACAGTTCGATGTCGGACTGCTCCAGTTGGGCGGCCAGCAGGCCCGCCTTGCCCGCGTTGCCGCGGAAGATGTCGGCGAAGCGGGCCGAGAGCACGGTCCGGAACCCGTAGTCCGACAGCGCCCAGACGGCGTGCTCGCGGGAGGACCCGGTGCCGAAGTCCGGGCCCGCGACCAGCACGCTGCCCGCCCGGTAGGGCTCCTGGTTGAGCACGAAGTGCTCGTCAGAGCGCCAGGCGGCGAACAGCCCGTCCTCGAACCCGGTGCGGGTGACCCGCTTGAGGTAGACCGCCGGGATGATCTGGTCGGTGTCCACGTTGGACCGGCGCAGCGGCACCCCGACCCCGGTGTGGGTGGTGAACGGCTCCATCTGTGCTCCCCCTCAGTTCTGCGCGCTTGCCGCGGTGTTGGTACCTCCGGCGGAGGCGGTGACCAGGTCTTCCGGCGACGACAGGGTGCCGCGCACCGCGGTCGCGGCCGCGACCAGCGGCGACACCAGGTGGGTCCGCCCGCCCTTGCCCTGCCTGCCCTCGAAGTTGCGGTTCGATGTGGACGCGCTGCGCTCCCCGGGGGCGAGCTGGTCGGGGTTCATGCCCAGGCACATCGAGCAGCCCGCCTGCCGCCACTCGGCGCCCGCGGCCAGGAACACCTCGTGCAGGCCCTCGGCCTCGGCCTGCGCCTTGACCCGCATCGACCCGGGCACCACGAGCATCCGCACGCCGTCGGCGACCTGGCGCCCGGCGATGACGGCGGCGGCGGCGCGCAGGTCCTCGATGCGGCCGTTGGTGCAGGAGCCGAGGAAGACGGTGTCGACGCTGATCTCGCGCAGCGGGGTGCCCGGGACGAGGTCCATGTACGACAGGGCCTTCTCGGCGGCCACGCGCTCGTTCTCGTCGGCGATCCGCTCCGGGTCGGGCACGGTGGCCGACAGCGGGAGGCCCTGGCCGGGGTTGGTACCCCAGGTGACGAACGGGGTCAGCTCGTCGGCGTCGAGCACGACCTCGGCGTCGAAGACCGCGCCGTCGTCGGTGCGCAGCCCGCGCCAGTCGGCGACCGCGTTGTCCCACAACTCACCCGCGGGGGCGTGCGGGCGGCCCTTCAAGTAGGCGAAGGTGGTCTCGTCGGGGGCGATCATCCCGGCGCGGGCGCCCGCCTCGATGGACATGTTGCACACGGTCATCCGCGCCTCCATCGACAGCTTCTCGATGGCCGGGCCGCGGTACTCCAGCACGTAGCCCTGCCCGCCGCCGGTGCCGATGCGGGCGATGACGGCGAGGATGACGTCCTTGGCGGTGACCCCCGGGCGCAGCTCGCCGGTGATGGTGACCGCCATGGTCTTGAAGGGCCGCAACGGCAGCGTCTGGGTCGCCATCACGTGCTCGACCTCGGAGGTGCCGATCCCGAACGCCAGCGCGCCGAACGCGCCGTGGGTGGAGGTGTGGCTGTCGCCGCACACCACCGTCATCCCCGGCTGGGTCAGGCCGAGCTGCGGGCCGACCACGTGCACGATGCCCTGCTCCGCGTCGCCCATCGGGTGCAGCCGGACGCCGAACTCCGCGCAGTTGCGGCGCAACGTCTCCACCTGGGTCCGCGACACCGGGTCAGCGATCGGGAGATCGATCCCAACTGTCGGGACGTTGTGGTCCTCGGTCGCTATCGTCAGGTCCGGCCTGCGCACAGGACGTCCGGCGAGCCGGAGGCCGTCGAAGGCCTGCGGACTGGTCACCTCGTGCACGAGGTGCAGGTCGATGTAGAGCAGATCGGGTTCGGCACCACTGCCCCTGCGCACGACGTGCCGGTCCCACACCTTCTCGGCGAGCGTTTTGGCCACCGCTGATCACCACTGCTTCCCACGGACTGGACTTCCCACATAACGGGAAAGTAGTATCGAGACGTGGGACAGCATAGCGGCATCGGAGTTCTGGACAAGGCAATGGCCGTACTGCAGGCGGTCGCGAAGGAGCCGTGCGGTCTGGCGGAGCTGTGCACCAAGACCGGCCTGCCCCGGGCGACCGCGCACCGGCTCGCGGTCGGCCTCGAGGTGCATCGCCTGCTGCGCAGGGGAAGCGACGGCAGGTGGCGGCCGGGTGCGGCGCTGGCCGAGTTGGCGGGCGGCGCGACCGACCCGCTGCTGGACGCGGCGACGGCGGTGCTGCCCCGGTTGCGCGACCGCACCGGCGAGAGCGTGCAGCTCTACCGCCGCGATGGTCTACACCGGATCTGCGTCTGCTCGGCCGAACCCCCCAGCGGTCTGCGCGACACGGTCCCGGTCGGCGCGCGGCTGCCGATGACCGCGGGCTCCGGCGCGAAGGTCCTTGCCGCCTGGGCCGATCCGGCGACGCAGCGCAGCCTGCTGGCGGACGCGGTGTTCGGCGAGCGGGCGCTGCTCGAGGTGCGCAGGCGGGGCTGGGCGCAGAGCGTGGCGGAGCGCGAGCCGGGGGTCGCGAGCGTGTCGGCACCGGTGCGCGACGCCTCGGGGGTGGTGGTGGCAGCGGTATCGGTGTCCGGCCCGATAGATCGCATGGGCCGCCGCCCCGGCGCCCGCTGGGCCGCCGACCTGCTGGCCGCAGCCGACGCCCTCCAAAACCGGCTCTAGCCCACCAATCCACGCTTAGCCCCCGAACCCGCGCCCGCTTCACTTCAGCAGGCGCGGGTTCGCGTCACTCCAGCCAGCGCGGGTTCACGGATCGCTCCGGTGCACGTGAGTCTCGGACTCCGGTCCAGTGCACGTGGGTCTCGGACTCCGGTCCAGTGGACGCATGCCGTTGCTGGGGATGCGGGGCAAGGGATTCGGGCCTCCGCCTTCGGCTCCGGTAGCCGCCTCGTCGCCTAGCGGCAACATCGGCGGAGATCCGCGATTTTCGAGCTCTGCTCGATGCGGTGGACCTGTTTTGCGCGGGGCCCCTACGACACCCGACGCAGGACCGCAAAGCAGGGGCCCAAAAGCAGGCCCTGCCGCGCGGAAACGCTACGGGTGCCGCTCCCCCACACAAACCAGGTCCACCCCATCGAGCACCTGGCACCAGCGACTCCGACTGTCCAGGCGCTGGGCTGGCAGGGCAGCCGAGAGCGGGCTGAGATGGCACCGGACCTTCCGAGTGTCCAGGCGCTGGGTAGATGGGCCGGGGCGGACCTGACGGGGGTTGGTTGGCACCATCGCTTCCGGTCCTACCGCAGCCCCAACTCCAGACAATCAATGCGATGAGAGGGCTAAGCGCCCAACAGAAACCCGCCCCCAGCGCGCTGGCGCACTCCGCCGCTTCGCAACCACCGCACCGTGGGCGACAGCCCCATTGGCTACATACCTTGATGCGACGACCGAAGGTCGAGCGAACCCCGCTGGTTCCGGCGCCTGCCGCACCGTGGGGGTCTGGGGGGTCGCCCCCCAGGTGTAATAGCGAAAGAGGCCTGCGAAGGTGCACTAGCACCGAGCAAGCCTCTTCCACCTCTGTAGCCCCGACGGGATTCGAACCCGCGCTACCGCCTTGAGAGGGCGGCGTCCTAGGCCGCTAGACGACGGGGCCAGGAACTTTTCATTACTTTGTGTGGTGTTGTATTGCTGGTGTTGCGGTCTTGCGGGAGAGACTCTAGCAGGTGGTGATTGTGTCTCTCTGGCTGGGGTACCAGGACTCGAACCTAGACTAACTGAACCAGAATCAGTCGTGCTGCCAATTACACCATACCCCAATGGCGTGAGTTGATCACCGCTGCGGCTTGGGAGTCGCAGTGGTGTTCCTCGGTGCCGGAGAAGATGTTAGACCACACGGGCGCTGATCGAGAAATCGGGCCCTAGGTGCGGGGGGTGGGGAGGGTGGAAGCGCTGGTCACCGTGGGTGTGCGGTAGTCGGTGACGAGGAGGGCTGGCAGGTCGGCGAGGGTGTCGACGACGGGGATGGTGGGGGGTAGGGGTGGGGTTGGGCGGCGGGTGCGGTTGAGCCAGATGCCGTGCAGGCCCGCGTCGTTGGCGCCGTGGGCGTCGTGGTCGAGGCGGTCGCCGATGTGGGCGGTGCGCTCCGGGGGGACGCCGAGGTGGGCGCAGGCGGTGTGGAAGATCACGGGGTCCGGCTTGGCCGAGCCGAGTTCGCCCGCGCTGACGACGACGTCGAAGAAGCGGTTGAGGCCGAGGGTGGTGAGGCGGTCGCGCTGGCGGGGGCCGGAGGCGTTGGTGACTGCGGCCAGGCGCAGGCCCGCGGCGCGCAGCCAGTCCAGGCAGGGCAGCACGTCGGGGAACAGCCGCCAGGTGCGGCTCACCTGGGCCAGGCGGCGGTCCTCGAGCGCGGCGACGGCGGCGTCGTCGAGGTCGCGGCCCAGGCCCGCCAGGAACGCCTTGGTGCGGGCGTGGCGCATGGCGTCGTAGTCGAGTTCGCCCGCCACGACCATGGCGCTGTGCGCCTCGGTGACGCGCTGCCAGGTGGGCCACAGGTCGCCGCGGCCGAGCGGGACCGAGCCGATGACCACCGACAGCGCTGATCTGGCCGAGCCGGTGAAGTCGATCAGGGTGTCGTCGATGTCCAGGCAGATCGCGTCGATGGTTGGCGGTTCGTGCCCGTTGTTGGCCACCACCCGCCCGGGAGTGGCTGATGTGGACGGTGCGGGCACGAGCGCGGAAGTCATCCAGCGAGGCTAGATCTCGCACCGGGTCCGCCGATTCGTCTGCCCAGGTGATGTTTCGGCTTCTGACACGGTCAAGCGGGAAGGCAAGACACAGAGCGAAAACCTGGTCTATCGCGGCGCTACCGGAACTCGTTACCCGGGCCGTCTCCCGCATTCGGGTGAGAGTGCGGTCACGCCGCGGCACCGGCGGCGGAGGGGACACTGTACGGCGCGCGGCGCGGTCGCGTACAGGGCCGAAAGCCTTGCACCACTTGGTTCTCGGCGCCCGGATCGGCCGCGTTCCGCCCTCGGTGGGGGTTCGC
The DNA here is from genome assembly GCF_024171925.1 of Actinokineospora diospyrosa. Lineage (GTDB taxonomy): Bacteria > Actinomycetota > Actinomycetes > Mycobacteriales > Pseudonocardiaceae > Actinokineospora > Actinokineospora diospyrosa. The sequence continues at coordinate 88,629 of NZ_JAMTCO010000020.1, read as the reverse complement.
CCCTGGTCACACAAAGGAAGCGCGTGGTGGCGCGGCGCGTCCGCGATTGTCCACTGTGGTCCCATCGGGTCGCGGCTGTCGCGGTCCTGTCGCCCGGCTGTCGTCTCGGCGGTCGAGACGACAGCCGGATTCGTCGCGGGTGGACGGTTTGCGACCGCCCGGCGCAATCCGGCGCGGTTGCCCCGAACAGCGCAGCCCGCTTGACCGCGCGGCCCGCCGGGTGCATCCTGAGTTTATTCAACTACCGTTGAAATTGGGGAGGGGATCATGGCAACCACTCGGACGACCGCGTGCGTGGTCGGTGGCGGCCCGGCGGGGATGGTCTTGGGCCTGCTGCTGGCGCGGGCCGGGGTCGAGGTGGTGGTGCTGGAGAAGCACGCGGACTTCCTGCGCGACTTCCGCGGCGACACGGTGCACCCGCCGACGCTGGACCTGCTCGACGACCTCGGCCTCGGCGAGGCGTTCCGCACGCTGCCGCACCGGCGGGTGGAGCAGGTGCAGGTGCCCTTCCGCGGCGGGGCGTTCAAGGTCGCCGACCTCACGGCGCTGCCGGGGCCGAACAACTACATCGCGATGGTCCCGCAGTGGGACCTGCTGGACCTGCTCGCCACCGCGGCGGCCGCCGAGCCCACCTTCACCCTGCGGAGGAACACCGAGGCCGTGGCGCTGCGCTGGACGGGCCGCCGGGTCACCGGTGTCGACTACCGCACCGCGGCCGGGGAGACCGGCGCGGTCGAGGCCACCCTGGTGATCGCCTGCGACGGCCGGGGTTCGCGGCTGCGCGCCGAGGCGCACCTGGTGCCCAAGTCCTACCCCACGCCGATGGACGTGTGGTGGTACCGGGTGCCGCGCCACGACAGCGACCCGGCGGGCCTGCTGCCGGTGCTGAGCAAGCGGCGCGCGGGCGTGCTGATCGACCGGGGCGACTACTGGCAGATCGCGACGATGATCCCCAAGGGGTCGGACCCGGTGGAACGCACCAAACCGGTCACCGACCTGCTGCGGGACCTGGCCGCGGTGCTGCCGTGGATCGCCGACCGGACCGGCGCGGTGACCTCGTGGGACGAGGTGAAGACGCTGCAGGTCAAGCTGGACCGGCTGCCGCGCTGGCACGTCGACGGGCTGCTCTGCCTTGGCGACGCGGCGCACGCGATGTCGCCCGCGGGCGGGGTCGGGATCAACCTGGCGGTGCAGGACGCGGTGGCCGCCGCCCGGCTGCTGGCCGGGCCGCTGCGCACCGGTTCGCTGTCCACTTCGGACTTGGCGCGGGTGCGGCGCAGGCGGCTGCTGCCGACGGTCGTGGTGCAGGCGGTGCAGCGGGTGATGCACGCCAAGGCGCTCGGCCCGGCCCTGGCCGGTGAGATCGACATCGCGGGCGCGGGCAAGCCGCCGCTGGCCCTGCGCCTGATGGCCAAGCTGCGGCTGCTGCAGTGGATCCCGGCGCAGGTCATCGGGCGCGGCGTGATCACCGAGCCGACCCCGGACTTCGCCCGCCGCTGAGCGCGGAGTCCACCCAGTCGGGTGACCGAACCCGGTCACCCGACCCGGGGCTCAGCGGGTGACGACCGGGTTGGTGAGCGTGCCGAGGCCGTCGATGGTGACCGACACCTGCTGGCCCGCGGTGATCGGCCCGACACCAGCCGGGGTGCCGGTGAGGATCACGTCACCGGGCAGCAGGGTCATGACCCGCGACACCCACTCGATGAGCGTCGGCACGTCGTGCAGCAGCAGCGAGGTCGTCGAGTCCTGCTTGAGCTCCCCGTCGACGCTGGTGCGCAGGGCGAGGTCGGCCGGGTCGACCCCGGTGGTGATCCACGGCCCGAGCGGGCAGAACGTGTCGTGCCCCTTCGCCCTGGTCCACTGCCCGTCGGCCTGCTGCTGGTCGCGCGCGGTCACGTCGTTGGCGATGGTGTACCCCAGCACGACGTCCTTGGCCTTGGCCCTGGGCACGTCCCGGCAGGGCATCCCGATGACGACGGCCAACTCGCCCTCGAAGTCCACTCTGGACGAATCGGCGGGCAGCCGGATGGCCGCGCCCGGCCCGATGACCGTGGTGGAGGGCTTCATGAAGATGACCGGGTTGGCGGGCGCCTCGCCCCCCATCTCCTTGGCGTGGTCGGCGTAGTTCTTGCCGACGCAGATGACCTTGCTCGGCAGGATCGGCGCCAACAACCGGGTGTCGGCCAGCGGCCACTTCCGACCGGTGAACGTCGGGTTCCCGAACGGGTGCTCAGCGACCTCGGCCGCGACCTCCGCCCCCTCATCACCCTCAACGGTGACGAACGCGACGCCTTCTGGATGGGCAATTCGAGCGATACGCACCCGCCCACCCTAGGCCCCCACCACCGAAACCTCCGCCGCCCACCCACCCGACCACGGTCTCTACTCGATGGGCGGCCTTTGTTGTGCGTGGCTTGCTCCGGTGGCCATACCCGACCACCGGAGCAGCGGATCAGCCGCCGACGGCCGTCCGCACCCGCATCGCCTTGTGCGCGAGCGCGTCGCACAACGCCAACCAGCTCGCCTCGACGATGTTCCCGTGCACCCCCACCGTCGTCCACTCCCGTTCCCGGTCCGACGACTGCACCAGCACCCGCGTCACCGCGTCCGTGCCGTGGTCCCCGCCCGCGGTGAGGATGCGGACCTTGTAGTCGGTCAGCTCCACGTCGTCGAGCCACGGCAGGTGCGGTGAGAGCGCCTTGCGCAGCGCCGCGTCCAGCGCGTGCACCGGCCCGTTGCCCTCGGCGGTCGCGATGACCCGCTGCCCGTTGACCCGCACCTTGACGGTGGCCTCGGACACCACCGAGCCGTCGCGGTCGTGGTCGAGGATGACCCGGTAGGACTCCAGTTCGAACGGGGTGACCGGCTCGGTCTCGGTGGGGTCGATGCCCGCGATCTCCTCGCGCAGCAGCAGTTCGAACGAGGCGTCCGCCGCCTCGAAAGACCATCCGCGCGCTTCCAGGTCCTTGACCTTGCGCAGCGCGTTGGTGATGGCCTCAGGCCTGCCGGCCAGGTCAACACCGAGCTCGTGTCCCTTGAGCTCGAGGCTGGCCCGACCGGCCATCTCGGTGACCAAGACCCGCATGTCGTTGCCGACGGTGCCCGGATCGATGTGGTTGTAGAGCTCCGGGTCGACCTTGATCGCGCTCGCGTGCAGCCCCGCCTTGTGGGCGAAGGCCGATGACCCGACGTAGGCCTGGTGGGTGTCGGGTGCGATGTTGGCGATCTCGGCAAGGGCATGGGAGACCCGGGTCAGCTCGGCCCGCGCCCCGGTGGGCAGCGCTTCGAGGCCGAGCTTGGTCACGAGATTGCCGATCACGGCGAACAGGTCGGCGTTGCCAGCCCGCTCCCCGTAACCGTTCGCGGTGCACTGGACGTGGCTCGCGCCAGCCTGCACAGCCGCGACGCTGTTGGCCACGGCGCAGGACGTGTCGTCCTGGCAGTGGATGCCCACCCGGAAACCGGTGCGGGCGATGACCTCGCCGACGGTCTCGGCGAGACCGAGCGGCAACTGGCCGCCGTTGGTGTCGCACAGCACGGCCACGTCCGCGCCGGACTCCATCGCGGCGGTGAGCACCCGCAGCGAGCAGTCGGGGTCGAAGGCGTAGCCGTCGAAGAAGTGCTCGGCGTCGAGGAAGACCCGGCGGCCCTGGCCGACGAGGAAGGACACCGTGTCGCGCACCATCTCCGCCGCCTCGGCCACGTCGGTGCGCAGCGCGCGCTCGATGTGCCTGCGGTCGGACTTGGCCACCAGCGTGATGACCGGCGCCTGGGAGTCCAGCAGCGCCTGGACCTGCGGGTCCCGCGCGGCGGTGGTGCCCGCGCGCCGGGTCGAGCCGAACGCGACCAGCGCGGCGTGCCGCAGCGGCAACTCCCCCGCCGCGGCGCGGGCGAAGAACTCGGTGTCCTTGGGCAGCGCGCCCGGCCAACCGCCCTCGATGAACCCGACGCCGAGACCGTCCAGCAGCCGCGCCACGGCCAGCTTGTCGGCGACCGAGTAGGAGATGCCCTCCCGCTGGGCGCCGTCGCGCAGGGTCGTGTCGTAGACGTGGAAGGCGTCCCCGAGTGGGGTGCCCGCGGGGACCGATCGGGCTGTGCTGGTCACGGGATTCGCTCCTAGGTGGTGCCGGGTTCTGGTCGCCGGTGGGGTTCCGGGCAAACAAAAAGACCCCCCGCGGAAGGTGCGAGAGGTCTGCGCGCTGGGCTCGGAAGAGGAGCTACCCAGCGCGCCTGTCAATAATGATGACGACGGAAGCCATGCCGGGATCGTGGCACAGTGGACCGCTCCAGGTCCACTCCACGGACCCCCGGTCCCAGGGACTGGGAGCGGTTAGTGGCCGCAAACGCCGACGGCCGCCCCGGGTGGGGGCGGCCGTCGGGCGGAACGGGTGCCTGGTCAGGCGGTCTTGGCGTTCGAGGAGACCAGCGCGGCCAACCGGTCGCCGATGGCGAAAGTGCCACCGGGCGAACTGTGGTCGCGGGTGGCCAGGTCGAAGGCGACCGAGGCCTCGATGCGCCTGGCCGCCTCCACCTCGCCGAGGTGGTCGAGCAGCAGCGCCACCGACAGCACCGCTGCCGTCGGGTCGGCGATGCCCTGGCCCGCGATGTCCGGCGCGCTGCCGTGCACCGGCTCGAACATGCTCGGGTTGCGCCGGGTGATGTCGAGGTTGCCGCTGGCGGCGAGCCCGATGCCACCGGTCACGGCCGCGGCGAGGTCGGTCAGGATGTCGCCGAACAGGTTGTCGGTGACGATCACGTCGAACCTGGTCGGGTCGGTCACCATGTGGATGGTCGTGGCGTCCACGTGCTGGTAGGCCACCGTCACGTCCGGGTGCTGCAGGGACACCTCCTCCACCACGCGCGACCACAACGAGCCAGCGTGGGTGAGCACGTTGGTCTTGTGGACCAGCGTGAGGTGCTTGCGCGGACGCGCCGAGGCGCGGGTGAACGCGTCGCGCACGACCCGCTCCACACCGAACGAGGTGTTGACGCTCACCTCGGTCGCGATCTCGTGCGGAGTGTCCTTTCGCAACAGTCCACCGTTGCCCGCGTAGAGGCCCTCGGTGCCCTCCCTGACCACGATCATGTCGATCTCGCCAGGATCGGCGATCGGGCTCTTCACGCCCGGGTACAGCCGCGCCGGGCGCAGGTTCACGTGGTGGTCGAGTTCGAAGCGCAGCCGCAGCAGCAGCCCGCGCTCGAGGATGCCGCTGGGCACCGACGGGTCACCGACCGCGCCGAGCAGGATCGCGTCGTGCTCGCGCAACTCGGCGAGCACTGACTCCGGCAGGAGTTCCCCCGTCGCGTGCCACCGGGCAGCGCCGAGGTCGTATCGGGTGATCTCCGCGGTCGGAACGACCTCACCGAGCACCTTCAGTGCCTCGGCGATCACTTCCGGCCCGATCCCGTCACCTGGGATCACCGCGAGCCGCATGCACACACCTCCCGGGTATCGGCCCGAACTGTCAGGGCCTGGTAGTCGAGGGAAGGCTACCGGGAAGTCGTCCGGTCGCCGCATCTCGCCACCCCTCTGGGTGGCGATTCGTGGTCACAACGGCCCACGGGTAACACGAACGGTGCCCGGATCGGTTGTCGACCAACCGATCCGGGCACCAACGGGGCGCACGCCGCGTCCCAGCCCGTGGACCGGGTGGCCGCGTCGGGGCCCGTTGTCGAGGGTCGCTCAGCCGAAGTCGACCGAGCGGACGATGGTGGCGCCGATCGAGGCGCCGATCGACTCCAGCACGGACTGGTCGACCGCGCGGTCCACCCGCAGCAGCATCACCGCGTCGCCGTCGGCGGTCTGGCTGATCTGGGCGGCGTCCACGTTCACCCCGGCCTCGCCGAGCAGGGTGCCCACGGTGCCCATCACGCCGGGGCGCTCCGGGTACTCCAGCAGCACCACGTCGCCCTCGGCGCGCAGGTCGAAGGAGCGGCCGTGCACCTCGACCAGCTTCTGCACCTGGCCGAGGCCGGACAGGGTGCCGCTGACGGTCACCGCGGTGCCGTCCGGGTAGACCCCGCGCAGGGTCACCAAGCTGCGGTGGTTGAGGCTCTCGCTCTCCTTGGCCACCTCGACGGTCACGCCGAGGGTCTCGGCGAGGCGGGGGGCGTTGACGAAGGTCACCTGGTCCTCGACGATGCCTGCGAACACCCCGCGCAGCGCCGCGAGCGGCAGGATCGAGACGTCCTCAGTGGACAGTTCGCCGCGGACGAGCACGGTGATCGAGGTGGGCGCCTTGCCGCCGAGCGCGGAGAGCACGGTGCCCAGCTTCTGGGTCAGCGGCAGGTACGGGCGGACCTCCTCGCCGACCACGCCACCGGCCACGTTGACCGCGTCGGGCACGAAGTCGCCGCGCAGCGCGAGGCGGACCGAGTGCGCCACGTCGGTGCCCGCGCGGTCCTGCGCCTCACCGGTGGAGGCGCCCAGGTGCGGGGTGACGATGATGCCGGGGACGCCGAACAGCACGCTCTCGGTGGTGGGCTCCTTGGTGAACACGTCCACCCCGGCCCCGCCCACCTGGCCGCTGCGCACCGCGTCCACCAGCGCCTGCTCGTCGATGAGGCCACCGCGGGCGGCGTTGACGATGAGCACGCCCTTCTTGGTCTTGGCCAGCGCCTCGGCGTTGATCAGGCCCTTGGTCTCCGGCGTCTTGGGCAGGTGCACGGAGATGACGTCGGCGCGGGCGAGCAGCTCGTCGAGCTCGACCAGCTCGATGCCCAGCTGCGCGGCGCGCGCGGCCGAGGCGTAGGGGTCGTAGGCGATCAGCGTGGTGCCGAAACCGGCCAGGCGCTGGGCGAACAGCTGCCCGATCTTGCCGAGCCCGACCACGCCGACGGTCTTGCCGAGCAGCTCGACCCCGGAGAACGCGCTGCGCTTCCACTGCCCCTCCTGCAGCGTCTGGTGCGCCGCGGGGATCTGGCGGGCGACCGCGAGCAGCAGCGCGACGGCGTGCTCGGCGGCGGAGACGATGTTGGAGGTGGGCGCGTTGACCACCAGCACACCCCGGTCGGTGGCGGAGGGCACGTCGACGTTGTCGAGGCCGACGCCCGCGCGGGCCACGACCTTGAGCGTGTCGGTCGCCTTGAGCACCTCGGCGTCGACCTGGGTGGCCGAGCGCACCAGCAGCGCGTCCGCGCCGGACACCGCGGACAGCAACGCCGGGCGGTCGGTGCCGTCGACCTGGCGGACCTCGAACTCGTCGCCGAACACCTCCAGCACGGACGGCGCGAGCTTCTCAGCGATGAGGACGACGGGGCGGCTCGTAGTGGTCACGCTGCTACTCCTGGGCTGGCTCTGCGGAGGGACGCGGTTACGGCGCTGTAACCCAAGGCCCCGAGTCTAGGCCGGTCTCTGAACCGTTCAACCGCAGGGTGAGCCAGGTGACATGGCAGTGTTGCGACACCGGAGATCACTCCCCCAACACCGGCGGCGCGGTGAACTCCGCATTCCCGAACACCTCGTCGTCATCCCCCTCCACCAGGTACGCGGGCCGCTTGCGCTCAACCGCCTTCGCAATGGGCAGATCGTCCGGTTCGGTCACCCGGACGGGCACGGGGGTGCTGCCGGTGACATAACCACCGGATCCAGTGGGACCGAAGGACATGTCAGCCGAGAACTCGAGCGGTGGGGGTCCGGGGTGGTGCGGGGGCGGGAACGCGGCCATGTCTGCGCGCGGGGCGACGGGGCGGAACGCAGGACTGGATCTGTCCGGCCCCGGCGGCGGGGTGGACATCTCCGGACGCGGGGCAACAGGGTGGAACGCCGGACTCGACCTATTCGGCCCCGGCGGCGGGGTGGACACCTCCGGGTGCGGCGCCACGGGATGGAACGCGGGACCGGACATCTCCGGGCGCGGCACGGGACGCCCAACCGGGCCCGGCACCTCCGGCGGTCGCGGCACGACGGGTTGCTGCCCGGTCTGGTGCGGGCCCGGCAGCGGCCCGGCCCGATTCGGAACGGGCTGCGGACCAGTCGGCCACGGGCCGCCCTGCGGCTGACCAGCCTGCTGGACACCCTGTCGCACAACGGGCTGCGGGCCGGTTTTGTGCGGGAGAGGGTGCTGCGGGAGAGGGTGCTGCGGGAGAGGGTGCTGCGGGAGAGGGTGCTGCGGAAGCGGTTGCGGGCCCGCTTGGCGCACCACGGGCTGCGGCCCGGTGTGGTGCGGCACCGGCTGACCAGCTTCGTGCGCGGCGGACTGTTGGCCGGTCTCGTGCGGGCCCGGCAGGTGGCCGAACTGGCGTCCTGCGGGGTCCGAGTCGCGCTGGGACTCGCTGGGCTGCTGAACGCCCTGGTGCGAGGCGGGTTGCTGCAGGGGCGGTTGCGGGCCTGCTTGGCGCACCACCGGCTGTGGCCCCGTCTGGGACGGCGGCGACTGGGGCCCAGTCCAGTGCTGGCCCACCTGGTGCGAGCCGGGAAGGTTCGGGACCGGCTGCTGTCCGGTCGCCCGCACCTCGCCTTGGTGCGCGGCGGACTGGTGCGGGGGTAGCTGCGAACCGGGCTGTTGCGGAGTGGCCTGGCGCACCGCTGGGTGCACGCCCGGCTGATACGGCACCGGTTGCGGACCGGACTCCTGCGCGACGGTCTGCTGGCCGACCTGGCGCACCACGGGCTGCGGTCCGGTCTGGTGCGGGATCGACTGCCAGCCGGTCGGTGGCACCACGGGATTCGGCTCGCTTTGGGGCGCGACAGGCCGCGGCCCGGTCTGGTGCGAAAGGGGCGGCGGACCGGGGTGGGGTGGGTGCATGCCTGCCTGGCCCACCACAGGCTGCGCCCCAGTCTGGTGCGACCCCGGCTGCGCCCCAAGCTGACCCACCACCGACCGCGGCCCCGTCTGGTGCACAACCGGCTGCGGCCCAGTGTGGTGCGACGGGGATTGCGGGCCAGAAGGATGCGGGGGCGGGTGCACGCCCGCCTGACCCACCACCGGCTGCGGCCCGGCCTGATGCACCACCAATTGCGGCCCAGTCTCACCCACCACCGACTGCGCCCCGGTCGGGCCCACCACCGGCCGCGGCCCGAGCTGGTGCGCGGCTGGCTGCGGCCCGGGCTGGTGTGCAGGGGGCTGGGGGTCGCGCGGTGGAAGCGCCGCGGGCCGCCAGCCAGGGGGTTGTTGTCGGGCGGCCGGGTTGGCTGGGGGATGAGGGGCGCGCTCGGCTGCGGGGGGTTGCCACCCGCCGGGCTGGGTGGGTGGGGCCGTCGCGGGGTGGGCGATGGCCTCGGTGCGGGTCGACTCCTCGGGGGCGGCGAGGGCTTCCGGGGGGATCCAGACCGGGGCGCCGGGTTGGTCGGGGTCCGCGCCGGGTGGGGTCACCACGGCTCGTCGAACTCCCCGGCCTTGGCGCCCTCGACGAAGGCGTCCCACTCCGACTCGGTGAACACCAGCACCGTGTCCTGCGGGCCCGTGAAGCGGGAGTTGCGCATCGCGATGTAGGTCTTGCCGTCGGAGTGCGGGACGAACGCGATCTCCACGTACTCGCCGTCGGGGTCGGCGTCGGGTTCGGCGGCGCGCTGCCACTCGGCCTTGGACAGGTCCAGGTTGCCGCGGACCTCGGCCTTGTCGTCGTAGATGGGTGCGCTTTCCATCTCGTCTCCTCGCTCGGTAGCGGAGTCGGGGTGTGCCGGGGATCAGGTATACCGCAGGCGGCCAGGGCACCCGCGCGCACCGTGTCGCGGACGACTCGCGCGGTCGCGGTGAGTAACGTGACCCCGGTGAGCTCGTACTTCCAGCGCTACCTGCGCGGCGAGCGGGTCGCGGTGTGGGCGGAACTGCGCGCGCTGGGCCCGATCCCCGACGCGCTGGTCGAGGACGTCGCCGCGGTGGCGGACGAGACGATGTTCCGGGCCGGGCAGGACGTGGCCCGGATCGCGGCCGCGTTGCCGGAGCTGGGCTGGGTCTCGGCGAACGGACTCGAACCGCACGAACCGCCCACCGAGGGCGCGCTCGCCCGCATCGACGCGCTGACCGACAAGGTGGCCCTGCCGTTCGCGTTGGAGGCCTGCCTACGCCAAGTGGGTCGAGTGTGGTTCGCCGGTGACAGCGAGGCATTGCTCTTGTCCTACCACCTGGAACCGGTCCCCCGGGGCGAGCCACCCGGCCCGGAGTACCCCGACCCGTTGTGCCTGCCGGGCATCTACAACCTCGCCGCCGAGTGGGACGAGCACGGCACCGAACCGGACTTCTCCTTCCCGCTGGCCCCTGACGAACGGCGGAAGGCGAATGTGCCGGGCGGCACCCAGGACTTGGACCTACCGTCGTCACTGGCCGATCCCGTGGTGCGCGGCATAGCGGGCCGCGAGGGCATCACCTTGGTCGAGTACTTGCGCGAGTCCATTCGCTGGGGCGGTTTCCCCGGGTATTCCTTCGCCCCCGAACTCGCGCCCGCGGTCTTGATAACCCTGTGCATGGAACCGGACTTCTAACGCGAGAAGAGGGGACCGGTGCGCGGTCCCCTCTTCCGGCGAACAGCGTCAGGCGGTCTCGGTGATCGGGCGGTCGACCCACGACATCAGGCCGCGCAGCTTCGCGCCGGTCTCCTCGATCGGGTGCTTCGCGCCCTCTTCCTGGAGCCGGTGGTAGTTCGCCCGGCCGCTCTCGTCCTCGGCCACCCACTCGCGGGCGAAGGTGCCGTCCTGGATCTCGCCCAGGATCTTCTTCATCTCCGCCTTGACCGCGGGGGTGATCACGCGCGGACCGCGGGTGAGGTCGCCGTACTCGGCGGTGTCGGACACCGAGTAGCGCTGCCGGGCGATGCCGCCCTCGTACATCAGGTCGACGATCAGCTTGAGCTCGTGCAGCACCTCGAAGTAGGCGATCTCCGGGGCGTAACCCGCCTCGGTCAGCACCTCGAACCCGGTCTGCACCAGCGCCGAGGCACCGCCGCAGAGCACGGCCTGCTCACCGAACAGGTCGGTCTCGGTCTCCTCGGTGAAGGTCGTCTTGATCACGCCTGCCCGCGCGCCGCCGATCGCGGCCGCGTAGGACAGGGCGAGCGCCTGCGCGCCGCCGGTGGCGTCCTGGTGCACGGCGATGAGCGCGGGAACGCCCTTGCCGTCGACGAACTGGCGGCGCACGAGGTGGCCGGGGCCCTTGGGGGCGACCATGGCGACGTCGACGTTGGCCGGGGGCTTGATCAGGTCGTAGCGGATGTTGAAGCCGTGCCCGAAGAAGATGGCGTCGCCGTCGTTGAGGTTGGGCTCGATGTCCTCGGCGTAGATGAAGCGCTGCTTGGTGTCCGGCGCGAGGATCATGATGAGGTCCGCCTCGGCGGAGGCCTCGGCCGGGGTGAGCACGCGCAGGCCCTGCTCCTCGGCCTTGGCGCGGGACTTGGACCCCTCGGGCAGTCCGATGCGGACGTCCACACCGGAATCGCGCAGGCTCAGCGCGTGCGCGTGGCCCTGGCTGCCGTAGCCGATGACGGCCACCTTGCGGCCCTGGATGATGCCGAGGTCGGCGTCGGCGTCATAGAAGATCTCGACGGACATGGGAGTTGTGTCTGCCTTTCTGGCGGTACCTGGCGGGAAACCAGCGAAACTCGGGGAATCGGTCAGCGGACGGCGGTCGCGGTGATCGAGCGGGGGCCGCGGCCGATGGCGACCATGCCGGACTGCACCATCTCGCGCACGCCGTAGGGCTCCAGCATGCGCAGCAGCGCCTCGATCTTGTCGGCGGTGCCGGTGGCCTCGATGGTCAGCGCCTCCGGGGAGACGTCGACCACCTTGGCGCGGAACAGCTGCACGGTCTCCAGGACCTGGCTGCGCACGGTGGCGTCGGCGCGGACCTTGACCAGCAGCAGTTCCCGGCGCACCGCGGCGGTGGCCTCGAGCTCGACGATCTTGATCACGTTGATCAGCTTGTTGAGCTGCTTGGTGACCTGTTCGAGCGGCAGGTCCTCGACGGCGACCACGATGGTCATCCTGGACACGTCGGGGTGCTCGGTCGGACCGACGGCAAGGGAGTCGATGTTGAACCCGCGCCGGGAGAACAACCCGGCGACCCGGGCCAGCACGCCCGGCTTGTTCTCCACCAGCACGCTGAGGGTGTGTTTGGTCATGGGCTCAGTCCTGTCTGGTCCGCCGGGTCACGCTTCGTCGAACAGCGGCCGGATGCCGCGGGCGGCCATGATGTGGTCGTTGCCGGTCCCGGCGGCGACCATCGGCCAGACCTGGGCGTCCTTGCCGACCACGAAGTCCACCACCACCGGGCGGTCGTTGATGGCCATCGCGCGGTGGATCACCGAGTCCACCTCCTCCTTGGTCTCGCAGCGCAGCCCGGCGCACCCGAGCGCCTCGGCCAGCAGCGTGAAGTCGGGGATGCGGTGCTTGTGGGTGCCCAGGTCGGTCTGCGAGTAGCGCTCGCTGTAGAACAGGTTCTGCCACTGCCGGACCATGCCGAGGTTGCCGTTGTTGATGACCGCGACCTTGATCGGCGCGCCCTCGATGGCGCAGGTGGCCAGTTCCTGGTTGGTCATCTGGAAGCAGCCGTCGCCGTCGATGGCCCAGACCACGGCCTCGGGCCTGCCGAACTTGGCGCCCATGGCGGCGGGCACGGCGTAACCCATGGTGCCCAGGCCACCGGAGTTGAGCCAGGTGCGCGGGTTCTCGTAGCGGACGTGCTGCGCGGCCCACATCTGGTGCTGGCCGACACCGGCGGTGTAAACGGCCTCGGGACCGGCGATGCGGCCGATGCGCTCGATGACGTACTGCGGGGACAGGGTTCCGTCGCTGGGCCACTCGTAGCCCAGCGGGAAGGTGCCGCGCCACTCGTCGAGGGTGCGCCACCACGGGGTCAGGTCGGTGTGCCCGTTGGCCCGCTCCGCCTTCACCGCGGCGATCAGCTCGACCAGGATCTCCTTGCAGTCGCCCACGATCGGCACGTCGGCGCGGCGGTTCTTGGAGATCTCGGCGGGGTCGATGTCGGCGTGCACGATCGCGGCGTCGGGGGCGAAGCTGCTCAGCTGCCCGGTGACCCGGTCGTCGAAGCGCGCGCCGAGGGCGACCAGCAGGTCGCTGCGCTGCATCGCGCCGACGGCGGGGACGGTGCCGTGCATGCCGGGCATGCCCAGGTGCTGCTTGTGCGAGTCGGGGAACGCGCCGCGCGCCATCAGCGTGGTGACGACCGGGATGCCGGTCAGCTCGGCCAGTTCCAGCAGTTCGGCCGAGGCGTCGGCCTTGATGACACCGCCGCCGACGTAGAGGACCGGGCGCTTGGCGCCGCAGATCAGCTTCGCCGCCTCGCGCACCTGCTTGCCGTGCGGGCGGGTGGTCGGCCGGTAGCCGGGCAACCGCAGCTCCGGCGGCCAGGTGAAGGAGGTGGTCTCCTGCAGCACGTCCTTGGGGATGTCCACCAGGACCGGGCCGGGGCGGCCGGTCTTGGCCAGGTGGAACGCCTCGGCGATGGTGCGCGGGATGTCGGCGGGGTCGGTGACCAGGAAGTTGTGCTTGGTGATCGGCAGCGTGATGCCGCAGATGTCGGCTTCCTGGAAGGCGTCGGTGCCGATCAGGCCGCGCGACTGCTGGCCGGTGATGGCCACCACGGGGACCGAGTCCATGTTCGCGTCGGCGAGCGGGGTGACCAGGTTCGTCGCGCCGGGGCCCGAGGTGGCCATGCACACGCCGACCTTGCCGGTGGCCTGCGCGTACCCGGTCGCGGCGTGCCCGGCGCCCTGCTCGTGGCGCACCAGCACGTGCCGCAGCCGGGTCGAGTCGAGCAGCGGGTCGTAGGCGGGCAGGATGGTGCCCCCCGGGATGCCGAACACGATCTCGACGCCCACCGCCTCCAACGACCGGACGAGCGACTGCGCCCCGGTCACCCGGACGGGTGTTCCGGAGGGCGGCGCGGGCTTGGGCCGGGCAGGGTGCGGGGTGGCCGTCCCGTGGTTCGCTGCGGCCGGGGTGGGCCGCGATGTTGCGCTGGTCATCGGTCTGCCTCGTGGGTCGAAGTGTTCTCGTGGCTCTACTGGGGATCCGGGGCGATTGCTGGGAAGTCGGACTATCGGTGGTGCGAGTACGGGCCTGGACACGAAAAAACCCCCGTCGACCACGGAGGTCGAGCGAGGGTCGCGCGTTCGATGCGTCAGGACTCCCGTCAGCGTCGAACGCGCGGCGGAAGTACGAGAATCAGGTGGGCTGGCACCCGTCAGACGCTAGTGCGTTCGGGGTAGAGCGTCAACTCTGCGGGACGGTGCTCCCGGATGCTGGACTGTGATTCGGGACCCGGGGGCGGCCGGTGGTGGGCCGCGGTGCACCATCTAAGGGTGTCTGAGCAGCAGCAAGTGCCGTCCCGGCTGGTCTTCCGGATCCCGGGTGTCGCCGTCCTCGCCGCACTGTTGTTCGCGGTCTGCGCGACACCGTTCGCCTTCGCCGCACCGGGGCTGTTCCTGGTGTACGTGATTCCCATCGCCGCGGTCGTGTGGGTGTTACGCGTGCGCACCGTCGCCGACGCGGACGGACTGGTCGTGCGCGAGGTCACCTCGTCGCGGCCGCTGCCGTGGGACCGGCTCAAGGGGCTGCGGCTGAGCGAGCGCGGGAAGGTGTCCGCGGTGCTCTACGACGACACCGAGGTCGCGCTGCCGCAGGTGCGGGTGCGCCACCTGCCCGCGTTGGCGCTGGTCAGCGGCGGGCGGCTGGACGACCCGACCGAGCCTCCCACGCCCGAGGCCAGGGACACCGACGACGCCGACGACTCTGTCGGTACCGGGGACTCGACCGCCCCCACCGCGGGAGCGGCGGCCGACCCGGGCGTCGAACCCGACACAGAGCCCGCGACCGAGCCCGCGACCGAACCCGGCCCAGAACCCGCCGCCGGATCCGGGGCCGAGGACACGGCACGCCGCGCACCCGCACCGGAGTAACCTGGGCGGCACCGCTCCCCGCACTGGTCGGCGCCGCACCCCGGGCGCCGCGGTTAGTACGTCATCGCAGTTCGACCCGCACACATTGGAGGAGCCGTGCCCGCGCTGCGCTCCCGCACCACCACCCACGGCCGCAACGCCGCAGGGGCCCGCTCGCTGTGGCGCGCCACCGGCATGACCGACAGCGACTTCGGCAAGCCGATCATCGCGATCGCCAACTCCTACACCCAGTTCGTGCCGGGGCACGTGCACCTGCGCGACCTCGGCGACATCGTGGCAGAGGCCATCACCGCGGCCGGTGGCGTCGCGCGCGAGTTCCACACCATCGCCGTCGACGACGGCATCGCCATGGGCCACAGCGGGATGCTGTACTCGCTGCCGTCGCGCGAGATCATCGCCGACTCGGTGGAGTACATGGTCAACGCGCACCAGGCCGACGCGATCGTGTGCATCTCCAACTGCGACAAGATCACCCCCGGCATGCTCAACGCGGCCATGCGGATCAACATCCCGGTGGTGTTCGTCTCCGGTGGACCGATGGAGGCGGGCAAGGCGGTCGTGGTCGGCGGTGTCGCGCACCCGTCGTCGGACCTGATCACCACGATCTCCGCCTCGGCCAACAGCGCCGTCGACGAGACCGCGCTCGACGAGGTCGAGCGCTCGGCCTGCCCGACGTGCGGGTCCTGCTCCGGCATGTTCACCGCCAATTCGATGAACTGCCTCACCGAGGCGCTCGGGTTGGCGCTGCCGGGCAACGGGTCCACGCTGGCCACGCACGCCGCGCGCCGGGACCTGTTCTCCCGCGCCGGGACCGCGGTCGTCGAGCTGTGCAAGCGCTGGTACGAGCAGGACGACGAGTCCGCGCTGCCGCGCTCGATCGCCAACCGGGCCGCGTTCGAGAACGCGATGGCGCTGGACATGGCGATGGGCGGGTCGACCAACACCGTGCTGCACGTGCTCGCCGCCGCGCAGGAGGGCGAGGTCGACTTCACGCTGGCCGACATCGACGCGATCTCGCGCAAGGTGCCGTGCCTGTCGAAGGTGTCGCCGAACTCCGACTACCACATGGAGGACGTGCACCGGGCGGGCGGCATCCCGGCGATCCTCGGTGAGCTGTGGCGGGCGGGACTGCTCAACGAGGACGTGTTCTCGGTGCACAGCCCGTCGCTGTCGCAGTGGCTGTCCGATTGGGACATCCGCGCGGCGAACCCGACCGAGGAGGCGGTGGAGCTGTTCCACGCCGCGCCCGGTGGGGTCCGCACCACGAAGGCGTTCTCGACTGCGAACCGGTGGTCGTCGCTGGACACCGACGCGGCGGGCGGCTGCATCCGCGACTTCGAGCACAAGTACACCGCCGACGGCGGTCTCGCCGTGCTGCACGGGAACCTGGCCGAGCGCGGCGCGGTCATCAAGTCGGCCGGTATCGACGAGGACCTGTTCGTCTTCCAGGGCCCCGCGCGGGTCGTGGAGAGCCAGGAGCAGGCGGTGTCGGTGATCCTGGGCAAGAAGATCCAGCCGGGCGAGGTGCTCGTGGTGCGCTATGAGGGCCCGGCCGGTGGGCCGGGCATGCAGGAGATGCTGCACCCGACCGCGTTCCTCAAGGGCGCGGGCCTGGGCAAGAAGTGCGCGCTGATCACCGACGGGCGCTTCTCCGGTGGTTCCTCGGGCCTGTCGGTCGGCCACATCTCACCGGAGGCGGCGGGCGGCGGCCTGATCGCGCTGGTGGAGGACGGCGACCAGATCCGCATCGACGTGCACACCCGGTCGCTCGACCTGCTGGTGGAGCCGGAGGTGCTCGCGGAGCGGCGGGCGAAGATGGACGCGCGGGAGCGGCCGTGGCAGCCGGTGGACCGGGTGCGCCCGGTGACCAACGCGCTGCGCGCCTACGCGCGGATGGCGACCGACGCCTCGACCGGCGCGGTGCGCGACCCGAGTCGCTGATCGAACGCCGATGGCCCCCGCCGGAGTGCTCCGGTGGGGGCCATCTCGCTGTTCGGTGCCGGTGCTGTTCGGTGCCGGTGCTGTTCGGTGCCGGTGCTGTTCGTCCGGTGTCGGTTTCGCGTGGTCGCCTGCGGGGTCAGCGCAGGACGACGAGGGTGACCACGCTCAGGCCCGCGGCCAGGATCAGGAAGATGAAGCCGAACGCGGGGGCGCGCCGGAACCACGGGGTGTTGCGGTCGAGCGAGATCCGCCCGGCCCCGGCGAACAGCAGCGCGAACGCCGCCGCCGCGTAGATGGCCTCGAGCTCGACGCCCCCGGCGAACAGGTCGATGTCGACCCGCACCCAGATGGCGTTGGCCATCACCCCGAGCACGGCCGCCGCGGCGGCCGGGGTGAACAGGCCGAGGATGAGCAGGGCACCGGCACCGAGCTCGGTGACACCGGTGACCCAGGACAGCAGGGTCGTCTGCTGGAAGCCGAACCCGGCGAGCACCTGGGCGAACCCGCCGATGCCCGGGCCCTCCAACAGGCCGAAGACCTTCTGCAGCCCGTGGCCGACGAACAGCGCGCCGAGGGTGACCCGCAGCACGAACAGGCCGAGGTCGGCACCGAAGTGCCAGGCGTGCGGCTCCGGGTCGAGCACCTCCTCCCGGTCCGATCGCCCGCCGTCGAGGTCGCTGCCGGTGGGACGCGGCAGGGCGGTGGTCGTGCCGCTGCCGTAGGTGTCGTCACCGCTGGTGGGGGTCGCCGGGTACTTGCTCTCCGACGGCGTGAAATAGCCGCTGTCCGCGTATCCGCCACTCTGCCGTGGGCGGTCGTCTTCGGTACTCACGCCCGCACAGTAAGCGATGGGTCAACCCCCTGCCGATCAACTCAGTAGTCGCCGCGGACCAGGTTGCTCGGTTCCTCACCCCGCGCGAACTGGGCGATCTGCTCGGCGATGACCCGGTAGGCGCGCGCGTGCACCCCGGTGCAACTGCCCGCGACGTGCGGGGTGAGCAGCAGGCCGGGAGCCGTCCACAGCGGGTGGCCGGGCGGCAGCGGCTCGGGGTCGGTCACGTCGAGCGCGGCCCTGATGCGCCCGGCGGACAGCTCGCGGACCAGCGCGTCGGTGTCGACCACCGGTCCCCTTGCCGCGTTCACCAGCACGGCGCCGTCGGGCATCCGGCTGAGGAAGTCCGCGTTCGCCAGGTGCCGGGTCTTGGGCGTCATCGGCACCATGAGCGCGACGACGTCGTGGTGCGGCAGCAGCTCGGGCAGCTCGTCGACGCCGCGCACGCCCTCGCGCGCGGTGTTGGCCACCATCGTGACCTCGGCGTCGAAGGCGTCCAGCCTGCGCTTGAGCTGCTTGCCCAGGTCGCCGGAGCCGATCACCAGGACCCGCTTGCCCTGCAGCGTCTCGGTCTGCTGCATCTGCCAGGTCTGGGTCCGGCGGTCGTCCTCGAACTCGCGCATGGTGCGGAACATGGTGAGCAACGCCGCGACGACCCACTCCGCGGTGCTGCCGCCGTGCGCCCCGCTGCAGGTGGACAACATGACGTGTTCGGGCAGCGTGCCCACCCAGGCCTCGGCGCCCGCGGTCAGCAGCTGCACCAGCCGCAGCTTCGGCACACCGGCCACCAGGCTGCCCTTGTCGGCGGTGAGGAACCCGGGCACGAGGACCTCGGCCTCCGCGGCCTCGTCCGGCAGTGCCCCCGGCTCGTAGCGGACCGCGCGCACGCCGTCGATCCCCGCCAAGGCGGCCACACCGTGCTCATCGGGCACCAGAACTGTGATCGTCACAGGTCACACCCTACGTGCCGGGCCCGGTCCGGCCCCAGTCCCGATGCTTTTAATCTCCATCGGTAGACGTAAACGGAGTGGTCGGCCACCCGCCGGTGCTGCGGTGATCGCGCCGAAACCGGTCGCCGGGCCCGGCCGGTGGGGCACACTGGCCGGTGATGCGCGAACACGACGTGCGCGCGGCCGACGGCACCCGGCTGCGCGGCTGGTGCACCGAGTCCGAGGGCCCGGTGGTGCTGCTGTGCCCGGGGCTGGGGACCATCCCCGAGGCCTGGCCCGCGCTCGTGCTGCCGTCCTCGGGTGTCCGGGTGATCAGCTGGTACCACCGGGGCACGATGGGCTCGGACCGCCCGGCCGACCCGGGCCGGATCGCGCTCGAGGACCACGTGGACGACGCCGTCGCGGTCATGGACGCGGCCGGTGTGCGGCGGTGCGTGGTGATGGGCTGGTCGGTGGGGGTGATGGTCGCCGCCGAGCTCGCCCGCAGGCACCCGGAGCGGGTGTCCGGGCTGCTGTTCGCCGCCGGGGTGCCCGGTGACCTGTTCGGCGGGGTGCTCGGGGTGCTGGGCATCCCGGCCGCGGTGCGCAGGCCGCTGGTGCGCGGCGGCGCGCGGGCGGTGCGGGCGGCCGGGGGGTTGGTGGACGCGGTGCTGCACCGGCTGCCGGTGAACCGGCTCACCGCGACGCTGCTGCAGCACAGCGGCTTCATGCTGCCCGGTGCCGACCCGGCGGACGTGGCCAAGGCGGTCCGCCGGTTCCTCGGGCACGACTGGCGCTGGTACGTGACCCTCGCGCTGGCCCTCGCGGAGGTGCCGGGGCGGGACCTGACCGGGATCGGGTGCCCGGTGACGCTGCTGGCCGCCCGGTTCGACGTGGTCGCCGACCCGGGGCTGGCCACCAGGGCGGTGGCGTGCCTGCCGCAGGCGCGGGTGCGGGTGGTGCCGACGAGCCACTTCCTGCCGCTGGAGGCGCCGGAGGTGATCGCGGAGGAGTTGCACCTGCTGGTGGCGCGGGTCGCGGTGGTCGAGCGGGCGGGCCGGTAGCGCTCACCGGGGGTTCACCCCACTGGTCGTAAAGTGGGGAATCATGGCTGGTGGAACCGCGTTGCGCCTGGTCACGGCAGCGGTCGTGGCCCTGTCGGCGTCCTCGTGCGCGACCTTCCCCGAACAGCCCCCCGCGGCGAGCTGGCAGCCGAACGTGCCGCTGACCCCGCAGGCCGCGCCCGAACCGGACACCGGTGGCGGCGGCCAGGCGGAGAGCTCCGCCGAGGGCGGGCAGCCCAGCAAGGTGCCGCCACCGGACGGGTGCACCGACTTCCACCCCGCGGTCCTGGCCACCTGCCTGGACACCGTCGTCGCGGTGGCCGCACTCCCCGGCGACGGCTCCAACCCGACGGCACTGGTCGCCGAGCGCACGACCGGCCGCGTCCTGCTGGTCCGCAAGGGCACCGCCCCCACGGTCTACGCCACCATCCCGGTCGACGCCACCACCGACGGCGGTCTCACCGGGCTGGCCCTCTCACCCACGTACGAAGAGGACCAACTGGTCTTCGCCTACATCACCACAGCCACCGACAACCGCGTCGTGCGCATCGCCCCGGGCGACAAGCCGAAACCGGTGCTCACCGGCATCCCACGCGGCACCTCCGGCAACCGCGGCTCCCTCGCCCGCGACCACCGCGGCGCCCTAGTCCTAGCCACCGGCGACGCGGGCACACCAGCCGACCCAGCCTCCCTCGCAGGCAAAGTCCTCCGCTTCACCGGCGACGGCAAACCCGCCCCCGGCAACCCGACCGCAGGCAGCCTCGTGCTGGCCTCAGGCCTACACGCCCCCGGCGGCATCTGCTCCTCCCTCGACGGCACGCAGACGTGGGTGACGGACCGCACCGCAGCTGCGGACGTGCTTTATCGGGTAAACCCAGGCAAGCCGCTGAGCACGCCCGCGTGGACGTGGCCAGACCGCCCGGGCGTGGCTGGCTGCGCGGCCACTCCCCAGCTGGTGTGGGTGGCGATGGCGACGGCTGGCCATCTGCAGAATCTTCCGCAAGCTCCGGATGGCACTTTTACTGGGAAGCCGCAAATCGCGTTGGCCGCGCCGGATGGCTTCGGCAAGGTGGACGGGCTGGATTTGATGACCGACCAGATCGCTATCGGCGGAACGGTGAACAAGCGATCGACGGCAGCTGTGTCTAGTGACGACCGGGTGGTGGCGATTCTCGTCCAGCCGCAGGGTGGGGGCGGAGGCGCGGACTAGCCGCTCGTTGTCCACAGGGCGCTGTCCGCTGCTGCCTTTTTGTCGAGGCTCGTTGGTAGGCTGTATACCGGGGGCTTCTCAATCAGTTGATCTTGTGGGCGTGGATTGCGGGGGTGGTTGTCCACAATGCGTTCTGTTGTCCACAGGCTGCCGCTCGCCGCTCCCGTTGTGGCGGGCTTCCTCGGTAGGCTGTATATCGGGGGCTCTTGTGGCAGATGATCTTGCGAGGCTGGTTGTGGTGGGTGGTTGTCCACAATGCGCTCGCTTGTCCACAGGGCGTTGTTCGGCGCTCCCGTTGTGTCGGTGCTGCGCGGTAAGCTGTGTATTTGGGGGCTTTCGATCAGGTTGATCTTGACGTCGGCCGTTGCTGGGGGTGCGGGGCAAGGGATTCGGGCCTCCGCCTTCGGCTCCGGGAAACGCCTCGTCGCCTGGCGGCAACATCGGCGGGAAACGCGACAATGCGACAAGCTCGATGGGGCGAACTTATTTTGCGCGGGGCCCCTACAACACCCGACGCAGAACCGCAAAGCAGGGGCCCAAAAGCAGGCCCTGCCGCGCTGAAACGCTACGGGTGTTGTCCCCCCACGCAAAACAAGTCCGCCCCATCGAGCCGGCTTGGCACCAGCGAGTCCGACTGTCCAGGTGCTGGGTTGGCAGGGCCGACGAGAGCGGGCTGGGCTGACACCGCCAGGTCCGAGTGTCCAGGCGCTGAGTAGGTGGGCTGGGGGCGGACCTGACTGGGGGCAGGTTGGCACCGACGGATCCGAGTGGCCAGGGGCCGAGCAGCCGGGCCGAGGCGGACCTGACGGCAGCCGAGTTGGCACCGCTGCTTCCGAGTGGCCAAGGGCTGACGAGGTGGGCTGGGGCGGATCTGGCGGGGGCAGGTTGGCACCGCTAGGTCCGACTGCCCAGGGGGCTGGGTTGGCAGGGCTGGCTCGGCTGGGCTGGGGTGGCACCAACCGTTCCGAGTGTCCAAGTTGGGGCGGAGGCAGTTGGGATGGCACCAGTGGCTTCCGAGTGGCCAGGGGCTGGCATTGCCGTCGGGGTGGAAGGCGTCGGCGACTTTCTGCGGCTCAGTTAGGGAGTACCGCTGCCGGAGGCTGCTGGTGGGCTAAAGCAGGTTGCGTTAGCGCAGCTAGCGCGTGCCTGTCGTCGACACGAGTGGGTGTGACCAGACGGCGAAGGCTGGGTTGTCTAGAAGCGCCATAAAAGCGGCCAAGTCGGCTTCGGTTACGCCGTCGGTGAGTAGGGGGGCGGTCAGTTGGGCCACGTTCACGCGATAGAGCTGTACCTGTCCCGGGCCGCCGTGCCAGAGGGGGGTGTGGGTTCGTGTGCGGACGTCGCGGAGGCCTCTGGTGATGAACTCCTCCGGGGTCGCGCGGGCCCAGCCGAGGTCTACGTCGCGGGCCATGAGCACTCGGAGGAAGGCCTCGTGGACCGCGTCGAACACGGCGCGGTGGTGAGGGGTGGTGGTGCGCGGCAGCAGTGGCTGCTCGAGGTCGTACTCCTCCAGCACCAGCCGCCCGCCGGGTTTCAGGCTGGACACCAGGCGGTCGAGGACGGTGGCTCGTTGGGGGAGGTGCAGGAGCACCAGGCGGGCGTGGATGAGGTCGAAGTCGTGGCCCGGTGGGTCGTCGCGGGTGACGTCGTGGCGCAGGACGGTGGTGCCGTCGTGGGCGGGGATCCACCTGGGGTCGATGTCGGTGATCACCACGGAGCCGGTGGGGCCCACCTGGCCGGCCAGCCAGTGCCCGATCCCGCCGTCGCCGCCGCCGACCTCCCAGCACCGCAGGCCGGGGCCGACACCAGCGGCGGTGAGCTCGCCGTGCGTGGTCGGGTCGAGGGCCGCGCCGAGGACGTCGAACCGGGTGCGGTTGCGGGTGTCGGCGTTGTCGAACACGTAGCGGGTCACGGGCCCTCCTCGGCGCTGAGGCGGCGAGCCTGGCACGGCAGAACGGCGGGTGTCACCGGAGACCACCCGGACGGGCCAGAACGCCTGTGCCGCCCGACCGGGTGGGTCGGGCGGCACAGGCAAAGGCACCCGGTCTGGCTCAGGCGCCGCAGCGCTGCAGGATCAGCTCGCGGACCCGCTTGGCGTCCGCCTGTCCCTTGGTGGCCTTCATGACCGCGCCGACGATGGCACCCGCGGCGGCGTGCTTGCCCTCGCGGATCTTGCCCGCCACGTCCGGCTGGGCGGCCAGGGCCTCGTCGACCGCCGCGAAGAGGGCCGAGTCGTCGGACACCACCTTGAGGCCGCGGGTCTCGACGACGGTGTCGGGCTCCCCCTCCCCCGCGAGCACGCCGTCGACCACGTCGCGGGCGAGCTTGTTGGTGAGGGCGCCGTCGGCGACCAGGGCGATCACGCGGGCCACCTGGGCGGGCGTGATGGCGAGTTCACCCAGCTCGACGCCCTGGTTGTTGGCCTGCTGGGAGAGGTAAGAAACCCACCAGGAGCGGGCCTCGGCAGGCGGGGCGCCCGCGTCGGCGGTGGCGGCGACGAGGTCGATGGCGCCCGCGTTGATGAGGTCCCGCAGTTCCAGGTCGGTGAGGGCCCACTCGGCCTGGATGCGCTTGCGGCGCTCGGCGGGCATCTCCGGCAGGGTTCCGCGCAGCTGCTCCACCCACTCGCGCGAGGGCGCGATGGGGACGAGGTCGGGCTCCGGGAAGTACCGGTAGTCCTCCGAGGTCTCCTTGCGCCGCCCGGCGCGGGTAGTGCCAGAGGCCTCTTCGAAGTGACGGGTCTCCTGCAGGATGGACCCGCCGTCAGCCAGCAACGCCGCCTGACGGGTCATCTCGTAGCGGACGGCGCGTTCGACGCTGCGCAGCGAGTTGACGTTCTTGGTCTCGGTGCGGGTGCCGAACTCGGTGGCGCCGCGCTCCATAAGAGAGACGTTGGCGTCGCAGCGCAGCGAGCCCTGGTCCATACGCACGTCGGACACGTCCAACGCCTTGAGCAGGTCTCGCAGCGTCGACACGTAGGCGCGAGCGACCTCAGGAGCACGCTCGCCGGTGCCCTCGATCGTCTTGGTGACGATCTCAATAAGCGGCACGCCTGCCCGGTTGTAGTCCAGCAGCGAGTGCTCCGCGCCGTGGATACGCCCGGTAGCGCCACCGACGTGCAGGGACTTGCCGGTGTCCTCCTCCATGTGCGCGCGCTCGATCTCGACGCGCACAACCGTGCCGTCGTCGAGGGTCACGTCGAGCCAGCCGTTGAACGCGATCGGCTCGTCGTATTGCGACGTCTGGAAGTTCTTCGGCATGTCCGGGTAGAAGTAGTTCTTCCGCGCGAAGCGGCACCACTCGGCGATCTCGCAGTTGAGCGCCAGCCCGATCCGGATCGCGGACTCGATGGCGACGGCGTTGACCACGGGCAGCGACCCGGGCAGACCGAGGCAGGTCGGGCACACGTTGGTGTTGGGCTCGCCGCCGAACTGGTTCGAGCAGCCGCAGAACATCTTGGTCGCGGTGGACAGCTCCACGTGGACCTCGAGGCCCAGCACCGGGTCGAACCGGGTGACGACCTCGGCGTAGTCCATCAGCTCGGCGGTGGTCACTTGGCCCTCCGGTAGGCGCGCACGGCGATGAGCACGCCGGTGATGGCGACGACGACGCTGCCGATGGCGTTGGCCAGCACCAGCTTGTCCTTGTCGGCGCGGGCCGCGGCGAAACCGCGGGCCGCGCTGGTGGCGGAGGTGACCGCGCTGACGATCCCGAACACGCCCTTGTACTTCGATCCGGCCATCAGTGCACGACCTCCAACTCCGGGACACGGTTGATCAGCGGACCGCCCTGGGCGGCGTCGCGGGCGAGCTCGTAAGCGGCCGCCACCCGGTAGCCGCGGTGGTCCTGCAGCGCGGGCGACATGATCTGCAGGCCGACCGGCAGCCCGTCGGACAGTCCACACGGGACGCTGAGCGCGGCGTTGCCCGCCAGGTTCGACGGGATGGTGCACAGGTCGGCCCGGTACATCGCCATCGGGTCCGCGGTGCGCTCGCCGATCTTGAACGCGGTGGTCGGCGTCGTCGGCGACACCAGCACGTCCACCTTGGCGAACGCGGCGTCGAAGTCGCGCATGATGAGCGTGCGGACCTTCTGCGCGGAGCCGTAGTAAGCGTCGTAGTACCCGGCGGAGAGCGCGTAGGTGCCGAGCATGATGCGCCGCTTCACCTCGGCGCCGAAGCCCGCCGCGCGGGTCAGCGACATGACCTCCTCGGCGCTGCGGGTGCCGTCGTCGCCGACGCGCAGGCCGTAGCGCATCGCGTCGAAGCGCGCCAGGTTGGACGAGGCCTCGCTCGGCGCGATCAGGTAGTACGCGGGCAGCGCCAGGTCGAAGCTCGGGCAGGAGACCTCGATGATCTCGGCGCCCAGCTCGCGCAACTGCTCGACGGCGGCGGTGAAGGCGGCGGCGACACCGGTCTCGTAGCCGTCGCCCGCGAACTCGGTGACCACACCGACCCGCACGCCCTTGAGGTCACCGGTGGCACCTTCGCGCACGGCCGCCACCACGGGCGGGACGGGCGCGTCGATGGACGTGGAGTCGAGCGGGTCGTGCCCGGCGATCACCTCGTGCAGCAGCGCCGCGTCGAGCACGGTCCGCGCACATGGCCCTGCCTGGTCCAAAGAGGAGGAGAAGGCGACCAGGCCGAAGCGGGACACGGTGCCATAGGTGGGCTTCACACCGACGGTGCCGGTAACCGCACCGGGCTGGCGGATGGAGCCACCGGTGTCGGTGCCGATCGCTAGAGGCGCCTCGAAGGCCGCGAGCGCGGCAGAGGAACCGCCGCCGGATCCACCCGGGATCCGATCCAGGTCCCACGGGTTGCGGGTGGGCCCGTAGGCGGAGTTCTCGGTGGACGAACCCATCGCGAACTCGTCCATGTTGGTCTTACCGAGGATGACAACGCCAGCCTCAAGCAACCGCCGCGTCACAGTGGCGTCGTAAGGCGGCTGCCAGTTCTCCAGGATCTTCGAACCGCAGGTCGTCGGTGCGCCCTGCATCGTGAGCACGTCCTTGAGCGCCAGAGGCACCCCGGCCAACGGCGAGGCTGCCGGGCGACCGGCGGCCACATCGTCGTCGACGGCCTTGGCGGCCGCTAGAGCGCGCTCGGTGTCAACGTGCAAGAAGGCGTGCACGGCGTGGTCGACCGCGGCGATGCGGTCCAGGTGTGCCTGGGTGACCTCGACCGCGGAGACCTCCTTCGCGGCGACCTTGGCCGCGATGTCGGCCGCGGTGAGGCGAGTCAACTCGGTCATGCTTCCTCCCCGAGGATCCTCGGCACGCGGAACCGGCCGTCCTCCACCGCGGGCGCGGCGGCGGTGGCCTGCTGCTGGTTGAGCCCCGGGCGGACGACGTCGGCGCGGAAGACGTTGGTCAGCGGCACCGAGTGCGACGTGGGCGGGATGTCCTGGTCGGCCACCTGGCCGACCTGCGCGACCGCGGCCACGATCTGGTCGAGCTGACCTGCGAACAGGTCGAGTTCTGCTTCGGTGACGGCCAACCTGGCCAGGCGAGCGAGGTGGGCCACCTCGTCGCGGGAGATGCTGGGCACTCGACGAACCCCCGGGGTTGTCTGTGATAGGACCCCGCGAGTCTATTTCGCGCGGTCCCGCGACCCCGAACGGGTTGTTCCGGGCGCGTCGCGGTGCTAAACCGGTGGCCGGTGGCAGCCCGCGCAGCGCGGCCCGGGTCTGCGACAATCAGCGGTCGAGGAAATCCGCGCGTCCGCGCGGGGTCGCCAAGCACGGGAGGCGTTCGCCTTGTCGTTCCTGATCCGGGTCCAGCTCCCGGACAGCCCAGGCACCCTGGGCGCGGTCGCGACCGCGCTGGGGGCCATCGGGGCCGACATCCTCAGCGTCGACGTGGTGGAGCGGGCGGGCGGGGTCGCCATCGACGACCTGGTGGTCGAACTGCCCGGCGGCAGGCTGCCGGACGTGCTGATCACCGCGGCCGAGTCGATCGAGGGGGTCGAGGTGGACGCGGTGCGCCCGTACGCGGGCCTGCTCGACACCCACCGCGAACTGGAACTGGTCGAGGACGTCGCCGCCGAGCCAGCCGACGGGCTGGCGATCTTCGCCGCGGGCGTCCCGAAGATCATCCGAGCGGGCTGGGCGCTGATCGTCGCCGCGACCGGCGAGGGCGCGCACCGGCTGGCGGCGAGCACCGCGGCCCCCGACATCCAGACCATCGAGCTGCCCTGGCTCCCGCTGGCCAGGGCCACCGTCCTCGACGGCGAGGAGTCCTGGGTCCCGGCGACCTGGCGCGAACTGGGCACCGAACTGGCGGCCACGCCGCTGGGCAAGCCGGACCGGGTCCTGCTGGTCGGCCGCCCCGGCGGGCCGATGTTCCGCGCCGCCGAGGTCGCCCGGTTGGCCCACCTGGCGGGCATCGTGGCGGTAGTCCTACCGGACTGAGGTTCACTCCTGCGGGTCCCCCGAACCACTGGGCAGGCCTATAGGTCGACCCGGAAGCACTGGCAAGCACATTCACAGCCACCCAAAGTTCGCTCTATCGCGGCGGGGTTAGCCAGCTAGACAGTCCTAAGCACCGGGTGTCGGCCCCAGTCGTCGTCCCGGGCTGGAGTCCACTCCTCCCGCGGGCTCCCGCACCGGGCAAGCACAGCGCCTGCCCGGCCGCCGTTCTGTCGGGCCGAAGGTTCGGCGGCCAGCACGTCCGCCCAGAGGTGTCCGACCAGGCGGCTCGCCCCCGACCCACGGGCTCCACGCCCCGCCGATCACGCCCACCGGCCGACACCCAGCCCCCACCTCACCGGGGGGCGACCCCGGTGCCAGTCTACCAGTTCTGAGCTGCGGAAACGGGGTCGCCGAAAATCTGTGGACAACTCCGGCGTTGTGGACAACTCGGCGCGGGCGCTGGGGTGGGGGGCTAGGTCGACTTCGCGGTGATCAATGTGGCGAGGCCGTCGAGGAAGCGGTCGGGGGACCAGGCGAACTCGACGTCACGTCGGTGTCGAGGATGGCGAGCAGGTGCGGGAACTCGTCCTGCGGTAGCAGTCCGCCGCGTCCCCTGCCTGCCGTCAGGCAGGCGCCATACCTGACCACCAGCCAGGACCGGTGGGCTGGTTGCGCGTCCCGGAGCGTCGAGCCCTATCCGGCCCCGGCCGCGAAGACCGCCCTACGGCGGCTCGCGGCTACCGCAGGACCGCGCGGACCAGGTCGGCGTTGCTCAGCGCCCGGGTGCCGTCGGGGAGGTGGAGGGTGTCTTCCAGACCGATGCGAGTCGGGAGGCCGCGCCGGAGCGCCTCGCGGAGAACCGGCCAGGCGGAGTCGTCCTCGCCGTGCAGCAGTACCGGGAGCGGCGACCAGGTGAGTGCGTCGAGCAGCGGCTCGGCCTCGGCGTCCGGCTGGACCTCGGCCAGCACCCGGACCGCGCCCACCGGGATGCCGCGGGCGCGCAGCGCGTGGGCGGCGGGGACGTCGAACACGCCGAGTTCGACATCGACGCCGCAGGCGTGCAGGGCGGCGCAGACCTCCCACCAGCCGTCCTCGTGGACGTTGACCGAGGCGAAGTCCGGCCGCCCCGTCGACAGCCCCACCCACGCCGCGACCGCCGCCACCCGGCGGGCCGGGTCCGGTTGGGCCCACTCGCCGGTGGTGACGCCGATGGCCGTGCCCGGCGCCGCGGCGCGGATGGCGGCGACGGTGGGGGCCAGTTCGGGGCCGAGCAGCGTTGTCACGCCGGTGGCGTCACGGGGGTGCACGTGCACCGCGGTCACCCCCAGCGCTGCGACCTCGGCCGCGGCCGCCGCGAGTTGGGCCGCGGTCACCGGGGCTCGGTCAGCCGAGCGTTCGCCGTTGAGGCACGCCTGCGGGAGCACGGCTCCAGTGAAGCAGAGTTTCGGTCTCCATTCGTTGTCGCACCGGCACTGTCGCGCCCGCGCGGTAGCCCAGCCAGCTGAGCCGGATGAGCCGTTCGGTGTGGACGGCCTACACGTCCAGGGTGTAGGCGATCAGCAGGACATCCGGACCCGGGTGCCAGTCCCGGTCCGGCAAGCGGGTGAACCCGAGCCGCTCGTAGAGCCGGTGCGCGGCATCGAGCGCGGCCGGGCTGCACAGCACCACCCGGTGCAGGCCCAGTTCCCGCGCCCGGGCGATCACCGCGCGCACCAGCAGCTCACCGACCCCCCTGCCGCGCGCGGGGGCGGCGACGGCGAGCATCCGCAGTTCCAGTTCGCCAGCGCGGGAGATCTCGGCGAACGGCGTACCGGGCAGCGCGATGGTGACCGTACCGACCAGACACCCCGCCCGGTCCGCGGCGACCAGCAGCTCGGCCGAGCGCAGCCGCGACTCGGCATCGGCGAGCAGGGTGGCGTACCCGGACCCGCCCCCCTCGCCCGGGTACCCGACCGCCCGGTAGGCCTCGACGGTCAGCACCCCGACCCGCCGCACCTCGTCCGACCGCGCCTGGCGCACCACCAGGTCAGCCACCTCAGCCACGCCTCGTCCTCCCACGTTCGTCGTGTCGTCGGCGGTGCCGCGGCGCCGTCCGGGCGCAGCGACCCCCACCGGACTCCTGCGACGCCCCAGCGCGCTCCCGGTTGCCTGTCCCGGGCGCGTCTCCGGTCACCGGATCCGGTTGGGCGGCACCGACGACGTCCTCATCGCCGAAGGTCGACCGCTCGTCCCACCCCGGACCGCCAACCGCGGCCATCATCCACAGCGCCCCCTCGCCCGGCCGACCCCGCACCGACCACCCGCCACCCGTGCCACCCCCACCCTGCCAAGGGATCGCGACGCTGCCAACCACCCGGCACAGCGGATTCGCGACGCGTTGCGGCGCGGCGCTGCGCAACCGGCGGGTCGGACTCACACGGATGGCCCAGCACGGGAGCGTTCCCCGTATCCGTCCGACCGAGAAGGTTGACGACACAACCCTTCCGCCGGGGGCGGGTGGATCAGTCCTCGGTGGACACGACAGTCTCCCCGGCCTCCCCGGTCGACTCGGTGTCCGTCGCCACGGCCGCGTCCGGGTCGCCGACCGTGGCGACCTCGGCGGCCGCCGCCGGGCCCTCGGCGAGCAGCACGGCGAAGCCGTCCTCGTCCAGGACGGGGACCTTGAGCTGGACGGCCTTGTCGTACTTGGTACCGGGGGCGTCGCCGACGACGACGAACGCGGTCTTCTTCGACACCGAGCCGGACGCCTTGCCGCCTCTGGCCACGATGGACTCCTTGGCCTCGTCGCGCGAGTGCGTCGACAGGCTGCCGGTGACCACGATCGAGAGGCCCTCCAGCGTGCGCGGGATGCCCTCATCGCGTTCCTCCACCGTGGTGACCCCGGCGGCGCGCCACTTGTCGACCACGTCGCGGTGCCAGTCGACCTCGAACCACTCGAGCACCGCGGCGGCGATGGTCGGGCCGACGCCCTCGGTGTCGGCGAGCTGCTGCTCGTCGGCGGCCTCGATCGCCTCGAGGGAGCCGAACTCGCGGGCCAGCGCCTGCGCCGCGGTGGGGCCGACGTGCCGGATCGACAGCGCCACCAGGACCTTCCACAGTGGACGGTCCTTGGCGGTGTCGAGGTTGACCAGCAACTTGCGCCCGTTGGCGGAGAGCTCGCCCGCCTTGGTGCGGAACAGGTCGACCTCGATCAGGTCGTCCTCGGTGAGGGAGAACACATCGCCCTCGTCGGCGAGCGCGCCGGAGGCCAGCAGGGCCCCCGCGGCCTCGTAGCCGAGGACCTCGATGTCGAAGCCGCCGCGCCCGGCGAGGTGGAATAGCCGCTCGCGCAGCTGCGCGGGGCAGCTGCGCGCGTTGGGGCAGCGGATGTCGGCGTCGCCCTCCTTCTCGTAGCGCAGGGTCGTCCCGCAGACCGGGCAGTCGGTGGGCATGACGAACTCGCGCGCGTCGTCGGGTCTGGCGTCGATGACCGGGCCGAGGACCTCGGGGATGACGTCGCCCGCCTTGCGGATGACCACGCGGTCGCCGATGAGCACGCCCTTGCGCTTGACCTCGCTGGCGTTGTGCAGGGTGGCCATCTCGACCGTGGAGCCCGCGACCTTGACCGGTTCCATCACCGCGTACGGGGTGACCCTGCCGGTGCGACCTACGTTCACCCGGATGTCGAGCAGCGTGGTGGTGGCTTCCTCCGGCGGGTACTTATAGGCGATCGCCCAGCGCGGGGCGCG
Organism: Actinokineospora diospyrosa; assembly: GCF_024171925.1. Lineage (GTDB taxonomy): Bacteria > Actinomycetota > Actinomycetes > Mycobacteriales > Pseudonocardiaceae > Actinokineospora > Actinokineospora diospyrosa. The sequence continues at coordinate 57,661 of NZ_JAMTCO010000020.1, read as the reverse complement.
GGACGTGCTACCCATCCTGCGCTGCAGGGACACCTCGTCGACCTTGATGACGATGCCGTCGATCTCGTGCAGCGCGTCGTGGCGGTGCTCGCCCCAGTACTTGACGTGCTCGGCGAGCTGGTCGGCGGACTGGAGCAGCTTGGTGTGCTCGGACACCGGGAGGCCCCACGCGGCCAACGCGCGGTACGCCTCCGATTGCGCGGTGGGCTCGAACCCGACCCGTCTGCCCAGGCCGTGGCAGATCATCCGCAGCGGTCGGCTCGCGGTGATCTTGGGGTCCTTCTGCCGCAGCGAGCCCGCCGCGGTGTTGCGCGGGTTCGCGAACGGCGGTTTGCCCGCCTCGACCAAGCGGGCGTTGAGCTCGAGGAAGTCCTCCACGCGGAAGAAGACCTCGCCGCGGATCTCGACGAGCTCGGGGATCGGGAACTCGTCGCTGGCGGTGAGCCGTTCCGGGACGTCGCGCATGGTGCGGACGTTGAGCGTGACGTCCTCGCCGGTGCGGCCGTCGCCCCGGGTGAGGGCGCGGGTGAGCCTGCCGTGCTCGTAGAGCAGGTTGATGGCGAGGCCATCGATCTTGAGTTCGCACAGGTAGTGCGCGGCGTCGCCGACGTCCTTGGTGACCCGGTCGACCCAGGAGCCGAGCTCGTCGACGTCGAAGGCGTTGTCCAGGCTGAGCATCCGCTCCAGGTGGTCGACGGCGGCGAACTCGGTGGAGAACGTGCCGCCGACGCGCTGGGTCGGCGACTCGGGGGTGACCAGCGCGGGGTGGCGCTCCTCGAGGTCGGCCAGCTCGCGCAGCAGCGCGTCGAACTCGCCGTCGGAGATCGTCGGCGAGTCGAGCACGTAGTAGCGGAACTGGTGGCCGAGCAGCTCCTCGGCGAGCGCGGAGTGCCGCTCGCGGACGTCGGCGGGCACGTCCTCGACACCCTCGGCCGCGGTCGCGGTCGGCTGGTGCGGCAGGTCCTGGTCAGCACTGGTCACACGAGCAGACTAGCGAGGGGGACCGACAGCCCGCGTCGTCAACCCGCCAGCCTGTGGACGAGTTCGCGCAGCTCAAGCAGGCTGATGGTCTCGGCGGGGGCCTCTTCGGCCGCTTCGACGCGGCGCAGTCGGCGACCGGCCAGTCGCTCACCCAGCGTGGCGTCCAGGGGCAGGAAAGTCATCGCTGAGCGAGCGGCCGGATCGAGCTCCCGCAGCAGCGGGTGGTGCACGGCGACATCGACCACGCCGGCGTCTTCGTCTACCTGGACGTGCACGCGAACGTCGGCGAGACGGATGCGGTGGGGGCCGAGGTTGACGGTCACCTCGGTCGGGTCGGGGACGGGTGGCACGGAGTCGTGGAACTCCCACATGGCGTCATCGGGTGGCGCGGCGGCCTTCCACGCGTCGGTGAAGGGGCGCAGCCGCGGGTCCTCTTGCCCGGAGACGACCAAGGCGTAGATGGACCTACCGCCGCGCTCTAGAGCGAAGTGGAGGTCTGGGTGAAGGTCGGCAACGAGGTCGCAAAGCTGGTTCTCGACGCGCTGCGGTTCACCCTCGCCTAGAGCTACCGCGATCTCCGGCAGCAGTTGGAACCACCCGGCCCAGAACTGCTCCGCGAGCGCAGCTGGCTCTTGGGGTTCAGGTTGAGGTTTGCGGCGCAACCAACTCATCCGCCCATGATGACCTAAGCGCTGCGCATGGCATCTGACAGCACGTCGCGATTAAGGCGGGCGATGGCGGTAAGAGGGATGCCCTTGGGGCAGACGGCGGTGCATTCTCCGGTGAGGGTGCACCCGCCGAACCCGAGGTCGTCTTGCGCCTCGACCATGTTGCGCGCGCGGGTGTACCGCTCGGGTTGTCCTTGGGGCAGGACGCCGAGGTGGGTGGCTTTAGCGGCGGTGAACAGCATGGAGGACCCGTTGGGGCAGGCGGCCACGCACGCGCCGCAGCCGATGCAAGCAGCGGCTTCGAAGGCGGTGTCGGCGTCGAGTTTGGGGACCGGCAGTGCGTGGGCGTCTGGAGCCGCGCCCGCGCGGGTGGAGATGTAGCCGCCCGACTCGATGACGCGGTCTAGCGCGGAGCGGTCGACGACCAGGTCCCGGACGACGGGGAAGGGCGCGGCCCGCCACGGTTCGACGACGATCGGGTCAGCCGGGTCGAACTGGCGCATGTGCAATTGGCAGGTCGTGGTGGCCTTGCCAGGACCGTGGGCGACGCCGTCGATCATGACCCCGCAGGCGCCGCAGATGCCTTCGCGGCAGTCGTGGTCGAACGCGACGGGGTCTTCCCCGGCGAGTTGGAGCCGTTCGTTGAGGACGTCCAGCATCTCCAGGAACGACATGTCGGCGGTGACGTCGTCGATTTCGTACTCGACAAGGCGACCGGGCGCTGTTGGGCCTGCCTGCCGCCACACCCGCACTCGATACTTCACTTGTAGCTCCTCACGGTGGGGCGGACGGCCTCGAAGCTGAGTTCCTCGCGGTGCAGGACCGGGGGCTCACCGACTCCGGTGAACTCCCATGCGGCGACGTAAGAGAACCGCTCGTCGTCGCGGCGCGCGTCGCCTTCAGGGGTTTGGCTCTCTACGCGGAAGTGGCCGCCGCAGGACTCGGTGCGGTGAAGAGCGTCGACGCACATCAACTCGGCCAGTTCGAGGAAGTCCGCTACTCGTCCCGCCTTCTCCAGGGCTTGGTTCAGTTCGCTGCCGGTGCCGGTCACCTTCACCCGTCGCCAGAACTCCTCGCGCAGCGATGGGATGAGTTCGAGCGCCTTACGAAGGCCTTCTTCTGAGCGCTCCATGCCGCACAGGTCCCACATGAGCCTGCCTAGTTCGCGGTGGAAGGACTCAGCGGTGCGGTCGCCGTCGATGGACAGGAGCGTGTCGATCATTTCTCGCACGCCATCTTCGGCTTCGTCGACAGCGTTAGCGTCAACAGCGTCAAACGGACCGTCGGCGAGGTAGTCGCCGATGACCGCGGGTAGCACGAAGTAGCCGTCCGCGAGTCCTTGCATGAGCGCACTTGCCCCGAGCCGGTTGGCGCCGTGGTCGGAGAAGTTGGCTTCACCGATGACGAAAAGACCCGGGATGGTGCTGCGCAGGTCGTAGTCCACCCAGAGGCCGCCCATGGTGTAGTGCACAGCCGGGTAGATGCGCATCGGGACCTGGTAGGGATCTTCGTCGGTGATGCGCTGGTACATCTCGAAGAGGTTCCCGTAGCGCGCGGCAACGGCGTCCCTGCCGAGTCGCGAAATCGCGTCGGCGAAGTCAAGGTAGACGCCGAGTCCACCGGGCCCGACTCCCCTACCGGCGTCGCACACGGCCTTCGCGGCGCGGGAGGCGATGTCGCGAGGAACCAGGTTGCCGAAGCTCGGGTACATCCGCTCCAGGTAGTAGTCCCGTTCCGCTTCCGGGATCTGGCTAGCTGCCCGACCATCTCCGGCCTGTAGCGGCACCCACACCCGGCCGTCGTTGCGCAGCGACTCGCTCATCAGAGTCAGCTTCGATTGGTGGTCGCCGCTGACCGGGATGCACGTGGGGTGGATCTGGGTGTAGCAGGGGTTCGCGAAGAGGGCACCGCGTTTGTGGGCGCGCCAGATGGCGGTCGTGTTGCACCCTTTGGCGTTGGTGGAGAGGTGGAAGACGTTGCCGTACCCGCCCGTCGCCAAGACCACGGCGTCAGCGAGGTGCGTGGTGATCTCGCCGGTGACGAGGTCACGCACTACGACGCCGCGGGCGCGGCCATCGGAGATGACCAGGTCGAGCATCTCTGTTCGCGGGTGGGACCGGACCGTACCTGCGTGAATCTGGCGCGCAAGCGCTTGATAGGCGCCGAGGAGGAGTTGTTGGCCGGTCTGCCCGCGCGCGTAGAAGGTCCTGGACACCTGCGCGCCGCCGAAGGACCTCGTGTCGAGCAGGCCGCCGTATTCGCGCGCGAAAGGCACGCCTTGGGCCACGCACTGATCGATGATGCTCGTGCTGACTTCCGCGAGCCGGTGGACGTTGGACTCACGGGAACGGAAGTCGCCGCCCTTGATGGTGTCGTGGAAGAGGCGGTGAACGCTGTCACCGTCGCCCGCGTAGTTCTTGGCGGCGTTGATGCCACCTTGCGCGGCAATGCTGTGTGCGCGCCTTGGGCTGTCCTGGTAGCAGAACGACAGCACGTTGTAGCCGAGTTCACCCAAGGTCGCTGCGGCAGACCCGCCTGCCAAGCCGGTGCCGACCACAGCGACCGTCAGCTTGCGCCGGTTGGCCGGGTTGACCAGGCGGGACGAGAAGCGTCGGCGCTCCCAGCGAGTTTCGAGCGGGCCTTGCGGGGCACGGGTGTCGGCGATCGGGTCGCCGTCGCGGTAGAGCACTGGGTTACCTCACGATTCCGAAGAGGACTGCGTAGGGCACGGCGAGGAATCCGACGGTGATGCCAACGGCGACGATTAGGGCTGCCGCGCTGGAGGCGCCGGGAGCTTTGCCCAGGCTGCGCAACGCGCTCCACATGCCGTGCCGTAGGTGGAAGCCGAGGGCGACGACGGCCAGTGTGTAGGCGGCCACGACGTACCAGTGCTGGAAGTCGGCGACGACGTTCGCGTGGATCCGTCCCTCGACGCCGTGCGGGTTGAGCACGCCCGCGGTCAGGTCGAGCAGGTGGTAGACCACGAAGAGGGCGAGGATGACCCCACCCCAGCGCATGGTCCGCGCCGCGTAGCCGCCCTGGACCTTCGGCCTGCGCGCGTACCCCACCGGCCGGGCGCGGGCGGCGCGGCGGGCGAGCTGCACCGCAGCGGTCATGTGCAGGACGACGGCGAGCAGCAGGACCACGCGGACGACCCAGACGAACCCGCCGTAGCCCAGGACCGGCGAGAGCAGCTCGCGCAGGAAGACGCCGTAGCCGTCGATGTCGCCGAAGAAGATCGTCAGGTTGCCGACCATGTGCGCGACCACGTAGCCGAGCAGGATCCCGCCGGTGACCGCCATCACGACCTTCTTGCCGACCGAGGATGCCCACAGCCGGCACGGGAACCCTTGTCTGCCAAGTGATCCGCGCTGCAACGTCAGTGCCATGCCCGCCACGCTAGGAGCCGCCGCGACAAGTCGTCCAATACATGAATCGGCTCATCTCGATAGCCTGTGGCTATGACGCTGCAGCAGCTCGTGTATTTCCTGGCCGTCGCGGAGACCCGGCACTTCACCCGCGCCGCCCAGCGGGCGCATGTGGCGCAGCCCTCACTGAGCAAGCAGATCCACAGCCTGGAGACCGAACTCGGCGCGTCCCTGTTCACCCGGGCCCGTGGCAACGTCGCTCTTACCGCCGCCGGTGAGGCTCTCCTGCCGATCGCCAAGCGCATCTTGTCCGATGTGGACTCGGCGAGGCTTGAGGTGGCGGAACTGGTCGGACTGCGGCGCGGCCGGGTCCGCTTGGGCGCGACCCCGAGCGTGTGCGTGGGTGTCCTCGCCGACGTGCTCAAGCGCTACCACGAGCGCTACCCGGGTATTCGACTACAGGTCGAGGAGAGCGGATCTCGCGACCTGACGGCGGCGCTACTAGGTGGCGAGTTGGACCTAGCGCTGCTGATTGTGCCGCCGCAGGCAGTTGAGTCCGCCCTCACGATGACGCCTGTCTTGCGCGAACACCTGATGGTCGCGTCGTCGTCCAGCGCGCCAGCTCTACCGGAGAGTGTCCGACTGGAATCGTTGCGCGATGAGCCAATGGTCATGTTCCGCCGCGGGTACGACCTGCGCGAAACGACGCTGCACGCCTGCCGGGAAGCCGGGTTCGAACCGACACTGGCAGTCGAAGGGGGCGAAATGGACGCGGTGCTGCGCTTTGTAGAGGCCGGGCTGGGCGTGGCACTGGTGCCGAGTCTTGTCCTACCGGGTCGTCCTGGGTTGCGCGCGACCCCATTGGCAGGCACGAGCATCCGCCGCACGATCGCCTTGGCCCACCGCACAGACACCCCACCAACGGCGGCAGCGCGAGCGTTCCGGTCAACGCTGTTCGGCCACATCGACGGACTGGTCGCCGCCAACGCGCTGCCACCGGGCGTAGAGCCCCTGCGGTAGCTACCACCCCTCGGGGGGCTCCACGAAAGACTTGCCCACGTCACGCACGAGAGACATGGCCCGGCGAGCCCAAGTGTCCGTAGCGCCCGCCATCCCGCAGGTTGGGGTCGCGACCGCGCGCTCAGCCAGGATCGAGCGGTTGAACCCGAGCCGGTCGACCAGTCGGAACGCCGGACTCGCCGCCTCGCGGAGGGTCAGCGGCTTGCCCGGGTCGGTGCTCGGGACCACGCCGAGGAACAGGGTCGCCCCGGCGTCCCACACCTCCCCCACGGCGTCCCAGGCGGCCGCTCCAGCCTTGGCGAGCAACCCGACGTCGAACGCGAGCGCACCGGCGCCAGCGGACCGCAGGAGGGCGAATGGCGGCCTGGGAGCGCAGCAGTGGACCACCACGGGCTGCCCGCTCGCCGACCCGGCGGCGTCGATCACGGCAGCCAGCACGTCGCGCGCCTCCGGCTCGCCGACCGCGCGCACCGTGCCGTAACCCGATGGGGTGGACAGCTCACCCGCGAGGACCGTGGGCAGGGTCGGTTCGTCGAGCTGCACGACCACCGGCGCGCCGATCCGCCGCCGCACCTCGGCCACGTGCCTGGCCAGCCCCTCCCCCAGCGACTCGGTGAACTCGCGCAGGGCGCCGTGGTCGGTCAACACCCGGTGCCCGCGCGGCAACTCCAGCCCCGCCATGAGCGTCCACGGTCCGGCTACCTGCACCTTGACCGCGGGAGGTGGGCTCCCCAAGCGCTCCACGGCCTCCTCGACGGCGTCCAGGTCCCGCCGGATGAGGTCGATCGCGCGCCGGTGGTCCAGCCCCGGCCGGGCGGTCACCCGGTACCCGGATGGCACCAGTTCGACGGCCAGGTCGACCAGCAGGGCCGCGGAGCGACCGATGATGTCGGCCCCGAGCCCGCGGGCGGGCAACTCGGGCAGGTGCGGCAGGTCGGGGAGCTCACCGAGAACGGTGGTGGCGGCTTCGAAGGGGTCGGTCCCGGGCAACGAGCCGATCCCGGTGGCGGTACCGGACGGCCAGGGTGTGGTGCTCACAGCGTGCAGTCTGGTCGATCGGCTCAGAGCGCCGCACACCCACCGCCGCGGTTAGCATCGGCGCTCGTGGACCACACCGACGTCGCCGCCGCGGCGGCCCGCATCGCACCCCACGCCAGGCGCACCCCGCACCTCCGCACGGAGGTGAACGGTCGGCCTGTGGTGCTGAAGCTGGAGCACCTGCAGCGCACGGGCTCCTTCAAGTTCCGCGGCGCCCTCAACTCGCTCCTAGGTGGCCCCCACCCCACCCACGTCGTGACGGCCTCCGGCGGTAACCACGGGGTAGCTGTCGCGACTGCCGCGCAGGTGTTGGGCCTACCGGCGACTGTTTATGTCCCCGAGCGCGCACCGGAATCCAAGACCCGCCGAATCGAGGCAGCGGGAGCCAAACTGGTACGCCACGGTGCCACCTACGCGGAGGCATCAGCGGCAGCGTTGACGGAGGCTTCGGAGAGCGGGGCGCGGTATGTGCCTGCCTACGACGACCCGCTGGTGATCGCGGGGCAGGGGACGTGCGCGGCCGAGGTGGTGGCGGATGTGCCCGAGGTGGACACGTTCGTGGTCGCCGTCGGCGGAGGTGGGCTGGCAGCGGGAACAGTCCTCGGCGGCCGCGGGCGATCGGTGGCTTTGGTCGAGCCCGTCGACTGCCAGGCGATGCACGACGCACTTGCCGCCGGGACGCCGGTGGACGCGGTGGTGAACTCAGTCGCGGCCTCGGCGTTGGGCGCTTCGCGGGTGGGTGCCTTGCCGTTTGAAGTGGTGCGGCAGGGGAATGTGCACTCGGTACTAGTGAGTGACGGGGAGTTGTTGGCGGCTCGGGACCTGCTGTGGGACGAGTTCCGGGTAGCAGTGGAACCGGCGGCAGCCGTGCCGTTGGCGGGATGGCTGGGCGGGCAGATAGAGGGGAAACTGCCCTGCCTGGTGATCTGTGGGGCTAATAGCGACTGGGTGCCTGCGTAGGTAGCCCGGGCGGCTGGGCGGGTGGGGTGGATCCACCACCCGCCCAGCCCGGGGGTTAGGCCCGCATCACAGTGGCAATGGGGATCCGTGCTGCGCGGATCGCGGGGAACAGTCCACCGAGGATTCCTGCGACAAGACCCGCGATGACACCCGCCACGCCCGCCTCCCAAGGGAACGCGACGTTCTGGAGGCTGGGGCGCTTGTCGCCGAAGAAGTACCCGGCGGCTTGTAGACCGACTATGCCGGTCACTACGGCTGCGGCCGCTGTTAGAAGACCGGTTAAGAGTGTTTCCGCTAGGACGATGCCTGCCAACAGGAGACGAGGTGTGCCTACCGCTCGGCGGAGGGCCAACTCCTCCACTCGTTCGCCGATGGTTGCCAGGCCCACGTTGAGGATGCCCGCCACGCCGATAAGAAGCACCAAGGCGGCCATGCCGTAGAAGATCCAGCGCATGAGATCCAGTTGGCCGCCAATGCGCTCGCGGGAGTCGACGGTACGGAAGTAGAGCTGGTTACCCAGCTCAGGGCCCAGTTTGGCGCGCAGCGTCGGCCCCACCGTCACTGCGGCGGGAGACATGATGATGGTCATGCTCTGCGAGCCCATGGCCGAAGCGGAGAGCCAGTTGAGCAACTCGTCCGCGCGGACGTAAGCGGTGGGCTGTTGGTTGCCGTCGTTGATGGCGCCGATGACGCGTGGCGTCGGGTGCGGAGAGCCAGCGTCAGCGGAGCCGCTATAGGCCGACCCAATACGCATCTCGGCCGGGAGTTGGTACTGGGTGAAAGCCAAGGCCGCTTCTCGGTTGAGCACCAGCCGGGGTGACATCGACGGCTCGCCCGCGAAGTCGAGCCAGTTGCCCGCCTCGGTGTGGAACGGGCGGAACTGCCGGATGTCGCCGGTGATCCCCACCAACTGCAGTTCGATGGCCATACCGCGCGGCGGCGGACTCTCCTGGGGTTCGGCGTAGCAGACCCCCTGCGGTGTGCAGGTCATCGTCACCGGTGGGCCGCCTTGGTCCGCGTAGCGCAGCGGCACGCCGCCCGGGTTGATGGGCGTCAGGTTGGGCTCGCCGATGATGGCGGAGGTGGACATCATGGCGATGGCGTCGGGCCTACCGCGCACGGTGTCCAGCACCGCCGCGGGGGCGCGGTCCCCCGAGGGGACACCGACGACCACCGTGCCGTCCTTGCCCTCGACCATCTCGATGTCGGCCAGCAGCGCCCGGTTCGCGAGCACCGACCCGGCCTGCACGGCGATCACGGCGAGCACCCCGAGGAACAGGCTGATCATCGACAGGAAGGTGCGCAGCTTGCGCGCGCGGATGCCCTGGCCACCGATGACCAGCGCGGAGCGGAACCGTCCGGAGAGGCCCATCAGCTGAACACCCCCGCCCGCTCCGGCACCAGCAGACCGTCACTGAGCCGCACCACGCGGCCCATCCGGTTGGCGTGCGCGTGGTCGTGGGTCACCAGGATCAGCCCGCAGCCGCGGTCGGTCGCCGCGTGCAGCACGTCGATGACCAGCGCGCCGGTCTCGGTGTCCAGTGCCCCGGTCGGCTCGTCGGCGAGCAGCACCCTGGGCTCGCGGACCAGCGCCCTGGCGATCGCCACGCGCTGCTGCTCGCCGCCGGAGAGCCGCGCGGGCCGGTGCTTGGCCAGGTGCGCGATGCCGACCTGCTCCAGCGCGGTCATCACCTTCGCGCGGCGCTTGCGGCGCGGCAACCAGCCTTGGCCGTTGACCAACGCCATCGCGACGTTCTGCATCGCGGTGAGGTGCTTAAGCAGAAAGAACCGCTGGAACACGAATCCGAACTCCTGGCTGCGCAGCCGGGCGGCGCGCCGTTCCGGGATACGGCTGATGTCACGGCCGTGCAGCAGGTACTGCCCACCGTCCGGGCGGTCGAACAGGCCGATGAGGCTAAGAAGGGTGCTCTTGCCGGAACCGGAGCGGCCGAGGATCGCGACGCTCTCCCCCGCGCGGACGGTCAGGTCCACACCGGACAAGATGGGCCTGGGCTCACCTTGCCCCTTCAACGTCTTGGTCACGCCGCTGAGTTGGATCAGCGGCGGCTGGATCGGGATCGCGGTCACTTGCCCGGCGCCCCGTTCTCCGCGGGTGGGGGCAGGTCCGGGCCGGGCACAGCGAGGGTCTCGGTGCCCGTAAGACCGGATTTGATCTCGATGACCTCGCCGTCAGTAAGGCCGAGTCCGACGTCCTTGCGCTGCCGGGCACCGTTGGGGTCAAGCACGTCGACCTTGCCCGTGCCCTGCTTGCCCGCGACTGCCTCGACCGGGGCCACCAGTACCTGCTTGGCTTGCGCGGTAACGACTTCTAGCACTACCTCGGCGCCGTTGATCAGCCGGATGTCGGTAGGCGGAATGCACACCAGGCGCATGCCAGTCGATTCCGAAGGAGTGCGTGAGTCCTTCTCCGGCTCCGGTTGCGCTACCGGAGCGGGGATGGGCTGCGCAGGATTGGCGGGATTCGGCGCCGGTGGCGCTGCCGGGGCGGGCGGGTCGGGAATCGTGCCCGGCGGAAGCGCGGCGGTAGTGCCGAGCACGGCGCAGTCGAACGGCCCGGGGCCGCTCTTGATCTGCGCACGGACCGCGCCAAGGCCGTCCGCGAGCGCGTAAGCCTGAGCACCATCGATGTCGGCGACGATGCCGTAGCCACCGTACTTAGCGGACACCACAGGCATACCGGCTGTGACATTGACCTTGTCGTCGACGAGCCTGCCCGCGAACGTTGAGCCTGCCGGGACCTCGATGTGCGTGGGCTTGCCGCTCACCCACACCGCGCCGACGCGGGTCGGCTTGGTTGGCGTGCCCTTCTGGTCCTTGACGTCCAGGTAGCGGATCTGGCCGTCGGACGGCGCCACCAGTCCGAAGACCGGGTTGAGCGTGACCTTGCCCTTGAGGCTCACCTTGGTGGTGAGGTCCTTGCGGGACAGCGTCGCCGTGGTCATCGTGCTGCCCCGCTCGGCGAGACCGGGCACGGACGGCCCCGCTGCCGAGGTGGAGCAACCCGCGATGACAGCGGTGACGGCGAGCGTGGCGATGATGAGCCGTGGGTTCACCGGTACCCCCAAATCCCCATGTCGTGACCGGTACTGAGCGCACTATACACACGGTGAATAGTGCGCTCGCGCGGCCCCGCCGACCACCTGGGCGTCGCGCACCCCCACTGGGAAGACTCCAAAACCGGCGCCGGGGTTGCACGATGTGCGGTGTTCGCGACGAAACCGCCGGTTACCGCCGGACTCGCTTAGCGACCGGCCGGGGAGACCAGACCGGTGCGGACCGCGTAGAGGGCGGCCTGGGTGCGGTCGTGCAAACCGAGCTTGCCCAGGATCGCCGTCATGTGGGACTTCACCGTCTTCTCCGACAGCGTCAACACGCGGGCGATCTCCCGGTTGGAGTTGCCCTGTGCCACCTGGGTGAGAACCTCTCGTTCGCGGGCGGTCAAGGCAGACCCGCCTGGCCTGCTCTCCCCCTCCGCGAGCAAGCGCGCCACGTCGGGGTGCAGCAGCACGTGGCCCGCGTGCACAGACCTGATCGCGGCGGCTAGCGCCAACGGGTCGACGTCTTTGAAGACGTACCCGGCAGCACCCGCGCGCACAGCCGGGACTATTCCGACCGGCTCGGTGAAGCTGGTGATGACGAGCACCCGCGCTTTGTTGCCCGCCGCGCGCAGCGCGTTGAGGGCGTAGACCCCGTCGGTGCCGGGCATGCGCAGGTCGAGCAGCACCACATCGGGTCTGAGCTGCTCGGCGGCGGCGAAGCAGGACGCGCCGTCGGCGGCCTCGCCGATGACGGTGATGTCGTCCTGCAGGTCCAGGAAGGTGCGCAGCCCCTGGCGCACCACAGGGTGGTCGTCGACCACGAGCACCCTGATCCGCTCATCCCCCAACGGGCACCTCCAGCCGTACCGTCGTCCCCCCGGGGCTGGTCGAGGTGACCCGCAACCGGCCCCCCGCGGTGCGGGCCCGGTCCCGCATCGAGGTCAACCCCAACTTGCGCTCGCGGCTTCCCGCCACGTCGAACCCGACACCGTCGTCGGCGACCTCCAGCACCACGACCCCGGAGTGCACCCGCAGGTCGACCCGGATGCGCTGGGCGCGGGCGTGGCGCAGCGCGTTGTGCAGCGCCTCCTGCAGCACCCGGTAGACGGCCTCCTCCCTGGTCGTGGTGAGCCGGGGGATCTCCCCGCCCCGGTAGACGATGTCCACCCCGTGCACCCGGTTGAGCAGGTCCGCCTGCTTGCCGATGGCGCTGTCGAGCCCGTCACCGGCCAGGTCCGGCGGGCGCAGCCCCACGACCGCGGCGCGCAGCTCGTCGCTGACCTCGGCGGCCAGCGCGCGCACCAGGTCGAGCTGGTCGGCCGAGCGCGCGGCGTCGCGCCTGGCGAGCGCGGCGGCCGACTCCGCGGCCAGCCGCAGGCTGAACAGCTTCTGGGTGACCGCGTCGTGCAGCTCGCGGGCGATCCTGGTGCGCTCCTGGACGATGGACAGCTCCCTCGCGCGCTCGTGCAGCCGCGCGTTGACGATCGCGATGGCCGCGTGCGCCGCGAGGAGCTCGAGCAGTTCCTCGTCCTGGTCGGTGAACCCGCCGTCGGCGGTCTTGTTCGCCACGAAGATCTCGCCGAGGACCTCGTCCCCGTCGGTGATGGGCATGCCGAGGAAGTCGGTGAGCACGGGGTGCGCCTTCGGCCACCACTCGAACCGGGGGTGGGCGCGGACGTCGTCGATGCGGACCGGGTTCGGGTCGTGCAGCAGCGCGCCGAGCAGGCCGTGCTGGCGCGGTACCGGGCCGATCGCCGCCCACTGCTCGTCGGTGACGCCGTCGGCGAGGAACTCGGCGAAGCCGCCCGCGTCGTCCGGCACGCCGAGCGCGGCGTAGCGGGCGCCGACGAGCCTGCGCGCGCAGGTGAGGATCGTGCGCAGGACGTCGTGCACCGACAGGTGCGTCGCGACCGCCAGCACGGCGGCGCTGACGGCGCGCAGTTCGTTGCTCCCGATCCCGGTCACGGGTTCACGGTACCGAGGTGGGCCGACGAAACCGCTGGTCCTAGGACCAAAGTCGGAGGGAAGTCCCGTCTCGGGTCTGATGGCAGGTCCGGTGGCGGTGCCTACCGTTGGCGGTGGGCCGTTCGGCCGGTTCTTTCGTTGGAGGGAAGGGGAAATCCCGTGCACCAGTTGGCCATCGTCACCGGCGCCTCCCGGGGGTTGGGGCGCGCCATCGCCACCGGTCTCGCCGAGGCGGGGTGGGACCTCGTGCTCGACGCCAGGGGCGCGACCGCGCTCACCACCGTCGCGACCGCACTGCCCGGCCGGGTCGAGGCGGTACCGGGCGACATCACCGATCCCGACCACCGCGAGCGGCTGGTGGCCGCGGCCGACGCGCTGGGCGGCGCGACCCTGGTGGTCAACAACGCTGGCGCGCTGGGCCCAAGTCCCCTGCCCGGCCTGGCCGAGTACCCGGTCGACGCGCTGCGCGAGGTGTTCGAGGCCAATGTGGTCGCCCTGCTCGGCCTCACCCAGGTAGCCCTGCCGGGCTTGCGCAGAAGAGGAGGTGCCGTCCTCAACATCACCTCCGACGCGGCCGTCGAACCATACGAGGGCTGGGGTGGTTACGGCGCCTCAAAGGCAGCGGTCGAACTGCTCAGCAACGTCCTGTCCATAGAGGAACCCGCCATCAGAGTCTGGTGGGCCGACCCGGGCGACCTCCGCACCCAGATGCACCAAGAAGCCTTCCCCGGCGAGGACATCAGCGACCGCCCACTACCGGAGACAGTTGTCCCTGCCGTCCTGCACCTGGTCTCAACCCGCCCAGAGTCCGGCCGGTTCCGCCTGCCGGAGGTAGCGCTATGACGGTCGACTACACCCTGCCTGGCGGGTTGGACGCCCATGAACCCCCAGAAGCCCGCGGCCTCGCCCGAGACCGCGTGCGGCTTCTAGTCAGCGACGGCGGGGATATCAGCCACCACCGCTTCAGCGACCTGCCGTCGGTCTTACGCGCGGGGGACGTGCTAGTGGTGAACACCTCGGGAACGCTGCCAGCCGCTGTCGCGGTAGCCGGTGGGGCACTGCGAGTGCACCTGTCCACGGAGAATCCGGACGGCACCTGGCTGGTGGAACTCCGTTCTTGGACGAAGCCCTACGCACTAGGCACCGCCGGAGACCGGTTAGACCTACGCGGCGGAGCATCCGTTGTGCTGTTGCGGCGGTACTCCCGGGACCGGCTGTGGGAGGCGACCGTCCGACCCGGCCCGTTCTCAACGGTCAGCGCTTACCTGGGCGCGTTCGGGGAACCGATCCGATACGGGTACGTCCCCCGCGCATGGCCACTGCGCTACTACCAAACGGTGTTCGGGGTAGAACCAGGCAGCGCCGAAATGCCCAGCGCCAGCCGCCCGTTCACCGATCGCCTGGTGACCCGACTGGTGGCGGCGGGGGTGCAGTTCGCGCCGGTACTGCTGCACACGGGGGTGGCTTCGCCGGAGGCACACGAACGGCCCTATCCGGAGCGGTTCCGGGTGTCCACCGAGAGCGCGGGGGTAGTGAACGCAGCTCGCGCGGAGGGGCGCCGGGTGATCGGGGTAGGGACAACGGCGGTGCGCGCGGTGGAGTCGGCGGTGCGGGATGGGGTGGTACGGGGGGCTTCGGGGTGGACGGAGCTGGTGATTACGCCGGAGCGGGGGGTGGAGGTGGTTGACGGGTTGTTGACAGGATTCCACGAGGCGGGGGCGTCGCATGTGGACATGTTGGTGGCGGTGGCGGGGAGGAGCGCGGTGGAGAGGTGTTATGGGGAGGCTGTGGGTGGGGAGTATCTGTGGCATGAGTTCGGGGATGTGAACTTGTTGCTGCGGTGAGGGGGCGGTGGCTTGAGGGGGCGGTCTCGGGTAGTGGTGGGTCTCGGGTTGCGTGACCTGGGGTGCGGCGGGCTGGTTGTCCACAATGGCCGTGGTTGTCCACAGGCTCCGGTCGCGGCTCCTCTTTTGTCGGCGCTGCTCGGTAGGCTGTATATCGGGGGCTCTTGATTCAGTTGATCTTGTGGGCGGTAGTTGGCTGTCCACAACGGGTTTGGCTGTCCACAGGGCGTTGGTTGCTGCTGCCGGTTTGTCGGTGCTGCGCGGTAAGCTGTGTATTTGGGGGCTTTCGATCAGGTTGATCTTGGCGTAGGCCGTGGCTGGGGATGCGGGGCAAGGGATTCGGGCCTCCGCCTTCGGCTCCGGTGGACGGCCTCGTCGCCTGGCGGCGACCTCGGCGCCCGATCCGCGATTTTCGAGCTTTGCTCGATGGGGTGGACCTGTTTTGCGCGGGGCCCCTACGACACCCGTGGCAGGACCGCAAAGCAGGGGCCGAAAAGCATGGCCCTGCCGCTGAACGACGCTACGGCTGCCGCTCCCCCACACAAAACAGGTCCACCCCATCGAGCATTTGGCACCAGCGACTCCGACTGTCCAGGCGCTGAGTAGGTGGGCTGGGGCGGACCTGACGGCAGTTGGGATGGCACCGCAGGGTCCGAGAGTCCAGGGGCTGGGTTGGCAGGGCCGACGAGAGCGGGCTGGGCTGACACCGCCAAGTCCGAGTGTCCACGCGCCGAGCAGGTGGGCTGAGGCGGACCTGACGGGGGGCGAGTTGGCAGGGCCGACGAGGGCGGGCTGGGATGGCACCGGCTGTTCCGAGTGTCCAGGGGCTGAGCAGGTGGGCTGGGGCGGACCTGACGGCAGTTGGGATGGCACCGCAGGGTCCGAGTGTCCACGGGCTGGGAAGGTGGGCTGAGGCAGACCTGACGGCAGCCGGGTTGGCACCGACGGATCCGAGCGTCCAGGGGCTGTTTCGGTGGGTGGGGCGGACCTGACGGAGGCTGGGTCGGCAGGGTTGGCTCGGTGGGCGGTTGGTGCTGCTAAGCCGAGGTCGCCAGGTTGATGGTTTCGGGGGTGGGGGTTTCGGAGTAGAGGTCGGTGATGGCGGTCGCGTACTTGTCGGCGATGGGTTTGCGGCGGAGTTTTAGGGTGGGGGTTAGTTCGTCGCCGCCGGGGTGCCAGTAGGTGGGGAGGATGCGGAAGCGTTTGATCTGTTCTACGCGGGACAGGTGTTGATTGCCTTCGCGGACCGCCTTCGCTACGAGGGCGCGGACTTCTGGAGATGCGGCCAGGGCGTCTGGGGTGGTGGGCAGGTTGTGTCTGGCGGCAAGGGCAACGGCGGCGTCTTGGTCTAAGACGATGAGGGCGGAGATGTAGGGGCGGTTGTCGCCGATGGCTACTACTTGGCTGATGGCCGAGTTGGCTGCCTTGATGGCGTTCTCGATGTTCGTAGGCGACATGTTCTTGCCGGAGGAGGTGATGATGAGTTCTTTCTTGCGGTCCACGATGGACACGAACCCGTCCTCGTCGATCTCGCCGATGTCGCCGGTGTGGACCCAGCCGTCGGGGTCGATGGTGGCGGCCGTGCGGATCGGGTCGTTGCGGTAGCGGAGCATGACCGATGCGCCTCGGATGAGGAGTTCGCCGTCGTCGGCCAGGCGGACTTCGGTGCCGTGGACCGGGGTGCCGACGGTGCCGCGCTTGTTGAGGCCGATGCGGCCGGAGGTGCCGAGGCCGCAGGTCTCGGACATGCCCCAGATCTCGTAGACCGGGATGCCGATGGCCCAGAAGAACTCCAGGGTCGGAACCGGGATGGCGGCCGCGCCGGAGGCGGGGACCTTGGCCTCGGCGAGACCGAGGCGCGCCCGCAAGCGGCGCAGTACCACGCGGTCGGCCAGGGCGTGCTGGAGCGCCAGCGGCACCGAGCGGGGATTGCGCAAGCGGCGCTGGGCGACGTCGAGTGCCCAGGTGGCGATGGCGCGTTTGACCGGGCTCGGCTCGGCGGCGACGGCCGATTCGATGGCGAGTTTGAACTTCTGCCACACCCGGGGCACCGCGAAGAACAGGTGTGGTCGGGCGTCCGGCAGCGCGGTCGCCAGGTCGCGGGGGTCGGCCACCGAGGTGACCTGGGTGCCGAACAGGATCGAGGCGTAGTGCGAGGCGACCCGGTCGGCGATGTGGGCCGAGGGCAGGAAGGACAGCACGCGGTCGCCGGGCAGGAGTTCGAAGGCCTGTTTGACCGCCTGGGCGACGGCCATGACGTTGGCGTGGGTGAGTTCGACGCCCTTGGGCGGGCCGGTTGTGCCGGAGGTGTAGATGATGGTGGCGACGTCGTCGGGGGCGACCGCGCGCCAGGAGGCGTCGAAGTCGAAGTCCGGGGAGCCGTTGGCCTCGACCTCGGCCAGCGCCTCGGCGCCCGCGACCGCGCCGTCCACGCACACCAGGCGCAGGTCCGGGGCGGCGGCGCGGAGTATCGGCACGAACGACCGTTCGGTCACCACGACCTTGTTGCCCGCGTTGGCGAAGACGTGCGCCAACTGCTCGGGGGCGGAGGTGTTGTAGACCGAGAACGGCAGGGCGCCCAGGTGCAGGACGGCGGTGTCGACCAGGTGGAACTCGGGGCGGTTGGTCAGCATCAGCCCGACCGGCTCCCCCCTGGCCACCCCGAGCGCGGACAGTCCCGCCGCGATCGCGCGGACCCGCTGCGCGTACTCGCGCCAGGTGATCGCGACAACGCCACCGGGCGTGCGCAGCGCCACCTGGGCCGGGTTGATCCGCGCGATGTCTTGGAAGGCCGCGCACAGGGTCGGGTACTCATCCACGGCGACCGCCTCTCACCACTGTGGTCTGCGACACAGGTGAGCGGATCGTAGGTTCGGCGACCCGGCGTGTCTAGCCTGCGCCGAGGCAGATGAACGGCCTGCGGAAGGGATCCTCGGCGATGGACTCCGCCAGCGCGCGGGCGGGCGTGAGCCCGGCGGTGAGCCGCTGGTGGTAGGTGACCATCGCGGTGGCGGCGGCCTCGTCGCCGACCCGGCTGGTCGCCGCGACGACCGTGCGGACCCCGCTGGCCAGCAGCGCCCCCGCGTACCCGAGCGCCTCGTCGCCGGGGCGCACGTAGTTGAGCGCCAGCTCGCAGGCCGCGAGCACGACCTGCCGGGGCGGTTGCCGCAGCCGCGCGACCTCGTAGGCGAACAGCGGGCCGTCGGCGAGTTCCAACCGGGAGAACAGGGCGTTCGTCGGCTCGTGCTCGCCGTGCGCGGCGATGTGGGCGAGCTCGGCGCCGTCGTGCTCGGCCAGCCACAGCGCGGCGTCGAGCACGGCGTGGTGCTCCACGGCGGAGACCAGCACCCGGTTGCGCGCGGGGTCGGCGGCGCGGCGGGCCCAGTAGATCCCCTTGATGGCCAGGTTGTCGCTCTCGGTCCCGCCCGAGGTGAACACCACCTCCGAGGGCCGGGCGCCGAGCGCGGCGGCGATCGATTCGCGCGCCTCCTCGACGGCGCGGCGGGCGCGGCGGCCGGAGGAATGCAGCGAAGAGGCGTTGCCATGGCTGGACAACGCCCCGGTCAGGGCCGCGACCGCCTCCGGCAGGATGGGCGTGGTGGCCGCGTGGTCGAGGTAGGTCATCGCGCATCCAGGGTAGACCGAACCCCGCCCGCCCCGGCACCGGGCCAGGTCACACCCGGTCGTCGGTCGAGCGCCGGAACGCGAACGCGCCCAGCAGCGCCACGGCCGCCATCACCAGGTCGATCGGCACGACCGCCCCCGTCGGCGCCGCCGCGGAGGCCAGCGCGGCCAGCAGGACGCCGCCGAGCCCGACCAGGGTCGCCGAGAAGAGGGTGTCGCTGACCTGCAGCGCCGAGGAGGTGAACCCGCGTTCACCGGCCGGGGACAGCCCCAGCGCGAGGACGTTGATGGACGGGAAGCCCAGCCCCATCCCGGCCCCGCAGGCCGTCCACACCACCGCCGCGACCCACGGCGACCCCCACGGCACGGCGACGAACACCATCGCCGCCAACCCGGCGGCGAGCACCCCGAACCCCACCCGGATCAACGTCGTCCGCGGGATGTCCGGCCGCCTGCCCTGCCACGCGGACGCGAAGGACCAGCCGAGAGCGCCAACGGTCAGCGGTAGCCCTGCCAACGCGGGCGAGAGCCCATGCACGCTCGTCAGGGTCAGGGGGACGAACGCCTCGACCCCGAAGAAGGCACCCGCGAAGAGGCCACGGGCAAGGATGACTTTGGGGAGTCCGGGGCGGCCGCGCAGGGTGCCTTGGGGCAAGAGGGTGCGGAGGGCCGGGATGAGGAGGGCTAGGCCGCCTAGCCCTAGCCAGAGGGTGGCTAGAGAGGGGTGTTGTGCGGCCCAACTGATCGCGGGGATGCCTACTGCCGCCGCTAGCGCCGCCAGAGGGAGGCCCTTACGCATAGGACTGTCGGACTTGTCGGGTTTAGGTAGGCCGCGCAGGCTCGGGATGAGCAGGACCACACCGAGGACGGCTAGGGGGACCAGGCCGAGGAAGACCCATCGCCAGCCAAACCGCTCGGTGACGATGCCAGCCAAGGTAGGGCCAACGATGGAGGGCACCACCCAGGCAGCAGCAAGCAACCCGAAGGCGGCTGGGCGTACCCGCTCTGGGTAGACGAGCGCGACCAGTACGTAGATGGCGACTACCTCGCCGCCTAGGCCTAGGCCTTGGAGGACGCGTGCCGCGAGCAGGACGGGCATGGACTCGGCGGCGCCTCCGACGAGCAGCCCCGCGAGGAAGAGGGCGGGGGCGACCATGAGCACCGCCCGGGCGCCGACGCGGTCGCAAACCCAGCCACTGACGACGGTGGCGACCACGTTGGCGGAGAGGAAGGCGGTGAAGGGCCAGGAGTAGAGGTGCTGCCCTTCGAGTTCGGCGAGCATCTTGGGGAGGGCGGTGGAGACGCCCAGGTGCTCGAAGGCGCCGATCGTGATGAGCAGGAGGATCCCGAAGGTCGTGGCTCGGGTGCTGGCGCCCCACAGGTGTGCCCGGGGGGCGGACTGATCGGCGGTCTCGGTGGCGGTCACCCGCTCATCTTGTGACCTCGACCTGGGTGGAGGTCCAGCCCCTTCTCTCACCAGAACACCGCTCACAGTCGAGATCAGTGCTCACAATCAAGAGCACTGCTCCTCCTCTGGAGCGCCGCTCCCCTTTGAGAGCACCGCTCCCGCCGCCACAGCATCCCCTGTTGCGACCAGCGCTCTTGAACAAGAGCACCGCCCACAAGAGAGAGCAGTGCTCTCGGTTGTGGGCGGTGCTCTGGTCAGGGGTGAGCGGGCTTCTTGGCCGCGAGTGCTCAGGCGGCGGGGAGGGTGACCCGGCGGCGGCGGGGGCGTTGGGTGGGGATGGGGGTCACCCGGTCCAGGGCGGAGTTGATGGCGGCCTCCGCGAGCGCGGCGAGTTCCTTGCGGTTGGCGGCGCGGCCGGGGGCGAGTTCGTCCAGGACCGTCAGCTCCAGGACCAGGCCGCGCAGGCGGGCGACGCGGCGGACGGAGTCGATGATGGTTTCGGTGCCGATGAAGGCGGGCGTCGTGGTTTCGCGACCGTCGGCCAGGTGGAAGCGCAGGGCGATGGGGCGGACCGGGACGCCGCCGTCGATGGCGGCCTGGAACAGGGCGGGGCGGAACTTGCCCATGCCCTGCCCGCACCAGGTCGTGCCCTCGGGGCAGACGTACACCAGCGAGCCCGAGCGCAACGACGCCGACAGGTCCGCGACCGTGGAAGGCAGTGAGCGCAGGCTTTCCCGGTCCACGAACAGCGTCCCCGCCGCCGCGACCACGCGACCGAGGACCGGCCAGGTGCGGATGTCGACCTTGGCGAGGGCGCGCATCGGGCGCACGGCGTTGACCGCGGCGATGTCGAGCCAGGAGATGTGGTTGGTGGCCACGAGCGCGCCCCGGCTACTGCCCGCGCGCAGCGCCTCGCCGCCGCGGACCACCAGGCGGACCCCGAAGGACCGCAGCACCGCGCGGAAGATGCGCTTGGCGAGCAGCTCCCGCCCCGCGCGGCCGATCAGCGGCATCACCGGGACCGACAGCGCCGCCACCAGCAGCACCCCGACCGCCCCCGCCAGCCGCGCGGCCACGCGGGCCCGGCTGACGGTGGGTTCGTCGTCGGTGAAGCAGGACGGGCCGCAGGGCGAGGTGGGCATCCAGTCGTGCGCCATGGCTCTACTCCCCCAGGAAGAACTTCAGGTAGCGCTGGTCGACGTTGGCCAGGTCGAGCAGGACGAAGAAGTCGGCGACACCGAAGTCGGCGTCGAGGGCGGGCGGGCCGCAGACCTTGGCGCCCAGCCGCAGGTATCCCTTGAGCAGCGGCGGCATCACCGCGCGCGCCGGTGCTTCGACGCTCGAGAAGTCCCAGGGGGTGCGGGGGCTGACGCGCTGGTGGTCGTCGCTGTAGTGCTTGGCGCGCACCGATTGCCACACCCCGGCGGCGAGCGAACCGCCGTCGCCGAGCGGGACGGAGGCGCACCCGGCGAGGAAACTGTGGCCGGACAACAACATGTAGCGCGCGATGCCCGCCCACACCAGGCTGACGACCGAGCCGTTGCGGTGGTCGGGGTGCACGCACGAGCGGCCGGTCTCGACCAGCGCGCCGCGGATCCCGGCCAGCGCGGTGAGGTCGAACTCGGTGTCGGAGTAGAGCGACCCGGCCTCGGCGGCGCGCTCGGGCGGCAGCATCCGGTAGGTGCCGACGATCTCGCCGGTGGCGTCCGCGCGCACCACCAGGTGGTCGCAGAACGGGTCGAAGTGGTCGATGTCCAGGCCGGGGACCGAGGTGTGCAGGGTGGCGCCCATCTCCTCGGCGAACACCTGGTAGCGCAGTCTCTGAGCGGCCTCGACCTCGGAGCCGTCGTGCGCGACGAGCAGTGAGTAGGTGGGTGCGTCGATTCCGGGCTTCGCAGTGCTGACCAGCACCTGGGCCTGCGTCATACCAGGAGATTAGGGCGATGTCGGCATCGGGTGTGTGTTCTTTGCCGTGACGCGACAGTGGCAACTGAGTGAATTGCCGGTTCCGCGGTCCGGTTGAAGCGAATCCCGCTCGGGAACGGCGAAAGGGGCGGCCCGTCGCGGACCGCCCCCCACCGCGCACCAGACGATCAGCCCTTGCGCTTGGCGACCTCGTCGGTCAGCTGCGGCGCGACGGCGAACAGGTCGCCGACGACGCCGAAGTCGGCGATCTCGAAGATCGGCGCCTCGGCGTCCTTGTTCACCGCGACGATCGTCTTCGAGGTCTGCATGCCCGCGCGGTGCTGGATCGCCCCGGAGATGCCGAGGGCGACGTAGAGCTGCGGGGACACCGTCTTGCCGGTCTGGCCGACCTGGAACTGCGCCGGGTAGTACCCGGAGTCGACCGCGGCGCGGGAGGCGCCGACAGCGGCACCGAGGGCGTCGGCGAGCTTCTCGACGACCTCGAACTTCTCCGCCGAACCGACGCCGCGGCCGCCGGAGACCACGATGGAGGCCTCGGTCAGCTCGGGGCGGTCGCCGCCGACGATCGGCTCGCGGCCGGTGATCGCGGTGGCCCTGGCCGCCTCGACCGAGGGGACCTCGACGGTCTCCTCCGCCGCGGCACCGGCGGCCTCGACCGCGTCGACGCCGCCGGGGCGGACGGTGACGATCGGGGTGCCCCGGTTCGTCTTGGCCTTGACCGTGAACGCGCCGCCGAAGATCGACTGCACGCCGACCACGTCGCCACCGGCGTTCTCCAGGCCGATGGCCTCGATGAGCAGACCGGAGTCGGTCCGCACGGCGAGCCGACCGGCGATCTCCTTGCCGTCGGCGGTCGCCGAGATGAGCACCGCGGCGGGCGACTTGGCCGCGACCAGGGCGGCGAGCACGTCGACGGCCGGGGTGAGCAGGTAGTTGGCGACGTCGTCGGACTCGGCGACGTAGACCTTGGCCGCGCCGTAGGCGGCCAGCGACTCGCGCACCTTCGCGGCGGTGCCGGGGGCGGCGACCACGACGGCGGCGGGCTCGCCGATCTCGCGGGCCGCGGTGAGCAGCTCGAAGGTGACCTTCTTGACCTCGCCGTCGACCTCGTCAACGAGGACCAGTACCTCAGACATGGGGGTTCCTCCTCGTTGTTTCTAGATGAGCTTCTGGCCGATGAGGTACTCGGCGATCTTGGCGCCGCCGTCCCCGCCGTCCTCGACCCGCTGACCGGCCGAGCGCGGCGGCTTCGGGGTGGCCTCCAGGACGGTGGTGCTCGCCGCGGCCAGACCCACCTCGCCCGCGTCGATGCCCAGGTCGGCGACCGTGTAGGTCTCGACGGGCTTCTTCTTCGCGGCCATGATCCCCTTGAACGAGGGGTAGCGCGGCTCGTTGATCTTCTCGCCGACGCTGACCACCGCGGGCAGCGTCGCCGACAGGTGGGTCAGCCCGGTGTCGGTCTCGCGGGTGACGGTGATCGTGGTGCCGTCAATGGCGACCTTGCGGGCGTGGGTGAGCTGCGGGAAGCCCAGGACCTCGGCCAGCATCGCGGGCACCGCGCCACCGCGGCCGTCGGTGGCCTCGTTGCCCGCGATCACAAGGTCGACGCCGTCGACCTTGCCGATCGCGGCGGCCAGGACCTTGGTGGTCTGCAGCAGGCAGGACCCGTGCAGCGCGGGGTCGGACACGTGCACGGCCTTGTCCGCGCCCATCGACAGGGCCTTGCGGATGGCCTCGGTGGCCCGCTGCGGGCCGACGCTGAGCACGGTGACCTCGCCGCCCTGCGCCTCCTTGATCAGCAGCGCCTCCTCGACGGCGCGCTCGTTGATCTCGTCGAGCACCGCGTCGGCGGACTCGCGGTCCAGGGTGTGGTCGGCGTCGGCGAGCCTGCGTTCGGAATACGTGTCAGGCACCTGCTTGACCAGGACAACGATGTTTGGCATGGGTCTTGTTCGACCTCCTGGGACGAGCACCGTGTGGTGGACGGCGGGTGTGCCGGTCGGCGCGATGTGCGTGCGGTTCGGCTGACCTTGCCATGCCGTGGCCGTGCCGGGCACGGTGGGCTTTACCACCGCGATGTTACTAGTCAGTAGCGCCGAGCGCGATCGCGGCGGCACCGTGACGGTCCCCACAGGACGGGCGCCCAGCACCGGGAACGACCGAAAGGCCACCCCCGGCGACGGGGGTGGCCTTTCGGATCAGGTGGTCGACCAGGGCGCGCTGGTCGCACCGCTCCCGGTCGGGCTAACCGCTCACGCGGAGGCGGGCAACCAGCGCGACCGCCCCGGGGACGTGGGGACCCAGCAGCCGTTGCCGACGGCGGTCAAGCCCTCGCGCAACTGGCCGAGTGCCCCGGGGGTGCGGTCGTCCGGGAGGTCGATCATCTGCCGCAGCACCTCGGCCGCCCAGCCCTCGCGGTGCCAGAGCACCACGCTGGGGTTGAGCACGTCGTCGGTGTCGGCGGGCAGCCGGGTCGCGATGACCTCGTCCTCGGCGTGCAGCCGGACGACGTCGATCACGTTGTGGTGCGCGCGCACCCCGACGACGGCGGCGATCTCACCGCTGGCGTCGCGCGGGTGCAGGAACTCGAACCCGCGCGAGACGAGCATGCGCAGGTACGCCTCAGCGGCGTGGGAGGCATCGGTGGTCGCGACGTGTCCGTTCTTCACCGCACGGGTGAACGACGCGATGACCGAACCGGGGAACAGGAGTGCGGGACCCGAGGGGTTCTTCGAGTCACGGACCGCGGTGCGCGCGTCGTCGACCGGCGACAGTTCGACGCAGTTGCCCACCGCGCCGCTGCGGGAGCTCTTGCGCCACCGCGCTCCGGGCACCCCGTCAGCCGCCATTCCGTTGCGAAACTCAGACACTGGACCTCGCCTTCGGCCGTCACTGTGTGCAGGTGCACGTGCGTTGATCGTGACGACGGTAACACGACTGAGCGGTCCAGCAAATGCACGTGCATCCGAAAGGGGCAGTCGCACGAGAAGATTGTCGGCGCAACGGTGTCGGTTCCCCGCACGCGAAAGCGCCCACCAGCTGAAATGGCCGGTGGGCGCGGAAAACAGACTTCAGATCTCCTCGCGGCGCTTGCTCAACAATTGTCGGGAACGGCTCGGCGTCTCCGCGTCGACGGTCAGCCGGTCGACGACCCGGC
The DNA here is from genome assembly GCF_024171925.1 of Actinokineospora diospyrosa. Lineage (GTDB taxonomy): Bacteria > Actinomycetota > Actinomycetes > Mycobacteriales > Pseudonocardiaceae > Actinokineospora > Actinokineospora diospyrosa. The sequence continues at coordinate 32,643 of NZ_JAMTCO010000020.1, read as the reverse complement.
TGTAGCGCTCGATCTCGTCGACCCGGTCGAGGAAGATCGCGCCGCCGAGGTGCTCGATGTAGACGATGTCGGGCAGTTCGGCCTCGGTGAAGCGCAACATGGTGAACGAGCCCTCAGCCGCGTAGCCGCTGAGCGGGTAGGGCATGACCTGCAGCGTGATGTTGGGCAGCCGGGTCATCTCCAGCAGGTGCTCGATCTGCTCGCGCAGCACCCTGGCGCCGCCGATCGGCCGGTGCAGCACCGACTCGTCGATGACCACCCACAACTTGGGCGCGTCCAGCCGCTGCAACACCTTCTGCCGCGACATGCGCAGCGCCACGCGGCGGTCGACCTCTTCCTCGCGCAGATCGGGTCTGGCGTGGTGGGTCAGCATCCTGGCGTATTCAGGGGTCTGCAGCAGACCGGGCACGAACTGCAGCTCGTAGGTCTGGATCCGCGCCGCGGACTCCTCCAAGCCGACGAAGTCGTGGAACCAGGTGGGCATCAGGTCGCTGTAGCGGTGCCACCAGCCCGGTTCGTTGGACTGCTTGACCATGTCGAGGAACTGGGTCCGCTCGGTCTGGTCGTGCACGCCGTAGAGCGTCAGCAGGTCGGTGACGTCGCGCTCCTTGAACCCGACCCGGCCCAGCTCCATCCGGCTGATCTTCGACTCGGAGCCCCGGATGTGGTACCCGGCGTCGGCGCGGGTGATCTCGGCCTGTTCCCGCAGTCTGCGCAACTGCGAGCCGAGCACGATCCTGCGCGCCGTGGGACCAGAACTCTGCCCAGCGTCTCCACGAACCTCGGCCACAACCTCGTCCCTCCCGCCAATGGCCCACCACCGCGTGTCACGGCGGCAGAACCCAGCGTGGCATCGACCCCACGGGTACCCCTAGGGTGAGCGTACTCCTTGAGTGCGCAACGTCCACGATCTACGACGTTCTGTGAGGAACGATGGTCCCCCGCGAGCCGGTTCGCATTGACACGACCAAGGCGAGCATCGCCCGGGTCTACGACGCGTTCCTCAACGGCAAGGACAACTACGAGATCGACCGCGAGGTCCTGCGCCGGGTGCAGCAGGTCGCCCCGGAGGCCGCGCAACTGGCGTTCGACAACCGGGAGTTCCTGATCCGCGCGACCCGGTTCATCGCACTGCAGACCGGCATCCGCCAATACCTGGACTGCGGCTCCGGCCTCCCCACCGCGGAGAACACCCACCAGGTAGCCCAACGCATCCGCCCCGACTCCACAGTCGTGTACGTCGACAACGACCCGGTAGTCCTAGCCCACGGACGGGCGTTGCTGGAGGAGAACGACCGAACGCACTTCATCGCCGAGGACATCTTCGAACCCGAGCAGGTCCTGGCGAACGAGACCGTGCAGCGCAACCTCGACTTCTCCGAGCCGATCGCGCTGTTCCAGATGGGAACGATCCATCACTACGACGGCGCGCGTTCCCCTGCCGACATCATGGCCACTTATGTGGACGCGTTACCCCCGGGCTCGATCGTGGGGATCTCACACTTCTTCGACCCGGAGACGACGGAGTACTCACCGTTGGCCCGGCGGATGGAGGACGTGTTCTTGCACAGCCCCATGGGAACGGGCCTGTTCCGAACGCGGCCGGTTATCGAGGGGATGTTCGTGGGGCTCGAGATGATCGAGCCGGGGGTCGCGCTGTGCGCGGAGTGGTGGCCAGACGGACCACGGCTGAAGCCGTTGGATGAGGTGCAGTACTGCATTGTGGGCGGGCTGGGGATCAAGCGCTGAGGTCTTACGTTGCGAGTTCCGGTTGGCGGTGGGTCCTGTGCGGTTGAGGCGGAGTTGTCCACACCGGGAATGTTGCGCACAGGTCGTTGTTCCGAAGATCTCGATGCGGCGAACGCAAGATCAAACCGCGCCCAGCAGCCCCCGAACCCAGCCTACTCAGGCGAATTGCCGAGACGGAAGTGGCGAGAGGCGGCCGTGGATGACTGACGGGGTTGTGGACAACTAGACGTCGCTGGCAACTCTTGCTTTCCGCGTTAGCTCGATTCGGGGATGCCCCCGTCGCGGCATCCCCGACCAAGGGCAGGACCGAGCGCATCGATTAGCGTTGGCCGCCATGACGTCCATGTGGGGTTCCCCGGTGGCGAACCGCCTGCGGTACTGGTCTCGCCGCGATCCCGAACAGGCGCGTTTCCTCACCGCGGACTCGCTCCGCTGGGTCCTGCGCCACCGCGCCTACACGCCCTGGTACCTGGTGCGCTACTGGCGCCTGCTCAAGTTCCGCCTGGCGAACCCGCACATCGTCCTGCGCGGCATGGTCTTCCTCGGCAAGGACGTCGAGATCCACGCCCGCCCCGGATTCGGTCGCCTGGAGATCGGGCGCTGGGTGCACATCGGCGACGGCAACGCCATCCGGTGCCACGAGGGGTCCCTGCGCATCGGGGACAAGGCCGTGTTCGGGCGCCAGAACGTCGTCAACTGCTACCTGGACATCGAGATCGGATCGGCCGCACTCGTCGCCGACTGGGTCTACATCTGCGACTTCGACCACGTCACCGCCGACATCCACCAGCCGATCAAGGACCAGGGCATCGTGAAGTCGCCCGTGCGCATCGGCCCCGACACCTGGCTGTGCACCAAGGTCACCGTCACCAAGGGCACCCGGATCGGTCGCGGTAGCGTCATCGGCGCTCACGCGGTCGTCCGCGGCGAGATCCCCGATTACGCCATCGCGGCCGGCATCCCCGCCAAGCTCGTGCGTGACCGCCGGACCGCCTACGACGCTGATGCCGAGCGACGGGCCGCGGTTGAGGACATGGCGCGTAAGGCAGCCAAGGCGCTGCGTAAGACGCTGGAGTCGTAACGACCCCGAACGTTTACCCGCCAGTAGCCTCGGTTACCGTGCCACAGTGCCTACAGGTCCCACGCTCCCGCTGACCGGCGAACGTACCGTCCCCGGCATCGCGGAAGAGAACTACTGGTTCCGTAGGCATGAGATCGCGTATCTCCACCTAGCCCCCCATTGCGCGGGTAAGACCGTCCTTGAAGCTGGCTGTGGCGAGGGCTATGGCGCCGCCCTCTTGGCCGAGCAGGCGACGGTGGTGGGCCTCGACTACGACCAGTTGGCGATCGCCCACGTGGGTAAGAAGTACCCGGCCGTGCACGCCACTAGAGGGAACCTGGCACGCCTACCTGTGCGCGACGGCGGTGTTGACGTTGTCGCGAACCTCCAGGTGATCGAACACCTCTGGGACCAAGAGGGATTCCTGCGGGAATGCCACCGCGTCCTGCGACCGGGTGGGCACCTGCTCGTCACCACACCCAACCGGATCACCTTCTCGCCCGGCCGCGACACCCCGCTCAACCCGTTCCACACCCGCGAGCTCGCACCGTCCGAATTGGACGAGCTGGTCCGCGCGGCCGGGTTCACCACCGAGTACCTCGGCGGCGTCCACCACGGTCCCCGGCTGCGCGAACTTGATGCCCGGTTCGGCGGATCGATCATCGACGCGCAGGTCGAGGTGGTCGTCGCTGGCGCGGGCTGGCCGGAGGAGCTGCTGACCGCCGTCGCGGGTGTCGAGGTGGACGACTTCGAGGTGACCGAGCGGGATCTGGACGCCAGCCTCGACATCGTCCTGGTCGCGCGCAGATGAGCGAGGTCGGTGGGTTCGCCCTCGTGCTGCACAGCCACCTGCCGTGGTTGCCGCATCACGGGACGTGGCCGGTAGGCGAAGAGTGGCTCTACCAGGCGTGGGCGCACTCATACCTGCCGCTGGTGGACCTCTTGCGCCGCCTTGGCGATGAAGGCGCGCGCGACGTGCTCACCCTCGGCGTCACCCCCGTCCTCGCTGCCCAACTCGACGATCCTTACGCGCTGCGCGCCATGCACGATTGGCTCGGCAACTGGAACCTGCGCGCCCAGTACGCAGGTGTTCGTTGGCAAGGCGACGACCCCAGGCTGCGAACCGTCGCTGCCAACGAGTTCCAGGCGTCGGCGTCGGCGCTTGCGGAGTTCGAGTCCCGCTGGCGTCACGGGTTCTCCCCGGTACTGCGGCCACTGGTCGACAGTGGGGTCATAGAGCTGATCGGCGGGCCTGCCACCCACCCCTTCCAACCGCTGCTGCACCCTCGCTTGCGCGCGTTTGCCCTAAGAGTTGGCCTTGACGACACCAAGCTTCGGATCGGTCACGCCCCCGAAGGCATCTGGGCGCCAGAGTGCGGCTACGCGCCAGGCATGGAAACCGGGTACGCGTCCGCGGGCGTCCGCCGCTTCTTAGTAGATGGCCCAGCTCTCCACGGCGACACTGCCTTTGCTCGCACAGTGGGCAACTCCGATGTCCTCTGCTTCGGCCGCGACCTAGAGGTCACCTACCGCGTCTGGTCTCCTAAAGCGGGCTACCCCGGCGACAGTGCCTACCGCGACTTCCACACCTACGACCACCCCACCGGTCTTAAGCCCTCACGCGTGACCGGCCGACAGGTAGCGCCTCACGACAAGAAGCCCTACGAACCCGCTCTTGCCGCTGAAGCCCTTCAGCATCATGTCCACGACTTCGTCGACACGGTTGTTAGGCGGCTCAAGGAACTTCGCGACCGGCACGGCCGCCCGGGCCTTGTTGTCTCTGCCTACGACACCGAACTCTTCGGTCACTGGTGGCACGAAGGACCGGCCTGGCTCGAAGCTGTACTACGCGAGTTAATCCAGGCAGGCGTCAACGTGACGACCCTGCGCGGCGCGGTTGAAGCCGGATACGTCGCAGGCCCGGTAGATCTACCGGCGTCGTCTTGGGGCTCCGGGAAAGACTGGCGGGTCTGGGATGGCGCGCAGGTAGCCGACCTCGTCGACGCGGGAGCCGCGCTCCAAAGCGACCTCCTCGACCTCATCGACACGACCCCGGCGTCCACCGGTCGCGACCCGGCCCTCGACCAGACCGTTCGCGAAGCCCTCCTCGCCCTCTCCAGCGACTGGGCGTTCATGGTCACCAAGGACTCCGCCGCCGACTACGCCCGCCGCCGCGCGCGGGTGCACGGTGATCACTACGCTGAGCTGTCCGCGCTGGTCAGAGCCGGGTCCGGGCCACGCGCGGTGGCCAGGGCCGAGCAACTGCGCCGCGCCGACGGCCTGTTCGGCGGCCTCGACGCACGCGCGCTGCGTACCCACAAGTAGGGTCGTGCCACCATGCGCGTGCTGATGTTGTCCTGGGAGTACCCGCCGGTGGTCGTCGGCGGCCTCGGCAGGCACGTGCACGCCGTCGCCCGGCACCTCGCCGCGCTCGGCCACGAGGTCGTCGTGCTGTGCAGGCACGAGGCGGGCACCGACGCGCACACCCACCCCACCGAGGACGTCGTGCACGACGGCGTCCGCATCGTGCGGGTCGCCGAGGACCCCACGCACCTGGTGTTCGAGCAGGACCTGGTCGCCTGGACGCTGGCCATGGGGCACGCCATGATCCGCGCGGGCCTGGCCCTGCTGGCGCACTGGCGCCCGGACGTGGTGCACGCGCACGACTGGCTGGTCACGCACCCGGCCATCGCCCTGGCCGAGCAGGCGGGCGCCCCGCTGGTGGCGACCCTGCACGCGACCGAGGCGGGCAGGCACAGCGGCTGGCTCTCCCAACCCCTCAACCAGCAGGTCCACTCCGTCGAGTGGTGGCTGGCCAACCGCGCCGACGCCCTGATCACCTGCTCGTCGGCCATGCGCGCCGAAGCCGCCCACCTGTTCGAGGTCGACCCGGACACGATCACCGTGATCCACAACGGCATCGAACCCCGCGACTGGCGCATCCCGACCAAGTCCGTCCGCGCCGCCCGGGCCAGGCACACGCCCGAGGATGCCCCGCTGCTGGTGTTCTTCGGCAGGCTGGAATGGGAGAAGGGCGGCCACGACCTGATCGCCGCCCTCGCCAAGGTCCGCCGATCCCACCCCGGGACCCGCTTGGTGATCGCGGGCAAGGGATCCCAGGCTGCGGCTCTAGAGGAACTGTCCCGCAAACTCCGCGTGCGCCGAGCCATCGACTTCGTAGGCCACCTGTCCGACCGAGAGTTGGTAGCCACCCTCTCCGCCGCCGACGCGGTAGTCCTACCGAGCCGCTACGAACCTTTCGGCATCGTCGCCCTAGAAGCCGCTGCCGCAGGCGCCCCTCTTGTGGCCTCTACCGCCGGTGGCCTAGGCGAAGTAGTCCTAGAAAACCAAACCGGCCTTTCTTTCGCTCCTGGCGACACCGACGCCCTAGCCACAGCCATCCGCCGAGTCCTCAACGACCCGGTCGCGGCCCGCAAACGCGCCCGTGCGGCCAAAGCCCGCCTCCCCGAAGCCTTCGACTGGACCCGCATCGCCGAACAAACGACGCAGGTCTACCGCGCGGCCCAGCCCCACCCCCACACCCCCCTCGGCCGCCCCAAAATAGCCACCGGCAACGCCTTCGCCTGACGCTCGCCTTTGCCACCCTCTTAGGCACGCCTCACTCCGATCGCACCGCCACCCCTCGCAAACCGGGAAGTGGCCGCCCTTCCTCTGACACGGTGTCGCCACCCGCGCCCCCTCGGGAGCTCCGGGCCAGCCCCCTTCCCCGGCCGCTGGTGCCAACTCACCTCCGCCAGGCCCAGCCCCGCCCCCGACCGTGGGAAGCCGCTGGCGTCAACCCCAGCCTCCGTCAGGTAAGCCCCAGCCCACCCACTCAGCCCCTGGACACTCGGACTCGCCGGTGCCAGGCCAACTCCCGTCAGGACCGGCCCCAACCCGCAGCGCCAGCCCCTGGACACTCCGACTCGACGGTGCCAACTGGCCTTCCGTCAGGTCCGCCTCAGCCCACCTGCTCAGCGCGTGGACA
>NZ_JAMTCO010000020.1:0-25611 GCF_024171925.1 Actinokineospora diospyrosa | reverse complement strand
CATTGTCGCGTTTCCCGCCGATGTTGCCGCCAGGCGACGAGGCGTTTCCCGGAGCCGAAGGCGGAGGCCCGAATCCCTTGCCCCGCACTCCCAACACAACAAGATCAAGCCATGCTTGACTGCCCCCGAATCCAGCCTAGTCAAGGGACCAGCGGGGCGGGAGTAGTTGGTGACTTCTGTGGGTGGCCAACGGCGTTGTGGACAACTACTTGAGAGTGCGGGCGCTCAGTTCAAGCGGTACCCGTCGACCTCTTTGGCGAGGGCGAGCCGGGGCAAGCAAGATCAAACCGCGTTGAGTCGCCCCCGAATCCAGGCTACCCGGGGGAAACGTCCAGGTGGGAGGGGTGAATGGGCGGCTGTGGATGGGTGAGGGGGTTGTGGATAAGTGGCGGGTGGCGGGGGATCAACCGGGCTTGTGGCCGGTGATCATGACGTTGTAGAAGAGTTCTCGGGGGAAGAGGTTGCGCAGGACCTTCTCGTCCAGCCAGGTGAGGCGTTGCCAGGTGCGGAAGGCGAACATGGCCCAGCCGAAGCCCAGTTTCTCTCGGGGGACGGCTGCCTCGAAGGTGCGGACCGGCCAGCCGAAGAGGGCGGCGGCCAATTCCTCTGTGGCCGCGTGGACCTGGGTCAGGCCTGCGGAGCGGGCGATCGTCTCGAGTTCGGTGGGGTCGAACGTGTGTAGGTCGACCACGGCCTCCAGTGCGGCGGCGCGGGATGACTCGTCCAGTTCCTCTTGCGGGCGGCGCCACGAACTCAGCGGGCTCAGCTTGGTCAGGTTGGTGGTGAGCCACCAGGTGGCCTGGCCCAGCTTGCGCGCGTACCGGTCGCCGATGCGGGTGGGTTCGCCCGCGAAGACGAAGCGGCCGCCGGGTTTGAGGACTCGGCGGACTTCGGCGAATGCGGTGGGGAGGTCTGGGATGTGGTGCAAGACGGCGTGGCCTACGACGAGGTCGAAGGTGTTGTCGTCGTACGGGAGGCGTTCGGCGTCGGCTACGCGGCCGTCGACGTCTAGGCCCAAGGCGCGGGCGTTGCGGAGGGCTACCTCGACCATGCCGGGCGAGAGGTCGGTGACGGAGCCCTTCTTGATGACGCCGCCCTGCATGAGGTTCAGCAAGAAGAAGCCGGTACCGCTACCGAGCTCCATCGCCGTCTCGTAGGGCCAACCCTCTTCGCCCGCGATGGCGCGGAAGCGGCCGGTGGCGTAGTCGATGCAGCGCTCGTCGTAGGAGATGGACCACTTCTCGTCGTAAGTGCCCGCCTCCCAGTCGTGGTAGAGGACGTTGGCGAGCTTCGGGTCGGCGAAGGCGGCCTGGACTTCTTCGGCGGTCGCGTGCGGGTTCGGGGTGGGGTCAGCGGCCATCGAAACGCGCCTTTCCGGGGCCGTTCTCCAGGAACGACCGCAGTCCCGTGGTGCGGTCCTCGGTGGCGAACAGCGCCGCGAACAGGTTCGTCTCCGCGGCGAGACCGCTGGTCAGGCCCGTGTCCAGGCCGGTGTCGATGGCGGCCTTGGCGGCGGCGAGCGCGCGGGAGGCGGCGTGGCTGAACTGGCCCGCCCAGCGCCGGGCCGCGGCGTACACGTCGTCCGGGGCGACGACCTCGTCGACCAGGCCGATCGCCAGCGCTTCGGCCGCCTCGACGAACCGTCCGGTGTAGACGATGTCCTTGGCGCGGCTCGGGCCGATCAGCCTGGCCAGCCGCTGGGTGCCGCCCGCGCCGGGGATCAGGCCGAGCAGGACCTCGGGCTGGCCGACCTTGGCGTTGTCCCCGGCGATGCGCCGGTCGCAGGCCAGCGCGAGCTCGTAGCCGCCGCCGAGGGCGTAGCCGGTGATGGCGGCCACGGTCGGCTTGGGCAGCCGGGCGACGGTGGTGATCGAGGCGCTGAGCTCGGGGGCGTAGTCGGCGATGTCGGTGTAGGACATCTCGGCGAACTCCTTGACGTCCGCGCCCGCCGCGAACACCTTGGGGCCGCCGTAGACGATCACGGCGCGGACGTCGGACCTGCTGCCCGCCTCCTGCGCGGCCACCCGCAGCTCGGCCTGCAACTGCCGGTTGATCGCGTTCATCGGCGGCCGGTTCAGCCGGATGGTGCCGATCCCGTCCTCGACCTCAAGCGAAACGAACTCACCCACGGCTGTCCTCCTGCATGGTGCCTGGTCGTCGGAAGGTTACCTGTCGGTAGTAACTCAAGCCCGGCGGCGGGCGAAGAACCGGTCGCCGGAGCGCTCGAGCTCGAGCGACTGGCCGAACGCGGCCGAGAGGTTCTCGCTGGTGAGCACGTCGTCGATCAACCCATGGGCGACCACGCCGCCGCCGGAGAGCAGCAGCAGGTGGGTGAAGCCGGGCGGGATCTCCTCGACGTGGTGGGTGACCAGCACGGTGGCGGGGGCGTCCGGGTCGAGCGCGAGGTCGGTCAGCCGCGCCACCAGGTCCTCGCGGCCGCCGAGGTCGAGACCGGCGGCCGGCTCGTCGAGCAGCAGCAGCTCCGGGTCGGTCATCAGCGCGCGGGCGATCAGGGTGCGCTTGCGCTCGCCCTCCGACAGCGTGCCGAACGTGCGGTCGCCGAGCCCGGCGATGCCCAGGGTCTTGAGCAGCTCGTCGGCGCGGCCGGTGTCGAGCTGGTCGTACTCCTCGCGCCAGCGGCCGAGCACCGCGTACCCGGCGCTGACGACGACGTCGCGCACCTTCTCCTCGGCGGGCACCCGACCGGCCAGCGCCGCGGTGGCGAAGCCGATGCGGGTGCGCAGCTCGAACACGTTGACCCGGCCGAGCCGCTCGCCGAGCACGTGCACCACGCCGGTGCTGGGGTGCAGTTCGGCCCCGGCCAGGCGCAACAAGGTCGTCTTGCCAGCACCGTTGCTGCCGAGGACCACCCAGCGCTCGTCGAGTTCGACGCGCCAGTCGAGGTCCTTGAGCAGGTCCGAGGTGCCGCGCCGGACCCCGACGCCCGCCATGTGCAGGACGAGGTCGTCGAGGTCTTCGGGTGTGCTGTCGGGTCCGGTGTCAGCCTGAGTCCGCGAGGTCACGGCCGTCATTCTGCCTTTGCCCACCGGTGCTGTGCGTTTGCCTCCCTGCGCACCCGGGGCTGCCCCGCGGCGGCGGCGCCGGGTTGACTCGCACCGCACGAGAGGAGCGCCCATGCCATCGGGGTACACGGTCAACACCACCAGCCTGGCCATCCGGGTCGGTGAGCTGCGCGCACTGGCCGAGGAGGTCGAGATCGCGGCGAACCGGCTGTCGGTCTCGGCGGGTGATCTCGGCCCCGGCGACATCGCCGCCGCGGCCCGGGAGGTGGCCGACCAGTGGCGCGACGACCTGGGCAGCACGCGGGACAAGATCGACAAGATCGCGGACAACGTGCGCTCGGCGGTCGCCAACTACGAGCAGGTCGAGCAGGGCGGCGCGGACCGGATGCGGTTCGCGGTCAGCGACGCGGTGGCCGAGGCCCAGCTGAACGCCCTGCGCGGGGGCGCGGCCGCACAGCAGGCGCGCCTGGACGGCCTGATGTCCGACACGAACCCCGGGGGCTGACGGTGGCGCGGAACCACCCCACGCTCGGGTTCGACCCGACGCCCGGCGAGCTGTCGGCGGTCCAGGCGATGGTGATCGAGTTGGCCGAGGCGCGGACCATGCTGGCCGCCGTCGCCCCCCGGCTGGCCGAGGCTTGCACGATCGCCGACGACGCCGACTGGGGCGGGTCCGCCGCCGAGGAGTTCAGCGACCACGGCGACGACCTGCCCAAGGGCATCGCCAAGGGCGCGGAGTCGGTGCAGGCCGTCGGTGACGCGTTGACAGCCTGGGCGGGCAAGTTGAAGGCGAACCAGGACAAGGCGGAGGAGCTTGAAGCACGGGCCAAGCGGCTTAAGGCGGAGATGGAGGATGCCGCCGACGCGCAGACCCGGGCGGCTGGCGCTATACCTCGCGAGGTGAGCAATCCTCACTACGCGGCCAAGTACGACGCTTTCCTGGGGGCGGTGCGCGCGGCAGGGGCGGCGCGGGCGGCGTTCGACCAGGTGATCTCCGACGCGCACCGGCTGGAGCGCAAGCACCTGCGGGAGGCCGAGCAGACCGCGGCGAAGATCCGCAGCGGCCCGGACGAGGTGTTCAAGCCGGAGAACGACGGCTGGCTGGTGCAGACCCTCGACGGGGTGGGCAAGACCTCCGGGATCGTCTCCAGCGCGTCGGCGGCGATCGCGGCGGGGTCGCTGCTGATCCCCGGTGTCGGTGAGGTCGTCGCGCCGGTGGCGGGCACGGTGTCGGCCGCGGCGGGTGGGGTCAACGCGCTGACCGGGCTGGCGCAGAAGGCGGCGGGCTCGTCGAACGCGCCGTCGTGGGTGGACATCGGGCTGGGCCTGGTGCCCGGCCGGACACTGACCTCGGGGGTCGTCGGCGCGGGCAAGGGGTTGGCCGACGACGCCGTGGAGGCGGGCAGCAGGGCCCGGCGGACGGTCAGGGGTGCCCGTGACGGGGCGGTCGAGGGGTTCACCTCGGCGGGCATCGGCAAGGCCGTCAAGGACGTCGGGACCCTGCGCAAGCTCGCCGCCGAGCAGGGCTCGACCGGGGCGGCGCTGCGCGAGAAGGCCGCCAAGGACCTGCGCGACAAGGGCGACAAGATCGCTCGCCGGTTCCAGGACCCGGAGAAGTTCACCCCGGCGCAGCGCGACGCCTTCGGCCGGTTGCGGTCGGCGGGCGAGGCGTACTCGGCGAGCGTGGACGCGGCGGTCCGGTCGGCCCAGGCCGCGGGGGTGCAGTTCACCCCGGAGCAGCGGCGGGAGCTGGAGCTGCTCAAGCTCGCGGGCAACCCCGGCCGCTCCAGCGCGGAGAGCGCCCTGGTCAACACGGTGGCGGCGAGCACGAGGGAGCACGTCAAGTGAGGCTGGCGATGCCCGCCGAGGCGCGGCGCGTGGAGCTGGGCGATCCGGCTCGGGCGGTGCGGGAGTACGCCGAGATCATCGGGGAGTTGCGGGACGCGCCGGAGGGGGCGGCGGCGGACCTGGAGGCGTTGGCCGCGGAGTCCGTGGAGGGCGTGCTGCGGCAGGGGGCGTTCCTGATGGCCGTGGTGGCGCCCGCCGCGGCGGACCCGGCGTTGCTGACCGGGGTGGCGCTGGTGGTGCCGGACGGCTGGGACATCGACACGGCCGACGCGTTGCGCGACTCGTTGGAGGACGTCGGCGGGCCTGACCTGCGGCAGACGGTCCTGGTGGAGAGCGGGGTGGGGCCCGCGGTGGTCGCGCAGCGGGTGCCGGGGGTCGAGCAGGCCAGGGCCGGGGAGCCGCTGGCGCTGCAACTGCAGGCGTTCATCCCGGAGCCGGGCTCTGGCCGGATGCTGCTGCTCACCCTGTCGGCCCCGTCGCAGCGGGGGTGGGCCGAGCACCAGGCGTTGTTCACCGGGATGGTGGCTTCCGCGAGCCCCACCGAGACCGGTAGCACCGCTCGACCGGAACCGGATGAGTCCTTTGAACAGCACACTTACCGGCTCTGACCTGGCCGGGAACGTCTCGATCCGATCTTCGATCGGCCCGCGCGTCTCGATCGAGTCGGCTCTCTGGTCCAGGATGGGGTGGTGCCTCACTCAGCGCCACGCCCAGGAAGCCCGTTCCCGCTCGGTGCGCACCCCGAAGCGGGCGGGGTGCGCTTCGCCGTCGCGTCGTCGGTGGCCGATGGCGTTGAGCTGTGCTTGGTCGCCGAGGACGAGGACGGGCGGCAGGTCGAGCAGCGCGTCGAGCTGACCGAGCGCACCTTCGGCATCTGGCACGGCGTCGTCCCCGGGGTCACCCCGGGGCAGCGGTACGGCTACCGGGTGCACGGTCCCTACGACCCGCGCCGGGGTCTGCGCTGCAACCCGAACAAGCTCTTGGTCGACCCTTACGCACGCCGGATCACCGGGGACGTGCCGGACCTGAGCGCTACCCGGGGCTACCGGGGCGACCCGATGACGGGTGGCGCGTCGCGGATCGACTCCCTCGGCGGGGTACCGCTATCAGTGGTGACATCCCCCGGTGGGCCTGACACCGGTCGGCGTCCTGACGTGCCGTTCGAGGAGACAGTGGTCTACGAGCTGCACGTCAAGGGCTTCACGAAGCTGCACCCGGACGTGCCCAAGCACCTGCGCGGCACATACCTGGGGTTGGCGCACCCTGCAGTCGTCGAGCACTTGGTGCGTCTAGGCATCACGGCGGTGGAACTGCTGCCGGTGCATACCCACGCCGACGAGCCCATGCTGCTGCGGTCCGGTAGGCACAACTACTGGGGCTACTCCACATTGGGCTACCTCGCCCCCCACGCCGGGTACGCGAGCAGGCCCGGGCACGAGGTGGAGGAGTTCCGCACGATGGTGGCTGCGCTGCACGCGGTCGGCATCGAAGTGATCCTCGACGTCGTCTACAACCACACGTGTGAAGGCGGGGTCGCCGGGCCGACCTTGTCCTTCCGGGGCTTCGATGCCCCCGCGTACTACGCCATCGACGGCGAGGGGCGCGACATCGACATCACCGGTTGCGGCAACACCCTCGACCCCGGCTCCCCCACCGTGGTGCGGTTGGTGGTCGACTCGATGCGCTACTTCGCCGCCGAACTGGGCGTCGACGGGTTCCGGCTCGACCTGGCCAGCGCGATGGGCCGCCCGCACGCGGGCTCGTTCGACGCGGCGTCGACGCTGCTGACCGCGATCACGACCGACCCGGTGCTGGCCAACCGCAAGCTGATCGCCGAGCCGTGGGACGCGACCGGTGAGGGCTACCGGGTGGGCGGCTTCGGCCCGCAGTGGACGGAGTGGAACGGCCGGTTCCGCGACGGTGCCCGCGACTACTGGCGTGGCGCCACCGGACTGCGTGACCTCGCATACCGCCTGTCGGGCTCCTCGGACCTCTACGCGGGGAGGCGTCCGTGGGCGTCGGTGAACTTCGTCACCGCGCACGACGGGTTCACCTTGCGCGACCTGGTCTCTTACGACCACAAGCACAACCACGAGAACGGCGAACACGGCGCGGACGGCACTAACGACAACCGGTCGTGGAACTGCGGTGTTGAAGGCGAGACCGGCGACCCTGCCGTGCTGGCCTTGCGCGATCGTCAGGCCCGCAACCTGCTGGCCACGCTGCTGCTGTCCACCGGCACGCCGATGCTCGTCGCCGGGGATGAGCGGTGGCGCACGCAGCACGGCAACAACAACGCGTACTGCCTGGACAACCAGACCTCCTGGGTGGACTGGAGCGCGGACAAGAAGGCAGACGACCTGCTGGCCTTCACCCGGCGGCTGATCGCACTACGCGCCGACTCCCCCGCCCTTCGCCAACCGCAGTTCTTCGACGGCCGCCCCACGCGTTCCGGCGAGCCCGATCTGGTGTGGTTCCGACCCGACGGCGAACCAATGACCGAGCAGGACTGGTTCGACGAGTCCCGCCGGACACTGGGGATGTGGATCGACGGTTCCGAGTGCCTATCGCGCGACCGTGACGGTGAACTGGTGGCTGACGACTCGTGGCTGCTGGTGACGCACTCAGGCGCGGACCCGGTGGAGGTAGTGCTGCCGTCGGACCGGTACGGCCGCCGCTACATCCCGGTGTTGGACTCCGGCACCCCCCGGGGCGTGCCGCAGAACGTCGACCCCTTGCCCCCCGGTAAGCGGGTAACCCTGCCTGGTCGGACGGCCCTGCTACTACGAGCGCCCAGGGTCAGCCAGTAGGTCGTATCAGTCCGTGGGACACGTGGCTGGGGTCCTAATGCCGTGCCACGATCGCGTCGTGACCCGGTCCGAGCCGTCTATGGCGCAGTCGCCGCCCCTGTGGCGCGACCGCACCGTTGACCTGCTGCTCGTCGCCTCCTGCGCGTGTACGAGCCCGCGGCGCACCCACCTGTCTCGCTGAGGTCCGGTGCCGCCGCCGCGTGTGGCAACCGACACCCAGAGCAGGAGAGCAGGACATGACCGCACCCACCCTGGCCCCTGAGGTCCACCCGCGTTTCGACCGGGCCGAGCTGCACGAGCTCATCGCCCCGCGAGATCCGCTGTGGACGCCGAGGGAGCTGCGCGAGCTGACCTCGACGGTGACCGCCGACTTCCACGACCGGCTGGTGGAGGTGGTCCGCTTCTCGAGCCCTCGGCGCTGGTGGACCCGCTTGGCGCTGACCGACGAGGTGGAGCTGTGGCTGCTGTCGTGGCTGCCCGGCCAGGGCACCGCCCCGCACGACCACGGCGGCGCCGCGGGGGCGTTCACCGTGTTGTTCGGCGACCTCGCCGAGACCTACCGCTACCCGTCCGGCCCGATCCGCGATCACCAGCACGCGACCGGGGCGTCCATCGGGTTCGGCCAGGGGCGGGCGCACCAGGTGCGCAACCTGGGCCGGGTGAAGGCCGCGAGCGTGCACGCGTACTCGCCGCCGCTGGTGCCGACCCGCGAGTACGCGACCCTGCGCGACGTGCCCGACGAGATCCCCGCCCTGCCGCTGCAGCGGTTCGGCCGATGAGCGCGGTCGACGACCGGTTAGCCGCCGCCCGGGCCGAACTGGCCCGGTTGGACCCCGCGGCCGCGCACGCCCTGCAGTCCAGCGGGGACGCGCTGCTGATCGACATCCGGCCGATCGCCAACCGCGGCGCCGAGGGCGAGATCCCGGGCGCGCTGCCCATCGAGCGGATCCACCTGGAGTGGCGGTTGGACCCGGCGGGCGAGGACCGGATCACCGGGTTCGACGCGGACACCACGGTCGTCGTGCTGTGCAACGAGGGCTACGCGTCCAGCTTCGCCGCCCGCGACCTGAAGCTGCTGGGCCTGGCGAACGCCACCGACCTGGTCGGTGGCTACCGCGCCTGGCAGGCGGCAGGTCTCCCCACCCAACCCGGCGGAACACCCGCGATCCCCTGAGTCACAGACCCCGCCCACAACCGGCAGAGATGCTTGGACGTGCGCGGGGTCTTTGACGTCGCCCCTCGAGTCGCAGACTTCTGACGGGTCCTTGTGCAACGCCCCTGGGGTCCCTCAGGCCGCGCGCACCGCCGCCAGGAAGCTCCGGATGAGGGCGGGGTCCTTGACGCCGCGACTGGACTCGACGCCGCTGGAGACGTCCACACCCCACGGCCGGGCGACCGTGATCGCGGCGGCGACGTTGTCGGGGTCCAGACCGCCCGCCAGCAACCACCGACCACCCAGACCATCCACAGTGGACAGGTCCCAGCGCTCGCCGGAGCCGGCGACGGCGGAGTCGAGCAGCAGCATGTCCGCGCCCCAGAAGCCGAGGTCCCTGCTCGGCGTCGCGGACACGGCCCGGATCACCTTCAGCGGCAGGTCGGCGACCGCGTCGAACGCTTCCCTCGGGTAGTCCCCGTGCAGTTGGACCGCGCCCAACCCGGCATCCAGTGTCGTCTGCCCGGCCTGTTCGGCTGGCACACCCAGGAAGACCCCGACGGTCAGCACGTGCTCGGGGACCCGGGCGGCCAACTCCCTGGCCTGCTCGACGCCCACCTGGCGCGGGCTGGCGGCGAAGACGAACCCGATCGCGTCCGCCCCGGCCGACACCGCGGTGTCGACGTCCTCGGCGGTGCGCAGCCCACAGACCTTCACGAACATGGCACCACGATATACGGGGAATCCTCATGTCCCTGACCTGCGGAACCCCGCCCCCACGTCGGGCGTCTGTTGCTCGTGCGTCTTACGCGGGTGCTCGGTCACCCCCTCACCATCCTGACCGCGATCGTGTGCGGTGCCGTCGCGCTCGGCTACCGATCGGCGGGGGAGATCGGGCTCGGCGTGCTCGGCGAACTGGTCGGGTTGCTGCTGGGGCTGCTGGCGCTGCAGGTCGGGATGCTGGTCGGCGCGGTGGCGCTGCGCGCGCGGGTGCACAAGGTCGTCATCGGGGTCGGGACCCGGCTGGCGGACTGGACCACGCCGCGGCGGGCGGTGGTGCTGCGGGCGGTGCCGATCCTGCTGTCGGTGTCGGTCGGACCGGGTCGCCCGCCCGCGCGCCCGCGGATGTGGGGCGCGGCGCTGTGCTCGGCGCTGCTGGCGATCGGGACCGCGGTGGGCGCGGCGTTCGCGGTGTCCGACGGGTTCACCCTCGGCCTGGCCATCGCCTGCGGGGCGACGGTGGCGCACGCGATGGTGCCGCGCAAGCTGCCCGGGTCGACCTCCACCGGCTGGCTGGTGCTGAACCTGCCGCGGTTGTCGGGGGTCCAAGCCGAACAGTTGGCGGCGGCGCCGCTGGTGACGACCACGGTGGACGCGGTGCAGGACGGCGACCTCGCCCGCGCGGCCACCATGGCCGCCGAACTGGCCGACCGGTACCCGAAGCTGCGCACCGCGACGGCGGCGCGGGTGCTGGTGCTGCAGGCGCAGGGCCGGTACGCGGAGGCCCTGCTGCAGGCGATGGCGATCGCCGGGGACGCGACGCAGACCCCGCAGGAGGCGGCGGTGTCCTTCGCGGCGCTGGCGAGCTTGGCGTACGCGACGGTCGAGTCGGGCCAGTTGGACCCGGAACTGGGCATGGGCACCGCCGACCAGGCCCTGGAGAACGCCGAGACCCTCGGCTACCCCACCCACCGCCTCGACGGCTGCCGCGCGCTGCGCGAACTGGTCCTCGGCAACACCGGCAAGGCCATCCTCTTGGCCCGCCACGCCGCCGACACCTGCGACGACCGCCTCGGCCGCGCCGACGACCTCGCCACCCTCGCCCGGGCCCACATGGCCGCGGGCGACAACAAGGCGGCCCGGGCGGCGCTGGTCGAGGCCGAGCAGGTGGTCCCCTGGTGGCCCCGGGTCGCGGACACCCGCTCCCGCTTGGACATCGGCTGACCGCGGGAACGGGCACTGACGGCCGCCAGCCGCAGAACCCTTGCCACGCAAGAGATATCGCCGCCCGAACCGGAACCGCCGCCTGGATCGCGAATGATCCAGGCGGCGGTTCCGCTGTCGAGAAAGATCAGGCGAGAACGACCTTGCCCAACTCCGCCGGGGTCGCCAGCAGCCCGTGCCTGGGCAGAACCCGCGCGGTCACACCGAGCGCTCCGGCGTGCGGCAGCGCCAATTCCGTCGTGTACCGGCCACCCTCGGTCGGCTGCATCACCGCCGTCACCACGTCCGAGAGCTCGTCCGTGTCGCCCACGCGCCCGATGACCGCCTGGACCTCAACGTCCCCCGGCGCCAGCCCCGCCAGGTCGACCGTCGCGTTGACGCGGACGATCTCCCCTATCACCGGCGAGTGGTTGTCCTCGATGGCCAGTTCGCAGTCCACGACCCGGACCCGCTGCCACGCACCGAAAAGCCGCCCGCGGTAGTCGGCCAGGTCACGCGCCACCCGGAAGTCGTCCGCCTGGGCCAAAGCGCCCGCCGCGGCGGCCGGGGCGTACGCCGACTCGACGTACTCGCCCACCATCCGGGTCGCCTGGATCTGCGGTCCCAACGACGACAGCGTGTGGCGGACCATCGCCATCCACTGGGTCGGCACGCCGGAACCGTCGCGGTCGTAGTAGAGCGGCGCGACCTGCGAGCCGAGCAACTCGTACAGCGCCGCCGCCTCGAGGTCGTCGCGGCGGACCGGGTCGTTGATGCCGTCGGCGGTCGGGATGGCCCAGCCGTTGCTGCCGTCGTAGAACTCGTCCCACCAGCCGTCGCGGATCGACAGGTTGAGGCCGCCGTTGAGGGCCGCCTTCATGCCGGAGGTGCCGCACGCCTCGAGCGGGCGCATCGGGTTGTTGAGCCAGACGTCGCACCCCCAGTAGAGGTAGCGGGCCATGTTCATGTCGTAGTCCGGCAGGAACACGATCCGGTGCCGCACGCCCGCGTCGTCGGCGAAGCGGACGATCTGCTGGATCAGCGCCTTGCCGCCGTCGTCGGCCGGGTGGGACTTACCCGCCACGACCAGCTGGACCGGGCGCTGCGGGTGCAGCAGCAGGGCGCGCAGGCGCTCGGCGTCGCGCAGCATCAGGGTGAGCCGCTTGTAGGTCGGCACCCGGCGGGCGAAGCCGACGGTCAGCACGTCCGGGTCGAACACCGTGTCGGTCCAGCCCAGTTCCAGCGCCGAGGCCCCGCGCTGCAGCCACGCCGCGCGCACCCGCTTGCGGACCTCGTCGACCAGGCGGCGGCGCAGCGTGCCGCGCAGCTCCCACAGCCGGGCGTCGGACACCGAGGCGTCCACCCCGGCGTAGCCCTCGTCGGTCGGGTCGCCGATGACCTCGGTCATCTCGCGCGCCGCCCAGGTCGGGCCGTGCACGCCGTTGGTGACCGAGCTGATCGGCACCTCGTCGGTGTCGAAGCCGGGCCACAGCCCGCCGAACATGTCCCGGCTGACCGCGCCGTGCAGCCGCGAGACGCCGTTGGCGCGCTGGGCCAGCCGCAGTCCCATGTGGGCCATGTTGAACATGCCCGGGTTCTCCTCGGCGCCCAGCGCGAGCACCCGGCGCAGGTCGATGCCCGGCAGCAGCGTGCCGTCGCCGAAGTAGTGCTGCACCAGGTCCACCGGGAACCGGTCGATCCCGGCGGGTACCGGGGTGTGCGTGGTGAACACCGTGCCCGCGCGCACCGCCGAGAGGGCTTGGTCGAAGTCGAGGCCCTGGCCGGAGACGTGCTCGCGCAACCGCTCCAGGCCGAGGAACCCGGCGTGGCCCTCGTTGGTGTGGAACACCTCCGGCTGCGGGGTGCCGGTCAGCTCGCAGTAGGTGCGCACCGCCCGGACACCGCCGACCCCGGCGAGGATCTCCTGGCGGATGCGGTGGTCCTGGTCGCCGCCGTAGAGCCGGTCGGTGACCCCGCGCAGGTCCTCGGCGTTCTCCTCGATGTCGGAGTCGAGCAGCAGCAGCGGCACCCGGCCGACCTGGGCCCGCCAGATCCGCGCGCGCAGCACCCGGCCACCGGGCATCGCCACGTGCACCAGGATCGGCGCGCCGGAGGGCTCGGTCAGCGGGTCCAGCGGCAACCCGTTCGGGTCGATGACCGGGTAGTGCTCGACCTGCCAGCCGTCGAGCGAGAGCGACTGGCGGAAGTAGCCAGACCGGTAGAGCAGGCCGACGCCGATCAGCGGGACGCCGAGGTCGGAGGCCGCCTTGAGGTGGTCACCGGCGAGCACACCGAGGCCACCGGAGTAGTTGGGCAGCGCCTCGGTGACGCCGAACTCCATGGAGAAGTAGGCGATGGACGCGGGCAGCCTGCCGCCGTTGCCACCGGTGTCGTGGCGCTGGTACCAGCGCGGCTCACCGAGGTAGCGGCGCAGGTCGTCGGCCACCTCCCCGACCCTGGCGAGGAACCCGGGGTCGGCGGCGAGGCGCTCCAGCCGTTCGGCGGGAACCTGGGCGAGCAGGTGCAGCGGATCACCGCCCACGGCCGCCCAGATGTCGCGGTCGACATCGGCGAACAGGTCCTGGGTCGGCGGGTGCCAGGTCCACCGCAGGTTGGTGGCGAGCACCCCGAGATCGGCGAGCGGGTCGGGCAACCCGGCGCGGACGGTGAATCGACGTACGGCTTTCACGGAGTCCGACCCTACTGGCCCGCCTGGATCGAGCAAGCCGTGTCCGCGGGCCAGGTAGCCCGTACGACGGGGAAACCGCTGATCAGCACCCGTGCGCCGGAGCCGGAATGGTCGCAATGTCGCCGAGCGCGCCCGCGCGCGTCGTGCCCTGACCGGGTGACCACACAGGACCGTCACGCGACGGCAACACCGCGGTCGGTCCCGGGACGGTTCCCGTTGGCCCGAGCTGGGTACTTCCGGTAGTGGTCCTCCCGGACCGCCCCCGACCGGCCGCCCGGTTGTCAAGATCCATCCCCCGCCCGGGTGGGTCGGATCCGGCCGCGCACGGCAGACTGGGGGCAAGCACCCGCGACGGAGAGGAGCCTGACCGGTGAGCGGTCGGCTTGGCATCGATGACGTGTCCCCCCTCGTGTCCTGCGGTCGGTACCCCGGCAAAGCCGTTGTGGGCGAACACATCCCGGTGCGGGCGACGGTGTGGCGCGAGGGCCACGACGCGGTCGCGGCGACGGTCAGCTGGCGGGGTCCCGGCGACGGCAAGGCGCGGCGCACCCGGATGCGCCCGGACGGCCTGGAGCCCGATCGGTGGGTCGCCGACATCGTCCCGGACGCCGAGGGGCTGTGGACCTTCCGGGTGGACGCGTGGAGCGACCCGTGGGCGACCTGGGTGCACGCGGTGGAGGTGAAGGTGGCCGCCGGGCAGCAGCCCGGGGAATTGGCCAACGACCTGGAGACCGGCGCGCGGTTGCTGGAGCGGGTCGGCCGCAGGCCCGACCGCGGTGGCGACCGCAAGCTGCTGGTGTCGGCGGCGCGCGCGCTGCGCGACGAGTCGATGCCGCTGCCCGCGCGGATCGCCGAGGCCCTGGCGGAATCCACCAGGCGGGTGATGTTCACGCACCCGGTGCGCGAGCTGGTCACCAAGGGCAAGGCCCTGCAGCTGTGGGTGGACCGCAAGGTCGCGCTCTACGGCTCCTGGTACGAGTTCTTCCCGCGCTCCACCGGTGGTCTCGACACCGAGGGCAAGCCGGTGCACGGCACGTTCACGACCGCGGCCAAGGAGCTGGACCGGGTCGCGGCGATGGGCTTCGACATCGTCTACCTGCCACCGATTCACCCGATCGGTGAGGAAAACCGCAAGGGCCCCAACAACAGCGTCGACTCCAAGCCGGGCGACGTCGGCTCGACCTGGGCGATCGGCTCGGCCGACGGCGGCCACGACGCGATCCACCCGCAGCTGGGCACCCTGGAGGACTTCCGGGCGTTCGTGGCCCGGGCGCGCGAGCTGGACCTGGAGGTCGCGCTCGACTTCGCGCTGCAGTGCGCGCCGGACCACCCGTGGGTGATCAAGCACCCGGACTGGTTCACCACCCGCCCGGACGGCTCGATCGCCTACGCGGAGAACCCGCCGAAGAAGTACCAGGACATCTACCCGGTCAACTTCGACAACGACGCGGAGGGCCTCTACGCCGAGGTGCTGCGGGTGGTGCTGTTCTGGGCCGAGCAGGGGGTCCGGGTCTTCCGGGTGGACAACCCGCACACCAAGCCGCCGGACTTCTGGGAGTGGCTGATCCGCCAGGTCAAGGCGGTCGCCCCGGACGTGCTGTTCCTGTCCGAGGCGTTCACCCGGCCCGCCCGGCTCTACGGCCTGGCCAAGCTGGGCTTCACCCAGTCCTACACCTACTTCACCTGGCGAACCGGCAAGCAGGAGCTGATCGACTTCGGGGTGGAGCTGGTCGAGCACGCCGACGAGGCGCGGCCGAACCTGTTCGTCAACACCCCGGACATCCTGCACGAGTCGCTGCAGGTGGGCGGGCCCGCGATGTTCGCCATCCGGGCCGCGCTGGCCGCGACGCTGGCGCCGACCTGGGGCGTGTACTCCGGCTTCGAGCTCTACGAGCACCAGCCCGCGCACCCGGGCAGCGAGGAGTACCTGGACTCGGAGAAGTACCAGCTGCGGCCGCGCGACTACGCGGGCGCGCTGGCCGAGGGCCGCTCGCTGCAGCCGTGGATCACCCGGCTCAACGCGATCCGCCGGGCGCACCCGGCGCTGCAGCAGCTGCGCACGCTGCGGTTCCACCACGTGGACAACGACGCGCTGCTCGCCTACTCCAAGACCGACCCGGAGACCGGCGACACGGTGGTCGTGCTGGTGACCCTCGACCCGAGGGCGCCGCAGGAGGGCACGCTGTGGCTGGACCTGGCCGCGCTCGGCCTCGACCCGGACACCGCGCACGCCGCCTACGACGAGGTTTCCGGTCAGACCTGGCGCTGGGGCCAGGCGAACTACGTGCGGCTCGACCCGTGGGCCAGCGTCGCCCACATCGTCCACATCCGACGTTGACCGGTGTTCACCCGGGGCGCTCGGCGCGGGTGCGCCGGGCACCCCGACCGACCGCCCGGGTGTCCGCCCACTGAGATCGTGATCACCGGCAGGCATGGATCACCCGGCGCGGGGGTACCCACGTCAGCGGCGGCCGTACTCCCCCGCCCGGGTGGACCACCCCACCCGAACGACCACTTGGGACAGTCGGGGGTGGGTCACCGGTGCTCGGTGCGCGGTCGTGGCGGCGGAAACGTGGTACGCATTGCGGACCGGCGATCACACAGATCCACCCAGATCCACCGACCGGGACCGAACCGCCGGGATCGACAACGCTGACACACGGCCGAGACATGGGGCGAGGGCGACAGGCATGACGGTTCAGGACACCACCGCACCCGACGCGGCACTGGGGCTCGCGGGCATCCCGCACACCGGCGAGGCGGTGACCGCCGACGGTCACCTCACCGAACCGCAGGCGGAGGACTTCCACCACGCGCGCTCGGCGCCGCCGCAGGTGGACTGGTACAAGAGCGCGGTCTTCTACGAGGTGCTGGTCCGGGCGTTCAACGACTCCGACGGCAACGGCACCGGCGACCTGCGCGGGTTGGCCGACAAGCTGGACTACCTGCAGTGGCTGGGCATCGATTGCCTGTGGCTGCCGCCGTTCTACGCCTCGCCGCTGCGCGACGGCGGCTACGACATCAGCGACTTCCGCGCGGTGCTGCCGGAGTTCGGCACCGTCGACGACTTCAGCTACCTGCTCGACCAGGCGCACAAGCGCGGCATCCGGGTGATCACCGACCTGGTGCTCAACCACACCTCCGACGCGCACCCGTGGTTCCAGGAGTCGCGCCAGCACCCGGACGGCCCCTACGGCGACTACTACGTGTGGTCCGACACCGACGAGGCCTACTCCGACGCGCGGATCATCTTCGTCGACACCGAGACCTCGAACTGGACCTACGACCCGGTGCGCGGGCAGTTCTACTGGCACCGGTTCTTCTCCCACCAGCCCGACCTCAACTACGAGAACC
This sequence comes from Actinokineospora diospyrosa, assembly GCF_024171925.1. Taxonomy (GTDB): domain Bacteria; phylum Actinomycetota; class Actinomycetes; order Mycobacteriales; family Pseudonocardiaceae; genus Actinokineospora; species Actinokineospora diospyrosa. The sequence continues at coordinate 8,811 of NZ_JAMTCO010000020.1, read as the reverse complement.
CGGCCGTGCAGGACGCGATGCTCGACGTGCTGCGGTTCTGGCTCGACATCGGGATCGACGGCTTCCGGCTCGACGCGGTGCCCTACCTGTTCGAGGAGGAGGGCACCAACTGCGAGAACCTGCCGCGCACGCACGAGTTCCTCAAGCGCTGCCGCAAGGTGGTCGACGACGAGTTCCCCGGCCGGGTGCTGCTGGCCGAGGCGAACCAGTGGCCCGCCGACGTGGTCGAGTACTTCGGCGACGCGAGCATCGGCGGCGACGAGTGCCACATGGCGTTCCACTTCCCGCTGATGCCGCGCATCTTCATGGCCGTGCGGCGGGAGTCGCGGTTCCCGATCTCGGAGATCCTGGCGCAGACCCCGGCGATCCCGGCAGGCGCGCAGTGGGGGATCTTCCTGCGCAACCACGACGAGCTGACCCTCGAGATGGTCACCGACGAGGAACGCGACTACATGTACGCGGAGTACGCCAAGGACCCGCGGATGAAGGCCAACATCGGCATCCGCAGGCGGTTGGCGCCGCTGCTGGACAACGACCGCAACCAGCAGGAGCTGTTCACCGCGCTGCTGCTGAGCCTGCCCGGCTCGCCGGTGCTCTACTACGGCGACGAGATCGGCATGGGCGACAACATCTGGCTGGGCGACCGCGACGCGGTGCGCACCCCGATGCAGTGGTCGCCCGACCGCAACGCCGGGTTCTCCCGCTGCGACCCTGGTCGGCTCTACCTGCCCGCGATCGCCGACCCGGTGTACGGGTTCCAGGCGGTCAACGTCGAGGCGCACATGAACAACACCTCGTCGCTGCTGCACTGGACCAGGCGGATGCTGCAGGTGCGCACCGAGCACCCGGCGTTCGGCCTGGGCGACTTCACCGAGCTGGGCTCGTCCAACCCGAGCGTGCTGGCCTACCTGCGCAGGCACGGCGAGGACGTCGTGATCTGCGTGAACAACCTGTCGCGGTTCCCCCAACCGGTGGAACTGCACCTGTCGGAGCACGATGGGTGCATCCCGGTGGAGCTGACCGGCGGGGTGCGGTTCCCGGCGATCGGCGAGCTGCCGTACCTGCTGACCCTGCCCGGGCACGGCTTCTACTGGTTCCAGATCACCCGACCCCTCGAGGAGGGCGAACCCCAGTGACGACCCGACCCCTGCCCGCTGTCACGTCCCTCGCCGAGGACCTGCCGGGCTGGCTGCCAGGTCAGCGCTGGTTCGCGGCCAAGGGGCAGGACGTGGCGAGCGTGCGGGTGGAGCGGGCCGCGCTGCTGGTGGACGGCGACCCGGCGCTGCTGCACACGCTGCTCGACGCCGACGGCGAGCGCTACCAACTGCTGCTCGGGCTGACCGACGAGGTCCCCGACCACCTGCGCGCCGCGGTGATCGGCCGGCTGGCCGACGGCTCTTACGCCTACGACGCGACCCACGACGCGGAGCTGATGGGCGGGCTGCTGGAGCTGTTCGCCGAGCACTCCGCCGCCGGTGGCCTGGACTGGCTGCCGGAGCCGGGGGTGCACATCCAGACCGGGCTGCGGGCGCGGCCGGTCGGGGTGGAGCAGTCCAACACCTCGATCGTGTTCGGCGAGCACTACATCCTCAAGCTCTACCGGCGCCCGGCCCCCGGCCCCAACCGCGACGTCGAGCTGCACCGGGCGCTGGTCCGCGCGGGCAGCGCGCAGGTCGCCGAGCCGGTGGCGGTGGTGCGCGCGGAGGGCACGGTGCTGGGGTTCGCCCAGCGCTACCTCGGTGACTCCGCCGAGGGCTGGGCGACCGCGACCGCCTCGGTGCGCGACCTGCTCGCCGAGGCGGACCTGCACGCCGGTGAGGTCGGTGGCGACTTCGCCGGTGAGGCCCACCGGTTGGGCGCCGCGGTCGCCGCGGTGCACGCCGACCTGGCCGCGGCGCTGGGCGTGGCCACCGCCGGTCAGGCGGAGATGGCGGCGGGCGCCGACGGGATGCACGCGCGGCTGGACGCGGCGCTGGCCCAGGTGCCCGCGCTGGCCAAGCGGGAAGGGGTGCTGCGGGCGGCGTTCGACGCGGTGCGCGAGCTGCCCGGGACCTCGGTGCAGCAGGTGCACGGCGACCTGCACCTGGGCCAGGTGCTGCGCACCACGGGCGGCTGGGTGCTCATCGATTTCGAGGGTGAACCGGACGCGCCGGTGGCGGAGCGCAACCGTACGCGGTCCGCTTTGCGCGACGTCGCTGGAATGCTGCGCTCGTTCGACTACGCGGCGCTACACATGCTGGCGGGCGAGGAACCCGACCACCAGCGGCTCACCAGGGCCGCCGAGTGGGCCGACCGCAACCGCGCCGCGTTCTGCGCCGGGTACGCCACCGTAGGCACCGACCCGCGCGCGGATTCGGTGCTGCTGCGGGCTTTCGAGCTCGACAAGGCGGTCTACGAGGTGGGCTACGAGCACCGCAACCGGCCGGACTGGGTCCCCATCCCGCTGGCCGCGATCGACCGCGCCACCGCGGCCGGGTGATTGCGACTTTTAGGCTGCACGAGTTTCGGGTAATCCAGAAAATGGTTAGCCTGATCGACAATACCCGCTCTCGGGGTGCCGCCGATTCAGGATCGGGGTGTGGCGACATGCGGATCGCGGATGTGTTGCGGGGCAAGGGTGCGCACGGGGCCGTCGTGGCGACGGTCGACCCGGGCACCACTGTCGAGGGCCTGATAGCCGAGCTGCGACGGCACAACGTGGGCGCCTTGGTGGTGCTCGACGGGGACCGGGTGGTCGGCATCGTGTCCGAACGGGACGTTGTCCGGGGTCTGGCCGAGCGCGGCGGTGCGCTGTTCAACGACACCGTCGCCGACATCATGACCACCGAGGTGCGCACCTGCACGCCAGCCGACAGCGTGGACAGCCTGGCCGCCACCATGACCGAGCGCAGGATCCGGCACCTGCCGGTGCTCGACGGCGGCGCGTTGGCGGGGATCGTCAGCATCGGCGACGTCGTCAAAAGCCACATAAGCCAGCTGGAAGCCGACCGCGACCAGCTCCAGTCCTACATATCCCAGGGTTGATACCTCTTGCTGGTTGACGAGATCGAGCGGCTCATCGCAGGCGCGCACCACGACCCGCACTCGCTGTTGGGGGTGCACCCCAAGCGCGGGGGCGGGTCGGTGGTGCGGGCGCTGCGCCCCAACGCCAAGTCGGTCGCGGTGATCGTCGGCGACCGGCGGCACGAGATGGACGAGGTCGGCGACAGCGTGTTCGCCGCCGAGCTCGACACCGCCCCGGCGCAGTACCTGCTGGAGGTGGACTACGGCGCGGGCGCCGAGCTGGTGGAGGACCCGTACCGGTGGCTGCCGACGCTGGGCGAGCTCGACCTGCACCTGTTCGCCGAGGGCCGCCACGAGCGGTTGTGGGAGATCCTCGGCGCGCACGTGCGCTCGTACGAGACCCCGGCCGGGGTGGTCGAGGGGACCTCGTTCGCGGTGTGGGCGCCGACCGCGCGCGGGGTGCGGGTGTGCGGCGACTTCGACGGCTGGGACGGCCGGGCGAACCCGATGCGCTCGCTCGGCTCGTCCGGGGTGTGGGAGCTGTTCCTGCCGGGGGTCACCCCCGGGACGCGCTACAAGTTCCGCATCCACGGCGCCGACGGGTCCTGGCACGAGAAGGCCGACCCGATGGCGTTCGCCACGGAGATCCCGCCCGCGACGGCGTCTGTGGTGTCCACTTCGGAGTACCAGTGGGCCGACGACGACTGGCTGGCCCGCCGCGACGCGACCTCGTGGAGCGCGGCGCCGATGAGCGTCTACGAGGTGCACCTCGGCTCGTGGCGCCAGGGCCTCGGCTATCGGGAACTGGCCCAGGAGCTGGGCGACTACCTCGCCGAGCACAACTTCACCCACGTCGAACTGCTGCCGGTGGCCGAGCACCCGTTCGGCGGGTCGTGGGGCTACCAGGTCACCTCGTACTACGCGCCGACCGCGCGCTTCGGCACCCCGGACGAGTTCCGCGGCTTCGTCGACGCGCTGCACGCGCGCGGCATCGGCGTGATCATGGACTGGGTGCCCGCGCACTTCCCGCGCGACTCGTGGGCGCTGGCCCGCTTCGACGGCAGCCCGCTCTACGAGCACGCCGACCCGCGCCGGGGCGAGCAGCCGGACTGGGGCACCCTGGTGTTCGACTTCGGCCGCTCCGAGGTGCGCAACTTCCTGGTCGCCAACGCGCTGTACTGGATCGAGGAGTTCCACATCGACGGCCTGCGGGTCGACGCGGTGGCCTCGATGCTGTACCTGGACTACTCGCGCAACGAGGGCGAGTGGCTGCCCAACGAGCACGGCGGCCGGGAGAACCTGGACGCGGTGCGGTTCCTGCAGGAGCTGAACGCGACCGTCTACAAGCACCACCCGGGCACGGTGATGGTCGCCGAGGAGTCGACCGCCTGGCCCGGGGTGACCAGGCCGACGCACCTGGGCGGGCTGGGGTTCGGCTTCAAGTGGAACATGGGCTGGATGCACGACACGCTCAGCTACCTCGGCCACGACCCGGTGCACCGGACCTACCACCACAACGAGATCACCTTTGCGCTGGTGTACGCGTGGAGTGAGAACTTCATGCTCCCGCTGTCGCACGACGAGGTGGTGCACGGCAAGGGCTCGCTGTGGACCCGGATGCCCGGCGACGACTGGAACAAGGCGGCCGGGCTGCGCGCGCTGCTGGCGTTCATGTGGGCCCACCCCGGCAAGCAACTGCTGTTCATGGGCCAGGAGTTCGGGCAGGTCCAGGAGTGGTCGGAGTCGCGGTCGCTGGACTGGGACCTGACCGACCAGCCGCTGCACCGGGGCGTGCGCTCGCTGGTGCGCGACCTGAACGCCGCCTACCGCGAGCAGCAGGCCCTGTACCTGGACGACTCCCGGCCCGAGGGCTTCTCCTGGGTCGACGCCAACGACTCGGCGGGCAACGTCCTGAGCTTCCTGCGCCACGGCGGCGGCACGGAGCTGCTGTGCGTGGCCAACTTCTCCGGCTCCCCGCACCACGACTACCGGGTGGGTGTCCCCCACCCCGGCCACTGGCGCGAGATCGTCAACACCGACGCCGAGACCTACGGCGGCTCCGGCGTGGGCAACCTCGGCGGCGCCACCGCCACCCCCAAACCCTGGCACGGCAGGCCCGCCTCCCTGGTGTTGCAACTGCCGCCCCAAGGCGTGGTCTGGCTCGTCCGGGACAACGGTCCGGAGGCCGACCCCGACCCTGACGTGCCGGTGGTCTGACGCGGCCGAGCGGGTGGCTGGGGCAGACTGGTGGGCGTGCGCACGCGTAACGGACGGGACCTGGTGCGGCTGCTCCCCGCCTTGATGGCGGTGTTCGCGCTGGTGGCCTGCACCACGACGGTTCCGGGGCAGCCGGTGGCCCAGGGTGTGGTGTCCAAGGGCGAGGAGGGCACCGGCAGCGGTGTCGACCCGGGGTTCGTGCGCAACACCGACGGCGGGGAGATCGACCGGTTGGCGGCCACGGTGGTCACCGACGTGCAGGCGTACTGGACGCAGACGTTCCCCGAGGTGTTCAAGAAGGGGTACGAGCCGCTCAAGGGCGGGTTCTACTCGGTGGACACCGCGGACGCGGGGAGCAAGCCGCCGCCGTGCGCGAACAAGCCGACCGACGTCGAGGGCAACGCGTTCTACTGCCCGGACGCCGACATCATCGCGTGGGACCGGGCGGCGCTGCTGCCGGTGCTGCGGGACCGCTTCGGTGAGGCGGCGGTGATGCTGGTGCTCGCGCACGAGATGGGCCACGCGGTGCAGGACCGCACCGGCAGCGGCGCGACCGAGCGCAAGGCGGACCCGAGCCGGTACCCGACGATCCTGATCGAGGCGATGGCCGACTGCTACGCCGGGTCGTTCGTGCGCTGGGTGGCAGACGGCAAGGCCGAGCACCTGACGATCGCCAAGGACCGGCTGGACCAGGCGCTGGAGTCGCTGATCAGCTTCCGCGACCCGATCGGCACCGAGGCCGAGGACCGGGGCGCGCACGGCGACGCGTTCGACCGGGTGTCGGCGTTCCAGGACGGCTACGAGCAGGGCGCGCGGACGTGCTCGCAGATGACCGTCGACAACCGGGTCTTCACCTTGAGCGGCTTCCTCGACGCGGGCGACCAGGAGCGCGGCGGGAACCTCAGCTTCGCCGACATCGTCGAGTCGGTGACGCTGACCCTGGACCCGTTCTACGCCGAACTGCTGCCCACGCTCGGCAAGCAGTGGACCGCGCCCAAGGTGGTCGAGTCGCAGGGGATCCCCGACTGCGAGAACACCAAGCAGGGTCCCGTCGCGTACTGCCCGGCGGACAAGACGGTGCGCATCGACGTGCGCAAGGAGCTCCCGGAGCTGCACGCCGACATCGGCGACTACGCGACCGGCACGCTGATCGCCAGCCGCTACGCGCTCGCCGCGTTGGCCGCCGTGGGCAAGCCGTTGGACGGGGCGGACACGCAGCGGTCGGTGGTCTGCTTGTCCGGCCTGTTCACCCGGGCCCTGTTCGTGTCCAAGCGGCTGTCCCCCGGTGATCTCGACGAGGCCGTGCAGGTGCTGCTGGACTACGACTACGCGGCCCGCGACCTGAAGGGCGCGGCCCCGAGCGCGGGCTTCGACCGGGTCCGCGCGTTCCGCCAGGGGTTCACGGAGGGTGTTCAACAGTGCGGCCTTTCGTGACTTAGCGCGAACCGGCCCCGGGGCGCGCGGGTCGCGGGCTACCCTCTCCCGGAGATCGGGAACGACGGCTGGGTAGGGGTTGCGGTGCGGGTTCTGGGTGCGCGGACGCGGGTCGCGGCTGCCTTGGCGGTGGCGGCGGTACTTCTCGTGCAGCTCGGCGGGTGCGCCGGGCAGCCGATCGAGGGCAGACCCCGCGGGGTCGGTGACATCGACGCGGGCACGGCGGCCGGGATCCCGGTCAACAACGACGGTCCGACGGGCCCGAAGAAGGGTGCCGCCGACGCGGCCCTGTCCGTGGAGAACGCCGACGGCGGCGAGATGGACCGGCTCGCGGTCAACGCCCTGTCCGACATCTACGACTACTGGTCCGAGCGCATGCCCGCCGACTTCGACGGCCAGAAGTTCGAACCGATCAAGCGCCTGGCGTCCTACGACTCCAAGGGCAAGGCCATCAAGCTGTGCGGCCAGAGCACCGCGGACCTGGTGAACGCGTTCTACTGCAACGCCGACGACAGCGTGGCCTGGGACCGGGGCGTGCTGCTGCCCATGCTCAACAAGCAGTTCGGCCCGATGTCGGTCGTCGCCGTCCTCGCCCACGAAATGGGCCACGCCGTCCAGTTCCGCCTCGGCACCAAGAGCAACATCACCCAGACCACCCCGACGATCATCAAGGAACAACAGGCCGACTGCTACGCGGGCGGCTTCTTCCGCTGGGTGGCCGAAGGCAAGGCCAAGCACTTCGACGTCAACACCGGCAAGGGCCTCAACCACGTGCTGGCGACCATGTTCTTCATCCGCGACCCCGCAGGGCTCTCCGCGAGCAAGCAGGGCGCGCACGGGCTGGCGTTCGACCGGGTATTCGCCTTCCAGGCCGGTTTCTCCGAAGGCCCCACGCGGTGCGCGCGGATGAACCAGGACGAGATCAACACCCGAATCGCCGAGAAGGAACGCGGCGAGACGGAGATGGAGAACTCCCGCAACGGCGACGTGTCCTTCGACAACAAGAAGGTGCAGGACCTGCTGAAGGCCAGCCTGGACGAAGCCTTCCGCCGCACCGGCGCCAACCCACCCGCGATCACCTACAACGGCGCCGACTGCAAGAAGGGCCAGTCGACCCCGCCGGTGTCGTTCTGCGTGGAAGAAAACGTGGTCGCGATCGACCCGGACGCGATGGAAAAGATCGCTACGCCGCCTAAGCGTGGTCAGGAGCCAGGGGTTTCCGGGGCTGGGATCGGGGACTTCGCTGCCTTCGCCGAGATCGCGTCGCGGTATTCGCTGTCCATCCAGAAGGCGGTGGGGGCACCGTTGGAGGGGGACAAGACCGGCTTGCGGACGGCTTGCTTGACGGGGGCTTGGGCCAAGTTCACGGACTTGGCCGGGGAGGCCAACGAGAGCAAGCTGCGGTTGGCGGTGGGGGATCTGGATGAGGCCGTGGCGGAGTTGTTGCAGGACAACAGCTTGATCGCGGCGGATGTGACGGGGCGGCAGGTGCCGTCTGGGTTTGCGCGGGTGGAAGCGTTTCGGATTGGGTATTTTGAGGGGGATAAGGGGTGCGCTAACCAGTTCAGCTGAGCTGGGTGCGTTGTTCGGGGGCTGGGTGCTGTCCGGGCGGTTGAGTTCTGCTCTCGTGGTTGAGTTCCACCCTGGCTAGACGCTGGCCTGGCGGCTGAGTGTTGCTCGGGTAGCCGGGTGCAACTCGGGTGCTCGGGCGGATGGATGCCGCTCGGGCGGATGGGCCGATGTTGGATCGGTTATCCACAACGGCTTTGGTTGTCCACAGGGTGCTGGTTGCTTCTGCCCTTCTGTCGGGGCGCTTCGGTAAGCTGTATGTCGGGGGCTCTTGCGGCGGATGATCTTGCGGTGCCTTGGTTGTCCACAACGGTTCCGGTTGCCCACAAGCCAGCGTTCGCTGGTCGGTTTTGTCGACCCCCGTCGGTAGGCTGTATATCGGGGGATCTTGGATTAGTTGATCTTGCGGGGCTGGTTGTGGGGGGTGGTTGTCCACAACGAGTCTGGTTGTCCACAGGCTCTGTTCGCCGCTCCTGTTTTGTCGGTGCTGCGCGGTAAGCTGTGAGGGTTATTCAGAGGTGGACTCACCCTCGCCTGGCGATCATGAAGGCCGGGGTGGGTTGACGTAGGCGGCGGTCCATTTGAGAG
>NZ_JAMTCO010000019.1 GCF_024171925.1 Actinokineospora diospyrosa | reverse complement strand
TCGGCGAGGGCGGGGCTGCGGGAGCTGATGGCGGGGGTGCAGAGGCCGCTGTCGATGGCGGTCTGGGTGGCGGCGATGCGGCAGGTGGCGGGGTCGGTGGCGGTGAGGGTGAGCCAGACGCCGTCGAAGGGTTCGGACGTGCCGATGGTGATGCCGGACCAGGCGCTGGTGCGGGGTTGGTCGAGGACGCCGGTCAGCGCTGCGGTGTCGATGGGCTGGTCGATGTCGTAGTAGAGGGTGACGGTCCCGTCGGTGGTGATGGTGCCGTTCTTCTCGCCGTCCTGGCCGATCATGGGGACGAATCCGCACAGGTCCATGCGGTCCGAGCGCAGCCGGTCCTGCTCGCGGATGAAGGCGACCGCTTGGGTCTGTCCGCGCCAGCGCAGCGGCACGACCAACCGGCCGCCGGGGAGGAGTTGGTCGTGCCAGGTGGGCGGGAGGTCCCAGGCGCCGACGGTGATGATGATGCGGTCGTAGGGGCCGTGTTCGGGGGCCCCGAGCGCGCCGTCGCGGGTGATCACCCGGACGTGCTCGTGGCCGGTGGCGTCGAGGCCGCGGCGGGCCCCGGCGGTGACCTCGTCGTCGATGTCGATCGTGGTGACGGCGCCGTCGGGGCCGACGAGTTCGGCGAGCAGGGCGGCGTTGTAGCCGGTGCCCGCGCCGATCTCCAGCACCCGCTGCCCAGGGTGCACGTCGAGCTGGTCGAGCATCATCGCCACCACCGTGGGCACCGACGCGCAGCTCAACGCCGCGCCGTCGTCGGCGCGCTTGGTGATCACGGCGATATCGGCGTAGGCGTCCTCCAGGCTCGCCTCGGGCACGAACCGGTGCCGCGGCACCGCGCGCAGGACGGCCTCCACCGCGGGCGTTTGGGCGTGGCCCGCGGCGAGGATGGTGTCGACCATGCGGGCCCGCAGCGTCTCCGGGGCGCTGTCGGTGGTGGTGTTCATCGGGTCCTTCCGTAGTGATGGGTTGTTGGAAACCCAACCCACCGGTGATCTGATCCTTCACCTTGATCGCACCGTCTTCACCTTGGTGACAAGCCAGGCGCTCACCACCGGCACCGGTCTGCTCATGGTCCAGATCAGGCGGTGGGGTCGAGGTAGGCCGACCACTGGCGGGCATCGGTTCCGAGAACGCCGGTGATCCACGCGCGGAAGTACAGCTCCCGCCATCGTGTGATCGATGCGCTGATGATCCCGTTCACCTGGGTCCTGGCCTGTGCGAAACCCGGGCCGCCCACGGTGGCCAGCAGCGCTGGGTCGCTCTCCCAGACGAGGAGGTCCGTCCTGGTCCAGAGGTCTCGGGGTGAGGGCTTGGCCTGCGGGCTTTCCGCGAGGGCGTCGAGGTTGTGGAAGCGGCCCTCGGTGCCGTAGCGATCCAGCGTTTCGAGGACTGCGGCCAGCACATGGTCGCGGGCGACCTCGTCGAGCAACCGTCGGATCAGCGGCGTCACAGTGGACCGATCAGCATGCGAGGTCATGTACTCCCGGCACTTCCGATCGAGCAACACGACCTGATGCCCCCAGGAACCCTTCATCGTGGCCTTGTCGGGCCACCGGCCGCTGTCCTGGACGCCGGCCATGCCCAGGGTCAACTTGGTCGTCTTCTCCACACCGATGGACAAGCACGCCAACAACGGGTCCGCGTCATGCGCGGCCGACCGGAACCGCCCGAGTAGATCGAGGGAGCGCTTCAACAGGCTGTCCGCCGCGTCCAGTTCGTCCATCAGCGCCTGGACGACGGGGAGCCCGATCCCACCTGAGTTCACCGGCCCATCATCACAGGACCGACCGACACTGCTCCGGCGCAGAGATCGTCCGGCAGCGCGTGCTGAAGGTCCGCGTCCTTGATCGGAGACCAAGGACGCCCTGCTGCCCTACGGATATGGTCGTTAGGGAAGGAACACGATCGACCGAGACCCGAGGAGGCGAGCGATGGCCGATGCGAGACCGTGGACGAGCGTGTCGATGCCGTACGTGAGCGGCCACCGCGGTGACGCGTGGGTCGCTGAGGCGGCCGAGCACGGCGGTTCGGGCACGCAGAAGCTGCTGGGCGTCGAAGAGGTGGCCGCGCCAGCGGTGGTCGCCGACATGCTCGGCGTCGAGCCTGGCGAGCCGGTGATCGTCCGCCGCCGCGTGATGTTCTTCGACGATCACCCGGTCGAGTTGACCGACTCCTACTACCCGCTGTCCGTCGCCCGCGGTACCAAGCTGGCCGAACCCCGCAAGATCCGTGGCGGGGCCGTCGCCCTCTTGGCTGACCTCGGCCATCCGCCCCGGCGGCTCCGCGAGGACGTCAGCGCGCGGTTGGCCACCCCGGACGAGCAGGTCGCGCTGCGACTGGACGCTCCGGCCTGCGTGCTGCTGCTCGCCCGGGTCCTGCTGACCGACGAGGATCGACCCGTTGAGGCAAGCGTGATGACGATGGTCGCCGAGGGGCGGCGGCTGCGCTACGAGCTGACACCATGACCGCGGCGACAACGATCCCGGGGGCCGGTCTTGCCTCCCGCTCGTGACCCACGGCCACGCCACCAGCAGATCGCCGCGGAGATCCGCGACCTGATCATGCGCGGCGAGCTGACGCCCGGTGAGCGCCTGCCGTCGACCGCGCAGCTCGTCGAACGATATGGCGCGGCGAACGCCACTATCCAGCACGCGCTCAAGGCGCTGAAGGATGAAGGGTTCCTCGACAGTCACGTCGGCAAGGGAGTCTTCGTCCGCGACCGTCGACCGTTCGTGATCGACGCTGCGGCCTACATCGCCCCGGAGTCTGGCCGGTTCCGCTATAGGCTGCTCTCGGTCGAAAGTGTCGTCCCACCCCGAGACGTCATCGAGAGCCTTCGATTGGTGCCCTCAGCCGCGGCCGTGGTTCGCACCAGACTTCTACTGCACGACGGCCAGCCTGTGGAACTGTCCTCTTCGTACTACCCGGCCGAGATTGCCACGGGCACAAGCCTGGCGGCCACGACAGAGATCCGCGGCGGCGCTCCCCGAGCACTGGCCGACCTCGGATACCCCCAGCAACACTTCGTCGATCGGATCTCGGCCCGTCCTCCCACGACGGAGGAGATCGAGACGCTGGACCTGCCAGACGGGACACCGGTGATCCGCCAGTTGCGGGTCATCTTCAGCCACGATGACCTCCCTGTGGAGGCGTCCGTCTTGATCAAGGGCGCGCATCTCTACGAGCTGCTGTACCGCCAGAGCGTGGCCGACGAGCAGCCCACCGCGCCACCTCCGTCCACCTAGGACCATCCGGCCAGATTCTCTGGCGTCATCCGGTCTGACTGCGGAGAGTGCGTCGCACTCGTTGAGCCAGGTCACGCACCTCCGGCACCGTCCGGTGTCCGCGGGCGGCCTCGGCCAGACGCTTAAGGGCGTCGTTGACCCGGTCCGAGCGGACGGAGCCGACGGAAGCGAGGGCGTCGTTGCCGAGGGCAACGGCTTCGTGCGGTTCGCCGCAGGCCATCATCGGGGCGGCGAGGTCGGCTTTGGCCAGTGCCTTGCCACGGGAGTGCCCCTCGGGGAAGCGGGTGATGGCTGCGTCGAGTCGGCGCTGTGCTTGTTCATGTCCGCCGCCGTTGAGCGCAAGGAAGAACAAGGCCCGTCCGGCGTCGCGGTCAAGGTGTGCCTGGCCGTAGCGCACCAGCCAAGTCGGTTCGTCGTCGGGTGTGGACGTGGCGAACAGGTCCTCCGCCTTGGCTACTGCGGTGCGCGGCTGGCGCCGAGGGTGGTTGGTGGACATGTCGTGGTTCGACGCAGGTGCATGAATTCGCCTGTGGTTGCGATGAATCCGAATCGGTTTCTCGTTCGGGTGATCGGTCTTGTGCTGGGTCGCTGCGGGCGTGTGGCGTTGCTAGGTTCGGCACCGTGATGCCTGCTTGGCGACTCGGCGGCAGGGCGTTCCGCTGTGCCGATCCGTGTGGATGGCTGCTGGGAGGCGCGTTCGGGATGCGTGCGGTGATCGGTACGGGGGGTGCGCGGTGAGCACCGTGGGGGGACCGCTGTCGGCCGGTCGAGGAGACGCGTTTTCCAGCGCAAGACGGTAGGGCGCCACGCTTGGGGTGCGTGCTTGCCGTTGGGCTATCGCGTTCCTGTTGCGCCACCAAGGCTTGCGTGGAATCACGTTTGTGGAGACCACGCGTGCGCTCGGGTCGAGGTGGCCCGTCTATCCGCGTGGGAGGCGGCGCCGCTCTCGTCCTTCGATGAAGTCTTCTCCTGCCCCCATCGGAACCGGAACACCGACAAAGGAGAACCATGTTCAGGAAGATCCTCGTCGCGGGCTCGATGGCTGTGGCTGTCGTCGCGCTCACGGCCGGAACAGCTATCGCGGCGATCCCGGACAACGTGGACGCGCCCTATGCCCGGGCGGCGGTGATGGTGAAGGCCGATGGGACTGTCCTCAAGGCCAAGGGGGTGGATTCGGTCGTGCGCAAGGACGCGGGTAAGTACTGCGTCACGTTCACCGACAGCAGGCTTGTGCCGGGCGAGGTCATCCCCACGACCACCGCGCTGACCTGGGACCGCTTCGTCACCGTTCCGGCGATCCCGAGCAGCATCTGCGACCGCGACCCCCGCGTTTTCGCCGTCGGCACCAGCGATAACACCAAGGCGTGGGCCGACAGCGGGTTCACCCTCGTCATCAACTGAGCGCACACCCGGCCCCCGTCGGTAATCGAACACCACTAACAGTCCGAGCCAGGGGCGGTGTCGAGACTGCTTCCGCCCTGCGACAGATGGGAAGTCAGATGCTGGGAAGGACCCGAATCGTCGCGTCGTTGGTGGCGGCGCTCGCCACGGCCGGCCTCACGACGGTTGTGTCGGCGGGTACCGCCGCCGCTGATGTTCCGGTGGTCGCGCCGTACGCGTCCTACGCCGCGGTGGTCGACAAGGATGGCAAGCTGTTGCGCGGTAAGAACGTTGAGGAGGTGAAGCGTACCGATACCGGCCGGTACTGCGTGAAGTTCAGCGCCCCCTTCGATGCGAACTCCGCCATTGTGTCCGCGACGCTGAACTTCTTCGCTTTCCCGGGTTCCATCCGAGTGAGCCCCGGGGCGAGCGGGAGTTGCGGCAACGACGTCCGGTCGGTCTATGTCGCCGCGGTGAAGTTGGATGGGGGCAAGTTCGTCTGGAGTGACGCCGGGTTCACGGTGGTCGCCTTCTGAGGCCGTGGTGCTGCCCGGCCCGGATGGGTCGGGCAGCACCAAGTCACCGGTCGGGTGCTCAGCTCGCGGGGTCTTCGGTTTCGCGGCGGGCTTGGCGGAGCCAGGCCAGGGACGCCAGCGACATGCAGACGGCGACGGTGAGCAGGGCCCAGAAGAACACGATGAAGTCGCTCAGCGTGCCGACGGGTGGGGTGTCGGGCATGGAGTTGCGGATGCCTGGGATCGCGAACAGCAGCGCGGCCAGTGAGGCGAGGGTGGGGAAGCCGATCTTGTGGGTGGTCACCGCGCGGGTGACCATGCCGACGGTGACGACGACCAGCAGCACGAGCACCAGCATGAGGCCGAGGGCGAAGGTGATGATCGGGGCGGAGCGGGACGCGGTCATCTCCAGGCGGACGTCACCGATGTGGGTATCGGGCAGTGGTGTCGCGGTGGCTTTCCAGTCGTGCAGTCCGGCGCGCAGGTCGACGGTGATCGGGACCGGGTCGCCCTGGAGGTCGGCGATGGCGATCTCCAGCGGGATGTGGTGGACGTCGAACGGGTACAGCGAGGTGTCGCCCTCGGCGGTGAGGGTGGCCTCGCGCAGCGGCATCCACTGGCCCTCGGCGAGTTCGGTGGTGTGGTCGCCGCCGATCTCGTCGAGGGTGAAGCGCAGCGCGGTGGCGAGGCTGCCGTCGGGGTTGCGGTAGCGGCCCTCGGGACGGGCGTCGACGCGGACCTTGTAGGCGTTGTCGTCGGCGTTGATGGTCAACAGCGTGACCTTCACGCTGACTCGGTCCGCGGTGGTGCTGGAGTCGGAGGTGATGATCTGGCTGCGGCCCACGTCCGCGCCGAGGAAGGTGAACAGGATCACCAGGTAGGCGGCGGTGAAGGCGATCAGGATGCCCAGCGCTAGGCCGATCCTGGTGCGCCGCTTGGGTTGTGTCGTGCTGGTGGTTCCCTCGGTCACGCCCGATGTCCTTTCCGGATTCCCGTTCTCGGCGAACACGGTCTACCGGTTCCCCGCCGGGCGGGGGCGCAACGACAAGCGCGGATCAGCCGACCGCGCGTGATTTCACACGACCAGGTGACCGGTGAGCTGAGAGCGGCCGGGCGTGGGTGGGATCAGGCGCCGACGGTGAAGGTGATGGTGTGGTCCTGCATGTGGACGCGGTCGGAGGCGGTTGATCCGGGCTGGTAGCCGCCGGTCTTGACGGCGTCGGTGAAGGCGAGGGTGTAGCGGCCGAGGGGGAGGTCGGCAAGGGCGAACTCGCGGGTGAACGACAGCGGGTAAGGGGTACCGGTGCCTTTCACGGTGATCTTCTCGGTGCTGACCACCGAGCCGTCGGGGCCGGTCAGGGTCAGCGTTCCCGACATCGACGGCACGGCCCTGTCGACCAGGGTCAGGTTCTCGGGCAGCCACATCACCGCGTCCCAGCGCTGCGGTGTGCCGTGGAAGGACACCGTCGCCTTCTGGTAGGAGTCGTCGTCCCAGCCCAGGACGAGGTCGAGGTGGGACTTGATCTTGAGGTACTTCGCGCTGTCGTCGTGCTCGCCGGACTCCGGGCTGCGCAGCGAGCGGTAGACGTCCGGGTCGGTCAGCTTCTCGTCGGTGACGATCCAGCTGATCCCGCCGAGCGCGCCCACCGTCCACTCCGACACCCGGTAGTGGTCGCTGCCCACCGTCGTGCGGCGGAGTGTGCCCTGGGCGTGGGTGCGTCCGTTGCTGTCGTGGGCCGTCTCGAAGGTGACGATGCCCGCCTGGTGGGTCAGCTCCCGCAGTTGGGACTCGGCTTCCGCCCGATCCGCTTCCGCGAGCGAGGCGCGGGCGATGAGCAGCTCCGCTACCTTCTCGTCCTCCACCTGGAACGTCCACCGCACACCGACGAAGTGTCGCCGCCAGCTCGCGAGCCCGGTCAGTGTCAGACCGTCCTCACTCTGCCCGGTCACCACGAGCATGACCTCGGCCGACAGGAAGGCGCCGAGGTCGCCCATCGGAAGGCCGCCCGCGTCGCCCAGGTCGGGGGCGACGAAGACGAAGTTGTCCGAGGTGACATCGGCCAACGCCCCCTCGTCCCGTTCGCGCAGGGCGTCGACGAAGGTGTGAACAGTCGGCTGTGTCAGTTCTGTGGCAAGCAGCATGTCCCACAGCATGGCCACCTCACGGCGTGATCGCACGCGCACCCGGGGCGATCTCCCCGGTCCGGTACGGGAACCCCGATTCGGGTGTACCGGGCACGTCACGTTTCCGCGTCCGGCCTGCCGCGGGTGTCGATCGGTCAGGTGAGGGCGTCGGCGAGGCGGCGCAGGGAGGTGCGGCCGTTGCGGCGGTACATCTCGGCGCCCATCTCCACCCAGTCGCCGACCTTGTTGAGGCTGCCGTGGCCGATTTCCAGGCCGGTGGCGGTGTTCTCGGCTACGTCGACCGCGTCGTCGTCGGCGGCGAGGCCGACGGCGGTGGGGATCTGGGTGGCCAGGTCCACGGTGCCCTTGATGATCTTGGCGGCGGTCTTGCCGTGCTTCGCGCCCGCGCCGACCAGCTTGGCCGCGCGGGGGCCGAGGTAGCCCGCGATCTTGCCGACATCGGCCGAGGACTTGGCCGAGGCGGCGAGGAACGCGCGGCCCGCGGCCTTGGAGGCGACGGATACCTTGCCGACGGACTTCATGGCGAGCTTGCCCGCTTTGGCGGCCTTGCCGACGGCGCCGACGAGCGGGATCGCCCCGAGCAGGTCGGCGCCCAGGCCCGCGATGGTCCCGGCGTCCCAGTCGCCCTTGAGCGCGGCGTCTACCGTGTGCGCGGCCAGCGACCCGGCGGCGGTGATCAACGCGACCGGGCCCATGATCGGGGCGAGCACCGGGATCATGGCGAGCACACCGGTGACCGCGGAGACGATGCCGAGGATGTCGCCGAGGATGCCCCAGCCGGTGGACGCCGCGGCCTCCGCGGCGGCTTTGGCGAGCAGGTAGTCGTACTCGGCGCCGCGGGTGTCGATGAGCCGGTCGAACTCGCGGTCGATCAGCAGCGACTGCAACTGGTACTCCGCCTGCACCGCCAGCACCAGGTCCACCAGCGCGCGCAGGGCGTCGTGCGGGATGCGGTCGGGGCCGTAGCCGACGTCCTTGAACCGCCACATGTCACAGGTGAAGGAGTACCCGCCCCGGGCGAGAGACCCGACGGTCCCGAGGTTGCGGGCGACCTCCGGGTCACCGAAGTCGATGATGGCGCCGCTGGTGTACTGAACGAGGGACGGGCCGATCGAACCCATCATCCCCATCATGCCCCAGCCGTCCTCGCCGAGCTCGTCCATCAGCTTCCGCGACTCGGCCGCCGCTTCCGCCGCCCGGGCGTTCCACCCGTCGGTCAGGCTCTGGGTGAAGGCGTCGATCGCCTCGGCCGCCTCCGCGGACGACTTCCGCAGCGCGGCGAGATCGGCGTCGAGGCGGCGCAGGGCGGCGAGGATGCGCTCCTCCTGGTAGAGGTACACGCGGATGAGCTGCTCGATGCGGTAGCGGTCCTCGTCGCGCAGCGCGTCCGGTTTCCACCCCCAGGTCCGCAGCGACATGTCCTCGCTACCGGTGAACATGTTGAGCTTGGAGTGCAGCGCGGCGACGATCTGGTCGTCACCACCCGCCTGATAGCCGAGCCTGGGCATCGGGAAGTTCCCGTTGCCCTCCTTGATCGTGTACAGCGTCCGCACGTCCTGGCCTCCGTTCAGGCGAACTCGATGGTCTTGCACACCGCGCCGACGATGTCGACGCACTCCTCCCACTGCGGAACGTTCTCCGTCGCGACCGCGAAATCGGCCATGGCACAGCGGTCCGGGATCGGGACGAACACGTGCATCTGCCGCACGAGCGTGGGACCACCACCGTCGGCCAGCAGGTTGACCGGCTTCTCGACCTTGGCCTCCTCGGTGAGCACCACCGCGTCACCGCACGGCAGCCGAACCACCCCGACCTCCGCGTCCGGGTAGATCGCCCCCATCGTCCGCGCCAACCGGTGCACCGTCTGCTCGTTCGCCAGCTCACTCGGCCGCGCGGTGACCGTCAACATGATCGAACTCAGATGCCCCTCACCTTCCGGCGCACACAGCAGGATCCCCGCCCACACCGCGCCCGCGGCCGCCAACATCTCGTACATCGCCTGCTGCGCCAACACCGCGTGCGCGATCTGCTCATCCGACGGCCTCGGATCCAACGCGGTCAACTCATCCAGCAGCTTGTTGGTGTTGTCCTCGGCGGACACCGAGAAATCAATCTCCCGGAACTGCTCCGGCACCGAGAACGACATCGGCAGATCGGTTGTGGGCGCGGCGGTCGGCGACACAGTGGTCAACTCCCTGGGCGAATCGGTACACCCTGACTCGCCCAGCATGGCCCGACCACGCGCGCGGGCTCATCCGCCGATCGCCCCCATCACCCGATCCCGCCACGAAGACCACACGTTCCGACGACAACGGCCCACGTCCCGATTGGCCGTTGATTGCCACTTGCGCTGGTCCGCCGGGGTCTGGAGGCGGGCGAACTCGAACGACCGGTCGACTGCCTCTGCCGCGTCGAGCCGGAAGCGGACCCGTCACGGCCAAGAGTGCTTGTGTTCGACACCATGTCACTCGCGCGCTTGGAATGGGTTCTGCGAGCAGAGTTCTGCTTGGACCGGCTCGCCGCGTGGCGCCGGGGGTGCCGGGTACGTGGTCGTCGACGAACTCGCGGGCCAGGGAGTTCAGCACCACATCGACGCCCCGACCGCCGGTCGCGTCCAGGAACCGTTGCTCGAACTCGACGGTCCTGGAGGAGGCGATGTGGTCGTCGTCGATCCCCATGGCGCGCAAGGTGTCCCACTTACCAGGGCTCGCGGTGGCGAACACCTCGGCACCCCGGTGCCGGGCGAGTTGCACCGCCGCCATGCCCACCCCGCCCGCGGCGGCGTGGATCAGCACGGACTCGCCGGGGCGCAGGTCGGCGAGGTCGATGAGACCGAAATAGGCCGTGAGGAAGGCACACGGAACCGAGGCGGCCTGCTCGAAGGACCACCCAGCGGGCATCGACGCCAGCAGCCGCTCGTCCATGACGGTAACGGGCCGAACGCGCCGGAATCGATCATGCCCGTGACGCGATCGCCAGGGGTGAACTGGCTACCCACGACGATTCCGGTGCCCTCCAGACCGATGAACGGCCACTGCGAGTCGGTCGGGACCAGTCCGAGGGCGACCGCGAGGTCGCGGAAGTTCACGCCCGCGGCCCGGACCGCGACGCGGATCTGCCCCGGACCCAGTGGCATGGCCGACTCGGGCGCTGGTACGAGAGCGAGGCTGTCGAAGGCTCCCGGTGCCGAGGTGGTCAGCCGCCACGGCTCGATGTCCGATGGGGGCACCAGTGTGGCGGTCGACGCGGCGGGCATCAGCCGGGGGACGTAGGCGACTCCTTCGCGCACCACAAGCTGGGGTTCGCCCGAGGCGACCGCAGCGGACAGCGCGGCGCGAGAGTCCGCGTGATTGTCGGAGTCGAGCAGCGCGAAGCGATCGGGGTTCTCGGTTTGCGCCGATCGGACCAACCCCCACACCCCGGCATGATCCGGTGACCGGCCGCCACCAGCGCGCGGACGGCCGGCTCGAAGCAGACGGTCTGACGCAGGTTCCGGTACCAGTAGTCGGCGCCCAGGTCACCGGTGTCGGTCTGCTCGCCGGTGACCGTCGAGTAGAACGGGATCTCGGAGGGGCGCGGGGAGATGTCGGCCAGTCCGGCCCGCAACCGTTCGCCGCTGGCCTCCACCTGCGGGGAGTGCGCGGCGTAGTCCACAGCGACACGGCGCACCCACACGCCATCGGCCTCGCACCCGGTCACCCACTCGTCCAGGGAAGCGGTATCACCGGAGACGACGACGGTGTTCGGGCCGTTGACCGCCGCGATCACCAGACGTCCGCCCCAGCGACGCAGGCGCAGCCGCGCGTCCTCGGCGGTCATCGAGGTCACCGCCATCCCGCCGCTGCCTGCCAGGGGGACCAATGCCCGGCTGCGCAACGCCACCACCTTCGCCGCGTCCGCCAGCGACAACGCCCCCGCGACACACGCCGCGGCGACCTCGCCCTGGCTGTGCCCGACCACCGCCACCGGCTCCACACCACGGGAGCGCCACAACTCGGCCAGGCTGACCAGCATCGCGAACAACACCGGCTGCACCACATCGACCCGGTCCAGGTCGGGCGCGTCAGGGGCCGCCTTCAGCACATCCAGCAGCGACCACTCCACATGGGGAGCCAACGCTTCGGCGCACTCACGTATACGTCGGGCGAACACCGGCGCGGTGTCCAGCAGCTCCAGCGTCATCCCCGCCCACTGCGAACCCTGCCCGGGAAAGACGAACACCGCACTGGCACCCGGCAATGCCGTCGCCCACACCACGTCGGGTGCGGACTCGCCGCGCGCCAAGGCGTCCACGCCCCGCACGAAGCCTTCGCGGGCGCGGGCCAAGACCACACCGCGGTGCTCGAACCGGGTCCGCCCGGTCGCCAGCGAGAAACCGACGTCCATCGGGTGCGCGTCGGGGTGGGCATCGAGGTGTTCCAGCAGCCGGGCCGCCTGCGCCCGAAGCGCCTGAGCACTGGTCGCCGACATCACCCATGGCATCAGGTGCGAGGGCGTGTGCGCGGCTGACCCGCCGGATGTCGCTGCGGGCGCCTGTTCGAGGACGATGTGGACGTTGGTGCCGCTGATGCCGTATGAGCACACCCCCGCGCGACGCGGGTGTTCGAGATCAGGCCACGGGCGCGACTCGGTCAACAAGCCGACACCGCTGGAGTCCCAGTCGACAGCCGACGACGGCTCCCCGGCGTGCAGGGTTCTCGGCAGCACACCGTGCCGCATGGCCATCACCATCTTGATCACCCCAGCTACGCCCGCGGCGGCCTGGGTATGGCCGATGTTCGTCTTGACGGACCCCACCCACACCGGCCGCTCCTGCGGCCTGCCGCGACCGTAGGTCGCCACCAGCGCCCCGATCTCGACCGGGTCGCCCACACTGGTCCCGGTGCCGTGCGCCTCCACCACGTCCACATCGGAGGTGGCGAGCCGGGCATCGGCCAACGCCTGGCGGATCACCTGCTCCTGCGCGGCGCCATCGGGAACCGTCAAACCGGTGCTGGCACCGTCCTGGTTGACGGCCGACCCACGGACCACCGCGAGCACGGGATAGCCCAGCGCCTCGGCGTCGGACAACCGCGCCAGCAACAACATCCCCGCGCCCTCACCGAGACCGAACCCATCCGCCGACGCCGCGAACGCCTTGGACCGACCGTCAGGCGCCAACACACCCTGCTGGCAGTAGTCGACCACCAGACTCGGCGTGGGCATCACCGTCGTACCACCGGCCAACGCCAGCGAACACTGCCCGGAACGCAACGCCTCCGAAGCCAGATGCACCGCCATCAGCGACGACGAACACGCCGTATCAACCGTCACCGCAGGCCCGCGCAGACCCAAGGTGTAGGAAATCCGACCCGACGCGACACTCAACGTACGCCCAGTGAACAAGTACCTGTTCGGGTTCTCACCCAGATCCCGCGCCCGCGGCCCATAGTCCTGGGAGAAAGCGCCCACAAACACCCCAGTCGCGGAATCCCGCAACGTCGTCGAAGAGACCCCGGCCCGCTCGATCACCTCCCACGCAGTCTCCAACAACAATCGCTGCTGCGGGTCCGTCGCCACCGCCTCACGCGGACTGATCCCGAAGAACTCCGCATGATCGGGACAGCCAAGGTGTATATGGCAACGCGCCGCTCCTGCATCTCGCCGAACTCGTGGTAGCGCCTTGGCTCTTCGCTGACCAGCAGCAGTCGGGCGTCGTCACGGTCCAGTCGAGGGCACCTCAATGACACCAACGCGGCAAGCGCGCCACGGTCTCGGGTTCGGGGGTGGCCAGCATCGACTTATACCCCTGGGTGTTGAGGTGCTGGGTGATCTGACGCTGAAGATCAACCAAGTGAGCATCGAGATGACCGCCACTGAAGAGCGTCTCCACCGTCATCCGCACAGCGTGGCAGACCTCTACGACAGTGCGGGTGCCTACCTATGCGACAGCACCTCCGCGTGTAGCCAGCCTTCGGTAGCGGCAGCCTACAAACTGTGTCGAATATGCGGCTTCGCCCGGTTGGCCGGAAGGAAGCTCACGGCACGAGTGTCGAGAAAGTACGGTCTTCGACCGCGACAGCCGGAAGGGCAGGATGGGGATGGTCCTGAACGCCCGTGGTCAAGTGTGCAGCTCACAACGTCCAAGGTGCGGCGACGGCCTGCAGGCGGAGCTTGATCGGAGCGCTCAACGCCAGCGGCGGGCCGTGTCTAGATGCATGGGGTTGCGCCATCCTGCTGCCGTCCACGCCTGAGTACAACTGAGATCATGTGGCGTTTCGGTGGCGCTCAGAACCCGTGACAACGGGATGCAACTCGCGCCTACGGGGCGCAAACAGACTCCTGAACAGGTGAAACTTGCCATATCCGCAGGTCAGCGAGGAGATATATGACCTTGACACGGTAGTAGTCATTCGTGCCGCCAGCGGCATCTCTCGCCTCGATGACCCGACTCCTTGAGTTCATCACCGAAGTCGCCGTGCCGCCGAGGGTGGTCTGAGCGGTTGGGTGTGGTCAGCGGTCGCTGCGGGTGAACGTGTGAGGTGATGCGCGTTGACGTGTTTCAGCAGGGGCAGTCGGCGGTGGGGGATTGGGTGCGGCGTTCGAGGAGGACGGTGTCGCGCCAGGTGTTGTGGTGTTGGGCGATGCGTTCGCGGACGCCGATGGTGCGGAAGCCTGCGGAGTGGTGGAGGGCGATGCTGGTGCGGTTTTCGGGGAAGATGCTGGTTTGCAGGGTCCAGAGTCCGGCGGTGTCGGCGGCGGTGACTTGTTTGTGTAGCAGGGTTTTGCCGACGCCTCGGCCGCGGTGGGCTTCGCCGACGTAGATAGACGTTTCCGCGACTCCGGAGTAGCAGTCGCGGGTGGAGACGGGTGAGGCGGCGGCCCAGCCTGCGACGGTGCCGTTGATTTCGGCTATCCAGCGGTGGTCGGGGAGCCATTTCGTCTCAAGGGTGCGGCGGGTGGGGGTTTCGGTTTCGAAGGTGGCGTTGCGGGTGGCGATGCCCTCGGCGTAGATGCGGCGGACGTCGGGCCAGTCGGTGTCGGTCATGGGGCGGACGGTGACGTCGGGGGGGAGGTCGGTGGGGCAGCAGGGGCGGGTGACGATGGTGCCCATGACGGCGTCGGCGGCGTGGGGGAGGCCGGTGCAGCAGGCGGGGTTGATCGACACCAGGGTCGCGGTGCCCTCTTTGCGCAGGCGGACGAACCCGACGTCGGCGAGTTTGCGGATGTGGTGCGAGCACGTGGGCTGGGTGACGCCGACCGCCTCGGCCAGGGCGCCGACCGGGAGTTCACCGGAGGACGCGGCGACGGTGTGCAGGAGCTTCACGCGGGTGGGGTCGGCCAGGCAGGCGAACCACTTGGCGTAGGTCTCGGCGTCTTGGTCCTGGAGACCGGCGGGGGTCGTCAACGTCACCAGCTGAGTGTATAGACCTCGGTCGATGGTTGCATTCATCGACAGGGCTCGATAAAGTCGCACAGCATTGGATAGACGTTCTTCGATGAAATGGAGTCCTGATGGACGGGTTGCCGGTGGTCGTGGTGGGTGCTGGTCCGGCCGGGTTGGCCGCGGCGGCGAACTTGGTCGAGCGCGGGGTGCCGACGGTGGTGTTGGAGGCGGGCGACCAGGCCGGGGCGGCAGTGGCCCAGTGGAACCACGTGCGGTTGTTCTCCCAGTGGTCGGAACTGGTGGACCCGGCTGCCCGGCGCCTGCTGGACGCGCAGGGCTGGGTGGCGCCGGAAGCGGGTGGGTATCCGACCGGGGCAGAGTGGGCCGCGCGGTACCTGGCGCCGCTGGCCACAGCGCTCGGAGACCGGGTGCGGTTCGGCGCCCGCGTGGTCGGGGTCGCGCGGCGGGGGCGGGACCGGGTGGTGGACGCCGGTCGAGACAGCGAGCCGTTGACGGTGCACGTGCGTACCAGCGACGGCGAGGAGCGGATCAGCGCCCGCGCCGTCATCGACGCCTCCGGCACCTGGGGCTCACCCAACCCCCTCGGCGGCGATGGCCTCCTCGCGATCGGCGAGCAGGCGGCGGCCGACAGGATCGCCTACCGGGTGCCTGACCTGGCATCACAGGCCGATCGGTACGCGGGCAAGCGGATCGCCGTGGTCGGAAGCGGTCACTCGGCGCTCACCGCCCTGCTCGCGCTGGCCGATCTCGCCGAACACATCACGTGGCTGCTGCGCCGCGGTACGACGGGCTCGGTCTTCGGCGGCGGCGAGGCCGATCAGCTCCCCGCTCGAGGCGCGCTCGGCCTCAAGGCGCAGGCGGCCGTGCGGGCGGGTCGCGTCGAGGTCGTGACCGGGTTCCGCACGGAGTCCGTCGAGGGCGACGGCGACCGGCTCGTGCTGGTGTCGCAGGACGGGCACCGCCTGGCCCCCGTGGACGAGGGCGTGGTCCTGACCGGCTTCCGCCCGGACCTGTCCTGGCTCTCGGAGGTCCGCCTCGACCTCGACCCCGTGCTGCAGGCCCCGACCAAGCTGGCACCGCTGATCGACCCCAACGCGCACTCCTGCGGCACCGTCTACCCCCACGGCGCCGCGGAACTCCGCCACCCCGAGCCGGGCGTCTACCTCGTCGGGATGAAGAGCTACGGCCGCGCCCCCACCTTCCTGGCGATGACCGGCTACGAGCAGGTCCGCAGCGTCGTCGCCGAAATCGCAGGGGACCACGAGGCCGCCGCGAAGGTCGAACTGACCTTGCCCGAGACCGGCGTGTGCGGCGGATCAGGCGTGTTCGACGCCCCCGAAACTGAGCAAAGCAGCGGTTGCTGCGGCGCACCGGCGGCGGCGCAGGAGCTCACGTTGACCGCGCGACCGACCGGCTGACTGTGGGTGCCGGTCGCCGAGGTCATTGGCCAGCGGTCGACGACAGCGTCGTTCGCCTTCACGCGGTGTGGCGATTCGGTTGAACTGCGGGCCCACCGTGGCCTGGTCCCGGGGCGATCTCACTGATCAGGTTCTCGATGAGCGCCTTGATCTCATCGCGGATCGGGCGCACGGCCTCGACGCCCTGCCTGGCGGGGTCGGTCAGCTTCCAGTCGAGGTAGCGCTTGCCGGGGAACACCGGGCAGGCGTCGCCGCAGCCCATGGTCACGCACACATCGGAGGCTTCCACCGCGTCGTAGGTGAGGACCTTCGGGGTCTCGGCGGCGATGTCGATGCCGACCTCGCGCATCGCCGCCACCACCGCGGGGTTGACCTGGTCGGCGGGGGCGGACCCGGCGGAGCGGACCTCGACGCGGTCTCCGGCCAGGTGCGCCAGCCACGCGGCGGCCATCTGGGAGCGGCCCGCGTTGTGCACGCACACGAACAGCACCGACGGCACGTGTACTGGGGTCTCGGGGGTGGTCATGGGCGTCCTCCGTTGGTGAGTCGCGCGGCCAGGACGGGCAGGTGGCTGCGGGATGGTGCCCCCGCACGGCGTCCTGGACAGGTCAAGGGCGTCCGCGGGCATAGGTCCTATACGGGGTTGGGCACTACGACGTCCTCGCTTCGCGCCGAGGGGTAGAGCAGCCGCAGCAGCGGCAACGCGATCACCGCGGCCACGAGCTGAGCGACGATGTAGGTCGGCACGGAGGACGGCGCGATTCCGGCGAAGCTGTCGCTGAACGCGCGGCCGACGGTGATGGCGGGGTTGGCGAAGCTGGTCGAGCTGGTGAACCAGTACGCGGCGCCGATGTAGGCGCCCACCGCAGCGGCTGCCTTCTCGCCGCGCCCGGTGCGGGCCAGGGAGAAGATCACCAGCAGCAACCCGAGGGTCGCCACGACCTCGGAGAAGCCGTGCGGCCAGCTGGCGCGGTCGGTGGTGGAGATGCTGATCGGGGTGGCGTCGAACAGGACGTTGGCCACGACCGCGCCCGCCACACACCCGATCACCTGAACCGGGACGTAGAGGGAGAAGTGCCGCCAGGGCAACCCGCCGAGCACTGCGTCCACAAGGGACACGACGGGGTTGAAGTGGGCGCCGCTGACCGGGCCGAAGACGAGGATCAGCGCGAAGAGTCCGACCGCGGTCGCGGCGGCGTTCTCCAGCAACTGCACGCCCACGTCATGCGGGGACAGACGCTGGGCTGCGATCCCGGAGCCGATCACCAGGGCGGCGAGCAGCAGGCTGCCCAGGAACTCCGCGACCAGCGCGCGGGACAACGGCCGCGTCATCGAGGACCTCTCTCGGGCGTGTGGACGGCCGGGGCCAGGCGCTCGACCCGGTCGGCGAGGTCCTGGTAAGCGGTGTCGAAGGCTTCGGGCGTGTTCACCGCGGCGGGGTCGTGCACTGACCAGTGCAGCCGGTCGGTCGGCGGCAATTCCTCGTGGGCGTTGTCGCAGACCGCCACCACCAGGTCGTCCGGCTGGACGATGTCGTCGACGTGGTGGGTCCGGGCGCGGGTCAGGGAGAGCCCGTGCGCCTTGGCCGCGGCCACCGCGAGCGGGTGGACCTCCTCCGCCGGGCGGGTACCTGCCGACGCCGAGGGCAGGGAGCTGCGCTTGGCCCACAGCGCCGCCGCCAACTGCGATCGCGCCGAGTTCCGCGTGCACACGAACACCACTCGACGCGCCTGCCGCACCCCGGATGGCACCAGTCCGGCCAGTGCGGCGGGGCGCAGTCGGAGGTAGGTCCGGCGGGCGTCGCCTTCCGAGCGTGACCGCTCGATCAGCCCGGCCTGGTCGAGCAGCTTGACGTGGTGGGTCAGCAGGTTGCTGGGCAACCCCAGCTCCCGCCCCACCTCACCGGGTGAGGCGTCGCCCAGCAGCAGGCGGTCCACGATCGCCAACCGGGCGGGTTCACCCAGCGCGGCGTGCAGGCGCGCTCGCGCTGCCAACCCCGAAGGCCACTCAGTGCTCATTGACTCAATGTTCGTTGAGGTTTGTTGCCGCGTCAAGTCCGGCTGGCCCGAACGCGACACGCCTCACCCGCACGCGGGGAAGCCCAAAGTCGTCGAGCAGGGCGCGGGCGTGCCGTTCCAGGCCACCACGGATGCGGCGCATCTCGCGGCCCGCAGGGACGTAAGCGCTCAGCAAGCCAGGCCCGGCAGGGTGCCGTGCGAGGCGAACCGATCGCCGGAACTCGCTGGGTGTTCTCCTGGGGAGCCGCTAGCTTGCGAGGACTCGTATGGGGGGAGCGTTCGGTGATCACCTACCGGGAGGTCTTCGCGGTACGGGAGTTTCGGGTTCTCTTCGTTGCGCGGCTGTTCACCATCATCGGTGTTGTTCTGGACAGTCTTGCCCTGGGTACCGTCATGTACGCCGAGACTCGGTCGCCGCTGTTGACTGCTGTGTCGCTGTTCGGTGGGCCGTTGGTGCAGTTGGTGACGGCTCGCTACCTGCTCGCCTCCTCGGACCTGTTCCGCCCCCGGACCGCGATGGTCGTCACGGCGGTTATCGGGACCGCGACTGCGGCGTTGCAGATGCTCCCGGGGTTGAGTTGGTGGATGCGCTTCGTGATCCTCGCGGCTGGCTACATCGCGGCGGGGGCGACGTCCGGGACGGTTGTGGCGTTGTTGTCGGACATCGTGCCGAAGGCGGCGTTTGTGCTGGCCAGGGCCACGATGAACATCACTGTCGGCGGGATGCAGATCCTCGGCTACGCGGTGGGTTCGGTGCTGCTCGCCGCTGCCGGGCCGACGTGGTTGTTCGGGGTGGCCGCCGTGGTCAGTGCGGTCGCGGCGGTTTGGGCCAGGGTTGGTTTGTCCGATCGGCCCGCGCGGGCCACGGGCAACGTCGTGCATCGCAGCAAGGTGGTCAACCGGGAGCTGTTGGGCTCACCCGTTCTCCGCCCGCTCTACTTGATGATGTGGGTCCCCAACGGGCTCATCGTCGGGTGTGAAGCGATGTTCATCCCCTACGCGGGCCACCACGCCGGGTACCTGTTCGCCGCAGGTGCCATCGGGATGCTCGCAGGCGACATCATCCTGGGCCGCTTCATC
Source organism: Actinokineospora diospyrosa (assembly GCF_024171925.1). Taxonomy (GTDB): domain Bacteria; phylum Actinomycetota; class Actinomycetes; order Mycobacteriales; family Pseudonocardiaceae; genus Actinokineospora; species Actinokineospora diospyrosa. The sequence goes on along the minus strand of NZ_JAMTCO010000019.1, from coordinate 117,600 downwards.
CCCCAAGCTCCCCGCGACCGACTCGTCATCCCCCTACGCCTCCTCCTGGCCGTGCCGTTCCTGGCCTTCCCCCTGTCCCCATCCACCCCCATCGCAGTCACCCTGATCGCCGTCTCCGCCTTCGGCTACGCGGCCGCCCTGCCCCTCCAGGACAGGCTCCTCGAGCACACCCGAGACGACGTCCGAGGCCAAGCCTTCGGCCTGTCCACCACCGGCCTGATGGTCGGCCAAGCCCTCGGAGCCCTCCTGGCAGGTGCCATGGCCGAGTTCTTCCCAGGCAGCCACGCGGTCGAATGGACGATCGCGACAATGGCCATCCTCTCCCTCGCGACCACCGCTCTCCTCCGCCCAAGCCTCCGGCGATCAGCGGTGTGAGGTCACCCGTCCGTGGGGAATGCCGAGGGTGGGTGGCGGCGTTGGGGGTGGACATGTCGGATGAGACGGTGAAGGTCAGTCCCACGGAGTGGGTGCGGGAGCAGACGAAGCGGATCGTGGAGACGGGGACCACTGAGGGGATCAAGGTCCTCGGGAAGCCGATCGTCCTGTTGACGCTGCGCGGGGCGAAGTCGGGGGAGTTGCGGTACACGCCGGTCATGCGGGTGGAGCACGAGGGGAGCTACGCGGTCGTGGCCTCCAAGGGCGGCGCTCCCGAGCACCCCGCCTGGTACTACAACATCAAGGCGCACCCGGAGTTCCCGTTGCAGGACGGGACCGTGACCAAGCAGTACGCCGCTCGTGAGGTCGAGGGGGCCGAGCGGGCCGACTGGTGGGATCGGGCTGTGGCCGCGTTCCCGTCTTATGCCCAGTACCAGGAGAAGACGGACCGGCTGATCCCGGTGTTCGTGCTCGACCCGAAGTGACCCCGGGGGTCGGCGGCCACCACGCCGCCGACCCCCGCCACGGGCGGTGGCAGGATGGCGCGGGTGGAGATCGAGTTCGTGCGGCTGACCGAGGTCGCCCCGGCCGACATCGTGGCGTTGTTGGACGATCCGGCGGTTCGGGGGCATTTGCCGCTGGCGTCGGGGCGGTTTGATGAGGGCGCCTGCCGGGGGTGGGTCGCGGCGAAAGAAGCCATTTGGGACGAGCAGGGTTACGGGCCCTGGGGATTTGTCGCGAATGGGGTGTTCCTCGGCTGGGGTGGACCGCAGCCGGAGGGGCGGGATGTGGATGTCGCGCTGGTGCTGCACAAACACGCGTGGGGGCTGGGGGAGCGGATCTACCGCGAGGTGATCAGGCGCGTCTTCGCGGATCCGGAACGCGACTCGGTGACCGTGCTGCTCCCGCCGACCAGGGGACGGGCGCACGCGCTGCTGCGGCTGGGGTATAGCGCCGATGGTGAGGTCGAGATCGACGGGCACGTGTTCCGCCGGTTTCGGTTGGTGAAATCCGCCGCCGAGCGGAATTGACCGGACAGGTGTGCTGGGCCATTCCAGTGACCCGTGACGAATTCCCGCGCGTTCGGAACTGACGGGCGCGACCGACGTCGAAGTCGGGCGGTCGGGGATGTCAGCGGCGAAGGGGTGCGGTCCGGTGGGAGACGGGTTCCAGGTCGATCCGCGGGAATTGCGGGGCTACAGCGGCATGCTGGAGCGCGTGGCCGGGCAATTCACCGCGGTGGAGGGGCACGCCAGGGCCAAGGGCGGCGACACGGCCGGGTTCACCGGGCTGTTGCAGTTGCTCGTCCCGGCGGTCAGCGGGGTCGTCGACCTGTACGGCGACACGCTCACGTTCGCCAACCGCAAGATCACCGAGGTCAAGAAGAGCCTGGACGAGGCGGCCAAGGCTTACGAGGACAGCGACCGGGCGGGCACGATCGGCATCAACGGCGCCGGTCGCGGGCTGGACTCGGTGCACGCCCCGACCGTGCGCGGGGGTGCCCGATGAGCGGGTACGCCGACGCCGTGGATCCGGTGGCGCTGCTCAACCGGACGCCGAGCACCCCGGGTGGGCAATCGGTGCAGGACGCGGTCAACGGGGCGGGCATCGAGGTGCGCGCGGTCGACTGGGTGTGGCGCAAGGTGGTCGGCGAGTCGCTCGTCGAGTCGATCATCACCCCGATCACCGGTGACTTCGAGAAGATCGCCCGCCAGGCCGCGGAGTGGACCAACGTCAAGGACGCGTTGCAGGCCATCCGCAACAACCTGAACTCCGGCCTGACCGAACTGTCCCAGGGCTGGCACGGCGCGGCGTACGAGCGGTTCGGCAAGCTCATCGGCGTCACCTGGACCGCGGGCCTGGAGGCCGACGCCCAGGCGGCCGCGCTGATCGGGATGGCGCTGCGCAAGGTCGCCGACGGGTCCCGGCGGGCCTGCGACCAGGCGCTGAAGCTGATCAAGCAGTTGGTGCGCAAGCTGTTCCAGGCCGCCGCGATGCTGCCGATCCCGGCGGTCGGCTGGGCCCGCGCGGTCAAGCTGGTCTACGACGGCATCCAGCTCTACAACGCCATCATGGCCCTGATCCAGGGCATCAAGGCGATCATCGCGGGCGCCAAGCAGGTGATCGACGGCATCCGGCAGGTCGGCACCGCCCTGTCCAAGATCAAGGATGTCCGCAACCTCAACGACGCGATCAACGCGGGCAACCAGGCCGCCGACGGCGCGGTGGGCGTCAAGCGCGGGGCCGACGCGGTCCGCGGCGGCGCGCAAACCGCCGTGGCCGGTGCCACCGCCGCAGCGGGTGCCGTCGGCAGTGCGCACGACAACGCCCGCGGACTCATCAACGAGCGCAACGCCGCGCGCCAGCCCGACCACCCCACCCCCGAAACCGTCGTCCCCGGTGCCACGTCCGGCAACTCCGCGCGCCCCGGCCAGAACACCCCCGGTGGCGCCAACCGCCCGGCCGACCCGAAGAACACCCGCACCCCCGAGTGCAACCGCACCACCTGCGGCGACCCGGTGGACATCGTCACCGGCGACGTGATCATCGGCCAGACCGACGTCGAACTCGCGGGCACCCTGGCACTGGTCGTGCGCCGCACCCACATCTCCTCGTTCCGCGCCGGACGGCTCTACGGGCGTTCCTGGGCGTCCACGATCGACCAACGCCTCGAGTTCGACGCCCAGGGCGTCGTTTACATTGCCGACGACGGCGTCATCCTGGTGTACCCATCGTCCACAGGGGACGTCCTGCCGATCACCGGACCTGCCTGGCCGCTGAACCGCGACGAAGACGGCTACACCATCACCCGGGACGGCCAGGTCCTGCGTTTCACGGGCACTGGCAGCGTCCGACCGCTGAGCGCCATCACCGACGCCATCGGCAACCGGATCGACCTGCACCACGACGACTCGGGTGTGCTGACCGGGCTCACGCACTCAGGCGGGTACCAGGTCGATGTGGACACTGAAGCAGGCCGGATCACCGGGCTTCGCCTGCGCGACAACGCAGGCGACATCACGCTCGTGCGCTACCGGTACAGCGAGGCGGGCGACCTGGCGGAGGTCCTCAACTCGTCCAACCAAGCGCTGCACTTCGAGTACGACACCGCGGGCCGGATCACCCGGTGGATCGACCGCAACGACCAGTGGTACCGCTACCTGTACGACGGCGTCGGCCGTTGTGTGGCCAACCAAGGCGCTGGTGGGTTCCTCAACGGGACCTTCACCTACGACAGCGATGCCCGCACCACCCGCTACACCGACGCCCTCGGCGCCACCACGGTCTACCGCTACGACGACCGCAACAACGTCATCGCGGAGACCAACCCGCTCGGTCACACCGTCCGGTCCGAATGGGACGACCGTGACCGGCTCGTCGCGCACACCGACCCGCTCGGCAACGTCACCCGCAACCACTACGACGACGCGGGCAGGCTGGTCGCCGTCGCCTACCCGAACGGCACCGAGGCCACCGTCGGGTACGACGACGCGGGCCGCCCGGCGCGGATCACCGACCCGGACGGCGCGCACTGGTGGCGCCAGTACGACGATTCCGGCCGGATCGCCGCGATCACCGACCCGAGCGGCGCGGTCACAAGGACTGCGTACCAGCCCAACCAGATCGCGGTCACCGACCCGCTCGGCGCCACCACCCGGGTGCTGACCGACGCCGCCGGACTCCCGGTCGCCGTCACCGACCCCCTCGGCGCGACCACCCAGTACGTCCGCGACGCCCTTGGCCGCGTCGCCCGGATCATCGACCCGCTCGGCGGCACGGTGGTCCTGAGCTGGACCATCGAGGGCAAGCTCATCTCCCACACCGCACCGGACGGCGCGGTGACCCGGTGGCGCTACGACGGTGAGGGCAACCAGGTCGAGCACATCGATCCGCTCGGCTCGGTGACGCGCACGGAGATCACGCACTTCGACCTCCCCGCCGCCCGGACCGCGCCGGACGGGACCCGTTTGGAGTTCGGCTACGACCCGCGGCTCAAGCTCACCTCGGTCACCAACGCGGCGGGCCAGGTGTGGCGCTACGAGTACGACGCGGCGGGGAATCTGGTCCGGGAAAGCGACTTCCACGGCCGTACCCTCAGCTACGAACAGGATGCCGCGGGCAGGCTGGTCCGCCGGACCAACGGCGCGGGGGAGACGGTCGAGTTCACCCGCGACGTCCTCGGCAACGCGGTCGAGAAGCGCGCGGGCGCGTCGGTGTCGGCGTTCGAGTTCGACCCGGTCGGTCGACTCCTGCGCGCCACCAACGCCGACGCCGACGTCCGGTACACCCGCGACGCCCTGGGGCGGGTGCTGTCCGAGACCTGCGACGGCCGCGCGGTCACCTCCGAGTACGACGCGGCGGGCAGGCGCACCCGGCGCACCACCTCGTCCGGGGCGGTGTCCACATGGGAGTACGACGGGCGCGACCGGTTGGTCAACCTGACCACCGCTGGGCAGACCGTCCACTTCGGCTACGACGCGGTTGGCCGCGAGGTCCAGCGAAGCTTCGGTGACGGTGCCGCACTGGGGCAGATCTGGGACAGCAGCCACCGGCTCACCGGTCAGACGGTCACCACGGCGAGCGGGCGGGTCCAGAACCGCCGCTACCACTACCGCGGTGACGGCTTGGTCGTGGGCATCGACGACACGAGAGCGGGCAACAGCCGCTACGACCTCGACACCGCCGGGCGGATCACCGGTGTCCACACCGCCGGGTGGACCGAGAACCACGCCTACGACCAGACCGGCGCGCGGGTCGCCGCACCGGACGGCCCCCGGTACCGGCACGACGCGCAGGGCAGGGTGGTGACCAGGACCCGGCGCACCCTGTCGGGCCAGATCCGGTCGTGGAACTACACCTGGGACGCCGAGGACCGCTTGACCCAGGTGGTGACCCCGGACGGCGTGCACTGGCGCTACACCTACGACGCCCTGGGCCGCCGGACCGGCAAGCAGCGCCTCGACGCGGCGGGCGCGGTCGTCGAGCGGGTCGACTTCACCTGGGACGGGGTGGTGCTCGCCGAACAGTCCACTGTGGCGGGTGTGACCACCTGGGAGTGCCTGCCCGGCGACATCCGACCGCTCACCCAGACCGTGGACGAGCGGTTCTACGCGCTGGTCACCGACCTGATCGGCACCCCGACCGAGATGCTCGACCGCAGCGGCGACGTCGCTTGGCGCGCCACGACGTCGGTGTGGGGCGTGCAGGCGGGGGAGGACGCGGGTGGCTGTCCGCTGCGGTTCCCCGGCCAGTACCACGACGCCGAGACCGGTCAGCACTACAACTACATGCGGTACTACGACCCCGAGACCGGGCGGTACACCTCGCACGACCCGCTCGGGTTGCTGGCAGGCCCCGACCCCACCGCCTACCCGGCGAACCCGCTGATCGCCGCCGACCCGCTCGGCTTGGTGCCCTGCACGGCGCTGACGCAGACCGGCCCGAACACCTACCAGTCGCCGGGCGGCTTGGTCTACGGTCCGGACAACAACCCCAACTTCGGCAACCGCTACAACCACGTCATGAACCACACCGCCGACATCCCGAACCGGCAGCAGCACGGCGTTTTCAACGCCACCAACGGCAACGAGGTCGTCCGGCTCGTCGACAACGCGTACGCCCGGGTCCAGCAGGGTGGTGTCGTGAGCATCCTGCAGCCGAACGGCAACACCTCGCACTACGTCAACATGGGCCAGCCGGTCGGTTACGTCGGCGGCATCCCGGGTGGGCTGGGCGGCAACCCGCAGGTGAGCTACATCCAGCTGGTCACGCGCAACGGGAACGAGGTCATCTCCGCCTTCCCGGTCTCCGGCATCCCGAGCAGTGTGCTTGGATCGGGCTCGTGATGTGGTTGCGCGAGTGCCCGTTCGACGACCAGGGCCTGCTCCGTCCGGTGCTGCCCCTGGCCGTGATGTGCGATTCCTGCGGCTCGGTGTGGTGCACCCCCGACGACGCGGCGTTCGAGGACCGGGTGGCCGTGCCGGAGGCGCCGGACTGGACCGCGTGCGGCCGCAGCTTCGCCCCCGGCAGCACCCGCTGGGCCACCCGCGAGGACGTGGACCAGGCGGGCTGGGGCGGACACCCCTGGCACGAGGAGGCTTCGTGACGTTCGACGACGATCCGCGCATCGCCGAGGCCCTCGCCCAGTTGGAGGCCGCCGAGGTCGGCCTGGACGAGGCCATCGTCGCGGCCAAGGAGGTCGAGCGCACCGTCCCGGTCACCACACTGTCCGAAGAGGACCTACGCCTCCTCGAAGCCCACGCCCGCGGCGACGACGCCCCCCGATCCCTGCGCGAGCTGCAGGAACGCATCGACGAGGGCGAACTCTCCTGGACCGACCTGTCCGAGGGCCGCCACCTCGACGACCCGGCCGTCCAATCGGCCCTGGATCCTGGCGTCAAGGGCATGCGCCAGGCCTACACGGCCATCGAAGAAGGCCAACCGCTCGACGAGATCATCGAAGCGGGCCCACCAGTCCCACCCCGCCCCTCTTCCCCCACCGAACCCTCCGACGACGAAACCTTCGACTTCCTCCGCGACCGGCCAGACGAGTAGCGGCCCCCGCCGGATCCGAACAACTCGGACCACGGGGTCAGCGGCGTAACCGGGGGTGAACTGGGGGCGCATACGCTCGGGTCGTGGGGTGGCCGCTGGTTCGGGGTGCCCTGGTGAGTTGACCCGCGTGTGGTGAGCTGGGGGCGAACGGTGGTTCAGGCATCTCTTGCGCAGCAGCGGTTGTGGTTCCTCAACCAGTTCGAAGACGCTGGGGCGTTGTACAACGTTGTGGTGGGGGTGCGGCTGCGGGGGGAGTTGGACAAGACCGCGCTGGGGGCCGCGCTCCTGGACACCGTGGGCAGGCATGAGAGCTTGCGGACACTGTTGGTCGAGCGGGATGGCTTGCCGTGGCAGCGGATTCTTGAGGCGGGGGAGTATGGGGTCCCGCTGACCACGCGGCCCGTCGATGAGGCCGGGCTGATGGCGGCGTTGGTCGAGGCGGCCGAGAAGGGGTTCGACCTCGCGGCGGAGTTGCCGTTGCGGGTGTCGTTGTTCGAGGTCGGGGATCGGGACCACGTGCTGCTGTTGGTGGTGCACCACGTGGCGGTGGATGGGTGGTCCTGGGGGCCGTTGCTCAACGACGTGTCGGCGGCGTACCGGGCCCGGGTCGGGGGACAGGAACCTGAGTGGGAGCCGTTGCCCGCCCAGTACGCGGACTACGCCGAGTGGCAGCGAGAAGTTCTAGGGGACGACTCCGACCCGCAAAGCCTGATCAGCACCCAGTTGCGGTACTGGACCAAGACCCTCGCCGACCTGCCCGACGAACTGGCGTTGCCCTACGACCGGCCGCGGCCCGCGGTGTGGTCGGCGAAGGGCGACTTCGTGCCGGTGGTCATCGATGACGCCGTGCACGAGGCGTTGAACGAGCTGGCGCGGCGGACCGGGACGAGTCTGTTCATGGTGCTGCACGCGGCGCTGGCGACGTTGCTGGTCAAGCACGGCGGCGGGGTCGACATCCCGATCGGGGCCCCGGCGGCCGGGCGGGGCGACGACGCCCTGCACGAGCTGGTGGGGTTCTTCGTGAACACCCTCGTGCTGAGGGTCGACATGGCGGGGAACCCGAGCTTCGAGGACCTGCTGGTCCGGGTCCGGGAAGTGGACCTGGACGCGTTCAGCAACCAGGACGTGCCGTTCGACCGGCTGGTGGAGGAGCTCAACCCGCACCGCTCGCTGGCCCGGCACGCCCTGTTCCAGGTGATGTTCTCCCTGGAGGAGAACGACGGGACGCTGCGGCTGCCCGGGGTCGAGAGCACAGACCTGCCGGTCCACCTGCCGATCGCCAAGTGGGACCTCAACCTCACCATCGCCGCGAGCGAGACCGGGCTGACCGGCTACCTCGAGTACGCGACCGACCTCTTTGACCGCGCTACCGCACAGGCACTGGCTAACCGGCTCGCGATGATCCTCACCGCGGTCGGAGCGAACCCAGCCCAGCGAATCGGCGACATCGATGTCCTCTCCCCAGCGGAACGCGGGCAGACCCTGTTGGGGTGGAACAACTCCAGCGCCGGAACAGTGCCGGACTTGTTCGAAGCGCAGGTAGCCCGCACCCCGGACGCGGTCGCACTGGTCGACGGCAGGACAAAGTGGACATACCGAGAGCTGGAAGCGAAAGCGAATCAGGTAGCGCACTCGCTCATCCGCCGCGGTGTCGGTCCCGAGTCCGTCGTCGCGATCTCGATCGAGCGATCCGCGAACCTCATCGTGGCGATCCTGGCCGTGCTGAAAGCAGGCGCCGCCTACCTGCCCATCGACGGTCGCTACCCACCGGACCGCGTCTCGTTCATGCTCGCCGACACGCGCCCGGTGGTGCACTTGTCGAACGAGGACCTCGAGGTCGATGAACCGGACTCGCGCCCCGAGCGAACCATCTCGCGGGACAACCTGGCGTACATCATTTACACCTCCGGATCGACCGGCCGCCCCAAGGGCGTCTCCGTACCCCACGCGGGCATCGTCCGACTGGTCCGTGACGCCGACTTCATGCACCTGACCAGCGGAGACGTCTTCGCGCAGCTCTCGTCGGTCTCCTTCGACGCCGCCACCCTGGAGATCTGGGGTGCGCTGCTCAACGGCGCCACACTGGCCATACCGCCGGAGGGACCGCTCTCCGGCGCCGAGCTCCGCGAGTTCCTCAGCACCCACGGGGTCACCGCCCTCTGGCTGACCGCCGAGCTGTTCCACCAGGCCGTATCCGCCGATGTCCACGCCTTCGCGGGTCTGCGGTACCTGCTCGCCGGAGGTGACGCGCTCGCCGCACCGCAGTGCCAAGCCGTCCTCGACGCCCTGCCCTCGGTCCAGCTGATCAACGGTTACGGCCCGACCGAGAACACCACCTTCACCACCACCCACCGGATCCAGGCCCAGGACCTGGCCGGACACCACGGGGTCCCGATCGGCCGCCCCATCGCCGCCACAGCTGTCCACGTGCTCGACCAGTTCCTCACCCCGGTCCCGCCAGGCGTCACCGGCGAGCTCTACACCTCCGGCGCGGGCCTGGCCCGCGGCTACCACGACCGCCCCGGCCTCACCGCCGAGCGGTTCGTCGCCTGCCCGTTCGGCGGCCGGATGTACCGGACCGGCGACCTCGTCAGGTGGACCGCCGCTGGGGTGCTCGAGTTCGTCGGCCGCGCGGACGACCAGGTGAAGATCCGCGGCTTCCGCATCGAGCCCGGCGAGGTCGAGGCCGCCGTCCTGGCCACCCCGGGCGTCGCGCGCGCCGTCGTGGTGGTCCGCACCGACACCCCCGGCGACCGGCGCCTCGTCGCCTACGTGGTGCCGGAGGAACACGCGCGAGACTTGGCCGCCGCGGTCCGCGCCACCACCTCGGCCCGCCTGCCCGACCACATGGTCCCCGCCGCGGTCGTCCTCCTCGACGCCATCCCCGTCACCGCGAACGGCAAACTCGACCGAAACGCGCTCCCCGCCCCCGACTACGCGACGACCGCCCACCGCGCGCTAGCCACCGAGCAGGAACGCGTCCTCGCGGGCCTGTTCGCCGGGGTCCTCGGGCTCGTCCAGGTTGGACCGCACGACGACTTCTTCGTCCTGGGCGGGCACTCGCTCCTCGCCATCAAGCTGATCAACGGCGTGCGGTCCGCGTTCTCCGTGGAGGTCCCGCTCAAGGCCCTGTTCCAAGCCCCCACCGTCGCCTCGCTGATGGAGGTCATCGCGGGCAACGAGACGAGCCGACCGCCGCTGGTGCACCGGGAGCGGTCCGGACCGGTCGAGGTTTCCCTAGCGCAGCAACGGTTGTGGTTCCTCAGCCTGCTCGAAGACTCCAGCGGGACCTACAACGTTCCCGTCGCGCTACGCCTGCGCGGCGATCTCGACCCGGGGGCACTGGAGCAGGCGTTGCTGGACACGGTGATCCGCCAACGCAGCCTCCGCACGGTCATCATCGACGACAACGGCGTCCCCTGGCAGCACATCCTCGACCCCCGGGAAGCTCCCTGGACCACGGTGACAACAACCGAGCAGGACCTGCCGGGCTTGATGGCCGCCGCCGCGACACACGGCTTCAACCTCGCCGAAGAACTCCCCATCCGGGCGTCGCTGTTCGAACTCGGCCCCCAGGAGCACGTCTTGCTGCTGGTCATGCACCACATCGCGATGGACGGCTGGTCCATGGCGCCACTCTTCCGCGACCTGTCGACCGCCTATTGCGCACGGCGAGAAGGCCGCGAGCCCTCCTGGACCCCGCTGCCCGCGCAATACACCGACTACGCCGTGTGGCAGCGCGAGGTCCTCGGCGACGAGTCCGACCCGCACAGCCTGCTCAGCACCCAACTCCGCTACTGGCGCAAGGCACTCGCGGGCATCCCCGACGAACTCGCGCTCCCGTACGACCGCCCCCGGCCCGCGGTGAGCTCGCACCGCGGCGCTCCGGTGCCGATCGCCCTCGACGCCACGCTGCACCAAGCCCTGATCGGACTGGCCCAGCGCACCGGCACGAGCCTGTTCATGATCTTCCAGGCCGGGTTCGCCGCCACCCTCTCCCGGGTCGGCGCCGGGTACGACATCCCGATCGCCTCACCGACCGCGGGCCGCACGGACAAGGCGCTCGACGACCTGGTCGGCTTCTTCGTCAACACCCTGGTGCTGCGGTTCAGCACCGCAGGCAACCCGACCTTCGAGGAGCTGCTCCGGCGGGTCCGCGAGGTCGACCTGGAGGCGTTCAGCCACCAGGACGTGCCCTTCGACCGCCTCGTCGAGGACCTCAACCCGCACCGCTCGCTGTCGCGGTCAGCGCTGTTCCAGGTCATCTTCATGCTGGAGGAGTCCGGCGACACCCCGCGGTTGCCCGGTGTGGTGTGCACCGAGGAACCGGTCGAGTTCCCGGTGGTCCGGTTCGACATGTGGCTGGGGCTGACCGAGTCCCGCTCGCCGGAGGGTCGGTGCCGCGGCGTCACCGGCGAGTTGCGCTACAGCACCGACCTGTTCGACCACGCCACCATCGACACCCTCGTCACCACGTTCATCGACCTGCTGCGGGCGGTCGCCGACGACCCGAGCCGTCCACTGTGGTCGGCCCCGGCGATCGGGGCGGGCAGGCGACGGCCGGTGACGCGGCGCGAACCGGAGTAGCGCGGTGACCGGCTGGCCGGTGCTGAGCCCGCTCGCGGAGTCCCTCTACGGCTGGGCGCTGGACCGCGGCGGCATCGGCGACCACGCGGAACCCGCCGCTGACCTGGGCGCTTCCGTCGAGGACGTGACCAGGGGGATCAGCGCGCTGCGGCAGCTGCGGTTGCTCACCCCGGCCGCGTCCGCGCCGAACACCCTCGTGCCCTCCAGCCCGGACGTCGCCGCCGCCGAGCTGGTGAGCCCGATGCAGGTCGAGGCCATGGAACTGCAGCGGCGGGCCTCGGACCTGGAGGCGCGGCTGTCCTCCCTCGGCCCGATGTACCTGCGGAGTCGCCGCGGTGAGCCCGTTGACGTCGTCGACGGCGCCGACCGGGTGCGCGCGGTCCTGCGCGACATCGTGGGCCGGTGCGCGGTGGAGATCATCAGCGCCCACCCTGGAATCGTCGCCGTCGACGACTGGCTGGTCAACGACCTGGACTCGCGCGACCTGGGCGTGCGCGCGCTGTTCCAGCACCCGGTCCGGGTCAACACCGGTCTGCGGGCCGTCCTCGGTGGACTCGTCGAGGCGGGGTGCGAGATCCGCACGTGCGAGCAGATCACCGGCCAGGTCGTGATCGTCGACCGCGAGACCGCGGTCATCGCCAACCGGCCCGACGGCGCCGTCGTCATCCGCGAACCGTCCACAGTCGATTACCTCAGCCGGGGTCTTGAACGCGACTGGGCCAACGCGCTGCCGTTCGAGACCGAGGGCAGTTCCGCGCCCCGTTACGGCCCGGCGGGCGATGAGATCAAACGCGCCATCATCCGGCTGCTCGCCGCAGGGGCGAAGGACGAGCAGATCGCCCGCAGGCTCAGCATCTCGGTCCGGACCTGCCGCAGGCACATCGCCGAGATCATGGCCGACTGGGAGGTCTCCAGCCGCTTCCAGGCGGGTGTCAAGGCCACCCGGGTCGGGATCGCCTGAGCCCTAGGATTGCGTCGACCGCAGTTCACAGGCGACCGCAGTTCACACAGGAGGTTTGCGATGGGTTCGTTCGACGTGCCGCTCGACGACGACCGCACCCAGGTGGACGCCTTCATCGAGGACTACCGCGAGGCCGTCGAGGCGACCCTCGACGGCCTCACCGAGGAGCAGGCCCGCCGCAACCTCGTCCCCTCGGCCACGACCTTGCTCGGTCTGCTCAAACACCTCACCTGGATGCAGCGGGTCTGGTTCGAGGAATGCGTCGGCGGCACGCCCCGCCAGGAACTCGGCCTGGTACCGAGCCCGGACGACTCCTTCCAGCTCACCGCCGACGACACCATCGCCTCCATCACCGCCGCGCACCGCCAGGCCTGCGCCACCGCCCGAGCGGTGGTCGCCGACCTGCCCCTGGACACCGTCGTAACCGGGCACCGGAGCGGGCCGCGCACCCTGCACTGGGTGTACCTCCAGGTCCTGCGCGAACTGGCCCACCACTGCGGTCACGCCGACATCCTGCGCGAACAAGTACTGGCAGGTTGAGCCTGCTCGGCACCGCTCACGGGCGGCGCCGAGCAGCCAAGCTCGTCACCGTGCGGGCGGGACCCGCGTCCGCGAGTTGACGGGCGAGGTCGGCCACGACGGGGGCGTCGAAGACCATGCGGAGGGTAAGCCCCACACCCAGCGTCGAGCGCGCCCGGTTGACCAGCTTCGCGGCGGCCATGGAGCTGCCGCCGAGGGCGAAGAAGTGGTCTTCCCGACCCACCCCCGTCACGGCGAGGACGTCCTCGACCAGCAGACACGCCTTGCGCTCCCACTCGGTGCGCGGCGGTGACCCGCCGGGGGAGACCGCCGCCGCGGGGAGTGCGCGGTGGTCGAGCTTGCCGTTGCCGGTCAGCGGCAGTGCGTCCAGGGCGACGAACGCCGACGGGACCATGTACTCGGGTAGGGCGGCCGCGGCGTGCGCGCGTAGTGCCGCGGTGTCCGGGCAGCTCTGACCCGCGGGCGGCACCACGTAGGCGACCAGCTGTTTCTCCCCGCTCGCCGTCTGCCTTGCCACCACAGCGGCCTGGGCGACCCCTGGGCAGCCGGAGAGCACCTTGACGATCTCGCCCGGCTCGATGCGCACACCGCGGATCTTCACCTGGTCGTCGGCGCGGCCGAGGAAGTCGAGCGTGCCGTCCGGCCGCCAGCGAGCTAGGTCGCCGGAGCGGTACATGCGGGATCCCGGGGGGCCGACTGGGTCGGCGACGAAGCGTTCGCTGGTCAGGGCCGCCCGGTTGAGGTAGCCGCGCGCCACGCAGTCGCCCGCCAGGTAGAGCTCGCCGACCACCCCGGCGGGGACCGGGTTGAGCGCGCTGTCGAGGACGTAGGTCTGGCTGTTGAAGATCGGCCCGCCGATCGGCGCGGTCGCGGGCCAGGTGTCCACATCGGACGGCATCGTGTAGCCGGTGACCACGTGGGTCTCCGATGGCCCGTAATGGTTGTGCAGCCGCACCCAGGGGCGGCGGCGGTGGAAGGCGAGCACGGTCTCCGACAACCGCAGCGCCTCACCGGCTTGCAACACGTGCCGCAGCCCGGTGAGCTCGAGACCCTTGTCGTTGGCCGCTTCGTAGACGCCGCTCATGATCAGGTCGGGGGCGAACAGCTCGGTGATCCGCTCCCGGTCCAGCCACGCCGCCAACTCCGCCGGGTCGAGCCGGGTCTCCTCGTCCGGGATGTGCAGGGTCTTGCCGTTGAGCAGGGTCGCCAGGAACTCGTGGATCGAGGCGTCGAAGGTGATCGAGCTGAACTGGGCGACCCGGGCGCCCGGCTCGACCGCGATCGCGTGCCGGTTCCAGGCCAGCAGGTTCACCAGCACGTGGTACTGGACGACGACGCCCTTGGGGCGGCCGGTCGACCCCGAGGTGTAGATGACGAACGACGGCGCCTGCGGTGGCGGCACGACGTCGAGGTTCCGATCCGGGTAGCGCCCCAGGTCCTCGGCCTCGATCAGCAGCACCGGGGTCTCGGGCAGCTTCGCGCTGGTCTGGCGGTGGGCGATGGTGAGTGCGGGCGCGCAGTCCTCGACGATGTAGCCGACCCGGTCCGGCGGGAACAGGGGGTCGACCGGCACGTACACCGCGCCCACCTTGAAGATCGCCAGGAACGCGGTCAGCAGGTCCGTGGAACGGGGCAGCAGCACGCACACCCGGTCCTCGGGGCCGATCCCGCGCTCGGCCAAGAGCCAGGCGAGTTGGTTCGCGCGCGCGTTGAGCTCGGCATAGGTCAGGGTGCTCCTGGGGTCGACCACCGCCGTCAGGTGCGGAGTCCGCTCGACCTGTGCCTCCACCTGCCTGCTCAACGACTCCGACGGCAGCACCGCCGTGGTGTCGTTCCAGCCGAACAGGACCTGGCTCCGCTCGGCGTCGTCGAGCAAGTTGATCTCGCCCACGAGCTGGTCCGGATCGTGCGCCACGGCTTCGAGCACCGCGACGAGCCGGTCCACGAGCCGCTCGACGGTCGCGCGGTCGAACAGTTCAGACGCGTACTCGACCATCCCGGTCATCCCAGCGCATTCCCGCTCGCCGGACTCGTGCGCCGCTATGCTGAACAGCAAGTCGAACTTCGCCGTGTTCGTGCCCAGGTCCTCGGACATGGTGGCCAATTTCGGCAGCGACAGTGCGTTGTTCCCGGTGTCCTGGAACACCAGCATGGTCTGGAACAACGGGTGCCTCGCGTGCGTGCGCACCGGGTTGACCGCCGCCACGACGTGCTCGAACGGGACGTCTTGGTGGTCCAACGCGGCCAGCGTCGTCGAGCGCACCCGGCCGAGGAGCTCGCGGAAGCTGACCCGCCCGGACAGATCGGCGCGCAGGACGACCGTGTTGACGAAGAACCCGACCAGGTCGTCGAGCCGCTCATCCGGCCGCCCGGCCACGGCGGATCCGAGCGGGATGTCGGTTCCCGCGCCCATCCGGTGTAGCAGCGTCGATAGCGCCGCCTGCATCACCATGAACAGCGTGCACCCGCTGGAACGGGCGACCTCGGACAGCGCGTAGTGGAGATCGGCAGACACATTCAGCGCGATCCGCGCACCCTGCTGGCTACTCTTCGCCGGGCGCTGGCGATCCAGGGGGAGGGGCAGCTCCTCCGGCAGGTCGCGCAACGCGTCCCGCCAGAATCGCAGCTGCGCGGCGAAACGGCTATCGGGCTCGTCGGGGGAGCCGAGCAGACCACGTTGCCACCGGGTGTAGTCGGCGTACTGGACGGGCAGCTCAGCCCAAGTCGGTGTCAGACCCGCGCACCGGGCCGCGTAGGCGTGTTCCAGGTCCCGGCTGAACGGGCCGTCAGAGGCGCCGTCCGAGGCGATGTGGTGGAACACCAGGAGCAGAACCCGTTCATCCGCCTCGAACACGGCGGCGCGCAGTGGCAAGTCCCGGGCCAGGTCGAACGGGGCGGTCGCCATCGCAAGCAGGTCGGCGTCGAGCCGCTCAGGTGTCGTCGGCACCAAGGGGAGCGAGACGGTGGCATCGAGTACCAGCTGGTGCGGCTCGCCGTCGATCTCCGGGTAGACGGTGCGCAGCGCCTCGTGTCTGCGGACCACATCGCCGAGCGCGGCCTCCAGCGCGACGAGGTCCACTGTGGATGCCAACCGGTGCGTGGAAGGCAAGTGGTAGAGCGCTGATGGGCCTTCGAGGCTGTTGATGAGCCACAGGCGCTGCTGCGCGAACGACAGCGGCGCGCGCTCGAGTCGGTCGCTGCGGGTCAATGCCGGACGTAACGCCGGACGTGCCGCGGCGGCGCCGTCGAGGACCACGCTCAGGGCGGCGACGGTCGGCGCCTCGAACAGTGCCTTGATCGGCATCTCCACGCCGAGGGCCACCCGCACCCGGCTCGCCAGGCGCGACGCTGACAGCGAGTGCCCGCCGAGTGCGAAGAAGTCGTCATCGACCCCCACCGTCGGCAGGCCGAGGATCTCGGCAAACAGTCCACAGAGGACTTCTTCGCGGCGGGTCGTCGGCGCTCGGCCAGACCCGGCGGCGTGCGAGAAGTCCGGTGCGGGCAGGGCCTTGCGGTCGACCTTCCCGTTGGCGGTGAGCGGTAGTGCGTCCAAGCACACGACCAGCGCAGGTACCATGTACTCAGGCAGGCGTCGCGCGGCGAACTCGCGAACGGACGTGGGATCGTCGCCGGTGACGTACGCGACCAGGCGCTGGTCCCCGGCCGCGTCCGGTCGAGCGACGACGACGGCCTGCGTCACGTGTGGGTGGCGGGTGAGCGTCGCCTCGACCTCGCTCGGTTCGATCCGGTACCCCCGGACCTTGACCTGGTTGTCCGCGCGCCCCACGAAGACGAGTTGGCCGTCGACCAACGTGACCCGGTCACCGGTGCGGTACATGCGGCTGCCGGGCGGCCCGAACGGGTCAGCGGTGAAACGCTGCGCCGTGAGCGCGGGCTGCCCGTGGTACCCGCGAGCGACACCAGAACCCGCCAGGTACAACTCCGCTGTCTCCCCAGGGGCGACCGGTCGCAGGTTGCCATCGAGGACGTACGCTCGGGTGTTCGCGATCGGCTGCCCGATCGGTGTGGCTGCACCCTCGATCCGCGCCGCGGTGGACCAGATGGTGGTCTCCGTCGGCCCGTAGAGGTTGGTCACGTCACCGATGGTTCGCAGTGTGGTGGCGAGATCAGGAGGCAGCGCCTCGCCACCGACCAGTACCCGCAGCGGCGGCAGGTCCTCCGCGCGAGCGGCCAGCGCCCGCCACAGCGACGGCGTGGCCTGCATGATCGTGGCCCCCGAGCGCTGCAGCAACGCGAGCAGCTCAGCCGGATCCAGCACCGTGTCCCGATCCGCGAGGACCACCCGGGCGCCACTGATCAACGGCAGGTACAACTCCAACCCGGCGATGTCGAAAGCCACGGTCGTGACCGCGAGCCACCGATCCGCCGCACCGAGGGGGAAGCGCTCACCCATGTCTTCCAAGAAGTTCGCCAGGTTCGCGTGGGTGATCACCACCCCCTTCGGGCGGCCGGTAGAGCCGGACGTGTAGATCACGTAGGCGTCCGATGCCAACGACAGCGGCGCCCCACGCTCCACATCGGTCAGCGCGGACCCGTCGATCTCCGAGAGAGCCTCAACGTTGTCCTCGAGCAGAAGCGCACCGTCCAGACCCGCGGAGTCGGTGACCACCAGCGCAGGCTGCGCGTCTTGGATGACGTGTGCGATGCGCTCAGCCGGGTACGCCGGATCCACCGGTACATACGCCGCGCCGCACCTAAGCACCGCGAGCAAGCACACCGGCAGGTCGACCGAACGACCCAGGACGAGCGCCACCCGGTCACCCGGCTGGACTCCGCGCAGCAGCAACAGGCGGGCGAAGCGGTTCGAGCGAGAGTCGAGATCCTGGTAGCTGATCTCCGCCTCGCCCGCCACCACGGCGATCCGATCCGGTGTCCGGTCCGCCTGCAGCGCGACGAGTTCCGGTAAGGTCAGTGTCCTCATCGGATGCTCGTAGGTCGGAGATCGGTCCAGTTGGTCTCGACGTACTTCAGGGCGGCCGCCCGCTCGCCCGGCCCGAACACCGCGTTCCAGCCCGCGGGTACCGCCCGGAACGCGGGCCACAGCGAGTGCTGGCCCTCGTCGTTGACCAGCACGTAGAACGTGCCATCGGCGTCGTCAAAGGGGTTGGTGCTCATGGCTTCACTCCAACTCGACACGGTATCTCGACAGCAGAGGCCGGGGTCAGCTGTGCGCGGGACCCATGAGGCCCAGCAGCTCGTCCAGCGCCTTGTAGAGACCTTCGATCTCCGAGACCTCGTTGTAGATGTACGCCGAGACGCGCAGGGTCTCCCCGCCCGCCAGTTGGGTCACCAGGGGTTGCGCGCACATGTGACCGCTGCGGGCCATGAAGCCGTAGGAGTCGCTCAGCAGTCGGGCGACCTCCCCGGCCGGGATCCCCTTGTCCAGGCGCAGAGTCGCCAGCGCGATCCGGTCGGTCACCTCGGGCGGACCGATGAGACTGACATCGGATCGGGCGAGCGCACCGCTCACCAGCGCCTCGCACAGGTCCATGTCGTGCCGGTGGCGTTGCACGGGGTCCAGCGCTTCCAGGTAGCGGATCGCCGCGGCACTGCCGATGACCGAGGCGATCGCGGGCGTCCCCGCCTCGAACTTGTACGGGATGCGCCGCTCGACACTGCTGTCCATGTCGACCCAGTCGACCATGCCACCGCCGACGGCCAAGGGACGCAGACCCATCAGGGCCTCGCTACGCCCGTAGAGGCACCCGATACCGGTCGGGCCGAGCATCTTGTGCAGCGAGAACGCCATGAAATCGACGTCAAGCTCGCGCACGTTGACGCGCTGGTGCGGGAGGTACTGCGCGGCGTCGAGGACGATCGTCGCGTCACAGGTGGCCCGGACTTCCGCGATCAGTTCCCGCACCGGGTGGATCACCCCGGTGACGTTGGAGCAGTACGCGAGCGCCACAACCTTGGGCTGTTTGCGCAACAAGGAGCGGAAGTGGTCGCGGTCGATTCGGCCGTGAGGGTCCACTGTGGTCAGATCGAGGTGGCCGACCCGCCGCCACGGCAACAGCTGGGAGTGGTGCGCGTCCACGCAGCCGACGACACGGGCGTCCGGGCCCAGGTCGAGGCCGCTGGCGACCAGGTTCAGCGCCTCGGTGGTGTTGCGCAGCATCACCAGCTCGTTCGCCGCGGCGCCGATGTGGTTCGCGAGGACCACCCGGGACGCCTCGTAGGCGTCTGAGGCCTCTTCGGACAGTCGGTGCTTGCCGCGGTGGATGTTGGAGCCGTTGTTCGTGTAGTAGTCGGTGATCGCGTCGATGACCGACTGCGGCTTCAACGTCGTGGCCGCGTTGTCCAGGTACGAGATCGGCTGACCGTCGATCTCCCGGCGCAGGGCGGGGAAGTCGTCCCGGTACGAGTGCTGGGTGTTCACGGTGTCTCCTCCGCTGCGAGCCGGGACACACAGGACTGGAACTTGCCGCTGCGCTCACACGCGATGTAGTCCACGGCCTCGACCCGCGACGGGTTCGGCCCCAGCAATTCCGTCAACCGCTTCTCCAGCGCGGTGACGTCGTCGTCGCGCGCGGTGAGGTTGGCGATGTAGCGGAAGGTGCACGCACCGGTCGGGTCCTGCTCCAGCTTGTACAGGTCCATCCACGGCGCGTCGCCGACGACCGCGTCCACCTCGCCCGGGGTGACCACGCGGCCGTCGAGCAGCCGCACCATGTGCGTGGCCCGCCCCTCGATCCGCACCCGCGGCAGCTCGGTCCCGCAGCCGCAGGTGTCGCCCAGCGGCGTGAAGTGGTCGCCGGTGGCGTACCGGATGCGGGGGACCAGCCCGTCGTCGAGCGTGGTGATGTACAGCTCGCCCATCTCACCGTCCGCGACGGGCTTGCCGTCGCGGACGAACTCCACGTAGAAGTCCTTGTTGTTGATGTGCCGGTTGCCCAGGTGGCACTCGAACCCGAGGTAGCCGAGCTCGGACATCCCGATCATGTCCCCGATGGGCACCGCGTCGCCGAGGAAGTCCTCGACCTGGCGCCGGGCGACCCTGGTCATCAGCGTGTACCCGCTGACCACGTGCAGCTTGCTCGGCGAGGTGATCGTCCGACCCAGCCGCCGACCCCACCGCGCCAGGAACGCCAGGTGCGTCGAGTCGACCACCAGCAGGTCCGGCTGGTAGGCCTCGATCTCGTCGAACGCCTTCACCACCTGCCACTCCGGGGTGGCCAGCAGGTCGTGCGCCACGGTCAGCACCAGGGTGCCGTCCGGCAGCGTCCGGTCCGCCATCGACGAGAACCCGGTCGCGCACTCCACGTCCGAGCAGTTCGGCGGCGCGAACCGGCAGATCCTGGGCCGCGTGCCCGGCCGCCACAGCTCGTTGAAGCGCGGGTTCACGCCCAGCGCCGTCGCCTGCCGCCTGGTCAGGTCGTAGGCCAGGATCGCGCTGTTGAGGCGGTCCCCGGAGGTGCCCGAGCTCTGGAAGCGCATCACGTGCGGCGAGTTGAGGGTGTACCCCTTCGCCAGCACCCCGGCCGGGAAGTTGCGCCGGTAGTGCGACTTCGAGGTCGGCGGGATCCGCTGGAAGTCCTCCGCGCTGCGGATGTCCTCCGGCCGCAGCGCGTTCGCCTCCATGTGGTTGCGGAAGAACACCGTGCGGTCGAACGCGTAGGCGATCTCCTCGCGCACGGCGTCGAACATCGTCGAGGTGCTCATGCCATCGCCACCAACACCGAGCGGGCACCGGAGTACGGCCTGCGGCCGTGCGCGAACTGCTCGTTGTCGACGACCACCACGTCACCGGCCTCCCACAGCCGCGCGATCTCCTCGGCCGCGTACGCCGCCCTGACCTGGGCCAAGTCCTCGGCCAGCAAGGGGGATCCGTCGCCGTACATCGCGTTGCGCGGCAAGTCGTCCTCGGCGAAGTTCGACCGCAGTTCGCGTTCGACGGCCTCGGGCAGCGAGCTGACGTGGAACAGGTGCGCCTGGTTGAACCAGACCCACCGCCCGGTGGCCCGCGATCGCACCGTCGCCTGCACCACCTGCCGGGTGCGCAGCCGGTCACCACCGAGCCACTCGGCCTCGATCCCGTGGTCGGCGCAGTAGGCGGTCACCGCGGCGCGGTCGTCGGTCTGGAACGACTCCTGCCAGCTCAGGTCCACCCCGTGCCCGAAGTTGCGCACGTACATCACGCCGTGCCGCTCGAACCGCTCCCGCACCAGCCCCGGCACGCGGTCGTACACCCCGGCGCTGTCGGCCAGCGGCGTCTCGCCGCCCTCGGCCGCCGGGATCAAGCAGGTCAGGAACAGCGTGCCCGGCCACGATGCGGTGTAGGACATCTCGTTGTGCAGGGGGATGGTCAGCTCGGGCGGGTACTCTGTCGAGGTGAAGACCCGGCCGTTGACCCGCTGGCGCGGCGTGGAGCGGTTGTCGTAGTCGCGCAGCCCGCCGGTGAGGGCCGTGGCGAACTCGGCGAGCCCCTCGGCGTCGAGCGGGGCGAACCCGCGCAACAGGACCGCGCCGTGCTCGTCGCGCAGCCGGGCCAGGGTGTCGCCGGACCCCGCCAGCCACTCCCGCGGGTCCAGCCGGGCCACGGTCGGCGTGCACACCACCGCGCGGCTGCCGTCCACCAGCGGCGCGGTGGAGACCAGCGCGGCCCGGTCGACCGAGATCGACTTTCGCGCGCTCCCGAACGGGCTGGTTGTCCCGCGTGCTTCAGTGCCCTGGGTCATGACGCCACCCCCGCCCTCTCCGTCTTCTCCGCTAGGAGCCCGTCGATGAACTCGGCGAGCTCGGACACCACCGGGTTCTCGAACAGCGCGCGCAGCTTGACGTTCACGTCGAACTCCTCGCGCAGCCGGGCGATCAGCTGGGTCGCCAGCAGCGAGTGCCCGCCGATCTCGAAGAAGTCGTCGTCGGCACCCGCGCGCTGCCGCAGCAGCAGCGTGGCCATGACGTCGGCGACCCGGCGTTCGGTCGGGGTCCTGGGCTCCAGGTAGGAGGTCGACTCCTCGCTGTAGGTCCCCGGCTCGGGCAGCATCGCCGAGTCGACCTTGCCGGTGCTGGTGAGCGGGAACGACTCCAGCGCCACGAAGTGCGTGGGGATCATGAACTCCGGCAGGTGCTCGGCGAGGAACTCGCGGATCCAGTCCGCCGACCCGCGAGTTCCGTCGACGTCGGTCAGGTAGCCGACCAGGTGCGCCGCGGTGCTCTCCCCGGCCTCGACGACGAGGCTGCTGGTCACCCGGGGGTGGCTGCGCATGACCGCCTCGATCTCGCCGAGTTCCACCCGGAAGCCGCGGACCTTGATCTGGCGGTCCACCCGACCCAGGAAGTCGACGGCGCCGCCGGGCAGGAACCGGGCCTTGTCGCCGGAGCGGTACATCCGCGCGTCCGGGACCGGGCTGAACGGGTCCTTGACGAAGCGTTCGTGCTGCTCCGCCGTGCCCGACAGGTACCCCTGCGACACCGAGGACCCGCCGATCCACAGCTCACCCGGCACGCCGACCGGCACCGGCCTGCGGTTCGCGTCGAGCACGTAGACCCTGGCGTGGCGCATGGGGGTGCCCAGCGGCACGGTCGAGGTCAACGCGGCGAGCGCGTTGTCGGTTGTCTGTCCACACAGGACGCCCACGGTGGTCTCGGTCGGGCCGTAGTGGTTGTACAGCGCGCAGTCGCCGAGGAAGTCGCGGAACAGGGTGAACGAACCCCAGCCGAACGGCTCGCCGCCCACCACCAGCGCCTTGCGCGGCATCAGGGCCGCGGGCGACTCGGCGACGGCGAACACCGCGTCCAGGTGCGAGGGGGTGATCTTGAGCAGGTCGTAGTCCGTGCTCGCCATGAGCTCGGCCAGGACCTGCGCGTCCGCGGAGACCTCCGGGGCGACGACGAGCAGTTGGCCGCCGCTGATCAGGGTCGGGAACAGCGCGGTGTTGCCCAGGTCGGTGCCCAGGGTGCTCAGCGCGACCGAGTCGACCTTGCCGGTCAGGCCCAACCGGTCGGTCACGCCGTCCAGGTACGCCGCGAGCTGCCCGTGGCCGACCAGCACGCCCTTGGGGGTCCCGGTCGAGCCGGAGGTGAACAGCACGTAGGCCGGGTCGCGGTCGGTGGTGTCCACCGCGGGGCCCTCGGTGCCGCGCTCGGCGTACGCCGTGAGGTGGTCGTCGACGATCACCGCGATGCAGTCCGCGGGCAGGTCGGCGGCCGTCCGCTCGGTCGCCACGGCGTGGGTGAGCCCGGCACCCGCGATGATGGCCGACCGCCGCTTGCCCGGCAGGTTCGGGTCGACCGGCACGTACCCCGCGCCCGCCTTGGCGATCGCGAGCATCGACACGATCGCCAGCCCGGAGCGCTCCATGCAGAGACCGACCAGGGAACTCCGGCGCACACCGCGGGCGATGAGTTCGTTGGCCAGCCGGTTGGCGTCTTCGTCGAGCTCGCGGTAGGTCCAGGTGCGGGTGTCCGAGTGCAGTGCGGTCGCCTCGGGTGTGCGCCGCGCGGCCTGCTCGACCTGCCGGTGCCAGTGCACCACCGGGCTTTCCGACGGCAGCGCGGTGTTGGTGGCCGCGATGAGCGCCCGCGCGGCGTCCTCGTCGAGCATCGCCAGCGACCGCACGGCGACCGAGTGGTCACCGCCGAGCGCCGAGAGCGCCGCCTCCAGGCACACGCGCAGCGCCTCGGGACCACCCTCGGCCATTCCCTCGGCCTGGTAGCGCAGCCGCAGCCGGATCTCGCCGTCCATGCCCTGCGCGAAGAGGGTGACCTTGCCGGTGTCACCGGACGGTGCGATCCACAGGTCGGCGAGCGCCTCTTGCGCGGTGAACGCCACGTCGCTGAAGGCGAAGCCGGGAACGCTCGCCGTGTGCTGCTTGGCGGGCTCCATGGAGCTCTCGTCGGCGTGCTCGCCGGTGGTGAGCTCCATACCCACGCTGCGCAGCAGCTCGCCCAGGGTCGTCTCCGCCGAGATCGCGGCGAAGACCGGCATCGGGCATTCGAAGCGGCCGATCGCGGACACCACCTCGTGGAACGGCCGCCGGGTCAGCGTGGTGCCGACCGCCAGCTCCTCCGGTCCGCCGGTGGCGTGCCAGAGCGCGGTGATCCAGCCGGTCAACAAGACGCCGCGCAGCCCGCTGTCGGACTCGGCCGCACGGTCGCGCAACCGCCGCGCCAGGGCAGCCGGGACTGTCCACTCCAGATCCGCGTACCGGGTGTCGGTGGAGCGCAACGCGAGCGGGAGCCGCACTGGCGGCAGCTCCGCCAACCGCGCCGCCCGGTCCGCCGCGCTCCGGCGCTGCCGCTCGGTCGGGGCGCCCTCCTCGAACTGCCACTGCGCGTAGTCGGCGTACTGGACCGCTCCCTCGCGGTGCCAGGCGACCCCGTCGACCCGCGAGGCGTACGCCGCCGCCAGGTCGTGGAAGAAGATCTCGACCGACGCCGTGTCCACGCTCAACCGCGGCGCGGACAGCACGAGCGTGCGCAGCTGGTCGGTGTGGGTGAACAGGAACAGGCGCAGGTCGCACCCGTCGACCTCGGCGCGCGCCTCGGCGTCGACCAGCGCCGCCAAGGCCGCGTCGTCACCGGCGCACCCGCTCACCTGGACCCGCGGCTGCTCCTCGATCACCATGAGCACGCTGCTGTTCTCGCCGAGCACCCTGCGATAAGCCGTGCGCAGGCTCTCGTGGGCCATCGCCACGTCGTGCGCGGCGCGGTCGAGCAGGTCGAGGTCCAGGGCGGCCCGGACCGCCACCCCGGCGACGACGCGGTGCGCGCCGTCGGCCAGGTCGAGCACGTGCTCCTGCTGCTTGGACAGCCGGTAGCCGTCCCAGGTGCGCGACGCCACGTCCGCTGCTTGGTTGTTCACGATCTACCCCCCGGTGTACTTGTTCCACGTGTTGAGCGCGTCTGGCCCGAGGTACTCGGCGGCCATCGTCCAGAACCCGGCGTACTCCGTCGGCAGGTCGACCAGGGCGTGGCCGACCTGCTCGGGCATGTGCGCCAGCACGTCCCCCAGCTTCATCCGCAGGATGTCGAGGTAGTCCTCGCGCTCGAGCGGGATGTCCGCGCCGGTGCGCCGGTCCTTGAGCTCCGGCGTGCCGCCGGGTCGGATGACCCTGCGGAAGCTCTTGCCGAGCGAGCCGTAGCTCATCACCGAGAAGGTGAAGATCACCTGCTCGACCCGCGGCCCGACGAACCCGCGCACCTCGGTGCGGCGCTGCTCGGGGATCGAGTCGACGTTGTCGTTGTGCAAGCCCTCGGTGCCGTAGACGCCGTGGAACAGGCCCGCGAGGCAGACGTGCTCCTTGGCCTTCATGTCCTGCAAGATCGTGCAGGCCCGGATCATGTGGTCGACCAGGGTCACGTCCTGGTGGGCGACCTTGTGCATGCCCAACTGCACCAGGTCGTCCCGGTAGTCTTCTGGGTCGAGCAACTCGTCCCTCCTACGTTGCTGCGGCGCCGCCCCCGACCTCGATGTCGGAGATCTGCCGGATGCGGCGGAACGGCGAGACCAGCGTCATCGCCGCCGGGATGAGGTACCCGGCGCCGATCCCGATGATGGTCGCCTTGGTGCCGAACGCCTGGCCGAGGAAACCGCCCGCGAGGGCGCCGATCGGCAGCGTCCCCCAGACGAGGAACCGGATGGCCGCGGTCGTGCGGCCCATCAGGTGGCGCGGCGTGATGATCTGCCTGATGCTGATGACGTTGACGTTGAACAGCGGCTGGCTGGCGTTGATCAGGGTGAACCCGGCCCCGACGATGACCACCGCCCAGATCGTGGACCCGTTGGCGGTGGCCAGCAGCAGACCGCCCGCGCTGGTCACGCACATCGAGAACACGATCGCCGGGCCGAGGCCGAGCCACTTGTTGATCCGGCCCATGGTCAGCACCCCGACGACCGCGCCGAGGCTGCCCACGAACACCACCACCGCGACGGTGGCGGGGCTCAGCCCGAGGTCCCTGGCGAGGTAGACGAAGAAGACCGCGAGCAGGGCCTGGAACAACAGGTTCCAGGTCGCGCCGATGATGGCGTTCCAGCGCAGGAAGCTGGTCTGGCGGATGAACCGCAGACCCGCCTTGAGGTCCACCCAGATCGAGGTCTCCCGCTTTCGCTCGGGCTTGGGTCCGTCGGTGGCGTGCATGGCGTGCAGGAACAGCGCGGACACGGCGAACGAGACGGCGTCCACCGCGATGGCCACCGGGGCCGAGACGACCTTGAGCAGGACGGCCGCGGCGCCGGGGCCCGACATCTCACCGACCGTGCGACTGGTCTCCAGCCAGCGGTTGGCCGTCAGCAGGTCGGCGGGCACGACGGTGCCGGTGAGCACGTTCTGGTAGGCGATGTCGAAGAACACCGTGCAGACACCGATCACGAACCCGATCGCGAACAGCCACTCGATGCTCAGCACGTCGAGCAGCGCCGCGGTCGGGATCAGACCGATCGCCACCGCGCGGACCCAGTCGGCGATCAGCAGCACCCGCCGCGGCCGCCACCGGTCGATGAGCACACCGGCGATCAGGCCGAACAGCAGGAACGGCGCCCGCTCGAGCGCGGCGAGCACCCCCACCTGCGAGACGCTCGCGTCCAGCAGGGAGATCGCGATGAGCGGGAACGCGATGAGGCTGATCTGCGACCCCAGGACCGAGATGGACTGCGCTGCCCACAGGTTGCGGAAGTCGGGTCGCTCAGTCGCGAACGACCACCACTTCTTCCGCGCGGACATCACGTCGTCCATAAGACCTCACTAGGTGAATAATGGCTGCCAGCAAAATCACAGCGACGCTGCGTGACGCATGCTAGCAGTCGTGAAGATAGTCGACGCCGGTTGTCCGCCGGTTATGCCGCGCGTCATTGCTCCACTCGACCCAGGTCGAACCGCGCCGTTCGGAAAGGACAGTCGGTCGCCTGCCGTTAATGAACGCGCAACATGCAGTGCCCCGTATGTCGGGAATGGCAGTCCGGTCGGTTGATTCGAGCGGTCATTGCTGCGGTGCAGCTTGCTGCCACTGCCGTCGGTGTTGCGGCGCGGGGCGGTTCAGTGGAGTGTTGCACCGCGGGTCCCACCGGATTTCGGTGGTGGAACCAATTCCGCGCCCCGCCGCCTCGGCGGGTCTCCGCCGAAGGGGACCAATTCCCCGCGCGGCGGACAGCGCGATTCCCGCGCGTGGGCGACGTGGTCGCCCCGCGCGCGTCGGAGCCAGAACGAGTGCCGGGGGAGGCGCCGTGACGAACTCGATCCAGCCGTCCAGCACCAGGAGCCGCTACGACCGGGACGGGTGGTTCCGCTCGCCGGAGGTCCTGGGCCCCGACGCCCTCGCCCGGTTGACCGGCCGGGTGGAGGCGCTGGCCGAGCGGGACGGGCCGGAGGTCGTCTACGAGAAGGGCAGCCGGGTGGTGCGCGGCATCCACGGTTGCCATCTTTTCGACGACACCTGCCGCAGGCTCGTCCGGCTGCCCGCGCTGCTCGGCATGGCCGAGCAACTGCTCGGGGAGCAGGCGTACGTCTACCAGTTCAAGGTCAACATGAAGCAGCCCGGCGAGGGCGCCGCGTGGCCGTGGCACCAGGATTTCGCCTTCTGGAGCAGGGAAGACGGGATGCCCGCCGACCGGGCGATCAACATCGCGGTGCTGCTCGACGAGGTCCACGCGGGCAACGGTCCGCTGCGCGTCATCCCGGGTAGCCACCGGTTCGGCCTGTTCGACAGCGGCGCGGCGGGGGACGCGGGGGAGGGCGATTGGCACAAGCACGTGTCGGCCGACCTCGCGCACACCGTGCCCGACGAGGTGGCGGACAAGCTCGCGGCCGAGTCCGGCACGGAGCTGGTGACGGGTCCGGCGGGCACGCTCTACGCGTTCCACCCGTCGATCGTGCACTCCTCGTCCAACAACCTCTCGGCCGACCGCAGGGCGCTGCTGCTGGTGACCTACAACGCCGTCAGCAACGCCCCGCTGCGGCTGACCCGCCCGGAGTTCCTGGTGGGCCGCGACACCAGTGCGCTGACCGCGGTCGGGTCGAACTCGCTCTGAGGTCGTCGCGCCCGTCGGAAAGTCGCCAGGCGTTGACGATTCGCGCGACCGGTCCCGGCGCGAATTCCGGCCACGTCGGCGTAATCGACTGGCAACTGGCACGTAATGCCCTCGCGATACCGGCAGCTTGGGTCAGAAGTGTTTACCCGTCGGTGAACCCGCTGGTCAGCGTGTTACCGATGCGCGGACTACCCCGGTTGGTCGACGGCCGTTTACAACCTCTGCCCCGCCCTTGTACGGTGGCGTGTCCGTGCAAACCGTCACTGGGGGTCTAGATGGGTGAAGGTTACACAATTTCGGTGCGCACGTTAGGCGCCTTCGGGGTCACCTTCAACGGATATCCCATTGAACGGTGGCGAGCGGGTAAAGCGCGAAACCTCTTGCAATCCTCTTGCTGCACCGCAACCAGATCATCTCCTACGACCTGCTCTACGACGCCCTGTGGCCGAGCGCGTCGGGGGTGGGCAACTCCAGTTCGCTCAAGGTCGCGGTGCACGCGTTGCGCAAATCCCTCGACCAGGCGCAATCCCCGGCGGAGGCGGAGAACTCCTCCCTGCGGGTGCGCACCTGCGACTCGGGCTACAAGCTCGAGGCCCGCAACGTCTGGATCGACTACACCGAGTTCGAGTCCCTGATCAACCGGGCGCACCTCGCCCAGCGCCACACCAACCTCCACCTCGCCGACGACCTCTACACCCAGGCCACCCAGCTCTACGACGGCGACTTCCTCCCCGGCCTGCAGGACGACTGGGCCGCCACCCAGCGCGAGTGGCTGCGCAGCCGCCAACTGTTCGCCCTCGGCTTCCTCTCCGAACGGCGGCTGCGCCAGGGCGACCACCTGTCGGTGATCGACCTGTGCGGGCGGATGCTGGCGATCGACTGCCTGCACGAGGCCTCGTACCGGACGCTGATCCGGGTCCACGCCGAGTTGGGGCAACTGGCCCAGGCCCAGCGCTGGTACACCCTGTGCACCAAGCGCCTGCGCGACGAGCTGCAGGTCGCGCCCGACCACGAGACGCAGCGCGTGTACACCATGGCCCTACGCGGCCCCCAAGCGGTCGGCGCCCACCGGTAGCCGTCTCATGCTGGGGCCGCCACCGCGGAACCACCCGTGAACCATCAGGCCGGTTGTCCACCGCCGCCACACCTGTGCACAACCGGCCTGATGGCCCACCTCGGCCCACAACCAGCCCGTCTATCCACAACGTCTATCCACAGCAGTGCCAGAGGGCGGCGGCGAGCCGCCGCAACCGCGAGCCGTCAAGCAGGCACTGGTTGCCGCCCAGCCCTTTCGAGGCCCAAGCCCGCTCCCCGCCCTGCCGCCACCGCTGCTGCCAGCCGAACACCGCGGTCTGCGAGACCCGCAACCGCCGTGCGCCCTCTCGTCAGATCGCGCTCTTCGAGTCTCCCATCGTGTCGAGGTCGCGGACGGCGAAGCTGTGGTGCGCCCACTCCTCGTTGAGGATGACCTGCAGGCACGCGGAGGCGGCACGAGGGGCAGGTGAAGGCCAGCCGGACGGCACCTCCGGCTCACGGACCCGGTCCAGGTCCTCCTGGGTGGCGGTGGCGAGAAACTCCCGCACCTCGGCCACACGGCCTGCCCGGACCGCCGCCACCTCGGCGAGGCTCGGCTCGGCAGCCAGGTCCATGCCGAGGTCCGCGCCGTTGGTGATGAACGCCGCAGGCAGCCCGAGCGGGTGGTACGGCCGGTCCCGCCCCAGCACCGCCTGCCCGAACCACAGGTCGGTGACCATCACCAGATGCCGCAGCGTCTGCACGAACGACCACTCCCCGTCCACCGACCGGTGAACGTCCTGCTCCGGCATCGATCCCACCCGCGCCATCGTCGGCGCCCAGAACGCCTCGACCGTCTCCCACGCGATCCGCATACCGTCCGGTGTGGACGGACGCAGTCGCGTGCGCTCCGGGTGCAGGCGGTCCAGCTCGGCCTCGACCAGCGGTGCGACCTCGACGCCGTTGACCCGCAGCCCGTCGATCACCCCGTCGAGGTTGGCGCCGTTGAGCAGGGCACCGCGGATCCGGACACCGCTCAGATCCACCTCGCGAAACACGCTGCCCGCGAAGTTCGTCTCGATGAACTCGGTGCCGCTCAGGTCATCCGGTCCGCTATAGGTTGCCATCGCCGGATCCTAGGGCACGTCCTACAGATCTTGCTCCCCGTCCGCGGCATCGGACAGCTCCAGGCGATCATCAAACAGCGCCTTAAGCGCATCCAGTACCGACCCGACGTGATCGACGGATTCCTCGCCCACACCGAGCTAACCCTCACAACGGCTCACGGTGTCCACAAGGTCGCCCGTCCACAACGGCGCAGATTGTCCACAACGGAGTCACCTATCCGCAGGAGCCACGCGCGCGACGGTTCCTGTCGGTGCGCCCAGCTAGGCTGTATATCGGGGGCCTCTTCCATCAGTTGATCTTGCCGCGTGCGGTCTGACGTGCGGCGATGATGTCTCGACGCGCGAGTCACTCGGCCCTGATGCTGTTTGACCACCGCAGAGAAATCCATGGCGATGAGATGCTCGGCGGGCGCGAATAGTCGTGCTTCCTAGGGAAGATCAGGTGCGCCCGGAAAGAGCAGCGGGGAACCGGCTCGGCGCGGTTACGCTCCTCGGGGCGTCGCATTCGGCTGCCCCGCATCGAAAGGCGTGGAACAGTGTCCATTGTGCGAAGAATGGTGGCGGGGGCGTGCGCGCTCCTGGCCACCGCCGGGATCGCCGTTGTCGGTGCCCCCACCGCGAGCGCGGCCGTCGAAGGGGCGAACCGCTGCGTGCGGGTGTCGGTCGACTACACCCGCACCGGCCCGACCTCCTGGAACGTGGCCTCGGCCAGCGTGGCCAACAACTGCGGCCCGTTCTACGGCCACTTCCAGTTGAAGGGCCCCACGTTCGACTTCAGCAACCCCGACTCGCAATCCGCCGTGGGCTTCACCGCGCCCCTCAACCAGACCTGGTACGGCGCCGCCCCCTACGTGTGCGGCACAGCGTGGTTCAAGGTCACCCCGTCCTACTGGACCGACTACGGCTTCGTCTGCGTGACCCTCGTCTGAACCCGAGGTGCGAGCCTCGAGTGGGCCGGGCACACGCCCGGCCCACTCGACACCTACAGCAGGTCGTCCCAGAACCGGATCGGTTTGGGGTGCACATGCGGCTTGTCGGCGTGCGTGAAGAAGGACAGCAGGTTGTCCCCGTAGTAGATGATGTCGGTCTGGTACATGGACAGGACCGGGTAGCCGGAGGTCCCGCGCCCGCCGGGGAGGCAGCGGTGGCTGACGATCGGGATCATCCGGGGCACCGTCGCCAGGTGCGTTCGCGCCACCTCGACCGCCGCGTGGACCTCGGGTGGGCGCGGGCCCCAGTCCCGGTGCCAGAACTCGTTCTCGGACACGTCGAACAGCACGCCGTCCACCGGCCAGTCGACCTGCCTGCGCACCGGGTCGATATCGCCCAGCCGCCAGTCCGGCCACCCGCCGCCAACGGGCAGGACCTCGCCGAGCATCGCGCGGTGGTCGTCGGCGAACTCGAAGCCGAACAGCTCCTCCGTGGCCGCCAACTCCGCCTCGGTCAGTCCCGGCCGCAACGACACGCCGTCGCGCACCCGAGGGCTGACCAGGTGCTTCTTGATGTGCTCGGCCGCCGCCAAGCCCAGTGCCGTGCCATCGTCCACACGGCCCAGCGTCGACGGTTCCGGTGCCCGCGTCAACTCGCCCCCGCGACCTTGCCGCGCGGCAGGAGAGTCGCCGCGGCGAGGCCGACCAGGCCGATGGCGGCGAGGGTGATCATGGCGATCGCGTAGCTGTGGCCCGCGGGGTTGGCGATGAGGATGGTCCCGGCGATGGCCGTGCCGAGCGCCGAGCCCAGGTTGGACACGCTGCGGGAGACGCCGGAGATGCTGCCCTGCAGGTCCTCGGGGAAGCTCGACTGCACGATGTTGACCGAGGGGGTCAGCATGACGCCGAGCCCGAGGCCGATCAGCAGCAGCCCCGGGATGCTCGCCCACGGTGTCGGGTAGGCGCTGACCAGGCCGAGCAGCACGGCGATCCCCGCGGTGGTGAGCACGAACCCGCTCATGATCAGCGTCCGCTGCGGCCGCCGCCTGGCCAGCCGCTCGGCGGCCAGCGAGGACACCAGCAGGCCCGCGGTGGCGGAGGTGAAGATGACGCCGGTCTGGATCGCGTCGTAGCCGCGCACGACCTGCAGGTACACGGCGGTCACGAACGAGGTCCCCATGAGCACCAGCCACTGCGCGTTCTGGGTGATCAGACCGAGGTTGGACGCGCGGTCGCGGAACACGATGGTCGGGATCAGCGGCTCCTGGCCCGCTCGTTCCTTGGCCCGCACCGACCGGAAGAACCAGACCAGGGTGAGCCCGCCCGCGAGCAGCAGGCCGACCATCAGCCAGACGTTCTTGCTGGCGAACTGGATCCCCGAGACCACCAGGACGAGCCCGACCGCGGACAGCACCGCACCGGTGACGTCGACGGTCCTGCTCCGGTCCGCGGGCAGCGGGTCGGTGATCGAGCGGCTGAGCAGCACGATGGCCACGATCACCAGCGCCTGGAACGCGAACGCGGCCCGCCAGCTCAGCACCGAGGTGATCAACCCGCCGATCAGCGGACCCGCAGCGGCGCCGACGCCGCCCATCGCCATGATCGCGCCGAACGCGCGGGCGCGGGTGGCCAGGTCGGGGTAGAGCACCGTCGCCAGGATGTAGACCGGCGGGATGAGCAACGCGGTGCCGACACCCTCGAGGATGGAGTTGCCGAGGATCAGCACAGCGAGGTTCGGCGCGATCGCGCTGATGATCGCGCCGAGCCCGTAGACCGCGAGCCCGGCGATGAAGCAGCGCTTGCGGCCGAACCGGTCGGTCAGCTTGCCACCCGGCAGCATCAGCGCCGCCATCACCAGCAGGAAGATCGTGATCGCCACCTGCACACCGTGCACGGTCGTGCCCAGGTCGGCGCTGATGTCGTTGATCATCACGTTCATGTTCGAGCCCGCGAAGCTGCAGATGAACTGCGCGAGCGCCAGCGGGACCAGCACCGCCCGCAACCGCCTGACCGCCCCCGGCTCAGCCATCGGTGGCCACCTTCGAGCTGTGGTGCGTGTGGACAGACGTGGTCGGTATCCCGGGGCGAACTGAGCGCTTGCGCATGGCGCCAGTGTTGCCACCCGGCTCACGCCACGCCTCACCCGTCGCGGCTGAAACCCCTGCAGGCCAGGGTTTCAGTGCAAGAACGTCTTGAGCAGCATCACCGAGACACCGAGAGCCGCGCTGCCCACAGCACAGGCGATCGCTGTGGGCAGCGCGGCTCCGGCACGGCGGGCCGCCACGTGGCCCAACACGCTCAGCATGGCCGTCGATACACCGAGGGCCAGCAGGACACCGGTCCTGAGCTGCCCGGTGCCCAGCACGAACACGACGAGCACGACCAGCGGGGTGTAGGCCGCCTCGACCGTCGGCCACCCCTGCCGGATCGCCCGGAGCACCCGGCCGCGTCGGCGCGGGCCGCGGATCGCCACCGCCAGCGCCTCCGCGTAGCGCTCGGCGACCCAGTACACGGCGACCGTCACCAGCACCGTGACGACGACCCCGCCGAGCGTGCTGTGCGCGCTCGCCGTGGCCATCGCCGCGGCGCCGACGACGGTGCCGTAGATCGCGTGCGCGAGATCGCGTTCGGTGCTCCACCGCCGGTGCGGCCGGACCACCCGCGCGAACCACGTCCGCCAGTTCCGCGAACGTCCCCTCACGCCGCCGCGAAGAGGGTCGCGTACCGCCGCAGGAAGAGGGCTTCCGCACGGGCCATCGCGGCGATCTCCGCGGGCGACACGCTTTCGTTGGGTGCGTGGATCAGCGACCTGGGCTCCTCGACTCCCATGAGGACGATCTCGGCATCCGGGTAGGTGTCGGCGAGGGTCGCGCAGAGCGGGATCGAGCCACCCTGGCCGAGCGTGGTCATCGGTGTGCCGTAGGCCTCGCCCATCGCGGCGGCCAGCGCCCGGTAGGCCGGGCCGTTGCGCGCGGCGCTGAACGGCGCCCCCTTCGCCTCGGGCTCGACATCCACCTGGACGCCCCAGGGCGCGGCGGCGTGCAGGTGCGCGATGAGCGCGGCCTCGGCCTCGGCCGGATCGGTACCCGGCGGGATCCGCAGGTTGAGCCGGGCCGCCGCCCGCGGCGCGATCGCCGCCGTCGAGCCGACCACCGGCGGGCAGTCGATCCCGAGGATGGTCAGGGCGGGCCGGGCCCAGAGCATGTCCGAGACGGCACCGCTGCCGAGCACCTCGACGCCGTCCAGGATCTCCGCGTCGTAGCGGAACCGGTCGGTGGGGTACTGCTCCCCGGACCAGGTTTGGCTGTCCGGCAAGCCGTTCACCGTCGTGTTGCCCTCGCGGTCGCGCAAGGTCGACAGGATGAGCACGAGCGCGGCGAGGGCGTCCGGCGCCGCTCCGCCGAACATGCCGGAGTGCAACTCGGAGCTGAGCGCCTCGACGGTGACCACGACGTTGACCATGCCGCGCAGGCTGATCGTCGCGGCCGGTCGACCGACAGCGGCGTTGCCCGTGTCGCACACCAGGATCGTGTTCGCCCGCAACAGGTCGGGGTTGGCGACGACGAGGTTCTCGAGCCCGCCGGTGCCCTGCTCCTCGGAGCCCTCCACGACCAGCTTGAGGTTGACCGGGATGTCGCCATCGAGCGCGCGCAGCGCGGTGAGGTGCATGACGATGTTCCCTTTGCAGTCAGCGCTTCCCCTGCCGTACCAACGCCTTCCCGAGTCGGTCAGCTGGAACGGCGGCGTTCGCCACGCGGTCTCGTCGAGGGGCGGCTGGACGTCGTAATGCGCGTACAGCAGCACTGTCGGCGCCTGCGGGTCCTTGCAGGGCCGATTTCCCACGACAGCCGCGCTGCCATCGGATGTGGGCGTCAGCCGCGCGTCGGTGAAACCGAGCTCGGCGAAACTGCCCCGGACCCACTCCGCGGCCCGCTCGCACTCCTCGCGGGGGTACAGCCGCGGGTCGGCGACCGAACGGAACGCGACCAGTTCGGCCAGTTCTTCACGCGCTCGCGGCATCAACCCCGCGACACGCGCTTCCAGGTCGACGTACTCGATGTGTTGCTGGGTCATCAGGTCGTCACCTCCGCTTTCCAGGATGGTTTGCGCAGTCGGTAGAACAGCAGCGGGACCACGACGCCGAGTCCGATGGCGCCGCCCGCGACGATCAGCAGGTACACCCCGGTGTTGCCGGAGCCGAACTGCGACGGCGGGATGAACCCGACCAGCAGTGCCGCCAGCGACGCGGTGAACCCGACCCCGCACAGGCCGACGAGCATCGGTGCGCGGAACCCCCTCGGGTGCTCCGGTTCCTTGCGCCGCAACCGGACGGCCGCGACGAACAGCAGCAGGTACATGATCAGGTACACCTGCGTGGTGATCACCGAGAAGATCCAGTAGGCGCTGGAGACGTCCGGGATGAACGCGTACAGCAGCGCGATCCCGGTGGTGACCAGTCCCTGCGCGACGAGGATGTTCTGCTGGACGCCGTTCTTGTTGAGCCGCTGCAGCACCGGCGGCAGGTACCCCTCCTGCCGGGAGATCAGCAACAGGCCCTTGGACGGTCCGGCCAACCAGGTCAGCATGCCGCCGAGCGAGGCGATGACCAGCATGATCCCGATCACCGGGGTGAGGAACTGCCAGCCGAAGTTGGCGAACACCGCGTCGAAGGCCTGCATCACCCCCGCGGTGAGCGAGAGCTGGTCGGCCGGGATCACCCAGCTGATGGCCAGCGCGGGCAGGATGAAGATCAGCAGCACCAGGCCCATCGCCAGGAACATCGCGCGCGGGAACCCCTTCGCCGGGTCGCGCAGCGAGGACACGTGCACCGCGTTCATCTCCATGCCCGAGTAGGACAGGAAGTTGTTGACGATGAGCACCAGGCTCGCCAGCCCGGTCCACGCGGGCAGCAGGTTGTCCGCGGTCATCGGCGCGGCGGCCGCGTGGCCCTGCCCGAGGAACACGAACCCGAGCACGACCAGCAGCGCCCCGGGAACCAGGGTGCCGATGATCAGCCCACCGCTGGCCAGCCCCGCCACCCTCTTGGTCCCGCGCGAGGAGATCCACACGCCCGCCCAGTAGGTGACGACGATGACCGACGCGGTCCACAACCCGTTGCCCGCCAACGACGGCGTGAACACGTAGGCCAGTGTGCTGGCGACGTAGCCGAGCAGGCTGGGGTAGTAGAAGATCGTCATCGCGAACTGGCACCAGACGGCGAGGAAGCCCATCGGTTTCGAGATGCCCCGGGCCACCCAGTTGTAGACACCGCCCTTCCAGCCCGAGGCGAGCTCGGCGGAGACCAGGGACGTGGGTAACAGGAAGACCAGGGCGGGCACCAGATAGAGGAACACGCAGGCGAGCCCGTAGACCGCCATGGTGGGCGCAGGCCGCAGGCTCGCGACCGAACTGGTCGTCATCAGTGCCAGCGCGACCCAGGAGATCCAGCTCTTGGGCACCCCCCGCGCCCGCTCAGCGGAGACGTCTGCCGTGCTCACGGGGCTCCCCCCGGTGGCGTCGCGGCGGCGGGCGTCACGCGGTCCGCTCCTCGGCGAACACGTCGCGGAGCCGGTCCTCCTGGTCCGCCCCGAGGTTGGTGAAGATCAGCCGCGGCTGCTCCTGGCCCGCGAACTCCTCCTTCACCTTGTCGATCACCGCGTCCTCGCTGAGCACGAACAGCGCCGAGGTGCCCGGCGTGACCTGTTCGCGGATCTCCTTGATCAGGTCGTCGTCGATGCCGACATCGGCCAGCGACCCGCTGAACGCCCCCACCGCGGCCCCGACCGCCGCGCCGAGCAGCGGGATCAGGAAGATCAAGCCGAACAGCATCCCCCAGAACGCGCCGGACAGCGCCCCGCGCCCGGCCAGGTTGCGCAGCTGCCGCAACTTCGGCTTCTTCGCCCCCTCCGGCCAAGCGACGGTCGCCGCGTCGTGCACGGTGATGAGGTCGCGCTTGCTCAGCGCCTCCAGCGACCGCACCGCCTCGTCCGCCCCACCCGCCGACTCGAACCGCCAGATCGTCAGTGTTGCCATGACAGCCAACTCCTTCGCGTCATCGTTGCTTTCCGGTGCAAGAGCACCGCACATCAGGTGTGCCGCGCTTCATCCGGACGGGGTGGCCTGGTGATCTTCGGCGTCGTCGGCCGCGCCGCCCTTGCGCCGTTTCGGGCGCGTGCGCGGCTCGCGTTCGGCCGCGCCGAGCAACGCGGCCGCCCAGTCGGCCCTCGGGTCGGTGTTGACGAGGATCGCCATCGCCAGCAGGGTGGCCGGGATCGCCAGCAGGAGGCCGAGCACGCCGAGCACCCAGGACCAGAACACCAGCGACACGAATGTGAGCACAGTGGACAGTCCGACCGCGTCGCCGACGAATCGTGGTTGGATCAGCGACTGCACCACGAAGTTGATGACCGTGTAGATCAGGATGACCAGCAGCATGCCCTTGGGGCCGTCGGCGAGCAGCCCGAGCAGCGCCGGTGGGGCGACCCCGAGGATGAAGCCGATGTTGGGGATGTAGTTGGTGACGAACGAGAGCAGGCCCCACAGCACGGCCAGCGGGATGCCGGTCCACGCGAGCGCGATGCCGTCGAGCACCGCGATGATCAGCCCGAACACGGTCGTCACCACGAAGTAGCGGCGGGTCTTGCCCGCGAACTCGGTCAGCGCCAGCTGGATGTGCGGCCGGGTCCGGGCGATCGTCCGCATCCGCCCTTCGACCAGGGCCGTCTCCGTGCTGAAGAACATCAGCAGGGCGAGCAGGAACACCACGCTGGTGGCCAGGCCGGTGAGGTCGCCCAGCAGCGCACCCGCCGCGGACACGAACCGGCCGAGGTCGACGGACCCGGCTGACTCCCGCAGCCCGCCGGGGGCGATGCCGAACCGACCGGCCAGGTCCGCCGCGCCCGCCAGCAGGGCCCGCGTCTGGTCGGTGTAGCGGGGCAACTCTCTCGCGAGCCGGGCGAGTGAGCCGATCACCACCACGGCGAAGGTGACGAGCACCCCGTACACGACTAGGACGAGCACGCCGGTGGCCGCCCACGGGCGCAAACCGCGGCGCCGCAACCAAGTGTGCACCGGGCTGACCACGATCACGACTACTAGCGCGAGGAACACCGGCGCGAGCAACCACGCCGCCGCTCGCATCCCGCCCACCACCACGACCGCGGCCGCGCTGCCGAGCAGGAGCACCAAACCACGAGGCATCTGCGCATCCATCACGGCGGCCACCGTGGCACGGGCCGAACCCCGCGCAGATCCCCCGGGACGGGCGGTACCCACGAGGTCATCACCGCTGGATGACGACCACCCGGCCGAACCCGCGACATCGTGGCGGGCACATCGGACGGAACGAGGAGTTGCCCGTGGACCACTACCCGTTGATCGCCGACCACGGACTGATCGGTGATCTCCACACCGCCGCGCTGGTGAGCACGGACGGCACCATCGACTGGTTCTGCTGTCCCAGGTTCGACTCACCGAGCGTGTTCGGCGCCCTGCTGGACCAGGAGCGCGGCGGCCACTGCCGGGTCCGGCCCGCGCACGGGCCCTACACCTCGCGGCAGCTGTACTTCCCCGACACGACGATCCTGATCACCAGGTTCCTGATGCCGTCGGGCACCGGGGAGGTGGTGGACTTCATGGTCCCCCTGCCGGGTGGGCAGCCGACGGAGAACCACCGCCTGGTCCGGATGGTGCGGTGCGTGCGCGGCGAGGTCCAGTTCGAGCTGGACGTGTCACCGCGGTTCGACTACGGCCGCGAGGCGCACACCACGCACCTCACCGAGAACGGGGCGGTGTTCGCGGGCGACGACCTCGTGCTCACCCTGCAAGCGGTCCGGGAGCCGGACGACGAGCGGCTCGCCGAACTGGCGATCACGGGGGAGGGCGCGGTGCGCGGCACGGTGACGTTGCGCGCCGGTCAGGTCCGCGGGTTCGTGCTGGAATCGGCCGCCGAGGGGCCGCCGCGGGCGATCCGCGCGGCCGAGGTCGAGCGCGACTTCGCAGCCACGGTCCGGTTCTGGCGCACCTGGCTGGACACGTCGACCTACCGGGGGCGCTGGCGCGAGACCCTCAACCGCTCGGCCATGACCCTCAAGCTGATGACTTACGCCCCGACCGGCGCGATCGTCGCTGCCCCCACCGCGGGCCTGCCCGAACAGCTCGGCGGGGAGCGCAACTGGGACTACCGGTACACGTGGATCCGCGACGCCTCGTTCGCGGTGTCCTCGCTGCTGGGCATGGGGTTCGTCGAGGAGGCCGCCGACTTCTCGCGCTGGCTGCGCGACCGCGACGAAGGCGGCCCGCTGAAGATCATGTACCGCGTGGACGGGTCCTCGGACCTGGTCGAGGAGACGCTCGACCACTGGGACGGCTACCGGGGCTCGCGCCCCGCGCGGATCGGCAACGGGGCGTCCGACCAGCTCCAGCTCGACATCTACGGCGAACTGCTCGACAGCGTCTACCAGGCGCACCGCCGCGGGCTCGGGCTGGGGCAGCGCGGGTGGGCGGGGCTGACGGCGATGCTCGACTGGCTCGGCGACAACTGGGACCAGCCGGAGGAGGGCATCTGGGAGACCAGGGGCGGTCGGGAGGACTTCACCTACGGGAGGTTGATGTGCTGGGTGGCGTTCGACCGCGGCATCCGGCTGTCCCACGAGCTGGGCAGGCCCGCGCCGCTCGAGCGGTGGCGGATGCACCGGGACCGCATCTACGCCCAGATCTGGGACCGCGGTTGGCATCCCGGTCAGCGGTCCTTCGTCCAGCGCTACGGCTCGGATGTGCTGGACTCCTCTCTGCTGCGCATGGCCCGGGTCGGTTTCGTGTCCGACCGGGACCCGGCGTGGCTCGACACCCTCGCCGCGATGGAGCGCGACCTCGTGTCCGACAGTCTGGTCTACCGCTACGACCCCGGTGCCGCGCCGGACGGCTTGGCGGGCGAGGAGGGCACTTTCTCGTTGTGCAGCTTCAACTACGTCAACGCCTTGGCTGGGGCGGGGCAGGTCGAGAAGGCGCGGCTGGTGTTCGAGAAGATGCTCACCTACGGCAACCACCTGGGCCTCTACGCCGAGGAGATCGGCCCGACAGGTGAGCAACTGGGCAACTTCCCGCAGGCGTTCACGCATCTGGCGTTGATCGACGCCGCTCTCGCACTCGACAAGGCCCTTGATCAGAAGTGATCGGGCGCAAGCCGCCAAGCATCCCGGATCGCGGCCGCGTTGGCGCGCAGGAAGTTGTCGAAGGTGTTGGGGGAGCGGGAGGTCAGGTCCACCACGTCGGTGGTGACGGGGGCCAGCCTGCCGGTGGCGACCTCGGCGAACAGGGTCGCCACGTCGGTGGCGAACTGGAGCGGGAGTCCAGCAGCGGTGAGGCGGTCGGCGAACTCGGCGGGAGGCAGGTCCAGGTAGCGGATCTCACGGCCCACCACGGTCGACAGCTTGCCCGCGATCTCGGCGTGGGAGAGGGCTTCCGGCCCGGTGAGCGTGAAGGTCCTTGCTCGTAGCGGGGCGCTGGTGAGGAGCGCGGCGGCGGACGCGGCGATGTCCTCGCAGTCGACATAGGACACCCGGGCGTTGCCATAGGCACCGAGGAGGTGGCCCTGCTCAGTGGCGACCGCGGTGCCGGTGCTGAAGTTCTGCATGAAGCCGTTGGGCTGCAAGATGGTCCAGGTGAGCCCGGAGGCCTTGAGGTACTCCTCGATCAGCCCGTGCGCGCCCTCGGCCAGCTTCCCGCCCACCCGCGCGTGCCAGACCGACAGCTTCACCACATACCGCACCCCGGCCTGGACGGCGGCGTCGATCACCGCCCTCTGGTGCCGCACCATCGGCTGCTCGCCCTCGGCCGGGACGGCGCCGCCCGCGTTGAGGAACACCCTGTCAACGCCCGTCATCGCCTTGGCCAGGCTCTCGGGGTCGTCGAAGTCGCCCACCGCGTACGGGCAGCCCAACGCGTCCGCCTTCGCCGGATCGCGCACGAACGCCGTGGTCGGGTGGCCCGCCAAGCGCCGCACCAGGCTCCGACCGATCGTGCCCGTCGCACCGGTCACCAGGATCATCGTTGTCTCCGTTAAGCTGAGGCTGCCTCGAACTACTAAGTCGAGGCTACCTCGAATTAGCTCGGAGGCGCCAGTGCCCGCACGACCACGCGCTGATGCCCGCGCCAACCGCCAACGGCTGCTCGCCGAGGCCGACGCCGTCTTCCGCGAGCAGGGCACCGGCGCCTCCCTGGAGGCGATCGCCAAACGCGCTGGTCTGGCGATCGGGACCCTCTACGGCCACTTCCCCAACCGGCGCGCGCTGCTCGGCGCCCTCATGAGCGAGCGCAACGAGGACCTGTTCACCGCGGCCGAGGCCCTCTCGGCAGAACCACCCGAGGTCGCTCTCCGCACCTGGATCTCGATGACGGTGACCCACGCCGCCACTTACAGCGGCCTGGCCACCCACCTGATCACCGGCACCGACGACGTCACCTCGGAGCTGCACGCCTCCTGCACGCAGATGGCCGCGATCGTCGACGCCCTCGTCCGCCGCGCCGTCGACGCGGGAGTCATCCGGCCGACCACGACCGGTGCCGACCTGCACGCGCTCACCACGGCCTGCGCCTGGGCGCGCGAACACAGCTCGCCGGAGCAGGCCGATCGCCTGATCGACCTGGCGTTCCTCGGCATACTCGTCTAGCGGCTCATGCGGCCGGGTGCCAGCCGAGGGCTGGGCCGAGGTGGGTGGCGATGTCGGTGAGGATCTGCACGTAATCGGCGTGGTCGAAGGAGAACGGCAGGGCGAAGGCCACCTCCGACACCTCTCGGAAACCCGCGTGAGCCTGCAGCCGCTCGGCGATCTGCGCCGACGTGCCGACGATGTCGCGCGCGAACATCATCCGAGCCGGTCCCTGCGGCGTCGTGGTGCGCGGAGTGCGACTTTCCGCGTATGCCAAGTACTTCGCGCGTTGCTCAGCGGTCGCCGAGTCGGTCGGGATCACGACCAGCCCTTGGGAGACCCGGGCCTTGTCACCGTCGGGGTGGTGGGCGCGGAACTCGCGGATGTGCGACTGCTGGATCTCTTCGAAGTCCTCGGACCGCTCGGCTTTCACGACGCTGCTGGTCAGGAAGTTCATCCCGTTCTCGCCCGCCCACCGCGCCGAGCTCAAACTCCCACCGCCGTACCAAAGTCGGCTGCCGAGACCGGGGGAGTGCGGCTGCACGCGGTCGGAATACACCTCGAACCCCTGCGTGCCGCCGAACTCCGACGCGCGCTCGCCCCGGACGAGGTCGAGGAGTCTGCGGACCCGGGTGTAGCTGAAGTCCTCGGCGTCGGCTGTGTCCGGGTAGAGCGCGGCCTTCACGTCGTCGAAGTTGATCGGCGGACCGACGCTCACCCCCGGGTTCAGCCGCCCTCCGGAAAGGACGTCCACAGTGGCCAGGTCCTCGGCCAGCCGCAACGGGTTCTCCCAGCCGAGCGGGATGACCGCCGTGCCCAGGTGGATCCGGCTGGTGCGTTGCGAGGCGGCGGCCAACACCGCGACCGGGGACGAGATCCCGTACTGCAGGTGGCGGTGGCGCACCCACGCGCTGTCGAACCCGAGCCGCTCCCCGAGCTCGATGATCTCCAGCGTCGTCTCGTGCCCCGCGCGCGGCGCGGCACCGTCGAACAACCCGATGGTCAGGAAGCCCAGCCTCCGCAACGCGCCCACGCACCCTCCAATGTCCACCGGCGATTGTGCCCGCGTACCACGGGACGGGCGTGGGCGTTCCACCATGCGGACCTCAGGCCCGTGCGCGTACCAGGCCGACCACGCCGTCGAGGACCAGGAACGCGACCAGGCTCACGCCCAGCAGCGGTATGGCCCAGCCGACCGCGATCAGCACCAGCGGAGCGGGCACCAGGAACCACAGCGGGAGCTGCTGCCACGCGCCGCGCTTGGGTGCCGCCCCCAGCGGTCGCCGCCGGTCGGCGCGGGTGGGGCGGCGCTGCCACCACATCCGGTAGCCGAGCACGATCAGCGTGAGGATCGCCGTGGCCAGCAGGAACAGGGCGATCTGGTTGACGATGCCGAACAGCCTGCCCATGTGCGCCTGGATGCCCAGCGACGACAGCTTGGCCAGCAACGGGCGGTCGGCGAAGTCGGCTCGAGCGGTCACCGACGCGGTCGCCGGGTCGACCGCGACCTTGTCCAGGCGAACCGGCCACGTGTTGTCGACCTGGGCCGCCGTCCAAGCACTACCCGGCTCGCCGACGCTGATCTCTACCGGCCCGTCCAGTCCAGCCGTCCGCGCCGTGGTGAACACCCGGTCGAACGCCGCGACGTCAATGGTTCCCTGACCCTGGCCGCCGCCGTGGTCCCCGTGCCCGGTTTGGCCCGATGACGCGGAACCGGGGAGCGCGGTGTCCAACACGGGTGCCTTCGCGTTCAGGGCGACCAGCGCCGCCGCGAAGTTCTCCCCGGCATAGGTCGACCACGTCAACCCGGTCGCCGACAGGAACAGCGCGCCCACCAACGTCCAGATCCCCAGACTCCCGTGCCACGACCGAGTCCGACGCACCCCTTTCGCGCCCTTCTCCGGCACCACGGCCGCCCTCAGGCGCTTCTGGCGGACCAGCCACAACACGACCCCGGCGAGCGAGATCACCCACAGCCAGCTGGCCGCCAACTCCGAGTACAGACGACCGGTCTCGCCCAGGTTTAGATTCCGATGTAGACCGTCCAACCAGGTCGTAGCGGGCGTAGACCCGAACCAGGTCGTCAACTGCCCCTGCACCCGCGCGCTGTACGGGTCGACGTAGACGGTCTTCGCGTACTCCTCCCCAAGCCCCGGCGCCGCGAACACCACCCGCGTGGTCTCCTCCGGATCGTCCGATATCAGGACACTCGTGACCGACCCATCCGGCACCGCCCCCTGAGCCGCCGCAACCTGCTCAGCCACCCCCCGCGGCGTGCCGGCGGTCGAAGACACCTCTAACAAGTCGCCATAGAGCA
The DNA here is from genome assembly GCF_024171925.1 of Actinokineospora diospyrosa. Taxonomy (GTDB): domain Bacteria; phylum Actinomycetota; class Actinomycetes; order Mycobacteriales; family Pseudonocardiaceae; genus Actinokineospora; species Actinokineospora diospyrosa. The sequence continues at coordinate 73,557 of NZ_JAMTCO010000019.1, read as the reverse complement.
CATCATCAAGCTGCGGCGACAACGCATACAACAACCCCGACACAGCCGCGACGACCAGGAACGGAGCCACGAGCACACCAGCATAGAAGTGCAACCGACGCAGCAGCGGCACCACAGACCACCGAACACCACCCGGCGCATCTTCGGCACGCACACTGTCAACAGGGGGAGCGGACATCGAACACCTCTTGCGGGAACGTGGGGACACTGCCGCAGTGGTCGTCCACCAACACCATCTGGTTCCCGAGAAGGCAAAAGCGACCATCGATGCTCGATGGTCGAGAAACAGGGCGACCCGTCCTTTGTGAACAAGGAAGGGGTCAGAGCCAGTGTTTGCGGCGGAACACCCGGTGGAGTACGAAGCTGCAGAGCAGGATGCCTGCGATGACGGCTGGGTAGCCGTAGGTCCAGCGGAGTTCGGGCATGTGGTCGAAGTTCATGCCGTAGACACCGACGATCATGGTGGGGACGGTGATGATGGCGGCCCACGCGGTGATCTTGCGCATGTCGCCGTTCTGCTGCAGCGCCACCTTGGCCAGGGTGGCGTTGAGTAACGTGGTGAGCACTTCGTCGAACTCGGCGATGCGTTCGGTCAGGTTGGTCAGGTGGTCGTCGACGTCGCGCAGGCGCGAGCGCACCTCGGGCGGGACCAGGGCGTTGTGCGACTCGGCTAACGACCGCAGCGGGGCGACGAGGGGAGCGACCGCGCGGTGGAGTTCGATGATCTCGCGTTTCATCAGGTACATGTGCTCGGCGCCGATGGGGCTGCGTGGCGCGAACACCAGTGACTCGACTCGGCCGATGTCCCGCTCGAAAGCGTCGGTGACGGTGAGATAATCATCCACCGAACGGTCGACGATCGCGTGCAACACCGACGCGGGCCCAGCCGCCAGGCGTTCAGGCGTGGCCTCGAGTTCGCGCCGCAGCACCCCCAGCTCGGAGATCTCACCCTGGCGGACGGTGACGATGACCTCTGGGGCGAGGAACGCGGTGATCTCACCGGTCTCGACGATCTCGCTGGCGTTGTCCGGGAAGTCGTTGGTGACGTGACGCACCGTAGCGAGCGTGGCGGAGATCAGGTCACGACGCCCGCGTATCCCCGGCCGTCGCGCGCCGTTGTCCCGTGTCAGGTCCGATAAGCCCAGCTCCACGGCCAGATCGTCGAGCTGGCTGGACGTCGGTTCGAACAGCCCGACCCACACAAACCCGCCTCCCTGACGGGCCTGCGCGACGGCCTCCCCAGGTGTCCGGGCACCCGGGACTCGCCTGCCCTCGCGGTAGAGCGCACAGTCCACAATCCCCGGCGCCGGACACGCCGCTCCCGTGCCGTTCACAGAGGACGCTGAACTACCTCCAACGCCGGTCACGACGTGGTTCTCGCAGTCTGCACGCGGCACACGGTGACACACGCGCTGTCCTGCCCGTGTGAACACCGACGACCGCGGTCGCCGCAAGATCAGCCACCGTCGATGTGGGGAGCAGGCGAGAGGAACTGCTTCACCCCACGAGGGCAACAGCGCCTGGCTCGACAACTTGGTTCGTGGCGAGCAGCGTGGGTGGTCAATGGGCGCGGAGGGAGAAGCGATGGGTGGTCGCCTCGAGGGGCAGATGGTCTTTGCCCGCACGTTCGTCGAGGTACGGGACTTGGTGGAGGACAAGTACTACGCGGGGCTTTCGCGGCGGTACTCCGCTGGGCAGCTTCGGCGGCGTTACGTCCTGAGCATGGTCAAGCCGTTGCTGGGGCGGGCTCTTGACAGCCCGGTGGAGTTCTACGACACCTGGGGTCGGCTCATGCGCCACGCGTGGTTGAGCCTGAGTTTCGGCCTGTACGACGCCGAGCACCGTGCCCTGCCCGATCCGGCCACCCGCTTGGCCGCCGCCCAGGTCAACACCGTTGACCTGGCGTGGGAGCCTGCCATGGCCATCGCGCCCGGGCGGCCGTTGTTGGTCGATGTCGGCACCGGTCGGGGTAACTCGGTGGCCCGTCTTGCCCTGGCGCATCCCGGGGCTCGTCTGGTCACGCTGACCCTGAGCCCCGAACAAGCCGAGATCACCCGCCGCATCACCACGCGCCTGGGCATCGCCGACCGTGTCGACATCCGGGTCGCCGATGTGCTTGACCCCGCCGCGACCGCCGACCTCGTGGGGCGCGCCGACGGGGTCACCGCGATCGAGGTCGCGGGTCACTTCCCCGCGGATCGCACGGTCGAGGGCTTCCAAGCCATGGCCGCGCTGCTCAAGCCAGGCGCGCCGCTCACCCTCATGGACCCCGTCCTCGCCCGCCCCGCAACGCTGCTGCACGACTTCGCCGCCCTCTACACCTGGCGCTTCCGACCGGCCACCGACTACCAAGACGCCCTGCGCGCCGCCGGACTGACCCGCCTCACCCTGACCGACTTCACCGACGCCTACCGCCCCACCTGGGGCGATACCGGCACCGTGCTGGCTGCCCGCATGGACCGCCTCCGTGCCGAGTTCGGCACCGTCCTTGCCCATACCTGGCAGCGGATCTTTCAGCACCAAGCGTGGCCGCTGGGCCGTACCGTGCACTACGCCCGCATGACCGGATATCGACCAGAAGGCGACGAACACGTGTGAGCGAGCGGTTGTCGAGGTGGTCCGTGGCGGGGGTGTTCAATGTGGAGGAACATGGGTGTGTGAACTGGTTGTCCGAGTGCTCAGTGGAAGCCTTGACTGACGCTCTCCGGGGTGTGGCGCCAGATCTGGTCGGACTTCGGATCACGTTGCCTGACCTGGTGGGTAGGGACGAACCACTGTGGCGGTCGTCGAGTGCCGCCGTGGGGGACGGATTCGTGGCGAAGTTCGCGTGGTCCGAGCCCGCCGCGCAGCGCTTGGTCCACGAGATCGGGGCACTGGCAGCGTTGTCCGCTGGGCGAAGTGTCCCTTTTGTGCCCGAGGTCGTCGCGAGCAGTGTTGAGCCGGTGTTGCTGGTCACCAGGCGTGTGCCCGGGTTCTCGCTGTTCGCCGTGGCGGACTCGATCGACCGGGATCGCGCGGGTGGGGACTTGGCGCGGTTCTTCGCCGCACTGCACGACCCGACCGTGCGCGCACGCGTCGAGGAGGCGATTGGCGCTTTGCCCGCACCACGCCCCGGCGCCTCAACCGACGACCTACGCGCGCGACTCGGCCGGTGGGTACGACCCGACCAACGCGACACCATCTCGGGTTGGTGCGACTGGGCTGATGAGGTGCTGGCCACGCCTTGTCGGTCCGTGCTGGTGCACGGTGACCTGCACGGCGACAACCAGGTGTGGCGTGATGGCCGGTTGCGCCTGGTCGTCGACTTCGAGACCGCGTGCGCGGCGGAGCCCGAGTACGACCTGCGAGCCCTTCCCGCGACCGGACCCGACTGTGAGTTGCTGATAGCGACGATGCGGCACTACGAGCACCTGACCGGTCACGCGCTGTCGATCGACCGGATCATGGCCTGGCACCTGCGCACCGCCCTGGACGACGTCCTGTGGCGAAGCGAAGCCGCAGTGCCCCTGCCCGACCACCGCACACCTCCCGACTGGGTCGACGATCTCGCCGCCCGGTTCACCACACTGGACCTCCAACAGGACACAGACCACGAACGGAGCGAATGTGAAGCTAGTGGCGCGACCCAGAACGTCGACCGTGTCTCGACCCGCCCACGACGCGCCTGGCGGCGTTGCCGGAAGCGCCCGAGTACATCCAGTACGAGGACGTTCCGGCGCCTTGCCAGCCACGCCGTGGACCCGCCGATACACGGCCAACGCCCTGAGTCGAGCCACTAGCCAAGCTGGGTGACCTGGTGGTCGGCCGCATCGGGTTGGGCGCGATGGGCATGTCGCACGGCTACACCGGCGCCGGTAGCGACGACGCCGAATCCATTCGCACCCTCCACCGGGCACTGGAACTGGGCGTCACCCTCGTCGACACCGCCGAGGTCTACGGGCCCTACACCAACGAGGAACTAGTCGGCCGGGCGCTGCGCGGCCGCCGCGATGAGGTCGTGCTGGCCACCAAGTTCGGCCTGATCTCCCACTCCGGCCGCGAGATTCCGGACGGCAGCCCCGCCTCCATCCGCACCGCCGTCGAAGGCTCCCTGCGACGCCTGGACACCGACCACATCGACCTGTACTACCAGCACCGGGTCGACCCGACCACGCCGATCGAGGACACCGTCGGTGCGGTCGCCGAGCTGGTGGCCGAGGGCAAGGTCCGCCACATCGGACTGTCCGAAGCGGGCGTGAACACGATCCGGCGGGCGCACGCCGTGCACCCGATCACGGCGGTGCAGTCGGAGTACTCGCTGTGGACCCGCGACCCCGAGGACGGCGTGCTACCGCTGCTGCGCGAGCTCGGCATCGGCTTCGTGCCCTACTCCCCGCTGGGCCGCGGCTTCCTCACCGGCACGATCCGCTCACCCGAACAGCTCGCCGCCGACGACTTCCGCGCCACCAACCCGCGCTTCACCGGCGAGAACTTCCACCGCAACCTCGCGCTCGCCGACGAGGTCAAGGGCATCGCCGCGGGCATCGGTGCCACGCCCGCGCAGGTCGCCCTCGCCTGGCTGCTGACCAAGGGCCACAACATCGCCCCCATCCCCGGCACCAAGCGCGTGGCCCGGGTCGAAGAGAACGTCGCCGCCGACGGCGTTGAACTCACCACAGAACAGGTCGCCGTGCTGGAGGCCCTGACCCCGCCTTCCGGCGAGCACCACAACGAACAGCAGATGCGGATGCTCGACCGATGACCGAGCAGCCACCCGCGCGAAAGGGAACCACCGTGCACAGCGTCACCCTGAACAACGGCGTCGACATGCCGATCCTCGGTTTCGGCGTCTACCAGGTCCCGCCAGAGCAGACCGAGAAGGTCGTCACCGACGCCCTCGCCGCGGGCTACCGGTCGATCGACACCGCCGCCGCTTACGGCAACGAGGAAGCGGTGGGCCGCGCGATCAACAGCAGCGGCATCCCGCGCGAGGAGCTGTTCATCACCACCAAGCTGTGGGTCCAGGACCACCCCGCCGAGGACAACACCCGGCGCGCCTTCGACGTGTCGCTGCGCAAGCTGGGCTTGGACCACGTCGACCTGTACCTGATGCACCAGCCCTACCGCGACGTCCACGGCCAGTGGCGCGCCATGCAAGACATCCACCGCGGGGGCCTGGCCAGGGCGATCGGCGTGTCCAACTTCCACCCCGACCGGCTCGTCGACCTCATCGAGCACAACGAGATCACCCCCGCGGTGAACCAGGTCGAGACCCACCCGTTCCACCAGCGCACCGCCGACCAGGACCTCATGCGCGACCGCGGCGTCCAGATCGAGTCGTGGGGTCCGTTCGCCGAGGGCAGGAACGACCTGTTCACCCACCCGGTGCTCAGCGAGATCGGCGGGCAGCACGGCAAGTCGGTGGCGCAGGTGGTGCTGCGGTGGCTCGTGCAGCGCGGTGTGGTGGCGATCCCCAAGTCCGTGCGCGTCGAGCGGATGGCAGAGAACCTCGACGTCTTCGACTTCGCGCTCACCGATGAGCAGGTGGCCCGGATCGCGGCCCTCGACACGGGCGCCTCGGTGTTCTTCGACCACCGCGACCCCGGCATGACCACCCAACTCGGCAACCACCGTCTGACCGACTGACCCAGAACGCGTCGGGGCGGCGCCCCCCACCACCCGGGGCGCCGCCCACCGGAGCTTTCGGCGAAACGCAGCTGGACGGTCTTGCGGCATGCGGCAAGCAGGGCGCGCAGCGGCGAGCAGTCGTCGAGGTGGTCGGCGTTGGCGGGGGAGTTGGGCAGTACCGGCACCTGATCGGCGTCCGGGATGCCGCCGTGCACCTCGCCCTGGTACTCACCGAGCGCCTGCGCAGGGCGGTGGCGGGCATCAGCGGCATGACGCCGCTGGCCAGGACCACCAAGCCCGCCTCGGTCGGCTGGTCGAGCCCGCCACCGATCGTGTCGCGCAGCCTGCGCCGCCCGATCGGCAGCACGGCCAAGAGCCGTCGGCCGGGCTCGGGTCGCGATCACCAGTCGACGGGGCCGGAGCGGTCCGAGCCCCGGCCCACACCGTCCTAAGTAGACCGCAAATGGCGTGCTCGGTGTTCGCACGACTCCCAGGACTTCCCGGTGCCGCGTCCTTCCGGGTTGCGGGTGGCTTCGTTCGGGTGAAGCGGCGGTGGAGATCTTGGTTTGCCCGATCTCTGGCTACAAGGTAGGGGAGGGTATCCGGCCGGGAGGGGAACGGTATGGGGCAGCCGACAGCGGTTCGAGCGCCGGGTGCCTGGCCGGTCCTGGGGCGCGCGCCCGCGTTGATGCGGCGGCCGTTGCGGTTCCTCACCTCGTTGCCCGAGCTGGGGCCGTTGGTGCAGCTCCGACTGGGTCCGCTGTCCGCCTACATCGTCACGACACCGGAGTTGACCAGGCAGGTGCTGGTGACGGGAGCGCAGGACTTCGAACGGGGCCGGTTCTCCCGCAAGCTCACCAGGACGCTCGGGGCGGGCCTGGCCACCACCAGCGGCCAGCAACACCGCACCCAGCGCAGGATGCTGCAACCCGCTTTCAGCCGCACTGCAGTGGCCGCGTGTGCCGAGCCGATGCGGTCGGCCGCCGAGTCGGTGCTGTCGGAATGGACCCCGGGGCGGGTCATCGACATCAACAAGGCCATGGACGCGTACGCCTCGGACGTGGTGGCGCGCAGCCTGTTCGGCTCGCAGGTCGCCGCGCCCGCGGCGGTCGAGTTCCGCCACAGCCTGCCCGGCCTGCTGCGCGACATGGTCAACCGCACGCTCCTGCCCGAGTGGTGGGCTGGCCTGCCGACCCCCGGCAACCGCCGCGCCGCCCGGGACCTCGCCCGGGTGGACGCCGCCGCCCACGCCGCGATCACCGCCTACCGGGCCGCCGACCGCGGCGCGGGCGACCTGCTGTCCCTGCTGGTCGCCGCCCGCGACGAGGACGGCACCGGCCTCAGCGACACGCAGGTCCGCGACCAGATGGTCACCTTCACCCTGGCCGGGGTCGAGACCACCGGTGCCACCCTGGCCTGGTTCTTCCACGAGCTCGCCCACCACCCCGAGGTCGAACGCCGCGTCCTCGACGAGATCGACGCCGTCCTCGGTGGCCGCGCACCGGCCTTGGACGATCTCCCGGCCCTGACCGAGACCACCCACGCCCTGCTGGAGTGCACCCGCCTCTACGCGTCCTGGATCCAGATGCGGCGGGCCACCCGCCCGGTCGTCCTCGACGGCGTCGAGCTCCCGGCGGGCACCGAGGTGATCTACAGCCCGTACCTGCTGCACCACGACCCGCGGTGGTTCCCGGCCCCGGAGGCGTTCGACCCGGACCGGTGGAACGCCGACCGGGCGGGCGTGATCCCCAACGGGGCCTACGTCGCCTTCAGCGCAGGGGTGCACAAGTGCATCGGTGAGTCTTTCGCGTTCCTGGAGGCCGTGACCTTCGCGGTCATGGCCTGCCAACGCTGGCGGTTGCGCCCGGTGCCCGGTGCCCCGGTCCGACCGGTGGCCACAGGCGTGGTGCACCCGAAGGGCCTCGTCATGTCCGTGACACCGCGGTAGCGGGCGGGCCACGGCGGCACGCCGCGGGGAAGGGGTGCTACCAGCTCATCTGACCAGCGATCGGAGCAGGTCGTGGGCCATTGCCACGGTGAGCCGCACCGTGTCGATGATCCCGCACCGCACCGTGAACCGCTGTTGCGAGCCGTCCTCCGAGAGGCACGTTCCCTCGCCTGCCAGCGACAACTGCGCCACGCGGGGGGTCAGCGCGCACCGCATGACCCACTGCGGCCCGTCGAGGCGGAGTTCGAACTCGACCGGGTCGAAGCCCGGGATCAACCGCAGCACGTAGGTGCCCGTCACCGGGTGGTCGGGGCCGTTCGCGCTCGTGCGGGTGCCCTCGACGTGGCCGAAGGGTGGGCCCGTGGTCCGCAGTCGCAGCGTCCACCGCTCACCTTCGGCCGCCTCGACCTCGAAGACCAGGCTGGTCACGAGTTCCAGAAGATCCAGCGGACTATCAACGCGAGGAGGACGGCCGCCGCTGCCATCGCCGCCGCCACCGGCCACCAGCGCTTCGGTTCCCGCGCCGTGATCGGCGCTCGCGCTTTTGGGCGCAGCGGGCTGATCCCCTCCTCGCCCGGCACCAGCAGAGCCACCCCGCCCGGCCCGTCGAGCAGGTCGATCGCCTCGTCCGGGCTCGCGATCTCGTTGAGGTACAGGGCGACACCGGGCTTCCCGGCGAGCAGCGCCGAGGCGCGTTCAGCGAACGTCGCCGCGGCGTTCGGGTGCCCGACACCGCCCGCCCACGAGGTGAACCCGGCGGCCGACAGCACCGGCGCGGGCAGCTGCTCGAGAGCGGCCAACACCCGCTCGCCCACATCATCGCCAGCCGTCGTCGACTGGAGGACACCGTCCACATAGTCCGCGGTGAACTGCTCGTCGAGCACCGGCAGCCGGGAGGCCCCCTCCGCCCCGATGGCGGTGATCGCGGCCGCCACCAACCGGACGACGCGCTCGTGGGCGCCGTGCTCGCCCGCCAGGACGACGGACACGCGGATGGTCGTGCCCACCCGGTCGACCCGTTCCGTCGCGAGACCGCCGACGTAGCAGCGCCACCCGTCGGTGTCGCTCTCGAGCAGGACGACGGGCTCCTCGAAGCGGGTCCGCTTCGCGTGCGCGCGCCACCAGGGGAGCGGGACGGGGCCGTGCAGGAACGTGTAGTCCTCGACGGTGCCGCGCGTCTGCACGTGGATCCGGAGGTCGGTGGTGCTGGTGTCGTTCACCATGTGTTGACCCGCTTCGTTGACAGTGGCCGCTCGGCCAGTTCCTTGATGACCTGGTTGAGCTCGTCGACCTGCTGGTGGGTCCTGTCCGCCTCCTCGCGTTGGACGCCGGAGCGGTACACGCGCTTGCGCCGCCTTCCGGAGATCGACAGCAGGAAGTTGCCGATCAGCCCCTCGTTGCGGATGGCCAATGACTTGGCGTCGTTGGCGGCGCGCTCCCGCTGGTTGGCGATGATCTCCAGGGCGCGGTGCTGGGCGTCGACGAGGTGGCGCAGCAGGAGGGTGAGCAGGTCGTCGATGCCCTTGTAGCTCATCGACTTGCCGGGGCCGATGATGCGGTACTTGGCGCTGATGTGGGGCTGGCCACCCACTTCCGTCCATTCGGCGCGCACGAGGTTGACACAACCGATGGTGTCCACGGCGCAGTAGGCGATCTCTGCGTGCGGTGCGTTGGCCCGCACGGTTTTGACCACGCCTGCGTACATGGCGCGCACCGCGTCGTGCAGCTCGGTGGCGCGGTCGGTGGTGTTGAGGTTGTCGGCGAGGTACGACTCGCACTTGACCGGGCACAGCAGGAGCAGCGCCGGTTCGTCGTGGTAGCTCCCCCTGGCCGTCGCCCACCACTCCGCGGTCTTCTCGACCTCCTCGATCGCCAGTAGCTGCTTGCTCGCAGCACGTTGCCAGGCGTTGTTGTTCTCCATCAACCCGATGGCCTCCACCGGCACCAGCAGCACGGAGGCATCCGCGATGAAGTCCTTGCAGGCCGCCCAATCCGCGACGCTGTCGTCCGGTCGGGTGCGCGGGTTGAACCACTTCCCCGGGTAGTCCATCAACTCGATCCGCACACCCGTGCTGCTCCGCTTTGCGGCCAGCCGCAACTGGAAGGTGAACGCCTCCACGTTGCCTGCCAGCGCGTCCGAATTGAACTCACCCCGGAGCAGACTGTTGTCGAGTTCGGTAGTGGTCTTGGCGACGCGGCGCTCGGTCGCCAGGTCGGCCGCGGTCAGCTGAAGAGGGAGGCCGCCGAGCTGCTCGCGGCTGTCGCGCAGCAGCGACACCACCAGCGAGGACTTGCCGACCCGGCTCGGGCCCGCCAGCCCGATCCGATAGCGGAGTTCGTCGGTCATGGCGCCTTCCTGGTTTCAGTGACGGTCGCCACCACCGATTCGGCCGCCGCGGTGATGGCGGACGCGGTGGTGACGGCGAGGTCGTGCTCGCGGAACGCGTCCGGCCAGATCCGGTCGCGGTGGCCGCGGGCCAGCCGCAACAGGTCCCGCTTGGAGTCGCGCGACCGGATGAACGCGTCGGCGAAGAACTCGGTGACCGCGCGCAGAGCCTGGCCCGGTTCCAGAGCGAGGGTGAGCAACTGCTGGCGCGTCCGGAAGGCGGTCTGTTCGGCGATGTCGAGGACCGCGCGGTACATGCGGTCCACGCCCGCCTCCGTCGGCGCCGCGATGACCTGCACCTGCGGTTGCCCGCTGGGTCCGGCGACCTCGAGGTTGCACTCGGCCAGCGCGTCGCGCACCCGCGGGTAGAGCTGGGTGCGGAAGTCCAGCCGCACCTCGAGCAGGTCCTCGACGGCCTTGGCCAACGACGGGCTCGGCTCGACGGGATCGGTCAGCAGCTCCCGCAGCTGCCGCAACGCCTTCGCCGGTTCGGTGTCGGCGGGGACCAGTTCGCCCAACCGGGCGCTGAGGACCGCCACGACGCGGGCGTACAGGTCGGTGACCCGGGCGGAGAGGAAGTCGTCCATGGCGGCGAACCGCTGGGTGATGGTCACCCGCAGCACGTTGAGCTCCTCGGACAGGAACGGCGTCGAGTTGTGGTCCTCGACGCAGCGGTCCAGCGCCCTGGCCTGCCAGGACTCCCGGCCCTCGCCGAACCCGGCCTCGGTCCAGCCCAGCACGCCCCGGTAGGCGTACTCGACGGCGTCGGCGTACTCACCGTCCTCTGTGGAGGCGTACTTGGCGGAGATGTCGGCCACGAGTGCGGTCAGGTCCCGCGCGAGGTGACCGCGCAGGGTGTTCACCCGGTCCTGCAGGCCCTCGTCGACCACACCCGCGCTGCGGCGGACCCGCTCGGCGTGCGCCATCGCGGTGCGCGCGATGGCCTCGATCCTGGTGGCGAGGCCGCTGGCCGAGTCGGACACCGCGGCGTGGATCTGCGCGTCCATGACCGGCAACCGTTCGGCGAGGTGCGCCAGCAGCGGCCCGAGCACCCCCGCGGCGACGGCGCCGTGGTTCGCCGCGTCGGCCTGCAGCACCTGGAAGTACTGGTCCGGGACCCCGTCGTTGATCTTCAGGTCGATCTCGTGGCGCAGTGCGGCCAACCGCGACCGGTCCACGGCGACGTCGTTGACGAGGATGAAGACGAAGTCCCGCGCCGTGCTGACCCCACCGCGCGACTCCTGCAGCAGGGTGAGCGTGCGGGCGTCGGACTCGCGCAGGTACGCCGTGGTCGCCGACGCCCGCACGACCATCACCACCGCGTCCACCTCGTCGCGCAGACCGTCGACGTGGTGGGCCTCAGCGCCGACCATCAGCTCGCCCAACCCCGGCAGGTCCAGCACCCCCAGGTGCCGCACGTCCGCGTGCGGGAACGGGCACTCGATGCGCGCGTCGCGGACCGCGAGGTAGCGGTGGTCGCCGTGGCCGGGGCGCATCCGTTCCTCGTGCGTCGGGTAGGCGATGAACGGGCGCAATTCGGACAAGGGGATCTCGCGCTCGTCCCCGGTCAGCAGGTCCTCGTAGGACGGTAGGGCATCGCGCATGGCGAGCAGCCGCCGCAGCAGGACCACGCTGGTGGGGCTGGGTTCGCCGCCGGGCAGGTCCTCGGGCCGCTGCGGGTACGGGAACGCGCGGAACGCCTCCAGCGTGGCGGGCGCGGGCGGCAGGCCCAGGTCGCGGTGGTACCCGGCGAGCACCTCGTCGCGCAGGGACGCGTAGGTGTGGAAGGAGACCAGGGCCCGTGACCGCGTGTCCGAGTGGAAGATCCGACTGCGCACGGCGGTGACGGGGATGTCCGCGCCGGTGGGGATCTCGTTGTCGGCGAGGCCGGAGATGGTCTGCAGCAGGGTGCTCTTGCCCACCCGGGCACTCCCGCTGACGCCCACGTTGATGGTCGATCGCAGCAACCGGGTGGCGAACCGCTCAAAGGACTCGAGCAGCGCCTCTACTTCCTCTGCCGCGACTTGGGCGCTTGCGACCAGCTCGTCCCGAACGGCGTGCGGCTCCTCTTGGCGGGGCTGTTGCTCGAGTTGCTGGGACAGCGCCAGCAGACTCCGCAGCACGGCCCGCCACCGCTGCGCGTCCGCGCGCACGAGCGGCGCCAGTCGCGCCCGCTCGGCGACGATGCCCTCGATGCGCTTCCCGATGTCGTCCGTCACCAACTACCACCATTTCGGTTGCCCGGTCTGATCATTCGGGACGTCGCCCGCCGAGAAGTCACCGTTACCGACAGAAAGGCCCCAGAAACAGGACAGAAGCACGACACGCGGATTTACGCCGTCATCGTCCGCGTGCAGCGGAAAGGTTGTAACGTGACCAAATTCGCCCGGTCGACGTCCTGACTTTGTATCCAAGACGCTGGTCTATGTGTTTCTTTCTTTCGAAGTCGGAACCGGCACGCCAACATCCCCGGCGCAATCCTCGCGACTGGTTCCGCAGCCGCGAGGATGCCGCCGACGACAGGCCGGTCTCCTCGTCGGGTCAACGGGACCAGGATCCGTCCTCGTCCTCTTCCTCGTCGTTACCGGCTCCGACGGGCAACGCGTTGTGCGCCTCCCGGCCGGTCACCGCGCGGTCCCCGCGCAGCTTCTCGATCACCGACCGGCTGGCGTTGGCCATGATCGCCTCGACGTCCTTGCGGTTGACCAGGTTGCGCTCCAGCAAGCTGTTGAGCAATGCGCTCGCCCCTTCGAACTCCATCCGCCGCTCGCGCATCATCAGCTCGATGACCTCGTTGACGTCCTCGTGGTGCCCGGACAGCCGTAGTGCCAGCATGTTGTTGCTGTCGGTGCGCAACGCGTCGGCGTAGACGCTCATCCGTTCCATGCGCAGGTCCAACTCGTGCTGAGCCCTCATCGCCGCCAGGTCGGCCTCGAACTTCGCCTGCTGCTTGTTCAGCTGGTGGGCAACGGCGTTGGTTTCCTGCTGGGCGTGCAACTTCTCGCGCTGCCAGACGTGGCGCTCCTGCTCAGCGAGGTGCGCGCGAGCCTCCTCGTCGAGGTCGAGCCGGACGTGGTACCCCTCGACCGCGATACCACCGGGCACGGTGAAGGCGCGGTCCATGTGCGTGTTGTTGATGTGGTGCTCGGCAGCCGCGCTCGATCGCAGGTCGAACCCGCGCGACAGCCCGCGCAGCACCGGTTCCAGCCGCTGCCGGATCGCCGCCCGCGGTGCCTTGGCCTGGGCGCGCACCGCGGCCTCGGGATCCACCACCCGCCAGCGCACCGTCACCTCGGCGGCGAAGGCGAACGCCTCCAACCGGGTCGGCAGGTCCAGGGTGAAGGTGTCCTCTTGGGCGGAGACGTTGACGGAGAACACCTCCCACAGCAGGGAGCTCACCATGGCGCTCATCTTGAGCCTGCCCCGGACGATCTCGTACTGGCCGTCCTTGGTGACCGAGACGATCACCGTGTGGTCCGAGGACGTGGGCAACGACCCGCCCCGCACGGCTCGGTTGATCTTGATCGGCCGCACCACCGGGTCGTCCGGTCCACTGCCCGCCGCTGATGCCCGCTTGATCGGCGCCTGCCAGGGCGGCGTCAGCCCGTGCCACCGCGTTGCCGGGTCCGGTGGTCCGCCACCGGCGGTCGGGTCCGGTTCAGCCGTCTCGTCGGCCATGGTCGACTCTCTCCTCCAGGTGTTCGAGCACGACCCCGACCGCCTTGGCCGGGCCGCCTCTTGGTTTTGCCCAGGTCCGCGCGTAATGCCGCATGCTGGCCACGTCGTCCGCCTCGACCGCGATGTCGGCCAGCAGCCTGGCCACCGGCACGCGCAGGGTCTCGTCCTTCTGCGCCAGCCGCACCCAGCCCCGCAGTTGCTCGTAGCCGCGGTCGATGAAGTGCGCCGACTGCAGCATCCGCGCGTACAACGTGGTCACGCTGGCCCGGCCGTTGTCGTGCTGCTCGGCGAGCCACACCAGCGCGGGCCACTTCTCGGTGCTCTCGGCGACCAACACCGTCAGGTACGCGCCCGCGATCAACGTCGACAGCAGCGCGGTCTCCCGCCGCAGCGGGTACTGTTCGGCATCGCTCCAGGCGACCAGCGCGTCGAGCACGGTCACCGGCTCCTCCACCCGGCACATCAGGTCGCTGACGCTCTCCCCGATCAGGTAGGCGGTCTCCCAGTCGACGTACCGGCTGGCCAGGCGCAGCAGGTCGAGCGCCTTGTCCGTGCTCACCGCGACCGTGGTGCCCAGCGCCCGCACCGCCACTTGCCGCCGGGACCAGCCCTCCTCTGAGCGGTCGCGGATCCAGTTCCGCAGCAGGGTGCGCACCACCCGGCTCAGTGCCGGGTGTTCCGCGGGCAGCTGCAGGGCGGCGACGGCCGCGTCCCGGGTGTGTTGGTCACCGGTGCTGGCCCAGCGGAGGACGACTCCGTCGTGGATGCCGATGAAGTCGAATCGGCTCAGGAACCCGACAGCCATCCCGGCCCTGACTCGCACTCGGCCGCCACCGTCGCCGCCGAGCGCGTTGAGCCAGTCCGCGACCACGGTGAAGGCCTGGTCGTACTCGGCGCACAGGTGCTCCAAGACCCTGGCGGGGTAGGAATCATCGCGGAACCGGGCCTTCCGCACGGCGACGGCGCCCAGCGTCGTGTCCTCGACCCCGTCGACGACCTCGGCGCGGGCGCGCTCGATCCAGGTCGCCAGCGGGGTGTCGAACAGTGGGCGGCCCCGGGTGGCCCGGCGCGGCCCCGCCACCGCCGCCAGCATGTCGGCCAACCGGGTCGCCGCGCGGGAGACCAGCTGCACCGGTTCGTCGTTGAACACCGCGAGCGCGATGACGAACGCCCGCTGCGGCAGGTCGATCTGGTGGTCGAACCAGTCGACGAAACTGGCCCGGCTGTTGTGCGAGTACCGCTCGCGCACCGCCCCGATGTCGACCTGGCCCGTGGCGACCTCGGCGAGCAGGTCACCGAGTTTGGCCAGGTCCGAGCGCGACACGTCCTTGGTCAGTTCACCGAGGACCTCGCCCACCTCGGGGTGGCTCAGGACCGGTTCGGCGGCGGTCGTCGGCGACTGCTCCAACACCCACGCCAGGTGCCGCTCCAGCAGCTGCCGGGGCTCGACCGCGCCGAGGTCGACGGCGACGAGGTGCTCGATGTCACCCGCGGGCAACGGCACCGCCTGCTCGGTGATCACCACCAGCATGCAGCCCTTGCGCCGCAGCACCGCGCTCAGCCGCTCGAGGTGGTACAGGCTCAGCTCGCGGCTCTGGTTGCGGTCGAGGCGGTCCAGCAGGTAGCCGTGCAGGCCGGTGAACGTCTTGTCGTCGAGGGTCTTGAGGACGGTGTCCGGGTCGAGCTTGAGCACCCCCTCCACGCACAGCTCGTCGAGCAGCCGCAGGGCGGTGGTCGTGCGGCCGGTGCCGCTGGGCGCGTTGATCACCAGCACCTGGTGCGACTGCAGCACCCGGCGCAGGTCGGTGTAGCGGGTGGGCTCCACGTAGGAGGCGCGGACGCGGTCGAGCACCGCACCCGACACCGGGCCGCTGTTGACCATCGTGCCCGCGACCGCGCCCACGGTGTCGCCGACCTGCCCGACGCCACCGAAGAACACGTTGGTCGTCCCGCCGCCACCCAGCCACTGGCGCGCAGCGTCCAGTTTGGACCGCTGATCGTTCCACTGGTCGGCCGAGGCCGGGTCGGATGCCCGCTCCTGCGCCTTGGCGAAGGTGTCCTGGTCCGAGGGCTCGTCCTTGTCGGCGGGTTCCGGCTCCTTCTGCTCGGCTGCCTCCTCAGCGGTCATCGACCGACCCGAACCGGTAGCCGTCGCCGAAGGTGTTGCCACTGCCGAGGTGCACGTCCCCGACCTGACCGATCTTGATTCCGGGACCGAAGTGGTACGTCTTACCCGGCTGCTGCGGCGGCTCCGGCTCGTCACCCGGTGGCTTGGGGTAGCCGTGCAGGCGCACGTGGACCTCACTGCCGTCGGGCAGCCGCATCCGTTGGTACGCGGCCGGGTTGCTGCCACCGCGCCCCTTGACAACCACGGTCTGGAACACCCGATCGGACACCACGACCGCGCAACGCGACTTGCTCGCGGCCAGCAACTCCTCCACCCCGGCCGCCCGCGCGGCATCCACCGCGAGCGTGACGTCCACCCCGGGGCGGTCCTTGATCACCTGGCCGCTGTGCACGCCCACCCGCAGCGGACCCGAGGTGGTGGCCCGCTCCCGGCTGATCGACTCGATCGTGGGCACCAGATCGGTGAGCACGCAGGACACGGACGCCCTCTGCTCCGGCACGAGCGCCACGAGCCCGTGGTGGGTTGACCAGCGGTCGACGTCATCCGGGTTGACCTCGCACCGCTCCAGCGCCCTGTTGAACGCTTTGTGCAGATCGGGGTCTTGGCCCTGGGTGACCACCGCCAACACGGTCGCCCGCAAGCCGATGGCCTTGGGCTTCCTGCCCAGCTTCTCGATGATCATCTCGGCCACTCGCGCGGGCGAGACGAGGCGCGTGTCCACCGCGCACGTCGTCGAGGTGATGTCGGGCATGCTGGTCTCGTCGAACAGCAACGGCAGCAGGTACGTTTCCGCGCTGCTACTCGCCTTCTCCTGCGCCGCTTTGCGTTCGAAGGCGGTCCATTCGCGGCGCGCGTACTCCGCGGAGGCGAACAGAACGCACAGCTTCGACCTCTCCCGGTAGATCTTGCCGAGATGGTCGAGGAGGTTGTGGCCCCACAGGTGCACCGTCGCGTGCGCGTCATAGAAGACTCGCACGCGGCGAGCCTTCAACAGCGTGGCGATCTCCTCGGCGTAAGCGCGCTCAGTTCCAGCGAACGTGAGGCTGACGTCATATTCGCGCTCGACGACCATCGCGCGTGTCTCCCGTACCTCCGGTGGGTGTGTGCCACCAGGAAACCGCCACCACCACACCCGCGAGCTAGTTGGCACCCTTCTGTCGTATAACTGTCAGCCCAGCACCCGAACCAGGCTCCAGTCGTGTCCTTGCTCTCCGTGCACTGGCGGTTCAAACTGTCGTGCGCGGTCGTCTACTTCTCGCGAGTGCGATGCAGGAGTATCGCGAGGTCTATCCGTAGGTCGTTGAGGGTCCTGGACATAGCTCCCATCCGCTGCTCGATGGCATCCAGGCGTGCTGTCACGGGGTCAGGATCGCTTGGGGATGATGGCGGCTACATGGGTCCAGTTCCCGGCTTGCGATTGGCTCGGCATGTCAGAGGTTCCAGAGGTGTGGATTCGGATGACGTCGAAGAGCATGTCCTCGCCCAGCTTGAGTGGGTATCCGGCTGGGTGAGGACGCACCCATCGCTCTACTCGGCCGGGTATCCGCTCGCGGCGAGCGCGTCGACCGAGGGCTGAACGGTGGTGCTCTGACCAACCGCTGCGGTTGCCAGGGCGAGGAAGTCGCGGAGGGCGTCGTCAGTGAAGGTGAGCACCACGGCTCCGCTCATGCGGCCTCCGAGCGTGAACTCGGTCTCGCCCGCAGCGATGCTCTCGTAGGACATCGGGCACCCGGTGGTGAGCTTCGCGTAGACATCGACGGTCGGGGTGTGCATCTGTGGAGCCTCGCACTTCTGTCGCATGGTCGAGCCGCGCGACGTTGATATTGAGCGGATGTCAACTGGTGGGTGCCATACGGCATCCCGTGCTGTGCCGACAAAACTACGTCGATGGCTGCAGTCGCGACAGAGCGGAAATGTGCCCACTTTGTGGCGTTGTTGTGGCGCTATCGCCGCAACGCGTTCTTTCTGGACCATCCTGGGTCCAGTGCATGTCTGACCCATGAGAATTGCCATACCTACTCGCGATTTGTCTTACTGTTAGGTGAACTCCGGCATCAGATCTGCTGATGTCAGCCCGACCGGATGGTTCGTTCGGGTGAATCGGGGCGACTCAGGCGGGCCTTGGTGCTGCCCACGGACTGTTTGCCCAGGTCAGCGCTTCAATGGCGACTGGTGACGCTGTCGCGAAACGTGACACGATTGAGGGCGTCAGATGCGAGTGGACGGGGATGTCATGGCTACGCGACGGCGTGCTCTGGCCCAGCGCAGAGTGGCGATGGGATTCACGCAGGAGACCTTGGCGGAGGCGCTAGGGGTCGAGCGGTCGACGGTAGCTCGGTGGGAGTCGGGAAGCCAGGCGCCAATGCCAGGGTTCCGGCGTCGGCTAGCGGATGCGCTGTCGCTGTCGCTTCGCGAACTCGTGGTGCTACTCGAAGTGGGTCCTGCCGAGTCTAATCTCGATCCAGAGCCCGTCGGTGTTGTCGAGGCGGACCAACTGACTGAAGGGACAGCGGGGCCACCACAAGACCAGGCGCCACGGGATCGACGGCCACACGTTGAGGCCCGGGGATGGCACGCTCGTGCAGGTGTAGACGTCGATGACGGACTGCCCGGCAGAGATGCCGTGGAGTCGGTGATGAGGTTGGGAGGCGCTGACGTGGACCGTCGCGAGTTCCTCATGTCTGCCGCAGCGACCGTCGCGGCCGCGGCGTTCGCCCCCAGCGACCCGGATGCGATCACACGTCGAGTGGCGCGCGCGGGAGGGGTTCGGGTCGGTGCCGGAGAGGTCGCGGCGATCCGCACGATGACCACGGCCCTGGGGGACACCGCGTCGGAGTTGGGAGGTGCGCACGCGCGCCACCTGGTCGTGCGCTACCTGGTCGATGACGTCGGGCGCTGGTTGAACGGGACCTACAACGAGGCCATCGGACGCGAGTTGGTCACCGCGACCGCCGAATTGGCGCATCTTGCCGGGTGGATGGCTCGAGACGCCGGCGAGAACGGCGTCGCCCAGCGGTACTACCTCCACAGCTACCGCTTGGCGAACGAAGCAGGCGCTCCCGAAGTCGCCGCCACCTCACTGCGCGGGCTTGCCGACCAGGCCCTTGATCTCGGCTGCGCGGGTGCGGCGCTCCACTTCGCCGATGCCGCCGACCACACAGGACGCCATCTTGGCGAGCCGAAAGCACGGGCCTACTACGCCACGACTCACGCGCGCGCGGCGGCAGCCGACAGCGACCTCGCGACCGCCCGCGCCCGACTGTCAGTGGCCGAAATCGCCATGGAGCGCGCGGTGGATACACCAGGCATCAGCTGGGCCGGTCATTACAGCCCGGGCCGATGGGCCCACGAAGCGGCACTGGTTCATGCCCGCATGGGAGACATGCTCGCCGCCGAGGAACACATCGACCAAGCGCTCTCGCTTGGCCTCGACCGCCGCCGCACCCGCGCCATGGTCTTGGCCGATCTTGGCAAGATCCGATTTCGCCGCGACGACGTCGACGGCGCCGTTGACGCGTGGAGCGAGTTCGTGGTTCTCGCCGAGGGCGTGCACTCGACACGTATTGATCGCAGCGCTGCTGACATCGCCTTGCGTCTGGGCTCGGTCAAGGGAACCACGGCTGTTCACGTCCGCAACCTGCTTGCCCACCGCAGCCCACTCTGATCCGATTCGCCGAGCACGATCCGTGCGGGAGGTCACTCGATGGTGGAACCCAGGGGGCTATTCACGGCTTGCCGCGGAGCAATGAAGCCCCCGGAGCGTGGCAGAACGAGAGCTGCGCGAGGAACTCGACCTCGAGACCACCGCGGGCCGAATGCTCTCGCTCGACTGGGTCCTACCTGTGGCCCGCTCCGTTGGGGTAGCACCGATTCCTCGGAGTGGTCTTTGCGCCGCGTACGGACGCAGTTGTGCCACCTCGACGCCAGGCGCTGCAGGATCGACAAGGCCTATGCCGAGGCTTACGCGCAGTGAGCCTGCCCAGAGACGCCTTCCACGCTCCTGCCGAGGACCCGCTGCGGTTGGCACATGAGTGGCTGTTCGAGGACGGCCCGGTGGTGGTCCATGCGCGGGCCGGGCGACGTGTCGGTGCTGCTCTTGTCGGGGAGCTCGAAGCGCGGGTGGTGCGGCTTCGCCTTCTTGATGACGTGGTCGGTGGGGGTGACCTGTATCCAATGGTGCACGCTGAGTTTCGGCACGTGGGCGACGTCGTAAACCGCGCTGCCTACACCGAGGACACCGGCAGGCGACTGCTCACCGTCCTCGGCGAGTTGGCGCAACTGGCGGGGTGGGTGTCCAGCGACGCCGGGCGTCACCACGAGGCACAGCGGGTGTACCTGGCCGGGGTCGCGGCGGCGCGATCGGCCGGGGACCACGCGCTCACCGGCCAACTGCTGTCCTCGCTGGCTTACCAGATGACCACCGTGGGCGACCCCCGTGACGCGGTGTTGCTCGCCCGGTCGGCGGCTAAGGGAGCCAGGCAGGCGACACCAGTGGTGCGGGCGCTGCTGCACGAACGAGTCGCCTGGGCTGCCGCCCGATGCCGGGACCGCGACGGCACGCGTCGCGCGCTGGACACCGTCGACGAACTCTACGAGGGCCGCGCATTGGGCATCGCGGAACCGGAATGGGTCTACTGGCTCAACCGCCACGAGATCGACGTCATGGCCGGTCGTTGCCTGATCGAGCTGGGCGAACCCGAGCTCGCCGAACCCCTGTTGACGGCCGCGATCGCCGCCTACCCCACCGGACACGCCCGCGAGATCGCCCTCTACCTGTCCTGGCTGGCCGAGTCCTACGCCCGCAGCGGCAACCTCGACGCCGCCCGCGCCACCCTGCATCGCGCCCGCCACACCGCTGCCGGGGTGCATTCCGCACGGCTGGACTCGCGCATCCACGAGGTCACCAGCCTCGCCTGAGGTCCGTGATGGGTGATCCCGTGATGACGCCTACCGCCGGTGTCGTGGGCAATCCCGGCCAGGCCAACTACGTCGCCGCCAACGCCTACCTCGACGCCCTCGCCGAACACTGCCGCGCCCAGGGCAAATCCGCCACCGCGATCGCCCGGGGCCCGTGGGCGGGATGGGCGCCGAGCACAGCCCCCAGCATCCTGGCCATCTGCTTCGCCTGCCGAGGACGACAACACTCCGCTGCGTCAACTTCGACAACGGTATAGCGGGGTCTGGTGTATAGACGAGGCGTGGCCGATCTAGGTGAGGATGAGGCTCGGTTCGCCTACTACGCGGAGGGCAATGCGCGCCAAGCGCGGAAGAGGGTGGCGGCTGACCTGGTCATCCGGGATGAGGTGGGGCGGGTCTTGCTGGTCAATCCGACCTACAAGGATGGGTGGGATCTGCCTGGCGGCATGGTGGAGAGCAATGAAGCGCCCCGGGGGGCGGCGGAGCGTGAGCTGCGTGAGGAGCTTGGCCTCGAGGTGACCGCAGGTCGGATGCTCGCACTCGACTGGGTCCCGCCGAACGGACCGTGGGATGACCTGCTTGCCTTCGTGTTCGACGGCGGCGAGCTGTCGGCCGCAGATGTGCTCGGGCTCCGGATCAGGGACCCGGAGATCAGTGAGTTCGTCTTCGTGAGTGTCGCGGAGGCTACGACCATGCTCGGGTCAATCCTGGCTGACCGGCTGCTGCGTGCCCACGCGGCACTCAGCTCCACAAGCCTGGAGTACTGCGAGCGCGAGGCGGAGTGACCTGACGGGTGCGCTCAAGTTTCGTTGGTGACGTGACCCCATCGCCCTTCCTCACGGGTGAGTCAGCGAGGCTCCGAGTTGGCCAACCAGCGTCAAGCGGTTCCGCGGTGGGCTGCTGAGCTGTCCGGTGGTCGCGTTGGGGGTGTCAGCGTGCTGCTGCGACCAGTGCTTGTTCCCAGGCCTTGAGCAAGTCGACAACGGTGAGCTCTGGGAGGTAGGCGGTGTCCCTGATGTCGGACCGCGTGGGCTCGTGTCGGGCGAGCCCCACACGGTGTGGCCCGTGACCAGGAACGCTGGTCACGGGCCGAATCTGTTGCGTCCGACTGGGATGGCGCTCCTGGAACGTCGGTCAGGTCTGTTTGCCGCAGGTGCCGACTGGGAGTTGGTTATAGCCTTGGGCTCGGATGATGTCCTTGGCCTGGGTGCCGCAGATCCAGCCGACGCCAGTGGCGTCTGGGCCCACTATGCCTGTGCCGAACAGGGGCTGGAGGGGGTCGGGAACGCCGCCGTTGGGGCCGGGGCCGTTTGTATCGCGGACTACCGTGGAGATGAATACGGTGCCTGCCAGTAGGTAGGTGTCGACCTTGATCGGCCTGGGGCTGGGGAGTTTGGTGTAGCGGCTCTGGGCAAAGGGGCCGATTCGGTTGGGGTTGCCCGCGAACGCCGTCGGGTCGTTCTCGTCGACTTCGGTGACGCAGGGGCCGGGGGTGGTAACGCGGATCGCGCGCAGGAAGGTGATCCGGCTGCCGCTGTCGCCGCGGGGGAGGACCGGTTCGATGGTTTGGCCGGAGCTGCCTGGCCTGACCTGGTGCCAGGTCGTGGCCGTGCATTCGAAGATGCGTTTGAGGAAGTCGGGGAGCATCGGGGGTGCGTTGGTCACGGCGGCTGTCGCGTAGCCGATCTTGTCGGTGGCGAAGGGGAGGTAGAGCACGCCCGTTCCGCCATCGGTTGGTTGGCGGGGGCGGCTGACGCGGGCGAAGTCGATCGTGCTGCCCGGCCGGTTGAGTTCGGCGAGGCTGGTGGTGGGGTCGTTCGGGCGGTCGATCGGGTCGGCGCCCGTTCGGGGGACGATGGGTGACGGGCCGGTGGCGGCCCACGACGCCAAGGCGGCCGACGGGCCGCTCGCGTTGTAGGCGGCGGCGAGCCCGTCGAACAGCGCCTCGCTGCTGCGGTCCCCGACACCCACGATGTCGTCGGCGTCGGGTGCGGCGGGGTCGGCGGTGGCGGTGGCGGCCGAGATGGTCAACAGCGTGGTGAGCACGATCAGGATCAACGAACGCACGGGGCCTCGTTTCCGGTCGAGTCGAGCTCGGTGCCTGTCGTGCCGTCATCCGGGCACGGACAGCGTTCGACTGTACGACAACGGATGGCGGCGGACCAGCCGCACGCCGGGTGAACCGCAGCCACCGTACTCAGTGGACAGTCGTAGCAGACTAGGTCAGCTCGCGACCTCGGCGTCGGACATGGTGCCCTGGTCCACGTACGCCTCGTCGAGGCCGCCGTTGAGCAGCTCGGCGGGCAGGCCGTCGACCTCGGCCCGGCCCAGGGTGCCCTCGATGCCGCCCGCGCCTGCCGGGCGCAGGGCCACGCCGGTGGACTCGACGCCGGAGGTGAGCGCCCGCAGCGCTGGGTTGGCCGCCGCGTCGCGGTTCTTGACCACGAGGTGCTGGGCGTAGCCGTCGGCGGTGGGGTGGGCAGCGTGCCCGGCCGGGTGAGTTCGACGCTCTTACCCGCGCGCCCGAGCCGGACGGCCGACTGCTCGGCGCCCCCGGCAGAGAACGGGGGTGAGCAGGAAACCACGGACTTCACGTGAGATCGGGGCGCCAGGCACACCCTGCGTGGTATAGACCTTGACCTCTTCGTTAGAAGAGCTGTGGTAGGCGTGGTTGTGCGTCCGATTGGTGTCGTGGTCTTGGCTGGGCTCGGACCGCTCGGTCCTGGGGGTGTTCCCGGTTGGACGCTTCTTGTTCGGGCTGGCGCAACCAGGGAGCCCGCCTGGGTTCGCACAGTCCACAATGGTCTTCAGGAACCACGCGACTGTTCGGTGGAAAGTGTTGGCGGCCATAGGGAACAGTGGGTACCGGGTCGCAATACCCTGGTACTGGTGGGAAAAGGACGAAACCCTGCTCCTCGTCGGTGATCGGTTGAGGGGGAAGGGGTTTGTCGTGCGCAGGAGCTTGGTGGCGATGACCGTCGCCGTGGTGGCGGTGGGGTTGGTGCCCGGGGTCGCTGAGGCGGCTGGGCGGGCGTACTCGTACGTGGAGTTGACTCCGTTGCCGGGAGATCAGGGGAGCATGGCGACGGATGTGAACGCGAGCGGGGTCGTGGTCGGGTACAGTGTGGGGTTCACCGAGCGGACGGCGCGGCGGGCTGTGCGGTGGGACGGGAACTCGACGCCGGTCGACCTCGGGACCTTCGGTGGGGAGCGGAGCCGGGCGAACGCGGTCAACGACGCCGGGGTCGTGGTGGGTGAGGCGCAGGAGTACAGCGGGTTGTGGCGGGCCGCGCGGTGGGACGGGCCCGTGCCGCGGGACCTCGGTGTGCTGCCCGAGGACAACAGCAGCCGCGCCGTCGCGGTCAACCGGGCGGGGGTCGTGGTCGGGGCGTCCGGGAACCTGGAGATCGGGTGGCGCAACGCGGTCCGGTGGGACCGCGACGGGCAGATCAGCAGGCTGGCGGTGCCCGCGGGGTACCGGGGCGTCGCCGCGGACGGGATCACCGACGGCGGGATCGTCTGGGGTCGGGCGACCCCGCAGGACGAGATCGGCACGCGTGCGGTGCTGTGGGCGCCCGACGGTGCGGTGCGGGTGTTGTCCACGGTGCTCGAGGGCAGCGTCGACGCGATCTCCGACGTCAACGAGAGCGGGATCGCGGTCGGGAGCTCCGACGGGTTCGCGGTGCGCTGGAACCTCGACGGCACCATCACCTCGCTGGGCGCGCCCGACGACACCACCTGGAGCAACGGCGCGGCGGCGGTGACCGAGAACCAGAACATCGCGGGTACCTACATCAGGGGCATCGGCGATATCAACGCGGTCCGGTGGACCCCGCAGGGGACTCCGCAGGTGCTGGCCACGCAGGCGGGCGGCGGGAACTCCTTCGCGACCGACGTCGACGAACTCGGTACGAGCGTGGGCTTCCAGAACCTGTCCCCGCGGATCCGCGCGATCGTGTGGGACCCGGCGGGCAACGCCACGACCCTGCCCCTGTCGCCCGCGGCCAGTGGTGCGACCAAGGTGTACGCCAGGCAGCTCACGGCGAACGGGTTCATCATGGGCAGCATCACCTACCCGGGGGTCGTCACCCGCGGCGTGCTCTGGCGCTGATCAGACGGCCCTTGTCCCGCCCGCGGATTTCCCGGGCGGGACGAGGGCGTTGTGCCCTGTCCACGGGGATACTGGGGACGTGACAACGGGCGCGGTTCCCGTGACGCGGGCGCGCAAGAGGTTCCACGGCGTCCACTGCACGGTGGGGCGGAGCTTGCGGTGTGTGGTGCTGGGGTACACGACGCGGGACGAACAGATCCGGGTCGCGGCAATGCCAGCCTACGTGGCGATGGCGGCCGCGGAATGGGGTCGGACCATTCGTCGGGGTGGCGATCAGCGGCAGGGCGGTTGGTAGCCGTCGATGCGCAGACCGCGGAAGTCGAGCTTGTTCGCGGTCTTGCCGACGAAGACGAAACCGCGGGCCTCGGCCAGGGCCGAAGCGAAGGAGTAGGACGGCTGGCCGAGTTCGGGTAGCCAGGTCCAACTGTCCGCGGCGAAGCTGAAGAACGCGGTGACCCGCTTGCCGCCGGTGGCCGGGACCTTGGTCAGCCACTTGTCACCACCGCTCCAGTGCGAGGCGGGCCGGAGTTGGAGGTACAGGTCGTCGGTGGCGCTGTAGGTCAACCAGAACCCGGACGACGCCGACAGATCGGCCCGCGCCTCGAACTGGTTGCCCAACCAAACCACGACGACATGCCACTCTTCCCTGAGGAAGGCCACCTTCGCGGCATAGCCGCGGCCCTCGCGGACAAGCAGACTGCCGGTGGCCGGGACAGTGGTGCCCTCGCCGGAGGCCAGCCACTGCTGGTACCGATCGATCGACGGACCCGCGCACTCATAGACCTGTCGGTCCCGCGGCCCGGCCGCCTGCGCGACCGCACCCGAGGCGAACAACGACACCACCACCGCACCCGCGGCGAGCGCCCTGACAAATGGGACATTCATCGACTTCGACCCTACGCGCATTCTTGGAACGTAACACAAGGGTCGACATCTGCAGAGTTCCTTCGACCGCTGAGCTATTCCGCTATTCACGCCGATAAACAACTCGATGAGAGAAGTGTGAAAGCAGGGGTGTCAGCGTGCTGCTGCGACCAGTGCTTGTTCCCAGGCATTGAGGAGGTCGACCACGGTCGGCTCGGGGAGGTAGGCGGTGTCGGCCCACAAGGACACTTCGAACACGCTGTCCATTCTGTACACGGTTGCGTAGGCGCTGACGAACATGAACTCGCTGGGGGCCACTGTGATCGTTGTCGTTCCGGTGGCGGGGGAGTGTGGTGGGGCGGGTTGGCCGAAGATGCTAGGGGAGCTGACGTCGTTGTAGACGACGTCCCGGAGGAAGGGGGTGCCTCGGGCGGCGTCGGTCTTTTCGCGGACCAGTTGCTGTTCGTCGGGGTCTACGGTGCTGTGGGTGTAGGCGGAGGTGGCTGATTCCCAGATCTGGGAGGTCAGGTCGTCGAAGGGCTGAGGGGTGTCTACGACGATGAGGGCGTCTTGGGAGAGGGTGCCCATCATGCGCAGGGTTTGGGCGCTGGATCGGTTGGCGGACAGGGAGCTCACGGCGATCCGGGACTGGCCGGAGTGTTCGCCCAGGATGGTGCACAGGCCCGCGAGGGCGACCATGGAGGGGCTCACGCGGGTGCGGCGGGTCAGTGCTCGGAGTGCGGTGGCGGCGCCGAACGAGAGCATGCGGGCTTCGATGTAGCGGGGGTCGCCGGGGGCGTCGACCGGGGTGGGGAAGACGGCGGCGGGGGCGGTGCGGTACTTGGCTTCCCACCACGAGAGGGTGCGGGCGTTGCGGGCCAGGCCCTCTGGGCTTCGTTGGGCTCGGGCGAGTTGGCGTGGTTGCCAGGCCTGCCAGGGCAACAACTCGCCTGCCAGTGCATCGGCGACGCGGGAAGTGAAGAACTCCAGAGCGATTCCATCAACGGCCATGTGCGTCAGCACGGCCACGATCTCCTCAGGCACGCCGTCACGGAGGATCAAAGCCAGTCGTACTGGTAGATCGGTGGGGCGGAATCGCGACGACATCATGTCGGCGTGGATGGCCTCCGCGGTGCCGTTTTCGATCAGTTCCAGCTCATATCCGGGTGAACCGAGCACCCGCTGCAGGTCGGCACCGGGGTATATGGTGCGCAGTGACTCGGATTCGGCCAGAACGGAAGCGAGAGCGGCGACCACACCATCCACTGTGGATCCGTGAGCCGGGATCGTGACTGGCAGGAACGCGAGGTAGAGGTCGTCCGGGTAGGCGAGGAGTTCCCGCTGGATCTTGCGCTGGCCCCAGGTGAGCGGCGCCTCGACGTCCTCGCCCTCGGAGACCGGGATGGGCACAGTGGTCACTTCGCGCTCCTTCGGTCGGTGCGGGGCAAACGGCACGTCAGGCGGGCGGTGGCGATCCGGCGGTCGGGGCGGTCCAGGACGGCGATCTCGAAGGTGGCGACGTCGATCCCGGTGAACACCGGCACGCACACGCCGGTCACCTGACCGCCGGTGGCGACTCGGTGGTGGGTGACCGACAGCTCCTGGCCGAGGACCTGGTCGGCGAGCAAGCAGGCGGCGACCGACCCGAGCGTCTCAGCGAACGCGGCAGTGGCGCCCCCGGCGAGAAACCCGGCGTCCTGGCGGTTCCCGGCGACCGGCATGGTGCCGACAACTCTTTCCTGCCGCCGCTCGACGATCCTGATGCCCAGCCGGTCGGTGAGCAGGCCGTCGTGGTCGGGATCGACGGCGCCCACGGCGGCGGCTAGACCTTCGAGCCAGCCCAACGGACCGGGCACAGTATCGAAGGGGGCCACGTCGACCGGCCCGGATCCCTCCCGCAGCAACAAACCCGCGGCAACATCGCCGTGGGGAACGCCGGATAGCCCCAGTGTCGACGCGATCGCGGCGGCCCGCGCGTTCGGTGCGAGGTCGGCACCGATCAACAAGACCGTGTCGGCGGCGTCGGTTTCCAGTAGCAGCCGGGCCGCTCGCAGCGCCTCGACCGCCAGGTCCGCGATGCCGGACACGCAGATCATCGGTCCGGTGATCCCGTAGGCGCGGCTGATGTGGCCGAGGATGGAACTGTTGGCGGACTGGAAGAAGTACACCGGGTTCGGAGTGCCGCCGTTGGCCAGCCCGCGAGTCGCCTCGTCAGCGGTGACGGTGTCGCCGAACAGGGTCGCCAACACGATCGCCGTACGAGAGCCGTCGTCCAAGGGCTCAGCGGCCAGACAGCGGCGAGCGATGTCGAACACCAGCGGCCCGAACCGGGACTGGGCGTACCCGCGAACCGGCTCGAGTTCGACCGGGGCCGCACCGGGCAGCCCCGCAGCCGCCTCTCCCCACGGAGTCAGCACCGCCCCGGTGGTCACGACGCCCGCTCCAGCACCAAGGCGGCATTGGCGCCACCGAAGGCCGCGTTCAACGACACCGCCACCCTGATGTTCGCCACCCGGGAGGCATTCGGTACGCAGTCCACATCGCACTCCGGGTCTGGTTCGAGGTAGCCCATCGTCGGTGGCAGCACCCCATCGGCCAGCGCGAGCAACGTGATCACGGCCTCCACCGCACCCGTCGCCTCCAACAGATGACCGGTCGTGCTCTTGGTCGAACTCACAGTGACCCCGGGCCCGAACACCTCCCGCAAGCCCCGGGTCTCCGCCGAGTCGTTGAACGCCGTCCCGGTACCGTGTGCGTTCACGTAGTCGACCGAGCTGGGCTCGCGCCCGGCCATCCGCAACGCGGCCCGCGCTGCTGCGGCTAGCCCGGCGCCGTCCGGATGTGGTCGCACGACATGATGACCGTCGGCTGCCATTCCCCAGCCGGTCAGACGGCCTAACACAGTTGCGCCCCGCTGAGCCGCCGATGCCGCCGACTCCAGGACCAGCGCGGCTGCGCCGTCCCCGTGCAGCAATCCGGTGCGACCGAGTGAGAATGGACGGACCGCGCCATCAGTGCTCATGGCCTGGCCGGAGTCGAACTTGGCGAAGATGTCGGCGCTGACCATGTGCACCCCAGCGCACACCGCGGCCCGCGCGTGCCCGCCGCGCACCAGTTGCGCCCCGGTGATGATCGCCGTCGTGGAAGCGATACAGGCGTTGACGTACGCCAGCCGTGGTGTCCCCAGCCCCAGATCCGCACCGATCCGGTGCGCCAACTGTCCCGGCAGGCTGTCCAGCGGCGGCTCGGTTCCAGGTGTTTGCCAGAAAGACGGGTCCGCGCGCCGATCCCCGGCGCTGCCCAACAGCAACGGCGCTCCGGAACCGTCGTGCCCCGCCATCTCCAACGCCGCCACGACACAAGCCCGCAACACCGGTGCCTGGGCGGGGGTCTCCAGAGGACTGATCGTCACTCCCGGCACACCGTCGCCGGAGTACACTGCGGCTCGATCCGTCCGGAATCGTGCGGTGTCGAACCGCTCGATCGGCCGGAACCGGTCACCGCCGCCGAACACGCCCGACCGGACCGCGTCCGCCCCGAACCCGAACGCGGTCAGCACGCCGTACCCGGTGATCACGACATCGTCGCTCATCTAGTGCCCCATCCCGAGACCGCCGTCGACCGGGATCACCGCGCCCGTCACGTACCCGGCGCCCGGGGAGGCGACCCACAGCACGGCATCGGCGACCTCGGCCGCGGTCGCCATCCGGCCCAGCGGTACCTCGGTGACGATCCGCTCAACCGTCGCGGCGGGCAACGTGTCGGTCATCCCCGCATCTACCAACCCCGGGGCCACGACATTCACCGTGATACCCCACTGCGCGAACTCCCGGGCCAGCGACCGGGCCATCCCGATCAACCCCGCCTTGCTGGCCGCGTAGTTGGCCTGACCGGCGAACCCGCGCAACGCCGCGACCGACGACATCAGCACGATCCGTCCGCGACGAGCCCGGATCATGTCCGGCACCACCCGCCGGACCGCCTCGTAGCCGTTGCCCAGGTTGACCTCCACCACCGACATGAACCGCTCCCGGTCCATCCCCAGCAGCAGTCCGTCGTCGGCCACCCCAGCGTTGGCCACCAGCACCTCAACCGGCCCCTGCTGCCGCTTGACCTCAGCGAACGCCTCCCCGGTCTGGGCCGAGTCGCGCAGGTCGCAGACGACGCCGAACAGGTCGTCCGGGGCGCCGCTGCCCCGGTGGGTCACCGCGACCTTGTCCCCGGCCGCCGCGAACGCCCGCGCGCACGCCAACCCCAGCCCCCGGTTTCCCCCGGTCACCACCACCGACCGCCCGCTCACCGGGCCTCCCCGACGATCGTGTCCAGCACCCCGGACAGGCCCGGTCGAGCGCACCGCACCGCGTAGACGTCGTTGTGCCGCGTGGTGGGGGAGTCGAACCGTAGTGGCGAGCCATCCAGGTCGGTGCACTCCCCGCCCGCCTCGGTGACCAGGACCGCGATCGGTGCGATGTCCCAGATCCGCATGCTCCGGTGCAACAAGGCCCCATAGGCGCCCCGGGCCACCATCACCGCGTCGAAGACGCTGTTGCTGGAACGGATTCCCCGACATGAACCCGCCAAACCGGTTAACAAGGCGAGATCGGGCGCTATGTCCGAGGGGGAGCCGACATCGACACCGTAGGCCACCAGTTCGTCCACAAGGGAGGAAACCGGCGTCAACCGCAGCCGCTGGTCACCCAGGAACGCGCCCTCACCGAGAGCGGCCGTGTACAGCTCGTCGAAAGCGGGCAACGCGATTCCACCGGCCACGACCTCGCCGTCGCGCACCGCCGCCACCATCGACCCGTACAGCGGGCTGCCCGCGGCGAAGTTGCTGGTCCCGTCGATCGGGTCGATGATCCAGGTCAATCCGTCGCCTTCGACCGGGTCGGCCTCCTCGCTGACGATGGCCGAGGCCGGGAACCGCGCGCGGATCAGCTCGGTCAGCGCGGCGTTGACCCGCAGGTCAGCGGCCGTGACCACCTGGTTGCGATCACCGGGGTGCGTCCCGACCACCTGCCGGGGAAGGTCCACCACGCCCCGGGTGGCCTCCCGCAGCGCGTGCCCGATGAACGCGCGGAGTTCACCCACCGACCCGCTCCCGGTACCGCTCGATGATCGGGACTTCCGGCGGCAAGATCGCCGCGGGCAGCTCGTCCAGTGCGAAGAACCGGGCGCTGAACGCCTCATCGAGGTCCGCGCTGACCGCCACCCCGTCCGGCACCCGGGCGATGTAGCCCGCGGTGACGTTGTGGATCTCGTCCCCGTTGGGGCATTTGTAGTAGAACTCGGGGCCGGAGAAGACGCCGAGCAGTTCCAGCTCCTCGACCTTGACCCCGGTCTCCTCGAACACCTCGCGCCGCGCACAGTCCTCAAGCGACTCGCCCGGGTCCATCAACCCGCCGGGCAGGCCCCAGTCCAGCGTGTCGGCCCGCTCGATCAGCAGCACCCGCCCGGCCCCGTCAACGACGACGACGTTCGCGCCAGCCAGGATGAGCGGCGCGGTGCCGACAGCGGCACGCAGTTGTCGCAGGTAGTCATTCATTCGGTCCTCCGCAGGGTCTGGGCGATCGCGGCGCTGTGCTCGTGCACGCGGGCGATCGTGTCGCAGACCCGGTCGACCGCGGCCGCCGCCAGGTGTGTCGACAGCGGCAGCGTGATCATGGTCCTGGACAGCTCTTCGGTGCCGGGCAGCGGCCCGGTGGGCACGTCGGCGTACACGCTCTGCCGGTGCAGCGGCGGGTCGAAGTAGGGCCGGGTCGAGATCCGCTCCGCGCGCAGGCACGCCGCGAGTTCGTCGCGGGTCAGGCCGAAGTCGCTGCCGACCCGAACGGTGAAGTCCTTGTACGAGCTGACCGCCCCCGCCGGGATCTCCTGGAATGACAAGCCCGGCACGTCCGCCAGCGACTTCACATACCGTTCGACAAGGCTGTGCCGCTGCTCCAACCACCCGGGGAACCTTGGCAGCGCCGAGTTGCCGAGCAGCGCGGCGATCTCGGTCATCCTGCCGTTGAGCCCGAGCAGCACCGAGTCGTAGTTGCCCGGATTGCCGTATTCGCGGGCTACCCGGAGTTGACGCGCGAGATCGTCGTCGGCTGTCGTGATCAGACCGCCCTCGCCCGTGGTGAGCGTCTTGGTCGGGCTCAGGCTGAACACCTCGGCCAGCCCCTTCGCCCCCACTTGAGATCCGTCCGGGTAGCGGGCGCCGAACCCGTGCGCCGCGTCGAACAGCAGCACCGCCCCGGCCCGCTCGGCCCGCGCCGACAACTCATCCACCGCACACGGCGAACCGTAGGTATGGGTCGCCAAGATCGCCGAGAAACCGTTGTCCGGCAGAGAAGACGGGTCGATGGTCGCGGTACGCGGATCGCTGTCGGCGAAGACGACCGGAAGCCCGTTCCACAGCACTGCGTGTCCGCTCGCGATGAACGTGAAACTCGGCACCACAACCGGCCCGTTCAAGTCCAGGCAGCGCAACAGCAACAGGAGCCCGGTGGTCGCGTTGCTGACCGCGACCACGTTCGGCACACCGAGGAACTCGGCCACCAACCGCTCGAACCGGCGCACCTCGGCCCCGTTGGTGATCATCCCCGAGTCCAGCACGGCACCGATCCCGGCCAACAGGTCGTCGTCGGTGGCCAGGCTGGGCCGGATCAGCGGCAGTTGCTCGTCGAACGCGGGAGCGCCACCCAGTGCCGCGGGCCTCACCGGGCCACCGGCTGGCGCGCGGTCCGCTCGACCATGAGCAGGTAGTTGTTGTAGCGGGCGCTCGCGTGGTCGGCGTATCTGCCGGACCGCACCGCGGCGGCGATGTCGCGGATCGAGTCGAGCACCCGCAATCGCGGGGCGAACCCCAGGTCGGTCTCGATCGGGTCGAAGTCCACCCGGTAGTTGCGCGGGTCCCTGGCCGCCTCCACCACATCCACCTCCGCGTCGGGCACCTCGGCGTGGATCAGCTCGCCCAGGGTCGCGATCCGGTAGTTCTCCGCGTTGGAGCCGCAGTTGTAGACCAACGACGGTACCGTGGTCCCGAGCACCATGCGCACCGCCTCGGCCGCGGCCCGCACGTGCAGGAACGGGCGCCACTGGTCGCCCCCGTGCACCATGAACCGCCCGTCGGCGGCCGCCCGCGCGGTCATCGTGTTCACCGCCAGGTCGAACCGCATCCGCGGCGACAGCCCGTGCAGGGTCGCGAACCGCAGGATCGACGGGCGTGGACCATCGCCCGCGTGACTGAGCAGGTAGTGCTCGGCGAACACCTTGGTCTCCGCGTACAGCGAGCGCGGTTCGACCGGCGAGTCGACGCCGACCGGGGCGTCCCCGGCCGCGCCGTAAGTGCTACAGGTGGAGGCGAACACGAACTGCCCGACCCCGGCGCGCTTGCTCGCCTCGGCCAACCGGATCGTGCCCAGGTAGTTCGTGTCGCGGGCCAGGTCCCCGGCGAGGTCGCAGGCCGGGTCGCCGACGATCGCGGCGAGGTGCACGACCGCGTCGATCCCGGTCAACCGCGAGGCCCAGTCCCGCGGCTCGCGGATGTCGCCGGTGATGTAGGTGATGCCGGGCCGCTCCTGGCGCTCGCGGGTGATCGACTCGTCGTCGACGACGGTGACGTCGGCGCCGTGTTTGGCCAGCAGCGGAGCCAGCACCGAGCCCAGGTAGCCCTGGCCGCCGGTGACCAGCACGGTGGGAGGTCGCATCAAAGCCTCATTTCTCAGGGACGAGGGGTCAGCTCGAGCAACTGGTAGGTGACGTCGCGATCGGGGGCGCTGGTGGCGAAGCCGGTGGCGGTCAGCCCGGCCTCGGCGGCCAGCCCGTCCAGCCGGGCCCGGTTGCCCAGCGAGCCGAAGCCCAGCAGCACCCGCCCGCCCGGCGCGGTGAACCCGCGGGCCCGCTCCAGGAACCGGCGGTGCGCGGCGTACCCGGGGTCGAAGATCGCCAGGTCCAGGTCGGACCCGGGCGCGTGGTCGGCGGGGGACTCGATGAACGGCGAGTTCCAGAACACGAGGTCGTGGCGGGCGTCGTCGGGGACCGCGTCGAACAGGTCGCCCAACCGAGCGTCGACCCGATCGGCCACGCCGTGCCGCTCGGCGTTGCGCCGGGTGTTCGCCACGGCGGCAGCGCTGATGTCGGTCGCGGTGACCTGGGCGCAGATCCGGGCCGCGGTGACCGCCGTGACCCCGGCGCCGCAGCCGATCTCCAACATCGTGCCGCCGGGTGGGTAGGGCAGGTGCGTGGTGAAGAACCGCGTTGAGGCGTCGTAGACCGGGGAGAAGACGCCGGGCAGCAGGTCCCAGGTGTCGCCGAGCAGGGTGAAGGTGTCGGGGCGGCGGGCCTGGTTCGCGGCGAGCAACCGCAGGCCGAGGTCGTAGCTCATCGGGTGCTCCTGGCGGGCTCGGTGACCGCGTCCCGCTCGGGGAACCGCCTGCCGGTCAACCCGAGCAGCACGGCCGCCTTGACCGCCGTCTCCTCGAACTCGACCGCCGGGTCCGACAGCGCGATGATCGCGCCGCCCACCCCGAACTCCACCCGCTCCGGCGTGGCCACCACGGTGCGGATGACGATGCTGAGGTCCGCCGCGCCGCTGAGCGAGAAGTAGCCGATGGCCCCCGAGTACACCCCGCGCGGGCCCTGCTCCAGCCGGTCGATGATCTGCATCGTGCGGATCTTCGGCGCCCCGGTCATCGACCCGCCGGGGAACGCCTCCCGCACGCACCGCACCGCCGAGACGTCCGGCCGCAACTGCGCGCTGACCGTGCTGACCAGTTGGTGCACGGTCGTGAAGGTCTCCACGTCGAAGATCGGGTCCACGGTGACCGTCCCCGGCAGCGCGCAGCGGCCGAGATCGTTGCGGACCAGGTCGACGATCATCAGGTTCTCCGCCCGGTCCTTCTTGCTGTGCCGCAGGTCCAGCCGCAGCCGCTCGTCCTCCTCCGGCGTGCGCCCGCGCGGCCGGGTCCCCTTGATCGGCTTGCTCTCCACCCGCCGGTCTTGCCCGACCCGCAGGAACCGCTCGGGCGAGCAGCTCAGCACCGACAGGTCACCGAAGCGCAGGAACGCGCCGAACGGCACCGGGTTTCGCGTGCGCAGCGCCCGGTAGGCGGGCCACGGGTCGAGGCGGCCGGTGGCGGTGATCATGTTGGTCAGGCAGATCTCGTAGCTCTCACCGGCGGTGATCTGCCGCAGGCACTCGTCGATGAGGTCGAGGTAGCGCGCGCGGTCGTGCCGCAGGTCCAGCGGGCCGACCGGCTCGGAGGCGTCCTGGGCCGGGACAGCGGGTTCGGTGAGCCTGTGCTCGGTCTCGTCGAGCCACGCGTCGGCCCCGGCTGTGTCGCCTGCTTCGGCCAGGGCCATCAGGTACAGCTCGCCGGTCTCGTGGTCGACCGCGACGGCCCGGTCGGCGAAGATCATGGCCGCGTCGGGGTGCGGCGAGGTGTGTGCGGCCTCGCCGCCGGTCTCTGCCTTCAGCTCGTAGCCGAGGTAGCCGACCCAACCGAGGGCGAAGTCGAAGGGAAGTGGCGGGACGATTGTCCTGCGGGCAGCCAGGTCCCGGTCGAGCCAGTCGAAGAATCCACTGTAGATTGTCTGGGTGTCGGTGGCCGAGCTGATCGTGACCGTGCCCAGGGAGACGTTCGCGGTGGCCACTTGAGCCGCTGGGCCACTGGCGTCGACCAGGAACGAGAACCGGTCCGGCCCGGTGCCACCCGGTGACCCGGTGCCGCTGTCGAGCCACACCGCGTGCTCGGAGTCGGCGAAACACCGCTCGAACACCTGCTCCGCGGTCACCGGGGCGCTCAGCGTGCGTACCACGACCCGGTCCAGGCCCTTGACCGAGACCGGCGACCGACGCGGCGGCACCGCGAGGAAGTTGCGCATGATCCGCGAACCGTCCGGGGTCCCGATGGACTCCGGGTGGAACTGCACCCCCCAGAACGGGCGGTCCCGGTGCCGCAACCCCATCAGCACCCCGTCGTCGGTCCACGCGATCGGCAGCAGCTCCTCCGGCAGACCGGTGACCGCCAGCGAGTGGTACCGGATGGCCCGGAACGACTCCGGCACGTGCGCGAACAACTCGTCGCCGCTGTGCCGGACCACCGACTCCTCGCCGTGGCGCGGCACCGGGGCCGGTACCACGGTCGCGCCGAAGACGTGCGCGATTCCCTGGTGCCCCAGGCACACCCCGAGCAGCGGCAGGTCGGCGGTGGCGATGACCTCGGCGCAGATCCCGAAGTCGGCCTCCCGCTCCGGGGTGCCGGGGCCGGGCGAGACGATCACGTGGTCGAAGCGGTCCAGTTCGGACGGTCGCCAGTCCTGGTCGTCGTTGCGCACGACGGTCGGCCAGCTGCCGGTTGCCCTGGCCACGTCGTGCGCGAGGTTGTAGGTGAACGAGTCATAATTGTCGATCAGCAGCGTTCGCATGCGGGTCCCCCTTTCCGCGGTGGGCGTGCAGCAGCTCGTGGCTGCGGATGAGCTTGCCGGTGGGGTTGCGCGGGACCGCCCGGTCGACCGCGAACCGCTTCGGCACCTTGAAGTCGCTGAGCCGCTCCCGGCACCACCGCAGCAACTCCGCCGCGGTGACCTCCTCCGGCGCGCCGACGTACGCCTCGATGGCCGACCCGCTGTGCACGACAACGGCCTCGGTCACGCCGGGGTGCGCGCGCAGGACGGACTCGACCTCCATCAGGTCGATCTTGAGCCCGGCCACGGTGACCACGGAGTCGGCGCGGCCCAGGATGCTGATGGTCTCACCGTCGTCGGCCAGTTCGGCGCGGTCGAAGGTGCGCAACCAGCCGTCGTCGAACCGGTCGACCCCGTCGGCGCGCAAGTACGGCGACCGGTCCAGGCGGACGTACAGTTCACCGTCGGTCACCCGGATCGTGGTGTTCGACACCGGGCGGCCGACTCGCGGCGGCGGGCACGGTTTCGTCAGCTCGGCCGTGAGGATCCCGGTCTCCGTAGTGCCGTAGACCGGGTTGACCGGCACGCCGAACCTGGCCTCGAACGCCGAGTTCACCGCGGGCGGCAGCATCTCCCCGGCCGACACAGCCAACTGAAGATCTGGCAGTGGCGGCGGTGTGGTCCGGGACAACAGCTCGAAATGCAGTGGTACACCGAGGATCGCGGTGACCCGGTGCTCTGCGGCCCGCTCGACCCACCCGGCCGCGCGCGTTCCGATCGGCAAGATGAGCTCGGCACCGGAAGCCAGGCCGTGCAGGACACCGCCGACCAGTCCCATGGTGTGGATCAGCGAGTTGAGCAGCAGGATCCGCCCGCCGCGCTGGGGCATCCCGTCGAGTACCGCGTACCGGTCGAGCTCGGTGCTCAAGTCTTCCGCCGTACGGCCGATGACCTTGGGCAGACCGGTCGACCCGGAACTGAACTGCACCAAGCGGATGTCGCCGGGGTCGGCCCCGGGACCGAGGTGGTTCAGACCGGCGTCTGTGATCTCGTGGGTTGGCGGGTGCAAGCTGTAGAGCCGAGCGACCTCCGGTTCCGGGAGCCGGGTGTCGACCAGCATGACCTGGGCGTCAAGCCGCCACAGCGCGAACAACGTGTGCAGCGCGGCAGGACCGGGCGGCAGCCGCAACGCGACCACCGAGCCCGTTCCGATGCCCGACAACGATTTCTGCCGCGAGATGACAGCTCGGCGCAGATCAGACCGGGTCTCCGCGCGGTCGGCGACCAGCCAGGGGGCGGTGTCTGCGCCCCGGCCGAGCAGTTCGTCGATCCAGTTCACCGTGTACCTCCCGTGCTCTGCAAAGCCGGGGCGGACAACAACTTCCTCGCACCCACCAGCGCCACCGCGAACGCGACCAGACCGGCGACCACCGGCACCCGGTACCCCTCGGCAGCGCCGACGTGCTGCACCACCCACCCGCCGCTGGCCGCGCCGATCGAGATGCCGACGATGAGCGCGGCCTCGGTCAGCGTGACGCCCTCGTTGATCTGTTTGGCGGGCACGACTTCCTGCAGCAACGTCATGCTGGTCACCATCGTCGGCGACACCACGAGCCCGGCCACCGCGAGCCAGGCGCCCAGCAGCAACAGGTTGTCGACGAACAGCAGCGGCACCATCGCCAGGCCAAGCACCGCGACGCCGGTGAGGTAGCGGACCGCGGCGGTGCGGTGCGGCCGGAGCAACCCGAACACGATCCCGGAGACCGCCGACCCCGCGGCGAGGAGTGCGAGCACGAACCCGGCGGAACTCTTGTGCCCCTGGGAGTCCGCGAACCCGATCGTCACGACCTCCAACGACCCGAGGATCACCCCGATGGCCAGGAACGTCACCAGGATCACCTGGACCCCCGGCGCCCGCACCGGCGACTTCGGCTTCACCTCGGAGGTGTGCGGCTCGACCGGCGGCTCGGTGCGCTTCTGGGCGGAGAACAACACCGTCCCCACGACCAGCAGCGCCGTCGCCACCAGCAGACCGGCTTCCGGGAACACCAGCGTGGACAGCAGGGTCGCCAGGATCGGCCCGCCGACCAGGCACACCTCGTCCACCACGCGCTCGAACGAGTTCGCCACGTGCAGCCCGTCCGGGTCGTCGGCGAGCACGTACGCCCACCGCGCCCGGGCCATCGCGCTCACGAACGGCACGCCCGCGGAGATCACGTAGGTCACGAAGACCGTCCACACCGGAGCCGAGTTGTACGCGCAGATGACCGTCACCGTCGACGACGCCGCCGAGATCAGCGTCGCGGGCAGCGCCACCCTGGCCTGCCCCAACCGGTCCACCAGCCTGCCGATGAACGGCGAGCCCACCGCCACCGCGACCAGACCGGCCGCGGACACCGCGCCCGCCAGGGCGAACGAGTCGTACCGGGTGGCCACCATGATCACCGTGCTCACGCTGAACATCGCCATCGGCAACCGGGCCACGAACCCGGCGGCGGTGAAGGCCAGCGCTCCCGGTGTGGCGAAGATGCGGCGGTACGGGCTGAACATGCCCCAGGTCCTCCCTCAGTCGGCGTACAGCTCGCGCAGCATCTTCACCAGGACCGGCGAGTACCGGGCGGCCGCCAGGATCTCCGCGGGCGGGACCTTGACCGGGTGGATCTCGTCGGCGAACCGGGCGAACTCGATGCGCAGGCTGTGCTCGATCGTGCGCGGCCAGTCGACCGGCAGGTGCCAGTCGTACTCGTAGCCGGTCGCCAGCAGGTGGGCCACCGCCGTCGAGATCACCTCGTGCCTCTGGTAGGGCTGGATGGCCTGGCGCACCGGGTGGAAGCGCGACAGGTCGACCCGCGTCTCGCCGCCGGTGATCCGCGCCGCCAGCTCCTCGGCCAGCAGGGGGGACAGGTGCAGGCCGTCGCGGTAGGTGCCGGTGAGCAACCACAGGCCGTCGAGCTCGGTCGGGCCGATCAGCGGGAACCCGTCGAGCGAGACCGGCCGGTTGCCGACCTGCGCGGCGCGGATGCCCGAGGTCCACAGGTCGCGGTGCAGCTGGCGGGTCGCGCAGTCGAGCAGGAAGTGCAGGTCGCGGACCACCGGCTTGTCCACCACGGTGGGGGAGATGATGTTCGTGGCGCCGACGTAGACCTGCCCGCCCGAGCGCGGCACGAGGTGCAGACCGCAGGCGAACGCCCGGTTCGGGGTGCGCAGCACCGACCGGGGCCCGTCGGCGCCGTCGGTGTCCAGCAGCGCCGACACGCCGAACCCGGCCACCAGCCGCGGGATCCGGCCCGCCGCGCCGCCCGCGGTGTCCAGGATGTCCTGGGTGCGGGTGCCCGCGGCGAGCACGACCTGACCCGCCTCGACGCGGGTGCCCGAGGTCAGCACGACCCCGGTGACGGCGCCGTTGGTGTACTCCAGGCTCGCGGCCGCCTCACCGGCCAGGACACCACCGCGGGCGGTGAAAGCCTGTTCCAGCCGGACGAGCAGCCGGTGCGAGTCGACGGCGTGCTCGTCGGGCAGGTGCACCGCGCGGAACGGCCTGCCCGCGTTGTCCGGGTTGATCCACTCGATCTCGGTGACGTCGATGTCGTGGCACGGCTGCTCGTACTCGGCGGCGGCCCGGCGGATCGCGGCGAAGTTCGCGTCGTCGATCGAGGCCACGCCGACCCCGTTGAGCAGCACGATCGTGCCGTCGGCGGAGAGCACGTCGTTGTCGGTGCCCGCGTCCTCGGCCAGGCCCGCCAGCCAGTCGTCCCAGGTGCCCAGCGCGCGGATGCCCAGTTCCAGCTTCGAGCGGCCGTCTTCACTGCCCAGCAGGACGTCGGTGACCTCGCCGATCGCCCCGAGCATCGCCCCCGCCGCGACCGACGCGGCCCCCGGCCGGTGCGGCTCGCCGAGCACGGTGACCCGCAGCCCCTTGCGGACCAGCGCCAACCCGAGGGACAACCCCAACACGCCGTTCCCGGCGACGACGACATCGGCCCTGCTCATCGCTGCCCGCTTTCCGCCGTCGCGGCCACCCGCTCCGGATGGGTCCTGGCCAGGTAGTCGTGGATGGCCCTGGCCGAGGAGAAGTCCAGGACGTCGTCGCGCCCCGGCTCCACCACCAGCCCGTGCCGCTCCTCCAGCAGGTGCCGCAACCACACCAGCGCGAACGAATCCACCATGATCGGCGTGTCGTAGTCCAACGCCACGTCGGACTGCATGTTCATGCACTCGTTGACCACGCCGAGGACGTCATTCCGGTCGATCATCATTCCCCTTTCCCGCACCCGGACAGCCGGAATCCTCCACTGTCGACACCCGACAGCGGACATAGGCGAAACACGAGGACTGCGTAGGATGTCAAATAAGAACCGGCCCACCCGCCGTCAGCGGGCGGTTAGCACGGCGATCGCATCAGTGGACAGTGCTCCGCAACGGACCCCCTTGGACTGTATCCACCAGGAACTTAACCAGAGGCTAGTGCCCCAGGCAAGGTCGTCCTCACCCCAGGAACGACGACGCCCTATCCCACCCGCCACCACCCCCACCTGAATGGCGGATATCCGCGCCCGATAAGTAGGTCGACCATCAAAATGTTCAACGATCACCCCCGTCGCCCAGCGACTTCACGGGTTTGTCCGCCACCCCCGGTCGGCGGTATTCAATTGCTTTCCAGGCGAAATGGAGGACAACTGGACCATTGTCGGCTTTAGGGGGTGCTAGGGGTAACCCCTGCGTGCCCGCCCCGCGCCAGTCACCGGCGTCCGGTAGCCGTTCGCCCGGCACCCGAGTGCGGCGTCGGCGACCCGGTCGGTGGTGAGGAGGCAGCCGCGGAGGAGGTTGAGGCCGTAGTTGAGGGAGTCGATCGTGGCGAATACGTCGAGGGAGGAGTGGTGGTCGGGGCCGTACCAGCGGGTGAGGAAGTCAGCGAGTAGACCGGCTGTCGGGTCAGGAGGGGGAGATTCGCTAGTTGGGTGGCGGTGATGGGGTGGGACGCGACTCACCGATCACTCCGCACTCACGGTGCGCCTGACCCTGACCGCCACGGCACGCCTGATAGCGTCCGATCCCGCCACGGCGGGTACGCGTGTGGAGCCGGAGCCGACTTTGTTCTAAGTCGGCGACCTGCTCACGGTCTGGCCGCAGGCACACTACGCCCGCCAGCGGACCGCGAGGACCAACCCACGCCATGCCCAGCCGCACCACAGCTCCCCGCGTCGGCGCCCGCGTCCTGCTGCTGGACCGCACAGATCGCGTTCTGCTCATCCACGCGCTCGACCCCACCGACCCCGATCACCACTGGTGGGAACTGCCTGGCGGCGGCCTGGATCCCGACGAAGACCTCCACACCGCCGCACGCCGAGAGCTCGCCGAGGAAACCGGCATCCTCCTCACACACCTCGACCGCAAACTCTGGGCCCGCGAGACCCGCTTCCACTACAAGGGCCGCGACCACCACCGCATCGAACACGTCTTCCTCGCCCGCGCCGCCACCACAACACCCCAGACATCACCCAAGCCCACGGCCAACGAGAAAGCCGGGTTCATCGAACGCCGCTGGTGGACACCCCACGACCTTCCGCACTGCCGAGACAAACTCCTTCCCCCAGCATTGCCCACCCTCTTGCACGACTTACTTAGCAACCAGTTCAGTTCCGAGCCGCCGACGCTCACCGACTGATCTCAGCTAGCGCGCTCGCACCACGCTCCTGATCGTGGATTGGGGAGTTGGATGCGGACCACTTAGCCAGAGGACTCGCTTAGCTCTCGGACTTCTTGGGCCTGGGGTTGAGCCTGTCGCAGGCGTTGTCGATTCGGCTGTCGAGGGTGACTGGGAGGAGTTCTAGGTTGTCGTCGGCCAGTAGCTCGGTTGCGAGGGTTGTGTCGCAGGCGAGGTAGGACGAGGTCAGGTCGTAGTCGGTTTCGACGATCCAGGCTCGGTCTTGGGGCCAGATGTATTCGGGGCCCGCGATCGGTATGCCCGTGACCTGGGAGGCGGCTTTGAGCACGGCCTCGATCGCGTCGACTCGCGCGCGGTAGAGCAGCGGTTCCGAGCCCAGCACCTCGGCCGCGAGTCCGAAGTAGAGGAAGACTGGTTCGGGGGAGTGCCGGGCGAGGTGCGCGCAAAGCGGCGCGCGCACGAGCGGGTCCAACCGGCCGTCCTCGACCTCCCACCCGGGTGGTCGCTCGTCCGGGTGAACGACGGGTCGGAGGGTGTACCAGTCCAGCTCGGCGTGGTAGATGGCGCCTGCCTGGGCGGCGAAGTGCCGCCAGGTCTGCCGGACCGAGGTCTCGGTCGGCTCGGTGTCCCAGGGCCGGAACGGCGAGAACAACCTCAGGTAGCGGGCGTAACCGGGCGGCAGGACCGCGCTGAGCGGACACCCTTCCCTCGACCGGTCGGGCGGCGGCAGGTCGACCAGCCACCGCTCGGGTCCGAGAGGTAGCCGCTCTACAGGTGGCGCGTCCACACCGGACATCCTAGGGCTCCGCCGCCGGACCGCAGGTCGCCGCGCGTGCGTCCTCTAACGGTCACCTTCCTGGGTGGCGCGCAGCCGATCACGATCGTTGATCGGTGGGCATCACGATCTTTGAGCAGTCGGTGGGGGTCATTCGGCCCTAGCATTTTGGGGGTGAGCGTCACTGTTGGTGTAGCTGAGTTGTATGGGCGGGTGGCTGAGTTCCGCGTCCTTGACGTCAGGTGGCGGTTGGGGGAGCCGGATGGTCGTCCGGCGCACGCGAACGGGCATGTCCCGGGGGCGGTTTACGTCGATCTTGAGTCGGAGTTGGCCGCCCATTCCGGCTCGGGTGATGGCAGGCATCCGCTTCCTGGGCGCGCTGAGCTGCAGGAGGCGGCGAGGGCGTGGGGGATCAATGATGGTGACTCGGTTGTGGTTTACGACGACTCCGGGAACTTGGCGGCGGGGCGGGCGTGGTGGTTGTTGCGTAATGCTGGGCTGAGGGATGTGCGGTTGCTCGACGGTGGGCTCAAGGCTTGGGTGGAGGCAGGTCATCCGCTGGAGAGTGGGGCGGTGGTGGCCGAAAGAGGCACGGTGACGCTGCAAGAAGCGGGACTTCCGACCACGGACATCGATGGGGCAGCCAAGTGGCCTGAGCATGGTGTGTTGTTGGACGCGCGGGCGGGGGAGCGCTACCGCGGTGAGGTTGAGCCGGTGGATCCTCGGGCGGGGCATATCCCGGGGGCGGTCAGTGCGCCGACTGCGGAGAACTTGGCTCCAGACGGTACTTTCCTGCCTGCGGAAGCCCTACGTGAGCGGTTCGAGAAGTTGGGTGCGCGGCCTGGTGTCGAGGTTGCTGTGTACTGCGGTTCCGGTGTCACGGCCGCTCATACGATTGCCGCACTGAGCATCGCGGGCATCGACGCGGTTCTTTACCCAGGGTCGTGGTCGCAGTGGTCGAGCGACGAGAACCGGCCGGTCGCGACGTGAGCCACGTCGAGTTGACGTCCGCGCTAGCCGCCTGGTCCACCAACTCCGACGAGCTCACCCGCGTCTCAATTGACCGATCAGGCGTAGCCCCCGCAGGACTGCCAGACCTGGTGGTATTCGCGAAAAGCGTCGACGATGTCGTGCGCACCGTCTCCTACGCTGCGGCTAAAGGCGTTCCCGTTGTGCCACGCGGCGCGGGTTCCGGAGTGGCGGGCGGAGCGGTCGCGGGGGACGGGTCAATCGTGCTGGATCTGTCGGGTCTGGACCGGATCGTGGCCGTGCACGCGGACGAGGCGATCGCGGTCGTCGAGCCAGGAGTGATCACCGCAGACCTCGACGCAGCCGCTGCCGCGCAAGGATTGCGGTACGCGCCGGACCCGGCCAGCGCCGCGATCTCCACCATCGGCGGCAACATCGCCACCAACGCGGGCGGGCTGCGTTGCGTGAAGTACGGGGTCACCCGGGACGCTGTGCTCGCCCTTGACGCGGTCTTGGGTGACGGCACTCTCGTCAGCACCGGTCGCCGCACCCTCAAAGGTGTCACCGGTTACGACCTCACCAGCCTGCTCGTCGGCTCCGAAGGCACCCTCGGGGTCGTCGTCGGCGCCACTCTCCGCCTGTCCCCGCAGCCGGTGTCGACCGCCACAGCCAGCGCGTTCTTCGCCACCGCCGAAGACGCGGTCGCGGCCGTGACCGCTTTGCAGCGCAAGGGCCTCAGACCGTCCACAGCGGAACTGCTGGACCAAGCCACCCTCGCCGCTATCGATGAGGCCAACGGCGGCGATCTGCACACCCGCGGCGAGGTCTTCCTGTTGCTGCAGACCGACGGCTACGGCGCGGAAGCCGAGTTGGCGGTCGCCGAGCAGGTCATCCGGCCGCTGGCCACCTCGGTCGAGACCACCACCGACCCCGACACCGCCGTACGGCTGGTCGCCACCCGCCGCGCCGCGCTCCCGGCCATCGAGCGGCACGGCCGCGTGCTGATCGAGGACATCGCCGTGCCCCGCTCGCGCCTCGCCGAGACGGTCA
Source organism: Actinokineospora diospyrosa (assembly GCF_024171925.1). Classification (GTDB taxonomy): domain Bacteria; phylum Actinomycetota; class Actinomycetes; order Mycobacteriales; family Pseudonocardiaceae; genus Actinokineospora; species Actinokineospora diospyrosa. The sequence continues at coordinate 29,064 of NZ_JAMTCO010000019.1, read as the reverse complement.
CCGCGGTCGAGTCGATCGCTGCGGCCACCGGGGTGCGGATCTTCGTCTTCGCGCACGTCGGCGACGGCAACCTGCACCCCATCGTGCTCGCCGACAGCGCGCCCGCGGAGCAGGTCGACCGGGCCGTCGCGGCGATCTTCGAGCACGCCATCGCCGTCGGCGGCACCCTCACCGGCGAGCACGGGGTCGGTGTGCTGAAACGACCCTGGCTCGCCGCGGAGTTGGGCGACCCGGTGCTGGAGCTGCACCGGCGGATCAAGGCCGTGTTCGACCCCGCCGGGATCCTCAACCCGGGCAAGGCGATCAGCTGACCGATGCGGATAAGTGATGACCTGGCATCACGAATCGGCATTGGACCCCTCGCGCACCGCCGCCATACCTTGTGAACACACCACTCAACCACGGAGTCCGCGCAATGACCGCGTCCTACGACAACCCACCCCACCTCACCGCCCGAGCCACCGTCGTAGTGCTACCGGGGCGTGGTGAGGACGCCTCCGTCTACGAGCGCCTCGGCGTGCGGCTGGCCTTCGACGCCTACCGGGTCCGCGTTCTCGACGACCCGAACCGCGACCCGGCCGCGACCGAAGCCGCCGTGAAGGCGCTGCTCGCCGATGAAGACGCCGCCGCCCCGCACGTCCTGCTCGGCTCTGACACCGGTGCCCTGTTCGCCGCACTGCTCGTGGCGCAGGGCTCGGTAGCGGTCGACGGTCTCATCCTCTCGGGCCTGCCCGTCGACCGGGCGCCCGATGGCACACCCGACTGGGACGCGGAACTGGCTATCCGCACAACGTGCCCCACGCACCAGAACCGCCTCGCCAACGACGCGGATTTCCAGCGCGGCGCGTTGTGGAACGCTCCGCCGTCGGACTGGGTCGAGGGTGCGAAGCCCGCGGCCATCTCGATCCCGGTGCTGGGCGTGCACGGCGCGGCCGACACACTATCCACAGTGGACGATGTGCGCGGCTGGTACGGCCAGCTCCCGCACGGTGAACTTGTCAGCATCGCCGACACCGCCCACGACGCGCTGAACAACCAGACACACCGCACCGCCGCCACCGTCGTGGTCGCGTTCCTCGAGCGGCTGCGGCTCGGCGCGGACCTCCCGGCCATCGCCACGGTCGAGGTCCGCTCGTGAGCCGCTACATCGTGATCGGCGCCGGAGCCGTCGGCGCCTCGACTGCGGCCGAATTACACCTGGCCGGACGGGAAGTTGTCCTCGTAGCTCGTGGTGCGCACCTCGTAGCGCTGCGGGAATCCGGCCTGCGCTACATCCGCCCAGACGGCACCACCACGCTGCGGCTGCCCGTCGTCGGCGGTCCGGATGAGCTGGACCTCAAGCCCGACGACGTCCTCGTGCTGGCCACCAAGACCCAGGACGCGGACACGGCCCTGGCGGCATGGGCCTGGCAGCCGGTCGGCACGGGCGTGGCGGCCACCGAGCTGCCGGTGGTGACGCTGCAGAACGGCCTCGACGCCGAACGCGGCGCGCTTCGCCGCTTCAGCACCGTTCTCGCCTCCGTCACCTGGTCCCCGACGACCCACGTGGCGCCCGGCGAGGTCGTATCCCCCGGAGCGCCAGTGGTGGCCGTGTACTGGATCGGGCAATACCCGACCGGCGACGATCCGCGACTGGCCGACATCACAGCGGACTTCATCGCCGCCAACCTGGCCGTCGAGGTCGTCGACGACGTCCTCGCGTTCAAGGCGGGCAAGCTGCTGTCCATCCTCCCCAACGCCTTGGACGCCCTCTACCTGCCGAGCCCGTTGCGCGACAAGGCCGGTGACCTGCTGCGGCAAGAGGCCAAGGAAGTGTTCGCCGCCGCCGGGATCCGCGCAGCGGACCTCATCGCGGACACCAAACAGGACATCTCCGGGTTCGTGATCCAGTCGATCCCCGGCCACGAACGCGAGGGCAGCTCCACCTGGCAGAGCCTGTTCCGCGGCGCGACCCTCGAGACCGAGTTCCTCAACGGCGAGATCGTCCTGCTCGCCCGGCTGCACGGCCGCGAGGCACCCGCCAACGCCGCCGTCCTGGCCAGGATCGCCCGCGCGGCCGCCGAACGCCGCCCAGCACGCTCACTCACCGACGACGACCTCCGCACCACCCTGCCCAGCCTCGCCTAGCAACTCGCCCCGGAACGTCGGCCGTCATTGGCCACGTTCCGGGGCGAGACCGCTAGCTCAGGCCGAACCGGCTGCGGTGGAACACCAGTGGCGGCGCGTGCTCAGCGTGCGCGGCTGAGTGCAGCCGGAGCAGAACGATGGTGTGGTCGCCCGCCTCGATGTGCCGCTCGATCGAGGTGTCGAACCAGGCGACGCCGTCGGTGAGGGTGACGGCGCCGTCCACGGTGGAGACGGTGTCCAGGCCGTGGAAGCGGCCGTCCGCGGGCCCGGCGAGCTGGCGGGCGACGATGTCGTGGTGTTCGGCGAGCACGGTGACCCCGACCCGCTCCGCGCGCCGCAGCACGGGCCAGGTCTTGGAGGTGGTGCCGATCGAGAAGGAGACCAGTGGCGGGTCCAACGACACGGAGGTGAACGAACTGGCGGCCAGGCCGACGATCCGGTCGTCGACCCGGGCGGCGACGGCGACGACACCGCTGGGGAAGGCGCCGAAGGCCGCGCGCAGCCGACCGGGGTCTAGGCCCTGCTGAAGGTTGCTCACCCTCCCACCCTCGCCCGCGCCGCCCCGCGCGTCCAACAACGTTTCCCGATCGCTTCCCATGACGAGAGGTGATGGATCGGCGCGACCGGGCCGCCGGACCCGGTTGGCAAGACCGCCGGGCGCCGTTCCCATATGCCGGTCGGCGCTCTGGATCTCCGGGTGGGTCGGTTCTAATCAGGACATGACGAACTCACTCGACCTCGAGCACCTGCGGACGCTGGTGGCGATCGCCGAGTGCGGTGGGTTCAGCAAGGCCGCCGCCGTCCGCCACATCAGCCAGCCCGCGCTCAGCCAGCACGTCCGGCTGCTGGAGCGCGGCCTCAAGCGCAAGCTGTTCGAGCGCGACGGCCGCAACATGCGCTTCACCCACGAGGGCGAGCAGGTGCTGGCCGAGGCGCGGCGCATCATCGAGGTACACGACGCATCGTTGCGCCGGTTGGCGGCACGGCCGAGCCGGTCGATCGTCGTCGGGTCCACCGAGCACAGCGCGGGCCAGATCCTGCCGGAGATGATCCGCGCGTTGCAGGCCGCCTTCCCCGATTGCTCCACCCGGTTCGAGATCGGCCGGTCGACGCAACTGGCCGAGTCCGTCGGCAAGGGCACGGTCGACTTCGCGTTCGTGCTGGACCCGAGCGGTCAGGGCGCCGGGCACCTGGTCGGCAAGTTGCCGCTGGTCTGGTACGCCGCGCGGGGGTGGCAGCCGCCCGCGCCGGGGGAGACGTGGCCGCTGATCGCGTTCGAGGAGCCGTGCGGTCTGCGTGAGCGGGCGATGTCGCTGCTGGCGGGGGAGGGGCGGCAGGTCGAGGTCACCGCGCAGTCGACGACGCTGGAGGGGGTTCTGGCGGGCGTGCGCGCAGGTCTCGGCGTCGCGCTGCTCCCCAGCGGTGGCGGACGGCCGACGGGGCTGACGGTGTGCAGTGAGCTGCCCGACGGTGGTACGACGCAGCTCCGGCTCGTGGTCCGCCGCGGGTTGAACGCCGAGATCGAGCAGACCGCGCTCGCCGCCGGGATGGACTTCTTCGCGCAGCGCCCACACCTGCAGTTGGTCCCCGCCGCCCAGGGCGCCTGAGCCCATAACCCCGGACTATCGGAACCCATCGCGCTCTTGTCTTGGACGCGATCAACCGCCCCGACCTACGTTCTCAGACGTGACCAGCGCACCCGCTTTCGACCAGCAGATCCCCGAGACCGCCGCGCGGACCGTCGAGTTCATCAGCCTGTCGCACCTCAACCCGTCGACCGAGCTGAACCCGGTCCCCGCCAGGGGCATCGACCCGGCGTACTTCCGCCGCTACGTCCGCGCCCTGGAGGACGGCGGGTACGACTACACGCTGCTGCCCTACGGCTCGGGCACCGCGGACTCGTTCGTCACCGCCGCCGCCGTCGGCCAGCTCACCGAGCGGATCAAGCCGATCGTCGCGCTCCGCCCCAACACCACGTTGCCGCAGGTCGCCGCCCAGAAGCTGGCCACCCTGGACCAGCTGACCGAGGGCAGGGCCGTGGTCCACCTCATCTCCGGCGGCAGCGACGCCGAGCAGGCCCGCCACGGCGACTACCTGCCCAAGGAGCGCCGCTACGCGCGCACCAGCGAGTACATCGACCTGCTGCGCCGTTCCTGGACCGAGCCCGCCCCGTTCAGCCACGACGGCGAGTTCTACAAGTTCGACGGTTTCGGTCCCGGCTTCGCCCCGTACGACACCCCGATCCCGATCTCCATCGGCGGCCAGTCCGACGAAGCGTTCCAGGTCGGCGGCGAGAAGGCCGACGTGTTCAGCTTCTGGGGCGAGCCGCTCGACGACTTGCGCGCCGAGATCGAGCGGGTGCATGCCATCGCCCGCGCCGCCGGTCGGACCACGCTGCCGCGGATCTGGGTGACGTTCCGGCCGATCATCGCCGAGACCGACGAGCTGGCCTGGCGCAAGGCGCACGAGTACGTCGACAAGATCGCCGCCACGTTCGCCAAGTCCGGCTACGGCAAGCAGATCTTCCAGCAGGGCAGCCCGCAGAACGTCGGATCCCAGCGGGCGCTGTCGTTCGCCGACAAAGCTGACCTCTACGACCGTGCACTGTGGACTCGAACCGCCGCCGTGACCAACGCCGCCGGGGCATCCACCGCGCTGGTCGGATCTCCGGAGACCGTGGCGGCCGCGATCCTGGACTACGTCGACCGCGGCGCGGACCTGGTCAGCATCCGGGGCTACGACACGCTCAACGACGCCGTGGACTACGGCAGGTATGTGCTCCCCTTGGTGCGACAGGAGATCGCGCACCGTGAGGCGACCGGCAGGCGCGGAACGCTGCAGGCCGAGCACCTGGGCAACTACACGGAGGACTACCAGCGCTACGCGACGGCGGGTCAGGCGTGACGATCACCGTTCCCGATCTGAGCGACGAGGCCCTCGCGGCGGTCACCGCGGAGGTAGCCGAGACCGCTGCCGAGTACGACCGCAGCGGTGAGATCCCGGCGCGCGGTCTGGAGGTCGCCGCGAAGGCCGGCCTGCTCACCGCGAGCGTCGGTCACCGCTATGGCGGGCCCGGGGTGAGCCCGCTCGATACCGCCCGCATCCTCACCGCACTGGGCGAAGGCGACCCGTCCGTCGCGCTGATCGCCGCGAACACCCTGATGGCGCACGCGTCGCAGGCCGCGAACCCGCACTGGCCGCAGGCGTACTACGACGATGTGCTGGAGCGGTCCGCCGCTGGACCTGCCCCGATCAACGCGATCCGCGCCGAACCGGAGCTGGGTGCGCCTGCCCGGGGCGGACTGCCCAAGACCTCGATCCGGCGCACGGCGTCTGGTTGGGTGCTCGACGGCCACAAGGCCTACGCGACGGGTGGCACGGCGCTGGCGTACCACCTGGTGTGGGTGGTGGCCGAGGACCGGGTCGGCCACGTGGTCGTGCCCGGTGACCTGCCCGGGATCGCCTGGCTCGACACCTGGGACCACCTGGGACTGCGGGCCTCCAACACCCACGACGTCACCTATACGTCGGTCGAGCTGCCTCTGGACGCGTTCGTCGAGATCCCGCGCGGTGCGGATGGGGTGTATCGGGACCCGGCGGCTACTGCGGGGCCGGGCAGTTTCGGCCATCCGGCGCTCTACATCGGGGTGGCGCGGGCGGCCCGGCGCGCGTTCGCGGACTTCGCCCGGTCACGCGTGCCCGCTGGGCTGGGCAAACCCATCGCGACGCTGGAGCGGATCCAGGCGGTGGCGGGTGAGATCGACCTGCAGATCGCCCAGGCCGAGACCCTGCTGCACGGCGCGCTGCTGCGGGACGAGACGGTGTTGCCGCAGCTGTCGGTGATCAAGGTGGCCATCGCCCGATCCGTCGTGGCGGCGGTGCAGGCGGCAGTGGCTGCCCTGGGCAATCCGGCGCTGTCCAGGCACAACCCACTGGAGCGACACCTGCGCGACGTCCTGTGCGTCCGGGTGCACCCGCCGCAGGAGGACGCGGCGCTGGTGGCTGCTGGCAAGCGCGTCTTGTCCACCGTGAAAGACTGAAATTGACCTGCTCCGATGGGGTGTATCCGGCGCGCCACGGGCAGAATCGATGGCCGGATGCCTCTAGCGTGCCCGCATGAGCACCTCCGCCGCCTACCGGGAGCTCGGCGCGACGCTGCGCGGGCTCCGGGAGAACGCAGGCCTGACCCTCACCGAACTCGCCAACCGCCTGGGCCTGCCCCTGACCACCCTCTCCCGGATGGAAACCGGCCACCGGGCGTCGACCACCACGGACGTGATCCAGCACGTGGTGGGCTGCGGCCTGTCGTACCGGAAGGCCCAAGAGCTGTTCGAGTTCACCAGGATGGCCGAACGCCAACAGGGCTACTACCTGTCCGACCAGGGCATCGGCGGCTCACTGCAGTCCCTCATCTTCCACGAGTCCATGGCCGACTACACGGTCGGCTACGAGGCCCAGATGGTCCACGGCCTGCTGCAGACACCCGAGTACGCCCGAGCCATGATCTCCTCCGTTGACGCGGACTCCACCCCAGATCAACTGGATGGCGCGGTGCGTACTCGGATGGAGCGCAGTCGCATCCTGGCCGTTCCCGAACCCGCGTGGTTCACGTTCTACATCCACGAGCAAGCGCTCCGGCTTCAAGTCGGCACGGCCAAGGTGATGCACGAACAGCTGCTGCACCTGGTGTTCACGGCTGCGAGGGAGAACGTGTCGATCCGCGTCGTGCCTAGCGCGGCGGGGGAGCGGTCTGTGCTGGGCGCCTTCAGGTTGATGGAATTCGCCCTCCACAAACCCATCGTGTATCTCGACAACTTGGCCAACGGAGGCTTGATCATCGATGAGCCCGCTTATGTGCGCGGCTACTATGAGTTGATACCCAAGCTCGAGGGCATCGCGCTGGATGAGGAACAATCTCGGGAGTTCGCGGCTGGACTGGCCGACGAGTACGACCGAGGGAGTCACTGGGATGGCGCAGACACCATGGCGCAAGAGCAGCTTCAGTGGCGGATCGGGAACGGACTGCGTGGAGGTGGCGTGGTCAGCTGATCGTCCGGCGGGCGACGACGTGCTGGTGCGTGACTCCAAGAACCCTGCCGGTCCGATGCTGACTCTTCCATCCTCCGCGTGGCGGGGGTTGCTCAGCTCTCCCTGAGACCGAGGAGGCTAGGAATGGCGCAAACACCATGGCGCAAGAGCAGCTTTAGCGGCGGGTCGGGAACCAGCTGCGTCGAAGTCGCTTGGTCTGATCTCCACATCGCGCGTGAGGCTGTGCTGGTGCGTGACTCCAAGAACCCCGCCGGTCCGATGCTGGCCCTCCCGTCGTCTGCGTGGCGCGGTTTGCTCAGCTCTCGCTGAGAGGCGGCGGGTCGTAGGCCCGTACTGGCGGCACTGGGCCGTCGTAGCGGGTGACCGCCACCAGTACGTGGGCGCCGCTGGTGGCCTGGGTCAGGGTGGAGGTAGCCACATCCCTGGTCAGCACGTTGACGTTGCCGTTGATGCAGGTGGCGATGTGTGGGGCGCTGGGGTCGAACCAGGCGCCGGTGTGCATTCGGGCTACGCCGGGGAGGATGTTCTCGGTGGTGAGGACGCCTGCCAGGAGGCTGCCCTGGGGGCTGCGGACCAGCGCGAGATCACCATCAGCCAGCCCTCGGGCGGCGGCGTCCGTCGGGTGTAGGCGCAGGGGTTCGCGCCCGGCCACCTTGGTCGACTGGCTCGCTGACCCCATGTCCAACTGGCTGTGCAACCGGTGCGACGGCTGCGTACACAGCAGGTGCAGGTCGAACTCCCCACCCGCGCCCCACCACTGCGTCGGCTCCCGCCACTGCGCGTGCCCCGCCACATCCGCCAGCTCGAATCCCGCCAGCGCCGCCGAGAACAGCTCGATCCGGCCACTGGGCGTCTGCACCGGATACCGCACCGGATCAGCGCGGAAGTCGGTGAACACCGTGTCCCGGTACGGCTCCTGCGGCAGGTCAACACCCCCCTCCCGCCAGAACTCCTCGAACGACGGCTCCGCGCGCGACTCCGAGTAGATCCGCCGCAACCACTGCCACGAGTCCAGCCCCTCCGCGAAATCCGCCCCCATCCGCTCCGCCAACCGCGAGTAGATCCAGAACTCCTCCCGCGCCTCCCCGCGCGGCGGCACCACACGCGGCACAGCCCGCAATCGACTATCGCCAGCCCCCGCCGCCACGTCGTCGCGCTCCAACGTGGTCGCCGCTGGCAGCACCACATCCGCGTGTCGGGCGGTCGGCGTCCAGTGGGTTTCGTTCACGATGAACGTATCCAGTGTGGACAGTGCTTCGCGGAGTCGTCGCAGGTCTTGGTGGTGGTGGAAGGGGTTGCCGCCCGCCCAGTAGGCCAGCTTGACCTCCGGGAACCGGACCGTGCCACCGTTGTACGGGATCTCCGCGCCGGGGTTGAGCAGGAGATCGCTGATCCTGGCGCACGGGATGTAGTCCGGCACCGGGTTGTAGCCCTGCGGGAACGTCGGCAGCCGCGGACCCGTGACCCCGACGCCGTAATCGCCCATCGACCCGAAGCCGTGCACGAACCCGCCGCCGGGTAGCCCGATCTGGCCCAGGAAAGCCGCGAGGGTCAGCCCAGCGAACACCGCCTGCTCCCCGCGTTCACCCCGTTGCAGCGCATAGACCACGTTGATCAGCGTCCGCCCGGTCGCCATCCGGTGCGCCAGCTCGCGAATCACCCCCGCAGGTGTCCTGCTGATCGCCGAAGCCCACTCGGGCGTCTTCGGAACCCCATCAGCCGACCCCAGCACATACCGTCGAACCTCCTCAGCGCCCACGGTGTACCGCGCGAGGAACTCGTCATCAGCCAGACCGTCCACGACCAGCACGTGGATGAGCGCCAGCATGACCGCCGTGTCCGTCGCGGGCATCACCCCGATCCACTCGGCGTCCAGATCAGCGAACGCGTCATCCCGCTGCGCCGACAAGGTCACCACCCGCGTGGTCCGCGCCGCCGCCCTGGCCAGGCCGGATCCGACGTGCCGCGCGTGACCGCCCGGCACGACCCACATGTTGGACCGCCGCACCCCACCGAAGGTGACCAGCAAATCCGTGTGCTCGGCCGCGTCGGCCCACGACACTGGCTTGTAGCGGAGGTCCAGCGCGCCTTGGGCACCGATCAGGTGGGGGAGCAGGACCATGCTCGCGCCACGGCTGTAGTCGTTGATCGAGCGCGTGTACCCGCCGATCGTGTTCAGGAACCGGTGCAGCTGGCTCTGTGCGTGGTGCAGCCGACCCGCGCTGCCCCAACCGTAGGAACCGCCGAAGATCGCCTGGTTGCCGAACCCGGACCGGACCCGTTCCAACTCACCCGCGACCAGGTCCAGCGCCGTGTCCCACGAAACCTCGACATAGTCGTCCCCGCCGCGACTGGTGTCCGGACCAGGGCCGCGCTCGAGCCACCCGCGCCGAACACTGGGCCGCGCGACCCGGGACCGGTGCCGGTTCCCGTCCACCACGTTGCCGATCGCGGGCGCGGCATCCGGGTCCCGAGAACCGGCGCCGACCACTTCACAGCCGTCGGCGGACACCTCGACCAGGTACGTTCCCCAATGCGCGCTGGTCTCCACGAGCGGAACCCTAGCCAGGGTCGCGTGGCGCAGCGATCACACTCCTCGATGGGTTCCCATTCCCATTTCGTCTTGGACCGAGCCGCGCGGGCGCTCCTAGATTCGTTGCCTGCCTGGAACTCGCCTGCCCGACCCCATTCCCCGCCCCGAGGAGAACCGTGAAGACCAGACCACCCGGCCGCGCCCTGCGGATCATCGTCGGCCTCGCCACCGTCATGGGCCTGGCCGCGTGCGGGTCCCCGGCGGCGGGCGGGCCTGCCGCGGGCACCGCGACCCCACCCAAGGACGGCGGCGCGATCACGTTCCTCATCGACTCGCTCGGTGACACGTGGATCCCCAACAACAGCGCCATCTCCAGCTTCCAGGGCCACATCTGGGGCCACTTGACCGACAAGCTCGTCTACGTCGACGACAAGGGCGCGGTCAGCCCGTGGGTCGCGGAGAAGTGGGAGCAGAACGCCACCGCCACGGAGTTCACCCTCCACTTGCGCCAGGGCGTCACCTTCTCCGACAAGACCCCGCTCGACGCCGCCGCCGTCGTCGCCAACCTCGACATCTGGTCCAAGGGCGACCCGACCAGGGGCATCAACCCGATCGGCCTGTTCCCCAAGACCTACGACCACTCCCAGGCCGTGGACACGACCACGGTCAAGGTGTTCTTCAAGGCGCCGACCCTGGGATTCATCCCGACCTTGGGCTACCACGGCTCCATCCTGATCTCGCCCAAGACCATCGCGCTGCCGTCCGCGCAACAGGCCGACCTCAGCAACGACATCGGCAGTGGCCCGTTCGTGCTGGCGTCGTGGAAGGAGGGCGACAGCGTCGTCCTCAAGAAGCGCCCGGACTACAACTGGGGTCCGAAGGCGCTCGGCCACGAGGGTCCCGCGCGGCTGGACTCGATCACCTACAAGCTCGTCGCCGAACCGTCCGTGCGGACCTCCGCGGTTCAGTCCGGCCAGGCGGACGTGGCCTACAACCCGTCGCCACAGGAGCTCGCCTCCTTCAAGAGCCAGGGCTTCACCACCGCGACCCCGCGCTACCTCGGGTTCGTCAACGGGTTCGCCATCAACACCAAGGTCGCACCGTTCGACGATGTCAAGGTGCGGCAGGCGTTGCAGCACGGCATCGACCGCAAGGAGATCATCTCCACCGTCTACACCGAGGACTGGCTGCCCGCGCAGTCGCTGTTCCAGAGCAATGTTCCCGGCGCGACCGACCGCAGCGCGGACTTCGCCTACGATGCCGACAAGGCCAACCGCCTGCTCGACGAGGCGGGCTGGGTCAAGGGCGCCGACGGTGTCCGCGCCAAGGATGGCAAGCGGCTCGAGTTCACCCTCTACGCCAACCCGTATCTCGCCGCGTCGAAGTCGGTTGACGAGCTCGTCGCCCAGCAGTTGGGCAAGCTCGGCTTCAAGACCACCATCCAGGCCTTCGACGTCGTCACCTACGGCGAGCGGGTGAAGATCAACAGTCCCAGTGTCGCCGCCTACGAGGTGACCCGCAGCTTCATCGACGCGGGCACGGTGGCCGGTGTGCTGACCGACGCGAACAAGGGCGAGAACTGGTTCGGCCTCGGGCAGACCGACGCGAAGCTGGTCCAACTCGCGACCGGTGTGGCCGCGGCCGACAGCGTGGAGAAGCGGGCGCCGCTGCTCGACGAACTCCAGGGCCACGTGCTCCAGCAAGGCTACTTCGTCCCGTTGACGCAGATCGTGCAGCGCCTCTACCTCCAGTCGCCGAAGTTGCAGGGCGTGACCTACAACGGGATCGCCTACGCCAACTACTACGCCGCCTGGCTCGGCTGACGGTCGCGCCGTGGACCGGGACTACGTGAAGTACGCACTGCGACGGGTGCTGCAAGCGGTCGTCGTCGTCCTGCTGGCGTACGTGTTCACCTTCGTGGTGATCAGCGTGCTACCCGGCGACCCCGTGACCAACACCCTGCGCAACCCGCAGAACGGCTTCTCCGAGGAGGAGATCCAGCGGATCGTCGCCTACTACGGCCTCGACCGGCCGGTGCACGAGCAACTGTGGCAGTCGCTGTCCCGCTTCGTCGTCGGCGACCTGGGCGTCTCACTGCGCTCCGGACTCCCGGTCTCACGACTGATCAGCGAAGTACTCAGCTCGACCCTGGTCCTCGCGGCGTCAGCACTGGGGGTCGCCCTGGTGCTGGCGTTCGCGATCGGCTTCGGCACCCAGTACCTGCCCAAGCGCTACGGACAGGGACTGCTGCGGGCGTTCCCGTCGCTGTTCCTGTCCGTGCCGAACTTCGTCATCGGGCTGCTGCTGATCAATGTGTTCGCGTTCCAGCTCGGCCTGTTCCGGGTGATCGACTCCGAGGGCGGGTTGGCGACGTTGTTCGCCGCGATCGCTTTGGGGATCCCGGTGAGTGCGCGGATCGCTGAGGTGTTGGTGGCGAACCTGGATCACGAGTCGGCGGAGGAGTACGCGTCGGTGGCCCGGTCTCGGGGTCTGGGGCGCACTGGGTTGCTGTTGCGGCACTTGCTCAAGCCGTCGTCGTTGCCGGTGGTCACCGTCGTGGCACTGGCGGTGGGGGAGCTGCTCGGTGGGGCTGTGATCACGGAGCAGATCTTCGGGCGGACCGGCATCGGCAGTCTGGTCGAGCGATCAGTGACCACTCAGGACTTACCGGTGCTGCAGGCGGTGGTGACGTTGGCGGCGATCGTGTTCGTGGGTGTGAACCTGATCGCGGACCTGGTGTACCCGCTGCTGGACCCGCGAGTGCGGCTGGGCGAGTCGCGGTCGCGGCCGAAGGTGGAGGTGGCGGCGTGAGCGCGGCTGTTGCGTTGCCGACCGTCCGGTCGTTCAGTACCCGGAGCGTTCCGGTCGGCGTCGTGATCTCCTTCGCCGTCGTGGTGTTTGTGTTGGCGTGGTCGTTCTTGCCGGGATTCTTCACCAGCCACGATCCTGCGGTCGGGGTTCCTGCGGACAAGTTCCAAGGACCCAGCAGCGCGCACTGGTTCGGCACTGACCACCTGGGACGGGACTTGTTCGCCCGCGTGGTGCACGGCAGTTCGTCCTCGGTGACCAGCGCGTTGATCGCGGTGCTCATCGCGGTCGTGGTCGGAGGGCTGATTGGGCTGGTCGCCGGGTTCGTGGGTGGGTGGGCTGACACCGTGTTGTCGCGGCTGGTGGATGTGCTGCTGGCGATTCCCGAGTTCCTGCTCGCGGTGATCGTCGTCAGTGCGCTCGGGTTCGAGACGATCAACGTCGCGATCGCCACCGGGGTCTCGGCGGTGGGGGTGTTTGCCCGGGTCATGCGGTCGGAGGTGCTCAAGACCAGGCGGGCGGTGTTCGTTGAGGCCTCGTACCTGCAAGGGGGCGCCCGCTGGCACATCCTGACCCGGCACGTGCTGCCCAATGCGTCGCGGTCGGTGTTCACGTTGGCGGTGCTGCAGTTCGGGTTCGCCATCCTGATCATCGCCGGGCTCGCGTTCCTCGGCTACGGCGACCCGCCGCCCGCGTCGGACTGGGGTCTGCTCGTGTCCGTGGGCAAGAACTACCCGCTGGCGCCGTGGTTGGTGTACGCGCCCGCGCTCGTCATGATCGCCACCGTCCTCTCCGTGAACAGGATCAGCCGATGGCTCCGCAAGACCGACTGACCGGAGAGCTGCTGCGGGTCGAGGGGCTCACCGTCTCCTACGGCGACCACCAGGTCGTCACCGACGTGGGCTTCTCGTTGCGGCGCGGGGAAAGCCTGGCGTTGATCGGCGAGTCGGGGTCGGGCAAGTCTACGATCGCCCGGTCGGTGTTGCGACTCCTGCCGCGCGGGGTGGGACGGGCGACGGGGACGGTGGAGTTCGAGGGGCAGGAGATCCTGTCGCTGTCCGAGCGGCGGTTCCGGCCGTTGCGCGGCAGGCGGATCGGGTTCGTGCCGCAGGACCCGGGCAACTCGCTCAACCCGGTGCGCACGATCGGCGTTCAGGCGCAGGAAGCCGCCGCGCTCATCGGGGAGAAGGGGCCGGAGGTGGTCCTGGAGACCTTCGACCAAGTCGGGCTGGACAACCCGCGCCGGGTGTACGACTCCTACCCGCACCAGCTCTCCGGCGGCATGCTGCAACGTGTCCTCATCGGACTCACCGTGTTGCCCCGTCCCGCGCTGATCGTCGCCGACGAGCCGACCTCGGCGCTGGACGTCACCATCCAGAAACGGATCCTGGACCTGCTCTCGCAGCTGAGGCAGGACCTGAACATCAGCCTGCTGCTGATCACCCACGACCTCGCCATCGCGGCGGAGCGGGCAGATTCGCTGGTGGTCCTCAAGGATGGCGTCGTGCAGGAGGCAGGCAGCACGGCATCTGTGTTCTCGGCCCCGTCGTCGGAGTACGCCCGCAAGCTGCACGCCGATGTCCCAGCGCTCAACCCCGACCGCTACCAGCACCTGCGTGACTCCGATCGCCCGGTGGGTGAGCCGCCGCGGATCGAGGTGCGCGGCGTGAGCAAGACGTTCACGGTCGATGGGAAAGTCCTCACCGCGGTCGACGACGTGTCTTTCTCCGTGGCGCCAGGCACCACGCATGCGCTGGTGGGCGAGTCCGGCTCGGGCAAGACGACAACGATCCGCCTGTTGCTCGGGTTGGAGGAGCCCGACAGCGGCAGCATCACGGTAGCGGGGGAGGAAGTGACCCGCCGGTCGCACGCGTCATTGCGATCTGTGCGCAGACACCTGCAACTGGTCTACCAGAACCCGTTCACCTCTCTCGATCCCTTGTGGACAGTCAAGCGGCTGGTCGGGGAATCGCTCGACCGGTACCGGGTCGGTGACCGCGACGAGCGAGTCCGGGAGGCGCTCGACTCCGTTGGGCTAAGCCAAGATCTGCTCTCCCGGCGGCCCACCGCCCTCTCGGGCGGTCAACGCCAACGGGTCGCTCTCGCTCGAGCGCTGGTACTCCGGCCGGACGTGATCGTGCTCGATGAACCGACCTCGGCACTGGACGTCAGCGTCCAAGCGGGGATCGTCGAGGTGATGCTGACCTTGCAGGCTTCCTTGGGCCTGACCTACGTCTTCGTGTCTCACGACCTGGCCCTGGTGCGCCAACTCGCCCACACTGTCTCTGTCATGCGACAGGGGCGAATCGTGGAAAGCGGACCGGTCGCGGCCGTGCTCGACAACCCGCAAGAGCCCTACACCCGCGCCTTGGTCGACTCGATCCCCGCAGGTGCCGATCCCGTCGCCGGAGGAGTGTCATGACCCGTCTTGGCTTCAACACTCGGGTGTCCTTCACCGACAGCGACGGTCCCGCACAAGGCCTGCGCGACGGTATCGAGCTGTTCAAGACCGCTGAGGTGCTCGGCTACCAATCGGGTTGGGTCTACCAGCGGCACTTCGACCACTACCTGTCCTCTCCGCTGCCCTTCCTCACCGCCGTCGGCCAGCACACCAGCCGCATCACCCTCGGTACCGCGGTGCTGCCGATGCGCTACCAGGAGCCGATCCTGCTCGCCGAGGCCGCCGCCACCGCGGACCTCCTGGTCGACGGCCGACTCGAACTGGCCGTCGCGACCGGGACGAACGCCGCCTTCGACGCGCTGTTCGGGGCCGTCGACACCGACACCCGCACCGAGGCTGAACGTCGCCAGACCCGCTTCCTCGCCGCCGTCGGTGGTGAGACCCTGCACCTCGTCGACGGTCCGGGGCAGGGTGCTCCGGTCGGCACGGAGATCAAGGTCACCCCACACAGCCCCGGCCTCGTGGACCGGATCCGCCAGGGCGCCTCCAGCATTGGGTCGGCTCGACGAGCGGCGGAGTTGGGCATCGGTCTGATCGTCGGCACCGTGCTCCACGACCTGGCCGAAGGCGAGACTTTCAGCGCCTACCAAGCGCGAATCATCACCGCCTACCGCACGACCTGGCGCGAGAAGCACACCACCGAACCGCCCCGAGTCGCTGTCGCCGCCTCGATCCTGCCCGGCACCACCCCCGAACTACGCGACACCTACGCGGCCTACGACCACCAGCGCCGCACCCAAGGCATGGCCGCCTCCCGCCCCGACGGCGCCCTGACCCCCGTGATCACCGCCGACCTCCCCGCGGGCATGCGCATCAGCCCCGTCTTCCACGGCACCCCCGACCAGGTCATCACCGCCGTCCAAGCCGACCCCGGCCTAACCCAAGCCGACGACCTCGTCCTGTTCCTCCCACCCGCCTTCACCCTCCCGCAGAACACCCGCCTGCTCGCCGACCTCGCCGCCACAGTGGCCCCATCCCTCGGGTGGACTAGGCCGTGATAGGCCGCTGCGGCTGCCCGGTGTAGCTGCTAGAGGGCCGGATGAGGCTGCAGGCGGCGACGAAGATGGGTGTGTCGAAGCCCATGAGGTGAGGTGCGGGCCCTCGGCCGAGTGGCATGGCGCCATCCTCGTAGCGGTCCAGCGACTTGTAGCCGTCTCAGAGTTCGGCTACCTCTTACAGGGCATGGACGAGGGGAGTCCCCTTCTCGTAGACGCGGCGGCCGAAGCCCCTGATCTCGCCTCTGGGACTGATTTGGCCGTCTTGACTACCGCCGCTGCTACGGTGCCTGGCCTGGCGATCCGTACCGTGACGCAGTAGAAGGGGCTGCCGTGGCGCTGTCTGTTGCCAGCTCCGGGTGGCTCTCGCTGCCGCGTCGGGCCGTTGGCTTGGCACCCGTCATCCTCGTTCGCGCGACTGCCGCCAGCGCCCGCCAGGCCCGACCAGGCGGGCAAACCGTCCGAAGTGGTGGCAGGCCGTCACGGTGGCCTGCCACCAGCTCGGTCAGGCTTAGCGCCGCCTGTTGCCCGGCTTCCGGGTGGCGACTCGCCGGAGCGTTGGGCCCCTGGCGTCCATCGTCTCGCCTGGTGGACAAACCGTGTGGAGTGGTGGTCTGCCCACTACGGCGGTCAGGCGTGGCGGAATGTTGGGGGGCGCTTCTCGGTGAAAGCTGCCATGCCTTCCTTTTGGTCGTGTGTGGCGAAGGTGGAGTGGAACAGGCGGCGCTCGAAGAGGAGACCCTCGGTGAGGGAGGACTCGAAGGCGCGGTTCACTGCCTCCTTCACCATTCGAGCCGCGGGGCGGGACATGCTGGCGATCTTGGTCGCCACCCCTGTTGCCTCCTCCAGCAAGGCCGCGGCGGGCACGACGCGGGATACCAGGCCTGCGCGTTCGGCCTCGTGGGCGTCGATGGTGCGGCCGGTGAGGCAGAGGTCCATCGCCTTGGCTTTGCCGATTGCGCGGGTGAGGCGCTGGGAGCCGCCCATGCCGGGGATGACGCCCAAGGTGATCTCGGGTTGGCCGAACTTGGCGGTGTCGGCGGCGATGAGGAGGTCGCACATCATCGCCAGTTCGCAGCCGCCGCCGAGGGCGTAGCCCGCGACGGCGGCGATCAGCGGGGTGCGGACCCGGGACAGGGCGTCCCAGCCCGCGAACCAGTCCGCCGCGTAGACGTCGCTGAAGGTCTGGGGGGCCATTTCCTTGATGTCGGCGCCCGCCGCGAAGGCCCGTTCGGAGCCGGTGATCACGATCGCGCCGATGTCGGGGTCGCGGTCCAGCTCGGCGGTCGCGGCGGTGATCTCGCGCATGACCTGCAGGTTCAGCGCGTTGAGCGCCTTGGGCCTGGTCAGGGTGATCAGGGCCACCCGGTCGGCGGGGCGGTCGATGGTGATGGTGTCGGTCACGGGGTGCCGTCCTGGTCGCGGATGCTGGTGATGATCGCCGAGAAGTCGCGGCCGGGGCCGTCGTGGTCGACGAACCGGGCGTAGAGGTCGGCGGCGTGCTGGCCGAGTTCGGTGGTGACGCCCGCCGCCCGGGCGGCGGCTTGGGCGAGGCGCAAGTCCTTGAGCATCAGGCCGCTGGCGAACCCGCCGCTGTAGTCGCGGTTGGCGGGGCTCGTCGGGACCGGGCCGGGCACCGGGCAGTTGGTGGTCAGCGCCCAGCACTGCCCGGACGCGGTCGAGGCCACGTCGAACAGGGCCTGGTCGGTGAGCCCGAGCCGGGCGCCGAGGGCGAACGCCTCGCTGACCGCGATCATCGAGATGCCGAGGATCATGTTGTTGCAGATCTTCGTCGCCTGCCCGGCACCCGCGTCACCGCAGTGCACGGACCGGGCACCCATGTGCCGCAGGTACGGCTCGGCGGCGGCCACGGCCTCGACCGGCCCGCCGACCATGAAGGTCAACTTGGCGGCCTCGGCACCTACGACCCCACCCGACACGGGCGCGTCGACGGCGAGGTGACCGGCTGCCGCGGCGATCTCCGCGGCGGCTCGGGCGTCAGCCACGTCGATGGTCGAGCAGTCCAGGAACAGGGTGCCGGGCTTGGCGCGCGGCACGACCTCGCGGTAGCAGTCGAGCACGTGCGCCCCGCTGGGCAGCATCGTGATCACCACATCCGCGCCAGCCACGGCGGTCACCGCCGACCCCGCGATGGTGATCCCGACCGCGTCCGCCGCCGCCCGCGCCGCGGTGACCGGGTCGTACCCGATGACCCGCTCTCCCGCCTTCACCAGGTTCGCGGCCATCGGTCCGCCCATGTTGCCCAAGCCGAGGAAGGTCACGCTCACCGGGAACCCCCCGCTGCGTTCGTCAGTGAGTCTCGGTGCTTCCGGGTCGAGATGGACAGCGTGATCGAGTCCACCGGTTCGCGCGTGCCACTCCGATCGAGGACAGTGACGCTTATCGGGAGCTCGCTGACACCGAGATCGGCGAAGCAGCCGCGCACCTCAGTGGGCGCAATCGGCACGCACGGCACGCATAACGCCACCGCATCGCGCGTGCTCCCCGAGCCGAGAGTGGTCACGCTCATCGGGCGCTCCCATCCCACTCGTCGGCACCCAGGGCGGCGAAGTAGCTGTCCACCAGGTCCTCGTCCACCTCCGCGAGGCTCGCCGGGGACCAGCGCGGCGAGCGGTCCTTGTCGATGATCTGCGCCCGGATGCCCTCCACCAGCTCCGTGGACCGCAACGCCCGGCGCGATGTCCGGTACTCCTGCGCCAGCACGGACGCCAAGTCGGGCAGCGCCGCCGCGGTTCGCAGTGCCCGCAAGGTCACCTTCAACGCTGTCGGAGACTTCCGCTCGATCTCTTTCGCCGTCGCGACGGCCGCGTCGCCGCTGCCACGGAGGCCGTCGAGGATCTCCTCGACGGAGTCAGCGGCGTAGCAGTGGTCGATCCACGCCTGGTCGGCCGCCAGTGTGCTCGGTGGGGGAGTCTCGGCGACCGTGGCGATCGCGTCGCTCGGAGTTCGGGTGGCCAGGGCGTCCAGCAGATCGGCCAACCGGGCGCTGGGGACGAAGTGGTCGGCCAGTCCACAGTGGATCGCGTCCGCGCCGGACACCGGTGCGCCGGTGAGGGCGATGTGGGTGCCGAGCTCTCCGGGCGCCCGGGACAGCAGGTACGTGCCGCCGACGTCCGGGGCGAAGCCGATGCCCACCTCGGGCATGGCGAGGCGGGTTCGTTCGGTGACGACCCGGTGGCGGCCGTGCGCCGAGACGCCGACTCCGCCGCCCATGACCACGCCGTCCATGAAGGCGACGTAGGGCTTGGGGTAACGGGCGATCGAGGCGTTCAGGCGGTACTCGTCGGCCCAGAAGTCCAGCGACTCCGTCCCGCCGGAGCGGGCGTCCTCGTAGATGGACCGGATGTCGCCGCCCGCGCAAAGGCCGCGCTCACCCGCGCCGTCGATCAGCACCGCCCGCACGGCCGGGTCGGCGCGCCAGCGGTCGAGGTGTTCGGTGATCGCCAGGACCATGGGGTGGTCCAGGGCGTTGAGCGCGCGCGGCCGGTTGAGGGTCACCCGGCCGATTCCGCTGTGGACGACGAACTCGACGCTGTCACTCATGATGCCTCCCGCAGCATCCGCCGGGAGATGATCACCCGCATGATCTCGTTGGTCCCTTCGAGGATCTGGTGCACCCGCAGGTCGCGGACGATCTTCTCGATCCCGTACTCCGCGAGGTAACCGTAGCCGCCGTGCAGTTGCAGCGCCTGGTTCGCCACGTCGAACCCGGTGTCGGTGCACAGCCGCTTGGCCATCGCCGAGAGCTGCGTCGCGCCGTCCTCGCCCTGGTCGAGGGCATCCGCGGCCCGCCACAGCAGGGTCCTGGCCGCCTCCAGGTCGGTGCGCATGTCGGCGAGCCGGAACCGCAGGGCTTGCGCCTCGACCAGCTTGGCGCCGAACGCCGAGCGCTCGGAAAGGTACTGGATCGCCTTGGCAAGAGCCGATTCCGCGCCACCGACGGAACAAGCGGCGATGTTGAGCCGCCCACCGTCCAAGGCGGACATGGCGACCGCGAAGCCCGCCCCTTCGCCACCGAGGATCGCCGACGCCGGGATGCGGGCGCCTTCGAGCACGACCTGACGGGTGGGCTGGGCGTTCCAGCCCATCTTGACCTCGTTGGGGCCGAACGACACCCCGGGGGTGTCGCGGTCGACGATGAACGCCGAGATGCCGCGCGCACCGGGGCCGCCGGTTCTGGCGAGCACGACGTAGACGTCGGAGGTGCCCGCGCCGGAGATGAACTGCTTCACCCCGTCGAGCACGTACTCGCCACCGTCGCAGCGGGCCCGGGTGGCCAGTGCGGCGGCGTCGGAGCCCGCGTTCGGCTCGGTGAGGCAGTAGCTTCCGAGAGACTCCATTGTGGACATCGCGGGCAGGTACCGGTGGCGCTGCTCCTCGGTGCCGAACCGGTTGATCATGGTGGCGACCATGTTGTGGATCGACACGTACGCCGCGATCGAGGGGCAGCCGGTGGCCAGCGCCTCGAACACCAGCACGCCGTCGAGCCTGCCGAGCTCGCAACCGCCGACGTCCTCGGGCAGGTACAGCCCACCCAGGCCCAGCTGCGCGGCCTTGCGCAACACGTCGACCGGGAAGTGCTTGGCCTGGTCCCATTCCACCGCGTGCGGGGCCAGGTGTTCGGCGGCGAAGTCGGCCGCTGTGGCGCGCAGTGCGCGTTGTTCTTCGGTCAGTCTCATGGTTCGCGGCCTACTTCATCGTCGGGATGACGAAGCTGGCGCCCTCTTTGGTGCCAGAGGGCCAGCGGGAGGTGACCGTCTTGGTCTTGGTGTAGAAGCGGATCGAGTCCGGCCCGTGCTGGTTGAGGTCGCCGAAACCGGAGCGCTTCCACCCGCCGAAGGTGTGGTAGGCGATCGGTACCGGGATCGGCATGTTGACCCCGACCATGCCGGTGTTGACCCGGGTGGTGAAGTCGCGGGCGGTGTCGCCGTCGCGGGTGAAGATGGCCACACCGTTGCCGTACTCGTGTTCGCTGGGCAGCCGCAGCGCCGCCTCGTAGTCCTCGGCGCGCACGATCGACAGCACCGGGCCGAAGATCTCCTCGCGGTAGATCCGCATCTCGGGTGTGACCTTGTCGAACAGGCAGCCGCCGAGGAAGAAACCGTTCTCGTAGCCAGCAACCGTCAGTCCACGTCCGTCGACGACCAGCTCCGCGCCCTCGGCGACACCGATGTCGATGTAGTCGCGCACCCGCCGCACCGCCTCGGCGGTCACCAGCGGCCCGAAGTCCGCGGCCTCATCGTGCGAAGCACCCACCTTCAACGTCCGCACCCGCTCGGCCAGGCGCTCCACCAGGGCGTCCGCCGTGGCCTGACCGAGCGGGACAGCGACGGAGATCGCCATGCAGCGCTCACCCGCCGAGCCGTAGCCCGCGCCGATCAGCGCGTCGGTCACCTGGTCGAGATCGGCGTCGGGCATCACGATCATGTGGTTCTTGGCGCCACCGAAGCACTGCGCGCGCTTGCCATGGGTGGCGGCGGTGGAGTAGATGTACTCCGCGATCGCCGACGACCCGACGAACCCGACCGCCTCGACGCGTGGGTCGGTGAGCAGCGCGTCGACGGCTTCCTTGTCCCCGTTGACAACCGAGAACACGCCAGGCGGCAGGCCGGCCTCGACGAACAGTTCGGCCAGGCGCAACGGGACCGAGGGGTCACGTTCGGATGGCTTGAGCACGAACGCGTTCCCGCAGGCGATCGCAGGTGCCGCCTTCCACAGCGGGATCATCGCGGGGAAGTTGAACGGGGTGATCCCAGCCACCACACCGAGCGGCTGGCGCATGGAGTACACGTCGATGCCGGTGCCCGCGTTGTCGCTGTACTCGCCCTTGAGCAGGTGCGGGATGCCGATGGCGAACTCGACGACCTCAAGGCCGCGCTGGATGTCACCGCGCGCGTCCGGGATCGTCTTCCCGTGCTCGGAGGACAGCAGCCGGGCGAGGGAGTCCTCTTCGGAGCGGACGAGGTCGAGGAAGCGCATCAGCACACGGGCCCGGCGTTGCGGGTTCCACGCGGCCCACTCGCGTTGCGCCCGGGCCGCGTCACCGACCACGGCCCTGACCTCGTCGGCTGCGGCGAGCGGCACCCTGGCCTGGACGGCGCCGGTGCTGGGGTCGAACACGTCGGCGAAGCGCCCCGATGTTCCCGGGGCGGGTTTCCCGGCGACGAAGTGGTGGAGTTCGGTGGTCATGGCTGGCCTTTCGCGAAGGAGCGCAGGACGGAACCGCCCAGGGGGTGCCTTGTGGGCGACCCGGGCTGAGGGCAGGAGGGACTACCCCGTCACCGGCTCGCGTGGCGTCGGGCGGTCGGCTTCTTTCGCGCAGGCAGGACGAATCCGCATGCGTTCAGCTCCATCCTCGTGGAAGAACACGGTTCGTCCATGGCCGGTATCCTGGCTCCCGGATCGGCGGCGCCCCGGCCTTCCCAGCTCGCGCCAGTGGCTTTCGGTGGGACGTCACTCCCCGGTCACAGTGGCGGGACCGCGCCGGAATCGCACCGGCTTCCCTGACACCATGGACCTGTGGACACCATAAAGTAGGAAGCCCAACCATGTCGAGCGGTCACCTGTCCTGACCCGTTCGGCGCCCGGCCGCCGCGCTAAGCCGGGTGCGGCAGTTCCTCGGTGACCACGTGGCCCAGCCACGCCGCCGTGGCTGCCTCGGCGGTGGCGATCATGGCGGGCGCCCCGGTGAAGTCGAAGCCCTTGATGTGGCTGGTGGGCTGCCCCGGCGGGCAGAGCACCGGGACTGAGGCCCGAGCGTGCTCGACGTCGCGTTCGTACTGCTGCTTGAGCGCTGCGGCGAAGGCGAACGTCATGGTGTCGCGCACGTCCTTCGGGTCGCCGCGGTGCGTGATGCGCGGTCGGGAGTCGAACACCACAAGTGAGGCGGCTCCCAGCGACAACGCCTGCCGGATGGGGACGTTCGCGACGTAGGCGCCGTCGGCGAGCAGGCGGCCATCCCGGCGCGGCACCGGGAACACGCCGGGGATCGCGCAGGTCGAGTGCAGAGCGGAGACCAGGTCACCCTCGTCCAGCAGCGCGGGCTCCCCGGACTCCAGATCGGTGGCGACACAGGCGAAGCGCACCGGCAGTTCGGCGAAGGTGCGCACGCCGACCTCGCGGTCGAACAGTTCGGCCAAGCGGTCGCCGCGGAACATGTAGTGACCGCCGAGCAGGTTGCGCAGTACGCGAAACCGGGTGTCCCCGATCACGGTTGACCGCCGACAGTCGCACCACACCCGCGTCAAGACCTCGACCGCGCGCTTGGGGTCCTTGGCGAGGACGGCGCCGTTGAGCGCGCCCGCCGAGGTGCCGACGACCAGATCGGGTTCGATGCCCGCCGCCAGCACGGCTTTGAGCATGCCGACCTGCGCGGCTGTGGACGCCGCGCCGCCGCCGAAGACGAAGCCGGTCGGCCTGGGCAAGCGCGGCCCGCTCACGCGACGGCCGGATCCCGCTCGAGGGACACCCTGGGCGCACCCACCGCCGTGAGTTCGCTGATCGCGGCCCGCACATCGGCCGCGAGTTCCTGACCGGTGCGACCAGCCGGGTGGATCGGCGCGCCGATCTTGATCGTGACCCGTGGCCGGACCAGCCGGACGAGTGGCCACGGGCGCGCGCCCGGCCACACGAGGTGCGTCCCGTCGGCGACGATCGGCACGATGGGCACACCGGCCGCGATCGCGATCTCGACGGCGCCGAGGCCGTGCGTGCTCGTCGCGGCCTCGGCCGGGTGCGTGATCCGGCCCTCGGGCATGATCGCCACCGACTCCCCGGCGGCGATGGCCGCGACCCCCGCGGTCACCGTGGCCGTCGACCGGCGGATCGCCGGGATCGCGCCGAACGCGAGCAGGGCCTTGCGGTAGCCCTTGGTGAAGTACTTCTCCGCGACCACGAGCACCGGTGACACCCCGAGCCGGTCGAACGTCAGCAGCCCGGCGGGCACGTCGAACACCGACCGGTGGTTGGCCACGTAGACCGCGGGCCGGTCCGCGGGCCACCGCTCACCGGGCGCGCGCTCGAAGGAGAGGTCGGCCACCACGGGGGCGACCAGTTTGGCGGAGCGGGTCGCCACCGCCCGCAGCGCGCCGCGCAACCGGGGCCGTGCGGATCCGTTGGGGTGGGCCAAGGCGGGGACGACCCGTTCGCTGCTGACCTCGGGC
The DNA here is from genome assembly GCF_024171925.1 of Actinokineospora diospyrosa. Taxonomy (GTDB): domain Bacteria; phylum Actinomycetota; class Actinomycetes; order Mycobacteriales; family Pseudonocardiaceae; genus Actinokineospora; species Actinokineospora diospyrosa. The sequence continues at coordinate 4,908 of NZ_JAMTCO010000019.1, read as the reverse complement.
AACCCTAGGCGGGAGCGCGGCACGACAGTCGGGTGGTCTCGTGCCAGCCGCTCGACAGCGTAGAACGCGGACCTGCACGCGCCTTCGGCCGAGTCCACGGGATAGGTGTTGTGGGTGTGGCTACCCGCGAAGTAGACCCGCCCACGCAGGGGCTCCTCCAAGGCGACCGGGTCGATGTACTCGCCGATGAACACCGCCTCGGAGGGAGCGGTGTTGCTCCGCACCCGAACTCGGCGGGGTTCGTGTTCCAAGCGGAGCTGATCGCGGATGGTGTTGAGCACGAACTCCGTTCCGGTCGAACGGGGGAAAGCCGCAAGGGCGACACACCTGTGCTCGGCTGGTTGCACGACGGTGGTGATGCCCGCTCCCGCGTACACCCGAACATCCTTGTCCGTCAGGACTTCTTCGCGCGGGTCGAGGTCGATGGTGAACGCCACGCAGTGGATGTGGGTGCGGTTGTCCAAGCGCCGGGGGATCCCGGAGCGGTCCAACAGGGCGTAGGCGTCGTGCGCGAATCCGGTGAAGACCACCGCGTCGAAGGTCTCGTTCCCGCTTGTGGTGGTGACCTGAACACCACCGCCGACCGGGGCGACCGACTCGACGCGACTGCGAGTGCGCAGTCGAACTCCACGCTCGCTGAGCAAAGCCGTCCACGGCGTGGTGAGGTGGCGGTCGGTGGAACCGGGCAGCGCATAGGCGATCCGTTCGCGTCGAGAGCTCGCGACGGCCCTGGCCAGCGACGACGGTGTCCAGTTCCAGATGGAGCCGAACGCGGTCGCCGACTGCGCGCTGCGCCTGGCCACCAGGAACGCCCGCCGGTTGGCCCTCGCGATGGACCGCTTGTCCTTCATGGACAGACCGGGTGTCTTGGCCAGGCTGGCGTAGATGTGGTCGATCTCGACCCAACTACCGTTGTCGCGGCTGGCGAATCTCCGACATCTGCGTAAGGAGTCCAGCACCGTCCCGTCGATCGCCGGGATCTCCCGGAAAAGTGCCAACAAGTGGTGGTAGTCCGCGAGGAACAGTCGCGTGCAGTGCTCCCCGTCAGCCGTCACGTTGGCGCGCCCGCCGAACTGCTCGGCTGCTTCCAGCAGTGTCACGGACACACCTGGGTGATCGGTCAGGTAGTGCGCCGCCGACAACCCGGCGATTCCCGAACCGACAACGCACACTCGCATGTGAATACCTCCCGGCAGAGAACGGTTGGAATACCGCCAGCGTTTCGTTTGGCCGATTCCCGCAGGCGATGTTCTTTGGTGAAGCGGAGATGTTGCGGGAGGTGTCGCAGGGCTACTGCGGACTGTTACCGAGCGGTGTGGCGCAATGCTCGAACGGAGTAGTCATTGCTCTGTTCTTGTCGCGTCGCTGCCAACACGGTCCCTTTCTGTCAATTTCGGCCGAGCGCGGCCGCTACACAGTGGACGGTTGGCGGCCCACCTGCCGGTGACCCGATTGGCGCTGGACGCCGGGTGCGGTCGAGGGGCTAGGGTGGGTGGCGCAGCTGGTTCGGTCGCCGCGCGTGGACGCGGGTGGTGACCGAGGCAAGAGGGAACCCGGTGTGAGTCCGGGACTGCCCCGCAGCGGTGAGTGGGAACGACCGCCGTCATCAGCACTGGGCCCGGTGGGTCTGGGAAGCGACGGCCAGTAGGAACCCGGCGTGCGCCGGAGTGCCCGCGAGTCCGAAGACCTGCCCGCTGTGCGCCCCGCGACCGCGGGGCGCTGGCTGAGACCTCGCGGGCGGGTCCGTGCCGAACCAGGTGCCCCTGGTTTGTCATGCCCTCCTCGCGGCGGTCCACGTGGACTCGCGAAGGAGAGCCCCGTGACGAGCACTTCCACCAGCGGCGCGACCGTGTACGGATACCCGCGCCAAGGTGCCAACCGGCAGTTGAAGAAGGCGACCGAGGCCTACTGGGCCGGTCGCACCGACGCCGACACCCTGCTCGCCGCCGCCCGCGACCTGCGGTCGAAGCGCTGGGTTGAGCTGCGCGACGCAGGCGTGGACGAGGTCCCGAGCAACGACTTCTCCCTCTACGACCACGTCCTGGACACCGCCTGGCTGCTCGGCGCGATCCCGGACCGGCACGCCGCGGTGGCCGAGGGCCTGGACCGCTACTTCGCGATGGCGCGCGGGACGGCCGAGGTACCGCCACTGGAGATGACGAAGTGGTTCGACACGAACTACCACTACTTGGTCCCCGAACTGGGACCGGACACGACCTTCGCGCTGGACCCGACCAAGCCGCTCGCGGAGTTCGCCGAGGCGCTTGAGCTGGGGATCCTCACGCGGCCGGTGATCCTGGGGCCGGTGAGCTTCCTGCTGCTGGCCAAGGACCCCGCGGGCGCCGCGGAGCCGCTGGAGCTGCTCGACCGGCTGGTCCCGCTCTACGTCGACCTGCTCGGTCAGCTGCGGGCCGCGGGCGCGGAATGGGTCCAGCTGGACGAGCCCGCGCTGGTGACCGACCAGCCCACCGCTGTGCTCGAGCGGGTGGCCGAGGTGTACGCGGTGCTGGCCGCCGAGCGGGTGCGGCCGAAGATCCTGGTCGCGACCTACTTCGACCGCCTCGGTGACGCCCTGCCGGTGCTGGCCGCCGCGCCGGTCGAGGGCCTCGCGATCGACTTCACCGGACCCGCCGCCGCCAACCTCGACGACCTGGTCGCGCTCGGCGGGATCCGGGGCAAGCGGCTGGTCGCGGGCGTGGTCACGGGCCGCAACATCTGGGCGGCGGACCTGAGCGCGGCGCTGAGCACCCTGGAGACGTTGCAGGACCTGGCGGGCATGGTGGACGTGGCGGCTTCGTGCTCCTTGCTGCACGTGCCGCTCGACGTCTCGCTGGAGAGCGACCTCGACCCGGAGCTGGTGGGGTGGCTCTCGTTCGCCCGGCAGAAGCTCGACGAGGTCGTCACCCTGCGCGACGGGCTGACCGAGGGGCGCGCGGGGATCCAGGAGGCCCTGCGGGTCAACGCGGACCGCCTGGCCGCGCGCGCGGCGTCGCCGATCGTGCGCGTGGCCGCCGTGCGCGACCGCGTCGAGACGGGTGCGCGGCGGGTCAGTCCGTACGAGAAGCGGCGGCAGGCGCAGCAGGACCGGCTGGCGCTGCCCGATCTGCCGACCACGACGATCGGGTCGTTCCCGCAGACCTCCGCCCTGCGCAAGGCGCGCGCCGAGTTGCGTGCCGGGCGGCTGACGGACGAGGTGTACCAGGAGGCGATGCGCGCGGAGATCCGAGCGGTCATCGCCGACCAGGAGGACCTCGGCCTGGACGTGCTGGTGCACGGCGAGCCCGAGCGCAACGACATGGTGCAGTACTTCGCCGAGCAGCTCGACGGGTTCCTCGCGACCCGCCACGGCTGGGTGCAGTCCTACGGCAGCCGCTACGTCCGACCGCCGATCATCGCCGGTGACGTGTCGCGCCCCGCCCCGATGACCGTCGAGTGGTCGACCTACGCGCAGGGCCTGACCGCGCGCCCGGTCAAGGGGATGCTGACCGGCCCGGTGACGATGCTGGCCTGGTCTTTCGTGCGCGACGACCAGCCGCGCGGGGAGACCGCGCGCCAGGTCGCGCTGGCGCTGCGCGACGAGGTGGCGGACTTGGAGGCCGCCGGGATCGCAGTGATCCAGGTCGACGAGCCCGCTTTGCGCGAGACTTTGCCGTTGCGCCAAGCGGATCGGGCGGCGTACTTGGAATGGGCGGTGACCGCATTCAAGCTCGCCACGTCCGGCGTGCGCGACGACACCCAGGTCCACACGCACATGTGCTACGCCGAGTTCGGCGATGTCCTGCAGGCCATCATCGACATGGACGCCGACGTCATCAGCCTGGAAGCGGCCCGCTCGAAGATGGCGATCGTCGCTGATCTGACGGCGGCCGGGTATCCGAACGAGGTCGGCCCGGGGGTGTGGGACATCCACTCGCCACGGGTGCCCTCGGTGGAGGAGATCGTCGGCTACTTGCGCACCGCCGTCGCCGGATTCCCGGCCGATCGGCTGTGGGTCAACCCGGATTGTGGGCTGAAGACCCGTGGCTATCGCGAAGTCCGCGCCACACTGACGAACCTGGTCGCCGCCACCGGCCAGCTGCGAGCCGAAGCGTGATCTCACTTTCCCCGCGGTGGGTGGGCATCCCACCCACCGCGGGGCCCCATGAACCGAACCCCCAAGCCCCGCCGAATACAGGTGGACGGAGATGAGCTGGTGGTCCTATCGCGCGTGACCTACGAGAATCTTGTCGCTCAACGGCGCCAGCTTGGCGCACAGAACGCCCGTCTTCGAGCCCTCTACGACCGCGTTGATCGGCTTACGACGTTTCTTGACCATGTGGAACCACTGGTCGCTGCGTTGCCTCAATGTGTGGATGAGGAGGGAGAACGCGCGGTCACCGCCTTGCGCACGGCGTTTGCCGCGCGCTCGTGGGATGAGGCCGTGTTGCGGTCCAAGCAGCGTCCCTGATCGGAGGTGGTTGATCTTGGGGGGTGCTGAGGTGGGTAGTCCACAACGGATTCGCTTGTCCACAGGGCGTTGGTCGCTGCTGCCGGTTTGTCGGGGTGCGGCGGTAGGCTGTGAGGGTTATTCAGAGGTGGACTCACCCTCGCCTGGCGATCATGAAGGCCGGGGTGGGTTGACGTAGGCGGCGGTCCATTTGAGAGGATCTGGTTACCACACCAAAGAAACTCACCAAACGGACCGCCTGACATGTATCATACCACTGGCCTGACGCGCGAGTCCGTCGAGAACCTCTGCGCCGCGATTCACCACCAGGTCGGTGATGGTCGGCGGCCGTGGCCGCCGGTGTTGGGTTTGTTCACCTCGTTGGTCGTCACTTTGACGTATTTACGGCGGAATCGTGTCCAGGCGGAGTTGGCGGAGACCTTCGGGGTGTCGCAGTCGACGATCAGTCGAGCGATCACCGC
>NZ_JAMTCO010000018.1 GCF_024171925.1 Actinokineospora diospyrosa | reverse complement strand
AAAGACCGGCCCGACCGCAACTCACGCGAAATCGTTTCCCGATCATGCGAACCCAACACAACACCACGCACAGAAACAATCTCCGATCACTCCGACACGAAGATCATCCCACACACGGCGCACTCACCACTGGAGACCAAGGGCCCCTACAACACCCGTGGCAGGTCCGCACAGCAGGGGCCCAAAAGCAGGCCCTGCCGCGTGGAAACGCTACGGGTGTTGTCCCCCCACGCAAAACAAGTCCGCCCCATCGAGCATTTGGCACCAGCGAGTCCGACTGTCCAGGTGTTGGGTTGGCAGGGCTGGCGAGGGTGGGCTGGGATGGCACCGGCCGTTCCGAGTGTCCAGGCGCTGAGCAGGCGGGCTGGGGCGGACCTGACGGCAGTCGAAGTTGGCACCGCCGGGTCCGAGTGTCACGGGCTGATCAGGTGGTTGGGGCGGACCTGACGGGGGGCGGGTTGGCACCGCTGGGGCCGTGTGTCCAGGGGCCAGCACTGTGGGGTGGGGCGGGTCCTGACGGCAGCCGACCTGGGGCCGCTGAGTCCGTGTGTCCAGTGGCTGATCAAGTGGGCTGGGGCGGACCTGACGGCAGCCGACCTGGGGCCGCTGAGTCCGTGTGTCCAGTGGCTGATCAAGTGGGCTGGGGCGGACCTGACGGCAGCCGGGTTGGCACTGCTGGGTCCGCGTGTCCAGAGGCTGACTCGATGGCTGGCGGGTGGTTGTCCACAACGGGTTCTGTTGTCCACAGGCCGTGATCGCTGCCCTGGTTCTGTCGGGCTTCCTCGTTAGGCTGTATATCGGGGGCTCTTGCGGCAGATGATCTTGCGCGGGATTGGGGTGGAGCCAGCGGTCACCAAGGTGGTCGCTGGCCGCGTCTTGAGGATTGCGTTAGGGCCAGGAGGGGTTGGAGGTCACCACGGTCAGGCGTTGGGTGGCTCGGGTCAGGGCGACGTAGAGGGTGCGGGGGCCGGTGGAGGACTCGTGGACCAGTTCGTCTGGTTCGACCAGGACCACGGCGTCGTATTCGAGGCCCTTTGACTCCAGGCCGTCGACCACGCGCAGGCGGGGTTCGCCTGCGGCTTCGGCTGTTGCGCGGAAGGAGTCCACTCGGCTGGTCGCGGTGATGATGCCGACCGTGCCGTCCACAATGGACAGCAGTTGGGTGGCTTCCTCGAAGGCCGCGTCCGTCAGGGCGGTGGTCACCCGGATCACCGGGTCGACGCCGGTGGAGCGGACGGCGTGCGGGAGTTGGTCCGGGGTGGCCACGTCGCGGACTACTTTGCCTGCGAGGTCGAAGATCTCGGCCGAGTTGCGGTAGTTGGTCCGCAGACCGAAGCGGCGGCGTTGGGTGCGGGGGCCGCCGAAGGCGGCGTCCATGGCTTGGCGGGCCTCGGCGGGGTCGGGCCAGGAGCTCTGCACCGGGTCGCCGACCACGGTCCAGCTGGCGTACTTGCCCCGGCGGCCGACCATGCGCCACTGCATGGGGGACAGGTCCTGGGCCTCGTCGATGACGATGTGGGAGTACTCGTCGTAGTCCTGGCGGCGGCCGCTGGGGACCGAGACCGGGGCGAACGGGTCGAAGTCGGCGCGGCGGCGGCGCTTGGGGGGCCTGCCGAGCAGGACGCGCAGTTCGTCGAGCAGGGCGATGTCGGCGACCGACCAGCCGGAGCCCTCGGCCCAGGAGTCGGCGACGAGGTCGACCTCGGTCCTGGTCAGCACCCTGCCCGAGGCGCGGGCCAGCAGCCTGCGGTCGGCCAGGGTGCGCAGCACGTCGGCGGGGGTGACCAGCTGCCACCACATGACCACGAACCGGTGGAACTCGATGCGCTCGCCGAGTTCGGTGATCAGGTCCGCGCGCTTGACCGGGAAGTCCTCGTAGGAGTCCGCCTTGCGCCACAGCGCTTCCAGCAGGGCCTCCGCCGCGTCCACCCGCGACTGGTTGGGCAGTCGGCGGCCGTTGTGCACCGCCGCGCGGACAGTGGCGAGGTCGCGTGCCTCGAGCTTCAGGACCTCACCGCGGTAAACGATCCGTAGTTCGGTGGGGGCATCGTGCGGGGCCTCGCGGATCGCGCGCTTAAGCACACGGCGCATGCGCAGCGAACCCTTGACCGCGGCCACCGGCGCGGGGTCCACCTTGGTCGCGGCGGCGCCATCGAGCAGATCGGAAAGGGACCGCAGTTCCACGTTGTCCTCGCCCATCGAGGGCAGGACGCGGGAGATGTAAGAGGTGAAAGCGGGGGAGGGGCCGACAACCAGGACGCCGGTGCCACCCATGCGCCGCCGGTCGCGGTAGAGCAAGTAGGCCACCCGGTGCAGCGCGACGGCGGTCTTGCCGGTGCCCGGGCCGCCGGTGATCTCGGTGACCCCACGCCACGGGGCGCGGATCGCCTCGTCCTGCTCCTTCTGGATGGTGGCCACGATGTCGCGCATGTTCTCGCCGCGCGCCCGGGTCAGGCTCGCCATCAGCGCGCCCTCGCCGACGACCGGCATCGAGTCCTGCCTGCTCTCCGGCATCAGCAGGTCGTCGTCGATGTCGACCACGGACTGTCCGGTCGAGCGGATCACCCGCCGCCGGATCACCTCCATCGGCATCTCCGCCGTGGCCTGGTAGAACGCCGCCGCCGCTGGCGCGCGCCAGTCGGTCACCAGGTTCTCGAAGTCCCCGTCGCGCACCCCGAGCCTGCCCACGTACTGGGTCTCGCCGTCGGTGCTGTCCAACCGGCCGAACACCAGGCCCTCGTGCTCGGCGTCGAGCGTGCGCAGGATCTGGGTGGCGTGGCGGACCATCACGTCCCGCTCGAACAGCATCGCGGCCTGCTCGAACACGGCCTCGTTGCGCGCGCCGTGGGCGAGTTCGTCGCCCCGCACGCGCATGGCTTCCGCCTCCGCGCGCATCTCGGCGACACGGGCGTAAACGATGTCGACGTGCTTCTGCTCGACCGCGATCTCGGCCTCTCTCACAGAGGTTTCCGACACGCAGCGCTCCCGGGGTGTTCTTCGGACGGAAGAGTGAGATTACGCGTTCGCGCGTGCGCGTGAATCGGTCGCCGGGTGGATGTGCTGTGCCTCACCCACCCGCCGTCCCCTTGCCTCACCCACCCGCCGTCCCTTTGCCTCACCCACCCGCCATCCCTGCCCCACACCCCATACCGGGGTGTCACCCCCACCGCCGGCACCATTGGCCCGGTGACCAGGATCGTGGCGGGCGTCGCGGGCGGGCGCAGGCTGGCCGTCCCGCCCAAGGGGACCCGCCCCACCGCCGACCGCGTCCGGGAGGCCCTCTTCAGCGCGCTGGAGGCCGCCGTCGACCTCGACGGTGCCCGGGTGCTGGACCTGTACGCCGGTTCCGGCGCGCTCGGCTTCGAGGCGCTCTCGCGCGGCGCCGCCCTGGTCACGCTGGTCGAGCACGACCGAACCGCGGTCGCCGTGCTGCGCCGCAACGCCGAGACCGTCGCCCTGCCCGGAGTCGACATCCGCGCCTCCCGGGTGGACCGCGTTCTGGTCAGCCCGCCCACCGCGCCCTACGACCTCGTGTTCGCCGACCCGCCCTACGCACTCGACGACGACGAGCTGGCTGGCGTGCTCACCGCGCTCACGGTGGGCTGGCTCAGCCCGGATGCCACAGTCGTGGTGGAGCGGTCCACACGGTCGGGTGACCCCAGGTGGCCTTCCGCGCTGGCCCCTACCCGCTCGCGCCGCTACGGCGAGACCACAGTGCACTGGGCGTCGCACCAGCCCGCGTGAGCGCCGCGACAGCGCCCGGTCGCGGGCCCGTCCTGCTGCTACGGTCCGGATCATGACGCGCGCGGTCTGCCCGGGCTCCTACGACCCGCCAACCAACGGCCACCTGGACATCATCGAGCGGGCCGCCGCCCTGTTCGACGAGGTCGTGGTCGCCGTCATGATCAACAAGACCAAGCGCGGGCTGTTCACCGTCGACGAGCGGCTGGCGCTGCTGGCCGAGACCGCCGCGCACCTGCCCAACGTGCGGGTCGACTCCTGGCACGGCCTGCTGGTGGACTACTGCGCGCAGCACGACGTCCAGGCCATCGTCAAGGGCCTGCGCGCGGTCAGCGACTTCGACTACGAGCTGCAGATGGCCCAGATGAACCAGGGCCTCACCGGCGTGGAGACCATGTTCATGCCCACCAAGCCGCTCAACAGCTTCCTGTCCAGCTCCCTGGTCAAGGAGGTGGCCACCTACGGCGGCGACGTCGCGCACCTGCTGCCGCCCAACGTGCACAAGCGACTGCTGGCCCGCCTCGCCGAGAACCGCGGGGACAGCGCCTAGGCGCTGTCCGGTGGGTACTGGTGCGTGGGATCGGTGATCCGCGTGGTTGCTGGGTGCGCGGGCGGTAAGCCGCACGTACCGGGTTGTACTTGGGCTTTCCGCCCGTGCGGTCAGGGGCCGCGCGGGCGCGGATAGCGCGTGCCTGACTTGCCGGACAGCGCCTAGAGCGGGAGCTTCATGCCGATGTGGCTGGCGACGAAGCCGAGCCGCTCGTAGAAGCGGTGCGCGTCCTTGCGGGACACGTCGGTGGTCAGTTGCACCAGGATCGCGCCGCGCTCGCGCGATTCCTCCACGGCCCACTCGATCAACGCCTGCCCCAGTCCGCTGCCCCGCTGCGCCGAGTGCACGCGCACGCCCTCGATCGTGGCCCGGGTGGCGCCCACCCGGGACAGCCCCGGGGTGAAGGTCAGCTGCAGCGTGCCCACCACGGCGCCGTCGACCTCGGCGACGACCAGCAGCTGCCGCTCGTCGGCCGCGATCTCGGCGAACGCCTCGTCGTAGCGCGGGTCCCCGGGCTGCTCGCGCGCCGCGCCGAGCGGGTCGTCGGCCAGCATCGCCACGATGGCCTGCACGTCCTCGGCGGTGGCGGGGCGGATCAGCACGTTCACAGCCTGCCACAGTCCGGTTCACGCCACCGACAGCCGGAGCTCACCTGATCGAGTTACGTTCCGTGAATGAGCAACCTCGCTGTGCGACCCGCAAAGACCTTGCTCGCCCTCGTCCTGGCGACGCTCGGCCTGTTCGGCGTAGTGACCGCCACCGCCCCGGCCGCTGCTGCCGCCAGCGCGGCCCAGCCCGCGTGCGGCAACACGTCCTCTTACACCCGGGTCCCGCTGTCCAGCCTGCCTTCGCAGGCCAACGACACCTACCGCCTCATCCGGTCCGGCGGCCCCTTCCCCTATCCGCAGGACGGCACCGTCTTCCAGAACCGGGAGCGGATCCTGCCCAGCTGCGCCACCGGCTACTACCGCGAGTACACCGTCAAGACCCCCGGGTCCTCCACCCGTGGCGCCCGCCGCATCGTCACCGGCAACGGCGGTGAGTACTTCTACACCTCCGACCACTACGCCTCGTTCCGGCTGATCACCTTCTAGGAACTGGCAGGGCCGAGAAACCGGTAGGGCCGCTGGGACACGCCCGGCGGCCACCTCCCCCGAGGGTCGCCGCCGAGCGGGCAGAATCTCCGCACGGGGGCCTGTCGTGCCCGGACGGCGACCGGCGGAGGAGGAGTCGTGTACAAGGTCTTCGAGGCCATCGATGAACTGGTCACCATCGTGGAGGAGGCCAGGGGACTGCCGATGACCTCCGGCTGCGTGGTGCCCCGCGGCGACGTCCTCGAGCTGCTCGACGAGATCCGCGACGCGCTGCCCGCGGAGGTCGACGACGCCCAGGACGTGCTCGACCGCAAGGACGAGATCGTCGGCGGCGCCGAGCACCTGGCCGAGCAGGCGCTGAGCAAGGCCACGATGGAGGCCGAGAACGCCGTCGCGCAGGCCCGCGCCCAGGCCGAGGCGCTCATCGCCGAGGCGAGCGCGCACGCCGACCGGATGGTGGCCGACGCCCGCGACGAGGCCGACCGCGCCGTGGCCGCGGGTCGCGCCGAGTACGAGAGCCTGGTCGGCCGCTCGCAGGCCGAGGCCGACCGGATGCTGCAGGCGGGCCGCGAGTCCTACGAGCGCGCCGTCGAGGAGGGCCGCTTCGAGCAGGGCAGGCTCGTCTCGCAGACCGAGGTCGTGCAGGCCGCGCACGCCGAGTCGGCCCGGGTGCTCGACGCCACCGCCGAGGAGGCCGCCCGCCAGCGCGCCGAGTGCGACGCCTACGTCGACGGCAAGCTCGCCGAGTTCGAGGACCTGCTCACCCACACGCTGCGCACCGTCGGCAAGGGCCGCTCGCACCTGCGCGGCCCGATGAGCATGTCCGCCGCGGTGCCCTACGACTACGACGGCGGCTGATTTCCGCCTCGTCACCACCATCGCGTACCCTGTTGGGGCTGTACCCGGCACCGCTGTGCGCCGGGTGAACAGCCTCATGCAGGAAGACCGCCCGTACCCCCGTGTCGAAGGTGCTGACCCGAACCGCCATGTCCGCGAACCGCAAGAGCTCCGCCAGGCAGGCGCACAACAGCCCGTGGGTCATCGATACCCGCGAGCTGGGCAGGCGCCCCGGGTCGAGCCGTCCGGTGCGCCGCACCGCGACCGCCAACTACGTCCTCGGCCTCGAGGGCGTCATCGGCGTCCCGGTGGGCGCCGAGGTCGAGTTGGACGTGCTGCTGGAGTCGGTGGTCGAGGGCGTCCTGGTGACCGGGACCGCGAGCGGGCCGCTGGCCGGGGAGTGCTCGCGCTGCCTGGACCCGCTGACCGACGAGGTGTCGGTGCACGTCACCGAGTTGTTCGCCTACCCGGGTGGCGCGACCGACGAGACGACCGACGAAGACGAGGTCAGCAGGCTCGTCGACGACCGGCTCGACCTGGAACCGGTGGTGCGCGACGCGGTCGTGCTCGCCGTGCCGCACGTCCCGCTGTGCGCCGAGGACTGCCCTGGGCTCTGCCCCGGGTGCGGCGGCAAGTGGGCCGATCTCGGCCCGGATCACCGGCATGAGACCATTGACCCTCGGTGGGCCGCGCTGCAAGGGCGGTTCCAACAGGATCAGGGGCACTAGCCCCACCCAGCAGATCCCGTTCAACGCACTTGTCAGAGGAGAGTCAGTCGTGGCCGTCCCCAAGCGGAAGATGTCGCGTTCGAACACCCGGGCGCGCCGCTCGCAGTGGAAGACCACTGCGGTGTCCCTGGTGAACTGCTCGAACAAGGCGTGCCGCGCCCCCAAGCCGCAGCACATCGCCTGCCCGACCTGTGGCCAGTACAACGGTCGCCAGGTCACGCAGCCCGCGTAACCCCGGCGGAAGCAGAACCACGGCATGGGGGGTAAAGCGTCCCGGGGTCCGCGAGCGGACCCGGAAACGCTGCTCGACGCGCTCGGCGTCCGCTTGGACGCCGAGCTGCTCGTGCTCGCCTTGACACACCGTTCTTACGCATACGAGAACGGCGGGCTGCCGCCCAACGAGCGGCTGGAGTTCCTCGGCGACGCCGTGCTCGGACTCGTGGTCACCGACCACCTTTACCGCACCCACCCCGACCTGCCAGAGGGGCAGTTGGCCAAGCTGCGCGCCAGCGTGGTCAACATGCACGCGCTCGCTGGCGTGGCACGGGGGCTGGGTGACGGCGGCCTCGGCTCGCACCTGCTGTTGGGCAAGGGCGAAGAACTGACCGGGGGCCGCGACAAGGCCAGCATCCTCGCCGACGGCATGGAGGCGGTCATCGGCGCCGTCTACCTGCAGCACGGCATCGACACCGCGCGCGAGGTGGTGCACCGCCACTTCGACCCGCTGCTGACCGAGGCGCCCCTGCGCGGGGCGGGCCTGGACTGGAAGACCAGCCTCCAGGAGCTCACCGCCTCGGCCGGGCTCGGCGTGCCGGAGTACCGGGTCCGCGAGGAGGGCCCCGACCACCGCAAGGAGTTCACCGCGATCGTCGTGGTCAACGGCCAGGGCTACGGCAACGGCGACGGGCGGACCAAGAAGGAAGCCGAGCAGAAGGCCGCCGAGGCGGCGTGGCGCGAGCTGTCGGAGAAGAACGTCAACGGCGACGCGGCCGACGGCGACGGTGCCTGAGCTCCCAGAGGTGGAGGTCGTCCGGCGCGGCCTGCAGGACCACGTGGCCGGTCGGGTGGTGTCCCGGGTCGAGGTGTCGCACCCGCGCGCCATCCGCCGCCACCTGCCCGGCGCGGTCGACTTCGCCGGGCGCATCGCGGGCCGCGAGCTCGTCGCCGCCCGGCGCAGGGGCAAGTACCTGTGGGTCGACCTCAGCTCCGGTGAGGCCGTGCTGGCGCACCTGGGGATGAGCGGCCAGATGCTGGTCCAGCCCCCCGGCGCGCCGGACGAGAAGCACCTGCGGGTCCGGCTGTCCTTCGCCGACGACGGCCCCGAACTCCGCTTCGTCGACCAGCGCACCTTCGGCGGCCTGTCCGTCGAAGAGGTCGTCGAGGTCGACGGCGTCGCGCTGCCCGCGCCGGTCGCGCACATCGCCCGCGACCCGATGGACCCCGACTTCGACCGCACCGCCGCCGTGGCCGCCCTGCGCCGCCGCCGCACCGAGGTCAAGCGGGCCCTGCTCGACCAGACCCTGGTCTCCGGCATCGGCAACATCTACGCCGACGAGGCCCTCTGGCTCACCCGGCTGCACTGGGCCCGCCCCACCGACGGCCTGTCGGCCCGCAAGACCGGCGAGCTGATCGACGCCGCCACCGCGGTGATGAACGCCGCACTAGCCGTGGGCGGCACGTCCTTTGACGCCTTGTACGTGAACATCAACGGCCAATCCGGCTATTTCGACCGGTCGCTGCACGCTTATGGGCAAGAGGGATTGCCTTGTCAGCGCTGCGGACGCGCGATTATTCGCGAACCTTTTATGAACCGGTCTTCTTTCTCTTGTCCGCGCTGTCAGCCGCGGCCTGCGTAACTCCTGCCTTTGGCCGCCTTTCTGAGGCCTGACCAGGTGCTTCTCTGGGTTATCCACAACCCCTTCGGCTGTCCACAGTTCCCGCGACCCACTTGTTTCGCTGCTCCAAACGGCGTAATCTGGGTGCGGGGCCGCCCCCCGGGAGGGTGGGGGTCTGCCCATTTTTAGGGCGCGGGCGGCGGGATTGTCAAGAGTGGGAATTGTGCCGTTGGTGAACGGTCGCGGGAATGTGCGGCTATTCGGGAATGGTGGGGTGTGGCCGCGGGGGAATGGGTTTAGTCGGCCGGGTGGGAATGCGGGCGGGCGGTGGGTACACGCTTCGGGGCGTGGGGCGTGGGGCGTGGGGCGTGGGGCGTGGGGCGTGGGGCGTGGGGCGTGGGGTGAGCAAGGCAGAGGAGGGGGGTGTGGCTTGCGCGGTAGTGCGCTATGCGCAATAGTGTCCACAGCGCGATAGTGGGAGGGTGCGCATGGATACCAGCCAGTTGCTCAAGGGAGTGCTGGACCTCGCCGTACTCGCCGTCCTGCGGGATGAGGACGGGTACGGGTACGACGTGTTGCGGCGGCTTCGGGGTGGGGGGTTGGAGGAGGTCGGGGACGCCTCCGTGTACGGGACGTTGCGGCGGCTGTACCGGGCGGGGCTGCTCACCTCTTACGTGGTCCCCAGTGACGAGGGGCCGCACCGCAAGTACTACGGCGTCAACGACGCCGGGCGGGAGCGGTTGGTCGACTCGGAGCGCGCCTGGCGCGCGTTCGCCGAGGCGATGGACGGGATTCTGACGAAGGAGGCCGCGGCGTGAGCGCCGAGACGAAGGCACGGCCTGGGTTGGCCGAGTACCTCGGCCGGGTGCGGACGGCGTTGGCTGACCTGCCCGCCGACGAGTTGGCCGAGGTGATGGAGGACGTGGAGCCGCACGTCACCGAGGTGTTCACCGAGACGGGTGATCTCGACGGGGTCATCGGCCGGTTGGGCACACCGGAGGCGTACGCGGCCGAGCTGCGGGCGGCGGGCGGGTACCCACCGCCCGGTCCGACCGGCGGGTCCGCCTTGTGGGCGGCCAGGTACACCCTGCTGGTCACCGTGGTGTCGATCGTGGTCGCGCTCGGCTCCGGGCTGGTGGCCCTGAGCGGCGGCAGCGGCAAGTTCGCCGTGCTGGGGTTGTGCGTGGTCTTCGCGATCCCCGCGCTGATGCTGCTGTTCACCGACCGGGTCCGCCCCAGCGACGTCGAGGCCCTCGGCTCGTACCGGTTCGCGAACCGGGGCGCGCTCGCCCTCCTGGACAAGCTGCCGCCCCGCGCGGTCGCCTACCTGCGGTCGCTGCGCCCCGCGTGGTGGCTGGTCCGGGTGCTGCTGCTCGTGGTGACCCTGATGGCGGGCCAGGCGGAGAGCGCGCTCGTGGTGCTCACCGTGGTGGCGCTGGTGTCCTGGGCGGGGCCGCGCTCGCGCGACGACCGGCGGCTGTTGCCGGTCGTGGTGGTGGCAAACGCTTTCCTCGCGGGGGTGGCGATCGCGCTGCTGGCATTTGGCATCAGCGCCAGCACCCGGGAGAGCAACGGTTACCCGTACAGCCCTAGTGGCCTGTACTACAACGGTTCCTACGTCAACAACGTCTACGCGGTAGACGAAGAGGGCAACGCGATCCCGCAGTTCTACCTCTATGACGAAGACGGGACACCGCTCAAGCTCTACGGCGAGTACTGCGAAGACAGGGGCAACGAGCGGAACTTCGACAACAGGTTCCCGTTGCCGCGCATCGAGTACCGGAACCGCACCTGCGTGGTGGAGTCCGGAATACCGTTCGTGCCGCTGCCGCCTGGAGCGACCGACCGCACGCCGTCGGTGCCCACGCGGCCGATCTCGCCCGGTGCGTCGGCGAGCACCCCACCGACGACCACGGCATCGGCGACGTCACCGGCAACCGCGCCGACCACCACGGCGGCGACACCTCCGTTGACGTCAACTCCCGCGCCCAGCGTTCCGACAACGGTGACGCCTACGCCATAGCGTCAAGATGCCGTCAAGGTTGCGCAGGGCGCCAACAGGTCCGGCCGTAAGAGGAGCATGCTTCCTTGCGGCCGGACCGCCTGCGTGGTGCGAGGATGCACGGGACCGCCCTGATCTGGAGCTGCCGTGACCACAGTGCTCGTAGTCGACGACGAACCCCAGATCGTCCGCGCACTGCGCATCAACCTCACGGCGCGCGGCTACGAGGTCCACACCGCTCACGACGGTGCGGCCGCCCTACGCGCGGCAGCGGAAAGCAAGCCGGATGTCATCGTGCTCGACCTAGGCCTACCGGACATCGACGGGGCGGAAGTCATCGAAGGCCTAAGAGGCTGGAGCACGGTCCCCATCATCGTTCTTTCCGCGCGCGGAGACTCCACCGACAAGGTCAAGGCGTTGGACGCTGGCGCCGACGACTACGTCACCAAGCCGTTCGGCATGGATGAACTCCTTGCCCGCCTCCGCGCTGCCGTGCGCCGTGGGACCACCTCCTCCGCAACGGAAGAGGCCTTGGTGGAGACGGCATCCTTCACCGTGGACCTTGCGGCGAAGAAGGTCCGACGCGAGGGCGCCGATGTACACCTGACCCCGACCGAGTGGGGCATCTTGGAACTGTTGGCGCGCAACAGGGGCCGGTTGGTGGCGCAGAAGCAGTTGCTACAAGAGGTCTGGGGTCCCGCCTACGCCAACGAAACCCACTACCTACGGGTGTACGTGGCCCAGTTGCGCCGGAAACTCGAACCGGAGCCCGCCCGCCCACGGCACCTGATCACCGAGGCGGGCATGGGCTACCGGTTCGAACCCTGACCCGGCACCCATCACCGAGCGCGCCCTACCAACCGAGCTCGCCCAACCGAGCTCGCCTTACCAACCAAACATCTGAGTCCAGTAGTACCCGTTCTGCACAAAGCCCAGCCCCATGGTCTTGAGGCCGCAGTTGAGGATGTTGGCGCGGTGGCCCGCGGAGTTCATCCACGCGGTCATCACCTGGGCGGCCGTCCGCTGCCCCTTGGCGATGTTCTCCGCGCCCGGGCTGGTGTACCCGGCGGCCTTCGCCCGGTCGACGAACGTGCGGCCGTCGAGGCTGGTGTGCGAGAAGTAGTTCTGCGCCGACATGTCCGCGCTGTGGTCCTGCGCGGCCTGGTTGAGCCGCGAGTCGAGCGCCACCGGCGAGCAGCCCGCCTTGGCGCGCTCCTCGTTGGTGATCGTCAGGACCTGCCCGGCGACCGACGAGTCCACCGGCGGTGGCTTCGCGGTGGTCGTGGTCGGCTTCGGCGTCGTGGTCGTCGGCTTGACCGTGGTGGTGGTCGTGGTGACCGGGGCCGAGGTGGTGGTCGTCGTCGTTGTGGTCGGTGTCGTGCTCGCCGAGGACAGCGTTGTCGAGGTGCTGGTCGGGGCGGCCGCGGTCGAGCCCGCGGTGGCCCCGTCGACCATGGTCATCTCACGGTCGAGGGACGCCTGATCGGGGGTGCCGATCGTGCCGTCACCCACGCTGGGGGCTGTCATCACCGTGGTGATCCCAGCCGTGCCCGCGCCAATCGCCAAGGCTACGAGCACGGCGGACACCACACCGAACCGTCGACCGCCGTGGCGGCGTCGTCGTGTCACGGTTTGGCAACGTACCACTAACGGGTGATATCGCCACCCTCGGTTACTCGTTGTACCGAGATTTACGTGGTGGTCGTCGTCGTGGGCGGCGGCGTTGTGGTGGTCGTGGTGGTGGTCGTCGGGTCCGAGGTCGGGACCGTCGGCACCGTCGTCGGGCTGTTCGGCGGCCGGACCGTCGTGGTCGTGGTCGGCCGGTTCGGCCGCTTGGTGGTGGTCGTGGTCGTCGTCGGCTCCGCCTCGGTCGTCGTGGTGGTCGACTCCGTGGTGGTGGCGTCCGTCGTCGTCGTGACGTCCGTGGTCGTCGCCTCGGTTGTCGTCGTCGTGGTGGTGGTCGTGGTCGTCGTCTGGTTGACCGTCACCTCGGTACCGGGGGACTGGGCGTCCTCACCGTCCCCGGCGGCGAACGCGGCCACGGCGGCGAACACGGTCGCGCTCACGACCCCGGCGACGCCGAGCACGGCGTAGGGGGAGCGGCGCAGACCGGATCGGTCGTCGGCTGCAGAGTCCTCGAAGTCGTCGAAATCATCGTCGGCTGGCTCGGACATGCGGGTCCTACCTCCCTGACCCGTCGGCAAGGCGGGTCACGGCGCGGCAAGCTATCACCCGCCCGGGGAGCCGGTGCGGCCGGCCACGCGATCGGCGGCCCGCGACAGCTGTTCACCCACCGTTCGGTCGCCGAACGACCGCGGTGCGTTGTCGATGACTTGTCTGTACAGGACCCTGTCGCCGTACTCGCCGGACCCCAGTCCTTGGAGGAACCCTTGCGGCGAAACCGACTCCCCGCCCTGTTCGCGTCCCTGGCTGTCGCTGCCGGGGCGCTGCTCGTCCCCGCGCTCACCGCGACCGCGGCCCACGCGGCGGCCAAGACGCCGAAAGTCCTGGTCATCGGCATCGACGGACTGCTGTTCGACCGGATCGCCCCGGCCGACGCCCCCACCCTGGACAGCCTGATCGCCACCGGCTCGTCGAGCAAGACGGTGCTCTACGACAACCCCTTCGCGCCCACCCTGTCCGGCCCGGGCTGGGCCACCCTGGCCACCGGAACTTGGCCAGACAAGCACCGCGTGCTCAGCAACAGCTGGGGGAGTTCCACCAACCTGGCGACCTACCCGGACTTCCTGACCCGGATCGAGTCGGCCCGCCCGGCGCTGTCGACCTTCGCCGCGGCGACCTGGGACCCGCTGGTCAACGACTCGGCGGGCAAGGCGATCTTCTCCGGCGCGGTCGACGCGCGCGCCAACGGCGCCAACGACACCGACACCACGACCCAGACCGTGGCGCGGCTGCGCGACGTCGGCCCGGACGCGAGCTTCGTGGTCCTCGACGACGTCGACGCCGCCGGGCACAACTGCGGTGCCGCGACCACCTGCTACCTCAACGCCATCGCGGCGACCGACCAGCGGGTCAAGCAGTTCGTCGACACCATCCGGGCCCGGGCGACCTACCCCAACGAGGACTGGACCATCCTGGTCTCGGCCGACCACGGCCACACCGACGCCGGTGGCCACGGCGGTCTTACCCCGCCGGAGCGCGCTTCGTTCATCATCCGCAACGGCCCTGGCACCACCCCGGGCACTCCTGCCATCGCGCCTAAGAACGTCGATGTGGCCCCCACCGTGCTGTCCCTGCTTGGTGTCGCCATCCCCGCTGCGCTCGACGGTCGAGTGCTGGGTACCGCTACCGGCGACCCCTTCGACGGTCTTATCGGCTCGCTGCAAACACGCGTAGACGAAACCGGTATTCCCACCTCGGTGCGCGGTTGGACCAAGACGACCCCGTCCGGCTGGATCATCGACAACTCCGCGATGGGCACCGGCGGGATGGCTGAGTGGCGCGGCTGGTCCTTCGCCACCGACGACTTCTGGACCCGGACCGAGACGGGGCAGAGCCGCGAGAACAACGTCCGCGCTCGAGGCGTGTTCGCCGTCGCCGACTCGGACGAGTGGTCGGACAAGGCCACCTCCGGCGCCTTCAACAGTGCGCTGACCTCGCCCGCGGTCACCGTCTCGGGTAAGGCCACCCTCAAGATCGGCTTCAGTTCGCACTACCGCAAGGAAGGCAACGAGACCGCCACTGTGACGGTGTCCTTCGACGGTGGCGCCGCCAAGACCGCGCTGACCTACACCGGTGACGCCATCGCGAAGATCGAGGCGCTCTCGGTCGCTGTGCCCGCCGGGGCGCAGTCCGCGAAGGTCACCTGGCGGCTGAGCAACGGCGCCAACAACTGGTACTGGGCGGTCGACGCGCCCACCTTCGGCACCGCCTGACCGGCAGCGTGATCTCCGGCACGGGTCCCCGCGACAACACGTGCGATCATGGGACCCGTGTCGGGGACTCGGCTCACCGCGTTCGTCCGCGGGCACGTCCAGGGTGTGGGTTTCCGCTGGTGGACGCGCTCGCAGGCGTTGCGCCTCGGGCTGCTCGGCTGGGCCCGCAACACCGACGACGGGCGGGTCGAGGTGGTCGCCGAGGGGCCGCGCGAGCGGTGCGACGCGCTGCTCGACGCGCTGCGCTCGGGGCAGACCCCGGGCACCGTCGTCTCGGTCGTCGAGCGGTGGGATCCGGCCAAGGGGAACCTGAGCGGGTTTCTCGAACGTTGAGTGACCGGGTCCACAGTGAACCAACCGGCACCGGGAGGCGTAAGCCCTGAACGTGGGGAGCCCGGGGCAGGACGACGAGTTCGTCCGAGAGCTCTACAGCCGATACCGGCGACCGCTGCTCGGCTACGTGCTGCGCGCGGTCGGCGGAGACCACCAGCGCGCCGAGGATGTCGTGCAGGAGACACTGTTGCGGGCATGGCGCCACGCCGGGTCGCTCGAGGCCGACAAGGCCGGGCCCTGGCTCTACACCGTCGCTAAGAACCTGGTGATCTCCGGCTACCGCAGGCAGAGCGCGCGGGTCGCCGAGGTGCCCATCGACGGTGCCGACTGGCCGCGCGCGGGCGACGAGTTCGAGCAGGTCCTGCAGGGCTGGCAGGTGGCGGAGGCCATGCGCGCGCTCTCCCACGACCACCGCGCGGTGATCGCCGAGCTGTTCTACCGCCGCCGCACCGTCGCCGAGGCGGCCAAGGTGCTCGGCGTCCCGGCGGGCACGGTCAAGTCCCGGTCGTTCTACGCCCTGCGCGCCCTGCGCGACGCGCTCGAGGAGCGGGGGGTGACGGAGCTGTGACCTGTTCGCACACCTTCTCGCTGGGGGCCTACCTGCTCGGCGCCCTCGACCCCGCGGAGCGCTCCGCGTTCGAGGTGCACGCCGCCGGGTGCGCGGACTGCCGCCGCGAGCTGGTCCGGCTGGCCCCGCTGCCCGGTCTGCTGCACCGCATCTCCGCCGCGGACTTCGAGGACACCCCCGAGGTGCCCGCCGACCTGCGCGCGGTCGACCAGGTCGACCCGCCCAGCTGGTACGACGACGACCCGCTCGACGCGGAGCCACCCGCCCCGGTGCCCGCCCCGGCCCCGGTCGCGACCGCGGTCCCGGAGATCGACATGTCCCGGCGGGCGCGCAGGTGGGCCCTCATGGCCGCTGCCGCGGCCGTGGTGGTCGCGCTCTCGGTGGGCGGCGTGCTGGTCTACGAGCGGCTGCACGAGAAGGAGGGCCCGCAGCCGGTGATGGTCAGCTGGTCGGCGACCGACCCGGCCAGCGGGGTCCGCGCCGACATCGACCTCACCGACCGCGCCTGGGGCACCGAGGTCAAGATCCGCCTGCACGACGTGCCGCCGGGCAAGCCGTGCAAGCTGGTGGTCCGCGGCCGCGACGGCTACCCGGAGGTCGCGGGCTGGTGGGCGACCAGCTACGGCGAGGGCGAGTCGATCCCGGGCAGCACGTCGATCAACCTGACCAGGATCTCCCGGGTCCAGGTCATGACCGACGACGACATCGTGCTCGTCGACATCCCGGCACCGTCCTGATCCCCGCTGTTCGGACACCGCTGTTCGGACGCCGCGGTTCGGACACCGCTGACGCACCCGACACCTCGCACCGCCCGGACACCCGCACCGCGCTGACCAGCGGTGACGGGAAGACCGCCCGGCCTTGTGGGCCCCGCCTCCCCGGAACGGCCATCCGGCACGGGTAGTCTCGCTCGGATGACGGCGGCTCCTGTCCCAGCGGAGCCTCACCTGAAGGGTCCCGCCTCGTGCACCTCAAGAGCCTGACGCTGAAGGGGTTCAAGTCCTTCGCCTCGGCGACAACGCTCAAGTTCGAGCCGGGCATCACCTGCGTCGTCGGCCCTAACGGCTCCGGTAAGTCCAACGTGCTCGACGCGTTGCGCTGGGTGATGGGTGAGGGCAGCGCCAAGGGTCTGCGCGGCGGCAAGATGGAAGACGTCATCTTCGCGGGGACCTCCGGTCGCGCCCCTCTTGGCCGCGCCGAGGTGACCCTCACCATCGATAACGCCGACGGCGCGCTGCCCATCGACTACGCCGAGGTGTCGATCACCCGCCGGATGTTCCGCGACGGCGCCAGCGAGTACGAGATCAACGGCCAGGGCTGCCGCCTGATGGACGTCCAGGAACTGCTGTCGGACTCCGGTATCGGCCGCGAGATGCACGTCATCGTCGGGCAGGGCCAGCTGGCGGCGATCCTGGAGTCCAAGCCGGAGGAGCGCCGCGCGTTCATCGAGGAGGCCGCAGGCGTCCTCAAACACCGCAAGCGCAAAGAGAAGGCCATTCGCAAGCTCGACGCGATGCAGGCCAACCTGACCCGGCTCAACGACCTCACCGCCGAGCTGCGCCGCCAGCTCAAGCCGCTGGGCAAGCAGGCCGAGATCGCGCGCAAGGCGCAGACCGTGCAGTCCGAGCTGCGTGACTCCCGGCTGCGCCTGTTCGCCGACGACCTCGTCACCCAGCGCGGCGACCTTGCCCGCGAAGAGGCAGACGAGAGCACCGCGCGACGCAAGAGGGCCGAGGTAGAGCAAGCGCTGGAGATCGGGCAGGCGCGGCAGACCGAGCTTGAGGACAACCTCGCCGTCGACCAGCCGAAGCTCGCTGCTGCTCAAGAGACTTGGTACCGGCTTTCCGCGCTAGAGGAGCGACTACGCGGCACTGTCCGGCTCGCTGTCGAGCGAGCCCGGCACCTGTCGGCCGCGGTAGACGCACCGCGCGGCGGTCGCGACCCGGAAGAGTTGGAAGAAGAGGCCGAGCACACCGCGATGCGCGAGGCCGAACTGTTCGAGGCCGTCGCCGAAGCCCGCTACACCTTGGCCGAGTCGACCGAGCGGCGCGCCGAGCTGGAGCGGATGGTGCAGGCGGCCGAGAAGGCGCACATGGCCGCCGTCCGCGCCATCGCCGACCGCCGCGAGGGGCTCGCCCGCCTCGCCGGGCAGGTCGAGGCGTTCCGCAGCAAGGCGGGCGCCACCGACGAGGAGATCGAACGCCTGTCCTACACCCTCGGCGAGGCCAGTGAGCGCGCCGAGATCGCCGCCGAGGAACTGGCGGTCGCCCAGGAGGAGACCGGTGTCGAGGACACCGACGACGCCACCCTCGCCGAGCGCAACAGCCAGGCCAACTCCTCCCTGGACGCGGCCCGCGCCCGGGTCGAGGAACTGGTCCGGTCCGAACGCCAGGCGGAGAAGGACATCGCGTCCTGGCGGGCCCGGGTCGACGCGCTCTCCCTGGGCCTGTCCCGCAAGGACGGGGCGGGCGCGCTGCTCGCCGCCTCCGGCCGCCTGCCGGGACTGCTCGGGTCGGTCGCCGCGCTGTTGACCGTTGAACCCGGTGCCGAGGCCGCGCTGGCCGCCGCGCTGGGTCCGGTCGCCGACGCCGTCGCCGTCGCCGACCCCGACGGTGCCCTCGACGCCCTGCGGCTGCTGCGCACCGGCGACGCCGGGCGGGCCGGGATGCTCATCGGCGGCCCGGACACCCCCCTGGACCGCTCGACCTGGCCCGCGCTGCCCCCGGGCGCCCGCTGGGCGGTCGACCTCGTGCGCGCCCCCGACGCCCTGGTGCCCGCCGTGCACCGCGCCCTCGACCGGATGGCCGTGGTCGACGGCCTCGACCAGGCCAAGGACTTGGTCGCGCTGCACCCCGCGGTGCGCGCGGTGACCAGCGAGGGCGATGTCCTCGGCGCCCATTGGGCGGTCGGCGGGTCCGAGAAGGCCCGCAGCGTCATCGAGGTCCAAGCGGCCGTGGACGAGGCGAACGCCAAGCTCTCGGCGGCCGAGCGCGCCGCCGAGCAGGCCTCCGCCGCCCTGGAGGGCGCCCGCGCCGAGCAGCAGTCCCGGCGCACCGAGGTCGACGCGGTCAAGGAGGCCCTCAACGAGGGCAAGGTCCGCGCCGCCCGCTCCGCCGAGCGCCTCAACCGGCTGCGCGCGGCCGTGCGCTCCGCCGAGGCCGAGGCCGAGCGCACCCGCGGCCAGCGCGCCAAGGTCGAGCAGGCCCGCGCCGACGCCCTCACCCGGCTCGCCGAGCTGGAGGAGCGGCTCGCCGTGGTCGAGCAGGAGCAGGCCGTCGACGACGAGCCGGACTCCGCCGAGCGCGACGAGTTCACCGCCGCGCTCGCCACCGCCCGGCAGGAGGAGATGGAGAGCAGGCTGACCCTGCGCACCTCCGAGGAGCGCCACCGCGCGCTGCAGGGCAAGGCCGACCAGTTGCGCCGCGCCGCGCGCGCCGAGCGCGAGGCCCGTGAGCGCTCCGCCCGGGCGCTGGCCTCGCGCAAGCGCGGTGCCACCATCGCCGAGGCCGTCGTCGACGGCGGTGAGCTGGCCCTGCGCCGCATCGCCGAGTCCCTCGGCCGCTCCGCGCAGGAGCGCGACGCGATCCAGGCCCAGCGCGCCGAACGCGAGCGGGTGCTCGCCGAGGTGCGCGGCAAGGTCCGCGAGCTGAGCACCGAGCTGGAGAAGCTGACCGACGCAGTGCACCGCGACGAGGTGCTGCGCGCCGAGCAGCGGCTGCGGCTGGAGCAGCTGGAGACCAAGATCGCCGAGACGTTCGGCATCGGCTTGGAGGACTTGGTCGCCGAGTACGGCCCGCAGGTCCCCGTGCCGCCGAGCCCCGGCGAGCTCGCCGAGTACGAGGCAGCCAAAGAGCGCGGCGAAGAAGTGACCATGCCCGCGTCGACCCCGTACGACCGCGAAACCCAGGCGCGGCGGGCCAAGCGCGCCGAGCGCGACCTGTCGCTGCTCGGCAAGGTCAACCCGCTGGCGCTGGAGGAGTTCGCCGCGCTGGAGGAGCGCTACAAGTTCCTCTCCACCCAGCTGGAGGACCTCAAGGCGACCCGGCGCGACCTGCTGACGGTCATCAAGGAGGTCGACGACAAGATCCTCGAGGTTTTCGCCTCGGCCTACGAGGACGTGGCGCGCGAGTTCATCACCGTGTTCAACGTGCTGTTCCCCGGCGGCGAGGGGCGGATGATCCTCACCGAGCCCGAGGACATGCTCAGCACCGGCGTCGACGTCGAGGCCCGCCCGCCCGGCAAGAAGGTCAAGCGCCTGTCGCTGCTCTCCGGCGGGGAGAAGTCCCTGGTCGCGGTGGCCATGCTGGTCGCCATCTTCCGCGCCCGGCCCTCGCCGTTCTACGTGATGGACGAGGTCGAGGCCGCGCTCGACGACACCAACATGCGGCGGCTGATCGGCCTGCTCGAGCAGCTGCGGGCCAGCTCGCAGCTGATCATCATCACCCACCAGAAGCCGACCATGGAGATCGCCGACGCGCTCTACGGGGTGAGCATGCGCGGCGACGGCATCACCCAGGTCATCTCCCAGCGCATCCAGCGCTCCGCCCGGGCGGAGGTCCCCTCGGTCGCCATCCCGGCAGCCGCGGCTGCACCGGCGGTGGAGTCCATCCCGGCCGCGCCCGCCCCGGTCGAGGCGGATGCACCCGAGGCTGTTGAGCCTGCCGCCCCCGAAGCCAATCTTGAGTCCAAAGAGGCGGTTGAGCCTGAAGGGACTGTTGGGGCTACCGAGCTCGCGCCCGCTGAGTCGGAATCCGCTCCGGCGGAGTAAGAGCCCGAGCGTCCCAGCCGGACAAATCCCGCCTGGACCTCCCTGTGGACAAAGGAAAGCCCCGGCCGCTGGGGGTGCGGCCGGGGCTTTGGTCCGTCTTGGCTCAGGCGGCCGGGTAACCCGGGGCCGGGGGAGCCTGCGGCGGGACGACCTTGCGGGTGTTGGCGAACGCCAAGCCCGCGCCCACCGCGGAGGCGATCGCCGCGAGCAGACCGAGGTAGAGGCCGAAGCCCGCGCCCGCGGAGAAGTTGTCGTCACCGACGCCGTAGCTCGAGGCGCTGGGCAGGGTCAGCCAGCGGATGAGCAGGATCACCACGGCACCGGCGGCGAGGCCGAGCCAGATGGTGACCAGGTTCGGCACCGCGGTCCCGAAGTGCGGCAGCAGCAGGATCACCGCGGCGGCGACGAGCAGCAGCACGGGCAGCCAGCCGCCGATGCCCAGGCTCCACGCGCTCGCCGACTGGTTGAAGCCGAAGCCGAGCCCGCTCGGGCCGTCGTAGCTCACCGAGTACCACGAGAAGAAGCTGAAGATGAACGCCAGCGCGCCAGCGCCGATACCCGCCCACTCGATCGGGGTGACGCGCTTGGGGTCGAAGTTAGCCATCGGCTGGGGCCTTCCTGGGGAGATCTCTGGGGTAGCGCAAACCCGCGCGCACGTGCGGGTCGCGGTGAGGATCGCACAAAGTATGGGCTGATCCGATCGTTTCGCAAATAACGGGACCGTCTCGGGTCGACGAACGCGCCCATCCGGGCCACCGGTGGTCGCCGATCGGTGCCGACGCGCTGGGCACGGTCACTGCCTGCGGCGACGTGGTCGCCGTGCGCAGCCGGACCGTCCACATGGAGCGGTGCGGTGCCCGTCCCGGATCGTGGACACCGCTCGGCGGGCCCGCGCCGTCGGTAATCCGGTCGCGCCGGGGCGTGTGCGGCGTTCACGATTTCGACCATGTATTCGATACGCGCCGCCACTGAGGCGGACCTACCCGCCGCGGTCGAGCTGGTGACCCGGCTGCAGGCCGACCCCGGCCACCACGTCGGCTACCACGGCACCACCGGGGAGGAGGTCGCCGAGGAGCTGACCCGGCTGACCCCCGACTGGGCCACCGGCGCGGTCGTCGGCGTGGACGGGCACGGCGCGGTGCGCGCCCTGCTCAGCGTCGAGGCGGACCCCGAGCAGGGCAGGGCCTGGCTGTACGGGCCGTTCGTCGACGTCCCCGCCGGGCACCCGGCTGCCCGCCAGGTCTGGCACAACACCGCCGACGACCTGCTCGACCTGGCCACCGGCTCACCGCTGCTCGCCGGGATCACCGACCTCGAGCTCTACGGGCACCGGCTCAACCGGCTGCTAGGCGACTTCGCCGCCAGGCACGGGTTCGCCGCAGGCGCCGCTAGCCGGGTGTTCACCCTGACCGGTGCCGCGCTGCGGTCGGTCCTCATCAGTGCGGCCGAGGACACCGTTGGCCCGCGCAAGCTCAACGGCGACCCCGCTACTCGAGCGCAGGTCGTCGATCTGCACGAGCGATGTTTTCCCAACCGCAGCGCGAGCGGTGAGCAGGTGGTCGCCGGAACCCGCGGCCACACAGTGGTAGTGCTAACCGGCGCTGATGGCGTTATCGGCTACGCGGCAGGGTTTGTGCAGCAAGAGGAGCTGTACGTGGACTACGTCGCCGTCGACCCCAACATGCGCGACGCGGGCGCGGGCCGGTCGCTGGTGCGGGCGCTGCTGCGCACCCTGGCAGCCGAGCAGGGTGTGCGGTGCCAGGCCGCGGCGGTGATCGCGCTGGGCAACGACGCCTCCGAGCGGATGTTCACCGCGCTCGGGTTCACCCTCCACCTGGAACTGGTCGCCTACCGGCTGCGGTGATCGGCGGTTATCGTGGCGCCGGTTGTTGATCATCTCTGGCGAGGAGAGCCGCATGCCCAACCGCCGTCAGGTCCTCACCCTCGGTGCCGCGGTCGTCGCGTTCGACGCGCTGGGCCTGGGCTGGGTCACCCAGGCCCAGGCCGACGCCGGTGCCGCCGGGATCCCGGTGCCGCACCTCGACGGTGAGCTGGTCACCGACGCGGCCGCGCTGGCCGAGGCCGCCGACGACTACGGCCAGATCGCGCACCGCCGCCCCCGCGCGGTGCTGCGGCCGGGATCGGTGACCGACGTGCTGAAGGTGGTGCGGTTCGCCGCCGAGCACCGGATCCCGGTCGCCGTGCGCGGGCAGGGGCACTCGACGTACGGGCAGGCGCAGGCACCGGCCGGTGTGGTCATCGACTCGCGGACGCTCGCGGCGGTGCACCGGGTCTCGGCGGCGGGCGCGGTGGTGGACGCGGGCGCCACGTGGCTGGAGGTCACCAAGGCGGCGCTGGCTGCCGGGTTGGTGCCACCGGTCGCGACCGACTACCTGGGACTGTCGGTGGGCGGCACGCTGTCGGTCGGCGGTGTCGGTGGTGCCACCTCGCACCACGGGATGCTCGTCGACACGGTGCGGGAACTGGAGGTCGTGACCGGCGAGGGGAAGCTCGTCCGGTGTTCGCCGACCGTCGAACGGGACCTGTTCGAGGCCGTGCTCGGTGGCCTCGGCCAGTACGCGGTGATCGTGCGGGCGACCCTGCGGCTGGTCCAGGCCCCCACAACCGCCCGGATCTACCACCTCAGCTACCCGGACCTGCGGTCCATGACCGCCGCGCAGCGGATCGCGCTGGCCGATGGTCGGTTCGACTACCTGGAGGGTCAGGTTGCCTGGACCGGCAGCGGTTGGGGCTACCTGCTGGAGGGCGGCATCTACCACTCCGCGAGCACGCCCGACGACAACGCCGTCTTACGCGGTTTACCCAAGGCCGCCAAGACCGAGATCACGCCGATGCCGTACTTCGACTGGCTCAACAGGGTCTACGCGGTCGTC
This sequence comes from Actinokineospora diospyrosa, assembly GCF_024171925.1. Classification (GTDB taxonomy): domain Bacteria; phylum Actinomycetota; class Actinomycetes; order Mycobacteriales; family Pseudonocardiaceae; genus Actinokineospora; species Actinokineospora diospyrosa. The sequence goes on along the minus strand of NZ_JAMTCO010000018.1, from coordinate 181,375 downwards.
GAGCAGTTGCGCCCTCTTAAGTTCCCCAACCCTTGGCTCAACCTGTTCCTGCCGGACCGTGTCACCGACTCTTACGTCGAGAGTCTGCTCGCGAAGCTCACGCCAGCGGACACCGGCGGCGGCCCGATCTTGCTGTACCCGTTCGCCAGCAAGCGAATCACCCGGCCGATGGTGTCGCTTCCCGATAGCCCTGTCGTGTTCCTCTTGTCCATCCTGCGCGTGGTAGCCCCGCCGGACCAGGCCGTGGTTCAGAAGTTGTTGGCCGATAACCGTTCCGCCTATGAGCGGGCACTGGCGGTCGGCGGCACTCAGTACCCGATTGGCTCTATCCCGAGCCGACCAGGGGACTGGCAGCGCCACTACGGCGCCACCTATAGCCGCGTGCGCCGCTTGAAGGCCAGGTTCGACCCTCGCGGCATCTTGGCCCCGGAGCAAGGCATCTTCTAAGCAGGCTTGTTCTCGGTCGGGTTGCTCTCGGTAGGGCTATGTGTGCGGTGGCGCAGGGAGAGCAATCCGCCCACGAACAGCGTCACCGCCACCCCCAGCGGCGTGTACCAGGGGAACGCCAGCGCCACCGAGTCCTTGCCCGGCTTGGTGAAGTCCACGCCGAGGAACACCCCGGTCGACTTGCTGAACCTCAGCGCGAGGATCACGAACGCCATCACCGCCACCGTCACCAGGAACGCGGCGATCGCGTCGGCCTGCCGCGCCCGCTTGGCCACCAGCCCGAGCACGAACGCGCCGAGCAGGGCGCCGTAGGTGTACCCGGTGATGGCCAGCGCGGTCTCGACGATCGGGTTCTTGGTCGTGGTGAACAGCGACGCGAACACGATGAGGGCACCCGCCCACACCACCGTCCACAGCCGACCCAGCTTCAGCTTCTCGGCGTCGGTCACCTCCCGGCGCACCACGCGCTGGTGGATGTCGGAGACCGTGGAGGAGGCCAGCGCGCCCAACGACGAGCTCAACGCGGCGGCGAGGATGCCCGCGATCACGAAGCCGGACAGGCCGCTGGGCAGTTCGGTCACCACGAACGAGGCGAACAGCTCGTCCGGTGCGGTCAACCCCAGCCCCGAGACCGGGTCCAACCCCCGGTAGAACGACCACAGCATGGTGCCGATGAGCAGGAACATCCCGAACTGCAGGAACACCACGACACCGCTGGCGATCAGCGCCTTCTGGCTGGCCCGCACGTCGTTGCAGGCCATGAGCCGCTGCACGACGAGCTGGTCGGCGCCGTGCGAGGCCATCGACAGCACCGCCCCGCCCAGGACCGCGGTGACGGCCGCGTAGGGGTTGCTCAACGGCGCGGAGCTGAGGTCGAACAGCTGGGTCTTGCCCGCGTCGACCGCCGCGCCGAACCACCCGTCCGGCAGCCGTGTCGACAAGACCCAGATCACGGCTGCACCGCCCAGGACGTACCAGAGCATCTGGATGGCATCGACCCACACGACCGCGCGGACCCCGCCGAAGAACGTGTAGGCCACCATCGCCACACCTAGCACCGCGGTGATCTGCCAATAGGCGGCGTCCACTCCATACGCCGCCAGCACCACCTTCACCGGGATGGCCGTCGCGAAGAGGCGCACGCCGTCGGCGAGCAGCCGGGTGAGCAGGAACGTCACCGACGCCGTCGCCTGCAACCCACCCCCGAACCGTTGCCCCAGGTAGTTGTAAGCGGTGGTCATGTTCCCGGCGACGTAGCGCGGCAAGAGGACGAAGGCGACCACCGTTCGGCCGATGACATAACCGATCGCCAGTTGCAGGTAGGTGAACGCCCCGAGGTAGGCCACGGTCGGCACGCTCAGGACGGTCAGCGTGGACGTCTCTGCCGACACCACCGACAGGCAGGCCACCCACCAGGAGATCTTCCCGTCGCCGACGAAGTAGTCCTTCGCCGAGCGCTGCTTGCCGCCGATGAGCACCCCCAGCAGCGGCATGCCGACCAGGAACACCACGATGATCGCGAGATCGAGCACGCGCACGGAAACGACTCCCGCCGGGTTGGGGTACGGGGTGGGGCACAAGGTCGCCGAGGACTTATTGGACCATGACCGGCCCACCCCCGGCCGGTGTCGGGCACCGCGCGGACCCGGGATGCGAGGATGGCCCGGTGTCGAACACCCTGATCGTCGTCCTCGTCGTCGCGCTGGTGGTGCTGGTCGCCGCCCTGGTCTCCGGGGTGGTGCTCGCCAAGCGCAGGCGGATCAGCCTGGAGCAGCGCAAGCCGCAGGTCACCGAGCGCCCCAAGGGCGGCGGCTACCAGGCGGGCGGCGGGATCAGCCTCGCCAAGGGCGGCGCCGCGGCACCGCCGCACCCGGCTGGCGAGCGCACCGAGGTGGACGGCCAGCCCGGCGTCGGCGACGACGCGTCGGTGCCCCGCGACTCACCCAAGCGGCCGATCGTCGACATCACCCTGCCCGACACCGCGACGCCTGCCCCCGCCGAGCCCGACACCCGCGACTCCGCTGCGCCGGGTAGCACTGCGCCGGGTAGCACCGAGCCGGGTAGCACCGAGCCGGAGCTGCCCGCCGCCGAGCCCGCCATCCCGGCGCCGGTCGTCCCGGAGGTCGTCGAGCCCGAGGTCGCCCCGGCGCCCGCGGAACCCGTCGAGGAGATCGCGCCGACCTCCGGCCGGTTGGAACGCCTGCGCGGCAGGCTCGCCCGCAGCCGCTCCACCCTCGGCCAGGGCCTGCTCGGCCTGCTCGGCGCGGGCGACCTGGACGAGGACTCCTGGACCGAGGTCGAGGACACCCTGCTGCTCGCCGACCTCGGCGCCACCACCACCCAGGAGATCGTCGACCGGCTCCGCGCCGAACTCGTCTCCCGGGGGGTGCGCACCCCCGAGCAGGCCCGCACGCTCCTGCGCGAGGTCTTGGTGGACGCGCTGCGACCCGACATGGACCGCGCGGTGCGCGCGTTGCCGCACGGCGACGGGGATGCCCAGCAGCCCGCCGTCATCCTGGTCGTTGGCGTCAACGGCACCGGCAAGACCACCACGACCGGCAAGCTCGCCCGGGTCCTCGTCGCCGACGGTCGCACCGTCGTTCTTGGCGCTGCCGACACGTTCCGCGCCGCCGCCGCCGACCAGCTCCAGACGTGGGCCGACCGCGTGGGTGCCCAGGTGGTCCGGGGCAAGGAGGGGGCCGACCCGGCCGCCGTCGCGTTCGACGCGGTGAAGCTCGGCAAGGAGAGCGCCGTCGACACCGTCCTGGTCGACACCGCGGGCAGGCTGCACACCAAGACCGGCCTGATGGACGAGCTGGGCAAGGTCAAGCGGGTGGTGGAGAAGCAGGCCGAGGTGGACGAGGTCCTCCTCGTCCTCGACGCCACCACCGGTCAGAACGGGCTCACCCAGGCCAGGGTGTTCGGCGAGGTCGTCGCCGTCACCGGCATCGTGCTGACCAAGCTCGACGGCACCGCCAAGGGCGGCATCGTCTTCCAGGTGCAGCGCGAGCTCGGCGTCCCGGTGAAGCTGGTCGGCCTCGGTGAGGGGGCCGACGACCTCGCGCCGTTCGACCCGCGCGCGTTCGTCGACGCCCTGCTCGACTGAGCCGGTGGACCACACGAACGGGTGAGTCTCCTCCATCTGGATGAGGACACGGCGGCCCGACTGCTGCACCGTGTCCGGCCGTGGACCCCATCAAGCTGTGGCTCGTCGACGACCACACCCTGCTCACCGAGGCGCTGACCAGCAGGCTGGCCGCGTTCACCGACCTGTGGGTGGCGGGCCGCTGCCCCAGCGACGACCCGCGGCTGCCGATCCGGCTGGCCCAGGAGCGGCCTGCGGTCATCACCGTCGAGCCGGAGAGCGCCCGGGTGCCGACGCCGGAGCTGTTCGCGACGCTGCGCGCGGCCGCCCCCGAGGCCAGGCTGGTCGCGCTGACCGGCAGCAAGGACCCGGAGCGGGCGCTGGCCGCGGCCCGCCTCGGCGCGGACGCGTGGATCTCCAAGGCGTCCGGGATGGCCCACGTGGTCGAGGTGCTGCGCGGCGTGGCGCGCGGTGACGCCTGGTTCCCGCCGCGGCTGCTCGGGACCGTGCTGCGCGGGCTGCGGGAGGACGTCACGCGCTCGACCGACGGACCGCTGGACGCGCTGTCGGGCCGCGAGCGCGAGGTCCTCGTGTGCATGGTGGACGGGATGCACGGCCCGGAGATCGCCGAGCAGTTAGGACTGTCCACAAACACCGTCCGAACGCACACCCACAGCGTCTACGCCAAACTTGGTGTGCACAGCCGATTGCAGGCTGTTAGCGCTGCCCGGGCCGCTGGTCTGCTGCCCCGCCCGAAGGATCCCGTCCAGACGTCGTAGGTCGCCTCATCCAGCGGGGTGAGCCGGTTTGCTCCGTCGGATCCTACGGTCGCTGCGGTTGCTTCCGTCGGAGGCGGCGTGGGGGTGAAGCGGTGGGCGACGGCGGACCGGTGCCGAGGTGATCCCGGCATGGGTGGTGGCGGTACTGGTGGTGGGCGTCGGGTTCACCGTTGGCACCGTCTTCGGGTTCCTCCGGCGTGACCGCGAACACGGGTCGCCGCCGCTGGAGTCGGCCGAGCGGCTGCACACGTCGGTCGCTGTCTTTGTCCATGGGGGAGAAGGACCAGCGATCGCGGCGGCGGAGCGGCTGGTCAGCGGCGCGGACATCTATGTGGCGGACACCTACGTAGATGCCGCCCGTGTTCCGGTCGAGCGGTACGACTATGTGCTGCTGCTCGACTCGGAACACCGGCCGCATCCGCACTACCTCAGCCGGACCTTGCCGTTGTTCGAGGACCCCGATGTGGCTGCCGTCGCCGGGTACGCCCTCTTGGACTGGGCAGGCGCCCGCAGGACTCCATTGGCGCGGGTGCTGAACGCCTATCGGGCTCGTGCGCTCGCGTTGACCCAATGGCTGCTGACGGTCGCTCGAACACGTCCACGTACAGACGCTGCCCGGCTCATCCCCAGTCCGGCGCCCCTGCTCAGGTCGAGCGTGTTCGCCACCCTCGATTTCAACTTGGATCTCTCGCAGCAGATCTATAGGCGTCGTCTTGGCCGGGTTCTGGTCGTGCGGGGTGCTCTTGTCGACGTCCCCGCGCCGGACAGCTTGCGCACCTATAGCGCCCAAGTCCGTCTCTGGGCGCAAGGGTTCTGGCGGGCGGCGGGGCGCAATCGCTTTCCTAAGGGTGTCCCCGCGTTCGCTGTGGAGACCATCCTCGCCTCGGTCGTGTTCTTAGCTCTGCCGGTGTTGGCGATCACGGGCTTGATCACTGTCCCGGCATTGCTCCTCGGTGTGCTCTTGCCCGATGTCTTACTCACGGTCGTCGTGGCGATACGCCAGCGGGAGGCGCGGTATCTCCCCGTTGCCCTCTTGCTGCCATTCGTTCGCTTCCTCGACGCGGTTCTTGTGCTTAGCGCCTTGGTCCCGCGTAGATCTGCGGCGGTAGCGGGCTGGGTCCTCGCTGTCGCCTCAGCTGTTGTGTTCGTGTTCCGCGTGCACTTCATGGCCGTGCGGTTGCCCGTCACATCCCTCGAACCCTCGCTCGTCGATGCGGCCTATGCGCGCGTGGCGGGCCTGCCGGGCATCCCGGTCAGCTTCGACCTTTGGGCCACCAACTTCCAGGTTGTCCTCTACGGCGGAGTCAGTGGTTCCTTCGACCGGTACGACAGTGTCTTGTTCAGCGCCCGCGAAGCAGCCGTAGCCGCCTCCGCCGTGCTGGCCCTGTGCGTTCTGCTCACTGCTGCGTTGCTTCGGCTCCAGCCCCTCTTGCTCACAGCTGTGCTCCTTGGCTGCTGCGCCACGGCCCCGTTGTTCGCCACGGTCGAACCCGGCGGCTTCGCCGCTGCTTGGGTGGGCGTTGGCGCTCTCGCACTCGTCGCAGCCATCACGCGCCGCGACGTCAAGCCGGTCCCCGTGGTCATCATCGCCGCCGGGGCGGTAGTGCTGACAGCGTTGCCCAACCCCATCGCTCTCGCCGTCCCAGGGCTGTTGGTGGTGGCGATGGTCGCTATAGCCGTCGTCGTAGACCGGCTTCCGCAAGATGTGCGGCGCCCGGGGATCGCTGTGGCCGCACTGGCGGCGATCGCGGTCGTGGCGTTGAACATCAACACGATCCCGCCGGGCCACCCCGCCGTGGCCCACCGCGCCGCCGCCGAGTGGTTCGCCACGGCAGCGACCGACAGCATGGACCTCTCGGCGCCACCGTTGCTGTGGGCCGATCTCTCCCGGGACCTCGCCGACGCGGACGGGCGGGTCCGCCGCGACGGGCCCGCCCCGCTCTCGGCCAACGGCAACGGGCTCCCGGTGGCGACCTTCCCGGGCATCACCATCAGCCTGACCGCCGGGGGAGCGGGCTTCGTCGGCGACGGCAACCGGACCGTCGCCGGGGTCGACCTCGGCGCCAACACGAGGATCACCGCGCCCGAGTCGGTTCGCGCCGCGTTCCGCACCGGCCGGGTCGACTTCCGCGTCATGGCCGTGCTCGCCGAGATCAGCGCGCAGCACACCATCACCGTGGCGGAAGTGGCGAACCCCGGGCCGGAGGCCGACTCGGAACTGCCGCTGCGCACGGTAGTGCTGTCTGCCGTGGACGGACGACCCGTGACCGACCCGGCCATCGTCAAGGAACTCCAAGCCTGGCTCTCAGCCCAATTACCGCCTTACGCCCCCGACGACGCCCGCCTCACCGACCGCGGATTCGCCCTTTCATGGCGCCTCTCCGGCAACCCCGTCCCGAACTGACCTAAGGACCACCGATGCGCTCGACCCTGATCCTGCTCGTCGCGGCGATCCTCACCGCGGTAGGCGTTTCGCCCGCGCACGCCGCCACGGGTACCTACCTCCGGCTGGCCCACCTGTCACCAGACACACCCGCCGTCGATGTCACGGTCACCAACTTCGCCAGACCTGACTGGTCGGTGAAGCTCAACGGTGTCGCCTATGGCGCTGTCTCCGGCTACCAACGCGTCGAGCCGGGCACCTACACGATCGCCATGCGCCCAGCGGGTGCTGACCCCAAGACCCCGCCGGTCATCTCCGCGACCCTGCAGGCCACCGACGGCCGCGCGTACACCGTGGCCGGGCTCGGCAACTTCTCCGCGCTCGCGCTTAAGGTCCTCGACGACGACATCTCGCTCCCGCCTCAGGGACAGGCGCGGGTGCGCGTCGTCAACGCGGCCCCGAAGACCGGCGAGCTCAACATCGACCGGGCAGGCGTGCCTGTCATCGAGCGGGCCATCTTCGGCCAAGCGACCACCTACAGCCTGATCCCGGCAGGCGCGAGCGTCCTTCAGGTAGTCCCCAAGGACGCCACCCCCACGGACCTCCCGGTGTCCTTCGACCCAGGCGGCGTCTACACCGTCCTCGTCCTCGAGAAGAACGGCGCGCTCACCGCAGAGGTGAAGGCCGATGCCAAGGGTGCCGAGGTAGTGCCAACTGGCGGGGTTGAGACCGGAGAGGGCGGCACCAGCCCTGCTCTGGTCATCACCTTGGGGCTGCTGGCCGTAGCTGGGGCCGCTGGCGCACTCTTCACCATGCTCGTCCGTCGTCGCGGATGATCCTCAGGGTCGCGGTCGGTGCGTTGGGCGCGGTCGCCGTCTTGTTCTGCCTCGCCGTCACCGGCGCGGCAGAACATCCGGGCGCCGCTAGCCCCGCGAGCGCGCCCAGCGTCCCGACCTGGTCGGTGGGGACAACGGCGCCGGTGGCCGCGGTCGCCGACCCCAAACCCGTCCGACTGCGCATCCCGGCCATCGACGTCGACACCCCGCTGATCGACATCGGCACCGACGCCGCGGGCGCGCTCATCCCACCCACCGCGGCCGACGTCGCGGGCTGGTTCACCGCCGGACCCGTGCCGGGCGCGGTCGGCCCCGCCCTGCTCGCCGGGCACGTCGACTCCCACGCGGGCCCCGGCGTGTTCTACCGGCTGGTCGACCTGCGCCCCGGTGACCGCGTCGAGGTCGACCGCGCCGACGGCACCCGGGTCACCTTCGCCGTCGCGGCCACCACCCGCGCGCCCAAGACCGCGTTCCCGACCGACCTGGTCTACGCCCCCGCGCCCGGCCCCGAACTGCGGCTGGTGACCTGCGGCGGGGCCTTCGACCGCGCGGTCCGCAGCTACCGGGACAACATCATCGTCGAGGCCGTTCTCACCCTCGGGTGAGCCGAGATCACGCTGCGTCCGCCATTGTGGGGATAACAAGTCCGACATTCGGGTGAACCGCTACGCCGTTCGCGACGAATACCGCGAAACGCGCGTGCCCCGCGCACCGATCTCGCAAGTGGACTCTCCGCAGGGGGTGCCGGATGGACTGGCCGAACGACCGCAGGGTGGGCGCCGGGCGGCGCAGCACCGACGGGGTGCACCCGCTCGGGGCGACCCAGGACGTCCTGCACGACCTCGGCCACGAACTGGCCACCCTCGACCTGCTCACCACCGCCGTCCTGGCCGCGCCCGAGTTGGCCGCGTCGACCAGGACCCGGGTCGAACTGATGGCGGCCCAGGTCGCCCGGCTCGTCGACCTGGTGCACGGCACCCCGGTCACCGCCCCGGTCGACGTGCGGGCCCTGCTCGGCCAGGTCGTCGCGGTCGCCGCCGAGGCGGGCGCCCCGGTGCGGTTGGCGCCCGGCGAGCCGGTCACCGCGGCGCTCGACCCCGCCGTGCTGTGGCGGGTGGTGGCCAACCTGGTCGCCAACGCGGTGCGGGCGGGCGGTCAGGTCCTGGTCGAGATCACCGGTACCGACCCGCTGGTGGTCGAGGTCGTCGACACCGGCCCCGGCTTCGGCGCCGGTCCACCCGGTCGGTCCGGTCGCGGGCTGGGCATTGTGGACGGTCTGGTCCGGTCGGTGGGCGGCGTCACCCGGATCACCCGCGAACTACCGGCGGGTACGCGCATCCGGGTGGCCTTCGGCGTCGTTGAGCCCACCGAAGGCACCCCGGAGGCGACATGACCGACCTGGTGTTGTGCGACGACCACACCGTCTTCGCCGACGCGCTGAGCACCGTGCTCACCCAACACGGCTTCACCGTGCGCGCGGTGACGGCGACCGTCTCCGGCGCGGTCACCGCGCTGCGCGGCCTGAACCCCGACCTGTGCCTGCTCGACCGCGGCCTCGGCGACGGCGACGGCCTCCTCGCGCTCGAGGAGCTGACCAGGGCGAGCGCGCGCACCAAGATCCTCATGCTCACCGCGGACGAGAACCCCGACACGGCCGCCCGCGCGCTCGACGCCGGGGCGGTCGGCTACCTGCACAAGACCGGCAGCGTCAGCTCCCTCACCCAGGCCCTCCGGCGCGCTATGGACGGCGAGGTCGTGGTGGAGCTGCCCAGCCGGGGCGACCGACCCCGCTCACCGGACCTCGGCGACGCCCGCCGCCTCGCCGCGCACCTCACCCCGCGCGAACGGCAGTGCCTCGCCCTGCTCGTCGAGGGCGCCAGCACCGTCGCGATGCAACGCCGAATGGGCATCTCCTCGACCACCGTGCGCACCCACATCCAGGCACTGCTGACCAAGCTCGGGGTCCACTCGCGCCTGGAGGCGGCCTCCTTCGCCGTCCGCCACCGCCTCTTGGTCGACCCACCCCACCGGGCCACCGGGACCTGACCGACCAACCCGCGCGGGGGACCCGGCGCCGGTGATCCAACTGTCTGAATCGGCCCGCCGGGGTCACTATGGACACATGCGGACGACCCTCGACGGTGCCCTGATCGCCGGCCTCGTCGCCACCCTGGCCGAGACCGCGCCGGAGCCGTCCCCCGTGGACAGTCGAGCCGCCGTCCGCCAACCGGTGCACACCTGCCTGGTCCCGGTGGAGGACGCCACCGACGACATGCCCGCCCGCTGGGGTGCGCTCGCCGCCGCCGCTCTCGCGCAGTACGCCCCGGACCCCGCCGCGCTGGCCGGGATCGTCGGCCTACCCCCAGCTCTCGCGACGACCGTGTACGAGCGGGTGTGCGGCAAGCTCGCCACCGACCCGGTAGAGGACGTGCGGATCGACCTCAGCCACCGTGAACACGACACCGGCGATGCTGACGCTGCCCGCGCCGCCGAACTCTTGGCCCGTTGGTGCCTACCCGAGTCCGGCATCCGGGTCCGCTCGTTCGCCACGGCCGACTCCTTCCGCCGTGCGGTCCGGTCGCTCGACCTTGCCGTCACCTCTCTAGGCCGCCCGGTCACCCTGACCCTGCCTGAGGTCACCTGGACCGAACAGGTCAGCGTCATGGTTGGCCTCTTGGAGGTCCTTGAACGGCGGCTCGGCCTGCCCGATGGAGCCCTGCGATTCGAGATCGGCGTTGACACTGCCCGCGCTGTCGTCGATCACGTGGGGGGCGCCGCGGTACCGGCTCTAATCGCAGCCGGTGAAGGGCGCGTGTCCGGGCTCGTGTTCGGTGCGGACACTTACGCCGCCACCTGCGGTCTTACCGACGCTAGCGCCGACCACCCGGCATGTGACTTCGCCCGACATCTGATCCTGGTAGGCGCGGCTGGCAGCGGTGTCCGCCTCTGCGACAGCCCGACGACTCTGCTGCCGACAGAGGATGCCGTCGCCGAGGGGTGGCGCAGGCACTATCAGCAGGTTCGACGGTCGCTAGCGCTCGGCTTCCCACAAGGCGTGGACATCCACCCCGCCCAGCTTGTCGCCCGGTACGCCGCCGTGTTCACCCACCGGCTGGAAACTCACAGCGCGGAGAGCCTGGCCAACCTCTCCTCGGGCAGCTGACGGGGACAAGAGACGCACTTAGGTCCGCCGGTCGCTTCGTAGATCAAGCAGCAAGACCCTCGCCGCACGTAATCGCGGCCGTTGACGTTAACGAACCGCGGTGTCGGCAACTCCGGCATGTCCGCAGCCAGAGACAGCGCCAACTCCGGTGTCCCGCCCGACCACAGCACCCGGTTCGCCAGCGAATCCGCCGCCACCGCCCACAACGTCCGGGCCTTGGCGCCGGTCACCGCCGCGACAGCCGAGATCACTGATTCGAAAACTCCGCGCAACGCCGCCCCGGGCGCCGAGCACAACGAGTCCGAAGTGGCCGCCAAGATTCGCCCGTCAGGGTGCAAGTACAGGGTGACGGCGGCGGGGTCCAACGCCATCCCAGTCACCACAAGTGATTCGACCGTCGGCGCGGGCACCATCATGCTCGCCGAGTACCACCACAACACGCCCAGCACCCGCCGGTCGCGGAACCGGTACATCCGCCCCGCCGCGGTGATCTGCTCGGCCACCCAGTCCGCGTCCGACCCCCTGGACCCGGGCACCGGCGACAGGCCTACCGCCGCCGCGCCCACGTGATAGGGCAGCCGCGCGGCGATCGCCGCGTACACCTCCGGTACCCCGCTCATCGACGGCCAGGTTACAGACACGCTTCCGTAGTCGACCGCTCACTACTCGTGAGTGAAACCTGGCCGTAACACCGCTGAGTGCGGAGTTCACCGGCCGGAAACGAACGGCGCGGTCCCGCGAAACAGCGCACCCCGATGCTTCCCGGCAATCAACAGTTCACGGGAGGACGATGTGAACGCAGGAGATACGGCCTGGGTGCTGGTGAGCGCGGCACTGGTCATGCTCATGACACCCGGCCTCGCCTTCTTCTACGGCGGCATGGTGCGGGCGAAGAGCGTGCTCAACATGCTGATGATGAGCTTTATCGCGCTGGCCGTGGTGACGGTGCTGTGGGTGCTCTACGGCTACAGCCTCGCCTTCGGCAACGACCTCGGTGGCGGTCTGCTCGGCGGCTTCGACTTCGCGGGCCTTAAAGGCGTCGTCGGCTCCCTCGTAGGCACCGCGCCGACCGACCCCGCCATCCCGTGGGCCGACGGCCACCAGATCCCGCACCTGGTCTTCGTCGTGTTCCAGCTGATGTTCGCCGTCATCACCGCCGCGCTCATCTCCGGTGCCATCGCCGACCGGGCCAAGTTCTGGGCGTGGACGCTGTTCATCGCGGTGTGGGTCACCCTCGTCTACTTCCCGGTCGCGCACTGGGTGTTCAACTTCGACGGCGCCACCGGGGTCGACTTCGTCGGCGGCTGGATCGCCACCAAGCTCGGCGCGCTCGACTTCGCGGGCGGCACCGCCGTGCACATCAACGCGGGCGCCGCGGGCCTCGCCCTGGCGATCGTGCTGGGCAAGCGCAAGGGCTGGCCGCGCGAACCGATGCGGCCGCACAACCTCCCGTTCGTCATCCTCGGCGCCGGGCTGCTCTGGTTCGGCTGGTACGGCTTCAACGCGGGCTCCGCGCTCGGCGCGAGCGACCTCGCAGGCGTCGCGTTCATCACGACCACCGCCGCCACCGCGGCCGCGGTCATCGGCTGGCTGCTGGTCGAGCAGTTCCGCGACGGCAAGCCCACCACCCTCGGCGCGGCCTCCGGCGCGGTGGCCGGTCTGGTCGCGATCACCCCGGCCTGCGGGTTCGTCAGCCCGCTCGGCGCGTTGGCGATCGGGCTCGTCGCGGGGGTGCTGTGCGCCCTGGCGGTCAGCCTCAAGTACCGCTTCGGCTTCGACGACTCACTCGACGTGGTCGGCGTTCACCTGGTCGGTGGGCTCGTCGGCACCCTGATGATCGGTCTGTTCGCCACCACCTCGGTGAACCCGGCGGGCAAGGACGGTCTGCTCTACGGTGGCGGCCTGGATCTGCTGGGCAAGCAGGCCATCGCCGCGATCGCGGTGCTCGGCTACTCGTTCGCGCTCACCCTGGTGATCGGCTTCCTGATCCAGAAGACCATCGGCTTCCGGGTCTCCGCCGAGGCCGAGCGCACCGGGATCGACGAGGCCGAGCACGCCGAGAGCGGCTACGAGTTCTCCAGCCTGCGCGGCGGCGGCTCCTCGCTCTCGAGGACCGCCGAGGTGCTGGCGGGCAAGGTCTCCGCAGGCGCGGGCAAGGAAGGCTGAGGACCATGAAGCTGGTCACCGCGATCATCAAGCCGTTCACCCTCGACGAGGTCAAGGCGGCGCTCGAGCAGATCGGCGTGCTGGGCATGACGGTCAGCGAGGTGCAGGGCTACGGCAGGCAGAAGGGCCACACCGAGGTCTACCGGGGCGCGGAGTACTCGGTCGACTTCGTGCCCAAGGTGCGCGTCGAGGTGCTCACCGACGACGCCACCGCCGACAAGGTCGTCGACGCGGTCGTCGAGGCCGCGCGCACCGGCAAGATCGGCGACGGGAAGGTCTGGGTCACCCCGGTGGAGACCGTGGTCCGGGTCCGCACCGGCGAACGCGGGACGGACGCGATCTAGCCGATGTCCGGGGACACCCCGACGACGGCGGCGGACCTGGTCCTGGCCCGCGACCGGCTCCTGCGAGCCGCCGCGGCGCCCAGGTCCGCCGCGGCCGGGCACCGGCTCACGCCTGCCGCGCTGCGCGAGGCGCTCGCCGACCTGCACGAGTTCTGGCTCACCGCGCACGCGGCGCACGCCGGGATCGGTGCCGGGGCGGGCGTCGCCCTGCTCGCCGTCGGCGGCCTCGGCAGGCGCGAGCTGGTGCCCTACGCTGACCTCGACCTGGTCCTGGTGCACGACGGGCGGTCCAAGGTGGACGGTCTCGCCGAGCGGCTGTGGTACCCGCTGTGGAACTCCGGGGTCGGCCTGGACCACTCGGTCCGCACCGTCGGCGAGGCGCTCGACGTCGCCGCCGCGGACCTGCGCACCGCGCTCGGCCTGCTCGACGCCCGGCACCTGGCAGGCGACGCGGAGGTCACCGCCCGGCTCGCCGCCGCGGCCAGGGACCGGTGGCGGGCGGGGGCGCGCAAGCGGCTCGGCGAGCTCATCGAGTCGGTGCGCAAGCGGTGGGTGCGCGCGGGCGAGGTGGCGCACTGGGTCGAACCGGACCTGAAGCACGGCCGCGGTGGTCTGCGGGATCTCGACATCCTGCGCGCGCTCGCCCTGGCCCAGCTCATAGATCGCCCCGGCGCCGAGGTCAACGCGGCGCACACACTGCTTCTAGACACCCGCACGGAGTTGCGCCGCATCGCGGGCCGCCCGCGTGACATCTTGCGACCACAAGACGGCGATGACGTTGCCGCCGCGCTTGGGCTGGTCGATCGTTTCGCGCTTGCCAGAGCTCTATCTGGAGCAGGCCGCACTATTGCTTACGCACTGGACGTTGCTCTTCGCTCTACCGGCGCTTCTGCACCACCCCGGCGAGTACTGGGTGTCTTGCGCCGCGCGCCTGACCGCCGCCCCTTGGACGAAGGCGTTGTATTGCACGGCACCGAGGTAGCGCTTGCCAGGGATGCCGACCCCGGTAAGGACCCCGGCTTGCTGCTGCGTGTTGCCGCTGCCTCTGGGCGCACCGGTCACCCCATCGCTCCCGCTGCCTTGGCGCGACTCGCCGAATCGGCACCGGAGCCGCGCGCGCCGTGGCCCGCTGAGGTCCGCCAGGACTTGGTGGCGTTGCTGGGTGCGGGGGAGGGGCTCGCCGACGTCGTCGAGGCCATGGACCGGGGCGGGCTGTGGGCGCGCCTGTTCCCCGAGTGGGGCGCCGTCCGCGACCTGCCACCGCGCGACGCCGCCCACGTGTGGACCGTCGACCGGCACCTGGTGCAGACCACCATCAACGCCGCCCGCCTGGTCACCTCGGTGCCGCGCCCCGACCTGCTCCTGCTCGGCGCGCTCCTGCACGACATCGGCAAGGGCCGCGACCAGGACCACTCGGTCGTCGGCGCCGCCCTCGCCGCCCAGGTCGGTCACCGGCTGGGGCTGCCGAAGGCCGATGTGGACACCCTCGCCGCGCTGGTCCGCCACCACCTGCTCCTGCCGCACACCGCCACCCGCCGCGACGTCGACGACGAGACCACCATCCACCGCGTCGTCGACACCCTCGGCGGCGACCCGGTCCTGCTGGACCTGCTGCGCGCCCTCGCCGAGGCCGACTCGCTGGCCACCGGCCCGGGGGTGTGGACCGAGTGGAAGGCCCGCCTCCTCGACGACCTGGTCGCCCACTGCCGCACCGCCATGGCGGGCGGCACCCTCCCCGAACCCGTCGGCCTCGACCCGGCCCAGCGCGCCCTCGCCGAATCCGTGGCCACCACCGGCAAACCCGACGTCCTCGTCGAACCCACCCCGGGCCGCGCGGCCACCACCATCACCCTCGCCACCCCCGACCGCCCCGGCGTCCTCTCCCGCGCGGCGGGCGTCCTGGCCCTCAACTCCCTGGAAGTCCACGCCGCCACCGTCGCCACCCACGCCACCACCGCCGTCGGCGTCTTCGCGGTGACCCCCCGCTTCGGCTCCCTGCCCGACCCCGCCCTCTTGCGCGAACAGTTCACCCGGGCCCTCTCCGGCTCCCTGGCCCTGGCCACCCACCTGGCCGCCAAAGAACGCGACTACGCCACCCGCGCCAGCGACGCTCCCGAGCCCAAAGTCCTCTGGTTCGACCACGAAGCCCCCGACCCCCACGCGGTGGTCCTCGAACTCCGAGCCCCCAACCGAATAGGCCTCCTCCACAGCGTCGCCACAGCCCTGGAGTCAGCGGGCGTCAACGTCCAGTGGTCCCGAGCCACCACCCTCGGCCCCTCCGCCGTCGACGCCTTCGGCTTCACCCCACCCCCCATCCCCGACTGGCGAGCCCGCATAACCCACCAGGTCCTGGCCGCCGCCCGAGGTTGAGTAGTCCTACCCACCCCCACCCAAGTGCCCTCACACTGTGCCCCCACCCCCCACCCGACAAGACTTCCCCTCGTCACGCCGAGCACCACGGGCCGGGATCTGTCGGGGAGGACACTCCCGCCCCCTTCCCTCGCCGCGACAACTCCCCGGGAGGGGCCCGCCGAGGGGTCGGGCCCCACTCCCGGGGTTTCGCCTTTCCAGCTTGGCCCGCCATTCACTGCAGGAACCCCCACCCCCACCCCCACCCCGGCGCCGGGTCCGGCCCCACCCACCCGATCGCCCCCTGGACACTCGAACCGTCGGTGCCCAAACCAGTCCACCGAGCCAGCCCGGCCAACCCGCCCCTTGGACCCTCGGACCCAGCGGCGCCAACCCAGCCCCCGTCAGGACCGCCCCAGCCCGCCTGCTCAGCGCCCGGACACTGGTACCGCCGGTGTCAACTCAGCTGCCGTTAGGTCCGCTCCAGCCCGCCTGCCCAGCCACTGGCTACTAGGACCCGATGGCGCCAACTCAGTGCCCGTCAGTTCCGCCCCCACCACCTGCTCAGCCACTGGCTACTAGGACCCGACGGTGCCAACTCAGCCGCCGTCAGGTCCGGCCCAGCCCGCCTGCTCAGCGCCTGGACAGTCGGACCTTGCGGTGCCATCCCAGCCCGCCCTCGTCTGTCCTGCCAACCCAGCACCTGGACAGTCGGAGTCGCTGGTGCCAAGTGCTCGATGGGGCGGACTTGTTTTGCGTGGGGGGACAACACCCGTAGCGTTTCCGCGCGGCAGGGCCTGCTTTTGGGCCCCTGCTTTGCGGTTCTGCGTCGGGTGTTGTAGGGGCCCCGCGCAAAATAAGTTCGCCCCATCGAGCTTGTCGCATTGTCGCGTTTCCCGCCGATGTTGCCGCCAGGCGACGAGGCGTCTCCCGGAGCCGAAGGCGGAGGCCCGAATCCCTTGCCCCGCACTCCCAGCAACGGCCTACGTCAAGATCAACCTGATCGAAAGCCCCCAAATACACAGCCTACCGCCGCACACCGACACAACGGGAGCAGCGAACAACGCCCTGTGGACAAGCGAACCCGTTGTGGACAACCACCCGCCACAACCACCCCCAAAAGATCAACTAATCCAAGAGCCCCCGATATACAGCCTACCGAGAACACCCGACAACCCGGCAGCAGCGACCAGCACCCTGTGGACAAGCAAACCCGTTGTGGACAACCACATGAATAACCACGTGAACAACCACCAATAGCCCCATCCCCCAAACCCCACACGACCGCGAAACCCCTCAACCGACACCCCACACGACCCCTCCCAGCCGCACACCCCCAGCACGCCAGCACCCCCACCCCACGTCCGACCGCACCCCGTCCACACCCCGTCCACTGGCCAGAACCGAGACGTCCAGGCGCGCACCCGTCGTGGCCGACTACCCTCGACCCCAGAGCCTCCCCCGCCCCCACCGGGCGAGGGACCCGATCCGACCCGCAACGCTGGAGTGCCGCACCCGTGTTCGACACCCTCTCCGACCGGCTCACCTCGGTCCTGCAGAACCTGCGGGGCAAGGGGCGGCTGAGCGAAACCGACATCGACACCACCGCGCGCGAGATCCGCATCGCGCTGCTGGAGGCCGACGTCGCGCTGCCCGTGGTGCGCGCCTTCATCGCCAAGGTCAAGGAGCGGGCCAAGGGGGCGGAGGTCTCCGCGGCGCTGAACCCGGCCCAGCAGGTCGTCAAGATCGTCAACGACGAGCTGGTCGCCATCCTCGGCGGGGAGACCCGGCGGCTGAACCTGGCCAAGACGCCGCCGACGGTGATCATGCTCGCCGGGTTGCAGGGTGCCGGTAAGACGACGCTGGCTGGCAAGCTCGCGCGCCACCTCAAGACCCAGGGCCACGCGCCGCTGC
Organism: Actinokineospora diospyrosa; assembly: GCF_024171925.1. Lineage (GTDB taxonomy): Bacteria > Actinomycetota > Actinomycetes > Mycobacteriales > Pseudonocardiaceae > Actinokineospora > Actinokineospora diospyrosa. The sequence continues at coordinate 163,909 of NZ_JAMTCO010000018.1, read as the reverse complement.
TGGTGGCCTGCGACCTGCAGCGCCCCAACGCGGTCACCCAGCTGCAGGTCGTCGCCGAGCGCGCCGGGGTCGCGGTGTTCGCGCCCGAGCCGGGCAACGGCGTCGGCGACCCGGTCGACGTCGCCCGCCGCGGCATCGACGAGGCGCGCCGCAGCCAGCACGACATCGTCGTCGTCGACACCGCGGGTCGGCTCGGCGTCGACGAGGAGCTGATGCGGCAGGCGGCCGACATCAAGGCCGCCGTGGCCGCCGACGAGGTGCTCTTCGTTGTCGACGCCATGATCGGTCAGGACGCGGTCACCACGGCCGAGGCCTTCCGCGACGGGGTCGGCTTCACCGGCGTGGTGCTGACCAAGCTCGACGGCGACGCCCGCGGTGGTGCCGCGCTCTCGGTCCGCGAGGTCACCGGCGTCCCGATCATGTTCGCCTCCAACGGCGAGAAGCTCGAGGACTTCGACGCCTTCCACCCGGACCGGATGGCCTCGCGGATCCTGGGCATGGGCGACGTGCTCACCCTCATCGAGCAGGCCGAGCAGCACTTCGACCAGGAGCAGGCCGAGAAGGCCGCCGCCAAGATCGGCACCGGCGAGCTGACCCTGGAGGACTTCCTCGAGCAGATGCTCGCCGTGCGCAAGATGGGCCCGATCGCCAACCTGCTCGGCATGCTGCCCGGCGCGGGCCAGATGAAGGACGCGCTGGCCCAGGTCGACGAGAAGCACATCGACCGGCTGCAGGCGATCATCCGCGGCATGACCCCGGCCGAGCGCCAGGACCCGAAGATGATCAACGCCTCGCGCAGGCTGCGCATCGCCAACGGCTCCGGCGTGCAGGTGCGCGACGTCAACGACCTGGTCAACCGGTTCTTCGAGGCCAAGAAGGTCATGCAGCAGATGGCGGGCCGCTTCGGCATGCCGGGCGCCCGGGCCAACCAGCGCAAGCAGAAGGGCAAGAAGGGGAAGAAGGGCAAGGGGCCGACGCCGCCGCAGAAGCGCGCGGCCCTGCCCGGCGGCTTCCCGGACCTGTCCGGCATGCCCCCCGGCCTCAACCAGCTCCCGCCCGGCCTCGGTGGCCTCGACGGGCTCCCCCCTGGCTTCGACCCCTCGCGGCTGAAGTTCCCCAAGAAGCCGTGACCGCGCTGCACCTGCGCGGGGTCGTGCTCCCCGGCGACGACGAACGCGACCTGTGGATCGTCAACGGTCGCGTGCGCACCAAGCCGGTCCCGGGAGCGGAAACGGTCGTCGACGGGGGCTACCTGCTCCCCGGTTTCGTCGACGCCCACTGCCACATCGGCATCGGCCCCCAAGGGCCGGTCGACCTGGACACCGCCGCCGAGCAAGCCGTGGCAGACCGCGACGCGGGTGCGCTGCTACTGCGCGACTGCGGTTCGCCTACCGACACCACGCCCTTGCAGGAGCGGTTGGACCTGCCGAGGATCGTGCGCGCCGGTAGGCATATCGCCCGCCCTAAGCGCTACATCCCGCACTTGGGCGTCGACGTCGGTGACCCGGAGCAGCTGCCCGCCGCAGTGGCCGAGCAGGCCGCCAATGGCGACGGCTGGGTGAAGCTCGTCGGTGACTGGATCGACCGCGACCGAGGTGACCTCGCCCCGCTGTGGCCAGATGAGGTGCTGGCGGAAGCGATCGCCGTTGCCCACGCCGCCGGTGCCCGGGTCACCGCGCACGTTTTCGGCGAGGAAGCCCTACCTGGCCTGATCAACGCGGGCATCGACTGCATTGAGCACGGCACCGGTCTCTCGACCGACGTCATAGCCGAAATGGCCCGGCGGGGCACGGCTCTTGTACCCACCCTCATCAACATCGAGAACTTCCCCGGAATCGCGGCAAAGGCGACTAAGTACCCCGCCTACGCCAGCCACATGGTCGACCTACACGCTCGCGCGGGCTCTATGGTCGCCGAGGCAATCGAGGCCGGTGTGCCTGTCTACGCGGGCACGGACGCGGGCGGCGGCATCGCCCACGGACGCATCGTCGACGAGATCATCGCCCTTCACCGGGCTGGCATGTCCACCGAGAACGCCATCGCGGCGGGTTCGTGGGGCGCCCGCGCGTGGCTGGGGTGGTCTGCTCTGGAAGAGGGGTCCGCGGCCGACGTGCTCGCCTTCGACGACGACCCGCGCAAGGATCTGGAAGTGCTGCGCGGCCCGAAGAGGATCATTCTGAGAGGCAGGATCGTCGGGTGATCCGGCCGGGCGGCCCGGACCACCCCGGTTAGTCTCTGCGCACCGCAGGAATCGGACGGATGACGGGGGAAAGCGCGATGGCACCACCTCCGCCCGGTGAGCCAACCGCCGCGCCCGCGGCGGAAGTCCCACCTGTGCCCGCTACCGCGCCCGCGCGCGACCACAAATGGGGATTCGGCGCGTTCCTGCTCGTATTCGCCATCTTCGTCATGTCCGCCGTGGTCATCAACGCGGTGATCGGCCTCGCCGGGCCGGACTCCACGGACTCGGTTGCGGTGATCCTGGTCGGCACCATGGTCCCCACCGCGCTGGCCACCCTCGCCACCCTGGTCGTCACCTGGGTGCGCGGCAACGGCCCCAAGATCGACCTCAGGCTCTCCTACAACCGCGAGGACCTGCGCGCGGGGCTGAAGTTCGGCCTGATCGGCCTGGTGTGCACCACCGCGGCGGCGGCGATCTGGACCAGGGTCGTCGGCGAGGACGACGCCACCTCCTCGCTGGGCAGGCTGGTGGACAACCAGACCATGCCGGTGGCCGCGGCGATCGCGCTGTTCCTCTACGTCTGGCTGGTCGGCCCGCTGCTCGAGGAGATCATCTACCGCGGTCTGCTCTGGGGCGCGCTCGAGCGGCTGCAGTGGGGCCGCTGGGCGGTCTTCGCGCTGACCACCGCCATCTTCGCGGTCAGCCACCTCGAACCGCTGCGCACCTCGCTGCTGCTGGTCATCGGCATCCCGATCGGCCTCGCCCGGCTGTACACCGGGCGGCTGGGCGCCAGCGTCGTGGCGCACCAGGTCAACAACTTCACCCCCGCGCTCGCCGTCCTGCTCATCAGCCTCGGCGTGATGCACTCATGAGCGCGCTCGACCTCAACAGCGACCTCGGCGAGGGCTTCGGCGTCTGGCGGCTCGGCGACGACGACGCGCTCCTCAACGTCGTCACCTCGGCCAACGTCGCCTGCGGCTTCCACGCGGGCGACGCCCCCACCATGCGCTCGGTCTGCGTCGCAGCGGCCGCCAGGGGAGTGGCTGTGGGCGCCCAGGTGTCCTATCGCGACCTCGCCGGGTTCGGCCGCCGCTTCATTGACGTCGAACCCGCCAGGCTCGCCGACGAGGTCCTCTATCAGATCGGCGCGCTAGAGGCTTTCGCGAGAGCCGCTGGTACCCGGGTCTCTTATGTGAAACCGCACGGCGCGCTCTATAACGCCACCGTGCACCACGACGCTCAGGCCCAGGCAGTCGTGGACGGGGTTCGCGCATTCGGTGATCTACCCATCCTTGGCCTACCGGGATCGTGCCTGCTCGCCGCAGCGGGCTCAGCGGGCGTCGAAGAAGCCTTCGCCGACCGCGGCTACACCCCCGAAGGGACCCTTGTCCCGCGCGGAAGCCCTGAGGCGTTGCTCACCGATACCGCTGCCGTCGTCGCGCGCGCCGTCCGCCTCGCTCAAACAGGGGAGATAGTCGCTGTCGACGGCACGGTGTTGGCCCTGCCCGCGCGGTCGTTGTGCCTGCACGGCGACACCCCGGGAGCCGTCCACCACGCCCGCGCCGTCCGCTCGGCCTTGGCAGAAGCGGGCGTCACCCTCACCCCGTTCGCGGCATAGACCCCCGCGAGTTCTCCTCCCGGGACCGCGTCTGGCAGAATTGGCGGCTGTCCGTCGTGGCCGGACCCTCTCACCGTGCCGTGACACCCGAAACCTTCGGGCGCGGTCCCGACCCCACACGGGACCGCCGCGCCCGGCACCGCATGTCGAGAGCTTTGAGGAGCACCCCTACCCGTGGCTGTCAAGATCAAGCTGCAGCGCCTCGGAAAGATCCGCGCGCCGTACTACCGCATCATCGTCGCCGACGCCCGCACCCGCCGCGACGGCAAGGCGATCGAGACGATCGGTCGCTACAGCCCCAAGGAGGAGCCGAGCCTCATCGAGGTCGACTCCGAGCGGGCGCAGTACTGGCTGGGTGTCGGCGCCACGCCGACCGACCCGGTGAAGCACCTGTTCGAGATCACCGGTGACTGGCAGAAGTTCAAGGGCCTGCCGGGCACCGAGGGCACGCTGCGGGTCAAGGAGCCCAAGGTGAGCAAGCAGGAGCTGTTCGAGGCCGCGCTCAAGGCCGCTGGCGACGAGCCCGGCACCGAGGCGACGACCCCGAAGAAGAAGTCCGCGCCGCGCAAGGTCGAGGACACCCCCGCCGAGGCGGAGGCCACGGCCGAGTGAGTGCCCTCGCGGACGCCCTCGAACACCTCGTGCGCGGCATCGTGGACAACCCCGATGACGTGCAGGTCGAACTCGTCACCACCCGGCGCGGCCGCACCCTCGAGGTGCACGTCAACCCGGAGGACCTCGGCAAGGTGATCGGCCGGGGCGGCCGCACCGCGACCGCGCTGCGGACCGTGATGGCCGGGGTCGGCGGTCGCGGTATCCGGGTGGACGTGGTCGACACCGACCACTGATCGGGTCGAGCTCATGGACAAGCCAGACCTGGTCGCCGTCGGCCGGGTGGCCAAGGCGCACGGCATCCACGGCGAACTCGCCGTGGACGTGCGCACGGACACCCCGCAGTTGCGGTTCGCACTGGAGGCGACCGTGACCGCGCGCCTGCGCGACGGTTCGCACCGCCCGCTGACGATCTCAGCCGCCCGGCAGCACGCCGGGCGGCTGCTCGTCCGCTTCACCGAGGTCCCCGACCGCACCGCCGCCGAGGCGCTGCGCGGGGCCCTCCTGCTCGCCGACACCGCGGACCTCCCGCCCATCGACGACCCGGACGAGTTCTACGACCACGAGCTGGCGGGCCTGTCCGCCGAGTTGGTCGACGGGACTCGGGTCGGCACGGTTCGCGAGATCACCCACGGTCCCGGCAGCGACCTGCTGGTCATCGACCGCGACGGGACCGACGTCCTGGTCCCGTTCGTGCGCGAGATCGTCCCCGTGGTCGACGTGCGCGGCGGCCGGGTCGTGCTGGACCCGCCGGAGGGCCTGATCGACCCGGACGACGCCGTGGAAGCGAAAGGCGCGACCGACTAGTGCGCGTCGACGTCGTCACGATCTTCCCCGAGTACCTGGAGCCGCTGCGCGGCGCGCTGCTCGGGCGCGCCATCGAGCGCGGCCTGCTCACCCTCGGCGTGCACGACCTGCGCCGGTGGACCTACGACGTGCACAAGGCCGTCGACGACAGCCCGTACGGCGGTGGCCCCGGCATGGTCATGAAGCCGCAGGTGTGGGGTGAGGCGCTCGACGAGGTCTGCGCCGGTCCGCCGCCGCGGCTGGTCGTGCCCACCCCGGCCGGGCGGCCGTTCACCCAGGCCCTGGCGCACGAGTACGCCGCCGAGGAGCACCTGGTGTTCGCCTGCGGCCGCTACGAGGGCATCGACCAGCGGGTCGTCGACGACGCCGCGACCAGGATGCCGGTCGACGAGGTGTCCATCGGCGACTACGTGCTCGTCGGCGGCGAGGTCGCGGTCATGGTGATCGTCGAGGCCGTGGCCCGGCTGCTGCCCGGGGTGCTGGGCAACCCGGTCTCGGCCCAGCAGGACTCCTTCTCCGACGGCCTGCTCGAGGGCCCCAGCTACACCCGGCCCGAGGTGTGGCGGGAGCGGCCGGTGCCCGACGTGCTGCGCTCGGGCAACCACGCCGCGATCGCCCGCTGGCGGCGCGACCGGTCGCTGGAGCGGACCTTCGCCCGCAGGCCGGACCTGCTGGCCGCGCTCCCCCCGGGTGGCCTGGACAAACACGATCGAGCTATGTTGGACACCCTGCGCGCGGGGGCCGATTTCGGGTCCGCCGACCCGGTCTGACATACTTTCCGGGTTGTCGCGCCTCCGGCGCGGCCCACCAGCCCACCCGAGCCAGGCAGTTCGGCACGACGCCGCCCCTGGCCGGGATGTACGAGCATCGTGACGAAGACGAGGACGGACTACCGATGAACACCCTGGATGCCCTGGACGCCAAGTCGCTGCGTTCCGACATCCCGGACTTCCGCCCGGGTGACACGCTGAAGGTCCACGTTCGCGTCATCGAGGGTTCTCGCTCGCGCGTCCAGGTGTTCCAGGGCGTGGTGATCCGCCGCCAGGGCGGCGGGATCCGCGAGACCTTCACCGTCCGCAAGGTCTCCTTCGGTGTCGGGGTCGAGCGCACCTTCCCGGTGCACACCCCCAACATCGCCGAGATCGAGGTCGCCCGCCGCGGTGACGTCCGCCGGGCGAAGCTGTACTACCTGCGCGAGCTGCGCGGCAAGGCCGCCAAGATCAAGGAGAAGCGGGAGCCGCAGACCGCTTCCTGACGCGGCCAGCACACCCGCTCACGTACGCTCAAGTGCGTGGTCGACCGCCCTCCTCACCGTGTGCCACCGGACGCCGTGGCAGAGTCGGAGCACTCCCGTCGGGAGGCGGTCGACCGTACCCGCGATCAAGAGCGCGCGGCCGGTGCTGACCAGGGCGTCAAGCACACGGAGCCGATCAAGCGCGACGTGAACGGGCACCGGGTCAACGGGGCCAAGGTCAACGGCGCCCCGGTCGGCCCCGCCAAGGGCGGTCCAGCTCAGGTCGGTCCTGCCCAGGTCAACGGGGCGCAGACCGGTGCCGCGGCCAACGGGACCCCGGTCAACGGCGCGCGGGTGAACGGCAAGCCGCTGCCCGCGCGCGAGGCCCGCACCGAGCCGATCCGGCGCAAGCCGCCGGCCCCCGAGGTGCCCGGCCTGCCCGAGGTGGCGCCCGCCGACCCCGAGTTCTGGTTTGGCGCGCCGCTGCCCGAGGAGCAGTCCGCCGAGTGGTTCCCTGCCGCCGCCGTGCAGTCGGCCGCCGAGCGCAAGCGGCCCGAGCCCGACGGGTACACCCGTCCGGGCGGCGCCCCCGCACCACCCCCCGTTGGTGATGTGGCGCAGGTCACCGGCGCGCATCATTCGAAGATGGTGCCGACCGACGACGACACCGACGAGACGATCCCGGTGTCGCGGACGACGTACTCGCCCGCGCGGGTGGACCCGCCGCCGACCCGCCTCCCCGGTGGATCCCGGACCGACCTGCCAGTGGTCGGTCCGCAGCGCCGACCCGACACCCCGTCGCGGTCAGACCTCCCCCCGCTCGGTCCTATCGCCCTCCCGGCTGGTCAGCGCTCCCGGCAGGACCTTCCCGTTGCGGGGCCGCCTTCCCGTTCGGACCTCCCCGCCGCTGTTGGGCCTGCCGCTCCACCTGGACCTGCTGCTCCGTCGGACACGCCGTCTCGCAATGACCTGCCCGCTGTCGGTCCGGATCGCGCCCAGCCGTCGGTACAGCTATCGGAGCTCATCGAGCCCGCGGACTGGGAGGTCGCGGAAGCGGAAGAGGCTGCGAAGGCCAAGCCGCCCGCAGACGTTCAAGACGTCGATCTCACCGCTCTTATCCCGCGAGTGCGGTCACGCGCGCAAGAGATCCCCACCTCGACCTCCAAGCGTAGGCGCGCTAAGACAGTCGAAGATGAACGCCCCAAGGGCGGTAGGCACCGTCGGCCGCCCCGCAGGCAGCCGTTGTGGCGCGAGATCCTCACCTTGATCGGCGTCGCGCTGCTGCTGACGTTCCTCATCCAGCACTTCATCGGCCGCGTTTACTCGATCCCCTCGGGTTCGATGGAGCAGACGCTGCACGGTTGCCCGGGGTGCAGCGGTGACCGGGTCTTCGTCGACAAGGTCGTCTACATGTTCCGCGACCCGACGCCCGGTGACGTCGTCGTGTTCAAGGGCCCCAACACCTGGACCGAGCACGACGTCGCCGCCAACGAGAGCGGCAACCCGTTCACCCGCGCGCTGCGGTACGCGGGGTCGTTCATCGGCATCGCGCCGCCCGACGAGCGCGACTTCGTGAAGCGGGTCATCGCCGTCGGCGGGCAGACCGTCGAGTGCTGCGACGAGCAGAACCGCGTTCTGGTGGACGGGAAACCGCTCGACGAGCCCTACATCTACTGGGAGGGCGGCAACCCCAACTCGCAGAAGGAGTTCGCCCGGGTTACCGTGCCCGAGGGCACACTGTGGGTGATGGGCGACAACCGGAACAACTCCAGCGACTCCCGCTTCCAGGGTGGTGGCGGTGTACGCGGAGTGGTCCCGCTGGGCAAGGTCATCGGCAAGGCCCGCTACATCGTGCTCCCGCCGTCGCGCTGGCGCGGGGTCGGCGACCACAACCCGCAGGCGGGTCCGGGGTTGTCCGCGGCGGGGTGGCAGCAGGGGGTTCCGCTCGGGGTCGGTCTGGCCGCGGCCTGGCCGTTGCTGTGGCTCTCGCGCCGCGTGAAGTACGCACTCACACCCAGGAAGGCTGAATAGCTTGTCGGACGCACACGGTGTCGTGCCAGGGGATGGACGCGGCACCGAGGATCTCGACGTCATCGAACCGGACACCACAGCCGAATCCGGCCCAGCGCGGTCGACACCGGACACCGGCCCGGACGGGGAGCACCGGTCGGACGACGCGGACGACGCAGGCGGGGCCGACGGGACCGACGGGGCGGCGGCGGGTGAGTCCGCCAAGGCCGAGAAGAAGAAGCGCCCGTTCTGGGTGGAACTGCCGATCCTGATCGGCGTCGCGCTGGTGCTGACGATCATCATCCAGTCGTTCATCGCGCGGGTGTTCGTGATCCCGTCGGAGTCGATGGAGCAGACCCTGCACGGCTGCAACGGCTGCTCGGGCGACCGGATCCTGGTCGACCGGGTTGTGTACTACTTCCGCGATCCCGAGCCCGGTGACGTCGTGGTGTTCGAGCGGCCGGACACCTGGGACGCCGACGGCCCGGTCACCCGGTCGGACAACGCGGTCGTGGCCTGGCTGCAGGACTTCGGCTCGCAGTTCGGCCTGGCCGAGCCGAGCAACGAGGACGTGGTCAAGCGGGTCATCGCCGTCGCCGGGCAGACCGTGGAGTGCTGCGACGAGCAACAGCGCGTCCTGGTCGACGGCAAGCCGCTCGACGAGCCCTACATCAACCGCACCTTCGGGCCCGACGAGGACCAGCGGAAGATCGAGAAGATCACCATCGCCCCGGGGATGTTGTGGGTGATGGGCGACAACCGGAACTTCTCCGCGGACTCGCGCATCCAGGGTGGCGGTAAGGCCAACGGGTTCGTGCCCGTCGACAACGTCATTGGCAAGGCGCGCTACATCATCCTGCCGCCATCGCGGTGGCGGGGAGTGGGCGACCACAACCCGCAAGCTCAATCGTTGTCGGTTCCGGCGTGGCAGGTAGGACTACCGGCGGGTGTTGGCATTGCCGCCGCGTGGCCGACCTTGTGGCTCGGTAGGCGACTACGCGGGGTGCTGGTGCGCGGTTCCCGTAAGCGCGCCGGATAGGCTGCCTCGGTGTCCGAAGGATCTTCCACACCCGATGATGACGAGACCCCTGAGGACAAGAGTTCGGGGGCTGCGAAACCCAAGCGACAGCGTAAGAAGCGGCCGTTCTGGATAGAACTGCCGATCCTGCTCGTAGTCGCGTTGGTGCTGACGATCATCATCCAGTCGTTCATCGCGCGGGTGTTTGTGATCCCGTCGGAGTCGATGGAGCAGACCCTGCACGGCTGTCCGGGCTGCTACGGCGACCGCGTCGTTGTCGACAAACTCGTCTACACGTTCGGCGATCCCGAGCCCGGTGAGGTCGTCGTGTTCAGCAGGCCCGACACGTGGAACCGGTCGGAGAGCATCGCGCCCCGCTCGGACAACGGGTTCGTCCGGTGGATGCAAGGGGTCGGCGCGAAGTTCGGCTTCGCCGCGCCTGACGAAGACGACGTGGTGAAGCGGATCGTCGCCGTTGGCGGGCAGACCGTGGAGTGCTGCGACGACGACAACCGCGTGCTGGTGGACGGCAAACCGCTCGACGAGCCCTACATCTACTTGGATCCAGAGCGCAACCAGCAGCAAGACGAGTTCAAGGCCGTGTCGGTGCCCCCGGGCAAGCTGTTCGTCATGGGGGACAACCGCAACAACTCCGCCGACTCCCGGGTTCAGGGTGGGGGTGGTCAGAACGGGCTGGTGCCGGTGGACAATGTCATCGGCAAGGTGCGCGCGATCATCCTGCCGCCGTCGCGGTGGCAAGGCGTGGGCGACCACAACCCGCAGGCTTTGTCGGCTCCCGCATGGCAGGCAGCCCTACCGGCGGGAGTTGGCCTTGCCGCGGCGTGGCCGACGTTGTGGCTGCTCAGGCGGTCGCGCGAGCTGTTGCCGATACGGAGGGGGAAGCGGTGACGGAGGTGCTGGAGCAGGTGCTGCGGCCACCCCGCGCGGTGTTGCGGCGCGACACCGGCACCTGGGGTTTACAGACCGCACTGCACCGGCGTGGACTCGGACCCGTCGCGGGCGTGGATGAGGCAGGCAGGGGTGCTTGTGCCGGACCGCTGGTCATCGCCTCGTGCGTATTGCGCCCCGGTGACGCTGCCCGCCTCGACGGGCTCACCGACTCCAAGCTGATGACCCCCGCCGCCCGCGACCGGATGTTCGACCTGGTCCGCGCCCGCGCTGTCGACTACGCGGTGGTGGTCGTGCCCACCGCGGAGGTCGACCTCACCGGCGTGCACTTCGCCAACATCGAGGGCATGCGGCGCGCGGTGGCCCAGCTGACCACCCACCCGGGGTACGTGCTGGTCGACGGCTTCCGGGTGCCCGGCCTGACCGCGCCGAGCATGCCGGTGCTCAAGGGCGACCAGGCGGCAGCCTGCGTCGCGGCGGCGTCCGTGCTGGCCAAGGTCACCCGGGACCGGATCATGACCGGGCTGCACGAGCGGTTGCCGGAGTACCGGTTCGACGTGCACAAGGGGTACTGCACGGGGCTGCACACGCGCGCGCTGCGCGAGCACGGCCCCAGCCACGAACACCGTTGGTCCTACGCCAACGTCGCCGCCGCGGGCGTCGCCCACGGGATGCGCGCGCCACATCGGGTGGCGCTGAGTGTGGCGGCGACCGCCGTGGTCCAGAATGGTGGACCCCCGCAGTAGCGGGCGGAACAGGTCACGACCAGGAGGGGCGCGCGGCAGATGAGCGCGGAGGATCTCGAGAAGTACGAGACCGAGATGGAGCTGCAGCTCTACCGGGAGTACCGCGACATCGTGGGTCAGTTCGCCTACGTGGTCGAGACCGAGCGGCGGTTCTACCTCGCCAACGGTGTCGACGTGCAGGTTCGTGACGCCGACGGCGAGGTCTACTTCGAGGTGCGGATGTCCGACGCCTGGGTGTGGGACATGTACCGGCCCGCCCGGTTCGTCAAGAACGTCCGGGTGATCACCTTCAAGGACGTCAACGTCGAGGAGCTCGACAAACCCGATCTCCGGCTGCCCGAGGACGGCCCCTTCAGCGGCTGATCCCGAGTTATCCACAACCCCACCGGTTGTCCACCGTTCGCCAGCACCCCTGGCCGACCCGCACCGCCACCCCGCACCGTTGTGGTGGGCCCGGCGACCGCCGCGCCCACCACCCGGACCGGGAGCGGACGTGGCACGACACCTCGAGGTGGGGGCGCGCGGCGAGGACATCGCCGCGCGGTACTTGGCGAGCAGCGGGCTGGTCGTCCTCGCCCGCAACTGGCGGTGCGAGCTCGGTGAGCTCGACGTCATCTGCGGCGACGACGGCAGGCTGGTGGTGTGCGAGGTCAAGACCCGCACCGGCACCCACTACGGCGGCCCCGCCGAGGCCGTCACCGACGACAAGGCCCGCCGCGTCCGGGCACTCGCGCGCCGCTGGCGGCTCGACAACGGCATCGGCCCGGTCGAGATCCGCTTCGACATCGTCTCGGTTCTCCTACCGCGCGACGACGAGCCGACCGTCCGGCACCTGCGCGGGGTGTTCTGATGGTGCTGTCGCGAGTGTGGTCGGTGGCCCTGTCCGGGGTGGACGGCATCCCGGTGGAGATCGAGGCCGACATCGGCGGCGGCAGGCCGCGCACCCAGATCGTCGGGCTGCCTGACGCCGCGCTGAACGAGGCCAAGGACCGCGTCCGCGCCGCCGTGCGCAACAGCGGCATGGTCTGGCCGGACCAGTTGGTCACCTTCGCCCTGTCCCCGGCAGCCCTGCCCAAGGGCGGCTCGGGCTACGACTTGGCGTTGGCGGTGTCCATGCTCGTCGCTGACGGCAGACTCCCGCCTGAGGCCTTCAGCGACACGGTCCTCGTCGGCGAGTTGGCCCTGGACGGCAGGTTGCGCCCGGTCAAGGGGGTCCTGCCGTGCCTGCTCGCCGCCCGCCGAGCCGGGTTGCGCCGGGCGATCGTGCCCACGCACGCCCTCGCCGAGGCCTCCCTCGTCAGCGGCATGGAGGTCCTGGGCGCGGGCACCCTGGCCGAGGTGGTGACGTGGGCCCAGGGCGCCGCTGACGCCCTCTGCGTGCCCGACCCTCCCCCGACCGCCCCGACGACCGACCACCCCGACCTGGTCGACGTCGTGGGGCAGCCCGAGGGCCGCTGGGCGCTGGAGGTCGCCGCCGCGGGCGGTCACCACGTCCTGCTCGCGGGCCCGCCCGGCACCGGCAAGACCATGCTCGCCCGCCGCCTGCCCGGTCTGCTCCCCGGGCTGTCGTCCGAACAGGCCCTCGAAGTCACCGCCATCCACTCCGTCGCGGGCGTCCTGACCACCGACTCACCCTTGATCACCGCACCCCCGTTCGTCGCGCCGCACCACACCGCCTCCATCGCGGCCCTGGTCGGCGGTGGCTCCGGTTTGGCGAAACCCGGCGGCATCAGCCGGGCCCACTACGGGGTGCTCTTCCTGGACGAAGCTGCCGAGTTCGCGTCAGATCGCTTGGAGGCGCTGCGCACCGCGTTGGAGGAAGGCGAGATCCGCCTCGCCCGCCGCGACGGCGTGGTCGTCTACCCGGCCCGGTTCCAACTCGTCCTGGCCACCAACCTCTGCCCGTGCGCCCCGCCCAGGGACGCCGACTGCGTCTGCCCGCCCCAAGCCCGCAGGCGCTACGCCGCCCGGCTGTCCGGCCCCCTGCTCGACCGCGTGGACCTGCGCGTCCGAACCCGCCCCATCACCGCCATGTCCCGCACCGCCGACACCGAACCGGAAACCACCACCGCCGTCCGCACCCGCGTCGCCGAGGCCCGGGCCAGAGCCACCCACCGCTGGTCCGCCCACGGCTGGCACACCAACGCCGAAGTCCCCGGCCCCGCCCTCCGCCGCGAGTTCGCCCTCCCCCGGGAGACCACCGCCCTCCTCGACCGAGCCCTCTCCGCAGGCGCCGTCTCCGCCCGAGGCGCCGACCGCTGCCTCCGCGTCGCCTGGACCCTGTCCGACCTGGCAGGTACCCCACAACCAACCCGCGACCACGTCATGGCCGCCCTCGATTTCCGTGACCGCAAGGTCGCCTGAGTGCCGTAGTCCCGTTCTTTCCCGACCCTGCTCGCCACCGCGAGTTCGCTCTCCCGCAGGAGGCCACCGCTCTCAGTCCGAGGCGTTGACCGCGCCTCCGTGTTATTTGGCCCTATCCGCCCTGGTATGTGCCCGCAGCCAGCTCACGATCACGTCATGGCGGCCCTTGATCTCCGTAACCGCAAGGTTGCCTGAGTGCGGTTAGCCCTTGTTTCCTGGCCCTGCTCGCCGCCGCGAGCTCGCTCGTTCGCTGGAGGTCATCGCTCTGAGTACGAGGCACTGACCGCTGCCTCCGCGTCGCCTGGACCCTGTCCGACCTCGCAGGTACCCCACAACCAACCCGCGATCACGTCATGGCCGCCCTCGATTTCCGTGACCGCAAGGTCGCCTGAGTGCCGTAGTCCCGTTCTTTCCCGACTCTGCTTTGCCGTCGCGAGTTTCGCTCGTCCGCAGGACACCATCGCTCGCAGTCCGAGGTGCTGACCGTTGCCTCCGTGCGACTTGGCCGCTATCCGACCTGGTAGGTGCCCGCAGCCAACTTGCGAATACGTGGTGGCGGCCCTTGATCTCCGCGACCGCGAAGTCGCCTGAGTGCGAATAGCCCGTTTGTTGATTTCCGTTGTTGTGCAGCCCTTTGAGTGAGGAGACATCGATGAGTCGTGTAGTGGTTCCCGCATGCCCTGTTCCCGGTGAGTGGCGCGTGGTGCCGACCAGAGCCGGGGGAGTGCGGGTGAAGTTCGTCGTGGCCCGGGGGCGGGCTGTGGTGCGCGGTTGCCCGCTGTGGGGGAGGAGCGGTGGATGAGGTCCGGTTGGCCCGCGCCTACTTGTCCCGGGTAGCGGAGCCGCCCGCGGGGGCGCTCGGTGTTCTGGTCGAGCACCTCGGGCCTGTCGAGTCCGCCGAACTGGTGCGGCGGGGTGAGGTGCCGCGGGCTGTCCTCGATGAGACTTCGGCTCGGGTGGGTCAGGACATCGCGGCTGAGGATTTGGCCAAGGCGGCCGATGCGGGGATTCGGCTTGTCACGCCCGAGGATGACGAGTGGCCCGCGTGGGCTTTGTTGCCGCTCGCCAATGCGCGCGATCGTGGGCTCCGGTGGGCGGCGCCACCGCTGGCGTTGTGGGTCCGTGGGCCTGCTCTGCTCGACGACGCAGTCAGGCGGTCCGCGGCTGTTGTCGGCGCTAGAGCCGCGAGTGCCTATGGCGAGCACACAGCCGCTGAGTTTGCCTACGAGCTCGCCGGTCAGTCCGTCACCATCGTCTCCGGTGCTGCTTTCGGCATCGACGGCGCCGCGCATCGGGGTGCCCTCGCCGCCCGTGGCACGACGCTCGCCATCTTGGCTTGTGGCGCGGACATCAGCTATCCGGCCGCGCACACGACGCTGCTTGATCACGTGGCCAAGGAGGGGGCGGTCATCAGCGAGTACCCGCCGGGTACTACGCCCGCGAAGTACCGCTTTCTAGTCCGCAACCGACTCATCGCTGCTTTGGCCGTTGGCACGGTCGTAGTGGAGGCCGGGCGTCGCAGTGGGGCTCGGAACACGGCTGCGTCTGCCGCGGCCTTGGGCAAGGCCGTGTTGGCCGTTCCCGGGCCGGTCAGCTCGCCGGTCTCCCAGGGCTGCCACGACCTGATCCGCTCCGGCACCGCGACCCTCGCCACTTCCGTCCCCGACATCTTGGAGGCCATCGGCGCCATCGGCGATCTGCCCGATCCGCAAGCACCACCACCCCCGCGCCCGACCGACGGCCTGTCCCCGCAAGCGCTTCAACTCCACGACGCCCTGTCCCGTGCCACCCCCACCACGCCGGAACACCTGGCCCGGGCGTCCGGGGTCCCGCTGGGCCGGGTTCGGGCCCTGCTCCCCGAACTCGAACTCACCGGGCTGGCCACCCGCGCGGAGGAGGGCTGGCTGGGCACTTGACGCCGAATCCGCGCGCGGGGCCGGGGCGGGAGTTGATGTTCGTGGCCGCTGGGGCGTGGCGATGCTTGACCACGCCTGGTTCGTACCGCAGCGTGGCGGGGTGTCGCGTGCTGATGGTGGGGCTGCCGGGGGTCGGGGTCACGGGGGGCGGACCCCCCGGGTGGACCTGGTCGCCGTTCGGGATCGGCTGCCCGGGCCGGTGCGGGCAGCCCTGGTCGAGTACGAGCGGCACCTGACCCACGAGCGCGGCCACTCCCCCCACACGGTCCGCGCCTACCTGGGGGACGCGGTGTCCCTGTTGGGGTTCTTGGCCGGGATCAGCGCGGCCGATGACCCTCAATCGGGTGAATTCAGTCCACCGTTGGGCGAAGGTGATCAGCCGGGGGGCGCCGCGGAAGCGGAGGTCAGCGGGGGTGGTCACCCGGCAGGCACAGTGGGTGCCAATGCGCAACTTGCCAGGATGGCGGGAAACGGCGACTCCGTTCCGTACGACCATGGTGACTGTGGCGACACGAATCCGGGTGCAGATCCCCCCGCCGGGGAATCCCGCGACCCCCGACCGGCGTTGGACGACGACGTGGCCGTGACCGAGGTGCCCACCCCGACCGGAGCCCGTGCCGGGGCCCCGGCGACTGCGCTAGCCGGGGGGATTGACGGGGGAATCGACATCGACGGGGTGTCCGACGGAGCGCTCGACGGGGTGGGTGTGCGGCTGCCGGGGCTGCGGGCGTGGTTGGCCGCGCAGCACAACGCCGGGGTCGGGCGCACGACCCTGGCCCGGCGGGCGGCTGGCGCGCGCGGGTTTACCGCGTGGGCGCACCGGCAGGGGTACCTGTCGGCCGACGCGGGCGCGCGGCTGGTAGCGCCCAAGCGACAGCGGGTGCTGCCCGCGGTGTTGCGGCAAGACCAGGCCGACGAGGTGATGCGGGCCTCGGCGGCGGGCGCGCGGGAGATGGACCCCGTCGCACTGCGTGATCACGCGGTGGTCGAGCTGCTCTACGCGACCGGGGTCCGGGTCTCGGAGCTGTGCGGACTCGACGTGACCGACCTCGACCTGCGGGACCGGTTGGCCAAGGTGCTCGGCAAGGGTGGCCGCGAACGGGTGGTCCCGTTCGGGGTACCGGCCGCGACCGCGGTGTCGCTGTGGCTCGACCAGGGCCGTCCGTCACTTGTCCGGGCCGATTCCCCCGGGGCACTGTTGCTGGGAACTCGCGGCGGGAGGCTCCACCCGAGCGCCGTACGGCGTATCGTGCATGGGGTGACCACCGCCGTGCCGGGGGCAACGGACCTCGCTCCGCACGGCCTTCGTCACTCAGCGGCGACACACCTGCTCGAAGGAGGTGCGGACCTTCGTAGCGTCCAGGAGTTACTCGGTCACGCTACGCTCTCAACGACGCAGCTCTACACCCACGTGACCGTCGAACGGCTGAAGGCGATCCATGACCGTACCCACCCCCGTTCCCGATGACCGCGGGAATGGCACCCGGGCATCGGCGCGGCCATCGCGGGCAGGCGGGTCCGCTGGACCGGCGGACCAGGTGAGAGGCAACGCCGCCCCTTACGGCGAGGGCCAGACCTCCGGGGTGCTGCCCGGCGACCACCGCACCGCCGATGACGTCGAGGCGGGCATCGTCGCGCTCTGGCGCCGCTTCGGCCAGGGCCGCGACCAGGCCCTGCGCGACCGGCTCGTGCTGCACTACGCCCCGCTGGTCAAGTACGTCGCGGGCCGGGTCGGCACCGGCCTGCCCGCGCACGTCGACGTCTCCGACCTGATCCAGTCCGGCATCTTCGGGCTGGTCGACGCGATCGAGAAGTTCGAGCCCGAGCGCGGCCTCAAGTTCGAGACCTACGCCATGCAGCGCATCCGCGGCGCGATCCTCGACGACCTGCGCGCCCAGGACTGGGTCCCGCGCACCGTGCGCGGCCGGGCCCGCGAGGTCGAGCGCGGCATCGAGCGGCTCGGCGCCAAGCTGCAGCGCACCCCCAACGACGCCGAGCTCGCCAGCGAGCTCGGTCTGTCCGTCGGCGAACTGCGCGACGTCTACGCCCAGCTCCAGCTGACCAGCGTCGTCGCCCTCGACGAACTGGCCGCCGCGGGCCGGGGCATCAACTCGCTGGCCGACGTGCTCGAGGACGAGGCGGCCGAGGACCCGGTCGCGCTGCTGGTCGACCAGGACAACCGCCGCCAGCTCGCCGAGGCCATCGGCCTGCTCGTCGAACGCGACCGGGTGGTGGTGACCCTCTACTACTTCGAGAACCTCACCCTCGCCGAGATCGGCCGCGTCCTCGGCGTCACCGAGTCCCGGGTCTGCCAACTGCACACCAGGGCGGTGCTGCGGCTGCGCGCCAAGCTGATGGAGACCGCCGAGGTCTGATCACCTCCTTTCGTCGAGTTCGCTGAAGGCCGCCAGCGAGTGGCGAGTGTCTATAGGGCTGTCACACGCTCGGCAGGAGCCGGACGCGCGGGCGGTGCAAGGCGATGAGCGGATCCAGGTACTCCTTGCCCCGGCGCAAGCCCCAGTGCAGGCACGCGGGCGCTTCCGCACAGCCCGGGTGGCCTGCGGTCAAGAGACCGATCTGGTCGCCCCGGTGCACGGCAGCGCCAACGGTGACCACTGGCGTCACCGGCTCGTAGGTGGTCCGCAGGTCGCCCGCGTGCCGCACTGACACCACCCCGCGGTCCACCACGACGCCCGCGAACGCCACCACGCCGTCGGCCGCGGCGTGCACCGGCTCGCCGACGGCGCCGGGTAAGTCGACCCCGCGGTGACCCGGTCCGTACGGGTGCGCGGGCGCCAGGAACGGTCGGGCGACCGGTCGCGCGGGGAGCAGCGGCGACGCGTACGCCGAGGTCCACCGCCGCGGTGGGTCGGGCACGGCGAACAGGGGCACGGGCGGCACAACCGCCGCGGCCGCGGCGCTGGTCCACAGCAGCAGGGAGCTCACCAGCAGGGCGGCGAGTTTTCGCAGGTCAAGTCGCATGCGACCACGATGGCGGGGGTGGTCGGGGCGGCGCCAGGGGTGGTCGGGATCTGTGGACAACCGGTGGGGTTGTGGATGAGTCGGAATCCGATTCCGGATCTCCAGCACACCCGGCGTACACTTTGCCCCGCGTCCTGTGGTCTTCACCGGACGACTTCGCGTGCCAGTGCGCGTCCACGGTCCCACGGACCGCGGTCACCGACGCCCGGCGGTCTCGATGGTGCTCACACCACCGGGTCCGGGCGTCCGCACGGCACCAGGGCGGCGGTCCCACCGGGTCCGCCGCGAACCGCATCGCGCGCCCGGCCCAACCAGCCGCGCGCGCCCGAACGAAGAGGTGCGTAACCGGCCATGGCCGTCGTCACCATGAAGCAGTTGTTGGATTCCGGCGTGCACTTCGGGCACCAGACCCGCCGCTGGAACCCGAAGATGAAGCGGTACATCCTCACCGACCGCAACGGCATCTACATCATCGACCTGCGCCAGACGCTGACCTACATCGACCGCGCGTTCGAGTTCGTCAAGGAGACCGTCGCGCACGGTGGCTCGATCCTGTTCGTCGGCACGAAGAAGCAGGCGCAGGAGGCCATCGCCAGCGAGGCCAAGCGGGTCGGGATGCCGTTCGTCAACCAGCGCTGGCTGGGCGGCATGCTCACCAACTTCTCCACCGTCCACAAGCGCCTGCAGCGCCTCAAGGAGCTCGAGGCGATGGAGCAGACGGGCGGTTTCCAGGGTCTCACCAAGAAGGAGATCCTGATGCTCACCCGTGAGAAGGACAAGCTCGACCGCACCCTCGGCGGTATCCGCGACATGGCGAAGGTCCCCTCCGCCATCTGGATCGTGGACACCAAGAAGGAGCACATCGCCGTCGGTGAGGCGCGCAAGCTGCACATCCCGATCGTGGCGATCCTCGACACCAACTGCGACCCCGACGAGGTCGACTACCCGATCCCGGGCAACGACGACGCGATCCGCTCCGCCGCGCTGCTGACCAAGGTCGTCGCCGAGGCGGTCGCCGCTGGTCTGATCGCCCGCTCCGGCGCGCGCAACGGCTCGGACAAGCCCGAGGCGGCCGCCGAGCCGCTGGCCGAGTGGGAGCAGGAGCTGCTCGCGGGCGCCGAGCCCGTCGCCGCCGAGGCCGAGCAGCCCGCGGCCCCGGCCGCCGACGCGACCGACGCCCCGGCCGAGTCCTGATCAGCACACCCCGGCGGGCCGGTGGCCCGCCGGGGTACCACCCCCACGCGCGTACCCGAAGAAGGACGGAAAACGCACGATGTCGAACTTCACCGCGGCCGACGTCAAGAGGCTCCGGGACCTGACCGGCGCCGGGATGATGGACTGCAAGAAGGCGCTCACCGAGACCGAGGGCGACTTCGACAAGGCAGTCGAGATCCTGCGCATCAAGGGCGCCAAGGACGTCGGCAAGCGCGCTGAGCGCGCCACCGCACAGGGCCTGGTCGCCGCCGACGGCGGTGTGCTGGTCGAGCTGAACTGCGAGACCGACTTCGTCGCCAAGAACGAGGAGTTCCAGGAGCTGGCGAACAAGATCGTCGCCGCCGCGAAGTCCTCCGGCGCCGCCGACCTCGACGCCCTCAAGGCCGCCCCGCTCGAGGGCACCACCGTGGACGACGCGGTGCAGGCCCTCTCGGCCAAGATCGGCGAGAAGCTGGAGCTGCGCCGGGTGGTCAACTTCACCGGCACGGTCAGCACCTACCTGCACAAGCGCGCCTCCGACCTGCCCCCGGCGGTCGGTGTGCTGGTCGAGTTCACCGGTGCCGGTGACGACGTGGCCAAGCAGACCGCGCAGCAGATCGCGGCCATGAAGCCGCGCTACGTGACCCGCGACGAGGTCCCCGGTGACATCGTCGACGGTGAGCGGCGCATCGCCGAGGAGACCGCCCGCGAGGAGGGCAAGCCGGAAGCGGCGCTGCCCAAGATCGTCGAGGGTCGGGTCAACGGCTTCTACAAGGACGTCGTGCTGCTCGAGCAGTCCTCGGTGTTCGACTCGAAGAAGTCGGTCAAGGCGCTGCTCGACGACGCGGGCGTCACCGTCACCCGCTTCGCCCGGTTCGAGGTCGGCCAGTCCTGACCCGCCCGCGGCACCTGGAGTGATTAGGGTTGTGCCCCGCCCCCGGATCCCCGAGGGCGGGGCATAGTCACGAGGAGGGGTCTACGTGACTCAGAACGGCAGTTTCCGCCGCGTGCTGCTCAAGCTCGGCGGCGAGATGTTCGGCGGCGGCCGCATCGGCGTCGACCCCGACGTGGTGCTCACCGTGGCCAGGCAGGTCGCCGACGTGGTCCGCGGCGGTGTGCAGACCTCGATCGTGATCGGCGGCGGCAACTTCTTCCGCGGCGCGGAGCTGAGCCAGCGCGGCATGGACCGCGACCGGGCCGACTACATGGCGATGCTCGGCACGGTGATGAACTGCCTCGCGCTGCAGGACTTCCTGGAGAAGGAAGGCATCGACACGCGGGTGCAGACCGCCATCACCATGGGCCAGGTCGCCGAGCCCTACATCCCGCGCCGCGCCGAGCGGCACCTGGAGAAGGGCCGCGTGGTCATCTTCGGCTGCGGGGTGGGCATGCCCTACTTCTCCACCGACACCGCGGCCGCCCAGCGCGCGCTGGAGATCGGCTGCGACGTGGTGCTGATGGCCAAGGCGGTCGACGGGGTCTACGACGCCGACCCGAAGACCACGCCGGACGCGAAGATGTTCACCGACATCACCCACCGCGAGGTGCTCGAGCGGGACCTGAAGGTGGCCGACGCGACCGCGTTCAGCCTCTGCATGGACAACAACATGCCGATCATCGTGTTCAACCTCCTGACGGAGGGGAACATCGCCCGCGCGGTGCGTGGTGAGAGGATCGGCACGCTGGTCAGTACGCCAACCGCGTGACCCCTGGCGAGCCGGTTCGCCGGGAGATGGACAAGGAGCACCCTTGATCGACGAGACACTCCTCGACGCCGAGGAAAAGATGGAAAAAGCGGTGTCGGTGGCCAAGGACGACCTCGGTGCGGTCCGCACCGGCCGCGCGACGCCCTCGATGTTCTCCCGGATCACCGCCGAGTACTACGGCGCGTACACCCCGCTCAACCAGCTCGCCAGCGTCGCCATCCCGGAGGCCCGGATGGCGATCATCAAGCCCTACGACGTCAGCGCGCTCAACACCATCGAGAAGGCGATCCGCGACTCGGACCTGGGGGTCAACCCCAGCAACGACGGCACGGTGATCCGGGTGGTCATCCCGCAGCTGTCCGAGGAGCGGCGCCGGGAGATGGTCAAGGTCGCCAAGACCAAGGGCGAGGACGCCAAGATCTCGATCCGCAGCGTCCGGCGCAAGGCCAAGGAGGAGCTCGACCGGCTGGTCAAGGACGGCGAGTCCGGTGAGGACGACGTCGCCCGCGCCGAGAAGGAGCTGCAGAACCTGACCGACAAGTACGTCCACCAGGTCGAAGAGCTGGTCAAGCACAAGGAAACCGAGCTGCTGGAGGTCTGACCTCCGCGCACGGACGAGGGATCGCGATGGTGGCCGGACCCGTTGGGGAGCTGGAGCATGATTCGGTCGGGGACCCACCGGTGAGCGCCGCGGACACCGGCGGCCCGACCGCCGCGCGGACCCCCCGCGCGGGTCGCAACCTGCCCGCGGCCATCGGGGTCGGGGTCGGGTTGGGCGCGGTCATCCTGACCTCGCTGCTGACCGTGCGGCACACCTTCGTCGGTGTGGTGGCGCTCGCGGTCGCCGTGGCCACCTGGGAGTTGGCCGGGGCGCTGCGCCGGGGTGCCGGTGTCGAGGTCGCGCTGTGGCCGGTGCTGCTCGGTGGGCAGGCCATGGTGTGGCTGTCGTGGCCGTTCGGCCGCGACGGGGTGCTCGCCGCGTTCGTGGTCACCATCCTCGCCTGCCTGCTGTGGCGGTTGCGCGGTGGCGTGGCCGGGTACCTGCGGGACGCCTCGGCGTCGGTGTTCACCGCCGCCTACGTGCCGCTGTTCGCCTCGTTCGCCGCGATGCTCGTGCTCCCCGCGGACGGCACGTACCGGGTGCTGTGCTTCCTGATCCTGGTGGTCAGCTCCGACACCGGCGGCTACATCGCCGGTGTGCTGTTCGGCAAGCACCCGATGGCACCGACGATCAGCCCGAAGAAGTCCTGGGAGGGCTTCACCGGGTCGCTGGTCGCCGGTGTCGTCGCGGGGGCGCTCACCGTCACCCTGATGCTCGACGGCCAGTGGTGGCAGGGCGTGGTGTTCGGCGCCGCCCTAGTCGCCACCGCCACGCTGGGCGACCTGGTCGAGTCGGTGATCAAGCGGGACCTGGGCATCAAGGACATGGGCACGCTGCTGCCCGGCCACGGCGGCCTCATGGACCGGATGGACTCGTTGCTGCCGTCCGCCGTCGTGTCCTGGCTGCTGCTGCGGCTGTTCATCCCGAGCTAGGCCCGCCACGTCCTCCGCGGCTCTCTATAGGCGAGCGTGCCAAGCCGGGGACGATGCTGGGTGGGGAAGTGGGGGTGGGTGGTGGGAGGAATGGGC
Organism: Actinokineospora diospyrosa; assembly: GCF_024171925.1. Lineage (GTDB taxonomy): Bacteria > Actinomycetota > Actinomycetes > Mycobacteriales > Pseudonocardiaceae > Actinokineospora > Actinokineospora diospyrosa. Next base: position 140,982 of record NZ_JAMTCO010000018.1, on the reverse strand, counting down.
TCAGTCGTCGTACGGGTCGTCGACTTCGGCGCCGATCTCCTCTTCGGGGACCACGCTGATCGCCAGTGAGCGGTCGAGGACGGTGAACTCGGCGCCGGTGACGTCGGCGAGCACGGCCGCCCGCCCGTACGGGGAGTCGAAGGGCGGCACCGTGACCCGGCCGCCGAGCCGGACCGCGAGGGCCGCCGTGGCGTCCGCGCCGATCTCGGGGTCGACCTCGAAGAACACCATCCAGTACGGGGCCTGGTCGGCCGGGAACTCCGGGCCCATCCGGAGCCTGCCGAGCAGTTCGTCGCCGTTGAGCCGCCAACTGGTGTAGTCGAAGTTGTCGCCGTCGCCGATCTGGGTCTGCTCGAAGCCGAACAGGTGGTGGAAGAACCCGTCGGCGGCGGCGCCGTCCCAGGTGTTGAGTTCGGCCCAGGTGAACGCGCCGGGGAAACCGGTACCCAGGTCCCAGCCGCGGTCTTGGCGCCAGAAGCCGATGGGTCCGCCGCTGGGGTCGGTGGCGATGAGAAGTCCGCCTTGACCCGGGATCTCCCGCGGTGCGGTGAGGATCTGCCCGCCCAGCTGCAAGACCCGCTCGGTGGTGTTGCCGGTGTCGTGGACTGTCAGGTACAGCGTCCACTGGCTGGGTTGCCCGCCTTGCGGCGTATAGAGGCCCGCGACCGCGATGTCCTCTACGTAGGCCATCGCGTACCCGTCGTCACCGACGCGCACCGTCCAGCCGAACAACCCGCGGTAGAACTCGCTGCTGGCGGTGGGATCCGGTGTGGCCACCTCGACCCAGCAGGGTCTGCCCGGGGTGCCTTCCGGCACTTCTTCAACGGCGCTGATCGCGTCGGTTGGGATCATGGCGACCTCCTTGCGCGTCAAGTGGACACTAACCCGGTCGGGTGGTTGCGTCAGCCACCGCCGGGTGGTGATCTTCTCCGCGTTTGACCAGGCGACCCGGTGGGCACGACTTGTGCTTTTCTTGTCGTATGGGTCTGGCTGGCAGGGGATTGGTCGCGCGGGCGCGCGAGCGGCTGGCCACCTCGTTGCGGGCCGCCGAGGTGGTGCCCAGCCCCAACATCTGGCACTGGCCGGGGGTCTACGAGGCGGAGAACCGCGCCCAGGACGCCGACGGCGCGGTGTGGGCCCTGCTCGACGGCCTCGCCGACTGGACCGGCGACGTCCTCGACGTGGGCTGCGGGGACGGCTTCCACCTGCCGCGCTTCGCCGAGCGGGCGGCGACCGTGCTCGGCGTCGAGCCGCACCCACCGCTGGTCGAGCGCGCGAAGGCGCGGATCGGCGGGGTGCCCCGGGTCGCCGTGGCGCTCGGTTCGGCCCAGGACATCCCGGTCGCCGACGCGAGCGCGGACGTGGTGCACGCGCGCACGGCGTACTTCTTCGGCCCCGGCTGCGAACCCGGGTTGCGCGAGGCGGACCGGGTGCTGCGCCCCGGCGGCGCCCTCGTGGTGGTCGACCTCGACGCCGCCGCGCCGCCCTACGGCCGGTGGATGCGCGCCGACCTGCCCGACTACGACACCGGTGAGGTCGACCGCTTCTTCGAGATCTCCGGGTTCGACCGCCACCGGGTCGCGACCACGTGGCGCTTCCCGGACCGGGAGACGCTGGAAGCCGTGCTGCGCATCGAGTTCTCCGCGCCGGTGGCGGCACGGGCGATCGCGGACACGCCCGGTCTGGAGTTCAGCGTGGGCTACCGCGTCCTGGTCCGCCGCAAGCCCCGTGGCCTGATCGTCGGCTGACTGGGAAAAGATCAGGGCCCGGATCTTTGCCGCCACGATTGTCCCCGTTGCGTGGTTCACGGCATCTTCAACCTGCACACCACGGTCGCCCTGCCCGTGGTGGGGCCGACTGGTTGGAGATCTGATGCGTCGGTTGTTCCTGCTCTTATCCCTCTTAGGCTTAGCGCTGAGCGGCACGGTTGTCGCGCAAGCAGCCCAGGGCCCGGTGATCGTCGCGACCAAGCCGATCCCGGGCTCTTACATTGTCGTGCTCAATCCCTCGACAGCCCAACCGGATCGCACCGCTGCGACGCTGTCCCGTCGCTATGGCGGTACGCCGCAGTCCTACTACCGCAGCACCCTCTATGGCTTCTCGACTCGCGGGCTCACAGCGAGCCAAGCGACGCGGCTCGCCGCGGACCCGTTGGTGCGCACGGTCTACCAAGACGGCACCGCTCGCGCCGCCCAAGCCGCTGTCCCGTGGGGGCTCGACCGGCTCGACCAACGCCAGTTGCCGTTGGACAACCGCCCCTTCGCCTCACGCGGGGGCGCCGGGGCCACCGCTTACCTGATCGACTCCGGGATCACGTCGAACCAGGCCGAGTTCGGCACCCGGGCCCGCGTCGGCGCCGACTTCCTCGGCGGTACCGGCGTCGACTGCCACGGCCACGGCACCCACGTGGCGGGCGTCGTCGGCGGCAAGACCCACGGCGCGGCCAAGGAAACCGCCTTGGTCGCACTGCGGGTGCTCGGCTGTGACGGGCTCGGCCGCGATTCGCACGTCCTCGACGCCGTCGAGTGGGTCACCCGCAACGGCACCCGCCCGGCCGTGGTGACCATGAGCGTGACCATGGACCAGGCCGGGGCGGGTGACGAGGCGGTTCGGCGCTCCATCGACGCCGAGTTCACCTATGTGGTCGCCGCGGGCAACGACAGCGCGGATTCCTGCGGGTTCAGCCCTGGGCGGGTGAGCGAGGCGATCACCGTGGCGGCCACCGACCGCACGGACACGCGGCCCGCCTGGTCGAACTACGGCCGGTGCGTGGACTTCTTCGCCCCGGGCAGCGATATCCCCTCTCTGGGCCGCTTGGGCCAAGAGGTGCGGATGTCCGGCACGTCCGTCGCCGCCGCGCATGTGGCGGGGATCGTCGCGGGCTACATCGCGCGCAATCCGTTCGCGATGCCTGCCGACGTGCGTGTCGCGCTAAGCAGGGCCATGGTCACCGGCGCGGTTCTCTCGCCCGGCGACGGTAGCCCTAACCAGCTGGCCAACGTGGCCTACCCGCTGGATCCGGAGGTCCCCACGTGCCGCGGTGGCGCCAACACCACCGATGTCGTGATCCCCGACAACGGCACGACTGCCACCTCGGTGATCGGGGTGGGCGGTTGCCCGCCCACCGGTGCCCCCGGCCGCGTCCGGGTCTACCTCGACCACGCGGACGTCAACGACCTGCGGATCGACCTGGTCGACCCGCTGGGCCGGGTGTACGAGCTGGAGCAGGTCGGCGGTACGGACCCGGTGGGCCCCCTCCGCAAGATCTACGCCATTTCCCCGCCCGGGGGCGACCGCAACGGCGCGTGGACGTTGCGGGTGAGCGACCAGGTCCGCACCGGCACCGGTCGGCTCGACCAGTGGGTGCTGTCCTTCGGCTGACCGCGCGCTAGTCGTTGTCCTCCTCGGCGGGGGTGTCCTCGCCGAGGAGGGCGTACAGCTCGCGCCGGGCGTTGTTGAGGATGTCGGCCGCGCGGGACTTCTGCTCCGAGGTGGCTGCCTGGGACACCGTCATCGCGGCGGCGGCCAGCTGGCCGAGCGCCTCGCGCAGGCCGATCTCGGTGCGGTCGACGCCCGCGGCGACCTGCTCCCACGGCGGGGTGTCGAGCTTGGCCGCGGCGGCGGTGCCGTCCTCGGTGAGCTGGAACAGCCGCTTGCCGCCGTCGCCGTCGATCGCGGCGACCAAGCCCTCGTCGGCCAGCAACTGCAGCGTGGGGTAGACCGAGCCGGGGCTCGGCTTCCAGAACCCGCCGCTGCGCTCGGCGATCTCCTGGATCATCTCGTAGCCGTGCATCGGCCGTTCGGTGAGCAGTGCGAGCAGCGCGGCGCGCACGTCGCCCCGCCTGCCCCTGCCGCGCCCGTGGCCCCTGCTGTGGCCGCGCCGACCGAACCCGAACGGCGGGCCGGGCGGGAACGGGGGAATCGGCGGGAAGGGCGGGGTCATCTCATCCTCCGGTCCGAAGTCCACGGCGAACTCGGGTCGGCCGCGGTGGTGGTGCCTGCGCCAAGGTCCGCGCTGGTGCTCGCGCCGGTGGTGTTCGTGGCGCTGGTGTTCGTGGCGCTGGTGTTCGTGGCGCTGGTGGTCGTGATCGTGTGAGACACGCATTCTTCTCTCCCCTGGGTGGTGGGCCGCGAGCCGGTCGCTCGCGATAGCTCAACGATATATCGGAACATGTCGCGATGCAACGCCCAGTTGCTGTGCGATGATCGAGGCGTGCGGTTCCTGCTGGTCGGCTGCCTGATCGCCCTGTCCTCGTGCGCCGTGCCGGTCGTCGGGGCGCCGGTCGCTGTCGACACCCCCGTCGTCGCCGCGGACAGCCCGGAAGCCAGGTGGGTGAACCGGTTCTGCGGGATGGGGAAACTGCTGGTCACGGCGGGGGAGACGGCGCAGGAGCCGATCACCGCCGCGGACCCGGCCGTGCTCAAGCGCCAGTTCCTCGACGTCACCGGGCGGCTGGTCGGCGTGCTCGACGCGGCCCTGGCCGACCTGCGGGCGTTGCGCCCGGCACCCGCGCCCGAGGTCGACCCGCTGATCCGCGACCTCATCGAGTCGTTCACCGAGGCCCGCGGCGCGATCGCCACCGCCCGCGACGAGGTGCGCGCCGCCACCCCGCTGACCACCGAGGTCCTCACGTCGGCCGTCCAGCGCTTCGGCGGTGCGGTGAGCGCGCTCGACCGCGCCGCCCGGTTGATCAAGGCGGCAGACCTGCCGCCCAGCCTCGCCAACGCCACCGACGCCGCGCCCAACTGCCGTTAGCGGACGTGGGACAATGGAGTCGCCATGACCTCACTCCCGCTCGTCTTCGACGCCCCCCGGCGCGGTCTCCCGCCCCGGCACCTCGCCGACCTCACCACCGAGCAGCGCCGCGAAGCGGTCACCTCGTTGGGGGAGAAGGCGTTCCGGGCGAACCAGCTCTCCACGCACTACTTCGGCAGGCTCACCGCCGACCGCGCGGCCATGACCGACATCCCGGCGGCCGCCCGTGACCGGCTCGCCGACGAACTGCTGCCGCCGCTGCTCACCGAACTGCGCACTGTGACGTGCGACGACGGCAATACGCGCAAGGCGCTGTTGAAGGCGCACGACGGGACGCTGATCGAGAGCGTCCTCATGCGCTACCCGGACCGGGCCACCCTGTGCATCTCCAGCCAGGCGGGCTGCGGCATGGCCTGCCCCTTCTGCGCGACCGGCCAGGGCGGGCTGCAGCGCAACCTGTCCACCGCCGAGATCGTCGAACAGGTCCGCCTCGGCGCCGCGGCGATGCGCGACGGCGAACTGCCGGGCGGCGCGGGCAGGCTGTCGAACATCGTCTTCATGGGCATGGGTGAACCGCTCGCCAATTTCTCCCGGGTCTTGTCGGCGATTCACCGAATCTGCGACCCGGCTCCGGACGGCTTCGGCATCTCCCAGCGCTCGGTGACGGTGTCCACGGTGGGGCTGGTGCCCGCCATCCGGAAGCTGACCGAAGAGGGCATGCAGGTCCGCCTCGCGGTGTCACTGCACACCCCGGACGACGAGCTGCGCGACACGCTGGTGCCGGTGAACAACCGCTGGAAGATCGCCGAGGTCCTGGAGGCGGCCCGCGCCTACGCCGACAAGACCGGTCGGCGGGTGTCGATCGAGTACGCCTTGATCCGTGACATCAACGACCACCCGTGGCGTGCGGACATGCTGGGCAAGCTGTTGCGCAAGCACTTGGGCCAGTTCGCGCACGTGAACGTGATCCCGTTGAACCCGACCCCGGGCTCGAAGTGGGACGCGTCCCCGAAGCCGGTGGAGCGCGAGTTCGTGCGCCGGGTGAAGGAACAGGGCGTGGAGTGCACGGTCCGCGACACCCGCGGCCAGGAGATCGCCGCTGCTTGCGGCCAACTCGCCGCCGAGGGCTGAGGCGTTGTCGAACCGGTAATACCCGGTTATACTCAACCCATGAAGACGGCGATCTCAGTGCCGAACGAGACGTTCACCCAGGTGGAGCGCGGTGCGAAATGCCTCGGTGTCACTCGTTCCGAATTCTACGTCCGGGCTGCGCAGCACTACCTGAGGCACCTTGAACAGGAGTCCCTGACCGGCGAGATCAACGACGCGCTCGACATCATCGGCGAGGATGACTCCGCTGCTGTCGCCGTCGCCTCGGGTCGGGGCGTCCTCGCCGCCGCGGATGACGAGTGGTGATCGAGAGAGGGGCGATCCACTGGGCGGACCTCGGCGAGCCAGACGGTTCTCGTCCGGCCAAGCGGCGCCCCGTGCTGGTCGTGCAGGCGGACCCGTACAACGCGAGCAGGTTGGCGACGGTGCTCGCGGCGGTCGTCACGTCGAACACCCGGTTGGCCGCCGCGCCCGGCAACGTCTTCCTGCCCGCGTCGGCGACCGGACTGGCCCGGGACTCGGTCGTCAACGTCACCGCGCTGGTCACCTTGAACAAGACCGACCTGGTTGAGCACGTGGGGGACGTGCCCCTGGTCCTGATGCGGGATGTGGACGCCGGGCTTCGCCGCGTGCTCGCCCTGTGAAGCGGGGACGCGACCGGGGTCGCGTCCCCGAGGGCGCTAGTCGACCTCGTTCAGCTTCCCCGTGGCGACGTCGAAGATGAAGCCGCGGACGGAGTCGGTGAGCGGGATGAAGGGGCTGGCCTTGATCCGGGCGATGGACTGGCGGACGTCGGTCTCCAGGTCGTCGAAGGCTTCCGAGGACCAGGCCGGGCGGACGCCGGTCTCGTCGCGGATGCCGTCGCGGAAGTCCTTGTCGGAGAAGGTGAGCATGCCGCAGTCGGTGTGGTGGATGAGGATGATCTCCCGGGTGCCCAGCAGGCGCTGGCTGATGGCCAGGGAGCGGATCTCGTCCTCGGTGACGACGCCGCCCGCGTTGCGGATGACGTGCGCCTCGCCCTCGTTGAGGCCGAGCACGCCGTAGACGTTGATCCTGGCGTCCATGCACGCCACCACGGCGACGTGCTTGGCCGGCGGCAGCGGGAGCGGGCCCTCGAAGGTCTCGACGTAGCGGGCGTTGTTGGCGAGCAGGTCGTCCGTGATGGACATGTGGTCTCCGGGGGTGCTGTGTCGGGTGTGGACCACCCCGGCGCGACCCGTCAACAGCCGGAGTCGGTCGGGATGGGCTGGGACGGCACGGCCACGCGGGTCAGCTGAGCACCCGCGCGGCCCCCGGACACGCTTCGTCGTACAGCCGCGGCCGCCGCGACGGCCAGAACGGCTCCAGGTGGGAGGGGCGCATGACCCACAGCCAACTGCGCACATGTGCATAGCGGCAACAGATGACCACCAAGTGGGCGGCGGCGTAACCACCAATCCGCTCGCTCGTTTGCCCCGAACGCTACCGGCGCCAGGACGTCCGGTTCTTGTGGATCTTCCACGCGACCCCGGCCAGCGTGGTGAGGCCGATGCCGATCAGCCACAGGTCCTCGGTGCGGCCGTGGTGGTTGCCCACCAGCATCACGAACATCGCCAGCCCGGTGAACACCCCGGCGATGAGCGTCCCCTTGGGGAACGACCCGTGCCAGCCCCACTCCGCCGACGGCTCCTCCGCGGGGGTCACGGTGCCCGCCGCGGTGGTCTTCCGCTTCTCCAGCTCCGTGTTCGCCACTGTGTTCCTCCTGGCCGGTGTACCGCTGACGCCCGGAATCCTGCCACACCCCGGACACGCCGAGGGCGCCGTGGTGACCCACGGCGCCCTCGGCGTGTGACAGGTGTCGCTCGGCTACACCCTGGCCCGGCCACGACCGGTGACCGCCCGGTAGATGGCGAGCAGGATCACCGCGCCCAGAATCGACAGCAGCCAGGTTCGCAGGTCGAAGAAATTACCGAGACCGCCGCCGAAGATCGCGTTTCCGATGAAACCGCCGAGAATGGCGCCGACGATGCCGATCAGGATGGTGACGATGATGCCACCGGGGTCCTTACCAGGCATGATGGCCTTGGCGATGAGACCGGCGACCAAACCGAGGACGATCCAGCCGAGAATGCCCATCGAAGCTCCTTCCACATGATCGCCGGCATTTCCCGACGATCTTTCCGCGCTGCCGGTGAAGTGCCCGGTCCGCGCGAAGTTCACCCCTTCGGAGCGGAACTTTTTTCGGATTGCGCCGTTTGGCCCAACCCGGCGGGTGCCACGATCGGAGGACATCAGCCCGTGCTGGTTGCCGAGCGTGTCCAGACATCGGGAACAATGGCGGTGATGACTGCATCCTTCGCGTCGGGCGGTCCCCGGCGTTCACTGCTCGTGCTCGGGTCGACCGGCTCGATCGGCACCCAGGCGCTCGACCTCGTCGCGGCCAACCCCGACCGGTTCACCGTGGCCGGGCTCGCCGCGGGCGGGTCGGACCCGGCGCTGCTGGCCGAGCAGGCCCTGCGCCACCGGGTGCGCGCGGTGGCCGTGACCAGGGCGACCGCCGCGCCCGACGTCCAGCTGGCGCTCTACGCGGCCGCGCAGAAAGCGGGCTACGACCAGGGCGCCTTCGCCATGCCCAAGCTCTTCGCGGGCCCGGACGCGGTCACCGACCTGATCGAGGCGGTGCCCACCGACATCGTGCTCAACGGCATCACCGGCTCGCAGGGGCTCGCGCCGACCCTCAAGGCGCTGGCCTCGGGCGCCACCCTCGCCCTGGCCAACAAGGAGTCGCTGATCGCCGGTGGTGACCTGGTGCTGGCCGCGGCCAAACCCGGCCAGATCGTCCCGGTCGACTCCGAGCACTCCGCGATGGCCCAAGCGCTGCGCGGCGGCAGCGCGGGCGAGGTCGACCGGCTGGTGCTGACCGCCTCCGGTGGCCCCTTCCGCGGCCGGACCCGCGCCGAGCTCGTCGACGTCACCGCCGAGCAGGCGCTGGTCCACCCCACCTGGGCGATGGGCCCGGTCATCACCATCAACTCGGCGACCCTGGTCAACAAGGCGCTTGAGCTGATCGAGGCGCACCTGCTGTTCGGCGTGCCCTACGACCGCATCGACGTCGTAGTGCACCCGCAGTCGATCGTGCACTCGATGGTCACCTTCACCGATGGCTCCACCTTGGCCCAGGCGAGCCCGCCGGACATGAAGCTGCCCATCGCGCTCGCCCTCGCCTGGCCGGACCGGGTACCCGGGGCCGCGCGGGCCTGCGACTGGTCCAAGGCCACCCAGTGGACCTTCGAGCCGCTCGACGACGAGACCTTCCCCGCCGTGCGCCTGGCCAGGGCCGCGGGGGAGACCGGCGGCTGCCTGCCCGCGGTCTTCAACGCCGCGAACGAGGAGGCCGTCGCCGCTTTCCTACGGGGCGACACCACCTTCACAGTCATCGTGGACACTGTGAGTCGGGTACTCGACGACGCCGCCGCCTGGCATGGCGCGCCGCGCGAGGTCGAGGAGGTGCTCGCCGCTGAGCACTGGGCCCGCGCCCGCGCGCGAGAGCTCCTCGCGGTGACTGCTGCCCCGCGCGCCGCCGCGGGGTCGGGAAGGGACTGACGTGTTCGTTTGGCTGCTGGGGCTCGTGTTGTTCGCGCTGGGGATCTGCGCGTCGGTCGCGCTGCACGAGGCCGGGCACATGCTGACCGCCAAGGCGTTCGGCATGCGGGTCCGCCGCTACTTCATCGGCTTCGGCCCCACCCTGTTCTCCTTCCGCCGGGGTGAGACCGAGTACGGCCTCAAGGCGATCCCGGCGGGCGGTTTCTGCGAGATCGCGGGCATGACCGCGCTCGACCAGGTGACCCCGGAGGAGTCCCCCCGGGCGATGTGGCGCTTCGCCACCTGGAAGCGCGTCGTGGTGCTGGCCGCCGGGTCGATCACGCACTTCATCCTCGGCTTCATCATCCTGTACCTGATGGCCGTCACCATGGGCCTGCCGAACACCACCGACCGGCCGCTGATCGGCAGCACCAGCTGCGCCGCGCCGACCCAGGACCCGAAGACCCTCAAGATCACCGAGTGCACCCCGGCCGACCCCTCGCCCGCGGTCGCCGCGGGCATGCTGCCCGGCGACGAGATCATCAGCGTCAACGGGCGCGCGGTCGACTCCTTCACCCAGCTGGTCGGCACGATCCGCGACCTGCGCGGGCAGAGCACCTTCGTCGTCGAGCGCGACGGCGAGCGGCGCACGCTGACCGTCGACGTCGCCACCGTCAAGCGCGCCGCGGTCACCGCGAAGCCGGGCACCGACAACCAGGTCAACGACGTCGGCGCCATCGGCGTCGGCAAGGGCTCCTACTTCCAGTACGGCGCGGCCTCCGGGTTCTCCGGCACGGTGGTGTTCACCGGCGAGATGTTCGCCGCCACCTGGGAGGGCCTGATGCGCTTCCCGGAGAAGATCCCGGCGGTCATCCGCGCCATCGGCGGCGAGGACGACCCGGAGCGCCCGGTCAGCGTGGTGGGCGCCAGCATCATCGGTGCCGACGCCGCCGAGAAGGGCGTCTGGGAGATCTTCGTGCTGATGCTGGCGATGCTGAACTTCTTCGTCGGCGTGTTCAACCTGCTGCCGCTGCTGCCCCTCGACGGCGGCCACATCGCCATCACCCTCTACGAGCGGGTGCGCGACCTGCTGCGCAAGGCGCGCGGCAAGGCCCCCGCCGGTCCGGTCGACTACAACCGGCTGGCTGGCGTGACCATGGTGCTCGTCATCATCGGCGGCGCGATCGTGCTGCTCACGGTGACCGCCGACATCGTCAACCCGATCCGACTGCAATGACCGTGTTCAACCCAGTCTGCTCAACCCAGCCTTTGTTCAACCCAGAGAGGCCCCCATGCCCGACGTGATGCTCGGCATGCCAGCCACCCCCCCGCCGGTGCTCGCCGAGCGCCGCAAGACCCGCCAGCTGCAGGTGGGGTCGGTCGGGGTGGGCAGCGACCACCCGATCTCGGTGCAATCGATGACCACCACCGTCACCGCCGACGTCAACGCGACGCTGCAGCAGATCGCCGAGCTGACCGCGTCCGGCTGCGACATCGTGCGGGTGGCCTGCCCGTCGCAGGACGACGCCGACGCGCTGGCCGCGATCGCCGCCAAGTCGCAGATCCCGGTGATCGCCGACATCCACTTCCAGCCCAAGTACGTCTTCGCCGCGATCGAGGCGGGCTGCGCGGCGGTGCGGGTCAACCCGGGCAACATCCGCAAGTTCGACGACCAGGTCAAGGAGATCGCGCACGCCGCGCGCGACCACGGCACCCCGATCCGGATCGGGGTCAACGCGGGCTCGCTGGACCCCCGGCTGCTGGCCAAGTACGGCAAGGCGACCCCGGAGGCGCTGGCCGAGTCGGCGCTGTGGGAGGCGTCGCTGTTCGCCGAGCACGACTTCCACGACATCAAGATCTCGGTCAAGCACAACGACCCGGTCGTGATGGTGCGCGCCTACGAGCTGCTCGCCGAGCAGTGCGACTACCCGCTGCACCTGGGCGTCACCGAGGCGGGGCCCGCCTTCCAGGGGACCATCAAGTCGGCGGTGGCCTTCGGCGCGCTGCTGCGCCAGGGCATCGGCGACACGATCCGGGTGTCGCTCTCGGCGCCGCCGGTCGAGGAGGTCAAGGTCGGCTCGCAGATCCTGCAGTCGCTCAACCTGCGGCCGCGCAAGCTCGAGATCGTCTCCTGCCCGTCGTGCGGGCGCGCGCAGGTGGACGTCTACAAGCTCGCCGACCAGGTCACCGCGGGTCTGGAGGGCATGTCGGTGCCGCTGCGGGTCGCGGTCATGGGCTGCGTGGTGAACGGACCGGGTGAGGCTCGCGAGGCCGACCTGGGGGTGGCCTCCGGCAACGGCAAGGGCCAGATCTTCGTCAAGGGCCAGGTGATCAAGACCGTGCCCGAGGCGCAGATCGTGGAGACCCTGATCGAGGAGGCCATGCGGTTGGCCGAGGAGATGGGCGAGCCGGTGGACGGCGAGACCGGTGTCCCGACGGTGGTCGCCATCGGCTGAGCGGGGCGCGCACCGGTTGGGCTGGCCGGGTTGTGGCCGGGTCGGTCCGTTTTCCCGGTGGGCACCTTTCTGGCACGCTGGTGGACGTGTTGCGGCTAGCGGGAGCGCGACTGCTCGACGAGCGGGATGGCCAGGCGGTGCGCGCTGTGCTCACCGCCGACCCGGTCGCGTCCTGCATGGTCGCCGCGCGGATCGAGACGGCCGGGTTGGACCCGTGGCGGCTGGGCGGTGAGCTGTGGGGCTGCGACATCCGCGGCCTGCGCCCGGCGGGCAGGCTCGAGGCGCTGTGCTTCGCCGGGCCGAACCTGATCCCGTTGCGCGGCAAGCGCTCGGCCCTGCGCGCCTTCGCCGACCGGGCGCTGCGGCGCAGGCGGATGTGCTCGTCGATGGTGGGTCCGGCCGAGCAGGTGATGGGCCTGTGGGCCGAGCTGGAGGCCGAGTGGGGCCCGGCGCGCGAGGTGCGGGCCGACCAGCCGCTGATGTCGATCTCCAGTGCCCCGCTGGTGCCGCCGGACCCGCTGGTGCGGCCGGTGCGCCCGGACGAGCTGGACCGCTACCTGCCCGCCGCGGTGCGCATGTTCATCGAGGAGGTCGGCATCGACCCGCGCCTGGGTGACGGTGGCGCGGGCTACCGCTCCAGGGTGGCCGAGTTGATCGCCGCGGGCCGCGCGTTCGCCCGCTTCGAGGGTGGCGACGTGGTGTTCAAGGCCGAGATCGGCGCGATGTCCAGCAAGGTCGGGCAGATCCAGGGCGTGTGGGTGCACCCGGACCGGCGCGGCCACGGCCTGGGCGCCTCGGGCACGGCGGCGGTGGCGCAGCGGCTGGTCAGCGGCATGGGCCGGACCGCGAGCCTCTACGTCAACGGCTACAACGCGCCCGCCCGCGCGGTCTACGACCGGATCGGGTTCGCGCAGGTCGGGCAGTACGCCACCGTGCTGTTCTGAGCACCGGGCCTGCCGGTTCGCGCCGCTGGGCGGCCCGCATTGGGCATACTGCGGCCGTGCGTGCCTCACTCCGTCGCCCCGCCGTGCTGCTCGCCGCGGTGCTGACCGTGCTCCCGCTCCCCGGCTGCGGCCTGTTCGGCTCGGACCCGCAGCCGCAGGACGCCGCCAACCAGTTCGTGGCCGCCTTCGCAGGCGGTGACACCGCCTCCGCCTCGGCGCAGACCGACTCGGCCGAGTCGGCGAAGGCGCTGATGGACAAGGTGCGCGGTGCGCTCAAGCCGTCCACGGTGCTCGCCCAGGTGAGCCGGGTGGAGGCGGGCGACGGCACGGCGCGGGTGACCTACCAGCTCACCTGGGACCTGGGCCGGGGCCGGTTGTGGGCCTACGACTCGTTCTTCGAGCTGCGCAGGCACGACGACGCGTGGAAGGTGCACTGGGAGCCCGCGGTGCTGCACCCGAAGCTGGCCGCGCAGCAGACCCTGGCGGTGCAGGACGCCGACGCGCAGCTGGCGCCGGTGCTCGACCGCGACGGGGAGCCGGTGCTGCAGCCGGAGAAGGTCATCTCGGTGCTGTTCGAGCCCGCCAAGGCCGGTGACGCCAACGCGGTCGCTGGCGAGCTGGCCAAGGCGCTCTCGGGCATCGACGCCACGATCACCGCGGAGTCCATCCTCGACCTCGCCTCGAAGACCGACGGGCAGCCCTACCAGGTGGTGGCGCTGCGCGACGCGGACTACCAGAAGGTCCGGCCGCTGATCTACGAGCTGCCGGGGGTGCGGTTCACCTCGACGTTCCGGTTGCTGGCGGTGGACCGCAAGTTCGCCCCGACCCTGCTGCCCGCCATCCGCAAGGTCGTGGAGGAGCAGGTGCAGGGCAAGTCCGGGTGGCGGGTCTACACCGTCGACAGCGCGGGCGCCGAGGGGGAGGAGCTCTACGCGAAGGCAGCCGAGCCCGCGAAGGCGGTGCAGTTGGCCCTGAGCAAGAAGGCCCAGAACGCCGCGCAGGCCGCCATCGCCGGTGAGGCGACGCCGTCGATGATCGTGGCGATCCAGCCCTCCACCGGTGAGCTGCTCGCGGTGGCGCAGAACGACCCGGCCGACAAGGAGGGTGCGCTGGCGCTCACCGGCCGCTACCCGCCCGGCTCGACGTTCAAGATCGTGACGGCCGCCGAGGCGATCTCCTCCGGCAAGGCGACCGCGGAGACCCCGCTCGGCTGCCCGGGCACGACCGTGGTCGACGGCCGCGAGATCCCCAACAGCGGCAAGTTCGACAAGGGCGTCATCCCGCTGCGCAGCGCGTTCGCCTTCTCCTGCAACACCACCTTCGCCACACTGGCCCTGGCGATGGGCCCGGCCGACCTCACCGAGATGGCCAGGCGGCTGGGCCTGGGCGTGGACTACGTCGTGCCCGGGGTGACCACGATCACCGGGTCGGTGCCCCCGGCCAGCGGCAAGACCGAGCGCGCCGAGGACGGCTTCGGCCAGGGCAAGGTGGTCGCGAGCCCGTTCGGCATGGCCGTGGTCGCCGCGACGGTGGCCTCCGGCGCGGTGCCCAAGCCGGTGCTGGTGCGCGGCGTGGAGACCAAGTCCGACGCGGGCGGGGACCCGGTTCCCGCCGCCGTGCTCGACCCGGTGCGCGCGATGATGGCCGAGGTCGTCGCCAGCGGCACGGCCACCGCGCTCAAGCCCTACGGGGACGTGCGCGGCAAGACCGGGACCGCCCAGTTCGGCGACGGCACGCACTCACACGGGTGGTTCGTCGGCTACCGCGGCGATGTGGCGTTCGCGGTGCTGCTGACCGATGTCGGCCAGTCCGGGACCGCCGTGCAGGCGGCGGGCCGGTTCCTGGCCGCCCTGGGCTGATCCGGGGGTCGTAGGGTGGAGGGCATGTCCGTTCGTGCCCCGTTGACGCCCGGCGTGCAGACGCCCCGCCGGGTCGTGCCGTCCACCATCGTCCGGCCCGAGTACGTCGACCGCCCCGCGCCCGCGCGCAACACCGACCCGTGGGTCCAGCCGCCGGAGATCATCGAGGCCATGCGGGTCGCCGGGCGGATCGCCGCCCAGGCGCTGCGGGCGGGCGGCGAGGCCGTCAAGCCGGGCGCCACGACCGACGAGGTCGACGCGGTGGTGCACGAGTTCCTGCTCGACAACCGGGCGTACCCCTCGACGCTGGGCTACCGCGGCTTCCCGAAGTCCTGCTGCGTGTCGCTCAACGAGGTGATCTGCCACGGCATCCCGGACTCGACGGTGATCGAGGACGGCGACATCGTCAACATCGACGTGACCGCTTACATCGGCGGCGTGCACGGCGACACGAACGCCACCTTCCTCGCGGGCGAGGTGCGCGAGGAGGCGCGGCTGCTGGTCGAGCGCACGCACGAGGCGACCATGCGCGCCATCGCCGCGGTGCGCCCCGGCCGCGAGTTCAACGTCATCGGCCGGGTCATCGAGAAGTACGCCAAGCGCTTCGAGTACGGGGTGGTGCGCGCCTTCACCGGGCACGGCATCGCCCGCTCGTTCCACAGTGGACTGGTGGTGCTGCACTACGAGGACCTCACCGACCGGACCGTGATGGAACCGGGGATGACCTTCACCATCGAGCCGATGATCACCCTGGGCGGCATCGACTACGACATGTGGCCCGACGACTGGACCGCCACGACCCGGGACAAGTCCTGGACCGCGCAGTTCGAGCACACCCTGGTGGTCACCGACACCGGCTCGGAGATCCTCACCCTCCCGTAGCCGCCAGCGACCCGAGCAGGACCTCCAGCACCAGGGTCGCGACCGGCTCCGCGTCGGTCGCGACCGCCAGGTGGTGCAGGTCCGCGCCGCGCACCGGCCAACCGAGCCCGCGCGCGGCCTCGGCGTCGGCGGCGTGCTCGGCGGAGAGCTGGACGTACCCGGCCGCCCCGGTCCACAGCACGCTGGGCCGGTCCTCCTTGAGGAACACCAGCGGCACCTCGGGCGCCTCCTCGGCGATCTCGGCGCGCAGGTCCGCGTCGGCGATGGCGTCGAGCGGGTCGGTGTCGGACCACTTCGGCCAGCGCGGCAGCAGGTTGTCCCTGCCGCGCCCGCGCAGCTCGGCGTAGGCCTTCGGGTGGATCTCGCGCCAGCTCCGGCCAGGGGTGGGCAGGTCGGCGTCGAGGTAGAGCAGGCAGCGGACGTCGTCCTCGAGCTCCTCGGCGAACGCGGGCAGTTGCGGCCCGGCCGCCCCGTGCCCGACCAGCGCGATCGGGCCGGTGAGCGCGGCGTCGGACAGCGCGTCGGCGAACGCGCCGATCAGCCGCTGGTGCACGGGGGCGGCCGCGACACTGGGCAGCAGGTCGAGCACTACGGTGGGGTGGCCGAGCGCGGCGAGCGCGTCGGCCAGCGGTCGGAGACTTGCCGGACCCAGGTACGGGCTGTGCACCAACACTGCGGTGACCGCTGAGACGGGCATAACCGAAGATGATTGCAGGCTGGCGGGAGCGACGGGGAGGGGGACGCGGTGCCGGGTGCGCTGTTGGTCGCCGGGACGACCTCCGACGCCGGGAAGAGCGTCCTGGTCGCGGGTCTGTGCCGGTGGTTGCTGCGGCAGGGCGTGCGGGTCGCGCCGTTCAAGGCGCAGAACATGTCCAACAACTCGATGGTCACCTTCGACGGCGGTGAGATCGGCCGCGCCCAGGCCGTCCAAGCGGCGGCGTGCGGCCTCGAACCCAGCGTCAGGTTCAACCCGGTGCTGCTCAAGCCGGGCTCCGATCGCACGTCCCAGGTTGTCGTTCTCGGCAAGCCCACCGGCTTCGCTTCCGCCTTGTCCTACCGGGACCGCAAAGCCGAGCTGATGCAGACAGTCCTGACGACGCTCGCGAGCTTGCGTGAGGACTTCGAGGTGGTCGTGTGTGAGGGGGCAGGCTCGCCCACCGAGATCAACCTTCGCGCCAACGACATCGCCAACATGGGCCTGGCGCGTGCGGCAGACCTGCCGGTGCTCGTTGTCGGAGACATCGACCGCGGCGGCGTCTTCGCGCACCTCTACGGCACGCTCGCCTTGCTAGATGCCGCGGATCAGGCGCTTATCGCTGGGTTCGTCATCAACAAGTTCCGCGGCGACCCTGCCTTGCTGGAGCCGGGCCTGCGTCAACTGCGCGACTTGACCGGCCGCGACGTGCTCGGCGTACTGCCATGGCGCGAGGAACTCTGGCTAGATGCGGAGGATTCGCTCTCTTACGCCGCCGACGGAGTGGTGGGACGGCCCGCGCCTCCGCTGGGCTCCCAGTGGCTGAGGGTCGCGGTCGTCCGGCTTCCCCGGATCTCCAACGCGACCGACGTGGAGGCCTTGGCGTGTGAGCCGGGGGTGTCGGTCCGGTTCGTCACCGAGCCGTCCCGGTTGGCCGACGCGGACGTAGTTGTCCTACCCGGCTCGAAGTCGACCGTGGACGACCTGGCGTGGTTGCGCCGCACCGGTTTGGCCGACGCTGTGGTCGCCCACGCGGAGAAGGGCCTACCGGTGCTCGGCGTGTGTGGCGGCTTCCAGATGCTGTCCCGGCAGATAGACGACCGGGTCGAATCAGGCGCCGGGATCGTCGAGGGACTAAGACTGGTGGATGTGGATGTCGAGTTCGCCCGGGAGAAGACCCTCGCCCGGCCAACCGGCGTCGTCTTCGGTGAGCCCGCCGTTGGCTATGAGATCCACCACGGTCGCGTCTCGCGGCGGGGTGACGTCCCGGGACTGGTCGATCTCCCGGACGGCGACGTGGAGGGTGCCGTGGTGGGCTCGGTCCTGGGGACCCACTGGCACGGCCTGCTGGAGAACGACGCCGCGCGCCGGGCCTTCCTGCGCTGGGCGGCCGACCGCGCGGGCCGCGACGGCTTCCGGCCCGCCGCGACCGTCGACTTCGCCGCGGCGCGGCAGGCGCAACTCGACCTCCTCGGCGACCTGGTGGCCGAGCACCTCGACACCGGTGCCGTGCGCCGGTTGATCGACACCGGTGCCCCCACCGGCCTGCGCACCCTGCCGCCGGGGGCCTGAGGTGGGACTAGTCGGTGTCCAGGTCGGCGATGAGCTCGTCGAGGAACCCGCCAGCCTCGGCGGCGGCGCGGTCGCTGTCGCGGTCGCGGATCGCCGACAGCAGCCGCTGGTGGTCGACGGTGGCCAGGTTGGGCTTGGTGCTCACGGTCGAGGCGACCGAGGCGCGCACGACCTCGGTGAGGCCCTGGTAGAGCTCGGCCAGCAGCGGGTTGTGCGAGCAGCGCACCACCGCGAGGTGGAACGCCGCGTCCTGGTCGATGCCGACCTCGTAGTCGCGGGCGGACATCGAGTGGTCGCGGGCGTCGAGCAGCTCGGTCAGCTCGGTGAGCTCCTCGTCGCTGCGGTGCGCCGCGGCGAGCCGGGCGCCCTCGACCTCCAGCGTGCGCCGGACCTGCAGCACGTCGCGCAGCTCGGTGCCCGCCAGCCTGCGCACCGCGCCGGAGAACTCGCTGGTGGCGCGCACGAAGGTGCCGTCGCCCTGGCGGACCTCCAGCAGGCCCGCGTGCGAGAGCGCGCGGACCGCCTCGCGGACGGTGTTGCGGCCCACGCCCAGCGCGGTGACCAGCTCGGGCTCGGTGGGGATGCGCTCGCCGACCTTCCACTCCGCGCTGGTGATCGCCGCGCGCATCTGCTCGATCACCTGGTCGACGAGGCCGGAACGCCGGGTAGTGGCCAACGGCACAGCGCCATCCTTTCAGCCAAACATCCTATGTTTGTGATACTCGACCCGTGACGCTCCACCGCAGGCGCAGCGCCGAGGACGTCAAGATTGCCACGCCGACCCCGCCGCGTGGGGCACAGTCGGCGCACCCGACCTCAAACAGTGCCCGCACGGCTCTGGTCGGCACACCGTTGCTGATCATCGGGGTCGCTCTCGCGGCGGTGAACCTACGACCCGCTGTCACCAGTCTCGCATCTCTGCTGGAGCAGGTGCGCGGGTCCGTCGGCGCGAGCCACGCCTGGGCCAGCGCGCTCACCGCGCTCCCGGTCGTCTGCTTCGGCGCCGCTGGCGTCCTGGCACCCAGGCTGAACAGGCGCTTCGGCATCGCCAGGGCCGTCGGCTGGGCGTTGGCACTGCTCACCACCGGACTCGTGATTCGCGTGCTCGATGGACCTGCCGTGGTCCTCGGCGGCACCCTGCTCGCTTGCGCGGGCATCGCCCTGGGCAACGTGCTGCTCCCCGTTGTGATCAAGCAGTCTTATCCCCACCGGCTGGGCATGGTGACGGGCATCTACATGGGCGCCCTGTCCGGAGGTGGCGCTATCGGCGCCGCGTTGACCCCGCCGCTCAACAGCGCACTCGGCGATTGGCGGTTGGCCCTGGGAGCGTGGGCGCTCCTCGCGGTCGCCGCCGTCGTGCTGTGGAGCGCGGCGGCCCGGCACGCGGACCACGTCGCCGCCGAAGCACCGAAGCCGCGCCGGTCGCTGCTGCGCAACCGGCTGGCGTGGACGGTGACGATCTTCTTCGGCCTCCAGGCGCTGGTCGCCTACGTGATCATGGGCTGGCTGCCGGAGATGCTCGTCGAGGCGGGCGTCGACCGCGCCACCGCGGGCCTCTACCTGGGGATCTGCACCCTGTTCGGGGTCCCGACCGGACTGCTGTTCCCGCCGCTCGCGGTCCGCATGCGGTCGCAGTCGGCGCTCATCTCCAGCCTCACCGCCGTCGGCGGCCTCGGTCTGGTCGGCCTGCTGGTCGCTCCCGCGGCGGCGCCGCTGGCCTGGAGCCTGCTCGCGGGTGTGGGCATGGGCGTGTTCTCGCTGGCCATCACCGTGCTCGCGCTGCGCACCGAGGACCCGGCCGACACCGCCGCGCTCTCGGCCATGGCCCAGTCCCTCGGCTACCTGATCGCCGCGTGCGGGCCGTTCCTGTTCGGGCTGCTGCGCGGCATCACCGGCGACTGGTCGGCGTCGCTGGTGCTGGTGCTGGCCGTCACCGCGGCGCAGACCGTGGTGGGCTGGGCCGCGGGCAGGCCCCGCACGGTCTAGCGCGAGCGGTGATCAGAACAGGTTGAGCAGGGCGTTCTCCACGACCTCCGGCATGCCGGGGTGGATCCAGTACTGCCCGCGCGCCATCTCCCGGGCGTCCAGGCCGAAGCTCATCGCCTGGATGATCGGCTGCAGCAGCGTCGGCGCCTGCGGGCCGATGATGTGCGCGCCCAGGATCCGCGCGGTGTCCGGGTCGGCGATGATCTTCGCGAAGCCGGTCTCGTCCTCCATCGCCCAGCCGTAGGCGATCCCGCCGAAGGTCTGCGTCGCCGCGACCCAGCGGATGCCCCGCCGCTCGGCCTCCTGCTCGGTGATCCCGACCGCGGCGATCTGCGGCGAGCTGAACACCGCGTGCGGGACGAACCGGTGGTCCGCTGCGCGCAGGTCCTGCGGGTGCAGCAGGTTGTGCTGCACGATCCGGGCCTCGTGGTTGGCGACGTGCTTGAGCTCGAACGGCGAGCTGATGTCGCCCAGCGCCCACACCCCCTCGGCGGAGGTGCGCTGGAACTCGTCGACGACCACGTGCCCGCTCGGCGCGACCGCGATCCCGGCCGCCGCGACGTCGAGCTGGTCGGAGTTGGGGGTGCGACCGGTCGCGACCAGCAGCAGGTCGCCGTCGGCGGTCTCCGCGCCGCCCGGGCCCTCCAGGTGCAGCCGGATCCCGCCGTCGTGCCGCTCGACCCGCAGCGCCTTGCGGTCCAGCCGGACGTCCCAGCGCTGCTGGGCGAGCTCGGTGAACCGCTGGCTGACGTCGCGGTCCTCGGCCCGCAGCAGGGCGCCGGAGCGCGCGATCACGGTCACCTCGACGCCGAAGGCGGAGAACACGTGCGCGAACTCGGCCGCCACGAACCCGCTGCCCAGGATCACCAGCCGCCGGGGCAGCTCATCGATGCGCATGATCGTGTCGCTGGTGTGGAAGTCGACCTCGTGGATGCCCTCGACCTCGGGCACCACCGCGCGACCACCCGCGGCCAGCACCACCTGGTCACCGGTGATCGTCTCGGCGGGGGAGCCGTCGTTGGGGGTGATCTCCAGCGTCCGCTCGCCGGTGAACCGGGCGTTCCCGGCGTACACGGTCACGTTGGCGTTGTCCGGGTGCTGGACCCGGTACTGCTGCCCGCCCGCGGCGATCGGGTCGATCCGGCCGAAGATCCGGTCCCGCACGTCGGTCCAGCGCACCCCGTCGAGCGTGGTGTCCACGCCCAGGCGCGCCGAGTGCCCCGGCACCGCGGCCAGGTCGGCGGCGTGCACGAACATCTTCGTCGGGATGCAGCCGACGTTGAGGCACGTGCCGCCGAACACCCCGCGCTCGACCAGCGCCACGCGCTTGTCGGCGAACCGCGGGTCGAGCAGCGAGTTGCCGGAGCCGGTCCCGATGATCACCAGGTCGTAGTGGGCCACGAACCCATCCAACCGCATCGGGACCGGCCGTGTTCCCGGCGGCGGGGTCGGGCCGGGGTCAGTGCGCGAAGGTGGGCGCGATGACCGCTCGGGCCAGGGTGTGGAAGGCCAGGTTGAAGCTGACCACCGCCGGGCTGGAGTCCTGGTCCACGTCCAGTTCCTCGACGTCGACCGCGTGCACGACGAAGTAGTACCGGTGCACCTGGTCGCCCTGCGGCGGGGCGGCGCCGCCGTAGTCGCGGGACCCGAAGTCGGTCCGCACGTGGAAGGCACCCCCGGGCAGGCCGTCGTCGCCTGAGCCCGCGCCCTGGGGGAGCTCGGTGGTGTTCGCGGGGAGGTTGACCGCGGCCCAGTGCCAGAACCCGCCGGGGATCGGGGCGTCGGGGTCGAAGCAGGTGACGACGAAGCTCTTGGTGCCGTCGGGAGCGCCGTCCCAGGCCAGCTGGGGCGAGACGTTCTCCCCGCCCGCCGAGCCGTGCGCGTACCGGGTGCTCAGCGGTTCCCCGTCGCGCACGTCGGTTGAGGTCAGGGTGAACGAGCCCACCTGGGGCAGCAGCTCGTAGGGGTCGGGCGCGACCGGGCGGTCCAGGCTCATCGGGTTCCTCGCAACCAGTGGGGGTGATCGTCCCGGCCAACCTAGCCGGGCCGGTTCTCGATCGCCTGTGGACGAACTCCGCCAAACGGACCGCGGACGGGCCTACTGTGGGGGTTGACACCCGGGGAGGAATGACCAGTGACCGACAACACCGAGCACGAGGTATCGCGCTCGACCAGCCGCGTGCGGTTCCCGCGGATCAGCCCGAGGGCCTACGAGCACCCGGCCGACCGCGGCGCCATGGCGACCCTGCGCGCCGTGCCCGGCCTGGCCGAGGTGCTCAAGACCGTCGCGGGCCTGTTCAGCGAGCGCGGCGAGCGGCTGATGGCCCTCGCCTCGGCGATCCGGGTCGGTGAGAAGCAGTACCCGAAGATCAACCAGCTGCGGCTGGAGTCGGCCGAGGTGCTCGACCTCGACACCCCGCCGAACCTGTTCATCCAGCGCAGCCCGCACGCCAACGCGATGGCCATCGGCATCGACGAGCCGTTCATCGTGGTCACCTCCGGGCTGGTCGAGGCGATCGACTCGGAGAGCCTGCGCTGGGTCATCGGCCACGAGATGGGCCACGTGCTCTCCGGCCACGCGGTGCTGCGCACCATCCTGCTGCGGCTGCGCAACATGCAGCAGACGATGGCGTTGCTGCCGCCGGGCGCGCTGGCGCTGCGGGCCATCCTCGCCGCGCTCAACGAGTGGTTCCGCAAGGCGGAGCTCACCGCGGACCGCGCGGGCCTGCTAGTGGGCCAGGACCCGGCCGCCGCCCTGCGCACCCACCTCTACCTGGCGGGCTCCACCGACCTCACGCAGATCGACATCCCGTCGTTCCTGCAACAGGCCAAGGAGTACGAGGAGGTGGACGACATCCGCGACAGCATCCACAAGCTGCGCAACGTCGAGGGCATGAGCCACCCGTTCTCGGTCGTGCGCGCCGCGCAGCTGCAGCGCTGGGCCGCCTCCGACGAGTACCGCGAGATCCTCACCGGCCAGTACCTGCGCCGCGACGACGACGCCCCCACCAGCAACCTCGGCGACGACCTGCGCTCGGCGGCCAAGTCCTACAAGGACTCGTTCACCAACTCGACCGATCCGCTGGTCAGCCTGCTCAACACGGTCGGCTCCACGATCTCGGACACGGCGGGCAAGGTCTTCAGCAAGTTCGGCGCGCGACCGGACAACAGCGCGGCCAACTAGGGGCTCGGGCGTTGGCTGTGTAGCCGTGCGGTGGGCTCGATGGGGCAGGTATCCCGTGTGGCCGCGGGTGGTTGGGAGTGCGGTTGGCTCGATGGGGCGAACTTGTTTTGCGCGGGGCCCCTACGACACCCGTGGCAGGTCCGCACAGCAGGGGCCGAAAAGACTGGCCCTGCCGCGAGGAAACGCTACGGGTGTCGCTCCACCCACGCAAAACAAGTCCGCCCCATCGAGCAAGAACAGGGGTGGAGTTGGCGGGGGTGAGGGTGGGGGCGTGGCGCTGAGCACGGCTGCCCCATCGAGCAGGAGCAGGAGCAGGTTGGGGCGGGGTTGGTGGTGGGGGTGGTGCAGGTCCCATCGAGCAGGGGCTGTGGCGACCTGCTCAAAACCGTCTCGTGGACCGATGGCACCAGAGGCTTCCGCGAGCGGCGGTCGGGGTGAGGCCGCGTCGTCGGTGGTCGGGCTTAGGAGCGCGTCCGGCGGGGGCGGTGTTGCCACCAGCCGATCGCGGTCGCGGCCAACACCATGAGGGTTGCCGCGCCGGTGGCTACCGCCGCTGCCACGCCGGTTTGCTCCCAGTTCGGGGCCGGGTAGGGGAACCCGACCGCGAACCACAGCAGCCACACGGCGAGGAACAACCACCGCCTGCCGGTCTTCGGGGTCGTCTTCGTGCTGGTCACCACCGGTCCTCCTGAGTGCTCAGGTCGCTGTGCGTCACCATCGGTGCGGCGCGCGGTGTCCGCCGCGCGCGGCGTCGAGCTGGGCGAACACCGTTGGGGCATCTGGCCGATCCCGGTGTCGCGGGTGCAGCACGCGGTCCATTCCAGGGTCGCCCGTCCTGTGCGCAGCGTTACACGTCCCGGCTGGTGGTGATCACCCGCGCGGGGCGTACATGATCACCGCGACCCCGCTGAGGCACAGCGCGGCGCCCAGCAGGTCCCAGCGGTCGGGGCGGAACCCGTCGAGCGCGACGGCCCAGGCTAGGGAGCCCGCGATGAAGACCCCGCCGTAGGCCGCCAGGATCCGGCCGAAGTGCGCGTCGGGCTGCAGGGTGGCCACGAACCCGTACGCCCCGAGGGCGAGGACCCCGCCTGCGATCCACAGCCAGCCCCGGTCCTCGCGCACGCCCTGCCACACCAGCCACGACCCGCCTATCTCGGCGAGGGCGGCCACCGCGAACAGCGCCGCCGAGCGCAGCACGGCTCAGCCCCCGGTCGCGCTGAAGTGCTGGCGGTCCACCGGCGAGGTCCAGGTGCCGCCCCAGGTCCAGCCGATCGCGGTGAACGCGCGGACGACGGCGTCACCAGCGAAGACCATGCCCGGGCGGCGGTTCGATCTGTCCACATAGGACGAAGCGAGTTCCGGGAGCACCAATTTTCCCTTGGTGTAGGGGTTGCAGAAGGGGTTGATGTCGATCGCCAGGCCGGAGGCGTGCGCGGACCAGGTGGTCCCGGTGCGCACCGCGCGGCAGACGAACGAGCCGGTGTTGTTGCCGTCGCCGGTGGGCGCGAGGTCCAGTTCGGACCGGGCGGTCACCCGCATCTCCTCGAGCGGGAACTGTTGCGCGAACAGCGTCTCGAACACCCGGGTCACGTCCTGGGCGACCGTGGCGTTGACCAGCATCTCCCCGGTGTGCGGCTTCCCGTCGAACCCCCAGAACGACATCGTCAGGTACCGCAACTGCGCGAGCGCCACCGGGCATCCGGCGTGCCAGGTGCTGCGCCGCGCCACCGCGTCCGGCACCGGCGAGACCGTCGCCGCGTAGCGCCCGCCCGTGGGCGGCGGCAGGAGGTCGGCCGTCGGCAGCGACCGGTTCGCCAGCACGGCCGGTGTCGGCAGGATCTTCCCGAACCCGTCCGGCCCCAGCGGCAGCGGCGTCGCCCCGACCACCCACACTGGCGGCTGGGTCGTCGGTGGCTGGGTCGTGGTCAGGGGTGCCGCGGTGGTCGCCGCGGGCGGGCTTGTGGTCGTCGCGGGCGCGGTTGATCGCGTCGTGCTGGGCGGTGGGGGTGTCGCCGGGGCGGAGGCCGCGCGTTGCTGCTCGGGGGTCACGCACGCGGTGGTGGTGAGCAGCAGGCCGAGCGGGAGGCACAGCGCGGTGAGGAAGCGACGCACGCCACCAGCATGCCGTACCCGGGAAGTTCCACCCGTTCGAGCGACAGCGCAGAGTAACCGTTCGCCGACGATTTGACCTACCGTGTCGACCCTGGCCCACATCCCCGCCGACAGGAGACAACCCCCATGGCGCGATACGTCCGCCGCGTCCTCGGTGCCCTGGCCGCCCTGGCGATCATCGCCGCGGTGGTCCTCGGCCAGTTCTTCCGCGCCGAGGCGGGCCAGCAGATCGTCGGCGGGCAGCGCGCCGCCATCGCCGACCACCCGTACGTGGTCTACCTGGCCACCGCCGACGGCTTCCAGTTCTGCGGCGGCACCCTGGTCACCCGGGACAAGGTCGTCACCGCCGCGCACTGCGCCCGGGCCTACCCCCGCGACCGGGTCCGCGTGGTCGCCGGGCGCGAGGACAAGGCGAGCACCGACGGCACCACCGTCGAGGTCAAGGACATCTGGGTGCACCCCGACTACCGCGATGTCACCCTGGGTGATGACGTGGCTGTGCTCACCCTCGCCCAGCGGGTGACCTACCGCCCGCTGCCGCTGGCCGCCGACTGGGCCCAGTACGCCGCCGACCGCCCCGCCACCATCCTCGGCTGGGGCCGCGTCGCCGAGACCGGCCCGGCCTCCCGCTACCTGCTCGGCGCCGAGGTCCGCATGGTCGACGACACCGAGTGCGCCGCCGACTACGACAGCTTCCGCAGCACGCCGATGGTCTGCGCGGGCCTGCCCGAAGGCGGCATCGACACCTGCCAAGGCGACTCCGGCGGCCCCCTGGTCGTCGACGGCAGACTGGTCGGCATCGCCTCGTGGGGCCAGGGCTGCGCCGAGGCGGGCAAGCCGGGCGTGTACACCCGCGTCTCGACCTACGTGGACCTGATCAGCGACCACCTGTGATATCCACGCCCCCGTGACCCTGCACATCGTCCCCGGCCCCGCCCTGACCCCCGTTGACCTCTACGCCCTCCTGCGGCTGCGGGTCGATGTGTTCGTGGTGGAGCAGGAATGCCCCTATCCGGAGCTCGATGGGCGCGATCTGCTCCCCGACACGGTGCACGTGTGGTGGCAGCCGGAGTCTGTTCCCTTGGCCTGCCTACGAGTCCTGGGCGCACCCGGCGGCGAACGGCGAATCGGCCGAGTGTGCACGGCTGCAGATGCACGGGGTACCGGGCTGGGCAGCCATCTCATGACTGCCGCATTGGAGATCGTCGGAGCGGACGAGAGCGTGCTGGACGCACAGCTGCATGCACAGTCGCTTTATGCGCGGCATGGGTATGAGGTTGAGGGAGAACCGTTCGACGAAGACGGAATCCTGCATGTTCGAATGCGCCGAGCAGGGTGCTGACGGCTGATCGTACTGAGGGCTGTCCACAACGTCTTCTTTTGTCCACAGGCTGTGGTCGCTGCTGCCGGTTTGTCGGTGTCTCTCGGTAAGCTGTATATCGGGGGCTCTCGGTTCAGTTGATCTTGCGGTGGGCGGTTGTGGTGGTTGGTTATCCACAACGCCTTCTGCTGTCCACAGGATCCGGTTGCTGGTCTCGTTCTGTCGGGCGTTCTCGGTAGGCTGTATATCGGGGGCTCTTGGTGTAGATGATCTTGCGGAAGCGTTCTGTGGCGGGTGGTTGTCCACAACGGTTCCGTTTGTCCACAGGGCGTTGTTCACTGCTCCCGGGTTGTCGGTGCTGCGCGGTAAGCTGTGTATTTGGGGGCTTTCGATCAGGTTGATCTTGACGTCAGCCGTTGCTGGGGGTGCGGGGCAAGGGATTCGGGCCTCCGCCTTCGGCTCCGGTGAACGGCTCGCCTTCGGCATTGCATCTGATCCGCGATTTTCGAGCTTTGCTCGATGCGGTGGACCTGTTTTGCGCGGGGCCCCTACGACACCCGTGGCAGAACCGCAAAGCAGGGGCCGAAAAGACTGGCCCTGCCGCGCGGAAACGCTACGGGTGCCGTCCCCCCACACAAAACAGGTCCACCCCATCGAGCAGTTGGCACCAGCGAGTCCGACTGTCCAGGTGCTGGGAAAGTGGGTTGAGGCGGACCTGACGGGGGGCCAGTTGGCACCGCAGGGTCCGAGTGTCCAGGGGCTGGGTTGGCAGGGCCGACGAGAGCGGGCTGAGATAGCGCCGCAGCTTCCGAGTGTCCGGGGCTGGCCAGGTGGGTTGGGGCGGACTGACGGCAGGCGGGTTGGCGCCGGAGGCTTCCGGGTGGGGGAAACTACTTGGGTGCGCAGCGGGTGATTACGTCTACTGCTCGGTCGATGTCGCCCTCGGTCAGGTCGGCGCGGGCTGTCAGCCTCAGTCGGGAGATTGAGTCCGGGACTGAGGGTGGGCGGAAGCAGCCGACCCAGACGCCTGCGGCTCGGCAGTCGTTGGACCAAGTGAGTGCCGCGTCCGGTGATGGCGCTCGGACGGAGACCACGGCCGCGCTTGGGTCGCTTACCGAGAGTCCGGCGGCGGAGAGGCGTTCTGCGAGGGTCATTGCCACGGTCAGGGCGCGCTCGGCCCTCTCCGGCTCCTCCTTCAAGACGTTCAACGCCGACAATGCTGCTGCCACGCTGCTGGGCGCCAAGCCCGTGTCGAAGATGAAACTGCGTGCGTTCTCCACCAAGTGCCGAATCACGCGGCGCGGACCGAGAACCGCGCCCCCCTGTGCCCCAAGCGATTTCGACAGCGTCACCGTAGTGACCACGTCCGGGTCGCTGGAGAGTCCCGCAGCGGACACCGCTCCTCGGCCGCCTTCGCCGAGGACGCCTAGGCCGTGGGCGTCGTCGACGATGAGGGCGGCGTTGTTTTCCCGGCATGCGGCGGCGAGTTCCGCGAGTGGGGCGAGGTCACCGTCCACACTGAACACCGAGTCGGTGACGTACACGGCTCGGTCGGTTCGGCGGGTGGACAGGGCGCGGGCCGCTGCGGCTGGGTCGTTGTGGCCGACCACGGCGACCTCGGCGCGGGAGAGCCTGCAGCCGTCGATGAGGGAGGCGTGGATGTGGGAGTCGGTGACGATGGAGCAGTTCTTGCCGGACAGGGCGGTGACCGCGCCCAGGTTCGCGGCGAAGCCGGAGGAGAACACCAGTGCCGCCTGCGTGCCGCAGAAGCGGGCCAGGTCGAACTCCAGTTCGCTGTGCAACTCCGTCGTCCCGGTGACCAGGCGCGAGCCGGTCGCCCCCGCGCCCCAGCGCAGGGTGGCGGCCGCGGCGGCCCCGGCGACGCGCTTGTCCCTGGCCAGGCCCAGGTAGTCGTTGCCAGCGAGGTCGAGCAGGTCCGAGTCGTACCTGCGCGGCCGCAACTGCCTGCTCAGGCCCGCCTTGCGGCGGTCGTCGGCGTGGCCGTCGAGCCAGTCGAACACCTGGTTGGCGGGGTTGGGGGCGTCGCTCACGGGCACGAGTCTGACACCGGGCCAGGCGCGCGGGTGGGTGGGGTGAGTAGGCACCGGCTCGGGTGGGCGGGGGCGGGGGCACGCGGGCAGGACGATACGGTCGGGGAATGCGTGGCGCCGTGAGTTTCGTGGGAGCTGGACCGGGTGCGGCCGACCTCATCACCCTGCGCGGTGCGGCCCGGATCGCCGAGGCCGACCTGGTGCTCTACACGCCGAGCGCGGTGGACCCGCTGTGGCTGCGCGAGCACACCAGGGCCGACGCCGACCTGGTCGACCACGCCCGGCTCGGGACCGACGAGCTCGCCGAGCGCTACCGCGGGCTGGCGAGCAGGCACCAGAAGGCGGTCCTGCTGATCGCCGGTGACCCCGCGCACTGCGCTGACCTGCGCGAACAGCGGGAGCTGTGCGTCAAGATCGGCCTCGACGTCGAGGTGGTGCCCGGGGTGTCGCCGGTGTCGGCGGCGGTGGCGGCCACCGGGAACTCGCTCACCGAGACCGCGGGCGCCGACACCGCGATCATCACCGACGCGGCCACCGAGGCCGACTTCGAGCGCATCCGCGACCTCGCCGCCGACGGTCGCACCCTCGCCGTGCACGCCCCCGCCGCGCGGGCCGCGGAATTGGCCGAGGCGTTGACCGCAGCCGGGTTGGACCCGCAGGTGCCCGTGGTGGTGGCGCACAAGGTGAGCTGGGCGGACGAGAAGGTGCTGCGGACCACCATCGGTGAGCTCGTGGCCGAGGTGAAGCGCGCCAACCTGTGGCGGCACGCGCTGTTCCTGGTCGGAGACGTGCTGCGGCAGGCGAAGCCGAGGGCCGGGTACGCGCCGCGGTCGGTGGCGGGGGAGCAGGGCAAGCGGTGGACGTCGCGGTCGTGGCGGTCCGCGGGCTCCTGGTCGCGCAAGACCGACACCGGCGCCCCCGACACAGAGACCCCCGACGCCGAGAACCCCGACACGGAGAACACCGGGATCACCGACAGCCCCGGCGTGCCCGAGCAGACCCGCCCCGAGCCGGTCGAGGCAGTCGTTCCCGAGCCGAAGCCGGTGGTCAAGCGCACCGCCGCGGCCAGGAAGCAGCCGCCGAAGACCGCCCGGGCGACCGCGCGCCGCACCACGAAGAAGTGAGTGCTCTTCGCGAGCGTGGTCGAATGTCGCCATGACGGTGACCCTGTTAGGCGGCTCGTGGTCGGCACTCGACGATGAGCTGACAACCGTTCTGGACGCCGCGGACCTCGTCGTCGGTCCCAAGGCGCTGCTGGCCGGTTACACCGGTTCGGCGCGGGTGATCGAGACGACCGGCCCGCTAGCCGAGTCGACTGTGGACGCTCTGGCCGCCGCCGGGTCCGCGGTCGTGGTGACCACAGGTGATCCGGGGTTCTTCGGCGATCTGCGAGCGCTCAGGGAGCGCGGTGTCGCCGTGCTCGTGCGGCCCGGTCCGACCGACGTGCAGCGCATGGCCGCCCTGCTGCGCCGCCCGTGGGACGACATCACCGTGGTCAGCGCCCGCGGCCGCGACTTCCGCCGCGCCGTGAACGTCTGCCGCGCCCGCCCGGCCGTCGCCGTGCTCACCGCGCCGGGGGCCGGGCCCGCCGAACTGGCCGCGCAGCTGTCCGGGTGGCGCCGCCAGATCGCCGTGCTCGAGGACCTCGGCGGCACCGAGGAGTTGTCCATTGTGGACCTCGAAGCGGCCGGGGAGCGGACCTGGCGGGAGCCGAACCTGGTGCTCTGCCTGGCCGTCGCCGAATCGGTCGGGCTGGCGTCGTGGGTCGCCTGCGGTGAACCCGTTCCCCCGCGGGGCGGTTGGGCGCTGGGCGAAAGCGCTTTCGCCACCCGCGCGGGCGTCGGGACCTCGCCGGAGGTCCGCGCGGTCGCGCTGGCCCGCCTGGCGCCGCGCCCCGGTTCCCTGGTGTGGGACGTGTGCGCGGGCTCCGGTGCCATCGGCATCGAGGCCGCCCGCCTAGGGGCCGCGGTGATCGCCGTGGAGGCCGATCCCGGTCTCTGCGTCCGCATCGTCGCCAACGCCGCCGCGCACGACGTCGAACTCCGCCTGGCCGACGACGAACCCCTCGACCGGCTGCCCCGCCCGGACTCGATCTTCCTGGCCGACGCCCGCCCGGACCTGGTCCGCGCCTGCGCGGGCGCCGGTGCCGACCGGGTCGTCGTCCTGGTCGCCGAACTCGACCGCGTCACCGACACCCGGCGGTCCCTGGCCGGTGCGGGCTACCAGGTGGACGGCTGCCAGTTCAGCACCGCCGCCCTGGTCCCCGGTCACGACAGCACAACGCTCGCGCCCGCCGCCTCCGCCTTCCTCCTGTGGGCCACCCGCTGACGCAATACACAGAATTGCGAACTGGTCCACGACCGGCCCGCAAAACCCGGTTCCGGTTCCCGGCGCGACGATGATCGTCGACCGGGTGGTGGTCCCGGTGGCCGAATGGACGCGCCCACCCCCCATCGGTATTAGGCCGAATGCGTGAATGTATCGCCAAAGGTGCTGGTGAACCGAATGTGGGACGAATTCGCCCGCGTTGTCACACGCCGATCTGGACCCGTTGTCCGCCAACGGAGAGCGTTGCTGCAGGTGGCGGGGGTCGCCCGTACTGGGAGCGCTCTCCCGGCAACCGTTTCACTACGGAAGGGGCACAACGCGGCAGTAGACCAATAGGATTCGGCGCAGGGGTCCGTGAGGAGCGGAGAACTTGTGAACACTGCGCGAACTGTTCGGTTGTCCCGGCGCTCGGTGCTGTTGGCCGGGGCCGGGCTGGGCGCTGGGCTGGTGGCGGGTTGCCAGCAGGCCGGGCCGACGGCGTCCCCACCGGAGAACGTGCTGCAGACCAAGGCTCCCACCTCCGAGGTGGCACCGGTCGTCACCGGTCGCAACCTCTCGGCCGGTCGCTACCGCGAGGTGGACATCGTCATCATCCGCCCCGAGGGCGTGCCGCCGGAGCCGATCCCGGTGTGCATCGCGTTGCACGGCGGCCTGGGCGGGGCGAAGGTGTTCCTCGACTACGGCGTGCCGCAGGTGTTGACCCAGATCGTGAAGGACGGCGCGCAGCCGTTCGCGATCGTCGCGGTCGAGGGCGGCAACTGGATCGGCAACAAGGACGACGACCCGCACCGCATGCTCAACGAGGACCTGCCCGGCTGGTTGACCTACCACGACCTGGCGAGCACGCCGTTCTCCGTCGTCGGGTTCGGCGAGGGCGGTGCCGCGGCGCTCAACCAGGGCCGTTCCCCCGGGTTCCAGGCGGTCGCCGCGATCAGCCCGATGCTGTTCGCCTCCTGGGACGCCGCGCAGCGCACCAACATGTTCGACAACCAGGCGCGCTGGGAGCGGCTGGAACCGTTGCGCCACACCATGGAGCTGGGCAAGACCCCGATCGGCCTGTGGTGCGGCACCGAGGACGCCGCCCGGTTGGACCTGACCAAGCAGTTGGCGCAGAAGGTCAAGGCGGTCAAGACCTCCTTCGGGCCCGGCGGGAGCGACGACGCGTACTTCCGCGCGGCCATCCCCGATGCGCTGAAGTTCGTCGCGGGCTACCTGTAGCCTTTTTCGGGCGGCACGCTAAAGACCGCCGCCGACGACCTGGGGACCAGCGATGACCGACCGACCCGACCAGCCCGAGCCGCAGCACCCGTCGATCCCCGAGCCGAGGCGCACCGACCACACCGGTGCGATCCAGTTGGGCATCGTGGCGCTGCGCCCACTGCACCTGCCGGACTTCGTCGGCGGCATGTTCGGGGCGCTGCGGCGCAACGCGGGCGCCTTGCTCGGGGTGTCCTTCGGGGTGTCCCTCGCCGCGGAACTGCTGCGCAGGCTGCTGCTCACGCTGTTCGTCGGTGACCTGCCGCCGCTCGACACCCTGTCGGGCAAGCAGTTGGTCTGGGCGGACTTCAGCCCGTACCTCGCCGACCTCGTGATCACCGCGGCGACCCTGGGCCTGTTCACCCTGCTGCTGGTCGCCGTGGTCAACGTGGTCGTGCCGCGGGCGGTGTTCGGCCACACGACCAGCGCCAGGCACGCCCTCGGCGAGGCCGGGCCCACCCTGGGCCGGTTGATCGCGACCGCCGCCCTCTTGGTGGTCATCTTCACCGCGCTGATCGCCGTCGCCGTCCTCCCGGTGGCCGCCGCGGGCGCGGGCGGGATCCTCATCTCGATCCCCGCCCTGGTCGGCCTCGTCTACCTGTCCATCGCCTTCACCTTCGCCCGCGCGATCGCCGTCGTCGAGGGCCTGGGGCCCAGCGCGGCCCTGGACCGCTCGCGCAAACTCGTCCACGCCGTCGGCTGGTGGCGCTTGGCGGGCATCACCGCGCTGGTCGGCTTCGTGCTCGGCCTGATCACCGTGGTGGTCAACACCCTCTTCGCCCGGATCAGCGGCGACAGCGTGATCGGCGAGATCCTGGCCGTCGTGCTGGCGGGCACCTTCACCGGCGCGGTCAGCCTCACCATCGAGAGCCTCCTGTACGTCGACTACCGGGCCCGTTCCGAAGGCATCGACGGCCTCTGGCTCAAGGCGGGCTGACCCGCGCGGGCGCCGATCGTGACTGGGGTGTGATCCGGCGCGTCACGCCCGTCACACTGTCGGGCGGCGATTGCCGGTGCGGCCCGGGTGACCAGGCATGCTGTCCCGCATGGCAGTTGAGCAGCACTACCTGGCCGGTCTGGACCTGGCAGGCCGCCGGGTCGTCGTCGTCGGTGGGGGGACGGTGGCGCAGCGGCGCTTGCCCCGCTTGGTGCGCAGCGGCGCGGCGATCGAGGTGGTGTCCCCGGAGGTGACGCCGTCGGTCGAGGCGATGGCGGACGCGGGCGAGATCACTTGGCACAAGAGGGTCTTCCAGGCGGGGGATCTCTCGGACGCTTGGTACGTGTTGTGCTGCACCTCGGACACTGCGGTGAACGCCACGGTGGCTGAAGAGGCCGAGAAGACGCGCGTGTTCTGTGTCCGTGCGGACGCCGGTAGCGCCGGTAGCGCTGTCACACCTGCCACTGGTGACCACGACGGCCTTCTTGTAGGCGTACTCGCGGGCGGGGAGCACCAGCGTTCCGCGGCCATCCGCGACGGCCTCCTCGACGCACTGCGGGAAGGCCGGATCGAGGACCAGGAGCGGGAGCCCGCCGGGGTGGCGCTGGTCGGTGGTGGCCCGGG
Source organism: Actinokineospora diospyrosa (assembly GCF_024171925.1). Lineage (GTDB taxonomy): Bacteria > Actinomycetota > Actinomycetes > Mycobacteriales > Pseudonocardiaceae > Actinokineospora > Actinokineospora diospyrosa. The sequence continues at coordinate 107,348 of NZ_JAMTCO010000018.1, read as the reverse complement.
TGACCCCGAGCTGATCACCGTGCGCGGACGGCGGTTGTTGGCCCGCGCGGACGTGGTGATCGCCGACCGCCTAGGGCCAAGGGATCTGCTCGACGAGTTGGCGCCCTCGGTCACCGTCATCGACGCAGCCAAGATTCCTTACGGGCGCGCAGCGAGTCAGGACGCCATCAACGACGCTTTGGTCGAGCACGCCAAGGCGGGCAAGTTCGTGGTGCGGCTCAAGGGCGGCGATCCTTACGTGTTCGGGCGTGGGTTCGAGGAAGTGATCGCCTGCGCTAAGGCAGGTGTGCCTGTCACGGTCGTGCCGGGCGTGACCTCGGCTTTCGCCGTCCCCGCTGTCGCCGACGTTCCCGTCACACACCGGGGAGTCGCGCACGAGGTCGTTGTCGTTTCAGGGCACATCGGCCCTGACGACCCCAACACCCTCACCGACTGGGCGGCGCTGGCGCGGCTCGGTGGCACCATCGTCGTGATGATGGGCGTGGACAAGCTCGCGGCCATCGCCAAGGCCCTGATCAGCGGCGGTAGGTCCGCCGACACCCCGGTAGCGGTGATCCAGGAAGGCACCACCCGATCTCAACGGGTCCTGCGCTCCACTATGGACCGAGTGGCCGATGACCTGGTCGCGGCCGGGATCCGACCCCCCGCGGTCACGGTCATCGGAGAGGTGGCCGGACTTATTAGCGCGCTCGCTTAAGACAACAATCAGTACCCGTACTGCGTCGACTACGGATTGTTCCGCGTATGTCCGGACGGTGATGGTGAGGGTCCGCAGACCCAGAGGAGATCCCCACCGTGGCCTACGCGATCGACCCGTTCCTCAGCCCTAGCACCAGCCCGGGCGACTTCACCCTGTCCGTGGAGCCCCTCACGCTCCGCGTGGGGCGGCCTGGTGGCGCCACCGCCATCATCGCGACGAAGGCGGGAGCCGAGGCCCACACGTTGACCCTGGCGGTCACCGGGCTGCCCTGCGGGGCGATCGCCACGTTCGAGCCGAAGGTGGTCGACGCGGGCCGCTCGACCCGGTTGAGCATCGCGATCCCGGAGAAGGCGAGCCCGGGGGTCTACCCGGTCACCGTGCACGCCACGGCCGCGAACGGCATGACGGCACGGGCGTACCTGTCACTGACCGTCGACGACGCGTCGACGCACAGTGGCATCAAGGTGCGCTTAGCGCCCGAGGAGTCGACCACCCAACCCGGTTTCCTGACCCAGACGCGCGTCACCGTCTCCACGGACGAGCCCGTGGAGCTCAGCGTTGACGGCGTCCCGCCGGGGACCCGGGCCACGTTCAGCCCGGCGCGGTTGCCCGTCGGCGGCGGCGCCTGCACCCTCTGGATCTTCACCAGCCCGTCCGCCGCGCCCGGCGCGTACCCCATCGTCGTGTCGGCGCGGGGTGCGCACGGGCGCGTCGGCGAGGCCATCTTCGCCCTGACCATCACCGGGTGGGACCGGCCCTAGAGCCGGTCCCCGGTCCTGTGACCGGCTAGTCCGGCCACTCCCACCGCACGCAGAGGATCCCGGGACCGAAGTCCAGGGCCACCGCGTGCGCCTTGCCGTCCAGGGTGACGTCCAGCTTGCGCCGGTTGGTCACCTGGTCGTCCATGTCGACGGTGTACTGCTCCAGGTACGCGGGTAGCGCTCTGGGGTCGAAGCGCAGTTCGAGGACGAACTCGCGCACCGGTCCCGGGAACTTGCGGCAGTAGCTGTCGTCGCCGCGCGAGTACGGCGGTCCCGGGTGCCGCAGCGCGTAGTCCACGATCGTCGTCTCGCCCCGGTTGAGCGGCTGGTCGAGCAGGATCTCCCCTGCCAGCAGCCCCGCGGTGGGGTCTTGGGCGACCCGGCCGATGCGACAGGTGTCCCCCGCGACGATCTCGGGGAACGGCCTGCCCGGCACTTCAAGGTCGTAGACCAACAGCGTGCGATCGGCCCCGTCCCGCTCGGCGCGGAATACCTGGCGGATGTTGAGGGCCTTCTCGCCGCGGTCGACGGCGATCTCCATCTTGTCGTGCTGGCTGATCTTGGTCAGCGCGCTGTCCGTGGTGAAGTCGATGCGCTTGAGCAGGTGCGAGACCGGCTCGCTGTTGCCCCACAGCGCCTCGACGGTCAGCCGGGAGGACTCCCGGTTGACCCGCCCGCGCGGCCGCGGCGGGCCGAGCAGGGCGATCAGCGAGCCGGTGGGCACCCCGAGGACGTCCTCCAGATGGCCGAGCGCGGCCAGCGACTCCGCCCGCTCGGGCCTGCGCCGCCCGGACTGCCAGTAGCTCAGCGCGGTGACGCTGATGGACACGCCGCGGGCCCGCAGCCGGTACTGGATCCGGTCGAGGCTCAGGCCGCTGGCCTGGATCGCCGACCGCAACGCCGTGGGGAACGCGTCGGCCGCCAGCGACTCGGGCTGCTCGGCTGTCAACGCATGGCGGACACTCCCGTTCTGGTGAAGCTCACGAACTGGCTCGCGGGTGATACCGCTACCCATGTTCACTCCCTGGGTTACCCCTTACGCCCTGACGGTCACATTACGTCTTAGGGGCCCCGCTGGGTAGCGTCAGTGTTAATTCATGGGTAACCGGATCACTCCTGGGGGTCACCGGATAGCCTTAATGGCGCCGGTGCTATACCGCCGAACGGTCCATGAGAACCCTCCATAGGGTGCACCGGGACCGTTCCCGTTCCCATATGGCCGACCCGCCATGGGTCCCCGGACCGGTAAGCATAAACCTGCTGGACAGGGCCTTATGACCGTTGGTTAGCCTGGCTGCCACAGCCGCGGGTCCGCGCCCGCGAATCCGCACGTCACAACCTGATCGCGACAGGAGAGCGCACACCGTGATCCGCACGCACGAGGCCGGAACCCTCCGCGCCGAGCACGCCGGGCAGACCGTCACCCTCACCGGGTGGGTGGCCCGCAGGCGCGATCACGGCGGGGTCATCTTCATCGATCTCCGCGACGCCTCGGGCGTGTCGCAGGTCGTCTTCCGCGAGGGCGAGATGGCCGAGCGCGCCCACCGGCTGCGCGCGGAGTTCTGCGTGAAGGTCGTCGGCGAGGTCGCCGCCCGCCCGACGGGCAACGAGAACCCGGAGATCCCGACCGGCGCGATCGAGGTGCTGGCCACCGAGCTGCACGTGCTCAGCGAGTCCGCGCCGCTGCCCTTCCCGCTCGACGACCACCTGAGCGTCGGTGACGAGGTCCGGCTGCGCTACCGCTACCTCGACCTGCGCCGCAGCGCGCCCGCCAAGGCCATCCGGTTGCGCAGCGAGGTCAGCCGGATCGCCCGCGAGGTGCTGCACACCGAGCGCTTCGTCGAGGTCGAGACCCCCACGCTGACCCGCTCCACCCCCGAGGGCGCCCGCGACTTCGTCGTGCCCGCCCGGCTGCGGCCCGGCTCCTGGTACGCGCTGCCGCAGTCGCCGCAGCTGTTCAAGCAGCTGCTCATGGTCGGCGGCCTGGAGCGGTACTACCAGATCGCCCGCTGCTACCGCGACGAGGACTTCCGGGCCGACCGCCAGCCCGAGTTCACCCAGCTCGACATCGAGATGAGCTTCGTCGAGCAGGACGACGTGATCGCGCTCGGCGAGCGGATCATCGGCGCCGTCTGGCGCGAGCTGGCCGGGCACGACATCAGCGCGCCGCTGCCGCGGCTGACCTACGCCGACGCCATGTCGCGCTACGGCTCCGACAAGCCCGACATCCGCTTCGCCGTCGAGCTGACCGAGCTCACCGAGTACTTCGCCGAGACCCCGTTCCGGGTCTTCCAGGCGCCTTACGTCGGTGCCGTGGTCATGCCCGGGGGCGCGAGCCAGCCGCGCAAGCAGCTCGACGCCTGGCAGGAGTTCGCCAAGCAGCGCGGCCACAAGGGCTTGGCCTACGTGCTGGTCCAGGAGGACGGCACGCTCGGCGGCCCGGTCGCGAAGAACCTGTCCGAGACCGAGCGCGAGGGCCTGGCCAAGGCCGCGGGCGCCGAGCCGGGCGACTGCGTGTTCTTCGCCGCGGGCAACACCAACGACGCCCGCGCGCTGCTGGGTGCCGCCCGCCAGGAGATCGGCCGCCGCTGCGGGCTGATCGACGAGTCCGCCTGGGGCTTCGTGTGGGTCGTCGACGCCCCGATGTTCGAGGAGGCCGCCGCGGCCCAGTCCGCCGGTGACGTCGCCGTCGGCGGCGGTCGCTGGACCGCGCTGCACCACGCGTTCACCTCGCCGAACGCGGAGTGGATCGACCGGTTCGACCAGGACCCGGGCAACGCCCTGGCCTACGCCTACGACCTCGTGCTCAACGGCAACGAGATCGGCGGTGGCTCGATCCGTATCCACAACAAGGACGTCCAGGAGCGGGTCTTCCAGATCATGGGCCTGGACAAGGACGAGGCGCAGGAGAAGTTCGGCTTCCTGCTCGACGCTTTCGCCTTCGGCGCGCCCCCGCACGGCGGCATCGCCTTCGGCTGGGACCGGCTGGTCATGCTGCTCGCGGGCCTGGACTCGATCCGCGAGGTCATCGCCTTCCCCAAGACCGGCGGCGGCTTCGACCCGCTCACCGCCGCGCCCGCGCCGATCACCGCCGAGCAGCGCAAGGAGGCCGGGGTCGACTTCAAGCCCGCCAAGCCGACCGCGTCGGCCGCTGCGACCGACCCAGCCGCGGCGGACGCAAGCTGACGTGCTGCACCTGAGGGCCGTCTGCCCGCCCGCGAGCACTGAGCGGGCGCTGGCGGTGCTGCGCGAGCACCCCGGCGCCACCCACCTCGTGCTGTTCGCGGGCGCGGCGATCGATCCGAAGGGCGACGTGCTCGAGGCCGACGTGGCCCGCGAGGCGACCGACGAGGTCCTGGCCGCCCTGTGCGACCTGGGCATCGACCGCGACGGGGGCATCACCCTCGAGCAGATCGACACCTCGCTGTCCGACGCCGCCGACAAGGCCGAGCTGGACGCCCCCGGCGACGGGGCCGACGCGCTGGTGTGGGAGGAACTGGTCGCCCGCACCGGCGAGGAGTCCCGGCTCAACGCCACCTACCTGGCGTTCCTGGTCATCGCCTGCCTGCTCGCCGCGGCCGGGGTGATCACCGACTCGGCGGTGACGATCGTCGGGGCCATGGTCGTCGGCCCCGAGTTCGGCCCGCTCGCGGCGCTGGCGGTCGGCCTGGTCTGCCGCCGGGGTGACCTGGTCCGCCGGGCGGGCACCGCCCTGGCCGTCGGGTTCCCGGTGGCCATCGCGGTGACCGCCGGGCTCACCTGGGTCGGCGGCCGGGTCGGGTTGCTGGACGCGGCCGCGATCAGCGGTGACCACGATGTGGACTTCGTCTACCAGGTCGGGGTCTGGTCGCTGGTGGTCGCCGTGTTGGCGGGCGCGGCCGGGATGCTGTCGATGACCTCGGCGAAGTCGGCCGTGCTGGTGGGGGTGTTCATCTCGGTGACCACCGTCCCGGCCGCCGGGTACATCGGGGTCGCCGCGGTGCTCGGGCAGTGGGGCAAGGTGCTGGCCTCGGCGGGGCAACTGGCCGTCAACCTGGTCGGGATCGTGCTCGCCGCGGCCCTCGTGCTGCTCGTGCGCCGCCGCGTCCCGGCGCGCAACCGGCCGCTCTCGCGCGGCTGAGCCGTCCCACCCGCTGGGAGCCCGCCGGTGGGTGGTACACCGGAAACCGGCCACGTGCTGTGATTTCTTGGCGGACCCCTCGTCGCGACCCGGGTCCGACCACTACGGTCTTCTCCGGCGGGAATGCTGACCGGGCCGGTTCGGCCCCCTACGATCGGGAGCAGGGTCAGAGGAGATGAGTGTGGAGATCGCCGCCGATCCGCCGGGCACCGGCGAACCGGACGGCCCCGGCGAATCCGATCAACTCGCGAGCGCGGAGGTGCTGGCCACCGTCGTGGCCGCCGAGTCCGTGCTGAGCAAGCGCTTCGGCGCGCGCATCCACCTGGCCGAACCGGAGGACCTCGGCGGCAGCGAGCGCTCCATCGTGCTGCGGGTGAAGGTCGCGGCCAGCCCGTTCTCCCTGCCGCGCACCCTCGCGGTCAAGCGCTACGTGCGCCCGGCAGGCGGGGCCACCCGCGACAGCTGGGTCCGCGAGGCGGTCAGCTACCAGCTGTTCACCGCCCTGGCCGCCGAGGACCGGATGTGCCCGGAGCTGTTCGCCCACGACAGCGGCACCAACCTGCTGGTCATGGAGGACCTGGGGCGGGCGCCGACGCTGGCCGAGAAGCTGCACGGCGACGACGCGCGCGCCGCCGAGGGCGCGCTGCTGTCCTGGGCCCGCTCGCTGGGGCGGCTGCACGCCTCCACCGCGGGCCGCGAGGCCGACTTCGACGCGCTGCTGCGCAGGCTCAGCCCGCCCAAGTCCAAGGACCCGCTGACCGTGGACGGCCCGGTCGCCATCGAGGCGCTGCCGCTGCTGCTGGCCACCGAGTTCGGCGTCGACACCGGCCCGGCCGCGCACGAGGCGGCCAGGCACACCCTGGCGCTGCTCGACACCGCGCGGCACCGGGCGTTCAGCCCGTCGGACTCCTGCCCGGACAACAACCTCATCACCAACCGCGGCGTGCGCTTCCTGGACTTCGAGGGCGGCTGCGTGCGGAACATGATGTTCGACGCGGCGTACCTCACCGTGCCGTTCCCGTCCTGCTGGTGCGCCTACGCGCTGCCGCCGGGGATGACCGACGCGATGCTGGCCGCCTGGCGGGCCGAGGTGCGGGTCATGTGGCCCGACCTCGACGACGACGCCGTGCTCGGCCCCCGGCTGCTCGACGCCCAGCTGTTCTGGGTGTGGCTGACCACCTGGCAGTTCCTCACCGTGCCCGACGTCGAGCAGCTCGGCTCGGGCGGCTCGGTCGCCAAGCCGCACCAGGCCGACGTGCTGGTCGCCCGTTGGGTGGCGCTGGCGGCCGCGGCGCGGCTGGCGCGCTCCGGCGCGGTCGCCGAGCACGCGCAGGCGGTTGTCACGGCGCTGCAGTCGCGGTTCGGTGAGCGTTCGCTGCCGCTCTACCCCGCGTTCGACTGACACCGAAGTCTTCGCCGGTCCGACCCCGGGCGGACACCGCGATCTCACCGCCGGTGAGCCGGCGCGTCGCATCGTTGTCCGCGTGACCGCGCTGGGGATCGAACGCAGCACACCGCCGACCCGACCCGACCCGCCCGCGACGTGGACCGCGAGGACCCTGGCCGTCCTCGGCGACTCGACCGCGGTCGGCATCGGCGACCCGAAGCTCGGTGGCGGGTGGCGCGGCTTCGGCCCGCTGCTGGCCGCGGCGCTGGGCGCCGAAGAGCACAACGTGTCGGTCAACGGCGCCCGGCTCGCCGACGTGCGCGCCGTGCAGTTGCCGCGCGCGCTCGCCGTCCGGCCGGACGCGGCCGTGCTGATCGCGGGGATGAACGACACCCTGCGCTCGGACTTCGACCCCGAGGCGATGCGCGCCGACCTCACCGACATCGTCACCTCGCTGCGCGCGGTCGGCACCGAGGTGGTCCTGGTGCGCTTCCACGACCACGCCCGCGTGTTCCGGATGCCCGCCTCGCTGCGCCGCGCGCTGCGCACCCGCATCGACCGCCTCAACGCGGTGATCGAGGCCGTCGTGGCCGACACCGGCGCCGCGCACCTCGACCTGGACGCGATGCCCGGCGCCTACGAGACGACGACCTGGAGCGTCGACCGGCTGCACCCGTCCGAACTCGGTCACCGGATGCTGGCGAAGGCGTTCGCCGAGCAGTTGGTCGGCCGCGGCTGCGTCCAGCCCGCCCCGGTGAGCCTGGTGTGCGAGGGCGGCCTGCGGGTCGGCCCGCTCGCCCACCTGGCCTGGCTGGTCGTCAAGGGCATCCCGTGGCTGTGCAAGCGCGGCGGCGACCTGGTGCCCTACGCGCTGGGCATCATGCTGCGCGGCCACCGCGAACCACCCTGTGGACAACTCGCGGCGGACCCGGTGGCCCGTCCGTAAAGTTCACCCCATGGCACTGATCGACCGCACCCTGCTCGGCCCGGGACCGTCCAACCCCTACCCGGAGGCCACCGCCGCCCTGTCCGCGCCGCTGCTCGGGCACCTGGACCCGGAGTTCCTGCGCGTGCTCGACGACACCTGCGCGCGCCTGCGCCGGGTCTGGGGCACCGCGAACGAGCGCACGCTCCCGTTGTCCGGCACCGGGTCCATCGGCATGGAGGCCGCGTTCGCGAACTTCGTGCGCCCCGGCGACGTCGTGGTCGTGGCGGTGAACGGCCTCTTCGGCGAGCGCATGGTCGACGTGGCTGGCCGCTACGGCGCGGACGTGGTCCGGGTGGACCACGACTGGGGAACGCCGATCGACGTGGAGCGGGTGCTGGCCGCGCACCCGGAGCCGTCGCTGGTCGCCGCGGTGCACGCGGAGACCTCGACCGGGGTGCTCAGCGACATCCGGGCGCTCTCGCTCGCGGTGCACAAGCGCGACCAGCGCGCCTTGGTCCTCGCCGACTGCGTCACCTCCCTGGCGGGCGTCGAGGTCGCCATCGATGCCTGGGACGTGGACCTCGCGTACGCGGGAACCCAGAAGTGCCTGGGGGTCGCGCCCGGCCTGGCCCCGTTCACCGTGTCGCCGCGCGCCTGGGACCGCCGGGTGAAGCGGCCGCCGACGTGGTACCTCGACCTGAACCTGATCGGCGCCTACGTGGACGGTTCCAGCGGCGGCCGCACCTACCACCACACCGCGCCGGTCGCGATGATCACCTCCTTGCACGCCGCGCTGGGGCGGATCCTGGAGGAGGGCTTGGAACAGGTCTGGGAGCGCCACCGCGCCGCGGGGGCGTTGCTGCAGGAAGGCTTGGTGGAGCAGGGTTTGCGGCTGTTCGCCGCCGAGGGCCACCGGCTGCCCGAGCTGACCACGGTGCGCGTCCCGGACGGTGTCGACTCGGCCAGGGTGCGCCAGATCCTGCTCACCGAGTACGGCATCGAGATCGGCGCCGGGGCGGGCGCCTTCGCCAGCTCCGTCTGGCGGATCGGCCTGATGGGCCACAACGCCCGTCCGGACCGGGTCGAACTCGTCCTCGCCGCCCTGCGCGCCGCCATCGCCAAGGCCTGATCGCACTTCGACAATCCGCTGTGGACTGTCAGATGTGTTGCGCGGCAACCCGCGCGGGCTCATTCACCGTTGTCGCGCCGGGCTTACCCAGCTGAGTTCTCGATTGTCTACTGTGGAGGTTGTCTGATGCGTGGCACGGTGCTGCACGCCACCGGGGACGTCCGGCTCGACGAGTTGCCCGACACCGCGGTGCGCCGCCCGACCGACGCCCTGGTCCGGGTGGTCGCGTCCTGCGTGTGCGGGTCGGACCTGTGGGGCTACCGGGGGATCTCGCCGGTCGAGGGGCCCAAGCGGATGGGGCACGAGTTCGTCGGCGTCGTCGAAGAGGTGGGTGCCGAGGTCCGCACGGTCCGCCCGGGCGACTTCGTCATCGCGCCGTTCGCGGTCAGCGACGGCACCTGCGTCCACTGCCGCAACGGGATCCACACCTCGTGCGCGAGCGGTGGCTACTGGGGCGGCACCGCCCGCGCGGGCCACGACATCGACGGTGGGCAAGCGGAGTACGTCGTCTCGCCCTTCGCCGACGGCACCCTCGTCGCCACCTCGGGTGTCCCCGACGACTCGCTCGTGCCCAGCCTGCTCACCCTGTCCGACGTGATGGGGACCGGTCACCACGCCGCCATCGCGGCCAAGGTGGGTCCCGGCGACAACGTCGTGGTCGTCGGCGACGGCGCGGTCGGGTTGTGCGCGGTCCTGGCCGCCGCTCGACTGGGTGCCGAACGCGTCATCGCCATGTCCCGCCACGCCGACCGCCAGGCCCTCGCCACCGCCTTCGGCGCGACCGACATCGTCGCCACCCGCGGCGAGGAGGGCGTCGCCGCGGTCAAGGACCTGCTCGGCGGTGGCGCGGACGCGGTCCTGGAGTGCGTGGGGACCAAGGAGTCCATGGACCAGGCCCTGTACTCAGTTCGCCCGGGTGGTCGGGTGGGTTACGTCGGCGTGCCCGCGGGCGGGCCGGAGTTCCCGGTCCGCCACCTCTTCGCCAACAACATCGCTATTGGCGGGGGAGTGGCGCCCGTTCGCGCGTACCTCGACGAACTGCTCGCGGCCGTGCTGAGCGGGGAGATCGATCCGGGCAAGGTGTTCGACGCCGAATACCCGCTCGACCGGGTCGCCGACGCTTATGCCGACATGGACAACCGAAAGGTCGTGAAGGCCCTGCTGCGCCCTTGACCGCGCATTACGAGGCGACTCACCGTTGGGCCCATCTCGACCGGGAGGCCGAGGCGCCAACCGGTTGCACAGACCCAACGGTGAGTCGCGTGGCCGCCCTGCAACGGCCATTCCCCCTTGGCCTTACGTCGCCAGCACCGGTAATACCCGCGAGAACGTGTCCACCACCGAGAGCAGTGGCGCCTCCGCGTCCGGGTGCAGCACGACCCCCGTGTCCGACACCTCGATGTGCCGGTCGAGCACGAACCACCCCGGCACGATGTGGTGCGCCCCGAGCGACGACAGCACCGGCCGCAAGGCGTAGTCCAGGGCCAGCACGTGCGCCGGGCTTCCCCCGGTCAGCACCGGTAGCGCCGTCTTGCCCGCCAGCGCGAACTGCGGCAGCAGGTCCAGCAGCGTTTTCAGCAGTCCCGAGTACGCCGCCTTGTACACCGGCGAGGCGACCACCACCCCCTCCGCCGCCTCGATCGCCGCGGTGACCTCCGCGATGGCCGGGTCGGTGGTGTCGGCGTGCAGCAGGGCGGCCGGGGGCAGGTCGCGCACCCGCACCAGCCGCACCTCGTGGCCGTGCGCGCACAACCGCTCGGCCAGGTGCGCGGTCAGCGCCGCGGTGCGGGAGGTGGCCGACGGGCTGCCGGAGAGGACGACGATCGAGGACAACGCAACCTCCAGGGGGTCAGGAGTACCAGGTGGGCTCGGGGACCTCGTCGCGCAGGACGAAGGCGCCGACCTCGCGCCGCTTGTAGGCGACCGGGTCGTGCAGGGTGTGCGTGCGGACGTTGCGCCAGAACCGGTCGAGGCCCTCGCGGCTGGCGGTGGCGCGGGCACCGGTCACCTCGAAGACACCGCTGGTGATCTCCAGGGCCACCTCGGTCGCCCTGGCCTTGACCGCGGCCACCCGCACCTCGTGCTCGCCGCGCTCGCGTTCGGTGACCACCTCCGGGTGCTGGTGGATGACCCACCCCTCGGCGGCGACCTGGTCGGCCAGCGCTTCGACCGCCCACAACTTCGAGGTGAGGTCGCCGTAGACGTCGAGCACGTAGGGCTCGTCCACCGCGCGCTCGTGGCCGCCGTGCAGCCAGGACCGCGACTTCTCCAGGGTGTAGGCGCGGGCGGTCTCCAGCGCTCCGCGCGCGATGCCGAGGTAGAAGTTCACGAACACCAACTGGATCGTGGGCACGTTGAGCGTGTTGTAGACCCGTGGCGTGAACACCTTGTCGACGTAGCCCGCCGCCGAGGCCCAGTCGACCCGCACGCCGGAGATGGTGACGCTGCCGGACTCGGTCAGCCGCTGCCCGATGTTGTCCCAGTCGTCGTGGAAGGTGAGGCCTTCGATCGTGGACGGGACGATCGCGAAGATGTGCTTGTCGGTGCCCTCCAGCACCCCTTCGAGCACCGTCAGGTCCGACACCTTGCTGCCGGTGGAGAACGACTTCCGTCCGTTGTAGACCAGCGACGAGCCCTCGTCGGTGATGACGACGTCGTCGTCGCGCGGGTTGACCGCCCCGCCGAAGAAGAAGCGGTTCTTGGTGGCCAACTCCTCTACCGCGAGAACCTGTTCGGGTGTACCGACCAACCGCGCGGCCCAGAACCAGAGGTAGTGGTACCCGAGCAGTTGGCCGACGGAACCATCCGCCTTGGCCACCTCGCGCACGACCCGGTACGCGGTGGGCCAGTCCTGCCCGCCGCCGCCGTGCTCAGCGGGGCCCAGCAACGTAACCAGACCGGAGTCCTTGAGCAGCTGCACTTCGGCGTAAGGGGTCTTCGCCTCCTTGTCGCGGGAGACGGCGTCAACCGCCAGCAGTGCGGATACCTCCGCCGCGCGGGCCAACCACCCGGTGGCGGTCGTCGGAGCGGACTTGGTCCAGTCGGCCTCGGTGGTGGTCATCAGTCCTGCCTCTCAGTGGGTCGCGGGTTCGGGAACACCGGCTCCGCGGTCGGCGTCGGCCTCGAGGGCGCGCACGATCGGGAGCACGTGGGTGCCGAAGTACTCGACTTCCTCGTGGTAGTGCAGAAATCCGAGCAGGGCCAGGTCGACGCCGCGGGCGCGGTACCCGACCAGCCGCTCGGCGATCTGTTCCGGGGTGCCGATCAGCTTGCTGCGGAACCCGTCGTTGTACTGGACCAGGTCCTCGAACGACGAGTCCGCCCACATCCCCTTGCCGTCGGGGGTAGAGCTACCGGCCTGCCGCACCGCGTCGCGGAACCCGCGCACGGCGTCGGGGTTGGCCTTGGCCACGATCTCGCGCAGCGTCTCGCGGGCCTCGGCCTCGGTGTCGCGGGCGATGAGGAACCCGTTGAGCCCGAACCGGACCCGCCGACCGTGCGCGGCCGCCGCGGCGCCGACCTCGGCGACCTGCTCGCTGACGCCGTCGAAGTCCTTGCCGTTGCTGAAGTACCAGTCTGAGACCCGCCCCGCCATCGCCCGGGCCGCTGTCGAGTTGCCGCCCTGGAAGATCTCCGGGTGTGGCCGGTCCGGGCCGCTCAGCGGCTTGGGCTTGAGGTCGAAGCCGCGCAACCGGTAGAAGTCCCCGGCGAACTGGGCGTCGTCGGTGGTCCAACTGGCCCGCAACACCCGGATGAACTCCTCGGCGCGGCGGTAGCGCTCGTCGTGTTCCAGCCAGGGTTCACCCAGTGCGGTGAACTCGCCCTTGAACCAGCCGGACACCACGTTGACCGCGGCCCGGCCACCGGAGAGGTGGTCGGCGGTCGCGATCAGCTTGGCCAGCACCGCGGGGTGCCACAGCCCGGGGTGCACCGCGGCGATCACCTTCAGCCGCTGGGTCGCCAGCAGCAGCGCGAGGCTGAAGCTGGTCGACTCGTGCTGGTAGGCCGCGCCGTAGCTGGCCATGTACCGGACCTGGCTCAGCGCGTAGCTGAAGCCGTTGTTCTCGGCCAGCACCGCTAAGTGCCGGTTGTACTCGTAAGACCAGTCGGTGCGCTGCTCGATGTCGCTGACGACGAGGCCGCCGCTGACGTTGGGCACCCAGTACGCGAACTGCAGCGGCTCGGGCTGGCGGGAGTTGGACAGGCTGGGGCTGGGCGGGTGGGAGTCAGACACGTGAGCTCCACGGGGTCGGCACGCTGAAGGGGACCGGTCATGGCCGGTCGGGGGGAACGGTTCAGCGGAACGCGCTTCAGCGCGGACAGGCCTGGCTGCAGACCCTGGCGAAATCCACGTGCCTGCGCCTGGTCAGGCTGCGGGCGGGATACGCGGTGTACACACACCTATCCGAACACCGGGCAAGCACGCGGTCAACCGGTGCGCCGGTGCGTCCAGCGGGTGGGACCGGGGTGCGCTACCCGGCCGACGGCAGTAGTGCCGGGTCGGCCGCGACGCCGCGCAGCAGCCGCAGGATCGCCGCGCGGGAGCGGTCGTAGACGGCGAAGTCGTCGTTGAGCACCGAGTTGGCGTTGGCCGTCTCCATGAACGCGATCAGCTCGAAGGCCAGCTGGTCGCTGTCGACCTCGCCGGTCAGCTCGCCCGCCGCGCGCGCGTCGTCGAGGGTGCGCGCGATGAGCGCGGACCACTTGGCCGACAGCGCCGCGAGCGTGTCGCGCACCCGGCCGGGCTGGGCGTCGAACTCCGCGGAGACGGCGAAGAAGAAGCAGCCGCCGGGGAACACCCGGCCGCGGGAGTAGTCCTGCCAGCTCAGGCACAGCCGCCACACCTTGTCGATGCCCGCTGGCTGCTCGAGCACCGGGGCGACCACGGTGTCGACGTAGATCCGCAGCGCCGCGTCGATGGTGGCCAGCTGCAGCTCCTCCTTGGAGCCGAACAGGCCGAACACGCCGCTCTTGCTGATCTCGAGGTCGCTCGCGAGCCTGCCGAGCGACAGGCTGGTGAGCCCCTCGATGGAGGCGATCTCGACCGCGCGCGCCACGATGAGCCCGCGGGTGTGGTTGCCCCGCTGGACACGACCGTCCACTCGAGCCTGGGTCATCGGTGCACTCTCAAGGAAGCTGTCACGGGCAAGGACATCTCGGGCGGCGAGCGGTGCCTGGTGGGCACCGCCGGTGCCGCGCTGCTGGCGGGAAGCCGTTGGGCCTGCTGGGAGTTGCGCGGTGTCAGACGATCTTACTCCTGCCACCGCGCGTTTCCGCCATGGTAGCGCGCAGTTTCCGGTTGTCCGCCGCCGAAGTGTGTCCGAACGGGAGCGATCGGCGGCACCTCGGGCCACTACCAGCCGGTACGGCGTACCGAAAATAACCGCACGACCGATCGGACTCTGTGTTAGGCTCGGCCCGTCCGGCCGCCGGGCTGTGACGGGGGACAGCGAGCCGAACCGGTACCTGAGGAGCGTCGTGTCTGGAGACCGAACCGCCAGCAAGTCCTTATCCGAGCGCCCTGCCGAGGAGGAGGACGTCCTCGTCTTCCGCGCCTCGGACATGCAGGACCCGCACGCCGTGTACGACCGCCTGCGCGCGGAGTCACCGGTGCGCGAGGTGCTGATGCCCAACGGCCTCAAGGTCTGGATGGTCACCAAGCACTCCGACACCCGCGCGGTGATGACCGACCGCCGCTTCTCCAGCGACCTGGTGCACGGCCGCAAGCTGGTGGAGACCGGCTCCGACGTCCGCGCGACGCAAGAGGACTACGGTTCGCAGTTCGGCAGGCACATGCTCAACGTCGACCCGCCGGACCACACCCGGCTGCGCCGGTTCATGGCCAAGGCGCTCACCCCGCGCCGCATGGAGGGCCTCAAGCCCACCGTGCTGACCCTGGTCGACGAGCTGCTCGACGCCTTCGACCCGGCGGGCGAGATCGACCTGATCGGGCAGTTCGGCAGCCCGCTGCCGCTCACCGTCATCTGCGACCTGTTCGGCGTGCCCGCCGCCGACCGCGCCGACTTCCACCGCTGGGCGCTGGCCATCGGCACCGACTCCGCCCCGGTCGCGCTCACCTCGGACAACCGCTCGGACGAGGCCAAGTCGTCGGCGGCGGCGATGGCGGGGTTCCTGCTCGAGCTGATCGACCACAAGCAGCGGCACCCGGCCGACGACCTGCTCACCGCGCTGATCACCGCCCGCGACGAGGGCCAGGAGCTGACCGCGATCGAGGTCGTCTCGATGGCCTTCCTCACCCTGTTCGCCGGGCACGAGACCGTGGTCCACCTGATCGGCAACGGCACCCTGGCGCTGCTCACCCACCCCGAGCAGCTGGACCTGCTGCGCGGCGACCTGTCGCTGCTGCCCAACGCGGTCGAGGAGTTCCTGCGCTACGACGGCCCGGCCAACACCTCGATGATGCGGTACTCGATCGAGGACGTGGAGATCGGCGGGGTCACCATCCCGGCAGGCTCGTTCGTGGCCACCATCCTCACCTCGGCCAACCGCGACGACGAGTTCTTCCCGCACGCGGCGACGATGGACATCACCCGGCCGATGGGCGGGCACATGACCTTCGGCCACGGCGTGCACTACTGCGTCGGCGCGCCGCTGGCCCGCATCGAGGGCAGGGTGGCCTTCGAGCGGCTGCTGACCCGCTACCCCAAGCTGCGCCTGGCCGTGGACCCGGAGCAGCTGGTGTGGCAGTCCAACACGCTCATCCGCGGGCTGAGCAGATTGCCGGTCCTGGTCGGCTGACCGGCCGACCACCACCACACGAAGAAGCGGGTTCATGACACACGATGTGATCGTCGTCGGCGCGGGCGCAGCGGGCTGCGTCGTGGCAAGCAGGCTGTCGCAGGACCCGACCCGCTCGGTCCTGCTGCTGGAGGCGGGCCCGCACTACGACACCGAGTCGAGCTGGCCAGCCGACCTGCTCGACGGGCTCGGGTTCCCGCGCAGCCACGACTGGGGCTTCGCCAGCGCCCCGCTGACCCACGGCGGTCACACCTTCCCCATCCCGCGCGGCAAGGTCGTCGGCGGTTCCACGGCGGTCAACTACTGCGTCGCGCTGCGCAGCAGGCCCACCGACCACCGGGCCTGGGCGGCGCTGGGCCTGCCGCGCTGGGCCTGGGACGAGGTCCTGCCGGTCTACCAGGCCCTGGAGATCGACCACGACACCGAGCCGCGCACCCCGCCCGGGCGCACCCCCGTCCGCCGCTACCCCCGCGAGGAGCTGACCGACTCCCAGGAGCGCTTCCTCACCGCCTGCGAGAAGGCGGGCTTCGCCCTCGTCGACGACCACAACGCCGCCGACTCCCTCGGCGCCGGGCTCACCCCGCTCAACCAGGTCGGCGGCAGGCGCTACAACTCGGCGCTGGTCTACCTGGCCGAGGCCCAGGAGCGCCCCAACCTCACCATCCGCTCCGGCGCCGACGTCGACACCGTGCTGATCCGCGACGGCCGCGCGGTCGGCGTGCGGCTGGCCTCCGGTGAGGAACTGGCCGCCGAGCAGGTCGTGCTCAGCGCGGGTGCCTACGGCAGCCCGGCGATCCTGCTGCGCTCCGGTGTCGGCCCGGCCGAGCACCTGCGCGAGGTCGGCGTCGACCTGGTGGCCGACGTGCCCGGGGTCGGCTCGAACCTGCTGGAGCACCCGTCCACCCCGGCCGTCTTCGCCACCGCCGAGGAGACCGCCGCGCGCCGCCCCGCCCCGCTGCGCACGATGCTGTCGGTCAAGACCAGCCGCGACGAGCCGGACGTGGACATCCACATCCACGCCATGGCGACCATGCCCACCCGCGCCCCGCAGGGCCACCCCACCGGGTTCGACCTGCTGATGACCTCAGCCCTGGTCGCCCCGCACTCGGTCGGCTCGGTCCGCCTGCGCTCGCGGGCGGCCGCGGACCTGCCCGTGGTCGACACCGGCATCTACCGCGACCCGCGCGACGCCGCCCGCGTCGCCGAGGGCCTGCGGGTGATCCGCAAGCTCGCCGAGCAGTCCCCGCTGGCGAGTCTGCTGGTCGGCGAGCGGTTGCCGGGGGCGGCGGTGGCCGACGCGGACCTGGTCGACGCCGTGCACGCGACCGTCGGCACCTACAACCACCCGGTCGGCACCTGCCGGATGGGCCGGACGGGTGATGTCGACGCGGTGCTCGACGAGACCTGCCGGGTGACCGCGGTCGAGGACCTGCTGGTCATCGACGCGTCGGCGATCCCGGTCAGCCCGAGGTCGACCACAACGCTGCCCGTGCTGATGCTCGCCGAGCGGGCGGTGGCGCTCAACTGGCCGAACCTGTGACTCTCCGCACCCGTGCGGTAACCCAGGTCACCGTGGGAGAGCGTCGCTAAACCGCTGTCTGGGGAGAAAAACGTACGAACGATCGGCCTTGTTGGGTACACTGACGCCCGAGGTCGACCGGCGGGGCAGGGTCCCGACCGGAGGGCATCGACCACCGGGCGCTGTGGTTGGGGGACTTTCGTGGCGGAGAGTCAGGGGATGGGTGACTTGCTGTGCCTCGAGGACTGGCAACGGGCCGCGCAGGCCCGATTACCGGGGCCGACCTGGGGTTTCCTGCAGGGCGGCAGCGGCGCTGAGCTCACCGTCGCGGCGAACCGGGCCGCCTTCGACCGCCGCGTGCTGCGGCCGAGGGTGCTCGTCGACGTGACGAAACCGGACCTGGGCACGACGCTGCTCGGTGATCCGCTGCGCGCCCCCCTCGCCATCGCCCCGATGGCCTACCACCGCCTCGTGCACCCCGATGGCGAGGTGGCGACCGCGCGCGCCGCGGGCGAGTGCGGTCTGCCGTTCGTGGTGAGCATGTTCGCCAGCCGCACGCTGGCCGACATCGCCGCCGCCACCACCGCGCCGCTGTGGCTGCAGCTGTACTGGTTGCGCAGGCGCGACGCGCTCGCCGACCTGGTCCGCCGCGCCGAGGCCGCGGGTGTGCGCGCGCTCGTGCTGACCGTCGACGCGCCGCGGGTGGCCAAGCGGCTGCGCGACCTGCGTTCCGGGTTCGCCCTCCCGGCCGATGTCACCGCCGCCAACATCGATCCGGCGGCCATGGCCGTGATGGCGCGAACGGGGGAATCCGGTTCGTCGATCCAGAGTCATTCCCGCGAGCAATTCGACGCCGCGATCACCTTCGCCGATCTGGCCTGGCTGCGCGCGCTGACGCCTTTGCCGCTGCTGCTCAAGGGAATTCTCACCGCCGCGGACGCCCGGCTCGCCGTCGAGCACGGTGTCGACGGGATCGTGGTGTCCAACCACGGCGGACGCCAACTCGATTCGGCCATCCCGGCTATTGACGCGCTCGGCGAGGTGGTCGAGGTGGTCGCGGGTCGGGTGCCGGTGCTCGTCGACGGCGGTGTCCGCCGGGGCACCGACGTGCTCAAGGCGCTCGCGCTCGGCGCGGCCGCCGTGCTGCTCGGCAGGCCGGTGCTGCACGGGTTGGCCGTCGCTGGTGCTGGTGGCGTAACCGCTGTGCTGTCGACACTTCGCGAGGAGTTGGAAGAGGCGATGGTCCTCGCGGGCGCGCCGCGACTGTCCGATGTCGACGCCGAACTCGTCCGTTAGCAGCTGTCGCGGTCGTACTGTCCTGAATTGACGGATACCACACGATTGGGTTTTCTGGTGTTCCCATCGTCCGATGTATCTACTAGTCGGTACCCGACTCCTGTAGGCAATCGTTGCGCGTTCACTTATTTTCTCGCTGTTCATTCGATCATTGTCTTGCGGTGTGATCGTGCCGACGAAAACCAGTTGCGCGAATCGCTTGCGGGACCGGGATTGCGCGCAGTAACGTGGTTGTGAGGGTGAGTTGCCGGGGGCGCTGCCGCGCGGGCGCCGACGGTTTCACCGCCCAGGGTGGACTGTTGTAGTCGTGGACCGTGCTCGTCGGTGTTAGTCGCCAGTCGCACTGTGTTCGTCCGTAGACGATATGCGCTGAACCGTCCCATAAGGGATCCTCAATCCGATTTACGGGTATCGACTCCTATTAGGGGGGAAACACATGCCGGGCGAGACCCACTTATCCTCGGTCGTGACCGAGGCACCCGCTGGCGGGGAGTGGGTGGACGAGCTGCTGCTCGCCGGGGCCGATGGCGAGCTGGCGCTGTGGTTCGGCGCCCCGGTGGACCGCCGGTCGCTGCGCGCGCTGGTCGAGCGGCGCGAACGCGAGTTGGTCGCCGCCGGACTGGCTCCCGGTGGGAGTGTCTCGTTGCGACTGCCACCCTCGCTCGGCTTCGTCTCGGTGCTGCTGGCCGCCTGGCGGTTGGGCGGCCAAGTGTCCCTTTTGGACTACCGGCTCACCCAGCACGAGGTCGACCAGGCGGTCGCGCGGTTGCGCCCGCAGTTGCTCGTGCAGCCGAGCGCACCGGTGTCCGGTGCGCTGCGCGCGCTGTTCGACGTGGAGCCCGCCTACCTGCCGCAGGCCGGTGGTGAGCAGGCGCGCACCGCGCACTCGTTGATCCAGCTCAGCTCCGGGTCCACCGGCCCGTCGAAGGTCATCGGTCGCACCGCGGCCGACGTGATCTCCGAGCTCGAGCGCTACAACCGGATCGAGGGCATCCCGCAGCGCGGTGAGCGCGCCGTGGTGCTCGCGTCCATGGTCCACGTCCTCGGCCTGGTCGGCGGCCTGCTGCACGGCCTCAACGCGGGCGTCCCGATGGTCGTGCCGCAGCGGGCAACCGTCGACGGCATCCTCAAGGCGCTGGCGGGCGGCGACGAGCCGACCACCCTGATCGGCGTCCCGTCGCAGGCGGAGGTCCTCGCCGCGGTCGCCGAACCGCCGGACCTGCCCGGCTTCCGCCGCATGATCACCGGCGGCGAGCTGGTGCGCGCCGAGCTGTGGCGCGCGCTGACCGAGGGCTACGGCATCACCCTGGGCAACATGTACGGGATGACCGAGCTGGGGGTCATCGCCACCGACATCGACGGCGAGCACCGCCCCGCGCTCACCCCGGCCCCCGGCATCGCCGTGCGGGTCGAGGGCGGCGAGGTGCTGCTCGGCCGCGAGAGTTCCCCCTACCTCGGGCTCGTCGACCCGTCCCGCTGGGCCGACGGGTGGCTGCGCACCCGCGACGCGGGCGAGCTCGACCCGGCGACCGGCCGGGTCACCATCCGGGGCAGGCTCGACTCCCAGGTGTCCATCGGCGGGCTGAAGGTCGACCTCACCGAGGTCGAGCAGACCCTGGCCGAGGCGCCCGGGGTGGACGCCGCCGTCGTGCTCTACGACGAGGGCATCCAGGCGTACGTGTCGGTGTCCGCGCTGGTCGGTCCCGGCGAGATCGACTCGTGGCTGCGCGAGCGGCTGGCGGGCTACAAGCGGCCGCGCGCGGTGCACGTGCTCCCCGCCCTGCCGCGCACCTCCAGCGGCAAGCTGCTGCGCGACCGCGCCGCGTTGCGCTCGGCCGCGCGCGACACCCACAACTAGCCACACCGGTCCCCACCAGGCGCGGCCCGTCCCGGGTCCGCGCACGGTCGACCGCGCCCGCACCCGGGCCGGTCACCAGTTCCGCGACGAGAGGAAAGCCATGAGCAGCAAGGAAGAAGTCCGCGCGTTCGTCATCGACGCGCTGGTCGGTCTGCAGTACGCGACGCCGGATGTCGCTGGCGACACCCAGCTCGGCCCGGCCGGTCTCGACCTGGAGTCGCTGTCGATGGCCGAGCTGACCGTGCAGCTGGAGGACCGCTTCGGCGTCAAGATCGACGAGGACGAGATCGAGCAGGTCTCGCTGATGACCATCGACGAGTTCGTCGCCGACGTCGCGGGCAGGCTGGAGCCGGTCGCCGAGGGCAGCGTTCGTGAGTGAGACCACCGCGGCGCCCACCCGCGCGGACGTCGTCGAGATGATCTCCGGCTACCGCGCCCAGGTGTCCAAGGCCGACACCGAGGACCTCGACTCGCTCGAGCTGGCGTGGCTGCTGCACCAGGCCGAGCAGCGCTACGGCGTGGAGCTCGACCTCGACGACGCCGACCTGTCGCGGATGTACACCGTGGCCGGTGCCGCCGAGGTGCTCGCCGACCTGGTGGGTGGGCGTCACGATGGCTGAGGCGGGCGGGGTCGGCGGGGCGGGCGTGGTCGTCACCGGGGTGGCCGCGGTCGCGGGCACCGGGTGGGACCTGGCCGCGCTCGGGGCGCGCACCGCGGCGGGTGAGCCCGCGTTCACGCCGGTGACCCGCTTCGACGCGGGCCGCTACCGCACCGACCTCGCCGCGCAGTTGCCCGGGGACCCGGTGCTGGCCGACGAGCTGGTCTCGATCGTGGGCACCGCCTGCGAGCAGGCCGGTCTCGGCGCTGCCGAGCGCGCGGTCAGCCCGCTGCTGGTCGCCGTGCACGGCGACCCGGCGGTGGCGCGGCTGCCCGAGTCCGAGCGCACCGGCCCCGGCGCCATCGCCGCCTCGATCGCGCGCCGGAGCGGGCTCGGTCCGGCACCCCGGGCGTACATGACCGCCTGCGTGGCGGCCAGCACCGCGGTCGCCGACGCGGCCGCGATGATCTCCCACGGCCGCGCGCACCGGGTCGTGGTCGCCGCCGGGTACCTGGTGGAGCAGGACAACTTCGCCCTGTTCGACGCGGGCCGCTCGCTGGCGCCCGACGGCCACGTGCGCCCGTTCAGCGCGGGCAGGCAGGGCATGCTGCTCGGCGACGGGATCGCCGCGGTGGTGCTGGAGTCGGCTGAGGAGGCCGCGCGGCGCGGCGCGGCACCGCTCGCGCGGATCGCCGGGTGGGGTCGGGCGGGCGACGCCTTCCACATCACCCAGCCCGATCCCGAGGGCGGCGGCATGACCAGGGCGGTCACCGCGGCGCTGCGCAAGGCGGGCCGCGTGCCCGCCGACATCGGCTACATCAACGCGCACGGCACCGGCACCGCGCAGAGCGACGTCGCCGAGACCGCCGCGCTGCACCGGGCCCTCGGCGCGGACGCGGCCCGGATCCCGGTGAGCTCGTCGAAGTCGGTGCACGGCCACACGTTGCAGGCCGGTGGGCTGGTGGAGCTGGCGGTCACGGTGCACGCGGTGCGCACCGGGCGGCTGCCGGTCAACGCCGGGTACGTCGGCCCGGACGAGCGGTGCGGGCTGAACCTGGTCCTGGACCGCCCGGTGGAGCGCGAGGTCGACTACGCGCTCACCCTCAACTCCGCCTTCGGCGGCGCGAACACGGCATTGGTGGTGGCACGGGTATGACCACGACGACGGACACCGCACTCTCCATTGTGGACTTGTCGGATCTGTCGGATCTCGACTTGTCCACAGTGGAGCTGGAGGTGCTCGCCGAGGCGCGGTGGCCGGGCGCGGATCCTTCCGCGCAGCCAGCCCCGTTGCCGGGGTTCGTCAGCTCGTCCTTCGCCCCGCTGATCGCCCAGGCCGCCGACGACTGCCTCAGCCAGGTGCACGGCAGCGCCCCGGCCCCGGCCGAGCGCGGCGACCGCACGGCGGTCGTGGTGGTCAGCGTCCGCGGTGACCTCGGCACGTCGACGGCCGTCGCGGCCGCGGTGGACGCGGGCAAGCGGATGCCGCCGATCCTGTTCTTCCAGTCGGTGGTCAACTCCGCGGCGGGCCGGGTCGCGGTGACCTGGGGCCTGCGCGGCCCGGTCGTGTGCACCAGCCCGGTGGCCGACCCGGTCGCCGACGCCGTGGCGGTGGCCGACCTGCTCATCGCCGACGAGGCGGCCGACGAGGTCCTGCTGGTGCTCGTCGAGCAGGGCGCCGAGGAGGCGAGGGCCCTGCTGCTGGGCAGGGCGGCCGCGCCGCTCACAGGTACGGCACCCACCAGCACAGCGCTCACAGGTACGGCACCCACAGGCACAGCATCGACAGGCGCAGCGCCCACGAACGAGCAGAGGAGTTCGCAGTGACCGTCAAGACAACCCGGGCGCAGCTGGCCGCAGACCCGGACCTGGGCATCGGCAACGTGCTCAGCACGCTCGTGCGCAACGGCTACGGCCTCGACGAGCCGACGCTGAGCTTCGACACCGCCGTCGACGGCCACCCGGCGTGGGAGCCGCTCACCCTGCGGCAGCTGGAGTTCCAGGTCGCCTCGCGCGCCTCGATCTTCCACGCCAAGGGCATCGTCTCGCGCGACCCGGTCGCCATCTACGTGACCGACTCCGCGGACCTGGTGCTCAACTACCTGGCGCTGGCCCGCATCGGCGCGATCCCGGCGCTGGTGAACAAGAACCTGCCCGGCGAGACCGCCGCGGTCTACATCACCCGGGTCCGCCCGGTCGCCGTGCTCACCGACGCCGCCCACCGGGCCAAGCTCGGCGACGGCGTCGAGGGCGTCGGGCTGTTCATCGACGTGGCCGAGCTGCTCAACGGCGACCCGTCCGCCGCGCCGGAGCAGTACCGCCACCACGCCGACGACCCGGTGGTGATCACCCACTCCTCGGGGACCACCGGCATGCCCAAGGCGGTCGTCGCCTCGCACTCGAGCCTGTTCGCCTCGGTCCGCCACCGGCTGCGCCTGCCGCGCGCCCAGGGCGTCGACCGGATGCTGAGCGCGCTGCCCGCCAACCACGCGGCGATCGTCATCGCCACCAGCCTGGCGCTGAGCAACCGCTCGCAGCTGCTGTGCCTGTCCGAGCAGTCCGGCACCAAGGTGCTCGAGGCGATCGACCGCTGGAAGCCGACCTGCGTGCTCGGCTTCGCCGCGACCTGGCCGGAGCTGGTCTCGCACGACCTCACCGGCTACGACGTGTCCTCGGTGCAGTTCTGGTGGAACACCGGCGACTGCGCGCACGAGGCGCACATCCGCAGGCTGATCTCCGTCGGCACCCGCACCGTGGTCAGCGCCCAGGGCGTGAGCCAGGTGACCGGGTCGGCGTTCATCGACGGCCTGGGCTCCACCGAGATGGGCCACTCGCAGTTCTTCATCACCCACACCCCCGACACCGACCGCTACGGCCGCTGCATCGGCAAGCCGCACGCGTTCGCCGACATCGCGGTGCTCGACGACAACGGCGACAAGCTGCCCGTCGGCGAGGTCGGTCAGCTCGGTGTGCGGTCCCCAACGCTGGCGCCGGGGTACTGGAACGACTCGGTGACCACCTATCGCAGCAGGCTCGCCGGGTACTTCCTCACCGGTGACCTCGCCTATCGCGACGCGGAGGGGTACTACTACCACGTCGACCGCGCTGTTGACGCCATCGACCTCGGCGAGGGCAAGCGCCTTTACACCGCGCAGTCCGAGGAGCGCGTGCTCGCGTCGAACCCGGACGTGCTCGACTGCACTGTTGTCGCGGTCAAGGACGACGAGGGTCAGGTGGCATCCGCGGTGCTGTTGACCCTCAACGCTGGTGCGGACACCTCTATCGACCACACCGCGGCGGTCAAGGCGGCGCTACCGGAGTACGTCGCCGCGACCATCCGCGAGGTCGTTGTCGTGAACGAGGACGACATCCCGCGCGGCGCGACCGGCAAGGTCCGCAAGGTCGTCCTCCGCCAGCAGCACGCCGACAAGCTGCGTTCGGTGACCGCGTGAGCGCCGCGGGCCGCAGTGCGGTCATCACCGGCATCGGCATGATCACCCCCGCGGGCCGGGGGGCGACCAGCACCTTCGACGCGCAGTGCGAGGGCCGCTCCGGCATCGTCACCCCGCCGCGCGACCACGTCGTGGCCACCTGGATCGAGAACGCCGGTGTGGCACCGGAGGTCGACCCGGCGTCGATCTACGACCGGGCCGACCCGTGCCTGGACCGCTACGTGCTGCTCGCGCTGGCCGCGGCCGACGACGCCATCGCCGACGCTGGCCTGGTGGTGGGCGAGAACGCTGACCCGCACCGGATCGCCACGGTCGTCTCCAGCGGCGGCGGCGGTCTGCTCACCTACGAGGAGCAGGCCTCGGCGCGCCGCGCCAAGGGGCGCACCGGGATCAGCCCGTACATGATCCCCGGCATCCTGCCGAACATGGCCGCCGCGCGGATCGCGCTGCGGTTCGGCCTGCGCGGCTACAGCGCCGCCGTCGCCACCGCGTGCGCCGCCGGTGCCCAGTCGATCGCCGACGGGCTGCGGCTCATCCGCGCGGGCGACGCGGACGTGGTGGTCTGCGGCGGCACCGACGCGCCGCTGCACCCCAGCATCGCCACCGGGTTCGTCAACGCCCGCGCCACCGCCAACGGCTGGGCCGACCCGACCCAGGCGAGCCGCCCGTTCGACAAGGGCCGCAACGGTTTCGTGCTCAGCGAGGGCTCCTGCGTGGTCGTGCTGGAGAGCGTCGAGCACGCCAACGCGCGCGGTGTCGCGGGCTACGCCGACCTCATCGGCTGGGGCGGCACCACCGACGCCCACCACCTCACCGCGCCGCGCGCCGACGGTGAGGGCGCGGCGGAGGCCATGCGCCGCGCGGTGGCCAGCGCCGGTGTCGCACCGTCTGATGTGGACTACATCAACGCGCACGGGACCAGCACCAAGCGCGGTGACGTCGCCGAGACCAAGGCCGTGCACGACGTGTTCGGCGCGCACTCCCCGGCGGTCAGCGCGACCAAGTCGGTGATCGGGCACTCGCTGGCCGCGGCCGGGGCGATCGAGGCGGCGGTGACCGCGCTGGCGATCGCCAAGGGCACCCTGCCGCCCACGTTCAACCTGGCCGAGGTCGACCCGCGCTGCGAACTCGACCACGTGCTGGACAAGCCGAGGCAGGGGCCGGTGTCGGTCGCGCTGTCGAACTCCTTCGGGTTCGGCGGGCACAACATCAGCCTCGCCCTCGCCCCGGCGAGCACCACGGCGAAGCGGTTCGGCTGATACCGGGAACACACCTGTCGGGGAGGCACGCGATGAGCGGGACCGAAGTCGAGAACGAGCGGGTCGAGTCCGATGCCGACCCCGGCGCGCCGCCGCTGCACGAGTTCTGGTGGCTGCACGACGCCCGCTGGTACCAGGGCGTGCTGCGCCGCTTCGGCCAGGAAGCGGCGAATGAGATCAATGCCGAGGCCATCCGGTTCGTGTTCCGCCGAATCGCCCGCTGGTACCGCCACCAGCACGGTCTCGACTTCACCGCGATGTCGCTCGAGGAATTCGTCAAGTGGTTCGAGGAAATTCCCAAGGTGTCCTGGAACTCGGCGATGATGACCGCCGAGCACGCGGTGACCGGCGACAACGAGTGGGAAAGCGTCATCACCAAGAACTACTCGCTGCGCATGCTGGCCGCCGCACGTGCGTTGGAGGGGTACGAATGCCCGTGCCCGCAGATGCGTGAGGGCTGGTTCGAGGGAATGGGGGTCACCGTGCGTGATTCCCGGGTGTCGTGCGTGCGTACCGGTGGTGAAGTGTGCCGATTCCACGCGGTTATGGACCACCAGTCATGACGATTGTGGTAAACATGTTCTAGTGCCGGGTCGGCCTCAACAATCGACAATCCAGCGCGGTTGATCACATCACCCGCGTTTATTTCCGGCGCCGTCGAACCCCGGTGCCCATCGGTAGCGGAGTCATTCCCGAAGGGGGAAGAATATGGATATCCAGGACATCGACCACGTCGAGCTCTACGTCGGAGACGTCCAGCAGTCCGCGTTCTACCTGTGCACCGCGCTCGGCTTCCGGGTGGCGGGTCAGGGCGGACCGGAGACGAGCCTGCCCGACGACCGGTCGCTGCTGTTGCGGCACGGTCGAATACAGCTCCTGCTCACCTCCGGGCTCAACCCGCGCAGCGCCGCCGCCCAGTACGTGGCCCGCCACGGCGACGGCGTGTCCAGCCTGGCGTTCACCGTGGCCGACGCGAAGGCCGCCTTCGCCGAGGCCGTGGGCCGCGGCGCGACCGCGGTCGCCGAGCCGGTCACCCACACCGACGGCGACACCAGCGTCACCATCGCCGAGGTCATCGGCTTCGGCGACGTGCGGCACCGGTTCATCGAGCGCCGCGGCGAGCGCGACGAGTTCCTGCCCGGCGTCATCGGGATGCTGACCCACGACGTCGAGGAGGGCGACAGCCTGCTCGACATCGTCGACCACATCGCCGTCTGCCTGCCCGCGGGCACCCTCGCCCCGACCGTCCAGTTCTACAAGGACGTCTTCGACTTCGAGCAGATCTTCGAGGAGTACATCGAGATCGGCGACCAGGCGATGGACTCCAAGGTGGTGCAGAGCAAGTCCACGAAGGTCACCTTCACCCTGATCGAGCCGGACAGCACCCGCCGCCCCGGTCAGATCGACGACTTCCTCGCCCGCCACGACGGCGCCGGTGTGCAGCACCTGGCGTTCCTCACCGACGACATCGTCGGCTCGGTGGAGACCTTCGCCGCGCGCGGTGTGCAGTTCCTGTCCACCCCGGCGAGCTACTACGACGCGCTGCAGGAGCGGCTGGGCCGGGTCGACCTGGGGGTCGAGGCGCTGCGCCGCACCAACGTGCTCGTCGACCGCGACCACTGGGGCGAGGTCTTCCAGATCTTCACCCGCTCGATCCACGCCAGGGGCACCTACTTCCTGGAGGTCATCGACCGCCACGGTGCCAAGACCTTCGGCAGCGGCAACATCCGCGCGCTCTACGAGGCCGTGCTGCGCGCCTCGGAGAGCCCCGCCACCGCGGGTTGAGCCGCACGCTCCACTGTCATATCGGGGACTGTGACATTTCGGCAAAAGGGGATTCCAGCGTGACCACGCAACTGCGTTCGTTCGACCTGACCGAAGACGAGCTCGCGTTACTGCCGACCGACGACGAGGTCCAGTTCTACGCCGAGCACGGGTGGTACCTGAGCAAGAAGCTGTTCACCGACGAGGAGATCGACACCCTCGTCGCCGCGAGCGAGGCGTTCTACGGGGGCCACCGCGACCGCACGCTGCCCGCGCACCCGCCGCGCCTGGCGTACTGGACCCCCGAGAAGGGCGCGGTCCAGCGGCACAACGACTACGTGCACTACGAGGACGACACGATCGGCGCGATCCTGCGCAAGCCGCTGCTGGGCGCGGTGGCCGCGCGGCTGGCCGAGGCCGAGGAGATCCGGGTCTTCCAGTCGACCCTGATCTACAAGCAGCCCAAGCCCGACGACGTCACCAACATCGTCCCGTGGCACTTCGACAAGCACTACTGGTCGACGTCCACCTCGGAGCGGATGCTGACCGCGTTCATCCCCTTCCACGACTGCCCGGAGGAGATGGGCACGATCACCATGGTGGACGGCAGCCACCTGTGGAAGGAGATCGGCGACAACGACACCACGAACCGCCACTTCGCCGAGCGCGACCGCTCCGAGCTCGACCAGATGCTGGAGGACAACGCGGCCTTCAACAACGTCGAGGTGAAGAAGGTCCCCATGGAGATCCCCAAGGGGCACGTGAGCTTCCACCACTGCAAGACCTACCACGGCAGCGGCGCCAACGTCAGCGACCGCCCGCGCCGCGCGATCTCCCTGCACCTGCAGGACGGCGCGAACGCCTACCGCGACTTCCGCACCTCCGATGGCACCCAGGTCAACTACAACCACGACTTCATCGTGCGCAAGACCGCCGCGGGCACGCCGGACTACGCCGACCCCGAGTACTGCCCGGTCACCTGGAAGGCCTGACCGCCAGCCCCTGATCACGTGGGCGGGTGGCGCCCCGGCGAGAGGAACGAGATGGCCTTGAGTGTTGACCCGTCCCGCACCGGTCGGATCGCCGTGTGCGTGGTCGGCATGGGTCCGCGCGGCCTGTCGGTGCTGGAGCGGATCTGCGCCAACGCCAGGGACTTCCCTCGGGTGGAGCTGACCGTCCACGTGGTCGACCCGCACCACCCCGGCGCGGGTGACGTCTGGCGCACCAGCCAGGACCGCCAGTTGCTGCTGAACACCGTCGCCTCCCAGGTGTCGATGTTCACCGACGAGAGCGTGGACCTGGCGGGGCGGCTGGAGGTCGGACCGAGCCTCTATGAGTGGGCGCGGTTCTTGGTGCTGATGGGCAACTCCGAGGGCTACCCGGAGGAGGTGCTGGCGCAGGCCCGCGAACTCGGGCCGGACAGCTACCCCTCCCGGTCGTTCTACGGTCACTACCTCAAGTGGGTGTTCCGCCGCGTTGTGCGGCAGGCCCCCGGAACGGTGCGGGTGGAGGTGCACCGCTCGCGGGCGGTGTCCCTTGAGGACGCCACCAGCACCACCGATGGGCCGCAGACCGTCTTGCTGGAAGACGGCACTCGACTCGATGACCTCACCGCGGTCATCTTGGCGCAAGGGCACGTCCGGGTCCGGCCGAGCGCGGCAGAGCGGTCGTTGTCCGCTTACGCCGCCGAGCACGGCCTGACGTATGTGCTGCCGTCCAACCCGGCCGATGTGGACTTGTCGTCGATCCAGCCCGGCACCGCTGTCGCGTTGCGTGGGCTGGGCCTGAACTTCTTCGACCACCTCGCGCTGTTCACCCTGGGGCGTGGTGGACGGTTCGATCGAGTCGACGGCCGGTTGGTCTACCGCCCGTCGGGACGTGAACCCAAGCTATACGCGGGATCCCGCCGTGGTGTGCCGTACCACGCGCGTGGGGAGAACGAGAAGGGCCCGTCCGGTCGCCATGATCCCGCGGTGATCACGCCAGAGGTCATCGCTGGCTTGCGGGCTAAGGGCGGCATCGACTTCCAGGCGGATCTATGGCCGCTGGTCGCTAAGGAGACCGAGACGGTCTACTACTCGACGCTGATCACCCAGCGCGAGTGCGGGTGTGTGGCGGAGCGGTTCCGTGAGCGCTACCTTGACAGGCGGTGGGGCGACCCGGCTGAGGCTCTGCTGCTTGATGAGTACGGCATCCCTACTGCGGATCGCTGGGACTGGGAACGGATCGCAACCCCGTACCGGGGACAGATCTTCGCCGACCAAGAGGCGTTCCAGGAGTGGTTGCTGGACTACCTCCGCTCGGATGCCGTGCGGGCGAAGCAGGGCAACCTCACCGACCCGGTCAAGGCCGCGCTGGACGTGATGCGCGACCTGCGCAACGAGATCCGCTTGGTCGTCGACCACAGCGGCCTTAGTGCACAGTCGCACCGGGATCACCTCGACGGGCACTACACGCCGCTGAACGCGTTCCTGTCGATCGGTCCGCCCGCTGCGCGCATCGAGCAGACGGTCGCGCTGATCGAGGCGGGCGTGTTGCAGGTGATGGGACCCGGCGTGCGGGTGCGTGCCGACACCGACCAGCCGGGTTTCGTGCTCGAGTCGCCCGCCGTGCCCGGGTCGGTGGTGCGGGCGACCGTGCTGATCGAGGCCCGGTTGCAGGAGATCGACCTGCGTCGGACGGCCGACCCGTTGATGGGGAAGCTGCTGGCGTCCGGTCAGTGCCGCCTGCACAAGGTGGGGGAGTACGAGACCGGCGGCCTCGCCGTCACCGCTCGGCCCTACCGGGTCATCGACGCCGACGACCGGGCTCACCCGCGCCGGTTCGCCTGTGGTGTGCCGACCGAGTCGGTGCACTGGGTGACAGCGGCGGGAATCCGCCCCGGCGTGAACTCGATGATCCTGGGTGACTCCGACTCGATCTCCTTGGCCTGCTTGGGCCTGGCCACGCCGGTGGTGCTGCCACTACCGCAGCCGGATGAATCCGGCAAACTATCCGCACGGTCGTGCTAGGTTGGGGTCATGACCGAGACATCACTCCGAAGTGGACCGTCGACCGAGCCGGGCACCTTCCGGCACGCGACCCGGGTCTTCTTCGACGAGCTGGACCCGATGGGCATCCTGCACAACGCCAGGTACGCGGTCCACGTCGAGCGCGCGACCGCGGCGTTCTTCGAGAGCAACGGCTTCACCTGGGAGGCCTCGATCGAGGACAACCCGGACAAGTTCCACGCGGTGCGCCGCTTCGAGGTCGACCTGGAGCTGCCGTACCTGGGCACCGGTCCGCTCGACGTGGACCTGTGGCTCGACCACCTGGGCTCCACCAGCCTGCGCTACGGCTTCCGCTGCGTGGGACCCCAGGGCCAGACCCACGCGAGCGGCCTGCGGTCGGTCGTGAAGCTCAACCCCAAGACGTTCCGGCCGGAGCCGTGGACCGAGCGGTGGCGCGCGGCGCACCTGTCGGTCCTGGGCCCGGCGCGCTCATCAGGCTGATTGCGGAGGGACCGTGCCAGGACTGCTCGACGGGAAGCGGCTGCTGATCACCGGGGTCATCACCGACTCCTCGATCGCCTTCGAGGTGGCGAAGTACGCCGCCGAGCAGGGTGCCCAGGTCATCCTCACCGGCTTCGGGCGGATGTCGCTGGTCGAGCGGCTGGCCAAGCGGCTCGGTCCGGACGTGCCGGTGATCGAGCTGGACGTCACCGACGCGGGCCAGCTCGCGACCCTGGCCGACCGGGTCCGCGAGCGCGCGGCCTTCGCCGACGGCCTGGACGGGGTGCTGCACGCGGTCGCCTACGCCCCGCCCACCTGCCTCGGCGGTGAGTTCAGCCAGGCGCCGTGGGAGGACGTGTCGACCGCGGTGCACGTGTCGACGTACTCGTTCAACGCGCTCGTCGCCGCCTGCCTGCCGCTGCTGGGCCCCGGCTCCTCGGTCGTGGGCCTCGGGTTCGACGCGCAGGTCGCCTGGCCCACCTACAACTGGATGGGCGTCGCCAAGGCCGGGCTGGAGGCGGTCGTCCGGTACCTGGCCCGCGAACTCGGGCCCAAGGGCATCCGGGTCAACCTGGTCAACTCCGGTCCGCTGCGCACCAAGGCCGCCGTGTCCATCCCCGGCTTCGCCCAGCTCAAGGCCGACTGGGACACCCACGCCCCGCTGGGCTGGGACCCGCACGACGCGCGCCCGGTGGCCACCTCCGTGTGCGCGCTGTTCTCCGACCTGCTCCCCGCCACCACCGCCTCGGTGCTCATGGTCGATGGCGGAGTGCACGCCATGGGCCTGGCCATGGGCGCCTGAGAGGACACCGCCATGCCTTTGGACCCGCAGGTCGCCGCGATGCGCGAACGCAAGATCGCGCAGGACACCCCACCGCTGTACACGCTGTCGCTGGCCCAGGCCCGTGCCGATGACCTCGCCTCCATCCAGGCCGCAGGCGGCACCCCCGAGCAGGTGGGGTCGGTCGTTAACGACACGTATCCCGGTCCGGACGGTGACATCGACATCCGCGTCTATAGGCCGGACGTCGAGGGACCGTTGCCGGTCCTGTTCTACTTCTTCGGCGGTGGCTGGACTCTTGGCACCATCGACACCTCCGACGCCATCTGCCGCAGGCTGACCAACGCCGTCGGGTGCGTCACTGTGGCCGTCGGGTACCGGTTGGCGCCAGAGCACCAGTTCCCGGCTGCCCTGGAGGACTGCTACGGCGCCGTGGAGTGGTTCGCCGCCAACGGGTCTCGCTATGGCGCGGACGTCAGTCGTATTGCGGTCGGTGGGGACAGCGCGGGCGGCAACCTCGCCGCCGTTGTCTCGCTGATGGCGCGCGATAGGGGAGGCCCCGAGCTGCGGTGTCAGGTGCTCGTCTACCCGAACACCGACTACACGGCGTCGACAGGCTCTATGGCCGAGAACACCGACCCGGCGTTCTTCAACAGCCGGTCAGTGGCCTGGTACTGGAGCCACTACCTGGCAGACCCGCCTTCCGACGGCATGGACCCGGCGGTGTCGCCGCTGCGCGCCCTCGACCACAGCGGCCTACCGCCCGCTCTAGTGATCACCGCGGAGTACGACCCGCTGCGTGACCAGGGCGAAGAGTACGGCCGCAAGCTGTCCGCGGCAGGCGTACCGACGGTGGTGAGCCGCTACGACGGTATGGTGCACGGCTTCTTCGCGATGGCCGGGGATCTGGACGCCGGTGCGCGGGCCCAGGAAGAAGTTGCTGCATATCTGCGGAAGTTCCTGTAGTTAAGTGCCTGTAGTTGGGTGACTTTGGTCCGGACGGCGAGGGGTGCAGGCGTGTCATTAGAGGCCATCTCCGGGGTGCTGCTGCGTGCGGCCGACCTCCACGGCAGCGTCACCGACCCGGGCATGGAGTCGATGAACTTCCTCAACGAGGTCGTCGGCCGGTTCCCGGACGCGATCTCGTTCGCCCCGGGGCGGCCGTACGAGGGGTTCTTCGAGACCAGCCAGGTGTTCGACTACCTCAAGGCGTACACCGAGTACCTGGCGAACGACCTGGGCTACACCGAGTCGCAGGTGCGGACGAACATCTTCCAGTACGGGCGCACCAACGGGCACATCCACGGCCTGATCGCCCGCACTGTCTTGAACGACGAGGGGATCGAGGTCGACCCGCAAGCGGTCGTCGTGACCGTCGGTTGCCAGGAGGGCATGCTCCTCACCCTCCGTGCCCTCTTCGCGGGCCCGGATGACGTGCTCCTGGTCAGCTCCCCCTGCTACGTCGGCATCACCGGCACCGCGACGGTCCTGGACATCCCCATCCACCCCGTCCCCGAGGGCCCCCACGGCGTCGACCCGGCCGCCGTCGCCGCTGCCGCCGCTGAGGTCCGCGCCACCGGCAAACGCCCCCGCGCGATGTACCTGGTCCCCGACTTCGCCAACCCCTCCGGCTCCAGCATGCCGGTGTCGGCGCGCGAAGAGTTGCTGCGCGTCGCCGAGCAGGAAGACCTGCTCCTCCTCGAGGACAACCCGTACGGCTTCTTCCTCCGCGAAGGCAACCCCCGCCCCACCCTCAAGGCGCTCGACCGCGGCAAGCGCGTCATCTACTTAGGCTCCTTCGCCAAAACCGGCTTCCCCGGCGCCCGAGTCGGCTACGTCCTGGCCGACCAGCCGGTTGAATCCGCGGACGGCACCGTCGGCCTCCTCTCCGACTCCCTGTCGAAGATCAAGAGCATGACCACCGTCAACACGGCCGCCCTCAGCCAAGCAGCCATCGGCGGCATGCTCATCCAAGCCGACTGCAGGCTGCGCGACGCCAACACCCAGGCCATCGCCTTCTACCGCAACAACCTCCAGACGGTCTTGGACCAACTGGAGCACCACTTCCCCCCGGAGGTCCGCACCCCCCTCGGCATCTCCTGGAACGCCCCCGAAGGCGGCTTCTTCCTGGTGGTCAACGTCCCCTTCCCCGCGAACGACGCCGCCCTAAACCGCGCCGCCCGCGACTACGGCGTCCTCTGGACCCCCATGAACTACTTCCACCACGACGCCGAGGGCGACTACCAGCTGCGCCTCTCTTGCAGCGCCTTGGACCCCGACACCATCGTGGAAGGCATGACCCGCCTGGCTTCCTTCATCAAAGACACCATCCAGAGCTGACGACCGCCTGGAACTGGCCACCATGAAAGCCGCCGTGTGGAAGCGGCAGATCCAACCGCTTCTCGTGGGAAACCCGGAGTGGAAGTTCCAGGGCGCGTTCTGCTACCGCGCCCCGGTCGTCCACGTGGCCTACGGCGTACTGGCCGAGAGCTCGTCCTATGACACCGGCACCTACCTATGGCGCGTCTTCACCCCGCTCTTCCACGCACTCGACCACCTAGACCTCTCATTCTCGAAGCGCCTGGACC
Source organism: Actinokineospora diospyrosa (assembly GCF_024171925.1). GTDB lineage: Bacteria > Actinomycetota > Actinomycetes > Mycobacteriales > Pseudonocardiaceae > Actinokineospora > Actinokineospora diospyrosa. The sequence goes on along the minus strand of NZ_JAMTCO010000018.1, from coordinate 72,957 downwards.
CCGGCCGCTTCTACGAGGGCGACAACACCCTGACATCCGCCGTCCAAACCGTCCTCACCAGCATGGCCGCCACCGACGACGCCGCCAAACTGGAACACATAGCCAAGTACGACGGGGTTTTCAAGGGCAACATCCAAACCGCAGAAAGCGCCGGATACGCCCGCTACCTCCTCGGCCGTCGAAAGACCGCATTGCTGGCCCTCCGGCGCGTGGCGGACTACGAGTCGGATCGTCCTGAGATGTGGGACGCTTCGGAGCGAGCACAGACAATCCTGGACCTCGACTCAAGTAGCGGAGAGGACGCGGTCAAGGCCACCCTGCACCAGTGGTCCCGCGACGGCGCCGCCCGCTTGAACCTCGTGGACCGTTCCGAGAAAGCTCAACCATGATCGAATCCGAGGTGGTCGTCGCCATCAAGGTGGCGGAGTCCCTCAGCCGAGAACTCGACGACGACTAGGTCGAGTTCTGGTCACTGCTCTGGCACCTACGCCGAGCCCTACCCGAAGCCGTCGACGACCTTCTCCGAACGCTCTCCCAAGCAATCCTGACCGCCCTCACCGACTCCAACGTCGCCCTAGGCGACCTGGACGGCAAAACCGGCACGTTTCTCCCATGGGACAACCCATCGACCTCGGTAGCCACAGCAATGTCGATGTGGCAAGACCTCGGCCGCGACCCGAACATGGGCGACATCGGCTGGCTGGCGAGAACCAGGTGAGCCGGGCAGGGAAAGCCCAGTGTCGGGGCGCCACGTCCACGTAGGGGCGGTGGTGTGACCAATGGTGCTGGCCACACCACCGCCATGGAGCCGATCACCGACTCATCGGTTCCTCAACCAGTCCCGACGGGGATCACCAACCGGTGGCGATGGCGGTACCGGTGCCGTTTGACCAACCTCCAGCGCCGTTGGTGGTGTAGCGGGTGAGGGTGCCGGTGAAGCGGGTGAGCATCGCGAGGGGTTGGTTCGCGACGTAGTACTTGGTGAAGCCGAAGAAGGTCGCGCCGGTGAAGCCGGAACCGATGACGGTTCCCGCCCCGTTGCCGGTGCCGGTGTTGTCCCCGGGGTACATCCTGAGCTGGCTCGTGCTGCTCTGCCGGGTGATGATGTCGGGGTGGTTGTCGCCGTTGAAGTCGGCGATGCCCCACGGGGTGAGGTCCGAGCTCCAGCCGGTGCCGATCTGGATGCGGGTCGCGGTGCCGCCGGTGAGGTCCCCGGGGTACACCCACTGGGTGCCACCGGAGTCGACGGCGATGATGTCGTGGTGGCCGTCGCGGGTCCAGTCGGTGATGCCGTAGAAGGTGTAGCCGCACCAGCCGGTGCCGATCTGGGTGGGCAGGCCGAACCCGGTGGGTGAGCCGGGGTAGACCATCTCGTTGCACGTGCTGTCGTTGCGCGCCACCAGGTCCGGGTAGTTGTCGTGGTTCCAGTCGGCGAGGCCGATGGGTGTGATGAACTGCCAGCCCGCGTTCCCAGCCTGGCGCGGCACACCGAGGATCCCCGACGGCACCGGTTGATACACCAGCAGTTCACCGGCAGGCGTGGCGACGTAGATGTCGGTCTGCTCGCTGCCGGTGGTGGGGTTGGCCCAGGTGATCGCGCCGAACGACCGCAGGTTCGCGCTCGTCGGCGGGATGACCGTCCCGGCGGAGGTCGGCGTCGATGGCGATACCAAGGTGCTGCTGGGAGACGGCACTGAAAAGCCGATCCGCGATATTCGACCGGGTGAGAAGGTCCTCGCTGCGGACCCCGAAACTGGCGAGCAGAGCGCGCGAGATGTGATCGCTACGTGGCCACACAAAGACACCGTTCAGCAACTTGTACTTGCGGACGGCAGTACTATTGATACGACTGCTGGTCACCCTTTCTGGAATTTAACCGAGGGGGAGTGGCTGCCCGCAAAAGCGCTGCATCTCGGGGATCTCCTGCTCGATTCGAGTGGTTCACCGGCCGCTGTCGTGGGCTTACGAGAGGGCTACAGTCGGTCCGTCGAGGTATTCAATCTCACTGTCGATACCGCTCACACCTTCTTTGTGGTAGCTGGAGAGACTGCGGTACTTGTGCACAACAGGTGCGGTGATGATCCGAACCTTCCTGGAATCGCGAAATCCAACTATCGAGGTCGATTTATCGCGACTATGAGAAATGGCGGGTTTCAGGACCTGCCGAACGACTGGGATGCGCACCACGCGATCCCGCAGGAGTATCGAAATCATCCTGAGTTCGTTGACTTCGATTTTGATGCGCCTAGTAATATTCGCGGAATCCCAGGTGGTAGGATGAAATCGCGCGGAGCGAACGTCCATCAAGACATCACGCTTCAATGGAAGTACTTTAAAGAGACCAACCCAAATGCGACGCGCGCTCAAATTGAAGCTTATGCGGCCCAAATTGATAGGGGATACAGTGCTTACTTCTGGGCAGAGCCTAAGTGACTGGATCGACCGTATGGCTAGCATGGTGGACAAATTGGTCACGGGTTTTGAAGCGTATTACGGATATTCGCCGGGGGATAACAAGGTCTCCAGGCGAACTGAAGAACTTTCTTCGAAAGAAGTAGATGAGTTGGTTTCGCGGGGAGCTTCAAGTGGCCTGATTCCATTCTATCATTCGGTGGCGGACGTATCACTTCCTGCTGTTGGAAATGCATGGTTCATCGATTCGGCTGACGAAGTCATTCGATCCGCCCAGTCCGGGCTCCTGCCTTCCAAGGTGGCCGGTGCGTTGAGTGGGAGGATTGTTGTTTTCGGCACCGATGGTGGCGGTGGTCTTCTAACCGTCGTCGCCGGAGATGAAAGAGTCTATCGGCTCAACGGATGCTTCGACATCGACAGCTTCGATGTTGATGACTCAGATGTTCAGGTGGTGTCAAAAGACTTCGGAAGCTTCGTGGAAATGTTGGAGGTATGCCTCGCTGACACGATCGCGCCGATCGGGTCCTGACACGCACGGCTGATGGGAGTTCCCCTACAGTCAAATGTCTCACCTAGAGTAGCTCATGGCCGCCAACGAGGTTGGCCACGTGCCCGTGCTGCTGGAAGGATCCTTTACATGCCACAGCGTCGATTGCGAGATCACACCACTCTCTTCGGATGCGTACAGTAGGGTTGGTCAGGGACTCTCTATTTCTTGGAATTATGTCCTGGCCATCGACGAAATTCTGTGACGATGCAGTCTGCCCGACGATCACAGGGTTGATTGGGTTCGCGTGTCGCGACTCGTTGGGCTGTGGCGGTGCTTGGTGTGGTCCTGTTGGTGCTTAAGGACGAGCCCGATTCGAGGGCGTATCCGGTTAGCCGATCGGATACACGGTGAACTCACCGGAACCCGCTTCTACCCCCTCACCGCAGGCGGCCAAGCGGTCCGCACCGGATCCGGCACGAACTACCACTTCGAGATCACCGACCCCCACAACACCGGCAGCCTGGTCCTCAACAACACCGCCCAAACCCCCATCTGGCGCCAGTCAACCCCGTACGGCGAGGCCCGAGGCCCCCAGCCCGCCTGGTCCACCCAACACGGCTTCCTCAACAAGCCCGTCAACACGGCCACCGGCCTCACCGACGTCGGCGCCCGCAAATACGACCCCACCCTCGGCCGCTTCATCTCCGTAGACCCCATCCTCGACCTGGCCTCCCCCCAGTCCTGGACCGGATACGCCTACGCCAACAACAACCCCACCACCTACTCCGACCCCACCGGCCTCATCGCCGACTACGACAACATCGGCCTGGAACACTCGCAGTACAACCTCCAGGGCGACGGCGGCGTCCCGCGCGCTGCGGTCAAGGGCAAGGGGCGCAACTGCGACTCCTGTGCAACGGTGGCAAGGGCTGGGCCACCCCCCACGGCGGTGTTCCCTCCAATGTCGGCTCCCACGGCCGCGCCGTCATCGACCTCGGCCGCACCGACTACCGCCCCGCCGTCAACGACCGCTACTTCACCTACTCCGACGGCGAGTACGAAGCGGTCGCCGGCTTCGAGCACATGCTCGAACCCATCCCCGGCCACGTCCCCCGGACTACCCCTGGTGGGTACAGGTCCTCGTCCAGGTAGTCGTCGCGGGCGCCTTGGTAGCAGGCTTCGCCTGCGTCGGATCCGGCGGTCTCTGCGCCGCCATCGCTGCCGGAGCTCTCGAATCAACCGCCCCACCGATGACCGCCGTACCCGCAGTCGGAGCAGGCGCCGTAGGCGTAGCCAAGGGCGTCAGCGTCATCGATGAAGCGGTGAGCGCCTCAAGCACCCCGGTGAAGGTGGAAGGTGCCACCGCCAGGGCGGCGAACGCCGTGTGCAGTTTCAGTGGCGACACTGCGGTTCTCATGGCCGACGGCACCGGAAAGCCGATCGAGGATGTGGCAGAAGGTGATCTGGTCGTGGCGGCTGATCCCGAGATCGGGGAACAAGGCCCGCGTCGTGTCACCGCTACCTGGCCCCACACCGACACCATTTACCAGTTGGCCCTCACCGACGGCCGCCGTATCGACACAACTGAAGATCACCTGTTCTGGAACGCCAGCAGGCAGAAGTGGCAGCGAGCCGACGCGCTGAAGCCCGGCGATCAACTTCTGACGGCGGAAGGCGGCCGCGTGGCTGTGCAGGGGATGGTCAGCGGCGCTGGGAGGGTGGATCGCGCCTACGTTGACCGTCGATGACTTGCACACGTACTTCGTCCTTGTTGGTAACACTCCCTCACGAACCCGCTGCTACGCAGAGTCCTGTCACCAGCGGCACCTTCGCAGGCGGGACGCGGTATGTTGTGCCTGGTGTAGGTGGTGAGCAGGGGTACGGTGTGACATTCGATAGCGAGGGCTTGTTCCAGTACTTCGGGCGGTATTGATGAGTAGAGTGATTTCCCCCTGGCCGCTTCCTGACGACGGACCGAAAGAGTTCGACGCGCTCGCCGGTCGTCTGGTTGGTCGAAGCTTGTCGGCTGTTCGTTACCGCTTGCTCCCCGAAGGCCGATGGCCTCACGGGCACCGGCACGACCAAGTGCACGAGATCGACACGGCTGCTGTGTTCTTGCTGGTCGGTGGGGATGTCCTCGAGGTCCGCTGGGAGATGCGCGGACTGAACGAATGGCTCGGAGTCGGGCTGTTCATAGCGGGCGATCTCCCAGCGTCTGATCCGGATGACTTTGTTGACGTGAGCGGACTGCCCGAATGGCATCCGCTACTCGGTGTGCCAATCGTTGGTGCGGCCCGTTCTTCTCATGTGCCGAACGAGGGTTGTCCGGACGAGGTCTGGGCGTTGCGATTGGACTTCTCCAGTGGCGCGTCAGCAGTCCTCGCCCTGGGTGAGATGGTGGACGGCCATCTTGGGTACCTACCGGATTCACTGGTTGCGATTTTCGATGAGGCTGAGGCGCGGAACTACCGGCTTCCGTCGAGCCGTCAATCGGCATGGTGTGAGTCGGTGGCCGAGGTACCGCGGGATCGTGACCTCGGCTGAAGCCAATACCAATCATTTCACCGATCGCTACATTCAGAAGTCTCCTGGCTCGAGTCGGCACTTTGATGGTGCGCCGTACTGGAAGGTGTGGAGCCTCCTGAATCAGTTGACGTAGTCAACGAGACGTTCTACAACAGGCTAGAAGGTGGGTGCGCGTAGTGGATAATGCAAGCGACTTTTTTGACTTCTTTGAGTCCCAGGTCAAGCTGTGGCGGCCTGGCGCGGCGTTCACCGGACTTTCCGGCGAGAAGGTCGACGAGATTCGTGCCGACCAAGGTGTCGGCCGCCTCCCATCGTATTACGCGGAGTTCCTCCGGAGGATGGGCGGTGGCGCTGGAGGGTTTCTTGAAGGGACTGACGTGTTCTACCCTGAGGTCATAGGTGTGCCTGCGGACACGCGTGAGTTGCTGGCTGAGAACGGTGCAGATCACCTGTTGGCGAGTGATTCTGTGGTCTTTGCGATACATGGAGGCTATCTGGCGTACTGGTTTGGCCAGGGCTTGGACAACCCTCCAGTTGTCCTCTATCGCGAAGGTAGCTCCGAGATATTGCGAACATGGGAATCCTTCAGCGGTTTCCTATTGGATGAATTGGCTCGATGTCTCCACAGGATCACCTGACCCCGCGGTAGCTGCTGCGATCGCTGCTGGGCGAAGGCTGGCCACTGTTCGGGGTGCAGGCAGGCTGTAGGGTGGGCGTACTACAAGCTTGAACGTCCTCGAAGCGAACCAACTCAAGTACCGCACAATCGTCGAGTTTCCCGGCTGACCCAAGAAAGCGATCTGTGAACGAGAACGAGGTGGTTGTCGCCATTGAGGTGGCGGAGGCGCTCAGCAGGGAACTCGATGATGACTACGTGGAGTTCTGGTCCCTGCTCTGGCACCTTCGGCGCGCCCTGCCCGAGGCGGACGACGAGCTGCTGCAGGCCGTGGCGCGCCCTATCCTGGTGGCGCTCACCGGTTCCGGCGTCGTCCTGGGCGATCTGAACGGTGACACCGGCACCTTCCTCCCCTGGGGCAACGCGTCGACTGCTGTTGACACAGCAATGGCGATGTGGCGGGAACTGGGTCGCGATCCGAACATGGGTGACATCGGCTGGCTGGCGCGGACCAGATGAGCGCAATCCTTTTGTTGGCCGCTTGATAGTGCGCTACGCTGGAAGGTGTCGAGTGGGAAAGTGGTGATCCGGCAATGACTGAGCTGCCTGTCCGCCCTCTCGTGGCGTTCTTGAGGGCTGTGGCGATTCTCGCTCTGGATGCTCGGCATCAGCTGGCCTGGTTGGGCTCTCTGGGGTTGCCTGGTGAACCCGCGCTTGCCGACGAACTCGCGCTTGAGTTCGATGCGGGCTACCGGTTGTTGCCCCAGTTCATTTCGAATGGATGGCTCCAGGCTGATGTGCGGGAGCTGCTCGACGCAATCGATGCGGCTCTCGCCACCATGAGCGAGAAGGAGAATCGCGATGTTTGGGCGGTGGAGGCATTGGCCACGGACCAGCGTTGGGAGGACGTTCGCGGCCTAGCCCGGAGCGTCTTGACATCGTTGCAGTAGAGCTCACCCGGTCGTGCCAGGGGAGAACGGCCGGATTTCCTCCACGCCGTCGTGTGTGGTCAGGTAGGTCGATTCGGGTACTTCACGCCATGCGCCCCGCAAGCTGCCCAGCGGCTCGGACACGACAAGTCGTGCGTCGTCGGAAAGTAGCTGCAGTTCCGGGCTGTCCGGGTATTGCTGGCGCAGCGTTGAGATGTCGGTGCTGTGGAACAGGGAGCGGGAGCGGCCCTCGCTGGAGTAGCGGAACGCCCAGGTGGTTTCTCCGTTGGTGGTCGCGACGGTGAGTTGGATCGGGTATGCGATGCCGTGGCGGTGGCCGACTTGCTCGACGAAGCCGATCGCTTGGGCCATGGCGGCGGGCGGGTCGTGTTCCAAGCCCATGGTCAGCGCGAGGTAGAATAGCACCTCGGAGTCAGTTGATCCCTTGATCGCGGGGTAGAGGTCCGGGTCGACGGCGAGGACCAGGTCGCGCTTGATCTCCGAGAAGCCCGCGATCGCCCCGTTGTGCATCCACAGCCAGCGGTCGTGGCGGAACGGGTGGCAGTTGGTCTGCTGCACCGGCGTGCCGGTAGTGGCCCGCACGTGTGCGAAGACCCGGCCTGAGCTGGCTTGGGCGGCCAGCTCAAGCAGGTTGCTGTCCTGCCAAGCGGGTTGGATGTTGTGGTACACCCCGGGTGTTCCCCGGTCGCCGTACCAACCGATGCCGAACCCGTCACCGTTAGTGGTTTCGACACCGAGTTGGGACTGTTTGCTTTGCACGATGAGGGAGTTCTCGGGCTTGTAGAGCAGATCCTCCAGCCGCACGGGCGAGCCTGAGTACGCGATCCAACGACACATACTGACCTCCTTGCGCCAAGCCCACCACCGCCGCCGCACCACCGGCATCGCACACGCTGGATGAGACCGTGCGCGGACTACTTCACCGGCTGGCACAGCACCGGATTCGCCAGGTCCGCGCACGGCTGGTGCCCCTCCACCCGGATGATGTCCCGCCCCACCTCATTGGTCAGGTACCGCAAGAACGCCGCCCCCAGCGAATCCGCGGGCAGTTCGTCGAACGTGTACGCGTACTCCGTCTCCCAGAACGGGTACGCGTGGTGATCCGCCTTCACCAACTCCGCCTCGCTCCCGTCGATCCGCACCTGCACGACCGACGCCACCCCCTCCGCCGCGTGGGCCTCGCTGTACCCGATCGCCCCCGGCACCTCCGCGACCGCGCTCAGCACGCTCTCGGTCCCCGGCCGTTCGCACCGCGTGACCTGGGCCGTCGCGAGCTTGTCCAGGGTTCGGCAGTTGGTCGAGTTCGGCGCGAGTTCCAACTGCCCCAGCACCCGGGACTCCAAGGCGCGCCGGGTGCCGGAACTGCTCTGCCTGCTGACCAGGTGCACCTCGACGTCGTTGCCGCCCACTTCGGACCAGTTGGCCACCTCGCCCGCGTACAGCGCGCGGACCTGCTCGGTGGACAGGTCCCTGATCCCTGCGTCGGCGTGCACCACCAGGGTGAACAACGAGAACGCGATCGGGCGACCGATCAACCTCGGATACCCGTCCGCTTTCGACCCGTCGGAGAACGCGATTACCGCTGCGGTGCCACCCGTGCGGTTGAGCCGCTCTATGCCGTCGGCGCTACCTCCCGTTTCAACCGCGATTCGGGCGTCCCCGCAAGTGCGTTCGTACTGCCGCGCGGCGCTGCGCAGCACAGGTGCGAACGCGGTCGACCCGATCACCACGAGCTGCCCGTGCCCGCAGTCGAGCGGGTCAGGATCGCCGAGCAGGCTGCCCACCCCCAGCGACACGATGACTAGCACCAGGAACGCGGTCACCCACCGCGCCCGCCGCGACGGCCCCGTTCGGCTTGCCGTCTCTAGTACCCGTCCGTCCCGCACGCCCCCCTTGATCGCGCCGACTACCACCGGGTCCGGGTACTGCTCGGTCCCCGTTCCCTCTAGGACCGCCAACACCTTGTAGTGAGCTTTGCGGTTAAGAGGCACCCGCGGCAGATCGATCGTGTTGTCTGCGTAGGCGAGCCCGGACTCCGCGCCGAAGAACTGCTCTAGATGCGCGTCGCTCAGCTCCGTGATGGCCATGTCCACCACGCGCCGCTGCGGGAAGCTGATTCGCAGCCCCACCTTGTCGTCGTCCGGGGCGGCGTAGTCCCCGCGATCGACGTTGGTCGCCCCTGCGTTCTCTACGCGCAGCAGCACCAGAGTCGGGTCGTCGAGCGCGGCGTCGCTGTCGCCTACCCGCAGCCGCAGCGGTCCGCCGGGGCGTTCGCCCACGCGGATCCTGGTGTCGAGCTGCACCCGGTACCCGAGCCGTTTGCGCCCGACGACCAGCGACTCCCACAGGAAGGTCACGATCGGTACCGCCACACCGATGGCCGCGATGAGCAGCTCCCACATGGCTCCTCCGGGGGGTGAGACAGCGCGACCGTACCGACGGTCGACGTCCGTCCACCCTGGACACGCGAGGGTGTCGAGCAGTGTTAACCCGGAGTTTGACCCGATCGTGGTAGGGCTCGGGAACATCGGCCGCGTCGCGGGCGTTGGACGGAAACCCCCTACCCGAAACCCCTGGAGGCTCGCGCGTGCCCCTTCCTCCGCTCGACAAGCAGATCCAGCGACTCCACGACTTGGGCATCCCCGAACTGGCCGGGCTCACCGACCAGGACCTCGCCCTGCCGGACAGCGACAGCGCGCTGCTCGTAGTGCACCCAGACCGGCTCAAGGCGACAGAAATAGCCCCCCTGTTGCGGCACAAGGACAAGCCCGGCTTCGTAGTGGTGGACATGGCGGACCTCGACGACTTCGCGCCGACAGTGGAGTTGCCTGACAAGCCCGTCTATCTGGTGACTGACATTGACCGCGGCGACGACATGGCCAACTGGACGCCAGAGGAGGCGCTGCCGGCGATTGCGGGTAAGAGCCGCACCCCGCTGACGCTGGGGGAGGGGATCCAGTGGTTGCTCCACGAGCCGGAGGCGTTGGAGCGCAACCTCTGCTTCATGACCATCGCGTCACGCCTGCGCAGGCCGAGCGGCAAGTTCGACACGCGCACCCCGGCGATCTGGATCAGCAACGGCACCGGCCGCGACGGCAAGGAGAACAAGGACGCCCCCAAGGTCGGCTGGTGCTGGTGGGGCAACCGGCACACCTGGCTCGGCTTCGCGTCCGCCGCGAGCCGCGCGTAGGTAAGTTGGACATCCGTACATGTACAGTCATACATGTACGGATGTCCAACTCTGGGGAGTGCGCGATGCTCGCGTGGGTGTACCTCGGCCTGGCGATCACCTTCGAGGTGGTCGCCACCAGCCTGATGAAGTCGACGCAGGGCTTCACCCAGCTCTGGCCGACCGTGACCGTGCTCGCCGGGTACGCGATCGCGTTCTTCATGCTGGCCAAGGCGTTGCAGCAAGGCATGGAGATCGGCGTCGGCTACGCGATCTGGTCCGCCCTCGGCACCACGGTGATCGTCATCGTCGGCGCGTTGTTCCTCAACGAGGCGCTCACCCCGGTCAAGGTCATCGGCGTCGTCCTGGTGGTCGCGGGCGTGGTCACCCTCAACCTCGGCGGTGCCCACTGAACCGCCGCCGCGACCCCCAGGCGCGTCGTCAGGAGATCATCGACGCCGCGTGCGCGCTGATCCCCAGCCTCGGCGTGGCAGGCCTGACCCACCGCGCCGTCGCCGCCCGCGCAGGGGTCCCGGTCGGCTCGACCACCTACTACTTCGCGACCCTTAACGACTTGACCGCGGCCGCCTTGGAGCAGGTCTCGGACCATTGGGCCGAGGACCTCGCCGGGCTGGCCGCCCGCCTGGGCGCCGCCGACGACCCGGTCGCCACTGTCGCCGAGTTTGCGGTCGACTGCCTGTGCGGTGCCGACGAACGAGCGGTGGTCGAGGCCGAGTTGTACCTCGCCGCCACCCACCGGCCGGAGTTGCGACCGCTCGCCGAGCAGTGGCGCGCGGACCTGGTTCGCGTGCTGGAGCACCGGTTCCCGGCCGACCGGTGCCCTGCCGCTGCCGCATTCCTGGACGGCGTGCTCATCGACGCGCTGACCAGCGTGCGACCGCTGACCCCCGCGGTCGTCGAGCAGGCATTGCGCGCCCTGCTCGGCGTTGCCATCACCCCAACCGGCAGTTGCCGATAGTCTCCACCACTTCGACGCCGCGAATGGCTACTGTGGACTGGTGATCGACCGTGGCCCCTCCCCGAAACCCGCCATCATCACGCTGGTTGTCATAGCGCTCAGCGGGGCCATGGTGTGGCTGTGGCCTGCGTTCATGGCGAACCTGGACCCCCGGGCCTACCAAGGCAGCAGCACCGGCCACGGCATGAACGACATCGCGCGACTGACCCGGGTTGAGCTGCCGGACTGCGCGAAGCCCTTGACCCGGTACTACATCCTCCCGGAAGGCCCGGAGAGCGTCAGCCTGGACTTCGCCGCGCCCGACGACTGCGTGGACTCGTTCCTCGTCTCCTTGGGCGTGCGCCCGGACCAGCCGGACCCGCTGATGTCCGAGTACGCCCTGATCTATGCGCCCGACGGGGCGAACTGGACCCTTTCGGCGGATGGGCCGGTCCGGTCGTGGCGGGTGGTTCTTCCTGGGCTGTACCGGGAGCAGGTCGATGTCACCGTTGACCGGGGGGCACGCCCGGCGCGCGTTTTCCTGCACGCCTTCGCCATCGATTGACCGAATCGCATCGACCTGCTGGGTTCCCGGCACCGCCACCGGTGGTTGCTGATAGTTTGCCCTAGCTCAACTGGCTGATCGCCGAGTTCGCCAGGTCGACCAGTTGCGCGAGGTTGTTCCTGCTCATGGTCATCGTGTACTCGCCAGCCTGTCCGAACTGCAGCGACGCCTGCCCGTTCTCGACGGACTCCAGTCGCATCGGGACGTCGTGCGCGAGGTCGATCCAGGCCTCGACAGAAACGCCCGGTTGGGTGAACAGTGCCATGGGATGCCGCCTTGTGTCCTAGAGTGATCGGGACTTAAGCCCGACTGTCGCGCTGAATGTTAGGGCGACTGTCGGGCTTCGACAAGACGCACAATCGGGTGAACCGAAGGGGTCGGCCATGGGCCACGCGCGGCCTACATTCGAACGCAGGCAACTGGGCTTGGTGCTTCGCCGGTTGCGGGAACGCACCGGGATGACCCAACAGGCCAGCGCCGAGGTCCTCGGCAAGGTCCGCTCCCGGATCGTCCAACTGGAGGACGGCAGCGCCACCGCCAGCATGGAAGACCTCGACAAGCTCCTGGATTGCTACAACGTCACCGGCGACGAACGCACCACGGTCGTCGAACTAGGCCAACAAGCCCGCCGCCGCCAAAAGCGCCGCGTCCACGTAGACAATCTGCCAGATGCCTACCGCCGCTTCGCCGACTTGGAAGCCAGCGCCTCCGAAATCAACTGCTTCGAGACCGGGGTTATCCCTGGTCTGTTGCAGTCCGAGGGCTACATCCAAGCTTTGCTTGCCGAAGCGGATGGCGTGCTGTGGTCCGCAGATGACTCCCAAGGCGAAGATCGTTCGGTCTACCGCCTGGATCGCCAGTCTCGACTGCTGGGCGAAGGGGATCGGCGCATCATGCGCTTCGTCGTTACCGAGGATGCCTTGCGCGCCAACATGGGTGCGCCCGAAGTGATGCGCGAGCAGTTGACGCACCTGCTCGCACTGATCGACAAGATGCCAGACCTGAACATCCGTGTCCTGCAAGCAGACTCCTACGGCAACCCGTTGCGAGGATCTGGCTTGACCATCTTCGGCTTCGGTGAGCGTGGGACACCGATCGGCTACTCATCACCCGTTTTCGGTCCGTCAACTTATTACGACGGTGAACCAGAAGCCACGGCTATGCTTCGAGCGTTCTACCGGTCCTGGGAGGCGGCCTTGAGTCGCGAAGCGTCCCGCCGGTTGATTCAGCACATCGCGAAGGAGTAGCTCCCATGGTTGCCCAGGTCTGGGACACGGGTTGGTTCAAGAGCAGTCGTAGTACGGCGGCTACTGAGAACTGTGTCGAGGTCCGCCTGACCACCACCACCGTCGGCATCCGCGACACCAAGAACCGCGCGGCAGGCGCCCTCTCCGTTCGCCCGGCCACCTGGTCCGCACTGCTCACCGACCTCAAGAACGCCTAGCTAGCCACCAGTCCGCGTACGGCCCAGAGTCCAGCGGCGCACATGCCGGGGGGCTCTGGTCCACCCCACCTCCTGGGCTGCCTTACTCGCCTCCACCAAGGTCGACGCCTACACCAGGTAGCGTCGACTCCTGTGGAACAGGAGTTCGATCTCTTCGGCGCCCCCGCCTCCAACGACGCTGTGCGCAAGGCGCTGGCGAACACCCCTCTAGCGGTAAGGATGCGCCCCGCCACCCTCGACGAGGTCCTCGGCCAAGACCACCTCCTAGGCCCCGGCGCCCCCCTACGCCGCCTAGTCGAGGGAGCGGCCCCCGCCTCGATCCTGCTCTACGGCCCACCCGGCACCGGTAAAACCACCCTCGCCACCCTCGTCTCCAGCGCCATCGGACGACGCTTCGTGGCCCTGTCCGCCCTCTCTGCAGGCGTCAAAGAGGTCCGCGCGGTAATCGAAGAGGCCCGTCGACGCCTAACGCACTCGGGTGAGTCCACCGTCCTCTTCATCGATGAGGTGCACCGCTTCTCCCGCACCCAGCAAGACGCCCTCCTAGGCGCCGTAGAAGACCGAATCGTCCTCCTAGTAGCGGCTACCACCGAGAACCCGTTCTTCTCCGTGGTCTCCCCGCTGCTCTCCCGCTCTCTAGTCCTCCAACTCCAGCCTCTTACCGACACAGACGTCCAAACGCTGGTCAGGCGGGCTGTAGCCGACGAACGCGGACTCAACGCGAAAGTCACCCTCGACGAAGACGCCGAAGCACACATCGTCCGCCTTGCCGGTGGTGACGCTCGCAGGGCTCTTACCGCCCTCGAAGCCGCCGCAGACTCGGCTCTCTCCACCCGCGAAGGCTCTATAGACCTCGCCACAGTCGAGGCCACCGTCGACAAGGCCGCCGTCCGCTATGACCGGCAAGGCGACCAGCACTACGACGTCACCTCCGCGTTCATCAAGTCCATCCGCGGCTCCGACGTCGACGCTGCCTTGCACTACCTCGCCCGCATGATCGAGGCAGGCGAAGACCCACGCTTCATCGCGCGTCGCCTCGTCGTGCACGCCAGCGAGGACATCGGCATGGCGGACCCGACCGCCCTCCAGATCGCTGTCGCCGCGTCGCAGGCCGTCCAGCTGATCGGTATGCCCGAAGGCAGGCTCGCCTTGGCTCAAGCGACCATTCACCTGGCCACCGCGCCCAAGTCCAACGCGGTCTACACCGCCATCGACTCCGCCCTCGCTGACGTCCGCGCAGGGGGAGCCGGGCAAGTGCCACCCCACCTGCGCGACGGCCACTACGCCGGTGCGAAGAAACTCGGCAACGCCACTGGCTACCAATACCCCCACGACGTCCCGGAAGGCGTTCTTAGCCAGCAGTACCCACCGGACGACCTGCGTGGACGCGACTACTACGAGCCCACCCAGCGCGGCGCGGAACGACATCTCGCCGACCGGGTACCCAAGCTGCGCCGGGTCATCCGAGGCGAGTAACCGAGTCGCTCGACACCCGCCTGACCGCGCACACTGGTACGGAACCGGCACGGTAACCTGGCGCCGATCAATCGGGGTCAGGCCATGAGGAGGGCTCGTGACAGCAGGGCAGATCGCCGCGCTGGTGGCCGCAGGCGCGTTCGTACTGCTTGTAGTGCTGCTGGGCATCGTGCTGGCCAAGCTCGGCCGCACGCTCGACGAGGCCACCATCGCCATCCGCAAGGCCCACGAGAACAGCGACCCGCTGTTCTCCGGCGCCAACACCACGCTCAACCACGTGAACACCCAGCTTGAGCGGGTCGACGGCATCACGGCCAACGCTCAAGCCGTCACCGGCAACGTCTCGGCGTTGACCTCGGTGTTCACCGCCACCCTCGGTGGCCCGCTGGTGAAGGTCGCCGCGCTGTCCTACGGCGTCAGCAAGGCCGTCCGGGCCCGGCGTAAGGCCAAGGGCGAGCTAGAGGGCAAGCACTCCCGCTCCGGCCGCCGCGCCCGCAAGGGAGCCCGGTCGTGATCCGCCGTGTCTTCTGGCTAGGCGTCGGTATCGCCGCCGGGGTCGCTCTTAGCCGCAAGGCGAAGCAGACCGCTCACGCCATCACCCCCGCGGGGATCGCGGGCAACCTCGGCGACGCCGTGCACGAACTCGCCGGGGCCATCGGCGCGTTCGGCGCCGACGTGCGCGCTGGCATGGTCGAGCGCGAGGAAGAACTGGCCGACACCGTAGAGCGCCGCTCCGGTGTCACCCCCGGCGCGCGAGCGCGCAGGGCGAACGGCTGACCCACCCCGCCGTTCGCCGCGCCCGCCCGCCGAACCCCTGACCACTTGAGGACAACTCCAGTGCAGACCCACGAGATTTCCAGCCGATTCCTGGACCACTTCAAGCGCAACGGCCACACCCAGGTGCCCAGCGCGTCGCTGATCCTCGAGGACCCGAACCTGCTGTTCGTCAACGCGGGCATGGTCCAGTTCAAGCCGTACTTCCTCGGCCAGGCCCCCGCGCCGTGGCACACCGCCACCAGCGTGCAGAAGTGCGTGCGCACCGGCGACATCGACGAGGTCGGTAAGACCACCCGCCACAACACCTTCTTCCAGATGGCGGGCAACTTCTCCTTCGGGGACTACTTCAAGGCCGGTGCCATCGAGTTCGCCTGGGAACTCATCACCAACAGCGTCGACAACGGCGGCTACGGGTTCGATCCGGACCGTCTATGGGCGACCGTCTACAACGACGACGACGAGGCCTTCGACCTCTGGCGCAAGATCGCGGGCCTGCCCGAGGAGCGCATCCAGCGCCGCGACGGCAAGGACAACTACTGGGACATGGGCATCCCCGGTCCCGGTGGGCCCTGCTCCGAGATCTACTACGACCGCGGCCCGCAGCACGGGCGCGACGGTGGCCCTGTCGCCGACGAGGACCGCTACCTGGAGATCTGGAACCTCGTCTTCATGCAGGACGAGCGCGGCGAGCTGAGCCCCAAGGAGGGCCACAAGCCGGTCGGGTCCCTGCCGACGAAGAACATCGACACCGGTATGGGCATCGAGCGCGTCGCCACCTTGCTCCAGGGTGTCGAGAACGTCTACGAGACCGACCTCGTGCGACCTGTTATCGGTAAGGCCGAGGAGATGTCAGGCCGCCGCTACGGCTCCGGTAGCACGGTCGACGACGTTCGCTTCCGCGTCATCGCCGACCACGCCCGCAGCGGCATGATGCTCATCGCGGACGGTGTCACCCCCGGCAACGAGGCCCGCGGTTATGTCCTGCGCCGTCTGCTCCGCCGCATCGTTAGGTCTGTCCGCCTGCTCGGGGTGAACGAGCCGGTCTTGGGCGAGTTCGCTGCTGTCGTGCGCGACACGATGTCGCCCTCTTACCCCGACCTGGCCAACGACTTCCCGCGCATCGAGTCCGTGATGCGCAAGGAAGAAGAGGCGTTCCTCGCCACCCTGGCCAGCGGTTCGAAGATCTTCGACCTCGCCGCTGAGCAGATCAAGGCGGACGGTCGCGCGCTGGTACCCGGCGACAAGGCCTTCCAGTTGCACGACACCTACGGCTTCCCGATCGACCTCACGCTGGAGATGGCCGCCGAGAAGGGCCTCACTGTCGACGAGGCGGGCTTCCGCGAGCTCATGGCCGAGCAGCGCGCCCGCGCGAAGGCCGACGCCGCTTCCCGTAAGACCGGTCACGGCGACCAGACGGTCTATCGCGACCTCTTGGCGCAAGGCCCGACCGAGTTCCTCGGCTACGAGGTCCTCTCCGCCGAAGCCACCGTGCGCGGTCTGGTCCGCGAAGGGGCTCGTGTCCGCAGCGCGTCTGAGGGCGAGATCGTTGAGGTTGTCCTCGACCGCACGCCCCTCTATGCCGAATCTGGTGGCCAGGAGAGCGACGCGGGCACCATCACCGGTCCCGGGGTGGAGCTAGAGGTCCTCGACGTGCAGAAGGTCGCCCGCAAGCTGTGGGTGCACCAAGTGCGCGTGCGCAGTGGTGAGGTCGTCGAAGGCCAGCATGTCGAGGCTCTTGTCGACCACGAGTGGCGGGTTGGCGCGCGACAGGGCCACTCCGGCACGCACGTCGTGCACGCCGCGCTCCGCGAGGTGCTCGGCCCGACAGCCCTGCAGAGCGGCTCTTACAACAAGCCGGGTTACCTGCGCCTGGACTTCGCCTGGGGCAACGCCCTGTCGGCGGAAACGCGCAGTGAGATCGAAGAGGTCTCTAACCTGGCCGTTCGCCAAGACCTGCCCGTGCGCGTCGTATACACAGATATGGGCGGCGCTCAGGAGTTGGGCGCGGTAGCCCTCTTCGGCGAGACCTACGACGAGACCGTCCGCGTCATCGAGATCGGCGGCCCCTGGTCGCGCGAGCTCTGCGGTGGCACGCACGTGGAACACTCGTCGCAGATCGGCCCGATCACGCTGCTCGGCGAGTCCTCCGTCGGCTCCGGTAGTCGCCGTCTTGAGGCCTATGTCGGCATGGAAGCGATGCGCTTCCTGGCCAAGGAACGCGCTCTAGTGCAGAACCTGGCCACCATGCTGAAGGTCCCCAACGACGAGGTGCCCGCCCGCGTAGAGGCTTTGGTAGACCGCCTGCGCAACGCGGAGAAGGAACTGGAGAAGCTGCGCGCTGGCCAGCTCTTGTCCTCCGCGGGCGACCTTGCCGGTAAGGCCGAAGACCTCAACGGGACCGCTCTTGTCGCGTTGAAGGTGCCCAACGGCATCGGCGGGAACGACCTGCGCACGCTAGCGACCGAGGTGCGCAACCGGCTCGGTACGCGATCCGGCGTCGTCGCGTTGTTCTCGACAGACGGCGACAAGGTGAACTTCGTGGTCGCCACCACCTCGGCCGCCCGCGACGCGGGAATCGCCGCGGGCAAGCTCGTCCCGTCGTTCTCCTCGGCCATCGAGGGACGTGGCGGCGGCAAGCCCGACATGGCCCAGGGTGGCGGTGCCAACGCGAACGGTGTCGACGAGGCGGTGAACGCCCTGCGCAGGGCGTTGGCCGGGTCGTGAACCCGAAGCCCGATCGGCCGGGGGCCGACGACCCGGGGCGTGGCCGCAGGCTCGCCGTGGACGTCGGCTCCGTCCGCGTCGGCGTCGCCGTGAGCGATCCGACTCCCATCTTGGCCTCCCCGCTCGTTACGCTGTCCCGCGACGAGCGGTCGGGCAGCGACCTTGACCGGCTCACCGAGCTCGTCGCCGAGCACGAGGTGGTCGAAGTGGTGGTCGGTTTGCCCAGGACGCTCGCCGCGCGGCACGGCGCGGCAGCGGAGTCCGCGCGCGCCTACGCGGCCGCCTTGGCGGCCCGCGTCGCCCCGGTGCCGGTCCGGCTCGTCGACGAGCGGCTGACCACGGTCACAGCGACCAGGATGCTCAGCGACCGGGGAGTCAAGGGCAAGCGGCAACGCGCGGTGGTCGACCAGGCCGCCGCCGTGGCGATCTTGCAGTCGTGGCTCGACGAACGCTCGGCGGCGCTCGCACGATCTGCGGAGGCGGAATCATGACCGACGATCTCGACTTCTTCGAGGAGCGGGAGGACGACGCCAAGCGCAAGCCGCGCCGCGACCGCAGGCGCGTCAAGCTCGCGGTGTTCGGACTCGTCGTGCTGGCCATCATCGGCGGCGGGGTCTGGTTCGGCCTGCGCACCCTGGCCGGGATCGGCGACTACGACGATTTCGCGGGGGCGGGCGAGACCGACATCGTCGTCGAGGTCAAGGGCGGTGACAGCACCGGCGTCATCGCCAACCGGCTTAAGGACGACGGTGTCGTCGCAAGCGCTCGAGCCTTCACCGAGGCGGCCGAGTCCGAGTCGAAGGTCCGCTCCATCCAGCCGGGCTACTACGTCATGCGCACAAAGGTGTCCGGTGCCGACGCCGTCGCTAAGATCGTCAATCCGGCCTCTCGCGTGGGGAACCTGCAGATCAAGGCAGGCACCCAGTTCGACGACGTGACCAATGGCGCCAACGTGACACTGGGCGTGTACTCCCTGTTGTCGAAGGCGTCGTGCGCGCAGCTCAACGGTAAGAGCACTTGCGTGCCCGTCGAGGAGTTGCGCAAGGTAGTGGAAACGGCGGATCTGACCACTCTTGGCGTGCCCGACTGGGCTGTGCCGGATGCGTCGAAGTCGCCTGAGCCCAAGCGCAAGCTCGAGGGCCTCATCATGCCGGACGTCTACGAGGTCCGGCCGGGGTCCACCGCTGAGGACCTCTGGAAGAAGCTGATCGCAGACTCCTCCGCCCGGCTGCAGAGCATCGGTATGCCTGCCTTGGCCGACGCGACCGGCTTCACCCCGTACCAGATGCTGGTCATGGGGTCCCTGGTCCAGCGTGAGGCCATCGCCGCCGACTTCTCCAAGGTCTCCCGCGTTACCTACAACCGGCTCGCGAAGACCATGAAGCTGGAGTACGACTCCACGGTCAACTACGTGCTCGACCGGCCCGCGATCCGCACCAAGCCCGAGGACCGCGCTAAGTCTGGCCCGTACAACACCTACGCGAACACAGGTTTACCCCCCACCCCGATCGCCGCAGTGAGCCGAGAGGCACTAGAGGCCGCTGCCAAGCCTGCTGACGGCACCTGGGTGTTCTTCGTGCGCTGTCAGAAGGACGGCACGTCCTGCTTCGCGAACACGCTTGATGAGCACAACGCGAACATCGCCTTGGCGCAGCGCAATGAGGCCTACTGAGGTTCGACGGGCGGCCGTTCTCGGTTCGCCTGTCGCGCACTCCTTGTCACCTGTTCTTCACGGCGCGGCGTACGAGGCTCTTGGCCTGCCTTGGACCTATGAGCGCGTGGAGTGCGACGAGTCGCAACTACCTGGTCTAGTAGCCGGGCTGAGTGACGAGTGGGTCGGCCTTTCGGTGACCATGCCGGGTAAGCGTGCCGCGCTGTCGTTTGCCTCTAAAGCCACTCCGCGCGCGGTCGCGGTAGGTGCTGCGAACACGCTTGTCCGTGATGGCTCCGGTTGGCTTGCCGATTGCACGGACGTTGATGGCGTTGTCGGCGCCTTGCAGGCATCCGGGTGTCTCGGGGGATCCCTTGGCGTGGTCCTGGGTGCCGGTGGGACTGCGTGCGCGGCGCTGGCGGCCTTTGTGGACTTGAAGATCACCTCCGCCGTGGTCGTGGTGCGGGATCCGGCGCGGGCGGCCGAGGCCGTGGCGTGCGCCGAGCGGCTCGGCCTGCCGTTGACGGTGTCCCGCTGGGCCGACACGGACTTCGCCGCGCTCGCCCGGGAGGCCGAGGTGCTGGTGAACACGGTGCCGCCCGCCGCGACCGAGCCGCTGGTCGCCGAGTTGGCCGCCGCCGCGCACCTGCTGGACGTCATCTACCACCCGTGGCCGACCCCGCTGGCCACCGCCGTGTCCGCGGCCGGGGGCGAGATCGCCACCGGCCTCGACATGCTGCTGCACCAGGCGTTCGGGCAGGTCACCCACTTCACCGGGCAACCGGCCCCGCGCCTGGCCATGCGCGACGCCCTGTTCGCCGCGACCGGCGGAATCCTCCCGCTACCGCTGTAGTCCCCTGGAATTTGTCAACTGGCTATCCCCACCGTATTGAGTGAATGCGCGGCGCCTCCTCCTCTCGCTAACTTGGAAAGCGAGAAAGGAGTTCGCCATGACAATCCAGCTCCCCGTCAGACTTCTCGCCGCGCCCGGCGGATCCCCGCCGACACGGTTCTTCGCCGTCGCCATTCCGGCTGCCGCGGCGCTCTGCGTTCCGGTGCCTGCCGCATTTCACGCCATCGCTGTATCCACAGTTGCGGCTACCGCGGGATATGTGGCTGGGGCGGCAGCCCGCCTTGCCGTGCCCCGGTATGCGGTGCCTCGCCGGTGGTACGAACTGCCCACGGCAGCGCTATGGGCGCTCGTTGCCGCTGCCTGGCACGGTGGGCTCATCCCCTGGTGGTGGGTACCCGCAATCGCTTTCCTGGCCTGGCTGGTGGTCTCGTTGACCGCCCTCGACCTGCACCACCGACGTCTGCCCAACCAGCTAACCCTGACCGCCTTCCCCGTCACCCTTGCCCTGCTCGCCTTCGCTGCTTCCGCCTCGCATGTCGATCTCCTCGTCGAGGCCCTCTTAGGCGCTCTTGCGCTTACCGCCTTCTATGCCCTCGTTAGGGCCGCAAACCCTGAAGCTATTGGCATGGGCGACATCAAACTAGCGCCAACCCTAGGTCTCTTCTTGGGTATCGGCGGACCAAATTTCGTCCTCTTAGGTCCGCTCATCGCCTCTTCGCTGACTCTGCTCCTGCATTGCGTCCGGCACGCCAGTTGGCGGCACCACATCCCTTACGGGCCTGGACTGCTGGCTAGCACCTTCGCTCTTGCCCTGCCGGTCTTCTCCTAGGCCGCCTGGTCGGAGGTGGGGGATTGGCGGGGGCACGTCAAGTGGTCAGTGCCCAAGTGGTCAGCGCCGAACCGGGATGAGTGCGGAGCGGGGACTGGCGCAGGGGACCCGGTCGGCCGCGGTCGGGTCGGTGAACACCAGCACCGACTCGTCGAGCCTGCTGACGGTCAGGGAGCCATCCACCGTCTCGTTCACCTCGCCCGACACGAGGAGAAGGGGAGTGCTGTCGATGGCCAGGTGTACCTCGGCTCTCTCGATCTCCCATGCTCGCAAAGTCATGGGCGCAGTATCACTGTCGCCCGCTCCCGCTCACCATGACATTTCCGCTCACTGAAAGGACTCTAGCCATGACAACGCACTTCGCCAGCGGGCCGCTTCTCGGGGTCAGCGGTGGACCGGTATCAAGGTGGAGAGGGGGTTGGACCAGGGGACGCGGTCGATGTCGTCGGGGTTGGTGAAGACCAGGACGCACTCGTCGAGTCTGACGATGTCCACGGTGCCGTTGCCGCGTTCGATCACCTCGCCGGAGACCAGGGCAAGGAGGTTCCCGCCGATGACCAGGTGTACTTCGGCCAGGAGTCCGGTCTCGGCGTCGGCGAGGACGACGACCTCATCGACGTCGCCTGTCGGGAGTTCGGGGAGGGGACGCCAGCGGTAGATGCCGTCTGCGGGCCGGTACTCGTAGTGGGCGCCGGGCCACGGGAACAGGCCCCATGCGTCGTCGCTCTGGTAGTCGGTGATGCTGAAAGCCTCGCCGTGGTCGAGGTTGGCTTGGAGTCCGTTCATCTGTACGAAGGGCACTTCGGGGTCCTCGAACTGGGGGCCATTGCCCTCGAAGTTCTCGCGTAGAGCGAACTCCTCCCCGACCCACGACTCGACGCGTCTGCCTCGCAGTGCCGCGAACTCCCTGGCGCGCTCAACTTCCCACGGTCTCAGTTCCACCGGCGCAGTATCGCCGCGGCTCGATCTCTGGTGCCATCGCATTTCGCGATCACCAAGGAGTCCTCTTCGGACCGGCGCATCACCTGTCCCTCGACCTGCTCGGCGACGCGTTTCCGTTGCAGGGGGTCGGTGTTCAGGCCGATCGGTCAGCCTGGGCGGGGGTGGGTACCGGGGCTCAGTCGCCGGATCCGGTTGCTGGTCCGAGTCGGGTGGCCTTGCCGCTAGGTCGTCGTAGGGCTCGACTGGTGGATGGAGTTCGGGCGAGGGCGTCGTGGCCGGGGTCGACTGGGCGGGTCGACTGGGCGTGGCGTGTGGGCGGCGAGAGGGTGGCGTCGGCGGTGAACGGGGCCTGGGCGACGGTTGCGGCGCGGCTGGGAGGTGCGACTGGGCGGTCTGGGAGGGGTGCGGTTGGGATCGGTGAGGTGCGCTTGGGAGGTGCGATTAGGAGGTGCGGTTGGGATTGGTTTGGTGGGGTGCGGCTGGAGATCTGGGAGGTGCGGCTGGGATTGGTTGCGGCTGTGATCGGTGAGGTGCGGCTGGGAGTGATGACGTGCGGCTGGGAGGTGGCGAGGTCGGCGATGCTGCGCCAGGTCAGGCAGTTAGGTGACCTTCGGGCAGGTCGTTGACCTGCTGTCTGGCCGGGTGAGTGACCCTGGATCGAGAGTGCCGGGGGTGGGCGGCATTCCGCCGGATCACCGGGTGGTGTGAGCGGCGGGGTGGTCGAACAACCAGGCGGACAAGGTGTTTCGGTGGGCGAACACGGAAAGGGGGTGAGTGGCGGGTCTCACGTGGAGGTTGGGCGATTGGCCGGACGCGGGCGGGTCTGGGTGTCATGACAGGATCTGGGCGTGCTGCGTTGGATAACCGCTGGAGAGTCACACGGGCCCGCGCTGGTCGCCGTGCTGGAAGGCATGGTGGCGGGCGTGGAGGTCACCACGAGCGACCTCGCGGGGCAGTTGGCCCGCCGCAGGTTGGGGTTCGGGCGGAGTCCGCGGATGGGCTTCGAGACCGACGAGTTCGAGATCCTCGGTGGGGTCCGGCACGGGCTCACCCAGGGCGGGCCGATCGCGGTGCGGATCGACAACGCCGAGTGGCCCAAGTGGGAGAAGGTCATGGCGGCCGATCCCGTGGACGCGGCCGAGTTGGCCGAGCTCGGGCGCAACGAGCCGCTGACCCGGCCCCGGCCGGGGCACGCCGACCTGCCGGGCATGCAGAAGTACGACTTCGACGAGGCCCGGCCCGTGCTCGAGCGCGCCAGTGCCCGGGAGACCGCGGGGCGCACCGCCCTGGGCACGGTGGCGCGGGCGTTCCTGCGGCAGCTGCTCGGGGTCGAGGTGGTCAGCCACGTCGTCTCGATCGGCAAGGCGGTGGCGCCGGACGGGCCCGCGCCGGGGCCCGGTGACCTCGACGCGGTGGACGCGAGCCCGGTGCGGGCGTTCAGCCAGGCGGGGACCGACGCGATGGTCGCCGAGGTGGAGGCGGTCAAGAAGGCCGGGGACACCGTCGGTGGGGTCATCGAGGTCATCGCCTACGGGCTGCCGCCGGGCCTGGGGTCGCACGTGCACTGGGACCGCAGGCTCGACGCGCGGTTGGCCGGGGCGCTGATGGGCGTGCAAGCCATGAAGGGCGTGGAGATCGGCGACGGCTTCACCACCGCGCAGCGGTGGGGCAGCGAGGCGCACGACGAGATCGACCGGGCCGAGGGCACCGTCACCGGCGTCAGCAGGCGGTCCAACCGGGCCGGTGGGCTCGAGGGCGGCATCACCAACGGTGAGCCGCTGCGGGTGCGGGTCGCGATGAAGCCGATCTCCACCGTGCCGCGCGCGCTGTCCACTGTGGACGTCGTGACCGGTGAGCCCGCCGTGGCGATCCACCAGCGGTCCGACGTGTGCGCGGTGCCCAGGGCCGGGGTGGTCCTGGAGTCCGTGGTGGCGCTCGTGCTGGCCGAGGCGGCGCTGGAGAAGTTCGGCGGCGACTCGCTCGGCGAGAGCAAGCGCAACGTCGAGGGGTACCTCGACGCGCTGCGCAGGCGCTGGTGAGCCCGATAGCGGTGGTCGTCGGGCCGCCGGGGGCGGGCAAGACGACCATCGGCGAGGGGCTGGCCGCCGCGTTGGGGGTCGGCTTCCGCGACACCGACGCCGACGTCGAGGCGGCGGCGGGCAAGCCGATCACCGACATCTTCACCCAGGACGGCGAGGCGGTCTTCCGGGCCGCCGAGGCCGCCGCCGTGGCGACCGCGCTGGTCGAGCACGGGGGTGTCCTCGCGCTCGGCGGCGGGGCGATCCTGGCCGAGGCCACGCGGGCGCTGCTGGTCGAGCACACGGTCGTCTTCCTCAACGTCGGCATGGCGGAGGGGGTGCGGCGCACCGGGCTGTCCGCCGCGCGGCCGCTGCTGGCCGGGGTGAACCCGAGGGCGACCTTCAAGCTGCTGCTCGACCAGCGCCTGCCGCTCTACCGCGAGGTGGCCACCATCGAGGTGCCCACCGACGCCGCCGTGCCCGAGGAGATCATCGCCAACCTGGTCGCGGCCCTGGGCGCGCGGGCCGGGACGACCCCGGAGGGGGAGCAGTGAGCGAGCAGCCGTGGCGGATCCGGGTGGCCACCGGGGCGCCGTACGAGGTGACCATCGGGACCGGGCTGCTCGGTGAGCTGGTCGAGGCGGTGCGCGGGGCGTCGAAGGTCGCCGTCATCCACACCTCGACCCTCGCCGCGACGGCGACCGCGACCCGCGACGAACTGGCCGCGGCCGGGGTCGACGCGCACACCGTGGAGATCCCCGACGCCGAGGACGGCAAGGCGCTGTCGGTGGCGGCGTTCTGCTGGGAGGTCCTCGGCCGGATGGGGATGGACCGCCAGGGCGCGATCGTCGGCATCGGCGGCGGGGCGGTCACCGACCTGGCCGGGTTCGTCGCCGCCACCTGGATGCGGGGCATCCGGCTGGTCAACGTGCCGACGACGCTGCTGGGCATGGTCGACGCCGCGGTGGGCGGCAAGACCGGGATCAACACCGAGGCGGGCAAGAACCTGGTCGGCGCCATCCACGAGCCCTCCGCCGTGCTGGTCGACCTCGCCACGCTGACCACCCTGCCGCGCAACGAGCTCGTCGCCGGGATGGCCGAGGTCATCAAGGGCGGGTTCATCGGCGACCCGGTGATCCTCGACCTCATCGAGGCCGACCCCGAGGCCGCGCTCGACCCGACCGGGGCCGTGCTGCCCGAGCTGGTCCGGCGCAAGATCCAGGTCAAGGCCGACGTCGTCGCCGCCGACCTGCGCGAGTCGAGCCTGCGCGAGGTGCTCAACTACGGGCACACCCTCGCCCACGCCATCGAGCGCCGCGAGCGGTACCGGTGGCGCCACGGCGCCGCGGTCAGCGTCGGGCTGGTCTTCGCCGCCGAGCTCGCCCGGCTGGCCGGGCGCCTGGACGACGCGACCGCCGACCGGCACCGGTCGATCCTCACCTCGGTCGGCCTGCCGGTCAGCTACGACGCCGACGCGCTGCCGCAGTTGATCGAGGGCATGCTGGGGGACAAGAAGACCAAGTCCGGCGTGCTGCGGTTCGTGGTCCTCGACGGTCTCGCCAAGCCCGCCCGCCTCGAGGGCCCCGACCCGGCCCTGCTCGCCGCCGCCTACTCCGCGGTCGCCGCGGACGGCGGTCGCACCGGAGGTGTCCTGCTGTGAAGGTCCTGGTGCTCAACGGCCCCAACCTGGGCAGGCTCGGCCTGCGCGAACCCGAGGTCTACGGCAGCACCACGCACGCCCAGCTCGCCGACCGCTGCCGGGTGACCGGCGTCGAGCTCGGCCTGGACGTCGAGGTCCGCCAGACCGACCACGAGGGCGAGATGATCGGCTGGCTGCACGAGGCCGCCGACGCGGGCCACCCCGTCGTCCTCAACGGCGCCGCGTGGACCCACTACTCGATCGCCATCCGCGACGCGGTCGCCCAGCTGACCGCGCCGCTGGTCGAGGTGCACATCTCCAACGTGCACAAGCGCGAGGACTTCCGCCACCACAGCTACATCTCCGCGCTGGCCGCGGGCGTCATCGTCGGCCTCGGCATCGACGGCTACTTCCTCGCCCTGCGCTGGATCGCCGACAACGCCATCCGGTCCGCCTGACACCCAGGACGCTCGTGGACACGCCCGTGCGGGTGTCTGGGAAGTTCTCGTTCGGCCGCCGCGGAACCTAGTCCGACCGCGCGCGGCGCGGACGCGGCGACGGGGTCGGCCGAATGCGTCGCGGGCGCGGTGATGGCGACCGGGACGTGCCGGTGCGGGCCTCGGGCGCGGACGCTGAACCCGGGTCACCGTCCGGCGGGCTGACTGCGGGGCGACGCCCGTCCAGGTGCGGGCCGACGACCAAACCCAGCGCCGCGGGGACCAGCACGAGCAGGGCCGTGAAGGCCGCCCCGCCGGTAAGTGCCTGGCCCAGGGCGCTCGGGCCGGTCTGGTCGACGAACAGCCCCCGCCCGATCACCCCCAGCACCGCCGAGCCCCAGCCCGCGACCAGGGCCGCGGCGACCCACGTCCGACCCCGGTCCGGCAGCCCGCGCCACGCGTCCACCGCCGCCCACACCGCCGCCGCGGCGACCAGGACGCCCAGGACCACCGCCGACAGCGCTGTCCAGCCGGTCGGGTCGGTGGCCTTGGCGGCCGCGACGGTCACCGCCGCCACCGCGTGCACGGCGGCCAGGGTGGCGCCTCGGGTCAGCCAGGTTCGCATTACCCAAGAGTAGGCGGCGGCGCTCTAAGCTCAAGGTCATGTCCGACCCGCACGAGCGACGACGCGCCGCGTTGCGCAGCACCCTGCGCGACCGGGGCCTCACCGCCCTCCTCATCGGTGACCTGCGCAACCTGCGCTACCTCACCGGGTTCACCGGCTCCAACGGGGCCCTCCTCGTCCACGTCGACGGCGATGACCGGACGGTCTTCTGCACCGACGGGCGCTACCAGGAGCAGTCCGCCGAGCAGGTGCCCGGCCTGGAGCGGCTCATCGACCGCGCCAGCGCCCAGGCGCTGGCCGCGCGCGCCGCGGCCGACCGGCTGGGCGTGCTCGGGTTCGAGAGCCAGCACGTCACCGTGGACGGCCTCGACGCGCTCAGCCGGGCCGCCGAGGGGGTCGAGCTGGCCAGGGCGCCGCAGCTGGTCGAGGCGCTGCGGCTGGTCAAGGACGACACCGAGGTCGAGGCGCTGCGGCAGGCGTGCGCGATCGGTGACGCCGCGCTCGCGGAGCTGATCGCCGAGGGCGGGATCCGGCCGGGGCGCACCGAGCGTGAGGTCGCCCGCGACCTCGAGGACCGGATGCGCGATCACGGTGCGGCAGCACCGGCCTTCGACACGATCATCGCCACGGGTGCCAACTCGGCCATCCCGCACCACCGCCCCACGGACGGGGTCCTTCGGACGGGTGACTTCGTCAAGCTCGACTTCGGCGCCCAGTTGCACGGCTACCACTCCGACATGACCCGCACCCTGGTCCTGGGCACCCCCGCGGACTGGCAGCGCGAGATCTACGACCTGGTCGCCGCCGCCCAGGCCGCCGGGACCGCCGCGCTGCTGCCGGGCACCCCGGTGTCCGTTGTGGACGCCGCAGCGCGCCAGGTCATCGAGGACGCCGGGCGTGGGGCGCAATTCCTGCACGGGCTCGGCCACGGTGTCGGCCTGCAGATCCATGAGGCACCGAGCCTGGCGAAAACCGGCGAAGGTACACTTTCGGCCGCAATGGCGGTCACCGTCGAGCCGGGTGTTTACCTGTCCGGGCTCGGTGGCGTCCGCATCGAGGACACGCTCGTCGTGCGGGATTCCCATCCCGAGCTCCTCACGCAGACCACCAAGCAACTCATGGTCGTCTAGACCCGGCGGACGGCCACGCGCGGACAACAGGAGATCCCCCCAGTGGCCTCGACCAACGACCTGAAGAACGGCCTGGTGCTCAACCTCGAGGGCCAGCTGTGGACCGTCACCGAGTTCCAGCACGTCAAGCCGGGCAAGGGTCCGGCGTTCGTGCGCACCAAGCTCAAGCACGTGCTCACCGGCAAGGTCGTCGACAAGACGTTCAACGCGGGCGTCAAGGTCGAGACCGCCACCGTGGACCGCCGCGAGATGACCTACCTCTACAAGGACGGCTCCGACTTCGTCTTCATGGACGGGGAGAGCTACGAGCAGACCTCCATCAGCGCCGAGACCGTGGGCGAGGAGTCGCGCTTCCTGCTGGAGAACGGCACCGCGGTCGTGTCCTCGCACGAGGGCGTGCCGCTGTTCATCGAGCTGCCGACCTCGGTGGAGCTGGTCATCGAGCACACCGACCCCGGCCTGCAGGGCGACCGCTCCACCGGCGGCACCAAGCCCGCGCGGCTGGAGACCGGCGCCGAGATCCAGGTGCCGCTGTTCGTGACCACGGGCGAGAAGGTCAAGGTCGACACCCGCGACGGCCGGTACCTCGGCCGAGTCAACAGCTGACGTGGGCGCTCGCAGCAAAGCACGCAAACGGGCCGTGGACCTGCTCTTCGAGGCCGCCGTCCGCGGGGAGGACCCGGTCAGCCTGCTGGCCGACCGGGTCGGCTCACCCGACGTCCCCCCGGTCAACGACTATACGGTGACCTTGGTCGAGGGCGTCACCACCCACCGCGCCCGCATCGACGAACTGCTCACCGAGCACGCCGAGGGCTGGACGCTCAACCGGATGCCCGCCGTGGACCTCGCGGTCCTGCGGTTGGGCCTCTACGAGCTGCTGTGGGCCCAGGACGTGCCGGACGCGGTCGCCATCGACGAGGCCGTGCAGCTGGCCAAGTCGCTGTCCACCGACGACTCCCCGCGCTTCGTCAACGGGGTCCTCGGTCGCATCGGCGGCATCGCCGACCGCCTGCGCGCCACCCTCTGACGGCCCCCCGCCCGAGGCGGCTTCAGGGCATAAAGAACACCCGACCGGGCAGCATCCCCGTCTGCGCGGTCGGGTGTCGGCGAGGGCGAATCTAGTCCTCCTTGGACGGGCGCGCCTCGGGGGGCAGCACGCCCCAGTCGATCAGCTGCTCGGTGAGCTCACCGGGGGTCATGTCGTAGATGATCGCCAGCGAGCGCAGGTCCTCGGTGCGGATCGACAGCACCTTGCCGTTGTAGTCGCCGCGCTGGCTCTGGATGGTGGCGGCGTAGCGGGCCAGCGGACCGACCTTCTCCGCGGGCAGCTGCTGCAGCCGCTCCAGGTTGATCACGATCTTGGTGGCGGGCTCGGCACCGGAGGGGACCCGGCCCTCGGGGAGGAGTTCCACCACCGGCACGCCGTAGAAGTCGGCCAGCTCGGCGAGCTTCTGGACGGTGACGGCGCGGTCTCCGCGCTCGTACGAGCCGACCACGACGGCCTTCCAGCGGCCACCGGACTTCTGCTCGACGCCGTGCAGCGACAGCCCCTGCTGCTGGCGGATGGCGCGGAGCTTGGCCCCTAGCGCCTTGGCGTAGTCGCCCATGCGGCGGTTCTCCATTCGTTCGCCCCGTCGGCGCTATGGACTGCCGCGGGTAGCTTCAAATCAACACGCAGAGTAATGGTTACCCAGAGTTGTCACCAGGTCAAGCTGGTTCGCCAAGGACACAGTTCCCACCCCGCCCTGACCACCCGGTCAGTGGCCGAAGTCATGCTGGTACGGTCGGGGCGATCCCAGGTCAGAGGGGTCGCTAGACACCTTTAATGACCCGTCCGGCGAGGCGGGGAAGGAGTCCCCAGTGCCGCCACGGCCCCGTGGCGCGCCGGAACCGGCCGAGCGGCGCGAGCTGCTCTCCGCCGGTGACGTCGCGCGCACCATCGCCCGAATGGCCCATCAGGTCATCGAGAAGACCTCGCTCGGCGCGTCCGGCGCCAGTCCCGTCGTGTTGCTCGGCATCCCCACCCGGGGCGCGCCGCTGGCCCTGCGGCTGGCCAAGCGGGTGGCCGACTTCAGCGACATCCAGGTCCCCGTCGGGGCGCTCGACGTCACGCTCTACCGCGATGACCTGCGCCGCAAGCCGACCCGCCCGCTCGGGCAGACCGCGCTGCCGCCGGGGGGCATCGAGGACGCGCTGGTCATCCTGGTCGACGACGTGCTGTTCTCCGGCCGCACCATCCGCGCCGCGCTCGACGCGCTGCGCGACGTCGGCCGCCCGCGCGCGGTGCAACTGGCCGTGCTGGTCGACCGCGGTCACCGCGAACTGCCCATCCGCGCCGACTACGTGGGCAAGAACGTGCCCACCGCGCGTTCCGAGGAGGTCCACGTCCTGTTCACCGAGACCGATGGCCGCGACGCGGTCCTGCTGCACCGGGCCGGTGATGGCGCGTGAAGCACCTGCTGGGCACCGAGGGCCTGGACCCGGCGACCGCCCTGGCCATCCTCGACACCGCCGACGGCCTCAAGCGCACGCTGCTGGGCCGCGAGGTCAAGAAGCTGCCCACGCTGCGCGGTCGGACCGTGATCACCTGCTTCTACGAGGACTCCACCCGCACCAGGGTCTCCTTCGAGATCGCCGGGAAGTGGATGAGCGCGGATGTGGTGAACGTCTCCGCCGGTGGATCTTCGGTGAAGAAGGGCGAGTCCCTGCGCGACACCGCGTTGACGCTGGCCGCCGCGGGCGCCGACTGCGTCGTGGTGCGCCACCCCGCCTCCGGCGCCGCGCACCGCTTGGCGTCCTGGCTCGCGCACACCAACACCAGCGTGGTCAACGCCGGTGACGGCACCCACGAGCACCCGACGCAAGCGCTGCTCGACATGGCCACCCTGCGCGAGCGCCTCGGTAGCGTCGAGGGCCGCCGGATCGCGATCGTCGGTGATGTCCTGCACAGCCGGGTAGCGCGGTCCAACGTGCACCTGCTGACGTCCTTCGGCGCGGAGGTCGTGCTGGTAGCCCCGCCGACGTTGCTGCCGACCGGTGTCGCTGACTGGCCGGTGGGCGCTGCGGGCTCGCTGCGCATCTCCCACCAGCTCGACGCGGAGCTGCCCACTGCGGACGCGGTGATGATGCTGCGCGTGCAGGCCGAGCGCATGCACGGCGGTTTCTTCCCGTCGGCCCGCGAGTACTCGATCGCCTACGGCCTCAGCGAGGCCCGCGCGGCGATGCTGCCCGACCACGCGGTGGTGCTTCACCCGGGTCCGATGCTGCGCGGCATGGAGATCTCCGCCGCCGTGGCCGACTCGCCGCGCGCCGCCATCACCCAGCAGGTCGCCAACGGCGTGCACGTGCGCATGGCGGTCCTGTACCACCTGCTGGCCGGAGAGGAGGACGCCGCGTGAGCACCAGCCCCAGCACGACAACGGTCATCAAGGGCGTGCGCCCGTACGGCGAGGACGCGGTCGACATCGAGGTCACCGACGGCGTGATCACCGCCATCGGCCAAGGCCTCGCCAACAAGGACACCGCCGAGACCATCGACGCGGCGGGCCTGGTAGCCCTGCCGGGCTTCGTCGACCTGCACACCCATCTACGCGAACCGGGCCGCGAGGACACCGAGACCATCGAGACCGGGTCCCGCGCGGCCGCCCTCGGCGGCTACACGGCGGTCTTCGCCATGGCCAACACCGACCCGGTCGCCGACAACGCCGTGGTCGTCGAGCACGTGTGGCGCCGCGGCCAGGAGATCGGCCTGGTCGACGTGCACCCGGTCGGCGCGGTCACCGTCGGCCTCAAGGGCGAGAAGCTCGCCGAGCTGGGCACGATGGCCCGCTCCAGCGCCCGGGTCCGGCTGTTCTCCGACGACGGCCTGTGCGTGGCCGACCCGCTGATCATGCGCCGGGCGCTGGAGTACACCAAGGCGCTCGACGCGGTGATCGCCCAGCACGCCGAGGAACCCCGGCTGACCGTGGGCGCCCAGGCGCACGAGGGCGACCTGGCCGCACGGCTGGGTCTGGCTGGCTGGCCGTCGGTCGCCGAGGAGGCCATCGTCGCCCGCGACTGCCTGCTGGCCAAGCACGTCGGCGCCCGGCTGCACGTCTGCCACGTCTCCACCGAGGGCACCGCCGAGGTGCTGCGCTGGGCCAAGGCGCGCGGCACCCGGGTCTCCGCCGAGGTCACCCCGCACCACCTGCTGCTCGACGACGAGCGGCTCAGCACCTACGACCCGGTCAACAAGGTCAACCCGCCGCTGCGCACGACCACCGACGCGAAGGCGCTGCGGCAGGCGCTGGCCGACGGCACGCTCGACTGCGTCGCCACCGACCACGCCCCGCACGCCGCCCAGGACAAGGACTGCGAGTGGTCCGCCGCGCGCCCCGGCATGCTCGGGTTGCAGACGGCGCTGTCCATCGTGGTGGCGACCATGGTCGAGCCGGGCCTGCTGGACTGGCGCGGCGTCGCGCGGGTCATGAGCGAGCGGCCCGCCGAGATCGCGGGCCTGCCGGACCAGGGCCGCCCGATCGCGGTGGGGGAGCCCGCCACGATCACCCTCGTGGACCCCGCCGCCCGGTGGACGGTGCGCGGCGCGGAACTGGCCAGCATCGCCACGAACACCCCGTACGAAGGCATGGAGCTACCGGGCGCGGTCGTGGCCACCTTCCTGCGCGGCAAGCTGACCGCCCGCGACGGGAAGGCCACCGCGTGAACCGCTTCACCCTGACCTTGCTGTTCCTCGCGGTGCTCGCGTTGTTGGTCCTGCTCATGTGGTGGGGCTACCGCAACCGCGCACGCAGACAGGCCGAGGTTCTCCCGCCGTTCCCCGATGCGCCTGCCGCCCTCTTGGCGGCGATCAGCGATGGCACGGCCGTGACGCTCTTGCCGCCGAGCACCGGCGTCTACGCGAGCACGGTCACGACCGCGAGCTGGCAGGACCGGGTCGCCATCGGTGACATCGGCTTCCGCGCCGACGCGACCGCCTACCTGGTCGCCGACGGTGTCCTGATCGACCGCGTCGGCGCCACCGCCGTGTGGATCCCCGCAGGCGCGGTCCGCGAGGCCCGCACCGAGGCGGGCATCGCCGGGAAGGTCATGGGCGGCGACGGGCTGCTCGTCGTGCGCTGGGCGGTCGACAGCCACGAGTTCGACACCGGCTTCCGGGCCGACGACAAAGACGACTACGACCGGTGGGTGCCCGCCGTGCGCGCTCTGTCTTCCAGCAAGACGAGCCCCAGCGGCCCGACCCCCACCGACGCACCGGAGGTACGAGACGGTGAGTGAGACAAGCACACGGACCGCGGCCGCGCTGGTCCTCGAGGACGGCAGGGTGTTCCGCGGTGAGGCCTTCGGCGCCACCGGGACCACCTTCGGCGAGATCGTCTTCTGCACCGCGATGACCGGTTACCAGGAGACCCTGACCGACCCGTCGTACCACCGCCAGATCGTGGTCGCGACCGCCCCGCAGATCGGCAACACCGGCTGGAACGACGAGGACGACGAGTCCGGTCGCATCTGGGTCTCCGGGTACGTCGTGCGCGACCCGGCCCGCATCGCCTCGAACTGGCGCTCCACCCGCTCCCTCGACGACGCCCTCGTCGAGCAGGGCGTCGTCGGCATCAGCGGGATCGACACCCGCTCGCTGACCCGCCACCTGCGCGAGCGCGGCGCCATGCGCGCGGGCGTGTTCTCCGGCGGCGACCTCGCCGACCCCGAGGCCATGCTCCAGCGCGTCCAGGAGAGCCCGCGCATGCTGGGCGCCGAACTCGCAGGCGAGGTCAGCACCGACAAGGCGTACGTGGTGCCCGCCGACGGCGAGCGCCGTTTCCGGGTGGCCGCGCTGGACCTGGGCATCAAGTCCAACACCCCGCGCATGTTGGCCGCCCGGGGCATCGAGACCCACGTGCTGCCTTCGACGAGCACCCTCGATGAGCTCTTGGCCATAGAGGCCGACGGTGTCTTCCTCTCCAACGGCCCCGGCGACCCCGCCACCGCCGACCACGCCGTTGCGCTTACCCAGGGCATCTTGGAGCGCCGGATCCCGCTGTTCGGCATCTGCTTCGGCAACCAGATCCTCGGCCGCGCGCTGGGCCTGGGCACCTACAAGCTGCGGTACGGCCACCGCGGCATCAACATCCCCGTCATCGACGTGGCCACCGGCACCGTCGCCATCACCGCGCAGAACCACGGGTTCGCGCTGGAAGGCGAGCCCGGTAAGGACTTCGACACCCCTTACGGCAAGGCCACCGTCAGCCACTACTGCCCCAACGACGGCTGCGTGGAAGGCGTGCGGGCCCTCGAAGCCCCCGCTTTCTCCGTCCAGTACCACCCAGAGGCCGCCGCGGGCCCCCACGACGCCGCGAACCTCTTCGACCGGTTCGTGACCCTGATGGAGGGCGGCGAGTAATGCCCAAGCGCGAGGACATCAAGCACGTGCTGGTGATCGGGTCCGGCCCGATCGTCATCGGCCAGGCCTGCGAGTTCGACTACTCCGGCACCCAGGCCTGCCGGGTGCTGCGCGAGGAGGGCCTGCGGGTCAGCCTGGTCAACTCCAACCCGGCGACGATCATGACCGACCCGGAGTTCGCCGACGCCACCTACATCGAGCCGATCACCGCCGACTTCGTCGAGAAGGTCATCGCCGCCGAGCTCGGCGCGGGCCGCCCGGTCGACTCGATCCTGGCCACCCTCGGCGGGCAGACCGCGCTCAACACCGCGGTCGCCCTGCACGAGCGCGGCGTGCTGGAGAAGTACAACGTCGAGCTCATCGGCGCCGACATCGACGCCATCCAGCGCGGCGAGGACCGGCAGAAGTTCAAGGACATCGTCGCCGACATCGGCGCCGAGACCCCGCGCAGCCGGGTCTGCCACTCCATGGACGAGGTCCGCGACACCGTCGCCGAGCTGGGCCTGCCGGTGGTCATCCGGCCCTCGTTCACCATGGGCGGCCTCGGCTCCGGCATGGCCTACACGGCCGAGGAGCTCGAGCGGCTCGCCTCGACCGGGCTGGCCGAGAGCCCGGTCACCGAGGTCCTCATCGAGGAGAGCGTGCTCGGCTGGAAGGAGTACGAGCTCGAGCTGATGCGCGACAAGAACGACAACGTCGTGGTCATCTGCTCGATCGAGAACATCGACCCGATGGGCGTGCACACCGGCGACTCGGTGACCGTCGCGCCCGCGATGACGCTGACCGACCGCGAGTTCCAGCACATGCGCGACGTGGGCATCGACGTGCTGCGCGCGGTCGGCGTCGACACCGGCGGCTGCAACATCCAGTTCGCGATCAACCCGGCGACCGGCCGGATGGTCGTCATCGAGATGAACCCCCGGGTGTCGCGCTCGAGCGCGCTGGCCTCGAAGGCCACCGGCTTCCCGATCGCCAAGATCGCCGCGAAGCTGGCCATCGGCTACACCCTCGACGAGATCCG
Organism: Actinokineospora diospyrosa; assembly: GCF_024171925.1. GTDB lineage: Bacteria > Actinomycetota > Actinomycetes > Mycobacteriales > Pseudonocardiaceae > Actinokineospora > Actinokineospora diospyrosa. The sequence goes on along the minus strand of NZ_JAMTCO010000018.1, from coordinate 37,308 downwards.
CAACGACATCACCGGCGAGACCCCGGCCAGCTTCGAGCCCGCCCTGGACTACGTCGTGGTGAAGGTGCCGCGGTTCGCCTTCGAGAAGTTCCCCGGCGCGGACCCGACGCTGACCACCACCATGAAGTCGGTCGGCGAGGCCATGTCCATCGGCCGCAACTTCGTCGAGGCGCTGGGCAAGGCGCTGCGCTCGATGGAGACCAAGGCGGCCGGGTTCTGGACCACCCCCGACCCGGAGACCTCCCTCGACGCGCTGCTGACCCAGTTGCGCCTGGGCCACGACGGCAGGCTCTACACCGTCGAGCGGGCGCTGCGGCTGGGCGCGACCGTCGAGCAGGTGCACGAGGCCTCGGGCATCGACCCGTGGTTCGTCGACCAGATCGCGTTCCTGGTCGGCCTGCGCCGTGAGGTGGAGACCGCGCCGGTGCTCGACGAGCCGCTGCTGCGCCGGGCCAAGCGCTGCGGCCTGTCCGACCGCCAGATCGCCGCGCTGCGCCCGGAGTTGGCGGGCGAGGACGGCGTCCGCAGCCTGCGCCACCGCCTGGGCGTGCGGCCGGTGTTCAAGACCGTCGACACCTGCGCCGCCGAGTTCGCCGCGCACACCCCGTACCACTACTCGGCCTACGAGCTCGACCCGCACGCCGAGACCGAGGTGCTGCCGCAGACCGAGAAGCCGAAGGTGCTCATCCTCGGTTCCGGCCCCAACCGCATCGGGCAGGGCATCGAGTTCGACTACTCGTGCGTGCACGCGGCGATGGCGCTGCGCGCGGCCGGGTACGAGACGGTGATGGTCAACTGCAACCCCGAGACCGTCTCCACCGACTACGACACCTCCGACCGGCTCTACTTCGAGCCGCTCACCTTCGAGGACGTGCTCGAGGTCGTGCACTCCGAGCAGGCGTCGGGCACCGTCGCGGGCGTGATCGTGCAGCTCGGCGGGCAGACCCCGCTCGGGCTGGCGCAGCGGCTGGCCGACGTGGGCGTGCCGATCGTGGGCACCCCGCCCAGCGCCATCCACCTCGCCGAGGACCGCGGCGCGTTCGGTGACGTGCTGACCGGCGCGGGCCTGCCCGCCCCGAAGTTCGGCACCGCGACCTCCTTCGCCGGTGCCAAGCGCATCGCCGACGAGATCGGCTACCCGGTGCTGGTCCGCCCGTCCTACGTGCTCGGCGGGCGCGGCATGGAGATCGTCTACGACGAGCAGACCCTGGCGGGTTACATCCAGCGCGCCACCGAGGTCAGCCCGGAGCACCCGGTGCTGGTCGACCGGTTCCTCGACGACGCCATCGAGATCGACGTCGACGCGCTGTGCGACGGCACCGAGGTCTACCTGGGCGGGGTCATGGAGCACATCGAGGAGGCCGGGATCCACTCCGGTGACTCCTCGTGCGTGCTGCCGCCGATAACGCTGGGCCGCACCGACATGGAGGCCGTGCGCCGCTCCACCGAGTCCATCGCCTTCGGCGTCGGCGTGCGCGGGCTGCTCAACGTGCAGTACGCGCTCAAGGACGACGTGCTCTACGTGCTCGAGGCCAACCCGCGGGCCAGCCGCACCGTGCCGTTCGTGTCCAAGGCGACGGCCGCGCCGCTGGCCAAGGCGGCCGCGCGGATCATGCTCGGCGCGACCATCGCCGAACTGCGCGCCGAGGGCATGCTCCCGGCCACCGGTGACGGCGCGGAACTGCCCGCGGCCGCCCCGGTCGCGGTCAAGGAGGCCGTGCTCCCGTTCCACCGCTTCCGCACCCCCGAGGGCCAGGGCGTCGACTCGCTGCTGGGCCCGGAGATGAAGTCGACCGGCGAGGTCATGGGCATCGACGCCTCGTTCGGCAAGGCGTTCGCCAAGTCCCAGACCGCCTCCTACGGCTCGCTGCCCACCTCGGGCCGGGTGTTCGTCTCGGTGGCCAACCGCGACAAGCGGGCCATGGTGTTCCCGGTGAAGCGCCTGGCCGACTTCGGCTTCGAGGTGCTGGCCACCTCGGGCACCGCGGAGGTGCTGCGCCGCAACGGGATCCCGTGCACCGTGGTGCGCAAGCACTTCGAGGGTGAGAACAACATCGTCGACCTCATCCGCGAGGGCGGCGTCGAGATGGTCATCAACACCCCGTACGGCAACCACGGCCCACGGGTGGACGGCTACGAGATCCGCACCGCGGCCGTCTCGCGCGACATCCCCTGCATCACCACGATCCAGGGGGCCGCGGCGGCCGTGCACGGCATCGAGGCGCTGATCCGCGACGACATCGGTGTGCGGCCGCTGCAGGACCTGCAGGCCGCGCTGCGCGCCGACTGGGACAAGGGCCGATGAGCCGGGCGCCGTTCGGGACCCGGCTCACCGCGGCCGTCGCCGCCCGCGGCTCGCTGTGCGTGGGCATCGACCCGCACCCGGGCCTGCTCGACCAGTGGGGCCTGCCCCGCGACGCGAGCGGCCTGGAGCGGTTCGCGCTGACCTGCGTCGAGGCCTTCGCGGGCGAGATCTCGGTGATCAAGCCGCAGTCGGCGTTCTTCGAGGCCTACGGCTCGCGCGGGGTCGCCGTGCTGGAGCGGGTCATCGCCGAGGCCCAGGCGGCCGGGGCGCTGGTGCTGCTCGACGTCAAGCGCGGTGACATCGGCTCAACGATGGCCGCCTACGCCCAGGCGTACCTGTCGGACTCGTCCCCGCTGGCCGCCGACGCGGTCACCGTCTCGCCCTACCTCGGGTTCGGCTCGCTCGACCCGGCCATCGAGGCGGCCGAGGCCACCGGGCGCGGCGTGTTCGTGCTCGCGCTGACCTCCAACCCCGAGGGTGCGAGCGTGCAGCGCGCCCTGGTGGGCGGGTTGGGCGGGGTAGATGGGCCCGGCGGGGTGAGCGTGGCGCAGTCGATCGTCGACCAGGCCGCCGCGCGCAACGCCGCCCAGCGCGCGGCCACCGGGGCCCCGCTGGGCTCCGTGGGGCTCGTGGTGGGCGCCACCGTGGGTCGTACGGGTCTGGACCTGTCCGCGCTCGACGGGCCCGTCCTGGCCCCCGGGCTGGGCGCGCAGGGCGCCGGGGCGGCCGAGTTGGCCGCGGTGTTCGGCCCGACCCTGCCGCGCGTGCTGCCCGCCAGCTCGCGCGACGTCCTGCGGCACGGTCCCGACGCCGCCGCACTGCGCACCGCCGCCCTGCGGGTGCGCGACGAACTGGCGGCCGCCGCGCGGTAGCACAACCCCCTCGCGCCACCCTCCGGACGCCCGAATCGGGCCGTCCGGGGGGTTTTGGCGCGCCCGCGTGGTGTTCACGCAGGTAGACGGCTATGGGCTGACCGGGTGTGTTCAGGGGGTTCCCGGGAGTGGCGGAGGCGACACTTTCGCGAACCGCCGGTGTCGCCATCGCACTGCGTGACCGGTTCTGTGATCGCCGACACGGCGGTATCGTCGCAGGTCACGCTCGTCCAGATCACGCGTTGTTGATCAACTTCTGCCCGGGCGTCACGGACCGCACATGCTGGACCCGCGTTGTCCCCGCAGGCCAGGGGTCGGTAACGTCGCGGCACCGATCCGGAAGAAATCCCACCCCCACGGAGGAAATCGTGGCCCTTCCCCAGCTGACCGAGGAGCAGCGGGCCGCAGCGCTGGAGAAGGCGGCTGCCGCCCGTCGCGCCCGAGCCGAGCTCAAGGAGCGCCTGAAGCGAGGCGGAACCACCCTCAAGGACGTGCTGGCCCAGTCTGACAACGACGAGGTCCTGGGCAAGATGAAGGTCACCGCGCTGCTCGAGGCCCTCCCGGGCGTCGGCAAGGTGCGTGCCCAGCAGATCATCGAGCGCCTGGAGATCGCGCCGAGCAGGCGCCTGCGCGGACTCGGTGACCGCCAGCGCAAGGCGTTGCTGGCCGAGTTCAGCGGCGAGTGACCGAGAAGTCGCAAGGCCGTGAGCCGGGACCGGGCGTTGCGCCCCGGTCCCGGCTCGCTGTCGTGTCGGGCCCGTCCGGGGTCGGCAAGTCGAGCGTGGTCGCCGAACTGCGCAGGCTGCACCCGGACATCTACTTCAGCGTGTCGGTCACCACCCGCCGCCCGCGGCCGGGCGAGGTGGACGGCGCGCACTACCACTTCGTCGACCGCGCGGAGTTCGCGCGGATGGCGGGCTCGGGCGAGCTGCTCGAGCACGCCGAGTACGCGGGCAACTGCTACGGCACCCCGCGCGGCCCGGTCGAGGTCGCGCTGGCCGCGGGCAGGCCCGCCGTGCTGGAGATCGAACTGCAGGGGGCCCGCCAGGTGCGCCTGGCCATGCCCGAGGCGCTGCTGGTGATGCTGGTGCCGCCCTCGTGGGACGCGCTGGTGTCGCGGCTCACCGGTCGGGGCACCGAGGATCCCGAGGTCGTGGCGCGCAGGCTGGCCGTGGCGAAGGACGAACTGGCGGCCGAGGCCGAGTTCGACGCGGTCGTGGTGAACGCCGATGTGCCGACCGCCGCCAAGGAGTTGCTAACCTTGGTACTTCCGGACCCCTCGAACCAGGAGTGCACCGAGTGATCACCCCTACCGAGCTTGGCGCTCTCGGCGAGCCGACGACGCAGCTCGAAGGCATCACCAACCCCCCGATCGACGACCTGCTCGACAAGGTCAGCTCCAAGTACGCGCTGGTCATCTACGCGGCCAAGCGCGCGCGGCAGATCAACGACTACTACGCGCAGCTCGGCGAGGGCCTGCTGGAGTACGTCGGCCCGCTGGTGGAGCCCGGTCCCCGGGAGAAGCCGCTGTCCATCGCCCTGCGCGAGATCCACTCCGGCCTGCTTGAGCACACCGAGGGCGAGTGACCTCGCGGCCCAAGGTCGTTCTCGGCGTCGGTGGCGGGATCGCCGCCTACAAGGCCTGTGAGGTCTTGCGCAGGCTGACCGAGTCCGGTCACGACGTGCGGGTGGTACCGACCGAGGCCGCGCTGCGGTTCGTCGGTGCCGCCACGTTCGAGGCGCTCTCGGGCAACAAGGTGCACACCGGTGTGTTCTCGGACGTACCGGAGGTCCCGCACGTCCGGTTGGGCCAAGAGGCCGACCTGGTCGTCGTGGTGCCCGCCACCGCGGACCTGCTCGCCAGGGCCGCGCACGGGCTCGCCGACGACCTGCTGACGGGCACCCTGCTCACCGCGCGGTGCCCGGTGCTGATGATCCCGGCGATGCACACCGAGATGTGGGAGCACCCGGCCACCCAGGCCAACGTGGCCACCCTGCGCTCGCGGGGGACGGTCGTGACCGAGCCCGCCAGCGGCAGGCTCACCGGGGCCGACACGGGTAAGGGCAGGCTGGCAGACCCGGCTGAGATCGTTGACCTCGCCCGGCTGCTCTTGCACCGCCCAGACGCCTTGCCGCGTGACCTGGAGGGTCTCCGGGTCGTCGTCTCCGCGGGCGGCACCCGTGAACCGCTCGACCCGGTCCGCTACCTGGGCAACCGGTCCTCCGGCAAGCAGGGCTACGCCCTCGCCCGCACCGCCGCCCAGCGCGGCGCCCAGGTGACCTTGGTCTCGGCGCACACGCTGCCGCTGCCGGAGCCCGCCGGTGTGGACGTCGTCCGGGTGGGCACCGCCGCGCAACTGCGCGATGCCGTGCACGCGGCCGCGGGTACCGCCGACGTGGTGGTGATGGCCGCCGCCGTCGCCGATTTCCGGCCGGTCAGCTCGGCCGAGTTCAAGATCAAGAAGACCGATCGGGACCCGGCCCCTATAGCACTCACCCGCACCGCGGACGTACTCGCTGAGCTGGTCGCGGCCAGAACTGCCGGTCTTCTTCCAGACTGGCAGGTAATCGTCGGATTCGCGGCCGAGACCGGCGATTCCGGGGCCGATGTCCTCGACCATGCACGGGCCAAGCTCAAACGCAAGGGCTGTGACCTGCTCGTGGTGAACGCGGTCGGCGAGGGCAAGGCGTTCGAGACCGAGGACAACGCCGGGTGGCTGTTGTCGGCGGCTGGCGCCGAACGCCCGATCGCGTTGGGCTCGAAGGCGCAACTCGCGAGCGAAGTCTGGGACTCCGTAGTGGAACTGGTCCAATCTTCAAGCCGCTCCTGAGGGCGCTTCAGTACAGTTGCCCCGACACAGGGCGGACGATGTGGGGTAACTCGTGAGCGAGAACGGCAGCCGTAGGCTCTTTACTTCCGAGTCGGTCACCGAAGGCCACCCGGACAAGATCTGTGATGCGATCAGTGACGCGGTCTTGGACGCGCTGTTGGCGAAGGACCCGCGGTCGCGGGTGGCGGTGGAGACGCTCGTGACGACCGGCCAGGTGCACGTGGCCGGTGAGGTGACGACGGAGGCTTACGCGGATATCCCGAGCATCGTGCGGGATGTGATCCTGCGGATCGGGTACGACTCGTCGGCGAAGGGGTTCGACGGGAACTCCTGTGGTGTGAATGTGGCGATTGGTGCGCAGTCGCCGGATATCGCGCAGGGTGTGGACACGGCGCACGAGACCCGTGTGGAGAACGCTTCGGACGAGATCGATCGTCAGGGTGCGGGTGACCAGGGTTTGATGTTCGGGTACGCGTGCACCGACACCCCTGAGTTGATGCCGTTGCCGATCGCGTTGGCGCACCGGTTTTCGAAGCGTCTGACGAAGGTTCGCCAGGACGGTTTGGTGCCGTACTTGCGGCCGGACGGCAAGACCCAGGTCACCATCGAGTACGACGGTGATCGGGCTGTTCGGCTCGACACCGTGGTCGTGTCCTGGCAGCACGCCGAGGGCGTTGACCTGGAGCGGCTGCTCGGGGTGGATGTGCGCGAGGGTGTGGTGGTGCCCGAGTTGGGGGAGTTGGATCTCGACACCGCCGGGGTGCGGTTGTTGGTGAACCCGACCGGCCGGTTCGTCATCGGTGGTCCGATGGGTGACGCGGGCCTGACCGGCCGCAAGATCATCGTCGACACCTACGGCGGCATGGCCCGCCACGGTGGTGGCGCGTTCTCGGGCAAGGACCCGTCCAAGGTCGACCGCTCGGCCGCGTACGCGATGCGGTGGGTCGCCAAGAACGCGGTCGCCGCGGGTCTGGCCGACCGCATCGAGGTGCAGGTGGCCTACGCCATCGGCAAGGCTGCCCCGGTCGGTCTGTTCGTCGAGACCTTCGGCACCGAGAAGGTGGACCCGGCCAAGATCCAGACCGCCGTCCGCGAGGTGTTCGACCTGCGCCCGGCCGCGATCATCCGCGACCTGGACCTGCTGCGCCCGATCTACGCGCAGACCGCGGCGTACGGGCACTTCGGCCGCCCGGAGTTGGACCTGCCGTGGGAGCGCACCGACCGCGCCGACGACCTGCGGACCGCCGCGGGCGCTTAAGAGCACGTGTGTCACCTCTCCTCCACGGGTAACCGTGGGGGAGAGGTGATGTTTTGTGGGGACACCTACGATCCACGGCGTGCACTTCCAGCGACCCGGACCCCTGCGGTGGCTCTGGTACGCCATCGGCGGCACCCTGCCCGACCGCTACCGGCCGTGGGTGCTGTGGGACCTCACGGCCCGCACCTGGGTGTGGCGGCACTTCGCGCGGGTGATGGTGCTGTTCAGCCCGCTGTGGCTGCTGTTGTTCGTACCGGGCCCGCTGTCGCTGCGGTTCTCGATGGTCGCCGCCGGGTACGTGACCGGGCTGTACTTCTCGCTGTCCTTCATGGAAGACGCGTGCGAGAGGCGCCTCATCAAGCACGGCTATCCCATCGGCCTCAACCGCCGCATACGCGAAGAGGCCGAAACCGGGGACCGCTCCGAGATCGTGGCCCTCTACGCCGCCTACCACCAGGACCGTTCGGACTAGGCGTCTGGTAGACCAGCCCCTATGTCCGAACCCGACCCCGACGCCCTGTTCGACGTCGCGGTGTCGAAGCCCGCCCCGGCCCCGGCCAAGGGCAAGCAGGTGGCGGCCGCCGAACTGCCCGTCGCGAAGGTGTGGGTGGACGCCCCGTTGGCGCACCTCGACCGCACCTTCGACTACCTCGTGCCCGCCAAGCTCGATACCGAGGCGGCGCCGGGGTGCCGGGTCCGGGTCCGGTTCAACCGACAGCTGACGGACGGGTTCATCGCCGAACGCGTCGCGGAGTCCGATTTCGACGCCAACCGGTTGTTGTTCCTGGACAAGGTTGTCTCGCCGGAGCCTGTTCTCTCTCCCGAGGTCGCTGGGCTCTGCCGTGCCGTGGCCGACCGCTATGGCGGCACGATGATCGACGTTCTCCGGCTGGCAGTCCCACCTCGCCATGCGCGTGTTGAAGCCGAAGAGGCCGGTGAGCCCGCCGACGCACCCGCTGTGCCGGATCTGGAGGGGTGGGCGCGCTACCCGCGTGGGGCCGCGTTCCTGGACGCCTTGAAGGCTGGACGTCAGGCGCACGCGGTGTGGCAGGCGCTTCCGGGCGAAGACTGGCCACTGCGCTTGGCCGAGGTCGCGGTCACGGCAGCGTCATCGGGGCGTGGGGCCGTGATTGTCGTACCCGACCACCGCGACGTAACGCGCGTGAACGCTGCCTGCGTCGCTCTGGCAGGGGAAGACGCTGTGGTGGCGCTGTCGGCGGATCTGGGGCCCGCCAAGAGGTACCGGGGATGGCTGAACGTTCGCCGTGGGGTGGCGCGGATCGTCGTAGGCACCCGCGCGACCGCCTACGCGCCTGTCGCGGACCCGGGCGTCCTGGTCGTGTGGGACGACGGGGACGACCAGCACTCCGACCCGAGGTCGCCGTACCCGCACGTGCGGGACGTGCTGATCCAGCGCGCCACCCGCACGGGGGCGGCCATGGTCGTCGCCGGGTTCGCCCGCACCGCCGAGGCCCAACTCCTGGTGGACACGGGATGGGCGCCGGAGATCGTCGCCGCCCGCACCGAGGTCCGGGCGGCCGCGCCTCGGGTGACCGCGATCGGCGAGCACGACTCGCAGATGGCCCGAGACCCGGCCGCGAGGACTGCCCGCGTTCCCTCGGTGGCCTTCGACGCGGCTCGGGCAGCGCTAACGGCTGGGCATCCGGTACTGGTGCAGGTTCCTCGGCGGGGCTATGTGCCCGCGTTGACGTGTCAGGACTGCCGGGCTCCAGCGCGCTGCCGTCGGTGCGCGGGCCCGTTGGGCATACCGCCTGCCGGAGCTGAAGCCCGCCCGCCCGCGTGCCGGTGGTGCGCGGCGACCGAGGCCAACTTCCGGTGCCAGAACTGTGGTTCCCGTCGCCTACGGGCCGCTGTCATCGGAGCTAAGAGGACCGCGGAGGAACTAGGTCGCGCCTTCACCGGATTCCCTGTCCGGACCTCGGGAGCGCAAGAGGTGTTGGCGACCGTCAGTGCCAAGCCCGCTCTCGTAGTGGCGACGCCCGGCGCGGAACCCGTAGCCGAGGCCGGTTACGGGGCCGCCCTGCTCCTCGACGGCTGGGCACTTCTAGGTCGCGCCGACCTGCGCGCGACCGAAGAAGCCCTACGCCGCTGGATGACCGCCGCCGCCTTGGTGCGCCCAGCGGACGACGGCGGCCGTGTCGTGGTCCTCGCCGACTCCTCGATCCAGCCGGTCCAGGCCCTCGTCCGCTGGGACCCCGCCTGGCACGCGAGCATCGAACTGGCCGCCCGCACCGAGTTGGGCTTCCCACCCGCCGTGCGCATGGCGTCCGCCGACGGCAGCCCCGCCGCCGTTGCCCGGCTCCTGGCAGACCTACCGCTCCCACCCACCGGCGAGATCCTCGGTCCCGTCCCCCTGGGGGACCCGGACGCACCCGACCCCCGTGAGCGGGTCCTCATCCGGGTCGCCCGACCGCACGGCCGGGAACTCGCCGCTGTGCTGGCCAAGGCCCAAGCGGTCCGCACCGCGCGCAAGGACCCCGACCCGCTGCGCGTCCAACTCGACCCGCTCGACCTCATCTGAGGCCTGCCCCGCTGGTGGTGGTCATGGGCACCTCGACGGGCGAATAGACTGGTCCGACCGACCTGTACCGAGGGGATGACGTGTGACCGTCCAGCCGATCCGGCTCTTTGGCGACCCCGTGCTGCGCACCCCGGCCGACGAGGTCGTCGACTTCGACCGGGAGTTGCGCAACCTGGTGCGCGACCTGTGGGACACCATGCGCGACGAGGGCGGGGCAGGCCTGGCCGCACCCCAGCTCGGTGTCGGTCTGCGCGTGTTCACCTACGCCTGCGACGGGGAGGAGGGGCACCTGGTCAACCCGGTGTGGACCTCCCTCGACGAGGAGACCCAAGAGGGGCCGGAGGGCTGCCTGTCCATCCCGGGCTTCTCCTGGGACTGCCGCAGGCACCGCAACGTGGTCGCGCGCGGGTTCAACGAACATGGCGAGCCCATCGAGATCCAGGGCAGCGACCTGCTGGCCCGCTGCATCCAGCACGAGACCGACCACCTCGACGGCGTCCTGTTCCTCGACCGCCTCGACGACGACACGCGCAAGCAGGCGATGAAGGAGATCCGGCAGGCCACCTGGTTCGACGGTGCCGTGCCGACTCTCAAGCAGAGCCCGCACCCGCTGTTCGGGGCCCGCTGATGCGCTTGGTGTTCGCGGGCACGCCCGAGGTGGCGCTGCCTTCGTTGCGCGCGCTTATCGCGTCGCGGCACGAGGTGGCCGCTGTCATCACCCGCCCCGATGCCCCTGCCGGGCGCGGTAGGCACACCTCGCGTTCTCCCGTCGGCGAGCTCGCCGACGAGCACGGCATCGAGGTCCTCACCCCGCACAAGGCGTCCGACCCGGCGTTCCTGGACCGGTTGCGCGAGATCGGCCCGGACCTGTGCCCGGTCGTCGCCTACGGGGCCCTGCTCCGGCAGGCCGCACTGGACATCCCGCCACACGGTTGGGTGAACCTGCACTTCTCCGTGCTGCCCGCCTGGCGCGGTGCGGCCCCGGTGCAGGCCGCGATCCGCCACGGTGACGAGATCACCGGCGCCAGCACCTTCCGCATCGTCCGCGAACTCGACGCGGGCCCGGTCTTCGGTGTGCTCACCGAGCCGATCCGCCCCGACGACACCGCGGGTGTGCTGCTCGAGCGGCTCGCCGAGGCGGGCGCCGGACTCCTCACGTCCACTGTGGACGGAATCGAGTCGGCCGAGCTCGCCGCCGTCGAGCAACCCGCCGACGGCGTCAGCTACGCCGCGAAGATCTCCGTCGACGACGCCAAGGTCGACTTCGCCCGGCCAGGCCTCGCGGTGGACCGCCTGGTCCGCGCGGTCACCCCGGAACCGGGGGCGTGGGCGTGGTTCCGCGGTGAACGCCTCAAACTCGGCCCGCTCACCAGAGCCGAGTCCGACACCCCGCTGGCACCTGGCGAGGTGCTGGTAGAGCGCAAACGCGTTCTCGTGGGTACCGCCACCTGGCCGGTGAGCCTCGGTGAGGTTCAGGCCCAGGGGAAGAAGCGCATGCAGGCCACCGACTGGGCCCGCGGCAGCCGCATCGAGCCGGGGGAGCGAGTCGGATGACCCAGCCAGGAAAACGCGCACACCGACCGTCGCGGCCCAACCGCGCGCACCCGCCGCGCAGGCCCGCCACCCCGGAGCGCCCGCCCATCGACGACCCGGCCCGGCGCGCCGCGCTCGACGTCCTGCAGGCCGTGCGGCACGACGACGCCTACGCCAACCTCGTGCTGCCCAAGCTGTTGCGCGAGCGCCGCATCACCGGCCGCGACGCCGCGTTGGCCACCGAACTCGCCTACGGCACCTGCCGCGCCTGGGGCCTGCTCGACGAGATCCTCGCCGAGTGCGTCGACCGGCCGCTGAGCAAGGTCGAGCCGGTGCTGCTCGACGCGCTGCGGCTGGGCGCCTACCAGCTCATGCGCACCCGCATCCCGGCGCACGCCGCCGTGGCGTCCACCGTGGACCTGGTGCGCCGCGACCTCGGCCCCCGCGTCACCGGCTTCGCCAACGCCGTGCTGCGCAAGGTCACCGAGCGCGACGAGGCCGGGTGGCTGGAGGTCATCGCGCCCTCGCGCGACGAGGACCCGATCGGGCACCTCGCCGCGTACACCAGCCACCCGCGCTGGATCGCCCGCGCCTTCGCCGACGCCCTCGGCAGCACCGGTGACGAGCTCGCCGACGCGCTGCGCGCCGACGACGAGCGACCCGCCGTGCACCTGGCCGCCCGGCCCGGTGAGGTCACCGCGGAGGAGTTGGCCGCGATGACCGGCGGCGACCCGGCGCCGTACTCGCCTTACGGGGTCCGGCTGGAACCGGGCTCGGGCGACCCGGGCGACCTGGAGGCGATCCGCGAGCGCCTCGCGGGCGTGCAGGACGAGGGCAGCCAGCTGTGCGCCGTCGCCCTGACCCGCGTCCCCGTCGAGGGCGCCGACACCCGCTGGCTCGACCTGTGCGCGGGTCCCGGCGGCAAGGCGGCGATGCTGGGCGCGCTGACCGCGATCAACGGCGGCACCCTCGACGCGGTCGAGATCGCCCCGCACCGGGCCCGGCTGGTCGAGCAGATCACCACCGGCCTGCCGGTCACCGTGCACGTCGCCGACGGCCGCGAGCCGGGCTTGGCTGGTTCGTTCGACCGCGTCCTGGTCGACGCCCCGTGCACCGGGCTCGGCGCGCTGCGCCGCCGCCCCGAGGCCCGCTGGCGCCGCCACCCCGAGGACGTCGGCGACCTCACCAAGACCCAGCGGGAACTGCTGACCAGCGCGCTCGGGCTGGTCCGCCCCGGCGGGGTCGTGGCCTACGTCGTGTGCTCGCCGCACCTGTCGGAGACCGAGGGCGTGGTGTCTTCGGTGGCCAGGGCCACCGGCGCGACCGTGCTCGACGCCCGGCCGAGCTTCCCCGAGGGGATGCCCGGGCTCGGCGACGGTCCGTTCGTGCAGCTCTGGCCGCACCGGCACGGCACCGACGCCATGTTCTGCGCCCTGCTCCGCCGATGATCCTCGCTGTGGTGGCCGCGGCCGCCGCCGGTGTCGACCAGCGGCTGCGCGTCGAGGTGGCCGAGCCCGCCGCCGCGCGCGGGTGGCGCTTGGCGATCACGTTCACCCCGACCGCTGGCCAGTGGATGGACGCGGTGGGGGAGACGGGGCGGTTGCAGGCGTTGACCGCGCTGCCGGTGCGCAGCCGGTCGCGGTTGCCGGGCGAGCCGAAGCCGTACCCGGTGCCCGACGCGTTCCTGTTCGTGCCCGCCACGGCGAACTCGCTGGCCAAGTTGGCCCTCGGGATCGCCGACAACCAGGCCCTCACCGCGCTCGGCGAGGCGCTGGGCACGCCGGGGGTACCGGTGGTGATCCGCCCGCAGGCCGCCGCGGCGCAGCGCGCACACCCGGTGTTCACCCGGCATCTGGACACTCTGCGGGAGGTGGGCTGCGTCGTGTCCGACGCCGACCCCGCCGACCCGTGGGAGCCGTTGCTCGACCTGTTGGAGGGACCATGACGCGCGTCGCCGTGATCGGGATGGGCGGGACCATCGCGATGGCACCGAGCGCCGCGGGCGGGGTCGTGCCCGCCCTCGACGCCGCCGACCTGATCGCCGCCGTGCCCGGGCTCGCCGAGCTCGGCCTGGAGATCACCGCGCGCGGGCTGCGGTCGCTGCCCAGCCCGTCGCTGGGCTTCGCCGACCTGGTGGCGCTGTCGGCGGCCGTGCGGGCCGAGATCGACGCGGGCGCGGCGGGCGTGGTGGTCACCCACGGCACGGACACCATCGAGGAGACCGCGCTTTTCCTGGACCTGACCGTGGACTCCGACGTCCCGGTCGTGGTCACCGGCGCCATGCGGCACCCCACCTCGGCGGGCGCCGACGGTCCGGCGAACCTGTTCGCCGCGATCCGGGTCGCGGTGTCCTCGGCCGCCAGGGGCCTCGGCACCCTGGTGGTCATGTCGGACGAGGTGCACGGCGCCCGGTTCGTCCGAAAAGGACACACGAGCAGCACCGCCGCGTTCGTCTCGCCCGGGTTCGGCCCGCTCGGCCTGGTGGTGGAGGGCGAACCCCGATTGCGCGGCACACCACGGGTGCCGCTGCACCTACCCGCCACCGACGCCGTGTCCCGACTGCGGGTCGGCCTGGTGACGGTCGCCCTGGGCGACGACGGCGAACTGCTGCGCCTGAGCGGTCCGGCGTTCGACGGGCTCGTGCTCGCCGGGTTGGGCGCCGGTCACGTGCCCGTGGAGATGGTGCCGGTGGTGGCTGAGCTCGCAGCCCGTGTGCCGGTGGTGCTCGCATCGCGCACCGGCTCAGGACCGGTCCTACGGCACACCTACGGCTACCCCGGCTCGGAACGGGACCTACTGGACCGCGGCCTACTGCACGCAGGCTTCCTCGACCCGGCTAAAGCCCGCGTCCTGCTGCTCTTGCTCCTGGCTGATGGCGCGGACCGGTCTCGCATCGCGAGTGCCTTCGACCACTACCGGTGACCTAACGACCGCGTTCGGCTTAGATGGCGCTCATGGACATAGTCTCCCCGGCGCTCAGCGACTACCTGCTTGCCCACTCCTCCCAGCCCGACGACCTGCTCCGCGAGCTGGCCGCGGAAACCGCCGCCGAGTTCCCCGACTCCGCCCAGATGCAGATCAGCCACGACGAGGGCGAACTCCTCACCATGCTGGTCCGCCTGGTGGGCGCCCGCACCGCCGTCGAAGTAGGCGTCTTCACCGGCTACTCGTCCCTCTGCATCGCCCGCGGCCTCCCCGCCACCGGCACCCTCCTAGCCTGCGACGTCAGCGAGGAGTGGACCAAGATCGCCCGCCGCTACTGGGACCGCGCGGGGGTAGCCGACAAGATCGACCTGCGGATCGCGCCCGCACTCGACACCCTGCGCGAACTGCCAGAGGCACCAACGATCGACTTCGCGTTCATTGATGCCGACAAGACGGGCTACCTGTCGTACTACACAGAACTGGTGCCGCGGCTGCGCCCTGGCGGTTTGATCGTGCTGGACAACGTGCTGCAGAGCGGCCGCGTGGTCGACCCAGCCGCCACCGACCGCAACACGGTAGCGATCCGAGAGGTAAATGCCCAGGTGGCGGCGGATCCACGGGTGGAGGTTGCGATGCTGCCGGTGCGGGACGGGATTACGTTGGCACGCAAGCGGTAGGGACTGTGCCTGTTGTGGCTTACGACGGGCTTGGTTGCCTATAACGGATCTGCCGTCCACTGGTCTGCTGTCCGCGGGTCCGTTGTCCGCTGGTCTGCCGTCCGCTGGTCTGTTGTCCGCGGGTCTGCTGTCCACAACGGTTCTGGTTGTCCACAGGGGCCGCTTCGGTGCTGCCGTTTTGTCGGGGCTCGTCGGTAGGCTGTATATCGGGGGCTCTTGCGGCAGATGATCTTGTAGGCGGCTGGTTGTGGTGGTTGGTTGTCCACAACGGCTTCTGCTGTCCACAGGGCGTTGTTCGGCGCTCCCGGCTTGTCGGTGCTGCGCGGTAAACTGTGTATTTGGGGGCTTTCGATCAGGTTGATCTTGACGTCAGCCGTTGCTGGGGGTGCGGGGCAAGGGATTCGGGCCTCCGCCTTCGGCTCCGGGAGTCGCCTCGTCGCCTGGCGGCAACATCGGCGGAGATCCGCGGCAATGCGACAAGCTCGATGGGGCGAACTTGTTTTGCGCGGGGCCCCTACAACACCCGTGGCAGAACCGCAAAGCAGGGGCCCAAAAGCAGGCCCTGCCGCTGACGACGCTACGGGTGTTGTCCCCCCACGCAAAACAAGTCCGCCCCATCGAGCCGGCCTGGCACCAGCGAGTCCGACTGTCCAGGCGCTGGGAAGGTGGGCTGGGGCGGACCTGACGGGGCGCAGGTTGGCACCGCAGAGTCCGAGTGTCCACGGGCTGAGCAGGTGGGTTGGGTCGAACCTGACGGGGCTGGGCTGGCACCGCTGGGTCTGAGTGTCCAGGGGCCGGGTTGGCAGGGCCGACTCGGTGGGCTGGCCCGGCACCAGTGGCTTCCGAGTGTTCAGTGTTCGAGGTTCTAAGAGCCAGTAAGGCACTGGGCGGGAGTTGAGGCCGGTAGCGCCAACTCGTCTCTCTTACTGCTGAGACGTGAGCTGAGTTCGTAGGCGTGGGCGAAGAAGGACGGCGAGCAGGGCTGGTTGGTCGGAGAAGATTTCTTCGGCTCCGGGGCGGGTGCTGTACCGGACCATGGCTTGAACCACGTCCGCGAACGGCTGCTCCCGCACAGTCCGCACCACCTGTCGCATGGTGTCTTCGTCCTCCGCTAAATGCGCAGTTTCCCAACGCTCAAACAAGAAGCCCAGTGTCAACCGTGCCTCCTGTCGCCCCCGCGTCAAGATGTCCCGGTTCAAGCCGCACACCTGCGTCGTCACCTCACCCCGCTCTGTAAGAGGCCGATACCGCCCCAAAGTCAGCGACAGCGCCAAGTGCTCGAACGGGTCGTCCACAGTCGGGTCTAAGAGGAGTGCTCGGCCACGGGCGTCGCGGGGGAACTGGTCGCGCTTGTGGTGGCTGTTGCAGACAGAGCAAGCCAGTAAGTGGTTGGTCCAAGCGAACGTCAGCAAGGGAGTTAGGGCTACCGGGGAGAAGTGGTCGACGTCGGTGCCTTGGTTGTCGCCGCAGTACATGCAGCGTTCTCGGCCTGGGGCGAACTCTCGTAATCGGCTGCCGATGGAGGTGCGCAGTGTTGCGCGGGAACGCCAAGAGGTGCGGGCTTTCGCGGACTGCTCCTTGCGTGGGATCGCTCGCAGGGCGTCGGTCGCGCGTTGCAATGACTCCGCCAACTCGTCCGGGAGTGGCGGGCGGGTCAGGCGGATCATCGGTGGTCGTCGCCTGCTATCAGGCGGGCGGCGACCTCGGTGACCCTGGCTGACGGGGAGCTGGTGAGGGTTTGTTTGAGCTGGTGGTAGCGGGTGCGCTCCTGCTCGTCGGCCACTCCGTCGAGGACCTTGAGTTCCAGTTCGACCAGCAGGTGCCGTAGCTGGATCGCGCGGTTTGAGTACGCGGTGTCCAGGCCGAACAGGTCCGAGAGCACCGCGTCGTCGCCGGTGCCGTAGACGATGCGCTCCCACAGGTCCGGGTCGACCGTTTGCGGGCTCATGTCCTGGTCGGGGCCGGGGAGGCGGATCAGGCCCGCCGGGTCGGCGGATTGGCAGATGTAGGGGCTGTGCGTGGTGACCAGGAACTGGATCTGCGGGAAGTGCTGCTTGAGCCACTCGCCGATGCGCTTCTGCCAGGACACGTGCAGGTGCGCGTCGATCTCGTCGATGATGACCACGCCCGGTACGCCCACCACCGTGCCGTCGGGGTCCAAGTGCAGATCGCCATAGCTCTCGTAGAGCTGCTTAAGCAGGTCGACGACTAGGGCGACGACGGTGCGGTAGCCGTCGCTCATCTCGCGCAGGGGGAAGCGGTGGCCGCCGTCGGAGACCCAGAGGCCCTCGGAGTCGACCTCGTTGATCCGGTAGTCGTCGGGCAGCAGGCCGTCGCCGAGGATCCGCAGGGCGGACTCCTTGAGGTACTTCGCCCCCTCGCGCCGCTCCAGGGCCCGCAGGTGCTGCTCGATCAACCACGCCACGCCCTCGGCCAGCGAGGCGTCTTCGTGGAACAGGCTCGCCATCCGCGCGACGCTGCCCGCGCCGAGCATCAGCCGTTGCACGTCGCCGGTGCCGCCGATGAGCCTGCGGAACGGGCCGTACGCGGCGCAGAACCAGCCGGACGGGTTGTCGTGCCACGGTCCGTTGCGCGGCGCGGTCTTGGCGCGGCCGTCCTCGCTGTGCTCCTCCAGCGACGGCTGCACCGGGCGGCGCGCCCAAGCGGTGTCCTCGGCGTCAGCGGCCGTCCAGCGCAGGCCTGCCCAGAACGGCCGCTCCGGGGGCCGCCCCTTCTTGAACCGCTCGAAGTTCAGGTCGAAGGTGAGTTGCACGGCGGCCGTCGCGTCCGACTTGCCCACCGAGATCCAGTTGTCGAAATCGGCTACCAGCGTCCGCGCCGCGGCAGGCCCGCCGACGGCCAGGGCGATTCCGCGCAGCAGCGACGTCTTACCCGACCCGTTGCGGCCCGCCAGGACCGTCCACCCCGCGTAGCTGTTGTCGGGCCTGCGCAGGTCCAGGTCGACGATCCGCCCGTCGTGGAAACCCCGGACGTTGACCAGCCGGACCCGCGAGACATACATGCCCCGATTCTACCGGCCCGCACCGACAACCACCCCGGATGACCTGGCCTTTCAGAGCGCGAACCGAGCGGGCGGGCGGGCCTCTCCGGTCGCCAGGGCGGCCAGCACCTCACCCACCGCGGGCAGGAACTTGAAGCCGTGGCCGGAGAAGCCCGCGCCGATCACCACCGGGCCCACCCGGTCGAGGATGAAGTCGGAGTCGGTCGTGCTCGTGTAGGTGCAGCTGATCGGCGTGAACGCGTCGGGGTCGACACCGGGCAGCCAGGTCCGCGCGTAGTCGCGCAACGCGGCCAGCTGCCCCGGTTCCGCCGTGAAGTCGCGGTCGTCCGGGTCCACCACCGGTCCGACGCCGTGGAAGCCCGCCTTCACGCCGAGCCCCGGTGTGGCCAACCCGTAGACCCCGCTCGGGTACGGGTCGTCGATGTGGTGCACGAACGCTGGCCACCCGGCCGTCTCCGACGCGAAGTACGCGGGCTGCTCCTGCGTGACCCGCAGCGGTGGCAGGCCGACGATGCCGTCCAACAGCTTCGCCGACCACGCCCCCACCGTCACCACCGCTGTTCGCGCGACAACGGTGCCCTCGTCGGTGTCCACCTCCGCAAGATCGCCGCGGATCCGCAAACGGTGCACTGGACTCTCGTGGCGTACCTGCGCTCCGGCCAAGACGGCTGCCGACTGGAGAGCGCGCACAGCGGCGTCGGCGTCGAGCGTCCCGCTCACGGGGTGGAAGAAAACGGTGCCCTCGAACCTGATCCCCGGCCAGCGTTCGGCGGCCGCAGCGAGCGATAGGAACGTTCCTGGACTGCCCGCCCGCGCCACCGCGGCGGCCAGGTCCGCGAACGACACCTGTCCGTGGCTGACACCCCCGGTGATCTCCAGGAGAGCCGTGCCCGTCACCGATTCGAGCTCCTGCCACAGCGGGTGCGCCCGCTGCGCCAACTCGACGTAGTCGGATTCCGGGTACGTCACCCGGAAGATCCGGGAGGCTCCATGCGATGCGCCGAACGTGTGACCCGCGGCGAACCGCTCCACCAGGAGCACGTCGAGTCCCCGCTCGGCCAAGCGCCACGCGGCCGCCGAACCGACGCCACCACCGCCGATCACCACCGCGTCGACAACGCGGGCCGAAGTGGCCACAGCACACCTCCACGCGGTCGACGGAACTCCGCGGTCCACTATGGACCACGGGGGCATTTCCGCTCAGTTTCCGGATCGCCAGCCGCCTTGTCCACGAGTCGATCATGGCTCTCACATGCTGAACACCGGCTCTCTGAGCTCTGCGGAGATCTAGCATCTGCCGCGTCAACCACGCGCCAATCCGTGGAGCCCCCGTGACCTCCTCCCCACCGAAACCACCGCCGGAAACCGAGTTAGCGAAACCCGTGCAAGAAACGACCGACGAACTGGTCGAGAAACTGGCCTCCCGCAAGGTTGTCCCGTTGCGCCATCCGTGGCGGTGGGCGGCGGCCGCCGTCGCACTGGTGCTGCTCGCCCAGGCGGCGCACGCGCTGGTCACCAACGACGCCTTCCAGTGGGACGCCTTCGGCTACTGGTTCTTCCGCCCGGTCGTCCTCGAGGGGCTGCTGCTGACCTTGCAGCTCACCGGGTTGGCCGCGGTGTTCGGCCTCATCGGCGGGATCGCGCTCGCGCTGATGCGCCTGTCGCGCAACCCGGTGCTGCGGTCGGTGGCGTGGGGGTACATCTGGCTGTTCCGGTCGATCCCGCTGATCGTGCTGCTGCTGTTCCTCGCGAACGTCACCGCGCTGTACCACACGCTCAGCCTCGGAATCCCGTTCGGCCCGTCGTTTGTGGAGTTCAGCGCGAACGACCTGCTCAGCTTCTACTTCGTCGCGGTTCTGGGTCTTAGCCTCAACGAGGCCGCTTACGCTGCCGAGGTCGTGCGCTCCGGCATCATTTCCGTTGACCAGACGCAATTGGAGGCCGCTGCAGCGCTTGGTCTGCCGAAGTCCCGGCAGTACCGACGAATCATCTTGCCGCAAGCGACCAGAGCGATCATTCCCGCTTACGCCAACCAGCTCATCGGCTTGCTCAAGGGAACGTCGGTCGTCTACATCACCTCGCTGCTAGAGCTCTTCGGCGTCGTACAGAGCCAAGCGAGCGTGAACAGCGGCCAGATCATCCCGCTGCTCATGGTCGGCACGATCTGGTACATCGTCCTGACCAGTGTCTTGTCGGTGATCCAGTACTACCTGGAGCGCTACTTCTCCCGGGGAGCACTGCGCATCCTGCCGCTCACCCCGTTCCAACGGTTCCTCCGCGCGGCAGGAGTAGCGCGATGACAGTCGCAGTCACCGTAAGAGGCGCAGTCAAGACCTACGGGCCACACCGCGTGCTTGATGAGGTTGACTTCACCGCGCGGGCGGGTGAGGTCACGGCGATCATCGGCCCGTCCGGCTCAGGTAAGTCCACCTTGCTTCGTGCCATCAACCACCTTGAGCCTCTGGACAGTGGATTCGTCACTGTCCACGGCGAGCTCATCGGCGTCCGGATACACCGGGGCAGGCTTCGCGAACTCAGCGAACGGGCCATCCTGCGCCAGCGTTCCCACATCGGGTTCGTGTTCCAGAGCCTCAACCTGTTCCCTCACCTGTCCGTGGTGGAGAACGTCATCGAGGCCCCGATCGTCACCCAGGGTGTGCCGAAGCGAGAGGCTATAGCGCGCGCCAAGGAGTTGCTGGCGAAGGTAGGTCTATCGGACAAGGTCGACGCGTATCCGCGCCAACTCTCCGGCGGACAGCAGCAACGGGTCGCCATAGCCCGGGCGCTCGCGTTGGAGCCCAAGCTCATCCTGTTCGACGAGCCGACCTCGGCCCTCGACCCCGAACTGGTCGGCGAGGTGCTCACGGTGATCCGGGACCTCGCCGCGGCGGGCACCACCATGGTCGTGGTCACGCACGAGATCGGGTTCGCCCGCGAGGTCGCCGACCACGTCGTGTTCCTCGACGCCGGCCGCGTCGTCGAAGAAGGGCCGCCCAGCGAGGTCTTGTACACCCCAAGCCACGAGAGGACTCGCGAGTTCCTCGGCAAGCTCGTCTGAACCCGTTGTGCCGAACGGGTTCTCAATCACGGTGAATCAAACGAAGAAGAGGACAGCCATGCCCAGATCTGCCCGGTTAGCGTTAACAGCCACCGCTGCCGTTGTGGCGCTCGCGAGCCTCAGCGCTTGCGGGTCGTCGGAGCCGCCTGCCGCCGCAGCGGTAGATGCCAGTGGAAACACTGTTGTGACTGTCGCCGCGAACACCGACTTCACCACACCGCTTCAGTTGACCGTACCGAAGGTCGAGGCGATCCGGGCCAAGGTGCCCAAGGCGATCCTCGACCGGGGCACCCTGGTCATCGGTGTTGGCGGTCTGCCCAACAGCACCCCGCCGTTGGACCTCATCGGCTCTGACCAGAAGACCCTCACCGGCAGCGAACCGGACCTGGGCCGTCTTGTCGCCGCCGTCCTCGGGCTGACCCCGGACGTGCAGAACGCCTCTTGGCAGAACCTGTTCGTGCGGCTGAAGTCCGGCCAGTTCGACGCCGGGTTCTCCAACATCACCGTCACCGAGGAGCGCAAGACTCAGGGTCTCGCGTTTGCCTCTTACCGCAAGGACAACCTCGGCTTCGAGGTGAACAAGAACAACCCGTGGAACTTCGATGGCACCTACCAGAGCCTCGCGGGTAAGACTGTCGCGGTGAACACCGGCACCAACCAGGAGAAGATCCTGCTTGAGTGGCGCAACAAGCTGCAGGCCGAGGGCAAGACGCTGGAGGTCCGCAACTTCGCGGACATCAACAGCACGTACCTGGCGCTGGCGTCCGGTCGGATCGACGCGTACTTCTACCCCAACCCCACCGTCGCTTACCACGCGGCCAAGACCGCCTCGACGCCCAACCCGACCCGCAGCGCGGGCTCTTACTCCGGTGCGGGCGCCACGTTGCAGGGCCTGATCGCCGCCACCACCAAGAAGGACAGCGGCTTGGCCGAGCCGCTGGCCGAGGCGATCAACTACCTGATCGAGAACGGTCAGTACGCCAAGCTCCTCGCCGCCTACGGCCTCAGCGACGAGACCGTCCAGCGTTCCGAGGTCGACCCGCCCGGGTTGCCCATCAGCAACACCTGATCTGACCAACGCCTGACATGACAAGGCCCTGGCTCCCAAGAGGAGTCAGGGCCTTGCTCTTACGCGGGCTGAGTTACCGGCACCTGCACGGCAGTGAACCGCACGTGCCTTCTTAGCTTGAATCCGAGCGTCTCATAGAGGCGGATGGCGTTGGTGTTAGCCGCACCTGTGTGCAGGAACGGAACCTCGCCGCGCGCACGGATCCCGGCAGCGACAGTCAGGACCAACCGTGTCGCCAGACCCTTCCCGCGGAAAGCCGGGTCGGTGCACACAGCGCTGATCTCGGTCCAGCCCGGCGGGTGCAGCCGCTCCCCGGCCATCGCGACCAACGCCCCCTCGTGGCGGAAACCGACGTAGTTGCCCAACAGGATCGTCCGGGGCAGGAACGGTCCCGGTTGCGTCCGTTGCACGAGCTCGATCATCTCCGGGACGTCGGCGTGAGTCAGCCGGATCGCCTCGGGGTCCACCTTCGGCGCCAAGTGGTCGTCGACGAGCTGCACACCGGCGATGTCCAGGGTCGTCTCCCAGGCCTCCGCGGGCTGGGGCAGCCCGGGGGACACGAGGACCTCTTTGCCGGGACCGGCGAGCGCGGCGATGTCGGACCACACTTGGCTGCCCGCTTGGTGGTTCGCGCCCAGGAACGGGGCGACGTCCACCGGATACCGGGCAGCGTCACCGTGCCGCTCGGCCAAGTGCGCGTGCGCGCCGTTCAGCGACGCCCACACGGCGTTGTCCAGCAAAGACTCGTCAGCGCTCACACTCGCTCCTCGATCGACCGGGGAATCCAAACACAGCAGGCGTCTTGGCTGCCGCGGATATTCCCCGCGCGGGTGGGCTTCCCACATGCTGGGTCGCCCCTCCCGCGCTCTCTAATCTCGGATTTGAGGACTGGGAGGGAACATGTCGTTGTTCTTGGCGGTCGAACTAGACGGTGCGGGCGCGCACCCGGCCGCGTGGAGGGCTAGTGGCGCTGCCCCTGCGGCGGTGATCCTGCCTGGCCCACTTCGTGAGATCGTGACGGCAGCTGAAGAGGGTGGCTTCACCCTCGCGACGTTCGCCGACTCCCCAGTGCCGCCAAGCATCGGCGTTGACATCGCCGGACGACTGGAAGCGGTGGGGCGAGCCGCGTTCGTGAGCACTACGACCTCGCGGATCGGCCTAGCGCCGTCCGTGCCGACAGCGACAACTGAGCCGTTCCACCTCGCAGCGCAGATCGCGAGCCTGGACCACGCCTCCCGCGGTCGCGCTGCCTGGGTTGTCGAGGGCTCTGACTCTGCCGAGCTCGCGACAGTCGGCACCGATGGCCCGCCAGGCGAGGCTGCCGAGGTGGTGGCTGTCGTGCGCGCGCTGTGGGACTCGTGGGAAGACGACGCGGTCATCAAGGACGTCGCCACTGGCCGCTACCTCGACCCGGACAAGGTCCACCACGTCGACTTCGTCGGGTCCTCGTTCAGCGTCAAGGGCCCGCTGATCACGCCGCGCCCACCGCAGGGCCAACCGGTCGTGCTCGCCGCCGACACCCTGGGGGTGGCGGCCGACATCGCGCTGGTGTCCGGGCAGGACCGGCTGCGGGAGCGGGCCGACGCGGCTCGCGACACCGGGGCCGGACTGGTGTTCGCCGAGGTCGAGGTGGTCCTCGACGCGCACCGGCCCGCCGCGTCGCGCCTGGCCGACCTGAACCGGGCGACCCCGTGGACCACGCGCCGCACCCGCTACACCGGCTCCGCCGAGGGCCTGGTGGCGCTGCTGGCGGACCTGGCGGGCACCTTCGACGGCGTGCGGCTGCACCCCGCGG
Organism: Actinokineospora diospyrosa; assembly: GCF_024171925.1. Classification (GTDB taxonomy): domain Bacteria; phylum Actinomycetota; class Actinomycetes; order Mycobacteriales; family Pseudonocardiaceae; genus Actinokineospora; species Actinokineospora diospyrosa. The sequence goes on along the minus strand of NZ_JAMTCO010000018.1, from coordinate 13,421 downwards.
TGCTCGCCGTCGACCTGCCGCTGCTGGTCGAGCAGGTGCTGCCCGCCCTGGACATCCCCGCCCGGGGCGACACCCTGCGGGCGAGCCTCGGGCTGGTCAAGCCCACCAACCGCTTCGAGGGGAGCACCCGGTGACCGAGCCCCGCCTGCACCTCGGCGTCTTCTACACCGGCGTCGGCCAGCAGTACGCCTGGTCGGACCCGGGCAACGCCGACCACACGACCATCGACACCTTCGTCCAGATCGCGCACACCCTCGAACGCGGCTTGTTCGACGCCTTCTTCCTCGGCGAGGGGCTGCGTGTGCGGGAGAACCGCGGCCAGGTCCTGGCCACCGACGTGGCGGGCCGCCCCGACGCGATCACCCAGCTCGCCGCGCTCGCGGGCGCCACCACCCACATCGGCTTGGTCGCCACCCAGAACGCGACCTACAACTTCCCCGCCGACCTGGCCCGCAGGTTGGCCACGCTCGACCTGCTCTCCGACGGCCGGGCGGGCTGGAACGTCGTCACCACCGACAACGCCTGGACCGGCGAGAACTTCCGCCGTGGCGGCTGGCTGGCCCACGACCGCCGCTACGAGCGCGCCACCCAGTTCGTCGAGGCGGCCAAGGCGATCTGGTCCTCCTGGGCTGACGACGCCATCGTCGGTACCGACTCCTGGGCCCGGGCAGGCTCCATCCGAGCGGTCGAACGGCACACCGACCTGGTCGAGCTGACCGTCGTGCCCACGGTGCCGCGCAGCCGTCAGTGCCGCCCGGTCCTCTTCCAGTCGGGTGACTCACCCGGCGGCCGCGACCTCGCCGCCCGTCACGCCGACGTGGTCTTCTCCGCGAACACCGAGTACGAGAAGGCCCTCTCCTACGCGGAGGACCTACGCAACCGCCTCGCCTCTTATGGCCGCTCCCCGGACTCCTTGCGCATCCTTCCCGGCGCCGGGGTGGTCTTGGGCGCCACCGACGCCGAGGCGACCGAACGCGCGGAGTGGCTCCACCGGGAGCAGATCAACCCGCAGCGGGCGATCGGCTTCCTGGAGCAGTACTGGGGCAAGGACCTGTCCGCCTACGACCCCGACGGCCCACTACCCGATATCGAGCCCGACGAAGGTGAGCTCGACCCCTCGCGCGGCACGATCTCCATCGCCAACCGCACCGGCAAGCTCGACCGCATCCGCCAGTGGCGCGAACTCGCGGAAGACAAGAACCTGTCCATCCGGGAACTCGTCTTGGCCATCCACCCTCGCGAGCGCATCTTCGTGGGGACACCCGCGCGCATCGCCGACGAGTGGGCCCACTACGTCCGCACCCGAGCGGTCGACGGTTTCAACCTCACCCCGCACCGCCTACCGGGCACCATCGACGACGTGGTCAACCTCTTGGTCCCTGAGCTGCAAGAACGAGGGGTCTACCGGACTCACTACGAGGGCACCACGCTCCGGGAGCACTTGGACCTACCGCCGATCTCCTGACGGTGACGCCGCCCGGCTCGGTGTGGCGGCGTTCACGATCGGGGGATAGTGGATTGAGTGGGTTTGCATGAACATGCATACTTATCCACATGACGGTGCGGACAGCGGTGGCCGGGGCGAGCGGCTACGCCGGGGGCGAGGTGCTCCGGCTCCTGCTCGGCCACCCCGAGGTCGAGATCGGGGCCCTGACCGCGGGCGGCAACGCGGGCGCGCGACTCGGGCCGCTGCAGCCGCACCTGGTGCCGCTGGCCGACCGGGTCCTGGTGGAGACCACCGCCGAGACCCTGGCCGGGCACGACGTCGTGTTCCTCGCGCTCCCGCACGGTCACTCAGGTGAGATCGCCGCGCAACTCGGGCCGGACACGCTCGTCATCGACTGCGGCGCCGACCACCGGCTCAGCAACGCCCAGGACTGGGAGCGTTGGTACGGCTCCGCGCACGCCGGGCACTGGCCCTACGGCCTGCCTGAGCTCCCCAACGGCCGCGACAAGCTCAAGGGCACCAAGCGGGTAGCCGTCCCGGGCTGCTACCCCACGGTCAGCTCCCTCGCTCTAGCCCCCGCCGTCGAACACGGCCTCATCACCGACGACGTCGTAGTCGTCGCGGTGTCTGGGACCTCCGGCGCGGGTAAGAGCCTGAAAACGAACCTCTTGGGTTCCGAGGTCATGGGCTCCCTCAGCGCCTACGGCGTCGGCGGTACCCACCGGCACACGCCCGAGATCATCCAGAACCTCAGCGCCGTCGCCGGTCGCCGAGTCAACGTCTCGTTCACCCCGGTTCTTGCGCCACTCCCGCGCGGCATCCTTGCCACCTGCACGGCGCCACTCACCGGCACCGGCAACGTGCGCGAGGTCTACGAGCGCGCCTACGCCGATGAGCCGTTCGTATACCTCTTGCCGCAAGACCAGTGGCCGACCACGGCTGCGGTTCTCGGCTCTAACGCCGTCCACATCCAGGTCACCGTTGACGAAGACCTGCAGCGGCTGGTCGTGGTGGCCGCCATCGACAACCTGACCAAGGGCACGGCGGGTGCCGCTGTGCAGTCCATGAACATCGCACTCGGCCTCCCGGAGACGGCGGGCCTGTCCACTGTGGGGGTCGCACCGTGAGCGGGAACATCAACCGGGACCAGGGAGTGGCCGCCGCCGCCGGGTTCCGGGCGGCCGGGGTCGTCGCGGGCATCAAGTCCAACGGCAAGCCCGACCTGACCCTCGTGGTCAACGACGGTCCGTCGACCGCCGCCGCCGGGGTGTTCACCCGCAACAAGGTCAAGGCCGCGCCCGTGTTGTGGTCGAGCCAGGTCCTCACGACCGGCTCCCTCAAAGCGGTCGTCCTCAACTCCGGCGGCGCCAACGCGTGCACCGGCCCTGAGGGCTTCCAAGACACCCACGCCACCGCCGAGAAGGTCGCCGACGTGCTCGGCGTCGGTGCGATCGACGTCGCTGTTTGCTCTACCGGCCTCATCGGCGAGCGCTTGCCCATGGACGCCGTGTTCTCCGGGGTCGACCTCGCTACTAAAGAGCTCGCGACCGGCGCGGAAGCAGGCCTCGCCGCCGCGACCGGGGTGATGACCACCGACACCGTCCCCAAGCAGACCGCCCTTACCCACCCCGACGGCTGGACCGTGGGCGGCTTCGCCAAGGGCGCAGGCATGTGCGCGCCCAACATGGCCACCATGCTCAGCGTCATCACCAGCGACGCGTCGGTTGACGCCACCGCCGTTGACGCCGCCCTGCGCACCGCCGTCGAGTCCACCTTCAACCGGCTCGACGTCGACGGCGGTACCTCCACCAACGACACTGTGCTGCTGCTGGTGTCCGGCGCTTCCGGTGTCGAGGTGGCCCCTGCGGAGTTCACCGAGGCCCTCACCGCGGTCTGCGCCGACCTGGTCGCCCAGCTCCAGGCAGACGCCGAGGGCGTCACCAAGCACGTCACCATCACCGTCCGGGGTGCCGCCACCGACGCCGAGGCGGTCGCCGCCGCCCGCACCATCGCGGTCGACAACCTCTGCAAGACCGCGTTCTTCGCCAGTGATCCCAACTGGGGCCGCATCGCCATGGCCGTCGGCAACGCCCCCACGCAGTTCGACCCGGCCAACCTCGACATCACCCTCAACGGCGTTCAGGTCTGCCGGGCCGGTGGCCGCGGCGAAGACCGCTCGGCGGCAGACCTGTCCGGCCGCGACATCCTCGTGGAGATCAACCTGCACGCGGGCGAGGGCACCGGCACGATCCTCACCACCGACCTGTCGCACGCCTACGTCGAAGAGAACAGCGCTTACTCCTCATGACCGCCCCAGCCGACAAAGCACGCGTCCTCATAGAGGCACTGCCTTGGCTGCGGCGCCTTCATGGCGCGCTGGTCGTGGTGAAGTACGGCGGCAACGCCATGGTCGACGATGACCTCAAGAGGGCCTTCGCCGAAGACATGGTCTTTCTGCGGCTCGCCGGTCTACGCCCCGTGGTCGTGCACGGAGGCGGCCCGCAGATCGGCGCCATGCTCAAGACGATGGGCATCACCAGCGAGTTCCGGGCGGGTCTTCGGGTCACCACCCCGGAAGCGATGGATGTCGTCCGGATGGTCCTCACCGGGCAGGTCAGCCGCGAACTGGTGAGCTTGCTCAACCAGCACGGTCCTTACGCGGTCGGCATCTCAGGCGAGGACGCCCACCTGTTCACCGCCGAACGTCGCACAGCAGTCATCGACGGTGAAGAGATCGACCTAGGCCTGGTAGGGGATGTCGTCGAGGTTAACCCTGCCTCCGTACTCGACATCGTTGGCGCAGGCCGCATCCCGGTAGTGTCTACTGTGGCCGCAGACCGCAATGGCGTTACCCACAACGTCAACGCCGACACCGCAGCCGCCGCACTGGCGATCGCCTTGCGCGCTGAGAAGCTGGTAGTCCTAACTGACGTCGAAGGCCTCTACGCGAACTGGCCAGATCGCTCATCCTTGCTGCACGAGATCCGCGCGAGCGAGCTGGCCACACTGCTGCCGGACCTGGAGAGCGGCATGGTCCCCAAGATGGAGGCCTGCCTGCGCGCGGTCACCGGCGGCGTCCCGCGCGCGCACGTCATCGACGGCAGGCTCGCGCATTCGGTTCTGCTCGAAGTGTTCACCAGCGGCGGCGTCGGGACCATGGTGCTGCCGGACGAGGGGGAGTAGCGATGATCGGGTCCAACCTGGACGGACAGGCGCGGTGGAAGTCCGCGCTGATGGACAACTACGGCACGCCCGCGCTCACCGTCGTGCGCGGTGAGGGCGCCTACGTGTGGGACGCCGATGGCACCCGCTACCTCGACCTCGTCGGCGGCATCGCCACCAACGTGCTCGGCCACGCGCACCCTGCCGTCGTCGCTGCGGTCACAGCGCAGATCGGCACGATCGCGCACACCTCCAACCTCTACGTGAACCCGGTCGCGGTTGAGCTCGCCGAGGCGCTGCTCGACATCGCTGGCCTCACCGGCGACGCGAAGGTCGTGTTCAGCAACTCCGGCGCCGAGGCCAACGAGGCCGCGTTCAAGCTGGCCCGGCTCACCGGCCGCCGCAAGGTCATCGCCACCCACGGCGCCTTCCACGGCCGCACCATGGGCTCGCTCACCCTCACCGGCCAGCCGCCCAAGCGCGAGCCGTTCCAGCCGCTGGTCCCCGGCGTCGAGCACATCCCCTTCGGTGACGTCGAGGCCCTGCGCGCCGCCGTCGACGCCGACACCGCCGCGGTGATCCTCGAACCCGTCCTCGGCGAGGGTGGCGTCATCCCCGCCCCCGACGGCTACCTGCAGGCGGCCCGCGAGATCACCAGCGCTGCCGGGACGCTGCTCATCCTCGACGAGGTGCAGACCGGCATCGGTCGCCTGGGCAGCTGGTTCGCGTTCCAGCAGGCGGGCATCACCCCGGACATCTTCACCCTGGCCAAGGGCCTAGGGGGAGGGTTGCCACTCGGCGCGTGCGTGGCCGTTGGCGCTGCCGCAAACCTCTTCGCCGCGGGTCACCACGGCACCACCTTCGGTGGCAACGCTGTCTGCGCCGCTGCCGGTCTCGCTGTGCTTCGCACCATCGCCGCCGACGGCATCCTCGAGCACGTCGCAGCGCTCGGTAAGGACATCACCGCAGGCATCGAGGAGCTCGACCACCCTCTTATCGCTGGCGTTCGCGGTAACGGCCTACTCCTCGGGGTAGCCCTAACCGCGCCCATCTCGGGTGCCGTCGCCACCGCCGCCGCGGCCAAGGGGTACCTGGTCAACAACGTCCAGGCCGACGCGATCCGCCTCGCCCCGCCGCTGATCCTCACCGACGAGCAGGCGGGCGAGTTCATCGCCGACCTGCCCGGCATCCTCGACACTGCGGCCGCCACCACCCCGGCGGAGGCCTGACATGCCCCGGCACTTCCTCCGCGACGACGACCTGACCCCCGCCGAGCAGCGCGAGATCCTCGACCTCGCCGACCGGCTCAAGGCCGACCCGCTCGAACACCGCCCCCTCGCGGGCAAGGCCGTCGCGGCCATCTTCGAGAAGAACTCCACCCGCACCAGGGTGTCCTTCGAGGTCGGCGTCGCCCAGCTCGGCGGCACCTCGGTCATCGTCGACGGCCGCACCATGCAGCTCGGCCGCGAGGAGACCATCGAGGACACCTCCCGGGTCCTGTCCCGCTACGTCGACGTCGTCGTCTGGCGCACCTACGCCCAGAAGCGCATCGAGGCCATGGCGTCGGCCTCCCGCATCCCGGTCGTCAACGCGCTCACCGACGAGTTCCACCCCTGCCAGGTGCTCGCGGACCTGATGACCATCCGCGAGCGGCACGGCAGGCTCGAGGGCATCACCGCCACCTACCTCGGTGATGGCGCCAACAACATGGCGCATTCCCTGCTGCTCGGCGGCGCGACCGCGGGCATGCACGTGCGCGTCGTCGCCCCGGTCGGCTTCGAGCCCCGCCCGGACATCCTCACCGACGCCACCAAACGCGCCCAGGAGACCGGCGGCTCGGTCACCGTCCTGGACGACCCGCGCGCCGCCGTCGACGGCTCCGACGTGCTGGTCACCGACACCTGGACCTCCATGGGCCAGGAGAACGACGGCCGCGACCGGGTCAGCTCCTTCCGCACGCTGCGCGTGGACGCCGAACTCCTCGGCCACGCCGCCCCCGGCGCCATCGTGCTGCACTGCCTGCCCGCCCACCGCGGCTGGGAGATCACCGACGAGGTGCTCGACGGGCCCGCCAGCGCGGTGTGGGACGAGGCGGAGAACCGGCTGCACGCGCAGAAGGCACTGCTGAGCTGGCTGGTGACCCACCCGTGACCACCTCGGCCGCGACCAGGGCCGCCCGGCAGGCCCGCATCGTCGAACTCGTCAGCGAGCGCGCCATCCGCAGCCAGACCGAGCTGGCCACGCTGCTGCACGCCGAGGGCGTCGAGGCCACCCAGGCCACGCTCTCGCGCGACCTCGACGAGCTGGGCGCGGTCAAGCTGCGCGGCGCCGACGGCGGCGCCCCCGTCTACGTCATCCCCGAGGACGGCAACCCGGTCCGCGGCGTGCAGGGCGGCACGTCCCGGCTCACCCGCCTGCTGACCGAACTGCTCGTCTCCGCCGACGGCTCGGCGAACCTGACCGTGCTGCGAACCCCGCCCGGTGCCGCGCAGTTCCTGGCCAGCGCGATCGACCGGGCCGCTCTGCACGAGGTCGTCGGCACCATCGCCGGTGACGACACCCTCATGGTCATCTGCCGCGAACCGGTCACCGGCCTGGAACTGGCCGACCGGTTCACCGCGATGGCCGCCCGCGCCCAAGCGGGCACCAAGGACTTGGCAAAACGAGGAGAGAACAATGAGTGACAGGGTGGTACTCGCCTACTCCGGTGGGCTCGACACGTCGGTGGCCATCGGCTGGATCGCCGAGGAGACCGGGGCCGAGGTCGTCGCCGTCGCGGTCGACGTCGGCCAGGGTGGCGAGGACCTCGACACCATCCGCAAGCGGGCGCTGGAGTGCGGCGCGGTCGAGGCCGTCGTCGCCGACGCCCGCGACGAGTTCGCCGAGCAGTACTGCCTGCCCGCGTTGCAGGCCAACGCCCTCTACCAGGACCGCTACCCGCTGGTGTCGGCACTGTCCCGCCCGGTGATCGTCAAGCACCTGGTCGAGGCGGCCAAGTACCACGGCGCGAGCACCGTCTCGCACGGCTGCACCGGCAAGGGCAACGACCAGGTCCGCTTCGAGGTCGGCATCGGCGCCCTCGCCCCCGACCTCAAGGTCATCGCCCCGGTCCGCGACTTCGCCTGGACCCGCGAGAAGGCCATCGCCTGGGCCGAGGACCGCAACCTGCCCATCGACGTGTCGAAGAAGTCGCCGTTCTCCATCGACCAGAACGTCTGGGGCCGCGCGGTCGAGACCGGCTTCCTCGAGGACATCTGGAACGCCCCCACCGAGGACGTCTACGACTACACCGCGAACCCGGCCGAGCCGCGCGACGCCGACGAGGTGGTCATCACCTTCGACAAGGGCGTCCCGGTCGCCATCGACGGCGAGACCGTCACCGTGCTGCAGGCCATCCAGGTGCTCAACCGCCGCGCGGGCGCCCAGGGCGTCGGCAGGCTCGACATGGTCGAGGACCGGCTGGTCGGCATCAAGAGCCGCGAGGTCTACGAGGCGCCCGGCGCGATCGCGCTGATCACCGCCCACCAAGAGCTGGAGAACGTCACCGTCGAGCGCGACCTGGCCCGCTTTAAGCGCGGCGTCGAGCAGCGCTGGACCGAGCTGGTCTACGACGGCCTGTGGTTCTCCCCGCTCAAGGAGGCGCTGGACACCTTCATCGCCCGCAGCCAGGAGTACGTCACCGGCGACGTCCGGATCGTGCTCCACGGCGGGCGTGCCGTGGTCAACGGCCGCCGGTCCGAGCAGGCGCTCTACGACTTCAACCTCGCCACCTACGACGAGGGCGACACCTTCGACCAGTCCCTGGCCAAGGGCTTCGTCCAGCTCTGGGGCCTGCCGTCGAAGATCGCCGCTAAGCGCTCCCTGCACCACTGACCCCCACCCGGGCGCGGCAGGCATACCTGCCGCGCTCGGGGGCGCCCCGTCCAGGAAGGACATTTCGTTGAGTCAGCAGGAACCCACCGCATTGTGGGGTGGGCGGTTCAGCTCCGGGCCTGCCGAGGCCATGGCCGCGTTGAGCCTGTCGACCCACTTCGACTGGCGGTTGGCCAGCTACGACATCGCCGGATCCCGGGCGCACGCGCTGGTCTTGCACCGCGCGAACCTTCTTACCGAGACCGAGCTGACCGGCATGCTCAACGCGTTGGACGTGCTTGAGCGCGACGTCGTCGACGGTTCCTTCACACCCGTGGCCGCGGACGAGGACGTCCACACCGCGCTTGAGCGCGGCCTGATCGATCGCGCGGGCACCGAACTCGGCGGCAAGCTCCGCGCGGGCCGCTCCCGCAACGACCAGATCGCCACCCTGTTCCGCATGTACCTGCGCGACGCCGCCAGGATCGTCGCCACCGGCACCCTCAACGTCGTCGAGGCCCTCGTGAGCCAAGCCGACCGCCACCCCGGCGCCCCCATGCCCGGGCGCACCCACCTGCAGCACGCCCAGCCCGTGCTGTTGGCCCACCACCTGCTCGCGCACACGCAGGCACTGCTGCGCGACGTCGACCGCCTCCAGGACTGGGACCGCCGCGCCGCCATCTCGCCTTACGGCTCCGGCGCGCTCGCAGGCTCGTCACTGGGCCTGGACCCGGCCGCCGTCGCCAAGGAACTCGGCTTCGACGCCCCGACCGAGAACTCCATCGATGGCACCGCCTCCCGCGACTTCGCCGCCGAGTTCGCCTTCGTGGTCGCCATGCTCGGCGTCAACCTGTCCAGGGTCGCCGAGGAAGTGATCATCTGGACCACCGCCGAGTTCGGCTACGCCACCCTCGACGACGCGTGGGCCACCGGCAGCTCGATCATGCCGCAGAAGAAGAACCCGGACGTCGCCGAGCTCACCAGGGGCAAGTCCGGCAGGCTGATCGGCAACCTGGCGGGCCTGCTGGCCACCCTCAAGGCGCAGCCGCTGGCCTACAACCGCGACCTGCAGGAGGACAAGGAGCCGGTCTTCGACTCCGTCGCCCAGCTCGAGCTCCTGCTGCCCGCCCTCGCGGGCATGCTCGGCACGCTGACCTTCGACACCGACCGGCTCGCCGCCCTCGCCCCCGCGGGCTTCACCCTCGCCACCGACATCGCCGAGTGGCTGGTCCGCGCGGGCGTGCCGTTCCGGATCGCCCACGAGGCGGCGGGGGAGTGCGTGCGCAGGGCCGAGGCGCGCGGCGCGGGCCTCGAAGACCTCACCGACGCCGAACTGGCGGAGGTCAACCCGGCGCTGACTCCCGAGGTGCGGGACGTGCTGACCGTCTCCGGGTCGATCGCCTCGCGCGACGCGTACGGTGGGACCGCGCCGCGGCGGGTCGCGGAGCAGCGGGACCGGGTCGTGCGACGAGTCGAGGAGTACCGGACGTGGGCGGAGCAGGTCATCCGGAAGTAACTCGCGTCCTGTTCGTCGGCAACAGCTTCACCTACTTCCACAACCTCCCCGAGTTGGTGGTCGCTCTAGCGCGACCCGACCGCGCTGTGTCCGTGGCGATGCTTGCCACTCCCGGCGCGGTCCTCGGGGAGGCGTGGGCGACAGGCGCGCCAACCGCGGCCTTACGCAGCGGCGCTGACTACGTCGTCTTGCAGGAACAGAGCACGCTTGGCGGTGAGCTGGTGGTCGACGGCATACCCCGGCCGCAAGACCCCGCCAAGTTCCACGCCGCGGTCCGCCTCGCCGTAGCCGACATCGTCAGCGCCAATTCCTCTGCGGTGCTCTACATGACCTGGGCCAGGCGAGACGACCCCGACGCACAGCACGCTCTATCGCACGCCTACACCTCCATCGGTGAGCAGCTCGGCGTGGCCGTTTCGCCAGTTGGCATTGCCTGGCGTACCGCGCTGGCAGAACGCCCGGACTTGGTCCTCCACGACGAGGACGCCAGTCACCCCGCTCCTGCGGGCTCCTACCTCGCCGCGTGCGTACTGACCGCGACCCTCTTCGGCCTAGATCCGCGTGGACGCACTAGCCGGGTCACCGGTCAGGCCATCGACTCGGAAGGGGTCTTGGGCGAGCCCGACAGCACGCTCATAGACCTGCCCGAAGCGGATGCCGCCTACCTCCAGGACGTCGCTTGGCGAACCGCATGCTGACTCGCGAAGACCTGGCCGTCGACCCAGTCGACGCCTCGAAGCTTCTCCTCGGCGCCACCTTGCGAGCCGACAGCGCCGACGGCACCGTCGAGGTCCGCATCGTCGAAGTAGAGGCTTACCGCGGCGGGGACGATCCGGCCTCTCACTGCTACCGCGGCAAGACCCCGCGCAACGAAGTGATGTTCGGTCCCGCCGGGCACCTGTACGTGTACTTCGTCTACGGCATGCACTTCTGCGCCAACGTGGTGTCCCTGACCGACGGCGTGCCAGGCGCGGTCTTGCTCCGCGCGGGGGAGGTCATCAGCGGTTTGGACATCGCCCGCGCCAGGCGTCCCTCCTCCCGCTCGGACGCCGAACTCGCCAAGGGACCGGCTCGCCTCACCACCGTGCTCGGTCTCAAGGCAGACCAGAACGGGCTGGACTTGACCGACCCGGCATCCCCCGTCCGGCTCTACAAGGGCGAGCCCGTCCAGGCAGACCAGGTTCGCGTAGGGCCACGCGTAGGCGTCGCCGTGGCCATCGACGTGCCCTGGCGCTTCTGGGTCGATGGCTCCAAGGCTGTGAGTGCCTACCGTCGCGGGGGCAAGAGGGGCATCGTTCGGGTCGTACCTAGCCAGTAGCGCAAACCCGGTGGTCGGCGGCTGTGCGGGGGAGGGAAGATAGCCGCCGTGAGTGAACACATCCTCGACGAGCTGACCTGGCGCGGCTTGATCGCGCAGTCCACCGACCTCGACGCGCTGCGTAAGGACCTCGACGCGGGCCCACTCACCCTCTATGCGGGCTTCGACCCCACCGCGCCGAGCCTGCACGCGGGCAACCTGGTGCCCCTGCTCATGCTGCGCCGCTTCCAGCGTGCCGGGCACCGACCGATCGTGCTCGCGGGTGGGGCCACCGGCATGATCGGCGACCCCCGCGACACCGGTGAGCGGGCCCTCAACACCCTCGACGTCGTCGCCGAGTGGGCCGACCGCATCCGCGGCCAGCTGGAGCGGTTCGTCGACTTCGACGACTCGCCCACCGGCGCGGTCGTGGTCAACAACCTCGACTGGACCCGCGACGTGTCCGTCCTCGACTTCATGCGCGACATCGGCAAGCACTTCTCGGTGAATGTGATGCTCGCCAGGGAGACCGTCAAACGCCGCCTCGAGTCCGACGGCATGTCCTACACCGAGTTCAGCTACCTGCTCTTGCAGTCCCACGACTACCTGCGCTTGCACCAGGCCCACGGCTGCAAGCTCCAGGTAGGTGGCTCAGACCAGTGGGGCAACATCATCGGCGGGGTGGAGCTGACGCGGCGGGTAGCGGGTGCCTCCGTGCACGCGCTGACCGCGCCTCTTGTCACCGACGCCGAAGGCCGCAAGTTCGGTAAGTCCACCGGCGGCGGCAACGTGTGGCTCGATCCCGCTCTGACCTCGCCGTACGCCTGGTACCAGTACTTCGTGAACGTGGGCGACGCCGACGTCTTGCGCTACCTGCGGCTGTTCACCTTCCTCAGCCAAGAGGAGATCCAGTCCCTAGAGCAGGACACCGCAGAACGCCCCCACCTGCGAGCTGCGCAGAAGCGCTTGGCGGAGGAGTTCACGACCCTGGTGCACGGGGAGCGGGAGACCACCCAGGTGATCGCGGCAAGCCAGGCCCTCTTCGGCAGGGGAGAACTGGCTGGGTTGGACCTGTCGACGCTCGACGCCGCCATGGCGGAAGCGCCCACGGGCACGGTCCGGCTGGCTGAAGGGCCGACGATCGTCGACCTGTTGATCGCCTCGGGGCTCGCTGACAGCAGGGGAGCCGCTAGGCGCACGGTCAACGAGGGCGGTGCCTACGTGAACAACGCCAAGGTGACCGACGAGGCCTGGGTACCCGCGAAGGAAGACCTGCTGCACGACAAGTGGCTGGTCCTGCGGCGGGGGAAGCGCAACACCGCCGGGGTGCAGGTGCACGCCTAAGCCCATCCGAGTGGTCCTCTAGTGACCGCGAGTGGCCGTCGCCCGTTCTCGGGCGGCGGCCACTGGTGTTTTCGCAGCTCAGCGCGGTGCAGGGCGAGGTAGACGGCCGATCTCAGAGAAAGTTCACGTGACGGCGGTCACATACACACCGGTCTGAGGGTGGGTTACGGTGGTTTTGCGGCCCGGCACAGGGGTGGTGACCTGCGGTTTCACCCTGTGATGGGTTCCTGGGGGTGCGATTTGACCCTGGGTTTCCGGCCGTGTAACTTTCTCTCTGTCAGCGCGACACGGGCCGGGAAAACCGGAACGAGCGCCAGACAGACTCGGATCGACGAGGGCCGCGAACCAAGCTCCCGCCGCAAGGTGGTAGAGTGGGTGGCCTCAAGTTCGAGAGACAAAGCCAAGATCTACCAGCCTCTGGTGGCGCCGCTCAGCGCGGTCGATCTGGATGTGCGTGTGTTGTTTGAGAACTCAACAGTGTGCCGATTTAAGCCAGTAGAGCTTGAATGATTGAACCCCATTTGTGGGTTCCTTTGAGATGAATATGATGCCAGTTTGGTGTCTGTTTGTCGGGTAACAACTCTTAAAGCATCTTTGGAGAGTTTGATCCTGGCTCAGGACGAACGCTGGCGGCGTGCTTAACACATGCAAGTCGAGCGGTAAGGCCCTTCGGGGTACACGAGCGGCGAACGGGTGAGTAACACGTGGGTAATCTGCCCCATACTCTGGGATAAGCCTTGGAAACGAGGTCTAATACCGGATATGACTTCCTACCGCATGGTGGGAGGTGGAAAGTTCCGGCG
>NZ_JAMTCO010000017.1 GCF_024171925.1 Actinokineospora diospyrosa | reverse complement strand
TTGTGTGGTGGGGTTGAGGTTGTGATTGTTTCATAGTGTTTCGGCGGTCATAGCGGTGGGGAAACGCCCGGTCCCATTCCGAACCCGGAAGCTAAGCCCACCTGCGCCGATGGTACTGCACTCGTGAGGGTGTGGGAGAGTAGGACGCCGCCGGACAATCATTCCCGAAAGGGCCTGTGGTGAGGCACGTGTAACGTGCGTCAGACCACAGGCCCTTTTCGGTGTTGTCGGAGCAAGGTGCGGGTAGCCCGCATGCGGGAGGATCCAGGTGTCCGAGTTCGGTCGAGGCAGCGGCGCTGACCGCGGCGACAAAGAATCAGGTCGTCGGCGCGACGCGGGCGACGCCCCCCGACGCGACACAGACCGTGGCGGCGATCGCCGTGACAACAACAAGCGAGACGACCGGGGCGGCTTCCGTTCCGGTGGTTCGGACCGCGGCGGGTACCGCCCAGGCGGCTCCGGTGGCTACCGGGGCACCGACCGCGACTCCCGGCCCGGCAGCTCTGACCGCGGCGGTTACCGCTCGGGTGGTTCAGCGGGCCGCTCCGATGACCGCGGCGGTTACAAGTCCGGTGGCTCTGACCGCGGCGGCTTCCGCCCAGGCGGTTCCCGCTCCGATGACCGCGGTGGCTACAAGTCCGGCGGTTCGGACCGCGGCGGCTTCCGGTCCGACGACCGCGGGTCCCGGTTCTCCGAGTCCGGCCGCGGCGACCGCACGGGCTTCCGTCCCGGTGGTTCGGACCGCGACCGCGGCGGCCGCTCTGACGACCGTGGCGGGTACCGCCCCGGCGGCTCAGATCGTAGTGGTGGCAACAGATCCGATGATCGCGGTGGTTACCGCGCGGGCGGTTCCGACCGTGGCGGCAGCCGATCCGATGACCGCGGTGGTTTCCGCTCTGGCGGTTCGGATCGTGGCGCCAGCCGGTCTGACGACCGTGGTGGTTACAAGTCGAGTGACCGCGGTGGCTACAAGTCCGACGATCGGGGCGGTTTCCGTTCCGGTGGCTCGGATCGCGGTGGCCGCTCTGACGAGCGTGGTGGCTTCCGCTCGGGCGGTTCGGATCGCGGCGGCTACAAGTCTGACGACCGTGGCGGCTATCGCGCGGGCGGTTCCGACCGCGACCGTGGTGGCTTCCGTTCCGGTGGTTCCGACCGTGGCGGCCGCTCTGATGACCGGGGCGGGTTCCGCTCTGGCGGCTCGGATCGCGGCGGCTACAAGTCTGGCGGCTCGGACCGCGGTGATCGTGGTGGCTTCAAGCCCGGTGGTTCGGATCGCGGTGGATTCCGCTCGAGTGGACCCGATCGCGGTGGCAGCCGGTCTGACGACCGCGGCGGTTTCCGTTCCGGTGGTTCGGATCGTGGCGCCAGCCGCTCTGATGACCGTGGCGGGTACAAGTCGAGCGACCGTGGTGGTTTCCGGTCCGATGACCGTGGTGGCTACAAGCCCAGGGACTCCGACCGTGGCGGTTACAAGTCCGGCGGGTCTGACCGTGGCCCCAGCCGGTCTGATGACCGTGGTGGCTACAAGTCGGGTGGTTCCGACCGGGGTGGCTACAAGTCCGCTGGCTCGGATCGGGGCGGTTTCCGCTCGGGCGGGTCTGACCGAGGCTCCAGCCGGTCCGATGATCGTGGTGGCTACAAGTCGACTGGCTCGGATCGTGGTGGTTACCGGTCTGGTGACTCCGACCGTGGCGCCAGCCGGTCTGAGGACCGCGGTGGCTACAAGTCCGGTGGCTCGGATCGCGGCGGGTCTCGGTTCTCCGAGTCCGGTCGTGGCGACCGCGCGGGTTTCCGGCCGGGTGGTTCGGATCGCGGCGGCAGCAGGCCCGATGACCGTGGTGGCTACAAGTCGGGCGGTTCCGACCGTGGCGGCTACAAGTCCAGGGACACCGACCGCGGCGCGAGCCGTGATGACCGCGGGCCTCGGTCGGACAGTTCCGAGCGTCGCGATGACGACCGCGGCGGGTTCCGGCCCGCGGGTCGGGGGCACTTCCGGGCCGATGACGCCGAGGTCGACGTGCCGCGGGGCGACAACGCCGACGCGGCCGACAACTCGTCGAGCGGGGCCGAGGACAAGCTTGCGGACCGTTCTGCGGCGGACGACCGCGTAGTCGAGGTGACCGGGCGGCGGGAGCCGCGGGCACGTGCCGACGAGCGGGACGTGGAGCCGGTCGAGTTCGGGCCGCGGTTGCCCGAGGGCGCCGACTACTCCGCGCTCGACGTCGAGGCGCGGGCCGGGCTGCGCAGCCTGCCCAAGTCGCTGGCCGAACTGGTCGGCAAGCACCTCGTCGCGGCCGGGATGCTCATCGACGAGGACCCCGAGCGGGCCCTCGTGCACGCCAGGTTCGCCCGTGAGCGGGCGGCGCGGGTCGCCATCGTGCGCGAAGCGGCCGGGCTGACCGCCTACCACGCGGGGGAGTGGGCCGAGGCCCTCTCCGAGCTGCGCGCGGTGCGGCGGATGAGCGGCGGCAACACCCACATCGCGATCATGGCCGACTGCGAGCGGGCGCTGGGCAGGCCGGAGCGGGCCCTGGAGCTCGCCAAGGAAGCCGGGCGCGACCTGCCGCCGGACGTGGCCGTGGAGCTGCGGATCGTCAGCGCGGGTGCGCGTCGCGACATGGGGCAGCTGGAGGCGGCGGTCGTCGGCCTGCAGGGCCCCGACCTGGAGCCCAAGCGCCGGGACCCGTGGAGCGCGCGGCTGTTCTACGCCTACGCCGACAACCTGGCGGCCGCGGGGCGCACCGAGGAGGCCATCCGCTGGTTCCTCAACGCGGCCCAGGCCGATGACGACGAGGACACCGACGCCGCCGAGCGCGCTTTCGAACTGGGCGCCGACGAGTCCGAGATCGCCGCCGCGCTGCCGGGGGAGACCGTCGAGGTCGACGACTCCGACGAGGGCACCGACGACTCCGAGGACAGCGAGCCCGAGGACGGTGACGAGTCCGACGACGCGGGCGAGTCCACCGCCGCGCCTGCCGAGGTCGTCGCGGACAGCGGGAAGCAGGCGAACAAGGACGCGGTGGATGGGTGATCGACTGCTCGACGGCTACGACGCCCTGCTGTTCGACCTCGACGGCACCGTGTACCGCGGTGGCCAGGCGATCAGCGGGGCGGCGGCGGCCGTCGCGGCGGCCAGGGCGGACGGCACCACCGTCCGCTTCGTCACCAACAACGCCTCCCGCTCGCCCGCCCAGGTCGCCGAACACCTGACCGGGCTGGGCGTCCCGACCGAGCCCGGCGAGGTCAGCACCAGCGCCCAAGCGGCCGCCGCTGTCCTCGCCGCCCGGTTGACCCCCGGTGAGCACGTCCTGGTCCTGGGCACGTCCGCGCTCGCCGCGGAGGTCACCGCCGTCGGCCTGACCCCCGTGCGCACCGCTGACGGTGTCGCCGCCGTCGTGCAGGGCCTGTCGCCGGACCTGAGCTGGAACGACCTCGCCGAGGCGGCGGTGGCGATCAACGCGGGCGCGCTGTGGATCGCCTGCAACGTCGACCGGACGCTGCCCACCGAGCGCGGCCTGCTGCCCGGTAACGGGTCCCTCGTGCACGCCCTGCGGTACGCGACCGAACGCGAGCCGGAGGTGGCGGGCAAGCCCGCGACCCCGCTGATGGACGAGTCCGTCCGCGCCGCGGCCGCGCACCGCCCGCTGGTGGTCGGCGACCGGCTCGACACCGACATCGAGGGCGCCGTCACCGCGGGCCTGGACTCCCTCCTGGTCCTCACCGGCGTCGCCACCCCCGCTGACGTGCTCGCCGCGGGCCCCGAGGCCCGACCCACCTACCTGGCCGCCGACCTCACCGCGATCACCGCCCCCGTCGCCGACCTCGAGATCGGCCCCAAACCCGGCTGGTCCCTGCGCCTAGAGCACGACACCATCACCATCACCGGCGACGGTGACCCACTAGACCTCCTACGCGCCCTCTGCGCCACGACCTGGTCCGCCCCCACCCCACCCCACCTCGGCGACCACCCCGCCCTCGCCACCCTCGGCCTCACCCGCCGCTGAGCTGTTCGCCTTAACGGGATCCACCGCCTACGCCTACTCGGCGGGCGGGCCCATCGCTTGGCCGGATGTGCAGGCGATGTTGGTGGTAGCGCCTGCTCTCCTTCTTGAGCCTTGCTCGCCTTCTGCCGAGCGTCGCTCGTTCTGATCTCCGCTAAGCCCTCGCCCGCGTCCTGCTGAGTCCTCACTCGCCACCCTGCTCAACTCACCTCGGACTCCCCTCGCCCAGCGTCGCGGCGGGTTCCCGGTAGTGCTGAGGCCTCCCCGTCCACAACCCCCCGAACCATCCACAGGTCACCCGTGCCCCCCTTGACAACCACTCGAATCGGATAGGCTCGAACGTGGGACCCCAGACCCCGGGTGGGTGGGCGCCACCACGCGAGTTGATCATGGAGTTGGGTCGGCGGGTGGGGTGGTGGCGGGTGGGGTTTCTCGGTTGGCGAACGAGTCGCTGCCGGATGGTGTGGCTGGTCATCGGATAGCGTGCAGGAGTGCAGGTGGAGTTCACCCCGACCCCAGGGCCCGTGCCCGGGCCGCCCCGCGACCCGGCTCGGGATGAGGCCATCGCCGAGGCGGTCGCCGGGCTCGACGGGCTTGGTGCGCTGCCGGTGGCCGAGCACGTCGACCGGTTCGACGCGGTGCACATCGCCCTCACGGCCGCGCTGGCCAGCATCGACAAGGTCTGAGGCAGTGCCCAGGAGGGCGCGCCTGGACGCCGAACTGGTCCGCAGGGGCCTCGCCCGTTCCCGCGACCACGCCAGTGAGCTCATCGCCGCGGGGCGGGTCACCATCCGCGGCACCGTCGCCAGCAAACCCGCCACCGGTGTGGAGACCGACGCCGCAGTGGTGGTCAAGGACGTCGACGACGACCCCAACTGGGCCTCTCGCGGCGCGCACAAGCTGATCGGCGCGCTGGACGCCTTCGCCGTCCCCGTCGAGGGCCGCCGCTGCCTCGACGCGGGCGCCTCGACCGGTGGCTTCACCGACGTGCTGCTGCGCCGGGGCGCCGCCCAGGTCGTGGCCGCCGATGTGGGTCGGGGGCAGTTGGTGTGGCGGCTGCAGAACGACGAGCGGGTCCTCATCAAGGACCGCACCAACGTCCGCGCGATCACCCCCGAGGACATCGACGGGCAGGTCGACCTGGTCGTCGCCGACCTGTCGTTCATCTCCGCGCGCCTGGTCATGCCCGCGCTGCACGGGTGCCTGCGCGACGACGGCGACCTGCTGCCGATGATCAAGCCGCAGTTCGAGGTCGGCAAGGAGCGGCTGGGCACCGGGGGCGTGGTGCGCGAGCCGGCGTTGCGGGTCGAGGTCGTGTCCCGGGTGCTGGTCGCCGCCGGTGAGCTGGGCTTGCGGGTGCACGGCGTCGTCGCCAGCCCGCTGCCGGGGCCCTCGGGCAACGTCGAGTACTTCGCGTGGCTGCGCCGGGGCGAGCCCCGCGCCGATGACGAGGTGACCGCCTTGGTCGAGACCGCCGTCGAGGAGGGACCGCAGTGACAGAGCAGCGCGAGATCCTGCTGGTCGTGCACACCGGTCGGGCGGAGAACCGGCGGGTGGCCGAGAAGGTCGCCACCTCCCTGGCCGCCGCCGGGGTGCGGCTGCGGGTCGTCGACGAGGAGGCCCCGGACCTGGACCCGTCCTGCTACAGCCGGGTCGTGCCGCTGGGCCCGGAGGCCGCCGTGGGCACCGAGCTGGTGTTCGTCCTCGGCGGGGACGGCACGCTGCTGCGCGCCGCCGAGCTGGCCCACCCGGCGGGGGTGCCGGTGCTGGGCGTGAACATGGGCCGGGTCGGGTTCCTCGCCGAGGCCGAGTCCGACGCGCTCGAGGAGGCGGTGGAGCTGGTCGTCGAACAGGGCTACCTGGTCGAGGAGCGGATGACCGTCGACGTCTCGGCCCGGCTCGACGACCTCGTCCTGGCCGACACCTGGGCGCTCAACGAGGCCAGCGTCGAGAAGAGCAGCCGCGAGCGGATCCTGGACGTGCGGGTCGACGTCGACGGCCGCCCGGTGTCCTCCTTCGGCTGCGACGGCGTGCTGTGCGCCACACCGACGGGGTCCACCGCCTACGCCTACTCGGCGGGCGGGCCCATCGTGTGGCCGGACGTGCAGGCGATGCTGGTGGTCCCCAGCAACGCGCACGCCATGTTCTCCCGACCGCTCGCGGTGTCCTCCCGCTCGGTGGTCGGCATCGAGGTCGACCCCGACGGCCAGCCCGCTGTGCTGTGCTGCGACGGGCGCCGGACCTTCGGGATCCCGCCCGGCGCGCGCATCGAGGTGCGCGGCGGCAGCCAGCCGATCCGGCTGGCCAGGCTGCGCGACGAGACCTTCACCGAACGCCTCGTGGACAAGTTCGACCTGCCCGTGCACGGGTGGCGCAGCCGATGAACCTGGGGACGGCGGCTTACCGCTGTCGCCGCGAGCCGCTAGGGTGCGCCCTGTGCTAGCCGAGATGCGCATCCAGGACCTCGGCGTGATCGACGAGGCCACGCTCGAACTCCACCCGGGTTTCACCGTCGTCACGGGGGAGACCGGCGCGGGCAAGACGATGGTGGTCACCGGCCTGCACCTGCTGTCCGGGGGCAGGGGCGAGGCCTCGCGGGTCCGCAGTGGGAAGCCGAAAGCCGTGGTCGAGGGCCGCTTCGAGGGGCTGACCGACACGCCTGCGGCGTCCGTGGCGACCGAGGCGGGCGCCGAACCCGACGACGACGGCAGCCTGATCACCCTGCGCACCGTCAGCACCGACGGCCGCTCCCGCGCCCACGTCGGGGGCCGCTCGGTCCCGGTCGGGGTACTGCAGGACCTGGCCGAGCAGCTGATCGCGGTGCACGGGCAGAACGACCAGCTGCGGCTGCTGCGGCCCGCCGAGCAGCGCGCGGTGATCGACCGTTTCGCCGGTGCCGACCTCGCCGACGTGCTGGCCGACTACCGGTCGGTGCGCGAGCAGTGGCTCGCGGTCACCGCCGAACTCGACGACCGCACCCGCCGGGCGCGCGAACTGGCCCGCGAGGCCGAGATCCTGCGGATGGGCCTGGAGGAGATCACCGCCGTCGACCCGCAGCCCGGCGAGGACACCGAGCTGGTCGAGCAGGCCCGCAGGCTGGCCGACGCCGACCAGCTGCGCGAGGCCGCGACCGGCGCGAGCTACGCGGTCTCCGGGTCTCCTGACGGCGACCCCGACGTGCCCGGCGCGCTCGGCCTCATCGGCGAGGCGCAGCGGCGCGTGGGCGCCTCCGACGACCCGCGGCTGCGCGAGCTGGAGTCGCGGCTGGCCGAGTCCGCCGTGCTGCTCACCGATGTGGGCGCCGAGCTCACCGCCTACCTCGACGCCCTCGACGCCGACCCGGCCGCGCTGGAGCGGGTGCTGGCCAGGCAGGCCGAGCTCAAGGCGCTGACCCGCAAGTACGCCGCCGACGCCGACGGCGTGCTGGCCTGGGCGCGCGACGCGGTCGACAAGCTGTCCGGGCTCGACACCTCCGAGGAGGCGCTCGGCGAACTGGCCGCGCGCAAGAAGGAGCTGGCGGTGCGGCTCGGCGAGCTGGCCGCGACGCTGAGCGGGGCCCGCTCGGTGGCCGCGGAGGCCCTCGCCAAGGCCGTCACCGACGAGCTCGGCGGACTGGCGATGGGCCAGTCCAGCGTGCAGATCTCGGTGCGCCCCCGTCCGGCCGAGGCGGGCGACCCGCTGGCGATCGAGGTCAACGGGGTCGCACTGCACGCGGGTCCCGACGGCGTCGACGACGTGGAACTGCTGCTGGTCGCCCACGACGGCGCCCAGCCGCTGCCGGTGCACAAGGGCGCCTCCGGCGGCGAGCTGTCGCGGGTCATGCTGGCCATCGAGGTCGTGCTCGCGCACACCGACCCGGTCCCGACCCTGGTGTTCGACGAGGTCGACGCGGGCGTCGGCGGCCGCGCCGCGGTGGAGATCGGCCGCCGACTGGCCCGACTCGCCCGCAGCCACCAGGTGATCGTGGTGACCCACCTGGCCCAGGTGGCCGCGTTCGCTGATCGCCACTTGATCGTGGACAAGGGAATCCACGGGGGTGTCACCCGAAGCGATGTCCGCACTTTGGGTGATCACGAACGGGTTGTTGAGTTGGCGCGGATGTTGGCGGGGATGGAGTCGACGGAAACCGGGCGGGCGCACGCTGAGGAATTGCTGGGGTTGGCGGAGGGCGAGAAGCACGACTGGAAGTTGACGGGGAAGCCGCGGCCGCAGCGCAAGAAGAAGTAGGCGCATAGCGGGCGGGGCCAGGGGTCGGCCTCGTCGCCTGGCGGCGAGCTCGGCGACCCGGGCGGACGGCCTCGTTGCCTAGCGGCAAGCTCGGCCACCGCGATCGGACGCCTCGTTGCCTGGCGGCAACATCGGGCCCGATCCGCGACAATGCGGAAAGCTCGATGGGGTGGACCTGTTTTGTGTGGGGCCCCTACGGCACCCGTGGCAGAACCGCAAAGCAGGGGCCGAAAAGACTGGCCCTGCCGCGTGGAAACGCTACGGGTGCCGTCCCCCCACACAAAACAGGTCCACCCCATCGAGCAGTTGGCACCAGCGACTCCGACGGCCGCCGGGCTGGGAAAGTGGGCTGGGGCGGACCTGACGGGGGGCGGGTTGGCACCGACGGGTCCGAGTGTCCAGTTGCTGGGTAGGTGGGCTGGGGCGGACCTGACGGCAGCCGGGTTGGCACCGACGGGTCCGACTGTCCAGTTGCTGGGCTGGCAGAGCCGACGAGGGCGGGGCTGGGCTGACACCGGCTGTTCCGAGTGCCCAGGGCTGGACAGGTGGGTTGGGGCGGACCTGACGGGGGGCGGGATGGCACCGCCGGGTCTCGAGTGTCCAGGCGCTGGGTTGGCAGGGCAGATGAGAGCGGGCTGGGTTGGCACCGCTGGGTCCGAGTGTCCGGGGGCTGGGCAGGTGGTTGGGGTGGGTCCTGGCGGGGGCGGGGTGGCACCTTGGCTTCTGAGCGTCCAGTGGCTGGGTTTGGGTGGGCTGGCGGGTGGTTGTCCACAACGTGTTCTGGTGTCCACAGGCCTTGATCGTTGGCCCCGGTTCTGTCGGGATCCGACAATAGGCTGTGTATCGGGGGCTCTTGCGGCAGATGATCTTGTGGGGCGGGCAGGACCCAGGGGCTTTGGGTGTCCAGTGGGCGACCAGCCGCATCCTGGGTCGGAACTGCTCCATTTGGACGAGCGCGGCGTGGCGTTCGGACTATCAACCGTTGGTTTGTCACCATCGGGCGCATGAGATTCCCGGGTTTGCTCAGCCGCTCTCAGCCGCCGCGGCCAGGGATCACCGGGCCTGCCCGGGTGGATCGGCGCACCGGTGACCTGCTGCGGCGGTTGTCGCCCGGTGATGTTGTTGTGCTCGACCACCTCGATCTCGACCGCGCTACCGCTGATGCGCTGTTGCGGGCTGAGGTGGCGGGTGTGGTCAACGCGTCGCCGTCGATTTCTGGGCGGTTTCCCAATCTGGGGCCGGAGTTGTTGGTCAACGCCGGGGTGCCGCTGATCGATGCGGTGGGGCAGGAGGCGCTGCGGACCATCAAGGAGGGCACCAAGCTGCGGTTGCACGAGGGGGCGGTCTACCTCGGTGACCGGGAGGTGGCCAGCGGGGTCCGGCAGACGCCGGAGACGATCGCCGATCAGATGATCGAGGCCAAGGCCGGGATGTCGGCGCAGTTGGAGGCGTTCTCCGCCAACACCATCGAGTTCCTCCGCCGGGAGCGGACCATGATCCTCGACGGGATCGGTGTGCCGCAGGTGCCGGTGGCGATGCGCGGGCGGCAGGTCGTGGTGGTCGCCCCCGGGGTCGACCACGTCGACGACCTGCGCAAGCTGCGCCGCTACATCTCCGAGCACCGGCCGGTGCTGATCGGGGTGGAGTCCGGGGCGGACGCGTTGACCGCGGCGGGTCACCGGCCGGACGTGGTCGTCGGCGACCCCGACGGCATCTCCACCGACACCCTGCGCGGTGGTGCGCGCATCGTCGTGCCCGCTTACGTCGACGGGCACGCGCCCGGTCTCAACCGCGTGCAGGACCTGGGCATCGAAGCGGTCACCTTCCCGGCGTCGGGCAACGCCGAGGACCTGGCGCTGCTGCTGGCCGACGCGCACGAGGCCAGCCTCGTTGTCGTCGTCGGGTTCCAGGCGACGCTGCGGGAGTTCCTCGACCGGGGCCGCTCCGGGTCCAACCCGTCGACCTTCCTCACCCGGCTCAAGCTCGGCGGCAAGATCGTCGACGGCAAGGCGGTGGCCACCCTGCACCGCAGCCGGGTCTCCGCGGGCGCGGTGGCCATCATGGTCGGCGCCGCGCTGCTCGCCATCACCGCCGCCATCGCGGTCTCCGGGGTCGGCGCCGCCTACGGCGGTTGGTTCGCCGACACCAGCGCCGCGGTGTTCTCCTGGGTCAAGGAGCTGTTCACGTGATCTCGTTGCGCTACCACATCACCTCCATCGCCGCGGTCTTCCTCGCCCTCGCCGTGGGGGTCGTGCTCGGGTCGACCACGCTGAGCCGGTCGCTGCTGTCCGGGCTCACCACCGAGAACACCGACCTGGGCACCCAGGTGAGCCAGTTGGAGCACGACCGCAACGCGCTGGGTGCCCGCCTCGCCGACGGCGACTCGTTCGCGGGCGCGGTCGGTCCGCTCGCGGTGCGCGGCGCGTTGGACAAACGCACGGTCGTGCTTGTCACCACCGCCGACGCCCGGCCTGCCGACCGGGACGCGGTGAAGGGCTTGGTGGCCAACGCGGGCGGCAGCGTCACCGGCGAGCTGCAACTCACCGACGCCTTCGCCGACCCGGCCAAAGCCGACCAGCTCAAGGAAATCGTCATCCGGCTGCTGCCCGCGGGTGTGCAGCTGCCGACGGCGACCGACCCGGGCACGCTCGCGGGCGGGTTGCTCGGCCCGCTGCTGCTCATCAGCGCGGCGACCAACGAACCGCAGGCGTCGCCGGAGGAGACCGCGGCCGCGTTCGCCGGGCTCACCGAAGGCGGGTTCCTCGCCGCCGTGCCGGACGTGAAACCCGCTCAGCTGGCCGTGATCCTGACCGGGGGAACGTCCACAGGGGAGGATGCGGGCGACCGCGCGGCCACCGTCGCCCGCTTCGCCGCCCAGGTCGACCGCTCCGGCGCGGGCGCGGTGTTGGCCGGGGGAGCGGGATCCGCGGACGGGGCTGGCGCGCTCGGCGTGGTCCGCGCGGACACCGCGGCGACCTCGATCCTGTCCACTGTGGACAATGTGGACACCCCGGCCGGTCGGGTGGTGGTGGTCCTCGCGCTCGCCGAGCAGGTGGCCGAGCGGGCCGGTCGCTACGGCAGCGCGGGCAACGCGCAGGCGGCCGCTCCCGGCGTGCCCGTGGGCTAATCGCCCTCACTCGCGCGAGTGACACCGTCGCTACCGGTCATGAGCATCCCTCACCAACGAGGGAAAGTCATTCCCGGACGGGTAAGGACAGTGATCAGCTGGTCATTTTCCGACCCCCGCGACCGATGTCGCCCGTGGCGGAAGTTCGTTCCGCCACGGGAGGTCAAGGAGTGAACATGCGGCACATCACCAAGGCGCGCATCGCGATCACCGCGGCGGCGGCGCTCACCGCGCTCGTCGCGGTCGGCACCCCGGCGTCGGCTGCGGCCACGTCGCCGGGCACGGCGTCGGTCGGCTCGGCCACCTACGCCAGGTTGGGCATCCCGGTCACGGTCGCCCCCGTCGCGCAATGCGCGGTCACGGGCCCGACCACGGCCACCTCGGGCACCGTCAGCGCCAGCGGTGTCCGCTTCGGCGGCGGCAACTCCAGTTGCACCACCAGAGTCGTGGACGCCGACGCGGGGCTGACCGAGACCAAGTCGGAGGCCACCGGCACCAACTTCGAGCTCTCCGCGCTGGTGCTGCTGGGCGGACCGCGGCTCAAGATCGGCACCTGGAAGGTGTCCTGCGTCGGTGACAACGACGGGTCCACCGCTGGCTGGTCCTTCGGCGGGCTCACCGGCCTGACCGCGCTGCCCAACCCGCTGCCGACCAACTACGTGCGCGAGCTCAAGGGCGCGCTCAACGAGACCCTGGCGACGGTGACCTTCAAGGAGGTGACCACGCCCTCGGACGGCAGCATCACGCTGAACGTGGCGCACATCCGGTTCCTGCCGCCGTCGGGTTACACCGGTGACGTCATCGTCGGGTCGACCGCCTGCTCGCCGACCCCGTGACCTCGCCGCGGCCCCGCCGTGGCGACACGTCGGGGCCGCGCGGCCGTGGGCTCGCGGGCGGGCCGCGCGGCTGGTGTTAGCATGAAACCCCGTGGACCGGCGCGGTCTAGAAAGCCGCGGCCAGCGCGACAACACCACCGCGACCTAGACCACGGGAGCCCTCTTGGCGCAGCACGCTCGGACGACCAAGCACGTCTTCGTCACCGGAGGCGTCGCCTCCTCGCTCGGCAAGGGGCTCACCGCCTCCAGCCTGGGTCAGTTGTTGACCTCGCGGGGCCTTCGGGTGACCATGCAGAAGCTGGACCCCTACCTCAACGTCGACCCCGGCACGATGAACCCGTTCCAGCACGGCGAGGTGTTCATCACCGAAGACGGGGCCGAGACCGACCTCGACATCGGCCACTACGAGCGCTTCCTCGACCGCAGCCTCTCCGGCAGCGCGAACGTGACCACCGGCCAGGTGTACTCGGCGGTGATCGCCAAGGAGCGGCGCGGCGAGTACCTCGGTGACACCGTGCAGGTCATCCCGCACATCACCGACGAGATCAAGGCCAGGATCCGGGCGATGGCCGAGCCGGACGCGCACGGCCGCGCGCCGGACGTCGTGATCACCGAGGTCGGCGGCACGGTGGGCGACATCGAGTCGCTGCCGTTCCTGGAGGCCTGCCGCCAGGTCCGCCACGACGTGGGCCGCGACAACGTGTTCTTCCTGCACGTGTCGCTGGTGCCCTACCTGGCGCCCTCCGGTGAGCTCAAGACCAAGCCGACCCAGCACTCGGTCGCCGCGCTGCGCAACATCGGCATCCAGCCCGACGCCATCGTCTGCCGCGCCGACCGGGAGATCCCCGACGGGCTCAAGCGCAAGATCGCGCTCATGTGCGATGTGGACACCGACGCGGTGGTCGCCGCGCCGGACGCCCCGTCGATCTACGACATCCCCCGGGTGCTGCACGGCGAGGGCCTCGACGCCTACGTGGTGCGCAGGCTCGGCCTGCCCTTCCGCGACGTCGACTGGACGGTGTGGGGCAACCTGCTCGACCGGGTGCACAAGCCGACCGAGACGGTGCGCGTCGCGCTGGTGGGCAAGTACGTCGACCTGCCGGACGCGTACCTGTCGGTGACCGAGGCGTTGCGCGCGGGTGGGTTCGCCCACCGGGCCAAGGTCGAGGTCATCTGGGTGCCCTCGGACGCCTGCGAGACCCCCACCGGCGCGGCGGCCGCGCTGTCCGGGGTGGACGGTGTGCTGATCCCGGGCGGGTTCGGCGTGCGCGGCATCGAGGGCAAGATCGGCGCCATCACCCACGCCAGGGTCAACCGGGTGCCGGTGCTGGGCCTGTGCCTTGGCCTGCAGTGCATGGTGATCGAGACCGCGCGCAACCTGGCGGGCATCGCGGGCGCCAACTCCGCGGAGTTCGCCGACGACACCACCGAGCCGGTGATCAGCACCATGGCCGACCAGCAGGACGTCGTCGCCGGTGAGCGCGACATGGGCGGCACCATGCGGCTGGGCTCCTACCCGGCGACGCTGGCCGCGGGGTCGGTGGTGGCCGGTGTCTACGGTGAGCGCGAGGTCACCGAGCGCCACCGGCACCGCTACGAGGTCAACAACGCCTACCGCGACCGGCTGACCCAGGCGGGTGTGCTGTTCTCCGGCACCTCGCCGGACGGTCGGCTGGTGGAGTTCGTGGAACTGCCCGCCGACGCGCACCCGTTCTTCGTCGGCACCCAGGCCCACCCGGAGCTCAAGAGCCGCCCCACCCGGCCGCACCCGCTGTTCGCCGGGTTCATCGGCGCCGCGCTGACCTACCTGCGCGCCGAGCGGCTGCCGGTGGACCTCGACGAGCCGGTGGCGGTGGACGCGTGAGCGGCACCCAGGGCCAGGGCACTCAGGGCCAGGGCACCGCAGGCCTGCACTCGTTCGACACGGTGTCCACACGCGACATCCACGTCGGCCGGATCCTGGCGCTGCGCCTGGACGAGGTCGCCATGCCCGGTGGCGGCACCGCGAACCGCGAGGTCGTGGAGCACCTGGGCGCGGTCGCGGTGGTCGCGCTCGACGACGACGGCGCGGTCACGCTGATCCACCAGTACCGGCACCCGGTCGGCGCCCGGCTGTGGGAGCTGCCCGCCGGGTTGATCGACCACGCCGAGGAGGACCCGCTGGCCGCCGCCGAGCGCGAGCTGGTCGAGGAGGTCGGGCTGACCGCGCGGGACTGGTCGGTGCTGGTCGACATCGCCGTCTCGCCGGGGTTCACCGACGAGGCGGTACGCGTCTACCTGGCCACCGGTCTGTCCACTGTGGAGCGCGTGGTGCTCGGCGAGGAGGAGGCCGACCTGGTGGTCGAGCGGGTGCCGCTGGCCGACGCCGTGCGCCGGGTGCTGGCGGGGGAGATCACCAACGCCGCCGCGGTCGCCGGGTTGCTCGCCGCGCAGGCGGTCACCGCGGGCGTGGTGTCGGCACGACCGGCCGACGCGCCGTGGGAGGGCCGACCGGAGGCGTTCGGGCGCCGGGGGTAACCGCCGCTCGGGCAGTTGCTCAGTTGCTCAGTCGCGCAGGCGGCGGCCTTCGGCGTCGAGGCCGCCGCTGACGAGCAGCACCACCCCGTCGATCAGGCACCAGATGCCGAAGCCGCCGCAGGTGAGCAGTTGCGCGACGGCGATGCCGTAGTGGCCGGTGTAGAAGCGGCCCGCGCCGAAGGGCACCAGGATCTGCAGCAGGCCCGCGACCACTTTGGACCGGTGCGAGTACACCTCGACGTAGGGCGCGGGCATGTGCGGCGGGTACGGCTGCGGGTAGCTGGGCATCGCCACCGGCGCGGGCGCGGCCCAGGTGGGCGGCACGAGGAACGGCGGGTGCGGCGCGGGCAAGTCGGTGAACAGCTCCCGCAGATCCCCCCGAGTCACCGCGTCCGCGGCCGCGCCGACCCGCTGCTCGTACTCGTCCATCGGTAACCGACCCTGCGCGAAGTGCTCACCCAGCGCGCGCATCGCGTCCTCGCGCTCGGTCGTGCCGACGCGCACGGAATCGGGACCACCTGGAGCGCTCACAACGCCCACGATACGTGATCATCTGTGGGCGCTGGGGCTGGTTGTCCACAATGCCTGTGGTGGTCCACAGGCATTGGTTGCTGCTGCTGGTTTGTCGGTGCGTCTCGGTAGGCTGTGTATTGGGGGCGCTTGTGGTGGATGATCTTGTGGGCGGTTCTGTGGTGGTTGGTTGTCCACAACGGTTCTGGCTGTCCACAGGGTGCTGGTTGCTGCTGCCGTTGTGTCGGTGCGCGTCGGTAGGCTGTGTATTTGGGGGCTTTTGATCAGGTTGATCTTGGCGTAGGCCGTGGTTGGGGATGCGGGGGAAGGGGTTCGGTGCCTTCGGGTCGGCTCGCCTGCGGCATCGCGACCCGGATCGGACGCCTCGTTGCCTAGCGGCAACATCGGGCCCGATCCGCGACAATGCGGAAAAGCTCGATGCGGTGGACCTGTTTTGTGCGGGGCCCCTACGACACCCGTGGCAGGACCGCAAAGCAGGGGCCGAAAAGCATGGCCCTGCTGCGAACGACGCTACGGCTGCCGTCCCCCCACACAAAACAGGTCCACCCCATCGAGCATTTGGCACCAGCGAGTCCGACTGTCCAGGTGCTGGGTTGGCAGGGCAGCCGAGAGCGGGCTGGGATGGCACCGCCAGGTCCGACTGTCCACGGGCTGAGCAGGTGGGTTAGGGCCGACCTGACGGAAGCCGGGGTGGCACCGCAGGGTCCGAGTGTCCAGGCGCTGGGAAAGTTGGCTGGGGCGGACCTGACGGGGGCGGGTTGGCACCGACGAGTCCGACTGTCCAGGGGCTGGCACTGTGGGTTGGGGCGGACCTTACGGAAACTGAGGGGTACCGGAGGCTTCGAGGAGCGCGGGGCGGGGCTGGTAGGGCTGACTCGGTGGGCTTGGGAGGGCACCGACTGTTCCGAGCGTCCAGTGGCTGGCTTGGGCGGGCTGGGGCGGACCTGACGGCAGTCGGGTTGGCGCCGCTGGGGTCGAGTGTCCAGGGGGTGGTCAGGTGGGTGGGGCGGACCTGACGGAGGTTGGGGTGGCATTGCGAGTCCGGGTGTCCAGGGGGGCGACCTGGGGGGCGACGCGGCTGCGGGGGCTGTTGGGCAGCGCCTAGGCTCGGGGGCATGGTTGACGGCTTGGGGGGAGCGGTGGGGGTGGTGCTGGGCACCTATCTCGACCACCTCGCCGTCGAGCGGGGGACGGCGGCGAATACGTTGGAGAGTTATCGTCGGGATTTGCGGCGGTACCTCGACCACCTGGCTGGGTGCGGGGTTCGTGAGCTGGGGGCGGTCACCGAGCGGCACGTCACCGATTTCCTCGTCCTGTTGCGCGAGGGCGATCCGGACCACCCTCCGCTCGCTGCGTCGTCGGCGGCGCGGGCTGTGGTGGCGGTGCGGGGGTTGCACCGGTTCGCCGTCAGGGAAGGGCTTGTTGAGCACGATGTGGCCCGGGCGGTGAAGCCGCCGACGCCGCCGCGGCGGTTGCCGAAGGCGTTGCCGGTCGATGATGTGCTGCGGTTGTTGGATACGCCGGTTGGTGATGGGCCGGGCACCCTGCGCGACCGGGCGCTGCTGGAGGTCCTCTACTCGACCGGCGCGCGCATCTCCGAGGCCGTTGGGCTCGACCTCGACGACCTCGACACGGTGGAGCGGACCGCCCTGCTCGACGGCAAGGGGGGCAAGCAGCGGTTGGTCCCGATCGGACGGCCCGCGTTGGCCGCTGTTGACGCCTACCTGGTGCGCGCCCGACCGGGGTTGGCCGCCGCCGGGCGCGGGACGCCCGCCTTGTTCCTCAACCGGCGCGGGGGGCGGTTGTCGCGGCAGAGCGCGTGGACGGCGCTGAAGGTCGCCGCCGAGCAGGCGGGGATCACCGCGGCGGTCTCGCCGCACACGTTGCGGCACTGCTTCGCCACGCACCTGCTCGAGGGCGGCGCCGACGTCCGGGTCGTGCAGGAGCTGCTCGGGCACGCCTCGGTGACCACCACCCAGATCTACACGCTCGTGACGGTGACCACCCTGCGTGAGGTCTACGCCACCGCGCACCCGAGGGCGCTCGGCTAGTCGAGCCGCGGTGGCAGCGGTTGAGGTGAAAACTCCCGAAGTCAACCAGTTTCCGATGATCCTTCCCCTACTCTGTTCGGCCGGAGGTGCGCGATGGGCGCGATGGGCGAGGTGGACGAACCTGGGACGCTGCGGCTGACCCTGCCGGAGGTGCTGCACGCGTTCAGTGACCCGACCCGGCTGGCTGTGGTGACCCAGTTGGCGGCGGCGGGGGAGATGTCGTGCGGCAACCTCGACGTCTCGGTGGCCAAGTCGACGTTGTCGCAACACCTGCGGGTGCTGCGCGAGGCGGGGGTGACCCACACCCGCCGCGACGGCAACCAGCGCTGGCTCTCGCTGCGCCGCGACGACCTGGACCTGCGGTTCCCCGGTCTGCTGGAGTCGGTGCTGGGCTCGGTGGCACGGGTCGAGCACTGAGATCGGGTCGCCGGTGGGGCTTGACAGGGCGTGACGCGTGTGGCGTGTTGCGGCGAGCCGCGTTGGTCGCTGACCGGCGCCCGCTTACGCTGCGCGTGACAGCAACGCAGGCGACAAGGAGCTAGATCGCCATGTCGACACTTCCGCACGGGCGGGTGGTGGATCGCGGCGCCGTGGAGTTGAGCATCGCCCCGCGGGCCGCATCCGACGCAGACGACGACGGGCCTGAGGAGCTCCACGGCACCGGGGCGGGCCCGACCGGCCGCCCCAAGCGGCACATCCCCGAACCCGCGCTGCTCGAGCACCACGGGCCCGCGCGGGTGCTGGCGATGTGCAACCAGAAGGGCGGCGTCGGCAAGACGACCTCGACGATAAACCTCGGCGCGGCGCTCACCGAGTTCGGCCGCCGGGTGCTGCTCGTCGACTTCGACCCGCAGGGCGCGCTGTCGGTCGGCCTGGGCATCCCGGCCCACCAGCTCGACCGCACCATCTACAACGTGCTCATCGAGCGCTCGGTCGGCATCGAGGACGTGGTCATCCGCACCGGTGTGGAGAACATGGACCTGCTGCCGAGCAACATCGACCTGTCCGCCGCCGAGGTGCAGCTGGTCTCCGAGGTCGGCCGCGAGCACTCGCTGCTGCGCACCATCCGCCCGGTGCTCGACGCCTACGACTACATCCTGGTCGACTGCCAGCCCTCGCTCGGTCTGCTCACCGTCAACGCGCTCGCCGCGGCCGACGGGGTGCTCATCCCGCTGGAGTGCGAGTTCTTCAGCCTGCGCGGGGTGGCGCTGCTGATCGACACCATCGAGAAGGTGCGCGAGCGGCTCAACCCGAAGCTGCAGATCACCGGCATCCTCGCCACCATGTTCGACCCGCGCACGCTGCACTCGCGCGAGGTGATGGCCCGCGTCGTGGAGGCGTTCAAGGACACCGTGTTCGACACCGTCATCAACCGCACCGTGCGGTTCCCCGAGACCACCGTGGCCGGTGAGCCGATCACCACCTGGGCGCCGCGCTCGGCGGGCGCCAAGGCCTACCGCCAGCTCGCCCGCGAGGTGATCGCCCGGTGACGCAGCTGTTCGACCCGGTCCCCCACGGCACGCCGCGGCAGAAGCACAGCTCGAAGATCACCGTCTACGTCTCCGACGAGGAGCTGCTCGCCCTCGAACAGGCCAGGCTCACCCTGCGCGCCGGGTTCGGCGTCGCCGTCGACCGCGGCCGGGTGGTGCGCGAGGCGGTGGCCACCGCGCTGGCCGACCTCGCCGAGAACGGCGCCGACTCGGTCCTCGTGCGCAGGCTGCGCCAGGACGGCGGCCAGTGACCGAGCTCGACCCCGCGACCGGGTCCGGTCGCTTCACCGTGCGGCTGTCGAACTTCGAGGGACCCTTCGACCTGCTGCTGCAGCTGATCTCCCAGCACCAGATGGACGTGACCGAGGTCGCGCTGCACCAGGTCACCGACGACTTCATCGCCCACATCCGCTCGCTCGGCGACGCCTGGAGCCTGGACGAGACCACCGAGTTCCTCGTCGTCGCCGCGACCCTGCTCGACCTCAAGGCGGCCAGGCTGCTGCCCGCGGGCGACGTGGAGGACGAGGCGGACCTGGCGCTGCTGGAGGCCCGCGACCTGCTGTTCGCGCGGCTGCTGCAGTACCGGGCGTACAAGCAGGTCGCGGCGCTGTTCAGCGAGCTCGAGGCCGGTGCGCTGCGCCGCTACCCGCGCTCGGTGGCGCTGGAGGACCGCTACCAGCAGCTGCTGCCGGAGGTCATGCTCGGCGTCGACCCGGCCCGCTTCGCCAAGATCGCGACCGCGGTGTTCAGCCCCAAGCCGCCACCGGTGCTGTCGCTGGACCACCTGCACATGGGCAAGGTGTCGGTCCGCGAGACCGCCGGGCTGCTGCGCGTCAAGCTGGCCGAGCTGGGGCGGGCCAGCTTCGCCGACCTGGTGGCCGATTGCGAGCACACCATCGAGATCGTCGCCCGGTTCCTGGCGCTGCTGGAGCTCTACCGGGAGGCGACCGTGCTGTTCGAGCAGGACGAGCCGCTGGGGGAGCTGCACGTGGAGTGGACCGGCGGCGCCCTGACCGAGGTGGCGGCGGCACCGGTGGCGACCGAGGACGAGGACTATGGCTGACGACGACCAGACCGCGACCGACCGAATCGCGACCGACCAAACCGTGACCGACCAGACCGTGACCGAGCAGACCGGCGCCGGGTCGGCCCGGACCGAGTCGGCCGCGACCGGGCCCGCCGCCGAACCGGGTGCCGAGCCGGGTGGTGTCGATCCCGCCGAGCCGGTGGGCGACGAGCCGCTCGGTGGTGGTGCCGGGGCGGCGGAGCCGGTCGATGATGATCATGTGACGGACGACTCAACCGGTGCCGATCCGGCGTCCGCGCCGGGTGGGGCGGACCCGGCCGACGAGTCGCCCGAGGACGCCGCGGACGGCGCCGAGGGGGATCCCGAGGCCGATCTGGTGCAGGCCGGGTCCGGGTTCCCCGACCTCACCGAGGACGCCGACCTCGACTCCGCGCTGGAGGCGTTGCTGCTGGTCGTGGACGCCCCGGCCGAGGACGAGCTGCTGGCCGTGGCGACCGATCAGCCGGTCCGCCGGGTGCGCGAGGCGCTGCGGCGGATCGCGGCGCGCTACACCGAAGCGGGCAGCGGGATCGACCTGCGCCGGGTGAGCGAGGGGTGGCGGTTGTTCACCCGCGACCGGTTCGCGCCGGTGGTGGAGAAGCTGTTGCTCGACGGGCAACGGGCCAAGCTCACCAGGGCCGCTTTGGAGACACTGGCCGTCATCGCCTACCGTCAGCCGGTGACCCGGTCCCGGGTCGCCGCGGTGCGCGGGGTCAACGTCGACGGTGTCATCCGCACCCTGGTGGTGCGCGGGCTGATCGAGGAGACCGGGACCGATCCGGAGACAGGTGGGATCCTGTACCGCACGACCGAGTTGTTCCTGGAGCGGTTGGGGCTGTCCTCGTTGGAGGACCTGCCGCCCATCGCCCCGTTGCTGCCAGAAGTGGATGCGATCGACGATGTCAACTAGCCCGCAGGGGTCAACCAGCCCGCAGGGCATCCGGCTGCAGAAGGTCCTCTCCAGCGCGGGGGTGGCCTCGCGCCGCGCCGCCGAGGACCTCATCGACCAGGGTCGGGTCAGCGTCGACGGCGAGGTCGTGCGCGAGCAGGGCCTGCGGGTCGACCCGGACAGCGTGGTCATCCACGTGGACGGGGTGCGGGTGGTGGTCCGCGAGGACCGGGTCTACCTCGCGCTGAACAAGCCGCGCGGGGTGCACAGCACCATGGAGGACGACCGCGGTCGCCCGTGCGTCGGCGACTACCTGCGCGGCCGCGCCGACAAGCTGTTCCACGTCGGGCGCCTCGACGCCGAGACCGAGGGCCTGCTGCTGTTCACCAACGACGGCGACCTCGCGCACCGGCTGATGCACCCGTCGTTCGAGGTGCTCAAGACCTACCTCGCCGAGGTGCCCGGCCCGGTCGCCCGCGACGTCGGCAGGCGCCTGCGCGAGGGGGTCATGCTCGACGACGGGCCCGCGCGGGTCGACTCGTTCCGCATGGTCGACAGCTACGCGGGCAAGGCGCTGATCGAGATCGTGCTGCACGAGGGGCGCAAGCACATCGTGCGGCGGATGCTCGAGGAGGTCGGCCACCCGGTGCTCAAGCTGGTGCGCACCCAGATCGGCGACGTCCGGCTGGGCGGGCAGCGGCCGGGGTCGATGCGCGCGCTCAACCGCACCGAGGTCGGCGCGCTCTACTCCGCCGTCGATCTCTGAGCCGTCGACCGCTGAGCCGTCGACCGCTGAGCCCGCGGGGGCAGGCGGAGGTCACGCGGCGACGGCCCTCGCGTCCGTGGAAACGGACACAGAGGACGCTCCGCCCGGTGGGCGCCGCGTGGTGATCGCCGATGCGGCACGATGATCGGCATGAGTGAGTGGGTCCGCCCGATCAGGCGGGGGTGGATTGTCCGGGCCGAGGTGCCCGGGCCCGACGTCGACGAGTTCGCCGACGCCGACCGGGTGGTGGCCGCGCTGGCCCGGCCGGGGACCAGCGGGTCCCTGCTGGCCGTGCAGCACCCGCACCGCACACCGGCGGCGCTGGCGGCCGGGCACGGTCTGCTGGACGTGCTGGCCGGGGCCAGGCGGACGTTGCGCGACCTCGAGCGGGCCGCGTACCGGCCGGTGGCCGACGTGATCGCGCCCTACCGGGTGGACGGTCCGGACGGGGCGGCGACCGGGGTGCTGTGCATGGTCGACCCCGCCGCGGTGGGGGCCGACGGCGTGTCGTGGGTGCGCCACAGCGAACAGGTCTACCCGGAGGTCGTCGCCGAGCGGGCCGCCGTCCTCACCGGACTCGGCTGCGCCACCAGTGCGGCCCTGCTGATCCCGGTCACCGACGGCCAGTTGCTCACCGACACCGTCGACCAGGCGATCGCCGCGGCTGGTGCCCCCGCTGTCTCCACAGTGGACTCCGCGGGGCGGCGCCACCAGGTGTGGCTGCTGGGCCCCGGTCCCATCCGCGACGCCGTGCTGACCGTCGTCGCCGCCCGCCCCCTGATGGTCGCCGACGGCAACCACCGCGTCGCCGCCGCGGCCGCCGCGGACCTGGGTGGCTTGCTGGCACTGGTCACCGCTGGCCCCGGCCTGCGGATCGGCGCGTACCACCGGGTCCTCACCGGCACCGGGCTCGACGCCGACGCGTTGGCCAGCGCGTGGCGGTCGGTCGGCGTTCAGGTGCGCGAAGTGCCCAGCGCGGCGGCTCCCGTGGACCCGGGAACGGTCGTCGTCGAGTCCCACGGCCGGACGTTGTGCCTGGACCTGCCGCCGTCGACCGCGCTCGACCACGCCCAGGTCGAACTGCTGCTGTTGCACGAGGCGCTGAAGGTGGACCCGGAAGGTCCGCACGTGCGACCACTACCCGACGGCCGCACACCGGATGTCGAGGTCGACGCGGTGTTGCGATTGGCGCCCGTCCCACTCGCACAGGTGCTGGCCGTCCACGCCGCCGGTGGTCGGATGCCGCGCAAGAGCACCTACTTCACGCCGAAACCCCGCAGCGGACTGCTCCTCGCCGACCTGGACCGCTGAACTCCGACTGCCCTGACTCGGCCGTCGAGGCAACGTGGCGGGTTGCTGGCCGACCCGGGCTGGATGACCGGTTCAGCCATGGGCAGTTGTCAGCCGAGGTGGGTCAGGCGGCGGCGGGCTTGGGCTTGCCCATGAACACCCGGGTGACGGGTTCGACCACGCGCGCGGCCACGGGGCCGAGGATTGCCATGAGCAGCACGTAGGCGGTGGCGAGGGCGGCCAGTTGCTTGTCGACGGCGCCCGCGCTGACCGCCAAGCCCGCGATGACGATGGAGAACTCGCCGCGGGCGACCAGGGCGGCGCCCGCTCTCGCCTTGCCCAGCGTCGAGATGCCCTGCCTGCTCGCGGCGAACCACCCGGTGCCGATCTTGGTCGCCGTGGTGACCACCGCCAGCGCGATGGCGAAGCCCAGCACCGGCGGGATGCTGCTCGGGTCGGTGTTGAGCCCGAACACCACGAAGAACATGGCCGCGAACAGGTCCCGCAGCGGTTCCAGCAGCTTGGTGGCGTTCTCCGCGGTCGACCCGGAGATCGCGATGCCCAGCAGGAACGCGCCGACCGCCGCCGACACCTGCAGCTGCGAGGCCAACCCGGCCACCAGCAGGGCCGCGCCGAGCACGCGCAGGAGGAACACCTCGGGCTCCGGGCTGTCGACCAGCACCGAGACGTACCGGCCGAACCGCAGCGCCACCACGAGGACCACGGTCACGGCCACCAGCGCCACGCCGACGGCGGTGAGCCCACCGAGCAGCGTCGCCCCGGCCAGCAGCGCGGTGAGGATGGGCAGGTACACCGCCATCGCCAGGTCCTCGAACACCAGGATCGACAGGACCACCGGCGTTTCCCGGTTGCCCAACCTGCCCAGGTCGCCGAGGACCTTCGCCACGATGCCCGAGGACGAGATGTAGGTGACGCCCGCCATCGCCAGCGCGCCAACCGGCCCCCAGCCCAGCCACAGCGCCACCACGGCACCGGGCAGGGCGTTCAGCACGATGTCGACCACGCCTGCCAGCCAGGACCGCTTCAGCCCGGTGACCAGCTCGGCCGCCGAGTACTCCAGGCCGAGCAGCAGCAGGAGCAGGACGACGCCGATCTCGCTGGCGATCGTGGTGAAGCCCTCGATGCCTTCTAAAGGCACCAGGCCGCCCGCGCCGAAGGCGAGCCCGCCGATCAGGTACAGCGGGATCGGGGACACGCCGATGCGCCAGGCCAGCCTCCCGAGCACACCCAGCCCGAAGAAGACCGCACCCAGCTCGATCAACGAGATGGAGGAATCGTGCAAGTGCCTGACCCCGTCAGCCGCGTTCGAGGACTTCGGCGGCCTTGGCCAGGCCGTCGGCGGTGCCGACGGTGACTAACAGGTCGCCCCCGCCCAGCGCGAAGTCCGGCTGCGGCGACGGGTGCACGGTGCCCGCGCGGACCACCGCGACCACCGAGACCGCGGTGCGCGTGCGCAGCGCCGTGTCGCCCAGCGTCCGCCCGTCGTAGGGCGAGTTGGGCGCGATGGGCAGCTGCCGGGTGCTCACCCCGGGCGCCTGGTCGCGCAGCTGGGCGACCAGGTTCGGCGCGCCGAGCAGGTTCGCCAGCGCGGCGGACTCCTCCACGGTCAGCGGGATCGACGCGACGCAGGAGTCCGGGTCGTCGTGGCGGGACACCACCAGGTCGAAGTGCCCGTCCCGGTGCGTGATCACCCCGATCCGGCGGCCGGTCCTGGACACGAAGTCATGGCGGGTCCCGATACCCGGCAGCGGAGTCACCTCGACGTTCACCACACCACGGTAACAAGCGCGGCGCCCGTTTCGTTCCCTCAGGCGCGCGCGTCACGCGCCGAGAACAGCGCCCACAGCCGCGGCAGCCTGGCCCGCACCTGCTCCTCGTCCTCGATGTCCCACTCGGCGTCGGCCGCTCGACCCTCCCGCGCCACGGGGACCGCGAGCTCGCGGCCGGTGACTTCTTGGTGCGCCTCGTGCGCGGCGAAGTCCAGGCTCTCCCACTCCGGCCAGTCCTGGTCGGACCACTCCCGCATCGGTCTCGCCGCCAACCCCCGCACCCCGGGCACCTCCGCCAGGCTGTCCGGATCGGCGACGGCCCGGTCGAAGACCTCGCGACCGAGCGTCAGCAGCCACAACTGGAAGTAGCAGAACCCGTCACCGGAGCACCCCTCCTCGATCAGGTGCGCCGCCGCCCACATCGTCCAGGTGTCCGCCCGCCGCCGGACCTCGGCCAACCGCCGCGCGAAGTCCACCACCTCCGCCACCGGCAACCGCGTCAACTCCTCGGCGAGCCACTCGCTCTGCTCGTCGCGATCCCCGGCCTGCTCGGTCGTCCTGCTGATCAGCTGCCAGAACGCGTCGTCGGTCATGCCGCTGATCATGCCGGTGCCCCCCGACAGCGGCACCGGTCATGATCATCACAATCCCTGCCGCGCAGCCGGTCTGACCGCACTTCACCGCTGCGGTCGGCCTGATGTGCGGGGGTCCTTGAGGTCAGTGCTGGGGGCGGAAGAGTTGGCGGGCGATGATCTCGCGTTGGACCTCGGAGGCGCCCTCGTAGATGCGGGGGGCGCGGACCTCGCGGTAGAGGTGTTCGAGGAGGTGGCCGCGTTCTAGGGCTCGGGCGCCGTGGACTTGGATGGCCAGGTCGACGGCGGTTTGGGCGGTTTCGGTGGCGAACAGCTTGGCCATGGCCGAGAGGTGGCCGGTGGTGCCGGGGGCGGTGTCGTAGGCGGCGGCCGCGTGGTGGACCAGGAGGCGGGAGGCGTGCAGGCGGGTGGCCACGTCGGCTAGTTGGTGGGAGATGCCCTGGAAGGCCGACAGGGGTTTGCCGAACGCCTGGCGGGTGGCGGCGTGGGTGACGGCGGAGTCGAGGGCGGCTTGGGCCATGCCCACGGCGAAGGCGCCGACGCTGGGGCGGAACATGTCCAGGGTGCGCATGGCGACCGACCAGCCGCCGTTGACCTCGCCGAGGACGTTGGCGCGCGGGACGCGGACCTGGGTGAAGCGCAGGCGGCCGATGGCGTGCGGGGCCAGCAGGTCCTGCGCCGACCCGTCGAGGCCGGGGGTGGCGCGGGGGACGGCGAAGGCCGTGATGCCCTTGGCGCCGGTGTCGGCGGTGCGGGCGAAGACCGAGTAGACGTCGGCGTCGGGGGCGTTGGAGATGTAGGTCTTCTCGCCGGTGAGCAGGAAGTCGTCGCCGTCGGGGGTGGCCTGGAGGGTGAGGTGCGCGGCGTCGGAGCCCGCCTCCGGCTCGGTGAGGGCGAAACCGACCGCTGCCGTACCCGCCGCGATGCCGGGGATCCAGGTGGCGACCGTCTCGGGGGAGCCCGCGAGCAGGATCGGGTACGCCCCGAGGCCCTGCAGGGCGAACGCGGTCTCGGCCTCGGTGCAGTGCCTGGCCAGGGC
Organism: Actinokineospora diospyrosa; assembly: GCF_024171925.1. Classification (GTDB taxonomy): domain Bacteria; phylum Actinomycetota; class Actinomycetes; order Mycobacteriales; family Pseudonocardiaceae; genus Actinokineospora; species Actinokineospora diospyrosa. Next base: position 191,063 of record NZ_JAMTCO010000017.1, on the reverse strand, counting down.
CTCGCGGATCACGCACAGGACCAGCGCCTTCGCCGGGCCGTCGCCGAAGATCTCGGCGAGGACGCCGTGGTCGGCGAGGGCCTTGAGCAGGGGGCGGTTCAGGGTGCCGGGGGTGCCGCCCTCAGCTGCTGTCCGGAGTGGACCTTGGGCGAGCTCTTCGCAGCGCACGCGGAGGTCGTCATGTGTCACGGGGACCGCCGTTCGAGGACGAGGGGAATGTCCGGCTCTCGCAGTGTGCGCGGAGGTGGGTCATGGGATGACCGCCGTGCCGAGGAGTTCGATGAGGGCGTCGTCATCGAACAGGGTAACTACGCCGAAGAGGGCGACGGCGGGGTAGTGGCGGCCGAAGTGTTTGCGCCACAAGGGGCCTAGCTCGGGCAGGGCTGCCTTGTAGGCGGGGACGTCGGTGACGTAGATGAGCAGGGAGACCAGGTGTTCCGGTGTGCCGCCGGACGCCGCGAGGGCGGTGACGACGTTGCCCGCTGCTTGGTCGAATTGCTCGGCCACGGTGCTTCCGACGATCGCGCCGGTGCTGTCCTGCGCGGTTTGCCCGCCGAGGTACACGGTGCTGCCGGGGGCGGCGACCACGGCGTGGGCGAAGCCGACCGGGGGTGCCAGGTCGGGGGCGGTGATGACGCGGTGCGGGGTCATCGGCCGGTCCACTTCGGGGTGCGGCCCTCTTGCCACGCGGCGTAGAACTCGGCGTGGTCGGCGGACTTCATGAGCAGTGCCTGGCTCACGGCCTCCAACTCGATGGCCGTCGCCAGGTCCACGTCCTGCTCCCGGGTCAGCAGCACCTTGGTCGTCGAGTACGCCAGCGCGGGCCCCTCGGCGAGGCGCTGGGCGAGCGAGGCGGCCGCGGCGGGGAGGTCGTCGACGACGGTGCCCAGGCCCAGTTGTTCGGCGCGGGCGGCGTCGACCTTGTCGCCGAGGATGAGCAGTTCGGTGGCCCGGCCGAGGCCGATGATGCGCGGCAGCAGGTACGCCGAGCCCATGTCCGCGCCCGCCAAGCCGACTTTGGTGAACAGGAAGGCAAAGGACGCCTCCGGTGCCAGCAGCCGGAAGTCCGCGGCCAGGGCCAACACCGAGCCCGCCCCCGCCGCGATCCCGTTGACAGCGGCGATCACCGGCATCGGGCATTCCCGCAACGCCCGCACCACCGCCCCCGTCATCCGGGTGAACTCCAGCAGCTGCGCGGCGTCCATCGCCTGCAGCGCCCCGATGATCTCCTCGACGTCGCCGCCGGAGCAGAACCCGCGCCCGCTACCGCGCAGCACCAGCACCTTGGCGTCGCCCCGGTGCGGCAACTCGGCGATGAGGTCGCGCAGGTCCGCGTACGCCTCGAAGGTGAGCGCGTTCAGCTTCTCCGGCCGGTCCAGCGTCACCGTCGCGACCCCGTCCGCCACGGCGAACCCGAAATGCGCCCACGACTCGGTGAACCCCGCCGACGCCCGCAACGGGCTCACCGCTGACCACCGCTCACTGAACTCCTCCTCCGTCGAGCACCAATGACTGCCCGTTGATCGCGCCCGCTCCCGCGGCCGCGAAGAACGACACCGCGAACGCGACCTCCGCGGGCTCCAACAACCGCCCCAGCGGTGACGCCCCGGCCAGCGCGGCCTCCGCCTCGGCGGGTGACCGCCCCGTCCGGTTCGAGATCACCCTGGTCGCCTCCGCCACGATGTCCGTCCGGGTGAACGTCGGGCACACCGCGTTCGAGGTGACCCCGGTGCCCGCCACCTCCGCGGCCACCGCGCGCATCAAGCCGACGGCGGCGTGCTTCGCGGCGGTGTAGGCCGCCGTGTAGCGCTGCCCGACCTTGCCCGCGGTGGAGGCGACGAACACGATCCGACCGCTGTCGCGCTCCAGCATCCCCGCAAGTACCGCCCGCGTGCACAAGAAGGCACCGAAGGCGTTGACGTCCTGCTGGTCGCGCCACTGCTGCACGGTGGTCTTGGTGAGCGGGGCGCTCGAGGCGATGCCCGCGTTGTTCACCAGCACGTCAACCGGTCCGATCCGGGTGAACACGGCGTCGACGGCGGCCTCGTCGGTGACGTCGCAGTCCGCTCGGCCCAAGGCGATGACCTCGTCACCGGCCGCCCGGAAGCGCTCGGCGACGGCCGCGCCGATGCCGCGGCTGCCGCCGGTGACCACCACTCGTCTCATGTGGACACATCCAACGTGCGCAGTGCCCTGCGGTCCAGTTTGCCGTTCGTGGTCCGGGGGAGCTCGGCGACGAACACCACCCGTTCGGGGGTCTTGTGCGGGGACAGCCGCTCGCGGACATAGCGGCGCAGGTCGTCCTCGGTGACCCCGCCGGTGCTGACCACGAACGCGTGCGGCCGGGTCAGCCCGCCCCGCTGGTGGCCGAGCACGGCGCACTCCACCACGGCCGGGTGGCCGATCAGGCAGTGCTCGATCTCGCTGGGCGCCACCCAGATCCCGCTCACCTTCAGCAGGTCGTCCGCGCGCCCCCGGTAGTGGAAGGCGCCGTCGGGGTCGCGCACCACCAGGTCTCCGGTGTGGACGGTCCCGCCGCCGGGGAAGGTCACCGCGGAGCGCTCCGGGTCGCCGACGTACTCCGTGGCCGCGGTGTCGCCGGTGATCTGCAGGGTGCCCACCTCGCCGTCGGGCACCGCGTCGCCGTCGGGGTCGACGACCCGTGCGGTGTAGCCGGGGACCAGGGTGCCGATGCTGCCCAGGACGGCGGCGCCGGGGCGGTTGGAGATGTAGATGTGGTACGCCTCCGACGACCCGATGCCGTCGATGACCTCTACGCCGAACAGGGCGTCCCACTTGCGGTGCAGCTCCGGCGGCAGCGCCTCGCCCGCGGAGGTGCACAGCCGCAGGGAGCTCAGGTCCTGCTCGGCTGCCCGCGGGTGCGCCACCATCGCGGCCATCATGGTCGGCACGTTCACCAGGACCGTCGGCCGGTGCTCGGCGATCAGCGCGAAGACCCGCTCCGGCGTGCTGCGCTCCGGGAAGACGACCCCGGCACCGCCGACGCCGAACGGGAATAGCGCGGCCAAATCCCTGGCGTACCCGAAGAACAGCTTCGGCACCGGCAACACGATGTCGTCCTCGGTCAGCCCCAGCACTCCTCGCGCGTACCACTCGTGGCTGTTGACCGGGCTGTGGAACGTGTGCGGACAGGCCTTCGGCGTTCCCGTGCTACCCGTGGTGAACTTCCACAGCACCACATCGTCCGGCCCGCGCAACACAGCGTCTAAAGTGGACGGAGAAGCGGCCGCCAGCGCGTCGAAGTCGTGCTCGTTCGCCTGTAACTCCAGGTCCGCTGCGCCAACCACGAGAATGTCGCGCCCTTGCGTTCCTGCTTCGCGTAACCGTTGCAGCGTCAGGGAATCCGCGACCACCACCGACGCCCCGGTGTAGCCCAAGAAGTAGGAGTAGTCCTTTGCCGTGAGGAACGTGTAGACCTCGGCGGTCACCGCACCGATCTTCTGCGCCCCGAACCAGGTCGCGACGAACTCAACGCCGTCGGACAGGGCTAAGAGCACGCGGTCGCCCGGGCGCACCCCGAACGACAGCAGCACGTTGCCGACCCGGTTGGTCAGGTCGGCGAGGTCGGCGTAGGTGTGCGGGCCGGTCGGGCCGAGCAGGGCTGGGCGGTCCGACCGGCCGAGGTCGGTGTTGCGGTCGAGGAAGTGGCTCGCGAGGTTGAGCTGGTGGGGCACCGGACTCCTCTCAACGCACCTGGTCGTGGATGGCCTCGACCAGCATGTCGGTCAGGCTCTCGAAGGTCTGCCGCCCCTCCTCGGCGGTGGCCTCGGCTGGCGCGCCGCAATAGGCGTCGAGCATGCCCATCGCGGTGAACCCGTGCTTGCCCGCGCTCATCGCCGCGGGCAGATCGACCCGCACCGCGGGCAACCGGGCCATGGCCCCGGTGTCGACCAGTTCGGGGTGGTCGGCGAGGACGAGCGAGGTCTCGTAGCGGCCCGCGTGGCAGGAGCCGGACTGGAACTCCTCGGTCAGCCGGGCGACCGCCGCGCGCCGCAGGAGGTCGAGGTACCCGGTCCGGATCCCGTTGTCCGCCAACGTCTTGACCGCCGCCCGCAGGGCGCTGACGTGGGCGGGCTCGAAGTGGTTGTTCACCACGACCACCCGGGGGAACCCCTGCGCGGCAAGGGAAGAGCAGATCTCGACGACCAGGGAGCCCAGCGTCGCGGCGCTGATCCCGACCGCCCCGGCGAACCCCGCCCCGAACTCGGTCACCCCGTAGGACAGCGCGGGCAGGATCTTGACGGTGATCACCGGGTCGTCGGCCAGCCGGTCCGCCGCCCGCAGGCACATCCCCGCGGAGATGATCGGGTCGGTGTCCAGTGGCGCGTGCGGCCCGTGCGGCTCCACGGCGCCCACCGGCAGCAGCAGCACCGGCGTCCGCTCCCGCAGTGCCGCGGCCCCCGGTGAGGTCAGGTCGGCGAACCGGTGGCTCATGGCGCCTCCGCCAGCACGCACAGGTCCGCCCTGCCCGCCGCGACGACGGTGTTGACCTCGTCGAGCGTGGTCAGGTAGCCGCCGACCAGCGTCGGGATCCCGGCCTCGTTGCGCACCCGGTCCGACAGCGTGGTCAGGTAGCCGCGCTGGTAGTCGGGTCGGAAGTCCGGCAGCGTGTGCCCCGCGCGCACGTGCACGAGGTCCGTCCCGTGCGCCCGCAGCTCCTTGGCGAAGGCGATGCCGTCGGCGACGCTCGTCCCGCCCGGCGCCCAGTCCGTGACCGCCAGCCGCACCGCCAGCGTGCGGGGGAACGCGGCGCGCACGGCGTCGAGCACGGCGAGCGGGAACTTGTGCCGGTCGCCCCACTCGTCGGTGCGCTGGTTGGTCAGCGGGGAGCGGAACCCGGCGAGCAGGTGCCCGTCGGCCATGTCCAGCTCCAACAGGTCGAACCCGGCCTCGGCCGCGTCGGCGGCGTGCTCGGCGAAGGCCCGCAGCACCGCGTCGAGGTCGCTCACCTCGGTAGGGACCGGCGCGAACGGCCCGTAGGGGATCGGTGAGGCCGCCACGCACGGCGCCCCGGCCCGGGCACCCCGGTGCGTGAGCCGCAGGCCGAGGCGGGTGTCCGCCTTGAGCGCGACGGCGCCCCGCCAGTCCGCGGGCGAGGCCGAGTCGACCTCGACCGGACCGGCCAGCACCAGCCCGTACCCGTCCGCCACCCGAGCCGCCACCTCGTCCGGTGTGGACACCTCGGCGACCAACCGGTTCGGCAGCTCGCCGAACGGCGCGAACACCGGCGGCGCGGCGATCGCGCGGCCCGCGAACCACGAGTCGATCCGGCGGATCAGCCGCGGGTCGCGCTGCGCCAGGTTCGCGTGCGTGACCCGGCCGCTGCGGGTGAGGAGGTTGACCGCGAACTGGATCGGCTCGTACGAGGTGTAGTGCGCGGTCCGGCTGAAGTAGCCCGCGCTCTCCGCCGCCGCCTGCTGGAACCGCTCCACCACCGGCTGCCGCCGCAGTTCGTAGTCGGTCAGCGCCGCGTCCAGCGTCGGCTCGGTCGCCAGCGAGGCGGCCAGCGCGATCGAGTCCTCCATCGCCAGCTTGGTGCCCGAGCCGATGGAGAAGTGCGCGGTGTGCGCTGCGTCGCCCAGCAGCACCAGGTTTCTCTTGTGCCAACTCGGGGTGCGCACCAGCGGGAAGTCCAGCCACAGCGACCGGTTGGACCGCAGCCGCGCGCCGCCGAGGTCCTCGGCGAACAGCCGCTCGCAGAACGCGATGCTCTCCTCTTCGGTCGCCGTGTCGAGTCCGGCGCGCTCCCACACCCCTTGCGCGCACTCCACGATCCAGGTGCTGGTCCGCTCGTCGAACGGGTACGCGTGCGCTTGGAACAGGCCGTACTCGGTCTCGCGGAAGGCGAAGGTGAACGCGTCGAGCACCAGGTCGGTGCCGAACCAGACGTACTTGCAGCCCTGCGGCGACACCCGCGCCCGGAAGTGCCGCTGCCGGGTCTTGCTGTTCGCGCCGTCGGCCGCGACCCGCAGGTCGGCCTGCGGCGGCTCCTCGAGCTCACTGCCGAACCGCAGGTCGGCGCCCAGTTCGGTCGCCCTGGCCCGCAGGATCGCGAGCAGGTGCCTGCGGGCGATCGCGGTGAACGAGTGGCCGCTGGAGCGGACGACCTCGCCGCGGTAGCGGATGTCGATGCGCGACCAGCGGGCGAACGAGTCGGTGATCTCCAAGTGCGTCGGCGGGTCCGCGTCGTGCAACGCCCCCAGCGTCTCCTCGGAGAACACCACCCCCCACCCGAACGTGGCGTCCGGGGCGTTGCGCTCGTGCACCGCGACGGTATGCCCTGCCTTGCGCAGCAGGATCGCCAGGTACAGCCCCGCCGGGCCCGCGCCGAGGATCGAGACGTCCATCAGAGCGCCTCGGCAAGGCGGTCGAGGTCGGCCAGGTCGAGCGTGGTGGGGAACAGGATCAGCTCGTCGCAGCCCGCCTCGGCGTAGCCGCGCACGTAGTCCTTGATGGCCCGCGCGCTGGTCAACGCACCGGCCGCGATCTTGTCGGCGAACGGGCCGGTGAAGGCGTAGTAGTCGCGCAGGTAGTCCTGCCCGCGCTCCGGCTCGCTCAGCGCCAGATAACCCTGCCCCCACAACACCGGGGAGCCTGGCCTGCCGTGGTCGTACCACGCGGCACGGGCTTGCGTCGCGGCGGAGGCGAACGCGCGGGGCGGACCGCCGCCGTGGGCGTACCCGTTGGCGTAGCGGGCCATCCGGGCCAGCGCCGTGCCGGAACTCCCGCCGACCAGGATGTCCACAGAGGACAACCCGCCGCCGCGCAGGTGGGCGAGCTGGGTGGACAGCGCCGCGCCCCGGGTGCTCGGGTCGACCCCCGCGGCGGCGTAGTCGTCGTGCCGGGCGCCGATGCCCAGGCCGAGGGTGAACCGCCCGCCGGAGACCTCGTGCAGCGACTGGGCCTGCTTGGCCAGCACGCCGGGGGAGCGCAGCGGGCCGATCGCGATCATCGTGGCCAGCCCGATCCGCTCGGTCACCGCGGCGGCGGCCGCCAGCGTGATGAACGGGTCCACGCTGTCGTAGCGCAGCCGGTCGAGCACGGCGAGCGTGCTGAAGCCCGCCGCCTCGGCGCGCCGCGCCCACTCGAGCAGCGCGCCGCGCCCACGAGCGGGAACCGTGTTGGGGAGTCCGATACCGACCTGCACCAGCGTCACACCCTTGTGCCCGGGGTCACTGGGCAAAACGTTACGGTTGACCCCGCTGAGGTGTCAACTAAGCTCGTGCTGTGTTCGACGCAGCCCCGCAGGACCTCGTGCTGACCATCCTCGGCGCCCACCTGCGCCCCCGCGAGCGCACCACGGTGTGGTCCGGTGGCCTGGTGGCGCTGCTGGCCGAGTTCGGCTCCTCACCCGGCGCGGCCCGGGTCGCGCTGACCCGGCTCGTGCAGCGCGACCTGCTGGAACGGGTCCGCGACGGCCGGATGGTGCACTACCGGATCACCCCCCGCGCCGCCGCCGTGCTCGCCGAGGGCGACCGGCGCATCTTCACCCTGGGCACCCGCGCGGGCGCCGCCGGGCAGTGGACCGTGCTCTGGCACGCCATCCCCGAGGAGCAGCGGGTCGCCCGGGCCCGGCTGGTGCGCAGGCTGCGGTTCCTCGGCTTCGGCTCGGTCCAGGACGGCACCTGGCTGGCCCCCTACGACCGGGCCGACGAGGTCGCCACCCTGCTGGCCGAACTGGGCGTCGCCGCGCACGCGGGCGTCCTGGTCGGCGCGCCCGCCGCCGTGCCCGACTTCGCCGCCTTCACCGCCCGCGTGTGGGACCTGCCGGGGTTGGAGCGGCGCTACCGCGACTTCGTCACCGAGTTCACCAACCGCGACCCGGAGCCCGATCCGGCCACCGCGTTCGGCTTACGCGTGCGGCTGACCCACACCTACCGCCAGTTCGCGCTGCTCGACCCGGAACTCCCCGAGGACGTCGTGCCGCCCCCGCCGCACCGGGCCGCCGCGGTCGACCTCTTCCACGACACCTACCCCGCGCTGGCCGAGCAGGCCCAGCGCCACTTCGACGGAGCGATGACGCCGTGACCGCACCAGAGCAGGGCCCTCCCAGCGCGGAACCCAACCCGGCAGACCCGAGCCCGGCCGACACGAAAGCCGCGCTCACCTACACGTCCTACCTGGCCCTCGACGAGGTCCTCGCCGCGCAGCGCCCGCGCTCCGACGAGCACGACGAGCTGCTGTTCATCGTCATCCACCAAGTCTACGAGCTGTGGTTCAAGCAGGTCCTGCACGAGCTCGCCCGGCTGCAGGCGGTGCTGGCCAAGGGCGACACCGCGCACGCCACCCGGGTGCTGCGCCGGGTGCTGACCATCCTCAAGGTGATCGTCGCCCAGATCGACGTGCTGGAGACGATGACCCCGCGCCAGTTCACCAGCTTCCGCGCCCGCCTCGACGCCTCCAGCGGCTTCCAGTCCGCCCAGTTCCGCGAGCTGGAGGCGGTGCTGGGTCGCCGGGACCGGCGCGCGTTCGCGCACTACCCGGAGGGCGGCGACGAGCGCGCCCGCATCGCCGACGCGATGGCGCGGCCGTCGCTGTTCGACTCGTTCCTGGGCTACCTCGCCCTGCACGGCTACCAGGTCCCGGCGGACCTGCTCGACCGCGACGTGAGCACGGCGGCGGCGCCTTCCGCCGAGCTGCAGAAGGTCCTGCTCGCCGTCTACGGCGACGACTCGGGACCGTCCACCGTCGCGGAGTACTTGGTCGACCTCGATGAGGGTCTACAGGAGTGGAGGTACCGGCACGTGAAGATGGTCGAGCGCACGATCGGCACCAAGCAGGGCACCGGCGGGTCGGCGGGCGCGGCGTACTTGCGCGGCACCCTGTTCGACCCCGCGTTCCCCGACCTGTGGGCCGTGCGGAGCGAACTGTGAGCGCCGCGGACCTCGCCGCCCACTACCGGCGCTTCGGCGTCGCCGACCGGCTGCTGCTGACCGGGCACTCGCACCAGGCGTGGCCGGATGTGGCGCTGGAGGGCCAGATCGAGGCCTTCGACGACGCCGCGCTCGCCGTGGACGAGAAGTGGGGCCGCGCCTTCGCCAAAGCGGATCGGTTGCGGGCCGCCTACGGTGAGCTGGTGGGCGACCCCGGCGGTGACGTCGCGCTCGGCGCCAACACCCACGAGCTCGTCGTCCGGTTCCTGTCCGCGATCGACATCACCGGCCGCCCCAAGCTGATCACCACCGACGGCGAGTTCCACACCCTGCGCAGGCAGCTGGGCAGGCTCGCCGAGGAGTTCGTCCGGATCGTGCGGGTCCCAGCCGAACCGGCCGACACCCTCGCCGAGCGCCTCGCGTCCGAAGTGGACGACAAGACCGCCGCCGTGCTGGTGTCCGCGGTGCTGTTCGAGACCGCCCGGATCGTGCCCGGTCTCGCCGCGGTCGCCGCCGCGTGCGAGCGCCACGGCGTCGAGTTGCTCGTCGACGCCTACCACGCGCTGGGCGTCGTCCCGTTCGACCTCGACGGCCTCGCCGACGCCTGGATCGTCGGCGGCGGCTACAAATACCTGCAACTGGGCGAGGGCAACTGCTTCCTGCGGCTGCCGGGGCACGCCCAGCACACCCGCCCGGTGATCACCGGTTGGTACGCCGAGTTCGCCGCGCTGGCCGACGAACGGGACCCCACCCTCGTCGCCTACGGGCCGGGAGCGACCCGCTTCGCCGGGGCCACGTACGACCCGACCAGCCACTACCGCGCGGCGCGGGTGCTCGACTTCTTCGCCGAGCAGGGCCTGACCGCCGCCCGGTTGCGCGAGATCTCCCTGCACCAGAACGGCCTGCTGGCCTCGGCGTTCGACGAGTTGGGGCTGCCCGACGAGGTCGTCACCCGCGACCGCGACACCCCGCGCAGCGCGTTCGCCGGGTTCCTGTCGCTGCGGGCACCGCGCGCGCAGGAGTTCCAACGGGTGCTGGCCGAGCGCGGCGTCCTCACCGACAGCCGCGGTGAGCACCTGCGGTTCGGGCCCGCGCCCTACCTGCGCGACGACCAGTTGCGCGCGGCGGTGGCCGCGCTGGGGGAGATCGCGAGCTGAGCGGGCCGCCACCCGGCGACTTAGGATCGCCGGGTGGCGCAGGACGAGCGGTCGCACAGCGGTGGGGCCAAGGGTGAGAAGCCGTCCACGGGTGGCGAGAGCACGCTCACGGTGGTGCTCGCCGGATCGGTGAACCTGCTGATCGCGGTGCTCAAACTGGTCGCCGGGCTGATCACCGGCTCGGCGGCGATGCTGTCGGAGGCGGTGCACTCGGTGGCCGACACGATCACCGAGGTGCTGCTGCTCACCGCGCTCAAGGTCTCCCGCCGCCCGGCCGACCGCACCCACCCCTTCGGCTACGGCAAGGCCCGCTACTTCTGGTCCCTGCTCGCCGCGGTGTCGATCTTCGCGTCCGGCTCGATGTTCGCCCTCTACGAGGGGATTGCGACCGTCTTCGGCGAGGCCGAGGACCAGACCTCCCCCGTGGTGGCCTACATCGTGCTGGCGGTCGCGTTCGCCCTGGAGTCGGTGTCCTGGGCGCAGGCGCTGCGCCAAGTCCGCCGCGACGCCGCCGACCAGGGGCGGACTTTGCGCGCCCAGTTGCGCCACAGCGACGACCCCACCGCCACCACGGTCTTCTACGAGGACTCCGCGGCGCTGTCCGGTCTGCTGCTGGCCTTCGCGGGCGTCGGGCTGCACCACCTCACCGGGGACTCCGTGTGGGACGGGATCGCCTCGATCGCCATCGGCCTGCTGCTGGCCGGTGTGGCGTTCCTGCTCGGCAGGGCCAACGCCGCGCTGCTCATCGGTCGCCAAGCCGCGCCGGACCTGGTCTACGGGGTGCGCGACCACCTGTCGGCCGCCCCGGAGGTCGACGCCGTGGTGGACCTGCAGACCATGCTGATCGGCACCGACAGCGTGCTGGTGTGCGCGCGGGTCGACTTCGACGACACGCTCACCGCGGGGCAGTTGGAGCGGGTCTGCGTGCGGCTGGCGGCCGAACTGCGCCAAGCGCACCCCGATGTCAGCGAGGTCTTCCTCGAACCGGTGCCGCGCTCGGACGCCGACCTGCGCGCCGCCGTGCTCGCCCGCTACGGCGCTCAGTCCGCCCGTCGCTCCACAGTGGAGTGATCGCGGGTCGCGCCCTCGCGGGCGAACCACGCGGTGAACGTGGTGCGCCCGTCGGTCACCGCGAGGTTGACCTCCTCGGCGAGCGCCCGCACGATCGCCATGCCGCGCCCGGCGAGCACCACCCCGGAGGCGGGCACCCGCCAGCCGATCTCGTCGACCACCGTGACCACCACGACCGCGTCGTCCACGTGCGCGCTCACCCCGAGCACGGCGGAGCGCGCGCCCGAGCGGCCCCCGTTGGCGATCGCGTTGCTCATCGCCTCGTCCGCCGACCACACGGCGTCCTCGCACGTACCCTCCGGGACACCGGTCCCGGCCAGCCAGTCCCGCAGCGCGTGCCGCGCGAAGTGCAGCTGCGCCGGGTCGGCGGGCACCGTCACCGCCCACACCGCCAATTCCGTCATGGATCGGGAATACCTCGACCGCCGGGGGTGAAACGGTCGCGCGGTGGTGAACCGGTCACGCGGCGTCGGTGCCGACCAGTCCCGAGCGGTGTTCGCGCAGTGCCAGCAGCAGCCCCTGGGTGGTCGACCACGGGCTGACCACGACCGCGTCGTGCCCGGTGACCTCCATCAACGCCCGCGCCGCCACCGCGCCAGCCAGCGACTGCTCGGCCCGGTGGCGCGAGATGCCCGGCAGCTTCGCCCGGCGCCGCGCCGACAGCCGCGCCAGCCGGGGGATCCACCGGTCCAGGTCGGCCACCCGCACGGTGCGCCTGCCCGCGAGCTTGGCCAGACCGCCGAACACCTTCGAGCAGCCCACCGCGCGCCCCCGGTGCAGCGCGGCCAGGTCGTCCTCGGTGAGCGCGCGCCGGATCAGCTCGGCGACCTCGTCCTCGCGGTCCACCAGCCCCAGCGCGGTCAGCGTGCGCGCGCCGAAGGGCAGCGACTCGGCCACCAGCGGCTCGTCGGCCGCGCCGGTGGCCACCTCGACGGTCCCGCCGCCGACGTCGAGCACGGTCAGCCTGCCCCGCTGGCCCGACCAGCGGCGGGCGGCCAGGTAGGCGAGCTGGGCCTCCTGCTGGCCGGTGAAGGTGCGCAACACGACCCCGGTGCGCCGGGCGATCCGGCGCACGACCTCGTCGGCGTTCGCCGCGTCGCGCACCGAGGAGGTGGCGAAGGGCACGAACTCGCCGATCGGCACCCCCGCGCGCCGGGCCCGCCCGCGCACCGCGGCGATCGCCGCGGCGATCGCGTCGATGCCCTCGGGGCGCAGCCGCCCGCAGGTGTCGTAGGCGCGGTCGAGGCGCAGCCGGACCTTGTCCGAGTGCAGCGGGGTCAGCGGGTCGTCCTGGTGGGCGGCCACCACGAGCAGGTGTGCGCTGAAGCTGCCGACATCGAGCACACCGACGGTGTCGAGCGGTTCGCGCATCGCTGGTCCCTGTTCGCGTCCGGTGTTGGTGATATGCCTCTTAAGTCAGTGGTGTGGGGATTATTGTTACCCGCCGGGGCGGGCAGGCAAATCCACCGAACCAGTACGAGTGTCACTGACCAGTGTAATTGCGGCCATTCGGACGGCCGCGCCGTGGGACCGCGGGTGCCCCGGCGCGCGATCTCGCGGCCGATTCCCGCCCCCGCCCCCTGTGGCACAGTGAGCGGGTGACGAGCGACGAGATCCGCAGCGACGAGATCCGTGACGGGGTGTCGCTGACCAACCTCGACCAGCCGCTGTTCGACGGGGCCGAGGCCACCAAGCGGACCCTCGTCGACTACCTGGCCGCGGTGGCCGGGCGGATGCTGCCCGGCTTGAGCGAGCGGCCGCTGTCGGTGGTCCGGGTCCGGCCGGGCCAGCCGCCGTTCATGCAGAAGAACACCCCCAAGTACACCCCCGGGTGGGTGCGCACCACCCGGTTGTGGGCCGACAGCAGCAAGCGCGAGATCAACTACGTGGTGTGCGACGACCGGCCGACCCTGGTGTGGCTGGGCAACCAGCGCGCGGTCGAGTACCACGTCCCGCTGTTCCGCCTCGGGGAGAACGCGCAGACGCACCTCGTGCTCGACCTGGATCCCCCGCCGGAGGCCGGTTTCGACGCCGTGGTCGCCGCGGCCGCCTTGGTGCGGCGGGCGTTGGCCGACGACGGGCTCACGGCGGCGGTGAAGACCAGTGGCTCCAAGGGCGTGCACATCCTCGTGCCGCTGCTGCCCGCCGACCCCGACGACGTCGCCGCCGCGACCCGTGCCGTGGCCGCCCGCGCGGAACGGCTGGACCCGGCCATCGCCACCACCGCGTACATCAAGGACGACCGGCACGGGAAGGTCTTCCTCGACTCGACCCGCGCGTACGGCGCCACCATCGCGGCGCCCTACAGCCCGCGGATCCGCCCGGGCGTGCCGGTGTCGTTCCCGGTGTCGTGGGACGAGTTGGACCGCGTCACCCCCGCCGACTTCACCCTCCGCACGGCGCTGGACCTGCTCGGCGAGCGCGACCCGTGGGCCGAGTCGATGCCCGCGGCCCAAGCGCTGCCTGCGGATCTCGTGGCCGAGGGGCGGACCATCCCGGTCGCCCGGGTGCAGGCCATGCACGAGGGCAAGCGCCGCGCCAAGGCCCGTGAGGCGGCTGAGAAAGCGGGCGACGCCTGAGGTCAGGGGGACTGTTCGGCCGCGACCGCCCGCACGACCGGGACCAGTTCGGACCGCAGCAGCCCGCCGACGAAGAACGCCGCGACCCGGTGCTGACCGTCCAGCACGAGCGTTGTCGGCACGGCCACGCCGCGGTACTTCTTCAACTTCAGCAAGGTGCGCGCGGCAGGGTCGTAGATCGAGCGGTACGGCACTTCGCGGTCGCGCACGAAATCCACCGCGAAATCGCGGTCGTTGTCGCGGACATCGATGCCGAGGAACGCAACCGGCAGATCCGCCACGTCCTCGTGGGCCCCGATCAGGTGCTCGGTCTCGCCCCGGCACGGACCGCACCACGCGCCCCAGATGTTGAGCACGACGACCTGGTCCGGGAAGTCCCCGAGCGACACGGTTGTGCCGGGGGACAACAGGTCTTCGCCGCCGAGGTCCTCGATGCCCACCCGGTCGGCGACGGCGATCACCACACCGGTGGGGTTGGTCGCGGTGCCCGGCGCGGATTCCGCGACCGAACAGCCGGAAATGGCCAGCAGAACCGATAGTGCGACCGCGCGCGCCCGCATTGTCCCCCCGGAAACGGTGCTGTTTCCGCGATTCTAACAGCGGGGTTCGGCAAACCTGACGGGCCGCCCACGCCCCGGGTGGGGACGTGGGCGGCCCTGCGGTCGGGTGCCGGTCAGGGCGCCCAGTCCCGGTCCGGTGGGGACGGGTCGAAGTAGGACAGCCAGAAGGTGTGCGCGTCCAGCACGTGCAGACCGTGCCTGCCGAACACGAGGAAGCCGCTCAGGCGCAGCGGGTGCGCGCCGGTCTTGTCGGTGAGGATGCCGGTCGGGGGCTCGTCGGTGCTGTCGATGCCGAAGGTGACCTCGGGGGTGACCTTGCCCTGCTGGCGCAGGGCGGTCACCCACTGGCTGATGGCGGGCAGGGTCGACGGGTCGCTGTAGTGCGCTGCCTGGACCGGGGCGGGCCAGGGTTGGTAGTACCTGGCCACGGTCCCCTTGGAGCCTCTCACGGCACCCAGCCTACCAGGCCGTTCGAACATGTGTTCGACAGCTAGGCCAACTTGCGGATCTCCCCGGCCAGCGCGGGCAGTTCCTCCGCCGGGTCCCGGTAGCGGTGCAGCGCCTCGCGCCCCACCGGGCCGCGCAGCACAGTCGCCAACCGGGCGGGCACCGCGATGGTGAACAGCAGCCCCCGGTTGTCGAAGCCCTCGACCACCCAGGCCACCCAGGGCAGCTGCAGGTTGGACGTGGGGCTGAAGAACACCGGCTGCTTGCCGCCGAAGGTGATCTCGTAGATGCCGAAGCGGCTCCAGTTGGTGATGGTGAACGTCCGCTGGTCGGGGTCGAAGCCGACCGGGACGCACTCGCCGAGCCGGGAGCGGCCGATGGACTCCAGGAACGCCCGGTTCGCCCGCAGGTTGAGCTGCGCGCGCGGGAAGTCGGTCACGGCGTCGCGGACCAGCCCGGCGATGACCTCGGCGGGGGCGTCCGGCGGGCAGGTCACGAACATCTCGCCGACGAGGTTGCCGATGACACCCTCGTCCAGGCCCAGGAAGCGGCGGACGTTGACCGGCATCGCGATCGAGCGCGCGGCGTCGGTGTCGCCCGCGAGCCCGCGCACCACGTTCGTGACGTGCCCGCACAGCACGTCGTTGACCGACAGCCGCCGCCCGGCCGCCGCGCTGACCTCGTCGCGCAGGCGGGCGATCTCGGCGTCGGTGAAGTAGACCTGGACCGTGCGGTTCGCCCGGACCGCGCCCTGGAACTCCGCGGCGAGCCGCTCGGCCTGCTCGGGGGTGGGTAGCCGGAACCCGGGGCGGCCGGAGTCGGTGGGCGGCAGGACCGCGTCGAGGTGCGCGTCCGGGTCGGTGAGCAGGGTGATCGCGGGCGGTTCGGTGCCCTCGGTGGCCGCCGACCAGGCCCGGACCAGGAACATGAAGCTCGCCAGGTCGCCGACCGAGTGGTGGAACGAGCAGCCCAGCGCCGAGGTGCCGTCGGACAGGTGCGTCAACCGGACGGTCAGCAACGGCAGTCCGCCCTGGCGCGCGTCGCGGGCCTGGACGTGGTCGACGAAGTCCGCGCCGGGCAGCGTCACCCGGCCGATCGCCTTGGGCAGCGTCTCGTCGAGGTCGTAGACCTCCAGCGGGATGCCCGAGTCGTCGCAGACGATCTCCAGGAGGTCACCGGTGGTGCGCAGCCGCCCGGCGAAGGCGGGCACCGCGGCCAGCGCCGCCGCGAGCCCCTCGGCGAGGCTGTCCTCGTCGAGCGCGTGCGGGAAGAAGAACACCACCGACACCGGGACGTCGGCGATCACCGTGTCGGTCACCCCGCAGGTGATCACCGTACCCGGCGCCGATCCGACCCGGACGGTCCGCGCCGAACGCAGGTGGGGCCATCCGCTCATTCCTCGGTCCTTTCCCCGGTGGGTTGGGGGAACCGTAGATCAGCGCGACCCGGCCCGACAGACTCCATTTGCCGCACAGGACAAGGGGTCCCCGGCGGCAATCGCCGGGGACCCCGTTACGCCAATTGTCCTAACAGGACAGTTCGCGGTGCAGCGCCTTGATCAGCTCGCCGTCGCTGGTGTCGGCGTCGAGCGACCAGACCATCGCCCCGCCCAGGCCCTGGGAGTTGATGTAGCGGGCCTTGCGGCGGATCTCGGTCGGGTCGTCGTAGGTCCAGAAGTTGTTGCCGTCGTAGAGCCAGGCGTGCCCGGCCTTCTCGTCGCGGTACACCTTGTACCCGCCGACGCCGACCTTGGTCTTGAGGACCTTGTAGTCCTCGCTGCCCGCCTCCCACGTCGCGGGCGCCGGGCCGGTGGCCTTCTGGTAGAGGCCGTTGTTGACGTTGGCCACGCCGGTCCAGCCGCGCCCGAAGAACGGCACGCCGAGGACGAGCTTGTCGCGCGGCGCGCCGCGCGAGACGTAGGCGTCCACGACGACCTGGGTGCTGAAGCCGGGGGCCGGGGTCGGGTCGCCCTTGGCGGTGCGCAGGCCGGACTGCTGGTTGGTGGTCGGGTCCCAGGCTCCGTGGTAGTCGTAGCCCTGCAGGTTCCCGAAGGTCAGCAGTCGCAGCACCTTCGACACCTCGAAGCCCGAGGTGATCTCCCGGGTGTTCGCGGGCAGGTACGCGGTCAGGTCGGCGCCCTTGGGCAGCTGCCTGCGGTACTCCTCCATCAGCTTGGTGTAGTTGGCCTTGTCCTCGGGCCTGCTGATGTTGCCGGGGTCGCCCGCGGTGCTGTTGGGCCACTCCCAGTCGAGGTCGATGCCGTCGAACACGCCAGCGGCGGCGCCGCCGGGGGCGACGTTGCCCTTGATCCACTGGTCGACGCAGGACTTCACGTGCGCCTTGCGCGACTCGGCGGTGAGCGCGGCGTTGGAGAAGTACTTCGAGCCCGACCAGCCGCCCAGCGAGATGAGCACCCGCAGCTTCGGGTACTTCTTCTTGAGCTTGCGGATCTGGTTGAGATTGCCCGACAGCGGCTGGCCGGCGACATCGGCCACCCCGTCGACGCTCTGCGCGGCCTCGAACGGCTTCTGGTAGTCGGCCCAGGCGTCCGAGGCGACGCAGTTGCCCTGCGCGTCGAGGAAGCCGAAGGCGTAGTTCAGGTGGGTCAGCCGGGCGGCGGTGCCGCTGGTGTCCAGGTCGCGGACGGTGAAGTTGCGGCCGTAGATGCCCCAGTTGGTGAAGTACCCGATCACCCGGTCCTTGCTGTGGCCGCCACCGTGGCCGTGGTCGGGGTGCGCCTGGGCCTGCGGCGCCACCACGACGGCCGCGGCGACGGCCACCCCGGTGAGCAGCGCCGCCGCGCGCCATCTATTCGCGGACATTGTTCTCCCTCGCTGTCGAGCGGTCCGGAACACCGCCCTTTGGTCTGGACCAAACTAAGGGCAGGCCGAAAATGCAGCTACGGCCGAACGGCGCAATTCGGGCGCTTTTCTCGATCCACTGTGGACCACTGAGGGTGTTCTCAGGATTTCCCTACCCCAGTGGGGGGACGAGCCGGACCCGGGTCCGACCTACCGTCGTTTCCCATGGTGCAACGGGGAGTTGTGGGGATGGTGACCCAGGTGTGGACCGCGGTGCGGCCGCACGGGGGTGCGCAGCGGTTTCTCTGGTGGTGCGGCACGCTGTTGCTGGCCTCGGCGGTGGCGCACTCGGTCGTGGCGGTCGTGGACGGCACGCCGTGGCTCGGATCGGTGAGCTGGCGCAAGCCAATCGTGTTCGGCGCGTCGTTCGGGTTGTTGGCGTGGTCGGTCGTGTGGGTGTTGCGCAATATGCAAAGGCGGTGGTTGCGGTGGCCGGTGGTGGTGTTGCTCGGCGGGTTCTCGGTCTTCGAGGTCGCGCTCATCTCCATGCAGGTGTGGCGCGGGCAGCCTTCGCACTTCAACAACACCTCGCCCTTCGACGAGAAGGTGTTCGAGTTGATGGGGCAGAGCGTGCTCGCCGTGGCCGCGGCGATCGGGCTGCTGCTGGTGTGGGCGGTGTTCGACCTGCGCGGCTCGGCCGTCGTGCGGGTCGCGGCGTTGGCGGGCATCACCGCCCAGGTGGTGGCGGGCTACATCGGGACCCGGCTCATCGCCGAGGGTGACGCCGTGGTCGCCGCGACCGGGCACGTGCCGGAGGACCTGGTGTTCGGCGCGGCGGGCAGCGCGAAACTCGCCCACGCGATCGGCATCCACGGCATCCAGGTGCTCGCCGTGCTGGCGATCTTGTTGGAGGGCACCAGGTTGGCGCCGCGGGCCCGGCTCTCGGCCATGCTGATCGCGACGGTCGGCTACGCGGGCGCCTACACCGCCGTCACCCTGACCGCCTACGACGGTCGACCGTGGACGGACCCGACCGTGTTGTTGGGCGTGCTCGGCCTGTTCGGCGTGGTAGGAGTTGCGGTGGGGTACCTGCGGGCCTTGATGGCTAGGGATGTGGCGGATGAGCGCACGGTGGTGGTTGCTTGACGGGGCCTTGGCCGTCGCGGCGTTCGCCGCGATGGTCGTGGTCGGCCCCGGCCCGTGGTGGCTCGCCGCCGCCGTGGCGGCGGGCCTGGCGTTGCGCAGGCGCGCGCCGCTGGCCGGGTACCTGCTGGGCACCGCCGCGCTGATGGGCGGCGGGTTGCTCGGCGTCGCGGACCCGATCGCCCCGTACGCCAACCTCATGGGCATGCACGCGCTGGGCGCCTTCGCCCCGGTGCGGCGGGCTCTGTGGGGGCCGGTGCTCGTGCTGCCCGGCGTGCTCGCCTACTACGCGCACCTGGACGAGCCCGCGGTGACGGTCACGGGCACGATGTTCTTCTGGCTGCTGGCCTGGGCGGTCGGTTTCGGGACCGCCCGCTCCAAGGAGCGCAGCGCGCTGATGCGCCGCGCGGCGGTCGCCGAGGAGCGGACCAGGATGGCGCGCGAGCTGCACGACCTGGTCGGGCACACGGTCAACGTGATGCTGGTGCAGGCGGGGGCGAGCCGGGTGGTGCTCGACCGGGACCCGGACAAGGCGCGGGAGCTGCTCGCGGGTGTGGAGCGGACCGGTCGCGAGGCCCTCGAGGAGCTCGACCGGGTGCTCGCCGCGCTGCGCCCGGAGGACCCGGACCTGGCGCGCTTGGCGGCCCGGATGACGGAGGTGGGGATGGCGGTCGACCTGCGGGTCGAGGTCGGTGCCCTGCCGGGGCCGGTGGAGTTCGCGGTGTACCGGATCGTCCAAGAGGCGCTGACCAACGCGCTGACCCACGGCGGGGCCCGGTCGGCGACGGTGTCGGTGCGGTCGGCGGGCGAGCAGGTCGCCGTCGAGGTGTGCGACCGGGGCCGCGGGCCGCGACCGGGTTACCGGGTCGGCCGCGGTCTGACCGGGATCGCGGAGCGGGCCGAGGTGCTGGGTGGGACCGTGGTGCACGGTGGTGGTGAGGGGGGTGGGTTCCAGCTGCGGGTCCTGCTCCCGATCTCGTGAACGGGGGTCGTGTGAACGGGGGGCGTGTGATCAGGGTCGTGCTCGCCGATGACGATCCGCTGCTGCTCGCGGGTGTGCGGGTGGTGCTGGGGACCGCGGGCGACATCGAGGTGGTCGGCGAGGCGGGCGACGGTGTCGCCGCCGTGGCCGTGACGCGGGACCTGGTGCCGGACGTGCTGCTGGTGGACGTGCGGATGCCCGGCTTCGACGGGGTCGAGGTGACCCGGCGGGTGGTGGCGGCGTGCCCGTCCACCGCGGTGCTGGTGCTGACGACGTTCCGCCACGACGAGTACGTCTGGGGCGCTCTGCGCTCGGGGGCGCGGGGTTTCCTGCTCAAGCGCGCCTCGCCGGAGCGGCTGATCGACGCGGTGCGGGTGGTGGCCCTGGGGGAGACCGTGCTGGACCCCGCGGTCACCGGCGACCTGGTGGACCGGTTCGTGCGCCAGGTGCCCGCGCCGGTGACCGATCCCCGGATCGGCCGGTTGACCGACCGCGAGACCCAGGTGCTGAAGCTGATCGCGTTCGGGCACAGCAACGCCGAGATCGCCGTCGCCCTGGTGATCGCGGAGTCGACGGCCAAGACGCACGTGAAGCGGGTCCTGGCCAAGATCGGCGTCCGCGACCGGGCCAGTGCCGTGGTGCTGGCCTACCGGACCGGGCTGGTGGTGCCGGGTGAATCCACGGCGTAGCGGTCCAGTGCTTCCCGTTTGAGGCGGTCGAGTTCCGCGCTGCCGGTGTGCCCGGCGTCTTCCACGACGACCAGTTCCGCGTCGGGCCACGCTTCCGCCAGCGTCCACGCGACCTCGACCGGTCCGCCGATGTCGTGGCGCCCGTGCAGGATCGTGCCGGGGATGCCCGTCAACCTGTTGGCGTCGCGCAGGAGTTGACCGTCCTCGAGCCACGCTTTGTTGGACCAGTAGTGGGTCACCAGTCGCACCAGCGTGTACAGGGCCTCGGTCGGGCGGTCGCTGTAGGGCTTGGTGTAGCCCGCCGGTTCCAGCGAGACAACGGTGTCTTCCCACGCCGTCCAGTCCCGCGCGGCCCGCTCGCGCACCGCGGCGTCCGAACTGGACACCAGGTCATGGTAGGCGGCGATCACGTCGTCGGCGTGGGAAGCGCCCGCGCGGAAGCGTTCCAGCGCCTCGGGGAAGAACGCGCCCACCCCGGAGGTGATCCACTCGAAGTCGGCGTACCGGGAGGTCGTCGCCGCGCTCAGCACGATTTCCGTTACGCGGTCGGGATGGCGCTGCGCGTAGGTGAGGATCAGCGTCGAGCCCCAGGAACCGCCGGAGAGCAGCCACCGGTCGATGCCCAGGTGCTCGCGCAGTGCCTCCATGTCGGCGACGAGGTGGTGGGTCGTGTTGTGGGTCAGGTCCGTGGTGTGCGCGCCCGCGTTCGGGGTGCTGCGGCCGCACCCGCGCTGGTCGAACTGGACGATGCGGTAGCGCGCGGGGTCGAAGTAGTCGCGGCTGGCCGGGTTGAGCCCGCTCCCCGGGCCGCCGTGCACGATCAGCGCGGGCTTGCCCCCGGGGTCGCCGGACTCCTCCCAGTGCACGAGGTGGCCGTGACCGACGTCGAGCAGGCCGTGGGCGCGTGGTTCACCGTGGGTGTAGAGCACCCGACCAATCTAACAGCACTGTTGCAATTCGTGGCCACCCCGTTGTCCTGGACGTGTCCTGGATGGGCGCCGTCTCAGACGAGCGTCGAGCCCTCGAGGGTGAGCAGGTGCCGCTTGGCAGGCAGGCCACCGCCGTAGCCGACCAGCGCGCCGCTGGCCCCGATGACCCGGTGGCACGGGATGATGATCGAGACCGGGTTGCGGCCGTTGGCCGTGCCGACCGCGCGCGAGGCCGCCGCGGTGCGCCCCAGCTGGTGGGCGAGCTGGCCGTAGGTGGTCGTGTGGCCCCACGGGATGGTCGTCAGCGCCTGCCACACCTCCCGCTGGAACGGCGTCCCGCGCGGCGCCAGCGGCAGGTCGAACTCGCGCAGCTCGTTGCCGAAGTACGCCGCCAGTTGGGCCTTCGCCGCGTCGAACGGAGCGCCGTCGCTGATCCAGTCCGCGCCGATCCCGGCGAAGTGGCGGTGCCCGATCCCCATGTAGAGACCGGTGATCGCCACGCCGTCGCTGGTGAGCAGCAGTTCGCCGACGGGGGAGTCGACCGTGTGGTAGCGGGTGGGGCCCGTCAGCGGGTCGGCGAGGGTGACGGGGGCGGACAGCGGCACGGGTTTCCTCGTTTCGAGCGGGGGACTGGGTCAGGCGGGCAGGAAGTTGATCGGGTGGTCGCCGGTGGCCCACAGGTACTGCACCGCGTAGGAGCGCCACGGCCGCCACGCCGCCGCGCGGGTGCTCAGCGCGGCCGGAGCGGTGGGTAACCCCAGCGACTGGGCGGCGACCCGGATCCCCAGGTCGCTGCCGACGAACGCGTCCGGGTCGCCCAGGGCGCGCATGGCGATCGTCTCGACCGTCCACGGCCCGATCCCGGGCAGCGCGGCCAGGTCCTCGCGCGCGGCCCGCCAGTCGCCGCCGGGGGACAGGTCGATGCGCGGCAGCGCGGCGACCAGCCCCAGCAGCGTCGCCCGGCGCGACCGCGGGAAGGCGAGGGTCTCCGGGTCGATCCCGGCGAGCGCGGCCACGTCCGGGAACAGGTGCGTCAGGCCGCCGCCGTCGTCGGTGATCGGCTCGCCGTGCGCCAGCACCAGCCGCGCGGCGTGGGTGCGGGCCGCCTGCGTGGACACCTGCTGGCCCAGCACGGCGCGCACGGCCATCTCGTCGCCGTCGACGGTGCGCGGCACCCGCCTGCCCGGTGTCCGGCGCACCAGCGGCGCCAGGACCGGGTCGGCGGCGAGCAGGTCGTCGACGGCCACCGGGTCGGCGTCGAGGTCGAGCAGGCGCCTGCACCGGCTGATCGCCACCGACACGTCCCGCAGGTCGGTCAGCGACAGGTCGCACCGCACGTGGTCCTGGCCGGGCCGCAGGCTCACCACGCCCGGCCCGTTGGGCAGCCGGACGCTGCGCCGGTAGGCGCCCGCGCGCCACTCCTCGACCCCGGGCACGGCGGTCGCGGCGAGGTGGCCGAAGACGTTGTCCGGGGCGAACGGCGCCCGGAACGGCAGCCGCACGGTCAACCCGCCCGACACCGGCCCCGCCTGTCCCGCCTGCCCCGCCTGTCCTGCCTGCCCGGTCGCCCGCCTGCGCAGGTCGGTCGGCGAGAGCGCGAACACCTCGCGCACGGTGTCGTTGAACGTCCGGATGCTGCCGAACCCCGCGGCCATGGCGACCTCGGTCATCGGCAGCGCGCTGGTCTCGATCAGCACCCTGGCCGTCTGCGCGCGCTGCGCCCTGGCCAGCGCCAGCGGCCCGGCGCCCAGTTCCGCGCGCAGTTGCCGCTCCACCTGCCGCACGCTGTAGCCCAGCCGCGCCGCCAGCGCGGGCACCCCGCCGGTGTCCACGACGCCGTCGGCGATCAGCCGCATCGCCCTGCCCACCAGGTCGGCCCGCTCGTTCCACTGCGGCGAGCCGGGCGAGGCGTCGGGCCGACACCGCTTGCACGCCCGGAAGCCTGCGTGCTGGGCCGCGGCCGCGCTCGGGTAGAACCGCATGTTGCGCGCCTTGGGCGGGACCACCGGGCAACTGGGCCTGCAGTAGATGCCGGTGCTCAGCACGGCGGTGAAGAACCAGCCGTCGAACCGCGCGTCACGCGACTGCACGGCGCGCACGCACCGCTCGGTGTCGGAGTGCATGTGCCCAGCATCGCCGGTCGCGACCGGCGACTCCAGCGGGAAAACGACATCACGCTCGGCCGCGCTGCGCCGCCCGGGTGGCCGCCGCGGCCGGGAATACCCTTTTGGTCCAGCGGGACGTCATTTCCGACTACCGAACGTGCCGAACCGCGGCTAGTTCCTGGAATTCCGCGACAACCATTGTCGTGGCGGAATCAGGAAACGGAACGGGGTTTTGTCGCTGGATCGTGTCGCGGTCGACGGGAATGGGTAACGGGGTCCGCCGGGACCACGATGCCTTCTCGAACGAAAGGAGACGCGGTGACCCGAGAACAGGTGCTGCTGGTGCACCCGGGAATCTACGACGAGGTCAATCCGCTCGCGTTCCCGCCGTGGGGCGCGATCACCATCGGGCACGCGGTGCGCGCGGCCGGGCACGGCGCGCGGGTGCTCGACCTCAACGGCGCCGACCCGGCGGCGAGCCTGGACGCCGAGTTCGCCGCGGTGCGCCCCACCGTGGTCGGGGTGACCGCCAAGCAGGGCGTCGCGGCGCGCCGCTTCCGGGCCGTGGTCGACCACCTCGCCCGGGTCGCCCCGGACGTCCCCGTGGTCGCGGGCGGGCCGCTGGTCAGCACCTTCCCCGACCCGCGGGCGCTGATCTGGACCGGCGTGCACACCCTGGTGCTCGGCGACGGCGAGCAGGCGATGGTGTCCTGGCTGGCGCGCCGCCCGCGCCCGGGCGGCCTGGTGCACGGCGCCGAGCCGCCCACCCTGGACGCGGTCGGCCTGCCGTCCTGGTGGTCGGGCCTGGCCGACTACGTGCACCCGGCGCGCAGTTGGCCGAACATGGCCGTGCCCGGCATCCACGTCGCCTCCGCGCGCGGCTGCACCAGGCGGTGCACCTTCTGCTACCTCAACGCGCACTACCCGAACGCGCGGTTCCGCTACGTCACCGCCGGGAAACTGCACGACGACCTGCTGGAACTGAACGCGGTCACCGGCGCCCGCGGATTCTACTTCGTCGACGACTGTTTCATCGACGCCCGGCAACGGCGGGTTCGCGACTTCTGCGCCCGCGCGATCGCCGACGGCGGCGGATTCCGCTTCGGCTGCGACGTCCAGTTGTCCGATCTCGACCGCTATCCCGAGTTGCTCGCGCTCATGCACCGCGCCGGGTTCCGCGCCCTTTATGTCGGGATCGAGTCCGCGTCGGCGCGGACCCGGCTGCTGCTGGCCAAGGGGCGGCTGCGCGGCGAGATCGCCGACGTGCTCAACCGGGCGCTCGACCTGGGGTTCGCGCTGCGCGCCTCGATCGGCATCGGCTGGCCTGGCGAGGACGCCGCCGACGCCCGCGCCACGCTGGACCTGATCGACTCGGTGCCCCGGCTGGCCTTCGACGCGTTCCGCTACTACCCGCTGCCGCACACCCCGCTCGGCGAGCGCTCGCACTGGACCCGCGCGCGGGCCCGGATGAGCCCGGCGGAGCTGTCGGCGACGGCGTTCCAGGACTACTCCGACCACAACGACAACCACTCCGCGATCCCCACCGCCGATTACGAGGCGCTGTGGGCGCAACTGCGCCACCGCGAGGACGAGCGCCTCGCCACCTACTTCGCCACCGAGCACTGAAGGGGACACCGGTGTCGACCACCCCCACCGTCGTGCTGTCCGGCGTGCACTCGGGCCCCAACCCCTCACCCGGGCTCGGCCTGGCCCGGTCGCTGCGGCTGGCCTGGCCCCGGCTGCGGCTCGAGGCGCTGGACTACTCGCCGCGTTCCACCGGGCTCAGCGCCCCGGAGTTCGACCGCACGCACATCCGCCCCGGTTGGCACACCGCCGATCTCGGCGCGCTGTGCGCGGGCCTGGTGTCCATCGTGGAGTCGGCTGGCGCGGTCTTCCTGCCCGGCCTCGACCTGGAGGCCGCGTTGCTCACCGAGCGCGCCCCCGGCCACCCGGCGCTGTTGCTGCCGCCAGCCGCCGCGTTCGACGTCGTTGCCAAGCCGGGCGAGACCGCCGCGTCGCTGCTCGGGCTCGCGGTACCCGAGCACCGCTTCGCCGAGGGCATCGAGGACGCCGCCGACTTCGCCGCCCGGCACGGCTGGCGGATCTGGGTCAAGGGACCGCGCTACCAGGCGGTCGCGGTCACCAACCGCGCCGAGTTGACCGGCGCGCTCGAGCGGGTGCGCGACACCTGGGGCGCGGAGAGCCTGCTGCAGCGCCACGTCGCGGGCACCGAGGAGTCGGTGGTGTTCGCCGCGCTCGACGGCGAACTGCTCGGCGCTTGCGCGATGCGCAAGACGATGGTCACCAGCGAGGGCAAGACCTGGGCTGGCGCGGTCGACCGGCTCGACCAGCCAACCCGCGCCCGGCTGGTCGACCTGGTCCGGGTCACCAGGTGGACTGGCGGCGGCGAGGTCGAGTTCGTGCGCGAGAGCGACACCGGCGTCCCGTACCTGCTGGAGGTCAACCCGCGGTTCCCGGCCTGGATCCACGGCGCCACCCTCGCCGGGGTCAACCTGCCCGCCCGGCTCGTCGCCGCCGCGACCGGGATCCCCCGCCACGAGCGGGAGAAGGCCCACTCGAGCGGGTTCGTGCGCGTCGTCGAGGAGATCCCGGCGGGCCCGCACGCCACCGGCGCGCTCGCGCCGACCCACCGCGCGGTCGCGCCGGAACCCGCCGCGGTCGGCAAGCACCCCTCCGGCATGCCGGTGCTCTCCCGCAGGCTCACCCCGGCGCGCCCCCGGCCGCGCCCGAGCGCGGTCGACCCGGTGCGCACCGCCGACATCGCCGCGGCGCTCGTGGTCGACCCGTACGAGTCGCCCGCGCGGGTCCTGTTCGGCGGGGTGCTCGACCGCGGCCTGGACCGGCTCACCGCGGTCTGCCGCGATGTCGAGGACGCCACCGGGGTGCCCACCCGCTTCGCCTACTCGGTCAAGACCAACCCCGACCCCCGGGTGCTCGACGCGGTGCTGCGCCGCGGCGCGCTGGTCGAGGTGATCTCGCAGGCCGAGGCCCGCCGCTGCGCCGAGGCGGGCTTCCCCGGCGACCGGGTCGTGCTCGGCGGCCCGGCGAAGTGGTGGCGCTTCGACGGCGGCCCGGTCAAGTTCGGCGCGGTGTTCTGCGACTCGGTCACCGACCTCGAGCGCACCGTCGACCTGCTCACCACCGGCGCGGTGTACGCCGACGTGGTCGGGCTGCGGCTCGCCCCGCCCACCGTCGCCTCCCGCTTCGGCATCGACGTCACCTGCCCGCGCACCTACCGCCGGGTCGCCGACGCGCTGCGCCGCGCCCCGCTCGGCCGGGTCGGGCTGCAGTTCCACCACGCCG
The DNA here is from genome assembly GCF_024171925.1 of Actinokineospora diospyrosa. Taxonomy (GTDB): domain Bacteria; phylum Actinomycetota; class Actinomycetes; order Mycobacteriales; family Pseudonocardiaceae; genus Actinokineospora; species Actinokineospora diospyrosa. The sequence continues at coordinate 164,382 of NZ_JAMTCO010000017.1, read as the reverse complement.
CCAGCCAGATCGGGCTGCGCGCCTGGCTGCGCGAGTTCACCTCGGCGGTCACCGTCGCCGCCGACCTGCTGACCCGCGTCAACAGCCGCGCCCGCTGCGTCGACCTCGGCGGCGGGTGGCCGCCCTGGCTCGCCCGCGAGGAGCTCGGCAGCCAGCTGACCAGGGCGAGCCGGGTCGCGGTGCGCGAGCTCGGCTCGCTCGACCAGGTGCTGTTCGAGCCGGGCAAGTACCTGGTGGAACCGGCGATGGCGGTGTTCACCACCGTGCTCGACGTGCGCGACGGGCCGCTCGGGCGGGCCGCGGTCGTCGACGCCTCGATCGCCGAACTGCCCGACTGGGCCTCGCACCCGCACCCCGTGCTGTGGCGGGCCCCGGGTGCCCGGTGGCGCAAGCTGCCCGCCGGGGACGAGTCCGTGCTCGGTCGGCTGTGCATGGAGCACGACCGCCCGCGCGCCGGGCTCACCCTGCCCGACGGCATCGCCGCGGGCGACCACCTGCTGTTCCTCGACGCGGGCGCCTACGACGCCAGCATGAGCTACCGGTTCGGAGTCTGAGTGATGACACCCCCCGCCCAGTCGGCCGTCCCCGCGCTGCCCGCGAAGGTGCCCGACCAGCCGCCGTCCGCGCTGGTCGAGCACCCGGACTGCGTCGCGTGCGCCGACACCCGGTCCTGGCTGCTGGCGCACGACCGCGCCGAGGCGACCCCCGCCCGCGAGTGGGACACCACGACCTTCGGCCTCGGTTGGCTGTTCCGCTACTTCCGCTGGGGTCCCAGCCGGTGGCCGTTCGCCTGGTGCGACGTGCCCGGCGCGGCGCACCTGGACTGCGGGGTGCTCGCCTGCGTCGCCGGGATGGTGCTCACCGCGCGCGGGCTGCGCGTGGAGCGGGTCCAGCTGGTCGAGCGGGCCGCGGTGGAGGAGACCGCGCTGTGGCGGGCCAGGTGGCGCGCGGCGGGCTGCCCGGCCGGGTGGATCCTGTCCGACCGCGAGGTCTACCACGAGGTGTTGCTGGTGCACGCCGAGCCGGAACCGGTGCTGTTCGACCCCACCGAGCTGCGCCAGGTCGGCCAGGGCCGCGACCGTCCACTGTGGATGCGCAAGTGGGTGTGGTGAGCCCGTGGCGCGAAAGGTGGGGTACGCGTCGTTGACGCCTTCGCCGCGCACCGAACAACATGGGTGGTGTGCACAACGTCCAGCTGATGCTCTACGACGGCGTCAAGGGGCTCGACGTGGTCGGGCCGGTCGAGGTGTTCGCCTCGGCCAACGACGTCCTCACCGAGCGCGGCGGGGCGCCCGCCTACGCGATCACCACCGGCAGCCTCGGTGCGGTCGCCGTGCGGACCTCCGCGCGGCTGCGGCTGGTCCCCGACATCGACCTCGACGGCGCGCCCGCGCCGGACACCCTGGTCGCGCCAGGTGGCTGCGTACCGGGTGAGCTCGACCTGTCGCTGGTGTCGTGGCTGCGCGGCGCCGGTCCGCGCGCCGGGCGGCTGGTGTCGGTGTGCACCGGGGCGTTCGTGCTGGCCGAGGCCGGGTTCCTCGCCGGGCGCCGGGCCACCACGCACTGGGCGTACTGCGCCGAGTTGGCCGACCTGCACCCGGACATCACCGTGGTCGCCGAGCCGATCTTCGTGCGCGACGGCAACATCGCCACCTCGGCCGGGGTGAGCGCGGGCATCGACCTCGCGCTGGCGCTGGTGGAGGACGACCTCGGCCGCGACGTGGCGCTCACCGTCGCCAGGCACCTGGTGGTGTTCCTGCGCCGCCCGGGCAACCAGGCCCAGTTCAGCGCGCAGATGTCGGCGCAACTGGCGCACCGCGAACCGTTGCGCGACGTGCAGCGCTGGATCGCCGAGCACCCCGAGGCGGACCTGTCGGTGACCGCGCTGGCCAAGCACGCCGGGCTCTCGCCGCGGCACTTCACCCGCGCGTTCACCCAGGAGGTGGGGGTGGCGCCCGGCCGCTACGTCGACCAGGTCCGGCTCGAGGCGGCGCGGCTGCGGCTGGAGGACACCGACGACAGCGTCTCGCGGGTGGCGCGCGCCTGCGGGTACGGCACGCCGGAGGCGATGCGCCGCGCGTTCCTGCGCGCGCTCGCGGTGGGACCGGCGGAATACCGCCGCCGTTTCGCGTCCACTGTGGAGGGCTGATCCGCGCTGGGGGTGTGCCCCGGCTCCCCGGAATCCGGGGAGCCGGGGCGGGATCTGGCTCTCTTGCGCCATTCGGGGGTACCTGTGCCGGTGGTGTTTCTTCTAGCGTGACCCGCGATCGCCCACCTGACCGCGCTCGCCCGGCCGGTTCCCGTGGGCGGGTCTTGGGAGCAAGGCACGGCCGTGGGGCGGCTTATGCCCAGGCTGCCCCACGGTAGGGTCGCCGTCACCAGGGTGGGTGAGGCTGCTGGCGTCCGCCCTCTGTGGACGGTACGACTCGGGATGCCGCGCCGATCCGCGCGGCGCCGTCGCCCCGAGGAGCAGATCCGATGACGCGTGCCCACGTCAGACTCGCCACCGCGCTCGCCGTGACCTTGGCCGCGACCGTGCCCGCGTTGCCCGCCCACGCCGCTCCCGCCGCGCCGTACCAGTGGGTGGCGCTGGGGGATTCTTATGCCGCCGGTGCGATCCCCGCCGCCGGGGTCGAGCTCGCCGTGTCCGGCGGTCGCGACGGCTGTGGTCGGACGGCGGGTTCTTACCCGGAGTTGTTGCGCGAACGGCTGTCAGCGGTGTTCGACCTGACCAATGTGACCTGCGCGGGCGCGACCATCGCGAACCTCTACAACCAGCCGCAAGAACCCACCGGCTACAACTTGCCCTTCTTCGATGTGTTCGACCCGGATTACCCGTTCCCGGTAGTGCCACCGCAGATCGATGCCATCACCGAGAGCGCGAACCTGGTGACTATAGGCGTCGGTGGTAACACCTTCGGGTTCCTGGAGTTGGTCTACGCGTGTTTGCAATTGGGCAGCTACGCGGATAAGGACCTTGACCACCCTTGCAGTGACTACTTCACCTCTGGTGGTGACGGCGTACCTACCGTCACCGAACGGCTCACCATCGTCAGCCAGGAGTACGGCGACCTTATAGAGATGATCCGCGCGCAGGCGCCCAACGTCTCCGTGGTCGTCGTCGGCTACCCGTCGATCATCCCCGAGGACGTCAACACCTGTGTCTACGGCGACTCCCCGCGGGCACTGCGCAACTTCGCCACCGCCACGTACCCAGACCTGCGGTGGCTGCGCTCGGATGTGCTGGAGCGGCTCAACCAGGTGATCGCCCAGCAGGCCGCGATGCACAACGCGATCTATGTCGACACTTACACCGCCACGCTGGGACACGACGTGTGTAGGCCTGATGGGGCCAACTGGGTGGAGGGGATCGTCGACCGCTCCGGCGGTTGGGCGTTGATCCACCCCAATGCGGCGGGTCATGCGCGTATTGCGGACACCATCGAGGCAGTCCTGCCTCCTCGTTGAGCCATCGGTAGTACTGACTCAGGCTCGCTTATCGGGTGTGGTCTGCCGACTCTTGCCCTACCGCCGCTTCCGACCTTTGGCTTGCGACCCTTGACCATGCGTGGCCCGTCCCCGAATGCTGGACGGGTCCGCGCGTGGGAGGGAGACGGTCGGTGCGTGCCGTGGTGTTCGAGCAGTTCGGCGAGGACCCCTGGGTCGAGACGGTTCCCGACCCCACCCCGTCCCCGCGCGGGGTGGTCATCAGCGTCGCCGCGACCGGCCTGTGCCGCAGCGACTGGCACGGCTGGATCGGGCACGACCCGGACATCCGGCTGCCGCACGTGCCCGGCCACGAGCTGGCGGGCACCGTCGCGGCGGTCGGTGCGGACGTCACCCGGTGGCGGGAGGGCGACCGGGTCACCGTGCCGTTCGTCTGCGCGTGCGGCCGCTGCCCGTCCTGCGCCGCCGGTGACCAGCAGGTGTGCGAGCGGCAGACCCAGCCCGGGTTCACCCACTGGGGATCGTTCGCCGAGTACGTGGCCGTCGAGGACGCCGAGGTCAACCTGATCGGCCTGGCCGACGACATGCCGTTCGCGACCGCGGCTGGCCTGGGCTGCCGGGTGGCGACGGCGTTCCGCGCGGTGATCGCGCAGGGCCGGGTGGCGCCGGGGGAGTGGGTCGCCGTGCACGGCTGCGGCGGGGTCGGGCTCTCCGCGGTCGCTGTGGCGGTCGCCGCGGGGGCCAGGGTCCTCGCGGTCGACATCTCGTTCGCCGCGCTGGAGATGGCCGCGTCCCTTGGCGCGGTGACGTGCCTCAACCCGGTGACGACGGTGGACATCCCGGCCGCGATCATCGAGGCCACCCGCGGCGGGGCGCACTTGTCGCTAGACGCGCTGGGTAGCCCCGCCACGTGCGCGGCCTCGATCACCTGTCTACGCCGCCGTGGACGGCACGTGCAGGTGGGGCTGCTACCCAAGGACCCGCCGGTGCCGATGGCGCGGGTGATCGCCTACGAGTTGGAGATGCTGGGCAGCCACGGTATGCCTGCCCACGCCTACCCGGAGATGATGTCCATGGTGTCGACGGGAATCCTCCGCCCCGACCTGCTCATCACCCGCACCATCCCACTGGAGAAAGCGCCGTCAGCGCTAACGGCCATGGGCAACACCCCCGGCAACGGCGTCACCATGATCGAGCCGTGACTACTCGCCGAACTCCTTGCGGACCTGCGGCAGCACCTCGGTGCCCAGCAGTTCGATGGCGTTCATGACCTCCTTGTGCGGCACACCCGCCCAGTCCATCTGCATCGCATAGCGATCGGCCCCAACGAGCTTGCCCACGGTGATCATGCGGTCGGCGATCTCGTCCGGGCTCCCCGCGAAGAGCGCCTGGGCGTTGTGGGTGTAATTGTCGTAATCGGCGCGCGATGGCACAGACCAGCCGCGGGCCCGGGCGCCGTACTTCATGGTTTCCAACCAGTACGGGTAGAACGTGTCTTTGGCTTCCTGCGACTTCCGCGAGATGAAGCCGATAGCGCCCATGGTCACGTGCAACCCGGTCTGGCCGCCGCTCTCACCTGCCCGCCGGTAGAGGTCTACGAGCGGGGCGAACCTCTCCGGCTGCCCGCCGATGACCGCGTACACCACCGGTAGGCCCAACAGTCCCGCTCGGACGGACGACTGCGGGTTCCCGCCCGTGCCGACCGAGATGCGCAGGTGCTCGCCGTAGGGCCGCGGCAGGACGCGCGCGTCCTCCAGCGGCGGGCGGAACCGGCCCGACCAGGTGATCGGGTCCTCGCGGTCCAGGTGCAGCAGCAGCGCCAACTTCTCGTCGAACAGGTCGTCGTAGTCGCCGAGGTCCGCGCCGAAGAGGGGGAACGACTCGGTGAACGACCCCCGGCCCGCGAGCAGCTCGGCACGACCCCGGCTGAGCTGGTCGAGGGTGGTGAACTGCTGGTAGAGCCGGACCGGGTCCTCGGTGCTGAGCACGGTCACCGCGCTGCTGAGCGTGATCCGCTCGGTGATCGCCGCCGCCGCGGCCAGGACCGTGCCCGGGTTGGAGATGGCGTAGCTGTCGAGGTGGTGCTCACCGAGCCCGTAGAAGGACAGGCCGAGCTCGTCGGCGAGCTTGATGCGCTCCAGCGTGTTCGCCAGCGCCTCGGCCACCGTGACCTGCGCGCCGGTGACCGGGTCTGGGTGGCGGTCGGCGAAGCTGTAGATGCCGAGTTCCATGCGGGCCTCCATTCACCTTATGATGACACATCAACAAACTTGGTGGACGGGAGCTTCCCCGCATGTGGCTCAACGACCGCGAGGCCCGCGTCTGGCGGGCCCACCTGGCCCTGCACCGCGACCTCCAGGCCGTCCTGGAACGCCGCCTGGCCCGCGACAGCGGCCTCTCCCTCGCCGACTACGCCCTGCTCGTGCCCCTCTCGGAGTCCCCGGACGGCCTGGTCAGGGCCCGCGACCTGGCCACCGCCGTCGGCTGGGAGCGCAGCAGGCTCTCCCACCACCTCAGCCGCATGGAGTCCCGAGCCCTGATAACCCGGGAAACCTGCCCCGACGACGCCCGGGGCGCCATGGTCCGCCTCACCCCCGAGGGTCGAGCCGCCATCACCGCCGCCGCCCCAGACCACGTGGCGACCGTCCGAAGGACCTTCCTCGACCCTCTTACCGACGCCGACCTGGCCGCCCTCGACGACATCTACAGCCGCCTCTCGGCGGCGCTCGCAGCGGAGGAGTGACCGCTAGCGTGAGGGCGGCTCTCCGTGGTCGGTGAAGGTGAGGGAGGCGTAGTGGGGGTTCGCGATGTCGTGTGGCAGGCGAAGGCGGTGGTCTTCGACCTGGATGACACGTTGCTCATCACTCGAGTCGTCAAGTGGGCACACCACCAAGCCGTGGCTGCGCGGTTCTACGGGATTGAGCTCAGCGAAGACGAGCTAAGAGAGCACTGGGGCAAGCCGTACGACCAGTTGATCGGGCTCCTCTACCGCCACTCCGCACCTCTAGACGAGATGAAGGCCGCCAACCTCAGCCTCGAACACCTCTATCGCAAGACCGCTGCCACGGGAGCCCTGGACCTCGTTCAAGCCCTCCTCGACAACGGCACCCACGTAGGCGTCGTCACCTCCGCCAACACCGACCCCGCCATCACCGACCTCCACCACGCGGGCTTCTCCGCCGACCGCCTCGCGTTCGTGCACGGTGCCGATAGGACGACCAAGCACAAGCCCGACCCCGAGGTCTTCGCGGAAGCCCGGCGGATCCTCGCCAAGAGTGGCGTCCGCGACGCCGACACCGTCTACATCGGGGACGCGCTCATGGACCTGCACGCGGCCAGGGGTGCGGGCTTCGGGTTCGTCGGCGTTGGACCCGAGTTCGAGGTGGAGGGGGTCCAGTGGGTGCGCGACCTGGGCGAGCTAAGGTGAGCCTAACCTGAGTTCACAGGGTGGTCTTGGTGGTCTGGGAGGTGCGGTGCGGGTCGGCTTACTCGGGGTGGGGTTGGTCCTCGTCCTCCTGGCCAGCGTGGCGATCGGGTCCCGGACCATCCCCCTCTCGACCGTCTGGGACGTGCTGACCGGGGCGCTGCCCACCGGTGACGAGGCGACGATCATCTGGGACCGGCGGGTCCCGCGCACGCTGCTCGGCCTGCTCGTCGGCGTCGCGCTCGGCGTCGCTGGCGCGCTGATGCAGTCGCTGACCCGCAACCCGCTCGCCGACCCCGCCCTGCTCGGCGTCGACATCGGTGCCTCCACCGCGGTCGTGGCCGCCATCGCCTTCTTCGGCATCACCACCGTCGGCGGCTACATCTGGTTCGCCTTCCTCGGCGCCGCCGTCGCGTCCACCCTGGTCTACCTGCTCGGCTCGACCGGGCGCGCGGTGACCCCGGAGCGGATGGTGCTCGCAGGCGCGGCCATCACCGCGACCCTCGGCGCGTTCGTGGCCGCGACGATCGTGCTCGACCCGGCGGCGTTCCAGCAGTTCCGGTTCTGGCAGATCGGCTCGCTCGACCAGCGCGGCATGGACGTCGTGTCGCAGGTCCACTGGTTCATCCTCGCCGGGCTGCTCATCGCGGCCGGGCTGGCCGCGCCGCTCAACGCGATCGCACTCGGCGACGAGACCGGGCGCGCGCTCGGGGTCAACCTGAGCACCGTCCGGCTCGGTTCCGCGGCGGCGATCACCCTGCTCTGCGGGGCCGCGACGGCCGCGGTGGGGCCGATCGCGTTCATCGGGCTGACCGTGCCGCACATGGCCCGCGCCGTCGTCGGGCCGGACCTGCGGCGGGTGCTGCCGCTGTGCGCCCTGCTCGGTCCGGTGCTGCTGCTCGGCGCGGACGTGGTCGGCCGGTTGATCATCTCGCCCCGGGAGATGGAGGTCGGGATCATCACCGCCTTCGTCGGCGCCCCGGTGTTCATCGCGCTGTGCAGGCGCCGGAAACTGGCTCACCTATGAGCCTGGTGACCGGCATCCCCCTGCGCGTCGGTGGCCTGTCCACCCGAGCTCACCCCCGCGCGATCATCGTGGTCATCGCCTTGCTCGTGGCCACGCTTGGTCTCGCCGTGCTCGGCATGCTCACCGGCGACTTCCCCCTGAACCTGACCCAGTTGCTGAACACGCTCAACGGCGCGGGCACCGGCGGCCAGAAGTACATCGTCTTCGACCTGCGCCTGCCCAGGGTGACCATCGCGGTCATCGTCGGTGCCGCGCTGGGGATCAGCGGCGCGATCTTCCAGAGCCTGTCCCGCAACCCCCTGGGCAGCCCCGACATCATCGGCTTCTCCACCGGCTCCGCCACCGGCGCCATCCTCGTGCTGATCGTCTTCGGCGGCGGGATCACCGAGATCGCCCTGGGTTCTATCGCGGGCGGCATCGTCGCGGCGATCATCGTGTACGGACTCGCCTATAGGGCAGGCGTCCAGGGCTATCGACTGATCCTCATTGGCATCGGCGTCACAGCCGTCCTGGGTTCGCTGAACACCTACATCCTCACCAGGGCCGGTCTTCGTCAAGCCCAATCAGCCCAGGTTTGGCTCGTCGGCAGCCTTAACGGTCGGGGCTGGTCGGAAGTACTTCCGGTAGCTATAGCGCTCGCGCTCCTCCTTCCGGCCGCATTGGTGCTAGGCCGAAGGTTGGGTCTACTCGAGATGGGTGACGAGACCGCGACCATGCTCGGCATCCGCACCGAGCCCACCCGTCTCGCGCTTGTTGTCATCAGCGTTGCCCTTACAGCAGTGGCGACCGCGTGCGCGGGTCCTATCGCGTTCGTCGCACTTGCCGCGCCACAGTTGGCGCGTCGACTGGCCGGTTCGGCCGGGGTCGCCATATTGCCCGCCGCGGCCATGGGTGGGGCGCTATTGCTGGCAGGAGATGTGTTGTCGCAACGCGTTTTCGGCCAGAACGCGCTACCGGTCGGAGTTGCCACTGCCGCTCTCGGTGGGCTCTACCTTGCCTGGTTGTTGGCGAGTGAGTGGCGTTCCGGACGGCGCTGATCCATCACATTGACACCCCACCGGGTGGCAAGTAAGGATGACCTAACTTTTCTTAGCGCGCCCTGACTCGCGCGCGCCCACAGGGAGGACACCGGGGTGGATCTGCTGCGCAGCGGCCTGCGGGGGGAGCGGGTCGTGCTCGGCGCGGGCCTGGCCGCCACGGTGGTCCAACAGGCCGCGCTGCTCGCCCTGCCGTGGTGCGTCCAACACGGCCTCGACGAGGGCATCGCGCCCGGCGACACCGGCCGCACCGCGTTCTGGTCGGTCACCACCGCCGTGGTCGCCCTCGTCATGCTCACCGCCGCGATCGCGGGCAAGTGGTGGGCGAACCTGGCCGCCAACCGGATCGCGCACGCCCTGCGCGCCGACCTCGCGCACCGCGTCGGTGCCCTCGACCGCGCCGCCCTCGCGCCGTTCGGCCGAGGTGACCTCGCGATGCGGGTCACCAGGGACACCGAGATGATCACCGCCTGGGTGCAGGGGCTGACCCGCTGGTCGCGGGTCGCGGTGACCGTGCTGGTCGTGGTGCCCGCGGTCGCCGTGCTCGACCCGGTGCTGCTCACCGTGCTGCTGGTCGCGATGCCGCTGCTCGGCCTGCTCAACGCCCAGTTCCCCGGCCGGTACCGCGCCGCCAACGAGCGCCTCTCCGGCGCGCACGGTACCCGCGCGGACGCGGTGGAGGACCTGCTCTCGGCCAGCGCCGCGGTGCGCGGCCTTGGCGGCGAGCAGGTGCTGGTGCGCAGGCACACCGAGGTCAGCGCGCACGTCACCCGGCACACCCTGGGCGTGGCCCGGATCTCGGCGTGGTGGGTCTCCGCCCCGCCCGCGCTGCTGCGGCTGGCCGTGGCGATCGGCCTCGCGGTCGGCGGGCTCGCCGCCATCGACGGCCGGATCAGCGTCGGCTCCCTGGTCGCCTTCACCTCCTGGATGATCACCATGACGGTCGCCGTGACCGTCCTGGTCGACCTGCTGGTCAACCGCGGCCAGGCCAGGGTCGCCGCGGCGCGCGTGGCCGAGGTGCTGGCCGCCCGCCCCGCCGTCGCCGCCCCCGCCGACCCGCGGCCGCTGCCCGAGACCGGCATGCTCGCCGCCGTCGGCGTCACCGCGGTGCGCGAGGGCCGCACCGTGCTCGACCCGGTCGACCTGGTCGCCGGTCCGGGGGAGTTGGTCGTCGTGACCGGCCCGACCGGGTCCGGCAAGTCGGTGCTGGTGCGGTTGCTGTGCCGGTTGGACGATCCCGAGCACGGCACCGTCCACTTCGGAGGGATCGACCTGCGGCTGGCCGACCCGGAGCAGGTGTGGCGCCGCATCGGCGTGGTGCCGCAGCGCCCGGTGGTGCTATCCGGCACGATCCGCGACAACATCACTCTTGACCGGGACATCGATCTCGACCTCGTGCGTGAGGCCTGCCGCGTCGCCGCCCTCGACGAGTTCATCGAGGGCCTCCCCGACGGTTACGACACCGTCGTGGGCGAGCGCGGTGAGACTCTCTCCGGCGGGCAGGTCCAACGGCTCGCGTTGGCTCGGGGTCTGCTGGACAAGCCGCCGGTCCTGGTGCTCGATGACGTCACCTCCGCGGTCGACGCCGACACCGAGCGCACCATCTTGCGCAGGCTGCGCGACTGGTCTCCCGACACCGCGATCATCTTCGTCACGCACCGCCCGGCCGTTGTCGCCGCCGCGGACCGCTTGATCACCCTCGCCGAAGACATGGAGGTCGTCGGTGGCTGAGATCCGCACCCTCGCCGAGGCGCCGTCCACCAAGGGTGTGCTGCGCCGCTTCTGGCCCTACCTGCGGTCGCACCGCTGGCGCATCGCGGCCGCCCTGCTCACCACCGCCGCGGCCACCGCGGCCGTGGTCGGCATCGCCCCGGTCATCGGGTCGGGCGTGGACGCGGTGCTCGGCAAGGACCGGGACGGGTTGTGGCTGGCGGTGTTCGTCCTCGTCGGACTGACGCTGTGCAGGCTCGTGCTGCTCGCCGCCGCCGAGTTGCAGCTCACCTCGGTCGGCGAGCGGGTCGTGCGGCACCTGCGGGAACTGGTCGTGGACCGGCTCGCGACCGCGCCGCTGCGCTTCATCGAGGCGCACCGCACCGGTGACCTGCTGCGCCGCAGCACCGGCGAGGTCGCCGAATTGGCCCAGTTCGTCCGCGCCAGCCTGCCCGACCTGCTCGGCGCCCTGATCACGCTGAGCATGACGATCGTGGTCCTGCTCGCCTACTCCTGGCTGCTGACCCTGATCCTGCTGGCGGTCTTCGTGCCCGCCGCGGTGCTGGTGCTGCGCTGGTTCGAGCGCGACGCCGACGACGCGTTCGGCGACCAGGCCGCCGCCGAGGCCACCATGGCCGCCCAGTTCACCGAGTTCGTCGCGGCGGGGGAGACGCTGCGGCTCGGCGGCGGTGTCGGTGCTCGGTTGCGCCGCTTCGGCCGATCGAACGATGAGGCACTTAAAGCGGCCAACCGCACGGTCGCGGTGCAGAACCGCCTAGAGACGATGAGTCTGCTTGAGGGCCTCTCCACCGCCGTGCTGCTGCTCCTCGGCGTGTGGTTCGTGACCTCCGACCAGATCAGCGTCGGCACCGTCGTGGTGTTCGTGCTGGCCACCAGGAACCTGTTCGAGGGCGTACTCAACCTCTCCGAGCTCTTGGCCGAGATGCAGCTCGCCCGCGTTGGCCTTGCCCGACTGCTCGACCTCCTGGACGCGACCGAGCGGCAAGGTAAGAGCGGCGCGTCCGCTACGGCTCCCGAGCGCGCGGAACTGTCCACTTCGGATCTTGGCTATGCCTACGTCAACGGATCCGAGGTACTGCACGATGTTTCGGTGTCCTTCACCGAAGGCGACCGCGCTGGGCTGGTAGGCCAAACGGGCTCCGGTAAGACAACCCTCGCCAAGCTGCTTAGCGGCCTCTACACCCCTGACCGCGGCAAGGTCACCTTCGGCGGGGTCGACCTCGCCGACCTCGATGAGGCTGACCTGCGTGGCAGGCTTGTCCTCGTCCCGCAACAGGTCCACCTGGTCGATGGCACGATCGCCGATAACCTCGCCTTGGCGCCGACAGCGCCAACTCGCCAGGACATGGTCGCCGCCGTGCACGCGCTCGGCCTCGACGATTGGGTGGCGTCGTTGCCCGATGGCCTCGACACGGTCGTCGGGCGTCGCGGTGATCGGCTCTCCGCGGGGGAGCGGCAGATCCTCGGTCTGGTCCGGGCCTCGCTCGTCGACCCGGCGGTCCTGATCCTCGACGAGGCCACCGCCGACATCGACCCGCAGACCTCGGCCCGCCTGGAACGGGCTGTCGACCGGCTGCACACCGGCCGTACCCTCATCGTCATCGCCCACCGCGAGGCCACCATCGAGCGGCTGCCGCGCGTGGTCCGGCTCGCTGAGGGAAGGGTCGTCCACGAAGAAAGGGCCATCTAGTGCCGGTAGTCGACCTCAACGGCATCAGTCTGAGCTACCACGACAAGGGCACCGGTGACCCTGTCCTGATGCTGATGGGCACTGGCAGCTCAGGCCGCGTGTGGCACCTGCACCAGCAGCCCGCTCTTGTCGCCGCCGGGTACCGCGTGATCACCGTGGACAACCGGGGCATCGCGCCCACCTCCGAGTGCGCTGATGGCATCACCGTGCCCGACATGGCAGCCGATGTCGTTGCCCTTGCCGAGCACTTGGAGCTCCCGAAGATCGCTCTTGTCGGTACATCCCTCGGCGCGCGCATCGCCGTTGAGGTCGCTGCGACCCGGCCCGGGTTGGTCGACCGGCTCGTGCTGATCGCGACCCGCTCCCGTCAAGAGGCGCTGCACGCCGCCTTCGACGCGGGCGAGTTGGAGTTGGCGGCCGCGGGCATTCGATTGCCGCCGCGCTATCACGCAGCTTCTACAGCTTTGTGGAACCTTTCTCCGCGCACGCTGTTCGACACCGACAAAGCGCGGGAATGGCTCGACATCCTCGAGTTCGCCACCCAGCCCGCGGGGCCCGGCGTGCTGGCGCAGATGGCGATCGTGGACGATCCCGGACTGCTCGCCCACTGCGCCCGGATCACCGCGTCCACGCTGGTCATCGCCTTCGCCGACGATGTGGTCACCCCGCCGCACCTGAGTCGTGAGGTCGCCGCCGCGATCCCCGGCGCTGGCTTCGAGGTGGTCGCCGACGGGGGGCATTACGGCTATTTGGAGCAGCCCGGCGCGGTCAACGCGCTGCTGCTGGACTTTTTCGGCCACCGTTGATCTCGACTGTGTGACCGAACGCGCACCGGGGTGGCTGGCACTTTTCCCGACCGGCGAATTAGGTTAGCCTAACCAACGATTCCGGTATCCCCTGAGGAGTGCGCGCGATGTCGACCAACCCGTTCGACGACGAGAACGGCACCTTCCACGCCCTCGTCAACGACGAGGGCCAGTACTCGCTGTGGCCGACGTTCGTCGACGTCCCGGCGGGCTGGCAGGTCGTGTTCGGCCCGGACACCCGCGCCGCCGTGCTCGCCCACATCGAGGCCACCTGGACCGACATGCGCCCGCGCAGCCTGGCCCAGCGGATGGACGCCGACCGGGCGAGCGCCTGACCGTGGGCGCGCCAGCGGTGGCGGGCCGGGGCCCGGCCGGACGCGATTCGTTGCGCCCGTACCGGCTCACCGTGGCCAGGACCACCAGGGTCACCCCGCACACCGTGCGGATCACCCTGACCGGGGCGGATCTGGCGCACTACACCGAGGTCGGGCCGGAACCCCGCTGCAAGGTGCTGCTGCCGCCCGCCCCGGGTGCCGAGGTAGTGGTACCGGACGCGGTCCCGTTCTGGGACGCGATGCGCGCCATCCCGGAGAGCTTGCGCCCGATCGTGCGGACCTACACGGTGCGGGCGGCGCGACCGGACGAGCGTGAACTCGACATCGACTTCGTATTGCACGGCGACACCGGCCCCGCCTCGCGCTGGGCTGCTGCCGCGCGGGAAGGCGACAAGATCGGCCTCTATGGCTGCCTGAGCAGCTTTGGCCCACCTACCGACACGAGCGCTTACCTGCTGGTCGGCGACGAGACAGCGCTGCCCGCGATCAGCGGGATCGCCGCGTCACTCCCGGCAGGTGTGCCTGCCCGGGTGCTGGTGGAGGTCGATTCCGCGGCCGAGGAGCAGCCGTTGCGGTCCGCGGCCGACCTGTCGGTCACCTGGCTGCACCGCGATGGCGCCGAACCGGGTACGGGAACCCGGCTCGCCGACGCCGTGCGCGCCGAGTCGGTCGACCCGCGCACCTACGCGTGGGTCGCGGGGGAGTCCTCGGCCGTGCAGGCCGTGCGCGCGACCCTGGTGCTGGAGCGGGACCTCACCAAGCAGCGCGTGTACTTCAGCGGCTACTGGCGGCGTGGGCACGCCGAGGACGAGTAGACCGCTTCCTCCGATGAAATCCAACCGACGCCGGGACGACACGGGTCCCGGCGCGGTGAAGGCCGTCCCGGAAAGGGTGTGCGGGGATGTCTGTCCGAGTGGGTCTCTCGCCCGCGCAACAGGCGCTGTGGTTCGCTCAGCGGCTCGACGCCACCGGCGCCGGGTACACCGTTGCCGAGGCGGTTGAGCTCCGCGGACCGCTTGACGCACCGGCGTTCTTGCGCGCCCTTACCGCTATCGCGGGTGAGGTCGAGGCACTGGGCACGGTGTTCACCGTGGACGGCGACGAGGTCACTCAGCTCCCTGGCGCTGTCGAGGTCCCGGTAGACCTAGTGGACCTGAGCGGTGCACCTGACCCACGGGTGGCTGCCCGGCGCTGGATGGACGACGACCTAGCCCGGCCGGTCGACTTGGTCGAGGGACCAGTGGCCGCGCAAGCGTTGCTCGTGCTGGGGCCCGAGCACCACCTGTGGTACCTACGAGCGCACCACATCGTGCTCGACGGTTACGGGTTCTCGTTGGTCGGACGCCGGGTGGCGGAGGTCTACCGGGCCCTTACCGCTGGAGAGCAAGCTGGCCCCAATCCGTTCGCGCCGGTGTCGGCGTATGTAGCGGAGCAGGCGAAGTACCACGCTTCGGACAAGTTCGACGCAGACCGCCAGTGGTGGGCTGAGCGAGTCGCTGATCTGCCTGAGGTCGTGTCGCCTTCGAGCGTGACCGAGTCGGCGGTGGGGTTCCGCCGCCTGCGCGGCAGCATTGCCTTGCAGCTGGACGCGTTGCACGGTCCGGCTCTGGTAGCGGCAGCGGTCGGCTTGCTGGTGCACCGGACTACCGGGGCCGACGAGGTCGTGTTGGGCCTGCCGATGATGGGGCGGCTCGGTTCAGTGTCGGCGCGTATCCCGACGACGACGGTCAACGTCCTGCCGCTGCGGGTCGCGGTGTCGCCTGGCATGACAGTGGGGGATCTGCTCGCAGCTGTGCGTGGCGAGATGCGAGCGGTCAGTCCACACCAGACCTATCGCGGTGAGGACGTGCGCCGGGACGCGCACCTGCTCGCTGCGGGGCGTCGGTTGGTCGGTCCGTGGGTGAACCTGAAGCCGTACCGGGCGGAGTTGGATTTCGGCGGGGTCGAGTCGGGCGTGCACTACTTGGCGGCCGGACCCGTGGAAGACCTGTCGTTCACGGTCTACAGCGCGCAGGGGTCGCTGGAGGTCGAGGTCGACGGCAACCCCGCCCGGTACACCGACGCGGACCTCTCCGGCTACCTCGACGCGTTCGCCACCGTGCTGCGCGGCCTGGTTGAGGCACAGGCAGATCTGCCGACGGGTCGGTTGGGTCTGGTGGACGAGCCTGTTTCGGCAGTGGGGCCGGCTCTTACCCGCCCAGCTGCTGGGCTGGCTGAACTGGTCGTGGCGCAGGCGGAGCGCACTCCGGACCGGGTAGCTGTGCGAGATGGCTCGCGCTCGATGACCTACCGCGAGCTGGTGGAGCGCGTCGGCGGGATCGCGGCCGCGTTGCGGGAGCGTGGAGCTGGACCTGAAACGGTTGTGGCGGTAGCCCTACCTCGCACGGTTGACCTTGTCGCGACGCTGTTGGCGGTTGCTTCGACTGGCGCCGCATACCTGCCGCTGGACTTAGGTTTCCCGGCAGACCGCTTGGAGTACATGCTCGCGGACTCCTCGCCTGTGCTCGTTGTAGGTGCTGGCGGACTGCAGCTCGACTCGATCGGCACCGGCCCTGCTAGCCCTGTCAGCCCTGTCGCGGTGAGTTTCGACCAGGCCGCGTATGTGCTCTACACCTCGGGATCCACGGGCCGCCCCAAGGGCGTGGTGGTCCCGTCAGGCGCGTTGGTCAACTTCCTGTTGGACATGGTCGAGCGGTTCGCTCTTGGCGCCGACGACGTGTTGGTCGCGGTGACGACGGTCGGGTTCGACATCTCCGCGCTGGAGTTGTTCGTCCCGTTGCTCTCCGGTGCCACTGTCCGGTTGGTGGACGGCGACACGGCACGCGATCCGGCCCTGCTGTCCGCTGTCATCGCCGATGGCGCCACCGTCATGCAGGCGACTCCGTCGCTCTGGCAAGCACTGGTCGCCGCGCATCCCGGCGCCATCAAGGGACTGCGGGTCTTGGTCGGCGGGGAAGGACTCCCAGGTGACCTAGCCCGGGAGCTCATCCGCTCTCGTGGTGTCACGAACCTCTATGGGCCTACCGAGACCACAATCTGGTCGACCGCGCACGACTTGGCTGGCGCCGAGACCGCCATCGGGCGGCCTATCGCCAACACAACCGTTTATGTGCTTGATGGTGCTCTTAAGCCTGTGCCCGCAGGGGTGGCTGGTGAGCTCTACATCGCCGGTGATGGCCTGGCGCGCGGGTACCACGCCCGGCCGGGGCTGAGCGCGGAGCGCTTCACCGCCGACCCGTTCGGGGCGCCCGGTAGCCGCATGTACCGCACCGGTGACCTCGCCCGGTATGGACAAGACGGACTTCTGCACGTCCTTGGCCGAGTCGACCACCAGGTGAAGGTGCGCGGATTCCGCATCGAGCTCGGAGAGATCGAGACCGTCCTCGCCCGGCATCCCGCGGTTGAGCGGGCTGTCGTGGTGGCGCACGGCGCGAGCCTGGCGGAACAACGACTGGTCGCCTACCTCGTCCCGTCCGTGCCAGACGATCTGACCGAATGGGCCCGGGCAGCTCTACCGGAGTACATGGTGCCCTCAGCGCTCGTAGGCCTCGGCGAGATTCCCTTGACTCCCAACGGCAAGGTAGACCGTCGTGCGTTGCCTGCGCCGGATGTTGTCGGCGGTGGGCGGGCGCCGCGCAACCCGCGCGAGCGCGCGCTGTGCGATCTCGTGGGCGAGGTCCTAGGCGTTCGCAGCGTCGGCATTGACGACGACTTCTTCGCTCTTGGCGGTACCTCGCTGCTGGCGACTCGATTGAGTGTTCGGGCTCGGGTCGAACTGGGCGTGGAACTGTCCATCCGATCGGTGTTCGACGCGCCGACGGTGGCCGGGTTGGTAGATCACCTCACGGCAGCCGCCGCCGTAACCGGTCCGCGCGCGGGGGAGCGGCCGGAGCGGGTGCCGTTGTCGTTCGCGCAGCGCCGGCTGTGGTTCGTTCACGAGCTCGATGGTCCGGACCCGACCTACCACATTCCCCTGCTGCTGCAGTTCAACGAGCAAGTAGATGTCACTGCGCTGCGTGCGGCGGTAGCGGATGTCGCGCAACGGCACGAAGTTCTGCGCACTGTCGTCGCCACTGACGCTGACGGGATCGCCTACCAGGTCATCGGACAAGCTTGGCCTACCGTCATCGAGGGTGGTTCTGTCGATGAGGCTGCGCGTGCGCCCTTCGACCTACGCACGGACGCGCCACTTCGAGTACATGTCCTCGAATACGCTGTCCTGCTCGTCTTGCACCACATCGCTGGCGACGAATGGTCGCTAGGACCGTTGGTAGCCGACCTAGAGGTCGCATACAAGGCCAGGGTGGCCGGTTCAACGCCATCGTTGTCCCCGTTGGCCGTGCAATACGCGGACTTCACGGTATGGCAGCGGGGACTGGCTGAGGACGGCCTGGAGTTCTGGGCCGAGACCCTGCGTGGCGCGCCGGACGAGGTCGGCCTCAGGCCAGACCACCCCCGCCCCGCACGAGCCTCGCACCGCGGCGACACAGTGCCGCTGGAGATCCCGGCCGATCTGCACGCCGCCGTGCGCGCGCTCGCGCTGAAGTCCGGCACGAGTGTGTTCATGGTCCTGCACGCCGCAGTCGCTGCCGTGCTCGCACGCTCGGGTGCGGGAACCGACATCGTCATCGGCACACCCACCGCGGGCCGGGTCGACCCGGTACTGGACCCGCTGATCGGCTTCTTCGTGAACACCGTGCCGTTGCGCACGGATGTCTCCGGCGACCCTTCCTTCGCCGCGCTGCTGGCTCGTGTTCGCGCGGCGGACCTGGCCGCCTTCGACCACCAGAACACCCCGTTCGAGCGGCTCGTGGAGACCGTGGCGCCACGCCGGTCCGCGGGCAGGCACCCGGTGTTCCAGGTGCTGTTCGCGTACCACCCGGAGCTCCCAACCCCGTCCGCTGAACTCGTGCACACCGGTACGGCGAAGTTCGACCTGACGGTTGACGTGTCCGAGAGCGCCGACGGTGTGACCGGGTTCGTCGAGTTCGCCGAGGACCTGTACCGCCGCGCGACGATCGAGGCGTTCGCCGCGCGCCTAGTGACCTTCCTGCTTGCCGTAGTGGCGTCACCGGATGTCCCTGTGGAGTCGGTGGAGCTGCTGTCTTCCGCCGAACGCGCGGCCGTGACCTCCTTGTGGCAGGGCGCCCGCGTGCCGGTGGCCGGTGAGTCGATCCCCGCACTGTTCGCGGCACAGGTTCACGATCACCCATCTGACACCGCCGTGATCGTCGACGGCGGCACGAGCCTCACCTACGCGGGACTCGACGTTCAGGTGTCCGCGCTCGCGACCGAGCTGCGGTCTCGCGGTGTTAGAGCGGGTTCCGTCGTCGGCGTGCTGTTGGAGCGTTCAGCTGCTCTTATCGTGGCTCTGCTCGCCGTCCAACGTGCCGGTGGCGCCTACCTTCCGTTGGACCCCGACTACCCACTTGAGCGCCTGTCGTTCATGCTCGCTGACGCCGCCCCGACAGTGGTGATCTCGTTCCCCGGCGGGCCTGCCTTGGTCGAGGACCCGCTCGTCCTCGATGGCACCTATCCGTGGAAGCCGTCCACGGCACCGGAGGTGAACGGTGACCGCGCGGCCTATGTGATCTACACGTCCGGATCGACTGGTCGTCCCAAGGGCACTGTGGTCCCACAGTCGGGGATCGTGAACCGGCTTGCGTGGATGCAGGCCGAGTACGGCCTCACCCAAGGGGAGCGGGTGCTGCAGAAGACGCCCGCCAGCTTCGACGTGTCGGTGTGGGAGTTCTTCTGGCCGCTGATCACCGGCGCCACCCTCGTGTTCGCGAAGCCGGGCGGGCACCGCGATCCGGCGTACCTGGCCGAGGTGATCGAGCGGCACGACGTCAGCACGGTCCACTTCGTGCCGTCCATGCTGCGCGCGTTCGTGGCCGACCCGGCTGCCAAGCGAGTCAGCTCGCTGCGCAGAGTGCTGTGCTCAGGCGAAGCCCTACCGGAGGACCTACGAGACGAGTTCCGATCGGTTAGCTCCGCCGAGCTGCACAACCTGTACGGGCCTACCGAGGCATCTGTCGACGTCACCGCAGCTCAGGTTGCCGACGCTGGAACTGTCTCTATTGGACGCCCGGTGTGGAACACCCAGACCTACGTCCTGGACCGCAACCTGCGCCCGGTTCCCCCACGCATCCCGGGCGAGCTGTACCTGGCGGGTGTACAGCTCGCCTGGGGCTACCTCAACCGGCCGGGGCTGACTGCAGAGCGATTCGTCGCGAATCCGTTCGCGCCGGGAAGGCTCTACCGCACCGGCGACCTCGCCCAGTGGAACAACGGCCTCTTGGAGTACCTGGGCCGTGTTGACGACCAGGTCAAGCTGCGCGGGTTCCGCATCGAACTCGGAGAGGTAGAGGCGGCCATGATGGCCGTCGATGGCGTCACCCACGCCGTCGCCGCTGTCCGGCAAGACAGGCTCATCGGTTACGTGGTTCCCGCCGACGCCAGCACTCGCGTCAAGGACGAACTCGCAAAGACACTTCCCGCTCACCTAGTGCCGTCAGTCGTGGTGGGCATCGACAGTGTCCCGCTGAGCCCTAGCGGTAAGACAGACCGCAAGGCGCTACCGGAGCCGCAGGCAATCACCGACGTAACGCGCGCACCGGCGAACGCCGTCGAGGAGTTTCTCTGTGCTGCCTACGCCGACTTGCTCGGACTGGACGCGGTCGGTGTTGAGGACGACTTCTTCGCTCTAGGCGGCCACTCTCTGCTGGCCACCCGGTTGGTCAACCGAATCCGCACGGGGCTAAGCGCCGAGCTGTCGGTAAGAGACGTCTTCGAGGCCTCCACCGTCGCTGGCCTGGCCGCCCGCACGGACGTAGCCGCTACTCATCGCCCGGTTCCCGGGGAACTAGTTCGTCCCGAACTCCCCCCGTTGTCCGCGGCCCAGCAGCGCCTCTGGTTCGCCTATCGCGTCGAGGGGCCTTCCCCGACCTACAACATCCCCTTCACCGCCCGCCTCACCGGCGACATCGACATCCCCGCTCTCCAAGCGGCGCTGAACGATCTGGCCGTCCGCCACGAAGCGCTGCGCACGATCCTCACCGACACCCACCAGGTCATCACCGAACGGCAGCCCACCCTCGATGTGGTCCCCACAACCGAGGCAGAGCTACCTGCGCTGCTTACGTCCGCCGCCGAGCACGCGTTCGACCTCGCTACCGACATCCCGGTCCGCGCCTGGATCTTCACAACGGAGACGGCATCCGTCCTGCTCGTCCTCGTGCACCACATCGCCGCTGACGAGTGGTCCGAGGCGACCCTCTGGGCTGAGCTGGGCACGGCCTATAGCGCGCGCAAGGCAGGCCAAGCGCCGGTATTCGCGCCACTGCCGGTCCAGTACGCCGACTACGCCGTCTGGCAACGAACCCTCCTCGACACCGTCGCCGACACCCAGCTCGCCTATTGGCGCCGCGCGCTCGACGGCCTGCCCGACGAGATCCCCCTGCCCACCGACCGGCCCCGGCCCGCCGCGAGCGACCACCGCGGTGCCAGGGTGCGCGCCGAGCTCGGCGCCGACACCCACCGGGCACTCACCGAGCTCGCCGCCGACCAGGGCGCGTCCCTGTTCATGGTGGGCCACGCCGCCGTCGCCGCCCTGCTCACCGGCCTCGGCGCGGGCACCGACATCCCGCTCGGCGCGCCCGTCGCGGGCCGCGTCGACGAGCGACTCGACGGGCTCATCGGCTTCCTGGTCAACACCGTCGTGCTGCGCTTGAACACCGCGGGCGACCCGTCGTTCACGGACTTGATCGCCCGCGCCCGCACCGCCGACCTGGCCGCCTATGCCCACCAGGACGTGCCGTTCGACCGCGTCGTGGACGACCTGGCGCCGACCCGGCTGCTCGGCCGCAACCCGCTGTTCCAGACCATGCTCGTGCACCGCGCCGCCCCGACGGCCCGCCCTGGCCTGCCCGGCCACGGTGGCGACGTCGAGCCGGTCGAGCTGACCACCGCCAAGGTCGACCTCACGATCACCCTGGCCGAGCGCGCCGAGGGCGGCATCGACATCTCCGTCGACCACGCCACCGCGCTGTTCGATCACGCCACCGCAGTTGACCTCGCCTGGCGGCTCACGACTCTGCTCGAGGCGATCGCGGCCGACCCCGGGGCTCGGTTGTCCACCGTCGACATCCGCACGGCCACGGAGCGAACCTGGCCGGTGTCCCACCCGCTCCCTGAAGGCGCGCGCACCTTGCCGGAGTTGCTCGCCGCCCAGATCACCGCTCGGCCGGACGCCATCGCGTTGGTGGCCGACGAGACGCTCACTTTCGGCGAGCTGGGGTCACGGGTGCGCAAGCTCGCGCACCACCTGACCAGGCTCGGGGTCCGTACCGAAGACATCGTCGCCGTCGCCCTGCCCCGGACCACGAACCTCGTCGTGGCTCTGCTTGCCGTGATCGAGGCAGGCGCCTCTTACCTGCCGTTGGACCCGGACTACCCCCGTGCCCGACTTGACCACGTCCTCAGCGACGCCCGGCCGGTTCTCCTCATCACCGACAGCCTCGCGGCGGACGTGCCGACCCTGCACCCGGATGACCCGGCGATCGCAGGTAGCCCTGACACTCCGCTCAACCGGCTACCGCACGCCGACAGCGCCGCCTACGTGATCTACACGTCGGGGTCCACCGGCCTGCCCAAGGGCGTCTCGGTCGCTCACCGCCAGATCACCTCTCTATTCAGCGCCAACCACGCCGATGTCTTCGAGCCTGTAGCGGCCGGTGGGCGCCTCAAGGTCGCGCACGGGTTCTCCTTCGCCTTCGACGCGTCTTGGCAGCCCTTGCTGTGGCTGCTCGATGGACACGAGCTGCACTTGCTCACCCGCGACGAGTACGCCGACCCGGCCTCTTACCTCGCCGCCGTCACCGAGCGCCAGATCGACTTCGTCGAGGCCACCCCCAGCACCATCGCCATGCTCGTCGACCGCGGTTTGCTCGAGACTGGCGTTAGGGCCGTCGCGATGGGTGGCGAAGCCGTGCCCACTGCGCTGTGGGATCGATTGGCCAATCATTCCCAAGACCTGCACGACTTCCGGGCGTTCGACTTCTATGGCCCGACCGAGACCACCGTCATGGTCACGATGGCCACGATCACCGGCGACACACCCAACATCGGTGCGCCGGTCGCGGGTTCCACCGCCTACGTCCTCGACGAGTGGCTGCGGCCCACGCCTGCCGGCGTCGTCGGCGAGCTCTATGTCGGAGGAGCCCAGGTCGCGCGTGGCTACCTGAACCGACCGGCACTGACCGCCGAGAAGTTCGTGGCCAACCCCTTCGGCGAAGGCAGGCTCTACCGCACCGGTGACCTTGTCCGCCGCGATAGGGACGGCTCGCTGAGGTTCGCGGGCCGCTCCGACGACCAGGTCAAGATCCGCGGATTCCGCGTCGAACTCGGCGAGGTCGAGGCAGCCCTATCCGCGTTGCCCGGTGTCCGCACCGCCGCTGTCGTTCTCCGCGACCGACGGCTGGTCGGCTATGTCACCCCCGAATCAGTCGACGCCGCCGCCGTTCGCGCAGCCCTTAAGGACACCCTGCCTGAGCAGGCTGTACCGGGTGCTGTTGTCGCCTTGGCACAGTTGCCGCTTACTGCCAACGGCAAGGTCGACCGCGCGGCCTTGCCAGAACCCGACTTCACGGCTGTGGTGTCGTCCAAGCGTCCGGAAACCCCTGCCGAGCGTGCGTTGGCGGAGGTCTTCGCGACGGTGTTGGGCCTGCCGTCGGTCGGCATCGATGACGACTTCTTCGCCATCGGCGGCGACAGCATCATGTCCATCCAGTTGGTCACTGCTGCCCGAGCCGCTGGCATCGGCATCGCACCACGTGATGTCTTCGAACGCCGCACCGTCCAAGTTCTTGCCGCACATAGCTCTACCGTCGCGACCGGACTAGTCGGCTCGCCTACTGGCGAGATGCCCTTCACCCCCGTCATGCGGGACCTGGTCGAGCGGGGCGGCCCTAACCGCCGGTTCGCCCAAACCACGGTGCTGGTCACTCCTGAAGGTCTCACCGAGGACACCCTCAGGCTCGCTATTGGTCGGGTCCTCGCGACCCACAGCATCCTGGGCGCCCGTCTTACCGACACCGGGCTGACCATTGGCGATGCCCCCCGCCTCAGCGATGTGCTGCGAGTTGGTGCGTGGGACGTGGCTGAGGCACTCGACGCGCTCGACCCCCGGGCAGGCTCGATGATCGCCTTCCGCTGGGACGGTGTCGGCAGGCTCCTCATCGCTGCCCACCACCTTGTGGTCGATGGCGTCTCTTGGCGAGTACTCGCAGGCGACCTTGCCGCAGCGTGCGATGGCGACTTGCCCGCGGAGTCCACCGCGTTCCGGCTCTGGGCACGGGAACTCATCACCCGACCCAGGACCGACGGCGACTTCTGGCGAGCATTGCTCA
Source organism: Actinokineospora diospyrosa (assembly GCF_024171925.1). GTDB lineage: Bacteria > Actinomycetota > Actinomycetes > Mycobacteriales > Pseudonocardiaceae > Actinokineospora > Actinokineospora diospyrosa. The sequence goes on along the minus strand of NZ_JAMTCO010000017.1, from coordinate 140,476 downwards.
ATGAGCCGGTTCGACCCTGGGGAACAGAGCCCCTGGATCCTGCTCGCGATACCGCAGGCTCTACCCGTATCGAACGGGTTGAGCTGGACCCGGAGACCACCTCGACCCTGCTGACCACGCTGCCCCGCCGCTTCGGCGCGGGCGTGCGGGAGGCCATCCTCGCGGGGCTTGCCGCCGTGGCCGGTGGTCCGACACGAGTCGACATCGAGGGGCATGGTCGCGAGGAGCAGGCCGTCCCCGGCGCGGACCTGACCCGTTCCGTCGGTTGGTTCACCTCGCTGCACCCGCTGCGCTTGGCAGGTGGGCTCAAGCAGATCAAGGAACAGGCACGCGCGGTGCCCGACAATGGCATCGGCTACGGCCTCATCGGAGGCCCTGCCTCCGAGGTCTTGGTCAACTACCTGGGCCGGTTCACTCTGGACGGCCGACCCTGGACACCGGCCCCTGATGCCAACGCGCTCGGTGGCGGTACAGAACCGCAGATGCCGGTAAGCCATGCCATCGCAGTTAACGCTGCCGTGGAAGACCGCGCTGATGGTGCTGTTCTCGTCGCAGAGTGGACCTACGCTCCCGGCGCCTGCGCAGCTATTGATGTCGCCGATACTGCCTCGGCCTGGGCCGCAGCAGTCACCGCTCTCGCTGCGGACGCCCGTTCGTCCAACGTTGTCGAACACACGCCGTCTGACTTCCCACTCGTGGCACTTCCCCAGTCCGATGTGGATGCCCTGGGCGCTACCTACCCGACGTTGACCGACATCTGGCCTCTTAGCCCGCTCCAGACAGGGCTGCTCTACCTGGCTGAGATGAACGACGTCTACACCGTCCAGCTAGTGCTCGACCTCGAAGGCGACATCGACCAGGTTCGCCTGCGGGCGGCCGTTGGCGCTCTGCTCGACCGACACCCCAACCTGCGCACCTCATTCCTGACAACGGAATCAGGCACGCCGGTCCAGGTGGTCTCGCCGCTGAACGGGATCCCCTTCCAGACCGCTGAGGACCTGGACACCTTCCTGGAAGAGGACCGAGCGCGCGGGTTCGACATCGCGGCCGGGCCGCTTGTGCGGTTCACCCTGGTCGGCTCCAGGCTCGTAGTCACGAATCACCACCTGGTGCTCGACGGCTGGTCAGGTCCGCTGCTGGTGCGTGACCTCATCGCCCTCTACTCCGGCACTGACCTGCCCGAGGTCGGTGACTACCGCCGCTACCTCGCTTCCCTCGCCGAACGCGACACCACCCCGTGGCAGACCGCGCTCGACGGCACTACCGAGCCCACGATCCTTGCGCCAGCCGCGCAGGTCTCCGGTGCCCCGCGCGAGGTAGTCGTACCGGTGCGCGGTGACCTCGCCGAGATCGCCCGCACACACCGGGTCACGGTCAATACCGTCATCCAGGTCGCGTGGGGGCTCACCCTGGCCCGGCTGCTGGGCCGCGACGACGTCCTCTTTGGCGCCACCGTGTCTGGTCGCTCGAGCACGGTCGAAGGCATCGCCGACATGGTCGGGCTGTTCATCAACACCGTGCCCGTCCGGATCCGGCTCGACCCGGCGGAGTCACCCGCTGCCCTGCTCGGTCGCGTCCAGGACGAGCAGGCGGCGCTCATCGACCACCACGACGTGGGCCTCGCCGAGATCCAGCGGCTTGCGGGCGTGGGCGAGCTGTTCGACACCCTGTTGGTCGTCGAGAGCTACCCCGTTGCCGAGCAGTCCACGCAGGCGGAACTCCGGGTCACCGGCGCCGTCGGCCATGACGCGACGCACTACCCCATCGCCGTAGTGGCCCACCCGGGCCAAGACCTGCGGTTGCGCTACCACGGCGAAATCGGTGACCTTCCCGAGCGCCTCGCTATCGCGCTGGACAACCTCGCCACTGCGGAGCGCGTCGGCCAGATCGACCTCTTGGCCGAAGCCGAGCGCCGCACGGTCCTTGACGCGTTCAACGACACGGCCGAACCCGAGGTGACCCGCACTCTTACCGCGATGGTCGCCGACCGAATGGCAGCCGCACCCGACTCGGTCGCCGTTGTCGACGGATCGCGCAGGCTCACCTACGGCGAGCTGGACGCACTTACCGCGTCCCTGGCCGCGAAGCTGCAAGCCGAAGGCGTTGGGCCAGAGGTCACCGTTGGCATCGCCTTGCCGCGTTCCGCGGAGATGGTCGTGGCACTCGTGGCGGTGCTGCGCGCTGGCGGCGCGTTCGTCCCCGTCGACCCGACCTGGCCCGCCGACCGCCGTGACCGTGTCGTGGCCGACTCCCGAGCGGTCGTCGCGATCACGGGTGCCGACCCCGTCCCGCTGCCCGTGCCCACGGTCGTCGCCGACCTGGACACGTGGCCGCACCCGGCGGCGACACCCGCCCCGGTCCCGGTCGCCGGTCTCGGTCTGGCCTACGTGATCTTCACGTCCGGGTCGACCGGTGTGCCCAAGGGCGCGATGATCCGGCACGAGGCCATCAGCGCCCGCCTGCACTGGCAGAAGGGGCTGCTCGGCTTCGGCACCGACGACGCCACCCTGTTCAAGGCGCCACTGGCGTTCGACATCTCCATCAACGAGATCTTCCTACCGCTGGTCCACGGCGGACGGGTGGTCGTCGCGGCGGCGGGCGGCGAGCGCGACCCGGACTACCTGCTCGACGTGATCGACAGCGAAGGCGTCACCTTCGTCTACCTACCGTCGTCGATGCTGGACGCGTTGCTGACAGCGGCAACCGAGCCCGGATCTCTCTCCGGGCTCCGGCACGTGTGGTGCGGCGGCGAGGTGCTGACGCCTGACCTGTTCGACCGCTTCCGCCGCAGGCTCGACACCACGATGTACCACGGCTACGGACCCGCCGAAGCCACGATCGGTGTGTCGCACGTGGTCTATCGCGACGCCGCCGAGCGCATCGCGACCTCCATCGGCAAGCCCAACCCGAACACGCGCCTCTATGTACTAGACCCGAATCTGCGGCCTGTGCCCGTTGGCCAGGCAGGGGAGCTCTACGCGGGCGGCTACCTCCTCGGCCGTGGCTACGTCAACGCTCCTGACCTCACTGCGAACCGGTTCATCGCGGACCCGTTCGGTCCCGCGGGCTCACGGCTCTACCGCACCGGTGACCTCGCCCGGTGGAACGCGGACGGTTCGCTCGACTTCGTCGGTCGGGCAGACAACCAGGTCAAGGTCCGCGGCATGCGACTGGAGCTCGAAGAGGTCGAGTCCGGCCTTTCCGCGCACCCCGCCGTGCGCCGCGCGGTCGTCACCGTTCGCAAGTCCTCGCTGGTGGCCTACATCGTTCCCGATAGCGCCGTTCCCGATGGCTCTGGTCCCGATGGCTCTGGTCCCGCTAGCGCGGTCACTGCGGCCGAGCTGTCCGACTGGGCGAGGTCGGTCCTGCCGGACTACATGGTCCCGTCGACCTTCGTGCTCATGGATGTCCTGCCGACCACCGTTAACGGCAAGGTCGACCGGGCGGCCCTACCTGAGCCGGAGCGGGTAGTCACAGCTACTCGCGCACCCGCCACTGCGGCCGAAGCCGCTCTTGTCAGCTTGGTGGCCGAGGTTCTTGGCCTCGACGTGGTTGGGGCAACAGACGACTTCTTCGCTCTCGGCGGCGACAGCATCATCTCGATGCAACTGGTCGCACGCGCTCGAGCGGCTGGCATCCGTTTCACTACCCGTCAGGTCTTCGAAGCCCGCACAATCGCTGCTCTGGCCGCGATCGCCGAGTTCGGCGCGGCAGCGCCAACACTGCCGGACAACGCGGTCGGCGAGATCCCCCTGACTCCCGTGATGCGCGACCTCGTCGCCCGAGGTGGGCCCATCAATCGGTTCCACCAGTCACGGCTCTTGCTCGCCCCAGCCACGCTCACTCTTGACAGCTTCGCCGCCGCACTGGCAGCCGTGCTCGACACGCACGCAGTCCTCCGCACCCGTCTAGAGCGCGACACCTTGATTGTCGGCGATGCCCCCGAGGTCGTCACCCGTGTCGACGCTGTCGGCCACTACGGCCCGCAGTGGAGTAAGACCCTGCACGACGCCACCGAACAGGCGATCGCCGGGCTGAACCCCACCGAAGGCAACATGGTTCGCGTCGTCTGGCTCGACCGTGGCCCCGGCGAACCCGGCCGCGTCCTGATCGTCGCGCACCACCTGGTCATCGACGGCGTGTCGTGGCGCGTCCTCGTGCCCGCCCTGGCCGCCGCCGTCAACGGTGAACGCCTCGATACGCCCACCTTGTCGTTCCGGGGCTGGGCAACCGCCCTTGTTAAGCAAAGCCGAGACACTGAACTCCCGGCATGGCAAGAGATCATCGCCCCGGCGCACAACATCAGTGCTCGCCCGCTAGATGCGGCCATCGATACCGTAGGCACCGCAAGGACCTTGACTGTCACCATCCCCAACGCGGCCACCTTGCTTAGCGCGGTCCCAACGGCCTTTCACACCGGCCCGACCGAGGTCCTCCTCTCGGCACTTGCCACCGCTGTCGGCGAGCCGATCGTGGTCGACCTAGAGGGACACGGCCGCTCTGATGACGTCACCGACACCGTTGGCTGGTTCACCAACATCCACCCCGTCAGGCTCACCCCGGGCGATAGCCCTGCCGCGACTCTCAAGCTCACCAAGGACGCCGTCCGCGCGGTCCCCGGTGACGGTCTCGGCTACGGCCTGCTGCGCGAACAGCTTCCCGCCACGACCCAAGACATCCTGGTCAACTACCTGGGTCGGATCGGCGTGGGCGAATCCGGCGACTGGTCCACCGCTCCGGAAGCTGCCGCGCTGACCAGCGGCGCCGACGACGCACTGCCCGTCGGCCACCCCATCGCCCTCAACATCCTCGCTGACGACGACGCGCTCACCGCGCACTTCGCCTGGGTCGGCGCCGTCGCCGACGAGACCGTGCGCGACCTCGCCGACCGGTGGGCCGCCGCCCTCGCGGCGCTCGCCACGACCACCGGCGGCGGGCACTCCCCGTCCGACTGGCCGCTGGCGGCGCTCACCCAGGCCGAGGTCGACGAGATCGACCAGCTCGGCGAGATCGACCAGGTCGACCAGGTCACCGGGATCGGCAGCGGTCACGCCGTCGCCGACGTCTGGTCGACCACGCCGCTGCAGGAAGGGCTGCTGTTCCTCTCCCGCTTCGACGAGTCCGAGGTGGACGTCTACACCACGCAGCAGGTGCTCACCCTGCGCGGCGCGGTCGACGGCAATCGTTTGCGCGCCGCTGCCCAGGCCGTGGTCGACCGGCACGCCACGCTGCGCGCCGCGTTCCCGACCCTGGCCACCGGCCGCCTCGTCCAGGTGATCGCCAGCCAGGTCCACGTACCGTGGCGGGAAGCGACCGCGAGCACCGCGGCCGAGGCCCAGGCGCTGGTCGACGCCGAGCGCGCCACCCGCTTCGACCTCGCGACCGCCCCGCTGATCCGGTTCCTGCTGGTGCGGTTGCCCGGTGACGAGGCGCGACTGGTCCTCACCAACCACCACGCCATCCTCGACGGCTGGTCGACCCCGCTGCTGGCCCGCGAACTGTTCGCCCGTTACGCCGGGCAAGAACCGCCCGCTGTCCGGTCCTACCGGGAACACCTCACCGACCTCGCCGCACGCGACCACGACGCCGCCCAAGCCGCCTGGCGTCTCGCTCTAGCCGAGCTCGACGCGCCGACCTTGGTCGCGCCCGACGCGCCCCGCGCGGGTGTGCTGCCTGGTCAACTTGACCTAACGCTGTCCGCCGAGACCGCGGCAGCGTTGACGTCAACTGTCCGCGGTATCGGTGTCACGCTCAACGCGGCCGTGCAAGCCGCGTGGGGTCTTGTACTTGCCACGCACACCGGCCGGAACGACATCGTCTTCGGCGCCACGGTGTCCGGCCGCGACGGCGACATCCCGGGTGTCGAGTCGATGATCGGCCTGTTCATCAACACCGTGCCCGTGCGGGTCCGGTTGGACCCGGCCGAATCGGTAGCCGCGCTGCTGGCCCGTCTGCACGGCGAACAGGCCGCGCTGCTCGACCACCAGCACGTCGGGCTGGCCGATATCCAGCGCACTGCGGGCCTCGGTGACCTGTTCGACACGCTCACCGTGTTCGAGAGCTACCCGGTCGACTCCGACGCACTAGAGCGAGCGGAGACCGCTGCGGGATTCCGAGTCACCGAGGTCGTCGGCCGCGATGCCACCCACTACCCGCTGACGCTGTTGGTCCTACCGGGCGCTCAGACAACACTCACCTTGCGCTACCGCCCGGACATCTTTGACGAGTCCGCCGCGAACGCGCTCCTCAGACGAGTGATCCGAGCGCTTGAGGCCATCGCCCAGCAGGCAAACCAATCGGTGGGCTCCCTGTCACTGCTCACTCTCGACGAGCGTTACGACGCTTTGACGGCATGGCAGGGCCAAACGGTCGCCGTTGACGCCACCACCCTGCCCGCGCTGTTCAAGGCACGAGTCGCCGATACGCCCAACGCCACTGCTGTTGTTGTCGATGACGGCCCAACGTTGACCTACGCCGAGTTGGACAGGCGCGTCGCGACCCTGGCTGGTGTTCTTGCCGCTAGAGGTGTCCGGCCGGGTTCTGTAGTAGGCGTGCGGTTGGAGCGGTCCGCTGCCCTGATCGTGTCGCTGCTCGCGGTGCAACGGGCTGGCGGCGCGTACCTGCCGCTGGACCCGGACTACCCGCAAGACCGGCTCGCGATGATGGTCGCCGACGCCGCCCCGACGGTGGTCCTCACGAGCGACCCCAGCGACGGCGGGCTTCTCTTTGACTCCGACGGTTTCGTGGGGGAATTGGCCCCACCTCTCGTTGATGAGGTCACCTCCCAGGATCGGGCTGCCTACGTCATCTACACCTCTGGGTCGACCGGTCGGCCCAAGGGCGTTGTCGTTCCGCATTCCGGCATTGTCAACAGGCTCCTGTGGATGCAGGCCGAGTACGGCCTAACGCCAGGGGAGCGGGTGCTGCAGAAGACCCCAGCGAGCTTCGACGTGTCGGTGTGGGAGTTCTTCTGGCCGCTGATCACCGGCGCCACTCTTGTGTTCGCCAAGCCAGGTGGGCACCGCGACCCTGCTTACCTCGCCGAGGTCATCGAGCGACACGACGTCACTACGGTCCACTTCGTACCGTCGATGCTGCGCGCGTTCGTGGCCGACCAGGCATCCCACACCGTCACGACACTGCGACGAGTCCTCTGCTCCGGGGAGGCGCTCCCGGCGGACCTACGTGATGAGTTCCGAGCGGTGTCCGGCGCCGAGTTGCACAACCTCTATGGCCCGACAGAGGCGTCGGTTGACGTCACCGCGGTCCAGGTCGCCAACACTGGGTCGGTTCCTATCGGACGCCCCGTCTGGAACACCCAGACCTACGTCCTCGATTCATTCCTGCGACCGGTACCGCCTGGCCTACCGGGCGAGCTGTATCTCGCGGGCGATCAGCTCGCGTGGGGCTACCTCAACCGACCTGGCCTTACCGCGGGCAGGTTCGTAGCCAACCCCTTCGGCCCCGGGCGGCTCTACCGCACCGGCGACCTCGCCCGCTGGCGGGATGGGGTCCTCGACTACCTGGGCCGCGCTGACGACCAGATCAAGCTGCGCGGGTTCCGCATCGAGCTCGGCGAGATCGAGGCAGCCCTGTCGGTACATGTCACCCAGGCCGTTGCCGCTGTCGTCGACGACCGACTCATCGGTTACCTCGTCGGTGACTTCGACACAGATGTTCTCCGCGTCGAGCTCGGTAAGACCCTGCCCGACCACATGGTGCCGTCGGCGTTCGTCAGCCTTGACCGCATCCCGCTCACCCCTAGCGGTAAGACCGACAGGAAGGCCCTACCGAAGCCCGACTTCGCGTCCCTGGTCACGGATCGCGAAGCGGCGACCAACATCGAGCGAGTCCTCGCCGATCTAGTCGCTACCGTGCTCGGGTTGTCCAAGGTCGGCGTAGACGACGACTTCTTCACCCTGGGCGGCGACAGCATCGTCTCCATCCAACTGGTCGGGCGTGCCCGCGCCGCCGGGATCCGGTTCTCCCCGCGCGACGTCTTCGAGCGGCGCACGGTGGCTGGGATCGCGCTCGTCGCCGAGACCGACCACCGCGAGCCGGAGGCCGAGGGTGATGGCATCGGCATGGTGCCGTTCACCCCGATCATGCGCGACACCCTCGCCCGCGGCGGGCCGCTCGGCAGGTTCTCCCAGGCGAGGCTGCTGCGGACCCCGGTCGACCTCGACTTCGACCGCCTCATCCAGGCCGTGGCCGCTGTCCGCGCCCGGCACCACGTCCTGCGCGCCCAGCTCACCGACGACGGGCTGCTCGTGCCGGAGGTGGCACCCGCCGACGTGGTCCGCAGGGTCGACGCCACCGCGTTCACCGACGCCCAGTTGGCCGCTGCTGCCGCTGCCGTCGCCGACGAGCTCGACCCCGCCACTGGCGAGGTGCTGCGAGCCGTCTGGTTCGACCGTGGCGGGGTCGAGGGCAGGCTCCTGGTGGTCGCCCACCACTTCGTGGTCGACGGCGTCTCCTGGCGCGTTCTGGAGCCCGATCTGGTCAAGGCGTACCGGGGCGAGCCGCTGGACCCGGTCGGCACCTCGTTCCGCCAGTGGGCACTCGGGTTGGCCGAAGCCGACCGCAAGGTCGAACTCGACCACTGGGGCGACCTGGCCGACTGCTCCAGCGCGCTCATCGCGAACCGGGAAGTCGACGCCAACGACACCGTCGCCACCGGCCGCGAACTCCGGTTGACGTTGTCAGCGCAGGAAACGCTGCCGTTGCTGACAACCGTGCCGGAACTGTTCCACGGCACCGTCAACGACATCCTCCTCGCCGGATTCGCCATCGCCGCTGCCGCGACCCGGAGCAACATCGCCCGCGTAGTCGACGTGGAAGGGCACGGGCGCGAGGAACAGGTCGTGCCGGGGGCAGACCTATCGCGCACCGTTGGCTGGTTCACCACCGTCTACCCGATCCGGCTCGACTTGACCGGCATCGACGCCGCCGACGCCTTCGCGGGCGGCCCGTCGGTGGACGCGGCCGTGAAGAGGGTCAAGGAGCACCTGCGGGCCGTGCCGGACAACGGGATCGGCCACGGCATCCTCGGTGACACCGGCATCGGCAGGCGGGAGGTGCTCGTCAACTACCTCGGCCGGTTCGGTTCCGCCACCGAGACCGGACCCTGGACGGCGGCACCCGAGGCCGCGGCCCTCGGCGGCGGGGTCGACCCCGCCATGCCCATCACCCACGCGGTCCAGGTCAACGCCGTCACCGTGGACGGGCCCGACGGGCCGACGCTAAGCGCGACCTGGGCGTGGGGCGCCGCCGCGGTCGACGACACCGCGGTGCGGGACCTGGCCGAGGCCTGGTTCACCGCGCTGCGCGCGATCACCCGGTCCGGCGGCGGTGGCCACACCCCGTCCGACCTCACCTTCAGTGACCTGTCGCAGGACGAACTCGATGAGTTCGAGTCGGAGTGGAATCTGTGAACACGCGCAAGTCCGGACTGGAAGACGTCCTGCCCCTCTCGCCGCTGCAGCAGGGGCTGCTCTTCCACAGCGAGTACGCCACCGAGGCCGATGACCCCTACCTGGTCCAGTTCGTGCTGGACCTGGAGGGGCCACTTGAGCCTGCCGTCCTCAAGGTCGCCGCGCAGGCGCTGATCGACCGGCACGCCAACCTGCGCGCCTGCTTCCGGCGGCGCAAGAACGGCGAGGTGCTCGCCCCGGTCCCGCGCGTGGTGGAGCTGCCCTGGAGCGAACTGGATCTGGATGAGTCCGACTGGGACGGTGTTCTTGCCGCCGACCGAGTTGAGCGATTCGACCTGGCCCAGGCTCCGCTGCTGCGCGTGTTGCTCGCCAAGCTCGGTCCCAACAGGCACCGGTTGCTGCTGACCTACCACCACATCCTCTTGGACGGGTGGTCCACGCCGCTGCTGGCTCGCGAACTGTTCCAGCTCTACACCGCGAAGGGCGACGCGTCGAAGCTACCGGCGGTCCGCCCGTACAAGGACTACCTGTCCTGGCTGCGTAACAAGGACGCTGACGCGGCTCGCTCCACCTGGGCTGAGGCGCTGCGCGGCGTAGAGGAACCCACCTTGCTTGCCCCTGGTGCGGACCCGTCCGGGTCGGCCGAGCAGACGCCTATCGCGTTGCCGGATGGCCTGCTCGACGGCATGGCCAACCTCGGCCGCTCGGCGGGCGTCACGCTCAACACCGTGGTGCAGGCCGCTTGGGCGCTGCTGCTGGCACGCACCCTGGGCCGCCAAGACGTTGTCTTCGGGGCCACTGTGTCCGGGCGTCCGGCAGACCTACCCGGCGTCGAGTCGATGATCGGCCTGTTCATCAACACCGTGCCCGTGCGGGTCAGGCTGGACCCGGCTGAGACGGTGACCGCGCTGCTGGCGCGAGTGCAGGCAGAGCAAGCGCGGGTTATGGACCACCAGCAGTTGGGGCTGGCCGACATCCAGCGGACCGTGGGCATCGGCGAACTGTTCGACACGCTCACCGTGTTCGAGAGCTACTTCGTTGACACTGCCGCTCTCGAGAGCGCTGAGGCCGCTACCGGCCTGCGGGTACGCGCGGGGGAGACCCGCGACGCCACCCACTACCCGGCCACCCTGGTCGCGACCGGTGGCGAGCTGCTCCTGAAGTACCGGCCCGGGCTGGTCGACCCGGACGCGCTCGCCACCCGACTCGTCCGCGTCTTAAGCGCGCTGGTGGCCGACCCCACTTCCCCCGTCGCGAAGATCGATGGGCTGTCGGACACCGAGCGCGGCAACCTCGTCCACGGTTGGAACCCGACCGGACAACGGGGTGCGGCCGCCACGATCCCGGCCCGGTTCGCTGAGCAGGTCGGTCGCGCGCCAGAAGCGCTTGCCCTTGTCGCTGGGTCGGAGCGGCTCACCTACGCGGAGCTGGATGCTCGGTCGGACCGCCTCGCCCGGGTTCTCGTCGAGCGTGGGGCGCGACCCGGTGGGATTGTTGCGATCGGCTTGCCCCGCTCGGCGAATCTTGTCGTCGCAGTGTTGGCCGTGCTCAAGTCCGGCGCGGCATACCTGCCGCTCGATCCCAGCTACCCCCGTGCGCGCCTAGACCTCATGCTGGCGGACGCAGCACCTACGCTCCTCGTCAGCGACCTCGACGACTTCGATGTCCCGACGGTGTCACCCACCGACAGCACTATCGGCACCGACGAGCCGCTTGGCCAGGTAGAGCTGTCGCCGGACAACCCCGCCTATGTCATCTACACCTCTGGCTCTACCGGAACCCCCAAGGGCGTCCTGGTGCCTCACCGCACCGTGGACCGGCTTCTTAGCGCCACCGACCACTGGTTCGGGTTCGGAGCCAACGACGTGTGGACGCTGTTCCACTCGTACGCCTTCGACTTCTCCGTGTGGGAACTGTGGGGCGCCCTCTTGCGTGGGGGAACCCTCGTCGTCGTCGACCACGCCACGAGCCGATCTCCAGAGGCGTTCCTCGAACTCCTCGAACGGGAGCGGGTAACGGTTCTCAACCAGACCCCGTCCGCGTTCCACCAACTCGACGCTGCTGACGCTGCCCGGGGTGGGGTTGACCTCGCGCTGCGGTACGTCATCTTCGGCGGTGAAGCGCTAGAGCCCCGCAAACTGGCCAGCTGGTTCGAGCGCCACGCAGACGACGCGCCACGCCTGGTCAACATGTACGGGATCACCGAGACCACCGTGCACGTCACCTACCTGCCGTTGACGCGCGCTAGCGCCGCCGAGGGAACCCCAGACATCGGCGTCCCCATCCCAGATCTCCGCGCTTACGTCCTCGACGACGGCCTAGGTCTCACCGCTCCTGGGGTGGTTGGCGAGCTCTATGTGGCGGGCGAGGGTCTTGCCGATGGCTACCTCAACCGTCCCGGGCTGACCTCAACGCGGTTCGTTGCCAACCCGTTCGGGCAGGGTCGCCTTTACCGCTCGGGCGACCTCGCCAGGTGGCGCTCGGACGGCACACTGGAGTACTTCGGCCGCGCGGACGGGCAGGTCAAACTGCGTGGGTTCCGCATTGAGCTGGGTGAGATCGAGGCAGTCCTATCGGCTCACCCGGACGTTGCGCACGCTGTTGCCGTTGTCCGTGAGGACCGCACCACCCGACTCGTCGCCTACGTCGTGCCGACCGCCGGCGCGGCACTAGAGGGCCTGCGGGAGTGGGCCGCGCGGGATCTTCCCGAGCACATGGTCCCCGCTGCGGTCGTCGTACTCGACCGCATTCCGCTAACCCCCAACGGCAAGGTCGACCGCGCCGCGCTTCCTGCCCCGGACTTCGCGGGTCTTACCACTGCCAGGCAGGCCGAGACCGAAGCAGAACGGACCCTCGCGGCTGTCTTCGCCGAGGTCCTCGGCGTGCCTACCGTCGGCATGGACGACGACTTCTTCGCCCTTGGCGGCGATAGCATCATCTCGATCCAGCTCGTCGCCCGCGCCCGCGCCGAAGGGCTGCGGTTCTCCCCGCGTGACGTCTTCGAGCGCCGGACGGTCGCCCGCCTCGCCGAGGTCGCCACCGAACCCGCAGCTGTCGTCACCACCTCCGGCACTGGCACGCTGCCGTTGACCCCGATCATGCGGGAGCTCCTCGGCCGGGGTGGCCCGATCACCCGCGTCGCCCAGGCTCGGCTGCTCATCGCCCCCGCCGGGCTCACCCCCGCGAAGCTGACCGCCGCTGTCCAGTCCGTTGTGGACACCCATGACGTGCTGCGCTCCCGGCTCGTGGGCGCCGAACTGGAGGTCCGGCCGGTTGGATCGGTCACCGCCGCGGTGCGCCAGGTCGAGGGCACCGACTTCGCCGCCGAAGCGGCCCGCTCCTACGCGGAGCTCGACCCCGCCGCCGGTGAGGTTCTGCGGGTCGTGTGGTTCGCGCCGGACCGGCTGCTGATCATCGCGCACCACTTGGTCGTCGACGGCGTGTCCTGGCGGATCATCGTCCCGGACCTCGCCGACGCGGTCGAGGGCAAGGCGCTCGCCCCGGTCGGCACCTCGTTCCGCGAGTGGGCGACCGCGCTCGCGGCGCAGGACCGCGCGACCGAGCTCGACTACTGGCGCACCGCGCTGGAGGGCATCGGGGGTCGGCGGATCGTCCCCACGCGCGACACCGTGTCCACCGTGCGGTCCGTGCGCGTGTCGGTGTCCCAGGAGACCACGGCCAGGCTGCTCGGGGCGGTCCCGGCCGCCTATCACGCCGGGGTCGAGGACGTCCTGCTGACCGCGTTGACCTTGGCCCTCGCCTCTACGCGGGGCGTCCCGTGGCACGTTGTGGACCGAGAGGGGCACGGTCGCGTCGAGGATGCTGTCCCAGGGGCCGACCTGCACCGGACGGTCGGCTGGTTCACCACACTGCACCCGGTCCGGCTCGATCTGTCCGGCGTGGACATCGCCGACGCGGTAGCAGGTGGACCGGCGGCCGGGTTGGCGCTCAAGCAGGTCAAGGAGCTCCTACGAGCTGTGCCGGGCGACGGCATCGGGTTTGGTCTGTTGCGCGACTCGCTGCCCGCAGCCTCCCCCGAGGTCCTCTTCAACTACCTCGGCCGGTTTGGCTCACCTGGTTCGGCGGCTGGTTCTGCGGTGGCCTGGTCGGGCGCGCCGGAAGCGGCCGCACTCGGCGGAGACGCCAACCCCGAACTCCCCGCCAGCCACCCGCTGACGATCAACGCCGTCACCGCCGACGGCGCGCTCACGGCCACGTTCTCCTGGCCCGCCGCCCTGTTCGACCAGGCCGAGGTCGACCGGTTGGCCGCGGCCTGGGTCAGTGCCCTCGACGCCATCGACCGGCACGCCGCGACCGGCGCCACCGGCCGCACCCCCTCGGACTTCCCCCTGGTCGACCTCGGCCAAGGCGAGGTCGACGCCCTGGTCGAGGCGCACCCCGGCCTGGTCGACGTGTGGCGGCCGACGCCGCTTCAGCAGGGCATCGCGTTCCTGTCGCGCTTCGACGACACCGGCACCGACGTCTACACCGTGCAGTTCGCCTGCGAGCTGACCGGGCCGCTGGACCCCGCCCGCCTGCGCGCGGCCGGGCAAGCCCTTCTCGACCGCCATGACACGCTCCGCGCGGCTATCGCCCACATCGGCTCCGGTGACCCTGTCTTGGTCGTGCAGCCGCAGGTAGACCTGCCGTGGCGCGAGGTCGACGGCAGCGACTGGGACGAGGTGGTAGCGCAAGACCAGCAGACGCGGTTCGACGTGACTACCGCCCCGCTGGTCCGTTTTACCCTCGGGAAGGTCAGCGAGGACTACCACCGGCTGCTCTTGTCGTTCCACCACGTCCTCTTGGACGGCTGGTCTACGCCGTTGCTGGTGCGGGAACTCTTCGAGCTCTACGCGGGCAACGCGTTGCCCGCTGTACGGCCCTACCGCGACTTCCTCAACTGGCTGTCCCAACGTGACGCTGGCGTCCAACCGTGGGCGGAAGCGCTTGCGGGAGCTGAGTCCACACTGGTCGCTCCCGCTGGTGCTGCACGTTCGGGCGCATTGCCACGCCGTGTGGAGTTGGCACTGCCTGAAGGACTCTCGCAGGTAGCGCGAGAGTGCGGCGTCACGCTCAACACACTCGTGCAGGCTGCGTGGGGGCTGACCGTCGCGCGCGGTCTCGGGCGCCAAGATGTCGTCTTCGGGGCCACCGTGTCCGGTCGTCCGGCAGACCTACCTGGCGTCGAGTCGATGATCGGTCTGTTCATCAACACGTTGCCGGTGCGCGTGCGCCTTGACCCTGCCGAGACCGTGGCGGCGTTGCTCACGCGAGTCCAGGCAGAGCAAGCCGCCCTGCTCGACCACCAGCACGTCGGGCTCGCCGACATCCACCGCGCCGTCGGCGTGGGGGAGCTGTTCGACACGCTGACCGTGTTCGAGAGCTTCCCGATCGACACTGCCGCGCTGGACCGGGCCGAGACCGCCGCCGGGTTCCAGGTGAGCGGCGTGACCGGTGCCGACGCCACGAACTACCCCATCACCCTCACCGTCGGCGCGGGTCTGTCGGCCTGGCTGGACGTGCGTGACGACCTGATTTCCGCAGAGCTGGTGACCGCGTGGGCTGAGCGGTTCGTGCGCGCTATTAGCGCATTCGCGGCTCCGGGCACGCGGGTACGCGACCTGGACCTGATGTCCAACGAGGAACGGTCCGCTGTTGTCGTTGCCGGGCCGGTCGTCGAGGTCACCGATTCCTCCGTGCTCGACGTTCTAGCCCGGCAGGACTCCTCTACGCGGGCCGTGGTCGGGCCGGATGCCGAGCTCACCTACGGCGAGCTGGCTGCTAGATCCGACCAGATTGCCGGGCTCCTTCAGTCTCGCGGCGTACAGCCCGGCGATGTGGTGGCGTTGGCGCTACCGCCCTCCGCTGGGCTTATCGCGGCGATCATCGGTGTGTGGAAAGCCGGGGCTGCTTACCTCGTGCTCGACCCCGAGTACCCGGCCGACCGGCTGCGGCACATGGTCGAGCAGGCGCGGCCCGCGCTGACCCTGACCATCGCGGCCGTCGGTCTGCCGGGAGCCGTCGAGATCGACTCGGTGTCGGGGTACTCGTTCACCGGTGGCCCGGTCTCCGGCGCCGCCTACGTGATCTTCACGTCCGGGTCCACCGGGCGACCGAAGGGCGTTCTCGTCGAACACGCGGGCCTGGTGAACCTCTTGGCGTCGCACCAAGCGTCGGTGATGCGGCCCGGGTCCGTCCTACAGGCGGCATCGTTCTCGTTCGACGCCTCACTCGACCCGCTGCTGTGGATGATCGCAGGCCACGAGATGCACGTCGTGGCCGAGCCGAGCGTGGCGTACGTGCGCGACAACGGCATCGCCTACGTGGACGCCGCGCCCTCGCTGCTCGGCCAGCTGGTGTCCGACGGATTGTTGTCTTCCGGGGTGTCCGTTGTGGGCACTGGCGGTGAAGCCATTGGTTCCGCGTTGTGGGCGGAGTTGGCCGCGAGTTCGGTTGAGGCGTTCAACTTCTACGGGCCGACTGAGTGCACCGTGGACGCCGTGGTGGCGCCCGTTGTCGGTTCGGACGTGGTGATCGGGCGTCCGGTCGCGAACTCGACCGTGTACGTGTTGGACTCGGCTCTCGGGTTGGTGGCGCCGGGTGTTGTTGGTGAGTTGTACGTGGGTGGGCCAGGCGTGGCGCGGGGCTACCTGGGGCAGCCCGGGTTGACGGCGTCGCGGTTTGTGGCGAACCCCTTTGGTGCGGGGCGGTTGTACCGCACGGGTGACCTGGTGCGGTGGTCGGCGGGCTCGCTGGAGTTCCTGGGGCGCCTCGATGACCAGGTGAAGGTCCGCGGGTTCCGGGTCGAGCTGGGTGAGGTCGAGACCGTCCTGGCCGAGCACCCGGCGGTGACCGCCGCCATCGCAACAGTGCGAGACGGCCGACTGATCGCCCATGTGATCGGCACGACCGACCTCCGTGCTCACGCGGCGTCGTTGTTGCCCGACCACATGGTCCCGTCCGCATTCGTTGCGGTGGACGAGTTCCCGTTGCAGCCCAACGGCAAGGTCGACCGCGCCGCGCTGCCCGACCCCGACTTCGCCGCGCTGGTCTCCGCCCGGGCCGCGACCACCGAGGTCGAGGCCACCCTGGTCGAGATCTTCGCCGCCGTCCTCGGCCTGCCCACCGTCGGCGTGGACGACGACTTCTTCGCCCTCGGCGGCGACAGCATCGTGTCGATCCAGCTGGTCAGCCGCGCCCGCGCCGAAGGGCTGCGGTTCTCCCCGCGCGACGTCTTCGAACAACGCACCGTCGCGGCCTTGGCCCTGATCGCCGAACCCGACAAGCCAACGCCCATCGCCGACGACGGCACCGGCCTGATCCCGTTCACCCCGATCATGCGCTCCCTCCTGGAGGTCGGCGGCCCTATAGGCCGTTTCGCTCAGGTGCAGGTGCTGCGTGCCCCCGCCGACCTGACTGCCGCGCGTCTTGTGGTCGCCGTCCAGAAGCTCGTGGACACCCACTCGGTACTCCGCGCCCAACTCGTCTCCGACGGCCTCCAGGTCCCCGATTCCCTCGATGCCGTGGATGTCGTCTCCCGGGTTTCTGGCCCTCTAGACGTCGATTCGGTTCTCGACTCCCTCGATCCGTGTGCTGGATCGATGATTCGTGTCGCGTGGTTCCCTGACGCCTCCAACGTGGTTGTAGCGGTCCATCACCTGGTGGTGGATGGGGTGTCGTGGCGGATCTTGTTGCCGGACTTGGTGGCGGCGTATGGGGGCGCTGAGCTGGAGCCGGTTGGGACGTCGTTCCGGGGTTGGGCCCTGGGGTTGACCGAGGCTGCGCGGGCCAGGGGCGAGGAGTTGGCGCACTGGCGGGCAGCGGTTGCTGGGGATGCGGCGCCGCTGGGGGATCGCGAGCTCGATGGGGACAAGGTCTCCCAGTTGAAGCAGGTAGTGACAACGGTCCCTGATGACGTTGCCGAGCCGCTCTTGGGAGCTGTGCCTGAGTTGTTCCACGCTGAGGTCGACGACATCCTGTTGACTGGGTTTGCGTTGGGTCTTGCGCGGTGGTCGGCGCGTTATCGCGGGCAGCAGCGCAGCGCGATCACTGTGGACCTCGAGTCGCACGGTCGTGATGAAGATGCCGTCCCCGGGGCGGACCTACACCGCACAGTCGGCTGGTTCACCAGCGTCTACCCCGTCCGCCTCGACCTCGCTGGCGTTGACGTCGCCGATGCGGTGGCGGGGGGACCTGCGGCAGGTAGGGCTGTCAAGCAGGTCAAGGAATGTCTGCGCGCGACGCCCGGTAGCGGTATCGGCTTCGGTTTGCTCCGCCACCTCAACCCAGAGTTAGGTAGCAGGCAGCAAGTCCTCTTCAACTACCTGGGCCGATTCGACACCTCTTCGTCTACCGGTCCGTGGTCGTCCCTACCGGGTATCGGTGGGGGAGCCGACGCGGATATGCCTGCCGAGTACCCGTTGCAGGTGGACATCACCACCATCGACGGGCCTGAGTTCCGCATTGCCTGGACCTACCCCGACGGGGTCTTCACCGAGCGCGACATCCGCGACCTCGCCACCTGCGTCGCCGGGGCGCTGCGCGCGGTGGCCGAGCACAGTGCCGAAGCGGGCGCTGGCGGCCTGACCCCATCCGACCTGCTGGTTCCTGGTTTCGCCCAGGAGCAGATCGACCGCTTCGAGGCGAACTGGAGAAACCTGTGACCCTGCAGGACATCTGGCCCCTGTCCCCGCTGCAGGAGGGCCTGCTGTTCCTCTCCGGCTACGACGAGTCCGAAGTGGACATCTACACGGTCCAGACCGTGCTGGAGGTCGAGGGACCGCTCGACGCCGAGCTGATGCGCGAGTCGGCGGGCGCGCTGTTGCGCAGGCACCCCAACCTGCGGGTCTGCTTCACCACCGAGGAGCGCCCGGTGCAGCTCGTGCCCGCCAGGGTCGCGCTGCCGTGGACCGAGGTCGACACCACCGAGGCCGAGTGGCAGGCCCTGGTCGAGCGCGACCGCGCCACCCGGTTCGACCTGGAGCGACCGCCGCTGATCCGGTTCCTGCTCGCCCGGCTCGGCCCCGACCGGTACCGGTTGCTGGTCACCAACCACCACATCCTGCTCGACGGGTGGTCCACGCCGCTGCTGCTCGGTGAGTTGTTCGAGATCTACGGCGCGCGCGGCGACACCGGTGGCCTGCGCCGCGTCCGCCCGTTCCGCGACTACCTCGTCTGGCTGAGCCGCCAGGACCGCGACCTCGGTGAGAAGACCTGGGCCGACGCGCTGGCGGGCGTCACCGAGCCCACCCTGGTCGGCCCGCCCGGCGCGGCCAACTCCGGCTCTCTTACCCAGCGCGTCCCGGTGCCTGTCCCCGCAGACCTGGCTAAGAGCCTCGGCGACCTCGCCAGGCGCCTACGCGTCACCGTCAACACGCTGCTGCAGACCGCGTGGGGTCTTGTCCTTGCCCGTCACCTGGGCCGCTCCGACGTCGTATTCGGTGCCACTGTCTCCGGTCGCCCGGCAGACCTACCTGGCGTTGAATCGATGATCGGCCTGTTTATCAATACCGTTCCTGTGCGCGTGCGGCTCGACCCGGCGGAGACCGTCACCGCGCTGCTTACCCGCGTGCAGGCCGAGCAGGCGCGGGTCATGGACCACCAGTACGTCGGCCTGTCCCGCGTGCAGCGCGGCACCGGGCTGCCGGAGCTGTTCGACACCATCACCGTGTTCGAGAGCTACCCGGTCGACACCGAGGCGCTCGGCCGCGCGGAGGACGCGGCGGGCCTGCGCGTGGTCGGCGTCCAGGGCACGGACGACACCAACTACCCGCTGACCCTGACCGCCGAGGCCTCCGACGGGCTCGAGGTCTGGATCGACCACCGGCCCGATGTCGTCGACACCGAGGCCACGGGGCTGTTCGCCGCCCGGCTCGTCGCGGCGCTGACCGCGTTCGTCACCGACGCCGAGGCGCCAGTTCGCATGCTTGACCTGATGACGTCCACTGAGCGCGCGTCCATCGCGGCGCTCGGTCGCGGCGTGTTGATCGGTGTTGTGCAAACCTCGGTGCTGCAAGCGTTTGCGACTACAGTCGCGGACACGCCTGAAAACATCGCGGTCACCGACTCGGCGCGGTCTCTTACGTTCGCGGAGTTGGACGAGCGGTCGGACTGGCTGGCGGGATGGCTCCAGACCCAGGGCGTCGCGCGTGAAGCCGTGGTTGCGTCAATGCTGCCGCGCTCTGTTGACGCTATCGTCGCGCTGCTCGCCATCTGGAAGGCGGGTGCGGTACACCTACCTGTTGACCCCGGATACCCAGCCGACCGCATCCGCTTCATGCTGGACGACGCGCAGCCCGCACTGGTTCTGTCCGCCATCGAAGACGACATGTCAGCGCCGCCCGCTCCGGTTGTCGTCGATGGCGCTGCCTACATGATCTACACGTCGGGCTCCACCGGTAGGCCTAAGGGCGTCGTGGTCGAGCATGCCGGTCTGGTGAACCTGCTTGCGTCGCACCGGTCCGTGATGTGTCCAGGGCCTGTTCTGCACGCCGCGTCGTTCTCCTTTGACGCTTCGCTAGACCCGTTGCTGTGGTTGTTCGCCGGAAGCACACTGCACATCGCCGACGACAACCTGATGCGCGACTCGCGCGCCATGGTCGACTACGTGCGGGCGAACGGCATCTCATACGTTGACTCCGCACCGCTGCTACTCGGGCAGTTGGTATCCGACGGGTTGCTGACGTCGGGCGTGTCGGTCGTGGGCACCGGCGGCGAGGCCATCGGCGCTGCGCTGTGGGCGGAGTTGGCCGGGAGTTCGGTTGAGGCGTTCAACTTCTACGGACCGACCGAGTGCACTGTGGACGCGGTCGTGGCGCCCATTGTCGGCTCGGACGTGGTGATCGGCCGCCCTGTCGCGAACTCCACCGTGTACGTGCTGGATTCGGCCCTCGGGCTGGTCGCACCGGGCGTCGTGGGTGAGCTGTACGTCGGCGGGCCGGGCGTTGCGCGCGGGTACTTGGGCCAGCCTGGGTTGACGGCGTCGCGGTTTGTGGCGAATCCGTTCGGCGACGGTCGGTTGTATCGCACGGGTGACGTGGTGCGGTGGTCGTCGGGCTCGCTGGAGTTCCTGGGCCGCGTGGACGACCAGGTAAAGGTTCGCGGGTTCCGGGTGGAGCTGGGTGAGGTCGAGGCCGTGCTGGCCGAGGTCGCCTCGCAGGTGACCGTCGCGGTCCGCGACTCCCGACTCATCGCTTACGTCGTTGGCGCTAACGCTGACTCGGTACGCGATCACGCCAAGGCAGTGCTACCTGAGCACATGGTCCCCTCGGCAGTCGTGGTGCTTGATGAGTTCCCCACGTTGCCCAGCGGCAAGGTCAACCGCGCCGCGCTTCCCGCGCCGGACTTAAGCGGGCTCGTAACCGTCGGCAGGGAACCCCGCACGGAGACCGAG
The DNA here is from genome assembly GCF_024171925.1 of Actinokineospora diospyrosa. Taxonomy (GTDB): domain Bacteria; phylum Actinomycetota; class Actinomycetes; order Mycobacteriales; family Pseudonocardiaceae; genus Actinokineospora; species Actinokineospora diospyrosa. The sequence goes on along the minus strand of NZ_JAMTCO010000017.1, from coordinate 119,650 downwards.
TCCTTGCTGCGCGACCTGTTCGCCGCAGTGTTGGGTCTGCCTTCGGTCGGTATGGACGATGACTTCTTCACCCTTGGCGGCGACAGCATCGTCTCCATCCAACTGGTCAGCCGTGCCCGCGCTGCTGGTCTTACCCTGTCTCCGCGCGATGTCTTCGAGCAGCGCACGGTCGCTGCGCTCGCTGCCGCTGTTAAGACGGAACCAGCGGCGGTCGAAGAGGAGGGGGCAGCCATTGGGCACGCTCCCCTTACGCCGATCATGCACGACCTCTTGGCTAATGGCGGGCCAATCAACCGCTTCGCTCAGGTGCAGGTGCTGCGTGCCCCCGTCGACCTGACCGCCGCGCGTCTTGTTGCTGCTGTGCAGAAGCTGGTCGATGTGCACGCAATCCTGCGTGCTCGCCTGGTCGCCGACGGTCTTCAGGTCCCCGATTCCCTCGACGCGGTCGATGTCGTCTCCCGGGTTTCTGGCTCTCTAGACGTCGATTCGGTTCTCGAGACACTTGATCCGTCTGCTGGTTCGATGATTCGTGTCGCGTGGTTCCCTGACGCCTCAGGTGTGGTTGTGGCTATCCATCACTTGGTGGTGGATGGGGTGTCGTGGCGGATTCTGTTGCCGGATCTGGTGGCGGCGTATGGGGGCGCTGACCTGGAGCCGGTGGGGACGTCGTTCCGGCGGTGGGCGCAGGGATTGGTGGCTGCCGCGGAGCGGTCGGACGAGGTGGAGTTCTGGGCGGCCACGGTGGCGGGCGATGAGCCGTTGCTGGGGGCCAGGGCGCTAGAGCAGACCGACACGTTGGCTACGGCGCGGAACGCGCGGACTGAGGTTGGGGAGTTGCCCAACGAGGTCGCGGGGCGGTTCAAGGCCGAGGTCGACGACATTCTGCTTGCGGGGTTGGCGGTCGCCGTGGGGCGGTGGCGGGGGAGGACCTCGCTGTTGCTGGACCGCGAGGCGCATGGGCGCGATGAGGATCTCGTGCCTGGGGCGGACTTGCACCGCACGGTCGGGTGGTTCACCAGTCTCTACCCGGTCCGCCTCGACGGGATCGATGCGCGGGATGCGTCGGCGACGGTGAAGCGGGTTAAGGAGAGTTTGCGGGCCACGCCAGGCAGTGGGGCGGGCTTTGGGTTGTTGCGCCACCTCAACGCTGACACCGCGGGCAGGCTTACCGCGAAGCCGCAGGTACTCGTTAACTATCTCGGCCGGTTTGAATCTGCCACGCAGCAAGGGCCCTGGACGCCGGTAGAGGCGGGTATCGCGGGCGGCGCCGACAAGGACATGCCGCTTGAGCACGCCCTGCAGATCGACATCGTGGCTATCGGGACGACTCTTACCGTCGACTGGACTTGGCCCGACGGCGTGTTCACTGACGCCGAGATCGAGGTACTTAGCGGGCACTGGCGCGACGCCCTGGCTGAGCTCTCTTCCGCTACCGGCGGACGCACCCCCTCCGACTTCCCTCTAGTCACCCTCGACCAGCCCGAGGTCGACTCCCTCCTCGCCGACGGCGTCACCGACATCTGGCCGTTGTCCCCGCTGCAAGAGGGCCTGCTTTTCCTCTCCGGCCTTGAGGGCGCCGATGTGTACACCGTGCAGACAGTGCTCAACATCGACGGTGACGTAGACGCCGCGCGGCTGCGCAGTGCGGCAGACGCGCTACTGGCGAGGCACGCGAACCTGCGGGTGTGCTTCCGGAGCCGTCCTAACGGCGAGCTCTTGCAACTCGTCCGCGACGTGCGCGCACCGTGGCGGGAGGTCACCGGCGACGAGTCCGTCATCGCGGAGGACCTAGACACGCCTTTCGACCCCGGAACCGGCCCGCTGATCCGGTTCCTGCTGCTCCGCCTGCCCGACGGCGGCCAGCGCCTGGTGATCACCAACCACCACGTCCTGCTCGACGGCTGGTCGACCCCGCTGCTGGGTCAGGAGCTCTTCCAGCTCTACGGCGGCGAGACACCCCCGGCGCCGCGCCCGTTCACCGACTACCTCACCTGGTTGTCCGCACAGGACAAGACGGCGGCCGCGGCCGCGTGGGCCAAGGCGCTCGACGGCACCGAGCCGACCCTCACGGCGAAGCCGACCAGCACCACGGTCCGCCCTGAGAAGGTCGACGTCGACCTATCGCGTGCGCTCGGCGCCCGACTTGCCGACACCGCCCGCGCTCTTGGCGTCACCCTGAACACCGCTATTCAGCTCGCCTGGGGTCTTGTCCTTGCCCGCCACTTGGGCCGTGAGGACGTCGTCTTCGGAGCCACGGTGTCCGGTCGACCGGCAGACCTACCTGGCGTCGAATCGATGATCGGTCTGTTCATCAACACGGTCGCCGTCCGCGTCCAGCTCGACCCGCGTGAGACCGTGGCCGAAGCCGCCCGCCGAGTGCAGGCAGAGCAATCAGCCCTGATCGAGCACCAGCACCTCGGGTTGGCCGACATCCGTCGCGCCACCGGGCTGTCCGAGCTGTTCGACAGCCTTACGGTGTTCGAGAGCTACCCGGTCGACACCGACGCTCTTGGCCGTGCCGAGAAGTCGGCAGGGCTACGCGTCACCGGTGTGTCCGGCACCGACGCCACCGACTACCCGTTGACGCTGACCGCTGAGGTTGGCGAGACGCTAGAGCTGTCGTTGGAGTACCGGCCCGACGTCCTCGACCGCGATAGCGCTACCCGGCTCGCCGACGGCCTAGTGCGCGTCCTGGACACGATCGCCGAAGACCCGAAGCGCCCGCTCCACAGCATCACCCTCGTCACCGACCAGGACCTGGGCGTCCAGGTGAGTTTCGGCCCCGAGGCCACCGTCTCGGGCTCTGTCCTGGACGTGTTTGACCGTCAGGTCGCCGCCACCCCGAACGCCACTGCGGTCGTCGACGTCCAGAACCGGCGGACTTACGCCGACCTCGACACCCAAGCCCGGGCCATCGCGGGGCACCTCGTCGACAACGGCGTCCGCCCCGGCGACGTGGTGGGACTTTCGCTGACCGCCTCGGCCGACCTAGTCGCGGCCATCCTCGGCGTGTGGCGGGCAGGTGCGGCCTACCTGGTGCTTGACCCGGCATATCCCGCTGAGCGCCTCTCCTACATGGTCGCCGACGCCCAGCCCACCGTTGTTCTGACCGATGTCAGCGTCGACGGCTCCTTCGACGGCACCCCAGCTCTCAGCGCCGCCTACGTCCTCTACACCTCCGGGTCCACCGGTAGGCCTAAGGGCGTTGTCGTCGAGCACCAGAACCTCGCGAACTTGCTCGCGTCGCACCAAGCGCTCGTGATGCCGTCGCAGCGCCAACGAGTGGTCAACGCCGCGTCGTTCGCCTTCGACGCCTCGGTGGACGGGCTCCTGTGGATGGTCGCCGGACACGAGCTGCACATCGTGAGCTCCGATCCGGCCGCGCTGGTCGCTTACGTCCACGAACACGGCATCGACTACCTCGATGCCGCTCCTGCTCTCCTTGCCCACCTCGTCGACGACGGCCTGCTGGATACCGGCATCTCCTTCATCGGCACCGGCGGTGAGGCGGTCGGCGACGCACTCTGGAAGCAACTCGCGGCATCTAACGTCACTGCGTTCAACTTCTATGGCCCCACTGAGACAACAGTTGACGCTGCCTTCGCGCGCATCGAGGGATCTCTACCGGTCATCGGTAACCCCGTCGCGAACACTGAGGTCTATGTCCTCAACCGGAGCCTCGGCCGCGTGCCGACTGGTGTCCCGGGTGAGCTGTACCTCGGTGGTGCAGGTGTCACCCGCGGCTACCTCAACCAGCCCGGCCTGACCGCCTCACGGTTCGTCCCCAACTTCATCTCCGGCCACGGTCGTCTCTATCGCACCGGCGACCTCGTGCAGTGGACTCCCGATGGCAAGCTGGAGTTCCTTGGCCGGGTCGATGACCAGATCAAGGTGCGCGGTTTCCGCATCGAGCCCGGCGAGATCGAAGCCACGCTGACGGACGACGCCACGGTTGCCCAAGCGACTGTTATCGCCCGTGATCACCAACTCTTTGCCTACGTCATCGCATCAGCCGGTCAAACAGCCGACCCCGCCGGTCTTCGTAACCAGCTCGCGGTGGTCCTACCTGAGCACATGGTCCCCGCGGCGATCGTTGTGCTCGACGCGTTCCCGACCCTGCCAAGCGGCAAGGTCGACCGTAAGGCCCTCCCCGCGCCCGACTACGCCACCAGCACCGCACGACCGCGCACTCCCGCCGAAGAGATCGTTGCGGCCCTGTGCGCCGAGGTGCTGGACCTGCCCTCGGTCGGTCCGGACGACGACTTCTTCGCCATCGGCGGCCACTCACTGCTCGCCACCCGACTCGTGTCCCGGCTGCGCGTGGCTCTCAACGCCGAAGTGACCATCCGCGATGTCTTCACTGCGCGGACGGTCGCCGGTATCGCCGCTTTGGTCGGCAACACCGGTGACACCCGCCCGGCGCTGCGACCGGTCGAGCGGCCTGAGTTGCTGCCGTTGTCGTTCGCGCAGCAGCGGCTGTGGTTCCTCTTCCGCATGGAAGGGCCTAGCGCTACCAACAACATCCCGTTCGTGGCGCGCTTGTCCGGCACAGTTGACCCTGCCGCGCTACAAGCCGCCCTCAACGACCTTGTGGCCCGGCACGAGAGCCTGCGCACGGTCTTCCCGGACCGCGATGGCATCGCCTACCAAGAGATCCTGCCCGATGCCGTAGTGCCGTTCGAGGTGGTCGCGGGCAACGGTGTCCAAGAGGCCACGGAGTACGCGTTCGACCTGTCCCGGGAGATCCCGGTCCGCGCCTGGCTGTTCCAGGAGTCGGCCGACGAGTCGGTGATTGTGCTGCTGGTGCACCACATCGCCGCTGACGAGTGGTCCACCGCGCCGCTCTTGGGTGATCTCGGCACTGCCTATGCCGCCCGCCGCGCGGGGACTACCCCGGAGTGGGCAGCGCTACCGGTCCAGTACGCGGACTACACTCTTTGGCAGCACGAGCTCCTAGGCTCCGAGGACGATCCGGACAGCTTGGTGTCACGCCAGGTCGCCTATTGGCGAGACGCTCTAGCCGGGGCGCCTGAAGAGATCGCGCTGCCCCTGGACCGTCCCAGGCCCGCTGTCGCGTCTTACCGGGGCGACGACGTGCGGTTCGAGCTGGATCCGTCGGTCGCGGTCGCGTTGCGCGACTTGGCCCGGCGTGAGGGCGTCACCACCTTCATGATCGTTCAGGCCGCCGTGGCCGCTCTGTTGTCGCGGCTCGGCGCGGGCACCGACATCCCGCTCGGCACCCCCATCGCGGGCCGTGTCGACGAGGGCTTGGACCGGTTGGTCGGATTCTTCGTCAACACACTGGTGCTGCGCACGGATGTCTCCGGCGACCCGACCTTCACCGAGCTCCTGCGCCGCGTCCGGGAAGCCGACCTGGCCGCCTACGCGCACCAGGACGTGCCTTTCGAGCGGCTGGTGGAGCTCCTCAACCCGGCCCGCTCCATGGCCAGGCACCCGCTGTTCCACGTGATGGTCACCCACACCGGGCTCGACACCGACGACCTCGGCCTGCCCGGCACCCAGACGGCCGCGCAGGACGTGGCGACGACCACCGCCAAGTTCGACCTCGCCATCGGCCTGTCCGACACTCCCGACGGCATGGTCGGCGCCATCGAGTACGCCACCGACCTGTTCGACGACGACACCGTCACCGACATCGCCACGCGGCTCGTCAGGCTGCTCACCGCCCTCTCCCGCGATCCGAACCAGCGGGTCCGCACGGTCGACCTGCTGTCGTCCGACGAACGCGACCTAGTGCTGCGCGGGTGGAACGCCACCGCGGAACCAGAAGTCACGCGCACACTGCCTGAGCTTCTCACCGACGCCTTTAGCCGATTCCCCAGCGAAATCGCTCTTGTGGCGGGCAAGACCCGTTTGCCCTACCGCGACCTGGACGTCCTTGTAGGGCAGCTCGCGACTGAGCTGCGGTCGCGCGGTGTCGACGCAGAGCGCGTCGTGGCCATCGGGTTGCCCCGTGGCGCGGAGATGGTCATCGCGCTGCTGGCGATCCTGCGAGCTGGCGGCGCGTTCGTCCCGCTCAACCCGACGTGGCCGGAAGCGCGCCGCGAGACCGTACTGCGGGACTCCGGGGCGATGCTGACCGTCACCGGACCTGGCGGGGTACCCGAGTCGGAGTTGACCGTTCCAATCGACCTGACCAGTTGGTCCTATGGCGGGAACCCGGTTGCGGCGGCTGCCTCCACTCACGGTGCGCAGCTCGCCTACATCATGTTCACCTCAGGCTCCACCGGTACGCCCAAGGGCGCGATGATCCGGCACGAGGCCATCAGCGCACGCCTGGTGTGGCAGAGCGGGCTGCTCGGCTTCGGCCAAGGCGACGCTGCCTTGTTCAAGGCGCCGCTGTCGTTCGACATCTCGGTCAACGAGATCCTGCTGCCCCTGGTCACCGGCGGCCGCGTAGTGATTGCCGAGCCCGGCGGAGAACGCGATCCGCGCTACCTGCTCGACCTCATCGACACCGAGGGCGTCACCTTCGTCTACCTGCCGTCCTCCATGCTCGACGCGCTACTAGAGCTCGCCTCGGGCACTGAGTCCCTGCGTGGGCTTAGGCACGTCTGGTGCGGTGGCGAGGTCCTGACCCCAGAGCTGTTCGAGCGGTTCCGCACCGCGCTGAACACGACGATGTACCACGGCTATGGCCCAGCCGAGACCACCATCGGTGTCTCTCACGTCGTCTATCGCGACGGTGCCGACCGCATCGCCACCTCTATCGGCGGCCCTAACCCGAACACCCAGCTCTATGTGCTCGACGACGCGCTTAACCCCGTCCCGCCCGGTATCGCGGGAGAGCTGTACGTCGGTGGTTACCTCCTGGGCCGCGGTTATGTGAACAAGCCCGATCTCACCGCGTCCCGGTTCGTCGCCAACCCCTTCGGCGCGCCAAGCACCCGCCTCTACCGCACGGGCGACCTCGTCCGGTGGGCAGGAGATGGCACCCTGGACTTCGTCGGGCGCGTCGACAACCAGGTCAAGATCCGAGGAATGCGGCTGGAGTTGGAAGAGGTCGAAGCAGCCCTCCTCAGCCACCCCGGCGTGCGGTCCACCGTTGTCACCGTCCCCGCCGGTAGTGCTTACCTGGCCGCCTACGTGGTGGCAGATGGCGACGCCGATCTCTCCGACTTGGCCGCTTGGGCCCGAAACACCCTGCCCGACTATATGGTCCCGTCTGCGTTCGTGGAGCTGGACGCTCTACCGATCACCGCTAACGGCAAGGTGGACCGGAAGGCCCTCCCGGAGCCGGTAGTGGATACGGGGGAGCGGCGCGCTGCGCGTTCCCCGCGCGAAGAGTTGGTGGCCGGGATCTTCGCGGACCTGCTCGGGGTGGACAGCGTCGGCACGGACGACAACTTCTTCACCCTCGGCGGGCACTCGCTGCTCGCCACCAAGCTGGTCAGTCGAGTCCGTTCCGTGTTGGGCGTCGAGCCGACCATCCGGGACGTCTTCGAGGCGCCCACCGTGGCTGGTCTCGTGTCGCGCTTGCCCGCGTCCGGTGTCGCTCGTCCTGCCTTGACCCGTCTACCCCGCCCGGATCGGTTGGCGCTGTCGTTCGCCCAGCAGCGGTTGTGGTTCTTGTTCCGTATGGAAGGGCCTAGTTCTACCTACAACATCCCGCTGATCGCACGCCTCACCGGCGACGTGGACTCTGCTGCGCTACAGGCCGCCCTCAACGACCTTGTGACCCGACACGAGAGCCTGCGCACAGTCTTCCCCGACCACGACGGCGTGCCGTACCAGTCGGTGTTGTCGGACGCAGTGGTGCCGTTCGAGGTCGTTGACGGTGACGGCGTCCAAGAGGCGACGGAGTACGCGTTCGACCTATCGCGTGAGATCCCGGTCCGCGCCTGGTTGTTCCGGCAGACCGCGGACGAGTCAGTGATCGTACTTCTGGTGCACCACATCGCGGCCGACGAGTGGTCCACCGCGCCCCTCTTGGGCGACCTGGGTTCCGCTTACGCTGCTCGCCGTGTTGGCGCGAGTCCAGAGTGGACTGCTCTACCGGTCCAGTACGCGGACTACACGCTGTGGCAACGAGAGCTGCTCGGCTCCGAGGAAGACCCCGACAGCGTCATCTCTCGCCAGGTCGCGTACTGGCAGGAAACGCTGGAGGGCATGCCGGAAGAGTTGACGCTGCCTACGGACAGGCCGAGGCCGGCCATCGCCTCCTACCGAGGCGGAGAAGTCCGGTTCGACCTGAGCGGTGAAGCGCTAAGCGGCCTCCGAGCCGCTGCCCGCGCCAATGGGGCAACCCTCTTCATGACTGCCCAAGCTGCGGTAGCTGCCCTCTTGTCGCGCCTAGGGGCGGGAACTGACATCCCGCTCGGCTCCCCGATCGCGGGGCGCACCGACGAAGCCCTCGACGACCTCGTCGGGTTCTTCCTCAACACGCTGGTGCTGCGCACAGACGTCTCCGGCGACCCGACCTTCGCCGAACTGCTGCGGCGGGTCCGAGAGACCGACCTGGCGGCCTACGCGCACCAAGACGTGCCTTTCGAGCGGTTGGTGGAGATCCTCAACCCGACCCGGTCTATGGGACGCCACCCGCTGTTCCAAACGATGGTCGTCTTCCACGACGCCGACGAACGCGACCTCGGCCTGCCCGGGGTTGCCACCACCGAACAGGAAACCGAGGTCACGACTGCCCGGTTCGACCTGACGTTCACCTTCACCGAGTTGTCCGACGGCATCACCGGCACCGTCGAATACGCCGACGACCTATTCGACCCCGCTAGCGCCACCCAGCTCGCGGAACGCCTAGCCCGCTTCGTTGAAGCTGTTGCCGCTACCCCGGCCGCGCCGATCAGTTCCGTCGACCTGCTTACCGGCGAAGAACGGCTTGCTCTCCTGGACTTCCCGGTAGAGCCACCGGTGACCGACACGATCCCAGCTCTATTCGCCGCACAAGCAGCACGGACACCGGACGCCACCGCTGTTGAAGCTGCCGACGGCAGGGTCACCTACCGTGAACTGTTGCAACGAGTCGAATCGTTGGCCGGTGAGCTAGTGCGTCGCGGCGCGGGGCCGGAGCGAATCGTCGCGTTGGCTCTACCGCGTTCAGTGGACATGGTTGTCGCGATGCTCGCGGTCCTGCGTTCCGGCGCCGCCTACCTGCCGCTCGACCCGGAGTACCCGGCTGACCGGCTGGAGTACATGGTCACCGACGCCAACCCCGCGCTCCTGGTGACCGCCGAGGCGCTGCGCCAGGTGCTCCCACCGATCGACCAGACAGTCACCTTCGCCGACGAGTGGCACGGCTCCGCCCCGGCGGATCTGCCCGATGTGGACAGTCCGGCCTACGTCATCTACACGTCCGGGTCCACCGGTCGACCGAAGGGCGTCGTCGTCCCGCACGGGGCGGTCGCGAACTTCGCCGAGGCCATGGCCGGTCTGGTCGGGTTCGGCCCAGGTGACCGGTTGTTGGCGGTCACGACCCTGTCCTTCGATATCGCGGTGCTGGAACTGCTGGTGCCATTGACGCGCGGGGTCACCGTCCGGGTGGCCTCCCGCGAAGAGGTGCTCGACCCGCCCGTGCTCGCCGGACTCCTCGCCGACTACGTGCAGGCCACACCGTCGCTGTGGCAGGCCATCGTCGACACCGGCGTAGCCCTGGACTCCACAACCGTCCTGGTCGGCGGCGAGGCGCTCCCGCCGTCGCTCGCGGGCACACTCGCCGTCCGCGCCCGCCGCGTCGTCAACCTCTACGGCCCCACGGAGACCACCGTGTGGTCCACCTCTGCCGAGGTCGTCGATGAGCGCGTCGTCATCGGCCACCCCATCCGCGCCACCCAGACCTACATCCTCGACACCGGCCTCGGCCTCGTCCCCGACGGCGTGGTGGGCGAGTTGTACCTCGCGGGAGACGGCGTCGTCCGTGGCTACCACCGCCGACCCGACCTCACCGCGACCCGCTTCGTCGCCAACCCGCACGGCCCCGGCCGCCTCTACCGCACCGGCGACCTCGTCCGCCGCACCCCCGTGGGCATCGAGTACCTGGGCCGGGTCGACGACCAGGTCAAGGTCCGCGGCTTCCGCATCGAACTCGGCGAGATCGAATCCATCCTCACCGCCACCCCTGGCGTCACCCGCGCCATCGTCGTGGCCAGGGAGTCCCGCCTAGTCGCCTATGTGACTCCCGAGAACATCGACCCAACCGCGGTCCGTTCCCTTGCGGCAGCACACCTACCGGACTACATGGTCCCCTCCGCCGTTGTCACACTCGACTCCTTCCCGCTAACAGCCAACGGCAAGCTCAACCGCCGCGCGTTGCCCTCGCCTGATTTCGCGGCCCTATCAACCAGCCGTGCGCCCGCCACACCTCGCGAGTACCTCTTGTGCGAGCTGTTCGCGGAAGTCCTAGGCATCGACTCAGTCGGCGCGGATGACGACTTCTTCGTACTAGGCGGCCATTCGCTGCTCCTGGTCCGGTTGAGCTCGGCAATAGAGGCCCGCACAGGTGTCCGACTGCCGATCACCGCGCTGTTCACTTCGCCGACCCCTGCGGGGCTTGCAGCGAAGTTGGACGGGGGAGTGGTGGCCGGAGCGCTGGACCCCGTGCTGGAACTGCGGTCCGGCACGGGCACCCCGGTGTTCTTCCTCCACCCCGCCAGCGGTCTGGCCTGGCAGTTCGCGCCGCTGAAGGCATGGCTGCCGGTGCCGATGTACGGGCTGCAGTCGCCACTGCTGACCGACCCCGACGCGTCCTACGCGAGCCTGGCCGACCTGGCCGAGCGGTACGTGTCGGAGATCATCCGGGTCCAGCCCGACGGGCCGTACCGACTCGTCGGCTGGTCGTTCGGCGGGAACGTGGCCTACCTGGTGGCGTGCGCGCTGCGGGCCAGGGGCCTGGAGGTGTCCTTGTTGGCACTGCTGGATTCCCGGCACTTCGACCCCGCCCTGGACGTCGTCCCCGCCGACCGGGAGGCCGCGCTGGTCGGCCTGCTGTCCGATCTGGACTACGAACTGCCGTCCGAGGTCACGCTGGAGTCCGCGGTCGAGGCGATCCGAGCACGCGGGGACGTCATGTCGCAGTTCTCCGCTGACGAGGTCGGTGCGGTCGTGGAGAGTTACCTGACGAGCCAACGCCTGCTGGCCGAGGCGCACTACCCGGCCTACGACGGGCGGGTAGTGCTGGTGGACGCCCTGGTGCCGGAGACCGGCTTCGAGGATGTGCACTACTCGGCGGGCGACGACTGGCGCGAAGTCGCGCGGCGGTTGGAGATCGTCGAGTTCGACTGCCGCCACGCCGAGGTCGTGTCCCCCCGGATGCTGCCCGAACTGGGGGACCTCCTCCGCCGCCTGCTGTAGCCGCTATCGAGGTCCCCCAACGGGTTGCGGTGGCCGTGCACGCGCCGGAACCGGACCGACACGTTGTGCTAGTGTCGGATTTGCACCTTTCCCGCCCTTGAAGCTACCTGAATCCAGGAGTCGCGTGATGTTCAAGCGGATGCTGTCGGCGTTCGGCGTTGGAGGGCCCTCGGTGGACACCGTGCTGGACTCCCCGCACGTGGGACCCGGGCAGACGATCGGCGGCCGGGTCCGGATCAAGGGTGGCAGCGCCGACGTGGAGATCGGGCAGGTCGTGCTCGCCCTGCAGACCCGCGTCGAGGTCGAGCACCACGGCGGCGAGGCCGTCGGCACCGGCGAACTGCTGCGCGCCGTGGTCGCCGAGCGGGTCAGGGTGTCGGCGAACCAGGACCTCGACCTGCCGTTCCGGCTGGCGGTGCCGTGGGAGGCGCCGATCACCGCGGTCGGCGGCAGCCCGCTGCCCGGGATGAACCTGGGCCTGCGCACCGAGCTGGTCATCGCGGGCGCCCCGGACAAGGGCGACCTCGACCCGGTCGTGGTGCACCCGCTGCCCTCGCAGGACCGGGTGCTCGACGCGTTCGGCGCGCTGGGCTTCCGCTTCGCCAAGGCCGACGTCGAGGTGGGCAGGCTGCACGGGGTACCGCAGCAGCTGCCGGTGTACCAGGAGATCGAGTTCTACGCGCCGCCGCAGTTCTCCGGCCGGATCAGCCAGGTGGAGCTGACCTTCGTCGCGACGCCGACCGAGCTGCACGTCGTGCTCGAAGCCGACCGCCGCGGCGGGGTGTTCGGCGGCGGCGGTGACGCCTTCGGCCGGTTCTCGCTGACCCACCAGGAAGCCGAGAACACCGACTGGGCCGCGGCCATCGGCCAGTGGCTTGAGCAGGTCTCCCAGCGCTCCACCCCCAACCCCGCCTTCGGCGGCGGTTACCCCCAGCAGCCCGGCTACGGCCAGCCCGCTTATGGCCAGCAGGGTTACGGCCAGCAGCCCTACGGGCAGCCCGGGTACGGCCAGCAGGGCCACTACGGCCACGACGGCCACCACCAGCGCCGCGGCCCCGGCATGGGCGCGGTGGTCGGCGGTGCCGCCGCGGGCATCGTGGGCGGCATGATCCTCGGCGACATGCTCGACGGTGGCCTCATCGACGGCGACGGCGGCGAGGACTTCGCGGGCGAGGAGTGATCGCGCTGATCAACCGGCGGGCCTAGACCCGCCGACCGGCACGTGCAGGCAGACCGTTCCCCGCGCCCGATGGCTTCCGCCGCAAGGGGAACGGTCTGTCACAGCACCGGCGGACCGCTCTCCACGCGGCGCAGCACCGCGTCCAGCCGGTCCAGCCCGGGCTGGTCTTGGAGTTTGCGCTCGTCCCACCACGTCGCCCCTTCGGCCGCCAGCGGACCGATGACCTCCGCCGCCGAGCGCGGATCCGTCTCGCCCCCGAGCACGATCTCCATCGGCGCCGACCGCAGTTCGCGCACGTACCCGATCACCTCACGCGCCAACGACACCGGCGGCACCACCCCGTGCCGCGCCTGCTCGAACAGCGGCACCACCCCGTCCCAGCGCACAGCGCGCCGGATCGGCCGTCGATGCGGCCAGAACCCGCCCACCCACACCGGGGGCCGCGGCCGCTGCACCGTCGCGGGCAGCAGCGTCACATCCCGCACCTGGTAGTGCGTCCCCTCATGGGTAACCGGCGAACCCGACCAGTACCGGTCCAACAACCCGAGCCCCTCGTCGAGCCGCTCCGCCAGCAGCCGGGGATCGGTCGGCCCGCCGAAGCTGCCGTACTCGTCGGCCACCGGACCACCCAACCCGGTGCCGAACACCACGCGACCGCCGCTGAGCGCGTCCAGCGTCGCGACCTGCCGCGCCACCTGCTCAGGCCGCCGCCGCGCCACCGGGGTCACCAAGGTGCCCAGCCTGATCCGCGAGGTCGCCAGTGCCGCCGCGGTCAGCGCCATCCACGGGTCGCTGAACGCGACGCCGCGCCGCGCTGCCTTGTCGTGCACGACGTGGTCCCAGATGAACAGGCCGTCCCAGCCCGCTTCCTCGACGGCGACCGCGAGCCGCGCCACCGCCCTGACGTCCGCGAAATCGCCGAAGTTCGGGATGTTGATCGAGAAGCGCATCCGGCCATGCTGCGCCGCGGTGCCCGGCCGGGCAACCCGGTTACCGCCGCCACGCCGCCGCGTACCGCTCGTCGCGCACCCGGTCCCGCTCCGCGGTCCGCGCCCGCCGCGCCTGCCCCGCCGACCCGTGCGGGAAGCCGTAGCGGGTCATCCGGTACTCGGTGCTCTCGATGGCGTACGACAGCATGAAGTACACCCCGACCACCAACCCCAGCCCGCCGCACGCCAGCGCCAACCCGGCAGGCGCGTCGAGGCCGAGCAGCAGCCCGAGCGTGATCGCCGTCGTCAGCGGCACCATCCGCAGCAGGGTGCGCAGCGCGAACCAGGCGAGCCAGGACGGGCGGGCCGCGTCGGCCAGCACCCACTCGCGGAAGCGGTCGGGGACACGGCCGCCCAGCAGGTACCAGGCGCGGCGCAGCGGACCGGGGGTGCTCATGGTTGTCCCTTCTCGCCCACGACCAGATCTTCTCCCGCCACGGGGTGTGCCTTCTCGCCCGCGGCTGTGTCTTCCCGCTCGCCTGCGGCTGTGTTCTCCCGCTCGCCTGCGGCTTCGATAACCCTGGTCAACGACCCGTGCAACAGCAGCAGGTCCTCGATCCGCATCCCCAGCCGCTCGACCACCGCCGACGGGATTGACAGCGCCCGCTCGCGCAGCGCGGTACCGGTCGGGGTCAGCCGGACCGCCAACTGCCGCTCGTCGGTCACCGCCCGGTCGCGGCGGATGTAGCCCACCGCCTCCAGGCGCTTGAGCAGCGGCGACAGCGTGCCCGGGTCGAGCGCGAGCATGCCGCTGAGCTCCTTGACCGACAGCGGCGTGCGCCCCCACAACGCCAGCATCACCAGGTACTGCGGGTGCGTCAGGCCCATGGGCTCCAGCAGCGGCCGGTACAGGCCGATGACACTGCGGGAGGCGATGGCCAGCGCGAAGCAGACCTGCCGCTCCAGCGCCAGGGGGTCCTCGTCGTTGCTTGGTGTACTAATCATTAGGGCACCATGTTATGCCACCCGGCGCCGCGGCGACAGTGCGAGCCCGCCCACAACGCCGAGCGGGGGCGGTCCGCAGTGGACCGCCCCCGCCTCGTGCCCGCTGCCTCAGAGCTTGCCGAGCACCGCATCGACCTGGTCGAGCACGCGCTGCGCGTCGCCGTAGTCGATGATGTTGTACTCGCCGTCGAACACCTTGCCCGCCTTCACCGCGGCGATCGAGGTGAACAGCGGGTCGGCCTTGAGCTTGGCGCCCGCGCCCGGCGCGGTCACCGGCGGCCCGAGGTCGTCGAACAGCAGCACGGTCGCGCTGTTGAGCTGGTTGAGCTGCTCGATGGAGTACTGCGACAGGTTCGCGTCGGCCACCTTCGTGGTCGCCTCGTCGAACTGGATGCCCAGGTCGACCAGCGCGGTGGACGGGCCGCCGACCTTGTCGTAGAGGTACCAGCCGGAGCCGTCGTAGGTGCCCAGCGTCGCCCACTTGCCCGCGGCGATCTTGTCCTTGTGCTTGTCCTTGATCTCGCTCACCCGAGCCTGGTACTTCTTCTCCAGCTCATCCACCACGCCCGCCTTGCCGATCGCCTCGGCGACCGCCTTGACCTGCGGCTTCCAGCCCGGCTGGTCACCGGCGGCCGGGATCAACACGGTCGGGTAGCGGTCCTTGAGCTTCTCGTACTCCGGCTCCTGGTAGTCACCGGCCAGGATCAGGTCCGGGTCGAGCTCGGCGATCTTGTCGTAGTTCAGCTCGCCCGCGTCGGTGCCGATGATCGTCAGGTTCTTGAACGGCTCGCCGTCCTTGGCCGCGGTCAGGTCGATCGCGCCTGCCAGGTTCGCCTTGAGGTCGAGCAGGATGTAGGGGATCTGGAAGTCGATGGCGACGATCTTCTTCGGGTCGCCGGGCACCTCGACCGGGCCCTTGGGGGTCTGCACGGTCCGCTTCGCCGGGGCGGCCGCCGCGGCGCTGGACTGCCCGCCCGCGCCGGAGGTCGGCTCCGTCGACCCGCAGGCGCCGACCGCCAGCAGGACGGCTGCGCCCAGTGCGATCAGGCGCGAAGGGGCTGTCGCTCTCATGTGGCTACTCCAAGTGATTTCTCGCATCGCCCGAATGGGCGGCGATGACGCGGAGATTAGGTGAGGCTATCCTATGTTGACAACGCGTCGGCTGTCACAGGAAGGGCTCGCACACCATGACCGCATATCGCGCGACAGTCGTGCGGACTACCGCGATCACCCCGCTGATGCGGCGGGTGACCCTCGGCGGTGACGCGCTGCGCGACTACCAGGGCAGTGGACTCCCGGATGAGTCCTGCCGGATCGCCTTCGGTGCCAACCTCACCAGAAACTACACGATCCGCCGCCGGGATCCGCTCGGTCGCGAGATCGATATCGACTTCGTGCTGCACGAAGGCGGCGTCGCGGCGACCTGGGCGCGCACTGTCCACCCGGGCGCGGAGATCACCATCAGCGGCGCGCCCGCGGGCAAGTACGCGCCGGACCCGGCTGTCGCATGGCGACTGCTCGCCGGGGACGCGACCGCGCTGCCCGCGATCGGCCGTGCCGTGGAAGAACTCCCCGCCGGTGCGCGCGCGCACGTCGTCGCCATCGTGGACAACGAGGACGAGCGCCAGACCTTCGACACCAGCGGTGACGTTGACATCGAATGGGTGTACGCCCACTCGGGCGAAGCGGGGAACGCCTTGCGCCGAGCCATCATCGACCGCGAACTGCCCGCGGGCGCGGGCTACCTCTGGGTCGCGGGCGAGGCCGCCGCGACCCGCGACATCCGCCGCCACCTGCGGCACACCCTGGGCCTGAGCGCGGATCGCTACGACACCATCGGCTACTGGCGCTTGGACGCCGAACGGTGGGAGGAGCGCTACCGGCAGGTCGCCGCCGAGATCGACCCCAGGCTGGCCGCCGCCGACGAGATCACCGACGACGAGCGGTATTTCGACGTGGTTGACGACATTTACGCGGAGGTGGGCCTGTGAACCGCTTGCACGCCGAAGGATTGACGCTCGCCTACGACAACCGTGTAGTAGCTAGCGCGTTGGACGTCACCATCCCCGACGATTCCTTCACCGTCATCGTTGGTCCGAATGCCTGCGGTAAATCGACCCTTTTGAAGGCGTTCGCGCGAGTGCTCAAACCCACTAAGGGCGCGGTCTATCTCGACGGCGAGGTCATCGCCTCTTACCGGTCCAAGGAGGTCGCGCGCAGGCTGGGCCTCCTGCCGCAGTCCTCCATCGCACCCAGTGGGATCACCGTCGGTGACCTGGTCGCCCGCGGCCGCTACCCGCACCAGGGCCTGCTGCGGCAGTGGTCGGCCGACGACGAGGCCGTGGTCACCGAGGTCATGGCGCGCACCGGGGTCACCGAGCTGTCCGGCAGGCTCGTCGACGAGCTCTCCGGCGGGCAGCGGCAACGGGTCTGGCTGGCCATGGTGCTCGCGCAGCGCACCTCGGTGCTGCTGCTGGACGAGCCGACGACCTTCCTCGACATCGCCCACCAGGTCGAGGTGCTCGACCTGTGCGCGGAGCTGCACGAGCAGGACGGGTTCACCCTGGTCGCCGTGCTGCACGACCTGAACCAGGCCTGCCGCTACGCCACCCACATGATCGCGCTGAGCCCCGGCGGGGTCGTCGCCGCGCAGGGCCACCCGAGCGAGATCGTCACCGCCGAGCTCATCGGCGACGTCTTCGGCCTGCGCTGCCGCGTGGTCGACGACCCGGAGACCGGCACACCGATGGTCGTCCCGCTGGCGCGGGTCGCGCAGAAGGTGTCCACCTAGGACGGTGCCTATTCCCTCCCGCCGCCCGCCCCCTCGTCCCCGCCCGGCACCGTCCCCGACCTGGCACCGTCCGCTCGGCATCGTTCCCGGCCCGGCTTCGTTGTCGGCCCGGCGTCGTTGTCCCGCTGGGCTTCGCCGCGGGTCCGGCACTGTCCCGATCGCGACGATGGCCACACCGGCTTGACCGGGCACTGCCGGAAAAAGGTAAGTTAGGCTAACCTAATGACGCGGTGATCACCTGATCCGGTGATCACCGGCGTCGCCCGCCGCCACAAGGGGTCAGCCATGGCACACCGAGCCGCCGCCGTCCCGTTATCCCCGGGAGCCCACTGATGTCCGGTCACCCAGCCCGCTTCGGTGACCGGGTCGCCGTGGTCACCGGCGCGGGCCAGGGCATCGGGGCCGCTGTGGTCGCCGCGCTGGCCGCCGAGGGCGCCGCCGTCGCCGCGGTCGACCTCGACCGGGTCCGGGTCGCCGCCGTCGCCGCCGAGCACCAGGCGCACGGCCGCCCGGTCCGCCCCTACCCCGCCGACGTGTCGCACGCCGACGCCGTCGACCGGGTGGTGACCAGGGTCGAGGACGACCTGGGTCCGATCGACATCCTCGTCAACGTCGCCGGTGTGCTGCGCCCCGGTCCGGTCCTCAAGTCCACCGACGAGGACTGGCTGGGCACCTTCGCGGTCAACTCCGACGGTGTCTTCTTCTTCTCCCGCGCGGTCGCCCGCCGGATGGTCCCGCGCGCCGCGGGCGTGATCGTCACCGTCGGCTCCAACGCGGTCGGCGTGCCGAGGATGGACATGGCCGCCTACGCCGCGTCCAAGGCCGCCGCCACCATGTTCACCCGTTGCCTCGGCCTGGAACTGGCCCAGCACGGCATCCGGTGCAACGTCGTGTCCCCCGGGTCCACCGACACCGCCATGCAGCGGTCGTTGTGGACCGGCGACGGCGCGCGGCGGGTCATCGAGGGCTCCCCGGAGAGCTACCGGGTGGGCATCCCGCTCGGGCGCATCGCCGAGTCGGCCGACATCGCCGACGCGGTGCTGTTCCTGGCCTCGGAGCAGGCGCGGCACATCACCATGCAGAACCTCTACGTCGACGGCGGCGCGACCCTGGTCGGCTGACCCTCCACTATGGACACAGAACGAGTGGACACCCGATCAGAACGGAGCAGTCTGTGCCTGTCCTGGGAACCCTTCCCGTCGAGGCCCGTCCAGAGGAGCTGACCGCGGCCTACCGGCCGGGCGCGTTCCTGTTCACCTCCCCGACCGGGGTGCTGCTCGCCGAGGGCGAGCGCGCCGTGCTCGGTTCCCCGGTCGAGGCCGCGGGCGCGCTGGCCGACGGCGAGATCGTCGTCGGCGCCCTCCCGTTCGACCCCGCCGCGCCCAGCCGCCTCGTGGTGCCCGAGCACGTGCGCCGCTCCGGCCCGCTGCCCGCCATCGCCAGGCCGGCCCCCCGCGTCGGCGCCCGCTGGCTGGCCCAGCACACCGACGCCGACGCCTACCGCACCGGTGTGCGCCGCGCGCTGGCACTGATGGAGGCCGGTGAGCTGAGCAAGGTCGTGCTGGCCCGCAGGCTCGACCTGGTCGCCGCCGAGCCGGTCCACGTGCTCGACCTGGTGCGCGCTTTAGCCGCCCGCGACCCGCGCGGGCACACCTTCGCCGCCGACCTGGGCGACCGCACGCTGCTGGGCACCAGCCCGGAGCTGCTGGTGCGCAGGCAGGGGCGGATCGTCTCGTCCAACCCGCTCGCCGGGTCCCGCCCGCGTTCCGAGGACGCGGTGCTCGACGGCCGCAACGCCACCGAGCTGCTCGCCTCGGCCAAGGACCGCCGCGAGCACGCCCTGGTGGTGACCGCCGTCGCCGACGGGCTCGCCCCGTACTGCAAGCAGCTCAGCGTGCCCGCCGAGCCCGAACTGCTGCCCACGCGGGCCATGTGGCACCTGTCCACCCAGGTCTCCGGGGTGCTGGCCGACCCGGACACCCCGGTGCTGGAGCTGGCGACCGCGCTGCACCCGACGCCCGCGGTCTGCGGGTCGCCGACCGCGACCGCGCGCCGGGTGATCGGCGAGCTCGAGCCGTTCGACCGCGGTTTCTACACCGGCGTCGTCGGCTGGTCGGACGCGCGCGGCGACGGCGAGTGGGTCGTCACGATCCGCTGCGGCGAGGTCCGCGGTGCCACGCTGCGCCTGTTCGCGGGCGCCGGGTTGGTGCCGGGGTCGGACCCGGAGGCCGAGCTGGCCGAGACGGGCGCGAAGCTGCGCACCCTGCTCGGCGCGCTGGGCGTGGAGGAATCGGCGTGACCGACTGGGTCCCGTTCCCCGACGACGTCGCCGCCCGGTACCGCGAACTGGGGTACTGGACGGGCGAGACGTTCGGGCAGTTCCTGGCCGACCGCGCCGCCCGGTTCGCCGATCGGGTCGCCGTGGTCGACGACCGGCAGCGGTGGACCTATCGGGAACTCGACGAGCGCGCGACCCGCATGGCGCACGGTTTCGTCGCCAGGGGCATCGAGCCGGGTGACCGGGTCGTGGTGCAACTGCCGAACGTGGCGGAGTTCCTATCCGTCGTGTTCGGACTGTTTCGCGCAGGCGCGGTGCCGGTGTTCGCGTTGCCGCCGCACCGTTCCAGCGAGATCTCGTACTTCTGCTCGCACACCGACGCCGTCGGGTACGTGATCGCCGACAAATTCGGCGGGTTCGACTACCGGGTGTTGGCCGATCAGGTCGGTGTGCGGGAGGTGTTCGTGCTCGGGGATCCCGGGCGGCACACCGCGTTGGACGACGTCCCGGTCGACCCGTCCGGCGAACTGCCCACTGTGGACCCATCAGGGCTGGCGTTCCTCCAGTTGTCCGGTGGCAGTACAGGTGTGCCGAAGCTGATCCCGCGCACACACGACGATTACCTCTACAGCGTCCGGGAAAGCGCCGACATCTGCGGCCTGGACACCTCGTCGGTGTACCTGGTCGCGCTGCCGGTCGCACACAACTTCCCGATGAGCTCGCCGGGGATCCTGGGCGCGCTGCACGCGGGTGCGCGGATCGTTTTGGCGTCCGCGCCGAGCCCGGACGTGGCGTTCGGGTTGATCGAGCGGGAACGGGTGACGATCACCGGGGTGGTGCCGCCGATCGCGCTGGTGTGGCTCGACGCGGTCGCCACCCGCTCGGAGGACCTGTCGTCGCTGCGGGTGCTGCAGGTCGGCGGCGCGAAGTTCGCCGAGGAGGCGGCCCGGCGGGTGCGGCCGGAGCTGGGGTGCGGGTTGCAGCAGGTGTTCGGGATGGCCGAGGGACTGGTCAACTACACCCGGTTCGACGACGACGAGGACCTGGTCGCCATCTCCCAGGGGCGGCCGATCTCGCCGGACGACGAACTGCTGGTGGTGGACTCCGACGACGTCCCGGTCGCCCCCGGTGAGGTCGGGCACCTGCTCACGCGCGGGCCGTACACGATCCGCGGCTACTACCGGGCCGACGAGCACAACGAAGTGGCCTTCACCGACGGGTACTACCGGACCGGCGACCTCGTGCGGGTCCTGCCGTCCGGGCACGTGGTCGTCGAGGGGCGGGCCAAGGACCAGATCAACCGGGGCGGGGAGAAGGTCGCCGCGGAGGAAGTCGAGAACCACTTGATCGCGCACCCCGCTGTGCACGACGCGGCCGTGGTGGCCGTGCCCGACCCGTTCCTGGGGGAGCGGACCTGCGCGTTCGTGGTCGCCTCCGGTGAGGTGACCGGACCGCAGCTGCGCGCGTTCCTGCGCGAACGCGGGTTGGCCGCCTACAAGATCCCCGACCGGGTCGAGTTCGTCGCCGAGTTCCCGCACACCGGCGTCGGCAAGACCAGCCGCCGCGACCTGCGCCGCGCGTTGGGAGGCCGGTGATGGGGCTGCCCACCATCGCGCCGTACCCGATGCCCACGTCGGTGCCGCGCAACCGGGTCGAGTGGACCCCAGACCCTGACCGCGCGGTTCTGCTGGTGCACGACATGCAGAACCACTTCCTGCGCGCGTTCGCCGCCGGGGCTCAGCCGCTGGTCGACCTGATCGCCAACATCGGCACCCTGCGCGACACCTGCAGGCGCCTGGGCGTCCCGGTCGTGTTCTCCGCCCAGCCCGGCGGCCAGAGCCCCGACCAGCGCGGCCTGCAGCTGGACATGTGGGGCCGCGGCATCGGCCCCGACCCGGCCGACGCCGAGATCACCGCCGACCTGCGCCCGGGCGGCAGCGACCGGCTGATGACCAAGTGGCGCTACAACGCCTTCCACCGCACCGAGCTCGAATCGCTGATGGACGGCCGCGACCAGCTCATCGTCACCGGCGTGTACGCCCACATCGGCTGCCTGATGACCGCGACCGACGCGTTCATGCGCGACATCCAAGCCTTCCTGGTAGCCGACGCCGTCGCCGACTTCTCCCCGGAAGACCACGACATGGCCCTGCGCTACGCCGCCACCCGCTGCGCCACCACCATGATGACCACCCGGGTCATCGACCTACTCACCCGAGGCACCCGATGACCCCCGAAGAACTGCGCGCCCAGGTCGCCGCCCTCCTCGAAGTCCCCGCCCGCACCATCGCCTTCGACGACAACCTCCTGGACCACGGCCTCGACTCCATCCGCGTGATGACCCTGGTCGAATCCTGGCGCACCCCCGGCATCGCCTTCGCCGACCTCGCCGAAACCCCCACCATCACCGCCTGGTCCGCCCTCCTCAGCGGTGACCGACACTCTCAGTAACGGCGTTACACGGTCGGGGTCGGCAACGATGACCTGACCGTGGCAGAAATTGGTGACCCCGTCGCGTGGCTGATGCTCGCGGCGGGCGACAAGCGCGAGCACGGCGGCAACGACGGCTACGACGACGCGCCCTCGGAGCACTACAGCTGGGACAGCACCGTCGCCAACCGCGACGGTCCGCAGCCCGGGCACATCATCGTGCTGCGCGACGACAAGACCCTGCTGGGCGTGTCGGTGATCGACAAGGTCGTCGTCGACACGGCCGAGAAGCAGCGCTACAAGTGCCCCCGGTGCGCGCTCGCGGACTTCAAGCCGCGCTCGACCAAGACGCCCAAGTTCATCTGCAAGTGCGGCAACGAGTTCGACGAGCCCGTCGCCCGGTCCGAGGTCGTCACCACCTACCGGACCGACCACGCCGCCTCGTGGGTCGACCTGCGCGGTGAGCTGTCCACACAGCAACTCCGCGACCTGTGCGTCAGCCCGAAGTCCCAGCTCAGCATCCGCGCCTTCCGCTTCGACGACTTCGTCGCCGCGCTCAAGGAGCAGCCGGGCATCTCCCGGTTGACCCCGGTGCGGGCGCGGATCGCAGGCGGTCACCGCAAGGCGGTCGTGCGCGTCCGCAAGGGGCAGGGCCAGTTCCGGGCCGACCTGCTCGACCGGTACGGCGACCTGTGCGCCTTCACCGGTCCGATGCCCCGCGAGGCGCTGGAGGCGGCCCACCTCTACAGCTACGCCGCCGACGGCAAGCACCGCGAGGACGGCGGCCTGCTGATGCGCCGCGACATCCACCGCCTGTTCGACCTCGGCCACATCGCCGTGGACCCGGCGGCGATGACTATTGACGTGGTCGGCGGCCTGCACAAGTACAGCGTGTACGCGCCGCTGCACGGCAGCGAGCTGCACGTGGCGCCCACCGCCCGGCAGCGGGAGTGGCTGACCAAGCACTGGGCCCTGTACCGCTGACGCGCACCCGATCGGGTGGGAAGTGCGGTCGGGGCGGGTCGTGGGGGCTGGTGGGCGGCAATGTCCTGAGTGGACCTGTGTCGAGCCATCAGGAGGAAGACCATGCGTGTGTTGCTGCTGTCTGCCGGGCTTCTGCTGCTGACCCCCGCGGTCGCCTCGGCCGGGGTGGCGGAGGGGGAGGTGCACGTGCGGTCGGTGTCGACCGGGCAGTGCCTCACCCGGCCGGTGGAGCCGGGGGTGGTTTCCGGGCAGGCGTGCAGCCCGCTGGACCGCCAAGCGTGGCAGTTGACCGCCACCGACGACCTCCGGGTGGCCATCACCGCCGCCGGGACCGACCTCTGCCTCTCCTACACCGACCTCGACGACGTCGTCACCCAACCGTGCGATGAGTTGGAGGCGCCCCAGGCCTGGCGGCTGGTGGAACAGGAAAGCGGGTACTGGGTCCAGGCCGCCAAGGACGACGCCGGGGTGAGCTGGTGCCTGTGGCACGCCGACGGCGGGGAGTACGTCGGGCTGCAGCCGTGCGCCGGGTCGGTCCCGGGCGAGCGCTGGGAACTGCCGGTCTTCGGCGAGTGACCCGTCCCCGGCTCCACCGCACCGCGCTCGAAGCAGCGCGATCGAGGTTGGTGGAGCCGGGCAGCGGGACCGATCGCTCAACCGGGAAGGGCGCCGCCGAGCTCCAGTGGCCACTGTGGACCGATCCCGGACACCTGACCCCGCAACCACTCCACCGCGCCGGACCCCACCAGCGGCCCCTCGACGGCGCCGATGTCGAAGTGCCCCACGACCACGGCTCGCGTCCCGTCGACCAGCATCCCCGACATCCGCACCGACGGCCCGGTCGAGGAGGTCGCGGGCTCCACGTACACCCACGCCTCCGCCAAGGTGTGGTGCCAGAACAACAGCCGCGCGCAAACCAGGGCTTGTTCCCCCGGCTCCACGTCAACCTCCACCTGCGCGGGCCCACGACCGGTGACGGCCACCGACAGCCGCCCCACCGAAGGTTTCCCGCTCCCGATCCAGTGTCGCCGCACGGCGGCCACCACGTCGGGCAAAGTGCCATCAGCCATGTCAAGTGCGGTGGTCATCGCAACTCCTCTCCAAGAGTGCCAACCCTGCACGGCGAGCCGCCCCGGCGACAGCGCCGTGATGCCGCCGTTTCCCGGCCCCCGCGCGGCCGGGATGCGGCCAGGCCGGGTATGACCAGTGGTGATGGTGCGTGCGCTCAAGGTGACCGCTGTGCCATGCTGCCCCCGTGGTGGCGCGACGTGCGAGGTTGGCCGGGGCCAGGCGGGCCGCGGGGTTCACGCAGGAGACCTTGGCCGCGGCCCTCGGGGTCGACCGGACGACGGTGCAGCGGTGGGAGTCGCGGACCCGGGAGCCGCTGCCGCACGTGCGGCCGCGGCTGGCGCGGCTCATCGGGGTGTCCCTGACCGAGTTGGACGCGATGATCCAGGAGGGTGCGGTGGAGCGCAGGGGATTCCTGGCCGGTGCCGTGTTCAGCGCCGCGGCCTCGTTGGGGCCCAGCCGGGAGTGGCTGGTCGCCAGTCTGGAGGAGTTCGCGGGGCCGCCCGCCAAGGTGGGTTCGGCCGATGTGGCGGCGTTGCGGCAGGCGTTCTCGGTGTTCCAGGAGCTCGACGTCATGCGGGGTGGTGGGTGTGCGCGGGCGCACCTGGGCCGGTACCTGGAGCAGGTCGTCGCGCCCTTGGTGGAGGCCACCGCGCCGCACACGCCTGTGGGCAAGGAGTTGTACTCAGCGGTCAGTGAGCAGCACTACCTGCTCGGCTGGATGGCCTTCGACGACGGGGACAACGGGTTCACTCAAGCGCACTTGCTGCGGGCGTTGCGGTTGGCGCAAGCAGCGGGCGATGTGGACTTGGGTGCTCACGTGCTGGCGGGCCTCTCCGATCAGGCGACCACCAGCGGACACCCCCAGCACGGTTTGAGACTGGCGCGCACCGGCCTCGCGGGTCAGACGCGGTCCTCCGCGTGTGTGGCTCGACTGCGGGCACTGGAAGCGCGGGCCGCCGCTGCGGTGGGGGATGAGCGGGAAGCCAGGCGGAGCGTCGAGTTGTCGCAACAAGAGTTCGCGAACAAGGGGGATGAGCCGGAGTGGGCGCGGTTCATTGACACCGCCTACCTCGCTGGCGAGTACGCGCACGTGTTCCGGGACCTGGGCCTGCCGGAGGCGAAAGCCTTTGCGCGGGAGTCCGCCGCCGCAGCGGAGCTCCAGGGTCGGGCAAGGCGAGGAGCATTGGCGGCCGCGGCCTTGGCGCGGGCGGAGATCACGGCTGGGGATGTGGAGGCGGCGGCCGGCGCGGCCGGTGCGGCGTTGCGGTTGGCGGTGAAGGTCCAGTCGAAGCGTTCTGTGGCGGCGGTACGGGATCTCGAGGTCAGGTTGCGGCCGTACCAGTCCACCGGTGCTGTCCGGGAGTTCGTTGACGGGGCCGCGATCCTCGGGGGATGAGGCCGTCCCCGGGCACGCTGAACCCGTTCCAGCGTGCCCATCGAGACCGGACCACCTCGCTCAAATCCACAAAGGACCTAGATGTTCGAGAAGTGCGACGCATCCCCCGTCCGCACCACGCTGTGCGTCCCGTCGATGCTCACCGGCACGTCACCGGCCAGGGTGATCCGGTGCAGGCGCCGGGCCTGGTCGTCGTAGTCGGCGATGGCGTAGTGCTGGGTGGCGCGGTTGTCCCAGATCGCGACGTCGCCGTCCTGCCAGTGCCAGCGGACGGTGTTCTCCAGGCGGGTGACCCGGTTCTGCAGGAGCTGGAACAGGATCTGCGACTCCACCGAGCTCACCCCGATCAGCCGCTTCACGAAGTGGCCGAGCAGCAGTGACCGCTCGCCCGTCTCCGGGTGCACGCGCACGACCGGGTGCTCGGTCTCGTAGAGGTCGGACTGGAACTCGGCGCGGTACTGCTCGGTCTTCACGTCCACGCCGCCGATGCGCAGCTCGTCGATGTTGGCCGCGTAGTCGTAGGCGTTGGTGTGCACCGCCCACAGCCCGTCGACCAAAGCCTTCAACGACAAGGGAAGCGACTCGTACGCGGCGACGGTGTTGGCCCACACCGTGTTCCCGCCGTACGGCGGCAGGGTGATCGCGCGCAGGATGCTCACCGAGGGCACTCGGTCCACAAAGGTCACATCGGTGTGCCAGCTGTTGGCCTTGCCGTACTCCGAGTCGATCGGCAGGACCTGGGGGTTGACCACCCCGCGCACGGTCGGGTGCGCCAGGGTCACCTCGCCCAGCAGCGACCCGAAGGCCAACTGCCCGGCGTCGTCGAGGTGTTCTTGGCCGCGGAAGAAGATGACCTTGTTCGCCAGCAGCGCGGCGCGGATCGCGGCCACGGTCTCGGCGGACAGGTCGCCGCCGAGGCGGACGCCATCGATGCGCGCGCCGATGTTCGAACCCAGCTTGACGACCGACACCTCGGTCTCCAGGGACTGGCTCACGGTGGGGGTCCTTTCTCCAGAGGTGGGATGGCCTGAACCTACGAACGCCACGGCGCGGCCAACAAGCTTCCGCAAAGCACTGAAATTAAGTGGGCACCACCGGTTCCATATCCCGGACGCCGTTGACATCCCCTGTGGACAATCGGATTCTTCCCCTTGTGCGCCGTTGTCGTTGATCGCCATCGCCCGCCCGCCGCAGCGCGGGTTCGTCTCCACGTGAGTTCTTTACCCGCTCGAACAAAAGCGGAAAACCCTTGCCCGGAGGAAGGTCGACCGTGCCCGACACCCCGCGCCGAACCAGCGTGCGCGCCGCCAACGCCGCCGCCGTGCTCGCCGTGATCCGCCGCGACGGCCCGCTCTCGCGCGCGGCCATCGGCGAGCGCACCGGGCTGAGCATGCCCACGGTCAGCAGGCAGGTCGGTGTGCTCATCGAACTCGGTCTGCTGCGCGAGTTCCCCGAACTGGTACCGGTCGGCGCGATCGGCCGCCCCCGGGTGCCCATCCACCTCGACGACACCACCTACGCCGCCTGCGGTGTGCACATCGGGGTGAGCACCATCACCTACGGCCTCGCGGACCTGCGCGGCACCCTGCTCGACTCCGAGGAGATCCCCACCCCGCCGGGCGGCCCCGAGGACGTCTTCGCCCACATCGCGGGCAAGGTCCGCGCCTTCCTGCGCCGCTGGCCCCGGCGCCGCGTGGTCGGCATCGGCCTGGCCAGCGGTGGTCTCGTCGACGCCGAGCGCGGCCTGCTCGACCACGACCGGCTCGGCTGGCACCGGGTCCCCGCCGCCGACCTGCTGCGCCGCGCCACCGGCTACCCCGTGCACCTCGACGGCCACGTCGCCGCCATGGCCAACGCCGAACTGCTCTTCGGCTGGGGCCCGCGCGTGTCGAGCCTGCTGTACTTCTACGCCCGCGAGGTCGTCGGCATCGCGCTGTCGGTCGACGGCGTGCTGCACCGCGGCCCCGGTGGCGGCGGCAGCATCGCCCACCTGCCCATCGGCGGCGAGGTCCGATGTCCGTGCGGGGCCACCGGCTGCCTGGAGGCCACCGTCGCCGACCGCACGGTCGCCGACAAGGCCTTCGCCGCGGGCGTCGTCGACGAACCGGACATCCGCCTGGTCCGCGCCGCCGCCACCGCCGGTGACCCCACCGCCACCGCCCTGCTCGCCGAACGCGCCGCCGCGCTCGGCCGGGCCGTCGGCCTGCTGCGCGACGCGCTCAACCCGGACCGGGTCGTGCTCGGCGGGCAGGCGATCACCGACCCGGCGGAGCGGCTGCCCGACCTGCTGCACGCCTTCGCCACCACCACGACCCTGCCCGGCACCGACATCGTCTCGGTGACCAGGTTCGGCCCGACGCTGCAGGCCACCGCCGCGTGCACCGGCCTGCTCAACCGCCTGTTCGACCACCCGCTCGACCTGCTCGACCAGGCGCCCCGACCCGACCAGGTCACCGGCGCCCCACCCGCCCCGCGCACCGCCGACCCGGTCGGCGCCCCCTGAACCACGCCCCGTGGACCACGCCCCGTGATCCAGCTCGCCCCCTGAACCGCACCAGCCGGTGAACCACCACAGGAGAACACCCCCGATGAACCCACCGTCCAGACGCCAGGCGCTCAAGGCCGCTGCCGCCGCCGTTCTGCTGCTCGCCGCGACCGCCTGCCAGTCGGCAGTGGACGCGCAGACCAGCCCGGCGGGCCCCGCCGCCGCGCCCAAGCAGGGTGGCGTCGCCGAGATCGGCGTCAACCTCGACCTGGTCCCCGCCAACCTGTTCACCAACAGCAACGTCTCCATCACCACCGTCGTCGGCCTCGTCTACGACACCCTGGTGCGCTACGACAACAAGACCCTCGAGCCCAAGCCCCGGGTCGCCACCGAGTGGAAGCAGAGCGACGGCGGCAAGACGGTCACGCTCAAGCTGCGCACCGACGTCAAGTACCACTCCGGCCGCACGCTCACCTCCGCCGACGTCAAGTTCGCGCTGGGCAACTACGCCGACCCCAAGTGGAACGGCCAGCTGATCAGCACCGCCAAGACCATCACCGCCATCGACACCCCGGCCCCCGACCAGGTCGTGCTGCACCTGGAGCACCCGGTCAGCAACCTGTTCGACCTGCTCGACACCGTGCCGCTGGTCGACTCCGAGACCGCCGCCGACATCGCCACCGGCAAGAAGCTCATCGGCACCGGCGCGTTCAAGTTCGACTCGTGGCGCCCCAACACCGACCTGACCTTCAGCAAGAACCCGGCCTACTGGGGCGGCGCGCCCTACCTCGACGGTGTGCACGTGCGGGTGATCCCGGACGCCCAGTCGCTGGCCGCGGCCGTGAAGTCCGGCCAGGTGCACCTCGCCCGCGGCGTCGGCTACCGCGACGCCGAGGCCCTCGCGAGCACCCCCGGCCTGAAGGTCACCTCCCTGGAGGGCGCCGAGCTGCAGGCCTACGTCGGCCTCAACGTCACCGCCCCCGGGCTCGAGGACCCCAAGGTCCGCCAGGCCATCGCCTACGCGCTGGACAAGGAGCGGATCATCAAGGAGGTCTTCCGGGACAAGGGCTACCCGGTGTCGCTGCCGTGGCCGCGCACCAGCCCGGCGTACGACCAGGAGCTCGACAGCCGCTACAAGCACGACGTCACCAAGGCCAAGGCGCTGCTGGCCGAGTCGGGCAAGCAGCTGCCGGAGATCCCGCTCACCTACGTCGGCAACGACCAGGTCTTCACCGCGATCGCGCAGATCATCCAGAACAACCTGGCCGAGGTCGGCATCAAGGTGGCCCTCACCCCGGTCGACTCGACCGGCTTCGTCAAGCAGCTGATCGGGGCCCAGTTCCCGGGGCTGTGGACCACCAACCACTCCTGGGCGCAGTTCTCCCCGGCGACGCTGACGGTCAGCGCGTACCCGTTCAACGCCCGCCGCAACGCCTCCAAGTACAGCTCCCCGGCCTACACCACGGCCGCCGACAACGCCTGGAAGCTGCAGTCGGTCACCGGCCCCGAGGCGACCGCCGCCTACAAGGAGCTGTCCACCCAGCTGCTCGACGGCGCGTTCCTCGCCGAGATCGGCGTCGTGTTCGAGCAGGCCGTCACCCGCGACGCGCTGCAGGGCTTCGAGTGGTCGCGCAGGCGGGAGCCGGACTTCAGCAAGGCGTTCGTGGCATGACCCGGTACCTGCTGCGCCGCGCGCCGTCGGCGCTCATCGTGCTCTGGCTCGCCTCCGTGCTGATCTTCCTGGTCATCCGGGCGATCCCGGGCGACGCGGCCGCGGCGATGGCAGGTCCGGACGCCTCACCGGAGGCCATCGCGGCCATCCGGCACGACCTCGGGCTCGACCTGCCGGTGGTGACCCAGTACCTGGACTGGCTGGGTGGCCTGTTCAGCGGTGACCTCGGCAGGTCGTACCTGATCGGCGGCGACATCGCCGATCTGGTGGGAGAGGGGTTCGCGAACACGCTGACCCTGACCCTCTCGGCACTGCTCATCGCGGTCCTGGTGGCGCTGCTGCTGGGACCGCTGTGGGCGGCGACCAGCAACCGCTGGGTGGACCGGGTACTCACCGGCTTCCACACCGCCGCGGTAGCCCTACCGCCGTTTGTGACGGGCGTTGTACTCATCATCGTCTTCGGGGTGATCTTCCGGTTGCTGCCCACCGGTGGCGTCCCGCCCAAGGGCATGTTCGACCGGCTGGACATCACCGTGCAGTACCTGGCTCTCCCCGCGGTGTGCTTAGCGCTACCGGTGGCCGGTGTGCTTACCGGCTTCCTCGCCGAGACGCTGCGCGGAGAACTGCGACAGGACTACGTGACCACCGTCCAGGCTGCAGGCGTTAAGAGGCGCGAGATCGTCGTGCGGCACGCCATGCGCGGCGCGCTTCCGGTTGCCATCACGACGCTAGGCCTGCAGACCGGTGCACTGCTCGGTGGCGCTGTCCTGGTCGAGTCGATCTTTTCGTGGCCAGGGCTCGGGTTGCTGGTCGAGCAAGGCATCACCCGGCGGGACTACCCGGTCGTGCAGGTGCTGTTGATGCTGTCGGTCGCGGTGTTCGTGTTGGTCCAACTGGTCACCGACATCGTGCACGCCGCCTTGGACCCGAGGATCCGGTTGGGAGCCCAGACATGACCGCGACCCTTGAGACGCCCGAGCCTGTTGAAGTCGCCGTTCCCGTTCGGCCTAAGACGTTCTTACGCGGTAAGGGACTCGTCGGCTTGGTCTTAGTCGGGTTGGTGATCGCAGCGGGGCTGATCGGTCCGCTGCTGGTCTCCTGGGACCCTTACGAGCAGATCCCCGGTGCCAACCTGCTTGGCCCGTCCGGCACGCACCTGCTCGGCACCGACGACCTCAACCGCGACATCCTCGCCCGCCTCCTCGCGGGCATCCGCGTCGACCTGCTGATCGGCTTCACCGCCGTGCCCTTCGGCGCGCTGCTCGGCTGCGCGATCGGCGCCCTGGCCACGGTCAACAACGTGCTGGACGTCGCCGTGCAGCGGCTGTTCGACGTGCTGCTCGCCTTCCCGCAGCTCATCCTCGCGATCGGCCTGGCCGCGGTGATCGGGCCCGGCACCACCTCGGTGGTCATCGTGATCGTCTGCGTGGAGGTCCCGATCTTCGGCAGGCTGCTGCGGACCGCGGTGCTGCGGGTCCGCGAGTCGCAGTTCGTCACCGCGTCGGAGGTCATCGGCGCGGGCAAGGCCCACGTCCTGCGCCACCACGTGCTGCCCAACTCGCTCGAACCGGCGCTTGTGCAGCTGGCGCTGTCGCTGTCGGTAGCGGTGTTCATCGAAGGTGCCATGAGCGTGCTCGGCATTGGAGTGAGCCCACCGCACCCCTCCATCGGCGCGGTGCTCACCACCTCCTTGCGCTACCTCGATCTCAACCCACTTTTCGCAATCGGACCACTGGTGGTGACAGCGGTGCTCGTGTTGGGCTTTCAGTTGATCGCCCAGGCCACGAACGCCGCGCGCGGCGCATGACCAGGAAGGGCAAGACATGAGCTCCCCTAAGAACATCCCGGACCACGCTCGCGGGTACGACGGCTTCACCGGTTCCATCGGCCGGGTCTTCGCCGAGTCGCGGCCCGGGTGGCCGGTCGAGCGGCGCGCGAAGGGCCCCAACATCGTCGTCATCCTCGTGGACGACCTGGGCTACGCCGACATCGGCCCGTTCGGCGGCGAGATCGCCACCCCGACCCTGGACGCGTTGGCCGCGGGCGGTCTACGGCTGACGAACTACCACACCACGCCGCTGTGCTCGCCCTCGCGCGCGGCGCTGCTGACCGGGCTCAACCCGCACCGCGCGGGCTTCGCGTTCCCCGCCAACTCCGACCCCGGCTTCCCGGCGTACTCGTTCCAACTGCCCGACAACGCCCCCTCGCTGCCCGAGTCGCTGCGCGCGGCCGGGTACGCCACCTTCGCCGTCGGCAAGTGGCACCTCACCCGCGACGCGGCGGGCCACGACGCGGCCGACCGGTCGTCGTGGCCGCTGCAGCGCGGGTTCGACCGGTACTTCGGCAGCCTCGAGGGCCTGACCAACCTGCACCACCCGCACCGCCTGCTCTGGGACAACAGCCCCTACGACGGCGACTTCCCCGAGGGCTACTACCTCACCGACGACCTCACCGACCGCGCGGTCCGCATGATCGACACCCTGCGGGCGAGCGACCCGGACAAGCCGTTCTTCCTCTACTTCGCCCACCACGCCATGCACGGCCCGTTGGGCGCCAAGGACTCCGACCTGCAGCGCTACCGCGGCCGCTACGCCGAGGGCTGGGACGCCATCCGGGAGACCCGGTTCGCCAAGCAGCTCGCCGAGGGCCTGTTCCCCGAGGGTACGGCGCTGGCGCCGCGCAACAGCGAACCCGGCCGCGACGTGCTGCCGTGGTCGGAGCTCTCGCCGCGGCAGCAGGAACTGTTCGCTCGGTACATGGAGGTTTACGCGGCGTCACTGGACAACGTGGACCAGAGTATCGGCCGGATCGTGGAGACCCTGCGCAAGCACGGCGAACTCGACGACACGATCATCGTCTTCACCTCCGACAACGGCGCGACGGCCGAGGGCGGGGCCGAGGGCACCCGCAGCTACTTCAGCCAGTTCGTGCACGTACCCGGCGTGCCGTCCACTTGGGACCGCGACGTCGAGCGCGAGGTGGACCTGCTCGGCGGGCCGCAGACCACGATCCACTACCCGCGCGGGTGGGCGCAGGCGTCGAACACCCCGTTCCGGCTCTACAAGTTCGACACCTACGCGGGCGGCGTGCGCACCCCGTTCATCGTGCACTGGCCCGCCGGGCTCGAGGCCGGGCTGCGTCACCAGTACGTCTACGTGACCGACGTGACGCCGACGTTGCTGGAACTCGCGGGCGTGCCGCGCCTGGACGCCCGCCAAGGGGTCGCCGCGGCCGAGGAGGACGGCGTCAGCGCGGTGCCGGTGCTGCGCGACGCGGACGCCGAGTCCGGGCACACGACGCAGTACACCGAGACCGGCGGCAACCGGGGCTACTACGCCGACGGGTGGAAGATCGTCACCCGGCACATCCCGGGCAAACCGTTCGACGACAGCGAGTGGGAGCTCTACCACGTCGAGTCGGACCCGACCGAGACGACGAACGTGGCCGCCAAGCACCCGGAGAAGCTGGCCGAGCTGGCCGCGGCCTGGGAGCACACGGCCTGGCACAACACGGTGTTCCCGCTCAACGACCACAGCCCGGCCAACCACCTGCGCCGCCCCGGCGACCAGCGCCTCGAGCGGCCAGTGACGCTGTACCCGGGGATCCCGCTGCTGGAGCGGTACCGCTCGGCGCAACTGGTGCAGTTCCGCGACTTCGTCGTCGAGGCCACTGTGGACTTCACCCCCGGCGACCGCGGCGTGCTCTTCTCCCACGGCGACCAAGGCGGCGGCTACGTCGTCTACATCGAGGACGACGCCGCCCACCTGACCTACAACGCGTACGGCGTCGTGCACCGCTCCGGCCCGGTTCCGCTCGGCTCGGCACCGGTTCGCCTGTCCGCCACCGCGTTGCCGGACTTCCAGTGGTCCTTCGTGCTGGACACCGGCGCGGGCACGGCCAAGCTGGGCCCGGTCGCCCAGCTGATCGGCCTGGCCCCGTTCACCGGCATCAGCATCGGCTCCGACCGCGGCGGTCCCGTCGACTGGGACCTGCACACCCGCGAGGCCACCTTCCCCTACACCGGCACCCTGCGCCACGTCCGCTACGAACCGGGCGCCCAGGCCGACTACGACCCCAAGCTCATCGCACGACTCTGGGCGGAGGCCGAACGTGTCTACGACTGATGTCCTGTCCGTGACGGGACTGCGGGTCGCCTTCGGCCAGGTGGAAGCGGTGCGCGGCATCGACTTCACCGTGGCCGAGGGCGAGATCCTGGCGCTGGTGGGGGAGTCCGGCTCGGGCAAGTCGGTGACCGCCCGCGCCGTGCTCGGCCTCCTGCCCGCGGGGGCCTCGGTGCGCGGTAGTGCGCGGCTGGGCGAGCAGGAGCTGGTCGGCGCCGAGGAGGAGACCCTGCGGCAGGTCCGGGGTCAGCAGGTCGCGATGGTCTTCCAGGAGCCCGCGACCGCGCTGAACCCGGTCCACACCATCGGCTGGCAGATCGCCGCGGTGCTGCGCGCCCACCAGCAACTGTCCAAAGCGGACGCCTCCCGGGAGGCCGTCCGCCTGCTGGAGCTGGTCGGCATCCCCGAGCCCGCGACCCGGGTGCGCCACTACCCGCACCAGCTCTCCGGCGGCCAGAAGCAGCGCGTGGTCATCGCCATCGCCCTGGCCAACAACCCCCGCCTGATCATCGCCGACGAACCGACCACGGCCCTCGACGTGACGGTCCAAGCCGAGATCCTGTCCCTGCTCCGCGACCTGCGCGACCGCCTGGGCACCGCCATCCTGCTGATCACCCACAACATGGGCGTGGTGGCGGACCTGGCCGACCGCGTAGCCGTTATGCGCCAAGGGGAACTGGTCGAACAGGCCCCCGTGGAGGACCTGTTCGCCCGCCCCGCCCGCGCCTACACCCAGGAACTCCTCGCCGCCGTCCCCCGCCTGGGCCACCGCGCCCCGTCGGCCGTGCCGGTGGCCGACCTCGCACTGCACCTGGACCAGGTCGTGGTGCACTACAAGGACTTCGTCGCGGTCGACAAGGTCGATCTTCGCATCGGCCAAGGCGAGGTCGTCGGCCTGGTGGGCGAGTCGGGGTCGGGCAAGTCCACCATCGGCAAAGTCGCCGCGGGCCTGCTCCGCACCTCGTCTGGCTCGGTGACCGTCCTCGGCACCGACCCGATCAGCGCCCGCCCCCGCATCGGCTTCATCTTCCAAGACCCCGGCGGCTCCCTCAACCCCCGAATGTCCATAGCGGACTGCATCGGTGAACCCCTCCGCGTCCACAAGGCAGCTCGAGGCAAGCAATACCGAGACCGCATAGCCGACCTCCTCGACTCCGTCCGCCTCCCCACCTCCTACACCCACCGCCGCCCCAAAGAACTCTCCGGCGGCCAACGCCAACGCGTCGGCATCGCCCGCGCCCTGGCCCTGAACCCGGCCCTCCTCATAGCCGACGAACCCACCAGCGCCCTCGACGTCTCCGTCCAGGCAGCGGTGCTGGAGCTGGTGACCGACCTGCAACAGACCCTCGGTTTCGCCTGCCTCTTCATCAGCCACGACCTGGCGGTGGTCGACAACCTGGCCCACCGGGTAACAGTCCTCCACCAGGGTCGCGTGGTCGAGGAGGGCCCGCACCACGAGGTCCTCAGAACCCCAACCGCCCCCTACACCCGCCGCCTGGTGGCAGCCATCCCCATCCCCGACCCCATCGAATAACGCCACCGCCGAACCCGAGAAGTAGCCCCCATCGCCTAGCGCCACTGACCTTCTTGTTCACCCGGGGCAGCGGTTGCCTCCCCTTCGCACCGCTGCCCCGACACCACTCTCTCCTCGCGCCGTTGCCCCAGCTGCAATCCCGCCCGGGAGTAGCGGCACTCTCTACTCCGCACAATGCCACCACTGAGCTCTCCGAACCCCCGCGCACCTCAGAAGTCCCTGGCGCCTGCCCATCACCCGTCAGATCTGCCCCAACCCACAGCGCCAACCCCTGGACACTCGGAACTGCTGGTGCCGCCCCAGCTCACCCGAGTCGCCCCTGTCAATTCAGCCCTCGTCAGGTCCTGCCCTAGCCCACCCACCCAGCCCCGGACACTCGGACTCGCTGGTGCCAACCCAGCCCCCCGCCAGGTGTGCCGTCCCCGGTCCACCCACTCAGCCCTGGACTCTCGGGCCCGTCGGTGCCAGCCCAGCTTCCGTCAGGTCCGCCCCAACCCACCTACTCAACCCGTGGACCCTCAGGCCCGTCGGTGCCAACTCGCTCCCCGGGCAGGTCCGCCCCAACCCACTAACCCAGCGCCTGAACACTCAGAAGTTCCGGTGCCAGCCTGCCCCCCGTCAGGTCCGTCTCCGCCCACCTGCTCAGCCCGTGGTCACTCGGACCCTGCGGTGCCAACTCGCCCCCCGTCAGGTCTGCCCCCGGCCCGCCTGCTCAGCCCCGCGCTCCTCGGAGTCGCCGGTGCCAACCCGGCTGCCGTCAGGTCCGCCCCAACCCACCTGGCCGACCACCGGACACCCGGACCTTGCGGTGCCAGCCTGCGCCCCGTCAGGTCCGCCCCAGCCCACCTACCCAGCACCTGGACAGTCGGACTCGCTGGTGCCAAGCCGGCTCGATGGGGCGGACTTGTTTTGCGTGGGGGGACAGGACCCGTAGCCTCGTTGGCGGCTGCTGGGCCGTCCCTTTGGCCCCCAGCTTTTGAGCCCAGCACGGGTTCTGTAGGGGCCCCGCGCAAAACAAGTTCGCCCCATCGAGCTTTCCGCATTGTCGCGGATCGGGCGCCGAGGTCGCCGCCAGGCGACGAGGCCGTCCACCGGAGCCGAAGGCGGAGGCCCCGAATTTCTTGCCCCGCATCCCCAGCCCGGGCATGCGCCAAGATCAACCTGATCGAAAGCCCCCAAATACACAGCCTACCGCGCAGCACCGACAACCCGGGAGCACCAAGCAAGGCCCTGTGGACAGCCAAAGCCGTTGTGGACAACCCAGCCGCCCCACAAGATCATCTGCCACAAGAGCCCCCGATATGCAGCCTACCGAGAGGCGCCGACAGAACGGGAGTAGCACGCAAGGCCCTGTGGACAAGCGAACCCGTTGTGGACAACCAATCGACCCACTGGATCGGCGCACCCAGCACCCGCCCCACACTCGCCACCCGACCGCACCCAGCCCGCCCACACTGGCCACCCAGCGCCCGCCCCACGCTCACCACCCGGCGCGCCCATCCACCCGACCACACCACACCGCGAACCACTCAGCAGCCACCCACACCGCAGGCAGCCTCAGTTCCCCGCATTAAAATGCTGCGTAACCTGCGTAGCCGTCAACGCAAACGGATAGAACGACACAAACGCCATGTAGTCCCAAAAATGCGCCGCCGCCTGATCGCTCCCAAACCCATTCGTAAACCCATTAGTATTCTCGTACCCGATCCGAAAATAAGCAGTCAACGCCGACGGATGCCCGTTGACCGACGCCCGCTGCACCCCGTCCACATACAGAATGATCCCCGAAGCTGCATCATGCACCCCCACCACGTGATGCCAAGCCCCGTCATTCAACGCATAAGACGTAGCGATCTCGTAGTTCGACGCCCCCTTCACCAGGAACGCCACCCGCCCCAGCGACGTGATGATCAGCAGATTCGTCTTGTTCGTCGACGCGCCCGTCTGCGTGCTGCCGAAGCCGTTGATGACACCTTGGCTGTTCACCGTGCGGAACCAGGCTTCCTGGCTGGTGCTGGACCCCGGCGCGATCGCGATCGTGCCCGGCGTCGAGACCCAGTGTGTTTCGTCCAAGCGCGCGTACCAGTCCTGGGGGCGCACGCAGGGGTACGGCACGGCGGCGTTGGAGTTGCGGCCGCCTTGGTAAGTGCCGTCGGCGCCGGTGGGGGAGGCGTCGTAGGCGATGACGCCGCCTGCGCCCTCGTTGAGGGGGTAGTGGCGGGTCGCGCCGTCGGCGAGGGGGACCTGGGTGCAGTCCAGGACGGCGGACTTGATCCGGTTGGTGGTGTTGACCACGCGCGCGAGGAAGGCGCTGACGGTCGAGCTCGTGCCGAGCCAGGTGACCAGCACCAGCACACCGACGAGCGCGGCCAGCCGCCGCTTGGTCATGTCGCCACCCTCCTCCCCAGCGCCAGCGAGGCTCCCAAGGGGACGCAGCACAGCCCCAGACACACTGTCCACCACAGCCACGACATGTGCGCGTCGATCGAGAGCGGCACCTCGCCCGTCGCGTCCGCCGCGTGGCTGACCAGCTCGGCGACCTGACCCGCGCGCAGGTCGGCCGACACCCCGTCCGGGTCGGCCACGCGCACCGGCAGCACCCCGGTGCCCACCACGGTCGCCGTGGTCGTGCCCTCCTCGCCGAGGGTCATCAGCAGGCTGGCGTTGACCAGCGGCCGCAGCACCAGGATCGCCGCGCACAGCACCAGCGGGACGCCGACCAGCCGCGCCGCGGTGCGCCAGCGCGGGGCGGCCCAGGTCGTCAGCAACCACACCAGCGCGACACCGGGGACCACGATCGGCAGCGACCGCACCACCCACGCCATTCCCCACCAGCGCGCGACGACCTTGCCGACCAGCTTGTCGCCCGCCACCGGCCACGGGTCCTCCGCGCCGTTGATGTCGCCCTTGGTGAACACCGCGCCGCCCTCGACCCTGGACACCCGGTGGGTGTGGATCGGGCCGCCCTCGGGCGGTTGGAACGAGATGATGTCGCCGACGCGCACCTCGCCCAGCTCGACCGGCCTGGTGAGCACCAGCGTGCCGACCGGGGCGGCCTCGCCCATCGACGGGGTGTCGACCGAGAGCCAGCGGCCGCCGGTCACCCACCAGCCGACCGCGAGCGCGATGCCCAGCAGCACCAGCGCCGTGGCCGCCAGCAACCGGACCCGGGCGCCCGGCTGCCGGGCAGCGCGGTGCTTTCCACCACGCTGCCCGGCAGCCGGGTCGATGCTCATCGGATCAGGAGCTGAACGTCCAGGTCAGTGCCTGGGACGCGGTCAGGCCCATGTAGCTGTTGCCCAGACCGGAGGGCAGGCTCACCACAAAGGTGTACGGCTGGGAGCCCGCCGGGGCCAACGCGGTCAGCGACAGCGGGGTGGTGAACGCGGACAGGAGTCCGTTGTAGATGGTCGGACCGGTCGCCGTGGCCGCGGTGTAGATCTTCAGCGTCACCTGGGCGCAGAAGTCCGACGCAGGCGTGATGCCGCTGACCGAGCCGGACTGGCTGCAGGTGCCCGGGGTCAGGGTGAAGGTCGCGGGGGTGATGCTGCCCTGGTTGGACAGGGTGACGGTCTTGGTCGCCGAGCCGCCGGGCAGCAGCGTGTTGCCGGTGTACTTGTTGATCGTGGCGCAGTTCGCCGAGTTGGTCGACGAGCTGTTGCTGGTGCAGGTGTTCGAGCCGTCGGTCTCCTGCATGATCAGCGAACCGGTGGACACGGTGTCGGTGGTGTTGGTGATGGCGGCGGTGAACGCCGACAGCGTGCCGGTCAGCGACAGCGCCAGCAGCGCGGTGCCGATGAGGCCACCCAGGATCACGATCAGGGCTGTCCTGCGGTCGCGCGAGCGCCTGCGCACCGCCCTCGGCGTGCGGCTCGTCTGAGCAGTCATGGCAAACCCTTTCTCGGTCCGGCATGGGTGGTGCCGGCTGGGCGGGGACGCGGATCTCGCTCGGGTGCACCACACAGTCCATCGCGGACCGTGGGGCATTCCTTATGCGTTGATACGTACGAGTTTGCTCCGGGTGACGACGGAGCCTGGCCCGACCGGGTGATGTGGACGGTCCAACTCGGACGCTCTGTGGCACTGAGCGTCGCCGCGTCCCCGCTCACCGCCGTCCTGGCGGCCGGAAACGGGGGTAACTACACGCTGAGTATGAAAAGTGCGCAACGGATGCGCTTGAGTCGCTGAATCGGGTGAACTTGGCCGCAGATCCGGTTACCGACCGGTTCGGGTTACCTGGCTCACACCTTGCGGTGGTTCCCATCGCGCACTCGGTTACTTCACCACCCCTGAGTGGGCGAACGTGGAGTACCTCGGGTGCGGGACGGGTGCGCAGGCTACCTCTTGATGGGCGGCAACGGCTCCCCCGTCTCCAACAGGGTCTTGAGGCTGGACAGGATCTCCGGCCACCCGTGGCTCACTCCGGCCACCAGTTCACTGCCGGGCTCGAACCCGTCGTGGGTCACCGTCAGCCGCACCCTTCCCTCCAGTGCCTCGATGTCGAAGGTCACCTTGGACCGGCGCTGCGCGGCGAGCACCGCGATCTCCGCCGGGTCGAACCCGTGCGAGTCGCGCCACTCGTCGCTGAGCGTGTGCCAGGTGTAGGACAGCCGCGTCGGCCGGTCCGCGACCAGCACGACCTGCTCCGGGTCGGTGATCGTCACGCCGTTCTCCCGCCAGCTCATCGGCGCGCCCGCGACCCACTCGGAGGTCAGCTCCACGCCCCAGTACCGGCTGGTGAACGCGGGCTCGGTCAGCGCCTGCCAGAGCTTCTCCGGGGTCGTGTCGATGTAGGTGGTGTAGACGAACTCGGTGGGGCCTTCCGCGGTCGGCTCGGCAGTGCTCACGGGGTCTTCCAGGCTCACGGGGTGCTCCAGTGCTCGTTTCAGGTCGGCGAGCGCGCGCACGCGCCCCCGGTCGTACCTTCGGATCCAGCGGTCGGCGATCGCGTTGACCGGCTCGGCGTTGAGGTGGTGCAGCTTCTCCCTGCCCCGCCACACAGTGGTGACCAGATTGGCCGCCTCCAGCGCGGCCAGGTGCTTGCTCACCGCCTGCCTGCTCATCGCCACCCCCGCGCACAGCTCGCGCAGGCTCAACCCGTCGTGCTCGTTGAGCCGGTCCAGCAGCGCGCGGCGGTGCGGGTCGGCCAGCGCGCGGAACACGTCGTCGAGGTCCCGCACGGCCACGTCCACCCCCTCGGACAGGCAACCACTTGGCTGCATGTCCAGCTTAGGCAACCACGGGGTTGCCTGTAAACCCCGGCCGGGTGGCCGCCGCCCCCGGGCGGGTGGTGTCGGGTGCGCGGGATTCAGCCCGGCCGGGTGCTCGGGTAAGCCGGGGGTGGGGCCCACGCGACGAAGGGATCGACATGACGCAGGTCGACAGCCGCCCGTCCACGCTGCGCGGCGACGTGTTCACCGAGGACCTCGCCGTCCCGGAGCAGGAGATCTGGAACCCGTACCCACCCGCGCCGCCGACCGCCGAGCAGCTCAAGCTCAAACGCACCGGGCTCACCCCGGCCGAGCGGGCCGCCGCGCTGGACCGGCTGGCCGCGCACCTGGAGTACAAGCGCGACCACCTGCTCGGCTACCAGGTCAACGCGAACATGGCGGGGTACGCCGAGGACCTGGGCCGGTTCCTGCGCACGCACATCAACAACATCGGCGACCCGTTCCAGGACGGCGGCCTCAAGGTCAACTCCAAGGTCGTCGAGCAGGCCGTGCTCAACTACTTCGCCGAACTCTGGCGCGGTAAGCCCCACGTGCCCGCCGACCGGGAGTCCTGCTGGGGCTACGGGCTCAGCATGGGCTCCACCGAGGGCAACATGTACGCGCTGTGGAACGCCCGCGACTACCTCTCCGGTCGACGGCTCCTCGGGGAAGAGGAGTCCGACAGCGCCTCGCTGACCTACGCCGACCCGCAAGACGCCACCCCGGACAACACCGCGTACCAGCCGGTGGTCTTCTACTCCGAGGACACCCACTACTCGTTCAACAAATCCGTGCGCGTGTTGAACCTGCCGACCTTCGGCGAGCTGGGCAGGAAGCTCTATCCGAAGCAGTGCCCCATCAACGACGGGATCTGGCCTGACGAGGTGCCCTCTGCGCTACCGGGCACCACCCACCGCGACGAGCAGTACTCCACCTACGGCCCCGGCTCGATAGACGTCGACAAGCTCGTCACCCTCGTCGACTTCTTCGCGGGCAAGGGACACCCGATCATCATCAGCCTCAACTTCGGCAGCACCTTCAAGGGCGCCTACGACCCGGTCCGCGAGGTCGCCGACCGTCTGCTCCCGGTTTTCCACCAGCACAAGCTGATCGACCGCGAGCTCCACTACGGACAAGGCCGCAAGACCGACCACCGGCGCGGCTTCTGGATCCACGTCGACGGCGCGCTCGGCGCGGGCTACGTGCCGTTCCTGGCCAAGGCGGAGAAGGACCCGAAGTACGGCTACACCCCCGACGTCGCCGTGCCCGAGTTCGACTTCGGCATCCGCTCCCGGTACGCGCCCACCGGCGCCGACCCGGTCGAGCTGGACATGGTGGCCTCGATCGTGGTCAGCGGGCACAAGTGGATGGGCGCGCCGTGGCCGTGCGGCATCTTCATGACGAAGGTCAAGTACCAGATGCAGCCGCCGAGCAAGCCCGACTACATCGGCTCGTTGGACACCACGTTCGCCGGGTCCCGCAACGGGTTCTCGCCGATCGTGTTGTGGGACCACATCGCCAGCAACCCCGACGGCAAGCAGATCTCGCTCGCCGTGCACTCCCAGCGGATGGCCGCCTACCTGGTCGAGCAGCTGCACAAGGTGCAGGCCTACCGGCAGCTGAAGTTCAACGAAGACACCCTGTTCATCGACCGCACCCCGCTGGCGATCACCGTGCGGTTCCGCCGCCCCAGCGCCCGGCTGGTGGCCAAGTGGTCGCTCTCGACGGTGAGCATGCGGATGAACCCCGGCGACGACGGCAGCATCCGCCACCTCGCGCACGTCTTCCTGATGGCGTCGACCACCCAGGACAAGATCGACGCGTTCGTGACCGACCTGTACGCCTACGACGCCTTCGACGCGATCGACACCCACGTCGAGCTGCACCGCGCCGCGGCGGCGGTGGCCGACACCCCGTTCGTCGACCGCGGCTTCGCCTGATCCACAGTGGACCGGGGTGCGACTCTTGGTGAGCCGCACCCCGGTCCGTTGTGGACTCAGCCGACCTTCACGGTCACGTCGTCGATGTAGTAGGTGCGGGTGGACGGCCACGCCGCGCCGATGCCGACGGCCACGTTGAGCTCGCTGGCCGACACCGTGTTCACCGTCGTGGTGAAGGTGTACTTCGCCCATGTGTTGGCAGTGTGGGTGATCGACTGGTACTGCCAGCCCGCGCTCGGCGAACCGGAGTCGCTGTGCGGGTTGGCGGTGGCGGCGTAGGCCGCGGCGTTCCACGCGTTCGCGGACCCGCCCGCCGAGGACCGCACGTAGAAGCTGATCTCGACCGGCAGCGCGGCGCTCTGCTGCGGGTTCAAGTAGTACCACTGGATCCACGGCTTGCCCGCCGAGCTGAACGAGCGGATCCGGAATCGCGCGGACTGGGTGCCGCTACGCGCGACGGTCGTGTTCTTGTCCACCCAGTAGCCCGACGAGTAGCCATCGTCGTGCTGCACGATGTCGTTGGAGTTGTCGAAGTCGTACGTGTAGGTAACCGCGCTAACCCTGTTCGGGCTTGCCGCGGCGTCGACCGCGAACACCGCGGCGCCCGCGGTGAGCACGGCTGCGGCGATGGCCGCGATCTTCCTGCTCAGCATCGTTTCCCCCAGGATCAACCGATGGTGACGGACACGTCGTCGAAGTGCAGGAAGTCCCGCTTGCTCTCGAAGTTCGCGTGCAGCGCGATGGCGACGTTCACCGTGCCGCCCGAGGCGATCGTGTTGACCGTGGCCGTGTCGGTGTACTGGTGCCACCCGCCGTAGTAGTGCTCCGGCGTGATGTCCCAGCTGCCCAGACCGTCCCACGGCGGGTTCGACGCGGTGGCGCCCAGGTCGTGGTCGGTGCCCTTGATGGACGCGGTGGTCAGCCAGTACCCGGCGCCGGGGCCGCCGCTGGCGGGGGACCAGGCCCAGTAGGTGACCGTCACCGGCACCGCGGTGCCCGACGGGGCGGTGAACTGCTTCTCGATCCAGATGGTCCCGTTGTCCCAGGTGCCATCCAGTTGGTAGTTCAGCGACTGGCTGCCGCCGTGCGCCTGCGCGGTGCTGTGGTCGATCCACCAGCCGCGGGTGTTGCCGCCGTCCTCCGGTGACCAGCCTTCCCAGTCACCGCCCTCGAAACCGCTGGTGTACGTGGTCGAGGTGACCGAGGCCGGTGCGGTTGGCGCGGAGTGCGCTGGTGGTGCTGCCAGCGCTGGTGCCGCCGCGCCGACCCCGGCCAGCAGGCCGAGGCCGACGACGAGCGCGGTGAGCGCCCCCCGCGCCGACGGCCGGTGTGGAGACTGCTCGTGCCAAGGCAGCCTTCGTGAAGACACGATTGTCCTCCCAGTGGTGTGTGCTGCTCGCCCTGCGAATCTCCGCGCGGCGACGCCCGGCATTCACGGAAATGGCCGTGCCTA
Source organism: Actinokineospora diospyrosa (assembly GCF_024171925.1). Lineage (GTDB taxonomy): Bacteria > Actinomycetota > Actinomycetes > Mycobacteriales > Pseudonocardiaceae > Actinokineospora > Actinokineospora diospyrosa. The sequence goes on along the minus strand of NZ_JAMTCO010000017.1, from coordinate 75,849 downwards.
CCGGTCGTTGTGCCGCGGGTTTCGGTGGTTGATCTCCCCAGATGCCTTCCGAAACCCAAGCTAGCAGCACCCCACGGGGCCAGTCAGCGCCGATTGGGTGTATCCCGACAAATGGTCGCGCTCGACCGCGCTGGTAGCCGTCGGGGCGCCGGGTTCGATTCCGGTCTTCCTCAATGGACTGTTTGCCGGTCGATTCCGCTGCTCGGCACGATTCCGGGTCAGGCGCGGACCGCGGTCCGACTGGAATGGTCGGTACCCCAGCCGACCTCGCCGCGGCGCGCGCTGACCAGGACCCGCGCGAGCAGGGTCACACCGACGAACACCGCGACGTCGAGCAGGTAGGCCTGCCGGGTGCGCACGAGGCCGAGCACCGTCGCCAACCCCGCACCCGCCGCGCTGCTCTGCTGGATGCGCGTGTTGCCGCTGTGCACCCGCTGGCGCCTGCGCACCAGGCTGCGCAGGTCCCGCGGCGCGGTGACGGTGACCGTCGCGCCGTCGACGACCGCGCGGTCGGGCACCAGCCGCGAGACGTGGCCGTCGTCGCTGATGAGGTCCGGCGGCAGCGGGAAGACCCGGTCGTGCGCGTCGCGGCCGAGCACGTAGACCCCGCGCCCGGCCGAGGAGCTGTGCACCGCGGGCAGCCGCTGCCAGACCGCGTAGTAGCGGCGCACCAGCCAGGACGAGCGGCTCAGGTCCAGCCGCGCCGAGGGGATCGCCGCCTCGACGCCCGGTTCGCCCGCGGCCACCGCCAGCGCGTCGAGATCGGCGCCGTCGAGTTCGATGTCGGCGTCTACATACGCTCGCGGAAATTCGACACACACCGCGTCGCCCGCATTCAAAGCGCCTGCTTTTCCGGGTTGTTCGACCTCAATCACGATGGGCGCGCTGAAGTGCGCGCGCGCCAGTTCCGCGGTCCGGTCACCACATCCGTTCGCGACCACCACGACCCTGTTCACCTGGGTCGACCCGGCGAGTCTGTCCAGGCACGCGGTGATGCCGAACTCCTCGTTGTGCGCGGGCACAACGACATCCATGTCCATCCCCCTCGGCCATCCCCCGATGATCACGCGACTACCACTGAGTCGCCCGGAACCAGTTGCTGTTACTGGGTTCTCGGCGGCGCCACGGTAGCGCGTCGAGCCGGTCGGGGGTTGCGCTGGGCCGGATGGGGATCAAGATCAACAGACATTTCGGTCAATGTCGCACGAAATCGCCGGGTCTCTTCACTGAATGTGCGGGTGGTGGTCGTGGCATTGCTCCTGCCGTGTCCACCGACCCGCGCCCGGCTACTCACGGTTTGCCGCTTGTTCGGCTTTTCGCTGACCAGAAGTGGCAGTGTGACATTGCCGACTACGTCGTCGCCGGGAACCGATCGATGCCGCCGACCGGCGCATTCCCGAAAGTAGCAACCACGGTCGACGATCGGATGGTCAGTCGGTTTCGTCGCGCCAGGACAGCCTGCGCCTGGCGAACAGGGCGATCCCGGCGGCCACGATCAGCCCACCGGCGATGTACCAGCGGTTGCGGGTCACCCAGGACTCGGCGGCCGCGGCGACCACCCGCGCCGAGTGCGACGCGCACACCACCGGCGGTCCGTCGAGGTCGGTGCGCGCGCACGCGGTGGTCGCCACCCGGGGCCGTTCGTCGCCGACCACGGTCATGGTGGAGCGGAACACCGCCGCGCCGCCCGCGGCCAGGTCGACCGACCACTCGACCGCCGCGCCGCCCGCGGTCCCGCTCGGGTCGGCCGTGTCGAACCGCAGTCCGGTCGGCACGCTCTGGGTGAGCGCCAAGTCGTCGACCGCGGTCGCGCCGAGGTTGCGCAGGGTCAGGGTGTAGGTGAGCCGCTCGCCCGCGATCGCCGACGCCGCCGTGTTGTCCACCGTGATGCTCAGCCGCGGCCACGCCTCCGCCGGGGCGGGGAGCGCGGCCAGCAGGACGGCGGACAGTACTGCGGTCGCGATCACGGCGGCTCCTCGACTGGGATTTCCCCACGCGGGCCCCCGGCATTGTCGCGGCATTTCCACGCGGTGCGGCCCCACCCTACGGATCACCGCGGAAATCGCCCTTTCCTGCCACCCGATCGTGTGGCGGAAATGCCGTACTTGACCTGTAACCCCAGCAGGGGTTATACATGGGGGTATGCCAAAGGTGAATGTGTACCTCCCGGACGAGTTGGCCGATGCCGTGCGCGAAGCGGGCGTTCCGCTCTCGGCGATCTGCCAACGCGCGCTGGAGCAGTCGGTCCGCCGGATCGCCGCCATCCGCGCCACCGCCCTCGGCGACCTCGGCACCGACCCCACCGCGTCGCTCACCCAGTTCACCGACCGCGCCAGAGCTGTGGTCACCCTGGCCATCACCCGCGCCCGCGCCGACGGCGTCCCCGAGGTCGGCGCCGAGCACCTGCTGCACGGCCTGCTCGCCGAGGGCACCAACCTCGCCATCCAGGTCCTGCGCGCCCTCGGCACCGACCCGGCCGCGATCGCCCCACCACTGTCCACAGGCGACACCCCAGCCACCCGCTTCGGCACCACAGCCGCCGCCGCCCTGGAACTGGCCGTCACCGAAGCCCTCGCCAACGGCCACAACTACGTCGGCTGCGAACACCTCCTCCTCGGCCTCCTGGCCGACCAAGACACCCCCGCCGCTCTCGCCCTCCGCCAAGCCGGCGTCGACCTCCGCACCACCCGCACCGCCGTCCTCTCCGCCCTAGCCGGCTACGTCCACCTCCGCGCCAACACCCCAGACATCGCCGCCACCCTCCGCGCCGAACTCGCCCCCCTGTCGGCCCGCATCGCCCGCCTCGAAGAACGCGCAGGCATCGCCTAGCCCGGGCTCTCTTCCCCTCCTCGCTCCGCTGGCCTCCCTTTCGCCACCACTGCCCCCTTTCCCCAGGTCGCCACCCCCAGCCCTGGCCAACTTTCACCCATCCCAGCGACAAGAGTTATCCACATGTCGATCTTCTGGAGCCCGCTTCCAAGATCCACTGTCGGTGGGGCCTAGTAGACTGGCCCTGGGGCCGCCCCCCGGAGAGGGTGGGGGCTGCGCCCCCGACCCGCGCGCGTGGGGAGCCTGGTTGGGGCAGCTCTTGGGCTGCCGCGCGTTCTGGGTGGAATGGTCTTATCGCGGCAGTGCGGTTCCCCTGCGTTGGGCGCGTGGTCGAAGTCCGCGATCTAGGGTTGCTGCGGTCGGGTCTCATTCGCGCGGGCGCTGTTTCCGGCCGTAGTTGATCAGCTGCGGACGACTTCGCCCGCAGACCCCGCTGCGGGCGGTCCAACATCCATTCCCCCAGCTCACAGCCCCCACCCTCGCCCGCGTTTCACCCGTCCAGGCGACAAAAGTTATCCACATGTGGATCTTCGCCGCCGTCTCCCAAGATCGACTGTCGGTGGGGCCCGGTAGACTGGCACCGGGGTCGCCCCCCGGAGAGGGTGGGGGCTGCGCCCCGGACCCGCGCGCGGGGAGTGGTTGGGGTGGCTCTTGGGCTGCGGCGCGTGCTGGGCGGAAGTGGTCTTATCGCGGAGGATGCCGGGTTGCGTCGTTGAAGTCAGGTGAGGGCAGCCGTGGTCGGATCTCGCCTGCGAGGGCACCGTTTCCGCCCGTAGTTGATCAGTTGCTGGCGACTTCGCCCGCGGGCTCCCGTTGCTGGCAACCCGCACCCATTTCTCCAGCTCACAGCCCCCAGGTCTGCCTGACTTTCACCCGTCCCAGCGACAAAAGTTATCCACATGTCGATCTCCACGCCCCTTTTCGAAGATCGACTTCTGCCCCACCCCGGTAGACTGGCACCGGGGTCGCCCCCCGGAGAGGGTGGGGGCTGCGCCCCCGACCCGCGCGCGGGAGAGCGGAGAGCGGTAGGGCCGCCTGGCGGGGGAGCAAGGGCGGGCGAGAAAGCGGCGAAACAGAAGCGGGCGAGTAGAAGCTCCTGGCGGGGCGAGCTGAAGGCTGTCAGGGGAGTGGGGTGATGACGGTCAGGTCTAGGCCGGTGGCTCGGGCTAGGAAGCCGCCTGCGCGGGGTGGGCCGAGGGGGGCGGCGAACCAGGGGGTGAGGTCGCCGGAGTGGAGTAGGGCTGTGGTGGCGGGTTGGGCGAGCAGCGCGGTCAGCGAGTGGGTGGCCGCCAGTGTCGCGGCGAGGTGGACGCCGTCGTAGCAGCCTTCGGCGTAGGCGTCGAGGACGGGGGCTGTGTCGCCGAAGAGGGAGTGGTGGCGTTCGGCGAGGGCGAGGCGGCGGTCGTCGCCCTGGCCCGCGAAGGAGCGCATGGCGGCGTAGAGCTCGCCGGTGTCGTCGCCGCCCGCGGCCAGCAGGCCGTTCTCCTCGAGCGAACCCGACAGGCGCACCACCCGGCTGGCCAGGGGCGAGGCGGCGAACACGCGGTTGAACTGGGCCAGGTCCCGGCCGACCAGGCTGAGCAGGATCGCGTCCACCCGCTCCCGACCCAACCCGGCCACGATCGCCTCCGCGTCGATCCCGCTCCCCGGGAACGGCACCAGCCGCCGCGACACGACCTGCGCGCCCAACCCGCGCACGATCCCCGCCGCCGCCCGGTGCACCGCCCGTGGCCAGATGTAGTCGCTGCCCACCAGCGCCCACCGCCGGGCACCGCGGCGCGACACCAGCCAGCGGACCGCGGGCGCCAGTTGCCGGGTCGGGCTGTCGCCGAGCAGCACGACCCCGGGCCGACGGCCGCCACCCTCGTGCGGCGGGGTGAAGATGTACGGCACCCGCCCGCCGAGCGCGACCTCCAGCGCCCGGTGCACGTCGCTGGTGTGGAACCCCACGAACGCGTCGATCAACCCGACCAGCGCCCCCGCGTCCGCGGCGACCTCGGCGGGCGCCCGACCGGCGTCCAGCAGCACCAGCTGCACCGCCCGCCCGACCACCCCGCCCGCCGAGTTCAGCTCGGTCGCCGCCAGCGCCGCCGCCATCAGGCCGGACGGGCCGGTCAGGCCGAGCGCCCCGGACAGCGGCAGCAGCAGCCCGATCCGCAGCACCGCCGGGTCCGGCCCGGCGAGCGCGACCTCCACCCGGTCCCGCACGACCGCGCGCACGACCGAGGTGGAGTCCATGACCGGACAGTATGCTCGCCGAGAGGTCTCCCGGCGAAAGGCTCGTCATGGCTGGTCAGCGCGACACCCAGGTACCCGACCTGGTCGACCTGCTGACCCGCGCGCAGCGGGCGCTGGCCCGCGACCTGGGCACCGCCCTGGAAGAGGAGACCACCACCGTCGACCAGTGGCGGGTGCTGCGCGCCCTGGCCGCCGCCGACGGCCGGTCCATGGGGGAGCTGGCGATCACGGTGGAGATCCCGCACCCCACCCTCACCCGCCTGGTCGACGCCCTGGTGGACTCGGCGCTGACCTACCGCACCCAGTCCACCGAGGACCGCCGCCGGGTGTCGGTGCACATCTCCGAACTCGGCCGCGCCAAGCTCGACCGGCTGGAGGCCCTCGCGGCCGCGCACGAGCGCACCCTGGTCGAGCGGCTCAGCGCCGAGACGGTGACCGCGCTGTCGACCCTGCTGCGCGACCTGCAGCTCTGAGTCGACGCTCGCCCGCTCGAGCCAGGTTGAAGTAAGCGGGGAACCTGGGGTCCCAGGTGAACGCGATCCCGAACCACCGCCTAAGGCGAGTACACGGGTCGAGTTGGCCCGCCGAGAACAGCGAACTGGCGATCCCGGTGGTCGCGGAGATGATGGGATCGGCGCGCGGCGCAGTTCGCGCGTGGGCTGATCGAGGAAGGTGACCGAGCTGGTAGTCGTCCGTGCGTCCCGCCCGGCACTGCTCGGGCCTGTCGAACACCGGCCCTGTCACCACGGGCAAGCAGGACGCGGACGGGGTCTCAACCCCGGCGGCGCACCCCTGGAAGATCCACAGAGGACGCGGCGGGTGATCGGGTCAGAGATCGGTGCGCTGCAAGGGGTCGTCGGAGGTGGCCGGGGCGAGGGCGGGCGGTTCCAGCCTCTGCATGCCCACGGCACCGAGCATCAGCGCGAACGGGATGGCGAGCGCGATCCACATGGGATGGTCCTCTTCTCCGCCGGTCGGTCTGGTTCACCGAGCAGGTACCCCGGGCCCCGGCGACCTACACCGGACGGGTGGCGATGTGGCCCCGCTCACCACCGCCGTCACCCGGATGGCCGAGGTGGGCGACCGCGGTGGCGGAAACCGGTCGTCGCCGAACTATTTTCAAATGGAAGCAATCGCTCTACGCTTCGCGCACCACGGGCGATGTTGGAGGAACGATGAGCGAGGACGGCGGGCTCGGCCGCTACGGCTACACCCAGGAACTGCGGCGCACGCTGGGCTTCCGGGACCTGCTGGTCTACGGGATGATCTTCATGGTGCCGATCGCGCCGTTCGGCATCTTCGGCAGCGTGTTCTCCGGCTCCGGCGGCATGATCGCGCTCGCCTACGCGATCGGCATGCTGGCGATGCTGTTCACCGCCAACTCCTACGCCCAGATGGCCAAGGCGTTCCCCATGGCGGGCTCGGTCTACACCTACGCCGGGCGCGGCATCGCCTCCCCGGTCGGCTTCCTGTCCGGCTGGATGATCCTGCTCGACTACGTGCTGGTGCCCAGCCTGCTGTACTTGATCGCCGGTATCGCGATGAACTCGCTGCTGCCCGCCATCCCGGTGTGGTTGTGGCTGGTCGCCTTCGTCGTGCTCAACACGGCGGTCAACTTCTTGGGCATCGAGATGACGGCCAAGGTCAACCGGGTCATGCTGGTCGCCCAGTTGGCCATCCTGGCGATCTTCATCGTGATCGGCGTCGTGGCGCTGACCCAGGGCAAGGGCCGGGGCTTCAGCTTCAGCCCGCTGTTCGACAGCGGCACGTTCTCCTGGGCGCTGGTGTTCGGCGCGGTGTCGATCGCGGTGCTCAGCTTCCTGGGCTTCGACGGCATCTCGACGCTGGCCGAGGAGAACCGCGACTCGGCGCGCGCGATCGGCCGGTCCATGGTGGCCGCGCTGCTGGTCACCGGCGTGCTGTTCATCGTGCAGACCTGGGTCGCCGCGCTGCTGGTGCCCGACCCGGCCGGACTCATCGCCAACGGCGACGCGGCCGGGACCTCGTTCTACGACGCCGCCCGGGTCGCCGGTGGTGGCTGGCTGGCCGTGCTGACCGCCGCCGCGACCGCCGTGTCCTGGGGTTTCGCCAACTCGCTCGTCGCCCAGGCGGCGACCTCCCGGCTGCTCTACGCCATGGCCCGCGACCGCCAGCTGCCCAAGTTCCTGGCCAAGGTCCACCCGACCCGCAAGGTGCCGGTCAACGCGACCCTGCTGGTGGCTGGCGTGTCGCTGGCCCTCGGCCTGTACATGCAGTCGCGCGACGACGGCATCACGCTGCTGAGCTCGCTGGTCAACTTCGGCGCCATGACCGCCTTCCTGGTCCTGCACGTCTCGGTCGTCGTGCACTACGTCATCCGCTCCCGCAGCCGCGACTGGTGGAAGCACCTGGTCGCGCCGGTCATCGGCTTCGGCATCCTGGCCTACGTCGTGATCAACGCGAAGGTCGCCGCGCAGGCCCTCGGCTTCGTCTGGCTCGGGATCGGCGCGGTCGTGCTGATCGGCCTGCTGCTCACCGGCCGCCGACCGGTGCTCGCGGGCATCGCCGGGGAGGACAAGTGAGGGTTGAGCGCCTGCACTCCGAGCCCGCCTACGCCTTCGGTGGCCGCGCGGCCGCACTGACCGTCCAACCCGGAACGATCGTCGAACTCTCCACAGAGGACTGCTTCGGCGGCGCGGTGCGCGGCGTTGACGACCTGCCGAGCCAGGTCTGCCAGTTCCCGTACCTCAACCCCGTCACCGGCCCCATCGCGGTGGCGGGCGCCGAACCCGGCGACACGGTCGCCGTCCACTTCGTCGACATCCGCCCCCGCCGCGACTGGGCGATCTCCTCGACCTTCCCGCACTTCGGCGCCCTGACCGCCACCCACACCACCGCCATGCTGCACGACCCCCTCCCCGAGCGGGTCTGGCGCTACGAGGTCGACGTCGACCGCTGGGTGTGCCGGTTCACCGCCCGCGCCAGCGACTACAGCGTTGAACTCCCCCTGGACCCCATGCACGGCACCGTGGGCGTCGCGCCAGCCGCGCACGAGGTGATCATGAGCATCACGCCGGGGGCGCACGGGGGGAACATGGACACCCCCGAGATGCGCGCGGGCACCACGGCGTACTTCGGCGTGAACGTGCCGGGCGCGCTGATCTCCCTGGGTGACGGGCACTGCCGCCAGGGGGAGGGCGAGGTCTGCGGCACCGCCGTCGAGGCGGCGATGTCCACGGTCGTCGTGGTGGACCTGATCAAGGGCGTGCCGTGCCCGTGGCCCCGCCTGGAGGACGACCGGTACCTGATGTCGACCGGCACGGCGCGGCCGCTGGAGGACGCCTTCCGGATCAGCCAGCACGACCTGGTCGGGTGGACCGGCGACCTGCTCGGCCTCGACCCGCTCGACGCGTACCAACTGGTCAGCCAAACGGCCCTCGCCCCAGCGGGCAACGTGGTCGACACGAACTACACCATGCTCGCCAAGATCGCCAAGGACCTCGTCACGCCCCCCGCGTTCGACGGTGTCCACAACCGACTCCGCGCTGCTGCGACGAGATACCTCGCGGAGCGGTAGAGGCGGGCGGATGCGGTGGCGTCCGTGCAGGGTGACGCCACCGCATCCTTCTCAGCGCAGTTGAGCCGCGTGCTCGTGGGCAGTTGTCCACAAGGGCTCGGGCTGTCCACAGGCCCTTGTTCGCGCTCCCACCCTGTCGGCTCCGCTCGGTACCCTGTGTATTAGGGGGTCTTGCGAACGATTGATCTTGAAACCGTGCCGAGGAGTCAGCGCGGCGCGGGTGTCGGCGGCGGCTTGATGAGCTTGAGCCCGACCACCGCGGCGACGATTCCGCCCAACAGCAGCAATCGCACCGCGGTCGCCGTCTCCTCACCGGTGAGGACAGCCCAGGTCACGGTCAACGCGGCGCCGGTTCCTGTCCACACGGCGTAGGCGGTGCTGATGGGGATGTGTTTAGCGGCGAACCCCAGTCCGGCCATGCTCAGCGCCAGCGCGACGAGGAACAGCAGGATGGGTACGACCCGGGTGAAGCCGTCGGTGTGCCCCAGGGCAGTGGCCCACACCGCTTCGAGCGCGGCGCTGATCATCAGCACGATCCAGGGCATCTCAGCCCACCGCCTTGAGCCCGACGACGCACCCGACCAGGACCGCCAGCAGTGCCGCGCGTGCGGGCGTGAACCGCTCCTGACCGCGGGCCACGGCGATGAGGACGGTCAACACGGCCCCCACGCCGACCCACACCGCGTAGGCGGTCGCCGTAGGTAACCGAGTCATCGCGAAGGCCAAGCCGCCCAAGCTGGCCACCAACGCCACTGCGAACAGCGCCGTCGGTTTGCCCTTGCGGAAGTTGTCCGAGGCGCTCAGCGCGGTGGCCCACACCGCTTCGAGCACCCCGGAGACGAGCAGGACCGCCCATGCCATCGCGCACCCCATTCGTTTTCGTACGACTGTGCGAGTACGAGCGTACCCGTGTTCGCACGACTGTGCGAAAATGGCGCCGTGCCCAGGAGGATCAACCCCGAGCAACGCGACCGCGCCGTGGTCGAAGCGGCGTGGCGGGTGCTGACCCGCGACGGCCTGACCGCCCTGTCGGTGCGCAACGTCGCCGCCGAGGCCCACCTGCCGCCCAGTTCGCTGCGCTACACGTTCCCCACCCAGGCCAGCGTCCGCGAACGCGCCGTCGACACCCTCGTCGACCGCCTCCGACAGCGCGTCGCGGCCATCCCCGAACCCCCCGGCGGCCCGCGCTGGGCCCACGCCGCACTGCTGGAACTGCTCCCCCTCGACGACGAACGCCGCGTCGAGATGGAAGTCACCCTCGCCCTCGGCGCCGCCGCGATGACCGACCCGGACCTGCGCTCGTCGTTCAACTCCGTCAACGCCGTCGTCCGCGAGGTCTGCACCTCCGCCGCGGCAGCACTCGGCTCCGAGGGAAAGGTCGCCGTCGACCACCTGCACGCCCTGATCGACGGCCTCGCCTTCCACCTCGTGCGCCGAACGCACGGCGAGTCCACCGAGTGGGCCCTGAAGGTCTTGGATGCTTATCTGCCTGGTGGCGCTCGCTTTGTCGCGGGGTGGTCTGATGCTCCGGACGAATCGCGATGATGGTTGATCGGGCGTGTTCGGTTGGTGCTCGATTCCCGTTGTGAGGATGGCTTTGGTGCCGACTTGTCCACAATGGTTGTGGTTGTCCACAGGGTGCGGTTGCTGCTTCTGTTGTGTCGGGCTGTTTCGGTAGGCTGTATATCGGGGGCTCTTGGTGTAGTTGATCTTGCGGGGCTGGTTGTGCGTGGTTTGGTTGTCCACAACGGCTTCTGTTGTCCACGGGGCGTTGTTCGCTGCTGCCGTTGTGTCGGTGCGACTCGGTAGGCTGTGTATTTGGGGGCTTTCGGTCAGGTTGATCTTGGCGTGAGCCGTTGCTGGGGGTGCGGGGGAAGGGATGGGGTCGGCCTCGTCGCCTGGCGGCGACCTCGGCGACCCGGGGATCGGACGCCTCGTTGCCTAGCGGCAACATCGGGCCCGATCCGCGATTTTCGAGCTTTGCTCGATGGGGTGGACCTGTTTTGTGCGGGGCCCCTACGACACCCGTGGCAGAACCGCAAAGCAGGGGCCGAAAAGACTGGCCCTGCCGCGTGGAAACGCTACGGGTGCCGTCCCCCCACACAAAACAGGTCCACCCCATCGAGCACTTGGCACCAGCGAGTCCGACTGTCCAGGCGCTGAGTAGGTGGGCTGGGGCGGACCTGACGGCAGGCCAGTTGGCACCGCCGGGTCCGACTGTCCAGGGGCTGGGTTGGCAGGGCTGACGAGGGCGGGCTGGGATGGCACCGGACCTTCCGGGTGTCCGGGGGTTGGGTAGGTGGGCTGGGGCGGACCTGGCGGGGGCGGGTTGGCACCGCTGGGTCCGAGTGTCCGGGGCTGGCCGGGTGGTTGTCCATAACGTGTTCTGTTGTCCACAGGCCGTGGTTGCTGCCCCGGTTTTGTCGGGATCCGTTAATAGGCTGTGTATCGGGGGCTCCTGCGGCAGATGATCTTGCGGGGCGAGCAGAACCCAGCGACTTCCGGGTGTCCAGGGGGCGGCTAGGTGGGCTGGGGCGGACCTGTCGGCAGAGTCGGGCTGAAACGGCTGGGTCCGAGTGTCCAAGGGCTGATCAGGTGGGCTGGGGCAGGGCTGACGGAGGCTGGGGTTGGCACCGGCGGCTTGGGGAGCGCGGGTTGCTCAGGTGGGTTGGAGTCGAGGTGCTGGGATGGCACCAGCGATCTCCGGGTGGGCGGGCGCACCTCACCCCCGGGTTTGCCGGTGGCTGGGGTGAGGTGCGCAGGCCCGAGAATGCCGCTACGTCAGGTGGGTATAGGGCAAGAGGAGTGCGGCGCGGAGGCGGAACTGGCCTTCCGAGTGGACTACTCCGCAGCCGCCGGTGTCGGCTTGGACTACGTGGCGGGAGTAGCCGTAGTGGAAGACCAGGTCGAAGCGGTAGCCGCCTGCGAGGGTGCAGGCGCTGTTGGGGGTTTGGGCGGGTAGGGCGGGCAGGGAGTTCACTGTGGACAGTACTTCGGCTGCCTCGTCGGTGATGTCCCGTGCGACCATCTCGCGCAGGTTGATGTTGTCCGGCAGGGGGCACACCCACACCGCGTCCGGTAGGTCGGTGGGCAGCATGGGGCCGGTCTGCTCGCCGACGTATGTGGTGGGGTAGTCGGCTTCTGGGCGGGCGCAGCCCTCGGCTTCGATGAGCGTGCGCCGTGGTGGCGACGGTTGGGTTTGTGGTTCGGGGTTCTTGTTGAGCAACAGCACCGCCGCGGCGGTGACGGTGAGGATCGCGGCTACGGCGAGTGCGGGGACGACTCGCGTGGATCTGGGTGGCATGCCACTTCCTTCCCCCAGGTTGAGTGGCTCCACGGTAGCGCGATCACGGCTGGCGGAGCGGCAGCCTGACCTCGAACTCCGTGTGGCCGGGAGTGGACTCGACGCGGATGTCGCCGTGGTGCTTGTCGACCACGATCCGCCACGAGATGTCCAGCCCCAGCCCGGTTCCCTCGCCGACCGGCTTGGTCGTGAAGAACGGTTCGAAGATCCGGGTGCGCACCTCGGCGGGGATGCCCGGGCCGGTGTCGGCGATCCGGACCACGAGCCGGTCGCCGTCGAGGCCGGTGCGCACGGTCAGCGTGCCGGTGCCGCCCATCGCGGCGACGGCGTTGTCCACCAGGTTGGTCCAGACCTGGTTGAGCTCGGCGGCGTAGCCGGGCAGCGGCGGCAGGGAGCGGTCGTACTCGCGGACCACCCGGACCCCGTGGCCGATCTTGCCGCCGAGCATGACCAGGGTCGCGTCGAGCAGTTCGTGCACGTCGACCACCTGGAACGGCGCGCGGTCGAGTTGGGAGTACTGCTTGGCCGCGCCGACGAGGGTGGAGACGCGGGTGGTGGCGTCCTCGATCTCGTCCATCAGCGCCTCGGTCTCCACCGTGTACGCCAGCCACCGCACCGCGGCCTCGGTCGCCGTCGCCGGGCACCGGCCGACCGCGCCAGCCAGCCACGCCACGTCCAGCCCGTTGGTGACCAGGATCGGCGCCAGGTCCCAGCCGCCCGCGATGCCCTGCTCGTCGAGCCAGTCGGCCAGTTCGTCCTCGCGGTCGCTGGCCTCCATGGGACTCAGCTGCGGCGCCTTGGCGACCCGCTCGACGGCCTCCTCCTGCAACCGCACCAGCGATGGCAACACCGCCGGGTCGATCGCTCCGCCTGCCAGCAGTGCCAACTTGTGCCGCATCCCGGCCACCCGCTCGCGCAACAATGCCGTCGCGCGCACGGCGGCCGCCGCCGGGTTGTTCAGCTCGTGGGTCAGCCCGGCGGTGAGCGAACCCAGGGCCAGCAACCGCTCCCGTTGCCCCACCACGGCTTGCGTGTTCTGCATTCCCCAGAACAGGCCTTCGAGCAGGTGGATCCCCATCGGGAACCACGACCGGACCGCCGGGCCGAACTCCGCCGCGGGCAACTGCAACACCCGGACATCGGTGACCGCGACAACCGTCATCAGGTAAACCCGCCGCGATGCGACATCGTCCTGCAGATAAGCCTGTGTCGCGCCGAAATAGGCACCGCGGTGGTCGGTTCGCGAAATCTCCGCGCGTTCGCTGCCGACCGTGCGCAACAGTGAGACCGCGCCCTCCAGCAGTACGGAGAAACACGTGGCGGGCGCACCTTCGGTGAGCAGTTCGGTGCCCTGCGCGAAGGTCTCCTCCACCCCGTGCGCGGCCAACCAGGCCAACTGGTCGTCGTCGAGGCTCTCGAACAGGAACAGGCCGCGCAGCTCGTCGGGGGTCATGCCTTCTCCAGGTACCGGTGCACCAGTGTCACGGCCATCGCGCCCTCACCGACCGCGGAGGCCACGCGTTTGACCGACTCCGCCCGCACGTCGCCTGCCACGAACACCCCGGGCAGGCTCGTCTCCAGGTGGTAGGGGTCGCGGTCGAGGTCCCAGCCCGCGGGCCGGGCGCCGTCGACCACCAGGTCCGGGCCCGCGACCACGAAACCGTTGCGGTCGCGGGTGAGCGTGCCCTCCAGCCAGTCGGTGCGCGGGGCGGCGCCGATGAACACGAACAGCCACGACGCCTCGACCGTGCTCGTCGTGCCGGTGTCGTTGTGCCGCAGGGTCAGGCTCTCCAGGTGGTCGCCGCCCGCGCCGCCGACGACCTCCGTGCAGGTCAGCACCTCGATCTGCGGCACCTCGGCGATCTGATCGATCAGGTACCGCGACATCGACCGGTCCAGCGACTGGCCGCGGACCACGAGCACCACCCGCTTGGCGTGCCGGGCGAAGTACATCGCGGCCTGGCCCGCCGAGTTCGCGCCGCCGACGATGTAGACGTCCTGGCCCGCGCAACTCGGGCCCTCGGTCGTCGCCGCGCCGTAGAACACGCCCCGGCCTGCCAGCTCGTCGAGGCCGGGCGCGGTGAGCACGCGGTAGGACACCCCGGTCGCAAGGATCACCGTGTGCGCGGCCAGTTCCGTGCCGTCGTCGAAGCGCACCACCCGGGCCGCGCCGCGCGGCTGCAGCCCCACGACCTTGCGGGTGGTCAGCATCTCGACCTCGAACTTCGCCGCCTGTCGGCGTGCCCGCTCGGTCAACTGCTCGCCGGACACGCCGTCGGGGAAGCCCAGGTAGTTCTCGATCCGGCTGCTGGTGCCCGCCTGCCCGCCGGTCGCCATCCGCTCGACCAGCACCGTGCGCAGCCCCTCGGACCCGCCGTAGACCGCGGCGCCCAGGCCCGCCGGACCGCCGCCGACCACGATCAGGTCGTAGAAGTCGGTCGCCGGGACCGTGCTGAGCCCCACGGTGGCCGCCAACTCTGCGTCGGTCGGCTCGACCAGCGCGGTGCCGTCCTCGGTGACCACCACCGGCAGCCGCGTGCCGTCCTGGCCCGCCGCGCTCAACAGCCGGTTGCCCTCGGGGTCCTCGCCGAGGGCGTGCCAGCGGAACGGGACGCAGTTGCGCGCCAGGAAGTCGCGCACCTGATAGGAGCGGCTCGACCAGCGGTGCCCCACCACGCGCACCTGCCGCGCGGGTCGCCGAGCCGCCGCCGACCAGGAGGCCAGCAGTTCGTCGAGCACCGGGTACAACTTGTCCTGCGGCGGGTCCCACGGCTTGAGCAGGTAGTGGTCCAGGTCAACGACGTTAATGGCCCGGATCGCCGCGTCGGTGTCGGCGTATGCGGTCAGCAGCACCCGGCGGGCCAGCGGGAAGACCTCCATGGCCTGCTCGAGGAACTCGATACCGGACATCCCGGGCATCCGGTAGTCGGCCAGCAGCGCGGCCACGTCCTCGCCGCGCAGCTTGATCTCCCGCACCGCCTCGAGCGCCTGCTCCCCGGACTCCGCCCGCACCACCCGGTACGCCTCGCCGTACTGCCTGCGCAGGTCCCGCGCGATCGCCCGCGATACCCCGGGGTCGTCGTCGACGGTGAGGATGGTCGGCCGCGTAACCCGCTCGGTCGCCTCAGCAGTGCTCATGCCCGCCAGTCAATCACCCGGCGGGCGGGGTCGGTAGGGGTGCCCGGCCGCGTTCACCGGCATTCACTGGACTGGTGTGAATGCCGAGGTGGGCGCCGATTGGACTGGTGTGAATGGAATTCGCAGATAAGGTGTGGCATTGGTGAACATTAGGATCTCGATCACAAGGCACTCGCGCGCAACGGCTCCGAGCGGCAAGATCATCATGGGCGGGACCGGCAACCGCCTTGTTCGTCGAGCATTCGTCTGACGAGGCGACAATAGCTCAAATTATGGGAACCGTGTAACGGGATCGCGGGTCGTCACGACCAGTTCTTTGGCGCCGAACATGGTCATCGGCGGGCCGCGAGGTCTAATTCAGGGGGTTGGTGTGAGCGACCGCCGAGAGCGGGTCCTGACCAATCCGGCGCTGCTACGCGCCATCGGGCACGAGTTGCGCACCGCGCGCGAGGCGCTCGGCTGGACCAGGGCGCAACTGGTCGCGAAACTTGATCGTGAAATCCACTCGCAGACCATCGCCACCTACGAGCTCGGGATCCGGCAGTGCACGCTCGGTCGGTTCGTCGCGATCTGCGAGGCGCTGGGCATCCCCGCGCCGGACGTGCTCAGCACCGCGATGCGCCAAGCCGGGGTCGAGCCGCACCTGCTGGCGTGCGTCGTCGACCTGCGGCTGCTGGTACTCGACCACGCGGCCGACTTGGAACCGCTGCGCCGCTGGGCGCGCCACCGGCTCGACAACGCCGCCGAGTCCGATGAGTCCGACGAGGACGGCATCGTCCACTTGGAACCCGGGGCGGTCGCGGAACTGGCGGTCTTCTGCGGTCTGACGCACCTGCAGCTGTTCCACCGCCTGGGCGCGTTCGCCGCCGAACCGCGGCCCTGACGCCGTGAGTCCGAAGTGGACTCGCGGTCGATCCTCAGCGCAACTTCCACCACGCCAATCCGGTCTCGATGTCACCGGTGACCACGACGTAGACGACCGCGGCGACCGGGGCGAGCAGGAGTGCGGCGAGGGGCAGGACCTTCTTCAGCAAGGTTGTTTCTGACTTTCTCGAGGCGCTCGACGGCACTGGCGAGCGCGTTGATCATCCCGGCCGAGTCTCTACCACCCGTTCGTGGGGAGTCAACCCTCTGGCGGTCACCAAACCTGGAGTTGTTCGCAGCGCCGGGTAGCCGAGACGGCCCTGACCTCGAAGATCAACGCGAACGGCCGAAGGTTGCTACGAATGAGATCACACGATCGTGGCTGATATCAGCTGAGGTCGATGCCCGTGGTGGTATCTGGCGCAGTCGCCTCACCAACGGAGTAGCTCGTCAGTGGGACAGGTCGGCGATCTTGGTGTAGATCCGGTGCCGTCCGGCGGTGCTGCCCAGGCGGTGGTAGAGCTCGTCGGCCTCCAGCCAGGTGCGGCGGGCTTGGGCGTGCCTGCCCTGCTCGGCGAGGACGTCGCCCAGGACCTCGGCGGCTCGGGCGTGGACGGGGACGTCGTGGACGCGTTCGGCGAGGGAGACCGCGCGGGTGGCCAGCAGTTCGGCGGCCGCTGACGCGCCGGTGGTGAGTCGGACCTCGGCGAGCACCGTGCAGGTGGTGACGATGGCGCTGGTGTTGCGCGAGGACTCGGCCGTGCTGACCGCCGCCACCCCGAAGGCGGCGGCCTCGGTGTGCTCGCCGTGCGCCAGCGACACCGAGCTGATCCCGGCCAGGACCAGCGCCAACGCGTAGTCGTCGCCCGCCGCGATCGCGTGCTGCTGGGCCTCCCGCAGGTGCAGCAGTGCCTTGGTGGGCTCACCCGCGACCCGCAGCGCGTCACCCAGTTCGTAGTGCGTCCAGCGCCTGGCCTCGATGTCGTCGGCCGCTTGTGCCAGCTCCAGGCTCTCGCCCAGTAGCCGCACCCCGGTGGTGGCGTCGCCCACCAGCATCGCGATGCGGCCGAGGTGGAACCGGATCGCGCACTGCCCCCGCTGGTTGCCCGACGCGTCGGCGAACACCATGGCCTGGTGCAGGCACCGTTGCGCGTCCGCCAGCCTGCCCGAGGTCAGGTGGCTGCGCCCGAGGTCGGCCAGCGACGACGCCTCCGCTTCCTCCTCGCCGTCCGCGTTCGCCGAGGTCACGGCGGTCTCCATCGCCTGCCGGTAGTCCTCGTGGTAGCCGAGCTGCTCGAGGTAGGTGCTCACCGCGTGCGGCAGTCGCCAGGCCAGGTCGTGGTTGCCGGTGTTCGCGGCGGTCGTGATCGTGGCCATCAGGGTGCTGTGCTCGGTGGCGAACCAGGTTCGCGCTGCGTCCTCGTCGGCGTAGGTCAGGGGGCTCACCTGCGCGGGCAGATCGAATGGGGGACCGGCGTCGCTGTCGGGGTAGAGGGTGTGGTGGGCGGCGGTGGCGGAGGCCAGGTAGAAGGCGAGCACGCGGCGTGTGGCGGTGTGGCGGAGTTCGGTGGGTTCGTCGGTGTGGGCGAGGTTGTTGGCGCACTCGCCGATGAGGTCGTGGAAGCGGAAGCGGTCCAGGGAGTCGGTGCGCTCCAGCAGGTGGGCGCCGACCAGGGTGGCCAGGCACTCGCGGGTCTCGGCCTCGTCGCGGCCCCAGCACGACTGCGCGGCCGACACCGAGAACTCGCTGCCGGGGTGCAGGCCGAGCAGGCGGAACAGGCGTCGGGCCGCTTGCGGGAGGGCCCGGTAGGACCAGGTGAACAGGGTCTGCGGCGAGTTGTCCCCGTCGGCGTCGATGCCCAGTTCGAGCAGCAGGCGCCGGGGCGGGAGGTCGGCGTGCTCGCGGCGCAGCCGGTACTCGGCGATGTTCTGGCCGACCACGGCGATGACCAGCGGCAGCCCGCCGCACAGGCGGACCACCTCGGCGCGCAGCCCGGCGTCGGCGCGCCCACCGAGCCGGGTGCCCAGCAGCGTGGTCGATTCCGCCTCCGTCATCGGCTGCACCTGGATGCGCTGCGCGTTGTACTTGGTGGCCAGGGCGGTCAGCGAGTTGCGGCTGGTCACCACCACCAGGCACTCGGCGAGCAGCGGCAGCAGCTCCCGGACGTGGTCGGAGTTGCGGGCGTTGTCCAGCAGCACCAGCGTGTGCCGGTTGGCCAGCGTCCGGCGCAGGACCGCGGCGCGGGCGCGGGGCGCGGCCGAGGTGTCCGGTTCCTCGCCGAGGCCGAGCAGCAGCTCGTCGATCACCGAGGCCTGCGTCGCCGCCGGGGTGCCGGAGTGGCCGTGCAGGTCGACGAACAGGTCGCCGTCGGGGAAGCGGTCGCGCACCCGGTGTCCCCAGTGGACGGCCAGGCTGGTCTTGCCGACGCCCGGCATGCCCTCCAGCACGATGATCCCGCGCACCGGCACGCCGTCGGCGTCGAGGGCGTGAGCGTTCAATTCGGACAGTTGGTCGGCGCGGCCGACGAAGTTGTGCACGTCGAACCGCAGCTGCCGGGGCGGTTGGTACTCCCGCGGGGCGGTCCACGGCGCGCTGTGCGCCCGGGTGATCAGCGACTCGTGGTGGCGGCGCAGGTGGTCGGCGGCTTGCGGATCGCCCTCGGTGCGCAGTGACCGGTGCACGTCGAGGTAGTACTCGCTGGCCTCCTCGGCCCGCTCGAGCGCGTGCAGGACCGCCAGCCTGGCCTTGTGCAGCGCGAGGCTGTCCTGGTGCTCGGACTGCAGGTCGTCGAGCAGCACCAGGGCCTCGTCGGCGCGGCCGAGGTCGATCAGCGCGTTGAGGTGCGTGGTGTGCGCCGGGATGAGCTCGTCGCGCTCGAAGCGGGTGCGCCAGGCCAGCGCCCCGGCCGAGCGCAGGTCGTCGAGCGGGCGGCCCCGGCTCAGCCGCAGGGCCTGGTCGGCGTGGTGGGCGGCCTCGGCGGAGCGGCCGTCGCGGAAGTGCCGCTGCGCGGTGGCGACCAGGTCGCGGAACTGGAAGTAGTCGATGGCGGCGCGGTCGGTGTCGAGCCGGTAGGCGCCGCGGTGCCCGCGCAGGGTCGCGGTGACCGGCAACCGCTTGAGCAGCTTGCGGATCCGGGTCGCGTAGGTGTCCAGCGTCGCGGTGGTGCGGGTCGGCCGCGGCTGCTCCTGCGACCACACCCAGCGCACCAGCGCGTCACCGGGCAGCGTGCGGCCCGGGGCGACCAGCAGGGCCGCCAGCATCGCCTTGGGCTTGGGCGACTCCCAGCCCGCGTCGAGCACCCCGTCGAGCCGCAGTGCCGTCGCGCCCAGTATCCCGAACGCTGCCTCCACCAGCCTCACCCCCGACCTGGATTCCCCGGATCCGGCAGCCGCCCCCCGGCGGCGGAATGTGCGTTGGCGCAGGATTGGAGTGTAGTGAGCTCCGATCGCGGGCCACAGCGCCATTTCGGCCATTGTCAGCCGCATGGCGCAACGAGCGCGGGAAATGGGGTGCGTGCTTCCCGCGTTCGGCCTACCTCGTTGGTTCTGCCCTGTCCGACTTTTGGCAGTTCGGCCCGTGGGAAAATGTGAAACCGGGACCGCGCCGAACAACAGTCGGTTTGTCGCGGCGGCGCACGGTTTGCTTTTCGGGGGGACTCGTCGACGACTATTCGAGCGTCGTTCATTTCGTGCGGCCAGGGTAGCGCGGCCGGGGTGGGCGCGCGGGTGTGACAGCGGTCATTGCCCTGCGGCTAAGCTTTTGCTTAGCATGGCTAAGTGACTCGGACCGGCCAGGCGGCGGGCGCGGACCAGGGGTTCGCGCCGGGGCCGCGGTACAAGTGGATCGCGCTGTCGAACACCACGCTGGGCATGCTGCTCGCCACGATCAACTCCTCGATCGTGCTCATCGCGCTGCCCGACATCTTCGCGGGCATCGGGATCGACCCGCTGGAACCGGCCAACACCGGCTACCTGCTGTGGATGATCATGGGGTTCCTGGTGGTCACCGCCGTGCTGGTGGTCGGCTTCGGGCGGCTGGGGGACATGTACGGGCGGGCGCGGATGTACACCCTGGGCTTCGCCGTGTTCACCGTGTCCTCGGTCCTGCTGGCCGCCACCTGGTTCACCGGCGACGCCGCCGCGCTGTGGCTGATCGGCTGGCGGGTGGTGCAGGGTGTCGGCGGCGCGTTCCTGATGGCGAACTCCTCGGCGATCTTGACCGACGCGTTCCCGGCGAACCAGCGCGGCCTGGCCCTCGGGGTCAACGGCGTGGCCGCGATCGCCGGGTCGTTCCTCGGCCTCGTGGTCGGCGGCGTGCTGGCGCCGGTGAACTGGAACCTGGTGTTCCTGGTGTCCGTTCCGGTCGGGGTGGTCGGCACCGTCTGGGCCTATCTGAAGCTGCACGACACGGGGGTGCGCAAGCACGCCAGGATGGATTGGTGGGGGAACCTCACTTTCGCCGTCGGGCTTATCGCGTTGCTGGTCGGGATTACCTACGGCATCCAGCCTTACGGCGACTCGCAGACGGGCTGGGGGAGTCCGTTCGTGCTCGCTTGCCTGATCGGCGGTGTGCTGGTGTTGGCCGTGTTCGTTCAGGTGGAACGCCGGGTCGCCAATCCGCTGTTCGACCTGTCGCTGTTCCGGTCGCGGTCGTTCACCTGGGGCAACGTGGCCAACTTCGCGGCCTCGCTCGGTCGGGGCGGGCTGCAGTTCATCCTGATTGTGTGGCTACAGGGGATTTGGCTACCGCAGCACGGTTACAGCTACGAGCAGACCCCGCTGTGGGCGGGCATCTACATGCTGCCGATGACCGTCGGCTTTCTCGTGTCCGCTCCCGCGTCCGGCATCTTGTCCGATCGCGTGGGCAGTCGGGTGCTCGCGTCGGTCGGGCTGCTGATCACCGCGTTGTCGTTCGTGCTGCTGATAGCGCTACCGGTGAACTTCCCGTACCCGGCGTTCGCCGCGGTTCTTGTGCTCAACGGCATCGGTATGGGGATGTTCTCCTCGCCGAACCGAGCCGAGGTGATGAACAGCCTGCCACCGCACGCCCGCGGCTCCGGCTCCGGGATGATGACGACGTTCCAGAACACCGCGATGGTCCTGTCGATCGGCTTCTTCTTCAGCCTGATCATCGCCGGGTTCGCGAGCAGCCTGCCCGACGCCATGCGCACCGGCCTCCAAGCCCACGGCGTGTCGGCCGACTCCGCCGCCCAAGTGGCCTCCTTGCCCGCCGTCGCGGTGCTGTTCGCCGCGTTCCTCGGCTACAACCCGATCCGGCAACTCCTGGGCGACCAGCTGTCCACGCTGCCACCGGACCAGGCGACGTACCTGACCGGTCGGGGCTTCTTCCCCAGCCTGATCTCCGAACCGTTCTCCCACGGACTGGCGATCGCGTTCGGCTGCGCCATCGCGCTGTGCTTAGTCGGCGCAGTGGCGTCGTGGCTGTGCGGACCGGTAGCCCGTACCGAGCCCATCGGCACGGAGTTGGCTTCGGCGGCAGGGGAAAAGGTCGGCTAGTCCACTGTCGAGTTCGAACGGTGAAGGGGTCGGAGATCGTTACCGATCGCGAGTTGACAGGGGGTTGGTCAAGGCCGGACTCCTATCGGGTGGTCACGGGCGGCGCGTATACCGGGGGAGATATGTCCCGTTGACATCTGTTAGGAGGAGAACGTGGCCCGAACCCCGATCGTTGTGCTCGCCCTTGCCGTTGCGGCGGGCGGTGCGATGTTCGGCCCTGCGTGGGCTTCGTCCGAACCCGCAGCTACCGCCGCGGCACTGTCCCAGGTCGCGCCCGAGGGTGTGGTTCCCGAAGGTGCGATGAAAGTCGGTGAGGAAACGGTTCTCGGCAGAACGGTCGCCTACACGGGGACCGAGCGGCAGGAGATCCGACAGCCGGGGGCGACCTACATCAAGGTCCACTTCGACTCGCTGCGGTTGGCGCCCGGGGATTTCGTGACTGTCGCGGACCCGGCCGGTCGTGAGGTGTACACCTACCACGGTGATCCCACCGCCGGTGGGGCGCGCACGGGGGACAGCGACTTCACTCGGCACGGCCGCAAGGGCTTCGCTGCGATGTCCATTGACGGCGAGGCTGCCGTTGTCACGTTGCACAAGCGTTCCGCGGTTGCCACTCGTGGACTTGGCTTCTCGATCGACCGGTACTGGCGTGGTTACAGCCCGGACGAGGTAAGGGCTAATAATCCCAGCTTCTTCAGTGTCTGCGGCACGGACGCTAGGCGCGACACCGTCTGCTACAAGACCAGTCATCCCACCGAGTACGCGAAGTCGAACGCGGTCGCACGCCTGCTGATCAGCGGTGGCGGCCTGTGCACCGCGTGGCGAGTTGGCGCTACCAACCGCGTGCTGACCAACAACCACTGCATCGCAACTCAGGCCGCAGTGTCGTCGTCGGAGGTCCAGTTCGCCTACGACTGCGCTACCTGTGGCGGCAACAACCCCGGCGCGGGCACCAAGGTGAGCGGCGCGACCTTCTACAAGACCAGCCCCGGCGGGTCTAGCAGGCTCGACTACACGCTGTTCTCGGTGAACAACTTCGCCTCTATCCAGCAGTTCGGCACGCTGTACCTCGACGTGCGGAACCCGGTGGCAGGGGAGCGGATCTACATCCCCGGTCACGGCGACGGTAAGCCTAAGAGGCTGTCCATCTACGAGGAGGCCCAAGGCGGTCCGCTGTGCACGGTTCGCAGCGCTGCTTCGGACTCGTACAACATGAGCTACAGCTGCGACACCTCTGGCGGCAACTCCGGATCCCCTGTGCTGGCCGCCAACCACAAGGTCATCGCGCTGCACCACCTCGGCGGATGCCCCGGTAACCAGGGTGCCCGGATCAACCTGATCTACAACGAGATCAAGGACCTGATCGACAACAACGACGGCGGCACCACCCCGCCGACCGGTCCCCGGTTCGAGAGCACCGCCGACGTCACCATCGCTGACAGCGGCACCGTCGACGCGCCGGTCACCGTCACCGGTGTCACGGGCAACGCCCCGGCGGCACTGAACGTCGAGGTGAACATCATCCACACCTACCGTGGCGACCTGGTCTTGTCGCTCGTCGCCCCGGACGGGTCGGTCTACCTGTTGGAGGACTTCACCAACAACGACAGTGTCGACAACGTGAACAAGACCTACACGGTCAACGCCTCCGGTGAAGCCGCGAACGGCACGTGGAAGCTGCGCGTGCAGGACATCGCCAACCAGGACACCGGAAAGGTCGACTCGTGGGCGCTGCAGTTCTGAGGACCATCCGCCGCCCCTGAGGACCTGGCCGGTGCCGACGTTCCGGCACCGGCCAGGTCTGTCTGAAAGCCAACGTGTTGGGGCGAGCCACTAGTTCGGCAGGTGAGTCCGCACCAGGTCGGTCAGTTCACGCACAGCGCCCACCGTTGGCCAGTGTTCGGTGAGCTGGGTGTGCACGACCCGCATCTCGGCTCTTACGCGCGCAGACCCGTGCGGGCCAGAAAATGGGCTCAACAGGGTGGTCAACACTGACGCCGCCTCATCGGGCTGGCCAGCGTGGGTGTGGGAACTCGCGAGGCGAGTCGCCACTACCGCGCGGTCGTGCTCGTTCATGGTGGGTACGGCTGCCAACGAACGGGTGGTGTGATCGACCGCTGTAGTCGCCAGGGTCGCGTGGTTGTCTCGGGCTGCTAAGTCGCGATAGCAGGTACCCATGGCGAGGGCGAGCACGGATTGAGCTGCCCAGGGTTCCGTGCGGGGGTCGGCAGCGGCTAGAAGCGACGCGGCGTCATCTAGGCGTTGTTCGCAGGAGTGGCGATCACCGGCAAGAGCGTGACCGCGTGCCTCGGCCAGGCAGGCCCATGCGCGGACGCCGGGTCTGGTTCCTTCGACGAGGCGGGCACGCTCGGCCAGTGCGATAGCTCCGGCAGCGTTACCGACGGACCAGTGGACCGAGCTTTGGCGAGCCAGCAGCCTGCTCATCAGGTCGCGGTCGTCGGCGAGCGTCGCCCAGTGCAGGCCGCACGTGTACCAGAACTGGGCGGTCGAGTAGTCCGCGCCATCGAAGCGTGCCCAGCCCGCGAGTTGCGCGAATCGAGCCGCGAGCCGCCCGAGTTCCGGCTCAGGTGATCCTGCCTGCCACTGCACGACCGCCCGTGCGTGGTGTTCTAGTGGCACCACCAAGTCTCGGCTCCCCAGCTGGGAGCCCACCTCGTGATAGGCGGCCAGCAGGGCTTCCATCGCCTCGGGTGCGGTAGGGCTCGACGGAGTCGAGGGTGGGATTGCCTCGACTTGCCGGGCTCCGGGCCCCTCTTGCCGTTCCCGCTCGACCAGTGGCCACAGCGCGGCAAGCTCGCCGCCGGTGTCCAGTACCCGATCGGCCCGGTCGGGTAGATCCGGTGGTGGCCACCGGTCACCGCTCTCGACCTTGCTCAAGTGGGAGTCCCCGTAGCCGAGTCGAGCACCGAGCTCGGCCTGGGACAACCCTCGCGCGCGCCGCCAGTGGCGTAGTCGCCACCCGAAGTAGGCACGCAACGAACCGGCGGGCTGCAGTCGCCGCGACATGCCCGTCCTCCTCGCTTTGTCCGCCCGCCCGAGGGTTCGCCCAGCATGGTCGCTTTGACCGTCAGTGGACAAGAGCAGCACAGGACGAGTGCGTGCCAATTACCGGATTTGTCCGGGAACTGTGATGGCCCTACCGGTCGTTGGAGCGTCATGGGCTTGCTGTGGGCGATGAGCCTGCCTGGGTTGGTCGTGCTGCTCGTGGTGCTTGCCGCTCTGGAGCGCTTCGGGCTCTGGATGCACGAGCGCAGCTGGCTGCCGTGGCGCCGCGACCGGACCGGCACGCCAGTCTCCGCCGCGGGCTTTGACGAGCTCGGCGCCGCCTTCTCCGGCTCCAAGCGCGAGGAGCTCGAGTACCGCAAGACCGAGTTGATGCTGCGGGACGACTCGGACGACGGCGCGCCACCCCACACGACCGTTGACCTCGACGGCTACGGCGTGCGGGTGGTGCTGCCGAAGAAGCAGGTCTAGGGCTTCTCGAAGTGCTGGTAGTCGATCGGCGTCGTCCAGTAGCCGCCCCAGTCCCAACCGCGGCGTTCGAACGTGCGGACGGTGGCGTCACCTGCGTGGATGAGGCCCGGGTCGGTGCGTGTCCGGTCGACGTAAGGCGCGCCGTTGGGCGGGTAGACCGTGCCCGAGCCGGAGATGTACGGGTTCACCACCGGGTTGATGTCGATCGCGCGGCCGTAAGAGTGATTCGACCACTCCGTGCCGCCGGTGATGGGGCGGCAGTTGAAGGCTGACGTGTTGTTGGCCGCCATCGACTTGTCATCGTCGGCGTCGTACTTCTCCACGGTCAGCATCCGCTCGATGGGATACCTCGCCCGGTAGAGCTCACCGAACGCGGTGACGACCTCTAGCGCGACGGCTCGGGCGACCACGAGTTCACCCCGGTGCGCCCGACCGTCGAATCCGACGACGCTGAGTGTGACCAGTGCTAGAGCATCGGGGCCGACTGGGCAGCCTGGTCGCCAGCTCTTACCCAACCGTTCGGCGGTCACCGGTCTTATGACCGCTACATACGGTGGTAGACCCTCGACCTGGCCGCCCCCAGGGGGAGCCGCGGAAGCCTGTTGTGCCCCACCGGCCACGGTTGTGGCCAAGAGGAGAGCTGTCAGGAGAACGCGCATGGCTGCCACCTCCGCCAGCGAGTCTATCCACCGCCGCAAGTGTCCTTTATGGAATGTCCATAGTGGAACTAGCGCGGCGTGCCATCCCACTGCCACTTGGTCAGACGCGGCCTGCCGGGTAGTTCGATGCGGCCCGTGCACCACTGCAGCGCCTGCCATCCGTGCACGTCATCGGGTGCGTAGGCGAACAGCCGCGCCAGGATCCGGTCGCACAGCTCGTCCGGCGGGTTCCAGTCGATCCCCAGTCCTTCGGCGAGGTCGAGCCCGTGCACCAGCGTCTCCACCACGCCCATGGCCGCGAATCCCTCGGGGTCCGACTTGCCGTAAGAGTGGTGCGCGAGACCGGTAGGGCGGACAGTGGTGACAATCGAAGACAGGATCGTCCCGCAAGCCTCTAGGACCTGCATCAGGCCATCGGTCCCGGCGGCGCGGTCCGCGAAGATGATGCCGGTAGGGCCGCCTTCGCGCCGGGTCGCCCAGTCGAACGGTTGGGTGTCGGTCGGTGGGACGCGGGTGGCCAGTTGCCCGCCGTAGTAGAACAGGCAGTCGGCGATATGTTCAGCAGTCTCCCAGCAGGTCCAGTCGAGGGATCCCGCTTGTCGCTCCCACTGCTCGGTAGGCACTTTGCCGAAGACGGAGATGACGAGGTCGACAGCGTCGCCGACATCGGCGGGCGTGACGGGGCCGGGATGCGTAGTAGGCATCGCCGCAGCCTAACGACCGTGCCGACGGCGAGTCGTCCGATTTTGCCGGCAACTGGGATGATGAATCCGCGCGATCCGGACAACCCGCCGGGCCGGGAGTTCCGTCCCCCTGGCATGCGCACACGACTGCTGACCTCGACGCTGGTCGCCCTGCTCGCCCTCGCTGGGTGCGCCCAGGGCGGGACGACGCCCGCGAACCAGGGCGAGTCCCCGCAGAGCGGGCCCACCCCCTCGGGCAAGACCTTCACGGCGAACTCCGCCTCGGACAAGGGCACGCCGCACGCCCTGGTACCCGGGTCGTCGGTCAGCCTGAACTTCCACGAGGACGGCAGGCTGACCGCGAACGCGGGCTGCAACACAATCGGCGGCACGGTGTCCTTCTCCGGCGGCACCCTGCAGCCCGGCGAGCTGAGCATCACCGAGATGGCCTGCGACGCCCCGCTGCACGACCAGGACCAGTGGCTGGCCAAGCTGCTGGAGGCCAAGCCGACCTGGCGCCTCGACGGCGACAAGCTGACCTTGGCGTCGGCGGAGACGGAGTTGGTGTTGACCGAGCCCAAGAAGGCCGCCCTGGCCGGACCCACCTGGACCGTGGAGTCCCTGCTGGTCGGGGAAACCGCCGCGTCCAACCCCGCGGCGGGCCAGGCGTCGCTGACCTTCGCGGCCGACCGGGTCAACATCCAGACCGGCTGCAACAGCGGTAGTGCTACCTACACCGCGGCAGGGTCAACGCTGAAGTTCGAGCCGCCTCTGTTGACCAAGATGGCTTGCGCCGACGGTAGCTCCGAGGTGGAGAACGCCATCGTCGCCGCACTTGGGCAGGCCACCGAGTACAGCATCGAGGGCCAGACCTTGACTCTTACCAACGGTGACAAGGGTCTTCGCCTGCGCGCGTCTAGCTAAGCAACTCCTCGGCGGCCTGGCGTGCGTGCTGGGCCGCCGAGGGCTCTCCTCCTACAGCGGCCATCGAGATCGCCCCCTCGACGAGTAGCGCGAGATGCGAGCCGGCGATCCCGGCTCTATCAGCGAGTTCCCCCAGGTAAGACCGCAGAGCCCTCTTGTGCTCCAGCGCAACGTCGACCACTGCCGGACAGGTCGCCCCCAGCTCGCCAACAGAGTTGACGAACGCGCACCCGCGGAAGCCCGGCTCCCGGAACCACCGGTCGAGCCAGTCGAACACCGCGAGGACGTCCTGCCCGTGTTCGGCGACGTACGCGCGCAGCGACCCCATCCACCACCCGTGCCGCCGCCGCAGGTACGCGACGACGAGGTCCTCCTTCGACGGGAAGCACTGGTACACCCGCTTGAGCGACACCCCGGCGGCGGACCGCAGGTCGTCCATGCCCACGTTGTGCACACCCCGCTCGTAGAACAGCCGCTCAGCGGTGTCCAGCAGCCGAGCGGCGGCCTCGTCCACGTCCACGGTGCCCCCTTGCGGCGGAGAACGGTCGTTCTCTACGGTACCCGGAGAACGCACGTTCTCCGAAGGGGTCGCCATGCCGCTCGTGCCGCCGTTCACCCTCGACACCGCCACCCGCAAGGTCCAGGCCGCCGAGGACCTGTGGAACACCCGCGACCCCGAGCGGGTCGCCCTCGCCTACACACCGGACTCGGTGTGGCGCAACCGCGACCGGCTCCTCACCGGCCACGCCGAGATCATCGCCTTCTTGCAGGAGAAGTGGGACACCGAACGCGACTACGCGCTGCGCAAGGAGCTCTGGGGCTTCCGCGGCAACCGCATCGGCGTCCGCTTCCAGTACGAGTGCCAGGACAGCACCGGCCAGTGGTGGCGCTCTTACGGCAACGAACTGTGGGAGTTCGCCCCCGACGGCCGCAACGCCCGCCGCGAGGCCAGCATCAACGACCTGCCGATCGATGCCCGCGACCGCCGGATCCGCGGCCCCCGCCCCACCGCCGAGCACGGCCTGCTCATCCCCATCCACTGACGCCCATCCACTCCCATCCCCTGACGCCGATCCGCTGAAGCCCGAGCCCCTGGTGCCGGATCTCACAGGCCAGGTCCACGTGGATCGCCATCGTCGTGGCCGATTGCGGCGTTGAGCCGACTGGTGGCCGGGTCGCGCCGCTATGGTCACGAGGGCTGAGGGAGTTCAATGACAGCGCTGGCGCCACCGCGGGTGGGCAAGCCGGTGGCGGCGGTCTGGTTGCCGTTGCTGGCCGCGCCGATCGCGATGGCCAACAACGCGCCCGGGCTGCTGTTCGCCCAGTTGGCCACCGACCTCGGCACCTCGGTCGTCTCCGTCGCGTGGGTCATCACCGCGTTCGGGCTCGGGCTCGCGGTCGGCACGCCGCTGGCGGGCCACCTCATCCGCGGCCGCGGTGCCCGCGCGGCACTGGTGGTCAGCGCGCTGTTCTTCCTGCTCGGCATCCTGCTCGTGCTCGTCGCGCCGACGGTGCAGTGGCTCATCGCGGGGCGGGCCATCCAGGGGTTCGGCGGTAGCGGGTTGATGGTCGTCGCGATCAACGCGGCCGGGACGGTCGCCCGAGCGGGCCTGGTGACCGCGGGCGCGGGTGTCGGCGGTGCGCTGGGCCCGGTGGTCGGGCTGTTGGTGACCTCGGTGTCGTCCTGGCACCTGGCGTTGGCGGTGGGGGCCGTTGCCTTGATCGCTGTCCCGTTCGTGGCACCACAACTGCCTACCGCAGCGCCTGAGCGCGTCAAGTTCGACACTGTGGGCGCTGCCTTGTTCTTGGGGCTGGTGCTCGCGTTGGTGCTAAGCACCCGGTTCTCGATCGCCGCGGTGATGGTGGTCGTGACCCTGGTGCCGCTTGTGCTCTGGATCCGCGTAAGGCCCGAGGGATTCGTGCCCGTCGCACTGGTTCGCAGTAAGCGCTACCTGATGGCGTGCGCGCTGATTCTGGTGCTGTCCGTCGGCTACTTCTTCTTGCTCTACCGCGTCCCGGCAGAGCTACGCAGCGCCGAGTGGGGCGCTATAGACATCGGTATCGCCCAGCTCGTGGTGTTGCTGGCGGGCTCCGCGCTGTCGATGTTCCTCGCCGCCAACTTCGAGCGGTTCGGTCGCGCGCGCGTGCTCGCCGCGGTGCTGGTGCTCGCCGTGATCGCCCAGGTCCTCGGTGAACTGGTGGGCCTGGACCCGCTGCTGCCGCTGGCCGGTCTGGGGCTGGCCGTGCTGGCCATGGTGTCGGCGCAGGCGGGTCTCATGATCATCGGTACCGAACGGCTCAGCCAGGCCCACCGACCGGTCGCGGTGGGCCTGTACTCGCTGTTCTTCCAGCTCGGCGGCGCTTTCGGGCCGCTGTTCGCCGCCCTGCTCTACTGAGCTCAGCCCGCCTGGATCGGGATCGGGCTCATCACCGACTGCAGCAGCAGCGCCTCGGCGAGGGTCATGTGCTCCAGTTCCGACTGGCTCACGCTCTCGTCGGCGCCGTGCGCGTGCGCGACCGGCTCCTCGCAGCCCCACAGCACGATGTCGGCGTCCGGGTTGGCCACCTGGAACGCGTTGACCAGCGGGATCGACCCGCCCTGACCCGCCTTGGCCACCGTGCTCGCGTGGTAGGCCTCCAGCAGTGCCCGCTCGATCTCCTTGCTGTGCTCACCGGTCGCGGCGATGAACCCCGAGCCGGACGCGGTCCGCTTCACCACCGGCTTCAGCCCCCACGGCGCCGCGGCCATGATGTGCGCCTCCAGCGCGGCGTAGGCCGCGTCCGGGTCCTGGTCCGGCGCCAGCCGCATGCTGATCTTGGCCTTCGCCTTCGCGCACAGCAGGTTCTGCGCGCCGCTGACCAGCGGGAGGCCGCTGAGGCCGACCACGTTGATCGACGGCTTGCCGTAGAGCAGCTTGGCGATCGTGCCGGAGCCGATCAGGCTGGTCGCGGGCAGCACCCCGGCGTCGCGCCGGTAGGTGGCCTCCGACACCGTCGGCCAGGTGTGGTCGTACTGGGTCAGGCCCGCGATCGCCACGTCCCCGGTCTTGCGGTCCTGCAGCGTGGCCAGGATCTGCACCAGCGCCATGAACGCGTCGGGCACCGGGCCGCCGTACATGCCGCTGTCGACCTTGGCCGCCAGCGTCTCCACCACGACGTCCGCGGCGATGATGCCGCGCAGGGTCTCGGTCAGCGTCGGCGCGCCGCGCTCGACGTTGCCGGAGTCGGCGATGATGACCAGGTCGGCCTGGAACCGCGGGTCGTCGGGGTTGGCCGTCAGGTACCTCTCGAGCACGCTGGTGCCGGACTCCTCCTCGCCCTCGAGCACCAGCTTGATGTTGAGCGGCAACTGGCCGCGGTCCCCGCGCAGCGCCTTGATCGCGCCGAGGTGCATCACCACGCCGGACTTGTCGTCGGCGGCGCCGCGCCCGTAGAGGCGCATGTCGTGGTGCTCGTCCATCTTCTCGATGGGCTCGAACGGCTTGGTCGTCCACTGGGTGAGGTCCGCGGGCTGCACGTCGTAGTGCCCGTAGAGCAGCACGGTGGTGACCCCGGGGTGGGCCACCTCGTCGGCCAGCACCAGCGGCGCGGAGGTCTTGTCGCCGTGGGTGATCGTGTCCACCTTGGCCGTGCTCAGCCCCGCCTGCTGGAACAGCTTGGCGATCGTGTGCGCGGTGACCGCCAGCGGCGGGTCGGGGTTGGCCGCGACCGACCGGTGCCGGACCAGGTCGGCCAGCGTTCCCCACAGTTCCGGCACGAGCCGGTGTACCCGTTCGCGCACCTGCTGCTCGGGTAGGACCATCGTCATGGGGGAGTCCGGACGCATCGACGGCTCCTCTCGCCGAGGGGGCACGGGTCGGCCGACCCGTACCGCTCACCACAGCACGCGGCGCCTGTGGGGGAAACCGGTATGCCCTGATCAGGCGACATGCCGGGCGCGGCGCGATTCTCACTCGAACGGGTGGTCCGATTTGGTCAGGTGCCGCTCGGGTGCGCCGATGAGGTCCGTTGACGCTGGAACCAACGCGGGTTGGGCCATGCTCGCAGCGGCCGGAACCCGGTCTGCGCGAGCGGTCCCCGCGGCAGGACTCGACGAAGGGCGCGAAGGCTATGACCCAGTCCACCACCGCAGACCCCGTGACCACGGGCCCAGGGGGCGTGCGAGGGGTGTTCGCCAACCGCTCCCTGACCACGAAGATCCTCTCCGTTGTCGTCCTCTCGACGCTGGTCACCATCGCGGTGGGCCTCGTCGGCGTGTTCGCGCTGAACTCCGCCGCGGACGCCACCAAGCGCATCGACAACAACGTCGCCG
Source organism: Actinokineospora diospyrosa (assembly GCF_024171925.1). Taxonomy (GTDB): domain Bacteria; phylum Actinomycetota; class Actinomycetes; order Mycobacteriales; family Pseudonocardiaceae; genus Actinokineospora; species Actinokineospora diospyrosa. Next base: position 44,330 of record NZ_JAMTCO010000017.1, on the reverse strand, counting down.
CGCTCACCGACCTGAACACGCTGAACTCCGCGGGTTCCGGCGGCACCCTGTACATGCTGCTGGCCACCGCGATCGGCAACCCGACCGAGGCGCAGAAGATCCTCGGCGAGGCCAACGCCAAGATCGACGTGTCCTTCGCGGCGTACGAGAGCTACCAGAAGCGCGGCACCTTCGACCAGAAGCTGATCGACGAGTGGAACGCCGCCAGCGCCGCGTTCGGCGAGGTCCTCGGCAAGAAGGTCATGCCCGCCGCGATGAGCGGTGACGCCGCGACCGGTGTGCAGGCCTTCTACACCGAGGCCCTGCCGCTGCTGGTCAAGTTCAACGAGGTCTCCGCCCGCATGCTCGAGGCCGAGCGCCAGCGCACCCTCACCGAGATCGAGTCGGTCAGCGCCGAGCGCGACAGCAGCATCGCCATCGCCGTCGGCCTGCTCGGCGTCGGCCTGGTCGTCAGCTTCGGCGTCGGCCTGCTGATCACCCGCTCGATCACCAAGCCGATGCGCGGCCTGTCCGCCGCCCTCGAGGCCGTGGCCGACGGTGACCTCACCCAGCGCGTCGAGGTCCGCTCCAAGGACGAGGTCGGCCGGATGGCCGCCGCGCTCAACAAGGCCACCGACGGCACCCGCGCCATCGTCGGCACCATCTCCCGCGGTGTCGGCTCGCTGAAGGCCTCCACCCAGCAGATGGCGGACATGTCCAGCCAGGTCACCGCCTCCGCCGAGGAGACCTCCGCCCAGGCCGGTGTCGTCACCGCCGCCGCGGACCAGGTCGCCCGCAACGTGCAGACGGTCGCGACCGGTGCTGACGAGATGTCGGCCTCGATCAAGGAGATCGCGCAGTCTGCCAACGAGGCCGCGGGCGTGGCCGGTCAGGCCGTGTCGGTTGCCGCTGCCACCAACGGCACCGTGGCGAAGCTGGGCGAGTCGTCGATGGAGATCGGCAACGTCGTCAAGGTGATCACCAGCATCGCCGAGCAGACCAACCTGCTGGCCCTGAACGCCACCATCGAGGCCGCCCGTGCCGGTGACGCGGGCAAGGGCTTCGCGGTTGTCGCGAACGAGGTCAAGGATCTGGCCCAGGAGACCGCGAAGGCCACTGAGGACATCTCGCGTCGTGTGGAGATGATCCAGGCGGACACGGCGAACGCGGTGAACGCGATCGACGAGATCTCCGAGATCATCGGTCGGATCAACGACTTCCAGCTGACCATCGCCTCGGCGGTGGAGGAGCAGACCGCGACGACCACCGAGATGAACCGCAACGTCGGCGAGGCTTCCGCCGGTGTCTCCGAGATCGCCGCCAACATCGGTGGCGTCGCGGAGAGCGCGGGCAACACCACCGGCACCGTCACCAAGACCACCGACGTGCTCGACGACCTGTCGCGCCTCTCGGCTGAGCTGCAGAGCCAGGTCAGCCGGTTCCACCTCTGATCTGGGCGCCCTCCCAGCCTGAACGGCCGGATCCCTCGCGGGATCCGGCCGTTTGGCGTCTCAGCCGGTCAACTGTCCGGGTAGGACGGTGCGCGGCTGGTGCCGGGCCGCGCCGGGGGCGATGCCGAACTCCCGTTTGAAGGCCCGGCAGAACGCTGCTTCCGAGGTGTAGCCGAACCGGCGGGCGATGGCGTGCAGGGGTTCGGTGGACTCGCCGAGGTGCAGGCGGGCCTGTTGCAGGCGCCAGAGCGCCAAGTAGCGCATCACCGGTTCGCCGACCAGTTCGGTGAACCGGGCGGCGAACGCCGAGCGCGACATCCCCACCGCTGCGGCGAGGGAACCCACCGTCCACGGGAGTTCCGGTGCGCGGTGCACCGCCAACAGCGCGCGACCGATGTGCTCGTCGCGCAACGCCGCCAACCAGCCGCGACGGGCCTCGGCCGCGGTGTCGAGCCAGGCGCGGATGGACTGGATGACCAGGACGTCGGCGAGTCTGGTGAGGACGGTCTCGCCACCCGGCCGCGGCGCCTGGGCCTCCCTGGTGATCAGGTTGAGGGTGCTGTGCACCCAGTCGTCGTCGAGGGAGCGCAGGTAGAGCACCGGGGGCAGTTGCGCGATCAGCCGGTGTGCGGCGACGTGGTCGAAGCGCATCACGGCGTAAGTCACCTGGCTGCGCGCGCCACCGCCGCCATAGGTCATGGTCTCGAAGCGTTCGCTGACGCGGGTCACCGCGAGGTCGAACAGCGGCTCGGTCGGCGCGTCCGGGGCGCTGCGCAGCCGGTGCCGCGAGCCGTGCGGCAAGAGCGTGAGGCTGCCCTGGGGGAGTCGGACCGGGTCCCCGTCCTCGACCTGCAGCCACGCCTCCCCGGCGGTCACGACCTGCAAGATCATGTACTCGCTCAGCTCCGGCACGTCCACGCCCCACGGCGCGCTCAACTCGGCGCGGCAGTAGAGCGTGCCGGTCAGCCGCAGCAGGTGCAGGGCCTCCCCGAGCAGGTCGGTGCTGCCGGGGATGTCGCGGGTCGGGCTCGGCATGCGGCTACTCTAACCGATCGTCCAGCATCCGTGGACGATCGGCATAGAAGGCCGGACTTGAGGTCATTGAGCGTCCAGAGATCTGCCAACAGACTGGACGCCATCACCAACTGTGCGCCTACCCGAGGAGTGACCGTGTCCATTCTCGTCATCGGATCCACCGGCAAGACCGGCGTTCGCGTGCTGCGCGGCCTGGAGCGCCTCGGCGTCGAGGCGACCGGCGTGTCGCGCGGCACCACCCCCAGGTTCGACTGGTCCGACCCCGACACCTGGGCAGGCGCGCTCACCGGCGCCGAGTCCGTCTACCTCACCTACGCCCCCGACCTGGCCGCGAGCAGCGCGCCCGCCGCCATCGAGCGGTTCGTCACCCTGGCCACCGGGGCGGGCGTTCGGCGCCTGGTCCTGCTGTCCGGGCGCGGCGAGCACAACGCAGGCGTGTGCGAGAAGATCGTCCTTGAGTCCACATTGGACGTCACGGTGGTCAGGGCGAGCTGGTTCGCGCAGAACTTCAGCGAGGGCGCGCTGCGCGACTCCGTGCTCGACGGCGCGTTCGCGCTGCCCGCCGGGGACATCGCCGAGCCGCTGATCGACGCCGACGACATCGCCGACGTCGTGGTCGCCGCCCTCACCCAGGACGGGCACACCGGCAAGGTCTACGACGTGACCGGGCCCCGGCTGCTCACCTTCGCCGAGGCCGCCGCCGAGATCAGCGCCGCGTCCGGCCGCCAGGTCGCCTACGTGCCGGTGACCCTGGAGGAGTTCCACGCCGCGCTGGTCGAGGCGGCCGGCCCGGCTTATGCCGAGATCGTCACCGCCCTGTGCGCGGAGGTCTTCGACGGCCGCAACGCCTCGGTGACCACCGGGGTGCGCGAGGCGCTCGGCCGCGAACCGCGCGACTTCGCCGACTTCTGCGCGTCCGCGTTCGGGGCCTGAGATGGCGAACCGGATCATCCTCGGCCTCGCGGGCCTGGTCGCCGTCGCGATCGGTGCCGCGCAACTGCTCGCCCCGGCCGCCTTCCACGAGGCCAGTGGGCTGCCCGCGGTTCACGACCCGGGGGCGCTCGGCGAGATCAGGGCCGTGGGCGCCGCCATCCTCGGCATCGGGGGCGTGATCACCGCAGGCGTGTTCCGACCGGGGCTGAGCAGGCTCTCGGCGCTGCTCGGCACCGGCTTCTACCTCGCGTTCGGCGCGGGCCGCGCCCTCGGCGTCGCGGTCGACGGTGTCCCGCCGGGTTCTCTGCTGGGGGCCATGGCCGCCGAGATCGTCCTCGGGCTGGCCTGCGCGTACGTGTTGGCGCGGACCAGGGTGCCGGTCGCGGCCTGACCCGGGTTTCGCGGCGATCACCGGCCGATGGTGCGAGGGTGGTCGGGGATCGAGCGAACGGGGCGGTGGGTGTCGTGGCTGGTGAACTCGTGCTGGTGACCGGCGGGTCCGGGTTCCTCGGCGCGCACGCGGTGGTGCGGCTGCTCGCCGACGGCTACCGGGTGCGCGCCTCGGTGCGGTCGCTGGACCGGGTGGCCGACGTGCGCGAGATGGTGCGGGTCGGCGGCGTCGACCCGCACAGCGCCCTGTCGTTCGTCGCGGCCGACCTGACGGGGGACGCCGGGTGGGGTGAGGCCGTCACAGGGTGCTCCTACGTGCTGCACGTGGCCTCGCCCTTCCCACTCGCCACGCCCAAGGCCGAGGACGCCCTCGTCGCGCCCGCGCGGGACGGGGCGCTGCGCGTGCTGCGGGCCGCCCGCGACGCCGGGGTGCGGCGGGTGGTGATGACCTCCTCCTTCGCCGCCGTCGGCTACGGGCACCCGCAGACCGAGCGGGTGTTCACCGAGGAGACCTGGACCAACCTCGACGGCCCCGGGATCACCCCCTACGTCAGGTCCAAGACCCTGGCCGAGCGCGCCGCCTGGGAGTTCGCCGAGGGGTCGGCGGTGGAGTTGGCGGTGGTGAACCCGGTCGGGATCTTCGGGCCGGTCCTGGGTCCCGACTACGCCGGGTCGGTCGACCTGGTCCGCAGGCTGCTCGACGGTGAGCTGCCCGGGGTACCCCGCCTGTCCACCTCACTCGTCGACGTCCGCGACGTGGCGGACCTGCACGTGCGCGCCATGGTCGACCCGGCGGCCGCCGGGCAGCGGTTCATCGCCGCGGCGGGGGACTACGTGACCATGCCGGAGATGGCCGAGATCCTGCGCGAACACCTGGGCCCGGCCGCGGCGCGGGTGCCGACCAAGGTCCTGGCCAACTGGCTGGTGCGGGTATCCGCCCTCATGCACCGCTCGCTGCGGCCGATCGTCCCGCTGCTAGGCCGCCACCGCCGCGTCTCGCACGAGAAAGCGACCCGACTCCTCGGCTGGCACCCCCGCCCCAACGAGGACGTCATCATCGCCACCGCCGAAAGCCTCCTGCGCCTAGGCCTAGTCGCCGCCGGCCACTAGACATCGGACTACCAAGAGCCGCTTGGCCCCTGCCCACCCCTCACCCCACTTCCACCCCTCGCCCCACCCTCATCACCCCTGCCCTCACCCCTCACCCCTCACCCCTCACCCCTCACCCCTCACCCCTCACCCCTCACCCCTCACCCCCCACCAACCCCACCTTCTGCCACTGCTTGATGGGGCGGACTTGTTTTGCGTGGGGGGACAACACCCGTAGCGTTTCCTCGCGGCAGGGCCAGTCTTTTCGGCCCCTGCTGTGCGGTCCTGCCACGGGTGTTGTAGGGGCCCCGCGCAAAACAAGTTCGCCCCATCGAGCCAACCGCACTACCAACCCCCTGCGGCCACACGGATACCCGCCCCATCGAGCCCACCGCACTAGCAACCCCAGCACGAACACACGGAAACCCGCCCCATCAAGCACCCCCACCCCAAGCACCTAACGCGAGCATGCCCCGCCAACCGCCCCCAAGCGCGGCTTTAGCGCAGCACCTAGAAGAGGCACCTAGAGCAGCACCCAGAGCAGCGCCTAGAGCAGCGGCTGATCCAGGAACGACCGGTGCGCCGCGGCCGCGATGGGTCGGCTGGCCAGTCCGAGCTTCGTGTACAGGGTCCGCGCCGCGTCGTTCCAGCTGTCGACCATGAGCGCGGCCCGGCCGGTCTCGGTGACCAGGGTGTCGATGGCCAGCCCGCACACGGCGACGGCGTGACCGCGGCCCCGCGCGGCGGGTGCGGTGATCACCCCGGCGAGGAATCCGACTTCCGGCGCCGACCACGCGTCGGCCGCCACCGCGACAAGCGCCCCGTGCGCATCGCGGACTCCCGCCCAGCGGCGCACGCCGGTCCCGCCCGGCTTGGCGTAAGAACCGGGGTACTCGCTATCGATCAACCCGCGCACCTCGTCGGTCGCGTCTTCCGTCAGCCACCGCGCCGTACCAATGACCCCAGTTGGGTCTACCGTGTCCATCCACCAGAAGTTGTCCAGCAGTTCGATTTCGGCGAACTCAGCCACCACTTCCGCGACTGTCTTGTCGTCACCTAGCGGCCGGTAGTCCTGCCCGACGACTGCTAGCGCATGCCGTACCAGCCCGAGTAACTGCCCGCCGGTCCCGTGAACCAACAGTCGGTGCCTACGGGAGAGATCCGGGCAGGCCACCACCACAGCGTCGCCGTCGCGCCACGCACGGACACCTGGACGCAGACCCTGGGCTCCCCACCGCACCAACGCGTCAGACGGAAGAGAGGTGATGTCGGTCAGTTGGGTAGGCGCCACTGTCACATCATCTCAACACAGTGCCGCTAGTCGACGTAGCGGGAAGGGGGGATGGGGCGACGGGTGTCGACGGTTTTGAACCACTTGTCGTAAGACGCCTGGAGGCTGCCGTCTGCGCGCATCTTGTCTAAGACGCCGTTGACGAACCGGACCAGGTCGGTGTCCTCGTCGCTGATGGCGATGCCCGCCTCACCGGCGCCCGGGTCGCGGTAGGGGAGCAAGACGGTGGTGGGGTCCTGCAGGAGGAAGCCCGCCAGGATGAGCACGTCGGTGTAGATCGCGTCGACCTGGCCGCGCTGCAGCAGCATCAGGCACTCGCTGGTGTCGTTCACCGAGACCGGGATGACGGGGGTCTTCTGCTCCGCGCGTTGCCGGTCGCGGATCTCGATCATCTCGTCGCTGTTGGTGGTGCCCGAGCCGGAGCAGACCTTGCGGCCGCCGAGGTCTTCGGGGGAGTGCACGTCGTGGTCGCCTTGGCGGACCATCAGGCCGGTGTTCGTGGTCAGGTACGGCGCCGAGTAGCGCAGCCCGTAGGTCTGCACGCGGGCGCAGGTGATGCTCACGTCCGCGATCACCATGTCGACGACCGGGATGTCCTTGAGCTTGGGCGTCGCTTCGCGGGCAGCGCGGTTCTTCGCGGTGTCCAGCGCGTTGAGGCGGCCACCCGTCGGGAGGGACACCAGTCGCAGGCGGGGGTCGTTGGTGTCGATAGGTTCGCCGAACAGCTCCTGCGCTAGCCGCCGCACTATGTCCACCTCGTAACCGGTGGCCTTTCCCGTTGTCAGATCGCGACGGCTGAACAGCGGGGCCGTCTGGCTCACGCCCACCACGAGCCGCTTGTCGTCGTTGCGGATGCGGTTCACCGTCGGCGTCTGTATGCGCGCGAGGCCCGCGGGGTTGAGGCTCCTACCGGGATCAGGGCACTGCTCGACCGGCGGTGACGGCTTGGGGTCGGCGACGAAGTCGAGTGGCTCGACCGTGGGGGGTGTGCGGTTCGGTCGCGCTACCGGCTCCGGCGCGGTGCAACCGCTGAGCACCAACATCATGGCCATGACGGCTAAGAGGACGCGCATCAGTAGTACTCCCGGATTCTCTCCCACATGCCCCACCCGGCCGCCAGCAAGGCTAAGAACACCGCTAAGCCCGTGATGACGTCCACGCCTGACAGTGCTTCCTTGGCCGCGACGGTGGAATCCGCGGCGTGGTCGAGGTGCCAGCTGATCGTGTCGCTCAGCGCCTCGTCGAACTCTTGGGCGTGCGCGGCCTCGACGGTGCCGATGACCAGCCCGGACGCCACTTGGTAGGGCAGCGGCGGATTGGTCGCGTTCAGCGAGGTCACCGTGGTCTGCCACGCCCGCAGCGCGGTCGCCACCCGGTCGATCCGGGTCGGGTCCGCACCACCCGCTCGCCCCGCGGCGACCTCCTCCTCGATGGCGGTGAGCGTGTCACGCAGCTCGCCCACGTCACCGACCTTGGGGAACACCAGGATCCGCACCTCGCTGCCGTCGGCGTTGCGGCCCAGGTTGCGCGCTGTGGCCAGCGGGGCGACGACCTCGTCGAACTCGTGCACGCTGTCGTCGGCATGCCCACCGGCGATGCCGACGGTGACCCCGACGGTGATCAGCGAGCCCAGGATCAACGCCGTTGCCATCACCAAGCCGCGGTTGAACCGCCTACGGGTAAGACGGGACACGTAGAGCTGGGACGCCACCAATAAGGCGAGGGTGACGCCACCGAAGATGAACATCTCCCAAGGTTGCTTCCCGGCCCTCCGCTGGGTGTCGGACAGCGCACCGGCTTGCTCCTTATGCAGCTCCTCCGCCTTGGGCAGCATGGTCATCCGCACCAGGAAAGAAGCCTGCGAGAGGTAGGAAGTGCCTACCGGTTGGCTAAGCACGCTGTTCGCCCAACCGGCCTCGACAAGACGGGAGTATTCGGGCAAGTAGTCCGTCAGCGTCCGCACGTGCTCGGCTGATTGTCCCTCCGGCGCGAGGGATGCCGCGGTCCGCAACGCGTCCGCGACGTCGAACAGATCCTTTCGAAACCGCGTCCGTTCATCGGAGGCCTTGCGCGCTTCCACGACAACGGCGTTGAGCGAGGTCGCGTCTGCGTCGGCCAACGCCCTATAGACGTCCAACGCCGCCGCAGTCAGCGCACCCCGGCGATTGACGGCGTCGTCCAACCGCCCGTCCCGCTCGCGCAACGCGGCCTGCCCGAGGAAGCCGAGCAGCACGATCGCGCCACCCAGCGCGGCGGCGATCACCACCAGCCGCCGCTCGGTCCGCTCGAACCGCCTGCCCCACCACGCCCAGGCCGCCACCGCGCCTCCCCCGGCCCGACCGACGGATGTCGATCATCACTTGCAGTCGCCGCGCGGGGCCCGCCCGTTACGCCGTGACCGGAGGTGGGCTCGCCGACACCTGCCCCGGGATCGCCGCCAGCAGTTCGCGCGTGTACTCCTCGGTGGGGCTACCCAGTACCGCGTCCGCGGGCCCGTGCTCCACGACCCGCCCGCCGCGCATGACCGCGATGTGATCGGCGATCTCCCGGACCACCGCCAAGTCGTGCGTGATGAACAGGTACGCCAGCCCCAACTCCTCTTGCAGGCGCACGAGCAGACGCAGGATCTGCGCCTGGACCGACACGTCCAGCGCCGACACCGGCTCATCGCAGACGAGCAGGTCGGGGTTCAGCGCGAGGGCACGGGCGATCGCCGCGCGCTGGCGTTGTCCGCCGGACAGCTCCGCGGGCTTGCGGGCGAGCATCGTCGAAGGTAGGGCTACCTGGTCGAGCAGCTCAGCGGCCCGCGTATGGCGCTCCGCCTTGGTGCCGACATCGAACGCGCGCAAGGGCTCGGTGACGACGTCCTCGATGGTGAATCGCGGGTTCAGTGACGCGTAAGGGTTCTGGTAGACGAGTTGGAACCGGCGGCGCAAACGGCGTAGTTCTTCCCTGCCGAGGCGAGTGATGTCGTTGCCGTCGAACGTCACCGTGCCCGCAGTGGGGGTCTCTAGACCTACGACCATCCGTGCGGTGGTTGTCTTGCCGGATCCAGATTCCCCTACCAACGCCAAAGTGCGCCCGCGAGTCAGGCTGAACGAAACGTCGTCAACGACGCGGGTGCGCCCATCGAACGACTTAGCGATACCGCTGACAGTTAGCAGTACCTCGGGACCCGCGTCCCTCCTGGGGCGCAGCGGTTCGCGCGCCAGACTCGGCGCCGCGGCCAAGAGTTCGCGAGTGTAGGCGTGCTCGGGCGTGGCAAGCAGTTCCCGAGCGGGCCCGGTTTCGACCACCTCACCCCGCGACATCACCACGATCCGGGCCGCGCGGTCGGCCGCCACACCCAGGTCGTGCGTGATCAGCAGCACCGCGGTCCCGGACTCCGCCGCCAGCCCCTCGAGGTGGTCGAGGATCTCCCGCTGCACGGTCACGTCCAGTGCGCTGGTCGGCTCGTCGGCGATGATCAGCCGCGGCCGCCCGGCGAGCGCGATGGCGATCAGCACCCGTTGCCGCAGCCCACCGGACAGCTCGTGCGGGTACTGCTTGGCCCGCCGCTCCGCCTCCGTGATCCCCGCCCGCCGCAGCAGCTCCACCGCCTCGGCAGCCGCCGCGCGCCGTGTGGCCAACCGGTGCACCAGCAGGACCTCGGCGACCTGGTCGCCCACCCTGCGCACCGGGTCCAGCGACACCGTCGGGTCTTGCGGTACCAACGCGATGTCGGTGCCCCGCACCTGTTGCCACTGCCGGTCCGATAGCCCTGTCAGCTCACGGCCCGCGAAGGTGATCGAGCCTGCCTCCACACGACCACCGCGCGGCAGCAGCCCGATCGCAGCGTGCGCCGTGGTGCTCTTACCCGACCCGGACTCGCCGACCACGGCGACGATCTCGCCTGCGGCCACCGTTATGTTCGCCCCGCGCACGGCAGGCACAACACCCGTCTTGGTGTGGTACGACACCGTCAAGTCGCGGATCTCCAGCAGGGCGGTCACAGCTGACTCCGTTCACCGTCGAGCGCCCGGGAGATCCGGTTCGTCGCCAGCACCACCGCCGCGACCGTCAACCCCGGGAAGGTCGTCATCCACCACGCGGTGGCCAGGAAGCTGCGCCCACCGGCCACCAGCGAACCCCACTCGGGGGTGGGCGGGGTGGCGCCGTAGCCGAGGAAGCTCAGCGCCGACACCTCCAACACCGTCGTGCCGAAGGTCAGCGTCGCCAGCACCAGCACCGGGCCGATCGAGTTGGGCAGGATGTGGCGCAGCAGCACGCCGCTCCACCGCACGCCCGCCGCCCGCGCCGCCTCCACGTACACCCCCGAGCGCACGCGCAGCACCTCGGCGCGCATCAGCCGGGCGAAGGTCGCCAGGTTCGCGATCCCGACCGCGATCGCCACATTCGTCGTGCCGAACCCGAGCGCGGTCACCAGCGCCAGCGACAGCAGGATCGAGGGAACCGCCTGCAGCACGTCGACCACGCGCATCACCAGCGAGTCCACCCATCCGCCGCGGCCCGCCGCGAGCAGGCCGAGCGCGGCGCCCGCGACCAGCGACACCAACACCGCCAGCGTCGTGGCCCGCAGCGACAGCGCGGCGCCGTGCACGACACGGGCGAACACGTCCCGGCCGGTCTCATCGGTGCCGAACAGGTGCGCCGCGGACGGACCCTGCAACCGCTCGGCCGGTACGCCCGCGATCGGGTCTTGGGCGGTGAACAGCTCAGGTGCGACCGCGCACAAGAGCACGAACACCACCACCGCGACCGACAGCACCAACCCGGGGCGGCGCAGGGCGAACCCCACTTCTCGGCGCAAGACCACACTAGACACCCGACACCGCCTTCGCCGTGACGCGACCGGACAACCGTGGGTCGAGCACCGGGTAGAGCAGGTCGACCGCCAGGTTGATGAGCACGAAGAACAGCGCGGCGAGCACGATCACCGCCTGCACCACCGGGATGTCCTGCGCGGTGACCGCCGAGGCGGTCACCCGGCCGATGCCGTCGCGGGAGAACACCGACTCGGTGATGACCGACCCGGCCAGCAGGTTGCCCGCCAGCACACCGACCAGGGTCAGCGCGGGCAGCGCGGCGTTGCGCAGCGCGTGTCCCCAGTGGACCCTCGCCCTGCTCGCGCCCTTCGCCAGCACGACCTCGATGTAGGGCTCGGTCAGCTGCGTGCGCAGGCTCTTGGCCAGCACCTGCCCGATGATCGCGCCGGTCGGGATCGCCAACGTCACCGCGGGCAGCACCAGCGTCGCGAACCCGTCCGAGCCCATCGCGGGGACCAGTCCCAACTGGAACGAGAACACCTGGATCAGCAACAACCCCACCCAGAACGGGGGCAATGAGTTGCCCAGCGGGGGCATCGCCGCCAGGAGTTGGCTTAGCCACCGCGATCTCGTGTACGTGCCGACGATCGCGATCGCGCCACCGAACACGATCGCGAACACCAAGCCGAGGCCGGTGATCGCCAACGTGGACGGCAACGCGTTCAGCACCAACTCCGTCGCGTCCTCACCGGTCGCGATAGACCTGCCGAAGTCGCCTTGCGCGGCGGCCAGCAAGCGCTTGCCGTACTGCAGCACGATCGGGTCGTCTAGGCCGTACGCGGCGCGCTCGCGGGCGATGTCCTCGGCGGTGACGGTCGTGCCCGCCTCACCGCCGAGCTTGGCGAGGACCGCGTCGCCCGGCAACAGGTAGAGGATCACGAAGGACAGCGTGAACGCCGCCCACAGCACGACCACCGCCTGGGCCAGGCGACGCGGGACCCCGTTTGTCATCCGGCGATCCAGGCGTCGAACAGCTGCATCCGCGACGACGCCTCGAACCCGACGCCGTGCGTCTTGGGCCCAAGACCCCACACCTGGGTCAACTCGAACACCGGGATCGAGTACGCCTGCTCGACGACCAACCGCTGCGCCTCCTCGGCCGCGGGCTTGCGCGCGGCCTCGTCGACCGTCGCGGCCTGCTTGTCCAACGCGGCGTCGAGCGGGTTGCCCGGGCTGAGCTTGCTGCGGTTGCCCGCCTTGGTGGAGAACAGCTGGCGCAGGATGTCCGGGTCGGCGCGGGTGGTGTTGTACCAGATGAAGTCGTAGTCACCGGCCAGCGTCAGCTGCTGCGTCTCCGGCGTCGTGCGCTGCTCGATCTGCAGGTCGAACCCGATCTTGCGCAGCTGCTGCTGCACGAGCTCGAGCACGCTCTGGTTCTGGTTGAACACCAGCGAGAAGATGATTTTCGCCGAGAGCCGCTGGCCGTCCTTGACCCGGATGCCGTCCGGACCGGGCAGCCACCCCTGCTCCTCGAGCAGCTTCTTGGCGCCGTCGGGGTCGTAGGCCAACTCCTTGGACAGGTCCAGGTGCAGCGGGGTCGCCGAACCCAGGACGCTGGTGGCAGCCTTGTAGTTCTTGGTGAGCACGGTGTCGGTGACCTCTTGGCGGTTGACGCCCTTGGACACCGCCTGCCGAACCTTCACGTCGGTGAGGACACCGCGCGTGGTGTTGGCGGTCAGGTTGAACACGATGCCCGGGTTCGCCCGCACCGGCTCGGTGAACCCGTTGCCCGCGAACTGCGGCTCGTCGACCGGCTGCACGTCGGTGATCGCGTCGAGCTGGCCGGAGGCGAGGCTGCCGGTGCGCACACCGGGCTCCGGCACGATCCGGAACTCCACCTTGTCCAGGTAGGCCTCACCCTGGTGCTTGAACTGCGGCGAACCCCAGTTGTAGCCCTTGCGCTTGGTGATCACGACCTGCTGGTTGGACTTGAAGCTCTCGAACACGAACGGCCCGGACCCGATCAGCCCCTCGCCCTGGCAGCGCTGCTCCGGCGACTTCTGGTACGCCGCGGGCGCCAGGATCCCCAGCGACATCGTGGAACTGGCCTGCAGGAACTGCGCGCTCGGTGCGGAGAAGTCCAGCCGCACGGTCTTCGGGTCCACCACGGTGGCGCTCTTGTACGCGGCCAGGTAGCCGTTGCCCAGCTGCGCCTTCGGGCCCAGCGCCTTGATCCCGTCGTAGCTGGTCTTGACCGCGGCGGCGTCCACCGCGGTGCCGTCGGCGAAGGTGGCGCCGGTGCGCAGGGTGAAGGTGAAGCTGGTCGAGTCGGGGTTGACCTCCCAATTCTCGGCCAGCCAGGGGATGATCTTGCCGGACGCCTGGTCCTGGTCGGTCAGCGAGTCAACCAGCTGGCGGCCCACGTTGAGCGCGGCGTTGGTGCCCCACTGCTGCGGGTCGATGCAGTCCGGGTTGGACGAGATGCCCAACCGCAGCGTGCCGCCCGGGCGCGGCGGTCCGGCGTCGCCGCCACCGCTGCCGCCGCCCGCGGCCGTGGTGGTGCCGCAGGCGGCCGCGAGTCCGAGGACCACGACGAGACCGGCCGCGCGTAAGGGAAGTGTGGACACGGGTGTGCCTCCAGCGGGGTGGAACAGGGGATCAGCACCGCCACGCTAACCGCGATCCCGCGACGGCTCCCACCCACTGAATGGCACTCCCACATCGCGGACGGTGCTGAACACCCCTTGACCTGTGCGCCAAGAGAACCGGTCGCGCCAGTGGTTACCACGCCGTGGAACGAGTGGTTCCACCATGTGGTCGGCAGCCCGTTTACCTGCGCGTCAACGGATCCCACGAGGTCATCGCGGTGTCGACGACCCGGGTCAGGTCAGCGACCGAGGCGCCGTCGCGCGCCAGCACGGACATTCCATAAAGGACTGAAAGGAAGAAGTCGGCGACCGGGACCGGGTCGGCGGCGATCTCGCCGTCGGTGCGCGCCCGCTCGAGCCGGGTGATGAGCGCGTGCCGGTCCTGGACCCGGATGGCGCGCAACATCGCCCGCACCCGCTCGTTGTCGGCGCTGACGTTGGTCGCGGCGAGCACCACCATGCAGCCAGCCGGGGTGTTCGGGTCCGCGTAAGTCGCCGCCCTGGACCGCAGCATCCGCTCGACCGAGGCGCGACCGGTCGGCAGCTCGTAGAACTCGGTGCCGTCCCCGCTGCTCTCGTAGAGCGCCACCGCCTCGCGGAACAGCTGTTCCTTGCTGCCGAAGGCGGTGTAGAGGCTGCGCGTGCCGATGCCCATGGCGGCGGTCAGCTCGGAGATCGCGGCGCCCTCGTAGCCGCGCTCCCAGAACAGCCGCATCGCCGCGGTGAGCGCCCGGTCGCGGTCGAACCCGCGCGGTCGCCCGGGTCCCGGCATGACGCCTCCCTCCGGTTGACAAAGCCGATGGTACTGGGGCAGGTTAATTATGCAACGTTCGATGCACAATCTTGGGGGAGTCGATGGGTGAGCACGGCCCGCTCGCGGGGAACACGGCGCTGGTGACCGGCGGCAGCCGGGGGATCGGCGCGGCCACCGCCCGCCACCTGGGCGCCCTCGGCGCCGACGTGGCGATCACCTACAACACCGCGGGGGAGCGGGCCGCCGCCGTGGTGGCCGACCTGACCGCGCTGGGGGTGCGCTCGGTCGCGGTGCGGGCGCCCGCCACCGAGCGCGGCGCGGTCGAGGCGGCCGTGCTCGAGGCGGCCGAGGCGCTCGGCGGGCTCGACGTCCTGGTCAACAACGCGGGCATCGCCCGCTACGGCACCGTCGGCGAGGTCACCGACGAGGACCTCGACGCGATCATCGACGTCAACATCCGCGCCGTGGTCACCGGCACCAGGGCCGCCATCGGGGTGCTGCGCGACGGCGGCCGGGTGATCACCATCGGCAGCAACCTCGCCGAGCGGGTGACCAGCCCCGGCCTGGCCGTCTACGCGATGAGCAAGTCCGCGCTGCTCGGCTTCACCAGGGGGCTGGCGCGCGACCTGGGCCCGCGCCGGATCACCGCGAACCTCGTGCAGCCCGGCTCGACCGACACCGACATGAACCCGGCGGGCAACCCGACCGCGGCCGAGCAGCTCAGCACCAGCGCGCTGGGGTACTACGGGAACGCCGCCGACATCGCCGCGACCGTCGGCCACCTCGCCGGACCCGCGGGCGCGCACATCACCGGAGCCGTGCTCACCGTCGACGGCGGTCAGAACACCTAGTGGCTCGACGTCCTGAGTCGAGCCACTAGAGCTTAGGCACTGACGGGCGCCCGTGCCGGGGTACCGCCATCGGTGGCGGGCTCCCGGCGGTGACGTGCGGTGTTGCGCGCCGTGCGAGCGGCGGCCACGTGGCGTTCACCTGCGCTGCCTAGCGTCGCGCCGGGTCGGGGGCCACGGGAGAGGGAGATCGCATGCGTAGGTCGTTGGCCATTGGTGCCGCTGTGCTCGCCGCGGGGGTGTTCGCGGGCGTGCCGAGCGCGGCGTCGCCGGACCACGAGCGGGGCCGGGGTTTCGGGCAAGCCGCGCTCACCGGGTTCTCGGCCCTGCCCGCCGAGACGTTCGTCTCCGCCAGCGACCCCTCCGGCGGGGCGCTGGGCACCAACCCGATCAACGGGATCGTCCCGCCGTTCGCCGACCAGCCGGTGCAGGGCTTCAGCGGCATCGTGCGCAACGCTGACGGCAGCTTCGAGGTGCTGTCGGACAACGGGTACGGCAACAAGGCCAACAGCGGCGACTTCGTCCTGCGGATCCACCGGATCGCCCCGGACTTCCGCACCGGCGCGGTGGACGTCGTCGGTGGCATCAACCTGACCGATCCGCACCGCAAGGTGCCGTTCGCGCTGACCCGCCCGGACCGGGTGCTCACCGGCTCCGACTTCGACGTCGAGTCGATCGTGCGCGCCGCGGACGGGACGTACTGGATCGGCGACGAGTTCGGTCCGTACCTGCTGCACTTCGACCGGGCGGGCCGCCTGCTGGCTCCGCCGGTAGCGCTGCCGGGCGTTTTCGCGCCGGAGAACCCGGCAGGCACGCCGAACCTCAACAGCAGCAAGGGGTACGAAGGCCTTGCGATCTCGCCGGACAAGCGGACCCTCTATGCACTTCTTGAGGGAACGGTCGTTGGTGACACTCCCGGTAGCTTGCGGCTCAACGAGTTCGACCTGGCTTCCGGTAGCTATACCGGCAAGCGTTGGACCTACCAGCTCGACCAGCCCGCGCACGCCATCGGTGACCTCACCGCGGTCGACCGCGACAGGTTCCTCGTCATCGAGCGCGACGGTGGCCAGGGCGTGGACGCCAAGGTGAAGAAGATCTACCTGCTCGACAAGCGGGACCGCGACCACGACGGCAAGCTCGACAAGACCTTGGTGGCAGACCTGCTGAACCTGTCCAACCCCCGGCACCTCGGCGGCTTCGCCGACCCGTTCACCTTCCCGTTCCAGACCATCGAAGACGTCGTCATCCTCGACGACCGCACCCTCGCGGTCCTCAACGACAACAACTTCCCGTTCTCCTCCGGCCGCACCCCGGGCAAGCCGGACAACAACGAGTTCATCACCATCCGCCTCACCGAGCGCCTCAACGCCGACTCCCGCGTGCTGCGATGACGCTGTAGTTCTTGGACATAGACATGTGAGTGCCCCCAACCTGGACTCCGGTTGGGGGCACTCACATGTCTAAAGCTGTCTGCTAGGGCTGCGGAGCCTGCACGACCCGGTAGCCCAAGGCGTCGAACATCCCGGTCAGCATCGACAAGGTGTTCTTCTCCGCGCGAGCGGTTAGACCGGACTTCTGTGCCGCCTCGGAGATCCGCTTCTCCGCGGCGACATAGAACTCGCGCTGGTCCTGCGGCGCACTGACCAACGCGCTCAGCTGGTCGAAGAGGCCGCGTTCTTGGCGGTAGAGGTAGCTGCGCTGGTTGTCCAGGTTGGGCTTGGACAGCTGC
Source organism: Actinokineospora diospyrosa (assembly GCF_024171925.1). GTDB lineage: Bacteria > Actinomycetota > Actinomycetes > Mycobacteriales > Pseudonocardiaceae > Actinokineospora > Actinokineospora diospyrosa. The sequence goes on along the minus strand of NZ_JAMTCO010000017.1, from coordinate 27,417 downwards.
GCTTTCGGTAGGCGTATCTGCACGGTCTTGGCCTGTTGGTCGACGGTGAGCGCGTTGTCCGCGAGACCGCGGAAGTCGATGAACGCGTCGACGCTGCCCGCCGCGACGAACAACGTGCGCTCACCCGCGATCTCCGCGGGCACGTACCGGACGTCCTTCTCGATGTCGACGACCACCTGGTAGTCGCCCGCCGCCGCGTGGTACTCGCTGAGGTCGCGCACGGCCTGCAGCACGGCGGGTTGGCTGCGGTCGACGGTGTCCGTGCCCGGCGCCAGCCAGCCGGACGCGCCGACGCCCACGGCACCCGCCGCGACCACCAGCACGAGCACGCCGACGATCCCGATCCACTTCTTGCGCACCAGCTATCACCCCACTCGGTATCACCCACTACGTGCCACCGGGGCCCGGCGCTGAACCGCCAGCGACGATGTTGCTCCAATCGGGTGAATGCACAGGCGAAGCGGGACAATCCGAACGAAGCGGTGTTGTCCGGCCGCTCACTTTCCCGCGAATGGTGATTCGCGGTCGGTTTAGCGCGCGCGAAACGCGGGAGCGCGACCGGACGCGCGCAGTGACCGGATCTGGTCTGGCTACCCCCGTTCGGGGGTTCTTCGATAGTGTCCGCCACACGGACGAGTCGGTTCGGGTATCGGCGCCGCCGCGCCGTTGTGGCCGAACGGCCACGCGGCTGATCGGGCCACGACGGCGCGCCGATCCGGTGCGTCCGCGCAGGTCAGCGCGGTGGCGCGGACACAAGCGACGGTGCGGAATGGATGGAGTAGACCATTCCAACAATGGGAGCAAGCGGTGTGGCACATCACTAAATGCGAGCATTACCGGCGCTCCTTTCCGGTGTTTCACTAACCGTCTGGCGTTGTTGACCGGGATGTGCCGCCGTGCCACCATATGCGTCGGGGTTTACCCGCACGCGATGAGCCGGTTGGGTCTTCAGTTGGGGGATTGATGACGAATGGGACGTTGTCGTGCCGTCGGGATGGCGCGTTACCCGCCGCGCCCCGGGGGGAGCGCGCCGAGGACGTCGTGCACTGCGCCAAGCAGCACGTCGCCGTGCTCTGGCGCGACGGGGTGCTGCCGCTGACGCCGAGGGCCACCATCTCGCTGTTCGCCGGTGTCGCGGGCCGGGGCGTGTCGGTGCAGGTGCTGTGCGCGCGGGAGAACCTGTGCGCCGCCGCCGAACTGGGCATGGTCGAACTGGCCCAGCCCACCATCGAGGTGCAACTGGTCGACCGGGCGATGCCGGACGTGATCATCGTTGACCACCGAGCGGTGGTGTTCCCGCCGGGGCACGCCGACGACACGCCCGCCGCGGTGCTGCGGCACGGCGGGGTGGTCGCCGCGGCCAAGGAGCTGTTCACCCTGGGCTGGCAGGCGGCGTTGTCGCGCTACCAGGGCCCGCTCGACGGGGTCACCGGCGCGCAGCTGCAGCAAGAAGTGCTCACGTTGCTCGGTCGCGGCCACACCGATGACACCGCGGCCAGGAAGCTCGGCATCTCCGTGCGCACCTACCGCCGCCATGTCGCGGCGATCATGCGCGACCTCGGCGCGGACTCCCGGTTCCAAGCCGGGATGCTCGCCCAGGAACGCGGTCTGGTCTAGGAGTCCAGGCTCTTACGTGATGGCATGGGGGAGGCGGAAGAGGCCGTGTGGGTCGTAGTGCCGCTTCGCCCGTGCCAGACGCCGGTAGTTCGCCCCGTAGTAGGCGTCGCGCCAGTCAGGGAGAGAGATGTCGGGGTAGTTCAGGTAGGTGTGCCCCGTGGAGTGTGGGTCTATCGCCGCGAACCCGCGGTCGACCCACGCCGTGGCTGCTGCGCGTTCCTCGGCGTTGGGGTCTGGCACGTTAAGACCCACTGAGTAGACACTGAAGAACGACGCGTCCCGGTGCACGTAGGCGGTGGCATCCGCGGGGACACTGTTGGCGTTGCCGCCCAGTGCCAACATCCCTAGCCACCGGTACTGCCCGGCGCGGCGGTTGGCGTCGAAGGCGGCGAGAGCGTCCTCTATGCCCGACCGCGGCCAAGGTGAGCTGAACATGCGGCTGCGGTGGTGGATGTATTGCTGACGCGGCAGGGTCGCCTCGGGGTTGTGATCCACCAGGTCGCACTGCGCGGTGGTCTTGTCAGCGCAGCCGAACAGTCGCATCAACGCCTTGTCGTAGGCCATCTCCTCGACCCGTCGCGCGATCGGCGCCACCCCCACGGCGGACACGAACGCGGACACCGCGGCCTCCGCTTGCTCCAGGCTGCCGAAGTACGCGCCCGAGGCGACGGTGATCGGCGCTGACCCCGTGGCCGCGTCGTTGAGCAGCACACCCATCCCGGTCGCGAGTTCCGGCGGGCTGTGCTCGATCCACTCCTGCCACGCCGCGATCACCCGCTGTGCCGCGTCCCACGGCCAACTGAGCGAGAACGTCGCCACCCGGGTGACCGCGGTGGGCGCCAGCTCGAATTCCGTGACCACACCGAAGTTCCCGCCACCACCGCCGCGCAGCGCCCAGAACAGCTCCGGCTCCTCGTGCCGGGACGCGCGGACGACCCGGCCGTCGGCGAGCACGACCCTGGCCGACACCACCCGGTCGCTCGCCGGGCCGACCAGACGCGTCTGCCACCCGAGTCCACCGCCGGAGACGAACCCGCCCTGCGCCACGGTCGGGCACAGACCCGACGCCACGGACAACCCGTGCGGTGCCAGCGCCGCGGTGGCGTCGACCGCGGTGGCCCCCGGCCCGATCCGCACCGTGCGCGGCCCCGCCGACCCGGCGCGCACCGACACCGAGTCCACTCCGGACACGTCGATGACCAAGCCGCGGCCGCTGGACCAGCCGGTGAAGCTGTGCCCGCCGCTGCGCACCGCGAACCCGGTGCCCTCGTGCGCGGCGAACCGCAGGCACTCCTGGACGTCTCGGGAGGAGGCGCAGTAGGCGATCGCGCTCGGGTTGAGGCTGTCGAACTGGGCCGCGGCCAGCCGCTTCGCGACCGGGTACCTGGCCTCACCTGGCAACACCAGCGGACCGGACAGGGCGCGCCGCAACCGGTCCCACCGGGTGCTCGCCCGGGCCGGACCGGGAAACCCGGTGGCGAGGGCCGCGACCCCGGACGCGCGCAGGAACACTCTTCTGGACAGCACGGAATCCCCCAAACCCCGTGAGCGGTGGCCAGTGCTCACCGGCCCAGCCCCGGACACTCGGAACGGCCAGTGTCAGCCCAGCCCCGCTCTCGTCGGCCCTGCCAACCCAGCCCCTGGACATTCGAACCCAGCGGTGCCAACCCGCCCCCGTCAGGTCCGCCCCAACCCACAAACCCAGCCCTTGGACACTCGGACTCTGCGGTGCCAGCCCGCGCCCCGTCAGGTCCGCCCCAGCCCACTTACCCAGCGCCTGGACACTCGGACCCTGCGGTGCCAACTGGCCTTCCGTCAGGTCCGCCCCAGCCCGCCTACTCAGCGCGTGGACAGTCGGAGTCGCTGGTGCCAGGCTGGCTCGATGGGGCGGACTTGTTTTGCGTGGGGGGACAGCACCCGTAGCGTTTCCGCGCGGCAGGGCCTGCTTTTGGGCCCCTGCTTTGCGGTTCTGCGTCGGGTGTTGTAGGGGCCCCGCGCAAAACAAGTTCGCCCCATCGAGCTCGTCGCATTGTCGCGGATCAACGCGATGTTGCCGCTAGGCGACGAGGCGTTGATCCGGTTGCCGAGCTCGCCGCCAGGCGACGAGGCCGTCCGATCCCGGGTCGCCGAGGTTGCCGCCAGGCAACGAGGCCGACTACTCCCCCAGCCAGATCAGCAAGGCCAGCGCCAACCCGCTCCCGCACCGACCGGGCGGACCCGGCCGGTGACTCGCGGTGAATCCCGCTGCGGTCAGTCCTTCTTCTGCGGGGTGTACTGACCGGCGGCCTTGCGCTGCGTGACGCCGGTGCGGTTCCACGCGTTGATCAGGACGATGGTCATGACGACCTTGGCCAGGGTCTCCTCGTCGAAGACCGCTGCGGCGGCGTTGTAGACGTCGTCGGGCACGTGCGTGCCCGCCACGTCGGTGACCGCCTCGGTCAGCGCGAGCGCGGCGCGCTCCTCGTCGGTGTAGAAGTCGGTCTCGCGCCAGGCGTCCAGCAGCAGCAGCCGCTGCGTGGTCTCACCCGCCGCCAGCGCGTCCAGCGTGTGCATGTCCAGGCAGAAGGCGCACCCGTTGATCTGCGACGCCCTGGTGAAGATCAGTTGGATGATCTTCGGGTCGAGCCCGGAGTCGACCACCGTGCTGTGGAAGGCGAACAGCGCCCGGTAGCCCTCGGGCCACGCCTTGCCCAGATTGATTCGAGCATCGGTCATGGTTGGAAACCTACCGGAGCGCGTCGCGGCCGGTTTCTCGGGTGACAGGAAGTTGTCAGGCCTGGTAGCGCCTATCGCGGGTCGTCGACCATGCCAGTGGATGGCACTCGCGGGCCGGTAGCCGAAGAGGGGACTGGTGAGCTGTGGAGGCGCGGCGAACTCAGGTGGGAATCGTGGGGGCTGGTCCCGCAGGACTCCTGCTCGGCCGGCTGTTGCACCTAGCGGGCATCGACTCGGTCATCGTCGAGCACCGCAGCCGTGACTACGTCCAGAAGCGCGTTCGAGCTGGCCTCTTAGAGCAAGGGACCGTGGAACTGTTGCGGGAAGCCGGGGTCGCGCACCGGTTGGACCAGCTCGCGGCGGTGCACACCGGGTTCGAGCTGCGCTTCGCCGAGGAATCGGTGCGGATCCCGTTCGCCGACCTGTCGGGGCGCTCGGTGTGGATGTACGGGCAGGCGGAGGTCGTGAAAGACCTGATCGCCGCCCGGGAAGGCGTTGCCGAGCTGCACTTCGACGCGCGGGACGTGGTTGTCGACGAGGCGGGCGGCGAGCGGCCGGTGCTCCGGTACTCGCTCGACGGCGAGCGGGTCGAGCTGCGGTGCGACATCGTCGTCGGCTGCGACGGGTACCACGGTGTCACCCGTTCGAGGATGCCCGGCTTGCGCACCTACGAGCACGCGTACCCGTTCGCCTGGTTGGGCATCTTGGTGGAGGCGCCGCCTATAGCCAAGGAACTGATCTACGCCTGCCACGAACGGGGCTTCTCCCTCTACAGCATGCGCTCGCCGACGGTCAGCAGGCTCTATCTGCAGGTCGATCCGACCGACACGCTCGACCAGTGGCCCGACGACCGCGTGTGGGCCGAGTTGCACACCCGATTGGGTACCGACCTCGGGTACGGGCTCAACGAGGGCCCGATCCTCGAACGCGGCATCACCTCGATGCGGTCGTTCGTGGCCGAACCCATGAGCCGCGGCAACGTGTTCCTGGCCGGGGACGCCGCGCACATCGTCCCGCCGACCGCCGCGAAAGGGCTCAACCTGGCCGTTTCCGACGTCCGCGTGCTGGCCGAGGCGCTGGCTGACTGGTTCACCACCGGTGACCGGAAAGCGCTGGACGGCTACTCGGAGCGCTGCTTGCGCCGGGTGTGGCGCGCGGAGGAGTTCTCGGACTGGATGACCGGTTTGCTCCACAGGTTCCCGGATGAGCGGAACATGCAGTTTCGCTTTAGGGAAGCCAGGTTGCGCTACCTGGCTGGTTCCGAGGCGGCCATGTCCAGCTTCTCCGAGAACTATGTAGGATCGGCCGTCGCTTAGGTGGGGGAGCACATGCAGTCGGACTGGGCGCCGTTTCGGCGCACGGTAGCCGTGATGACGGTTGCCGGCCTTGTCATCGTCGGACAGCTCTACGCCGTGATCCCGCTGCTGCAAGCTCTCGCCGCGGACTGGGGTACCACGGTCGGTGCGGCCACAGCGACCACGACGCTGTTCGGGATCCCTTACGCCAGCGGGTTCCTGCTCACCGGCCCGTTGGCCGACAGGTTCGGCAGGCGCACCGTCATCACGGTAGGCCTGACAGTGATGACCGTGGCAACCGTGCTGGTGGGCTTATCGGACTCGCTGGTGCTTGGTGGAGTGCTGCGCGCCGTACAAGGGCTCGGCGCGGCGGCGTTCTCGCCCGCGGCCTTGGCCTACCTGACCGAGCGAATCGAACCGCGTCGTAGGCCGAGTGCACTGGCCTGTCTCATCACTTCCTTCCTCGCGGCGGCTGTGGTCGGCCAACTGCTAGCGCAAGCGCTGTCCGGTTTGGGCGGGTGGCGATTCGTGTTCTATGGCAACGCCGTGCTGCTACTGGTGCTGACTATCGCCCTTCGCAAGGTGATGTCACCTGATGGCGCTAGCGGCACGTTGACGTTGCGGGGGTCCTTCAAGGCCATGGGCGCCTTGGCGGCCAAGCCAGCTCTGGCTGTCCTGTACTTAGCGACCCTGCCGGTGCTAGGCGGCTTTGTCGGTGTCTATACAGCTCTGCAGGTCCTAGCGCCCGAGGATCTGGTCGGCGGGTCCCACGAGCTGTTCCTGCTGCGGGCCAGTGCCTTACCCGCGATGGTGTTGATCCCGGTCATCACCGCCTGGTTGAGTCGCTTCCGCGCGACCCGCCGCACCGCGCTGGCGCTGTTCGTCGCGGCGGCGATCCTCGGCGTGCTCGCTGCCCTGGGCTCCGCCGATGTGCTGGTGCTGGGTGCGTTCCTGCTGGTCTACGTCGCCGCGATCACCCTGATCTCGCCCGGTCTGACCGAGCTGGTCGGGTCGATGGCCGGGGCGGCGCGGGCCACCGGGATCGCCCTCTACACGTTCGCGCTGCTGATGGGCGCCAGCCTGGGACCGCAGGTCGTGGTGTTGCTGCGGTCCCAGGGGCTGGCGGGCGTGCTGGTGGTGCTGGGTGTCGCGCAAGCCGTCGCGGGCCTGTTGGTGCTGCTCGCCGACCGGCTCATCGTTCGGACTCAGGCGCGGGTCGCGACCAGCACGTGAGCGTCGAGCGGCAGCGAGTGGGTGGTCTCCAGCCGGAACCCGGTCTGGGTGAGCAGGTCGGCGAACTCGCCGCGCGTGCGCTCCCGGCCCTGGCCCATGACGGCGAGCATGTGCATGTTGTAGCCAGGGGTCAATGACGGACCCCCGTCCTCGGGGAGCAGCCGCTCGACGATGAGCAGCTTGGCGTGCGTGGGGAACGCGTCCCGGCAGTTGCGCAGCAGCGCTAGGCAGCCCTCGTCGTCGAAGCAGTGCAGCAGCCGCGACATCAGGTAGAGGTCACCGCCGCTGGGCGCTGTCTCGAAGATGTCGCCCGCGACGAGCGCGCACCGGTCCGTGAGGTCGGCGAGGAAGCCTTGCTCCTTGGCTTCCGCGATCACCTGGGGGCGGTCGAACAGCATGCCGCGCAGAGCCGGGCGCTTGCCCAGGATCTGCCGCAGCAACAAGCCGTGCCCGCCCGCGATGTCCACGACCAGGCCGGTCTCGGGGAACGGGTGGACGCTGTCGACCTCGCTGAAGAAGTTGGCGCCCGCGATCATCGCCCGTTCGTAGCGCAGCGAGGTCTCCGGGTGCTTCCGCAGGTAGGGGAAGAGTTCCTCGCCGAACGCGGCGGAGAACCCAGACTTGCCCGTGCGCACAGCCTCCTCGAGGTTGCCCCATGCTTGGTAGAACTCGGCGCCGTAGATGGTGGCGTAGTGGGCCATCGTGCCGGGGTTGTCCGACCGCAGCAGCTCGCCGACCTCGGTGACGGTGTAGCCGGTGTCCTCGTTACCCGCCAAGACGCCCAGAGTGACCAGGAACAGCAAGAGTCGGTGCAGGCTGTCGTGGTCGACACTGAGTCGTTCAGCCAAGGCGGCACTGCCTAGCGGCTCTTGGGTCAACTGGTCGGCGATGCCGAGGTTCGCGGCGACGCTGATCGCCTGGGTCTTCCAGTACCCGGTCATCAGGTCGTTGAGCCGGTAGGCCGGAGAGTGCTCTGCGGTCATGGCTTGCCTTTCTGCGAACGGGCTGTCAGACGGGGAGCGGGACGCGGAGAGAGTCCAGGACGGTCTGCCAATAGGGCGCCTTGGTCGCCGGTACGGCGGGACCGCTGGGCCAAGCCACGATGGGTCTTAGGCCGTGCAGGGCGTTGACGAGCCAGGCTTCCTTGTCGACCAGTTGGTGCGGTTGACGCCGCCTCCGGCCGATGGAGATACCGAGCCCGTGAGCGTGTTCGATGATGACCCGTGTGGTTACACCGTCGAGCACGGGCAGGTCCTCGTCTGGGATACATAGGGTGTCGTTCTCCCACCAGAGCAGGCTCGCTGTGGCGGACTCCAAGACGTGCCCTTGGCCGTCGACGATAAGAGACTCGTCCGCACCCGCAGCGCGTGCCTGCTCGCGGATCTCACCCAGCAGCGCCAGGTCGGGCCCCTTGCGGCGGGGAAGCTTCCGCTCGTCCAAGTGGTCGACACGATGGATCCTGATGCTCTTGCCCAGAGGAGGTGACGGTCGTACCCGCAGTTGGAACTTGCCCGCCGACGTTAGCTCTACCCGTGGAAACAAGATGCCCTCGCTAGGCAGCGCGGCAACGACGGCCGCCCAGAACGAGGTGGTGTCACCGTGTCCGGTCTCAGTGCTGGCCTGCTGAAAGCGTCGGTGGTGCCAGTGCAGGCCACGTACCGTGCCGTCGAGCACTAGCCACGAGTCCGCGGCCAAGAGGTCATCGGACTTGAGTTCGCTGCGCTGGAGCGCACCGTCAGTGAAGAGATACTCCACAGTAGACATCAGTACCGACCAGACTGCTTAGGGGCCGTGCGGGGGCCGTAGGTGGCGTTCTCCAGCCAGGTGCCGAATCGGGGGACAACCGGAGACAGCGCTGCCGCAGCGCGTTGCCTTGCTGAGGCGTGCCACTGCTGCGGTCGCAGGTGAGCCAACGCCTGGCTGACGGCGGCGTTGTTGCGTAGGGCGGCTGCCCGGCGGCGGTCGGCGTAACCGACGATGGCCGCTGCTTCGCGGATGGGATTGTTCGCCGATCGTGCTAACGCGATCGCGTCCGCCGCGTCGAACGCGTCCGCGATCCCGCTGTTCATCCCGCGCGCGCCCAGCGGTGGGAACAGGTGCGCCGCCTCGCCCGCGAGCAGCACCCGCCCGTGCGGATCGGCGAAGCGGTCGGCGATGACCTGGTTGAACCGGTAGCTGGAGATCCACAGGACGTTCTCCAGGTGCCGCCCGTCGACCACCTTCGGCAACCACCGCCGCACGGCCTGCGGGGTGCTGAACTCCGCCTCGGTGTCCGTCGGGGCGCATTGCACATCGATCTGGAACCCGCCCGCGAACGGCACGGTCATCACATGCCTGCCGCCCAGGGCCGGGTGGTGGTAGTGGAACAGCCGCTCCTGCGGGAAGTCCGGGTCGGCGATGTCGACGGTCGTGTGGAATCCCTCAGATCTACCGCCGGACATGGTGATACCCACCGCCCGCCGCACGGTGGAGCGGGCTCCGTCGGCCGCGATGACGTGGCTCCCGCTGAATGTCTGGCCGTCCCCGGTGACCACATCGACGCCAGTTGGGTCTACCCGCACCTGCTCGACCCGGGTGCCCCAGTACACGATTGCGCCTACCTGCTCGCAGGTCTTGCGGAGGAACCGTTCCGTGTCCACCTGGCGCAGACTTGTGAACGGTGCCTCACTATTCGCTGCTGGCTTGGGATAGGTCTTCGCGAAGACCTCCCGGCCGCGATAGAGCGTCCGTTTGGTGTGCCACACCACGCCGAAATCGGTCAATTCGGCCGCGAGCCCGGGTGCGCCGGAATCCAGGAGGCGTAACGACTCCCGGTGCACGAACAGCGCGCGGCTCCCCGGCCTGGCCTGGTCCTCCGGGTCGGCCTCCAGCACCGCCACGGGTAGGCCGAGCGAGCGCAGGGCGATCGCGGCGGATAGGCCCACCGGGCCCGCGCCGACGACGAGGACAGGGTTCTCCTGGGTGACCACGTCCTCATCTTTCGGATTCGGCCGCGTGCCGAGAGCCGTTGACAGGAACATGCCAACGCGACGGGGTCGGCGCACTCGGTGTCGACACTGGAGGGCGCGGCAGTGGGTCAGGTGAATGTGGAGAGTCGTACCAACGCTTCTTGTTACGGGGGACGAGCGTGGAACGAACGCGGTGGCATCCTGGTTCGTGGCAAGGGTTGACGGTCGCCCAACGCCCCCCGTGGCCAGATCCGAATGAGGTGGCCGCGGCTGCGCGACGGCTGCGCGGGCTACCCGGTCTGACGACGGCTGGCGACGTTGCCGCGCTGCGCGCCCGGCTCGCCGAGGTGGCCGCGGGCCGTGAGTTCATCTTGCAGGGCGGCGATTGCGCCGAGCCGCTGGGTGCTGAGGGGATCGTGGCCGCCCGCGCGCGCCAGGCCGCACTGCACGAGCTGGCGGACCGGCTGCAGGCCTGGCTCGGCGTTCCCGTGGTCCGGATCGGCCGGTTGGCGGGGCAGTACGGCAAGCCGAGGTCCGCGCCGACCGAATTGGTCAACGGGCGCGAGCTGCCCAGCTACCGGGGCGACATCGTCAACGGCGTGGAGCCGACTGAGGCCGCGCGCCGCCCGGACCCGAGGCGGCTGCTGCGCGCTTATGACTCGGCTGCGGCCGTAGTCGCCGAGTTGCGCCGATTACCCGCTCCGGACCGGCTGTGGACTAGTCACGAAGCCCTGGTCCTGGAGTACGAGCAGGCGCTCACCCGGCACGACCCCGAGACCGACACCTGGGTCCTGCGGTCCACGCACTTCCCCTGGCTGGGTGAACGCACCCGGAACACCGACGGCGCTCACGTCGAGTTCCTCTCGGGTGTGGCCAACCCGATTGGCGCCAAGGTGGGGCCAACTGTCACGCCGGACGAGCTGCTGCGCCTGTGCCAACGGCTGGATCCGCAACGCGAACCAGGCAGGCTCACCTTGATAACCCGCATGGGGGCAGGGACTGTCGCTACCGCGTTGCCTCCGCTGGTGGCGGCCGTCCGCGCCGCTGGTCACCCGGTCGTGTGGATGTGCGACCCCATGCACGGCAACACGATCCGGGCGTCGAGCGGGGTGAAGACCCGGCTGGTCGGTGACATCGTCTTCGAACTCGCCCGGTTCACCGAGGTGCTGCTCGAGCCGGGGGAGTGGCCCGGTGGCGTGCACCTGGAGATCGGCGACCACGACAGCACCGAGTGCCTCGGCGCGGGTGGGCCTACCGACCCCTCCCAGCTGCTCAAGGCGTACCGGACGTTGTGCGACCCGAGGTTGAGCGTGCCACAGGCGCACCAGGTGCTCACCGAGATCCAGCAACTGCTTGCCGCGCCCGCGCCGGTCACCGCGTAGGCCTCACCGCCGGAGCTGCCCATGCGAACCCTGTTGATAGACAACTTCGACTCTTACACCTACAACCTCTTCCAACTCATCGCGGGTGTGAACGGTGTTGAGCCCACCGTGCGCAGGAACGATGAACTGGCGGGAGTTGACTTCGCCGACTTCGACAACATTGTGATCTCGCCAGGGCCAGGACACGCGGGTAGGGATCGGGACTTCGGTGGTTGCGCCCGAGTTCTGGCCGAGACGCACCTACCAGTGCTGGGCGTGTGCTTAGGCCACCAGGGTCTCGCGGTGTTAGAGGGCGCAACTGTCGACCTCGCTCCTCGCGCACGGCATGGCTTTGTGTCGCGGGTCGAGCACGACGGTAAAGACCTGTTCGCGGGACTACCGCAGAAGTTCGAGGTGGTGCGCTACCACTCGTTGGCGGTCGTAGAGCCGCTGCCATCGTCGTTGGAGGTGACTGCCCGCGCGGAGGATGGCGTCGTCATGGGGCTTCGGCACCGACACCGTCCACTGTGGGGCGTCCAGTTCCACCCAGAATCGATATGTAGCCAGTTCGGACATGAGCTAGTCGCCAACTTCGCCGGTCTGACTCGTCGCGGCGGTAGGCGGGAACGCGTCACGGCAGCGCCTCAGCCCACGGTAGCGGCAACTCCGTCCGCAACAAGGAAGTACTTCTTGCATGTCTCGGTCGTGGACGAGCCGGTAGACACAGAGGCTGCGTTCGCTGCCTTGTACGGCGATTCGGAAGAGGCATTCTGGCTCGACAGCTCGCACGTGGAGACAGGTCGGTCCCGGTTCTCCTTCTTCGGTGACGCTGCCGGTCCGAACGCTGAGTCCGTGTCCTACCGGGTCGGGGGGCCGGTCCGGGTACGAGCAGGCGGTGTGGAACGCGAGGAGCCAGGCACGATCTTCGACTACCTGCAGCGCGAGTTGGCGGCGCGACAGGTTGTGTCCGATGTCGAATTGCCGTTCGACTTCCAGTGTGGCTATGTGGGGTATTTCGGCTACGAGCTCAAGGCAGACCTAGGCGCACCAGGGCCGCATCGGCCGAGCACTCCAGACGCCTACTGGCTGTTCGCCGACCGACAGGTGGCCGTGGACCATCAGGCTGGTCAGTCCTATGTGCTCGCTCTTAGCGACGGTGGTGCTGCCTCCGAAGCGTCTGCGAAGGCGTGGGTGGAGTCGGTAGCGCTATCGCTACGCGGTTTCACCGGGCCCGCGCCGCTACCTGTTCAGCGGCGGCGAGTGCAGGTCGACGTCGAGCCGTGGCTGCGCACTGACCGCGACCGCTACCTCGACGACATCGCCGAGAGCCAGCGTCAGCTGATCGCGGGGGAGAGCTACGAGATCTGCCTGACGAACCAGGCCACCGTGCCCGCGACGACCAGCGGGTTCGAGCTCTACCGCAGCCTCCGCCGCGGCAACCCCGCTCCGTACGCGGCCTACCTGCGGCTGGGGCGGACTGAGGACGGTGTGGAGATCGCCTGTTCCTCGCCGGAGCGGTTCCTCAAGGTCGACGCCGACCGGGTCGTGGAGACCAAGCCGATCAAGGGCACCGCGCCGCGCGGGCAGACCCCGTCGGAGGACCTGCTGCTGCGCGCGGAGCTGGCGGGCAGCGCCAAGACCCGCGCGGAGAACCTGATGATCGTCGACCTGCTGCGCAACGACCTCGGTCGGGTCTGCGAGGTCGGTTCGGTGCACGTGCCCCGGCTGATGACCGTGGAGAGCTACGCGACGGTGCACCAACTGGTCAGCACCGTGCGCGGGACGCTGCGCGCGGACACCGACGTGCTCGACTGCGTGCGCGCCTGCTTCCCCGGCGGGTCGATGACCGGGGCGCCGAAGTTGCGCACCATGGAGATCATCGACCGGCTGGAGACCGGACCCCGCGGGGTCTACTCCGGGGCCATCGGGTTCCTGGCCTGCAACGGCACCGCGGACCTCAACATCGTCATCCGCACCGGCGTGCTGCGCGACGGGCAGTGGCAGGTCGGCGCCGGGGGCGCCATCGTGCTCGACTCCGACCCGGCCGAGGAGTTCGCCGAGATGGAACTCAAGGCGGGCGCTTGGCTGGCGGCCCACACCCGGCACGACACGGAGGCGGTGGCTTGATGAACTTCGCGGCACGATTGCGCAGGCGGTCCCGGGAGGCCGGGTGGGACGAACTGACCGCGTTCCACACACCCGATCGCGACTACACCCACGGCGAGGTGCACGACTTGGCCGCCAAGGCCGCGTCAGTGCTATCTGAGCGCGGTGTCGGTGAGCGTGATCGTGTGCTGATAGCGCTGTCGGACTCCATCGCGTGGGTCGTGACGTTCCTCGCGGTAGCGCGCCTTGGCGCGACAGCGGTACCGGTGAACCCCGGCCTCACCGCCGACGACCACAGCTTCCAGCTCGACGACTGTGCCGCGAAGCTGATGGTGGCCGATGAGTCTCTGCGAGACAGGTCACCGTCTTTCCTGTCCTCACAGGACCTGTTAACTCTCGCTGATGGAGCTACCCCGGCAGACTCGGTGGACACCGATGCCCCGCTCTACGTCTACTACACCTCCGGGACCACGGGACGTCCTAAAGGCGTGGTGTACGGGCAGGACAGCCTTGAGATCTACCACCTCGCGGTAGGGCAAGGCGCGTTCGCGATCACCTCAGCGGACGTGACTCTGTCGGTGTCGAAGATGTACTTCGGCTACGGGTTCAACAACACGTTTGTGTTCCCGCTGCACACGGGTTCGTCCGCCGTGCTGCTAGAGGAGCGCCCGACGCCCGAGGTCGCGCAGGACTTGGTGTCCCGCTACGGAGTGACGCTGCTCTACGCGGTCCCGTCGTGGTACGCCCGCCTGATCGCGGAAGCAGACTCAGGTGCTTTCGGGTCTGTGCGCGCGGCGGTTTCAGGCGGCGAGGCCCTGACAGCGGACCTCGCGGGCAAGGTGGGCAAGTTCCTCGACGCTCCTCTGCTGAATCAGCTGGGCGCGACCGAGGTCGGGTGCGCCATCACGGCCAACACCATCCACCACGACCGACCAGGGTCAATCGGCAAACCGGTCGGCTCGCTGGAGGTCGAGGTCCGCGACTCATCCGGACAGGTGGTCGCAGACGGCTCGCGTGGCGAACTGTGGGTGCGGCCGGTGCAGATGCGGGAGTACCTGAACCTGCCGACCGAGACCGCGGAGGTACTGCGGGCGGGGTGGTTCCGCACGCGGGACCTCGTGGTGCGAGAGCCGGACGGGACGTACACGCACTTCGGGCGAGCCGACGACATGGAGATGGTCGGCGGCATCACTGTGGCCCCCACAGAGATAGAGGCCGTGCTGAGCAGCCACCCGGAGGTACGCGAGGCCGGAGTGGTAGCCGTACCGGACGAATTGGGGCAGACCAAGCTGCGCGCGTTCGTCGTGCCCTACGCCGCTGATCCGCCAGGCGGCCTCGCCGAGGACCTGATTGAGCTAACTCGGGGTCGGTTGGCCGCGTTCAAGGTGCCACGCAGCGTTCACACGGTGCCGAACCTGCCTAGAACGCCCAGCGGGAAACTCCGCCGCTACCTGCTGCGCCAGCAGGCCGCCGAGCTGTGGAAGGGTGCCAGCGATGTTTGAGACCAGCCGGGTGTTCCACATCGGCCAGATGTTCCAGGACGCGGCGGTGCGCTACGGCCACGTCACCGTCACCCTCGACCAGCCGCTGGAACTGGCGCCCGAGCTGGGCGTCGACCTCACCGTGGGCCAGCTCGCCGAGCTGGTCGACGAACTGGCGGCGCGGTTGGCGGCCGCGGGCGTGCGGGCCGGGGACAAGATCGCGATCTACAAGACGGACAACTTCGACATCGCGGTGCTCGCCTGCGCCGCAGCGCGCATCGGCGCCGTCCCCGCGATGCTCTCACCCGCCTTGGACCCCCAGGTCGTCGCCGCTCTGCTCGCCCGGCTGGACCGGCCGTGGCTGCTCACCGACCCGGCCAAGCTCGACACCACGGCCCTGGACACCGACACCGTGCGCGGTGTGCTGTTCTCCACCGGTGCGCAGGACGGTTCCCTGGACCGGTTCGCGGGCGCGCCCCGGCAGCGGCCCGTGCGCACCGGCCCGCTGGAGCCCGCACTGATCACGCACAGCTCCGGCACCACGGGCCTGCCCAAGCTCGCCGTGCACTGCGCTCGCGCCATGTGGTTCCGGCTGCTGCCGCAGAAGCTGGTCGCGCTGCCGATCCGCCGGGTGGAGACGGTCGCGTTCTGCATGACGTTCGTGCACTCGCGCTTCTACCACGCGCTCGGGGTGTTCCTGGCCTACGGCAACCCGCTGGTGGTCGCGGTGTCCCCGGACCCGGCGACCATCGGGCCGCTGTTCACCCGCACCCGCCCCGGGCTGCTGGAGACCCAGCCGAACACCTTCATCGAGTGGGAGTACATGGACACCGCGCCGGGGCGGCCGCTCTCGAGCGTGCGGTACTACAGCGCCACCTTCGACGCCATGCACCCGCGCACGATCCGCAGGCTGCTCGACGCCTCTGACCGGCGCGACCCGATGTTCTTCCAGTTCTACGGCCAGTCCGAGACCGGCCCGGTGTCCTGCCAGTGGTACACCCGCGCCTCCGCCGAGAACGCCGACGGCCGCTGCGTCGGCCTGCCGCTGCCCGGGTTCGTGCGGGTCCGCATCACCGACACCGACGGCAGGCCGGTGCCGCGCGGGCGGATCGGGTACATCGAGGTCCGCAACCGCAGCCGCGCGCTGACCTACCACGGTGAGGACGACCGCTGGCTGGCCCAGTTCAACGACGGCTGGTGGCGGATGGGCGACATGGGCAAGCTCGACGGCCGCGGCCGCCTGCACCTGATGGACCGCGAGGTCGACCAGATCGACGACGTCGACTCGAACCTGGAGATCGAGGACATCCTCATGTCCCGGCTGGCCGACCTGCGCGAGGTCGTCATCATCCCCGGCACCGACAACCGCCCCACCCCGGTCATCTGCACCCGCGACGAGGCCCCGTTGGACACCGCCGCGTGGGACGCCGCCGTCCGCGACCTCGGCAACCTCGCCGACCCGATCCACCTGCCGTTCCACGAGGTGCCCCGCACCTCGACCTGGAAGGTCCGACGGCCGGAGCTGATCCGCAAACTCCGAGGGGCCTGATGGACGACAGCTTCCTCGCCGAGACCCGGTCCTCCTACGACAAGGTCGCCGACTCCTACGCCCGCCTCGTGCCCGGCGTGGAGGCGAGCGTCATCGACCGCGCCCTGATCCGCGCGTTCGCCGACGTCGTGGCCGGCCCGGTGGTCGAGGTCGGCTGCGGAACCGGCCGGGTCGCCGCCTACCTGGACGCCCTGGGCCTCGACGTCACCGGCATAGACCTCTCGCCCGGCATGCTCGTCATCGCCCGCCGCGACCACCCGGGCCTGCGCTTCATCGAGGGGTCCATCCTGGACCTGGAGCTACCGGACTCCTCGGTGGCGGGGGTGATCGCCTGGTACTCGATCATCCACCTCCCGCCCGACCGGCTACCGATGGCCTTCGCCGAGTTCGCCAGGATCCTCCGCCCCGGCGGCCACCTCCAACTCGCCTTCCACGTCGGCGACCAGCGCAACCGCAAGACCGAGGGCTACGGCCACGAGGACATCACCCTCGACGTCTACCTCCTCCCCGTCGACCGCGTCGTGACCCTGCTGGGCGAGTCGGGCTTCGAGTTGTGCCACACCACGCTGCTGGAACCGGGCACCTACTTCACCAGCACCCGCCCGCAAGCCCGACTACTGGCCCGCCGCCCTGGGTAAGGCGGCCCACCCCGCGAGTCCACCGAGGACGGTCACCGCCCCGGCCAGATAAGCGGCCCAGGTCAGCGAAAGCGCTTGCGCCACCGCTGGCCCCACGACCGCGCCGACCACCGTGGCCACGGCCTCCCCGGTGAACACGACCGAGCTCACCCGCCCCAGCCCCTCATTCGGCGTGACCCGCTGAACCACCGTCTGCGCGGTGCCCAACGCCACCGACCCGACCACCCCGATCCCGACCGCCGCGGGCACAGCGGCCACGACCGTGGACGCCGAGAACAGCGCGATGAACCCGACACCCGTGGCCGCCACCGCCCCACCCAGCAGCGGCCCCGGTTCCACCCGGTCGACCAACCCCCGCATCACCGGCGCCCCCACCAGAAACCCGACGCCAAGCGCCGACAGCACGATCCCGATTTGCCCGCCGCCACCCAGGACGGTCACGCCAAAGGGGATCAGCAAGGCGCTCAAACAGGCATTGGCCCCGAGGAACAGCGATGTCACCGCCAATACCCCTCTGGCGGTCTTGTTCGAGCGCAAGAACTCCAACCCCCACCGCAGGTCCACCCACACCCTCCCCGTGCTGCCAGTACCTCCCCCTCCCCGGGCGGCCGTGCTCAAGATGGCCACCGCGGAAACCACATAGCTACCCGCATCCAGCACCACCAACGCCTCAAACCCAACCCACCCGAGCAACGCCCCGCCCGCCGCCGCCCCCACCAACCGCACAACACCATCAGTCGCCGCGTTCAAGGCGTTCGCACTGCTCAACCTCGACCCGGTCCCCACCACCACGGGCGTGTGCGCCTGCGCCGCCGGTCGGAAGAGGACAGTTCCCGAACTCTCCACCACCAACACCACGTACACCAGCCAAAGCTCCCCCACCCCCTGCACCACCAACAGAAGCCCCACCGCCACACCCCGAACCAGATCGGCGACCACCATCACCCGCCGCCGATCCCACCGGTCCACCCAAACCCCCACCACCGGCCCCAACACCACCCCCGGCAAGAACTCCGCCGCCACCGTCAGCCCAGTAGCTGTCACAGAGCCGCTAAGCACAAACACCTGCACCGGCACCGCGACCACCAACAACCACGACCCGAGCTGACTGACCAACCGGGCGAACCACAACAACCGAAAGTCCCGAACCCCAAACGCCTCGAACACCAGCCCCCCTTTCAACTCACCCTGAAGCCCTGCGCTCACCTCCGCGCCACGAGTCGTGGTCGACCCGTTGTCCGCTGGTTGTTCGCCACCGTCCGGGTGTCGATGTGTTGATGCGACGCCGATCCTCAGCGACTTCGCCGATGTCGCCACCCGGGAGTACAACGGGCGCAAGGGCACCCGGTGGAGCTACCGGCGCGTCTTCGGCAACGTGCGGCTGCTGGTCATCGACACCCGCTCATCGGCTCGTCGCTGCCCTGGCTGCAGACCCGCCGCGACTGGTCCGGCGCCGATCTGATGTCGCTCATGCCGCACCCACATCCAGCGCGGTCAACCTGTCACGCGCGCCGTAGTGCGGAGACCAGCTGGTCTCGCGCCGTCAGCGCCCGCCAGGAAGCGGCCGAATAACCACAACCCAGCCCGTCTGACCGCATGTCAGGACCCGTAGACCACCTGTCAGGGCCTGCGCGTCCACATCCACCACCGCGCCGTCCTGCGCGGTGTCGACGACGTCGATGTAGACGCCGTGCCCAGGATCATGCGCAGGTGGCGCATCACAGGAGCCGAGCAGCGGCCCGTCAGGTGGTCAGCAGCGTCCGCACGGCGAAGGTGGTGAACACCAAGGCGACAATGGTGTCGATGAGGCGGAGGGCCAAGGGGGTGCGTAAGAGCGGCGATAGCTTGCCGACCAGGGTAATCCAGACCAGGAGCCACAGCATGACCAGTCCCAAGTAGACGGCAGCCAGGGGAGTCAGGCCGGTGAGGGGGTCGGTGTCGTGTGGGATGAACTGGGGCAGGAAGGCGAGGAGGAAGAGGCCCACCTTCGGGTTGGTGCCGGTGCAGAGCAGGCCTTGGAGGAACGCTCGGCCCGCGGGTGGTGGCGTGAGGTCGAGCGCGGGTTGTGCGGGGGAGAGCGCGGAGCGGAGCGCTTGGACGGCCATGTAGAGCAAGACCGCCGCGCCCGCCCAGCAGAACGCCTTGTACAGACCGGGCTGGGCCGCCATCAGCGCCGCCAAGCCGAGTGCGCCGATCACCAGGTGGGCCGCGCCCGCGGTGACCATGCCGAGGGCGGCGGCCACCGCGGGGCGCGGGCGTCGGTGGGTGAGCAGGAGCCGGGTCAGCAGGGCCAGGTCGGGGCCCGGGGTGATGATGACCAGCAGCGAGCTGATCACGAAGGTTGTGCTGACCACGGCTCGCTCACCCGATCGCGGCTGGCTGGTCGGTCGGGGTGATCACCAGTTCCCGCTCCAGGTCGCGGACCACCCGGTGGTCGGCGTCCACCTGCGCGGCGTCGGGGTGCGACAGGATGGCGAAGCCGAAGTCCAGGCTGTCCACCAGGTTCCCGGTCGCCCGCACCGGCCCGCCCTCGACGAGGTTCTGCACCGAGAAGTGGTGGCTGGGCAGGTCCCGCACCTTCTCCAGGGCCGACACCCCGTGCACGGTGCCCGAGCTGGGCGCGATGTGGAAGACGCACAGCTGGTGCTGGACCAGCCGGTAGTCCGCCGACACCGGTTCGCCCGCCAGGCTGCGCACCGTGCGGTCGATCTGGCTGTCGCCGGTCGCCACCCGGTTGAACCGCGGCTGCCCACCACCGTGCGGCCGTGCCCCGAGTTCGATCAGCAGCGGGCCGTCGGCGGTGTTCATGATCTCCACGTGCGCGGCGCCGTAGCGGACCCCGACCGCGTCGAGCACCTGCCTGGCGTAGTCGAGCAGCGCCGGGATCGCCGGGTCGGTCTCGGGCAGCCAGCGCATGGTGTCGTAGACGGCCATGTACGGGCCGTTGTCGACCTTGCTGTACCGGCAGACGTCGACCAGGGCGTGCACCCCGTCCTGGGTGAAGGTGTCGATGACGTACTCGGTGCCGGTGACCAACTGCTGCACCAGCAGCCGGTCGTCCACCTCGCCGAACTGGTTCACCCGACCGAGGTTCGCCGCGAACACCCCGGCCCAGTCCGCGCCACCGGCCACCTTGACCACACCGTCGGTCGAGGCGCTCTTCGGCGGTTTGATCACCAGGTCGCGACCGGTCAACCCAGCGCGCAGCAGCCAGTCGCGCACCTCGTCGGCGTCGTCGGTGCAGATCTGCGGGATGATCGGCAGCCCCGCCGCGGCGACCGCCTTGGCCATCGCCCACTTGTCCCGCCGAGCATCGGCCAGCTCCGCCACGTTGGACCGCCACGGCGCCACCAGCGGCGCCAACCGCTCGGTCAGCTCCACGCCCGACTCGCACCCCGCGATGACGCAGCGCGGATCCAGCGGCCGCAGCCGGTCCGCCACCTCGGCAAGGTCGCCGCGGAACACGATCGGATCGGTGTAGTCCTGTGGCCGGTACGACGACGCGTACGCCTCGGGCGGCTTCTCGGAGCTGAGCACCGCAACCACCTCGATGCCCCGCTCCGCCAACGCCGAGGCGAACAGCGCCCCCGATGAGTACGGGTCGACGACGACCGCGGGTCCAGCCTGCTCAGACACCGGGCACCTCGGTGATGTCGCCGCCGTCGGCGAGGGTGACCACGGCCGCGCAGAACCGGCGGACCATGTCGGCGGCGGGCTCGCTCACGCCACGGGCCCGCACCGGCGCGTGCACCATGCCGGGCTCGAGCACGTACCGCACGGGGGTGTTGTTCTGCTCCAACAGTTCGACGTAGCGCTCGGCGTCGACCCGGAGCGAGTCCTTCTCGCAGCCGACCACGTAGGCGGGCGGCAGGCCGTGGAACTTGCCCTCCAGCAGCGGCGAGACGTACTGGTCTGCTGCCTGCCGCGCGTCCGGGCAGTAGCAGGCGACGAAGTACTCCATCTCGCCACCGGAGAGCAGCGGCGCGTCCTCGCCACCCTGCCGCCACCGGGTGAAGTCCAGCACCGGGCTGATCAGCGCCTGCCCGCGCAGCGCGGGGCCGCCCCGGTCGCGGGTCAACATGGACAGCACCACCGCCATGTTCGCCCCGGAGCTCTCCCCGGCCACCACCGCGGCCGTCGGATCGATCGCCAGGCCGAACGCGGCCGGGTCGGCCAGCACCGCACTGACCCCGGCGTAGCAGTCCTCCACCGGCCCGGGGGCCGGGTTCTCCGGCGCCATGCCGAAGTCGAGCGCGATGGTCACCAGCCCGGTCCGGTCGGCGATCTCGGCGACCAGGCTGTGGTGGCTGTGCAGTGAGCCGATCACGAACCCGCCGCCGCGCACGTAGAACACCACGGCGTCACCGCTGGTGGTCGCGGGCTGGTAGATCCGCAGCCGCACCGCGCGGCCGCCGTGCTCGGCGGTGGCGTCGCGCCAGGTCACCGTGTCCGGGACATCGATCGGCAACGCCGTGGTCAGCGAGTCGTAGAGCTCGCGTTGGCGCTCCACCGGGTAGGTGTAGTAGTCGGGGGGCAACGTGGCGTTCACCGTGTCCACGAACTCCTTGATCCCC
This sequence comes from Actinokineospora diospyrosa, assembly GCF_024171925.1. GTDB lineage: Bacteria > Actinomycetota > Actinomycetes > Mycobacteriales > Pseudonocardiaceae > Actinokineospora > Actinokineospora diospyrosa. The sequence goes on along the minus strand of NZ_JAMTCO010000017.1, from coordinate 5,900 downwards.
GGTGCGTACGACATTTCCGCGCCTCTCGTGCTGTGCTGGTGGGACTGGGTCCCGGTGGTCTGGTGGTGCTTCGGCGGCGGTGGCCGGGCGGCCGATGCCTTCACAATGAGAGAACACCGGAGCGCCCGGCCGTGTTGCACTCAGTCCGCGCGGCGGGGTCCGCACAGGTCGGGGGACAGGGGTCGGTGGGTGGTCGCGGTGTCGGTGCCCGCGTCGACCGCGAACACGGCGGTGACCCGGTTCCCGCTGCGCACGGCCGGTATCCCCTTGCGCAGCAGACGCGTCATGGAGGTCGGTTGCTCGTGCCACGGGCACAGCAGGCGGTTGCCGCTGGCGTCGATGCTCGCCAGGTGCAGCGGCCCGCCCCGGTGCGAGCACCGCGCCGGGGCGACGAACGAGCCCCGGCTGGTGCGCGCGTACACGTAGGCCACCCCGCCGACCTCGGCGCAGTTGCCCACCCCGGCGACGGCGAAGGTCAGGACAAGCATGCGCGGTAGTCACCGACCGAGTGGATCTCGTACACGCACTCGTCGGACTCGATGATCGCGCCGTGCAGCCGGTTGCGCCAGATCACCGTGCCCTGGCCCGCCTCCAGGATCTGGTGCGAGTCGTAGCCGCTGACGAACTTCATCGTGCCGGACACGATGTGGCACAGCTCGTCGCCGTCGTGCTGGTGGGTGTTGGACAGCTCGCCGTGCGGCTCCACGATGTGCGCCACCGGCGCGGTGACCTCGCCCGCCTCGACCCGGCCCCACACCGGCTCGTGCAGCCGCTTGTTCTCCGGGCCCGCGTCCATCCAGGCCACCTGCGCGGCGAAGTCCTCGTCGGCGATCCGGTTGACCACCTGGAACTCCTCGAACCCGCGCACGATCTCCGGGATCACCGACTCGCCGCAGTAGTCCACGATCGGCAGGATCAGCTTCTCCAGCGCCATCCGCCCGTGGTGGGTGTCGATGTGCACGTGCTCGGTGAAGTACCGGACGTCGGCCTCTCCGTCGAAGACCTCGGTCAGCAGGTCCGCGGCCCGTTTGCACCATGGCACCAGGGTTGTCTCGGTGTAGTAGAGCGCGCCGAGGTAGCGGAAGAAGTTCTCGTGGTTCTTGCCGAGGTAGTGGAAGTAGTTGCTCAGCATGAGGCTGCTGGTCAGGTAGTACTGCCAGTACCGGTGCAGGTCCGCACCGAGCCCGACCGAGGTCAGGGTGTCCTCGAACAGGGTGCTGTGCTTGGTCTCGTGCACGCCGTAGCCGTACTCGTCGATGATCACCTTGAACCACTCCGACTGCACCGGGCCGTAGTAGCCCAGCACGTTGCGGATCATCGGCGAGGCCTCGGACAGGAAGTCGGGGGCGAACTGGATCAGCCAGTTGCGGGCGGCGCGCTGGGGGTCGCTCGACTCGCGGATCGCCCGCTCACCGGCCGACGGGGTGTCCGGCTCGTCGGCGAGCTTGCCCAGGTAGGCCGCCAGCGACTCCTTCGTCCACGACCCGGTGACCTCCACCTCGTCGTCGAGGAAGCCGAACACGTGCCGCTCGAGCGCGGGCCGGATCATCTCGCCGCGGGCCCGGTTGGTCGCACCGTAGAACGAGCGGAAGTCCGCCCAGGTCTGCTCGGTCATGCCGTTCTTGGGCAGGAACACCAGGTCGGCCTCGTAGATGGTGGCCAGGATCCGGTTCGCGGCCAGCGCGGAGTACTCCAGCACCTGCCCGGCCCGCAACGGCTCGCTGAAGTCGAGGTAGGAGATGATCTGCGGCCGCAGCTGCCTGCGGTACGGGTTGTCGGTGTTCTCCCATTCCTCGTTGTCGAGGTAGATGGGGTTGCTCGCGAAGTCCAGGGTCAACTCGCGCAGCCGCTCCGGGGATAACTCGAAAGGCGTGTGATTCGGGACGAAGTTCACGATATTCCTTCCACCGCGTTCGCGAAGTCGAGCTGCCGTGCCGAAAGGCGGCCGCCCGTCCAGCAGAAGTCGATCCGAACCCGCTCACCGGCGGCGTGCCGGACCGGTTCGGCAAAGGGGACGAATGCCTGCATCCAGTGCGAGGCGAGGTTGTCCGGCGCGTTGCGCAACGCGATACCGCCGCCCAGGCGCAGTTCGAACCACACCGCCAACCCGTGCGCGACGCCCGGCTCGGCCACGTCGAAGGCGACCTCGACCGCCTCCCGCTCCAGCGCCCCGTGGGCGAAGTCGAACTCCGCGATCTCCGTCGGCGCTGACAGCAGCCGGTGGGGCCAAGTGGGCAGGCGGACCGGGAAGTGCCCGCGCGTCGCTAGAGCGTTGAGCAGCCGAACATCCAAGCCCGCCGCCGAGTGGACCCGGTTAAGACCGTCGACGGTAGGACTATCGAGGAGCGCGCCGAACAGCACGGCGGACTCCGGCAGCAGTACCCCGCCCGGGGCGAGCAAGTGCTCTCTAGCGTGCCGCACGGTCGGCAGCACACCTTCGCCGACAAGACCGCAGTCGACGATCTCGGACACGATGACGTCCGCCCTGCCCGGCAGGTCGACGCCGACGACGAGGTCGGTGGACAGCTTCGGGACCACGGTGATCACATCGGACAGCCCGTGCTGGGCGATGATCCGCTCGGCCACCGCGGCCAGCACCGGGTTCTGCTCGCACGTGGTCACCGCGCCCGCGCCCGCCTTGGCCGCCATCATCGCCAGCAGCCCGGTGCCGGACCCGATGTCGAGCACGTGCGACCCCCGGGGCACCACCCGCTCCAGGGCGACCGCGAACGCGTCGTTGCGCTCCAGGTCGTTGAGCATGGCGAAGTGCCAGCGCGGCACCGACTGGATCGCCGCGCCCAGCAGCGCGTCGGTGGCCGCCCCGGTGACCTCGGTGCCGGGCAGCAGGGCCCGCGCCGTGCTCACCGATCGGGTGGCCTGTTCCAGCGCGACTTTGATCGCCGCGGTGGCCAGCGCGCCGTTCACATCCCGTTCTGGCAGGTTTTGCGGGATTAGTCCCAGCGCATTGTCGGGACCGTTCAACGGCGCCGAGTTGACGCCTTCTGGTAATCGGTTGACAGGAGGTGAATTCATCGACCATCCCCCCAAAATTGATTGACTGTCCGTGATCGCGGGCAGGTCCGGGGTAGTGAAACAGGTTTGGCAGATGTCGTCAACCAACGTCCAAGTCGAGCAATTGTATTGAATTCAGGAATAGGGGTATCCGGTATTGGGCCGGACGAGTGGCCCGCTGGTCGCCCACACGGCGCAGCCGGTGCGCGGCGCCGGTGCGCCCGATCGACCATCCGGCGCACCGGTCTGCGACCGGGGACCGCGCCCGCGGCGGCTGATCGGCACCGGGTACGGGGATCGGGTGAATGTGCGCGCGCCGACCGCGGCGTGGTACTGGTTGTGCTCGCGGCCGTGTGGGTAGGGTTGGGCCCGCACCCCCATTCGAGTGAGGCGCCTTCTCCATGAACTCTCCGCTCCAGGGCCAACTGGCGATGCCGGGCCTCGCCGAGCTGTCCGGTCCCGCCCCGGCAGCCACCGCTTACGACCCGAACGGCACCGAGGTGGTCGCCGCGTCGGGGTTGGACTGGGCGGCGGTCGGCGCCGAGCTCGACCGCAACGGATTCGCCCTGACGCCACCGCTGTTGACGCCGGCGGAGTGCGCGGGTGTGCGGGCCATGTTCGACGAGCTCGACCTGTTCCGCAGCACCGTGGTGATGGCCCGCCACCAGTTCGGCGAGGGGGTGTACCGCTACTTCGACCACCCGCTGCCCGAACCGGTCGCCCGCCTGCGCGCCGAGTTCTACGCACCGCTGGCCGACATCGCGAACACCTGGTCCCGCAGGCTCGGCGTCGAGGAGTTCCCGGCCGACCTGGCGGGGTTGCACCGCCGGTGTGCGGAGGCCGGGCAGCACCGCCCGACCCCGCTGTTGTTGCGCTACACGGCAGGCGGCTACAACTGCCTGCACCAGGACCTCTACGGGGACGTGGTGTTCCCGCTGCAGCTGGCGGTCATGCTCAACGCGCCGGACGAGGACTTCACCGGCGGCGAGAACGTGTTCGTCGAGCAACGCCCCCGCGCGCAGTCACGGCCGCTGGTGGCCCGCCCCCGCCTGGGCCAGGGCATGATCTTCACCGTCCGCGACCGACCGGTCCCCTCGGTGGCCCGGGGCTGGCGCAGGGTGGTGCTGCGGCACGGGGTCAGCGAGATCCACAGTGGACTCCGGCACACCCTCGGCATCATCTTCCACGACGCCACCTGAGGGCGGGTCAGAAGAGCAGCAGGTCCTCCGGCGTGCCGGTCTCCAGGTCCAGCAGCGCGCGCTTGACCGGCAACCCACCCGCGTACCCGGTGAGCGCCCCCGACGCGCCGACGACCCGGTGGCAGGGGACCAGCACGAGGACCGGGTTGCCCGCCAACGCCTTGCCGACGGCGCGCGACGCGGTCACGGGCAGCCCCATCTCCTTCGCCAGCCACCCGTAGCTGACCGTCGTGCCGTACCCGACGCGCTCGGTCAACGCGGCGAGCACGCGCTGGTCGAACTCCGAGACCCCCAACCGCACCGGCGCGGTGAACTCCCGCACCGCGCCCGCGAGATACCCGGTGATCTCCTCGACGGCCCACTCCGCCACCCGAGAATCCCCGTCGTCAGCACCCCCGAATCGCTGCGCCAACCGCTCGGCGGCCATGAACTGGCACCCGACGACCGCACCCGCCCGAGCGGCCACGGACAGCTCCCCGAACTCGGTCCGCGCGGTCCGCACAGTCACACCCATGGCGCCTATTCATACACTCACGCCGCTTGAGCCTCCCCGAACCCCCTCTCCACCCCCTGCTCGGCCACCAACTCCCGCAACCGCGCCAACCCCCGCGACGCGTACGACCGCGCAGTCGACTCGGCGCAGCCCATAGCAGCGCTCACCTCACCGATGCTCAACCCGCACCCATGCCGCAACACGACGGCCATCCGCTGGTGCTTGGGCAACAGCGCGGTCAACCGAGCCAACCACGCCCGCAAGTCAAGCCGCTCCACAACATCGTCAAACGCGTCCCACTGGCATCTTGGCTCAACAACCTCCTCAAGCCCCACCACCGCAGGCGCCCGCTGCCTTCCCCGAGCCTCGTTCCGACACAGGTTGACCGCGATGGTCACCAGCCACGCCCGAAGCCGCAACCCACGAACCTTCGCGGGCGCGTACCCCAGCAGAGCCCCATACGCCCGAACAAACACCTCCCCCGCCAAGTCCTCCGCATCGTGACGTCCCGCTCGCCGTAGCAGTGCGTGTATCAGTCCCCGGTACTCCCGCACCAATTCAACAAACCCAGCCTCAACATCGCGGACAAGCAACTCCCGCACCCACTCCGCCCGCGCCCCCTCACCATCGTCAACCACTTCGGCCCCCCATGTCGCTGCCGCGCCCCCTCTCCTGCCTGATGACCTCCGTTCTACCGACCCGCATCGCCCTCTGGGCCCGCCATCGCTCGCCTGTGGATACCTGAGCCCCCTGTGGACAACTCGTGCCCGACAACAACCTCGAAGGCACACGGCTCTCTCGCCTGCCCAGTGGCTTTAGTGCCAACCACCGGACACTCGGAAGCGGTTAATGCCAACCCAGCACCCCGCAGGTCCGCCCCAACCCGCCTGCCCAGCCCGTGGACACTCGGACCCAGCGGTGCCAACCCGCCCCCCGTCAGGTCCGCCCCAACCCACATAACTCAGCCCCTGGACACTCGGAACCTGGCGTTGTCAAACCAGCCCGCCCTCGTCAGCCCTGCCAACCCAGCCCCTGGACACTCGGACCCGTCGGTGCCAACCTGCGCCCCGTCAGGTCCGCCTCAGCCCACCTGCTCAGCGCGTGGACAGTCGGAGTCGCTGGTGCCAGGTGCTCGATGGGGTGGACCTGTTTTGTGTGGGGGGACGGCACCCGTAGCGTTTCCGCGCGGCAGGGCC
>NZ_JAMTCO010000016.1 GCF_024171925.1 Actinokineospora diospyrosa | reverse complement strand
ACCATGCGGTAGGAAGTCATATCCGGTATTAGACCTCGTTTCCAAGGCTTATCCCAGAGTATGGGGCAGATTACCCACGTGTTACTCACCCGTTCGCCGCTCGTGTACCCCGAAGGGCCTTACCGCTCGACTTGCATGTGTTAAGCACGCCGCCAGCGTTCGTCCTGAGCCAGGATCAAACTCTCCAAAGATGCTTTAAGAGTTGTTACCCGACAAACAGACACCAAACTGGCATCATATTCATCTCAAAGGAACCCACAAATGGGGTTCAATCATTCAAGCTCTACTGGCTTAAATCGGCACACTGTTGAGTTCTCAAACAACACACGCACATCCGAATCAACCGCCACCCAGGGCGACCTCATCCGAGGCTGGTATTGCCTAGCAAGTTTGTGTTCACCTGATCGGGTCCACCAGCGTCGAGACCCGAAGGTCCGAGACCGGGAAGAAGTCGATCGTGGCAACGCCGCAGAACTCTACTCGGTTCGATTCGCGGTGTCAACCGCTCGACCCGTCAGACTCGGATTCCGTCCCCGCCAGGCTCTTGCGTCCTGTTCCGTCCGGCGCTCCGTGCGACATGGAGAAAGTTACCCACCCCGAATTCCAAAGTCAAATCGCCTGGTCAGCGGCTTGCGCGGGGTCGCAGCCACAGCGTGCGCACCCGGCCAGCGAGCACGTCGGCGACCGCGTCGGCGACGCTCACCGGTGCCTGTTCGCCCAGCCGCGCGAGCTCGTAGCCCCACGTGTTGAACTCGCCGAGCACCGCGGCCGGGTCATCCCCGAAACCGCTGGTCATGGCGCCGTCGAAGGCCAAGATCACGTTGGGCCGGTCCTTGCGCAGACGGCGCACGAGACCGCCCAGGGCCCGGTGCCCGAGGCCCGGAACGTCGACTTTCACGACCGACAAGCGCTGGGTTTGGGTGGCCTCGATGGCGTCGAGCTCGCGGTCGAGCCGGACCCCGGCGACCGGTGATCCACTTTGTGTGTCCGTGGTCACTTCCGCGGCCTCGAGCGGTCGGACACCGAGCCCACCCCCCGGCGCGGGTACTCCCACCAGCGGTGTTGCCGTGTCCCACGCGGCGGCCTCCAGGACCACCAGGCGGTCCGCGATCGCATCGGAGACGTTCTCGGAAACGTTGTGGCGCAACAACTTCACGGCGTCCGGGTCGGGTTCCACGACCACGACGGTGCCGCTCGTGCCGAGTCGGCTGAGCACGCGGATGGCGTGGTAGCCGACGTAGCCACCGACGTCGAGGAAGACGCTGTCGGGCTCGATCAGCGAGTCGACCAGCTCGGCGATGTCTGGTTCCCAGACCCCGTTGCTCGACAGGACCGCGGACATGACGCTGTCCTGCGACGGCAGCCTCAACAGGCCCGCGTCGCAGAGGACGGGCGAGCTCGGGACGTCGACAGAGACCCCGCGCTCGTGTTGCCGAACGACAACGCGGCGAAGGGCGTCGGTCGCGCGTAGAGCCTGATCAGCGGACCACGAGCCCATCGCGAGCCTGCTGTCAGCTTCGGCCTGTTGGGTCGACAACCGTGCTTCCAATGCGTCCAACCTGGCGTTGCTCGCTGCTAGGGCGGCGGTCAACTTGTGCACCTCGTCGGAGGTGCCGTGCAGTTCGCGTGTGGACGCATCGCGGAACTGGGCCGAGAGGTCATCGACCGCTCTTGCACCGGACACGGTCTCCCCGCGTAGGCGTACGACCTCGTCGCCTGTGGCAGAGACCTGCTTGCCGAGTTGACCCATCCGGTCGACGACCAGGTCCAGGTCGGCGCGCAGCAGATCCGTGTCGAGACCAGCTCCCGCGCTTGAGAGCCTGTCTTGGCGTTCGACGAGCTCTACCGCGGTGCGCTCTATCCCGTCGATGAGCGAGGCAAGCACCGAGGTGAGATGGGCGTCGTAGTGGTTGAGGACCCTCAGGACCGCGCGGCGCAGCTGCGGTGCCATCGGGATCTTGTGGCCCACGTCGGTGTCGGGACGGCGGTGCAGCGCATGCCTTGCGGCGCGTAGCGCGCGCAGTGGGTCGTCCTCGGTGGCGACGGCCAGAGCGCGGCCCGCGCGCCAACTGCGATAGGCGAGTTCGACCCGTCTGCGGACGGCAGCGCCAGCTGCTGCCGGTGCCAACCGTTCGAGTACGTGGGTGCGGGCTGCCGAGCCGATCTTGTCGGCGGTGGCGTGGTCGTCGACCAGGTCCCGGATCGCTCCGGCGACCATGGTGTCGGCGGCGAACTCGTCGGTCGGTAGAGGCACGCAACTGTCGGGTCCGAGCAGGTCAGCGGCGGTACTACCGGCCAGGGTGATGGTCGGGACAGCACGCAGCGATATCTCCGCCAGCCAGCGGTTTATCCGCGCTGTGTCGGGGCTGTCGGGTTGGTCGAGGGAGAGCACCCAGGTGGCCGCGTCGGCGATGGCGGTGAAGGCGGACTCGTCGGAAATCAGCCGGACCCTGGGGTCGGTTCCTGCGGAGAGGCGGAGTCGCTCGGCACCTTCGGACCGGGCGAAGATCGACGGCACGAGCAGGACGAGCCGGACGTCGTCGCGGTCGGGGAAGGCGGCGGCGAACGCGGACAGGAGGTCGTCCCCGCGGTCGGCGAAGGCGACGAAAGTTGGCTCGTCGCCGGTTCCTAGGCGATGTCGCGCCTGGTCACGGGCAACCTCGTCGCGCGCGCCTGGGTCAGGTAGCGGAAGAGGGACCGTGTGCGTCGCGATGCCATCGGGCGCAGGGGCGACGGTGGGCCAGACCAGCCATCGTTCGTCGGCGCGGAAGGGGATCGGGGTGAAGTCATCGCGGACGGCGATGATGTGCCGCTGGCGGGGCAGCCCGGTCTGTCCGCCGCAGGCGAGGACCACCGGGTAGATGGGCTCATTGGAGATCGGTAGGCCCGACGCTTCCGCGGCGAGACGAACTCGATCTGCCAGTGGGCCGACGCCCATGACGGATACGCCGATCTGGTCGATCAGGGTGACGTCCATGGTGTGCTGCCCGGGCACAGCGCGTTGGTGAAGGCGTCCGCTGAGCACGGCGTCGGTGGCGCACCAGTCGCGATAGGCGGCGGCGTCCACGCCAAACGGGTCGGGGAAGCGTTCTTGCAGGTCTGGGTCGTCTTCCCAGAGGGCCAGGGACCACTTGGTCGCGTCCGGCGTGCCTGGCTCGGGTGCGCATGCCCAGCGTAGGAATCCGGCAGGGTCAACACCGGCGGGCGGTGGTGCGTCCTGGGATGAGCGGGCTGCGCGATAGGCGGCACGAAGTGGCGCGGGGAAGAGGGTACCGTCGGCGAGCTTGCCGAACCGGACTGTTGGCTGCGGAAGGTCGTAGACGTCGTCAACTTCGTTGGCGTAGTCCGTGACGATCGAGGTCAACAGGGGGTGCTCGGAAAGCAGCACCCGTGGGTGGTCGGTGATGTCGGCCGTAAGAAGCCAGGGTTTAGCAGGGTCGAAGCCTCTGAAGGTGGCGGTGCGTAGAACCGCGCCGCCTGCGGTGAGGCTGCCGGAGGCGTCTCGGGCCAAGGCTCGTTGTGCAGCGTTCCAACCGGAGAGTCCTAGCCCGGGGTCCCTCAAGACGTGGTGGTCTGCCATGGCGGGCGCGCCGTCGAGGAAGGCACCGGCACGCGCGGGGTCAGCGAGACAGGCCTCTGCCCACGCGTGCAAGAAGGGCTCGACGCCGTGGGTGACGCCGATGAGGCTGTCGTCGTAGATGCCCGCAGTGAGCAGCTCTTGCTGGGTGGGTCGCAGACCGTCTGCCGGTAGCGGGCGCAGCACCCTGGGGACCAGGACGAGCGCGACGTCGTCCAGCGCGGCGGTGATGGTGCCCGCGAACGGCGCGTACACCCTGGTCCAGGGTGCTAGGTAGAGCACCGGGCAGGTGTGGTTCGCGAGGAGCGACTCCAGCAGCCTGGGGCGGAGGGCGGCGCAGGCCTCGGCGGCGGTGTGGCCGGTGGCGAGGTCGGCGAGTTCAGCCGGGTGGACGCCGATGTCCTCTGGGACCAAGACCCCGTCGGACCGCTCGCCGTCGACCAGCAAGGTCACGAACCGGGCGCCGGGGTGGTGGTCGAGGAAGGTCCGCTCGGCCAGTCGCGCTGCTGGGAGGTCCTGTGCGGCCACCGCAGTGCAGGCGATCAGAGGCGTCACGGCGTCGGGGGGCACGTCGGGCACCCGGCCAACCTAGTCGCTCGACGGGCGGTTGTGGGCCTACCTGTCGAGCGAAAGGGTGATCCGCTCAGAGCATGGGCAGGAGAGTCCGCAGCTCATAGGGGGTGACGCTGCGCCGGTAGGTGTCCCATTCAGTCCGCTTGTTGCGCAGGAAGTAGTCGAAGACGTGCTCACCGAGGGTTTCGGCCAGTAGCTCGGAGTTCTCCATCTCGGCTAGAGCCTCGCCGAGGTTCTGCGGGAGGTTGGCGTAACCGGCGGCGCGGCGCTCGGCGTCGGACAACGACCAGACGTCGTCTTCGGCGGCGGGTGGCAGCGAGTAGCCCTCGGCGACGCCCTTGAGCCCGGCGGCGAGGATGACCGAGAACGCCAGGTACGGGTTGCACGCCGAGTCGAGTGAACGGATCTCTACGCGACGCGAGGATGCCTTCGTCGGGGAGTACATCGGCACACGGACAAGGGCGGAGCGGTTGGCGTGTCCCCAGCAGACCGCCGTAGGTGCTTCACCACCGACGATGAGCCTCTTGTAGGAGTTCACCCACTGGTTGGTGACCGCCGAGATCTCGCGGGCGTGCTTGAGCAGACCCGCGACGAATGCCTTGCCGGTGGCGGATAGCTGGTACGGGTCTTCGTTGTCGTAGAAGGCATTTCGGTCGCCTTCGAACAGACTGACGTGAGTGTGCATACCGGAGCCGGGCTGCTCGGAGAACGGCTTGGGCATGAAGGAGGCGAAGACGCCCTGGGTGAGAGCGACCTCCTTGACCACGTACCGGAAGGTCATGACGTTGTCGGCCATGGTGAGCGCGTCCGCGTAGCGCAGGTCGATCTCCTGCTGGCCGGGGGCGCCCTCGTGGTGGCTGAACTCCACGGAGATGCCCATCGCCTCGAGGGTCTCGATGGCGTGCCTGCGGAAGTGCGTGGCGGTGGCGTGGCTCGCCTGGTCGAAGTAGCCGCCGTTGTCGGCGGGGGTGGGCTCGCTGCCGTCGTGCGGGAGGTTGTTGAGCAGGAAGAACTCGATCTCCGGGTGCACGTAGCAGGTGAACCCGGCCTCGCTGGCCTTCGACAGGGTGCGGCGCAGCACGTGCCGGGGGTCCGCCCAGGACGGTGAGCCGTCCGGCATGGCGATGTCGCAGAACATGCGCGCGGAGTAGGGCTCGCCGTCGGGGGTCTCCCAGGGCAGCACCTGGAAGGTCGCCGGGTCGGGCTTGGCGATCATGTCCGACTCGTACACCCGGGAGAATCCCTCGATCGCCGAGCCGTCGAAGCCGATGCCCTCGGCGAAGGCGCCCTCCAGCTCGGCGGGCGCGACCGCGACCGACTTCAGGAAGCCGAGCACGTCGGTGAACCACAACCGGACGAACCGGATGTCGCGTTCTTCGAGCGTGCGCAGGACGAACTCTTGCTGGCGATCCATGAGCGCAGCGTAGACATCAACTGGTGGTGCGCGCCTTATCGAGCCCGTGTGAGGTGATCCGCAGTGACATGAGCGCCGCCGCGGCGCACAGTCCGCCCGCGACGTACCAGGCGGGGTCGTAGCTGCCGTGGTGGTCGCGGGTGAGCCCCGCGCCGACGGCTGCGAGGGCCGCGCCGACCTGGTGGGAGGCGAAGACCCAACCGAACACGATTGGTCCGTCGTGGCCGTAGACCCTCCGGCACAGGGCCACCGTCGGTGGGACTGTGGCGACCCAGTCGAGGCCGTAGAAGACGATGAACGCCCACATGGGTGGCTCGGTGGTGGCGGCGAACAGGTGCGGCAGGATCAACAGCGACGCGCCGCGCAGGGTGTAGTAGGCGCCGAGCAGGTAGCGCGGGTCGATCTTGTCGGTGAGCCAACCGGATGCGATTGTGCCGATCACGTCGAAGAGGCCGACTAGGGCCAAGAGGCCCGCGGCTGTGGTGGTTGGCATGCCGTGGTCGTGGGCGGCGGGCACGAAGTGGGTGCCGATGAGTCCGTTGGTCGAGGCCCCGCAGATGGCGAACCCTCCCGCGAGGAGCCAGAAGGTGCCGGTGCGGGATGCCTGGCCGAGGACTTGGAGTGCGCGGGAGGCGGTGCGGCCGCTGGTCGCGGGGATTGGGTCCTCGGTGCCGGTAGCGCCGTAGGCCGTGGTGCCAACGTCGCTGGGCTTGTCCCGGAGTGCGATGAGGACAAGAGGGACGACGGCGAGTGCGGTGAAGGAGATGGCGAGTGACGCGGTCCGCCATCCACTGTGGGTGGCCAGCTGGGCCACTACGGGGAGGAAGACCAGCTGTCCCGCCGCCCCTGCCGCGGTAAGGACACCGCTGACGAGTCCCTGGTGCTTGACGAACCACCGCGAGGTGACAGTGGCGACGAAGGTGAGCGCCATAGAGCCGGTGCCAACGCCGACAAGGACGCCCCACAGCAGGAGGAGTTGCCAGCTCGCGGTCATGAAGACGGTGAGTCCGCTTCCCGCGGCGACGAGCACAAGCGCTCCGGAGACGACCTTGCGCATGCCCAGCCGTTCCATGAGGGCGGCCGCGAAAGGCGAGATCAGTCCATAGAGGAGCAGGTTGATGCTGACCGCGGTGGAGATGGTCGCGGTGGACCAGCCGAACTCGTTGTGCAGGGGATCGATGAGCACGCTGGGCGCGGCGCGGAAGCCCGCGGCGCCGACCAGGGCGACGAAGGCGACGCCCGCGACGAACCAGGCCCAGTGCGGCCGCCGGACCCGGATCTGTGTCTGTGTCACGGCGTCAAGGGTGCGGCCAAGCCGCCGCCTTGGCCTAGTGGCCTGATTGCCAATATGTGCAAGAATCTGGCCATGACGCACCGGGTGGCCGTCCTGGCGATCGACGAGGCGGTCGGCTACGACCTGACCATCCCGCCGCAGGTCATGCGGGCCGCGGTGGACTCGGCCGGGGAACCGCTCTACGAGGTGGTGGTGTGCGGGGTCGACGCGAAGCCGGTGCGGATGACGACCGGGTTCACCGCGCTGCTCGACCACGGACCGGAGGCGCTGGAGACCGCGGACACGGTGATCGTGCCGGGTACCCGGTCACCGGGGCCGCGGTTGCTGGGGACGCTGCCGGGCGACATCGCCGCCGCCCTCGCGCGGGTGCGGCCGGACGCGCGGGTGATGTCGATCTGCACTGGTGCGTTCGTGCTGGGTGCGGCCGGTCTGCTGGACGGGCGGCCCGCGACCACGCACTGGAAGTTCGCCGACGAGTTCCGCGAGCTCTACCCGGCGGTCCGGCTGGACCCGGACGTGCTGTTCGTCGATGACGGGGACGTGCTGACCTCCGCCGGGCTGGGGGCCGGGGTGGACTTGTGCCTGCACGTCATCCGCACGGACTTCGGTTCGGAGGCCGCGAACCGGGCCGCTCGGTACTGCGTGGTGCCGCCGTGGCGGGAGGGTGGGCAGTCCCAGTTCATCGATCGCCCGCTGCCCGAAGGTGGCTCCGACGGAGTCGCGCCTACTCGCGCGTGGGCTCTACGCAGGCTGCACGAACCGTTGGAGTTGGCGACGCTGGCCGACCACGCCTCTATGAGCGTGCGGACCTTCTCGCGTCACTTCCGCGCGGAGACAGGGCTATCGCCGGGGGCCTGGCTCATCCAGCAGCGGATCAGGTTGGCTCGCCGCCTTCTGGAGACAACGGATCTACCGGTGGATCAGGTTGCCGAGCAATCGGGCCTCGGTAGCGCTACCTCGCTGCGTCAGCACCTGCGATCGGCGATCGGGGTGTCGCCCTTGGCCTACCGGAAGATGTTCCGGCCTAAATCAGTGCCAGCATCTAGATCAGTACCGGCATGAGGTCGCGGTCGAGGCTCCACTCGATCAGTTCCATGCGCTCGGAGAGCCGGTAGAGGAAGCCCTCGAAGTCGCGGCTCTGGTCCGGGCAGACCAGGTCGGCGGTCGCGCCGACGGCCTGCTCGATGAGCCGGGACGGGACGCGCCGGAGGCCGAGCGAGGGGGTCTGGTCGACCCACGCGAGCAACTGGTCGCGCATCGCCGGGTTCGCGCAGTGGACCGCGACCAAGCGGCGCCTGCGCAGGGCGAGGGTGAGGTCGGTGCCCGCGAACAGCGGGGCGTGGCCCGCGCGGCGGACGACGGCCGCGATCTCCTCGAAGCCCTCCTCCGCGATGGAGCCCAGCCCCGCCACCGAGGCCATCTCGGCCGAGGTGAGCTGACCGGCCGCCACCACCGCGGAGACCGGGTTGACCGAGGTCGCGAGCCTGCCGCAGGGGGCGGCCAGGTAGCTGACCATGCGCCCGGCGAGCGGGCCGACCAGGTCGGTCACCTCCAGGAAGACCGAGGAGGCGTAGGGGACCAGATCCGCCCACACGACGGCTTGCACTCGACCGAGACCTACGTCACTCAATGAACACCTGCCGCTGCGCTTCGTCGTCAATATGGACAACCTTGACTCCCCGAATGGGGGAACTCAAGCACTCTCCGAAACCAACACCCGAAAGGTTGAAAGTTGTAACAGGGAGTGTCACACCCCGCTGTGGACAACTTCCGCGGCCCTCAGCGGCGGCCGCCTACGATCTGGGCCATGGTCAAGCGCGGGTGGGTCGTGGCGGTGTTGGCACTCCTCGGGGTGCTGGCGACGGGGTGTACATCGGATGAGCCGACCGGGGGCGGCGGGAACCTGCCGGACGGGGCGGCGCTGCTGCGCGACGCGTCGGCGGCGACGAAGCAGATCAAGAGCGCGCACTTCACGCTGAAGGTCAACGGGACGGTGTCGGCCATCCCGGTGCAGAACGCCGAGGGTGACCTCACCCGGGAGGGCGGGCCTTCCGGTGCCGCCAAGGGCACGGTGAAGCTGACCCTGCTCGGGCAGCTCATCGAAGGCGAGTTCGTCCTGGTCGACGACTCCCTCTACATCAAGGGCCCCACCGGGGGCTTCCAGAAGTACCCGGCGTCGCTGAGCTCCAACATCTACGACCCCTCCGCGATCCTCGACCCGGACAAGGGCATCGCCAACGTGCTCGGCAAGGTCCAGAACCCGCGCACCGACAGCAAGGAGTCGCTGGACGGGACCTCCACCTACAAGGTGTCCGGTAAGGCCACCAAGGACGTCGTCAGCGCGGTCGTGCCCGGCGTGAACAGCGACGTGGACATCACGGTGTGGGTGCGCGAGGACAACAAGCAGCCCGTCAAGGCCTCGGTGAAGCTGCCCAGCGGGGAGGGCCAGACCGCGACGGTCGACTTGACCCTGTCCGACGTGGACAAGCCGGTGACGATCACCGCGCCATGAGCAGGGGACGCACTGTCGCGATCAGCGCGGGGGCGCTGGCCGTGCTGCTGGGGGCGCTGGACACCTACGTGGTGGTCAGCGTCCTGCGGCAGATCATGACCGACCTGGAGATCGCGGTGAACCGCCTCGAGCAGGTCACCCCGATCATCACCGGGTACCTGCTCGGCTACATCGCGGCGATGCCGCTGCTCGGTCAGGCCTCGGACCGGTTCGGGCGCAAACTCCTGCTCCAGCTCTGCCTCGTCGGGTTCCTGGTGGGGTCGGTGGTGACCGCGCTCGCCGAGGACCTGCCGATGCTGGTGGCGGGGCGGGTCGTGCAAGGCGTGGCGAGCGGCGCGCTGCTGCCGGTGACGATGGCGCTCGCCGCGGACCTGTGGGACGAACGCCGCCGTTCCACCGTTCTCGGGACCGTTGGCGCTGCCCAGGAGTTGGGTAGCGTCATCGGCCCGCTCTATGGGGTCGCCCTGGCGGCCCTACCGCTGTGGGGCGACGCGTTCGGGATCAGCGGCTGGCGCGGGGTGTTCTGGGTCAACGTGCCCTTGGCGGTGCTGGCGATGGTGGCCATTCAGTTCACCGTCCCCGCGCATCGCAAGGCAGAGGTACCGGTACGCGTAGACGTCGTGGGTGGACTGCTGCTGGCGTTGACTCTTGGGCTTGCCGTGGTCGGGTTGTACAACCCGGACCCGCGCAACGCGGTATTGCCGCCGTGGGGTCTACCGGTGCTCTTGGGGGCTGTAGCGGCGTTGGTCGCGTTCCTGCTGTGGGAACGCCGGACGCCTACGAAGCTGATCGACCCGGCCGGGGTGAACATGCGCGCCTTCCTGGGCGCGCTAGCCGTGTCTGGGGTGGCGGGTGCCGCCCTGATGATCACCTTGGTTGATGTGGACCTGTTCGCGCAGGCGTTGATGGGCAAGGACGACGAGGGTGGCGTCCTGCTGTTGCTGCGCTTCCTGGTGGCGCTACCGATCGGGGCCGTGGTCGGCGGCTTGTTGGCGGGGCGCTTCGGGGAATGGGCCGTGACTGCGGCAGGCATGGTCATCGCGGGCGCCGGTTACCTGTTGATGTCCGGCTGGCCCGCGAACCCCGCGGCCGCGGAGTCGCTTTTCGGACTGTCGCGGGTGGACGTGGACCTGGTGGTCGCGGGGCTAGGGCTGGGTCTGGTGATCGCGCCGCTGTCGTCGGTGGTGCTGCGCGTGGTTCCCGCTGAGCGCCACGGGGTGGCGTCCGCGGGGGTCGTGGTCGCCCGGATGACGGGGATGCTGGTGGGTGTGGCGGCGCTGTCGGCTTGGGGGCTGCACCGGTTCCACTCCCTGACGGCGGGCTTGGCTTTGCCGCTGCCGTGGGGCAAGTCGCCGGAGGTGGCTGCGCGCGAGCAGCGCGAGTACCTGGACGCGTTGCAGGCGGCCCTGGTCACCCAGTTCACGGACGTCTTCCTGATCACCTCGGTGTTGTGCGGGGTGGGGGTTGTGGTGGCGGTAATGCTGTGGAGCCGGGGGCGGCGTGGTGTGACCATGGGGTGATCGCTAGCACTCGGGAGTGCTGCCCGATCGGCGGGGTCCAGGGTCGAGGCGTTGTCGGTGGCGCAGCTGCGGCCGTCGTTGATCGCCGATTGGCAGGCGGCTTACCCCGAGGACACCGAGGAGCGGCTCATCCAGCTCGCCGAGCGGACGACCCTCTACGAGCGGGGCGAGTTGTACGTGCGGGACGGAATCGCGCAGTTCGAGAACGTGGTCGTGCGGCCCCAATGGCGCGGGCGGGGTTTGGGGCGGCGGCTCGTCGTGGAGGCGCTGCACCGGTCCGCGCAAGCCGGGGCAGATATCTGGTTCTTAATCGCCGAGGCGACCGACTGGCCCTTGGGTTGGTACGAGCGGTTGGGCTACCGCGCCGGGTCAGTGGTGCACGTCTATCAGCGGACGCCTAGCAAGTGAGGTCTTGGGCAGGCGGCTTAAGAGTGACCAGGTAGTCGATGCCCGCGTCGTCCACGCACGAGGAGCCGTCCAAGAAGGCGGTGTGTTGGGTGGCTTTGTAGGTGATCAGGCGGGCGTTGAGGTCCTTGGCGAGGTTGACGCCCGCTGTGTAGGGGGTTGCCGGGTCGCCGGTGGTGGAGATGACGAGCAGGGTGGGGATGCCGTCGACCTTGGGCTGGTGGGGCTGGCTGGTGTTGGGGACCGGCCAGAACGCGCAGGTGTCCAGGGCGGGTAGCGGCGGGTCGGTGTCGGCCATGAAGGTGCCCTTGGTGGCCTCGGTGATCTGCCGGGACGTCGACTCGAGCGTCACGCGGTCGGTGATGCGGGGCTCGTCGACGCAGCGGATGGCGTTGAGGGCGGCCATGAGGTTGGAGTACCCGCCCTTGGAGTCGCGACCGATGTAGGCGTCGGCCAGGAGCAGGAAGGTGTCGCCCTTGCCAGCCGACAGCTCGTCGAGCGCCTTGGTGAGGATCACCCAGTACTCGTCGTTGTAGAGGGCGGCGGCGATGCCGGTCGAGGCGTCGCTGAGGGAGAGTTTGCGGTTGCCGACGGCGAGGGGCTTGTCCTCGAGGGGCTTGAGCAGCGCCTCCAACTGGCTCTTGGAGGTGACCTTGCAGCGGGAGCACTGGGCGAAGTAGGCGTCGAGGGCCTGCTCGAAGCCCTTGACCTGCCCGATCGTCTGCTGGGCCGGGTCCTCGTTCGGGTCGACGGCACCGTCGAGGATCATCGCGCGGACGTTGCCGGGGAAGGTCTCGGCGTAGGCGGTGCCGATCCGGGTGCCGTACGAGTAGCCCAGGTAGCTCAGCTTCTCGTCGCCGAGGGCGGAGCGCAGGACGTCCATGTCCCGGATGACCTCGCGGGTGCCGACGTTGGCGAGCACCTCGGCGCCGCCGCTGAGCTTGGCGCAGCCGTCCGCGTACGCCTTGTTCTCCGCCTCCACCTCGGCGACGGTGTCCGGCTCCGGCTGGACGCGCTTGGCGTCCATCTCAGCGTCGGTGAGGCACTCGATCCTCGGCTCGCTCACCCCGACCCCGCGCGGGTCGAAGCCGATGATGTCGAACTTCTCCACTAGAGCGGACTTCTTGGCCTTACCGGCGATGAACACGGCGGCAGACATACCGGACGCCCCCGGGCCACCCGGGTTGAGCAGCAGCGAGCCGACCTTCTCCCCCGTGGCGCGCTGGCGCAAGACACCAACGGTGATCGTGCGGCCGTCTGGCTTGGCGTAGTCCAGCGGGACGCTAAGCAGCGCGCACTCGACCCCTCGGGTGCCGAAGGCACTCTTGCTCTCGTCGTCGTGGCTCAACGAGCGGCAGTCGCGCCAGGTGAGGGCCTGGCCGTAGTAGCGCTCCAGACCAGCGGGCACCGGGCCCTTGGGACCCAACTGCTCGGTCTGCCCCGCCGTCGGGGTACCGGTGATGGTGCTGGTGCAGGCGCTCAAGAGGAGTGCGGCCGCGGCCAACACGCCCACGCGGGATGTACGCACACACCCATCCTGTCAGGCTGAGCAGCGCACGCCCTCTGGCGGCAGCCGCAGCTCGGTGAGATAAGCGGCACCCGCGTCGTCGACACAGCGCACACCCTGGAGGAACGCGGTGTGCTGGGTGGCCTCGTAGGTCAACAACCGGCCACCCAATGCACCCGCTAGAGCGACACCGGCTTCGTAAGGCGTGGCTGGGTCACCAGTTGTTGATATGACCAACACCGGCGGGAGGCCCTTCACCGAAGGTAGGTGTGCCGTGCCGGTCGGAGGCACCGGCCAGAACGCGCAAGCGTCGAGTGCGTCGGATGCCGGACCTCCGTCGTCGAGGAACGGAGCGGCTGCCTTATAGCGGCGTTGGGCGTCGAGGACGGCTGCGCGATCGGTTACGCGAGTGTCGTCGACGCAGCGGACAGCGACGAACGCGTCCTGGGTTGTCGTGTAGCGACCGTGCCTGTCGCGCTCCATGTAGGCGTCGGCAAGAGACATCAGGGTCTGGGCGCGGTTCTGCTTGAGCTCGTTGAGGCCGGTGTTGAGCAACTCCCAGAGCTTCTCTGAATAGAGGGCCTGGGTGACGCCGGTAGTGGCATCGGAGAACGACAGCCGCCGCCCGTCGCTGGTCTCGATCGGGCGGGTGACTAACGGCCGCACTAAGCGCTGGAAGGCCGACTGAGCACGGGTGGCGTCGCCGCCGAGGGCACAGTCCTGGCGTTGCACGCACCAGGCGATGAAGTCGGTGAACGCGGACTGGAACCCGGTGGCCTGGGCGACCAATTCGGCGACCGCGTCCTGGGTCGGGTCGACGGCGCCGTCGAGGACCATCGCGCGGACGTTGCCGGGGAAGGTCTCGGCGTAGACGCTGCCGATCCGGGTGCCGTAGGAGTAGCCCAGGTAGGTCAACTTCTCGTCGCCGAGGGCCGACCTCAGGACGTCGATGTCGCGCACGACGTCGCGGGTGCCGATGTTGGCCAGCATGGCGGCGCCGTGGCCGGTGCGCTCGGCGCACTTGGCCACGTAGTCGCGCTGCTCGGCCTCGACCTTGGCGACCCCGGACGGCGAGGCGTCCAACTCGTCGTCGTCGGCCCGCTCCGCGTCGCGCTCGGCATCGGTCAGGCAGTGGACGGCCGGTTCACTCGAACCGGTACCACGTGGGTCGAATCCGATGAAGTCGAACCGCTTGTTCACATCGGCGACACCGGACAAACGCACCGCAGTGGACAAACCGGCCACACCCGGACCGCCCGGGTTGATGATCAGGGACCCGATCCGCGCCCCGTTCTCAGTTGCCGGTTTTCGGACGATCCCCAGGGTGATCGTGTCGGCGCCGGGCTTCGCGTAGTCGAGCGGCACCGTCAACCGCGCGCAGCGGACCCCCTCGGCGCGCAGCGGCTCCCGGTCACCGTCGGTCTTGGCGTAAGGGGCACAGTCTTCCCAGGTCATCGCCTGGCCGTAGTACCGTTCGAGCCCGGCGGGAACGGCTCCGCGGGGGCCGCGCTGTTCGGTCACCGGCGCAGGCGGGTCGGCCGTGCACGCCACGAGCGCGCTCGCGGTCAGGGCGAGCGCGGCAACCAGAGCACTCGCGACCGACCTCCGCACCGGAGTGATCCTGCCACCCGGATGCGGAACTCACCTGCCGTGCTGCACCGTTAGGTGGCAGGGCGAGAATTGCGTCACGTGGTGGACGAGGGAAGAGGTGGCCGGGACCGTGGCTGCGTTTCTGACACGGGTCAAGAGCGGGTTCCAGCGACTGCTGGAGCGCCCGTCGACCGTCGACCTCAAGCGGTACACCGAGGTCCTGACCTCGATCAAGTGGCGCGAGGAGCGGGTCGCCAAGCTCGACGACGCCGAGCTGACCGCGGCGGCCGTCGCGCTGCGCGACAAGGTCGGCGGCAAGTCGATGGACAGCCAGGCCATGGTCGAGCTGTGCGCGCTGGGCCGCGAGGCCGCGCGGCGCGCCCTGGACCAGCGGCCTTACGACATGCAGCTGGTCGGCGCGATGGAGCTGCTGCACGGGCGGGTCGTGGAGATGGGCACCGGTGAGGGCAAGACCCTCGCGGGCGCGCTCGCCGCGGCCGGGTACGCGCTGCAGGGCCGGGCGGTGCACGTCATGTCGGTCAACGACTACCTCGCCCGCCGCGACGCGGAGTGGATGCGGCCGGTGTACGAGCTGCTCGGCGTGTCGGTCGGCTGGGTCGACCAGGAGTCCAGCTCGGAGCAGCGGCGCGCGGCCTACCGCAGCGACGTCACCTACGGCGCGGTCAGCGAGATCGGCTTCGACGTGCTGCGCGACCGGCTGTGCGTGGACCCCGACGAGCTGGTGCAGCGGACCCCGGACGTGGCGCTGATCGACGAGGCCGACTCGGTGCTGGTCGACGAGGCGCGGGTGCCGCTGGTGATGGCCGGGTCGACCGACGACAGCCAGGGCGACCCCGAGGTGGCCCAGATCGTGCGGACCCTGCGCGCCGGGCAGCACTACGAGCGCGACGAGGACAACCGCAACGCCTGGCTGACCAGCCGCGGCGCGAAGGTCGTGGAGAAGGCGCTCGGCGACATCGACCTGTACTCCGGCGACCACTCCGACCGGCTCGCCGCGGTGAACGCCGCCCTGCACGCGCACGCCCTGCTGCAGCGCGACGTCGACTACATCGTGCGCGACGGCAAGGTCCACCTGATCAACACCTCGCGCGGCCGGATCGCGCTGCTGCAGCGCTGGCCGGACGGGCTGCAGGCGGCGGTGGAGGCCAAGGAGCGGCTCAAGCCGACCGAGAGCGGCGAGGTGCTCGACTCGATCTCGGTGCAGGGCCTGGTCGGCCGCTACCAGCGGGTGTGCGGGATGACCGGCACCGCGCAGGCCGTCGCCGAGCAGCTGCGCGAGTTCTACGAGCTGAAGGTGTCGGTGATCCCGCCGAACAAGCCGTGCGTGCGCGAGGACGAGCCGGACCGGGTGTACGACACGGTCGAGGCCAAGGAGTCCGCGCTGGTCAAGGAGATCGTGGCGCAGCACGAGACCGGGCGGCCGATCCTGGTCGGCACCATGGACGTCGCCGAGTCGGAGCGGATCGCCGAGAAGCTGACCGAGGCTGGCGTGTCGAGCGTGGTGCTCAACGCGAAGAACGACGCCGAGGAGGCCGCGATCGTGGCCGAGGCGGGGGCGTTGAACGCGGTGACGGTGTCGACGCAGATGGCGGGCCGCGGTACCGACATCCGCCTCGGTGGCGCTGAGGGCGACGACACCGACCACGACAAGGTCGCCGACCTGGGCGGGCTCTACGTGATGGGCTGCGGGCACTACCCGAGCAGCAGGTTGGACAACCAGCTGCGCGGCCGGTCCGGGCGGCAGGGCGACCCGGGTGGCTCGGTGGTGTTCGCGAGCCTGACCGACGACTTGGTGACGCAATACGCGCCGGACGCGACCGCAGGCACCGACGCCGAGGATGACGGCCGCCATGACGACCCGACTTCGCGCCGGTTCATAGAGCACGCACAACGCGTCGCAGAGGGCGTCAACCTTGACGTCCACCGCAACACCTGGCGGTACACGCGCCTCATCGAACACCAGCGCGGCATCGTCTTGGCCTACCGCGACGACGTTCTGAACACGCCACTGGCGGCTACCCAGCTCAAGGAGCGGCTGCCGGAGCGTTGGGAGGAGCTGGCTGCGGACCTCGACGAGGACGTGCTCGAGGTGGCGGCTCGGCATGTGCTGCTGTTCCACTTGGACAGTCGGTGGTCGCAGCACTTGGCGTACCTGTCGGATGTGCGGGAGACGATCCACCTTCGGGCGCTCGCGCGGGAGACGCCGATCGATGAGTTCCACCGGGCGGCTATTAGTGAGTTCCGGGGACTGCTTAAGGACATCGGCGATCTGGCGGAGGAGACGTTCTCGACGGCTTCGGTGACCGCGGACGGGGTGGACTTGGAGCAGGCGGGTCTGCGGCGGCCGACTTCGACGTGGACGTACATGGTGCACGACAACCCGTTCGACTCGGACGCGGAGCAGGCGTTGCAGCGGGTGCGGGCTTCGTTGAAGCGGGTGAAGGCGGCCAAGGCGAAGGCTTGACGTGGGCCGACTGGCCGCTAGGTGGCGAGGGGGCGGTTGTAGGTGATGAAACCCCTATAGACGGCCACTTTGTCGTAGAAGGCGCGGGCTGTGGTGTTGCTGTCGTGGGTGTGCCAGTAGAAACTCGTGGCGCCGTGGGACTCGGCCTCTTGGGCTAGCCACTCGATCATGGCTCGCGCGACGCCTTGTTTGCGGGATTCGGGGACTACGTAGAGGTCTTGGAGATAGAGGGTTCCGACAGACCAGACGCTGGGTTGGTGGCGGTAGTGCGCTATGCCGACCATTTCTCCGTCGACGCGGGCGGCTATGCCTCGGACTTCTTGTGCTTCAACAAGTCGGTGCCAGGCTTGGGTGTAGCCGTCGTCGGGGATGTTGGTGCCGAAGGTGGCGTTGTAGGCGCGGGCCAGCACGGTCCAGGCTGCGTGGTCTGGGGCGGTCAGCGGGGTGATCTCAGGCATGGACCCATGGTGCCTGGTTTGGGCCGGCCTGGGTTGAAGATCGAACTCGACTGAGCAGCCCCCGAATCCCAGCGTACCGGCGGAGACTGACAATCGGCTGCTACTGGCTGGCGGGCTGTGGATAGCTTCGCGGCGGTTGTGGACCGGTTATCCACAACGCCTGGGTTGTCCACAGATTCTCGGGGCGGCCGATTTCTTGGGCCAGAACGACTAGACTGGCATCGGGGCCGCCCCCCGGAGAGGGTGGGGGCTGCGCCCCGGACCCGCGCGCGGGGGACAGCGAAGCGGGGGCGAGGGGGACGGGCGCCTACGCCGCCGCGAACGGCTCCAAGTCAGCTGCCGTGGTGTGGGGGCAGTGGGGGGGTTATGGAGTGAGGGCGGCGGTGAGGGCGGCTCTTGCGGTGACGAGGGAGGGGCCGTACCAGGTTAGGTAGCGGCCTACTACTAGTACGGATTGCTTGTGGGGGAACCAGTTGGGGCCGTCGTCGGCCGTGAACTCGTAGGGTTCGTCGGGCAGGATGGCTAGGTCAGCTGATGTGGCGTTCAGGTCGTCTATGGACGGCCGGGGGTAGCGGTCGGGGTGGGTGGCGTAGGCGTTTGCTATGCCTAGGCGTAGCAGCACGTCTCCGGCGAAGGTGTCTCTGCCGACGACTACCCAAGGTTTGCGCCAAACTGGCACGATTGCTGTTGTCCAGACTGGGACTGTGGTCGACCAGGTTTCTTCTGCTTCGGCCAGCCAAGCAGGGGTGACGCCTAGGCCAGCTAGCAAGCGGCGGGTGGAGGCGAGGCCTGCGGGGACGGTGGTGGGGGCGTCGGTCACCCAGACCGGGACGCCTGCCGCGCGGAGTTCTTCCGCGTCGGCTAAGCGGTTCTCCTCGGTGTTGGTGATCACCAGGTCCGGGCGCAGGTCGCGGACGCGCGCCAGGTCCGGGTACTTCGAGCCGCCGACCCTGGTGACGTCCAAAGTGGACGGGTGGGTGCAGTAGTCCGTGGCGCCGACCAGCAGGCCGGGGGCGGACACCTCGACGGCCTCGGTCAGGGAGGGCACCAGGCTGACCACCCGGCGGAACGACCCGACCCGGCCGACGACTCCCCCGTGGTCGTCGACCGCGTCAGACATCGGTGATCCGCAGGCCCGCGTGCGACTTGTACCGGCGGTTGATCGCGATCAGGTTGGCGGTGAGCGCCTCGACCTGGTGGGCGTTGCGCAGCCGACCGCCGTAGACGCCGCGCGCGCCGGGGATGGCGTCGGCGAGGGCGCGCACCGTGTCGGTCGCCTCGCGGTCGTCGCCGAGGACCAGCACGTCGATGTCGACCTCGGCCACCGACAGGTCGGCCAGCAGCACCGCGGACACGTGGTGGAACGCGGCGGTGACCCGGGACTCGGGCAGCACCCGCTCGGCCTGCTGCGCGGCGCTGCCCTCCTCGACCGCGAGCGCGAACGGGCCCTGCTTGTCGAACCCGAGCGGGTTCACGCAGTCGATGACGATCTTGCCGACGAGCTGGTCGCGCAGGCTCTCCAGCAGCTCGCGGTGGCCCTCCCAGGGCACGGCGACCAGCACGATGTCGGCGTCGGCCGCGCAGCCCGCGTTGTCCAGGCCGCTCACGTGCGCGACCCCCGCCTGCTCGCGCAGCTCCGCCGCGGCCGACTCGGCCCGCTCGGCGGCGCGCGACCCGAGCACGACCGCGATCCCGGCCTTCGCCCAGCGCAGCGCCAGCCCGCGCCCCTGCGGCCCGGTCCCGCCCAGCACTCCGACCTTCAGCTGCCCCAACTCCGCCACGTGCGTTCCCTTCACCCAGAGCCGTCACCGGCAACGGTAGTGACTCACGCCCGCTCGAAGGTGACCCGGCGGCGGATCGGGTCGGTCGCGGTCAGCCGGACCCGCACCCGCTCACCCTCGCGCTGCCCCTCCCCCGCCGCCTTGGCCAGCACCGGCGGTTCGGGGACGAAGATCTCCGCCACCGTCGCCTCCGCGCGCAGCACCACCGCGTCGAACTCGGCGCCGACCCGGTCGCCGAGGACCCATGCCTCGACCTGGTCCAGGCAGGCCCGGTCGACCTTCGCGGCGTACGAGTCGGAGGTCTCCATCAGGCCGGGCAGCAGCGGCAGGGCCGCGCGCACCCACTGCGGGACCGGCTCACCGGCGGAGACGGCCAGGCAGATCTCCGTGCCGAAGCGGTCGACCAGGCGCCGCAGCGGGGCCGTGACGTGGGCGTAGGCGGCCGCGATGCCCGCGTGCGTGACGACCTCGGGCAGCTCGCCGTCGAACACGGTGTACCCGGCGCCGCGCAGCAGCCGGGTGGCGTCCATGAACAGCGCCAGCGCCGCGGGGTCGGTCGGGTCCAGGGTCGCGAGGAGTTCGGCGGCGCTGGCGTCGGCGGGCCACTCGATGCCCAGGACGGCCGCGGAACGCCGCAGCCACTCGATGGCGTTGTCGTCGGCCGGGGGCAGGGTCCGCAGCACCCCGATCCCGGCGCGCAGCATCAGTTGGGCCGCGCACATGCCGGTGAGCAGGGACAGCTCCGCGTTCCAGGCGTCGACCGGGGTGCGCGGGCGCAGCACCAGCCCCCAGGTGTCGCCGTCGCGTTCGATGTCCTGCTCGGGCAGTTGCAGCTCGACCGCGCCGCGCTTGATCGCCAACGCTCGGCGCAGCGCGCCCACCTCGGGCAGCAGTGCCAGCGACGGGTGCGCGCGACCGGCGTCGATGTCGGCGTGCACGGTCTCGTAGTCGAACTGGGCGACCGAGCGGACCCAGGCGCGCCGCACGTCCGCGCCGACCGGGTTGCCGTCGGGGTCCAGGTCGATCGTCCACAGCGCGGCGGGGCGGCGCTGGTCGGGCAGCAGGCTCGCGGCGCCCTCGGACAGCGCCGTCGGGTGCAGCGGGACGTTGCCGTCGGGCAGGTACACGGTCTGGCCGCGGGTGCGGGCGACCTCGTCGATCGCGCCGCCGGGGTCGACGAACGCGCCGAGGTCGGCGATCGCGTAGTGCAGCCGGTACCCGTCGCCGCGGCGCTCCAGGTGCATCGCCTGGTCGAGGTCCTTGGCACCGGGCGGGTCGACGGTGACGAACGGCAGGTCGGTCCGGTCGACCCGGCTGCCGCGCGGCCCGGCGGCGACAGCGGCCGCGGCCTCGGTCAGCGCGGCGGCCGGGAACCGCTCGGGGAGGTCGAAGTCGGCGCGGACTCGCGCGAAGTCCCCGCCCGTCTGGTTCAGCGCGGAGTCCACGCTGGCACCCTAACCGGTGAACGCCGCCGGTGGGGTCCGGTGAGACGCGGTCAGCGGGTGCCCTCCCGCCAGGCGTTGGTGATGGGCAGCCGCCGGTCCCGGCCGAACGCCCGGAAGCTGATCTTGGTGCCCGGCGGGTACTGGCGGCGCTTGTACTCGGCGCGGTCGACCAGCCGCAGCACCCGGTCCACCACCTCCGCGGTGAACCCGGCGTCGAGCAGGTCCTGGTAGCCGCGGTCGCCCTCGACGTAGTCGTCGAGCACGGCGTCGAGCAGCGCGTAGTCGGGCAGCGAGTCGCTGTCGAGCTGGCCGGGCCGCAGCTCGGCGGAGGGCTCCTTGCTGATCGAGTTCTCCGGGATCGGCGGCACCTCGCCGAGCTTGTCTGCCTCGGCGTTGCGCCAGCGCGCCAGCTCCCACACCAGCGTCTTGGGCACGTCCTTGATCGGGGCGAACCCGCCGACCGCGTCGCCGTAGATGGTCGAGTAGCCGACCGCGAGCTCGGTCTTGTTGCCGGTGGCCAGCACGAGGTGGCCGTGCTGGTTGGACAGGCCCATCAGCGTGACGCCCCGGCAGCGGGCCTGGACGTTCTCCTCGGCGAGCCCGGTGAGCGCGAGCTGGTCGACGAACACGTCCACCATCCGCGCGATCGGCTGGACGCTGTAGTGCACCCCGGTGCGGTCGGCGAGGTCCTTGGCGTCGGAGCGCGAGTGCTCGGAGGAGTAGCCCGAGGGCATCGAGACCCCGTGCACGGCGTCGGCGCCGAGCGCGTCGACCGACAGCGCGGCGACCACGGCCGAGTCGATGCCGCCGGAGAGGCCGAGCACGACCGAGCGGAACCCGTTCTTGCGGACGTAGTCGCGCAGGCCGGTGACCAGCGCGGCCCACACCTCCGCCTCCTCCGACAGCGCCTCGGCCGGGGCCGGGTTGTGCTGGGGTTCGTAGGCGGGCACCGGCGCCGCGGAGACGGTGACCCTGCGGACGGCGAACTCGTCGTCGGCCCGGGCGTCGGTCTTGGCCGCGCCGCCGGGCAGGTCGAGGTCCACGACCATCAGGTGCTCGACGAACTGCGGGGCGCGGGCGAGCAGCGTGCCGTCCGCGGCGACCACCATCGAATCGCCGTCGAAGACGAGGTCGTCCTGGCCGCCGACCTGGTTGACGTACACCAGCGGCGCACCGGCCTCGGCGGCGCGGCGGGCGACCAGCGGCAGCCGGGCGTCGTCCTTCTTGCGCTCGTACGGCGAGGCGTTCGGGGAGACGACCAGGTCCACCCCGGCGCGGCCGAGCGCGGCGATGGGGCCGCCCTCCTGCCAGATGTCCTCGCAGATGACCATGCCGACCTCGAGGCCGCGCACGCGGACGATGTCGAGGCTCTGGCCGGGCTTGAAGTAGCGGCGCTCGTCGAACACGCCGTAGTTGGGCAGGTGGTGCTTGAACTGGTGGGCGACGACCCGGCCGTCGTGCAGGACGGCCGCGGCGTTGCGCGGGCCCTCGGCGTCGTGGTCGAGGTAGCCGACGTAGGCGGGCAGGTCGGCGCAGCCCGCGTCGGCCAGCTCGGCGGCGAGGCGGGTCAGCGCGTCCTTGGCCGCGGCCCCGAAGGACCGGCGCAGCGCCAGGTCCTCCACGGGGTAACCGGTGAGCACCATCTCGGGGAACACGACCAGGTGAGCCCCGGCCTCCGCGGCCCGGCGCGCCCAGGACACGACCCCGGCCGCGTTGCCGCCTAGATCTCCGACAGTGGGGTTGACCTGGGCCAGTGCGATCCGGAGCTGTGGCATGTCCTCATCCTCCACCATGTTTTCGCCTCAGAGGCGAAAATACGGGCCGTGGGTGAGGAACACCATAGGTCCTGACGGCCGGACCAGGGCTTCATGACCGAATCAGCGGAACTCGTCGGTCGCCGAGCGGAGGGCTTCGAGGACGCCGGGGTCACCGGTGGAGTGGCCCGCCTGAGGCAGGATCATCAGCTTCGCGGTGGACCAAGCCTGGGTTAGGTGCCATGCGGCGGCAGGCGGGCACACCATGTCGTAGCGACCCTGGATGACCCTGCCGGGGATACCGGCGAGCAGGTAGGCGTCTCGCAGGAGTTGGTCCTCGTCGAGCCAGCCGTCGTGGGCGAAGTAGTGCAGGGCCAGGCGGGTGAAGGGAACCGCGAACACCGGATCCGCGTACTGGGCGACTAGAGCCGGGCTGGGCACTAGAGACACCGTCGCCCCTTCCCAGTTGCTCCACGCCGCGGCAGCGTCAGCACGGACCGCGGGGTCTGGGCTGGCGATCAGCTCTTGGTAGACGCCGAGCGGATCACGACCGGCGGGCACTAGGCGCAAGAAGTCCGCCCATGCCTCGGGGAAGACCGAGCCCGCGCCACCGCGGTAGAGCCAGTCCAGTTCCGCCCGGCGCAGCAGGAAGACGCCGCGCAGGATGATCTCCGTGACCCGGTCGGGGTGGCGCTGGGCGTAGGCGAGGGCGAGCGTGGCGCCCCACGATCCGCCGAACACCTGCCAGCGGTCGACCCGCAGGTGCTCGCGCAGGCGCTCCAGGTCGGCGACCAGGTGCCAGGTGGTGTTGGTGGCCAGGCTCGCGGCCGGGTCACCGACGTGCGGCAGGCTCAGGCCCGCGCCCCGCTGGTCGACCAGCACGATCCGGTACGCGGACGGGTCGAAGTGCCTGCGCTGCACCGGGTTCGTCCCCGCGCCCGGCCCACCGTGCAGGACGACGACGGGCTTGCCGCCCGGGTTCCCGCTGACCTCCCAATAGACCCGCTGGCCATCGCCGACGTCGAGCAGGCCCCGCTCGTGCGGCTCGATCGGCGGGTACAAGGGCACCATGTGACCCATGCTGCCCTAGAGCCCGGCGCGGTGCGGCGGGCGCCGCACCGCGGGGGGACCCCGCACGGCGGACCGTGCGGGGCGGCCGACCTCAGTGGAAAGCGTGTTCCGGTGCGGGGAAGTCCTTGCCGCGCACGTCATCGGCGAACGCCTTCGCCGCGTCGAGCAGCGTGTCGGCGATGTTGGCGTAGCGCTTCACGAACCGGGGCGCCTTGGCCCGGCGCAGCCCGGCCATGTCCTGCCAGACCAGCACCTGGCCGTCGCAGTCGGGTCCGGCGCCGATACCGACGGTCGGGACCCGCAGCTCGTGGGTGACCCGCTTGGCGACCTCGGCGGGCACCATCTCCATGACCACCGCGAACGCGCCTGCCGCCTCCAGCGCCAGCGCGTCGGCCACGATCCCGTCGCCGGTCTCGCCGCGACCCTGCACCCGGTAACCGCCGAGGTTGTGCTCACTCTGCGGGGTGAACCCGATGTGGCCCATGACCGGGATGCCCGCGTTGGTGATCGCCTGGACGTGCGGGGCGAACGCGCGCCCACCCTCCAGCTTCACCGCGTGCGCGCGGCCCTCCTTCATGAACCGCACCGCCGTGCTGACGGCCTGCTCGACCGACACCTGGTAGGACCCGAACGGCAGGTCGGCCACGACTAGGGCGCGGCTCGCGGCGCCGGTGACCGCGCGGACCAGCGGCAGCAGCTCGTCGACGGTGACCGGCAGGGACGTCTCGTAGCCGAAGACGTTGTTGGCCGCGGAGTCGCCCACGAGCAGGACCGGGATGCCCGCCTCGTCGAACAGCTCGGCGGTGTACATGTCGTAGGTGGTGAGCATCGGCCACGGCTCGCCGCGGTCCTTGAGCTCCTGGAGGTGGTGGACGCGCACGCGCTTGACCGGCTTACGGGCGGTTCCCGTGCCGTAAGGGGCGGCGACTTCCGGATTGGGCTCGGTTGGCATCGCTGTCGACCGTCCTTCCCTCGAGGCCCGCGTCGTCGCGGGTCCCCGGGTAGTGGCGGGGTGCTTACCCGACCCAGCGTCGCACCGGTCGCGGCGGCAGGCGAGACCGTGGGACAGACCTCACAGGGAGGTGACACCATTCTCCTGTGCCCACAAGATCACTGGCCGACGACGTCACCGCCAGACCAGGCGCGAACGCCGCCACCCGCGCCGCCGCGGCGGTCGCGGTCCTGGTCTACCTGCTGCTGGCCGGGCTGCTGCTCACCGCGGCGTGGCTGCTCGCGATCGCCCGGGGCTTCGCGCTGATCAACTACGTGCTGGCCGCCGCCCTGCTCGGGTTCGTCTGGCTCGCCCGCCCCCGCCTCGGCGGGCTGCACCCGGACACGACCACCCTCGACCGCGCCGCGGCCCCGGCACTGTTCGCCGTGGTGGACGCGGTCACCGAGCGGCTCGGCGCGCGCCGCGTCTGGCGGATCGCGATCTCGCCGGAGTACAACGCCTCCTACCGCGTGGTCGGGTTCCGCAGGCGCGTGGTCCTCACCATCGGCTACCCGCTGTGGAACCTGCTCGACCCCGCGGAGCGCGTCGCGCTGGTGGCCCACGAACTGGCGCACGGGGTCAACGGCGACACCAGCCGCGGCACCCTCATCGCCCCCTCGCTGAACGCCCTGGTCGAGGCCATCCACGCGTTGCGCGGCGACCTGACCGACGACGAGCAGGGCCTGGCCGCGTTCGGCGCGACCCTGGGCCGGGCGGTCGGTTTCGTGGTGTCGCTACCGCTGCTCGGCCTGCTGCGGCTGCAGGAACGCCTCCTGCTGAGCTCCTCGCGCCGCGCCGAGTACCACGCCGACCACCTCGCGGTGACCGTGGCGGGCGCGGCGGCGGTGGTCTCCCTGCTGCACAAGGCGCACCTCGAGGACCGGGCGCTGCGGGCACTGCGGACCGCGCTGGTCCGCCGCGACCCGGACCCGTGGGCGACGGCGCGGGCGTGGTTGGCGGACCTGGGCCCGATCACCGTGCCGGAAGGCGACAGCACGGACTCGACGCACCCGCCGACCGAGCGGCGGATCGCCGCGGTGCTCGCCCGGTCGTACCCGGCGCCGACCTTTGTGTCCACTGTGGAGGAAGCGCGGCGCGCGGACCACGAGATGGCCCCTGCCCTGCGCGATGTTGTGTCGCTCTTGCGGGAGCAGCACTAGGGCACCCTGACGGGGTGCGCGCGATCGACCGAGGCCGACCTGGTCACCGGGCCCGAACCGCCTGGGCCCTCGCGGTGGTCTCGTACCTGGTAACCGCCGCGGTCATGGTCTTCTGCGGCTGGGTCGCCGTCGTGGCGAGCACCCAGGAGGTGTTGGTCCAGGGGGCGCCAACTCGGCATCCCGCTCGACGACGCCGACCCGGAGTTCGTGGTCTTTCGCGATCCTGTGGCGACCGGTCTTGTGCCCGATGCTCGCGCTGATGTTCGCTCAGGAACGCTTGCTGCTGCGGGTGGTGGGTTCTGTGGGCGGTCGTTCACAGGACTGGTCGTTCACAGGACTGGTCGTTCACAGGGTGGTTGTCCACAGTGGGGCGAGTTGTCCACAGGGTGCTGCTGAGGCGCCGATTTTGTCGGGGTGCGTCGGTAAGCTGTGTATTTGGGGGCTTTCGATCAGGTTGATCTTGACGCGTGCCCGGGTTGGGGATGCGGGGCAAGGGATTCGGGCCTCCGCCTTCGGCTCCGGTAAACGGCTCGCCTTCGGCATTGCATCTGATCCGCGATTTTCGAGCTTTGCTCGATGCGGTGGACCTGTTTTGCGCGGGGCCCCTACGACACCCGACGCAGAACCGCAAAGCAGGGGCCCAAAAGCAGGCCCTGCCGCGCGAACAACGCTACGGGTGCCGTCCCCCCACACAAAACAGGTCCACCCCATCGAGCACCTGGCACCAGCGACTCCGACTGTCCAGGCGCTGAGCAGGTGGGCTGGGGCGGACCTGACGGCAGCTGGGTTGGCACCGCAGGGTCCCACTGTCCAGGTGCTGGGAAGGTGGGTTGGGGCGGACCTGACGGGGGGCGAGTTGGCACCGCAAGGTCCGAGTGTCCAGGTGCTGGGTTGGCAGGGCCGACGAGGGCGGGCTGGGATGGCACCGCCGGGTCCGAGTGTCCAGGGCCGGATGGGTGGCTGCCAGGTAGTTGTCCACAACGCGTTCTGTTGTGCACAGGCCTAGATCGCTGGTCCCGTTCGGTCGGTGCGCGCTCGTAGGCTGTATATCGGGGGCACTTGAATCAGATGATCTTGGCGGGTGCCGAGGTTGAGTTGCGGGGCAAGGGATTTCGCCTTCGGCAACGCGACCGGGTGCGACCGGACTGGGCGGCGCGTGGTCGGGCCGGTGGGGCCCCGGCGCGGGGTGCCGGGGCCACCGGGGGTCAGTCGTCGCTGTTCCAGTCTTTGTCGGCTTTGTCGGCGGCTGCGGTGCGTTCGCGGGCTATGTCCAGGGCGCGTTCGGCGGTGGCGCGGTCCGGGTAGGGGCCGAGCAGGTCGACCGAGCGGGACCGGTTGCCGTGTTCCACCTGGTTGGTCTTGGTGTTGTAGTACCAGCCGGGATCGGGGTTCGGGTCGTCTGCCATGACGATCAGCTAACCCCAGTTGGGGGACGGCTGCACCGGGAAACCGCGCGGTGGGGTGTCCTGGTTGGCGTTGTGGTGCTGGCTGGGGATCGGGTCCAGGCAGGAGACCAGGACCTCTTGGTGCTCCGGGTGCTCGATGCGCCGGCCGTTGCGCTCGCGGTAGACCAGTTCGCCCTCGGTGTCGATCTCGACCATGCAGCCGACCTCGGCGAGCTGGTCCTCGTCCAGGTCGACCAGGCGCTCGCGGCGGGAGGGCACGACGCGGTACTCGGGCCAGTCGAGGTGGGCGTAGACCTGGTGGAACTCGTGCAGCAGGTGCGCCATGTGCTGCTGCCAGGGCAGCGGCATGGCCTCGGCGAGCGAGCGCGGCAGCACGACGTAGCCCTCGCTCACCCCCGGCCGGGCGGCCGAGTTGAGGAAGTCGCGCACCGGCGCGCCGGAGGCGGGTGGTCCTGGGTGCCGGGGGATCGGCCCGGGTGGGTACATGTTCAACGGTTCTCCTCAGACCCCCGGCCGCACGGCCTGGTTCATCAACTCGCCCTCGGTCCAGGAGACCGGTCGGATGTGCACCGGGACACCGTCCTGCTGGGCCTCCACGATCTTGCCATCGCCCAGGTACATCGCCACGTGGTGGATGGTCCTCGGGTTGGACTCGTCGTAGGCCCAGAACAGCAGGTCACCCGGTTGTGCCTGCTCGAGGGGCAGCAGCGCGCCCGCCCAGTACTGCTCGCGCGAGGTGCGCGGCAGGCTGATGCCGCCCAGGCGGTAGGACTGGACCATCAGGCTGGAGCAGTCGTAGGAGTTCTGCTGGTTGGTCGTGGCGCCCCACTGGTAGGGCTTTCCCTGCTGCCCCAACGCGAACTGGATGGCCGAGCCCGCCGCGACGGTCGGTGCGGGGAGCAGGTTGCCGAACCCGGTGCCGCAGCCGGTGAAGTTCTCGACGTGGCCGAGTTCGCCGATGAGGTGGGCGGCCATGGCCTCCCAGCGGTGGTACCGGTCGGGGAACCCGGAGCGCTCCACGTCCTGGGCGGAGTCGCCGGGGCGCTGGGTGTCCCAGTTGGGGACGTTGAGCAGCACGTCGTAGAACTTGTTGATGGCGTAGGTCGGGTTGGTGACCTCTTGCGGTGAGCCCCAGCCCATGGACGGCCGCATCTGGAAGATGCCCAGGGAGTCGCGGTCGCCGTAGTCGAGGCTGCGCAGTCCGGACTCGGTCATGCCCGCCTGGATCGCGATCTGCCACGCGCGCGAGCCGAGGTCGCGCTGCTTGCCGATGGCGATGATCATGGCGACGGTGCCGCGCTGCTCGTCGGTGAGGTTGCCCGCGTCCCCCGCGCCCGAGCCAGCCGGGCCGGTGCTGGCCGGGCCGAGCGCGGCGTTGCAGTTGCCCAGCCCGGCCGCCTTGGCCTCCTCGGCCTGGTCCTGCTGCACCACCTGGTTGATCGCGCCGGTGCTGATCACGGTGGTGAACACCGCGACCACCACGGACCCGACGATCAAGGCCGTTTTCATGCCGACCCCTGCTTGTACTCGGCGACCTTCCAGCCCTGCCCGGTGTCGATGACCGTGACGTGCAGGGGTTTGTCGTCGGTCGGCACGACGGCGTCGACCGACTTGGCGAAGGACACCTCGGCGCGGACCTCGCCGGTCACCCTGGTGGCCTTGATGTTGGCCGGGTCGACGCTGCCCATGACGCCGAAGTACTCCTCGGTGGTGAACGGGCGTAGCCGCTCCAGCCAGTCCTGGGTCGTGATGCCCGCGGGGTGGTCGACCCAGCGCTCGGCCCACTTGGTGACGGTGTCGAGCGCCTCCCGCGGCGCGCTGGGCCGGGTGGTGGGGCTGGGGGCGGAGGTGAGCCGGGTGGGCAGCGGGCTGGTCGTGGTCTGGGTGCCGAGGCCGCCGTCGGGGACCTGGCCGGGGCGGGTGGTCGTGGTGGCCGACACCGACGACTGGCCGCCCGCGGTGACCTGGTTACCCCCCTTGGTGCCCACCACCTTGGGGACGATGATCCCGGCCGCGGTGAGCACGAGCGCGGCGATGAACACCGCGACCCCTAAGTGCCGGGGCGAGCGCAGCGGCCAGCCCCACAGCTTGCGGTAGACCGCGGCCCGGCCGCGGTTGGTGCGGATCGGCACGGGTCACCTCACCACCGCGTCGGTCTCGCGGGGGCCGTCGTTGAGCGGCATCCGGCGCGGCGGCGAGTTGTCGGCGACCTCGAGCCCGCGCGAGGGCCGGTAGACCACGTGCACCGGCCTGCCCGCGACCATCTCGACGTCGGCGACCCGGGGGGCCTGGGTCGGCCGCGGCTCAACCGGGGCCTCGAACTCGCCGCGCCTGCTGGGCACCATGGACGGGATCACCACGGCGTCCTCGCCGCGGTCCCACCCGCGGTCGGCGACCGGTGAGGTGTCGACCATCCGGCTGGCGCGGCCGCTGCCGATGGCCAACCTGGTCGCGCCGACGGCCCCGGGCAGGTTGTTGAGCACGAGTTCGCCCTGGACCTCGCCGCGCCCGGACTCCAGGCTCGGCCGCGGCGCGCCGATGGCGGCCTGGGTCCGGCGGAGGTCCATCCGCTCGGCGTGCACGGTGACCGGGTTGCTCGCCTCGGGCCGGGGCCTGCGGCCGCTGGTGCGGGCCAGCGCGCCCGCCTCGGCGCTCTCCTCGGCCTCGCCCTCGCGCACGTGCTCCCAGAAGTCGTCCTGCGGGGTCGGCCCCTGGTGCTTGTTGCGCCGGAACCGGGAGAAGATCCCGGCCCCCGCGCCGGGCATCGATGCGCCCGCCGCTCCGACCGAGAGCTCCAGCATCTGCCACATCCGCCTGCCCGGGCGGCCGACCAGGAAGAACACCAGGGTCACGATGGCCGCGAGCAGCATCTGGGTCAGCAGCGAGAGCTTGGCCTCCGGGGAGAAGATCAGCTCGAGGAACTTGAAGTGGATGCCCGCCAGGATCGCCAGCACCAGCACGTTGAGCACGACGGCGCCGACCGCGCGGCCGACCTTGCGCAGGATGTCGTGGTGCACCAGGGCGACCAGGCCGATCACCGGGGCGGCCAGCGCCAGGATGCGCAGCAGCAGCTGGGCCAGCAGCACGGCGAGCTTGGCGAACAGCTGGAACAGCGAGTACACGATCGACTGGAACAGGGCCAGCACGCCCGCGCCGGTGCGGGAGCCGTCGGTGCCCTTGAAGTAGCCGGTCGCCGGGCCGAGTTGGGTGGCGATCGTCTTGTACTCGTTCTTCTTGGCCTGCTCGGCGGCGTTGTCGGCGTCGCGGCCGGTCACCAGGTCGTCGCGGGTCCACGCCTGCGCGTCGAGCAGCTTGCGGCCGTAGTCGCGCGCCTGCGGGGATTGCGGGTCGCCGAACTCGCCGCGCAGCCAGTTCTCGTAGACGACCTTGTTGTGCAGGTCGGTCGGCAGGATATGTCGGACGACCCGATCCTCTTCGGGGTCGACGAAACCCCCTTGGATGCCGGTGGTGGTGCGCACGATGACGTCGTCGATGCGGTCGTAGTTGGCCACTAGGACCGCCGATGACGCCGCCAACCACATGCCCGCGAACGCGAAGAGGGCACGTTTGCTGACCGTGGCGAGGTCGCCCTTCCAGATCTGACGGAACAGCAGGATCGCCAGCAGCAGCATGAAGACGCTGAACAGCTGGGTGTAGATGTTGTTGAAGACCGAGTCTGCTGCCTTGCCGATCTGCTCGTTGAGGCCGCCGAGGACACCGCCGGTCATCAACGTGTAGTGCAGCGAGTTGGTGGCGCCAACGATGTTCTTCGCCATGTTAAACAGCTCGTTGCCAGCCCAGTTGTCGATCGTGGCACCCGGGTCGGAGACACCGGTCGGCACGATCCCGCCGCAGGACTCGTCGTAAACGTGCCAGACCATGCCCGCGTAGCCGTAGACCAGGTAGGCGCTGTCGGCCTCACCGTTGCCCTGGGGCGGGTCGAGCGCGCCGACCATGCCCGCGCCCGGGCGTTCCGGGTTCGGCACGCAGGTGTCGTTGGCCTGCGCGAACGCCGGGCTGCCGATCACCGCCTGGAAGCTCAGCACGCCGATGACGGCGAGCATGGACCAGCCGCGGCGGGTCAGCGCCGCGCCGCGTTGTCTCCTCCGCCGCCGCGCCGCGAGCAGCAGCGTGGCGGCGGCCACCACCAGGAGCGTGATCATGTGACGTCCACCAACCTCGCCGGGCTCGGGTTACCAGACACGAGTGCCACTAGCTTGATCAACTTAGCCAACCGGTCACGGTCGCGGACAGGGTCCGCGCCGAGGTTCATGCCGCGTCCTCACGGCCGCGCTTCTTCCCGCCGTCCGGGTCGTCCCCGCCGCCGGGCACCGGCTCACCGACGAAGTCCTCCTCGGTGAGACCGAGCTCGAACTCCGCGGCCCGCTCGAACTCCTCGTCGGTGGCGACGGTGCCGTCGAGCGGCTCGAACTCGTACTCGCTGGGCAGCGCGGGCGCCGGGATCTCGGGCGCGGCCGCGGTGCGGGTGGACTCGCGCTGCGCGTCCGGGGTGGTGTCCATGACGGTGCGCAGGTGGTCGAGGTGCTCGCCGGAGAGGTCGATGCGGATGCGCTCCACCCCACCGGCACCGTCGCCGAAGATGAACTGGCGCGGCGCGGTGTCGCGCTCGACCATGCCGCGGTGCGCGCCGGGGCGGCGGCCGAGGCTGGCCACCACCTGCTCGTAGCCCGCGCCGACCGGGACCTTGAGCAGCCGCAGCGCGTCCGCCTGGGCCTGGTCGTCGTCGAGCCTGCCGATGAACACCGAGTCGAGCAGGGTCACGAAGCCCTGGATCTTGAGGAAGTCGGCCGGGATCTGCGAGGACAGCAGCACCCGCACGTTCCACTTGCGGGAGTCGCGGGCGAAGCGGTTCATCAGCACCCGGCCGGTGGGCACCTCGGAGAGGAAGAACGCCTCGTCGATCCAGACGCCCTTGCGCATGTCCTTGGGGCGGTCGTAGATCGAGCGCTGGGTGAGCCAGGCGGCCAGGTTGAGCATCTCGACGCCGAGGGACTCCGCGTCGGTCCAGTGCTCGCGGCCGACGCCGTCCTTGGGCAGGGTCAGCCCGGCCATGGTCAGCACGGTCATCCGGTCGTCGCGCTGCTCGTCGTAGGGGTCGGCGCCGCGCTCGGGGATGAGCAGCGACATCCGCTCCCGCATCTCGTCGAGGAAGTCGGCGACGACCACGGCGTGCTCGTGGTGCTCGCTGGCGTCGCGGCGCAGCGCGTCGAACACCAGGCTCGGGTCGGCGTCGGCGCGCCCGCCCACGGTCCGCACCGCGCGCAGCAGCACGATCCGGCTCTGCGGCAGCCGGGCCACCTCGTAGGGCAGCAGGCCGGTGAGCACGTCGAGCACCAGGCGGCGGCGGGTCGCGGCGGCGAGCGCCTTCTCCCGGCGCCAGGCGCGCTCGGGGTCCTCCTCGTCGAGGAAGTGGTCGATCTTGGGCTCGGCCACCACCCGGTACGGGTTGAGGATGCCCGCCTGGGCGTTGAGCAGGTTGATCGGCCGCGCGTAGGGGCGCAGCTCGGGCAGGTCGCACAGCCGGGCGAGCGGGCCGGACGGGTCGAGGATTGTCCAGTGCGCCCCGGCCCGCAGCGTCTTGTAGACGATGCCGCCACCGAGGAAGGACTTGCCGCCACCGAGCCCGGCGACCATCGCGGTCAGCCCGGACCCGTCGCGGATCTCTTGTGCCATCCACGGGTCCCACGCGACCGGTCGGCGGGTGGCCGTGCAGGTCTCACCGAGCAGGATCCCGCGGCGGTCACCGACTTCAGCGGTCGCGGTCGGAACCGCGGAAGCGGCCCAGACAACGGAACCGCGGCGCAGGTAGGCACTAGAGGCCAGCGGTTCGCCCGGGATGAACTCGCGGGCCATCGCGTACTGGGCCTCGGGGTGCTCGATGGCGACCTTCGGCTTGTAGAGGTCGAGCAGCTGCTGGGCCAACCGCAGCGCGTCGCGCTCGGTCGGGCCGGACACCGCGAGCCGCCACCACGAGCGGACCCGGGTGGCCAGCGCGGTGAAGCCCGAGGTCATCTCGTCGTCGATCTCCAGCACCCGGCTCGCCTGCCTGGCCAACGACTGCGGCGGCTCCAGCTCGTGCTCGTCGGTGTAGTGCTTGACCTGCGAGCGGACCTTGTTCATCTGCCGCTGCAGCTCGCCGGAGACCTCTTCCGGCTTGCGCACGTAGATCCGCGCCGACCACTCCACCGAGGCGGGCAGCCGGTCGCTGCGCTGCACCCACGGGTCGTCGATCTCGGGGATCTGCAGGCCGTGCATCATGCCGACGGTCAGCACGGTGACGTGCCGGGTGACGCCCGCGTTGGAGCCGGTGCGGCCGCGCACGGTCACCGTCGGGGCGTACGGGTCCTGGTGGAAGTCGGCGGCGTCGGTGAAGCTCGCCAGGTCCTCGGGCTCCCAGGCCGCCCCGGGCACCGCGGGCATGTTGCGCGGCGCGGGCAGCCCCAGCGAGCAGGACCG
Source organism: Actinokineospora diospyrosa (assembly GCF_024171925.1). Lineage (GTDB taxonomy): Bacteria > Actinomycetota > Actinomycetes > Mycobacteriales > Pseudonocardiaceae > Actinokineospora > Actinokineospora diospyrosa. Next base: position 201,561 of record NZ_JAMTCO010000016.1, on the reverse strand, counting down.
GTGCATCAGCCAGGACATCTCCTCGGCGGTGGCCGGGCGGCCCTCCAGACCGGCGGACCCGATGACCTGGTCGAGGTGCTCGACCTCGCTCTCGATGGCCAGCAGCTCGGCGTCGACGGCGTCCGGGAAGACCTTGCGCAGCAACGGGGCCGCGCGCTCGACGGCCCGGTCGACCACGTTGCGGGTCTGCACCTGGACGCCGAGGTAGACCTCCTTCTCGGCCATGGAGCGGCCGAGGAGCTGCTGCTGCTCGCCGATGAGGTAGTCGTCGAAGCTCAGCGCGCCCGGCACGTCCGGCAGCCGGTTGACCGCGTTGTGCACGTGCGCCTCGGCCCACATCCGGATCGGGTAGGGCCGGGTGGTGACCCGCAGGTGCAGCCAGCGGCCCGCGAGCTCGGCGTACTGGCCCGCGATCGCGGCGACCAGGTCCTGGCGCTGCGAGTCGGACCGGAACGACCAGCGCTGCGGGGCGAGGCGGTACCAGGCGTAGACGTCGGTGCCGGTGCGCAGCAGGTGCCCGTCGATGGTGCGCGCGGCGATCTCCGGGGTGTAGCCGGGGATGGCGGCCTCACCGGGCAGGCGCTTGCCCTTGCGCGGCGCCTGGGCCTGTTGGTAGCGCGCGCTGTGCCTGGTGCGACCGGGCTGCGGGGCGCGGTCGTGCGGATGTCCCGCCGGATAGGGCGCGAGGGCGTCCCGCTCGCGCTTACGGCGTCCGAACACCGCTGGCCTCCCTGTTCCTCGTGCTCCTGGCATAACCGGACGTTCGGGGTGCCTGCGGGTTCGCCGAGCGCGCCGCCCTGGCGCGGCGCCGGGCCTCCTCGGCCCGCCTGGCGGTCTTGGCGCGCTGCTTGTCGGACCCGCGCTGGCGGCGCCTGGGCAGCTCGGCGCGCACCTTGACCCCGCCCGCGCTGACCGCGCCGCCGGTGCCGGTGGTGGTCTCGCGGGGGGAGTTGAGCTCGCGGACCCACATCGTGAGCACGGCGGCGAGGGGGCGCTCGTGGCTGATCCGCGAGCAGATGAGCATGGTCAGCGCGATGGTGGCCACCAAGCCCCAGGCGAAGGACCAGAACAGGCCGACACCGAGGTTGCGCAGCACGGTGAGCGCCAGCAGGAAGACGACGGTGCCGACCCCCCACGCGACGTAGCGCGCGCGGAACGGGAAAGTGGCTTTGGGCGGGCCGAGCCAGACGGCGTCGACCCGGTAGACCTCGTCGTCGGTGCGTATCCGCACGTCAGTTCCTCGCGCCTGGTCAGCCGGTGAACAGGCTGGCCAGCCAACGGCCGATGCCCTCACCGGCGTTGGTCACGGCTAGACCGACGATGCCGAGCGCGACGATCACACCGCCGAGCCTGCGCATCACACCGGCGTTGTCGCCCTTACCGCCACCCAACCAGAGCAGCAGGAGCGCGACGGCGAGCAGCAGCAGCGGGACGATGTTGTTGAGGATCCAGCCCTGCAGGCCGTTGGTGTCCAGGTCGGTCTTCGGTGGTTGCTGCTGGGCGAGGTCGATGAGGGCGGCAATGGTCGGGGTAGTCATCTCGATCTCCCAAGTGCGCGGATGCGGGCCGGGGGCGTCGTGCTCCCGCGCGACAGGTCTGTGCGGTGCCAGTCGAGTACAGCACGATCGGCACGTCGTTGTCATTACTAACGGTAGCTAGGAGGCTGCGTTCCGTTGACCCTGGTGGCCTTCCTCTGTCCTGTCCGGCTGCCATCTGACCACACCATCATCATCCGGGGCGGGCCGGTCAGGACCCACGACCACCCGATTTTCCTAGTCCGGCGGCTGTTTCACCCGCACGCGCGATCATCGACCACGCAGAGTGACGCATCTCACAGGAAAATTCCCGGCGCGCCGCGTGCGCGATTACTCCAATCGGTGTAGGGGCCATTTGGGGTACAGGGCGGGCGAGCCGACGTTTAAGCCGGATCCTGTACCCGAGACCCGCGTCCCGAGTGGCGACCATCCATCTAGGCCTGCCGTTGCCGACAGGCTCGTGCGGCCTACCCGCAGACTCGGGCGGGCAGCCCTCGAGCGTCTGCGCAGAGGTCTCGCGACCCCCTCTTGGCCTTGCTCCGGGTGGGGTTTACCTAGCCACCCCGGTCACCCGGGGTGCTGGTGGTCTCTTACACCACCGTTTCACCCTTACCCAGCTGTGAGGCTGGGCGGTTTGTTTTCTGTGGCACTGTCCCGCGAGTCACCCCGGGTTGCCGTTAGCAACCACCCTGCCCTGCGGAGTCCGGACTTTCCTCGTCGGTGCGTGCGCACCGCCGCGGCCGCCCGGTCGACTCGCCCGCGGCGCCAAGGATACGGGGGTCCACCAACCGGTCCGCACGTCCCATGGCGTGGACGCCGTTGAGCCACCTCTACCTGGACTGATCTACTGCGTGGCATGTCCGGTGACCGAGTTCTCACCCGGCGCAGGCACGTGGACTTCCTGCTGCTCGCGGGCGGCGCCTGTCGCGGCTGACGCCAGCGGCCAGCAGCGAACGCCACTTCCACCAGGGGGACCCCGTGGGCTCGATCTTGATCATCTCCGGCAGCCCGTCACCGGCCGCGCGCGCGGGCGTGCTCGTGCGCCACGTCGTGGACGAACTGCGCGGCCTCGGCGAGAGCACGCGCGTGCTCAGCGTGCGCGACCTGCCGACGGTGGCGCTGCTCGCCGAGGACACCGCGGACCCGGCGATCATCGACGCCGTCGACGCGGTGGCCGCGGCCGACGGGCTGATCGTCGCCAGCCCGGTGTACCGAGCCGCCTACAGCGGACTGGTGAAGTCGCTGCTGGACCTGCTGCCCTCGGGCACGCTGGCGGGCAAGGCTGTGCTGCCGCTGGCGACCGGCGGCACCCAGGGGCACCTGGTGGCGATCGACGGGGTGCTGCGGCCGCTGCTGTTCGCCATGGGGGCGACCAAGGTGTTGGCGGGCCACTTCGTGCTCGACCAGATGATCGCCGACGAGCACGAGGGCTCGCACGTGCGACCGCTGGCCGCCGCGGCGCTCGGCGAGGTGCTGACCGGGTTCACCGAGACCGTGCGGCGCAGGCGCCCGCCCGCGCCGCACCTGACGTCGGTACCGCTCACCGGCTGAGTCCAAGACCTGGTCCGCCACACCGCGAACCGCTTGCCGCGAACCACTCCACGCACCCACCCCCAGAACCGCCGCGGGCGCCGCCAAGCCGGGAACGATGCCGGGCGGGCAAGAGGGGGTGGGCGGCGGGAGGGGTGTTATAGATGCGAGATGTCGTTGATCAGCCGGACTGAAGCGTTGCCGTCGGGGTAGAACTCCACGATGGACAGCGAGGCCAGGTCCAGGTGCAACCGGAACAGCAGTGACGGGCCGACCGCCAATCCCAGGCGCAGCAGCGACTTGATCGGCGTGACGTGGCTGACCACCAGCACCGTGGTGCCCGCGTGGCGCTCGACGATCTCGTCGCGCACGGCGCTGACCCTGCGGTGCACCACGTCGAAGCTCTCGCCGCCGGGGGCGGGCACCGAGGTGTCGGACAGCCAGCGCCGGTGCAGGTCCGGGTCGCGCTCGGCGGCCTCGGTGAAGGTCAAGCCCTCCCAGCGGCCGAAGTCGGTCTCCAGCAACCCGTCGTGGGTCGCCACGGTGCCCCCGGTCGCGGCGGCGACGGCGGCGGCGGTCTGGGCGGTGCGGGTGAGCGGGGAGGCGATGATCGGGGTGTCGGCGTCGACGCCGTCGAGCTTGGCGATCCGGCGCGCGGCGGCCTCGACCTGGGTGGCGCCGAGGTCGGTGAGCACGACGTCGCCGCGGCCGGAGTAGCGGCGGTCGATCGACATCGCGGTTTGCCCGTGCCGCAACAACAGGATCTTGGTCGGCGCGCCGGTGGCACCGGTCCAGGCGGTCGGGGAGGTGCGGGTGGGCTCGGCCGCCGGGGACTGGGCTGCGGGGGACTTGGCTGCGGGGGACTTGACTTCGTCCATGGCCAGGTTGGCCAGCCGGTCGGCGTGCTGGTTGCGCTCGCGCGGGATCCAGGTGTAGGTCACGTGCCCGAACCCGGCGGCGAGCTCGCGGGCCCGCTGCGCCAGCGGTTTCATCGACGGGTGCTTGACCTGCCAGCGCCCGGACATCTGCTCGACGACGAGCTTGGAGTCCATCGCCACCTCGACCACGTCCGCGCCCACCTCGGCGGCGGCCTCGAGACCGGCGATCAGGCCGCGGTACTCGGCGACGTTGTTGGTCGCCACCCCGATCGCCTCGGCCCGCTCGGCGAGGACCGCGCCGGAGTCGGCGGCGCGCACGACGGCCCCGTAGCCCGCGGGCCCCGGGTTGCCCCGCGACCCGCCGTCGGCCTCGACCAGGACCCTCACAGGCCGGACTCCGGGGTGCGGACCATGACCGCCCCGCACTCCTCGCACTCGAGCACCTCGTCGGCCGCGGCCTCGCGGATGCGCGAGATCTCCCGGCTGTCGAGCTCGAGCCTGCACGCGCCGCAGCGGCGGGCCCGCAGCAGCGCGGCGCCGATGCGGCCCTGGCCGACCCGGCGCTCGTAGAAGGCGAGCAGGTCGCTCGGCAGGCCGGGCAGGATCTTGGCCCGCTCGGCGGTGCGCCTGGCGTCGATGGTGTCGAGGTCGGCCAGGTTCTCGTCGCGGCGGCCGGTGGCCTCGCCGAGCACGTGCTCGGCCTTGGCCAGCTCGACCTCGGCGTGCTTGAGGTCGAGCTCGACGGCCTCGCGGCGCTCCATCAGCTCGAGCAGGTCGTCCTCGAGGACGCTCTGGCGCCGCTCCAGGGAGTGCAGTTCGTGCTCGAGGTCGGCGAGCTGCTTGGCGCCGACGGTGCCGCCCTGCAGGAGTTTGCGGTCGCGGTCCTCGCGGGCCCGCACGGCGTCGATCTCCTTCTCCTGCCTGGCCGCCTCCCGGTCCAGGTCGTCGAGCTGGGTGCGCACGGCGACCCCGGCGTCGCGCCTGGACCGCACGGCGGCCTCGGCGGCGGTGATCTCGGCCAGCTCAGGCATCGTGGTGCGCCGGTGGCGCACCCGGCCGAGTTCGGCGTCGACCTCGGCGAGGTCGAGCAAGCGGCGCTGGGCGGCTGGATCGGCTTTCACCCGGTGAACCTCCCGGTTCGGGTTGGCGCCCCGGCGGACTGGGCGGTCCAGGGATCGGTGCGGAGAGTGGAGACGTCGACGGTGACCGTACCGCCGAGCGCGGCGCGCAGGATCCCCGCCGCCTGGCCGCACCAAGGCCACTCACTGGCCCAGTGGGCCACGTCGACCAGGGCGGGCGCACCGGGCACGGCCAAGTGCTCCCCGGCGGGGTGGTGGCGTAGGTCAGCGGTGACGTAAGCGTCGACCCCGGCAGCGGTCGCGGTGGCGAGGTAAGAGTCGCCCGCGCCCCCGGAGACGGCGACCCGCTTGATCCTCCGGTTAGGGTCACCGGCCGCTCTTACGCCGCCTTCGGTAAAGGGCAACGCTTGCGCCACACGGTCTACGAAGAGTGCGAATGGCTCGGCCTCCGGCAACTCGCCGATCCTGCCGATTCCGGTGCGGCCGTCGGCGTTCGGATTGAGCGGCGCGGTGACTTCAAGCCCGATCGCCTCGGCTAGAGCATCCGAGACGCCGGGGTCCGCGGCGTCCGCGTTGGTGTGCGCGCAGTAGAGCGCGATGCCGTTGCGGATGAGCTGGTGCACAAGGGAGCCCTTGGGGGTGTCGGCGGGGACACCGTGGACGCCTTTGAGCAAGAGCGGGTGGTGCGCGACGATCAGCTGCGCCCCGGCCGCGACGGCTTCCTCCACTGTGGACGACGTGGGGTCCACGCAGACGAGCACCTTGGTGAGCGCGTCCGCCCGGTCCCCGCAGACGAGTCCGACCGCGTCCCAGCTCTCGGCGAGCGCGGGCGGGTAGGCGGCCTCCAAGACGCGGATCGCGTCGGCGACAGTGCTCATGGTCGTACCTCCAGTTCACGCAACGCCGCGACCAACGGCAGGCACTCCCGCGGCGACCGCACCGCGACGCGCAGGTGGTCTTTGCCCAGGCCGGGGAAGGTGTCGCCCCTGCGAACCGCGATCCCGCGCTCACGCAGTGCCAGCCGGACCCGTTCGCCGTCGGGGATCTCCAGGAGGAGGAACGGCGCCCGGGGGTCGCCGATCACGAACTCGGCCAGTTCCGCGCGCAGCGCTTCCCGGTGCGCTTGGGCGTCCAGCGCGGCCACCTCGGACTCGGCGAGCGCGGGCGCTTCGCAGCAGGCCACCACGGCTTCCAGCACGAGCGTCCCCACTGGCCACTGTGGACGGTTGTGGGCGAGGCGGGTGAGCAGGTCGGGCGGGCCGACGGCGTAACCGGCGCGCAGGCCGGGCAGCGCCCACATCTTGGTGAGACTCCGGAAGACCAGGATGCCGTCCGCACCCGCGAGCGTCTCGGGCTCACCGGGGATGGCGTCCATGAAAGCCTCGTCGACCAGCACCGTGCGCCCTCGCGCGAGCTCCCGGATCCGCTCCCCTGGGTGCAACACCGAGGTCGGGTTGGTCGGGTTCCCGATGACCACGAGATCGGCGTCGGCGGGCACGCGCTCCGGGTGCAGGACGAACCCGTCGGCCTGGTCCAGCAGCACCCGGTGGACCGGTATCCCGCCGGCTCGCAGCGCGACCTCCGGCTCGGTGAACGACGGGTGCACCACGGCGGCTTTTCGCGACCGGAGGTTGGGCAGCAGCGAGAAGCCCTCGGCCGAGCCGTTGAGGATCAGCACCTCGTCCGGCTCGCACCCGTGCCGCCCGGCAACCGCCTCGCGAGCCCGCAGGTCGTCGGCCGCGGACGGGTAGGCCCCCACCCGGTCCAGCGCGCTGGCCAGGCGGTCGCGCAACCACGCGGGCGGCCGTCCGCCACGCACGTTGACCGCGAAATCGACCAACCCGGGAGCGGCGTCCACGTCCCCGTGGTGCCGGAGCAAGTCGTCGCTGGTCATCCCCACAATCCTAGGCAGCTCACGCGGCTGCGACGCACGTGGGTCCAGGGGTCAGTCGCAGTCGGCCACGGGCGTTAGGCCGTTGGCGCGGAGCCAATGGCAGGCGCGGCGGCGCGCTAGGTCGTCGGCGGAGGTTCGGAGGGTTATGTGGTGCTCTACCGCCAAGAGGAGGCGATCCGGGATGGGGTCGGCGGGGTTGAGCGTCCACCATGGCTCGGCGGGCTTGTCCATGTCAGGCCCCTTCCTCTTACCCTGGCCGCGTGCACATCTGCTTCGTCTGTACCGGGAACATCTGCCGGTCCCCGATGGCCGCTCTCGTGTTCGCCGAGCACCTGCGCCGGGCCGGGCTGGCCGACCGGGTGCGGGTGACCAGCGCGGGCACCGACGGCTGGCACGTCGGGGAGGGTGCCGACCCCAGGACCGCGCGGGTGCTCGCCCGGCACGGGTACCCGACGTCGCACGTGGCGGCGCAGGTCGGTGCCGACCACCTCGACGCGGACCTGCTCGTCGCGATGGACGCCGGGCACGCGAGCGCGTTGCGGGCCCGGGTGCCCGACCCCGAACGCGTGACATTGTTCCGCGTTTTCGACCCGGTCGCCGAGACGGATCTTGACATTCCGGACCCCTACTACGGCGGGCCGGACGGGTTCGACCAGGTGTTGGCCATGGTCGAGGCCGCGTGCCCCGGGCTGGTGCGGTGGGTCCAGGAGAACTGAACCCGGCTGAGGCCGTGGCGGAGCTCACCGGGTTGACCCCGGTGGGCGTGCACGCGGTCGCCGGGCACGTGTTCGAGGTCGACACCGAGGACGGCGACCTCGTGGTGGCCAAGTACGACCCGCGACCGGACGCGGTGCTCGCCGAGGTGGCCGGGCTCGCCTGGTTGACCGAGCCGGGTGCCGTCGCGCTGCCGACCGTGCGCGCGCACGACGACCGCTGGCTGGTCATGGAGGCGGTCGAGCCCGCGGCACCGAGCGCGGCGGCGGCCGAGGAACTGGGCAGGGGCCTCGCTGACCTGCACGCTTGGGGCGCGGACGGGTTCGGCGCGGCTCCGGGGCCGAGCAACGCCTGGATCGGTCTCGCCCCGATGCGGTGCGAGCCCGGTGCCGACTGGGCGCCCTGGTACCTCGCCGATCGCGTCCAGCCCTACCTGCGCAACGCCGCGGATCGCCACCTCATCGACCGCGGCGATGTCTCGACGATCGAGAAAGCCTGCGCCCGGGTCGACGTCCCGAGGGAACCGCCCGCTCGGCTGCACGGTGACCTCTGGAGCGGCAACGTCGTCTGGTCGAACCAGGCGTGGCTCATCGACCCGGCGGCCCACGGGGGGCACCGGGAAACCGACCTGGCGATGCTCGCCCTCTTCGGCTGCCCGCACCTGGACACGATCATCGCCGCCTACGACGAGCACCGGCCGCTGGCGGAAGGTTGGCGAGCCCGGGTCCCCTTGCACCAACTGTTCCCGCTACTCGTGCACACCGTCCTGTTCGGCTCCGGCTACGCGCGACAGGCGGTCACGGCGGCCCAGGCAGCACTACGGGCATGAGCCTGGCCTACCGTGGTGGGGTGCGGTTGAGACTGCTGCTGCGTCCGGGCTGGCTGATGCTGGCCCTGGTCGTCGTGGCGTTCGCCGTGACCTGCTTCACGCTGTTGGCGCCGTGGCAGTTCCAACGGCACGACGAGCGGCAGGCGACCAACGACGCCGTGCAGGCCTCGTTCGACGCACCTCCGGCTCCTCTTGGGTCAGTCCCGTCGGACCAATGGCGGCGCGTCACTCTCGCTGGCACCTACCTGCCCGATGGCGAAGCCCTTGCCCGTCTGCGGACAGTGCAAGGTAATGCCGCCTTCGAGGTCTTGACCCCGTTCCGCCTCGCTGACGGCAGCGTCGTCTTGGTCGACCGGGGTTACGTGCGCCCAGGCGAAGGCGTCCGTGTCCCGAACTACGCGCAGCCCCCTTCCGGGCAGGTCAACCTGCTCGCCCGCGTCCGGGCAGGTGAATCCACCGAGCGGGCGGCGTTCGAGGAAGACGGCCATCGGCAGGTCTATGCGATTGACCCCGCAGTCGTGGGCCGCGCTGCCAACATCGAAATCAAGCCCGGCTACCTGCAACTGGAAGAGGGCTCGCCCGGAGTTCTCGGCGCGCTGCCGCTCCCCCAGCTAGAGGCGGGCCCGTTCCTCTCTTACGCGTTGCAGTGGATCGCGTTCGGAGCGATGGCCCTGCTCGGACTCTTCTACTTCACTTGGCGCGAGATCAAGCCCGGCGGCTCGCTCGCCGAGGACAAGCCTAAGCGCCAGTCGGTCGCCGAGATCCTCGCCGAGGATGAGGCCCGCGAGCGCGCCGCTTCAGCGTGATCAATGCCGCCAGCCCGGCGGTAAGGAGCCCGACGACCCTCGACAGGGTCACCGCTCGTGCGACGTCGGTCGCGTCAGGAGCCCGCCCCTCCCCCAGCACCGGCCGGTCTTCGACGCCGTAGGAGTACTCGGTGCGCCCGCCCAGTTGAACGCCGAGCGCGCCAGCGAAGGCGGCTTCCACCTGACCGGCGTTCGGACTCGGGTGAGCCCCGGCGTCGCGCTTCCATGCCTCTACTGCCCGCTGACGATCCCCCTTGACGGCAGGCGCACCGACGACAGTTAGCGCTGCCGCGACCCGGGCAGGCACCAGGTTGACTAGGTCGTCCAAGCGAGCCGACGCCCAGCCGAACCGCAGGTACCGGGATGACTTGTGACCCACCATCGCGTCCATCGTGTTCACCGCCCGGTACCCGAGCAGCCCGGGCACACCGGCGACGGCTCCCCACAGCAACGGCGCCACTACGGCGTCGGAGGTGTTCTCGGCCACGGACTCCACCGTTGCCCTAGCCAGCCCGGCCTCGTCTAGCGTCGCCGGGTCGCGCCCACACAGGTTGGGCAACCGCTCGCGGGCAGCGTCAACGTCGCCGTCGCTCAGCCGTGCCCCGATAGCCCACCCTTCGGCCGCCAATGACCGCCCGCCCAGCACCACCCACGTGGCGGCCGCCGTCCCGGCGATCCGCACGATCGGGTTAGCCGACCGGTCCACCAGCACACCGAGGCCCACGGCTCCACCAGCCAGAACAGCCGTGTAGATGGCGCCCGCGGCCCGGCTGTCCCGGTAGACCACCCGCTCCACGCGCTGGGCGAGCCGCCCGAACCCGGCGACCGGGTGCCACCGCCGGGGATCACCGAACGCGGCGTCCGCCGCGACCCCCAGGAGCAGGCCAAACGCGCGTGACGCGGACACTGGCAACCCTCCCGGTCGGTTTTCCCCCTGGCGGAGGAACCGTATCGCGCGCGGGCGGCCGGGGTGCGCGGCTGTCGGCCGGTCGGGCTATCGTGGCCCGCCGTGGATGACGCGCAGGGGGACGCAGGCCAAGGGGCTGCCGGACGGCTCCAGCTATACGCCTACCTGCAGCCCCGCGAACACCACCACACCTACCTGGCGATCATGCGGCTGTTCACCTCGACGCTGCTGGCCGACCTGTCCGCGGGCGAGGTGTCCAGCGCGCTGGCCGCCGCCGAGCGCGACGGCCGCATCGACATCGGCGAGTCGCACATCGACGTGGTGATCCCCCGGCTGCGGCAGCTGGTCGAGTGGGGCAACCTCGTGCACGGCCGCCGGGAGACGATCGCGGCGAGCATCGCGGAGTTCCAGCAGGGCTCCATGCGCTACCAGGTGTCCAAGCTCGCCGTCCGCGTCCAGCGCGACGTCGACGAGCTGTTGCGGGTGCCCGAGGGTGCCCGCGAGGTGTCCCGGGAGCTGCTGCCCGCCATCGAGCGCGGCCTGGGTGAGCTGGGCGAGGCGCTGGCGGTCGCGGTGGCCCGCGGTCAACGCGACCCGGGATCGCTCCCGGCGCGGCGCGCTCGCGAACAGCTCGCTGAACGGGTCACGACCCTCTTCTTGCAACACGCGGAACTCGCTGCGACGGTCCGCGACTTCTATGCCTACCTCGGCCAGATCCTCACCCGGCACCACTTGGCACCAGAGGAGATCGCGGGCTTCCGCAACCTGCTGGTCGAGTACATCCAGGTCGTCGTCGAGGACGTCCTGCGGCACACCCCGGCGATCGCGACGGCGCTCTCGGCCCTGGCCCGGTCCCGCGCCGAGGTGCTGCGCCTGCTGCGACCCGCTGAGCAGCTCGGCACCGCGGTGGAGCGCACCCGCGGGCGCGGCGAGGCCGACTGGCAGGAGCTGACCGACTGGTTCGTCGACCGACCGGGCAACCCGTCGCAGGTCACCGCGCTGCGCGAGGCGACGACCAGGGCGATCGGGGCGCTGCTGGCGACCGTGCGGCGCGCGACGACCGGTGGCGGGCTGCTGCCGAGCAGGCGCGCGGAGCTGGTGCGGCTGGCGGGCTGGCTGGACACCTCGACGCCCAAGCGGGCGCACGCGGTGTACGCGGCGGCGTTCGGGCTGCACTCGGCGCGCAACCTGCTGCCCGCCCCCGAGCACGACGGCGACGACGAGCACACCCCGTGGCGCGACGGTCCGGCGATCGATGTCTCGGTGAGCGTGCGCGGCCGGGGCGACCGGGGTGCGCGCGGGCGGACCTCGCGGATCATGGACGACCCGATCACCGAGCAGGGCCTGCTGGCCCAGGCTCGGGAGGCCGACGAGCAGCGGGAAGCGGCAGCGGCGGAGTTGGCCGCGGCCGCTGCCAACCTGGATGAGGCCACGTTGTCCGGCGAGGCGTTGAGCGCGTTGTGCGAGCTGCTGACGTTGGCGATGGCGCAGCGCGAGGGGGCCTCCGACCCGGGTTCGGCCACCGATCAGGTTCGGGGGTTGGCGTTGACGCTGACTCCGCAAGAAGGGCAGGTCACGCGGATTCGCAGCACGTCGGGCACCTTGACCTTGCGGGACACCGTTGTCGGGATCTCTCGCGTAGAGACGAGGGGTCGCAATGGCCGTTAAGAGCCGTCCTGACGTTCTCGGCGACCTGTCCGACATTGACGCGGCCAACGTCGCTCGTTGCGCGAAAGTCTTGCTGCGGCATCCTTTGCTGCGCCCGGGTGGACCCGATGGCGACCTGCTGCCCTTGGTCTACCGGTATCGGATCTCGCTTCAAGAGATGTTCGCGAGTCTGCTGGGCTACCGGCTCGTGGTGGAACGCCGGTTCGCCCGTCTTTATAAGAGCGGCCCCGGCGAGGACTCCACCCGCGGGGAGCCCGCCCTATCGCCGCGCGGCTACGCATACGTCTGCCTGACGATGGCAGCGCTAACCGGTGTCGGCCGCCAGGTACTGCTGTCGCGGTTGGTGGCCGATGTCCGGGCCGCAGCTTCGGAGGCCGGGCTGGATGTGGTCGACGACGTAGGTGACCGGCGGGCGTTGACTGCGGCACTGCGGCACCTGATCGCGCTGGGCGTGATCACCGAGACCGATGGCACCGTGGCCGGGTTGATCTCCGAAACGCCGCCGGAGGCGCTGATCACCATCCACACGGACCTGCTGGGGCAGCTGCTCGCGGGCCCGCTCGCGGAGGCCGAGAGCGCCGACGAGCTGGTGGAACTGGCCTCGGCGCCGGGGCGGCTCGGGGTCGAGCACGCGGTGCGGCGCAGGCTGGTGGAGGACCCGGTGACGCTGCACGCGGACCTGCCGCCGGAGCAGGCCGAGTGGCTGCTGCGCAACCAGCGGCGGGAGTCCGTGGTGCTGGAGCGCTGCTTCGGGCTGGTGACCGAGATCCGCGCGGAGGGGGTGGCGGTGACGGACCCGGAGGAGTACCTGACCGACGTCGTGTTCCCCTCTACTGGCACAGTTGCTCGGATCACGCTGTTGGCGCTACCGGAACTTGTTGACCAGAGCGACGTTTCTGATGATGAGCCCGAGTACCGGCCAGACGGGCGGATTCCGGTAAGCCAAGAGCGGCTGCTCAAGGTGTGCCGGAACCTGGTGGAGGACTACCCGGCCGCGTGGTCTCGACAGGCAACCGACGATGTGGCCGCGTTGGCGGACGACGTCACGGACCTGTTGGTACGCCTAACACTCGCGGTGCCAGATGGTGACGGTTGGCTCATTAGCCCTGCCGCGCACCGATGGCTACCGCAGCCGGATGACTCGCCGGGACGCCCGGTAGCGGTATCGGAGATCCCACCGGAGCCGGGGTGGTCGCTGTTCGACGATGAGGGGGCGCGGTGACCGAGCCGATCGATACCGACCTGGAGCAGGTCGTGGCCGAGCCGGTGGTCGGGCGGTGGCGGCTGCACCGGGGCGGGATCGTCAACATCTGGCAGTACCGGGAGCAGACCTTCGACTTCTCCGGCGGGCGGGCGATCTTCCAGGGCACCAACGGCTCCGGCAAGTCCCGCACCCTGGAGCTGTTGCTCCCGCTGTGCCTGGACGGCGACTTGCGCTACCTGGGGTCCAAGGGCGCGGGCACGGTGTCGATCCGTCGACTGATGCTGGATGACTACGACGGTGGCCCTAACCGCATCGGCTACGCCTGGATCGAGCTCCACCGCACTACGGCGACCGGCGCGGACGAGTACCTCACGTGCGGTATCGGCGTTAAGGCGTCGGCGACGTCGCAGCAGATCAGCGACTCTTGGCGGTTCGTGACGCCGTCGCGGGTGGGTACCCACTTCCAGTTGGCCTCTGCTGACCGCGTGCCGTTGGGTCCGGCAGCGCTAAGAGAGGTTCTCGGGGCGGACAGGGTCTACGACGAGGCAGCGTTCCGCGCCAAGGTCGCCGAGACCGTCTATGGCGTTCCAGGTGGGCGTTACGGCGACCTCTTGCACCTCCAGCGAACCCTGCGCAACCCCGACATCGGGTTGAAGGTGCAAGACGGTCAGCTGGAGCAAATCCTCACGGATGCCCTGCCACCGCTGGATGCCGGCGTCGTGGAGCAGCTGGCGACGTCTTTCGAGGACCTGGAGTCGATCCGGGAAAACATCGGCAGGCTAAGCGCCGCCGATACGGCTATGAGCGCGTTCTTGGCCACCTACTCCGGTTACGCCCTCAGCGCCCTGCACGCTTCTGGCGCTAAGTCTCAAGCGGCCGCTAAGGCGTTGGACAGCGCGCACGCCGAGATCCGCAAGCTTGAGCAGCGACTGGACGCCGACACCGGGCGGCACGCCGAGGCGGAGGAACGGGTCGGCGTGCTGGAGGAGCGCGACGCCGAGCTGGAGAACACCATCGACTCGCTCAAGTCGCTGCCCGCCTACCAGGGCCTGCGCGACCTGCAAGACCGGGAGAAGCTGGTCGAGCGGACCAGGGAGGCGGCCGGGGCGGCCCTCGACAACGCGGGTGTGCAGCGCAACCACGCCGACCGCGCGGTGGAGACGGTGCTGACCGTGCTGCGCAGGCTCGGTGGCGACGTCGAGGACGCCGTCGAGCTCGCACTGTCCACTTCGGAGGCCGTGGCGGCCGCCGGGCTGGACGCGGGGCTGTGCCCCGCCGTGCCAGCGGCACCGGAACCCGTGCCGGGCACGGTGACCGACCGGGTGCGGGCGAAGCCGGACCCCGAGGCCGAACCGCTGACGATCCAGCGCAGGACCCCACCGCCGGTCGCGCCGGACGAGCTGTCGACGGCGCTGGCCGAGGCGGCCGGGCGGGCCGGGGACCTGGCGAGCGTGGTGGCGCACCGGGCCGCGCTGGCGATGTCGCTGCACGACCGCGCGATGTCGCTGGACGCGGACCGCCAGGAGCTGGACAAGCTGCAGGCCGGGGCGCGGGACGCGCAGATCGAGGCGACCGAGTCGGCCGGGCGGCGCAACGAGGCCCGGCAGCGGTTCCTCGGCGCGGCCGAGGTGTGGTGCGAGAAGGCGGCCACGTGGACCGCGGCTGGCCCGTTCGCCGGTGACCACGCGGCGCGGCCGCCGCGCCCGCCCGCCGCGGAAGCGGTGCTGACCGGCCCCGAGGCGACCCGCCAGGCCAGGGACGCCGCGCGGCAGTGGGCCGCGCCGCACCTGACCGGGCTGCGGCAGCGGGTCACCGCGGCGCGGCAGACCGTGGACGAGCTGGTGGGACGGGTCAAGTCGGCGGAGGCGCGGCTGATCGAGCTGCGCAAGGGCGTTGACGCGGCCCCGCCCGGGTTGGTCGACCAGGGCGCGGGGGCGCCGTTCTACCGGCTGGTGGACTTCACCGCGCTGACGCCGGTCGAGCGCGCGGGTCTGGAGGCGGCGCTGCAGGGCAGCGGGCTGCTGACCGCGTGGGTCCGCCCGGACGGGGGCATCGGTGCGGCGGCGCGGACCGGGGTGATCGCGGCGGCGCTGGCGGTGTCCGAGGTGGTGACCTCGCCGTTGGCTTCGGTGCTCGCGCCCGCGGTAGAGCCGGACGGGCCGGTGCCCGCTGAGGTCGTGGCGGGGTTGCTGGCCTCGGTGTCCTTCGGCGAGGAGTTCGCCGGGCTCGCGGTGTGGCCGGACGGGCGTTGGCGCGCGGGTGTGTTGCGCGGAGCGGGGACCAAGCCGGACGCGGAGTTCGTCGGCGCGGGTGCCCGGGAAGCGGCGCGGCAGCGGGCGATCGCGGAGCTGGCCGAGGCGCTGGAGGTCCTGCACACCGAGTTGTCGGCGGCGGAGTCCGAGCTGCGGGACCGGTCGCGGACGGTGGAGGTGTGGGACCGCCACCTCGACGCGTTCCCCGACGACCGGGAGCTGATCGGCGCCCGGGTGACCGCGGAGCAGGCCGCGCGCCAAGCCGAGGAGACCGCGACGAAGGCCGAGCGGCGGCGCTCGGAGCACGTGGCCGCCGAGGGCCGGGTCCGCGCGATGGAGACCGGGCTGGCGCAGGACGCGGGCACGGCGGGGCTGACCGCGGACACCGAGGCGCTGCGACACGCGCACCGGGCGGCGACGCAGGCGCGCGGGTCGGCGGAGAGCCTGCGCGACGCGTTGGCGAAGCGGTGCGTCGGCACGGTGCGGGACTTGGTCGAGGCGCTGCACGACCACAACGCGGCGGTGGACGACCGGGAGAGCGCCGAGCGGGTCGCCGACGAGAAGTGCGTGGCGTTCCACCGCGAGGCGGCCGCGTTGGCCGAGCTGACGGCGGCGGTCGGTGGCGCGGCGGAAGAGGTCTCGCGGCAGCTGGGCGAGCTGGAGAAGGCCCGCCGGGCGGTGCGCGCCGAGCTGCCGGAGTCGCGGCGGGCGGCGGGTGAGCTGTCGAACCAGGTGGTGAAGACGCAGACCCTGCTCGACACCAGGGGCGCGGAGATCGACGGCAAGCGGGCGGCGGCCACGGCTGCCGCGCAAGCGTTTGCCGAGGCGTTGGCCGCGCCCGGGGTGTGGCCTGCGGCGATCGACGAGGACCACCCCGGCGACGACGCCCAGGCCTGGGAGTTGCTGGCCACCGCGGTCGCCGAGGCCAAGCGGCTGCCCAGCGAGGAGAACGTGCTCGGCAAGCTGCAGAACCTGCAGGCGTCGCTGGCCGGGACGCACAACGTCCTGCCGGAGCGGCACGCCGGGATCCTGACCGTGGTCGTCTCGGCGGAGGAGGGCCCGGCCCCGGTCGCGGTCGCCGCCCGACGGGTGGCCACCCGCTTGGCCGAGCGGCGCGGGTTCCTGACCGAGCAGTACCAGGGGATCTTCGCGCTGCACCTGGTGCGGGAACTGGCCGAGCGGCTGTCGGCGCAGATCGCGGTCGCCGAGGACCTGACCCGGCGGATGAACGACGTCCTGGACACGGCCCGGTCGAGCCAGGGCGTGCACGTCCGGCTGGACTGGCAGCCCGCCGCCTGGCTGGACGAGTCCACCCTGGAGGCGCTGCGGCTGCTGCGGGTGCCGTTCGCGCAGCGGACCGAGGAGCAGGACACCCGGCTGCAGCAGGTCTTCACCGAGCGCATCGAGTCCGAACGCGACAGTGCGACCGGCGGGTACACCGAGATCCTGGCCCGGGCGCTGGACTACCGGTCCTGGTTCGCGTTCACCGTCCGGGTCCGCGACACCGGCCCGGACGGCAAGCCCCGCTCCCGGCGCCTGCGCCAGCTGTCCTCCGGCGAGACCCGGCTGATCTCGTACGTGACGCTGTTCGCCGCGGCCGCCGCGTTCTACGGCGCGATCTCCGCGGGCCTGGCGGCCACCATGTCGCCGCTGCGCCTGGTCCTGCTCGACGAGGCCTTCGAGCGGCTGGACGACCCCACCATCGCCCGGATGCTCGAACTGCTCGTCGACCTGGACATGGACTGGATCATCACCTGGCCAAGCGGCTGGGGCGTGTCCAACCGGATCCCGCGGATGCACATCTACGACGTGCTCCGCCCCAAATCCGGCCACGGCGTCGCCTGCACCCACACCACCTGGGACGGCTCCTCCCTGGACCGCGACGACCCGTGACCACCCACCCCCGATCCCGTTCGACCCGACAGCGCAGCACCCGGGCAGCGCGGCAGGCACGCGGCAGGATGGTCACCTTCGGCAGCGCGGCCACCCGGGTGCGCACGTGATGCTCGCCGGACGCGCGGCAGGGCGGCTGGCCGAGCACCAGCTCGGTCACGCCTTCGCCGACCACGTCGTCGTACCGGACGCGGTGGGGGTCGGTCCGCGCGGCGCCTCCGGTGTGCGAGCAGACGATGCCGACCCCGAACTCGGCCGGCTTCGGGTCCGCGCCTGCCCAGGTGTCGTTGATCAGGTCGGCCCCGACCTCGCACACCGCCCGACCCACCTCGTACCGCCAGGTGTCGACGCTGATGACCAGGTCCGGGTGCCGCTCGCGCACCCGTGGCCGTGCCAGACCCACCACAGGTCGCTGGTCCTCCGCCCGACGACCGGACAGACTCCCCCGGGGCACCGGTGCGACGCGCGAGCGCGCGGAACTCACCGGACCCGAGGCGGAGCAACCTTCCGCCGCGCGGTCGGTCCACTGGCCACCGGCCCAGCAGCCCGCCCAACCCGAGCACCCAGGAGCGCAGCGCCGTGACCACCCACCCCGACCCGGGTCGCCCCGAGTTCGCCGTGTTGTGGCGGCAGGCACGCACGGCGGTGGCACGCGGCCAGGTCAAGCTGGGCTACAAGGCCCCCGACCCGGCGGCGGCGTCGGCCGTCAGCGCGGTGATCGGGCGCGAACTGACCGCGGGCATCGGAACGACCATCGTCGTCGCCGACCTCGACAGCCGGGTGCGCGCCGTATTCAGTTGTGGGCTGGGCGAATTGCTCTCCTCCCTGTTCGGTGAGTCAGCGGGCAGCGTGGTCGCCCCCGCGGAAGCGGACGACATCCTCGGTGCGGCGGTCGCGGCGGCCGGGGTCAGTGGTGGTTGGGTCGCGGCGTGGGTGGATCAGGCCCGCCGGTACGCCAAGATCTCGCCTGCCGAGTTGGCCGAGGTCGCGCCGAGAGCGGCAGCGGCGATCGCGCGGTTGCACCTGGGCGAGGGGGCACCAGCCGAGTGGATCGTGTTGTCGGACCTGGGTTTGGTTCGAGGAACACGACTGGCCGGGCTCGTGCTGCGGGCGGCGGCGGTGGCGCATGGGGCGGCCCTGCCGAAGTCCACAGTGGACGAGCGGCGGCTGTGGGAGCGCAGCGGCGTTCTGCTGGACGCGGTGTCGACAACGGTGCTGACATGGGGGTTCCCCGGATGTGAGGCGCGGACGGATGCGGGCTTGCCCACCCATCTGACCATCCGCGACACCATCCCGGCAGGGGTAAGTGCTTTCGTGTGCACAAGTCCGGTGGTTGTGGACAACTGCATCGCCGCCGGAGTCCGCTACCCGGTGATCTGCCTGTCCGGACACCTGAACCCGGTCGCCCGCACAATCCTGCCGAAGCTCCACACCGCCCACATCCACAGCGACTTCGACGCCCACGGACTGCTCATCACCCACCAGGCCCTGACCCTCACCAACGGCACCCCCTGGCGCATGTCCGCCGACGACTACCGAGCCGCCCTCACCCCAGGACACGACCTCCTCGCCCTAGGCCCCGACCCGCTCACCGCCCCCTGGGACCCCACCCTCCCCGAGGCGATGCGCGCAGGCTGGGCCATCCCCGAACACATCCTCGCGCCCACCCTCGTCGCGGACCTGCTCACGTTCCAGGGAGAACGTCCAGCACCTCGGTGACGATCGCGCGCATGGCGGCTTCGGCGCGGGCTGGGTCGCCCGCGGCGATGGCTTCGGCTACTTCGACGTGGAGGCGGACGGCTTCGGGTTTGGGGGTTTGGGGCATGAGGTGGTGGTGGGTGCGGCCGGTGAGTACGGCGTCGACCACGTCGCCGAGTTGGGCGAACATGTCGTTGCCGGAGGCGATCAGCAGTACCCGGTGGAAGGCGATGTCGTGCACGAGGAACGCGTCGAGGTCGTGGGTGCTGGAACGGAGCTGAACGGCTAGGGCGGTTAAGGCGCCTGCTTGTTCGGGGGTCGCGCGGGCGGCGGCCAGGGCGGCGGCGACCGGTTCGGTGGCGGAGCGCAGTTCGGTCAGCGACCGCAGTTGGCCCGCTCGGTCGGGGCCGTCGAGGCGCCAGCGGATGACGCGGGGGTCGTAGAGGTTCCAGTCGGTGCGGGGCAGGACTGTGATGCCGACCCGGCGGCGGCTGCTGACCAGCCGCATCGCCTCCAGGACGCGCAGCGCCTCGCGGACGACGGTGCGCGAGACCCGGAACGCGCGCTCCAGCTCCTCGGTGCGCAAGACCGCGCCAGCGGGGTACTTACCGGTCACGATGGCCGGGCCGAGGTCGTCGAGCAGTCGCCCGGGGAGTCCTGAGGTCACACCCGCAGTGTCTCACTCATATGACCAATGGGTGTCACCCTCTTGAATAAGTACTACTTTTGAGTTTCACTGGGTCGGTGCACACAGTCGTGGTCGTGATGGGCGTGGCGGGGTCGGGCAAGACCACCGTCGCCGGGCTGCTGGCCGAGCGGCTGGGGGTCCCGCTGGCCGAGGCCGACGAGTTCCACCCGGCGGCCAACATCGCCAAGATGCGCTCGGGGGTCCCGCTCACCGACGAGGACCGCTGGCCTTGGCTGGCCGCGATCGCCGACTGGATCGCCGAGCGCGGGCACGACATCGGCGGGATCGTCACCTGTTCGGCCCTCAAGCGCTCCTACCGCGACCTGCTCGCCGCCGACGCCCGGGTGTTCTTCGTGCACCTGACCGGCTCGCGGGACCTGCTGGCACACCGCATGCGTGGCCGCAGCGGGCACTTCATGCCGGTGTCGCTGCTGGACTCGCAACTGGCCGACCTGCAACCGCTCACCGACGGCGAACCCGGCATCGAGCTCGACATCGCCGCACCCCCCGACCACCTCGCCGAGGCCGCGGCCCGCGCCACCGCCGAGTTCGAAGGAGACCAGCCATGATCACCGCGGCGGCCTGGACCGGCCACGACACCCGACTCATCGGCGCCGCGGTGCTGGGCATCGCGCTCATCGTCGTGCTGATCACCAAGGTCAAGTTCCACCCGTTCCTGGCCCTGGTGCTCGGGGCAGGCACGCTCGGGCTGGTCGCCGGGATGCCGGTCGGCGGGCTGGTGGAGAGCTTCACCAAGGGCGTCGGGTCCACTGTGGCCGGTGTCGGCGTGCTGATCGCCCTCGGCGCCATGCTCGGCAAGCTGCTCGCCGACTCCGGTGGCGCCGACCAGATCGTGGACACCATCCTCAACCGCACCCCCGGTCGCGGCCTGCCCTGGGCGATGGCGCTGGTCGCCGCGCTGATCGGGCTGCCGATGTTCTTCGAGATCGGCCTGGTCATGCTGATCCCGGTGGTGCTGCTGACCGCGCGGCGCAGCGGTCGACCGCTGATGCTGCTGGCGATCCCCGCGCTGGCGGGCCTGTCGGTGCTGCACGGGCTCGTGCCGCCGCACCCCGGTCCGCTCGTGGCGGTCGACGCGCTCAAGGCCGACCTCGGCCTGACGCTGGGCCTCGGGGTGCTGGTCGCGATCCCGACCGTGGTCATCGCGGGTCCGCTGTTCGCCCGGCTCGCGGCGCGGTGGGTGCCGGTGACCGCGCCCGAGGTGGCGGTCGAGGAGGAGCGGCCGACCGAGCGGCCGAGCTTCGCGGCGACACTGGGCACGGTGCTGCTGCCGGTCGTGCTGATGCTTGGCAAGGCGCTCGCGGACATCCTGCTGGGCAAGGAGAACACGGTCCGGCACGTGCTGGACTTCCTGGGCACCCCGCTGGTGGCACTGCTGCTCGCGGTGCTCGTCGGGATGGTGACCCTCGGCCGCGGGTTCGGCCGCGACCGCCTGGCGGAGTCGGTGGGGTCGGCCCTGCCCCCGATCGCCGGGATCCTGCTGATCGTCGGCGCGGGCGGCGGGTTCAAGCAGACGCTGGTGGACGCGGGCGTGGGTGACGTGATCACCGGCCTCGCCAAGGACGCCAACTTCTCGCCGCTGCTGCTCGGCTGGCTCATCGCCGTGGCCATCCGCCTGGCGACCGGCTCCGCCACGGTGGCCACGATCTCCGCGGCGGGCATCATCGCGCCCCTGGCGGTGGGCATGGAACCCGCCCAGTCCGCCCTGCTCGCCCTGGCGATCGGCGCCGGTTCCCTGTTCTTCTCCCACGTCAACGACGCCGGGTTCTGGCTGGTGAAGGAGTACTTCGGGCTCAGCGTGGGCGAGACGGTGAAGACCTGGTCGATCATGGAGACTGTGATCTCGGTGGTCGGCATCGCCATCATCCTGCCGCTGAGCTGGCTGCTCTAGCGCCCGCCGCGCACCATCTGGCGGACCAGGAAGGTCTCGCCGGGCAGGCCGGGCACGAGAGCGACTCTCGCCGCCGGAGGGCAAGGGGTTGGCCGCCATCGGCCGAGGCCTGCGGCGACCAGCGGGATCGACCGCATGGGAACCGACTGCGGGAGCAGACAACAGCGAGAGGCGAACACCCTGGTTGATCGCGGGGCGAGCGCAGGCTCCGTGCCACCGCCCTGCGGCGAGTGGGGGTCACGCGCGACTCGGCTGAACAGGGCGGGCTATGCGCCGGTGGCGGCCCAGCCCTCGATCATCTGGCGGGCGATGGAGGTCTCGCCGGGCAGGATGAGGGTGGGGGTTTGGCCGCCAGTGGCCAGGGCGGCGGTGATCTCGGCGCGGTGGATCCAGCGGGCGTGTTCGATCTCGCCGTCGGCGGGGACGAGCGGGGCGGTGGGGTCGGCCGTGGCGGTGAAGCCGATCATGATGGAGCGGGGGAAGGGCCAGGGCTGGCTGCCCAGGTAGCCGATGTCGGTCACCTGGATGCCCACCTCCTCGGCGATCTCGCGGGCCACGCACGCCTCGAGCGACTCGCCGGTCTCCACGAAGCCAGCCAGGATCGAGTAGCGGTGTTCGGGCCAGATCGGTTGCCTGGCGAGGAGGACCTGGTCGGCGCCGTCGTGGACCAGGCAGATGACGGCGGGGTCGGTGCGGGGGTACTCCTCGCGGCCGCAGCCGGTGCACTTGGTCGACCAGCCCGCGGCGGTGGGGGCGACGGGGTGGCCGCACTTGGCGCAGAAGCGGGACCGGGCGTGCCAGTTGATCAGGCCGACGGCGGTGGTGAACAGGCCCGCGGCGGTGTCGTCGAGCAGGGCGCCGATGCCGCGCAGGTCGTGCCACTCCTCGCCGGTGTCGGAGATCGCGCCACCCCAGAGGCTCCAGGCGCCGGGCGGGGCGTTGGTGGGGCGCAGTTCCACGTCGGCGGGCAGGGCCCAGTAGGCGGTGTCGGCCTCTTCGCCCAAGAGCAGGGCGGCGTCGGGGCGCTCGGCGGCGACCTCGGCGGACGGGCGGGGGAGCAGGGCGGTACCGGCGTCGCGCACCGGCGTGCGGCCGTGCCGGTCGACCAGGATGACCTGGCCCGACTTCCACAGCCGATCGAGCCGGTCCGGGTCCTTGCGGGCCGACTCGTCGCGGACCGCGGTGGCGCGCGACAGCGCGGGCAGGGCGGCGAGCTGGAACGGTGCGCGGGCGGTCATGCGGTGGTCCCCTGGCTGCTGGTCGGACGGGCGGGGTCGGTGCCCGGCGCCAACCCTACGCAGCCGGGCACCGCGCGCGGGCGGGTTCCCAGCACCCCGCGCCGTCCACAGAGGACGGCGCGGGGTGTCCTGGTCATGGGAACCGGACGCCGCCGATGCAGGTGAGCGGGGCCAGCTTCGCCACATCGCCGACGATGACGCCGGTGAAGCGGGTCGGGGCGAAGAACTCCGCCGCGGCCTCGGCGACCTGCTCGGCGGTGACGGCCTTGAGCCGCTCCGGGTGGTTGACCAGCCAGTCGACGCCCAGGCCGAGCACGGCGAGGGCGGCCACCTGGGAGGCGAGCCCGCCCTGCGAGGAGGTGCTGGTGAGCAGGGAGCCGATGGCGTACTGGCGGACGATGTCCACCTCGGACTCCTCCGGCGCGACCAGGGCGATCCTGGCCAGCTCGTAGCGGATCTCCAGCAGCGCGGCGGCGGTGACGTCGCTGGCGGTGTCGGTGTCGATGAGCAGGGTCGCGCCGTCCGGGGTGAACTCCGGGTAGGAGCGGGCGTGGTAGGTGTAGCCCTTGTCCTCGCGGATGTTCTCCACCAGGCGGGAGGAGAAGAAGCCGCCGAGGGCGAGGTTGGCCAGCTGCAGGGCCGGGTAGCGCGGGTCGGTGCGGGTGATCGACTGCGCGCTGAGCCGGATCTGCGACTGGACCGCGCCCGGCCGGTCGATGACCAGCAGGTCGCCGGGGGTGAGCGGCGGCAGCGGGGGCAGCACGGCGGCCGAGGCGTCGCCGCGCCAGTCGGCCAGGGCGGCGGAGACACCGGCGACGGCCTTGACCGGCTCGACGTCGCCGACGACCACGAGCACCGCGCCGCGCGGCAGGACCGCGGCCTGGTGCAGGGCGCGCACGTCGGCGGACTCGACCTTGGCGACGTCGGCGGCCTCGGGGATCTCCCGGGTGAACGGGTGGTCGCCGTAGCGGTGCCGCTGCAGCGCCTGGCGGGCGATGACGTTGGGCTTGGACCTGGCCACGGTGATCCGCTCGATCAGCCGGGCCTTCTCCCCCGCCACCTCGTCGTCGGTGTAGGTGGCCGCGGTGAGCGCGTCGGCGAGCACGGTCAGCAGCGTGTCGAACCCGCTGGCCAGCGCGTTGCCGCCGAGGGAGAGCAGTTCCGGGTCGACCGCGGCGTTGAGCTCACCGCCGACGAGCGCGAGCTCGGTGTCCATGGCGACCCGGTCGCGCGACTTGGTGCCGGTGAGGATGGCGGCGGCCAGCACCTCGGCGGTGGGCGCGTGCGCGGGATCGGTGCCCGCGAAGGGCACCCGCAGCCGCAGCTCGACCATCGGCACGGTCGGCTGGTGCACGGCGATGACCCGCAGCCCGTTGTCCAGCACGGTGTCCACAACGGACAGGTTGGTGGCCGCCCGCTGCTCGCCGAGCGGGGGGAGCGGTCGGGGCCCGAGCTCGGTGCGCCCGATCTGCTCTGCGGTGCGGCTCACTGCTGTCCTCCTGCGGGAACGTGGGGGTGGGGTGACCGCGGGGACCCGCCCGCGGCACCGTGGGGAACGGGGTGGGCCGCGCGCGTCACTCGGCACCGCCGGAGGGGGTCACGGTGAGGATGGCGCGGGAGTCCGGGCGCAGGGCCTTGGCGGCCGCGGAAACCGCGTCCGGGGTGATGGCGCTGATCCGCTCGGGCAGCTCGTAGACCAGGCTCGGGTTGCCGTAGAGCAGTTCGAACGCGCCGAGGGCCAGGGTGCGGCTGACGATGCGGTCGTGCTCCTTGTGCAGGCTGGCCGCCCAGCGCGCGGTGATCTTGGCCAGTTCGGCCTGGTCCGGCGGGGTGCTGGCCAGCCGCTCCAACTCCTCGTCGATGGCGGCCAGGACCGGGTCCAGGGCCACCTCGGGGGAGTACATGGCGGTGATGGTGAAGGTGTCGGGGTCGCGGGCCTCGAACGGGCCGAACATGCCGCAGCCCGCGCTGACCTCGGTGACCAGCTGGTCGCCGTAGACCAGGCGCTGCTGCAGCCGGGACCCGTCGCCGTCGGTGAGCACGCCCGCGAGCACCAGGTACGCCAGGTAGGCGTCGAGCTCGTCGATCGGGTCCGGGATCCGGTACCCGATGGCGACGGCGGGCAGCGGGGCCAACGGGTCCGGGTGGTCGGCGCGGACCTCGGTGGTGGGCGGCGGCTCGGCGAACGACGGGCGCTGCGGCCGGGGCCGGGCCGGGACGTCGCCGAAGTGCCGCTCGATGAGCTCCTTGGCCGCCTCGACGGTGAAGTCACCGGCGACGGTGAGCACGGCGTTGGCCGGGGCGTAGTAGGTGTCGAAGAACGCGGCGCAGTCGGCGACCGTGGCCTGCTCCAGGTCCTCGAAGCCGCCGTAGCCGTTGTGCGCGTTGGGGAAGGTGTCGAACAGCACCGGCGGGAGCAGGATCCACGGGAAACCGCCGTAGGGGCGGTTGAGCACGTTGAGCCGGATCTCCTCCTTCACCACGTCGATCTGGTTGCGCAGGTTCTCCTCGGTGAGCTTGGGGGCGCGCATCCGGTCCGCCTCCAGGAACAGCGCGCGCTCCAGCGCGGCCGAGGGCAGCACCTCGAAGTAGTCGGTGTAGTCCGGGTGGGTGGACCCGTTGAAGGTGCCGCCGGAGGATTGCACGTGCCGGAAGTGCGCCAGCTTCTCCAGGCTCTCGCTGCCCTGGAACATCAGGTGCTCAAAGAGGTGGGCGAACCCGGTCCGGCCTTCGGGCTCGGAGCGGAAGCCCACGTCGTAGTGCACGCTGACGCCGACGACCGGCGCGGTGTCGTCGGGGGCGAGGACAACCCGCAGGCCGTTGGCGAGGGTGTAGCGGTGCGGCTGGGAAACGGTCACCTGGCGAGCCTACGGGAGGCGCGCCACAGGCGGACACCGTGCGTGTCCGCCTGTGGATGAACCGGTGGGGTTGTGGATAACCCGACTAGGCGGAGCGCTTGCGCCGCTGGGCGAGCAGCAGGAACGCGCCGCCGCCGAGCGCGGCGAGGCCGAGCAGGACCAGACCGCCGACCGCGGCGCCGGTGACCGGCAGGCCGCCCGAGCCGCCGTCGGTGTTCGGCGTGCCACCGCCCTGCGGGGCCGGGCTGGTGGTGACGACGCTGGTCGGGGCCGTGCTGCCGACCGTGGTGGTGGGCGGCGCGGTCGTCGTCGTGTCCGGGGTGGACGGTGTGGTCGTCGTCGTGGTGTCGCGCTCGCAGTCGACGGTGAACTTCTCGGTGGTGTCCAGGCCCGAGCCGGTCAGGTGCGCGGTGTAGCTGCCGTCGGCGAAGACCCCGACGTGGCGGGTCCACTGGTAGACGCCGTCGCCGTCGAAGCGGACGGTCTCCTCGAAGCCGGGCTTGCCGTCGACGGTGAACTTCCGCTCGGCCGGGTAGGGGCCGACGGCGTAGTACCGGATGGTCACGACCGACTGCTCGTCGACGCAGCGGGTGGACACCTGCAGGCCGTCGCGGTCGACCTTGACGTCCTCGCAGAAGTCGACGGAGACGCCGGTGACGACCTCGGTGCCGTCAGAGCCCTTCACGACGACCTTGTAGTCGCCCGCGGGGATGGGGCCGAGGTTGGCGCTACCGTGCGCGACAGCGGGAACGGTGACCGTCTTGGTCGCCTCGTGCGCGGTCACGGTGTAGTCCACCGAGATGCGGTTGGGGTTGTCGAGCTCGACCCACAAGGTGGGCTGAGTGGTGACGTTCTCCTTGCCGTCGCACTGCGCGTAGGTACCCACGCCCGGCGCGTTGCCGGAACGGCAGTTGACGCTGAAGGTCTTGATGATGGGCGGGTTGAAACCGGGCCCGTGCAGCTTGATCTGGTACTTGTCGCGGTCTTCGTAGGCGTTGTCGACGACCGTGAACGCGACACCCGGGGCAACCTCACCGGAGTGCGTGTAAGGCAGGTCGATGTCGATCGCGTACTCGCGCACCTCGTCGGTGGACGGGTTGGTGATCTTGGCGGTGACGATCCCCCAGCCGCCGCGGCACTGCACGGAGACCTCGAGCGGGTCGTCCGACGGGGTGTCCTCGGTGCACGGCTTGACCACGACCGGCAGGCCGTCGGAGGGCTCGCCCGCGCCGTCGATCTCGACGGTGTACTCGCCGGGCGGCACCGGCTTGAAGGTCACCTTCGGGTCGTCGGTGGCCTTGGTGGTCTTCGCGGGGAGGTCGGAACCCACCAGGCGGACCGTGAAGGGGCCGCTGTCGTGGATGTTGACCTCGACCGAGCGAACGCCCTTCTTGCAGATGCTGGCGACCGTGGCCGGGGTCGGGCTGACGACCTCGTCCATCGGGTAGTCCGGGAAGGACAGGTCCGGGTCGTCCTGGGCCAGAGCGGGCACCGCGGTCACGACCAGGGTCAACCCGGTCAGCACCGCCACGGCTGCGCGCTTCACGAACGTGAGCAACGGACCTCCCAGAACACGCGATGAAGTGCGCGAAACGTACACCGCGTGATGGTTGATCCGCTAATTACCCCCGAAGGTGTGTATGTCCAGGTCAGACACGTGACCGCTTGGCCACGGTCAGTGTTTTTCCGGCGGGGTCAGCACCCGGCTGAGTGAGTCGACGAACGCCGCCACCTGGTCGGCGAACTTCCCCTGGTCGGCGGCGACTTCCGCGTCCTGGGTGGCGTACCAGCGGACCGCGGCCGGGTCGATCGGGCCGAACCCGGACAACCAGCGCTCGGACTCGCCGAGGGCGACGGCGTAGGGCAGGGCTCGGGAGAATACGACCTCGCGCTCGGTCGGCGCCCTGTCCGTCGGCACCGTGTCTGACTGGACACCCGCCAGATAGAGGGCGACACCGCGCACCTGCTGCGCGAGCACCGAGCCACGCTTAGTACGCACTGGCACGAACCGCCCGCCAAGGAACAGACCCAGCCCACCCAACGCAGAAGCGATGCCGAGCAAGGCAGGGCCGCCGGTCAGTGCGAGCACCACAGTCCCGATGACGCCAAGAGCAAGAATGACAGCACCAGCGATAGCTAGGTGACCCACACGATCCGGGCGTCGCACGAACCAGCCGCGGTCGACGGCATCCGCGTGCAGGGCAGATCGCGCCCCGGCGAGATCCAGCGGGGCGCCGCGCAGTGCGGACAGAGTGACCGACTCGGTGCCCTCCGGAAGCAAGGTGGCGTAGACGGTGTGTTCGTAGGCGTTGAGGGCGTCATCGGCCGGGTTGCGCCGGACGATCTGCCAATCGCCGCTGGACTCGGTCACCCAGAGGTAGTTGCGGACCGCCAAGTCGACGATCGTGGCTGCGAAGGCACCTTCGTCCGCCCGCTCCGCGAGCACCGTTCCAGCCTGTCCCGGGAGGACTCCATCCGGCGAAGCGAAGGCAGCCTTGCCGCCGTCGTTGGCAACAAGTGCAACTGGCTCTACGTCGGCGACGAGCGACTTGGCGTCACGCGCTCGAGCACGCCAGAGGAAAACGAACCCACCTAGAAGCAAGAGTGCGACCAAGCCCAGCCCAGCACCGCTGACAGGCGTGACCGCGAAGGCCGTTGACGTTGCCTTGTCGAAGCGCGCGTTCGCGGGGACGAGCCCGGCGGGCAACTTGGCGGACAGATCCACCCGCGCTCCGACGTCCAGGTCGGACTGCACGACGCGGAGGATGCCGCCGCCATCCGTGAGCGCGGAGTCGCAGACCTCGTTGGTGCCAGGTTGTCCTGCCAGGCAGACGAAATCACGGCCGGGTCGCGGCGTGAGCAGCGAGACGCGCAAGAGGGCCAACTTGGTGTCCCACCCGCTGGCTGGCTGCCACCGGAACTCCTGCCGGTCGTCACCGTCGGCGATGGTGCCGTCCACGGTGTAGTGCACCGTCGAAGCGCCTTCACCGACGCGGATGGTGATGGCATCGGCGGTCACGTCCACCGTGCCGTGGCCCTCGATCCGCGCGTCGCGGACGGTGAACACGCGGTCACCGATGCGGAGTGGCGCGACGCGGGTCATCTGTTGCTTCGCCTGCACGATGATCTGCTCGCGGACGGTGAGCCTGCCGTCGCGCTCGACCTTGAGTTGGACGTTGACGCTGCGCGGGAGGATCGGCTGAACAGCGCCGGGAGGCCGGGTAGGGCCACCGGAGGGTGGGATCGGGTCGATGACGGGTGGCTTAACCGTCCCGGTCGGGCCCGGTTTGGGGATGGGGAAATCGATGCTCGGGGCTGTCGGCGGTATGGACGGCAGAGACGGGAACGTCGGCTGGACCGCCGCGCTCGCGCCCAACGCCAAACCCACGGTCAACGCGGCCGTCGTGGCTGTGACGGCGGCGACCCCCCATTTCCTCAACACGGCAGCGAACGATAGCCGAGCGCCCTTATGCTCACCGCCGGTCTGGCCGAATTGGCCAACTCCAGCCGACACGGGGGAACGATGAGCCATCCGCCCATGGGTCCGTGGCGTCCACATGGCCCATACCCGCCGCCGATGCCGGTAGCACCGCCGCCGATGGCATTACCGAACCACCCGCAGGCCTACCCGCAACCCGGCTACCCGCCGCACGGCCACTACCAGCAGCCCTCCCAGCAGCCCTACCCCCAGCAGTATCCACAGCAATATCCACAGAGGACCGCCTGGTACGGGCCGCCGCCCGGATACGTTCCGGTGCAGCCGAAGTCGAACACCGGCCTCGTTGTCGCGATCAGTCTGGTGACCCTCTTACTCGCGGGCGCGGCCTTCGTCGGATATGTCCAACTGGCGGGCAAGCGCAGTCGACCCAACGATGTCGGTTACTCCGCCCCCACCACCACGTCGGCCTCGCGCACTACGACGACAACCACCGCTACTACGACATCCAGACCGACTCGTAGTACGACCACGACCACAACAACGCGCGGCACGACGCGGTCCTCGCAACCGACGACGACTACGCAGGCAGGTCCGCAACCGGTTCACGCACTGGGCGACAACCCGCTGTTCAGCGCCACCAACGGCGTCAGCGTGGTCACCTGCAACCTCCCCGCTTGGCGCAGCGACCCCCAGTCGGCGCAGGCGTTCTTCACGGCAGCCCTGCCGTGCTTCGACAAGGCGTGGGCGCCGGTGATGCAACGCGCGAACCTCCCGTACTTCACCCCCGCGCTGAAGTTCCCGCCCGGTGAGACCTGGTCCAGTGCCTGCGGTACGGCCAAGTCCACGTGGGCAGCCTTCTATTGCGGACAGGACAACACGATCTACATGCCCTACGAGGGCCTCCAGATCGAGCAGTACGGCAACAAGGCCGGGGTCTACCTCGCGCTGTTCTCGCACGAGTTCGGCCACCACATCCAGGCGATCTCCGGCATCAACGACGCCTACTGGGATGCCCGCTACGAGGCAGGCGACCAGACCCCGACCGGGTTGGAGCTATCAAGGCGCTCGGAGTTGCAGGCGCAATGCTTCGGCGGCATGTGGTTCGCGGGCGGGCAGCACGGCGGCGGCTCTATCACCGACACCTTCATCCGGGACATGCTCGCGGACGGCTACACGCGGGGAGACTGGCAGCAAGGTGTCCAGCCGGACCACGGCAGCCCCCAGCACTACGGCGCCTGGCAGGAGCACGGTTTTAAGAACAACCGGACCATGCCGTGCAACACCTGGCTGGCCGCCGCTGCCGACGTGTCTTAGTCGCGCCGCTTGAGCTGGGTGAACCAGGCCCCGGCGATCCCGGCAAAGACGAGGAGGACCACGGCGAACGGGCGCGCGTCGAGCGTTGCCCCCGTCGTGGCCCGCGCGAGGTGGACAACGCCATCCCCGACGGTTACCTCTACCTTCTCCCCCGACTGATGACCGCAAGCGTCGAGGCGAGCCTCTTGCGTGCCGTGGTCGGTGGGGTAAGAGACTCGTTCCAGGCCACTACCGTCGCAAGGCACGCCAGCGAGAACTGTCGCCTGAACCGTCGTAACCGTCGTAGGACCACTGGACCAGTGCCCTAACGCGCCCGCCAATGCCAGCCCCAGCGCCACGACGACGCTGAATGCCGCGACCGCCGCCAACTTCAAGGCGGGAGCCGGGATGGCGAAGGGGACTCGCATCCCCGGATCGTCGCAGACCGCGCAAGGAGCCGTCAGTCCTCGGCCGGGGTTACCTTCCGGATGTAGAGCAACCGGTCGCCGTACTCGATGGCGTCAGCCTCCGAGGAGTCCACCCGGTAGAGCTTCCCGGCCCGCACCAGCCCGAGCACGATGTCGGGCAGGTGCCTCGGCGAACCACCGATCTCGCTCGGCTCGACCTCGCGCTCGGCGATGGCCAAGCCCTCGTCCGGGGTGATGAGGTCCTCGACCATGTCCACGACCGTAGGCGTGTGGGTGGCCATGCCGAGCAGCCGACCGGCGGTCTCGCTGGACACCACGACCTGGTTCGCACCGGACTGCCGCAGCAGGTGGACGTTCTCGGTCTCGCGCACCGCCGCCACGATCTGGGCGCTGGGCGACATCTCACGGGCGGTGAGGGTGATCAGCACGGCGGAGTCGTCCCGGCTGGCGGCGACGACCACCGACTTCGCCCTGGGCACGCCCGCCACCCGCAACACGTCGGCGCGGGTGCCCGAGCCGTGCACGGTCACCAACCCCAACGCCGACGCCGCGTCGAGCATCGCCTGGTCGGTGTCCACGACGACGATGCGGCTGGGTTCCACCCCGTCGGAGAGGACCGCGCTCACCGCCGACCGCCCCTTGGTGCCGTAGCCGACGACGACCACGTGGTCCCGCACCTTCGACCTCCACCGTTGGATCTTGAATGCCTGCCGTGAGCGCTCGGTCAGCACCGCGAGGGTGGTGCCGACCAGGACGATGAGGAAGAGGACGCGCAGCGGGGTGATGACCAGGATGTTGGTCAGCCGCGCCGAGTCGCTGTAGGGGGTGATGTCGCCGTACCCGGTGGTCGAGAGCGACACCGTGGCGTAGTACACCGCGTCGAGGAAGGAGATCCCGTCGTCGTTGACGTCGCGGTAGCCGTCCCGGTCGAGGTAGACCAGCAGCACGGCCGCGAACAGCGCGACCAGCGCCCACACGATCCGGCGGAGGATCGAGGTGACCGGGCTGACGCTGCCCTCCGGCATGCGGATGATCCCGACCAGGTCGTGCTCGGCCCGCGCCGCGAGGTCGTCAGACCGTCGAGGGCGGATCACCGCCACTGCCCCACCGTGCGACTCACGGCGGGAAGGCTACCCACCCGCCCCCGGATCCGCTCGCTCCCACCCTCAGACGATCTCCGCCGTGCTGCCGGTCTCGCGCACCTTGACCAGCAGCCCGTCGGCCTTCTCCCTGCTCAGCGCGGTGGCGATGGTGATCGGGACGCCGGTCTCGACCAGGTCCTTGGCGTCTTTGAGGCTGAGCCCGAGCTGCTCGCGCAACACCCTGATCAGCTGGATGCGGAACTCGCCGACCTCGGTGACGACCAGGTCGAAGGCGATCCGGCGCACGCTGACCACCTCGGACAGGTAGATGTACCCGTCCAGGGCCGTGGTGTCGCGCCTCACCAGCTCGGCCAGCTTGATCACCGAGACGTCGCTGATCTTGTTGACCGTCTTGTCCGGCCCGCTGGCGATCAGCGCCTGCCGGGAGTCGACGACCTCCTTGTAGAACGCGGGCAACCGGTACTGGACGATCAGCAGGTAGGCCAGCACCTTGGGGTCGTAGGCGGGCCCCTCGAAGATCTGCTTGGCCAGCTCGTTGTTGAGGATGAACGAGTTGACGAACCGCTTGAGCCCGCGCGGGTTGGGGTCGAGCCCGGCGACGATGTGCTCGGTCAGGCCCGCCAGCTCGTCGGGCAGCATCGAGCGGACGAACCGGGTCGCGGCGGCCTTGGTGATCGGCGGCAGCGCGAACGGGACCTGGACGATCTTGTCCAGGTAGTGCTCGCTGATGCCCTCGTCGCCGTAGCGGGTCCGGATGGTGCTCTCCAGCGCGTCCCGGTCGACGCCGAGGATGAACACGCAGTCCGGGAGGTTGAGGAACAGCTTCAGCGCCTCAAGGGTCTTGAGGATGTACTCGGGCAGGCACCGGTCGAGGTCGTCTATGAAGAACGTCAGCCGGATCTTGCCGCCCTTGGTGGCTTTAGCGAGCAGCTTGATGAGGTGGTCTCTTAGGAGGATCTGTTGCTCTCTTGCCGCGAATCGCTCCTTGAGGAACCTCTCCCGGAGCTCGTCCAACTGCAGGGTGGAGTCAACGAGCGGTTGGACCCACTGGGTGAGATCGGTGAAGGCACCCGCCACCGCGGTGAGCAACTCCTGGGCGTCCTCGTCCTCACCGAGGCCGAGCTGGGTGACCATGGTGTGCAGCAGGCCGATGGCGGGGTTGTCGTCGAACTGGTGCTGCCACGAGTCGAACCAAACCGTGTAGTAGTCGGGCTCCTTGCGCAGCTCGTCTTGCACCAACCGCATCAAGGAAGTCTTGCCGGTCCCCCATGACCCGTAGACACCAACCACGAGCGGGGTGCCACACACGCGAACAGCCGCTGCGAGCGCCCGGGCCATCTTGTCCCGGTCGAGCGTGTCTTTAGAGGCAGGCTCATCGTTGCGGATCCCAGTGGACACGTGGGGCTCCCCCGTCGGTCGAGTCACGCCACTGTAGATCGGTTGCGGAGTCGGTCCGTTACTCGGCGTGCGGGACGCCGCGCAGCAGGGCGCGGAGGCCGTCGGCGTCGAGGAGGTCGGCCGGGCGCAGGGTCCTGTTGGGGCGGACGTAGTGGAAGGCGGCGCGCACCTGGTCGAGCGGGACACCGGAGAGGCCGGACCAGGCGAGCCGGTACGCGGCCAGCTGGACGGTGAGAGCGGGCAGCTGGTCGGCGTCGGGGACGCGGCCGGTCTTCCAGTCCACGACCGTCCAGCCGCCGTCGGGGTCCAGGTAGACGGCGTCCATGCGGCCGCGGATGGCGACCCCGTCCAGCTCGGTGGCGAACGGGACCTCGACCTCGTGCGGGGTCCGGTTGGCCCAGTCACCGGCCAGGAATGCCTCGCGCAGGGCGTCGAGGTCGGTGTCCGGGGCAGCGTCGTCGTCTGCGGCGCCGGGGAGTTCGTCGAGGTCGAGCAGGGCCCGGGAGCCGAAGCGGCGCTCCAACCAGGCGTGGAAGGCGGTACCGCGGCGGGCGACCGGGTTGGGCGGGAAGGGCAGCGGGCGGCGCAACCGGCGGGCCAGCGCGGTCGGGTCGGTGGCGAGCTCGACGAGCTGGCTCACCGAGAGCTGGTCGGGCAACCGCACCTGCTCCTGGCGCCCACCCGCAGCGCGCTCGGCCAGCAGCACGTCGGTGTCGCGCACCCAGCCGTCCGGGTCGTCCTCCTCGGCTTCCGGCTCCTCCCCCGCCCGCAGCGCCGCCAGCTCGGCGCGCACCAGTTCGGCCCCCTCCGCCACGTCGGGGCGCCGGTCGCGCAACGGATCGGCTGGCCAGCGCGCGGACCGGACCACCGCGGCCAGCGGGTTGTCCGCGCCGTCCTCGGGCTCCTCGGCCCAGGTGTCCACGAAGGACTCGTAGTCCGCCAACCCGGTCAGCAGCTCCGAGGGCCCGCGCGGGGTCGACCCGGTGCGGGCCCACCAGTGGCCCGACACCAGCAGCGTCCGCTCGGCCCTGGTCAGCGCGACGTAGAACAGCCGCCGCTCCTCGAGCAGCCCGCGCTCGGCGAACTCCTCGTTGTGGATCTTCAGCAGCTGCTCGACCTCCTTGCGGTTCGCCGCGCCCGCCAGGTTCAGCTCGGGCAGGTCGACGGCGTCGCCGCGCAGGTCGGCGGGCAGTTCGGTGACCGTGCGCAGCCAACTGCCGCCGCGCCTGCCGCTGGGGAACACGTCGCGCACCACGTGCGGGACCGCGACGACCTCCCACTCCAGGCCCTTCGCGGAGTGCACGGTGACGATCTGCACCCGGTCCTCGGCGACCTCGACCTCACCGGGTTCCAGCCCGTCCTCGGCCGCCTCGGCGGTGGCGAGGTAATCCAGCAGCGCGGCCAGGCTCGCCGCCGGGGCGGCTTGCGCGTAGTCGGCGACGACATCGGCGAACGCGTCCAGGTGCGCCCGGCCCGCGCCACCGCGCCGGGCGGTGGCCTCGATGTCGAGCAGCATGGTGCGCTCCACGTCGGCGACCAGTTCCGGCAGCGGCTGGTCGAGCCTGCGGCGCAGCATGGTCAACTCGCGCCCGAGGTGGCGGATGCGTTGATAACCAGCCGCCGAGTAGGCGTCCGCGTCGCCGGGGTCGTCGATCGCGTCGACCAAGCCTGCCTGCTCGACGCCCTCACCGGGGACCAAAGCGCCCGGCTCGATGGCGAAGGCGCCCGCGAGGGTGCGGGCCCGGTTCCACAGCGCGGCCAGGTCCGCGGCACCCACGCGCCAGCGGGACCCGGTGAGCAGCCGGGCCGCCGCGGTCCCGGCGAGCGGGTCGATCAGCACGCGCAGGGTGCTGACCAGGTCGCGGACCTCGGGCTCGTCGAGCAGCCCGCCGAGGCCGACGACCTCGACCGGCAGCCCCCGCTCGCGCAGGGCGGTCGCGATGTCGGCCATGTCCGCGCGGCGGCGCACCAGGACCGCGGCCGTCGGCGGTGTCCCGTGCTCCTCGACCGCGGCGTGCCAGCGCGCGGCGACCTGGTCGGCCACCCAGGTGACCTCGGTGTCCACATCGGACAGCAGGGCGAGCCGGATGTCACCGGGCGGGGCCTCGTCACGGGCGCGCAGCTCGTCGACCTCAAGGCCACTACGGCGAAGTGGCGCGGAGACCGCGTTGGCGAGTTCTAGCACCTCGGGTGGATTGCGGAAACTGGTGAGCAGGCCGTAGCGGGTCGCGGGTTCCTTGCGGCCACGGTGCTTCTGCGGGAAGTCGGTGGTGAACCGAGGTAGGTTCGCCGCGCTCGCGCCACGCCAACCGTAGATCGCTTGGGCAGGGTCACCGACCGCGGTTACCGGCATCGGCTCGGCGTTCGGGTACTCCAAGGAGCTGCCGAACAGCGACCGCAACAAGACCCGCTGCGAGTGGCCGGTGTCCTGGTACTCATCTAGCAGTACCGCGCCGAATCGAGCTCGCTCGCCTTGCACCACCTCGGGATGACCCGCCGCGAGCTTGGCCGCCAAGGACATCTGGTCGCCGAAGTCGAGCGCTCCCTCACGACGCTTGCGGTCCGCGTAGGCCTGAACCAGTGGTAGCAGTGCGATCCGGAACCGTTGCGTGACAAGAACCTTCTGCAGGTCTTGAGAGGGCTCAGCGCGCTGGCCCTTAGCGCGAGGGGCGGACTCGATCGCAGCGCACACAGCCTCGGCATGCCTACGCAAGGTATCTGCGTCCACTAGGTGCTCGGCGAGCTCACCTGCGAGCGACAGCAGGTATTGGGTGACGGTCGCAGGCACATAGTCGGTGTCGAGGTCGTGGCCCCAGGTGGACACAACGCGGTGCGCGGTCTGCCACGACGCGGTCTCCGTGAGCAACCGGGCACCGGGCTCCACCGGTAGACGTAGGCCATGTTCGGCGACGAGCCTGCCCGCGTAAGCGTGGTACGTGAGGATCGTGGGTTCACCGGCGAACACCGCGGCCTTACGTTCACCGGTGGGGTCGAGCTTGTCGAGCAGACGCGACCCGGCAAGGCGGCGCAACCGGGCACGGACACGGTCTGCGAGCTGACGAGCTGCCTTACGCGTGAAGGTCAACCCGAGGACCCGCTCCGGCGTGACGAGCCCGTTCGCGACCAGCCACACCACGCGCCCGGCCATCGTCTCGGTCTTGCCCGCCCCCGCCCCGGCGACGACCAGCGCGGGCTCCGGCGGTGCCGCGATGACCTCGGCCTGCTCCCGGGTCGGCGGCGCGAGCCCCAGCTCGGCAGCCAACTCCCGGGGGCTGACCAGCGCCAACCCAGGCAGCGGCAAGCTCACCGGCGACTCGACCTCATGGGCGACAATCTACCTCGCGGCACCGACGAAACCCGTCACTCACCGCAGTCGATCACGCTACTCGGTGACCTGGCGGCCACTCGGGTGCAGCGGGCAGGCGGTGCGGACCGGGCACCGGGGGCAATCCGGGTTCTCGTAGGCCGTGTACTCCGGTCCCACGGTGGACGCCGCCGCCTCCCGCACGATCTTCAGCCAGTGCTCGGCCGACTCGCCCTGCACCGGCGTCTGGACCCGCTCGGTGGCACCGGACTTCTTGTTCGGCTTGGAGACGTAGAGCAGCCGCGCGCCGCCGGGCTCGGTGCCGACGTCGGTGAACGCGCCGTAGGCCACCGCGAGCTGGTAGACGGCCAGCTGCGGGTGTTGCTGGGCGTCGTTGGCGCTGACCGGGGACTTGCCGGTCTTGATGTCCACGATCACCGGGCGCCCGTCGGCGTCGACCTCCAGCCGGTCGACCCGCCCGCTGACGGTGATCTTGTCCGGCAGCTCGACGGTGACCTCGCGCTCGACCGCGACCTGGGTCAGCTCCGAGCGGGTCGACCCCATCCAGCTCAGGAACGTGTCGACCATGGCGCGCACCCGCTGCTGCTCGCGCCGGGAGAACCACGGGGCACCCGCGTCCACCGAGTGCCAGGCCTTCTCCAGCTCGGCCATCAGCTCCGCGCGCGGCACCCCGGAGGCGGCGGCCTGGGCGAGGGCGTGCACGAGCGTCCCGGTGACCGCGGCGAGCTCGGCCGGGTCCTGGCCGCCGTGCCGCTCGACCATCCAGCGCAGCGGGCACTTCGCCAGGATCTCCACTGTGGACGGTGACACGCGCACCGGCTGGTCCGCGTCGCGCAACGGGACCGCGGTGGTCAGCTCCGGCAGCCCGTACCAGCTGTCCGGGTTGGCACCCGGCACACCCGCCTCGGCCAACCTGGCCAGCTGCCGGGCCGCCTGACTGCGCCGATCCGGGTCCGCCGCGCCGTCGCACACCACCTGCCGCAGCTCGCCGACCAGGTCGGCCAGCACGAGCGCGCGTTCCTGCTCGGCCATCGGCACCGGCATGTCGGTGTCAGCGGTATCGGCGCCCGCCAGCTCGGCGAGGAACCGCGACGGCTGCTCCTCCTCGCCGCGCACCGCGCTGACCAGCAGCTTCGACCGGGCACGGGACGCGGCGACCAGCAGCAAGCGGCGTTCCTCGGCCAGCAACGGGGCCGTGGCCGAGGCGTCCTCGCCGACCCCGGCCAGCACGTCGACCAGCCGCTCGACACCCAACAGGGACCCGCGCAGCCGCAGGTCCGGCCAGGCCCCCTCCTGGACCCCCGGGACCGCGACGACCGTCCACTCGCGACCGGCGGCGGCGTGCGCGGTCAGCACCGCGACCGCGTCCCCCTTCGGCGCGCTCGGGGCCAGGGTGTCGCCCGCGATGCGCTGGGACACGATGTGGTCGACGAACCCGGTGATGCCGGACCCGGGCAGCCGCTCGGCGTAGCGCTGGGCGGTGTGGAACAGGGCGACGATCGCGTCCAGGTCGCGGTCGGCCTGCGCCCCGACCGGGCCGCCGCGCGAGGCGACGCCGACCCACCTGGCCTCCAGGCCGCTGGCCTGCCACACGTCCCACAGGATCTGCTCGAGCCCGATGCCTTCTTCGATCCCCTTGCGCGCCAGGGCGATCAGTCCGGCGACCCGGCGCACCGGACCGGCCTCGGTGTCGGCGAGCGCGCTGAGCCGGTCGTCGTCGTTGATGACCTCGACGAGCAGCTCGTCGCTGGACTTGTCGCCGCCGGAGGTGAGTTCCAGGCGGCGCAGACCGCGGCGCAACCGCCGCAACGCCAACGGGTCCGCGCCACCGAGCTGCGAGGCGAGCAGCACCTCCGCGTACTCGGGGTCGAGCACGGACGGGACGGCCGCGCACCGCAACAGCGCGAGCAGCGGCCGGACCGCGGGCTGCTGGGACAACGGGAGTTCATCGCCCGGCGCGGCGACCGGGACCCCGGCGGCGGCAAGGGCTCGGTGCAGCACGGGGACCGACCGGGTCGCGGACCGGACCAGCACGGCCATGTCCGCCCACGGCACACCGTCGATCAAGTGCGCGCGGCGCAACTGGTTGGCGACCCAGCTCGCCTCGGCGGCGGCCGACGGGTGCAGCCGCACGGTCACGGTCCCGCCGTTGTCGCTTCCCTTGTCAACGCGGCGAACCGCGCCCGGTAGCCGTGCCGCGAGGTGTGACACCGCCTTGCGCACAGCGGGTGCCATCCGGTGGCCGGACCCCAGGACCACCGTCCCCCCACCGGGATCGGCATCGCGCAATAAAGCCGGATCCGCGCCGCGAAAGGAGAAGATCGCCTGGTCTGGATCGCCCGCGACGACGAACTCCTTGGCAGCGCCACCAAGCGTCCGCAGGAGCGCGTATTGCAGCGGGTCGAGGTGCTGCGCGTCGTCGACGAGCAGGTAACGGACCCGCTCTCGTTCAGCGGTCAGCAAGGCGTTGTCGGTGTCGAAGGCGAGCTGCGCGCTGGCAACGAGTTCAGCGGCGTCGAGCGCGGGGGCGGTGGTGTGCGCGATACCGCTGTCCGCCGAACCGATAAGCAGCGTGACCTGTTCGTATTGCCGTCCAAACCGGCCTGCTGCGACCCACTCGTCGCGGCCCTCTCGCTCGCCGAGCTCGATCAGGTCCTCAGGGCCAAGACCGCGCTCGGACGCCCGCAGGATCAGGTCCCGCAGCTCCTCGGCGAACCCGGGCACGGCGAGCGCGGGCTGGAGCCGTTCGGGCCAGTGCTTGGCACCCATCTCGATGTCGCCCGCCAGCAGTTCGCGGATCACCGCGTCCTGCTCGGGGCCCGACAGCAGCCGCGGCCCGGGGCCTTCGTGCAGCATCGCCTGGATGCGCAGCACGGCGAAGGCGTAGGAGTGCACGGTGCGCACCAGCGGCTCACGGACCGTGCGCGGCGCGCCCTGGTCGGTGAGCAGCGCGGTGATGCGTCCGCGCAGGTCAGCGGCGGCGCGGCGGCTTGCGGTGAGGACGAGCAGCTGCTCCGGGTCCACCCCGCCGCGCAGGATCCGGTCGGCGGCCAGTTCCGCGAGCAGGGTCGTCTTGCCGGAGCCGGGACCGCCGAGGACGCGCACGAAACCGTCGGCACCGGCGAGCACGCGGCGGGCGTCCTCGCCCCAGCGCAGTGCCCGCTGGCGCGGTTCGGGTACGCGGACGAGCCGAGGAGCGAGTGACGACCTCCCGGCGACCATCCGCCGATTGGACCACGGCGACCACCGAGACCCCGACGCGGCACGCCCATGGGCGGCGGGTGGGATGATTCGCGGCATGTCCGACGCCCTCGCTGTGCACGTCTTCGGACCACCGGACGCGCCACCGCTGCTCGCACTGCACGGGGTGACCGGGCACGGCGGTCGTTACCGCGCGCTAGCGGCGAACCAGCTGGCCGGCTACCGCGTGATCGCCCCGGACCTGCGCGGCCACGGCCACTCGCCGTCGCTGCCGCCGTGGACGCTGGAGCAGCACGCGGCGGACGTCCTCGCTGTGCTGGAGCGGTTCGGCCTCGAGGCGCCGCCGATGATCGCGCACTCCTTCGGCGGGGTGGTCGCGCTGCACCTGCCCCGGCACCGGGTCGGTCGGCTGGTGCTGCTCGACCCGGCGGTGAGCGTGCGGCCGGAATGGGCCCTGGAGTGCGCCGAGAGCGCCGCGGCGACCGCGGGTGACCCCGTGGCCGCGCAGCGCGGTGACTGGCCCGCGGCGTCGGACGAGGCGGTGGCCGAAGAGGTCGCCGCGCACTGGGTGCGGGTCGGCGACGGCTGGCGGCCCCGGTACTGCCCGGCCGCGGTGGCCACGGCGTGGAGCGAGATGTGCCGCCCGGTGCCGGAGCCGACCGGGGAGACCCTGGTCGTGCGGGCCACGCGGGCGGACTACGTGGGCCCGGGGTTCGCCGCGAACGTGGTTGACCTCGACTGCGGGCACGTGGTCTATGTGGACGCCCCGGAGCGCGTCGGCGCTCTGGTGACCGACTTCTTGGGGTGAGTGACGTGGACGAGGAACTGCACGAGCGGGTGCGCGCGGCGATCAAGTCGATCCCGGCGGGCAGCGTCGCCACCTACGGCGACATCGCGACCCTGACCGGGGCGCCCTCGCCCCGGCTGATCGGCAAGATCCTGGCCGAGGACGGCCACGACCTGCCGTGGCACCGGGTGCTGCGGGCGAACGGGACCCCGGCCCCGCACCTGGCGCACGAGCAGCTCGAGCGGTTGCGCGCGGAGGGGGTGCTCGCGGACGAGGAGCGGGTCGACCTGCGCCGCC
This sequence comes from Actinokineospora diospyrosa, assembly GCF_024171925.1. Taxonomy (GTDB): domain Bacteria; phylum Actinomycetota; class Actinomycetes; order Mycobacteriales; family Pseudonocardiaceae; genus Actinokineospora; species Actinokineospora diospyrosa. The sequence goes on along the minus strand of NZ_JAMTCO010000016.1, from coordinate 160,707 downwards.
ACCGGTGGGCCGACGTGGTCGAGGAGCCGGAGGCCGGGCTGTTCTAGCGGGGTTCGAGCGGGCGCTTGCCCAGCGCGGGGTCGAGGCCGAGCATGTCGAGCAACCGCAGGCAGTCCGCGGCGTCGGACGAGTGGTCGGCCACCGTCCGCGCAGCCTTGCTGCACTGCTCGGCGTTGTGCATGGACTCGACCTCCCTTGCCGCGGCGATCCTGGTCGGGGACGTCGGTGTCCCGTTCGCGAGCGTCATGACGACTACCTTCCTGAAGACGGCCGCCACCACGAAGGGCGTCGAGGTGCCCACAGGGGATTCGCGCGGCGTGCCGGCCGGAGTCTTGTCACTCTTTCAGCCCAATGCCGCCGCCGCAAGAGGCCCAACGGACCTGTTGTGTTACGCCTGCGTGAATGTCACGGATTGCGATTGGGTGAGCACAATCACTGCTTGATCCGTCGCTTGGTGAAGGCGATCAGGCTGCCCACGAGCAACAACGCCCCCACGACTACCGCGATGAGACCAATGTCCATGGTGTGAAGACGCGGCCGCGGCCCGGCGGGTTGCCCTGATTGGGTGGGAGTTTTTCCACCCACCCAATCAGCGCGCATTGTGAGAACGCTAAGTGAGCCTCGCCTCGCACTCAGCGAGCGCGTCCCCGGCTTCAGGCGATCCGGTCATCACCGCCGCCAACCGCAGGTATGGCACCGCCTCGGCGTGTTTGCTCTGCCTGGCGAGCGCCCGCCCGAGCAGAGTCAGCGCGAACGCGTCCGACGGGTCGAGTTCGACAAGAGCACGCGCCGTGGTCTCCGCCTTACCCAGCGCTGCGGATTGGAAGTGTGCCAATGCCAACTCCGTTAGCACTGCCCGCGAACTGGGGTCCTCTTCGGCTGCCTGCGTGAGGTAGCGGGCGGCCGTGGTGGGGTCGCCTGCCTCTCGGTAGCGGCGACCGAGTTCGTAAAGCGTGGCGAGGTCAGTCATCTAATCCTCCTCCGCGATGTCGGCGGAACTGCGGTGCGCGACCGGGATCTGCCCAAGCCTGCCAGCTTGGTAGTCCTCGAACGCCTGCAGGATCTCTTGGCGGGTGTTCATCACGAACGGACCGTATCGGGCCACCGGCTCGTTGATCGGCAGACCACCGAGCACCAGGATTTCCCACGCGGACTGCCTTTCAGCGGCTCGCAAGGTAAGAGCCTCACCGGATTCACCGAATACGGCGAGCTCGCCTTCCTCCAGCGGCCTACCTTCCCTGCCCACGGTTCCCTTACCGGAGAGCACGTACACAAGAGCGTTGAAGTGCTCCGGCCACGGCATGGTCAACCGGGCGCCAGGTGCCACTGTCGCGTGCAGGTAGTTGATCGGGGTGTAGGTCGAGCCTGGCCCCTTGTACCCGGCAAGCTCACCTGCGATGACGCGAACAAGAGCGCCACCATCGTCGCTAGCAAGAAGCTTCGCATCACCGGCGGCGATGTCTTGATAACGCGGCTGCGCCATCTTCATCGACTTAGGCAGGTTTACCCATAGCTGCACGCCGTGGAACAACCCGCCCTTTGCCACCAGCTCCGGCGGGGGCATCTCGTTGTGCAGAATCCCACTGGCCGCGGTCATCCATTGGGTCGACCCGTCGGTGATAAGACCACCGCCACCGATCGAGTCGGTGTGCGCCATGGCACCGTCGATCATGTAGGTGACGGTCTCGAAGCCGCGGTGCGGGTGCCAGGGCGCGCCCTTGGCCTCACCGGGCCCGTACTCGACGGCACCCATGTGGTCGAGCAGCAGGAACGGGTCGGCCATCGCCAGGTCGACGCCCGGGAAGGGCCTGCGGACCTGGAAGCCCTCCCCTTCCAGGAAGGACTGGGCGCGCACCGTCTTGCGCACCCCGCGCCAAGTCGTCGCCGGGGGCAGGACGGGCAGGCGGGGCAGGGTCAGCGTGTCCGCGGTGATAGCAGGCATGATCGCCTCCATCTCCTAGGGCCACCCGATCGGCGACCACGCCCCCGTCAACCTAGTTGCGTGCGCAATTATTCCTCAGGGCTGCCCCCCACTCCTCAGGTCTGTCCCCACATCGAGTAGATGATGTTGTCCTCGTCGGCGCACACGACCTGCGGCAGCGCGGGCTCGTCGACCTGGTTGCAGCGCATCGGCCCGATCTCGAAGGGCGGCAGTCCGGTCTTGGGCTCGGGGCGAGCGGCGTAGTAGTCGAACAGGATCGCGGCCGCTTGCTCACAGTTGAGCCTGCCTGCGGGCGTCTCCACTACCGCGGCGTACATGTTCTTGCCGAGGGCACCCTTGAAGGGGCGGTCGCAGTGGGTGGTGGGGGCGCTTTCGTCGATCTTGGGCGTGGTGCTGCTCGGCTTGGTCTTGGTGACCTTTGTGGTCGTGGTCGGTTTGGTGGGCTGCCTCGTGGTGGTCGTAGTGGTCGTGGTGGGTTCGGGCTTGGTGGTTGTGGTGGTTGCGGTTGACGCCCCCGCCGCGGAACCCGTGACGGGCGTGGAACAGCCCGTGACCACAGCAAGGAGCACGACTAAACCGGCGATTGACCTCATGCCCGCAGCTTCGATCGACCACCGCGGTCCGTTACGCGCCCGTGAGTCCTTTCTCATCCGAACAACCCCACACCCAGTCATCCGTCCACTGCGGACCTCCACGATCGGTTGAATGCAGCCACCGCACCAGGCGACACCGACCAGGAGCCCCTACCGTTTCCGCGTGCTCGCCCGACCCACCGCCGTCCTCCTGACCGCCCTCACCGCCGCCGGCTGCGCCACCTCGACAGCAACCCCCCGCGCCGAACTAGCCCCCGTCCGCATAGATTCCCCTGCCCCCACCACAGCCGCCCCATCCCCCACCCGAACCCGCCAACCCGGCATCATGGTCGGCTCCCCGAAGACAGTCCCCTCCCCCCTGGACTGCCCCTCTTACGTCACCTTGATCACCAAGGCGACCGGGGTGAAAGCAGAACCCCTCCCCGACGCCACAGGCCTATGCCGCTACCGGCTGCCTTACGCCCGCGGAACCACCAACATCTCCATCTTCTTCCGCGCCGAACCCCCAGGCACGCCCAGCTACATCCCCACCAGCGACCACTTCGGCAACACCGCCTACCAGGTCACCGGCCCCGACCCCTCCGCCTGCGGCCTGGCGGTCGCCCTGGACCCCTACCTAGCCCCCCACGAACACGGCTCCCACCTCACCGTCCTAGGCAGCTTCGAGTCGTCTCCATGTCTAGCCGCCAAGAAAATCACCGAAGCCATCTTCGAACGCCTACCCGACGCCCCGGCCTAACCAGACCCCGCCGCGCTTGGTCGCTTGGGCCGACCAAGCGCCTTCAGGGCTCTTCCCTCAGAACCATCTGCGCCTCCCGGCCATTCACCACAACTCCTGCGAGCCCCCGAAGCCACAGGTGCCACCCAGTCCTGCTCCGACCACTGGACACTCGGAAGCGTCGGTGCCATCCCAGCTTCGCCAGGTCCGCCCCAGCCCACCTGGCCAGCCCCTGGACACTCGGACCCGGCGGTGCCAGCTCGCCCCCCGTCAGGTCCGCCCCAGCCCACATTCCCAGCGCCTGGCCACTCGGAAGATCCGGTGCCATCCCAGCCCGCTCTCGTCGGCCCTGCCAACCCAGCACCTGGACAGTCGGACTCGCTGGTGCCAGGCCGGCTCGATGGGGCGGACTTGTTTTGCGTGGGGGGACGGCAGCCGTAGCGTCGTTCAGCGGCAGGGCCAGTCTTTTCGGCCCCTGCTTTGCGGTTCTGCCACGGGTGTCGTAGGGGCCCCGCGCAAAACAAGTTCGCCCCATCGAGCTTTCCGCATTGTCGCGGATCAGATGCAATGCCGAAGGCGAGCCGTTCACCGGAGCCGAAGGCGGAGGCCCGAATCCCTTGCCCCGCACTCCCAGCCACGGCCTACGTCAAGATCAACCTGATCGAAAGCCCCCAAATACACAGCCTACCGCGCACCACCAACACAACGGGAGCGGCAACCAACGCCCTGTGGACAACTAAAGCCGTTGTGGACAACCACCCACCACAACCAACCCCCCGCAAGATCAACTGACTCAAGACCCCCCGATATACAGCCTACCGAGAGACGCCGACAAAACGGGAGCAGCAAACGGAGCCTGTGGACAACAGAAGACGTTGTGGATAACCAAGAAGTCCCACGCGCGAGCGAGCAGAAGCAACCATCCCCGCTTAAGATCAACTAATCAAGAAGCCCCCAATACACAGCCTACCAACGCAGCCCGACCAAACAGCAGCAGCGAATAGCGACCTGTGGACAAGCAGGCACCTTGTGGACAACCCATCAAACCCCCGCATGCGCCAAACTAGGCACCCGCGCCCCCACTCCAGCCCTCCGCAGATAGAAGAACCACGTCATCCCCCCAAACACCACGTACGCCCCCACGAACACCCACAACGCCGACGTTGACCAGTCGGCGTGAGCTGCGGCAGCAGCTGCCTTTCCCTCCAACGTCCGTGCTGAGGCGACAGCTGCTCCTACCTCCCCGCTAGCCACCCGGAACACCTGCTGGATCAAGAACCCACCGAAAGCCCCGATCGCCCCAGCGATGCCGATTACCGCAGCGCCCATTCGCTTGTACCGCAAGGCGGTGGCAGCATCGTCGGACTCGCGGCGGCCGAGTGCGCCGAAGATTACTGGGATCATCCGGTAGGTCGAGCCGTTGCCGGCACCTGATAGCGCGAAGATCACCATGTAGGCGCCGAAGAACAGGGTGAAGTCGCGCTGGGTTACGCCGAGGATTGCCAGCAGGGTGAACAGGGCCATCAGTACGAACACCCACAACGTCACCCGTGCTCCGCCCAGGCGATCCGACAGCCAGCCGCCCAGGGGGCGGGTGAAGGAACCGATCAGCGCGCCCAAGAAACCCAGTCCCGCCAGGTACGTCCCGATGAACGGGTGTGAGGCCAAGAACTCGGGGAAGGTCAGCTTGATCACCAGTGGCAGCGCGAACGAGAAACCGATGAACGAGCCGAACGTCCCGATGTAGAGCACGGACATGATCCAGGTCTGGCCTCGGCTGAGGCAGGCCGCGTACGCGCTGGCGTCTGAGCGGGCCATGGTGAGGCTGTCCATGAACAGCCACGCGCAGACCACCGCCGCGATGATGAACGGGATCCACATCAGGCCCGCGTAGGCGAGGTGGACCGGGTGCACGGGGTTCTTCGCCACGGCGTACGGGACGCCGACGATGATTATCAAAGGGGTTAGGAGTTGGACTACTGCGACGCCGAGGTTGCCGCCTGCTGCGTTGAGGCCCAGGGCTAGGCCCTTGCGCTTTTCCGGGTAGAAGAACGAGATGTTCGCCATTGACGAGGAGAAGTTGCCGCCGCCCACGCCTGCCAAGGAGGCAGCGATGAGGAGCAGGGCGAACTGGGTGTCGTGGGATTGGGCGCGGACGAAGTCGAAGTGGACCAGGGCGGCGAGGGTCACGGTGGGGATCAGCAAGAGGGCGGCGCTGATCGCGGTCCACAAGCGACCGCCGAAGCGGGGGACGGCGAAGGTGTAGGGGATGCGCAGGGCGGAGCCGACGAGGTTGGGGGCGGCGGTGAGCCAGAAGAGTTCGCTTGGTGTGAACGGGATTTCGCCGCCGAAGCCCGCGTTGGTGAGGTTGAGCACGACGACCGACCACAGGACCCAGATGGAGAAACCCAGGTGCTCGGCGAAGATCGAGAAGATCAGGTTCCGCCGGGCGACACGTTTGCCGGTGGTGGCCCAGAAGCGCTCGTCCTCGGGGTCCCAGTGGTCGATCCAGCGGTTCATGGCCTCTCCGGGGTCGTGGCGAGCCACTCGGCGATGGCCCGCGTGCTGTCGGTGCAGGTGCCGCACCCGGTGGTGGCGCGGGTGGCCGCCACCAGGGCGGGCACGTCGGTAGCTCCCGCGCGCCAGGCTTCGACGAGGCGGGACTTGGTGACGGTGTTGCAGCGGCAGACGAGCGCGTCGTCGGGCAACTGGGCTGGTGAGCGGGGTTGCGCACCGCCGGGGTTGGCCCGGCCGAGGAGGAGGGCGAGCCGGTCGGCGGGGGCCGGGGCGCCGGTGTCGAAGAACTCGGTGATGGTGGCGGCCGCGTCGGGGAAACCGAGGACGATGGCACCCGCCACCCGGTCGTCGCGCAGGACGAGCTTGGCGTAGCGGCCGCGGGCCGGGTCGTGCAGCGTGATGACCTCGGCATCCTCGGCGTGGGTCTCGCCGAGTGCGGCCAGGTCGACGCCGCGCGCTTTGAGACGGGTGACGGCGGGCGTCGAGCGGTAGCGGGCGGCCGGGTCGGCGCCGGTCAGCAGGTCGGCCAGCACGGTGGCCTGGTCCCACGCGGGTTGGACCAGACCGGCCGCCGTGCCGGGGTGGGTGGCGCAGTCGCCGATCGCGTGGATCCGGGGATCGCTGGTGCGCAACAGGTCGTCGACCACGATCCCGCCGCGCACCGACAGCCCGATCGACTCGGCGATACCCACCTCCGCGCGCGCCCCGGCGGCGACGACCACCAACTCGGCCGGGACGTGGCTGCCGTCGTCGAGCTTGAGGCCGTCCCCGCTGACGTGTTGGGCCGCGGAGCGCCCCAAGCGGACGTCGATGCCCAGGTCGGTGAGGGTCTTGGCGAGCACCGCGCCCGCCGCCGGGTCGAGCTGGCGTTCCATCAGGTGCCCGACGGGGTGAACCACGGTGACCAGGCAACCGCGGCCCAGCAGTCCCCGCGCGGCCTCCAGCCCGAGGAGACCCCCGCCGAGGACCGCGATCGGCGCACCCGGCCGGGCGTGGTCGATGATCGCCGCGCAGTCGTCCAAGTCCCGGAACGTCGCCACATCCGGTGCCAGCGCGCCGGATTCGGTGCGCAAGCCGTCCACCGGCGGGACCCAGGCGCGGCTCCCGGTCGCGAGGACGAGCGCGTCGTACTCCACAGTGGACTCATCGGACAGCGTCACCGTCCGCCCGACCCGGTCGACGGACCGCGCACCGACCCCGACCCGGAGATCGACGCCGGTCTCCACCGCCCAATCCGGTCCGTGCAGGCCCACCAGCGATGGGGGCATCGTCCCGGCCAGCACAGCGGAAAGCAGGACCCGGTTGTACGCGGGGTGCGGCTCGGCCCCGACCACGGTCAGCGCGACCCGTTCCCCGGCCGGGTCCCGGCGGCGGACTTCGTCGGCGAACCGGGCTCCCGCCATGCCGTAGCCGACGACGACCACCCGGCGCGCGGTCACCGCGCCTCCAGCCGGACCGCGCACACCTTGAACTCGGGCATCCTGCTGTGCGGGTCGAGCGCCGGGTTGGTCAGCAGGTTGGCCCGTTGCGCGCCGGGGAAGTGGAACGGCAGGAAGACGGTGTCCAGTCGCATCGTCACGTCGCACCGCACCAGCGCCTCGGTCGCCCCGCGCCGGGACACGACCAGCGCGCGACCGCCGTCGAGCAGCCCGGCCCGAGTCGCGGTGTCCGGGTGGACCTGCACGAACACCTCCGGCACGGCATCGTTTAGCTCCGCGATGAGCCGGGTCTGCGCGCCGGACTGGTAGTGCTGCAGGACGCGGCCGGTGGTGGCCACCAGCGGGTACTGGTCGTCAACCGGTTCGGCCGGGCCGGTGTGCTCGACGGGGGTGAACCGGGCGCGGCCGTCGGGGTGGGCGAAGCGGTCGAGGAACACCCGGGGCGTGCCGGGGTGCTCGGTCGACGGGACGGGCCAGTGCAACTGGTCGCCATCGCGCAAGCGCTGGTAGGTGATGCCGGAGTAGTCGGCGGGACCGCCCTGCGAGGCTCGGCGCAGCTCGTCGAACACCGCCTCGGGGTCGGCGGGGAACCGGTGTTCCGGCTGCCCGAGGCGGATAGCCAAGCCGCGCAACAGGTCCAGGTCGCTGCGCACCCCGTCCGGGACGGGAACCGCGGGCGATCGCAGGAGAACGCGGCCTTCGAGGTTGGTCATCGTGCCGCCCTCCTCGGCCCACTGGGTCACCGGGAACACGACGTCGGCCGCAGCGGCGGTCTCCGAGAGCACGAAGTCCGCGACCACCAGCAAGTCCAAAGTAGATAGTCGGTTTGCGATGTGGCTGGATCGGGGGGCTGACACCACGACGTTGCTGCCGAAAACGAGCAGCGCGCGCGGCCCACCCTCGGTGCCGAGCGAATCGAGCAGCTCGTACGCCGACCGCCCGGGGCCGGGCAGGGATTCGGCGGGCACACCCCAGACCGAGGCGACGTGCGCGCGGGCGGCGGGGTCGGCGATCTTGCGGTACCCGGGGAGCTGGTCGGCCTTCTGCCCGTGCTCGCGCCCACCCTGGCCATTGCCTTGGCCGGTAAGGCATCCGTAGCCGGAGCCGGGCCGCCCGGGTAAACCGAGGGCGAGCGCCAGGTTGATCCACGCGCCGACGGTGTCGGTGCCGTTGGCGTGTTGCTCCGCACCGCGACCGGTGAGGATGTGCGCGTTGCCCGCCCCGGCCAGCAGCGCCGCGGCCTCGCGCTGGTCCCGCGCGGCGACCCCGGTCACCCGCTCCACCCGCTCGGGCCACCACGCCGCGGCGATCCGCCACACCGACTCGAAGCCGGTCGTGCGCTCGGCGGCGTAGTCGGCGCGGAAGTGCCCGTCGGCGACCACGGCGTGCAGGATTCCCAACGCCAGCGCCAAATCCGTGCCTGGACGCGGCCGCAGGTGCAGGTCCGCGCGCTCGGCCGTGGCCGTGCGCCGGGGATCCACCACGATCACCTTGCCGGTCAGGTGTTGCATGAACGGCGGCATCGTCTCAGCGGGATTCGCGCCCGCGAGCACCACGACGTCGGAGGCGGCCAGATCCTCGATGGGGAAAGGCATCCCGCGATCGAGGCCGAACGCGCGCATCCCCGCCGCTGCCGCCGAGGACATGCAGAACCGGCCGTTGTAGTCGATCTGCGCCGTCCCCAGCGCGACCCGGGCGAACTTGCCCAGCAGATAAGCCTTCTCGTTGGTCAGCCCGCCACCGCCGAACACCGCCACCGCGTCGGCACCGTGCTCGACCCGTGTCCGCGCCAACCTCGCCGCGACGAAGTCCAGCGCGGTGTCCCAGGAAGTCGGCTGGAGTTCGCCGTCCACTCGGAGCAACGGTGTCGTCAGCCGGGCCGGTGTGCGCAACAGTGCGCCCGCGGTCCAGCCCTTCTGGCACAACCCACCCCGGTTGGTCGGGAAGTCCCGGGCCTCGACAGTGGAGCCGCCGTGTTCAGGCCCACCCACCCGCATCCCGCTGTGTTCAGGCCCGCCCACCCGCATCCCACTGAGCTGAAGCCCGCCCACCCGCATCCCACTGTGCTCAGGCCCACCCACCCGCATCCCACTGTGCTCAGGCCCACCCACCCGCATCCCGCTGTGCTGAAGCCCACCCACCCGCATCCCGCACTGCAAAGCGCAATACGGACAGTGCGTATCAACCAGGCCAGGCGCGGCCAGTCGCGTCACAAGTTCCCCCCGCGTCGGCACCTACCCCAAGGAGAACGTATGTCGCGGCGCGCCGTCCAGGCCCAGCCGGCAGGAACTTGCCAGAACAGCCCCTACTAGGGGTCAGATCAACTGCCCGATGACCTGCGCCGCCCGCTCAAGGCCGCGCATCGACCTGGGCGTGGACTTCGGGTGCAACGCGTGCACGGCCAGGCGGAACAGCAGCGCGCGCAACAGCGCCTGCGGCCACTCCGGCAGGTGGCCCCACCGCTTGGCGATGGCCTCATCGGCGCCGCCCCACGCCATCGCGTCCACCACGACCACGGCCGCGGCCCACTCCGGCGGGCGGAAGAACGCGGTGAAGTCGATGATCCCCGGGTCGGCGTCGCCGTCGAACAACAGGTTCCCGAAGAGGTCGCCGTGCACGACCTGCGCGGTGAGGCTGACCTCCTTGCACGACTCGGCGTAGAGCTCGAACAACCGCCCACCCAGGTGCGGGTCGAGCTTGACCTTCTTCTCCTCGCCCCACGCCAGCCGGTCGGCCGTGGCGAACACGTCCGCGCGCAACTGCAGGAACCGCGGCCTGCGCAGCTCGGCGGTGACCTGGTGCAGCCGCAGCGAGGCGGAGATCACCTCGTCGTAGCGCGGCTCGGCGCGGCCGGGGATGAACCGGAACGCCACCCAGCCGCCGACCACGTAGCGGCCGTCGGAGGAGCGCACCGGGCGCGCCACCCGCAGCTCGGGAACCTCGAGCTCACCGAGGGTCTGCGCGACCCAGGACGCCTCGGCGGGGTTGACCGCCTGCCGCAGCGCGATCTCCCCGCAGCGCCACACGGGCCCGTGCTCGACCAGCACCGGCTCGGCGGTGCGGGCACCGAAGGCGGCGCGGACGTGCGGCGGGGGCGGTGTTCTCACGGGCGGGGACGCTACCTGCCCGGCACCTGCTCGCGCGGGCGCGACACGTGCCCCCAGATGGTTGATCTCGCGGTGGGAAAACGGGAACGGCCCCGGTTCGCGGTGGAACCGGGGCCGTTGCCACGACGGTCGAACGATCAGTAGGTCGGCAGGCTCGTGTCCACGTCGCGCGCCCAGCCGAGCACACCGCTGCCCACGTGCACCGCGTCCTTGAACCCGGCCTTGTGCAGCACCGCGAGCGCCTCGGCGGAGCGGACACCGGACTTGCAGTGCAGCACGATCTGCCGGTCGTGCGGCAGACCGGCGAGCGCGGCACCGGAGATGATCTCGTCCTTGGGCACCAGGGTGGAGCCCTCGATCCGGACGATCTCGTACTCGTGCGGCTCGCGGACGTCGATCAGCGCGAAGGTGTCGCCCCGGTCGAACTTGGCCTTGAGCTCCTGCGGGGTGATGGTCGAGCCCGCGGCGGCCTGCTGGGCGTCGTCGCTGACCACGCCGCAGAACGCCTCGTAGTCGATCAGGGCCTCGATCGGCTTGGTCGCCGGGTCCTTGCGGATCTTGATGGTCCGGTAGGACATCTCCAGCGCGTCGTAGACCATCAGCCGACCCAGCAGCGGCTCGCCGATGCCGGTGAGCAGCTTGATCGCCTCGGTCACCATCACCGAGCCGATGGAGGCGCACAGCACGCCGAGCACGCCGCCCTCGGCGCAGGAGGGGACCATCCCGGGCGGCGGCGGCTCGGGGTAGAGGTCGCGGTAGTTGAGGCCCTGCCCGTTGGGCGCGTCCTCCCAGAACACGCTGACCTGGCCCTCGAACCGGAAGATCGAGCCCCACACGTACGGCTTGCCCAGCAGCACCGCGGCGTCGTTGACCAGGTACCTGGTCGCGAAGTTGTCGGTGCCGTCGAGGATCAGGTCGTACGGGGCGAAGATCTCCAGCGCGTTGGTGGAGTTCAGGTGCTCCTGGTGCAGGTTCACGGTGATCAGCGGGTTGATCTCGGCGATCGACTCCTTGGCCGAGACGGCCTTGGGCTTGCCGATGTCGGACTGGCCGTGGATCACCTGGCGCTGCAGGTTGGACTCGTCGACGACGTCGAAGTCGACGATGCCGAGGGTGCCGACACCGGCCGCCGCGAGGTAGAGCAGCGCGGGGCTGCCCAGCCCGCCCGCGCCGACAACGAGGACCTTCGCGTTCTTGAGCCGCTTCTGCCCGTCCATGCCCACGTCAGGGATGATCAGGTGACGGCTGTAGCGGGCCACCTCGTCCCTGGTGAGCTCCTGCGCGGGCTCGACGAGCGGCGGCAAACTGCCTGGCATCTGCTCCTCCTACAAGCACGGATGTGTGCCGGATTCTCCCCTGGTGCAACGCCGGAATCCCACCCGCGTCTTCCCGGTTCCCACGATCCGGGAGAACGGGGTCAGCCCGCTGGACGCGCCTGTGGGTTGGGCCACGCGTTGGGCTTGCAGACCAGCCCGTCGGCCTTCACCGGGTCCGGGTTGCCGACCTGCTTGTTGAGCTGGGCGACGTAGTCGTTGGCGACGCCGAAGCTCTGCTGCATCATCACCGGCGCCAGCGCCCCGGCCTGCGGGCAGCCGACGTGGTTGTTGCGGAAGGCGTGGCCGACCTCGTGGTTGAGCGCGTACTGCCGGTAGGTGAGCATGTCGCCGCCGAAGGCGACCGCGCCGCGCGACCAGCGGGCCAGGTTGATCATGACCCGCTTCTCGCTCGAGCGGTAGCAGGAGGACTCGTACTTGATCGAGTACCCGCACATGTCGGCCCGGTGGGCGGTGTCCGGGGTGGTCAGGCTGATCCGGAAGCTGGGGTTCGGGAACTCGGCAGGCACCCGCTGCACGGAGATCTCGCCGAGGCCGGTCCAGCCGCGCGGGTCGGCCATCGTGGAGTCGACCAGGCTGGCGAAGGCCTCGTCACCGCCGTAAGACGCGGGGTCGACGCCGTTCTCGACCTCGACGGTGTAGGTGAAGAACTTGGGCCCGGTGCCCACCTTCTGGCCGCTGCCGGGCACGACGTGGAAGGACCCGGCGCCCGCCTGGGTGAAGGCGCCGCCGTTGGGCAGCTCGGCCGACGGGACGTTCACGTCGATCGGACCGCCCGGGCGCTCGGTGACGTCCGGCGGGGCGTTGCCGCCGTCGGTGACCGGGTTCACCGGGGAACCCGCCTCGGACGTGGGCGCGCTGGCGACGGTGTCGGCCTTGTCCCCCGCGGTGCGCACGACGACCAGGGCGGTCACGGCGACGAGGACCGGCACCGCGTAGATGCGCCAGCCGTAGGTCGCCACGAACCCGCGCTTGCGAGCCGGGCGGGGTCGCTGCGGGGCCCAGGCGGCCGCCAGCGGTTCGGCCGTGGTGCGCCTGCCGCCGCGGCTCTGGCGATCACCGGGTTCGGACGCGGAGCGTGACGACCTGGTGGCCGTGTCCGGCTCGCCTTGCGTCATTCGGCTCACGCGCCCCAGGGTGCCACATCACCCAACGCTCGGTTGACCAGTGGCGTCAGCGCGACGGGGTGTGTCACCAATCCCCCGCCTCGGCGGTCTCCCACAGCCCGAGCACCGCCCGGGCGACCGTCGACGGGCGCTCCATCTGCGCCACGTGACCGGTGCTGCGCAGCACCAGCAGCCGGGCGCGCGGGATCAGCCGGGTGGTGCGGGGTGCCTTGCGCACGCTCATCAGCCGGTCGCGGTCACCCCAGATGACCAGGGTGGGCGTCTTGATGTGCGGCAGCGCCCGCCACAGCGAGCGGGGGCCGGTGGCGAACCAGGCGCGGATGAGGCCGATGGTGCTGGCCGCGAGCGCGGGGCCGGACCAGGCCATGCCCGCGCGCTCGGCGTACTCCTCGGTGGCCTCGGCGAGCCGGGCCGCGGTGACCGTCCACGGTTCGGCGTAGCAGAGGTCGAGCATCTGCTGGGCCCGCTCACCGGGGGTGAGGTTGGCCAGCGAGCGGCGCACCCGGGGGCCGACGACGGGCAGGAAGGCGAGCGGGATGCGCCGGTCGGACATCCGGCTGGCCTTGGGCCGCAGGTCGGGCACGGCCGGGGAGATCAGGGTGAGCGTGCGCACCAGGTCGGGGTGCCGGGCGGCGAGCAGGATGCTGATCGCCCCGCCCATCGAGTTGCCCAGCAGGTGGACCGGGCCGAGGTCGAGGCCGCGCAGCCAGGTGGCCAGCGCGTCGGCGTGCGCGGTGAGGGCGTAGGTGTAGCCCCGGGGCGGCTCGCTGCGGCCGAAGCCGGGAAGGTCGACGGCGATGCCGGGGGCGAACCCGGCCAGCGAGGCGGCCAGGTCGGTCCAGTTGGTCGCCGACCCGCCGAGGCCGTGCACGTAGACGGCCGTGATGTCGCCGACACCGGGGGTGCGGCGCACGTGCAGCCGGATCCCGGCCGACTCGACCACCTCGCCCGGCCAGGCCGCGGTGGCCGGGTCGAGCACCGGCAATTCGGCCTCCGACATGGGCACCTGCGCGGTCGCGGCGCCGCGGCTGGTTGAGACACTCACCGAACAAGTGTGCACGCCATCCCCGGGGCTCGCCGCATTGCGACGTGGGTCACACTGGATACTTGTCGTGGAGCACGAACGTCAGCGAAATTGCCCCGAACGGGGATACCGGCGAGTACGGTCGACCCAGCCGCGGGGTTGGCGATCCTGACCCCGGCATAGCGGTGAACGAGGGTGGAGACGCATGTCCGAGACGGTTCAGTCGAACGGAGTCGGCCGAGGGGCGAGACTGCCGCGCACCGCCAGGCGCGCGCAACTGCTCGCCGCGGCCCAGGACGTGTTCGCGGCGAACGGCTACCACGCCGCGGGCATGGACGAGATCGCCGAGCGCGCGGGCGTGAGCAAGCCGGTGCTCTACCAGCACTTCCCCGGCAAGCTCGAGCTGTACATGGCGCTGCTGGACAAGCACGTCGACGAGCTGGTCCGGCGGGTCAGCGAGGCGATGGACGCCACCACGGACAACAAGGCCAGGGTGCGCAACGCGGTCGGCGCCTACTTCGACTTCGTCGACGGCGAGAGCCAGGCGTTCCGGTTGGTGTTCGAGTCCGACCTGCGCGGCGAGCCGCTGGTGCAGGACGCCATCGAGCGGGCGACCAGCGCCAGCGTGGACGCCATCGCGGCGACGATCACCGCGGACGCGAGCCTGGACTCCAGCCGGGCCCGGCTGCTGGCCGTGGGCCTGGTCGGCGCCAGCCAGGTCGCCGCGCGCGCGTGGCTGGCCGACAACCGCGCGCTGCCCAAGGAGGAGGCCATCAACCTCATCTCCAACCTGGCGTGGCGCGGCATCGGCGGCGGCTTCCCGTTCCACCCGCACGACTGAGGTCTGCCGGTGAGGTTGCCTGTGCGCCGGTTTCCCAAGGGGTGAGCCCTCCCCCTGCCGCACCGGCCGCCGACCGGGCACCGTGGACACCATGATCTTCTCGGCGGCGAGCATGACGGTGCTGGGCGGGCGCCCGACCAACGAGGACGCGGCGCACGCGGCCGAACACCTGCTGGCGGTGGCCGACGGCGTCGGCGGCGCGCCGGCTGGCGAGGTGGCGTCCGCGCTGGCCATCGCGACCGTGGTCGACCGGCGGGGCGACTCCCCCGAGAGCATGGTCGAGCTGGCGAACACGGCACTGCTGGCGCACTCGGTGGACGACCCCACCACCACCGGCATGGGCACCACCCTCGACCTGGCCGTCCTGGTCCGCTCCCAGGGCCGTTGGCTCGTGCGCGGCGCCCACATCGGCGACAGCGTGACGGTCGTGCAGTCCGACACCGGGACCCGCGTGCTGACCAACAGCCACACCCTGGCCAACGAGCTGATCGCGGCAGGCCACCTCACCGAGGCCGAGGGCGCCCGCCACCCGAACCGCTCGGCCCTGGTCCGCGCGGTCGGCCTGGAGCCCACCATCCGCCCGGACCTCTGGGAACTCCCCGCCGCCAGGGGCGACCGCTACCTCCTGTGCACCGACGGCCTCACCAACACCCTCGGCGACACCCTGTGGCCCCTCCTCGCCTCGCTGCGCACGGAATCCCCCACCACCTGCGTCGAAGCCCTCGTGCGCGCGGCAAGCGAAGCAGGCCCAAGAGACAATGTGACGGCGGTTGTGGGTGATGTGCGCGGAGGTGCCGGTTGGCTGAGCTGATAGTCGACTACCACGCCCTCCCCGAGCCCCTGGTCGTCCCACCCTCCGACCAACTGCCCCTAGACCGCGACTTCCTCAGCGGCGGCACTGACGAACGCATCTCCCGGGCACCGAACTCCCCGTTCCTACGCCACATGGACGGGCGCTGGTGGCTGGTCAACAGCCGGGACAAACTGGCGGTCTGGGTAGCCGCAGAAAGCCGACGGTTCGTCGTCGGCGAGCGGTGCGCATTTCCGCTACCGGACGGGGAGTCGGAGGTTCGCGTGTGGGATGCGCGGGTGCGGCTCGTGGTGCGCGATTCCCTGGAATGGTCCGTGCCGGATGTGGGCGGGCCGGAGACCATGACAGGGCTCAATGGAGCAGCGGTGCGAGTGGCGTTGTTGCTGTCGCGGAAGCCCCGCCATCGGGCGGTGCTTGCTGCTTATTATCGCGAGTACTTTACGCCGGGGATTGAGTCACCTAAGCCATTGGACCGGACGCGGACTCGGTTGTGCATGGGGTTGACATCGTTCACGGCGCTGGAGCGGGCGTTGAATGATGTGGTGGTGGAGGTGTGGGGAGAGGCGCAGGGGCATCGGCATGAGGTGGCGGACTATTTGATCCGGGAACGATTGCTGGTGGCGGCGGATCAGGGGTTGGTACCGCATCGGTTGTGTGGGCATCGGTGAGTGGATCTCTTGCGAGGTCGGGGTTGATGCCTGCGGGAGGTTGTCCACAACGGCTTCGCTTGTCCACAGGCTCCGTTTGCTGCTCCCGCTTTGTCGGCGTCTCTCGGTAGGCTGTATATCGGGGGCTCTTGGATTAGTTGATCTTGCGGGGGTTGGTTGTGGTGGGTGGTTGTCCACAACGTGCTCGCTTGTCCACGGGGCGTTGGTCGCTGCTCCCGTTGTGTCGGTGCCGCGCGGTAGGCTGTGTATTTGGGGGCTTTCGATCAGGTTGATCTTGACGTAGGCCGTTGCTGGGAGTGCGGGGCAAGGGATTCGGGCCTCCGCCTCCGGCTCCGGGAAACGCCTCGTCGCCTGGCGGCAACATCGGCGGAGATCCGCGACAATGCGACAAGCTCGATGGGGCGAACTTGTTTTGCGCGGGGCCCCTACAACACCCGACGCAGAACCGCAAAGCAGGGGCCCAAAAGCAGGCCCTGCCGCGCGGAAACGCTACGGGTGTCGTCCCCCCACGCAAAACAAGTCCGCCCCATCGAGCAGGCCTGGCACCAGCGACTCCGACTGTCCACGCGCTGGGAAGGCGGGCTGAGGCGGACCTGACGGCACTCGAGTTGGCACCGACGGGTCCGAGGGGCGCGGGCTGAGCAGGTGGGTTGGGGCGGACCTGACGGGGGGCGGGATGGCACCGCAGGGTCCGAGTGTCCACGGCTGAGCAGGTGGGCTGGGGCGGACCTGACGGCAGTCGAGTTGGCACCGCCGGGTCCGGAGAGCGCGGGGTGATCAGGTGGGCCGAGGCGGACCTGACGGGAGTTGAGGTGGCACCAGCAGCTCCGAGTGTCCAGTGGCTGGAGAAGCAAGCGCAGTGTGCGAAGGGCGGCAGCTACCCGAGCCAGGTTTTCCAGGTGGGCAAGAGAGTGGCCAGCAGGCCGTCTGGGTTTTCTATGGCGGGTGAGTGGGCGGCGGATTCGATTGTGGCGAAGTCGGCCTCTAGGCGGTCGGCCATGTCTCGTTGGACGGTGGGGGGCCAGGCGTCGTCTTGGGCGCCGCAGGTGACCAGGCTGGGGGTGTTGGTGGTTCGGAGGGTGCGGGCCAGGTCGGCCACCAGGTCGGGCTCTTGGCGCAGGCCCGTGCCCATGCCGAGCAGGGCTTCGGCGCGGTTGCGCAGGAACCGCAGGCGGAGGAACTCGCGGACCTGGGGGGTTTGCGCCAGCCAGCGGGGATTGGCGGCGTTCATGGCCTCCAGGCCGCGGTGCACAGCGGCCACGCCCTGGTCGCGGAGGAGGGCTTCGGCCAGGTCGAGGATGTGCCTGCGGGGGCCGGTGGGGAGTTCGGCCGGGCCGGTGCTCAGCAGGGTCAGGCCGACGACCCGCGCACCCGCGAGGACGGCTCGGCGGGCCACCAGGCCGCCGTAGGAGTGGCCCAGGAGCAGCACCGGGCGGTCCAGGGTGGCGATGAGCGAGGCGACGAACGCGCCGAGGACCTCGGGCAGGTAGGCGGACTCGTCAGCGGGGCCGGGGGTGTCCATCTGGCCGGGGAGGTCGATGGCGACGGGGCTCAGGCCCGCGCCCGCGATCTCGTCCAGCAGCGGGGCGAAGTCCTCCTTCGACCCCGTGTACCCGGGCACCAGCAGCGCGTACGGTCCGCCGGTGTCCAGGCGCAGGGCCGCGGTGGAGTTGGCCAGTTCGACCGGCTCGGCCGAGTGGCTGCTCAGCTGCGAGTGCATGCGACCAGTCTGCCACCGCGCCAGCCTGCGGCCACCGGATCAGTGCAGGGCGACCAGGGTCGGACCGCGCTGTTCCAGGACCATCGGGCCGACCGTGCCGAGGGTGACCGGGCCGGTGTAGCCCTCGCGGTTGACCGGGATGGTGCCGATCCGCGAACCGTCCGCCTGGCTGAGGACCGCGAGGCCGTCGGGGACCGGGAGCAGGGCCCGACCGGCGAACACGACGCCCGGGCCGAGGGTGTCCTGGATGGTCCACAGCGGACGCATTTCGGTGGCGGACAGCACGATGGTGCGGGAGCCGGTGTACCAGTAGTAGGCGCCGGTCGCGGTGGTCACCAACGCGCTGCGGCCGGGGGCGTCACCGCGCAGGTCTTCGGGGCCGAGTTCGATGTCGAAGTTGCCGGTGCGCTGGCCCTGCTCGTTGTAGATCACGAGTCGCCCCGGGTCGGGGAGGGCGATGGCGGTGAGGCCGTTGTTCATGGCCACCACCTGGGCGCCCCTGCCGTCGAGAACCTGGCTGGTGACCTCTTCGGGCTTCTCCCACTCGGCGGGGGCCGCGCGCAGCACGGTCAGCCGGTCGGAGCTCTCGTCCGGGCAGCTCTCGATGACGGCGACCTTGCCAGCCGCGGCGAAGACCGAGTGGTACTCGCAGCCGGTCCTGGGCTGCCTGCCGGGGTTGACCTTGGCGGGCACCGTTCCGTACTCCTGGGTCTTCACCAGGTCGGAGCGGACCGACACCAGCAGCTTGGAGCCGGTGGCGGTCAGGTAGTCCTGCCCGTCGAACAGGAAGCGGGCGCCGGGCTCGGCGTCCCAGTTGCGCTGGCCGCCGTTGCTCTCGCCGTTGTTCTGGTTGTCCCGCACGCCCGTGGTCGGGTCCAGCGCGGTGACCTCGCTGCAGCCGCCGCCGGAGTACGGGTCCTTCGACGGCAGCAGGTTCCCGGTGGTCCGGTACACCGAGATGATCTTGTTCCAGGCCGGGGTGAGCCCGCACAGGTCCAGGTCGCGGCTGTAGGTCCACCGGACCTCGCCGGTCTCCGGGTCCCGCCCGGTGACCACGCCGCCCTCGCCGGTGACGACCGTCGAGGCCGCGGGCGGGGAGCTCTGGTCGGGCAGCGGCGTGGCGACGACGGGCTGCCAGGTGGCCGGGCTGCTGACCCGCCAGGCCTCGCCGAGCGAGGGCGGGAACACCTCGGGCGGCTGGAGCGACCGGTACGTGCCGGTCCCAGGGGTCGACTCGGTGGCGGCGATGTCGCTGGTCCGCCACACCACCACCCCGGCGCCGACCAGGGCGAGAACGATCAGCACCAGCAGCGCCCAATCGCGCTTGGTGTTGAACCCGTTGCGCGGACCGCGCAGCCGCGCGGCCGGGGCGGGCCCGGCCAGCACGTCCTCGTCGGCCACGGCCACCTGGCCGTTGGCCGACCCGTAGCGCGGGGCCGGGCTCTGCTGCTCCCGGTCCCCGCTGTCGTCCCTGGTCTCGCCGAGCGTCACGGGCGCTAGTCTGCCCCGCCCGGTGTGTCGCCCGTGTTGGCCCCCGCCTCACCGGCGGAGTCGGCGCCACCGCGGCGGCGCCTGCGGCGGACCCGGGCGGGCTTGTCGGTCTTGCCCTCCGGCTCCGGCTTCTGCTCGGCGTTGACCTCGACCGGGGTCGCGTCCTCACCGACGTCGGAGCCACCGCGCCTGCGCCGACGCCGACGCGGCCTGCTGTCGCCCTCGCCCGCCTCGTCGCTGGCAGGTCGGGCGGCTGCCTCGGCCTTGGCCCGGCTCGCGCCGGACGCGCGGACCCGGCGGGTGCGGCCCGCACCTGCACCGGCTGTGGCGCCGCGGCGCTTGCCGCCGAAGTCCTCTTCCGGCTCAGCGTCCAGGCCCGCGCGGGTGCGCATGGCCATCGGCAGCCTGCCGGTCGAGCCCTCCGGGATGCCCAGGTCGCTGAACAGGTGCGCGGAGGTGGAGTAGGTCTCCACCGGCGCGGGCTTGTCCAGGCCGAGCGCGTCGCTGATCTCCTTCCAGCGGGTCTCCTCGTCCCAGTCGACCAGGGTGACCGCGACGCCGGTCTTGCCTGCGCGGCCGGTGCGGCCGATGCGGTGCACGTAGGTCTTCTCGTCCTCGGGGCACTGGTAGTTGATCACGTGCGTGACGTCGGTCACGTCGATGCCGCGCGCGGCGACGTCGGTGCAGACCAGCACGTCGACCTTGCCGGAGCGGAACGCCCGCAGCGCCTGCTCGCGCGCGCCCTGGCCGAGGTCGCCGTGCACCGCGCCCGCGGCGAACCCGCGCTCGGTGAGCTCGTCGGCCACCTTCTGCGCGGTCCGCTTGGTCCTGGTGAAGATCATCGTGAGGCCGCGGCCAGCCGCCTGCAGCGAGCGGGCCACCACCTCCACCTTGTCCAGCGAGTGCGCCCGGTAGACGAACTGCTCGGTGCGCTCGTGCACCGCGCTGGCGTCGTTCTCCTCGGCCCGGATGTGCGTCGGGCGGGTGAGGAAGGTGCGGGCCAGGGTGATGATCGGGCCGGGCATGGTCGCCGAGAACAGCATGGTCTGGCGCTGGTCGGGGACCATCCGCAGGATCCGCTCGATGTCGGGCAGGAAGCCCAGGTCGAGCATCTCGTCGGCCTCGTCGAGGACCAGGCCGCGGACCTTGCCCAGCACCAAGTGCTTCTGCTCGGCGAGGTCGAGCAGGCGGCCGGGGGTGCCGACCACGATGTCCACGCCCTTGCGCAGCGCGGCGACCTGCGGCTCGTACGGGCGGCCGCCGTAGATCGAGAGCACCCGCACGCCGAGGTACTTGCCCGCGTCCCGGATGTCGGCGGTGACCTGCAGGCACAGCTCGCGGGTCGGCACGACCACCAGCGCCTGCGGGGTGCCGTCGCCGGGGGAGACGATCCGCTGCAGCAGCGGGACGCCGAAGCCCAGCGTCTTGCCGGTGCCGGTGCGCGCCTGCCCGATCAGGTCCTCACCGGCCAGGGCCAGCGGCAGGGTCAGTTCCTGGATGGCGAAGGTGCGCTCGATGCCCGCCTCGGACAGCGCGCGCACGATCTCGGCCCGCACGTCGAGCTCGGCGAAGGTCGGGGCGGTCGGTTTGACCGGGGCACCCGCGGTGAGCGGGTGCGATGTGTCGTTGTCGGGCAGACCGGCCTCGCTGTGCTCCAGCGTGACCGGGTCCAGCTCGTCGGTCCCGGCGGCGGTGTCGCCGCCCTGGGTGTCGTCCTGCGTCAGGGTGATCAGCCTCTCTCGTACCAGCGCGCACTGCCCTGGAGGGCCCTTCTCGACCGCGTCGGTCCCGCCCCGGTCCTGCGCGTCGTGGCGCGGCCCGGGTGGGGCGCGGGAGGGCCTGCGAGGTAGGCGCGCACCCTTCTCACTCGGTCCCGCGGGCAGGGTGCCCGCGACGTTCCCCGAGGTCTTCGTAGCCGCCCGGCGCCACCCGCCCGTGGGCGGTGGCGAGCCAGGCGTCCTGGCGAGTCTACCCGCGACGGCCGCCGGATACGCTGCCAACCATGGAGAACGCGGAGTCGGGAGTGTCCGGGAGCGGCCTGTCGGCGGGGGTGGTCGACCTGCTCGGCGTGCTCGCCTACGGGGAGCTGTCGGCGTTCGACCGGCTGTCCGAGGACGCCAGGTCGGCCCCGACGGTGTCCGGGCGGGCCGCGCTCTCGGAGATGGCGGCCGCCGAGATGGGGCACTACGCCAAGATCGAGAAGTACCTGGCCGCGCACGGCGTGGCGATCGAGGACGCGATCGCCCCGTTCATCGCCCACATCGACACCTGGCACGCCTCGACCGCGCCCCGCTCGTGGCTGGAGTCGCTGGTCAAGGCCTACGTCGGGGACGGGCTGGCGGCCGACCTGTACCGCGAGATCGCCGCCTGGCTCGACGCCGAGAGCGGGGCGCTGGTGCTGGCGGTGCTGGCCGACACCGGGCACTCGGCCTTCGCCGAGCGGGAGGTCACCGCGGCCATCGAGCGGGACAGGACGGTGCGCGACCGGCTGGCGCTGTGGGGGCGGCGGCTGCTCGGCGAGGCGCTCACCCAGGCCCAGTACGTGGTCGCCGAGCGCGACGGGCTCTCCGAGCTGATCGTCGCCGGAACGGGTGACCTCGCCGGGATCGCGGCGCTGTTCCGCAGGCTGCAGCAGCAGCACGGCAAGCGCATGAGCGCCCTGGGCCTTGGCTGAGGGCCGGATTTCGCGACCGGTGAACGCGCCCCTGCGCGCCCGGGGCCCCGCGCTCCACTAGCCTTGGTGACGAAGGTCTTTTCGATTCGATGCCCGGAGGTTCGGCGTGGAGGTCAAGATCGGTGTCGCGGACACCGCGCGGGAGCTCGTGCTCAGCAGCTCGCAGACCCCCGACGAGGTCGAGGCCCTGGTCGCCGACGCACTGCGCACCGGCAGCGGACACCTGGCCCTGGTCGACGACAAGGGTCGCCGGTTCGTGATCCCGGCCGCGCGAGTGGCCTACGTGGAGATCGGCAGCGCCGACTCCCGCAAGGTCGGCTTCGCCCCCTGATCAGGGGCACCGTCGAGGCCGCTGTCCACTCCGGACAGCGGCCTTTTCGTTGCCCCCGAACGGGTGACCGGACAGCGTGGACGACCACACCAGCGATCTTCGGCGTCGCCAAGCGCGATAGGCGCGACGTGCCCAGAGCCGTCGCCACAGGTGAGCGGCAGGGCAAAAGCGCCGTCGTCCGATAGCCGCCCCATCGACTCCGGTGGCGCGCTACACCTCGAGCGCGGCGTCCAGTTCGGTCACCACGGTGAACGGTGGGGTGGAGGTGCCCATGATCCGGTAGCGGTCCCACGGGTCCGGATCGGACAGTTCGCCCGTCGCGGTGACCTGGGGGGTGTGCAGGGTCGCCGTGGTCTTGCGGCCTGCCAGTGCTTCCGACAGCAGCTGGTCCGCCGACACTCGGCCGTACCAGCGGTAGTAGCCGTCGATGGGCTGGAAGTGGCCGCGCAGGTCGACCGTGACGGCGAACTTCTGGGGGCCGATGTGCAGTCGCGCCGGGCCGCGGTAGCCGTCTTCGTCGAGGGGGTCGGGCATGGTGGCTCCTCAGCCAGCGGCGGCGTCGCCGGTGGACAGTGTGATAATCTTGTTGATTTCCAGGGGTTTGTGCGGGTCGATGGTCACGCCGTAGCCGCGCATGGTGCCGTCGATGGCGGCCCAGATGGTCATCGTCAGGTACTCCACGACCGCGTCGCGGCTCATCGTGCGCCGCTCCAGCCACCACTCGCCGACGTTCTGCACCATGCCGACGATGCCGTGGCCCCAGATCTCGGCCCCGCCGGAGTCGATCTGGTACGCCCGCATGTAGTCGCCGAGCAGCGCGGCCAGCGCGTTGGCGATGACCTCCTTGTCCTCGGCGACGATGTCGTTGTCGATCTTGCGGTCGGCGAAGGTGCTGCGCACCAGCAGCCGGTAGAGGTTCGGGTACTCCTCGATGATGGAGAAGAACGCGTCCAGGCTGCGGCGGATCCGCGGCAGCGGCGCCTCCTCGCGGCTCATCGCCGGGATGAGCCGCTCGAAGAGGATCTCGGTGCCCCGGTGGCCGAGCGCGACGAACAGGTCGGCCTTGTCGGTGAAGTGCCGGTAGAGCACCGGCTTGGTCACCCCCGTCGCCGCGGCGACGTGCTCCATGCCCAGGTCGGGGCCGTGTTCGGCGAGCGCGCGCAGCGCTGCCTCGACGAACTCCTCGCGCCGGGCGGCGCGGTGGGACTTCCAGCGGTCGCGCCGCGCGTCCCCGGTGTCGCCGGTGCTGTGGCGCTTGACACGGTCAGGCATGCGACTCATGCTACCAGAAGTAACTGTTACCCGAAGTTACGCGTGCTGGAACCGCCGCGTAAGAGGAGTGACTCGACGATGAGCCGCGCGACGCAGGTTGCCAAGTTAGCCGATCGGGAGAAGACCGCGGGTCGTTTGCTGAAGTCCTCCGCGGACAAGTTCTACGACCCCGACATCGATATCGACTGGGACGCCGAGATCCCGGCCGACCTGTCCTTCCACCCCGAACACCGGATCTCGTTGTACGGCACCGAACTCTGGGACCGGATGACCCCGCAGCAGCGGTTGGAGCTGGGCAAGCACGAGATCGCGAGCATCGCCAGCACCGGGATCTTCTTCGAGGTCCTGTTGATGCAGATGCTGCTCAAGCAGGTCTACAAGCACGACCCGACCACCGACCACGTGCACTACCTGCTCGCCGAGATCGCCGACGAGTGCCGCCACTCCACGATGTTCGGCAAGGCGTGCAAGCGCTTCGGCGTCCCCGCCTACGGTCCGCGCAAGTGGGTCAAGCAGCTGGCGAAGGTCCTGCCCGTACTCGGCAGGGGCCCCTCGGCGTACGCGGCGATCCTGGTCGCCGAGGAGGTGCTGGACCGGATGCAGCGGGAGAACATGGTGGACCCCGGCCTGCAGCCGCTGATCCGCATGGTGAACCGGATCCACGTGCTGGAGGAGGCGCGGCACGTCACCTTCGCCCGCCAGGAGGTCGTGCAGGGCATGGCCAAGGCGGGCCGGTTCGCCCGGAGCTACCACCGGCTGCTGACCGCGGTCGTGTCGTACTTCGTCGCGCTGAGCCTGGTCAACCCGGAGGTCTACCGCGCGGTCGGGCTGGACCCGAAGCAGGCGTGGAAGGCCGCCAAGAACAACCCGCACTTCCAGGAGACGATGCGCTACTGGGGTGAGCGGATCATGAAGTTCCTGGCCGAGACCGACCTCGTCGGCGGGCCGGGCACGGTCCTGTGGCGCCGCTCGATGCTGCTCGCGAAATGAGCACCGTGCGCACCTCCGACGGCGTCGAGCTGAACGTCGTGACCAGCGGCGACGGCCCGACCACGGTCGTGCTCGTGCACGGCTGGACGATGGACCACACCTCGTGGGACCTCGTCGCGGACGGGCTGGCCGGGGTCCGCGTCGTGCGCTTCGACCTGCGCGGCCACGGCTCGTCCGGGTCCGCCCCGGCGGGCAGCGCCACCATCGACCGGATCGCCGACGACCTGGCCGAGGTCATCGCCGCGGTGGCGCCGACGGGACCGCTGGTGCTCGGCGGGCACTCGCTGGGCGGGATGACGCTGATGGCCCTCGCCGAGCGGCACCCGGGGTTGATCGCGGAGCGGGTCGCCGGGGTCGCGTTCGTGGCGACCACCTCAGGTGGACTGTCCAGGTTGACCTTCGGCCTGCCGCGCTGGGTCGCCGCGCCGGTGCTGTACGCGGAGAAGCTGGTCAACCGGCGGATCGCCCGGATCCGCAGGCCCGCGCTGATGGGCAAGCGGACCGGCTACGCCCGTCCCGGCGTGCGGTGGCTGGTGTTCGGCAAGCGGCCGGTGCCAACGCACATCGCGGCCACCGCCGCCCAAGTCGGACGGTGCAACCCG
This sequence comes from Actinokineospora diospyrosa, assembly GCF_024171925.1. Lineage (GTDB taxonomy): Bacteria > Actinomycetota > Actinomycetes > Mycobacteriales > Pseudonocardiaceae > Actinokineospora > Actinokineospora diospyrosa. The sequence continues at coordinate 135,506 of NZ_JAMTCO010000016.1, read as the reverse complement.
GCGAACATGGTCGAGTTCCGCAGCGCGCTCAACGAGCACGAGCGGCTGCACGCGTTGCCGGTGTACCGCGGCGTACCCGCTGTGGTGCTGGCGGGCGGGCGCGACCGGCTCTGCACGGTGGCCGACGCGCGGATCATCGCGGGCGCGCTGCCGGACGCGGCGCTGTTGATCTACCCGGGCGCCGGGCACATGCTCAACTACGAGCGCGCGGCCGAGGTGCGGGCGCGGCTGGCCGGACTGGTGGCGAGCGCGCCCCGGTTGGCCGCCGCGGGGTAGGACCTCAGGCCCACCAGAAGAACCAGATGGCCACGCCGGTCGCGATCGCCACGACGACCACGGCCAGCGCCGCTTCCGGCCCCCGCCGCCGGTCGGCGAACCGCTGCGCCACGACGCCCACCGCGGCGGTGGCGAAATGCCCCAGCACCACACCGATCCCCGGGCCGGGCACGCCCCGGACCCACGCGATCACCTGCAGTACCAGCACGATCAGCGCCAACCCGGACAACCCGACGGCCAGCGCCCCGGAGACCTCCCGCCAGAACCCCGACCGCACCGGCTCGGCGGGCGTGCGCGGGAGCTCGACGGTCGCGTCGTCCGGTCGGGTCACGGGGTCAGGTTGGGTCACGGGGACAGCATCGCCCATGGGTCGATCGCGGGTCCAGCTGCCTGGCCCTCGGCGCAGTTGCGGCGGAAGTCGCACCAGGAGCACTGGCGGCCGGGGTTGGGCGGGAAGAGGACCTCCGGGTCGCCGCCCGCCTTGTGCGTGTCGATGGCGAGCTGGAACTCGTCGGCGGCCTCCTCGGCCCGGGACAGGTGCCTGGCCAGCGAGTCCTCGGTGTGCTCCCAGACCGCGACGCCACCGGTGGGCAGGTGGTGCAGCTCCACCCGGGTGCACGGGCGGCGCAGGGTGCGGCGGGCGGCGAGCACGTAGAGCGCCAGCGCCTGGGAACCGCGGGCGTCGTCGGTGGTGAGGGCGTGGCGGCCGGTCTTGTAGTCGACGATCACCAGTTCGCCGCCGCGCTGGTCGATCCGGTCGACCCGGCCCTCGGCGACGATCGTGCCGACCGGGGCGGAGACCCAGCGCTCCAGACCGACCGGGTCGTCGGACACGTCGGTTTCCTTGACGTAGTCGTGCACCCAGCCCGCCGCGCGCTCGCGGAACTCCCCCGCCTGCGCGGAATCGGCGAACCCGTCGTCCTTCCAGTGCGTGCCGACGAGGGCGGCCGCGCTGTCGGGGGTGCGCCGCTCGACGGGCAGGTCGAACAGCGCCTTGAGCGCGTTGTGCACGACCGCGCCGAGCGTGCTGTGCGCCCACGGGCCACCGCGCGGCGGGGTGGGGCGGTCCACGTAGGTCATCCGGAACCGGCGCCTGCAGTCGTTCCACACACCGAGCCGCGACGGCGTCACCTTGATCAGCTTGCGCGGCATGCTGTCGAACCCGAGTTGACCTTGCACGAGGTACACGGTACGCACCGGCACCGACAACCCGGGTACGGGCACAATCGAGCGCGTGGAAATCTGGCACAACCCGCGCTGCTCGAAGTCGCGCACCGCGAAGGCCGCGCTCGACGCCGCCGACCCCGGGCACACCGTCCGCCGCTACCTCGACGAGCCGCCGACCGCCGCGCAGCTCGACGAGGTGCTGACCAAGCTCGGCAAGCAGCCCTGGGAGATCACCCGGCTCAAGGAGCCGCTGGCGAAGGAGCTCGGGCTGGCCGCCAAGCCGAAGGACCGCGCCGCGTGGATCGCGGTGCTCGCGGCGAACCCGGTGCTGATCGAGCGGCCGATCATCATCACCGACGACGGCCGGGCGTTCGTCGCCCGCTCCCCCAACGAGCTCGACGCGGCGCTCAGCTAGCGCCGGTGATGAACCCGCGCACCGAGTTGGCGATCAGCTGCACCGCGATCGCGGCGAGCAGGAGACCGGCGATCTTGGCCAGCAGGGTGATGCCGCTGTCCTTCACCAGCCGGATCACCGCGCCGGAGAACCGCAGACACAGGTACAGGATCAGGTGCACGGCCAGGATCGCGAACCCCAGCGCGATGTAGGACTCGAGGTGCCCGCCCGCCCCGCGGACGAACACGATCGTGGCCGCGATCGCGCCTGGGCCCGCCAGCAGCGGGGTCCCCAGGGGCACGAGGGCGACGTTGACGTCTTCGACCGCCTCCGGTTCGTTGGCGTTCTTACCGGTCAGCAGGTCCAGCGCGATCAGCAACAGCAGCAGGCCACCCGCGCCTTGCAAGGCAGGGATACCGATACCCAGGTAGCGCAAGATGGCCTCGCCGCTGATCGCGAAGAGGCTGATCACCATCAGCGAGACCAGGACCGCCTGGCGGGCGGCGCGGTTGCGGGTCTGCTTGGTCTTGCGGCCGGTGAGGCTGAGGAACACCGGGACCGTGCCCGGCGGGTCCATGATCACCACGAGGGTGATCGTCGCCTCGGCGAACAAGGCGGCGTCGAACACCGCCATCAGGCACCCACCAGCAGTTCCGCGCCGCTCGCCCGGGCCACGATCTCGTCGAGCATCGCGGCCGAGGTGGTCTCCGCGCCGAGCCCGATCGTCTTGTTGGTGCCGTGGTAATCACTCGAACCGGTGATGATCAGGTCGTGCTTGGCGGCGATCGAGCGCAGCTGGGCGCGGGCGGGCGCGTCGTGGTCGGGGTGGTCGACCTCGACCCCGTCCAGCCCGGCGCCGACCAGGTCGACCACCACCGCCTCGGTGATCGTCGGACCGCGCTGGTGGGCGAACCCGTGGGCCAGCACCGTCACCCCGCCCGCGGCGCGGACCATCGCGATGGCGTCCGCGACGGGCGTCTTCGAGCTGGGCACGTAGTAGCCGTTGCGGCCGTGCAGCAGCTCCGCGAACGCCTCGGTGACCGAACCGACCACCCCGGCGCGCACGAGTGCCTGCGCGAGGTGGGGCCGCCCGGCGGGGGCATCCGGCGGTAGGTCCGCCATCAGGCCGTCGGGGTCGACGGGGTAGCCGTCGGCTGCCATCCGCACGGCCATCGTGTGCAACCTGCTACGCCGCTCAGCGCGGGTGCGGGCGTACTCGCGTACCACCGGCTCAGCGTGCGGGTCGAACAGGTAGGCCAGCAAGTGGATCGTGCAGTACCCGCCGCGGCCGTCCTCGGACACGCAGGTCAGCTCGGCGCCCCGGACCAGCCGCAGGCCGGGCGGCAAAGCCTCGGCGGCGGGCTGCCAGCCCGCGGTGGTGTCGTGGTCGGTGATCGCCAGCGCGTCCAGGCCCGCCCGGGCGGCCGCGATCACCAGCTCGGCGGGGGTGTCGGTGCCGTCGGAGGCGTTTGAGTGGCAGTGGAGGTCGATCCGCACCGGACCAGTGTTCCCGATGACCCAGGTCACCGGCGGTCCGGGCGGGTCAGCCGACCGGCTTGCGCGCCTTGCGGGTACCCCTGGCGATGCGCTGGGCCTTGATCATCGAGAACCGCTCGGCCTGGGCCTTCTTGTCGCCGAAGACCAACTCGGAGATGGCGTCGTACACCTGCTCCGGCCGGGGCAGGAACTCGATGTTGTTCAGCGCCTGGATCTGACCGGCCGACTCCACGACCATCGTGCCGTAGCCGAAGATCCGGCCGGTCGCGGTCCGCTTGTAGGTGAGGTCGGTGACCTTGCTGATCGGCATCATGAGCACCCGGGTGGTGAACACCCCGGTGGTCATCATGAACCGCTTGTCGGTGACCACGATCCGCTCCACCCACCACTCGATCACCTGGTAGGTGAAGCGGAGGACCACCACCAGCGCGACGTACCAGAGGATGTTCTGGATCAGCCACGCCTGCGGCGGCAGCAGGTAGGAGATCATCACGCAGACCGCGAGCAGGGCGACGGCCTCGAAGACCTGCCACGCCAAGCTCGCCCAGTGCCTGCGAACGCGGATCACCCGCCGTTCGGAGTCGAGCAGGTACTCGTCAGGGTCCCTGGGCGCGAACATGCTCCGACGCTACTTCGTCTCAGCCCTGGAAGACAGTGCGGACGAAGGTGATCACCGCTTCGGCCCCGTCCTTGAGGCTGGTGAGGATGGAGTTCACGATCCCCGCAGACTGGACCGGCTGCGTCACCAGGAAGAAGACGAGCAAAGCGGCCCCAGTGATGATCAAGATCTTCTTGATGTCCACTGTGATCTACCCCGTTCCGTACGCACCCTGCATGGCGCCTGTTGAAAACCGTTGTACCGCACCGGGCGGCGGTTAGGGAGAGTAGTCAAGCTCTTGGGGCAACGCGGAGCGTGATCACCCGTAGATCGCTACTCTGCGTCGTCATGAACGGGCATCACATTCGGCGGATCAGGTGCGTGGGTGGGCTCGTGCGCGACGAGCGCGGGCGGCTGCTGCTGATCCGCCGGGGCCGCGACCCCGGCGCCGGACTGTGGTCCATCCCTGGTGGGAAGGTCGAGCAAGGCGAGTCCGACCACGAGGCACTGACGCGGGAGATGCGCGAGGAGACCGGGCTCGTGGTGGCCGTCGGTGACCACGTGGGCTCGGTCGAGCGCCCGGCGCCCGGTGGGCTGTTCGAGATCCACGACTACCGCTGCTCGATCACCGCGGGTGATCTTTCGCCCGGGGACGACGCCGATGCGGCCACCTGGGTGGATCTTGCGATGTTCACCACATTGGATGACCGTAATGCCCTGGTGGCAGGCCTTTGCGCGACGTTGAGCGACTGGGGTGAGCTGCCCCGATGACGGGAATCAGACAAGCCACACCATGCGCTCACCGTGCATGGCGGCGCGGGCCAAAGCGGCAGAAGTCGGCACCCCGCCGTCCCACCTGGTGAGCCCCACAACGCTGAACGCCTGCTGCCCCTGAGCCGCGACGAGGTCCTCGCGGTCGGGCAGCACGTGCCGCAGTCCGACGGTGTAAACCTCGTCGCTGACCCACCACAGCGGTCGCGTTTCCGCCAGCGCTGCGACGGCGGCGACGAAGCTCGCGCGGTCGTCTTCGGTCAGGTACGGCAAGACGTGGCTGGTGATGACAACCAGCGGCACGGAGGACGGGATCAGCGCGGCGGCCTTGCCGAGATCGGCGATCGCGTCGCCTTCGACGAACTGGGGCGGGCTCTTGCGCTGCAGAGCGGCGGCGGTGCTGAACAGCCGCTGACGCTCAGGCTGATCGGCCCAGATACAAGCCTCTAGCCACGCAGCGGCGTCCTCGTCGGCTAGGTCTACCGGAGCCCGGTCTAGACCGACCCTGTCAGCCACGGCGAGCTTCTTCGGGATCGACGGCAGCGCCGCCTCTGGTCCCAACTCCAGCGCACAATGCAGCCCAAGCGGCGTCTTGGTAGGCCCAACAACGATCTGACCGGACTGCTCCGTTTGGTACCGGTAGCCGTAACGGTCGAGGTTGAGGAGAAGCCCTGCGGAGCAACCAACCTCGAGCAAGCCCACGGGGGCGCCAGCCTGCTTAGCGGCCAAGGACACCGCCGGGTACAGCAGAGCAGCGCGGCGCACCTCGTTGGTCTGCGTGGTGTGCGCGGCGACAAGAGCGCGGATCTTCTCCGCCCGCTCGACGACGAACTGCCGGAACAGCGGCCAGGTCGCGGCGTCCACGCCGTAGCTGCCACCCATGGACGGGTAGTAGTTGACCAGCTCGTGGAACGGCTCGGCCTGGACCGCCCGGTGGATCGCGGCGAACAGCAGGGTCGCGGTCTCGAACCCGGGCTGGGCGGCGGTCAGCGGGGCGGCGACGTCGTCGTCCTCGGCGGCCCGCTCGGCCAGGTGCTGGTAGAGCGGTGACACCCCGGCGGCCTCGACCTCGGCAAAGCGCCGCAACCGGTGCTTGACCTCCTCCAGCGACACGGTCACGGCTGTCCCTTCCGTCCGCCCGGGCTGTCCCCAACCCGGCAGTTAGGCCTTCGGTTCCGGTCGTCCCGGCTGCTCGCCCCCGCGCGCCTCACCGTAAGAGCGCTTGGGCACCATCACCTTCCGGCGGAAGATGCAGACGACCGTTCCGTCCTGCTTGTAGCCCCGTGTCTCGACATGCACAACCCCCCTGTCGTCTTTCGACTTGGAGGGCGTTTTGTCGAGTACCTCGGTCTCACCGTAGATGGTGTCACCGTGGAAGGTCGGCTTCACGTGCCGCAACGACTCGACCTCGAGGTTGGCGATGGCCTTTCCGGACACGTCCGGCACGGACATGCCCAGCAGCAGCGAGTAGACGTAGTTGCCCACCACGACGTTCTTGCCGAAGTCGGTGGTGTTCCCCGCGTAGTTCGCGTCCAGGTGCAGCGGGTGGTGGTTCATGGTGAGCAGGCAGAACAGGTGGTCGTCGTACTCGGTCACCGTCTTGCCCGGCCAGTGCTTGTACACCGCGCCGACCTCGAACTCCTCGTAGTACCGCCCGAACTGCACGTCGACCTCCCGCATGTGACCGGCCAGTAGGGGACCTGTGTACGGCGGCGGGCGCCGGGGTGCAACCGGTGTGTGAGGCAGGGCACCGCGTGTGAAACGCGTTCGGTTTTCCCGCCTGGTGGCCGGGTGCGCGGCGGCCGGGAGTACGCTGTCCTCCCGGCAGGCCCGCGCGTCACGCGCCAGACCGCCGCCGACCAGAGGAGGTGAGACGCATGGGCGACCCGAACGGTCATGAAACCGCGATCGGATCCAGTAGTCCCCGCGTCCCCTCCGGAGTTGCGCGCCACCACTGAGTGGTGTGCACCGCGTTACCGGCCGGGGCGCTCCGCCACCGGTCAGCCGATCGGCCAACCGGTTCGCCGCGTCCGCGCGTCGCTGGAGGTCTGATGCCCACCATCCCGTCGTTCGGCGGCCTGAGAGGTCGCGCGAACCGAGTCGCCCCGCCCGCCCCACCGATCCCGGTCCTGCTCTCGGCGTACGTCGTGGACTGCGGCGTGTACGTCGACGGGGTGCGGCTGCCCGGTCGGTGGACGCACATCGACGCCGTCGCCGAGGTCCGCCGCCGCGGCGAGGGCTTCGTCTGGATCGGCCTGCACGAACCCGACGAGCGCCAGATCCAGGGCGTCGCGCAGACTTTCGGGCTGCACGAGCTCGCGGTCGAGGACGCGGTCACCGCGCACCAGCGGCCCAAGCTGGAGCGCTACGACGACAACCTGTTCATGGTGCTCAAAACGGTCCGCTACGTCGAGCACGAGTCGCCGACCACGGCCAACGAGATCGTCGAGACCGGCGAGATCATGGCCTTCCTCGGCGCCGACTACGTGGTGACCGTGCGCCACGGCAAGCACTCCGGCCTGCACGAGCTGCGCTCGGGGTTGGAGAAGTCCCCGGAGCGGCTGCGCGGCGGGCCCGCCGCGGTGCTGCACGCGATCGCCGACCACGTGGTGGACACCTACCTCGCGGTCACCGACGCGTTCGAGAACGACATCGACCTGATCGAGAAGGCGGTCTTCGCGCCGCGCAGCCCGGTCAGCGCCGAGCAGATGTACCTGATGAAGCGGGAGATCCTGGAGCTGCGCCGCGCGGTCATGCCGCTGGCCAACCCGCTGCGCCGCCTCGCCGAGGGCTGCTCCCCGCTGGTCCCCGACACGATCCGCTCGTACTTCCGCGACGTCGACGACCACCTCACCACCGTGTCCGAGCGCGTCACCAGCTTCGACGAGCTGCTCACCACGCTCGTCGACGCGACCCTGGCCAAGATCACGCTGCAGCAGAACACCGACATGCGCAAGATCACCGCGTGGGCGGCGATCATCGCGGTGCCCACCATGGTGGTCGGCGTCTACGGCATGAACTTCGACCACATGCCCGAGACCCATTGGCGCTTCGGCTACCCGATGGTGATGGTCGTGATCTTCCTGGCCTGCATCGTGCTGTACCGCATCTTCCGCAAGAACCGCTGGCTCTAGCCCCCAGTCCGCCCCCTTTGACGGGAGGTTTCCCCATGGCCCGGCTGCTGACCAATGTGAAGTTCTGGCTCCTCGCGGTGATCGTCACCTGGATCACGGTGGTGACCGTGATCATCGCGGAAACCCCGACCTCGTAACGACCGCACCACGGTCCTCTGTGGACCAACCGCGCTACTGGCCCCGGGTGGTGTAGGCGAGCGAGCGCAGACCAGCCAGGAGGTCGTCCTGGCTCAGCGGGTTGACGCTGAGCCAGGAACCGTCCTCACCGGACACCGCGGCCAACCGGTACCGGCCGCGAGCGGTGTCCAGCCAGCGGATCTCCGCGCCGACCCGGCGCCACTGGTCCTCGGTGTCGTCGCGCACGGCGACGCCCGACTGGCCGTTGCCCAGCACCGGTTGCAGGTGCGCGACCATGCGCCGGGCGACCCGGTCGTCGATGCCGTGCGCGCGCAGCAGGTCGTCGATCTCGCCCTGCGACATCGGGTTCGGGCTGCCCGGCTGGTCCGGCTCCGGCAACCGCGACAGCATCACCGCGAACGCCTCTTCCAAGGGGCGCAACGGAAGGCTGAACGGCGCGGTGAGCGGGGCGTCGGCGCGCGGGATCATGCGGCTGACGCGACCGAGCGCCTCGTCGAGGGTGGCGGCCCACATCCGGATCAGGCCGTGGGGGTCGGCCTGGTCCTGGGTGAGCACGAGCGCCTCGTCCCGCACGACGAGCACGGCGATGCCGAGGGTGCCCGCAGGCCCGTTGACGACCACGTCGAGCACGCCGGTGCACGAGCGCAGCAGGTGGACGAACTCCTCGGCGACGTCGAGCGGGCCGTCCTCGTCGGCGAGGCCGCGCGCGGCGAGTTCCTCGGCGGCCGCCCGGTAGAGCGCGCCGCGTTCGTCCTCGGAGGTCGCGGTGGCCGGGACCTCGATCGGGAACGGGGGCTGGACCTCGGCGAACGCGCACAGCAGGTCCACCTCGACCGGGTGCAGCGCGACGCCGGGGACCGGCGGGGTGGTCACGGGGTGGTGAAGCGTTGCGCGGAGTTGTCGTCGCTGTCCTGGTAGGCGGCGGAGGAGCGCTCGGCGCTGGCGACGAACTCCTCCATGCGCTGCAGCGCCTCCTCCAGCTGACCCTTCAGCCCGGTCTCACCGGCCAGCCGCTCGGTGAACTTCTCCGCCAGCTCCTGGCCGACCGGGCTGGTGCCCAGCATCGGCAGGTACGCCGGGGTCGCCAGGTCGGCCACCTCGGCGAAGATCGAGTTCAGGTCCGCGCGGACCTCCTCGACCGCCGCGGCGAACTCGCGCACCTGCTCCGGGTCGACCTGCCACCCGCCGTTCTCGCTCATATCCGCTCCCTCAGTCCGCTCAGGCGCCGATGACCGGTGGTGCCGCGGTCAGGTCCGCCGTGGTGAACGGGTCCTCCTCGATCGGCACCCGCCGCTGGTGGGTGCCGTCCTCTTCCTTGTCCTTGGCGCTGCCGGGCATGCCGTACCCGCTGCCGGAGCGCCCGTGCGGGTCGTTGCCGAACGCGCCCGCCCGGCCGAACCGGCTGGCGCCACGGCTGCCGTCGCGACCGCGACCGCCACCGGGGCCACCCGCGCCGACACCGGCCGTGCCACGACCCGAACCGGAGCCACCGCGACCGCCGTCCGCGCCGCGGCCACCTGCACCGAAACCGGAGCCGAGGCCGGCGCGGCCCGAGCCGGAGCCGCCGTTGCGGCCGCTGGCGCCGAGACCGCCGGGCAGGAAGCCACCGTTGCCGAGGCCGATGGAGTTGGGGCCGCCGCCGACGTTGTTGCTGATGCCGCCGGGCAGGGAACCACCGTTGCCCATGCCGGTGAGGCCGCGCCAGTGGCTCTCCCAGCCCTTGTCGATGCCGGGGGCGAACGACGGCGTGGTGCCGATGTTGGGGCCACCGCCGAAGCTGGGGGGCGGGGCGGACGGGTCGGACGGGCCGCGGCCAGGACCACCGGGGACCGTCACGCCCGGGCCGGGGAGGCCGGGGCGCGGCGCCGGGGGCAGTGGGCGGTTCACGCCGGGGTCAACACCGTCGGCAGGCCTACCGAAGCGTGGGGTGGTGCCGTCGATGCCGAGCACCGCGGTCTCGAAGCGCTGCATCGTCTGGACTGCCTTGCGCTTCATCTTCTTCTTGTTGCTACCGAAGCCGAACGCGCTGGCGATGCCACCGATCGCGGCACCGAAGGCAGCGCCAACAGGGCCGCCGATCGCAAAACCCGCGGCGGCGCCACCACCGGCGGTCGCCAGGAACGGGCTGCTCGGGGAACCGCCGGGCATCGTGCTCTGCGCGGAGCGCAACGCGCCGCTGGCGTCCTGGATCGGGTCGGCCATCTGCGCGGCTGTGCCGCCGAGCTGCGACATCCACGCGGCGTTGCTCACCACGGTGCGCGAGGCGTCCTGCGAAGCGCCGCCGGACCAGAACTGCAGCAGCTTGGACATCGACCGGGAGAGGTCGCGCGAGGCTTCGGCGACCTTCTGGCCGTAGCGCGACCACTCGGTGGCCAGCATGTCCAGCTGCGCGGCGTTGGCGTGGTCGCCGACCATCCGCTGCAGCGACTTGAGCGAGTAGCCGTCCCAGTGCACGCCGCCGGTGACGTAGCTGTCCTCGGACTCGCGGCGCCGTCTGCGCTCCTGCTCGGCCGTCCGGCGCGCCTGCGCGGCGCGCTCAGCCTGCTCCGCCATCCGGCGCACCACGTCGTCGAGATCGGCGATCATGCCTGTGCCCCTCCCTCAACCGGCCAGTCCCGCGGTGCAACCGTAGCCGATTGGACCGACGTTCCGGGAATGTCCGCCATGGTCAGTACCCCCGTGGTCAGTGCCCGTCGTCAGTGCCCGTCGTCAGTGCCCGCGGTCAGTACCACAACCGGGCGGCCAAGGCCCGGACCCCGGTCCGCAGGTCCTCGCGGGTCAGCGGGTTGACGCTGACCCACCCCTCGGTGTCGGTGCCCAGCCGGAACCGGCCGCGGCCGGTGTCGAGCCAGCGCAGCTCGTCGCCGAGCCTGCCCCACTCGTCGGCGTAGCCGCGGCGCACCGCAGCGCCGACCTGACCGTTGCCCAGCACCGGGTGCAGGTGCGTGGTCATCCGCCGCGCGGTGGTCTCGTCGATGCCGCTGTCGCGCAGCAGCCGGTCCACGTCGTCCGCGTGCAATTTCCGCGGTTGCCCTGACTCGCCGATGGCGGCCTGGATGGACTTATAGGCACGATCCAACGCTCGCTGCGACAAGCTGAACGGCGCAGCCATCCCGGCACCGTGCTCAGGCACCAGGTCGGCCAGCCGCTCTATCGCGTCATAAAGCGACAGCACCTCCAAGTACACCCGCGCGCCGGGCAGGCCGATGTCCTGTCGGAGCAACAACGCGTCGTCGCGCTGAGCGAGGATGAGCGCGCCACGGCTCTGCCCGAGCCGCGCGATCATCAGGTCGAGGGTGCCCGCGCCGTTGCGCAGCAGGTGCACGAACTCAGCCGCCACACCACGCGGCCCGCGCCCGTCGGCCAGCCCGCGCCGCGACAGCTGCGCACGCGCGGTGGCGAAGGCGGCCGCGCGGTCCATCCCGCCACCGACCCGCAGCGGGAACGGCACCGCCACCTCGGCGAACGTGCACAGCAGGTCGACCTCGACCGGGTGCAGCGACGCCTCGCCGCCGTCGCGGTGGTCGGTGCCGAGCTCAAGGCCGGTGGACAGCTCCGTCACGTGGTCCCGCCAGTTGACTGGTCACGTCGGTTCATGTCCCCCCGGGCGGTCTCGTCGGCCTCGACATAGGAGTCGCGGACCCGCTCGGCGCTGAGGATGAACCCGTCCATCTTCCTGATGGCCTGGTCGAGCAGGGTGCGCAGCCCGTTCGGCCCGTTGAGCCGGTCGTCGAACTTCTTCGCCAGCTGCGTGCCGACGGGGCTGGTGCCCAGCTTGGGCTCCTTGCCCTCCATCCCCTTGACCTTCTCCTGCACCCCGTACAACCCGGTGCGGGCGGCCCGAACGGCCCGCTCGAACCCGGCGAGCTCCTCGGGGTCGATCTTCCAGTAGCCCTGCGTCGTGCCGTTGGTCGGTTGGACCGGGCCGGTCGCGGGGAGGGTCGTGGCGTCGGGCTTAGCGTTGCCGGAGGGGTGGGTGGCGTCCGCGGGACGGGTCATCCCGGGTTCCGCGTTCCCGGGGGTGCCCGTGTTGTTGCTGCCTGGACTGGGCGGCCGGGAGTCGGGGAACGGGGAGTTACCGCCGCCTTGCTGCGGTGGCGGTTTGCTGCCGTAGTCGGGGGTCGGCGCGGAACCGGAGGCGGGCGGAACCCCCGGCTTGTGGTGGTAGTCGCCGCCCTTGCCGGGCTTGGGGCTCCAGTGCGGGGCGGGCGGGACCGGGATGGGCTGGGGCGCCGGGGTGGGGTTGCCGGTGACCGGGCCACCCGGGACGGGCACCGGGACAGGAGCGGGTAACGGGTACGGCTGGGCGATCGCGCCGGGGATGTGGCCCGCGTCGGGGTCGACGGTGGGGAACCCAGATCCGGCACCCGCGAGGTTCGTGGCGTTGGACGGGTGGGTCGCGTACTGCGGAGCCGCCGGACCGGGCTGGTACTGCGGGACCGCGTCCGGCGCCACGGCGGGTGCGACCGGGACCGAGAACGGCGCGGCTTGGGCGAGCGGGCCGGGCCCCGGGACGGGGTCCGGCGTCGGCGGCAACGGGCTCGGCTCCGGGGTGGCCGCCGCCGGGGTGGCGTCGGTCTGCGGAGCCGGGGTGGCTACCGGGGGTGAGAGGGCGCCGATGACCGGCACCGAGACGGTGTTGCCGTCGGGAACCTGGTGGCTGCCGTCGGGGAACTGGTCGAACTCGCGCATCGTCGTGGTCTCCCTGGCCTCAGAGCCCGATCACCGGCGGCGAGGCCTTCTGGTCCAACAGGAACGGGTCTTCCCCGTCGTACGGGTAGCGCCTGCGGTGCTCGCCGCCTGCCTCTTGGCCGCCGCCCGCGCCCGCGCCACCCATCGGCATCCCGCCCATGCCCGCGCCCCCGGCCGCCGCGCCTGCCGCGACCGGCGCACCCGCACCGGCCAGAGCGGGACGCGGGTTGGTGCCGGTGACGGCTTCCGTCGCGCCGACCGCGCCCCCGGACTGCAACGGCGGTCGGGTCGTCTCCGCGCTCGGTGCGGCGCCGCCCGCGTAGCCGCCGCCACCCGAGTACCCGGTGCCGCTGTCGAAGCCCTGCGCCGCGGTGCTCGGGTCGGCCTTGGTCAGGTCGTCCCACCGCTTCGCCGGGTCGGTCGGGTACGGGGTCGGCGGGGTGGTGCCCGGCGGTGGGGTCGGTGGCGGGGTCGGCCCACCGGGGGCCAACTCCTCGCCATCACGGCGTTCTCTGAACTGGGGGATCTTCTCGTCGATGCTGATGACGGCGCCCTCGAAGCGGCGCATGGCCTCGACGGCGCGGGTCTTGAGCTGGTTGTGGTCCTTGCTGGAGCCGAACGCGCTCTCGGTACCGGCCGCGGTGCCGTTGATCGCGGCCACCAGTGGGCCGCCCGCGTGGTAGCCGCGCACGGCGCTGTCGGGCGCGAGTGCGGGCGGCACCGCCGGGTCCGCGGGCAGTTCGGGCATGGCGGCCTGCACGGCCGACAGCGCGTTGGCCGCCTCGTCGATCGACGGGCCGATCTCGTGCGCGGTGTGGCCGAGGTCGCTGACCCAGCGCGCGTTGAGGTCGACGTCCTCGCGGGCCTGCTCGGCCGCGCTGCCCGCCCAGAACTCCATCAACTGCGTCAGTGCGACCGAGAGCAGCTCGGCAGCGGCGACGACCTGGTCACCCGCGGTGCGCCAGTCGGTGGCGAGCTGCTGCAGCTGGGGTGCGCTCGCCTGGTCCTCCACCATCTTGATCAGTTGTTCCAGTGTGTAGTCCTCCCACTGGACCCCGCCCGTGACGTACTGGTCGTAACCCCGCTGTCCACTCACCATCACTCGCTCCCCTCGGTGGCTGACCGGACCACCGCTCCCCTCGGCCCCGTGGACGATCGCTTCCGACGATCACGCTATCCGGTTGGACGCGCGCCGGACACCGACAGTTCCCTTCTCACCACTCCTCGTTCCCGACACCGGTATCGATACCGGACGGGCACCAGGAGGTTGCCCCGTACGCGCGACTTCGTACCAGCCAAGCACGACAGCCCGACCACAGGTCACAGCCCCGGGCGTGACGCGGGCGCGAACGGTGGGTTACCAGGCGTTCACGTCGTGGACCCGCGCGTCACCCGTTCCCCCGGCGGCGGGCCGGAACCGGACCGCGGAGGCACACCCAGACGCGGTGCGCGCGCCGGGCGATTTCACCCGGCTGGCGCAGTGTGCGAGCGGCCGCCCGGCGGAGAAGACTGGGGGCATCCGCCGATCCCGGGAGCGATCATGCCGCGTGACACCGGATTCCCCGCGGCCGACGCGGAGTACGACTTCCTGCGGGCGCGCCGCGGCCAGGTGCTGGCCCGCCTCGGCGCGTGGCTGCGCCGCGAGCCCGACGACGTGAACATCATGCTGCCCTTCGACGAGGTGGTCGCCGTCCTCGGCCGGACCGGCGAACGGCGCCTGGGGCACCGGGTGGTCGACCTGGGGTCGATCGTGGGCAGCGTCGACCGCGGCCGCGAGTTCGACCGCCGGTTCCGCCCCACCTCGGCCCAGTCGCGGCAGCGCTGGGAACGCCTGGCCCAGGCCGCCCGCCGCGGCCAGTCGACCCCACCGGTCGACCTCTACCGCCTGGGCGAGCTCCACTTCGTCGTCGACGGCCACCGCCGGGTGTCGGTGGCGCACGCGCTCGGCCTGGGCACCATCGACGCGGTCGTCACCGAGATCACCACCCGGGTCCCCGCCGAGGGCATCCGCCTGCGCGGCGACCTGATCACCAAGGACTACCACCGGATCTTCCTCGACCGGGTCCCGCTCACCCCGGACCGCCGGGCGACGATCTCGCTGACCGACCCGTGGGACTACGCGGAACTGAGCGAGGCGGTCGAGGCGTGGGGCTACCGCCTGATGCAGGACGAACAGCGCTTCCTGGACCGCGCGACCGTGGCGAACCGCTGGCACGCCGAGGAGTTCACCCCCGTCGTGGAGATGGTCCGCCAAGCGGGCATAGCCACCAACCGCACCAACGCCGACGCCTACCTCTGGGCCGTGGGAGAGCGCTACCGCCTGATCCGCTCCCACCACTGGGACGACGCCGTCCTCACCACCCTCCGCACCCGCGGCTGACCGTCATTCGGTGGTGGCCGAGGGTTGGGCGCGTTGCACGACCTGGTCGGCGAAGTTGTCCAGTAGGCGGGTGCCCACTTGTTGGGAGTAGCCGAGGACCAAGGCGAACGCGATCAGGGACGCCTGGGTGGTGACGACGTCGTGGAGGAGGCCTGCGCGGAGGACCAGGACGCCCACCACGGCGAGGATCGAGCCCAGGAGGACTTTCACGATCGCTTGGTACGGGGTCAGGGTGTAGGGGACGACGCTGGGTTTGGTTCGCAGGAGCAGGACCACGACGGCGATCGAGGCGCCGAGCATCCCCATGAGTTGGAGCCACCACACGTCGCCGCTGGTCGGGTTCGGGCCGCCGGTGGGGCAGATGGTGTTGGCGCCGTTGACGAGGCAGAGCGGGAGCATCCGTTCGTGGTGGGCGGTCAGCCAGCCGACGGCGATGTTGATCGCGAGCAGCAGCAAGCCGAACAGGATGATGCGGTTGCGCAAGCTCCGCACCGCCGTGGCCGCGTCGTGGGATGACTGGTGCGCGCCGCGCAGGGCGGTGAGGACGACTTCCCGTTGCGCGGCAGCGGACAGACCGTCGAAGACGGCGGGCTCCAGCGCCTTCAGGCGCGGGTCCTTGCCGGGCAGCTTGCGCGACACCGTCGCGCGGATCGCGGGCATCCGACCGACCAGGTCCGGGCTGGAGGCGACCAGCACCTCATCGGCCAGGTGCACCGCGCGCCAAGCCCGTTCCAGGTTCACGCCGGAGTACCAGCGCGGCAGCGAACTCTTCAGCAGCACCGCCCGCGCGGCGATCCGCATGGCCGTGTGCACCGCGGTCGGGACACCGCCGTCCCGCTGGTCGATCTCGGCCTGCAACCGCTGCAACCGCTCGACCACCGACATCCGCCACGCCGACGCCGGGTGCCGGTCCTCGACCGGCACCGACCAATCCCGCTCATCCCCCTCCCGCACCGGATCGACACCGGACTCCTCGACCGCCGACGACCGCACTTCTGACACCACGCGCATCGCCCCCTGCCCAGGAAGGGATCACCGTCACTAGGCACGTCGACGCACAACGGCGGAACATAACCGCCGAACCCGAGCTGGAGCGATCACTGCCCGAAAGGGCAACTACGTCGGCCACACCTGGATCGCCCGGACGACGAACGGTGTCGCGGGTACATAGGTACCCAGCCCCGGATAGGTCACGAAGTCCGTCTCCGTCGCGCACTCCGCCGACTCGTAGACCGTCACATCCCGCCGCAGCAGGTTCGCCAGGGAGCGCGACTCCCGGCCCAGCACCACGCACTCCCCCTCGGCCGCCGACCCGACGCCGAACCTCCCCGACTCACCGCGGAACGCGAGACCGGCCCACAGGCACAGCTCACCCCGCTCGCACGCCACCGCCGCGCTCGCGGGCACCGCCAACCCGAGCACCGCGACCAACACCAGCACAACCGCCCTGAACAGCACCGAAACACCCCGATCCCCGCTGGGCGGCTCCCGGTGAGCCGCCCGACGGGGACCAAGGTGACAGAAAGCCCGGACCCGTGCGCGAAGTTGTGCACAGCCCCGATCGGGCTACTTGACGTGGGTCAGCGTTCGGCCGTCGCCCGGGTCGAACAGGTGCAGCTTGTCCGGGTCGAACCACACGTCGAGCTCGGCGCCCTCGTGGGCGGCGGAGGCGGCCGACAGGCGGGTCACGATCTGCGGTCCGCTGTCGGTCATCTCCGTCGAGCCGGTCTCGGCGGCCAGCGTGTCGAGCTCGGCCGAGGTCGCCGTCTCGCCCTCCACCAGGAAGTAGGCGAACTTGTCCGACCCCATCGACTCCAGCACCTCGACGGTCGCGGTGAACGTCACGCCCCGGGCGCGCTCGGTGTCGTCGAGCAGTTCAGCGTCCTCGAAGTGCTCCGGGCGCAACCCGACGATCACCTCCCGCGGCGCCTTGGCGGCCTCGGCCAGCCGCCGGATCCGGTCGGTCAGCGGGACCGCGCCCAGCGGGGTGTTCAACTGGCCGTCGGCCAGCGTCGCGGGCAGGAAGTTCATCGAGGGCGACCCGATGAACCCGGCGACGAACAGGTTCACCGGCTGGTCGTAGAGCGCCTGCGGTGACCCGATCTGCTGCACCAATCCGCCACGCATCACCACGACGCGGTCGCCGAGGGTCATCGCCTCGGTCTGGTCGTGGGTGACGTAGACCGTGGTGGTGCCCAGCCGCCGCTGCAGCTTGGCGACCGAGGTGCGCATCTGCACGCGCAGCTTGGCGTCCAGGTTGGACAGTGGCTCGTCCATCAGGAACGCCTTGGGGTCGCGCACGATCGCGCGCCCCATGGCCACCCGCTGGCGCTGCCCACCGGAGAGGTTGCCCGGCTTGCGGTCCAGGTGCTGCCCCAGGTCGAGGATGCGCGCGGCGTCCTCGACCTTGCGGTTGATGGTCTCCTTGTCCACGTGGGCCAGCCGGAGCGGGAAGGCCATGTTCTCCCGCACACTCATGTGCGGGTACAGCGCGTAGGACTGGAACACCATGGCGATGTCGCGGTCCTTGGGCGCCCGCTCGTTGACCCGCTGCCCGTCGATGCGCAGCTCGCCGTCGGTGATGTCCTCCAGCCCGGCGATCATGTTCAGCGTGGTGGACTTCCCGCAGCCGGACGGGCCGACCAGGATGATGAACTCGCCGTCGGCGATCGTGATGTCCACATCGGACACGGCGAGCGCGCCGTCGGGGTACCGCTTGGTGACCTTGTCCAGAACGATCTCAGCCATGACCTAGCCCTTCACCGCGCCCGAGGTCAGCCCCGCGACGATGCGGCGCTGGAAGAACAAGACGAACAGGATGATCGGCACCGTGATGACCACCGCCGCGGCGGACACGGTGCCGGTCGGGTCCTCGAACTGCGAGGACCCCTGGAAGAACGACAACGCGGCGGGCACGGTCCGCGACGAGGTCGTCGAGGTCAGCGAGATCGCGAACAGGAAGTCGTTCCAGCAGAAGATGAACACCAGGATGGCGGTGGTGAACACCCCCGGCGCGGCGAGCGGCGCGATGACCCGGCGGAACGCCTGCGCCGGGGTCGCCCCGTCCATCTTCGCCGCCTTCTCCAGCTCCCACGGGATCTCCCGGAAGAACGCCGAGAGCGTGTAGATCGCCAGCGGCAGCGCGAAGGTGATGTAGGGCAGGATCAGGCCGGGCCAGGTGTCGAACAGCCCGAGCGAGCGCTCCATCTCGAACAGCGGCGTGACCAGGGAGACCTGCGGGAACATCGCGATCAGCAGGGAAACGCCGACCAGCACCCGCTTGCCGGGGAAGTCCAGCCGGGCGATGGCGTAGGCGGCCATGGTGCCCAGCACGACCGCGATCAGGGTCGCGATCACCGCGATGCCCACTGAGTTCAGCAGTGCGCGCAGGAACTGGTTGGTGGTGAAGATGTCGGCGTAGTTCTGCCAGGTCCACTCACGCGGGATGAAGTTCTTGTCGGCCAGGGTCTCCTTGGTCTTGAACGACAGCGAGACGATCCACAGCACCGGAACCAGTGCGTAGACCAGCACGACGACGTCGATCAGCGCCCAGCGGGCCTTGGCGCCGCTCTGGCTGGTGGCCATCAGCGCTTCCCCCCGTCGTTGCCGGGCGCCGCGGCGCCGAAGACCTTCACGAACAAGAACGCGATGGCGGCCACGGCGATGAAGATGAGCACCGACATGGTCGACCCGATGCCCAGGTTCAGGCCGCGGATCAGGTTGTTGTAGGTCTGCATGGACACCGAGCCGGTCTGTTGAGCGCCGCTGGTGAGCACGAAGATGTTGTCGAAGATGCGGAACGCATCCAGGGTGCGGAACAGCAGCGCCACCAGGATCGCGGGCTTCATCACCGGCAACATCACCTTGGTGAACCGCTGCCACGGCCCGGCGCCGTCCATCGACGCGGCCTTGAGCAGGTCCTCCGGCACCAGCGCAAGCCCGGCCATCAGCAGCAAAGCCATGAACGGCACGGTTTTCCAGACCTCGGCCAGGACGATGATCCCCAGCGCCGACGCCCGCTGGGTCAGCGGCGCGGCGTCGGGGGCGAACAGCTGGGCGAGGTAGCCGGTGTTGTCGTCCCAGGCGTAGCGCCAGGAGAACGCGGCCACCACGGTCACGATGCCGTACGGGATCAGCGCGACCGTCCTGATCAGACCGCGCGCGACCAGGGTGCGGTGCATGACCAGGGCCAGCGCCATGCCCAGCACCAACTCGATGACCACCGAGATGACGGTGATCAGGGTGGTGACCCCGAACGCGCTCCACCAGTAGGAGTTGGTCAGCACGGTGACGTAGTTCTCGAGCCCGACGAACTCGCGCTCGGCGGGGAAGCGCAGGTCGTAGCGCTGCAGCGACAGCCAGACCGAGTAGATGATCGGGTAGGCGGTCACCGCGACCATGACGAGCGCGGCGGGCGCGCACAGCCACAACCCGAGCCTGCGCTCGGCCTTCTTGCCCTCGGTGATGGCCTTCACGGCAGCACTCCCTTCGAGTCGAGGGCGTCCTGCAACTCCGTGCGCAACCGCTCGGCCGTGGCCTTCGGGTCGATGGCGGCGGGCGGGGAGAGGATGGTGGAGATCAGCGTGGAGACGTTCTGGTACGCCGGGGTGATCGGGCGGACCGCCGGGTTCTTCAGCTCGTCGAGGATGGTCTCGCGCATCGGGTACGGCTCGGCCATCTCCGGGTCGTCGTAGACCGACTCGATGGTCGGCGGCACACCGGAGTTGATCGCCGAGAACTTCTGGCTTTCCGCGCTGCGCAAGCACTTCGCCGCCTCAAACGCTTCCGGCTTGTGCTGCGAGTACGAACTGATCGCGAGGTTGAACCCGCCGAGGGTGGCGGTGCCGGTTTTGCTCGCGTCGATCGCCGGGTAGGGCGCCCACTTGAACACCTTGGCCAGCTCCGGGTTCGACTTGGCCATCGAGGCGTAGACGAACGGCCAGTTCAACTGGAACGCCGCGCTCTTGCCGGACTCGAACTCCTGGCGGATGTTGTCCTCTTTGGCGTTGGACAGCGACGGGCTGGACGCGGGCGAGTTCGCCAAGTCCCGCAACGCTTCCAGCGCCTTGACCGCGCCGTCGTCGACGACGGCGCGGGTGCTGTCGTCGGAGAGGATCTTGCCGCCCGCGCCCGCGGTGAGGGTGGCGAACTGCACGACCAGGCCCTCGTACTGGGCGCCGGTCATCAGGATGCCGCCCGGCTTGCCGTCCGCCTTGAGCCGCTTCGCCTGCTCCAGCATCTCGCCCCACGACTTGGGCGGGGTCGGCACGAGATCGCTGCGGTACCACAGGAGTTGCACGTTGGTGTTCTTCGGCGCGGCGTAGAGCTTGTCCTCCCACCGCGCGGTGGCCAGCGGTCCGGCGAGGGTGCCCGCCTCGACGTCGGTCTTGTCCTGGCCGGTCCACTCGGTGATCCAGCCCGCCTCGGCGAACTCGGCGACCCAGGTGACGTCCAGGCCGAGCACATCCATGTCGGTGTCGCCCGCGGCCAACCGGCGCACCATCTGCTCGCGCTGGTCGTCCGCCCCGCGCGGCAACACGTTGAGGGCGATGGTGTAGCGCCCCGCGGCCGCGTCGTTGCACTCGGCGACGACCTTGTCGAAGTTCTCCTCCGTGGAGTAGTAGACGTTGACGGTGATCCCGCCGCCGTCCGAACCACATGCCGCCACCAACGGGCTAGCGATGACCATGGCGCACAGCGCCACTCGCAGGCGTCGTCCTCGGCGGCCGGGTATCCGATGAGCACGCCCCATCGTCCGACCTCCTTCCGACGGGGCACACCGAGGAGGTCGAACCGCTGAGCTGGCACCTCGACGCGCGCCGTCACGCGGGTAGCTCGGTACCCGCGACCGGGTCACCTGAAACTAAGTCCGGTGATCACGGCCCGCAATTCGACGCGCGAACGGCCTAACCCACGCCGCCGTTCGGTCGCATCGACAGCTTCGCCAGCAGGTCGCGGCCGCGTTCGGCGTTGCGCGGCTGGGCGAGCACGTCGTAGCGCCCGGCGACCAACTGGGTGGCCGAGGCGATCTCCCGACCGCGGCCGCGGGTGCTGGCGTACCCGGCTGCGGCGAACACGACGCCGAAGACCACGCCGATGCCGAGACCGACCAGGATCGGGCCGAAGGAGGCCTCCTGCTGGTTGAACAGGCCGAGCAGCAGCCCGACGAACAGGCCGAACCAGGCGCCGGAGAGCGCGCCGGTGCCCAGCACCTTGGGCCAGCTCAGCTTCCCGATGACGCGCTCGACGAGCATCAGGTCCACCCCGACGATGGTCACCTCCTCGACGGGGAACTCACTCGTGGCCAGGTGCTCCACCGCGCGGTGGGCTTCTTGGTAGGTGTCGTAGGACCCGATCGGCCAGCCACTCGGCGGAGTCGGGACCTTGGGCAGACCCTGGTTCGTTCGTCCAGGGCCGGAGAACGCACCGGTCATTGCACCATCCTGCCAACCAGTCCCCTGCCGTGCTAATCCGACTCGTCCGCTTCGGGCGGAACCCGGGCTCGCTCAGCGCGCTCGATACTCCCGCAGCAGGCCGCGCGAGATGATCGTCTTCTGGATCTCGCTGGTGCCCTCGCCGATCAGCAGGAACGGCGCCTCGCGCATCAGCCGCTCGATCTCGTACTCCTTGGAGTAGCCGTAGCCGCCGTGGATGCGGAACGACTCCTGGGTCACCTCGGCGCAGTACTCGCTGGCCAGCAGCTTCGCCATGCCCGCCTCGACGTCGTTGCGCTGCCCGGAGTCCTTGAGCCGCGCGGCGTTGACCATCATCAGGTGCGCGGCCTCGACCTTGGTGGCCATCTCGGCGAGCTTGAAGGCGATCGCCTGGTGCTCGGCGATGGCCTTGCCGAAGGTGCGCCGCTGCTGGGCGTAGTCGACGGCGAGCTCGAACGCCCGGATCGCGATGCCGCAGGCCCGCGCCGCCACGTTGACCCGACCGACCTCGACGCCGTCCATCATGTGCGCGAACCCCTTGCCCGGCACCTCGCCGAGGACCTTGTCCGCGCCGATCCGGTAGCCGTCGAACACCGCCTCGGTGGTGTCGACGCCCTTGTAGCCCATCTTCTCGATCTTGCCGGGGATGGTCAGGCCGGGCGCGACCTCGCCGAAGCCCTCCGGCTTGTCGACCAGGAACGCGGTCAGGTTCTGGTGCGGCTTCTCGGCCCCCTCGTCGGTGCGGACCAGCAGGGCGATGAGGTTGGAGCTACCGCCGTTGGTGAGCCACATCTTGGCGCCATCGACGGTGTAGGTGTCCCCGTCGCGCTTGGCCCTGGTCTTGATCGCAGCGACGTCGGACCCGAGGTCGGGCTCGGACATGGAGAAGGAGCCGCGGATCTCGCCGGTGGCCATCTTGGGCAGGTAGTGCCGCTTCTGCGCGTCGGTGCCGTGCTGCTTGACCATGTGCGCGACGATGAAGTGGGTGTTGATCACGCCGGACACGCTCATCCAGCCGCGGGCGATCTGCTCCACGACCAGCGCGTAGGTCAGCAGCGACTCGCCGAGGCCGCCGTACTCCTCTGGGATGGTCAGGCCGAACAGGCCCATCTCGCGCATCCCGGCGACGATGTCGGCCGGGTAGGCGTCGGCGTGCTCCAGGGCCTGCGCGTGCGGGATGATCTCCTTGTCCACGAAGGCCTTGACCGTGGCCAGGATCTCCCGCTGGATGTCGGTCAGTCCGGCGGTCTGCGCGAGGCGGGCCATGCGAGCTCCCTTGTCCCGGGGTTGTTACCGGCCAGTATGTCGCGGTTAACGCCCGTTCGCGCCACCGAAGTGCGCCACACCACGTGCGACGGCCCGGACATCTGGCGATGCCCGGGCCGTTGGTGGTCTTCTGGGGTCGTTCAGCCTGCGCGCAGCTCCAAGGCCGTTCCGCAGTCCTTGCAGTCCTCGGCGAGGACGTAGACGTCGGCTCCGCAGTCGGTGCAGGAGCGGAAGCTGCGGTCGAACAGGTCATCCCGCTGCCTGCCGCGCCCGCCGAAGAAGCTCAGCACGCCACGCGACTCTGAAGGAAGGCTGTGTCTACCCATGCCGTCTAGGGCACCCCAGCCCCATGGTCACGAGCAAGTCTCAGCCGTGATCTGTGCGTTATGTCACGGCAACCTTCAGCGTTTCGTAACGCCTGCGACCTGCGACATGTTCGGAGCGTGAACATCACGCCCCGGTCACCTCACTGCCTTTACCGTCGAACCGAGCCGCCAACTCGAGGACGAACACCCGGAAGAAGTCGTCCCCGGTGACGCCATCCACCCGCACGAGGTACCCGCCCTCCGGCTGCCGAAACACCAGCCGCCGCTGCACCCGGCGCAACACCCTCGGCTTGAACTCACGCGCCACCGCCCAAGCCAACTCCCGCGCAGCGGCCAACTCACCCGCCTCATGCACCTCGACGATGTCCCCGGGCTCCCCAACCCGCTCGACCACAACCCACCACTCACCGCTCCCGGCAGGCACCTCGCTCATGCCCGCACTCTGGCAGGCGGGCACCGCACCCCGAGCCCAGTTCACTGAACATTCGCCCTCAGGCATCGAGCCCAAGCAACCAGTCGTGCACGTGCGGACACTGAGCGCGCAGACCATCCACGCCGAGCTCAGCGACGGCCAGCGGCCCCTCGACCGTCTTCATGTAGTCGCGGCAGTAGGCCAGCAGACGTTTCGACGGTGCCGTGGAGAGACCGTCATTGACCAGTTCGGGCCCACCCGCGCGACGGGTGTCCTCGGTCAGCCGGTCAGCCAGAGTTTGATCATTGCGCAGCCTGCCCAGGCTGTCGGCGGCCGCGAACACCCAGGCCTCGAACTCGTGCAAGACGAGATTCGGCCGGAAGCGACCGTCACCGACCTCCCGCGCCAGCGCCGCCTCAACGTGTGCGACCCGCTCGTACGGGTCCCGCGACGGCAAGTCGGCCACGCCGGGGCAGTCCTCTGGCAGACCGTAGTAGTCGATGAGGGTCGTCAAGACTTCGAGGCTCGAGTCCCCAACAGGAGTCGGATCTCCCGCTTCAACTTGGCCCATGTCGCCACTCCGCCCCGGTTCGACGGGCCGCTGACGACCCGGCGGGTGGCGATGATCGAGAAGGTGACCGCCCACCCAGCCTGCTCGAGGTGTGGCTTCAGAACCTCCGTTACCGCCGCTTCCTCGGTGTACCCCTCCACAAGCAGATGCAGGCGGCGGAGACGGTCAGACATACGGGCTGCTCCCGGCGGAACCTGGCCTGCCGCCGAGCACGTTCTTCTCCCAGAGTTCCCCCAAGGAGTATTCCTCCAACCAAGCGGCCAAGTGCTCGGCGTCTGGCCGAGAGAACGTCGAGCCGCCACCGGCGCGCTCAACAACGATGATGTCCCGCAGTTCGAACTGGTTCATCAGAGTGACCGACTGGGTGGCGAGCAGTACTTGAGCACGGGCGCCTGCTTGTCTCAGGAGCGCCGCGAGTTGCACGATCGCGAACGGGTGCAGCCCCAGTTCCGGCTCATCGAGGACGACCACATTCGGCAAGTCAGGCTGCAGCAGCAATGTCGCCAGGCAGACGAAGCGGAGGGTGCCATCGGACATCTGGTTGGCGGAGAACACCACATCGGAGCCCTCTTGCCGCCACCTCAGCCGCACTCGATCGTCACCCTCCGACTGGAGGACGAAGTCCCGGAAGAAGGGCGCCACCTGTCGAACAACAGCCACGATACGCCGATAGGCGGAATCGTCATCGGAGTCACGCATGGCCAGTAGCACGGCCGCCAGGTTCTCGGCATCCGCCCGCAGAGTTATGTTGTCAGCAGCGGGTGAGAACTGCTTGACCGGGGAGTTTCGACTCGTGTCGTGGAAGTGAAAGACCCGACAGCCGCGAAGCAGCGTTGCTACCTTGTTCACCCATTCGACATGAGAACCGCGTTCGGACAGCGATGCAAACCTGCTCTCTCGCCCTCCTCGTTCAAACGCGATCGACTCGTCGGGCAGACCAGCGATCTCCGAGCCGAATACCAGCTCGTCATTCGCCGCAGGCAACAAGGCCGCCTCATAGCTGTACCCATCGCCCCGAATCGCCAGCCTTATCTGCCGCGCGGGCGCGAGTCGATTCAGCAATGCCGACGCGCCGCCGTTCAGTCCGACGTGCAGGCCCAGATCGCCCTCGACAATCTTTCCCAGGAGTTCGAAGACCTGGAGAGATTGCTCTTGCCCGCGCCGTTGGCGCCGATGAACACGTTGACCGCGCCCAGGCGGACGGTCGCCTGCGAGATCGAGGTGAAGCCTTCAACCTCGATCTCACGCACAGCGTCGGCGGACACAGGGCGAACTCTAGCCGGCGTTGATCGCCGCCGCGACGGAGAGGATGCGTTCGGCGTTGGCGACGTGGAGGTTTTCGATCATCTTGCCGTCGACGGTGGCTACGCCCTTGCCTTCGGATTGGGCTTGGTGGAAGGCGGCGATGACCTTCTCCGCGTGGGCGATCTCGGCCTCGGACGGGGCGAAGATCTCGTTGCACGGGGCCAGTTGGCTCGGGTGGATCAGCGTCTTGCCGTCGAAGCCGAGTTGGCGGCCTTGGGTGCATTCGGCGGCGAAGCCGTCCAGGTCCTTCACGTCGTTGTAGACACCGTCGAGGATGGCTTTGCCTGCGGCCCGTGCGCCGAGGAGGGCGAGGGACAGCGACGTCAGCAGTGGGGCGCGGCCGGGGACGTGTTCGGCGTGCAGTTCCTTCGCCAAGTCGTTGGTGCCCAACACAAGCACGGCCAACCGGGGCGACGCGGACGCGATCTCGTAGGCGTGCAACATGGCCACGGGGGACTCGACCATCGCCCAGATCGGGACGTCCCCGGGGACCGCGTCGAGGATTCGGTGGACGTCCGCGACCGAGTTGACCTTGGGCACGACGATCGCGTCCGGCGCGGCGGCGGCAGCGGCGCGGACGTCGTCGGCGAACCACTCGGTGTCCAGGCCGTTGACCCGGATCGTCACCTCGCGGTTGCCGTAAGAGCCCGCAGCGGCGCACACGAGATCCCGGGCGGCGGCCTTGGCGTCCGGGGAGACCGAGTCCTCCAGGTCCAGGATCAGCGCGTCCGCGTCGAGCCCGCGGGCCTTCTCCAGGGCGCGCTCGTTGGCGCCGGGCATGTACAGGACCGAGCGGCGGGGGTTAGCCACGGGTGATCTCCTCGGCGGCGTAGGCGCGGGCGAGTTCGGGGTCGCGGGCGGCCAGCGCGTCGGCCAGCTCGACCACCACCCGGCACTGCTTGACGGTGGCGTCGTCCTGCATCTTGCCGTCGAGCATGACCGCGCCGGTGCCGTCCCCCATGGCGGCGATGACCCGGCGGGCCCAGGCGACCTCGGCCGGGTCCGGGGAGAAGACCCGGCGGGCGATGTCGAGCTGGCGGGGGTGCAGGCTCCACGCGCCGACGCAGCCGAGCAGGAAGGCGTTGCGGAACTGGTCCTCGCAGGCGACGACGTCGGCGATGTCACCGAAGGGGCCGTAGTACGGCAGGATCCCGGCCGCGGCGCACGCGTCGACCATCCGCGCGACGGTGTAGTGCCACAGGTCCTGCTGGTAGGTGGTGCGCCCGGCCGTCAGGTCGTCGCCGACCGGGTCGGTGCGCACGAGGTAGCCGGGGTGGCCGCCGCCGACGCGGGTGGTCTTCATCCGCCTGCTCGCGGCGAGGTCGGCCGGACCGAGCGAGATGCCCTGCATGCGCGGGCTGGCGGTCGCGATGTCCTCGACGTTGGCGACGCCAGCGGCGGTCTCCAGCAGCGCGTGCACCAGGATCGGCCTGGTCAGCCCGGCGCGGGCCTCCAACTGGGCCAGCAGCCGGTCGACGTAGTGGATGTCGGCCGCGCTCTCCACCTTGGGCACCATGATCACGTCGAGCTTGTCGCCGATCTCGGTGACCAGGGTGATCAGGTCGTCGAGCACCCACGGCGAGTCGAGGCTGTTGACCCTGGTCCACAGCTGCGTGCCGGCGAAGTCGGTCGCCCGGGCGACGCGCACCAGGCCCTCGCGGGCGGCGACCTTGCGGTCGGCGCGGATGGCGTCCTCGAGGTTGCCGAGCAGGACATCGGCCCGGGCCACCAGGTCCGGGACCTTGGCGGCCATCTTCTCGTTGCCCGGGTCGAAGAAGTGGATCATGCGCGACGGCCGGAACGGGATCTCCCGCACCGGTTCGGGCGCACCGACGGCCAGCGGGCGGAAGAAGTCCTTCGGGGAGCGCATGCGACCTCCGATCGAGGTTAACCGACCAGTAACAACCAGTGTTCTAGTCGACCACGCCGCTGCCCGCGCCGCCATTGTGGCCACCGACACGTGCCGACGGCCGGGACCACCCCCCGGGCCCCGGCCGTCGCCCCCCAGGCGCACAGCACACCGCGAACCGGCGGGTAACCGGAAACGTTTCGAAGGCGTTCGAAAGCACCACTAACCTGGTCCGGTGATCACCGCTCGGTTGACCGCCCCGGTGCTCAGCCGGGTCCGGCTGGCGATCTCCCCCGCGGCGGAGGCGTTGGCCTGGTTGGTCAGGACGATCGACGGGAGCCGCCACCCGATCTTCGGCGCGCCCGGCCCGGCCGCCCGGTTCGCCCTGCGCGACCGCGACGTGCGGATGATCGCCAGCACACTGCCCAGGGGGAAGGGCTACATGCCCGACCTGCTGACGCCACCGCCCCCGCGCACCCAGGTCGAGCGGACGCTGGCCGAGCAGCTCGACATGGTCGCCGCCACCGAGGCGGACGTCGCCGCCTTCCAGGTCGCCTCGAGCAGGCGGCCGAGCGCGGACGCCAGGCGCGCCGCGGAGTCCGGCACCTTCTCGGTCCGCGCGGCCCAGGGGCTCGCCCGGTTCTGGGACGCGGCGATGGCCGAGAGCTGGTCCGGGCTGCGCGAGCGGCTCGACATCGACATGACCGCGAAGTCGAAGCTGATGGCCAACGGCGGCATAGGTGAGGTGCTCGGCTCCCTGCACACCCGGATCCGCTGGACCGGGGAAGCCATCGAGATCGCCAAGAGCACCTACCACTGGGAGACAGAGCCGACGGACTTAGTCATCAGTCCGGTAGCCCTAACCTGGCCCACTTATTACGTGCAGCTAGAGGAACCGGACAGCTCTGTCCTCTACTACCCGCCCCAAGGCCTCGGCATCCCCACCGACGGCGATAGAGGTGCCATGTCGCGCCTCATCGGAACTACGCGGGCGACCCTCTTACAGGACCTCCACGTGCCGCGCAGCACCACAGACTTGTCCAAGCGCCACCAACTCGCGGTCGGGACGGTGTCGTATCACCTGTCCGTCCTGCACAACTCCGGCCTGGTCACCAAGTCCCGCGCTAAGCGGACCGTCCTCTATCAGCGCACCGACCGCCTCCAGTGATCACAGCCCACCTCGACGCGGCGGTGCTAAGCAAGACTCGCCTCGCGACGTCCCCTGCGGCCGAAGCCATGGCCTGGCTGTTCCTCACGGTCAACGAGCACCAGCACCCCGTCTTCGGCAGGCCCGGTGCCGCGGCTCGGTTCGCGATGCGCGACCCGGATGTGCGATTAGTCGCGAGCACGCTGCCAAGTAACGCCGACTACAAACCAGACCTCTTGACCCCGATCCCGCCTCTTGTTCCACCCGAACAGGTTTGGCCTACTCAACTAGAGGCGATAGCCGCGACTACGGCGGAAGACGCTGCGAGCCAAGTAGCGCTGCTGACCGCACCGTCGAAGGAGGTCCTCGCGGCAGCCGAGGCGGGCACGCTCGCCTCACGGTTCGCGAACGGCATGAGCAAGTTCTGGAGCATCGCCATGGCCGACAGTTGGCCCGGCTTGAAGGGACGCCTCGACGCCGACATCACCGCCAGGGCCCGCGTCATGGCGACGGAAGGCATCGGCGCGCTCTTGGCCTCCCTGCACGGCGACATCACCTGGGACGGCAGCGCGCTGCGGATCGCTACCCCGTGGCACCAGGAAGGGCGGCCAAGCGACCTGACCGTGACACCGGTGGCCCTGACGTGGCCGAGGTTCTACATCCAGCTGGGGGACGCAGTGAACTCCGTCCTGTACTACCCGCCCCAAGGGCTCAGCGCGCCCAACACCGACCCCGCCGCGATGGCCAAACTCCTGGGGCAGACCCGCGCGACCCTGCTGCGCGACCTCGAAGCCCCCCGCACCACCTCAGACCTGGCCAAACGACACGGCCTGGCACTCGCAACGGTCTCCTACCACCTATCCGTGCTGCACAGCTCCGGCCTGATCAGCAAAGCCCGCGCCAAGCGCGAGGTGCGGTACCAACGCACCGACAGGTTCCAGTGATCACAGCCCACCTCGACGCGGCGGTGCTAAGCAGGGTCCGCCTCGCGACGTCACCCGCCGCCGAAGCGATGGCCTGGCTCTTGAACACCGTGAACGAGCGCCAGCACCCCCTGTTTGGCAAACCCGGTGCCGCGGCCCGCTTCGCGATGCGCGACCCAGACGTGCGATTGGTCGCAAGCACTCTGCCTAGCGGCCCTTACTACAAACCGGACCTCATCACACCGATCCCGCCTATAGCTCCGCCTGACCGCGTCTGGCCCACTCAGCTAGAGCTGATGGCAGCGACGTCAGCGGAAGTCGCGGCGGAACAGGTGGCGAAGATGCCCGCCCCATCGAGCAAGGTCATCGCGGCAGCCGAAGCGGGGACGCTCGCCTCACGACTCGCGAACGGGATGGCCAAGTTCTGGAGCATCGCCATGGCCGACAGTTGGCCCGGCCTGAAGGAACGCCTCGATGTCGACATATCCGCCAAAGCGCGCATCATGGCGACGGAAGGCATCAGCGCTCTCTTCACGTCCCTGCACAGCAACATCACCTGGGACGGCAGCGCGCTGCGGATCGTCAACTCGTGGAACCGGGAAGGCACACCGGGCGACCTGACTGTGACGCCGGTGGCGCTGACGTGGCCGGAGTTCTACACACAACTGGAAGAGGCGGAGAACTCCGTCTTGTACTACCCGCCCCAAGGTCTGGTCGCGCCGAAGGCTGACCCGGCCGCGATGGCCAAGCTCTTAGGCCCAACGCGCGCGGCCTTGCTGCGTGACCTCGGAGCGCCTCGCACCACAACAGACCTGGCCAAGCGGCACGGCCTAGCACCCGCGACGGTCTCTTACCACCTCTCTGTGCTGCACAGTTCTGGTCTGATCAGCAAGGCGCGGACTAAGCGCGAGGTGCGCTACCAACGCACCGACCAGGTCATCGGCTGAGGGCCCACGCCGAGCGGTGAGCTCGGCCGAGTCGGGCTAGCCTGACCGCGTGGCGGGC
Organism: Actinokineospora diospyrosa; assembly: GCF_024171925.1. Classification (GTDB taxonomy): domain Bacteria; phylum Actinomycetota; class Actinomycetes; order Mycobacteriales; family Pseudonocardiaceae; genus Actinokineospora; species Actinokineospora diospyrosa. Next base: position 105,221 of record NZ_JAMTCO010000016.1, on the reverse strand, counting down.
ATGGGCAAGATCTTCGCGGCGCAGTTGCTCGGTCTGCCGGTGTTCGGACCGGACGGCGAGTCGATCGGCCGGATCCGCGACCTGGTGGCCGGGCTGCGCACCGACGGGTCGCCGCCGCGGGTGCTCGGCGTGGTGATCGAGCTGGCCAGCAGGCGGCGGATCTTCGTGCCGATGCTGCGGGTGGCGATGATCGACGCGAACGCGGTGACGCTGGCCACCGGCTCGGTCAACCTGCGGCACTTCACCCAGCGGCCCAACGAGGTCCTGGTGGTCGGCCAGCTGCTCGACGCCAGGGTGACCGTGGTGGCCAGCGGCGCGCGGGCCCAGGTCGTGGACACGGCGATGGAGCAGACCCGCACCCGCGACTGGGTGCTGTCGCGGGTGGCCATCCGCGAGCGCACCGGTCGGCTGGGCAGGCGCGGGCCGGTGACGGTGCTGGCCTGGTCGGACATCCGCGCGCCCGGGATCACCGAGCTCTCCAGCGCGCCGCAGGCGGCCGACCAGCTGCTCGCCGTGTTCGACACCATGCGGGCCGCCGACGTGGCCAGCGCACTGCAGGACCTGCCGCTCAAGCGCCGCTACGAGGTGGCCGACGCGCTCGACGACGAGCGGCTCGCCGACGTCATCGAGGAGCTGCCCGAGGAGGACCAGAAGGAGCTGCTGGCCCACCTCGACGAGGAGCGCGCCGCCGACGTGCTGGAGGCGATGGACCCCGACGACGCGGCCGACCTGCTCGCCGAGCTGTCCGAACTGGACAAGAACCGGCTGCTGGAGCTGATGGAGCCGGAGGAGTCCGCGCCGGTCAAGCGGCTGCTGGAGTACTCGTTCGACACCGCGGGCGGCCTGATGACCCCGGAACCGATCGTGCTCACCCCGGACGCGCCGATCTCCGAGGCGCTGGCGCGGGTGCGCAACCCGGACCTGCCCCCGGCGCTGGCCAGCATGGTCTTCGTGTGCAGGCCGCCGACCGCGACCCCGACCGGGCGCTACCTGGGCTGCGTGCACATCCAGCGGCTGCTGCGCGAACCCCCGTTCGACCTGGTCGCCGGGGCGGTGGACAAGGAGCTGGCCCGGCTGCGGCCGACCGACTCGCTGGTCGAGGTGACCCGCTACTTCGCCACCTACAACCTGGTCTGCGCGCCGGTCGTGGACGACGAGGAGCACCTGCTCGGCGCCATCACCGTCGACGACGTGCTCGACCACCTGCTGCCGGAGGGCTGGCGCGAACGCGAACCGGCCGGGCTTAACGGGGACGACCGTGGCTGAGCCGATCAGCAGGCGCCGCCTGGACCAGCCCCGCAGGCCGCGCGGCTGGCGGCTGGCCATCGACCCGGACGCCTTCGGCCGCTTCTCCGAGCGGCTGGCCCGGTTCCTGGGCACCGGCAAGTTCCTGTTCTGGCAGACGCTGCTCGTGCTCGCCTGGATCACGCTGAACCTGGTCGCGGTCGGCCTGCGCTGGGACCCGTACCCGTTCATCCTGCTGAACCTGGCGTTCTCCACCCAGGCCGCCTACGCCGCGCCGCTGATCCTGCTCGCGCAGAACCGCCAGGACGACCGGGACCGGGTGTCGCTGGAGGAGGACCGGGCGCGCGCGGCGCAGACCAAGGCCGACACCGAGTTCCTCGCCCGCGAGCTCGCCGCGCTGCGGTTGGCCGTCGGCGAGGTGGCCACCCGCGACTACCTGCGCGGCGAACTCGACAAACTGCGCGGCGACCTCAAGGGCAAGCGCAACAAATCGCGCCCGGACGCCAAAGCGCTGCGCGACGACCCGCGCTGGGACGAGGTCAGCAACTAGGCGCGCCAGGGTGCTGTCGGCGGGACAACACCCGGGCGCTATTCGATCAACTTCCCGCAGAGGTCGCCGAGGTCACTCAACTGGGCGTCATCCAACCGTGCGACAAAGTGCCGGACAACGCCAGCGAGGTGCGTTCTGGACGCGGTGCGCAAAACGTCGAGCCCCTGCGCGGTGAGCGCGGCGACCACCCCCCTGCCGTCGCCAGCGACCCGTTCCCTGGCGACCATTCCGGCCCGTTCCAGCCGGTCGACCAGGCGGGTCACCCCGGAGCGGGACAGCAAGACCGCGTCGGCGAGTTCTGCCATTCGCAATTTGCGTTCCGGGGCTTCCGCCAGTTGGACGAGGACGTCGTAGCCCCCGAGGGAAAGGCGTTGCTCGGCGACCAACTCGGCCTCGAGCACCCGGGTGATGTGCGCGTGCGCCCGCAAAAAGGTGCGCCACGCGTGCAGTTCTTCTCGGGTGGGCCGGGCGGTGCTCTCCGGCACGGTCAAGATTCCTCCTAGCGGCACAAACAGGGTGATAATGGTACGGAACAGCGCGGCGCCCGCACGCGGTGGCCGGGTATTCCCGGCGTACCCGCACTGTGGTCCTGCCCATCCGCGCGCACCCCGCCGCGCTACCCGCCCGTAGCATGGGGCGGTGACCACCACCGAACAGGTTCCCGAGGTCGAGGCCGTCCGCAAGGCCCTGGCTGGCGTGCAGGACCCGGAGATCCACAAGCCGATCACCGACCTCGGCATGGTCAAGGACATCGCGGTGCACCCGGACGGCCGGGTCGAGGTCGCCATCTACCTGACCGTGGCGGGCTGCCCGCTGCGGGACAAGATCACCAAGGACGTCACGGCCGCGGTGTCGGCGCTGCCCGGGGTGCGCTCGGTGGCGGTCGAGCTGGACGTGATGAACGACCAGCAGCGCACCGCCCTGCGCAAGAGCCTGCGCGGCGACGCCGAGGAACCGCGCATCCCGTTCGCCGAGCCCGGCTCGCTGACCAGGGTCTACTGCGTCGCCTCCGGCAAGGGCGGGGTCGGCAAGTCGAGCGTGACGGTCAACCTCGCGGTCGCCATGGCCGCCCGCGGCGTGAAGGTCGGCATCGTCGACGCCGACATCTACGGCCACTCCATCCCGCGCATGGTTGGCGCGACGGAGAAGCCGACCAAGGTCGAGAAGATGATCCTGCCGCCGCAGGCCAACGGCGTGAAGGTCATCTCGATCGGCATGTTCACCCCGGGCAACACCCCGGTCGTGTGGCGCGGGCCGATGCTGCACCGCGCGCTGCAGCAGTTCCTCGCCGACGTGTTCTGGGGCGACCTGGACGTGCTGCTGCTCGACCTGCCGCCGGGCACCGGTGACATCGCCATCTCGGTCGCCCAGCTGATCCCGAACGCGGAGATCCTGGTGGTGACCACGCCGCAGCAGGCCGCGGCCGAGGTCGCCGAGCGCGCCGGGGCGATCGCCCTGCAGACCCGCCAGCGGGTCGCCGGGGTCATCGAGAACATGTCCTGGTTCGAACTCCCCGACGGCACCCGCGCCGACCTCTTCGGCACCGGCGGCGGCCAGAGCGTCGCGGAGTCGCTGTCGCGGGCGGTCGGGTCGACCGTGCCGCTGCTCGGCCAGGTCCCCCTGGACCCCCGCCTGCGCGAGGGCGGCGACGCGGGCACCCCGCTGGTCCTGTCGCAGCCGGAGACGGCCGCGGCGAAGGTGCTGATCGAGATCGCGACCAAGCTGTCGGTGCGCGCCCGTGGGCTCGCCGGGCGGATGCTGTCGGTGTCACCCGCGGGCCGGTAAGCGCTGGTCCGGTACGAAAAAGACTCGGCGCCCCCCTGGGGCGCCGAGTCTTCCTGTCAGGTGGCGTCCGGGTCGATCGGCGGACGCTCGCCGGGGTTGAGCTTGGGCGGCTCGGGTTTGGGCGCCGCGGGGGGCGCGGGCGGGATGGCCGGTTGGGCGGCGAACCCGTTGGGCTTGGTGCCGTTGGTGTCGTCACCGAACAGCTGCTTGGCGACCATCTGCTTCGGGTCGAAGTTGCGCAACTGCTGCAGGTCCTGCAGCGGTTTGCGCAGCTCGTCGAAGTCAGTGCCCAACTCGCCCTTGAGCTGGTCGCGGGCCCCCGTCGCGAACTCGCGCACCTTGCGCATGCTGCGCCCGACCCAGGCCGCCGCTCCCGGCAGCCGCTCCGGACCCAAGATGAACAAACCGGCGATGCCGAGTACGAGGATCTCGGCCCAGCCGATGCTTTCGAACACCCTCGCTACCTCCGAACTACGCCTCTGGCCACCAGGGTAGCCGGTCAATCCGACTGCAGGGTTACCTGAATGGTCAGCTCTCGGCCCTGCCGGGCCAACACCACGGGAACGGTCTGGCCAGGCTGGTACTGGCGCACCGCCACGGTCAACTCCGCCGCGTTGCGGACCTGCCGGTCACCCACCTTGCGGATCACGTCGCCCTCGGCCAGCCCGGCCTTGGCCGCGGCCCCGCCGTCGGTGACGTTGACCACCTGGGCGCCCTCGGCGGTCTCGGCGGACACCGACTTGACGTTCGCGCCCATGTCGGCGTGCTTGACCGACCCGTCGCGGATGATCGCCTCGGCGATGCGCTTGGCGTCGTTGGACGGGATGGCGAACCCGAGGCCGACGCTGCCGGTGTTGCCCGCGCTGCTGCGAATCGCGGAGTTGATGCCGACCAGCGCGCCGGTCGAGTCCACCAGCGGGCCACCGGAGTTGCCCTGGTTCACCGCGGCGTCGGTCTGGATCGCGTCGTAGGTGATCGGCGCCTCGCCGTTGTCGCCGCCCGCCACGACCGGCCGGTGCAGCGCGCTGACGATGCCCTCGGTGACGGTGTCGGTGAGGCCCAGCGGCGAGCCGATGGCCAGCACGCTGTCGCCGACCTGCAGCTCGTTGGAGTCGCCGAAGCGCAGCACGGTCGGGTTGGTGACCTTCACCTTGATCACGGCGAGGTCGGTCTTCGGGTCGGTGCCGACGAGCTGGGCCTCGGCCCTGGTCCCGTCGGTGAACACGGTGGTGATCTTCGCCGAGGCGTCCGCGCGCCCCTCCAGGGTCACCACGTGCCAGTTCGTGACGATGTAGCCGGAGCCGTCGATGACCACCCCGGAGCCGGTCCCGCCGCCCTGGGCGATCTTGACCTCGATCGACACCACCGCGGGCCGCACCCGCTTGGCGATGTCGGAGACGGACCCGGCGGGCCGCTCCTTGCCGACCTCGGTCCGCGCGAGGGTCACATCGCTGGTCAGCGCGTCCCCACCGCGCGCGACGAGCCACCCGACGAACCCACCCGCGGCGCCGATCAGCAGCGCGACCAGCCCGAGCACCCCCAGCGCCAACGGCTTGACCCGCCGCCCGAACAGCACGTCGCTGAGGCTGAGCAGCGGCCCGGCCTTGGTGTCCTCATCGGCATCCGCGTCGTCGTCCTTGGCCAGCGCGGGCGGCCCGATCACCGCCCCGGCAGCCGGATCGCGCCACGGGTCGGACTCCCCCGCCCACAACGCCGCATCGGCCCCGTCGAGCGGCTCCCGACTACCCGGCGGGCGCTGCAGCAGGGACGTGTCCCCCGCGGGCCGCCCAAACGCACTGACCAACGCCTCCGGCGTCGGCGGGGCGGACCGCACCTCACCCACGGCCACCCGCGCCGCGCCGATCGGCGAGAAGGCCCCGTCAACCCCACTGGGCCGCCCGAACACCACCGCCGCGGCGGGATCCACCGCCGGACGCTCCAACGGCCTTGGCGCGAGCCGCTGCTCACCGCCCGGCTCAGGGTTCTGGTTCATCACCCGCCACCCTGCCAAACCCCCGGTGAAGTGCGCGTGCGGACCCCCTCAGCCAACAACCCGACCGCGCTCACCCCCTCGCCCATTGCTTTCCCACCCTCGTGCCCCTTCTGCTTCCCACCACACCCCACTGCCGCGCCCCTTGCGTTCCGCCGCACCCCCCGCGCCCCGCCGCCGAGCCCCCGGCGGCCAGCAGCCCCTCGAGTTCCACAAGCCAGCCGCACCCACACCGCCTCGACCGCCACCCACCGCCTTCCGCCTGTCCCCACCCCTCCGCCCCGGGTCGGCACGCTCACCGCCAGCCCCCGCCGCCACTCCCCAACCCCCGTTGCCCTTTGCCGACTCCACTCGGCCCACAGCCTCGCCCCAGCCCACGCCCGGCTCGACTCGCCCCCAATTCGGGGACCGCCCCCGCCTGCCCCAGCCCCCACCACACCACGGGGGGCGTCCCCAGTGCCAGTCTACCCAGTCTGACCAGCGCAAAGGGGGTCGGCCGAAATCTGTGGACAACCGACTGGGTTGTGGATAACTCCGACCTGGACATCCACCGGCAGCCACCACCAAGTTCACCCGGCGGTGCCGCAGGAACCAAGGTCAACACGGAGACCCCGGACAGCACGAAGGCCACCGCCCCTGCGGCAGTGGCCTTCACATGTGGAGGTTCGCCTCCGACCCAGCCCAGCCCAGCCCAGCCCAGCACTGTTCCGGGGACCGCCCCCGCTCGCCCCAGCCCCCACCACACCACGGGGGGCGTCCCCAGTGCCAGTCTACCCGGTCCCACCAGCGCAAAGGGGGTCGGCCGAAATCTGTGGATAACCGATTGGGTTGTGGACAACTGCGACATGGGCATCCAAGGGCGGCTAGGGCCAGATTCACCCAGCAGTGCCACGAGACCAAGGCCAACGCAAGCCCCGAAACAGCGAGAAGGCCAGCCCTCAACACATGGCCCGGCGCGCCTAACCACCGGCCAAGGAGATCAGCGGAATCGGCAAACAACATCGCCGTGTGGGCAACTCCGCCCCGGGCATCCGCAGACGACCCAGACCAAGCTCACCCCGGCAGCGCCCCGGCATCAGGGCCAACACGAGACCCACGAAACGGCAAAAAGGGCCACCGCCTCGACGGCGACAGCCCTCACCTGCGGAGACTCAACCTCATTTCGGGGACCGCCCCCGCTCGCCCCAGCCCCCACCACACCACGGGGGGCGTCCCCAGTGCCAGTCTACCCAGTCTCACCAGCACAAAGGGGGGCAGCCGAAATCTGTGGACAACCGATCGGGTTGTGGATAACTCCGACCTGGGCATCCATCAACAGCACAGCTCAGATTCACCCAGCGGAGTCACCGAACCAAGGCCCCAGCAAGCCCCGAGACAGCATGAAGGCCACCGCCTCGATGGCAGTGGCCTTCACGTGTGGAGAAGAGTCTTAGCGGGCGGCGACCATGCTGTAGCTGGGGAACAGCGACGGCATCGCGCCTTGGCCGACGAAGCCGACTGGCTGGGCTCCGCCGTCGAGGGGCTGGGTGGGTTGCGGGGTCGCGGCGGGGGCCGGGCCGCCGGTGTTGACCAGGGCCAGGGCGCCGAGGACCAGGCCGGACACGACCACTCCGGCGCCTTGGGCGGCTCGGCGGTTGCGCTTGCCGAGGACGACGCCGCCCTCGCCGAGCTTGGGGCCGGAGCCGAACGGGGTGCCTCCGCCGAACGCGGCGGCGGCGCGGTCGGGGCGCTGGATGGCGACGAGCTGGCCGTCCTCGGTGACCGCGAGGCCGTCCGGGGTGGCGGGCAGCTCGGTCTCCTGCGGGATGGCCCGCAGCGCGGCGAGCAGCCCGGGCGACATGGCCGGGGCCGACGCCGCGCGCACGGCCGCGCTGGCCTGGCGCTGGGCGGTGATCTCGGCCGCGCACCAGGTGCAGGTCGTGACGTGGGAGGTCACCCGGTCGTGGGCGGCCCGGCTGAGCTCACCGTCGACGAAGGCGACCACGGCGTCGGGCAGCAGGTGCTGCTCGCCCAGCCCGAGGGCGCGTTCGAACGTCATGAGTCGACCTCCACACAGGTCATGCCGATGCCTCTCGCGCCAGCGCCCGGCGGCGCTCCAAAGCCACCCGCAGGGCCTGGCGGCCGCGGTGGATCCTGCTGCGCACAGTACCCAGCTTCACCCCGAGGGTGGCGCCGATCTCCTCGTACGACAGGCCCTCGACGTCGCAGAGCACGACGGCGGCGCGGAACTCCGGCGGGAGCTCGTCGAGCGCGGCCTGCAGGTCCGGGTCGAGGTGGGTCTCGTCGTAGACCTCCTCGGGGCTCGGCTCGTCGCCCTCGAGTCGGTCGGTGTCCTCGGGCAGGCCCTCCATGCGCAGCCGGGAGCGGCGCCGGACCATGTCCAGGAACAGGTTCGTGGTGATCCGGTGCAGCCAGCCCTCGAAGGTGCCCGGCTTGTACGACGCGAGCGAGCGGAACACCCGGATGAAGGTCTCCTGGGTGAGGTCCTCGGCGTCGTGCGCGTTGCCCGCGAGGCGGTACGCCAGCCGGTACACCCGGTCGCCGTGCTCGCGCACGACCTCGTCCCAACTCGGGACCGTCCACTCGGCCTGCTCGGTCAGCTCGACCGGCTTGACCTCGGTCGCGCTCTGCGTCGTGGGGATGCGCACCTCCTGAAGCCCGTCCTGCCCACTACCCGTTCCAACGCCCGCGCGGCCTGTTGTGTTCCCCGCGACCCTGCCCATCGACCCCACCGCGCTCAGTCCCACAGCGTCCCCGCTCTCGGCCACTTCCCCTGTTGACGACCACGATGCCGCCCGCCCATGTGGTGATGCTCAGAGTGGGCTGAGACGAGGCTGAGAAAACGTCCGCGGGTGACCTTCCGGTCAGGTTCACCCGTTTTGGCCACGACCGCCGCTAATCTGCGTTCCCGTGGCACCGGAACCGCCCGTCGCAGGCTCGGTGGGGCTCAGCGACTACATCGAGGGTTACCTCGTCGAGGACGACACGCTCGTCGCGGCGCGGACCCTGGGCGCCGAGCTCGGCTGCGTCCCGGTCAGCAGGGCGACCGGGGCGGCGCTGCGGTTCCTGGCCGCGGCGCTGCGCGCGAAGGCGGTCGTGGAGGTCGGCACCGGGGTCGGCGTGAGTGGTCTGCACCTGCTGCGCGGCATGGCCCCCGACGGCGTGCTGACCTCGATCGACGTCGAGCCCGAGGTGCAGGCGGTCGCCAAGCGCACCTTCCGCCAGGCGGGCGTGGCCCCGGGGAAGACCCGTCTGATCATGGGTCGGGCGCTGGACGTGCTGCCCCGGCTCAGCGACGGCGGTTATGACTTGCTGTTCGTCGACGCTGCGAGCACCGAGTACCCGGCGTTCCACGAGCACGGCGTGCGGCTGCTGCGCCCTGGCGGTGTGCTCGCCTTCGACAGCGTCCTCTACCAGGGCAACATCGCCAATCCTGCCCGCCGCGACGTCGAGACTCTGGCGCTACGCGAGGTCGTGCGCGCTGTGCGTGAGGACGACCGGCTGGTCCCGCTGCTGCTCCCCCTGGGGGAAGGCCTGCTGCTCGCGGCCAAGATCGCCTAGTCGGCGTGGGCTCCCTTGCCGAGCACTACGACACCGCTGGCGCTCACTGTGTAGCGCTGTCGGTCGGCCTCTAGCTCGACTCCGAGCCGAACACCATCGGCGACGACGACGTTCTTGTCGAGGATCGCCTTCCGGACGATGGCGCCCTTACCGACTCGAGCACCCGGCAGCAGCACGCTGCCCTCTACGACCGCCCCGTCCTCAATGACGACATCGGCGCTGATGACCGAGTCAGTCACGGTAGAGCCGGAGATGACCGACCCGGGTCCGACGATCGACTCGGTGGCCGTGCCGCCGTTGACGAACTTGGCGGGTGGCAGTGGAGGCGTCGCCGTGCGGATCGGCCAGAGCCGGTTATAGAGGTTGAACACGGGGTGCACCGACACTAAGTCCATGTGCGCGTCGTAGTAGGCGTCCAACGTTCCAACGTCACGCCAGTAGCCCTTGTCGCGTTCGGTCTCCCCCGGCACGACGTTGTCGGCGAAGTCGTAGACGTGGGCGGTGCCCTGGTCCACCAGCATCGGGATGATGTCGCCGCCCATGTCGTGCATGGAGTCGCGGTCGGCCGCGTCCGCGCGTAGAGCCTCGATCAGCGTGGATGTCGAGAACAGGTAGTTCCCCATAGAGGCGAACGTGACGTCGGGGTCGTCTGGCACCGAGGGCGGGTCATCCGGCTTCTCCAGGAAGCTGGTGATCCGCTTAGTGGCGTCCGAGTCGATGCATCCGAACGCCCTGGCCTCGTGGCGTGGGACGCGGATGCCCGCGACGGTGACGCCAGCGCCGGAGTCGATGTGCTGCTCGAGCATCTGACCGGGGTCCATGCGGTAGACGTGGTCGGCACCGAACACGGCGATGTAGTCGGGCTGCTCGTCGTAGACGAGGTTGAGCGACTGGTAGATGGCATCAGCACTGCCGTGATACCAGCGCGGTCCGAGCCGCTGCTGCGCCGGAACCGGGGTCACGTACTGGCCGAGCACGTTCGACAGGCGCCACGTGGTCGAGATGTGCTTGTCCAGGGAGTGGGACTTGTACTGCGTCAACACGCACAGCTGGTGAAACCCGGCGTTGACCAGGTTCGACAGCACGAAGTCGACAAGTCGGTAGTTGCCCGCGAACGGCACAGCGGGTTTGGCCCGGTCCGCCGTGAGGGGCCACAGGCGTTTGCCCTCGCCACCAGCCAACACGATCCCGAGTACGCGCGGCTTGCCCTTCACACGATGAATCTAACCGTCAGCGTGGTTGTCCTGCCAGACGCGCTACTCCGTGTGGGCGCTCGTTGACCGCCCATTGCCCCGGTGTTCACCCGGGCGCCGCACCGCGTTCCGCGCCGCGGACTGCGACTACCGTGGCAGGCGTGCGCATCGGATTGCTGACCAGGGAGTACCCGCCGGAGGTCTACGGCGGGGCAGGTGTCCACGTGGGTTACCTGGTGCCGAGGCTCCGGGCGCTCACCGACGTCGACGTGCACTGCTTCGGTGGTCCCCGCGAAGACGCGACCGCGCACAACCCGGCAGCGGGTCTGGAACGGGCCAATCCCGCGCTGCGGACCCTCTCCGCGGACCTGTCCATCACCGCCGCGGTCGAAGGCGTCGACCTGGTCCACTCGCACACCTGGTACGCGAACCACGCGGGGCACCTGGCGCAGATGCTGCACGGGATCCCGCACGTAGTGACGGCACATTCGCTTGAGCCGCGAAGGCCGTGGAAGGCCGAGCAGCTCGGTGGCGGCTACCGGCTCTCTAGCTGGGTAGAGCGCACCGCCTACCTTGCAGCGGACGCGGTGATCGCAGTCAGTGAAGGTATGCGTACCGACGTGCTCGACTGCTATCCCGAACTCGACCCGGCTCGCGTCCACGTCGTGCGCAACGGGATCGACGCGGCCAACTACCACCCGGTGTCCGAGGTGGACGCTCTAGTCGAAAACGGCATCGACCCGACGAAACCGACGGTCGTGTTCGTAGGCAGGATCACCCGCCAGAAGGGCGTGAACCACCTCATCGCCGCTGCGCACCGGATAGACCCATCAGCGCAGGTAGTCCTATGCGCAGGTGCCCCCGATACGCCGGAAATCGCCGAAGAGACTAGGGCAGCGGTAGAGGAACTGGCCGAACAGCGCGGCGGGGTGTTCTGGATCCAACGGATGCTGCGGCAGCCCGAGGTGCGCCAACTGCTCAGCCACGCGACCGTGTTCGTGTGCCCGTCGGTCTACGAGCCGCTGGGCATCGTGAACCTTGAGGCTATGGCCTGCGGCACCGCGGTCGTGGCCTCCGACGTCGGGGGCATCCCCGAGGTCGTGGCAGACGGGGAGACCGGCTTGCTGGTGCACTACGACGCCGACGACACCGCAGCGTTCCAGACCGGGCTGGCGGACGCGGTCAACGCGCTGCTGTCCACACCGGACCGCGCAGCGGCGATGGGTGCCGCGGGGCGCGCACGGGCCGAGCGGGAGTTCTCCTGGGAGTCGGTGGCCGAGCGGACGGTCGAGGTGTACCGCGCCGCGCTGAGAGGACCATCAGCCAGTGGCTCTTAGGTTGGCGAGGGTGCTGGGACAGAACGTGCGGGTCCGATTCACCCGCTACACAGTGGCGTCGCTGGTGGCGACCGGGATCAGCCAGCTGGTCCTGTTCGTCCTGTACGGGTGGGGTGTGTTCGGTGCACTGGTCGCCAGCACGGTGGCGTTCGCGGTCGGCGCGGTGCCGCACTTCGTGATGATCCGGTGGTGGGCCTGGGGCCAGCGCGGCATGCCCCGGCTGACCAGGCAGGTCGTCGGGTACCTGGTGGTCACGGTGCTCGGCGGGCTCGTCTCGGTGCTGCTGACCGCCGCCGCGGACTGGCTGGTCGGCCCGCTCGTCGCGGACCGGGCGGCGCGCACGCTGGTGCTGAACGTGACCTACGTGCTCAGCGGGCTACCGGTGTTCGTGGCGAAGTACGCGTTCCTCGACCGGGTCTTCGGTCAGGACGCGTACGAGGAGACGAACTCGACCAGCGTGCGGGCGGCGAACCCGGTCGCGCCGGGCACCACGTCGGCGTAGCCGCGGTCGGCCCGCGCCGGGCCCGCGATGTCCAGGTGCGCCCACGGCAGGCCGCCGGTGAACTCCCGCAGGAACAGGGCCGCGGTGATCGCACCGGGGCCGGGCGGGCACTGGCGCACGTCGGCGACGTCGCTGTGCACCTCGGCCGCCAGGTGGTCCAGCAGTGGCATGCGCCACAGGGCCTCCCCGGCGGTGGTGCTCGCGGCGGCGATCCGGTCGGCGAGGGCGTCGTCGTCGGTGAACAGGCCGCCGATCCGGGTGCCGAGGGAGACCTTCATGGCGCCGGTCAGAGTGGCTACGTCGACGAGCAGGTCCACGCCCAGGTCCTGGTGGGCGTAGGTGAGGGCGTCGGCAAGGACGACCCTGCCCTCGGCGTCGGTGTTGGTGATCTCCGTGGTCTTACCGCCGTAGTGGCGCACGATGTCGCCGGGGCGGTAAGAGGAGCCGGAGACGTGGTTCTCCGCGCACGGGACTAGAGCCGTCACACGAACAGGCAGGCCAAGACGGGCGATAGCGCCAACTGCGGCGAGCACGGCCGCGCCGCCAGCCATGTCGGTGCGCATGAGGTGCATGCCCTCGTTCGGCTTGATGGAGATGCCGCCGGTGTCGAAGGTGATGCCCTTGCCGACCAGGCCGATGTGCGGACCGACGGCGTTAGGCGGCGACCAGGTCAGGTGCACCAGGCGGGGCGGACGCGAAGAGCCTGCGCCGACGGCGAGCACACCGCCGAAGCCGTGCTCAGCGAGCCACTTCTCGTCGTGCACGCGGGCAGTGAGGCCCTTGGGCTTACCGAGCGCCTTGACCGCCGTCTTGGCCAGCCAGGCGGGGTCCTTGACGTTGGACGGGGCGTTGGCGAGATCACGGGTCAGCGCGGTCGCGGCGGCGAGCACACCGGCCCGCTTGACCGCGGCGGCGATCCGGTCGCGACGGTCGCGTTCGGACACCACGAACCGCACGGAGCGCAGCCTGGGCGCCGGGTCGTCGCCGGTCACCCGGAACCGGTAGCCGCCCAGCCGCAGCCCGGTCGCGAACCAGGCGGCCTGCTCGGCGTCGACGTCGTCGGGGAGCTCGACCTGCACGGCGTCGCCCGCGTCCGGCCGGGTCTCCAGCAGGGCGTTGACCGCACGGGCGAGCGCCGCGCCCGCGCCGCGCCAGTGCTTGGGCTCGCCGGGGCCGACACCGACCGCCCACCGGACCGCCGCGTCAACCGGACCGCGGTGCACTTCGCCGGACTTGCCCGCCAGCCCCACGGCCTCCGCCCACGCCGGGGACAGCTCGTCGCCGCCGGGGCCGATCTGGGCCGGGCCGTCGCCCGCGGTCCTGGTGAGGACCGCGACCGGGACGCCTGCCGCGGACCCGGCGGACACCTCCACGTCGGGCAGCGGGGTCGGCGGGGTCGGCGTGGACAAGCGGTCCTCCGTGCGGGAGCGTCGAGGGTGTCTGCTGGGCCGGGGTGCGCCGGGGTGATCACGACCGGTGGCGGTGATCAGACCCGGCGTCGGGGGATCAGCCCGAGGCGGACTTGAGCGCGTCGCCGAGGTTGCTGGCCTCCTCCGGGGTCATCTCGACCACCAGACGTCCGCCGCCCTCGAGCGGGACGCGCATCACGATGCCCCGGCCCTCCTTGGTCACTTCGAGGGGACCGTCTCCGGTCCGGGGCTTCATGGCCGCCATAGCGTGCTCCCTCCGTCATAGCCTGCCCGCCCGACGTGGCGAACCCGCCGGGTCCGGGCCATTCTCCCCCATCCGGCGCGCGGCGGTGAAATCGGAACCGATCATCGCGTGTCGGGTGACCGGCCACGATGGGTGGCGCCGGGGGTCGGCGGCCTGCCAGACTCGACCGTCGTGCGCGCCCGTTCCGCCCTCTTCGACGTTTTCGGCGGCCACCTGCGGCAGCGGGACGGCTCGGCGACCATCGCCGCGCTGGTGCGGCTGCTGGAGCCGCTGGGCTTCGGCGCGCCCGCGATCCGGACCGCGGTGTCCAGAATGGTCCGCCAGGGCTGGCTCACCCCGGTCCGCCTCGAGGACGGTCCCGGGTACACCCTGACCACCCGCGCCGAGCTGCGGCTGGACGAGGCGGGCAGGCGCATCTACCGCACCCTCCCGTCCACATGGGACGGCCGCTGGCACGTGGTCGTGCTGGAGGAGCCGCCGCCGCGCGGGACCCGCGACCGCCTGTCGTCGTCGTTGCAGCTGCTCGGTTACGGCCCCCTCGGACCGTCGACCTGGGTGGCCCCCCGGCCGTCGGCGGAGCTGCCCGAGGTGCTGGCGGGCGAGGGCCTGGTCGCCCGGGTGTTCCACGGTGCGCAGGACGGGTCGGATGTGGACCTGGCGGCACGCGCGTGGGATCTCACCGGGTTGGGTGAGCGCTACCGCGAGTTCGTGTCGACGTGGACACCGGTGATGTCCGCTGTGGACGGAACCATCCCGGCGGAGGCCTTCGCAGCGACCCAGCAGCTGCTCCACGCGTGGCGGAAGTTCCTGTTCGCCGACCCCGGGCTACCGGTGGACCTCTTGCCGCAAGACTGGCCCGGTTTCGCTGCCGCCGAGTTCTTCGACAGCCACACGGCCCGCTTGGCAGCGGCTGTGACGGAGTTCCTGGACGACTGCCTGCGGCGGGGTGGTAAGCAGAGGTCTACCGCGTGACCAGGAAAGGTGGCGTCCAGTGGCCGAGGTGCTGACGATCTCAGACCGCGACGGGGTGCGCACGCTGACTCTGAACCGACCGGAGTCGTTCAACTCGCTGACGGTGTCATTGAAGGAAGCGCTGATCACAGCCTTGGGCGAGGCTGGTTCGGATGACGCGGTGCGCGCGGTAGTGCTAACTGGGGCCGGTAAGGCCTTCTGCGCCGGGCAGGATTTGAAGGAGCACTTGGACCTGCTGCGCGCGGACCACCCCTCGCCGCTGGACACGGTCGACAAGCACTACAACCCGATCGTGACGGCTATCACTACTTTGCCAAAGCCCATCATCGCGGCTGTGAACGGGATGGCGGCGGGGGCGGGGGCGTCGTTCGCGTACGCGTGCGACCTGCGGATCGCGGCGGAGTCGACCAAGTTCCTGATGGCCTTCGCGGGGGTGGGCCTGACCGCCGACTCCGGCTCCGCGTGGACCCTGCCCCGCTTGATCGGCTACGGCCGGGCGATGGAGCTGTTCCTGCTGGCGCGGCCGGTGGACGCGGAGGAGGCGCTCCGGATCGGGATGGTCAACCAGGTCGTGCCGGTGGACGAAGTCCTCCCCACCGCCCGCGCCCTGGCGACCCGGCTCGCCGCGGGCCCCACCACGGCCTACGCCAAGATCAAGGAAGCCCTGCTCACGTCAGCAGGCTCCCCTCTCGCCGAGGGCCTGGCCGTCGAAGGCCGCACCCAGAAGGAAGCAGGCGCCACGGCCGACCACCGCGAGGGCGTCGAGGCCTTCGTCGCCAAACGCCCGCCCGCCTTCACCGGCCACTGACCCGAGAGCGCCGCTCTCAAATCAGACCACCGCTCACAACAGAGAGCACCGCTCTCCCATCAGGTCACCGCAGAGGGTGCGAGAGCGGCGCTCTTTTGCGAGAGCAGTGCTCTCGCAAATGTGATCGGCGCTCTACCTGCTGGCGCTCTGCTTGGCGCGCCAGCAGGTGGCCACGTGGTCGTCGACCATGCCGGTGGCTTGCATGAGGGCGTAGCAGGTCGTCGGGCCGACGAAGGCGAAGCCGTGGCGTTTGAGGGCCTTGGCCATGGCCGTGGACTCCGGGGTGATGGCGGGGACGTCGGCGAAGGTGGCGGGGCGGGGGCGGGGGGTGGTCGGCGCGAAGGACCAGAGGAGCTCGTCCAGCGGCTGCTCAAGCGCGACGATGGCGCGGGCGTTGCGGATGGTGGCCTCGATCTTCGCCCGGTTCCGCACGATCCCCGCGTCGTTCATCAGCCGCTCCACGTCGGCGCCGTCGAACTCGGCGACCCGCTCCGGCACGAACCGCGAGAACGCCGTCCGGAACGCCTCCCGCTTGCGCAGGATCGTGATCCACGACAACCCGCTCTGGAACGCCTCCAAGCTCACCCGCTCGTACATCGCGTCCCGCCCGCGCAACGGCACGCCCCACTCGTTGTCGTGGTAGTCCGCGTAGTCAGGCGTCGAGTCACCCCAAGCGCACCGCACCAGCTCCGTCACGCCCGCCCCTCCGCGAACCGCGCGAACCGGCGCAACGACAGCCGCAGCCCGGCGCGGAACACCGGGCTCACCGCGGCCCACAGCGGCCGCGGCACCCGCAGGTCTTCACGCCACACGAAGGTCGACCCGGCCGCGCCGCGGTCCACGACCTCGAACACCCCGGTGCCGCGCACGAGCCACCCCGTGTGCCGGACGGCGCAGCGGACCGGCGGCCGCCACTCGGTGATCTCCATGTGGTCAGTGAACCCGATGCCGACGACACCGGTGAACGCGGCCAGGGTCGACCCGACGCCGCGGCCGTCACCGCTGGTCACGCGGACCGCGGTGCCCAGCATCCACGCGCCCTGGTTCGCCCAGTCGGTCATCGCGGCCCAGGTCACCCGGGCAGGCGCGGCGACCTCGACGCGCTCAACGACTCGGATCATCCGCCTTCTCCAGCTCGGCCACCTTGGCCCGGAGCTGATCGATCTCGCCGCCGAGGCGCTGCAGGACCCAGTCGACCTCGGTCATCCGGTAGCCGCGCAACACCAGCTGGAACCGCAGCGAGCGCACGTCGTCACCGGTGACGTCGGCCGCGGGCAGCCGGGTCGGCGAGGCGCCGGGGGGCAGCGCGGGCAGTTCCTCGCCCCGGCCGAACACCACGGAGGCGAGCAGGAACACCACGGCGGCCACAAGCGCCATGACGACGAGGTAGATGAGCACGGTGGTCACGGGCAGATCGTGTCACGCATCAGCCGGTCCGCACAGCGGGTGAGCCGCAGAAAAACGGTTGCCCCCGTCCCGCGCGGCCGGGGAACCTCGCGATCATGGCCATCCGCCGCGCCTCCCCAGCCGACTGGTCCGCGATCCGCGCCACCCGGCTGGCGGCCCTCACCGAGGCCCCGTACGCGTTCGCGTCCAACCTGGCCAGGGAGACGCCCTACGACGACGACCACTGGCGCGACTGGCCGCGCAGGCACGCCATCTTCCTCGCGTTCACCGACGACGAGGAGCCGGTCGCGATCGCCGCGGGTATCCCCGGCGACCAGGTCGAGATGATCTCGGTCTGGATCGCACCGGCCGCGCGCGCGACGGCGTTGGCGACCGAGATGGTGGAGACCGTGGTGGCGTGGGCGAAGGCGGAGGGGGCGACCGCGGTCAACGCCTGGGTCGTGGGCAACAACCCCCGCGCGCGCCGCTTCTACGACCGGCTCGGGTTCACCCCGAACGGCCGGGAGATGCCGTACCCGAACGACCCGAGCATCACCGAGTACCACCTGACCAGGCCGGTCTAGCCGTTGAGGACGGCGGCCATCGGCGGTCGGTCGGCCACGAGGACCTCGGTCCGGTCGGGCAGCCACTCGCCGCCGACCTGGACGAACTGGGTCAGCACGCCGGTGCCGGAGGCGACGCCGCAGCGGTCGAGGGCGGTGCCGAGGATCTGCCTGGCCATGACGCCCAGCTGCAGCAGCGAGCGGTTGCGGTGCTTGCGGACGCCGAGGTTGACCTGCGCGAGGCCGGTGAGCCCGTAGCGGGAGTGCGCGTCGAGCAGCAGACCGATCTCGACGCCGTAGCCCGCGGCGAACGGGACGGACGTGAGGAACTCGCGGGTGGCCGCGTACTCGCCGCCGAGGGGTTGGATGATGTCGGCGAGGTCGGGGCGCAGCGCGGACAGGACCGGCCGGGCGAGCAGTTCGGTGACGCGGCCGCCGCCGGTGCCGACCTCCTCGGTCTCCAGCCGGAGCGGGCGCCGGTAGAACCCCTTGACCAGGTGCACGCCGCGCGCGGTCAGCAGCGGGCCGAGCAGGTGCGGGACGAACGCGGGGTCGGGGTCGACCAGGTCGGAGTCGAGGTAGACGACCAGGTCACCGCTGGTGGCGGCCAGTGAGCGCCAGAGGACCTCGCCTTTGCCGGGGCGCGGGGCGACGGCGGGCAACACCTCGTCGCGGTGCACGACCCGTGCGCCTGCTGCCTCAGCGAGCGCACAAGTGCGGTCCGTCGAGCCGGAGTCGATGACCACGAGCTCATCTACCAACGTCCCCACCAACGGCAGCACCGATGCCACGACAGCACCAACGGTGGCCTCTTCGTTCAAGGCGGGCAAGACAACGCTAACGGTACGACTTCCCTTGGCACGTACTAGCTGCGTGACGGTCCACTCGGGACTCTGCCAGGTAGTGCGCTCCAGACCGGTCACGCCAATGCCCGCGTCACACGGGCCGGGGGTCGGGTTCCGGCGATGCTGGCGACCATGTCGACCACCTGCCGGGTCTGGGTGACTTGGTGGGCGCGGAACACTCTTGCGCCTGCCCACGCGGATACAGCGGTAGCGGCAAGAGTCCCGTCAACGCGCTCGTCGAGGGTTACGTCAAGAGTCTCGCCGACGAAGTCCTTGTTGGACAGCGCCATCAGCACCGGCCACCCGGTAGCGACCAGTTCGTCCAAGCGCCGCAAGAGTTCCAAGCCGTGCCAGGTGTTCTTACCGAAGTCGTGCGTCGGGTCGATGAGCACACCTTCGCGCGGTACGCCCAACTCCACCATTCGCTCAGCGCGGGTCACAAGCTCGTTCACGACCTCGCCGACCACGTCGCCGTACCGGACGCGGTGGGGGTCGGTACGCGGGGCGGCGCCCCCGGTGTGCGAGCAGACGATGCCGACCCCGAACTCGGCGGCGACCTCGGCCAGCCTCGGGTCCGCGCCCGCCCAGGTGTCGTTGATCAGGTCGGCACCGGCCGCGCACACCGCCCGACCCACCTCGTGCCGCCAGGTGTCGACGCTGATGACCAGGTCCGGGTGGCGCTCGCGCACCGCCGCGACGAACGGGACGACCCGGCGGGCCTCCTCCGCGGAGTCGACCGGCTCACCGTGCGACCCGGCCCGAACACCCCCGATGTCGACGATGTCGGCGCCCTCGGCCACCGCCCGGTCGACCGCGGCCAGGGCGGCGGGCTCGGCGAAGGTGGCACCCCGGTCGTAGAACGAGTCCCTGGTCCGGTTCACGATCGCCATCACCAGGGCGCGGTCCTGAGCGACTTCGCGGGTGCCGAACCGGAGAGCGGTCATGGTTACCGATGGTGCCATGGTGAGCGGCGTCTCCACCGCGCGGTGGTCGTGGTGGGCGCCGGCTACAGTTGAGTGCGACCGAGGAGGCCAATCCGTGTTCTACCGCACGCTGCGCGTCGTGCTCTCGTTCCTGGCCAGGCTGTTCCTGCGACCCGTTGTCGAGGGCGCTGACCGGGTACCCGCCAAGGGCCCGGTGATCCTGGCGATCAACCACCTGGCGGTCATCGACAGCTTCGTGGTGCCGATGATGGTCTCCCGCAAGGTCGCGTTCCTCGCCAAGGCGGAGTACTTCGCGGGCGGCTCCCCGAACAAGCGCCTGGTGGGCGTCTTCTTCCGAGCCCTGGGGGCCATCCCCGTCGAACGCGACAACAGCCGCGCCGCGCTGGCGTCCCTTGAGGTCGCGGGCGCCGTGCTGGACGCGGGCGACGCGTTCGCCATCCACCCGGAGGGCACGCGCTCGCTCGACGGCAAGCTGCACCGGGGTCGGACCGGGGTGGCGCAGCTGGCGCTGGAGCACAAGGCCCCGGTCGTGCCGGTGGCCCTGATCGGGACCGACAAGGTGCAGCCCGCTGGCCGCAAGTGGCCGCGACCGCACCGCATCACGGTGCGCTTCGGCGAGCCCCTGGACTTCTCCCGCTACGACGGGATGGCCAATTCGCTGCCCATCCGCCGCGCGGTGACCGACGAGGTCATGTACGCCATCCTCGAACTCAGCGGCCAGGAATACGTCGACTCGTACCACAAGCGTCCCAGCGAAGCCGCCTAATCTCGCCGGCCAGCGTCTAGTCCCCCAATGGGTGATCCTCACCCACCGCCTTTCTCACCACCCCTTCCCCACCTCCCGACCTGCCCTTTGCCGGGTTATCCACAACCCCTCCCACCATCCCCAGAAATCCCGCCACCCCTCCCCCACCCCCCAAACCCGATAAACTGGCACCGGGGCCGCCCCCCGGAGAGGGTGGGGGCCGGGCTGGCACGCGTGGGGGGTCGGCGGCGATCTTGGTGGGGGGTGGGGGCGATCTTGGAAGGGGAGGAAGGGGCTGGTGGGGCGGGGGTTAGGCGCAGACGGAGAGGGCCTCGTCGGCGGTGCGGGTGATGGTGAGGGCGTTGAGGGCCACGTCGTTGACGAAGCCTCGGGAGTGGAGTTCCCGGACCCAGGTGAGCATGCCGGACCAATGGTCGTCGGGGTCGAGGAGGACGACGGGTTTGGTGTGCATGCCGAGGTAGCGGGAAGTCCAGACCTCGAAGAGTTCCTCGCAAGTGCCGAGTCCGCCAGGTAGCGCTAAGAAGGCGTCGGCGCGGTCGTCCATTTCGCGCTTTCGTTCGCGCATTGTGTCGACGACGATAAGTTCATCGGCGGAGGGGTCCGCTACCTCCAGGTCCACCAACGCGCGCGGTATTACGCCAACTGTCCGCGATCCCCCGCGCTTGGTTGCGCGGGCTACCGAGCCCATCATGGAAACGGCAGACCCGCCCCAGACGAGCGTCCAACCGCGGGCAGCGATACCGGCGCCTACTTCGTCAGCCAGGTCCAGGTACGACCGTGGCACCGAGGTGTGGGAACCGCAGTAGACGGCTACCGAGCGGCTCAATGGGCGTCGCTCCAGGCTTGGTACGCCTTCTCGACCACACCGACGGCGTCGTCGACGTCGTCGGTCAGGTGCAAGAGGGACATGTCCTTCTCGCCGATCTTGCCGCCGGTGAGGACCGAGCTGCGCAGCCACTCATAGAGGCCACCCCAGTACTCGGTGCCAAACAGGACTACCGGGAACTTGGTGACCTTCTTGGTCTGCACGAGGGTAAGAGCCTCGAAGAGCTCGTCCAACGTGCCAAAGCCACCCGGCAGGCAGATGAAGGCCTGCGAGTACTTGATGAACATCGTCTTGCGCGCGAAGAAGTACCGGAAGTTCACGCCCAGGTCGACCCACGGGTTGAGGCCCTGCTCGAACGGCAGCTCGATGCCCAGGCCGATCGACAGGCCGCCCGCCTCGGACGCGCCGCGGTTGACCGCCTCCATCGCGCCGGGGCCGCCGCCGGTGATGGTCGCGAAGCCGGACGCGGCCAGCGCGGCGCCGATGTCGCGGCCGAGCTGGTACTCCGGGTCCTCGCGCTTGGTCCTGGCCGAACCGAAGACGGTGACCGCGCGCGGCACCTCGGCGAGCGCGCCGAAGCCCTCGACGAACTCGGCCTGGATGCGCAGCACCCGCCACGGGTCGGTGTGCACCCAATCCGACGGCCCGCGCGAGTCGAGCAGGCGCTGGTCGGTGGTCGTCGCCTCTTCGCTGCGTTCCCGGCGCAAGGTCACCGGGCCGCGCTGGCGCTCCTTGGGGTGCACGTCGGCGTTGAGGTCGCTGCCGAGGTCCTCGGGTCCATCAATGGTCACGCGAGCGAGTCTAGGACGATCACCTTGTCCCCGAACGGGCTAATGGCGACTATCCGCCGACGAACTGGCGAAGGACCCGCGCGCACTCGGTGATCTGTTCGACCGGGACGTGCTCGTGCTGGGTGTGCGCCATCGTCGGGTCACCCGGGCCGAAGTTGACCGCCGGGATCCCCAGCGCGGCGAACCGGGCCACGTCGGTCCAGCCCAGCTTGGCGACCGGGGTCCCACCGGCGGCGGCCAGCAGCTCCTGCGCGGCTGGCGCGGTCAGGCCGGGCAGGGCGCCCGCGGCACCGTCCACGACGGTCACGTCGAACCCCGCGAAGACCTCGCGCAGGTGCGCCTCGGCCTGCGCGGGCGAGCGGTCGGGGGCGAAGCGGAAGTTGACGCGCACCTCGGCCGCGTCCGGGACCACGTTGCCCGCGACACCGCCGGAGACGTGCACGGCCTGCAAGCCCTCGCGGTAGGTGCAGCCGTCGATGTCGACGACGCGGGTCTCGTAGGCGGCCAGGGTCGACAGGACCGCGCCGATCGCGTGGATCGCGTTGACGCCCATCCAGCCCCGGGCGGTGTGCGCGCGGACCCCGGAGGTGCGGATCGCGATGCGCATGGTGCCCTGGCAGCCCGCCTCGATGGTGCCGTTGGAGGGCTCGAGGACGATCGCGAGGTCGCCGCGCATCCAGTCCGCCAGGTCGCGCTCGACCCGGAGCAGGCCGTTGCGGGAAGCGTCGATCTCCTCGCAGTCGTAGAACAGGAACGTCAGGTCGTGCTTGGGATCGGTCACCGCGGCGGCCACGTGCAGCATGACCCCCACCCCGCCCTTCATGTCGACCGCGCCGAGGCCGTGCAGCACGCCGTCGACCAGGCGCGGCGGCAGGTTGTCGTTGACCGGCACGGTGTCGATGTGACCGGCGAGCACCACGCGGGAGGCACGACCCAGGTTGGTCCGCGCGAGCACGGCGTTGCCGGTGCGGACCACTTCCAGGTGCGGTGCCTGCGCGCGCAGGGCACGTTCGACGGCGTCGGCCAGCACGGCCTCGTCCTCGGACACGCTGGGGACGGCGACGACGGCGGCGGTGAGGTCGACGGGGTCGGCGGTGAGATCCAACTCAACGGTCACGGCCAGTGACCCTACTCCTCGCGCGATTGGCTACCGTGTCCCGTGTGAGCAGTGCGGAAGCGACTGAGAGCAAGGGCGCCCACGGCGTCGGCCTGGCAACGGTGAGCACGGACGGTTCGGTGCTCGACACCTGGTTCCCGACGCCGCGGCTCGGCGCGGCTGGCGAGGCGGGCACGGTGCGGCTGTCCACCGAGGAGGCGACCGCGGAACTGGGCGCCGGGGTGGCCGCGCTGCTCGGGCCGGACCTGGCGCGCGGCGTCGAGGTGGTCGCGGTGCGCACCACGGTCGACGACCTGGAGCGCCCGCCGATCGACGCGCACGACGTGTACCTGCGGCTGCACCTGCTCTCGGCGCGCCTGGTGCGCCCGCACGGGCAGAACCTCGACGGGGTGTTCGGCCTGCTCAGCAACGTCGTGTGGACCAACCACGGCCCGTGCCCGGTCGACGGGTTCGAGGCGACCCGGCTGCGGCTGCGCGGGCGGGGCCAGGTGACGGTGTACGGGGTGGACAAGTTCCCGCGGATGGTCGACTACGTGCTGCCCGCCGGGGTCCGCGTCGCCGAGGCCGACCGGGTGCGACTCGGCGCGCACCTGGCGACCGGGACGACCGTGATGCACGAGGGCTTCGTCAACTTCAACGCGGGCACGCTCGGCGCGTCCATGGTGGAGGGTCGGATCTCGGCCGGTGTGGTGGTCGGCGACGGCTCCGACGTCGGCGGCGGCGCGTCGATCATGGGGACGCTCTCGGGCGGCGGCAAGGAGGTCATCAGCGTCGGCGAGCGCTGCCTGCTCGGCGCGAACGCCGGGGTGGGGATCTCGCTGGGTGATGACTGCGTGGTGGAGGCCGGGCTGTACGTGACGGCGGGCACCAAGGTGCGGCTGGCGGACGGGACGCTGGTGAAGGCGCGCGAGCTCTCCGGCGAGTCCGGCCTGCTGTTCCGGCGGAACTCGACCACGGGCGCGGTCGAGGTGGTCGGGCGCGACGGCACCGGCGTCGAGCTGAACACCGCGCTGCACGCGAACGACTGAGCGAACCGGGGCCGAACGGCCGAGGAAATACGATGTCGGCGTGACTGAACTCGTCTCCCGGATCCAGGCCAGGCTCACCGCGCAGGTCGAGGAGCTCTCGGCCCGCACCGAAGGCGCGCGCGAGGGCACCGATCCCGAGCACGTGCACCAGATGCGGGTCGCTGTGCGGCGGGCCCGGGCAGCGCTCAAGGCGGGTCTGCCGCTGCCGGAGCTGGACGCCGAGCTGAAGTGGCTCGGCGCCTCGCTCGGGGCGGTGCGCGACCTCGACGTGCAGCTGGAGAGCCTGCGCGCCCAGGCGGTGGGGTTCGACGAGGTCGAGTTGGCCGCCGTCGAGCAGCTGCTGCACGGTCTGGTGGTCCGGCGCAAGGACGCGCGCAAGAAGATGCTCGGCGTCCTGCGGAGCAAGCGCTACCGGCGACTGCTGGAGGCCGTGCGCGCGGCGGCGACGTCCGAGGTGGTCGTGGCCGCGCCGGAGGACGGCGACGCCGAGCCGCCCGCGTTGGTGAGCGTGATCCGCAAGCCGCACCGCAAGCTGATGCGCGCCGCGGACGCCCTCGGCGAGAACCCGCCGGACGACGACCTGCACGAGCTGCGCATCCACGGCAAGCGCCTGCGCTACGCCGCCGAGATGGCCGAACCGGCTGCCCGCAAGCGCATCCGCGCCCTGGTCGCGGCGACCAAGGAGTTCCAGGACATCCTCGGCGACCACCAGGACGCCGTGATCGCGGAAGACACCATCCGCGGCCTGCTCACCGAACTGGGCGACAGCATCCCCGTGGACGTCGTCTTCGTAGCGGGCCGCTTGGTGGAACGCGAACGAGCCCGCAAATCCCAGTGCCGAGCCCAATGGCGCCCAGCCCTAACAGACGTCGACGCCGCCGCTGAGGCCGTCCTCACTGCTCCCTGAGGCCCGCAAGCGCCGTACGTGGTCGAGGTTGTCCTGGATGACCTTGGTCATGCGGTGGTCCGCGCCGAGAATGCGAGTCGCGTCGCGGAAGGCGTCCTCGAACAGCGAGATCGCGCGGTCCAGGTCACCGAGATCGCGGTGGGCCCCCGCGAGGTTGTTGCGCAACCCCAGGACGTTCGGGTGATCGGGGCTCCCCAGCCGCGCGCGATCAGCCAACGCCGCTTCGAACAGCGGGATCGCCCGATCGACCGCGCCTGCGGTCTGGTAAGTGCCTGCGAGGTTGTTGCGGACGACCGAGGTGTGCGGGTGATCAGCTCCTAGGGTCCGCTCACAATCAGCCAGGCATGCTTGGAACAGCGCTAGCGCTCGATCCACCTCGCCGAACTCCCGGAACATCTCGGCGAGGTTGTTCCGGGAAGTCAGGGTGTCCGGGTGATCAGATCCGAGAATCCGCTCGCGCTCGGCAAGGGTCGCTTCCATCAGCACTCTTGCCTGGTCGCGATCGCCAACCCGCCAGTGGACTTCCGCCATGTTGCTGCGAGTCGCCAGTGTGTCGGGGTGAGCACGCCCCAAGACCCGTTCGCGCTCGGCGAGGGCGACCTCGAACAGCTGGAATGCCTGGTCGATGTCCCCTGCCTCGCGATATGCGCCTGCGAGGTTGTTGATGACGGTCAGGGTGCCTGGGTGAGCACTGCCCAGCGCGCGCATACAATCAGCCAGCAGAGTCGTGAGCAGCACGATCGCCTGGTCCACTGAACCGGCAGCGGTGTAGGCATGGGCGAGGTTGTTGCGCGCCGCCAGCGTTTCCGGGTGGTCAGGCCCGTGATGCCGCCTGCGACCGTGAACGGCACGCCGGTGGAAGACGACGCTGACGGCACCCCGACCGATCAGGTAGCTGCCGAGCCAACTGAGGAGTGCACTCATGTCGGGCGTGTCGACCTCAGGCGCCGTGCGGTCCATCAGTGCTTGGGCATGAGGCAGAACAGCCTGGTAGTGGGGCCAATCAGCGGGCCGCTCCGGGTCAAGACCGTCCACTCGGGACGCGAGGGTCGAACTGGCGAGGTCGCGGGCGGTGGCTATGTCGTCCGGTTGGCGGTGCGGGTCGGCTGGGTCAGGGGTGCGGGAGACGGCTTGCACCAAGCGGTGGACGGTGATCGTGGTGGGGCCGAGCGTGATCATGTTGTAGGCCGCGAGCTTGCCCAATGCCTCGTGGACGGCGAGTTCGTCCGTGCTGCTGAGGAAGGCGCGGGGGATGTCCTCCGGAGCCCACCACGCGAGGAGGTGCAACAGCTGGCCCGCCAGTGGGGTGTCGGCGAGGCGGTCCAGGGTGACGTGCCAGATGCGGGCCATGGTGCGGTGGGCGTCGCTGCCCTCGGCGGTCGCGGTGAACATGCGGGCGGGGTACTTGGACAGCAGGTCGAGGTAGACGGTCGGCGTGATCATGGTTTGGGCGAGGTAGGCGGCCGCCTGTTCCACAGCCAGGGGCAGCCAGCCCAGTTCCGCGCACAAGGCCTCGGCACCGCTGAGATCGGCGTCCGGCCACTGGTCCCGCACGATCCGGGCCAGCAGCTCCTCCGCGTCCGCCGCGGGCAGCACGTCCACGGCGACCGTCGCCGCCACGCCCTGCCAGCCGACGCCCAGCCGCGAGGTGATCACGATCGTGCCGGTCCGCACCCGGGCCACCAGCTCGGCAACCTCGGCCGGGCCGGTGAGGTTGTCCAGCACCAACAGCCAACCGTCGTGCGACGCGAGCCACCGCGTCCCCAGTTCGGCCCGTTCCTCCAAAGGCAAGGAGCGGGTCTCCGGGGCGACCGCCGCTGACACCTCGGCCAGCCCGGTGGCCAGCGCCGCCGCGGAGTCGGCGACCACCCACCACACGAACGAGAACCGATCCGCGTGCAGTCCGGCGAAGCGCGCTGCCAGCGTCGACTTGCCCACGCCGCCCAGACCGTGCACGGCCACGACCGCCGCTCGGCCCGATTCGCCCACCACGGCGTCGAGCCGCGCGAGCTCCGCAGACCGACCCAGGAACAGCCGCGTGGGCGGGATCCGGCTGGCCGACTGCGACGGCGATAGCGACTCCATTGCCGGGACCGCCGGGTTGCCCGACAGCACGACCTGCGACCCAGCACCGATCGTGACCTTCTGGCCACCGGTCAGCACGTCGCCGCCGATCGAGCCGGATTGCACGACCCTGGACACCTCGGCCGCGTTCGGGATCGTGTTCGCGACCCGGTCAGCGGGTGGTGGCTCGGTCATCCACACCACCGGCCGCGCGCGACCACTGCGCTCGTTCTCCACCGCGGCCTTGTCCACAGCTGCCATTCCCACACCGGGGCGATGCTCCCACCCCTGAATCACCTCCTCTCCAGCAGTGCTGGACCCCTCACTCCAACGGATCAGTGACGTGGTCGGCCACCACCCGCGGTGGTGGCCGACCACCCCAGCGGTTGCTGGGCCTATCCCCGCGGCCCAGCAGGCGTTCAGGCCCGCTCGGCCAGCGGAACGGGTTCCCAGACGGCGACGGCGTCGGGCGGGTTGTGCTGGTTGTTGGCGATGCCGAGCTGCAGGTTGGCGGGGAGCGGGCGGTTGCTCAGGACCCGCGCCGACGCGCCGACCGAGCGCCTGCCGTCCTGCTGGACACGGGTCACCCGGCGGACGTCGGCGTTGGGCCAGGGCAGCGGCGGGACGCCCGGCTGCATCCCGTCGACGATCATCGCGTACCCGTCGTCGCGGGCGGCGACACCGAAGGCGGGGTTCAGCGTCATGCCGCACGAGGTGACCAGGTGGACGTCGACCTCGGGCTGGTCGGGGACGCGGGCCTCCATGGTGCGCAGCAGACCGACGTCGGAGTCCGAGCCCGCGTAGGCGACGATGTGCTCCAGGCAGACCTCGAGCCCGAACACCAGCGGTTGGCCCTGCGGTCCGGCCTTGCCGTGCGCGGCGAACACGTGCCAGCGCCAGAACTCGTCGTCGGTGAAGCTGAGCCGGAACATCGGGTTGAGCGAGGCGTCCCATTCGGACCGGTCGACGCCGATCGCGTAGTCGATGTTGGACATCAGGGACTTCTGGTTGGTGGTCGCTGCGCCGACCGTGGCCAGGGCGCGCACGTCGGCGTTGGCGGCGCGTTCCTGCGGGGTGAGCGCGGTGTCCGGGCCGCCGTTGATCACCAGCGTGGTGTTGAAGTAGCTGGGGTGCGCGGGCCCGCGCTTGTGCCAGAACATCGACCCGGCGACGATCACCCAGTCGCTGTAGCCCTGCGCGGCGAAGTGCGGTTTGAGGATCTCCTCGGACAGCCGCGGCAGCAGTTGCTCGCCGTCGGGGTAGCTGTCGTTGAGCACCTCCGGTGGATCGGATGGTCCGCCGTAGCGGAAGTAGAACTCGGGGGCCACGAAGACCTTGAGCGTGTCCGGGTCGGCCAGTGCCGACGCCGAGGTGGTGGCGACCCAGTCGGCGACGTCGCACAGCGTGCGGCCGCGGCTGGCCAGGTCCTCGTAGTAGCGGTTGGACTGGTCGCCGGTGAGCACCCGGGTGGGGGTGGAGGTCACGGCGCCGTAGCTGATGAGCTGGATCTTGCTGTAGTTGGTCACGACACTCTCCTTGGCATGGCGTGGTTTTCGGCGCGCGGCACAGCGGGGCGCGGGGGTGCGACCACGCTCCCCGCGCCCCGCCGGACGGCGGTCTCGACCGAGGCGGCGATCCCGGTCGGCCGCCGTCTGGGTGGGGTTCTCTAGACCACGCCCCCGCTGATCTGCCAGATGTTCTTGGAGTTGAGCACCGCGTTCATCGCGAAGGTGCCGTCGTAGGGGACGGCGGCCTCGTTGGTGATCTGCTCGATGTCGAGGACCTCACCCGCGGTGAAGGTGCCCGCGGTGATCCAGTACTCCGGGTGCGGGGTGAACACCAGGTTGGTGTTCGGCTGGGCCTGCACGGCGAAGGTGCCCGCGTTGGACATCCCGATGCCGACGGTGGCCGAGTTGGCCGGAATGCCGTTGAGCTCGCGGATGTAGAGCGACCCGAGCTGCGGTGTGCCGACCGAGGGGCCGTCGAGGAAGGTGAACGCGCCCTGCCGGTAGTCGTACTGGATCTGGTTGCTGGCCAGGTTCTCCGGGTCGGCCGCGACGGTCTGCTGGGCCTGGAAGGTGACGCCGGGCTGCAGCGACCCGGTCTGCGCCCAGACGAAGCTGTAGTCCAGCGACCAGGTGAAGGTGACGGTGGTGCCCGGCCACGCGGGCGCGGTCAACCACGCCAACGACAGCGCGTTGGGCACGCCGAGGTCCACCGGCTTCTGGTAGACACACAGGTCCTGGAACTGGGTCGAATTGTTCGTGACGGTGAGCGAGTACTGAGTGGACATGCTGAATACTCCCAAGGGAATGGGTGGAATGGTGGTGGTGAGCCGGGCGGCACAGGTGGGGAAGCCGAATAACGCCCGGTACGGTGACACTGTGACCCCGTCTCCGAAAGCCGCCCCCGGCGACCCCGGCTTTTCGAAGACCCTTTCAGTAGACCACCGGTCCGGTTGGCGCGTCAATGAATCTTGGTTCGCTCGATAGTGCCTGGCCTGGACCTACAGAAAGTCAGGGCATTTGATGTCTGGTCGGGAGAATCGCCACCCGAACGTGGTGACAAAAGTCTGCGAATACTGCGGACGAGCACTCGTCGTCGCGGGCGCCGGGCGGCCGCGGCGGTACTGCACGGCGGCCTGCCGCCAGCGCGCGTACCGCAGCCGGGCGATCGCCGCCGAGGTCAGGGAGCGGATCGAACTCGGCCAACTAGCGCTCCAGTTGCGGGACAACGCCGACCGGCTCCTGCTGCTGTCGCAGGGCTGGCACCCCCCGGACGGCACCGACAACCTCGACGACCTGCTCTCGACCACGGTCCGCCTGGCCACCGAACTGTCGCACCGCGGGCACGTGCTCGGCAGTGACGAAACCGGTCACGAAACCCCTCTTCCCCGGTCACCCGACTAGGTGGCGAGACCTGAGTTATCCACAACCTTTCTGGCCATCCCCAGGTCGAACCACCCCGTTGCACCCCCACCAAGGCCACGGATAGCTTGAAATGGTGCGCCGCCCGGCCGGGCAGCCGACCCGTGGATGATCTTGAGGAGTGGCGATGCCAGGAAAATGCGAACCGACTTTCCGTACGACCCTTTACCGCTACGCGATGACAGCCCGAGCAATAGCGACAGGCAGACTACGGCGTTTGGTGGACGTGGCGCTCGAAAAGGTGCGCGCGTGGCGGAGCGACCGTTGGCAACAGGCACAGACAGGTATAGAAGTGCGGAACACGCCCGCAGCCGCGATACAAGCAAGGAAGCAGTACGTCGAGAAGCCGACTGTCTCTAGAGGTGGACTGCTACCTATGCACACCACCAACTTGGCGCACCGGTTACAGATGCCTGCAGGACGGCCGCTCGGGAGCGCCGGAAGGGAGGTGCCCCTGGCGTCGCGCAGCTGACCTGAACACCTCGGCGGCTGAACGATCTCCGCGACCGGGCAGCGAGCCGCGCGGCATCGACGAACGGCGCAGCCCGGTGGCCGACGAGTTCACGAGTCAGAGCCACAGCGAGACCGAGTGCGGACGGCCGAGCGGCACCAGTCGCCTGACCAAGTCGGGCTGGCAGGCCCGGATCCAACCGGGCAAGCGAGTCGAATCAGCCAGGCCCCTGCCAACCGGGCGACTAGGGCCGTCTCTGGCCAGGCGAGCCGGGCAAGTCAGGCGGCCGGACCGGGCGAGTCGCATCGGGCGAGCCAGGCCGGGCGGGGCGGGGCGGGGCGAGCAGGGCCGAGCAGGGCAGGGCCAGCAGGCCGGGCCAGGCGGGGCGGGCCCCGAGTCAGGCCAAGCCAGGCGGGCTAGGCCGAGCGGCCGGAGCGGGGCGGGCTGCGCGGGCTCAGCAGGACCTGGACGAACCGAGAAGCCGGGCTGGCCGGGCCGGGCGGGGCGGAGCTGGGCTGGGCTGGCCGGGCCGGGCGGGGCGGAGCTGGGCTGGGCTGGCCGAGCCGGGCTGGCCGGGCCGGGCCGGGCCGGGCCGGGCCGGGCTGGGCTGGGCTGGGCTGGCCGAGCCGGGCTGGACTAGGCCGGGCGGAGCTGGCTTAACCGAGCCGACGGGGCTGGGCCGGGCTGTGGTGGGGCTCCGCAAGCTGTGTTCGGGGTGAGGGTGTCTGAGCGGCGCTGGTGGGGCTAGGTGAGGCGGGAGGTGGCGGCGGCTATGCGTTCGTCTGTGGCGGTTAGGGCTATGCGGACGTGTTCGGCGCCGGTGGGGCCGTAGAAAGTGCCGGGGGCTACGAGGATTCCTCGGGCCGCTAGCCACTCCGTGGTGGTCCAGGCGGGCTCTGAGCGGGTGGCCCAGAGGTACAGGCCTGCCTCGGAGTGGTCGATCCGGAAACCCGCCGCTTCCAGGGCTGGGCGGAGTTGGGCGCGGCGGGCGGCGAAGAGGGCCTTTTGGGCGGCCACGTGGGTGTCGTCGGAGAGGGCGGCTGTCATGGCGGCTTGGACCGGGCGGGGGACGATGAGGCCCGCGTGTTTGCGGACCTCCAGCAGTCCCCGGACCAGGGCGGGGTCGCCGGTGATGAAGCCCGCTCGGTAGCCGGCCAGGCTTGAGGACTTCGACAGGGAGTGGACGGCCAGGATGTTGGTGAAGTCGCCGTCGGAGACGGAGGGGTGCAGGACGGAGGTGGGGGTGGTTTCCCAGCCCAGGGGGAGGTAGCACTCGTCGGAGACGACGATGGTGCCGCGTTCCCTGGCCCAGGCGACGACCTTGCGGAGGTGCTCGACCGGGAGGACTCGGCCCGTGGGGTTCGAGGGCGAGTTGAGCCAGATCAGGCCAGGGGCCGCCGGGCCGAGGGCTGTCAGGCCGTCGGTGCGGGTGTAGGTCGCGCCCGCCAGCCGGGCGCCCACCTCGTAGGTCGGGTAGGCCAGCTCGGGGATCACCAGCGACCGCACGCCCAGCAGGGTCGGCAGCAGGGCGACGAGCTCCTTGGAGCCGATGGTGGGCAGGACCGCGTCCTGGTCCAGCCCGACCACACCGTGCCTGCGCTCCAGCGCGGCCACAGCGGCCGCCCGCAGCTCCGGGATGCCGTGGGTGGTGGGGTACCCGGGCAGCTCGGCGGCGGTGGCGAGAGCGGCCTGGATGAGGGGCGGTACCGGGTCCACCGGCGTGCCCATCGAGAGGTCGACCACGCCGTCCGGGTGCGTCCTGGCCCGGGCGGCGTGGTCGGCCAGGACGTCCCAGGGGAAGTCCGGCAGGTCGGGGAAGTTCACTCGCCCCTGGGCTCCAGGGCCTTGATCCAGTCGGGGTCGGCGCTGACCTTGCCCGCCTTGGAGGCACCACCCGGCGAGCCGAGGTCGTTGAAGAAGTCGACGTTGGCCTTCGTGTAGGTGGACCACTGGTCGGGGACGTCGTCCTCGTAGTAGATGGCCTCCACCGGGCACACCGGCTCGCAGGCGCCGCAGTCCACGCACTCGTCGGGGTGGATGTAGAGCATCCGGTCGCCCTCGTAAATGCAGTCGACCGGGCACTCCTCGATGCACGCCTTGTCGAGGATGTCGACGCAGGGCTCGGCGATCACGTAGGTCACTGCGCTCTCCTGCTCCTTCATGGTGTAGCGCGCGCATTCGGGAGGATGCGCGACAGCCGACAGTATCTCTCGCCCGCTGTGAGCGCATGCACCCGGTGCTGCCTAGCTCACACACCTATACGGGCCGATAGGGGCCAGACTCGCGGGGTGAGCACGGTGGCGACATTGGAGTCCGTTTGCGCCGACGCGTGGCCGCCCCTGGTCACGCGGAGGCTTGGGGAATGGCGTTTGCGCGCGGCCAACGGCTACACCGGTAGGGCTAACAGCGCGCTGGCCTGCGGTGACCCCGGGATGCCCACTGCGAGCGCTCTCGGCCACGTCGTTTCCTTTGCCGAAGAACACGGAATCCGGCCGTACGTGCAGGTCGTGGTCGGCTCGCGGTGGGAACGCGAGCTGGCCGAGCAGGGGTGGTCGGTGAACCTGGCCCACCCCAAAGGTGCCGAGTCGGCCGTTCTGCACAGTCCGCTAGGGACTGGCCCCGCAACCGCCAACGTGGACACTGAGCCACCGGAGGGCTGGCTGGAGCTAGCTGTCGGCGGCAGCGCTACCGAGGCACAGCGGCACGTGCTGACAAGAGGTCCGAAGGTTGGTTTTGCCGCTGTTCACAGGGACGACCAGATAGTGGGAGTAGCTCGGGGATGTGTCGTTGATGACTGGCTGCACATAGCCGTCGTCGAGGTCCGTCAGGACTACCGGAGGCAAGGCATCGCTACCGAGCTCCTCGCAGGTCTAGACCGATGGGCAGCTGGCGCACGAGGACGGGTGCTCCAGGTAGCCACCGACAACGAGTCGGCTTGGGCTCTCTACGAGCGGCAGGGCTACCGCGAGTCGCATCGCTACAAGTACTGGGTCCCGGCTAGCTAGACGCGGTGTCCAGCCACTCGCGGCCCTTCTTGGCCGCCCGCTTCAGGGCGCTCCGCTCCCCCAGGTAGTCCCCCGCCATCCCCACAACCGGCAGCATGCCCATCGCCTTGTGGTAGAAGCGGCCCTGCGGGCGTTTGTCCAGTTCGTCCCCCAGCGCCCACAGCGTGCGACCGAAGCGCCACAGCGTCTTGGCCGCCGCCTTGGGCGTGATCTTGCCGTGGGCGCGCTGGGACTCGTCCAGGTCCGCGGTCATCTCGGCGGTGGCGGCGTCCTCCTGCTCGTCGGTGAGCAGATCGCCCTCGCCGCTGGCCAGCACCGGGTCGATGTCGCGCTCGAACAGCACGTGCCCGATCAACCGGACCCTGGTCCCGGTGTCCGCGGCGCCGTGCTCGACCGCCAGCGCGGACAGCACGAGCCCCTGGCCCGCGGTCGCGAGCGTGTCCTGGATCGGCAGCCGGTCCGCCAGGGCGCCGCCGATCCCGGGGATCGCGGCCATCAGCACGGTGAACCTGCCGACCCGGTTGACCCACCAGTCGTCGCGTTCGGCCACCGACATCGCGTGCCAGGCGGCGGTACCGGGGACCTTGACGCTCTCCAGGCCCTTCACCACGGTGCGATCGACCTTCGCCAACTCGACCGCGGCCTCGTGCTCGGCGCGCGACCCCAGCACCCGCCGGACCAGGCCGAGCGGGTCGGCGTCGCGCAGCGCGCCGAGCATCGGGGTCGTGGCGCGCACGAAGGGCCGCAACACCGACACGACGTGCTTGTCAGTGATCAGCTCGCTCATGGGCTTCCCTCGTCGTGCGGGCGAGTACGTCACCGATCTTGACCGTCGCGGGGAACGCGCCCGCTGCCAGCAGCAGGAGCGTCCGCCAATCGGCGATGACGATCGAGTCACCACCGGGGGCGACCACGATGAACGCCAGCAACATGGCGAGCCAGATGTAGAGCGGCCCACCTGCCACCGCGGCCTTGGCCTTGATCCGACTTGCCCGTACCACCAGCCACGGCATGGTAAACGCGGCCAGGACAACGGTGATGGGGAACGGCAGCGCCCAGAGGTCCGGCAACACCCGACCGTCCAGACGCAACGGTAGGAAGAACAGTTCGAACACGCCGAACACCACGCTTAGGGCGAGCAGCCCGCAGTAGCGAAAGCGTTCGCCTAGGGTCACCGGTCCGCGCCAACGTGTTCGACCGGGGCGAGCCCGCCGAACACGTCCGACTCGATGGTGTCGGCAGTCCCGCCTGCCAACACGTAGTACTCGTGGTCGACGACCGGCTGCGCGATGCCGTTCGACAGCGCGTAAGCGTGTGTGCCGTCCTGGCCCTGCCACACGGTCACCTGGGTCGCGTGCGCGCGCAGTGCGCGGAGCTTGGACGGCACGTGGTCCCCGATGAACACCGAGGTGGTGATCTCCGCGTCGTCCACGACCGGCAGTTCACCGGCAGCAGGCAGGCGCCACGGCAGCTCGGCAACCCCGCCGAGCGTGGTGACCCCGTCTTCGATGGCCCGCTTAGAGACGACCGCGTAGTACAACCGCGCGACTTCTGGCACCTCGGCCACAGCGGCAGCGGTGATCTCGTGGGCACGGATGTGGTCCGGGTGGCCATAGCCGCCGTCAGGCCCATAGGTGACAACGACCTGCGGGCGAACGTCTTGCAGAATCGCGGTAAGAGCGGCGACCTGCTCGGCAACGTCACCACCCGCGAAAGCCCTGGGGTGACTGTTAGCGCCAACTCCCGCCATACCCGAGTCGCGCCACCGGCCCATGCCGCCCAGGTACCGGTGATCGGAGACGCCGAGCGCGGCGCAAGCGGCGCGCAGTTCGCCGACCCGGTACCCGCCGAGCTGGTCGGCGGCCTCCGGGCCCAGCTGCGCCAGGGAGGCGGGGATGACCTCACCCTCCTCGCCGAGCGTGCAGGTGACCAGGGTGACCTGGACCCCGGCAGCGGCGTAGCGGGCGATGGTCCCGCCGGTCCACAGGCTCTCGTCGTCCGGGTGGGCGTGGACGAGCAGAAGTCGGGGTGGCGCTGTCAGCATCGGGTTCAGCCTAAGGGTAGGGCGGTGCCGGTGCGTCGGACTCGCCGCGCACCGGCACCGTACGACCGTCGCGGGGCAGAGGCCCCGGCGGCAGCACCCTACTACGGCAGGACGCTGCGTTCCTCAGCGAAGTGGCACGCCGAAAAAGTCGCGCCGTGGCGCACCAACGGCGGCTCCTCGACCGCGCACACCTCTTGCGCCTTCCAGCACCGTGTGCGGAACCGGCAGCCCGACGGCGGTGAAACCGGGCTGGGCACATCGCCGGTAAGAACGATCCGTTGACGCTGCCGCTCCTGCCGCGGGTCCGGTACGGGTACCGCGGACAGCAGCGCCTGGGTGTACGGGTGCGTCGGCCGGGCGTAGATCGACTCCCGGTCGCCGATCTCCACGATCTTGCCCAGGTACATCACGGCGACCCGGTGCGAGATGTGCCGCACCACCGACAGGTCGTGCGCGACGAACAGGTACGCCAGGCCGAGTCGCTGCTGCAGCTCCTCCAGCAGGTTGACCACACCAGCCTGCACCGACACGTCAAGCGCGGACACCGGCTCGTCGAGCACGATCAGCTTCGGGTCCAGCGCCAGCGCCCTGGCGATGCCGATGCGCTGCCGCTGCCCGCCGGAGAACTCGTGCGGGTAGCGGTTGCGGTGCTCGGGGTTGAGCCCGACCAGCTCCAGCAGCTCGTCGACCCGCTTCTGGATCGTCTTGGCCGTGCCGACGCCGTGGATGCGCAGCGGTTCGGCGACCACGTCGTTGACCTGCCAGCGCGGGTCGAGCGAGGCGTACGGGTCCTGGAACACGATCTGCAGGTCGCGCCGCAGCGGCCGCATCTGCGCTGGCGTGAGCGTGGTCAGCTCGCGGCCCTCGAACCGCACCGACCCCGAGGTCGGCTTGTGCAGCTGCAGGATGGCCCGCCCGGTCGTCGACTTGCCGCACCCGGACTCGCCGACCAGGCCCAGCGTCTCGCCGCGGTTCAACTCGAAGCTGACCTCGGAGACCGCCTGTACCTGACCGACCGTGCGCGGGATGATCCCACCACCGCGCACCGGGAACGACTTGACCAGCTTGTCCACCCGCAGCAGGGGGACGTCCGCCTCGCGGGCGGCGTGCCTGCCCGGGGCTGCCTCGGTGTTCGTCATGAGTGGGGCCCTTCGTGCGGCAGCCGCAGTTCCACCGTGTGCGCCTCTTCGGCTACCGGGAGTCCGGGATCGGCCTCGACGAGCGCGGCCGGGTTCTCGATCACCCCGATCTCCTCGTGCTCGAACAGCGCCCTCGGCCGGTGCAGCGAGGCGAGGTGCTGCCAGCGGTGGCAGCGGGTGGTGTGGTCACCGCGTTCGGTGCCCAGCAGCGGCGGTTCCTCGGTGCGGCAGGCGTCGATGACCAGCGGGCAGCGCGGCGAGAAGGCGCAGCCGCGCGGCAGGTTGATCAGCGACGGCGGCGTCCCGGTGATCGGGGTGAGCCGCTGGCCCAGCCGCGCCGGGTTGGGCAGCGAGCCGAGCAGGCCGACGGTGTAGGGCATCCGGGGGCGGTCGAAGACCTCCTCGACCGGGCCGGACTCCACGACCGTCCCGCCGTACATGACCTGGACCCGGTCCACCATGCCCGCCACGACGCCGAGGTCGTGGGTGATCATGATGATCCCCGCGTTCACCTCGTCGCGCAGCCGCAGCAGGGTCTCCAGGATCTGCGCCTGCACGGTGACGTCGAGCGCGGTGGTCGGCTCGTCGGCGATGATCACGTCCGGGTCGTTGATGATCGCCATGGCGATCACCACGCGCTGGCGCATGCCGCCGGAGAACTCGTGCGGGTACTGCGCCGCGCGCCGGTCCGGCTGCGGGATGCCGACCAGTTCCAGCGCCTCGATCGCCTTGGCCCAAGCGGCCTTCTTGGACACCGAGTGGTGCGCCCGGTACGCCTCGGCCAGCTGCCAACCGATGGTGTACACCGGGTTGAGCGAGGTCATCGGGTCCTGGAAGATCATCGCGACGCCGTTGTTGCGCACGCTCTGCATGTCCTTGTAGGACAGTCCGACCAGCTCGCGGTCGCGGTAGCGGATGGACCCGGTGACCTTGGCGCTGCCGGGCAGCAGGCCCATGACGGCCATGGAGGACACCGACTTGCCCGAACCGGACTCGCCGACGATGCCGAGCACCTCGCGCGGGCGCAGCTGGTAGGAGACGTCGCGCACCGCGCGGACGTCGCCGTCGTCGGTGGGGAAGGTGACCGACAGGTTCTGCACCGAGAGCACGGTGTCGGTCCTGGCGGCGTCGTGGTGGTTGCCGTGCAGCAGTCCGGTCATCAGGCACGCACCTTCGTCTGCCGGGGGTCGAACGCGTCGCGCAGGCCGTCGCCGATGAAGTTCACCGCGAGCGAGAGCAGCACGATGATCACGAACGGGCCCCAGAACAGCCAGGGGCGGTTGGTGATCTGCGAGTAGTTCTCGTTGATGATCAGCCCGAGCGAGGTGTCCGGCGGCTGCACGCCGAGGCCGATGAACGACAGCGCGGCCTCCGACAGCACGGCGCTGGCCACGGCGAGCGTGGTGTTGACCGTGATCGTGCCGATCATGTTGGGCACCAGGTGCCGGAAGATGATCCACCGGGTCTTGGCGCCCGCGGCGCGGGCCGCCTCGACGAACTCGCGCTGGGCCAGCGACAGCGTCTCGCCCCGGGTGATGCGGGCGACGGTCATCCAGCCGAACGCGGCGAGGATGAAGGCCACGGTGTACCAGGAGCCGCTCAGCGCGCGGACCAGGATCGCGGCGACGGCGATCTGCGGGATGATCAGCATCAGGTCGACGAACCGGCTGATGGCGCTGTCCACCGCGCCGCGCAGGTAGCCAGCGAGCGCGCCGAGCAGCACCCCGAGCAGGGTGGACCCGAAGGCCACGACCAGCGCGATCTGCACCGAGAGCCGGGTGCCGATGATCAGCTGGGCCAGCATGTCCTTGCCGGTCTGGATGGTGCCGAGCGGGTGCGCCGCGCTGGGCGGCAGGTAGCCGCGGCTGCTGGTGTCCTCGACCGAGATGGTCCAGAACAGCGGGCCGAGGAAGCCGATCGCGCAGATCAGCAGGAAGACCACCAGCGCGGCCACGGCGAGGCGGTGGCGGAAGAAGCGGCGGATGATCAGGGTGCTCTGCTTGCGCGCCTTGGTGGCGTCGAACTCGCTGGCGGTGGCCACGGTGGCGCCACCGGCTGGCGGCAGGCTCGTCGGGCCGAGCGGGTTGAGGGTGGGGTCGCTAGGCAAGGCGGATCCTCGGGTCGAGGATGCCGTACATGATGTCGGCAACCAGGTTGAACACGATGACCAGCGAGGCGGTGACCATCAGCCAGCCCATCAGCATGTAGGGGTCGAAGGTGCGGATGGACTGGACCAAGAGGTTGCCCATGCCCTTCCACCCGAACACGGTCTCGGTGATGATCGCCCCGGAGAACAGCGCGGCCGAGTTGATGGAGAACAGCGTGCTGACCGGGATGAGCGCGTTGCGGAACGCGTGCCGGAAGATCACCCGCCGTTGCGAGATCCCCTTCGCCCGCGCGGTGCGCACGTAGTCGGAGTTCAGCGTCTCGAGCATCGACGCGCGCTGGAAGCGGCTGTAGGCGGCGAAGCTGATCAGGGTGAGGCTCAGCGTCGGCAGCAGGTAGGTGCCGGTGTACTGGAAGATCACCTCGCCGAAGGACCCCTTGAACCCGCCTGCGGCCGGGCTGACGGTGCTCAACCAGCGGTCGAGGCCCATGCTCTCCAGCAGGTTGTTGAACTTGATCCCGTAGGTCTTGAGGATCACCGCCACGCAGACGATGGGCATCGAGAACATCAGGAAGGCGCTGGAGGTGGCGAGGTAGTCGAAGATCGAGTACTGCTTCACGGCGGCGAGCACGCCGACCGAGACGCCGAGCACGATGGCCAGGATCTCCGCGCCGATGACCAGCCGGGCGGTGATCCACAGCGCCCGCATCACGGAGTCGAAGATGTCCACCTTGGCCTGGCCGAGCGCGATGCTCTTGCCCCAGTCGCCCTGCAGGAAGTCCAGCAGCCACTTCCAGTACCGGACGATGATCGGCTGGTCGAGGCCGAGACTGGACTCGAGGTCGCGGATCTGCTGGGCGGTGACGCCCGGCTTGGCCTTCAGCTCGGCGACCGGGTTGCCCGCGGCGGCGACGAGGAAGAAGGCGAGGAGGCTGCCGATGGCCAGGATGGGGACGGAGATCAGCAGCCGACGGATGATGTAGCGAATCACGAGAGCTCCTCGGTGGGGTCCAGGCGGCCGGTGGGCGGCGCTGGTTGTCCCTGCCTGCGTCAGTGTGCGCCCGACCAGGTCAGGTACCCAAGGCCGAGGGGCCGGACTGGTGGTCCGGCCCCTCGGACTTCGTCGACCAGATAGCGCCGCCTGGGGGCGGCAGGAGAATCGACTACGAGGTCTTGACCCACTCGTTGGCGTTCCAGAGAGCGCCGTTGTACGACTGGAAGTAGACCTTGTCGATGCCCTTGAAGGCCCACATGTTCGGGAGCTGGTAGAGCGGCAGCGAGTAGTTGTCCTCGGCCATCAGGCGGTCGGCCTCCTGGAAGGCCTTGCGCGAAGCGGCCTCGTCGAGGTTGCTGCTCGCGTCCTTGTACGCCGCGTCGACCTTGGAGTTGGCGTAGTTCGACCAGTTCTGGCCACCGCCGGTCTCGTAGATCGCCTTCTGGCTGGACTTGAACGGCGCGGCCGACCAGGCGAACAGCGCCACGTCGTAGTCGCCCTGGCTGACCCGGGTGTCGAGGAAGTTCGGGTCGGTGTCGTCGATGATCTCCAGGCCAGCGGGCTTGCACTGGGACTGGATCAGCTCGACGGTCTGCTTGCGCCGCGGGATGTCGGTGTGGCTGATCTTGATCGACACCTTCTCGCCGCCCTTGGTGGCGTAGCCGTCGCCACCGATGGTGTAGCCCGCGCCCTCGAGGGTGGACTTGGCCGCGGCCGCGTCGCCCTTGTACTGCGCGTAGTTGTCGGTGTAGCCCTCTTCAGCCTGGAAGAAGACCAGCGAGCCGAGCGGCTTGGCGTTCTCGAGCACCGGGCGGATCAGCTTCTCGGCCAGCTCGTCGCGGTTCACGCACTGCATGAACGCCTTGCGGACGGCCTGGTCGGCGAACCACTTGTTCTTGAAGTTGAGGTCCATGTGCTCGAAGGACAGGCCGTTGGAGGCACCGAAGCGCACACCCTGCGAGGACAGGCCGCGCAGCCGCT
This sequence comes from Actinokineospora diospyrosa, assembly GCF_024171925.1. GTDB lineage: Bacteria > Actinomycetota > Actinomycetes > Mycobacteriales > Pseudonocardiaceae > Actinokineospora > Actinokineospora diospyrosa. The sequence continues at coordinate 64,719 of NZ_JAMTCO010000016.1, read as the reverse complement.
CAGCGGCATTGGCGTCGGGCTGGGCCATCGAGTTGACCGCGACCTCGCCGTTCTCCAGCGCCTGGGCCTGGGCGACCTGGTCGGAGATGCCGCGCAGGACGATCTTCGCGGGGCCGCCGGGCTTGCCGATCCACTTGGGGTTGCGCTCCAGGGTGACCGAGTTGTTCTGCTCGAACGCGGTGATCTGGTACGCGCCGGAGGCGGGCATCAGCTTGGCGTCGAAGCCGTTCCACTTGGTCTTCCAGAACTCGGCCACCTTGGCCAGCGCGGCCTGGTCGCCGCCGGTCGGCGTCAGCTTGGTGACGTCGGCGACGCCGGTCTCCTTCTCCAGGATGTGCGCGGGCATGATGTCCAGCGAGATGCCGAACAGGCCCTTGTAGTCCGGGTAGCTGGTGCCGAAGGTGGTGACGACCTCGGTCGGCTTCGGGCACTCGACCTTGTCGATGAGCTCGTAGCCGGTGGTGTTCGCCGAGGTGAAGATGTCCTTGCCGTCGGCGCCCTTGGACTTGCCGGTCGAGGACAGCCACGCGAGGTAGAAGTCGTCGCAGTCCCAGGCCTCGCCGTCGGACCAGGTGACGCCCGGCTTGATCTTCCAGGTGACGACCTGCGGGGACTTGCTGGTGAGCTCGACGCCCTCCATCACGTCCTTGTTCAGCAGGACCTTGTTGTTGCCGTCGAGCTTGTAGGCGCCCGAGATGACCTGGGCCAACGCGAACGTGTTGTACGAGTTGTTCGCGTCGGCGGCCGAGTTGTTGTACGCGGTGTACGGGTTGTCGGTCGACACGACGAAGGTGTCCGTCGACTGCGGGACCTCCGGCGAGGTGTACTCGTCGCCGGACTCGCCCTTGGCGATCGCCATCGAGGCGATGTCGCCGGTCGGCTCCTGCGCCCCGGTGCTGCCGCCGTTGTCGCTGCTGCCGCCGCCACACGCGCTCAGGACGAGCGAGGCGCTGACAATCGCCGCGAACGCCGTCAGTGAGCTTCTCTTAGTTGACACGTGCCCTCCTAGCACAGGGCCGCCCGCAGCCGGTCCGGCCGGGTCGCACCCGTAACCCATCGCGCGCCCAACGACCGTTGGGCAGCGCACTAGGTGGGCACGCTAGGAATGAACGGTCACTGAGGTCACCTGTGGCGCGTCGATCGTGACCAAAGGGTGACCGGCAACCGGCAGTGTGCAACGCGACCGTTACCAGTAGGTACCCAGTGGTGTCCTCTCATGACGGAGAGTGGTCTGAGTCACCCCGAGGGTCGTTGCCACTGAGGGGCGGTCGCGAAGGGACCCGCGCCGGGCGGTCCGGCGGACACTCCGGACATCTCGCGCCGAACCACCAGCGAGTCGGCTTCTTGGTACAGCGGCAGCGCCACGGCCCGGCTCCACAGCGTCGGTTCGACCGCCGTGAGGGCCTCCTGGAGCGAGATCGCGCCGGTGATCGCCTTGTCGATGACCTCTTGGACGGTCTGGTCGCAGAAGCCGGTCGGGTTGGCCGCCACAGCCACGCTGCCCGCCTGGACCGGGCCGCAGCCGAAGCGGGTCGCCAGGACGGTCACGGGGTCGCCTGTGGTCGGCTGAGGGGCCACTACGAGGTCCACCTGCTCGACCGGCGCGGCTGTGGTGGACGGCTGCGGGGCGAGCAGGTTGGTGAACAGGTCGGCGGCCTCGGGTGTGACCAGTCGGGACTGGACCCCACCCGCGGACAGCTGGCGCTGGAGCTCACGGGCGATGTCGAGGTAGGCAGACCTACCGGCGGGAGCGGCGATGACCAGGTTAAGAGGGGTGTCGCCGAGAGCCCAGCTGCCGTTGAGCTTGGTGTACCCGGCTTGGGCGAGCATCCCCTCGGCCAGCGTGACGTCGGGCTTGGTGGGTGCTGTGCCGGTCGGCGCGTACCCCTTGGAGCTCGGGGCCAGGACCTGGGCGTTCGCGGCGAAGGTGGAGCCAGGGCCGCCGCCCGTGCCTGCCTTGATGAGGGCTTCGCGGTCGGTCAGGGCTATCACCGCGGAACGGATGCGCTGGTCAGCCATGGCGGCACCGACCGGCCGGAGCAGGACAGTGGCAACTGCCGTGCGCGGGACCGTGGAGCTGGTGACGGTAAGTCCCAGGCTGGTGAATGCTGCGAGCTCGTCGGCGTCTGGCGCTGTCAGGGCCAGTTGGTCGTGCCCGGACTTGAGAGCGGAGGCGATGCCATCGGAGTCCGCGCGGCGGAGGATGACGCGGTCCAGCGGGACCGGGGTGGACCAGTAGCGGTCGTTGCGCTCTAGGACTACCTCGCCGCGGTCGCGGTCGATGCCGCGGACGGAGAAGGGGCCACCGGTGACCGGGAAGTTCTCCCGGAGCACGTTGGCCCAACCGCCGGGGATGTCTTTAAGCAGGTGAGCGGGCAGCAGGTTGGTGAACAGCCCGCGCCAGCCCGGGTAGGGCTTGGAGAAGGTGACCTCGACGATCCGGCCCGCGTCCCGAGCGGAGATGTTGGAGATCAGCTGGTACCCGGCGCTGTCGAGCACCCCGGGTTCTTCGCGAAGCTGCTCCCACAGGTAGACGAAGTCCTCGGCAGCGATAGGCGCGGAATCTGACCAGGCGGCTTCAGCTCGCAGCCGGTAAGTGACCGTGTACGGCTCGGCACTGGTGACCTCGGCGGAGACCATGAGCGTGCGGTCGAGCGTGGGGGTGCCATCGGGTCCGGGCCGGAACACCGACGGCAGGAGTACCTGCGATAGGGCTGTGGTGATCGCAGACTGGTCGGCGAGCTTGTGCGGGTTGTACCCCCCGGCGACGCTGTCGACCCCGACAACGGCCTCGTTGGGCGTCGGCAGCTTGGTCGTCTGGGTCCGGGCGACCTCGGTGGTCACCAGCGGGGGCGGCGGCGCGTTGGTGCAGGCCCCAGCGCACACCGCGGCGGCCAACACGGCCACCCACCGCGCTCCCCTAGCCCGCACGAACACTCCTCCCCCAGGCGACCCCGGATGATCCATGCTCCCAGACCCGCCACGCCACCGGTTATGCAGCCAACCGGATGACGCACGGGCCCGGGGGCAGGTTCCGTGTGATCTCCGTTGCGTTCGTTACCCGCTAAGTCACCCGCTAAGTCCGGCCATCCTCAGCGCCGACTCCAACACGTGCTGACCCCGCTCGCGAGCCCGTTCAGCACCCGCCGCCCGGATCGCGTCCAGGCCTGTCACGTCTTCGAGCAGTTCTAGCGCCGACGAGCGCAACGGGGACAGTTCCTCGACGACCGCCTCGGCGACGGCTTCCTTCAGCTCGCCGTACGACGAGTATTCGTCCGCCACCTCAATAGGCGACCGGCCAACGCATGTCGCCAGGATCTCAAGCAGGTTTGCGAGTCCGGGTTGGGTGGTAGGGCGGTACTCCAACCGGTTCTCGTTGTCGGTAACTGCCCGCATAACCTTGCGCCGCACTAGATCCGGCTCGTCCAACAGGAACACCACTCCGGCGTTGTCCTGAGTGGACTTGGACATCTTCCGCGTGGGGTCTGATAGATCCATCACACGCGCGGCGGTCGGTGCCATCACCGCGCGCGGTACGACGAACACCTCGCCGAAGGTCGTGTTGAATCGGCGGGCCAAACTTCGGGCCAACTCCACGTGCTGCGTCTGGTCTTGCCCTACCGGCACCTCCGTCGCGCCCTGCAGCAGGATGTCCGCTGCCATCAGCACCGGGTAGGTCAAGAGGCCAAGGCGGACGGTGCCCTGACCGTCGGCCCTCTGCTTGAACTGGGTCATCCGGGCGGCCTCGCCGAAGGAGCAGGTGCACTCCAGGACCCAGCTCAGCGCCCCCAGCTCGCGCACCAGGTCGGACTGCACGAACACCCGGTCCGGCTTGATCCCGGCGGCCAGCAGCACGGCCAGCAACTCCCGGGACAGCTTGCGCAGCCGTGACGGGTTGTAGGAGACGGTCATCGCGTGCAGGTCGCTGACGAAGTACAGGTCACCGGGGCTGCCCTCGCGCGCCCAGCGGCGGATTGCGCCCAGGTGGTTGCCCAGGTGGGCGTGGCCGGACGGGGTGATCGCCGACAGGCGGGTCATCTCTTCGCTCCTCGAAGCCGGGGCCGCCCGTCCCGGGACCCGCTAGGCCGCCCGGGGGTGGGCGGCCTGTGGGGTGCACAACGTCAGGGCCGCCGGTCGGTGGCCCACCACAGGGTGACGTTGCGAGTGCTCATCACGGCGAACGGTAGCGCAGCCGTCACGCCGCCTTCAATCGTTTCAACGCCAGCACCGGGCACTTGGAGCAGCGCGGTTTCGACTGGCAGCACTTCTTCTTGACCTTCCCCGACTTCATCAGCTTCCGCACCGCCTCGGCAGGCGTGCGCTGCTTCTTGCCCACGTCACACCCCCAACGCTCCGGCGAAATCCCGCAACTGAGGTTAGGTTAACCTTCCTTGATCCCGTGCGTGGTGCTGCTCACACCACCCCACGGGGTATCCTGGTGTACGCCATCAGCAGCTCATCAGCTGCGCGGGCGCCCTGCCACGTGACACATGCCCGGGCCGCCCTCAACCGCCAGAGCAAGGAACCGGGAGCACGCGCGTGCCCACAGCGACCGCATCCGCCGAGCAGGCCACCTCAGGCCTGCGCCGCAACGACCTGCGCAACGTCGCCATCGTCGCGCACGTCGACCACGGCAAGACGACCCTGGTCGACGCCATGCTGCGCCAGTCGGGCGCCTTCGCCGCGCGCGCCGAACTCGTCGACCGGGTCATGGACTCCGGCGAGTTGGAGCGGGAGAAGGGCATCACGATCCTGGCCAAGAACACCGCCGTGCGCCGCCAGACGCCGGACGGGCCGATCGTGATCAACGTCGTCGACACCCCCGGCCACGCCGACTTCGGCGGCGAGGTCGAGCGCGGACTGGCCATGGTGGACGGTGTCCTGCTGCTGGTCGACGCCTCCGAGGGCCCGCTGCCGCAGACCCGGTTCGTGCTGCGCAAGGCGCTGGCCTCGAACCTGCCGGTCGTGCTGGTGGTCAACAAGGTCGACCGCCCCGACGCGCGCATCGCCGAGATCGTCGAGGAGACCCACGACCTGCTGCTCGAGCTGGCCTCCGAGCTGGACAACGTGGACGAGTCGGTGTTGGACCTGCCGGTCGTCTACGCCTCCGCCCGCGCGGGCATGGCCAGCCTGAACCAGCCCGAGGACGGCGGCCTGCCCGACAGCGAGAACCTCGACCCGCTGTTCGACCTGCTGATGGACAAGGTCCCGGCACCGCTGGCCGACGCAGGAGGCCCGCTGCGCGCCCTGGTCACCAACCTCGACGCGTCCAGCTTCCTCGGCCGCATCGCGCTGTGCCGGATCCACTCCGGTCGGCTGCGCAAGGGCCAGACCGTGGCCTGGATGCGCGAGGACGGCACCACCGCCAACGTCCGCATCACCGAGCTGCTGGTCACCGAGGCGCTCGACCGCGTCCCCGCCGAGGAGGCCTCCGCTGGCGAGCTCGTCGCCATCGCGGGCATCCCGGAGATCACCATCGGCGACACCCTCGCCGACCTGGACAACCCGGTGGCGCTGCCCCGGCTGACCGTCGACGAGCCCGCCATCTCGATGACCATCGGGGTCAACACCTCCCCGCTGGCTGGCCGCAACGGCGGCAACAAGCTCACCGCGCGCGTGGTCAAGGCCCGGCTCGACACCGAGCTGGTCGGCAACGTCAGCGTGCGCGTGCTGCCCACCGAGCGCCCGGACGCCTGGGAGGTGCAGGGCCGCGGTGAGCTGGCGCTGGCCATCCTGGTCGAGCAGATGCGCCGCGAGGGCTTCGAGCTCACCGTCGGCAAGCCCGAGGTCGTCACCCGCACCATCGACGGCAAGCTGTGCGAGCCGTTCGAGCGGCTGACCGTGGACGCGCCCGAGGAGCACCTCGGTGCCATCACGCAGCTGCTGGCCAGCCGCAAGGGCCGCCTGGAGCACATGGGCGGGCACGGCAGCGGCCGGATCAAGGTCGAGTACGTCGTCCCGTCGCGCGGCCTGATCGGCTTCCGCACCGACTTCCTCACCGAGACCCGCGGCACCGGCATCGCCAACGCCATCTTCGAGGGCTACTTCCCGTGGGCCGGTGAGATCCGCAGCCGCCACACCGGCTCGCTGGTCGCCGACCGGCAGGGCCCGACCACCGCGTACGCGATGCTGCAGCTCGCCGACCGCGGCACCTTCTTCGTCGACCCGGGCGCTGACGTCTACGAGGGCATGGTCGTGGGCGAGAACCCCCGCGCCGAAGACCTCGACGTGAACGTCACCAAGGAGAAGAAGCTCACCAACATGCGCTCGTCCTCGGCAGACGTCTTCGAGACGCTGGCCCGGCCGCGCAAGCTCAGCCTGGAAGAGGCCCTCGAGTTCTGCGCGAACGACGAGTGCGTCGAGGTGGCCCCCGAGGTCGTCCGCGTCCGCAAGGTCATCCTGGACGCCACCACCCGAGGCCGCCAGCGCTCCCGCGACAAGGCCCGCGACCAGCGCTGATCACCCCAGCTCCACCCACTTCACGCACGTCGGCCGGGCCCCGGTGGTGAGAAACTCCACCGCGGCCCGGCCGACGTCGTCGAAGGGGACCTCGCTGGAGGCCGGGACCGGCCGTTCGTGACCCATGTAGTCATAGCTGAGCAGGCCCTCCGTCGAGGAAGTGCCTTGGCTGAACCACAGGCCTGGCCAGTTCCCACCGGAGAAGGTGAGAGCCCCGCGATCGCCATTGACGCCGACCCCGAACTCAACCGCCCCGGGGTCGGCGTCGAGGTACCACTGGGTGAACAGCGGCAACTCGTGCTCTCGTGAACCCGCCTGGACGACGTCGAGAAACGCCGTCACCTCGTCGGCGGTGCGGAGGATGAGGGGATCATCCCCCTCGAAGTAGACCCTGGCCCCGGTCATGGACTCGCCTCCCCCCGATACACAGCATGAAATCCGCCAGATCCGTGGATCGTCAAAGTGTATCCACGCGGCAGGATCCGAGGAACCAAAGCGTCGCACCCCCACTCACCGACACACGGAATGTTGTTGATCGCGAGCGTCACCTCGCTGATCGCGTTGTCGCGCATGTGCACAGCCACTTTGACCTCCACGTCGGCGGCTGACATCGGAACTCTCGCGCCCGGCTGATCCTTGAACCACCGGACAGCCGCGTGGTACTTGTCGTCCCATCCGCTGATCTCTTCGCGAACTCGTCCGTCTGACCCACTCCACCGCCCGTGTGTCTTTGCGGACGGTCGTCGTCACACGCGGTCCTTCGTGCGCGGTAAGTCTGGAGGAAGGCCAGCACGGAGGTCGTGCCTATCAGCGCCCGGACTGGTCCCTTGGTTGCCGAGGTGGTGATCCGCAATAGCACGGATCTTGTCTGAGACCTGATCGAGTACGGCGTCCAGGTCTTGTAGGCAGCGTTCGGCTCGTCCGAGTGCGGCATTGATGTCCACTGTTCGCGAAGACGGCCCTAGAAGTGCTGCGATGTCTCTATCCACCGCGTCCAACCCACGATGCCAGTCCTTGAGGAAGCGCTGCAGATCCGCTACTGACGCGGCGAGCCTTGCCAACCGCTGTGCGGACTCGGCGATGGACACAGTGTCAGCTTAGGAGCCTCCGCCAGTTCGTGAATTCGCCTCAGCGGGCGTGCGCGATGGAAGGTGGATGAGCGTTGGGTGGCGCTAAGTCGCCGATCCGTGGGGTCCGGCTATAGGGCGGAAGCGGCGCGGCGTTGGGTGTTTTCGATCAGGGTGACGACGAGGGTGGCTAGGCCGTGGGCGCCGTTGGGATCGTTGGCGGGGCGTTGGAGGGTGAGGGGGCCTACTTGGTCGAGGACGATGTTGTGCTTGGCCAGGACGAAGGTGAGGGCCAGGAGGGCTGAGCGGGCATTGCCGTCGGGGAAGGGGTGGAAGAAGCAGATGTCCAGGTAGGCGCGGGCGGCGCGGGATGCGATGGGGAGAGTGGGATCTTCGGCGCCTGCCAGGCAGAGGTCGAAGAGGGCCGGGGTATCGGGGTCGAGGCCGTAGTGCTCGCGACCGGCCTTGGCGAATGCTGGGCCGCTGCGGAATGGCACGTGGTCTACACCTAGGACGGTTTTTTGCCATTGGGCGAGAAGGCCGAAGTCAAGGGGTCTGGCGGTATCGGCGCGGAATTGGTCGTACGCGGCCAGGAGTCGTTGCGCCCGTGCGGGGTCACGGGCGTGGTCGACGGTGGTGATTCGGTGGATCAGGCCGTCGCGGCGCGGTTGGACGGGGGTGTGGGGCCAGCCGGGGCCGTGGCGGATGTCGTGCCAGGGGACCTGTTCGCGGATCTGGCACCAGATGCGCAGGTGATCGATCACGGACTGGTGGCGGCGCGGGCGATGTGGCGGGCGACGTCGTCCACCAGGGTGTCGGCAGGCGTGACCCAACTGTCGAACCGGCCGCCGATCGCCTGCTCGACCATCTGCGCCGCGACGTCGCCGGACACGCCCCAGCGCGACAGGAACCAGGTCAGCACTTGTGCGCAATGCCGGTACCAGGCGTCACCCGCGCCGGTGCGCTCCACCACGTGGTGCACCAACCAGACCGCGCCGCGTTCCCATGCCTGGAACCGTTCGGGGTCCACGAGTTCCGCCAACGGGAACCGCTCGAAGCACTCGGCGAGTTCTTCCAGCCACCCGCGCCACTCGATCAGCGAATCGGCCACCCGGACAACGGTTTCCTCGGTGGTGGTGATGGAATCCGCCATGCAGCACCAACTACCCACCGGGCCACCGCCGTAGTCGCTCTCTTCCTTGCCCCAACTCCACCCGATGGCCCAGGAACCGTAGCGATCCATCAGGCTCGCGGTCACGGTGTTTGTCCACAGCAAGCCCGGATCTTCCGACCAGTCGAGAGCCGCTTCCTCCTCGGCGGAAAGCGGTGCGGGCACAGCCGGGGCCAACTCCCGGACAACCTCGTGCACCGGGCCGACGTCGAAGGGATGGCGACCCGGATCAACCTCGTCCCAGCTCAACACCCATGGCGGCACGGTGTAATCCACACCGCCGAGCATGCCACGTCGGGTGGGCTGGAGGCCCGAGGGCGCGGGTCGGCGCCCCCGGGCGAGGGGTCAGCGGGTGAGGGAGGAGAGGAACTGGCGCCAGGTGGGGATGGCGAGGGTGGCGGAGGGGTTCTTGGAGTCGCGAACGGCGACAGGGCCCTCGGTGAAGCGGACTTCGACGCAGTTGTCGTTGGCAGCGCCGCTGAAGCTGCTCTTGAACCACTTGGTGGTCATCGGACGGACCGGACTAGGTGTGCCCAGGCGGCCGAGGTGGCGTGCAGCCCTGCAGAGGGGTTCTTGGAGTCGCGGACCGCTACTGGGACGCCTCCGATGAAGCGCACCTCGACGCAGTTGTCGTTGGAAGTGTTGCTGAAGCTGCTCTTGAACCAACCGGTGTCTTGGGGACCGTTCATGGTTTGCCAAACCCTTCTTGTTTCGCGGCGATCAGCTTCTGGGACTCGTCGCGGCTGAGCGTGAGATCCCGCAGCCGATCGAACGCGCGCGCCATGCGCGCGGTGTCTTCATCCTTGTCCAGGTATGTCGACGGTCCATACTGGACAGACTGGAAGCCGATCGGTCGGAGCCACTCTCCGAAACCAAACAAGATGAGGCTGTTCGTCAAAGGGTTGTCCCAACTGGGACTTGGGATGATGCGAATCTCCAGATTCGAATGCATCTCGAGCAAGGAGATCATGTGCGCGCACTGCGCGGACATGATCTCCTTGCTGCCCAAGCCCGCGTTGAATGTGTCTTCATTGAAGAAGACGCTCACCGTCTTCGTGCGGGGATCTTCAAGCACTCGCCGCTGCCGCTCCAGCCGAGCCGCGACAGCGCTGGCCCGTGCGCGATCATCCATCGGATCGAGCCAGACACCGTCGTTCACACGTGTCTGCGCGGTGATGTACTCGCTGTTCTGCACGAGACCGGGGAACACACCGTTCTCGTAGGCCTGAATCGAGGTAGCGCCTGCTTCCAGATACGCGACCCGGCGCCAGGATTCAGGGCCGATGTCGGTGTAGGGGTCGCCGGTGGGGGACTTGCGGGCTTCGGCGCCGAGGGCTTCCAGCTCGGACAGGCGGTCGCCGGTGGCGCCGAGGAACTCGGCCAGGTGGCGCAGTTCCTCCGCCGTGAAGGTGGCGCGGCCCTCGAGGAGGTTCATCAGGCGTTGGCGGGACTTGCCGACGTGTTTGGCGGCGGTCTCCAGGGAGATGCCCGCGTCGGCGCGGAGTTGGGCCAGGGCCACGCCGAGGAAGACTCGGGGCATGGTGGCTGCGCCCTTCGCCATCGATTCTCCTGTCGTTGTGGGCACGGCTATAGCCATCCCACCATCTCGTTGCGCTGGGGGGAACTACACCCGATCGGGCGTCTAGTTCAGGATGCATGTACCCCCTAGGTTATGGGATACATGTAACCCACACCACCGAGGTCGCCTCCGCAGCGTAGCCAGGTATCACCGGAGCGCGATCTCGGCCCCACCAACCAGGAGAAACCATGCGCCAGGGTCCCGTCATCGTCGACACCTTCGTCACCATCACCGCCGACTGCCCCATCCGCCTCGAGACCGACACCGACGGCGTCGACGTGCACTTCAACGAGACGATCACCGGGCAGGACCTGACCGTGCGGTTCAGCAGGGACGCGTTGGAGACCTTGGTCAACCTCATCCAGGTCGAGCTGTCCGCCTGAGTCGTTCGGGGCGCGCCGACCGCGGCGGCACGTCCTCCCTAACGGCAGACAAGCTCTTACGGCAACAGCGCACGCAAGGCGGGTAGCAGTACCCGATCCGCCGGAAGCCACTCGACGGTCGGTAGGTCTGCCGCTGTGAGCCAGCGCAAGGTTCGGTGTTCGCGGGCGATGGGTTCGCCGTCGACCAGTGACGCCCTATAGACGCGCAGCACCAAGTCATCGCGCAACGGCACGTCTGGGCCGACCCTCTCCCCCACGGCCACCGTCACGCCCAACTCCTCCATGCACTCCCGGCGGACGGCCTCTTCGTCCGTCTCCCCCGGCTCCACCCGTCCCCCCGGCACCTCCCACATCCCCGCCACCTCAGGCGGAAACGCGCGCTCTTGCGCCAAGAGGCCGTGCGAGCCAACGATCGCTGTCCCCACCACTACGCGCATGCCGGTCATCCTTACGACACCGACGTGGTTCGCCAACTCACCAGGAATCGGGCGCCGCCTTCCGGAGACTCCGACACGCGCACGGTCCCGCCGCGTCGTCGGACGACTTCGGCCACCAGAGCGAGTCCTAGACCGGTGCCTCCACTACTGCGGGCGCGGTCGTCTTGGACTCGGTAGAACCTGTCGAACACGCGTTGCCTGTGCTCTATAGGTATGCCGGAGCCGTCGTCGTCGATTGCCAGGCGGGTGACGGTAGGGCCAGCTATCACCGTCACCGTTATCAGGGAGCTGGCGTGGCGGCAGGCATTGCGCAGCAGGTTGTCCAAGACCAGGTCAACCTCGTTGTGGGCTGCCCAGACCCAACACAAGCCCGTCGGGGTGTGGACGACAACTTCTGGGCCGTCGTCGGGGCAACGAGCGGCGGCAGCTTGGGCAGCCGCAGTTAGGTCTACCGGTTCGGCCGGGGGTACTTCACCGGCGTCCGAGCGAGCCAAGGTCAGCAGGCCGTCAACCAAGGCCGATAGGCGCTCGGACTCGTGGACGACCTCAGTCAGCACCTCTTGAGACAACTCCGGGTCAGGATGCCGGACGGCCACCTCTGCCTGGACCCGGATCGACGCGACGGGTGAGCGCAGTTCGTGGGCGGCATCCCCAGTAAACCGACGCAGGCGGTCGGCAGCCTCGTCCCGGCGGGCCAAGAGGTCGTTCAAAGCCCCGGCCAAGGCACGCAGCTCATCGTGCGACGTCGGTAGAGGCAAACGTTTGCCTGCGCCCAGCCGGGTCGCCGCTAGGCGCATCCTTTGCACAGGTCGCAGCGCCGAACTGACCGCGAACCAGGTGGCAAGAGCACCGGCAGCGGCGACGATCACCGCCGCGATCAAGAGCCACCTGATAGCGCCACCGTGCGCGGCAGAGTAACCAGGCAATCCGGTGCCAACGACCACTAGACGCTGGGACCCATCCGGCGCCGTAATGACCGTCCCCTGCCAGCGCGTAGGCGGCGTGTCCGTGAGCCTCAAGACAGGCGTGCTCGCCTTTAAGACGCGCACGTCCGCGTAAGACAACACAGGCGCGGGCTGCCCATCAGCTGGCTCCCCGGCAGTGTCAAGAACGTGCACGTGGATGTTGGGCGATCCCCCCGCGGGGGACTTACCCGCCGCGACAGCCTCAACAGCCAGCGATAGAACAGGCGCGAGCTCATCATCAGCAGACCGGACCAACAAGGGCCCGATCATGCGGCTGGTCAGCAGCGCGAGCGCGATCAGCACCGCCAGGGTCACCGCTGTGGCGACCGCGGTGACCCGCAACCGCATCGAGCGGCGGCGCCAGAGGAAGTCGATCACCTCGGTGGGGCGGCGGCCGGGTCGATGGCGGCGTCCAGGTCGGTGGTCGAGGCCAGGTAGCCGTGGCCGCGGACCGTCCGCACGATGCCGTCCGCGCCCGCCGCGTCCAGCTTGCGCCGCAGGTAGCCGACGTAGACCTCCACCGCGTTGCGGGTCGCGGCCTGCTCGTCGCCCCACACCGCGCGCAGCAGCTCGTCCTTGGTCACCACCGACCCGGCCCGGCCTGCCAGCGTGTCCAGCACGGCGAACTCGCGCGGGCTCAGCGACACCGGCACCCCGCCGAAGCGGACCTGCCGCGTCCCCCGGTCGACCTCCAGCTTGCCCAGCCGCAGCGTCCGCCCGGCGCCCTCGTCGGACCCGCGGCGCAGCACCGCGCGGACCTGGGCGACCAGCACCACGAACGAGAACGGCTTGACCAGGTACCCGTCCGCGCCCAGGTCAAGCCCGTCGGCCTGGTCGACCTCGCCGTCCTTGGCCGACACCAGCAGCACCGGGGTGCGCACGCCCTCGCCGCGCAGCCGCTCCAGCACCCGGTACCCGGACAGGCCGGGCAGCATGATGTCGAGCAGGATCACGTCGAAGGCCCCGGTCAGCGCCACCCGCAGGGCACTGGGCCCGTCGGCGGCCACGACCACGTCCATTCCCTCGGCGGTCAGCCCGCGCTGCAGCGCCCGGCGCACACCGAGCTCGTCGTCGACCACCAGCACCCGAGGCTTCACGAGTGCCATCATGGCGCTATCGACTCATGCGGGGCGCGGACTCTCAGCCGACTCTCAGCAGCGTGGCCGCTCTCAGCTCCATCTCAGCGGCCAGGGCGCAGTGTTCTCGGTGCGGGAACGACAACCCGAACAGGGAGAGAGCAATGGACAGGAAGAGGACGGCACTGACCGTCGCGGCGGCGGGGACGGCGGCGGGGGTCGCCGGGCTGGTCCTGATCGCGAGCCCGGCCGGGGCCGACGAGACCCCACCGGTGCTGCCGCCGGTCAGCGCGGAGGCGCTGGTGCAGTCGGTCATCCAGGCCGACGTCCCGGCGCTGGCTGGCGCGGTCGAGCTGCGCAACGACATCGGCCTGCCCATCCCGGGCCTGCCGCAGGCGACCGGGGACAACGTCGCCCGGGTCTACACCGACGGCAACGGCCGCGGCCGGATCTCGCTCAAGCAGGGCAGCGGCGAGCGCACCTTCGTGCAGGACGGCACCACCACCTGGCTGTGGAACTCGGCGAACCGCTCGGTCACCAAGTTCACCGGCGGCGAGGACAAGGACGGCAAGGACACCGCGGACAAGCTGTCCGACCCGGCCACCGCGGCCCGCGAGGTCGTCGAGCTGATCAAGAAGGACAGCACCGTCGCGGTGGACGGCACGGCGCGCGTCGCCGACCGGCCGGTGTACCAGCTGGTGCTGACCCCGAAGCCGACCGAGCGCACGCTGCTGCGCGAGGTCCGGGTCTCCATCGACTCGCAGACCAGGGTGCCGCTGCGGCTGGAGGTGCTGGCCAACGGGCAGTCCGAGCCCGCGCTGCGGATCGGGTTCACCGAGTTCAGCACCGGCGCGCAGGACCCGGCGCTGTTCACCTTCACCCCGCCCGCGGGCGTCAAGGTGACCGAGGGGGCCGCCAAGGACAAGGGCGCCAAGGCGGACCAGGAGAGCCTGTTCAAGTCCGCCAACCTCAAGATCGTCGGCGAGGGCTGGGACACCGTCGCCACCGGTCAGGTGCCCGCGGCGCTGCTGTCCGCGCAGATCCCGCAGTCGGGTGAGCGCGCGGCCGCCGACGTGACGAGCCTGCTCAAGCGGCTCGGCAAGGAGGTCAACGGGCCGTTCGGTACCGGGTACGTGATCTCGACCAAGGTCGGCACCGCGCTGGTGACCACCGACGGCCGGGTCGCCGTGGGTGCTGTGCCGCAGCAGGTCCTCATCGACGCCCTCGGGCAGAAGTGAGCGGCTTGACCGAGCAGGGGGCGGCCGCGGTGGGTACCGCGGCCGCCCGCACCAAAGGCCTGCGGAAGGTCTACCGGGGGACAGTCGCCGTCGACAACGTCGACCTAGAGGTCCCTACGGGTGCGGTGCTGGGGATGCTCGGCCCCAACGGATCAGGCAAGACGACAACCATCCGGATGCTGCTCGGCCTGGTTACGCCTACCGCGGGTGAGGTAGAGCTACTCGGCCAGAAGATGCCGGACGGGGCGGCTAAGGCGCTGCCCGAGGTGGGGGCGCTGGTGGAGGGGCCTGGGTTCTATCCCTTCCTCTCCGGGCGGGAGAACCTGCTGCGGTTCGGTGCGGCAGAGCCCCTGCTGGCCACCGCGGACATCCCTAACGCCGTGGGGACGGCGATCGAGCGGGTAGGGCTAACTGCGGCTGCTGGGCGGCGGTTCCGGGGGTACTCGCTGGGTATGAAGCAGCGGCTGGGTCTGGCTGCGGCGCTTCTAGTACCGCGCAAGTTCGTAGTACTCGACGAGCCGACCAATGGCTTGGACCCGGCCGGTACTCGCGAGATCCGCACGATCATCGCGGACCTGCACGCGGCAGGGACAACTGTGCTGGTGTCCTCGCACTTGCTCGCCGAGGTTGAGGCGACCTGC
Organism: Actinokineospora diospyrosa; assembly: GCF_024171925.1. Lineage (GTDB taxonomy): Bacteria > Actinomycetota > Actinomycetes > Mycobacteriales > Pseudonocardiaceae > Actinokineospora > Actinokineospora diospyrosa. The sequence continues at coordinate 49,703 of NZ_JAMTCO010000016.1, read as the reverse complement.
ACGCACGTCGCGGTGCTCAACCAGGGAACAGTCGTGGCACAGGGGGAACTTTCGGCGCTTCTAGAGGCCGGTAGTGCGAGTTTGCTGGTGACGACACCAGAGGCCACGGCTGCGGTAGACGCGCTGCGAGACCAGCGAGTGCCTGCGCGACCCACGCCGGAGGGGGTGCGGGTAGATCTAACTGCCACTACGGCGCCTGCGGTGGTGGAGGTACTAGTGCGAGCCGGGGTGCCGGTGTACGAGGTCCGCAAGCAGCGGACCGGTCTGGAAGACCTGTTCGCCCGGTTGACCGAGGCATCCTCGGCAGCCGATCTGGCCGAGCTGGACACGTTGATCACGGAGGAGGCCCGATGAGCACGCTGGTGGTGCGCCGGGCACCGATCACGCGGGTGCTGCGCTCGGAACTGCGGATGGTGCTGCGCAGGCCGCGGACGCTGATCGGGCTCGGCTTGCTGGCCCTGGTGCCGGTGCTGATGGGGATCGGCATCGCGATCGCGACCGCCAACGGCGAGGAGGGCGGCGCCGAGGGGCTGGCGGCGCTGGTCATCGGCAACGGGATGCTGCTGCCGATCTTCGCGCTGTCCATCGCGATGGCCATGCTGCTGCCGCTGACCGGCGCGATGCTGGCCGCGGACGCGCTGGCCGGGGAATCGGCGCACGGGACGCTGCGCGGCATGCTGATGGCCCCGGTGGGGCGGGGTCGGCTGCTGGCGGTCAAGGCGTTCGGGGTGGCGTCGGTGACCCTGATCGCGGTCCTGCTGATGGCGCTGACCGGCATCATCTCGGGGGTGCTGCTGCTGGGCGGCGACGGGATGCTGACCGCGTCGGGGACCTCGCTGCCGTTCCTGGACGCGCTCGGCCGGGTGCTGATCACGGCGCTGTACGTGACGCTGCAGGTGTGGGCGCTTGCCGCGGTCGCGCTGGCGGTGTCAGCGTTCACCGAGCACCCGCTGATCGTGGTCGTGGTGAGCCTGGGCCTGGTGATCGTGTCGGGGGTGCTCGCGGCGATCCCGGCGCTGGACTGGCTGGACCCGGTGCTGGTGACGACCAGTTGGGACGCGGTCTCGGAGGTCGTCCGGGATCCGATCGAGTGGGGTCCGCTGGTCGAGGGCGGCTTGCGCGCCTTGTGCTACCTGGTGATCGGCGGGTCTATCGCGTACAGCCGGATGCTTACGCGGGACGGATGATGGTGGCTCTATCCGACGACGGCAACGCCGTCAGGGTCGAGCTCGAGGTGGATCTGCTCTCCGGGGGATGGCGCGGTGGTGACTCCAGCCACCGCGTCGACCTCTTGGTCGCCCGTCTTCACCGTGACGCGCACGTGGTCGCGGCGGTGCACGACTGCTTGCGCTAGTCCGGAGATCGGACCTGGGCCGACTCTTAGCGCTGACGGCCTTAGGCCTAGATGCGTAGTCCCATCCGGCACGTTGAGGGCTATAGGACCGAAGTCTGTCTGGACGACCCCGTCCTTCGCAGGTGCGTCTATGAACGTGCTGCAGCCCAGGAACCTTGCGGTGTCTTCGTCAGTGGGGTGTCGCCAGACCTGGTCCGGGTTGCCGGTTTGAACGATCCTGCCTGACCGCATAACGGCTACCCGGTCGGCCAGGGTGAAGGCTTCGTCGTGGTCGTGGGTGACTACCAAGGCAGTGGTCTTGGAGTCTCTTAGCAAGCGGGACAGGTCTATGGCGAGGTGTTCGCGTAGGGACCGGTCCAAGGCGGACAGTGGTTCGTCAAGGAGCAGCAGGCGGGGTCTAGGGGCAAGAGCTCGGGCTAGAGCTACCCGCTGCTGCTCGCCTCCAGAGAGCTCGGTGACCCTTCTTGCGCCGAAGCCGGAGAGACCCACTAGGTCCAGCAACTCATCGACACGTCGATCCCGCTCGGGGCGGGCGGCGCCTGCCATGCGCAGGCCGAACGCGACATTGTCCGCGACGTTGCGGTGCGGGAAGAGCTGGCCGTCTTGGAAGACCAGGCCGAACCCGCGCCGGTGCACCGGGACACCGCTGAGGTCCGCGCCGTCCCAGGAGATCGCGCCGTCCGCCGGTTCCAGGCCCGCGACCGCGCGCAGGAGGGTGGACTTGCCGCAGCCGGACGGACCGAGCAGGGCGAGCACCTCCCCGTCGGCGATCCGCAGGTCCACCGCGTCGACCGCGGTCTGGCGGCCGTAGCGCACGGTCAGGTCGGTGATCTGGAGCATCGTCAGAACTCCCCTACTGTGCCGACGCGCAGCCGGTCGACGACGATCACGATCGCTACCGTGACCAGCATCAACAGGGTGCAACAGGCGTAGGCCATCTGGTTGTTGAGCTCGCCGGGGCGGGCGACGAGCCTGCCGATGACGACCGGCAGGGTCGCCGACTCGGGTCGGGCGAGGAAGCTGGTCGCGCCGAACTCGCCGAGGGCCACCGCGTAGGCGAAGGCGGTCGCGGCGACGAGCGAGCGGGCGGCCAGCGGGAGGTCGACCTCGCGCCAGACCCGCAGCGGGGTGGCGCCGAGGGTGGCCGCGGCCTGGCGCAGGCGGGTGTCGATGGAGCGCAGCACGGGCAGCAGGGTGCGGATGACCAGTGGGGTCACCACGAGCGCTTGGGCCAGCGGGACGAGCAGCGGTGAGGTGCGGAGGTCGCCAGGGAGCAGGTGCAGGGTGATCAGGTACCCGAAGCCGACGGTGACCGCGGAGACGCCGAGCGGGAGCATCAGTGCGGTGTCGATGCCCTCGACGAGGCTCGGGCGGGCTCTGCTGCGGCCGAGGGTGACAAGTGCGATGCAGGAGATGCCGCCGAGCACCAGAGCCAGCACGGTCGCATCCGTTGCGGCTCGCAGCGAGTTGAGCACCGCGTCCCAGCCGGTGACCTGCAGCGATCCGCGGAAACCGGTGCCGCCGAGGGCTCGGTAGCCGTCGAGCCCGGATTCGAACGACTTCGCGACCAACGATGCGATCGGCACGAGCAGGGCGAGCACAACGAGGTAGGCGGCCGCAACGACTGCCCACTCGCCGCCTGCGGGTCGCCGGGTGGTGTCCGCCCGGCCGCGCAGCCGCAGCGCGGTCGACCTGCGGCGCAGGAAGGCCCCGAGCACGAGCACGGCAACGACCGAGGCGATCTGCAACAACGACAACGCGGCGGCACCGGTGAGGTCGAACAGCTGCACCGTGCGCAGGTAGATCTCGGTCTCCAACGTGGCGTACTCACCGCCGCCGAGGAGCAGGACCACGCCGAAACTGGTGGCGCAGAACAGGAACACCACGGCGGCCGCAGACGAGATCGCGGGCCGCAGCACCGGCAGGGTGACCGAGGTGAAGGTCCGCAACCGGGACGCGCCGAGCGAGCGGGCCGCGTCCTCGGCTCGTCTGTCCACATGCGACCACAGGGCGGCGACGGTGCGGGCGACCACGGCGACGTTGAAGAACGCGTTCGCCAGGACGATCGCCAGCGGGCCGCCCTCGCCGAACAGCGACCGGAACGCCAGCCCGACGACCACCGTCGGCAGCACGAACGGGACCATCACAGCGGCGCGGACGAAACCGTTGCCGCGCAAGGAGGTCCGCGCGAGCAGGAAGGCCACCGGCAGCCCGGTGACCACCGCGACCGCCGTCGCCGCCGCGGCCTGCCCGAGGGTGAAACCGACGACCTCCCAGGTCCTCGGCGCCGTCAGTACCGCGCCGAGACCTGGACCCAAGCCGAGCCGGACGATCGCCGCCACCGGCCAGAGGAAGAACACCGCGAGGAACCCCAGCGGCAGCGCGGCGGCGGCGAGCGGCCCGGTCAGCCCCGGACGGCCGTGCGCCACTGCTCGATCCACCGCTCCCGGTTGGCCTGGATGTCCTCGGGGGGCAACGACGCGGAGGTCTCCGGCCGCGGCGAGGCCTTCTGCCACGCCTCGGGCAACGCGACGCCGTCGCGCACCGGGTAGACGTACATGGACTCGGCTACGGTCTTCTGGAAGGTCTCCGAGATCAGGAAGTCGACGACCTTGCGCGCGTCGTCCTGGTTCTTCGCACCGTTGAGCACACCGGCGTACTCGACCTGCCGGAAGCAGGTGTCCAGCACGGCCGCGGTCTTCGGCTTGCCGTCGGTCCCGATCTCGGCGGACGGGGAGGAGGCGTAGGAGACGACGAGCGGGCGCGGGCCCTTGCCGGAAGACCCGGAGAACTCTTGCGTGTAGGCCTCTTCCCAGCCCGCGACGACCTTCACGCCGTTGTCCTTGAGGCGCGTCCAGTAGTTGGGCCAGTCCTTGGTGCCGTAGTGGGCGACGGTGGCCATCAGGAAGGCGAGACCGGGCGAACTGGTCGACGGGTCCTCGATGACCAGCAGGTCCTTGTAGCGCGGGTCGGCGAGGTCCTCGAAACTGGTCGGCGTGGCCAGTTCGCGCCCGGCGAGCGCGGCGAGGTCGACGTTGACGCACACGTCCCCGACGTCCACCGCGGTGAGCCGGTTCAGCCCGTCCACCGCGAACTTCTGCGGCCCCTTGTCGGCGTCGGCGGGCCGGTACTCGGCGAACACCCCCTCCGACAACGCCCGGGACGCGAACGTGTTGTCCACCCCGAACGCGACATCCCCGATCGGCGCCGCCTTCGTGAGCACCAGCTGCGTCGTCAACGCCCCGGCGTCCCCGCTCTTGCGCACGTCGACCTTGATCCCGGTGTCGGCGCGGAAGCGGTCCAGCACGGATTGCTCGACGGTGAAGGAGTCGTGGGTGACCAGGACAACGGTGCGCTCGCCACTGCTCTGAGTGCTGCTGGTGCAACCCGCGGCCAAGGTCGCAACGACCACCAACAGGAGACTGAGACGACGCATGGATGTCCTTCCTCGGGCGTGCGCGCCACGAGCACCTCCCTGCGCGGGCATGACCCCGATCAGGTGTGGACGGTCGGGGGCTGCGCGCCCCCCTCTCAGCCCGACATCCGGACTCCCGTGGCGCGATGAGCGTACGCCTGCCGTTCAGGCGAGGATGGAGACCATGGCTGAACTGCTGAGCGACCAGGAAATCGGCAAGACCCTGGGCACCCTCCCCCGCTGGCGCCTCAACGAGGGCGGCCTCGTCCGGGTCGCCGAACTGGCGGACTTCACCCAGGCCATCGCGGTGGTCAACCGGGTCGCCGAGATCGCCGAGGCCGCCGACCACCACCCGGACATCGACATCCGGTGGAACAAGGTGACCTTCCGCTGCACCACCCACTCAGCGAACGGCATCACCGCCCAGGACGCCGCCCTGGCGGCCCAGATCGAGACGATCCTCCAGCCCACCTAACCCACCCCTCGCCAACCCGCCACGACGCCGGTAGCCCTACCCGGCGTCGCTTACACGCGCGCGTGTGTCTGTCGGATCTGGGGGCAGGCAAGGGGCGCGGGCGCACGAGGGGCCGCGAGGCGGGTGAGAATCGACCGGGAAAGCTGATGGGTGACTACAAAGCAAATCAGCGGCAACCGAGTACGGGTCAGGTCCGGAGCTGTCGGACCACTTCTTAGGCATCTGCCACCCCCTTGGCCAGTGAATCCGATGCGGCGCGCTGGGCGGCGCGCCGGAGCCGGTGGCCGGTGCGCATCGCCTGATGGTGACTGGATTCAGTGACACCTGGTCGACGGGAAGGTGTACGACGGTCGGAATCGGGAGCGTGGGGAAATGTTGTCCTATTTCCGGTTACCCCGAGTTCACCGGGGGATTGGCCGAAAATCGCGCTTGTAACGCGTCCCGGTGGTTCGGTGACTACCACAACAGGACGACGATCACGGCGGCCGCGGTGAGCATTTCGACGAGCAAGGGAAAACGCGGATGACGAGCGTGACCTGCCCGGTGTGCCAGCGCGCCGACCCGGTTGGCGCGCACTGCCCTGGCTGCGGCTGGTTGCTGTCCGCAGGCCCGTGGGTGGGGGCGCCGACAGCGGCACGCGTGCGCTCGTTCGAGACCGCCTTCGCCGCCGCCTGCCGTACCTGGGACCTGGCGGCGGCCGCTGTCGCCGCGGGGTACCCCGATGCCGGAGACCCTGTCCGGTTCGGCCGGATGGTCGAGCGCGCCCGTGGGCCGGAGCCGGAACAATCCGACTTGAGAGCCGCTGTCGACGCCGCGGCCGGGCGGCGGCAGGAGCTCGGGACGGTCGGTGACGCGATCGGTCCGGCGCTGCTCACGGGCGCGACGATCATCGACATCGGCCCCGGCGGGATCACCGAGGCCGAACTCGAGCCCGACGACCTCGGCCGTCCCCGGTTGACCGACCTCGTGCACCACACCTGGCAGTCGCTCGGGCTGCCCGCCGACGACGACCAGGCCCGGCTCGCACTGGCCACGGGTAGCGCCACCGTCGAGCCGGACTGGCCTGCGGACGCGATCGTGCTCAACCGGCTCGCAGGCTGGCGCACCGCGGACGCGATGGTCGCCGACCGGCCCAACACCCACCGCGTCCGCGGCAACGAGCCCGCCGTCGACCACGACCTGGTCCACGACCTCGCCCTGGCCCTCCCCCAGCGCCACGCCTGCGGCCTGGTCCTCATCGACGTCGCGGCGGATGGGCGCACGAGCACGGTCACCCACCCGCTGTTCCCGCGCGGCGCGACGGCGCTGGACAGCCAGGAGGCGGTCGTCCGGATCGGGGCGCCGTCGCAGAGCACGTCGGTGCTGATCGCGGTGGTCGCTGGGCCGCCGGGCACGCCGCCGTGGCGTTGCGCGCCGATCAGCACCAGCTCGTGCGAGCTCACGCCGGACCGGCAGCACGTGGTCCGCGTCCGGTTGACCGGTCCGTGCCAGGTGGAGATCGTCGAGCCGAGGACCGAGCCGGACCAGTGGGCGGTCGACACCTGGCCCGCCTCGCTCGAGCGGGTACCGCCGCGCTACCGCCGCCACGACCACGCCGTCGACCTGGTCGTCGCGATCGAACTCGGCCGTAACGGGTTCCGCACGCGGCAGGAGTTGACGCTCGACCTGTTCGACTCGATCGAGCGCGAGCACCCCGACCCCGCGACGGTGCGGATCGCGGTGCTCGGCTACTCCGACCACAAAGGTCGCGATCCGCAGCAAGTCCTCACTGTGCAAGAGTTCGGTCCGCTCAACCTCGCGCGAGAGTTCGTCGACGGGCTGCACGGGACCCCGGTGGTGGAGCAGTGGGCCGCGCCGGTTGAAGACGCGTTGTGGGCTGCCGCGAGCCTGCCGTGGCGACCGGTTCCGCGCACCCTCGTCCTGCTCGGGAGCCGACCGCCGCACCCGACCGACCTCGGCCGCGGCCGCGCGCCGAGCTGCCCCAACCGGCACCGCTGGAACGACCTGCTGACCAGCTTGGACCGCGACGAGGTGCACCGGGTCGCGGTGTGGGACCAGCCGCCGTGGTGGACCCCGCACGACGAGCCGAGCGGGCAAGCCAGTGCCACCTGGGCCGCGCTGAGCAGCCCGCGGACGCCGCTGCGCGCGGACTGGGCCACCGCCGACCGGCTGGCCGCCGAGGCCCGCGTGCTCGGCCGGGCCGGTCCGGCGACCACGATGCCGTTCCCGCTGACCCGGGTGGCGCAGGACCGATGAGCGGCGCCCAGGCGGTCGGGATCGACCTCGGCACGGCGCGGACCAAGATCGCCGCGGCCGGGTCGGTGCACGAGTGCGCGAGCCCGCCGCTGTCGAGCGGGTCGGCGACCGGGATCGCCGAGCACGTGTCGAGCCGGTCGGCGGCGCGGCGGTTGACCCGGTTCCTCGGCGACCTGTTCACCGGGCTGGTCCCCGTGCGGCCCGACCGCGCGAGCGTGGTGTTCGCGGTGCCGGACCGGTGGGCGGTGTTCGGCGAAGACGCGGTCATCGCGCCGGAGGAGAGCCAGACCGGCCGGGAGTTCACCCGGCTGCTGACCGCCGAGGTCGGGTTCGCCGACGCGCGGCTCGTCCCCGGCCTGCAATGCGTCGCCGCTGCGCAATGCAGGCCAGGGCGTCCAGCGGGGGCGTTGCTGGCACTGGACGTTGGCGCGTCCGCTGTGGACGCTGCGGTGTACATAGTGGACGGTATGACGGCGCGTCTGGTCGACGCCGCGCACAGTGACTTGACCAGCGCCGGGTGGCGGGATTCGCCGAGCGAGGTCGCGGCGGCGGCCGTGCGGCGGTTGTTGGAGCGGGTGGCCGGACCGTTGCTACCGCACGCGGTGGTGACCGGCGGGAACGCAACAGCAGCAACGCTGGCAGCAGTTGACGCGGCGACGACCGGACGGATCGCATCGGTGCGCTGGGCCGACCCAACCGAGACCGCGCGCGGGGCGTTGCTGATCGCCCAGGGGGCGGTGGTCGCATTGTCGGAGTACCCGCACACCGTCGGCGTGCTCGCCCATCAGATCACCGGCGGGGAACTGGCGTCCCTGGCCATCACACTGACAACCGAGCCGACACGCCTGACGATCATCGACGACCACAACGATGCGCTCCCGATCGTGATCAGGCTCAACGGTGCGGGACCGTGGCTGCCCGCCCAACTCGACGGCGTGGGCCCGATCGAACCGGGGGTGTACGAGATCTCTTTACTACCAAGGCAAGGCGCTTACGGCGCCGTCCACTTGAGCGGCGAGGATGGCGAGTCCAGGCATCGCATCGAGTTGTGATTACTCGCTTCGGGTGCGCAATGCGTCCTCGACCTGGTCGCGAGTGACACCGTGGTCCGGGGAGACGGTGAGGACGCCGAGAAGCAAGTGCTCGGGCCAGATCTTGGCGTCGCCCAGGCGAAGGGCTTCGCGGTGGCCTAGTTCGAGTGCCTTCTTGGCGGCGGAGGAGAAGGGGATGGGGCCGTCGGTGGGGGTTTGGCCGGTGCCGGTGGCGTTCTTGGTGGTGTTCGCGACCTGTTCGGCGTCGGGGATGAGCGCGGCGACGGCGTCGTCTTGCAGGAGGGCCAGGAGCAGGTGGCCGGGTTGGATCTCGGGGAGGTGGGCGGCGCGGGCGTGCTCCTGGGAGCGGATGACGACCTGGCGGGCGCCGTCGGTGTAGCGGGCGAAGATGCGGATGTCGTCCTCGCCGGTGGCGGGTTCGCTTGGCACGAAACGCTTCTGCGCGGCCTGCTTGGAGACGCCGAGGCTGTCGCCGATGGTGGTCCAGGACGCGCCGGAGCGGCGGGCGCGGTCGACGAAGTGGCCGATCAGGTGGTCGGCCACCTCGTCGAGGTGGCGGCCGAGGATGGCGGCCTCGGTGAGCCTGCCGAGCGGGTCGTCGGACCGGCTCTCGATCGCGGCGATCAAGTCGTCAAGTCGGGGCGTGTTCATGCCGTCAACCTTAGGTTGACGGCATGAGGATCGTCAACCTCTAGTTGACGCTCGCGGCGACCGCCCTGGCGTAGACGTCCCCGGCGAGGGCGGAGTACTCGCGGCTGTGCCTGCTGAAGCGCTCGAGCGAGACGCCGCTGTTGACCTCCATGACCAGGAGCTCCCCGTCGACCACCACGACGTCCACCGTGGCGAACCGCAAGCCCAGCGCGGCCATCGCGTCGCCGCCGACCTGCCGGAGCCGGTCCACGGTGGAGGGATCGGCGCAGACCTCGGGGGTGGCGCCGAGGTGCAGGTTGTGCCGCCACTCGGCGGGGTCGGCGCGGATCTTCCGGAACGCCAGCAACAGCTCGCCGTCGAGGAACACGGTGCGGTACTCGTCCTCGACAGCGAGGAACGGCGACCACGCCAGGGCCCGGTAGCGCCCGCTCAGCTCCTTGATGGCGGTGTCCAATTCGGACGTTGCAGTCGCCAGCCGCACACCCCGCCCGCCGGACTCCACGTTGGGCTTGACGACCACCGGCAACTCCCGGTCCCAGTTGACCGACGGCGACCCGGTCCACCCCGGGCGGACGAGCCGGTGCTCGACGCAGGCGACCTTGGCCGCGAGCAACAACACCGTGGTCGCGACCTTGTCGTCAGCGGCCTTGGCGGAAGCGACGTTGTTCAACGGGAACGAGTACCCGATGATCAGCCCCCGCGCCCCACCGCGGCTGATCTCGCCGATCCAATGCCCGCTGTGCCAGGCGATGCTCCCGCCCAACTCCGCGACCGCCCGCTCCACGTGCCGCACGAAATGCCGATCGGTGATACTACTCGGCCCCGCCACACCGTCGAGGAAATCCTTCACCCACACACCCCGCGTCCAATACGCCCCTCGCCGCGCATCATACCCCGGCGCTATTAGGAGCCCGCCGCTAACGCCCTGGAGGTCGTTGGCCGACTTGTCGTCGGCACGAGGGCCCCAGGCGGATTGCGAGATGGTTTCACTGATGCGCGATTGGCAGAGCAGGAAACCGGCGAACCGCGCTTGGCAACGCCGAACACTCAGGTGGAGGTGGAATGCACGACACGGCTTGCACTGGCAGCGGTCAGCGAGCCGGCCCGAGTGCTCACCCCACAAAGCTCCTGCTTGGGCGGACCCCGTTTGATCTACAACTCGACAAGGATGCCCTTAGCGCCTGAGAAGGAGTGGCTGAATCAACCGTCCTCAACAGGCGCTTCAGGAGCGGACCGCGTCGAACCGAATCGACCAACGCCAACGACGTCGTCGAATTGCTACACGTTGAACCTGAACTCCACTACGTCCCCATCGGACATGGTGTAGTCCTTGCCTTCGATGCGGACCTTGCCCGCGGACTTCGCGGCGGCCATGGAGCCCGCCTCGATCAGGTCCGCGTAGGACACGACCTCGGCCTTGATGAAGCCGCGCTCGAAGTCGGTGTGGATCACGCCTGCCGCCTGGGGGGCGGTGGCGCCCTGGGGGATGGTCCAGGCTCGGGCCTCCTTGGGCCCGGCCGTCAGGTAGGTCTGCAGGCCGAGGGTGTGGAAGCCAGCTCGGGCGAGGGCGTTGAGGCCCGGCTCGTCCTGGCCGACCGACTCCAGCAGTTCTCGGCGGGACTCGTCGTCGAGTTCCAGGAGTTCGGCCTCGACCTTCGCGTCCAGGAACACCGCGTCGGCGGGGGCTACGAGCTTGGCCAGTTCGGCGCGGCGGGCGGGGTCGGTGAGGACGGACTCGTCGGCGTTGAAGACGTAGAGGAAGGGCTTGGTGGTCAGCAGGGAGAGCTCGCGCAGCAGCGAGACGTCCACACCCGCCGCGAAGAGGGTGCGGCCGCTGTCGAGGATGTCCCTGGCCGCGACGGCGGCGTCCAGGACCGGGCGGGCCTCCTTGCGGGTGCGCGCCTCCTTCTCCAGCCGCGGCAGCGCCTTCTCCAGGGTCTGCATGTCGGCGAGGATCAGCTCGGTGTTGATCGTCTCGATGTCGGCGAGCGGGTCGACCGCACCGTCCACGTGCACGACGTCCGGGTCGTCGAAGACCCGGATGACCTGGCAGATGGCGTTCGCCTCGCGGATGTTGGCGAGGAACTTGTTGCCCAGGCCCGCACCCTCGCTCGCCCCCTTGACGATGCCCGCGATGTCCACGAACGACACCACGGCTGGCACGGTCCGCTCGCTGCTGAACACCTCGGCGAGCCGGTCCAGCCGGTCGTCGGGCAGCGGCACGATGCCGACGTTGGGCTCGATGGTGGCGAACGGGTAGTTCGCCGCGAGCACGTCGTTGTTGGTCAGCGCGTTGAACAGGGTGGACTTGCCGACGTTGGGCAGGCCGACGATCCCGAGGGTCAAACTCACGGTGCCTGAGTCTACGGACCCCCGTCGGGGATGCCCGCCCGCCCGGTCGTGTGCGAAATAGTTACCAACACCGTTCCCAGTTTTGACTACTAAACGATGTATGTCCGGGGCCCTTCATACGCAGCAAACCCCCCATTCGCTTGGTAACAGGCTGGCCACTCGCGACGATGCGAGCACACTGCGTGCCAAATCGTCTAGAGGTCCCCGATGGGATTAGCCCAAATGGACGCTAGTCACCGGGACACCCGGGAAGAACACTCCGTGAGCGCCCCCGCGCTCATCCACCGACCGGAGGCTCAGGGGCGCGCCCAGCTCACCCGCTGAGGAAGAAGGAAGTGGGATGATTCAACCCCCCAGGCGACGGCGTGGCCGGATCGCGCTCGGCATGGCGTTCACCACCGCGGTGGCGGGCGCCGTGCTGACGACGTTCCCGACCGCCAACGCGGCGCCCGTCCAGGCACCCTCCGACGAGGGTCCCGGGATCGGCAAGCACGACCAAGAGCTGCTGGCCAAGGCCCAGCAAGCCGGTGAGAAGACCGTCAAGGTCCTCATCGCGACCAAGCAGGGCGACGCGGCCCGCCACGTCGACGAGCTGACCAAGGCTGGCGCCAAGGTCGAGTACCGCGAGGACGAGATCGGCTACGTGCGCGCCGAGGTCCCCGTCGACAAGGTCACCAAGCTGGCCAAGCTGCCCGGCGTGACCGCGCTCGACCTGGACGAGAACGTCCCGCTGCCCGACCCGCGCCCCACCGGCGTCGCGGACCCCACCCCGCAGCCCGCCCCCGGCCCCGGCACGCCGCGGGTCAACCCGTACATGCCGACCGGTGACACCAACGCGGCGCAGTTCGTCAACGAGCACCCCACCTGGGACGGCCGCGGCACCACCGTTGCCATCGTCGACAGCGGCATCGACCTGGACCACCCGTCGCTGAACAAGACCAGCACCGGTGAGCGCAAGATCACCGACTGGGTCACCTACACCGACCCGACCTTCACCGACGGCGTCAACAACGACGACGACCCGACGTGGATCCAGATGTCCACCCCGACCACGGGCCCGGAGAACGGCCTGCCGAACGAGTCGGGCGCGCTGCGCTACGGCGTGTTCAACGAGCGCGACGCCCGCCTGGGCGGCGAGGTCGGCTCGGACGTCAACCGCGACGGCAACCCCGCTGGCAGCACCGGCCTGTTCGGCGTGCTGTGGAACCCGGCCACCGGGACCGTCTGGGTCGACACCAACCAGAACAAGAACTTCGGTGACGACCAGGCGCTGACCGACTACAAGGTCAAGTACGACATCGGCACCTTCGGCAAGGACAACCCGGCCACCCCGGTCAAGGAGTCCATGCCGTTCGTCGTGCAGACCGACGTGACCAACAACGTGGTCAACATCGGCATCGTCTCCGGCGCGCACGGCTCGCACGTCGCGGGCATCGTCGCCGGTAACCGCCTCTTCGGCGGCACCGTCAACGGCGCGGCCCCCGGCGCGAAGCTGGTCTCGGTCCGGGTCTGCCTGTTCATCACCGGCTGCACCAACCACGCGCTGCTCGAGGGCATGATCTACTCCGCCCGCGACGCCGGTGCCGACGTGATCAACATGTCGATCGGCGGCCTGCCCGCGCTCAACGACGCCAACAACGCGCGCGCCGAGCTCTACGACCGGCTCATCGACACCTACAACGTCCAGATGTTCATCTCCGCCGGCAACTCCGGCGCGGGCGCGAACACCGTGGGCGACCCGTCGGTGGCCAGCAAGGTGCTCTCCGTCGGCTCCTACATCACCAAGGAGACCTGGAAGAGCAACTACGGCTCGGACCTCGGCCGCTCGGAGAGCCTGCACGGCTTCTCCTCCCGCGGCCCGCGCGAGGACGGCGGCTTCAAGCCGGAGATCGTCGCGCCCGGCTCGGCGATCTCGACCGTGCCGACCTGGCAGCTGGGCCAGCCGGTCCCCGGCACCTACACCCTGCCCCCCGGCTACGCGCAGTTCAACGGCACCTCGATGGCCTCGCCGCAGGCAGCCGGTGCCGCCGCGCTGCTGGTGAGCGCCGCCAAGGCGAAGAACATCTCGCACACCGCCGCGCAGATCCGCACCGCGTTCCGCTCGACCGCCCGCTTCATCGACGGCCTGGGCGCCTACGAGCAGGGCAACGGCCTCATCGACACCAAGAAGGCCTGGAACCTGCTCAAGGACAACCCCAAGCAGACCGACATCTCCGCGTCGGTCCCGGTCAACACCGTGCTGTCCCCGCTGCTCAAGACCCCTGGCGTGGGCACCGGCATCTACGACCGCGAGGGCGTCAAGTCCGGCGACCGCTACACCCGGACCTACACGTTCAACCGCACCAGCGGTTCGGACTACCCGGTCACCTACCAGGCCAAGTGGGTCGGCAACGACGGCACGTTCAGCTCATCGCCGGTCATCACGCTGCCGAAGAACAGCCCGGTCAAGTACGTCGTGACGGTCAACCCGCGCTCCGCGGGCATCCACTCGGCGATCCTGAACCTGGACAGCCCGCTCACCTCGGGCATCGAGGCGCAGACGCTGAACACCGTCATCGCGGCCGAGGACTTCACCGCGACCAACAGCTACACCGTGCGCAAGGGTGGCCAGCTCGGCCGCAACGAGGTCGCGAAGTTCTACTACCGCGTCCCCGCCAACACCCCGGCGTTCAAGGTGGACCTGCAGGGCGGCGGCGCCGGTGCCGGTGCGGGCCAGCTGCGCTTCCTGCGCTTCCACCCGTACGGCGTCGGCATCGAGGCCAACTCGTCGACCAACTGCTACAGCCCCCCGGTCGCGGGGTGTGACGCGGGCAGCCCCACCAGCCGCACGCTGACCAACCCGCAGGCCGGTGTCTGGGAGGTCGTCGTCGAGGCCCGCCGGACCTCGGACGCCGCTTACGCGCCGTTCACGCTGACCGCCTCGGTCCTCGGCGCCTCGGTGTCCCCGAACCCCGACACGATCGCCTCGGCGACCAAGGGGACCCCGGTGACCCGCAGCTACACGCTGAAGAACCTGTTCGGCCCGTTCACCGGCAAGGCCACCGGCACCCCGCTGGGCAGCGCGAAGCTGGGCACGCTCAGCATCGCCGACGGCGCGAGCCAGCAGTACGCGGTCGTGGTCCCGGCTGGCTCGACCTCGCTGCGGGCCAAGATCGGCAAGACCTCCGACGTGGGTGCCGACCTGGACCTCGCGATCTTCAACTGCACCTCGGGCAGCTGCGTGCTGGCCGGTCAGCAGGCTGACGGTGACTCGGAGGAAGAGGTGACCATCGCCAACCCGGCGGCGGGCACCTGGGTCGTCCTGGTGCAGGGCTACGCGGTGCCCGCGGGTACCACGACCTACAGCTACCTGGACGTCTTCGCGAACCCGGCGTTCGGCGCGGTGGCGGTCACCGACACCAACGCCACCCGCGCCGCGGGTGCCCAGTGGACGGTCTCCGGCACGGTGACCGCGAACCAGGCCCCCGCCGCGGGCCGCGTGCTCCTCGGCAACGTCGAGGTGCGCAACGACGGCAACGTGCTCGTCGGCACGGGTGACGTCGTGGTCCAGTCGGTGTCATAACCGGACCTGATTCCCAGCGGTAAGCCGAGTGGGACCCGCCGTTCGCGGCGGGTCCCACTTGTTTTGTGGGCCGTACGGATGCAGATGTCTCTTTCCTGCCAGCTCTTGCGCTTGCACGCCGGCAGCATGGTCGGGTGTTGATCGACCCGGAGCTGGGATACCGCGCGGTCGTCTCCCGCGACGCGCGCTTCGACGGTCAGTTCTTCCTCGCCGTGCGACCGACCGGGCTGTACTGCCGACCATCGTGCCCAACGATCGCCCCCAGGCGGCGCAACGCGGAGTTCTTCCCGACCGCCGCGGCCGCGCAGCAGGCCGGCTACCGCGCCTGCCGCCGCTGCCTGCCCGATGTCGTGCCCGGTTCCCCGGAATGGGACACCCGGGGCGACCTGGCTGGCCGCGCGATGCGCCTGATCATCGACGGGGTGGTCGAGCGGGAGGGCGTTCCCGGCCTGGCCAGGCGGGTCGGCTACTCCGAGCGGCACCTGACCAGGGTGCTGACCGCGGAACTGGGCGCCGGACCGCTGGCGCTGGCGCGGGCGCACCGCGCGCACACCGCCCGACTGCTGATCGAGACCACCACGATGTCGGTGTCGGACGTGGCCATCGCCTCCGGATTCGCCAGCGTCCGCCAGTTCAACGACACGATCCGCTCCGTTTTCGCCACCACACCGTCGGAACTGCGGGTGGCGGCCCAGCGCGCCGGACGGGGCAGGCAGCACGCTGGCGCCGGTCGGGTCCGCCTGAGACTGCCCGTCCGCACCCCGTTCGACGCCGCCGGGATCCTCGCCTTCCTCTCCGCCCGAGCCATCCCCGGCGTCGAGTCCGCCCGCCCCGGCCGCTACGCCAGAACCCTGCGCCTGCCGCACGGTTCGGCTACCGCGCACCTGCGCCCGGCGGGCACCCACGTCGAATGCACACTGCGCCTGGCCGATCTCCGGGACTTGAGCACAGCCGTCTCACGCCTGCGCCGACTGTTCGACCTGGACGCCGACCCGGCCGCAGTGGACGGCGTGCTGGCCGCTGACCCGGCTCTCGCGGTGTCGGTGGCATCGGTGCCCGGGATCCGCGTCCCAGGCAGCGTGGACGGCACTGAGACGGTCGTGCGGGCCCTACTGGGCCAACAGGTCAGCGTCGCCGCCGCCCGCACCGCCGCCCGCCGCCTAACCGAGGCCGTTGGGGAACAGCTCCTCGCCCCCGAGGGTGACCTAACGACCCTGTTCCCCTCCGCAGCGGCCGTGGCAGAGCGCGCCTCAGAGATCCTGACCGGACCAGCTCGCCGCGTGGAGACGATCCGCACAATCTGCGCAGCGATCGCTTCCGGAGACATAGAACTGCACGTAGGAGTGGACGGCGAGGCCTTACGAAGCCGCCTGCAGTCCTACCCAGGCATCGGCCCATGGACAGCCGGCTACGTCGTAATGCGCCTCTTAGGCGACCCGGATGTCTTACTACCGCAGGACTTGGCGCTTCGGAACGGGGCTCGGGCTCTTGGGCTGCCTTCGAGCATGGAGGCTCTTGCTGAGCACGGCAGGCGGTGGCGGCCTTGGCGCTCTTATGCCGGAATGCACCTACTCCGCGCAGCCGGTCCTGCTGTCTAGACCATTTGCACTACTCGGAAGCCCTTGTCCCCCAAGCCACTGACTTCCGTTCTCTATTGCACTGTCCACTTTCCTCAAGCCACTGACTCTGCCGGGTCGCAGTCGGTGTCGCTTGGCGGGAGCCATCGGACGCCTTGGCCGCTCTAGTCATTCGACAGCCGAGGTACCGGTCCAGCCCTCAGCCCGACCACCCAAGCCAACCAGCGGACACTCGGACCCGGCGGTGCCAAGTTGCGCCCCGTCAGGTCCGCCTCAGCCCACCTGCTCAGCCCGTGGACACTCGGACCCGGCGTGCCATCCCAGCCCGCCCTCGGCTGCCCTGCCAACCCAACCCGGCGGCCGCCGGAGTCGCTGGTGCCAAGTGCTCGATGGGGTGGACCTGTTTTGTGTGGGGGGACGGCACCCGTAGCGTCGTTCAGCGGCAGGGCCTGCTTTTGGGCCCCTGCTTTGCGGTTCTGCCACGGGTGTCGTAGGGGCCCCACGCAAAACAGGTCCACCGCATCGAGCTTTTACGCATTGTCGCGGATCAGATGCAATGCCGAAGGCGAGCCGTTCACCGGAGCCGAAGGCGGAGGCCCGAAGTTCTTGCCACGCATCCCCAGCCACGGCATGCGTCAAGATCAACCTGATCGAAAGCCCCCAAATACACAGCTTACCGACGCGCACCGACAAACCGGCAGCAGCGACCGAGACCTGTGGACAACCACCCACCGCAGCAGGCAGCCGCAAGATCATCCGCCGCAAGGGCCCCCAATACACAGCCTACCGAGCAGCACCGACAAACCCGCAGCAGCAAACGGGACCTGTGGACAACCACGGCCATTGTGGACAACCGAGCAGCTCACCTCGGCAACAAGCGCAACCGCGCACACCTAAGATCAACTATTCGAGAAGCCCCCGATATACAGCCTACCGAGGGAACCCGACAATACGGCAGCAGCAAACAGCACCCTGTGGATAACCAATAGCGTTGTGGACAACCAACCGTCGCAGACAGCCAACTCGCGTTGAAGCGGCTTAAGACCCGTCCCCACGATCGCGGGGCTTACGCGGAGCCGCGCGATCCGCAGAACCACGTTCCCGCGCAGCAGGCCTCCCCTTACCCGCACCCGACCGCTCACCCGACCGCGAAGACGACGAAGACGTCGACGAAGACGAAGTACGCGTCGGCTTGGGGGCGGTTCGGTTTGGGTCGCGCTGGGTGAACAGGCGGACCACGCCGAGGGCGATGGTGATGCCGGTGGTCAGGGCCATCGTGGGGAAGTTGCTGGTGAGGGGGATGCCGATGGTCAGCAGCAACTTCTTCAGGCCGCCGTCGCCGGAGGGGGCTAGGGCTAGGTTCGCGGCGATGGCGGTGACGGCGAAGACAAGGGGCGGTTGGACCATGGGGCCGAACAGGTTCGAGCGGCGGACCAGGCAGATCGCGGCTACGCAGCTGATGATGTAGGTGCCTTGGAAGATCTTGCCGAGGGTGTCCTGCAGCTGCAGGTCGACCACGGCTGCCAGAGCGGTGAGGCCGAAGGCGAGCAGGACGGCGCCCCACCAGGGGAGCCCGCGCGAGCGGCCCAGGATGGGGCGTTCGTCCCAGGTGGGATCGGCGCGGGAGTCGTCTAGATCGCTTCGGCGATCGCGGGTCGCGGTCACACCCGTACACGTTAGTCCGTCTTGGCCGCGACGCGCCGTGACTTGGCCGTAACCGGGCGCGTGTCCACTCGTTATCATGGCCGCCCGGTCCGTTATGCACTTTTCAGCCGGTCAATTCCTCCGGATCGGCTCCCGCGACCAGGGCTTCCTCGACGCGGCGGAGTTCGGGGACGGGGGTTGGCGTGCCCGCCGCGTCGCTCAGGGGGGTCACGGTGGAGCGGAACTGCTCCAGGGCGTCCAACTCCCGGCGGCGGGCGGACAGGAAGCGCTGCAGGTGCGTGCTGGACAGGTTCACCGCGTCGATCGCTGCCGTTGCCGTGCGGTGCGCGCCGGCGGCGTTCGCGCGCACGGCGGCCACGTCGGCCACGATGGTGCGCTCGGTGGCGGCGAACAGCGCGGCCGAGGCGAGCACCGCGAAACCGGTTGGCCCGCACAGGAACACGCGGCGGTCCAGCAGCCAGCGCAGCAACGTCGGGTCGGTGTCCAGCGCGGCGACCACGGCGGCGTCGGAGGGGACGAACATGATCGTCCCGTAGATCGCGTCCGCCCAGCGCTGGTAGCCCTTGCCGGACAGCTCCGCCGCGCGGGAGCGGATGTTGCGCACGTGCACGCGCAGCGCGTCCAGCCGCTCCTCGGCGTCGTCGGTCTCCACGGCCTCCGCCCAGGTGGCCATGCTCATCTTGGCGTCCACCGGGACCCGCCGGTCGTCGCCGACCACGAGCAGCAGGTCCGGTCGGGCGGCGCCGCCACCGGCGACGTCGGTCTGCAGCGTGTAGTGCAGGCCCTCGCGCAGCCCGAGCGCGCGCGCGGTTTCGACCAGGACCTGCTCCCCCAGCTCGCCCCGGCCGCTGATCGAGGCGAACGCGACCTCGTAGCGGCGCAGCGCGGACTGGTGCCCGTCCGAGCGGCGCCGTTCCGCGGCGACCTCGGCGCGGGCGTCCTCGGCCCGGCGTTGCGCCTCGGTGTAGAGCCGCCAGAACAGCGCGCCCGCTGCCAGCAGCAGCAGGACGAGCACGGCGACGATGGTGCCGAGCACGGCGGTCACGCCAACACCTCCCTCTGACAACAGTGATCCCTACCGTATTGCCCCGACAGAACCAGGCTCGAACGGGCGTTCGACCGGCGTGCCTCCCCCGATCGGGGGCAAGATCGGCATACCCTGGCCCGCCATGCGGGTCCTGCACACCTCCGACTGGCACGTGGGCCGCACGTTCCACGGCCGGGACCTGCTCGCCGAGCAGGAGACCGTGCTCAGCGGCCTGGCCGACCTGGTCGACACCGAGCGGGTCGACGCGCTGGTGGTCTCCGGTGACCTCTACGACCGAGCGGTGCCCTCAGCCGAGGCGGTCGACACCTGCGCCCGGGTGCTGCGCCGGATCGCCGACGCGGGCGCGCAGATCGTCATCACCCCGGGCAACCACGACTCGGCGCCCCGGCTCGGCGCGTTCGCCGCGTTCGCGCGAGCGGGCGGCCTGCACCTGCGGACCGCGATCGCGAACCTGCACGAGCCCGTCCTCCTCGAAGACGCGCACGGTCCGGTCGCCTTCTACGGCATCCCGTACCTCGAGCCGGAGGTCGCCCGGCACGCCCTGGGCGATCCTGAGCTGCGCGGTCACGCAGCCGTGCTGGGTGAGGCCATGCGCCGGATCAAGACAGACCTCGATACGCGTAAGACCCGCTCGGTGGTTCTCGCGCACGCCTTTGTGATCGGCGGCGAGACCAGTGACTCCGAGCGCACTATCGCCGTAGGTGGCGTCCCGCACGTGCCCGGCTCCCTCTTCGACGGCATCGACTACGCCGCGCTCGGTCATCTACACGGCCCGCAGACCCTCGCCGAGCACCTTCGCTACTCCGGTAGCCCTATGGCGTATTCGTTCTCCGAAGCGCGCCACCGCAAATCGGTCTGGCTCGTCGAACTCGACAAGCACGGTCTTGCGGGCGTTGAGCGCCGCGAATTGCCCGTGCCGCGCGTTCTGGGCACCTTGCGTGGGCACTTGGCGGACCTCTTGACCGACCCGGCGCACGAGTCCGAGATCGACAAGTTTCTCTCTATAGAGCTCACCGACCAGGTTCGCCCGATTGATGCCATGCGCAGGCTGCGTGAACGCTTCCCGCACGCGCTGCACATGGATTGGCTACCTGAGGGCGGTAGACCGCGCGTCCGCCGGTACAGCGAGACGGTCAAGGGACGCACGGACGAGGAAGTCGCCTGTTGCTTCGTGGAGGACACCCGGAACAGCCCGCCGACCGATACCGAGCGCGCGCTGCTCCGGGAGGCTCTTGCTGCCGTCGCCGGTAAGGAGCGCGAGTGAGGCTGCACCACCTTGAGTTGACGGCGTTCGGGCCGTTCGTGAACAAGGAGACCGTCGACTTCGACGCCTTGGGAGCCGAAGGCCTGTTCCTCCTGCACGGTGACACCGGTGCGGGTAAGACCACCTTGCTCGACGCGGTCGCCTTCGCTCTCTTCGGTGCTGTACCTGGTGCGCGCGCGGACGCTAGGCGCCTGCGTTGCGACTATGCGGACCCAGACACGCACACCGAGGTGACGCTGGAGCTGACCGTCCAGCACCACAGGCTTCGCATCACCCGCAGCCCTGAATACGAGCGCCCTAAGAAGCGCGGGGGTGGCACGACCAAGCAGAACGCCAAGGCAGCGCTGACATGGGTCGGTAAGGCACCCTCCGGCCATCAGCCGGAAGGCGTGTCCCGCATCGACGAGGTCGCGCGCGTAGTCGAGCGGCTGCTCGGGATGACCAAGGAGCAGTTCTTCCAGGTCGTGCTCTTGCCGCAAGGCGAGTTCGCCAGGTTCCTCAGGTCATCCACCGAGGACCGGGAGAAGCTGCTCGAAAAGTTGTTCGGCACCGAGCACTTCGAGCGCGTCGAGCAGTGGTTCCGCGACCAGCGCCGTGAGCTGGGCCGCGAGCGCGATGAGCGCCTCGCGGGGACCAACGTGCTGCTCGCCCGGTTCGCCCAGGCAGCGGGAATCGAACCGCCGGAGCAGCCGGACCTGACCTGGCTGAACGTGATCTTGGCCGATACCGAACAGGCGGCGGCCGACGCCGTTGAAGCCGCCAAGGCGACCGCCAAGCGGCGCGACTTGACCGATGCGGCGCTGGTCGATGGGCGGGAGCTGCAGGGCCGGGTCAAGCGGGTCCACCGGGCGGTCAACGGGCTCGCCGAGTTGGCGCACCAGGCCGCGGACCGGATCGCGTGGCGGGATGAGCTCGCTGCGGCGGAGCGCGCGGTCCCGGTCGTCGCGGCCACCGAGCAACTGATGGCCTTGGAACGCCGCGCGGACGAGGTTGAAGCTCTTGTCGCCACCCGTGCCGAGGAAGTCGCCGAATGGGGCTTCACCGAGCACGACGCCGCTTTGCCGACCTTGCGCGACGCGGCGGGCAAGCTGCGCGAAGAAGCTGGCGGCTTGGCAACCCTTGTCGCCGAGGCTGAACGCCAGCACGCAGACAAGCGGCGTCTTCGAGAACTGGCTCTACGCGAAGAGGAAGTCCGCACTCAGGTCACCGACGCCGAGAAGAAGCTGGCCCTGTTCCCTGACAGGGTCAAGAAGGCTCGGGAAGACCTGACTGCCGCGACGACCGCACGCGCAGAGCTGGTCGGCTTGCGTGCGCGTCGGTCCGAGATCGATGCCGCCCTGGGCAACCGAAAGGCCCTACCTGCCGCACATAGGGCTGTCGTCACCGCCGAGGATGCCCAGCGCGAAGCCACCGACGCGCATCAGTCCGCCCGTGACGAGGTCCAACGCCTCCGCCAACTCCGCCTAGACGGAATGGCCGCGGAACTCGCGACAGGCCTGTCTGACGACCACCCCTGCCCCGTGTGTGGCAACCACGACCACCCCCACCCAGCGTCAACTCCTACAGGTGCCGCTACCGCTGCCGATGAACAGAAGGCCCAAGCAGCCGAGGTAGCAGCACTGCGGATCCGCGAACAGGCGGGCAACGCCCTCACCAAGGCCCGCGCGTCGGTCGATGTCCTTACCGAACGCTTGGCCCCGTGGGACGGCCACGACCTAGCGTCCGCCTACGCCGAGGCAGACAAGGCGTTCATCCGCGCCAACGACCTGGCGTCCCGTCACCCGGCTCTCGATCGCGCTCTACGCAACGTTGAGCGCGAACAGGAGGCCCTGCGCGACGGACACGCTAAGCAGGACCGCGAGGTCGCTCGCCTCGCCTCTGAGGCTGCCGAGCTGAAGTCCGCCATTGACCGCCGAGAGTCCATCGTGGACCAAGCGCGCGGCACCCACCCATCGGTAGCCGACCGCCGTCGGCATGTCCTGTCCACGGTCGCCGCGATCGACGCCCTCATCGAGGCCCACACGACAGCGCTAACTGCCCACGACCGCGTCCGCGAGCAGCGTGACGCACTAGCGGACACCGTGTCCGCGGCTGGGTTCGGCGAACTGGCAGAAGCTCTTGCGGCTGCCCGGACTGAGCCGATCATCGACAAGCTGCGCACTCGCATCGTTGAGGCTACCGAGGCTGAACAGCAGCACCGAGCGACATTGATGGAACCGGAGCTCTTCGGCCTAGAGGCTGATCTGGATGTCGACTTGGCCCCGTTGCTAGAGCGCGCATTGGCGGCGCGCACGGATGCCGAGGAAGCGGTCGCCGTCGCACGCGAGACAGGTTCCCGGTTGGAGCAGCTGTCGGGGCTCGGGGAGCGACTACGGACGGCTTGGGCGGAGCTGGAACCGCTAGAGGCCGAGTACGCGGAGTTGGACGCATTGACCGATGTGGTCAACGGGCGTGGCCAGAACTCTACGAAGATGTCGCTGCGCTCTTACGTGCTCGCAGCCCGCTTGGAAGAAGTCGCCACGGCAGCATCATCGCGACTGCGGAAGATGACCCAAGGGCGGTACTCGTTCGAGCACTCTGCCGAAGCTGGCGCCCGCGGGACCCGAGGCGGGCTGGGCCTAGACGTACTCGACGACTACTCGGGAATGACCCGACCCGCTAAGACCCTGTCCGGCGGCGAATCGTTCGTGGCTTCCTTGGCGCTGGCACTTGGACTCGCCGACGTGGTCGCAGCGGAAAGCGGCGGAGGGGCCTTGTTGGACACGCTGTTCGTGGACGAGGGGTTCGGCACGCTGGACGCGGGGACGCTGGACGAGGTGATGGCGATCCTCGACGAGCTGCGAGACGGCGGGCGCGTGGTCGGGGTGGTGTCGCATGTGGATGAGCTGCGGCAGCGGATCCCCACGCGGGTGCGGGTCCGGAAGGGGCGGAGCGGGTCGTCCTTGGAGTTGACCGTGTAGCTAGCGCAGCCACGGGCACGGCTGATCCCGTACCCGCGGCGCTCGACCGCGTCAGGCTGTCCAGAGGTGCAGCGCCGCGAACTACTCGTCGGCCTCAACGGCCGCTAGCGCGTTCTCGACGCGTTCTCGTGCGCCCGCCAGATGCCTATCGCAGATCTTCGCCAAAGCCTCGCCGCGTTCCCACAGAGCCAGTGACTCCTCCAGCGACAGCCCGCCCGCTTCCAGCTTCGCGACAACCGTCGCTAATTCGTCGCGGGCTTGCTCATACCCAGGTTCGGTCACCGGTTTCCTGTCGGTTGTGGGCGCGGGCCAGGGCGGTCGCCACGGCTTGGTCGTACCCGATGAACGCCTCGGCGAAGTCCTCGCCGTCGCGGTCGGTCAGGGCCTCTTCGATTCTGGTGCGGGCCTGGTCGATCTTGCCGCGGTGGCCCTCGGTGGCGTGCGGGGTCGCCGCGTCGGACAGTTCGCGCAGGCGCAGCGGGAGCTGGTGCTTGCCGGGGGCGTCGCAGCCCGCGAGGAGCGCGGCCCAGCACTCGGCGGCCGCCGAGTCGGCCCGGCGGGCCGTGGCGTGCACCGCCCTGGTGGTCGGGTCGGGGGTGGCCCGCACCGTGGACAGGGTGAGCGGGAGGAACGTCGGTTCGCGACAGGTCCGCATCGCCGGATCAGCTCCCTTCACCCTCCCGGTCGCCGGTGGCGACCGCGTGCAGTGCGCCGTCGGCGAGCCGGATGCGCAGGGCGGTGCCCTCGGTGGCGTCCTCGATCGAGCGGAGAACCCGGGGAGTCCCGTCGGCATCGGTGTGCTGTACGACCGCGTACCCTCGGGCAAGGGTGGCGGCTGGTCCCAAGGTCGTCAAGCGGGCTTTCGTCGCGTTCAGCGCGGCCCGTTCCTCGGCCAACCGCGCCAGCAGCGCCCGGCGCGCGCGCTCGACCAGCGAATCCACCTGTTCGGCGCGCCGCACCAGCGGGGTGATCGGGTCGGCGAGCACCGGCCTGCTGCGCAGCTGGGTCAGCAGCCGGACCTCGCGATCCACCCATCCGTGCAACGCCCGGCGGGCCCGGTCGCGCAGCTGGCGGACCCGGGCGGACTCCTCGGCCACGTCCGGCACCACCCGCTTGCCCGCGTCGGTCGGCGTCGAGCAGCGCACGTCGGCCACGTGGTCGAGCAGCGGGGTGTCCGGTTCGTGGCCGATCGCGCTCAGCACCGGGGTGCGGCAGTCGGCGACCGCGCGGCACAGGGCCTCGTCGGAGAACGGGAGCAGGTCCTCGACGCTGCCGCCGCCGCGGGCGATGACGATCACCTCGACGTCGGGGTCGCGGTCGAGCACGCGCAGCGCGTCGAGGATCTGCGGCACCGCCAGCGCCCCCTGCACCGCGACGTTCTCCACCCGGAACGACACCGCGGGCCAGCGCGCAGTGGCGTTGGCCAGCACGTCGCGCTCGGCGGCGGAGGCGCGGCCGGTGATCAGGCCGACCTTGGCGGGCAGGAACGGCGGGCGGCGCTTGCGGCGCGGGTCGAACAGGCCCTCCGCGGCCAGCAGCCTGCGCAGCCGCTCGATGCGGGCCAGCAGCTCGCCGATGCCGACCGCGCGGATCTCGTCGGCGCGCAGGCTCAGCGTGCCGCGGTTGAGGAAGAAGGTGGGCTTGGCGTGCACCACGACGCGGGCGCCGTCGGTCAGCGGCGGTTCGTGCGCGCGCAGCATCTGGGTGGAGCAGGTCACCGTCATCGACACGTCCGCGGCGGGGTCGCGCAGGGTGAGGAACGCGGTGCCGGTGCCGGGGCGCGCGGAGATCTGGGTGAGCTGGCCCTCCACCCACACGGTGCCCAGCCGGTTGACCCAGTCGGCGATCTTGCGGGCGACCGTGCGGACCGGCCACGGCTCTTCTGCGGTGGGTGCGCTCACGTGTCGGACGGGCCCTGACCAGCGGCGTCCTGGACGGTGGCCAACCTGCGGGTCAGCATGCCCACGTACGAGGGCCGGTTCTCGGTGGCCCGCTCGTGCGCCAGCAGCTCCTCCAGCGCCGCGACGTCGAAGCCGCGCAACCGGGCGCGCAGCTGCGCCAGCGACAACTCCCCGTAGTTGGGCACCGACGCGGGCCCGGCGACCGGGGCCACCAGGTCGTCGTCGACCTCGACCGGCGTCAAGCCACCCGCGGGCTCAGCGCCCGGGAGGTCGTCCTCGACCAGGTCCTCCTCGGCGACCTGGTCGAACGCGGCCCGCTGGTCGTCGGCGTCGTCGAGGTCCTCGTCGAAGGTCGCCCACTCCGGGTCCTCGTCCACCGGCCGCAACGAGGCGATCGCCTCGTCGCCCTTGATGGCCAGTTCGGTGACGTGCTGCTGCACCCGCATGGACACCTGCAGCGCCTGGCTGGCCACGGTGACCGGCAGCCCGGCGATCCGGGTGGGCAGGTCGCGGGCGTGCTCCAGGGCGGTCGCGGCGAGCCCGGCCGCGACCCGCAGCGGCAGGGGGAGAGACTTCATGGTTCCTAGCCTGCCCGAGTCCGGCGGATCTGCACAGCGACACTCCCGCCCACCCTCCCCTTGACACTCCCGCCCACCGCCCCCCGACACTCCCGCCACCCCACCCCCCGACACACACCCGGACCGCGCGGGGTGAGCGCCCCGACACCGACCGAACAGGAGCCCTGGGCCGAGCGGCCGTACCCTGGACGGCATGAGCGCCACCACCAAACGCGTCCTGCTGGCCAAGCCGCGCGGCTACTGCGCCGGAGTCGACCGCGCGGTGATCACCGTGGAGAAGGCCCTGGAGACCTACGGCCCGCCGGTGTACGTGCGCAAGGAGATCGTGCACAACAAGCACGTCGTGGAGACCCTGCGCGAGCGCGGCGCGATCTTCGTCGACGAGGCCGACGAGGTGCCCGAGGGCGCGCTGGTCGTGTTCTCCGCGCACGGCGTCTCCCCCGCGGTGCACGACCAGGCCGCCCAGCGCGGCCTGCGCACCATCGACGCCACCTGCCCGCTGGTCACCAAGGTCCACTTCGAGGCCAAGCGGTTCGCCAAGGACGACTACGACATCCTGCTCATCGGCCACGAGGGCCACGAGGAGGTCGAGGGCACCGCCGGTGAGGCACCCGACCACGTGCAGCTGGTGGACACCGCCGAAGACGTGGACAAGGTCGTGGTGCGCGATCCGTCGAAGGTGATCTGGCTGTCGCAGACGACGCTGTCGGTCGACGAGACGATGGAGCGGGTCGACCAGCTGCGCGAGCGGTTCCCGCTGCTGGAGAACCCGCCCAGCGACGACATCTGCTACGCCACGTCGAACCGCCAGTTCGCGGTGAAGGCGATGGCGCCGCAGTGCGAGCTGGTGATCGTGGTCGGCTCGCAGAACTCGTCGAACTCCAAGCGGCTGGTCGAGGTGGCGCTGCAGGCGGGCGCGAAGGCCTCGTACCTGGTCGACTTCGCCCACGAGGTCGACGAGTCGTGGCTGGAGGGTGTGCGCACCGTCGGGGTCACCAGCGGTGCCTCGGTGCCGGACAACCTGGTGATGGACCTGCTCGCGTGGCTGGCCGAGCGCGGCTACGGCGACATCGAGGAGATCACCACCGCGGAGGAGAAGGTGGCCTTCTCGCTGCCCGCCGAGCTGCGCAAGGGCCTCAAGCAGACGGCCAAGTCTTAAGACCTAGCTAGGACCTAGATGGCGGCGGCGAGGGTGCGGAACTCCTCAGCGGTAGCGCTACCGGTGATCAGCAACCGCACCCCGTCCACGTCGGCGACCCAGGCCTGCTCGTCGCGCCGCCCCGGGAAGACCGTCCAGCGCGTCCCACCGACGTCCTCGACGCCGGTGGCCAGCCCCTGGGTGCCGGTCTCGGCGAGCACGAGGTCGGTGAGCTGCGCGTCGGACTGGCTGAGCTGGATGAACCGGGCCGGGGTCAGCCAGCCCGCCCGCACCACTCGGCCGGACGGGTCGACTTTGCCGCTGCTGACCGAGTTGCCCTGCCAGGCCGCGGGCACCGACGGCACCCGGATCCGGAACGGCGCCTGGGCGCGGCCGAGGCTGTCGGCGACGTCCACCCTGGGTGCCGACGCGGGGTCGGCCTGGGGCGCGCCCGGGCTGAACGTGCAGGCCCTGGTCAGCAGCAGCGGTGCGCCGATGATGATCAACAGGGCCAGCAGCGACAGCACGATGTCGCGCGGGCCGTGGGTCAGCCGGTTGCCGGAAGCCATCCGCCCATAATCGCAACCGCCGTTCGGGCCCGTGCGGGAGCCACCAGTGACGAGCGGCACGGCCGTCGACCTAGGCAGGTACACACCCTGGTCTGGGAGGATGCGGATTGGTCTGCACTGCCGCAGGCTGCCCGCGCCGATCCGGGAGGCAGTATGAGCACTCCGACCACCAATTCGAGCACCGGGCGCCGCCGGGAGGCACCCGAGCGCAACCTCGCGCTGGAGTTGGTTCGGGTGACCGAGGCCGCGGCGATGGCGGCGGGCCGCTGGGTCGGCAGGGGCGACAAGAACGGCGGTGACCAGGCCGCGGTCGACGCGATGCGCAAGCTGGTCGGCACGGTGTCGATGCGCGGTGTGGTGGTGATCGGCGAGGGCGAGAAGGACGAGGCGCCGATGCTCTACAACGGCGAGGAGGTCGGCAACGGCGACGGCCCCGACTGCGACGTCGCGGTGGACCCGATCGACGGCACCACGCTGATGTCCAAGGGCATGCCGAACGCGCTCGCGGTGCTGGCGGTGGCCGAGCGGGGCGCGATGTTCGACCCGTCCGCGGTGTTCTACATGGAGAAGCTCGCGGTCGGCCCCGAGGCGGCCGACGTGGTGGACATCACCGCGCCGGTGGCCGAGAACATCCGCCGGGTCGCGCGCGCCAAGAGCACCGACGTGTCGGACGTGACGGTCTGCATCCTGGACCGGCCCCGGCACGACAGCCTGGTCAAGGAGGTCCGGGAGGCGGGTGCGCGGATCCACTTCATCTCCGACGGCGACGTGGCTGGCGCGATCTCGGCCGCCCGGCCCAACACCGGGGTCGACCTGCTGCTGGGCATCGGCGGCACCCCGGAGGGGATCATCGCCGCGGCCGCGCTCAAGTGCATGGGCGGGGCGATCCAGGGCAAGCTGTGGCCCAAGGACGACGCCGAGCGCGGGCGGGCCATCGACGCGGGCCACGACCTGGACCGGGTGCTGCTGACCGACGACCTGGTGCGCGGCGACAACGTGTTCTTCTGCGCCACCGGCGTCACCGACGGTGACCTGCTGCGCGGCGTGCACTACCGCTCGGGCGGCTGCACCACCCAGTCGATCGTGATGCGCTCGAAGTCCGGTACGGTCCGGATGATCGACGGCTTCCACCGGCTCACCAAGCTGCGCGAGTACTCGTCGGTGGACTTCGACCTGGCCGTCGGCGAGACCGACGCGATCCCGCCGCTGCCGTAACCGCGCGGCACTGGACGCAGGCGCCGGGTAACGGATCGGTAGCGGTCGACAACCACGCGTGCACCCCGCTCGTCATTGTTGACGACGGGGTGACCGCCGGGGCACCCGCTGGGGTAGTCGAGGGAGCACGATATGAAGGTCAACCGGCTGATAGCGGCAGCGGTGGTCGCCGCGGCCGCGCTGCTGGCAACGGCGTGCGGCACCGGTGACGCAGCCCCGGCCGCGCAGGTGCAGCCCGCGACGCCGCAGGCCACGACGACAACGGTCCCCCCGACGACAACGACGACCACCCCGGCTCCGACAACGACCACCACAACCGTCGCGCCGACCACCACGGTCGCGCCTACGACGACCACGGTGAAGAAGCCGACCACGACGACGACCAAGCCGAAGCCCAAGCCGACGACCACCAAGCCCGTGCCGCCGCCCGTCGCGGGTGTGCCGTGCGCGGCGACGGCCTCGGCGTGCATCGACCTGTCGGCGAACCAGTCGTGGTTGCTCAAGGACGGCAAGGTCGTGCTGGGGCCGGTTCCGATCACCCACGGCAGGCCGGGCTACCGGACGCCGGTGGGCACGTTCAAGGTGGGCTGGAAGGACATCGACCACAAGAGCCGGGAGTTCGACAACGCCCCGATGCCCTTCTCGGTGTTCTTCAACGGTGGCATCGCCTTCCACCAGGGCAGCCTGAAGGTCCAGAGCCACGGCTGCATCCACCTGTCGGCGTCGGCGGCGAAGGCTTACTACAACGGCCTGTCCGTCGGTGACATCGTTCAGGTTGTCGCCTAGTTCTTACAGCTCAGTTCTCACAGCGGAAGGGCGACGGAGACTCATCTCCGTCGCCCTTCTTGCGTCTATAGGCGCTATTCGGCGTTGCTGGAGTGGCCGGGAAACAGGTGCGCTTCCGGGTCGAGCGCGACAGCGATGTTGTTCACGGCTGTTGCCGCTTCCCCGAAGCCGGTCGCGATCAGCTTGACTTTGCCCGGGTAAGCGGCGACGTCACCGGCGGCGTAGATCAGCTCGCGGGCGGTGCGCATGGTGGTGTCGACCTTGATTGAGCGGTGGTCGATTTCCAGCCCCCACGAATCAATGGGCCCTAGGTCTGCCGTGAAACCGAGCGCGGCGACCACAGCTTGCGCCGGTAGCACTACCGACTCGCCGCCCACTGTTAGCTCTACCTCGTGCAGGCCGTCGTCATCGCCGCGCAGTTCGGTGACCTGGGCGTCGGTGATGATGCGGACGCCGAGGGCCTCGACCTGCCGGACGGTGGCGGGCATGGCGCGGAACTTGGCGCGGCGGTGCACCAGGGTGACCGAGGTGGCGATCGGGTGCAGGGCCAGTGCCCAGTCGAACGCGGAGTCGCCGCCGCCGACGATCACCACGTGCTGGTCGCGGTGCACCTCCAGGGACGGCACGAAGTGCACCATGCCCCGGCCGAGCCAGCCGGAGCCCGCGGGCAGCGGCCGCGGGGTGAACTCGCCGATGCCCGCGGTGATCAGCACCGCGCCCGCGTCGACGACGGCGCCGCCGTCGAGCTCCACGGTGAACCTGCCGTCCACTTCGGACACGGTGAGCGCCCGGCGGCCGAGCAGGTAGGTCGGTTTCCACTGGTCGGCCTGCTCGACCAGGGCGGTGACGAGGTCGCGGCCGCGGACCGAGGGGAAGCCTGCGACGTCGAAGATCTGCTTCTCCGGGTACATCGCGGTGATCTGGCCGCCCGGTTCGGGCAGCGAGTCGACCACGGCGGTGCGCAGATCTCGGAACCCGGCGTAGTAAGCGGCGAACAGACCGGTGGGGCCCGCGCCGACGATGAGGAGGTCGACTTCGGTGGTGGGAGCGGTCATCGGGGTCCTGCCCTTCCGTGTGGTGGGCGTCCGGTTCCACCCTATTGCCGCGACCGCGCCCGTGGCGGGTTCCGCTGTGGGCAAGCTGACCATGCCCCGGCGCGGGAACGGGGCGAGACTGGCGGTATGGCTGAGTTCCGCACCGAGCACGACACGATGGGCGAGGTCCAGGTCCCGGCGCAGGCGCTGTGGCGGGCCCAGACGCAGCGGGCGGTGGACAACTTCCCGATCTCCGGGCGCGGCCTGGAGCGGGCCCAGATCCGCGCGCTCGGCCTGCTCAAGGCCGCCACGGCCAGGGTCAACGGGTCGCTGGGCGTGCTGCCCGCCGAGGTGGCGGCGGCGATCGCGGCGGCGGCGACCGAGGTGGCCGACGGCGCGCACGACGAGCACTTCCCGATCGATGTGTTCCAGACCGGGTCGGGCACCTCGTCGAACATGAACGCCAACGAGGTCATCGCGACGCTGGCGAGCCGGGCGCTCGGGCGCGACGTGCACCCCAACGACCACGTCAACGCCTCGCAGTCCTCGAACGACACCTTCCCCACGACGCTGCGGCTGGCCGCGACCGAGGCCGTGGTGACCGACGTGATCCCGGCGTTGGAGCAGCTGGCCGGGGCAATCGAGGGGCGCGCGGCGCAGTGGGGCGAGGTGGTCAAGTCCGGCCGCACGCACCTGATGGACGCGGTGCCGATCACGCTGGGCCAGGAGGCCGGGGCGTGGGCGGCGCAGGTCCGCTACGGGGTCGAGCGGCTGCGGTCGGTGCTGCCCCGGCTGGGTGAGCTGCCGATCGGCGGGACCGCGGTGGGCAGCGGGTTGAACGCGCCGCCCGGGTTCGGCGCGGCGGTGTCGGCCGAGTTGGCCGCGGCGACGGGGTTGCCGGTGACCGAGGCGCGCGACCACTTCGAGGCGCAGGCGACGCAGGACTCGGTGGTGGAGGCGTCCGGGCAGTTGCGCACGGTCGCGGTGTCGCTGTTCAAGATCGCCAACGACCTGCGCTGGCTGGGGTCGGGGCCGCGCACCGGGTTGGCCGAGTTGGCGCTGCCGGACCTGCAGCCGGGGTCGTCGATCATGCCGGGCAAGGTGAACCCGGTGATCCCGGAGGCGACGATGATGGTCGTCGCCCAGGTCATCGGCAACGACGCGGCGGTGGCGTTCGCGGGCAGCCAGGGCAACTTCCAGCTCAACGTGATGCTGCCGGTGATCGCCCGCAACGTCCTGGAGTCGGCCCGGCTGCTGGCCGCCGTGGCCCGGCTGCTGGCGGAGAAGGTCATCGCCGGGGTGGAGCCGGACGTGGCGCGGCTGCGTGAGTACGCGGAGAGCTCTCCATCGATCGTGACGCCGCTGAACTCTTACCTCGGCTACGAAGAAGCGGCCTCTATCGCCAAGCAGTCGCTTAAGGAGCGCAAGACGATCCGCGACGTGGTCATGGAACGGGGTCACGTGGCGGCGGGGAAGCTGACCGAGCAGCAGTTGGACGAGGCGCTCGACGTGCTGCGGATGGCCAAGGGGAACGGCTGAGCAGCCCGATCACGCAGCCCAACCCGACCACGGCGACGCCTGCGAGACCGGCGAGCGTCAGGTCCTGGGAGCCGACCGCGATAGACACGAACAGCCCTGCCGCGGGCATCACCCCGATAAGCACCCCGGCGCGGTCGGCACCCAGGACTGACACGGCCTGGTACCAGATGACGAAGGCGACCACGGTGAGCACAGCGACGACAGATAGCGCTGTCCACTCGCGATTGGTCGGGGTGCGCCAAGTCTCGAAGACGAACGCGAGGCAGGCACCGCCAACTGTGGCGATGACGTGACACCACAAAGCGACCGATAGACCGCCTAGCCTGCCGATCACTCCTACGGCGAAGAGGGTGAAGCAGGCTTCGCACACCATGGTCAGCACGGCCAGCAGGAGGCCTGGGCCTGCCCAGCTACCGCCGCCGGAGAGGACGACCACGCCCGCGACGACCACGGCGGCTCCGAGCAAGGTCCGGGCCGCGGGCCTGCGCTTGGCCATGAGCGGTCCGATGGTGGCCAGTACGAGTGGACTACCGCCGAGGACCGCGGCGACGAGCCCGGGTTCGGCGTGGCGCTGGGCGGCGATCATGACCGCGTTGAAGCCGAGCATGCCGACCACGACGATGGCGATCAGCGCCGGGAAGTCCCTCGGCTTGGGGGCGGCGATCGGGACGCGGCGGGCGAGCGCCCAGGCCGCGAGCAGCAGGGCGCCGACGCCGTAGCGCATGGCCTGGCCGGTGAGCAGCGGGAAGTCGACGAGCATCCCCGAGAGCGGGACGGAGCCGCCGATCATGGCGGAGGTCAGCAGACCGGCGCCGATGGCGAGCCGGTGGCGGGAGGTGGGCACGCACCCAGGGTCGCCGGGAAGTGGACCTGAGAACAGCTCCACTTCACCAGGTGTGGACTGGTCCACTTAGCGGGGTCGGCCCAGGTCGGCCCGGCCCGTAGGCTGGCGGCATGTCCTCCTTCCGCGAACTCCTGGTCCCCGGCATGGCCGAGGTCGGGCGCGGACAACGTGGTCGGGCGCTCGAAGCGGCGGTGCGGGCGGCGATCCGCGACGGCAGGCTGACGCAGGGGACGCGGTTGCCGTCGACCCGAGATCTCGCGGTCCAACTCGGGTTGTCCCGAGGCACGGTCAGCGCTGTCTACGCGCAACTGGTGGCCGAGGGGTACCTGCGCGCGAAGCACGGGTCAGGCACGACTGTTGCCGCTACCCCGGTCAGTTCGGAGACGGTGTCACCGCCGCCGGTTAAGACCGCGCCCCGGTGGCGCTATGACTTGCGGCCGGGCGTGCCTGCGCTTTCGGCATTCCCCCGGGCGGAGTGGCAGGCGGCGACGCGCGCTGGCTTGGCGACGCTGACCGACGACGATCTCGGCTACCCGAACCCGGCAGGGCTACCGGCGCTGCGCACGGAACTGGCCGCCTACCTCGGGAGGGTGCGGGCAGTGGAAGCTGCCGACGTTGTCGTCACCCACGGAGTCGCGGAAAGCCAGTCGCTAATGGCGCAGGTACTCCGCGCGGAGGGACATAGGACTATCGCGGTTGAGGACCCCACGCACCCGGGGTCCGTCGAGGCACTTACTGCGCACGGGCTGCGTCCCGTGCCGATTCCGGTCGACGAGGACGGCATGCGGGTAGATCTGTTGCCGCGCACGGGGTGCCGCGCGGTGCTGGTCACCTCAGCCCACCAGTTCCCTTTGGGGGTCGTCCTCAGCCCTCAGCGCCGCCGGGCGTTGGTGAGCTGGGCACGCGAGCGAGACGGGTACGTACTAGAGGACGACTACGACGCCGAGCACCGGTACGACCGTCCAGCAGTTGGGACTACCCAGGTGCTCGACCGCGACAGGGTCGTCTATCTCGGTAGCGTCAGCAAGGTCCTAGCGCCCGCGATCCGATTGGGATGGATGGTCGTGCCCGCCGCATTGCGGGACAGGGTGGTCGACCACAAACGCCTCTCGGACTTGGGCTGCTCCCCCATGCCCCAGGCCGCCTTGGCACACCTGCTGCGCTCGGGTGGTTACGACCGGCACCTCCGCCGCAGCCGTCAGCTCTACCGCCGACGGCGTGACGCCCTGCTCTCCTCGGTCGCGAGCGAGTTGCCCGGCTGGCAGCCACATGGCGTCGCCGCCGGACTACACCTGGTGTTGCGCCTACCGGAGGGCACTGACGACAAGGCGCTGCAGACCGAGCTGGCGCGGCGCGGGATCAACGCGCCTGCGCTGTCCGGGTACGCGCTCTCGACCAGCCCGTTCCCCGGCCTGGTCGTCGGCTACGCGGCGCTGTCGGTGGACCGGCTGCGGGCGGCCGTCGCGGAGATCGCCTCGATCAGCGCGCCCTGACCATCCACTGTGGACCACGAACCGGTTGCGCCTCGGTGGCCTGCTGGACGGGGGGCGGCACCGGGATCGCCACCCGGCTCCTGGGTTCGGCGGTGGGCGGCGTGCGTTCGGCACAGCCGACGAGCACCACAGCGGTCGTGGTCAGGACCGCGGCGAGGGCAAGACGCATCAAGGAGGGCTCCGCATGGGTACGAGGGGCTCATCCAGGTAGACGCGCGGGCCGGACTGGGGTTCAGTTGAATCGCGATCTTCTTTCGGCTGCGGTTGTCAGTGGGCACGGGCACCATGGCGACATGCTGACGATGACCGACGTGGTGACCGCCTCCGCCGAGGTCGGCGGCACGCGCTCGCGGCTGGCCAAAGTCGACACCCTCGCCGCGCTGCTGCGCCGCGCGGCGCCCGACGAGATCGCCCCGCTGGTCGGCTTCCTCACCGGCTCCCCCGTCCAGGGCCGGGTGGGCGCTGGCTGGCGGACGCTGGTCGCGCTGGACCGCCCACCGGCCGCGGCGCCGTCGCTCACGGTCGGCGCGGTCGACCAGGCGCTCACCGCCCTCGCCGAGACCTCCGGCAAGGGCTCGACCGCGACCCGCCGCGCGCTCCTGGACGACTTGTTCGGCGCGGCCACCACCGCTGAGCAGCGCTTCCTCATCGCCCTGCTCACCGGCGAACTCCGCCAGGGCGCGCTCGAAGGCGTCATGCTGGACGCCGTGGCCAAGGCCGCCGAGGCCCCCGTCCCGGCCGTCCGCCGCGCGTTCATGCTCTCCGGCCGCCTCCCCGCCACCGCCGCGATCGCCCTGACCGGCGGCGACCTGTCGGCCATCGGCCTGCAACTGCACCGCCCGGTCCGCCCGATGCTCGCCGCCCCCGGCTCCTCCCTCGCCGACGCGCTGACCCAGCTCACCCCGTGCGCCATCGAGTACAAGCTGGACGGCGCCCGCATCCAGGTCCACAAGACACCTGACCGGGTGACCATCTACACCCGCACCCTCCGCGAGATCACCGACAGCGTCCCCGAACTGGTCTCGCTCGTGCGTGCGCTGCCGTGCTCCACCGTCGTCCTGGATGGCGAGACTCTTGCGCTATCGGACGACGGCAGGCCAAGACCGTTCCAAGAGACGATGAGCCGGTTCGGTAGCACTGTCGAGGAGCAGGTGAAGGCACTGCTGCTGCGGCCGTACTTCTTCGACTGCCTGCACTTGGACGGGAAAGACCTGATCGACCTACCACTGCGTGATCGCGCCGCCGCCCTGCGTCGGGCCGTGGGCGAGCACGTGATCCCCGGCCTGGTGGATCCGTCCGTTGAGGACGCGGAGGAGTTGGCGGCGCGTGCCCTGGCCGAGGGCCACGAGGGCGTGATGGTGAAGGACCTCACCTCGGTATACGCCGCCGGACGACGGGGCAAGGCATGGCAGAAGGTCAAGCCGGTACACACGCTGGACCTGGTCGTACTGGGCGCGGAATGGGGACACGGCCGCCGAACCGGGTCCCTGTCGAACCTGCACCTGGGAGCACGAGATCCGGACGGCGGCCCACCGGTGATGGTCGGGAAGACGTTCAAGGGACTGACCGACGAGCTGCTGCGCTGGCAGACGGAGGAGTTCCCCCGGTACCGGTCCGGCGGGGATGACTGGACTGTCTACATGCGACCGGAGTTGGTGGTGGAGATCGCGATCGATGGGGTGCAGGTGAGCACCCGCTACCCGGGCGGGGTGGCTCTGCGGTTCGCCCGGGTAGTGCGCTACCGCCCGGACAAGACCGCCGCCGAAGCGGACACGATCGATACGGTGCGCGGATTGCTGGCCTAGCGGCCATCGCCCGTGCCTATAGCCGGACGCCATGCCGTTCGAAGAGATCCGACCCGGCTTCGCCGACCAGAACCCGGACCTCATCGAGCCCTTATGCCGTCGACTCGCCATGACAACGGTCTCGCTCGTCTATAGGCCCGCCGAGCAATAAGAGATGGCGGTGGTCCGAGACCTCCTCAAGCCCGGACCACCGCCATCTATCGGCCTAGTGTCGCCGCAGTGCAGGGGCGGCGGTCGTAAGGACCACCGCGGCGACGGCTAGGGCCAGGATCCCGAGGACCGCCCAGGGCGTGGTCGCGCTACCGGGCGTTCCGGTACCGGTGGGGCTGACCAAGCCCGTGCTCGGGGAGGAATAGCCACCCGCTTGACCGGAGCGGTCGTAGGCGGAGCCGGGCAGCTTGTCGGCGTAGCGGGACGCGACCTCGCGCTGGTACTGGGCCAGCGACTGGGTCTTGCCGGTCGACAGGGAGCGGATCGCGCTCCCGGTGACCGCGTACCAGCTGTTCGTCTGCGGCTCCCGCAGCAGCACCGCGCCCGGGCTCAGCTTGCCCGCGTTGCGGAACTCCAGGTCGCCCGCCGCGATGTTGGCGACCGACCACGCGCCGGAGGCGTCGCGGACCGTCCACACCGAGGCGCTCGCACCGCCGGGCGCGGTGGCCGGGACGGCCACGTACGCCAGGCGGCCGACCTTGCTCGAGCGGCCTGCGACGAAGTCCGGGCTCAGCTCGTACACCGACACCGAGGTGCCGCCGACCTGGGCCTGACCCGCCGCGGCGAAGCCCGCCGCGCCGAGGAACTTGCCGACCGTCGCGGCGACGTCCGGTGTGGACGCCGCGGCTTGGGCCTTGGCCGCGTCGGCCGCCGAGACCGCGCCGTCGACCGGGGTCGGGTCGGCGCCCGCGTAGCCCGCGAGGCCGAGCACGCCCATCGCGGCCAGGGTCAGCGTTGTGAGGATCTTGCGCATGCCGTTCACCGCCTGATCCCGGTCAGCGTGTGGGTCCACGAGAAGCTGGAGTTGTTGACGTAGTAGCTGTAGGTCGCCCAGTTGTAGCGGTAGTTGTCCGGCCACGGGTCGCCCCAGTAGACCCAGCTCTTGGCCGAGTCGTAGCCGTAGAGCACGTGCATGTGCCCGCCGCCGGACTTCCAGAGGATGCGGGTCTCGACCGGCTGGCTGGCGTTGAGCTGGGACTGCACCGCCGAGTAGCTGATCGTGTTGTAGATGTAGGAACCCGGGTTGCTGAAGCCCAGGCGGGAGAACCCGTTGCGGACCTGGGCGAGGTCGGCCTGGTCGTTGGGGCAGGTGAGGTTGGTGTTGCGGTTCTTGGCCAGCGCGCAGAAGTTGTTCTGCGACACGTTGACGCCGTGGGACGCGGCGATCGACGTGCCCGATGCCGCCCAGCACCAGTTGCTCTGCTGCTGGGCCTGCATGGTGAACGCGGCGGCCGCCTGGGCCGACGCGGGTGCGCTGACCAGCCAGGCGATGACGGCCACGAGGGTGGCCGCCAGCGCCGAGCGGGTCGCTTGCCGGGACATGATGCCTCCTGAAAACGCAGGGTGGAGTGCCCGGAAGCGTGCGATCACCGCG
Source organism: Actinokineospora diospyrosa (assembly GCF_024171925.1). Lineage (GTDB taxonomy): Bacteria > Actinomycetota > Actinomycetes > Mycobacteriales > Pseudonocardiaceae > Actinokineospora > Actinokineospora diospyrosa. Next base: position 11,585 of record NZ_JAMTCO010000016.1, on the reverse strand, counting down.
TTTCGGCCGACAAGGGCCGGACAAGGGGGCCCGGAGCGTTCCAGCCGGACGGCGCACCTTTACCCATCGGTACCGCGTGGCTACTGTGAACATTCACCGTCGTTCACCCGTTCGGGAATGCCCAGTCGGGAGCAGCAGTGACCGCAGACGCCTTAGCCGACGCGCTCCGCCGTGGTCCGTTCCACGTGGCGCTGCGCACGGCCATCGAGCACAGAGGCCTGTCACTGGCGCGGTTGCGGGCGCATCTCTCGCGCATCGAGGTATCGGTCGCCGAGTCCACTCTCAGCTACTGGCAACGCGGCTTGCGTCACCCGGACATGCCACACGCGCTCACCGCCGTGCGCGGACTGGAGACCGTGCTCGGGCTGCCGACCGACTCGCTGGTGGTCCTGATCGGTCCCCGCCAGCGCGGCAGCCGGGCCCGCAAGCCCTCGGCGTCCTTCGCGGAGCTGGTGGTCGCCGGTCCGACCACCCGGGAGCTGCTCGCCCAGCTCGGCGTCGACCCGGAGCGCTGCAACGCGGGCCTGGAGCTGCAGATGACCCACGAGCGGGTCACCATCGCCGCCGACCGGACCCAGGGGCGCATCCAGACCCGGCTGGTCAGCGTCGCGCGCGAGCCGGGCATCGACCGGTACGTGGCGGTCTACCACGGTGAACCGGGCTGCGACATCGAGCGGGTCCGGGTCACCGCGGGCGACGGGTGCCGGTTGGGCCGGGTGCGCCGCCGGGAGATCTGCGTGGCGTTCGAGCTGATGTTCGACCGCAGGCTCGCCGAGGGCGACACGGTCGTCCTCAGCTACGCCGTCGACGACAGCTCCGGGCTGGAATGCCCCGGGTACTTCCGGATCTTCCGCGAGCCCGGTGGGCCTTTCCTGCTCCAGTTGGAGCTACCGCCCGCTGACTTGCCTGCCCGGTGCGTTCAGGAAGTCCGGACCAACGACTTACGCCCGCCCTCCATCTCGCAGGACCTGTACTGCGATCGGGGGTACATCGTTAGTGCATACTACTCCGGGGTGGACCGCGGCATAGCCGGAATAGCGCTGGAGTGGCCGCAGAACCCGGCGAACCCGGTGGTGGACCCCGTACCGTGAGGTGGTGCGCTTCCTCGCTGGCGAGCCCGCCCACGACCTGACCTACGACGACGTCTTCCTGGTGCCCGGCCGCTCCGCGATCACCAGCCGCTTCGACGTCGACCTGGCCACCCACGACGGCACCGGGGCGAGCATCCCGATCGTGGTCGCCAACATGACCGCGGTCGCGGGCCGCCGGATGGCCGAGACCGTCGCCCGCCGCGGTGGCCTGGTCGTGCTGCCCCAGGACGTCGACCCCGCCGCGGTCGGCGACATCGTGGCCTGGGTGAAGTCGCGCGACACCGTGTGGGACACGCCGCTGGTGCTGACCCCGGGCGACTCGGTGGCCGACGCGCTGAACCTGCTGCCCAAGCGGGCGCACGGCGCGGTCGTCGTGGTCGACGCGGACGGCCGCCCGGTCGGCGTGGTGGACGAAGCGGCGTGCCTGGGGGTCGACCGGTTCACGCGGGTGGGCGAGGTGGCGGACCGGGAGATCGTGACGCTCCCGGTGGGCGCCGCGCCGCGCGAGGTGTTCGAGGCGCTGCACGCGGGCAAGGTCGCGCTCGCCGTGGACGCGGGTGGGCGGCTCGCGGGCGTGCTCACCGCCGTCGGGGCGTTGCGCGCGGACATCTACACACCCGCGACCGACGCGTCCGGCCGGTTGCGAGTCGCCGCCGCGGTGGGGGTGAACGGCGACGTCGCGGCCAAGGCGGCGGCACTGCTGGAGTCCGGTGTGGACACCCTCGTGGTGGACACCGCGCACGGCCACCAGGAGAAGATGTTGGCGGCGTTGAAGTGCGTGCGCGACCTGGCGCCGACCGTCCCCGTCGTCGCGGGCAACGTGGTCACCGCCGAGGGCGTCCGCGACCTGGTCGACGCGGGCGCCGACGTGATCAAGGTCGGCGTCGGCCCCGGCGCCATGTGCACCACCCGGATGATGACCGGCGTCGGCCGCCCCCAGTTCTCCGCCGTCCTGGAATGCGCCGCCGAAGCCCGCTCCCTCGGCAAACACATCTGGGCCGACGGCGGCGTCCGCCACCCGCGCGACGTGGCTTTGGCCCTGGCGGCTGGCGCGTCATCGGTGATGGTCGGTTCGTGGTTCGCAGGCACCTACGAGTCCCCCGGCGATCTCCTGCGTGACGAGCAGGGCCGCCCCTATAAGGAATCCTTCGGCATGGCGTCCAAGCGCGCGGTCTCAGCGAGAACCCGCGCCGACAACGGCTTCGACAGGGCTCGTAAGGCGCTGTTCGAAGAAGGCATCTCGTCATCACGCATGCGACTAGACCCCAAGGCACCCGGCGTGGAGGACTTGCTGGACACGATTTGCTCTGGGGTCCGATCCGCGTGCACTTACGCGGGCGCCGCGAACTTGGAAGAGTTCCACGCCCGAGCAGTAGTCGGCATCCAATCAGCAGCTGGCTTCGCCGAAGGACGCCCCCTGCCATCGGGGTGGTAGCGCCTAGAACTCCCCGTGCAGTGCGGTGATCCGCACCGTGCCCGTGATTCGCTGTCCTACCAGCACGAGCAGCGTGGCACCCACGTGCAGGTGTGGTCGCGCCAGGTCGGATTCCACGAAGTTCGCCCGGCACATCCACGCGCCGTCCTCGAGTTCGTCGACTTTGCGGAAGAAGACGGTGAGCCGAGTCGCCGAAGCGGGTGCGTCATCGCCGTGCGGAGCGGGCACCACCGTGGCGTGGTGGCGCGTCGGGACCCCGTCGGGTGGAAGCAGTCGCAACGTCGACTCCGGCGTCCACCGCACCTCGGCGTCCGCGCGGAAGATCCCCGCCTTCCGCTTCGGCCCCATGTCCGGCCCGTCCACCGGCGGCAGTCGCCACGGCGGGCTGTCGTCGTCGATGGGGCACGGGGAGCCGGTGGACACGAAGCACCACATGCTGCGGATCGGCCGCGCCATGTCCTCGACGAACCGCCCAGCATCCCGATCGACCAGATAGGCGGCGCAGATCGCCGCTACCCGCTCGTAGTGCCCCTCCACGGCGGCAAGGCAGTCGAAGTAGTCCGACGTCCTGAACGGCGCGCCCCCCTTGAGGTCCATCGCCCACCGGTTGAAAGAAGCCAGCGCCACGACACCCAACGCGGCCTGCTCGACCACCGCCCAGGCGGTCCGGCGGTCGGCGATGATCTCGCCCAGCACTCGCTCGACGAGTTCCACGTCACTCACCGCTCGGTTCCCCCAGCACCGCTGTGATCCGCGCGGTGCCGACGATGCGCGGACCTTCGAGCACCTGCAGCACACCCCCTGAACGCAGATGCGGCAGAGCCAACTCCGGAACGAGGAATCCCACCAGGTACGTCCACCGCTGCTCGTCGAGCTCGCCGGTCTTCTGGAGCAGGACGCTCAACACGCGACCGTGGTCGACCTCGCTGTCCTCGTCGGTCACAAACCCAGCCGTGGCCATGTACACCGGCGCGGTCGGGTTCCCGCTCCGCCGCCCACCCTCAGCCGCCGACCGCCACCGGACCTCAGCCTCGGCGACCGGGTTCTCGATCTTCTCCAAGCTGGTCGCTCCCTGCGGATAGCTTCGTCCAGATCGACGATGAAGCGATCCGGTGAACTGCCTCGATGCCTTCGCCCGCTGTCAGTTCTGCGCAGGCGCGCCCGCCCCACGTCGCCACCGCAGCGGTCGATACCGAGGTGGGCGGAACGCTAAGCAGGGTTGGTGGCCGGGCCCGGGCAGTTCGGTGAACAGCGAACGGCGTGATGTCGTTTGACGTCCGGCATATGGTTGCGGGGTGAGAGCAGTCGAGGTCAGGGACCTTGTCAAGCTGTACAAGAAGAACCCCAAGCCCGCGGTCGACGGCCTGGGATTCAGCGTCGAGGCCGGGGAGGTGTTCGGCCTGCTGGGGCCCAATGGGGCCGGGAAGACGACCACCGTGGGGGTGTTGACCACCCGGGTCTTGCCCACTTCCGGGCACGCCGAGGTGCACGGGGTGGATGTGGTCCGCGACGCGAGGCGGGCGCGGCAGCTGCTGGCGGTGGTGCCGCAACGGAACAATTTGGACAGATCGCTCAACATCCGGCAGAACCTGTTGTTCCACGCGGCTTATCACGGCGTGGCCAGGGCCGAGCGCAACGCGCGGGCGGACGAGATCCTGGAGCGGATGGGACTCGCCGACCGGGCGAAGGACAAGATCGATATCGTCTCCGGCGGGCAGGCGCAGCGGGTGATGATCGCCAGGGCGCTGATGCACCAGCCGAAGGTGATGTTCCTGGACGAGCCGTCGACCGGGTTGGACCCGCAGGCGCGGTTGTTCGTGCACGACCGGGTGCGGGACCTGCGCGCCGAGGGGGTCACGGTCGTCCTCACCACCCACGACATGGACGAGGCGGCCAAGCTGTGCGACCGGGTCGGGATCGTCGACCACGGCAAGCTGCTCGCCCTGGACACCCCGGCCGCTCTTACGCGCGGACTGCCCGGCAGCACCACCGTGAGCGTCACGGTCAATCTGGCGAGCACTCCAGCAGAACTGGTCGAGAAGGCTCTAGCCGGTATCGAGGGCGTAGAGCGGGTTGAGCGGATTGCCGCCGGTGGTCCTGCCATGCCGGCAGCGCTGCCTCCCGGTCTACCGCCTGCCGCTTTGGCCGCTCTAGCGGCAAAAGAATCCCCGGCGGCCGCTACCACCGGCCAGTTCCGCCTCTACACCGGAGACGAGGCCGCGGTAGTCCTGCCTGCCGTGCTGCGCGTTCTCGGAGACACGGCCTGCGAGGTCACCGACCTCTCCATCGGCACGCCCAGCCTCGAAGACGTCTTCATCCACCTCACCGGCCGGGAGCTGCGATGACCACCCACGCCAGTTCCCCCCTGCGCACCTTCGGCTCGGTGCTGTGGCGCGACGTGTTCGTGACCGGCCGCGAACTGCTGCCGTTCCTGGCGCAGGTGATCATCCAGCCGTTCTTCACCCTGTTCATCTTCGGCAAGGTGCTGGCCAACCTCGGCTACGTCGGCCCGGACTACGCCGCGATCCTGCTGCCCGGCATCGTCGCGCTCAACGGGTTCCTCGGCGCGCTGCAGAACACCACCATGCCGCTGATCATGGACTTCTCCTGGACCAGGGAGATCGAGGACCGGCTGCTCGCGCCGATCCCGATCGCCTGGGTCGCGGTGGAGAAGATGCTCTTCGGCGCGCTGCGCGGGGTGATCGCGGCGCTGGTGATGATCCCGATCGGGTTCCTCATCCTGGACAACGTCAGCTGGCCTGCCTCGGCGTGGCTGCCGGTGCTGCTGATCGTGGTGCTCGGCTCGCTGGTCGGCGCGGCGATCGGGATGACCATCGGCACCTCGGTGCAGCCGCGGCAGATCAACATCCTGTTCGCGGTGATCCTGGTGCCGCTGATGTTCACCGGGTCCACCCAGTTCCCGTGGATGGGGCTGGAGAGCGTGCGCTGGTTCCAGGTGCTGTGCGCGCTCAACCCGCTGACCTACGTCAGCGAGGGCATGCGCGCCGAACTGGTCCCGCACGTGCCGCACATGCCGATGTGGGTCAGCCTCCTGGTGATGGTCGTCGCCTGCGGCGTGTTCGGCACGCTGGGCATCCGCGGCTTCCTCCGGCGCGCGCTCGACTGAGCCGTTGTGGACCCCGGGATGGCGCATTGTCCCGGGGTCCACGCCAGAGCAAGATCGGCTACGTCAGGCAACCACTCGATGATGAGGCGGTACCGATGACGAAGCCGAGAGCTGTCCGACCAGTGCGCCGGGTGCTGGTCACCGCCGCGATCCTGGTGGCGGCCTTGATGAGCGCGAGCTGGACACCGGCCGCCGCGGCGCCCGCGCCGGTCACAGCGGTGGTGGACGCGGAGTGCCTGGGCACCTTCAGCCGGGTGTTCGCCCCTCCGGTCAGCACCACCCCGCAGACCGTGACCGCCACAGCCACGTACACCTACAGCAGCTGCCTGGTCGGCCCCACCGCGACCAGCACCGTGGCCAACAGCGCCACGCTGTCCTGCGTGCCGGTGGTGCCCGGGATCCCGCCGGAGACCGAGGTCGTCACCTGGCTCGACGGGACCGGCGACACCACGACCGTGACGTGGTCCAACTCCACCGCCGTCGGGCAGACCGTGGTCCTCACCGGGGCGGTCACCGCGGGCAGGCACCTCGGCGACAGCGCCACCAAGGTCACCTCCGGCACCAGCTACCTCGGCAGCGTCGTCGGCTGCCTGCTCGGCACCCCGATCAGCAGCACGACCGGCCTCGTCGACAGCTTCCTGCTGACCGGCTGATCACACCGACCAACGATAGCTACCGATTGACTTTCGATAGATAGAGGGCGACACTCGATGCATGGCTTCCGTGCATCGAGTGGTCCTCCCACTCCGCGCCCTGTTGGTGGTGCTCTTCGGCGTCCTGGTGCTGTTCCAGACCATGTCGCTGCCGGGTCAGTTCGCGCACATGGCGCGCGAGGACCCGGAGATGGCTTACCTGCGCTGGCCCGCGACCGCGGTGACGGTCTTCTGGGTGCTGTGCGTGCAGGCGGTGATCGTGTCCACCTGGAAACTGCTCACCCTGGTCAAGACCGACCGGATCTTCAGCGAGGAGTCCCTGGTCTGGGTGGACGCGATCGTCTGGGCGATCGCCGCGGGCGGGGTCGTGCTGCTCGGCGTGCTCGGCTACGTCGGGTTCAACGCGGACGACCCCGGACTGCCGCTGCTGCTGTTCCTGATGTCGGTCGGCGTCACCGTGGTCGGACTGCTGGTGGTCGTGCTGCGCGCCCTGCTGCGCCAAGCCTCGGCACTGCGGGCCGACCTGGACACGGTGATCTGATGCCGATCGTGGTGCGCATCGACGTCGAGTTGGCCAAGCGCAAGATGAGCGTCGGCGAGTTCGCCGAGCGGGTCGGTCTCACACCCGCGAACGTGGCAGTACTGAAGAACGGCCGGGCGAAAGCGGTGCGGTTCAGCACGCTGGAGGCCATGTGCCGAGTGCTCGAGTGCCAGCCCGGCGACCTGCTGGAGTGGGTCGAGGACTAGGGGTACATCGCGAGCCAGATCGCCACATAGTGGCAAACGGCGGCGAGGACGGTGGCGGCGTGGAAGAACTCGTGGTGGGCGAAGGTCCTAGGCCACGGGTTCGGCCACTTCGTCGCGTAGAAGACGGCGCCGACGGTGTAGAAGAGGCCGCCTGCGAGCAACAGCACGAGGGCCGCGACGCCCGCGTGGGCGAGCAGTTCCGGTAGGACGAAGATGGCCACCCAACCCAAGGCGATGTAGATGGGCGTGCCGAGCCAGCGGGGCGCGTGCGGCCACAGCAACTTCAACCCGACGCCGAGGATGGCCCCGCCCCAGACAACGGCGAGGACGATGTAGCCGGTCGGCTGGTCCATCGCGAGCAGGCTGAACGGGGTGTAAGTGCCCGCGATGAACAGAAAGATCATCGAGTGGTCGAGCCGCTTCATCATCGTGCGGGCGCGCTCAGTGACCCACCAGCGGCGGTGGTAGAGCGCGCTCACCCCGAAGAGACCAAGCACGGTGGCGCCGTACACCGCCGTCGCCAGGGCCGCGGTGGGCGAGACGGTCGCGGCCATCGACACGAGCGTGCCGCCGGTGGCGAACGAGATGAAGAACGACCACAGGTGGATCACGCCGCGCATGCGGGGCTTGTCCTTGAGGGACCGGGGCGCGGTCTGGGTCGCTGCCGTCACCCCACCGAGGTTACGGGACCGTAGGTTCTCCCGCCGGGCTTGTGTGCGCCGCACCACAACCAGCCGGTAGCCCCCCTCAGCGCTACTAAGACCAGCCAACGACCTCCCTGTGCTCCACCGCGAAGCACCGGTCCATCACCACGTCCAACCCGCCCGCCGCCGCCACCCGTGCCGCCTCATCGCTGATGACGCCCAACTGCAGCCACAACGCCCCCGCCCCCACCGCCACGGCCTCCCGCGCGATCTCGACCGCGTGCTCGGGCTTGCGGAAGACGTCGACCACGTCGATCGGGCCGGGCACGTCGGCCAGCGAGCGGTACGCGGGCAGCCCTTCCCACCGCTCGAGCGCGGGATTCACCGGGAAGAGGGTCAGGCCGCTGGTCCGCAGGTAGGTCGCGACCCCGTGGCTGGGTCGGGCGGGGTCGGCGCTGAGGCCGACGACCGCGATCGTGCGCGACTCCCTGACCAGGCGTTCCAGCACGGCCAGGTCCTGCCATATCGGATCGATCTCGGTACGGTGCACGTCCCCAGTGTCCCCCGGATCGCCCCCGGGCGGCGTACCCTCGTTGGCCGTGAGTCTGCGCAGGCGTGTGGCCGACATCGTCTATGGCATCTACGAGAAGCGACTCGTCCAGCAGGCGGGTGGGCGCACCCCCCGCCACGTCGGGGTGATGCTCGACGGGAACCGGCGCTGGGCCCGCGAGGCGGGGTTCACCGACGTCAACGACGGGCACCGGGTGGGCGCCCGGCGCATCGCCGACCTGCTCGGCTGGTGCGAGGAGGCCGGGGTCGAGGTGGTGACCCTGTGGCTGCTGTCCACCGACAACCTCAACCGCGACGAGTCCGAGCTGCGCCCGCTGCTGGAGATCATCGGTGACGTGGTCGACGAGCTGGCCGAGCCGGGCGCCCCGTGGCGGCTGCGCATCATCGGCGCGCTCGACCGGCTGCCCGCCGAGACCGCGGCCCGGCTCAAGGCCGCCGCGGAGCGGGCAGGCGGGCGGGAGGGCGTGCAGGTCAACATCGCGGTCGGGTACGGGGGCAGGCAGGAGATCGCCGACGCGGTGCGCAAGCTGCTGCAGCAGCACGCCGAGGCGGGCACCAGCATCGAGGCGCTCGCCGAGGTGCTGGACGTGGACCACATCGCCGAGCACCTGTACACCTCCGGGCAGCCGGACCCGGACCTGGTGATCAGGACTTCCGGCGAGCAGCGACTGTCGGGCTTCCTGCTCTGGCAGTCGGCGCACTCGGAATTCCACTTCTGCGAGGCCTACTGGCCGGATTTCCGCCGGACCGATTTCCTGCGCGCACTGCGGGCGTACGGAATACGTCACCGCCGATTCGGGTCCTAGTCACGCTTTGCCCGCTTTGGTCGGGGTTTTCCGCCGGTCCGGTGATCACGGTGCCGGGCGGATACGCTGCGTCAAGGCCACTAGGGGCCGCTGACCCCTAACCGCCGGTACCGGGGCCGCGCCGACACGTTCGGCCGCTGCCGCGGGTCGCCGGTTGTGCTAGCGCGGCCGGATCCGATAACGCTGCGCGGTCGCGTGGCGCCGGGATGTCACTGTGATGACGAAATAGAAAATCACCTGTGTGGCAGCGTGCCGATTGTCGGAGTTCGCAGGTAGCTTTCGAAGTGTCGGTCCGTGTCCACTGCGGTCCGACCCGGGAGGCCCTGGTCGTGAGAGTGACGATCGCGAGGGGGCCGGCACCCGGCTCCCGCGGGGAGCGAGGTGGACGCCGGTAGCCACCGCGCGTCGGCCTTCGCAGACCCAGCCAGGGCCGGTTGCCCGGCCCACCGAGGAAGCGGACGCGGGTGCCGCGTTCGCGAGGGAGTTGCCGTGACCGCTTCGCGTTCATCCACAGGCCTTTCCTCAAGTCAGTCGAGTTCCCAGGAGGCGGAACCAGCCAGGCGCACCTACGTCCTCGACACCTCCGTGCTGCTGTCGGACCCGTGGGCGTTGACCCGGTTCGCCGAGCACTCGGTGGTCGTCCCGCTGGTGGTCATCAGCGAGTTGGAGGGCAAGCGGCACCACCCGGAACTGGGCTGGTTCGCCAGGGAGACGCTCCGCCTCCTCGACGACCTGCGGCGACGGCACGGCAGGCTCGACAAACCCATCGCGATGGGTGACGGCACCCTGCACATAGAGCTCAACCACTCCGACCCGTCCGTGCTGCCCCCCGGCTTCCGCACGGACGGCAACGACGCCAGGATCCTCGCCTGCGCCCTGAACCTGGCAGCCGAGGGTCTAGAGGTCACCCTGGTCACCAAGGACATCCCGCTTCGCGTCAAGGCGGGCGCGGTAGGCCTGGACGCCGACGAGTACCGAGCGGGCGAGGTAGCCCCATCGGGCTGGACCGGCATGACCGACCTGGATGTGCCCCAGGAAGCCGTGGACGCCCTCTTCGAATCAGGCGCAGTTGAGCCTGCCGACTACGGGATCCCCGCGGCAGCCGAACTCCCGACGAACACCGGCCTCCGTTTATTGGCTGGCACCTCCAGCGCCCTGGGCCGCGTCACCGCCGACAAGCAGATCCGCCTCGTCCGCGGCGACCGCGAAGCCTTCGGCCTGCACGGCCGCTCCGCCGAACAGCGCATCGCCCTGGACCTCCTCCTGGACCCCGACATCGGCATCGTCTCCCTCGGCGGCCGAGCGGGCACCGGCAAGTCGGCACTCGCACTGTGCGCGGGCCTCGAGGCGGTCATGGAACGCGGCCTGCACCGCAGGGTCGTGGTGTTCCGCCCGATGTACGCGGTGGGCGGCCAGGACCTGGGCTACCTGCCGGGCACCGAGAGCGAGAAGATGCTGCCCTGGGCCCAGGCGGTGTTCGACACGCTCGGCGCGCTCGTCAGCAAACCGGTCATCGATGAGGTGCTCGACCGGGGGATGCTGGAAGTCCTCCCCCTGACCCACATCCGCGGCCGCTCCCTGCACGACAGCTTCGTCATCGTCGACGAGGCGCAGTCCCTGGAACGCAACGTCCTGCTGACGGTGCTCTCACGGCTCGGTGCTGGGTCGCGGGTAGTGCTGACGCATGACGTCGCGCAGCGGGACAACCTGCGGGTCGGGCGGCATGACGGGGTGGCAGCGGTGATCGAGAAGTTGAAGGGGCACCCGCTGTTCGCGCACGTGACATTGACGCGGTCGGAGCGGTCCCCGATCGCGGCGCTGGTTACGGAGATGTTGGAGGACCACACGGCTTAGACGTGGGTGACGGCATCTCTTAGACGTGGGTGACGGCCCCTGGGGTGGCGCTTGGGCGCTGCTCTGGGGGTTGTTGCTTTGTGGGGTGTTGCCTGTGGGGGTGCTTGGCGGTTCCGGGCGGGCGGTTGTCCACAATGGCCTTGGTTGTCCACAGGTTCCGTTTGCTGCGGCTGTTTTGTCGGTGCGCGTCGGTAGGCTGTATATCGGGGGCTCTTGTGGCAGATGATCTTGGGGGGTGGTTGTGGTGGTTGGTTGTCCACAACGTCTGCGGTTGTCCACAGGGCTTTAGTTGGTGCTCCCGGTTTGTTGGTGCTGCGCGGTAGGCTGTGTATTTGGGGGCTTTCGATCAGGTTGATCTTGACGTCATCCGTTGCTGGGGGTGCGGGGCAAGGGATTCGGGCCTCCGCCTTCGGCTCCGGTGAACGGCTCGCCTTCGGCATTGCATCTGATCCGCGATTTTCGAGCTTTGCTCGATGCGGTGGACCTGTTTTGTGCGGGGCCCCTACGACACCCGTGGCAGAACCGCAAAGCAGGGGCCGAAAAGACTGGCCCTGCCGCGCGGAAACGCTACGGGTGCCGTCCCCCCACACAAAACAGGTCCACCCCATCGAGCACTTGGCACCAGCGACTCCGACTGTCCAGGCGCTGGGCAGGTGGG
>NZ_JAMTCO010000015.1 GCF_024171925.1 Actinokineospora diospyrosa | reverse complement strand
TCCTGCGTCAGTACTTTCCCAAGGGAACGGACCTGTCGGTCCACTCCCAAGCCCATCTCGACTTCGTCGCCCGACAACTCAACGGGCGACCCCGCATGACCCTCGGCTGGGCGTCGCCCACCGAGAAGATGAACGAACTGCTGATCAACCACGGTGGCGCACCCATCACCTGAAACCAAGGCCCCGCGCAAAACAAGTTCGCCCCATCGAGCTCGTCGCATTGTCGCGGATCAGATGCAATGCCGAAGGCGAGCCGTTCACCGGAGCCGAAGGCGGAGGCCCGAATCCCTTGCCCCGCACTCCCAACCACGGCCTACGCCAAGATCAACCTGATCGAAAGCCCCCAAATACACAGCTTACCGCGCACCACCGACACAATGGCAGCATCGAGCGGCGCCCTGTGGACAAGCAAACCCGTTGTGGACAACCAAACCACACACGACAACCCAGGCAAGATCAACAACCTCAAGCGGCCCCCGATGCGCAGCCTGCGAGAGGGCGCGAGCAAACGGGAGCAGCAGATCGGCAGCTGTGGACAAGTGAAGCCATTGTGGACAATCAGGCGCCGCAGAACCAGGCACTCGCAAGATCATCCGCCACAGGAGCCCCCGATATACAGCCTACCGAGAGAGTCCGACAAAGCCGGAGCAGCAACCAGGGCCTGTGGATAACGGAAGGCGTTGTGGACAAGTGCAGCTACGTCCTCACCCTGAATTGAGCCGCGCAGCCTGCCGCACCAAATAGTCTCGTTCTGCCAAGTTCGAAGCCTTCGCGGCGGCCTCCGCGTACAACCGCGCTGCCAACTCCGCATCACCATCCCGCTCATGCAGATACGCAGCCACCGCTAAGTACCGCGGCACGGATTCCAGTCCTACCAACGCGGCCAGTCCAGCTCGGGCTCCGTCCGCCTCCCCCACCGCTACCGCGCGGTTGAGGCGAACCACTGGACTGTTCGTCAACCGCACGAGTTCGTCGTACCACTCCACGATCTGTACCCAGTCGGTCTCCTCGGCGGCGAGTGCGTCGGCGTGTAGGGCGGCGATCGCTGCCTGGGCTTGGAATTCGCCGAGTTGGTCGCGGGCGAGGGCTGCTTGCAGGATCGCGACTCCCTCGGCGATCAGGTGGGTGTCCCAGAGCTCGCGGTCTTGGGCGGCGAGGGGCACCAGGCTGCCGTCGGGGGTGGTTCGGCTGGGGCGGCGGGCGTGGTGGAGGAGCATCAGGGCTAGTAGCCCGGCTACTTCGGGGTGGTCGATCGCGGCGGCCAGTTGTCGGACCAGGCGGATGGCTTCGGCGGCTAGGTCTATGTCGCCGGAGTAGCCCTCGTTGAAGACGAGGTAGAGGACGCGGAGGACGGTGGCGACGTCGCCGGGTTGGTCGAAGCGGACGGTGGAGACGGTGCGTTTGGCGCGGCTGATGCGTTGCGCCATGGTCGCTTCGGGGACCAGGTAGGCCTGGGCGATCTGGCGGGTGGTCAGGCCGCCGACGGCGCGCAGGGTCAGGGCCACGGCGGAGGAGGGGGTCAGCGAGGGGTGGGCGCACAGGAAGTAGAGCTGCAGGGTGTCGTCCACGGCGGGGGTCGACTCCGGCGCGGGTTCGACGAGGTCCTCGCGGCGGCGGCGGGCGGTGTTGGCGCGGGTGGCGTCGAGGAAGCGGTTCCAGGCCACCGTGATGAGCCAGCCCTTGGGGTCGCGCGGCGGGTCGGCCGCCCAGGCGCGGACGGCCTCCAGCAGGGCGTCCTGCACGGCGTCCTCGGCCGCCGCGAAGTCGGCTCCGCGGCGGACGAGGACACCGATGACGCCCGGTGTGAGGCCGCGCAGCAGCGCCTCGTTCATTCCGTGATGGTGGGCGGGTGCGCCAGGAACGGGCGCAGCTCGAGCCACTCGTGGATCGGCTCGCCACCGGCACCCGGCGCGGCCGACAGCTCACCGGCGAGCTCGACGGCGCGCTCGTAGCTGTCGACGTCGATCACCATCCAGCCCGCGATGAGGTCCTTGGTCTCGGCGAACGGGCCGTCGGTGACCGGCGGGCGGCCCTCGCCGTCGTAGCGGACGAAGGTGCCCTCGGGGGCGAGCGCCTGGCCGTCGACGAACTCGCCGGTCTTCTCGAGCCGGTCGGCGAAGTCGCTCATGTACTGCACGTGCGCGGTGATCTCCTCCTGCGTCCACTGGTCCATGGGCACGTCGTTGGCCGGAGCAGGCGCGCCGCGGTAGTGCTTGAGCAGTAGGTACTTGGCCATCGTGGTTCTCCTCGGCGCTGGTGCGACCCGTTCTGGTCGCGATCACCCCGGGGACGGAGCAGGCCGGGGGTTCTCGACATCGCCACCGAAAAAACTTCCAGAGATGTGAACGGCCGTGGGAAGCCCAGCTCCCCACGGCCGCTCCACCGCTTCAGTACGTGATCGCCAGCGCCGGGTCGGCCAGCAGCGCACCGATCGCCGCCAGGAACTCCGAACCCTGCTGACCGTCGATCAACCGGTGGTCGAAGCTCAGCGCGAGCTGGCACACCTTGCGGATCTTGATCTCCCCGTCGACCACCCACGGCGTGTCCCGGATGGCGCCGAAGGCCAGGATCGCCGACTCGCCGGGGTTGATGATCGGGGTGCCGGTGTCGACGCCGAAGACGCCGACGTTGGTGATCGTGATGGTGCCGTTGACCATGTCCGCGGGCTGGGTCTTGCCCTCGCGGGCGGTGCTGGTCAGCGCCTCCAGGGCCACCGCCAGCTCGCGCAGCGACAGGGTGTCGGCGTCGCGGATCTTGGGCACGATCAGGCCGCGCGGTGTCGCCGCCGCGATGCCCAGGTGCACGTAGTCCTTGAAGACGATCTCCTGCGCCGCCTCGTCCCAGGCGCTGTTGACCTCCGGGGTCCGCTTGATCGCGGTCACCAGGGCCTTGGCGCAGAACACCAGCGGGGTGATCTTGACGCCGCGGAACTCCGGGTGGTCCTTGAGCCTGGCCCGCAGCTCCATCATCGGCGTGACGTCGACGGTCAGGAACTCCGTGACGTGCGGCGCGGTGAAGGCGCTGCTGACCATGGCCTGCGCGGTGACCTTGCGGACGCCCTTGATCGGCACCCGCCGCTCACCGCGCGCGGGGGCCACCCCGTTGCTCGTCGAGGTGGGCTGCGGCGGCGCCACCGCAGCCTGCGCGGCCCGTTCGACGTCGGCGCGGGTGATCACGCCGCTGTCGCCGGAACCGGCGAGGCTGCGCAGGTCGATGCCGAGGTCCTTGGCCAGCTTGCGCACCGGCGGCTTGGCCAGCGGCACGTAGCCGCCGGGCAGGTCCACCAGCGCGGCCGGGGTGTCGGGCACCTTCGGCAGGCTGGGCAGGGCGGGCGGCGGGCTGTCCGGCAGCGGACCCTGGTGGTGCTCGAACGCGGCGGCGACCGTGCTCTGCGCCGCCGCGGCCGCGGGTTCCACCGGGACGGCGGGACCCCGGCGGGCCCGCCGCTTGGCGGTGACCGCCTTGGCGCCGTAGCCGACCAGCGGCTTCATCTCCTCCTCGCCGTCGGCCGCGGCCGGGGCGGGAGCGGCGGCGACCGGGGCTGGCGCGGCAGCGCCACCCGGGTCGACGTCGATGGTCAGGATCGGCGTGCCCACCTCGACGGTCTGGCCGGGCTGCACGTGCAGCTCGGTGACCACACCCGCCCACGGGCAGGGCAGCTCGACGGCGGCCTTCGCGGTCTCGATCTCGACGATGATCTGGTTGACCACCACCGCGTCCCCCGGCTGCACGTGCCAGCTCAGGATCTCGGCCTCGGTCAGGCCCTCGGCGGTGTCGGGCAGCGGGAAGCTCTTGAACTCAGGCACAGGTCACCACGCCAGCGATCGGTCGACGGCGTCGAGCACCCGGTCGAGGTCGGGCAGGAACTCTTCCTCCAGCTTGGCCGGGGGGTACGGGGTGTCGAACCCGGTCACCCGCAGCACCGGCGCCTCCAGCGAGTAGAAGCACTCCTGCTGCACCCGCGCGGCGATCTCCGAGGTCAGCGACGCCTCCGAGGGCGCTTCGCTGACCACGACCAGCCGACCGGTGCGGCGCACCGACTCGAACACCGGCCCCAGGTCCAGCGGGGACAGCGAGCGCAGGTCGATGACCTCCAGCGAGCGCCCCTCCTCCTCGGCCGCGGTCGCCGCGTCCAGCGCGACCTTCACCGACGGGCCGTAGGCGACCACGGTCGCCGTGCTGCCCGCGCGCACCACGCGGGAGGCGAACAGCGGGTCGGGCGTGGCGGTGGTGTCGACCTCGGTCTTCATGAACCCGGAGTGGTAGAACCGCTTGGGCTCGAAGAACAGCACCGGGTCGTCGCACTGGATCGCCTGCTGGATCATCCAGTAGGCGTCGACGGCGTTGGAGCAGGACACGACCTTGAGGCCCGCGGTGTGCGCGAAGTACGACTCGGGGGACTCGGAGTGGTGCTCGACGGCGCCGATGCCACCGCCGAAGGGCACCCGGATCACCAGCGGGACCTTGACCCGGCCCAGCGTGCGCGCGTGCAGCTTCGCCACCTGGGACACGATCTGGTCGAAGCCGGGGAAGATGAACCCGTCGAACTGGATCTCGCAGACCGGGCGGAACCCGCGCACCGCGAGGCCGACGGCCGCGCCGATGATGCCGGACTCCGACAGCGGCGTGTCGAGCACGCGGTGCTCGCCGAAGTCCTTCTGCAGGCCGTCGGTGATCCGGAAGACGCCGCCGAGCTTGCCGACGTCCTCACCCATCACGATGACCTTGGGGTCGGCCTCCATCGCGGCCCGCAGACCCTGGTTGAGCGCCTTGCCCAGGGTCAGCGACTGGGTGGCCGTGGTGGCCCCCGGCTTCTTGTTCAACACGGGTGCGGCCATCAGTGCTCACCTCCGGCGAAGTTGGCCTGGTAGGCCAGGAACTCGTCGCGCTGGGCGTCGACGAACGGGCTGGCCTCGGCGTAGACGTGGTCGAACATCTGGTTCACCGGCGGGTGCGGCATGTTGAAGCAGAACTCGCGCAGGTCCGCGGCCAGCTCGTCGGCGTCGGCCTGGACCGAGTCGAAGAAGTCCTGGTCGGCGTGCTCGTGCCGGACCAGGTGCACCCGGACCCGCTCGATCGGGTCCTTGAGCTTCCAGGCCTCCAACTCGTCGGAGTGCCGGTAGCGGGTGGGGTCGTCGGTCGTGGTGTGCGCGTCCATCCGGTACGTGAACGCCTCGATGAGCACCGGGCCGTTGCCGTGCCTGCACTCGTCGAGCGCCCACCGCGACACCGCGAGGGTGGCGAGCACGTCGTTGCCGTCGACCCGGATGCCGGGGAAGCCGTAGCCGCGGGCGCGGTGGTAGAGCGGCAGCCGCGACTGGCGCTCGGTCGGCTCGGAGATCGCCCACTGGTTGTTCTGGCAGAAGAACACCAGCGGCGCGTCGTACACCGCCGCCCACACGAAGCCCTCGTGCACGTCGCCCTGGCTGGTCGCGCCGTCACCGAAGAACACCATGGTCGCTTCGCTGTCGCCGTCGCCGACCTTGCCCTCGAACCGCTGCCCCATGGCGTAACCGGCGGCGTTGAGCACCTGGTTGCCGATCACGATGGTGTAGGGGTGGAAGCGCTTGGCGTTGGAGTCCCAGCTGCCGTGGTCGGTGCCGCGGAAGATCCCCAGGATCTCCTTGGGGCTGATCCCCCGGCACCAGGCGACGCCGTGCTCGCGGTAGCTGGGGAACACCATGTCGGTGTCGCGCAGCGCGCGGCCGGACCCGATCTGCGCGGCCTCCTGGCCGAGCAGCGGGACCCAGATGCCCAGTTGGCCCTGCCGCTGCAGGGCGTTGGCCTCGCGGTCGGCGCGGCGCACCAGGACCATGTCCCGGTAGAGCGAGCGCAGGTCCTCGGCGGTGACGTCGGCGACGTACCGGTCGAACTCGGGGTTCTCCAGCCGTTCGCCCTCGGGCGTCAGCAGTTGGACCAACTCGGGCCCACCCTCACTGGTCGCACGCAAACCCGCGATCACCTGCTCTGCTGTCGGGGCGGCGGCCGTGGCCGCGGGCCCCTCCCGGGGTTCCGGGTGCGTCCACTGTTCTGGGGACGACATGCGCGTTCTCCTCGATGTCTGTGCCGCGCAGTCGCTCGTGGCGACGGCATGCGGACGCGCCGCCGATTCCACCGCCAATTGGTTGGGGCGTTGGCCACCGTCGGCGCTGACGGCGTTGCTCTCACATCCTGACACGGGAGAGTGTGCAGCAGTGAGCCCACGGGCGCCTTGAATTGTCCACAGGGTGCTGTTGAGCTGCGAAAACGCTTGGACAACCGACGGTAGGGGGTCCCAGTTGCCGGGGTCCGGAGCAGCTCAAGTGGACGCCGTCGGCGCGGGCGCGACCCGCACGTGACCTGCCGGTGAGCTGCGTCACAGAAGGGTGGGCGGCGCGCGGCGCGGTGCGGGAACGGATCCGGCCGCGCGCCGACACCGACCCTGCCCGCCTCGACCTGATGAACCCCTGAGGAGGGACGCGCTGATGGGGTAGGCGGTCGGGGCTGGTGGCAGTATCGGCGATGTGGACAAGACAGCCGTGCAGCAGACAGTCCGGGAGTTGTGGGAGGCAGAGATCCTGCCCAGCCTGTCGGACTTCATCGCCATACCCGCCCTCTCGCCGAACTTCGACGCGAACTGGGCCGCCAACGGGCACCTCGACGGTGCCATCGAGCACCTGCGCGCGTGGATCAGCGCGCGCGACATCCAGGGTGCGCGCGTCGACGTGGTGAAACTGCCTGACCGCACCCCTGTGTTGCTGCTCGACGTGCCCGCCACCGGTGACGACGACAAGGGCACCGTGCTCCTCTATGGGCACCTCGACAAGCAGCCGCCGGTTGGCGGGTGGGGCGAGGGGCTTGGCCCGTGGACGCCGGTTCTGCGCGACGGCAAGCTGTTCGGACGTGGCGCGGCTGATGACGGCTACGCGGGTTACGCGGCCACAGCGGCGATCGAGGCTGTCCGCGCCTCTAAGGGATCCCACGCTCGGTGCGTGGTGCTGCTAGAGACCGGTGAAGAGTCCGGTAGCCCTGACTTGCCCGCGTACCTTGAGCACCTTTCCGACCAGCTTGGCCGAGTGTCGCTGGTCGTGTGCCTTGACTCAGGCGGCAACGACTACGAGCGCTTGTGGCTGACCACGTCGCTACGCGGCCTCGCGTCGGTAGACCTGACGGTGCGGGTGCTGGACGCCGGTCAGCACTCCGGTCTCGCCAGCGGCGTCGTGCCGAGCTCGTTCCGGGTGATCCGCAGGCTGCTCGACCGGGTCGAGGACGCCGAGTCCGGCGAGATCCTGATCAAGGAGATGCACGTCGACATCCCGGACGACCGGGCGGGTGAAGCGGCGCAGGCGGTGGCCGCCGCGCCGGGCACCGTCCGTGCGCTCTTCCCCCTGCACGGTGACACCCGGCCGGTGGACGACGACGAGGTCGAGCTGGTCCTGAACAACGGCTGGCGGCCGACCCTGTCGGTCATCGGTGCCAGCGGCTTCCCCGAGCCGGTCGACGCGGGCAACGTGCTGCGGCCGTTCACCACGCTGACGCTGAGCTTCCGGCTGCCCCCGACCGCGGACTCGCTCGTGGCCCTCGAGGCCGTCCGCGACGCCCTGACCTCGGACGTCCCCTACGGCGCCACGGTCGAGCTGACCAGGACCGAGGCGGCGGACGGCTGGAACGCGCCGCGGTTGGCGCCGTGGCTGCGCGATGCCCTCGACGCCCTGTCCGGCGAGATCTTCGGCAACCCCTGGGGCACGGTCTCCCTCGGCGGTTCGATCCCGTTCATGGGCCTGCTCGCCCACCTCTACCCGGACGCCCAGTTCGTGATCACCGGGGCCCTCGGCGCGGACAGCAACGCCCACGTGCCCGACGAGTGGCTTCACGTGAAACAAGCCGAGCGCGTTACCGAGGCCGTCGCGCACCTGCTCGACGCGCACGCCCGGGCCTAACGCCGGGACAGCTGGTCCGCCTGCCGGGTCGTCTCCGGCAGGCGGTACCTCGGCGCCAGCTTGAGCACGAGGTCGGTGGCCGTGTCGATGTCGATCCGATGGCCGACGGACACGAACACCGGCTTGACGTTGGGCTGAGTGCGCAAGGCACGCCCAACTGTCTCCCCGGCATCAGTTAGGGCTGACCAGTCGCCTCTATGTGGTCCTGGCGCCGTGAACTCGCCTAACGCGTTCTTGCCGACGCCTAGGGATGGAATGCCGGTTAGAACCCCCGCGTGGCAGGCCAAGCCGAACCTTCGTGGGTGCGCTAGACCTTGGCCGTCGCAGACGAGGACTTCTGGGGGCGTGGCTAGCTGCTCGATGGCTCTTAGAAGCAGCGGAAGCTCTCGGAAGGCGAAGAGGCCGGGGATGTAGGGGAAGGTCTCCGGGCCGGTGCAGGTCGCTGAGTCGATGAGCTCGTCGGTGCCCAGGTCGATCGTGCAGGCGGCTGCTACCAGGGCGTTCTCGGTGTAGTGGACATCCAAGCCGGTCGCTGTCTTGGGCTCGAACCCCTCTGGCGCCACGGTTTCGACCGCGTACCGCAACCGCTCCTGCTCGGCGATCGCTTCCGCTTCCGACCACTGCTCTCGCACTACCGCACGCTCCTGTTCATCCGCTCCGCCGTCTTACGCTCCTGCCAACGTCACCCGCAGGATCGCAGCCAGCAGCTCGGAGGGATTCGAGGTCTCGTGTGCAGACCAGGCTGGGAGCAGCGGGAACTGCCCACCGGGCCTAGCAAGACCGAGGACTGCTGAGTTCAGCGCCGACCACAACAGCTCGGTCGTCGCACTGGTAGGTCATCCGTCGCGGTCTCGGCGTTCGTCAGCGAACCCCGGGAACAGCGGTGTGTAAGCCTGACTGAGCTTCCGGAGCCACCTCCGGACGAGGCGGGTGAGCTCCCCCGCAACCCCAGCCGTGACGGCGACCCCTGCGGCCGCCACGATCCACCAGTGGTGCACGCTCGTGGCCAGGGCGGCAGCGCAACTGAGCCCAGCACAAGCCCCGGCTAGTGCCGCGATGGCCAGCCAAGCCCGGTAGGTGAAGCTGCGCGTCCCCGCCGAGTACGGCGTCGGCCAGTCGTCGTGGATGGTGTCCGACAGGTAGGGCCTGATCTCAGGAGCCAGCGAGACGAAGTAGTTGCGCAAGCGAGCCTGGGCCTGCTCCGCACGAGTCTGGACCAAGCGCGTCTTCGCGTCGCGCACCAGAATTGCACAGCTGAACGCTGCGGCCGCGGCCGACAGGAACGAGGTTCCCCAGTAGAAGGCCAGCGGTTTGGCAGTCCACAAGCCCGCGAAGAGAACGCCCTCGGCTGAGGCCAAGACCGCGAGACCGCCTATGAGGAGGGTGAGCGACTGGTCCATGCGGGCGACTGTGACCTGGACCAGCAGTGCGCGCCGGTTGTACTCAGCCAAGGCCACCTGCAGACCGGGGTCCGGCTGGCTGGCTGCGGTGTGCTCCTCCGGCACCGGAGCGTCTCGATCCGCTAGGGCTCGACGAAGAGTCGTCAGCAGCCATCGCTTGCCCATGGTGTGGAGATCGTCTCGTGGTGTGCGAGCGTTGCCGCCCGGCTGTGGCTGGCCGAGCAAATAAAACCAACGGCTCACCGTGCTGGGTATGGATTTCACCCAGGACTGCCTACACGGCCAACCGCGAATACATCGCTGGGCCGATCTCCACTAAGTCCGGTGCTGCTCGTTGCGGACTCGGTTGTCAGGCCGAAAGTCAGCGGCCTGAGCTCTCGTACTACCTGCGCCCCTGACCTGGCGTTTCCCCGCTCCGTCACCTTGCTCGCGCTAACTTCACCTACCCGGGCGATCTTGACTTCCCTCTGTTGGGCGACAAGTTATCCACAGGCAAGATCATCATCGCCCTGCTCGCCGACCCCCTCCGGTAGACTGGGCCTGGGGACGCCCCCCGGGACAGGGTGGGGGCTGGGGTCGTTCGGGGCGGGCGGCTGGCGGTGGGGGTTTTGGCAGGTGGGGGTGGGTTTAGGAGTGGGTCAGCCAGGTGGTGAAGAGTAGGTCGGCGTGGTGTTCGCGGTAGTTGGTGAGTTCGGTGATGGGGGCGTTCTTGGCCCAAGTGCCCGGGTCGATCTGGACGAAACCGTCGGCGGCGGCTTTGGACTTGTCCGGGCCCAGGTAGTACAGGCCCGCGGAGCCCTGGGCGGAGATGCCGACGACCAGGCATTCGTGGCCTAGGTGGTCGGCTCGGGTGGAGACCTCGTCGAGGCGCTCTAGGGCGGCGGCGGGGATGGTGCTGTGCCAGCCGGACGGGGTGTGGGTGAAGCGGGGGTCGGCCGGGTCGGTGGTCGACAGGAGGGTGACCTGGCCCTGGTCGGCGAGGGTCGCGGGGTATTCGCGGCCGTCGAGGGTGGCGATGATTCCGGTGCGGGGGCGCTGGTAGGTCATCGCGAGTCCTTGGGGAAAGAGGTCCAGGTTGACGCTGTCCACAGGGCTACGGGGTGGGGTCCGGTCGCGGTGTGGGCCGTGATGCGGCTGCCAGCGGGGATCAAGCCGGGCTGCCGCCACCACTCAGGTAGGGCCAACGGGCCGCCGCCGGTGATGCCTGTGCCGGTGAAGGGCCAAGGGGCGAACTCGGTGCGGACGGTGTTGGGGTCGACTCCCGCGGCTAGAGCGGCCGCGGTCATCTCGTAGGCGGGTTCGCGGGGGCCGGTAGGGGCCCCGAAGGGCACGACGTACCGGTCGGGGTGTTCGGCGATGAACTCCATGGTGTGCAGCACCGGCATGTCCGGGTGGAACGGGCTGCCCGCGTAGTCCAACCGGAAGGCCTGGTGGAAGTCGCGCGGGGTCCGCAGGTTCGCGCAGTCCTGCAGCCGGGCGACAGTGCCACCGACGAGCCGGTAGTCGAACGGGGGGTGCGCGCCCGCCGCGCCCGGTGACACCTCGTGGCGCAGGTAGCGGTCCACGGCCCACGGGGGCAGGACCTTGACCAGCGGCGTGTCCGGCGCCAGCGCGATGATGGCGTGGACCCGCGCGGTCAAGGCCCGCTCGTGGTCGCTCAAACTCCCGGTCACCCGAACGTCCGCTCCCGCCACCGGGCGAACCCCAGGTCCCGCTGCTCCTCGTGCACGTCGCCGAGCTCGGCGGCGGGCACGTCCCTGCGGTACTCGTACCGGTCGACCTCGGTGAAGCCGTGCTCCGCGGCCCAGCCGCCGTTCGAGTCGGCGTAGGTGACCGCGGCGACGCCGTCCACAACGGACTCGATGGCCACCCGGTGGCCCTGCCACTTGCCGTACGACCTGGCCGAGTACACCCGGTCGCAGTCGGCCGAGGTCAGGTCGGCGACCCAGCCGCCGTAGCGGTCGTGCCAGGAGAACAGGGTCGCGTCCGGGTTGTCGACCTGCTTGGTCTTGAGCACGACCCGGTCGTTGTTCGGCGAGAAGGTGCACGGGTGCGTCACCCCGCGCACCACCGCGAACTCCCCGGAGCGTGGTCCGGTGTACGTCATCAGGGCTTCACCCACCCGAGCACACTGTCATACACAGCCACGACGGTCTTGTTGCCCGCCGCGTCGAACTGGTTGATGGTCGCGCCGTCGGGGATCGGCATCCGGCTGCTCATCTGGAACTCCGGCACACCCATCGTCGGGTGCGCAGTGACCCCGGCTCCGGTGTAAGGCCACTGGTTGATCGACGGGCTGTACCGGTCCGGGTTGACGCCCGCGTTCTCCACCGCGTGGATCATGTCGTCGCGCGCGGCGAGCACCCTCGGGTCGGTCGCGCCAAGGCCACCGGGCACCGACGGGTCCATCGAGGGCGCACCGACTGGCGTCCTATAGAGCGACGCGTCGGACGCGGGGAACTCGATGGTGTGGATGGTGGGCTGGGAGACGTCGTAAGGCGTGCCGACGTAGTCGAGCCGGTTGCCGTTGATCAGGTCGGCGGGCGTGTTGAGCACACCGGCGTCCTGGTGGCGTGCGACGAAGCCCCCCACCTCGGTGTACTTGCCGTTGATGTAGTTGGCGACATCGGCGTCCGGGATCACCTTCTGCATCAGCGTGCCGTTGGTGACCTCGACCTCCTTCATCGCGCGCGCCATCAGGTCCCGCTCGTGCGGCGTCAGCTGCCCGGACCCCGGTACGTCGCCCGCCTTCGGGTCGGCGCCGAGCTTGTCCATCGCCTTCTTGAAGTCGGCCCACTCGGCGTCGGTGAACTTGCCGCGCACGGTGTCAGTCCAGTGCGGCCCAGACGATCCCGGCGTCGTCGGCTTCACCGGCGGGGTCCCACCGCCGCCACCACCGGTAGTGGGGGTGGCCGAGGAGCCACTGGGAACCGTGGACCCGCTAGGCACCGTCGAGCCGCTGGGCACGGTAGAGCTACCGGGAACGGTGGAGCTGCTGGGAACCGTGGATCCGCTGGGCACTGTCGACGAGGACGGCGTGACCGTAGGCGTAACCGACGACGGCGTGGTCGAGGGTGACGATGTCCCGCTGGGTGCCGTAGTAGTAGACGGCGTAGGAGGCGCGCTGCTGGTGCTCGTGGTCGGAGTGGACGATCCACTCGGGGCCGTCGAGGTCGACGGCGCGTTAGGCGTCGCTTGTGTCGGCAGATCCGGTTGCCCGGTCGTCGACGGAGGGTCTACCGGAGCAGGGGTGCTGCGGACCATGTCGGGCGCGTTGGGCGTGTCGGCACCGCGCGGGGTGGTGCGCAGGCCGCGCAGACCCGACTTGATCGCCTCCCAGATCTCGCCCAGCTTCGCCAGGATCGGCCGCAGCTTCTCGACCGACCGGATCAGCTTGGTGATCACGTCGGTGATCCGCCCGACCCACTTGGCGATCAGCGCGCCGACCGACGCGACGATGTGCGGCGTGGCCAGACCCAACGTCAAACCGGCCTCGGCCAGCCACTGCGGCAAGCGCAGCAGCAGCGTGGAGATGCACTCGGCGACCAGGTCGCGCACGATCCCGCGGACCACGCCGACCAGGGCACCGACCACCTCGACGACGGTGCCGATCGTCCCGGCGCCGCTCGCTGCGGCCGTGATGTGCTGGCCTTGCGCCGCCGTGTTCGACCTATAGGTGTCCGCCGCCGGACCGGTCCAGGCGGAGGTGCCGTTCTTGACCTCGGTGCCGAAATCGGTGGCGACCGCGCCGACCGCCTGGGACACGTTCTTCCAGGTCTGGGCGTACGCGGAGATCTGGTCGGCGTCGCCAGCGAGCCAGTTCAGCGCGTCGCGCAACGGCTTGACGTGCTCGATGACCCACGAGATCGCGTACTGGCCGAGGGTGCCGATCGGGTCGAGCGCGAGCGACAGCACCTCCAGGCCGCCGCCGAGCGCGCCGAGGCCGCCCTCGACCCAGGACCCGTTCTGCACGCCGTTGTAGATGTCGGCGGCGGACTCGACCAGCCCGATGCCGGTGTAGCTCTTGGTGGAGTCCTCGCGCGCGGCGACTAAGGGGTTGGTCACCGGGCACCGCCGGAGAAGGGCTGGGTGTTGGCGCGCTCGGTGTTGCCGTAGGACCCGGCGGTCTCGCGGACCCCGCCCGCGGTGGCGTCCATGGTGGTGCTCGCCTCGCGGATCGAGTCGACGGCGGGCTGGCTGACGGCCTGCACGATCGGCACGAAGAACTGGCAGATCACGCCATACGCGTCGCTGCCGAGGTGCACCTGGTTGGCGGCGTCGAGCGCCTGCTCCAACCGGTCGTTGAGGGCGTCGAGGCGACCGGCGTGCGCGCCGAGCTCATCGATGAGTACGCCGTATCCGTCGGGCACCGTGGGACTCCTTCTCAGCGCAGGATGGAGGATCCGCCCCAGTCGTCATCCGGGTCGTCGTCATCACGGCTTGGGCGGTTCGTGCGGGTCGGTGGTGGTCGGAGGGCCTCCTCACCGTCGTCGACCCGCCCCAGGCGCATCTCGTCGACGGTGCTCGCGGTTGGACGTTCCGCGTCGGGCTCCGGTTCCGGGAACCTCTCCCTATAGGACCCGACCACCGCGGCGACCGTCTGCGGGTCGTCCCCGACGGTGCGCTCCATGACTTCGGCGACCTCGCCGGTGATCCGGGATTGGGCCTTACGCATGGTGGTCAGGACCAACGCCGAGATCTCGGCGCCGGGCAACTCACCCGCCCGGTCGCTGATCACCAGGTCGGTCACCGCGCCGGTAGCGTCAACGGTCACCACCACCAGGTCGTCGCGCGAGGACTCGGTGACCGCCACTCTGGCGACCTCCGCCTGCATCGCCTGGTAGCGCTCCGCCCTGGCTGCGACGTCGGCCGACCAGCGGCGCAGCTCTTGTTCGGTCTGGAATCCGTCTCCGCCGAATGCCGGCTGGCTCACGCGTGCTCCCGCTTGCTCGGTCCTGCTGCGCGGCCAGTGTCCACGAAGGTGCCCCGCTTGTCAGTCTTTCGCCACCACTCACCAGGCCGGGTAGCGCTCCCGCCAGCCCGGCTCCGCCAGCGAGTTGGTCGGGCTGAACTCGATCAGCGCGTCGCGGCCCAGCTCCTCGATGACCTCGCGCAGCTCCAGCCCGGCGAGCCACTCGTCGGGCAGCTGCTCGACCCCGTGCACGGCGCCGAGCAGGTTGCCGCAGATGGCGCCGGTCGAGTCGCTGTCGCCGGAGTGGTTGACCGCCAGCAGCAGCCCCTCGGGCAGGGTGTTGGACACCAGCGCCGCGCACACCCCGATGGCCAGCGCCTCCTCGCCGACCCAGCCGCCGCCGAGCTTGGCCAGCGTCTCCGGGGTCGGTCGACCCCGACCGGCCAGGTCGACCGCGTCGTCGAGGGCGGCCACGGTCTCGGCGGACTCCTCCCAGGTCACCAGCTCGGCCCGGACCTCGGTTAGCGCGGTCGGCAGGTCGGTGCCGTCGAGCAGGCGGTGCACCATGAAGGCGAGCGCGCCCGCGGTGAGGTAGCCGCTGGGGTGGCCGTGGGTAAGAGCCCCGGACTGGGCCGCGACGACGAAGGCGTCGAGCGGGTCTTCCGACCACAGCGCGCACGGCGCTGCACGCATGACGGCGCCGCAGCCCTTCGAGTCGTTGATGCGGTGGGACAGAGTGCCCCTGTCAGCTCCCGCAGCGAAGCCCTTGAGCGCTGTAAGGACCGTCGCCCCGGGCGCGCGGCGGTGGTAGAGCCCACGCTCGCGGATGAGCCAACCGTCGGGCTCGGCCTCCATCGCGTAAGAGCCGCCCGCTTGGTGCCAAGGGGTGCCCTGCGTGTGGTACCAGCGCTGGTAGGCGTGCTGGATGACCGAGGCGGGCTGCTGCTCGAAGAACATGAGACGTCGACCGAGGTGACCGCGGATCATCGCCTCTAGCGTGAAGAGGGTCATCTGCGTGTCGTCGGTGATCCGACCACGGCCGCCGTACGCCTCTTCATAGCCGGTCGCGCCAGCCTCGCCGAAGCGGCCGCGGATCTCGTCTATGGAGAGGAACTCGATCGGCGCTCCTAACGCGTCGCCGACCGCGCCAGCCAGCAGGGAGCCGAGCCACCGGTCGGCGGGAATCACGCGCTCGTAGGGCAGATCACCGTCCACGTACGGGAAGAGTAGTGGCAACCGGTGACGAACACCCCTGGCGCCCACAGTTCGTGATCTGTTGCGATGAGGACTCGACGGGAGATCTCACACTGCTGCCCAGGCCCCGGCCGGACGGCCTGATCGCCGTGCATCTTGCGGTTCGAAACACCGGTAGCGGGAAAAACTGCGTCCGGCGTCTCGTCTACGCAACAAATAGGATGCGTACATGTGACAAACCGACGAGTAGTGCACAGTTTCGGCACCGAGTGGCAGTATGCGTCCCACCTCGCACCTGAGATGAATGAGGAGTGACACCGTGGCGCGTCGATCCAAGCTGAAGGTGCTCGCCCTGCTGCCCGCGCTGGTACTCGCGGTCGCGGCCTGCGGCAGCTCCGACGGCGGCTCCACCGGTTCCAGCGGCGGCAACACCGCGGCCAACGGGGTCAAGCTCGTCGAGGCAGGCAAGATCAAGACCTGCACGAACCTGCCGTACCCGCCGTTCCAGTTCAAGCAGGGCGACAAGACGGTCGGCTTCGACGTCGACATGGTCGACCTCGCGGCCAAGAAGCTCGGCGTCACCCAGGAGATCGTCGACATCCAGTTCGACGTCATCAAGAGCGGTGCCGCGCTGAACTCGGGCAAGTGCGACGTCGCCGCCGCCGGTATGACGATCACCGACGAGCGCAAGCAGAACCTCGACTTCACCAACCCGTACTTCGACGAGGTCATCGCGCTGATGGTGCCCAAGGGCTCCGGGATCACCAGCCTCGACCAGCTCAAGGACAAGAAGCTCGGCGTGCAGCGCGGCACCACCAGCCTCGACTACGCCACCGAGAAGGGCTTCACGCCGGTCGAGTTCGAGGACTCCGGCAAGCAGCTGCAGGCCTACCAGGCGGGTCAGGTCGACGCGGTGCTGCAGGACCTGCCCGTGGTCAACGAGTGGCTCAAGAAGCAGGGCCTCGGCGACAAGTACGAGGTCGGCGCGGAGATCGAGACCGGCGCGCAGTACGGCATCGCGGTGAAGAAGGGCGGCAACCCCGAGCTGCTCAAGACCCTCAACGACGCGCTCGACGCCGCCATCAAGGACGGCACCTGGGCCAAGTCGTACGAGCAGTGGATGGGCTCCAAGCCCAAGTCGACCCCATCGGGCAAGTGAGCCACGGCCAAGAGGTGGGCCCGGTGACCCGGGCCCGCCTCAGCCCGCGCAAGCGCCAGCAGGTCAGCCGCGGCGTGCAGTACGCGATCTTCGCCGCCGCGGTGCTCTTCATCGCCCTCTCCGCCGACTGGAAAGCGGTGGTGGAGAACTTCGCCGACCTCGACGTGGCGAAGGAGGCGTTCCCGGAGCTCATCACCATCGCGCTCAAGAACACCGTCATCTACACGCTGTCGGCCTACGTGGTCGGGTTCATCCTCGGCCTCGTCGTCGCGCTGGCCCGGCTGTCGTCGATCGCGGTGTACCGGGGCTTCGCGCTGGCCTACATCGAGGTCTTCCGCGGGCTGCCCGCCCTGGTCGTCTTCCTCATCTTCGGGTTCGGCCTGCCGGTGGCCTTCCCCGGTCTGAAGTTCCCGTTCGACCAGTACGGCACGGTCGCCGTCGCGCTCGGCCTGGTCGCCTCGGCCTACATGGCGGAGACCTTCCGGGCGGGCATCCAGGCGGTGCCGCGCGGGCAGATGGAGGCGGCCCGCTCGCTGGGCATGTCGCACACCAGGGCGATGGTGTCGATCGTCATCCCGCAGGCGCTGCGGATCGTGATCCCGCCGCTGACCAACGAGCTGATCCTGCTGTTCAAGGACTCCTCGCTGGTGTTCGTGCTCGGCGTGACCTCGCTGACCACCGAGCTGTCGAAGTTCGGCGGCGACCTGGCGACCGAGTACGCCGACTCCACCCCGCTGATCCTGGCCGGTGCCGCCTACCTGGTGATCACCCTGCCGCTGGGCTACGTGGTGCGGCGGCTGGAAGCCCAGCAACAGAAGGCCAGGTGAGCCCCCGATGAGCGCTGTCCAGATCGACGGCCTGCACAAGTCGTTCGGCACCCTAGAGGTGCTCAAGGGCATCGACGCGACCGTTGAGTCCGGTGAGGTTGTCTGCGTCATCGGGCCGTCCGGCTCCGGTAAGTCCACCTTGCTGCGTTGCGTCAACCTGCTCGAACAGCCCAACAGCGGCAAGATCGTGGTCAACGGCGTTGAGATCACCGACCGCGATTGCGACATCGACGCTGCCCGCCGCCGGGTGGGCATGGTGTTCCAGCAGTTCAACCTGTTCCAGCACCTAACCGTGCTGGACAACCTCACTATCGCCCAGCGCAAGGTGCTTAAGCGGGACAAGGCCGAGGCGCAGCGGGTAGCCATAGAGAACCTGGAGAAGGTGGGCGTGGCCGACAAGGCCAAGTCCTACCCCGCCCAGCTCTCCGGCGGTCAGCAGCAGCGGGTGGCCATCGCCCGGGCGCTGTCCATGGGGCCCGAGGTCATGCTGTTCGACGAGCCCACCTCCGCGCTCGACCCCGAACTGGTCGGGGAGGTGCTCGGGGTGATGCGCAGGCTCGCCGACGAGGGCATGACGATGCTGGTGGTCACGCACGAGATGCAGTTCGCCCGCGAGGTCGCCGACAAGGTCCTGTTCATGGACGGTGGCGTCGTGGTCGAGCAGGGCCCGCCGTCGCAGGTGATCGCGGCGCCGCAGCAGGAGCGGACCAAGACCTTCCTCGCCCGGGTGTTGGATCCGATCAGCCGCTCGGAGTAATCCCGCGGGAACTAAGCGTCACCGGCGAGCGTTCAACCCTTGGGGAGGGGGTTGCCGTGGCTGGACGCGAGTCCGACGAGGTCGGGGGTGTGCTGGACCCGCACTCCCCCGACCCACCCGCGTGGGCCGTCATGCAGGCCGTAGAGGTCGTGCGCCGGGTCGACCCGGAGAACGGCGGGGTCCTGCGGCGGCGCAGACCCACGACGGTTCCCGTGGTCAGCGTCAGCGACCGCTACCTGGTCGGGCCGCTCGACCTGCGCGCGGTGGAGTTCCCTTACCTGCTCGAGTTCGTCCGCTGCCGGTTCGAGCAACCGCCGGACATGCGCCAAGCCCGGTTGGCCGGGGTCGAGTTCCGCGACTGCTGGCTGCCCGGCTTACAGGGCCGCAACCTGCGCAGCGACAACGACCTGCAGTTCGTCGACGGCACCATCATCGCGGGCACCCTCGACCTGACCGACGGTGAGATCCACGGGACTCTTGTCCTATCCGGCGCCACCCTCGCCCCGACGAAGGGGCCCGCCTTACACGGCGACCGGCTGCACTTAGCGGGTGCGTTGCTGGCACCGAACCTGGTCGCGCGCGGGGAGGTCCGCATCCCCGGCCTGCGCAGCGGCGGCAACCTCAACTTCTCCGGCGCCCACTTGGACAACCCGCGCGGTATCGCCATGAACGGCAACGGCCTGCAGGTCGGCGGCAACCTGCACCTGACGGTCGACCCGCGCACCGGCACCCCGTTCCGCTGCGACGGCCAACTCTTCCTCCCCAGCGTCCGCGTTGACAGCGACTTCTCCCTGCGCGGCGCCAAGCTCACCCCGCGCACCGAGCACTCCCGCCCGGTCCCGCCGGACGACCCGTTCTTCGACCCCAACGCCACCCTCGTCGCCGACCGGTCGCGGGTGGACGGCAACGTGAACCTCGACCGGGACTTCAGCAGCACCGGCACCGTGCGCATCGTCAACGCCCACATCGGCGGGTCCCTGCGGCTCTCGCACGCGCGGGTCGACCTGTCCGGCGGGCAGGAGACCTTCGTCGAGCAGGTCGGGTCCGGACCGCGACAACCGGGGCCGTACCCGGACCGGGCGCTGCACCTGGACGGCACCGAGGTCCGCGGCGGGATCGACGCCAGGGACGCGCGGGTGGCCGGGCAGATCCGGCTGGTGGACGTGAAGGTCCAGGGCAGCGTGCTGTTCGACCGCGCGGTGCTGAGCAACCGGTACGGCGACGCGGTCGAGGGCCGCCGGTTCTCCGTCGGCGGCAACCTCGACGGGCGCTCGCTGCTGGTGTTCGGCTCGGTGCTGCTGCCGGGGGCGAAGGTCGGCGCCAACCTCGACCTGCGCGGCAGCAGGCTGATCGCGCCGGGCAGCTACGCGCGCGACTCCTCGCCGAAGCCCTCGCTGGACCTGCGGGTGTCGCACATCGGCCGCGACCTGATCTGCGCCGACGGCGAGGTGCCGTTCTCCGCGCACGGCGAGATCCGGATGCGGCGCGCGGAGATCCTGCGGGAGACCAACTTCCACGGCTCGGAGCTGGGCAACGGCCGCAACCTGGTCGCCCTCAACGCCTTCGGCATCCAGACCCAGGAACTGCGCCTGGACGTCGCCGCGCCGCCCAAGGGCCGGATCGACCTGCGGCACGCCCGCTGCGCCTTCCTCGCCGACAACGAGAAGTTCTGGCGCGCCCAAGGCCGGATCGAACTCGAGGACTTCCGCTACGACGCCCTGGCCACCCCGGTCGAACTCGACGACGACGAGGAAGTCGAACGCCGCCTCCGCTGGCTGCGCGAGGGCATGCGCGACGTGTACCGCCCGGGTCCCTACGAGCAGTTCGCGCACATGCTGCGCGCGGCGGGCAACGAGGAGCACGCGGCCACCGCTCTAGTGGAGAAGCAACGCCGCCGCTACAACGCCCTCGCCGACGGTGCCCGGTTGGCGGCGCCGGGGATCCGGCTGTGGAGCTGGCTGCAGCGGTGGATGGTCGGGTACGGCTACCGGCCGACGCGGGCGCTGGCGTGGTTGTTCGGGTTCCTAGTCTTGGGGACGCTGTGGTTCTCGGTGATCCCCGAGCCGCCCGAGGCGAACACCGACGACCACCTCAGGTGGAACCCGGTTCTGTACACATTGGACCTCCTGGTGCCCATCGTGGACTTCGGGCACAAGAACAAGTGGACGGTGGACGGGCCGTCCCAGTGGATCTCGGCGGTGTTCATCGCCCTCGGCTGGATCCTCGCCACCACCGTCGCCGCCGGTGTCACCCGAATGCTGCGGAGATCGTCATGAGCTACGACATTTTGCACACTTCAGCGCGTGCCCCGCTGTTCCACCGGTTGTTCGCGGAGGCCTTCGGGTCGCAGTGGGTGCCGGGGGTTGAAGCGACCAGCTCGTGCACGTGGTGGCTGCTCGGCAACCTGGTCAGCTCACTGCGCCTACCGCCGAACGCCACCCTGCTCGACCTGGGCTGCGGCCGCGGCGGTCCCGGCCTGTGGCTTGCCCGTGCCTTGAACTGCCGCCTCACCGGCGTCGATTTCAGTGCTGTCGCCATCGCCGACGCCACCGCCCGCGCCTCTGATTTCGGTGTCGACGCCACCTTCCAGGAGGTCTCCTTCGCCGACCTCCAGCTGCCACCGGAGTCCGCGGACGCCGCGATCAGCATCGACGCGATCTACTTCGCCCCCGACCACGCCGCCGCCTTCGCCGAGGTCCACCGGGTCCTGCGCCCGGGCGCCCCGTTCCTGTTCACCGCCAGGGACACCACCGCCGACTGGCCCACCGTGCTGGCCGACGCCGGTCTGACCCTGGAGTCGACCACCCTCAACCCGGGCAACGGCGAACGCTGGCTCCGCCTCTACGACCTCTGGGAGGCCAACGAAGCCGCCCTCCGCGCCGACTTGGGCGACGAAGCCACCGACGGCCTGCTGGAAGAGTCCGCAGACCGCGCCCGCTTCGACGGCAGCACCTACAACCTCTACCTCACCCGCCGCTAACCCCCGGCGGCCACCGGTGCCCCGCCTCGTGCAACATCGCCAACGCCTTCAGGTCATTGGTCACCAACACCTGCGCCAACCGCCCCGCCGCTGTTACGACATCCGGCCACCCCGCAGCCTCAAGGTAAACCTCATCAGGCGCGAACCGCCCCACCGCGTCCTGCACGGCCATGTACGCGACCCCCAGCCGGCCGCATCAGGTCAACCTCTTCCTCGGTGCGCAGGCTGGCCCCCAGGCCCCCCTCCGGCGCACTCGCGTCGCAGAAGTCGTCGAAGAGCACGTGGACCACCTCATCGAGGTTCTCGAACTCGTCCTGCCGAAGCCAAACATCCCGCTGCCACGGCGGGTTGGCCAGCGAGACGACCGCGGGCACGAGGTGCAAGCGAGCAGTGGGGCTGCTGATCCCGTGATCGATCACGCGCGCCAACCTAGCCACAAGGTCTAGTTGCTCCCAGCCGATTTGTTCGGCCGACAACCGGACCTCGGCTGCGAAGCTGGTTGTCTGTCAGCGAAGTCGGACGCCGATCGGACGACTTGCCCAGGGCAACAGTCCGATCTCACATGTTCCGGTATACCTCGCGTCGATGTGCCACTCGTACGACGGTTACCAGAACCCTGGAGTCCACGACTTGGTAGACCACCCGGTGATCGCCGATCCTGATGCGCATCACGCCTGCTGGTTGACCTGCGAGCGCCCGGCAGCCCGGCGGCCGAGGATCTGTTCCCAGGGCAGTGACCGCCACTGCGATCTTGCGCCCGGTCTGCTTGTCGAGCTTGCGGAGCTCCCGTAGCGCGGAAGCGGTCCATTCGATCTCGTAAGACACGGGTCAGTCGTCACCGAACTCAGCTAGCACGTCGTGGTGGGGAACTCGTGGTTCAGCCGAAGCCAGTGCCTCCCGCGCTGCGGTGAGATCCGCTTCGTCCTCGGCCGCTTCGAGACGCCGGAGGTCATCGATGGAAACGACCGCCGCAACCGGTCGGCCGTGCCTGGTCAGCACCGCGCGCTCATGGGCGTGCTCGACCCTGGAGACGACCTCGCCGAGGTGGTCTCTGGCCATGCTGATCGGCATCTCACTCATACCCCAAATTGTACAAAATGGGGAGGAATTTGCCAAGCTGCTCCGGAGACCAGCCCGCTCACATGGTGGGCCGCGGAACACAGCGGCCATCGCACGCTGTTGGATCCCACCGTGAGCACAGCACAACCCCGTCGTCTGTCCCGTGCGCCCGAGTTGATCGGTCGCGGCTGGCTGAACACCGGTGGCAAGGACCTGCACCTCGGTGACTTCCGCGGCAAGGTCCTCCTCCTCGACTTCTGGACCTTCTGCTGCATCAACTGCCTGCACGTCCTGGACGAGCTCCGCCCCGTGGAGGACGAGTTCAAGGACGTCCTGGTCACCGTTGGCGTCCACTCGCCGAAGTTCGTGCACGAGGCCGATGAGCAGGCCCTCAAGGCCGCCGTCGAGCGGTATGAGGTGCACCACCCGGTGCTCGACGACCCGGAGCTCACCACGTGGCAGGCGTACGCGGTCAAGGCGTGGCCGACGTTGGTGCTGGTGGATCCTGAGGGTTATGTCGTGCACGTCGCTGCTGGGGAGGGGCATGCGGAGGCGTTGAGGCGGGTCATCGCTGAGGTCGTTAAGGAGCATGAGGCTAAGGGGACTCTGCACCGGGGCGATGGGCCTTACGTACCGCCGCCGCCTGCTGCGACTGAGTTGCGGTTCCCCGCGAAGGCCACTGCGACCGGCAACGGGACTGTCTTGGTCGCTGACACCGCGCATCACCGGATCGTCGAACTCAAAGATGACGTGGTGGTTGCCTCTTACGGCACCGGCAGCCGAGGGCGGCAAGACGGGCTAGAGGCCACCTTCTCCGAGCCCTCCGCCGTCGCCGTTCTGCCCGATCACGTGGACGTCGGCTACCACCTGGTGGTCGCCGACACGGTCAACCACCTGCTGCGCGGCATCAACACCGACACCGGCGAGGTCACCACCATCGCGGGCACCGGCCTGCAGTGGCGCAACGGCCCCACCGACGGCCCCGGCACCGAGATCGACCTGACCAGCCCGTGGGACCTCGTCTGGTGGGAACCCGCCGGTGGCCTGGTCATCGCCATGGCGGGCAACCACACCCTCGGCCTGTTCGACCCCCGCACCGGCCACGTCAGCCGCTTCGCGGGCACCACCGTCGAGGGCCTGCACGACGGCCCCGCCGACCAGGCCTTCTTCGCCCAGACCTCCGGCCTCGCCGTCGACGGCGACCGGCTGTGGCTGGTCGACTCCGAGACGTCGGCGCTGCGCTGGATCGACGCCGAGCGGACCGTGCACACCGCGATCGGCAAGGGCCTGTTCGACTTCGGCCACCGCGACGGCCCGGCGGAGCAGGCGCTCCTGCAACACCCGCTCGGCGTGACCGTGCTGGCCGACCACTCGGTCGCCATCGCCGACACCTACAACGGCGCCGTCCGCCGCTACGACCCGGCGACCGGCGAGGTCAGCACCCTCGCCACCGGCCTGGCCGAGCCATCCGGCGCCGTCCTGCTCGACGGCGACCTGGTCGTCGTCGAGTCCGCCGCGCACAAGCTCTCCCGCCCGGTCGCCAAGGCCCACCTGGTCGACGGCGCCGCGCACCAGGTCCGCAGGCCGTCCACCGACATCGCCGCGGGCGTGCTCGAACTCGTCGTCGTCTTCACCCCGCCGCCGGGGCAGAAGCTCGACGAGCGCTACGGCCCGTCGACCCGGCTGGAGATCACCTCCTCGCCACCGGAACTGCTGGCCGAAGGCGCCGGGGTGAGCACGGACCTGACCAGGAAGGTGACCGTCGCGGCCGGTGTGACCGAGGGGGTGCTGCACGTCGTCGCGCAGGCCGCCAGTTGCGACGACGACGGCACCGAGCACGCCGCGTGCCACCTGACCAGGCAGGACTGGGGGGTGCCGATCCGGGTCACCGACACCGGCGCCCCTCGGCTCGCACTGGTCATGGGTGGGCTCGACGAGCAGCACTGACCACGCCGGAAGCCCACCCCGAGCAGGCGGTTACCATTCCTCGGTGCCGGAACTGAAGCTCGAGATCCAGATGCTGCACGACCGGGTCCTCGTGCGGCTGACCCCCGAGGAGGGGGAACGGCGCAGCACCGGCGGCATCGTCATCCCGGCAACCGCGCAGGTCGCCAAGCGGCTCGCCTGGGGGGACGTGCTCGGGGTGGGGACGAGCGCACGCACGGTGAAGGTGGGCGACCGGGTGTTGTTCAACCCCGAGGACCAGTTCGAGGTCGAGGTCCACGGGCAGGCGTACATGGTGATGCGCGAGCGGGACGTGCACGCCATCGCCAGCGAGCGCACCGAACACGGGACCGGGTTGTACCTCTGAGGGGAAAGGTGGACCGTGCCGGAGGACCAGGACTGGCCGGGCGGGGCTAGATGGCCGGAGTCGCACACCGAGCAGACCGATCTGCTTCCCCGGGTGCCCGCGCTGGCGGAGCCCCCGCTGGTGGGCTCGCCGTTGGACGGACCCACCGAGAAGCTCAACGTGCCCCAGGAGGAACCGCCGCCGTCGTCGGGTAAGGCCGGTTGGCGCAAGCCCGCGATCATCGCCGGTGCTGTCTTCGGCGCGCTGGCCGTGCTCTACGGCCTGGACCTGGCGATCAGCAGCGGCGACGTGCCGCGCGGGACGACCGTGGCGGGCGTCGACGTCGGCGGGATGTCGCAGGTCGAGGCCGAGCGGGCGCTGCGGGAGAAGATCGAACCGCGGCTGACCCAGCCGGTGCCGGTCAAGATCGGCGTGGTCGACGAGAAGCTCGACCCGACCAAGTCCGGGCTGACGCTGAACTGGGGCGCCACCCTGGAGCAGGCGGGCGACCAGCCGCTCAACCCGTTCACCCGGCTGTCGTCGCTGTTCGGCGGCACCCGCGAGGTCGGTGTGGTCACCGCGACCAACGAGGCCGCGCTCAACGGCGAGCTCGACCGGCTCAAGGCCGCGGGCACCCGCCCGCCGGTCGAGGGCGGCATCCGCTTCGACGGCGCCACCCCGGTCGGGGTCGAGCCGGTCCCCGGTCAGGAGCTGGACGGGGCGAAGGCGCGCACGGTCATCGTCAGCAACTGGGTCGGCGGCGAGGGCTTGGACCTGCCGGTCACCAGCACCCCGGTGAAGACCACGTCCGAGGGCGTGCGGGCCGCGCTCGACCTGGCGAAGGTCGCCGTGTCCGGGCCGGTGGTGGTCAAGGGCGACGGCAAGGACGCCAAGATCGAGCCCGCCGTCATCGCGACCGCGCTGGTGTTCGAACCGGTCGACGGCGGCGGGCTGAACCCGAAGCTGGACCTGGTCAAGGTCACCGACGCGGTCAAGCCGCAGCTCGCCTCCACCGAGAAGGAGGGCAAGGACGCGCAGGTCGTCTTCGAGGGCGGCGCGCCTGCGGTCACCCCCTCGGTCGACGGCACCGGCGTCAAGTACGACACCGCGTTCGCCACCCTGCTCGACGTGCTGAAGAAGCCGGACGGCCGGGAGATCAAGGTCGAGTACACCAAGACCCCGGCGAAGGTGACCACCGAGCAGGCCAACCAGCTCGGCATCAAGGAGGTCATCGGCGAGTTCACCACCAAGGGCTTCGCCACCGACTCCGGCGTGAACATCCGCACCGTCGCCGCGAAGGTCAACGGCGCCATCGTCAAGCCGGGCGAGACCTTCAGCCTCAACGGCTACACCGGCCCGCGCACCGCGGTCCAGGGGTACGTCGAGGCGGGCGTGATCAAGGACGGCGCCCCCGGCCGCGAGGTCGGCGGTGGCATCTCCCAGTTCGCGACCACGCTGTACAACGCGTCGTACTTCTCGGGCCTCAAGGACGCGGGGCACAAGGAGCACAGCTACTACATCAGCCGCTACCCGGCCGCCCGCGAGGCCACGGTCTTCCAGAACCACGACGGCAGCAGCGTCATCGACCTCAAGTTCACCAACGACGCGCAGACCGGCATCGCCATCCAGACCATCTGGACGCCGTCGTCGATCACGGTGAAGATCTGGGGCACCAAGCGCTACACGGTCGAGTCGGTCACCGGCGGCCGCTCCGCGGAGACCCCGCCGCAGGAGAAGCCCGGCCCGACCACCGGCAAGTGCTCACCGAGCAACGGCGCCCCCGGCTTCACCACCTCCGACACCCGCATCCTGCGCGACGCGGGCACCGGCGCCGAAGTCCGCCGCGACACCCGCACGGTCCGGTACAACCCCCAACCCAAGATCGTCTGCGCCCCGGCCCCGGTGGTCCCACCACCCGCAGGCTGAGCCGGTGCGGGCCCGGTGACCCTGGTGGTCACCGGGCCCTTTCACGTTTGACCCACACGATCAGGTGACACGTCCTCCCAAGACCTAGGAGGGCACATGAGCACCGCAGTGCACACCGCGCACCACAACGACGCGGTCAAGGGCTTAGGCCGAGCAGGCATGGCCTGCTACGGCGTGGTCTACGTGATCGTCGCGTACCTCGCCCTCCAGGTCGCCTTCGGCGGAGGCGGACAAGAGGCGGATCAGACGGGGGCACTGCAAGAGATCGCGAGCACATCCTTCGGCGCGGTCGTCTTGTGGGTACTGGCCGTCGGCCTGCTCGCGTTCGGCGTGTGGCAACTACTGATGGCCGCGTTCAGCTACAAGTGGCACGAGGAAGGCCGCAAGCGCACCTTCAAGCGCATAGGCGCAGCGGTCCGCGGTTTCGTCGGCATCTCCCTCGGCATCGCTGCCATCCGCACCGCCACCGGCAGCGGAACCCAGAGCGGTGACCAGAAGCAGAAGCAGATGACAGCGGAACTGATGGCCCTGCCCGCAGGCCGGGTGATCGTCGGTCTGCTGGCCCTCGTCGTGATCGGCGCAGGCATCGCCAGCATCGTCTCCGGCTTCCGCAAGTCCTTCATGAAGGACCTCGAAACCAGCCAACTCCCCAAATCCCACTGGGTCGAACGCCTCGGCCAGGTCGGCTACATCGCCAAAGGCCTAGGCATAGCAATCGTCGGCGTCCTCCTGGGATTCGCCGCCCTCGACGCCAACGCCTCCGAAGCAGGCGGCCTCGACTCAGCCCTGCGCACCCTCGCCGACCAGCCCTTCGGCACCGTGCTCCTGGTGGTGGTCGCCGCGGGCTTCGCCTCCTTCGGCATCTACGCCATCGCCGCCGCCAAGGCCCACCGCACATAGCGGAATGCTTGTCCAACGTAGAGTTATGTTCTTCGCTGGTTGTTCCGCGACCTATCCCACCATACGGAAGCGACGACGAACAAAGATACTGGATCGAAGGCTGAGTAGTCATCATCGATCCAGTCTTGTACTCGCTTGCGGAGTGTCGAGCCGCCCCAACTGGTAGCCACCTTGAGTATTTGGCCTAGCGAATCGATATCGGCAGCCACCTCGACTATGTCTTCCTCCATGCCATCAAGGAACTCGATAATGGCGGCTACTTCGTTGGTATAAGACATTGTTGAATCGTTAAGAATGGCCACGATAGCCTTCGCTAAATCTGTATCCCCGGCGGCGCTCTGAAGTGTCAAGAAGGCGGAAATGGTGCGAATCTTGGCGAACTCCTCATCCAGATCGGGCGCGCCATCTTCGGGATGCTCTCGGATGTAGCGGTCCACTGCACTCTGCCACGCGGTCTCATCCTTCGGTGTGAGAAAAGCTTCGCGCGAACCGGGAATTAGGTCTTCTACTTCGAATGCGTAGTTCAACGCTGGATGAACCCCCAAGGTTGTCAGGAGTCTCAAGGTCCGAAGTCGTTCCTCGTTGTAGTCGATCCCTTTGTGAATCGGGTCCTCAGGCGCCGGAGGGTGTCCGAACCGCTCTTCGAACAGTCGAACTTGATGCTTCAACTGGGCGGCGATGAGCGGGCCCATGGTCACCGCTTTGTGGTCCGAAAATTCGACGGATCGATATCCGAGTTCGTGCGCGATTTGCGTTATATCGGAGGCGGGTCGCACATCTCGTTGTTGCAACTCGGTGGTGGTTGGTTCAAGGAACGCCGGGATGGCAAAGAGTCGCGCCAAAGTTTCCACGGTTCCGATCTCCGCGGTGGCGCAACTCAGGATGGTGTCCACGATTGGCGCCAGGGGGGACGAGTCCGCTACCCCTCTAGCCCACGCTTCGGCGCTAGCGGCCAAGTCCGTCACCTGGATCTCATTGCTTCCTGCTACGCCCGCGTACAGTGCTAGCAGCAATGAGAGGGAATCTTCCAGAATTGGGAGCTTGGCGCGCTCGAAGAGCAGAAGCGCATCGCGAAGGGTGCTCGCGTAGCTCTGCGGGAACTCCCTGTCGCCTGCGAGATCGGCGATGTACTCCTCGGCCAATTGGGCAGTCTCGGCTGTTGGCTGGGGCAGGAATGGACTCTTCGAGTAATCGCGGGCCAGTCGCATGTTCGCCAGCAGCGAGTTCGGTCGCAGAGCGGCCGGGATCTTTCGCTTGTCGATTCCTGCGTCTTCCAGATAAGCGATTAGGCGAAACATCAGGTCGCCGTCATCTAAAGCGAGTCCGCTCGCTCGGCTGAGTTCAACCGCGACCGATACGAACTTCTCTATGTCGCGCCAATGGGGCGTCCTGCGCATTTCTTGAAGCCACGCCGAACGGATGTGAAGAAACTCGTGGCCACTTCGAAAGTTTTTCCGTGTGATGCCCAGGATGATGAGATCGAGTGCGTTTGTTTCGTGCATCCAGTCTGGTGTTGTCTCCATAACCTGCTGGTAGCCTAGTTCAAGGTAGCCGAGGGCATAGAGTTCTGCGATGCTGTGGCTGGATGCATCCAACCTGCGGGCGAGCCTAGCCAGTGCGGCATCCGCAGCCTCCTGCTCAGTGGGAATGCTTGTTGCCTTGACCCTCCTCGGCTTCTGCGTGGCACGGTTGCGTCTGGCCTGCTTGTTCCTGCGTGCCTTGCTCACCGATGAGTGCCTCCGGTCGCGGTTGCCTGGTCTTCAACGGTAGAACGCCGGATATGGTTGGCGCCAGGTATCTTGAGGTGACTCGATGGAGTGCATCATGGCGCCTGTTGGTCAACCGGACGTCCCGCCTGAGGGGGTGCGGAACGAGATCAAGGGGGATGTTCATGGCAGTTGGGTAGTTCAGATCGGTCAGGCGTCGTTCTTCGCCGGAGAGCGGCTGCGAGGCGTGGACCCTGGTTCTTGGCCGCTGGCGAGTTCGTGGGAGCCGCTCACGTCCGGGGTGCACCGAGCGCGTGAGTTGTCCAGCAGAGACCACGTTCCGCCCTATGTCGAACGGGACGTGGACCTCGACCTGCGTGCGAAGATCGCGGACGCTGGCGAGCGCGGCGGTTGGGTGCTGCTGCTCGGGCACTCTGCGGCAGGGAAGACCCGAGCGGCGTTCGAGGCTATTCGTGCTGCCCTGCCCGAGCACCGCGTCGCCACCCCCACCACCGGCGAGGACTTGCGGCCGATCTTGGCCGCCGTCGTGAGCTCAGATGTTCGGTGCGTGCTGTGGCTCGATGACCTGGACGAGTCCTTCCTCAACCCCGGGGGTCTGGATCCGAATCTGCTCACCGAGTTCGTGCGCGTGCGTGTCGCTGTGGTCGCGACCATGCGCATCCAACGTCTGAAGGTGTTCACCCCCATCGGTCGCGAGACAGGCAGTTCCTCGGCGGCACAGGCTGTTCGAGTCGGCGCGCGCGTGCTCGAAATGGCCGAGGCCGTCGAGATCCGCCGGACCTGGAGCGCCAACGAGCTTCAGCGTGCCGCCGAGTTTCGCGATGAACGAATCGTGGAAGCTGTTGCACACCACGGTCCCTACGGGGTTGCTGAATACCTCGCCGCAGGACCCGCGATATGGTCGGAATGGCGGCGAGCGATTGATGTTGAAGGTCAACCCCGTGGTGCCGCTCTGGTGGCAGCTGCCGTCGACTTGGCGAG
Source organism: Actinokineospora diospyrosa (assembly GCF_024171925.1). GTDB lineage: Bacteria > Actinomycetota > Actinomycetes > Mycobacteriales > Pseudonocardiaceae > Actinokineospora > Actinokineospora diospyrosa. The sequence goes on along the minus strand of NZ_JAMTCO010000015.1, from coordinate 220,792 downwards.
ATGCGGACTACCAGGACCGTACTCGTACGACCTCATCACCGAACTCCACGAGCACTACCTCGAGGCTCAGGGTGGCCACATCCTTCGCCCTGAGCCACTGCCGGATGCCTGGACCTGGGCAAGTGGCCGCCGCTACGGCGTGACCAGTCCGTTGATCCCAGCTTCCGCCACCCATTGGAAGGTCTTCGACTACCTGGTGGACGGCACCGAACGGCTCTCGCCGACTCCGGTGGTACCGGACCTGGTGTGGACTCGGGCCGTCGAGCACGCCACCGACGACCAGTTGATGAACATCGCCATCAATGCCGCGCAAGCTGGTACGCCGGTTTCCCTCCAGGTCGCGGAGGCCGTGTGGCGACCGATGGTCTCTGACGATCCGGATGGCGGGCTGGCGGCGTACAACCTCGGTGTGCTCTACAACGAAACCGGGCGTCTTGATGAAGCCAGGGAGTTGTACGTCCGAGCTGCTCATGCCGGAGTGCCCCCGGCCGCGCACAACCTCAGCGCGCTGTGCGCTGACGCCGGGGAAGCGAGCGAGGCACGAAAGTGGCTGCGAGAAGCAGCTCGGATGAACCACCCGCCCGCGTTCTTCACCCTGGGTTTCGAGCTCGAAGAGCAGGGTAAGATCGATGAAGCGGAGACCTGGTACCGACGCGGGGCCGAGCTGGGGGAACACCGGGCTGCGACGAACCTGGGCAAGATCTTGTCCAATGCCGGTCGGGTTGACGAGGCGTTGCCCTGGTTCGTCATCGCAAATGAAGCTGGCGATCGCTATGCCGCATTCAACATTGGGATCTTCCATGAAGAGGCCGGACGCCTTGATCGTGCAGAACACTGGTACCACGTGGCCTTGGAACGGGGTACTGCCGAGGCGGCTGTGTGCCTTGGTGATGTCAGGCTCAAGCTGGAAGACGCTGTAGGCGCTGAGAAGTGGTTCAAGCACGCGGCTGAGGCAGGGGTTGCGCGGGCATTCGGGAAGCTGGGCAGACTCCTGACTGCATCAGGCCGTCTCGCTGAAGCTGAAGATTGGTTCCGGTTGGGCGCCGATGGTGGTGACGTCGTGTCCATCAGGGGAATGGGTTTCGTCCTGCATGAGTCAGGGCGCCTCGAAGAGGCAGTGGCTTGGATGGAGCGAGGTGCTGCTCTCGACGACCGCAGTTCTACCGAGGTGCTCGGTCAGTTGTTGTACGACCTGGATCGAATAGATGAGGCCATCCCACATCTGGAGAAGGCGGCAAACGAGGGGGCGGGTAACTCCGCGTTCAACCTCGGGGTCATCCATGCTCGGGCGGGTGACCTCACAGAGGCTGCTCGCTGGTACCGCAGGGCGGCAGATGGTGGTGATTCGGAAGCTGCGATGAACCTTGCCGATGTGCTGTTCAGGGATGGCAAAGTAGCTTCAGCGGTCTGGTGGGTCCGCCGATCCCGCCAACTGGGTCCCGCAGCGCGCCGGTCGATCGATGGCTGAGGGCCCGCCAATGGCGGGCCCTCAGCCATCGATCAGAACGCCGCTTCGTCCACGTCCATCAGGTCCAAGTCGGCAGCCTCGACGATCTTGCGGGAAGCGGACAGCTCTGGCAGTACGTTCTTCGCGAAGAACGATGCCACCGCCACCTTGCCCTCGTAGAACGACTTGTCGCGCCCGGTGACCCCAGCGTCCAGCCGGGCTAGGGCGATCTCAGCCTGTCGCTGCAGGAGCCAACCCACCAGCAGGTCTCCCGTCGCCATTAGAAGCCGTACGGAGTGCTGGCCGACGCGGTAGATGCTTCGGGGTTCCTCCTGCGATGCCGTCAGGTGGCCGACCATGGCGCCGAGGATGCCTTGGACGTCTTCGAGGGCCTGCTTCAGGAGTTCGCGTTCCCGCTTGAGGCGGCCGTTGTCGGACTCGAGGAACTTGCTGATCTCCCCCGCCACGAACGCGAGCGCCTGGCCCTTGTCGCGGATGATCTTGCGGAAGAAGAAGTCCAGGGACTGGATCGCGGTGGTGCCCTCGTACAGCGAGTCGATCTTCGAGTCGCGGATGTACTGCTCGAGCGGGTAGTCCTGCAGGAAGCCGGACCCGCCCAGGGTCTGCAGGGACTGCACCAGCTGCTCGGTCGCCCGCTCCGAACCGACGCCCTTGACGATGGGGAGGAGGAGGTCGTTGACCCGCTCGGCGAGCTTCTGGTCGCCCTCGCCGGTCCACGCCTGGTCCTGGAACGTCGCGTTGTACAGGTACAGCGAGCGCAGGCCCTCGGCGTAGGCCTTCTGCAGCATGAGGCTGCGGCGGACGTCGGGGTGGTGGGTGATGGTGACCCTGGGGGCCGTCTTGTCCAGCATGTTCGGCAGGTCGGCGCCCTGGACGCGCTCCTTGGCGTACTCCAGCGCGTTCAGGTAGCCGGTGGACAGCGTCGCGATGGCCTTGGTGCCGACCATCATCCTGGCGTACTCGATGACCTGGAACATCTGCGCGATGCCGTCGTGCACCTCGCCCAGCAGCCAGCCCTTGGCCGGGGTGCCGTGCTGACCGAAGGTGACCTCGCAGGTCGTCGAGACCTTGAGGCCCATCTTGTGCTCGACGTTGGTCACGTACGCGCCGTTGCGCTCGCCGAGGTCGCCGGTCTCGGTGTCGAAGTGGAACTTGGGGACCAGGAACAGGCTCAGGCCCTTGGTGCCGGGGCCGTGGCCCTCCGGCCGGGCGAGCACCAGGTGCACGATGTTCTCGGTCAGGTCCTGGTCGCCCGAGGTGATGAACCGCTTCACCCCGTCGATGTGCCACGAACCGTCGTCCTGCTGGACCGCCTTGGTCCGGCCCGCGCCGACGTCGGAGCCCGCGTCCGGTTCGGTGAGGACCATGGTGGCCCCCCAGCCGCGGTCGATCATGAGCTTGGCCCAGCGCTTCTGCTCCTCGGTGCCGTTGTTGTGCACGACCATGGCGAAGTTGGGGCCCGCCAGGTAGATGAACAGCGACGGGTTCGCGCCGAGGATCAGCTCGGAGGCCGCCCACTGCACCGTCGGCGGGAGGCCGAAGCCGCCCAGCTCGTTGGTCAGGCCAAGGCGCCACCACTCGCCGTCCCAGAGTTGCTGGTAGGACTTCTTGAACGCCTCGGGCAGGGTCGCGCTGAAGGTCTTCGGGTCGTACACCGGCGGGTTGCGGTCGGAGTCGGCGAAGGACTCGGCGAGCGGGCCGACGGCGAGCTTGTTCAACTCGCTGAGCACGCCGCGCGCGGTCTCCTCGTCCGACTCCGCGAGGACCCCCTTGCCCAGCCGGTCCTGGACGGTGAACACCTCGAAGAGGTTGAACTCGAGGTCGCGGACGTTGCTCTTGTAGTGGCCCATCTCGTCGCTCCGTGTGTCACGCTCGTGAGCAGCGGCTACTCATCGGTAACATGAGTCTATTACTGGTCGGTAGGCGCGGCAAGGCAGGGGGTGCGTGTCACCCGGTTGGTGCCGGAGATCACGTGCCGGTGCGCGGCCTGCGGACCGGAGCGATGAGCACACCCGACTTGAACGCCACGGCCACCGCGTGCGTGCGGTCCCGGGCGCCGAGCTTGCGCAGGATGCTCTTGACGTGGGTGCGCACGGTCTCCACCGACACGAACAGCACCTTCGCGATCGCCTGGTTCTCCAGCCCGTCGGCGATCAGCTGCAGCACCTGGAACTCCCGGCGCGAGAGCGGCTGCTGCCCGTCGGACACCCTGGCCAGCCGGGCGTTCGGCGCGGCGACCGTGCGGGCGAGGCCGGGGTCGAGGTAGCGGCGGGTCTCGTGCACGGTCCGGATCGCCTCGACGACCTGCGGCGGTTCGGCGGAGCGCTGGATGACGCCGTGCACGCCCGCGGTGATGGCGGTGGCGACGTACTGGGTGGTCCGGTGCGCCTCGCGGATCAGCAGCAGCACGGCCAGTTCGGGTTGTGCGGCGCACAGCGTGGTGGACAGGTGGCCGCGCGGGTCGAGGCCGGAGTCGATGAGCACGACGCTGGGGCGGAACTGCTCGGCGAACCGGAGGGCGCCCTGCGGGGTGTCGGTCGCGCCGAGCCAGCGCAACCCGGGTGTGCGGAGGACCAGGGCGGAGAGCCCTTCGCGGAACAACGGCACGCCATCGACGAGCGCGACCGTCGGCCCGACCTCCCCGGGTCTGCCCATGAAGGCGGTCCGGTAGGTGCTGCGCGGCATGCGGGGCTCCTCCAGCTGTTCACCCGTCCGTGTAGGTGCGACGCCACCATCCGTCGCTCGTGACGTGCGGTTTCGACATTTCCGGCCATTTCCGCGACAAGCTCACCCATACGGGTGAGATCGTCGGTGTGATCTGTGTTACATACATCGTCGGATTGTTGCGCGGTGTGTCGCTGTACCGGGGGCGGGATCACCCGAGAGGTCACGAACCGGCCTGAGATCGGTGAATGGGTAGGAACCAGGGGTCACTCCGGATAGGGTCATCTGAGTACTCCGGAGTGACCAGTCGGATGCCGAGCGTGGGCGGCCTGACCCAAACAGGGGGCTACGTGGAAGCGGGCGCGGTGCGCAATGCGGACGAGTGGTTCCGGCTGATGGTCGAGACGGGCTTGGCCCCGGGCCTGCGAGCGCTCGGCCTGTCCGGCACCGGCAGGCACTTCCGCGTCATGGACAGCGCCCACGTCGGCCAGGTCTCCATCCTGCAGTCGACCAAGTCCAGTACCTATTCCACGCGGTTCACCCTGTCGCTGAGCGTCACCGCCACCGACGAGTGGGCGTCCCAACTGCGCATCCGCCCGTACACCCGCGCCGCGGGCCACACCGGTGGCGGCTGGCAGGAGCGCATCGGCAACCTCATGCTGGTCGGCGCCGGGGTGCCGATCGGTGACCTCTGGTGGAAGATCGAGGCGGGCAAGCCGTTCGCGAACCTGTCGGCGGAGGTGCTGACCGCCGTGCGCGAGTTCGGCCTCCCGGCCATCCGCGACCAGATCCGCGCTCGCGTGCACTGATGTGGCAGAGGAGAACCCGGACTACCTCCGGTCCCAGCTGATCACCTACCTCGGCAACAAGCGCGGCCTCTTAGCCCCGATCGACCGAGCCGTCCGGGTGGTCCGAGACCTCTTAGGTCGCCGGTTACGCATCCTCGACGCCTTCGCTGGCTCCGGCGTCGTGTCTCGTGCTCTCAAGCAGCACGCCACGTGCCTGGTGGTCAACGACATCGAGGACTACGCGCGCGTTGCCAGTCAGTGCTACCTGACCAATGCGCACGAGGTAGACCTACCGGCGTTGGCCGAGGCAGTCGCCGATCTGAACCGGCAGGCTGACCTGGCACCGACCGAGGGCTTCATCCGCAAGCTCTACGCCCCCGCCAACGACGACCACATCCAGCCCGGCGAGCGCGTCTTCTACACAACGAACAACGCCTCGCGGCTTGACACCTACGCCAGCCTGATCCGTGAAGCACCGGTCGGCTTACGTCCCCTCTTACTGGGCCCACTCCTGTCGGCGGCCTCTATCCACACCAACACCGCTGGCCTCTTCAAGGGCTTCTACAAGGACCGAACCACCGGCGTCGGCCACTTCGGCGGTAGCGGCAAGGACGCCCTGTCCCGCATCAAAGGCGAGATCAGGCTCAACGTCCCCATCCTCAGCGACTTCACCTGCGCCGTGACCGTCCTCCAGCAAGACGCCAACACCCTCCCGGACGTCCTGGACGATCTGGACCTGGCCTACTTGGACCCGCCGTACAACCAGCACCCCTACGGTTCCAACTACTTCATGCTCAACCTGCTGGTCAACTACACCGAGCCGGACGAGATCAGCCCGATCTCCGGCATCCCCACCAACTGGCGGCGCTCCGCGTACAACATCCGCAAGCGCGCCCCCGCCCTCTTAGCCGACCTGATCGAGCGCATCCCCGCCCGCTTCATCCTGGTCTCGGCCAACAACGAGGGTTTCATCTCCCCACCCGCCATGCACTGCCTGCTCCGTGCCGCAGGCACCGTCACCGAGTTCACCACCCAGTACAACACCTTCCGCGGCAGCCGAAACCTAAGATCCCGAACCCTCCACGTAACCGAACACCTATACCTAGTAGACAAATCCCACCAACTAACCCTCCCCCCACCCTAAACCCGCCCCCATTTGACACATTTCCAAATCAACCACACCGCACAACAAACCCATCGGCCGCACTTCGTGATATCACCTGCATACCTTGTGATGCGACGACCAAAGGTCGAGCGAGCCCATGCTGGCCCCAGCCCGCTCCGGGTGTTCTGCTCTTCCGTCCGCTACGCAAGCTCCGCCGGACTCCGCGCTCCACACCTTCCGCGCCCACCGCACCGTGGGCGACAGCCCTATTGGTTACATACCTTGATGCGATGACCGAAGGTCGAGCGAACCCCGCTGGTTCCGGCGCCGACCGCACCGTGGGGGTCTGGGGGCTCGGCCCCCAGATGTAATGGCGAAACCACAAGGTCCAAGCATTCCTTGGACATGGGTAGCCCTGGTTGAGCGGATGACGGGAATCGAACCCGCGTATTCAGCTTGGGAAGCTGATGTTCTACCATTGAACTACATCCGCAGTGATCCGAAGATCACGCACAGCCTACACGGCCCGGGCGGGCGCGTCACCGCCAGGGGGCGTGGTTAGGGTGTGGGGGTGTTGCTGAGCGATCGTGACCTGCGGGAAGAGTTGGCGGCCGGGCGGCTGGGGGTTGAGCCGTTCGAGCCGCTCATGGTGCAGCCGTCGAGCATTGATGTGCGGTTGGACCGGTACTTCCGGGTGTTCAACAACACGCGGTACACCCACATCGATCCGCGGCAGCAGCAGGACGACCTGACGTCCTTGGTCGAGGCTGAGGACGAGGAGCCGTTCGTGCTGCACCCCGGGGAGTTCGTGTTGGGGTCGACGTTCGAGGCGGTGACGTTGCCGGATGACCTCGCGGGGCGGTTGGAGGGGAAGTCGTCTTTGGGGCGGCTCGGGCTCCTCACGCACTCGACGGCGGGGTTCATTGATCCGGGGTTCACGGGGCACATCACGTTGGAGTTGTCGAACGTGGCGAACCTGCCGATCACGTTGTGGCCGGGGATGAAGATCGGGCAACTCTGCCTGTTCCGCTTGTCTTCAGCGGCTGAGTTCCCCTACGGCTCCAAGGAAGCCGGGTCGCGCTACCAGGGGCAGCGGGGTCCGACGCCGTCTAGGGCCTACCTGAACTTTCACCGGGTCGACACTAAGCGCTGAACTGGCGTCACTACGGCGGCGATCAGCGGTAGGGCTGCCGTCAGCGCTAAGGCCAAGGGCCAGTCGACAGCGGTAACAACCGCGGCGAACACCGGGGCGATCGCGAAGGCCATCAGGTTCTGGCCGGTGTTCTGGATGCCGAGTGCGCGGCCCGCCCAGAACGGGCCCGCCAGTTCGGCCGTCGCGGTGAAGGCCAAGCCGTTGTCGGTGACCGAGATGATCATCACCGCCACCAGGCCCACCACGGCGACCCAGGTCGAGCCGCCGAACGCCCACACCGCCAGCGCGGCGGCCACGGCCAGGGCGATGATCCGCATCGGCCGCATCCGGCTGCCCACCCGGTCCGACCACACCCCGGCGCCGATCCGGCCCGCCGCGCCGAAGAGTTGCACCACGGCCAAGACGGCCCCGGCTGTGACCGGGCTCCACCCGTGCTCGGCCACCAGGTAGGTCAAGGCGAACGTGCTGGAGATGAACTGCGGTGCCACCAGCAACGCGCTAGCGGTGTGCACCCGCCACAACGTGATAGTCCGGTAGGGCGAACGGGTCTCCTCGACACGACGAGCTGTCGCGCGCGGCGGGTCCATCAGCCACAAGGCAACGACAACTGCCAACACCAGGCACAACGCCGCGGGTATGACTAACGCCCAGCGATAGCCCCAAGCTTGAGCCGCGGGCGGTAGCACCAACGCGGCGAACCCGACGCCGATGGGCGTGCAGGTCTGCCGGATCCCCATGGCCAGCCCGCGTTCCGAGGCCTCGAACCAGCCGAGCACCGCCCGCCCGCTCGCCGAGCTGATCGACGCGGAGAAGATCCCGGTGACCACGAGCCACGCGCCGAGACCGACCACACCGGACGCCGCGGCCGCGCCGAGACCGGCCAACCCGGTGCCCGCCATGCCGATCGCCATCACGATCCGCTCGCCGAACCGGTCCGCCGCCGCGCCCCACGCGATCAGGGCAACCAGCACGCCGAGCACCGGCACCACCACGAGCGTGCCGCCCTCGGTCAGCGACAGCCCCAGCGCCGCCCGCAGTTGCGGCAGCAGGAACGGCAGCCCGTAGGCCAGGCTGGTCACCGCCGCCTGGGCGGCGACAGCGATCGCGAGGATCCACCAGCGTCTCATGTAGTTAACGTAGCTAAGCGTTCCTGGATAGCGGAACGGTTATCCCGAACTGCGGGATCGACTACTCGGCGTCCGGCTCCTTGCCGCGGCGCACCGCCGACAGCAGCAACTGCGCCACGTCCACGACCTCGACGTGCTCGCCCGCCAGGCCGTCCGCCTGTCGAGCGGTCACCCCGTCGGTCAACATCACGCGGCAGAACGGGCAGCCGGTCGCGATCTTCGACGGTGCGGTGCCAAGGGCCTCGTCAACGCGGTCGACGTTGATGCGCTTACCGATCCGCTCTTCCATCCACATCCGCGCACCACCGGCGCCGCAGCACATGGACCTATCGGCGTGCCGGGGCATCTCACGCAACCGGGCCCCGGCAGCGCCAACGAGTTCACGCGGCGCTTCGTAGACCTTGTTGTGCCGACCCAGGTAGCAGGGGTCGTGATAGGTGACGTCTTCGGCTACCGGCGCCACCGGCACCAAGCGGCGCTCACGCACCAGCTTGTTCAGCAGTTGCGTGTGGTGCAAGACCTCGTACTTGCCGCCCAGTTGCGGGTACTCGTTGGCGATCGTGTTGAAGCAGTGCGCGCAGGTCACCACGATCTTGCGCTTCCCGGCCTCGCGACCCTCGAACACCGCGTTGATGACCTCGACGTTCTGCTGCGCCAGCATCTGGAACAGGAACTCGTTGCCCGCCCGCCGCGCCGGGTCGCCGGTGCAGGTCTCCTCGGGACCGAGCACCGCGTACTTCACCTCGGCGGTGTGCAGCAGCTCCGCGACCGCCCGGGTGGTCTTCTTCGCCCGGTCCTCGAACGCGCCCGCGCATCCGACCCAGAACAGGTACTCGGTGTCGTCGGTGAGCTCCCCGTCGAACACCGGCACCTCGAAGTCCAGGTCCTCGGTCCAGGCCAGCCGGTCCTTGGCGTTCTGGCCCCACGGGTTGCCCTTGTTCTCCAGGTTCTTGAACATGCCGCCCAGCTCGGACGGGAAGTTCGACTCGATCAGCACCTGGTAGCGGCGCATGTCGACGATGTGGTCGACGTGCTCGATGTCCACCGGGCACTGCTCGACGCACGCGCCGCAGGTGGTGCACGACCACAGGACCTCGGTGTCGATGACCGCGCCATCGTCGCCGACCAGCGCCCGCTGCGACTCGGCGATGGCCAGCACGTCGATGCCCGCGTACGGGTTGTCCCCGGTCAGGCCGACCTCGTCGCCCGCCATGTCCCGGCTGCCGCCCGCCAGCAGGTACGGCGCCTTGGCGTAGGCGTGGTCGCGCAGCTGGGTGATCAGCAGCTTCGGCGACAGCGGCTTACCGGTGTTCCACGCCGGGCACTGCGACTGGCAGCGGCCGCACTCGGTGCACGTGGTGAAGTCCAGCCAGCCCTTCCAGGTGAAGTCCTCGACCTTGCCCGCGCCGAAGACGTCCTTCTCCGGGTCGGCCTCCTCGAAGTCCAGCGGCTTGCCACCGGACATCATCGGCCGCAGCGGGCCGAGCGCGACGCCGCCGTCGTCCTCGCGCTTGAAGTAGATGTTGAAGAACGCGCTGAACCGGTGCCAGGCCACGCCCATGGTCATGTACTTGGCGACCACGTACACCCACACCATGGCGCCCATCAGCTTGATGAACGCCAGCGCCGACACCAGGTCCGGGCTCGCGGGCAGCAGGTCGCCGAGCGGGTTGCTGACGAACGCCGCCCAGGTCGGCAGCTCGTGCGCGCCGAGCGCGGCCTTGCCCGCCCGGACACCGAGGATGCCGATGCCCTCGAAGATGACCACGGCCTCGACGAAGTACGCCTGCCAGAAGTTCGACCCCTGGAACCGCGAGAGCCGGTCGGCGCGGCGCGGGTGGTTGAGCTGCCGGATGAGCACCAGCGCCACCCCGCCGACGACCGTGGCGACGCCGAGCAGCTCCATCAGCAGGTGCCACAGGTTCCAGTGGTCCAGGACCGGCCAGCCCCAGGTCGGGACGAACACCTCGCCGTAGGCCTCGAACAGCGCGGCCGACCCGATCAGGAAGCCCCACATCACCAGCCAGTGCCACGGCCCGACGTGCCGGAACTTGTTCATCCGGGTGTGCGCGGCGAACTCCTTGACCAGCGTCCGCAACCGCGGCACGAACGGCCCGTTGCGGGTCGCGTCCGGCTGGCCGAGCCGGATGGTGGCGACCATCCGCGCCACGGTCCGGACGAACCCGGCCCACGCGACGACGCTCACCGCTACCGCGACCAACCCCAGTGCCAGCTGCACGGCGCCCATGTGGTGGTGCCCTCCCGTCGGTTCGGGGTCGGTGGACCCCGGTGGACCCTACGCGTTCTTACTGGCCGGTAACCAACTTTGAGAAGCCTAAGTCGGTCAAGTGTGGCGCACACCTCGGCACCTTCCTGGACACTTGTTCAGGTAGTTTGCCGGTGTGCACCCGCCCATCCTCCCCGCGATCACCCGCTCCGGCGCGACGTGAGGAGCTACCGCCGGGTCGACGGCCGCAAGACCAGGGGCGACCGGCGCAAGCAGGAGATCGTCGAGGCGACCCTGCGCGTCATCGAGCGCGAGGGCGTCGCGGGGGTGTCGCACCGGTCGGTCGCGCGGGAGGCCGGGGTGCCGCCCGCGTCGATCACCTACCACTTCCCCGCCCTGGACGACCTGCTGGTGGCGACCCTGGTGACCGCGGCGGCGGAGATGGCCGCGCGCACCGGCGACGTGATCGAGTCCAGCCGGATCAAGGGCAGCGGACCGGCTGGCGCGGTCGCGGAGATGCTGGCCGACGCGCTGGGGCCGAGCCGGGGCCGGACCGCGGCGCTGCACGAGCTCTACCTGCTGGCCGCCCGCCGCCCCGCGCTCCGCCCGGCCGCGCGGCTGTGGATAGACGTGCTGACCAGCCTCGGCAGGCAGCCGGACGAGGTCGGCTTCCGCGCCTTCCTCGCCGCCATCGACGGGATGCTCACCCAGGGCCTGATCGACGACGAGCCGCCGACCGCGGCCGAGTTGCTGCCCGTCGTGGAACACCTGCTCGCCCCGTTGCGGTAGCGCCGCCCGGCGGTGATCCGGGACCGGACCGGGGACCGTCCTAGGACCAAAGGCTTACGCGATCCAAGACCCGGGTCCGATGTCCGCGCACACCGGGGACCCTAGTCTCGGGTGAGGGTAATCGGGGGTCGTTGACCTGGGGAAAGGTCCGGTTGACCCACCTGGGGGTAGGGACAACTTCAGGGCCGGGTCGGGGGCGTCCCCGATTCCCGCAAGCGGTCTGCGGTCCTAGCGTCGCTGGTAGCAAGTTCTCCAGGGTTCACGGGGGTTTCGATGGTGAGCGTCACAGGTAGAGCCGCACGGCGGAGAGTGCAGTTGGGGGTGACCGTCGCGGGGGTGGCGGTCGTGCTCTCCGCGTTGGCCGCGTGCTCGATCGCGACCAAGCGGTACTCCGACGACGCCGCCATCGGGGAGACGATCCGGGCGGTCCGGATCGAGACCGACGCCGGGTCGGTGCGGGTGCGGGCCGGTAAAGCCGCCAGCGTGCACCGCACCGTCTCGCACGTCGGTGACAAGCCGGGGGCGACCCACCGGGTCGAGGGGGATGTGTTGATCCTGCGGGAGTGCGACGTGCGCAACTGCTGGGTCGACTACGAGGTGGTGGTACCGGAGGGGGTCACCGTCTCGGGCGACCTGGATTCGGGGTCCGTCGACGTCGAGGGGGCGTCGACGGTCAACCTGCGGGTCAGCTCGGGGGAGGTGAAGGTGCGCAGGGTGTCGGGCGCCGTGAACGTCAAGGCCAGCTCGGGTTCGGTCGACCTCGTCGACGTCAAGGGGAGGGTCGCCGTCGAGGCCGATTCGGGGGACGTGTCGGCCCGCGACGTCGGTGACGCCACCCTGCGCGCCGACTCCGGCTCGGTCGACGCCCAAGGGGTCAACGGGGCGGCGGACCTGGCCGCGCAGTCGGGGAACATCACCGTCCGGTTGGCCAAGGCAGCCGCGGTGAAAGCCGTGGCCAACAGCGGCTCGGTGGACGTCACCGTGCCTAAGGGGGAATACCGGGTGACCGCACATACCGACAGCGGTGAGGTGGACAACGGCATCGGCGACTACCGCGATTCCGGCAACCACCTCGAACTGAGCGCCGACAGCGGCGACGTCACGGTGAGGTTCGGCTGATGGCGGAGTACGTGATGGCCGACGACACGGTGATCCACGAGCGGGCCGACGCGGCGCGCAACCGGCGGCGGATCCTCATCGCCGCGCGGGCGCTGTTCGGCCAGCGCGGGGTCGACAAGGTCACGATGGACCAGATCGCCGCGGCCGCCGGGGTGGGCAAGGGGACCCTCTTCCGGCGCTTCGGCGACAAGTCGGGGCTGGCGGCCGCGTTGCTCGACGACGGGGAGCGCGAGCTGCGCGGGCGGGTGGCCGAGGGGGCTGCGCCGCTGGGTCCGGGGGCGGATCCCGCGGCGCGGCTGGTCGCCTTCTTCGACGCCTATCTGACCTTCCTCACCGACCACCTCGACTTAGTGCACCTAGCGGAGACAGCGCGACCGGGCACTCGGTACCGGATCGCCGCCTATAGGTACTGGCATGCCCACGTCACCAACCTGCTCACCGCAGCGGGGGCGGTGGGCGACCGGGAATCACTCGCCCACGTGCTGCTGGCCGGGGTGGCCGCCGACCTGCAGCGGGCGGTGCGCGCTGAGGTGACCCCGGAGGGGATGCGGGCCTCGGTGCTCCATGTGGTCGACGCGGCGGTGAACACCCAGCTCAGCGTCCCGGCCGCAGCAGAACCCGAGGTCGAGGTTGCGCCGAAGGTAGAGCTACCGCAGCCAGCCCCGGTGCGCGAGCTTCCGGTCGACCTCTCGGTCGGCCAACGAATCGACCTTTGGCGAGCCCAGTAGCGCCTATCGCGTGAGTTCCAGGTCCCAGGCCGCGGTCGGAGTACCGACCGCGGCCTGCTCTCGCGACCCGGATCACCCGGTCCGGTGGCCGCGCTCACACCGGGAACAAGGACCCAAGGTGCTTCGTTGTCGATGCAGGAAGGTTGAGCGGGCAGGACTCAAGTTCCAAACTTCAGTCAGGTAGGCTCAACTTCGCACGACCCAGGCGGGTCGAACACCCACAGGCACAGCACTAAGCAGGAGGAAAACATGGCGCGAGCGGTCGGCATCGACCTGGGGACGACCAACTCCGTCGTCGCCGTCCTCGAGGGCGGTGAACCGACGGTTATCGCCAACTCGGAGGGCTCGCGGACCACCCCGTCCATCGTGGCGTTCGCCAAGAACGGCGAGGTCCTGGTCGGGCAGCCCGCCAAGAACCAGGCCGTCACGAACGTGGACCGGACGGTCCGTTCGGCCAAGCGGCACATCGGCACCGGGTGGAAGACCGAGGCCATCGACGACAAGGCCTACACCTCGCAGGAGATCAGCGCCCGGGTGCTGATGAAGCTCAAGCGCGACGCGGAGGCCTACCTCGGCGAGACGATCACCGACGCGGTCATCACCGTCCCGGCGTACTTCGAGGACGCCCAGCGCCAGGCCACCAAGGAGGCCGGGCAGATCGCGGGCCTCAACGTGCTGCGGATCGTCAACGAGCCGACCGCGGCCGCGCTGGCCTACGGCCTGGACAAGGGCGCCAAGGAGCAGACCATCCTGGTCTTCGACCTCGGCGGCGGCACGTTCGACGTGTCCCTGCTGGAGATCGGCGACGGCGTCGTGGAGGTCCGCGCGACCTCCGGCGACAACCACCTCGGTGGCGACGACTGGGACCAGCGCATCGTCGACTGGCTGGTGGAGAAGTTCCGCGCGTCCTCGGGCATCGACCTGACCAAGGACAAGATGGCCCTGCAGCGCATCCGCGAGGCGGCGGAGAAGGCGAAGATCGAGCTGTCCAGCTCGAACAGCGCCAACATCAACCTGCCCTACATCACCGTGGACAGCGACAAGAACCCGCTGTTCCTGGACGAGACGCTCACCCGCGCCGAGTTCCAGCGGATCACCGCCGACCTGCTCGACCGCACCCGCGCCCCGTTCAACAACGTGGTGAAGGACGCCGGTGTGTCGGTCGGCGAGATCGACCACGTGGTGCTCGTCGGCGGCTCCACCCGGATGCCCGCCGTCGCCGAGCTGGTCAAGGAGCTCACCGGCGGCCGCGAGCCGAACAAGGGCGTGAACCCCGACGAGGTCGTCGCGGTCGGCGCCGCGCTGCAGGCGGGCGTGCTCAAGGGCGAGGTCAAGGACGTCCTGCTGCTCGACGTCACGCCGCTGTCGCTGGGCATCGAGACCAAGGGCGGGGTGTTCACCAAGCTCATCGAGCGCAACACCACCATCCCGACCAAGCGCTCGGAGATCTTCTCCACCGCCGACGACAACCAGACCACCGTGGGCATCCAGGTGTTCCAGGGCGAGCGCGACTTCGCCGCGGACAACAAGAAGCTGGGCACCTTCGACCTGACCGGCCTGCCGCCAGCCCCGCGCGGCGTCCCGCAGGTCGAGGTCACCTTCGACATCGACGCGAACGGCATCGTGCACGTCAACGCGAAGGACCTGGGCACCGGCAAGGAGCAGTCGATGACGATCACCGGCGGCTCCGCGCTGCCCAAGGACGACATCGACCGGATGGTCCGCGACGCCGAGGCGCACGCCGAGGACGACAAGAAGCGCCGCGACGAGGCCGAGGTGCGCAACCAGGCCGAGTCGCTGGTGTACCAGACGGAGAAGTTCGTCAAGGACAACGACGAGAAGATCCCGACCGAGGCCAAGGAGAAGGTCGGCGCCGCGCTCGCCGAGGCGAACGAGGCGCTCAAGGGCACCGACATCGCCGCGATCAAGTCGGCGATGGAGAAGCTGGCCGCCGAGTCGCAGACCATGGGTTCGGCGCTCTACGCCAACACCGGCGCGCAGGCCGACGGCGCCGAGGGTGCCCCGGGTGCCGGTCAGGGCCAGCAGGCCAAGGCCGACGGCGCCGACGACGTGGTGGACGCCGAGATCGTCGACGAGGACAAGAAGTGACCTGGACCGCGAGCACTGGTGAGGTGACCGAGTGAGCGAGCAGCACACCGGCGACCCCGCCGAGGAGCCCCAGGTCGTGGTGCGGGACCGGCGGCGGATCGACCCGGAGACCGGGCAGGTCCGCGCCGAGGGTGAGGTGCCCGCGGGCACCCACGCCCCGTCCACCCCGGAGGCTGGCCCGGACGCGGTCGTCGAGGGGATCGTCGAGCCGGAGGTCGACCCGACCGCCGCGCTGAAGGTGCAGCTCGACGAGCGCACCGCCGACCTGCAGCGGCTGCAGGCCGAGTACGCCAACTACCGCAAGCGGGTCGACCGCGACCGCGAGCAGGTGCTCACCTCGGCGAAGGCCGCGGTGGTCACCGACCTGCTCCCGGTCCTCGACGACGTCGAGCGGGCCGCCGCGCACGGCGACCTGACCGGCGCGTTCAAGGCGGTCGCGGAGAAGCTGACCAACTCGCTGCAGAAGACCGGGCTGGAACCGTTCGGCCACGAGGGCGAGCCGTTCGACCCGTCGGTGCACGAGGCCGTGCAGCACAACACCTCCCCCGAGGTGTCCGGTCCGACCGTGACCGGGGTGCTGCGCCGCGGCTACCGGTTCGGCGACCGGGTCGTGCGAGCCGCGCTGGTCGCGGTCACCGACGCGGAACCCGCTCCGGCCGCCGCGGAAGAGAACTGAGGGAGGAGGGGACGTCCGTGAGCGCCAGGGACTGGATCGACAAGGACTTCTATCGCGAGTTGGGCGTCTCCTCCGACGCCTCGGACGCGGAGGTCAAGAAGGCCTACCGCAAGCTCGCCCGCGAGCTGCACCCCGACGCCAACCCCGGCAACGCCGACGCCGAGGCCAGGTTCAAGGCGGTGTCCGAGGCGTACGGGGTGGTCGGCGACCCGGAGAAGCGCAAGCAGTACGACGAGGCCCGCTCGATGTTCGGCCGGGCGGGCTTCGGCGGCGGGACCGGGTTCGACTTCGGTGACGCGTTCGGCCAGCAGGGCGGCGGTTTCAGCGGCAGCGGCGGCGGGCTCGGCGACCTGTTCGGCAACCTGTTCAACCGGGCCAGGGGCGGCGGTGGCGGTACCACCGCCCGCCCCCGGCGCGGTGCCGACGTGGAGACCGACGTGCGCCTCGACTTCGTCGAGGCGGTGCAGGGCGCCACCGTCCCGCTCCGGCTGTCCAGTCCGTCCACGTGCGACACCTGCCACGGCTCGGGCGCCCGCCCGGGCACCAGCCCGAAGACCTGCCAGAACTGCGGCGGGGTCGGTCTGGTCAGCCGCAGCCAGGGCGCGTTCGCCTTCAGCGAGCCCTGCCGCGACTGCCGCGGCACCGGCCGCATCGTCGACGACCCCTGCCCGGACTGCGGCGGCGAGGGCGTCAACACCAAGACCCGCAAGCTGACCGTCCGCATCCCAGCCGGGGTCGAGGACGACCAGCGGATCCGCCTGGCTGGCCAAGGGGAACCCGGCCGCAACGGCGCATCGGCTGGCGACCTGTACGTCCGCGTGCACGTCACCCCGCACCCGGTCTTCGGCCGCAGCGGCAACGACCTGACCCTCAAGGTCCCGGTCACCTACCCGGAGCTGGCGCTGGGCACCACCCTCACAGTGCCCACTTTGGACGGTTCGGTGTCGCTGCAGGTGGCCCCCGGCACCACCTCCGGCCGCGTCCTGCGCGTGCGCGGCAAGGGCGTCCAGCGCCGCGACGGCCAAACCGGCCACCTGCTGGTCACCCTCCAGGTGGCCGTCCCCACCGAGCTCACCGACGAGGCGAAAGCAGCCCTGGAGGCCTACACCAAGGCCACCGCCGACTTCGACCCCAGGCCGGAACTCACCGCCCTGGTGCAGAAGGCGAGGCAGTCGTGAACCCGTTCCCGCCCGGCACCGACGAGGACACCCCCGTCTTCGTGATCTCCGTGGCCGCGCAGCTGTCCGGTCTGCACGCCCAGACCCTGCGCAGCTACGACCGCCAGGGCCTCGTCTCCCCCGGCCGGACCTCCGGCGGCGGGCGGCGGTATTCGGTGCGCGACATCGCTCTGCTGCGGGAGGTGCAGCGGCTCTCGCAGGAGGCGGGGGTGAACCTGGCGGGGATCAAGCGGATCATCGAACTGGAGCACGAGGTCGACGCGCTGCGGTCGCGGGTGGCCGAGCTGACCGAGGAGTTAGCAGCCGCTTACGCGGCGGCAGAACAGGCAGCCGCGGCGGTGCACCAGTCGTATCGGCGTGATCTGGTGCCGGTGCGGCAGCAGACCGCGTTGGTGGTGTGGCGCCCACAGAAGCGGTGAGCGGGTGGTGTTCAAGGCCGGTCCCTGTTGGGGCCGGCCTTTTTTCGTTGCGCTGCTGGGTTTGCTGCTGCTGGGGTTGCTCGGGTGTGGTGGGACCGGGGTGTCCACAATGGTCTTGGTTGTCCACAGGTTGGTGGTTGCTGCTGGTGGGTTGTGGGAGTGTCTCGGTAGGCTGGGTGTTGGGGGCGGCTCGATCTGTTGATCTTGCGAGTGGGTGCTGTTGTTGTTTGTCCACAACCGCTTCTGCAGTCCACAGGCTCCGTTCGCTGCTGCCGGTTTGTCGGACGCAGTCGGTAGGCTGTATACCGGGGGCTCTTGTGGCGGATGATCTTGCGGGGGCGGTTGTGCGTGATTTGTTTGTCCACAACGGTTCTGGCTGTCCACAGGGCGTCGTTCGCTGCTGCCGTTGTGTCGGTGCGCGTCGGTAGGCTGTGTATTTGGGGGCTTTTGATCAGGTTGATCTTGGCGTGGGCCGTGGTTGGGGGTGCGGGGGAAGGGGTTCGGTGCGTTCGGGTCGGCTCGCCTGCGGCATCGCGACCCGGATCGGACGCCTCGTTGCCTAGCGGCAACATCGGGCCCGATCCGCGACAATGCGAAGAGCTCGATGGGGCGAACTTGTTTTGCGCGGGGCCCCTGCAACACCCGTGGCAGGACCGCAAAGCAGGGGCCGAAAAGCATGGCCCTGCCGCGAGGCGACGCTACGGGTGTTGTCCCCCCACGCAAAACAAGTCCGCCCCATCGAGCATTTGGCACCAGCGACTCCGACTGTCCAGGCGCTGGGAAGGTGGGCTGGGGCGGACCTGACGGCAGCCGAGTTGGCACCGCTGGGTCCGAGTGTCCAGTGGCTGGCGCTGTGGGTTGGGGCGGGCCTGGCGGGGGCTGGGTTGGCACCGCTGGGTCCGAGTGTCCAGTGGCTGGCGCTGTGGGTTGGGGCGGGCCTGGCGGAAGGCCAGTTGGCACCGCTGGGTCTGGGGTCCAGGGGTTGGCCAGGTGGGTTGGGACCGGGTCGAAAAGGGGGCGGGCTTAGTCCAGGGTGAAGGGGTCGTAGGTGATGTGGTCCAGCGGGGTTCCGGCGACGAGCATGCGGGAGACCGTGGAGCGGATCATGGCGGGGGAACCGGCGACGAGGACTTCTCGGTCGGCCCAGGGGCCGTTGCGGGTGACGATGTCGGCGAGGGTGCCGTGTTCGTAGCCGGGGCCCTGTTCGGTTTCGACCACCGGGGTGACGGTGAGCCAGGGGTTCGAGGCGGCGATGTTCTGCAGGTGCGGCAGGTCGTAGAGGTCGTCGCGTTTGCGGCCGCCGTTGAAGAGGTGGACCTTGGGGTTCTGGCCCCACTGCGCCATGTGCTCGATGATCGCGCGCATCGGGGCGACGCCCGTGCCGCCTGCGATCATGAGGATGTCGCGGTCCTTCTTGCGGTTGACGCCGATGCGGCCCATGGGGGGGCCGATGCGCCAGGTGTCGCCGATGTTGGTGTGGGCGACGATGGCCCGGCTGACCCAGCCGTTGTCCACGCTGCGGACGTGGAACTCGATTATGCCGTCGGTGCGGGGGGCGTTGGCCGGGGTCAGGTAGCGCCACAGGCGGGGGCGCTGCGGCACCTCGACGCTGACGTACTGGCCGGGGAGGTAGGGCACGGGGTGGTCGGGTTGGACGCGGACCACCGCGAGGTCCCAGCCGAGGCGTTCGTGGTCGACGACGCGGGCGGGCCAGGAGGCCGGGCCCTCGTCGGCGGCGGCCGCGTCGAGCATGGTCCTGGCCATGATGGTGTAGGCCTCGGCCCAGGCGCGTTCGACCTCGTCGGTCCAGGCCGGACCCGCGTAGCGCTTGACGGCGGCGATCAGCGCCGTGCCGACGGCCTCGTAGTGCGAGCTGATCACGCCGAACTTGCGGTGGTCGCGGCCGAGTTGGTGCAGGAACGGCGCGAGGTCGTCGGGGCGGTCGACCATCTGCACGAAGTGCACCAGCGCGCGCAGCAACCGGGAGCGCTGCACCTGCATGTTGGCCGGGAACATCTCCCTGGCGCTCGGCTCGATGCTGAACAGCATCCCGTAGAAGTACTGCGCGACCTGGTCGGCCTGCGGTTCCACGGCGGCGAAGCTGTCGCGCACCAGCCGGACCATGGTGGACACGGCGGTGGGTGACTCGGTTCGGTGTTGCGAGGCCGGGATGGGGCTCACCACTGCGTTGGCTGTCATGATCGGGGTGTCGACTCCACCTCTCGTGCTCTCACCGTGCACTCGACGGTACTCACGCATTCATCCCCCGACGGTGTCGACAGTAGACCTGATTTGGCTGGTTGACGGCGTTTCTCACACCTTTGTGTCATTCTCGCTGACTCCGCGTACAGGGCTCTCCTCCCAATGGGGTACATCGTCCGCGTGGGCTACGCAACGCGGCGCCGGCGTGCCACCGTGAACGCCCGTGACGACCGACTCCCACCCCACCGACCTGCTCCGGCTCGGGTTCGCCGAGCCGCCGCCCGCGACCCCGCCCGCCCCGGGGCCGCGCGAGCCGCAGCCGCCCAGGCAGCCCGTGCTGGACCGGCTCACCGCCCCGATGGTCGAGCTGATCACCCGGATGGACCGCGTCTTCCTCGCCACCGCCGACGCGGACGGTGAGTGCGACTTCTCGCTGTGCGCCGGGCCGCCCGGGTTCGTGCACGTGCTCGACGACCGCAGGCTGGCGTGCGCCCAGGTCGAGCCGATGCCCGGGTTGGCCAACCTCGCGGTGAACCCCCGGATCAGCGTGCTGCTGGTCGACGGTCGCCGGGGCGTCCACGTCAACGGGCACGCCGCGGTGGTCGGCGACGCCTGGCTGCGCTCGACCCACCCGTGCCTGCCGCCCCGGTTCACCGGCTGCGGCTGGGTCGTCGTCCTGGTCGATGAGACCTACCTGCACGCCAGGGTGCCCGCTTGATGAGACCCTTGTGCCAGGTGCCCCGGTTGCCGGGGATGTCCGGTTAGCGTTCCGCTGGCTGGTTCGACGAAGGGACGCGGGTGGCGGAGGGACGGACTGGCGCTGACGGCAGGGAAACCGCGGCGCAGGACCTGGAACGGGAGCTTTCGAAGCTGTTCGGCCGGGCGCGCAGCCTCTCACTGACCATCGCGGCCCGGGTACACCCCGGCCTGGATAGCGCCTCATACGCGTTGCTCGTCCACCTGAGCGGGATAGCCCCGGTTAGAGCCGCGGACGTGGTGGAGCTAACTGGGCTCGATAAGTCCACCGTGAGCAGGCAGATCGCCCGCCTTGAGGAGCTTGCTCTGATCGAGCGGGTCGCTGATCCTTCCGACGGCCGGGCTCGGTTGGTACAGCTGACTGAGACCGGGGCCGCTCGACTGGCCGAGGTGCGCGCGGATCGCCGTAGGCAGCTGCGGGCGACCCTCACCGATTGGTCGACCGGGGACATCGAAGAGTTCTCGCGTCTGCTGGGCAGGCTCAACAGCGACTTGTGACGGGCGTCTCGTAGCCCGTTGTTAACCCGACTTGACCGACCGCGCGCGGTGACCGGATACGCCCTGGTCACCACCCGCGCGGCGCAACCACGCAAGGGTGACCCCCGCTGTGGGCCGATCTGTCCACCGCCTGTGGATAACCACCTGGGGATTGTGGATAAGTGGATTACTGATGTGGATAGCTCCGCTGCGACATGTGGGTGACGGCTCGACCGGGTACAGCACTGCGCGTTCGGGTAGTCGTACGTCCCGCGTTCACCCCGGGGACGAGTTCTCCGTCACGATGTACTTGAGCGGAACTGACTCAACTTTCCTGACGTTGTGCGTGGTGACAGCGACGGCCGGTCCGTGGTGCAGTGGCTCCGTGGAGTGGTGACGGACTTTGGCCGCAGTGATGACGTGACGCAGTGACGACCCGAGGTGGGAGATGGACGCGTTCAACCCGACGACGAAGACCCAGCAGGCGATCTCGACGGCCGCGCAGGCGGCATCGGCGGCGGGCAACCCCGACATCCGGCCGGTGCACCTGCTCGCCGCCCTGCTCGAGCAGACCGACGGCCTGACGGCTCCGCTGCTGACCGCCGTCGGAGTCGACCCGAACCTGGTCCGCAAGGAGATGGAGCCGCTCACCAGGGGGCTCCCGTCGGCGACCGGTGCCACCGTGTCCTCCCCCGGCCTGTCCCAGCAGGCCCTGCGCGCGATCACGCACGCGCAGAAGCTGGCCACCGAGATGGGCGACGAGTACGTCTCCACCGAGCACCTGCTGGTCGGCCTGGCCGCCGAGGGCGGTGACGTCTCCCAGCTGCTCAGCCGCCACGGTGCCACCCCGGACGCGCTGCGCGAGGCCTTCGCCAAGGTCCGCGGCTCGGCCAGGGTGTCCAGCCCGGACCCGGAGGGCACCTACCAGGCGCTGGAGAAGTACGGCGTCGACCTGACCGCGCGGGCCCGCAAGGGTGAGCTCGACCCGGTGATCGGCCGCGACACCGAGATCCGCCGCGTGGTGCAGGTGCTGTCGCGGCGCACCAAGAACAACCCGGTGCTCATCGGTGAGCCCGGCGTCGGCAAGACCGCCATCGTCGAGGGGCTTGCGCAGCGGATCGTCGCCGGTGACGTGCCGGAGTCGCTGCGCGGCAAGCGGGTCGTCTCGCTCGACCTCGGCTCGATGGTGGCGGGCGCGAAGTTCCGCGGTGAGTTCGAGGAGCGGCTCAAGGCGGTGCTCAAGGAGATCACCGACTCCGCGGGCCAGGTCGTCACCTTCATCGACGAGCTGCACACCATCGTCGGGGCGGGTGCCACCGGCGAGGGCGCGATGGACGCGGGCAACATGATCAAGCCGATGCTGGCCCGCGGCGAGTTGCGGATGGTCGGCGCCACCACGCTCGACGAGTACCGCCAGCACATCGAGAAGGACGCCGCGCTGGAGCGGCGCTTCCAGCAGGTGCTGGTCGGCGAGCCGTCGGTCGAGGACACCATCGGCATCCTGCGCGGCCTCAAGGAGCGCTACGAGGTGCACCACGGCGTGCGGATCACCGACACCGCCCTGGTCGCCGCGGCCACCCTGTCCGACCGCTACATCACCGCCCGGTTCCTGCCGGACAAGGCGATCGACCTGGTCGACGAGGCCGCGTCCCGGCTGCGGATGGAGATCGACTCGCGCCCGGTGGAGATCGACGGGGTCGAGCGGTCGGTGCGCAGGCTGGAGATCGAGGAGATGGCGCTGGCCAAGGAGGACGACCTCGCCTCCAAGGAGCGGCTCTCCGCGCTGCGCGCCGAGCTGGCGGAGAAGCGCGAGGTGCTGTCCGCGCTGACCGCCCGTTGGCAGAACGAGAAGGGCTCTATCGACCGGGTCCGCCAGCTTAAGGAGCAACTGGAGGCGCTGCGCGGCGAGTCCGACCGGGCCGAGCGCGACGGTGACCTCGGTAAGGCTGCCGAGCTGCGGTATGGGCGGATCCCAGCGCTGGAGAAGGAGTTGGAGGCGGCGACCGCTGCCAATGCCGCGGCAGACCAAGCGGTGATGCTTAAAGAGGAAGTCGGTCCGGACGACGTCGCCGAGGTTGTGTCGGCGTGGACGGGTATCCCTGCCGGGCGGCTGCTTGAAGGTGAGACGCAGAAGCTGCTGCGGATGGAGGACGAGCTCGGGTCGCGCGTCATCGGCCAAGCCAAAGCCGTGCGGGTCGTGTCCGACGCGGTGCGACGGGCGCGGGCCGGAGTGTCCGATCCAGACAGGCCTACCGGGTCGTTCTTGTTCCTAGGGCCGACCGGTGTGGGTAAGACCGAGCTGGCGAAGGCGTTGGCGGAGTACCTGTTCGACGACGAGCGGGCCATGGTCCGCATCGACATGAGCGAGTACTCGGAGAAGCACTCGGTGGCCCGCCTCGTCGGTGCCCCGCCGGGGTACGTCGGGTACGACCAGGGCGGCCAGCTGACGGAGTCGGTCCGCAGGCGGCCGTACACGGTCGTGCTGCTCGACGAGGTCGAGAAGGCGCACCCGGACGTGTTCGACGTGCTGCTGCAGGTGCTCGACGACGGCAGGCTCACCGACGGGCAGGGCCGCACGGTCGACTTCCGCAACACGATCCTGGTGCTGACCTCGAACCTGGGCTCGCAGTCGATCACCGACCCGAACCTCGACGACCGCGGCCGCCACGACGCGGTCATGGCCGTGGTCCAGCGGCACTTCAAGCCCGAGTTCCTCAACCGCCTCGACGACGTGGTCGTGTTCCACGCGCTGGCCACCGAGGAACTGACCGCCATCGTCGACATCCAGGTCGGCAAGCTCGCCCGCAGGCTCAACCAGCGCAGGCTGACCCTCGAGGTCTCGCACGCGGCGCGCGACTGGCTGGCCCTCAACGGCTTCGACGCCGTGTACGGCGCCCGCCCCCTGCGCCGCCTGGTCTCCTCGGCCATCGGCGACCAACTGGCCAGGGCCCTGCTCTCCGGCGAGGTCCGCGACGGCGACACCGTCTCCGTCGACGTCAACGACGACAACTCCGGCCTCACCGTCACCAGCGGCACCTGAGATCAACACACGGAACAGCCGTCCCCTCGCGAGGGGACGGCTGTTCCGTTTTCAGAACATCGCGGCGAGTTCGTGCGCCCGCTGCACCGCGAACACGACGCCGGGTCCGAGTGAGCCGCCAGTCCACACCAGACCGATCAGCCGGATCGCGTCCTTGCGGTGGTTGGCGCTGGTCGAGCGCACGACGACACCGACCAGCCGGTAGCTGACCAGGCCCGCGAAAATGTAGCTGGTGAGGAATATGAGCAGCACTTGGTACCTCTTTCTCTCGCGCCTGCCGATGTATTAACCCAACCTCGGCGACCACATTCTTTTCAAGGTTGGGTTCGGCTAGCGGAGGGCAACCCGTGGCATATTCCCGGCTAATCCCGAGACTTGTGTCCGACATGTGTGGGCAAGGTGGAGAACTTGCCCCTGACGTGCCGAAAGTGTCATGGATTTGTCGTGTGGCAGGTACTCGGCAAGTCTGCTAGGGCATGGCAAGTTCGCGGCAACCCGGCTGGCGGACCGGTATCCGGATGGCAAGTTCGCGGCAAGTTCGGCGCTCTACGTACGCCGTATCAAACGCGTCCTTCGCGGATTCGGAAGATCCGCTACAGTGCTCGTGGGCATTCAGCTGGACGTTCTTCGCTTGCGTTGTTTCGAGAAGGGGAACCCGATGGTCTTGCCTGCTGTCGAGTCCTGTCTGCGGCGCAAGCGCGGGGTGCGCCGCGACGACCTGGTCGAGGTCATCGACGTTGATCTCGCGCGGCGCATGCACGTCGACCTCGGTGCTGGGCACCACGTCGTGCTGGCCACCGTCGCGTGGCAGTTGGACCGGCTGATCAGGCGCACCTTCAGCCAGTTGCGCGACCAGGTGCTGCTGTCGGCCGCGTACAACATCGAGCGCGATCCGACGCTGACCCCGCTGACGCACACCAACCGCATCGTGGTGGTCGGCCAGCGGCACCGGTTGGCGGTCAGCACGCTCAACACCAAGCTGTCCGAGCTCACCAGCAAGCGGATGCGCCTCGCGCTCGACCACCCCTTCCCCGTCCCGGATCGCGGGATGCTGCGCGAGCAGGCCGCGCTGGAGGCCGAGTACGCCCGCGACGAGCGGCCGCAGGCACCCCCGGCGCTCGTGGTCGTCCACAGCGCCGACCTGTCCCGGTTGCTCGCCGGTGGTGGCAGGCGGGAGTTCGCGGCGCTCGCCCTGCGCGGGGAGTTGCACTTCGAGGCGACCCGGGGCGACGTCCTGATCACCGTCCCCACCGACCTCGGCGAGTACCTGTGCGCCTTCACCAACGCCGCGAAGTTGCGCGCCTACCGCGAGGCGGTCGGGTCGCCGATCGGCAACCGCGACCTGTCCGCGCCCGGGCACCGGTTGGTCGAGCTGCTGGTCGAGCAGAACATCGGGCTGGCCCTGGACCCGCCGACCGACCCCGGGGCGCGGATCGGGGAAGGCGAGTCCTGGACCGCGGCCGAGCTGGCCGACAGCAGGGAGGTGCGTGGTGCCTGAGGAGTTCGAGGTCGACCTGGACGAGGTCGACCGGCTGGCCGGTTCGACGGCGGCGCTGGCCGACGAGGTGCGCGGCGACGTCGCGTGGAAGTACGGGGTGGACGGTGAGCAGTGGCCCGCGGGCGACCCCATCGGCGCGGCGGTCGTCGTCTACCTCCGCAGCCTCCGCGCGGCCAAGGACCGGCTGTGCGGCGGGTTGGACGACATCTCGGTGACCCTTTCGGACACCGCGGCCGCCTACCGCGCGGCTGACGAACGCGTGTGGCGGGCGGTGCGCGACGTTGACCACTGAGGACGCGGCGCGGGCACCGGGTAACCCGAACTGGGTGCGCAACCTGGTGGAAACCCTGATCGCCCAGCGCGAGCCGCTGGCCGAGGGGGCAGAGCAGGTCGCCAAACTGGTGGCCAACTTCTGGTCCGGTGACACCGCCGAGCGCTTCGGCGGTCGGGTCGGCGACGACGCGGCGGCGTGGCGGGCCGTGCTGGAGATCCACGACGGGGTGGTCAGCCGGGCGGACGGGCACAACTCGTTCGTCCACCAACTGCCGCACCTGTGGAACCCGGCCGACCAGGTGGAACGCCGCAGGTACGGCAACCTGTGGCGCGGTGCCGCGGTCGACGTGCGGGAGGTGTTGCTGCGGGCCGCGGCGGCGCTGGACGCGATCGCGCCGCGGCAGGAGCTCGAGCAGCGCGTGACCCCGGTCGTCGGGGTCGTGGCGTCCTCGATCGAGCTGGTGCCCGAGTGGCCGACCCACGACCCCGACCCGCCGTACCAGCACGGCGCGGCGCGCCCGAGCGTCAACAGCGTCGTGTTCGAGTACCGGCGCAGGCTGGTCGAGCAGGAGCGGCTGTTCGAACAACTGCTGGTCGGGCCCAGGTTGGCCCGGGTGCACTGGCAGCGGTAGCGCGACACCCCCGGGGAAGTTGGCCCGTGATCTTGAAGACGGCGCTGTGGCGACTACGCTGCCCTACGTGGGCGTTCCCGCGTGGGTCTGGTTCTTTGTCGCGGTCGTCGCGGGTGTCGCGGGCGGCCTGTTCCTGCTGCGCGACCGGGCGGTGCTGACCTCCCGGAACCGGGAGCGGCGGCGCTGGGCGGCACTGCGCGGGTGGCAGTTCGCCGAGGTCGACCCGGTGCTGCCCAACCAGTGGTCCGGCGGCGCGATCGCCTACTACGGCGACGGCGTGGCCAGGGACGTCGTGGCGGGGAACACGTTCACCTCGGACGGGCGGCGCAAGGTCTACGTCTTCGACCTGGAGGCCGGTGGCCGCGTCAACGTGGTCATCACCGCTGTGCAGTGCCGCCGGACGCACCCGGTCGTGCTGGAGCTGTGGGTGCCGAGCACGCCGTTCCAGCGCGAGCACATGCCCGAGCTGCTCGGCCCGGTCGGCCAGCGCTACGCCTTCGTCTCCGACATCGCCGCGGCCCGGGCGCTGATCACCCCCGACCTGGTGGACGCGACCGAGGACATCGGTCAGGACATCGCGGTCGCCTGGATCGAGGCGGGCTGGGTGCTCGCCGCGGCCGCGCCCGGGTCGAGCCCGTCGCGGTTGGAGCGGCTGCTGCGCGGCATCGGCGAGATCGCCGACGTCGTCGACCCGTTCGACATCCCGGCCGCGCCCGCCCCGGTCGAGGACCGGCCGGTGGACGCGCCCGAGCCCAGCGGCAAGGCGACCGACCAGTAACGGTTCCGACTCCGGTTACCACTCGGTAGGTTGGCCCCATGCCAACCGCGCTCATCACCGGAGCCACCGCCGGGATCGGGGCAGCCTTCGCTAAGAGGCTGGCCGCCGACGGGTACGACCTGGTGCTGGTGGCCAGGACGACCGAACGGCTCAAGCAGGTGGCCGCCGAGCTCGCCGCGGCGCACGGCGTCGTCGTGCAGACCCTCACCGCGGACCTGTCGACCACCCGGGCGCGCAAGCGGGTCGAGGCCAGGCTCGCCGACGCGCAGCGCCCGGTCGACCTGCTGGTCAACAACGCCGGGTTCGGCACCAGGGGCGCCTTCGCCGAGGCCGACCCCGACTGGCTGCAGAACCAGCTCGACGTCAACGTCACCACCGTCATGCGGCTCACCAGGGCCGCGCTGCCCGGGATGCTCGAGCGCAAGCACGGCGGCGTGATCAACGTGTCCAGCATCGCCGGGTTCTTCCCGACCACCGGCCCCTCCTACGGCGCCACCAAGGCCTATGTCACGGCCCTGTCCGAGGGCTTGGCGGCCAACCTGGCGGGCACCGGCGTGCGGGTCGTCGCGCTGTGCCCCGGTTTCACCCGGACCGAGTTCCACGAGCGCGCGGGCGACGACGTCACGACGACCCTGCCGGACTTCTTATGGCTCGCCGCCGACCGGGTCGTCGCCGACGCGCTGGCGGACCTGCGGCGCAACCAGGACCGGTCGGTTCCGGGCATCCAGTACAAAACGCTGCTGGGTGTGACGAAACTCCTGCCCAGGAGCCTGTTGCGGTTCCTGAGCAAGCGCGCCGCCGCGGGCCGCGACCGGGGTTAGGCTCCGCGCCATGACGAATCCGCAGCCCGGGTGGTACCCCGAGAGCCCAGGGTCCCCCACCGTGCGCTGGTGGGACGGGACCCAGTGGACCAACCACACCCAGCAGGCACCGCAGCGCAGTGACTCCAGCGACTGGGAGATCCCGCTCGGCCAGGGCCCCGCCGACCCCAACAAGATCCGCGAGCAGCAGCGCCGCGCGGGCGTCGGCCAGGTCGGCCAAGGCGGCGGGACGCTGTTCAGCGAGCCGGTGCTGGTGGTCAACCAGAAGGTCAAGCTCATCGAGATGAGCAACGAGTACTCGGTGTTCGACCAGGGCGGCCGCCAGCTCGGCCAGGTCGTGCAGGTCGGCCAGAGCGCGCTGAAGAAGGCGGTCCGCTTCCTGGGCAGCTACGACCAGTTCTTCACGCACAAGCTGGAGGTCCGCGACCTCTCCGGGCAGACCGTGCTGCGGTTGACCCGCCCGGCCAAGTTCGTGAAGTCCCGGATGATCGTCGAGCGCGGCGACGGCGCCCCGGTCGGCGAGATCGTCCAGCAGAACGTCTTCGGCAAGATCCGCTTCGGCTTCGTCGTCAACGGCCAGGAGATCGGCGGCATCCAGGCGGAGAACTGGCGGGCCTGGAACTTCGCCATCCTGGACCACACCGGCGGCGAGGTGGCCCGCATCACCAAGACCTTCGAGGGCATCGCCAAGACCCTGTTCACCAGCGCGGACAACTACGTGCTGCAGATCCACCGGCAGCTGCAGGACCCGCTGCTGAGCATGGTGGTCGCCTCCGCGCTCACCGTCGACACCGCGCTCAAGCAGGACAGCCGCGGGTTCGGCTGATCCGGCCAGGTAGCGCGGTGACCGGCGGGGCAGGCATGAGAGGCTTGCTTCCCGTGCGAACTGCTCCGTCTGTCGACTCCGCTGCCAAGGGCGAACTCGCCCGCCTGGTGACCGAACTAGCCGTGGTGCACGGCAAGGTCACGCTCTCGTCCGGCAAGGAGGCCGACTACTACGTCGACCTCCGCCGGGCGACCCTGCACCACGCCGCCGCACCGCTCATCGGGCGCCTGCTGCGGCAACTGACCGGCGACTGGGACTACGTCGCCGCCGGGGGCCTCACCCTCGGTGCCGACCCGGTCGCGGTGTCGATGATGCACGCGGCCGCCGCCGCGGGTGAGGTGCTCGACGCGTTCGTGGTCCGCAAGGACGCCAAGGCGCACGGCATGCAGCGGCGGATCGAGGGCATCGAGGTCACCGGCCAGCGGGTGCTCGCGGTCGAGGACACCTCCACCACCGGCGGCAGCGTGCTCACCGCGGTCGAGGCCCTGGTCGAGGCGGGCGCCGTGGTGGTCGGCGTGGCGACCGTGGTCGACCGCGACACCGGTGCCCGCGAGGCGATCGAGGCCAAGGGGCTGCCGTACCGCTCGTTGCTCGGCCTTGCCGACCTCGGCCTGGTCGACGGTGACTGACCAGGGTTAATTCCGGTTGACCTCCGCCAACTCCGGGTACCGTGGGAGTTGCTCGCCGAGTTCTCGGTGGTTGGGGAGGTGGCCCGGTGTTCGGTCTGCTCGCCGCCGCGACGGTCGTCGTGCACTTCGCGGCCCTGCTCTACATCGGCTTCGGTGGCTTCCTCGCCTGGAAGTGGCCCAAGTCGATCTTCTTGCACGTGTTCTTCGCGATCTGGGGTCTGCTCGTCAACCTCACCCCGGTCCCGTGCCCGCTGACGGCGTTGGAGAACTACTTCCGCGCCGAACAGGGCCTGGGTCCGCTTCCGGGTGGCTTCAACGAGTACTACGTCTTCGGCACCCTGGTGCCCGACGGGCACGTGGACCTCGTCGCCGTGGTTGCCCTGTTCGTGCTGGTCTTCTCGTATGTGGGTGCGTATCTGCTGTGGCGGAATCGGAAGAGCGTGATGGTGCCGGTGAAGTAGGCCCCACCGAGTGGGTGTTCGGCGAGCCGGTCGGGGTCGGCCCGTGGCCGGGTGACTGGCCGCTCGGCGAGCAGTACGACCCCGACCTGCTCGCCGGGGGCGACCGCCGCAACGTCGTGGACGCCTACCGGTACTGGCGCCGCGACGCCGTGGTCGCCGACCTCGACCGGCGCAGGCACGGCTTCCACGTGGCGATCGAGAACTTCCAGCACGACCACAACATCGGGACCGTGGTCCGCACCGCCAACGCCTTCGCCGCCCGCGCCGTGCACATCGTCGGCCGCAAGCGCTGGAACCGCCGTGGTGCCATGGTCACCGACCGCTACCAGCACGTCCACCACCACCCGGATGTCGCGTCCCTTGTGGACTATGCGGGTGAGCGGGGGCTGGCGCTGGTGGGTGTCGACAACACACCTGGGTCCGTTTCGGTGGAGACGGCGGGGTTGCCGCGGGACTGCGTCTTGCTGTTCGGGCAGGAGGGGCCGGGGTTGACGGAGGAGGCTCGGGCGGCTGCGGGTCTGTTGGTGTCCATTGCTCAGTTTGGGTCGACTCGGTCGATCAATGCGGGGGTAGCGGCGGGGATCGTGATGCATGCGTGGGTTCGGGAGCATGCGGACCTTGGTCAGGCCTGGTAGCTGGCGCGGACCGCGGCCCGCCTTTGTTGTGCCACTGGCGAAGTCGTGGCTCCGGGGGTCGGCCTCGTCGCCTGGCGGCGAGCTCGGCGACCCGAGATCGGTCGGCCTCGTTGCCTAGCGGCAACCTCGGCCACCGGGATCGGACGCCTCGTTGCCTAGCGGCAACATCGGGCCCGATCCGCGACAATGCGGAAAAGCTCGATGGGGTGGACCTGTTTTGTGCGGGGCCCCTACGACACCCGACGCAGAACCGCAAAGCAGGGGCCCAAAAGCAGGCCCTGCCGCGCGGAAACGCTACGGGTGCCGTCCCCCCACACAAAACAGGTCCACCCCATCGAGCACTTGGCACCAGCGAGTCCGACTGTCCATGTGCTGGGTAGGTGGGCTGGGGCGGACCTGACGGCAGTCGGGTTGGCACCGCAGGGTCCGACTGTCCAGGTGCTGGGTTGGCAGGGCTGACGAGGGCGGGCTGGGTTGGCACCGGCTGTTCCGAGTGTCCAGGGGCTGGCTAGGTGGGTTGGGCTGGTCCTGTCGGGGGTTGGGGGCACCGGCGGCTTCCCCGTGTCCAGGGGCTGGCGCTGTGGGGTGGGCCGGACTTGGCGGAGGTTGGGGTGGCACTGTGAGTTTCTGCAGG
Organism: Actinokineospora diospyrosa; assembly: GCF_024171925.1. Lineage (GTDB taxonomy): Bacteria > Actinomycetota > Actinomycetes > Mycobacteriales > Pseudonocardiaceae > Actinokineospora > Actinokineospora diospyrosa. The sequence goes on along the minus strand of NZ_JAMTCO010000015.1, from coordinate 189,580 downwards.
CAGGTGGCTGGCTAGGTACCTGGGGCGTGTGGCGATCAGGCTTGTTTCTGACGCACCATGGGGTATGGCGGGGCAGTGGGCGGCGAGGGCGGCGATTGCCGAGGAGGCCGTGCGTGGGCGGTTTGTTCGGCGGGTGTTTGCCTTGCCTGGGACTCGGTTGGGTCTGCCGAGGGTGGGTGGGCGGGTGCATCTGCGGTGGAACTACTGGTGGCAGGCCCATTTGCTCGACTGTCTCGTTGACGCGCGGTTGCGGGAGGCTTCTGAGGAGCGGGAGAGGGTTATAGCCGCGTTGGTGCGGGGCATCCGGGTTCGGAACTTTGGGGTGTGGACCAACTCCTACTACGACGACATGGCGTGGCTTGGGTTGGCGTTGCAGCGGGCGGGAGGTGCCGAGGGGGCACTTAGCGCTATCGAGGCTCGGTTGCGTAGCGGTTGGACAGAGGATCTGGGTGGGGGGATCTGGTGGCGGCGTGGGGATACGTTCAAGAACGTCCCGGCGAACGGTCCTGCCGCGATCTTTCTTGCTCGGCGGGGTGATCACGAGTGGGCGCGGGCGGCGCTTGACTGGATGGACCGGACCCTGGTCGACCCCGATACCGGGTTGTTGTGGGATGGCGTCTACCTCGGTGGTGAGGTGGTCAAGACGATCTACACGTATTGCCAGGGGGTGTTCATCGGGGCGGCGACTGAGCTGTCCACATCGGACTTGGTTGCGCGCACGGTCAGGGCTGTGAAGCGGTACGTCGCCACCGCGCATGTCCTGCCTGGGCAAGGTAGCGGCGACGGTGGTTTGTTTGCGGGGATTCTTGCTCGCTACTTGGCCCAGTCCGCGCTTCGTCTTCCCGATGCCGAGGGGGACACGGCTCGGCGGTTGGTTTTCGCGTCTGCGGAAGCGGTTTGGCGGCATCGGGTCATCACGCAGGATGGGCCGTTGTTCGGCGTGGAGTGGGGGTCCGCCAGTGACCCGGGCGTGGACCTGTCCGTCCAGTTGTCGGCCTGGATGACCCTGGAGGCGGCGGCGTTGCTCGCCCGGGTGGACGGATCTGCTCCCGATCGGGTGTGACTCGACACGATCGTGGGTATGTCGGGGCCACTCGAAGCCACTGAGCGAAGGAGTTGATCACGATGTCCGACGAGCTCGGCCTGACCGGTGACCTGGACACCGCGGTGCCCGAGGAGCGGCGCGACCGCGCGGCGCGGGTGGTCGCCGCGATCGCCACCGACGCGGCCGAATGCGCGCTGCTGCTGGACATGCTCGGTCTCAGCCCGGGGGTCGGCCGCAAACGTGAGGTCCGCCGCGCGGCGTGATGTGTAGCCCGCGGTGTTGTCGGGTAGGTCTTAAGCGAACCCCGACAACACACGAGGAGGCTGATCGGCTTTGAGCACGATCGTCGAAACAGTTGACGTCGCCGTCCCCGTGTCTACTGCGTACAACCAGTGGACCCAATTCGAATCGTTCCCCGCTTTCATGGAGGGCGTGGAGCAGATTCGCCAGGTCGACGACCGGCGCACCCACTGGGTGACCAAGATCGGTGGTGTGACCAGGGAGTTCGACGCCACGATCACCGAGCAGATCCCGGATGAGCGGGTCGCCTGGAAATCCACCGACGGGCCGGAGCACGCGGGTGTCATCACCTTCCACCGGCTCAACGAGCGGGAGACCCGGGTCACCGCGCAAATGGACATCGATCCCGAGGGATTCGTCGAGAACGTGGCGGACAAACTCGGCGTGATCGACCGGCGGGTGAAATCGGATATGCGCCGGTTCAAGGACTTCATCGAGGACCAGGGCCGGGAGACCGGTGCGTGGCGCGGCGAGGTGGACGCACCGGGGCAGGTGCCGCCGAAGCCGGGGCCGGGCCCCGCGGGCAGGATCTAGGTAGGGACGGCGTCTAGGCGGGCAGGGCGTCTAGACGGCAGGAGCGCGAGCCCCCGGGTGCACCAGCACCCGGGGGCTTCACTCTGCGCCGGGTGCCTCGTGCTCGGCCGCGGGTGCCCCCGCCGCGGTCGGCGCGTCGACAACTGTCTCTTGTGGACAGCCGCAGGACGCGCGGTGGTTGAGCGTCGGGGCGAGCAGGATCGTCTCCGGGTCCCGGGTCGGGTCCGCCAGCCGGGCCAGCAGCAGCCGGACCGCCGTGCGGCCGATCTCGTCGACCGGGTGCGTCATCGTGGTGATGGCTGGCGTGACCAACTCCGCCCAGTCCACCTCGTCGTGGCCGGTGATGGCCAGGTCCGTGCCGATCACCAGGCCGTGCGCGCGGGCCTCCCGGTAGGCGCCCGCGGTCATCGCGCCGTTGCCGGTGATGACCGCGGTGGGCCGCTCGGGGACGGTGAGCAGCCTGCGCATGGCCAGTACGCCGTCCTCGTGGGTGGCGCCGCCGCCCGCCACCAGGTTCGAGTCCCAGCGCAGGCCCGCCCGGCCGAGGCCGAGGCGGTAGCCCAGCGTGCGCTCCTCGCTGGCGCTCATCCACTCGACGCCGCTGATGAAGCCGATCCTGCGGTGCCCGGCCGTGGCCAGGTGCTGCACCAGCGCCGAGGTCGACTGGATGTTCTCCGGGCCGACCTGGTCCAGTTTGATCTTGTGCGAGACCCGGTCCACCAGCACGGCGGGCACCCCGGTGCGGGCCAACTGCTCCAAAGTGGAGGTATCGCCGGGGGCGGGGGTGAGCAGCATGCCGTCCACCCGGCGGGCCTGCAGCTTGCGCACCGCGGTCCGCTCGCCGTCCTCCGCGTCGAGGGTGTCGCCGAGCAGCACCGTGTACCCGGCCGCTGCCGCCTCCGCCTCGATGGCGTGCAGCAGCTGCGGCAGGTGCGGGTTGGCCAGCAGCGACATCGCCACGCCGATGGACATGGTGCCGCCGGTGACCAGCGAACGCGCGATGGCGTTGCCGGTGTACCCGGTCGACTCGATCGCCGCGGCGACCCGTTCCCTGGTCGCGGCGGCCACCGGTCTCGTCTCGTTGACGACGTGGGACACGGTGCTGATCGAGACTCCCGCCAGCTTGGCGACGTCCTCCATAGTGGCCACTGCGTACCCGCTCCAGCTCGACTGGCAAACGCTTGCGGGAACACTACATACCGGGAGGTGGCGCCCATGCGGTGGGATGCGCTTTTGGCCAGGTCAGCCGCTCTCGCGGTGCCGGGGCAGCGCCGGATCCTGGGTATCGCGGGCGCGCCGGGCGCCGGGAAGTCGACCCTGGCGCGGCGGCTGGTCGACGCGCTCGGGGACCGGGCGGCGCTGGTCGGCATGGACGGTTTCCACCTGGCCCAGGGCGAACTGGAGCGCCTAGGACGGGCCGAGCGCAAAGGTGCCCCGGACACCTTCGACGCGGACGGCTACGTCCACCTCCTGCGCCGCCTGCACGCCAATACCGATCCGGTCGTCTACGCCCCCGAATTTCACAGGGCCATCGAGGAACCGATCGCCAACGCCGTACCGGTGCGGTGTGATGTTCCCCTCGTGATCACCGAGGGGAACTACCTGCTGCTCTGGCCCGCGGTGCGGCCGCTGCTGGCCGAGGCCTGGTACCTCGACCCCGGCGAGGACATCCGCCGGGACCGGCTGCGAGCTCGCCATATGGCCTTCGGCCGCACCCCGGCCGAGGCGGCGGCGCGCACCGGCGGGCCGGACGAGCGCAACGCCCAACTCGTGGCGACCACCGCGCCAACGGCGGACCTCGTCCTCGGGAAGGTCGACTAACCCGTGCCCGGCGTGTCACCCGGCTGGGGCACTATGGCGGACGGCCCGCCCCCGAACGGGTCAAGGAAGGACGGATCGTCGATGCCCGGCGTCCAGCACATCGCCCTGACCGTCACCGACGTGGACCGCAGTGTGCCCTGGTACGAGCGCGTCCTGGGGTTCACCACCGAGAGCAGGACCGACCACGCGGACGGCCCGAGCACGGTCCGCCTGCGCGGCCTCGGCGTCACCCTCACCCTGGTGCAGTACCCCGACGGCAGCCACGCCCCGTTCGACGAGTGCCGCCCCGGCCTGGACCACCTGGTCTTCTCGGTCGCCGACCGGACCTGGCCGGACCGGCTGGCCGAGTACGGGGTCGCGCACACCGACACCCCCGACGGCGTCGCCCTGCGCGACCCGGACGGGATCCGCCTGGTCCTCGCCGTCACCCCGGTGACCGCGTGACCCCGTGACAGCTAGAGCTGCCCCGTCACTCCGTGACCGCTCGACTTACCCTCGTCACTCCGTGACTGCTCGATCTACCCTCGTCACTCCGTGACGGACACGGTGTCGACCGGCCTGCGCATCTCCTGCCGGTAGCGCCAGATCCCCCAGCTCGTCCCACCGATGAAGAACACGATGCTGCCGATCACGGCGGCCGTCTGCAGCCAGGGCACCTCGTCGAGCAGCCCCGAGGCGTAGTACCCGAGCAGCACCAGCGTCGGCACCCAGGCGAGGCCGCCGACCGTGGTGGCCAGCGCGAAGCGGCGCGGGTCCATCTTGGCCGCGCCCGCCACGAGCGGGGCGAGGGTGCGGATCCACGGCAGCCAGCGGGCGATCACGATGGCGAAGAAGCCGCGCCGGTTGAGGAAGTCGCGGGCGCGGTCGAGGTTGTGCTGGGAGAGCACCTTGCCGCCGACCCTGGTCACGATGGCGTGGCCGGTCTTGGCGCCGATGTAGTAGCCGAGCTGGTTGCCCGCGACGGCGACGACCGTGGCGACCAGCGACAGCCACCACGCCTGGTGCTCGTGGCCGTTCTGCGCGAGCACGACGCCCGCGGCGAACAGCAGCGCGTCGCCCGGCAGGAACAGGCCGACGATGAAGGCGCACTCGACGAAGACGAACCCGAGCACGATCGCCCACACCAGCAGCGGGCCTGCCGATTCGAGCACGCCAAGTGCGGTGTCCACCGCCGTAGCCTACGTGCGCTCCCGCCTGCGGCGCAGGCGATCCACGGCGTATTCACCGAGCCTTGGCCACCCGGAAACGCCTGCGCGACCACCCGATCGTGTGGGAACCCGGTGCTCGGTCGCGACGTTGGCCGGGGTGTGGACGAGATCATCTCCGGCACGGGGGTCGGGGTGCTGGTCGGCGACGAGCGGTGGCTCTTCCGCGACCTCGACCTGGCCGTGCCCGCGGGCAGCTGCCTCGCCCTGACCGGCGACAACGGCTCCGGCAAGTCGACCCTGCTGCGCTGCCTGTACGGCTTGCAGGACCCGACGGAGGGCGCCGTCGCGGTCGCGGGTCGCCCGCCGGACGAGAGCGACGCGGACTTCCGCCGCGAGGTGTCGGTCCTGCTCGACGATTCCGCGCTGTTCGACGAGTTCACCCCGACCCAGCACTTCGACCTGCTCGGGGTGGTCGAGCCGGAGCACGGGTTGCCCGACGTGCCCGCCCGCGGGCTCTCGGCTGGGCAGCGCAGGCGCCTGCTGCTGCTCGGCGCGTTCACGAAGCCGCACCGGGTCCTGCTGCTCGACGAGCCGGAGCGCGCGGTCGACGCCACCGGTCGGACCTGGCTGGCCGGGATGATCACCGAGGCCAAGGCCGCGGGCGCCGCGGTCGTGGTGGCCAGCCACTTCCCGCCGCTCGTGACCGCGGTTGCGGACCAGGTCATCCACCTGTGAAGCGGTGGCTCACCTGGCTGAGCGACTCCAGCTTGACCGTGCTCGTGGTCCTGGGTCTGCTGAGCCTGCCGTTCTACAAAGCGGAGGACCTGCGGCAGAAGTTCGTCGGCGCGCACGCGGTGGAGCCGGGCGCGACCATGGCGCTGTTGCTGCTCACCCTGGCCGCAGCGGTTCTCTCGGTGCTCCGCCGCGATCACGTCCGGGCCAACCCGGCGCAGCTCACCTGGGACGATCACGGCGACCGCGACCGGAAGATTCGCGGTGGGTTGTGGGTCGCGTTGCTGGTGCGGTTCGTGGCGGTTGGCTACGTCGCAGTGTCTGCCGGGCTGATTCTTGGCTGGCCGGACCTTCCGCTCGCGGCAGCGCTAACAGCGTCTTCAGCGCTGTTCGCCTTCCGGTGGGCCAACCGTCCCTACGCCTGGTTTGAGCTCGCAGCGCCGCTAGCCCTTGCCTTGAGCGGAGTTCTGTTCGTTGGCCCGGTAGTCCTGTGGGTACTTGCGGCCGCTCTTGCCGTCGCTTCGTTCCCCAGGCGAAGGCGGGTCAAGCGGATCGAACTCGTTCGCGGCTGGAACGCCCGCATCCTCCGGTCCGTGTCTGCTGCTTTCGGCGACGTCCTCGCCCTCTTGCCGCCCGGGCGTCCGGTCCGCCTGCGTCTCACCGACCCGTTCCGCTTCGCGCTCGCTGGGGTCTTAGCCCGACGCTCCGCACTGCCGTTGGCGGTGCTGCTCGCGTTGGCGGTACCGGTGCTGCGCCACGTCTTTCCGGTCGTTAGCCCTGCCTGGTGGGCCGGACTGGGGGCCTACCTCGCCGTGCTCCCGTTCGCCGGTGGGCTTGCCGAGGTGATCCGGACCGCGGGGCTGCGCCGGTGGGTCTCTCCTACCACTAAGACGCTCAAGTTCGCCGCGCTCGTTGTGTTGACGGTGGCCGCCGCACTGTGGACGGCGGCCACCGCCCTACTCGGTCTGCCGTTCGTGCCCTTGGCCGTCCCGCTGGCGGCGTGGGCAGTCGTGCGGACGGTGACCCGGCCTGACGTCGACTACACGGCTGGCGCCTCAGTCGACGTCGGCGGGCTCTACAGCCCCGTCGGGCTGGTCGTCCAGCTCCTGCGCGGGCCCGACCTGCTCCTGCTCGGTGTGCTGGTGCTGAGCTACTTCCACTCGTCGTAGCCCAGGACCACGTCGCGGACACCCGCCTCGCCGCGGCGCAGGTTCACCACGTGCGCGGACGGCGAGTACCCGCTGGCGATCACCGTGTACTCGCCCTCGGCGAGCGCGTCGATCTCATACCTGCCCTCGTGGTCGGTGTTGGTCACCAGGACCACCTCGCCCACCGCGTCGAGCACGGTGATCCGCGCGTCCGCCACGATCGCGCCGTCCGCCGTGCGGGCGACACCCTCCAGCGCCGCCGCGCCGACGAGCTCGACGTCCTGGCGCAGCGGACCGGACTCGGGCACGGCGAGTTGCACGGCCACCGGCTGGTACTCCTCCGCCGCGACCACCAGGGTCAGCTCACCGCCGCGCACGCCGACGAACCGGTAGCCGCCGTCGGAGGAGGTCGTCTGGCTGTGCACCACCTCGCCGAACTGGTCGGTCAGAGTCACCTGGGCCAGGCCGAGCGCGGCGTGCCCGTCGGCCGACAACACGAACCCGTGCACCACGGTCGCCCCCGCCAAGATCACATCTACAGTGGACTGTCCGGATCGGACCTGCACGGTGGTCGCCTTCGGTTGGTGCTCCGGCGCGGAGGCCAGCAGCACGTACGGGCCGGGGCTGGGCGCGTCCAGCAGGTACTCGCCGGTGCCGTCGGACCCGACCCGGCTGACCTGCTTGCCGCCGGAGTCCAGCAGCGTCAACGCCGCCCCCGGCACGACCGCCCCGTCCGAGCGGCGGACCTGGCCGCGCAACCCGGTCAGCTCCCCGCGCAGCGCGGTCGGCTCGACCGGGTGATACCCGTTGTGCCCGTTGGACTCCGCCTTGCCGCCGGGTTCCTCCTCCGGCTCCGGCTCGGTCTGCGCCGGACCCGCCAGGCTCTCCTTGGCCTCGTCGGGCAGCAGCGCTTCGCCGCCCTCCATGATCGCCGCGGGGGACGCTCCGCTGCGCAGCGGGATCTCCTTGATGAACAGCGACACCAGGAACGCCAGCACCATCACGCCCGCGCCGACCAGGAACACCAGTTGGATCGACTCGACGAAGCCCTCTTGGAACGGTCGGGCCAGTCGCGGGTCGATCTGCTGCAGGAACGACGAGTCCTGCAGCACGCCGCCCCCGCCCCCGCCGCGCAGCGCGTCGAACACCGGCGCGTTGACCGGGTTCGACCGGACGTCGGGGTCGCTCAGCGCGGCCTGGAACTGCGGGCTGCTCGCCGCTGCGCGGAAAGCCGAGGCGATGTTGTCGGCGACCGTGCTGAACAGCAGCGACAGGAACACCGCGACACCCAGCGTGCCACCGAGTTGGCGGAAGAACGTGATCGCCGCGGTCGCCACGCCCATGTCGCGCATCTCGACCGCGTTCTGCGCGGCCACCGTGAGCGTCTGCATGCAGAAACCGAGGCCGAGGCCGAACACGACCATGTAGACGATCGGCTGCCACATCTCGGTGTCCACGTCGACGGTGTGGAACAGCAGCAGCCCGGCGACCAGCAGCAGGGACCCGATGATCGGGAATGCCTTGTAGCGCCCGGTCTTCGAGGTCAGCTGCCCGGAGACCACCGAGGCGAACATGATGCCCAGCATCAGCGGCACCATCATCAGACCGGCCTCGGTCGGGGTGAATCCGCGCACGATCTGCAGGTACTGCGGCACCATCGTGATCCCGCCGAACATGCCGATGCCGAGGATGGTGCCCGCGATGATCGTCATGGCGAAGGTGGAGGTGCGGAACAGCCGCAGCGGGATCAGCGCCTCGTCCTTCATCGCCCGTTCCACCAGCAGGAACGCGATCAGGCCGACGAACCCGATGCCGTAGCAGATCAGCGACCGCTGCGAGTCCCAGCCCCACTCCCGACCCTGCTCGGCGACGATCAGCAGCGGCACCACGGTGACCGACAGGAAGACCGCGCCGAAGTAGTCGATGCGGTGGTCGTGGCGTTCGTGCGGGACGTTGAGCACCTTCATCACCACGAACAGCGCGATGATGCCGATCGGGACGTTCACCAGGAACACCCAGCGCCAACCGGTGATGCCCAGGATCTCGCCCTGCCCGGCGAAGAACCCGCCGATGACCGGCCCGAGCACGCTCGAGGTGCCGAACACCGCGAGGAAGAAGCCCTGGTACTTGGCCCGCTCCCGCGGCGGCACGATGTCGGCGATGATCGTCAGCGCCAGCGACATCAGACCGCCCGCGCCCAAGCCCTGGAACGCCCGGTACGCGGCCAGTTCGTACATCGTGGTCGCCAGCGTGCAGGCGAGCGAGCCGATGATGAACAGCGAGATCGCGGTGAGGAAGAACGGCTTGCGGCCGTAGATGTCCGACAGCTTGCCGTAGAGCGGGGTGGAGACGGTCGAGGTGATCAGGTAGGCGGTCGTCGCCCACGCCTGCAGGCTCAGCCCGTTGAGGTCGTCGGCGATCGTCCTGATCGAGGTGCCGACGATCGTCTGGTCGAGCGCGGCGAGGAACATGCCGAGCATCAGCCCCGACATGATCACCAGGATCTGCCGGTGGGTCAGACCCGCCCCCGGTGGTGCTGCCTGCTTCGCGGACGCCTGGTCGGCCGTCACTGCGGTCATGCTCATTCCCCTAGCTGGTCTACATGGGTGTGGGCCGGGCTAATTGGTTGCGTAAGCCAAGCATGTTCCTGGTCGGTGCCGGTGTGCAACTCAGGCGGCCAGCGGGCGGACCAGGGCCTCGCGCAGGAAGTCGCCCGCGTACCGCAACGCCAACCGGCCCTCCGGGACGATCGGGTAGAACGCCGGGAACACGTGCACCTGACCGGGCCACACCTGCAGCTCGCAGTGCGCGCCCGCCGAGGCCATCGCGGCGGCCAACCGCCGCGAGTCGGCTAAGAGGCACTCGGTGTCCCCCACCTGCACCAACGTCGCGGGCCAGCGCCGCTTCGAGCCCCGGAACACGTCCAGCGTCGGGTGGTCGACGCCCAGATCCCCCGCGTAGAGCGCGGCGACCTCGCGGGCCCGGTCCGGCGGGATGTACGGGTCGCGGCACACCGCGTCGCGCTCGTCGAGCCCGGCGCAGGTCAGGTCCAGGAACGGCGAGAACAGCAGGGCGGCACCGGGCATGGCCGTGCGCTCCCTGGTCAGCGCCGCCAGCAGGCCCGCGACCAGGTGACCGCCAGCCGAGTCGCCCGCGATGACGATCCGGTCGGCGGGGTAGCCCTGGTCGAGCAGCCAGTGGAAGGCGGCGAGCGCGTCGTCCGCCGCGGCCGGGTACGGGTGCTCCGGGGCGCGCCGGTAGTCCAGCAGCAGCACCGGCAGGCCGCTGGTCTGCGACAACGCCGCCGCGATGTGCCGGTGGGTGCGCAGCGAGCCGAACACGAACCCGCCGCCGTGCAGGTACAGCACGGCCCCGGCGCGTTCGTCGGCGGCGCGCGCGGTCAACCACAGGCCGGTGACGTCGCCGTAGCCGTGCGGCTCGGACACCGCCCGGACCCGGGTGCCGCGCGGCAGCGGGGTCAGGCCGACGGTGTCGAAGGCCTCGCGGACCACGCGCAGCTGACCGCCGCGCAGCCGCAGCCGGTCGGCCACCGGGCGGGCGCAGGTGCGCAGGTACCGCGCGAGGGCCTTGGCCTGGACGCTCGGCCCCGGGAGTTCGATCTCCCGCACGACGCACCCCCTCCCGATGTCCGCAGTGACACCCGACACATCAACTGTAGGTCAGGGGTATGACGATCGCCTACGGTGACATCCGTGCACGCCTCGGTGACATCCACGGAGTTGCTCGCCCGGCTCAGGTCCTCGGTCGACCCGGACGGGGTGATCACCGACCCCGAGGTCCTGCCGAGCTACGAGCGGGACATGATGCCGCTGGCCCCTTACGGCACCCCGCTCGCGGTAGTGCTGCCGAGGACGACTGAGCAGGTTCAGGCCGTGGTGCGGGCGTGCGCCGAGCACGGGGTGCCGATCGTCGCGCGGGGTGCGGGCAGCGGACTGTCCGGCGCGGCCAACGCCATCGAGGGCTGCGTGGTGCTGGCGACGACCCGGATGAACGCGATCCTGGAGGTCGACCCGGACAACCGGCTCGCCGTCGTCGAACCCGGCGTCATCAACCTCGACCTGCGCGGCGCGGTGGAGAAGCACGGCCTGTTCTACCCACCGGACCCCTCCAGCTACGACTGGTGCACCATCGGCGGCAACGTGGCCACCAACGCGGGTGGCCTGTGCTGCGTGAAGTACGGCGTGACCACGGACTCCGTGCTCGGCCTGCGGGTCGTGCTGGCCGACGGCGAGGTCCTCGACACCGGCCGCCGCACGGTCAAGGGCGTCGCGGGCTACGACCTGACCAAGCTGTTCGTCGGCAGCGAGGGCACCCTCGGCGTCATCACCCGGGCGACCCTGGCGCTGCGCCCGCTCCCGCAGGCCCCCGGCACCCTGGCCGCCGCGTTCGACACGACCGGGGCGGCTGGGGCGGCGGTCAGCCGGGTGGTGCGCGAGGGGATCGTGCCGTCGCTGATGGAGATCATGGACGCGACCGCCATCGCCGCCGTCGAGGCGCACCTCAAGACCGAGGTCGGCGCCGGGCGCGGCAGCGCGGCACTGCTGATCTGCCAGTCCGACTCCGGTGGCGACGCCGCGATCCGGGAGTTGGCCGCCATCGAGCGGATCTGCCTCGACGCGGGCGCCACCCTCGCGCACACCACGTTCGACCTCGCCGAGGGCGCGCTGCTGCTGACCGCCCGCCGCGCGGTGCTCACCGCCCTGGAGACCTATGGCGCGTGGCTCACCGACGACGTGTGCGTGCCGCGCACCAAGATCACCGACCTGATCGCGGGCTGCGAGCGGATCAGCGCCGAGTTCGGCCTGCGCGTCGCCGTCGTCGGGCACGCGGGCGACGGCAACATGCACCCCACGATCGTCTACGACCCGGGTTCGGCCGACGAGTTCGCCCGCGCCCAGCGCGCGTTCAACGACATCCTCGACCTCGGGCTGCGGCTCGGCGGCACGATCACCGGCGAGCACGGCGTCGGCAAGATCAAGCGCGAGTGGCTGGCCCGCGAGATCGGCCCGGTCGGCCTGCGCGCGCACCGCGCCATCAAGGCCGCGCTCGACCCGGCGAACCTGTTCAACCCGGGGTCCATGTTCGAGCTCGGCTGACCCCGCCGGACGGAATCCCGCGCACGGGTGCGCCTCACTACAGTGATCAAGACCCCGTGCCGGGGGTCACGCGATCAGGACCGACCACGGCCCGTACGGAAAGAAGTGACGGTTCAAGACGATGGACCAACTGCAATACGCCACCGCGACCGAGGTGTGCAGGCGACTCTCCGGCAGGCTCACCGACGACGTCGTCAGCGTCGTCCAGTCGCAGATCTTCGCGGGTGAGGAGGAGATGGCGCTCGCCTCGCTGCTGCTGAACCTGCAGTACGAGGGGGTCGGCATCACCGCTGAGGAGGCGGAGCTCATCCGCGCGCTGCTCGACGACCCGCACGACCCAGAACTCGCCGAGGTCGCCGTGGTGGACGCCGCTCCGACACCGGCCTACCGGTTCAGCCCCACCGGACCCGCCGACGCCCCGGACCCCGCTGGCGCCGACCGGGTCATCGCGACCGAGGCGGCCACCGCAGGCGGGCGCCGGGTGCGCCGGGCGTGGCGCGAGCCGCTGCCGGACGCCACGAACCCGGCGACCTGGGTGTACTTGGTCCAGGTCGTGCCGGGGGCGGACGAGTTGCGGACCTACAGCGCGATCAGTTCGCGGCTGTGGGTGACCCGCCAGGAGAAGTGGCCGATCGAGGTGGTGGTGGAGGGCAGGATGCTGCCCGCATACCAAGCCGCCGCGGTCACTGCCGCCCACCAGATCTGGGCGGCCGCCTAAGCCTGCCTACAGGCCCGCTGCGTTCTTCTTCTCGCGGCGGGCCTTGAGCACCTCGTAGATGATCGGCAGCACCGAGATCAGCACGATCAGCAGGATCATCGCTTCGAGGTTCTTGTGGATGAAGTCGATCTGGCCGAGGAAGTAGCCCAGCACCGTCACGCCGGTCGCCCACAGCACGCCGCCGATGGCCGAGTAGGTGAAGAACTTGCGCTGGTCCATCCGGCCGACCCCGGCGACGGCGGTGATGAAGGTGCGCACGATCGGCACGAACCGGGCGAGCACGATGGCCCGCGGGCCGTACTTCTCGAAGAAGCCGTGCGTCTTGGTGACGTGCTCGTGCTTGAACAGCTTGGAGTTCGGCTTGTTGAACAGCGCCGGACCCGCCTTGTAGCCGATGAAGTACCCGACGACGTTGCCGATGAACGCGCAGACCGTGAGCAGCAGGCAGATCACCCACAGCGGCGTGGAGATGTAGCCCTTGGCCACGAACAGCCCGGCGGTGAACAGCAGCGAGTCGCCCGGCAGGAAGAAGCCGAGCAGCAGGCCGCACTCCGCGAAGATGATCAGGCAGAGCACCGGCAGCAGGTAGGGCCCCAGGCTGCTGAGGATGACCTCGGGGTCCAGCCAGTCTGGGAGCAGGGCCTGGTTCACGGGAAGGTCGGCGCGCACCCGGTCAAGGTACAGGGCTGCTCTGTGCGGGGCCTGTGCCGGGTTTGCCTGCTCACGCAGGGTGTTAGCGGAGCAGGGTCAGGAATCCGACGAGTGAACCCGCGGCCAGTCCGAGCAGCAGCGCGAGCGCCAGCACCCACCACACCCGGGGCGGCAGGTCGTGCTCCGCCCGGGCGGTGGTGCCCAGGTCGACCGGTTCGACCGGCTCGGCGACCGGGGTGCGCGCGGCCTGCGCGCGCAAGGCGTCGGTGAGCAGGCGCTCAGGGTCGGCCGCGGTCATGCCGCGACGTTAACCCACCCAGGAGCCCCGGCGCATGACCGAGTTGACGTGCAGGCCCGCGTCCAGCAGCACCAGGTCGGCGTTGAGGCCCTTGGCGAGCTTGCCGGTCGCGTCGGCCAGCCCCAGCAGTGCGGCGGGGCGGGTCGAGGTGGCGGCGACGGCCTCCGGGACCGACAGGCCGCAGCCCTGCACGAGGTTGCGGAACGCGACGTCCATGGTGAGTGTGCTCCCCGCGAGTGAGGTCCCGCCCGCCAGTGTCGGCACGCCGTCCTTGACCACGACCTCCAGGCCACCGATGTCGTAAGACCCGTCGCCGACCCCCGCCGCCGCGATGGCGTCGGTGACCAGCACGGTCCTGCCGAGACCGGCGTGCTTGGCGGCCAGCCGGACGATGGTCGGGCTCAGGTGCACCAGGTCGCAGATCAGCTCGACGGTCACCCGTTCGTCGTCGAGCAACGCCCCGATCGGGCCGGGTTCGCGGTGGTGCAGCGGCCGCATGCCGTTGAACAGGTGGGTGGCCACCGTCGCTCCCGCGTCCACCGCGGGCATGACCTGGGCCTCGGTGGCGTCGGTGTGCCCGATCGCGGCGAGCGAACCGCCGTCGATCAGCTGGCGCACCGCGTTGACGGAGTTCTCCAGCTCGGGGGCGATGGTCACCATCCGGACCGCGCCCTTGCCCGCGTCCAGCAGCCGCTCGACGGCGTCGGCGGCCGGGGCGCGCAGGATGTTCGGGTCGTGCGCCCCGCAGCGGGCCGCGGACAGGAACGGGCCCTCCAGGTGCACACCCGCGAGCAGGCCGTCCTCGACGAGTTCGCGCAGCGCGGCGATCTGGTTGACCAGCTCCTCGACCGGGCGGGAGACCAGGCTGGCCAGCAGCGTCGTGGTGCCGTGCTTGGCGTGCGTGTCGACCGCGACCCTGGCCCTGGCCGGGTCGGTGCTCATGAACGGCTCGCCGCCGCCGCCGTGGCAGTGGATGTCGACGAACCCGGGCACCACCCAGGCGCCGCCCGCATCGACCGTCTCGTCGGCGCGCGGACGCTCACCGCTGCCGAGGGCGGAGATGTAGCCGTCTTCGACCAGCAGCCAGCCGTCGTCCACCACGCCTTCCGCGGTGACGAGCCTGCCTCCTGCGATGAGCCGTCCTGCCATTTGATGGTCCTCCGAGCGTCCGTGCACGCGACAGTGCACAGTGGCAGTGTATTGGTCTATACCGCAATGGTCTAAACCAACTTCGCCCAGTAGGAGTACGCCTACGGCGTGTTCATGATCTTCTGCAGCGCCTCCAACGCCCGGCTGGCGGTGGACTTGACCGTGCCCTTCGAGATACCGGCGGCCTCGGCGATCTCCGCCTCGGTCAGGTTCCCGTAGTAGCGCAGCACCAGCACCTCGCGCTGGCGCGGCGGCAACTGCGAAAGCGCCCGAACGACGCTCTGGTGCTCCGCGGTCAGCATGGCAAGGCTCTCGGCCGACCGCGCGTTGACCGCGTGCGGCGGTGTGTACTCCCGCGCGGTCTTGCGCCGCCGCAGCACGCTTCGCGAACCGTTGACCACGGCGGTCCGCAGGTACCCGACGGCGGCGGCCGAATCGCGCAGGCCACCCCAGTTGCGGTGCAGCCCGGTGAACGCCTCTTGCACCACGTCCTCGGCCGTCGCGGGCTCGTCTACCAGCAACAACGCCAGCCGGATCAACCGCATCCGGTGCGTTCGGTAGAGGTCCTCGAGGGTGAGCGGCGCGTCCGGCTTCGGCGGTGGCGCGCTGTTGGTGTCGATCGCCCGCAGCCGAGTCAGCGTCTGTTCGACCGTCTGCTCGGCGTTGCCTTGCCCCGCCGCCCGCGGGGCACCTGCCTGGATGTCTTCCCCTGCCACGGGCTGACCTTACCGGGCCGAGACCCGCGGGCATACCGTCCGACCTGCGCTTGCGATGATGGGGCCATGACTTGGTTCACCGTGGACACCCGCTACGTCGACGACCTCGACCGGCTCAACGCCGTCCGGCCTGCCCACCGCGACTACCTGCGGCCCATGGTCGAAGCGGGCAACGTCCTCGCGGCGGGCCCGTGGGCCGATGGCACCGGCGGTTTCGTGATCCTGCGCGCCGCCGACCGCGCCGAGTTGGACGAGTTGCTCGCGGTCGACCCTTACACGCTGGAAAACGTCGCAGCCTCCCGCGTCATCCGCGAGTGGAACGTCGTGATGGGTACCCCTGCCGCGCTCGACTAGTAGGCCCCGCCCAGCTTGCGGTGGTCCCACGAGGTCGTGTGGGTGGGCGTGAACTTCAAGCCCACCCGCTTGGCTGCTTGGCCGCGGATGAACTGAGTGGCCGCTACGGCTACCTCGGCGCTCTGGGTGTACCGCTCGGTGATGGCGCTACCGATCCGGACAATCTCGTCGACGTCGGTCACGATTTCCACGTCGCACTCGCTTAGCGCGCCGCGAAGCTCCTCATAGGACTCACCAGCCTCGACAAGCACACTCGCTTGCGGCAGTCGACGCAGGTTGGCGACCTTCTGCGAACTCTCGTAGGTCCACGAGACGAGCCCGTCGCCCTCGGGGACGAACCACATCGGCACCAGGTGCGGGCGGTTGTTGCGCCCCATCGTCGCCACGTTCGCGGTCCGCTGGTCGACCAGGAACTCGCGCACCTCGGCCGGGGTCATCTTGATCTGCTCGCGCTTGGACACGGCGCTACCTTGCCCGCACCGCCGCCGCCCCGCCAGCACCCACCGGTCGCGAGGACACCTCGGCCCCGCGCTCGGCGATGTCGGCCAGCGCCGCCCGGTCGGCCTTGGCGACCAGGTTGCCGCGCAGCCGCCCGCCGATCTCGATGATCGGCGGCAGGAACGCCCGGACGAGCTTGAGCAGCCCGACCCAGCCCGGCACGTGCACGGTCCGGTCGCGGCGCAGCACCCCGGCCTCCAGCGCGTCGAGGGCCACCGCCACCGGGTAGGTCTTGCCGATCGGGCCGGGCATGGCGGCGCGCAGCGGTCCGAAGACCGGGTGCTCGTCGGCGCCGGTGACCAGGTCGGTCGCGATCCAGGTCGGGTGGGCCACGCCGACCTTGACGCCGAGGTGGCGGACCTCGGCGCGCAGGCTGTTGGTGAACGCCTCCACGCCGGCCTTCGCGGCGGCGTAGGCGGCCATCGCCGGGGCGTGCGCGATCGCGGCCATCGAGGACACCACCAGCACGTAGCCCTTGCGCTCGATGACGTGCGGCAGGGTGACCCGGACGGTGCGCCAGACCCCCAGCAGGTCGACCTCGATCGTGCGCTCGAAGGCGGTCGGGTCGATCGAGCGGACGAAGCCCGCCGCCGCGATGCCCGCGTTGGCGATGACGATGTCGATCCCGCCGAAGCGCTCGACGGCGCCGTCGGTCGCGGCCTGCAGCGCGGCCCAGTCGGTGACGTCGGCCTCGAACACCGCGGCGTCCGGTCCGCAGTCGGCGGCGACCTCGGCCAACTCCGCAGGCTCCAGCCCGACCAGGGCGACCTTGGCGCCCCTGGCCGCGAACCGGCGGGCGAGGCCCGCACCGAAACCGCGGGCAGCGCCGGTGATCAGGATGACCTTCCCGGCGACGTCGTGCTCGCGGGCCAGCAGGTTCGTCACGCCCATGAGGTGCCTCCAAGCAACGGTGGTTACCGGACGGTACCCCAACTTACCGCGAGTAAGCTACCGCGAGTAACACATATTTCGGTCCACCCGGTAACCCCCGACCGGGGTCCGTCGATGTGATGGGCGCCAGCCACGCTCCGTGGTTGACCCATGACGTAGATCGGAGACCGGGTGTCCGTGGAGTTGGTTGTGACCGCGCTGCTGGCCGGAGCCGCTGCGAGCACGACGACGACCACAACCGCGGCGGCGGACGCCTACGCCGCGCTGACCGCCCAGACCCGGCGGGTGCTGCGCCGCCGGGCCGAGGACGAGGTGGTCGACGCCGAGGTCGCCGAGGACGTGCACGTGCCGGAACAACGCGCCGACCTCACCGCCACCCTCGCGGCGGCGGGCGCGGGCGATGACCCGGAAGTCCTCGCCCACGCCCGCCACCTGCTCGCCGTGCTGGGGTACCGATCGGCGCTGGAGCCCGCCGACTAGCCCGCTAGTCCGCTGCGCTCGTCAGCTTCGCCACCTCGTCGTCGGACAGCTTGAGGTCGACCGACGGGAGAAGGTCGGCCAACTGCTCCGGGGTGCGCGCGCTCGCGATAGGCGCAACGACGTTCGGCTGCGCGGTCAGCCAAGCCAGCGCGACCGCCGCCGCAGTGGTCGCGTGCGTTGCCGCAACCTCGTCCAAGACAGACAGAACGCGGCGGCCTCGATCATCGAGGTAAGCGGATGCCGCACCCGCACGCGGGCTGTCGACGGTAGAGCTACCGTCGCGGTACTTGCCGGTGAGGAACCCGCGCGCTAGCGACCAGTACGGCAGCACGCTCAAGTTCTCCTTGGCGGCCAAGGCGGCGTACTCGTTCTCGTAGCCCGCGCGCTCGATCAGGCTGTAGTGCGGCTGGATCGCCACGTAGCGCGCCAGTCCCTCGCGGTCGGAGATCGCCAGCGACTCCTCGATCCGCTTAGCGGAGAGGTTCGATGCGGCGATGTGCCGGACCTTGCCCTCGCGCACAAGTGCGTCGAAGGCGGTGAGGGTCTCCTCGATAGGCGTGTTCTCGTCGTCGTAGTGCGCGTAGTACAGGTCGATCCGGTCGGTGCCCAGTCGCTTGAGGGAGCCTTCCGCGGCGGCCTTGACGTTCGCCGCGGAAAGCCCCTTGAACCCCTCGAGCGCCGACAACTTCGTCGCCACCACGAACTCGTCGCGCTTGCCCCGCGCGGCAAGCCACTCGCCGATGATCGTCTCCGACTCGCCGCCGGAGTTGCCCGGCGCCCACTGCGAGTACATGTCCGCGGTGTCGACGAAGTTGCCGCCCGCCGCGGCGAACGCGTCCAAAACAGCGAATGAGGCTGCCTTGTCCGCGGTCCACCCGAACACGTTCGTGCCCAGGTTGAGCGGGTAGACCTCTAGTTCTGTCGTGCCGATTCGCGTCATGCGGCGAACCTACCGCGATCGGGTTCGCCAGTCAGCGAACTAAGCGGTGACCTCGACGCCCTTCCAGAAGGCGACCCGGCCCTTGATCTGCGCCGCCTCCGGCTTCGGCTCGGCGTAGAACCAGACCGCGTCCGGGTTGTCCGCGCCGTTGACGTGCAGCGTGTAGTAGTTCGCGATGCCCTTCCAGCCGCATTCGGTCGTCGTCTCCGACGGGCGGAGGAAGTGCTGGTGCACCGACTCGTAGGGGAAGTAGTGGTTGTCTTCGACGACAACCGTGTCGTCACTCTCGGCGATGACCTCGCCGTTCCAGGTAGCCGTAGCCATGGCACCAGTCTGCCCAACACCGGGGGCGGGCGCTGCTCGTAGGATGCGCCAGAACGGCGCAGGCCACCCCGAGGAGGAGCACGATGCCCATCGCCACACCCGAGGTCTACGCGGAGATGCTGGACCGGGCCAAGGCGAACGAGTTCGCTTACCCCGCCATCAACGTGACCTCGTCGGAGACCTTGAACGCCGCGCTGCGCGGGTTCGCCGAGGCCGAGAGCGACGGGATCATCCAGGTCTCGACCGGCGGCGCGGAGTTCGCCTCCGGCACCAAGGTCAAGGACATGGTCACCGGCGCGGTCTCGCTCGCCGAGTTCGCCCACGTCGTCGCCGCCAAGTACCCGGTGAACGTCGCGCTGCACACCGACCACTGCCCCAAGGACAAGCTCGACGGGTTCGTCCGCCCGCTCATCGCGATCAGCCAGGAGCGCGTCAACGCCGGTGGCAACCCGCTGTTCCAGTCGCACATGTGGGACGGGTCCGCGGTGCCGCTGGAGGAGAACCTGCAGATCGCCGCCGAGCTGCTGGAGAAGGCGGCCGCCGCGCGGATCGTGCTGGAGATCGAGGTCGGCGTGGTGGGCGGCGAGGAGGACGGTGTCGCCAACGAGATCAACGACAAGCTCTACACCTCCGCCGAGGACTACCTCAAGACCGTCGACGCGCTCGGTGTCGGCGAGAAGGGGCGCTACCTGCTGGCGGCCACCTTCGGCAACGTGCACGGGGTCTACAAGCCGGGCAACGTCAAGCTGCGCCCGGAGATCCTCAAGCAGGGCCAGGACGTCGTCGCGCAGAAGCTCGGCCTCGGCGCCGACGCCAAGCCGTTCGACCTGGTCTTCCACGGCGGCTCCGGCTCTCTGCTGGAGGAGATCCACGAGGCGCTGACCTACGGCGTCATCAAGATGAACATCGACACCGACACGCAGTACGCGTTCACCCGCCCGATCGCCGCGCACATGTTCGCCAACTACGACGGCGTGCTCAAGGTCGACGGCGAGGTGGGCAACAAGAAGGTTTACGACCCGCGCAGCTACCTCAAGGCGGCTGAGCAGGCGATGGCCGCGCGCATCACGCAGGCGTGCGAGCACCTGAAGTCCGCGGGCCGGATGATCGCCGGCTAGTCCGGTTCTGACACAGCGAAGGCCCTCTCCTCGTCCTGGGAGAGGGCCTTCTTGCTGTCCTTAAGCGTTGAGTCTCTGCGCGATAGGACGACCTGCCGCCCACAGCGCTGCCACGCCCACGAGCGCGATAGGTGCCGACCACCAAGCGGTCGGGGGTGCGTCCAGCAGTTGCTCTTGCACGAAGAGGGCGCCGTAGCCGAGCGCGGTCACGGCGAGCGCGCCTACGGCGGCTTCGGCGAGATGCGGCAGGTTTGACCGGCGTACAAGGTCAACGGCAAGGCCAACGAAGACCAGGTAGAACGGCACCGTCGACGGCGGGAAGTCACCTGCGACGAGCAGTGGCCAGATCGCCGCGCGATAGAGGACGTAGATGCCTGCGACCGCAGTGGCTGTCCAAGCCTTACCGATCGTCTTCGCGGCCACAGCGAGAACCAGCGCCGCCACACCGATCCCCCACAACGGGTAGACCCAAGAAGGGATCGGTAGCGCGAAATGCTCGATCGCCGTGTAGTCCACCGGCCGACCGATCTGCTGCGCGGCGAACTCCAGCAACTCCCGCTCGGCGTAGCAACTGTTCGCGTCCAGCACGCCGTTGGGCATGCAGGACGTCATCTCCAGCGTCCCGTACTCCTGCTGGCCGTTCGGGAACAGCGTGTTCTCCAGGAAGAACACCCACAGCGACCCCAGCACCAGCGTCCACCCCGGGCCCCGCGGCCCGGCCGCGACCCAGCCGTCGATGAGGCCCGCGATCATCAAGGCGGTCCCCAGGTACAGCAGCGCGTGCGACGGGCTCCACGCGGTCAGGTCCAGCCCGTTCACCCGGTGGTTGATCACGTCGAGCGGCGCGGCGATGAGGAACACCGCGAGGCCGGACTGCACCACCCGCTGCGACCTGCGGGTCGCCGCCATGCCGGTGAAGGTGTGGATCGCGACCAGCACGACCGCGATCCCGGTCCCCAGCGTGTTGATCAGGTGCGGCGGCGCCAAGTCGTCGCGCAGGAACTTGAAGTGCCAGGACTCGTCCCAAGAGGACCCGAGCAGCTTGAACAACAGCGCCAGCAGCCAGGTGCGGTACGCGAAGTGCCACACCCACTCCGGCGTCTCCCGCCCGGCGGCACCCCTGGTCCAGTGCAGCCGGAAGAACGCCTTGAACTGCGCGACCGGTCCGCCGATCTCCACACCCTGTCTCACCGGGCCATGATGACCCCGTACACCCGCAGGCAGGAACCCCGGGTGTCCGATTCGGCGTCAGGTAGTCACCCGATCACGCACCGTCCGGTACGGCAGGATGGCGGGATGCACGGAAACCTCCTCGGCCCCGAGCCGACCCTGCTGCCCGACCGCGCCGAAGCACAGGCCGCGCTGGACGGCGGCGACCCGGTCGAGGTCGCCACCCGCTGGCCGGACTTCAGCGAGGCCTGGGCGGCCCTGGCCGAGCGCTCGCTCGCCGCCGACGAGCCCATCGCCGCCTACGCCTACGCCCGCACCGGCTACCACCGCGGCCTGGACCAACTGCGCCGATCCGGCTGGAAGGGCTTCGGCCCGGTCCCGTGGTCGCACCGCCCCAACCAGGGCTTCCTGCGCGCCCTGGCCGCCCTCGCCAAGGCCGCCAAGGCCATCGACGACACCGAGGAGTACGAGCGCTGCTCCACCTTCCTCGCCGACTCCGACCCAGCCGCCCCCGCTCAACTGGGCCTGGTCTAGACCCGGACAGGGCCGGGGGCGGTCACTGCCCCCGGCCCTACTCCGCTTGTTCAGCAGCGGTCGAGCATGCTCAGCAGTGCGGACTTCTCCGAAGAGTTGACGCTGAGGCTGTAGGTGTACTTCACGCGGGTCCACATCTTCGCGTAAGTGCACCAGTAGCCGGTGGCGGGCGGCTTCCATGCCTCCGGGCTCTTGTCGCCCTTGGACTGGTTGACGTTGTCGGTCACTGCGATCAACTGCGGGTGGCTCAGATCATTGGCAAACTGCTGCCTCTTAGTGGTCGTCCACCCAGAAGCCCCAGACCGCCACGCAGCGGCCAACGGCACAACGTGGTCAATATCCACATCAGACGCCGCAGACCAGGTAGCACCGTCGTAAGGGCTGTACCAACTACCCGACGTCGCCTGGCACGAAGAGTTGGTGCCTACGCCACTGCCATCACGCTTAAGCACAGTCTCTCGCGTGTCACAGGTACCCGAGATAATCACCCAATGCGGAAACTTGTCCCGCGAATACCCCGTCATCGACCCATCCGCCCGCACCGTCAACCCAGCGAGCTCGGAACGAGCCGTGGCCTCGCTGGGAATCCCCGGCGGTGTAGCGCCCGCGGGCATGGCCAGCGCGAACACAGCTATCAGCGCGGCGAGGACTGCCCCCGCGCGAGTCTTGGTCAACATCGTTTCCTCCGGTCGGCAGGGAATGAGGACCGCCCCTCACCGTGGTCCGGGCAGATGGCGCTTGCCACTCCTGTGGGTGACGGGGTGACAACGGACTGTGGAAGAGGGGGTGTTGCGGGCACTTGCCGTTGAACAGGGGGTGCTTGACCTCCTTCTGTGGTCGGTTATCCACAAGGGGGTGGGTTGTGCACAGGCGTCCCTTGTGGCAGCGGGATTGTCTTTGCGCGGCGGTAGGCTGTAAATCGGGGGCTTTTGATTTAGTTGATCATTCGTGGGGGCGGTTGTTGGGGTTGGTTGTCCACAACGTGTTCTGCTGTCCGCAGGTGCTATTTGCAGGTTCCGGTCTGGTGGGCCTCCTCGGTAGGCTGTGCATTCGGGGGCTCAAGGTGCGGATGATCTTGCGGGAGCGTTCGGCGGTGGGTGGTTGTCCACAACGGCTCTGGTTGCCCACAGGCCGCGGTCGCTGCTGCTGTTTTGTCGGGCTTGCTCGGTAGGCTGTGCATTGGGGGCTCTTGCGGCGGATGATCTTGCGGATTCCGTTGTGGGTGCTGGGTTTGTCCACAACGGGCTCATTTGTCCACAGGCTGCTGCTCGGTGCTCCCGGTTTGTCGGTGCTGCGCGGTAAGCTGTGTATTTGGGGGCTTTCGATCAGGTTGATCTTGACGTAGGCCGTTGCTGGGAGTGCGGGGCAAGGGATTCGGGCCTCCGCCTTCGGCTCCGGGAAACGCCTCGTCGCCTGGCGGCAACATCGGGCCCGATCCGCGACAATGCGACGAGCTCGATGGGGCGAACTTGTTTTGCGTGGGGCCCCTACGACACCCGTGGCAGGACCGCAAAGCAGGGGCCGAAAAGACTGGCCCTGTCCGCTACCGACGCTACGGGTGCCGTCCCCCCACGCAAAACAAGTCCGCCCCATCGAGCAGTTGGCACCAGCGACTCCGACTGTCCAGGCGCTGGGTAAGTGGGCTGGGGCGGACCTGACGGCAGTCAAGTTGGCACCGCCGGGTCCGAGTGTCCAGGCGCTGCGTAAGTGGGCTGGGGCGGACCTGACCGGGGTGGGGTGGCACCGGCGGGTCCGAGTGTCCAGTGGCTAGCACTGTGGGATGGGGCGAACCTGACGGCAACCGGGATGGCACCGGCGACTCCGAGGAGCGTGGGGCTGGCCAGGTGGGTTAGGGCGGACCTGACGGAGGCTGGGCTGGCGCCTTTGGCGTTGCTGCCAGGGCGGAAGGCGGGCCTGGTGTGAGGGCGGCGCCGCTGATTCCGGGGACTGCTGGCTGGCGAGGGTGAAGGGGCCAGCATCCCGGCACCCCGACGGGTCTCGGATCACTGGAGTTGGGGCGCGGCGGCCAGGCTGAGGCGAGGGTTCCGGGGAGTTCGGGCGAGGCGGCCATGTAGTCAGTAGCTCGCGAAGGCACGCCGAGGGACAGGCTGGGTGCTCAGAGAGTCAAGGGCGGTGCACGGTGGGTCACACGAGGCCTCGGGCGATGCGGAGGTCTTCGGTGTGGCGGTACCAGGTCCATTTGGCCACGTCCTTCGGCACTCCGTCGCGGGTCAGCAGGGTGCGGACGCAGCCGATTTGGAAGGCTCGGCTGGTCAGGGTGGTCACCTTCTTGCCGAAGAGGCCGGTGGTGACCCGGACGACCAGGCCGGGGCCGCCGTCGGGGTCGGGGGTCACGTCGATGCGCTTGGCGCGGCCGCGTAGGGCGACGGTGTCGTCGCAGTAGGCGACGCCTTGGGGTTGGTCGATTGTGGCTTGTCCTACCAGGACGCCACCGGAGTCGTCGCGGATCAGGGGGAAGGGGTCGATCTCGCCCGCCAGGGCGGTGTTCACCTGGGCGGCCTGATCGCGTGGCAGGCCCCAGAGGGCGGGGATCGCGGAGGCGCGCGGGTCGGTGGGGACGAACCCGATCGGGGTGGTGGCGAGGCGGTCCAGGCGCATTACTCGGAGCACCACGGCGGCCAGGTCGGCGTCGGTGCCCACGACCACCACGCGGGCGCCGTCAGTGGCTTTGAGCAGCGCGTCCAGGTCCGCACGGCCGGGTGTCGCGGGCACCGGCCGCCAGGTGGTGCCGTCACGCTCGGTGAGCGCGGGCGGGCGGCCGGTGTCGGCCGCGTTTCCGCAGGCCAGCACGAGTGCGCTCACTTCTGTCTCCTGGTCTAGTCTCAGTCACCGGCATTCCCCCGAGGCAGCACGGGTACGGGTGTCCACAGGGTTTCTCCACACTGCCAACACCTGGAGTTTCACATGCCGGCAATCGTGCTGATCGGCGCCCAGTGGGGCGACGAGGGCAAGGGCAAGGCGACCGACCTGCTCGGCGACCGCGTTCAGTGGATCGTGCGGTACCAGGGCGGGAACAACGCGGGCCACACCGTGGTGCTGCCCGACGGCCAGAAGTTCGCGCTGCACCTGATCCCCTCGGGCATCCTCAGCCCCGCCGTCACCAACGTCATCGGCAACGGCGTCGTCGTCGACCCCGGTGTGCTGCTCACCGAGCTCTCCGGCCTCGAGGAGCGCGGCGTGGACACCTCCCGCCTGCTGATCTCCGCCGACGCGCACCTGATCATGCCCTACCACGTGGCCATCGATAAGGTCACCGAGCGCTACCTGGGCAAGGCCAAGATCGGCACCACCGGTCGCGGCATCGGCCCGGCCTACCAGGACAAGGTCGCCCGCGTCGGGGTGCGCGTGCAGGACCTGCTGGACGAGAAGATCCTGCGGCAGAAGGTCGAGGCGGCGCTGGACGTCAAGAACCAGATGCTCGTCAAGATCTACAACCGCAAGGCGCTCGACGCCAACCAGGTGGTCGACGAGGTGCTGACCACGGCGGAGCGGTTCGGCCACCGCATCGCCGACACCCGGCTGCTGCTCAACCAGGCCCTCGAGCGCGGCGAGACGGTGCTGCTGGAGGGCTCGCAGGGCACCCTGCTCGACGTCGACCACGGCACCTACCCGTTCGTCACCTCGTCCAACCCGACCTCGGGCGGGGCGTGCGCTGGCTCTGGCATCGGCCCCACCCGGATCACCAGCGTGATCGGCATCCTCAAGGCCTACACCACCCGGGTCGGCTCCGGCCCGTTCCCGACCGAGCTCACCGACGACATGGGCGAGCGGCTGCGCAAGGTCGGCGGCGAGATCGGGGTCACCACCAAGCGCCTGCGCCGCACCGGCTGGTTCGACGCGGTGATCGCCAGGTACGCGGCCAGGGTCAACGGCATCACCGACTACTTCCTCACCAAGCTCGACGTGCTCTCCGGCCTGGACACCGTCCCGGTCTGCGTCGGCTACGAGGTCGACGGCCGCCGGGTCGACGACATGCCGATGACCCAGACCGACGTGCACCACGCCGTCCCGGTCTACGAGGAGCTGCCCGGCTGGTGGGAGGACATCACCCACTGCCGCACCTTCGACGAGCTGCCCGCCAACGCGCGCGCCTACGTCGAGCGCCTGGAGGAGCTTTCCGGCGCCCGCGTCTCCGCCGTCGGTGTCGGCCCCGGCCGCGACCAGACCATCGTCCGGCACGAGCTCGCCTGATCCGCACCGCACCGACCCCCGGATCAACGACGCTCCGGGGGTCTCGCACTAAGTCAGCACCACCTCCTCGACCGCTCCGGGACCGCCGCCCGCGACCCTGTTCCAGGATGTCCGCCGCGCTGCCCGGCAACCAGTCACACCCGCCGCCTGTGGACCGCTCCGCCCGTTGTGGACAACCGCGGGGTGTGGACAAGTGCGCATTTAATTTCAGCCTGAAAGTAATAGTGGCGCCACCGCCACCCCGCCCGCCTGGCAGAACCGGCGGCTTTCCGCACCATTCTGGTGCGCCTTTCCATGATTCGGGACGCGCTGTCCGGACGTTGACTTGACCCCCGGCCTGCTCCAAGACTCATGAGCTATGAACGGCGGCGAATCCCTGGTGCACCGCCTGCACGTCGACCTGCGGCGGCAGGCCAGCGCGATCTGTTCGGCCTGACGAGTTCGCCACCGAGCACTCCAGCGCGCCGCCCCGTGCGCGTCCCCACTCCCACCGGGAGACACCCGTGTCTGTCTCGACCCTGGGCGCCCCCGCGCGTGCGGATTCGGCCCAGCAACCCCCACCCGAACGGAAACCCCGCCGGAAACTGCCCGACCTGCGGCGCTGGATCAGCCCGCTGGCGATCGTGGCGCTGTGGCAGATCGCCTGCGAGACCGGGCTCCTGCCGCCGGACAAGTTGAGCTCGCCGTGGACCGTGCTCCAGGCCGGGATCGAGCTCGCGGGCACCGGTGAGCTCGGTGACGCGTTCGTCGTCTCCACCACCCGCGTCGGCATCGGCTTCGCCATCGGCGCGGCGATCGGCGTGCTCCTCGGGATCGTGGCCGGGCTGTCGCGGTGGGGCAACTACCTGGTGGACCCGCCGGTGCAGATGCTGCGGACGCTGCCGTTCCTCGGCCTGATCCCGCTGTTCATCCTCTGGTTCGGCATCGGCGAGGAACCAAAGATCGCCTTGGTCGCGCTCGGTGTCGCCTTCCCGCTCTACCTCAACGTCTACGCGGGCATCCGCAACGTCGACAGTCACCTGATCGAGGCGACGACCGCGCTCGGTTACACCCGCTCCGAGCGCCTCTTCCACGTCGTGCTGCCTTCCGCGCTGCCCAACACGCTGGTCGGCCTGCGTCAATCGCTCGGCGTCGCCTGGCTGTCGCTGATCGTCGGCGAGCAGGTCAACGCCAGCAGCGGGCTCGGTTACCTGATCAACAACGCCCGGGAGTTCCTGCGCACCGACGTCATCGTCGTCGGTCTGGTCGTCTACGCCGCGCTCGGCCTGGCGACCGACGCGATCGTGCGCCTGGTGGAGAGGAGGGCGCTGCGATGGCGAGCGGCCTGACCGTCGAGGTGCGCGGCCTGACCAAGAAGTTCGGCGACCGCACCGTGTTGCACGAACTGGACCTCGACATCGCGCCCGGCGAGTTCGTGGCGCTGCTGGGCCGCAGCGGTTCTGGCAAGTCGACGCTGCTGAAGGTGTTGGCCGGGCTGGACACCGACGTCAACGGTTCGGCCACTGTGGACGGAAAGGTGTCCGTCGCGTTCCAGCAGCCCCGGTTGCTGCCCTGGCGGCGCGTGTGGCGCAACGTGGTGCTGGGCCTGCACCCGGTCGTCGGTCGGGATGTCGCGATCAAGGCGCTGACCGAGGTCCGGCTGGCCGACCACGCCGACGCCTGGCCGCGCACCCTGTCCGGCGGCGAGGCGCAGCGCGTGTCACTGGCCCGCGCGCTGGTCCGCGAACCGAACCTGCTGCTGCTCGACGAGCCGTTCGGCGCGCTGGACGCGCTGACCCGGCTCGCCATGCACCGCTTGGTGGAAGCCCTGTGGCAGCAGCACGAACCGGCCGTCCTGCTGGTGACCCACGACGTCGACGAGGCGCTGCTGCTCGCCGACCGCGTGCTGGTCCTCGACGAGGGCCGCATCGCCAGCGAGTACGTCCTCGGCCACCCGCGGCCGAGGGAGCTTTCCGACCACATCGATGTCCGCGCGAAGGTGCTGGCTGACCTGGGAGTGACCGAACGTGCGAGTGCGTAACCTGATCCCCTTAGCCGTGGCGGCGTTGGCCCTCACGGCGTGCGGTGGGACCGACACCCCGGCCGCGTCGGCGCCCGTGCCCGAGTCCGTCAGCGCCGCCGACCTCGCCAAGGTGACCTTGAAGGTCGGCGACCAGAAGGGCGGGCAGAAGTCCTACCTCGAGGCAGCGGGCTTGCTCAAGGACCTGCCGTACAAGATCGAGTGGTCCACGTTCACCAGCGGACCGCCCCTGCTGGAGGCCGCGTCCGCGGGTGCGATCGACATCGGCTCGGTCGGCAACACGCCGCCGCTGTTCGCCGCGGCCGCCAACGCCAAGATCGCTGTTGTCTCGGCGCAGAAGGGCGATGTCAGCAGCGACACCCTGCTCGTGCCGGAGAGCTCGCCTTTGCGCAGCATCGAAGAACTGCGCGGTAAGACAATCGGCGTTGCTAAGGGCAGTTCTGCGCACGGCGTGGTGCTTAGCATCCTGAACCGCGCCAAGCTCGCGCCTACGGATGTCACCCTCAGCTTCCTGCAGCCTGCGGACGCCTACGCGGCGTTCACCCAGAACAAGCTCGACGCGTGGGCGGTCTGGGACCCTTACACAACGCAGGCGTTGCGTGAGGCCAAGGCGCGCGTGCTTATCGACGGCACTGGCACGATCGGTGGCGGCAAGCCGGACACCGAAGCGGGACCAGACGCACTCACCAACGGCTACGGGTTCCTCGTCGCAGGCAGGGCTTCCCTCACGGACGCGGGCAAGAACGCGGCGCTGCGGGACTACGTCATCCGCTATGCCAAGGCGCTCAACTACGCCAAGACGCACGCCGACGAGCGCGCCACCGCTTGGGCCAAGGACACCGGTCTTAAGCCCGAGATCGCCCTAGAGGCTTCCCGTCGCGGTCTGGACCGGCCGATCAGGATCGACGACAAGGTCATCGCCGACGAGCAGCAGCTCGCCGATGCCTTTATCGAAGCCAAGATCTTGCCGACCAAGTTCAAGTTCGCCGACTTCGTCGACAACCGGTTCGCGGCCGACGTCGCTGCGGTCGCTGAGTCTGGAGCCCAGAAATGAGCATCACCCTCCATTGGTTCCTCCCCACCTCCGGCGACGGCCGCAACGTGGTGGAGCGGTTCCACGCGAACCGCGCCGAGAACTCCGCGCGTCGTGCCCCCGATATCGACTACCTAGCGCAGGTCGCGCGCGCCGCGGAGCAGTTGGGCTTCACTGGCGTGCTTACCCCTACCGGCACCTTCTGCGAGGACGCCTGGCTGGTTACCGCTGCCCTCATCCGGGAGACCAAGACCCTGAAGTTCCTGGTCGCGTTCCGGCCCGGGGTGATCTCGCCGACGCTGGCAGCGCAGATGGCTTCCACCTACCAACGCGTCTCGCGGGGCAGGCTGCTGCTCAACGTCGTCACCGGCGGCGACGCGGTCGAGCAAGAGCGCTTCGGCGACTTCCACGACCACGACAGCCGCTACGTCCGCACCGACGAGTTCCTCAGCATCGTGCGCGGCGCTTGGTCCGGTGAGCCGTACTCCTTCGACGGCGAGCACCTCAAGGTCGTCGGCGCCACCACCCTGGCCCCGCCGGACCCGGTGCCGGACGTCTACTTCGGCGGGTCGTCCGACGCCGCGCTCCCCGTGGCCGCCCGGCACGCCGACGTGTACCTGACCTGGGGCGAACCGCCGTCCCAGGTCGCCGACAAGATCGCCAGGGTCCGGGCGCTCGCCGAAGCGGAAGGCCGCGCACCCCGGTTCGGCATCCGGCTGCACACGATCTCCCGCGACACCTCCGAGGCCGCGTGGGCCGAGGCGCAGCGGCTGCTCGACGCGCTCGACCCGGCGCAGGTCGCCGAGGCCCAGGCCCAGTTGGGGCGCAGCCAGTCGGTCGGGCAGCAGCGGATGCTGGAGCTGCACAAGGGCGCGCTGGACAAGGGCGTGCGCGGTCTAGAGGTGTACCCGAACCTGTGGGCGGGAGTTGGCCTTGTCCGCGGCGGGGCAGGGACAGCGCTCGTCGGTAGCCACGCCGAGGTCGCCGACCTGATCGAGGAGTACCACAGCATCGGCATCACCGAGTTCGTCCTCTCCGGGTACCCGCATCTGGAGGAGGCGTACTGGTTCGGCGAGGGCGTGCGTCCTGAGCTGGCGCGGCGCGGCCTGCTGGCAGGGCAGGAGCCCGCACCGCCGTCGACACTCAGGATCGCGGCTTCCTAGTGAGTAGGGCCAGCCGTCCGCGGCTGGCCCTACTCACGGTCTAGAGCGGCCTCTTCGAAGTCCAGCTCGCGCTGCACCCGACGCAAGATCTCATCGTCGATCTCACCTCGGTCCCGAGCTGCAACGAACACCTCACGCTCCGCTGCCAACATCCCTCGCCGCAACCGGCGGAACGCGGCTGCCGGGTTCTCTTGCTCCTGCCTGCCCAGCCGTTCCCAGACAGCATTACCTCGGTGTTCAGCGAGGGCGCGCAACTTCCGTGCCATGTGCTCGGGCACGTCGTCGTCGACCAGCTCATCAAGCCGGTCCACTGCCGCTCGAGCCGCCGAGCTCTGCACCTGCGCTTCCGCCAAGACCCGGTCTTGACCGTCCTCGGCGCGCACCTTCAACCACCGGATCACCACCGGCAACGTCGTCCCCTGCACCAGCAACGTCCCGACCGTGACCACGAAGGTCAACAGGAGCACCACGTCACGGCCCGGCATGTCCAACGGGATCGCCGCCGCCGCGGCCAGCGACACCACCCCGCGCATCCCGGCCCACGAGATGACCGTCAACGACCGCCAGCCGGGCTGCGGTTCGCGCCGCCGGATGTGCGGGAACAGCCACCGCGGCACGTGCGCGGCGGGGAACACCCAGACGAACCGGACCACGATCACCGCCACCAGCACCGCTGCCGACGCCAGCAGCAGCGCCGCGTCCAAGTGCACCGCCGAGACGATCGAGCGCACCTGGAGGCCGATCAGGGCGAAAACCAGGGACTCCAGCAGCACGTCGACCGACTTCCAGACGGCCGTCTCCTGCAACCTGGTCGCGTAGCCCGCCGCTGTGGCGTTGTGGCCCAGATAGAGGCCCGCGGCGACCACGGCGAGCACACCGGACGTGTGCAGCTCCTCTGCGAGCAGGTAGGCCCCGAAGGGCACCAACATGCCTAGCGCGCTCTCCAGGACACCGTCGCCAAGGCGGAGCCGGATCTTGTGGATGACCACGCCCAAGACCAAGCCGACCAAGACGCCACCGATGGACGTGACCAGCAAGGTGACGATGCCATCGGTCCACGAGAAGGCTGCCACCCCAGTAGCAGCGGCCACCGCGACCTTGAACGCCGTTAGAGCTGTCGCGTCGTTGCCCAGGCTTTCACCGGTCAACAGGGTCATAGACCGTCGCGGTAGGCCTAGCTTGCGGCCAATGGAGACAGCGGCAACTGCGTCCGGTGGGGCTACCACAGCTCCTAGAACCAGAGCTGATGCCAATGGCAGGTCGGGCAGGACCATGTGAGCCACGACACCGACTACGGCCGTCGACACCAGGACCAAGCCCACCGCCAGCAGCCCGATCGGCCGGATATTGGCCTTGATGTCCAGGTAGGAGCTGTCCAAAGCGGCCGAGTACAACAGCGGCGCCAACACCAGAACCAGCACCAGCTCGGGGTTCAGCTGGAAATCGGGTACCCCTGGGACGAACGACACAGCGAGGCCGACGGCGACCAGCAACAACGGCGCTGGCCAGTCAACTCGCCGCGCCACCGCGGCGACCGCCAGCGACCCGGCGAACAGCAGCAGAAGTTCCACACCCGCCTCCTCGTCCTCGTGCGCAAGGATCGCCCATGCGAGTAGCCGCATGAAAGGAGCGGGTCATGACCTGCCAACACATCGACACCCTGCCCGCGGGGGTCACCGCCGAGGCCGACGTCTGCCAGGACTGCGTCGCCGAGGGCAACCGGCACTGGGTCCACCTGCGGCTCTGCCTCAGCTGCGGCCACGTCGGCTGCTGCGACTCCAGCCCGCTCAAGCACGCCACCGCCCACTACAAGGCGGCCGACCACCCGGTCATCCAGTCACACGAACCGGGTGAGGACTGGCGCTGGTGCTACGTGGACAACCGGATCGTGTGAGAGACGGCGGGCCGCCACCCCCTGCCGGTGGCGGCCCGCCGAGATAAGGAGGGTCAGCGCCGCGGGAACGCCTCCGCGCGCGAGGCCACCGCGACGTCGGTGTTGTCGGTGAACACGCCGTCGACCCCGGCCGCCCAGAACGCCGAGAGCTCACCGAACAGGTCGCCGTACTCAGACGGGACCGCAGAGGAACGGAGGTTCGCGGGGAGGAACACGTTTTCCGCGCGGAAGGTGTAAGGATGCACCTTCAGTCCTGCCTTGTGCGCGTTAGCGACAAGAGCCGTCGGCTGCGCCAAGTTGCCCGCCGCATCCCGGGGGATGACCTGGTCCTTAGCCGGACCAATCCCGTAGGCGTATCGCGCGACGTCACGCAAACCAGCCGGGGTCAGCAGGTCCGCGTAGGTCCGCTTGTCGCCACTAGCCACGAAGTCGTAAGGAGCGCCAGAAGCCGAGGTCAGCTGGATCAGGGGCACCCGCAGCTTGCGGCTGAACTCGACGAGGTTGCCCACCTCGAAAGACTGCACGAAGACCTTCGCGCCACGCCGGTTGAGCCCGTTGCGCTCGAGGGCCTCGACGACCTTCGGGTTCAGGTCCAGCCCGAGCTTGCGGAAGTAGGTGGGGTGCTTGGTCTCGGGGTAGATCCCGATGTCACGCCCCAACTCCCGCGACAAGCGCTTGCTCAGGTCGATGACCTCCTGGAAGGTCGGCACCTGGTAGCGGCCGTTGTAGATCGTGTTCCGCTGCCGCACATCCGGGATCCGCTCGACGGCCCGCAGCGTCCGCAGCTCGGCCAGCGTGAAGTCCTCGGTCCACCACCCGGTCACCGACACGCCATCGAGCACCTTCGTCGCCTTACGCGCCGCGAACTCCGGCCGCTTCGCGACGTCGGTAGTCCCGCCGATCTCGGGCTCGTGCCGCGCGACAAGAACCCCGTCCTTGGTCGAGACGAGGTCGGGCTCGATGTAGTCGGCCCCCATCCGCGCCGCGAGCTCGTAGCTGGCGAGCGTGTGCTCCGGCCGGTAACCCGATGCACCCCGGTGACCGAGAACCAGCGGAACCGCCCGGTTGCCGTGCCGGTCGTCGTCGGGGGTGGCGCTAGCGGTGCTCATGGTCGCAACCCCTAGCAGGGTCAAAGCGGCCACGGCAACGCCGATGGTCCGGGTAGCAGGCATTCTTCCTCCTCGTAGCCCGCGAGCTGACCGGCCAACCCTCGCCGCGCACCACGACGTCCCGGCCACGCCCCAGCGAAACCTCCCCCACGCGCAGATGAACCCCCGGCGCTCCCGTTCCCCCGCAACCGCCGGGCCGCACCTCGACGAACTCCCTGCGCCCCGGCTCGGTCATCCACAACCCCGCTGGCCATCCACAGTCCACTCGCCACCGTCGCCCCACCGACCATCCCCTGGAAGGATCGATTCGGGGGCCTGCTCGGTTGGCCGGGGCGGCGGAGGCGCCCGGTGAGCGGGCCTCTACCCTGGCTGACCGTGCGAGTCCTGGTGATTGGGTCTGGTGCCCGCGAACATGCCCTGGTCCTGGCGTTGTCGAAGGACCCGGAGGTGGTCGCGCTGGCGTGCGCCCCGGGCAACGCCGGTACCGCGTCCCTCGCCGAGACCTACGGCGTCGACGCGGTCAGCGCCGAGTCCGTGGTCGCGCTCGCGTCCGACTGGAAGGCCGACCTCGTGGTCATCGGGCCGGAAGGTCCGCTGGTCGTGGGGGTCGCCGACGCGGTCAGGGCCGCCGGTGTCGCCTGCTTCGGCCCTGGCGCGGACGCCGCCCGCATCGAGGGCTCCAAGGCGTTCGCCAAGGACATCATGACCACCGCCGGGGTGCCGACCGCGCACAGCGAGATCGTCGACAACCCCGCCCGGCTCGACTCCGCCCTCGCCCGCTTCGGCCCCACCTGGGTGGTCAAGGACGACGGCCTCGCCGCGGGCAAGGGCGTCGTGGTCACCACCGACCTGCCCGCCGCCCGCGCCCACGCCATGACCCTGCTCGACGGCGGCCACCCGGTCCTGCTCGAATCGTTCCTCGACGGCCCCGAGGTGTCCCTGTTCTGCGTGGTCGACGCCGCAGGCACCGTCGTCCCGCTGCTGCCCGCGCAGGACTTCAAGCGCGTCGGCAACGGCGACGCGGGCCCCAACACCGGCGGCATGGGCGCCTACGCCCCGCTCCCGTGGGCCCCGGACGGCCTCGTCGCCGACGTCGTCACCCGCATCATCGAGCCGGTCGTCCAGGAGATGGCCCGCCGAGGTAGCCCCTTCTCCGGCCTCCTCTACGCGGGCCTGGCACTGACCTCCAACGGTCCCGAGGTCATCGAGTTCAACTGCCGCTTCGGCGACCCAGAGACCCAGGCCGTCCTGGCCCTCTTGCGCAGCCCACTCTCGCGACTGCTCCTCGCCGCCGCCCAAGGCAACCTCGCCGAGCACCCCCCGCTCGAGTGGGCAGATGGCTCTGCCGTCACCGTCGTCATCGCCGCCGACGGCTACCCCGACCGCCCCCGCACCGGCGACACCATCACCGGCGCCGAAGCCGACGGCATCCTCCACGCGGGCACCCGCCGCCGCGACGACGGCGCCCTCATCTCCGCGGGCGGCCGAGTGCTCGCCGTGGTGGGCACCGGCGAAACCCTCACCGCCGCCCGCGACGAGGCCTACCGCAAGGTCACCGCCGTTCACCTGCCCGGATCCCACCACCGCACCGACATCGCCCTCCGCGCCCTCAACGGCGAGATCGGCGTCCCGGTCACCAACTAGGCCGTTCTCGCGAACTCACGGTGACGACCCCACCCACGTTGGTAGCCTCGATCGGGAGACAACGACCACCGCAGGCCCCCGGGGGTACCCGCCATGACCGACGCCACCCAGTCAGGCGCGATAGCGGCGGTCCTCGCGACCGCCCACATGGCCGCTGAGTCCCTCCACCGGACGACCGCCACCTCAGCAGGCCAGTTCCTCATCAACCACGACAACGTCCTCGCCGCCGCCAAGGTCATCCAAACCCAGATCGACACCCTGCAGCCGCAAATCGACACGGCCATCGCTGACCTGGAGATCGCGGCCCCGGGGAACGACGAGGTCAGCATCCGTGTCGCACACGAGTGGAATGACCGCTTGGTTCACCAAAGCGGCTCCTACAGTGTGCGGGTAGCCGAATACATCACGGGATTGCGGAACCTGGTGAACCAGTTGAAGGACAGCGCGCGGGCGTACGGATACAACGAGGACGAGATCAGCGCGGCCTTGGGGGCAGCGGGTGCGTAAGCGGGTCCTCGCGTTGGTCGCGACGTTCGTGGTCGCGGGTTGCACGGCGACGGAAACCGGCACACCCACCACAACCGTGGACGGGGGGGAAACCACCGCGCCGAACTCCAGCGAGTCGCCCACCAAGACCAGCGTGTCGGTTCCACCACGCCCTAAGACCCTCAAACTGGACTCGATCGATCCCTGTGCTTTGTTGACCGCGGACCAGCGAGCTGGGTTGAAGATTGATTCGTTCCGCCCGCAGACCAACAGCACTGAGCAGTACCGCGGCGCCAAGGAGTGTGCCTTCGAGATCTCGGCGAAGGCGCCTTATTACCGCTACTACGCGACGCTGGTCACGACTGAGGGTGTCGAGGTCTGGTTGTCCGGCGACCGGAATGTCGACGCGAAGCTGATCTCAATCGGGGACTTCGCCGCCGTTCGCTACGACCTCGCTGGTCAGGGCGCGAACGCCGCTCCGTGCACCGTCGCGGTTGACGTCGCGCAAGACCAGCAGTTGCTGATCAGGACGTCCACCAGTGGCAAGGATTTCACCCAGGACGAGGTGTGCCGGATGAGCGAGAAGGCGGCTGATCTGGCGTTGACCACGTTGAAGACGTTGGCGTGAGGGGCTGAGATGGCGGAGAACGGGCTGGCTGACCTGCGGTTCGAGGGGTACGGCTACGACGCGCTCGCGGATCAGGTCGACCGGCTGCGGCAGGGGCCCGGGTCGGAGAGCCTGTTCAAGGCCGTCCGCGCGCTCATGCAGATCGCCGACGGGTTGGCCGACACCGATCGGGCGTTGCGGGCGGAGTTGGCGAAGATCGGCGTGGAGTGGCAGGGCGCGGCGGCTGATGGTGGGGTTGAGGCGACCAAGCAGTCGTCGGTGTACGCCGAGGAGGCGGTGCCGACCGTCGCGCAATCGGCCGGTGGTGTGAGCAAGCAGGGCGACGCGTTCTCCACGACCCGCAACAGTGCGCCCGACGGCCAGCAGTTGCGTGGTGCGAACCAGATGAACATGTGGGACAAGGGGATGGGCCTGGTCGGCCACACCACCCCGCACGCCGCCGAGGTGCAGCGGACCCAGGCCGCGCGCCAGCAGGCCGTCGCCGCGATGAACGACTACGCCCACGGCAGCCAGAACGCGCTCGGCAACTTCCAGAACCTCCCGGTCCCGCCGTCGGTCGGCGTCGGCACCCAGATGCCCGGCAGCAAGGGCACCACCGCGGTCCAGAGCTTCGAAACCGGCCAGGGCACTTTCAACCCCTCCGGCGGCCCAGGTGCCAACCGGACGCAGGTAGGCGCACCTCTCCCCGGTAGCTACACCGGGAGCAATCCCGGACTGGTCCCCACAGGTGGCCCCGCTCCCACGGTTGGTTCGACCCCCGGCAACCCCCCGCAGTTGGGACTAGGCCGTGTCGCAGGCGTCGGCCCTGTCACG
The DNA here is from genome assembly GCF_024171925.1 of Actinokineospora diospyrosa. Taxonomy (GTDB): domain Bacteria; phylum Actinomycetota; class Actinomycetes; order Mycobacteriales; family Pseudonocardiaceae; genus Actinokineospora; species Actinokineospora diospyrosa. The sequence goes on along the minus strand of NZ_JAMTCO010000015.1, from coordinate 152,892 downwards.
CCAGGCTTGGGCGGGCTACCGGCCACACCTAACGCCCTCAGCGGCTTCCGCCCCGGTTTCCCCGGCCAGTTGATGGGCGAGATCGCCACAGCCGCTGGCATCGCCGGTGCAGGTGGCGCCGGTGCCGCAGCTGGCGCGACCCTGGAGAAAGACAGGGTCGTACGCGGAGGCGGCGCTGCTCCTGGGAAGAACACCCCGGGCTCTCAGCGCCCTGTTGGCCCTGTCGCCGGTGTACCGGAGGAAGAGGCACGAGCCGCTCGCAACGCTGAGAAGGTCGGCGGGGGTAAGGGCGGCAAAGCGGCGTCCTCGTTGATGCAGCCTGCCGCAGGTGCGGGCGCCAACGGGGAGGACGACGCTGAGCACGTGCGGAAGTACGGCATCGACTCCGAAGACCTGTTCGGCGACGATCGTCTAGTGATCGCTCCCGTGCTCGGCGAAGACGCCTGACTTGTCCACCAGCATCGTCCTGTCCGCCCTCGAGTTCGACGTGCTCTGGGAGTCCGAGCGGCTTCCGCTGCGGCACGTCGCCATCGACGTCCCCAGCCCCGGTATGACCCACACCGAGCGCGCTGAGCTCGTGCACGCCGCCTTGGCCGACTTGGAGCGGCGTGGCCTGGTCGAGCGTGGCCGCGCGACACCGGAGGTGGCCGACCGGCTCAGCCTGCTCGCGCACGCCCAGGTCAGCGTCGACGCCTGGGTGTGGACCGATCGGGAGATCAAGGCCCTCGCGGTGGTGTCCGGCGATCAGGCGGGCCTAGCGGTGGTTGATAGCGACCAGGTCTGGCTCATCCCCGCGCGTAAGACCGGCTTGGCTGAGGCGGCTGTGTCAGTCGCCGGTGACGCCCCCGCAGGCCCCGGCCGTTCAGTCAGCCTCCCGCAGGCAGTCCTAGCTGACGCAGATAGGCGTGCCGGTGGCGAACCGCAGAACCTGGTGACCCCCCTGCAACGCGCCGGGTTGCCGCTCTACGAAGCCCAGTCGGTAGCGCTCATGTTCTCCGGCATCGGTGTATGTGGGCAGTTCGGTGTTGAGCGTGTCGTCCGCGATCAGCGTCGACAGCGGATCGACAGGGTCATCGCCTTCCACGACACAGCCCAGGGCCGGTACGTGCACGTGGCCAAGACTAACAACGACGGCCAGGTGTGGAGCACGATCGCCCCGGCGGACAACGCCCGGCTCGCCGCCGCGGTGTGGGACCTCCTCGACGAAGCGTGATCGACTGGAACCGGTCCCCCGCCGCGCCCGTCTGAGTCGGGCACCGAACTGGCAAGGGGGAGCTGTGGCAGGGGCTGACTACAACCTGCAGGCCATCGAGCAGTGCCGAGCGGCCATCGCGGGACAAACCGGACCGATCGTCGCGACCGGCGATGTCCTCCCACGTGCGGTGGGTAGCGCGGTCTTCGGCAATCTTCCCAGCTCAGAACCATTAGCCGCTGCTGTTCGGGCCCTTGCGGGCGCCTCAAGCGACGACCTCGACCGGGCAGGTGCGCTGCTGGCGGCGATCGACCGCGCCTTGGACGCGATAGGTACCTCAGTGGCCAACAACGAGCAGGCCGCCACGCGGTCGTTGACCGCGTAAGGGGCGTGCGATGACCGCGAGGGACGCCGCCGCCGGTCTCGGAGGCACCGCTGCCGAACTGGCTGAGAGCGCGAACAAGATCTACTTGGCACAGTCAGGTGCCATCAACGACTTAGCTGCCAAGTTCACTCAAGCCGCCGCCGATAGCTCTGACTCTGTCGGCAAAGTCAACAGCTCGGTGACCCAGTTGGACAGTGCGTGGCAAGGTAGCTCTGCCGACGCATTCGTCGCATACATGGCCAACTTCACCAAAGCGGGCCAATCGCTCAACGAGACTCTTACCGCTGCTGCGTCCGACTTACGCGCAGCCGCGACCGGCGTCCAAGCTGCCCGAGACGCGTTAGAGGGAGTCTTCGGCGAGCTCTATGACAACGCCACCGCGTGGATCAACTCCAACCCGGACGCGACAGAGCAAGAGAAGCGCGGTCATGTGGACAGCCTCGCTAGCGGCTACCGAGGTCGCGTGACCACCCAGATCGACAACGCCGAGCAGGCTCTCTCTACCGCTGCCTCCGCGTTGAAGGGGCGCACGCCAACCCCCAGGTTCTCCAGCATCCCCGAACCAGACGCTCAAGCGTTCGCCCCAGCCGCTAGTAAGCAAGTCGAGTGGGCTACTACAAAGGCTTCTCCAGACAGCTCTAGCCACGGTGGCTCTACCGGGAGCGGTGGCGCTACCGGTGGAGGAGGCATGGGCTCCAGCGGCGGCCCGCCCAGCAGCCCGCCACCCGGCAACGTCCAAGAGTGGATCCGGCAGGCCATAGAGCTGCTGCGTGCCCAGGGCGTCAACGTCACCGAGGCCGATGCCCAGCTCATCTGGGAGATCATCCAGCACGAGTCCGGCGGCAACCCGAACGCGATCAACAACTGGGACTCCAACGCCGCCAAGGGCACCCCGTCCAAGGGGCTGATGCAGACCATCGACCCGACCTTCAACTCGTACGCCCTGCCCGGCCACACGAACATCTGGAACCCGGTCGACAACATCTGCGCGGGCGTGAACTACGCGGTCTCCCGCTACGGCTCGCTGTCCAACGTCCCCGGCATCAAGGCCACCCACAACGGCAACGGCTACGTCGGCTACTGACCGTCACAGCTCGTCGCGATTGGCGCCCGTCACTACGCTGGACCCCATGCACGCCCTGCTCAAGGTCGCCGCCCGGGCCGCCGTCCCACCGTTCCACGTGATGGATGTGGTGTCCGCGGCCAACGCCCGCCAACGCACCCACGGCGACATGCTGTCCCTCGCCGCAGGTCAGCCCTCTAGCGGCGCCCCGCAGGCCGTGAAGATCGCTGCCGCAGAGGCTCTTGGGTCGCAACCCCTGGGCTACACCGAGCAGCTGGGCATCCCCGAACTGCGCGAGGCCATCGCAGGCCACTACGCGACCCGGTACAACCTGGACATCTCGTCCCAAGACGTAGTCATCACCACCGGCTCCTCCGGCGGCTTCCTCTTGGCCTTCCTGTCCGCCTTCGACACAGGCGACCGCGTAGCTCTAGCGCGCCCCGGCTACCCGGCGTACCGAAACATCCTCTCCGCCCTGGGCTGCGACGTCATCGAGCTCCCTTGCGACGAGAGCACCCGCTTCCAACCGACCGTCGACATGCTCGACGAGATCGGCCCCATCGACGGTCTTATCGTCGCTAGCCCCGCAAACCCCACCGGCACCGTCTTGCCCCCGGCAGAGCTAGCAGCCATCGCAGGCTGGTGCGCAGAACGCGGCGTCCAGCTAATCAGCGACGAGATCTACCACGGCATCTCTTACGGCGCCGAGACCGCGTCCGCCTGGCAGTTCTCGCGTGAAGCAGTGGTCATCAACTCGTTCTCCAAGTACTTCGCCATGACAGGCTGGCGCCTCGGCTGGATGCTCGTCCCCCAACGCCTCCACCGAGCGGTCGACTGCCTCACCGGCAACTTCACCATCTGCCCCCCAGCCATGTCCCAACACGCAGCGGTAGCCGCATTCGACCCAGAGGTCTACGCGGAGCTAGATGCCCACGTAGCCCACTACGCCGCCAACCGCACCCTCCTCCTAGACGCCCTAACCTCCACCGGCATAACCCAAGTAGCCCCCGCCGACGGCGCCTTCTACGCCTACGCCGACGTATCGCACCTGACCCATGACTCAATGAGCTTCTGCCAACGCCTCTTGGCCGAAATCGGCGTAGCCCTAGTCCCCGGCATCGACTTCGACCCAGAACACGGAAGCCACTCCATCCGCTTCTCCTTCGCCGGTGCCACCCACGACATCAAAGAAGCCCTGAACCGCCTCGCCACCTGGCTCTAGCCCTCACCTCCGCACGGACCCCTCTCAGACCTGTCGGTGCCATCCCGCCCCCCGTCAGGTCCGCCTCAGCCCACCTTCCCAGCGCCTGGACACTCAGACCCTGCGGTGCCATCTCAGCTTCCGTCAGGTCCGCCCCAGCCCACCTTCCCAGCGCCTGGACAGTCGGAAGATGCGGTGCCATCCCAGCCCGCTCTCGTCAGCCCTGCCAACCCAGCCCGGCGGCCGTCGGAGTCGCTGGTGCCAAATGCTCGATGGGGTGGACCTGTTTTGTGTGGGGGGACGGCACCCGTAGCGTTTCCGCGCGGCAGGGCCTGCTTTTGGGCCCCTGCTTTGCGGTTCTGCGTCGGGTGTCGTAGGGGCCCCGCGCAAAACAGGTCCACCGCATCGAGCACAGCTCGAAAATCGCGGATCGGGCCCGAGGTTGCCGCCAGGCAACGAGGCGTCCGAACCGGGTCGCCGAGGTCGCCGCCAGGCGACGAGGCCGTCCACCGGAGCCGAAGGCGGAGGCCCGAATCCCTTGCCCCGCATCAGAACCCCGGCCTATGCAAGATCATCTACCACAAGACCCCCCGATATACAGCCTACCGAGCGGGCCCGACAAAACGGGACCAGCAAGCGAGGCCTGTGGACCGGCAACGGCGTTGTGGATAACCAACCCTCAGTGGCATCCCAAAAGCCTGCTACGCCAAGATCAAATCGCCTTAAGTGCCCCCAATTCACAGCCTACCGAAGCACCCCAACAACCTGCACCCACCGACCGGGTCGCCTGTGGACAACTCTCAGCGCTAAAGCCGATCCCGCGCCAAGTCTCCAGCGCCAACGCCCGCTGCCAACGTACCGCCCGACGAGCGCAACATCCGGCGACCCAAATGGACAGCCCACGCCGGGTGACCAACAATCCACCCAGGGCGACGCCCATCCGAACCCCGGTCCGTTGGGAACGTCCACCCCCCACCCCGCGTTGACCAGTCACAACCCCCGGAAGGCGGCGGACATGCTCATCAAGATCATTGGCGCGATCATCGTCATCTGGCTGGCATTCACCGTGATCGGCTTCGTGTTCAAGGCCATCGGTGCCCTCCTCATCGTCGCCGCGGTGGCCACGGTCGGGGTGGCGGCTTACGGGGCGATCAAGGGGAAGTCTCACCGCCAGATTCGCTAGCCAGAACTAGCCCGTTCGGGTGAGGATGTCGGGGTGTCTGAGAACCCCGACGAGGGGCGGTTGGCTGGGTGGGAGGCGCGTACCGAGTGGCCGTTGACCGGCCTCGCGGTCGCCTTCCTGGTGGCCTATGCCTGGCAGGTGCTGGGTACCGCCGACTCGCCCGCGGTGCGGTGGTGGCTGGAGGTGTGGCTCTGGGTGGTCTGGGGCGTGTTCGCCGTGGACTACCTGATCCGGCTCGGGCTGGCCAGGCGGAAGTGGCGGTTCGTCTGGCGGCACCTGTTCGACCTGGTGGTCGTGGCCCTGCCGATGGTGCGGCAGTTGCGGGCGTTGCGGCTGGTCACGGTGTTCAAGGTGATCAACCGCCGGGTGGGCGCGAGTCTGCGCGGGCAGGTCGGGATCTACGTCGGCGGCACCACGTTGATGGTCGCGTTCGGTGCCGCGCTCGCCGTGTTGGATGCGGAGCGTAGTGATCCAAACGCGACCATCACCCCCTTCGGGGACGCCTTGTGGTGGACGCTCACCACCATCTCCACCGTCGGCTACGGCGACCGGTACCCCGTGACGACCGAGGGCCGCCTGGTCGCCGGGGCGCTCATGGTCGGCGGGATCGCCCTGCTCGGTGTGGTGACCGGTGTGATCGCGTCCTGGTTCGTGGAGAAGATCGCGGGCGCCGAGGCGTCCATCGAGGCGAGCACCAAGGCCGAGGTCCAGGCGCTGCGCGAGGAGATCGCCCAGCTCAGGGCCGACCTCAGGCCGCGGGCGCAGGACTCCGAGCCGCGCTGATCCGGCGCAGGGCCTCGGTGATGTCGGCCTCCGGCGCGTCCCGGTGGGTCACGAACCGCACGCCGCCGGGCACCGCCGTCGCGAGCACGCCGACCCGGTCCAGCCCGTCCAGCGCCGCCGCCGTGTCCGGCACCGCGGCGATGACGATGTTCGTCTCCGGCTTGCCGACCTCCCAGCCCAGCTCCGCTAGGCCTTCGGCCAACCGGGCCGCGTTCGCGTGGTCGAGGGCCAAGTCGTCGATGCGCTCTAGGGCTACCAGCCCCGCCGCCGCCAAGATGCCGCCCTGGCGGACCCCACCCCCGAGCATCTTGCGGACCCGCCGCGCCTCGGTCACGAACGACCGCGAGCCCGCCACCAGCGACCCCACCGGCGCGCCCAAGCCTTTACTAAGACACACCTGCACCGTGTCCACCCCGACCGTCAACGCCGCAGGCGGCACGCCTAGCGCTACCGACGCATTCCACAACCGCGCCCCGTCGAGGTGCACAAGCAGCCCGGCCTCGCGAGCCGCCGACACCAGGCGTGCGTGTTCGTCAGGCGGGGTTACCGAGCCGCCAGCGAAGTTGTGTGTGTTCTCCAGGCAGAGCAATCGGGTCGTCAACGCGTAGTACGGCGAAGACTGCGATGCGTAAGCGCGCACGTCCTCCGGGTTGATCCGCCCCGGCCCCGCGGTCCACTCGAGCGGTTGCGGCATGCCCCCGGCCAACCACGCCGAACTGCCCAGCTCCGCCTCCAGCACGTGCGCCGCGCGCGGTGCCAGGAACCGGTCGCCGCGGCGCAGGTGGACCACCATCGCGATGACGTTGCCCATGGTCCCGCTGGGCACCCACAGCGCCGCCGCCATCCCCAGCCGAGCGGCGGTCTCCTCTTCCAGTCTGCGCATGGTGGGGTCGTGGTCGAGCACGTCGTCACCGACCTGCGCGGAGGACATGGCCACCCGCATGGTCTCGTCCGGCTGGGTCACGGTGTCCGAGCGGAGGTCGATTCGGCGCGTGTAAGTCACGATCCGATCACACCACAGCGTCGTCCGTTCGGCTGATAGCGGGGGTGGCGTATGTCTCTGCGGTATCGCGTGCAACCGTTAACCGGGGCACGTCCGTCCCCTACCCGAAGACAAGACGAGCGGAGAGCGTCCGCGTGGACCAGCGCGAGGAGCAGGAGTTCGCGGAGTACTTCACAGCACGGCGCGACGCCGTGCGAAGAACCGCGTACTTGCTCTGCGGTGACTGGCACCGGGCGGACGACCTCACCCAGACGGCGTTCGTCGCGTTGCACCGCAGGTGGCACAAGATCCGGGACCGCGGGGCCCTGGACGCCTACGTCCGCCGGTCGGTGCTCCGCGCGATGATCGACGAGACCAGGCGGCCGTGGCGGCGGGAGCGCCACGTCGACGCGGTCCCCGAGGTGGCCACCACCGACGCCGAGGTCGGCGAGTCGGTGGCGACCCGCTCAGCACTGGTGGACGGGCTGGCCAAGGTGCCACCGCGGCAGCGGGCCGTGCTCGTCCTGCGGTTCCTCGAAGGGCTCGACGTCGCCGGGACGGCCCAGGCGCTGAAGTGTTCGGAGGGGACCGTGAAGAGCCAGACCGCGCGGGGCCTCGCGACCCTGCGCGAGGTGCTCGGCGACGCCGTGGACGACCTGCGGTCGACTTCGTGACGGGGAGGTGGGTGTAGGTGGACGAGCGCAAGATCTCCGAGCTGTTCAACGCCGCTGTCGGCGACGTGCCGCCGCCGTCGTTCGAGCGCGGTGACGTCCTGACCCAGTCGGCGAGGTTGACCCGAAAGAGGAACAGCCTGATCGCCGGTTCGGCGCTAGGCTTCGCGGTGCTGGTGGGCGGTATCGCCACCGGTGTCGCCTTGTGGTCTGGACCAACGGGCGAATCCGGTAACGATTCGGCCGCGCTGGCGCCCGCGTCGGTCGCCGCCGGTAACACGAATCGGGTTCCGGGCGAGGTATCGGGTGACGGCCCGAAGCTGCTCGAATCGAGCTCTCCACTGTCGCCGCCCAAGCAGGGGGGCGCGACGGACGGAGAAGCCAGCACTCGTGCTGGCGGCACCCCTGGTGGGTGCGGTGCGGCGGACCGGGAGCTCGCTGCCGCCCTCGCGGGCGAGCTCCCGTCCGCCGTTTCTCGTGGCGAGATCACCTACTCCCCGCTCAGCTGCCCGCAGGGCGCGCGTTCGGCCGCCTTCGAGGTGACCGACGGACCGCGCCGCGGCCTCGTGTCGATCATGGTGACCCCCGGTGGTGTCGCGCAGATGTTGGCGCCGCCCTGGGCCGACCGCCCCGGTTCCGAGGGCGTCGTGGTCAAGGCCGCCTCCGGCGCGACGCTGGTGCTCAGCATCGAGGCCGTGCCCGGCTCGGCCGCCCCGCCGATCGTCGGGGACGACCTGCGCGGCGTCGGCGACAAGCTGGCCTCCAAGTACTGACCGCGACGCGGCGGCAGAATCCCCCCATGACCACCGCCAGCACCCCCAAGGGTGAGCGCCGCAGGCACGCGCTCGTCCAGGCCGCCGTGGAGTTGCTGATCGAGGGCGGCTTCGACGCGGTCCGCCACCGCGCCGTCGCCGAGCGGGCAGGCCTGCCGCTGGCGTCCACGACGTACTACTTCGAGTCGCTCGACGAGTTGATCGCCGCCGCCATCGAGCACCACGGCCGCACCGAACTGGCTAGGGGGCGCGCCGAGCTGGAGGCGCTGACCGAGCCGCCGCGCGGGGGCGACCACCTCGTCGAGCTGATGCTCAACCAGCTCCTCGGTCCGGTCGACAGCAACGACGCCGAGGCCGTGCTGCTGCGCTACGAACGCCTCGTCGCCACCGGTCGCAGGCCCTACCTGCGGCCGCTGATGCTGGACCTCGGCGGCGACCTGCGCGCGTTGCTGCTCGACACCTGCGTCCGCGCCGGGGCCGAGGTCGACGCCGCCCGGCTCGAGCAGTTGATCGCACTGGTCGACGGCGCGGTCGTCAACGCGCTCATCGAGGTCAACCCGGACCCGCGGGCGGCGGCGAGGCGGATGCTGCGCGAGGCCCTCGCGTAAGCTGGGCAGACGTGACCGAAGCGCAGCAGAAGCCCAGCATCCCCAACGTCCTCGCCGGACGCTACGCCTCCCCCGAGCTGGCCGCGCTGTGGTCGCCGGAGGCGAAAGTCCGCTTGGAGCGCGAGCTGTGGCTCGCCGTGCTGGCCGCGCAGGCCCAGCTGGGCGTCGAGGTGCCCGCCGGGGTCGTCGAGGACTACCGGCGCGTGCTCGACACCGTCGACCTCGGCAGCATCGCGGCCCGCGAGCGGGTCACCCGCCACGACGTGAAGGCGCGGATCGAGGAGTTCAACGCGCTGGCCGGGCACGAGCACGTGCACAAGGGCATGACCTCGCGCGACCTCACCGAGAACGTCGAGCAGCTGCAGGTCCGCCGGTCGCTGGAGCTGGTCCGGGTGCGGGTCGTCGCGGTGCTGGCCCGGCTGGCCCGGCTCGCCGCCGAGCACGGCGACCTGGTGGTCACCGGCCGCTCGCACAACGTCGCCGCCCAGGCGACCACGCTCGGCAAGCGCTTCGCCACCGCCGCGGACGAGCTGCTGGTCGCGTTCACCCGCCTCGACGAGCTCATCGCGCGGTACCCGTTGCGCGGCATCAAGGGCCCGGTCGGCACCGCGCAGGACATGCTCGACCTGCTCGGCGGTGATCAGGACAAGCTCGCGCGGCTGGAGCGCAGCGTCGCCGGGCACCTCGGCTTCGACGAGTACCTCACCAGCGTCGGGCAGGTCTACCCGCGCTCGCTGGACTTCGACGTGGTCACCGCCCTCGTGCAGGTCGCCGCGGGTCCGTCGAGCCTGGCCAAGACGATCCGGCTGATGGCGGGCCACGAGCTGGTGACCGAGGGGTTCAAGGCGGGCCAGGTCGGCTCGTCCGCCATGCCGCACAAGATGAACACGCGCTCCTGCGAGCGGGTCAACGGTCTCGCGGTCATCCTGCGCGGGTACGCGTCGATGACCGGCGAGCTCGCGGGCGACCAGTGGAACGAGGGCGACGTGTCCTGCTCGGTGGTGCGCCGGGTCGCGCTGCCGGACGCCTTCTTCGCCATCGACGGTCTACTTGAGACGTTCCTCACCGTGCTCGACGAGTTCGGCGCCTACCCCGCGGTGATCGCCCGCGAGCTGGACCGGTACCTGCCGTTCCTGGCCACCACCAAGGTGCTCATGGCCTCGGTGCAGGCCGGGGTCGGCCGCGAGACCGCGCACGAGGCGATCAAGGAGCACGCGGTCGCGGTCGCGCTCGCCATGCGCGAGCGCGGCGCCGCGGACAACGACCTGCTCGACCGGCTCGCCGCCGACGCGCGGATCCCGCTGGACCGGGCCGCCCTCGACGCGCTGCTGGCCGACCGGCTGCCGTTCACCGGGGTGGCTGGCGCGCAGGTCGCCGAGGTCGCCAAGCGGGTCGAGGCCGTGCTGGGCCGCTTCCCCGCGGCGGCGGGGTACCTGCCCGGCGCCATCCTGTAGCGGGCATCACCTGATAGCGGTCCCGGTATGTGAGAGATTCGCCCACTTTTGGCGGACCACCGGGACACCTGAATACCGTCGGTGACGAACGCGGGCGGGGATCGGACCTCCCCGCCCGCGTGATCCTGTTGTGCGACAAGCACATGAACGACGGAAGACGGATGAGAACCTCATTGCTGCGCGTAGTCGCGCTCGCCGTTGCCGGTATCGCCGCCACGACCGCGCTGACCGCGTGCGGCTCGTCCTCGGACGCCGCCGCCGGTGGCTCCGGTGGCCCCCAGACGCTGCGGGTCGGCACCCTCGGTGACGCCCCGCCCAACGTCTACCAGGAGAACGGCATCTACACCGGCTTCGACAACGAGCTGTTCAAGGCCGTCGCCGACAAGGCCGGGTACAAGGTCGAGTTCGTCGGCACCGACTTCTCCGCGCTGCTCGGCCAGGTCGCCAACAAGACCTACGACGCGGGTTCGTCGGCCATCGCGCAGACCGAGGAGCGGCGCAAGACCGTCGACTTCACCGATCCGTACAACTACGAATACATCTCCATCCTGAGCAAGGACAAGGGCATCACCGACGCCAAGCTGCTCGACGGCAAGCGCGTCGCGGTGATCCAGGCCACCGTCGGCGACAAGTACTTGGGCGCCAACGTCCCCGGCGCGCAGATCGTCCGCTTCCCCAGCTACGACACGGCGATCGCGGGTCTGCGCAACGGCAACGCCGACGCCTGGGTGGTCGACCTGACCATCGCGGAGAAGTACGCCAAGGAAGACCCGTCGCTCGCGGTCACCGCGACCATCGAGGCCAACGACCTGCCGCACGGGTTCGCCGTGCGCAAGGGCAACGACGAACTGCGCGGCAAGCTCAACGACGGCCTGCGCGCGGTCATCGCCGACGGCACCTGGCAGAAGCTGCACGACAAGTTCATCCCGAGCGTGCCGGTGCCGGACAAGTTCAAGCCGAAGTCCTGATGTCCGACCTGCTCGACACGTTCCTCAACTGGGACTACATCGCCGAGGTCCTGCCCGACCTGCTCACGACCGGTCTGGTCAACACGCTGGTCCTGGCGGGGTTCTCGGCGGTGCTCGGGACCGTCCTGGGGCTGGGGTTGGCGCTGCTCGGCCTGTCGCACCGGCGGTGGCTGCGCTGGCCAGCCCGGGTGTACACCGACATCTTCCGCGGCCTGCCCGCGATCGTGACGATCCTGCTGGTCGGGCAGGGTCTCGCGGTCGTGGCCAGGCCGCTGTTCGGCACGAACCCGTACCCGCTGGGCATCCTGGCGCTGAGCCTGATCGCGTCGGCCTACATCGGCGAGATCTTCCGCGCGGGCATCCAGAGTGTCGACAAGGGACAGTCGGAGGCGGCACGGGCGCTGGGCATGACGCACACCGCCACGATGGCGCGCGTCGTTGTGCCGCAGGGGATCCGGCGGGTGCTGCCCGCGCTGGTGAACCAGTTCATCTCGCTGGTCAAGGACTCCAGCCTGGTGTACTTCCTGGGGCTGCTCGCCTCGCAGCGGGAGCTGTTCCGCATCGGGCAGGACCTCGCGGCCAACACGGGCAACCTGTCCCCGCTGGTCGCGGCCGGTCTGGTGTACCTGGCGATCACGGTGCCGCTGACGCACCTGGTGAACTTCGTCGACCGCCGCCTGCGTGACGGTCGGCCGGTACGGGGAGGTGACACCCTTGACGAGCTCGAGCCTGCGCGTGGCTGACCTGCACGTGTCGTTCGGCACCCTGGAGGTGCTGCGCGGGGTGGACCTGCTGGTGCCGAGGGGATCCACGACCTGCGTGATCGGGCCGTCCGGCTCGGGCAAGTCGACCATGCTGCGCGCGATCAACCAGCTGGAGCGCCCCGCGCGCGGCGACGTCCTGCTCGACGACGTGAGCGTGATCGGCGCGAACCCGGACCAGCTGCGCCGTCGGATCGGCATGGTGTTCCAGCACTTCAACCTGTTCGCGCACCGCAGCGTGCTCGACAACCTGGTGCTACCGCTGCGCTCGGTCCTGCGTCTGTCCAAAGAGGAAGCACGCGAGCGGGCGCTGCGGTACCTGGGCGACGTGGGGCTCGCGGAGAAGGCGCCGTACCGGCCGTCGGCGCTGTCCGGCGGGCAGCGGCAACGGGTCGCGATCGCCCGGGCGCTGGCGATGGAGCCCGAGGTGATGCTGTTCGACGAGGCCACCAGCGCGCTGGACCCCGAGTTGGTCAAGGGGGTGCTGGGGCTGATGACGGAGCTGTCGGCCAGCGGGATGACCATGGTCGTGGTGACGCACGAGATGGGGTTCGCCCGGTCGGTCGCCGACCAGGTCGCGTTCATGGACCACGGCCGGGTCGTGGAGGTCGGCGGGCCCGCCGAGGTGTTCGGCGCGCCGACGAGTCCCAGGCTGCGGAGGTTTCTGGACCAGGTGCTCTGATTCGGTAGCGTTGACGGCGTGGCGACTGTGTCTGAGCTGGTGTACTACCCGGTCAAGGGACTGCGCGGGGTGCCGGTGACCTCGGCCGAGGTCACCGAGACCGGCCTGCGCGACGACCGGGCGTTCATGCTGGTCGACGCCGCGGACGGCACGTTCGTCAGCCAGCGCAAGCTCCCCGCCATGGCCGCGGTCGGCGCCGAACTGGTCGACGGCGGCCTGCGGCTGTCCGCGCAGGGGACCGACCTGCTGGTCGAGATCGCGCCGGAGGGCCCGCTGCGCGAGGTCAGCCTGTTCAACAAGTGGTACGGCCCAGCCGTCGACCAGGGCGACCAGGCCGCCAAGTGGTGCAGCGAGGTCCTCAACCGCGACGTCCGCCTGGTCCGCACCCCCACCACCCACGACCGCGACGGCTGGGGCCTGCACCCCGGCAAGGTCGGCTTCGGCGACGCCCACGCCGTCCTCCTGACCTCGGACGCGTCCCTCGCGGACCTCAACACCCGCATCGAGGCCGCGGGCGCCACCCCGGTCCCCATGGACCGCTTCCGCCCCAACATCGTCGTCACCGGCTGGCCGGACCCGCACACCGAGGACCGCGTCACCCGCCTGCGCATCGGCTCGGTCGACCTGGGCTTCTCCACCAGAGCCATCCGCTGCGCCGTCCCCACCGTCGACCAGGTGACAGGCGAGAAGAAGGGCCCCGAACCCACCCGCACCCTGGCCACCTACCGCCGAGACCCAGACCGCCCCGGCGTCAGCTTCGGCGCCAAGTTCGCCGTGCTCACCCCCGGCACCCTTGCCCTCCGCGACGAGGTCCAAGTGGTGGAGGGGTAGACTGTCCACACACCAAGTCCGGGTGGCGGAATGGCAGACGCGCTAGCTTGAGGTGCTAGTGCCCTTAACGGGCGTGGGGGTTCAAGTCCCCCCTCGGACACGCTTACTACCCCTACCTGCGGACCGGATGCTGACGTCGAGCATCCGGTCTTCCGCGTTGTAGAGCAGTTCCAGGTCAAGGGCGGTGTACAGCTCTTGCAGCTTGGCGGGGCTGGCGTCGTTGACTTGGCGGCCGATAGTGTCGAGGTAGTCGATCATGGCGTGCACCTCGGTGGCGCTGGTTGTCCGCGCGCTGGGTAGGGCGTCGAGTTCGGTGCGGGCAGCGTCTCGTTCCGCCTCTGCGCGGTTGAGTGCGTCGACCAGGGCGGTTGGGTTGGCGCCTGCCTCGATCGCTGCTTGGAGCCTGCGTAGGCGCGTCTCGGCGTCTTTGATGCGCTGCCGCAGGGGTTCGGTGCGAGTGTTGGTCGTGGCGTCGGGTTGGGCGCCGGCCAAGGCAGCCACAGTCGCGTCTCGGTTCTTGGGGGTGAGTAGCCCGCCGATCCAGTCGTTGAGGTGCGGAAGAACCGCGTTCTCGGGGAGATAGATGTTCTTGGGATGGGTGGCGAGGATCGGTGAGCCTGGGACTATCGAACGCGCGGCGCAGCGGTAGTAGATGCGGTTCTCCCGTGGAGTTCCTTCCATGCGGCGCTGGCAGTGGCCACAACGGACTCGGCCACGCAGCGCATAAACCCGCTTGGTCGCCTTCGGTCCACGTTCCAGCTTCGCGCGTGACTCCAGCCCGCCGGCGCCCTTGGATCGGCGAAGTAGCTGAACCTCGGTGAAGGTCTCGACCGACACGATTGCCGGTTGGGCCTGCGTGCGGGACCGCACGATCCGGTCCACCGATGCGCGGCGGAACTTGGTGACGTGTCCAGCCGCGACGTCGTCCGGGTCGGCTAGGACTTCCTGCTTCACCCATCGGCCGAACACGGCGTAGCCGGTGTAGCGGGGGTTCTCCAGGATCGCTCGGACGGCGCTGGCCTGCCAGCCGTCGGCGAGCCGGTGCCGGTTCTGTTCCGGCCGGGCCGCGGACGGACAAGGAACGCCGTCGCGACCTGGCCCAGTCCTCCCTGGCCAAACTCGACGCAGGCCAGACCGTCGCTCTATCCAACGCCGCTCAAGGCTGACCTGAGCCCATGCGGGACAGCTCACGGCACCCTGTCCCACGCGAGAAACCGCAGGTCAGCCATCCAGTCGGGCTGTCCCGCCGCCGCAGTCGACCTGTCCCACCCAGGACAACCCCCAGCCACCTCGTACCCGGCGCAACTCCCTACCCAAGGGCCGACCCATGTCACCACGCGGACGCTCCCCAGCCAACTCCCTCATCGTCCGCCACGGCCCGATCTACAACCACTTCGCCCACCGCTGGTGCCTCAAAGCCCAACTCCCCGACGGCACCCCCGCCACCACGATCTTCGACCTAGCCCCCGACCTCCGAACCGCCCTCATCCACCCCGCAGCCATCCCCACCTACAGCATCGCCCTCACCACCCGCGACACCCACCGCATCGCCGACCTCTGCCGCAAGCCCGGCCAGACCGCCACCTTCACCAACCCCGGAGTCACCCTCACCGCCGCCCACGCCCCAGATGGCATCACCATGACCAGCACCGCCCGCCACCAACAACTCACCCTCACCTACCGCCACTCCACCGCCGCAGCCCTAGCCACCCTCAGCCGAACTCCGCGACATGCTCCCCACACACCACAAGGCGGCCTCCTGATGCCCGACAACTGGCAAGCAGTCGGGCATGCCATCACCCAACGCCGAGAAGACCTCCTCCTCAAACAGTGCGACCTAGCCAACCGCTCCGGCGTCTCCCAAGCCATCATCCGAGAACTCGAATACAACACCGTCGAACGACGTCGTAGCCACCGAACCCTCGAAGCCCTCTCCACCGCCCTCGAATGGCCCGCCGGTCACCTCACCGCCATCCGCGCAACCTCCCCCACCTCCACATCACCCACCCCGCCACCCCAGCCCTCTGCCGATCCCAACGCCCCATTCCGCCCCACTGGAACCCAGCAGGCATGACCCGCACCCTCATCGGCGAAGCCATCACCAACCTCGCCAACGCCCTAGACACCCACCTCACCACTTACTCACTCCCCACCCCCACCCGCGTCGAACTCTCCGTCCAAGCCAAACCCAGCGACCACATCACCCTCACCATCGAATCCGACAACTTCAGCGTCACCGCAGCCACGATGCTCCACTGGGCCAACAGGCCCTCAACCACGAGCAGACGACCCTCTGGCTACACAGGCAAGCCGTAGGCGTCTTGCTGTGATCCAGGGCCACGAGGTCGCCCGACCTCTTGGCTGATGCCACCACACCTCGCCCCAGCCCCCCGCTTTGAACTTCATAAGAGCTACCTTGACCAGGGGCGATCACTCCAGGTTATTGGACAACGTGCCTTCTTGAAGTGCCGCACACTTGAAGATGGATGAACCCCTGACCATAGCCCAGCTGGACAGGTCATTCACAGCCTTCAGCATCTGAAAATCTTTGCAGCCCAAAGAGGCGCGTATGGTACCGGCGATTAGGGTGTGCGCCAAGGCTCCTTTTCCCTGATGTCGCACAATGTCGGAGATGGCCGAGATTAAGTCGTGGCTGTTTGTTCTCTTGAAGATGGAGTATCGCTCCTTATCAGATAGCACTTCGTGTAGCAACGTCGCCACTCTACTCTTAGCGTGTTTCCCGCCTGATCGCCTCTCTGCTAGACCTGCAACAAAATCAACCAAGACACCCTTATTGTAACTGTTCAAAGCTCCCGTGAAGTCCAGCTTTCGTGCAGATATGCTGAGTTGTCCAGAAATTGCTAGGTAGCGAAGCGCAGTTACTGGCTCTATGAGTGTCAGTGCAATCTCGTAGATCGACCTCCGATGGGCACTTTCAATGCTTCTTGCGACTCCCGGTTTTGCGTGACTGACCACCGCGCGAGTGGCCAGATAAGGATTCTTCTCCAATACATCTGCAAGCATGTCGTAGTTCTCAGACGAAGCCAAAGCGCCAATCGGTACAGAGTCGACGTAATCTTCGAACGAGTCCGTATCCAAATCAATGACAAAAGCGGCCCAGTCGATTCCATCTTGCATACATCGAGCAGCCGCCGACAGCACCGCCGTCTTACTGCCAGCGGCAATAATATATACCTCAGTGTCGATCAAATGGATATCTAGTAGTTGCAAGTCCTCTTGCCCTTCAACTACGATGGCAGACCTATCGTCTACCTGCCTCTCTAGGATGAGGGTGTTAACTACCTCGGGCCCCGTAAGGTTCATTCCTCGCTGAACCCTTCTTGCTGAAGGTCGACGTCAGAATCGAACCCCAGGGCCGTAGCCCTATGGCGCCAATTGCCAATAATCTGAGGCGAATGAGTGGCGACCAACATTCGAGAACCGGATATCTGCGCCACTTTCATGATGTCATCGAGAAAGCGTCGTTGCCATCCGATATGGAGGGAGATCTCTGGTTCGTCTATCATGACAAGAGCACCCGGCGGGGTGCGAAATAGTAGATCGTAGAACATAATCAACTCGTGCTGCTCACCTGAGGACAGGTCCTCCGGTCGAATTTGGCCTTTAGAGTTCTCAACGTCAATCCGTAGACCTTCGTCGGCGTTTACACTAATCTTCTTCCTCTTGAATCGTTGGTTGATAATCTCCTCTAGCAAGTCCACTTTCCCCAGAATGTCATCGAATGTCCTGAGTTTGGATTCAGTGTCGTCCAGATACGTGCGTAGTACGCGACGTTGCCAATCTTCTAGCTTCTGATCCTGAAGGGGAAGTTCGGGCTCAGACCCGATGAGCGACAACTCCGCCAGTCGCTCGCGCTTCTGATTCTGGGTGGCGTACCTGAACCTAATGCTTGCTTCGTTTTCGTCAGGGATGTTTTCAAGCAAGCGACGCGGAAATGTGCGGTCAAGGTTCTGTGTAGTACGCGAATTGTGCGCGAGGGCAGATTCGAGGCGATTCTGCAGGTCTTCTGCATACCGGGAAACCGCATCATCCTGAGGCGTTCTCCTGTTTCGCACACGAACCATGCGTCCACTACGGCTTTGGAATACAGCCTGAGGAGCCGTGTAGTTCCGAAGTCTTTGCGTTTCAATAAGGTACGAATGTACGGAACCCTGAAATAGCTTGAAACTCTCCGGTGCGTCCTCGGTAGGAAGCTCAGTATCGTACCTCGCTCTCAACTCATCACTTTCAACTATCTCTCCGTCGCTATCATCAATCCATCGATTCCCGCCCAAATAGCGCCATTCGGAACCTCCAACCGTAAAGTGTCCACTTTTAGGGAATGGGGCTTCCAAGTCAGGGGTCCAGTCAATGGGGAACAATGTTCCGGGATGGTGGAGTCTAAAACTCAAGCCCTCTCGACGAGGGAGCTTCTTCGTCGCCACCTTCTCCACTGAGATCTTAGACTGATCGTCGTACTCGATTTCAGCATAGCCAAATGGAAGCGACATCAAGTCCCGCAGGTCAAGCTGACCCAAAGCGCGAACAACCTGAAAGAGCTTGGTCTTACCCACACCATTGGGTCCGTATATAATGTGAAACTCGTCGTCACGGGGAAAATTGACGCTGTGATTAAGCTCGCCGTATAGACCCAGAAGGTTGAACTTCACCGGTACTGGCACCTAGGTTATTCCTTTCTGTTAACTTGCACCAACTCGTGACATCGTACTACCGCACGCAAACTCAGGAAGGCCCTAAGCGGTCCCAGATATGGAGTTACGGTCCTGCATAATTCCGAAGGAACTCTAGAGAACGATTTGCCATGCTCATTTCCTTTGTCCCTAAAGATGCTATTGATAGGCCGGATTCCCTACGGTAGCTACAGCCTTAGAGACGGTGGCTGACATGCCTCGGACCGCTTGAAGGTTCAAGACCCAGGATCGAAAGTAGGGGTTATACGGCTATCGCCCCTCGGACACGCACTATTCACACGGACCGGATGCTCACGTTGAGCGTCCGGTCTTCTGTGTTGTGGGGGGATCCAGGTCAAGGGTGGTGTACAGCTCCTGTGGCTTGGAGGGTTGGCGTCCTTGGTCTGGCGGGCTGTGGCGTCGATCTCGGTGGGGGCGACCTTGTGGCTGGTTGGGAGGTCGGTCAACTCTGTGCGGGTGGGGGCGCGTTTGGCTTCTGCTTGGGGGAGCGTGTCGACCAGGGCTGTCGGGGGGAGTCCACTGATCCAGTCGGTGAGGTGTGGGGGTACGGCGCTTTCGGGGAGATGGGTCTTCGGGTGGGTGGCCAGATCGGACGCGCGGTGGTTGGTTTCTACAGTGTCCAGTTGGCGGTTTCAGAGATCTGAAACTTCTGATGCTGGCCGGGTGTGGCGCCTCGTCGTCTGATTTCGGGTGGGGTTGACCACCGGAAGTCTGGGGAGTTGGTGGTCTTGGTTTCGCGTAGCGCGGTCAGTTGTGCGTCTGTTGGTTCGAGCTCGTATATGTCAGCCACCAGCAACTCGAGTGACTGGGCGTGATCGCTGTAGCGGAGGGGGCGCACTTCTTGACGTACGAAGTTGTGGTGGATGTAGGGGAATTCGCTGCTCGGTAGGATCTTTGTCGCAAGAAGTTCCTCGTAGAACTCGCGCCACGGCGATGTTTCTCGGTCCTTCCCGCTTTCGAACCATCGAACGAAAGCGTACAAGTGGCGGCCGGGCACGCGCAGGCGGATATCTCTTGTGCTCGCCTTGTCGATTGGGATTAGGTCGTCACTTTGTACGCCCCACTCTCGAAACCGGCCGCTCGCGGAGGCGTTTGCCTTGTACACCCCGCCTACCGGCTGGAACTGGTCGATTCGACGGCCGTGAACCAGGAGGAGTTTGCCCTCGTCCTCGATGCGGAAGAGGTACGAGAACGATACGCGAATCGTTGCGTTTCTGTAACGGATAGACGCGTAGAGGAGGCGCAGGTTTGTCAGGTTGTTCCACACTGTGTCCACGAAGGGAACGGCGAACCCGGTGGCGATCCCGCCTATCAGGCCAACCAGGATCGCATCTTTGACGAAGAAGACCGCGATGAGTGCGGCCAGTATGAGAACCAGGTAGAAAACCAGTCTCTGCATGGAAACTCCTCCGCAGATCATCCGCACACGCCAGTCGACTTCGCTGCACGAAGATCATAGTCGCCGACCGGCGACGGGAAGTTGGCACTGGCGCTCGTCTGCGTGGCCGATGGTGACCAAGCGCTGGCCGCTGACATGCTGCCCGCGCGGTCAGCACCGGGCGTGCAGCATGCCCAGTCGGGAGATGAACACTGGCCTGACGCCTCGGTCACGCACTAGTCATACGGTCCGGCTGCTGACGTTGGGCACACGGGGCGGCCGCTTGCCAGTGGAGGGCTGGGGTGGGGTGGTCGCGTCCGGTGTCGATGATCGAGTAGTCGGGTCTGACCCGCTCAAGGTGGATCGCGGTCACCTGCTCGCCCATAGGCCTTCCGCGAGCGATGCGTTAAGAGAGATAAACCGAGGTTCTTATCCTAAGAGGGGTTTTGTGCTCCGTAGCGCCGCCCAACATAGTTGGCCCTATGTGTTGGAGGAGAACCCAAAGCCTCCTAAGATGTTCGCTTAAGAGGGGTGGAGTCCAGTTCGGCAATTTCGGCGCGGATATTGTCTGAAGAGCAAAATGAGCCGATTTTAGGACTAATATCTCCGTGACGGGCGAGGCGCGGAGGAGTAGGTGGCGGAGGACTGGGCGGCGGTCGCGAAGGTCATCACGACGCGGCTGGCGGAGCTTGGGTGGCGGCAGCGGGAGTTGGCGGAGCGGTCGCAGGTGTCGCAGGCGATCATCCGCGAGCTGCAGTACCACTCGGTGGTGCGCCGCCGGAGTGCGCGCACGCTTGAAGCGCTGTCGGTCGCGCTGGACCTGCACCCCGACCACCTGAGTGCGGTGTTGCACGGGCGGGCGCCGCTGCGGTTGGGCGAGGTCGTTGACCCCGATGACCCCTTCCGGTCGCGGCTCGACGTAGTCGAGATGCGGCTCAACGAGATCCTGACCCGGTTGGACGAGATGCACCGGCACCTGTTCGACCTGGCCCGGCGGCGCAACAAGCACTGAGCCGCCCCCGGGTCAACCCCGGTGACGCGCCTGCAACCACCTAGCTGAATTCCGCGCGCCCTGATTCGCTGGCAACCACCTCGACCGCTTCCGACCCCGGTCAGAACTGGATGCCACCGTGGAACTCGCCGCCGAAGAGCCCGAACGCCGCTGTTATCAGCTCTCCCGCTGGACCCGCGCATGAGCCGGGTTGACCCCAGAAGGCTCCTGGAGGACCGGGCGGTCAACCGAGTCACCTCGTTGTTCCAGGAGAGCGGCCACATCGTCCAGAAGATCGATGGCCACAACGACTTCGGTGAAGACCTGTACGTCAGCTTCAACGAGGCGTGCCGCCCCACCGGGTACACCATCGCGGTGCAGGTGAAGGGCGGAGTGTCCTATAGGAGTGCGCGCGGGTACCGGGTGAAGGTCAGGCAGCACAGCGAGTCGTGGCGCACGGCCAATGCCCCGGTCGTCTGCGTGGTTTACGACCCGGGCACCGACCTCCTCTACTGGGCGAACGCGTCCGCGCAGCTCAGGAGCGGGCATCGGCTCAGGTCGATCGAGGTCCGACGGGCGGATGTGCTGGACAGGGGCTCGGTGGACGCCTTCGTCCGGTACATGCGCCGGTACATCGGAGGGCGTGCGGTAGAGCCAGCGGGTCAGCCATGATTCGTCAATCGCTACTCGTTGGCGAGGTCGGGAAGTAGGCGTTCCAGAACGGCTTCTTCGTGGATCGCGACGTTGTGCGTTCGCATAGCTGTTGCCAGGCCAGGACTCCACGGTGTCTCGGGTACTTCCCCAGTGAACGTGATGGCCGGGGCGACTGCCTGGACGGCTTCGAGGTAGTCCGATTCGTTGAACCGCCACGGTTGCACGCCCCGGGCGTAGAGGCGACTTGCGATGCGCAGTCCCGGTGGG
Organism: Actinokineospora diospyrosa; assembly: GCF_024171925.1. Taxonomy (GTDB): domain Bacteria; phylum Actinomycetota; class Actinomycetes; order Mycobacteriales; family Pseudonocardiaceae; genus Actinokineospora; species Actinokineospora diospyrosa. The sequence continues at coordinate 131,353 of NZ_JAMTCO010000015.1, read as the reverse complement.
TCGAAGTCTCCGTGGTAGGCAACGCCGGTCTCTTCCAGAAGTTTGTCGATGGCGAGGCGCGCAACCGTTGCCGGGTTCCCGGAGGTGCACAGCAGGGTGCCGAGAGCGCCTGCGCGGGCCGCGGCTTGGACGATCTGCGGGTTCTCGCACACGTGGACCCGGTCACCCGAGCTGACCCAGTTGACATCGCGTGCAACGGCCCATTCCTGCAGGGTTATGTGCGTTACCAGCCCCAAGTCCGCGCGTGCGCGCATCATCACGGCCCACGGCGAGTCGCCGGGCGGCCGGAGCGCCCACGCCAGCAGCGTGCCGGACACCGTATCCGGCGACACGCCGACAGAACTCCACAGCTCACGCCGTCGCGCCGCCGTGGACGGGACCGATTCGCCGCTTGCCTCCGCGATCGCCCGCAGCACTAAGGCGCTGGTCAGCTGCCCGTCATCAAGTGCGTGTGCGTCCGCGCAGCACCTGCTGGCCAGCTCGGCGAGCTCGAAGGCCGGATCAGCGGGAACCGCCCGCCGCACAGCACCGGGAAGCGGCGCACCCAGCGGGACGACCTGCGACAGAGCGCGCAGCACGGCCATCGCCTGCCGGATCACCACCGGTGCCAACTCACCTGCGCGGGTGAGCAAACCCGCGCGCCGAACACCCTCCTGCCACTGCGCAACCCATGGAGCCGCTGCGAGTCCGGATTCGATCAGCGAGGATTCCCAGTTCTCCCATAGCCCTTGGCGTGAAGCCATTCGCGCCGCGTTGGCGGCTTTGGTGTCGGCGATGGCGCCCCCGGTGAGTTCGGCGACCACCGGGACAAGCCCACGCGCGGCCGCGGAATTGCGCAGCGCCTTGTCGAGGTCCGCGAGGTTCAGGCGGACGGTTCCCGCCGACAGGGTCCGACGCAGCAGGCCGGACAGGCGCTCGGCCGCCTGGTAGGTCAGCTCAACCTGGAGCACACCCGTCGCCGAGAGCCCGTTTCGCTCAAGTCGCCTGCGCAGCGCCGACCACACCGGGGCCAACTCCACTGCCAACAAGTAGGCACGCATGTCCTCCGGGATGCCCGACACCGGCGATCACCCCGTCGACTTCAGGTAATGCCGGGTGTGTCCGTCCCAATGCACACGGGTCGCGATGGCCGCCGTGCCCTCCGAGCGGCGGATCTCGTAGACATCGACGCTGGGCACTTGGCCGTAGGTGCCCCACAGCGCGTGTCCGGTCATGCAGAAGTCCAGGTCCAACCGCACCAGCAGCCCCATCAACTCGCCGATGGTCCGCTCGTCGACCTTGGCGAAGGCGTCGTCGAGCAGGATGAGCCGCAACGCCAAGTCGGTGTCGGGCAGTCCAGACAGGTACGCATCGGCGGCGGCGAATAGCGCGACGTAAGACACGAACCGGGTTTCGCCCTGGGACAGCTTCGCCTTCCTGCTGATCTTGCGCTCCTGGCCGGGTGCCGGGCCCAGGATGGTCACCTCCACGCGGTGCCACTGCCGGTAATCCGCCGCGGTGCTCAGGTGGGCGCGGTAGCCGCCATCGGCATCTCGGGCGAACTGCTCATCCACCCGCTCTTTGAGCAGCACGATCAGCTCCGCGGTCTCCTCCGGCGAGCGCACGGCGGAGCTGGCCTGCACCAGCTCGCGGATGCGGGCGATACGGCTGTCGGCGTCCTCGGTCAGCACCCAGCGCAACCGCACCCCGATGCCGTGGCTGGTGCGGATGTCGGCCAGGCTGGTGTTCATCGCCTTCACCAGTTGGTCGGCCTGGATGAGCCGTCGGCGCAGCTCCTCACCGACGCCGCCGACCACGAAGTCGGTGAAGACCTGGTGCTCGCGGTCGGTGAGGGCGCTCCCCGCCCGGTCAGCCCGTTCCCGCAGGTTCTCCGCCGCGACCACGACGGGTTGCCTGCCTGTCGCGTCGGTCAGCTCGACCTGCCAGATCCCCGCCACCAAGTCGTAGTTCAGGTCAAAGGTGTTGGTGAGTTCGCTGGCGGCCGTTTGCAGAGCCCGCACCAAGGCGCTCTCGTCGACCTTGGCACCGCTGCGGTCCACCGCTTCTTGGACCTGCCGGGCGAAAGCGATCGCTTCGGTTGCCGTCGCCGATTCGGACGCGGTTGGGGGAATGCGCTTGGCCGCGGCCTGAAATACGCCCGGGACCGCGACCTTGCGCTCAAGCTGGTTGAGCGCGTCCCGCATGGTCGCGGCACCGCGGGACAGGTCCTGCGCGGCCTGTTCGGTGAGTCCTGCCGCCGCTGTTGTCTGGTCACTCAGTCGTCGTTCTTCGAGGTTCAACGCGTTGACCTCGATGCGGACCTTGCCGAGTTCCCTCTTGGCGTCCTGCAAGCGTCGTTGCACGTCGGCGATGTCAGCGCCCACGGCTTCCTGCACCGCGGTGTACCCGGCGTGTTCGCGGTGCCACTCACCCCACGCCTCGTCCGCAATCCGCTCGGCCGCACCCCGCTTGCCCGCCGCGTCGTCGACCTCCCTTGCCAGGCCGTCGTGTGTCCCTATGGCTGCCTGCAATCGGTTGACCTGCCGGACCAGGTCGCGGCATGACCGAATGGCCTCACGGGCCGCCTCGCCGATCTCGGTCAAGCCTTGGCGATCTTGCGGGAGGCCGATCCGAACGCACTGCTCAGCATGGGCGCGCTGGTCGCTGGTCAGCTCAGTGCGCAGCGTGGTCGCCGCTTGCCGCAACCGGCCCGCGGCCCTGCTCGAATCGGCCGCCTCCCGGTCTGCGTTGCCCGCCCGCAACCTGGCCTGGAGCAGGTCGTTCGAGGAGGGAGACGTGCGCACAAGCTGGTTGAGTTCGTTCTCCCGGCGCCCCCACTGCTCCAGTTCGAGTCCGCGGCCGGCATCCCTCGCGTCGAGAGCGGCTAGTAGTTCGACGATCTGAGCGAGCCGTTCCGCCCTGGCCGCGGCCCGGGCAGCCGCCCCGATGTGCCTCGCCCGGTCGACCTGGTGCCTACCGCTCAGCGGACCAGCTCCCCAGCGACCGTCGCCGTCCACCCAGGTTCCCGCTCCGCGCCCGAGGCCGATCCGGGACAGCACCCCGGTGACCAGCGGTTCTGGCAGGGTGCTCGCCTCGTCCCAGCGCAGTGCGGCGCGAATCGATCCCTCGACCGCCGGGGCGGAATCGGTGAGCAGGACCTGGCCCGTCTCGGCGCGCACCGAACCGTCCGGGGTGATCCAGGCGGACAGCAGTCCTGCGGCCATCAACGCCGCTTCGAGGCCTGCCCGTTGCTGCTCCGGCACCGCGTCCGCGAAGTCGACAACCCGCCACAAGGGCAAGGCCCCGGCGGGACCGCCGCCGATCCAGGGTGCCGCGGGCGGTTCTGGGTCGCGCGCGGCGAGCAGGTCGCGGCGCTCGGCGACCACTTGAGCCCGGGTCCGGTCGTCTTCCTGTTGCCGGTGCCGCAGTTCGGCCCGACCAGCGGCGATGGCCTCCCGAGCCGGACTCGCCGCCTCCACGGCTGCGGCGTCCAGCAGCTTGAGGTCGTCGTTGTGCTCATGTGCTCCGGCCAGGGAGTCCGCATCCAACAGCAGCGGACCCACCGGGGTTCGCGACCAGTCGACCTCACCAAGGGCGCTGGTGGAGTGGTCATCAACTGTCCACTTGCGCCACAACGCGGCCAACTCGCGCGCCTGGTCGTCCCGCGATTCCGCTGCTTCCTGTGCGAGTTCCGCCGCGGCTTCCGCTTTGTCAGCGGCGTCCTGTGCCTTGTCTTCGGCGACGCGCGTCGCCCTTTCCTTCTGCTCCAGCTTCTCCGCTGTCGCCAGCCTGCTCCGCGCCTGGGATTCGCGTCGCTCAGCCGCATCGCCCAAGTCGCGGGTGGTTGTGACGACGTCGTCGAGGGAACTGGGTGAAACCTGCAGGATGCTGTGCGCAGGACGCTTCACGAGCTCCGGTGAACTATCGAGATCGAGACGTACCTCTTCCGCTCGAGAGGCCCCGGGTGCAGTCATTGCCGTCACCGCAGTGGGAAGCGCACCCGTCGGCAGGTGCGCCGCCGCCAGGGCATCACGGGCCTGTTCAAGGACGGGCTTGACCGAGTTCCCCTCGTGCACCGCGGTTTCGGCCTGGTTGTCAGCTCGGCGGACGGCTGCGGCTTCTTCGTTGCGACGGTCCTGGGCCGCACCCAACGCCAGGCCGGATGCCCGCCTGAGCGTGTCCACCGTGTTGGCCAAGTTGTGCAGGTCGATGCTGGTCCGGTAGAGGTCGGAGCTTTCGATGCCCCTGATCGTCTCCGCCAGGACCTCCTGCTCCTCCCGTTTCACGGTGATGGTGGAGACAGCAAGGGCATGCTCGCCAGCTAGACGTGCGTGCCATTCCTTTGCCGCAAGGCTCTTCTGTTCCAGATCGACCGTCTGGGCCGCTGCTTTGGCGGCGTGCTCGGCGGAATCGCTGAGGGTCCGCGCGGTGTACCGCCGGTAGATGTCGAGCAGCCCGTTGACCTGCTCCACCGCTTCGAGCAGGCGCCGCTGCTCATCGCGGGAGTCCTTCAACGAGTCGAGCCGTTCGCCCGCCTCGCGCAGAGTCACTTCCGACAGCGGTGGCAAGGCGTCGGAAAGGATCTTCGGCAGGTTGCCCTCATCGATGCGGTTGCCCATGTCCGGCGCGCGCAACGTGTGCAAGAGCTGGAGGAGACCGGCGTACCGCTCGCGCGCGGTCTGGCCGGTGAGACCGAAGACGAGAGCGCCGACGCGTTCGCGGTGCACCTCGGCCCGGTCGGTGATCAAGTCCGGACCGAGCAGCTCGCCGAGCTTCTCCCGCGAGAGCGGCTGCCTGCGGTCGTCCATCAGCCGCAGTTCCTCGCCCACCCGCAGCGGGGTGGTGAAGTACCAGGGCTTCGCCTCGCCGGTGCTCGCGGAGAACCGGATGAGGGCGCCGATGGTCCGGAATTGCCGCTCGGTCCCGTCGTCGGTCTCGACCTCGCGGGTGACCTCGAGCCAGAGGTAGCCCAACCGGTTGGTTTGCCCCTCAGCCCCGTTGCGCATCAGGTCTTCCAGCCGGACCTTGCCGGACCCGGTCGCGTCCATCTTGCGGCGGTCGGCGTCGAGCAGGAAGGGCAGCAGCATCTCCAATGCCCTGCTCTTACCAGAACCGTTGGTGCCACGCAGGATCATCCGGCCGCCGGAGAACACGAACTCGGCGTCGTAGTAGAACCAGACGTTCAGGATGCCCGCTCGGGTGATCCGCCAGCGCTGGCTATGGCGCTTTTGCGTGCCCAAGGCGAGCTCGCCGCTGTCGCCGATCATGACTCCCCCTCGTGATCGGACTGGCCGGTCGAGAACAGTGCGGGTGGTGCGTCGTCGAGCCTGCGTTGAGCCCGGGTCTTCGCGGGCGCGCGGTGTGGTTCTGGCCGGTACCTCGCGGCGGCGGGGTGCAGCACGAAACCGCCCGGCACGACGACCGCCAGGGACACCGCCTGCAAGAGGTCGAGGACGTCCGTGCGCAGGCGGTCCTGATCCGCCACCGCGCCCTTGGCGAACGCGCTGCCGTACTGCTCCACGACCAGGTCGAGAGCTGACTGCGCGGTGTCCCAGGAGACGAAAGCGCCCGGCACGACACGCTCATCGATCGTCGCCGTTGTCGTCGCGGTGGGGCGTAGTTCGTCCGTCAGTGCGTTCACCAGCAGCAGCGCGGCATGGGCGGTGGTGCCCGTCCCGGGGAACCGCACATCGCTGAGGTCGTCGTCGACGTCGTAGGCCAGGGCACCTTCGGCCCGGACCTCCAACACCAGACCGAAGGACTCCTCCAGCACCCTGGTGAGCTCCCTGCGCTCGCGGGACAGGACGTCGCGTTCGGCCTCGGGCAGGTCCTCGCGGCGGACCAGGGGGTTCTCGACGAGCTTGCGCCGCAGATCGCGCCGCGGTCGCTCGGCGGCCAGCGGTTCGACGGGCGTGCCGCTGATCAGCCGGCCGGGGTCGTCGACATCGCGCAGGCTGCGCGTCAACAGGTGCGGGAGCAGTCCGCGGTGGACGTCCAGCAGGGCTTCCTCGTCCTGCCGGTGTTCCCACCCGGCGACTGAACCGTCTACTTCGGACAAGACGCCCCAGGTGACGAGCAGGCTGATCGCGCGCACCAGGTGCCGCTGCTCGGCCGTCGTGTCGTCGATGGCGATCGCCGCGGTGACCGCATCGGCCCTGACCTGTTCCACCAGTTCGCTCATCAGCACCTGCTCCCCGGTGTTCGGCGACAGCAGGCTCGCGCACACCAGCGCGAGGTACGCGTAGGTCCGGGGTGCGAACTCCGTTCCGTTGGTCGCGAGTGCAGGCCGTACGACGGTGTCCTGGCTGAGCGGGGTCTTCAGCAGCCGTGCGAAACCGGACTCGATGACGAGCTGGTAGTTGAGCGTCCGCTTGAACATCGTCTTGAGCTCGGCCGCGTGGCCGCGTATGAGCGCCAAGTCCTCCGGCCGCTCAGCCGCCGTGATGATGGGGTGCATGAGCAGCACCTGCGCTGCCCGCCTGCGGCTCGCCGCCCGGTGTTCGTCGGTGGTCACCCGGCTCCCGCCGATCGTGCGCCCCCGGCACTGGACGGGCGGCGCGCGGTGAGCCGCAAGTCGTGCACGACCACCGACCCGTCTCTGGCGTGCAGCGTCGTGTTCGCGCCCAGCGCGGGTTCCGCCTCGATCAGCAGCTCCAGGTCGGTGTTGGTCTCCGTGGCGGGCTCCGCCATGTCCTGGTGCTTGGCCAGCAGCGAGCTGAGGAGTCCGAGCAGGAGCTCTCGCGCTGCCGGGCTCACCCGAGCCCCGTCGAGTTCCCCTGCCGCGACCAGCTCGGCGGCCGCCTGCTCGCGTTCCCGCGCCTCCTCGCGTGCCTGGGCGAGCAAACGCTCGGCGTCCAAGCCCGGGTCCGGGACGGAGGACGTCCGGCCCCGCGCGCTGCGATCACCCCGGTCCCGCAGGCTGATCGGCACGTCGACCGGGGTGGCGTCCCACCACGAGGTGCTCGCGCCGTCGCGCACCCCGAGCTCCTCCGGCCCGCCGGAGAGGTGCCGGACGGGGTAGGCACCGAACGTCGCCGCGTAGAGCCGATGGGCTGCCCCGGAGTCCGAGCCGTCGAACCAGGAGGCCAGTTTGAGCAGGTCAGCGCGCCTGCTGACGCCGGTGCCCGCTGCCGCGAGCATGCGCTTGGCGTTGGTCAGCAGCTGGCGCAGCGCCTGGTCCGCCGCCGCGCGCAGGGTTTCCGGACCGGACCGGCCGTTGGTGCCCGCGTACCAGTCGTGCAGCTGCTCCCAGTCCGCCCGGTGGCGCCCGGGCAACCGATCCGCGGGCGTCCCGTCCGGCATCGCGGGCACCGGCAGCTCGTCGAGGACCGCCAGCACGCGGTCCAGCACCGGCACCAGCCGAACGCACCGGGCGGCGATGGCCGGAGCGTGCCGGGAGACGTCGGCGGTGATCAGGTCGATGTACTCGAGCAGGAGCTCCTTGAACCGGTGGTACTCCTCGCCCGCGAGGTCGTAGCGGGACAGGATCCCGTTGAGGTAGGCGTAGAAGTCGCGGACGCTCTCGTTGAACAACTGCTGGTTGTTGAAGACCGTCGTCACGTCCGCGGCCAGCGCCTCGGCATCCGGCTCCGCCGCGCCGATCCGCGCCAACACCCGGTCGAGCAGGTGCACGGTGGCGCCGAGCAGTTCCCGCGCCACCTCCTGCGCCCCGTCCCCCGCCGCCAACACCGCCTCGGCATCGCGGTGTACCCGACCGCCGAGCTTCGAGGCCTGGTACCGCCCCCGTGATTTGAGGAACTCCCGAACCGTCGGCACCCGCGCGTCGCGCACCCCGCGCACCAGGTTGCCCCACGTTTCCAACTGCTCACACCGCAGCGTGGCCTCATCCACGGACAGGGTGACGCCCCGTTCACCCAACTGGTGAGAAACCTCGCCCGCGGACAGATCGGTGAGCAGCGGCCCGGTGAACAGGTCCATGATCGCCCGATACTCACCAGACTGCCCCGCGGTGAGGTAGGCGAACAGGCTGGTACGGGCGGCATGCGCCCCACCCTTGCCCTCGCTGGCCACTGCTCACCTCTCCCGTGAACACCTGGAGCCACCGCCCCGTGCCACGACAACACAGGGTCCCCACCCGGTGGCCCGGTTCGCCGTCAGATCACCCAATCGAGTGAATGACTGTACGGCGCAGTGACATCGGCGAGAGGTCCTGTGCCTTCGAGTGGATGAGCCCGGATCGGCCCGCGTGTCTCCCGTGGCAGTCGTTCGGGTGGCTTGATCGCCTTCAACTCTGGGACTGGCGAGGTGGGGCGGGATCGATGCGGTTGAGGTGCACAATCAGGGGTGACGGGCGTGGGTGGGTGGACTGGGTGGGAGTGCTGGATGGCTGGGGGGCGTGGTCGGGCCGAGGCTGCGGTGATCAAGCGGCATGGGAGGCACTACACGCCGGTGGGGTTGGCGGGGTTTTTGGCGGCGGGGGTGGTTCGGCATCTCGGGGGGCGGGGGGTGGTGCGGGTTTTGGACCCGGCTTGTGGGGATGGGGAGTTGCTTTTCGCGATCGCTGAGGCTCTTGCTGGGGTGGGGGTTGTGGCGGAGTTGGTCGGGTACGACCTTGACGGGGAGGCGTTGGGGGTTGCGGAGAAGCGGGCGGCTGAGCGGGGGGTGGTGGGGTGTTGGCGGGAGGGGGACTTCATTTCGGCGGCCGCTGGGTTGGGTTCGGGGGAATTCGATGTGATTGTGACGAATCCGCCTTATGTGCGGACGCAGCAGCTTGGGGCGGTGGCGGCGCGGGGGTTGGCTCGGGATTTCGGGTTGGTGGGGAGGATTGATCTCACGCATCCGTTCGTCAAGATATTCCCGAGGCTGTTGCGGGCGGGTGGCGTGGTGGGGATGGTGTGCTCGAACCGGTTCTTGAGCACGAAGGCGGGGGCCAACGTGCGGGGTTCGCTTGTGGGGGCGTTGAACCCGGTGGAGATCTACGACTTGGGTGACACGAGGTTGTTCAGTGCGGCTGTGCTCCCGGCCGTGGTGATCGCGACTGGGGTTGAGGGCCCTGGGCGGTGCCGGTTTGTCGCTGCTTATCGCGATGAGGGGGCTGTGCGGACCAGCGGGGCGACGCTGTTCGAGGCGTTGCGGGCTGATGGCGACAGCGTGGTCGAGCACGGGGGCAAGCCGGTGTCGGTGCGGGTTGGGGAGTTGGCCGACCGGGCGGATTCGGCTGAGCCGTGGCGGTTGCGGGGCCGGGGCTGGCTTGAGCGGATCGAGGCGGCGACCTGGCGGACCTTCGGGCAGAGCGGCAAGATCCGGGTGGGCATCAAGACCACGGCCGACGCGGTGTTCATCCGGTCTGACTGGGCTGGGGTGGAGCCGGAGTTGCTGCAGCCTCTGCTGACCCACGAGAACATCACGGCGTGGCATGTCGACGTGCCGAGTACGAAGGTGCTCTATCCCTACGACCTCGAGCGCGACAAGAGGACGCCGGTAGACATAGAGGTCTTCCCCGGGGCGGCCAAGTACCTGGAGTCGCACGCCGAGCGGCTTAAGGGACGTAAGTACGTCACCGATGCTGGGCGGCAGTGGTGGGAGATCTGGGTACCGCAGCGGCCGGGGTTGTGGGCGACGCCGAAGATCGTGTTCCCCGACATCAGCGTGCGTGGGCGGTTCGCGTTGGACCGTTCAGGCGCCGTGGTCAACGGGGACTGCTACTGGATCTCGTTGGCGGACATAGAGGATGAGCGGTTGGCCTACCTCATGCTTGGCGTGGCCAACTCAGCCCTAGGTCTCCGCTTCTATGACGAGGTGTGCGGGAACCGGCTATACGCGGGGCGGCGGCGGTGGATCACCCAGTATGTGGAGCGGTTTCCCCTGCCTGACCCGGAGACGGCGGCAGCACAAGAGCTTGTAGACGCCGTGCGGGAGCTAGTGGAGGGGCGTGGTGATCCCACCGCCGTCGATGGGTTGGTAGAGAAGGCGTTCGGACTCTAAGAGGCCCTACTTCTCGCAGGCGATGCCATCGCCGTCGGCGTCCAGCTTGTACGGGTCAGAGCCGATGATTCGGATGGGACCCTTGACGTAAGCGGGACCGTTGCCCGACCCACCCGCACAGTCCACGTCACTCGCGTTGGGGACGCAGGGCGAGTAGTTCGGGTTGCAGTTGGACGCAGGTTTGGCCACGGTCGTTGTTGGCTTGGGGGCCGCCGGTGGCTTGGTCGTCGTGACCGCGGGCTTCTTCACCGCGGTGGTCGGTACAGGGACGGCTACGGGTGCCGGTGCGGGTACCTGGACCACTGTGGTCGTTGTGGTCGGCGTCGGCGTGGTGGTCGTAGTGGTGGTTGTCGTTGTACTAGTGGTTGTCGTCGTTGTGGTTCCAGCGGTGCTGGAGACGGTGGGTGGGGCGGCGGCCGGGGAGCCGCAAGCGGTGATGGTGAGCAACAGGGCTCCGGCGAGCAGTCCCAAGTGGCGGGCCGCCACCTGGGTTCTCCGGGGGACGATCATGGTGGGCTCCCAGCGGCTGTACGACATACGCTCCTGTGCATCGGCTGCGCGGGCGTTGCGTTACCACTGGGGTGACCACAGGGCGTGACCCAAGTTAGCTAGCGGCGGCCGTGCAAGAGGCTGACCAGCTTGGCAACTCGGTCATCGACCTTCTTGGAGCGGGCAAAGGTCGTTAGGACAAGCGGCGCGCGGAAGCGCTGCCGGGTGACTGCCTGCGGACGGGCGAACTCCCTAAGACCCTCGGGCCCATGGATTCGACCAAAGCCCGAGTCGCCAACGCCGCCGAACGGCAGAGACGGGATCCCCGCGAAGCTGATGACTGAGTTGACCGACACCATGCCCGACCGCAGGCGGCGTGCCAGAGCTGTCCCGTTGGAACGTGAGAAGACAGTGCCGCCGAGCCCGTAGCGGGTGTCATTGGCCTTCGCGATGGCCTCGTCCATCGACTCCACCTTGGTGATCGTAAGAGTCGGCCCGAAGGTCTCTTCCCGCACCGCCAAGGAATCCTCCGGCACGTCTACCAAGACAGTCGGCTCGACGAACCTGCCCGAGCCTTCACCACCCACCAGCGCCCGGCCGCCGCGCGCTAGGGCATCGGCGATGTGACCGCGGATGATGTCCACCTGAGCTGGCATCGTGATCGGCCCGATCTGGGAACCCACCTCTACCGCGCGAGCCTTCGCCACTACGGCAGCCACGAACTCGTCATAGACACGTGTGTGCACATAGACCCGCTCAACACCAACACAAGTCTGCCCGGCGTTGGAGATGCCGCCCCATACCGCCGCATCGGCGGCGGCCGCGATGTCGGCGTCCGCGTCCACCAGCAACGCGTCCTTGCCGCCCGCCTCGATCAGCACCGGCGTCAGCGTCTCCGCGCACGTCGCCATGATCTTCTTGCCCGTCCCCGGTGACCCGGTGAACGCGATCTTGTCCACACCGGACCGGCACAGCGCGGCCCCGGTCTCGCCGAACCCGGTCACCAGTTGGAACACCGGCTGCTCCGGCACGACGGACGCGAACGAGTCGACCAGCCACTGCCCCACCCCGGGGGTGTACTCGCTCGGCTTGAACACCACGGCGTTCCCCGCGGCCAACGCGTACGCGATCGATCCCATCGGCGTGAACACCGGGTAGTTCCACGGCCCGACCACGCCGATCACGCCCAGCGGCAGGTACTCCACCGTCGCCGCCTGGTTCGCCATCAGCAGACCCGGCGAGCGGCGTTTGCGGCGCAGCACCCGCGCCGCGTTGCGCGCCGCCCACGCCGTGTGGTCGATCGCCAGGATGATCTCGAGCATCGCGTCGGCGCGCGGCTTGCCCGTCTCCGCCTGAACGACCGCGGCCAGCTCAGCGGAACGCCTGGTCAGCGCGACCTTCCACTGGTTGAGCCGGTCCGCGCGGCCCGCGGGTCCCAGCTCGGCCCACCACCCGGCGGCGGCGCGGGCGCGGGCGACCGCGGCGTCCACCTCGGCGGCCGAATGCACCTGGTGCGTGCCGACGACTTCGTCGGTGGCCGGGTTCAGCGACTCGAACGTCATACCGGCGAAGCTACCCGCCAGTACGGCACCCTGGCGATACCCTGCGGATGTGAAGGTGACACATCTCGGGCACGCGTGCGTGCTGCTGGAGACCGGTTCCGCCCGCCTGCTCATCGACCCGGGCGTCTGGTCGTTCGACTTCGAGGACCTGCGCGACCTCGACGGCGTCCTCATCACCCACCAGCACCTCGACCACATCGACCCCGTGCGGCTGCCCTCTCTTATGGCGGCCAACCAGCACGCCGAACTCATCATCGATCCCGGTACCACTGCCGAGGTCGAGAAGCTCGGTTTGCCTGCCCGGGTCGCCAACGTCGGTGACGTCATCGAGCTCGGCGGCGCTACCGTCACAGCGGTTGGCGGCGTGCACGCGCTTATCCACGCCGACATAGAGGTCCCGCCAAACATCGGTTACGTGGTCGACAACGGCGCCTTCTACCACCCGGGCGACTCCCTCCACGTCCCCGAGCAAGACATCACCGTCCTCGGCTTGCCGCTGGACGCCCCCTGGCTCAGGCTCGGCGAGGCGGTCGACTTCTACCGCGCCGTCAACCCGAAGGTGGCCCTGCCGATCCACGAGCAGACCGCGAGCCAGAAGGGCATCGACATCGCGCACTACCGGTTCCGCTCCCTGGGGCCCGCGGGAGCCCGGTTCGAGGTCCCGCCGGTGGGTACAACGATCGAGTTGAACTAAGCCCCTTTCGTGTATTTTTTGCGGTCAAACGTCCCAAACGCATGACAATCTCCTCCTGTGTGGGTGAAGGGCTCATCCTGCACCCCGACCACCAGCGGCCGGGGGCCTTCACCCGTGGAGGAAAGCCGTGTTCCTGCGTTCCCAGTTCCGCCGGGCGGTCATCGCCGCCGCGGTCGGGGCCTGCGCCGTGGTCGGGTTGACCGCCCCGGCCAGCGCCGCCCCCGCCGCGCCCTCGGCCGCACAGGCCGGTCTGCGCTCGTACCTCGTGATCACCGCCCCCAACGGCACGGCGGGCGCCAAGTCCGCGGTCGCGACCAACGGCGGCAGCGTCTACGCCTCCTACGACGCGATCGGCGTCGTCGTCGCCCACTCGACGGCCACCGACTTCGCCACGAAGATGCGCGCGGTCAGCGGTGTCCAGCAGGTCGGCGCGACCAGGACGAGCGACCTGCCCGCCCAGGTCAGCAACCCGCCCATCCCGGCGTCGCCGACCCAGACCGTCCCGACCGCGGCCGAGACGAACCGAGTCGACATGACCCAGATCAAGGCCGACCAGGCGTGGGCGGTCACCACCGGCTCCCCCTCGGTCACCGTCGGCGTCCTGGACACCGGCGTGGACGACCAGCACTACGACCTCAAGGCGAACTTCGACGCCTCGAAGTCGGGCTCGTGCGCCTACGGCAAGCTCGACACCCGGGTGGGCTCCTGGCGGCCGGAGGGCACGCACGGCACGCACGTGGCGGGCACCATCGCCGCGGCCAAGAACGGCAAGGGCATGGTCGGCGTCGCGCCGAGCGTGAAGATCGCCTCGGTGCGCATCGCGGAGACCCCGAGCGGCCTGTTCTTCGCCGAGAACACCATCTGCGCCTTCGTGTTCTCCGGTGACCAGGGCTTCAAGATCACCAACAACAGCTACTACACCGACCCGTGGCTGTTCAACTGCCCGAACAACGTCGACCAGGCCGCGATCCTGGAGGGCGTGAAGCGCGCCGCCGCCTACGCCGAGGGCAAGGGCGTGCTGAACATCGCCGCCGCGGGCAACGAGAACATCAACCTGGCGAACAAGACCACCGACACCACCAGCCCCAACGACTCGACGCCCGCGAGCAGGCCGGTCACCACCGCCTGCCTCGCCGTGCCGAACGAGCTGCCGAGCGTGCTGGCCGTGTCCTCGATCAACTCGTCGAACGTCAAGTCGTCGTTCTCCAACTTCGGCACCGACAAGATCGCCGTGACCGCCCCCGGTGACAACGTGTACTCCACGTTGCCCGGCGGCACCTACGGCAACTCCTCCGGCACCTCGATGGCCACCCCGCACGTCGCGGGCGTCGCCGCGCTCATGCTCAGCGTCAACCCGTCGCTGACCCCGGCCCAGGTCCGCGCCCGGCTCGCCACCGAGGCCGACGACCTCGCCTGCTCCGACAGCCGCTGCGCGGGCACCACCGCCAAGAACAACTTCTACGGCGAGGGCCGCGTCGACGCCAAGGACGCGGTCGGCGGCGGCACCACCCCGGGTGGCACCTTCGAGAACACCACCGACCTGGCCATCCCGGACGCCGGTGCCGCGGTGACCAGTCCGATCACCGTCACCGGCATTTCCGGGAACGCGCCCGCCACGCTCAAGGTCGACGTCAACGTGGTGCACCCCTACCGCGGTGATGTCGTGATCGACCTCGTGGCCCCGGATGGTTCCACTTACCGTTTGAAGGGTTCCTCGACCAACGACGCCGCAGACAACATCGTGGCCACTTACACCGTGAACGCCTCCACCGAGGTCGCCAACGGCACCTGGAACCTCAAGCTGCAGGACCTCTACCGCTCCGACGTCGGCTACCTGAACTCCTGGAAGCTGACCTTCTAGCGAAAAGAACTACCTGGTAATACCCTGAAGGCCGTCCTGTTTATCCCGGGACGGCCTTCAGTCTTTTAAGGTTTTTCTGGGCCATTTGAACCCATTTTTCGCCAAGGATTCTTCTGGCGGGTGTTTTTGGTCATCATGGCGCGGAAAGGGGATCCCTGCCCCTGAAACGCCCCGGAGGACATCGTGTTCCTGCGTTCCCGCGCCGGGCTGAGGCGGACGGCGCTCGTCGCCGCGCTCAGCGTCGGCCTGCTCACGCCCCTGGCGGGTGTCGCCGCCGCGGGCCCCGGCAAGCCGGGTACCGGCAAGTCCGTGGCCGCCGCGGCCGGTCTGCGCTCCTACCTGGTGCTCACCGCCCCGAACAACACCAGCGGCGCCAAGTCGGCGGTGAGCAGCAACGGCGGCACGGTCTACGCCTCCTACGACGCGATCGGCGTCATCGTGGCGCACTCGACCGCCGCCGACTTCGCCTCGAAGATGCGTTCGGTGTCCGGCGTGCAGCAGGTCGGTGCCTCCCGCACCTCCGACGTGCCCGCCGCGTCCTCGAACCCGGCGATCCCCGCCTCGCCGTCGCAGACCACGCCGACCGCCAACGAGACCAGCCGGGTCGACATGACCCAGATCGGCGCGGACAAGGCGTGGGAGGTCACCACCGGTAGCTCTAACGTCCTCGTGGGCGTTATCGACACCGGTGTCGACGACCAGCACTACGACCTCAAGGCGAACTTCGACGCCTCTAAGTCTGTCTCCTGCGCTTACGGCAAGGTCGACGCCCGCACCGGTGCGTGGCGCCCGGTCGGTGACCACGGCACGCACGTCGCGGGCACCATCGCCGCGGCCAAGAACGGCAAGGGCATGGTCGGCGTCGCGCCGAGCGTGCGGGTCGCCTCGATCCGCGTCGCCGAGCCGACCACGCAGCTGTTCTTCCCGGAGAACGTGGTCTGCGGCTTCATGTACGCGGGCGACAACGGCTTCGCGGTGACCAACAACAGCTACTGGACCGACCCGTGGTGGGCCAACTGCCCCAACAACGTCGACCAGGCCGCGATCATGGAGGCCGTCAAGCGCGCGGCCGACTACGCCACCGGCAAGGGCGTGCTCAACGTCGTCGCCGCGGGCAACGAGAACACCGACCTGGACAACAAGTCCACCGACACGCTGAGCCCGGACGACTCCACGCCGTCCAGCCGCCCGGTGACCGCGTCCTGCAAGATCGTCCCGGGTGAGCTCGAGTCCTCGCTGACCGTCGGCTCGATCACCAGCAGCAACGCCAAGTCCTCGTTCTCCAACTTCGCCAACAAGGTCAACGTGGCCGCCCCCGGCGACAACGTGTACTCGACCATGCCCGGCGGCAACTACGGCCAGATGTCCGGCACCTCGATGGCCACCCCGCACGTCGCCGGCGTCGCCGCGCTGATCAAGAGCGTCACCCCGAGCGCCACCGTCGACCAGATCAAGGCCAAGATCGCCGAGCAGGCCGACGACCTCGCCTGCGGCAGCGACAGCCGCTGCAAGGGCACCACCGCCAAGAACACCTTCTACGGCGAGGGCCGCGTCGACGCGCTCGCCGCGGTGCAGGGCGGCACTCCCCCGCAGCCGAACGGCCCGTGGGAGAACACCGACGACGTGCAGATCGCCGACAACGGTGCCGCGGCCACCTCGACCGTCACCATCGACGGCCGCACCGGCAACGCGCCGGCCGCGACCAAGATCGACGTCAACATCGTGCACACCTACGTCGGTGACCTCGAGCTCAACCTGATCGCCCCGGACGGCACCAGCTACCCGCTGCGCCGCGCCAACCCCGGTGACGGTTCGGCGAACCTGACCACCCAGTTCACCGTCGACCTCTCCAGCGAGGTCGCCAATGGTGGCTGGAAGCTCTCGGTCCGCGACACCGCCACTTACGACACGGGGTACATCAACTCCTGGAAGGTTTCCTTCTAGGACCTGGCGGGCGGTGCTGGGGCGGCTGCCAGCAACAGCACCGCCCGGTCACCGGGTCGCGGCAACAGGATCTCGGCGGCGGAACCCCCGTTGACCGCGATCGCGACCCGGCCAGCCGAGTCGAGCAGCACTACGGCGTCGCCCGAGCGGGCGTCGGCGAACGTGCGCCCGACGACCGCCTCCAACGACCGGTCGCCGACTTGGGCATGGACCACCGTGCCCGGGTCGGCGACCAGGTCTTTGGCGGCCAGTTGGACGTTGCCAAAGCTGTCCGAGCCCAAGACCTCCGTGGTGACCCTGCCTGGCTCGGTGCGGGTAACTGGCTCCGGTAGGCGTATCAGCGAATCTAGGTCGACGGCCGGTCCAAGCGCGTTGGGGTTAACACCGTTGGCGACCTGCGCGGCGGCGGGCGCGAAGATGTCCCGACCGTGGAAAGTGGCTGAGACGGGCTCTAGGTGGAATTCGGTGATCTCGTAGGCCGCGATGGCACCGCCGAGCACCTCGGCCGCGGGCGGGAGCAGGCCGTTGTCCGGCCCAATGAGTACCCCTTCGGGTGACACGATCGCGATCGGCCGCCGGGTGGTCCCCACCCCCGGGTCGACGACGGCGAGGTGCACCGCGCGCGGCAGGTACGGCACGGAGTGGGCCAGCAGGTCCGCGCCGCGGCGGACGTCCTGGCGCGGGATTTCGTGGCTGATGTGCAGCACACGCGCATGTGGCGCCGTGCGGGCGATGACGCCCTCGCAGGCCGCCGTGAAGCCGTCCGCCCGGCCGTAGTCGGTGGCGAAGCAAACCCAGTCGTACCCCACCCCAGCAGTGTCGGGCACGGGTCGTAGGGTGCACAAACGTGCCCACTCTCGAGGACTACCCGAAGATCGCGGCTGGCAAGGTCCGCGAACTGCACGCCATCGACGACGACCACCTGCTGCTGGTCGCCTCGGACCGGATCTCGGCGTACGACTTCGTCCTCGAGTCCCCGATCCCGGACAAGGGCCGCATCCTCACCGCGATGAGCGTGTTCTGGTTCGACCTGGTCGGCGACATCGTGCCGAACCACCTGGTCGCCTGGGACGACCCGCGCATCCCGGCCGAGGTGCGCGGCCGGGCGCTGGTGGTGCGCAGGCTGGAGATGCTGGCCGTGGAGGCCGTCGCCCGCGGCTACCTCGCCGGGTCCGGCACCAAGGACTACAACCGCACCGGCTCGGTCTGCGGGATCGCGCTGCCCGGGGGCCTGGTCGAGGGCTCGAAGCTGCCCGAGCCGATCTACACCCCGGCCACCAAGGCCCCGATCGGTGAGCACGACGAGAACGTCACCTTTGACGAGATCGTCGAGGTCATCGGCGCCAAGAACAGCGAGGTAGTGCGGGAGCTGACCCTCGCCGTGTACGAGCGGGCCGCCTCTTACGCTGCCGAGCGAGGGGTCATCCTCGCCGACACCAAGTTCGAGTTCGGTCTCCTCGACGGCCAGGTAGTCCTAGGCGACGAGGTCCTCACGCCAGACTCCTCGCGGTACTGGCCCCTGGAGACTTACGCCCCCGGCAAGCCGCAGCTCTCTTACGACAAGCAGTTCGTCCGCGACTGGCTCACGTCGCCGGAATCCGGTTGGGACCAGGCGTCGAACACCCCGCCGCCACCCCTGCCGCCCGCGGTCGTCGCCGCGACCCGCAAGCGCTACATCCAGGCATATGAGCAGGTCACCGGCCGGAAGTTCGCCGACTGGATCGGCTGAGGCACCACCGGCGACACCTGGTAGTCATCCGGTGGCGCTGTGCTGGTGGGGTGACGGCTCGACTGCTGGTCTCGCTGTCCGGGATCGACGCCCGGACCCTGCACCACTGCGCCGATCTCGCCGAGCACCTGGGCAGGCGCGGTGTGCCACTGTCCCTGTTGGTAGCCCCCCGACTCGCCGGTGCGGCCGTGGACTGGGCCCGCACCCGGCGCGCCGCGGGCGACGACGTCCTCCTGCACGGCTTCGACCACTCCCGGGAACCCCGTGGTCGCGCTATGTCCATGCGCAGGCCCGAGTTCGCCGCGCTGCCCGCGCACGAGGCGGGCCTGCGGCTGACCGCGGCCATGTCCGCCATGGAACGCGCCGGGCTGCACACCACCGGCTTCGCGCCGCCCCGGTGGCAGGCCTCCCGCGGCACGTTGATCGCTCTGCGGCGCAAGGACTTCACCCTGTGCGCCGACTTTGCGGCCATCCGCGACCTGCGCACGGGTGTCGCTTGGCGATCCCGGGTGCAGACCCTCAGCAGCCACGAACGGGCTGAGACCTGGCGGTGCTTCGCGTTGGTACTAGCCGCCAGTCGCACGACCAGGCGCTTGGGCACCCTTCGCCTGGCCATCGACGCGGCGGACCTATCGCGACCGGCCCACCGCGCCGCCTACCTCGACGCCATCGACATCGCTCTCGACAACGGCGCTACCCCTATGACCTACCGAGCTCGCACAGCCCTGTCTGCTGCCTGATAGCTCTGCCGCCTGCGAGTGGCCAGCACTGTGCCTGCTCCCGTCAGCACGAGCAGAATGCCCAGCCAGAACACCTGGGGTGACCAAGGCCCGGTGTCGGCCAGCGGATCATCGACGTCCGCGGGCGCCGGCACGGGATCAGCGGGGAGCTGGACCGCCTCCTCACCCACCGGTAGTTCGATGTCCACCGGGGTCGTCGACTGCACGTCGACCAGGACCGGCGAAGAGCGCACCCCGCTCACCTGATCGAGGGCATCGCACGAGAACGCGCCGAAGGGGAGTTGGCTCAGGGTGAACGAACCAGCCGTGTCCCCCGTGGTGGACATCGTGACGTCGTCGGCTGTGTGGAGGGTGTGGTCCAGGCCCGCCCAGACGCAGACGACCGCGGGGTCGGGTACTGGTGCGCGGGTCGCGCGGGTGTGGACGGTTCCCCGGATGGTGCCCTGGCCCGTGCCCGCGAAGTTGACCGCCGTGATCGGGGAGCCGCTGACGGCCAGGTTCGCCGACCAGTCTGCGGGGCCGTCCGGGTCGGAGGTGTAGGTGAAACCGCCGTCGGGGAACACCGCGCTGATCGTGTAAGAGGCCATTTCGACGTTCTCGAACGAGTACTGGCCGTCGACTCCCGAGATGGCGTAAACGGTGCTGGATTCTGCGGCGGCCATCCGGGTCGAACCGCCCGCGAGGGCCACGGCAATACCGGGCAGCGGCCATTCATCTGCCTGGAACTGGCCGTCGAGGTTGCGGTCGATCCACACCTTGCCGCTGACGGTCGTGTGCGGCGGTGATGACAACGGGGTCGTTGTGGAGTCGGTCGCGGTCAGGGGGAGCGCTGTGCCTGGCGCGGTAGCGCTTCCCGTGCCGTTGCTGGACCACGACCCTGCCTGGACATCGGACGGGGTGATGTTGTGCGTCCCGGTGCATGGCACTTGCCCACCCGGCAAGACCGAGGTGGTGGTGCAGCTCAGGACAGTGCTGTCTGTGAGCGTTACCCCTACCGCCGACAGCGTCGTGTTGCCGGTGTTCTCCACGGTGTATGTCACCGTGACGACGCCGGTGCCCAGGGAGGCTGTGGCGTCGATGCCCAGTCCGGGCACGCGCGCGAGTAGGACGGTGGACTCGTCGTAGTCGGAGACCGGGCCTCCTGAGCTGCTCGCCGTGACGTCTATGCGCTTCATCAGTTGACCGGCATCGATCTCGCCTTGGCTGACCGTGTGACTGGTGGTGCAGGGCGTGTTGGCACCGACGGCGAGTGTCGTGGCCGCGCAGGTGGCGCCGGTGGGGGTGACGCCGGTGAGGGGGACGTCGCCGGTGTTCGCGACGGTCCAAGTCCACGGCAGGACATCACCCGCGTGCGGTGGGCTTCCCGGGGTCGGCGGGGTCGGCGTGATGCTCAGGGCTGGGTTCGCCGGTGGCGCCGCGACCGTGATGACCACGTTGGCCTCCACCCACAGCCGCGACACGGGATCGGTGAGCCGGTAGGTGAAGACGTCCGGCCCGGTGTAGCCCGGCGGCGGTGTGTACCGGAAACCGCTGCCGTCGTAGTCGATGTCGCCTTCGTCAGCGGATGTGCGGATGCGCAACTCGCAGCCAGGGCATGAACCGGTGGCTGGGGGTTGGACGGTGACGTGTTGGTCGACGGTGGTGTTGACCGGCAGCGGTGGCGGCGTCACCAGGATCCGGACGGTCGAGGCCACTGTCTGCGACCCGTCGTCCGCCGAGTAGCCGAAGGTGGCCAACCCGGCGAAGCCCGTGGGCGGCGTCCAACCGACGGTGTTGCCTTCGTTGACCGGTGTTCCGTGGGTGGCCGTGGTGACAGCGGTGATGGTGCAAGAGGGGCAGAGGTCGTTCGCGAGGACGTCCAGTCCGGTGACGCTTCCGCCCGGTGCGACGGTGATCGCGTCCGGTTGGGCGTTGTTGACCTCAACCGTTAGCGTCGCTGTGGTGGCGAGCGCCGTCGCGGGATCGGTCGCGGTGTACTCAACGGTCGCAGTGCCGACCCACTGGGTGTTGGGCATTACCTCCAACTGTCCGGAGACAACGTTCGCGACGACATCACCGGTAGTCGTGCCGACCGCCAACGTGCACGCCTTACAAGCGTCGTTGGCCAGTACGTCGACGCTTATAGGTACCTCAACCGGTGTGTTCGCTGTGTCGTCACGCGCGGTCGGGGACACGGTCACCGCGACAGTCTCGTTCGCGTGCGCGCCTGTGGCCGGATCCGTTGCGGTGTAGGTGAAGGAATCGAGCCCGCTGAACCCGGGAGCGGCGGTGTACCCGATCTGGCCACCCACATCCATCGTGATCGAGCCGTTCAGCGGGTCGGTCGCCACCGCCACCGTGCAGTCCGCGCAGGAGTCGTTGTCCAGCAACGAGATCAAGCCGAGCTGGCCGGACGCGACGGTGATCGCGTCTGCGGCCAGCACCGGCGGGTCCACGACAGTCACCGCGACGGCACCGCTGAAAGTGTTGCCGATTCCGTCGATCGCGTCGTAGGTGAAGGTCGCTGCCCCCGCGCTGGATGGGGTGAACGTGACTACGTCGTCGTTCTGCTGCACTGAACCCGAGGTGGGCGTGCCTAGCGAGGTGATGGCGCAGTTGGCGCAGAGGTCGTTGCCCAGCGGTTGCAAGTCGACGGTCTTGCCGACGACCGCTATAGCCGTGTCGGCGACCGCGAGCGGGGTGACGGTGACGGTCACGACTGCGGTGGTCGTGGCCGCTCCCAGGGTAAGGGTGTAAGAGAAGGTCGCCCTTCCGGAAAAGCCCGGCACCGGTGTGTACCGGACCGCCTGGCCGATGATGGTCGTGGTTCCGGAACTCGTACTATCGACGGACATCGTGCAGGCAGCACAAGGGTCGTTTCCGCGCACTGCGATGTCGACCGGGGTGTTCGGGGTGGTGCTATCGACGTCGTCGACGGCCCCTCGAACGGTTACGGTCACCGTCGCGTCGCTACTGGCCGATCCTGAAACCGAGCTGGTGACGCGGTAGGTGAAGGTGAACTGGCCGATGGCTGACCCGGGTGTGTAAGAGAAGGTGCCGTCGTTGTTGAAGACCACGGTTCCGGAGGTGGGGTCGGTCAGTTTCGTCAGGGTGCACGTGGCCGGGCAGAAGTCGTTGGTGGAGACAGCCCCATTCGCTGTGGAGCCCAGGAGAACGCTTGCCGAGTCGCCGACGGCCAGCGGTCCGACGGTGGTGTCGACGAGCCCGAGGACTCGTAGGCCGCTGACGGGATCCTCGACCGCGTAGGTGTACGCGTCTATGCCAACGAAGCCGGCTTCTGGTGTGAAGGTGGACGTACCTGTCGTAGCGTCCACGGTGACTGCGCCATGCGTAGGGGGAGAATCCAGCGAGTACGTGCACGCAGCGCAGGATCCGTTGGCTGGGAGCTGTGCTGTGGCGGTAACACCGTAGGTGGTCTGGAGAACGGTGGTGGGCGGTTCGGTAAGCACGGTGACAGGGGTCAAAGTGCTGCCGGTCGTGGTTCCGTAGGTGAAGCTGTCGAGTCCCCATAGACCCGCCGTCGGCGTATACGTGGCGGTTACCGGGCTGCCGCCGGAGTACGTGACAGTTCCCCGACTTCCGTCAGTGTCAGCTTGTGGCTCGCAGCCGCCCGCGCAGCCGAGGTCGTTGTTCTTGACCGGCACTACGACTGGATCTCCGTAAGAGGTCGTTGCGAAGTCCGGTCCCAGGTCGCCGACGTAGATCGTGACGATTCCTTCACTGCTGCTGCCCGCGTTGTCCATGGCGCTGTAGATGAAGGTGACCGGGCCTGTCGTGTTGCTAGCCGGCGTGTAGGTGAAGGTGCCGTCGGCTGCCATAGAGGCGGCTCCGGTCGCAGGTGGGCTCACTAGTGACGTGCTGGCCGTGCAACCGCCGCAAGCGTCGTTAGGCAGTACTGAGCTCGCGAAGAGCGTGGTGTTCTCGCCTGTGCTGTACACATCTTGAGCCAAGACAGGCGTCACAGTTAGCACTACCGTTGCGCTAGCCGAGGTGTAGCCGTCGGTGGCCGTATAGGTGAAGCTGTCCGTGCCTGATGTGCCAGGCGATGGCATGTAGGTGACTGAGCCATCCCCGCCGAGGATCGCATTGCCTCTGTTCGGTGCAGTGAGCGAAGTGACCTTCAGCGGTAGGCCCGACGACGTCGAGTCGTTGCTTAGCACCGCTACGGCGATCCCTGTGCCTGTCGGCGCTGTAGCTGCGTCATCCACCAGGTTGAGCGATCCGAGCACAGTGACCGTGGCACTCGCGGGCGCGGAGTCCGTCACGTCGGCGGAGGTGTCGAGCGTCGCTTGCCCGTACCGTGCCGTTGCTGAGCTGGAATGCGGCCCAGGGGTCGAGCCGAACTGCAGCGAGTAGGTGAGCTCTGTTTCCCCGGCCGCAGGCACCGTGATGGGACCTCGAACGGTCAACACGCCGTTGTTCACGGTGGGGTCAAGTATCGGCCGACCGTCGAGGGCGAGGCTGCCTGACGAGTACAACGCTGCAGCGGGCAGGACATCGGACACCGAATCGACCGTTCGCGCGCTCGCGCTGGAGTTGACCAAGCGCACCGAGTAGTCCGCAGTGCCACCGACGCCGGGCAGCACACCGTCGGCCGGTGAGGTCACCTTCTCCGTGACCGTCACAGCAGCGGTCGTCGACACCGCCGGGAGCGACCCAGCCGAAGACGCCCCCAAGTTCGTGTGCTTCACCAGGGTGCCGTTCGCGATGTACTGGACCGGCCGCACCGGCGTCGACGCGGCGGCCGGTCCGATCGCGCGGTAGGTGTACCGCGCGGTGAACGGCCGGTTCGGCCCGGTCGCCCCGGTGAGCGTCAAACCGTCCACGTAGGTCACCGTAGCGCCTACGCCATCAGGTGAGACCACGAGCTCCGTGCGCTCTAGCCGCCATGCGGAGGCTGGGAAGTTCGGCAGCGCGTTGGGGGTGTACGACAACACACCCGGGTCGTTGGTGGGCCCAGTGCCCAGGGTGCCGGTGTGCCCGTTGACGGTCAGCGTCACCGCGTCGCCCAACTCGACCTGCCCTGCCGCCGTCGAGCTGACGCTATCGACCTTGTTGGCCACCAGCTTGATGGTGTCCACGACATCGGCGTAGGTGAAAGTCCGCTTGCACACCACCACGCCCGTACCCGGCGGACCGGTGTAGATGGTGACCGTGTGGGACTGCGGGACAGTCGTCGTGGTCGATGCGCCCAGCAGCAGGTACCGCACCACCCCGGCCTCCGTCAGGTCGGGCAGCGGAACCGAAGGGGCCTGCCCCGCAACAGGCCCGATTACCCCACCGGTGAACCCACTTACGTCGAGCCAAAGCCCCTTGCGCGCAGTCGACGACCCGACCCGGTAGCCCGCGTACCCCGACAGCAGTTGCGCGCTGGCATCTACATAGAAGTGACTGCTGTGCAGTGCGACCACCGACGGCGTGCCAGGCCCGCCGCACCGAGGCGGGGCTGCCTCGGCTGGGCGTACCAGCCCCGGCGCCACCCCCACCAACACGAGCAGCACGACCAAGAGGCGGGCGAACGCACGCCCGGGCTTCCCGTGGAGCATGCGTTCTCCCTCGGACCGACAACCGGACACCACCCCCGCAGGCCATCGGCTGCCCAGCCCGACCAGCTTGAGCGCTTCTACCTGTTCGGTGTGGTGGTGCCCCGCTGTCGGGTGAAGCCCCGGCTACGCCCTGAGGGCCGCAACGACCTCAGCTTCGTCCTCGAGCGTTAGCCCTGCCTTGCGCTCGCGGTCGATGCCTAGGTTCCGTTCGTGGTCTAGGGCGCCTGCGATCGCGTCGGCTAGAGAGCGCGGAGTGAGGCCTGCGGCCAATGCCGGGCCAGCGTCTCTTGCGCCCATGTACTTGTGCGACTCCGGTAGCCATAGAGGAAGCGAGCGAGGGCCTGCCCAAGGAGCGATCCCCCTCTCGAGGAGCTCCTCTTCGCCTACCCGCACGAACTCGACATTCGCCCCCAGGGTGTCGGCGATCGCGGTGAGCAGCGCGGGCAGCGGCGTCGCGGGCCCGATGCCGTCGAAGATCCCGGTGGTCCCCTGCTCGGCGGCGTCCACGACCCACGCGGCCAGGTCGCGCACGTCGATGTACTGGATCTCGTGGTCCACGTCGGGGATCAGCACCCGGCCGCCGCGCACCAGCCGCTGCGGCCAGTAGCCGAACCGGTCGAACTCATCACCCGGACCGGTGATCAGACCGGCCCGCACGATCAGCGCCTTCGCCCCGACCGCCGCCGTCACCGCGTGCTCGCTGGCGACCTTCACCGAGCCGTACAGGTCGGGGTCCTCCCGCATCGCCTCACGGGTCCCGTGCACGGCCTTCGGCGGCAGCAGCGGATCCCCCACCCCGGTCGACGGCAGCCCCGGATTGGCGTACGCGCTGATCGACGACACGAACGTCCAGTGGCCTACCTGGTCACCGAACGCGTCCAACGCCCGCCGCACCCACTCGTAAGAGATCGTCGCCACGTCCACCACCGCGTCGAACCGCTCCCCCGCCAGCGCGGCCAGGCCGTCCTCCCGATCCCGGTCGACCTTCACCAGCCGCGCCCCCGCGGGCACCTCCCCGGCCGTCCCCCGCGCCGCGCACACCACCTCGTGCCCCCGCCGCACCGCCTCGGCCGCCACCGTGTGCCCGAGGAACCGCGTCCCGCCCAGAACCAGAATCCGCATGCCCCCACCCTCGCCCGCCAACCGCCCCGACGCCAGGCATCTCGCCACCGGCGAACGACCCTCGAACGCCCGTTCGGGTACTCGATGCACCCCGAGCAACAGCCGATCCGGCCCGGGTGACCTCGTATGACCTCGTCCACGAGCACCGGGGAGCCATTGCTTGGGAGCCATTGCTTGGGAGCCATTACTGCGGATCGCCGTTGCCGTGGCTGGGCGCTACCGGGCGGGCGGCGTTGGCGACGCAACGCCTCGCCGCTGTGGAGAAGGGGTATCGACCTGCGAGATGTGCGCTAGACAGCGCGAAGCCCAGCCGCCGACCGTCCGGACGTGGGCTGGGCTCACTTCTCCGACTACGGGCCGGAGCTGCGGTCAATATTAGCCCGCGCGATCCGATCCCCCAAGGCCCGATCGCCCCCGTCACACGATCGTGCGACCAGAGTGAGGGATCGCAGGTCAGTGGGGGCGGTGGGGTGAACTCCCAGGTCAGGTAGGCTTCCGGGGTATTGGCCTCTCGAACTCGAGGAGTAGCCCGCCGTGGCCCGAGTTGTCGTCGATGTCATGCCCAAGCCGGAGATTCTGGACCCGCAGGGTCAGGCGGTGGCCCGTGCGCTGCCCCGGCTCGGGTTCGACGGGGTGTCCGATGTCCGACAGGGGAAGCACTTCGAACTCGAGGTCGACGACTCCGTCGACGACGAGACCCTCGCCAGGATCGCCGAGGGCTTCCTGTCCAACCCGGTCGTCGAGGACTTCGTGGTGAGGCGGGTGCAGGCGTGAGGATCGGCGCGGTCACCTTCCCCGGCACCCTCGACGACAGCGACACCATCCGGGCGATCAAGGCCTCCGGCGCCGAGGCGGTCGCCCTCTGGCACGGTGACGCCGACCTCAAGGGGGTCGACGCGGTCATCCTGCCCGGTGGGTTCTCCTACGGCGACTACCTGCGCGCCGGTGCCATCGCCCGGTTCGCGCCGGTGATGGGCGAGATCATCACCGCCGCCCGCGGCGGCCTGCCGGTGCTGGGCATCTGCAACGGCTTCCAGGTGCTCTGCGAGGCCGGTCTGCTGCCCGGCGCGCTGCTGCGCAACGCTGGCCTGCACTTCGTCTGCCGCGACCAGTGGCTCAAGGTGGAGAACAACGCCACCGCCTGGTCCAGCCGCTACGAGGCCGGTGCCGAGATCATCATCCCGATCAAGAACATGGACGGCCGCTTCGCCGCGCCCAAGTCCGTTGTGGACGAGCTGGAGGGCGAGGGCCGGGTGGTGTTCCGCTACGCCGGGCTCAACCCCAACGGCTCCACCGACGACATCGCCGGCATCAGCGACCCGACCGGCCGCATCGTCGGCCTGATGCCGCACCCCGAGCACGCCATCGACGCGCTCACCGGCCCGTCCGACGACGGCCTCGGCATGTTCCTGTCCGTCCTCGACTCGGTGGTGGCCGCGTGATCGACACCGTTGACAACGCAACGGCGACGCCCGAGCAGGAGCAGCCGTTCCGCGAGCTGGGCCTCAAGGACGACGAGTACGCCCGCATCCGGGAGATCCTCGGCCGCCGCCCCACCGACGCCGAGCTGGCGATGTACTCGGTGATGTGGAGCGAGCACTGCTCGTACAAGTCCTCCAAGGTGCACTGGAAGCACTGGTCGGCCAACACCACGCCGGAGATGAAGGCGAAGATGTTGGCGGGCATCGGCGAGAACGCCGGTGTGGTCGAGATCGGTGACGGCTGGGCGGTCACCTTCAAGCTCGAGTCGCACAACCACCCGTCCTACGTGGAGCCCTACCAGGGCGCGGCGACCGGCGTCGGCGGCATCGTCCGCGACATCATGGCGATGGGCGCCCGCCCGCTCGCGGTGATGGACCCGCTGCGCTTCGGCGCCCCCGACCACCCCGACACCAAGCGCGTGCTGCCCGGGGTCGTCGCGGGCATCGGCGGCTACGGCAACTGCCTCGGCCTGCCCAACATCGGCGGCGAGGTCGTCTTCGACTCCTCCTACCAGGGCAACCCGCTGGTCAACGCCCTGTGCGTCGGCGCGATGCGCACCGAGGACCTGCACCTGGCGCACGCGTCGGGCACCGGCAACAAGGTCATCCTGTTCGGCGCGCGCACCGGCCTCGACGGCATCGGCGGCGTGTCCGTGCTGGCCAGCGAGACGTTCTCCGGTGACGAGGGTGGGACCGGGCGCAAGAAGCTGCCCGCGGTGCAGGTCGGCGACCCGTTCACCGAGAAGGTGCTCATCGAGTGCTGCCTGGAGCTGTTCGCCGAGGGCATCGTCGTCGGCATCCAGGACCTCGGCGGCGCGGGCCTGTCCTGCGCGACCAGTGAGCTGGCCAGCGCGGGCGACGGTGGCATGCACGTCCAGCTGGACCGGGTTCCGTTGCGCGCCACCGGGATGACCCCGGCCGAGATCCTCTCCAGCGAGTCGCAGGAGCGGATGTGCGCGGTCGTCAAGCCGTCCGATGTGGACGCGTTCATGCGGGTCTGCGCCAAGTGGGACGTCATCGCCACCGAGATCGGCGAGGTCACCGAGGGCGACCGGCTGATCATCACCTGGCACGGTGAGACCGTGGTGGACGTCCCGCCGCGCACCGTGGCGCACGAGGGCCCGATGTACGAGCGGCCGATCGAGCGCCCGGACTACCAGGACGCCTTGCAGGCCAACGGTCCTGAGCAGCTAGCCCGTCCGTCCACTCCGGACGAGCTGCGGGCCGAGGTGCTGCGCATGGCCGCCAGCCCGAACCTCGCGTCGCGGCGCTGGGTCACCGAGCAGTACGACCGCTACGTGCGCGGCGGCACCGTCCTCGCGCAGCCGTCGGACTCCGGCATGATCCGCGTCGACGAGGAGACCGGCCGCGGCGTGGCGCTGGCCACCGACTGCAACGGCCGCTTCGTCAAGCTGGACCCGTACACCGGCACCCAGCTGGCGCTGGCCGAGGCGTACCGCAACGTCGCGGTCTCCGGTGCGACGCCGCTCGCGGTCACCAACTGCCTCAACTTCGGCTCCCCCGAGGACCCGGCGGTCATGTGGCAGTTCGAGCAGGCCGTGCGCGGTCTCGCCGAGGGCTGCAAGGAACTCGGCATCCCGGTCACCGGCGGCAACGTCAGCTTCTACAACCAGACCGGCACCACCGCCATCCACCCCACCCCGGTCGTCGGCGTCCTCGGCGTGATCGACGACGTCCGCCGCCGCATCCCGACCGGCATCGGCGCCGAGGCGGGTGAAACCCTGCTCCTGCTGGGCGAAACCCACGACGAGTTCGGTGGTTCCGAGTGGGCGCACGTGGCCCACGACCACCTCGGCGGACTCCCGCCCAAGGTCGACCTGGCCCGCGAGCGGCTCATCGGCGAGATCCTGGTGGCGGGCTCCCGCGACGGCATGGTCTCCGCCGCCCACGACCTGTCCGACGGCGGCCTGGCCCAGACCCTGGTCGAGGCCTGCCTGATCGGCGAGGTCGGCGCCCGCGTCGTCCTCGACCCCGACCAGGACCCGTTCGTCCAGCTGTTCAGCGAGTCCGCGGGCCGCGTCCTGGTGGCCGTGCCCCGCTCGGAGGAGCTCCGCTTCACCGAGATGTGCACCGCCCGGGGCCTGCCCTGGCGCCGCACCGGCGTGGTGGACCCGGAGTCGCAGTCCCTGGAGATCCAGGGGATTGGCGACCTGCCGCTCGCCGAGCTGCGCGAAGCCTGGGAAGGCACCCTGCCCGCCCTGTTCGGCTGACGCTTCGGGCGGTCCCGGTGTTCACCACCGGGACCGCCCACCCAGCTGACACGAGCGACTCCGGGGGCCGGTCACACCGGCGCCGCCCGGCGTCGACCCCCTGCGTTTCCCTACGGGCATAAGTCATCCGTGGTCGACAAGCACAACACCGCGCTTGGCTGCTTAGACTGAAGTTCGCCTATCGCTCCAGCCAGCGTTCGATTTCTTCGGGGCGGCCGGGTTTGGCGAAGAGCCAGCCCTGGGCGTTGTCGCAGCCGAATTCGCGTAGGCGGTCGGCTTGTTCCGGGTCTTCCACGCCTTCGGCGATGACCACGTGGCCGAGGGCGTGGGAGAGGGCGACCAGGGTGGTGACGATCTGCGCGTCGGCCGGGTCGGCTGTTGGGGAGTCCCGCAGGCCCTCCATGAAGGAGCCCGCCAGCTTGATCGCGTGCACCGGCAGGTGCCGCAGGTACGCCAGGTTCGAGTAGCCGGTGCCGAAGTCGTCGATGGCGATGCGGATGCCGAGGTCGGCCAGATCGCGCAGTGTCCTCAGTGGACCGCCCGTGGTGTTCATGATGGCGCTTTCGGTCAACTCCAGCTGGATGGTCGACGGCGGTACGTTGGCGGCTTTGATGATGGTCGCGACGTCGGCGACGAGGGTGGGTTCCTCGGTTTGGCGGGCCGCCAGGTTGACGCTGACCATGGGGGCCCGGTCGCCGTAGGCGTCGTGCCAGCGGCGGGCTTGGCGGGTGGCCTCGCGCAGGACCCATCGTCCCAAGGGGACGATCAGGCCGGTTTCCTCGGCCAGGCCGATGAACTGGTCCGGGCCGAGCCTGCCGAACTCCGGGTGGGCCCAGCGGACCAAGGCCTCCACGCCGATCAGCTGGCCGTCGCTGAGCCGGACGATGGGTTGGTAGTCCACGTAGAACTCTTCGCTCTCCACGGCAGCGGGCATCCGCGCGGACAACGTGAACCGGGCGACCTCGCGGGCGTTGCGGTCGGGGTCGTAGCTGGCCCAGCGGTTCTTGCCGTCGGCCTTGGCCCAGTACAGGGTCACGTCCGCGTCGCGCATGGTTTCCGCCGGGGTGGCGCCGTGCACAGCCCGCTCCACCAGGCCGATGCTGGCCGACACGGCGAGGCGGTGGCCGCCGATGGGGACCGGCTCGGCGAGCGCGGTCAGGACCTGCTCGGCCAGGTCGACCAGTTCGGCCCGGCCGCAGCTGTCCTCCACCAGCACCACGAACTCGTCGCCGCCCATGCGGGCGACCATCCGGCCCGGACCGGTGATCATGGCGTCCAGCCGGGCGGCCACCGCGACCAGCAGGTCGTCGCCGATGTCGTGGCCGAGGCTGTCGTTGATGACCTTGAAGCCGTCCAGGTCCAGGTAGCAGACGCCGACGCGGGTGTCGCCGCCCCTGGTGAAGGCGGCGTTGAGCCGCTCGGTGAACAGGGCCCGGTTGCCCAGGCCGGTCAGCGGGTCGTGGTTGGCCTGGTGGCGCAGCCGCTCCTCGAGCAGGTGCCGGTCGGTGATGTCCTCCAGCATGCCCACCAGGTACTGCGGCGCGCCGAGCTCGTCGCGCACCAGCGACACCGTCACGTCCGTCCACAGCGGCGACCCGTCGCAGCGGCGCAACCGCCGCTCCATCCGGTAGTGGTCGCGCGCCCCGGAGCTGACCTCGTCGAACGGCTGGCGCAGCGCCGCTGGCTCGTCCGGGTAGCGCAGGTCGTCGACGTTCATCCCGCGCAGCTGGTCGACCCGGTAGCCGAGCATCTCGGCCAGCGCGGTGTTGATCTCCAGCAGGGTGCCGTCCGCGTCGCCGATGACGATGCCGACCGCGGCCTGGTTGAACATCGCGCGGAACCGGGTCTCGCTGGCCAGCAGCGCCACCTCCGCGCCGCGCCTGGCCTCCAGCGCGGCCCTGCGGATCGTCTCCTGGTCCCGGAAGATCTTCTCCTGCATCGCGGTGGCGAACCCGGCGGCGAAGGCGCCCTGCACAGCGGGCAACAACTCCACCTTGAGGTCACCGGAACCGGTGACACGCAGGAGGTCGGCGCCGATCAGTTGCAGTGACGCTCTGAGCGTTTCCGGTCCGGCGAGCCGCATCGCCACCAGGCCTGCCCCCAGCCGCTCCACCGGCTCCGGGCTGAACCGGTCCGCCCGTAGGCTCGCCAGCAGCACCTCGGTGTACTCCCGCACCTGCTCGACCAGGCTGCGGCGGTCCATGGCGACGTAGCCCGTCTCGGTGAGCACGGCAGCCCACATGCGCGCGAACGCGTCGGCTCCGCCCACCGCTCTCCCTTCCCCACCCCCGGCTGTGCTCACGCTAGTCAACGCAAAGTCTCACCTGTTCAACGCCAGGTAGCCAGCCCGGATGCGGGGTTGGTGGCGGCAGAAGTCCTGAGTTGACATAGCGCGTTCGGCCGGCTACCCAAAGCGTCCGTACGGTGTGGACTCGGGGGCGGTGATTCACCACCTCGAACGGCGTCACCCCTGATCACCCCCACCTTGGTGAATCCTTCACGCTTAAGCGTGACAAATGGATGGTTATCCGATCACAATCGACGCACGGGCGGCTACCGCACGTACTCGACCGCCTTGCTTGGTCATTGTCTGAGCACTCGGAAAGGGCGATCAACATGTCCATTGTCCTCGGCGCGAGATCTGCCCTCGCGGCCCTGCTGTGCACCGCGGCGACCACCGCCCTCGGCGCACCGGCGAGCGCGACCGCCACGCCGACCGACCACCCGCTCGGCTCCCAGATCCGGCTGCGCGAACCGGTGTCGCGGGTGGCCGGTCCGCCCGCCGTCGCGCTCCCCGCGGTGTCGGGCATCGACGTCGCCAGCTACCAGGGCAACGTCGACTGGAAGTACTGGTGGGGCCAGGGCAAGCGCTTCGCCTACGTCAAGGCCACCGAGGGCACCGGGTACAAGAACCCCTACTTCGCCCAGCAGTACAACGGCTCCTACGACGTCGGCATGGTCCGCGGCGCCTACCACTTCGCGCTGCCCGACCGCTCGACCGGCGCCGCCCAGGCCACCTACTTCGCCACCAACGGCGGCGGCTGGTCGCGCGACGGCAAGACCCTGCCCGGCGTCGTCGACCTGGAGTACAACCCGTACGGCGCGACCTGCTACGGCAAGACCCAGGCCGCCATGGCCGCCTGGATCCGCGACTTCACCACCACCTACCGCGCCCGCGCCGGCCGCGACGCGGTGATCTACACGTCCACGAGCTGGTGGACCCTGTGCGTCGGCATCGCGTCCTTCGCCACCACGAACCCGCTGTGGGTCGCCCGCTACGCCACCGCGGTCGGCACCCTGCCGCACAACTGGCCCTACTGGACGTTCTGGCAGCACAGCTCCTCGCCGATCGACCAGAACTACTTCAACGGCGCCGTCGACCGCCTGCGGGTGCTGGCCACCGGGTAGGTTCCCCGATCGTGGGCCTGGCTTTCCTGATCACCGGACTCGTCGTGTTCGCGGCTGGTGCCGCCATCGGCCTCGGTTCGGTGATCCGCCGGGGCGCGCCCCGGGAGCGCTGGTGGCTGCTCGCGGTCGTCCTCATCTCGGTCGGGCTGCTCGGCGCGGTGTCCGGGTGGCTGCTCACCGAACCCAACGCCAACCGCGGCGAGGCGCTCAAGACCGGCGGCCTCGCCGGTGGTGCCGTCGTGGCCCTCTACGCGCTGTGGCTCAACGACCGCAGGCGCCGGGTCGAGGAGCGCCGCCAGGACATCGAGCGCCAGCGCCACGACCTGGAGAGCGACCGCACCGAGTTCGACCGGGAGCGGGTCGCCGACGAGCGCTTCGCCCGCGCCGTGGAACTGCTGGGCAACGGCGCCGACCAGGTCCGCATCGGCGCCATGCACGTGCTGCACGGCCTGGCCCGCTCGCGCCCGGCCTACACCCAGACCGTCCTCGACGTGTTCTGCTCCTACCTGCGCATCCCGTACGACCGGTCGGCGGTCTCCGAGCTGCAGGTCCGCAAGACCGCGCAACGGCTGATCACCGCCCTGCTGCCGCCCGCCGACCACCCCGGCCCGCACTTCGACCTCGACCTCACCGACGCCGACCTGGAGTACTTCGACCTCTCCAACCGCGCGATCGGCACCCTCACCCTGCGCGGCGCCCGGCTGCACCGGTCGAACGCGCTGTGGGGCTCGCAGGTCCACGGCGACGCCTGGTTCACCCTGGCCGTCAGCCACGGCATGCTGCACGCCCACGACGTGGTCTTCCACCAGCGGGCCTGGTTCAGCGGCACCCGCTTCGAGGGCCCGCTGCGCATCGAGCGCACCGAGTTCCGCGGCCGGACCACCTTCCGCGGCGCCCGGTTCCTCGAGTGGGTCCGGTGAACAGTTGACCAAGTCGCGCGCGGGCGGGAACCGGGGCGACGAGCAGGACGTCTGAACCCCCCGAGAGGTTGGCCCACAGCTGGGGGTGGACATGGCGTTCTACGGCGATCCCGACGAACTCGACCGGCTCGCCGCGCGCATCGAGCAGCGCGCCGACGAGGTCCGCACGCACGGCGCGACCATGGTCCGCCAGGCGGCGGCCATGCGCTGGAAGTCGATCGCCGCCGACCGCTGCCGGGAGGCCGTCGCCGGTGACCGCAAGGCGCTCGACGCGGTCGCCACCAAGCTCGACGAAGCGGCCGCGGTGCTGCGCAGGCACGCCCAGCAGGTGCGCGAGCTGATCGCGGCGATCAAGCGGATCGCCGACGCGGTGGTCAACTGGTTCAACAACGCCATCGACCGGTTCAACCGGGCCGTCGACCGGTTCAAAGAGGTCATGAAGGACATCGCCAACGCCGTCGCCTCCGGGCTGGGGATCAGCGGCTCGCCGCCGAGCCCGCCCCGGCCGCCGTGGGAGGGTTGGCAGTACCAGCCGCACAACCTGCCCGCCGCGGGCGACAAGCAGTGGCTGGACGTCGGCAACTTCATGCAGGCCCGGGGAGTCGCGTAGATGACCAACCCAGCACCGCGCCGGCTGACGCTCACCGCGGCCGAGTACGCGTACCTCGTGGACAAGCTCGGCGCCGACATGCCGCCGGACTGGAAGCCCGCACCCGACATCGCCGCCGTCGGCGACCTCGCCGCGAAGGGCGTCCTGCGCGACGGCGAGATCCACCCGTCGGTCGCCGCGAACGTGCGCGTCATCGCCGCGCCCAAGCTGTTCCTGGAGACCACGGCGACCGTGGGTGCGCGCGGGTCGCGCAGCCTGCACGCCATCGCTGGTGAACTGGGCGCATCGCTGTTCCTGCTGCCGGACGCGGGCGTGGAGATCTCGCTGTTCACCGCGACCGACCTCGGTCGTGAACTGGTCCGCGCGGTGCCGGGCGAGGAAGCCGGGATCGGTGCCGCGCTGGACGCCGTTGACGACGTCGAGCCGCTGAACGGGGTCGTCCCGCTGGCCGCCCTGCACGAGCTGGGTGTGGCCGACCTGCTGCGCGAGGCCGACCCGGACGCGCCGGGTTACGTGCTGGCGGAGCTGAAGCTACCCAAGGACGAGGCGGAGTTCGCGCTGCAGGTCGTGCGCCGCACCGACGGGGTGCTGCGCTGCCTGATCACCGCGCTGGTCGACGGCTCGGTCCGCAGCGCGCAGGTGCACTGGCTGCACAGCGACACCGGCTGGGTCGGCATCCGGCCCGCCGCGCACGGGGCGGCCCGCAAGCTCGTCGAACTGGTCCCGGTCGACCGGGCGGACCTCGGGGTCTGGGTGGCCCCCTACCTGGCGGAGGCGCTGGCATGAGCAACCCCGTGACCAACCTGACCGTCGGCGGCGGCGCGGGCGGCACCGAGGCGTTCTACGAGGACCTCGCCGCGATGGGCGACCTCACCGACGACATCGCGGCCGAGACCCTCGGCATCGCGGTGACCAGCCACAAGTACCTCGCCGACGCGGACCTGCTCGCCTCCGCGGTGCTCAACCCGGTCGGCGCGGCCCAGTTCGAGTTCGCGATGCTCGGCGCGCTGGACGGCCCGAGCGGGCTGACCGCGACCTCGGCGGGCATCGGCCTGCGCGGCATCACCTTCCAGGCCACCAACCAGGCGTACCACCTGGTCGACGACCTCAACGCCAAGGCGCTGGAGGCGGGCCGCTGGCTGGCGGGCGCCGCCGTGGCCACCGCGCCGGGGCTCGCGGTCGGTGCAGGCGCGTTCATCGCCGCAGACATCCTGCTCAACTACGACGGCGACTGGGAGCGCTGGCTCGTCGAGCACCCCGGCATGATCGACGACGTGCTGGGGATGACCCCGGGCGCGCTGTCCGCACTGGGGTTGCCGACCGACCTGGCGACGCTGACCGACCTCGTCGCCGCCGCGTACCCCGACGGCGACCCCCGGCTGACCGACCTCGGCATCGACAACGACCCGATCGCGGTCGACCCGCCGTCGAACCTGGGCGAGCTGTTCAACGGCCTCGACCACCGCAACGGGACCGACGCGAACATCGACATCCGGCGCGTCGTGCAGCCGGACGGCACCGTTGCCTACATCGTGGACATCCCGGGGACGAAGGTGTGGAACCTGCCGGGCGGGGACGGCGGCAGCGCCAACGACATGGGCACCAACGTCGACGCCATCGCGGGCAACCCGACCGTGCTGCAGGAGGGCATCCAGGAGGCGCTGCGCGCGGCCGGGGTGCCGAAGGACGCGCCGCTGATGCTCGTCGGCCACAGCCAGGGCGGGATCGTGGCCGCGCGGTCCGTGGACCCGTTGCTGGCGGACGGGTACAACATCACGCACGTGGTGACCGCGGGGTCGCCGGTCGGTGGGATCGCGGTGGACGAGCGGGTCCAGGTGCTGTCCCTGGAGAACAACGGCGACATCGTGCCGCACCTGGACGCGGCCGAGAACCCGGCCAGCGACAACCGGACGACGGTGAAGTTCGACCACCAGACGGGCACCATGGGTGGGAACCACGCCATCAACGGCAACTACACCGATGCGGCTCGGCAGTTGGACGCCAGCACTGATCCGTCGGTGGTTCGCTTCCGGGACAGCGCAAGTGTGTTCTTCGGTGGTGCTTCGGTGGAGACGCATCAGTACAAGGTGGATCGCCAGCCGTGAGAGTGGTTGCGGTCCTGGGGGTTCTTGGGCTGGTCCTTGCGGGGTGCTCGGAGTCCAAGTCGGTTCCGGTGACGCAGGAGTTCCAGGGGACGGTGACCGAGTTCCTGCGCGGGGTGTCCGCTGACCCCCAGTTCGAGGCGCTGACCTGCGGCAGCGTTTTCGACGGGGACCCGGACAGCAGTGTGGCCATGTGGGCTGACGCCTCGTCCTCGGTGTCGGCGGATGACTTGCTCGAAAAGGGGATCGCGGCGGGTTGGCAGCCTCAACTCCCGGTCGACAAGTGGTCGGTGATCCTTGTGGGCCCGGCCGGTATTCGGCTGGGGTTGCGCGACGGCAAGATCCGGGCGGAGAAAGCCAAGTGCTCGGTTGGTGGGCGGCACCAAGAGCTCGCGATGCCACTGCGTCCTGATCTCACGGACTCGCAGCGGGCTGCTCTGAACACCAGCTTCGGGCGGGCCGCGCGAGCTGCTGAGAAGATTGCTGCTGCGGCGGGGGTGCAGGTGGATTCGGCGGTGTTTCCGGCTTCTGGTGCACTTGATGGGGCTTCTCTGTCTACATGCGACGCCCCTTCTGGGCGGGGCGCTCAGTGGTACGCGTCGACGACGACTGATCTTGGGTCTGAGGCGGATGTGGCTCGGATCAAGCGGGATGCCATTGCTGCGCTCAAGTCTTGGAAGGTTGATCCTCGTCCGGCTCAGGCGGACTACTTCACGGCGACTATGGATGATACGAACCTGACGGTGTCGCTTGCTAAGGGCGCCAATGGGAACGTGGAGCTGGGTATTACTGCGACGACTCCTACGTGTGTGCCGCTCTCTCGGTCTTGATCGCGGGGGTTGCGGCTGTGTGAACCCCTCGGGCGGCCGCCTCGGCTTCGCCATCGGGGCCGGGGGTCGGCTCGCCTTCGGCATCGCGACCCGGGATCGGACGGCCTCGTCGCCTGGCGGCGACCTCGGCGCCCGATCCGCGATTTTCGAGCTTTGCTCGATGCGGTGGACCTGTTTTGCGCGGGGCCCCTACGACACCCGACGCAGAACCGCAAAGCAGGGGCCAAAAGACTGGCCCTGCCGCGCGGAAACGCTACGGGTGCCGTCCCCCCACACAAAACAGGTCCACCCCATCGAGCACCTGGCACCAGCGAGTCCGACTGTCCAGGCGCTGGGATGGCAGGGCAGCCGAGAGAGGGCTGAGATGGCACCGGCCGTTCCGAGTGTCCACGCGCTGGGAAAGTGGGCTGGGGCGGACCTGACGGGGGGGGCGGGTTGGCACCGCAGGGTCCGAGTGTTCAGGGGCTGGCACTGTGGGTTGAGGCGGACCTGACGGCAGCTGGGATGGCACCGGCGGATCCGAGTGTCCAGGTGTTGGGTTGGCAGGGCTGACGAGGGCGGGCTGCGTTGGTACCGGCTGTTCCGAGTGTCCAAGGTTGATCGGGTGGGTTGGGGCGGTCCTGACGGGGCGGGTTGGCACGGCTGGGGTTGGTGCCGGAGGCGCCGAGTGTCGGTTGGGCTAGCGGGGTGGTTGTCCACAACGTGTTCTGTTGTCCACAGGACGTGGTCGCTAACCCGGTTCTGTCGGGATCGGTCAATAGGCTGTATATCGGGGGCTCTTGCGGCAGATGATCTTGCGCGGGGGCGGAGTGGAGCCACCGAGTTTCGGATGGTGCCGGTGGCCTCAAGGGTGGGGCGGGCTGCCGGAGAAACCGTGTTAGGGGGTGGAGTCCAGGGCGCCTGCTACGCGGTCCATCACGGATTGCCAGTGGTCGCGTTGCCGCACGCGTTCGGCGGAGTCGGCTAGCCATTCTTGGTGGAAGCGGAGGAGGGTTTTGTCGGGGGCTTTGGCGGAGACCGTTACCTGGATGGTGGTGAAGTGGTCCCAGCCCGACGGTTTGCAGGTGACGCGGATGCGGTCTCGGTCGCGGTAGCCGCGGACGTCGCCTACGGCGCCGTCGCGGGTTGCGTATAGGGAGCCGCGGGTGGGTTGTAGTACTGCGCCGGGGCCCAGCCACAGTGAGATGCCGGTGGTTCCGCTGATCAAGTCCCACACCTTCGCCAGTGGGTGCGGCAGGGTTCGGGAGACGCCGATCTGCCAGCCTGCGTCCTGGGTGAGGCCCGGGTCGTTCACCGCGATCGGGTCGGAGCGGGTCCAGGAGTCCGCGCGGCGCAGGGGATCGGTCACGGCCCGACTATAAGTCGTGGCGGTGGCATCCCCGAGGTCATCGGCAACTATCCACCAAAGTGGCCGGTTGCCTGCCCGCCAACGGATGCCCGCAACGGATGCCCGCAACGGGTGGAGAATCTTCCGTTGCCCTGCTGGCATGTGCAAATCATGTGCCGTGAACAAACACGAGCCCACAATCCGGGCCAGGGAGTTGGGCGAGAGCATGCGGGTCGCCATGGTTCGGGCGAACCTCAACGGGGTGCGGACCTGTGCGCAGCTCGGCTGGTCCAAGAGCAAGCTGTCGCGGATGTTCCTCGGCACCCGGGGCATCTCGAGCGTCGACCTGGCCGACTTCCTGCAGGTCTGCGGTGTCACCGGCGACGAGCGGGACCGGATGCTGGCCATCTGCGACGAGCTGCGCGCCCCGACCTGGACCCGGGTGCACGGCGACCAACTGCCCCGCCACCTGCACACCCTCATCGACCACGAGGCGCAGGCCGTCGCCATCCGCGGGCTCGACGTGCTGGTGGTCCCGGCGCCGTTGCAGACCGATGACTACGCCAGGGCGCTCGTCGCCGCCGATGTGACCGTGCCAGCGGGGGAGCGGGACGCGCGGGTGGTGGCGAAGTTGACCCGGCGCCAGTTCGTGAAGCGGGACGCGGCACCCAGGTGTGTGTTCCACATCCACGAGAGCGCGCTGCGGCTGCCGGTGTGCGGGCCCGACGTCCTGGTCGACCAGGCGCGCGATCTGGTGCGCACCTGCGACCGGCCCAACGTCACCATCCGCGTCGTGCCCGCCGAGCGGGGGGTGAGCGCGGTGGCGGCCGGGTCGTTCCGGCTGCTGGAGTTCGCCGACTACAAGCCGGTCGTGTGCGTGGAGACCGAGACGTCGTGCCAGTTCGTGGCGGGGGAGGACGAGGTCGACGCCTACCGGACGGTGTTGGCCTCGCTCGCCGACCGGGCGCTCAGCCCTGGTGAATCGCGTGCCTTTCTCGCCGCGCTCGCGCAGGAGCCCGCCTGCTGACGCTCAGGTGCGCGGCGGGGATGACGGCGGTGATCGGGCCCTGCGGGTTGACCACCAGCGGGTGGCCGTGCAGCAGCGCGGCCACCTCGTCCCCGCGCACCTCGCGCCACCCCGGCCACGCGGCTGGCACGTGCGCGGGCGAGGTGCACGCGGGCACCATCACCGTCCCGTCCCGGTTCGGGAACCCGGTCACCGCTCGGTCCCGCGACGACCGCGCGAAGATCAACAATGTCGCGTCCCGCAACTCCGGCAGCAAATCCGCCTGGGGGCGGTATCTGGCGTGGATCAGCTGCAGCACCTTCTCCAACCGGTTCGACGGGACCGGCATCCGCAGCGCCGTCGGTGACGGCCGGTAGTCGCGGTTGGCGCGGAACCGCTCGGTGATCTCCCCCCGGTCGTCGACCGGGTAGGCGCCGACGACCCCCCACGGCGGCACCTCCTCGTGCCTGCCGAACTCGGGGTCGATCACATACAGCCAGCTGTTGGGGTTGGACCGGGCGCTGGCCCGCATCTCAAGGGTGATCTCCGGCTGGTCCATCATCGCCTCCCGGGCGCGGGGTGGGTGCGGCCATCCTAGAGCCGGTGCTCACGTCCGGTAACCGCAGTGGCGCTTACCGCCACCGCGCGAGGAATTCCTCACGAAGTCGACCAATAACGCGGGAACCGTTCCACGCGGCGGCTCATCAGAGATACAGTCGTCGCAAATGCACAGGACCAGGGAGTCAGTACGGTGTTTCTAGCCGATGGCGGTGGGGGTTCCGCACCTGTGGAGCCCGCGTACGCCGGTACCCAGACCCTGCGGGTTGAGCCCTCCGCCATCCCCGGCGCCCTCGCCGCGTTCCGCGAGGCACACGCCAGGGTGTCGGAGAAGGTCACCGCCCTCGACGCGCTGCGGGTCCCCGAGTGGGCCAACGACCCGGTCAGCGGCGAGACGGCGACCGAGTTCACCCAGCGCACCAACGGCGGCGGCGACGACTCCGCCAGCAAGTGCTTGCGCGGCTACCAGGAGCAGT
Organism: Actinokineospora diospyrosa; assembly: GCF_024171925.1. Taxonomy (GTDB): domain Bacteria; phylum Actinomycetota; class Actinomycetes; order Mycobacteriales; family Pseudonocardiaceae; genus Actinokineospora; species Actinokineospora diospyrosa. Next base: position 90,793 of record NZ_JAMTCO010000015.1, on the reverse strand, counting down.
TGCAGCGCGCGATCACCGCGCTCGAACAGGCCGAGCAGGGCTACCTGCGCACCGAGGGCACCAACTCCGCGATGTGGGGCAAGACCCACCCGGCGTGACCCGCCTCCCCTGACCGCACAGCTGTCCGACCGAGGGTGATCCGAACATGGCAATGCACCGGTGGCGCGGGTACGACCACCCCACCCTGCACACGATGATCAACGGTGGGCCCGGCCCGGCCGCGTCGACCCCGCAGACCGAGTACTGGGACGCGCTGCAGGCCGAGCTCGCCGAGATCGACGCCGACCTCAACACCAAGCTCGGCACCCTGCAGGCCAGCTGGGAAGGCGGTGCCGCCGACCAGGCGCACGCCGGGCTGACCCCGCTGCAGGCGTGGGCGACCGACGCGCAGACCGGTGCCTCCGGCATGCGCGCGTCGACCGAGTACCAGGCCGACATCGTCGCCAGGGCGCGCGCGGAGATGCCCGAGCCGGTGGAGGTGACCACCCCGGCGCCCTCCGGTTGGTCGAAGCTCGCCGCGGGTGCGGCGCTGCTGACCGGCAACCCCGGCCCGGCCGCCGTCGTCGTCAACCAGGCGCAGGACCACGAAGCCCAGGAGGCGGCCCAGGACGCCGCTTCCCAGAAGGCCGTGGACGCCATGGACAGCTACCAGTCCAGCAGCAACTTCAACACCAACACGCTCGGCGAGTTCGTACCGCCGCCGGACGTGGTCGTCTCCACCCCGGAACCCTCCGGTGGCACCGGGTACGCCGTCGGCCACTTCGTGTCGAACTTCTCCGGTGCCAACGGCGACTCGGGCACCAGCACCGCCGGTTACGCCCCGAGCAACGTGGGTCACTTCGGCGGTAGCAACCACGTCGCGCCCAACGGCGGCGGCAACGGCGGCTCCTTCACCCACCCCGGCGCGCTTCCCGCGCCCACCACGCCGTCCGGCTACGTGCGGCCGAATGGTTCAACCACGCCGTCCGGCTGGGCGCCGCCGATCGGTGGCGACGGCCCGAAGCTGAACTTCAACCAGTTCACCAACAACCCGAGCACCGGTGTTGGCGGCGGCCAGCTCAACCAGAACGGCGGCACCGGCAACTTCAACGGCACCCTGAACGTGACCGGTGGCGTCAACGGCGCCGAGGGCACCAGGTCCGGCGGTGGGCTCAACGGCAAGGGCGGCGCGGGCTCGTCGATCGGCACCCCCGGTGCGACAGGCGAAAGCGCGCGGCAGGGCGGTCAGCTCGGTCGCGGCGGCATGTCCGGTGCGGGCGGGTTCGGCGCGGGCGACAACGTGATGGGCACCCGCGGCAACGCCGCGGCTGTCGGCAAGGGCGGCCTCGGTGGTCCCGGCGGCGCGAACCGCGCCAACGGCGAGGACGACGAGGAGGAGTTCGAGACCGCGAGCTACCTCGTGGAGACCGACGACGTCTTCGGCGACGAGCGCGCGGTCTCGCAGGCCGTCCTCGGCGCCGACGAATGACCGCGTTCGGCGTCGTGGCTGAGGTGACGAGCACCCCCGTGTCGCTCTCCGCGCTGGAGTTCGACGTGCTGTGGGAGCACCTGGCCCCGGGGAGCATGCCCCTGGTGGTCAAGGTGCCCTCACCGGGCAAGACGTACGAGGAGCGCGCCGAGATCGAGGAGCGCGTCTGGGCCGACCTCGAGCAGCGCGGGCTCGGCCGCAAGGTCGACGTGCACCCCGAGGTCGAGCACCTGGTCCGGCTGCTGGCCCGCCCCGACCGCGAGGTCGACGGCCGCACCTGGGTCGGCGCGGGGGTCCGGCTGCTGGCGTGCGCCACCGGTCGCGACGAGGCCGCGCTCGCGGTGCTCAGCGACGACCGGATCACGCTCAGCCGCACCTCACCGGTCGGCTTGGCGGCCGCCGCGATCGGCGTGCTCCCCGCCTGGCAGGCGGGCCCCGGCACGTCGATCACGTTGCGCACCGACGACTTCGAGGCCGCGGCCAAGAGCGCCGACGGGACGCAGAAGAGCTTCGAGCTCGCCCTGCTGGCCCGTGGCGTGCGCGACGCGGACGCCACCGCGCTGACCGAGATGATCGGCGACGTGCAGGGCACCGGGAACTTCGGTGCGGCGGCCCGCGACCGGCTCGGCAGGCGGGTGCGGGCGGACCGGGTCGTGTCGTTCTTCGACACCGCGGCCGGTCGCTACGTCCAGGTCCGCCGCGCCGCGCCGGACAAGTCGCTGTGGACGACCATCTCGCCCGCGGACACCCGCAAGCTGGTGCACCTGGTCGAGGAGGTCCTCGACGAGGTCGTCCGCGACGTCGAGGACTAGCCGGACCGGTGCCGCGCAAGAGCATCGACCCCGCTGAGCTGCGCGCCGCCGTCGCGGCCACCCTCGAGTGGCTCGACGGCGGCGACCAACCCGCCCGACCCGTGCTCGCCGCGGCGGTCCGGTTGAGCCTGCGCACCTTGGAGCAGGACGCGCCGGGGCACAGCGTCGAGGTGCGGGTGCCGCCGTTCGCGGCCGTGCAGTGCGTGGAAGGCCCCCGGCACACCCGGGGGACGCCGCCGAACGTCGTCGAGATGGATCCGCGGACCTGGCTGGAGCTCGCGGTCGGCCGGACGGGGTGGGACGCCGCGCTGACCGGGGGCCGCGTCGCCGCCTCGGGCGCGCGCGCCGACCTGTCCGGACTGCTGCCGTTGCTGCGGTTCTAGCCAGCGGCGGTCCTAGGTTCTAGCCGGTTCTAGGCGTCGACCAGCGGCTTGGTGCGGCGCATGACCAGCACGAACCCGATGGCCCCGACCACGGCCAACACCCCGTAGGCGACCAGCAGCGCCGGTGGCGTGGTGCCGGTGAGCGCGTCGCCGAGGAAGACCGCCGCGGCGGTGCCCGGCAGGCTGCCGATGAAGGTCCCCAGCAGGAACGGCCTGGTCTCGACGGTGGCGAGCCCGCAGCAGTAGTTCATCGGGGCGAACGGGATCATCGGCACCAGCCGCAGCGAGATGATCGCGCCGAGGCCGCCACCGGAGAGCCGGGCGTTCACCGCGCGCACCACACCGCGCTCCAGGTGCCGCTCCACCCAGCGCCTGCCCAGGCCCCTGGCCAGCCAGAACGCCAACCCGGACGCGATCACCGTCGCCACCATGGCGACCGCGACCCCGGCGGGGCCACCCAGCAGCAGACCCGCGGACAGGTTGAACACGGTGCGCGGGATGGGCGCGACGGTGAACAGCGCGTAACCGACCAGGAAGAGCACCGGGGTCGCCCAACCGAGGCCCGCCGCCCAGGTCCGCACCTGCACCGGGCTCGGGATCGGGATCAGCGAACCGATCACGACGAGCACCACGACGGCGGCCAACAGGATGAGCAGAGCGCGACGACCGGGCACCCCAACACGGTAATGGCAACCCGCGGTGGGTGACGTGCCCCACCTTCCGGTGGTCTTGGGTACGCGGAGCAGCGCTTACACTGGGGTGCAGCCCTCACTCCGTCCACAGGGAGCGCTTGGTGGCCGACCAGTTCACGACTGGCCCTATCCCCTCTTTCGACCAGCCCGAGCCCGAACCCCGCGAGGAATGCGGAGTTTTCGGCGTCTGGGCCCCGGGCGAAGAAGTGGCGAAACTCACCTACTACGGTCTGTACGCGCTCCAACACCGCGGGCAGGAGGCGGCGGGCATCTCGGTCGCCGACGGCCACCAGATCGTGGTGTTCAAGGACCTCGGCCTGGTGAGCCAGGTCTTCGACGAGCAGGTGCTGTCCTCGCTGCGCGGCCACGTCGCCGTCGGCCACTGCCGGTACTCGACCACCGGGTCCACCACCTGGGAGAACGCCCAGCCCACGTTCCGCACCACGGCCACCGGTAGCGGGCTCTCGCTCGGCCACAACGGGAACCTGGTCAACACCGCCGAACTGCGCGACCGCGCCGCTGAACTCGGCGTGAAATCGCGCAACGGCGCGACGACCGACTCCGACATCATGACCGCGCTGCTGGCCGCGAGCGCCGCGGACAAGGGCCTCGAGCAGGCCGCGCTGGAGGTCCTGCCCACCATCCGCGGCGCGTACTGCCTGGTCTTCTCCGACGAGTCGACCCTCTACGCCGCGCGCGACCCGCACGGGGTCCGACCGCTGGTGCTCGGCCGCCTGGAGCGCGGCTGGGTCGTGGCGAGCGAGACCGCCGCGCTGGACATCGTCGGTGCCTCCTTCGTCCGCGAGGTCGAGCCGGGCGAGCTGATCGCCATCGACACCGACGGCCTGCGCTCGTCGCGCTTCGCCAGCCCGGAGCCGAAGGGCTGCCTGTTCGAGTACGTCTACCTCGCCCGACCGGACACCTCGATCTCCGGCCGGTCGGTGCACGCGACCCGGGTCGAGATCGGTCGACGGCTGGCCGTCGAGCACCCGGTCGAGGCCGACCTCGTCGTCCCGGTCCCGGAGTCGGGCACGCCTGCGGCCATCGGCTACGCGCAGGGCAGCGGCATCCCGTTCGGCACGGCCCTGGTGAAGAACGCCTACGTCGGCCGCACCTTCATCCAGCCGTCGCAGACCATCCGCCAGCTCGGCATCCGGCTCAAGCTCAACCCGCTGCGCGACGTCATCCGCGGCAAGCGGCTCATCGTGGTCGACGACTCGGTCGTGCGCGGCAACACCCAGCGCGCCCTGGTCCGGATGCTGCGCGAGGCGGGCGCGCTCGAGGTGCACGTGCGGATCGCGTCCCCGCCGGTGCAGTGGCCCTGCTTCTACGGCATCGACTTCGCCTCCCGCGCCGAGCTGGTCGCCAACGGCCTCGACCTCGACGGGATCCGCCGCTCGATCGGCGCCGACTCGCTGGGCTACGTCTCGCTCGACGCGCTGATCGCCGCCAGCGAGCAGCCCAAGACCCGGCTCTGCGCGGCCTGCTTCACCGGCGAGTACCCGATCGAACTGCCCGACGACGCCCTCATCGGCAAGCACCTGCTGGAGGGCATCGAGAAGGGTGTGGCGGGCTCCGCCGCGCCGCTGCAGCCAGCCGGGTACGGTGCCGAGGACGCCCTCCGGCGTCCGTGAAGTCCTGACCCTCCGACCTGATTCGAGCCATGACTGAGACCAGCTCCCCCGAGTCCAACGCCACCTACGCCGCCGCTGGCGTGAGCATCGAAGCAGGTGACGAGGCGGTCGAGAAGCTCAAGCCGTGGGCGGCCAAGGCCAACCGGCCAGAGGTGCTCGGCGGGATCGGCGGGTTCGCCGGGCTGTTCAAGCTGCGGCTCGACCGCTGGAAGGAACCGGTGCTGGCGTCGTCGACCGACGGCGTCGGCACCAAGATCGCCATCGCCCAGGCGCTGGACATCCACGACACGGTCGGGGTCGACCTGGTGGCGATGGTGGTCGACGACCTGGTGGTGTGCGGGGCGGAGCCGCTGTTCCTGCAGGACTACATCGCGGTCGGCAAGGTGCTGCCGGATCGGATCGCGGCCCTGGTCAAGGGCATCAGCGAGGGCTGCGTCCAAGCGGGCTGCGCCCTGCTCGGCGGCGAAACCGCCGAACACCCCGGCCTCATGTCCGACGGCGCCTACGACCTCTCCGCCACCGGCGTCGGCGTCGTGGAGGCCGACCAGATCCTCGGCCCGGACCGCGTCCGCCCCGGCGACGTGCTCATCGGCATGGCCTCCTCCGGCCTGCACTCCAACGGGTACTCGCTGGCCAGGCACGTACTGCTGCAGATCGGCCGCATCCCGCTCTCGGGCCACGTCGAGGAGTTCGGCCGCACCCTGGGCGAGGAGATGCTGGAGCCGACCCGCATCTACGCCAAGGACTGCCTGGCCCTGGCCGCGGAGACCGAGGTCCGCACCTTCGCCCACATCACCGGCGGCGGCCTGGCGGCCAACCTCGCCAGGGTCATCCCGCACGGCCTGCACGCCCTGCTGGACCGCGGCACCTGGACCCCCCAGCCGGTCTTCTCCCTCATCGCCCAACGCGGCCGGGTCGCCCGCGAGGAGATGGAACGCACCTTCAACATGGGCGTCGGCATGGTCGCGGTGGTAGCCCCCGAGGACGTGGACCGAGCCCTGGCCATCCTCACCGCCCGCCACGTCCCCTCCTGGATCCTCGGCGAAGTCCGCCCCGCCGACGACACCTCCGCCCCCCGCTCCGAACTCCACGGCGACCACCCGCGCTTCTAACCCCGGTTCCTTCCCCAGCCCACCGCGGCTCTCTTCGGCGACCCCACATCCGCCCTAGTCCTCTGCGGCAACCCCGCCAACCCCACTCCGCCCGCCAGCGACGCCCCCCGGGAACCCCACTCCGCTCCAACGCCCCTGCCCGCCCCCGGCGAGCTCACCTCACCCCGGCAACCCCGCCACCCCTCCGGCGAGTCCGCTTACCTCCGGCGACCCCGCCCATCCCCAGGCGGCCCTGCCTCACCTCAGCGACCCCGCCCACCCCGGGCGGCTCCGCCTCACCACCGGCGGCTCCGCCGCCCCTCCGGCGACCCCGCCGGAACCCGCTTCGCGCGCGGTCCCGACTCCAGCCCGGCCCCCACCCTCTCCGGGGGGCGACCCCGGTGCCAGTCTACCGACCCCCACCGACAGTCGATCTTGAAACAGCGCGCCAGAGATCCACATGTGGATAACTTCTGTCGCTGAACCGGGTGAATATCGGGACGGCGTGGTGGCGTTGACCAGGGGATACGTAAACGAGGTGGCCTGCGGCCTTGCGTATGGGCCGAAGTCGTTCACGGATGATCAAATAGGTCTAGAAGCGGCGGTCTCGATCGAAGCGGCGACATATCCGACCGCGCGAACTGGCCCCACACGCACCAAGCACCCCAGGTCCGTCCACAACCGGCGGCCATCCCCCAGCACTCCACGGCGGCCTAAGAGCGGTCCCCGCGCGGGTCGGGGGCGCAGCCCCCACCCTCACCGGGGGGCGGCCCCAGGGCCAGTCTACTAGGCCCCACCGACAGTGGATCTTGGGAAGTGGGGGGCGAAGATCGACATGTGGATAACTTCTGTCACTGGACTGGGTGATGTTTTGGTCGATAGTGGGCGGGAGGGCCGGTCGGGAAGTGGGAGGCAACCTGGTGGGCCGCCGGTCCGTATTACCTGGTGGAGCTAGGGAGGTGTGTCAGTGCCTGACCGGGACGCGGAGTTCGGGGAGTACCTCGAGAGCCGGGCCACTGTCATGCGCCGGACCGCCTTCCTGCTCAGTGGTGGTGACTGGCACCGCGCGGAGGACCTGGTGCAGACGACGCTCGCGAAGATCTACGTGGCTTGGCCCCGGCTCAACCGCGACGGCAGCGTTGACGCGTATTCGCGCAAGGTGATGGTGCGGGCGGCGATCGACGAGTCCCGGCGGGCGTTCCGGCGGCGGGAGAGCGTGGTCGAGCGGTTGCCCGAGGTCGGCGTCGAGGCGAGTGGGGTCGACGACGCGGTGGATGTTCGGCGGGCGTTGGCGCAGCTCCCGGCTGGTCAGCGCGCGGTGGTGGTGCTCAGGTACTGGGAGGACCTGTCGGTCTCGGAGACCGCGCAGGCACTGGGCAAGAGTGAAGGGACGATCAAGAGCCAGGCCGCCAAGGGGTTGGCCTCGTTGCGCAGGCTGCTGGCCGGTGGGCGGGTCCTGGTGGAGGGGCAACTGTGACCGACAACGTGCGTGACCTGCTCGGCAAGGCGTTCGGCGACGAGCCGCCGCTGGGGATCGATCGCGAGGTCATCGTCGCTGACGGCAGGCGACGGCTGCGGCGCCGCAGGGCGACCGCGACCGGCGGGGTCGCCGCTGCCGTCGCGGTGGTGGTGTTCGGGACGGCGGTGTTGACCAACGGTGCTTTGGGGCTCAGTCAGCCGGAGGTGCTCCCCGCTGCGCCGTTGTCTTCGGACACCGCACCCACGACGCCACCTGTGTCGTCGATCGCGCCCAAGGCGCCGCAGACGACGACCACACCGTTGCCCGCCAACACCTATGCCCCCCGGCCAGCCGACCTGTTGCGCACCGCGAGTTTGCCGTGGCCCGCCGAGGTGTCGTTGCGACCCCAGCGGCCCGGGCACCAGTGGTACGAGTTCGACGACAGCGGTGAGGCGAGCATCGTCCTGGAGACCCCGAAGGGGCCTCGGCTGCTCCTGGTCAGGGTTTACTTCACCGCGGCACAAGAGCACATGATCGAGTGCATCAACGCGCAGAACTACAAGCCGTTGCCCGACTGCACGGTTGCGGTGATCAACGGTGCGAAGGTGCGCATCAACAAGGACGTCCCGCCGGATGGCCCCACGGTCGTCATGGTCACCGCCGACCGGCTCGACGGCTCCACCGTCGAGGTGATGGAGACCGCCGGTCTCGACGGGTTGCGGCACCAGGTGATGCCCGACTCGACCCTCGTGCGGATCGCCACCCTCCCCGGGCTCGTCGCGTAGCCTCCCGGCGAAACCCGGTTGCCCGGTCAGGCATCCTGTTGAGCGTGCCTGAGGAATTGGTGGTGTCCCCGACGCTGGTCGTACCGGCGGCCGAACTGCATGAGCGCTTCTCCCGCTCATCCGGCCCCGGCGGCCAGGGCGTCAACACCGCCGACAGCCGGGTGGAGCTGTCGTTCGACGTGCTCCGGTCACCGTCCATTCCGGACCACTTACGCCCGCGGCTGCTCGCCCGCCTGGCCAACCGCCTGGTCGACGGCGTCGTGACCATCGCGGCCAGCGAGTACCGCGCCCAGTTGGCCAACCGCGCCGCCGCCCGCGACCGCCTCGCCGCCCTCCTCCGCCAAGCCGCCGCCCCGCCGCCGCCCTCGCGCCGCGACACCAAGCCCTCCCGCGGCTCCCGCGAACGCCGTCTCACCGACAAGAAGCGCCGAGCCCGCACCAAACAGTCCCGCCAACGCCCCCACGACGACTGATCTCCCAGGTAAACCCCACAATCCCCTTGCGACTCACCACCGCGACTTCACCCGTTCCAGTGACAGAAGTTATCCACATGTCGATCTTCGCCCCCCACTTCCCAAGATCCACTGTCGGTGGGGCCTAGTAGACTGGCCCTGGGGCCGCCCCCCGGTGAGGGTGGGGGCTGCGCCCCCGGACCCGCGCGCGGGGGGAGCTGCGCGGGACCGCTCTTAGGCCGCTGTGGAGTGCTGGGGGATGGCCGCCGGTTGTGAGCGGGCCTGGGGGCGGTTGGCGCGGGCGATGTGTTGGTGCGGGGCCAGTTCGCGCGGTCGGATGTGCCGCCGTTTCGGTCGTTGGCGCGGATTCGGGGCCTGTTTGATCACCTGTTTACGACTTCGGCCCATGCGCAAGGCTGCGGGCCACCTCGTTTACGTATTCCCTGGTCAACGCCACCATGCCGCACCGATATTCACCCGGTTCAGCGACAGAAGTTATCCACATGTGGATCTCTGGCGCGCTGTTTCAAGATCGACTGTCGGTGGGGGTCGGTAGACTGGCACCGGGGTCGCCCCCCGGAGAGGGTGGGGGCCGGGCTGGAGTCGGGACCGCGCGCGTGGGGAGTTGCTGGGGCGGGTTTTGGGGTGTGGCAAGGGTTGTGGGGGTAGGTCTGCCGCGCTGGGGTGGTTGCGGAGGCTGAGGTGTGCGGTCGGTCCGAAGGGGGAGTGCGGGGTGAGGTCATGGATCAGGGGGGAGCGGCGGGTGGCTGAGGTGGGGACAGGCGCTCGGGTTGCGGGGAGGGGTTAGCGCGGGCGGTAGCGGCGTTCGGGGCGGCCGGTGCCGCCGTAGCGGAGGTGGACTTGGGCTTGGCCGGTGGTGACGAAGTGTTCCAGGTAGCGGCGGGCGCTCACGCGGGAGAGTTGGGTGGCGGCGGCGCATTCAGCGGCGGAGATGTCGGGGGTGGCGGACTGGAGGACCGCTGTCACCAGGGTGGCGGTTTGCGGGGTCAGGCCTTTGGGGAGGGCCGACCGGGGGCGGGCGCCGAATACCTCGTCGGCGGCGGCTTGGTCGGCGCTGGTGAGTTCGCCGAGGCGGGTGTGCAGGGCGGCGAAGTGGCGGAGTTGGTCGTGCAGCGCCGTGTAGGAGAACGGTTTGATCAGGTAGTGCAGTGCGCCGCCGCGTTGGGCGGTGCGGAGGGTTTCCACGTCGGTGGCGGCGCTGATGACGATGACGTCCGGGTCGGTGGGGCCGTTGCGGAGTTCGCGCAGGACCTCCAGGCCGCCCATGTCGGGTAGGTAGATGTCGAGCAGCACCAGGTCCGGGCGCAGGCGCGCGGCCGAGGCCAAGGCCTGGGCGCCGTTGTGGGCCACGCCAGCGACCACGAACCCCGGGGTGCGGTCGATGTATCCACTGTGGACCTTCGCGACCATGAAGTCGTCGTCCACCACCAGAACGCTGATCACTCGGGCACCTCCGGCAACCGGGCCGTGAACACCGCGCCGTCGACCTCGACCGAACCGCCGCGGCGCAGGCAAGCCTGGCGGGTCAGGGCCAAGCCCAACCCGCGCTGCCCGCCCTCCTCCGCCGCCTTCGTCGTGAACCCGTGCCGGAACACCTCCGAGGCGATGTCCGGTGTCACACCAGGACCGGAGTCGCGCACCACCACCCGCACCGCACAGTCCTCATGCGACAGTGACACCTCGATCCACCCGCCCCCACCGCGCACCGCGTCGAGCGCGTTGTCCACCAGGTTTCCCAGCACTGTCACCAGATCCGCCGACAACTGCTCGTCCACCCGACCCAGCCCGCTCGACGGCGCGAGGCGCAGCCCCACCGCCTGCTCGGCCGCCAAGCTCGCTTTCGCGACCAGCAGCGCCGCCACCGCCGGGTCCGCCACGTGCGCGCTGACCTCCGACTGCCAGGCCGACCGGGTGTGGCTGACCCGGTCGACGAAGCGGCGGACCTCGTCGTACTCGCCGAGTTCGATCAGGCCCGCGATGGTGTGCAGCCGGTTCGAGAACTCGTGGGCCTGCGCCCGCAACGTGTCCGTGGTGGCGCGGTTGGCGTCCAACTCGTGCCGCAGCGCGACGATCTCGGTGCGGTCGCGCAAGGTCACCACCGAACCGGTCGCGCCGTCGCGCGGGCCGATCGGCATCCGGTTCATGATCAGGACCCGGCCCCGGCGCAGGACGATCTGGTCGGCGCCCGCCGCGCGGCCGGTGAGCACGTCCAGGGCGCGGTCGTTGAACTCGAAGTCGGTGATCGGGTGCCCGACGGCGTCGTCCGGCAGCGACAGCAGGGTCCTGGCGTGGTCGTTGACCAGGGTGAGCCTGCCCTGCGGGTCCAGGCCGACCACGCCCTCCTTGATCCCGTGCAGCATCGCCTCCCGGTGCTCGACCAACCCGGCGATCTCGGTCGGCTCCAGGCCCAGCGTCTGCCGCTTCACCCGCCGCGCGACCAGCAACGACCCGACCACCCCCAGCACCGTCGCGATGCCCAGGATCAGCAGCGCCTCGCCGGGGGAGTGCACCACGCCCGCCACGAACGAGGGCAGGTCGGCGGCCGCGGCGACGATCCCGATCACCCGGCCGTCGTCGCCGATCACCGGGACATGTGCGACCAGGTCGCCGCCGACTTCGCCGACCCACGACCGTCCCGATTGGACGGTGCTCGACCCGACCGGCAGCGCCGCGCCGACCTGCGACGGGTCCGGCGAGGTCAGCACCCGCAGGTCGGGCAACGCGATCAGCACCCCGTCGGCGCCGGACAGGCTGCGCGCGCTCTCGGCGAACGGCGGCAGTTGGTGGTAGCGCAGCGGGTCGGCCAGCGCGGCCCGCACCCCGGGGGTCGCGGCCACGTCCTCGGCGACCGACAGCATCCGCCGCCCCTCCGTCGCCTGGAACGCCGAGCGCGACTGGATCGCCGAGAACACCGCGACGGCGGCGAGCAGGGTCAGCACGACCACCACCTGCCAGCCGAGCAGTTGGCGCGCCAGCGAGCCCCGTCCAGCCATCGCACCAGTGTGCCCCGGCCGGGCCCGCTCAGCCCGTGAACACAACGACCACAACGACCGCTGTGGCCGCAACGCGACAGCGGCCGTAATCCCGGGGCAACATTGCTGTCCTCAACGACTGAGAGGCAGGTCACAGTGCGCGTATCCCCGTTGCTGGCCGCGCTAGCTGCCCTGGCGGCGGTGCTGTTGGTACCGCCCCTGCTCAGCTCAGGTGACTCTGACAGCGCTGGCTTGCGCGGCCTCCGCGTACTTGTGCCGAACTCTCCCGGCGGCGGCTACGACATCACGGCCCGCACCGCAGTTAAAGCTATCGAGGACAGCGGTCTCTCCAGCGGCGTCGAGGTGTTCAACCTGCCTGGCGCCGGTGGCACTGTCGGCCTCGGGCGGCTGGTCAACGAGCGCGGCAACGACAAGCTCCTTATGTCGATGGGCCTAGGTGTCGTCGGCAGCGTCTACACGAACAAGTCGCCGTCATCGCTGGCTAACACCACACCTATCGCCAAGCTCATCGAAGAACCCGACATCGTCGTGGTGTCCAAGGACTCCCCTTACACAGACCTGGCCGGGTTGATCGCCGCGTGGAAGGCCAACCCGGGTGCGGTCCCCGTCGGCGGCGGCTCGTCCCCCGGCGGACCCGACCACCTAGCGCCGATGCTCATGGCTAAAGCGGTCGGCCTCGCGCCTAAAGACGTCAACTACGTCCCCTTCGACGGCGGCGGTGAACTGCTGGCCTCGGTGCTCGGCGGCAAGGTCGCCTTCGGCGTGTCCGGCATCGGCGAGTACCGCGACCAGATCCAGGCCGGTGAGCTGCGTGTCCTCGCGGTCACGAGCGGCAAGCGCATCCCCGGCGTCGACGCCCCGACCCTGCAGGAGTCCGGTGTGGACGTCGACTTCACCAACTGGCGCGGGATCGTCGCCCCGCCAGGTATCACCGACACCGCCCGCGACCGGCTGGTCAAGCTGCTCAGCGACCTGCACGCCTCCGGGGCGTGGCGCGGGGCGCTCGAGCGCAACGGCTGGACCGACGCGTTCCAGACCGGCCCCGAGTTCGGCCGCTTCCTCGCCGCCGAGAACGCCAGGGTCGCCGACGTGCTGAGGGAGTTGGGGCTGGCATGAGCACGCTGACCGACCGGCGCTTCGACCGCCGCTGGCTGCGCGAGCACTCCGAACTGGGCGTCTGCGTGGTGCTCGCCGCGCTCGGCGTCCTGGTGCTCACCGACGCGCTGACCATCCCCACCGACTTCGCCCAGCGCGGCCCGGTCGGCCCCAAAGCCGTCCCGGTGCTGGTCGGCGGTCTGCTCCTGCTGGTCGCCGCCCTGCTGGCCCGCGACGTGCTGCGCGGCGGCAAGGGCGAGGCCGAGGCGGGCGAGGACGTCGACCTGTCCGAACCGGGCGACTGGAAGACGGTGCTGCTGCTGTCCGGGGCGTTCCTGGCCAACGCGGCGCTGATCGGTCTCCTCGGCTTCCCGATCTCGGGCACCGTCCTGTTCTGGGGCGCCGCCTACGCGCTGGGCAGCCGTGAACTGGTGCGCGACCCGCTCATCGCGGCGGGGATGTCGCTGGTCACCTACGTGGTTTTCAACAACCTGCTCGGGGTTCCGCTGCCCGGCGGCCCGCTGGTGGGGGTGCTGTAGATGGACTCGTTCAACCAGCTCATGTCCGGGTTCGGCACCGCGCTGACCCTCACCCACCTGCTGCTCGCCGCGATAGGCGTCTTACTCGGCACCTTCATCGGCGTCCTACCCGGGATCGGTCCGGCGATGGCGGTCGCGTTGCTGCTGCCGGTCACCTACGGCCTGGAGCCCACCGGCGCGTTCATCATGTTCGCGGGCATCTACTACGGCGGCATGTTCGGCGGCTCCACCACCTCGATCCTGCTCAACACCCCGGGTGAGAGCGCGGCGGTGGTCGCGGCCATCGAGGGCAACCCCATGGCCCGCAAGGGACGCGGCTCCCAAGCCCTCGCCGCCGCCGCGATCGGGCACTTCGTCGGCGGGCTCATCGGCACCACCCTGCTCGTCCTGCTCGCCCCCACCGTCGCCGCGCTCGCCGTCGACATCGGCGCGCCGGACTACTTCGCGATCATGGTGCTCGCCTTCACCGCCGTCACCTCGGTGCTCGGCAGCTCCCGGGTGCGCGGCTTCGCGGCCCTGTTGATCGGCCTGGTCATCGGCCTCGTCGGGCTCGACGAGATGACCGGGCAGCAGCGGCTCACCTTCGGCTCCCTGCAACTGGCCGACGGCATCGACGTGGTCATCGTCGCGGTCGGCCTGTTCGCCGTCGGTGAGTCGCTGTGGGTCGCGCTGCACCTGCGCCGCCGCCCCGCCCAGCCGATCCCGGTCGGCCGGGCCTGGCTCGGCCGCGACGACCTGCGCCGCGCCTGGAAGCCCTGGCTGCGCGGGCCGCTGATCGGGTTCCCGTTCGGGGCGCTGCCCGCCGGTGGCGCCGAGATCCCCACCTTCCTGTCGTACGCGGTGGAGAAGCGGCTCTCCCGCAACAAGGCCGAGTTCGGCCACGGCGCGATCGAGGGCGTCGCCGGTCCGGAGGCCACGGCCAGCGCGTCGGCCGCGGGCACCCTGGTGTCGATGCTGACCCTGGGGTTGCCCACGACGGCGGTCGCCGCGGTCATGCTCGCCGCGTTCCAGCAGTACGGGATCCAGCCCGGGCCGCTGCTGTTCCAGCGGGAGCCGACCCTGGTCTGGGGGCTGATCGCCAGCCTGTTCGTCGGGACCGTGCTGCTGCTGGTGCTGAACCTGCCGCTGGCGCCGGTGTGGGTGAAGCTGCTGAAGATCCCCAGGCCGTACCTCTACGCGGGGATCCTGTTCTTCGCCGCGGTCGGCGCTTACGCCGTCAGCGGGCAGGTCGCCGACCTGCTCGTCCTGTTCGTGATCGGGCTGATCGGGCTCGCCATGCGCCGCTACGGGCTACCGGTGCTGCCCGCCGTGCTCGGGGTGATCCTCGGGCCCGCCGCCGAGCAGCAGATGCGGCGGGCGCTGCAGCTGTCCGACGGGTCGCTGATCGGGCTGGTGAACACCCCGTTCTCGATCGTGGTCTACGCGATCGTGGCCGCCGTGCTGCTCTGGCCGGTCGTGGCCGCGGTCCGCAAGCGCGGCGCCGAGCGCGCTGTGACGAAGGTCTGACCTGGGAACAGGGGGCGGGGTTGCGGCGCTGACTAGGGTCGGTACGAATAGTTCGTCGCAATGCGAACTTACTGTCGGAGGAACCCCCGTGAGCTTGCTGTTCGCCCCCTTGACCATCCGATCGGTGACCCTGCGCAACCGGATCGCGGTCAGCCCGATGTGCCAGTACAGCGCGACCGACGGTCTGCCGGACAACTGGCACCTGGTCCACCTCGGCGCCCGCGCCGTCGGCGGTGCGGGCCTGGTCTTCGCCGAGGCCACCGCGGTCGAGCCCGCCGGGCGGATCTCGCCGCAGGACACCGGGATCTGGTCGGCTGCGCACGTCGACGCGTGGCGGCCGATCACCGAGTTCATCAAGTCCCAAGGGGCGGTGCCCGGCGTACAACTCGGACATGCCGGGCGCAAGGCCTCCGTCTACCGGCCATGGGATGACGGCGAGGGTGCGGTCGCCGAGGGCGGCTGGCAGACCGTCGGCCCGACCGACCAGCCGTTCAGCCCGAGCTACCCGGTGCCGCAAGCGCTTGCGCCAGCGGATGTCGAGCGGCTCGTCGCGACCTTCGCCCAGGCGGCCCGCAACGCCGTCGACGCGGGCTTCGAGGTCATCGAGGTCCACGCCGCGCACGGCTACCTGCTACACCAGTTCCTGTCGCCGCTGAGCAACACCCGCACCGACGAGTACGGCGGTGACCTGGCCGGGCGGTCGCGCTTCCCGCTGGCCGTGGTCCGCGCGGTCCGCGAAGCCGTCGGCGACGACCTGCCGGTGTTCGTCCGCGTTTCCGCGACCGACTGGACCGACGGCGGCCTGACCGTGGACGACACCGTGGAACTCGCCCGTGAACTGGCGCGCGCGGGCGCCGACCTGGTCGACGTGTCCAGCGGCGGCAACGTGGCCACCGCGCGGATCGAGACCGGACCCGGCTACCAGGTGCCCTTCGCCGACGCCGTGCGGCGCAAGGCTGAGGTGGCCACCGCCGCGGTCGGCATGATCACCGACCCGCACCAGGCCGAGCAGGTCCTCGCGGACGAGGCTGCCGACCTGGTGCTCCTGGCGCGTGAGCTGCTGCGCGACCCGTACTGGCCGTTGCGCGCGGCAGCCGCACTCGGTGCCGAGATCACCCCGCCAGCCCAGTACGCGCGGGCGTTCTGAGCCGCGCCGAGCGGCCGTCCCGCATTCCGGGACGGCCGCACGGGGCAGGTGAGGGGGTTAGCGGGGTAGGGGTCCAGCACCGGGAGTACTGGACCCCGGATTCACCGCCGGTAGTCGTCGTACTCGTCGTCGGACGAGTCGTCGAAGCGGTCACCGCTGTCGTGACCGTCGTCGGAGTTGCCCGACAGCTCGCGCTGCAGGGCATCGAAGTCCGTGTGGTGTGAGCTGTACTTGAGCTCCCGGGCCACCTTCGTCTGCTTGGCCTTAGCTCGGCCGCGCCCCATGGCTCGACCCCCTCGCACAGTGACGGGGCGGCCGGGGGAACGGCGGCCCCGTAGATGTCGACAGTTGATTCCTGCTAACTACCGTACCGTGCCGAAGGGGTTCGATGCGACGCGGCACGGTGTGGAGAACCTGACATCACCGCGAACACCGCCCGGATCCCCCGCCGTTCACCTTCCTGGACGCCGCGGCGGTGGCGGTCCGTGAAACGATGGGGCCGTGTCCCGTCCGTTCGTCGCCTACCTGCGGGTGTACGAACCGTTGTCCGCGTTCGACGAACCCCGCGCTGACCTGCTGCGGGCCGCGATCGCCCGCGAGCGGCTCGACCGCGACCAGGTGGCGGCGCGGGAACGCGAGGTGTGGCTCAAGTCACAGCTGATCGGGGCCGCCCTACCGGGTGAACTCCGCGACGGCCGCCCCTCCCCGAACTCCCTGCGCGACGTCCTCGTGATCGACCCCGCCGAGGTCCCCACCGGCGAGTCGGCTTGCGGACCGGGCCCGCTCGTGTGCCCCCTCGACCTGCGCGCCCGCTCGGCCGCCGCGATGGTCGGTTTCCTGGCGACCGCGGGCCCTGCCCTGCGCGACGCCGTGCTCACCACCTCCGCCGAACAGGTCCGGCAGAAGGCGACCCGGGTACTGGCGGACCTCCCCAACGGCGCCGTGCACGTGGTGTCGACGACGTGGACTGTCCCCTTGCCGTGGTTCGCACTCGTCGACCCGGCCCAGCGGCACGTGATCCTCGCACCGCGCGCGGACCCCCGGAGGCAGCTCTACTGGCGCTCAAGCCACGGCGACGCACTGCGGCGGGTGGAGCGGGCGCACGACCTCGCGGTGCAGACGTTCGGCGAGAACGGGCCCACGAAGGTCCTCGCCGACACGGCCCGATGGCTGGAGAACTTCGACGCGGGGTCGGCGGTGGAGCTGGACTACGGGGGTCTGGTGCAACTGCTCAGCGACGAGGAGTTGGTGGAGGACACGTCGGCTGAGGACGTGCACGCGATCCTGGACGCGATCGAGGCAGCGGACCCGGGGCCGGTGGGGGAGCGGTTTGAGCGGTTGCGGGAGTTCTGGGCGGGGCTTGCTCGGCGGGAGCAGTTGAATTGATGGTCCTTTGTGGTGGGGGGGCTTGGGGCTGTGATGGTTTGTCCACAACGTCTTTTGCTGTCCACAGCTTGCGTTCGCTGCTGCCGTTGGGTCGGTGTGCGTCGATAGGCTGTATATCGGGGGCTTCTCGATTAGTTGATCTTTAGGTGGGGGCGGGGTGCTTGTGTTGGCTGCCGTGGGTGGTGGGTGTGTGGGCACGGTTGTCCACAATGGCTTTGGTTGGCCACAGGGTGTTGCTTGGTGCTGCCGTTGTGTGGGGCTTCCTCGGTAGGCTGTGTATTTGGGGGCTTTCGGTCAGGTTGATCTTGGCGTAGGCAGTGGTTGGGGTGCGGGGCAAGGGATTCGGCCTCCGCCTTCGGCTCCGGTGGACGCCTCGTCGCCTGGCGGCAACATCGGCGGAGATCCGCGACAATGCGAAGAGCTCGATGGGGCGAACTTGTTTTGCGCGGGGCCCCTACAACACCCGACGCAGAACCGCAAAGCAGGGGCCCAAAAGCAGGCCCTGCCGCGCGGAAACGCTACGGGTGCCGTCCCCCCACGCAAAACAAGTCCGCCCCATCGAGCCGGCCTGGCACCAGCGACTCCGACTGTCCAGGTGCTGGGTAGGTGGGCTGGGGCCGGTCCTGACGGGGGTTGGGTTTGCACCGCTGGGTCCGAGTGTCCAGGGGCTGGCCTGGTGGGTTGGGGCGGACCTGACGGCAGTCGAGTTGGCACCGGCGGCTCCGAGGAGCGCGGGGCTGAGCAGGTGGGCTGAGGCGGGACCTGACGACAGCCGGGCTGGCACTGGCGGCTCCGGGGAGCGCGGGGTTGAGCAGGTGGGGTGGGGCTGACCTGGCGGAGGCTGGGATGGCACCAGCGGCTTCCGGATGTTCAGGTACTGGGATGGCAGGGCCGACTCGGGCGGGCAGGGACGGCACCGGCGGGGGCTGGGTGGCAGCCCCCAGCTTCCGAAGGGACTGCTACCAACCCGACGTCCCCGTCTGGAGTGGTGGTGCTGGGCGGGTGTCGCGGAGAGCGGGAGCGGAACTAGACGAGGGGGTCTAGGAGGCCTTCGGTTAGGCGGGCGGCGCCTACGGGGACTCCGCCGCCTAGGACGTCTCGTTCGGCTTTTTCCTCTAGTTCTGGGGCGTCGTAGCCGAGGGCTCGGAGGACGCCTACCAGGATGGGGGTTCTGGGGCGTGGCGCGCCGTCGTCGATTTTCATGGTTATGGCGGTTCCGTCGGCCAGGACCATGGCGTGGACGCCTTCGGCGCCGCCTTTGACGAGGAGGCCGGGGATGGCTTGCATGAGTTCCGTGTCGTCGCGGTCGGTGCCGCCGACGAGGTGGGGGTGGGCGCGCATGGCGTCGGCCACGCGGCGGCGGCGGGTGCCCGGGGCGGCGGTCACCAGGCGGGTGTAGCCGGTGGCCAGGCCGGTGAGGGTGAGGGCGAAGAGCGGGGCACCGCAGCCGTCGACGCCGATGGTGGTGATCTTCTCGCCGGTCATGTCCTCGACGGCGTCGGCGATGGCGGACTGGGCCGGGTGGTCGGGGTCCAGGTAGCCGCGCACGTCCCACAGCTGCTGGGCGGCGGTGGCGACCATCGCGGCGTGCTTGCCGGAGCAGTTCATCGCCGCGGCGCGCTTGCCGCCGCCGCTGGCGATCACCCGGTTGCGGGCGGCCTGGTTCATCGGCCAGTCCGGCGGGCAGCCCAGGTCGGTTTCGGCCAGCCCGTTCTTGCTCAGGATCCCCAGCACCTGCTCGACGTGCTCGGCCTCACCGCTGTGCGACGCGCAGCCGACCGCGAGGTCGGCGTCGTCGGGCAGGTCGAGGCCCGCGCGCAGGAGTCCGAGCGCCTGTAACGGCTTGTTGCAGGAGCGGGTGAAGACCGGTTCGTTGACCTCGCCTAGGGCGAGCCGGACCCGGCCGGTGGGGTCGAGGACCACCACCGAACCGCGGTGGATCGACTCGACGAAGCCGGACCGCAACACCTCGACCAGGACGGGGTTCAGCGCTGCTCCCCCTTACCGCGTTCCGCGGCGAGCAGGTCGTCGACCGATGCGCTGCCCGCGCGGTAGCGGCCGCCGATCTCCTCGTTGAGCAGGTCCATCACCTTCTGCACCTCGCGCCTGCGCTGGGAGACCGAGGCCTCCTCCTGCTGGTAGGTCAGCAGCGCGAGCGCCAGCCGCTCCTCGGGCAGCGAGCCGACGTCGGACAGGTCCGCGTCGGAGACCAGGGCCTCGACGTGCCTGCGGTGCGCCTCGGCCCGCGACGGCTCCATCGTCTGGTAGCGGCCGGAGCCCATCGCCGGGCCGACCGCGTTGTCGGCGAGGATCACCGCCAGCTGGTCGACGACCGAGGTCGACTCCCCGCTGGCGCGCCTGCGCTGCTCGGCGCGCACGATGTCGATCCGGCCGTGCAGCAGCCTGCGCAGGTAGGACAGGTCCGTCTCCTCCTGCGCCGCGTCGTCGCGGCGGGCGCGGACCTCGGCCAGGTCGAGCCCGGCCAAGCCCTCGACGTAGTCAGGCGCCAACACCCTGTCGATGCGCCTGCGCCCTCCTGGGCGGACTTCGATCACGGGCACATCCTCCGCCACTCGGTGCTCGATCGCCATATCTTGGCGACAACGGCGCTCAGCTCGCCACCCCCAGAAGTACCCTCGACTCTTCTGGACCAATCGGCGGTCGCTGGGCGATCTTCGCCAATCCCGCCGCCCTGGCCACGAGTTGGGCGTTGTCGCGGACCCGTTCGCCCTTGGCGTAGGAGATCGTGTCCTCCATCCCCACCCGGACGTGCCCACCGGCGGACAGGCTCGCGAGCAACACCGGAAGACTCGTTCGGCCTACTCCCGTTGCCGAGAAAGTGGCACCCTCGGGGATCAGCCGCAGCGCCGCGGCCAGCGTCTCGGTGTCGCCCGGCATGCCGCCCGGCACGCCCATCACCAGGTCCAGGTGGACGTGCCCGCCCGAGGGCAGGCCGTGCTGGTCGAGCAGCCGCCGCAACGTCGTCAGCTGGCCCAGGTCGAAGATCTCGTACTCCGGCACGATCCCGCGCTCCTGCATCCCCTTGTGCAGCGCGACGATGAACTCCCAGCGGTTGAGGAACACGTCGTCGCCGAAGTTCACCGTCCCCATGGTGCACGAGGCCGAGTCGGGCAGTGCGTCGAGGACCGCGAGCCGGTCGGCCTCCGGGTCGGTGACCGCGCCGCCGGTGGACAGCTGCACGATCAGCCGGGTGTTCTCCCGGACCGCGGCCACGGTCTCCTTGAGCCTGCCCAGGTCCAGCGACGGCTTGGCGTCGTCGTCGCGGATGTGGATGTGGATCATCGCGGCGCCGACCCGCTCGCAGTCGCGCGCGGTGCGCACCAGCTCCTCGAGGGTGACCGGCAGGTTCGGCACGTCGGCCTTGCTGTGCTCGGCCCCGGTCGGGGCGACCGTGATCAGCGTGCCTGAGCTGCCGGGGCGGGGCGTCGACGGTGACATGGCGCGATACTGGCACAGCCGCCCACCGCCGCTTCACCCTCGCCGCGTCTGGATCGAACCCGCCGCCTCAGCCGCGCAGGCCCTGGGCGGCGATCCGGCCGAGCGCCGGGGTGTCCTCGGGCACCGAGTCCGGGTCGATCGAGGCCTGGGTGCTCTCCGCGCCTGAGCCGACGACCAGGTCGGTTCCGGGCTCGACCGAGCGCTTGACCAGCGCCAACGCGATCGGGCCGAGCTCGTGGTGCTGCGCGACCGAGCCGATCCGGCCGACGGCGCGCTCACCGGCGAACACCTGGGCCCCGGTCTCGGGCAGCACGTCGGTGGCGCCGTCGAGGTGCAGCAGCAGCATCCGGCGCGGCGGCCTGCCGACGTTGTGCACCTTCGCGACCGTCTCCTGGCCCCGGTAGCAGCCCTTGGCGATGTGCGCGGCGACGTGGATCCAGTTCACCTCGTGCGGGATGGTCTTCTCGTCGGTGTCCACACCCATCCGCGGCCGCAGCGCCTCGACCCGCAGCGCGTCGAACGCCAGGCTGCCCATCGGGCGCGCGCCCGCCTCGGTCAGCCGGGTCCACCACGTGCTCAGCTCGGCGCGCGGCACCAGCAGGTCGGCCGCGTCGTGCCCCGGCCACGGCATCCGGCGGACGATCACGTCCTGCGCGGCGGCGACGCCGTAGGGGGCGGCGGGCACCGGTAGGTCCACTTTGGCCAGCAGGTCCGGCGTCTCGGGACCGACCAGGCTCAGCACCGCGCGCTCCGCAGTGGCGTCTCGCGGTTCCACTTTGGACCAGAAGACCATCTGCTGCAGGTAGTCCAGCAGCGCCGTCGTCCCGCCGCGCACCCCGGTCGCCCGCGCGCCCGGTTCGGTGTCCAACCAGACCGTCCCGTCCAGGTGCGCCAGCAGCATGTGCGCGTCGACCCGGCCCTGGCCGTCGAGCACCAGCGCCTCGGTCCCGGCGCCCTCGGCGAGGTCGGTGACGTGCTGGGAGATCACCAGGTGCAGCCAGGACAGCCGCTCCGCGCCGGGTACCGCGATGACCTCCCGGTCGGAGCGGTCGACCACGGCGACCTTGCGCGCCGCGCTGCGCTGCTCGGCGAACGGGTCGCCGAAGTGCCAGGCGACCGCGGTGCGCTCGCCGTCGGGGGCGGGCACGGCGCCGGGGTGGTCGAGGAGCGGGGAGCGGTCGGTCACGGGTTCTCCTGGGAGCAGGTGTGGCACGTTCCGGACAGCGCGAGGTGGCTGGCATCCAGCTCGAACCCGTGGGTGGCCCGCAGTGTTCCGCACAGCTCGTCCATGACCGCCTTCGGCGACTCCACGACCTGGCCGCACCGGTGGCAGACCAGGTGGACGTGCTGGTGCTCGTGCACCGAGTAGGTCGGCGCGCCGTGCCCGAGGTGGGTGTGCCGGACCAGCGCGAGGCCCTCCAGCAGCTCCAGCGTGCGGTAGATGGTCGTGATGTTGACCGTGGGGGTGGTCAGCTGCACGTGGTGGCAGACCTGCTCGGGGGTCGCGTGCTCGAGCACCAGCAGCGCGTCGAGCACGAGTTGGCGCTGCGGTGTCATGCGCATGCCGCGCTCGTGCAGGGTCGCCCGCAGCTGCGCGCGACGGGCCTCGAGCGGGTGGGCGGTCTCCACCCGTTCGATGGTAGGGCCTGCTCGCGCGTAGGGTTCGGCGCATGCGCGTGCTCGCGATGCTCGACGGAACCCTCGCCGACCCGCACACCCCGCACATCCGGGTCGACGACCTGGGCCTGACCAGGGGCGACGGCGTCTTCGAGACGGTGCTGGTGGTCGACGGGAAGCCGCGGGAGCTCGACCCGCACCTGCGGCGGCTGGCCCGCTCCGCCGCCATGCTCGAGCTGCCCCCGCCGGACCTCGACGCCTGGGCCCGGCTCACCTGGACGGTCATCAACGCCTGGGAGGACCCGGGCGAGATGGCGGTGAAGCTCGTCTACACCCGCGGCCCCGAGTACGGCGACGGCGGACCGACCGGCTACGCCGTCGGCCTGGCGATCGGTGGCCGCTCGGTCCGCAACCGCACCACCGGCGTCACCGCGATCACCCTGGAGCGCGGGTTCGACCCGGCGCTCGTCGAGCGGGCACCGTGGCTGCTGCTCGGTGCGAAGACGCTGTCCTACGCGACCAACATGGCCGCCATGCGCCACGCCGAGAAGCTCGGAGTGGACGAAGTCATCTTCACCGGCGCCGACGGCTCCGTCCTCGAAGGACCAACCTCCAACGTCGTAGTGCTCAACGGACGGACACTGCGCACCCCGCCGCCGACGAGCGGAGTGCTGCCGGGAACAACCCAGGGCGCGCTGTTCCGCGCGGCCGAGCGGGCAGGCTGGTCAACCAAGGTCGAGCCAGTCGCCGCCGACGAACTGGCGACCGCAGACGGCCTCTTCGTCGTGTCCAGCGTCCGCAAGGTCACCAGGGTGCACACCCTCAACGGCGCGGCCGTGACCGACGCGACCGAGATCGCCGCCGAACTGGCCGCACTGTACGAGGCGGAGTACTGACACTCCCCTGATCGGCCGACAGCCCGCGACAGATCCCCGCCTCCACTCGGACGGCAACCCCGCCGAACGCCAAATTGGTTCAACCAATTGGTAGATGAACGCCCCCGGTCCGACCTGCTGTGCTGGAGCCAGCCCCCCGACCGGGGTGCGTCCCACCCACAGCGGAGGCGGCACTTTGGAGCTGAGAACCCCGATCGCCATGGCCCACAGGAAGTCGTGGCGCCACCCCAGCTCCCGCCAGGCCCGCCCCAACCCACCCACTCAGCGCCTGGACACTCGGAAGATCCGGTGCCAACCCAGCCCGCCCTCGCCAGCCCTGCCAACCCAGCACCTGGACACTCGGACCTGCCGCTGCCAACCCGCACCCCGTCAGGTCCGCCCCAACTCACCTTCCCAGCGCCTGGACAGTCGGAGTCGCTGGTGCCAACTGCTCGATGGGGCGGACTTGTTTTGCGTGGGGGGACAACACCCGTAGCGTCGTCAGCGGCAGGGCCTGCTTTTGGGCCCCTGCTTTGCGGTTCTGCGTCGGGTGTTGTAGGGGCCCCGCGCAAAACAAGTTCGCCCCATCGAGCCGACCGCATTGCCGCGGATCGGCCCGATGTTGCCGCCAGGCAACGAGGCGTCCGATCCCGGGACGCCGAGCTCGCCGCCAGGCGACGAGGCCGACCACCCTCGCTGAATCCCAACCCTGCCAAGGAGCACCGCATGAACCTGCGCAAAATCCTCACCGCCACCTTCGCGGCAACCCTCGCCACCACAACCCTCACCACCACCGCCGACGCCGCCGAGTACCGGTGGTCGTGCCGGTCCGTCCCCGCGGGCCACACCTACAGCATGGTCCGCGCCGACCAGGGCTGTGAGCCGCTCTACCTCGTCATGCTGCCCGAGCCGGGCATCTGGGCCTGCACGGTCCCGGCTGGTTTCACCTACACCGTGAGCGTGGTCAACTCGAATTGCACCCTCGGCGGGAGCTCCACCCGATACCTGCTCGCCGCAGCCTGAGCTCAGCCGCGCAGCCTGACCCGCGTCCCCGGGCGGGCCTGCGCCAGCACAGCCAGGTGCCGGACCGGCACCACGCCCACCACCGGGTATCCCCCGGTCGTCGGGTGGTCGGCCAGGAAGATCACCGGGCGTCCGCTCGCCGGGACCTGCACCGCGCCGGTGACCACGCCCTCGCTGGTCAACTCCCGGCCCTCCAGTTCGGGCACCCGCCGCAGCGGGTCACCCAGCAGCCGCAGGCCGACCCGGTTGCTCTCCGGGGACACCGACCAGATCGTCGACGCCAACTGTGCTCCTGCGTCCGCGAACCAGTCGTCGCGTGGGCCTAGTAGGACTGGAACCGTGAGGTAGTCCCCTGGGCTCGGTGGGGGTACCGCGTCTTCTCCGGTCGGTAGCCCTACCGGAGTGCCGACAGGAAGCACGTCACCGACAGACAAGGGTGCTGGGCCGATGCCCGACAGCACATCGGTCGACCGGGATCCCAGCTGTGGTTCGACCAAGATCCCGCCGGACACCGCCAAGTAGTTGCGCACACCGGCATACGGCGAGCCCACCTCGACGACTTCACCCGCGCGTAGATGAACCGGAGCGTGCGAGTCGACCCCGCGACCGTTGACGCTTACCGGCACGCTCGGGCCGGTCACCGCGACAGTGCAAGAGGCTCCAGCACGGACGGCGAGCCCGCCGAGCACACACTCGATGCCCGCCGCGTCCTCCTGGTTGCCCACGAGCCGGTTCGCTAGACGCAGCGACGGCGTGTCCAACGCTCCTGAGGGAGGGACGCCCAGGTGCGCGTTGCCGGGGCGCCCTAGGTCCTCGATGAGGGCTAGAGGACCGGTGGCGACCACGGTCAGCGTTCGGGTCACGACACGACCTCGAACCGGACTTGGTCGCCCGGGGAGAGCAGCGCGGCGGGTGAGCTAGTCGCGTCGAACAGCGCGGCAGCGTCATCAGCAAGCCTTGCCACCAAGCGCCACCCGCCAGGCGACGCACGCGGGTAGATGCCGGTGAACTCCCCTGCGACACCAACAGACCCGACCGGTACTCGCGTGCGGGGAGTCTCTAGCCGCGGCTGGCACAACGGCTCGGGTAGGCCGGTCAGGTAGGCGAAGCCAGGGGCGAAACCGCAGAAGGCGACTGTGTAGATCGCGCTCGAGTGCAGCGCCACAGTTTCTTCGACACTTAGGCCTGCCGTCTCGGCGACGAGCTCTAGGTCCAAGCCCTCGTAGACCACAGGCAGCACTACCTCGGTTGAGGCAACCGCGGGGGGCGAGGACAGGTCGGCCCCGTCCAGTACCTCTTGGACCTGCCGCAACCCCACCGATCCGGGCTGGAACGACACCAGAACCGTGCGGGCAGCGGGTACCAGCTCAACGAGCCCAGGTAGCCCTGCCGAGGCCAGAGCGGCTCGTGCCGCGGCGACCTCGCCCAGGGACTCGACCTCGACCAGCACCGCGTCCGGGCCACACCGCCGCAGTCGCATCCAGGGTTAGCCGACGACGCGGCGCAGGTACGCCGAGGTGTGCGGCTGCAGCTCCTGCCCGACCATCGCGCGCTCCTCCACGTAGGCCAGGTCACCGCCGTTGACCAGCCCGTAGAGCCGCTTCGCCTGCTTGACCTCCTTGGCCGAAGAGGTGCGCACCACGATGTCGGTGTCGAGCTCCCACGAGGTCTGCGTGCGCGGCGAGCCGTAGTAGATCTCCGAGATGCCGGTGGCGTGCACCAGCAGGACCTCGATCGTGTCGTCGCCCTGCGGCCGCCAGAAGCCGGTCTCGCGCGCGGCGGGCCGGATGACCTTGCCCTCGTCGTCGAGCAGCCACGCGCGCGCCTCGTAGTAGAGGAACGGGCGACCGTCGTGCGCGAAGGTGATCTGCTGGCCGAACTTGTACGGGCCGTCGATGGTCGGGTAGACCACCTCGCCCTCCCCGCGCCACACGCCGACCAGCGGCAGCAGCGAGAAGCAGGCGTCGTTGATCTCCGGGCCCTCGCGCAGGTTCGCGGTGTCGGCCGGGATCGGCAGGTCGTCGAACTGGGGCACGTTGCGGTGGCGGGTGCCCTCGGCCCGCTTCTCCGCGGCCTGGATCGCCGCGTCGCCGCTGCCGGGCACCGGGCCGGTGGCGTCCGAGGGCATCAGCGCTGGTCGGCGTAGAGGCGGTAGACGACGTACCCGGCGAACCAGGTGGTCAACAGGCCCACGAGGACCAGCAGCGAGGTGAAGAAGATTTCCACAGCTGGAGGATACCGCCCTGGCCCGCCGCGCACGCGTGGCGCTGGTCCCACGACGAGGGCCCCGGGGAGGTCGCTCCCCGGGGCCCTCGACGATCCAGTCCTAACCGACCGAGACGCAGTCCTAGCCGACCGAGACGGCGACCTCGTGCAGCCCCGGCCCGCTCGCGCTGACCGTCGCCTCACCGTTGCCGGTGCGGTGCAGCGCGCGCACGGTCCAGTCGCCGGGGGCGGCGAAGAAGCGGAAGTCGCCCTCCGGCGAGGACACGACCTCGGCGGTGAACTCCCCGCTGGCGTCGAGCAGCCGCACGAACGCGCCGCCGACCGGGGTGCCACCGCTGGTGACCTTGCCGTTGAGCACGACCTCCTTGCCCGCGTCGATGTTCGCGGGCAGTGCCGTTCCCTGCTCCGGTGCTCCACAAGAGCTCATGACAGTCCTTTCCGTCCCGGCCGGGGTGACCGGCGTGGGGTTGTTCAGGCGCCGACCTCGACCGGCACGCCGACCAGCGAGCCGTACTCGGTCCACGACCCGTCGTAGTTCTTCACGTCCGAGTAGCCGAGCAGCTCGCGCAGGGCGAACCAGGTGTGCGAGGAGCGCTCGCCGATGCGGCAGTAGGCGACGGTCGCCTTGCCCTCGTCGAGACCGGCCTCCTTGTACAGCTCGCGCAGCTCGTCGTTGGACTTGAAGGTGCCGTCCTCGTTGGCGGCCTTGCTCCACGGCACGTTGATCGCGGTCGGGATGTGCCCCTTGACCTGCGCCTGCTCCTGCGGCAGGTGCGCGGGGGCGGCCAGCTTGCCGGAGAACTCGTCCGGCGAGCGCACGTCGACCAGGTTCTTGGTGTTGATCGCCGCGACCGCCTCGTCGCGGAACGCGCGCAGCGTGAGGTCCTGCTCCTTGGCCGAGTAGGTCGTCTCCGCGCGGGTCACCGCGTCGGCCTCGAGCGGGCGCCCGTCGAGCTCCCACTTCTTGCGGCCGCCGTCGAGCAGCTTGACCGACTGGTGGCCGTAGAGCTTGAAGTACCAGTAGGCGTAGGCGGCGAACCAGTTGTTGTTGCCGCCGTAGAGGATCACGGTGTCGTCGTTGCCGATGCCGCGGGCGGAGAGCAGCTTCTCGAACCCGGCGCGGTCGACGAAGTCGCGGCGCACCGGGTCCTGCAGGTCCTGCCGCCAGTCGACCTTCACCGCACCCGGGATGTGCCCGGTGTCGTAGGCGCTCGCGTCCTCGTCGACCTCGACGAACACCACCCCGTCGGCGTTGAGGTTCTCCTCGGCCCAGGCGGCCGTAACCAGCACGTCTTCGCGGCTCATCGGGCGGTTCCCACTTTCCTTTGCTTGGTGGACAGGCGGTTGATCAGCAGATAGGCCTCGCAGCCGAGGCAGAACCCGAACGCGGCGTTGAGGAACGCGGCCACCAGCGCGAGCGCGGTCGCCGCGGTGCCGAGCGCGGTGACCTCGAGCGCGTAGCCGAGGACACCGACGACAGCGAAGCCGAACCCGACGGTCTGCGCGAACCGGACCGGGGTGGCGTCCTCGCGCTCGTCGGTCGGGGCGAGCCGCGGCGCGACGAGCGCCCGGTACAGCGCGGCGTACGGGGAGTAGCGGAGCCCGGCGAACCCGCCGAGCGCGAACACGACGGCCTGGGCGGCCAGCAGCGGCCACCAGCCGGTGACGAGCACCGCGACGAGCACGGCACTGGTCACGCCAGCGGCGAAGCGCGGCCCTCTCGGGTCGACCTGGGTGGACACACGGCCTCCTGACCTGCACACGGGTGGGTGTGAGCGGCCAGGGGCGAACGAACGCCGCGGGCGGGCCGCCCGGTCAGGTGCCCCGACACAGGCTGCTGTGCACGCGGCAGAAGTCCACCGCGCGGCGCCTGGTCAGGAAGCTGGACACGGCCGCGAGACTACCTGCCGCCCGCGCAGGCGTGAGAGGCCCCGTCCACAGGGTGAGACGCCGGATCTCGGCATTGCGCTCGGCGAAAGCGCAGGTGGGGCGTGTCTCAGCCGGGCAGGTGGGGGCGCAGCGAGGTGAGCAGGTCTTCACGTTTCGGGATTCCGCCGACGCGCAGCAGCTCGGTGCCCGCCGCGTCGACCGCGATGGTCGTGGGGGTCCGCAGCACCGACAGCCGCTTCGCGAGCTCCGGCTGGTCGGTCAGGTCGACGTCCGCGTGCGCGAGACCGGTGGTGCTGCCCGCGAGGTCCACCAGCACGGCCCGGGCCTGCTTGCAGTTGCCGCAGAACTCGGTCGACAGCTGCACGAGCGTCACCGCGGCGCCCGGGTCGAGCACCGCGCGCACCTCCTCGGGCACCGCGCCTGCCGAGGACACCCTGGTGCGGCCGCCGAGCGACCGCACCAGCAAGCCGATGCACATGGCCACGGCCACGGTGCCCAGCGCCACGTAGAGACCGGTCATCAGCGGCCCAGCACCAGGTTCTCGGCCTTGCCCTTGACCGACAGCACGCCGCGCTCGACGGTGACCGCGGTGGGCGTCACCTTGAACGGCAGGCTGCCCGGGTCCAGGCGGCGGGCGAACAGCGAGAGCACCTTCGACTGGATCTGCTGCGGCAGCTTCACGTCGGACCCGCCGTTGCGCAGCTCCAGCCGCTTGGGCGTGATCTCGACGCCGCCGTCGACCAGCGACACGATGGAGAACACGCACAGCTCGGTGTCCTGCCCGGCGATGCCGACCGTCCCGCACAGCTTCACGCCCGCGGTGGTGCCCTCCTGGTCGGCGACCTCCTTGGCGTCCTCCTCGGTCTCCTCGCCCTCGGCGGGCGCGGTGTTGACCGCCTTCTCGCTGACCGGGTCGATGGTGAGGTTGGTGATGGAGGACACGACCTCGTTGGAGTTCTCCTGGATGGCCCGGTTCACGTCCGAGGCCTTGATCCGCACCTGGCCCTCGACCTCGCGGATCGGCACCTGGGTCAGCGACCCGGAGACCAGGTCCGAGAGCGGGGCCTGGACCCCGCGCAGGTCGGCGTGCACGTCGACGTCGCGCAGGGTGTCCTTCACCGGGACGCCCTTGGCGTCGATGGTCACCAGGTCGTACTCCCCGGAGGCCGCCTGGAGCAGGAAGGAGAACCCGCCCACCTTCACCGACGGGTGGTCGCGCAGGTCGAACTGCTGCTGCGCGCGCTTGGACACCTCGTGCTCGAACACCGCCGCCGCGCCGAAGTCGGCCGCGACCAGCAGCACGAGCAGCACCAGCACCGAGATGACGAGCCTGCGCACCGCCTTCGACCGGCGGCGGGGAGCCGTCGACGGCCCGCCCGAGTTCGCGCCCGCGTTCGTCATCGTCGCCATCCCGTCACCTGTCTGTCGCCTGTCCTGGCTCTGCGTCACATCTTGTCCCTGCGTCACGGCACGTCCCCCGGGTACCTACCCGCTCGAGCGCGGTTCGGCACACCCACATGATCCCGCAGTCCGCCTGGCCCCGACCGGACACCACTACCCGGTCCACCCACAGGGACGTGCCACCGCGCGCGGGCGTTGCCTCGGCGGCGCCGAATGGTGGGATGTCCACGGGGGCAACACGCCATTCACAAATCGAATTCGAGCGGGCCGGGAAATCCGGTCCGGTCGGGTGATGCGCAGGTGGACGCGGGATTTACGCCGCCGTAACACGGTGGCGTTGAGCTGGGCGTCATCCTGGGTGGGCACCGGTTCGCGTGTGACGCCGACGTCACGGGCACGACATTCGCGCGAGCCCCGGGCTATTGTCCTGACCAGCCGAAAACGCCACCCCAGACCGGGGCCGCACCCCAACGCCGCGGCGCGGATTCACGCAAGAGAGGCGGACTCGTGATGAGCCTCGACCTGCTGCTGCTGACCGCCGACCCCGAGCCCGCGACCGTGGTGCCGTCGCTGATGCTCCTGCCGCACACCGTGCGCACCCAAGCGCCCGAGGTGACCGCGCTGCTCGAGGCGGGTTCCCGCGACGCCGTGATCGTGGACGCGCGCACCGACCTCGCCGCCGCCAAGAGCCTGTGCAGGCTGCTGACCAGCGGCGGCGACAGCTGCCCGGTGCTGGCCGTGGTCACCGAGGGCGGCCTCGTCGCCATCACCAGCGACTGGCGGATCGACGAGATCCTGCTGCCCACCGCGGGGCCCGCCGAGGTCGACACCCGGCTCCGGCTGCTCACCACCCGCGGGCCCGCCGGTGCCGCAGTCGACGGTGCGCTGCGCCTCGGCGAGCTGGTCATCGACGAGGCCACCTACATGGCCCGGTTGCGCGGCCGCCCGCTCGACCTCACCTACAAGGAGTTCGAGCTGCTCAAGTACCTCGCGCAGCACGCGGGCCGGGTGTTCACCCGCGCGCAGCTGCTGCAGGAGGTCTGGGGATACGACTTCTTCGGCGGCACCCGCACCGTCGACGTCCACGTCCGGCGGCTGCGCGCCAAGCTCGGCGTCGAGCACGAGCAGCTCATCGGCACCGTGCGCAACGTCGGCTACAAGTTCGTCCAGCCGCCCAAGGCCGGCGCCCGGCGCGAGCCGTCCCAGGAAGCGGACCGCGCTCGACGCGTGGACGCCTGACGGGCCACCCGCCTGGGTAGGTTCGGTGGTGTGACCGACCTGACCTGGCGCCCGGACAGCCCCGAGGCCGTTGCCGAGATCCGCCCACTGCTGCGCGCGGTCGCGGCGGTGGACGGCCGCCCCGAGGTGGCCGCGACCGGACCGCTGCCGCGCGAGTTCCGCGGCGGGGAGCACCTGCTGGCCACCGACGGCGTCGAGCTGGTCGGCTACGCGCACCTGGACACCGACGGCGACTCCTTCGGCCGCCAGGTCGCCGAGGTGCTCGTCCGGCCGGATGCCCGCGGCCGGGGGGTCGGCTCGGCGCTGGTCGACGCCGTCCTGGCCCGCGCCGCCGACGGGGTCCGGCTTTGGGCGCACGGTGACCACGCGGCGGCCGCCAAGATCGCCGAGAAGCGCGGGCTGTCACGGGTTCGCGAGCTGCTGACGATGCACCTGGACCTGGCCGCGGTCGAGCTGGCCGAGCCGCTCTGGCGCGAGGGCGTCCGGGTGCGGGCTTTCGAGCCGGGGCGCGACGAGGCCGCGGTCGTCGAGGTGAACAAGCGCGCCTTCGACTGGCACCCCGAGCAGGGCTCGATGAGCGTCGCCGACGTCGAGGCGACCGAGGCCGAGCCGTGGTTCGACCCGGCCGGGTTCTTCCTGGCAGTCGACGCGCAGGACCGCGTGCTGGGGTTCCACTGGACCAAGGTGCACCCGGGGGCGGGTGGCCCCGGGACCGGTGAGGTGTACGTCGTCGGCGTCGACCCGGCCGCCCAGGGCGGTGGCCTCGGGAAGGCGCTGACGCTCGTGGGGCTGCGGCACCTGCGGGCCGCCGGACTGCCCGAGATCATCTTGTACGTCGAGTCCGACAACACCCCGGCGGTTGCTGTTTATAGCCGATTGGGGTTCACCCGTTCGGCCGCCGACGTTCAATATGCACGTGCAGAAGCGCGGAGCGTCTAACCGGTTACGCAGCGCATACGTACAGGTCACGGTAAAGCCACGACCAGGCGACGCACATCTCGCAACGGTTACAAAAACGAGCCTGTTCACCGTGCGTTCACCCCGCCAAGGGCATTCGTCCACTAGTGCTGCCTAGCGTCGCGGCGAGGCGGCGGACGTAGGGTCACGTCGCGACCTGAGAACTCTCCTGCCTGGAGGAATTAACCGTGATCAGCAAGCGGCCGGCTACCGTGCTCGGCTTCATCGCGGCTGGGGCGCTCGCCCTGACCGCGTGCGGCAGCGACAACAACACCGCCACCCCCGGCGCGAACAACACCGCCGCTCCCGCGCCGACCGCCACGACACCGGTCGAGTGCGGTGGCAAGAAGAGCCTCGTCGCTGAGGGTTCCAGCGCGCAGAAGGGCGCGATCGAGGCCTTCGTCGCCGCCTACGGCGCCAAGTGCTCCGGCCAGCAGTTGGCCTACACCCCCTCGGGTTCGGGCGCGGGCGTCAAGCAGTTCAACGCGGGCATCGTCGACATCGGCGGCTCGGACTCGCCGCTGAACAAGGACAAGGGCGAGGTCGAGGCCGCCGCCAAGCGCTGCCAGGGCAACCCGGCGTGGAACCTGCCGCTGGTCTTCGGCCCGGTCGGCATCGCCTACAAGCTCGACGGCGTCACCAGCCTGACCGTGACCCCCGAGCTCACCGCCAAGATCTTCAGCGGTGCGGTCACCAAGTGGAACGACCCGGCGGTCGCCGCGGTCAACTCCGGCGCCACCCTGCCGGACAAGGCCATCACCGTCATCTACCGCGGTGACGAGTCGGGCACCACCGACAACTTCCAGAAGTACCTGAAGGCCGCGGGCAAGGGCGCGTGGACCAAGGACGCTGGCAAGAAGTTCAACGGCGGCGTCGGCCAGGGTGCCCAGGGCTCCGCTGGTGTCGCGGACGCGATCGGCGCCGGTGACGGCACCATCGGCTACATCGAGTGGTCCTACGTCCAGGACAAGAAGCTGTCCGCCGCCAAGCTCGACAGCGGCTCGGGCGCGGTCGAGCTCGGCGCCGAGGGCGCTGCCGCGGCGATCAAGTCCGCCAAGGTGAAGGGCGAGGGCAACGACCTGGTCCTCGACCTGGACTCGCTCTACGCCAGCAACACCGCGGGTGCCTACCCGCTGGTGCTCGCGACCTACGAGATCGTCTGCTCCAAGGGCTACGACGCCGACACGACCAAGGCCGTCAAGGCGTTCCTGAACGTGGCCGCCACCGACGGCCAGGGTGCGCTGGCCGAGGCGGGCTACGTGCCGCTGCCCAACGAGTTCCAGGCCAAGCTGCTCGGCGCCATCAAGGCCATCGCGTAAGTCCACCTGGCACACTGCGAGCCGAGAACGACGACGACATGAGCGATTCCGACACGGTCGGACGCCCCGGGGCCCCTGGTTTAGCCAGGGGCCCCCGGGGCGGCGCGGCGCCCGACACCGCACCGGAGGCACCGATTTCCACTCCGCAGGGTTCTGGCGGGTCCCCCGTCCAACCCCCCAAGGTGATCACCCGTCCGGGTGACAAGATCTTCAAGGCGTTGACCGTCGGTTCCGGCGTCTTCGTCGTCGCCATGATCGCGCTCATCGGGATCTTCCTGCTCATCCAGGCGATCCCCTCGCTCGCGGACAACCAGGCCAACTTCCTCTTCGGCCGCGACTGGGACGCCGACCCGCAGGGCGGGCTCGCCTTCGGCGTGCTCGACCTGCTGCTGGTCACCGTGTTCAGCGCGGTGTTCGCGCTGATCATCGCGATGCCCATCTCGCTGGGCATCGCGCTGTTCCTCACCCAGTACGCCCCGCGCCGGTTGGCCAGGCCGTTCGCCTACCTGGTCGACCTGCTCGCCGCGGTCCCCTCGATCATCTACGGCCTGTGGGGCGCCTACGTGCTGGCGCCCGCGCTCTCGCCGATCAGCACCTGGCTCAACGAGCACCTCGGGTTCATCCCGCTGTTCGCCACCGGCACCTCCAACCTGGCGATCGGTCAGACCATCTTCACCGCGGGCATCGTGCTCGCGGTGATGCTGCTGCCGATCATCACCGCGATCAGCCGCGAGGTGTTCGACCGCACCCCGCCGATGCAGATCGAGGGCGCGCTCGCGCTCGGCGCCACCAAGTGGGAGGTCGTGCGGACCACCGTGCTGCCCTTCGGCCGCGCGGGCTACATCAGCGCCTCGATGCTCGGCCTCGGCCGCGCGCTCGGCGAGACCATCGCGGTGCTGATCATCCTCAGCTCCACCACATCGCACTTCGGCTTCAGCCTCTTCGACGGCGGCGACACCATCGCCTCCAAGATCGCCCGCGCCGCGCAGGAGTTCAACGACCCGCGCGGTGCCGGTGCCTACATCGCGGCCGGTCTGGTGCTGTTCGTGCTCACCTTCGTGGTCAACGCGTTCGCCCGGTCCATCATCTCCGGCCACAAGGAGTACGAATGAGCACCGCGACCGACCTGAACCGGCCCGCGGCGCCTCCCGCGTTCCAGGAGATCAACGCGTCCCGCCGGTTCAAGAACCGGCTCGCCACGATCCTGGTCGCCGGGACCTTCGTGCTCGCCCTCGCGCCGCTGGTGTGGTTGCTGATCACCGTCATCGCCAAGGGCTTCCAGTACGTGCTCAACGCCGACTGGTGGCAGAAGTCGTTGGCGGGCCTCACCTCCCGCCAGTTCGGCGGCGGTGTCTACCACGCGATCGTCGGCACCCTGCTGCAGGGCCTGATCTGCGCGGTGATCGCGGTCCCGATCGCGGTCATGGTCGCGGTGTACCTGGTCGAGTACGGCAAGCGCTCGCGGCTGGCCAAGGCCGTGACCTTCACCGTCGACATCCTCTCCGGCGTCCCCTCGATCGTCGCCGCGCTGTTCATCTACGCGCTGTGCATCACCACCCTCGGCATGCCGCGCAGCGCGTTCGCGGTGTCGCTCGCCCTGGTGCTGCTGATGATCCCGGTCGTCGTGCGCACCACCGAGGAACTGCTCAAGATCGTCCCCGATGAGCTGCGCGAGGCCGCCTACGCGCTCGGCGTGCCCAAGTGGAAGACCATCGTCAAGATCGTCATCCCGACCGCGATGTCCGGCATCATCACCGGCATCACGCTGGCCATCGCCCGCGTCATGGGCGAGACCGCGCCGGTGCTGGTGCTGGTCGGCTACACCACGTTCATCAACTACGACCCGTTCGGCGGCTCGATGGCGTCGCTGCCGCTGCTGATGACCTCGGAGCGGTTGACCACCAACGAGGTCGGCGAGGCAAGGGTCTGGGGCGCGGCGGTCACGCTGATCCTCATCATCACCGTGTTCAACCTGCTGGGATCGCTGATCTCGCGGCTGACCTCTCTGAAGACGAAGTAGGCGGGACAATGGCCAAGCGCATCGATGTCAAGGACCTCAACCTCTTCTACGGCAAGTTCCACGCCGTCGACGGGGTGTCGCTGGCGGTTCCGCCGCGCAACGTGACCGCGTTCATCGGTCCCTCGGGTTGCGGCAAGTCCACCGTGCTGCGCTCGCTCAACCGGATGCACGAGGTGATCCCCGGCGCCCGCGCCGAGGGCAAGGTGCTGCTCGACGGCGAGGACATCTACGCCTCCACCGTCGACCCGGTGTCCGTGCGGCGCACCATCGGCATGGTGTTCCAGCGCCCCAACCCGTTCCCGACGATGTCCATCCGCGACAACGTCGTCGCCGGGCTCAAGCTGGCCGGTGAGCGCAGCGGCAAGAAGCTCGACGAGGTCGCCGAGCAGGCCCTGCGCGGCGCCAACCTGTGGGCCGAGGTCAAGGACCGCCTCAACCGCCCCGGCGGCGGCCTCTCCGGTGGTCAGCAGCAGCGGCTGTGCATCGCCCGCGCCATCGCCGTGCAGCCGGACGTGCTGCTGATGGACGAGCCGTGCTCGGCCCTGGACCCGATCTCCACGCTGGCGATCGAGGACCTGATCCAGGAGCTGAAGAAGGACTACACGATCGTGATCGTGACGCACAACATGCAGCAGGCCGCCCGGGTCAGCGACCAGACCGCGTTCTTCAACCTCGCGGGCGTCGGCCAGCCCGGTCGGCTGATCGAGCTCGACGACACCGAGCGCATCTTCTCCAACCCGACGCAGAAGGCGACCGAGGACTACATCTCGGGCCGCTTCGGCTGATCGGCGGTGGTGCAGGGGGGCCGGGCGCGGTGCGCGCCCGGCCCTTCGTGCTTGCTCCGGACGGGGGACTTGCCGGGACTCCCGACCACCGCGGCGGTGGCATTGATACCGTGCTCGCCGGGGTCCGCTCACCATCGACAACGGGGAGATCAGTGAGCCGTCCTTGGCATGTCCCGGCCGCTCTGCTCGTGGTGCTGTGCGCCGCGTGCTCGACGCAGACCGGTGGTACCCCGGTCCCGGCCCAGGGCGCGCCAACGGGTCCGACGTCGTCCAACCGCAGGCCGGTGCCCGACCCCCGCGTCCTCAAGGCCGCCCAACCCTGCGAACTCCTCCCCGCCGCGGCGCTCAAGCCCCTCGGCATCACCGGCCCCGCCAAGCCCACCAGCACCTCGAAGTCCCGCCAGTGCGAATGGCGCGTGGACAAGTCCACCGTCGCCGAGAGCTACACCATCGCCGTGGTCATCTACGAAACCACCGGTATCTCGGACATCAAGACAGACAAAGAAATCGAATACCTCAACGTCGGCGACCACGACGCCGCCCGTTACTTCACCCGAGGCGCCGCGGGCTGCGCCCTCAGCCTCGAAATCACCCCCTCCTCCCGCGTCGACATCCAAGCAGCAGGCGAAGACCCCGAAGCCCTGTGCGGCCCCGCCCTGGAAGCCGCCAAGCAGGTCGAACCCGCCCTGCCTTGACGGATCCGCGCGACCTCCCTCGAGTCCTGGGCTGACGTCCAGGCCGCGCGCTCTGCGGGTGGCGAAGCTCGCGGAACCCGAACTGCCCAGAGGGGGACCAGGCGGGTCGAACCGCCCTGCCTGGGGGAACGTCACCCGGCCCGGATGCGTCACAAGCAGGACGCACCCCGTGGGTAGTTGGTACCGTGCCCACGGAGTCCAGACGGTCCTCGGGGGCAGCCATGTACATCGATGAAGGGCCGAGCGCCCCGCTCAGCGCTATCGGCCGCGCCATGAACGACTTCGCGGGCGGCGCCGCCTCCGGCCGTTTCGCGGTCAACGAACGCGGCGGCGAAGCCCTCTTGGCCGCCATCCGCAACATGGCCGTGTGGGTCGACACGGAGAGCTTCCGACTGCGCATCCTGGCGCAGGTGCCCTCGCTGGGCAGTTCTAACAACGCCGAGGCCATGAAGCCCTTCATGCACCAGGTCGCCACCGATGAGCGGGGGTTCCTCACCCAGCTGGACGAGTTCCGCAAGTCGCTGGTGAAGGCCGAGGAAGGCATCACGCAAGCGATGGCCAATTACCGGGCCACCGATGACGGCAACGCGGGCAAGTACTGAATGTGAGTGGCCGAAAGGGGCTTGGGGGACCAGTGAGGCGTTCGTTGTGGCTTGTTCCGGTGATGACACTGGCGCTCGCCGCCGCATGTACCAGCGAGCAGGTCGGGAGCCCGACCCCCAGCGGTGGGGGCGGTGGGACGACGACCGAGGCGCCCGGCTCGGACACGACCAAGCCGACTAAGCCGACCACCTCCAGCGCTTCGCCCGCCGACTCGCTCAAACCCTGTGAGCTGCTGACCCCGGCTGCGGCAAGCGCGGTGGGGGCCACGGGCTCGCCGACCAAGGAGACGATCGGCGGGTTCGAGTCGTGCCGGTGGCGCGTCGACAAGGGGAGCATCGCCGACAGCTACATCTTGGGCGTTGTCGTTCTGGACCGCGTGGGGCTCGACGACATCACGGCGGACGGTCCGGTTCAACGGATCAAGGTCGGCTCGCGGAATGCCGCGCAGTCGACCGGACCGGGCGCCGTGTGTGCGATCTCGTTGGAGTTGACCGCGAAGTCGCGGGTGGATGTGCAGGCCTCTGGTGGCGACGCGCAGAAGTTGTGCGTGCCCGTCCTGGAGGCCGCGAAGCTTGTGGAAGCTGAGTTGCCTTGACGCGGTGGGGCGAGCAGGATGCCTGCTCCGAAGCTGTGGACCTGAATTGCCCTGCGGTAGCTGGGAGGTAAGAGATGCCTGGTCAGGCGCGGACGGCGTACACGCCGCATCGGGGGGATCAGGGGACGGTTGCTGTCTCGGATCCGAGCAGCCCGAGCTACAACCCGAACGCGGCCGGGTACGACGCGACTTACGACCGCAGTAGCGATGTCTACATCGATCGCAAGGGCACCTCCGACAGCAGTGCCGATGTGCACGACCGGGCCGAGCAGCAGGTCGACCAGGACATCGACGACGCGCCGTGGTGGCAGGTGTGGCGGCGGTTCACCCGTAACAGCGAGGTCGAGCAGCAGTACAACCAGGACATGTCGGCGCAGGCCCGGGAGTTGGCGGCCGGGTTGGAGACCCGGCAGCCGCCGGGGATGTTGTGCACCAACTACGCCAGTGTGGCGCACAGCGAGCTCAAGCCGATGGTCACGCAGAGCGTCGACCCGGACCAGGTCGGTGAGATGGGTGAGCTGTACCTGAACGCGGGCAACGCGATGACCAAGTTCCAGACCGAGGTCGCCGCCGCCATCAACGACTCCGAGGCGGATTGGCAGGGCGAGGCGGGGGACTCGGCGCGGGGGTTCATGGCCGAGGTGGGGAACTGGGTCGGGACCGCGGGGCAGAGCGCGCAGTTGGCGGGGACCCAGGCCGGGATGCAGTCCACGGCGCTGGCGGACGCGAAGAACTCGATGCCCGACGAGGTGCCGTTCGACGCGAGCGCGGCCAGTCGGGACCTGATGACGACGACGAACCCGGTCGACCTGGTCCGCAAGTCGGCGATGTACATGAACGACTACCGGGAGAGCCAGAACGCGCAGGCCGAGGCCGCCAGGGTGGTCACCTCCTACGACAGCTCCCTGGGCAGCTCCTCCACCATGCCCACCTTCGCCGCCCCGCCCACGATGAGCGAGTCCGCTGGCGACGACCCCAAGACCGCCGACGACGGCAAGGGCGTCAACGACCCGTCCGGCAAGGACGTCAACGTCGGCGGCGGTGACGACCGCACCGGCACCAGTTCGATCGGTGGTCCCGGCGGCGGTGGCAACGGCAACGGCGGCTACACCCAGCCCCCCGGCGGCGGCACCTTCCAGCCCGGCGGGGGTGGCAACACGAACCCGGGCGGTGGCACCAACCCGGGCGGCGGCAGCACGACCCCCGGTGGCTGGAACCTGGGTGACCCCGGTGGCCCTGGCGGCCCCGGCACCCGGCCGCCGATCACCAACCCGAACCCCAACCCCGGCCCGAACCCGAACCCCGGCCTGCCCGGCGGCTTCGCCCCGCTCCCCGGTGGCGGCGGACCGTTCGGCGGCGGTGACGACATCGCCCGGCGCGGTCCCGGCGGCGCGGGCGGACGCGGTATCGGCGGTGGCGGCGGGTTCGGCGGCGGTGCTGGTGGCGGTGGCGGCGCGGGAACCGGCGGTTTCGGCTCCCGAACTGGCGCTCTCGGCCCCGGCATGGGTGCGGGCGCGGGTGCGCTCGCCGCGGAGCAGGCCGCGCTCGGACGTGGTGGCGCGGCGGGAGCGGGCCGCGGTGGCGCGGGCATGGGGATGGGCGGCATGGGTGGCGGCGGACGCGGGCAGGGCGGCGAGGACGAGGAGCACACCCGCCCGTCGTACCTGGTCGAGGCGGACCCCGACGACGTGTTCGGCACCGACGAGATGACCGCCCCACCAGTGATCGGCGGATAGCGCTAGATGCCAACCTCGTTCACGCTGTCCCTGGCCGCGGTCGACACGCTCAGCCAGGTGCTGGGCGTCAACCCGCGGCTGTTCCCCCTCGAGGTGCCCAGTTTCGGCAGGCTCGCCGAGGACCGCGACCGCATCGCGAAGGCCGTGTTCGCCGACCTCTACGGTCGTGGACTCATCGGTCGCGACCAGGTCGACCCGGATGTCGAGTCCGCGCTGCGGACCGCGTGCGAGTACGACGTCGGTGTCGGCGTGATGGGCACCGTCGACAAAGACCGTCCAATCAGGGCGCGGGCCGCGGTCGTTGGCACGACAGCGGTTCTGGTGGTCCAAGAAGGACAGATGATCCGCTTCGAGCTGATGTCGCCCGGCTCGGTCGGCCGCGCGCTGGTCGACCTGCTGCCCAAGTCGGCCGCCGGACCCGGCCAGTCGGTCATGGTGACCGAGGCGCCCGCCGCGCGGCAAGACGGTTACGTGCAGCCGGTCCGCGCCCCGAGGTCCACTTCGGACACGCAGCTGCGGTTGGCGGCGACCATGCTGGAGCGCCCGCGCACCGGCTACGGGTTCTTCTCGATCAGCGGCCGGGGCAGGCACGGCAGGGAGGTCGACGCTGGCACGGTCGGGTGGGTCGACACCGAGTCCGGCCGCTACCTGTCGGTGAGCCGACCGCAGCCCGACGGCGCGATCCGGGCGACCTACTCCCCGGCGGACGCGGGCAGGCTCACCCGCCAGCTCGACGAGCTCATCACCGCGGCAACGCCCAGGCGATAAAGCGAGCGGCCGCCCCACCCGGAGGTGGCGCGGCCGCGACGTACGGGGGATCGGGTTACAGGTCGTCGCCGCTGGTGGTGCCCGGCATCCGGCCGGTGACCACGAACACGACGCGCTTGGCGACCGAGACGGCGTGGTCGGCGTAGCGCTCGTAGAAGCGGCCGAGCAGCGTCACGTCGACCGCGGAGGCGACGCCGTGGTCCCACTCCTTGTTCATGATGAGCGTGAACAGGTGCCGGTGCAGGTCGTCCATCTCGTCATCGGCGTCCTCGATGGCGCGGGCGGCCGCGACGTCGCGGCTGTGGATGACCTCTTCTGCCTTGCGCGCCAAGGCGACCGCGATGCGGCCCATCTCGGCGAAGTAGCCGTGCACCTGCTCGGGCAGCACGGGGGCCGGGTGGCGCCGCCGGGCGGCCTTGGCGACGTGCAGGGCGAGGTCGCCCATCCGTTCCAGGCTTTCCGCGGCGTGGATGGCGGCGAGCACGGTGCGCAGGTCGGTGGCGACCGGCGCCTGGAGCGCGAGCAGCGCGTACGCCTGCTCCTCGCACTCCGAGCGGGCGTTGTCGATCGCCTCGTCGCCGCTGATCACCTGTTCGGCGATGCTCAGGTTCGCGTCGAGCAGCGCACGGGTCGCGAGCTCCATCGCCTCGGCGACCTGGGAGCACATGCCCGCGAGCTTGACGGCGAGCTGACCGAGTTCGAGATGGTAGGCCTCACGCATGCGCACAGCCTAGATGCCGGGTGGCGGGGACGCGCCATCCACGGATGAACCCGAGGTGAACGGACTGCGACTAGGCGCAGGTCACATCCGAGCCGTTGACGGTGGACAGGCCGGGCAGCGGCTTCGGGTCCGGCACCGGCGCGGTCCCCGGCGAACCGGGGGCGACGATCTGGCCGGTGAACTCGGGACCGAGCACCAGCACCAGCGCCGCGGACATCGACGGGTCTTCTTGCAGTTGAGCGCCGGGGACGGCGG
The DNA here is from genome assembly GCF_024171925.1 of Actinokineospora diospyrosa. Lineage (GTDB taxonomy): Bacteria > Actinomycetota > Actinomycetes > Mycobacteriales > Pseudonocardiaceae > Actinokineospora > Actinokineospora diospyrosa. Next base: position 49,146 of record NZ_JAMTCO010000015.1, on the reverse strand, counting down.
AGACCAGCGCCTGCGCGGCCGCCTCGTGGCCCTTCCCGTAGCGGACAACGGTCCTCGGCACCGCGGCGGTCGGGTTGACCTGCACCACGGTGAAACCGAAGGCCTCCAGCTTCTCCGCGGTGCGCCGGGCGATGCCGCCGGTCGCGTTGCCGCCGTTGAGCACCTGGATCTTCAGCGTCTTCGGGTCGACCGCCTCGCGGATCGGCGCCGCCTGCTGCTGCGCGTCGGTGCCCGCTGGCGGCGGCGGTGCCTCGCCGGGCAGCGCCTCCTTGTTGATGATCGCCCGGAACAGCCGGTCGGCGTCGTCCTTGCGCAGCACCTCGTTGTTGCGCGAGTTCGGCATGCCGACGGTCGGCACGGTCACGAAGGTGACCCGGCCCGCCTCCAGGCTCTGCAGCGACTGGCCGAGCCGCATCAGCGAGTCGACTTCGATGTTGTCGCCGAAGGTGGACTTGGCGACCTCGCCGGTGAAGGAGGTCAGCTTCGACGGGTCGAGCAGCACCTGGCCCGACATCGCCTTGCGCAGCAAGGAGGACAGGAACCGCTGCTGGCGCTTGATCCGCCCGTAGTCCGAGGTCGGGTCGCCGCGCACGTGCCTGGCGCGCACGAAGTCCAGCGCCTGCTCGCCGTGCAGCAGCACCTCGGTGCCCGCGTCCTTGACTATCCACTTGTTGAGCGTGGTGTCGAACATCGGCTTCTCGACGCAGACGTTGACCCCGTCCACCGCGTCGACCATGCCGCGGAAGCCGTTGAAGTCGATGCCGACGAACCGGGTGATCTGCAGGCCGGAGATCTCCTGCACCACCTTGGTCACGCACAGCGGTCCGCCGACCTCGTAGGCGGTGTTCATCTTGGTGTTCTTCTGCGGCTGGGAGTGCTCGCCGGTGTACTTGGCCGCCTTGGGGTCGAACCGCTCGCAGTCCGGCCGGTTGATCTCCAGGTCGCGCGGGAAGGACACGATCACCACGCGGCTGCGGTCGGCGGGGACGTGCGCGATCATCACCGTGTCCGAGCGGGCGCCGGGCACCGCGTTCGCGTTGCCGACCCCGTCCTCGGCCTCGGCGCCCTCGCGGGTGTCCGAACCGACCAGCAGGAAGTTCTCGTCGCCGCGCTGGCCCTCGGCGTTCTGGATGGCCGCCGAACCCGGGTCGAGCGCGCGGACCTGCTCGATGTTGTTGTTGGCCCATTCCTTGATGCCCCAACCGACCCCGGTCGCGGCGAACACCACGACCGCGGCGGACCCGGAGAACACCTTGGCCAGCAACGACCACCGGCCGCGCTTGGGCTTGGGGTCGTCGTCCCCGCCGTCGCCACCGTCATCGTCCCGGCTGCCCCGGCCTCGGCCGCCGTCGATGTCGTCGCCGTCGTCCTGCGCGATCGCGGCGACGACAACCGTTGGCTCCGCGGGCATCGCGGCCAGTTCGTCGAGCTTCTCGTCCAGTTCGGCCGCGTCCGAACCCCACGGGGTCTTGAGCCGCTTGGACTTCTTGGCCTTCTCCTCGGCGCGCATCTCGTCGTGCACCTTGGAGAAGCGGGCCAGGGTCTGGTCGACCCGCCGCCGCTTCTGCACGGCCTCGCCGATCGGCTCCATCTCGGTGGTGAGCCCGACCAGTTCCTGCTGCGACACGTTCGGCGGCGGGGTCAGCTTCCCCTCGGGCGCGGGCAGGGGCGGCATCGATGACTGCCCCGGCGGCTGCTGGCTGGGGATCCTCGGCTTCTCCCGGCCCGGCTCGGTGACGACCGGGTGCGCGCCGCTCGCCTCACCGCGGCCGGGCAGGGGGTGCGCGCCGGTCCGCTGCGGGTGCGGGTGCGACCCGGTACCCAGGTCCTGGTCCGGGCGCCGCGGTCCGCCGGGGATCGGGTGCGACCCGGTGCCGAGCCCGTGGTCCTGCTCGGGGCGCCGCGGTCCGCCGGGGATGGGGTGCGACCCGGTGCCGTGCTGGCCGTCCACCTGCTGCTCCGGGCGGCGCGGCGGTCCCGGGTGCGGGTGGCCGCCGGTGCCCTGGGGCGCGTAGAGCGGCCCCTGGTTGGGCTGCCGGTTGGCCTCGGGCGGGATGGGGTGCGCGCCGGTGCGACCGGGCTCCGGGCGGCGGTTGCCGTTCGCGTGCTCCGGCGGGATCGGGTGGGCGCCGGTGTGGTCGGGGCGCCGGTTCTGCTCGGGCGGGCGGTTGCCGTTGACGTGCGGTTCCACTGGGCCGCGGCCGTTGAGGTGCTCCGGTACGGGGTGCGCGCCGGTGTGGCCGGGCTCGGGTCGCCGGTTGCCGTTGGCGTGCGGCTCGACCGGGCCGCGGCCGTTGAGGTGCTCCGGGATCGGGTGGGCACCCGTGTGGTCGGGCCGCCGGTTGCCGTTGGCGTGGTCCGGGACCGGGTGGGCGCCGGTGTGGTCGGGGCGCCGGTTCTGCTCCGGTTGGCGGGGCTCGACCGGGCCGTGCCCGTTGAGGTGCTCCGGGACCGGGTGCGCGCCGGTGCGACCCGGCTCCGGGCGGGGCCCCGGGCCGAGGCCGTCGGGACGGCGGTTGGGCAGCGACTGCGCGCCCGGGCGGCCGGGCTCGGGGCGGCGGCCGGGTGCCGGGTGCTGCCCGGTCGGTCCGGTTGGCCCGGGCGGCGGGGTGCGGCCGGGTGCGGGCTGCGAGCCCGTCCCGCGCGGCGCCTCAAGCGGGTGGTCGACGTCCGCGTCACCCGGGTGCCGGGGGCGGCCCGGCGCGGGCGGGCGGGGTGCCTCGCCCGCAGGGGTGAACGGGCGGTCCTGCGGGCCGCGGCGGCCGGGGGACGGCGGCCGGTTCTCCGAGAACGGCGGCACGGCCTCGGGCAGTGCGCGGCGGCCACCCCGGTCGTCGAGCGGGAAGTCCGGGGTGCCGGACGGCCGAGCCGGGCCACGCCGGGGTTCGGACCGGGTCGGCTCGCTTAACGCGGCCGGACGCCGTTGCGGCTCCGAGCGGGTCGGTTCGCTGAGCGCGGGGCGGCGGTTGTCGAACCGCTCGGACCGGGTCGGCTCGCTCAGCGCGGCGGGCTCGGAACGCGGGGGCTCCGGCGCGGCTGGGGGCTCGGGCCGGGCGCGCCTACCGGTCGGCTCGGGCTCCGGGCGGGCGCGGCGACCCGCCGGGGGTTCTTCGGTGTGCCGGGCCGGGGGCGGCGGCGGGTTGCCGGGCAGCGTCCGCTTGGCGTCCGCGCGACCGCGGCTGGCCGATTCGGCGAAGGTTTCCTTCTTGGCGCGCTTGCCGGTGGTCGCGTCGGGCCCGAGCAGGTCGACGACCGACTTGGGGCGCTCGTCCTCGTCCCGGACCGCGCGCGTGGGGCGGTCGACGGGCTGGCCGGTGGACTGGGCGAGGACGTCGGCGGGGACCGCGTGCGTGGCGGTCCTGCTGCGCCGCGCGGGCGGCTCAGCCTGGCGGACGGGCTCTGCCTGGCGGGGTGGCTCTGGCTGGCGGGGCGGTTCCGGCGGGAGTTCCGGGGCGCTGCGGCGGCCGCCCGTGCTGATCACGTTGCGGTGCACGTCCGGCACCTCGCGGCCCGCGGGCGGCTCGGCGGCGTGCCGGGAGGGCGGCTCCGGGGCGGCTCGGCGGCCGCCCTGGTGTCTCGGTACCTCGTCCGGCTCGTCCGCCTCGGGTATCGGCATCAGGTTCGACCGGGAGCCGCTGTGCCGCTCGACCAGGTCGGAAACGCTGACCCCGCCCGCGCCCTCCATCGACCGGCGCCTGCGTCGGGGCTGCTCGGCCGGTTCCGGGGCCCGGCGCTTGCCACCGGTCGAGGAGCCCGGGGCGCGGTCGTGGTCGTCGGACACCCGTGCTCCTTCCATTCGAGAGGCTCCGCAGTGCGCGAACCGTTGTCGGTTGGTTATCAACACGTTGCTGTGCCGCGTTCGGTTGCTTACCCGATCGTGTCACGCTGCGGGAGCGATAGTACGGATGGCTGTCCCTCATGACGATGGCAGACCGGGTTTCGTTCACTATCAGTACGGAGTTCCGCGCACGGCTCTAGCCCGATCAGGGTAACCCCGGTCGGGCGAGGTACTTATCGTGCAGAGGCCCTCGGTGTCGCGATCGCGCGCCGCCCCGCCGCCGCTCCGGCCAGGTGAGCGGTCCCTTCCAGCAGGTATGCGACGGCGTTGCGCCCGGACTGCTTCGCGGTGTAGAGCAACGCGTCCGCCTCGCGCAGTTGACGCTCCGGAGCGGCCGGTGTGTTGTCCGCCACTCGGATGGCCGGTTCGTGTGCCAGTCCGATGCTCACCGTGACGCGCAGGCCCAGCACCAGGCTCGACCACGGGTACCGCTCCACCCGCCCCCGCGCCGCCTCGGCGATGTCGACCGCGGTCGCCCTGTCGACGCCCGGCAGCACCAGCACGAACTCCTCGCCGCCGTAGCGCGCGCAGAAGCCGCCCTCCGGGAGGCCGTCCTGCAGCAGTTCGACCACCCGCTGCAGCACCCGGTCGCCGACCAGGTGGCCGAAGGTGTCGTTGACCTGCTTGAACCAGTCGAGGTCCACCAGCGCCACGCCGAGCCCGTCCGCGGTGCCCTGCTCGGCGACCAGGTCGACCAGGCGCTGGTCCAGGTAGCGGCGGTTGTAGCTGGCGGTGAGGCTGTCGCGGATGCTCTGTTCGTGCGCCTCGGCGTGCTCGCGGCGCAGCCGGTCGACCTCGCGGCGGAACTGCTCGGGGATCTGCGGGGGCGCGCTCATCTCCGACATGAGGTCCAGCGCCGAGCGCAGGTGCTGGTAGGCCTGCCGGTACTGGCCCCGGGAGGCGAGCAGGGCCGCGATGGACTCGTGCAGGCTGACCAGGTTGGCCGTGTCCGCGGGCGGGTCCTCGGGGTTCTCCCCGCGTTCGGTGATCGCGGGGTGGCGCAGCGGAACGGTCGGTTCGCTGACCCGGTGGTCCCGCCACGGGCTGTCCCGCTGGTCGGGGTCGGGCTTCGCGACGCCTCGTCCCAGAACGGCCACGGCGGTCACCTCCCTACGTACGTGTGTGTCGTCCGGATTGACGCCGCGCTTGAGCGACCGGGACGCATGGACGCAGGAATTCCCCCTACTGGTGGACGCCACACTGCTCCAAACAAGTGACTGTTGCCCAGGTCGGTCGCGATCCGCGCACGGCCGATGTCACCCGATCGGAGTCACCTGGTCGGGCAGGGAGTGAAGCCGTAGGTCTTGCCGTCGAGGACCACGACCCGCTGGGACCCGATCTGCTCGGCCAGGGTCGCGCTGTCGCGCCGGATCCGCACCGACACGCCCACCACGTAGACGTCCCCGCGCGGGTGCTTGGTCGACTTCTCCGGCTTCCACTTCGGGTCGGCGCGCAGGGTGGACAGCGCTGGCTCGATCCGCAGCGTCAGGCCGCCCAGGTCGCAGTCGGCGGTGAAGTCGGGGTGCTGGGTGCGGCGCAGGAAGTCCCGCTGCGCGCTGTACCCCTCCTTCCCGGCCTCGTTCAGGTCGGTGAAGTAGCGGTCGACCAGCTCGCGGTTCGGGGCGGCGGCGGCCGCGGGCACCGGCGTGCCCTGGATGGCGTTGGCGCACCCGGCCACGGCGAGCAGCACGAGCAGGACACCCGGTAGCGCGCGCATCAGCCCCCCGAGTGCATCAGCTCGGCACCGTCCGGCACAGCGGCATCCTCCGGGTCGTCCAGCCACCCCTCCGGTAGGACCACCCGCCCCGGCGACCCCTGGCGTCCACGCGGGCCTTCAGCCTCGGCGGGGTAAGGGGCGTCGTGGTCGAGCTTGCCGATCAGGTCCTCTAGCTCGGCGAGCGTCGACACCAGCCCAAACGCCTTGCGCAGGTCTGCGCCTATAGGGAAGCCGCGCAGGTACCAGGCCATGTGTTTGCGCAGGTCGCGCACGCCCTTGTCCTCGCCGATGTGGTCGACCATCAAGATGGCGTGCCGGTGCAGGATCGCCCCGACCTCGCCTAGCGACGGTCCGGCTGGGACGGGCTGCCCGGTCAACGCGGCGTGCAGCTCCCGGAACAGCCACGGCCTGCCCAGGCACCCCCGACCCACTACGACACCGTCGCAGCCGGTCTCGCGCACCATTTTCACTGCGTCTTCTGCGCTGAAGATGTCGCCGTTGCCCAACACCGGGATGGTCGTGACCGCTTCTTTGAGCCGCGCGATCCGCGACCAGTCCGCCTGCCCCGAGTACCGCTGCGCCGCTGTCCTGGCGTGCAGCGCGACCGCGACCGCACCCTCCGCCTCGGCGATCCGCCCCGCGTCCAGGTAGGTGTGGTGCTCCTCGTCGATGCCGACCCGGAACTTGACCGTCACCGGGATCCCGGCAGGCGCCGCCGCCTCGACGGCAGCCCGGACGATCTGGGCGAACAGCCGCCGCTTGTAGGGCAGTGCCGCGCCGCCGCCCTTGCGGGTCACCTTGGGCACCGGGCAGCCGAAGTTCATGTCCAGGTGGTCGGCCATCCCCTCGGCGGCAATGATCCTGACCGCGTCGGTGACGTTCTTCGGGTCCACGCTGTAGAGCTGCAACGACCGCGGGTGCTCATCCGCGCCAAAGGTCATCATCTCCAGCGTCTTGGAGTCCCGCTCGACGATGGCGCGGGCAGTGACCATCTCGCACACGTACAGCGAGGTGGCGCTGCCGAACTCCCGGCAGAGCTGCCGGAACGCCACGTTCGTGATGCCAGCCATCGGCGCCAGCACCACCGGCGGACTCACCGGGTATGGCCCGACCTTGAATGAGGAGACAACGGCTGGCACGGACTCCAGGCTAGTCGTTGCTCCTGCGGGCCTGGTGAGACGACGTCACGAGAGTGGCCTTGCCACTGATTACGCCCCGTGTGAGGCGCAGACCATGAAGCGGGAACGAGCTGTACAGCTACTTGGAGATGGATCGGTCACTACATCCATTGCATGAGTCGAGGCCGCGATCCTTATTCCGTATTGAGGCAAGCTACCCGTTCTGGCTCGTGGAACACCGGGCAATCCCTGCCAGACCTGCGCTGACCCCCGGGTCGGTTCCAGGGCTAGCCATCGAGAGCGGCCGTGAGTGCCGCGTGGGTGTCCTCGTCGAAGGCGACGAAGGTGATCCGGGTGGCGTTGGTCGGGGTGGCGCGGACCGTGGCGACGGCGATCCGGGCCGCTTGGGCGGTGGGGAAGCCGTAGACGCCGGTGGCGATCGCGGGGAAGGCGATGCTGTCGGCGCCGAGTTCGTCGGCGACCAGCAGGGCGCGGCGGTAGCAGGAGGCGAGCGTGTCGGCCTCGCCGTGGCCGCCGCCCGCCCACACCGGGCCGACGGTGTGGATCACGTGCCGCACGGGGGCCAGGTCGAACGCGGGTGTCGCCTTGGCGTCGCCCGGGGCGCACGGGGCGATGGCGGCACCCGCCTCGGCCAGCCCGGGCCCGGCCGCCCGGTGGATCGCGCCGTCGACCCCGCCGCCGCCGAGCAGGGACTCGTTCGCCGCGTTCACGATCGCGTCGACGCGTTGTTCGGTGATGTCGCCGAGGACGACGTCGATCTCAGCCATGCGCCCAGCTTGCCCGGCTCCGGGGCGCGCCGGGCGGTCGTTCTCGGTGGGCTGATCCCGCGGCCCCATCCCGGGCGGGACGGGGCCGCCGGGTCACGAGAGTTCGGAGTACCAGTCCGACACGGTCGCCTCGGAGGACGAGTCCGGGGAGCACGAGTCGTAGCCGTCGTCGACGCCGGAGTCCTCGAGGGTGCCGTCGTCGTAGGGCTCCTCCTCGACCACCGCGTCGTCGTCGCCGGGCTGGTTCTCGAAGCCGCCGTCCTCGATCTGCTCGTCACCGGCGGGCTCGTCGGTGGTCGGGTGCGCGGGCGGCAGGTCGGCGCCGTCGTCCTCGGGCACGTCCGAGGGGACGTCCTGGGTCTGGTCGTCCGCGGGCGGCGCGTCTGTGGTGGTCGTGGAGGTGTCCTCGGGGACGTCGGAGGGGACGTCCTGGGTCTGGTCGGACGTGGTCGGGTGCGCGGGCGGCAGGTCGCCGGACTCGTCGCCGCCGATGCCCTTCTCGTTCCAGGTGCCCAGACCGGTCGGGTCGTTGTAGGCGGACTCGGCGACGCCGTCGTCGTTGTAGTCCAGCAGCGCGGTGTCGGCGACGCCGTCACCGTCGGAGTCCCACATGCGGTCGTCGTAGCGGCCGTCGCCGTCGAAGTCGACCGCGATCGCGTCGTTGGTCCCGTCGCCGTCGACGTCCACGTTGGCCTCGCCGTGGTGCACGTTCGGGGCGCTCTCCCCGGTGCCGAAGCGATACTCGATGTCCGCCATGTCTACCCCTCTGCGGCTTGAAGTTATCGGGATAGACGGCCATCACCCCGACGCGGTTCCGGGGATCGTAGTGGCGAACTAGTCGAAAAAGGACGGTTTGGCCAAAGCAACCAAGTGGGCCCTCGGCGCGTCGGCGAACGGGCTCGGCTCGCCGTTGATGGCCCGGTGCCAGGTGAGCGCGCGGGCGATCTTGCCGACCCGGCAGGCCAGGTCGAGGTCGGCGACCAGCTCGGCGCGCGGCGCGAGGTCGGTGAACGGCTCCAGGTAGGCGTCGCGGGCGCGGGTGTGGTCATCGCCGACGAGCGAGAACGGGACCAGCATCGAGGCGAACGGGTGGGCGATCACGGCGTCGCCCCAGTCGTAGAACCGCCCGCCCCGCAAGAAGTTCCCCGCATGCAGGTCGTTGTGGTCGAGGCTCACCGGCACCGGTGATTGGGCCAACCGCTCGCACCACCGGGTCACCTGCGGACCCATCGCGGCGATGTCCGGTGGGACGTCGTCGATCACCGCGAGCGCCTCGGCGAACCGCTCCGGCAGCCGCGCGGGGCGCATGTCGGTGACGCCCGCCGCCAGCATCGCGTCCGTGTGCGCGGCGAGGTCGCGCTGCAACTGTCCGTACAGGGGCAGGAATTCGATGATTTCATGCTGCTCGGTCAGCGTGGGTCCGCCGTCGGGCAGCACGAGCCAGCCGCGGGTCGTGTCGGTCGCGATCGGCGCCAGCACCCGGTCGGGCACCACCGCGCGCAGGATCTCGTAGAGCCCGACCTCGGCGGCGGTTCCCGGCGCGGTTGCCTTGAACCACACCGGTCCCGAGGTGGTCGGCGCGGTCAGGACCGCCGCCCAGGAGCGCACCTTGTGCTCGGTCAGCGGGCCGGTCCGGGTGATCCCGGCACCGGCCAGCCGCTCGTCAAGCCATTCCTGGGCCCCGGCCTGCCACTGCGCCGAATGCCACACCTCAGTTCCGTGCATCGGGGGAAGCTAGCGAAAACGCGCCGTGATCCCGTACCGGTTTAGCGCGGCCAGCCACCGCGTCGACGCCTCCGCGCCCTCGGCGGCGCGGTGCAGCCCCGGGGTCAGCGCGCCGGACAGGATCTCGCCGACCCCGACGGCCAGCGGGGTCGACACCAGGCGGGCCATCGCGCTGTCGTGCTCGTCGCCGACCAGGTCGAGCAGGTACTCACCCGACCACCGCGTGCCGTCGTCGCCGCGCACCGCGAGCGCGACGGCGAGCACGACGCGGTCCCGGTCGGTCTCGGTCGTCGGGTGGCGGGCGGCCAGGTCGGCGGCGAGCGCGGTGATCCGGTCGGGATCGGGGTCGCGCAGCTCGGCGAACACCGGTGCCCACGCGTCCAGCCAGCCGTCGAGCCGCAGCGTGCCGCGGACGAACCGCTCCAGCCGCCACTGGCCCGGCAGGTGGTACTGCTCGACGAACGGCAGGCTGTCGCGGTTGGGGTACGCCTCGAACCGCTCGCCGCCCAGCTCGTGCGCCGTGGTCGCCTCCCACGGCCGCTCGGCCACGGTGGGCTCGCCGTTCTCGATGTAGCGGGCAGGGGAGAGCAGGGCGGTCAGCACGCCGCGCGGCGCCCAGCTGAACCGGTACCGGAACTCGTTGGGCACGGCGGGGATACCACCGCAGTACGAGGTGAACGCCGCTGTCGCCGGGCCGTCGACCTCCGCGCGGGCGACCAGGTCGTGGGCGAGCAGGTGATCGATGCCGGGGTCGAGACCGGCTTCGGTCAGCAGCACGATGTTCGCGTCGCGGGCGGCTTCGGCGTAACCGGCGATCTCGTCGGAGACGTAGCTGGTGTTGGCGTAGTGGGAACCGTTGGCCAGGCACAGTTTCAGGAGCCGGACGTGCTCGGTCGCGGGCAACATGGAGACGACGACGTCACCGCGCTCGGGGTCCAGCGCGTCGAGCGCGCGAGGGGTGACTTTGCCGGTGAGGCCCAGGCGGTCGATGCACGCCGCGGCCTTGTCCTGCGTCCGTCCATAGAGGACGACGTTGGTCGTGTCGGCGAGGATGCGGACACCGCTGCCGGTGGACAGGCCGGTGCCGACCCAGTGCACGGTGTCAGCCATTGACGGCCTCCTTCGCCACAGCGGTGCGGAAGTGTTCCAGTGCGCGCGCCCATTCGGCGCCGCCGTCGAGGTTGCGCAGGAGCGGGAGCAGGTCGGCGGAGAACGCCACGCTCGCCTCCTTCGGCAGCAGCGACGGCAGGTTGTCGATGGCGATGATGTCGACCGGCTTGTCCGCGCGCAGCCGCCTAGCGGGCTCGTCCCAGTCGGTGATCCGGTCGTAGATCGGCAGGATGTTGCAGTCTGAGGTGACGTCGCAGGTCACGTCGGAGATCACCGCGAGCTCGCGACCGGGCGCGTCGAGGTCGGCCTCGGTGACGAACGGCGGGACCGGGGTGGTGGTGAGGACCGTATTGACCAGCAGGTCGTGCGCGAGGAGGACGGGCTTGTCCAGGCTGCGCGTCTCTTCGAGGTCCCAACCGGTCGCGTCGATCCCGGCGACGGCCAGTGCGTCGAGGGCGCCTCGGCCGCTGCGACCGAGGGCGCCGACCACGATGGCGCGGGTGTCGTCGCCGCCCTGGAGTGCGGCGTCGAGGTCTTCGCGGGTGGTCGGGGTGAGCGGCGTGGTGAGCTTCCCGCGCAGGTGCAGGACGGCGAGCGCGGCGCCGACGTAACCGGCCCAGTAGCCGAACGCGGCGAGCCTGCGGCCGTTCTCGTCGGTCAGGTACTCCACGTCCAGGAGCGCGCCACCGCCGGAGGTGAAGCGGTTGAGCAAGGTGGCTGCGCCGTGCTGGCCCTTGTAGGCGTGTCCGAAGTAGACATGCTGGTGGCGCAGTTCGCTTGGGGCTTCTGGCAATTCCTTGAGTCCGACGATGTAGGCGTCGTCAGGTGCGTCCACCCAGGACCCCGCCTCGGCTGTGTCGCACCCCGCCGCGGCGTAGTCCTCGATGGGGAACACGCGCTGCGGGGACCGCTCGACGGTCACCTCGACCCCGGCGTCCACCAGGGTTCGGGCGTCCGCGGGCGTGATCGGGGCGCGGCGTTCGGTGGTTCGCACCTCGTGCCGCATCCACAGGTGGGTCATTCGGCGTCCTCCGTCAGTCGATCAGGGCGTCGGCTTGCGCGTAGGTCATGGCGCCGGTGGTCAGCGTGAAGGTGCCGGACTCGGCGATCTCCTGGGCGGCCAGCACGGCTGCGGTGAGGGCGGCCCTGGGCAGCGCGGAGCCGAGGCTGATCCGGCGGGCGCCGAGCTGGCCGAGCTTGCTGACCGAGCAGCGCGCCGCCGGGCCCGCCGCCAGCACGTTGACCGGCTTGTCCACCGCGGCGCAGACGGCCTTGATCGAGTCCAGGTCCGGCAGGCCGGGCGCGTAGAGCACGTCGGCACCGGCCTCGGCGAAGGCCTGGAGCCTGCGGATCGTGTCGTCGAGGTCGGGTCTGCCGTTCAGGTAGTTCTCGGCGCGGGCGGTCAGCGTGAACGGGAACGGCTGCGCCCTGGCTGCCTCGACCGCCGCGGCGATCCGCTCGACGGCCAGGTCGAAGTCGTAGATCTTGCCGTCGCTCACGTCCTCGATGGACCCGCCGACCAGCCCCACCTCGGCGGCGAGCCGGATCGTCTCGGCGGCGTCCTCCGGCCGGTCTCCGAACCCGTTCTCCAGGTCGGCCGACACGGGTAGCTCGGTCGCCGAGATGACCGCCCCGGCGTTGGCCAGCGCCTCCGCCCGGCTCACCAGCCCCGCCCCGTCCGCGCGGCCCAGCCCGAAGGCCAGCCCGGCGCTGGTCGTGGCCAGCGCCCGGAACCCCAACCCGGACAACACCCGCGCCGTCCCCGCGTCCCACGCGTTGGCCAGGACGAAGGCCCCCGGGCCGCGGTGCAACTCGGCGAACGCCTCGGCCCGCTCGCGCTGGTCGGACATCGCTGGCCCCTCTCTAGATCACTGGGTGGGTGCTCAAGCTAGATCACATCGCCATCTGTGCGCGTTCGCGTGAGCCGAACGGGTGAGGCCTGCACGGTGCCCGTGCCCGTGTCCGCGTCCCTGCCCCTGCTCCGTGACACGGCGACACCCAGCAGGCACAGCGCCCCGCCGACCAGCGTGAGCGCGGCCGGGACCTCCCCGAGGAACAGCCAGGACATCAGCAGCACCAGCGCGGGCACGACGTAGGTGGTGGCCCCCATCCGGCCCGCGGTCGTCCGCGAGAGCGCGTACGCCCACGTGTAGAACGCCAGCGCCGTGGGGAAGAGGCCCAGGTACACCATCCCGATCGTCGAACTGACCGGCGCCGTCTGCAGGTCCGCGATCAACTGCCCCGAGAACGGCAAGGTGGCGACGGCCCCGATGACGCACCCGAAGGTCGTGACCTGCAAGGCGGTCCCGTGCCGCAGGGCGGGCTTCTGCAGCACCACCCCGGCGGCGTAGGTCACCGCCGCGAGCACGCACAGCCCGATGCCCAGCATCGAGGAACTACCGGTCCCCGAGGAGGACACGCCAACGACGATCGCGCCGGTGAAGGAAACCCCCAACCCCAGCAATAGCCGAGGCGGGAATCCCTCTTGCAGAAGCCAACCCCCGAGCAAGGCGATCAAAATAGGCCCGATATTCACCAGCATCGCGGCGGTACCGGCGTCGACCAACTTCTCGCCCCAGTTCAAAACGACCATGTAGCCGCCGAACCACAACACCCCCGACCCGATGATCCCCGGCCAAGCCCCCCGCCCCGGCAGCCCCTCCCGCCGCAGGCCCAGGAGCAGCAGCAACGCCACCGCCCCGCTGAGCAGCCGACCCTCCGCCAACGCCCCCGCGGAAAAGTGCGGAGCCGCGTCCCGGATCACCACAAACGCCGAAGCCCACAGGATTGCGGTAGTAACCGCAGCCGCCATTGTTCGCCGATCCACCCCAGACCTCCCTTTTCGGCGGGAGCCTTTCACCTGCCTTCCGCTCCGGTCAACCAACTTAGTTCCCCGCCCCGAAAATGGCCGAAACCAACCCCGCTTTGGCCGTTTCCCACCCCCGCACTCACTCTCCACAACCACCCGACCCCACCCCGTACCCGCCCTGAGCCCATCCCTGTGACCCACACCACCCCCATCCCACCCGTCCGCCACCCCCCAACCGCCCCCACCCCAGCCGCTACACTCGGCCCCCTGGGCCGTTAGCTCAATTGGTAGAGCTGCGGACTTTTAATCCGTAGGTTCTGGGTTCGAGCCCCAGGCGGCCCACTCTTCTGCCTGGTCAGCGTGGTTCTCGATGGCTGCGCAAGATCATCAACGCCGTTTACCTGCCTATTTGCGGTACGCACCCCATTGCTCCGCTCGCAACCTCGCGGCCGCTGTCCGACCTGGCCGCGCCCCTGCCCATGTGGACGTCCTGGGGAAGTGTGGCTGGTCCTGTGCGAGGGGTGGCGCGGATTGCTACCCGATGCGGGGGGTGAAACGGCGGGGTTGGGGGGTGGGGGTGGGGCTTACGGTTGGTGGACCTGCTTCGCAGGCTGCTGGCACAGGAGCGGGACGTCGGGGAGTTGTGGGACTGCTTCTGTGCCACATAAACGAAATGCGGGTTAGCGGAGCCAGCGGTGTAGGAGCCAGAGCAAGAGGGCTACTGGGGTGAGGGTTGCTGCCAGGAGAACCGTGGCGAATGTGCCGTAGCCGTGGGGGTCGAAGGTCAGGCCGGTGGCGGTGAGCACTGTTTCGCCCAGCAGGACCGCGATGAGGGCGACCGTGCAGATGAGGAGCGCTAGTACGACGCGGCGGAGGAGGGGCATTGGTCAGCCGGGGTCGGGGGTGCAGATGGTGAGGAATGACTTCTGGTTCTCGCGGGCGACGGCCGGGGCGTCCAGCCAGCCGGTTTTGCCGAAGAGGTAGGTCTCGGGCGGGTGTTGGGCGGACTCGGTCAGGATCTGGCTGACCGAGACTCGGGCGCCGTGGGCTTGGGGGCCGTCGATGGAGAAGACGAGGGAGTCGGCTTTGGTCCAGTCGTAGTTGGCGGGGAGGGGTTTGGTGACCTGGAGGGGGCCGTCGGCGGTGGGGCGCACGAGGTCCAGGTGTTCCAGGGGTACCCCGGGGCGCGGGGCGGTCCAGACCTGTTCGGTGCTTTTCGAGGTGCCGGAGTCGAAGATCAACCGCACGCCCGTGACGCCGGCGCAGGGCGTGCCGGTCCACAGCTTCAGGACGCCGTTGTCGACGCGGAAGCCCGCCGCCGGTGGTAGGGACGGTTCGTACGGGGCCTTGGTGTCGCACGCCGCGACCGCTGCCAGCAGCAGGGCGGCGCAGGTGACGCGCGGCCAGTTAGTGGTAACCGCCATCGGATAGTCCTGCGTCTTCCTCGGTCTCGTTGCCGCCGGTGACCTGTTCCCACACGTAGGAGGCGAGGAAACCGGTGTAGCCCTCGCGCGCCCATTGCTGGGAGTGGCGTTCTTCGTGGTGCAGCAGTCGGTCCATGTCGAGGGCGCCTGGTTGGGGGCCGCTGTCGCCGTCGTACCACGTGTGGCCTGAGGCCGCCACCTCCCGCAGTAGCTGCGCTGGGTCCGCCGGGTTGTCGATGTTCAGCATGAACGTGTCGCCCCAGGTGGTTCCGCCGCGTTGGCTGAACTGGTCCTGGATGAGGTTGCCGCCCAGGCCCATCATCATGCCGTTCGGGGTGGTCACCAGCCTGCCGCCGTTGCCGTGCACGAACGCCACGTCCTCGTTGTAGCTCCAGTCGTTCGCGCGCTGCCGGTCGATGATCCGCTGCAGCTCCGCGGAGCCGTACGGGGTTGGCGCGAAGTCGGTGGTCTCGCCCTCGGTGCCGTAGTCGGTGCCCGCGTTCATGATGTAGGTCATCCGCACCGCCTTGGCGGCGTCGTCCCCGCTGATGTCGGTGGGCATCAGGAAGTACGACTTGAACGTCCCGTCGCCGTCCTCGTCCTCGCGGATCTCCTCCATCCGGTCGAGGATCGCGAAGTCCGCCGGGGTGATGTGGTGGTCGGTGATCATCTGCTTGATCGTGTCGACCGACACGCCCCGCCGCACGGCGTTCTCCAGCCACTGCCGGTAGTGGCCGGACGCGGGCGGCCCGGTCAGCAGCCCGGCGTCGCGCAGCGACTGCTCCATCTTGACCACCTGGGCGTCGATCTCCCCGGCGGTCTTGGCACCGGCCAGGGTGGTCGCCCCGTCGTCGTCGATCTTGGCGTCCTGCGCGAGGTGCAGCACGCGGGCGAGGGTGGCGTCGATGCCGTTCGCCGCCGTGAGGATCGCCGCCGTTTCCTGTTCCAACTGCCGCCGGATGGTGGCGCGGTGCCGTTGGGCCTCCGCGCGTTCCTCGGCCTCGTAACGCGATCCCGGCGGACTGTTGTCGACGGGTTTGTTGTCGATGATGGTGCCGTCGGGCGCGATGCTGAACTCGTAGCTGGCCGCGAGGGAATCGTTGTTGCAGACCCGGGATTTCAGGGCGGTGACGTCGTCGGACGCGGTTTGCAGCGCGTGCTCCACAGCCGACAGCTCCGCGGTCAGGATCTCGGCCTTGTTCCGCGTGTCACCCAGTGAGTTGCGCGCGTTCTCGCCCGCTGAACCGTGCCAGTCGGGCAACTTCCTGGCGTTGTCGAGTTCGTCCTGCAACCCGATGATCTGGTCCCGCTTGCCCCGCAGGGTGTTCGCCAGTGCTTCGAGCGCGTCAGCGTCCCATGTGCGCACGTTGTCGTAGCCGACGGTCATCCCCCGAACGCCCCCTCGGCAGCGGCCTCGTTCTCGGAGTACGTCTTGGCGGACAAGGAAACCGACTCGCTCCACTGGTCGATCTGGTCCGCCCACCCCGCCGTGCGCTGGTCGAACGTCGTGGCCAGGGTCTGCGCTACTTTCGCCGCCTCCCCGCCCGGCAACGCGGTCGCGATCGAGCCGAGACCGGCGCCCGGGTGCACGACCCTGGCCTGGTCCGCGGCCGATCCCGCCGCCTCCGCAGCGGCCCGCAACTGACCGATCTCAACCCCGTACCCGGCCACGGCCATGACCTCCCGCCTCTGAGCTTGGCCGCACTGTACTTGCTCTGGGTGCGGCGGAAGGCCCGATCGGCGCACTCTGTCCTGTGTAGTCGGTGGCGCCCATTCCCCGTCGGGAATTGCCCGTGCGCCCCGCCGACGGGCAGGTTGGCGGCGACCCGAGGAGGGAGTCACAATGCGCCTGGACTTCGGCTACCTACTGCCAACCTTCACCGCGGATCGCCGGCTCGACGCCCTGGTGGAGCTGGGTGGGCAAGCGGAGCACCTCGGCCTCGACTCGGTCTGGGTGCCGGACAGCCCGCTCGTCTACGGCCTGCCCGACCCGGTGGTGCTGCTGTCGGCGCTGGCCGCGACGACGCGGCGGATCACGATCGCCAGCGGGGTGCTGCTCGCCGCCCTGCGCAACCCCGTGCTGCTCGCGCACAGCCTGGCCACCCTCGACGCGCTGGCCCGCGGGCGCTTGGTCGTCGGCCTCGGCTCCGGGTTCGCCGACCCGGCGAGCGAGCGGCAGTTCGTCGCCGTCGGCGTGCCCTTCCGCGGCCGCGGCGAGCGCCTGACCGAGTCGATCACCGTGCTCCGCGCCCTGTGGGCCGCGCGGGGTGGGCCGGTCAGCCACGTCGGTCGCCACTTCAGCTTCCACGACGTCGCGCTCTCCCCGACGCCGCACTCGCCGTCGGGTCCGCCGATCTGGCTCGCCGGGTTGGGCGCACGCGCCGAGGAGCGGGTCGGGCAGCTGGCGGACGGCTGGCTGCCGTACCCGCCCACAGTGGACCGCTTCGCCGAGGGCTGGCACCGCGTCCAAGCCGCCGCGGCGGGCCGCGCTGCCCCACCGGTGCCCGGGCTGTACGCCACCGTCGCCGTTGACGCCTCCGCCGACACCGCGCGGCAGCGGCTGCGGACGACCGTCGAGCGGTGGTACGGCTACCCGTTCGACGCGGTCGCGCAGTTGCAGGCCGTGTACGCGGGCACCCCGGCCGGGGTGCGCGGCTGGTTGGAGCCGTACATCGAGGCCGGGGTGCGTACCGTCGTCCTTCGCGTCGCGGACGACCAGGTGCTGCGCGGCGTGGAGACCGCGGCGGACATCCGTGCGCGATTCGCCTGACCTGTGGTGGGAGCGGGGTGTCAGGCGAAGACGGCGTGCTCGTGCGGTGCGGGCGCGGGTGCGGCGATCCGACCGGTCCAGAAGCGCTGGACGGCGGCCAGTTCGGCGCTGCTCGGCTGGGCGTTCTGGCAACGCCCGCCCGCCATCACCTTGGCGCAGTTACCGATGTCCGACGGGTGGTTGAGGCTGAGGATGTGGCCGAACTCGTGCACGACGACCCGCAGGCTGCTGGCGCCGGAGCTGGTGATCTGGTTGCGGTAGAAGTAGATCTGGCCGCGGGTGCAGCCGACGCAGCTCGCGGTGCCCGGCGCCGAGCCGTTCTGCGCGGTGGTGATGGTGATGCCGCCGCTGCCCTTGACCAGCTTGACGCTGGTGACACCGGCGTTCCAGATCTTGACGGCGTCCTCGACGGTCGAGGTGAGCTCGGCCGCGCGGCTGGAGTCGTAGTAGATCGTGCGGACGAGGGTCTGCTGCGTGTCGGCGGTCGCGGTGCTCGGTGCGGCCAGGGTGAACGCGGTGAGCAAGCCGACGAGCGCGGCGAAGAACCGGGTGCGGGACATTGGGCTCCTCTGTGGGACGTTTTCCCGAACGTAAAGCCCGGACAACCGCGCGGACACCCAACAGGGAGCTATAGCCGTTCCCATTTCTTTCGCGCGCGTGTGCGCACTCGTGCTATATAGCCGCGCTTTATGACAAATGATGATGGCGAAGGTCACCCGTTGCGGGGGTGTGAACGGTGGGGAACGCGGCCGGGCGAGCGGGCTACCGTTCTCGTGTCTGCTTTTCCGTGGGCAGGCGGGCACAGAAGCGGCCGCGTGTCTCATCACCGACCGCCTTCCGCTTCTGTGCCACCCCCGGTCTGGCGGCTCTGCCTGGCGGCTCTGCCTGGCGGCTCTGTCTGGCAGGGTGGGCCCGGTGAACATCGACGAGTTCCCCGTCGGCGGCGCGCCTTACGGGATCACGGCCGGACCGGACGGCGCGCTGTGGTTCACCAGGGTGGTCGGCCCCGGGATCGGCCGGATCACCCCCGACGGCGACCACACCGACCACACCGCCGCGGGCCAGCCGTCGGTGATCACCGACGGGCCCGACGGCGCGCTGTGGTTCACCGAGATGAACCCGGCCAGGATCGGCCGCGTCACCCCCGACGGCGAGGTCAGCGGGTTCGACCTGCCCGAGGACAGCTTCCCCGCGATGATCACCAGTGGGCCCGACGGCGCGCTGTGGTTCGCCATGAACCGGACCGGCGCCATCGGCCGGACCACCACCGACGGGGTCACCACCACCTTCCCCCTGCCCACCCCGGACGCCGCCCCGGTCGGCATCTGCCGCCGCGGCGACGCGCTCTGGTTCGTCGAGATCGGCGCGGGCCAGGTCGGCCGGATCACCCCGGACGGCGCGGTCACCGAGTTCCCGCTGCCCGACCGCGCCGCCCGCCCCCACGCGATCACGGCGGGACCGGACGGCTGCTGGTTCACCGAATGGGCCACCGGGTACGTCGGCCACATCACCCCGGACGGCGCGATCGAGCGGTTCCCCCTGCCGGACCCGACCTCCGAACCGCACGGCATCGCGGTCGACGACCGGGGCGCGGTGTGGGTCGCCGTCGAGTCCGGTTCCCTCATCCGGCTGTCCTGACGAACACCGCACCGTGCCCGACGCCAGTGGGCGTACCGCGTACTGGAGACCGCCCGGACTGCCCCATCCGGGGGTATCGCGGGCGCAAGTCTCAGTTGCCCCTCCCGGGTGCCAATACCCCCGGCACACGTACGACGAGGGAGTGCCATGGGCCTGAGCATCCGTTTCCGCCTGCTGCTGATGGCGGGCGTCGGCGTTGTCGCGCTCGGTGCCATGGCAGGCGTCGCCACCTACGCGACCGGGGTCCAGTCGGATGCCACCGGCTCCCTGGCGGGGGTCAGCGCCGCGATGAGCGCCCAGTGGAACGCCGACATGATGCACGACGCCATCCGGGGCGACGTGATGGCCGCGATCAGCGCCCAGACCCCGGCTGAGCTGGAGGAGTTCGGCGCGGGCGAGGTCAGCGAGCACACCGCGACCATGCTGGCCAAGTTCGACACCGCCGCGGCGGGGGCGCCCGAGGCGTTGCGCGCTGGCTTCGTGGACACCCGGGCCGCGGTGCTCGACTACACCGCCAAGGCCCAGCACATCGTCACCACCGCCGGGACCGACCCGGTAGCGGCCAGGGCCGAGGTCGCCGCGTTCCTCGACGTGTTCACCCAGCTGGAGGACAAGCTCGGCGGCCTGGACGACGAGCTCTCCGCCGCGGTCGAGCAGCAGCGGGCCGAGGCCGACGACGCGGGCACCACCAACCTGACCCTGATCCTGCTCTGCGCGCTCGCCGCGGCCGTGGCCTTCGCCGGTATCTCGGCGTGGACGATCCGGACCATCCGCGGTCCGCTGCTGACCATGGTGCGCGGGCTGAAGGCGATCGCCGCCCGCGACCTGACCACCCGGGTCGACCTGGTCCGCGGCGACGAGCTCGGGGAGATGGCCCAGGCGATCAACGCGACCGCCGCCGCGATGAGCGAGGTGCTGACCTCGATGGGCGAGGGCACCGCGACCCTGCTCGCCGCCGGTGCCGACCTGGACCAGGTGTCCGGCCGCCTCGGTACCGCGGCCGCGGAGACGCTGGCCCGCACGAACGAGGTCGCCGAGTCCGCCGGGCGGGTGACCAGCACGATCACCGAGATCGCCGCCGCGTCGGCGCAGATCGGGTCCTCGGTCGACAGCGTCGCCCGGGCCAGTTCCGACGCCCAGTCGGTGTCCGCGCAGGCCGTCCGGGCCGCCGAGGACACCGCGACCGGGGTCCAGCGGCTGCGCACCGCGAGCCGGGAGATCGACGAGATCGTCCGCGCCATCACCTCCATCGCCGAGCAGACCAACCTGCTCGCGCTCAACGCCACCATCGAGGCGGCCAGGGCCGGTGCCGCGGGCAAGGGCTTCGCGGTGGTCGCCAGCGAGGTGAAGGACCTGGCGCAGGAGACGGCGCACGCCACCGAGAACGTCAAGTCCAAGATCAGCGTCATCCAGACCATGACCGGCGAGGCGGTCGACTCGATCGACGGCATCCGCAGCGTGATCACCCAGATCAACGACGGCCAGCAGAGCATCGGCACCGCGGTGGACGAGCAGACCCGCACCACCCAGGGCATCGCCGCCAGTGTCGGCGAGGTCAGCCAGACCACCGGGCAGATCCGTGAGTCTCTAGACGGGATCTCCAGCAGCGCCGCTCTTACCGCTGAGGGTGCTACCGCGACCCAACGGTCGGCCGCGACTCTTACCGCGACCGCCCGTCAGGTCAACGACATCATCGGGACGTTTACTTACTAGTGAGCCACTAGTGCTTGCCCCACTGCCCGCGGTGGACGACGTCAGCGACGGTTCGCTTGCGTTCGGCTATCCGGGCAGGTGGGGGCGGTAGGTCGGGTGCGCGGTAGCCGACGGTGAGCCCGCCGATGGGGTGGTACTCCTCGGGGATGCCGAACTCGGTGCGCAAGCCGTCGATGTTGTCGGGCATCACGCCGAAGAAGCACGCCCCGAGACCTTCGTCGACGGCGGTAAGAAGCATCAGCAGTGCTGCCATGCCGGTGTCGATGTGCCAGTAAGGGGCGGGCCACCGTGCCTCGGCGCGGTCGACCCAACCCTTGTCCTCTTCGGCATAGCGCTCGAGGTAGGCCATCTTGTGCGCCAACGGGATCACCACCAGCGGAGCGTCTTGCATCGTGGGTGTCTGCTCCACCCGGGTTGGTACGAACGGCCAGAAGCGGGCGCGATCCTCGGCGTCGGTAAGAGCCAGGAACGCCCAGCCTTGGGAGAAGCCCGCGGACGGGGCTCTTAGCGCGTTGGCCAAGACGCGCTCGATGACCTCAGGGGCAAGGGGTTGGTCTGTGTAGTGGCGCACCATCCGACGGCGCCGGACCACCTCGGAGAACTCCATACGAGCCAACGTACTCGCGCACGGCCTTCTTGCTAGGGCTAACGTTGGCCGCGTGCGCGTGGCTACCTGGAACGTGAACTCGGTGAAGCAGCGGCTACCCAGGCTGTTGCCCTGGCTCGACGAGCGGGCGCCTGATGTGGTGTGCCTGCAAGAGACCAAACTCGCCGACGACGCGTTCACCGCGCTCTTGGTGGGTCCGCTCGCTGAGCGCGGGTACGAGGTGGCGCTCAACGGTGAGGTCCAATGGAACGGCGTGGCGATCCTCTCGCGGGTAGGTCTAGAAGACGTTGTGCGCGGCATCCCTGACGGTCCCGGGTTCCCAGATCCCGAAGCGCGCGCTGTTTCCGCTACCTGCGGTGGTATCCGGGTGCATTCGGTGTATGTGCCCAATGGCCGCGAGCCGGATTCCGACCACTACCACTACAAGCTCGCGTGGTTGGCCGCCCTCCGCGACAACGTCGCCGCCGGTCCCGAAGAGGTCATGGTGTGCGGTGATGTAAACATCGCCCCAACTGATGCGGATGTCTTCGATCCGGCGGCCTATGAAGGCCACACGCACGTGACCCCACCCGAGCGTGCCGCCCTTGCCGAACTTATGGGCGTTGGATTGCACGACGTGGTCCGCGATAGGTGGCCGACCGAGCGGGTCTTCTCCTACTGGGATTACCGCGCTGGCATGTTCCACAAAGATCTGGGGATGCGGATCGACCTCATTCTGGCGAGCTCGCCGGTCGCCGGTAGGGCCGCCGCGGCCTGGGTGGATCGCCAGGCGCGTAAGGGGACTGGGCCTAGTGACCACGCACCCGTTATAGTTGATCTTGACGACGCGCCGGACGGTGACATCGGACCGGTAGTCCCACCGCCATCGGTGCGGGGTAAGACGGCGAAGCTCCCACAATCGCCGTAAAACAAAGGACTACTCGCAGTAGAACACTTCGCCGTTCGTCGTGGGCTGATCCGGGATACCTGACCGGCATCGGGGTGATTGGGCCCGAACGCCTCGGCAACCCCCGCGCGCGAGTTCCTACCGTCGACCGTACGACGGACGGGAGACGACGTGGGTGCAGATTCCGACTGGCCGTTGACCACCTTGCTCGGTTCGCTTCCCGAGCGCACTCGAACGGCACTGTTAGCGGCGGGCGCCGAGATTCGCTACCCGCGCAATCACTACCTCTTGCGCCAAGATGAGGAAGGCGACATCGCCTACATCATCATGGAAGGCGCGGTGAAGGTGTTCGTGGAGACCGCGAACGGCACCAAGAGCCTCTTAGGCATCCGCGTCGCCGGGGACATGGTCGGCGAAATGGGCGCCATCGACCCCGAGGCCCGACGCTCGGCGACGGTTCAGGCCGCGACCGCGGTGGTGGTCCGCTCGGTGCACCGCAACCGCTTGCGCGCGCTGATGTCGGAGTACCCGGACCTGGCCATCGAGGTGAGCCGGATGATCAGCTCCCGGCTGCGCTGGGCCAACCGCCGCCGGGTCGACGCCACCATCAAGGACGGCCGGGTCAAGCTGGGCAGGCTGCTGGTCGAGCTGGCCAGCTTCTACGGCGAGCAGGTGGGTGAGCACTGGGACCTGCGCATCCAGCTCACCCAGCACGAGCTCGGCTACATGGCTGGCCTGGCCAACCGCACGGTCGAGAAGGCGCTCGCCGACCTGGAGCAGGACCGGGTGATCAGCAAGGCCTACCGCCGGATCCGGATCACCGACCTGCCCCGGCTCCGGGAGATCGCGGGCTGGGGCGACAATCCGCCGCCGTGCGTAGTGCCCTAGCCTCAAGTGCCGGAGAGTGTCGATCGCCCCCAAGGCGACACGAAAGGCTCAAGCAATGGCACCGATCGGCGCAGAGTCCCGGCGACTCTGCGTGGCCGCCGCGGGAACCAGTTGCCCCGCCGCCGAGAAGGTCCTGACGGCCGCCGCCGACGCCGCGGGCCTGTCGCCGCAGTGGCGGCCGGGCGCCCTCGTGGCCGTGCTCGGCCCACCCGCCACCCCGGCTGACCGCTTCCTGCGCGCCCTGGACACCGAGCTGCGCGCCCACAACGCCACCCAGGACCGCCTCCGCCTGCGGGTCGCCCTGCACGAGGGCAGCACCCCGGAGGTCCGGCACCTGCTGACCGCGCCGGTGCTGGTCGACGCGCTCGACGAGGCGCCGGACGCCAACCTGGCCGTGCTGCTGTCCGACCGGATCCCCGGCGCCGCCCAGCCGCCGGAGTGCCACGAGGTCCTGCTGCGCGGCAACGACATCGCCGTCTCGCCCAGGGCCTGGCTGTGGCTCCCCGGCTGGCGGCCGGGCGCCGCCGAGCGGAGGTCAGGCGAGTTCGACGGTGACCGGGACTGGGTTGCCCAGGGTGTGGCCCACCGGGGATGAGGCGATGACCTTCTGGTGCAGGGCCTCGATGTCGGCCGCCGGGGCGGGGGAGGCGATGCGGACCTTGGCGGTGATCGAGTCGAAGCCCGCGTGGCCTTGCGCGAGGCCGAGGAAGACGTGCAGGTTGACGTCGCCGCGCAGGTCGATGGCCAGGGAGTCCAGCGGGATCCCGGCGACGGTGGCGTTGGCGGCGTAGCCGACGGCCAGGCAGTTGCCGAGGGCGGCGAGGAGCTGCTCGACCGGGTTGGGGGCGGTGTCGTCGCCGCCGAGCGCGGGGGGCTCGTCGGAGTGGGACTCGGCGAACGCGCGGACCTTGGCGGTGGACTGGAAACCGCCCTGCCAGCGCACGTGGGCCGCCCAGGTGGTGCGCGCCTTCGCCTTGTCCTGCTGGATCGCCGACACCAGAGCGCCGACCGCTTCGATGTTGACGTCGTTGAGCCGGGTTTCCACCGTCATCTTCGCTCCTGAGGTTGAGGGGCCCCAGATTCCGACGGTGGAAATCCCAGCGCAACAGCAACCGCGCTATGAGACGGCGGGCCTTCCGGTTGACACGGTGCTTCCCAGCAGGGCGAGCGATTCCGCGAGCTTTTCGCGATAAAGCTCCACGTTCGCCAGCTTGATCTCCTCGTACCCGCGCACCACGTCCGGCAGGTCCGCGATCCGCACCGCGAGGTCGTACTGGTCCAAAGCGGACAGCAGCCGGGGCACGAGCGACTCGTACTCGCTCACCAGTTCCCGCTCGACCTTGCGCAGGTGCGCCCGGCCGAACGGGTCCAGCGCCGTGCCGCGCAGGCCGCGCATCGCCCGCAGGACCGCGAACGCCGGACCGGCGGTGCGCTTCAAGGTGATCTTGCGGCGCATGCCCATCGCCCGCAGCACCGGCGGGTGCAGCGCGTAGCCGACCTGGGTGCCCGGGCCGAACTCGGCCTCGACCTCGGCGCGCGCGGCCAGGTGCAGCCGGGCGACCTCGTACTCGTCCTTGTAGGCCATCAGCTTGAACAGGTTGCGCGCGACCGCCTCCGACAGCGCGCTCGGCAGCCCCGCCGCCCGCTCCGCGTCCGCGACCTGCCGCACGACGGCCAGGTAGCGCTGGGCGTAGTCCTCGTTCTGGTAGGCCACCAACTCGGGCAGCCGCACGTCGAGCAGCCTGCGCAGCTCACCGGTGAAGCCCTCCGCCAACGGCGACGGCACCACCTCCGGCGCGGTCGTCCCGTCGATCCAGGTCGGGTCGAGCACCGCCTTGCGACCGGCGCGGAACGCCTGCACCGTGGTCGCCACGCCGACGCCGTTGAGCTCGATGGCCTTCTCGATCGCCTCGGCCGACAGCGGCAGCACACCGAGCTGGTAGGCCGCGCCGATGACCAGGAAGTTCGCCGCCGCGGTGCTGCCGAACAGCCGCTCGGCCAGGTCGAGCGCGTCGAACGCGCGCAGGTCCCTGGTCCGCGCGGCGATCTTGGGCACCAGGTCGCCGGGGAAGGCCACCGTGTGGTCCACGACCATCCGGCCGGTCGGCACCTGCGCGGTCGAGACCACCGCCACCGTCCGGTCCTCGCCGCAGCGCGACAGGTTCGGCTCGGTCGTGGCGGCCAGCGGGTCGAACACCAGGTACCCGTCCGCGGCACCCGCGGGCACCAGGCCGGGCAGCTCGTCGCGCTCCGGGGAGATCCGCAGGTGCGACACCACCGCGCCCGCCTTCTGGCTCAGGCCGGTCTGGTCCAGCGCCCGCGCGTCGAGCCCGCTGATCAGCGCGGCCGTGGCGAGCACCTGGTTCGCGGTGACCACGCCGGTACCGCCGATGCCGACCATCACCAGCGCGGCCGCGGTGGGCCTCGCCGCGGGCTCGGGCAGGTCGGCGGGCAGCTCGGCGCGGTCGATCTTCTTGGCCTTCCCGGTGCCCGGCACCACCGTCATGAACGACGGGCAGTCGCCGAGCAGGCAGGAGTAGTCCTTGTTGCACGAGGTCTGGTCGATCTGCGTCTTGCGGCCGAACTCGGTCTCCACCGGCTCGACGCTCAGGCAGTTGGACTTGCGGCCGCAGTCGCCGCAGCCCTCGCACACCGCCTCGTTGATGTGCACCCGGGTCACCGGGTCGACCGCCTTGCCGCGCTTGCGCTTGCGCCGCTTCTCCGCCGCGCACTCCTGGTCGTAGAGGATCACCGTCACGCCCGCGGTGTCGCGCAGCTCCCGCTGGACCTCGTCGAGGTCGTCGCGGTGGCGCACCCGCACCCCCGGCGCCCACGTCGTGCCGCGCGGGTACTTGCCGGGCTGGTCGGTGACCACGACAACCTTGGCGACGCCCTCGGCGTGCAGCATCCGGGTCACCGAGGCGGGGTCGACCGAACCGTCGGCGTGCTGGCCGCCGGTCATCGCCACGGCCGCGTTGTAGAGCAGCTTGAAGGTGATGTTGGTGCCCGCAGCGACGGCCTGGCGCACGGCGAGGCTGCCGGAGTGGAAGAACGTGCCGTCGCCCAGGTTCTGGAAGAAGTGCGGGGTGTCGGTGAACCGCGCGGCACCCACCCAGCTGACGCCCTCGCCGCCCATCTGGGTGAAGCCGACGCTGCGGTCCATGAACGTGGTCAGCGCGTGGCAGCCGATGCCCGCGCCCGCCAGCGACCCGTCCGGGATCTCCGTCGACCGGTTGTGCGGGCAGCCGGAGCAGAAGAACGGGGTGCGGTTGACCAGCGGCAACGCGATCCGCGGCCTGCTGGAGCGCTCCGGCAGCCGCACGTGCTCGCGGCCGAGCCGCTCGGCCAGCAGCGGCCCGAGCACGGTCACCAGCCGGTCGGCCTCCAGCGCGCCCGTCACCGGGATGAGCGGCTTGCCGTCCGCGCCGCGCTTGCCGTGCACCCGCGGCCGCACGGCCCGGTCGAACAGGGCCTCCTTGACCAGCGTCTCGATGAACGCCCGCTTGTCCTCGACCACGACGATCTCGTCCAGGCCGTCGGCGAACTTCCCGATCAGGTCCTGGTCGAGCGGGTAGGCCATGCCCAGCCGCAGCAGGCGGACCCCGCGGCGGTCCAGTTCGGACTCGGGCAGCCCCATCCGGCCGAGCGCGTCGCGCAGGCAGGCGTAGGTGTGCCCGGACGCGATGATCCCCAGCCGCGCCTCGCGGGTCGCGCCCTCGATCCGGTTCAGCCCGTTCGCGGTGCCGAACGCGACCGCCGCGGCGAGCCTGCCCTCCAGCACCTCGCGCTCCAGGGCCAGCGCCTCGGGGATGCCCACACCCGCCTTGAACGTCGGCTTCCACGGCCGCCCGTTCCACTCGAACTCCGGCACCACGACCTCGGGCACCACACCGAGGTCGACCACCTCGTAGGCGTCGCCGATGGCGGTGACCACGGTGAACGCCGTCCACGCGCCGCTGAACCGGGACATCTCGATGCCGAAGCGGCCCAGCCGCAGCACGTCGGCCACGTCGACCGGCGCCAGCACCGGCATGTACGACTCGGCCAGCGCCATGGTCGAGTTCGACGGCAGCGACGAGGACTTGCTCGCCGGGTCGTCCCCGGCCACCACCAGCACGCCGCCCTTGGGCGTGGTTCCCATCCAGGTGCCGTGCTTGAACGCGTCGACCGACCGGTCCACGCCGGGTGCCTTGCCGTACCAGAGGCCGAAGACGCCCTCGAAGCGCGAGCCGGGCAGCTGCGGCGCCAGTTGGGAGCCGTAGACGACCGTCGCGCCCAGCTCCTCGTTGACCCCGGGGATGAACTCGATGTCGTGCGCGGCGAGCAGCTTGGCGTTGCGCTCCAGCACCAGGTCCAGCCCGGCCAGCGGCGACCCGCGGTAGCCCGACACCAGCCCGGCGGTCTTCCAGCCGCGCGCCTGGTCGGCCCGGCGCTGGTCGAGCAGCAGCTTGCCCAGCGCCTGGACCCCGGTGAGCGCGCCCCGGCCGCTGTCGCGGCTGACCACGTCCGCCGGTCGGTAGTTGGCGGCAAGCTCCGGTACCACGGCCGTCATCGCGTCCACACCTCTTCCGTGCGCCCTGCGCGCCTTCTGACAAGAAGACGGCTCTCTATGAGCGCTGTGCAAGACTCAGTGTTCAGGTTTGCGCAGATCGCGCAAAACTGACTCCCTCGACCGTGGAAGGTTGCGCATCGTGGGCATGGTCAACCGGCTCGACCTGCGGGTGATCCGCGAGCTCGTCGCGAACCCGCGGGTCGGCATCACCGAGCTGGCCGAGCGGTTGGGCATCGCGCGCAACACCGCGCACGCCAGGGTGGGCAGGCTGGAGCGCCAGGGCGTGGTGGGGCCGCGCGGTCGGGCGGTGGACTACACGCAGCTCGGCGTCGAGGTCACCGCGTTCGTCACGGTGCAGGTCGCCCAGGGTAGGCTCGTCTCGGCGATCGAGGACCTGACCGCGGTGCCCTACGTGCTCGAGGCGCACGGCATCGCGGGCGACGGCGACCTGCTGGTGCGGGTGGTCGCGCGCAACACCAGGCACCTGCACGAGGTGATCAACGCCGTGCTCGCCTGCCGGGGCGTCATCCGCAGCACCACCGCGGTCGCGATGACCGAGCAGATCCCGTTCCGGGTCGCCCCGCTGCTGGACGCGGTGGAGCACTCGCTCGCCGAGTGAGACCTCCATTGTGTGTCCCGTTTGGTCACATCCGGGTATCGGGTTGTCCGGGAACGGCGCCGCTAGTCGAGTGTTTGCAGTAGGTTCCCGTGCCAAGCTCGGCGAAGGGAACCCGCCTGTGGACCGACTCCTGGTTGCGGCTTTCAGTTTTCCCGCAGTCGTTTTCACATTCCTCTTGGTCGTCGTCGCGGGCTACTGGTTGCTCGTCGCGATCGGTGTGTCCACTGTGGAGTCTGTTGGGGCCGCCGACCCCGAGGCCTTCGGTCTGGGGCGGGTTCCGCTCAGCGTCGCGCTCTCGCTGGTCACCTGCCTGGCGTGGGGGATCAGCATGGCTGGCGATTTGCTGCTCGGTTCCGCGGAGCCGTCCCCGCTGGTGCCGGGGGCGTTCGTTCTCGTTGTCGCATTGGTGATCGCGCTAATCGGAACTCGATTCACGATTCCGCTGCTCAACAAACTCCTGCCGGTCCGGTTGGACCTCGTCGGAACCGATTGCGTCGTGCGCACCGGCCGGGTCGACGACCATTTCGGCGCGGCGGAGGCGACCACCGCCGACGGCCGCACGGTGATCGTCCAGGTCCGCCAGGCCGGTGCGCGCCCGCTGCGCACCGGCGCCCGCGCCCGGATCCAGGAGTACGACCGCCGGGGCGGCTTCTTCTGGATCGCGGGCTGAGCTACCCGGTCGGCAGCCGGACGGTGAACGCGGCGCCGCCCTCGGCAGCCGGACCGGCCGAGATCGAGCCGTTCATCCTGGTGACCAGGCCGTGGACCAGGGCGAGGCCGATCCCGGTGCCCACCGGGCGGCTGCCCGCGTAGCGCGCGTTCAGCAGCCCGCGCTCGAAGGCCACCGCGTACTCCTCCGGCGCCAGCCCCGGCCCGCCGTCGCGCACCTGCAACACCGCTTGACCTGGTGAAACGCCGAGCGACAAGACGATCGGCCGCCCCGCCGGGGTCACCCGCAGGGCGTTCTCGGCCAGCCCGTCGACCACCTGCCGCAGCCGCCGGGGGTCGGCGAGGGTCAGCACCGGCCCGGCCGGGGACTCCACGCCGAAGCGGACCCCGGCCGCGGCGCAGCGGGCCGACCACACCTGGGCCGACTCGGCGACCAACGCGGTCAGGTCCACCGGGACCAGGTCCAGCCGGAAGTCGTCCGCGCCGAGGCGGGCCAGGTCGAGCAGGTCGCTGACCAGCCGGTCCAGCCGGTCGGCCTCCTGCTCGATGGTGCGGCCCGCGGCGGCGACCGCGTCCCCGGTGACCACGCCGTCGGCCAGGGACTCGGCGAAGCCCTTCACCGCGGTCAACGGCGTGCGCAGTTCGTGCGACACCGACAGCAGGAACTCCCGCTGCCGCGACTCGCTGCGGTGCAGCGCGTCGGACAGGTCGTTGACCGCCGCCGCCACGTCGGCGACCTCGCGCGGACCCTCGACGGGCGCCCGCAGGTCGCGGCGGCCGTGCGTCATCGAGTAGGCGACGGTCGCGGTCCTGGTCAGCGGGCGGGCCAGCAGCCGGGCCAGCACCAGCCCGGCAACCGCGGCGACCAGCAGACCGATGCCGAGCGCGACGACGATGTGGCGGACCAGCTTGCGGCCCGCGCCCTTGGCCGCCTCCGCCTCCCGCACCAGCGCGATCGCCCCGCGCGCGTCCGCGGGGCGCAGCTCGACCAGCAGCGTCCGCCCCTGCGCCTCGACCGCCTTGTGCTGCGGCGCGGTCACCCCGAGCAGCCCGGCCTGCCGCGCCGCCCTCTCCGCGGTCGCGTCCCCGCTCACGACCACCCCGTTCGGCCGCGCCTGCACCACGGCGACACCCTGGCCGTTGAGCACCTCGACCATCCGCCGCAGGCCGATGCGGTTGTCGGCGAACTGGCTGACGAACACGTCGGCCTGGTCGGACAGGGTCTGCTGGGTCACCTCGGTCGCGGTGGAGACCACCAGCCGCGCCGAGATGAGCCCGCCGACCACCGCCACCACGCCCGCCACCGCCAGGCAGAGCGCGGTGACGCGGACCGCGAGCGTGCCCCTCACCCGCGGTCCGCCGCGTAGCCGACCCCGCGCACCGTCCGAATCGGACTCCCCGCCCCGAGCTTCGCCCGCAGCTGCGCGATGTGCACGTCCACCGTCCGCGTCCCGGCGGCCGCCGCGTACCCCCACACCGCGCTGAGCAGCTGCGCCCGCTCGAACACCTGCCCCGGCCTGCGCATCAGGTGCGCGAGCAGGTCGAACTCGGTGGTGGTCAGCGCCACCTCGACCTCGGCGCTCCACACCCGCCGCTGCCCGAGGTCGAGCCGGGTGCCACCCGCCCGCAGCACCTCCCCGCCACCGGGCCCGTTCACTCGCCGCAGCACCGTGCGCACCCTGGCCACCAACTCCCGCGGGCTGAACGGCTTGGTGATGTAGTCGTCCGCCCCCAACTCGAGGCCCAACACCCGGTCCACCTCGTCATCCCGAGCCGTCACGAACAACACCGGCGTCCAGTCGTCGGCCGCCCGCATCCGCCTGCAAACCTCAACCCCATCGATCCCGGGCAGCCCGATGTCGAGCACCACCGCGACCGGCTTGAGCCGCTGGCTGGCCGCGAGCGCTCCGGTCCCGTCGGTCTCCACGTGCACGCCGAACCCGTCGCGCCGCAGGTAGAGCGTGACCAGCTCAGCGATGGCCCGGTCATCCTCGACGACCAGCACCAGCCCGCGACCGGGATCCGTCATGGGCGCACCGTACTAGTCCCCAGCCAACTCGGACTCGACGTTGTCCAGTGTGGACTCGATACCGGTCAGCTCCTGCTCGATCGAGCCGTTGCTCGGTGTGGGGCTGTTGCTTGTGTCTTTACAAGACGCGCATGCCAGCAGCAGGGCGATCACGGTCAGGGCGCGGCGCATCACTTGGTGCCGCAGTACTTGTTCTTGAAGTCCGCGGCCCGCTGCTTGACCTTGGTCAACTGGTCGATCTTGGCGGTACGGCGGTCCGCGCGTTCGCGGAGAAGGGTGGCGGAGGTCTGCCTGCCCGCTGCCTGCTCCTTGTCGGCGCGCGCTCGTAGCCACGCGGCCGAGCCCTTGGTATCAGCCGAACCGTTGATGCGGTCGATGAGCTTGGTGGTGCGTTCTTCGATGCGGGGGATGCGTTTCTGGCAGATGGTGGCTACTTGGTCGGGGGAGAGGGTGATGGTGACAGGCGTGCTGGGCTGGGCGCTGGCTACGCCTGCGGTTGCTGCGGACAGGGCGAGAGTGAGGGCGGTGATGATGGTCGCTCGCATGGGGGTCCTCCCTTGGGTGATGGGGAGAGTTTGTCGGGGGTGGGTAAAGAGGGGCGGGGGTGGGAGGTTTGGGTTGTGTAAGGGTGGGCTGCTGAGGTCGAGCTCAGGTTGTCCACAACTGCTGGTGTTGTCCACAGGCTGCTGTTTGCTGCTGCCGGTTTGTTGGGGTGCGTCGGTAGGCTGTATTTCGGGGGCACTTGATTCAGTTGATCTTGCGGGTGTGCATTGTTGTGGGCGGTTGTCCACAACGCCTTCGGTTGTCCACAGGCCGTGGTCGCTGGTGCTGTTTTGTCGGGCTTACTCGGTAAGCTGTATATCGGGGGCTCTTGTGGCAGATGATCTTGCCGGGGTGGTCCGGAGTTGGTTATCCACAACGTTCTTTGTTGTCCACAGGGCGTTGGTTGCTGGCCCCGTTGTGTCGGTGGTGCGCGGTAGGCTGTGTATTTGGGGGCTTTCGGTCAGGTTGATCTTGGCGTAGGCCGTGGTTGGGGATGCGGGGCAAGGGATTCGGGCCTCCGCCTTCGGCTCCGGTGGACGCCTCGTCGCCTGGCGGCAACATCGGCGGGAAACGCGACAATGCGACAAGCTCGATGGGGCGAACTTATTTTGCGCGGGGCCCCTACAACACCCGACGCAGAACCGCAAAGCAGGGGCCCAAAAGCAGGCCCTGCCGCGCTGAAACGCTACGGGTGTTGTCCCCCCACGCAAAACAAGTCCGCCCCATCGAGCCGGCTTGGCACCAGCGACTCCGAGGAGCGCGGGCTGGGTTGGCAGGGCCGATGAGGGCGGGCTGGGGTGGCACCGGCCGTTCCGGGTGTCCAGGTGCTGGTCAGGTGGGCTGGGGCGGACCTGACGGGAGTTGGCCTGGCATCGGCGACTCCGAGGAGCGCGGGGTTGAGCAGGTGGGGGGCGGATCTGGCGGGGGCTGGGACGGCCCAGCGGCTGCCGAGTGGTCAGGTGCTGAGGTGGCGGGGCTGACTCGGGCGGGCTGGGATGGCGCCGGTGGCATCCGGGGTCCAGTGGCCAGGTGAGCTGAGGCCGGAGGTTGGCGTCAGCGACTCCCTGCAACCCATGGCTGGCACCTGCGACTTCCTGCAGTCCAAGGGGGGCAGTGGTCGGAGCGAGGAATGGCAGGCCCGAAAAGTCGAGACGTTGACGTGGATGTGAGGGGGATTCAGGATTGGGGGATGAGGTCTCGGTGGGTTGTGGTGTGGGCGTTCGCTGGGCTTGGGGTGGCTACTCAGGTGAGTTGGCTGGCTTATGCGGCGACCACCACGGCGGCGGCGGGGCATTTTGGGGTTTCGGAGCAGGCGGTCGGGTGGTTGGCCAATCTGTTCCCGTTGTTGTTCGTGGTGCTGGCCATTCCGGCGGGGGTGGCGCTGGATCGGGCGCTGCGGCCCACGCTGGCCGTCGGGGCGGTGCTCATCGCGGTGGGGGCGGCGTTGCGGGTGACCGTGGATGTCTACTGGGCGGCGCTTGTTGGCCAGATGTTGGCCGCCGTCGCGCAGCCTGTGCTCGCGGGGGCCATCACGCGGGTCGCGGCCGCTTACCTGCGGGTGAAGGACCGTCCACTGGGGATCGCCATCGGGGCCGGGGCGACGTACCTCGGCATGATCACCGCCATCGGGATCGGGACCGCCATCCCGGACGACGTGCCGTTGGTCGTGGCCGTCGGGGCCGGATTCTCGATCTTGACCGCGGTCGCGGGCCTGGTCGCGCTCAAGGTCGCGCCGGGGTACGACCGGGTGGCCGCGGGGTCGCCGTTGGCCGTGTGGCGGGCGCCGGGGGTGCCGGTGCTGGCGGCGGTCGTCTTCCTCGGGATGGGGATCTTCGTCGCGCTCGCCACCTGGTTGGAGCCGTTGCTCGCCCCGGCCGGGATCGGCGCGGACACCTCGGGGCTGCTCCTGCTGCTGATGCTGGTCGCTGGTGTGGCGGGTTGTGTGGTGGTGCCGCCGTGGGCCGCGCGCCGGTCGGCTGAACCGCGGGCGCTCCAACTGGCCGGGCTGGTCACCGCGCTGGTCTGCCTCCTGCTCGGGTTCCTCCCCAAACTCACCGGTTTCGCGACAAGCCCGCTGCTGGGGTTCGCGCTCCTGTCCGCGCTGCCCGTCGCGTTGGCGATGGTCGAGAGGCACGATCCGGAGCGGGCGGGACCGATCACGTCGCTGGTGTGGTTGACCGGCAACGCGGGTGGGCTGGTCGTCTCGCTCGGCGTCGGGCTGCTGCTCGACACCCCCGCGCTCGCTTTCGCCCTGCTCGCCGTGCTCGGTGTGGGGGCGGCGGTGCTGGCCGCGCGGCTACAGCGTCACGAAGATCAGGTACCCGGTCCCGGCCGCCATGGTGAGTTGGCAGGCAGCGGCGACGCGGGTGTCCGCGAGTAGGCCGGGGCCGCGGGCGCCGCGCAGCACCGCCGGTCCCAGGAGGACGGTTTGGAACGCGAAGAAGACGACGAAAGCCCAACCCAGGGCGGGTAGTGCCGCCTGCCCGGTGTGCGGACCGGTCCACGGTGTGGACATGGAGTGCGCTGTGTGGGGGACCGCCAACAGCATGTACAGCATCCCCAGCCCGGCTGCCGCGTGCTGCCAGTCAGGGCCGTGCCAGCCGATCGGCGCCCGGCCGCCGCGCAGCACAGCCGCACCCAGGAACCAGCCGGTCACCAGGGTGAACAGCGCCACCCACCCGGCGGCGGGCAGCGGGCCGCCGACCGGGGAGCACATCACCGCCATGCCCGTGGCCGTGGTCGCGTGCGCGGTGTCGACCGCGCGGTGGCCACCGGTGTAATCGGGCGAGCCCGGTCGGGCGGCGGCGCAGAGGCGGGCGACGCTGTACCCGGCGATCGCGAGGAACGCCGTGGTGAGCACCCAGCCGACCCATGTCGCCACCGCGCCCGGTTGCCTACCTGCCCGCCACCAGCACCTGGTCGACCACGCCGTTCTTGACGTCGTCGACGAGGTCGCTGAGCTGGCCCAGGCTCATCTGGATGCGCTGGCCGAAGTCGTCGGTGATGACCACGCGGCGTTCCTCCGGCGCGTCCGGGTCGATCCACAGTTCGGGACAGCCGCAGTTGCACTGCCCGCAGAACGTCGCGATGTGCTTCATGCTGTGCTCAGTGTTCCCGTTCATACCAGCCACGGTCCCACCGGGGCAGTCGGCTATCCAGACAGCAACCGAGCGACTACGGCGCGCACAAGTGGGACCCCTCGGTGACCGGCTGTGTCCACCCCGTGATCACGACCTGGTCGCTGTCCTCGCGGACTTGGTGGCTCGGCGCATACCGCTCCACTAAGTTCAAGCCCAAGCGACGACCGGAGCGGAAGGCGGCGGGGACGTGCGGTTGGGTGGTACCCCGTGGTGACGGCCGCGCCGCAGCGGCAGGCCGGTCCGTCGGCCCTGGGGCGGGTGACCCGATCGGCGACCACGACGCCGGGCCGGTTGTCGGTGCTGGCGGTGGCGCTGCTCCTGCTCACCGCGATCACCGGCATCGTGGCCGCGGTGACCGCCCAGGCCAAGCGCGACACCCTCAGCGACCTGGTCGCCCACCGGGAGCCGTTGGCGACCGCGGCGCAGCAGATCTTCCGGTCCCTCTCGGACGCCGACGCGACCGCGGCGAGCGCGTTCCTCTCCGGCGGCGTCGAGCCCGCGACCCTGCGCACCCGCTACGAGTTCGACATCTCCCAGGCCGGTACCGCGCTGGGCAAGGCGTCCTCCGACGTCGGCGGCGACCCGCTGGCCGCCGCGCAGGTCGAGGTCCTCTCCCAGCAGTTGCCCGTCTACTCCGGTCTGATCGAGACCGCGCGCGCCAACAACCGCCAGGGCTACCCGGCCGGTGCGGCGTACCTGCGCGAGGCGTCCGGGCTGATGCGCTCGAAGCTGCTGCCCGCCGCGGAGCAGCTGTACGAGATCAACTACGACCGGTTGCAGCGCGAGCAGGAGTCGGCCAGGTCCGTGCCGTGGGCGCCGATCGCGTTGCTGGCCCTGCTGCTCGCCGCCCTGGTCGCGACCCAGCGCTACCTGACGCACAAGACCAACCGGCTGCTCAACATCGGGCTGCTCGCCGCGACGGCCGCGGTGGTGATCACGCTCATCTGGGGTGTCACGGCGATGCTGGTGCTGTCCAGCCACGTCGGTGACGCCGAGCGCAACGGCGCCCAGCAGGTCGACGTGCTGGTCCAGGCCAGGATCAACTCGCTCAAGTGCCGCGCCGACGAGACGCTGACCCTGGTCGCGCGCGGCGACGGCCCCGGCTACGAGCAGGAGTGGCAGCAGCTGGCCGCCACCATCACCGGCGACGGCGGCGCGAACCTGCTGCGCCAGGCCAAGGACCTCGCCTCGAGCGACGCCATGGCCGGTGAGGTGCAGCTCGCGGTGCAGAACGCCGAGGAGTGGGCCGCCGCGCACCGCAAGATCCGCGAACTCGACGACGGCGGGCAGTACGAGGAGGCCGTGAAGGTCGCCATCGGTGACGCGCCCGACAGCGCCGCCGCCGCGTTCGGCAAGCTCGACAAGAACCTGATCACCGCGCTCAACGCCGGGCGCGACGAGTTCTTCACCCAGACGACGAAGGCGGGCAACGCGCTCACCGGCCTGGTGCCCGGGATCGCCGTGCTCGCCGTCATCGCGGCGGCCGGGATCACCCTCGGCATCCGCGAGCGCTTGCGGGAGTACCGATGAGCTCTGCTCCGATGAGGCCAGCACCGATGGGGCTTGTGCCCAGGACCGGCCGCGCTGTGCGGGGTGTGCTGCTCGCCGTCGTGCTCGCCTGCGCCGCCACCGCCTGCTCCGCCGCGGGCAGGCCGGTCGACCTGGCCACGGTGTCCAGTGTGGACCGCCCGCAGCCGGTCGGCGTCGAGGTGAACCCGGCGACCACCACCGGCGCGGCCACCCAGGTCCCGCCGTGCGATCCGACCGCGAGCCTGCGGCCTGCGAACAACCTCCCGCAGCCGGGGAACATGCCCGCCGGGTCGACCATGCGCGCCATCCTCGACCGGGGGCGGCTCATCGCGGGCGTCGACCAGAACACCTTCCTGTTCGGCTTCCGCAATCCGACCAGCAACGCGCTGGAGGGCTTCGACATCGACCGGGTGCGCGACGTGGCCGCCGCCATCTTCGGCGACCCGAACAAGGTGCAGTACAAGGTGATCACCTCCGCCGAGCGCATCGACGCGCTCAAGAACGGCGAGGTCGACATCGTGGTCCGGACCATGACGGCCACCTGCGGGCGCTGGGTCGACATCAACTTCTCCGCCACCTACTACGTCGCGGGTCAGCGGGTGCTGGTCGACCGCGCCTCGCAGATCACCGGCATCGACCAGCTGGGCGGCAAGCGGGTCTGCGCGACCAAGGGCTCCACCTCGATCGCCCGGCTGCGCCAATCGCCAGCGCCACCGGAGATCGTCGCGGTCGACAACTGGTCGGACTGCCTGGTGATGCTGCAGCAGGCCCAGGTCGCCGCCGTCTCCACCGACGACACGATCCTGGCCGGGATGGTCGCCCAGGACCCGAACGTGAAGATGGTCGGCCCCCGGTTCACCGAGGAGCCCTACGGCATCGGCATCCCCAAGCAGTACGAGGACATGGTGCGCTTCGTCAACGGCGTGCTGGAGCGCTCGATCACCAACGGCTCCTGGGTGACCAGCTACAACAAGTGGTTGGCGCAGGCGGGCGAGCGCGCCGCGCCGCCAGTGGGCAAGTACCGGGACTGAGCGGAGGTGCCCCGATGACGCACAGGACCCCACCGGGTGAGCCGGGGCCGACCCCGAAACCGGCCCGCTGGAACTTCGACTCCCCGCCACCGCGCGAGGACACCGCGCCGGCCCCCTCGGGCTCGGACAGCACCGGCTTGGACGGCACGGGCTCGAACAGCTCCGGTTTGGGCAACGCAGGCTTGAACAGCACCGGCTTGAACGACGCAGGCTTGGACAACACGGACTTGGGCGACTCGGGCCAGAACAGCGTGGACCACAACAACTCGGGCACCGACATCGCGCCGCTGGACGACCCGGCACCCCCGACCCAGGTAGTCCGACCGCCGTCACCGCCGCAGGTGCCCACACCGGTCTGGCAGGCGCCTGCGGAGGTGGTGGCCACCGGCCAACTGGTGCCCCTGACCCAGTCGCCGCCCGTTCTGCCGCACGACGAACCCGCGCCGCAGCCACCCGCCCCGCCCGCGTCAACACCAGAGCCTTTGGCGACGTCGCAGCCAGCGACATCAGAGCCGTTCACGCCGCCCCTGGCAACATCGCAGGCGGCCACACCGGAGCCTTTCGCGCCACAGCCGTCGACGTCGCAGCCGTCGACACAGGAGCCGTTCACGCCGCCACCGGTGCCGCCGCCGTCCACACCAGAGCACTTCGCGCCGCAGTCGGCGACGTCGCAGCCATCGACACCAGGGCCGTTCACGCCGCCGCTGGCAACATCGCAGGCGGCCACACCGGAGCCCTTCGCGTCGCAGCTGTCGACGCCGGAACCGTTTGTGCCGCAGTCGTCGCCACCGTTGGCATCCACACAGGAGCCATTCGCGCCGCCACCGCAGCCGGAGCAGGCGCCAGCGCAGCAGGCTTTCCAGCCGCCCCCGGAGAACTCGCAGCCGTGGCAGCCGCAGTCGGGGCGTCCACAACCGACTCCCCGCCCGCGCGGACCGCGGCAGTCCCAAGCCGCCCCGCCCCCGGCGCAAGGCCCGCACCCCGGCCAGGTCCCGTTCCCGGGGCAGGCCAACACCGGCCCGCGGCGGCGGCCACCCGGCAGGCACGCGGCACCCGGCGTCGGCCAGTCCAGCGGTCCGCACCCGTTCGCCCCCACCGGTCGCCAGTCCAGCGGCCCGCACCCGTTCCCGCCCGCCCGTCCGCCGCAACCGCCTGGCCTGCGCTCCGGTCCGCTCCCGGTGCCGCCGGGTTCGCGCTCCGGCCAGCACCCGGTGCTGCCCCCGCCGCCCGGCGTCCACACCGGACAGTTCCCGCGCCAGCCCGCCCCCCGGCCGGTCCCGGACACCAGCGCGGCGGACGTCACCGACCGGCACTCCATCCCGGCTGAAGGCGAACCGAGCCCGTTCGCGCCGCCGGACGAGACGCCGATGACCAGCGTGCTGGCCGAGACCACGCTCACCCAGAGCATCGTGCCGCCCAAGCCGGAGGACGAGGACGAGCAGCCCAAGACCGAGCTGCTGACCCGCACCGACAGCGGCTCGCACCCGTTCCCCGGCACCGGTCGGCGCACCGGGTCGCGGGCCTCCGGGCGCGGCAGGCTCGGCGCCGGGCTGGTCGAGGTGCCGGTCGTGCCGGTGAAGGACCCGGCGAGCGCGGTGCTGGAAAACCCGGTCGTCGCGGAGAACAAGCGGTTCTGCACCAACTGCGGCGCCGAGGTCGGCCGCGGCGCCGACGGTGTGCCCGGCGCGGCGGAGGGCGCCTGCCCGACCTGCGGGCAGGACTTCAACTTCCGGCCCCGCCTCTTCCGCGGCGACCTCGTCGGCGGTCAGTACCAGGTGCTCGGCAGCATCGCCTACGGCGGCCTCGGCTGGATCTACCTGGCCAAGGACCACAACGTCAGCGACCGCTGGGTGGTGCTCAAGGGCATGATCGACACCGGCGACGAGACCTCGATGGCCTCGGTGGTTGCCGAGCGCCGGTTCCTCGCCGAGGTCGAGCACCCGAACGTCGTCAAGATCTACAACTTCGTCGAGCACCCGGACCCCAAGACCGGGTCGATGGTCGGCTACATCGTGATGGAGTACGTCGGCGGCCAGTCGCTGCGCCAGCTCGCCCTGGAGCACCACCGGCAGACCGGTCGGGCCGAGCCGCTGCCGATCGGCCAGGTGATCGCCTACGCGCTGGAGATCCTGCCCGCCATCGGCTACCTGCACAGCATCGACATGCTGTACTGCGACCTCAAGCCGGACAACGTGATCCAGGCGGGCGAGCAGCTCAAGCTCATCGACCTCGGCGCGGTCCGCAAGACCGACGACTACGAGAGCCCGCTGTTCTTCACCGCGGGTTACGCAGCGCCGGAACTGGCCGCCGAGGGCGCCACGATCGCCTCCGACATCTACACCGTCGGCCGCACCCTCGCCGTGCTGTCCATCGAGTTCGCCGGCTACACCACCCGCTACAAGCACACCCTGCCCGGCCCGGACGTCGAGCCGCTGTTCAAGCTGTTCGGCAGCTACTACCGGGTGCTGCGCCGGGCCACGCACGCCGACCCGGCCCGCCGGTTCACCTCCGCCGAGGAGATGGCCGACCAGCTGACCGGGGTGCTGCGCGAGGTCATGGCGCTGGGCAGCGGGAAACCGCGCCCCGGACTGTCCACTGTGTTCGGTCTGGAGACCAGGACCTTCGGCGCCTCCGACGCGCTGCCGGTGCCCGACCCGACCGAGGTCGCCACCGTGCTGCCGCTGCCCCTCGTCGACACCGACGACCCGGCCGCCGCCGTGCTCGCGAGCATCACCGCGACCGAGCCAGCCGAACTCATCGCCGCGCTCACCAGCGCCCCGCGCGACTCCATCGAGGTCCGGCTGCGCCTGGTGAAGGCCCGCCTCGACCAGGGCGACCTGCGCGCGGCCGCCGCCGAGCTGGACACCGCCCGGCGGATGGCGAACAACCCGGCCGACTGGCGGCCCGACTGGTTCCACGGCCTGCTGGCGCTGGCCAACAACGCCCCGAAGGCCGCGCGCGAGGCGTTCGGCCGGGTGTACGACGCGGTGCCCGGCGAGATCGCGCCCAAGCTGGCGCTGGCGGTCAGCGCCGAGCTCGCGGGCGACAGCTTCGGCGCGTCGCGGTTCTACGAGCTGGTCTGGCGCACCGACCACTCCTTCGTGAGCGCCGCCTTCGGCCTGGCCAGGGTGTACCTGGCGCAGGGCGGCCGGGCGGGCGCGATCGAGGTGCTGGAGGCCGTCCCGGACACCTCCAGCCACCACGTCGCCGCCCAGGTCGCCGCGATCAAGGTGAAGGCCCGCGGCCACGAGGTGGAGCGCGTGGTCGAGCACGAGCTGCACGACGCCGCCAAGCGGTTGGAGCGCCTGGCGCTCGACGCCGAGCGCCGCACGCGCCTGTCCGCCGAGGTCCTGGAGGCCGCGTACGGGTGGGTGAAGGCGGGCAAGCCGGGGGCGAACCCGACCAACGCGCAGCGCACGGTCCTCGGCTGCGAACTGTCCGAACGGGAGCTGCGCTTCGGCCTCGAACGCTGCTACCGGGCCCTCGCGCGGTTGGCGAGCTCGCCGGAGCAGCGGCATGCCTTGGTGGACAAGGCAAACGCCATCCGCCCGCGAACCCTCACCTGATTCACCCCGCAGGGCGCGACTGTAGCTAGAAGAGGTGGTTCAGCGACCCGTACCGGGGATTGCTGGTCCGTCGGAACGCGCCCACGATCGGAAGTCTCCACAGGGGACAACCGAAAGCGGGTCGGCGATGCGAAGACTGGCGATCACCGCGGTGCTCTGCTTGGTGGCGGCGACCGCGCCGGTGCGAGCGGCGGAGGCCGTCCCGGCGGGCTGCGCGTCCCCCGGTTCGGTCAACTGCCTGCAGATCACCAGCGCCGCCTTCCCCGGCGGCCTCGACATCGAGGACCCCGGCGACCCGCACGCGTACCTGCAGTTCTTCTCGACACTGGGCGACCGCTCGTTCTGGAAGCTGGAGCAGAACCCCGACTTCACCTTCCGGGTCCGCAACCTGGCCAGCGGCAACTGCGTCGACGTGTGGTGGACCAACAGCTACCTCGACCAGTGGGAGTGCGTCGGCCAGTCCAGCCAGCGCTGGCACCTGGTGCCCTTCGCCAACGACTTCTCCAGCTTCTACCTCAAGCAGGAGGACACCGGCTACTGCTGGACCCTCGACAGCGAGGGGTACGTCTACGTCGACGACTGCGAGACGGGCAACGCCCGCCAGTCCTTCAAGCTCGGCGTCAACAGCAACCTCCCCGGTACCAAGACATCGGCCATCAAGTACGCCATGGCCGCGTGCGACAAGAACCCGCAGACGTGCGGTTGGAAAGAGGACAAGACCAAGTACCCGGCCCACCTGGCCCCGGTCGCCTGCGTCAGCCAGCTGGTGAAGAACGGGACGCCGAACAACGCCACGTACGCGCGCGCCTGGAACCAGACCGTCGGCTGGTCGAACACCGTCGGCGGCAGCGTCACCGTCTCGGTCCAGGTCGGGGTCGACCTGGGCATCAAGGCGCAGGTGACGACCCAGATCCAGGCCAACTACGCGCACAGCTGGATCGGCTCGGAGGCGGTGACCGACACCGTCACCATCACCCTCGCGCCGGGCGAGTACGGCTGGGTGACCCGGGCGGCGCTGGTCAAGAAGGTCACCGGCACCTGGACGCTGGACATCGGCGGGCAGAGCTGGACGCAGAAGGCCACCATCGTCATCCCCGCCAAGGACGGCACGGACTCCAAGCTGAGCTCGATCGTGCTCAAGGCGGGCAAGACCCCGCCGACGGACTGCGGCGGCTAGTCGGCGGCCAGTTCGATCACGGAGATGTCGGGGGCGGCCCCGACGCGCACCGGTGGGCCCCAGGTGCCGACGCCGTTGGTGACGTAGAGCCATGTTTTGTCCACTTTGGACAGGCCGGACACCGCGGGCTGGGCCGCCCGCACGACGTAGTGGAACGGCCACAGCTGCCCGCCGTGGGTGTGGCCGGACAGCTGGAGGTCCACGCCGAGGGTGGCGGCCTTCT
This sequence comes from Actinokineospora diospyrosa, assembly GCF_024171925.1. Lineage (GTDB taxonomy): Bacteria > Actinomycetota > Actinomycetes > Mycobacteriales > Pseudonocardiaceae > Actinokineospora > Actinokineospora diospyrosa. The sequence continues at coordinate 7,036 of NZ_JAMTCO010000015.1, read as the reverse complement.
CGGCCTGGACCGGCTGGTGGGCGAGCAGGACGGTGGTGCCGACCCGACCGGTCAGCGCGCGCTCCATGTCCGGGCCGTCGTCGAAGTTCTTGCCGGTCACGTCGGTGACACCGGCGAGGGTGAGCCGGTCCAACCCGTGCACGATCTTGGTGTTCTCGTTGTGCAGGTAGTGCAACCCGAGCCGCTCCAGCTCGGTCACCCAGGGCTGGTAGCCGGAGTAGTACTCGTGGTTGCCGGTGACGAAATAGGTCGGCGCCACCAGGTCACCCAGGGGCGCCGCGGCGTGGCCGAGTTCGGCGACCGTGCCGTCGGCGAGGTCGCCGACCATGGCGACCAGGTCCGGCCGGGTCTCGTTGAGCATCCGCACGATCTGCTCGGTGTGCGAGCGGCCGAGCAGCGGTCCCAGGTGGATGTCGCTGACCACCGCGATCCGCATGCCGCGCAAGCCAGGCGCAAGCCTGCCGATCGGCACCGACACCCGCTTCACCGTGGGCGGTCCGAGCGCCGACACCGCGCCCGCCCCGACGACGCTGCCCGCCGTGGCCACCGCGACCACACCGGCGGCGCGCGACAGGAACAGCCGCCTGCTCTCGTCGACCTCGCCCGACTCCGCCGGTCGCGTCCACCGCCGCAGCGCGAGCCGGGGCAGTTCGAGCGCGGCCAGCACCAGCAGCAGGTAGAAGAACAGCGCCAGCCACAGGTAACCCGGCCAGGCGAACCACTTGGCGATCTCCACCCCGACGAACCGGGGCAGCACCAGGGCCGCGACCGCGAGCCCGGCGAACACCGCCAGCACGATCGTGGCGACCCGCCTGGCCCGCGCGGACGTGGTCGTGTCCCGCACCAGCCGTTTCCACAGGTACAGGTGCAGGGCGAGCACACCCAGCCCCACCGCGACCATGAACATGCGGCCAGCCTACGGATTCAGCTCCACCGGCCGTGAGCCGAGGAGGCTGGGGTCCGCCGCGACCGCCCGCAGGTCCTCCGTGCGCCCGTTGTCGAGGAAGTGCTGGATCTCCACCAGCACGAACAGCGCCCGCGCCCGGACCGCCACCGGCCCGTCCTCGGCGTCGATGCGCCCCTCGGCGCTGACGTAGACCTTGCGCCCGGCCACCCCGTCCAGGTGCGCGTCGATCACCAGCGTCGTGCCGACCGGCACCGGCCGCACGAAGTCGGTTTCCAGCCGCCCGGTGACCGCCGGTCGCCGCAGCAGGTTCCCGACCGTTGTGCCCAGCGCCTCGTCGAACGCGCAGGCCAGCAGCCCGCCGTGGGCGAGCCCGGGAGCGCCCTGGTGCGCCTCGGTGACGGTGAACCTGGACCGGATGTGGTGGCCGTCCCCGACCTGCGCCCGCAGGTGCAGCCCGTCCTCTTGGCGGTCGCCGCACCCGAAGCAGTACGCGTAGTGCGGCGGCAGGTCCGTCCCCGGCTCGGGGGTGTCCTCGTGGCGCCCCGGCAACTCGGTCTCGACCGGCGGCCAGGCCTCAGCGGTACGGCTCATTACCGAAGAGTAAGCAACCGCACCGCTGTGGCCGCGCACACGCCCCCGCTCAGCCGACCGGGGCTTTGACCTCGCGCAACGACTTGCCCGCCGTCTCCGGGAGCAGGTAGATCGGGATGGCCGCGATGGCCGCTGCGCCCATCAGGTAGTAGGCCGGGACCAGTTGGTCGCCGGTGCTGTCCACCAGTTTCGTCACGACGTAGGGTGCGGTGCCCGCGAACAGGGCGGTCGACAGGTTGTAGCCGATGGCGAACGCGCCGTAGCGGACCTCGGTGGGGAACATCGCCGGGAGGACCGAGGGGATCGTGGCGAGCAGGAACGTCAGCGGCAGCGCGATCAGGGCCAGCCCGAGCACCAGCGCCGCCGTGCTGCCCTGGTCCATCAGCGTGAACGCCGGGATCGGCAGCACCAGGAAACCCGCGCACGCCGCGTAGAGGAACGGTTTGCGGCCGACCCGGTCGGTCAGCGCGCCGACCGGGCCCACCAGCGCCATCATGCCGACGATCACCGCGATGACCACCAGCAGCGGGGTGCGGCCGGTCAGCCCGAGCGGGCCGGTCAGGTAGCTCTCGATGTAGGTCAGCACGATGTAGTCGGCGATGTTGAGCAGGACGATGTAGCCGATGAGGTGCAGGATCGGCCGCCACTGGGTGCGCAGGACGGTCTTGAGCGGCGACGCCTCGACCCCGTGCCGCGCGGCCAGTTCGGTGAACAGCGGCGTGTCCTCGAGCCGGGTCCGCAGGTACAACCCGACCAACCCGAGTGGACCGGCGAGCAGGAACGGCACGCGCCAACCCCACTCCGCCATGGCCTCGTCGCCCAGCACGATCGTCGTTGTCGTGACCACGCCAGCGCCGAGCAGGTATCCGCCGAGCGAGCCGAACTCCAGCCAGCTGCCCAGGAAGCCGCGGCGCCGGTCCGGGGCGTACTCGGCGATGAACGTGGCCGCGCCGCCGTACTCGCCGCCCGCCGAGAAACCCTGGACGAGCCGGGCGAGCAAGACCAGGATGGGGGTCAGCACACCGGCCGTCTGGTACGAGGGGAACAGTCCGATCGCGAACGTCGACCCGGACATCAGCACGATCGTCGCGGCCAGCACCCGTTGCCTGCCGACGCGGTCACCGAGCGGGCCGAACACGAACCCGCCGAACGGCCGGGCGACGAACGCCACCGCCAGCACCGCGAAGGTCCCCAGCACGTTCTCCGTCGGCGTCGCCGCGTCGAAGAACACCGCGCCGAGGATGGCGGGCATGAAGCCGAAGACGCCGAAGTCGTACCACTCGATGCAGTTGCCCATCGCCGAAGCGGCAACCGCCCGCCGGACCGGTTTGGTGTCTAATTCACTCACCCGGGGAGGGTAACGTCGCTTATCCACCTACGCCGGTTGTCCCGGTGCGCGCCGGACGTGCCCAGTTGTGCACAACGGCGGGGTGGGGGTGGAACGCGGGTTCGCCGTCGGTCACGCTGGTGCTGGGAAGGTGGGAGCGAAGATGACGTGGGTTCACAACGCGCGCGAGGCCGAGGCCCTGCGCGCCAGGCACAAGCCGGTCCAGCACCTCGAAGCGGTGCCCGAGGTGGTCGCCGGGCCGCGCGGTGACTTCACGGTCACCGGTGGCGGCGACGTCGTCGAGGTCGACTACGCCGCGCTCGAGGCGGCCGACCGCGAACTCGCCGGACTGCACGACGACCTCATCCGCCAGCTGCGCGCCGCCGAGGACCTCGGTGACCCGCTCGCCGCCGGGGCGGGCCCCGTCGCCGCCGCGATGTCGCGCTCGTTCCTCGGCCGCGCGGACACCACCGACGGCGTGCGCGCCGTGCTCGCCAACTACATCGAGGAGCTGGCCGAGGTGCGGGCCACCATCCGGGCGAGCCTGGTCGCCTACCGCAGCGTCGACGAACACGCCGAGTCCGCGATCCGCCACGCCGGGGGTGCTCTCTGATGGCCGGTCACCGCGCGTACTCCGACGTGCACAAGCCCACCGCGGCCCAGCGGCGCGAGGCGGCCGAGCACAAGCAGGGGCGCAAGCACAACAAGGAGCTCGACGACCTGCGCCAGATCAACTGGGAGCACTACGACCACGCGACGCTCTACGACATGGTCATGAAGGCCCGGCCCGGGCAGCTCGCGGGTCGGGCTCAGCAGTGGTCGGAGCTGTCGAAGGAGATCGCGGGCACGACGGGGCGGGTCCAGAGCATCCTGCAGGGCCTGCTGAGCACCTGGCGCGGTCCGGCGGCGAAGAGCGCGGGGGAGTCGAACACGCGGCTGACCCAGTGGGCGGGCGAGGCGGCGCACACGACCGACCGCATCGGTGAGGGCCTGTCGAACTTCGCCGAAGCCGTTGTCGGCGCGCAGAAGCACATGCCGGAGCCGGTGTTCTACTACGCGCAGCGGCATTTTGAGGCGGGCTACGACGTCAAGGTCGACCGCGACCCCAGCGACGCCGTACTGCTCAAGAACCTCACCGACGACCACCAGCCCAAGGCGGCCGAACACGCTGAGGCGCGGGCGAAGGCGGTCCAGGTGATGAAGACCTTCGCCGCCGAGAGCCACGACGTCCGGTCCTCGCTGCCGGACTACCCCGCCACGGCACCGGCGCCACGACCCGGCGGTGTGGACGTCCCCTCGGTCACCTACACGCCGATGCCCGAGCACAAGACGTGGCCGCCCACCGAGCGACCCGCTCCGGTGCCGCCCGCCGCCCCGCTTCCCCCTGGTACCAACAACAACGGCACCGAGGTCGCCGGGTACCCCACTGGCACCCCGTCGACGGGAACCACTTACGGCCCCGGCCAGGGTTCGACCGGGTACGGCACGACCGGCTATGGCCCGAGCGGCGGTCAGTACGGCGGTGGCTCCAGCGGGGCTCACGGCGGCGGTTTCGGACCTGGCGGCGGTTTTGGGCCCGGTGCTGGGGCTCGCACCGGTAGCGACGCCCTTCCCCGCGGCGGTGCCCTGTCCGGCTCCGGCGGGGTCGCCGGTCGCCCCGGCGTCATCCCCGAAGGCACTTCAGGCCGCCCTGGCGCCGCTGGGGGCATGTACCCCGGCATGGGCGGTGCCGCTGCCCCCGGCGAGGAAGACGCCGAACACAAGAACCGCTACATCGAAGGCCTGGACCTCTTCGACGACCTCCCACCCGCCTACCCCCCAGTCTTCGGCGCATGACCGGCTACACAGTCGACCCAGCCGCCCTGGAAGCTGCAGCCGCAGTCCTCCGCTCCGCCATTCCCGACGTCCAGTTGGCGGAGGTCGACGCGGGCCCAGGCAGGGTGAACACGGCCGTAGCCGCCTTCACCGCCCACGCCCAGACGACGCTGAACACGGTGACCGCCAACCTGGACGCCGCCGCCACCACGGTCACCACCACGCGAAACACTTACCTGGAAACCGAAACCGACACCGCTTGGCGACTCCGGTGACTTACCCTGGTCTCGGGTTCAACCCGGCTGCGGGAGATGCGGAGGGTGTGGCCGATCTCGCGCGCGGCTATGTCGCTGCTGCGGAAGCGTTGTTGCAGGCCGAGTCTGCGGTTGTCCGTGGCCGTGAGCTGACGGCCGGGTGGTCGGGTGCCGCGGCCGAGGGGTTCGCGGATCGCTTGCAGCACATCGACCCGACCGACCGCGTGGCCGCCCTGCGCCAGGCCGCGACTGTCCTCAGTGGATGGGCCAACACCATCGCCACGGCCAAGGCCACCGCCGACCGCCTCGACCGCGACGCGACCGCCCTGCGCCGCCAGATCACCACCACAGCCGACGACGTCGATCGCTGGCGCGACGAGGTCGACCTGACCCGGTCACCGCACGCCGCCGTCCAGCACGCCGCGGCGGAGGCGGCGCTGGCGGAGTTGGGGGACCGCTTGGAAGCCGTGCTCCGCGAGGCCCGCACCCTGGCCGCCGACCACGAACACGCCGCCACCGCGGTCGCCGACGAACTGGATTCCCTCCGTGGCAACCCAACCGAGGCACCAGTGCCCATGAAGACCATCGCCGCCCTCCTACACCGGATGTCCACCACCTCCGCCGCCATGGCCACCCTGGTCGTGACCCCCACCGCCCCCGCCCCACGAGCGACCGCCCTCGCCGCCTTCACCACCGCGCTCGCCACACCCCCCACTCCCACCACGTGGATCACCGTCCCCGAGCACACCCGGTGAAACTAGCGGCCGTCGAGGGAATCACCCCGGTATCGCTGGCCTCCCCAGCCCACACCGCGGCCGACCTCCTCGCGCTCATGACCGCCACCCGGGGCCCCGACTCCCACCACGACCCCGGCCTCGCCCAGTCCGCCGAGGAAGCCGCCACCCTGGCCCACACCAGCGGCGCGGGCCTGGTAGCCACCGTCACCCACCCAGCCGCCGACCCCGCCATCCTCACCGCCGTGGTGTCCACAACGGACTCCCCCCACGGCTCCACGACCGCGGCCGACCTCTGCGCCCAACTGGGTCAGGACGACATCCAAGACATCACCGAGTCCCGCACCGAAACCGGCTACCCCGTGGTCATCGCCGAACGAATCTCCACCACCCCCGGGTGCCAACTCCAAGCCATAGTCCTAGACCCCGGCACCCGCCGACTGGCCATCTTCACCCTGCACTCACCAACCGGCCGAGGCTGGTGGGAACTGGCCGGACTCCTCGGCCAACTAGTAACCACAGTCGAGTTCCCCTGACCCGGACACTAGGACCCTGCGGTGCCAGCCCGCCCCCCGTCAGGTCCGCCCCAGCCCACCTGCTCAGCCCTGGACTCTCTGAACGGCCGGTGTCAGCCCAGCCCGCTCTCGTCGGCCCTGCCAGCTCAGCGCCTGGACAGTCGGATCCGTCGGTGCCAACTGGCCCCCCGTCAGGTCCGCCCCAACCCACCTAGCCAGCACCTGGACAGTCGGACTCGCTGGTGCCAAATGCTCGATGGGGTGGACCTGTTTTGTGTGGGGGGGCGGCACCCGTAGCGTTTCCTCGCGGCAGGGCCATTCTTTTCGGCCCCTGCTTTGCGGTTCTGCCACGGGTGTCGTAGGGGCCCCGCGCAAAACAGGTCCACCCCATCGAGCAAAGCTCGAAAATCGCGGATCGGGCGCCGAGGTTGCCGCTAGGCAACGAGGCGTCCGACCCGGGTCGCGATGCCGCAGGCGAGCCGACCCGAAGCCACCGAACCCCTTCCCCCGCACTCCCAACCACGGCCTACATCAAGATCAACCTGATCGAAAGCCCCCAAATACACAGAGGGTTATTCAGAGCGTGCGTAGAAGTAGAGTCCGATGACTGCTGTGATGGTGGCGGTGAAGGTGTTGAACGGGCGCCGGTAGTCGGTGTGGAGTATCCGCCAGGTTTTGAGGTGGGCGATGGCGCGTTCGACGGCGACGCGGATCTTGTTGTGTTGGAAGTTGTATTCTTTCTGCCATCGGGGTTGTTCGCGTTTGCGTGGTTTGCGGAACGGGGTGATCATGTCGCTGCCGATGTAGCCTTTGTCGGCGAGCCAGGAGGTGGTGTCCCGGCCCTGCAGGATGCCTGATTTCCTGAGGCAGTGAATGTCGTGGTGGCGACCCTC
>NZ_JAMTCO010000014.1:22057-262041 GCF_024171925.1 Actinokineospora diospyrosa | reverse complement strand
GGGCCCCTACGACACCCGTGGCAGGACCGCACAGCAGGGGCCGAAAAGCATGGCCCTGTCCGCTACCGACGCTACGGGTGCCGTCCCCCCACACAAAACAAGTCCGCCCCATCGAGCACTTGGCACCAGCGACTCCGACTGTCCAGGCGCTGAGCAGGTGGGCTGGGGCGGACCTGACGGCAGTCGAGTTGGCACCGCCGGGTCCGACAGTCCAGGCGCTGGGCCGGCAGGGCAGCCGAGAGCGGGCTGGGATGACACCACAGGGTCCGAGTGTCCAGGTGCTGGGTAGGTGGGTTGGGGCGGACCTGACGGCAGCCGGGTTGGCATCGTCGGGTCCGAGTGTTCAGGGGCTGGGTTTGTGGGTTGGGGCGGACCCGGCGGGAGCTGGGTTGGCACGGCTGGGTTCGGGTGTCCAGAGGGTTGGGCTGGGGTGGCACCTTGGCTTCTGAGTGTCCAGGTGCTGGACTGGCGGGCGGTTGTCCACAACGTGTTCTGTTGTCCACAGGCCCTAGTCGCTGGTCCGGTTCTGTCGGGGTTCCTCGTTAGGCTGTATATCGGGGGCTCTTGCGGCAGATGATCTTGCGCTGGCCGGGATTGGGTTGCGGGGCAAGGGATTTCGGGTCTTCGGCTGGACGCGGCAAGGTGAGGAGCTCGGTGGGGGCGAACTTGCGCGGGGCCGCTACAGCAGCGGTGCTTCCGAGTGTCCAGTGGGCTGCCGCTTGGTCGTAGGTAGCAGGGCCAGGCCGATCAGCGTCACGGCGCAGGCGACGATCAGGATGGTTCCGGCGGGGCCGGTGGATACTTCCGGGAGTACTCGCACCGACGCACCACGCTGGCGCTACTCACGCTGGCCCGAACCGTGATCAACGTCCGCCTGCTCATGAAGATCGAGCTCTGCGACCAGGTCTAACGCGTCCATTCCCGTCGGTGGGGCCGCCTCATCAGAGGCGTTCGATGCGGTCGGCCTGCGGGCCCCGGTCGCTCTGGCGCACCGCGTACCGGACCCGGTCACCCTTCTGCAGCGGCTCCGACCCCATGACCACGGACACGTGGGCGAAGAGATCGTCGCCGCCTGCGTCCGGGGTGATGAAGCCGAAGCCGCGGTCGCCGTCGAAGCGCGCGACGACGCCCTCGCCGCCTCGGGCGGGCACGTCCCGCGCGGCAGGCCCCGCGGCAGGTGCCGGCCGCTGCGGCGCCGTCTGGGGCTCGGCGCCCCGGACCAGGTGCACGTCGCGGGCCTGCGGGCCCTTGTCCCCACTGGCCACCTCGTAGGCGACGCGGTCGCCCTCCGCGAGCCACGTCAGCCCTTCGGTCAGGGCACGGGCGTGAACGAAGACGTCCCCGGCGCCGGAGTCGGGGTTGATGAAGCCGAAGCCCTTGTCCTCGTCGTACCAGGCCACCGTGCCGTCGGCACCGTCCGCGACACCAGCCGCAGCGGGTGAGCCTGCCCCTGCTCCCAGCGGGATCACGTGCCCGGCCTGCGGGCCGCGCTCGCCTTCGACGACCAGGAAGGCCACCCGCTGACCCTCGGTGACCACGCCGCCGGTCACGATGGCGGAACTGTGCACGAAGATGTCGGCGCCGCCGCCGTCCGGCGACGCGAAGCCGTACCCCTTGCCCGGCTCGTACCAGTTGACGGTGCCGAGCAGGCCCACGGCGCTGCCGGTGGCCGCATCGGCGGTGACCCGAACGCGCAGCGCCTGGGGCCCGCGGTCGTTCTCGCCGACCTCGAACACGACGGCCTGACCCTCGCGGAGCACTTTCGCGCCGCCGTCCTCGACGATCTCGGAGGCGTGCACGAACACGTCCGCCGAGCCGTCCTCGGGCGCGAGGAAGCCGAAGCCCCGTTCGGCGTCGAACCAGCGGACGGTCCCTTGCGGCATCAAAGGCTCCAGGTCGAGAGGGCGGGCAGTGGCCCCCAGTCTCTCTGACGGCCTTCCGGTCCGTCGGGCCGGGCCCGCAGGCGGGCGGTGCGGAGCCAGGGGCGGGCCGATGGTTCACCTAGCGACACGCCGAGTTTCGAGACCGGGTCTTAAGGGGTTGTCGCTGATCTCGGTGTTGTTCGGGCGGGAGCCGGTGGGGCCGGTTCATGACCGGTGGGTGCGAGTGACACGCCGCTGATCTTCGCAGGTCGAACCGCTACTGGTCGTCCTCTTTGGGCAGTTGCCGGGGCTCGGTGGCCAGGGGCGGGTGGGGAGCGATGCCGGGGAATGCGCCGCCGATTGTGCGCCTGGGGACCGGTCCCCAGGACAGCACCATGCCCACCAGGGCGACCACGCTCGCCACCAGCAGCAGGATGGCCCCGGCGCCCGCGGACGGGCTGGGCAGCGGGTTCCCGAGTTCGGCACCGAGGGCACCGAACCAGGCGGTGAGGCTGAACACCGACCGCAGGACCAGGAACGAGCCGGTGACCAGCACGCCCGTGCTCAGCGCCGCGGCGACCCTGGTGGCGGTGACCACCGCGTGGCCGGTGCGCGCGACGGCGAACACCGCGATCAGGCCCGCGAGCAGGGTGAGCACGGCGCCCGCGGTCACCGGCAGCCAGCTGTCCAGCGGTACCAGCCCGAACGCGCCGGGCAGGTCGCTCGCGCCGGGGCCGGGGCCCGACCACAGGCTCTCCTCGAAGGGGACCTCGCCGCTCATCCCACCGAAACCCGCGTCGTCCGGTCCGGTGACGTCCATGCCGAAACCCGGGTCGTCCGGTCCGGGATCGTCCAGGCCGCCGGTGGCCAAGCCCGCCGCAGGCCCCTCGTCGGCGAAGTCGACCAACGGGAACGCCGCCCCGAGCGCGGCGAGCACCCCGGCCGTCAGCAGGCCGCCCGCCGTCACGATGCCCGGCCACCACAGCGGCGCCCGCACCGTGGCGTCGATCGAGGCGGGCGGCTGCGCAGCGGGTACCTGGCCCTGCGGCGCCGCTCCGTCAGGAGCAGGGCTGCCAAGAGCCGGTCCGTCAGAAGCCGAGCCGCCGCGAGCCAGGCCGTCAGGAGTTGGGCTGCCAGGAGCCGGGCCATCGGGAGTTGGGCCGTCCGGCGCGGGGCTGTCGGGTGCGGTTGTCACGCGGGCGATCCTGGCAGGTGGGGGCCGCCGGATGACGCCCGCCATATTGTTTGCGGAAGCGAACGTCCCGTAAGCGTCCCGCGGCCCTCATCTATGAGTAGCGGTGGCCGACCCGAGCGAGGGCCGGGTCGGCCACCGCAAACCAGCAAGTCAGGCACAGCCGCGGCCGTGCCCGTCCGCCTGCACCGGATGGGCACGGCTGGGGGTGCCACACCCAGTCGCCTGCGGCCTCAGGCGCCGCTCGCCGAGGTGTAGCGCTCGAGCGCGGTCGCCTTCCACTCCTCCAGCAGCCTGCCGCGCCGCCCCGCGTCGCCACCGATCATCGCGTCCAGCGCCAAGCCGCGGACCAGGTTGACGCTGAGCAGCAACAACGTCTCCAGCTCGGCCTCGGGCAGCTCCACGCCCGCGGCCTCCCGGTAGAGCTCCAGCGTGGCGTGGCCGAGGGCGCGGTCGACCGGGCGCAGCGTCTCGCGCAGCTCCGGGTCCGTGCGCGCGGCGACCCACAGCTCCACGGCGGCGGTCGAGAGCGTCCCGGAGTAGGCCTCCCAGAGCAGGTCGATGCCCTGGGTGACCCGCGCGGGCCCCGGCGGCAGGTCCACCGCCGCCTCGCGCAGCTGGCGGGTCAGCCGGGCGAACAGGTGCTCCAGCGCGGCGGTCATCAGCTCGGCCTTGGTGGTGAAGTGGTGCTGCTGGGCACCCCTGGAGACCCCTGCCCGCAGGCAGATCTCCTGCACGGTCGTGCGCGCGTACCCCAGTTCCACCAGGCAACCGATGGTCGCGTCGAGCAGCGCTTCGCGAGTCTGTTCGCTGCGCTCCTGCTGAGTGCGGTGCGTGCGCACGGCCACCTCCGGACCTCCTCGCGCCGGGCCTCCCACATCGGGGTGTGCTGGCACTTTACGGTCAGTTCGGTCGGCATGTACCTTCACAGGGGAACTTACATGCAGATCGGATTGTTTTTGCCGCGAGGAGGCCTTCCGGTGACCCAGCGATCCCCCTGGATGGACGACGACCTGGACGCCTTCCGCGACCTGGCGCGCACGTTCTGCGCCAAGGAGCTGACGCCCAACACCGAGCGCTGGATCGAGAACAAGCAGGTCGACCGGGAGCTGTGGACCAAGGCGGGCGAGGTCGGCCTGCTCTGCCTGTCCATCCCCGAGGAGTACGGCGGCGGGGGCGGCACGTTCGCGCACGAGACCGTGCTGCTGGAGGAGCAGGCCCGCTCCGGCGACAGCGGCTGGGGCGTGTCGCTGCACAACGGCATCGTGGCGCACTACGTGCTCGCCTACGGGACCGAGGAGCAGAAGCACGCGTGGCTGCCCAAGCTGGCCTCCGGTGAGTGGGTCGGCGCGATCGCGATGACCGAGCCGGGCGCCGGGTCCGACCTGCAGAACATCAAGGCCAAGGCGGTGCGCGACGGCGACGAGTACGTCGTCTCCGGCGCCAAGACGTTCATCACCAACGGCGGCCAGTGCGATTTCGTCATAGTCGTGGTCAAGACCGACTCGACCAAGGGCGCCGAGGGCACCTCGCTGGTCATCGTCGAGACCGAGCGCGCGGGCTTCCGCCGCGGCCGGGTGCTCGACAAGATCGGTCTCAAGGCGCAGGACACCGCCGAGTTGTTCTTCGACGAGGTGCGGATCCCGGTCGGCAACCTGCTCGGCGGGGTCGAGGGCCAGGGCTTCGTCCAGCTCATGCAGCAGCTGCCGCAGGAACGGCTGATCATCGGCATCTCCTCGGTGGTGGCCATGGAGGTCGCCCTGGAGCTGACCCTGAGCTACACCAAGGAGCGGCAGGCGTTCGGGCGCCCGGTGTACCACTTCCAGAACACCAAGTTCACCCTCGCCGAGATCGCCACCGAGACCCGGGTCGCCCGGGTGTTCCTCGACGACTGCCTCGCCAAGCACCTGCGCGGCGAACTCGACATCCCGACCGTGGCGATGCTCAAGTGGTGGACCAGCGACCGGGCCATGAAGGCGATCGACGAGTGCCTGCAGCTGCACGGCGGCTACGGCTACATGACCGAGTACCCGATCGCCCGGATCTACCTCGACCAGCGCGTGCAGCCCATCTTCGGCGGGACCAACGAGATCATGAAGGAGATCATCTCCCGCTCCCTGTGACCCCTCTTCCAGGAGAAACACCCATGGGACCACTGACCGGTCTGCGCGTGGTCGAGCTGGCAGGCTTGGCCCCCGCCCCCTTCGCCTGCACCGTCCTGGCCGACCTCGGCGCCGAGGTGGTCCGGGTCGACCGGGCCCGCCCCGGTGCCGATGTCCTGGGCTTCCCCGACGACCCCCTCACCCGCTCCCGCCGCTGGATCGGCGTCGACGTGAAGTCCCCCGAGGGCCTCGACCTGGTCCTGCGCCTCGTCGACCGCGCGGACGTCCTGATCGAGGGCTTCCGCCCCGGCGTCGCCGAACGCATGGGTCTTGGGCCGGACGCGTTGTTGGCGCGCAACCTCGGGTTGGTCTACGGCCGCATCACCGGGTGGGGGCAGGAAGGTCCTCTTGCGACTGCCGCGGGTCACGACATCAACTACATCGCGGTCGCTGGAGCTCTTGAGCCGATCGGTCCCGCAGGCGGTAAGCCCACCGTGCCTCTCAACCTCCTCGGCGACTTTGGTGGCGGAGGGCTGTTGCTCGCTATGGGCGTACTCGCCGCCCTCTTTGAACGACAGACGTCCGGGCGAGGGCAGGTTGTGGACGCCTCTATGGTCGAGGGCGCTGCTTTGCTCACTACGAGCCTGCATGGCTTGCGCAACCTGGGACTCTGGCCCGGTGCAAGAGGCGCCAACCTCCTCGACGGTGGCGCGCCGTTCTACGACACCTACGAGACCGCCGACGGCAAGTACGTTGCCATCGGCGCGATCGAGGCCCGGTTCTTCGCCGCGTTGGTTGACGTGCTTGGCCTGGAAGACCCGCCCAACCACCTGGACCCGTCGACCTGGCCCGCCCTCCGCACCCAGATCGCCACCGCTGTCCTGACCCGCACCCGCGACGAGTGGACCAAACTCGCCGAAGGCACCGACGCGTGTCTCACCCCGGTCCTCACCCCCGGCGAGGCCCCGGACCACCCGCACAACACCGCCCGCTCAACCTTTGTCGAGGTCGGCGGCAAGACCCAGCCCGCACCAGCGCCGCGCTTCAGCCGAACCCCCGCCACCGCCCCCACTCCGCCACGCCCTCCCCGCGCGGACACGGCTGAGGTCTTGGCCGAGCTCGGGGTGCCTGATTCGGAGATCACCCGCCTGCGCGACGCCGCGGTGATCGCTTAAGCAGTCAGGTCCTCGATACGGGGGAACAGCGGCAGGGGCTTCGGGAGAACCCCCTCCGCAAGCTCAACCTGGGCGGCCACCCGCTTAGCCGCCTCCGGCAAGAACGGGGTCAACTCGTCCGCCACGACGCGGATGGCCTTCAAGAGCAACGCAAGCGAGTCGTTGAGCTTGGCTGCCGCGTCCGCGTCGCCCGCCTTTTCGGCCTTGGCGAGGGTCCACGGCGAAACCTCCACCACGTACCGGTTGGCCTCATCGACGATCCGCCAGACCGCCCCGGTCGCCTGCCGGAAGTCGAACTGCTCAAGGGCGCTGTCGACGTCACCGCGAACCGCAGCCAGCGCGTCCGCCAGTGCCCCCGCCGGGAGTTGCGGGGGCAGCGCGGGCTCGACCCCGTCGCGGTACTTGTGGACCATGCTGACGGTCCGGTTGACCAGGTTCCCCAGCCCGTTGGCGAGTTCGTCGTGGTACCGGTTGACCAGGCGCTCGACGGTGAAGTCCGCGTCCCCGGTGCGCGGCACCTCGCGGACCAACCACCACCGCAGCGCGTCGGCACCGAACCGCTCCACGATCGCGACGGGGTCGATCGCGTTGCCCAGGCTCTTCCCGAGCTTCTTGCCCTCGACCGTCAGGTAGTCGTGCACGAAGATCGTGGTCGGCAGCGGCTGCCCCGCGCTCATGAGCATCGCGGGCCAGAAGACGGCGTGGAACCTGACGATCCCCTTGCCGATGACGTGCGTGCGGACGTCCGAGTCCACCCACCAACGGCGGTAGTCCTCGCTGTCGGCGCCGTACCCGAGCGCGGTGATGTAGTTCCCGAGCGCGTCCCACCAGACGTAGACCACCTGACCGGGGTCGCCGGGTACCGCGATACCCCAACCACGGGCGCGCTCCGTGGAACGCGAGATCGAGAAGTCCTGCAGCCCGCCCTTGATGAACCCGAGCACCTCATTGCGACGACTGGGCGGCTCGATGCGCAACTCGCCCGACTCGACCAGGTCGAGGAGCCGGTCCTGGTAGTTAGAGAGCTTGAAGAACCAGTTCTCCTCATTGACCAACTGCGGCGCGGTCAGGTGCTCGGGGCACAGACCGCCCGGCAGCTCAGCTTCGGTGTAGAACTGCTCGCAGCCAACGCAGTACAGGCCCTCGTAGTGCTTCCGGTACAGATCACCGTTCTCGTCCGTGGCGTGCCACAACCGCTCGACCCCCACCTTGTGCCGAGGATCCGAACTCGTCCGGATGAAGTCGTCGAAGCTGATCTGCAACGGCCCCCGAAGATCGTGGAAAATCGCCGCGTTGCGGTTCACCAACTCCTCGGTCGGCACCCCCTCAGCCTCAGCGGCGATCGCGTTCTTCAACGAGTTGTCATCGGTCCCGGTGAGGAAGTGCACCTCATGCCCCCGATGCCGCCAGTGCCGAGCCATGACGTCGGTCTCGACCAGTTCCATCGCGAACCCCACGTGCGGCTTGGAGTTCACATAGGGAATGGCAGTAGTGATGTAGCGACGTGACATCAGCAGACTCCTGCGTTCCAGCTCCGGCGCGGCCCAAAGACCCATTCTGGCGAGAACCCCAGCGTAGCGGGCACGCCAACCGGAAAAGCCGAACCCTCGCCCCCACCAAGCCTGCATCCCTTGCAGCACAACACCATCCGCGCTGGACACCTGGCCGGACGTGGCAGTTCCATCTCGGCACCGGCAACTTTCGAGCGCCCAGCGGCTGGGCTGCACGGGTTGCGATGGCACCGGCAACTTCTGAGGGCCTCGCCCACGGCGGAGTAGGGCTGTCATCCCATCCCCGGCAGGACTGGCCCCCGACCCACAAACCCAGACCCCTGGACACTCGAACAGTCGGTGCCAGCCCAGGCCACCGAGTCAGCCCTGCCAACCCAGCACCTGGGCACTCGGACCCAGCGGTGCCATCCCGCCCCCCGTCAGGTCCGCCCCAGCCCACCTGATCAGCCATTGGACACTCGGACCTAGCGGTGCCAACCCAGCTGCCGTCAGGTCCGCCCCAACCCACCTGGCCAGCCCCTGGACACTCGGAACGGCCGGTGCCAACCCAGCCCGCCCTCGGCTGCCCTGCCAACCCAGCGCCTGGACAGTCGGACTCGCTGGTGCCAACTGCTCGATGGGGTGGACCTGTTTTGCGTGGGGGGACGGCAGCCGTAGCGTCGCCTCGCGGCAGGGCCATGCTTTTCGGCCCCTGCTGTGCGGTCCTGCCACGGGTGTCGTAGGGGCCCCGCACAAAACAGGTCCACCCCATCGAGCACAGCTCGAAAATCGCGGATCGGGCCCGAGGTTGCCGCCAGGCAACGAGGCGTCCGATCCCCGGGTGGCCGAGGTCGCCGCCAGGCGACGAGGCCGTCCACCGGAGCCGAAGGCGGAGGCCCGAAGTTCTTGCCCCGCACTCCCAACCCCGGCCTACGCCAAGATCAACCTGATCGAAAGCCCCCAAATACACAGCCTACCGAGACGCACCGACACAACGGGAGCAGCGAACAACGCCCTGTGGACAACAGAAGACGTTGTGGACAACCAACCCCCCACCCGCCGCCACAACCCAGCCCCCCAGCAAGATCAACTACCCCAGAAGCCCCCGATATACAGCCTACCGACGCACCCCCACAGAACGGGAGCGTCAACCAGCCCCTGGGGACGAAGCACCAGGTTGTGGACAACCCCCACACAAGCGCACACGCTCAAGCGCCTCAAACGGAAAACGGCTGTGAGGGTGCTTGTGGCGTCCTCACAGCCTCCGGCACGGCCGCGCTGTGGCGGCCTGCCCGGCGCCCGCCTGCTGGGCGGGGACCGAGGGCCTTCCGGCCCCGCGCGCCAGGCAGGTGACCCCAGCAGCGCGCCTCGACTTTCTACCCGGTCACCGGGCCCCGTGCTGTCCCAACCCGGCCGTCGGCCCAAAGGTGACACCGTTTCTGGGATGGCGGGTCGATCTTGGCGTGGTCACCGGGTGATCGGCGCGTTCGGCCCGTAGGGTGACCGACCCGACGCGGGCGGTGGTCGGGGCTGGTCCGAAGAGGGTCTCCGGTTTCACCGACGGCGACCGCGCCCGTCGAAATCCCGCGCGCGGTGGTCAGGATGGGGGATCATGGACCGGGCGCCGGGGTCGGGAGCCGTGCCGGGGGCGCCGCGAGGCCGGGTATGAGGACTGGAGTGGATCGATGAACGCCAAGAAAGTCGTGCTGCTGGTCGCGGTCGCGCTGGTGCTGTTCTACGTGATCAGCCAGCCCACCCAGGCCGCGCAGGCGGTCCAGGGGCTGTTCTCCTGGCTGCGCGACGGCGCCGAGGCGATCATCACGTTCTTGAAGAACCTGTTCGCCTGAGTGGCCCTGGCCGCGACCGCCGAGCGCCCGCCGGGCCGTCGGTCGAGCCGCCACGCCGTCACGATCGGTGATGATCTTTGGTGGACCGAAGATCCATATTGGACCGTCCGGGTGGATCTGCCTGCTTTGGGGGTCCGTTCGGCGAACTGGTCCGTTTTGCCTCTGGCGATCTGTCGGTCCCTGCCCCTACGGTTTCAGCCATCGAGTGATCATGAGACCTCCAGGAGGCAGAATGCTCGACGATCCCGGGGTCGATGCCCTGGTCCGACAGTGGACCGCCGAGCGCGCGCAGGACGCGGACGCCGACGAGGCCCACCGCATCGCGTCCGAGTGGCTCGCCGATGCCCCCATCATCGCCTCGCCGGGCATCCCCGGCCAGCGAGCCCGTGCCGGGGCCTCGCGCTGGGCGACGGTAGAGGCGGCTGATCCGCGCTACCTCTCCGCGATGCGCAAGCGGCTGCCCGACGTGCCGCACGACCTGATCGCCGCCGCCGCGGGCTGGTGGCAGATGGTCGGTG
The DNA here is from genome assembly GCF_024171925.1 of Actinokineospora diospyrosa. Taxonomy (GTDB): domain Bacteria; phylum Actinomycetota; class Actinomycetes; order Mycobacteriales; family Pseudonocardiaceae; genus Actinokineospora; species Actinokineospora diospyrosa. The sequence goes on along the minus strand of NZ_JAMTCO010000014.1, from coordinate 251,855 downwards.
GCGTCGCCGAGGCCGAGGAGTGGTGGGACGCGGGGATGAGCCCGCTGGACCAGCGCGCCCTCGACTACCGCGCGGCTGGCCTGGCGCCATCCGACCTGTCCCGACGGCTCGGTCCCCTCACCGTCCTGGAACACCTGCGCCGCGGCAGCGCACCCGCCTGGTGCGTGGCCCGCCTGCAGCGTCAGCGCCGAGACGGCGCCGCATAACGGTCGCGGACGGTGCCGCGTAAGAGTCGTGACGGCATCGCGTAATAGTCATGGCGGTGCCGCCTAACAGTCGCGATGGCGCCACATAGAGCTGCTACGGCGTCGCGTGACACGGCGCCCAGCACCCCCACCCCCGCGTAACGCCACTGTGCTCCCTCGTCGATGCTGTTGACGACCGGGCGCGCGCACCGCGCCCCGGCATGGACAGCGAGTCAGGCTGGAGCACGGTGGCGACCACGAACCCCGCGGGCAAGCCCCACCGAAGGTCCCGACGCGGCCCCGAACTGCTGCTGCGGTTGGCCCTCGTCACGCTGTTGCTGCTGGTCACGGCCGCGGTCATCTGGGTTGTCCGGATCGCGTCCGTGCCCGCCTCCGCCGCTGACGCGCCCGCCGACTCGGTCGAGCCAGCCGCGGTCGACCCGGACTCCGCCGCGCCCGTCGAGGCCGCCGGTGCCGTGCCGCCCGCAGCCGGGCAGGGCCAGCCGGGCGCGCGCACCGGTCCCGAGGCGCTGCGCCCCTGGGCTGAGCGCCTCGGTCGCACCACCGACATCCCGCCCCGGGCCCTGATGGCCTACGGCAACGCCGAGCTCGCCGTGCGCGCCACCAGCCCCCGCTGCGGGCTGTCCTGGGCCACGCTCGCCGCCATCGGCCGGGTCGAGTCCGACCACGGCCGCTACGGCGACGCCACCCTCGGCGCGGACGGCCGACCGTCGATCCCGATCATCGGCGTCCCGCTGGACGGCTCCGCGGGGGTGCGCGCCATCGCCGACACCGACGGCGGCCGCTACGACGGCGACGCGACCGTGGACCGCGCCGTCGGGCCCATGCAGTTCATCCCCTCGACCTGGCGCACCTGGACCTCCGACGGCGACGGCGACGGGGTCGGCGACCCCCAGCAGATCGACGACGCCGCCTTCGCCGCGGCCCGCTACCTGTGCGCCGACGGCCGCGACATGACCAGCGCCAAGGGCTGGTGGCAGGGCGTCTTCTCGTACAACAACTCCGTCCCCTACGGCCAGCGGGTCTACGGCCTGGCCGACCACTACGCCCGCGCCGCGGCAAGCTGAGAACGGCTCTCAGCAAGCCGCCGGGGACCGCGGGTTAGCATCGGCGGGTGCGGGAACGACCGGGCGTGGCACGCAAACTCCTCGTGGTCGGGGTGTCCGTGCTGGCGCTGGCCGTCTGCTGCGGGCTCGCCTGGTGGCAGTGGGAGCGCTTCTCCTCGACCAACGGCACGTTCCAGAACCTCGGGTACGTCCTGCAGTGGCCGCTGTTCGGCCTGGCCCCCGCCTACATGTTCTGGCGCTTCCGCAAGCTGCGCCAGCGCGCGGCCGCCGAACCCGTGCCGGAGCCCGCCCCCGCGCCGCCGCCCAGGCCGGTCGTGCGGCCAGACGACGAAGAAGACGACGAGCTCACGGCCTACAACCGCTACCTCGCCGCCCTGAACGCGAACCAGGAGTCCCGATGAGCATGACCGACGAGGAGAACCCGGCCCAGGCGGTCGCCGCCAAGGGCGTGCGGGGGGCGCTGGCCCGCTACCGGGTGCTGGCCTACGTCGTCGGCGTCGGCCTGCTCGCGCTGGTGGCGGCCATGGTCGCCAAGTACGCGTTCGACAACACCACGCCGGTGGCCATCGTCGGCCCCGCGCACGGGTTCCTCTACGCGGTGTACCTGCTGTTCGCCTTCGACCTGGCGCTCAAGGCCCGCTGGTCGGTCAAGGGCACGCTGCTGGTGCTGGTCGCGGGCATGGTCCCGTTCGTCTCCTTCGTGGTGGAGCGCCGGGTCACCCGCCGCACGCAGGCGGGCCAGAAGCTCTAGGAGCCCCCGGCCCGCCGGTGCGCTACAGCGACTTGCGTACGGTGTATGGCGGGATCGTGTTGCCGCGCAGCGCGTCCGCGTCGATCGTCTCCGGCCGGTACGGCAACGTCTGGAGGCGCTCGAGCATCCGCGCGGTGGTGTCCGGGGTGGACTCGGCGAGTCCGAACAGGAACGCCCACTCGTGCTCGTCGGAGCCGTAGTACACCGTGGACCCGAACACGTCGTTGAACCGGCGCCACGAGCGGATGAGCGTCTCGTTGCGCCACATGGTCTGGCAGCCCGCCTGGCACACCACGACGCCACCCTCGGTGAGCACCGAGCGGCACCGGGTGAGGAACTCCTCCTCGTACAGGCGGTTGTGCTGGGCGAACTCCGGCCGCTCGTCGGGCAGGTCCACCAGCACCACGTCGTAGCGGTCCTGGGTCTCGGCCAGGAACTGCCAGCCGTCGGCGTAGTGCACCCGCACCGGGCCGTCGTGCGCGACGGCCTTGGCCAGCTCGTCGCTGGTGTAGCCGTAGGGCAGGTGCTCGGCGCACAGCTCCACGGCCTTCTGGTCGATGTCCACGTGGTCGACCACGCTCGCCCCGGCGGCCACCGAGATCTGCGACACCACGCCCTCGCTGGAGCCCACGACCAGGACCCGGTCCAGGGTCTTGGCCAGCAGCAGCGCGGGCACCAGCAGCGCCTCGTGGTAGGTCAGCTGGCTGAACTCGGTGCTCTGCCGGTCGTCGTCGCAGAACAGGCTGACGCCCTGGGCGGTCCGGCCGATGACCAGGTGCTGGAAATCGGTCTTGGTGTCCACCAGGACCTCGGGCATGTCCCACGTCCGGGTGAGGCCGGGGCCGAGCGGTTCAACGATCATCGGGCGGTCTCCGAAGGCACTGGGTGTCCCCTGTGGACGGTGTTGATCCTGGCGTCGAGCGCGCCGAGCCGGTCGCGCAGCAGGCCAGCGGCCAGCTCCGGGTCGGCGGTCTCGCCGCAGGTGAAGATGTCGACGAACATCGAGCCGATCTCGGGGTAGGTGTGGATGGAGGCGTGCGATTCCGACAGCAGCGCCAGCACCGTCACCCCCTGCGGCTCGAACTGCTTGGCGACCACGTCGCAGATGGTGGCGCCCGCGTCCCGCAGGGAGGACTCCAGGGCCTCCCGCAGGAAGCCCAGATCATTGAGCAGCAACGGATCGACCCCGTCGAACTCGGCCAGCACGTGTCGGCCCGCGAAGAAACCCACGCCCGGTTCAGGCGCACGGTCATACGACATCTGTCTTACCTCCTGCGAGGAAATCAGCCGACGAAATGCGTCGGAAGGGGCGGAAAACCGTTGAACGACACCGAGGAGTAGCTCGCGGTGTACGCGCCCGCGTCGAGGATGTCGACGTGGTCGCCTGCCCGCAGCGCCGTCGGAAGACGATACGGGGTGTTCTGGTAGATCACATCATCGCCGTCGCAGGTGGGTCCCGCGATGATGACCGGCCCGCTCGGTTCCGCCGGGTGGGCGGTGCGCAGCCGGTAGGCGATGTACTCGTTCTCGGTCTCGGCCAACCCCGAGTAGCGACCGATGTCGAGGTAGACCCACCGGTGGGCGTCGGTGTCGGACTTGCGCGACACCAGCACCACCTCGGACCTGATCACCCCGGCGGTGGCCACGATTGCCCGACCGGGCTCCACGACCAGCTCCACCGGGGAGTCGAAGTGCGCGGCGACCGCGGCCCGGATGGCCCCGGCGTGCGCGGTCAGCGGCGGCGCTGGGTCGCGGTAGGAGGCCGGGAACCCGCCGCCGAGGTTGAGCGAGCGGGTCGCCACCCCCGCGTCCGCGAGCCCGCGGGCGATCGCGCCCGCCTGGGCGATCCCGGCGGTCCAGGCCGCCGGGTCGGTGTGCTGGGACCCCACGTGGAAGCACGCCCCGTCGACCGACAGGCCCAGGTCGGCGGCCTTGCCGAGCAGGCGCAGCGCCATCTCCGGGGAGCAGCCGAACTTCGCGCCGAACGGGGTGCCCGACGCGGGGGCGTCCACCAGGAACCGGCACCACACCCGGGCGCCGGGGGCGTGCTCGGCCAGGTTCGCCAGGTCGCCCTCGGCGTCGAAGGTGAACCGGCGCACGCCGACCGAGTGGGCGTAGGCGATGTCCCTGGCCTTCTTGATGGGGTTGCCGTAGGACAGCGCGGCCGGGTCGGCGCCCTGCGCCAGGCACAGGTCGATCTCGCCGGTGCTGGCCACGTCGAACGAGGACCCCTCCTCGACCAGGGCCCGCACCACCTCGGGCGCCGGGTTCGCCTTGACCGCGTAGAAGATCGAGGCCTCCGGCAGCGCCGCGAGCATCGCGCGGTAGTTGGTCCGGACCACATCCAGGTCCAGCACCAGGCACGGCGTCTGGGGCGCGCGGTCGTCGAGGAACGCGCGCAGCCGGGTGGACAGTCCCGGTGACCCCTCTGAGTCGAGCACGGCGAGCACTGTAATACCGAGGTGCCCGGATCCGGATGGGCCGGCAATGACCGACTCGATCACACTGGTCGTACTATCGCGCCCGGGGGACCCTCGGTCGGCGGGAGGCGACATGGCCGTGACGCCAGGGATCCGCGCGGGCTACGCGCTCGGATCGCTTACCACCGGGGCGTTCGGGACCGTGCCCGGTCTGCTCCTGCTCCCGCTGCTGACCGACCGGCTGGCCGTCCCGGCGGCGGTGGCTGGCGTGCTCGTGTTGGTGCCCAAGGCGTGGGATGTGGCGTTCAACCCGGTCGCGGGCCGAATCAGTGACCGGGCAACGAATCGCCGCCCGTTCCTGCTCCGCGGCGGCCTCACCCTCGCCGCCCTGTTCGCCGTCATGTTCCTCCCCCCGATCTTCGGCACCCCGGCGGGCGACGGCGCTTGGGTCGCGGTGTCCTTCCTGGCCTGCGCGACCGCCTACGCGTTCTTCCAGGTGCCTTACGTCGCTATGGCCGCCGAACTCACCGACGACTACCACGAGCGGACCCGCCTCATCGCCTGGCGGGTCGCCACCCTGGCCATCGCGATCCTCCTCTGCGGCGCCGGAGCCCCACTCATCCGGGACTCCCTCGGCGGCTACCGCCCCATGGGCCTGGCCGTCGCCGCCCTGATAGCCCTGGGCACCCTCGGCGTCTACTTCGGCACCGCGAAGGCCCCTGTTGCGCGCATCACACCCGCCGGAGCCCGCTTCGGCGACCTCGTGACCGCGATCCGAGCCTCCCGCCCCTTCCGCCGTCTCCTCACCGCCTTCACCATCCAGGCGGTCGGCATAGGAACCCTCCTGGCCGGAGTGGACTACCTCGCCCGAGTCGTCCTCAAAGACCCCGGCGCCCAAACCCCCCTCTTCGCCGCCTTCGTCGCCCCCGCCCTCTTGGTGATGCCGCTGTGGCAACGAGTAGGCCTCCACTGGGGCAAACGCCGCGGCTACCAGATCGCGACAGCACTATTCGCCCTCTCCATCGCCGCCGTCGTCTTCGTCCCCCCGATGGCACTCCTAGTCCCCCTAGTAGCCCTAACCGGCGTCGGCTACGCAGGCCTCCAGGTCTTCCCCATGGCCATGCTCCCCGACATCATCACCGCCGAAGAACGCCGCACCAACACCACCCAAGCCGGCCTCTTGTCAGGCATCTGGACAGCGGGAGAGACCCTCGGACTGGCCTTGGGCCCAGGCCTATACGGCCTCCTCCTAGCCCTAGGCTCCTACACCCCCGGCGGCTCCCCCGATCAGCCACCGTCGGCCCACCTCGCCATAGTCCTGGGCTTCACCCTGATCCCAGCCATCCTGGCCCTCGCTGCCCTCCCCTTCATGTCCTCAAAGGACGACGCCCGCTAACACCTCGCTCTGCCTATAGGAACTGGACGCCACGCACGTGCAATAGCACCCCCGCTGGCTCCATCCCACCCCGCGCAAGATCATCTGCCACAAGAGCCCCCGATATACAGCCTAACGAGGAACCCCGACAGAACCGGGCCAGCGATTGAGGCCTGTGGACAACAGAACACGTTGTGGACAACCACACGCCAGCCCGGCACCTGGACACACGGAAGCCAAGGTGCCGCCCCAGCCCAACCCCTTGAACACTCGAACCCAGCGGTGCCAACGCAGCCCCTTGGACACTCTGACCCGACGGTGCCAACCCGCCCCCGCCAGGTCCGCCCCAACCCACAAACCCAGCACCTGGACACTCGGACTCAGCGGTGCCAACTGGCCTTCCGTCAGGTCCGCTCCAACCCACAGTGCCAACCACTGGACAGTCGGACCCTGTGGTGCCAACCCGCTCCCCGTCAGGTCCGCCCAGTCCACAGTGCCAGCCCGTGGGCACTCGGACCCTGCAGTGCCAACTGGCCTTCCGTCAGGTCCGCCCCAGCCCACCTGCCCAGCCCATGGACACTCGGACTTGGCGGTGTCAGCTCAGCCCGTTCTCGGCTGTCCTGCCAGCCCAGCGCCTGGACAGTCGGACTCGCTGGTGCCAAGTGCTCGATGGGGTGGACCTGTTTTGTGTGGGGGGACGGCACCCGTAGCGTTTCCGCGCGGCAGGGCCTGCTTTTGGGCCCCTGCTTTGCGGTTCTGCGTCGGGTGTCGTAGGGGCCCCGCGCAAAACAGGTCCACCGCATCGAGCTTTTACGCATTGTCGCGGATCGGGCGCCGAGGTCGCCGCCAGGCGACGAGGCGTCCGATCCCGGTGGCCGAGGTTGCCGCCAGGCAACGAGGCCGACCCCGCAACCGAACACCCCAGGGGCTGGCGCGCGCGGCCGGGCACGCGCCTCCTCATCCACGCCCTCGCAGCGGACAAGCACCCCACTACCCCTGACCGTACGACCTTCGTAGGCGAAACGGCTGCCCATCAGGACAGCCACAAGGGAGGACCCACCCGCTCACACGACCGAAACACGCGAACACCCCATCGGCAACACTGCCCGCGCACGCTGTCCCCATGCGCAGACCCACGACGTGGCGCCTCCGGGTACGCCTAGATGACCGACCAGGCACTCTCGCCCGCGTGACCACGCGGTTGGCCGCGCGTGATTGCAACGTTCTGGGCCTCTCAGTACTACCCGTACCCGGCGGGGTTGTCGACGAGATCGTCGTGAACACGCCGGCGGACTGCGCACCGGCGGACTTGGTGTCCGACCTCCGCGCTGAAGGTGGGCGTTGCGTCGCGATCACCCGCGCGGACTTGCACCACTTGGTCGACCACACCACCGCTGCCCTACGCGCGGCAGGTGCGGCTCTACAGGATCCGGCGACCACAGCCGAAGCGGTGCGCCTGCTGCTCGGCGCCGACTCGGTTGTCCCGGCCGACGCGGAAACCGACCGGGCAGACGACGGCGGTCACCGCGCGGTGGTAGCGCTGTCTGAGGGCACAACCCTGGTGGCGCGGCGCGGATGGGCGCCGTTCACGGAGGTAGAACTGGCCAGGGTGGGCGCGTTCGGCGAGGTACTGCGTCCCAATCACGACACCGCTACCGCAGTGATTACCCGCACGGGCGCAGGAATCGTGCTGCGCACCGGTACGCCTACCGACGCCGAAGCAGTCGCGGATCTGCATGCGCGTTGCTCGGCGCGGACCTTGTTCACCCGCTACCACGCGGGCTTGCGGACGCTTCCCCGTCGCTGGTTGCACCGGCTCTTGCAACCGCCGCGGGGCACGACGCTGCTGGCGTTGTGCGGCGCGGAGGTGGTGGCGATCGCGCAGTTGATCCGGACCGCGGACCCTGCCGAGGCCGAGATCTCGGTCCTGGTCGAGGACGGCTGGCAGCGGCAGGGCCTCGGGACGGCCATGATCGACCGGCTCGCGGCGCTGGCCAGGGCGGCCGGGCACGACCGGATGGTGGCCTGGTGCCTCCCGGCGGAGGCCGGGTTCGCGCGGGCGGCGACCGCGTCCGGGCTGCCGGTGGCGATCCGCCGCGAGGACGACGTGCTGCGGGTGGCGCTGACCGTGCGTGCCGCTGTGACAGCGGACCGGGACCAGGTGACGAGCATCCCTACTCAGAAGTAACATGGGGGCTCCGCCCCGGCAGAAGGAGCCCCCATGACCACGATCGGCACGGTCCCCGGCGCGCCCACCGCGACCAGGGCCGAGCGGTTGGTCGCGCGCGCGGTCGCCGGTGCGGCCCCGACGACGGTCACGATGAACGCGCCGTTCACCGGTGCGCCTCTCGTCGCGCTCCCCCAGATCGACGACGCAGACGTCCGACGTGCGTTTGTCACCGCGCGCGAAGCGCAGCGGGCATGGGCCGCGACGCCGGTGGCGGAGCGCGCGCAGGTGTTCCTACGGCTGCACGACCTGATCCTGGACCGGCAGGCGGAAGCGCTGGATCTCATGCAGGTCGAGACCGGTAAGTCCCGCTTAGACGCCTACGACGAGGTAGCGGTAACGGCGATGACGGCGGCCTATTACGGGCGCAAGGCTCCTCGCTTGCTTGCCCCTAAGCGCAAAGCGGGCGCGCTGCCGGTCTTCACGAAGACCACCGAGGTCCGCCACCCCAAGGGCGTGGTGGCCATGATCTCGCCATGGAACTACCCGCTGGCTCTTACGGGGATGGATGCGATCCCGGCTCTAGTGGCGGGCAACGCTCTCGTGCAGAAGCCGGACAACCAGACTGCGTTGAGCGCGCTTTGGTTGCACGAGTTGGCAAGCGAGGCAGGGCTACCGGACGACGTGTGGCAGATCGTGCTCGGTCGCGGTTCGCGTATCGGCAACGCGCTGATTGAAGAGGCGAACTACCTCGGCTTCACCGGCTCCACCGAGACGGGTAAGGGCTTGGCCGCCAAGGCAGCGGCGTTGCTGACCGGTTACTCGATGGAACTCGGCGGCAAGAACCCGATGATTGTCCTACCGGACGCCGATGTGGATCGCGCGGCGGCGGGCGCTGTCACCGCGTGCTTCTCCTCGGCGGGCCAGCTTTGTGTTTCCGTGGAGCGGATCTACGTGCACGAGAGCATCCGGGAGGCGTTCACCCGGGCGTTCACGGCCAAGACCACGGCCCTGCGCCTGGGTTCGGCGCTCGACTACGGCGTGGACGTGGGGTCGTTGACCTCGCCCGAGCAACTGGCGACGATCACCGAGCACGTCGAGGACGCCGTCCGCAAGGGTGCCCGGGTCCTGGCGGGCGGCAGGGCGCGACCGGACCTCGGACCGCTGTTCTACGAGCCCACGATCCTGGGTGACGTGCGGGAGAGCATGACGCTGCACGCCGAGGAGACCTTCGGCCCGGTCGTGTCCGTGTACGGCTACACCGAGGTCGACGAGGCGGTGGAGTTGGCCAACCGCACGCGCTACGGCCTCAACGCCAGCGTGTGGACGCGGGACGTGCGGGCGGGCGAGGCCGTCGCCGCGCGGGTGCACGCGGGCACGGTCAACGTCAACGACGGCTACGGCGCCGCGTTCGGCAGCCTGGACGCCCCGATGGGCGGGATGGGCGACTCCGGCGTGGGGCGGCGCAACGGCGCCGAGGGACTGCTCAAGTACACCGAGGCGCAAACGATTGCCGCGCAACGGGTGCTGCCACTGCGCCCCGGCCGCGCGATCCCGGCCCGGCTGTGGACCGCCGGGCTGACCCTCGGCCTGCGCGCGCTCAAACGCCTCCCCCGCTGACCCGCCCGTCCACTTCGGACCCACTCAGGCAGGCGATCCGGAGAGCACCCCCACTCACCACGAGAGCAACTTGCACGCCCAGCCGAACGCCCCGACTGGGAAGGCAACAACCCCACCACGGTGCAGGCAGAAGGTGCCGCTCCCGTTCTCCAGTGCGAACACCCGTGGCATCCGCCCCTCAACGCACGAATGCTCCAGCCCGGGAATTCCGCCCTTCCACACCGCACCACCCGAATGGCCAATCACATGATCACGAGTTGTCCACAGCCCGCCCGCCGAACGCCCAGTTCTGTCGGCCGCCCTCGGTAAGCTGTGCATTCGGGGGCTTTCCGTTAGTTCGATCTTGGTCAAGCCCGCCGAACCGGGCGCTCACGTGGACAGCAGGCCGCGGTCGTAGGCCACCGCCACTGCCTCGGCGCGGCGGCTGGCGCCGAGTTTCGCCATGATCCGGCTCAGGTGCACGCTCACCGTCTTCTCGCTGATGAACAGCTCCTCGCCCACCTGCCGGTTCGTCCGCCCCGCCGCGACCAACCCGAGCACGGCGCGTTCGCGCGGGGTGAACGGGTCCACCTCGTCGCGCACCTGCACCGACTCCAGCAGGGAGATCCGGCCGCGGCGGGCGATCTTGCGGATCGCGTCGGCCAGTGGCTTGGCGCCCAGCCGGGTGGCGACCTCGTCGGCCAGGCGCAGGGCCTCGGTGGCGCCGTCGCGGTCGTCGGTGGCCAGGAGGGCCTCGGCGAGCCTGCGGCGGCACACCGCCTGCTCGTAGACCGCGCCGTAGTCGAACGCGGCCGCGGCGACGCGCCAGGCGGCCGGGTCGTTGGCGTCGACGAGGCGGGTGTACTCGGCCTCGGCGCGGGCGAGCCAGGCCAGGCCCTCCGGCCCGAGCGACCCGGTGCGCGGACTGCCGCACTCGGCGGTCTTGCGGACCATCCCGATCAGCTTCTCGCCCTCCGCGAGCGACTCCGCCACCGCGTGCCCGGCGCGGCGCGCGGCCACCGCCTGGTCGGCGTGCGCGGAGATCCCGACGGCCCCGATGCGGATCCCGGCGAGCACCCACTGCTCCCCCGCCCGCGCGACCCAGTCCAGCGCGTCCCGCACGGCCTCCACCGCCTTGTCCGGGCGCCCCCGCCAGGCCGCGAGTTCCGCCCCGACCGCGCCGGTGGCCAGCGGGATCTGCAGGTCGCGGTGCCAGTCCGCGCGCAACTCGGCCAGCAGCCGCTCCGCCTCGGCGAAGCGACCGCGCCCCACGGCCACGTACGCGCCGACCGCGGCGAGGCGGGCCGACACGGTGCTGGACACCTTGTGCCCCGGGGGTTCCGCGGCGGCCTCGCTGCCGTCCCAGTCGCCGCGGGCGTAGCGGATCACCACCTGCACGACGCGCAGTTCCAGGCCGTACGTGCTCCAGGTCAGCCCGGTCGTCCCGGCTCGCAGGACACCGGCGTCGACCACCTCGGCCGCTTCGTCGAGGCGGCCGGACTCGTAGAGGTTGACGCACAGGGAGTACCGGGCGCGCAGTTCGACGGTGATGGCCTCGACGTCCTCGGCGCGGGCCATGGCGGCCACCAGGCGCTCCCGCGACTCCTCGGCGTGCCCGTCGGCCTCGGCCAGGATCGCCAGCGTCGTCAGCGCGTCCGCCTCCGGACCACCCGCACCGACCTGCCTGGCGACGGCGACCGCGTGTTCGGCGCGCTCGCGGGAGTCGGCGTTGCGGCGCAGCCCGCGCAGGATCGTGGCGTACGCGGCCAGCACCCACGCCTTGTCCGGGCTCGGCGGCCGGTCGGCGACCAGCTCCCACGCCTGCTCGATGCTGTCGAGCGCGTCACCTTCCCGGCCGTCGACCGCGTAGAACGACTGCGCCAGCCGCCTGCGCAGTTTCGCGGCCCGCTCGGGGGCGACCGGGGTGTCCGCGGCGCGCACCGCGGACTTGGCGAACGCTATGGCCCGCTCCGGGTCGCCGGACATGCCCGCCACCCAGGACGCGTGCTGCAGCAGGTTCTTCTCGTCGACATCGTCGGGGCGCTGCTCGGGTGGCACCGCGTCCCAGAGCTTCAAGGCGCGTTCGACGTGCTCTAGCGACTCGGCAGGCGCACCGAGCCGCTCGGCCTCCCAGGCGGCGGACACGGACGCAGCGAGCGCGGCGGGGAGCGCGTGGCTCTCCATGCTGTGGTGGGCGAGTTCGGCGGCCGTGCCGCGCATACCGGAGTCTGCGAGCTGGCGGGCGTAAGAGGCGTGCAAACGGACCCGCTCACCCGGCAGGAGGTCGCCATAGACGGCCTCGCGCATCAGGGCGTGCCGGAACATGTAGACGTCGCCGTCAGCCGGGACGAGAACGTGGTGGGCGACCGCTTCGCGTAGGGCGGCGTCCAACTCGGTCTCGTCGAGCTCGGCCACCGCGCGCAGCCGGGCGTCCGGCACCCGCCTGCCCGCCACGGAAGCGACCCGGACGACGGTCTGGGCCGTCGGGCTCAGCCGCTCCACCCGGGCGAGCAGGACGTCGACCAGGGTGGCCGGGATGCCCGTGTCGTCCGAGGCGGAATAGGCCGCCAGCAGCTCCTCGGCGAAGAAAGCGTTGCCCTCGGACCGCCCCGCGACCTCACGCAGCACCCGCTCGGAGAGCCGGTCCTCGGCCAGCGCGGTGACGAAGGTCCGCGCGTCGGCGGTGCCGAACGGGGCCAGGTCGATCCGCTCCACCTGCGGCAACCGCACCAACTCGGCCAGCAACGGGCGCAGCGGGTGGCGGCGGTGCAGGTCGTCGCCGCGGTAGGTGCCCAGGATCAGCAGCCGCTGCGACCGCAACCGCGACAGCAGGAACGACAGCAGACTGCGGGTCGACGCGTCGGCCCAGTGCAGGTCTTCGAGCACCAGCAGGACCGGCGTCTGCTCGGTGAGGTCGGTCAGCAGCCCGTGCACGGCGTCGAACAGCTGCAACTGGCCGATGTCTTGCTCATAGCGGGGCCCGACCACCGGGATCGCCATCCCCGAGGCGACCCTGCCGGGGTCTGGGCGCGCCGGTAGCGCTATCTCGGGGAACAGCCTGCCCAACGCCGGGCGGGCCGCGGCGCGCTCACGCACCGCGGCCAATGCCTCAGCGATCGGCAGGTAAGGCAACCCGGTCTCACCGGCGTCCAGGCAGCGACCGGTCAGCGCCAATGCCCCCAGGTCGCTGGCGATGGACCCGACCTCTTCGGTCATCCTGGTCTTGCCGACGCCGGCATCCCCGGCCAGCAGCACCGCCGAGGCCCGCCCCGCCACGGCGGCCTCGACCGCCGAGCGGAGCCTGCGCAGTTCACGACCGCGCGCGACCAGGGGTATTCCCGAACCAAGACGCGGCATGTCCAGCATGCTCGCACACCCCACCGACGCCGTCGGCGCTCACGCGGCGCGATCGCCCTGCCTCGGGTCCGGGCGCTGCCCGGAGAGCCTGCGCCACCAGGGCGCCCTGCGCACCTCGCGCAGGTGCAGGCGGCTGGTCCGGTCGAGGGTCCCGTGCCTGCGGTAGTTGACCTCGGCTTGGACCGCTTCCATCGTCCACTCCACGTGGATCACTCCTCTGTTGGTCGCCGGGGTGGTTCCCGGTTGAGAGCAACAGTGGTGCTGAGGTGGGGGCGCGGGGATCGGGTGATCGCGTGGTTCTGGCGTTGGGGGGCCTTAGGTGGGGCGGGTGGGGTGGGTCGATGGACGGGGTAAGGGGGGTGTGGGGGGCGTCTGGGTAAGGGGTGGCTGGGCTGGGCCACAGGGTCGGCCTCGTCGCCTGGCGGCGAGCTCGGCGACCCGGGATCGGACGGCCTCGTTGCCTAGCGGCAACCTCGGCGTCCGATCCGCGACAATGCGGAAAGCTCGATGGGGCGAACTTGTTTTGCGCGGGGCCCCTACAACACCCGACGCAGAACCGCAAAGCAGGGGCCCACAAGCAGGCCCTGCCGCGTGGAAACGCTACGGGTGTTGTCCCCCCACGCAAAACAAGTCCGCCCCATCGAGCCGGCCTGGCACCAGCGACTCCGACTGCGCGGGGCTGGGAAGGCGGGCTGAGGCGGACCTGACGGAAGGCGAGTTGGCACCGACGGGTCCGAGGGGCGCGGGGTGATCAGGCGGGTCGGGGCGGACCTGACGGGGGGCGAGTTGGCACCGCCGAGTCCGAGTGTCCACGGGCTGGGTAGGTGGGTCGGGGCCGGTCCTGACGAGGGCTGGGTTGGCGCCGCGACTTCCGACCGCAAATTTCCGAGTGGCCAGGGCTAAGTGGGTGGGCTGGGCGGACCTGGTGGGTTCCGAGAATCCCAGTGGGGGCGAATCCAGGGAGAGACGGAGGGAGGGGACCGGGGGATGAGAAAGCGAGGGAGTGAGGGGGAACGGGGCCACGGCGTGCCGTGGCCCCGCCACCGAGTGGGTCCCGGACCGGGGTGCTGTCGATCATCCCGGGCGCGGGGGCCGCGCGGTCTGGATCACCTGGCGGCGAGAAGGTTTCCCTTCACGGCACCGACGAAGGCGGTCCACTCGATGTCCGCGAACGACAGGTGCCCGAACTCCGCGTTCTTGGAGTCGCGCACCGTCGCGCCGCTTCCGCCTATCACGAGCTCGACGCAGTCATTGCCCGAACTGCGGCTACTCCTGCGCCATTCGGCGCTCGCGAGGTCAGAAACAGTCACGCCCCACTCCTCTCGTGTTATTCAGGAATCACGGATCAACTCCTCCGTGACCCGTTGGACCAGGGCGACTGAGTCGTCCGGTCGCAACGCCGCCGCACGCAAGTGGTCGAACAACAACGAGTACTTGTGGACATCGGCTGGGGATTCGAGGTAGACGCCGTTGGCGGTGCTCTCCACGTAGACGACGTCGGGGTCGACCTGGTCGGGGAAACCGAGGATGAGGAAGGGGGCCTCCATGCCCGCGTGCGCGCCAGCGGAGAACGGCACGACCTGGATGGTGACGTTGGGCAGGCGGGCGACCTCGACGAGCTTGAGCAGCTGTTCGCGCATCACCTCGGGGCCGCCGGTGAGCCTGCGCAGCACCGCCTCGTCCATGACCGCCCAGTACTCCGGGGGGTGCGGGTCGGTGAGCAGCCGCTGGCGGGTGAGCCTGGCCTCGACGCGCATGTCGATCTCGGCCTGCTGGGCGTCCGGGCGGATGGCGTGCAGCACCGCCCTGGTGTACGCCGGGGTCTGCAGCAGGCCGGGGACGATGAGGGCCTGGTAGGCGCGCAGCGCCGACGAGTCGGCCTCGAGCCCGACGAAGGCGCCGGTGAACACCTCGTTGTAGGCGTGCCACCACCCCTTCTGCCGCGCCTCCCTGGCCAGCTGCACCAGCGCGTCGCGCTGCTCGTCGACGATGCCGTAGAGCTCGGCCAGGTCGCGCACGTCGCGCGGGGTGACGCTGACGTGGCCGGTCTCGATTCGGCTGATCTTGGAGGCGGAGCATTCGAGTTTCTCGGCGACCTCGTCGATGGTCAGTTCCGCCGCTTCCCGGAAACGCCGCAGTTCGGCGGCGAGCCTGCGCCGCCGAACCGTCGGACTCGGTCCACGGGTCACGTCCGCACCTCGTTTCCGACCGCGCCAACTCCAGCGGTCACAGCGTGTTGGGCGTCCAGGATGTCCGGACCTTCTCGGCGCGGGTCGACCGCGCGCCGTGGGCAAGTGTCGGTGCTGATCATGTCGAACACAAGCAGTGCGGCGGTGCGAGATCCCGCTCAGTCCGATCGCGTCCGGAGATCGGTCGCCGTCACCCGATCGAGTGGTGCAACTTGCAAAATGGTGCTGCCACAATGCATTCTGCCTATGAAATCGCGGGCGCGGCCGAAACGGACGCGACGGACAGCGGAAATGAACCCGTCGGGGGACGTGGGGCGCACCAGAGGGGTCATCGGCCGAATCGGCCGTCCGCTTGAGAGCGACGCGGGATCGTTGACCGGTCACGGATCCAGCGGGGTTCCGGTGATGGTTTCCCCCCACCCGCGGTCGGGTTCGCGGTGCGCGGTCGGGGATGGCGCTCCCGGGTGCGGGGTCGACGGGCAGGGCACGGACGGCGTAGGTCAAGGACGGCGTAGGTCACGGATGGCGGGAGGCCACAGGGTGAGCGGGTCGATCTTCGGGCACATGGAGTCCTCGTTGCGGGGCTACCTGAGCGACCTCAGCGACCAAGCCCGCGACGACGGCGACGTCGCCGCGGCCCAACTGGCCCGCGCGGAGCTGCCCAGGGTCGTGGCGGCGTTGGGTGCGCTCCTCGACGAGCACCGGCCCGACTCGGACGGCCGCTGCCCCACCTGCCGCACGCGGCTGTTCACCCGGGCACCCTCGCCGTGCCGCGCTTACCTCACCGCACACCTGTGCCTACTGATCAACGACGACAGCCCGGTGGACGAGCCCGCCGACAGCACACTGGACTACGTGGACAGCTACCGCGAATACCTCGCGGGCTGAGAAGACCCGGGGCGCCGCGATACCCACCCCACGTCGCCGCGCCCCGACTGTGGGGCCCGGGCCTCTCCCCCGACGGTCCGGGCCCCACCCTCTCGGGCTACTAGGCGTTGTCTAGCCGAGCAACCGCAACAAGCCCTCTTGCACCACCGTCGCCACGAGCCTGCCGTCGCGCGTGAAGAACCGGCCAGTAGCAAGTCCTCGCCCGCCGGACGCGCTAGGCGACGCGCAGTCGTAGAGGATCCACTCGTCGGCGCGGAACGGTCGGTGGAACCACATCGCGTGGTCGAGACTCGCGCCCATGACCTTGTCGGTTCCCCAGTAGACGCCGTGGCGGGCGAGGACCGCGTCGAGCAGGGTCAGGTCGGAGGCGTAGGCGAGCACGCACACCTGCAGCAGCGGGTCGTCGGCGAGCTTGCCGTCCGCGCGCATCCACACCTGGTTGCGCGCGTCCCTCGGCCCGGTCTCCCTCGACAGCCAAGGCGGTTCGCTGACGTAGCGGATGTCGATGGGCCGCGGCCGGTCCGCCCACGCGCCGAACTTGGCGCGCAGGTCCGGGGTCATCCGCTCGCCCTGGGTGGGCAACGCCTCCGGGTCCGGCACGACCGGCATGTCCTCGGCGTGGTCGATGCCCTGCTCGGCGGTCTGGAACGACGCGGACAGCGCGAAGATCGCCTTGCCGTGCTGCACGGCCACGACGCGGCGGGTGGTGAACGAGCGGCCGTCGCGGATGCGGTCCACCTCGTACACGATCGGCACGCTCGGGTCGCCGCCGCGGATGAAGTACGCGTGCAGCGAGTGCACGCCGCGCTCCGGCGGCACGGTCCGCCCGGCCGCCACCAGCGCCTGGCCCGCCACCTGGCCGCCGAACACGCGGACCGAGGAGTGCTCCGGGCTCACACCGCGGTAGCTGTCGTCGTCGATGCGCTCGAGGTCGAGCAGCTCGACCAACCGCTCCAGCACGGCTTGGCCGCGCGGGACCCCGTCTTCCGCCAACTCGGTCATGGCACCCAGGCTAGTGCGCCGGGGACCACCGGGCCGGTGGGCCGGACCGCGATCGCTGCGAAGTCCACTGTGGACCCAAGCGCGACGTGGTGCCGAGGCGGGCGCCCCGGCACCGGGCACCGATCAGGCGTGGTCCTCCTCGCCGAGCCGGTGGACGCGGATCAGGTTGGTGGAACCCACCGTCCCCGGCGGCGAGCCCGCGACGATCACCACGAGGTCGCCGGGCTGGTAGCGGCCGATGGACAGCATCGACTGGTCGACCTGGCGGACCATCCGGTCGGTGGAGTCGACCTCCGGCACCAGGAACGTCTCGGTGCCCCAGGTCAGCGCCAGCTGGCTGCGCACGCCCGGCTCCGGGGTGAACGCCAGCAGCGGCAGCCGGGTGTGCAGCCGGGCGAGCCGCTTGACCGTGTCGCCGGACTGGGTGAAGGCCACCAGGGCCTTGGCGTTGAGCCGCTCGCCGATGTCGCGGGCGGCGTAGGAGATCACGCCGCGCTTGGTGCGCGGCACGTGCGTCAGCGGCGGGACGGTCGGGACCTCGGCCTCCACCGCCTCCACGATGCGGCTCATCGTCTTGACCGACTCGATCGCGTAGCGCCCGACGCTGGTCTCGCCGGAGAGCATCAGCGCGTCGGCGCCGTCGAGCACGGCGTTGGCCACGTCGGAGGCCTCGGCGCGGGTCGGCCGGGAGTTGCTGATCATCGAGTCCAGCATCTGGGTGGCCACGATGACCGGCTTGGCGTTCTCCCGCGCGATCTGGATGGCCCGCTTCTGCACCAGCGGCACCTGCTCCAGCGGCAGCTCCACGCCCAGGTCACCGCGGGCGACCATGACGCCGTCGAAGGCCAGCACGATGGCCTCCAGGTTGTCCACCGCCTCCGGCTTCTCCAGCTTGGCGATGACCGGCAGCCTGCCCCGGCCGACCCGGTCCATCACCTGGTGCACCAGGTCGATGTCGGCTGGCGAGCGCACAAAGCTCAGCGCGATGAAGTCCACGCCAAGGTGCAGGGCGAACTCCAGGTCCTCGATGTCCTTCTCGGACAGGGCGGGCACCGAGACGTCCATGCCGGGCAGCGAGAGGCCCTTGTTGTTGCTGACCGGACCGCCCTCGGTGACCTCGCAGACCACGTCCTGGCCCTCGACGGCGGTGACCACCAGGCCGACCTTGCCGTCGTCGACCAGCAGCCGGTCGCCCGCCTTGGCGTCGTTGGCCAGGCCCTTGTAGGTGGTCGACACCCGGTCGTGGGTGCCTGCGACGTCCTCGACGGTGATCCGCACGACGTCGCCGGTGCGCCACTCGACCGGGCCGTTGGCGAAGGTGCCCAGGCGGATCTTGGGGCCCTGCAGGTCGCCGAGGATGCCCACCGCGCGCCCCGCCTCGTCGCCAGCGGCGCGGACCAGGTCGTAGACCTGCTTGTGGTCACCGTGGCTGCCGTGGCTGAAGTTCATCCTCGCCACGTCCATGCCCGCGGCCACCAGGTCGCGCACCCGCTCCGGGGTGGCGGTGGCCGGGCCCATAGTGCACACGATCTTCGCTCGTCGGTTCACACCTGAACAGCTTAGCCGCCGTTGCTGTACCGATCAGGACGAACTCGCCGATTGGCCGACTCGATTCAGAGTGTTCTACCTCTGGTTACGTGTCAGCTACCGACCGCGATCGGACGACCCCACGTGGTCACGGGCCCATTCGTTGAACGCCCGCAGCTGCCGCCAGGCGGTGCGCACCCGGGTGAGGCAGCCCGGCTCGTGCAGGGTGTCGTCCGGCGGCCAGACCCGTACCGCGTACACCGAGCGGTACTGGAGCAGGTCGAGCCGGGGGTGGTCCTTGGCGTACCCGCGCGGGGCGGTGCGCAGCCGGTCGCCGTGGATGGCCCAACCGCCGCGCTCCAGCTTGGTGAGAACGGCGCGCAGCGGGTCCCCGTGGATCTCCTCGGCGACCGCGGCGCGGAAGCGGGCCAGCTGGTCGGACTCCATGTGGAAGCAGCCGCCGCCGACCCGCAGCCCGTCCGGGCCGACCTCGACGTAGTAGGCGCCCGCGCCGCGGCCGGACTCGATCACGCCGCCGCAGTGGTCCTTGTACGGCCGCTTGTCCTTCGCGAACCGGACGTCGCGGTGCGGGCGGAAGACCTTCGGGCTGCCGAACTCGCCGCCGAACTCCTTCTCCAGCTCGCCGAGCAGCTCGGTCATCGGGATCTTGACGTCGTTGTCGTAGGTGGCCTTGTTGGCGTCCCAGTAGGCCTTCGAGTTGTCGACGACCAGGCCGTCGTAGAAGTCGACCGCGTACTCGCCGAAGCCCTGGAAGCTCATGCCCGCTCCGCCGCGGTGAGGTCGTGCGCCTTGAGCAGCCGGGCGGTCGCCGCGTCGTCCACCTTGTACTCGACGTCGTCGATGTGGCTGATCGCGCGCACGGGCTGCAGGGCGTTGGTGGCGAAGGCGGCGCGGAAGCCGGGCAGGTCGGCCGCCGACACCGGCCGGGTCTGCACCTTCGCGCCCAGGCGGGCCAGGCCGCCCTGGATGAGGCCGAGCGCGATCCCGGGCAGGGCGGGCGCGGTCGGGACGACGAAGGTGTCGTCCTGGTCGAGGAAGCAGACGTTCCAGGTGGACCCCTCGCTGACCAGCCCGTCCGGCCCGATGAACAGCACGTCGTCGAACCCGGCCCGGCGGGCGAGCCTGCGCTGGTAGAACAGGCCGAAGGTGCCGACGTGCTTGACCTGCGGCAGATCCCGCTGGTACCCGGCGGTGCGCACCTTGAGCGGCCCGGTGACCGCGGGTGCCCGGCCGGTGGTCACCACGACCTCGGGCTCGACGTCGACCTCGGGGGTGCGCGGGTCGAACCCGGGCGCGTGCACGGTGACCCGGACCGCGACGGTGCCCTCGACGTCCACGATGGCCGCCCGGATCGCCTGCCGGACGACCGTCTCGTCCAGCCCCCGCCCGAACACCACCCAGGCGTCGCGGTCCAGCCGCTCCAGGTGCCGGGAGAGGCCCCTGGCTCTGCCCGCGGTGAGCAGCATGGAGGTGAAGTGCCCGTAGTTGACCAGGGCCAGGGACGCGGGGATGTCAGGCTGCGCACTCATCGCCCGCAGTCTCGCACGCCCTCCCGCACTTGGTCTCCCGCCTCCTCCTGCCGGACGGCTCACCCCCTCATTGCGCCTTTCACGGAGCGGCGGCGGACCAGAACCCGAACCCGACAACACGTCTGGACGGCGTGGAACCCGGCCTCACGGCCCAGCAGCCCCCACCACCGCCGCTCCCCTGTCCATTATCTAGATACCATCTAGCTCAACGCTGATCCGATGTACAGGAGACGATTGGGTGACCCCGTCCCGATGGACGTGAGCGCCCCGGTAGTGGCATCGGCGACGAGCGCGTCGCGAACTTGCTGCGGTGTGAAAGCAGGGCGCGCGTTCAACACCAAAGCGGCCGCACCAGCCACGTGCGGCGACGCGTAAGAGGTGCCGCTGCCACCGGTTCGGGCATCGTCGGCGGTGTGCCAGTCGGAAACGATCGCGGTGCCGGGGGCGAAGAGGTCGAGGCATGGCCCGATGTTGGAGAAGGTGGAGCGCTTGTCCGTCCTGTCGGTAGCGCCAACGCTGATCGCGGTCGGGGTGCTGGCGGGAGACCGGGTGCAGGCATCGGCTCCGTTGTCGTTACCGGCGGCGACCACCATGACGATCCCGTCGGCGACGGCAGCGGCAACCGCGTCGTTCGCGGATTGGATCTTCCCGCTCGACAGGCTCATGTTGGCGACGGCAGGTCTACCGGCTTGGTGATCGGCGATCATCCAATCGATCGCGGCGATCACATTGACCCACCGGCCGGACCCGTAGCAGTTCAACACCCGGACGCCCACCAACCTCGCCTGCTTAGCAACTCCGTGCGCCGCGCCGCCGACAACTCCGGAGACGAACGTGCCGTGCCCGTTGCAATCGCTTGCGTCCGCGTCGTTGTCCACCTTGTCGGTGCCCGACACCGCCCGGCCGCCGAAGTCCTGATGGGACATCCGGATGCCCGTGTCGATAATGTACGCCGTCACACCTGCACCGCCGTTGGGGTACGTGTAGCTCTTGTCCCCTGTGACGCCGCGCTGATCGATTCGGTCGAGGCCCCACGACGGCGTAGGGGTCTGGACTCCCACGATCCGTACCTCATGATCTGGCTCGACGTAACGCACGGCCGGATCCGCAGCCAAACGCCGAGCAGCGGCAGCGGAACCGCGCCACTCGAACCCCACGAGCGCGTGCCTATAGGTCTGTACGACGGACCCGCCGTATTGAGCGGTCAACGCCGAAGCGGATCGGACGTCCTTCACCGCCACGAGGTAAGAGCCGACAGCAGTGTCACCAATTGCCGGTAGTCCAACGAACGGCAAGCTAGCCACTAACAGCGCGAGCAACTTCATGGGTTTCTCCTGTTCATGCGCAGGGCGAACAGCCCGAAAGTAGCCACGCGCACGAGCAAAGAGGTCATCCGAACCCAACATAAAGTCCGGACATTTCCGCGCTGTTAAAGCTGAAATCAGACCACGGACAAAGGCAACGCGTTAGGCCTAACAGGGGCGGGCAGATCCGACGCCCCGGTCAGGTACGCGTCGACGGCGTGAGCCACCGACCTTCCCTCAGCGATAGCCCACACCACCAACGAAGCCCCCCGATGCGCGTCACCACACACAAACACGCCCGGAGCCGCAGTCTGCCAATCCTGCCCACAGGACACGGTCCCGCGCGGGCTAAGAGTCAACCCCAGCCCGTCCAGCAACGGCATGTGTTCGACGCCTTCGAACCCGATCGCCAGCAGCACTAGGTCTGCGGGCAACTCCTGCACCTGATCCCCCACAGGCACAACAGAGCGCGCTCCCGTCGCCGGGTCCTTACGCACCTGGACCTCACGCAGCCGGATAGAGCTAACTGCGCCATCGCCCTCAAAGGACTCCACGGCAACAGCGAACCTCCGCGAGCCCCCCTCTTCATGCGCGGCGTAGGTGCGCAGAATCCACGGCCACACCGGCCATGGCGACCGCGAGTCGTCGCGCTGCGAAGGCGGCATCGGGTACTGGTCGAGCTGCGTGACCGACAGCGCCCCTTGGCGCACCGCCGTTCCATAGCAGTCAGCGCCAGTGTCGCCGCCGCCGATGATGACGACGTGCTTGCCGCGAGCGTCGATCGAGGTGGGCCCATCGCCCTCGCAGGCCCGGTTCGCGGGGACGAGGTGGTCCATGGCCAAGTGCACGCCACTCAGCGACCGGCCCGGTAGGTCTGTGTCGCGCCCGCGCAAGGCCCCCACAGCGAGCACGACAGCGTCGTAGTCGGCCCGCAGTTGGGACACCGGGAGCCCGGCGCCGCCGACCTCGCAGCCGGTCACGAACCGGGTCCCCTCGGCCCGCAGTTGCGCCAACCGCCGGTCGAGGACCTTCTTCTCCATCTTGAACTCGGGGATCCCGTACCTCAGCAACCCACCGAGCCGATCGTCGCGCTCGAACACGGTCACCTCGTGCCCGGCGCGGGTCAACTGCTGCGCCGCGGCGAGCCCGGCCGGACCGGAGCCCACGACCGCGACCCGCCGACCGGAGGACACCGCGGGGCGGACCGGTTCGACGTACCCGCGCTCCCAGGACACGTCCGCGATCGTGCTCTCCACCCGCTTGATC
This sequence comes from Actinokineospora diospyrosa, assembly GCF_024171925.1. Lineage (GTDB taxonomy): Bacteria > Actinomycetota > Actinomycetes > Mycobacteriales > Pseudonocardiaceae > Actinokineospora > Actinokineospora diospyrosa. Next base: position 229,187 of record NZ_JAMTCO010000014.1, on the reverse strand, counting down.
GCGACCGCCCCACCGGCGTCCGGCGAGATGGCCAGCACGCACGCCGCCTCGCACGGCGCGGGGCACAGCCTGCCGGTGAACTCGGGGAAGTTGTTGGTGGCGTGCAGCCGCTCCCCCGCCATCGCCCAGTCGCCGCGCCGGACCAGGTCGTTCCACTCGGGGATGAGGTTGCCCAGCGGGCAGCCAGCGGACCCGGAGTGGCAGAACGGGATGCCGCAGTCCATGCAGCGGCCCGCCTGGGTGCCGACCCGCTGGTCGCGCTCGGCCGCGGGCAGCTCCCGGTACACCTCGCGCCAGTCGCCGAGGCGCTCGTCGACCGGGCGCCTGGCCGCGTCCTCACGGCCGTGCCGCAGGAATCCGCTCGGGTCAGCCACGGGAGGCCTCCATGATCGCCGCGTCCACGTCCCTGCCCTCGGCGCGCGCCAACCGCACCGCGGCGAGCACCCGTTGGTAGTCGCGCGGCATGACCTTGGTGAACCCGGCGCCGCGGCGGGTCCAGTCGCCCAGCAGCGAGGCGGCGACCGCCGAGCCGGTGAGCTCGTGGTGGCGGGTGATCACCTCGCGCAGCCAGCGCATGTCCTGGGCTGCGGGTCGCTGCAGCTCCACCATGTCCTGGTTGACCAGCGCCGGGTCCAGGTCGAGCACGTAGCCGATGCCGCCGGACATGCCAGCCGCGAGGTTGCGCCCGGTCGACCCGAGCACCACCGCCCGGCCGCCGGTCATGTACTCGAAGGCGTGGTCGCCCACCCCCTCGGCGACCAGCACGGCGCCGGAGTTGCGCACACCGAACCGCTCACCGACCCGGCCGCGCAGGAACACCTCACCCGCGGTGGCGCCGTAGCCGATCACGTTGCCCGCGATGACCTGCTGCTCGGCCGCGAACACCGCGTCGGCGTGCGGGCGCACCACGATCCGCCCACCGGACAACCCCTTGCCCACGTAGTCGTTGGCGTCGCCGAGCAGTTCGATGGTGATGCCGCGCGGCAAGAACGCGCCCAGCGATTGTCCGGCTGAGCCGGTCAGCCGCACCTGGATCGTGCCGTCCGGTAGGCCATCCCCACCGAAACGGCGAGTCACCTCAGAACCGAGCAGCGTGCCAACGGTCCGGTTCACGTTCCGCACCGGTAGCTCCAACCGCACCGGGAGGGCGTCCTCTAGCGCGACTTCCGCCAACTGCACCAGGGTTCGATCCAGCGCGTGCGCCAGTCCGTGGTCCTGGGTTCGGACACGACGTCGAGCTGTGCCGTAAGGCGTGGCGGGCACGGTGAACACCGGCGTCAGGTCAAGCCCTTGCGCCTTCCAGTGCTCGACAGTGTCATCAGCCTCCAGCAGGTCCGCGTGCCCGATGGCGTCATCGAGCGTGCGGAACCCCAGTGCCGCCAGGTATTCCCGGACTTCTTCCGCGACGAACCGGAAGTAGTTGACGATGTGCTCGGCCTGACCGGTGTACCGCTCGCGCAGCACCGGGTTCTGCGTCGCCACGCCGACCGGACAGGTGTCCAGGTGGCACACCCGCATCATCACGCACCCGGCGACGACCAGCGGCGCGGTCGCGAACCCGTACTCTTCGGCGCCAAGCAGTGCGGCGACGACGACATCGCGGCCGTTCTTGAGCGCGCCGTCGACCTGCACGGTGATCCGGTCGCGCAACCCGTTGAGCACCAACGTCTGCTGCGTCTCGGCTAGCCCGATCTCCCACGGCGTTCCCGCGTGCTTAAGCGAGTTCAGCGGCGAGGCACCGGTACCGCCGTCGTGCCCGGAGATCAGCACCACGTCCGCGTGCGCCTTCGAAACACCTGCAGCGACCGTGCCGACCCCGACCTCAGACACCAGCTTCACGTGCACTCGTGCCCGCTCGTTGGCGTTCTTAAGGTCGTGGATCAGCTGCGCCAAGTCCTCGATGGAGTAGATGTCGTGGTGTGGCGGCGGAGAGATCAGCCCCACCCCGGCCGTCGAATGCCGGGTGCGCGCGATCCACGGGTACACCTTGTTCGGCGGCAACTGCCCGCCCTCGCCCGGCTTCGCACCCTGCGCCATCTTGATCTGGATGTCGTCGGCGTTGACCAAGTACTCGCTGGTGACCCCAAACCGACCGGACGCAACCTGCTTGATCGCCGAGCGGCGCACCGGGTCATAGAGCCGTTCCGGGTCTTCGCCGCCCTCACCGGTGTTGGACCTACCGCCGATCATGTTCATAGCGATCGCCAGCGTCTCGTGCGCCTCAGCTGAGATGGAGCCGTAGGACATCGCGCCCGTGTTGAACCGCGCCAAGATGGCCTCAACCGGCTCGACCTCGTCTAGCGGGATCGGCGTCGCAGCTTTCCGCAACCGGAACATCCCACGCAACGCTCCACCAGCACGGTTAAGCCGGTCGATCTCGGCGCTGTACTCCCGGTAGACCTCATTGCGGCCGGTACGCGTGGCGTGCTGAAGCAGGAACACGGTCTCTGGGGTGAACAAGTGCAGCTCACCCTCGCGCCTATAGGCGTACTCACCGCCCACGTCCAAACGCCGGTGGACCCTGTCAGCGGGATTGTCCGGGTAGGCCCGCCGGTGTCGGGTACGCGCTTCCGCGGCGATGACGTCCAGCCCGACTCCGCCGAGCTTCGACGTGGTCCCGGTGAAGTACTCGTCGAGCACCCCCTGGGCCAGGCCGAAGGACTCGAAGACCTGCGCGGCGGTGTACGCGCCGACGGTCGAGATGCCCATCTTCGACATGATCTTCAGAACGCCCTTGACCAGCGCCTTCACGTAGTTGCGCACCGCGGTGACCGGCTCGACACCGGTGATCGCGCCGTGCGAGATCAGGTCCTCGATGGTCTCGAACGCCAGGTACGGGTTCACCGCGGCCGCGCCGTAGCCCAGCAGCAGCGCGACGTGGTGCACCTCGCGGGCGTCACCGCTCTCCACCACCAGCGCCACCCGCAGCCGCTCCCTGGTGCGCACCAGGTGGTGGTGCACGGCGGAGACGAGCAGCAGCGACGGGATCGGCGCCATCCGGTGGTCGGAGTCGCGGTCCGACAGCACCAGGGTCCGCGCACCCGCGGCGATCGCGGCCGAGGCCTCCCGCCGCACCCGCTCGACGGCCGAGCCGAGCGCGGCCCCACCGCCGTCCACTTCGTACAGTCCGGAGAGGACGGTGCAGGCGTGGCCGGGGAGGTCGCCGTCGTCGTTGACGTGGATGAGCTTGGCCAGCTCGTCGTTGTCGATCACCGGGTACGGCAGCTGGATGTGGCGGCAGGACGCCGGTCCCGGCTCCAGCAGGTTCTGCTCCGGCCCCATGATCCGCTGCACCGAGGTGACGATCTCCTCGCGGATGGCGTCCAGCGGCGGGTTCGTCACCTGGGCGAAGATCTGCTTGAAGTAGTCGTAGAGCAGCCGGGCCCGCTGCGACAGCGCCGCGGGCGGGGTGTCGGTGCCCATCGACCCGATCGGCTCCGCCCCGGTGACCGCCATCGGGGTGAGCAGGATCTTGAGCTCCTCCTCGGTGTAGCCGAAGGTCAGCTGCCTGCGGCGCACCGACTCGTGCGGCTGCACCACGTGCTCGCGGTCGGGCAGGTCGGCGATCTTGAGCAGCCCGGCGTGCAGCCACTCCTCGTACGGGTGCCTGGCGGCCAGCGCGGCCTTGACCTCCTGGTCGTCGACCACCCGACCGGCGGCGGTGTCGACCAGGAACATCCGGCCCGGCTGCAGCCGCCCCTTGGCGACCACCCGCTCCGGCGGCACGTCGAGCACCCCGGTCTCGCTCGCCAGCACCACCCGGTCGTCGGCCAGCCGCCACCACCGCGCGGGCCGCAGCCCGTTGCGGTCGAGCACCGCGCCGACCAGCGACCCGTCGGTGAAGGTCACGCACGCGGGCCCGTCCCACGGCTCCATCAGGCTGGCGTGGAACTGGTAGAACGCCCGCAGGGCCGGGTCCATCGCGGTGTGGTTCTCCCACGCCTCCGGGATCATCATCAGCACCGCGTGCGGCAGGCTCCGGCCACCCAGGTGCAGCAGCTCGAGCACCTCGTCGAACGACGCCGAGTCCGAGCCGTCCGGGTCGACGACCGGGAACAACCGGCTCAGGTCACCGGGCAGCAGGCTGGCCGACAGCAGCGCCTCACGCGCGCGCATCCGGTTCCGGTTGCCGCGCACCGTGTTGATCTCACCGTTGTGCGCGACGAACCGGAACGGGTGCGCCAGCGGCCACGACGGGAACGTGTTGGTGGAGAAGCGCGAGTGCACCAGCGCGATGGCGCTGCGCAGCCGGGGATCGCGCAAGTCGGGGAAGAACGCGGGCAGCTGCGCGGTCGTCAGCATTCCCTTGTAGACCAGCGTCCGCGAGGACAGCGAAGGGAAGTACACCCCGCAGCCCGCGGCGACGCTGTCGTGTTCGACCCGCTTGCGCAAGCAGTACACCAGCCGGTCCAGGTCGATCCCGGTCGGACTGACGCCCTCGGCGTCGGGGTACCCGGTGAGCAGCGGCATCGCGAAGTGCGGCATCACCGACCGCGCGGTGGGACCGATGTCGGCGGCGTCCGGGTCGACCGGGACCGGCCGCCAGCCCAGCAGCCGCAACCCCTCCTGCTCGGCGATCCGCCCGACCAGCGCCATCGCCTCGGCGCGGCGGTCCTGGTCGGCGGGCAGGAAGGCCAGGCCGGTGGCGTAGCCGTGGGCGCCGTGCTCGTCCGGGTCGGGCAGGGTGAACCCGACCTCGGCGCGCAGCAGGTCGTCCGGTAGTTGCACCAGGATGCCCGCGCCGTCGCCGCTGGTCGGCTCGGCCCCGGCCGCGCCGCGGTGCTCCAGGTTGGCCAACGCGGTCAGCGCGTCCACGACGATGCCGTGCGAGCGGCGGCCCTGGATGTCGGCGACCATGGCCACGCCGCAGGAATCCCGTTCGGCCGCCGGGTCGTAGAGGCCGTCCGGGCGCGGAAAGGCCGAGAACAGCATGGGAAGGCCTCCTGTCTGCGATCGCGCGCTCAGCCGGTGGCGCACGGGGCGCAGACCGGTGCTGGGCGCGGGACGGCAGCGGCCCGCGAGGTGTGTGGTTCGAGCTTAACAGCCCGGAAACAGGCTCGACACTCGTCGCGGGGCGCGACACCCGTCGCAGGCGGAGTCACCCGTCGCGGGCGACACCCCTACGACTTGCTGGGCACGTCCTTGTCGCCCGCCTCGGCACGGTCACCTTGGGACACGGTGTCCTTCTTGGGCGCGTCCTCGTCGTCCGTGCCGCTGTCCGTGTCGCTGTCCGTGCCACTGCCCGGGGTGTCGCCGTCTGGCTCGTCGTCCGACTCGTCGTCGATGTCATCGTCAGCGGTGTCGGGCTCGCCCTCGGCCTTGGCCGCGTCGTCCGGCTGGGACGGCGCCGTCAGCACCGACAGGTCCTCCCGCGGGCCGCGCCGCCCGGCGAGCACGAAGTACACCAGCGCGCCGAGGAACAGCAGGATGGACGTCCACACGTTGATCCGCAGCCCGAGCACCATGGTCGCCGGGTCGGTGCGCATCATCTCGATGAGACCGCGGCCCAGGGTGTACCCGGCCACGTAGATGGCGAACGCGCGGCCGTGGCCCAGTCGCAGCTTGCGGTCGAGCAGCACCACGAGGACCGCGATCAGCAGGTTCCAGACGAGTTCGTAGAGGAACGTCGGGTGGACCGGGCTGCCGTCGATGAGCGTGTGGTCGATGGCGACGCCGTTGAGCGGGTCTTCTTGCCCGAACTCGTTGACGCGGCGGTAGATCTCCAGGCCCCAGGGCAGGTCGGTAGGCCCGCCGTAGAGCTCTTGGTTGAAGTAGTTGCCGATGCGACCGATCGCTTGAGCCGTGATGATCCCGGGCGCGATGGCGTCGGCGAACGCCGGTAGCGGCACCCCCTTGCGGCAGCACCCGATCCACGCACCCACAGCGCCCAGCGCGATGGCACCCCAGATACCCAGCCCGCCGTCCCAGATGCGCAGCGCGTTGAGCGGGTTCTTACCCTCACCGAAGTACCGGTAGTAGTCCGTGGCGACGTGGTAGAGCCTGCCGCCGACGAGCCCGAACGGCACCGCGTACACAGCCACGTCGAGCACCGTGCCCGGCTGCCCACCGCGCGCGACGAAGCGCTTCTCACCCCAGTAGATGGCCACGATGATGCCCGCGATGATGCACAGCGCGTAGGCCCGCAGCGGGAGGGTGAAGATCCCCAGATCGAGCTCCCAGACACCTCTGTCGGGACTGGGGATGCTCGCGAGGATGTGGGTCGAGGCGCTCGTCACGGGGGCTACGGTAACGGGACCGGGTGGCCTTGCCGTGAAGTGGTGCCCCTACCGGCAGCGATGGGAAGGGCACGCACTCCAGTTCACCCGATTGGCGCCCTGGCGGTGCGCACCCCGTCGGCCAGTTCCGCCGCCAGAGCCCGCACGCCGGGTACGCCTTCTTCGGCGCGCGTGACGAAGGCGGAGCCCACGATCACCGCGTCCGCGAACGACGCCACCTCGGCGGCCTGCGCGCCCGAGCGGACGCCGAGACCGACGCCGATCGGCAGGGAAGTGTGTGCCCGCGTCCGCTCCACCAGGCCCGCCGCCGCGCCGCCGACCTGGTCGCGGGCGCCGGTGACGCCCATGACCGCGGTGGCGTAGACGAAGCCGGAGGAGGCGGCGACGGTGCTGGCGATGCGCTCCTCCGAGGAGGACGGGGCGACCAGGAAGATCCGGTCGAGGCCGTGCGCCTCGGATGCGGCCAGCCAGTCGGCGCCCTCGTCCGGGATCAGGTCCGGGGTGATGACGCCCAGGCCACCGGCCGCGGCGAGGTCGCGGGAGAACGCGTCGACGCCGTAGCGGAAGACCGGGTTCCAGTAGGTCATCACGACGGCCTTGCCGCCCGCCTGGGACACCGCCTCGACGACGGTGAACAGGTCGCGCAGCCGGAAGCCCGCCTTCAGCGCGGTCTCGGCGGCGGCCTGGATGACCGGGCCGTCCATGACCGGGTCGGAGTAGGGCACGCCGACCTCGACCAGGTCGCAGCCCGCGTCGATCATGCCCTTGAGCAGGTCGATGGAGCCGTCGACGGTCGGGAACCCGGCGGGCAGGTAGCCGATGAGCGCGCCCCGGCCCTCGCCGCGGGTCCGCTCGAACACCGGGTCCAGCCCGCCCATCAGGACTCCTCGTAAAAGCCGAAGTACTTCGCCGCGGTGTCCATGTCCTTGTCACCGCGACCGGACAGGTTCACCAGGATGTGCCCGTCGGGCCCGAGTTCCTGCCCGAGCTTGAGCGCACCGGCCAGGGCGTGCGACGACTCGATGGCCGGGATGATGCCTTCGGTGCGCGACAAGAGCTGGAAGGCGTGCATCGCCTCGGCGTCGGTCGCGGACCGGTACTCGGCGCGGTCGGTGTCCTTGAGCCAGGCGTGCTCCGGGCCGACGCCCGGGTAGTCCAGGCCCGCGGAGATCGAGTAGGCCTCGATGGTCTGGCCGTCCTCGTCCTGCAGCAGGTACGACAGGGCGCCGTGCAGCATGCCCGGGCTGCCCTCGCTCAGCGTCGCGCCGTGCTCGCCGGTCTCGATGCCCTTGCCGCCGGGCTCGATGCCGACCAGCCGCACACCCGGGTCGTCGATGAACCCGTGGAAGATGCCGATCGCGTTGGACCCGCCGCCAACGCACGCGGCGACGGCGTCGGGCAACCTGCCGGTCAGCTCCAGGAACTGGGCGCGCGCCTCGATCCCGATCACCTTGTGGAAGTTGCGCACCATCACCGGGAACGGGTGCCCACCGGCCGCCGTGCCGAGCAGGTAGTGCGTGGAGTCCACATTGGTCACCCAGTCGCGCAGCGCCTCGTTGATGGCGTCCTTGAGCGTGCGCGAGCCGGACTTGACCGGGATGACCTCGGCGCCGAGCAGCTTCATCCTGGCGACGTTGAGCGCCTGCCGCTGGGTGTCGACCTCGCCCATGTACACGACGCAGTCCAGGCCCATCAGCGCGCACGCGGTCGCGGTGGCCACCCCGTGCTGGCCGGCGCCGGTCTCGGCGATGACCCGCTTCTTGCCCATCCGCTTGGTGAGCAACGCCTGGCCGAGCACGTTGTTGATTTTGTGCGACCCGGTGTGGTTGAGGTCCTCGCGCTTGAGGAACACCCGCGCCCCACCCGCGTGCTCGGCGAAGCGCGGCGCCTCGGTGAGCAGCGACGGCCTACCGGCGTAGTCGCGCAGCAGCCGGGTGAACTCGGCGGTGAACTCCGGGTCCAGCCGCGCCTTGTCGTACTCGGCCGAGAGCTCGTCGAGCGCGCCGATCAGCGCCTCCGGCATGAACCGACCGCCGTAGGGGCCGAAGTGGCCCTTTGTGTCGGGGTCGTGCTGGCCCGGCTGGTGCGGGTCCGCGGCGGCCGGGACCTGGTGCTCCCCGGTCATCGACCCGGCCTCGGGCACGCCGGGTGCGAGCCAGCCGTGACCAGCTGCACCAGGGCGGCCTTGGGGTCGTCGGTGGCGACCAAGCCCTCGCCGACCAGCACGGCGTCCGCGCCAGCGCCCGCGTAGGTCATCAGGTCGCTCGGCCCGCGAACACCGGACTCGGCGATCTTGATGGTCTCCATCGGCAGCCCGGGGGCCAGCCTGCCGAAGACGTCCCGGTCGACCTCGAGGGTGTGCAGGTTGCGCGCGTTGATGCCGATGACCCGCGCGCCCGCCTCCAAGGCGCGGTCGGCCTCCTCCGCGGTGTGCACCTCGACCAGCGCGGTCATGCCCAGCGACTCGACCCGGTCCAGCAGCGAGGCCAGCGCGTTCTGCTCCAACGCGGCCACGATCAGCAGCACCAGGTCGGCGCCGTGCGCGCGGGCCTCGTGCACCTGGTACGGGCTGACGATGAAGTCCTTGCGCAGCAACGGGATGTCGACCTGGGCGCGGACCGCGTCGAGGTCGGCGAGCGACCCGCCGAAGCGGCGCTGCTCGGTGAGCACGCTGATGACCCGCGCGCCCGCCGCCTCGTAGTCCTTGGCCAGCGCGGCCGGGTCGGCGATGGCGGCCAGCTCGCCCTTGGACGGGCTGCGCCGCTTGACCTCGGCGATGACGCCGACGTCGGAGCCGCGCAGCGCGGTGAGCGCGTCGCGCGGTGGCGCCGCCTTGGCCGCCAACTCCTTGATGGTGTCGAACGGGATGGTCGCCTCACGCGCGGCGAGGTCTTCCCGGACGCCGTCGATGATCGTGTCCAGAGTGCTCACCGCGCACCTCGAACCGATGTCTGGCTGGTGTAGTCCCTCACAACCACTGCCCCTTCCCGCCGAATTGATGCTAACTCCGGCCCTTCCCCCACCTCGGAACCGGGTCCTCGCTCTCAGTTCGGCGGTCGCCGGAGCGTAGGGTCCTGGCCCTCCGACAGCGCCGCCCACAGGTCTTCCTCCACCCGCGCGGACTCTTTCGCCGCTCCCGGGCTGCGGTAGCGGCCACCGAGGCGGGGAGCCCGGTGCCCGGTGACGACGAGCAGCACCCCGGCGGCGAGCATCAGCACCCCGCCAGCCACGGCCAGCGCCCGGCCAGCGAACTCGGCGCCCACCGTGAGGCCGGACCACACCGGAACGAGGCCCAGCAGGCCCACAGCGGCACCGAGCAGCCGCCGCCAGAGCCCGCTGAGCGCCAGGGCCCCGGCGATCGCGGCGAGGGCCAGCACGGCGAGGGGCACCAGCGCGGGGACGAGCTCCTCGCCTGGCACGGCCGCGGTCGTGGTGGCGTCGGTCCCCGGCCTGGCGCGCACGGTGTGCTCCCACGGCAGCCGCGCGGCGCCCCAGAGGGCGGCGGCCGACACCGGGAGCAGGACCGCCACGATCCACAGTGGACGTCTTCCCGCCGCGCCGGGCGCCGGGTCGGGTGCCGGTACTGGTGCCGGCCCTGCCGCCGGGTCAGTCACGGGCACCGGTCGCCGGACGCATGGTCTCGGCGGTGGCGATGGCGGCGAGCACGGCGCCCGCCTTGTTGACGCACTCGGTGTCCTCGGCCGCGGGGTTCGAGTCGGCGACCACACCGGCCCCGGCCTGCACGTACGCCACGCCGTCGCGGATCAGCGCGGTGCGGATGGCGATCGCGGTGTCGCCGTCGCCCGCGAAGTCGAGGTAGCCGACCACGCCGCCGTAGAGGCCGCGCCTGGTCGGTTCCAGCTCCTCGATGAGCTCCATCGCGCGCGGTTTGGGTGCCCCGGAGAGGGTGCCCGCGGGGAAGCAGGCGGCGACCGCGTCGAAGGCCGTCTTGCCCTCGGCCAGTTCGCCGGTGACGGTCGAGACGATGTGCATGACGTGGCTGTAGCGCTCGACCCGGAAGAAGTCGACGACCTGCACGGTGCCCGGCTTGCAGACCCGGCCCAGGTCGTTGCGGCCCAGGTCGACCAGCATGACGTGCTCGGCGCGCTCCTTCTCGTCGGCGAGCAGGTCCTTTTCCAGGATCTGGTCCTCCTCCGGGTCCACCCCGCGCCACCGGGTCCCGGCGATGGGGTGCGTGGTCGCCCGCCCGTCGCGCACGGTGACCAGGGCCTCCGGGCTGGAGCCGACGATGCTGAAGCCGTCCAGGCGCAGCAGGTACATGTACGGGCTGGGGTTGGTGGTCCGCAGCACCCGGTAGATGTCGAGCGGGTCGGCCTGGGTGCGCATCTCGAAGCGCTGCGACAGCACGATCTGGAACGCCTCGCCCGCGCGGATGGCCTCCTTGGCCGAGAGCACCGCGGCCTGGAACTCCGCCGGTTCGCGCCTGCGGGTGTACTCGGGGGTGGGCCGGTCGAAGGTGGCCGCGGTGGGGGCGGCGGGGGTCTGCAGGCCCAGGACCATCGCGTCGAGCCTGGCCACCGCGTCGTCGTAGGCGGCGTCGACCCGCTCCGGGGAGTCGTCCCAGTTCACCGCGTTGGCGATGAGGGTGATGGTGCCCTCGTGGTGGTCGAGCGCGGCCAGGTCGGTGGCCAGCAGCATGACCAGTTCCGGCAGGTCGAGGTCGTCCTCGGCGAGGTCGGGCAGCCGCTCCAGGCGGCGCACCGCGTCGTAGCCGATGAAGCCGACCATGCCGCCGGTCAGCGGGGGCAGGCCGGGCAGCGGGTCGGTGTGCAGCAGCCGGACCGTCTCGCGCAGCGCGTCGAGCGGGTCACCGCCCTGCGGCAGGCCGATCGGCGGGGTGCCGGTCCAGTGCGCCTCGCCGCCGGTGGCGGTCAGCGCGGCGGGGCTGCGCACGCCGACGAAGGACCAGCGCGACCAGGAGCGGCCGTTCTCGGCGGACTCCAGCAGGAAGGTGCCCGGCCGGTCGCCCGCGAGCTTGCGGTACACCCCGACCGGGGTCTCGGCGTCGGCGAGCACCCGCCGGACCACCGGGATGACCCGCCGGTCGGCCGCCAGGGCGTGGAACTGCTCCCTGGTGGGACTCACCTCTCCCATGCCGCCCGTCGCCAGGGCGGGACGGGACGGGACACCGATCGCGCTCACCATGGCGTCATTCTGCCGTGCGGCCGCTACCGCTTTCCGCCCGGGCCATATTTCAACACGCGTTGAGCACCACGGGCCGACAGGGCATGATGGTCGGGTGACAACGGCGAACGGCGAACGCCGCCGGGGCAGGCGGCCCGGTGGCACCGACACCAGGACCGCGCTGCTGACCGCGGCCCGCGAGGTCTTCACCGAGCAGGGCTACGACGGTGCCACCGTGCGCGCCATCGCCCGCAAGGCGGGGGTGGACGCGGCGATGGTCAACCACTGGTTCGGCGGCAAGGAGGCGCTGTTCGCCGAGGCGGTGCTGCAACTGCCGTTCAACCCGCGCGAGCGCATCGCCGAGGTGCTCGGCGGCGGCGACCCGGCCACCCTCGGCGAGCGGATCGTGCGCACCTTCCTGACCATCTGGGACGCCCACGGCGGCGGTGTCTTCGCCGCGCTGATCCGCAGCGTCGCCGCGCACGAGCAGGTCGCCAACGCCCTGCGCCAGTTCTTCCACGACAACGTGTTCAGCCAGTTCGCCGGGGTGGCCGAGGACCACGGCGAACTGCGCGCCAACCTGGTGGCCTCGCAGATGATCGGCCTGGGGGTGGTCCGCTACGTCGCGCGGTTCGACCCGATCACCACCTCGGACGCGGAGGCGGTGGTCAAGGCGGTGGGGCCGACGCTGCAGCGCTACCTCACCGGTCCGCTGGACTGAGCCCCGGGTCGAGCAGCGGGCGGGCGTCGAAGCAGGTGCGGTCGCCGGTGTGGCAGGCGCCGCCGGTCTGCTCGACGACGAGCAGCACGGCGTCGCCGTCGCAGTCGAGGCGGACGTCGTGCACGGTCTGGGTGTTGCCCGAGGTGGCGCCCTTGACCCACAGTTCGCCGCGGCTGCGGGAGAAGTAGGTGGCCCGGCGGGTGGCCAGCGTCAGGCGCAGCGCCTCGTCGTTCATCCACGCCACCATCAGGACCTCGCCGGTCCCCCGCTGCTGCGCCACCGCGCACACCAAGCCGTCCGCGGTGCGCTTGAGCAACCCCGCGATCGCCGGGTCAAGACTGGTCACCGGTCACCTTTCCCGTGAACACCCGCGCCGGGCGGGTCAGCACCAACACGACCGCGTACACGTGCGCCGCGGCCAACACCCCCGAGCCGATCCGGATCCACAGCGCCACGGCGCTCAACGCGATCGCGGCGTGCGCGACGGCGGCGAGCGCGGCGAACACCACGACCGGGGTGGCGAACTTCCCGGCGAACACGCTGGCGCCTGCCAGCACGCCGATGGCGCCGAGCAGCACCGGGAAGGTCAACGCGCCGGAGTCGTTGCGCGCCAACCCGAGGCCGACGAACGCGAGCGCGGCGCCGACCAGCAGCAGGCTCGCGACCTTGACCTCCAGCGGGCGGGTCACCGGACCTCGACCCCGGCGCCGCGCAGCGTGTCCTTCACCTCGCCGATCCGCAACTGTCCGAAGTGGAACACGCTGGCCGCGAGCACCGCGTCGGCGCCCTCGGCCACCGCGGGCGGGAAGTGCGACAGGTCGCCCGCGCCGCCGCTGGCGATCAGCGGGACGTCCACCCTGGCCCGGACGAGGCGGATCAGCTCCAGGTCGAACCCGGCCTTGGTGCCGTCGGCGTCCATGGAGTTCAGCAGGATCTCCCCGACGCCCAACTCCTGGCCCCTGGCGGCCCACTCGACGGCGTCGATGCCGGTGCCCCGGCGCCCGCCGTGCGTGGTGACCTCGAACCCGGACGGGGTCGGCTGGGCGCCCTCGGGCACCCGGCGGGCGTCGACCGACAGCACGACGCACTGGGCGCCGTATCGGCGGGAGGCCTCGCCGAGGAACTCGGGCCGGGCGATGGCGGCGGTGTTGACGCCGACCTTGTCCGCGCCAGCGCGCAGCAGCCGGTCGATGTCCTCGACGGTGCGCACGCCGCCGCCGACGGTCAGCGGGATGAACACCTGCTCGGCGGTCCGGCGCACCACGTCCAGCGTGGTCTCGCGGTCCGAAGAGGACGCGGTGACGTCCAGGAACGTCAGTTCGTCGGCCCCTTCGGCGTCGTAGGCCGCCGCGAGCTCGACCGGGTCCCCGGCGTCGACGAGATCGGTGAAGTTGACCCCCTTGACCACCCGCCCACCGTCGACGTCGAGGCAGGGGATCACACGGACCGCTACTGGCATGCCCCCGAGCCTACGGGGCCGCGATACTGGACCGAGTGACCGGGCGAAACGGAGCCAGATGACCAGGAGCGGCCGCCGACCAGGCCCCACCGAGACCCGCGCGCACATCCTCGCCGCCGCCCGCGCCCAGTTCGCCGCGCACGGCTACCGGGGCGCCACCATCCGCGCCATCGCCACCGACGCCGGCGTCAACCCGGCGCTGGTGCACCACTTCTTCGGCAGCAAGGAGAAGGTCTTCGCCGCCGCCCTCGACCTCCCGCTCAACCCGGACCTGGTGGTCACCACCCTGCTGGCCGGCCCGCGCGACGAGATCCCCGAACGCCTGGTCCGCCTGTTCCTCACCCTGTGGTCGGCCCCCGAGTCGTCGAAGTCCCTGCACGCCCTGATCCGCTCGATCTCCACCAGCGAAGCCGCGGCCGCGATGCTGCGCCAATTCCTGGAACGCGCGATGCTCGCGAAGGTCACCGAAGCCCTCGGCATCCCCCGCCTGCGCGCCACCGCCATCGCGTCCCACCTGGTCGGCCTGGCCCTGGTCCGCTACATCATCAAGGTAGAACCCCTAGCCTCCGCCACCGACGACGAAGTAGTCGCCCTCCTAACCCCAGTCCTGCGGCTGTACCTCACCAAGGACTAGCCCTCTCTCCTTTGGTGACGAGCCGCCTGCTCCGCGTGCTGTCACAGTGATCACGCCTCGCACTCTGGGGCAGATCCACCGCCAGCAACCAATCCACGGGACAGAGAGCTAAACCCCCGCCCGCCACCGAGCGAACCGATCAGCCACCTCACCCGCCTGGTCGAGCATCGTCTTCGCGCTCACCCGGACCTCCTCCAACTCCAGGTCCCGATCCACCATCGCCGCCGCGCGGCCGTCTGGGCTGCGCCAGCGGCTTTGGGCGCGTTTCTCCAGGGACACGGCCCGGCGGAGTTGGGAGATGGCGCGGTGGTCGGCGCGGACGAGTTCGCGGCGCAGGGGGATCAGCAGGACCAGGAAGCGGTGCGCGGCCGTGCTGACGTCGAGGCGGGCCATTTCTTGGGCTTCTCGGGTGCGGGTGGCGAAGTCGTCGTCCATGTCGAAGGCGGCGAGGACGCGTTCGAGGGCGTCGGCGGCGGCGCCACCGGCGTCGAGGTCGGCGATGGCCGAGTCCCAGGTGGCGATGGCGGCGCGCAGCCGGGTGAGGAAGGTGTCCGGGGCGGGGTCGCCGCGCAAGGGGGTCCTGCCCAACTCGTCGATGAGGGCGGTCAGGGCGGAGTCGGCGGGCATCGGAGGACCTCCGGTTTGGTGAGGGTGATCACGCTAGGACCTGGCACGCACCGGGTGAAGACCTTGACGGGGGAAACTCATCGCGCGCAGAATTAAACGCATGGCTAATTCTGTCGTCACCGTCACCGGGCTGCGGGTCGTCCGCGGTGGCCGCGACGTGCTGCGCGGCGTGGGGTTCGAGATCCCGCGCGGCTCGGTCACCGGGCTCCTCGGCCCCAGTGGCTGCGGCAAGACCACCCTGATGCGCGCCGTCGTCGGCGTGCAGCTCGTCGCCGAGGGGACCGTCGAGGTGCTGGGCAGGCCCGCGGGCCACCCGGCCCTGCGCTCGCGCGTCGGCTACGCCACCCAGAACCCCGCCGTCTACGCGGACCTGACCGTCGCCGAGTGCCTGCGCTACTTCGCCGCCGTGCTCGGCGCCCCCGCCGCCGACGTCGACCGGGTGCTCACCGAGGTCGACCTCGCCGACCGGGCGGGCCAGCTGGTCGGCAGCCTCTCCGGCGGTCAGCGCGGCCGGGCGAGCCTGGCCGTCGCCCTGCTCGGCTCCCCCGAGCTGCTGGTGCTCGACGAGCCGACGGTCGGCCTGGACCCGGTGCTGCGCGAGGACCTGTGGGACCTGTTCCACCGCCTCGCCGCGGCCGGGACCACGCTCGTGGTGTCCAGCCACGTGATGGACGAGGCCGCGCGCTGCGACCGGCTGCTGTTCCTGCGCGAGGGCGCGGTCCTGGCCGACGACACCCCGGACGGCCTGCGCGCCGAGACCGGGCAGGCGGACCTGGAGCAGGCGTTCCTGCGGTTGGCGAGGGCGGCGGCGTGAAGGCGACCGTCACCGCGCGGCGGGTGCTGACCCAGCTGCGCCACGACCCGCGCACCATCGTGATGCTGCTCCTGGTGCCGACCCTGCTGATGACCCTGCTGCGGTTCGTCTTCAACGACGAGCACGCCTTCAGCCGCACCGCGCCCGCGCTGCTCGGCGTCTTCCCGTTCGTGATCATGTTCCTGGTCGCCTCGGTGACCACCCTGCGCGAGCGCACCACCGCCACCCTCGAGCGGCTGATGACCATGCCGATGGGCAAGCTGGACCTGATCCTGGGCTACGCCATCGCTTTCGGCGCCATCGCGGTCGTCCAGGTCGGGATCGCGACGGTGGTCAGCGTGCTGTGGCTGGGCTTGTCGGTCGTCGGTTCGGTGTGGACACTGCTGCTGATCGCGGTCCTGGACGCGTTGCTGGGCATGGCGTTGGGCCTGTTCGTGAGCGCGTTCGCGACCAGCGAGTTCCAGGCGATCCAGTTCATGCCGCTGTTCGTGCTGCCGCAGTTCCTGCTGTGCGGGCTGTTGCAGCCGCGGGAGCGGATGGGCTGGTTGCTGGAGTGGCTGTCGGACGTGATGCCGCTGTCCTACGCCGTCGACGCCCTCACCCGGGTCACCCGGTCCGCGGACTTCGACGGCACGCTGGTGCGCGACCTGGTGGTGGTCGCGGGCTGCGTCGTGGTCGCGCTCGGGCTCGGCGCGGGGACACTGCGGCGCCAGACGGCCTGAACGGGAACGACCTAGTCCGATCAGCGGATTCCGGTGTGTCCGGTTCGGGCCGTACCGTCGGGTGTTGCCCTTTCCGGGAAAGGCGGCTCCCATGCGGTTCTCGGCACGGTTCCTCACTGCGCTGTGCGCCATCGCGTTCATCGTCCTCACCGCACCGACGGCGTCCGCGGGGCAGATCCTGGTCGGCGGCGACCGGATCGTGCTCAACGGCAAGGTCTGCGTGATCGGCTTCAACGCGCGCACCCCCGCGGGCGCCCGCAAGATCATCACGTCCGGGGCCTGCGCGGGGACGACCGCCCCGGTCGGCGTGGTCGACGCGCCAGCCGACTCGACCTCGACGCCGCTGGTGCGCACCGGTCCCGCCTCGACGGCGGTGGTGAAGGGCGCCACCGAGGCCGCGATCGGCGCGCAGGTCTGCCGCTACGGCCCGACGACCGGCTGGCGCTGCGGCGTGGTCCAGGCCAAGAACCAGACGGTCAACTACCCCGGCGGCACGGTCACCGGCCTGACCCGCACCAGCATGTGCGTCGAACCCGGTGACGCGGGCGGCCCGGTGCTGGCGGGCAACCAGGCCCAAGGCGTCATCGTCGGCGGCTCCGGGAACTGCACTTCTGGCGGCACCAGCTACTTCCTGCCGATCCGCCACACCCTCAGCGCCTATGGTCTGGTCCTGTACACGGGGTGATCGCCTACCATCCGTTCCCGAGTGGAGACACGAGGATCATTCGGGGGCAGTCATGGGTCGTCCAGGTCGGTTAGCCGTGCTCGGGATCGCCGTGCTGATGGCGGTGTCCGGCTGCACGCAGGTGGTCGCACCACCACCGCACAAGGCCAAACCGGTGCCGAACTACAAGCCCGCACCGGTCGACGTGAAGAAGATCCTCGGCGATCTGCCGACGCTGGACCCGTGCTCGCTGATCGAGCCAGCGGACTTCGGCGGCGGGAAGATCATCGGTTCCGGTTCCTGGGACGAGTGCCCGCTGACGCTGCCGACCGGGACCGGGCAGGTGACGGTGACCGTCGGCGCGATCGACAAGGTCGAGGCCTTCGCCGCGGTGTCCACACCGGAGGAGAAGGACGGCTTCACCACCTCGGTCTACTCCAGTCCGATGGCCCCGTGCGGCAGGCTGCTGCACCTGGGCGACGGCACGGCGCTGTCGGTGCACGTGCTCCGACCGGGCGAGGGCAGCGGCACCGCCGTGTGCCCGCAGATCGCCACGGGCTTCGACAAGATGCTGCAGCGCCTGCGGAAGAACCCGAAGGTGGTCAAGCACAGCACGTTCGCGCCCGGCTCGATGGCGGCACTGGACCCGTGCGCGGTCGTCCCGCCCGCCGCGGTCGCGGCGTTCCCGACGCGCAAGTCCTGGCCCGCCAAGCACACCTGCGAGTGGTCGGACCCCGCGCAGAGCACGGCACGGGTGATCTTCGGACTCACCTCGCCGTCGCTGCACACGCCGTTCCCGATGATCACCGTGGCGGGCAGGCAAACCGAGAAGTTCGACATCCCCAGCGGCAACGACTCCACCTGCATCCTGTCGACCAACGGGCGCCCGGCCGGGCGTACCGACGGGCAGGTGGAGAGTGCCTCGCTCGCGCTGACCCTGCGCGGCACCCGCGACACCGCGGCCACCTGCGCCCAAGCCGTGCTGATGGCGGAGCAGATCTGGCCGGTGGTGCCGCCCGCGTGATCGGCGGGCGGCACCGGGGACTCACACGACCGGGCCGGACACGGACTTGACCTTCTGCGACCCGTCGGCGGTGGCCAGCGACTTGGCGTGGCGCACCGCGGAGGTCGGGCTGAGCCGGTCGGCCACGTAGTACCAGTCGGTCTGCACGCGCTGCGGGTTGACGTCGACGACCGAGTAGCCGTGGGAGTCGAGTTCCACGTAGCGCACGTGCAGGTTGCCCACGTGCAGCGCGGCCTCGGCGGCGACCGAGAGCGTGCGCGGCTCGACCTTGAGCAGGTCGTCGATGTTGTCGCTGGTGACCGAGGTGGTGACGAACTCGGTGGCCACGGAGTTGCCGTTCCACCAGTAGCTCGACCGGTCGATCGGGACCTCGGCGCCCCACGAGGAGTGGATGTCGCCGGTGAGGAACACGGTGTTCTTGACCCGGTTGTCGCGCAGGTGCCCGAGCAGCTCCTGGCGGTCGGCGGTGTAGCCGTCCCAGGCGTCGGCGTTGGCCGCGACGCTGCCGATCGGCAGGCCCAGCAGGGAACCCAGCGACTCCAGGAACCTCGACTCGACGTTGCCCAGCGAGATCGGGGTGATCATCACCGAGTTGCCGACCAGCTTCCACTTGGCGTCGGTGCCGGAGAGTCCGCTCTTGAGCCAGTTCATCTGCGGGTCGCCGGTGATGGTGCGGTTCGGGTCGCCCGGGTCGCCGCTGGACGGGGTGGTCTGCTTCGAGCGGTAGCTGCGCAGGTCCAAAAGGGACAGTTCAGCGAGCCGACCCCAGCGGAAGCGGCGGTAGATCTCCCCGCCCGCGCCCTGGCGGACCGGCATCCACTCGAAGTAGGCCTGCCGGGCGGCGGCCTTGCGCGCGTTCCAGTCACCCTCGGCGGGCTGGTGGTTCTCCGCGCCGCCGGACCAGGTGTCGTTGGCGTATTCATGATCGTCCCAGGTGATGAACCAGGGCTGGGCCGCGTGCAGCGCCTGCAGGTCCGGGTCGGTCTTGTACTGCGCGTGGCGGCGGCGGTAGTCCGAAAGGGACAGCATCTCGTTCGCCGGGACGTGCGGGCGGATGGTGACGCCGCGGGCCCCGTAGCCGCCCGCCTGGTACTCGTACAGGTAGTCGCCGACGTGCAGGACGCCGTCGAGGTCGGCGCGGGCGGCGAGGTGGCGGTAGGCGGAGAAGTAGCCCGCCTGCCAGTTGGAGCAGGACACCAGGCCCAGCCGCAGCTTGCTGACGTCGGCGTTGGCGGCGGGGGCGGTGCGGGTGCGGCCGGTGGCCGAGCGCACGCCGTCGAGGGTGAACCGGAAGTAGTAGGCGGTCCCGGCGGCCAGGCCCGCGGCGGCGACCTTGACGGTGTGGTCGCGGTCGGGGCCGGTGGTCGCGGCGCCGGACTGGACGACGGCGGCGAACCCGGCGTCGGTGGCCACCTCCCAGCGGACCTCGACGGTCGGGCCCGCGCCCGAGCCGGGGGTGGCCTCGGGGGTGGGGGTGACGCGGGTCCAGAGCAGGACGCCGTCGGGCAGCGGGTCACCGGAGGCGACGCCGTGCGCGAACTGGGGCACGGCGGCGGCGGACGCGGTCCCGGCGAGGGCGGCGGGCACCAGCAGGGCGCCACCGGCGATGGCCGAGGACTTCAGGAAGACGCGGCGGTTCGGCGTGGTGGGGGCGGTGGGGGTGGGCATGTCCAGGGCGGGCGTGGTGGGGGTAGACCCAGTGGGAGTCACGCCTGACAGTGATACACCGGGAAGGTAAGTGTCACAGCTACCGCCGGGGTGAACATCGTCAGAACTCGCCCTTGACTCGGGCGCGGTCGTCCCGCATTCTTAACTCGTTGGTTTCAGAACGAAATGGTTATGGAGGCGGATCGGGGATGGTCGACCAGCTCAGCGCGGTCTTCGCCGCCCTCGCCGACCCGACGCGCCGGGCGATCCTGGCGCGGTTGCGCGACGGTGAGGCGACGGTGGCCGAACTGGCCGAGCCGTTCGCGATGTCGCAGCCCGCGGTGTCCAAGCACCTGAAGGTGCTCGAACAGGCCGGGCTGATCACCAGGACCCGGCGGGCCACCGCCCGGTTGAGCCACCTGCGGGCCGAGCCGCTGCGCGCGGCCCGCGACTGGCTGGGCGACTACCGCGCGTACTGGCGGGAGAGCCACGACCGCCTCGACGACCTGCTCACCGAACTACAGGAGAAGGACACATGAGCGAGACCGTGATCACCGCCGAGCCCGGCAGCCCGTACGTCGAGATCACCCGCGACTTCGACGCCCCCGCCGCGCTGGTGTTCCGCGCCTACACCGAGCCGGACCTGGTCGCGCAGTGGCTCGGCCCGCGCAGGCTGACCATGAAGGTCGACCACTGGGACCTGCGCCACGGGGGCGGCTACCGCTACACCCACCTCGACCCCGAGGGCGGCGAGTACCACTTCCGCGGCACCTTCCACGGCACCCCGTCGGTCGAGGACGGCTTCGTGCAGACCTTCGAGTTCGAGGGCGCGCCGGGGCAGGTCGCGCTGGAGCGGGTGACCTTCACCGAGGTCGACGGCAAGACGACGGTGCACTCGATCAGCGTCGGCTTCTCGGTCGAGAGCCGCGACGAGTTCCTCGCCAGCGGCATGGAGCACGGCGTGCGCGACTCCTACGACCGGCTCGGCGAGCTCCTGGCGACACTGGGCTAGCCTGGCCGGATGGACGCGTGGACCGCTCTGGGCGAGGGCAAGTACCTGCTGGTGACCACGTTCAAGCGGGACGGGACCCCGGTCGCCACCCCGGTGTGGGTCGCGGGCGACGGCGCGGACCTGGTCTTCTGGACGGTCCGCGACTCGTGGAAGGTCAAGCGCATCCGCCGCGACCCCCGCGTCGAGGTCGGCCCGTGCGACCTGCGCGGAAACCCGCTCGGCGAGTCGAGGCCCGCCACGGCCCGGCTCCTCGACAACCCCGACTCCGAGCGGGTCCGCCGCCTCATCCAGCGCAAGTACGGCATCCTCGGCTGGCTCACCGTCGGCGGCAGCCGCCTCCGCCGAGGCACCAAGGGCACCATCGGCGTCGCCATCAGCCCGGCGTAGCACCATCCCTAACGGGTGAACCCCACCCGCTCCCCGACCAGATCCCCAGGTCGCACTTATCCACAACCCCCCGCCCCATCCACAGCTTTCCGCCGACCCCCCTCCCGCGCCCCAACACCGGTAGACTGGCACCGGGGACGCCCCCCGTGGTGTGGCGGGGGGCGGGGCCGCACGGGGAGGGCCTCCGGAAAGGGCGGCGAGGCGCGGTGAACTGGCGCCGCGCGTGGTTCGCCGATGGGGCAAGGGAAATCCGGCGTGGCGGTAATCAGTCCACACCAGACGATCGGGCGATCAGCGCCGCGACTGACCGCCCGGGTCGGTCGCGCGAGAACCGTGGACGGCACCCCGGACGGACGACGCCTCCCAGACGCGCATCTCCCACACGACATGACGTACGTCTGATCACAAAGCCTCCGGTCAGCTGCTTTCGTTGCCACACAAGGCAAGCAGCTGGCCGGAAGGCGTCTAGGCGGAGACCCGCCTAGACGACCGCCGCCAACGCCTCAGGCAGGGTGAAGTTGCCGTTGTAGAGGGCCTTGCCGATGATCGCGCCCTCCACACCGGACACCTTCGACAACGCGACCAGGTCGTCCACACTGGACACACCGCCGGAGGCGACCACCGGGGCCGAGGTCTTGGCGCAGACCTCGCGCAGCAGGTCGACGTTGGGGCCCTGCAGGGTGCCGTCCTTGCTGACGTCGGTCACCACGTAGCGGGCGCAGCCGTCGCGGTCCAAGCGCGCCAGGACCTCCCAGAGGTCGCCGCCGTCCTTGGTCCAACCGCGGGTGGCGACGCGGTGCTGCCCATCGGCGATGCGGACGTCGAGGCCGACGGCGATGCGGTCGCCGTGCTCGGCGATCGCGCGAGCGCACCACTCGGGGTGCTCCAGCGCGGCGGTGCCGAGGTTGACCCGGGCGCAGCCGGTGGCCAACGCGGCGGCGAGGGTGTCGTCGTCGCGGATGCCGCCGGACAGCTCGACTTTCACGTCCAGCGTCCCGACGACCTCGGCGACCAGCGCCCGGTTGTCACCGCGACCGAAAGCGGCGTCGAGGTCGACCAGGTGCACCCACTCAGCACCACCCTCCTGCCAGGCGAGGGCGGCCTGCAGCGGGGAGCCGTACTCGGTCTCGGTCCCGGCCTCCCCCTGGGTCAGGCGGACGGCTTGTCCGTAGGCGACGTCGACGGCGGGCAGCAACTGGAAGCTCACCCGGACAGCCTAACCGGTGACGTTCGCGAGCCAGTTCTCCAGCAGGTGCGCGCCCGCGTCCCCCGACTTCTCCGGGTGGAACTGCGTCGCCGACAGCGGCCCGTTCTCCGCGGCGGCAACGAAATCGTCGCCGTGCGTGGCCCAGGTCACCAGCGGCGCGGGCATCGGCGGTTCGGGATTGAGCTCCCAGCTGCGGGCGGCGTAGGAGTGCACGAAGTAGAAGCGCGTGTCCGGCGCCATCCCGTTGAAGAGGACGGACTTCTCCGGCGCGCGCACGGTGTTCCACCCCATGTGCGGCACGACCTCCGCCTCCAGCCGGTCGACGACCCCGGGCCACTCCCGGCACCCGGCCGTCTCCACGCCGTGCTCGATCCCCCGGTCGAACAGGATCTGCATGCCGACACAGATGCCCAGCACCGGCCGCCCACCGGCGAGCCGACGCCCGATGATCCGCTCACCGCGCACGGCCAACAACCCCGCCATGCACGCCGCGTAGGCACCCACCCCGGGAACGACCAGCGCGTCGCACTCGAGCGCGGTCTGGAAGTCCCCGGTCACCTCGACCTCGGCCCCCACCCGGCGCAACGCGCGCTCGACCGACCGGAGGTTCCCAGACCCGTAATCAAAGACGACGACTGATGCCACGCAGGTCAGCCTAGCCGCCGACGGCCGTGACAAAACCGTGACATGCGCATATGATTAGCAGTCCCCCTTACCGGGTAATCACCGGAGTGTTCGGTGGGTTCTGGGGCTGGGAGGCACCCATGGCGAGGTTGGACAGAAGACCGGTCCGCTGGTCGTTAGCCGCGGTACTGACCGCAGCGGCAGCCGTGGACACATACCTAGCCCTCTCCGAGGGCGTCTGGTGGCCCCTAACACTCGCGGTGGTCTGGATCGGCTTCGCCGCCGCGCTCCTGCTCCCCGCAGCGGAGCCCGTCGAGGTCCCCGCACCGCGCACCGCCCGGGAAGCCCTCGCCCTCGAGGGCTGGAACCTCCCCGCAGGCCTCGCGACCCGCTAGGCCGGACAACTACTCGGCCACCCACACCACGTGCGGCGTGATCTCCGCGCGTCCGCCGAACGCGACCAGCGCGTGCTCCGCGGACTGGACGCTGAGCCGGATCGAGCCGTCCTCGCTGACAACGGCCGCGTGGTCGTCGAACTCCATGCCCCACGCCGCGATGCGCAGGTCCGCACGATCTCCCGGGTGATCTCCCCGAACTCCGCCTCGCCGACAACGTCACGACCACCATCCGTGCCTCCTCGAGATCCTCACCCAGGCCGACCCGGTTCAACTGCACACGATCCCCGACGAGGTGGCGCTGGAACGCCCAGTGAGTTCGCCGCGAGTGCGATTTCCTTCTACCGCGCGGAATCAGCCCCCGTGGATCGGAGACCCCGCGCCCCGACGTGCCGTGCGCCGCGCAGCGCTCAGCCTGACGACGCTGCTGTCCCTGTTCGCCATCCTCACCCCCCAAGCGGGCGCCACCACCCAGGACATCGACCCTTGCGCGGGTAAGTCCAGGGGGTACCCCCCGCTCGCCCCCAGCACCGGGGGCAAGCCCACCTACGGCAACCGAGCCTCAACCCGCCCCGCCACCGCCACCGCACGCTCACACAACAGCGCTGAATCACCCCGGCCAATCGTCCGAACATCCACCCGCGATGTAGACGTGATCTCAAGAGCGACAACACAACCCGGACCGTAAACACCGACAGCCCTGACCCCATCGTGCCGACCTACCCGCACCGGAGTCTTCTCCCCACCAGCCACCAAATCCCCGACCGACTGCTTTCCGAAGAAGGTCACGTCGATCGAGTAGCTATCGGCCGCCAGCGGCTTCTCCACCCGCCACAGGCAGGAGGTCGCCCCCTTGACCTCATCGCCCTTGCCGTTGCCCGTTATCCCCAATGCCGCGGTATCCGCGGCGGACAACAAGGAACACGGCTTGATCGAATCTGGAGGCGCCGAACTCGGCCCGACGGAGGTCGCGCGCGAACTAGTGGGAGGGGTCGCACCGCCCGGTACCTCGATCGGGCTCCCCTGGGTCTGCGCGGTGCACCCGACCAAGGTCACCATGACGCCCGCCGCGACCCCGTACACCCATGAACGCCTCACTTGATCATTTTACCTTCCACCGAGGAGGTTGGTGGCGTGCTCATCGGCTTTCTGGTAGCTCGCCATGGCTTGCACGATGGCCTGCTCCGCCGCGGCCAACGAGTCGCCGAGCAGGAGCACCTGGGTAATGAACCCGGACTCGTCACCAGCGACCTTCTGCATGAACGGCTTCATCACCTCGGCGTTGTTCGAGCTCCCCAGCTTCGGGATCTGGAGGAGGCGCTCGAAGTTGCGGCGCTCGCCGTCGATCCAGGTCAGCATCTCCCGGACGGCCTTAAGCAGGGCTTGGCCACCGTGGTCGTTGACGGCGAAGCTGCCGCTCGCGGCCAAAGCAGCGAACTGGCCCACAGCAGCGCTGATGCCAGCCGCAGTCTCGATGTCCGGTGGAGTCTCCTCGCTCACGGCACCCAACGTAACGACGTTGCCATGGGCGCAACTCCTGAACAGACTCAGATACTCCGAACGTGGCGACCCACAGCCTCGACGGACATCCGGCCCTACGGCAACCGAGCCTCAACCCGCTCCGCCGCCGCCATCGCCACCCCGCACAACCCCGCCGAATCCCCACCAATAGCCCGAACATCCACCCGCGACGTCGCCGTGACTTCCAGGGCGATGATGCAACCCGAATCCATGTCCCCAAGCACCTTCACCCCTTTGTGCTCGCCCACCTGGACCGGCGTTCGCTCGTGGTCGCTCACCAACTCACCCAGCGAACGCTCCTTGTAGAAGCTCACGTCGATCGAGTAGCTGTTGCCCGCGACTGGCTTCTCAACCCGCCACAAACAGGAGCTTCTGCTCTTGCTCTCCTGCTCCTCGCCCACAGTCGAGATACCAAGCACCTGGACGTCTGACGCGGAGAGCAATGAACACGACTTGATGGAAGCCGGACGTCCCGAGCTCGGTCCCGCAGACGTCGTGCTCGCAGCGGCGGAAGTCCCGCCATCTGCCACCTGAGTCGGACTGCCCGGCGTCTGAGAGGTGCAACCAGCAACCAGCAGAGCGACCCCGATCAACCATGAGCGCCTCACTATGTCGCTTCACCCTTTCGCGAGTCGATCCGCAGCCTGCGCATCGGCCTCCTGGTAGTTGGCCATAGCTTGCAGTATGGCCTTCTCCGCCGAGACCAGGGACTCGCGGAACTCGGAGATCTGAGTGATGAACCCGGACTCATCGCTTGCGACCTTGCGCATGAAGGGCTTCATCACCTCGGCGTTGTACGAGCTGCCCAGCATCGGCTCTTGGCGCAACCGCTCGAAGTTGACGCGCTCCCGGTCAATCCATGCCAGCATCTCACGGATGGCCTTCAGCAGAGCTTGGCCACCGTGGTCGTTGACGGCGAAGCCGCCGCGGGCGGCAAGGGCGGCGAAGTGGCCCACAGCGGAGCTGATGGCAGCTGCGGTACCAATATCTGGCGGCGTCTCCTCGCTCACGGCAACGACCGTAGCGACGTTGCCCGGGGCGCAACTCCTGAACGGGCCCAGATACTCCGAACGTGGCGACCCGCAGCCTCGGCGGACATCCTGCCCTACGGCAACCGCACCTCCACCAATTCCGCCGCCGCCATCGCCACCCCGCACAACCCAGCCGAATCCCCACCAATAGCCCGAACATCCACCCGCGACGTCGCCGTCACCTCCAGCGCGATGATGCACCCCGAGTCCATATCACCGAGCGCCTTGACCCCCTTGTGGTCGCCAACCTCGACCGGGACCCGCTCGTGGTCGGTGACCAGGTCAGCCACCGAACGCCGCTCGTAGTAAGTCACGTCGATCGAATAGCTATCCGCCGCCAGCGGCTTCTCGACCCGCCACAGGCACGAACTGGCCCCCTTGATCTCGTCCGCCTCACCACCATCGGTGATCCCCAAAGCCTTGGCGTCCGCGCCGGACAGCAGGGAACAAGGTGCGATCGAGACAGGCCGCCCCGAACTCGGCCCGGGCGCCGTCGTCGACGTGGCGCCAGGAACACCCCCGGGCACCTCACTCGGGCTTCCCGGGGTCTGTGATGTGCAACCACCCAGCACAATCAGCACCACCGACGCGACTCCTAGCAGCCATGCACGCCGCACTGGATCGACTTCACCTCTCCCCAAATTGGTTCGCAGCCTGGTCGTCGGCTTCTTGGTAGTGTGCCATCGCTTCTGTGACGGCCTGCTCCGCCACGATCAAGGACTCGCGGAGCGCGAGCAGTTGGGTGATGAAGCCAGCCTCGTCACCAGCGACCTTCTGCATGAACGGCTTCATCACCTCCGCGTTGTTCGAGCTGCCGAGCATGGGGACTTGGCGCAGCCGATCAAAGACGCGGCGCTCGCGGTCGATCCACGCCACCAAGTCACGGATGGGCTTCAGCAGGGCTTGGCCGCCGTGGGGGTTGACGGTGAAGGAACCCTGGGCGGCGAGAGCCGCGAAGGCAGCCATGCTCGCCCCGATGACGGGAAGGGCTTCTGGAGAGGGCGACTCACTCACGGCAACGACCGTAACCAGGTTGCACGAGCCGCATCCCGTGAACGAGCCCGGGTACTCCGAACGTGGCGATGCCGAACACAAATGGGGTGTGCGGGGTCAGAGGCGCGTGGTCTACTACGGCGACATGGAAGACAAGATGATAATTCGCCTCTCCAAGAGGCTTTCGAAAGTTCTCCGGCACGATCCCGGCAGTATCGGCGTCACTCTCGACGCGGCCGGGTGGGTTGATGTCGATGATCTGCTCAAGGCCCTGGCGGCGCATGGCACCAGGATGTCCAGAGCGACTCTGGACCGCGTGGTGGCCGAGAACAACAAGTCCCGCTTCGCGTTCGACGGCACCGGTGCCCGTATCCGCGCCAGCCAAGGGCACACCGTCGCGGTCGAGCTCGAACTCCCCGAAGCGCCCCCTCCCCCGGTGCTCTACCACGGCACCGTCGCGGCGGCGATGCCCGGAATCCGCGCCGAGGGGCTTAAGCCGATGAAGCGGCACCACGTGCACCTGTCCGCCACCACCGAGACCGCGGTGAACGTCGGTTCCAGGCGTGGCAAGCCGATCGTTCTCGAGGTGGACGCCGGGAGGATGGCGCAGGCCGGGCACGTGTTCCTGCTCAGTGCGAACGGCGTGTGGCTGACCGCGCACGTGCCGGTCGAGTACCTCGACCTACCTGGAGCTGCCGGGTAGTGTCGAGGGGGTGTCCACACTGCCCGAGTCATTGACCATCGGCGAGGTCGCCGAGCGCAGCGGGGTGCCGCACACGGCGCTGCGGTTCTATGAGGAGCGGGGGCTGATCGCCTCCGAGCGGACGGCGGGCAACCAGCGGCGGTACCCGCGCGCGGTGTTGCGCAGACTGGCTTTCATCCGGACCGCGCAGCGGGTCGGGTTGAGCCTGGAGGAGATCCACGACGCGCTGGACACGTTGCCGGATCGGCGGACGCCGACGAAGGTGGACTGGGCGCGGTTGTCGAAGGCGTGGCGCACGGAGCTGGAGGCGCGCATCGACGCGCTGCAGCGGCTGCGCGACAACCTGACCTCGTGCGTGGGGTGCGGGTGCCTGTCGCTCAAGTCGTGCCTGTTGGTCAACACCGACGACCGCCTGGCGGCCTTCGGACCCGGCGCGCCGAGGCTGAAGGCCGCCGGTGAGGGCGGAATAGACTAGTACCAGGCGATGGCCCCGCCGAGGGCCAGCAGGGCGAGGACCGCGAGCACGACGGCGGCCACCCGGGAGTTCTTCCACGTCGTGTACGCCCCGCCGACGAGGATGCCCGCCAGGGCGATCAGGGCGACGACAACGACCTCGCTCGGCACTACAGCACACCCTTCGTGGACGGGACGCCGCCGATGCGCGGGTCGGGTTCGGCCGCGGCGCGCAGCGCGCGGGCGAACGCCTTGTACTCGGCCTCGGTGATGTGGTGCGGGTCCCGGCCGTGGATCACCCGCAGGTGCAGGGCGATCTGGGCGTGGAAGGCGATGGACTCGAACACGTGCCGGTTGAGCACGGTCGGGTAGTTGCCGCCGACGGTGAAGCCGACCATGACGTCCGGTTCGCCGGTGTGCACGCAGTAGGGGCGCCCGGACACGTCCACCGCGGCGTGCGCGAGGGTCTCGTCCATCGGGATCCAGGCGTCGCCGAAGCGGCGGATGCCCTTCTTCTCGCCGAAGGCCGCGCGCAGCGCTTGGCCGAGCACGATGGCGACGTCCTCGACGGTGTGGTGCGCGTCGATGTGGGTGTCGCCGGTGGCGCGCACGACCAGGTCCAGCGCGCCGTGCGTGCCCAGCGCGGTGAGCATGTGGTCGTAGAACGGCACCCCGGTGTCGATCTCGACCTCACCGGTGCCGTCGAGGTTGACCTCGACCAGGACCGAGGACTCCTTGGTGACCCGCTCGACGCGGCCGACGCGGTTGCTCATCGCACGATCTCCTTGCTGGCGGCCAGGAAGGCGTCGTTCTCAGCCGGGGTTCCCACCGTGACCCGCAGGTGGCCGGGGATGCCGACATCGCGGACCAGCACGCCCTGGTCCAAATAGGACTGCCAGGCCGCGCGCGGGTCGGCGAACGGTCCGAAGAGGATGAAGTTGGCATCGCTTGGCACGACGGCGTAACCGAGCCCGGCCAGCTCGCCGACCACCCGATCCCGCTGGGCGGCGAGGGCGTGCACCGACGCGAGCGTTCCCTCGGCGTGCCGCAGCGCGGCGCGAGCGGCGGCCTGGGTTAGCGACGACAGGTGGTAGGGAAGGCGTACCAACAACAATGCGTCGACCACGGCGGGTGCGGCGGCAAGGTAACCGAGCCTGCCACCGGCGAACGCGAACGCCTTGCTCATGGTCCGGCTGACGATGACCCGCGTGGGGAACTCATCGATCAGGTGCACCGCGCTCTCCTGCGGGGAGAACTCGGCGTAGGCCTCGTCGACCACCACGATCCCGGAGGTCGCCTCGACCAGCTTCCGCAAGTCCCCCAACGGGATCGACTGCCCGGTCGGGTTGTTCGGGCTCGTCACGAATACCACGTCTGGCGACCGCTCGGCCAACACAGCCACGGCGGTGTCGACGTCGAGCGAGAAGTCCGCGCGCCGCGGCGTCGGCGCCCACTCGGTCCGGGTGCCCGCGGCGATGATCGGGTGCATCGAGTACGACGGCTCGAAGCCGAGCGCGGTGCGCCCCGGTCCACCGAAAGCCTGCAGGATCTGCTGCAGGATCTCGTTGGAACCGTTGGCGGCCCACAGGTTCGCCACCGTCAGCGGCGCGCCGGTGGCCCCGGCAAGGTACGCGGCCAGGTCGGTGCGCAGGTCCACCGCGTCGCGGTCGGGGTAGCGGTGCAACGTGCCCGCGATCTCCGCGACGGCCGCGGTGAGGTCGGCGACCAGCTCAGGCGGTGGCGGGTACGGGTTCTCGTTGGTGTTGAGCTGGACCGCGACGTCCAACTGCGGTGCCCCGTAAGGGGAACGCCCGCGCAGGTCGTCGCGCAGCGGCAGGTCGGACAGCGCCACGCGCTCGCCGGGGGCGCTCACGCGTTGTCCCGGAAGCGCACGGTGACGGCCTGACCGTGCGCGGGCAGGTCTTCGGCCTCGGCGAGGGCGACGACGTGCCCGGCGACCTCGCGCAGCGCGTCCTCGCTGTAGTCGATGACGTGGATGCCGCGCAGGAAGGTCTGCACCGACAGCCCGGACGAGTGCCGCGCGCAGCCGCCCGTGGGCAGCACGTGGTTGGAGCCCGCGCAGTAGTCCCCGAGCGACACCGGGGCGTACGCGCCGACGAAGACCGCGCCCGCGTTGCGCACCCGGGCGGCGACCTCGCGCGCGTTCGCGGTCTGGATCTCCAGGTGCTCGGCGGCGTAGGCGTCCACCACCCGCAGCCCGTCGTCCACAGAGGACACCAGCACGGTGCCCGACTGCGGGCCGGTCAACGCGGTGGTGACGCGCTCGCTGTGCTTGGTCGCCTTGACCTGCCGGGCGAGTTCGGCGTCCACCGCGTCGGCGAGCTCGACCGAGTCGGTGACCAGGACGCTGGCCGCGAGCGGGTCGTGCTCGGCCTGGCTGATCAGGTCGGCGGCGACGTGCGCCGGGTCGGCGCCAGCGTCGGCGAGGATGGCGATCTCGGTCGGGCCCGCCTCGGAGTCGATGCCGATGAGGCCGCGCAGCAGGCGCTTGGCCGCGGTGACGTAGATGTTGCCCGGCCCGGTGATCGTGTCCACCGGGGCCAACTCGGCGCCGTCGGTGTCGGTGCCGCCGTGCGCGAGCAGGGCGACGGCCTGCGCGCCGCCGACCGCCCACACCTCGTCCACGCCCAGCAGCGCCGCGGCGGCCAGGATCGCCGGGTGCGGCAGGCCGCCGAAGTCCGACTGCGGCGGCGAGCACACGACCAGCGACTCGACGCCCGCGGTCTGGGCGGGCACCACGTTCATGACCACGCTCGACGGGTAGACCGCGAGCCCGCCGGGGACGTAGAGGCCGACCCTGGCGACCGGGACCCAGCGCTCGGTGACGGTGCCGCCGGGCACGACCTGGGTGGTGACGTCGGTGCGCCGCTGGGCGCCGTGCACGAGCCTGGCCCTGGCGATCGACTCCTCCAGGGCGGCGCGCACCGCCGGGTCCAGTCCGGCCAGCGCGGCGGTCAGTTCAGCGACCGGCACCCGCACGCCCGCGGGGCGGACGCCGTCGAAGCGCTCGGTGTACTCCAGCGCGGCCTCGACACCCCGGGTCCGCACGTCGTCGACGATCGGCCGCACCCGATGCAGCACCTGGTCCACGTCGACCTCGGCCCGGGGCAGCGCGGTGCGCAGCGCGGCGGGCGACGGGACGGCGGAACGCAGGTCGGTACGGGAGAGCATGGGGTCCTTCCATCGACGGGACCCGTCAAGAATATGCGCTGCGCATATGCGCGGGGACTTCGGTACCGCAGGTCACAGCCGCGCCCGCCTGCCGTGTCAGCCAGCCGTGTCAGCCGGTGTCAGAGCCGCGCGACCGCGTCCACCGCCCGGTCGACCTGCCCGTCGGCCACGAAGTAGTGCGGCGAGGCACGAACGACCTGCTCCAGGCCGCGCCGGGTCATGTCGTAGCGGGTGGAGGTGACCCTGCTGACGGTGACGGTGATGTCGCGCTCGGCGAGAGCGGCCTTGACCGCCTCGGGCGCCATCCCGTCGACGGTGAAGCTGACGATGCCGCTGGGGGCGCTGCCGAGGTCGCGCACGGTGACCCTGGGCAGGGCGGCGAGTCCGGCGCGCAGCTGGTCGGCGCGGGCGGTGACGGTCGCCGCGATGCGGTCGAGCCCCAGGTCGAGCGCGTAGCGCAGGGCGACGAGCAGGCCGAGCCGCTCGGCGACCGGGTTCTCCCACAGCTCGAACACCCGGGCGTCGGCGCGGATGTCGATCTTGTCCGGGCCGGTCCAGGTGGCGCCCTGGAGGTCGATGAGGCGGGGCTTGAGCTGGGCGAGTGCCGCTCGGCGGACCGCGAGCAGGCCGGTGCCGCGGGGTCCGCGCAACCACTTGCGGCCGGTGCCGGTGATCATGTCGGCCCCGGTGCCCGCGAAGGTCACCGGCAGCTGCCCGATGGACTGGCAGGCGTCGAGCAACACCAGCGCCCCGACCTCCTTGGCGGCGGCCGCAGCGGCGGCGACCGGGCTGACCACGCCGCCGTTGGTGGGCACGTGGACCAGGGAGACGAGCTTGACCCGCTCGTCCAGGGTGTCTCGCAGGGCCTGGAGGTCGAGAACGCCATCGGCGCCAGATGGCACCAATTCGACTGTTGCCCCTGCCTGCTGCGCGAGGTTCAGCAGAGCGATGGCGTTACCGCCGTACTCGACCTCGGTGGTGAGAATCCGGTCGCCGGGACCTAGAGGTACCGCGTCGAGGAGGGCCAACCAGGACCGGCTGGCGCTATCGGTGAAGGCGATCTCGTCGGGGTCACACCCGAAGAACTCCGCAGTGAGCCCGTAGCCCTCCTCGAGCTCCTCTAGCCGCTCCTCGTAGGCACGGTAACCGCCGACCTCAGCCTCGCGGCGCAGGTGTGCGACTACCTCGTCAACGACCGGGCGAGGCGGGAGAGACGAGCCCGCACTGTCGAGGAAGACCTGACTGACAGCGGCAGGCGTGTCAGCCTGCGCTAGCTCTACCGGGATCAGTTCGGCGTCCACGCTTGCAGGTTCCACCACGGCCCCCAGGTGTAGTCAGCGCCAGCGGCATCCACCACCGACGTATAACCGGTCCAGTTGTCGCGCAGTACGTAAGTGTGGGTCGGCACGGCCAACACAACCATGGTCGGAGCGGTGGCGTAGGCGCGCTGCAAGGCACGGAACGCGACGGCCCGTTGGGCTGGGTCGGTGGTCGCGCGCGCGGCGTCCAACGCTGCGGCAGTCTCGCCGCCGACGGGGTGCAGTAGCGGGAAGATCGCCGGGTCGGGGTCGAACGGGTCGCCGTAAGAGATCAGACCGGGAGGGCCCTTTCCTGCCGGGTCTGCGGTGACCTTGACTCCGAGAGTTGAGGCTGCCTTGGTGAACGCCGATGCCAGATCACGATCGATCACATCGGACGTCGAGTAGGCCAGGGTGAACTCGGCCCTCTCCCCCGCCCGAGCACGAATCCCGTCCGTTCCGGGCACCCACCCGGCAGCGTCTAGAACGCTCTTGGCCCGAGCGAGGTCGTGGTCAATGTGCGCACCGGGTTCAACGAACTCAGCCAGCACCGGCGGCACAGGTAGCGACAATGGCGCGCCCTTACCCACAAGTGCCTGGTCGACGATCTGTTGCCGGTCCACGGCGAGGTTAAGAGCGAGCCGGACGGCCGGATCGGCGGTAACGCCCTTGTCGTCGAACGCGACCGCGCGGACATCCGCACTGCGCTGCTCGACCACGGTGAGCCCGTTGGACTGGCTGAACTCTCGAGCCAACCGCGCCGGTAGCTCTGCCCCGTCGAGTTTGCCGTCACGCATGCGCTCGGCCCGGGACTCGTCTTCCTGGATGAACTCGATCGTCACGGTGGTGATGGCAGGCCTGCCGCCGTAGTACGCCTTGTTGGCGGTCAACGTCATCCGCGCACCCGTCTGCCAGTCGACGAGTTGGTAAGGACCGGTGCCGATGGGTTTGGTCGCGGTGCTGGTCGGCGCTGGGATGCCGAGCACGAGGAGGTCGAGGAAACCGGCGTAAGGCTGGGTGAGGTCGAACCGCACGGTGCGCGTGTCGACCACGTTGACCTTGTCGAGCATCCAGAACTGGCTGCGCAACTCGCTGCCCGGGTCTAACACCCGCCGGTAGACAGCAGCGACTGCGGCAGCGTCTAGTGCGGCGCCATCGGTGAAGGACACGTCGTCGCGCAACCGCACCGTCCACGACTTACCGTCCGCGCTCGGCTCCGGTAGCGCTGCCGCCAACGCGGGTCGCACGGTTCCGCTCGGCTGGTGCTCCACGAGCCCGTCGAAGATCTTCGCCGCGCCGTACCGGGCGTACCCGGACGCCGGATCCAGCGACTTGGGTTCGTGCGCGACCCCGATCACCAGCGAGGTTCCCGCGGGGTCCCCCGAGGCGGGCGGCGCCGGGTCGGGGGTGCAGGCCACCATCCCGCAGGCAAGTACCCCGACCACGATGACGAGACGCGATCGGCGAGGCAGGATCGACACAGGCACCGACACTAGTCCACACCCGAGGGAGCCCCCGTGCGCGTAGCGCTGTGCCAGATCAGTTCCACCCCCGACCCGGCGGCCAACCTCGACCAGGTCCGCACCCAGGTCGCCGCGGCGGCGGCCCAGGGCGCCCGGGTCGTGCTGTTCCCCGAGGCGACGATGGTCAACTTCGCGGTGCCCCTCGCCCCGGTCGCCGAACCGCTGGACGGCCCCTGGGCCACCGCGGTCCGCGAGATCGCCGACGCCGCCGGGGTGGTGGTCGTGGCGGGCATGTTCACCCCGTCGACCGACGGCCGGGTGTTCAACACGCTGCTGGCCACCGGCCAGGGCCACCACCTGGGCTACGACAAGATCCACCTGTTCGACGCGTTCGGCTTCCAGGAGTCGCGCACCGTCGCCCCGGGCGCCGATGTGGTCACCTTCGACCTCGACGGCACCACCTTCGGCCTCGCCACCTGCTACGACGTGCGCTTCCCCGAACTGTTCCGCGCCTTGGCCGACAAGGGCGCCTCGGCGATCCTGCTGGGGGCCTCGTGGGGGGCGGGACCGGGGAAGCGGGAGCAGTGGGAGTTGCTGGTGCGAGCCCGAGCGATGGACTCGACCTCGTGGGTACTCGCGGCGGGGCAGGCCGACCCGGGCCCGGTGGAGGGAACAACGCCGCTGGGAATCGGCTACAGCACCGCGGCGGGGCCTCGGGGGGAGGTCGTCGAGCAGCTCGCGGGTGAACCGGGCTTGATCTTGGTCGACATCAGCGACGTCGAGGACGTCCGGGCGGCCATCCCGGTCTTGGCCAACCGGCGGCTGTGATTGCTGGGCAGCGCTGGCTTCGCGGGGGCAGGCGAGGTCGGAGGGCCGGGATCGAACGACCAACCCGGCGCTCGACCTCGCCCATTCGGCGGCGACTTGCTCAGGAATCAAGCCAGCCGCACGCCGTCACCAAGCACACTCGGGATCACGGGCGCTCAGTGAGCACTACCCGGGCGCCGCGTTCCGGGATGAGCGTGATGTTGCGGGAGCGGGCCCGCTCGGGTCGGCCCACCGGAGTCAGGCCGAACCGGCGCAGGACCGCGCGCAGGATGATGGTGGCTTCGCGCAGGGCGAAGCCCGCACCGGGGCAGCGGCGGACGCCGCCGCCGAACGGGATCCAGGGGGCGGGGGCGGCGCTGAGGAAGCGGTCCGGGTCGAAGGTGTCCGGGTCCGGCCAGCCGCGGTGGGCCAGGCCGATGCTGGGGGTCACGATGGTCCCGGCGGGCAGGAGGTGGCCGCGGATCTCCGTCGGCTCGGCCAGTTCGCGCGCGACGCTGTAAATCACCGGGTGTAGACGCATGGCCTCCTTGGCGACGGCTTCCAGGTACTCGTCGTCGGCTTCGCGGGCTCGGTGCTGGATGGTCGGGTGGCGGGCGAGTTCGTGCAGGGCCCAGGCGAGCGCGGTCGCGGTGGTCTCGTGCCCGGCCAGCAGCAGGGTCATCATCTGGTCGCGCAACTCGACCGCGGGGGTGTCCGGGTCGGCGGCCAGCAGCCGGGACAGCACGTCGGTGCCGGGGGGTGCGCCGCGGCGGTCGCGGATCTCGGCGTGCAGCAGGGCGTCGGCGGCGGCGAGGGTGGCGGTGTTGCGCCGCCACGGCCAGACGCGGGTGAGGCGGGGGTAGGTCCAGCCGAGCAGGTCGAGCGGGCCGATGTCGGTGACCTTCGTGATCAGCGGCCGCAGCCGGGTGAGCCGCTCGCCGTCGGCCAGGCCGAACACGACCCGCAGGATGATCTCCAGGGTGATCGCCGTCATCGCCCGGTGCGCGCCGAACGGGCCCGGCCGCCACCGCGCGACCTGCGCGTCGGCCACCTCGGTCATCATGTCGTCGTACCCGCGCAGCGCGGCGCCGTTGAACGCGGGCATGAGCCGCTTGCGCTGGGCCAGGTGCTCGTCCCCGTCGAGCACCAGCACCGAGTGCTCGCCCATCACCGGCTTCAGGATCGCGTTGCCCTCGCCCGCGCGGAACCTGGCCGGGTCGCCCGCGAACACCGCGCGGATGTCCGCCGGCCGACTCACCACCACCGCCGTGCGCCCGGCGGCCAACCGGATGGTGAACGTGTCGCCGTAGCGGACGGCCCACCGCGGCGCGAACCGGTGCCGCGCCCGCAGGAAGATCAGCGTCTGCACCGACCTGGGCAGCCTCGGCCCGGCGGGGAGGGACTCGCGCACCCCGGTTTTATACATCCGTGTAGATCGACGGGCAACTACGCTGCACCCCGTGGGACACCGGGAGCAACTCCTCGTCGCGGCCAGGCGGTTGCTGCAGGACAAGGGTTACGCGCACATCACCGCCCGCGACCTGGTGGCGGCCTCGGACACGAACCTGGCCTCCATCGGCTACCACTTCGGCTCCAAAGCGGGCCTGCTCAACGAAGCGCTCGGCCTGGTCTTCGAGGAGTGGACCAGCCAACTCGCCGAGATAGCCCTGGCCGACCCGCACGCCTCACCCCTGGACCGCGCCCAACTCACCTGGGCGACCGTCCTGCGCGGTCTGACCGACAAACGCGCCCTGCTCCTCAGCTTCGTCGAAGCCATGGCCCAGGCCGACCGCGACCCGGCCCTGCGCGAGCAACTCGCCGCCCAACAACACCGCACCCGCACCCGAATCGCCGAGATCGTCGCTCTCTCCTACGGCTGCGCCCCCGAAGACCCCCGCTGCACCGCCGTAGCCAGCTTCGTCCTAGCCGTCTGCGACGGCCTGGCCATGCAATGGCTCCTCGACCCCACCGCGAGCCCCCGGCCCACTGACCTCGTCAACGGCCTCACGGGCCTGATCGCGCTCTCCGGCACCAGGGGGCTCGACCCGAACCCAAGCCGAGGCTGAGGTCGATCGCGGAAGTCTCAGGCCTAGCCCTCGCGTAGGTCCATGCCCAGGTCTAGCGCGGGTGCGGAGTGGGTCAGGCCGCCTACTGCCAGGTAGTCGACGCCGGTGGCGGCGTAGGCGGGGGCGGCGTCGAGGGTTAGGCCGCCGGAGGCTTCTAGGCGGGTGGGGGTTGCGGTGGCCCTGCGGACGGCTTCGACGCAGTGGGGGATGGTGAAGTTGTCCAGGAGCACCAGTTCGGCGTTCTCGGCCAGGGCCTCGTCGAGTTGGTCGAGGGTGTCGACTTCGACCTCGACCGACAGGTGTGGGGCGTGGGCGCGGGCGGCGGCCAGGGCCGCGGTGACCGAGCCCGCGGCGACGACGTGGTTGTCCTTGATGAGGATGGCGTCGCCCAAGCCCAGGCGGTGGTTGACGCCGCCGCCGCAGCGGACGGCGTATTTCTCCAGCAGGCGCAGGCCGGGGAGGGTCTTGCGCGAGTCCCGGATCTGGGCGCCGGTGTCGGCCACCGCGGAGACCCAGGCGGCGGTGGTGGTGGCGATGCCGGAGAGGTGGCAGAGGAAGTTGAGGGCCGTGCGCTCGGCGGTGAGCAGTTGCCGGGTGTTGCCGCGCACCACCAGGACCGGCTTGCCGGGGACGACGGCCGAGCCATCCTCCACACAGGACTCGACGGCCAGGTCCGACACCACCCGGCGCAGGACCTCCAGCGCCACCGGGATCCCGGCGACCACGCCTGCGCGGCGCGGGGTGAACTCGGCGACGGCCACCGCGGATTCCGGGACCGTGGCCTCGGTCGTGGCGTCCGGCCCATAGCGCAGGTCCTCTTCGAGCGCCGTGGACACCGCGCGGGCCAGGTCATCGCGGTCGATCACGCGACACCCCGCAGCACCGTCACGCCGCCCAGGACCGGCTGGCCCGACGGCGTCAGGCGGACCCACTGGCTGCGCCGCCACGCGTCGTCGCGGTCGGGGAAGTCGGTGCGGACGTGGCAGCCGCGCGATTCCCGGCGCTGCGCGGCGGAGGCGATCAACGCCCGGCTCGCCAGCGTCAAAGCCGCGTCCTCCACGGCGGTGCGCGAATCGAGCACTCGGTCCACAGCGGACACATCGAGCACCGAGCCGACCACGGCCAACCCCTCGGCCTCCCGACCGATGGCCGCGTACCGGCTCATCACCCGCTGCAACGAGTCCCGCTCCGCGACCGGCGCGACCGGCAGGTCGCCCACCACGGCCGCCCGCGGGTCGGCCAACCGACCGACCGCCAGGTCCGCCGCGACGGCCTCGGCCGCGCGCGCGCCCACCACGAGCCCCTCCAGCAAACTGTTCGACGCCAACCGGTTCGCCCCGTGCAACCCGGTGCTGGCCACCTCCCCCGCCGCGTACAACCCGACCAGCGGCGTCCGACCATCCACATCGGACACGACGCCACCGCAGGCGAAGTGCGCCGCTGGCGCGACCGGGATCGGCTGCACCACCGGGTCGACGCCCGCGGCGACGCACGCCGCGTACACCGTCGGGAACCGGGTCCGGAACGTCGCCGCGTCCAAGTGGGTCGCGTCGAGGAACACGTGGTCGTCGATCCCGCCGCGCTCGAGCGCCATGTGCCGGGTGATCGCCGCGGCCACGACGTCGCGCGGGGCGAGGTCGGCCAGCGGGTGCACCCCGGCCATCACGCGCGCCCCGGTCGCGTCGACCAGCACGGCCCCCTCGCCGCGCACCGCCTCGGTCACCAGCGGGCACCGCCCCCGCGCGCCCTGACCGGTGTAGAGCACCGTCGGGTGGAACTGCACGAACTCCACGTCGGCCACCGGCGCCCCCGCGCGCAGCGCCAGCGCGAGCCCGTCGCCGGTCGCGACCTCGGGGTTGGACGTGGCCTGGTAGAGCTGCCCGAGCCCACCCGTCGCCAGCAGCACGGCCGCGGCGGTCAGCACCCCCGGCACCCCGGCACCGTCGAGCACGTGCAGCCCGGCGACCGCGCCCGACGGCGTCTTGAGCGCCTGCACCGCGACGTGGTTCTCCAGCACCGGGATCCGGCCGTCGCGCGCGGCACCCAGCAGCGCCCGCTCGACCTCGGCCCCCGTCGCGTCGCCACCGGCGTGCACCACGCGGAACGCGCTGTGCCCGCCCTCGCGGGTCCGCGCCAGCCGACCGTCGGCGCCGGAGTCGAACACCGCGCCCAACTCCCGCAACCGGGTCACCGCGTCCGGGCCGCCGAACACGATCTCGCGGACCGCGTCGGCGTCGCACAGCCCGGCACCGGCGACCAGCGTGTCCGCCACGTGCCGCTCGACCGTGTCGCCCTCGTCGTGCTCACCGGGCAGCACCACCGCGACGCCGCCCTGGGCCCAGCGCGTGTTGCCGTCCCCGGCGGACGCCTTGGTCACCACCAGCACCCGCAGCCCCAACGACTGCGCGCGCAACGCGGCGGTCAACCCGGCGACCCCGGTGCCGACGACGACCAGGTCCGCGCGCGCCTCCCAGCAGGGGCTCATTCCCCACCGCCGGGCTGGCCGATCTCGATCATCCGCTGCACCGCGCCGCGCGCCCTGGCCGCGGTCTCGGGGTCCACGTGCACCTCGTCGCGGTTCTCCCGCAGCGAGCGCAGCAGCGCGGCCGGGGTGATCATCTTCATGTACCGGCACGAGGCGCGGTCGTTGACCGCGGCGAACTCGACGTCCGGGGCGGCCTTGCGCAGCTGGTGGATCATGCCGATCTCGGTGGCCACCAGTACCGACTTGGCCTTGGTGGCGCGCGCCTGGGTCACCATGTCGCCGGTGGAGAGGATCTTGACCCGCTCCGGGGCGACGATGCCCTCGCCCGCGAGGTAGAGCGCCGAGGTGGCGCACCCGCACTCGGGGTGGATGAACAGGTCCGCCTCCGGGTTGGCCGCCGCCCGCTCGGCCAGCTCCGGGCCGTTGATGCCCGCGTGCACGTGGCACTCCCCGGCCCAGATGTGCATGTTCTCCCGGCCGGTCTCGCGCTTGACGTGCGCGCCGAGGAACTGGTCCGGCAGGAACAGCACCTCGCGGTCGGCCGGGATGGACGCCACCACGTCCACGGCGTTGGACGAGGTGCAGCAGATGTCGGTCTCGGCCTTCACCTCGGCGGTGGTGTTCACGTAGGACACCACCACGGCACCGGGGTGCTCGGCCTTCCAGGCGCGCAGCTCGGCGCCGGTGATCGAGTCGGCGAGCGAGCAGCCCGCGCGCTCGTCGGGGATCAGCACCGTCTTCTCCGGGCTGAGGATCTTCGCGGTCTCGGCCATGAAGTGCACGCCGCAGAAGATGATCGTCGACGCCGAGCTGGAGGCGGCGATGCGGCTCAGGGCCAGGGAGTCACCGGTGTGGTCGGCGATGTCCTGGATCTCCGGCAGCTGGTAGTTGTGCGCCAGCAGGACCGCGTCCCGCCGCCGCGCGAGCTCGCGCACCTCGTCCCGCCACGCGGCGTCCGCCTCCACCCCGCTGTAGGGGGTCAGGTCGATCGTGTCCGCGGTCATGGGGTCCTCCTGTCGTGTCCGATTTCCGATCCCGAGGTTTTCGCCTTAGGATCGAAAACATGACCGATGCTACCACCGCGGCACCACCGCTCGTCCACGAAGTACTGGCCGCGGTGCTGCAGGTGAGGCAGGGATCACTGCGCGTGCTGCTGTGGGAGCGCGCCATGGAACCGCACGCGCACCGCTGGTCACTGCCCGGTGGCAGGCTGCGCGCCGACGAGGACGTGGAGACCTCGATCCGCAGGCAGCTGGCCGAGAAGGTCGACGTCCGGCAGGTGTCGCACGTCGAGCAGCTCGCCGTCTTCAGCGCCCCGGACCGGGTCCCCGGGCCGCGCGCGGTCGCCACCGCCTTCCTGTGCCTGGTCCCCTCCCACATGGACCCCGAACTGCCCGAGGACACCGCGTGGCAGCCGGTGTCGACGCTGCCGGACACGGCCTTCGACCACGGCGCGATCGTCTTACGCGCTCGTAATCGGCTGCGCGCGAAGCTGTCTTACACGAACATCGGGTTCGCCCTCGCCCCGCCGGTGTTCACCATCTCGGCGCTGCGCTCGCTCTACTCGGCCGCGCTGGGCTACCGGGTGTCGGCCACGAACCTGCAGCGGGTGCTGTCGCGGCGGGGTCTGCTGGAGCCGACCGGGGGGACCGCGCGGCCCGGCCGGGCCGGTGGGCGGCCCGCGGCGCAATTCCGGTTCGCCGACAGCACAATGGCGGTCACCGACCCGTTCGCGGTGCTCAAACCCCCCGCACAGGAGCGGGGGCGGTGACCGGTTGCGCGCCGGGGGCCACCATCGGACAGCGGGCGGTTGCGCTTCGTCGTAGCGTTGTCGCGTGGCCGATTCGCTTCCGCTGTTCCCGCTTCGGGCGGTGCTGCTTCCCGGGGCGAACCTGCCTTTGCACATCTTCGAGCCCCGCTACCGGCAGCTGACCGTCGACCTCGTCACCGGCGCGCTGCCCGAGCGCGTGTTCGGCGTGGTCTCGCTGCGCCCGTCCACCGACCACGAGGTCACCGACATCTCGCAGCTGCGCGACATCGGCTGCGCCGCGGCGCTGCGCCAGGCCAAGCGGTTGCCCGACGGCCGCTTCGACATCGTCGCCACCGGCGACCGCCGGTTCCGGCTGCTCGACATCGACGCGACCGCGGCGCCCTACCTGATGGGCACCGTGGAGTGGGTGCCCGACACCGAGCAGCCCACCGCGGCGGTCGAGTCGGTGTCGATGCTGGTCGACGCGGCCCGCGCCGCGCACCGCCGCTACTGCAACGCGGCGTGGCGCAGCGACGACTGGACCGAACCGGACGCCGACACCGAGACCTACAAGCTGGCGCACGCGCTCGCCGCGGACTGCCTGCTGAGCCTGGAGGACCGCCAGCGGCTGCTGGAGGAGACCCGTCCGCTGCACCGGCTGCGGATGGTCGGGCAACTGCTCAACCGGGAGGCGGGCATCCTCTCGGCGCTGCACGCGGTCCCCGCGCCACCGACGGAGTTCAACACCCCGCTGTGCCTGAACTGACCAGTGCTTGAACTGACCAGTGCCTGAACTGAGCCGTGCCTGAACTGAGCTGTGCCGTGTCTGGACTGCGCCGTCTCTGGACTGCGCCGAGTCTGACCTGGACCGTGTCCGAACCGGACCGTGCCGGGACCAGGCAGCGCGCGACCCCGGGGAACCCCTGTCGCGCAAAGGACGGGCCCGCGCCTGAGGTGCTAGCCGAGCCTGCGGCCGAGGTCGTCGCGACCGTTCCACGCGGCGGCCAGGCCGTAGCTCAGCGCGGTGCCCAGCGGCCAGGCGAGGATGCCCCAGATGGACTCCAGCCGGGGCGCCAGGGTGAGCACGTCACCGACCTGCGGGGCGGCGGGCAGCTCGAACCGGCCCTGCGCCCAGGACAGCCCCACCTGGTAGGCCAACCACGCCGCGAGCGCGGACCCGAGGACCGCGGCGATGAGCAGCACCGGGCCCCGGCGCTCGCGCATCAGCCACAGCGCCGCGCCGGTGATGATCCCGGCCGCCAGGCCGAGGAGCAGGAACAGCACGAGGTCGTCGAAGCGGTGGTAGCTCTCGGTGCGCAACGCGGCGGGCTTGCCGTCCTCGATGATCTGCACCAGCAGGCCGGGCGCCAGCCGCGACCAGAGGAACCCGACCGCGAGGCCGAGCAGCGAGATCGTGGACAGCACGCTGATCGCGGGCAGCACGTCGCGCTTGACGGCCACCGGTACCCGCCGCTGGTCCGCGGGCGGTACCGGGTACGGCGGTGGTGCGTCCCGCGCGTCCTCTGTCCGCACCGGCTGCTCCGCCACCCGTCGACCTCCACTCGCGAACCCCAGCGGACCGCGTTCGGTCCGCCCGCGAGACTAGCCCGTCGGCACCGCGCTGGTCGTCTCGCCGTGCCTGCTGCACCGGGCGGACCAGCCGACCGGGGTGATCTGCACGACCATGCGGCGGGCGCACTCGGGGCAGAAGCGGGGCGGCTCGAGCGCGGCCCGCGCGCCCCGGCAACCGGGGTGCTCCCCCTCGGCGTCGGGGCGACCGCAGTGCACGCAGAACATGGGGAGCACTCCTAGCTCTCGGAACTCGCTGGTGCCAACCGCTCGACGGGGCTGCTTCGCCCCGTCGAGCCGCACGCTAGCCCTACGGGGTCACAGCGAGTCGCTGAGCGCCTTGATCGGCATCTTCAGGTCGGCGAGCATGTCCAGGTCGCGCTGGGCGGGCCTACCGAGGTTGGTCAGGTAGTTGCCGACGATGATCGCGTTGATGCCGCCCAGCATGCCCTGCTCGGCGCCCAGGTCACCGAGGGTGAGCTCGCGCCCGCCCGCGAAGCGCAGCATGGTGCGCGGCAGGGCGAGCCGGAACGCGGCGACCAGCTTGAGCGCCTCGCGGCCCTCGATGGGCACGTAGTCCTCGTAGGGGGTGCCCGGCTGCGGGATGAGGAAGTTCATCGGGACCTCGTGCGGGTCCAGCTCGGCCAGCTGCACGGCGAACTCGGCGCGCTGCTCCTCGCTCTCCCCCATGCCCAGGATGCCGCCGCTGCAGACCTCCATGCCCGCCTCGCGGACCATCCGCAGCGTGTCCCAGCGCTCCTCCCAGGAGTGCGTGGTGACCACGTTCGGGAAGTGCGAGCGGGCGGTCTCGAGGTTGTGGTTGTAGCGGTGCACGCCCATGCCGACCAGCTCGTCGACCTGCTCCTGGGTGAGCATGCCCAGCGAGCACGCGATCTGGATGTCGTTGCCGGACTCCCGGATCGCCTTGATGCCGTCGCGCACCTGCGAGAGCAGCCGGGCGTCGGGGCCGCGCACGGCGGCGA
The DNA here is from genome assembly GCF_024171925.1 of Actinokineospora diospyrosa. GTDB lineage: Bacteria > Actinomycetota > Actinomycetes > Mycobacteriales > Pseudonocardiaceae > Actinokineospora > Actinokineospora diospyrosa. Next base: position 185,555 of record NZ_JAMTCO010000014.1, on the reverse strand, counting down.
CGATGCAGAACTCGGTCGCGCCGGTCAGCGCGGTCTGCCTGGCCGCCTCGACCAGGCCGGGGATGTCGAGCCAGGCCGAGCGGACCGGGGTGGGGAAGCGGCCCGACTGCGAGCAGAAGTGGCAGTCCTCGGGGCAGCCGCCGGTCTTGAGGCTGATGATGCCCTCGACCTCGACCTCGGGGCCGCACCAGCGCATCCGCACCTCGTGCGCGAGCGCCAGCAGGTCCTCGAACCGGTCGTCGGCCAACCGCAGCACGGCGAGCACCTGCTCCTGCGACAGGCCGACGCCGCGCTCGAGCACCTGCTCGCGGGCGACGGCGAGCACGTCAGCCTCGATGGTGCTGTCGTGGGTGCGCTCAGCGGCGGCGGTCACGGGTGTCCTCCTCATGGGGCGGCCTGTGGGATGTGCTCACAGGACCACGAAGTCGGTGGCTCCGCGATTCTGTGACCCGAGCGAACAGTCTGCCCCATGGGGGTGGTCGGGATGAGCGATGAATGTCACGCCGGGTGCGTGTCGGCGAAGTCCTTGGCGTCGAAGGTGCCGCCCAGCACCGGCCCGAGCGCGGCCCTGGCGACCTGCGCGAAGGCCACCGGGTCGAGCTCGCCCGCGCGCTCGGGGACGGCGCCGATCAACGGGGCTTGGGCGACGACCGGCAGGTCATCGATGTTGCACCGCGCGGCCAAGTCGGGCGCGTCGGGCCAGTCGCCGATGACCACCCCGGTGCACACGACCCCGCGGCGGCGCAGCGCCTCGGCGGTCAGCGCGGTGGCGTTGAGCGTCCCGAGCCCAGCCTGGGCGACGATGACGACCGGGGCGCCCAGGGCCCAGGCGACGTCGGCGAGCGTGCCGCCGTCGGGGTCGAACCGCACCAGCAGACCGCCCGCGCCCTCGACGAGCACCAGGTCGTGGCCGTGGTCGAGCTCCACCGCCACCCCGGCGACCTCCGACGGGCGCACCGGCGGCATGCCGACCCGGCGGGCCGCGGTGTCGGGGGCGAGCGGGTCGGGGAAGCGGCGCAGTTCGCGGGTGGTGATCCCGGCGACCCGGGCGCGGACCTCGTCGACGTCGCCGGGTTCGGCGGCCCCGACCCCGGTCTGCGCCGGTTTGAGCACGGCGACCCGCTGGCCGTTGGCCGCGGCGAGCGCGGCGATCCCGGCGGTGACGACGGTCTTGCCGACGCCGGTGCCGGTCCCGGTGATCACGAGGACACTCACGGGCAGACAGGCTAGCGGCCGGTGCTGAACGGAGAACCCCGACCGGGTCACGACTGGGGTTAGGGTCGGGAGCGTGACCAACGAACCCGTGGTGATCTACAGCGCCGAGTGGTGCGGTGATTGCAGGCGCGCCAAGTCCTGGCTCACCGCCAACGCGGTCCCCTTCACCGAGATCAACGTCGAGCACGACGACGCTGCCCGAGAACGCGCTATCGCTTTGGCGGGTGGGCGGCAAGAGATCCCAGTGGTGGTTCTACCCGGTGGCGAGATCCTGGTAGAGCCAACAACCACCGAACTGGCCGCAGCCCTCTCTTAGCCTGCCGCAGCCGCGGCGAGTACACCCGCGGTGATAGTCGCGATGTCCTCGGTGGTGCTGACAAACGGGGGCATCGTGTAAACGAGGTCGCGGAAGGGGCGGAGCCATACCCCGGCCGCCACTGCTGCGGCTGTCGCGGCGGTCATGTCCACGGGGTGGTCGAGTTGGACGACGCCGATCGCGCCAAGCACTCGGACGTCGCGGACGCCGGGGAGGTCGCGGGCCGGGGCCAGGCCGTGGGTGAGTTCGGCCTCGATGCGCTTCACGGTGCCCTTCCAGTCGCCCGCGAGCAGCAGGTCGACCGAGGCGAGGGCCACGGCGGCGGCGAGCGGGTTGCCCATGAACGTCGGGCCGTGCGCCAGGACCGGGACCTCGCCGCGGGAGATGCCGTCGGCGACGCGGGCGGTGCACAGGGTGGCGGCCATGCTGAGGTAGCCGCCGGTGAGGGCCTTGCCCACGCACAGGATGTCCGGGCTGATCCCGGCGTGGTCGGCGGCGAACAGCTCGCCGGTGCGGCCGAACCCGGTGGCGATCTCGTCGAAGATCAGCAGGACGTCGTTGGCGAGGGTGAGCTCGCGCAGCACGTGCAGGTAGCGCGGGTCGTGGAAGCGCATGCCACCCGCGCCCTGGACCACCGGCTCGACGATGACCGCGGCGAGCTCGTCGGCGTGGGTCTCGATGAGCTCGGCGAGCTGGGCGACGTAGTCGTGGTCGAAGGCGGCAGGCGGCGCGTCGGCGAAGACCTGGACGGGCAGGACGCCGCGCCACAGGCTGTGCATGCCGCCCTCGGGGTCGCACACGCTCATCGGGTTGAACGTGTCGCCGTGGTAGCCGCCGCGCCAGGTGAGCAGCTTGGTCTTGCGGGTGTCGCCGACCGAGCGCCAGTGCTGCAGCGCCATCTTGATCGCGACCTCGACGCCGACGGATCCGGAGTCGCACAGGAAGACGTGCCGCAGGGGCTCCGGGGTGATCTCCACCAGCCGGGCGGCCAGCCGCACCGCCGGTTCGTGGGTGAGACCGCCGAACATGACGTGGCTCATCCGGCCGAGCTGACCGGTCACGGCCGCGTCCAGCACCGGGTGCCGGTACCCGTGGATCGCCGCCCACCACGACGACATCCCGTCGACCAGCTCGCGCCCGTCGGCGAGGCGGAGGCGAACCCCCTCCGCCGAGTCCACCACCAGGGGCTGCTGGGTGCCCGGCATCGGACCGTACGGGTGCCACACGTGGGCGCGGTCCAGCGCGACCAGCTCATCGGGAGTCACGTCCGCAGGCTAAGCAGTGACCGATCCCGCCCACCGCCCGCCCCCTCGCGCCGGGGACTAGGCCCCGGCGAGTTCCTTGCGGCGGGCGACCAAGCGGGCGATCTCGCGGCCGTGGTCGGTCGGCACGATCCACTCCCCCGGTGGCACCGTGATCCGCACCGCGGGGCCGGGCGTCACCGTGACCCGCAACTCCCCCACCCCCGGCACCGGCAACGTCGCCCGCCGGGCGACCATCACCTGCTCGACCGAGCCGACGCCGCTCAACGCCACCATCGGCCGCACCAGGCGGAAGGGCCCCCGCCCGCCGGACAGGGTGATGCGGTCGTGCGACACGAGCAGTTCCAGCCCGCGCGCCCCCCGCGCCTGCCAGGGGACCTCGACCGGGGAGTCCGCCAATTCCGGGGTGTACGGCTGCAACACGCTCTCGCGCGCCCGACGCGCGACCACCCAGCCACCGAGTCCGAAGAGGACCGCGGTCGGCGACAACCAGGGGGTCGTGGTCGCGAGGTAGGCACCGCTGAGCGCCCCGAGCACCGCGCCCGCCGTCGGCCACCGCCGGGGCCGGAACCGTCGACTGCGGAAGTACGCGACCCCCGCCGCCAGCAGGAGCACCGGCACCACGAGCCCGGGCAACCAGCCACCGAGCACCGCCGTCGCCACGCCCCCCGCCACCGGCCCACCGGCGGTCACCAGCGCGAGGTGCGGCCGGACCGCCCGCAACCGGGCAGCCACCACCCCACCTGTCACCTGCTCATCACGCCCCCGCACCGGGCCACGGTACCCAACGCCACCCCGGAAACACGGTATTGACGACCCATGTCAACCCCCCGACGTCGCGACTGCCGGGTCGGGTGGCGCGCACCGGGGCGACTACTCCGTAGGGGTGACACCCGGCGCGATCACGACACGCCGTGCCGGTGTCGGGTGATACGAGTGGCGACGAACAACCCACACCTGACTCCGGGATGGCCTTAGTGGTCGAAGTACGCACGCCGTCGGTGACGACCCGGTGAAGCAGCGCAAGGCCGTCGCGGCCAAGGCGTGGACGAGCGCGGCGTGGTGGTTGTCGATGAACGGCATCGTGGCCGCGTTCAGCGCCCTGATCGCGGTCGCCGCGCTGGTGGTCGCGATCATCGCCATCCCGGGCTCGCCGGACGAGCGGGAACCGTCGGACCTCAGCAGGACCCCGGACCTGGGCTTGTCGTTCTGGCAGGACGACCGCGCGGCGACCATGAAGGACATCAGCGTCGACGTCGAGGGCTTGGTGAGCCGGGTCAGGGTCACGCTGAAGTCCGCGCCGTTCGAGATCCGCTTCCCTGCCCTAGAGCCCGATGATGGCCTCTACATAGAGGCCAAGAAGGACGACTCGAGCTTCTCCATCAAGGACGGCACGAACACGAAGGGGGAGCCCTATGACGCTCCCTTCCACTTCGGCCGCGGCCACGTCGACACCGGACGCGGCAGCGCGACGCTGTTCATGTCCGATGGCGGCACCTTCAACGCCATCGGCAGCCAGCGCGCGGAGGAAGCGGACAACAAGAAGTCCAGTGTGTACTACTCCCGCTTGGACGACCCGAAACCGACGCGGCTGACCGAGTTCCCGACCGGCGTGTACGAACCGAGCAAGGAGTCACTGGTTCCGCTGCAAGACGTCCACGAGGACCTCTACCTGGTCGTGTGGCGCGACAGCGACTTCAACCAGGTGATCGACGGCGGCGAGTACGAGTACATCACCCTCGACTTCTCCTAAGCGCCGTTCTGCGGCTCTAGACCCGCTGCCTGATCACCGTACAACCGGCCTACTGGGCCGGTGTGCGACCGAGGCGGACCGGCAGGGAGTGCAGCCCGCGGATGATGGTGCTTTCCCGCCACTGCAACGGGGTTCCGGTCAGCGCCAGGTCGGGGAACCTGGCCAGCAGGCCGCCGATGGCCACCTCGGCCTCCATCCTGGCCAGCGGCGCGCCGACGCAGTAGTGGATGCCGTGGCCGAAGGCCAGGTGGGCGTTGAGCTCGCGTTCGATGTCGACGGTGTCCGGGTCGGGGAAGGCGGCCGCGTCCCGGTTGGCCGAGCCGATGGCGACCACGACGAACTCGTCCGCCGGGATCTCCACTCCCGCCACCACGACGGGCTCGGTCGTGTACCGCATCGTCGCGGTGTTGACCGGGCTCTCGAAGCGGAGGAACTCCTCCACCGCGCGCGGCAACAGGGCCGGGTTCGCCCGCAGCGCCGCCGCTTGCGCCGGTGCCCGCAGCAGCGACAGCACGCCGTTCGCGATGAGGTTCACCGTGGTCTCGTGGCCTGCCAGCAGCAGCAGGAAGGTCATCGACAGCAGTTCGTTCTCGCTGAGCCGGTCGCCGTCCTCGCGGGCCTCGACCAGCGCCGTCAGCAGGTCCTCGGCGGGCGCCGACCGCTTGGACTCGATCAGCTCCATCACGTACGCGCCGACCGCGACCCCGGCCTCGGTGATCTCCACCGTGCTGGCCGAGGTGGACAGCAGGACCCGGGTCCAGCCGCCGAAGGCCTCGCGGTCGGCCGCCGGGACGCCGAGCAGCTCGCAGATCACCGTCATCGGGACGGGGAAGGCGAGCGCCGGGATGAGGTCGACCTCGTCGGCCTCGGCGATGGCCTCCAGCAGCGACTCGGTGATCTGCTCGACCCGGGGGCGCAGGTGACCGACGCCGCGCACGGTGAACGCCTTGTTCACCAGCTTGCGCAGCCGGGTGTGGTCGGGCGGGTCCATGTTGAGCATGTGCGCCTGGAGTTCTTCGCCGAACTCCGGCCGCGGGCTGCCCGGTTCGCGGTTGCGCTCCAGCAACTCCCCGGCCCGCACGAAGTCCTTGCTGAGCCTCGGGTCCGACAGCACCGCTTTGGCGTCGGCGTGCCGGGTGACCAGCCAGCCCAGCACCCCGCGCGGCAGCACGACCCGGCGCACCGGGCCGGTGCGCCGGAGCTCGCTGTAGAGCCGGTGCGGGTCCTGGAAGAAGTCCGCGCCGATGCGGACCGCCTCATCCTCAACGGTCACTGTTCCCCCTAGGTGAGCTCACCACCCACCGTACCCGCGATCACACCGGGGGTCAGGAAAGGCAACCCGGACCGAGCAACGCCTTCAGGTCGCCCATCAGCGACGGCGACGGGGTGACCCGCAGCGCGTCGTCGAGGCGCAGCAGGGTCTGCCGCGGGCCGTTGATCAGCTTGAGGTGCACCTCGGTGGTGCCCGGGTAGGCCCCCAGCACGTCCTTGAGCTGGGCGACCAGCGGGGGCGTGCACTTGGTCGCCGCCATGCTCAGCCGGAACGGGGCGCCCGCGGCGTTGGACAGGTCCGGCACCGCGAGGTCGTTGGCGATCAGCGAGATGCGGTCCTCGCGCTTGGCGACGCGCGCCTTGACCAGCACGATCGCGTCCTCCAGCACCCCCATCCCGACCACCGCGTAGGTCTTGGGGAAGAACAGCGCCTCGATGCCACCGGCCAGGTCCTCCAGCTGCGCCGACGCCCACGACTCGCCGTTGCGGTTCACCCTGCGGTTGACCGAGGCGAGGATGCCGCCGATCACGACCTGGGCGCCGTCGGGGATGTTGCCCTCGAGGATGGCCGCGATGGTGGTGTCGGACTGGGAGCTGAGGATGTGCTCGACGCCGTTGAGCGGGTGCCCGGAGACGTAGAGGCCCAGCATCTCCCGCTCCAGCGCCAACTGGTGCTTGGTCTCCCACAGGTCGTCGGGCACCCGCACGTCGAAGACGCTCGACACGCTCTCGTCGGCCCCGCCCGCGGCGCCGAACAGGTCGAACTGGCCGACCGCCTCCGCCTTCTTGGTCTCCATGATGGCGTCGATGGCGTCGGTGTGGATCAGGAACAAGCCCTTGCGCGGGTGCTTGAGCGAGTCGAACGCGCCGGACTTGATCAGCGATTCGACGACCTTCTTGTTGCAGCCCGAGGCGTCGACCTTGCGCAGGTAGTCGGAGAAGTCGACGAACTCGCCCTTCTCCGCGCGCGCCTTGATGATCGAGTCGACCACGTTGGCGCCGACGTTGCGGATCGCGCCGAGGCCGAAGCGGATGTCGTGGCCGACCGGGGCGAAGTCCTTCTCCGACTCGTTGACGTCCGGCGGCAGCACCGTGATGCCCATCCGGCGGCACTCCGACAGGTAGACCGCGGCCTTGTCCTTGTCGTCGCGGACGCTGGTGAGCAGACCGGCCATGTACTCGGCCGGGTAGTTCGCCTTCAGGTAGGCCGTCCAGTACGAGACCAGCCCGTACGCGGCCGAGTGCGCCTTGTTGAACGCGTAGTCGGCGAACGGGACGAGGATGTCCCAGAGGGTCTTGATCGCGTCCTTCGGGTAGCCGTTCTTCTCCATGCCGCCGGAGAAGTTGACGAACTCCGCGTCCAGGACCTCCTTCTTCTTCTTGCCCATCGCCCGGCGCAGCAGGTCCGCTTGGCCGAGCGTGTAGCCCGCCAGCTTCTGCGCGATGGCCATGACCTGCTCCTGGTACACGATCAGGCCGTAGGTCGTGCCGAGGATGTCTTCGAGCGCCTCGGCCAGCGACGGGTGGATCGGGGTGATCTCCTGCTGCTTGTTCTTGCGCAGCGCGTAGTTGGTGTGCGACTTGGCGCCCATCGGGCCCGGCCGGTAGAGCGCGCCGACCGCGGAGATGTCCTCGAAGTTGTCGGGGCGCATGAGCCGCAGCAGGTCGCGCATGGGGCCGCCGTCGAGCTGGAACACCCCGAGGGTGTCGCCGCGGGAGAGCAGCTCGTAGGTGTTCTTGTCGTCCAGGCTCAGGGTTTCCAGGTCGGGCACCGGTTTGCCGTTGCGCTCGATGTTGCGCAGCGCGTCGTCGATGACCGTCAGGTTGCGCAGGCCGAGGAAGTCCATCTTCAGCAGGCCGAGCGACTCGCAGGTCGGGTAGTCGAACTGGGTGATGATCGAGCCGTCCTGCGGCCGCTTCCACAGCGGGATGGTCTCCATCAGCGGCTCGGCCGAGAGGATCACCGCGCAGGCGTGCACGCCCGCGTTGCGGATCAGGCCCTCCAGGCCGCGCCCGGTGTCGATGATCTCCTTGACCTGCGGGTCGCTGTTGTAGAGCTCGCGGATCTCGGTGGCCTCGGCGTAGCGCTTGTGGCTGGGGTCGAACAGGCCGTTGAGCGGGATGTCCTTGGCCATGACCGCGGGCGGGTACGCCTTGGAGATCTTGTCGGCGATGGCGTAGCCGGGCTGGCCGTAGAGCACCCGGGCGGAGTCCTTGATCGCCGCCTTCGCCTTGATCGTGCCGAAGGTGATCACCTGGGCGACCTTGTCGGCGCCCCACTTCTCGGTGGTGTAGCGGATGACGTCGCCGCGGCGGCGCTCGTCGAAGTCGATGTCGATGTCGGGCGGGCTGACCCGGTCCGGGTTGAGGAAGCGCTCGAAGATCAGCCCGTGCGCCAGCGGGTCCAGGTCGGTGATGCCCATCGCGTAGGCGATCAGCGCGCCCGCGGCCGAACCGCGGCCGGGACCGACCCGGATGCCGTTGTTCTTCGCCCACTGGATCAGGTCGGCGACCACCAGGAAGTAGGCCGGGAAGCCCATCTGCAGGATGACGCCGATCTCGAACTCGACCTGCTTGGTGTGCACCTCGTCGACGCCCTCGGGGAAGCGGCGGCGCATCCCCTCCCACACCTGCTCGCGGAAGTACTCGTCCTCGCTCTTGCCGTCCGGGATCGGGAAGCGCGGCATGAGGTTGCGGAACTCGAACATGCCGGTCGTGTCGACCTTCTCGGCGACCAGCAGCGTGTTGCGGCAGCCCTCCTGCCACGGGTCCGACGAGTCGACCGCGCGCATCTCGTCGGGCGACTTCAGGTAGTAGCCGTCGCCGTCGAAGCGGAACCGGTTCGGGTCCTGCAGGGTGCTCGCGGTCTGCACGCACAGCAGCGCGTCGTGCGCGGAGCTGTCGGACTTGTAGGTGTAGTGCGAGTCGTTGGTCACCACGAACGGGATGTCGAGCTTGCGGCCGATGTCGACCAGCCCGCCGCGCACCCGCGACTCGATCGACAGGCCGTGGTCCATCAGCTCGACCGAGAAGTAGTCCTTGCCGTAGATGTCGCGCCAGGCGGCGGCGGCCTCCAGGGCCTCCTTCTCGTGGCCGAGCCGCAGCCGGGTCTGCACGTCGCCGGAGGGGCACCCCGTGGTCGCCATCAGGCCCTCGGAGTGCTGGGCGATCAGCTCGCGGTCCATCCGCGGCCACTTGCCGAGCTGGCCCTCCATGGAGGCGAGGCTGGACAGCTTCATCAGGTTGGCCAGGCCGGTGGCGTTGCGCGCCCAGATCGTCTGGTGGGTGAAGGCACCCGAACCGGACAGGTCGTCGGACTTCTGGCTCGGGTCGCCCCAGCGGACCCGCTCCTTGCTGAAGCGCGACTCCGGCGCGATGTAGGCCTCGATGCCCAGCACCGGCTTGATGCCCGCGGCGGTCGCCTGGCGGAAGAAGTCGTAGATGCCGTTGGTGTGGCCGTGGTCGGTGATGGCCACCGAGGTCATGCCGAGCCGCTCGCACTCGGCGAACATGTCCTTGAGCTTGGCCGCTCCGTCGAGCATCGAGTACTCGGTGTGCACGTGAAGATGAGCGAAGGAGTCAGCCACCCGGCCACCCTAGCGACCCGCACCGTCAACCCGGCGCGTTGGGTGCGCGACTCGCCGGAAGTTCTTGCTACCACTGGGAAACCGGGCCCGCGGGTGATCGCGGGTCGGTCGAGGGGGCAGAGTGGGGGCATGCGTTTGCGCCCGGTGTCACCCGACGTGGTGGCCGATGAGCTGACCGCGATGGTCCACTCCCGAGCCGGGGCCGGGTGGGCCGGGGTCGCGGTCGACGGCGCGCCGCCGAGCGCGCCGGGTGAGCTGGCCGACGCGGTCGGCGAGCGGCTGCGGGTGCTGGGCCACCCGGTGCTGCGGGTGTCGGCGGCGGACTTCCTGCGCCCCGCCTCGTTGCGGTTTGAACGCGGCAAGCGGGACCCGGACGCGCGGTACGAGCTCTGGCTCGACGAGGGCGGATTGCGGCGCGAGGTCCTTGCGCCACTCGGCGTAGGTGGGACCGGCAAGGTTCTCCCCGCGTTGTGGAATGCCACCACGGATAGAGCCACCCGCGCCGAGTACGTCGTCCTGCCGCCGGGCGGGGTGGTGCTGATCGACGGCGAGTTGTTGTTGGGCCGCGGGCTGCCCTTGGACGTGACCGCGCACCTGTGGCTGTCCGCGCCCGCGCTGGCCCGGCGGCTGCCCGAGGACGAGCACTGGGCGCTGCCCGCGTTCGCCCGCTACGACGCCGAGGTCCGGCCGCTGCACACCGCCGATCTCGGGGTGCGGGTGGACGACCCGCGCCACCCCGCGGTGCTCGACGACGCGCCGCGGTGACTGCCCCGGGTGAGCGGATGATCACCGAGGGCCAGGACCGCCGCGTCAGCCACGGCTTCCGGGGCGGGCCGGTGGGCGACCGGGTAGCGTCCGTGGGCGTGACGGATCCGGTTGACGCCCGCCTGCTCGGTGTTGTGGCCGAGATGGGCCGGGCCGCGGTGCACGAGGTCGCCGCGCGGTTGGGCATGGACCCCAGGGAGGCAGCCGCGCGGTTGGTGGCGCTGTCCGGCTCGGGGCTCCCCCTGCTGGTCGGCGTCGAGTGCGACCCCAACGGCCTGCGGGCCGCGCTGGCGCGGATGTCCGCGCCCATGTCAGCGCCCATGTCCGCGCCGATGGGTTACCCGCCCCAGCCCGGCTACGCCCAGCCCTACCAACAGCAGCCCGTCGCGCCGCAGTACCCGCCGCCGCAGCAGCAGGACCCTTACGCGTACCAGCAGCCGCCGAGCGGACCGATCCGCACGGGTCCGCCGAGCACGCCGTTCCCGGTGCCAACGGGTCCGCCCAGCCAGCCGTTCCCCGCGGTCAGCGAGCCGATCAGCATGTGGGGTCCGCCGCAGAGTTCCAGTTGGGCACGCGGCGACCAGCCCGCTGCCGGTGGCCCTATGGACCGCACGCAACCCGCGGTAAGGGCTACCCGGCAAGGCAAGGTCGGAGCATCACTAGAGACGTCCGGTTTGGAAGGTGAACGACTCGCGATCCAACTCGTCGAGGTCGTTGACCCTGCCGACTACCTCTTCACCGCCGCGGGCTACCGGTTGCAACCAGGCGAACGGTCGATAGTCGTCCACACCGAGCTGACCAACCGGGGCACGGTGCCGTTCGCGACCCTGCCGGACCTGTACCTGGTGCTGGTCAGCCCGGACGGCCAGTCGATCTCCAAGGCCCCGGTCTCACTGTCGTCGCGGCCACCGCACCGGATCGGGGTGCAGCCGGGCGAGATCGCCAGCGGGCACACGGTGTACGTGGTGCCGGAACAGACGGTGATCAGCTCGGTGCGCTGGAGCCCGCGCCCAGACGAGGAAGCACTGACCCTGACCTGGTCGGTCGACTAGCGGCTCGGACCAGGACGCAGGCCGTGTATCGGTGTGGCGGGCAAGGCGCCGAAACGTCCTCACACCCCACAGGTCGCCTGGTCGGCGACCTGTGATCAACCGGTTAGTAGTCCGCCTCCAGCACCGCTAGCGCGGCCGCCAGGTCCGGTGGGTACTCGCTGGTGAACTCCACCCAGCGACCGTCTGCGGGGTGGTGGAAGCCCAGCGACCGCGCATGCAGCCACTGCCTGTTCAACCCCAGCCTCTTAGCCAGCACCGGGTCAGAGCCGTAGGTGAGGTCGCCGACGCACGGGTGCCTAAGGGCGGAGAAGTGGACGCGGATCTGGTGCGTGCGACCAGTCTCCAGCTTGACGTCCATCAGCGAGGCTGCGCGGAAAGCCTCGATCGTCTCGTAGTGCGTAATACTCGGCTTACCGCCAGCTACAACGGCCCACCGGTAGTCGTGTCGGGGGTGGCGGTCGATGGGGGCGTCGATAGTGCCAACGCTCGGATCGGGATGACCCTGCACGAGAGCGTGGTAGCGCTTCTCGACGGTCCGTTCCTTGAAGGCGCGCTTAAGAACCGTATATCCGTGCTCGCTCTTAGCGACCGCCATCACGCCGGTAGTGCCAACGTCGAGCCGGTGGACGACGCCCTGGCGTTCGGCGGCGCCGGAGGTTGATACCCGGACCCCGGCAGCGGCAAGACCGCCGATCACCGTCGGCCCGCTCCACCCCGGACTGGGGTGGGCGGCAACACCAACAGGCTTGTCCACCACGACTACGTCGTCGTCTTGGTGGAGGATCACCATGCCCTCGACCTCAATGGCCTTGACCTCGACGGGCCGCGCGGGCTCCGGCAGGGTCACCTCCAGCCACGTGCCTGCCAGCAAACGATCCGACTTACCCGCGGGGCGGCCGTCGACCAGCACGTCGCCCGCCTCGGCGAGGGCAGCGGCAACTGTGCGGGACAGGCCCAACAGCTTGGACAGTCCCGCGTCGACACGCATGCCGTCGAGACCATCGGGGACCGGGAGGGTCCTGGAGTCGCTCATGCGTCTTCCCCCTTGCGCGTCTTGCGGGCGATGGTGCCGTCGTAGTCGCGGCCGAGCAGGGCCATCAGCACGATCAGCACACCACCGACGGAGATGCCCGCGTCGGCGACGTTGAACAGCGGGAAGAAGTCGCCGTTGGGGGCGAAGACCGAGACGAAGTCGACGACGTGGCCCTGGAACACCGCGGGGGCGCGGAAGATCCGGTCGGTCAGGTTGCCCATCGCGCCAGCCAGGACCAGGCCCAGGCCCAGCGCCCAGCCGGTCGAGCGCAGCTTCGGCACGATCCAGATGATCGCGACCACCACCCCGGCCGCGATCAGGGTGAACAGCCAGGTCATGCCGGTCGCCATGGAGAACGCCGCGCCGGGGTTGCGCACCAGCTGCAGGTAGACGGCGCCGCCGAGCAGCCGGATCGGGGCCTCGCCCTCCAGCGTCGCGGTGACGATGACCTTGGTGACCAGGTCGGCCGCGTAGACCAGCAGCGCCGCGACGGCCAGGATCAGCCCCCGCTTGCGCGGCAGCGGGCCGGCCTCGACCAGCTCGGTTTCGACCTCGGTCACCGGGCGGTCGTCCACCGGGCGGTCATCGTCACGTTCAGCGCTCACCGACCCATTGTCCACCGAGGTCGTCGCGCACCGACGCGGGCGGGCTATTCGGACAGGAACGCGGGCAGCTGCCGCACGTCCTCGACCGGCGACCAGCGGCCGTCGACCACCGCGTACTCCACCGCGGGACCGTCGGCGACCAGCGTGCGCAGCGCGGCGACGACCCGGTCGACGTGCTCGGCGCGGGTGCCGAGACCGATGCTGATCCGCACCGCCCGCTCCTCCTGCGCGCCCGCGCGGCCGAGCAGCCTGCGGGTCGCGATGTGCGCGCAGAACGCGCCGTCGCGCACGCCGATGCCGTGCTCCGCGGACAGCGCCGCGGCGACCAGCCCGGCCTCGATCCCGTCGACGGTGAAGCTGACGACGCCGACCCGGTCGTGCTCGGCGCCGAACAGGCTCAGCGACCGCAGACCCGGCACTGTGGCGAGACCGGCGCGCAGCTTGCGCAGCAGGGCCCGCTCGTGCGCGATGACCGCGTCCCACTCCCGGGCCAAGGTCTCGCAGGCAACCGCAAGCGCGTGCGCGCCAACGACATTGGGTGAACCGGCCTCGTGCCGCTCGGGCACAGCTGCCCACGCGACACCGAGCTGGTCGCCTCTGTCCACAACCTGGGCGGTAGCCCCGCCGCCGACCAGGTAGGGCTCAGCGGCCTTGAGCCAGTCCGCGCGACCAATAAGCGCACCGGCGCCGAACGGGGCATAGAGCTTGTGCCCGGAGAGCACGACGTAGTCGACGTCCAAGGCGCGGATGTCGATAGGCCGGTGCGGAGCCAACTGCGCCGCGTCGAGGACGATCCGGGCACCGTGTGAACGGGCGACCGCGCTAAGCGCCTTGATCGGCCAGACCTCACCGGTGACGTTGGACGCGGCGGTCAGGACGACCAGCCGGGGTCCGACCGGCGTCGACCGCAGCGCCTCGTCGAGGACGGCGACCGCGTCGTCGGCGACGGCCGGGGTCTGCACGCGCAGCACGTTCGGGCCGCGCCAGGGCAGCAGCGCCGCGTGGTGCTCGGTGTCGAACAGGACGACCGACGTGCCCCTGGGCAGGGCCTTGGCCAGCAGGTTCAGGCTGTCGGTGGTGTTGCGGGTGAACACCACGGTGTCGGTGTCGTTGGCACCGACGAACCGGCGCAGCACGCGGCGCGCCCGCTCGTAGACCTTGGTGCTGACCTGGGAGGCGAACCCGGCACCGCGGTGCACGCTGGCGTACCAGGGCAGCAGCTCGTCGACGGCGTCGCGGACCGCGTCCAGACAGGGCGCGCTGGCCGCGTGGTCGAGGTTGGCGTAGGACACCGTGCGGCCGTCGACCAGCGGCACCCGCAGGCGAGCGCCCGCGACCCCGGGCACGGTGGGTGTGGGCAGGGGCGCCTGCTCGACACGGGCGGTGGGTACAGCGAGCGTCATGGCCGACCTCCAGGTCCGGGGACCCGGGGCGTGGTTCGACGGGTCCGCGCTTGTCCGCCCGCACTGCGCGGGAGGACCAGGTATTCACCCGGGGCACCCCACCGCGGAGGAGGGTTGCCGGCCAGCAAACCGGGGTTTGACGCTGGCGCTCATTACCTTGTCGAGCACTCTATCGGACGCGGAGGCGCTCGCTCGAGGGGGTGAGGCGCGCGTCACCCCTCGCCGGTTTCACCCCGCCACCGCGCGTAGCGGCCCGCGCGGTCCACAGCGCGGATGCGCCGCTCGGTGGCCGCCTTGGCCTGCTGGGTCGCCACGATCAGGACTTGATCGCCCTCTTGCAGGCGGGTGGTGGGCACCGGGGTGAAGCCTTCGCCGCCTCTAGCCACCAGGCTGACCGTCGCACCGGTAGGTAGCCGCAACTCGGACAGGTAGACGCCATGCAGCTTGGAACCGGCTGGGATGGTCAACTGCAGCAATTGGGCGTCGAGCTCATCGAGGGTGGCCACGTCTACCTCGACTTCCTTCGCGCGGGCACCGCTGTCGAGGCCGAGTAGTCGGGCGAGCACGCCGAGGGTGGTGCCTTGCACGAGGGTCAGCACGATCACGAGGACGAAGACCGCGTCCACCAGTCGCTGCGCGCCGGGCACGTTCTGCGAGAGCGGGATCATGGCGAGCACGATCGGAACGGCGCCGCGCAAGCCTGCCCACGATAGGAATACCTGTTCACGCCAAGGCATGCGGAACGGGAGCAGGGATAGCACCACCGACAGCGGCCGGGCTATCAGCGTGATCACCGCGCCCGCGACAAGACCCGGCACGATCGCGTCGATCAACCGCGATGGCGAGGCGAAGAGTCCCAAGAGGACGAACAAGCCGATCTGGGCCAGCCAACCGAGTCCTTCGGCGAAAGAAAGGGTGTCGGAGCGGTGGGGCAACCTTGCGTTGCCCAGCACTAGAGCGGCCAGATAGGTCGCTAGCAGACCTGACGCGTGAACGCTCTGCCCTGCGGCAAATGCCAACACGCACACGGCCACTGTGGCGAGCGGGTATAGGCCGGTTGCCGGTAGCGCTGCCCGCCGAAGGCCGTGCGCGCCAAGCCAACCAAGAACCAGACCGATGGCCGCACCGGCGGAGAGCTCGTAGGCGGCGGTAAGTGAAAGCAGCCAATCAACCTCGTCGGACGAGGCAAGGACAACGACGGCGATGTAACTGGGGGCGTCGTTGATGCCGCTCTCGAGCTCCAACGAGCCGACGACCTTGCGCGACACCGACAGCCTGCGCAGCACGCTAAAGACCGCTGCGGCATCCGTGGAGGCGAGGACGGCCCCCCACAGCAGGGCGTAGCGCCACTCGAAGCCGAGTATCCAGTGCAGCCCGGCGCCGGTGACCAGGATGGTGATCACCACCGCCACTGTGGACAGTGCGATGCCGGGCAGCAGCGAGGACTTCACCTCGGTCCACCGGGTGGTGAGGCCACCCTCGGCGAGGATGAGCACCAGCGCGGCCAGCCCCAGCGACTGGGTCAGCTCGGCGTTGGAGAACTGGATGCCCAGCCCCGCCTCGCCGATGACCAGCCCGAGTCCCAGGTAGAGCAACAACGACGGCAATCCGAGCCGGACCGAGGCACGTACCGCGAAGACCGCGACCAGCAGAACGGCCGCACCGATCCCCAACGCGAAGGTCAGCTCCTGCACGCCACCTCCAGTTCCCGTCCGTATCGCGAGCATTGTCCCTTGTCGCCCGCGGCAACCCGACCCCCACCCGAAGGTGAGGCGTTCATCACGAAGCCGCCCCCAGCAGCCGCTCCAGCACGTCCGCCGCCGCGGGCGGGACCGGGTCGATGGCCACGACCTTGTCGCGCCCCCACGCCCCCGCCACGATCACGACGTCCCGGCGCGGCACCCCGAACGCCGCGGCGAGCGCCCGCAGCACGGCGTCGTTCGCCTTCCCCTCGACCGCCCCCGCCCGCACGGCGACCACCAGCGCCCCGGCGTCGCCCCACCGCCCGCCGACCGACTCCCGCCGGGCGCCCGGCTTGACCCGGACCCCGAACCGGAACGCGCTCACCCGTCCGCCTCGGCGGGGCGGGGTGGCCCCGGGTCGGCGAGGAGCACCCCCATGACGTCGGCCATGTAGGCCCGCTTCGCGGCGGGCGTGCTCGGCGCGACGTCGGGGTTGGTGCGGTGCAGCTGGGCCTGCCCGAGGTAGACCGCGTACGCGGTGACCGCGCGGCGGCGGGCCTGGGTCTTGGTGAAGCCGAGTTCGGTGAAGAGGGTGACGACGTAGTCCATCCGCCGCTGACCAACCCGGGCGACGGCCGCGGCTACCAGCGGGTCGCCCAGGCTGGCGTGCAGCGCCATCTCGATGTCGATCCCGCGCTCGGGGTGCAGCACGGCGCCGATCAGCCTGCGCAGCCGCTCCGGCGGGGTCGCGCCCTGCTCGGCGTGGGCGATCACGGCCTCGGTGTGCTCGAGTTCCCACCGCGCCAGGGTCGCCTCGACCAGCGCGTCGCGGGTCGGGAAGTGCCAGTAGACGCTCCCCTTGGTCGCCCCGGCCCGCGCCGCGAGCGGCTCGACGGCGACGGCGGCCAGCCCGCCCTCGGCCAGCGCAGCGAGCGCGACCGCGGTCCAGTCATCCCTCGTTCGGCGCGGCACGACCATACGTTAGCGTACGGTGAACCATACGGAACCGTATGGAAGGAGCAGCCATGATCCACAACCGGCACCAGCGCCCCCTCCCGGTCGCCCCGGCGGCCGCGGCCCACCTGATCGACGACATGGCCACCCCGGGCGGGATCTGGCCCGGCGGCTGGCCCGCCCTGGCCCTGGACCGCCCCCTCGCCATCGGCGCCACCGGCGGCCACGGCCCCATCCGCTACACCTGCGTCGACTACATCCCCGGCCGCCGCGTCGAACTGACCTTCGCCCCCGACGGCCCGCTCGTGGGCGAACACGCGCTCACCCTCTTACCCGGCCCCACCCCCGGCACCTCCGTCCTCCGCCACGACATCACCGCCCGCCCCCGCGGCGCCGGGCACCTTCTCTGGCCCCTGGTCATCCGCTGGCTCCACGACGCCCTGGTCGAAGACCTCCTGGACAACGCCGAACGCGCCGTGGGCCACCCGCCCGCCCACAAAGCCCGCTGGTCCCCCTGGGTCCGCCTCCTGCGCCGCCTCAAGTCCCGCTGACCCCGCCGATCCCACTGCCCACTGACCCCGCCGCCACCTGACCCCCACTGCCCCGCCGCCGGTCCGCGCCACTGCCCGCCAACGCCACACCCCACTCCCGCACGCCCCCGCCCCCCCGACCCGCCGCCAGCTGACCCCACTGCCTGCCCGCGCCAACGCCCGCCAACGCCACAGCCCACCCGCGCACGCCCCCCGACCCCAGCCCCGCCCCCGCGCACACACGACGGGGGCGCAGCCCCCACCCTGTCCCGGGGGGCGACCCCGGTGCCAGTTTATCGGTTCCCGGCCCGATTCGGCGGCGGGCGAATCCGCTGTGGACAACTCGAACCGTTGTGGACAACCGCATCCCACCGCTGACCTGGCGGCGCCCCGGGGAGCCGCGCGACCACCGCGCGGATTCACTCGATCGTGGACCAACCGCGGACCCGACAGCGACGAAGTCACCCCACCAGCCCGACCCCCAAATGGCCCAGTACGCACTGCTGCATCACTCGTAAGGACCCCCGCACCACCACGCAAAGTTGCACTGTGCACTTGCGTTTGCACGGGATTACGATGGTGCGATCGTCTCGCCGGATCGGCCACCGAAGGGGGTTCCGGCTCGCTCCCCGGTGGCTCACCGGGACGGCCGAGCGGGCAGCCACATGACCTCTCACCGCTGGAGCGTGGAGTCGCCCGACCGGTTCGGCGTGCGGGGCCTGTGGGCCGCCGCGCAAGCGCGGGCACGGGCGTTGGACCTCGACATCCTCACCGTGACCGCGGTGGCGGGTCTGGCGGCGCTCGCCGCGGTGTTGCGCATCGGCGCGCTCGACTCGCCCGCGCAGCCCGGCGAGGGGCGCAACGTCGCGCAGGTGTTCGCCGTCGATTCGTTGGCGACGTTGCTCGACTCGAACGCGTCCCCCCTCGCATGGCTGCAGGCGGGCGGCTATACAGCCCTGACCGACGCATTCGTAAGGCACACAACAGCTATTGGCGCCGCTCGCGAGCCGATGGTCCTTACCGCCGCGATCACCGCTGTGCTGCTGTGGGTGCTCTCGCGCAGGATGGGCCTATCGCGGCTGACAGGCGCAATAGCGGTTGCCGTGGTTGCTGTGTCCCCCATGGCTTTGGGACTCCAGGTAGGCGTAAGACCGGAGAACGTCGCCATGCCGTGGGCGTTGGCCGGGATCACCCTCCTTTGGACGCCACGCAAGCACCGCAGACTCGCACCAGACCTGTGGGCGACGCTCTTTCTCGTGATCGCCGTAATCACCGCCCCGGTGGCGCTCCTGCTGATCGTCACAGCAGCCTGGCTGTTGTGGCGCCGCGGCCGCCGACGGCTGTCTCTCATGCTGTCGTCCTTATTCGTCCTCGGCACCGGTATCGGAATGGGCGCAGCAGCCGCGCTAGCTGGTCTCCGCATCGCCTCGGAAGGATCACCGGCTTCAACCTGGGCAGCCGCCGATCCCCTCTTCGTAGTGGCAGGCGTTCTTGCGACCGCCTTGTCCCTCTTCTCCTACCGCCTGCGCCCCTTGGCAGTTGGCGTCCTAGCCCTCACCGCCGTTGCACTAATCCCCGGCGGCCCAGGCACAGCAGCGCTAATCCTGGCTGTTCCCCCTGCCGCACTTCTCATCGCAGGATCCATAGAGCGCGCGTCCCGCCCGATCCGCATTCCCGCGACCGTCCTAGCCGTTGCCCTCGCCGCCGCAGCGGTCCCCACCTGGATCGACGGCCTTCGAATCGTCACCACCAGCGGCGTCAACCCCAAGCCCATGGCGGACGCTTCCCGCTGGCTCCAAGAGAACCTGCCCACCACCCCGGTCGTCACGGACGGGATCACCTGGGTGGAACTGGTCCGCACCGGCCGCCTTCCCACCGCTGCCACCCGCCCCGGCGACTGCACCACCACCTGCGCGACCCAGTCCTGGCTGGTAGTCACCCCCGGATTGCGGTTGCTCCTACCGAACCGCCCCGACTTGGCCGAAGCCGCAGCCACCGCTGAAGTGGTCGCCGTCTTCGGTATCGGTTACGACCGCGTCGAGATCCACCGCCCCGCCATGGCAGGCGCACCGGACACCGAGGAGCGCCAAGCACGGATGGATGCCGGCATGAAGATCGCCGACTCTCCCCGTGTCGCGGCGCCCAACACTGTCGATCAGGCGTTAAGAGCCGGCCGCACCGATCCCCGCCTCTTAACGACGCTGTCCGCGTTAGCTCAAACACGCCCGGTGCGAGTGACTGCATTGCCCCCGGTTGCTGGAGAAGACGCGGCCAATCAACCACGACGCCAGGCACTGCTAACAGCCGCTGAGGAGCCCGCAGACGCGATCGCGCAGTTCTTCACGAGTCAGAACGGCGTATTGCGCCCGGAGTCGGTCACCACCACCAATGAAGGCGTGCTGATCCGCTACCCCGCGGGCACCCCGGCGGGTCTTCTCATCCCGTTCGGCTAGATGGAACCTTGCTAGATGGCGCTTGCTAGATGGCACCGAGGAACTTGCCGGTCACCGCCACCGCGGGAGCCGCGGCACCCACGTTCTCCACCAACACGGCGAAGGCGACGTCATTGCGGTACCCGGCGAACCACCCGTGCGCCTGCGACCCGTCCCCGAACTGCGCCGTACCCGTCTTCCCGTGCACAGCGCCATATCCGCGCAGCGCCTCGCCGCGACCAGCCGTCACGACCTCGCGCATCATCGCCCGCAGGTCACCGATCACGGCCGCAGACGGTCCTTTGTAGCCAGTCTTCACGGTCGTCTTGACCGTGGTGAACAGCTCTGGCGTCACCGCGCTGCCCTTGGACACGGTCGCTGCCATCAGCGCGAGCCCGAAGGGGCTTGCCTGCACCGTGCCCTGACCGATGCTGTTCTCCGCCTGTTGCGCGATCCCGCTCGCCGCGTCGACCCGACCCGTCTCGGTCGTCAATCCTGGCACCTCGAAGTCGGCAGCGAGCCCGAACTGCGCGGCGGACTTGGACAGCGCGTCTAGCGGCAACTCGGCTGCCAGCGAGGCGAAGGTCGTATTGCACGACTTGGCGAACGCAGTGTGCAGCGGCACGTCGCCGAGGTCGAAGTCGGCATTGCGGATCGTGCGGGTGCCCACCATCTTGGTCCCCGGGCAGGGCACCACCGAGTTCACTGTCGCCTTGCCCGAGCCCAACACAGCAGCGGCTGTCGCGACCTTGAAGGTGGACCCGGGCGGGTAGAGACCGTTGAGGGCCTTGGGCGCGGTGCCCGCGGTCGCGTTCTGCGCCACCGCGAGGATCCCACCGGTGGACGGCTGGATCGCTACCAGGTACGCGGGCGCGGACACCGAGTCCACAGCAGCCTGCGCGGCGTTCTGCATCTTCACGCTGACCGTCGTGCGCAGCGGCTCGGCGGGTTTGGTCACCGTGCCGAACAGGTTCTCGATCTCCTTGCCCCCGCCGTCGACCAGCGCGATCCGGCTGAGCCCTGCCCCGTTCGGGGCGATCACCGTGCGCGACAGCGCCCCGACCAGCATCGGCGCCAGCTTCGGGTCCGCAGTCCTGGCGGTCGCGCCCTGCCAGGTCAGCACGGGCGTGCCATCGCGGTCGAGGACGGCGTTGGTCTGCCCCGCGGCGCCGATCAGCGCGAGCTGCGTACCGGGCACCAAGCGGGGGTGCACGAGCGTCGGCACCCAGTGCACCACCCAGCGCGCCCCGGACCGGACCAGCCCGAACTCGCTCGGGTAGGTCCAGGTCTGCCCACCGCTGAGCTGCCAGCTGAACTTGAAGGTGGCCCTCGGCTGTGCGTCCGTGTCCTCCGGCAGCACGCTCATGGTCGCGAGGACCACCTCAGGACGTAAGGCAGTGTTAACAGTCGTAAGCACGCCCTCAGCCCCGGCAGGATCATCAGTCAGCTGCGCCGCGACGTTGTATTGCTGTGTAGAGAAGGCTCGCAGGAACTCTCCTGCTACCTGGGCGGCCGAGGGCTGCGCCGGGACGGCAACATCGCCCTGAACGGCATCCTTCTGCACACCGGTCTTCGCAGGTGACGGGTCGCCCGGCACTAAGACGAACACCGCGAACCCGACAATGACAACAGCGAGGATCCCACCGACCATAAGGATCCATCGTCTGCGCGTTTCCGACACGCCCTACCCCCAGTGCGCCCCGCGTCCGTGTGCCTCTCACACGGTCGGGGCACACGATGCCAGGCCGTGGCCTCCCGCTACCAGACAAACCTGCGGAAAGCCACGGCACTGGCACCACACCATCACACCTTGCGCACATCCACGCGCACTGCGAGACCGTCACCGACGGTGCCCTCGGCCGCGGTGGCCGCACCGGTGCCGACCGCGTCCGCCAGGGTCTCCCCCGCGACGAAGTCCCGGTGCACCGCGAGCACGGCGTCGAGCTCGGGCGCCGAGGAGGTGTCCACGGTCAGCGCGATCCGGTCCGACACCTGCAGCCCGGCGTCGCGGCGGGCCTGCTGCACGATCCGGATCAGGTCCCTGGCCACGCCCTCGGCCGCCAGCTCGGCGGTCACCTCGGTGTCCAGCACGACCAGGCCCGAGCTCGCCGGGAGCTCGGCCGTCGCGCCCGCGTCGGTGGCCACCAAGCGCCGCTCGTACTCGCCGTCGCGCAGCTCGATGCCCGCGGCCACGACCGCGCCGGACTCGGCGGTCGACCACTCGCCCGCCTTGACCGCGCGGATCACCTTCTGCACGTCCGGACCCAGTCGCGGCCCGCAGGCGCGGGCGTTGACGGCCAGCTCGAAGTGCCCGTGCGCGGCGACGTCGGTGGTCAGCTCGACCGCCTTGACGTTGACCTCGTCGCGGATCAGCTCGGTGAACGGCTCCAGCACCGCGGCGTCCTGCGCGGCGACCAGCAGCCGCGCCAGCGGCAACCGGACCCGCAGCTTGTTCGCCTTGCGCAGCGCCAGCGCGGCCGAGCAGACCTGGCGGACCCGGTCCATGCCCGCCACCAGCGCGTCGTCACCGGGCAGGTCGGCGGCGGCGGGCCAGTCGGCCAAGTGCACCGAGCGACCCGCGGTCAGCCCGCGCCACACGACCTCCGCGGTGAACGGCAGCAGCGGCGCGGTCAGCCGGGACACGATCTCCAGCACGGTGTGCAAGGTGTCGATCGCGTCGGTGTCGCCGTCCCAGAAGCGGTCCCGGGAGCGGCGCACGTACCAGTTGGTCAGCACCTCCAGGTATTCGCGCACGGTCTGGCAGGCACCGGAGATGTCGTAGTCGTCCAGCGCCGCGGTGACCGACTCGACCAGCTGTCGAGTCTTAGCCAATGCGTAGCGGTCCAACACGTGCGTCGAGTCGGTGCGCCACGTGCCTTCCTTGCCCTCGGCGTTCGCGTAGAGGGCAAGGAAGTAGTAAGAGTTCCACAGCGGCAGTACGGCCTGCCGGACCGCATCACGGATGCCGCGCTCGGTTACGACTAGATCGCCACCACGCAGGATCGGGCTGGCCATGAGGAACCAGCGCATCGCGTCCGAGCCATCCCGGTCGAACACCTCATTGACGTCCGGGTAGTTCTTGCGCGACTTGGACATCTTCTGCCCGTCGTCGCCCAGCACGATGCCGTGCGCGACGCAGTTCGTGAAAGCGGGCCGGTCGAACAGGGCCGTGGCCAACACGTGCATCGTGTAGAACCAGCCGCGGGTCTGACCGTTGTACTCGACGATGAAGTCACCCGGGTAGTGGTCCTCGAACCACTCGCGGTTCTCGAACGGGTAGTGCACCTGGGCGAAGGACATCGCACCGGACTCGAACCAGCAGTCCAGCACCTCGGGCACCCGGCGCATGGTCGAGGCCCCGGTCGGGTCGTCCGGGTTGGGCCGGGTCAGCTCGTCGATCGAGGGCCGGTGCAGGTCGGTCGGGCGCACGCCGAAGTCGCGCTCCAACTCGTCGAGCGAGCCGTAGACGTCCACCCGCGGGTGGTCGGGGTCGTCGGACACCCACACCGGGATCGGCGAGCCCCAGAACCGGTTGCGGGAGATGTTCCAGTCCCGCGCGTTCTCCAGCCACTTGCCGAACTGGCCGTCCTTGATGTGCCCGGGCACCCAGTTGATCTGCTGGTTCAGCTCGACCATGCGGTCCTTGAACCGGGAGACCGCGACGAACCAGGACGACACGGCGCGCTGGATCAGCGGGTTGTCGCACCGCCAGCAGTGCGGGTACGGGTGGTCGTAGGTCTCGTGGCGCAGCAGCAGACCCGCGTCCTTGAGGTCGCGGATGATCTGCTTGTTCGCATCGAAGACGTGCTGGCCCTCGTAAGGCGCCACCTCGCCGGTGAACCTGCCGTGCGGGTCGACCGGGATGACGACCTCGATGCCCGCCGCGTCGGTGACAACCTTGTCCTCTTCACCGAAGGCAGGGGCGATGTGGACGATGCCCGTACCGTCCTCGGTGGTGACGTAGTCCGCCGCGAGCACCTGGTGTGCGTTCGTGCGGCCCACGAAGAAGTCGAACGGCGGCAGGTAGCGCGTACCGAGCAGATCGCTGCCCTTGTACCGCGCGACAACAGGAACGTCCTCGCCCAACTCGCGCGCGTAGGCACCAACCCGCGCCTCGGCGAGCAGGTAGCGCTGCCCGTTGGATTCCACCACTACGTAGTCGACGTCCGGATGCACTGCCGCGGCAAGGTTCGACGGCAACGTCCATGGGGTGGTCGTCCACACCAGGGCCTGCACGCCATCCAGGTCGGTACCCGGCGCTTGCAGCCTTAGCCCTACCGTGACTGCGGGGTCCTGCCGGTCGCGATAGGTGTCGTCCATCTTGGTCTCGGTGTTGGACAGCGGCGTCTCACAACGCCAGCAGTACCAAAGCACGCGGAAACCCTCGTAGACCAAGCCCTTGTCGTGCAAGGACTTGAAGGCCCACATGACCGACTCCATGTAGTCCAGGTCGAGGGTCTTGTAGTCGTTGTCGAAGTCCACCCAGCGGGCCTGCCGGGTCACGTAGTCGCGCCACTGGTCGGTGTAGCGCAACACCGACGTGCGGCACACGTCGTTGAACTTCTCGATGCCGAAGGTCTCGATGTCGCTCTTGGACGAGAACCCGAGCTGCTTCTCGGCCTCCACCTCGGCGGGCAGGCCGTGGGTGTCCCAGCCGAAGCGGCGCTCGACGTGGCGACCGCGCATCGTCTGGTAGCGCGGGACCACGTCCTTGACGTAGCCGGTCAGCAGGTGCCCGTAGTGCGGCAGGCCGTTGGCGAACGGGGGGCCGTCGTAGAAGACGAACTCGTTGCCGCCGTTGTCGCCCGCGGGCCGGGCGTCCACAGAGGCCTGGAACGTCCGGTCCGCGGACCAGTAGTCCAGGACGGCGGTTTCCAGGTGCGGGAAGGACGGCTGGGCGGGCACGGTCGGCTCGCCGGTGAAAGCCCTGGGGTATCCCATGGGTGGTACTCCTCGTACGGATCGGTCGGACCCACACGGGGACGACCCGTGGCGACTCCCTGCCGCCGCGTGCCGCGGTACCACCCCGCTTGCCAGCCGCGGGCCGTCAAGACCGCGCTGACCACTCGTTCGGTCGGCTGTGACGGGCCGCCCCGTCCGGTTCTACTGGGGCTCGCGCCCGTTCTTCCGGAGGCTCCCCGGTGATGGCCGGATCCAAGCCTGTACGACCGAGTCTAGACCCGGCTCGCAACCCGGTTCGCCGCCACCCGGATGAGCAGGTAGAGCACCACCGCGTTGA
Source organism: Actinokineospora diospyrosa (assembly GCF_024171925.1). Classification (GTDB taxonomy): domain Bacteria; phylum Actinomycetota; class Actinomycetes; order Mycobacteriales; family Pseudonocardiaceae; genus Actinokineospora; species Actinokineospora diospyrosa. Next base: position 160,455 of record NZ_JAMTCO010000014.1, on the reverse strand, counting down.
GCACGTGCCAGGCGAAGTGCGTACCCAGCGGGAAGCCGCCGCACACCGACGGGTCAACCGTGCGCAGAGTGAGCGACACCCCGAAGACAGCGGCGATACCGGCGAACCACAGGGCGTCGCCGCGCTCGCCCCGAATCGCAAGGATCACCGCGAGCACGACCATGCCCAGCAGCGCGGGTAGATAGGTACCACCGGCGACGACAAGGTTGACCAACAAGGCGAACGCGATGAAGAGAGGCGCGCCCAACCATGCCCAACGCCACCGCAAGCCCAAGAACAGCTTGGGGAACATGACGACGTAAGTAAGCATGAACGCGATGATCGGTGCGACGTCCAGAGAGGCAGCCCACCTCGTGGCCACTGTGTGGAAGGTGAAGCTACCGAGGCCGATCGCCACAAGGATCACTACGAGCGCGGTGACGCACCATGGCACGCCCTTGCCGCGAATGTGCCGGTAGGCAAAGAAGGCGGCGATCAGGAAGGCGACGTTCGTCCACGCGTTGACGGGCTCGGACCAGAACTCCGGCCCGGTGCGCTCGCAGTACCCGTCGACCGGCATGTCGAGCTACCTCCGTCAGGGCACTTGCGCGGTGAAGGCGGCGGGTCGGAACCCGCGCCAGACTACGGCGGTCAGCACCACCATGGCCACGCCCGCGGCCCAGAACGGCGCGGTGATCCCGAACCCGCGCGCGACGAACCCGCCGACCAGCGACCCGATCGCCGCACCGCCGATGATCAGCAGCGAGTACACGCTGCCCACCCGGCCGCGCAGGTGCTCGGGCACCGCCCGCTGCCGCACCGAGGTCAGCACGACACCGAGCACCGCGCCGTGCACGCCGAACAGGAAGTTGATCGCCCCGGCGACCCACGCGTCGGTGGTCAGCGCCAGCCCGAAGTGGGTGGCGGTCTCGATGAGCAGCCCGACCCGCACCAGCAGGCTGTCACCGACCCGGCGCTGCAACCACGGGGCGACCGCCGAGCCGAGCAGACCACCCGCGGCGACCGCCGCGAACAGCAGGCCGAACCCGACCTCGCCGAGGCCGAGCCGCTGCTCGGCGTAGAGGACCAGGATCGCGATCGTCGCCATCAGCGCGATGTTCATCAAGCACAGCGACACCGCCATCGCCCGCAGCAGCTTGTGCGACCAAGCCCACCGCAGACCCTCGGTGATCTCGTCGCGCATCCGCGCGCGCCGCTCGACCGGCCGCGGCGGCTGCCGGAACCGCACGGTCGCCGCCACCGCGGCGCCGACGAGGAACAACGCGGACTCCAGGCTGAACGGCAGCATCGCCGCGGCGACGAACAGGGCCGCGCCCAGCGGCGGCGCGACGAACAGGTTGGCGACGATGCTCACCGCCTGCTGCCGGGCGTTGGCTGTCGGCAACGCGGCGACAGCGACGATGTCCGGCACGAGCGCGCTGGCGGCGGTATCGACAAGAGTCTCGCCGACGCCGATCAGGAAGAACGCGAGGTAGACCAACCAGACCGAGACAGCGTCAGCCCACACGGCTAGGGCAAGAGCCCCGACGATCACCGCGCGGTAGAGGTTCACCGCGACGACGACCCGACGGCGGTCCCACCGGTCCACCAGCACGCCACTGATCAACGAGAACAACAGCCACGGCAACTGGCCGACGAAGGCCACCGCGCCGATGGCCACCGGGTCGTCGGTGAGCCGGGCCACCAGCAGCGGCCCCGCCGCGATCATGATCCCGTCGGCGACGTTGGTCGCCGCCGAGGTCGCCCACAGGCGGGCGAAGTCGGGCCCGAGGTTCGGTGTGGTGGTGGTCACCACGCCAGGATGCCGAGGGGGGCTCCCCCCGCAGGGGAGAACCTCCGGTGACAACCGTCACTCGGTGTTCGTCTGCGGCGCACCCTCACCGGGTCGGCGCGGACCCCGGCCCGCGCGGTGGCGGGCGGCCAGGACCGCGTCGGGCGTGCAGTGCCCGCACGGGGTGAAGCCGAGCTGCCTGGCCTCGGCGACCGGCAGCGGGATCGACGACCGGCCGCCCAACCAGCCGCAGCGGGTCAGGTGGTAGCGCGGGCGCTCGTCGAGCACCCGCACGTCGACCCGCAGGTCCGAGACCACGAGCAGGTCCGCGGCGTCGGTCGACTCCTCGTCCGGCTCCCGGTCCTGGTCGACCGGGGCAGCGTCCACCCCGGCGTGGTCAGCCAGGTCGACGCGCGCCGAGTTGGCGTCCGCCAAGCCGCCGTCCGTCGAGCCGCTGTCCGTCAAGCTGCCCGCCGAGCCGCTGTCCACCGCGGTGCCGTCGGGGCCCTGGTCGGCGGCGGGGAACCGGTCGACCTGGGTCCGCTGGTCGGCGAAGGACGGCGGTGCGGAGAACGTGTGCGGTTCGACCGGTACTGCCGGGTCGATCCGTTCGATGTCCGGGGCGCCGAGCGGCCCCGGTGGCGCGGTGGTGGCCGGTGCCCGGTTCCGTCGAGCACCCAGCCAGTCGACCAGCAGGATCGCGGCCGCCACCACGGAGATGACGACCGAGATCCACGCCCACACGGTGTTGGCCGTGGTGAGCGCGGCGACCAGCAGGCCGAAGGCCCCGAGCACCAGCGCTAAGACGATGAACAGCACGATGCGTGTCCAGCCTGGCGGCGGCGGGCGTCAAGACCCGCCGCCTGCCCAGGACCGGTCAGCCAGCCTCGGCGCGCGGGCCGAAGGAGTAGCCGCTCTGCTGTCCCGCGCCGCGCCCCTCGGTGGTCGGCGCCGCGGAACCGCGGTCGCCGAGTTCGCGCAGGCTGGACTCCAGGAACGTCTTGAGCCGGGTCCGGTACTCGCGCTCGAAGGTGCGCAGCTCGTCGATCTTCTTCTCCAGCGTGGTCCGCTCGGCCTGCACGGCGCCGATGATCTCGGTGTGCTGGCGCTGGGCGTCGCGCTCGAGCGTGGTGGCCTTCTCACGGGCCTGCCGCTCCAGCGTCTCCGCCCTGGTCCGCGCGTCGTTGAGCATGGTCTCGGCCCGGGTGCGGGCCTCGTTGACCATGGTGTCGGACTTCGCCCTGGCCTCGGAGAGCAGCTGCTCGGACTTGGTGCGCGCCTCGGCGAGCATCCCGTCCGCCTCGGCCTTGGCCTCACCGGTGAGCCGGTCGGCCATCTCCTGCGCCAGGCCGAGCACCTTGGCCGCCTGCACGTGGTGGTCGCCACCACCGCCGGGGCTGGTCTGCTCCAGCGAGCTCGGCGGCGGGACCGGCTGCAGTCGCCGGGGCTCCTCCACCGCGCGGACCGGGGCGACCGTGGCTCCGGCCGTGCGGGCGTCTTCCAGGTCGGCGCGAGTCGACTCGAGCTGCGCGTCGAGCTGCTCGACCTGCGCACGCAGGTCGTTGTTCTCCTCGATCAGGCGGGACAGTTCCACCTCGACCAGGTCGAGGAAGGCGTCCACCTCGTCCTCGTTGTAGCCCCGCTTGCCGATGGGAGGCTTGCTGAACGCGACGTTGTGCACGTCAGCGGGGGTCAACGACATCTGATCACCTCACGCACTCCAGGGCTGCGGGCCATCCCGGGTTTCCCCGTCACCCGGGATACGCCAGTCGCATCAGAATGAATACGACCAACAGCAGCACCATAATCGATAGGTCCAGGCCCACGCCTCCGATCCGGATCGTCGGGATGAGCCGACGGACCAGACGTACCGGAGGATCGGTCACTGTGTAGATGGTCTCCAGCGTTACCGCAACCCCACCCGCCGGCCGCCAGTCCCTGGCGAACGTGCGGACGAGCTCCACCACGACCCGCGCGGTGAGCAGCAGCCAGAAGGCGAACAACACCCAGAAGGCGGCGAGCAGCAGTGGTTCCACGGGTCAACTGTGCCATCACTCAGGTTCGGGTGGCGAACCCACCCTCGGCCAACCGCCGCTTGTCCTCCGCGGTGGGGTCGGCGTTGGGTGGTGAGATCAAGAACACCTTGTTGGTGACCTTGTCCATCGAGCCGCGCATGGCGAACGCGAGGCCCGCGGCGAAGTCCACCAGGCGCTTGGCGTCCGCGTCGTCCATCTCGGTGAGGTTCATGATCACCGGTCGGCCGTCGCGGTAGTGCTCACCGATCGTGCGCGCCTCGATGTAGCTGCGCGGGTGCAGTGTGATCACCCGTCCGAGTGGATATCCGGCGGCCGGTTCCGGCTGGCGCGGCCTGCTCGGCTGCTCCCGCCGCGGCTCGACCGCGAGCGCGCCGTGCGTGGGCGGGTCCGCCACCGCGGCGGGGGTCCACGCCGGGCGCGGCCTGCTCCGCTCGGCTGGCTCGTAGTCGTCCTCGACCTCGTCGCGGTAGCCACCGCGCTGGCCGCCGAACCACCGGCGGCGCCCGCCCGGGTAGTCCTCGAACTCGTCCTCGGCGTACTCCGGCCGGTAACCCCGCCGGTCGTACTCCTCGGCGTCGTAGTCTTCGAGCTCATCCGCCGGGACCATGCCGAAGTAGGCCTTCAGCTTTTGCAGCGTGCTCATGCCGTTCCTCCGGTTCCCCGAGCGTGGTCGTGCGTGTGCTTGTCCGACTACCACGTCCCCGCAAGCCTCAACCCCGGGGGTGGCGATCTTGCCCGCCGGGGCCCGTTCTTGCTATGGGGAGGCTAGCCCGCGTCCCCCTAGCAGCGCGGTTCCGACACGCACGCACGTCGACCCGTAGTCGATCGCCTGCTCCAGGTCGTTACTCATGCCGCAGGACAGTTCCACGGCCGAGGGGAACTCGGCGCGCAGGCTGCCTGCCACACCCGCAAGACGTTCGAAGGCGGCCGAAGGTTCCATGCCCAACGGCGCCACGGCCATGATCCCGCGGAGGCGAAGATCACTCGATCGAATTACCCGTTCGGCCAGTGCGGGCAAGCCCTCGAGCGGGCAACCGCCGCGCTCGGGGTCGCCGTCGACGCTCGCCTGCAGCAGCACCTCCAGGGGCGCCGTGCGCTCCCCCGCGGCGAGCGCGGCGGTGGTGGCCTTGGCGAGCGCGTCGACCAGCCGGTCGGAGTCCACGGACTGGATCTGGGTGGCCCAGCGGAGCACGGACCTGGCCTTGTTGCGCTGCAGGCGGCCCACCATGTGCCAGCGCACGGCGGCGCCGGGGCGCAGGTCGGCCATCGCCTCGGCCTTGGGCCCGGCCTCCTGCTCGCGGTTCTCGGCCAGGTCGAGCACGCCGAGGTCGACCAGGGTGGCCGCGTCCTGCACCGGGAAGGTCTTGGTGACCGCCAGCAGGCGCACGTCGGCGGGGTCGCGCCCGGCCTTGGCGCACGCGGCGTCGATCCGGGCCCGGACGTCGGCGAGGTTCGCCGCGATCTCGGCTGACCGGTCCGTCACGGCTCGACCCAGGTGACGGCGGCCAATCGCCCAGTGGTGCCTTCCCTGCGGTGACTGAACAGCGCGCGGTCCTCGTTGGTGCACCGCGGGTCCATCCCGATGCGGGCGACCCCGGCGTCCGCGAGCTGGCGCCACAGGCCTGCCCGCAGGTCCAGCCCGGGCGTGCCCTTGCGGGTGCGGCACGCGGTGCCGGGCAGGTGCTTCTCCACATCGGTCTGCATGTCCTGCGGCACCTCGTAGCACTCGCCGCAGATGGAGGGGCCCAACAGGACCTCAACGCGCTGGACGTCGGCCCCCGCACCTGCCATCGCCTCCAGCGCGGCGGGGATGACGCCGACCCTCGCGCCTACCCGACCCGCGTGCACGGCGCCGACGACCCCGGCTTCGGGGTCGGCCAGCAGGACGGGGACGCAGTCGGCGACGAGCACGACGAGGGCGAGGCCGGGCCGCGCGGTCACGACCGCATCGGTGGCCTCGAGCTTGTCCTCGACCGGGCCGGTGACGACGCCGACGGTGCGGCCGTGCACCTGCTCCATCCACACGAGGTGGTCGGCGGGCAGACCGAGTTCGCCTGCCAACCGGTCGCGGTTGGCGGAGACGGCCGCCGGGTCATCACCTACGTGGTCGCCCAGGTTGAACGTGTCGTAGGGCGCCGTGGACGCCCCACCTTCGCGTGTCGTGACCACGCGTCGAATCCGCACACCACACCCCACACCGCTAGGAGTACCTACATCCCAAACCTAGCGTCCTCGGGGAGCCAGGGGAGCTACCGCCGCATGAAGGGCGGTACATCCACCTCGTCGTCGGGGTCCTCGGTGACCGGGACAGCCCGGCCGTGGCTGGCGCGCACGCTCGGCAGCGGCTGCGCGGGTGCGCCGCCCTGGGCGTAGTCCTGGCGGTAGGTCGGGGCCTGCTGCTGAGCGGGCTGCTGGTGCACCGGCTGCTGGTGCTGGTGCTGGACCTGCTGCTGGTGCTGCACAGGCTGCTGCTGGTAGCCCTGCTCCGGCAGGGACACCGGCTGGGCGGGAGCGGGCTCCGGCTGCGGCGGGTGCGCGGTGTGCGCGACCGGGGGCTGCTGGGGCTGGGTATTGACCTGCCCGGCCTGCGCGGACGCCGTCGTGTGCTGGGAGCCCTTGGTGCCGAAGGCGGTCGGGTCCAGCTTCTTGTGCGTCGGGCCGCCGCTGTCGAAGCCCGCGGCGATCACGGTGACCCGGACCTCGTCGCCGAGCGAGTCGTCGATGACCGTGCCGAAGATGATGTTGGCCTCCGGGTGGGCGGCCTCCTGCACCAGCGACGCGGACTCGTTGATCTCGAACAGGCCCAGGTCGGAGCCACCTGCGATGGCCAGCAGCACGCCGTGCGCGCCGTCCATCGATGCCTCGAGCAGCGGCGAGTTGATCGCCTTCTCCGCGGCGGTCACCGCGCGGCCCTCGCCGCGCGCCGAGCCGATGCCCATCAGCGCGCTGCCCGCGCCGGACATGACGCTCTTGACGTCGGCGAAGTCCAGGTTGATCAGACCGGGGGTGGTGATCAGGTCGGTGATGCCCTGGACACCGGAGAGCAGCACCTCGTCGGCGGAGCGGAAGGCGTCCATCAGGCTCACGCCGACGTCGCCGAGCTGCAGCAGCCGGTCGTTGGGGATGACGATGAGCGTGTCGCACTCGTTGCGCAGCTCGGTGATGCCGTCCTCGGCCTGGCGGGCCCGCCGCTTGCCCTCGAAGGAGAACGGGCGGGTGACCACGCCGATGGTGAGCGCGCCCAGCTTGCGGGCGATGGAGGCGACCACGGGGGCGCCGCCGGTACCGGTGCCGCCGCCCTCACCCGCGGTCACGAAGACCATGTCGGCCCCCTTGAGGACCTCCTCGATCTCCTCGCGGTGGTCCTCGGCTGCCTTGTGCCCGACCTCGGGGTTGGCGCCCGCGCCGAGGCCCCTGGTCAGCTCCCGGCCGATGTCGAGCTTGACGTCGGCGTCGGACATGAGCAGCGCCTGCGCGTCGGTGTTCACCGCGATGAACTCGACACCCTTGAGACCAACCTCGATCATCCGGTTGACGGCGTTCACACCGCCGCCACCGATGCCGACGACCTTTATCACGGCGAGGTAGTTGTGCGGGGGCGTCATCGAAGCCGCCTTCCTTGTCGTCTTCTGCGGGTCGTCTTGAGAGGTCGAGATCAGTGCGGGTGCCCGGCCCGGGGAACCCTCGACCTCAACCAGAGAGTGAGAGTTATGTCAACCCCGGACCTGGCAAGGAAGGTAGGCATAGGACTGGCCGCGATCCAGCCGCCACGCCGTGCGGGCTCCCGGTTGTTGGTCACCGACCGTGCAAGTACCCGGTTCACTCGCCGGTGGCACCGTCGAGCAGCTCGCGGATCACGTCGAGGTGACCCGCGTGCCGACCGGTCTCTTCGACCATGTGGATGAGCACCCAGCGCAGGCTGAGCCGCTTGCCGTCGCGGAAGGCCACGGTGTCGTCGAGCCCGAGGCCGGCGGTGATCTCCCGGCTGCGCTCGCATTGCCCGGCGTAGTCGGCGAGCAGCTCGGCGGTCGTGAGGTTCGCCGCGATCTCGAACTCTCCGTCGGGGTGCTCAGCGCTATAGGGCGCACGATCGGGTTGGCCGCTAAGAGCCACCTCAAACCAGTACGCCTCGACCCAGCGCAGGTGGGACAAGAGCCCGGCGACGGTCATCAGCGGTGAGGGCAGCACTGAGCGGTGAGTGTCTTCTTCGGACAATCCCGCGGACTTGTGCGCGATCGTGCCGCGCAGGTAGTCCAAGAAGGCGGACAACAATTCACGTTCGTCGCCGTGGAACGGGGGGTCTACCCGGGTGTCCTGGGCGGAGGTGTCGGTCATGTGCGCAGTGTGGTGGACCGGGGAGCGGCCGCGCACCGCATTTGCGTCCCCTGTGGACAGCTCAGGAGGTTGTGGACCGGGGGCGGGGCATAAGACCACAGCGGGAGGCGGGTCACGAGATCGTGGGGAAGTCCGGGGCGGCGACGTCGAAGGTCTTGCCCTTCTGGGTCAGCAGCGCACCGAGCACGGCCGCCTTGTGCGGGACGTTCTCGGCGTCGCCCCACTTGACGACCCGCTGGTCGGCGAGGGTGAGCCGGACATCGGTCGGTGTGCGGGCGGTCACCGCCACCACGATCTCGCTCAGCTGCGGCGGGATCGTCGCGAGCACGGTGGTGGCCGCCTTGGTGGCGAACTCGCCGCTCGCGTCGAGGGTCGGCAGGCCGGGCGGGGCTGCCTTGATCGTGCCGTAGTCGACACCGCTCGCGTCGAGCAAGTGCGCCCCGTCGTCGCGGACGATGACCGCTACCGGCGTGCGCTCGGTGATGACGAGCTCGACCGTGGCCGGGAAGGAGCGGCGGACATCGACCGCTCCGACCCGGGGCAACTGGCGGACCCGCTCGGCGATCTCGTCGGCGTCCAAGCGGGCCAACGGGGTGCCCGGCTCGATCGCGGCGGCCGCGCGGACCTCGTCGGCGGTGAGGTCCTTGATGCCGGTGACTTCAACGGTGTTGGCACCGAGCACCGGGGTGAAGAAGATGAGCACGACCAGCCCGGTGACCGCGAGCAGCGATCCGAGCACCGTCCACCGGCGGACGAGGTAGCGGCGCTGCACGCGCCTGCGCGCGGGCCGCTTAGCGCCCCGTGGCCTGCGCCGGGGGCGTCGTCCGCCGGGGACGGTGTCAGTCACGACTGGCGCTCCAAGGCAGCGAGCACCTCCGGGCCGAGCATGGTCACGTCACCCGCGCCCATGGTCAGCACCAGGTCACCCGCCTTGACCAGGCCCGCGACCAACGCCGGGACACGGTCGAACGCGGGCTCGTAGTGCACCCGTTCCGGGGGTAGCGGTACCGCGTCCGCGACGAGGTGGCCGCTGACGCCGGGCTTGGGCTCTTCGCGGGCACCGAACACGTCCAGCACTACGACCTCGTCGGCCAACCCCAGCGCAGTACCGAACTCGGTCGCGAAGGTCTCGGTTCGCGAGTACATGTGCGGCTGGAACACGACCACCACACGTCCCCCGTCCGCCGCCGGACGTACTGCCCTCAGTTGGGCGTCGACTTCGGTGGGGTGGTGGGCATAGTCGTCGTAGACGCGTACGCCCGCGGCGGTGCCCTTGTACTCGAAGCGCCTACGAACTCCACCGAAGGCGGCGATGCCCTCGCCCAACTCGGCCAGTGGAGCGCCCAGTTCAAGGCCGGCAAGGAGGGCGGCGATGGCGTTACCCGCCATGTGCTCGCCAGGTACGGCTACCCCGAGCTCGATCTCCTGGTCGTCCAAGGTGAGCCTGGCGTGGCCGCCACCGTCTGCCGGGCGGTAATCGAGGAGGGTGGCGTCCTCAGGCCCGGTCGCCAGGCGGCCATAACGACGCACCCGGATCCCCTTGGCCTGAGCACGCTCGGCGAGCGCGGCGGCGCCGGGATCGTCCGCGCACGCGATAAGCACGCCGCCGGGGGTGATCCGGCCGAGGAAGGCGTCGAAGACAGCGACGTAGGCCTCGACAGTGCCGTGGTGGTCGAGGTGGTCGGCCTCGACGTTGGTCACCACCGCCACGGACGGGGAGAAGACCAGGAACGATCCGTCACTCTCGTCCGCCTCGGCCACAAAACTGCCACCGGTGCCGTGGTGGGCGTTGGCACCGGACTCGTTGAGGTCGCCACCGATGGCGAACGACGGATCGAGCCTGCAGTGCTGGAGCGCCACCGTGAGCATCGACGTGGTGGAGGTCTTGCCGTGTGTGCCCGCGACGCAGGCCACCCGGTGGCCCACCATCAGCTCAGCCAGCGCCTGCGAGCGGTGCAGGACGGTCAGCCCGCGCTTGCGCGCCTCGACCAACTCAGGGTTGGTGTCCTTGATCGCGGTGGACACAACCACCGCGGTAGGCCCACCGGGGAGCAGGTCGAGGTTCTCGGCCACCTGCCCGACCGCGATCTGCGCGCCCTGAGCGCGCAGGGTCAGGAACGTGCGGGTCTCCTTGGCGTCGGATCCCGACACCGCGGCCCCCCGCGCGAGGAGGATGCGGGCGATCCCGCTCATCCCGGCCCCGCCGATGCCGATCAGGTGCGCGCGCTCCAGCGGACCCGTCACTGTGCTGGTCACGACACACCCTTGGCCGCGGCGTCGAGGACCATGCGGGCCAGCACGTCGGCTGCCTCACGGTGCCCGGTGCCTTGGGCCGCCGTGCTCATCGAGGCCAGGCGGCGTGGGTCGGTCAGCATCGGGATGACCAATTCCGCCACCTTGGCCGCGGTGAGGTCAGCGTCATCAACAAGCACAGCGCCGCCACCGTTGACCACCGGACGCGCGTTAAGAGCCTGCTCCCCGTTGCCGTGCGGAAGCGGCACGTACACCGCCGGTAGACCTACCGCGGACACCTCGGCGACGGTCATGGCGCCGCAGCGGCACAGAGCCGCGTCGGCGGCGGCGTAGGCGAGGTCCATCCGCTCCAGGTAAGGCACGGCGACATACGCAGGCGAACCGGGCACTGCCTGCACCGCGAAGGTGTTCTTGGGGCCGTGCGCGTGCAGGACCCCGATGCCCGCGTCGGCGAACTGCCGCGCCGCGCCGGACACGGCGGTGTTGATGGATCGGGCACCCTGCGAACCGCCGAACACCAGCAGGGTCGGCGCGTGCGGGTCGAGGCCGAAGAACGCACGGGCCTGGGCGCGCAGTGCGGCGCGGTCGAGGTTGATGATCGACTCGCGCAGCGGGATGCCGATGACCTCGGCGCCGGGCAGGCCGGAGTCGTCGACGGCGACCGCGACCCGCTCGGCGAAGCGGGCTCCGACCTTGTTGGCCAGGCCAACCTTGGCGTTGGAGTCGTGCACGACGATCGGCACGCGGCCACGCGCGGCGAGGTATGCGGGGAGGGCGACGTAGCCGCCGAAGCCCACAACCACGTCCGCGCCGACCCGCTCTAGGACCTCGCGGGTGGTCTTGACCGCGGAGCGCACCTTCAATGGCAGCTTCAACAGGTCGACATTGGGCTTACGGGGCATGGGGACCGGCGGGATCATCTCCAGCGGGTAGCCCCGCGCGGGGACGATGGTCTTCTCCAAGCCGCGCTCGGTCCCCAGGGCGACGACACGGGCGTCCGGGCGCAGCCTCATGACCGCGTCGGCCAGTGCCAGAGCGGGCTCGATGTGCCCGGCAGTGCCACCCCCCGCGATCACCACGCACGGACCCGTGCGGGTGGGCTGACTTGCACCGGTGGGACCAACGGTCAACGACGTCCTCCTTTGGAGTTCCGCGGATTACCGCGGCTTGTCTTCTGTCGGGCAAGGTTCGCACCACCCGCCCGTGAATATCCCTGTCGCTCCGGCGCGCGCTTACGTGGTTCGGCCTGCGGCACACCCCGCCGCTGCGAGCTCCCCCTGGGCGGGGTGGTGGGCCGGGCGGGCTTGCGCTTCTTAGGTGGCTTGTAGGGCTCTGGCGCGGTCAGCTTCATCAGCTTGCCGAACCTGCCGGGGCCCTGTGAGCGTAGTGCGGACACGGCTTCCGGCTCGTGGCGCGCACAGTTGGCAAGGATGCCGAACACCAGCATGGTGACCACGATCGAGGTACCACCCGAGGAGATCAGCGGCAGCGTGATGCCGGTGACCGGGAGGATCCCGACGACGTAGCCGATGTTGATCGCGGCCTGGGCGACCAGCCAGACGGTGAGCGTCGCGGCCACCATCCGGACCCACGGGTCGATGTTGCGGGTGGCGATGCGCATGCCCACCACCGCGAGCATCGCGAACAGCCCGAGCACCAGACCGCAGCCCAGGAAGCCGAGTTCATCGCCGATGAGGGCGAAAATGAAGTCGTTATGCACGTTGGGCAGGTAGCTGTACTTGGACGACCCCTGCCCAAGACCACGGCCGAACAAACCGCCGTCGGCGAGCGCTAGCTTGGCCTGCAACGCCTGGTAACTGGTGCCCTTGATGTCCTCTTCGGGGCTGAGGAAGCTCAGCACCCGTACAAGGCGGTAGTTGGTCCCCACCGCCAAGAGCGCGACACCGGCGAGGCCACCGAGAGCGAGTGCGCCGAAGAGGCGCAGTGGGGCCCCGGCGAACCAGAGCAGCGCGATCAAGACCACACCGAGGGTGATCGTGCCGCCGAGGTCAGGCTGCAGCATGACCAGCGCGAACATCAGCAGGGCGACGGGCACGACAGGCACCAGTAGGTGGCGGTACCGGTGCAGAACAGCTCTCTTAAGCACCAGCACGTGCGCGCCCCACAGCGCCAACGCGAGCTTGCAGACCTCGACGGGCTGGAAGGAGAAGGGCCCGAACTTGAACCAGCTCTGCGTGCCGTTCAGCGTGGTGCCGAGCGGTGTAAGAACGGCGATCAGCAGCAAGATGCTGATCGCGAGCGCGGTGGGGCTCATGGCTCGAATGCGTTCAAGAGGAACGCGCAGGCCTATCCAGAACAGCACCGTGCCGATCAGGACATACAGCAGCTGCTTCTTGAAGACCGTGTAGAGCCCGGACCCTGGTGTGTTGAGGGAAACCACGGACGACGCTGACAGCACCATCACCAAGCCGAGCACGGTGAGCAAACCGAACACGGCCAGAACCAGGTGGAACGAGGCCAGCGGACGCCCCAGCCAGGCGGTGAGCGCGGTGCGAACGGCGTGGGCCCGCCTAGGAGCCCTCTGCGTCCGCGCAGCCGCTGCGCTCGGGGCGGTGGCCGTATCGTGGGCGGCCATCACCGCACCCCGGTAGCGCCGTCGTCCTCGCCAACCTGGGCGAACTGGGCGACCGCCGCGACGAAGGTGTCCCCTCGGTGGGCGTAGTCGCGGAACATGTCCATGGAGGCGGCAGCGGGCGCGAGCAGCACGACATCACCCGGACGTGCCATGGCGCCTGCCGCGCTGACCGCTGCGATCATGGGGTCATGGTCTCCCGAGGCCACCCGCCGCACGGGGACATCCGGGGCGTGTCGCGCCAGCGAGGCGGCGAACACGTCGGCGTCGGCGCCCAGCAGCACGACACCGCGCAGCCGCCCGGCGACCGCCTCGACCAGCTGATCCACGGTCGCGCCTTTAAGCAAACCACCGGCGATCCACACCACGGACTCGAACGAGAGCAAAGACCCACCCGCCGCGTGCGGGTTGGTCGCCTTGGAGTCGTTGACGTAAGAGACGCCGTTGACCTCGCCGAGGTGGACTGCCCGGTGCGCACCCGGTTGGAACGCGCGCAGACCCGCGCGAACGGCCTCTGGTGACACCCCGTAGGCGCGGGCGAGCGCGGCGGCGGCAAGAGCGTTGGCGACGTTGTGCGAGCCAAGCACGTTGAGGTCCGCGAGTTCGGCGAGTTCCTCCGCTTGGGCGGCCGGGTCCTCGACGAACGCCCGGTCCACCAGAAGGTCCTCGACCAGACCGAGCTCGCCGGGACGCGGGACGCCGAGCCCGAACCCCACCGGGGTGCCTTCGTGCTCGGCGGCCAGGTTGGTCGACCACTCGTCGGCGATGTTGCGCACCACGACCTTGGCACCGGCGTAGGCCCGGCCCTTGGCCTTGGCGTACTCCTCTATAGAGCCATGCCAGTCGAGGTGGTCCTCGGCGAGATTGAGCACAACGGCGGCATGGGCACGCAGTGAGCGCTGCCAGTGCAACTGAAAGCTCGACAGCTCTACCGCGAGTACCGAATGTCCAGCGCGGATCGCGTCGATCACCGTTAGGCCTACGTTGCCGCAAGCGATCGCGTTGTGCCCACCAGCCCGAAGGATCTCGGCGAGCATGCCAACGGTCGTGGTCTTGCCGTTGGTGCCCGTGACCACGAGCCACGCGGGTGGCTGCGGCAACCGCTCCGACATCCACCACGCCAGCTCGATCTCACCAACCACGTCTATGCCCGCGGCGACCGCTGACGCCAACAGCGGACTGGTCGGCTTCCACCCCGGGCTGGTCACCACGAGGGAGGTTCCCTCAGGTGGCTCTGTCAGCCCAGGTACCAACGTGGCGCCGGTGTCGGCCAGCTCAGCCAGCCGTTCGGCGTTGCCGTCGGTGACGGTGACCTCCGCGCCCATCTCCACCAGCGCGGTGGCGACGGACCGCCCGGTCACCCCGGCGCCCGCCACCAGCACGCGTCCGGTGACCAGGCCCGCGAAGGTCCCGGTCACACCCCGCCACCGAGGGCGAGCCAGTCCGCGTAGAACAGGCCGAGGCCGAACATCGCGCACACGCCCGCGAGCAGCCAGAACCGGATGATGACCGTGGTTTCCGCCCACCCGGCCAACTCGAAGTGGTGGTGGAAGGGCGCCATCCGGAACAACCGCCGCCGGGTGGTGCGGAAGATCGCGATCTGCAGCACCACGGAGACCATCTCGACCACGAACAGGCCGGAGATCACGATCATCAGCAGCTCGGTGCGGGTGGCCATGGACAGGCCTGCGACCAGGCCGCCGAGCGCCAGCGAGCCGGTGTCGCCCATGAAGATCTTGGCCGGTGCCGCGTTCCACCACAGGAAGCCGATGCAGGCACCCATCGCGGCGGCGGCCACGATCGCCAGGTCCAGCGGGTCGCGCACGTCGAAGCAGGCGGGCTCGGCCACCCGCGAGCAGTCGTGGCTGAACTGCCAGAACGAGATCACCACGTAGGTGCCCATGACCATCGCCGAGGAGCCACCGGCGAGGCCGTCGAGGCCGTCGGTGAAGTTCACCGCGTTCGACCAGGCCGACACGGCCAGGTAGCAGAAGACGATGAAGCCGATGCCGCCGAAGGAGACGATGGTGATGTCACGGACGAAGGACAGGTTGTCCGACGCCGGGGTCAGCTGCCGCTCGTCGGGGAAGCGCAGCGCCAGGATCGCGAACGCGATCGCCACGACGAGCTGACCGACCATCTTCGCGGTCTTGTTCAAGCCGAGGTTGCGCTGCTTGCGGATCTTGATGAAGTCGTCCAGGAAGCCGACCAGGCCCAACCCGGTGGCCAGCATCAGCACCAGCAGACCGGAGGCGGTGGGTGAATCACCGCGCCCGGACCAGGCGTTGACGATGTGCGAGGTGCCGTAACCGGCCCACATGGCGATGATGATCGCCACGCCGCCCATGGTGGGCGTACCGCGCTTGCTCTTGTGGCCCTCGGGGCCCTCTTCGCGGATCTCCTGCCCGAAGCCCTGCCGGGAGAAGACCCGGATCAGGTAAGGGGTCAGCAGGATCGAGATGACCATGGCGATCGCCGCCGCGATCAGGATGCTTTTCACCGGGTGTCCTCCGCCAGCAGCGCCTCGGCGACCCGCCACAGGGCGGCCACCTTCGACGCCTTCACGAGCACTACGTCACCGGGGGCCAATTCGGCGCGCACCAGCGCCACCGCGGCATCGACGTCCGGCACCAGCACCGACTCCTCTCCCCACGAGCCTTCCAGGCTCGCCCCCTGGTGCATCGCGCGAGCCTGCTCGCCGACGACCACCAAGCGGTTGATGTCCAGTCGAACGGCGAGCCTGCCGATGTCGTCGTGCGCCCGCACGGACTCGTCGCCTAGCTCGCCCATCACCCCGAGGACGGCCCAGGACCGGCGGCGGTTGCCTGACCGGGCCATCGTTGCCAACGTCTTGAGCGCCGCGCGCATCGACTCGGGGTTGGCGTTGAACGCGTCATTCACGATGGTGACGCCATCAGCGCGGGTCACGACCTCCATCCGTCGCGCGGAGACCCGCTGCGCGTCGCTGAGGCTGTCCGCCACCTCTTGCACCGTCGCACCCAGCTCAAGAGCCACTGCGGCGGCGGTAAGGGCGTTGCCCACGTGATGGAGACCGTGCAGTCCAAGAGAGACCTGAGCCTCGCCTACAGGGGTGCGCAGCAGGAAGCTGGCGCGAGCCTGATCGTCGAGGACGATGTCGACAGCGCGCACGTGAGCGGACTCGGCCTCACCGACGAGTACGACCCGTGCCTTGGTGCGAGAGGCCATCGCGGCCACTAGAGGGTCGTCCGCGTTGAGGATCGCCACCCCGTCCTCGGGCAACTTCTCCACCAACTCGCCCTTGGTACGCGCGATGTCCTCACGGCTGCCGAACTCACCTAGGTGCGCGGTACCGACGTTGAGGACGGCCCCGATACGCGGCGGAGCGGTGTCACACAGCGCGGCGATGTGGCCCGGCCCGCGCGCGGACAGCTCCAACACGAGGTGCTTGGTGCGCTCGTCCGCTCGCAGCACGGTCCAGGGGTGGCCGAGTTCGTTGTTGAAGGATCCTGGAGGAGCGATGGTGGGGCCAAGCGGGGCCAGCACCTGGGCGATGAGGTCCTTCGTGGAGGTCTTACCCGAAGATCCCGTGACACCGACGATCGTCAGACCACTGGCCGTGAGCTTGTCGGCGACGTACCGGGCGAGACTGCCGAGAGCCGCGAGGACCGCCGCGCCAGAACCGTCCTTGTCACCAGTTAGCGCTACCGAGCGGGTGTGCGCCTCAGACACCGGAGGCACGATCACCGAGGGGGCGTCGACCTCCCGTGCGGCGAGGACGGCGACAGCGCCCGACTCGATCGCCTTAGCGGCGAAGTCGTGGCCGTCGACCTTGTCGCCGGGCAGGGCGATGAACAGCCCGCCCGGGGTGATCTCGCGGGAGTCGAACTCGACCGTCCCGGTGATCACCGCTTCGGGGTCCGCCTGGTGCAGGGTGCCGCCGACGGCGTCGGCGACCTCCCGCAGGGTCAACGTGATCATTCAGCCACCGTCCCCAGTCGCTCGCGGATGGCCGCGGCGAGCTCGTCGCGGTCGGAGAAGGGGTGGACCACGCCCGCGACCTCTTGGCCGGTCTCGTGGCCCTTGCCCGCGATGACCACCACGTCGCCGGAGCGCGCGTTGGCCACAGCGGTGGCGATGGCGCGCCTGCGATCACCGATGTCGACGACCTCGCCGCGTTCGGCCGCCGGTACCCCGGTAGCGCCGGTGAGCATCGCCGAGCGGATGGTGGCGGGGTCCTCGCTTCGCGGGTTGTCGTCGGTGACCACAAGCAGGTCACTACGCCGGGCGGCCGCTTCCCCCATCAGCGGGCGCTTAGCGGTATCGCGGTCACCACCGCAGCCGAGCACAACGATCACGCGACCGTCAGTGCGCGCCCGCATGGCGTCGAGAGCTAGCGCGACAGCCTCAGGCTTGTGCGAGTAGTCGACCACCGCGGTGAAGTCTTGACCTAGCGCGACCCGCTCCATCCGGCCGGGTACCCGAACCTGGGCGAGCCCATCGACGATGGCCTCGATCGGTATGCCTGCCTTGTCCAGGATGGCAGCGGCGACGAGCGCGTTGGCGATGTTGAAGGTCCCCGGCATCGGCAGGGTCGCCTCTACGCGGGCTCCGCCGGGTGTGTGGATCAAGAAGGTCTGCTCGCCGCTGAGGGAGACCCGCACGTTCGACGCAGTCCAGTCGGCCTCGCCGGTGGTCGACACGGTCACCGTGCCCTCATGGACCAGCCTGCGACCCCAGTCCTGGTCGACACACACAACCTCGGCCGTCGAACGACCGTCGAACAGCAGGGCCTTCGCCTGGAAGTAGTCCTCCATGTCCGGGTGGAAGTCCAGGTGGTCCTGGGAGAGGTTGGTGAAGGCGCCCACGGCGAACCGCGTGCCAGCCACCCTTCCCAGGCTCAGCGCGTGGCTGGAGACCTCCATCGGCACGTGCGTGACGCCGCGCTCAACCATGACGGCCAGCAGGGCCTGCAGGTCCGGGGCCTCGGGCGTGGTGAACGCGCTGGCGAGCCGGTTGCCCGCGATGCGGGTCTCGACGGTCCCGATCAGCCCGGTGGTCAGACCCGCCGCTGCCAGCCCCGACTCGACCAGGTGGCTGGTGGTGGTCTTACCGGAGGTGCCGGTCACCGCGAGCACGCTCAGCGCCAACGACGGCTCCCCATAGATCCATGCGGCGAGCGGGCCGAGCGCGGCACGCGGGTCGGGGTGCACGAGCACCGGCACACCGGAATCGCGCACGGCGGGCCGATCAGCGCCCGCGGCGTCGGTGAGGACCGCGACGGCCCCGGCGGCGATCGCCTGGGCGGCGAAGTCGGCACCGTGCGCGCGGGCACCGAGCAGCGCGGCGAACAGGTCTCCGGGAAGGACGTGCTGTGCGCGCAGCGTCGCGCCCGTGACGGCCACATCGGACACCGCGTCCGATGTGGTGTCCCCAGCCGAGAGCCGCGCGTCCGCGCGCGCGATCAGGGTGGCGAGCGGAACGGGCTGGATCCGGGTGGGGCGAGGCGGCGCTGTGACAGCCTTGCCTTCGAGCTTGGCGGGCACGTCGCGGAAGGCTACCTGCGCACGCAGGGCGACCACGCGGCCCCTCGATCGCGGGACCCGGGCGGGATGCGGTAGATGAGCGCACAGTGATCGCGCCACCCCGATCCAGCGGTCCCCATCACACGATCGAGTGGTGCTTGTTTTCCCAGGTCAGCGGCCGTCGAATCGGCGTAGAGTCGAACAGGTGTTCAGCTCAATCCAGCGCGCCGGGCGCGCGTCAAACGGGAGCGGGCCCGACTGGTCGCCGGGTCCGCTCCCGCACACCGCCTTCAGCGTCCTCGGTGGACGTTCGGCCCCGTCACGGCTCGACCAGCGGCACGACCGGCGCGGGCGCAGACGACAGCGGGATGGAGTACCGCTGCGTCAGGAACGAGGCCACGTCGTGGAAGAACGGGGCGGCGGAGTGACCGTCCGGAGTGGAGTAGGCGGGCGTGTCGTAGACCATGCCCACCACGAACCGGGGCGAGTCGGCAGGCACAATCCCCGCGAAGGTGATCCAGTACTTGGAGTCGCTGTAGCGGCCCGCCGCCTGGTCGTACTGCTGCGCGGTGCCGGTCTTGCCGGAGATCTGGTAACCGGTCAGCGCCGCGGCGGGCGCCGTGCCGCTGTTGCCGTTGGTGCCCTTCTGCACCACGGCGCGCAACATGTCGCGCGTCGTGCGCGCGGTCTCCGGGCTCACCACGCGCACCGCCTCGGGTCGCGGCTCCTCGATCCGGGTCCCGTCCGGCGCGATCTTCGCGCGCAGGATCCTGGGCGGCACGCGAACGCCGTCGTTGGCGATGGTCTGGTACATCCCGGCCATCTGCAGCACGGTCATCGACAAGCCCTGGCCGATGGGCAGGTTGCCGAAAGTGCTGCCGGACCACTGGTTGCGCGGCAGCAGCTTGCCCGGGCTCTCCCCGGGCAGGCCGACACCGGTGCGCTTGCCGATGCCGAGCTTGTCCAGCAGCGCGGCGAAGCGGTCCTGACCGACCTCGTCGGCCAGCATCAGCGTGCCCACGTTGGAGGACTTGGCGAAGATCCCGGTGGTCGTCAAGTTGATCCGGCCGTGCGGCCAGGCGTCGTCGACCCTGCGGTCGGCGACCTGGATCGACCCGGGTACCGAGTGCACCGCCTCCGGGGTGGTTACCCCGTACTCGATGGCTCCCATCGCCGTGACGATCTTGTTGACCGAGCCGGGCTCGTAGGGCGTGGTGACCGTGCGGTCGTTGAGCAGCTTGGCGTCCAGGCCACCCGGCGCGTTGGGGTCGAAGGTCTTGTCGTTGGCCAGGGCGTAGACCTCCCCGGTCTTGGCGTCCATCACCACGACGCTGACGCTCTTGGCCTGGCTGCGCCTGCCGTACTCGGCCGCCTTCTGCTGCACGAAGTACTGCAGGTCGGCGTCGATGGTCAGCTCGATGTCGGTGCCGTCGACGGCGGGCTGCAGGTTGGTGCCGGAGCCCGCGATCACCACGTCGGTGCCGCTGGCGGTCTCGACCTTCTGACTGCCCGGCGTGCCCGCGAGCTGGTTGTCGCGCAGGCTCTCCAGCCCGAACAGGCCGTGCAGGCTGTGCTTCTTGGGGTCCGGGTCGTCGGTGCGCCAGTTGGCGAACCCGAGCACGTTGGCGGCCAGCGACCCGCCGGGGTACTCGCGCTTGGCCCGGTCCTCCACGTTGAGCGAGGGGTGCAGCTTGACCAGTTCCCGCGCCTTGGCGGGCTCCACCTCGGTGTCGAGGTAGGTGAACTTGTCCTCGGAGCGCAGCTTGGCCAACAGGTCCTGCTCGGACACCCGGGTGCCCAGGATCCTGGCCATGTCCGAGGCGATCGAGGCGGTCTCCTCGTCGAAGGTCACCACGTTCTTCGCCTGGGGCTTGGCCGCCTCGTCGGCCAGCAGCTTGCGCTGCGCGACGGGCCGGTAGGCCAGCGCCTTCACCTCGACGCTGAACGCCAGCTCCACCCCGTTGCGGTCCACAATGGAGCCCCGGGTGGCCGGGATGGGCAGCGTCTCCCGGCGTTGCTTCTCCGCGCGCGCCGCCAGCGCCTCGGCCTCGAACCCCTGGACCTGGACGAGCTTGAGCCCGGCCGCCACGAGCGAGGCGATCAGCACGAACCGCACCACCACCACCCGCACCCGGTGATCGGTGCCGGCCGCCCGCTTGGTCACCCGCCGCAACCGCCCCGGCGAGATCCCCTCCCGCCACGGCCCCTGCGCACCAGCCTGCCCCTTGGGCCGACCGGTCGCCTTGGCCTTGGACCCGCCCGAGCTGTGCGCACCCCCACCGGAACCACCACCCCGGCGGACATTGCCCACACCGGAAGTCGTCACCCGACGCCGGTGCTCCCCACCCGCAGCACCCCGCCCGGTCGGGGCGTGGCCGTGACCACCACTCCCCCGCCCGCCGCCCGCCTTACCGCGCCCACCGTTCACTGTCCCCTGCCCACCATTCCCACTAGTCCCGCCGAAACCACCAACCCGCTCCGACCGCCCCCGTACCTGCGCATCCCCATGCCCCCACCTCGACTCACCGCCGCCTGCCCAGCCCCCACTCCCCCACCTGCCGCCTTGGTCCCACCCAGGCACCCCCACACCCCTGAGCTCCGCCTGCCAACCCACCCCAACCCCACCGCACCACGCCCAACCCCCGCGCTGCCCCGACCTACAGCAGTCCCCCCAGACAACACAGCCCGGCCGACCACCTCAACCTGGCCAATCCCCCCACTCCACCTGCCAGTGCCCCAACTAGACCTAACCCACCCACCAACCACCGCAACACCAGCAACGCCCCACTCGCCAACCCACCCAACCCCCACCGCACCCACACCCCGCAATACCCGGCCTACAGCCGCCCCGCGCGACAGCACAGCCCCACAAGTCAGCACAACCCGACGAGTCGGCGCTGTTAGGCGGACCGCCCCGGCCCTGCCAACCTCCCCAGTCCAACAACCGGTAGCCCAACTAGATCTGGCCCGCCCACGGGTCACCGCAGCGCCACCAGCGACGCTCCACTTGCCAACGCCGAGCCCCACCGCACCCACACCCCGCAGGACCCGGACTACAGCCGCCCCACGCGACAGCACAGCCCGATGGGGCGGCGCTGTTAGACGGACAGCCCCGACCTGGCCGACCTGCGCAGTCCAACGGCCGGTGAACCAACTACACCTAGCCCGCCTACCAGCCATCGCGGTGCCGCCAGGAATGCTCCGCTTGCCAACCGACCCAAGCCTCACGTCACCCAAGCTCCGCAGTGCCCGGACTTCAGCCGTCCCACACGGCAGCACGGCTCGGCAGGTCAGCGCCCGCCCGCTGGTCACCGCAATGCCATCGAAGGCGCTCGACTTACCGAACACCGTGGCTTTGGCCGCGCTACTCCTGCTCGCACCACCCCTAGGAGACACGACGGCCTCAGCGGTGGTCGCCGGGCCAGACACAGTGAACCTGGAAACGCGGGGCGACTGCAGCCAAGATTCAGACACCAGGCCGTCACCAGCGCAACGAGGGCTCACAGTCCACTCACGACTAGCCATCCCGGTGCTGTGCGCTCCCACGCAGGAACTCCGGGTGCCGCAGCGAGGACTCGTGGCCCGGCCACTGTCTTTGCTGACGGAGCCAACCACCCAAATGCTCCCCGCTACTGCGGCACTGGCGGCCTTGCCGCCGTCAGTACCAGCGCCGGACGTTCCAAGGCCGCACATTCCCGCGCGGGGGCGGCATGGACTCGCGATCCGGTCGTGGTCCGTGGCAAGACCAGCCACCACAGTGCTGCCCATCGCAGCGCGCACCACCGAAACGCCGTCCGATCCCGTGTCGGCTCCACAACCGTCGGGCACGGTGCTAGCTACGCCAACGCGGCGGGTGGCGCGACGCGGGCTCACGATCCAGTCGCGACCAACGCAGCCAGAGGCGACAGCCACCCGCGTGCTACCCACCGCGGCCACGCAGTCAGCTCTCGTAGCGATGGCTTCTCGGCTGACGGATCCGGCGCCATGCGTACCGGCGCGGCGGGTGGCGCGACGCGGGCACGCGAACCAGCTACGGCCGACCCAGCCAGAGGCGACAGCCACCCGAGTGCCGCCCACCGCAAAGCCCACGGCGGCCACGCGGTCAACTCTCGTACCAGGGGCCCCACAGCTGACGGGCGCGGTGCTAAATACGCCAAGGCTGCGGATGGCGCGACGCGGGCACGCGAACCAGTTACAGCCAACCCGGCCAGAGGCGACAGACATCCGCGTGCTGCCCACCGCGAAACCCACGGCGGCCACGCGATCAGCACTCGTACCGGGGACTTCACGGCTAACGGATCCGGCGCCGTGCGTACCGGCGCGGCGGGTGGCGCGACGCGGGCTCGCGAACCAGTTACGGCCGACCCAGCCAGAGGTGACAGCCACCTGGGTGTTACCCGCCGCGACGGCCGTGCGGTCAGCTCCCGTGTCGGGGGCTTCACGACCGACGGATCCGGTGTCGTGCACGCCGATGCGGCGGGTGACGCGACGCGGGCTCGCGATCGAGTTACGACCGACGCGGACAGGGGCGGCAGCCTCCCGGGTGCTGCCCACCGCGAAGCCCGCGGCGGCCACGCGGTCGATTCTCGTGTCGGCGTCTTCGCGGCTGTCGGGTCCGGCACTGTGTGTGTTGGCGGGTCGGGGGCTGGCGGTCCGGCCAGGAGTGGCCAGCCAGGTGTAGCTGGCCATGGTGCTTGCGGCAGCAGCGATTTCGGTGGCGGCACCGTTGCAGGGGCTAGCGGTCTGGTCGCTGCCGGTCGAGTTGGGATTGGCTGGCATGGTGCCGTTGGATCGGGTGGGGCGCGCGGTGTCCGGCTCGATGGGCGCGAACACGCGGCCGGTTAGGGCGGCTGGGGTGGGGCTCGGAACAGCGGCGCTGCGGGGGGTGGCAGCGCTGTGTGGGTCGGGCGGGTACGCGGAGTCAGGTCGCCCGGCTCGGCGGTGCCTGGTCCGGGGGGGTTCCGGACTCGCGGTCGCCGAGCGGCGGGCGGGCATCAGCCGCCGCCCGCCGGTGGCTGGTTGGTGGTGCCTGGCGTGCCCTCGGTGGGCTGGGTGCCGGTGTCGATTCGGGGCTGGTTGGGGCCGACTGGCTGCGCGGTCTGCCCGGGGGCGGGGACCGCCTGGCCTGCTGCGGGGGGCTGTTGGCCCGTGTTCGGTTGACCGGCGTTGGTCTGGCCCGTGGCGGGGTCGGCAGCGGGGGGTACCGCCGCGTCGGCTGCGGGGGGTGCGGTGGCGGCCGGGGCGGGGGCCTCGGCCGCCTTGGGGGTGCCGACCAGTTCGACGGTGCCGTCGGGCTTGAGGCGGAGCCAGGCGGCGTCGCCCGCGAGGACCATGCCCAGGGCTCGGGCCCGCTCGGCGAGAGCAGGGGCGGCCTCTTGGTGGGTGACGTCCTGCTGGAGTTGGGCGGCTTCCTCCGCGAGGCGGGTGGTTTCCCGCTTGGCGGACTCGAGGCGGAACGAGTCGGCGATGGCCTGGGTGGTCAGCCACAGGGTGGCCGCCACGCCGACCGCGAGGAGAACGATGATCAGGACCACGAACGAGGCGCGGCCGGAGCTGGCTTCCTCCGTCGCCGCGGCAGCGGAGGAGGTGTGCGGGCGGACGCCGTCGCGGTGGGCTCGGCGCGCGTAGGCGCGTTCGGCGGCGGCCGTGCGCGGGCGCTGCGCGGTGCGGTCGGCGCGGCGGGGCTTGGTGGGGGCCTCGAGGAGGTCCACCTGGCCTGCGGGCTCCGCGGTGGCGGCCCCGGCGCGGCTGGACGCCGTGGACCTGCTTGGGCGCGCGGCTTTGCCGGACGACGCCTTGCCGGACGACGACGCCCGGGCGGTGGGCCCGCCGGAGCGGGCTGAGGCGGTTGCCGTGCCGGAAGCGGTCGGCCTGCCGGTGGCGGTGGCTCGACCGGTGGCCGTGGCCCTGCCGGTGGTGGTCGCCTTGCCGGACGCCTCGGGCTTGCCGGAGGCGGTGGGCTGGCTGGACCTGGCGGGCCTGCCGGTCACCGTGGGGCTGCCGGACGCGGTGGGCTTGCCGGTCGCCGTGCCCCTGTCGGACGTGGTGGACCTCGCGGACCGGGTGGACCGGCGCCGGGGTTTGGCGGCCGGGTCGTCGCCGGTGCGGCGGGGGCGGGCAGCCCGGTCGCGGTCCGTGGTGTCGGTGTCGGTGCTGTGCGTGGCGGAGCGGCGGGGACGGCGCGCGGAGTCCGGCTCGGCGGTACCGGCGTCGTGGTCGGCCGGGTCGGCGGTGCGGCGGGTGGCGCGACGGGACCGGTCCGTGGTGTCGGGGTCGGCCACCCGGGAGCTGCCCGCGGTCGGGCGGTCGGTATCGGTGCTGGGGGTTCCAGTGCGGCGGGGACGGCGGGTGGGGCGCTGCTCGGTGGGCGCGGCGGTACCGCCGACGAGGTCGTCCGGGTCGGCGGTGCGGCGGGACTGGGCGGGCAGGCGGCCGGTACTGCTCGGTGGGGCGGTCATGGGGCCTCCCGGACGCGTTCGGCTGCGCGGAGTCGGACCGACTGCGCGCGGGGGTTGGCGGCGACCTCGGTCTCGTCGGCCACCTCGGCGCCTCGGGTGAGCAGGCGCAGCTGGGGTGCGTGTTCGGGCAGCTCCACGGGCAGGCCGTGCGGCGCGGTCGACCTCGCCAGGTCGGTGATCGCGCGCTTGACGATCCGGTCCTCGAGCGACTGGTAGGCCTCGACGACGATCCGGCCGCCGACCGACAGCGCGGCGAGCGCGGCGGGCACGGCGCGGCGCAGGACGTCGAGTTCGGCGTTGACCTCGATGCGCAGCGCCTGGAAGGTGCGCTTGGCGGGGTGGCCGCCGGTGCGCCTGCTCGCGGCCGGGACCGCGGCGTAGAGCAGTTCCACCAGCCGGGCGCTGGTGGTGAACGGCTCGCGGTCGCGTTCGGCGACCACGGCGCGGGCGATGCGGGCGGCGAAGCGCTCCTCGCCGTACTCGCGCAGGACCCTGGCGAGGTCACCGGCCGAGTACTCGTTGAGCACGTCGGCGGCGGTCGGGCCGGTGGTCTGGTCCATGCGCATGTCCAGCGGCGCGTCCTTGGCGTAGGCGAAGCCGCGCTCGGCGACGTCGAGCTGCATCGAGGACACGCCGAGGTCGAACAGCACGCCATCCACACGCGACAGTCCCAGGCCGACCAGCGCGTCGGGGAGTCCGTCGTAGACGGTGTGCACGAGGTGCACCCGGTCGCCGTGGCGGGCGAGCCGCTCGCCCGCGAGGGCGAGGGCGTTGGGGTCGCGGTCGAGGCCGACCAAGGTGAGCTGGGGGTGGGCCGAGAGCAGTGCGTCGGAGTGGCCGCCGAGCCCGAGGGTGGCGTCGACCAGGACGGCGGGGCGGTCGGCGAGCGCGGGGTGCAGCAACTCCAGCACCCGGCGCAGCAGAACGGGGTCGTGACGGGGGCGCTCGGTCACCAGCTCACCTCGGCCTCACACACACGGACCTCACACACGCGACCAGACCTCTGCACGCGACCAGACCGACCGGACGCGCGCCGCGCCGCCATGGCAACCACCCCTCTCCGCACCACATCTCCCGGAACGCGACCGGGTGCCGCCAGGTCCCCGCCCGCTCGTCGGACCTGGCACCGGGGAAGGTGTGTCAGGGCCGAAGGCGAGCGGACCGAGGCCTCACGGCACCCGCGTTCCACGTCCCACGTCAGAACACGCCGGGCAGGACCTCCTCCCGGGCTTGGGAGTAGCTGTCCTCGTGTTCGTCCAGGTAGGTCTGCCACGCCTGGGCGTCCCAGATCTCCAACCTGGTGATCGCGCCGATGACCACGCAGTCCTTGGTGAGTCCCGCGTACTTGCGCAGTTCGGGCGCGACCGCGATCCGCCCCTGCCCGTCGGGTCGCTGCTCGTCGGTTCCGGCGAACAGGTACCGCTGGTAGGCGCGGACCGCCTCGTTCGTCAGGGGGGCCGCGGCGACCTTGCGTGCCATCTCCTCGAACTCCGCGCGTGGGAACACGTAGAGGCAGTGATCCTGACCCTTCGTGACCATCAACCCACCCGCGAGCGCTTCCCGGAACTTGGCGGGCAGTGTGAGCCGCCCTTTGTCGTCGAGCCTGGGGGTGTGCGTGCCGAGGAACATCCGACACCCACCTCCCCACCGAACCGAACGGATCGGCCATGAGGCCCCCGTCTGCCCCACTTGGCGCCACAGTACCCCACTTTTCACCACAGTCAACGCGAATCACGCGGGATTCGGACCGGGGCGATCCGCGTTTCCGCAGCTAGGGCCGGTGGGTTCACCGTGGGGGGTGGTGGGGACCCACCCGCGCCGGACGAGCCACAATGGACGTTGATAACGGACAAATGGGTCAGCTATAGCGGCCCGAACCGCATGTCAACGCCATATGTGGGGTGATGTGGGGAACTCGGGGGCCCGCAGGTGGGGCGCCGTGGGGGCGCCGCGCGGACTCACCCATTCGGGTAACGCTCGCGCCGTCGCCGATCGATCACCGAGTGTCATCCCGGCGGGTGGGCGCGGCGGCCACCCGGACGATCGGGGCCGCCCGGTCCGCCCACGCGCACCGACCCGTGACAAGATCCACATGGCGGGCGGCGGCGCCCGGCGGGGGCCACCGGCCGCGGGGGCGGCCTATCCTTGGCGCGGACCGGGCGCGGCCTCGGCGCCGGTCAGGTTGGCCGGGTCGAACCGTTGGGTACTTCGCCCTCGTTTGACACACTCCATGGCAGGCTGTCGCGGCCACGCTGGCGTGGCGGGCGAGCACGTGGGGGGCGGGCCGCCGCGCGCCGTCCCGACCGCGCCCGGACCGGGCGGCGGCGGGAGCGGACTGCCGCCGAGGAACACCAGGAGGTCGCGTGACGTCGAGCACCCCGCATGCCGCACTGCCGGGCAACCCCTACGGAGCACCGGGCGGCGAACCGTTCGCGGGGCAGAACGGGGCGTACCCGGCCCAGCCGGGCGCCCCGGGTGGCCACGGACCGCAGGTCGGGCAGGGGTCGCAGGTCGGTCCCGGCCCGCAGCACGACCAGGGCCACCAGCGCCACCCCGGCCGGTTCGACGACCTGCACGCCACCGCGCAGCGCATCGCGCAGAACGTGGAGCGGGTGCTGGTCGGCAAGCCCGAGGTGGTGCGCATCGCGCTGGTCACCCTGCTCGCCGAGGGGCACCTGCTGGTCGAGGACGTGCCGGGGGTCGGCAAGACCTCGCTGGCCAAGGCGCTCGCGCGCTCCATCGACTGCTCGGTCAGCCGCATCCAGTTCACCCCGGACCTGCTGCCCAGCGATGTGACCGGCGTCTCCATCTTCAACCGGCAGACCAACGAGTTCGAGTTCCGGCCCGGCCCGGTGTTCGCCAACATCGTGGTCGGCGACGAGATCAACCGGGCCTCGCCCAAGACCCAGTCGGCGCTGCTGGAGTGCATGGAGGAGCACCAGGTCACCGTCGACGGCAACACCTACACGCTCGACTCGCCGTACATGGTGATCGCGACGCAGAACCCGATCGAGATGGAGGGCACCTACGCCCTGCCCGAGGCCCAGCGCGACCGGTTCACCGCGCGGGTATCGATCGGCTACCCGGACCCGCAGGCCGAGCTGGCCATGGTCGACGAGCACGCGGGCCACGACGTGTGGGCCACGCTGCGCCCGGTGTCGGACGCCGACCAGGTGCGCGGGCTGATCGAGGCGGTGCGCACGGTCCAGATCGCCCAGGAGGTCCGCCGGTACGCGGTGGAGCTGGTGTCGGCGACCCGGCGGCTCTCGGAGATCCGCATCGGCGCATCGCCGCGCTCGACGCTGCACCTGGTGCGGGCCGCGCGCGCCCAGGCCGCGCTGTCCGGGCGGGACTTCGTGGTCCCCGACGACCTGCACGTGGTGGCCATCCCGGTGCTGGCGCACCGGCTGGTGCTGACCCCCGAGGCGCAGGCGTCGCGCCGCTCCCCCGCCGACCTCATCCGCGGCCTGCTCCAGCGGGTCCCGGTGCCGCAGGCCACCCCGGACGTGGGTGGCGCGCAGTGGACCGGGAACCGCGGGCGCTAGGGGGCATCGGATGCGCGGAGCCCTGTCGGGTCTGACCACCCGTGGACGGTGCCTGATCGCGGCCGGGCTCGCCGCCGCGCTGTGCTCGATCGTGCTCAACGAGCGCGACCTGATGCGCGTGTCCGTGTTCGTCGTGGCGTTACCGCTGCTCGTGTGCGTGTTGACCGCGGTTTCGCGGGTAGGGCTAAGCGCCCAGCGACACATATCTCCTGTGCGGGTGCCGGTGGGGGGTCGCACCGAGGTAGTGCTGTCTGTCCGGAGCACGGGCAGGCTTCCTACGGTCGGCCTTCTTGTCTCTGACGGCGTGCCTTACGCGCTCGGCGGGAAGCCGCGGTTCCTCATAGAGCACCTCCCCCGCAACACCGGGACGCAGCTGCGTTACACGCTGCAGCCGATGTTGCGCGGGATCCAGCAGATCGGGCCGTTGAAGGCGACGGTCACCGACCCGTTCGGCCTGGCCGAGTTCGAGCGCGACTTGGCTGGGTCGTCGCGGCTGGTCGTGGTGCCCAGGGTGGTGCGGTTGTCCGGGGTACCCGGCGGGTCCGGCCTCGGCTCGGGTGACGACGGCTCGGTGCGGCTCAACGCGGGCCAGGGCGAGGACGACGCGGTGGTGCGGCCCTACCGGCAGGGCGATGACCTGCGGAAGGTGCACTGGCGCTCGACCGCCAAGCGCGACGAGATGATGGTCCGGGTCGAGGAGAGCCCCTGGCGCGGCGGCACGACGGTGCTGCTGGACCGCCGGGTCGGCGGGCACCGCGGCACCGGCGCCGGGTCGAGCCTGGAGTGGGCGGTGTCCTTCGCGGCGAGCGTCTGCGTGCACCTGCACCGGCACGGCCACCAGATCCGGCTGGTCACCGAGACCGGCGGCGTCCTGGTCAGCGACGCGGGCGACGGCGCGCACAGCGACGACGCGGTGCTCGACGCGCTGGCCGCGCTGCAGCCGGTGCACCAGCGCGACATCTCCTGCCCGGCCGACCCCGGTCACGGCCAGGAGCTGATCGCGATCCTGGGCGCGGCGACGCCGGAGTCGGTCAGCCAGCTCATCCGCTACCGCACCCGGGGCACGCGCAGCCTCGCGGTGCTGCTCGACACCCCGGCGTGGGGCGCGGGCGACGGCCCGGAGGTGGACCCGACCGCGGCGGCGACGCTGCTCAGCGGGGCGGGCTGGGGCGTCACGATCGCCCGGCCGGACGCGCCGATGACCCAGGTCTGGGCCGGGGTCTGCCGAACGGGCAACCGGCGCGGGGACACGATGATCGCGGGAGCCGGGACATGAGCGAGCAACCAGTGCCGACGGCGCAGGCGCAGTGGTCGACCACGGTCACCCCGGTGGTCGCCGCGCTGACGACGTTGTGCGCCTCGACCGCGCTCTCCGGGGTGATCTCGGGGGCGCGCTGGCTGGGGCACGCCGGGATCGCGGTGATCGTGGTGGCCGCGGTGGGCCTCGGCCTGCGCGCGATGCGGGCGCCGACGCTGGTGGTGGGCATCGCGCAGCTGTTCTCGCTGCTGCTGTTGCTGGTCGCGTTGTTCACCGACAGCGGGGTGCTGGGGATCTTCCCCGGCCCGGAGGCGTTGAGCGATCTCGGCGCGGTGCTGGGCGACTCGGTGGAGGCGGTGCGCACGGGTGTGCCGCCGGTGGCCGAGACGAGACCGGTGCTGTGCCTGGTAGTAATCGCGATCGGGCTGGTCGCGGTGCTGGTCGACACCTTGGCGGTCGCTGCGGGCGCCCCGGCGGCGTGCGGTCTGGTGCTGCTGTGCGTCTACGCGGTGCCCGCCTCGCTCGCCGACGAGCTGCTGCCCTGGTGGTCGTTCGTGCTGGGCGCGAGTTCGTTCGCGGTGCTGCTGGCCGTGGACGGGACGCACCGGCACCGGTTGTGGCGCAACCGGCCCGCGCTGCCCAGCACCGGGACCGGTGTCGGGTCGCCGGTCGTGATGGTGTCCTCGGCGCTGGCGCTCGGCCTGCTCGCGGGTGCGCTGATCACCGGCATCGGCACGGTCGGCAGCCTCCCGGGCGGCGGCAACGGCGGTGGCAGCGGCGGTGGTCTGGCGTTGAAGCCGTTCACGAAGCTGCGCGGCATGCTCGACCAGGGCAACAACGTGGAGTTGCTGCGGGTGCGCGGCCTGGGCAACCAGAGCCGCTACCTGCGCGCGATCACCCTCCCCCGCTTCGACCGCAACGGCGGCTGGGTCGCCGCCGACGCCCTGCCCAGCGATGTCCCGGCCGGTCTCGGCATGCCGCCCGCGCCGGGTGACCGGGGTGGCGGCCAGGAGACCCGGATCGAGATCGAGCCGGTCAACTACGAGGACCTGTGGGCGCCGATCTACGGCAACCCCCGCAACCTGCGCGACCTGCCCGACGGCATGTTCTACGACCAGGCGGGCGGCATGGTGTTCTCGCACAGCATGCGCAAGCTCGACCGCTACATCGAGGACGCCGACCTGAGCGAGCCGACCGCCGACCAGTTGCGGCAGGCGGAGGGCGACTACGACGAGATCGACCCGGGCTACCTGGTGGCCGACGGCATCGATCCGGAGGTCGTGACCCTGGCGAAGCTGATCACCAACGGCCAGGCGTCGGCGTTCGACAAGGCGCTGGCCCTCAAGAAGCACTTCGAGACGTCCAACGGCTTCCAGTACAAAACCCAGACGGCACTGACCAGCGACGAGGACGCGCTCAAGGAGTTCCTGTTCAACTCCAAGACCGGCTTCTGCGAGCAATACGCCTCCGCGATGGCCATCCTCGCTCGAGCAGCGGGCCTCCCCTCCCGCGTCGCCATCGGCTACACGGCGGGCTTCCTGTCCGGTGACTACCGCTCCATCACCACCCAGGACGCCCACGCGTGGGTCGAGATCTTCTTCCCCGGCCAGGGCTGGGTCACCTTCGACCCCACCCCCCTGGCCGACGGCCGCACCTACGAACCCCCCTACGTCAGCGCCGACCCCAGCACCGGCCCGTCAACCACCGTGAGCACCGAGAAGCTGCCAAGCAACTCAGCCTCCACAACGGCCGCCCCCCGAAGCGACCGCCCAGACCCAGACCAGCAAGCTGGCAACCTAGGCCAACGAGCCCAAGGCGACCAGGGTTGGCCCTGGCAGGCATGGGCAGGGATCGGCCTAGGTCTTATCGCCGTGCTGCTCGTAAGTCTCACCACCACCCGCCGCATCTCATCCACGCGCACGTTCGCTCTTACAGCCGGATTCTTGGCTGGAGTGTTCTTGCTGTCGCTGCTCTCTTGGTGGCTCAGCGGGTTGTTCGTGGTTCTTGCGCTATCCGCAATCCCTGCTGCCGTACGCGACTTGTATCGCCGTCAGCGAAGGACTGCCATGGCTGGTCCGGACGATGCCGCTACTGCGGCGTGGACAGAGCTTATGGCGGAGTCTT
Source organism: Actinokineospora diospyrosa (assembly GCF_024171925.1). Classification (GTDB taxonomy): domain Bacteria; phylum Actinomycetota; class Actinomycetes; order Mycobacteriales; family Pseudonocardiaceae; genus Actinokineospora; species Actinokineospora diospyrosa. The sequence continues at coordinate 128,578 of NZ_JAMTCO010000014.1, read as the reverse complement.
GGGACCGCGGGGCAGAGACGTCCGACACGGACACGGTCCGGACTGCGGCTCGGCGGTTGGCCAAGGAGCACAGTCTGGATGAGGGGAGCAAGCAGGCCCTGCGGACGGTGGTGAACTCGGTGGAGCGGTCTTGGTATGGAGGACGCTCGGAGCGGGATCCGGAACTGGCACGGGCGTTCGATGAGGTGGTATCAGGGATGCGGAAATCGTCGCCGCTGGATTGGCGGGGACGATTGCTACCGCGATCGGTTGTGGCGCCTCGGAAGAAGGGACGGGGGGAGTAGTTCTCCCTGCTTGTCCACAACGTCTTCTGTTGTCCACAACGGTTTCAGTTGTCCACAACGCGTTCGGTTGTCCACAACGCGTTCGGTTGTCCACAACGGGTTCGGTTGCCCACAGGGCGTTGTTCGCTGGTTCCGGTTTGTCGGGCGTTCTCGGTAGGCTGTATATCGGGGGCTCTTGGTTTAGTTGATCATGCGGGGCTGGTTGTGGGTGATTTGGTTGTCCACAACGGTTCTGGCTGTCCACAGGCTCCGTTCGCCGCTCCCGTTGTGTCGGCGCTGAACGGTAAGCTGTGTATTTGGGGGCTTTCGATCAGATTGATCTTGGCGTAGGCCGTGGTTGGGAGTGCGGGGGAAGGGGTTCGGTGGCTTTCGGGGTCGGCTCGCCTTCGGCATCGCGACCCGGGATCGGACGCCTCGTTGCCTGGCGGCAACATCGGGCCCGATCCGCGACTTTCGAGCTTTGCTCGATGCGGTGGACCTGTTTTGCGCGGGGCCCCTACGACACCCGACGCAGAACCGCAAAGCAGGGGCCCAAAAGCAGGCCCTGCCGCGCGGAAACGCTACGGGTGCCGCTCCCCCACACAAAACAGGTCCACCCCATCGAGCACCTGGCACCAGCGACTCCGACTGTCCAGGCGCTGGGAAAGTGGGCTGACGAGGGCGGGCTGGGATGGCACCGACGGGTCCGACTGTCCAGTGGTTGGCACTGTGGGTTGGGGCGGACCTGACGGCAGTTGGGTTGGCACCGCCGGGTCCGAGTGTCCAATGGCTGATCAGGTGGGTTGGGGCGGATCTGACAGGGTTGGGCTGACACGTTGGCTTTTGAGTGTTCAGGGGCTGGGCTGGTGGGCGGTTGTCCACAACGTGTTCTGTTGTCCACAGGCATTGGTCGCTGGCCCGGTTCTGTCAGGGTCCTCGTTAGGCTGTATATCGGGGGCTCTTGTGGCAGATGATCTTGCGGGGCAAGCAGAACCCAGCGGCTTTCGAGTGTCCAGGGGTCGGCTAGGTGGGTTGGGGCGGACCTGGCGGAGGGTGGGATGGCACCAGAGACTCCTGATGTCTAGCGGAGTCGAGGGGTGGATTGGTGCCAACGACTTCGGGGCGCGCGGAGGTGCTTAAGCGGGGCGGGGTCGGGCAGGGGGAATGCGTTGATGATTTCTGAGGGTCGACTCCGCATCAAAGGAGAGGGGCCCTAGAGGCACGCGACCGGTAGCTAGGAGGTCGGGTGGGGCTGGATGCGAAAGGCCTCGGCGAAAGAGGAAACCGGGGGCTAGGTGGTGACTGGGGAGCGGTGTTGAGAGGCGGCGGTGAATTCGCGGAGGCCGTGGAGGAGGGCGGCTCGGGATTGCGGTGGCATGGCGGCTAGGACTTGGGCCAGGTCGGCTCGGCGGGCGGCTCGGAGGCGGTCTAGGAGTTCTCGGCCGGGGAGGGTTAGGACTATCTCGACCTCGCGGCGGTCGGTGGTGGCCGGGCGGCGGTCGAGGAGGCCTGCTGATTGGAGGCGGTCGCAGAGGCGGCTGGTGGAGGACGGGATGGTGCCGAGTTCCTCGGTGAGCCGGGTCAGGTTGACCGGTTCCAGGGACTCCACGAAGTGCAGCGCGCGCAGCTGCATCGGCGGCACCTTCGGGTACACGTCCGTGTTCGCCCTGGTGAGGACCAGGCCCAGGGCTCGGGCGGCCACCTCGGTCTCGGCTACCTCGTCCACCTGCCGCAGCGCCATGGGTCAACTTTCGCACACGGGGCGGCGTGGGTGGCCCCATCCCCGGTTGCCGGTTATCGCGCGGCGATGGCGGTGAGCAGCTCGTCGGCGGTGCGGGTGTTGATCACGCGGTCCGGGCCGATGCCGCACTCCTCGGCGCGTTGGCAGCCGAAGGGGAGCCAGTCGAGTTGGCCGGGGGCGTGCGCGTCGGTGTTCACCGCGAAGTCGCAGCCGAGGTCGGCGGCTTCGCGCAGGAGGCGGCGGGGTGGGTCGAGGCGCTCGGGGCGGGAGTTGATCTCGACGGCGACGCCGTGGGCGGCGCAGGCGGAGAACACCGCTCTGGGGTCGAACTCCGACTCCGGGCGGCCCTTGCCGACGACCAGTCGACCGGTGCAGTGGCCGAGGATGTCCACGTGCGGGTTGGCCACGGCGGTGAGCATCCGCTCGGTCATCTCGGCCTTGGGCATGCGCAGCTTCGAGTGCACGCTGGCGACGACCACGTCCAGTTCGGCGAGCAGGTCCTCCTCCTGGTCCAGCGACCCGTCCAGCAGGATGTCGACCTCGATGCCGGTGAGGATCAGGAACGGCGCCAGCTCCACGTTCAGCTCGGCGACCAGTTCCAGCTGGCGGCGCAGGCGGTCGGCGCTGAGGCCGTGGGCGACGCGCAGGCGGGGTGAGTGGTCGGTGAGCACGATCCACTCGTGGCCGAGCGCGATCGCCGCCTCCGCCATCTCGCGGATGGGGCTGCCGCCGTCGGACCAGTCGGAGTGGGTGTGGCAGTCGCCGCGCAGGGCCGCGCGCAGGGCGCCGCCGCCCGCGACCGGGGCGGTTTGGGTCCCGGCGAGCTTGACCAGGTAGCTGGGTTCGCCGCCCAGGACCGACTCGGCGACGACCAGGGCGATGGTGTTGCCGATGCCGGGGATCTCGGTGAGCGTCCCGGCGGTGGCCCTGGCCCGCAGTTCGGCGGCGTCGATCTCGGCGACGCGCGCGGCGGCCCGGCGGAACGCGCGCACCTTCTGGGTCGCCTCGCCCGCGCGCTCCAGGTACAGCGCGATCTGCTTCAACGCCGCGACGGGGTCCATGGGCCATAGGTATCGCACCCGGCGCGGTCCCGCACAACCGGCGCGCCACCTGTCACCGCACTAGCGTCGAGGCACCCCACCGCTGGAGGAGGACCCGCATGCCCATCCCGGCCAGCCAACCCGTCGCACCGGCGGTGTTGACCGACCTGCTCGACGGCCGCTGGGCCCACGTCCGGCGCGAGGCCCGGGTCCGGATGGCGGCGCTGCCCTCCCCCGCCACTTACGACCTGACCACCGAGCAGCACCGCGAGCAGGTCTTCGCCGAGCTGCACGAGCTGGCCAAGTCCGGCTACCCCCGGGTCGGTTTCCCGGTCAGCCACGGCGGCGAGGGCGACCTGGGCGGGTCGCTGACCTCGTTCGAGATGCTCGGCTTCGGCGACCTGTCGCTGATGGTCAAGGCCGGGGTGCAGTGGGGGCTGTTCGGCGGGGCGGTCGAGGCGCTGGGCACCGAGCGCCACCACGACCGGTACCTGCGCGACATCATCGAGCTGCGGCTGCCCGGCTGCTTCGCGATGACCGAGACCGGCCACGGCTCCGACGTCCAGCACCTGCGGACCACCGCGACCTACGACCCGGCGACCGGCGAGTTCGTCGTCCACACCCCGCACGAGGCGGCGCGCAAGGAGTACATCGGCAACGCGGCCCGCGACGGGCGGATCGCGGTCGTGTTCGCCCAGTTGATCGCCGGGGGTTCCGAGCACGGGGTGCATGCGCTCCTGGTGCCGCTGCGCGACGAGGCAGGGCTAACGCTGCCCGGCATCACTATCGAGGATTGCGGGCGTAAGGCGGGACTGAACGGGGTCGACAACGGTCGCATCTGGTTCGACCAAGTGCGCGTACCTCGGGATGCCTTGCTCAACCGGTACGGCGACGTCGCCGAGGACGGGACGTATTCCAGTCCGATCGAGGGTGACTCGCGACGGTTCTTCACGATGCTCGGCACTCTTATCCGCGGGCGGATCAGTGTGGCGGGGGCGGCAGGTAGCGCTACCAAGAGTGCCCTGACGATCGCGATCCGATACGCCCTAGAGCGCCGCCAGTTCACCAGGCCCGACAGCGATGACGAAGTGGTGCTGCTCGACTACCTGGCGCACCAGCGGAAGCTCCTACCCGCGCTGGCGACCACCTACGCACTGCACTTCGCCCAAGAGGAACTGGTCACCACGCTCCACGAGCTGACCACCGACGACCACCGCCAACGCGAGCTGGAGTCACGCGCCGCGGGTCTCAAAGCGGCCACGACTTGGCACGCCACGCACACCATCCAGACCTGCCGCGAGGCCTGCGGCGGCGCCGGGTACCTCGCCGAGAACCGGTTGCCCCAGCTCAAGGCCGACACGGACGTGTTCACCACGTTCGAGGGCGACAACACCGTGCTGTCCCAGCTGGTCGCGAAGGGCCTGCTCACCGGCTACCAGCAGCACCTGCACGAGCTGGGCAGCGTCGGGATGGCCCGGTTCATCGCCGACCAGTTCGTCGGCACGGTGATCGAGCGCACGGCGGCCCGGTCGCTGATCGAACGGCTGGTGGGTGCGGTCACCGCTCGGGACGAGGACGCCGACCTGCTCGACCGGGGCTGGCACCTGCGGCTGTTCGAAGACCGGGAGAAGCACGTCCTCGACACGCTGGCGCGCCGGTTGCGGCGCGCGGGCGAGCCGGGCGCGGACGCGTTCGAGGTGTTCAACGCCGCGCAGGACCACGTGCTGCGGGCAGCGCGGGTGCACATCGAGCGGGTCGTGCTGGAGGCGTTCGTCGCCGCGGTCGACCGGTGCGCCGACCCGGACGCGGCCGCCCTGCTGGGCCGGGTCTGCGACCTGCACGTGCTCAGCACCGTCGAGGCCGACCTGGACTGGTTCCTCGGCCACGGTCGGGTGAGCACCGCGAAGGCCAAGGCCGTCACCGGGGCGGTGAACGACCTGTGCCGACACCTCCGCCCGCACGCGGCGGTGTTGGTCGGGGCGTTCGCCATCCCGGACCCGCTGGTCGCCGCGCCGATCGCCTCGGGTGCCGAGCGAGATCGCCAGGACGCGCAGCGCGGCCACGACCAGGATCGACTACCCCGGAAGGAGGACTCCGGGAGAGCGACCGCGTCGTGATCCGGGATCGGGTAGTCGCGGGGGGAAACGCCCCGTATCCTGGAGGCGACACCTCCACCGAGGGGTGCCCGCCGGGTCCGGCGGCAACCGTGATCGCCCGGCGCCCGCGACCGCTGTGCCGGAGGAGGAACATATGCCACTCTCCGAGCACGAGCAGCGACTGCTCGACCAGATCGAGCGCGCGCTCTACGCCGAGGATCCCAAGTTCGCCTCCACCGTCCGAGGAGCCCGCCTGCGCAAGCCGTCGCGACGGCGCAGGCTGCAAGGCATCGCCCTGTTCGTGCTGGGTGTCGCCCTCCTCGTGCTCGGTGTGATGCTGCCGTTCAAACCGGCTGGTATCCCCGTGGTGAGCCTGCTCGGCTTCCTGGTGATGTTCGTCGGTGCTCTGCTGACGCTGACGGCCCTGCGCCAGGGCGGCTCCGAACCGGAGTCAGGTCAAGAGTCCCCCGGCGGGGGAGGCGGCGCGACCGCCCACCACCGCCGGAGCTCGTTCTCCCAACGCATGGAGGAGCGCTTCAAGAAGCGCTTCGACGAGGAGCGTTAACCACCCCTCAGCAGGTCCCCCACACAGGCCGCGCGCCGACCCCAGCACCTTGGAGTCGGCGCTGAGCCATTTCTAGGGCCCCTCCCCCGGCGTGTAGGCCAGCCAGTACACGCCGCGCCCACCCACCGCCACGAGCCCGCTCGCTTGTCACCCAGGTGATCGCGCTGAGCTCACCGTCGACCGGGAACTCCGCGAGGACCCGCCAATCCCGGCTGTCGTGCACCCGCACCGCGCGGTCGTTGGCGACTGTGGCCAGCATGGAGCTGTCCGGCGACCAGGCGATGTCCTCCCACCGCTCCGCCCCTTCAACGGTCCCGAACCCGGCGTCGACTTGCCAGGTGGCGGTGTCGAGCATGCGTGCCCGCCGTCGCGTGAGCAGCAGCAACAGCCGTGTCCCGTCGGGTGACGGGAGCATCCGCAAGGCCGCCTCGGGCTCACACGACGCGAGTGGTTCCCAGGTCCGCGGGTGCACGACGTCGAGGCGCTGGCCGTGGCGGACCGCCAGCCAGGTTCCATCGGGGGCCAGTGCCAATGATCCCGTCGGCCCGCGGCGGGCACCCCCGCGGCGTGGTCGGGTTGGTGGAGCAGGTGGCCCCGGTAGCTGCCGCACGCCCTCGGAGATCTTCGCGTAGGTGGGCGACGACCAGTGGTCGATGTCCCACACGCCCGCAGCGGTGTTCGTTCGCCTCTCCACCGCCACGACCAGGCCCGCGGCCGAGGCAACAGCCGCCACGTTCCAGCCGTCCGGGAGGAACACCGACCGCGACGCCCGCCAATCGTTGCGGTGGCAGACGAAGAACTCCTCGATCTCACCTACCACCAGGGTGTCCGACCCGACCGCGGCCAGACCTCGGGCATAGCGCCCGAACCGCAACGTCGTCACGGGTGCCGCTGTCTCGGGGTCGTGGACCACAACCGAGCTGTCAGTGCCGGGCCGCGTTGAGGAACGGCCGCAGCTGATCGGCAGTCCACACGTCGTCGACCACGAGCAGCGGCAACGGGTTCCGCTCGCCCGGCAGACCCGCCAGGTGCAGTCCGGCCTGTTCGGGGCTGGTGAACCCGGGCCTGCGCCCGGTCACCTGCTCGATCACGTCGTTGACGGCGTCGGCGAGCGCGGCGCCGTGCATCTCCTGGCCGACGGTGACCCAGTACTGGTCCGGGAACGCCGTCTTGATCTGCGGCAAGGGCAACACCGCCGCGGCGAGGGTCGTCTTACCGAAACCGCCCGCGCCAGCCAGCGTTGTCGTGATGCCGACCCGCTTCTTACCGCCAGAGAGCAGGGCTCGCACGATCTGGTCGGTCAACTCCGGTCGCGGCACGAAGCCGTCGACGCCTATAGGCACCGCAGCGGCGACTCGGCCAGGCTGCTGCGAGGAAGAACGCCAGATCTCCAAACCGGCCCACAGCGCGCCAAGAGCAGCGAGCAGGGCGAACAGCACCCAACTCCAGTTGGTGGTGAGCAGGTTGACCGCGATCGCCACCCCGATGTTGACCACCGTGACCGCACCGGCCGCCCAGGTCTGGCGCTGCACCCGCGACACCCCCGAAGATCGGATTCCCGGGGAACGTAGCCGGCGGTCGACAGCCGGTGGCCGCGCCGCCCCGCATGGCGTTTTACCGCTGGGGCAACCCGTTCTCGGCGGCACCCAGGACCGGGATGACCTGACCGAGACCGGTGATCGCGAGGATCCGCGCCAGGAACCCGGGCACCCGGTCCAGCAGCACCCGCTTGTCGCGGCCCAGCGTCCGCTTGTGCGCGGCGATGAACACGCTCAGGCCGCTGGAGTCGATGAAGGTGAGGCCGCCCAGGTCGACCACGACCTCTTCGTTCGCCGCCACCAGGTCCAGCAGGGCCTGCTTGAACCCGATCGAGGTGTGGGTGTCCAACTCCCCGGTGACGCTGACGACGACGCGATCGGGGGTCTCGGTGGTGGTGTGGGAGAACTCGGTCATCGGGATCCAGTCGTGGCTGTCCAGTGGTGTTCTACGAGGGCCCTGGCGAGGGGGTAGTCGCGCAGGTCCCGGGCGAGCAGGCGGCCCAGTTCGCCGACCAGGGTCGGCTCGACGGCCCGGGCGGCGAGCAGGTCGGCCACCCAGGCGGCCGTGTGCGACAGGGCGCGCGGGTCGTCGGTGAGCAGGGCGGCCCAGACCGCGTGCAGCGCCTGGTTGACCACGTCGGCGGCGACGGAGTGGACGCTGTCGAGCGGGAGGCGTTCGGTGGTGACGATCTGGGCGGCCAGCGACCAGCGTTCGCGCAGGCTGGTGACGAGCCGGTGGTGGGCCAGTTCCATCGCGGCCTGCTCGGCGGCGGCGGAGCCGTTCACCGGGTCGGCGGCGGGGACGACGGTCGGCAACGACCGGACGGCCGCGACGGCTTCGCGGGCGCCTGAGGCCCACGCCGTGGCGCCCAGGGCTTTGGCGCGGTGGTCGTCGGGGCCGAAGGCGGAGCCGCCGACCACGACCGGGATCCCCGCGGCGGTGCTGGCCTCGATGAACCGGCGGGTCGTGGGCAGCGCGCCGAGGACCGAGCAGCTCACGGCGGTGGCGTCGGGCCCGAGGTCGTGCAGGTACTGGCTCAGCCGCACCGGCGGGGTCGAGGCGCCGAGGAGCGTGATGTCCCAGCCGTTGGCGCGCAGCGCGGTGCCGACGATCATGGCCGGGAGGGCGTGCCACTCCCGTTCCGCGCAGGCGACCACGACGCGGCCGCGGGTCGCGGGGGTCCGGCGGACGTGGCGGGCGACGGCCTCGGTGGCCGACACCGACACCGCGGTGGCGGCGTGTTCCTCGGCGACGGTCCACTCGCCGCGCTGCCAGCGGTCGCCGACGGTGCGCTGGGCGGAGGCGATGACGTCGACCAGCACCGTGACCGGGTCCACGCCGTCGTCGAGCAGGCCCTCCACCAGGTCGACGGCTCTGTCGGCGTCGACCGAGGCGAGGGCGCCGTCGTAGCGGGCAAGGGCGTCGAGAACGGGGTCGAGCACTGTCACCGCCGCGCTACCTCCCGCAGGCCACGGCGAACAGGGCCATGTCGTCGTGGGCGCGGCCGCCGAGGTGTTCGACCACGTCCTGCTCCAACGCCTCGCAGACCGCCTCCGGCCCGGCACCGGCGTAGGCGGGCAGCAGGCCGATCACCCGGTCCAGCCCGTAGAAGCCCTCGGGGCCGCGGGCCTCGTAGATGCCGTCGGTGAACATCAGCATCGTGTCGCCTGGCCCGAGCGCGATGGTGGTCTCCTGGTAGCCGACCTCGGGCAGCACACCGGCGACGGTCCCGGCCACGTCGACCTGTTCCACGGTGCCGTCGGCGCGCAGCACCAGCGGCGCCGGGTGGCCCGCCGCGGCGAGGTCGACCTCGGCCGTGCGGCTGTCGGGGGCGGGGCGGACCCGCGCGCACACGGCGGTGACGAACTTGTCCGACTCCTCTTCGTAGAGCACGGCGTTGAGCGCGGCCAGCACCCCGCGCGGGCTGCGGTCGAAGTGCGCGGCGGTGCGGATGCTCTGCCTAGCGCGACCGGTGAGCACAGCGGCCTCGACGCCCTTGCCGCAGACATCGCCGATGGCCAGCAGCCAGTCGCGTTCGGAGCCGTGCACGTCGTAGAAGTCGCCGCCGATGTCGAGGTGCTCGGCCGCAGCGCGGAAGCGGGCGGCCAACCGCAGCCCGGGCACCCGCGGCAGCGCGGGCGGGCGCAGGCTGGCCTGCAGCACCGACGCGACCCGGTTGCGGTCCTCGTAGAGCCGGGCGGAGTCCAGCGCCATCGCGGCCCGACCGGCGATCTGCTCGGCCAGCGCGACGTCGTCCTCGGGGAAGCCGCGCCCGGCGCCGCGGACCAGCACGAGCATGCCGACGGTGGTGCCCCGCGCGGTCAGCGCCAGCCCCAGCACGTCGGCGGGCCGCAGCGCGGTGGCCTCGGCGCGCAGCGCGTCGTGCGGGATCATGCTGTCGAGGCCGTCCGCGGTGGGCGTCTGCCCCTCCGGCGCCAGCGCCACGTGCAGCAACTCGCTCTGCCCCGAGCGCAGCACCCGGCCGACGCCGAGGTCCTCGGTGCGGTCGCGGTCGACCGTCGTGGCGAAGGTGTGGTCGTGGCCGCCGTGCAGGGCGACCCGGCCGGTGCGGTGGTCGACCATGGCGAGCATCGCCCAGTCGGCCAGCTCCGGGGTGATCAGCGCGAACAACCGCAGGATCGTCCGGCGCAGGTTCAGCGACCCGGCCAGCTGGCTGGTGATCTCCCCGGCGAGGGACGCGCGCTGCCTGGCCTGGTCGAGCAACTGGTGCTCGGTCGGTGCGTGCGCGGTGTGCGCGCCCAGCGGCGGTGGGGCCGCCGGGGCGGTCCCCGCGATCGACTTCGGTCCGGCCATGGTCACGCCACGCTTCCCGTTCGGCGAGTGCTGACGCGATCCACCGTACTAGTTGTCCCCCGACAAGGACGCCGCCGACTCGCGCGCGTACCCGCTCGCTCCGCCACGCACGTCCTCGCCCGCATCCGAGCTCAGGTTGGCCCCCACCTGCGCGAACTCAGCCCACACCCACTTGCCGTCGCCGTCTGGCTCGTGCCCCCAGGCGAGGCTCATCGCCGCGACGATGGTCAGTCCCCTGCTGCGCTCCGAGAGCAGGCTCGGTGCCTTGCGCACCGGCGTCGCCTCGGCGTCGTCGCCGACCCGCAGCAGTACCCGGCCCCCCGCCAGGGACAGCTCGACCCGGATGTCGCCACCGCTGTGCTCGATGGCGTTGGTGACCAACTCGGAGGTCGCCAACACGACATCGCACACCAGCTCCTCGGCCACCGACCACGACCTCAGGGCGGTGCCGACGAAGTCGCGGGCCTCCCCCGCCGAGGTGGTGGCCGGTGGCAACCGGGTACTCAGCCTGAGCACCCGTTCAGTAGCCGCCGCCTCGCTCACGTCACCTGCCACCACCCCTCGAGCGCGGGTTGCGCGCCATCGATACCGCACCGCGGCCGGACCACGGGTGCCCCTGCGCACCGGCCCACCCCCACCGCTTCCCACAGCGTGCCCCTTGGGGGTGGGGGCCACGGCCACGACCTCAGTGTTCACGCCGGGTGAGGTACCCCGGGGGCGGTCGGGTGAATCAGCCGCCGATCAGGTCGTGCCCTGACCGGGGGACCCGGCGAGGCCGAACACCTCGGCGAGACCGGTGATCTCGATGATCCGGCGCACCCGTTCGTGCGGGGCGTCGAGCACCAGGGCGCGGTCGCTGTCCTCGGCCTTGCGCAGCGCGGCGACGAGCACCCGCAGCCCGGCCGAGTCCATGAACTCCACCGCCGAGAGGTCCACCCGCACGCCGCTGCTGCCCGCCACGCCGAGCGCGGCGTCGAGCGCCTGCTCCAACTGGGGCGCGGTGGCCAGGTCAACCTCACCGGTGACCGAGACGACGACCGGGTCGGTGCCCTCGCTGTTGATCTCCACTATCGGTCCTTCCTCACCGCGGCGTGTCGCCGCGCTCGCGCACGGCCGTCCACGCCGTGGTCACAGTAATGGCCTGCCCGGTGGACGCGCCGTCCGCCGGGTGCTCGCTTGGGCCGGATGGCCGGTGTTGCCCTGGGCCGTTTCGGCCGTCGGAGCCGGGGGTAGTTCCCGGTCGAACCCGCTGTGCGGAGCGGGCACCGAGGAGGTAAGCGCCATGGCCGAGATCACCCGTCTTCCGAAGCCCGTCTCCGACGAGTGGGCCTGGCAGCTCAACGGCTCGTGCCGGGGGTCGGACAGCATGATGTTCTTCCACCCCGACGCCGAGCGCGGCCCGGCCAGGCACGCGCGCGAGGAGCGGGCCAAGGCCGTGTGCCGGGCCTGCCCGGTGCTGCAGCAGTGCCGCGAGCACGCGCTCGCCGTGCAGGAGCCCTACGGCATCTGGGGTGCGATGGGCGAGGGCGAGCGGCGGACGCTGATCGCGCAGCGCAGGCGCGCACTGCGCGTTTCCTGAAGCGTGTCCTGAACGACGGCTTCCTGAAGAACTCAGCTTTCCTGGTGGTCGCGCGTGCCCGCGGAGGCGCGCGCGAAGTGCGAAGCCGGTAGTACCCGATGAGCGGAAGCCTCCCGGTCGGGAGACTTCCGGGCGGGTGGCGGCGAGCGGGTGGCGCACCTCAGCCCGCCAGGGTGTCCTCGCCGAGAGCGGCGCGCAGCCGCTCGAGCGTCTTGGCCAGCAGCCGCGACACCTGCATCTGCGACACCCCGACCCGGCGCGCGATGTCGGCCTGCGACATGCCGCGGAAGAACCGGAGCACGATGATCTTCTGCTCCCGCTCGGGCAGTTCGGCCAGCAGCGGGCCCAGTGCCCTGCGGTTGTCGACCTCGGCGAGCCGGTCGTCCTCGTAGCCGAAGCGGTCCCCGGCTGGCTCGGCCAGCCGCGCGTCCAGCGACGTGCCTTGCTTGGCCGCGCTGGCGACGAGCGCCTCGTACACCTGTTCCTTGGTCAGCCCTAAGTGCTCGGCCAACTCGCTCGGTTTGGGCGCCCTGCCCAGCTTCTGGCTCAGCTCGTTGCGGCCCGCGGCCACCGTGACGTGCAACTCCTTGAGCTGGCGGGGAACCCGCACGGCCCAGCCGGTGTCGCGGAAGTGCCTGCGCAGCTCACCCATGATGGTGGGGATGGCGAAGGCGTAGAAGTTGCCCCGGTCGGCCTCGAACCGGTCGACCGCCTTGATCAGGCCGATGGTGGCGACCTGGATCAGGTCCTCCAACTGGTCACCGCGCCGGTCGAACTTGCGGGCCAGGTTGCGCGCCAGGTCCATGTGGTCGGCGACGAGGTCGCCGCGCAACGCGGCCCGTCTGGGGTCGGCGGGGTCGAGCGCGGCCAGTTCGCGGAACCGGTCGGCGTGACCGTCCGCGCCCTTGTCGGCCGGGCGTTGCGGATCGGGGGTCGTGTTCACCGGGGATCGACCTCGGCGGGGCCCGGGACGGCGAGCAGTTCGACGCTGATGCGATAGCCGCCGTCGATGGCGTCCACCGACTCGGTGACGGTGGCGGCGAGCGCGGTCAGGATCTGCCAGCCCATGGGGTCGCTCGAGGGCGCGACGCCGTGTTCGGCGTCGACCCGCACGCGCACCCGGATGCCCAGCTCCTCGGGCTCGAACCAGCACAGCAGCGCGCTGTCGGGGGCGGCGGCGCGCACCAGCAGCGAGCACGCCTCGTCCACGGCCATCCGCAGGTCCTCGATGGAGTCGAGGTCGAAGTCCATCCGCATGGCGATGTCGGCGGCGAAGGACCGCAGCAGCGGGACCTGCTCGGCATCGGCCCACACCCGGACCTCGACGTCGCGAACCCCGTGGGTGCGGGTGACCGGACTGGTTTCGAGCTCAGACACGCTTCCTCCTGCCGTCCTGACACTGCGGTGGACCGTACCGCGACACGGGAAAATGTGGAGCGGGGTGGGATTCGCACTGGTCGTGCCTTCGGCCACCCCGCCCCACAGCGAGAAGATCGCGGGGCAGGACCCTGGTGCTTGTTACCCGCTACCGGGAGGTCTCAAACCCTCCTAACGGTATGAATTTCGCGTGTAGGCGGTGGAGAAGGTGCCTTCGCCGTTGAAGTACTGCGTGACCAGGTACGCGGGGTCGGTGGCGAGGAAACCGCGGGGGATGTCACTGCCGTCGTTGCCGTCGTCCCAGCCCCACGGCGCGTTGGCGGCGTTGTCTTTGCCGTTGTCTCCGCGGAAGGTGCCGTAAGAGGCGAAGGTCTCCGCGTTGGCCCGGCGAGCCCAGAGCCCGCTAGCAGCGAAGACGTCGATCAGGGTGTACCCGACGAAGCTGTCCGTACCGCTGGCCGGTACCTCTGCCGTTCCGCTCGGGTAGTAGACGACGCCGTCACTGTCCGGGGCGTGGTCAGCGTTCTTGGCATAGATGCCGTGCCCCTTGGCTTCCTGAAAGGTCGTGGGGTGCGCGGCGCCGTTGTATGTCTGGAGTTGCAGTGGGCCGTCGACGCTCTCGCGACCGCTGACGTAAGGACTGCCCGCGGGGACGTAGGAGTAGAAGTCGGTGTGCGCCACGGTGACCATGGCTTCGAGCGCACCGTAGGTGGAGCCGTCCTTGCGCACGGTGAGCAGGATGCCCTCCATGTCGTTCTCGTGCGTGAAGAGGCTGAGCGGGTCGGGGAAGTCCTCCCAGTCGCGCGGGTGGTAGAAGGAGTAGGTCACGAACCAGTGGGTGCCGGTCTCCACGACGGAGAAGTAGGCGGCGCCGGTGAGGCGGGCGAGCGAGTCGTCCTGCGCCTCCCAGTTGTTGAGGGTGTTCCACTCCCCGTCGAAGTCGACCTTGGTCAGGTAGTCGGCGTCGTAGTCGCTGGAGTCGGTGTCCTGGTAGTGGATCGGCGCCCAGCGGGTGGCCAGCGCCAGGTCGGTGACCGCGGCGGGCGCGGCTTGGGCGGCTGGCGCGAGCGGGACCAGGGCGAGGCACGCCAGCGCGGTGCTGGTGGCGAGTGCGGCGAGGGTGCGGGTGCGGCTCATCGGCGGGCTACCTCCGGTGATCGACAACTCGGTCTCGAGTTGGACTACCGGAGCGGGTGGGCGCCGGGGTGGCCTTGGCACGAACCGGACGCGGCCGGTGGGCGAGCGGTCACCGACCGCCACGACCGCCAGGGGGACCAGGGGTAGGGGTCAGCGCTCGGGGCGGGGTTCGGTCCGGCCGACCCGGCCGGGTCGCTCCCCCAGCAGCGCCGCCGGTCGGATCGCGGCGGCGCCGAAGCGGGTGCGCGCCTTGTCCGCCGCTTGGTCGGCCTCGCGCCAGCCCTGGGCCGGGGCGTCGATGAGCAACTGCTCGGCCCCGCCGGTGCCCAACTGCTCGACCCGCACGCCGATCAGCCGGACCGCGCCGGGCGGGGTCTGCTCGGTGAGCAACTGCGCGGCCGTGCGGTAGATCTCCTGGGTCACGTCGGTGGCCACGGGCAGCGTCTTGGACCGGCTGATGGTGGTGAAGTCGGCGAACCGGACCTTGATCGAGACGGTGCGCCCGCGCAGGCCCCGGTCGCGCAGGGTGGCCGCGGTGCGCTCGGCCAGCCGCAGCAGTTCCCGGCGCAGCAGGTCGCGGTCGAAGTGGTCGACCTCGAAGGTCTCCTCGGCGCCGATGGACTTCTCGGCGGTGTCCGGGACCACCGCGCGGTTGTCGTGCCCGAGCGCGAGGGCGTGCAGGTGCTCGGCCATCGCCGTGCCGAGCAGTCTGCGCAACCGGGGCAGCGGCGCGGCGGCGACATCGGCCACCCGCTCCAGGCCGACGTCGGCGAGCCGCTCGGCCGTGCGCTTGCCCACACCCCACAGCGCCGACACCGGCAGCGGGTGCAGGAACGCGGTGATCTCCCCGCGGGGCACGACGAGCATGCCGTCCGGCTTGGCCAGCCCGGAGGCCAGCTTGGCGACGAACTTGGTCGGCCCGACCCCCACCGAGCACACCAGCCCCTGCTCGGCGCGGACCCGGCGGCGGATCTCGGCGCCGATGCCCGCCGGTGTGCTGCGCAACCGCCGCAGCGCCCCGGAGACGTCGAGGAACGCCTCGTCCAGGCTCAGCGGCTCCACCAGCGGCGTGATCTCGCGGAACAGCGCCTGCACGGCGGCGGACACCTCTTGGTAGAGCGCGAAGGTCGGCGGGAGGTACACCGCCTGCGGGCAGAGCCTGCGCGCGTGGCTGGTCGGCATGGCCGAGCGCACCCCGAACCCGCGGGCCAGGTAGTTCGCCGACGACACCACCCCGCGCGGGCCGACCCCGCCCACCACGACCGGCCGGTCGACCAGCTCGGGCCGCTCGCGGATCTCGACCGAGGCGTAGAAGGCGTCCATGTCGACGTGCAGCACCGGGCACCCGGCGTCGTCCGGCCACCCGTCCGGTCCGGCCTTGTACCGCTCGACGAGCCCCCTGGGCAGGTCGCCGCTGCGCCCCATGGGCTTAGCGAACCACAGCGCCCCGACAGTCCCCGCTCAGCCGCGGCCGACCGCGTGCAGCCGGGTGGCGATGTCGCGCAGCGGCGGGGTGAGTGCGGCCAGCGCCTCCAGCTCCGCCAGCGCCTCGACCGCGGCGGGGCTGCTCTCCAGGACCGAGCCGCCGACCAGGTCGGACACCACGGACTGGCCCTGCAGCAGCTCGACGGTCAGCCCGGCGCCGGTCAGCAGCGCGCGCAGGCCCTCGGTGTCGAACCGGCGCAGCAGCGCCTCCCCCGACACGCCCAGCGCCCCGGTCTCGTGGTCGAACAGCCGCCGCGCGTCGATCAACTTGCCGGAGAGCACCCGCTGCAGCACCGCGGCGTAGCGGTTGGCGACCAGCACCGACAGCGCGCCGCCCGGGGCGACCGCACCGGCCATGGCCGACAGCGTGGCGACCGGGTCGTCGACGAACTCCAGCAACCCGTGCGCCAGCACGAGGTCGGCCGAGGCGGGCTTGACCAGCTCGCCGAGCACGTCGCTGTCGCCCTGCACGGCGGTGATCCGGTCCGACACCCCCGCCTCCTGGGCGCGGCGGTGCAGCGTGGCCAGCGCGTTGGGGCTCGGGTCGACCACGGTGACCGAGCAGCCGTCGACGGCGAACGGGACGGCCAGCACGCCGCTGCCACCCCCGACGTCGAGGACGCGCGGCGCCCCGCCTCGGCGCTCGCGCGCGGCGATCAGCTCGGCGTCGAGCACACGGCGGACAGCATCGGGTCGCATGGACACGAACTGTAGAGACTCTAAGGTCTAGGTCGTGCAAACGGTGGCAGTGCTCAGCCTCAAGGGTGGCGTGGGGAAGACCACGGTGGCGCTCGGCCTGGCCTCGGCCGCCCTGCGCCGCGGCGCGCGCACGCTGGTGGTCGACCTCGACCCGCAGTGCAACGCCACCGCGACCCTGGACCCCGCCGACACCGAGGCCACCCTGGCCGACGTGCTGGAGACCCCGCGCCCCGCGGTGTTGCGCGCCGCGATCGCCCCCAGCGCCTGGGGCGACGAGGTGGACGTGCTGGTCGGCTCGGAGGAGCTGGAATCGCTCAACGACCCCGATCCCGGGCTGCGCAGGCTGGAGAAGCTGGGCCGGGCGCTGGCGGAGCTGGGGTCGCTGCTGGCCGAGGGTGAGCTTCCTTACCAACTGGTGCTCCTGGACTGCCCGCCCTCGCTGGGCAGGCTGACCCGGTCGGCGCTGGTGGCCGCGCACGGCGCGCTGCTGGTGACCGAGCCCACGATGTACGCGGTGTCCGGGGCGCAGCGGGCGTTCGAGGCGGTCGAGGACACCCGGCGCGAGCAGAACCCGAACCTGGTGCCGCTGGGCGTGGTGGTCAACAAGGTGCGCACGCACTCCTACGAGCACCAGTTCCGCATCGCCGAGCTGCGGGAGAGCTTCGGGTCGCTGGTGATGCCGGTCGCGCTGCCGGACCGGCTGGCGGTGCAGCAGGCGCAGGGTGCGTGCCTGCCGATCCACCACTGGCACACCCCGGGCGCGCGCGAGGTGGCGCTGGCGTTCAACCTGCTGCTGGCGCGGGTGCTGCGCACCGGGGGCCGCGGCCGCCACCAGGCCATCGCCTGGCCGGACGACGAGTCCCCCGACGACAGCGCGGACGACTGAGCCGATGCCCGAGGGCGACACCGTCTACCGCACCGCCGCCGTGTTGGCGGAGGCGCTGGTGTCGCGGGTGCTGACCGGCGGTGAGCTGCGCCACCCCCGGCTGTCCACTGTGGAGCTGCGGGGCCGCACCGTGCTGGGCACCCGCACGGTCGGCAAGCACCTGTTCCTGCGCTTCTCGACCAACCTGAGCTTCCGCAGCCACCTGGCGATGGACGGCGTCTGGCAGGTCGCCGCCGCCCGGACCCGCTGGCGGCGGCCCGCCCACCAGGCCCGCGCGGTGCTGATGACCGAGGACGTGCAGGCGATCGGGTTCCTGCTGCAGGAGATGGACCTGGTGGCGACCCCCGACGAGGACCGGCTGGTCGCGCACCTGGGACCGGACCTGCTGGACCCGCGCTGGGGCCCCACCCACGCCGCCGAGGCGGTGGCGCGACTGGGCAGCGACCCGGCGCGCGAGATCGGGGTGGCGTTGCTGGACCAGCGGGTGCTGGCGGGCGTGGGCAACGTGTTCAAGGCCGAGATCTGCTTCGTGCTCGGCGTGTCACCGTGGACCCCGGTGTCCGATGTGGACCTGGACCGAGCGGTGGCGGTGAGCCGGGACCTGTTGGACCGCAACAAGTTGACCACCGACCGGGTAACCACCGGCGACCCCCGCCGCGACCGGCGGCTGTGGGTGTACGGCCGCAGGACCACACCGTGCCTGGTCTGCGGCGGAAAGATCGTGGCGGCCACCCAGGGCTCTGACGTGCAAGAACGGATCGCCTACTTCTGCCCGGTGTGCCAACCCGGCCCAGTGGCCCACTAGCCCACCCCCGCCCCCCATCCCCCACTCCTGTTCCTGCTCAATGGGCCGGCCGTGCTCACCCCCACCTCTCACGTCCCGCCCCCACCCCCACCAACCCCGCCTCCTGTTCTTGCTCGATGGGGCGGACTTGTTTTGCGCGGGGGGACGGCACCCGTAGCGTTTCTCGCGGCAGGGCCATGCTTTTCGGCCCCTGCTTTGCGGACCTGCCACGGGTGTTGTAGGGCCCCGCGCAAAACAAGTTCGCCCCATCGAGCCAACCGCACTCCCAGCCCCGGCACGGACCGGACCCCGTCGATGCTCGGCCCCATCGAGCCGACCGCACTCCCAGCTCCGGCGTGGACACACGTCTCACTCCGCCTGCCGCACCGCCGAAACGCCCCCCGACCACGTCAACTGCTCGGACTGTGCGGACTCGTTCTGCGCTGGGACAACACCCTCAACGTTTCTCGCGGCAGGTCGCAGGCGTGCCGCGACTCCGGGCCCGCTCTACTTGATCACCCGAGAGCCGGTTTCACCCGCAGCCGCCCGCCGTAGCCGCTGAATGCCCGTTTCCCCTGGTCACCGCAGCCTCTCCGCCCCGACATTCACCCGTTCCAGCGACAAAAGTTATCCACATGTAGATCTTCACGCCCCCTCTTTCAAGATCCACTGTCGGTGGTGCCCAGTAGACTGGCCCTGGGGCCGCCCCCCGGAGAGGGTGGGGGCTGCGCCCCCGACCCGCGCGCGTGGGGAGCCTGGCCATGCTTTGCGGGGGCGGGGGGGGAGTTGGCCATGCTTGCGGGCCCCTGCGTTGCGGACGCGCGCTAAGAGGAGTTGCAGGGTCCCCGCGCAAATCGAGCCCACCGCACTGCCTCGGCAGGGCGCAACGCCCGAAGTTGGGCCGCTAGCAGAAGATCAGGCCACACGGTTCGCGCGTCGTAGTGCGGGTCGGGCGCGTAGTCGTCGTGGTGGTTGTTGTCGTCGACCGGGTCGTTGTGGTGGGGACCGCGGTGGTCGTGGTTGTTGGCGCGATGGTGGTGACCGGGGGCGTGGTCGACGTCGTCGAGGTGGCCGAGGTGGTTGAGGTCGGGGCTGTCGTTGGGGATAAGGACGTGGATAAGACGACCGGCAGCGTGGATCCCTGTGTCGACACAGGCGCAGTGGTGGCCTCGGCGGAAGCCGGGATGGGCTCCGACACGGACTCCGCGGCGGGCCGGACCCCCGGTGGCGCCGCTGCGATGCCTTCGTAGAACAGCGCGGCGGCGGTGGCCCCCACCACCACCCCGACGGCGATGCGGCCGGGATGGTCCCCACTAGCGCGCACCGAGAGCCCCCTTCGCCAACGGTGAGTGATATTCACACACCGAGCGTTTGTGGTGGATCACCCTAGCATCACCCGCACGGGGGAGCCCGGAAAACCGATTGAACGGTGTCCGGTGCGGCGCATAGGTTGTGGTCACACGAGAGAGGAGGTGGTCCACCGGTGAATTCCCATAGGACTCGTGAGGTGGCTGTCCGCTAGGACCACCCATCCGAGAACGATGGAGCCGGTTGGCACCCCGCATCGGCGGGGTGGTCCGGCGAGAACCAGGCAGTCACCCAGCCCTCGGGCACCCGGGACCCAGTCCGCCCCGGGCCCCCCGCACGCCTTGTCGGGGGGAGCGCGCCCGGGGGCTGTCTGCTGCCCGGGACCAGGACCCGGACACCCAGAGGAACCTATTCGGCCTCGACCTGCTGCAGCTTCCGCCAGGCCTGGCCCGCGGTGCGCTCGGCCGCCTTGGCGTCGCGGCGGGCTGTTTGCAGGGCGCGGCGCGCGTCGAGTTCCGCGTGTTCGGCGGCGTCCAGTTCGGCGTTGAGTTCGCGGACCCGTTCTTCAGCGGCCGTCACAGCGTCCTCGGCGGCGGTGACCGCCCGATCGGCCTCGGCGCGGTGGGACTCGGCGTCCTTCACCAGGGCCTTCGCCTCGGCGAGGGCCTCGCGGGAGCGGGAGCGCGCCGGGCGGCGGGGAGCGGCGGGCGAGGCCGCGGGGGCGGTGGGCCCGGGGGCGAGGGTCAGGCCGGGCCAGGTCTGCTCGACCTGCAGGTCGCGGACCGACCCGAGGCGGCCCGCGCGCAGGGTGGCCGCGGCGGCCTCGTCGGCGATGGCGGTGGTGAACATCTCCTCGAGCTCGCGGGTGATCGACTCGCTGAGGTCGGTGCCCGCGCGGGTCACCAGGTCCGCGACCAGTTCAGTGCGCCGCTTGGCGAGCTCGCGCAGGCGGGCACCGTCGGCTTGGGTGTGCGCGGCTCGCAGGTCGTCGCCCAGCGCCACGAGGTCGTCGACGCCCGCCGGGTCGGTGCGGACCAGGCGGTTGACCAGCCAGGCCGAGGTGGTGGGCTTGGGCAGCTTCTCAACCCGCGCCGCGGCGTCGCGGTCCCCCGCCGCGCGCAGGCGTTTGACCAGGTCGCGGCGGGCCGGGACGAACTCCTCCCTGGGCAGGCCGTACAGCTCGTCCACGTCGCTCACCCCGCCATCATGGTCCACGGTGCGGCGGGCAGTGCGGTGGGCTCGACGGGGTGGACCGCCGCGCGGGCCCCTGCGGCACGCCAGGTGTCAACACCTCATCGAGCACCGAGTCGAGCCCGCGCAGCGGATGCCGCCCACCACCGGGCGGGCGCCTCGGCAATGACACGATGGTGGCCGTGGCCTACAAGCAACTCCTCCGACGCGCCCTGTTCTCCCTCGGCGGCGGCGATCCGGAGATCGCCCACGAGCGCACCATGGCGGCGTTGATCAGGCTCGGCGGCGTCCGCCCCGCGGTCTCGGGGTTGCGCGGGCTGTTCGGGTCGCGGGCCGAGCGGACCGTGTTCGGCGTGCGCTTCCCGGGCGTGGTCGGCCTGGCGGCGGGGATGGACAAGGACGGCAGGGCGCTGCGCGCCTGGCCGGGCCTGGGATTCGGCCACGTGGAGGTCGGCACGGTCACCCGGCACGCCCAGCCGGGCAACCCGCGGCCGCGGCTGTTCCGGTTGCGCGAGAGCGAGGCGATCATCAACCGGATGGGGTTCAACAACGCCGGTGCCGACGCGCTCGCCGCGCGGCTGGCGGCGCTGGGGCCGGTCGGGATCCCGTTGGGCATCAGCATCGGCAAGTCGAAAATCACCCCGGTGGAGGAGGCCGTCGAGGACTACCGGCACTCGTTGCGGGCCCTCTACCGGCACGGCGACTACTTCGCGATCAACGTCAGCTCCCCCAACACCCCCGGCTTGCGCGGCCTGCAGGACCGGGCGGCGCTCGACGCGCTCGTCGGTGAGCTGCGCCGGGAGGCCGACGGGCTCGCGGGCGGCGCCGCGGTGAAGCCGCTGCTGGTCAAGATCGCGCCCGACCTGACCGACCAGGCCATCGGCGAGGTGTTGCAGGTCTGCGCCGATCACCGGGTGTCCGGGGTGATCGCGACCAACACGACCCTGGGGCGGGCGGGCTTGACCGCGGCGGAGGCGCCGACCGGCGAGGAGGCGGGCGGGCTCAGCGGGCGGCCGCTGGCCGAGCGGTCCCGGGAGGTCGTGGCGCTGGTGGCGCGCGAGACCGGCGGCGCGTTGCCGATCATCGGCGTCGGCGGGGTGTTCGACGTGGACGGGGCGCTGCGGATGCTCGACGCGGGCGCCAGCCTGGTGCAGCTCTACACGGGGTTCGTCTTCGAGGGTCCGGCGCTGGTGCGGCGGATCAATCGCGCGGTCGACGCCCGCTGACCTCGCGGCCACCGCGGTTGGCCAACCAGCGCAGCAGCGGGTAGCCGCAGACGACGGCGACCGCGCCCCAGGCGATGCCGCCGAAGACGGCGTCACCGAGGCGCACGGTGAGGTTGCCCGCGCCCGCGACCACGGCGACCGCGACGACGGTCAGGTTCACCGGGTCGGCGAAGTCGACCCGGTCGGCCAGCCATATCCGCACGCCGACCAGGGCGATCATGCCGTAGAGCAGGATCGTGGCGCCGCCGAGGACACCGGCCGGGATGGTGTTGACCAGGGCGCCGAACTTCGGGCTCATCGACAGCAGGACCGCGGTCAGGCCCGCGACGCCGTAGGCGGCAGTCGAGTAGACGCGGGTGGCGGCCATGACGCCGATGTTCTCCGCGTAGGTGGTGGTGCCGGACCCGCCGCCGGACCCGGCCAGCACGGTGGCGAGGCCGTCGGCGATGAGCGAGTCGCCCACCGAGCCGTCCAGGTCGCGCCCGGTGACCGCGGCGACCGCCTTGACGTGCCCGACGTTCTCCGCGACCAGCACGATGACCACCGGGATGACCAGCAGGATGACCGAGGGCTGGATCTGCGGGGCGGTGAACTGCGGCGGCCCGAACCACGCGGCGTGCGCGAGCGCGTCGAGCCGGGTGCCGTCGAGGTTGCCCGACGCCCAGGCCGCCACCCAGCCGACGAGCACGCCGACCAGGACCGACAGCCGCGACAGCAGGCCCTTGGCCACGACGGTGCAGCCGACGATGACGGCGAGGGTGAGCGCGGCGAGCACCGGCTGGTCGCCGAACGCCTTGGTGGCCGTCGGCGCGAGGTTCAACCCGACCAGCACGATCACCGCGCCGGTCACCACCGGCGGCATGATCGATTCGAGCAGCCGGACGCCGAGCGCCTTGACCGCGACCCCGACGCCGACCAGCAGCAGACCCGCCACCAGCACCCCGCCCAGCTGCGCGGCCATGCCGTGGTGCTGGGCGGCGCTGAGCGGGCCGATGAAGGCGAACGAGGAGCCGAGGTAGGCCGGGACCCGGTTGCGGGTGATGATCAGGAAGAGCAGTGTGCCCACCCCGGAGAACAGCAGGGTGGTGGTCACCGGGAACTGGGTGATCGCCGGGACCAGCACGGTCGCGCTGAACATCGCGGCGACGTGCTGGACGCCGAACCCGATGGTCAGCGGCCAGCTCAGCCGCTCGTCCGGGGCGACGACGGCGCCGTCACGCACACGGCGGCCGTCACCGTGCACCGACCACAACGCCAAGGCCGCCTCCACCCCGCCCCGCAGAACCCGCCCCCCGACTCACTGCCGTGCATGGTGCCACAGCACGTAGTCGGCGAGTCGATACGACACCGTGATATTCACACTGATGACCTAGTCAGTTGCGACGATCTGGGAATTCGGTGACCGGCGGTCAGCGCGGCATCCAGGACAGCACGAGGGCGTACGGGTCGCTGGTGGCGCCGTGCCCGGTGCCGATCCAGTCCACCGCCGCGTCCAGCATCCGCCCGGCCTGGCCGCGGTCGACCCCCATGCCGTCGACGATCGCCCAGAACCCGGTCTCGTAGTCGGCCATCCTGGTGATCTCGGCGGTCACGGTCCGGCGCATCCCGGTGGTGTCC
Source organism: Actinokineospora diospyrosa (assembly GCF_024171925.1). Classification (GTDB taxonomy): domain Bacteria; phylum Actinomycetota; class Actinomycetes; order Mycobacteriales; family Pseudonocardiaceae; genus Actinokineospora; species Actinokineospora diospyrosa. The sequence continues at coordinate 105,231 of NZ_JAMTCO010000014.1, read as the reverse complement.
ATCGACTTCCCCTCTCAGCCAGCGCGCTCCGGTCGTCCTGGGTGACACGCACGCGGACCGCCCGCATGATGCGTCCGAACAGGTGAGGACGATCACGCATCTGATCACCGACCGTGTCCTCCGCGCCCGCGCCCAGCCCGGGCCGCACCCGCACCCGCACCCCGAGCTGTCCACAACGTCGGTGGCCGTCCACAGATCGCGACCGCGTGCTCCCGCCACGCCCGCCCAGCCCCCTAGGCTCGATTCGGGGGCTGCTCAGCGGCTTTGTTCTTGAGCGGTGGCCGGGCGGGCGCCTCGGGGGGCCGCGCCGGGTTCGGGGTCGCGGCTCAGCCGCGGGAGAGGTCGCGCAGGGCCGAGGCCAGCGCCGCGAGGCGGTCGGTGGCGTCGGTGAGGTCGTGCCGGGGGGTGGCCACGGAGCTCGCCGCCAGGGCCCGGGCGGCCGCGGCGACGAGTCCGCCGTAGCCGTCGAGGCCGTTGTCCAGTTGCACGCGCAGGGCGCGGACGCCCTCGGTCAGGTGACCGCGCTCCACGGGTGGGGCGTGTTCGCGGGCCCGTTCGACGACCTGGAGCTTGGCGGCCACGGCGCGCAACGCCGCCGCGGCCTCGGCACCGGTGTCGCGGGCCTCGGTGACCGCGTCCGGCGGGACCAGGGCGCCGCGGGACAGCTGGGCGAGCAGTTCGCGCAGGGTGTCCTCGGCCTCGGCGAGGCGGGTCATGGGTTCGCGGGCCTGCGAGCCGCGCCCGGGCAGCACGACCGGGGGCGGTGGGCCCTCGGGCAGCGGCTGCTTGTGCAGCCGCCACGAGCGCACCCCGGTGGTGATCGCGGCGATCCCGGAGATCACCGCCGCCCCGATCAGCGCCGGGGCGGCGACCCCGGGGGCGATGGCCGCGGTCTCGACCACGACCGCGCCGGTGCCGGTGGTGACGCCGGTCGCGGTCCACAGCCGGGCCCGGCGCAGCGCGCGGCGGCGCTGGCGCAGGGCCTTGGCCCGGGGGTCGCGCCAGCCGGTGATGGCCTCGCGGACCTGCTGGGCGTACGGGCCGCGCAACTGCTCGACCAGCTCGCCGCCCATCCTGATCAGCTCGTGTCTGCGCGGCCCCATCGCGGCCCGCTCAGGAGCCGGCCTGCGGGTTGGCCTTCTGCTCCTGGGCCACCCGCTGCTGGATCTCGGCCTGGATGTTGGACGCCGCCGCGGTGTTCGCCGCAGGCCCGCTGGTGACCTGGCCGACCGGGCCACCGCCCATCGAGGCGCGGATCTGCTCCAGCCGGGACTGGCCAGCCAGCTCGGTGGTGGAGATCTGGACCTCCATCATCCGACCCTGCACCGAGTTCTGCGCCAGCTCGGCCGAGCCGAGCGCGGTGGTGTAGCGCTTCTCGATCTTGTCCCGGACCTCCTCGAGGGAGGGCGTGTTGCCCGGCGCGGCCAGCTCGCTCATCTGGTTGAGCGAGCGCGACACCTGCTCCTGCATCTTGGCCTGCTCGAGCTGGCTGAGCAGCTTGGTCCGCTCGGCCAGCTTGTTCTGCAGCACCATCGCGTTGCGCTCGACGGCCTGCTTGGCCTGCCCCGCCGCCTGCAACGCCTGGTCGTGCAGCGTCTTGAGGTCCTCGATGCCCTGCTCGGCGGTCACCAGCTGGGTCGCGAAGCCCTGCGCGGCGTTCTCGAACTGCTGCGCCTTCTGCTCGTCGCCCTTGCCGCGCGCCTCGTCGGCGAGCACCAGCGCCTGCCGCGCCGAGGCCTGCAGCTTCTCCACGTCGCCGAGCTGGCGGTTGAGCTTCATCTCCAGCTGCCGCTGGTTGCCGATCACCGCGGCGGCCTGCTGCGAGAGCGCTTGGTGCTGCCGCTGCGCCTCCTCGATGGCCTGCTGGATCTGCACCTTCGGGTCGGCGTGCTCATCGATCTTCGACGAGAACGACGCCATGAGGTACTTCCAGAACTTCACGAACGGGTTGGCCATCGTCGTCCTCCGCCTGCTTCATCCCTCTGCCGGTTCCACTGCTCACCCCGCGTGCCGACAACACGGCAACGGACCGGCACCTATGTTGGTTCCACCCCCGGCTGGCGGAGGGGGTCCCATCTGTGGGTTCCATCGTGTCAGGTGCGTGCGGGCGGTTCCACCGGACCCAGCAGAAATCAGGGATCACCTCATGGATCTCCCCTGAGGAAGCGGACTGGCCTTCGGGGTATCCCCGGACCCTGGTCCTGCGGTGGGCGCTTGGGTGGCGCTGCGCGGTCGCTGGTGGTGGGGGCTGGCGGGGCTTGCCGTGGGAGTTATCCACAGGCGGTTGGTTGAGGTGTCCGATTTGTCGGTGCTGCTCGGTAGGCTGTATATCGGGGGCTCTTGCGGTAGATGATCTTGGCGTAGGCCGGGGTTGGGAGTGCGTCGCAAGGGATTCGGGCCTCCGCCTTCGGCTCCGGTGGACGGCCTCGTCGCCTGGCGGCGAGCTCGGCCACCGGATCGGACGGCCTCGTCGCCTAGCGGCGACCTCGGCGCCCGATCCGCGATTTTGGTGAAAAGCTCGATGCGGTGGACCTGTTTTGTGCGGGGCCCCTACGACACCCGACGCAGAACCGCAAAGCAGGGGCCCAAAAGACTGGCCCTGCCGCGCGGAAACGCTACGGGTGCCGTCCCCCCACACAAAACAGGTCCACCCCATCGAGCACCTGGCACCAGCGACTCCGACTGTCCAGGCGCTGGGCTGGCAGGACAGCCGAGAACGGGCTGAGATGGCACCGGCCGTTCCGACTGTCCAGGCGCTGGGAAGGTGGGTTAGGGCGGACCTGACGGGGGGCGGGTTGGCACCGCAGGGGTCCGAGTGTCCAGGTGCTGATCAGGTGGGCTGTGGCGGACCTGACGGAAGGCCAGTTGGCACCGCTGGGTCCGACTGTCCACGGGCTGGCACTGTGGGCTGGGGCGGACCTAGCGGGGGCTCGGGTGGCACCGCCGGGTCCGAGTGTCCGCTGGTCGGCCGGAGGTGGGCTGGGGCAGACCTGACGGAGGCCGGGATGGCACCAGCGAGTGCCCCGTAGCCAGCTAAGTGGGGTGGCCAGTCCGCGTGGCGCCTAGAGATCTGCGCCGCGTCGAGGATCGACAGGTGGTGCTGGGCAGGCAGCCAAAGGCCACCGAGCGTCCCGGGCAGTGGGCGGGGAGCCTGGGTCAGGCGGCGAAGACGGCGCCTGCGTGGGCGTTGGTCATGGGGGGGTCGATGCGGTGCGAGAGGACGGGCTGGATGCGCAGGTCGGCCAGGTTCTCGCCGATGACGGCGGGCAGGAGGCGGCCGCCCTCCACGGTGACGGCTGGGCCGGGGTCGGGGGCCAGGGCGTCCATGGCCTCGATCTTCTCCACCGGGTCCGGGCCCACGCGGTCGGGGACGCCGTGCTCGACCGAGGTGAGGGCGCCCATGTCGGAGGCGACCTTGTGCAGCAGTTCCGACAGCGGTAGCTCCAGCGCGTCGCAGATGGCGGCCAGCAGCTCGCTGGAGGCCTCCTTGCGGCCGCGTTCGACCTCGGAGAGGTAGCCGAGGCTGACCCGCGCGGAGCGGGAGACCTCGCGCAGCGTGCGCCGCTGGTTGGTGCGGGCGTGTCGGAGCCGATCACCGATCGCCTCGCGCAACAGCACGGTCATCGCGCACCTCCCTTCCTCGGACTGGCCCGGGTCCGCGCCCCGCACCCGCCCTGGAGCAGGTGCCGGAGCGGGACGGCGCGCAGCCGTCACACCGACAACGTTACCCACGGGAACAGACAGCGCGCAGCGACTTCCCGGGTAGTCCGCCAAGAGCGAACGACCTGGGCGGGCACGGAGCGCGACCCTGGGTTCACGCCGAAAGGGTACCGAGGTCCCGTCCGATGAGCGCGAGGACGCCCGCGACGGCCGCTGATCGGACGTTTTCCCGGGTGCCGGGGACCTCGAGCAGCTCGCGGAGTTCGCCGCGCGGGCTGACCAGGGCGATGTGCACGGTGCCCGGGGCGACGCCGTCCTGCGGGTCCGGGCCCGCGACGCCGGTCAGGCCGACGCCGATGTCGGCGCCGCAGCGGGTGCGGGCTCCCGCGGCGAGTTGGGCCGCCACCTCGGCGTTCACCGCGCCGCGGGCGGCGAGCAGGGCCGGGTCGACCCCGGCGAGGGTGGCCTTGAGGTCTGTGGCGTACACCACCAGGCCGCCGCGGACCACCGCGCTGGCGCCGGGGACGGTGGTGAGGGTGGCGGTGACCAGGCCCGCGGTGAGCGACTCGGCCGCGGCGACGGTCTGCCCCGCCGCCTTGAGGGCGGCGATGACCTGGGCCGGGGTCACTTGCCGGTGGCGCGCAGGCCGCGGGCGCGCAGCCGGACGGCGCGGATGACGTAGTCGACGCCGGTGACGACGGTCAGCACCACGGCCAGGCCCATCGACACCCAGGGGACCGGGCTCATCCAGTCCGGCAGCGGGAGCAGGAAGGCGCCGATGGCGAAGACCTGGGTGAGCGTCTTGAGCTTGCCGCCGCGGCTGGCCGGGATGACGCCGTGCCGGATCACCCAGAAGCGCAGCAGGGTGACGCCCACCTCGCGCACGGCGATGACGATGGTGATCCACCAGGGCAGCTCGCCGAGCGCGCTGAGGCCGACCAGGGCGGCGCCGGTGAGCGCCTTGTCCGCGATCGGGTCGGTGATCTTGCCGAAGTCGGTGATCAGGCCGTGCTTGCGGGCGAGCCTGCCGTCGACGTGGTCGGTGATGGAGGCCAGCGCGAACACCGCGAACGCCACCAGCCGCCAGGTGGTGTCGGTGCCGTCCTCGGTGAACAGCGCGGCCAGGAACACCGGGACCAGCACCAGCCTGGTCATGGTGAGCAGGTTGGCCACGTTCAGCAGCGGGACCCTGGTGGGCTCGGGCAACTCGGGCACGGCTGTGGCGTTCACCGCGACGACCGGCGGGACGGTCGTGAGGTCGACCGGGTCGGGGACGAGCGGGGTCATCACCTCGGCGCGGTCCTCGCCGCCGACGGTGTCGCCGCCGGTCGCGGCCGAACTCATTGCGGCCCCGGGTTCGCGCGCGGGACGACCTCGATGACCTCGACCACCAGGTCGACGCCCTCGGTGTCCACCACGCGGGCGCGCAGCAGGTCCCCGGCGGCGTACTTCTCGCCGTCGAGCACCACGCACTCCCCGTCGACCTCGGGCGCCTGGTGCGCGGCGCGGCCGACGCAGTCCTCGTCGTCGGTCTCCTCGCGCTCGACGAGCACCACGACCTCGGTGCCGATCCGGTCCTCGGCGCGCTGGGCGGTCAACTCCTCGGCCAGCGCCGAGATCCGGGCGACCCGGGCGCCGATGGTGTCCGCGTCGAGCTTGCCGTCGAGGCCCTCGGCCTCGGTGCCGTCCTCGTCGGAGTAGCCGAACACGCCGACCGCGTCGAGCCTGGCCTCGGTGAGGAACCGGGCGAGCTCGTCGACGTCGGCCTCGGTCTCGCCGGGGAAGCCGACGATGACGTTGCTGCGGATGCCCGCCTCCGGGGACAGCGCGCGGATCTGCTCGACCAGGCCGAGGAAGGACTCGGTGTTGCCGAAGCGGCGCATGCGGCGCAGGACGGGCTCGCTGGAGTGCTGGAAGGACATGTCGAAGTAGTCCGCGACGCCGTGCGTGGTGGCTATAGCGCGCAGCAGGTTCGGCCGGGTCTCCGCGGGCTGCAGGTACGACACGCGTACCCGGTCTATGCCCGGGATGTCCGCTAGACGGGTCAAGACGGCCTCTAGCGCGCCCTGGCCCGCGTGCTCACGACCGAGGTCCTTGCCGTAAGAGGTGGAGTTCTCGCTGACCAGCACAATCTCGCGTACCCCCTCCCTGGCCAACCACACGCCCTCGGCCACGATCTCGTCCGGCAGGCGGGAGACGAACGACCCGCGGAAGGACGGGATCGCGCAGAACGAGCAGCGCCGGTCGCAGCCGGAGGCGATCTTGAGCGAGGCGACCGGACCGTCGTCGAGCCGCTTGCGGGCCACCGTCGGCCCCCAGGCGTGGCCGGGCACGGTGACGTCGGTCTGCTGGCGCTCCACCGGCGAGATCGGCAGCAGCGTGCGCCGGTCGACCGGGACGTGCGAGGGGATGCTGTGGCCCGCCACGATGTCGCCGAGCCGTTCGGCCAGGTCCGGGTAGTGGTCGAAGCCCAGGACGGCGGACGCCTCGGGCAGGCTCTCGGCGAGCTCCGTGCCGTACCGCTGCGCCATGCACCCCACCGCGACGACCTTGGCCCCGGTGTCGGCGGCGGCCAGCAGCGTGTCCACCGAGTCCTTCTTGGCCGACTCGACGAACCCGCAGGTGTTGACCACGATCACATCCGGGGTCTCCTCGGCGTCGACCAAGTCCCAGCCGCCCCCGGCCAGCCGACCCGCCAACTCCTCGGAGTCGACCTCGTTGCGGGCGCACCCGAGGGTGAGCATGGCGACACGGCGTGGTGTGGTGGGAGAGGACACGGGGCAAGGGTAACCGCCCGGTGTCCAGGGGTTGGACACGTGCTTCCCGACCGGGTCCGGGACAGGATGACCCCATGGTCACCGAAGACGACGTGCGCACAGCCGCATTGGCACTACCTGGCACGACCGAGAAGCCCTCTTACGGCACCCCGGGCTTCCGAGTGCGCGACAAGCTTTTCGCCCGGTTGAAGGACCCCACCACCCTCGTGGCCTGGGTAGCCGACGAATCCGAGAAGCACGCTCTTATCGCCGAAGACCCCGCGCGCTACTTCACCACCCCGCACTACGACGGCTACGCCTCGGTGCTGGTGCGGTTGACGGAGATAGCGGTGCCCGACCTGGAGGACATCCTCTTGGAAGCCTGGCGCGCCCGAGCCCCCGCCCGCCTGATCGCCGAGTTCGACGCGACCTGACCCCGCTCTGCCCGATCCTTGTCCGATCCCTGTGCGAGGAGCCGCGTGCCCTCTGCCGCAGTGCGCAACGCTGCCAGGTTTGGCCTGTCCTCACCTACGCAAGGCCCCGCCCCGCAGACCTATAGAACCCGCCCGCCAACGTAAGGCCTGCCCCCGCCGAGCCAGGTGCCTTACCGCCCCTCCCCCACCCCGCGCGCACACACACGCGACGGGGGCGCAGCCCCCACCCTCTCCGGGGGGCGGCCCCAGGGCCAGTCTACTAGGCCCCGCCGACAGTGGATCTTGGAAGCGGGGCAGCGAAGATCCACATGTGGATAACTTCTGTCGCTGGAACGGGTGAAGCTCCGGGCTAGAGAATCGCGCAGAGCCTGGTCAGCGCGCAGCGGCACAGACCAGGCACCGGCGAGGTGATCACACCCGTTCGAAGACCGCGGCGAGCCCCTGGCCGCCCCCGATGCACATCGTCTCCAGCGCGTAGCGCCCGTCGGCGCGGCGGAGTTGGTGCAGCAGGGTCGCCAGGACGCGCGCGCCGGTCGCGCCCAGCGGGTGCCCGAGCGAGATGCCGGAGCCGTTGACGTTGGTGCGGTCCCAGTCGGCGTCCTTGAAGTTCCACTCCCGGGTGACCGCGATGACCTGTGCGGCGAACGCCTCGTTGAGCTCGATCAGGTCGATGTCGGCCAGCGTCAGGCCTGCCCGCTCCAGGGCCCGCGCCGTGGCCGGGACCGGCCCGAGCCCCATCCGCGCCGGGTCGACCCCCGACACCGACCAGCTCACGAGCCGCGCGAAGGGCCGCAGGCCGAGGTCGGCGGCGAGCTCCGGGGTGGTCACCAGGCACGCGGCGGCGCCGTCGTTCTGGCCGCTGGCGTTGCCCGCGGTGACCGTGGCGTCCGGGTCTTGGCGGCGCATGATCGGCTTGAGCTTGGCCAGCGACTCCAGGCTCGCGTCGGCGCGCGGGTGCTCGTCGCGGGTGACCTCGCCGACGGCGACGACCTCGTCGTCGAAGCGGCCCGCGGTGATGGCGGCGACGGCGCGCTGGTGCGAGCGCAGGGACAGCTCGTCCTGCTCCGCGCGGCTGATGCCGTAGTCGCGGCGCAGGTTCTCGGCGGTCTCGACCATGCCGCCGGGCACCGGGTGGTTGACCCCGCCCGCGGTCACCCTGGCGCGCGCCAGCCGGTCGTGCAGTTCCACCCCGGTGCCCTTGACGCCCCAGCGCATGGCCGTGGAGTAGAACTCGACCTGGCTCATGTTCTCCGCGCCACCGGCGATCACGACGTCGTTGACGCCGGTCTGCACGCGCATGGCGGCGTCGAGGACGGCCTGCAGGCCGGAGCCGCAGCGGCGGTCGACCTGGGTGCCGGGCACCGAGATCGGCAGGCCCGCGTCCAGCGCGGCGACCCGGCCGAGCGCGGGGGCGTCGCCGTTGGGGTGGCACTGGCCGAACACGACGTCCTCGACCAGGGCGGGGTCGACGCCGGTGCGCCGGACCAGCTCGCCGAGCACGGCCGCGGCGAGGGTGGTGACCCCGACCCCGGTGAACACACCGCCGAAGCGGCCGACCGGGGTGCGGAGCGGCTCGCAGATCACGGCCTCGCGCATGGGACTCCTCTGGTTGGTTCGGCAGGCGTGTCGATTCTGCCCGTGGCCGGGCCGCCGCGTCGCGGGGTCTAAGTTGGGCCGTTGTGAACCCCCTGGTACGGCGGGCCCGGGTGACCGATGTCCGCGCCATGAAGGCAGTCATCGACACCTACGTCGGCAAGGTCCTGCTGGAGAAACCACTGGTGACGCTGTACGAGGACATCCAGGAGTTCTGGGTGGCCGAGGTGGGCGGCGAGCTGGTCGGCTGCGGCGCGCTGCACGTGCTGTGGGAGGACATCGCCGAGATCCGCACGATCGCGGTGGCGCCCGGGGCGCGCGGCAAGGGGGTCGGCCACGTGCTGGCCCGCCAGTTGATCGAGGTCGCCCGCGAGCTGGGCCTCGGCCGGATCTTCGTGCTGACCTTCGAGACCGACTTCTTCGCCAGGCACGGCTTCGTGGCCATCGACGGGACACCGGTGAGCCCCGAGGTGTACGCCGAGATGCGCCGGTCGATGGACGAGGGCGTCGCGGAGTTCCTGGACCTGGAGTACGTCAAGCCCAACACCCTGGGCAACACCAGGATGCTGCTCAAGCTCTGATTCTTCGAGTGTTCACTCGAAGAGTCTTGACTCGTGCCACCGACCCGGGCCATGATCGAATCGTGGGACGGGACACCGCGCTGACCGTCGAGCAGCTCGCCGCCGAGGCGGGCCTGCCGACCAGCACGATCCGCATGTACCAGACCAAGGGCCTGCTGCACGCGCCGCGGCGGCAGGGCCGCACGGCCCGCTACGACAGCACGCACGTCGAGCGGCTGGGCCTGGTGCACCGGTTGCAGCAGCGCGGCTTCTCCCTGCCCGCGATAGCCGAGCTCATCGCCGCGCGAGACCTGGGGGCCCGCGTCGGCGATGTGCTCGGCCTCGACGGGGCGGGCGGGCCGGACGACTGGGTGCCGCTGCGGGTCGGCGAACTGCTCTCGACGGTGCCCGCCAGGCAGCTGAAACCGACCCTGGTCGCGCGGGCGACCAGGGTGGGCATCCTGCGCTGGCGCCGCGGCTGGCCGCACACCCGGCGGTGGGCGGCGGAGGCGGGCCTGCGGTTGACCCGGCTGCGGGTCCCGCAGACCGAGATGCTCGACACCTTCGACCGGGTGCACGCCGCAAGCACCGCGATCGCCGCCGACTTCACCGCGCTGTTCGAGAAGCACCTGTGGCCGACGCTGGCCGCCGACGCGGTCGAGGAGGACCAACTGGGGCAGGTCCGCGCGCTGCTGCTGGAGCTGACCGAGACCGCCCAGTCGGTGGTGGCTGGCGCGCTGCGCGACGCGATCCGGGCCGCGGCGGAGAACTTCGCCGCCCAGCAGGGCCTGCTGCCCGACCACGGCGAGGCGCCGTGGGCCGAGCACACACCGCCGGTCCTGGCGCAGCCGCACGACGAACCGGACGACCCGGCGCCGAGCGAGGCCGAGATCCAGTGCTTCCTCGACGGCGTCAGCGAGCCGGGGCCGACCGAGCACACTGAGTCCACCAAGCACTGTGAGTTCACCGAGCACAGTGAGCACAGTGGACGACCAGGGGTACCCGGCGCCGATCAAGGGGGAGCTGCGGGTTGACCGGTTCCCTTGTCGGACAAGGGAAACCACGTGGTCACCGAGCGTTCCACCCGGATCGCCCGAACGGTGGTGCCGGGACCGGGGACCGGCGGTGCGTAATTGTCCCACCGACCGCGTCCCCGTCCCGCGAGGAGCCCGCCGTGCCCAACCCCACCCTGCTGCGCCGCGCCGCCCGCGGCGTCGTCACGACGTTCGCCGTCAGCGCCGCCCTGGTCACCGGAGCCGGGGTCGCCGCGGCGGACCTGAGCCCGGCGCAGCTGCGCTCGACCACCGACAGCTACCTGTTCTCGCAGAGCCTCACCCAGTTCCAGACCACGCGCGCGAACCGCCCGTACGCCACCCAGCTGGACTGGTCCTCCGACGGGTGCTCGAACTCCCCCGACAACCCGTTCGGCTTCAACTTCGTCAAGGCCTGCTACCGGCACGACTTCGGCTACCGCAACTACAAGAAGCAGGGCCGGTTCACCGAGACCACGCGGCTCTCGATCGACAACAACTTCAAGTCCGACCTCTACACGATCTGCGCGGGCAACTGGTCGTGCAACCGCACCGCGGACGTCTACTACGCGGCGGTCCGCCAGTTCGGCAACAGCTGATCAGCGACGACCCGCGGGTGTGACCGGGCCCGCGCCCGATCACACCCCCGGGATCACGCCTTGCGCACGACCAGCGTGGCGACCACACCGGGCACGTCGAGCTTGACGAGGCTGACCTTGTAGCCGCCCGCCTCCGCCTCCGTGGGGAACTGCTTGTTCGTGTGCACCTGGACCGCGGAGCCCGCCAGGGTCAGCTCCAGGGTCGCGTCACCTTCCCAGACGCACGCCTGCCCGGGCTTGCACCGGCTGTCCTGCGACACCTCGCGGAACGCGATAAGCACATCGGAGTCCGACAGCGCGGTGGACTTGCCGCGCTCCAGGTCGAACTCGGTGTTCAGCGGCGGGCCTACCTGCACGGTCGGCTGCGGTGTGCTCGCCGGGCCACCCCCACCGGGGGTGGCGCCGTTCGCGGCCTTGCCGCACGCGGACAGCATCAGCAGCGCGCCTACCGCCACGAGCACCTTGGTCATCGCACTCATCTTCATCGCCACTCCTCACCCTCACCCACTGGACGGTGTGGGTGAGGGATCGGGTTGCACCAGTAGTCGATCAGCCGTTGTACGGCTGCTGCGGGTAGCCACCTTGCTGCGGGTAACCGGGCTGCTGGGGATACCCGCCTTGCTGGGGCTGCTGGGGGTAACCGCCCTGGTAGCCCTGCTGCTGCGGGTAGCCACCCTGCACCGGGTAACCGGGCTGCTGCTGGGGGTAGCCGCCTTGCTGCGGGTAACCGCCGTAGCCCTGCTGCGGGTAGCCGCCGCCGGGGCCGTACCCGCCGCCCGCGAAGGCAGGGTCGGCGACCGGGCCCACGTACCGCGCGCTGCCGAACGCCAGGATCAGCAGGCCGATGAAGCTGAACAGGACCAGCACCACGGCGAACCCGCCGTCCTTGCCGAACGCCTTGGCCAGGTCGACCATCACGATGATCAGGATCACGATGTTGACCAGCGGGATGAACAGCAGCAGCAGCCACCAGCCGGGCCGCCCGACGATCTTGAGCAGGACGTAGGTGTTGTAGAACGGCACGATCGCCGCCCAGCCCGGTTGCCCGGCCTTGGTGTACACCTTCCACATCGCGACGACGCCGATGACGGCGAACGCCAGGCCGACCACCATGGCGGCGATGAACACGCCCCACGGGAACTCGGTGGTCGTGTAGTTGTAGTCGTACGGGTCCACGCTGCTGGGTCCTCCCTCAGGCCGCGCCGGGGTGCGGGCGCGCGCAATCATCCGCCGGTACCCTGGCCAACCCTGGCCCCGGATACCGCGGTTCGCGAGGGTCGTTAGCTGTTCGAGACCTAAAAGGACCCCGGTCCGAGCGGACGGCCTACTCGGCGTCCTCGTCCTCCACAGCGGACGGTCCACCCCGGAGTGTCCACAGCACGTTCTCCAGCTCGTCCGGCTTGATCAGCACCTCGCGGGCCTTGGAGCCCTCCGACGGCCCGACCACGCCCCTGGTCTCCAGCAGGTCCATCAGCCGCCCCGCCTTGGCGAAGCCGACCCGCAGCTTGCGCTGCAGCATCGAGGTCGAGCCGAACTGCGAGGTGACGATCAGCTCGGTGGCCTGCACCAGCAGTTCCAGGTCGTCGCCGATGTCCGGGTCGATCTCCTTGGCCTCGCCCGGCTTGGCCGCGGTGACCCCGGCCGTGTAGTCCGGCTGCGCCTGCTCCTTGGTGAACGCCACGATGTCGGCGATCTCCTCGTCGCTGACGTAGGCGCCCTGCACCCGGACCGGCTTGGCCGCGCCCATCGGCAGGTACAGCCCGTCGCCCATGCCGATGAGCTTCTCGGCGCCGGGCTGGTCGAGGATGACCCGGGAGTCGGTCAGCGACGAGGTCGCGAACGCCAACCGGGACGGCACGTTGGTCTTGATCAGGCCGGTGACCACGTCCACCGAGGGCCGCTGGGTGGCCAGCACCAGGTGGATGCCCGCCGCGCGCGCCTTCTGGGTGATCCGCACGATGGCGTCCTCGACGTCGCGCGGCGCGGTCATCATCAGGTCGGCGAGCTCGTCGACGATGGCCAGGATGTAGGGGTAGGGCCGGTACTCGCGCTCGCTGCCCGGCGGCGCGGTGATCTCGCCGGACTTCACCTTCTTGTTGAAGTCGTCGATGTGGCGAACCCGGTTGACCTGCATGTCCTGGTAGCGCTGCTCCATCTCCTCGACCAGCCAGGTCAGCGCGGCCGCCGCCTTCTTGGGCTGGGTGATGATGGGCGTGATCAGGTGCGGGATGCCCTCGTACGGGGTCAGCTCGACCATCTTCGGGTCGATCAGGATCATCCTGACCTCGTCCGGGGTGGCCCTGGCCAGCAGCGACACCAGCATCGAGTTGACGAAGCTCGACTTGCCGGACCCGGTCGAGCCCGCGCACAGCAGGTGCGGCATCTTGGCCAGGTTCGCGGTGATCATGTGGCCCTCGATGTCCTTGCCCAGGCCGACCACCATGGGGTGGCTGTCGCCGAGCGCGGTCGAGGAGCGCAGCACGTCGCCGAGGCGGACCATCTCGCGGTCGGCGTTGGGCACCTCGATGCCCACCGCGGACTTGCCCGGGATCGGGGCGAGCAGCCGGACGTTGTCGGTGGCCACCGCGTAGGCGATGTTCTTGGTCAGCGCGGTGATCTTCTCGACCTTGACCCCCGGCCCCAGCTCCACCTCGTAGCGGGTGACCGTCGGGCCCCGGGTGAACCCGGTGACCTGGGCGTCGATGGAGAACTGGTCGAGCACCCCGGTGATGGCCTCGATCATGGTGTCGTTGGCCTTGCTGCGCGCCTTGGGGGCGTCCCCGGCGACGAGCAGGTTCGGGTCGGGCAGCGTGTAGTCGCCGTCGACGACCCGGGTGACCGAGATCAGGCTCTCGTCCGGCTTGGGCTCGGTGACCTGCGGGGTCTCCTTGACCTCGACCGGGCGCTTGCGCGCGGGCTTGGCTGGCGCGGGCTCCTCCAGCGGCAGCGGCGGCTGCTCGGCGGTGTCCTCCGCCTGGCTGGCGACCTTGCGGCGCGGGGACTTGCGCGGCTTGAGCGGGGGCTCCACGAGCTCGGGCTCGTCGTCGAACAGGTCGGCGCCGTCGGCGGCGTCCTGCGGGTCGCGGCCGAGTTCGCGCAGCCGGGTGGGGACGTCGCGGATGCGGGTGCCGGTGAACACCAGCACGCCGAAGCCCAGCAGCAGGAACAGCACCGGGATGGCGACCCAGGCGGTGACGCCCTTGGCGAGCAGACCGCCGGACAGGTAGCCCAGCGCGCCGCCCGCGTACATCCTGCCGTCGTTGTCCACGGGCTGGCCCGCGAAGACGTGCAGGACGCCGAGCAGGGCGAGGGCGAGCAGCAGCGAGCCGACGGTGTAGCGGGGGCGCTTCTCCGGCTGCGGGTCGGTGCGCATCAGGGTGACGCCGAGGACGAACAGCAGCAGCGGCATGGCCACGGTCATCGCGCCGAGCACGGTCCGCACGCCGTCCTCGAGGTAGCCGCCGACCTTGCCGACGTGCCACCACACCGCGGCGCCGAGGATCACCCCGAGGGCGACCAGGGCGAAGCCGATGCCGTCGCGGCGGTGCGCGGGGTCGAGCTCCTTGGTGCGGCTGATCGCGCGGACCAGCGAGCCCGCGCCCTTGGCGAGCAGGCCCCAGGCGGCGGCCACGACCCCCTTGCTCGGCGGTGGCGCCTTGCGGGCCGCTGGGGTGCGCTTGGCCGGAGCGCGGGAGGCGGCGGGTTTGCGCGCCCCGCCCTTGCCCTTCGGTGTCGTCGTCCGGCTCGCCATGGGATCACACGGTAGTGGGCGAGCCGCCCGCCCGGCGCTTGCCACACCGTGCGCCCCCGCACCGGCACCCGCGCGCGCCCGTGCGATGCTCACGCCATGTCCGCGCTGCGCAGCCCCGCGCCCCGCCCGTCGCGCGCCCAGGACGGGCCCGCGCAGACCCCGCCGGTGTGGCGGGCGATGTGCGCGATCGACACCGCGCTGGTGCGCTCGGTGGGCCGGATCGAGATCACCGGCGAGTTCCCCGCGCACCTGCGCGGGCGGCCGGTGCTGGTCGCGGTCAACCACATCGGCATGTTCGACCCGTTCGTCATGATCGCCGCGATGCGCGAGATCGGCCTGCTGCCCCGGTTCATGCTCACCGCCGGGCTGCTGGACGCGCCGGTGCTCGGGTACTTCCTGCGCAAGGCGGGGCACCTGCGGGTCGACCGGGGCAAGGCCAACATCGCCGAGGCGTTCAGCCGGGCCACCGACACCTTGACCACGGCGCGGGTGCCGCTGCTGCTCTACCCCGAGGGCCGGGTCAGCCGGGACCCCGGGCTGTGGCCGGAGCGCGGCAAGACCGGGGCGGCGCGGATGGCGTTGCACGGGAACGTGCCGGTGGTGACGGTCAGCCAGTGGGGCGCGCACGAGGCCGTCTGCTGGGGCACCGAGGTGGTCAACGGGCCAGCCGACGTCAAGCCGCTGGTGACCTCGTTCTTCCGGGCGGTGCGCAAGCGGCCGGTGTTCAAGGTGCACTTCGGCGGCGAGGTCGACCTGGCGGACCTGTCGGCGGGCAAGCCGGGCGACGCGATGCGCGCGCACGCGCGGATCATGCGGCAGATCACCGACGACCTGGTGGCGTTGCGCCCCGATGAGCTGGACGCGCCCAAGTTCCACGACCCGACCCGGCCGTGCGACTCGGTCAGCCCGTGGCGCCCCTGACGCTGGGCACCCGACAGGTGGCCGGAAACGTCCTACCACTGGCCGTCGACTTCGGACAGACTGCCAGTCGTGACCACCAAAACGACGACGCCGGTTAGTCAGCACCGCGGCCGCGGCACCGTGTTCATCCTCGTGGCGTCCACGGCGTTCGGCAGTTCCGGCCCGCTGGCCAAGCCGGTGATGCAGGCCGGGTTCGCGCCGGAGCAGGTGGCCAGCGCGCGGGCGGGCCTGGCGGCGCTGATGCTGCTGGTCGGGGTGGCCGTGGTGCGCCCGCGCGTCCTGCGGGTCCGCCGGGAGCACTGGCGGGTCGTCGTCGCCTACGGGCTCATCGGGGTCGCGGCGGTGCAGTTCCTGTTCTTCGTCGCGGTGTCTCGGCTGCCGGTCGGGGTCGCGATGCTGCTGGAGTACACCTCGCCGGTGCTGGTCGCGCTGTGGGTGCGGTTCGTGCGCCGGGTGCGGCTGCCCGCGCTGTCCTGGCTGGGCACCGGGCTGGCGCTGGGCGGGCTGGCCCTGGTCGCGCAGGTCTGGTCGGGCCTGCGGCTGGACGGGGTCGGGCTGCTGGCCGGGGCCGGTGCGGCGCTGTGCTCGGCGGGCTACTACCTGCTCGGCGAGAAGGGTGCCGGTGAGCAACACCCGATCGGGATGGTCACCTGGGGCATGGCGGTGGGCGCGGTCGGCCTGTTCGTCGTCGCGCCGCCGTGGGAACTGCCGTTCGACAAGCTCGACGACACCGCGCTGCTCGGCGGCGCGGCGGTCCCGATCTGGGGGCTGCTGGTGGCCGTCGCGGCGATCAGCACGGCCATCGCCTACGCCCTGAGCACCAGTTCTCTGCGCCACCTGCCCTCGACGGTGGCCAGCGTGCTCGCGCTCTCCGAGCCCGTGGTGGCCACGCTGCTGGCCTGGTCGCTGCTCGGCGAGGTGCTCGCCCCGGCCCAGATCGCGGGCATGGTCGTGCTGCTGACCGGCGCGATGCTGGTCCAACTCGCCGCACGCGTCCCTGTCACACCAGCAGAACCACTGCCCACCGAATGAGACCGCGGTCACGTCGGAATCACACCGACGAGTGAATGTGGGCCTTGTCACGCCGTCACCGGAACCGAGAAAGGTAAAGGGTCGTTTACCTGACGGACGCGACACATCGTGGTCGATCGGTCACCATGTGCTCACTAGGGCCGGATCCCCGCCCCTGGTTCGACCGACCCGCGATCACCCTCACCAGACCCAGGAGGTCCCGCCATGGGCCAGCTCCGCCCCAGCGGTCCAGCACACGCGCCGCCGCTGCGCCGGGCCAGCCGTTGGCTGCGCGCCGACGCCCGGTTCGACCTGTCCGCCTCGCTCGTCGTCTTCCTCGTCGCCATCCCGCTGTCGGTCGGCATCGCCGCCGCCTCGGACGCCCCGGTCATGGCCGGGCTCATCGCCGCCGTCGTCGGCGGCGTCGTCGCCGGATCCCTCGGCGGTTCTCCCCTGCAGGTCAGCGGCCCCGCCGCCGGGCTGACCGTGGTCGTCGCCGAGCTGGTCGCCCAGTTCGGCTGGGCCGTCACCTGCGCGATCACCGTCCTCGCAGGCGTGCTCCAGGTGGTGCTCGGCGCCTGCCGGATCGGCCGCGTCGCGCTCGCCATCTCCCCCACCGTCGTCCACGCGATGCTCGCGGGCATCGGCGTGACCATCGTCCTCGGCCAGCTGCACGTCCTCCTGGGCGGCGCGGCGGAGGCGACCGCCTGGGAGAACGTGCGCGACCTGCCCGCCACCGCCGGCTCGACGAACCTGGCCGCCGCCGCGGCCGGGCTGGTGGTGATCGGCCTGCTCGTGCTGTGGCCGCGGATGCCCGCCAGGGTGCGCGCCGTGCCCGGGCCGCTGGTCGCGATCGTGCTGGTGACCGTCGCCAGCGGGCTGCTGGTGCTCGACGTGGCGCACGTGGCGCTGCCCGACGACCCGCTCTCGGCCATCCAGCTGCCGCAGCTGCCCGACGCTCAGTGGTTCGCCTTCGCCGTGGGCGTGGCGACGATGACGATCATCGCGAGCGTGGAGAGCCTGCTCTCGGCGGTGTCGGTCGACAAGCTGCGCCCGGGGCACCGCAGCGACCTGAACCGGGAACTGGTGGGCCAGGGCGGGGCCAACATCGCCTCCGGCCTGCTCGGCGGGCTGCCGATCACCGGGGTGATCGTGCGCAGCTCCACCAACGTCCGCGCGGGGGCGCGGACCAGGGCCTCGGCCGTGCTGCACGGGATCTGGGTGCTGCTGTTCACCGTGCTGCTGGTCGGCCTGGTCGAACAGGTCCCGCTCGCGGCGCTGGCCGGGCTGCTGATCGTGATGGGCGTCCGGCTGGTCCGCCCCGCCGACATCGCGGTGGCCCGCAAGCACGGCGACCTGCACGTCTACCTGATCACCATCGCCGGGGTGGTGCTGCTCGACCTGCTGCAGGGCGTGCTGCTCGGCCTCGCGGTGTCGCTGCTGGGCATGCTGCGCCGGGTCGTCTGGGCCAGGGTCCGGGTGCGCACCGGCGATGACACCGACGAGGACGGCAGGCCCCGGTGCGCGGTCATCGTCGAGGGCACGCTGAGCTTCCTGTCGGTGCCCCGGCTCTCCCGGGTGCTCACCCAGGTCCCCGACGGCAGCGCGGTGCAGCTGGAACTGGTCGTGGACTACCTCGACCACGCCGCCTACGAGCACCTGTCGGCCTGGCAGCGCTCGCACGAGGACACCGGCGGGACGGTGGCGGTCGACGAGATCGGCAGCATCCCGCGCCGCCGCGAGGGCCTGCCCCGGTGGTTCTCGCCGTGGTCGCACTGGCAGGACACCGAGCCCGAGGACCGGCTGCTGATCCCGACCCAGCGCGCCATCGGCCCGGAGGACCACATCCTGCGCCCGCTGGTGGCGGGCGCCCGCGAGTACCACCGCACCGGCGCACCGGCGCTGCGCCCGCACCTGCGCAAGCTCGCGGGCTCGCAGTCCCCGCACGCGGTCTTCCTGACCTGCGCCGACTCGCGCATCGTGCCGAACGTGATCACCGCGTCCGGGCCGGGTGACCTGTTCACCATCCGCAACGTGGGCAACCTGGTGCCCGACCCCGGCCCGTCCGGCGACCAGTCGGTGCACGCGGGCGTGCTGTACGCGGTCCGCGCCCTGGCGGTGCCGACCCTGGTGGTCTGCGGCCACTCCGGCTGCGGCGGGATGGCCGCGCTGCTGGGCGACCGCACCACCCTGGCCGAGGACGACCCGATGGGCCAGTGGCTGCGCTGGGGCGAGCCGAGCCTGGCCGCGCTGCGCGCCGGGCACCCGCTGGGCGAGCGCGCCGCCGAGGAGGGCTGGTCGGAGGTCGACCGGCTGGCGATGGTGAACGTGGCGGTCCAGCAGGAGAAGCTGCGGGCGATCCCCGAGGTGGCCGACACCGGCGTCCGGGTGGTCGGCCTCTTCTTCGACATCCCCACCGGCTCGCTGCTCCTGCTCGACGGCGACCGCATCGCCCCCTTGGCCGACACCGCGCTCACCGGCTGACCCACCCGGCACGGGGGCCCGGGGTCGACCGACCCCGGGCCCCCGTTCTGTCCTGAGTGGAGCGTCCGCTGATCAGCCGCCGTTGGTGGGGGTGTAGGCAGCGCGGGCGGTGGGCGCGGGGACGGCGGTCACGAAGGGGCGGCCGAGGGTGGCCCGGGCCTTGACCGCGGCGTGGGTGCCGCCGAAGTCGGCGGGGTCGCCCGCGCCCTGGGAGAAGAGGGCGTAGGTGAGGGCCGGTGCCCCGGCGGCGTCGAAGACGATGCCCGCCTCGTTGCGACCGTCGTTGAACCAGCCCGCTTTGGTGGCCACCCGGGCGCGCTCGTCCGAGGAGAGGTTGCGGCGGACGCCGTCGGTGTGGGCGGCCTGCGAGCGCAGGATCTTGAGCAGGTACGCCGTCGAGGTGGCGGACAGCAGGCGGCCCGCGGCGAGGGCGTTGAACAGGTCGTGGGTCTCGCGGGGCGTGGTCTTGCCCAGGTAGAACCGGTTCGGGTTGGCGGTGCCGACCACCTGGGTCTTCGGGAAGCCCTTCGCGACGAGGGTGGCGTTGACCTCGGTGGTGGGTGTGACCAGCCCGGCCAGCCGGTTCGCGGTGTCGTCGGAGACGGTGAGCAGCAGGGCGATGGCGTGGCCGAGGGTCACCGAACTGGGGTAGGCGCCGTCGAGCGGGAAGATGCCGTCCCCGCCGGTGTTGATGATGTCGGCGGTGACCTCCAGGCGCTGGGTCAGCGCCGCCTGGCCGCGGTCGACCTTGTCCAGCACCGCGACCGCCACCGCGACCTTGTTGACGCTGTAGGCCTCGACCACGTCGTCGGCGCGCGCGCTGACGACCTCCTGGCCGCCGAGGGTGATCAGCGACTGCCACGCGCCGCGGGCGGCGCGGGTCTCGCGCAGGTAGACCCACTGGATGAGCTGAGCCGGGGTGGTGCCCACCGGGAAGGGCGTGAACGGCTCAGCCGCCGCGGGCGTCCCGCTCCCCACCACGGCCACCGCGGCCGCCCCCAGCCCCAGCGCCGCCCGCCGGTTCATCCCTGTCGTCATCGCCCGATCCCCCTCCGTCAGCGGGCCGTCTGCCCACACCCGGCACCGAGCGTGCCACGCCCCGAGCCCGCGCGACCGGCAGCTTCCAGGCACACAACGGATTCCAGGCACAACGGATCTCCCCAGCCGTCCGCGAAAGCGGGCGGCCGATCGATTCCCCGTCCGAGGTCCGGATGCCCGCCCGGCGTCAGGTGTGCCACGACGCGGGGCGGGCTATCGGTTGAGCGGGCTGGCGGGGTCAGACCGGGATGACCGTGGGGACGATCATGGGGCGGCGGCGGTAGGTGTCGGCGACCCAGCGGCCCACGACGCGGCGGACCGCTTGGGCGATGCGGTGGGTGTCGGTGATGCCCTCGGACTCGGTGTGCGACAGCTCCATCTCCACCAGCGACACCACGTCGTCGAGGGCCTTGGGGTCGTCGGAGAAGCCGCGGCCGGAGACGGTGGGCGGGGAGACCGCGCGACCGGTCGTGGAGTCGACCACGATGGTGATCGCGATGAAGCCGCCCTCGCCGAGCACCAGCCGGTCGGACAGGGTGGACTCGCCGACGTCGCCGACCGAGAGGCCGTCGACGTAGACGTGGCCGACCTCGACCCGGCCGGTGATCGCGGCGCGCCCGTCGACCAGGTCGACCACGACGCCGTCCTCGGCGATCACCACGTGGTCGGCCGGTACCCCGGTCTTGACCGCCAGTTCCGCGTTGGCCCGCAGGTGCCGCCACTCGCCGTGCACCGGCATGACGTTGCTCGGGCGGACCGCGTTGTAGAGGAAGAGCAGCTCGCCAGCGGGGGCGTGCCCGGACACGTGGACCTTGGCGTTGCCCTGGTGCACCACGTGCGCGCCGAGCCGGACCAGGCCGTTGACCACGCCGAACACCGCGTTCTCGTTGCCCGGGATCAGCGAGCTGGCCAGGATGACGGTGTCGCCGGGCCGGATGGAGATCTGCCGGTGCTCGCCGCGCGCCATCCGCGACAGCGCCGAGAGCGGCTCGCCCTGCGACCCGGTGGACACGAACAGCACCTTGTCCTCGGGCATGGCCATCGCCTCGTCCAGGTTGACCAGCAACCCGGGCGGCACCGACAGCAGGCCGAGGTCGGCGGCGATGCCCATGTTGCGCACCATCGAGCGGCCCACCAGCGCGACCCGGCGGCCGTGCGCGACGGCCACGTCGAGCACCTGCTGGACCCGGTGCACGTGGCTGGCGAAGCAGGCCACGATGACCCGCTGCCCGGCGCGCGCGATGACCCCGTCGATGACCGGGCCGATCTCGCGCTCGGAGATGACGAACCCGGGCACCTCGGCGTTGGTCGAGTCGACCAGGAACAGGTCGACGCCCTCGTCGCCGAGGCGGGAGAACCCGGCCAGGTCGGTGAGCCTGCCGTCGAGCGGGAGCTGGTCGAGCTTGATGTCACCGGTGTGCAGCACGATCCCGGCCGGGGTGCGGATGGCCACCGCGAGCGCGTCGGGGATGGAGTGGTTGACCGCGAAGAACTCGCAGTCGAACTCGCCGTAGGTGACCTTCTCGCCCTCGCTGACCTCGTGCAGCCGCGGGTCGAGCCGGTGCTCCTTGCACTTGGCCGCGACCAGGGCGAGGGTGAACCGGGAGCCGACCACGGGCAGGTCCGGGCGCAGCCGCAGCAGGAACGGGACCGCGCCGATGTGGTCCTCGTGGCCGTGCGTGAGCACCAGCGCGTCGATCTCGTGCAGCCGGGACTCGATCGGCCGGAAGTCGGGCAGGATCAGGTCGACGCCGGGCTGCTGGTCCTCGGGGAAGAGCACCCCGCAGTCGACGATGAGCAGCCTGCCCGCGTGCTCGAAGACGGTCATGTTCCGGCCGACCTCGCCGATGCCGCCGAGGGCCACGACCCGCAGGCCGCCCTCGGGCAGCGCGGGCGGCGGGTTGGTGGGCCACTTGCCGGACTTGGGCGGTTGCCTCACCGGAGCACCGTCCCGTTCGCCAGCCCGTTCGCCAGCCCGTTCGTCTGGTCGTCGGTCGCCGTTCGGCGGGTCGTCACTGGTGCACCGTCCCGGTGCTGGTGTGCGTGGTGGTCGCGACGTAGGCGGCGTTGGCGTCGGCGTGCGCGACCCTGGCGGTGGCCACGTGCGAGGCCGGGGCCTGCGCGAGCGGGACACCCGCCTCGGCGAGGTCGGCGGCGATGGCCGCGACCTGGTCGGGGGTGGCGGGCGGCAGCGGCAACCGCGGGTCGCCCGCGTCCTGCCCGCGCAACCGCAGCGCGGTCTTGCTGAACACCACGCCACCGACCCGGCTGAACGCGCGCAGCACCGGCAGCAGTCCGTTGTGGATGTTGCGAGCGGCGCTGACCTCGCCGTTCTCGTAGGTGTCCAACATGGACCGCAGCCGACCGGCGACCACGTGGCCGATCACGCTGACGTAGCCGACGCCGCCGATGGACAGCCACGGCAGGTTGAGCGCGTCGTCACCGGAGTAGTAGGCCAGGTCGGTGCTGGCGATGACCTGGCTGCCCGCGAGCAGGTCGCCCTTGGCGTCCTTGACCGCGGCGATGCGCGGGTGCTCGGCCAGCCTGCGCAGCGTGTCGACCTCGATCGGCACGACCGAGCGCGGTGGGATGTCGTAGAGCATGACCGGCAGCGGGGTGGCGTCGGCTGCCGCGGTGAAGTGCGCGATCAGCCCGGCCTGCGGCGGCCGGGAGTAGTACGGGGTGACCACGAGCAGGCCGTGCGCACCGGCCTTCTCCGCCTGGCGGGCCAACTCCACGGTGTGCGCGGTGTCGTAGGTGCCGACCGACCCGATCACCGTCGCCCGGTTCCCGACCGCCTCGACCACGGCGCGGACCGCGTCCGCCTTCTCCCGGTCGGTGGTGGTGGGCGACTCGCCGGTGGTGCCGTTGACCACCAGGCCGTCGTTGCCCAGCTCGACGAGGTGCTCGGCGAGGGCCTGGACGCGGTCGAGGTCGATCGACCCGTCGGCGGCGAACGGGGTGGCCATGGCGGTCAGCACCCGGCCGAAGGGTCGGCCGGGAGCGGCGGTGGGACATGCGGTCATGGTGCTGACGCTACCCGCTGGGCACCGGCGTGACGTCTACCACTGCCAACTTGTGCACGGTTCGGGGGCTTGTGGACAACTCGGGGCACCTGGGCGGCGACCTGCCTAGAGTCCGCGGCGCACGGCCCGCGCGGCGGCCACGGCGGACTCGGGTCCGGTGTAGTCGACCCGGGTCTGGGCGCGGCCGAAGGCGTCCAGCAGCAGCTCGCCGGGGGCGCCGGTGATGGTCACCTGGTCGGGCCCCGGTCGGGCGGTGGTGGCGCGACCGTCCGGGGTGCGCAGCACGACGCCGACCGGGCTGCGTCGGAAGTGGAGCTTCGCGGTGCGGGTGAGCGCGGTCCACAGCGCGCCGTCGCGGCGCGGGTCGGCCGGGCGCGGCTCCCAGCCGGGGACGGCGCGGCGGACGTCCTCGTGGTGGATGAAGAACTCGGTGGTGTTGACCTGCGCGTCGAGCAGGCGCAACGGCGAGAACGGCGGCGGGCCGGTGCGCACCAGCTCGACCAGCTCCGCCCACGGCCGGGTCGCGTAGGCGCGCTGGACCCGCTCGGTGTGCCCGGCCAGCGCCTTGATCAGGATCCCCGGCGCCGCGTCCACCCGGCGCTCGCGGATGACCAGGTGGGCGGCCAGGTCCCTGGTCTCCCACCCGCCGCACAGCGTCGGCGCGTCCGGCCCTACCTCGGTGAACAGCTCGCACAACCGCGCGCGTTCATCCCTCGCGACACCCATGCCACCCACCCTACCGACAGGTAGCAGCGAGGCGGCGGCTCCGTCAGGACGGCGACTCGACCTGGCTGCCGGTGATCTTCGCGCCGTTGGCCCGCAGCAGCGCGCAGTGCACGGTGTGGTCGCGCCCCGAGGAGGAGTCCTTGGCCTCCCAGCTGTCCTTGGAGGGCAGGATGACCGCGTAGGTGAGCTCCTTCTTGATGTCGTCCTTCACCCGTTCCGTGCTGAACAGCCAGCCGCAGTAGGACTCGCCCAGAGCGTCCAGTTCGGACTGCCGGTAGCTCCACGGCGCCGACGAGCTGCCCGGCTCGAAGGTGCCGAAGACCTGGATCTGGAACACCTCGGCGCAGTCGTCGTTGGAGTTGAACGCGGTGGACTTCTGCAGCTTGCTGGTCGCGCAGTACCCGTCGGAGATCGAGAACTCCGGCAGGTCGCCCGAGTCGCCGCCGTAGGTGAACTTCGCGATCGGGGCGGCCTGCTCCTGCTCGCTGGGGGCGTTGAGCGCGGTGTTGAGGAAGTACCCGCCGACCGCGCCGAGCAGCAGCACGACCACCGCGGCGATCGCGAGCACCTTGGCCTTCGGCCTGCCGGGCGGCAGCGGCGCGGGCGCGGTGGAGTTGGGGTTCGGGTAGGGCAGGGCGCCCGCGGTCAGCGCCGTCGGGCCGGTGGGCGGACCTGTCGGCACGTGCGTGAGCAGGCCGTGCACCTGCGCCGAGGTGAGCCGGGCGGCGGGCGTGCCGATCATCAGGCCGCTGATCACCGAGGCCAGCGCGCCCTGCGCCCTGGTCAGGTGCGGTACCTCGGCGAGGATCGCGTGCATGGTCGCGGCGGTGGTGGGCCGCTCGAACGGGTTGTAGCCCTCGATCGCGTAGAACAGCACCGCGCCCAGCGCCCACAGGTCCGAGCTCGCGCCCGCCTCCTCGCCGCGGATGCGTTCGGGGGCCATGTAAGTGGGTGAGCCGATGAGGATCCCGCTGCTGGTCAGCCGCGGGTCGTCGAGGGACTGGGCGATGCCGAAGTCGGTGAGCTTCGCCCGGCCATTGGCGGCCAGCATGATGTTGCTCGGCTTGACGTCGCGGTGCACCACGCCCGCCTGGTGCGCGGCTTCCAACGCCGAGAGCAGCTGTTCGGCCAGCTTGGCGACCTGCGCGGCGGGCAGCGGACCGCGCTCGCGGACGATGTCCGACAGCGTCGGGGCCTGGATCAGCTCCATCACGATGTAGGTCGCGCCCGCCTCTTGGACGACGTCGAACACCGTGACCACAGCGGGGTCGTTGAGCCGACCGGCGGTGCGGGCCTCGCGCAGCACCCGTTCCTCGAACACCGCGCGCTCGCTGCCGGGCACCCCGTCGGGCAGGTGCAGCTCCTTGATCGCCACGTGCCGCCCGATCATGCGGTCCTCGGCGAGCCACACCACGCCCATGCCGCCGCGGCCGAGCTCGTTGAGGATCGCGTAGCGACCCGCCACCACCCGGGGTCCATGCGCGACGGTGGGACCCTGATCTTGCGACACCGGCAAACCTCCTCTGGCCGCGGGAATCCTAGTGCGCCACCCCCGTTGGCGAGGACGATCCGGCTAACTCGTGTGCACGTCGTGACCGGCCTCGCGCAGCGCGGCCACCGCGCGGTCCAGGTCAGCGTCGTGCACCAGCACGTGGTCGGTGTCGTAGGTGGACAGCGCGAACAGCGACACCCCCGCCGCGGCGAGCGATCCGGCGATCGAGGCCATGATGCCGGTGAGGGTGAACTCCAGCGGGCCGCGCACGGTGAGCAGGCGCCAGCCCGGCTCGGTCCGGCCGCCCCCGGGGGTCGCGCTCGCGGGCGCCACGATGGAGAGCTCGTCGGGGGTGCTGGTGACCGCCACCAGGCCCGCGGTGGTGAACAGCTCGGGGGACACGGCGGTGCCCGGGTCGAACCGGGTCACCGCGTAGTCACCGGCGACCACGTCGATGACGAGTCGGCGCACGGCTCAGCCCTCGGCGACGAGCGGGCTGGAGGCGACCTCGGTGCCGTCGGGCAGCGCGGAGATCACGAAGTCGGCGAACGCGTTGCCCGCGGCCTTCTGCAGTTGGCGCAGGCACTCGATGGCCAGCGCGCGGATCTCGACGTCGGCGTGCTCGGTGGCGCGCATGGCGATGAAGTGGCGCCAGGCGCGGTAGTTGCCGGTGACCACGATGCGGGTCTCGGTGGCGTTGGGCAGGATCGCGCGGGCGGCCTGGCGGGCCTGCTTCTTGCGCAGGGTCGCGCTGGGCACGTCGGCGAACTTCTGCTCTAGGCCGACGAGCAGCTCGTTGTAGGCGTCCTGCGCGGCTTGAGCGGCGGCGAGGAACTTGGCGTGCAGGTCGGGGTCGCCCGCGATGACGTCCGGCTCGACCATGGCCGCGGACTTCTCCGGCACGTAGCGCTGGGAGAGCTGCGAGTAGGAGAAGTGCCGGTGCCGGATCAGCTCGTGGGTCAGCGACCGGGAGATGCCGGTGATGTAGAAGGAGACGCTGCCGTGCTCGAGCACCGACAGGTGGCCGACCTCGATGATGTGCTGGATGTAGCCCGCGTTGGTGGCCGTCGCCGGGTTCGGCTTGCGCCAGGACTGGTAGCAGGCGCGCCCGGCGAACTCGGCCAGCGCCTCACCCCCGTCGGCGTCGGTCGACCACGGCACGTCCGATGGCGCGAAGAACTCCGTCTTGGCGATGAGCTGCACCTTCGGCGACACCGTCTCGGTCACGTCCCCATCCTCACTTCCGCTCGCGATACCCGGCGCCACAGTAGTCCGGCCAACTGGAGTAGCGGAGGCTGACATGCGGCTGACATCAAGTGACACCACGGTCCAGGTTGACTGATGTCGAATATGACGTCATGGTGGTGTCATGGATCTGAGCAGCTACCTCACCACCCTGCGCGACGACCTGAGCACCACGGCGTCCGCGGGCGACGAGTCCACCCGCCGCGCCGCGGCCGTGCTGGCCGCCGCGCTGGAGCCCTCCGCGCGACTGGCAATCATGACCGCGCTGTCCGACCTGGCCGCGGAGGTGACCGCGCACCTGCCCGACCACGTGGTCGAGGTGCGCCTGGACGGCCGGGACGTGCGCGTGGTGGTCACCAAGACGGCCCAGGCGCAGGCCGACCCGCCACCGCGGCCGGAGGAGGCGAAGTCGGAGTTCGGCGGCGACATGAGCCGGATGACACTGCGCCTGTTCGAGGAGCTCAAGGCGAAGGCCGAGCGCGCGGCGTCGTCGGAGGGGGTGTCGCTGAACACCTACGTGCAGCAGGCGCTGCAGGGTGCGCTGAGCGGGCACCGCAAGCACACGGGGGGCAAGCAGGCGGACCCGGACAAGGGCGCGTCACGAGTGCAGGGGTGGTACGGGGGATGAGCGAGACGCGGATGGAGCAGTTCACCACCGGCACCGACCCGGTGGAGATCGCGGTGGCCACCGGGTCGGGTCGCATCGACGTCCGGCTCACCGCAGAAGAGGGCATCGACGTCGAGGTCAGGCACGCCCCGGAGGACGCCAACCCGTGGGCGGACGGTCTCACCAACCTGGTGTCCTGGTTCACCACCCAGTTCGGCGAGGCCGCCACGCAGGACGCCGCCGCGGAGGCGGTGCGCCGCACCCGGGTCGAACTCGTGGGCGGTCGCCTGGTGGTCCGCTCGCCGAAGGAACCGCAGCTGCGCGGGATCCCGATCGCGGTGACCGTCCGGGCCCCCGTCGGCTCCGTGGTGTCAGCCCGCAGCGGAGCGGCCTCGGTGCGCATCACCGGCCTGGCCGACCGGGTCGACGTGACCACCGGCGCGGGCAGCGTTGACGTCGCCGAGTCCACGGGCGCCGTTCAGGCCACCAGCGGCACCGGCTCGGTGAAGATCGGCCCAGCCCCCGCAGGCGTCCAAGCCCGCACCGGCCGCGGCGAGGTAGAGCTAACTGCTGTAGGCGGCCCCACCACCGTAATCACCGGCGGCGGCGACGTCTGGCTCGGCGCGGTCACCGCCGACGTGACGATCCGCAGCGGCACCGGCGACATCACCATCGCCGACGCCGCCGAGGGCACCCTCGAACTGACCACCGGCTCCGGCGCCCTCAGGGTCGGCATCCGCCCCGGCTGCCCCGCCGAGGTCGACGTGTCGTCCGGGTCAGGGGAGGCCCGCAGCGAACTACCGCTGACCGGCACACGCCCCGAGGACGCGCCGCCGCTCAAGGTCAAGGGCCGCACCGGCCTGGGCTCAGCGCTGGTCACCCCGGCAACCCGCTAGTCGCTCGCGTCGAGGGCCCTCGGACTCCGTCCGGGGGCCCTCACTCACGCCCCCGCACGATCGTCGGCTCATACTCCTCATCCTCCAACGGCGTCCCGACCGGCCACCCGGGCCCCCGCCCCCCGATCACTTCCGTGCGCGGCTTGGGAAGCACGAGCTCACGGGTGTCCACAGTGGTTCTCTCCATCGGAAAGCCCTCCGCGCGGTCGTCGGTATCCAGCAAGGGTGCGGCCCGCCTGCCACACGCGCCACCGGACCGACCACTCCAGGCATACCCCGGCACCTCAGCCGGCGCCAGGAGCACCCACCAGGTGGACACTCCCCCCGACCTGCCGCCCCCATCCCCCGGGACTTCAGCGGTATCCCCCCGCTGACGGGTTAGCCCCGACCGGGGTGCGGACTCTTAGCCCCCCGAGTTCGCGATCCCACCTGCCCGCACCACCCCAACCACTGGACACACCGAAGCTGCCGATGTCAGCCCAGCCTCCGTCAGGTCCGGACCCAGCCCACCAACCCAGCCCCTGGACACTCAGACCAGCCGGCGCCAAACCAGCCCACCGAGCCAGCCCTGCCAACCCAGCCCCCTGGACACTCGGACCCTGCGGCGCCAACTGGCCTTCCGTCAGGTCCGCCCACCCCACAGTGCCAGCCCTGGACACTCGGACCCGGCGGTGCCGACCCAGCTGCCGTCAGGTCCGCCCCAACCCACCTACCCAGCACCTGGACACTCGGACTTGGCGGTGCCAACTGGCCTTCCGTCAGGTCCGCCTCAGCCCACCTACCCAGCCCGTGGACAGTCGGACTTGGCGGTGCCATCTCATCCCGTTCTCGGCTGTCCTGCCATCCCAGCGCCTGGACAGTCGGAGTCGCTGGTGCCAGGTGCTCGATGGGGTGGACCTGTTTTGTGTGGGGGGACGGCAGCCGTAGCGTCGCCTCGCGGCAGGGCCATGCTTTTCGGCCCCTGCTGTGCGGTTCTGCCACGGGTGTCGTAGGGGCCCCGCGCAAAACAGGTCCACCGCATCGAGCAAAGCTCGAAAATCGCGGATCGGGCCCGATGTTGCCGCCAGGCAACGAGGCGTCCGATCCCGGGTCGCCGAGCTCGCCGCCAGGCGACGAGGCCGACCCAATCCCTTGCCCCGCACCCCCAACCACGGCCTACGCCAAGATCAACCTGATCGAAAGCCCCCAAATACACAGCCTACCGACGCACCCCGACAAACCGGGAGCACCAAGCAGCGCCCTGTGGACAACCAAAGCCGTTGTGGACAACCCAGCCGCCCCGCAAGATCATCTGCCGCAAGAGCCCCCAATACACAGCCTACCGACGGAGACCGACAAACCAGGAGCAGCAACCAAGGCCTGTGGACAACCAATCAGGTTGTGGACAAACAACTCTAAGCACACAGACACCCCCGCGCTACACCGCCCTCCGCAACGCCCCCGCCAAATCTCCCCGTTCCCCCACCACAACCCCCGACAACCCCAACCACTCCGCCATAACCCTCAACTCCGCCCCCAACTCCCCAGCCACCCGCCCAGCATCCTGCCCCAACTCCAAGAACGCCCCCTGCACCCGCAACACCCCACCCGCGCGATCCGCCTTCAAATCGACCCGCGCCACCAACTCACCGTCCAAAAGGAACGGGAACACGTAGTACCCGTAAACCCGCTTCGCTTCAGGCACATAGATCTCGATCCGATACCTGAACCCGAACAGTCGCTCCGCTCGATCCCGTTCCCAGATCAACGGGTCGAAAGGACACAACAGCGCCCGCCCTTCTACCCGTCGAGGCGTTCGCGCGTCCACGTGCCTATAGGCGCCGTGTCGCCACCCAGGTACCGAGACCGGTTCCAGCAAACCGGCCTCCACCAACTCGCCCACCGCCTGCTGCGACCGCGCGGGTTCAAGCCGGTAGTAGTCCCGTAGGTCCTTCTCGGTCCCCACCCCGTGCGCCACTGCGGCGCGCAATGTCAATGCGCGGGCGGCTTCGTCGTCCGGAACGCGCGGGGCGGCGAGGACTGAGGCGGGGAGAACTCGCTCGGGGAGGTCGTACAAGCGTTGGAAGCCGACGCGGGTGGCGGTGGTTAGTTGGCCGGTGGCGAAGAGGAACTCGCAGATGTGCTTGATGTCGGAGCGGTTCCACCACCCGCCCTTGGCCCGGGGGACGGCCCCGCCGAGGGTGCTCTCGAGGGTTCCGGCCGACACCGGGCCCAGTTCCTTCACCGTGGCCAGGACGTCGTCGACCAGGCCGGGGGACTTGGGGGCGACGCGGGCCAGGTAGTTGGCGTAGCGGGACTCGTAGCGGTCCATGCGCCAGCGGAACAGGGGCCAGTCCTCGACCGGGATCAGGCTCGCCTCGTGCGCCCAGAACTCGACCAGCGTGCGCGGGCGGCGGGTGGAGTGCGACCACGCGGCGTCGTCGACCAGGGTGGTCGGGTAGGGGCCCAGGCGGGAGAACAGCGGCATGTAGTGCGCGCGGACCGCCACGTTGACCGAGTCGAGTTGCAGCAGTTGCACCCGGTCGATGGTGCGCTGGAGGTGGCGGCGGGTGGGGACGCCGGTGGGGCGGGGGTCGGCGAAGCCCTGGGCGGCGAGGGCGGTGCGGCGGGCGGCCGACGGGGTCATCTGGGTCACTGGTGGGCTCCTGGTGCTGGGACGCCCCGATGCTCTCACCCGGCACCGACAGCCGCGGGCCGTCCACTACCTTCAGCGGCATGGCCGAAGCCGCCGTGCGTGCCGCGGGTCCCGATGACGTTGCCGAGTTGGCCCGCGTGCAGGTGAGCACGTGGCAGACCGGGTTCGAGAACCTCCTGCCCCCCGATGTGCTGGCCGGGCTGGACGCCGACGCCGCGGCGGCGGAGTTGGCGCGGGTGCTCGAGCAGGGGCCCGCGACCGTGCACGTGGCGGTCGAGGGGCAGTGGCTGGTCGGGTTCTGCGTGGTCGGGCCCTCCCCCGAGTCGGAGTCGGCGGGGGCGAACGACGTGCCCGCGCCCGACGCGGGGACGGTCGCGCTGGTGGGGACGTTGCTGGTCGAGCCGAGGTGGGGGCGGCGCGGGCACGCCGGACGGCTGCTGGCCGCGTCGTGCGCCGCCGCGGCCGACGCGGGGATGACCAGGGGGATCTGCTGGGTGCCCGAGCGCAGCCAGTCGCTGGTCGGGTTCTTCCAGCGCGCCGGGTGGGTGCCCGACGGGGTCGTGCGCACGCTGGACGCGGGCGGCAGGCCGCTGCGCGAGGTTCGGCTGACCGGGTCACTCGGGCTGGACCTGGTCTGAGGGCCCCCATACTGGTTCGCGACGGCTCCGGCCGGACCCACGCCGCCGCCGACCGAGGAGACCCCTCACCGGCGGCGGTCACGTAAGCGGACCCACCGGTCCGCCGGACACCAGCGGGGAACCGACGATGAGCGAACCGGCACGACAACGGGGCAGCACCCCCGAGAGCAACGACCTCGCCGAGTTCCTCGGCGCGCACACCGCGGCGCTGAGCGCGCACGAGCTCTGCGCCAAGTTCGGCAACTGGGCGGCGCTGTGGGGCGAGTACCGCTCCGGCGAGCGGATCGTGCCCTGGCACCTGCTGGCCAGGGTGGTCGCCGACCAAGTGCCCGACCGGCGGGAGCGGATGATCGCGCTGACCCGGGCCAAGGTGCTCTACGACCGGGCCGAGGCGGCCGCCGCGGCTGGCGAGCTCGCGGGCCGCGACCAGCCGCGGCGCACCCGCGCGGTCACCGCGATCGCCGCGGCAACCGCCGTCGCGGCCCTGATCGCGACCGGCGTGCTGCGGCGAACACCGGTGCAGCGCAAGGCAACCGAGGACTCCAGGCGGTGATCGACCGACCACGCTGAGCGGTGATCACGGCCGCGGGGTAGCGGGTCGGGTGCGCCCGGGGGGTGGTGTGGACAACTCAAGCCGCCCGGGTCGGCTTCTCAGGTACCGTCGGTGCGGACCTTTGTTGATGATGGAGGGGGGTGCCTAGTGCTGGGCTGGCTGTGCGTGACCTTCGGCGTCGCCTTCAGTTCCGCGCTGGTGCCCCTCGTCAGCATCGAGCTGTTCGTGCTCGGCCTCGCCGCGCAGGAACCGCAGGTGCACTGGCTCGCGCTGGGCGCGGTGGTCGCGGTGGCGCAGGTCCTGGGCAAGCTGCTGTTCTACTTCGCCGCGCGCGGCTGGATCCGCTTACCGGCGTTCGTGCACCGCCACCACGACCGGGAACGGCCGATGACCCCGCGCCGCGCGCGCTGGGAGGTACGCACCAAGCGGCTGCGCGACTGGGTCGCCCAGATCCGCGAGCGCTGCGAACGCCACCCCGGCTGGCTGTACGGCACCTACAGCGTCAGCTCGGTCGTCGGCGTGCCACCGTTCATGGCCATGGTCGTGCTCGCGGGCCTGGTGCGCATGCGCCTGTCGGCGTTCATCGGCGTCGGCCTGCTGGGCCGCTTCATCCGCTTCAGCGCCTTAGCCGCCTCGCCCGCCCTGTTCGCGGGCTGGTTCCTCTAAGACGGCTACTGCTTGCCACCCCGCACCACAAGCCGGTCCAACAACTCCTGCGTCGCCGCCGTCACCGCGTCCACCGCCGCCTCGAACGCCTCGGCGTTGTGCGGCGCGGGAGCCCGGAACCCGGAGATCTTCCGCACGTACTGCAGCGCTGCCGCCCGAACGTCGTCGTCGCCCACCTCATCGACGAACGGCGCGCGGAGGGTCTTGATGCTTCGGCACATGCCCCCATCATGCCCCGCGCCACCGACGAACGCCGAGATCCCCACCACGCGCACCGCACACCGAGTCCACACCGGACTCGCCCGAACCCGGGAAGACCGGTGGGGACCGGGTTCTCGACCCGATCCCCACCAGCCCTAGTCCTGCTCGGACTCCTCCGTCTCGTAGGCGCACCCGGGCGCCCCCACGTCGTGCAGTTCACGGCGCCCCGGGATGTCCGAGTAGGCCGGGCACCGGCAGACGCCGGTGGAGTCCTCGACTTCGAATGTGCTCACGATCCGCGCTCTCCGATCGGTGACGACCGCGACAGCGTAGTCCGACCGGATCAGTCCCGTACGCGGTATGCCACTTCCGTCCGCCACTCAGCCGGATCAGGCGTCACCGCCGGGTCGCTCAGGTAGGACTCGAACCGCCCCGCCCAAACCCCATCGGTGACGTCGAACTCGGTGCCGGTGGCCTCAGCCCACGCGTCCAAGGCCGCGAAGGTCTCCCGAATCCGGTCCGGATGCCCGTTGTGCATCAACACGGCGTACTGACCAGCGGGTTTACTACCCCCCAACACCCGCCCATCACCGTCGACAAGGCTGGGCACCGGAACCCCGACCTCAACATCAATCACATCGCCAGCGACCGAGTGATACCGGTAGAACAACGCCCCCGCGGGCTCGACACCACGCTGGGCAACCCAGCCGTAGACCTCCCCGATCAGCGCGTTGACCTTGCCCCACTCAGCCAAGCTGGCCTGGGTCCGGATCGACACATAGGGCTGAGCGGCCCGGGTCTCAATAGTGGGCTGCATCGAACTCCTCTCGTCATCTTGTTTGTACGACGCCGCGGTGCGGGTGTTGGTCACGAACGCGCAGGCCTATCCGATCCCCACCAACGCCCGCACCAACCCATCCGGATTCGCCAGCGCAGGCAAATGCCCCCCATCGATCTCCACCGGCTCCACCCCCAACCGCACCCGCAACAACTCGCGCTGAAACCCCACCGGGAACAACCGGTCCCCCGCACTCACCACCGCGCTGGTCGCCACATCCGGCCACCGCTCCAACGGCCACACCGTCTCGAACGGCCTGCCCGACTGCCCCAGCGGCTCCTCCCACAACGCCTCGGGAACGTCGTGCAAGAACACCTCCACCGGGTCGAACTCGCGGTTCGGGTCCCGCCCCTCCCGCACGTCGTTGGCCCGCATCGCCGCCGACGACCCGGACGTCGCCCACCACTGGTCACCGGTCTCCCCCGCGACCGGCACCATGGCGTTGACCAGCACGATCCGGCGCACCGGTACCCGGGTGGCCACGATCGGCGCGGTGAACCCGGCCATCGACTGGGCCACCACCACCAGGTCCGAGTACCCGCGCACCGCGTCCACCACAACGTCGGCGTACTCCTCGAACCCCGCGGTGTCGTCCTCGCACGGCAGGTCCGGCGTGACCACCTCGTGGCCGTGTGCGCGCAACAGCGGCACCACCAACCGCCAGTACCGCGAGTCGGACGCCGCGCCGGGCAACAGGACGTAGGTCGTCATGCGGGCCAGGCTAACCCCCGAGACCGACAAAACGGTCCACACCAGCCACCACCTCGGCCCTAACCTGGGCTCCGTGGAATGGGAGTGGACGTGGCCCCGGCCCGACCGGGTGGTGGCGCGGTACGCGGCGGTCGCGGTCGGCCTACTCGCCGTCGCGGCGCTCGTGGGGCTGGTGGCGGGGGTCGGGAGCGGTCTCTGGGCGGGTCTGGTCGCCGGGTTCGTGGCGCTCGTGGCGGCGCTGGCGCTGTACCTGCGCTGGCGGCTCATGAAGTACTCGCAGGAGGTGGTGTGGGCGCGCCTGGCGCCACCGCTGGAACCGACACACGTCGAGTTCCGCCGCCACAACGGCGCCACGGGGACCCGGTCGCTCACCGCGTGCACGCACATGGACGTCCGCTACACCCAGAACCTCAGCGCTTCCGAGCCGTTCGAGGCCAAAGCCCTGCTGCACTCGGGCGACGGGTCGCTGCGACTGCGCACGATCGCCTACTCGCCCGAGCTCGCGGCCTGGGTCAGCCGCATCCGCGAAGCCGGGCTGCCCGTGTCGGAGGAGACGCACATCGAGCGCCCGGACAGCACCTAGTCCGCGAGCTCCAAGGCCTTGCGCATGGAGTCGCGCGCCCGACCCCGGTCGCCCGCCACGTCGTAAGCGACAGCCAACCGGTACCAGGAGCGCCAGTCCTCGGGGGCCGCCTCGGTCTCGGCACGGAACTGCTCGAAGAACTCGTCCGCCGCCGCCCGGTCCACCCGGCCCGAGGGCATCAGCGGCAGGTCCGAGGTGTCGGGCAAGCCCTCCTCCGCGGCCAGCCGCCGACCCAGTTCCTGGGTGCGGACCCCGAAGCGCAGCGTGGACCACACGACCCAGGCGCCGACCAGGGGCAGCAGCACAACGCCGACACCGAGGCCGAGCGCGACCGGGGAGCCGTCGCGGAACAGGGCCACCGCGCGACCGCCGAGCAGGACGAAGTAGACGACCAGCACGGCGGTCAGCAGCAGCGACACCGAACGCGCGGACATCACAGGTCCAGCAGGTTTTCCAGGCCGACGACCAGACCCGAGTGGTCGAGGATGGCCCGCACCCCGTGCAGCACACCGGGCATGAAGGACTTGCGGTCCAACGAGTCGTGCCGGATGGTCAGCGTCTCGCCCTCGCCGCCGAAGAGGACCTCCTGGTGCGCGACCAGCCCGCCCAGCCGCACCGAGTGCACCCGGACCCCGTCGACCGACGCGCCGCGGGCACCGTCCAGTTCGGACGTCGTGGCGTCCGGGACCACGCCGAGCCCGGCGGCGGCACGGGCCTGGGCGATGAGCCCCGCGGTGTGCGCACCGGTGCCGGAGGGGGCGTCGGCCTTGCGGTTGTGGTGCAGTTCGATGATCTCGACGGTGTCGTAGTACTTCGCCGCGAGCTGGGCGAAGCGCATCGACAGCACCGCGCCCAGGGCGAAGTTCGGCGC
Organism: Actinokineospora diospyrosa; assembly: GCF_024171925.1. GTDB lineage: Bacteria > Actinomycetota > Actinomycetes > Mycobacteriales > Pseudonocardiaceae > Actinokineospora > Actinokineospora diospyrosa. Next base: position 69,705 of record NZ_JAMTCO010000014.1, on the reverse strand, counting down.
GACGAGCACCCCGAGCTCCGGCTTGGGCTCCAGCCACTGCCGCACCGTGTCGAGCTTGGCCGCGTCGAACCCGGAGGTGCCGACGACGGCGTTGATGTCGTGGTCGACGCAGAACCGCAGGTTCTCCATGACCACGTCGGGGTGGGTGAAGTCGACGACCACCTCGGCACCGGCGTCGGCGAGGTCGAAGGTCCAGTCGCCGGAGTCGACCATGGCGACGACCTCCAGGTCGTCGGCCGCCTCCACCGCGGCGCACACCTCGGCGCCCATCCGGCCGCGGGCACCGAGGACGCCGACCCGGATCGGGTTGTCGGCCGAGCGGGTGGGGGGAACGGAGCTCGTCACTTGCTCACCTCGTGCAGTTGGACCGGAACGTCGTCGGTGTGAGCGTAAGGGCCGACCACGGCCGCGGCGAGGGGCCGGGCCAGCAGGTCACGCGCGAGGACCGCGACGTCATCGGCGGTGACCGCGGCGTAGCGGTCCAGGGTCTGCTCGACGGTGAGGTAGTCGCCGTAGGCGAGCTCGCCCTTGCCGATGCGCGACATGCGGGAGCTGGTGTCCTCCAGGCCGAGCACGAGACCGCCGCGCAGGCTCCCCTTGGCACGGGCCACTTCCGCGTCGGTGAACCCGTCCTTGGCCACCTCGCGCAAGACCTCGCGGACCACCCCGGCGACCTCGCCGAGCCGATCCGGCTGGCAGCCCGTGTAGATGGACAGGTGGCCGGTGTCAGCGTAAGCGGCCACCGATGAGTACACCTGGTACGCGAGCCCGCGCTTCTCCCGGACCTCCTGGAACAACCGGGAACTCATGCCCCCGCCGAGCGCGGCGTTGAGCACGCTCAACGTGAACCGGCGGTCGTCGTGCCGGTCGAGGGCCCGGACGCCGAGCATCATGTGCGCCTGCTCGGTGTCGTCGGTGTGCAGCACCAACCGCGGCGACGACCCCAGGCGGGCCCGCCCGGTGCGGGGCGCGATGGGCAACCGGTCGCCGGTGAGCCTGTCGCGCAAAGCCTTGCGCACCAGGGTGAGCACCGAGCGGTGGTTCACGTTGCCCGCCACGGCCAGCACCATCCGCGGCATCGTGTAGCGACGCCGGTAGAACCCGTTGAGGGCGGTGCGGGTCATCGAGGTGATCGACTGCTCGCTGCCCAGGACCGGGCGGCCCAGCGGGTGGTCGGCCATCAGCGCGGTGCAGAACGCGTCGTGCAGCAGGTCCTCGGGGTCGTCGTCGCGCATGGCGATCTCCTCGAGCACCACCCCGCGCTCGGTCTCCACATCGGACTCCGCGCACACCGCGTCGAAGACCACGTCGGACACCAGGTCGATGGCCAGCGGCAGGTCCTCGTCGAGCACGTGCGCGTAGTAGCAGGTGTGCTCCTTCGCGGTGAACGCGTTCAGCTCACCGCCGACGGCGTCGATCTCCTCGGCGATCTGCGCGGCCGAGCGGCGCGCGGTTCCCTTGAACAGCAGGTGTTCCAGGTAGTGCGCGGCACCGGCGACCGAGCTCGGCTCGTCGCGCGAGCCGACCTGGACCCAGATGCCGACCGAGGCCGAGCGGACGCCGGGCACCCGCTCGGTGATGACGCGCAGGCCACCGGGCAGCAGCGTGCGCCGGACCTCGGTGTCGCCGTCGCGTTCGAGCAGCACCGTGCTGCCGGGCTTCTGCAGGTGGCCGTGGACCCGCTTGGCGGCCGGGGTCCGCGGCGCTTCGGGGGACTGGTCTCCGGGGGACTGGTGAGGTGCGGAACGGCCGCGGGCGCCGTTGGCGCCCGCGGCCGTCACCGGGGAACTGGGACTCACTGGGCGGGAGCCACCTCAGCCTCGGCGGGCACGGCGGCACCGTTGTCCGAGGCGGCGGCGGCGTCGTCCTCGCTGACCAGCACCAGGCTGATCTTGCCGCGCTGGTCGATGTCGGCGATCTCCACCCGGAGCTTGTCGCCGACCTTGACCACGTCCTCGACCTTGTTGACCCGCTTGCCGTTGCCCAGCTTGGAGATGTGCACCAAGCCGTCCTTGCCCGGCAGCAGCGAGACGAACGCGCCGAACGCGGCCGTCTTGACGACCGTGCCCAGGAACCGCTCGCCGACCTTGGGCAGCTGCGGGTTCGCGATCGCGTTGATCAGGCCGATCGCGGCCTCGGCGGACGGGCCGTCCGCGGCACCGACGTAGATCGTGCCGTCATCCTCGATCGAGATGTCGGCGCCGGTCTGCTCGGTGATCGAGTTGATCATCTTGCCCTTCGGCCCGATCACCTCGCCGATCTTGTCGACCGGGATCTTCACGCTGGTGACCCGCGGCGAGTACGGGCTCATCTCGTCCGGACCGTCGATGGCCTCGGCCATGACCTCCAGGATCGTGTAGCGCGCGTCGCGGGCCTGGCCCAGCGCCTGCGCCAGCACGTCCGACGGGATGCCGTCGAGCTTGGTGTCCAGCTGCAGCGCGGTCACGAAGTCCTTGGTACCGGCGACCTTGAAGTCCATGTCGCCGAAGGCGTCCTCGGCACCGAGGATGTCGGTCAGCGCGACATAGTGCCGTTCGGTCTCACCGGCAGCGTTCTCGATCTCATCGGACACCAGGCCCATCGCGATGCCCGACACCGGCGCCTTCAGCGGCACACCGGCGTTGAGCAGCGACATGGTGGACGCGCAGACCGAGCCCATCGAGGTGGAACCGTTGGAGCTCAACGCCTCCGACACCTGGCGGATCGCGTAGGGGAACTCGTCGCGCTTGGGCAGCACCGGCGCCAGCGCCCGCTCGGCGAGCGCGCCGTGGCCGATCTCGCGCCGCTTGGGCGAACCCACGCGGCCGGTCTCACCGGTGGAGAACGGCGGGAAGTTGTAGTGGTGCATGTAGCGCTTGTGCGTCTCGGGCGAGAGCGAGTCGATCTGCTGCTCGAGGCGGAGCATGTTCAGCGTGGTGACACCCAGGATCTGGGTCTCGCCGCGCTCGAACAGCGCCGAGCCGTGCGCCCGCGGGATCAGCGCGACCTCGGCGGACAGGCCGCGGATGTCGGTGAGGCCGCGGCCGTCGATGCGGACCTTGTCGCGCAGGATCCGCTGGCGGACCAGCTTCTTGTTCAGCGACCGGAACGCGGCGCCGATCTCCTTCTCGCGGCCGTCGAAGGCACCGCCCTCGACCGCGCCGACCTTCTCCAGCACCAGGGCCTTGACCTCGTCGATGCGGGACTCGCGCTCCTGCTTGTCGCCGATGGTCAGCGCGGCGGCGAGCTCGTCGCTCACGGCGGCCTCGACCGCGGTGAAGGCGTCGGGCTGGTAGGCCGGGAACGTCGGGTACGGGCGGGTCTCCTTGGCGGCGACCGCGGCCAACTGGGCCTGCGCCTCGCACAGCACCCGGATGAACGGCTTGGCCGCCTCCAGACCCGCGGCGACGACCTCCTCGGTCGGCGCCTGCGCGCCCTCGGCCACCAGGTCGATCACGTTCTCGGTGGCCTCGGCCTCGACCATCATGATCGCGACATCGTCACCAACGACGCGGCCCGCGACGACCATGTCGAACACGGCGGTCTTGAGCTGGTCGTGGGTCGGGAACGCCACCCACTGCTCGCCGATGAGCGCGACGCGCACACCGCCGATGGGGCCGGAGAACGGCAGGCCCGCCAGCTGGGTGGACGCGGACGCGGCGTTGATGGCCACCACGTCGTAGAGGTCCTGCGGGTTGAGGCTCTGCACGGTGATGACGACCTGGATCTCGTTGCGCAGACCGTCCACGAAGGACGGGCGCAGCGGCCGGTCGATGAGCCTGCAGGTGAGGATGGCGTCGGTGGACGGACGGCCCTCGCGGCGGAAGAACGCGCCGGGGATGCGGCCGACGGCGTACATGCGCTCCTCGACGTCCACCGTCAGCGGGAAGAAGTCGAACTGGTCCTTCGGCTGCTTGGAGGCGGTCGTCGCCGACAGCAGCATGGTCTCCTCGTCGAGGTAGGCCACGACGCTGCCCGCGGCTTGGCGGGCCAGGCGGCCGGTCTCGAAGCGGACGGTGCGCGTGCCGTAGGAGCCGTTGTCGATCACGGCCGTGGTCTCGTGCACAGCGATTTCGGTCATGTAGGGAGAACTCCTCGTCGTCAGGGCGGCGCACTGCCCGGGCACGGGGTCGCGGTTCATGACGAGGCCGGTCTTCGATCGAAGTCCCCGGAGCCCTCTCGGCTCGGCGGGAACCACTACCGAGGACCGGCGAACTGGTCCCGTGGCGCGCGGCGTGCTGCCCTGTTGGTTCGCCCGCGTGGTGTGCCGGTCCGGCACGCGCGGGGTGGTTTCGGTTCGGTTATGTACCCGGGGGGAGCGACCTGACGGCCACTCCCCCCGGGGTTCGAGCTATCGGCGCAGGCCGAGCCGCTGGATCAGCGACCGGTAGCGCTCGATGTCCACCTTGGTCAGGTAGTTCAGCAGCCGCCTGCGGCGACCGACCAGCAGCAGCAGTCCGCGCCGCGAGTGGTGGTCGTGCTTGTGCTGCTTGAGGTGCTCGGTGAGGTCCTTGATGCGCTTGGTCAGCAGCGCGATCTGGGCCTCGGGGGATCCGGTGTCCGAGTCGTGCACGCCGTACTCGGTGAGGATCGTCTTCTTCTGCTCGGTGGACAGAGCCACTCGTCAACTCCTCGTGGTGCCTGTGCCGTGTGGGAAAAGTCGGTATCAGCCGCCACGGACCGCAGCCGTACCCAAACACCAAGGTTAGCACCCTGCCCCGGGCGCGCCTGCGGTGAGCAGGGGCACGCGACCGATCGGGGTGTAGGTCCCCCGGTGGCTCGCGTAGAGCACCAGCTCGTCGGGAACCCACTGCGGGCCGTCGTACCCGCGCAGCTCAGCGGCCAGGTCGAGGCCTGAGGTGATCGGGATGGTCGGGGTGGACCACCGCGCGACGGTCACGTGCGGCAGGTAGTCCGGGTGGCCGCCGAGCTGGAAGTCGGCCGCCTCCGCCAGGTTACGCAAGTCCACCGGATCGGGGGTAGCGATTTTCAGCAGGCACACCTGCGCGAAGGTCCCCGAGCCGCTCATCCGCAGCCGCGGCGCCCGCAGCCCGCTCACCCGTTCGGTCAGCCGGGCCAGCCGCTGGTCGGGGTCGTCCCGGCCGTAGTAACCGACCGTGACGTGCCACTGCTCGCGGGGCGTCCGGCGCAGGTCGGGCGCGGTGGATGACCGGCACTCGGCAAGGCGCTCGGCCAGGTGCTCGGCGACCGGGTCGGGCACCGCGAACGCGGAGAAGATCCCGCTCACACGCGCTTTCCGGCGCGGCGTAACAGGTCGGCGAGGTCCGGGAAGCGGTCGTCGAGCAGCCCGGCGGCCTCGGTGAGGTCCTCGGCGCTGGCGAGCCTGCGCAGCGCGAGGATGGCGCTGCGGCCGACATCGACGGGCAGGTTGTCCCTGGTCACGGCCGGTTTCGAAGCGCGAACGTCGTCGAGCGCGCGCTGCAGCGCCTCGCGGCGGCCGGAGGCGACCTCGGGGGTGAGGATCTTGCGCTCCAGCATGATCAGCCTGGCCAGCACCGCCGGGTTGCCGATCTTGGCCCGCCGCCCGCTCATCACCTGGCTGAGCATCGGCGCGCTGATGCCGAGCACGTCGGCCAGGTTGGCCTGCGAGACGTCGAAGGCCACGACGAGCCTGCGCACCCGGTCCCCGAGGGGTTCGCCGTACCACTCCCGCTGCAACGCGATGTTGCGTTGGACGATCTTGTGGTCCTCCACCCGCGCCTCTCCCCTAGTGCCGGACCGGTCCCCCCTGACCTCGGGAGTATCTTGCCGGCCCACCGGTTCGTTTCGTGGGATAACCACCAGGGTGCTCCGGATGGCCTAACCGAGCAGCTCGCGGGTGCGGGCGACGTCGCGGTGCATCTGCTCGACGAGGGCCGCTGAGCTGGGGTAGCGCTCCATCGCGCGCAGCCGCTCGACGAAGTCGATGGCGACCCGCTGGCCGTAGAAGTCCTCCTCCACGTCGAGCACGAACGCCTCGACCCGACGCTCGCGGCCGGAGAAGGTCGGGTTGGTGCCCACCGAGACCGCGGCGCCCAGCGGTGCCCGGTTGTGGCCGTTGAGCAGGGTGAACCGGGCCGCGTAGACCCCGTCGGCCGGGACGGCGGCGAAGCGCGGGGTGGACAGGTTCGCGGTGGGGAAGCCGAGTTCGTGCCCGCGGCCGTCGCCGCGCACCACGATCCCCTCCAGCCGGTGCGCCCGGCCGAGCGCGGTGGCCGCGGCCCGCACGTCGCCCGCGTCGATGCAGGAGCGGATGTAGGTGGAGGAGAAGGCGAGTTCGCCCGCGGTCACCAACTCGGCGCCCTCGGTGGTGAAGCCGAAGCGCTGGCCGAGGGCGGTCAGCAGTTCGACGTTGCCCGCGGCGCGGTTGCCGAAGGTGAAGTTCTCGCCCACCACGACCGCGGCCGCGTGCAGGCGCTCGACCAGGATCTCGTGCACGAACTCGTCCGGGGCCACCTTGGACAGCTCCTGGGTGAACGGCAGCACGCAGAACACGTCCACGCCCAGCTCCTCGACCAGTTCGGCCTTGCGCCGCAGGGTGGTCAGCTGGGCGGGGTGGCTGCCGGGGCGGACCACCTCGGAGGGGTGCGGGTCGAAGGTGAGCACGGCGCTGGGCAGGTCGCGCTCGGCGGCGAGCGCGACGGCCCGGGCGATCAGTTCCTGGTGTCCTCGGTGGACTCCGTCGAACACGCCGATGGTCGCCACACAGCGACCCCAGCCCCCGGGTAGGTCCGCCAGACCGCGCCAACGCTGCACGGCTCGAAGCCTAGTGGGTGGTCGGTGCCGGTGCGCCCGCCCGGGTGTGTGACCGAACTCCCGGTTCGGGCGGGTGTGCGCGCCCACACCCTTAGCTAGGCTAATAATCGCGTCGCCACCGCCGGTGGTCCGCCACGCCGCGAGAGGAGCGGGCCGTTGCCAGCCACGGGGCGCAGGGCACTGGTGATCTGGGCGGCCGCCGCCGCGGTGTACCTGCTGGCGATGTTCCACCGCACCACGCTGGGGGTCGCCGGGCTGCAGGCCGCCGACCGGTTCGGCATCACCGCCGCCGAACTCGGCACGTTCACCGTGCTGCAGATCGGGTTGTACGCGGCCATGCAGGTGCCGACCGGGCTGCTGGTCGACCGCTTCGGCCCGCGCCGGGTGCTGACCGCGGCCGCCTTGGGCATGGGTGCGGGCCAGGTGCTGTTCGCCGTCGCCTCGAGCTACCCGCTGGCCCTGGTCGCCCGCGGCGTGCTCGGCATCAGCGACGCGATGAGCTTCGTGAGCGTGCTGCGGGTCGTCGCCGCGCACTACCCGCCGCGCAAGTACGCCCTGCTGGCGTCGGTGACCGCGGCGCTCGGGCAGCTGGGGAACCTGCTGGCGACCGTGCCGCTGACCTTCTTGCTGGCCAACGCGGGCTGGACGGCGACCTTCGCCATCGCGGGGGCGGCGACCGCGGCGTACTCGCTGGTCGTGCTGGTGCGGGTGCGCGACACCCCCGACGGCGAGCAGGAGCCGAGCCCGGCGACCTCGCTGCGCGAGGTGGTCGGCCAGGTCCGGTTGGCGTGGCGGGTGCCGGGGACCCGGCTGGGGTTCTGGGTGCACTTCGCGACGATGTTCTCCCCCGGCGTGCTGAGCCTGCTGTGGGGCTACCCGTACCTGGTGCAGGGGCAGGGCCTGTCGCCCGCGGCCGCCGGGTCGGTGCTGAGCCTGCTGGTGCTCGTGTCGATGGCGACGGCACCGGTGATCGGGCAGTTGATGAGCCGGTGGCCGGAGAGCCGGATGCCGATGGTGGCCTGGTTCCTGGTGGCGGCGGTGCTGGTGTGGGCGGTGCTGCTCGGCTGGCCGGGCGGTGTCGTCCCGCCGCCGGTGCTCGCGGTGGCGTTCGCGATCTTCGCGGTCGGCGGCCCGCTGTCCGGTGTGGCGTTCGCGCTCGCCCGCGACTACAACCCCATCCACCGGGTCGGCACCGCGAGCGGCGTGGTCAACGTCGGCGGCTTCACCGCGATCACGGTGTCCGCCCTCGGCGTCGGCCTGCTGATCGGCGGCGACACCGCCTCGGCCGGTCCGTCGACGTTCCGGATGGCGTTCCTCGCGGTGACCACCGTCCTGCTGCTGGGCGCCTGGCGGACGCTGGTGTGGTGGCGCCGCGCCCGGGCCGCCGTCTTCGCCGCCGAGACCAGGGGCGATGAGGTGCCGGTGCGGATCCGGCGCAGGCCGTGGGACATCCCGGCGGAGCAGGAAGCGGCGACATCTTAGGATTGCCGCTCGTGTCTCAGCGTGCAGCAGTCCCCCCCGGCCTCATCGTCGTCGACAAGGCCCCCGGCATGACCTCCCACGACGTGGTGGCCAGGGTCCGAAGGATCATCGGCACCCGCAAGGTTGGCCATGCGGGCACCCTCGACCCGATGGCCACCGGCGTCCTCGTCCTCGGCGTGGAACGCGCGACCAAGCTGCTCGGGCACCTGGCGCTGGACCGCAAGACCTACCTCGCCTCGATCCGCCTCGGCGTCGCGACCACCACCGACGACGCCGAGGGCGAGGTCGTGTCCGAGGCCGACCCGACCGGCGTGCCGGACGCGGCCATCGCGGCCGGGATCGCGGCGCTGACCGGTCCGATCCAGCAGGTGCCGAGCTCGGTCAGCGCGGTGAAGGTCGACGGGAAGCGGGCCTACGCGCGGGTGCGAGCGGGCGAGGAGGTCCACCTCGCGGCCCGCCCGGTGACGGTGTTCCGGTTCGACCTGCTCGCCACCACCCGCACCGGATCAGCCCTCGAACTCGACGTCATGGTCGACTGCTCCTCAGGCACCTACGTCCGCGCCCTGGCCCGAGACCTGGGCACAGCCCTCGGCGTCGGCGGCCACCTAGGCGCCCTCCGCCGCACCACCGTCGGCCCGTTCGACCTGCGCGTGGCCCGAACCCTTGAGGCACTGGAAGAAACCCCAACCCTCTCCCTCGACATGGAAGCCGCCGTCACCGCCGCCTTTCCCCGCCGAGACCTGGACCGAGTGGAAACCCTGGCGCTATCGCACGGAAAGCGCATCCCGGCGGCGGGGATCGAGGGCACTTACGGCCTTTTCGACCCGGCGGGCAAAGCGGTTGCTTTGGGAGTGGATGAAGGCAACACCGCAAAGGCATTGGTCGCCCTCAACGTCACCTGATAGCTGCACTATCTCTGAAGCGACTGCGCAACAAGGGAAGGCCGCTAGCGGGTGGCGCCGATGACTGCCCAGTGGCCGGTGCGCATGCGGGCCAGGAGGGTGATCAGGCGCAAGAGGATGAACAGGGTCAGGCCGGTCCAGATTCCGGAGAGACCCCAGTCGAAGGCGAGGGAGAGCCAGATCAGGGGGAGGAAGCCGACCAGGGCTGAGGCGAGGGTGGCGGTGCGGAGGTAGGCGATGTCGCCCGCGCCGAAGAGGACGCCGTCGAGGGCGAAGACGACGCCTGCAACTGGTTGCATGGCGACGAAGAACCACCAGGCGTGGGGGATCTCGGTGAGGACGGCGGGGTCGGTGGTGAAGGCGCGTGGGAGCACGTGGGACAGTCCGGCGAAGACAGCTCCTAATGCGATGCCGAAGATGAGGCCGTAGCGGGCGAACTGACCACTCAGGTCTCGGGCGCGCTTGGCTTGCCCGGCACCGAGTGCGGCGCCGACGAGTGATTGCGCGGCGATGGCGAGGGAGTCGAGCACCAGCGCGAGGAACGTCCACAGCTGGAGAACAACCTGGTGCGCGCCCACGGCACCGACCGAGGTGCGGGCGGCGACCGCGGCGGCGGACAGGAAGCAGGCCTGCATCGCCAGGCTGCGCAGGACGAAGTCGCGACCCAGTTTCAGCTGTGCCAGGACGACCCGGGGGCGGGGCGGCTGCGCGTGTCCGCGCAGCGCGACCAGGAACAGCACCGCCGCAACCGTTTGCCCCACCACGTTCGCCACGGCCGAGCCGTCCAGGCCCCAGTCGAGGAAGTGGACGAAGGTCGGGCACAGCACGAGCGAGACGCCGTTGCCCGCCAGGACGAAGCGCAGCGGTCGGCGGGTGTCCTGGACGCCGCGCATCCAGCCGTTGCCCGCCAGGGTGATCAGGACCATCGGGACGCCGCACAGGGCGATCCGCAGCCAACCCTCCGCCGCCGCCGCGACCTCGCCCGACCCGGCCAGCGCCCGCGCCACCGGACCGGCGACCAGTTGCCCGACCCCCACGAGCGCCAACCCGAGCCCCACCGCCAACCACGTCGCCTGCACCCCCTCGGCGGCGGCCTCCGCACCACGCCCCGCGCCGTGCAACCGGGCCGCGCGCGCCGTCGTGCCGTAGGACAGGAACGTCAGCTGGGTGGACAGTTGCGCGAGGACAACCGCGCCGATCCCCAATGCACCCAGTTGAATACCACCGAGGTGCCCGACCACGGCGGTGTCCACGAGCAGGTAGAGCGGCTCGGCGGCGAGAACGGGCAGGGCGGGTACGGCCAGTCCGAGGATCTGCCGCAACGAGGCTCGGTCCACCGGGCTGACAATACGCAGCCAGGTGTCACAGTGCCCGGTGATCGAGAAGGGTATCGATCAAGCCGGTGCCTCGACTGAGGACGTTGGCCGTGTCGGGAGTGTCCACGGGGTCCGGCATGCGATGGGCTCGGTGGGGCCGACTTGTTGTGCGTGGGGCACCCGCGCATGTCCACAAAGCAGAGGCGGAAGCGTGGCCGGTCCACGAACGACGCTACGGGCGGTGGGCCTCCACGCGAACGGTGGTGTGGCTGCGGGGTGGTGGGAGTGCGGGTGGCTCGGTGAGGCGAAGACCAGTGTGTCCGCGCTGGGCTGGCCGTGCGCGTGGCTCGATGGGCGGGTATCGGTGTGTCCACGCCGGGACTCGCAGTGCGGTCGGCTCGAACGGGTGGGTATCAGTGTGCCCGCGCCTGGGCTGGGAGAGCGTGCGGCTCGCTGCGAGGTATCCATGTGTCCGCCCCGGGGCTGGTAGTGCGTGTGGCTCGGTGGGGCGAGGTAGCCGTGTGTCCGTGCCGGGGCTGGGAGTGCGGTTGGCTCGATGGGGCGAACTTGTTTTGCGTGGGGCCCCTACAACACCCGTGGCAGAACCGCAAAGCAGGGGCCGAAAAGACTGGCCCTGCCGCGAGGAAACGCTACGGGTGCCGTCCCCCCACGCAAAACAAGTCCGCCCCATCGAGCAGTGGCAGGGGGCAGGTTGGTGAGGTGGGGGAGGTTGGGGCGGGGAGTGGTTGGTGGGGTGCTACTTGGCGGTCTTCCAGAACTTGGCTTGGCGGTCGGCCATGGCGTCGATGAAGTCGGCGGCGGAGATGTTGCCGCGTAGGAGGGTGTCGGTGAGTGGGTAGAGGACGGTCTCGGCCCACGCGCCACCGGCCAGGGCGTTGACGCCGTCGAGGTAGAGGGCTTGTTCGGTGCCGGGGTCGGACAGGGCGGCTCGGATGTCCTTTTGCGACTCCGGGACGGCGAGGTCGGCGCGGGGGGTGAGGTTGTCGGCGACCGCGGGGACGCCGGAGAGGATGTCCTTGTTGAGCACGTAAGCGATGAAGGCCTTGGCCGCGCCCGGGTTCTTCGCCTTCGCGGTGATCGCGAAGCCGACCGGGATGCGCTCGGCGACGATGTGCGAGGCGGCGCCCGGCTGCGGGAAGGGGAACGAGCCGAGGCTGATCGAGCGGTCGCCGCCCTTCTTGTCCAGGTACTGCTTGGACTCGCTGGGCAGCCACCCCGGCATGGACAGGTACGCGGCCTCGCCGTCGGCCCAGCGCTGCTGCAGGGTCGGGTACTTGGCCGAGTCCCAGCCGGGGATCAGGTACCGGCCCTTGGCGATCTTCTCGACGAACTCGGCCGCCTGGTAGAGGCCGACGTCGTTGCGCCACACCTCGCCCGTCTTGTCCTGGGCCGCCTTGGTCAGGCCGCCCGCGCCGAGGAAGCGCACCGCGGCCTGGGTGAACAGCGACGCGTTGGACACCGGGCGGTCGCCGTCCTGGGCGAGCGCGGCCACGCCGGAGGACTTGGCGTTGTCGAACAACTGGAACAGCTCTTCGGTCGTCTTCGGCGCGGTCACCCGCCCGGCGACGGTGCGGTCGTACCACCAAGCGGACCCGAACACCACGTACGGGATCTCGAAGATCTTGCCGTCGGGCCCCTTGTTCTGCGGGAAGTCGTAGGAGGCCGCGGGCAGCACGTCGCGGACCTTCAGCTCGCCCTCACCGACCTTGTAGTCCAGCACGTCCTCCACCGGCTGCGTTCCACCTGCGCTGACCACCGACGCCATGACCTGGCTGACGTCCTGGTCGAACAGGTCGGGCACGGTGCCGGTGTTGAGCGCGGGCGCCACGTTGCGGGTGAGCAGGTCGCGGCCCAACCACAGCACGTTGACCTTCACCCCGGTCTTGTCGGTGAAGCAGCGGATCGCCTTGCTCAGCACCTTGCCCTGCGGCTCGTCGGCGTTCCACATCGACCAGTAGGTGAACTCCTTGTCCCCGTCGGGCCGGATCCCCGCGTCCGGGCAGTCGGAGTCGAGGTAGGCGATCGCGCCTTGGGGCGCACCGACGGCCGGGTCGGCTCCCCCACCGCCTGACCCGCACCCCGCGACCACCAACGCGGACGCGAGCGCCAGCAGCGTGACCTTGGTCGACCGCATGACCACCACCTGATCGAGTTGGGCGAAACACCGGCGGCGCACGTCCCGACCCACACGCCCGGTAACGAATGGTTTATACCATCAGGCCATCACATGACCGCGGGAAAACGTCGAGAAGTCGCGCTTTCGCGGCCGGGGGATCACGCCCGGTCCCGACCCGGTCACCCAGTGGTCTACTCCGCGCGGTCAACCCCGCCCGGGGGTCCGGTGTGGACGGCTCAGGCGAAGGCGTTCTTGATGAGCACCAACACGTCCTCGGCCGACCCGCGCGCCGGGAAGCCCGCGGCCAACCGGTGCCCGCCGCCGCCCAGCGACGCCGCGACCGCGCGCACGTCGGCTGATCCCACCGCGCGCAACGACACCGACCAGTGACCCGGGGTGATCTCCTTGGCCACCGCGGCGACCTCGGCGCCCTCGACGGTGCGCACCAGGTCCACCACGCTGTCGGCGTCCTCGGGTTCCAGCCCGGCCAGGTCGGTCAGCGACACCACGGTCAGCACCAGCCCGCGGCCGTCGACCGCGTCCGGCACCAGCTGCGCGCGGGCCAGCACCGAGGACACCATCCGCAGCCAGCCGAACGGGTGCGAATCCATCAGCTGCCTGGCCACCTCGGTCGGGTCGGCCCCGGCGGCGATCAGGCGGCCCGCGGTGGCGTGCGTGTCCGGGGTGGCCCGGCGGAACGAGCCGGTGTCGCCGATCAGGCCCGCGTACAGGCACTTGGCGATCTGCGGGGTCAGCTCGGCGCCCAGCTCGTCGAGCAGCGCCAGCACGAGCACCACGGTGGCGGGCGCGGTCTCGTCGATCAGGTGGTCGGTGCCGAAGCGGGTGTTGGCCACGTGGTGGTCCACCACCAGCACCCGACCGCCCGCGGCGATCGTGGCGGGCACCCGGTCAACCAGCTGCCCGAGCCGCTGCTCACTGGCGCAGTCCAGCGCCACCAGCAGCGACGGGGCGGCCGGGACCGCAGGCGCGGGCACGACCAGCCCGATCGGGTCGAGACCGCGCAGCGAGCGCGGGACCTCGGTCGGGAAACCGAAGGAGACCCGCACCACCGCCCCGCGCGCGTGCAGCGCCAAGCCCAGCGCCAGCGCGCTGCCCAGGGCATCGGCGTCCGGGCTGACGTGCGCGAGCAGCGTCACATCGGTCGCGGTGCGGAGCAGGTCGGCTGCGGCGGCCAGGTCGGCGGCAAGATCGGTTCCCACCCCACCCAGGGTTCCCGCGCGCGGGCGCGCTGTCCAGTCGGGCCACCCAGCGGACCGGGGTCAGGGCGTCTTCTTGCCCAGCGAGTCGCCGATGTTGCGCAGCACCTCCGGCAAGATCTTCTTCCAGTAGACCGTCGAGTGGTCGCCGTCGCCGAAGACCGCCGGGGTCGCCTTGGTGCGCTGGGCCAGCTCACGGGCGGCGGGCAGCAGCGGGTCGTCGGTGCCGCACCACACCGCGAACGGCAGCCCGGCCACCGCGGTGAGGTTGCGCAGCGGCTCCGCGCGCTGCCACTGCTTCTCGTCGGTGTAGCCGCCGAACTTCTCCGCGTCGCGCCAGTCGGTGAACACCGCGGGGCTCAGCGCGCTCAGCAGCGCCAGCCCCGGGGTGCGGGCGTACTCGAACGCCCCGACCGCGCCGGAGGAGATGCCCAGCACCGAGAACGGGGTGTCGGCGAGCTCGGCGCGGCTGAGCCAGTCCGGCAGCTCCTTGGCCAGCATCGTCTGCGGCGCGCCGAGCCAGCTGCTGGTGCCGCCGTCCACCGCGACCACGGCGAACGGCCGGGTGCCCGCGCGCACGGTGGCGGTGAGCAGCGGCGGCAGCCCGATCTCGACGAACTGGTTGGCGTCGGTGCCCTCGCCGTGCAGCGCCAGGCAGACCGGCAGCGGCCCGGCGACCTCGCGCGGGCGCATCACGATCATCTTGACGTCGCCGATCGAGGAGCGCCAGATCAGGTTGCTCACCGAGGTCGAGTCGACCGGGGGCACGCTGCTGGGCAGCGGTTTGGGGGTCGCGGCCGGGGTCTGCTGCTGCTGGCGGGCACCGCAGCCCGCCGCGGCCACCGCGGCCGCACCGGCGATGAGCAACCCGCGTCTGGTCCAACGTCCGTCCACTGTGGAACTCCCGTGGTGGGATGATCGGTGGTCAGCACCGCCGCGGGGTGGGCGCCCCGACGCGATCAGCGACCACGCGAGCAGGTGCGGAACAATAGGTCTACACCACTTGGGTCAGATGTGCGAGCCTATGAACGACAACGCCTCGGGCACAACCGCGGTCCAGTAGTCGGCGTCGTGGCCCCCGGGCGCGGTCCTGGCCACGGCGGGTCGCGCCGTATCGATGAGCCGGTTGGCCGAGGGCAGCAGCGGGTCGGCTGTGCCGCACCATACACCGAGCTTGGCGCCGCCGAGGGCATCGATGTGACGAAGCGGCTCGGTTTGCTCCCACTGGGCCCGGCCGGTGAACACGTTGCGGGCCCGCGCGTCGCCCCAGGAGGTGAACAGCGCCGGGCTGATCACGGCGGCCGCGCGCACCGCGTCGGGGTGCTCGCGCACGTAGTTGAGGGCGCCGTAGGCACCCATGGAGACGCCGAGCACGGCGAACGGGCGCGGGTTGAGGCCCAGGTCGGCCAGCCAGCCGGGCAGCTCGTCGGTGAGCATCGCGACCGGGTCGTCCTTGGCCGAGTTGCCGACCCAGTAGGAGTCGCCGCCGTCGACGGCCACCACCGCGTACGCCGCCGCGGCGCTGAGCTGGCCGCCGACGCCGAGTTCGGTGAAGACCCTGGCCCGCGCTCCCCTGCCGTGCAGGGCGAGGCAGACCGGCAGCGTGCCCGGCGCGACCCCGTCCGGCCGGAAGGCGACCACCTCGACATCGCGGTTGCGCGCCGTGGACTTCACGGTCCGGACCTCGAGCAGCTTGGGCGGGCGCGTCGTGGTGGTCGGGCCCATCTCGGTGGGGATGGGTGTGCGCGCGTCGCTGGCGGCGGGCGTCTCGTCGCGGCGCAGCGCCCAGGCGCCAAACAGCCCGAGGCCCACCGTGGTGGCCACGCCCCCCACCGACGCCGCGATCACCTGGCGGCGGGACAACCCGGACATGCGCTCCCCGGAACGGCCGATCTCGGAGACGCCCCGACGACTCTCCGTACCCCGCAATCCTTCACGTTGTCGCCCGGTAGCGCTAGTGCCAGTCGCCCGAACAGCGGAGATGGCACGACGGTCCGTTCGCACCGACCGTCGCACCCCCGAGAGACAACAGGCGGAGACGAACCCGGGACCTGGCGACCGTCAGTCCTCGTCCTCGTCGTCCTCGCGGGGCGCCCGGTACGGGTCCGGCTCCCCCGCGTAGGTCGCGCCGGACGCGCGGGCGGCCACCTCGGCGTCCGCGGCGCGGGCGCGGGCCAGCAGGTCGTCGATGCGCCGGGCGTCGTCGGGCACCGTGTCGGCGATGAAGGTCAGCGTCGGGGTGAACCGGACGCCGGTGCCCTGGCCGACCAGGGTGCGCAGCACGCCGGTGGCGCTGTCGAGCGCCGCCTTGGCCGCGGTGTGGTCGGGCTCGGCGTCGAGCTTGTCGCCGAGGACCGTGTAGTAGATCGTGGCGTCGTGCAGGTCCGCGGTCACCTTGGCGTCGGTGATGGTGACCCGGGCCAGCCGGGGGTCCTTCACCTCGTGCTCCAGGGCCGAGGCCACGATCTGGGAGATGCGCTTGGCGAGCTTGCGCGCGCGGGGTGCGTCAGCCACGACGCTCCTTCTTTCCGTGTTCGGTCGGTGATCAGTCGTCCGGCCCGAGCAGCCTGCGCCGAGCCGACAGCAGTTCCAGCTCGGGGCGCCCGGCGACCAGCCGTTCGCAGGCGTCGAGGACGTCGGTGACGTGCCCGGCGTCGGCGGCGACCGCCGAGACGCCGATCAGGGCCCGGCGGTGCAGGTCGAGGTGACCCGCCTCGGCCGCCGCGACCTCGAACCGCTTGCGCAGTTCGGCCACCACGGGCCGCACCGCCGAGCGCTTCTGCTTGAGGGAGTGGACGTCCCCGAGCAGGAGGTCCAGTTCCAGGGCACCGACGTACACCAGGCATCACCGAGGGGGGTGAGTAGGAAACCCCGGGGGCCGCGAGCGGCCCCCGGGGTCGTTGCCACTTACGTGCGCGGCTTCTCGCGCATCTCGTAGGTCTCGATGATGTCCTCGACCTGGAGATCGCTGTAGGAGCCGAGCGTCAGACCGCACTCGAAGCCCTCGCGGACCTCGACGGCGTCGTCCTTGAACCGGCGCAGCGAGCTGACCGGCAGGCCCTCCTGGATGACCGCCCCGTTGCGGATGAGCCGGGCCTTGGAGTTGCGCCGGATCTCGCCCGAGGTGACCATGCAGCCCGCGATCGTACCGACCTTGGAGGACTTGAAGACGTCGCGGACCTCGGCGCGGCCGAGCTCCACCTCCTCGTAGATCGGCTTGAGCATGCCCTTGAGGGCCGCCTCGATCTCGTCGATGGCCTGGTAGATCACCGAGTAGTAGCGGACATCGATGCCCTCGCGGTTGGCCAGCTCGGTGGCCTTGCCCTCGGCGCGGACGTTGAAGCCGATCACGATGATGTTGTCCGCGATGGCCAGGTTGATGTCGCCCTCGGTGATCGAGCCGACGCCGCGGTGGATGACCCGCAGCTCGACCTCGTCGCCGACGTCGATCTTCGTGAGCGCGTCCTCGAGTGCCTCGACGGTACCCGAGTTGTCGCCCTTGATGATCAGGTTGAGCTGGCTGGTCTCCTTGAGCGCCGCGTCCAAGTCCTCCAGGCTGATGCGCTTGCGCTTCTGCGCGTTCTGCGCAGCCCGGTTCCTGGCCGCCCGCCGCTCGGCGATCTGGCGCGCCGTGCGGTCCTCCTCGACCACGAGGAAGGTGTCGCCCGCGCCTGGCACCGAGGTGAACCCGATGACCTGGACCGGACGCGACGGGGTCGCCTCGAGGATGTCCTCGTTGAACTCGTCGACCATGCGCCGGACCCGGCCGTAGGCGTCGCCCGCCACGATCGAGTCGCCGACGCGCAGGGTGCCGCGCTGCACGAGGACCGTGGCCACCGGACCGCGACCGCGGTCCAGGTGCGCCTCGATCGCCACGCCCTGGGCCTCCATGTCGGGGTTCGCCCGCAGGTCCAGCGCCGCGTCCGCGGTGAGCAGGATCGCCTCGAGCAGGCCCTCGATGTTGGTGCCCTGCTTGGCCGAGATGTCGACGAACATGGTGTCGCCGCCGTACTCCTCGGCCACCAGCCCGTACTCGGTGAGCTGCTGGCGGATCTTCTGCGGGTTGGCGCCTTCCTTGTCGATCTTGTTCACCGCGACCACGATCGGCACGGCGGCCGCCTGGGCGTGGTTGATCGCCTCCACCGTCTGCGGCATGACGCCGTCGTCGGCGGCGACCACGATCACCGCGATGTCGGTGGCCTGGGCGCCACGGGCACGCATGGCGGTGAACGCCTCGTGACCGGGGGTGTCGATGAAGGTGATCAGGCGCTCGCGGTCCTCGAGCGAGGTCGCGACCTGGTAGGCGCCGATGTGCTGGGTGATGCCACCGGCCTCGCCCTCGTGCACCGTCGTCTTGCGGATGGTGTCGAGCAGGCGGGTCTTACCGTGGTCGACGTGACCCATGACGGTCACGACCGGCGGGCGGGCCTGCAGGTCGTCCTCGTCACCGGCGTCCTCGCCGTAGCTGATCTTGAACGAGTCGAGCAGCTCGCGGTCCTCCTCCTCGGGGGACACGACCTGCACGGTGTAGTTCATCTCGGAGCCGAGCAGCTCCAGGACCTCGTCGGAGACCGACTGGGTCGCGGTGACCATCTCACCGAGGTGGAACAACACCTGCACCAGCGAGGCCGGGTTGGCGTTGATCTTGTCGGCGAAGTCGGTCAGCGAGGCGCCGCGGGCGAGCCGGATGACCTCACCGCTGCCCTTGGGCAGCCGGACACCACCGACGCTGGGCGCCTGCATGTTGTCCATGTACTCCTGGCGCTTCTGGCGCTTGGACTTGCGGCCGCGCCGCGACGGCCCACCGGGCCGACCGAACGCACCAGCCGCGCCACCGCGACCACCGGCACCGGGACGGCCACCGCCGCCACCGGGGCGGAAACCACCGCCACCACCGGCCGGAGCACCGCCACCGCCGCCACCGGGACCGCCGCGGAAACCACCGCCGCCGCCACCGCCACCGGGACCGCCGCGGAAACCTCCACCGCCGCCACCGCCACCGGGGCCACCGCGGAAACCTCCACCGCCGCCGCCCCCACCGGGACCGCCACGGGGTGCGCCACCGGGGCCACCACGGGGACCGCCGGGGCCGCCGCCGGGACCACCACGACCGCCACCCGCGGGGCGGGCGGGCCGGGGCGGCATCATGCCGGGGTTGGGCCGGGGCGGCATGTTGCCCGGGTTCGGGCCACCGGCCGGACGCGGACCGGCGGGCCGGTCACCGCGGGGACCGCCTGCCGGGCGGTCACCACCGGGACGCGGCGGCCGGTCGCCACCGGGGGCGCCACCACCGGCGGGCCGGTCGCCACCGGGCCGGGGCGCGCCCGGCCGGGGCGACGGGGCTCCGCCACCGACACCGAAGGGGTTGTTGCCCGGCCGGGGCGCACGCGGGCCCGGCTTGGGCGACTGGGTCCGCGGCGGGACGACCCCGCCACCCTGACCACCCTGCTGGGGCGGCGTCGACCGCTCCTGGCGCTGGGCGGGCTTGGGTGCCGAGGGCGGCGTCGCCGCGGGCGCGGCCGGGGCCTGCGCGGCGGCGGCCGGGGCCTGCTGCTCGCGCACGGGCTCGGCCTGGCGCGGCGCGGGCTTGGGCCGCGGCGGACCGGGGACGAAACCGGGCTTGGGCGGCGCGGTCTGCTGCGCCTGGGGCCGCGCCGGAGTCGGCGCGGGTGCCGGTGCGCTCGGGGCGCTGCTCGCGGCCGCCGGGGCCTGCGCGGCGGGGGCGGGAGCCGCCTCCGGGCGCGGCGCCGGGGGGCGCGGGGTCGGCTTGGGGCCGGGTCGGGGGCCTGGCTTGGCCTCGCCCTTGCCCGGGTAGGCGTCCCGCAACCTGCGGGCCACGGGCGCCTCCACGGTGGAGGACGCCGACTTCACGAACTCGCCCAAGTCCTTCAACTTGGCGAGTACATCCTTGCTGGTGACTCCGAGCTCCTTCGCGAGCTCGTGCACACGGGCCTTGCCTGCCACTGCTCTCCTCGTCTGATGAGGCCGGCGGCAGTCCCGTCGACCTCGTCCTATCGTCGCGCGTTCATGTCTTCAGCTTCACGGCTGACTCATGACGGGTCGACCTGCTTCCTCTGGTCTTCCACGGGGCGGGAGTATCCCGTCCCGACACCGTCCGCGATCCGCTCGATCTCCGATCGCAGACCGGCCACGTCGAGCGCCTCCTGGACCCGCAGGGCCCGGGGGAACGCCCGCCGCTTCTCGGCCTTGGCCAGACACCCTGGATCGGGGTGCACCCACGCACCCCGGCCCGGCATCCTGCGCCGCGGATCGGGCACGAGAGCCCCATCCGCGTGCACCACTCGCAGCAGTTGCGCCTCCGCCACCCGCGCCCGGCACCCCACGCACGTCCGCACGGGTGTTGCCCCAGGCAGGCGCGTGGAAACCGGGTGTTGATGACGAACCATGGGAAAGTCTATCTTGTCCGGCTCAGTCAGCAGAACCGGATACCGGAGCTGCCTGCGCACCGGCCGCCGCGTCGCTGCGGATGTCGATGCGCCAACCGGTCAACCGGGCCGCCAACCGGGCATTCTGCCCTTCCTTGCCGATCGCCAGCGACAGCTGGAAGTCCGGCACGACCACCCGGGCGGTCTTGGCGCGCTCGTCCACGACCGTGACCGACACCACCTTCGCGGGTGAGAGCGCGTTGCCCACGAACGTGGCCGGGTCGTCGGAGTAGTCGATGATGTCGATCTTCTCCCCGGCCAGCTCGCTCATCACGTTGCGCACCCGGGCGCCGACCGGACCGATGCAGGCGCCCTTGGCGTTGACCCCGGACACCGTCGAGCGGACCGCGATCTTGGAGCGGTGCCCGGCCTCGCGGGCGACCGCCGGGATCTCGACGGTGCCGTCGGCGATCTCGGGCACCTCGAGCGCGAACAGCCTGCGCACGAGGTTGGGGTGCGTGCGCGACAACGTGATCTGCGGCCCGCGCGTGCCCCGGGTGACGCCGACGACGTAGCACTTGATGCGGGTGCCGTGCTCGTAGCTCTCACCGGGCACCTGCTCGACCGCGGGCAGCACGCCCTCGGTGTCGCCGACCTGCACGACCACCATGCCCCGGGAGTTGGCCCGGGTGTCGCGCTGCACCACCCCGGCGACGATCTCGCCCTCCTTGGCGGAGAACTCGCCGAAGGTGCGCTCGTGCTCGGCGTCGCGCAGCCGCTGCAGGATGACCTGGCGGGCGGTGGTCGCAGCGATCCGGCCGAACCCCTCGGGGGTGTCGTCCCACTCCTCGTCGACCGCGCCGTCGGTGCCGGTCGTGTACGCCAGCACCCGGACCAGGCCGGTGCGCTTGTCGATGTCGATGCGCGCGTGCGGCTGGTGGCCCTCGGTGTGCTTGTAAGCGGTCAGCAGTGCCGTCTCGATGGCCTCGATGACCGTCTCGAACGGGATGTCCTTGTCGCGCTCGATCGCCCGCAGCGCCGCGATGTCCACGTTCATCGCGCGTCCTCCTCAGTACCGGACGCCCGACCTTCGAGCATCGCCATCTCCGCCACCGGCGGTTGTTTGAACTCCACCTCGACCACGGCGTGCGCGACCTCGCGGTAGCCGACCCTGCGCACCTGCCCGTCGACGAGCACCTGGACCCCGCCGTCGGGGTCCTCCTCGGCCGCGCCGACACGGGCGGTGAACACGTCTCCCTCGACCGGGCGAATCTTGACCAGCCGCAGCTTGGCCCGCCGCCAGTGCCGGGGGCGGGTCAGCGGCCGGTCGACCCCGGGTGAGGTGACCTCGAGGGTGTAGGGCCCGCCGAGGACGGCGTCGTGCTCGTCGAGCACGGCCGAGACCGCGCGGCTGACCACGGCGACCTCGTCGAGGCCGACCCCGTCGTCGCCGTCCACCACGACCCGGACCAGCCGCCTGCGCCCGGCCTGGGCGACGTCGAGCTGCTCGAGCTCGAACCCGACCGCGGCGATGGCGCCCGCCACCACGGGTTCCAGCTCGGCCGTGACGTGGTCGCCTTGTCCCTCGTTGGCCACGTTGGCCGCTCCCTGTTCTGGTCGATGGTGCGATTGTCTGCCGGTCGGCGGTACCTACCGCCGACCGTGGTCACCTAGCGTATCTCGCCCACCCGGGGGCAGCCGCCGCAGGCGATCATCGGCGACTCCCGACCGCCCGAGCCGGGGCCTGGCAGGATGACCGACTGTGAGCACCACCGGATCCCTCACCCGTCGCGCGTTGTTGTTGGCCACCTCCGCCGCCGCCGGGCTGGTCGGGGCCGCCGGGCTGGCGGCGTGCACGCCGACGGCCGCGGCGCCACCGCCACCGGACCCGTTGGCCGAGCTGGAGGCGCGCGCCCTGGCGGACGCGGCCCTGGCGCGGGGGCTGGCGCTGGTCCCCGACCTCGCCGCGAAGGCGACCGTGGTGGCCGAGGCCAGGACTGAGCACGCGCGGGTGCTGAGAGCGGAGATGGACCGTGAGCGGCCGCCCAAGCCGAGCTCGTCCTCGTCCGCCGCGACCACGACGACCCAGGCGGCGCCCACTCCCCCGACCGATCCCCCCGCGGCGGCGCAGGCGCTGCTCGACGGGTTGACCAAGGCTCGACAGGAAGCGGTGGACGTGGTGGCGCGGTTGCCCAGGTACCGGGCGGGCTTGGTCGGTTCGGTCGCCGCCGGGTGCGCGAGTCTGCTGGAGGTGCTGGCGTGACCCAGCCGACCGGGGCCCAGCCCACCGGAGACCCGTCCACCCAGCCGGTGTCGACGTCGGTGCCGCCTTCCCGGGCGCCGTTGGCGCAGGACACACTGGCCGCCGTGCAGGCCGCCTTGGGCGCTGAGCACGCCGCGGCGTGGGTCTACGGGCTGGTCAGCGCCTTCCTGCCCGCGTCGTTCGACAAGCCGATCGGGGACGGCGCGCAGGCCCACCGGGCGCAGCGCGACACCACCGAGCGGCTGCTGGGTGCCTCCGGCGCGACGCCCGCCCCCGCGGAGCCCGCGTACCTGCCGCCGAAGCCGGTGACCAACCAGGCGTCGGCGCTGGAGCTGGTGATCGGCGCCGAGCAGGACTGCGCGGTCGCGTGGCGGGCGGTCCTGGAGCGCACCGACGACGCCGACGTCCGCACCACCGCCGCGCTCGCGCTGACCGAGTCCGCGGTCCGGGCGACGAGGTGGCGCAAGGCGGCCGGGATCACCCCGCTGACGCCCGCGCTACCCGGTCAGCCCTAGAACCGGTCAGCCCTAGAACCCAGTCAGTCCTAGGACCCGGGGCACCAAGCCGAAACCGGGCAGGACCCCCTGGAGGAGCCCTGCCCGGTCACCGGACCCGCGTTCGGTACTGGAGCGGTCAGTACGTGAAGCGGGTGACCATTTCCTGGAGCTTGCCG
Source organism: Actinokineospora diospyrosa (assembly GCF_024171925.1). GTDB lineage: Bacteria > Actinomycetota > Actinomycetes > Mycobacteriales > Pseudonocardiaceae > Actinokineospora > Actinokineospora diospyrosa. Next base: position 46,594 of record NZ_JAMTCO010000014.1, on the reverse strand, counting down.
CTGAGGCGGGTGAGCTCCGAGGTGGCCTGCTCGGCGTCGGTGACGCCGCGGGAGGTCTCGTCGGCGGCGCCCGCGACCTCGGTGATCGCCGAGGCGATGGCGTTGGTGCCGTTGGCGGCCTCGGAGACGCTGCGGCTGACCTCGTCGGAGGTGGCCGACTGCTCCTCGACGGCGACCGCGATCGCCGACTGGAACTGGTTGACCCGGTCGATGACCTGCACGATCTGCCCGATCGCGGCCACCGCGGCCTCGGTGTCGGTCTGGATCGCGGCGACCCGGCGGCCGATGTCCTCGGTCGCGCTGGCGGTCTCCTGGGCCAGGTCCTTGACCTCACCGGCGACGACGGCGAAGCCCTTGCCAGCGTCCCCGGCCCGGGCGGCCTCGATGGTGGCGTTGAGCGCCAGCAGGTTGGTCTGCTCGGCGATCGAGCGGATGGTCTTGAGGACGTCGCCGATCTCGGCCGAGGACGAGCCGAGGCGGGTGATGATGTCGTTGGTGTGCTGGGCGGTCGCGGTGGCCTCGGCGCCGACCTTGGCCGCCTCGGAGGTGTTCGCGGCGATCTCGCGGATGGAGGCGCCGAGCTGGTCGGTGGCGGCGGATACGGTGCCGACGCTGTCGGACACCCGACCCGCGGCGGTGGACACCTCGCCCGCGCGGTAGGAGGTCGAGCCCGCGGCGTCGGTCAGCTTGCCGTTGGTGACCGCGAGGCGGTCGGCGGAGGTGGCCAGGCCGGAAGCGGACTCGGCGACGTCGGAGACCACGGTGCGGATCTCGTTGACCGCGTGGTGCAGCGCGCGGCCCATGGCGCCGATCTCGTCGTCGGAGCGCACGCCGAGGTCCTGGGTGAGGTCACCGGCGGCGACCCGGTTCGCGTAGTCCTGCAGGTGCCGGACCGGCTTGCGGATGCTGCGGGTGAGCAGCCAGCCCAGGGCGAGGGCGAGCAGCACGGCGGCGCCGATGACGCCGATGGTCAGCCAGCGGGAGGTGGCGGTCATGTCCGCGATCTCCTGGCGCTGGTTCTCGGCGAAGCGGACCAGCGCGTCGGTCAGGTTCGCGAAGTCGGCGGTGACCTTGGGCAGGTTCTGCTGGGCCTCCTGGTTGTACTTGACCTCGTTGGCCGTGTCACCGGCGGCGGTGGCGGCGCGGCGGTTCTTGTGCGAGGTCCAGAAGGTCTCGTTGTCGCTCTTGAGCTGGGTGAGCAGCGGCTGCAGGTCGGCCGGGATGCTCTGGGCGAGCTTGGCGAAGGCGGCGTCGGTGTCGGCGAGCTGCTGGTCGCGGCCCTTGGCCAGGCTCTCCAGGGCGCCCGGGTCCTTGACGGTCTCCATGACGACGTCGGTGGTCAGCGCGGACAGGTTGTTGGTCTGCACGGACTTGACGTCCACCAGCGGGGTGACGGTGTCCTCGGAGATCGAGGCGGCCCGGTCGCTCACGGAGGCCTGCTGGGTGAGGCTGAACACGCCGAGCGCGATGACGACGACGGCGAGCACGAGGAAGGCGCTGAACACCCGGGTGCCGACACTGCGGCGCAGCGGGTTGCGGGTCCCTGAATCAGCCATGCGAGTCTCTCCCTGTCCGGTGCGCGGACGACCCCACGCCGGGGTGGGGCCACCCACCGGTGGCACCCCTCAGGCGTGGTTATCGGGCGGCGCGAGCCCGGGTGTAGGAGTTTCTCGTCACTTCACGCCGACGGGTTCAGCCGCCGGTGTCGGGGTCGATCTCGGCGCCCAAGCGCAGCGCGTCGGCGCAGACCTTGTCCAGCTGGGGTTTGTCCGCCTTGGTGCCCACGGCCTTGCCGCCCGCCGGGGCGAAGTCGGCCTCGACGATGACCACGACGGTGCCGCTGAGCTGGGAGTCGTAGCCGACGCTGACCGACTTGAGCGGTGCCGCCTTGACCACGCCCTCGCGGACCAGGTCGTTGACGTTGCCGGTCTTGTCCTCGTTGGTCAGTGCGATGAGGCCCGCCGCCTTCTCCTTGTCGGCCATGTGCACGACGGAGACCGAGACCAGGACCTGCTTGCCGCCCACGTCGGCGGTGTACATGGCCTGGGTGACCTTGGTGCACTGGCCGGGCTGCGCCAGCAACTGCTGGGTCTTGCCGTAGGCGTGCTGCTGGCAGTCGCTGTCGACCCTCGGTCGGGGGACATCCGGATGGGCGACGAAGGTGTAGACGCCCGGGGCCCGCGGGCGGGTCTGCTCGGTGCTGGGCGCGGTCTGCTGGCCGCTCTCGTCCTGCACGTACCAGAAGACCAGGCCGGAGACCAGGGCGATGGCGAGCAGGCCCGCGACGCGCAACGCCCAGGTCAGCGCCGAGTTGCTCTTGGGGGCCGGGGCCTGCTCCTGGAAGCGGAACGGTTCGTCGGGGCGTCGGCCCGCTTGCACGCGCGGGATCCACTCGGTCTCTCCGGAGCGGTTGTACTGCTCGGGGGGCCAAGGCGGTCCGGGGCGCTGGGGATCCGACACGAACGCTGACAGTAGTTGGTGTGGCCCGCCGGTGTCATTCGACCCGATTCATCCGACTCGCGCACGTCGGATAGCGGCGACCGCCACCTCGACGTCCTCGGTGGTGTTGTAGAGGTGGAAGGCAAGCCGGGCCCGGCCCGCCCGGGTGGAACAGCGAACACCCGCTTCCGCGAGTCGTTCGGCGGCGCCCGGCAGGTCAAGAGCGACGATGGCCGAGCCTTGCGGCGGCAGGTCCAAGCGGGTCAGCAGGTCGTCGGCGAGGCCAACGACGTGGTCACGCACGGCGAGCCTGTCGAGGCCGGCGAGCCACGGTAGTGCTGACGCGGCGCCTACCTGGGCAAACCAGACTGGGCCGAGGTCGTAGGCGCGTGCGTCGTCCGCGAGGCGCAGCGGGAGGCCGTAGACGGTGTCCCAGGGGTCCGCTCCGGAGTACCAGCCCGCGGCGACGGGTCGGGTCCATTCGCGGGCTTGCGGTCGGACGGCGAGCCAAGAGGCGCCGCGCGGCGATAGGAGCCACTTGTAGCCCGCGCCGACGACCCAGTCGACCCAGGTCAGGTCCATGGGGAGCCAGCCGAGGGCCTGGGTGACGTCTAGTAAGACGCGGATGCCTGTGGCGCGCAGACCGGGCAGGTCCGCGATAGCCCCATCAGCGGACTGCACGGCGCTAACGGCGACCAGGTCGTAGCCGGGGGCGCGGTCGACGAGTTCAGCTGGATCTACCTCGGTGACAGTCACGCCGCGGTGGCTTTGGGCGGCGAACGGGAAGATCACGCTGGTGAACTCCCCTCTAGGGGTGAGCACCCGGGTGCCATCGGGGACGGCAGCGGCAACTGTGGCGATCAGTTGGGAGACCGTGGCGCCGGTGGCGACCTGAGTTGGGTCTACCCCGACCAGGCTCGCCCAAGCGGCTCGGGCGGTGGCCACATGCTCGTCGAACACCGGGGGTGCGTCTTCGCCGCGGCTCCACCGTTCGACGGCAGCGCCAACAGCGGCGGCCACCCTGGTGGGCGGGATGCCGATGCTGGCGGAGTTGAGGTAACCGGTCGGGATCTCGAACTGCTCTCCAAAGGCGATGCGCACGACTTCGACACTACGGTGGATGACGTGCACAGCGAGGAGTTCGAGATCACGACCGGTAGTACCGAGGTCGTCTATGACCTGACCAGTCGGTGCGCGAGGTTCCTGGCCGAAGCGGGCGCGGTGGACGGGTTGCTGCACGTGTGGGTCCCGCACGCGACCGCAGGGGTGGCGGTGCTGGAGACCGGGGCGGGCAGCGATGACGACCTGCTCGCCGCGTTGCGGGCTCTGCTGCCGAAGGACTTCTCCTGGCGGCACCGGCACGGCTCGCCCGGCCACGGCCGCGACCACGTGCTGCCCGCCCTGATACCGCCGTACGCCAGCATCCCCGTCCTGAGTGGACAGATGATGCTGGGCACGTGGCAGTCGATCTGCTTGGTGGACACCAATGTGGACAACCCGGTGCGCAAGGTCCGGCTGAGCTACTTGGCAGGCTGAACAGCTTTGCGCTGGTTCGGTAGCGCTACCGCGACCAAGCCTGCGACCGCGATGCTGCCGAGGACGATCAGACCCAACGTCACATCCGGCGCGTCGGGGGTGCCTTGCAAGAGGCTGCGCAGACCTTCGGCAGCGAACCGGAACGGCGTCCACGACCACAAGAGCGCGCGATAGGCCGGGTCGAGCATCTCGGGGACCTGACCCGCGACGGCCGGGGCGATCAGGTAGAGCGGTCCCAGCAGTGCCATGGCGCGAATGCCGAGGTAGCGCAGCAGCGCGCCTTGCAACGCCGCGAACGCCACGGCAGTAAGCAAGAGGTAGCCCAAGACGTCGAAGTTCAGCGGTAGTCCGGAGTCCCACAGCGCGAAGAAGCCAGCGACCACAGCGACTCCGGTAACGCTAACTCCCGCGATCAGGCCGATCCGGTGAGCGGGTGTGGCTTTCAAGCCCAGCTTGGCGCCGAGTACGACGAGTCCGGCTCCGGCGACGAGCCCGGCGATCCACAGCAGCGCCGACGCGGCCAGTGGCGCGGTCCGACCCGCTGTGCTCGCCGGTGCGGTCATCTCGGTGCGGACCTGACCACCGAGGGCCGCCGCGGCGCCGGTGAGGACCTGCTGGGCGATCTGGGTGCCCTGCGGGTTGACCGCGCCGGACAGCACGATGGTCGGCCCCGCCGCGCCGAGTTCCAGCACGCCGTAGACCTCCTTGTCCGCCAGGGCCGCGCGGGCGCGGTCCGGGGTGTCGACCCGCCAGGAGACCGCCCCGCCACCGTGGGCGGCGATCTTCTCGGCGACCGGGCGCAGCGGGTCGGCGGCGGCGATCGCGAGCGGGACGCCGTCGGGTCGGGCACTGGCCTGGCTGCCGAAGGTGAGCAGGCCGAGGACGGCGGCGACCGCGGCACCCACGACCGCGAGCAGGGCGACCAGGCGCGAGCTGGACATCGGGTTCTCCGTATTCATCAGTCGTTGAATTCTGCGCTCAGGGTAGGGCCGCGACGGGCCCGAAGTCAACGTGCGTTGAAATCAGCCTGCGACGGGCCCCGGCGCGGCTGGGCTACGGTCATCAGGTGCGCACTCAGCGGGCGGCCATCGCGGCGCTCTCGCTCGCGGCGGCCGTGGCGGTGCTGGCCACCGTCGCCGTCCTCGGGTCCGACGAGGACGACCCGGACGCACCGCGGGTGACCGCCGTGCCACCGACCCGAACCAGGCAGGCCGCCCCCGCCGCGCCGAGCGTTCCCGGGTGGCAGGTGGTCGACGACGCCGAGGCCGGGTTGCGCTACGAGGTGCCGTCGAACTGGGCGCTCGCCCCGGAATCCGAGACGCTGGAGTCGTCCTCCGGCGCCGTGCTCACCCACCTCGCGGACTTCGGGACGTACCTGTGCCAGGGGGCCGAGTACGGGCGGGCGTTCTCCGGCAGCGGACGCGTCGACGGCGACCCTGCCGAGGTGGCGACGGAGTTGGCGGCGGCCATCGCGGCAGACCAATACAGCGACGGGAGCCAAACGGCGAAGGTGACGCTGTCGCGGCCGACACCGATCGTCAGGGATGGCGCCCGCGGCACGCTTATCAAGGCGGACGCGGAAGTCACGGCAGGCGAGGTCGCCGACCGGTGCGCGAGTACGCGGGGCGTGGTCACCGTGGTCGCTCTAGCCACGGCGTTGGGTACAGCGGTGGTGGTGTTGGGCGCGGACACCGACGATCGCGGGGAGACTGCGCCTATCGCGTCCGGGGACGACTTGCGGGGGATGGCGGACAGCGTGCGCCCCCGGCAGTGATCGTTCGGCAGTGATCCGTTCAACGACGGTGATCGTTGGATGGCCGTGATAGTTGGGCGGTGGCCACCCGTTTGGCGGCGGTAGCTCTGTCCGACCGGTACTGTCGGCGCCCATGACCTACCCCGGCGGCGACTACCAGGGCCTGGGCTTCTACCCGGGCCCACCCAAACCCGACCGGCGCAAGCTCGTGATCATCGTGTCGGTGGCCGCGATCCTGCTGGTCGTGGGGGCCGTGGTCGCGGTCGTGCTGCTCCAGCGGCAGTCGAGCACACCGGCTCTGCCAACGGACACCACGACGACCACCACAACCACTTCGGCCACCACGACCAGCCGAAAGACGACCACCACCACGTCCAAGCAGGCCGGGCGGGTGGTCGAGAACGACACGGCCAAGATCTCCTACGCGGTGCCCGACACCTGGACGCCGATCGAGTCGTCGCAGCCGTTCACGCTGAAGTCGCTGCCCGGGGTCGCCATCGACCACCTGGTCGGGCTCACCTCCTACGACTGCGGCGGCAAGAACTACAGCCGGGGCGTGGTGGGCGGCGGGAAGGTCGCCAAGGGCGAGCTGAACCAGCGGGCCACCGAGATCGCCACCGCCTTCGGCAAGGAGTTCTACAGCGGCGGCACCGCCGTGGACGTCGTCGCGGGCACACCGCGGGCGATCACGGTGACCGGCGCGGACGACAAGAACTACAAGGGCGTGCGGGTCGAGGCGACGGTCACCAGCGCGGGCGACCAGTGCCTGGCGGGCAAGGGGAAACTGGTGATCGTCCTGCTCGAGGACGAGACCGACCTGCGGCTGCTGGTGGTCAACGGTGACACCGAGGGCGGCCCGGCGACACCGCCGCCCGCCAAGGACGCCGACCTGGCCTCGATCGCGGACAGCGTCCGGCCGTTGTGAGGCCGTGCCACTATGACCGGGTGACCGAGAAAAGCACCCTGGTCCTGTGGGACGTTGACCAGACCCTCGTCGACTACAGCGGCACCGGGCACGACTGGTACGGCCGGGCCCTGGCAGGCGCGCTGGGGTTGGAGATAGCGCACATCCCCGCGTTCCCCGGCCGCACGGAGCGCTCGATCACCGTGGAGCTGCTGGAGGCGCACGGGGTCGACTGGACCGAGGAGCACGTCGAGCGGATGTTCGCCGAGCTCATCAGCATCGCCACCGCCGCCCGCCCGCAGCTGCCGTCGCTGGGTCGCGCGCTGCCCGGGGCGCCGCAGGTGCTCGCCGCGCTGGCCGGGCGAGCGGAGGTGGTGCAGTCGCTGGTCACCGGGAACCTGGTGGAGCTGGCCGACTGCAAGCTCGCCGCGTTCGACCTGCTGCCGTTCGTCGACCTGGAGATCGGCGGGTACGGCTCGGTGTCGACCGACCGGCACGATCTGGTCGCGGCGGCCAAGCGGGCGGCGGAGGCCAAGTACGGCACGGTGTTCGCCCCGCGCTCGATCGTCGTGATCGGCGACACCCCGCACGACGTGGCCGCGGCGCACCACCACGGCGCGGTCGGGGTCGCGGTCGCCACCGGCAGGCACTCGGTGGAGGAACTGGTCGCCTGCGGCGCGGACGTCGTGCTGACCGACCTGTCCGACACCGACGCGGTCGTGGCCACCCTGCTCAGGACGACGGACAACCTGACCCCGGGCGCATGAGCGACCAGTACCACCAGGTGGACCCGCTGACCGGCAAGCCCTTGGTGTACCAGAGCTTCGGGACGTACCCACCGCCGCTTCCCCCGCCACCACCCCCGCGCAAGCGCACGCGTTTGTTCGTCTTACTCGCGATACTCCTAGTTGTCGCAGTTGGCGCTGTCGTCACCGTTGTCGTGCTCTTGGACAACAACCCCCAACCGGTCGCGGTAGCCCAAGACCCCACGCTTGCGCCGCCTCCGCCAGCAGGCACCCACCAACCAAAGCCGTCGGACGCCCGAGTCCCCGCCATCACCCCCGGCTGGCAGGGCGTCCTCTCCATCAAGGAACAGGTCGCCTACGACGTCCCGAAGGACTGGAAGGTGGAAAGCCCGGGCACCCAGGTCGGCTTCAACGACAACGACAGCCACCCCGTCGCCATCATGCACGGCGCCACCACCTACAAGCCCGAAGCCTGCCCCGACTCCCGCGGCTCCTACCGAGGCCACACCGGCTTCGTCTCCGTGGGCTCCACCGACCCCCAACGAGCCGCCCTCAACGGCGTCCGCCTCTTCGCCGACGCCGCAGCCCTCAACCCAGACGACACCCGGGCCCCGGTAGCCATAACCGACCCCAAACCCACCACAATCGCCAACGGCACCCCCGCGGTCACCGCCACCGCCCGGGTAACCATCACCCACCCCACCGTGTGCCCCTCCCCCACGATCCTATTCACCTCAGTGGCATTCAAGAACGGCAATTCGACGGCCCTGTTCATGATGTACCTGGACGAAGGCGTACCAGACGCGCTGGCCCCGGACATCGCCGAGCAGATAATCAAGTCCATCCGCCCCCGCAAGTAACCCCCCCCCCCCCCGCAGATGGCCCGCCCGAGCCGTTCAGACATACAGAGGGTTATTCAGGAGTTGGAGCGGCTGAATTCGCGCTACCCCTGATCAAGTAAGCGGCAGTCCGTTTAAGAGAATTCGGTTGCCACGCCAGAATCCTCACCAGACGGACTGCCTGTATGCATTCTACCACCGGCTTGACTCGCGATCGGATCGTGGACTTGTGTGCGATCATCCACCATTCCCGGCTGTCCATCAGACGTCCGTGGCCGCCGAAGTTGGGTTTGTTCGACTCGGTGCGTGTCGCGTTGATCTATCTGCGCCGCGACCGGGCTCAAGTGGAACTCGCGGAAATGTTCGGGGTGTCGCAGTCGACGATCAGCCGGGCTGTAACAGCGGTCACCCCGTTGCTTGCCGCGGTGTTGTCGGAGTGCGTGCCCACGAGTGGCGATCTGGATGCCCGTTCGACCTACATCGTCGACGGGACGCTGGTTCCTTGCTGGTCATGGCGTGTGCGAGAGAAGGAGCTCTACTCCGGCAAGCATCGCACCACCGGCATGAACCTCCAGGTCGCCCGCACGTTGTCCGGCCGCTTGGCATGGGTGTCGGATCCGGTTCCGGGAAGCCGACACGACTCGTACTGTCTGCGGACATCGGGGATCCTGGACGAATACGATGTGACCGCCTGAATGGGCGACAAAGGCTACATCGGTACCGCGATGCTGACACCGATCAGGAAACCCAAACACCGCGACCTGCTCGACTGGGAGAAGGACTTCAATTACCACCACAACAAGAAACGAGCCATCGTCGAACACGCCATCGCCAACCTCACAACCTGGCACATCCTCCACACCGACCACCGGCGGCCCATCGACACCTTCGCGACAACCATCTCCGCGGCCCTCGGCCTACAGTTCTACAGACAGGCGTGAATAACCCTCACAGTCATGTCACGACCATTGCGAGATTCGGTCGGAAACATCGGGCTAACATTCGCAATTCCCAATTTCTAGCGATCACCCCACACCCCTTGGTCACATCTCCACACAATTCCTTTCTGCATGCAGCTTCAGGGCTTTCAGCTACCAGCATAGCCCTTTCAACTCGCCGCCTTGGATATTCCGAGCATGTCCATAGCAATAATGGCGGTCGCCTGGGAGGCGATCTCGGGCTTCCGCGCCTACTGGGGGCTTCCGGTGGTGTCAGCGGCCGCGGGCGGTGTCGAGCCGCTCGTAGCCGGGGGCGTCGCCGGTTTGGGTTCGGGTCCAGGCTCGGGTGAACAGGTCTGGGATGGGCTCCAGAGCGGTGATGACGAGCCAGGGGTTGGTGGGGAGGTTGTACAAGGGGGCTTTCCAGGATTCGAGCGGTAGGTGGGGGCTGGCCAAGGCCAACCAACCGCCAGGCAGGAAGAGGGTGCGGCCCGCTCGGGCGCGTTTCGCGGTGAGGACCAGGTCGGTCTCGGCCAGGGCGGCGCGGGCCTTGCGGAGGCGAGCGGGTTTCCAGCCGGTCCAGCGGGCGACGTTGGCGTCTGTCGGGTCCGGTAGTGCCAACAGCTGCAGGTAGAGCACAGCGGCGTCGGGGTCGAGGTTGTGGTGGGCGGCGACCTCAGCCACTAAGTGCGGGACGGAGATGGACGCGTCCTGGTAGTACCCGTTCACCGGCGGGACCGTGCATGCGGCGGTAGTGCCATCTGCGGCGAGCAGGTCTAAGACGTCAAAGAGGCGGGAGTGGGTGAGCTCGGCGACGGCGCCGACCAAGTCCCGGTCGTGGGGGCCGATGCGTCCTGGCCACACGATGAACGAATAGTCCTCGCCGTCGAAGTGCACGTCGAGCCAGTCCCGGGCGGCGCTGCTACCGACCTCTGTGGACGGCGTCACGCCGGTCAGGGCGTGCACCTGCTCCGCGTCGAACCACCCGCCGGGGGCCAGCCCGAACGAGGGGTGGGCCACCCGCTGCCTGGCCAACTCCAGTGACTGCGCCAGCGCTGCCCGGTGCGGCGAGTCCCCCGGGAGCCGTTGGGCCAACCACAGCAGGACGTGGGCGACGGTGAGCAGGTTCGACTCCGTGAACCCGTCCTCGACCTGCTCCCGCAGGTGCCCGTTCGCCACGCGCAGGTCCGCTTCAGTGGTGAGCCACTTGGTACTGGTCGGGTTCAGCAGAGCCGTGACGATCTCCGCGGCGCCCCGCCACGACGACATCTGCTTGGTGATGTCGGCCAGTACGTCGTCGTCGACCGGCGTCGTCGCGCCGAACTCAGCGGTCCACACCTCAGCGACCCCGGCGGCGTTGAGCCCCGAGGACCACAGGTCCTCTGGTTCAGCCGGAGCGGCGGCTGCGAGCAGCCGCCAGCGCAAGCGCCGGTTGAGATCGCGCATGCGCTCGCGAGCGGCTTTCGCGCCCGGTTGGGACAACCTGAGCACAGCACGGTCCTCGGTGCTGATGAACCCGGCTCCCGAGCGGAAGACCATGGGCGTGCCTGCGAGCAGATAGGCCGCTTCAGCGGAGCCCAGCCCGGTTCGCTGTGTTAGCGCTGCCACTGGCTCCGGCTGCCACGAGTGCGGCCCGCGTTCGGCGAGCACGTCGAGGAACCGGATGACCCACGCGCTGTTTAGCGACGAGACCGGCTCGGCGACCTCAAGCTCCCAGCCCGCAGGCAGCTCAAACTCACCCGCGGTTCTGGTGAACTGCATGCCGGTAGCACTACCGCCGGGACCGAACCAACTGCTGTAGGCGACCGCGATAAAGCCATTCGGCGTCGGCTGGACCCGGTGGCGGTGCGCGGTTTGGTCCTCGGGCACCTTCGCGACCACGCGGCGCCATTGCCCGGGGTGGTCGAGGATGCCGCTGTCGGCGATCCATCGCAGCACCTGCACGAGTGTGTCGCGCCGGTCGGCCGGGGTGAGCGGCGAGGCCGCGCGCAGCGCCACGGCACCCAGGTGCGGCATCAGGTCGACCCAGTGGAACGCGCCGCACTCCGGGAGGTCCTCGGCGATCTGCTCGGGTCGGGCCGAGATCTCCCGCAAAGCGGCTAGCAGGGCGGGCAAGGCCGTCCGCGCCGGGCCCGCGGTGTCGCTGCGGTGCTGACCGAACCAGTCGAGCGCGACGGCTACCTGGTTCTCGGTCACCTCCGGGCCCGTCTGGACCGGTTCCGGCCGCCCGACCGCTGGAGCGATCTCGACGAACCCGCGGTGGACGACCACCAACCGAGCCGCTTTCCGGACCACGGACAGCACACCTGCCAGCAGCCCCGGGTGGCTGATCCCGGGCAACGCGGCAAGCACGGCCTTGGCTAGAGCGTCGCGCTTGCCGCTGACCAGGTCGGTGTACCGGTCGCGGTTGTCGTCGGTGTCGTCGTCCTCTAGGTCGCCGTCCCAGTCCGAGGCATCGAGTTCGGTGACCGCCACAGCCAGGATTGCCTCAGCGGCTTCGCGGCTGACTTCACGCAACGCCGCAGAGCCAGCCTCGTCTCGAGGACGCAACATGTGCCACCACCGCAGCGGCACCACGATGGGTGTCCCGGCGGCGTAAGGGGGGTGGTTCTCGGCGTACTCCACCGTGGCAACAGTGTCGCCGTTCGCGTCGAGCAGGGTGAACGTGTCCTCTTGCTCGCTCACCGCCAGCCGGGTACCGGGCAGGTCGAGCAGCCCGGACACCGGTACAGCCGCCTGAACTCGACGACCGTCGATACCCTCCCCGACCCAAGTGCCGTCGGCGTCACGGTGAACTCGCCACCCGTGCAGGCCGTCCTTCGCGCCCAGCGGACTCAACTCAGTTCCGGGCGCGGTAGGCCGAAGATCGCAGTACTCACGCTCTAGCCGCTCCACGCCGTCCAGGAAGGCGGGCAGGCTTTCGCGGCCGTCCTTCCCACTGAGCGGGTCTACCTCAATCCACTGCGCGGTGGCCCACATGGTGGCGCCGTCGCTGTAGCTGTTGCGCGGTAGCGGAATCAGCGTGTCGCCGAGGTGAACCGCTCGCCAGCCGGTGAACCTGCCGCCGCCCGGCAGAGCCACCGACGCGTGCACGTCGTAGGACTCGAAGGGGTCTGTTGCGCCAGGGGCGATGTGGTTGCCCGGGTTGTCGCTCCAGTAGGCGAGGCGGCGATTGGGGCCGGACCAGCTCACCAACAGGACACCGTCGAACCAGGCCGCAGTCGCGTCCTGGTACCACTGGTGGCGCGCGGACGATGGGATCTTGGCCAGGTGTTCGGCCAGCACGCCTTCTGGCCCGGCCACCACGAAGTATTCCCCGCGACCGAGCACCAGGGCCGGCCATCCTTCGCCACTGAGCCCGACCGGATCGGTGAACTTGGCTGCGGCTTCCTCTACCGCAGGCCAACCCAACTCGTCGAGCAGACCAGCCTTGAGGGTCCGCCGCAGCGCCTCGGCAACATCGATCCCGACAAGCTTCTCGACTGCTTCCGGCACGTCGGCGAAAGCTTCCGGGAGGCGTAGGACAGCGAAGTCGGTAAGAGTCTGGGTGAGGCTGGGGACAGTAAGAGCGATCGCGCTGGTGCGCTTGATGATCCAGTCGCGCAGGGCGATACGCAGCCCCGGTACGGCCAGGATCTCGCGCACCAAGTGGCTCTTGGCGATGTCCTCTTCGTCCGAGTTGTTGTTCAGGCAGTTGACGATTCCGTCGCCCAGTACCGCGCCGCGCTCGCTAGCGGCGTACGCGGTGAGGTCACGGCGACCGGGGGTCTCATCAACCAGCCACTCCCACACGTCGGCTTCATCGGCGTCGGAGTCGATGGGGATGCCGTGGGCGAGAAGTAGGTCGATCAGGTCGAGTTCGACCTCGTACCACCTGCTCGACAACTGCACCCGCTCCCCGTCAGCGGCGAGCCTGCCTGCCATCTCTTCCACCAAGGCGAGCAGAGCGGCCGATCGGGGAACATCGCGCCATCCCGCGGACCGAGTAGCGACGACGGAGGTCAACCACGCGGCAGGCGTAACAGACACAGCGGGGTCCGGTGGGCCTGTTAGAGCTTTGCTGGCGCCGCTAGCGGTGAGGATGCCCAACCAGAGGTCCAGTGTGGAGGTCTGCTGCGGGACGAAAGCCAACAGCCGCGCCCGAATTTCGGGGTCGTTCTTGGCTAGCGCGACGAGCGCATCGCGATAGGACTTCCAGAAGCTAGCGGCCGCGCGAGCAATGGAGGACGTACCAAGCACCTCGCGCAGGACTCGCTCGTCCTCCGCGTGGACATCGAGCTTCGCAGCCTTCGCGAGCCTGCGCAGGTCTTCCGGCATCCCGGCGTGCGGAGGCAGCCCCGCACGAACGCGCTCCAGGCAGAGGGTGCGGAACTTCTCGAAGGCTTCAGCAGTGTCATAGCGGCGGGCGAGGTCCTTGGCGTAAGCCGACAAAGCCTTGGCAGGTAGCGCACCCGCGAAGGCGAACTCGAGGAATACGGCCCGAACTCGCTCTGGGTCTACCGCGAGATCGTGGACTTGCTCCGCTTCGCGCGCCTTGCCGAACATGGTGGACGCGTAGTTGGTGTTGTCGTGCTTGAGGAAGATCCTCGCTGCCTCTTCGTAGAAGGTCGGCAGGAAGTGCGGCGCGGATCGACCCAGCATCGTGGCGAGTTCGGTGAAACCGTCCTTCGCCGCACCCGCCTTCGACTTCGCCACCCGGTCGAGGCGTTCGATCTCCTTGACCAGCGCCAAAGCGTGGTGCGCGTTGCCGGGGTCGTTGACCAGCGCCCACGCCGGGAACCCCAACGCGACCCGGCGCACCGCGCCGACCTCGGCGGACCCGGTGGGCTCGGCGAACCCCAGGTACTCCGCCGTCAGGTCCTCGGCCTCAGCGAGCACGGCGGGGACGAGGCGCACCACAACCCGGTCGTCGAGGGCAGGGTGCTCATACGCGCGGGCGAGCAGGACGTCGTGGTCATCCCCGGGCTCGGGGGTGCCGGTCAGCACGATCATTCCGCTGCCGCCTCGACCACGCGCCCGGCGTAGACCGTGGCCGCCATGCGCATGCCCTCGGACCAAGCGACCGGCCCGACCTGGGCGAGCGGGATCGCAGTGCCGTCCGGACGGGTCCAGGTGAGGTCGCCGGTCCAGGCCTCCTCCTCCGGGTAGTACTCGGCCCCGATCCAGTACCGGGCCTGCACCGTCGCCCCGGCCTCGAACACCGAGCACACGGCCTCGCCGCCGCGCACCGGGTAGCCCAGGGTCCTGCACCGGGCGAGGACGTGGTTCACCTGCTCGAACCGGCCGCCGGAGTAGTCGCCGACGGAGTCGCCCTCGGGCTCGTCCGGCCGGGCGAAGGTGTGCCGGAACAGCTGCTGCACCCCCTGCTCGACACCCAACTCGGCCGCGAACTCCCGCAGGTCGTCGAGGTCGTCGAGGAGCACAGGGTGCGGCAGCGCGACCGTCTCCGGGTTGACCCACACCGTGTCGCCGTCGAGGTTGACCACCCCGAGCCCCCGCTCGGGGTCGGCGTCGCGCAGGAACCCGACCTCGTCGCCCGCGACCACCACGACGTCGCGCAGCGCGGCCACCCAGGCGCTGTCCGGCCACACCCGGGTGATCAGGGCGACCGGCACCGGCAGCGACCTGGCCAGCCAGGTGTCCACAGTGGAGAGGCAGTCGCCCTGGTGCCGGTCGAGCCACTCGACCAACTGCCGCAGCCGGACGACCTGCGGGTCCTCCTTCAGCGCCGCCGGGACCGCACCCAGCACCTTGCCCTTGGCGTTGCGGCACTTGACCTTGCCGCCCTCGACCCGGACCTGGTAACCACCAGCCGCATCAACCCACCCCACGACGCCCCACCCTCGATGTCCGGATCCGCACCAATCGCCGCCACCCTAGCGACCCGCACCGACAACCCGCGCACCTCTGTCCACACCCGCCCGCCCACACCCGCCTGTCCACACCGTCCGTCCACACCGCCCAGGGCGGAGCGCTCCCAGGCCCGGGAAACGAAGAGGCCGCCCCCCGGAACTCCGGGGGGCGGCCTCCGAAAGCCTCAGCCGATCAGCGACGCCACGTGCTCGACCACGGCGTCCACCGCGACCTCCTCGCGCGACCCGCTGACCCGGTCCTTCACCTCGAGCACCCCGTTCGCCAACCCGCGCCCCACGACCACGATGGTCGGCACACCGATCAGCTCGGCGTCCTTGAACTTCACCCCGGGCGAGGCGGTTCGGTCATCCAGCAGCACGTCGACCCCGCGGGCGTGCAGGTCAGCGGCCAGCCGCTCCCCCGCCTCGCGCAGGGTGTCGTCCTTGCCCGCGATCACGATGTGGACGTCGGCGGGCGAGACCTGGCGGGGCCAGACCAGGCCGATCTCGTCGAAGGTCTGCTCGGCGATCACCGCGACCAGCCGGGAGACGCCGATGCCGTACGAGCCCATGGTGATCGTGATGGGCTTGGAGTCCGGTCCCAGCGCGTCGAGCCCCAGGGCCTCGGAGTACTTGCGGCCCAACTGGAAGACGTGGCCGATCTCGATGCCCCGGGCGGCCACCAGGGTTCCGGTGCCATCCGGGGCGGGGTCGCCTTCACGGACCTCGGCGGCCTCGATCGTGCCGTCGGGGGTGAAGTCGCGGCCCGCGACCAGGTCGATGACGTGGTGGTCGGGCTTGTCGGCACCGGTCACCCACGCCGTCCCGGTGACCACGCGGGGGTCGACGAGGTAGCGAACGCCGTTGTCCAGGAGGGCCTGGGGACCGATGTAGCCCTTGACCAGGAAGGGGTTCTTAGCGAAGTCGGCTTCCTCAAGCACCGCGAACTCGGCGGGCGCTAGAGAGGCCTCCAGGCGCTTCAGGTCGATCTCGCGGTCACCGGGGACGCCGACAGCGAGGATGTCCCAGTCTGCTGCTCCTGGGAGGCGGACCTTGAAGAGGACGTTCTTCAGGGTGTCCGCAGCGGTGAACTCACGACCCAAGTCGGCCTTGTTGAGGTAGTCGACCAAGGTGTCGATGGTCGGCGTGTTAGGCGTGTGGTGCACCTGCGCGTCCGGCAGGCCCGCCAGGTCGCGGGCAGGAGGCGCAGGGGTGACGACAGCCTCGACGTTGGCGGCGTAGTCGGAGTCGGTGCTGCGGACGAAGGTGTCCTCACCGATGGGAACCTCGGCGAGGAACTCCTCGGATGCCGACCCGCCCATAGCGCCGGAGGTGGCCTTGACGATGACGTAGCGCAGGCCGAGGCGGTCGAAGATGCGCACGTAGGTCGCCCGGTGCGCGGCGTAGCTCTCGGCCAGTCCCTCGTCGGTCAGGTCGAAGGAGTACGAGTCCTTCATCAGGAACTCGCGCCCGCGCAGGATGCCCGCGCGGGGACGCGCCTCGTCGCGGTACTTGTTCTGGATCTGGTAGAGCCAGAGGGGGTAGTCCTTGTAAGAGGAGTACTCGCCCTTCACGGTAAGAGCGAACAGCTCCTCGTGCGTCGGACCGAGCAGGTAGTCGCCGCCCTTGCGGTCCTTGAGGCGGAACAGGTTGGGGCCGTACTCGGTCCACCGGTTGGTCGCCTCGTAGGGCTCGCGGGGCAGCAGCGCGGGGAACTGGATCTCCTGCGCGCCCATCGCGTCCATCTCTTCGCGCACGATCGCCTCGACCTTGCGCAGCACGCGCAGACCGAGCGGCAGCCAGGAGTAGACGCCCGGGGCGACCCGGCGGACGTACCCGGCGCGGACCAGCAGCTTGTGGCTGGGCACCTCCGCGTCGGCCGGGTCCTCGCGCAGGGTTCGCAGGAACAGCGTCGACATCCTGGTGATCACGGTAATGCTCCTCGTGTCGGGCGGGTGCCCATAGAGCGTAGTGACCTGCCCCTGGTCAACGCATCTGGGTTCGGCCCGGCTCGATGACCCGTTCCTCGGTGACGATCGCCGTGACCAGGTCGGCGGGGGTGACGTCGAAGGCGTAGTTGAGCGCCCGCGTCCCCACCGGCGCCGTGCGGACCCCGCCGAACCCCGTGACCTCCTCCTCCGAGCGCACCTCGATGGTGATGGCCCCACCGTCCGGGGTCGCCATGTCCACGGTGGACTCGGGGGCGACGACGAGGAACGGGATCCCGGCACGCGCGGCGGCCAACGCCAGTGGATATGTGCCGATCTTGTTGACTACATCCCCATTCGCCGCGATTCGGTCAGCGCCGACGACCACCGCATGCACTAGACCGTTGGCAATGACAGATGGCCCTGCCGAGTCGACGACAAGCGTATGTGGCACCCCCATCTGGGAAAGCTCCCAAGCGGTGATCCGCGCGCCTTGTAGCAACGGCCTGGTCTCATCCGCATAGACATGCCCGAGCTTGCCGCGCTCGTGCAACGCGCGGAGGACTCCTAGTGCGGTCCCCCACTCCACGCAGGCGAGCGCTCCGGCGTTGCAGTGCGTGTGGGCGTTGACCGGCCCTGTGACCCGGGCAGCCAGCCAGTCGGCACCGCGCAGTGCCAGTGTCCGGTTGAGCCTGACGTCGTCCTCTAGGACGGTGATCGCCTCTACAACCGCCTCCGGGATGCCCTCAGGGAGCTTGGCCAAGACCCGGTCCACGCCCCAGGCAAGGTTGACCGCGGTCGGACGGGCGGCTCTGATCTCGGCGGCGGCCGCGACCGGATCCGCTGTGGACAGCGCCGCGAGCGCCACCCCGAGCGCACCGGCGACCCCGAGCGCGGGCGCGCCGCGCACGGCCAGGGTGCGGATCGCGGTCACGAGTTCGGGAACAGTGCGTAGCTCACGGATGACGATTTCGTCGGGGAGTCGGGTCTGGTCGACGATGACGATGTGGTCGGACTGCCAATCGATGGTGCGCACGCCACCATGATTGTCGGTCCGCGCCGCTACCGTGCTGGATATGAGCATTGGTATCGCAGGTGTGACCATCGACTGCGCCGATCCGCGCGGTCTGGCCGGGTTCTGGACCCAGGCCCTGGGCTACGAGGTGGTGCAGGACTTCGGTGGTGAGTTCCTGTTCCTCGGCCCGCCCGGCAAGCAGCAGGGCGAGGCCGTCTTCATCGGGTTGCAGAAGGTGCCGGAGGAGCGCTCGGGCAAGAACCGGCTGCACCTGGACTTCACCACCCCCGAGCGCTCGGCCGAGGTGGCCCGGCTGGTCGGCTTGGGCGCGGTCGAGGCGGGCGAGCACGCCGTCCCGGGGCTGAGCTGGACGGTGCTGCGGGACCCGGAGGGCAACGAGTTCTGCGTCGGGTCGACCCAGGGTTAGCCCTGGGCGCGGGTGGTGAGGTACCTGCGCTCCTGGGCGCTGGTGGCGCGCTTGGCCGCCTCGCGGTAGTTCGCGCGCGCCCCGGTGTGGTCACCGGCCAGCTCCAGCAGGTGGGCCCTGGTCGCGTAGAGCCGGTGGTTGCGGGACACGCGCTTGTCCCCCGCCACCGTCTCCAGCAGTTCCAGGCCTGCCGCGGGGCCTGCGGTCATCCCGACGGCGACCGCGCGGTTGAGGGTCACCACCGGGTTCGGCGCGATCCGCTCCAGCAGCTGGTAGAGGCCCGCGATCTGCGGCCAGTCGGTGTCGGCGGCGGTCTCGGCCTCGCTGTGCACCGCGGCGATGGCCGCCTGCAGCTGGTACGGGCCGACCCGGCCGCGGGCGAGCGCCGAGGTGATGAGCGCGACGCCCTCGGTGATCGCGGCGCGGTCCCAGCGGGCCCGGTCCTGCTCGGGCAGCGGCACCAGCTCCCCCGCGGCGTCCACCCGGGCCTGGCGGTGCGAGTCGGTGAGCAGCATCAGCGCGAGCAGGCCCGCGACCTCGGTGTCCTCGGGCAGCAGGCCGCGCAGCCAGCGGGTCAGCCGGATCGCCTCGTCCGACAGCGCGGGGGCGGTCAGCTCGGCGCCGTCGGTGCTGGTGTGCCCCTCGGTGAACACCAGGTAGAGCACGTGCAGCACGGCGTCGAGCCGGTCGGCGCCCGCGGTGCCGAAGCCGACCTGGCGGATCGTCTGCTTGGCGCGGCTGATCCGCTGCGCCATGGTGGCCGCCGGGACCAGGAACGCGGCGGCGATCTGGGCGGTGCTGAGCCCGCCGACGGCGCGCAGCGTCAGCGCGATCCGCGAGGACGAGCTCAGTTCCGGGTGGCAGCACAGGAACAGCAGTTCCAGCGAGTCGTCCAGGTCGGGCACCTCGGGCGGCGCCGACCGCGCCACGAGGTCCTCGTCCTCGCGGCGCCTGCGCGCCACCGCGGACCGCACCTGGTCGACCAGCCTGCGCGAAGCGACCGTCACCAGCCAGGCCCGCGGGTTGTCCGGGGTGCCCTCGGTCGGCCACTGGGCGGCGGCGGCCAGCAGGGCCTCCTGCACGGCGTCCTCGGCCCCGTCGACCCAGCCGTGGCGGCGCACCAGGGCTGCGAGGACCCGCGGCGCGAGCTCGCGCAGCAGGTCCCCCTCGGCCCCGGTCACGCCGACTCGTGCAGGACCGGCCACACCTCGACCGGCGCCTCGTCGGCCCACGGCATGTCCGCGGCGATCTGCTCGGCCCGCTCCTGGCTGTCCACGTCCAGCAGGTACAGGCTGGCGAGGTACTCCTTGGTCTCCAGGTAGGGCCCGTCGGTGACCGCGGGGGCACCGCCCTCGCGGCGCACCAACCGGGCCATCACGGCGTCGGCCAAGCCGTAGGCGCCGATGAGCTCACCGGTCTCGCGGTAGCGGGTGTTGAACGCCTCCTGCTTCGCGATCGCCGCGGGCCACTGGTCGGCGGGGATGGCGTCCCACTTCTCCTGGTTGCCGTAGACGAGCATCAGGTACTTCATCCGGGTCTCCTCGTGTCCGGCGGGCCGCAGCGGCCCGCTCCCACCCTCGAGTCGGAGCGACCCGGACGTCCTCGACATCGATCGGCGAACTTTTTCCCGGCGGTGCGATGTCGAGCGGCGCGGGTCGGTTCCGACCCCAGGGTGTCCGAGCGAGACGACAATCCGAGGAGCACCCGATGACCACCACCGCGCGCCCGCCCATGACCACCCGCCCGATCTGGCTGGTCAGCGCCGCCGCCGGACTCGCGGCCGCCGCGGCGACCGAAGTGTACGGACTGCTCGCCCGCGCCGCGGGCGTCCCGATGGCCGCCGGGGGCCTCGGCGCGGACACCGCCGAGCCGATCACCGTGGGGATGTTCGCCATGGGCACCGTGATCAGCGTCTTCTGAGGGACCGTGCTGGCGCTGCTGGTGGCCCGCTACGCCAAGGACGCGGCACGGACCTACCTGCGGACCACGGTCGTGCTGACCGCGCTGTCGCTGGCAGGTCCGCTGGCCGCCGCGGACACGGCCACCTCGACCAAGGTCGTGCTGGTGGTCGCGCACCTGCTGGCCGCGGCGATCGTCATCCCACCGGTAGCGCGGCGGCTCGCTCACCGCTGACCTTGCGCAGCAGCGCGATGCCCAGCCACGCGGTCGCGACCGCCCCCACGGCCACCGCGATGGGCAGCACGAAGGTCGGCAGGAACGGGCGCAGCGCGACGAGGACGAACGCGACGAGGTAGATCGTGATGGCCGCCCGGGGGACCTGCCTGGCCGCGATGAGCGCGATGCCGAACGCGAGGATGCCGATCAGGAACACCACCGACGAGACCAGCAGGCCCTTGCCGGTGAAGCCCGCGTTGAGCTCGCGCACCAGCGCCGGGTCCAACTGGGGGTAGACCAGGTTGAGGATGTACTCGACCCCCAGCACCGCGCCCAGGCCCGCGACGTTGAGCACGAACCCGATGGTGAGGCCCCTGGTCGGCCTGGTGTGCACCAGGTACAGGCCGATCATCAGGACCAGGCCGGTCACCTGGCCAAGCGGGGCGACCGCGTGCCCGAAGGCGGTGTCGGGCAGCACACCGCCCCGGCGACCGGCGTTGAGCAGCAGGACCAGTGAGCACAGTGGACCCGACCAGCCCGCGATCCGGATCAGCGTCGTCGGCATGTCGTCATCTCCTAGCGGTGGTGTGGCGTGACGGCACAAGCCTTTCGGGGCTGCTGGGCGCGGACAAGGAATCCGGGCTCGGGGTAAGACTTCGGTAAGTGTCCACAAAGGAAGAAGGCCCACCCCCGACCGGGAGTGGGCCTTCTTCAGCGTGCTTTAGCGGTTGCGGTCGCCGTCGCGCCAGCCGCGGGAGGCGTTCGCGCGGGGAGCGCCTTCACGGGGGGTGAACTCGCGGCGCGGGCCAGCGTCGCGGCTGCCGTACTCGCGGTTGCCGCCCTCACGCGGCGCGCGGCCGCGGAAGCCGCCGTCGCGGGCGGGGGCACCCTCGCCGCGGAAGCCACCGGTGCGCGGGGCACCGTCGCGGGTGTTGCCGCCCGCGCGGTAGCCGCCGTTGTCGCGGCTGCCGTACTCGCGGTTGCCACCCTCACGCGGGCCACCCTCGCGCGGCGCGCGGTCGCGGCTGGGGGCCGAGTCGCGGAAGTCGCGGGTGCGGTGGTCGCGGCTGGGGTCGCGGCGGTCGTCACGGGGGTGGCCCTCGTTGCGCTCGCCACCGCGGCTGGTCGCCCGGCTCTCGCGCGGGCCGCGGCCCTCGGAA
This sequence comes from Actinokineospora diospyrosa, assembly GCF_024171925.1. GTDB lineage: Bacteria > Actinomycetota > Actinomycetes > Mycobacteriales > Pseudonocardiaceae > Actinokineospora > Actinokineospora diospyrosa. Next base: position 24,942 of record NZ_JAMTCO010000014.1, on the reverse strand, counting down.
CCACCGGTGCGGCGGCGGAACTCGCCACCGGTGCGGCGGGCGGTGTGCCCGGAGCGCGGCGCGCGGACCGGCGGGGCCTTCTCCACGACCGGCTCGCCGCTGGGCACGCGGGCGCCGGTGATGCGGATCAGGTCGGCGTCACCGGGGCGCACCTTGGTGTGCTCCGGCTTGACGCCCGCCTTGTCGGTGAGCCGCACGACGCCGCGGCGCTGGTCGTGGGTGACGACCGTGACCACGGTGCCCGCCTCACCGGCGCGGGCGGTGCGACCGGCGCGGTGCAGGTAGTCCTTGGGGTCCGCGGGCGGGTCGACGTGCACGACCAGGCTGACGCCGTCGACGTGGATGCCGCGGGCGGCGACGTCGGTGGCGACCAGGACCGGCATGTCACCGTCGCGGAACTGGCTGAGCACGCGGTTGCGCGCGCCCTGGGTCTTGCCGCCGTGCAGCGCGCCCGCGCGGACACCGACCGAGCGCAGCTTGTCGGCGAGCCGGTCGACGTGGTGCTTGGTGCGCACGAACATGATCGTGCGGCCGTCGCGGGCGGCCATCTCGGTGATGACGTCGGCCTTGTCCTGCTTGGACACCACCAGCATGTGGTGCTCCATGGTGGACACGCTGGCGGTCGAGCTGTCCACCGAGTGCGTCACCGGGTCGTTCAGGTAGCGCCGGACCAGCTGGTCGACGTCGCCGTCGAGGGTGGCCGAGAACAGCAGCACCTGGCCGTCGCGGTTGGTGAGGTCGAGGATCTCGCGGACCTGGGGCAGGAAGCCCATGTCGGCCATCTGGTCGGCCTCGTCGATCGCGCTGAAGCTGACCGAGTCGAGCACGCAGGTGCCCTGCCGGACGTGGTCGGAGAGCCGACCGGGGGTGGCGATGAGCAGGTCGACGCCGCGGCGCAGCGCCTCGGCCTGGCGCGGGAAGGACATGCCGCCGACCGCGGTGCGGCACCACAGGCCCAGCGAGCGGGCCAGCGGGGTCAGCGCGTCGCTGACCTGCAGCGCGAGCTCGCGGGTCGGCACGAGCACCAGGGCGCGGGGGCGCAGCGGCTTGGCCTCGCCGTCGGCGAGGCGGGCGAGCAGGGCGAGCCCGAACGCGAGGGTCTTGCCGGAGCCGGTCTGCGCGCGACCGAGCACGTCGCGGCCCGCGAGGGCGTCCGGGATGGTCGCGGCCTGGATCGGGAAGGGCTGGTCGATCCCGGCGTCGGCGAGCGCGCGCAGCAGCGGGCGGGGCAGACCCAGGTCGGCGAAGGTGACCTCGGAGGTCTCGAAGCGGCCCTTGCCGCTCTGGCGGTGGCGCAGCTTGCGCTCGCCAGCCTCGTCGGCCGGGTCATTCGTGGTCAGGGCGGTTGTGGGCACAGCGGAGTCGAGCAACGGAGTCCTCTCCGGACGATGGCACGTCTCAGGAGGCTCCGCCCTCTTCACAGGAGGCCGGCAGGCTATCGCAGGACGAGCCCGGCGCGTGTGTCACGCCGTCGGGTGGTGTGGCATCGGCTGTGTTCCCGGAGCCTCAGGTCGGCTCCGCGCACGATGCCCCACAACTCTACCCGACGGCGTGACACGTGCCCGCACGGCGGGAGCTGGATCACGTATTCGGGGGGTGAAGACCTCGCTAACCGAGGCCCGCGACGTCGATCAGGTGCGCGGTCAGCACCCCCGGGTCGACGACGTGCTCCGGCAGGCCCCGACCGGCGAACCACCGCGCGATGTTGGCCACGTCACGCGCGAGGAACTCCGGCCCGGCCGGGTTGGCGACGATGTCGACGACCTGCGGGAGGTCGATCAGCACCAGGTGCCCCTCGTGGACGAGGACGTTGTAGGCGGACAGGTCGCCGTGGGTCATCCGGTGCGCCGCGAACAGCTCCAGCGCCGCGACCATCTGCTCCCAGAACTCGCGCAGCTCGTCGAGCTCCGGCCGCGCCTGCGCCAGCCGGGGCGAGCCCTGCCGGTCGGCGTCGGACAGGAACTCCAACAGCAACTCCGTGCCGTCGCGCTGCACCGGGTAGGGCACCGGCGCGCCGACCGACCACAGCCGCGACAACGCCGCGAACTCGGCCACCGCCCACTGCTCGGCGATCAGGTTGCGCCCGAAGACCGTGCGGTTGGCGATGGCCCTGGACTCCCGGGACCGCCGCATCCGCCGCCCCTCAAGGTAACCGGCGTCACGGTGGAACAACCGGTGCTCGCCACTGCGATAGCGCTTCGCCGCCAAGAGGCACGATTGCCCTTCGGGCACGGCGCGCTCAACAACGAACACATCGGCTTCTTTACCGGTCTTAAGGACCCCGAGCTCGGTATCGGCGGCGCCATCGTCGATGACAAGCCAATCCGGGCGAGGGTGCGGTCCTTGCTCGCTGTCACCCCAGGTAGACCATCGGTCAGTGCCTTCGGGGAGTTCTTGCGCAGCGGTGTAGGCGTCCTCACGGACACGTGCCAGCCTGACCCGCTCGGCCTCGGTAAGCCTGCCGGACCGCTGGGGCTGGGGGTCATCATCGAATCGCCGCCGCCGCATCCTGGTCGAACGGGGGGCGTCGTCATCGTGGGAAAAGTCGTGCTCGCGCACTGGGTGGGACTCCTTGATCGGGAAGGACGCCCCACAGCCGCGATCAGCCGAGTGGGGCGGGTGGACGGGACAGCGCCGCGCCCACAACGACGGTCGTGTTCACCTGGCACCTCCCTGCTCTCTCCACCGGCTCATCCCGGTCGCTACGTCGGACAGCTTGCCGCGTGCGCGTGGACGTCGGCAACTGATTTATTCGGGTGGGTTCTTGGGGCGGGCTCTGGGGCTTCGGGGGTGAGCTCGAGCGGGGTCCGCGCCCTGAGCCTGGGACTCGGGCCCAGGTTCGCCGCTCGGGGTTCGCCGCTCGGGGTTCGCCGCTCGGGGTTCGC
>NZ_JAMTCO010000014.1:0-22047 GCF_024171925.1 Actinokineospora diospyrosa | reverse complement strand
GGTTCGCCGCTCGGGGTTCGCCGCTCGGGGTTCGCCGCTCGGGGTTCGCGGGTGGCTTCAGGGGCGGGTTCGAGCGGGGGTTCGAACTCCGGATCCGGGCTCGGGTTTGAGTGAGGGGTTCGAGCTCCGCCCCTCGGGCGCGGGGTGCTCGCGCTCTGGGCAGAGTTCTCGGACCGGATGCTCCGAACCGAGTCTCGGCGCTGCGGCTCAGACCCGCGGTTCCAGCTCAGGACCGGGTTCCGGCCCGGACTCGACGCCACGGTTCACCCGGTTCAGCGACAGAAGTTATCCACATGTCGATCTTCAACGACCGCATTCAAGATCAACTGTCCGTATGCCCTGGTAGACTGGCCCAGGGACGCCCCCCGGAGAGGGTGGGGGCCGGGCTCGGCTCGGTGCGGGTGGTTCAAGATCGAGTTGGCGGGGTTGTCCGGGGTGGGCGGGGGCGCCGGGCTAGGGGGCGACCAGCAGGTCAAGGGAAGTTTTGTCGGTGCGGTCGAGGCGGAGGCCCGCGGCAGCGGCGACCGAGATGATGGTGCGCAGGGAGCCGGGTTCGCGGGGGGCCGTGGCGAGGGCGGCGGCCAGGCGGCCCTTGTAGGCCTTGTTGAAGTGGCTCACGGTTTTGCGGCGGCCCTGGCCGTCTTCGGTGACGACGCGGACGGTGATCGCAGTGGGGGCTGGGGCGAGGTTGGCGTAGGCGCCGGAGCGCAGGTCGATCACCAGGTCGTCCACAGTGGACAGGGTCTTCTCGAGGGGGGCGCGCCACAGGGGGCGCAGCGGGCCGAGGTCGGGGATGACCGAGGCGCCGGAGAGGCGGTAGCCGGGGATGGGGTCGTCGGCGCGGACCAGGCCGAAGAGGGCGGACGCGACGGCCAGGCGCTTGGCGGCTCGGCGGCGTTCGACCTTGGTGAAGGACTTGATCGCCATGGCGTCGTAGAGGACGCCGGTGTAGCGCTCCAGGGCCGGGCGGGTGGGCGCGCTGAACAGGACCGCGTTGCGCTCGACCTCATCGGCTTGGCGCTCCGACAGGTCGAGGGCGGCGAGGCTGGCAGGCAGGTCACCGGCGAGCTCGACCAGGGCCGCGGCGACGCGTTCGCGGACCGGGGTGAGCTCGGGGAACGACAGCGCGGCCAAGTCGAGGGCGGGACCGTCGCCGCCGTCGCTCTTGGTCTCGGAAGGGGGGAGCAGCACGAGCACCCGCGCAGCGTAGAGAAAACCGGTCGAGCGAGCCGTCCCGGGTGACCTACCCTCCCGACTTGTGGACTTGACCTGGCGATCCCTCGAAGACTCCGACGCGCCCGCCTGGGTGCGGCTGATGGCCGAGGTCGAGGCGGTGGACCGGATCGACGAGCACAACGGGCCCGAGGACTTCGCCAAGTTGATCGGCGAGACGATCCCCGAGGACACCGTCGCGGTGCTCGACGGCGACACCCTGGTCGCCTACGGGTTGGCGTTCGGCAGGCCCGGCGCGGTCGAGGTCAACCAGATCCGCCTGATCGCCGACGTCGCGCCCTCGCACCGGCGGCACGGGGTGGGCACGGAACTGGTCCGGCGGCTGCACCAGTGCGCCAAGGCCAGGCACGCGCGGCAGTTCCCCGACTTGCGGCTGGAAGCGATCGTCCCGGTCCACGAGCGCAACGCCGGCTTGGCGGCGGTCGTGTCGGCCGCGGGTTACACGCCGTCGCGCTGGTTCTTCGACATGCGAGCCAAGCTGACCGCCGACCTCCCCCGCGTACCGGTGCCCGACGGGTTCACCCTGGAGCGCTACCGACCCGAGTTCTCCGAACCGCTGCGCCTGCTGCGCAACGACACGTTCGCCGAACACTGGGGCTCCACCGATGTGGACGTCCCGTTCTGGGAAGCGCACTTCGTGAAGACACCGCCGCTAGAGCCGACGCTGAGCGCGCACCTGCGCGACAACGCCACCGGCGAACTAGCGGCGTTCGTGCTGACCCAGCAGTTCGCCGCCGACACGGCCGCACGTGGGTTCAAGGAACTCTGGATCACCGACGTCGGCACCCGCACGGCGTGGCGCGGGCGCGGTCTGGCCAGCGCGCTGCTGTCGACCTTGTTGAATGACGCGAGGGAGGCGGGGTTCGCGAGCTCGGGCCTCAGTGTGGACGCCGACAATCAAACTGGTGCGCTGGGGGTTTACGAACGAGCGGGATACGCGGTTTCGTCGAAGTGGACGCAGTACACGTTGCCGTTGGGGTGATTCGCGCTCTGCGGGGGGGGGTGGGGTGCGGGGCAAGGGAATGTGGGCCTGCGACTTCGCGACCCAGAACGGTCGGCCTCGTCGCCTGGCGGCGAGCTCGGCGACCCGGGATCGGACGCCTCGTTGCCTGGCGGCAACCTCGGGCCCGATCCGCGACTTTTCGAGCTCTGCTCGATGCGGTGGACCTATTTTGCGCGGGGCCCCTACGACACCCGACGCAGAACCGCAAAGCAGGGGCCCAAAAGCAGGCCCTGCCGCGCGGAAACGCTACGGGTGCCGTCCCCCCACACAAAACAGGTCCACCCCATCGAGCACCTGGCACCAGCGACTCCGACTGTCCAGGCGCTGGGCTGGCAGGACAGCCGAGAACGGGCTGAGATGACACCGGCCGTTCCGACTGTCCAGGTGCTGGGTGGGTGGGTTGGGGCGGACCTGACGGAAGGCCAGTTGGCACCGCCGGGTCCGAGTGTCCAGGGCTGATCAGGTGGGTTGGGGCGGATCTGACGGAAGTCCAGTTGGCACCGCTGGGTTCGAGTGTGCAGGGGCTGAGCTGGCAGGGCAGCCGAGAGCGGGCTGGGATGGCACCGAACCTTCAGGTGTTCACGGCTGATCAGGTGGGTTGGGGCGGACCTGACGGGAATTGAGGCGGCACCGTTGGTTCCGGGTGTCCAGGGGCTGGTGTGGCAAGCGGTTGTCCACAACGTGTTCTGGTGTCCACAGGCCATGATCGCTGCCGTGGTTCTGTCGGGCTTCCTCGTTAGGCTGTATATCGGGGGCTCTTGCAGCAGATGATCTTGCGGGGCAAGCAGAACCCAACGGCTTCCGAGTGTCCAGGGGTCGACTAGGTGGTGGGGGGCGGACCTGACGGCAGCCGGGTTCGCACGGCCGGGGTCGAGTGTCTAGGTGCTTGGTAGGTGGGCTGGGGCGGACCTGACGGAGGCTGAGATGGCGGCCGGTTGTGGCGGTTGGCGGTGTGGGGTGGGTGGGGCAGTGCTGGCGGGGCAGGGTTAGAGGAGGGTCAGTTGGGGTTCCTCGGTGCGTGGGGTGGGCACGGGGAGGTCTAGGGCGGTGGTGGTGAGGGAGTGGCGGCGGAGCAAGGGGGCCACGCGGGTGGATAAGGCAGCTCGGTAGGGCTGGGTGGCGTAGCTGGAGCGGCCGTAGACGCGGCGGTATAGGGGGACTAGGTGGGGGTGTTCTCGGGCTAGCCAGGCGGCGAACCACTCTCGGGCGCCGGGGCGGACGTGGAGGGGGGTGACCATTACGGTGGTCGCGCCTGCGGCGGCGATTTGTTCGAAGAGGGCGTCTAGGTGCTCTTCGGAGTCGGTGAGGCCGGGGAGGACTGGGGCTACCGAGACGGTGCAGGGGAGGCCTGCTTCGGTTAGCTTGCGGACCAACTCCAGGCGGGCTTGCGGGGACGCGGTGCCCGGCTCGAGGGAGTGTTGGAGCTCTCGGTCCAGCAGGGCGATAGAGACACCCAGGGAGACCGGGGTGTCCGCATGCACGGCTCGCAGCAGGGGGATGTCCCGGGCTAGCAGCGTCCCCTTGGTCAGGATCGAGAACGGGGTGCCGTGCTTGGCCAGGGTGCCGATGATGCCGGGCATGAGCCGGTAGCGGCCCTCGGCGCGCTGGTACGGGTCCGTGTTGGTGCCCATGGCGACGTGCGACCTGTCCCAGCGGGGGGAGGCCAACTGTCGCGTGAGGACCTGCGGGGCGTTGACCTTGACGACGATTTGGGTGTCGAAGTCGTGGCCCGCGTCGAGGTCCAGGTAGGTGTGGCTGTTGCGGGCGAAGCAGTTGTGGCTGACCACGCCGTTGGCGATGAAGTCGCCGGTGCCGGTAGTGATGTCGAACAGCGGTAGGTCCAGGCCGAGCGGTTCGACGGAGACGACTCCCAGGCGGGCGCCGGATTTGATGGCGGCGTCGTCGATGGAGCGCTTTTCGGTGGCGGCGGGGTCGGTGGTGTGGAAGAGGCGTAGGTGCTCGGCGAGGCCGCCGTCGACGCGGATGCAGGCTTTGCCGCCGGGGGCGCGGCGGGACTCTTGGGCGTAGGCGAAGCCGAAGGTCTCCAGGGCTTCGACGACGGCGGCCAAGGTGCGGCTACCGAGGTTCGGTAGGCGAAGGATGCGGTGGGAGAACGTGCCGTCCGCGTCGAAGACGCCCGCTAGCAAGCCTTTGCGCCACTCGTCGGTCGGGGTGCGGGGCCACTCGATCGGCAGGGTCAACGCGAAGTCGCCGGTCAGGTAGTCGGACACTCTTGCCGCTGCCCGCGCCGATTCAGTGATGGTGCCGTCCCCGCGCGCGATACCGGAGAGGTAACCGCGGCGGTAGTCGGCGGTGTCTTTGGGCGGCAGGGCGAACCGGCCGGTGCCCATGAGTTTGTTGCCCGCTGTCAGGTGTGGACGGCGGGCTGAACCGGAGATCTCGCCGGTGACGTGTTTCCAGCCGCGCTCGGTGAGGAAGCGGTGTTCGCCGCTGGCGATGAGTTGAGTGCCGTCGACGAGGGTGACCCGGTAGGCAGGCTTAACTGTCGACCAGTGGTCCAACACCTCGGTGGGCACATAGTGCCGGTAGCTACCGCGACGCTCGGTGCCGTAGACGCGGTCGCCGACCTTCAGGTCCGACAGCGGCTTGGTGGTGCCGTCGGCCATCAGGATCGGCGTGTCGCCGTGCAGGCAGTAACTGCAGGCGTGCGTGCAGCCGCGGTACGGGTTGACCGTCCAACGAAACGGCATCGGCGACCCTTCAGGAACCCGGTTCAAGACGGACTTGGCCAGCACCTCGTGGAACACCACCCCGGCGAACTCCGGCGTGCGGACACTGCGCACCAACCCCGGCATCCCCGGCAACGCCTGCTCTCCCCCGTGTACCGCAGCGTTCTCCCCCGTCGCCTCGACTCGCTGCCGTTCCCATCGCACCCGCCTATTCGAACACGTGTTCGAACATGGCGCAACCAGTTCTCCCCGATCGGGGCGCGACTGGCACGATGTCGCGGTGCACGACTGGGAGACCCAGCCGATCCCCCGGGTAACCGAGGTCGAGCTAACAGAGCGCGACAGCGCCAACACCGGCCACGGCCATCACCACGGGCCCGCGACCCCGGCGTCTCCCCGCGTGCGGAAACTCCTCCTCGCCCTCTTGGCGCCCTTTGCGCTAGCTGCAGTCGTAGGCATGGTCTTGCTCTACCCGACTGGCAACGGTCCGGAGAGTCGTGGCCAGCAAGCGGTGTCAGGCAAGATCACCGCTGCCGAGGCGGGCCCATGCACCAGCGGGGACACATCAACGGATCAGTGCCTCACCGTCACGGTCGAGATGACCGACGGCAGCGCTAAGGGCAGTGACGTCCGCACGTCGGTGCCGATCGAACCAAGCACTCCGCGGTTCGCGGTCGGTGACGATGTCGTGCTCGCCTACAACGGTGGAGACCCGCTCAGTGGCGGCTCTTACCAACTAGTCGACTTTCAACGCGGTCTCCCGCTAGGCGTTCTAGCGGCGCTCTTTGCAGTCGCGGTCCTTGTGCTGGGACGGTGGCAGGGCCTGAAAGCGTTGGTAGCGCTGGGCTTGAGTTTCGCCGTCCTGCTGCTGTTTGTCCTACCTGCGATTCTCGCCGGGGAGAACCCGCTGCTCGTGGCGATCGCGGGCGCGGGCGTCATCATGTTCGCGGTCTTGTACCTGACCCACGGCTTGTCCGCGCGGACGTCCACTGCTGTCCTGGGCACGATGGTCAGCCTCGCCCTCATCGGCGTGCTTAGCGCGGTGTTCAGCGCGGCGACCAAGCTCACCGGCCTCGACGACCAGACGGCCACTCTGCTCGGCACCCTCGGCCACGGCATCGACACCCGGGGTCTCTTGCTGGCCGGGATCGTGATCGGCGCCCTCGGTGTGCTCGACGACGTCACGGTCACCCAGACCAGCGCGGTGTGGGAACTGCGCGCGGCCAACCCGGCCCTGGGCTGGCGGGAGCTCTACGCCGCGGGCCTGCGGATCGGCCGCGACCACGTGTCCTCGGCCGTCAACACCCTCGTCATGGCCTACGCCGGTGCCGCGCTGCCGGTGCTGCTCTATTCGTCGCTGTCGGGGGTCGGTCTGGGGACCGTGCTGGAGTCGCAGACCATCGCGCAGGAGATCGTGCGGACGCTGGTCGGCAGCATCGGCCTGGTCGCCGCCGTGCCGGTCACCACGGCCGTGGCGGCCCTGGTGGCGGTGCGGGAGCCCGCGCTCAGTCCAGCGAGGCCACGAACCGGGTGATCGCCTCCGGGCGCAGCCGCTGGGCGAGCTTGCCGGTCGGCGCGAGCGACCCGAGCCGGAACAGCGGCCGCTCCGGCGCCGCCTCGCCCTTGGCCTCGGCGCGCAGCTGGGCGACCAGCAGTTGGGAGAAGACCAGCCCGGCCGGGTTCTCGCTGCCCGCAAGTGCGTCGGCGAGCTTGCGCAGTACGAGGATGCCCAGCTCGCGGCCACCGGTGCCGGAGTACATCGCGAGCGCCAGGTTGATCGAGGTGTTCTTCTGGCCGACGAGCATGCCGACGGTGCGGATGCCGCGCACGTCGGTGACCAGCAGCTCCAGCCGGTCGGCGGTGCGCAGGTCGACCGACTTGGTGCCGATCGTGCGGGCCAGCAAGGTCGTGCCGTCGCGCAGCCACAGCGTCCGCCGCGCCGACGCCCAGGAGAGCACCAACAGCAGGACGACAACCACGCCAGCGGTGATGAGCCCAGCAGTCTGCCCACCGATGAGGCCGACGATCCCGCCAAGGGCTGCGCCGAGGATAAGAGCGACCAAGAGGGACAACAGGCCGCGGCGGCGGCTTGCCTCGGTAAGAGTGAGCGGAATCAGGTCGGGCTCGGCCATGTCAGATACCCCTGCCGCGACCACGGTGGGCTGAAGAGGGGTCGGACAGGTCTACCAACCCGGTCAGGAACGGGTTGCTCACCCGCTCGCGGCCGATGGTGGTGGTCGGACCGTGGCCGGGCAGGACGACGGTCTCGTCTTCCAACTCGAGCAGCGTGCGCAGCGTCTCGGTCATCCTGGCCATAGAGCCGCCCGGTAGGTCTGTGCGCCCGATCGAGCCCGCGAAGAGGGTGTCGCCGGAGAACAGCAGGTGGCCGCCCTCTTCGGTGGTGTGGGCGAAGCTGACCGACCCATCGGTGTGCCCGGGGGTGTGCCGCACGGTCAGCTTCAGACCGGCCAGGTCCAGCACGGCCTGGTCGTGCAGTTCGCGGACCTCGCTCGGCTCGCGCATGGTCAGCGGGCCGAAGAACCGGGCGGCCTCGTCGCTCATGCCGCGCAGCGGGTCGCTGAGCATGTAGCGGTCGTCCGGGTGGATCCAGGCGGGCACGTCGTTGCCGTCGCACACCGGTGTGACCGAAAAGGTGTGATCGAGGTGCCCGTGGGTCAGCACGACCGCGACCGGGGACAGCTGGTGCTCGCGCAGGGCCTCCAACAACGGCTCCTCAGCGTCCTGACCTGGGTCAACGACGACGCAAGGGCCGCCGTCACCGGGTGCGATCAGGAAGCAGTTGGCCTGGAAGGCGCCTGTCGGGAAGCCGACGACGAGCACGGGTGGACCTCCGGGTCGCGGATTCTTGGCTTCTTCTCAGCCTAGTGGGGCCTACCTCCACGCGGTTCTTACCGGGGGTCCCCATAGACTGCGCGCCAGCCAGGATGAGGTTATGTAGGAGGGTGCGAGGTGCCGAGCAACCAGCAGCGCCGGGAGGCGGCCAAGCGGAAGCTGGAGCGCCAGCTCGCGAACAGGGTCGAGCGTGCGCGTAAACGGCGCATCGTCGGGGTGATCAGCACCGTCGTCGGCGTGATCGCGGTCGTTGGCATCGTCTACTGGCTGGCCAACATCGGCGGTGGCGACAACACGACCGACACCGCTTCGTCGAACACGGTCGAGACCAGCAACCCCGACACCCCGGCGGACACGCCGGAGTCGATCCCGACCGAGCTCGCGGCGGTGCCCAAGCGGCCCGCGGCGCTGCCCGCGAAGGTGACCTGCGACTACCCGGCCGAGGCCGACAAGCCCGCCGCGAAGCCCGCGCAGGCACCCGGGACCAAGGACATCTCCAGCGAGGGCACCGCCACCGCGACGCTGACGATCAACGGCGCCGAGGTCAAGGCCACGCTGGACCGCGCGCTCGCGCCGTGCACGGTGAACAGCTTCACCAGCCTGGCCAAGCAGGGGTACTTCAACGACACCCCCTGCCACCGGCTGACCACCTCGGCTGGCCTGCAGGTGCTGCAGTGCGGCGACCCGTCGGGCACCGGCAGCGGCGGCCCCGGCTACAGCTTCGACGACGAGGTCTTCCCGGAGATCAAGTACGGCCGCGGCTTGCTGGCCATGGCGAACGCGGGCACCAGCCCGGACACGAAGAAGGGCACCAACGGCAGCCAGTTCTTCATCGTCTACGGCACCGCCGAGCTGCCCGCGAACTACACCGTGTTCGGCCACCTCGACGCCGACAGCATGAAGAAGATCGACGAGATCGCCAAGGCGGGCACGATCTCCCAGGGCAACCCGGGTGACGGCAAGCCGAAGAACGAGGTGAAGATCTCTAACGTCGCGGTCGCGTGACTTATCGCGAACGACGCCCGCCCCGGGGTACCGGGGCGGGCGTCGCTTGCGTTTGGGCCCGTGACAGCGCTACCGCCACCGAGGTCACCGTGGTGCCGGACGCCTGTGTTGACGTCATGTGGGAACGGCAGAGCGGGCGGCTCTGGGTGGCCGGACCGGACACCCAGGCTCACCCCGCCAAGAGCGCGTCTCTCGTCGGCCTCAGGTTTCGGCCCGGTGACACTGCCTTGGGTCTGCCGGTGAGCGAACTGCTCGACGCGCGAGTGGACCTCGCTGACCTCTGGGGCTCGCGGGCCGATGAGCTGCGGGACCGGCTGGTGGACGCGGACGTCGAGGAAGCCCAGCGGATCCTGCTGGCAGCCCTACCGACCGACCCTGACCCTGCGGTTGGGGCGATCCGCGCATTGGCCGCGCGCGGTAGAGCCGTAAGAGACATGGCCGACGAGCTGGGTCTCAGCGAGCGGCAACTCAACCGGCGTAGCCACGCTGCCTTCGGCTATGGCCCCAAGATGCTGCACCGCGTCCTGCGGTTCCAGCGGGCCCTTACCCTGGCCCGGGAAGGGCTGGGCTTCGCTGAAGTCGCCTATAGGGCCGGGTACGCCGACCAGCCCCACCTTGCCCGGGATGTCCGGGCATTGGCGGGCCAGTCGTTAGGCGAACTCACCAGCGGTCGTAAGCCTTAAGGACACGCAGGGACTCCACTGTGAACCACCCTGCCCACTCGTGTTCGGTCGCCGGGGTCCAGTTCTCCCAGCGCACCCGCCAGCCACCGTCGTCGTGCTGGGCGTCGATGAGGTCGTCGAGGCTGGTGGACATCTCCTCGTCGGTGAACCAGGCCCGGGCGAGGGAGTCGGGTGTGGACGCGTACTCGTGCGGGAAGTGGAGCTCAGCGGCGTTGTACCCCTCGGGAACGGTTCCCTCGGCGCCGATGCGCACCAGCCCGTTGTCCCGCACAAGCTTGCCGATGCGCGCGGCCGCCTCTTGGGCGCGGGACCGGTCGGGTGCGTTGTCGAGGAAACCGACGCAGCCAAGAGCCTCGTACGGGTGCGTGGTGGTAAGAGCGTCGATCTTGGCCCAGCAGTACTCAGCAGCGCTCTCGATCCACGCGTGCGTTACGCCCGCCTGCCACAACGCGCCCACCAGGTTGGCCGTAGGCAGCAGAGAACCTTCGTAAGTGTCTGACACCTGCCACCACGGCGCGCGCGGGTAGTCGCGCGCATTGGGGTGCACGAACGGCACTCCCCCGCCCTCGGCGGTGATGGACTCCAGGTACTCGACCACGCCGTCCGGTGCCGCACCCGCTTCATGCAGGATGTGCAGTGCGGTGAGGGTGGTGATCGGCTGGCTTCCCGGCCCGCGACCGTCAGGCTCAAGTGCGTTGCCGTAGCCACCGTCCGGGTTGCGATAAGCGGCCAAGGCAGCCAGAACCGGCTCGGCAGGGCCATTGCGGAACACCAGGTCGAACCGACGTCGGTCGAGGATCCGCGCGGTGCGCCACACGAAGTCCTCGGCTCGGGCAAAGGCTTCTTCGCTCAGAGTCTTCACGGGGACCAACGTAGGCCCCCGCGCCGATCCGGTCTTGTACGAAACGGACACACGGGCCCGGGCAGCTCGATGGGGCGAACTTGTTTTGCGCGGGGCCCCTGCAGCGTCCTGAGAAGAGCAACAAAGGAGGGGCCTGAAGAGACGGCCCTCCTCCGCTTAAGGCGAGCTTGCGGACGCTGCCACCCCGCGCAAAACAAGTCCGCCCCATCGAGCACCGAGAGCAGCCAGTCCTAAGACGCCGAGGTCACCCGGTAGACGTCGTACACGCCCTCGACGCTGCGGACCGCCTTGAGCACGTGGCCGAGGTGCTTCGGGTCGCCCATCTCGAACGAGAAGCGGCTGACCGCCACCCGGTCGCGCGAGGTGGTCACCGACGCCGAGAGGATGTTGACCTTCTCGTCCGCCAGCACCTTGGTGACGTCGGAGAGCAGGCGGTGCCGGTCGAGGGCCTCGACCTGGATGGCGACCAGGAACACCGAGGACTCCGACGGGGCCCACTCGACCGGGAGCAGCCGTTCCGGGGTGCTGAGCAGCTCGTCGGCGTTGGTGCAGTCGGTGCGGTGCACGCTGACGCCGCCGCCGCGGGTGACGAAGCCGAGGATGTCGTCGCCGGGGACCGGGGTGCAGCAGCGGGCCAGCTTGACCCACACGTCGGTGGCGTCCTTGACGATCACGCCCGCGTCGCCGGAGGCGCGCCTGCGGGTGATGGTCGACGGGGTGGCGCGCTCGGCCAGCTCGTCCTCGGCGTGGTCGACCCCACCGAGCAGGGCGACCAGCCGCTGCACGACGTGCCGGGCGGAGATGTGGCCCTCGCCGACCGCGGCGTAGAGCGAGCTGACCTCCGGGTAGCGCAGCTCGCGGGCGAGCGCGGTCACCGAGTCCGCCGACACCAGCCGCTGCATGGGCAGGCCGACCCGGCGCACCTCCTTGGTGATCGCGTCCTTGCCCGCCTCGATCGCCTCTTCCTTGCGCTCCTTGGCGAACCACTGCTTGATCTTGGCGCGCGCCCTGGGCGAGGCGGCGAAGGCGAGCCAGTCGCGGCTGGGCCCGGCGCCCTCGGCCTTCGAGGTGAAGATCTCGACGACCTCACCGTTCTCCAGCTTGCGCTCCAGCGCCACCAGGCGGCCGTTGACCCGCGCGCCGATGCACCGGTGCCCCACCTCGGTGTGCACCGCGTAGGCGAAGTCGACCGGTGTCGACCCGGCGGGCAACGTCTCCACGTCGCCCTTGGGGGTGAACACGAAGATCTCCCTGGTCGCCAGGTCGTAGCGCAGCGACTCCAGGAACTCGCCCGGGTCCGCCGCCTCCCGCTGCCAGTCCAGCAGCTGGCGCATCCAGGCCATCTCGTCGACGTCGACCCCGGCGTGGGTGCCCTTGGTCTCCTTGTACCGCCAGTGCGCGGCGATGCCGTACTCGGCCGTGCGGTGCATCTCGTGCGTGCGGATCTGCACTTCCAGCGGCTTGCCGTCCGGCCCGATCACCGTGGTGTGCAGCGACTGGTACACCCCGAAGCGGGGCTGGGCGATGTAGTCCTTGAACCGGCCGGGCATCGGCTGCCACAGCGCGTGCACCACGCCCATCGCCGCGTAGCAGTCGCGCACGTCGTCGACCAGGATCCGCACCCCGACCAGGTCGTGGATGTCGTCGAAGTCGCGGCCGCGGACGATCATCTTCTGGTGGATCGAGTAGTAGTGCTTGGGCCTGCCCTCGACCTTGGCCGCGATCCGCGAGCCCTCCAGGTCGCCGCCGAGCTGCCCGATCACCGTCTGCAGGTAGGTGTCGCGCGAGGGCGCCCGGTTGGCCACCAGCCGCACGATCTCGTCGTACTTCTTGGGCTGCAGGATGGCGAACGCCAGGTCCTCCAGCTCCCACTTGACGGTGGCCATGCCGAGCCGGTGCGCCAGCGGGGCCAGCACCTCCAGCGTCTCGCGGGCCTTCTTCGCCTGCTTCTCCGGCGGCAGGAACCGCATGGTGCGCATGTTGTGCAGCCGGTCGGCGAGCTTGATCACCAGCACCCGGGGGTCGCGGGCCATCGCGATGACCATCTTGCGGATGGTCTCGGCCTCCGCCGCGGTGCCCAGCTGCACCTTGTCCAGCTTGGTGACCCCGTCGACCAGGTGCGCCACCTCGTCGCCGAAGTCCGCGCGCAGCCGCTCGATGGAGTACTCGGTGTCCTCGACGGTGTCGTGCAGCAGCGCCGCGACCAGCGTCGTGGTGTCCATGCCCAGCTCGGCGAGGATCGTGGCGACCGCGAGCGGGTGGGTGATGTAGGGGTCGCCGGACTTGCGCCGCTGACTGCGGTGCATCTCCTCGGCGACGTCGTAGGCGTGCTGCAGCAGGCCCAGGTCGGCCTTGGGGTGCAGTTCGCGGTGCACCGCGGCCAGCGGCTCGAGCACCTGCTTGACCGGGGCGGCGCGCTGGGCGGTGATCCGCCTGGCCAGCCGGGAGCGGACCCGACGGGTGGCCGAGCGCTCGCCATCGGGAGCCGGGGCGGCCTGCACCGCCTCCGCCTGCGTCCTCACCTCGTGGGTCACCCATGACTCCCGGCAGCTCGGTCGGGTCACGGTGTGGCCCGGGTACCGAGAATAACTCCGAAACCCCGGGTGACCGGGCGGTGGGGCGACGAAGCGCCCCCCAGGGACGGTGAACGCCGGATGACCGTACGGTTCGCCGGACCCGGTACGACCGCCCACCGAGCCGCGGCGGGATCGGGCTCAGACGGTGTGCAACGCCCGTACCGGTACCCCGGCGCGGTCCCGACCGCCGAGCGCGGCGATCTCCAGCACCACAACCGCGCCGACGACCGCGGCACCCGCACGCGCGATCAGCCCGGCCGCCGCGGCGAGCGTGCCGCCGGTGGCGAGCACGTCGTCCACCACGACCACCCGCTGCCCGGCGGCGAGGACGTCGACGGGCAGCTCGAAGGTCGCTGTGCCGTACTCCAGGTCGTAGGTGACCCGATCGGCGACCGCGGGCAGCTTGCCCGGCTTGCGGATCGGGACGACCCCGAGACCGCGGACCGCCGCCAGCCCGGCCCCGAAGAGGAACCCGCGCGCCTCCAGGGCGACCACGGTGTCCACCCCGGGCGGCACGGCGGCGGCGAGCCCGCCGACGACGGCGCGGAAGGCGGCGGGGTCGGCGAGCAAGGGGGTCAGATCACGGAACAGGACGCCCGGCTCGGGGAAGTCGTCGACTTCCCGGATGAGACCGAGCGCCCTGTTCAGCGGAAGGGTCAACGGCGCTTCTTGCCGGTGGGCTTGCCCGCGGGCTTGGCGCCGCGACGGGCGTCAGTGGCCTTCGGGGTGCGGGCCGGGACGCTGGTGGCGACCGCGTAGGCCCGCTCCCGGCGCAGTTCGGCGTCGAGCGCGTCGTCGTCGGACAGGTCGGTCTCGGCCGCGGCGCTCTCCTGGCGGCGGGCCAGGTTCGCCCGGCGCAGGTGGACCCGCTTGGCCTGCTCCTTGAACTTCGGCTCGGTCATCTTCAGGTCCACCAGGATCGGGGTGGCCAGGTAGATGGACGAGAGCACACCGGCGAGCATGCCAGCCAGCTGCACCAGCGCCAGGTCCTGCAGGGTGCCGACACCGAGCAGGCCGACGCCGACCACGAGCAGGCCGATGACCGGCAGCAGCGCGATCAGCGAGGTGTTGATCGAGCGCATCAGGGTCTGGTTGACCGCGAGGTTGGCCGCCTCGCCGTAGGTGCGCCTGGTCAGCCCCAGCAGCCCCCGGGTGTTCTCCTTGACCTTGTCGAACACCACGACGGTGTCGTAGAGGGAGAAGCCGAGGATGGTGAGGAAACCGATCACCGTCGCCGGGGTGACCTCGAAGCCGACGATCGAGTAGACGCCCGCGGTGAAGATGACGTCGTGGATCAGCGCGGCCAGCGCGGCCACCGCCATCCACTTCTCGAAGTACAGCGCCAGGAAGATGGTCACCAGCACCAGGAACACGATCAGCGCGATCAGCGCCTGCTGGGAGATCTCACCGCCCCAGGTACCGGACACGGCGCTGTCGCTGATCTGCGCCGGGCTGGACTGCCCGGTCGGCGACTGCGGCTTGAGCTGGTCGAACAGCGCCTGCTTGAGCTTGGTGACGTCCGGGATCGACAGCGCCTCCGACTTGATCTGGATGGAGGAGTTGGCGCCGGTGCCGACCCGCTGCACGGCGGAGGCCTCCCGGTCGAGGGTCTGCTTGAAGACCTCCTCGACCCGCTCGGGGGCGATCTCGCCGGTCGCGCTGACCGCGGGCATGGAGATCTTGGTGCCGCCCTCGAAGTCGATGCCGAGGTTGAAGCCGCGGAAGATCACCGACCCGAGGCAGATCAGCATCAGGATCCCGAAGATGACGTACCAGCGCTTGCGCTTGCCGACGATGTCGAACGCGCCGGTACCGGTGTAGAGCCGTTCGAAGACGCTGTGCTTGCCCGCGACGGCGACGTCGCCGGTCGCGCTGACGGCGGGCTTCTTCTCGGCGGGGGTCTCGTTGGTGGACACGGTCGTCACACTTCCTTCGCGGCGCTCGCGGGCACCCGGGCGGCGCGCTGGGCGACCGCGGAGCGCTGCGTGGAGCCGAGGCCGGACAGCTTCGGGCTGGAGAGGAACTTCGACTTCGAGGCGACCGCGACCAGCGGGTGGGTCACCAGGAACACCACGATCAGGTCGAGCACGGTGGAGATGCCCAGGGTGAACGCGAAGCCGCGGACCTGGCCGACGGCCAGCACGTAGAGCACCGCGGCGGCGAGGAACAGCACCGCGTCGGCGGACAGGATCGTGCGCCGACCGCGCACCCAGGCGCGCGGCACCGCGGAGCGGAACGAGCGGCCCTCGCGGATCTCGTCCTTGAGGCGTTCGAAGAAGATGACGAAGGAGTCGGCGGTGAACCCGACCGCCACGATCAGACCGGCGACGCCGGGCAGGTCGAGGCTGTAGCCGATCCAGCGACCGAGCAGCACGAGCACCGCGTAGACGATCACGCCGGAGAGGACCAGCGACAGGATCGTCAGCAGGCCGAGCAGCCGGTAGTAGATCAGGCAGTAGATGAAGACCAGGCCAAGGCCGATGGCGCCCGCGATCAGGCCCGCCTCCAGCGAGGCGAGGCCCAGCGTCGCGGACACGGTCTCAGCCTCGGAGGGCTCGAACGACAGCGGCAGCGAGCCGAACTTCAGCACGTTGGCCAGCTTGGTCGCCTCGCCCTGCTTGAAGCCACCCTGGCCGCCGGTGATCTGGGTGTCACCGTTGATGGCGCCCTGGATGGTCGGCGCGGACACCACGGCGGTGTCGAGCACGAACGCGGCGCGCTCCTGCACGTGCGAGGCGGTGTACTCGGACCAGATCTTGGAGCCGGTGGCCTTGAAGCTGACGCTCACCACGTAGCCGACACCCTGCGGGTCCAGCTGCGCGGAGGCGTTGCTGATCTCGGTGCCCTCCAGGAACGACGGGCCGAGGATGAACTTCTCCACCCCGTCCTGGTCGCAGGCGGCGATCGGCAGCTTGGGGTCGTCGTTGCCGACCAGCGGGTCGACCTTGCCGGGGGTGCAGTCGATCACGGCGAGCGCGGCCTGCTGCGCGGCCTGGTCGGCGGGGACCTCGGTGCCGTCGGCGCCCTTGCTCGGCGCGAGCTTCGGGTCCTGGCGGCACTTCTTGCCCGCGGAGATCAGCGCGCTCGTCTCGGCCTTGGCGTCGGCGAGCAGGGTGGCGTACTGCACGCACGCGTTGTCGGCCGCGGGCGGGGCCGCCGCCGTGGTCGTGGCGGGCGGGGCGGCGGTGGTCGTCGCGGCGGGAGCGCCCGAGGTGGGCTGCTGCGCCAGCGCGGGAGCGGGCCTGCCCTGCGGGGCCGCGGAGCTGGGGGCCGCGCCGGAGGACGGGGCGGCGCCCGAGGTGGGGGCGGCACCGGAGGTGGGCGTCGGCGGGGCGGAGCCGGTGACCGAGGGGTCCGGCTGCGTCGAGGGCTGCGGCTGCGCCTGGGCGGCGACCGAGCCGATCACCGGGCGGAACCGCAGCTGCGCGGTCTGACCGAGGTCCTTGGCCTTCTCACCGTTCTCACCGGGGACGGTGATGACGATGGTGTTGCCGTCGAGCACCACCTCGGCACCGCTGACGCCGGTGTTGTTCACCCGCTTGTCGATGATCTCGCGGGAGAGGGTCAGCGACTCCTTCGACGGCGGCTCGCCGGTCTCCGTGCGCGCGCTCAGCGCGACTCGGGTGCCCCCCTGCAGATCGATGCCCAGTTTGGGCTTCGCCTGGTGGTCGCCGGTGGCGAAGACCAGGGCATAGAGGACAGCGACGATTGCTACGAAGAACGCCAAATAGCGTCCTGGGCGGATCTGCCCAACCGGTGGTGCCACGGTCGGTCCGTCTCCTCGAGTCGCGCGGGCCACGCACGGGTCTTGGGACGTGCGCGCCGCGATAGGTGGTCATGACACTGCGCCCGCACCCGTTCGCTCTGGCGGGTGAGGGCGCAGCGTAGCGCCTGCGGGGTCAACTCAGTGTTGCATGCCTCACGTCGGGCCCTTCACCTCGGGCGCGGCGGGCTGGTTCGCCTGCTCAGGACGGTGGTCGTGTCGGCGGCGCGGTGGGCTCGATGGGGCGAACTCGTTGTGCTCGGGGCCCCTACGACACCCGTGGCAGGGGCCCAGAAACAGGCCCTGTCCGCTACCGACGCTACGGCTGCCACACGCAAAACGTCCTGGGTCGCGCGCTAGTTCTTCGGCTTGCCGGACTCGGAGGCGTCGTCGGCCGGGATGGCCTCGTGCTCACCGGTCAGGTCGTTGCTGTCCTCGTCCTCGTCCACCACGTCCGGGCCGACCTTCTCCCGGACCGCCTGGCGCAGCCAGGTGGTCTCGACGCCGGGGGCGATCTCGATGCCGATGCTGGCGTCGTCGGAGATGTCGGAGACGGTGCCGTAGAGGCCGGAGGTGGTCATCACCCGGTCGCCGACCGACAGCGAGTTCTGCAGCTCCTGCTGCTGGGCCACCATCTTCTTCTGGCGGCGGGAACCCAGGATCAGCGGGATCGCCAGGACGGCGATGAGCAGCAGGGGGAGCAGGGCCTGGTTCATGTCACTCCATCCACGGGGCGGCGCGCCACCCGGTGCGAAACGTCCGATTGTTCGGGTTGTCGTGTTCGAGTCTGCCAGGTCACGGTGACCGGGTGCGGCTCGGCCGATCTACCCGTGTGCGTGTGCTCACTCGTCGAACAGGGTAGGCGCAGCCCGGCCGGGAGCGTCGCCGGGGGCGGTGAGGCCCAGGTGGGACCAGGCGAGGGCGGTGGCGACGCGGCCGCGCGGGGTCCTGGCGAGCATGCCCGCCCGGACGAGGTACGGCTCACACACCTCCTCCACGGTGGTCTGCTCCTCGCCGACGGCGACGGCGAGGGTGGCGACACCGACCGGGCCGCCGCCGAAGGAGCGCACCAGGGCGGAGAGCACGGCGCGGTCGAGCCGGTCGAGGCCGAGCTCGTCGACGTCGTAGACCTCCAGCGCGGCGCGGGCGATCGCCCGGTCGACGGCCCCGTCGGCGCGGACCTCGGCGTAGTCGCGGACCCGGCGCAGCAGCCGGTTGGCGATGCGGGGGGTGCCGCGGGAGCGGCCCGCGATCTCCTCGGCGCCGTCGGGGCGCAGGTCGACGCCCAGGATCACCGCGGAGCGGCGCAGCACCAGTTCCAGGTCCGCGGGGACGTAGAACTCCATGTGCGCGGTGAAGCCGAACCGGTCGCGCAGCGGCCCGGTCAGCGAGCCGGACCGGGTGGTGGCGCCGACCAGGGTGAACGGGGCGATCTCGAGCGGGATGGAGGTGGCGCCGGGGCCCTTGCCGACCACCACGTCGACCCGGAAGTCCTCCATCGCCAGGTACAGCATCTCCTCGGCGGGGCGGGCGATGCGGTGGATCTCGTCGATGAACATGACCTCGCCCTCGACGAGGTTGGACAGCATCGCGGCGAGGTCACCGGCGCGCTCGAGGGCGGGACCGGAGGTGATCCGGATCGGCCTGCCCAGCTCGGCGGCGATGATCATGGCGAGGCTGGTCTTGCCGAGCCCGGGCGGGCCGGAGAGCAGCACGTGGTCGGGCGGGGCGCCGCGCCTGGTCGCGCCCTGCAGCACCAGTTGCAGCTGCTCGCGCACCCGCGGTTGGCCGACGAACTCGGCGAGGGTGCGCGGGCGCAGCGACGACTCGTCGTCGCGCTCCCCCGGCGCGACCATCGGCGACAGGTCGCTCCACTCGTCCCCGGTGCCGTCCTGCTCGAAGTCGCCGTACCCGGTGTCGCCGTACCCGGTGTCGCCGCGCTCGGTATCGCCGTGTTCGGTATCGCCGTGTTCGGTGCTGTCGTGCTGGTCCATCAGCGCTTGCGCCCGAGGGTGGCCAGGGACTTGCGCAGCACGGCGGCGGTGTCGGCGGTGGCGTCGGCGGCCAGGACGGTGTCGACGGTCTGCTCGGCCTGCTTGACCGGGAAGCCGAGGCCGACCAGCGCCTCGACGACCGAGCCGCGCACCTGACCGGCGGCGGGGGCGACCGGGGCGTCGCCGGTGCCCGCGAGCGCGCCGACCTTGTCGCGCAGTTCGATGCTCAGCCGCTCGGCGCCCTTGCGGCCGATGCCGGGGACCTGGGTGAGCACGGAGATGTTGCTGTCGGCCAGTGCCGCGCGCAGCTGCGCGGGCTCCAGCACGGCCAGCGTCGCCAGGGCGAGCCGGGGGCCGATGCCGGAGACGGTCTGCAGCAGCCAGAACAGGTCGCGGGCCTCGGTGTCGGCGAAGCCGAAGAGGGTCAGCGAGTCCTCGCGCACCACCAGCGCGGTGGCCAGCGCGGCCTCGTCACCCCGGCGCAGGGTGGCGAGCGTGTGCGGGGTGGCCTGCACGGCGAAGCCGACGCCGCCCACCTCCACCACCGCGTGGTCGAGTCCGATCGAGGCAACCGTGCCCCGCACCGAGGAGATCACTCGCTCACCGCCTTGCCGATGCCCTGCCCGCCGATGCCCATGCCCCGCCTGCCCGTGCTATGCCGTTGACCCGCGTCGAGTCTGCGGGCGGCGGCCAGCCTCGCACGGTGGTTGCGGGCCAGCTCAGCCGCCCTCGCCTCGGCCTCGGCCAGCCGGTTGCGCACCGGGGCCCGCCACAGGTGGCAGATGGCCAGGGCGAGCGCGTCGGCGGCGTCGGCGGGCTTGGGCGCCTCGGCGAGCCCGAGCAGCTTGGTGACCATCAGGGTGACCTGGGCCTTGTCGGCGCGGCCGGACCCGGTGACGGCGGCCTTGACCTCACTGGGGGTGTGGAACATGACCGGCAGGTCGCGGCGCGCGGCGGCCAGCGCGACGACCCCGGCCGCCTGCGCGGTGGCCATGGCGGTGCGCACGTTGTGCTGGCTGAACACCCGCTCGATCGCCACCACGTCCGGGTTGTGCCTGCTCAACCAGGTCTCCAGGGCGTCGGCGACCTTGAGCAACCGGATCGCCAACTCGTCGTCGGGCGGCGTGCGCACCACGTCGACCGCGACCGCCCGCACCGCCCGCCCGGCACCGCCGTCGACGACCGCGATACCGAGCCGGGTCAGGCCAGGATCGACACCCAGCACGCGCACGGTTGCTCGCTCCCGCCTCAGCTCGTGAACACTCGTTCGAGAGCCTATGGGGTGCGGTGGTTGCCGATCACCGCGACACGCGGACCGGTTCCTCGATCAGGTGCGCCTCGAGCGGGGCGGCCGGGTCGAACCAGGGCCGGGTGCGCCCCGCCCCTGGCCGCGGCGTCCACGCGCGGCAGACCCGGTCGAGCCGGACGGGGTAGATGGTCAGCCCCTCGGGGTCGATCCGGATGCGCAGGAAGCCCTTGTGGTCCTCGATGCTCTGCCCCGCCATGACCTCGTTGAGGTTGATCCCCGCGCGACTGGCGACCATGAGGTACGCAGCAACGAGCTCGGCGTCGAGGAACCCGATGAGCAGCGGGGTTCCCAGCGCGACGACGAACAACGTGCCCCAGTCCTGAGCGGCACCATCCGGGAAAACGTCTGTATAGAGCCAGATCACAACGTAAGACCAACCAACAGCCAGTCCTATGTGTCCGGCCGCGTGTAAGGACCCGAAGAGTCTCGCGAGACCTACCTTGTGCGGGTTGCCCAACCTGGCGAAGGTGAGGCCGCCTAGAACAAGCACCAGCCCGACGATGACCGCAGGTGCCCAACTCGCCACGAGCCCGAAGAACCCCTTGGCGCCGATGTCGGTCTGCACGATCCCGTAGAGCACCGCCAACGTCATGACGGTCTGGAACCCACCTGTCAGCCCCCAGAAGCCCGGGTTCCGCCACGGGAGCCGAAGGATGCCCCTCGCAAACCGCTTAGAGGTAGCGATGTCGGGGTAGCGAGTCTCGAGGTCGTAGAACGCCGGGGGTGAGGGCGCGCGAACACGGGAGTTAGCGGGCGGTAGGCATAGAGGGCCTGGCAACTCGTGGGTGGCTGCAAGGTAGGCACCTCCTAGACCACATGTGATCCGCTGCCTGGGCTTGTCGTCCCGCTCCGCGTACCGAGCGTAGTGGTGCTTGTCGCCGGAGAGCATGACCCTGGTCTCGGCACCCTTGGCCCGCACGATCTCACGATCAAAGAACTCGATGGTGTCGTAGCCCTTGGTCCGGCCTCCGGACCCCGCATCCACCCAGGCAGGCTTAGAGGCACACAGAATGACCCCGTCGCCCTTGGCCATTTCGGCCGTGGCCTCTCGGAAGTACTCCAACTGAGGCGCATCCACATAGTCGTCAAACTGGGTGTCTATAGCCAAGAGCCACCAGTTGTGCGGAAGCTTGATGGCGAAGTAGGAGCGAGTCTGCTCAGTGGCCCACCCCCCGAACCACCGCCCTTGCGCGAAGACCCGCAGAAACGCGGTCAGTCCGTCGTACCAGTCGTGGTTGCCGGGCAGAGCGAACAAAGTGGGCGAATCACCCTCAGTCAGCGGTAACGCGGCCCGGTATGGCCCTTTGGTCCGATCCTCATAGTCCGTGGTCGAGGCGTACGGGTAGACCTCATCGCCCCCCATAACGAGCACCTTGCCCCTCGGCAGGGCGTGACCATCGACAACGAGCTCAGGCGCGGCGAGCAACTGGGCAACCGAATAGGTGGCGTGGAACCCGTCACCAAGGTCCGCCACGAAGTCAACCCACTCGGCGTCCTCGTGGCTGTGCTCGCGAACCTTCAAACTCCCCTGAAGCTCCCGCTTGTCGGCGTAGGACCCGAAAATCGCCGCCAACATCGACTGGATCCCGGTAGTGAGCAAGACCCTCGGCGCCAACCACCGCACCGCCTCCCTCGGCGAAAACCCCAACTCCGCCTCAGTCAACTCAGTGGGACGCTGGCGCTCTGGTTCTGCCACTGGACCCGCCTCTCCTACCGGAAGCAAGATCCTAACCACCACCCCCCACCCCCAGGCAGACCCGAACGGGCACACCCCACCGCACCACCACCTGCCCCCTAAGTCGCCACTGGACACCCGGGGCAGCCAGTGCCGGACCAGCCCACCTGGCCGACCACCGGACACTCAGACCCGGCGGCGCCAGCCCACCCCCCAGGTCCGCCCCGACCCACCTACCCAGCCCCTGGACACTCGGAAGTTCCGGTGCCACCCCAGCCCGCTCTCGGCTGCCCTGCCAACCCAGCCCCGCGCAGTCGGAGTCGCTGGTGCCAGGTGCTCGATGGGGTGGACCTGTTTTGTGTGGGGGGACGGCACCCGTAGCGTTTCCGCGCGGCAGGGCC
>NZ_JAMTCO010000013.1 GCF_024171925.1 Actinokineospora diospyrosa | reverse complement strand
TATCAACACCGTTCGAGGGTCGCCACCACGACATTCACTGCCTCAGGAAATCAGGCATCCTGCAGGGCCGGGACACCACCTCCTGGCTCGCCGACAAAGGCTACATCGGCAGCGACATGATCACCCCGTTCCGCAAACCCCGCAAACGCGAACAACCCCGATGGCAGAAAGAATACAACTTCCAACACAACAAGATCCGCGTCGCCGTCGAACGAGCCATCGCCCACCTCAAAACCTGGCGGATACTCCACACCGACTACCGGCGCCCGTTCAACACCTTCACCGCCACCATCACAGCAGTCATCGGACTCTACTTCTACGCACGCTCTGAATAACCCTCATAGTTTGCAGTCGAGGCATTCTTGTCTCAACGAGTGTCAAGACCAGACCTCCTGCGCAGCGGCGCAGGAGGTCTGGTCACTTGAGTGGCCCGGGGCCATCGAACCTGGGCGCGGGCTGCCTCTTCCCTCTGACGAGTGCGACTTTCCGCCACTGGGAGGGTAAACATGCCGGGTCGTGGGGGTTAGAGGTCGAAGCGGGTGTGGTCTGTGGCGATGGTGGTGCCTGTGGCCTCGATGGTGGCTCGGGCGGTGGAGTCTTGGGCGGCTGCGGGGTTGGTGTTGTTCAGGTGGGTGTAGTGCCAGGCGGTGACCCCGATGGGGAGTAGGGGGAGGGAGGCGGTTATGGGGAGGTGGCCCATGACCTGTTGGTCAGGCTGGCCGGTAGTAGAGGCCATCTCGTCGGCGCTTAGGAAGGTGCCGTCTAGGAGGGCGCAGGTGGCGCCGGTGACGAACTCGGTGAAGCCGGGGGGCCAGGAGGCCAGGCAGGGGGCGTAGAGCAGCGACCCTCCAGTGTGGACGTCGGTTATCCGGTAGGCGACAACCCAGTCTGGGGCGGGGGAAGCGGATTGGGCGTAGCGGGGGCGTTTGCCGGACAAGGGGAAGACGGCGCATTCTAGGTGGCCGTCGTCGAGGCGGAAGGTGTCTTCGGCTGGGTACCAGGTCCAGTGGTTGTAGTGGGCCAGGAGGTCGCGGACCGCGGCGGCGTCGAGTACCGGGCGGGGTGCCCAGACGGTCAGGCGGCCTTCGCGGAGCAGGGTGAGGCCGAGGGTGTGGTCGAGTTCGGCGTCGGTGAGGAGGGCGCCGCGGATGGGCGTTTCCCGCCTGCCTGGGCCTGGGGCGAGTTCGGGGGTGGCGTTGATCTGCGCGCGCAGGTCCGGGGAGGCGTTGAGCAGGTACCAGTTCCGGCCGGTCGCGCTGATCGCGAGGCAGTCCTGCAGGCGCGGCGGTACAGCCGGGTCGCCTGAGCGGGAGCGTTCGCACAGGTCGCAGGCGCAGTTCCACTGGGGCAAGCCGCCGCCCGCTGCGGTGCCGAGGACGACGACTCTCATCGGCGCATCACGAACGGGAGGTCCTCGGTCGGGGCGACAGCGCGGAGAACCACGTCGTGGTTCGGCGACAACGCGCACACCGGGTCGGTGTTCTCCGCCGCGCCGGTGAGCAAGAACGCTTGGCAGCGGCAGCCGCCGAAGTCGATGCCGCGGCGGGAGCAAGAGCGACAAGGGTCTCGCATCCAGTCCTCACCTCTATAGGCGTTGAAGGACGGCGAGTCGTACCAGATCTCGGCGAGGGGGCGTTCGCACGCGTTGTCGAAGGTCAGCGTGGTGATCACGTGTGCCGACGGACAGGGCAAGACTGTGCCGTCGGGAGCAACAGTGAGTTGGCGGGCACCCCAGCCGTGCATGCAGGGTTTGGGGAGGCGGTCCTGGTAGTCGGCGAGCACATAGATCACCTCCATGCGCCCCGCGAGCCGTTGGCGTGCAGCCCGCACAACCGGCTCGGCAGCATCGAGTTGAGCGCGAGTAGGCATAAGAGCCGCCCGGTTGCGCAACGCCCATCCGTAGAACTGGGTGTTCGCCAACTCAAGACGGTCAGCGCCCAACTCTTCGGCCAAGTCGATGATCGCCGCCACCTGGTCATGGTTACGCCGATGCAGGACAGCGTTGACGGTCAGCGGTAGTCCCGCCGAGCGAACGGCAGCCGCGGCGGCTCTCTTGTGCTTAGCGGCACGAGTACCGGCGATGATGTCAGCGCGCTCCGGGTCAGCCGCCTGGATGGACAACTGCACGTGCTCGATCCCCCGCACAGCGAGGTCGGCCATACGAGCCTCGGTAAGGCCGAGTCCACTGGTCACCAGGTTGACGTAACAGCCAAGACCGGAGGCATGGCTAACGAGTTCCGGTAGGTCGCGACGGGCAAGAGGCTCCCCGCCGGACATGTGGACCTGGAGCACGCCAAGCGCCCGCGCCTGGGTCAGAATCGACCGCCACTGGTCGGTGGTCAGTTCGCGGTCGCGGTGGACCAACTCCAGCGGGTTCGAGCAGTACGGGCAGTGCAGCGGGCAACGGTGGGTCAACTCGGCCAGCATCCCCAGCGGGGCGGTCATCGGGTCTCCTCCGGGTGCAGCACGCCGCGCGCGACAAGCCCGCGCAGCAGGGTCAGCACGTCCTCAGCGCGCACCCCGGCGTAGCGCTCGTCGAGCCGGGCGACGATGTCGGGCACGGTCGCCACGCCGTCGCAGGCGGCGATCACGGCCTCGGCGGTGGCGTTGAGCAGGAGCACGCCCTCGGGGTGGAGCACGACCGGGGCCCGGCGTACCGGGTCGAACCCCAGCCGTGCTCCCCGCCGCAGCCGCGGCGCCCACTCGCTCACCGCTTCCCTACTCCGTGGCAGGCGTGGTCGATGGCGCTGAGCATGGACCAGAGCACATCGCACTTGAACGCCAGCGCGGCCACGGCGGAATCTTGGTCGGCCCGCGTCACGCAATGCGCGAGCACCAGGTCGACGGCCTGCTTCCCCTCTGCGGACACCGCGTCGACCCGGGTGGTGAAGTAAGAGAGGTCGGCACGCTCGATCCAGGGGTAGTGCGCCAGGACGTCGACCACCCGACGGCGCATCAGGTGCCCGGAGAACATCTCCGTGAGCCCGGCGGCGACAGCGATGACCCACGGCCGCGTCTGGGCGAACCGCACATAGGCGTCAACCGCGAACCGCACGCCAGGTACCACGTGCCGCTCGTCGAGTACCTCAGCTCGGGTAAGGCCAAGAGCCTCACACAGCCGCAGCCAGTCCTCTCTGCCACCCTCCCCTTCCACAGCCCCGTCGTGGTAAACGATCCGCTCTAGCCACAACCTGCGGACCTCGGGCTCGGGGCAGTTGCTGACGATCGCAGCGTCCTTGAGCGGTAGAACACTCTGGTAGTACCAACGGTTCGCCGCCCACGTGCGCAGCTCCTCGCGAGTCAAGTGTCCCGCGTGCATGCGCACGTGAAAGGGGTGCGATCCCCAGTAGCGGCTGGAGAGGGCTTGTAAGGCGGCTAGGAAGTCCTCCCGCGGCAAGGGATCCGTCAACGCTTAGTCCTGCCGCGCGACGTAGGCCGTGACCTCCATGGGGGTGTCGTAGTCATCGAACTCCGGCACCACCCACTGCTCACGGTTGTCACCCATGTGCGCTCCTTTCTGTCGGCACCTACTCCCCCAGCATGACCACCCCACCCTGAGCCGACCTGGACCCGCGCTGGACCGACAGCCCTGTTGATGCCGCGAGGCACCCCCCCCCACCTGCGCGCGGGCCGACACCTCGGTGTGGCCTCCCCTCGTCACCGCTGCTTTTCCAGGTTCTTCCCGACCAACCGGCGCCCGACCTCAGCCCATCATCGGTTATCTTGATAGTTCATAGTCGATAATATGATCGCAGCTGGAGAACGCAGGAAAACGGGCTGTGGCCGCGGGATCGAGTCCCGCGGCCACAGCCCGCCGTTGGTCGGAAATCCGCCTGGGATCAGGCCTTCTTGCGCCTCTCCCGACCACTCATCAGCACCAGCACACCGGCGACGAGCAGGACCAGTGACCAGCCGAACAGCGTGATCGCGCCGGTGGCACCGGTCGCGGCCAGGCCGCCCTGCGCGGCCGGTTCGGCCTCCTCGGCGTCCCCGGTGGCCGCGATCGAGTCGTCGACCGGCACGTCGGCCGCGGAGGGCTGGGAGGTGACCGAGTCGCCGCCCGCCACGTCACCGGAGGCGGTGGCCACGTTGTGCACCGTGCCCGCCGCGATGTCGGCCGCGGTCACCACGTACCCGAGCTTGACGCAGGTGAGCGAGGCACCCGGGGCCAGCGCGGTCGTCGGGCAGACGACCCCGGTGATCTTCGGGTCGTCGACGCGGATGTTCTCCAGCGCCACGTCACCGGTGTTGGTGACCAGGAACGAGTAGTCGACCAGTTCACCCTCGTCGGCCAGGTCGTCGCCGTCGGTGTCGCGCAGCGCGGCCGACTTGACCAGCGTGATCGCCGGGGTGCCCGCCGCCTCGTTGGGGTCTTCACCGCTGACGATCTCGGTGGTCGGCACGTCCCTGGTCACCGGCGGGGTGACGTAGGGCGGGTCGGTGCCCGGCGGCTGCCCGGACGCGGTGGCCTCGTTGTGCACGATGCCCACCGCGACGTCCTCGGCGGTCACCTCGTAGGGCAGCGACGAGCACGTGGTCGTCTCCCCCGGCGCCAGGGTGGTGACCGGGCAGGTCACCACGCCCGCCTTGGGGTCGTCGACCTTGATGTCGGTCATCGGCACGTTGCCGATGTTCACCAGCACGAAGGTGTAGGTGATCGTCTCGCCGAGGCTGGCGAGGCCGTCGTCATCGGTGTCGTTGAGGGTCGCGATCTTGTCCAGGGTCAGACCCGGGTACGCGATCGGGACCTCGGCGATGGCGGGCGGCGTGCGCAGCGGCGGCCCGACCGGCGGTGTGCCGAACCCGGTGGCGACGTTGCGGACGATCCCGGCCGCGATGTCGTCACCGGTCACCAGGTAGGGCTGAGCGGTGCAGGTAGTGGTAGCGCCCGGCGGCAGGACCGACACGGGGCAGGTAACGGCACCGGCCTTGGGGTCGTCGACGCCGATGTTCGTCAGCGTCAGGTTGCCCGTGTTGGTGAGCACGAACGAGTAGAGGATGAACTCGCCCTTGTCCGCCAGGTCGTTCTCGTTGCTGTCCTGCAGGTCGGCCCGCTTCGACAGCGTCAACCGGGGCGCGGGGCCCGCGGTGGGCGTCACCGTGGAGTCCGGCGGCGAGACGACCTCGGTCTGCAGGGCGTCACCGAGGTCGGTGATGGCGATCGCGGTGTTGGCGACCTCGCCGAGCAGGATGTCGCTCTCGACGACCTGGTGCGGCGCGGTGGCCGTGCAGGTGGTCACCGCGAGCACCGGCAGGTCGGTGACCGGGCAGGTGATGGCGCCCGCGACCGGGTCGACGATGTGCAGCCGGAACAGCGGCACGGTGCCGTTGTTGACGACCAGGAACGACCACTGGATGTTCTCGCCGAGGTCGGCGAGGCCGTTGCCGTTGGTGTCGCCGAGGGTCGCGATCTTGTCCAGGGCCAAGCCGGGCACGGCGACGAAGGTCGGCGTGTTGGTGCGCGACTCCAGCGACACGATCGGCGAGCCGTCCGGCGCGAGACCCCGGGCCGTCGCGACGTTGACGACCTGCGCCGCCGCCACGTCGGCCGTGGTGGTCACGTGCGGGGCGTTGGACGTGCAGACCGTGCTCTCCTGCTGGATCAGCGTGGTCTTGGGGCACGTGCTGCCGACCAGCAGCGGGTCCTGGATGTTCAGGCCGGTGACGATGACGTTGCCGACGTTGGTGACGGTGAAGGTGTAGTCGATCTCCTCGCCCGCGTCGGCGAGCCCGTTGGCGTTGGTGTCGTCGAGGATGTCGTCCTTGACCAGGGCCAGGACCGGGTCCGGGTCGAACACCGGGATGTTGGCGGTGACCGGGGCCGAGCGGACCTGGACGCCACTGGGGGCGGTGCCGACCGCGGTGCCGATGCCGAGCACGGCGCCGACGTCCACGTCGTGCTGGCGGATCGTGTAAGGCAACCGGGCGCAGGTGGCGCTGGCCTCGGGGGCGAGGACCGGTTGCGGGCAGATGGTCTCCGGCGAGCCGCTGAGCTCGCCCTCGACGATGACGTTGGTGAGCGTCACGTTGCCGGTGTTGGTGATCGTGACGGTGAAGTCGATGACCTCGCCGAGGTCGCCGATGCCGTTGCCGTTGGCGTCGACGAGCGTCCCGGTGTGGGTGAGGCCGATGGACGGGTTGGGCACGAAGACCGGGATGGCGGAGGTGACCGGCTCCGACAGCGTGACGACGCCACCGGCGGAGGTGCCCCTGGCGCGCACGGTGCGCGTGACCGAGCCCGCGGCGGCGTCTTGCGGTGTGACGACGTACGGGATGGATTGGGTGCACACCGCGGTGCCACCGGGCTGGATGCTCAGGTTGGCCGGGCAGCCGGACAGACTCGGTGCGCCGACCACGATAACGACGTCGACGTTGCCTAGCGAGGTGTTGCCGTTGTTGGTGATCGTGGAGGTGAAGCGGACCGTCTCCCCCGCTTCGACGCGGCCGTCGCCGTTCTCGTCGCCGAGGGCGAAGGTCTGCGAGATGCTCACCGCGGGGGCGGGCACGAACGTCGGCGTCGTCGTGGTCGACGGCGCCGAGGTCACCGTGGCGCCGCCCGGCGAGACACCGGAGGCGGTGGCGGTCCGCACGACCGACCCGTTGACCGCGTCTTGTGCCGTGATGACGTAGCGCGGCGAGCGGACGCATTCGACCGTTTGGTTGGGCTGCAACGTGACGACGACACCGGCGCACGGGTTGGTGGCCAGGTCGGCGCCGGAGACGACGATCCCGGTGAGGGCGACGTTGCCGGAGTTCGACACCAGGAAGCGGTAGTCGATCTCCTCGCCGACCTCACCGACGGTGTCGCTGTTGGTGTCGATGAGGTTCGCGGTGCGGACCAGCTCGATGGCGGGCGCGGCCGCGAACGTCGGGATGTTGGTGACCGTGGGCGCGGAGGCGACGAGTTCGCCGTCCGGGGCGGTCGCGGTCGCGGTGCTGGTCGTGACGACCTGTCCCGCGGTGACGTCCGCCGCGGTGACCACGTGTGCGGGGGCGGAGCACGAGGTGCTCGCGCCGAGCGACAGGATCGTGGAGCCGCAGGTGACGCTACCGGCGCCGTTGTGCTGCACGTTGAGACCGAACAGTGTCACGTTGCCCTGGTTGTGCGCCTCGAGCGTGTAGGTGATGTTCTCACCGACGTCGCCGACACCGTTGCCGTTGGTGTCGTTCAGGTTCGCGGAGGCCGATAGCGCTACCGACGGAGCCGGGGTCGCGGTGGTGGTGACGGTGACGGAGTTGTTGTTGCCCGTGTTGGCGTCACTGTCAGTGGGGCCTGTCCCGACCGAGGCCTGGTTGACCAAGGGGAAGGTGAACGAGGCCGGGGTGGTGCCGTTGATTCGGATGGTCGTCGAGGCGCCAGCCGCTAGAGCACCTCCCGCGCAGGTGACTGAATTACCCGCTATAGAACATCCCGCGGTGGGGCTGCTAATCCCAGTCACCGAAATCGGGACGGTGTCGGTCACGGTGAAGGAAGACGCCGCGCCGGGGCCGTTGTTCGTAACCGTGAGAATCCACGAGATTGCCGCACCCGGGTTAGCGGCCTCCGGAGCGTAAACGCTCAACGCGAGGTCTACCGTCGCGCGCGGGTCGGCTTCTTGGATGCTGGGGGCATCCTCGACAGCAGGCGCTTGCTCTGCCGCAGGCTCCTTGGGAGGTTGCTCGCTCGGCGCCCCGTCACTCGGTGGGGCATCCTCGATCGGGGCGGGAACCTCGGCCTGGGACTCCTCAGTGGAGGGTGCGGGGGACTCGGGCTCGGGAGCCGGATCGGACACAACGGACGGATCACCTGCCGTGCCCGCGTCGCCCGCGCCCGCCGGGTCACCGGCTCCGTCGACCACCTCGACCTGCGTCGGGTCGACCGGGTCCGGGTCCGCGAGCACCGGACCGCCGGTGGACACCAGCGTCGCCACGACCAGCAGCAGGACGGCGACTCTCGCGCCGGGTCTGCGGGTCAGTGATGGGAGGAGCCGCCTACCGGGTTCCTCTGAGGGCGACTTCCGATTTCGCATCCCGCACCTCGCCACATAGTCCAGCCAGGACGTTCCCTGGGTGGATTCAAAGACTAGGGCCGCGGGATCTCAGCACAACGTCGGCAACGACTGTCCACCCGGAAGAGTCACCACAGAGGATTAAGGTGCGCTGGGCCGTCACCGATCTATTCCGAATTGGACCGGACGGGCGTACCGGATGATGTCTTCTTGCACCGGATCGAGGGAGAACGGCGCTGTAACGCTTCCATGATCAGCGCGATTGGATCTTCCGGCTTGGGCCGGGCGGGTGGCCGCTCAGCGCGACAGGGTGAAGTAGGCGGTGAGCGTGCCCCCGTCCGCGCCCACGTCGAGGTCCACCCGCTCGGCGACCCTGGCGATCACCCGCAGCCTGCGCTCCCCCGGGTCGTCGCCGCGGTGGGCGCGGGCGGTCCAGGTGAAGTGGTCGACGGCGGTGAGCACCACGCCGTCGCGGTCGCAGTGCAGGGTCACCGTGGTCCGCTCGCCCGCGCCGGGCTGGTCGATGGCGTCGCTGAGGGCCTCGTGGGCGGCCAGGACGACGTCCTGGCGCACGGGGGCCGGTACCCGGCAGTGGGCCAGCCAGCGGCGCACCCGCCTGCGCAGCGGGGCGAGGTGCTCGGCCCGCGCGGGCACGGTCGTGCTGAACACGGCCAGGTCCTGGTGGGTCGTCATGTCCCAGGACTGCCCGCCGTAGCACCCGGTCACACCCAATGGTTCAACCAATCACATCGGGTCTGCACCGATCGGGTGATGGGGTGACCGTGTTCAGCACGTCCGGACCGGGTCGCTCAGGTGCAGGTGGGGGTCGGTTCGCCGGGTTGCGGGGGAACGCCGACGGCGTTCCAGGCGGCCTTGACCGCGTTGTAGTCGGCGCAACTGCCCGGGGTGAGGGCGAGCGCCGCTTGGAGTGTGGCGATGCGGTACTTGAGGTAGGTCATGTTGGTGACCTTGCGCAGCATGCCGTTGTAGAGGATCTTGATGGCCTTCTCGGCGCCGATCCCGGTCACCCGGCTGCCGTTGCAGGTCGGGCTGGGCGGCAGTCCGCCGGTCGGCTCGGATCCCGCTGTGAGCAGGGCGAACCAGTGGTCACCGACCCCCGCCGCCGAGTACGGGTCGAGGGTGGGGATCGCCGCGGAGTAGCAGTTGGCGCCGCCGGTGGCGGCCGGGTTGGACATGTTGCGCACGGAGAAGTCCGGCCGCTCACCGACGAGGAAGTCGGGGACGTCGCCCGCGGTCTGCGCGCTGAAGAACTCGGCGGCGGCGCCGAAGGCGTCGGCGATGAACTCGGCGGTGCCATTGCTGGAGCGGCCACCGGGGGTGGTCTGGTCGACGATGCTGCCGTACTGGCGGCCGATGAGGTCGAGCGAGCCGACCCAGGCCCCCGCGTTGTTGTACCCGACCCAGATGCGGCCGGAGACGGCGCCCAGGCCGACCCTCCGCTCGCCGACGCGGAGACCGAGGCCGGCGCGGCCGTTGCCGTCGGCCCCGTTGCGCTTGAGCCAGGTGAGGGTCATCCGCTGGAAGGTCTGCGCGGCGTAGAGGGCGTCGACGCAGCCGGTTTCGCGGTTGGTGGGGACGCCGTCGCCCCACAGGTCGTCGGGGCCGCTGAACACCTGGCCGGTGACCGCGTCGACGCAGTCGAGGCCGGGCCAGCGCGGGTCGCGCATCAGGTAGGTGGAGCCGGAGGAGTAGGTGTCCAGCGGAACCGGGTTCTGGTTCCACGCTCCGGTACCGGAGCCTGCCGCGTGCGCCGAGGCGGGTAATGCCGCCAACAACGTCACGGCGAGTACGAGGGTTGTCTGCGTTCTCAGGGTTCTCCCCCACGAGGTCGACATCCCCACAGGATCGACAGTGGCCTGGACCACTGCAAGAGAACGCGGGCCTGAACAGATAACCAGTACCCGCGCGGGTCCGATATGTCCATGTTGGCGAATTCCCAACAGTGGACTTCACACCACCGGTCATCGCATAATGGTCTAGACCTTTCCTCGACCGCCGAAGGAGTCGCAGATGAGGATCCCCCGCGCCGCCACCACGGTGACGGCACTCACCGGCGCGCTGCTGGCCTCGACCGTGCTGGTCGCGAGCCCGGCGTACGCGCACGGATCGATGGGCAACCCGGTGAGCCGGATCTACCAGTGCTTCACCGAGGGCCCGGAGAACCCGCGCTCGGCCGCGTGCAAGGCCGCCGTCCAGGTCGGGCAGAGCTGGCCGATCTACGACTGGGACGAGGTGAACCAGCCCAACGCCAACGGCAACAGCCGCCAGATCATCCCCGACGGCAAGCTGTGCAGCGCGGGCCGCGACAAGTACAAGGGCCTCGACCTCGCTCGCGCCGACTGGCCCGCGACGACGTTGCCCACGGGGGCGTACACCTTCACCTACAAGGCGACCGCGCCGCACCCGGGCACGTTCGAGCTCTATGTCACCAAGCAGGGCTACGACGCGACCAAACCCCTGAAGTGGTCGGACCTTGAGCCCACGCCGTTCTACAAGCAGTTGAACCCGCCGCGCGCCGGTGGCGCTTACCAGCTGAAGGCAACCATTCCCGGCGGTCGTACCGGACGCCACCTGGTCTACTCGATCTGGCAACGCCACTACCCCGACAGCGGCGAGGCTTTCTACTCCTGCTCGGACGTCTTGTTCAACTGACGCACGTGAGACGGTGGTCCGCCGAGCGGCGGACCACCGTCCCTCCTCTATGGACTAGCTCGCAGTGCAGGCGGTAGGGCTAACAGCCACTGTCAGGCCCTGCCAGCCTTCACCGACCCAGCGGCCAACACCGTTGTTGGCCCACTGTGAATCGTGATAGCGGTACCAGTACATGTCGCCCGCCTCATCGACCGCGTAGAGCACACCGGCACCCGCGTAGAGGACGTTGGTGAAGTCACCCCAGCCGCTGTCGATCCACTCCGCTTGGACGACCCACTCCTCGGTGTCGTACCGGTACTGGTACCTCAACGCGTTGCCAGCGCTGTCGAAGGCGAAGAGCTCGCCCTCGTCCCCGGCGACGACTCTTTCGAAGTTGCCCCAACCAGTACCGATGACCTCGCCAAGGTTGTTCTCCCAGCCGTCTTGGGTATAGACCCAGGACCGGAGGACTCCGGTGTCATCGATCCCATAGAGCTTCCCGGCGGCGTCGATGGTGAACGTCCTGCCCTCGCCGACGTACCGGTCGAACCCCTCACCGATGACCTTGTAGTGCGCGCCATCGACCAACTTCCAGTACGCGCCCTCGCGGATGTAGCGCCGCAACTCGCCTGTGCCCTCAGGGATGGCGTAGAACTGGAAGTAATTCTCGCGTCCGACAATGGCGAGTTCGCCCGACCACCCCGCCTCACCGTTGTAGCGCATGAGCCAGTCAGGTTCGCCCGTGGCGGCGGCCGAGTGCGCGTAGTGGAACAAGCGGTCGTTCTCGTGGCCGAGGAAGTACGCCCCTCCGTAGCAGTACGCCTCTGACGTGCTCGGGGTCGCCCCACCCGGGGGCGCGGTCGTGGCAGCGAGTGCCGCGGCGGCCAGGGTGAGGCCTGCCAGGAGGCCGCTCCAACGCCTTCTCATGTTCACGCTCCTACTGACGTCCGGATGGGTCGGCTTCAGGCGGCGGAGCAGGTGTTGGGGCTGACGGCCAGGGTGAGGTTCTTCCAGCCTTCGCCGATCTGGCGGCCGATGCCGTTGTTGGCCCATTCGCCGTTGGCGTAGCGGTACCAGTAGAGAGTGCCTGCCCGGTCGACCGCGTAGAACACACCCGCGCCCGCGTAGAGGACGTTGGTGAAGTCGCCCCAGCCCTCGTCGATGTTGTCGGCCTGAACAGTCCACTCGCCGGTGTCGTACTGGTACTGGTACCGCAGCGCGCTGCCGTCGTGCTCGAACGCGAAGAGTTCGCCCTCAGCGCCTGCCACGACGCGCTCGAAGGAGTCCCAGCCGGTTCCGATGACCTCGCCCGCGCCGTTCTCCCAGCCGTTGTCGGTGCGGATCCAGACCCGGAGTTCGCCGGTGTCGTCGATCCCGTAGAGCTTGCCCGAGGCGTCAAGGGTCAGGGTCGCACCATCAACGGTGTACCGGTCGAACCCGGTGCCGAGGACCTCGTAAGGAGCGCCGTTGATGGTGTTCCACTGGCCCCTGTTCCGCGCGTAGTGGCGCAGTTCGCCGGTGCCCTCCGGGATCAGGTAGTAGTCCCCCCACCAGTTGTAGAGCAGCGTTCCGTTCCAACCGGTCCCGATGTACTCCTTCGGGAACCAGTCGCGGGTGCCCGTGGCGGCACCGAAGTGCAAGAACTCGAAGAGGCGGCCATCCGCCTCCACCCCTTGGATGGCCGCACCGGTCCCGCAGCGGGCCTCGGGCAGGTCCGCCGCCGCGGGGCTCGCGGTCACGGCGGTGAGCGCGGAGGTCGCCACGGCCAGGCCGACCAGCAGGCCGCTCCAGCGTTTGGTCAAGCTCATGAGTAGTTCCCCAGGTGTCGAACGGATGGTGACACCTGCTCCACGCACGAGGCCCGCACCCGGTTGCCCCCAGTTCTGGAAACTTCTCCACCACCCGGATCGGCCTGTCGATCTTGTGGGGAACCGCCCCGCTGTCGGACCGGCCGGCTACGATCCGCGCGTGACAGAGAAGAGGGCGCTGCCCGCCGACTTGCTGGACCTGTTCACCGGCGACGCGGGCGCGGGGCGGAGTTTGTCGGTGGCGCTGCCGCCGGGGCGGTTGGTGCGGCACGAGGAGGACGACCGACCCGCGTTATGGATGAGCGATGAGCCCGCACCCGCCGGACTGTGGGCGAGGTTGCGCGCCGAGCACGCCCGGTCCGGGCTGTGGCCGGTGCTGTTGGACGCGCTCGACGACGAGGCCGAGGAGTACCGGCCGTGGGCCTCCGGCGAGGTCGCGCCCGGGGACACGACCACGATCGGCGCGCACGACCCGGCCGCGCTGCTCGCCGGGTGGTGGGCCGAGCACACCGCGGAGGAGGCCCCGACGACCACGAGCCCCTTCGGCCGCCAGTGGCCGGGACTGGCCGCGGTGCCCGCGACCACCGGCGACCCGGACCGCGTGGCCGACGACCTCGCCGACCACCTGCTGGCCGGTCACCCGTCGATGCGGCTCGGCCTGGTCGCCGCGGACCGGGGCGCCGACACCCCCGCGGCCCTCGAGTGGGGCGGACCCACCAACTACATGGACGACCCGGCCAAGCTGTCAGCCGTGCTGCGCGACTGGGCGGACCGCTTCGGCGCCCGCGTGGTCGGCATCGGCTTCGACACCCTCGTGCTCGCCGTCGCCGCCCCACCGACCACCCACACCGACGCCCTCGCCGTCGCCGCGGAGCACTTCGCGCTCGCCCCGGACAACGTGTGGCAGTCCGAACCACCGAACACCCTCGCCGCCTACGCCCAACACCTCGTCGGCGACCACTCGTGGACCTTCTGGTGGGACTGATCGGTAGGACTAACGGGTGAGACTGGCGGGTGAGACTGGCGGGTGGGACTGAAGCCAGGGCGGTCACCGCGGGTCGATGACCCGCGGTGACGCGCATCACCGCTACGGGGGTCACCCGGGAAGGCTCACCGCGCCCGGGCCACCCGTTCGCCCGACCTCACCAGCAGCGCAGGTAGTTCAAATTGCTGGCCCAGATTCCTCCGGTTCCGATGTAGGAGCCCGCGTCGTGGTTGTAGTACGCGTTTCCCCAGTACTGGGCGCTCGACCGGTCCGACACGTTGAAGATGGATCCTGCGGGCACATAGGGGCCGGTGGACAACCAGGTGTTGTTGCTGACGCTGTATTGCCAGGTCCCGCACGGCAGCGCCGCCGAGGCGGGCGCGACCACCACTGGAGCCAGGACGGTGGCCGTGGCCAGCAGGAACGCGGTCAGCAGTCGACGAAAGAGCATCCGTTCTCCATTGTTGTGGGTTTGTCTGAGAGGTTCCTCCAGCCTGCCCCAGCATTTATGACGATCACAATCGACCAGGTGAGTGAACGATTATCGGCAGCGAATCGGCACACCTTAGCGTTGTTCACCGAAACCATTTCCGCAGCAATGCGACCTGCCGGAAATAGGCGGGATAAGGCGTTCGTCATGGCACCGCGCGCCCACGACGCGCACCCGGACCGCTCCTGGAGCGCTCCCCCGTCGCACTGCGTGCCCGGGCCATCGGTCGGATGAATGGCTCAGGTCTATGGCCGGGGTGCCGACCTTCCCGGGGCAGGTGAAGCCAGAGGGCTGACGAAGAGCGTGAGGGTAGGGCGATGGCTGCGAACGCAACCGAGATCAAGAAACCGCGGGGCCTGGCCAGGCTCATCGCGAACTGGGGTATCCGGACCAAGATCCTGACCGCGCTGAGCGCGGTCGTCGCGGTCGCCGTGCTCATCGGCGTGCTCGCGATGATCCAGATGTCCAACCTGGACGCCCAGCTCAACCGGGTGGCCACCGGCAACGCCGCGGCGCTGAGCGACCTCGGTGACATCCGCGGCGCGCAGGGTGACATCAACCACTGGGCCGTGATGTGGTACGTCGACAACAGCCCGGAGGGCCAGAAGCGGGCCCGCGACGGCCAGCACGCCGCCGACGGCAAGATCGACACCTCGGTCGAGGCCTACCTCTCGCACACCACCGAGGAGGCGGGCCGGGTCCGCGCCGCGAAGCTGCTCGCCGACCAGAAGAAGTTCCGCATCGAGCGCGACATCTCCTACGGCGACCCCGTGCCCGCCGGCTACACCCCGATCACCGACATGAACGAGTTCACCACCCTGGTCGGCAACATCGACAAGGGCATCGACGAGCTCGCCGTCATCGAGCGCACCAGCGCCGAGCGCGCCGCGGCCGAGGGCAGCGACGCCTACAACACCGCGTGGACCGTCGTGCTGATCTCGATGATCGTCGGTCTCGCCGCGGCGATCCTGCTCGCGCTGCTGGTCGCCGGGCGCATCGTGCGCCCGCTGCGCCAGATCACCGTCGTGGCCCAGCACATGGCCGACGGCGACCTGAGCAAGGCCGCCGTGGTCGAGGGCGACGACGAGGTCGGGCAGCTGGGCACCGCGTTCAACCGGGCCCGGGAGAACTTCGGCGCCGCGGTGTCGGCGCTGGCCACCACCGCGCAGACCCTGCAGTCGGACTCGACCCGCCTGGTGCAGGTCAGCGACCGGCTGCTGGAGAGCACCACCGGCGCCAACACCCAGGCCACCCAGGTCGCCGCGGCCGCGGACAACGTGTCGCTGAACCTGCAGACCGTGGCCACCGGCGCCGAGGAGCTCGGCTCGTCGATCAAGGAGATCGCGCACAGCGCGAACGAGGGCGCCAACGTGGCCTCGCACGCGGTCGAGGTCGCCGCCTCCACCACCGACGTGGTCGCCAAGCTGGGCGACTCCTCGGCGCAGATCGGCAACGTCGTCAAGGTCATCACCTCGATCGCCGAGCAGACCAACCTGCTGGCGCTCAACGCGACCATCG
This sequence comes from Actinokineospora diospyrosa, assembly GCF_024171925.1. GTDB lineage: Bacteria > Actinomycetota > Actinomycetes > Mycobacteriales > Pseudonocardiaceae > Actinokineospora > Actinokineospora diospyrosa. Next base: position 269,298 of record NZ_JAMTCO010000013.1, on the reverse strand, counting down.
AGGCCGCCCGCGCCGGTGACGCGGGCCGCGGCTTCGCGGTCGTGGCCAGCGAGGTCAAGGAGCTGGCGCAGGAGACGGCCAAGGCCACCGAGGACATCGCCCGCAAGGTCGAGGCCATCCAGTCCGACACCGCGCAGGCGGTCGGCACGATCGGCGAGATCTCCGAGATCATCGCCAAGATCAACGACTACCAGCTGGTGATCGCCTCGGCCGTGGAGGAGCAGACCGCCACCACCAGCGAGATGACCCGCTCGATCGCCGAGGCCGCATCGGGCAGCTCGCAGATCGCGGGCAGCATCGGCCACGTCGCCAGCGCCACGCTGACCGCGGCGCAGGAGATCGACGGCAGCAAGCAGGCCGCCGTGGACCTGGAGCAGCTCGCCGCCCACCTGCGCGAGCTGGTGGCCCGCTTCCAGTACTGATCCGAACCCCTCTCCACCCCACCGCCGACGGCGGACCGGCCCCAGCCGGTCCGCCGTCGGCCGTTTACTCGGGTGCGCACGCGGTGGCCGATGTGCAGGATTCGGATGGGCGACTCGGCTGAACAGCGGCTCTACGGCGCGGTGCGGCGCTGGCAGGTGGTTCCGAAGGAGGGGCTGGCCGGTGTGATCGACGCGGCCTGCCTGGCGCTGGTCGACGGGCTGGACTCGCCCGCGTTGCGGGACCTCGCAGGCGCTTCGCCGCGCGACTCCCGCTACGACGTCGGCGACGTGGTGACCGCGACGCTGGCCGAGCTGGGGATCCCCGAGGTGGGGACCATGCCGCTGGGGTGCGCCGCGGCCGCCGGTGGCGGGGTCACCCGGCGCGACGCGGTGGACGTGCTCCGGTTGGACGTCGTGCCCGGGGAGGGGGTGAACCGGTTCCAGGTGGTGGTCGAGGTCAACGGGACGGACATGACCCGGGTCTGGGGACACCGCGGTGTGGACCCGGACGAGCTGCTCATCCCCGACAACCTGCTCTCGGGCGGCCCCAAGCCGCGGGTCGTGCCGATCGCTGTCCTGGTCGAGTGCTGCGAGTACGACAGCGAGACCATCAAGGTCACGGTCACCCGCGACGGGGACCGGGTGCACTGGGACTGGCCCGCGAACTCCCCTATCGAGCCGAACCTCACCTTCGGCGCGGCGGAGTACGACGCCGAACTCGCGAGGGTGGGCGCCGACCACTCGTGGGAGACACCGCTGCGCACCGCCGGTCGACTCGTCCAGACCGGCATGGACCGCGACCGGCTGCGCGACCACGGCCTCGAGTTCGGCTGGGTGGGCAGGAGAAACCAGGACCCCGAGTACTTCCGTGTCACGTTCGCCGTCGACGAGTACCAGGTGTTCGTCGACACGCCGTGGCTCGGACGTGGCCCCGAGGAGCTGGCGCGAGCGGTGTGCGAGTCCCTGGCGCTCCCGCTCGAGCAGTGGCGGGCGACCTGGTCCTCAACGAAAGCCAGCGTGACCACACCACCTTCAATCGCCGGCCCGTCGTGGCAGCCCACGCCTAGTAGGAGGCCATGAGGTCCCGGTAGGTCAGCAGTGATCGGACGGTGAGCCTGCGGCGGAGCGCGCTGTCGTCCAAGGCGTCGACGACGGTGGCGGCGCCCAGCCAGTCGGCGCCCACCTCGTCGACCAAGGCGCGGACCGCGGTCGCTTGGCCGCCGGTCTCGATCCAGTCGTCGACCATGAGGACCCGGTCGTGGGGGCGCACGAGTCGGCGGGGGAAGCCGAGCCGCAACTGGCGGTCCAGGTAGTCCGGTGGGGCCGTGCGCTTGACCCACGCGTCGCTGTCGGTGAGCTGGTCGGGGTCTTTGCGCACCTCGACGAACCCCACACCGAGGGCGATCGCGACCAGCGGACCGAGGATGTGTCCCCGCGACTCCGGGCTGAGCACGACCGTGGGCCGCAAGTCGGCGAACAGGGCGGCCAAACCGGCCCCGAGCGACCGCAACGTCTCGGGATCACGCCACCACCCGCACATGTCGGCGTACCTGGTGTGATCAGTGCGATCACCGCGCCAAGCGAACTCCGCGAGCAACGACTCGCGCAACGCCTTGCCGTCGATCGCCCCTTCCGGAGCCGGTGCTGCCCACATGCGGCGAATGCTGTGGCCGGGAAACGCCGGTCAACCGGGTTTCCCGGGCGGTTCACCCGGTGTTCGCGCTGGTGGGAACCCCCGTCTCCCCTCCCAGCGGAAATCGACGGCGGCAAGCGGGCCGCCGTGGGCCTGGAGCAGCTGGTGACCGAACCCGCGGGTCTCCAGGTCTAGCGCGTACACGATCAAGCTCACTGTTGTGAAGACAGCACGCCGGGTCAGGGAGGTGGCTCAGTCGTCCCGTGCGGGAGGGCTCACCGGCTCCGGGTGTCTTGGTTTCGACCATTGCGGTCCGCACGCGCCGGACACAGCTCACCTCCGCGGCACTCTGCAACACGAACTATGCACAGCCGTCCATGACCTGGGCAAACACAACAGGGACGGATCATGGGCAATCGTGGAACACTGTCCACTATGACGGTCAGGCGCTCCGAGCTGGCACGCAGGCGCAAAGCCCAGGGCCTCAGCCAGGAACAATTGGCCGAAGCCCTGCACGTTGACCGCATAACCGTCTATCGGTGGGAAGCCGGGCGCAACGAACCCCAGCCCTACCTGTGGCCGAAGCTGGCCGCGTTGTTGGGGATCAGCCGAAGCGAACTGGTCCAGCTCCTCAGCCCCCAGCCCGGCGCCTTCCCCACACCTCCAGCAGCTACTCCCCTGTCCGGTGCTCAGGACACGGAGCATCTGGCGAAAGCCCTTACTGACAGCGCCCGCTTCTTTGATGGCCCGATCATCGGCTACTTCGAGCTCCAGCTCCGCACCTACATGAGCTATGACGGCACCGAAGGCCCCCGCACTGCCCTCCCCGGCGTGCTGGGCCTGCTGCGAGCGGTCAAGGACAACGCCCGAGAAGTACCCCACCGGGTCCGCGGTGATCTCCTGCGGTTCGGAGCCAAGAGCGCCGAGTTCGCGGGCTGGCTCTACCGGGACTTGCAGGAGACAGCCGCGGCCCGCTTCTGGCACGACCGGGCCACCGAATGGGCACAGGAAGCCGGGGACCTGCCCTTCCAGGGCTACGTGCTCCTGAAACGGTGACAGATGGCCTACGAGCAACGAGACGCGGCGCGGGTACTGGCCTTTGCCCAAGCGGCCTACTCCGGCCCTTGGCAGCTGCCACCCGCTGTCCGCGCTGAAGTCGCCCAACAGGAGGCTCGGGGCCTGGCCATGCTCGGCGAACCGATCGATGCTGTTGAACGCAAGCTAGGCGAAGCCCGAACATTGGCTGCCGCTCCCGACACCACGGACGGACACCACCGGCTCAGCAGCTACTACAACGACCAGACCCACTTGCTGCGGGTGGCCAGCTGCTACATCGAGGCTGGAAAGCCAGCCCGGGCAGCCACACTCTTCGGGGAGGTCCTAACGACACAAACTCTGTCCCGCCGGGACGAGGGCTACTTCCGGGCCCGCCGAGCCGTGGCCTTGGCGCTCAGCGGGGATCCGGACACGGCGGCGCTGGAAGGCGTGGCCGCTGTGGAACTGGCCAGTGAACTCGGTTCCAGCCGCACCAAACGCGAACTCGGACGGGTCGTGGCCACCTTGCAGCCCTGGCGTAACCGACCCGCGCCCAGAGCCCTTCAGGACGCCTTGAGGACGTAAGCCGCAGTCAGGAGCCAGTAAGCCACTGCCGCACCGTCCCGATGACGGATGCCTGCCAGGCTTGACTCTGGGGATTGGCGTACTCCGGATCGCGGTGGACGGCGAAGCCGTGTTCGGCCCCCTCGATCTCCACCAGCCGGTGCTCCACCCGGAGTTGCCGCACGGCCTCTCGAGAGGCCGCCACCGGCACGAAGGTGTCCTCCGTGCCATGCACGATGAGGGTCGGGGCAGCGATCTGACCAAGGACGGTGTTCGGCTGTAGCCAGAACACCTCGTTGAGGAAAGCCCGGCTGTGCTGAACGGTCGGCGAGTGGTCGAGGTAGCCCTGTGCGGCAAGCCGCTGAGCGGCTTCCGTGCTCAAGGAGTCGTCTGACCAGTGCGGTTTCTGGTCAATGTAGCGACGCTTGTAGTTGAGCTGCGGGTTGAGGAGCACCAGTCGCGCGACTTCCGCCGGACGCTGCGCCGCGTAGTAGGCCGCCAACCCACCACCGAAGCTAGCGCCGAGCAAACTGACCCGGGAGGCGCCCACATCCTCGCGCACGTACCGAAGCGCTACCTGAATGTCGTTGAGGTGCGCTGCCAGCGACGACTCCTGAGGCTGCCCCTCACTCTCCCCGTGCCCCCGCAGGTCGTAACGCAGACTGATGACCCCCGCCTCCGCAAGGCCGTTCGCCAGGCGAGCGAAGAAGCCGCCTTCTTCCCGGGTTACTCCACCGCCATGCACCATGACCAGGGCAGACGGCGCCGGAGACAACGTGGCTGGCGGTGTGACCATCGTGGCCGCCAAAGCCAGCCCGTCCAGGGTGCGCAGGTGCAGCTCAGTGGGAGACACGGGGGCTCCTTTGGTATGGGGGACCCTCACCGGAAGCCTACTGAGATAGCCACGTCTCGAGCGATACCGACTCCGATCGCAGGACCGTGCGGTGGGAAACCGCGGTGCGCTTGGGGTGGTGGGTGTGGAGGATGGCCGGTGTGAACGAATCCTCCGAGCAGCGTCTCTACCAGGCAGTCCGTCGTTGGCAGGTGGTTGGGGCGGGGCCTCGTGACCTGATCCACGAGGCGTGCCTGGCGCTGGTTGACGGGCTGGACTCGCCGGGGTTGCGGGATTTGGCGGGGGCTTCGGCGAGGGACTCGCGGTGGGAGATCGACGAGTTGGTGAGGGCCACGTTCGCGGAGTTGGGGATTCCGGCGGTGGGCACTGTGCCGTTGGGGTTCGCGGTCGCGGCCGGTGGTGGGGTGATCAGGCGGGCCGGGGTGGACACGTTGCGGTTGGCCGTGGCACCGGGGCCGCGTGAGGAGGTGTTCCAGGTGCTGGTCGAGGTCAACGGGACGGAGATGACGACGGTCTGGGGTGCGCGCGGTGTGGACCCCGACGAGGTCCTGCTGCCCGACAACCTGCTGGTAGCCGGTCCTGAGCCGCGGGTGGTCCCGATCGTCGTCACGGGCGAGGACGGCATCCCGCACGACGGCTCGTTCTACTGGTACACCGAGAACGCGGGAGTCACGATCACCCGCGACGGCGACGTGGTGCACTGGGACTGGTCCCCGGACCCCGAGGACACTGAAGACTCGGTCGTGGCGCCGAACGCCACCTTCACCGCGGCGCAGTACGACCGCGAGCTCGCCAGGTTCGTCGCCGACCACGCGTGGGAGACGCCGCTGCGCACCGCTCGTCGCCTCGTGCACGCCGGTATCGATCGCGACCGGCTGCGGGGGTACGACCTGACCCTCGGTTGGGTGGGCAACAAGCACCGGGAGCCCGGGCTCTTCCGTGTCACCCTCATCACCGGCCACTACTCGGTGTGGTTTGACACCCCGGGGCGCGGGCGAGGTCCGGAGGAGGTGGCGCGGGAGGTGTGCGCGGCCTTGGCGCTGCCGCCCGAGCAGTGGCAGGTGAGCTGGCAGTCACACCGCGACACCACACCGCCCGCCATCGCCGGACCAGGGTGGCAGCAAGGGAGCTGAGACGTGTTCGCGCAGGTGGGAACCCCCGCACCGCGCGTGGTGGGGGTCCGTCATAGGCTGCCGAACATCCCCCGGGAAAAAAGTTCGGGCAGTGTGTCGATCCGTGCCGCGGCCCGTTCGACCTAGGGGTGAAGCGGGGCCGAGAGGGCCTCGGTGAAGCCAGGGAGTACGACGATGAAGTACATGCTGATCATGCGCGCGTCCGACGAGGCTTTCGCCGCGATGGGCGACATCGACTTCGGCGAGATGCTGGCGACCGTCGGCAAGTACAACGACGAGCTCATCCGCGCGGGTGTGCTGGTCGCGGCCGAGGGGCTGGCCGACGCGGCCGACGGTGTGGTCGTGGACTACTCGACCGAGCCGCCGGTGGTGACCGACGGGCCGTACGGGGAGACCAAGGAGCTGTTCAACGGCTTCTACCTGCTCAACGTGGCCTCCAAGGAGGAGGCGGTCGAGTGGGCGCGGCGGATGCCGATGACCGGGGCCGGGTTCAAGACCGAGATCCGCCGGGTGCCCTCGATCGAGGAGTTCCCGCAGGACAACGAGTGGATCCAGAAGGAGCGCGCGTGGCGCGAGGCGACCGGGCAGCTCTGAGCGGTGCCCGCGACGCGGTCGGCGCGGTGTGGCGGATCGAGTCGGCGCGCATCGTCGGCGCGCTGGCCCGCCACACCGGGGACTTCGCGCTGGCCGAGGACCTGGCGCAGGAGGCGTTCGCCGAGGCGCTGGTGACCTGGCCGCGCGAGGGCGTGCCGGACAACCCGGCCGGGTGGCTGCTCACCGTCGGCAAGCGCCGGGCGATCGACACCTACCGCAGGCGCGCCGCGCTGGACCGCAAGTACGCCGTCCTCGCCAACGACGCGGGCGGGGACGGCGTGACGACCGACTGGGACCCCGACCAGATCGACGACGACGTGCTGGCGCTGGTGTTCACCGCGTGCCACCCGGTGCTCTCGCGCGAGGCCAGGGTCGCCCTGACCCTGCGCGTGGTCGGCGGGCTGACCAGTGACGAGATCGCCAAGGCGTTCCTGGTCCCGACCGCGACCGTGCAGGCGCGGATCACCCGGGCGAAGAAGGCCATCGCCTCGGCCGGGGTGCCCTTCGAGGTGCCCCCGGTCCAGGAGTGGTCCGCGCGGCTGGGGTCGGTGCTCAGCGTGCTGTACGTGATCTTCACGGAGGGGTCGTCGGCCAGTTCCGGCGCCGACCTGATCCGGCTGGACCTGGCGGGTGAGGCGCAGCGGCTGGCCAGGGTGCTGGCCAGGCTGGTCCCGGGCGAACCGGAGGTGCACGGCCTGCTCGCGCTGCTGGAGCTGACCGCGGCCCGGTTCCCCGCCCGCACCGGACCCGACGGTCACCCGGTGCTGCTGCAGGACCAGGACCGCGGGCGGTGGGACCACGCCGCGATCCGCCGGGGTCAGGCGGCGTTGGCCCGGGCCGAGCAGGCGGGCCGGGGCTTGGGCGCCTACGGCCTGCAGGCGGCGATCGCCCAGTGCCACGCGGTGGCGCCCTCGGTGGCGGCGACGGATTGGGCGCGGGTGGTGGCGTTGTACGAGGCGCTCGCCACCCTGACCCCGTCCCCGGTCGTCGACCTGAACCGCGCCGTCGCCGTGTCGATGGCGGACGGCCCCGCCGCCGCACTGGCCATTGTGGACGGACTGGTCGACGCGCTGCCCGACTCGCACCTGGTGCCGAGCGTGCGCGGGGAACTGTTGGCCCGCTTAGGACGTGACGACGAGGCGCGGGAAGCGTTCAAGCGGGCGGTCGAGTTGTGCGGCAACGAGCGCGAGCGGGCTGTGTTGCGGGACAAGCTCGACGCCCTCGGCTGACCTGGCGGCACGGGGTGGCAGGATCGCACGCGTGAACGAGTGGGATGACGCGGCGGACACCTTCGACGACGCGCCCGATCACGGGCTGCGGGATCCGTTGGTGCGCAAGGCTTGGGCGGATCTGCTGCGCGCGGTGACGCCCGAGCCGCCTGCCACCGTGGTCGACCTCGGGTGCGGCACCGGCTCGCTGTCGGTGCTGTTGTCGGCGATGGGCCACCGGGTCCACGGGCTCGACCTGTCCGAGCGGATGTTGGCGGTCGCCGCGCGCAAAGCCGGTGCGGCCGTGGCACTGCGGCAGGGCGACGCGAGCGCGCCGCCGTATCCGCCCGCCACCTTCGACGTCGTGCTGGCGCGGCATGTGTTGTGGGCATTGGACGATCCGGCGACCGCGGTGCGGCGGTGGGTTGACCTGCTGCGCGCCGGTGGGCGGCTCGTGCTCGTCGAAGGCCACTGGCACACCGGTGCCGGGCTGACCGCCCTCGAGTGCCGGGACTTGGTGCTCGCGCACCGCCACGAGGCCGAGGTGCGGCGACTCGACGACCCGGCGCTGTGGGGCGGGGCCATCTCGGACGAGCGGTACCTCGTGCTCAGCACCCGCTAGAGCGAATCACGCTCCGTTGGCCCGATAGCCACTCCGTGCTAGCGTGGTTCCGGCCCGACAACGGCATGGGATTCACGGGTGAATTCCCGGCCGACGAGAAGGGAATTCGGTGGCGACAACCATCCCGAGTGCGCACGGCGACGTCACCGTCGGCGATGTGTTGCGGACGAGTAGGACCTACACCGTCGACGAGGTCCGGGAATTCCGGCGCCTTTCCGGATATTCGGACAATACCGAACCCCGGTATTTGCCGTACCTGCTCGTGGTCGCCCCGCTGACCAAGCTCGGCGGCGACATCGACTACCTGTCCGGGCGGATGAGCTGGACGGTCACCCGGCCGGTCGCGGTGGGCGAGACGATCACCGCGGAGCTGGAGATCACCCGGCTCGAGCGCGGCGAGTCGGCCACCAAGATCGCCTTCGACGCGCGCATCCGGTGCGGCGACGAGGTCGTCATCACCGGGACGAGCAAGGGCGTCGTCCTCACCGCGGGGAGTGGGCACTGATGGGCGAGAGCCTCACCGTCGGCGCGACGCGCAGCGCGAGCCGGACCGTCTCCGACGCCGACATCGCCGCCTGCGCGCGGCTGACCGGCGACTTCGGCGCGCACCACATCGCCGGGATGGCGGGCAAGAAGGTCGCCCAGGGCCTGCTGACGCTCTCGGGCACCCCCCTGCTCGCCGACGACGGCGTGCACGTCACCGGAATGGACCTGCGCTTCCTCGCGCCGGTGTTCGTCGGTGACGAGATCACCACCTCGGTCACCGTCGACGCGCTCGACGGACCCGCGATCGCCTTCACCGTGGTCGTCGCCACCGCGGCGGCCGAGGTGCTGCGCGGCACCGGCACCGCCATCGCGCCTGCCTGACCCACCCGCGCCGAGCACGCGGGCCCCGCCCCGCACGGGGCACCGTGACGAATTCCCGCCGGGCCATACCGCACACCCGTGCGGGCTGTCCACACTCGGCGGTCGAATTGGTGCGTTCCGGTTTTCCCAGCTGACAATTCCTTGCGGATCCCGCTCGGCGTGGGGTTCACTGGGTGCGGAACGGCGAATGGGGGCCAATCACCAGGAGCGCTGATTCACCGCGCTCGCCCGCCTGCCAACCACGAAATCATCGATATCGGGGGGACGTACGCAGGATGACGGAACAGGTTGGTCAAACGAGCTTACTCACCCGCGAGGTGATGAGCGACCCCTATCCCACTTATGCCCGGTTGCGCGCCGAGGACCCGGTGCACTACAACGAGCAACTCGGCGGCTGGGTGATCACCCGCTACGACGACGTCACCGCGGCGCTGCGCGACCACGAGACGTTCTCCTCGCGCCGGATCGCCCTGCTGGTGGCCCAGCGCGGCGGCGCGAACCCCTCCCCCGCCGTGGCGCGGTTCCTGGAGCTGGCCGGGCACTGGATGTGGATGCTGGACCCGCCGACGCACACCCGCATGCGCAAGCTGATGAACCAGGGGTTCACCCCGCGCGCGGTGCGGCTGCTGGAACCGATGGTCCAGGGCATCGTGGACGAACTGGTCGACGCGGCGGTGCAGCGCGAGGAGATCGACCTGATGGCCGATTTCTGTTTCCCGGTACCGGCCCTGGTGATCTGTGGGCTCTACGGGTTGCCCCCTGCCGACGCCCGCCGGGTGACCGAGTGGTGCGACGCGCTCAAGGTGTTCCTCGGCGCGGCGACCGACCTCGGTGGCGCCCAGCAGGCCGCCGAGGCGGTGCACGAGATGATCGACTACCTCACCGAGATCATGGAGGCCCGGCGCGCCGAACCGCGCGACGACCTCGTGTCGCGGTTGGTCACCGCCGACGACGAGGGTGACCGCCTCGGCGTCGACGAACTGGTGTCGAACCTGCTGCTGCTGATCGCGGCCTCGTTCGAGACCACCATCGACATGCTGGGCAACGGCCTGGCCGGCCTGCTGACCCAGCGCGACCAGTGGGAGCTGCTCAAGAGCGACCCGTCGACCATCCCGAGCGCGGTCGACGAGGTCATCCGCTGGGACGGCCCGGTCCAGCTCACCCACCGGCTGCTCACCAGGGATGTCGAACTGCGGGGCAAGCAACTGCGCGAGGGCCAGTTGGCTTACCTCATGCGAGGTTCGGCGAACCGCGACCCGGAGCGGTTCGCCGACCCAGACCGCATCGACGTCACCCGGGGCGACACCGGGCACGTCGGCCTTGGCCTCGGGGTGCACTTCTGCATCGGCGCGGGCCTGTCCCGGATGGAGGGCAGGATCGCCCTCGCCGAGCTGACCACGCGGCTGCCGAACCTGCGGCTCGTCGAGCCGCAGCGGCTGGACTGGCGCGCCGACAACCTGCAGTTCCGCGGCCTGTCGCAGTTGCGGGCGAGCACGTCGTGACCCGGGTCGCCGTGCACGTGGTGTCGCTGCGCGCCCTGGAGCGGGTGCGCGGGCGCGCCGAACCGGACCTGCCCGCCGCTGAGCGGGCCGCGATCGAGCGCCGCGCCTCGGGCCGTCGCCGCGTCCAGGCGCAGGCCGCCAGGGTGTTGGCTGGCGTCGCCGGGGTCGAGTCCGGCAACGCCAGCCACGACCAGGACTTCCTCGTCGTGGCCGAGAGCCCCGCGACCTGCGGTGTCGACGTCGAGGACGCCGCGGAGGACGAGTTACGCGAGGTGGCGACCCGGTTCTGCGCGGCGAGCGAGGTCGCTGGGCCTGTGTCGGCGCGGGCGTTGTGGACGGCGAAGGAGAGCGCGGCCAAGGCCACCCGGCTCGGGCTGCGCGCCGGACTGCGGTCCATCGGCTTCACCGCCGACCCGAGCACCGGGTGGTCCACAGTGGACTGGCCGTACGGGGCGGGCTTCCTCACCCGGACGGTCGATCTGGGCACCCGGCACTGCGCACTCACCGTGCGCGCCGACGCGCCGCCCCGGGTGCGGGCGCGCGTGTGGACGCCGACGGTGTCCGACGGGCGCTGGTCGTTCACCCCCGCCGCCCCGGCCGGGGACTCCCCCGCCCACCGGTTGGCCGAAGGGCTGCGCGCGTTCGGCGGCACCCGTGGCTGAGCCGAGCACCCTGCACGCGGCCCTCGCGGCGGCGGCGCGGCGGGGCCCCGACACGCCCGTCACCTTCCACACCGGCCGCGAGCGGCTGGGCCTGGCCGACCTGCTCGACCAGTCGCACGCGATGGCCGGGGCGCTGGCCGCGGCCGGGGTGCGCCGCGGTGACCGGGTCGGGCTGCTGTGCCAGAACGAGGCGGACTTCTTCCGCGTGCTCATCGGCTTGGGCGTCCTCGGTGCCTGCGCCTGTCCCCTCCCCCTGCCGACCATGGCCCGCGACGGCTACCAGGTGCGGGTGCGCGGCGTCATCGCGGCGGCGCAGATCGAGACCGTGGTGGTGTCGGAGCGGCTGACCAGGCTGCGCGGTGTGCTGGGTCCGGCGCTCGACGGGACCACCGCGGTGTCCACCGGGGACCTGCGCGACCACGACGCGCCACCGGACAGCGGGGTGACCGGCGAGGACGACCTGATCGTCCAGTTCACCTCCGGTAGCACTGCCGTGCCGAAGGGCGTGCGGTTGTCGCACGCGAACGTGCTCGCCTGCCTTACCGCGATCCGCGACGGCATCGAGCTCAGCGGCGCGGATCGCGCGGGCAACTGGCTGCCGCTGTTCCACGACATGGGCCTGTTCGGCTCGCTCACCGCCTTGTACTACCCGATCCCGTTGACCGTGTGGCAGCCGTCGGTGTTCGTGAAGGACCCGGCGCACTGGCTGCGGCTGATGTCCGAGATTGGTGTCACGGCGTGCCCGCTGCCGAACTTCGCCTATGACGCGATGGCGCGCGCTGTGCCCGCGGACGAGGTGACGGACTACGACCTCAGCAACTGGCGGGTGGCGTTCAACGGCGCCGAACCCATCGCTGTGGACACTCTGGAAGGGTTCCTCGACCACTTCGCGCCTGCCGGTTTCCGGCAAGAGGCCATGCTCCCGGTCTACGGGCTCGCCGAAGCCACTCTCCCGGTGACGTTCTCCGAGCTGACAGCGCCGCCTCGCGTGGATTGGGTAGACCGCCCACAGCTGGCCGAAACAGGCAAAGCCGTCCCGGTCGACCGCGGTAGCCCCAACTCCCGCGGTGTGGTGTCGGTAGGACGACCGGTGACGAACATGGCCGTCCGCATCGCCGACCCGGAGACGGGCGCGCTCCAGGGCGAGCGGGTCGTGGGCGAGGTCGAGATCCGGGGCGCGTCGGTGACCGCGGGCTACCTGCGCGGCGAGCAGCCGTTCACCGAGGACGGCTGGCTGCGCACCGGCGACCTCGGCTACACCGCGGGCGGCGAGCTGCACATCACCGGCCGCCGCAAGGAAATGATCATCGTGCGCGGCGACAACTACTACCCGGAGGACGTCGAGGCCGCCGTGCGCACCGACCCCGGCGTCCACCGCAGGCGCTGCGTGGCCTACCTCGACGAGGGCGCCGAGCGGATGGTCCTCGTGGTCGAGTCGACCGAAGAGGACTCCCCGGCGCTGCGGGAGCGGCTGCGGGCGCTGGTCGCCACCGCGACCGGCCTGGAGGACGTGCGGGTGGTCGTCGCGCCACCGCAGGCGATCCCGCGCACCAGCAGCGGCAAGCTGCAACGACTCGCTTCCCGGGCCAGGTTCGGCTAGTGGCTGACCCGGAACGTTGACCACATCCCGGCGTTCTCGAGTCGAGCCACCAGGTCAAGACACCAGAGGAGAAGGGGACATGCACAGCTTCGACGTCTTCACCCACTACGAACGGGTCCACTGGCAGCTCAAGGACATCGACTTCGGCAGCGTCGACAAGGACCTGGTCAAGCCGGAGCACGTGCTGATGGCCAAGAGCGGCGTGATGGGCGAGTCCAACGTGATCGCCGCGGTGCACGGGTTCCTCAACGAGTTCGTCGACGACTACGACTTCTCCACCTTCGCCGTGGTGTGGGGCTACCAGGAGGTGCAGCACCACTACGCCTTCAAGTCGTGGCTGGAGGCGATCGGCGAGGCCGTCGACGACGCGCCGGTGCAGGCGATGCGCGAGCCGTACGCGCCGGGCAGCACCCCCGCGGCGACGCTGGCCACCAACATCATCTCCGAGCTGACGGTCAACCACATCTACCGGCGGGTGGCCGCCGCGGTCGAGGAGCCGGTGCTGGCCGACATCCTGCTGCGCGCCAGCCGCGACGAGGCCGGGCACGCGCGCGAGTTCATCCACTACTGCCGCGGCCGGTTGGAGCGCAAGCCCGAGGAGATCCCGTCGGTGCTGGAGACGCTGTACGTCTACACCTCCGACCAGAAGATCAAGCACCCGGTGAGCATGTTCAAGAGCAACCTGGTCGAGCTCGAGGACCACGAGACCATCGACACCGGGTTCGACCTGTTCCTCGAGGGCGTCGCCGACCAGGGTGAGCTCGACGAGCTGCAGGGCAAGATCCGGCAGGTCTTCGGGCAGCTGGTCGACAAGGACCTCAGCACCAACGGCAAGGTGCGCCGGGCGCTGGCCGAGGCGCTCGGGTGAGCGACGGGACACCGGTCGAGGTGCCGTGGCGGGTGCTGCCGGACTACAGCTGCTTCGGCTGCTCCCCCAGCAACGAGCACGGGCTGCGGCTGAACTTCACCCACGCCGGCGACGGCATCGAGTGCGTGCTGCGGGTCGACCGGACCTTCGAGTCCTACCCGGGTGTGGTGCACGGCGGGATCGCCACCACGGTGTGCGACGAGATCATGGGCAACCTGCTGGTGCTCAAGATCGGCACGTCGGTGTTCACCACCACGCTGCGCACCCGCTACCTGTCCCCGCTCGCGGTCGGCGTCAGCTACCGCTGCGCGGCGAGCGCCGAGGACCTCACCGCGGCCCCGTACCGGGCGTACGCGGAGATCACCGACCCCGACGGCGCGGTGTGCGTGACCGCCGTCGGCACCTACCAGCCCGCGACCGCCGAGCAGGTGCGCGACCGGATGGACCTGACCGAAGGCGAAGCGGAACTGATCGAGAACGCCCTGGCCGGACTGCGGCCGGGCGGCTGACCCGAGGAGACAGCGCGAAATGTCCGAAGACGTGATCACCGTGATCACCACCGTCACCGAGATCGTGGCCGGGGAGTTCGGCCTGCCGGTCGCCGCGGTCGACGCCGACGTCGACCTGAGCTCGCTGGAGGGCGCGGACTCGGTGAAGGTGCTGCGCGCGGTCGCCAAGATCGAGCGGACCTACGACATCGAGCTCGAGGACGACCAGGTGTTCGGCCTCAAGACGGTGCGCGACGCGGCGACGCTGGTCGTGGCCACCCTCGCCGAGAAGGAGCCCAGCGGTGGCGGTCGCTGACACCAACGTCCACTACGACCTCGACCCGGAGATCTTCGGGCTGTACCTGGACCCGATGCGCAAGTACTCCTCGGGCCTCTACACCTCCCCCGAGGACACCCTGGAGCAGGCGCAGCGCACCAAGCTGCGGTTCGTCGCCGACCGGGTCAAGCTGGCGCCGGGCAAGCGGCTGCTCGACATCGGCTGCGGGTGGGGGTCGCTGATCCTGTTCATGGCCCAGGAGTACGGCGCGCGCGTGGTCGGGGTGAGCCCGGCGCCCAACCAGCACGGCTACATCCACGACCTGGTGGCCGAGCGCGGCCTGGGCGAGCTGGTGACGACCAGGGTCGGGCAGATCCAGGAGCTCGACATCGAGCCGCGCTCGTTCGACGCGGTCACCATGCTCGGGTCGATCGTGCACATGCCCGACCTCGGCGAGGCGTTCGGCCGGGCGCACGCGGCGCTGCGCACCAAGGGCATGCTCTACGTCTCGGAGAGCTGCTTCCGCAACGCCGCCAAGCACGCGGAGTTCAGCGAGCAGGAGTCCACGGCGTTCGTCCGCGACGCGATCTTCGGCTGGGGCGACATGCGGCCGCTGTCGGAGTTGGTGCGCGGCGCCGAGGACGCCGGGTTCAGCGTGGTGGCGGTGGACGACCTGACCGAGCACTACCACCGGACCATCGAGGACTGGCTGGTGAACGTGGCCGCCTCGGCCGAGCGGCTCGACGAGATCGAGGCGGGCCTGGCCGACAAGCTCACCAAGTACCTGCGCACGGCGAACGCGGGCTGGGGCTTCACCACCAAGCACTACGCGCTGACCTGCGCGAAACGCCGCTGATCGGGGAGGGAACGGTTGTGCACAGGCAAGTCGGCGGGCCACTGCTGCCCGCGGCGGAGGTGGACGCGGCGGTCGGCACGTTCCTGCGCGCGGGCCGCACCCGCTGGGACGAGTTCGACTTCGACTGGCCCCTGGCCGACGCGTCCCGCCTCACCGACGGCCAACGCTCGGCGGTCGAGTTCATCACCATCATCGAGGACCACCTGCCCGGGTACTTCGCGCTGTACGACGAACACTTCCCGCTGAACGAGAGCGTGGAGCGGGAAGTGTTCGTGCACAACAGGGAGCTGTACCACTTCTCGATCCGGTGGGCGCAGGAGGAGGACACGCACGCGCGGACACTCTTCCGCTACCAAGTGGAATCCGGCCTGGCTTCGGCATCCGGCTTGCGGGACTCCCTGGCAGTGGAGGGCCAGAAGAAGTTCGCCGTCGACTACGCCGACGCGGTGCAGTTCTTCACCTACCCACTGGTGCAGGAGAAGGCGACACAGCTGTACTACCAGAACCTGCGCCAAGTCATCGACGAACCGGTCCTGGGCCAAATCCTCAACCGGCTCAGCCGCGACGAGGCCCGCCACTTCACCTTCTTCGCCGACATGCTGCAGCGCTACCTGGTGCGGTACGGGGACGCGGTGGTGGAACCGGTCCGGGCGGTGATCGCCGACTTCCGCATGCCCCTGGCCGACACCATCCGCGGCTACTGGCGCTGGGCCCTGAAGATCGCCGACACCGCCCGCTACGACCACACCGACGCCTACGACTACCTGATCAAGGTACTCAACCGGGCGGTGGACGCGAAGTCGGACAAGGTCACCGAACTGATCGACTTCATAGCGGCCTGTCGAACCATCAACGCGTGAATCGGTGAGGGGCGGCCAGATGGCCGCCCCTCACTTCACTTCAGTCACTCATTCCATTATGGACTCGTCGGCACCACCGATTCCGAGTTGGTGGTCGGACTCGGGCTCGGGCTCGGACTCGACGAAGGTGTCTCGCTCGACGGGGGTGTCGTCGACGATGGTGGGGTCGACGAGGACTCGGTGGGCGAGGGCGTTGTAGTCGTGACCGAGGTGGCCGTGGACGACGACGAGGTGGGCAGGGTTGTGGTGGTGGAGGGCGGCTGGTCGGCGTCGAGGACGGCCTGGATCTCGCGTTTGACGGCGTCGAACTCGGCTTGGATCTCGGCGATGGACATGTCCTGGACCCGCGTGGCCAGGTCCGTCATGCGGGACCAGATCTCGGTGATCTCCGCCTTCGCCGCCTCGCTCGGTTCGTTGGCGACGGTGAGCACCAGCTGCGCGGCGAGGGCGAAGGTCACGCAGTCCACACAGGACTTGTTGACCGCGACGGCCACGTTCTCCGGGACCACCACGTTCGCCTGGCCGACGATGATCACGATCTGGAGGGCGATCGCGACGGTGGCGCAGTCGCGGCAGCTGGCCAATGCCCATGCCTCGTTGCGGTTGTCCACCGTGTCCTCCGTGGCCCACACCAGCGCGAAGGCGACCTCGTAGAGCACCGACCCGTCGGTCGTGTTGATGGCGACGGCCTGGTTGTCGCCAGGGCCGGGGGCGTCGGGGCGCTGGAAGGGGAACACCCAACTAGGCGCGGTCGGATTGTTGACCGGGCGCAGGACCACAGCCGGGACCGGCTTGTCCTTTGTGGGCAGAGCGGCACCCTCGGGCATCCGCGCCTGCCGCTTACCCGCCGCCGGGACGACCGACGAACGCTCGGGAAGGGCCTGAGGAGCGCGAGCGGCCTGCGGCATCACGTCCTGCACCGTGCCGCGCTCGCCAGGCTGGATCGGCCGGTAGCGGTCACCCTCCGGCCACCACGCCCACGCCAACCCGACGACGACCGCGATGAGCGCAACGAGTGCGACAGCGCGGCGACCCGGCTTCGCCGATGACCAGCCGACGACCTTCTTGCCCGTCCGGCGCACCATCCGCGCCAGCAGGTAGAAGATGCCCAGCATCGGCACGGCGATCGCAACGATCGACAGCACCCGCACCGCGGAGAGGGCCAGGTTGCCGTCGTCGAACGCCGCACCCAGGCCCGCCCACTGCTGCTGGACCCCGTTGACCGCGGTGCCGATGATGCGCGGCAGGGTCAGGACCATCAGCAGCAGGCTGAGCAGCAGCACCGGGACGACGACCACGACCCACAGCGTCACGACCGCGCGCGCCCACGGCTTGAGCACGGTCGTCTCCGGGGAGCGCCACCGGTTCGGCAGCAGCCCGAGCAGTGTCGGCTTGATCCGCTGGAACAGGTCGGGCACGCCGGTGAGGTCGGCGAGCACGTGGTAGCCGTCGAAGCGGACCAGCGGGGTGAGCTGGCGGACCATCTGCAGCAGCTGCGTGGCGATGACCAGCAGCAACGCGTCCCACCCGGACAGCGCCCAGCCGCCGAACATCGCGACGGCGACGATGGCGTTGAAGTAGAGCCCGCCGAGGTCGGTGCGCAGCCGCCCGGCCCGGCCGAGGCGGTAGCTGTCGGTGACGTCGGTGTAGAAGGCGGGCCACATCAGGTACATGCCGAAGCCCATGGCGCCGGGTGTGGCGCCGCCGTAGCGGGCCGCGGCGGCGTGGCCGAACTCGTGGAACCCGGCGGAGATGATCGTCACCGCGAACACCAGCAGCAGCAACGACGGCCGCTGGAACGCCTCGTACGCCGCGCCCGCCAGGCCCTTCTCGAACAGCACCCAGAACGACACACCGAGGAACGCGAGCACGACGGCGACCACGACCAGCGGGTGGAACAGCCAGGTGAACGGGCTGGTCACCCGCCGCGTGGTGTCCTCGCTGGAGATCACGCAGCGCATCCGCAGGCCCAGCAACGGGTTCGCCTTGCGCGGCTTCGGGTCGGTGCCGTCTGGCAGCCGCAGCACGCCGAGCGGGAGCAGCTTGTCCAGCAGCACCCGCACGTCCTGCCCGCTGATCCGCCTGCCGACGGCAGCGCCCGCGCGCTCGGCGATCCCGTCGTGGTCGCTGTGGCCGTCGACGGCCTCCAGCACCCGGTACAGCAGCGGGGTCAGTTGCAGCACCTGGCCGTCCGCGCGGCGGACCAGGGCGGGCGGGCGGCGGTAGCCGGACCCGCTCATCTCCCCGATCAACAGCACGCCGTCGGCCCGTGTCGGCACCGCGGGGCGGGACGCGTCGGCGTCCCGCCCCGGTGCGGTGCCCGGGCCCGAGATGACGCTCATCCGGGCCCCCTTCTTACTGGTCGACGTCGCTGGTCTGGTCGGCGGTGGCGGTGGCGTTGCCGGTGATGTCCTGGTTGATGATCGCCTGCTGCTGGGCGACCGCGGTGGCCTCCGAGCCGGTCGAGCCGATGTTGGCCGACACCGCGGCGTCGATCGGGGCGGCGACGTTGGCCTGGGCGGCGATCGCGCCGTTGATCGGGGCGGTCAGGTCCAGGTCGGCGTTGACGTTCACGTCCAGGTTGAGCAGGCCGCCGTTGAGCGCGCCGCTGATGTCGTCGGGGATGTCCACGGCGTGCACGCCACCGGGCTGGGCGGCGGGCGGGGTGGTCGGGACCGGCTCGGACTGGTCGATGGCGCTGTCCTGGGTCGAGTGCGCGGTCGAGTCGCCGGTGATGCCCTGGGTGATGGCCACCCCCTGGTCCGACAGCGCCTGCGCGGTGGAGTCGGTGGACAGCACGTTCGCGCCGACGGCCGCGTCGATCGGGGCGGCGACGTTGGCGTTGGCCGCGACCGCGAGGTCGATCGGGGCGGCCAGGTCCAGGGCCAGGTCGAGGTCGACGTTGAGGTCGAGCAGGGAGTAGACCTCCTTGGCGGGCAGCGCGGCGCCGGTCTCGGCGGCGAGGTCGTCGGCCGACAGCGGGGGCAGGTGTGCCTGGTTGCTTCGCTCCATGTCGGGATCGGTACCCCTGCTCCGCGCGGTCGAAACGAAGAACGCTATCGGTGAGACGTTGTCGGTGGAATGTTTCTCGACGGGCGAGACATCCATTCACCGGCGCCGCGCCGCTGATCACAGAGCCGTGTCCACAAGCGCCCGAAACTTACCGGCCGGTATCGCGCGCGCTATTCCGAGGTGCCCGACAATACAGGTGAACATCATTCACGATCTATTGTGGACGCCCATTCCCGGCGGCCGCGAGACCACTGAGGACTCCACTGAGGATCGCTCAGTTCACCGGCCCCGACCACCCGATTGTCTCAGTCAGGTCACACGACCGGGAGCGTTGCCATCCCACACAGTGGTCCGGTGCCGTCCCCCGTTCGGCCGTGGTGTACGGGATTGGGCCGATCGGGTGGTCACCCTCATGGGGGTATCCCGCGCTGTCGGTATCGCCTTTATCCTGCGGCGCGCACACCACGAAGAAGTGAGGAACGTGAGTCGACCAGTCCAGTGGCGGGGGCGGACCCGCTCGGACCACCACAGCAGGCCCAGGGGCGACGAATGGGCCCGGTGCCCTCGGTGACCGCACCGCAATACGGAAAGGCGAAACCGGCGCTGCTGCTGGCCGACGAGTTCTTCCTCTGCGGGCTCGACGACATGACCGGCGAGCAGCGGCTGGAACCGCAGGCGCTCGCCGTCGGCCTCGCCGCCGCGGTGCTCGGCGAACTGATGCTGTCCCGCCACATGATCATCGAGGACGGTCTGCTGCGGGTCGCCGACGTGCCTGCCGCCGACGAGCTGCAGGAGCGGGTGCGCGCGTGGGCGCGCAAGGACCACAGCGTCGAGGCGGCCAAGGACTGGATCATGGTCCTGGTCGCGCGCGACATCGCCGAGCTGGTCAAGCACCGGATGCTCGCCTCCGGCAAGGTCGTGCGCACCACCCGCAGGCGGCTGCTGCGCAAGCCGCTGGAGCTCTACGTCCCGCCGTCGCTGAGCACCGCGGCCGCGGCGGGCGTGCGCATCGCGGGCAACCTGAGCGTCCCCCGCCCGCTGTCCACAGCGGACCTGCTGCTGGCCGGGCTGCTGCGCGCCACCGGCCGCGACCGCGAGATCCTGAGCCACTGCGAACCCGGCGTGCACGAGGAACTGGAACGCCAGATCCGGACGAACCTGTGGCCGAGCGCGGTCGCGCTCATCGACAACGCCACCGAAGTACTCGTGACAGCAGCGGTCACCCCGCTGTTCTAACCACGACCGGCGACCGACCGCACCACCGGACCGGCTGCCCACTCCGTCCCCAGAACCGTCTCTACCAGGTCCACAAAGGAGTGACCGTGTCCACAACCGCAGCCCAGACCCTCGCCGGGCAACGCGTGTCGACCGCAGGGGTGGTGTTCTTCACCGCGTCGGCGGCCACGCCGCTGACGGTCTGCGCGGCGATCGTGACGACCGGGCTGGCCGCCACCGGCACGCTCGGCCTGCCGCTGGCCTTCGTGATCATCGCCGCGGTGCTCGCGGTGTTCAGCGTCGGCTACGTCGCCATGGCCCGCCAGGTGCCCAACGCGGGCGCCTTCTACACCTACGTCAGCCTCGGCCTGGGCAGGCCCGCCGGGGTCAGCGCGTCGTGGATCGCGCTGCTGTCCTACAACGTCCTGCAGATCGGCCTCTACGGGGCGATCGGCCCGTCCCTGGCGCCGCTGCTGAACAAGTGGTTCGGCCTCGACCTGCCGTGGTGGGTGATCGCCATCGTCGCCTGGGTGGTCGTCGCGGTGCTCGGCGTGCGCCGGATCCGCAACTCCGCCCGGGTGCTGCTGGTGCTGCTGGCCGCCGAAGTCGCGCTGGTGCTGCTCTACACCATCGCCAACCTGGCCAACCCCGCCGAGGGCGGCCCGACGCTGTCCGGCCTGGCGCTGGGCGACCTGCTCGGCTCCGGCCTCGGCCCGCTGCTGGGCCTTGCCGTGCTCGGCTTCGTCGGCTTCGAGCAGAGCGCGGTGTTCTCCGAGCAGGCCAGCCCCGGCGCGGTCCGCCGCGCGACGATCATCTGCATCGGCGGCCTCTGCGCGCTCTACACGCTCTCCTCCTGGTCGACCATCCAGGCCGCGGGTCCCGACAACGTCGTCGCCGCCGCGCAGGCCTCCCCCGCCGGGGTGCTGTTCTCCCTCGCCGAGCAGAACCTGGGCGCGTGGGCCGCCGAGGCCGGGCAGATCCTGCTGGTCACCAGCGTGCTCGCCGCGCTGATCAGCTTCCACGCCACCTGCGCGCGCTACACCTTCGCGCTGGGCCGCGACCAGGTCCTGCCCGCCGCGCTCGGCCGCACCACCCCGCGCACCGGCCAGCCCGGCGCCGCCTCGCTCACCCAGAGCGCGCTGGCCCTGCTCGTGATCATCGCCTACGCCATCGGCGGCTGGGACCCGCTGACCGAGATGTTCTACATCGCGGGCACCGCGGGCGCCCTCGGCGTGCTGATGCTGCTGGCGGCCACCGCGTTCGCCACGGTGCGCTTCCTGCGCGACAACGACGAGGACACCTCGACGGTGCACAAGGTGGCGCCCCCGATCGCGGCCATCGCGGTGACCGCCATCCTGGTGCTGGTGGTCGCCAACTACGCGCTGCTGCTCGGCGTCCCGGAGACCTCACCGCTGCGCTGGGGCATCCCGATCGCCTTCGCCGTGGTCGCCCTGGGCGGGGTCGGCTACGGGCTGCTGCTGCGGCGCACCCGACCGCAGGTCTACGACGCCATCGGCCGGGGCGCCGGTCGCGTCCCGGTGGGCGCCCGATGACCACGATCACCCGGGCGAGCACGGCCGACATCGCGCACTGCGCGGCCGTGGTCGCCCGGGCGTTCGAACCGCTGCCGCAGACCGCGTGGCTGGTCGACACCCCGGCGGACCGGCTGGCCGCCCTGACCGCGGACTTCGAGATCCTGGTCGAGCACGCCGCGACCCACGGCCACATCGACACCATCGACGACGACGCGGTCGCCGTCTGGTTCCACCGCGAACACGGCAAACCGCCCGCCCCCGCGGACTACGCCGCCCGCGTCCTGGCCGCTACCGGCCGGTACGCGGACCGGTTCCACGCACTGGACGCGGCGTTCGACGCGCACCACCCGGCCGAACCGCACCACCACCTGGCGCTGCTGGCTGTGTTGCCGCACCGGCAGGGGCACGGTCTCGGCGCGACCTTGCTGCGACACCACCACGCCGCGCTGGACGAGCGGGGCTTGGCGGCGTTCCTGGAGGCGAGCACGCTCGACAGCGCGCGGCTGTACGAGCGGGAGGGCTATAAGCCGCTCGGGGAGCCGTACGCATTGCCGGAGGACGGCCCCACAATGTGGCCGCTCTGGCGGCAACCGAGATGATCTATCCGCAGGGGCGGTCCCACCAGGATCGCCCCTGCGGCGTTTCAGGCCCTAAAAGTCCATCCCGTACCGGGGATAGTCAACGCGCGTCCATCGCCGGGCAAGAAACTGAATCGCTTTTCCGCCGCAGCGGTTCCAGCGCTATTTCAGACTGCGACAGGGCAGAGCGCACCCCCGCCGGACCACGAGCGCGATCAATCAGCACTCGACGTGGCACCGCATGAGTGATCAGCCGGGCGCCGCTCGGATCGTGGGCGCGACCACGGGCCACCTGGCGGTCGATGTGGTCCGCCGGGTGTGCGTCGTGAGCCGGGCGGGTCAGGCGGAACCTAGGGCGACCTCGGCGGCGGGGGCGATGCCCGCGGTGCGGCCGGGGGCGGAGTGGAAGCTCCAGTAGAGGTTCGTGTGGGCGATGACCTTGTCCGGGGACGGGGCGCCGTACTCGGTGAAGTCCTCGGTCGTGTGGGCATCGGACACCAGGGTCGTGTCGTAGCCCCTGGCCACGGCGCCGTGCAGGGTCGAGCGGACGCAGGCGTCGGTCTGCGCGCCCGCCACGACCAGGGAGCCGACCCGCAGGTCGGCCAGAACGGACTCCAAGTCGGTCTCCTCGAAGGAGTCGCCGTACTCCTTCTGCACCCGGGGCTCGGACTCCAGCGGCGCCAACTCCGGGACGATCTCCCAACCGTGGCTGCCGTTGGGGTGGTCGCCGCCGTTGTCCTGCACCCAGACGACCGGGACACCCGCAGTCCTGGCCCGGTCGAGCAGCACGTTGATCTTCCCGATGACGGCCTCGCGCTCGTGCGCGTTGGCCACCACCGCGTTCTGCACGTCGATGATCACCACAGCCGTCCCCGGCCGGTCACTCAGCGTGGTCACAACCCTCTCCTCACCTGCACACCTGTTCGTCGCCGGCAGCATAAGCACACCCACCGACAATCCGCGCGCGAGTAGCGGCGGCTACACGGGGGTCCCGCAGGACGGGTGCGTGGCGAACCCGTGGCGGACGATCAGCTCGCGGTGGCGGCAGACGAGGCCGGGTCCAGGAAATCGACTCGCGCGGTTGTACTGATCCACATAGGACTGGACGTCGAACCGGCCGATCGCGCGCGACCCGGTCGCCGTTCTCGCCGGGGACCTCTCGCACGCGCGGTCCGGCACAGCGCCGATGGCGGCTAGGAGGGGTTCACCCGCAGTTCCTTGACGTAGATTGCCCGCAATTGCGTCAGCCTCAACCGGCGGCTGTCCGCGCGAACCGCGTAGGTCACGCCGATCGGCTCGGGGCAGGTCTCAGCGGGGGAACGGGAAACGCCCAGTAGGCGCCCGCGGTGGCAGGTTGGTCCGTTCAGCGGGCGGACAACGAAGTCCACCGGGGCAATGGCGGGAAACCGTCTGTACGACCGGGTTCGACGAAGTAGCCTGGCGGGATGACGCGGTCACAGGGTCGACGGTGACGAGCATGCCTCAGGTTTTCGTGACGTACACGCACGATTCCCAGGACCACAAGGACGATGTGCGGTTCTTCGCCCGGCTGCTGCTGGAGGCGGGCATCGACGTCACGCTGGACCAGTGGGCCGAGGGCGTGCGCCAGGACTGGTCGACGTGGGCCACCCAGGCGATCATGACCGCCGACTACGTCCTCGTGATGGCGTCGCCGCAGTACGCCGCCGCGGGTGATGGCATGGGTCCGGCGGGCATCAACCCCGGCGTGCGCTCGGAAGCCGCTATTTTGCGGGATCTCCTGCACAGCCAACGCGACACGTGGACCACGAAGCTGCTCCCCGTCATCCTCCCCGGCCGTCGGGTCAGCGAACTCCCCCACTTCGTGCTGCCGCACACCGTCGACCACTACGTGATCACCGACCTCAGCAGCCCCGGCGTCCTGGACCTGGTCCGCGTCATCACCAACCAGCCACGCCGGGTCAAACCGCCGCTGGGCTCGATCCCCCACCTGCCGCCAGAACCCGAACCCGACCTCACCAACGGCCACCGCCGGGGCACCGCCCTCGAGGAATATGCCGCCGCGGTGTCCCCGGTCTGCCTGGCGATCCGGGCCCGCATCTCCGCGGCGGAACAGGAAACCGGGGAGGTCACCATGGAGACCGCCGCCGGCCGCGACACCGTGGCCAGCCTCCTGCAACGGTTCCACGACGTGATGGCCGAGGGCTGGTGGGAACTGAGCGACGTCCCCCTGCCCACCGGCGAGGACGACCGCCGCCGGGTCCGCGCCTGGCAGGAGTCCTACCTCCGCCTCAAGGACTCCCTCGGCAACTCAGCCCAACAACTGGACTCCATCAACAACCGCCCCGGCCTGATGTCCTACTTCCTGCGGCCCTTCATGGGCTTGTTCGCGGGCAGCAAGTCGCTGGAATCGAGCCAGGAGTTCCGGCACCAGTGCGACCTGCTGAGCATCGCCAACCCGGTCAAGGCATGACCTCTGAGTCCACAGTAGATGATTAGGTCGAGTTTGCGCACCTAGATCACAGGCTCTTGCCGACACTCCACTACCTCGTGCTACCGTATAGTGGTAGTCGGTGTCACCGAGTACTGGAGCTGGGATGGACGACCTGACGGAGATGTTGAAGGGCACGCTCGAGGGCTGCGTGCTGGAGATCATCGGCAGCGAGGAGACCTACGGGTACGCCATCACACGGCGCCTGAACGAACTCGGCTTCGTCGACGTCATCGAGGGGACGGTCTACACCATCCTGCTCCGACTGGAGAAGAACGGCCTCGTCCAGGTGACGAAACGTCCGTCCGGGCAGGGTCCGCCGCGCAAGTTCTATGCGCTCAACAGCGCTGGACGCAAGGAGCTCGCGACGTTCTGGGCGAAGTGGGAGTACCTCTCATCTCGAATCGACAAGCTCAAGGAGGGCGGGAGATGAACTTCTGGGAGACCGTCACAGGCAACGACATCACCAGGGCATGGAACTCGTTCGAAGCCCGAGCCGAGGCATTGCCCGCTGACCATCAAGCGGCATGGGAGGAGATCAAAGGCCATCTTTCTTCCTACTCGGACTTCACCGGCCGAAACCTGACACCGATCCTCGACGCCGCCCTGGGGTTGCTCGAAGAGGCAGCGTCCGAGGGGCAGGGTGTCCACGAGGTCCTGGGTGACGACATCAAGGGCTTCTGCACCGCGCTGGCAGGCGGAGAACGGAGCCGAGACTATCGCGACCGGTGGCGCGAGCAGTTGAACAGGAACGTAGCGAGGAAACTAGCCCAACTGGGAGGCTGACATGGGCATCCAAGACCTCATCGAGGGCAAGAAGCAGTGGCGAGCGCACATGGCACGAGTCAAGGCGCTCCCACCTGACTACCACATCGTCTACAAGGAAATGCAGAAGTACCTCTTCAAGGTCGGACCGGTCGACTTGCTCGACGGCCCCATACTCACCGGGATCGTCGACTTCTTCGAAGAGGGCGCCGCGGCAGGCAAGGGCGTCCTGCAACTCATCGGCCCCGACATAGCCACCTTCTGCGACGACCTGCTCAAGGACTCGCCCACCCACGCGGACATCTACCAGAGGTCCATCAACCAGAACGCCGACACCTAACACCTGTTGCCCGGGCACCCTGGAGTGACCGTGACCCCCACCGCTGAAGCCACTCGCCCAGACCGACTCGCAGACCGACTACTGGCCAGCTGTGGCCCTCCCAACCTCCGCAGTCCCGCGTCGGTCAGCGCGCGGAGACGGCTGCCACCTGCTTCCACTCCTCGAGGTCCGCAGGCGCCAACGCGGGATACCCCTGCTCACCTATCTGCCCACGAGACTCGGCACCGAGCGCGGTAGCGGCAGCCAAAGCCAGTGCCGCGTGGACCTGGGCCCGCGCGAGCGCCCCGTCCCGGGCAGCGGCATCCGTGTGATCGACATCGTTGGCCTCGCTCAAACAGCGCTCGGCGGCCAGGTAGTGCTCCGGTCCAGTCATACCCCGATGATCCCGCCCATCGACACTCACCGAAAGGGCCGTCTGCACCCGGACGGGCTACTGACCCCAAGGGGTTTGAGGCCTTGACGGCCAGCTCACTGGATGGATCCGCGAAGCCATCGAGCGTCTCGTGACCGAAAGGCCCTTGGCTTACCGTCGACGCTCGAAGCCGGGCCGAGCCGTCTGTCGGCGGCGCTCCACATCCACGGCGACAGCGGCCAGCGCACACAGTCCGGCCACGGCCAGCACCACGATCACCGTCACTGTGCCTGCGGACAACTCCGGCGGATCGCAGTCGGTCATCCCGGGCTGTATCCCACACGCCGAAAGGCTCCCCCAGGCCGACCCGCGTACTTCCGGAGCGGGCCCCAGCGCCTCCTCGGCTACGCGCAACACCAGCAGAGCGACGCCGAGCAGCGCCACCCCCACGATCGTCGTCAGCGCGAGCACCCAGCGCCGAATCATCCTCGCTCCTCACGCCAAGCATCAGTTCAGCCAAGTAGTGCACTCGGGCGACGGCAAGCCAGCGGGACGGCGCCATCGTGCTGAGCGGGGGACGGGGACGAGATGGTCAACCGCGCCAGGCTCGTGGCGGTTGCGAGCAGGTGAGCGGACGGACGCGGGCCCTGAACGGTGTCGACATCCAGGGATCGCGTCCGCCGGAGCGGCCGGGTCACCGACCGCCCACCGCATGTTCCCCTGACCGGGCCTGCGCCGCCAACGCGGGGTGGCTCAGGGCCACCGTGAGCAGGGTGGCGAGGAAGACCAGCACGTAGGCGTTGCCGAGCAGGAAGTGCAGCGGCCCGCCCGTGATCACCGGGGTGCCGACCAGCGGGTTGACCAGTGCCAGCACCGGCGGCGGGGTGGCGAGCAGGAACGGCACGGGCACGAGCCACACCCACTTGCGGGCAGCCAGCTCCCGCACCACGACCGCGATCAGCGGCACCAACCAGACCCAGTGATGCCCCCACGACCACGGCGAAACCGTCGCCCCCGCCATACCGACAACAGCCACCCCCAGGACGTGATCCGCCTTGGCCGCCACCACGAGCGCCGCCGCCACGACGACCACAGCCAGCCCGATCCACACCGCCGGACTCTCGACGCCCGCGCGCAACAACAGCCCCCGCAACGACTGGTTGTGCGACGAACCCGGCTCAGCGAAAACCCTCGTCGAGTCGGCGAAAGTGCCGCGCAACCAGTACGTGACCGAGTCAGCGGGCATCACCGCGAACCCCAACGCCACCGTCGCCGCACCGACGCAGGTCGCGATCAACGCGTCCCGAAACCGGCGCTGCACCAGCAAGAGCCCAACGAAGATGACCGGTGTCAACTTGATCCCGGCGGCCACTCCGGTCCCCCAGCGCGGGGCGAGCAACACCAGGGCCAGCAGGAGCAGGTTGACCTGGCCGAGGTTCAAGCTGGTGTGCACCGCCTCGGTCAGCACCGCCGCCGCAGTGACCAGCGGCCACAGCTTGCCCGCGCAACGGTGCGCGATCAACGCGAGCAACATCCCGTTGAGGAGCACGACAACAACCTGGGCGACCGGCAAGCTCAGCAGCGCCAGCGGGGTGAACACGATGGCGGAAAATGGCGGATAAGTGAACAGAAGACCATTGTTGACCGGCCCACCGTAGAGTTCCCGCCCACCCAGGAAAATTTCCGCACCACTGCGGTAAACGGCCAGGTCAACGGGATCAGCCATAGTGGCGATGACCAAGACCACGCAGGTCAGAACCACCGCGACCACGCCACAGAGAACAAGAAAGAACCGCACGGACTTCCCAACACGCGCCAGATCCCCAGAGCCCAGAGATCATCGCACGAATTCCCGGAACCGCTCAGTCCGATTCCCGCGAGCTGGAACACGCCCCCGGCCGGAGTCAGCAGGCATGGACTGGTGTTGGTCGTCGCTTCGCTGCTGCGGCTCGCAGGCCGGGTTGGGCGATGATCGAATCACCCGCTCTCGCTCGTGCGGTTCGGGATGCCGAAGGCCGGGGCGTGTTCGCGCAGGAAGTCGTCCAGTAGGCGTGGCGGGTGGCCGAGCAGGCGTGCCACGGTGTCGTTCGGGTGTTCCGGGTGGGTGGTGGCGAGCCGCTGGATCTCCAGGACGTGGTCGATGAGCCAGTTCGGCGCGCCGCGCAGGTCGGCTCGGAGTTGTTCCGGGGACACGGTCACGCATCGGGTGGGTCTGCCCGCGGCGGTGAGTCGGGCCGCGATGTCGGGGTAGGAGATCGCTTCTGGGCCGGTGAGCAGGTGGGTGCCGCCGGGGTTGTCGATCAGCGCGGCGACCGCCACCTCCGCCACGTCGCGCGCGTCGACCATGTTGAGCGGGGTGTCGCCGGTCGTGGCCGGGAAGCTGCCGGTGGCGCGGATGCGGCCCGCGTGGAACAGCAGGTTCTGGAAGAACGCGTACGGCCGCAGGAAGGTGTGCGCGATCCCCGTCGCGCGCACCGCGTCCTCGACGCGGTGGTGCAGGCGGGCGATCGCGACCGGTGAGTCGGCTGGTCCGGGCGCGGACAGCTTGACCAGGTGCTCGACGCGGGCCCGAGCCGTCTCGGCGACCACACCCAGTTCGACCTCCTCCTGCCGGGGCCCGTTGCCCATGGCCAGGAACACCCCGGAGACACCGGTCAGCACCGCGCGCAGCGCACCGGGGTCGGCCGCGTCGCCGATGACCTGTTCGACGCTCGGTGGAAGGTCGCTCGCGGCGCGGACCAGGGCCCGGGTCGGCAAGCCGCGGCCGTGCAGGGTGTGCAGAACGGCGCGGCCGGTGGTCCCGGTGCCGCCGATGACGAGGATCATGGCTTCTTCTTTCGGGTGCGTGCCGCCGTGATCGCGCCGCCCAACGCGGCGGACGGGGTGGCGTCGAGCAGGAGAGTGGACTCGGCGAGTCCGAAGTGGACCAGTGTCGTACTGGCCAGGAACGCCGCTCCCGCGCACAGCAGGGCCGCGACGAGGAGTCGGACCGAGCGGCGCCCGCCCCGCGGCGCGAACGTGACGGCGAGCGCGGCGAGGGCGGACGGGATGGCGATGGAGGTGAGCGAGGCCGCGGCCAGCCGGTCGTCGGCGATGACCAGCGCGCTCACGTAGCTCATGGCGGCGGGCATGACGTAGGCCGGGACGACGTTCGCCGCGATTGCCACAAGGGGTGCTCGGGGCACGGTGCACTCCTGGGGGTTGTTCTTCGTGGTGACGTCCCCAACGCTAGGAGTGTTGCTCGGTGTGCACTAGTGAGCAGATTCTGAACAGACTGTTCCCTCAGTGGCATAATGACGGAATGGAAGAACTGGGTGACGTGGCGGTCTTCGTCCGAGTCGTCGCGACGGGGAGCTTCTCCGCCGCAGCACGGGCACTGTGGATGCCCAAGTCCTCGGTGAGCCGCCGAGTGGCCCGCCTCGAGAACCGACTCGGTGTGCGGCTCCTGCACCGCACCACCCGATCACTCGCCCTCACCGAGGCCGGAAGCGCCTACCACGCAAGGGTTGCACCGGCCCTGGCCGAACTCGACTCCGCCGCGGGCGCGGCCGCGGACACCCGAGAAGTCCCTCGCGGCACCGTCCGCTTGGCCGCCCGTCCGGATGTCGGCGCCGAGGTCTTGCCGGAGTTGGTGGCGGCGTTCCTGGCCAGGTACCCGGAAGTGCGGGTCGAGGTAGCCCTCGCCGCGCCCGCGGACCTGGTGGAAGGCCGCTTCGACCTGGCTCTGCGCGCGGGCCCCGGCGGTCCCGGCGCCACCCGCCTGCAGAACACCCGCTTCCGCTTGTTCGCCTCACCGGTCTACCTGGCCCGCAGGGGAACCCCCCAACGCCCCGCCGACCTCCCCACCCACCACTGCCTCCCGTTCGGCGACGCGACCCACTGGCACCTGCGATCACCCCAGGGCGAGGTTTCGGTAGCCATCGCAGGCCCGTTGACCAGCGACGACCTCACCTTCGTCCGCCGCGCGGCGGTGGCCGGGGTCGGCATCGCCCTGCTCCCCCACCCCGCCGCCGCCCCGTCGGTCCGAGCGGGCCTGCTGACTCCGGTCCTGCCCGACCACCACACCGAAGGCCAACCCCTGCACCTGGTCGTCCCCTCGGACCGCCACCTACCACTGCGGGTGACGGTGCTGCGCGACTTCCTGGTGGCCAACTTCCCCAAATAGCCCGCGACTAGGCGCTGTCCTGTGAGTCTGGTGCGTCGGATCGGTGATCCGCGTGGCTGCTGGGCGCGCGGGCGGGAAGCCGCACGTACCGGGTCGTACTTGGGCATTTCCGGCCGTGCGGTCAGGGGCCGCGCGGGCGCAGATAGCGCGTACCTGACTTGCGGTACAGCGCCTAGTGGCTCGACTCAGGGCGTTGGCCGTACGTCGGCGGGTCCACGGCGTGGCGGGCAAGGTGCCGAGGTCCTCGCACTGGGTGTTCGGGCGTTTCGGCAACCCCGAGGGACGGGTGCGGGTCGGTGATCTCGCATGGATGGCTGCCCCTGCGAGCAGCCGTGGGCGCAGTTCCTGTGCGGTTACCACGACCTGGACCTGCGCGACGCCACCGGCCTGGGTCATGGCCGGACCATCGCGCACCACGCACACCCCGACACCGTCGCGCGCTGGGTACCGAGGCTGCTGGCGGGCGACCTGGCGGGAATCGCGATCACCGAACCGCACGGCGGCTCCCGAGTCACGCGGACCCGCACGCGGGCTGTTCGCGGCCCACGCGGGCAACTGCTGGTCCCCGGCCGCAAGTGTTGGATCAGCAGGCTCACCGAGGCCGCGGTGTTCACCGTGCTCTTCCGTGCCCCGGCTGGCCACCTGGCGGCCGCCGTGATCGACACCGCCGTCGCGACCCTCACCTCTCGAGATCTCCCCCGGTTGCGCGATACCGCCCTGGTCACCCTCGGCACCGCCCACACCCGCATCACCACCGCCCTGCTCGGTTGCGCTGTGGCGGCCCACCACGCCCACCACGGTGATCCGCACGCCGAGCTGTGGAGCGCGGCCACCAAGGCCCACGGCGTCGACACAGCCCACCAAGTCGTGGCCGACCTCGCGCCCCTGGCGGGCGCCGCCGGATACCGGATCGACTCCCCCATAGCCAAGGCCGCCGCTGACCTCGCCGGATACCGGCTCGCCGACGGCGTCCACGACAGCCTCAACCGCACAGCGGGCAAGCACCACACCCACACGCGAGCGCCCATCCCCCACCCGGAAACCGCGCTCGACGGCGCGGCCTGATCCCGCGGAGAGGTCTATGCGCCGCAGTTCACCTGGACGCCGTGCGCGCACAACACCGTCGCACCAGTCCGCACGGCGTCCAGGGCCGCGGCCACCCGCCCGGCCAACACCGGCTTCACCCACGACCGCGCCTCATCCACCGCCATGAACCGAATGGACCGGATCTCCCCGACCGCCAGGTCCACGCCCGCGAGATCGGTCTCTTCCAGTACCCCGCCGTCGAACAAGAACGCCATCCCTTCGGGGCGGTCGTGGTGGGCGTGCACGTGGTCGACCACCAGCAGACGCCCCACCCGATCGGCCGACAGCCCCAACTCCTCCCCCAACTCCCGACCAGCCGCCTCCCACGGAGACTCGCCGGACTCCACCACCCCGCCCGGAACCTCCCAGTTCGGCTTGTAGGTCGGCTCCACCCACAACACCCGGTCGTCACGATCACGGAACACCACACCTGCGGCCATCCGCTTACGCGGCAACGATTTCACGTATTCGGACACAGGCATCACCGACACAGACGACGAATCAGCAGTCATCCCCGCAACCTAGACCGCACGACACAACCACTCACGATCACCCGTCCGTGCACATGGCCCGCCACGGGCCGTGACATTGTTGGAGCGATCGAGGCACGATCACCCTCGACCAGGAAGGTGTCAGAGCAAACCGCCCTACCGGGACGACGGGCAGCCCGTCTCCCGCGGCGGGCGCGCACCGAGCACCTGCCTACCGCGACCGCACTGCGCGCGTAAGGATTCTCCCCCAATGGACTGACACCGGCGACCTGGGTGTCGGCCTGCCCTGCTACCAGCTTTGGGCGCCGACCTCGACCTCTGCAGGCGTGCTACGAACCACGCCCGTCCCAGGCCGGGCAGGCTCGATCGGCACCGGGAGGCCGCGTCGCGCGGCGCTCGTCTGTGCGCTGTGGACCCGACAGTGCCGACTCTGTTCGGCGGGTCCCCCTCGGTCTCGCTCAGCGCGCCAGTTTGCATCGGCGGGCAGGTTGCGCTCAGCAGCACACCAGGTGCCGGCCGTCCTTGGTCGGGGCGGCGTGGATGGGTGGGCTGTCGGTCATGGGGCCTGCACGCTGGTTGCCAGGCGGAAGCCGACGGGGTAGAGGGGGCCGGGGAAGGCGCCGTGGCGGCGGCGGGTTCGGGTTAGGTCGCCGAAGCGGGAGAAGCTGCCGCCGCGGGCTACTCGGTATTCGGTCATGGTTTGGACCAGGTGGTCGGCTACGTAGGGGCCGCCGGGGTAGGGGGTGTAGGTGTCGGCCACGTATTCCTCGACGTTGCCTGCCATGTCGAGGATGCCGAACGGGGAGCGGCCGGTGGGGAACGCGCCGACGGGGGTTGTGGTGTGGATTCCTGTTTCCCGGGTGTTGGCTGCTGAGGGGTCGAACTTGTTGCCCCAGGGGAACTCCAGGCCCTCGGGGCCTGCGGCCGCGTACTCCCACTCGGCTTCGGTCGGCAAGCGCCAGGGGTGGCCGGTGCGGGCGGTGAGCCAGTGCGCGTAGGCGTCCGCGTCCTCGGCGCCTACCCCGCAGACCGGGTGGTTGGCCCGGTCCGCGGGGTAGGCGCCCAGGTACCACGTCGTCGGGCGGGTCGGATAGTCAGTAGCAGCCAGGAAATCGCGGTACTCGCCGTTGGTGACCGGGTAGGTGGCCAGCCAGAACTCCGCGAGCAAAACCGAGTGCGGCGGGGATTCCTTGCGGATCCAATCCGCCTCAACCCCGACGTGCGCCCACTGCGCCACCACACCATCCACATCAGACTCTTCGAGACCGATGCGGGCGCGGGCGGCCGGAATCCGGCAGGTGCGCGGTACCAGGCCTACCCTCGGGTCACCCAGTACCGCGAGCACCGTGCCCACCGCGAGGCGAGTCGCCTGCGGTACCCCGGGATCCTCGACCAATGCGGCCAGCTCCACCGGGTCGAGCGGCAAAACCCCTACCAGGTCAACGACTTCTCGCTCCGCCAGTGCCGCGTGTTCGCGGAAGTGCGGTGAGGCGGCCACCTCGTCCAGGCGCATGCGGTCACACCCCCGGCGCGATGGTCAGCGCGTGGTGGGCCGCTTCGGCCTTCGCGCGCAGGTACGCGGCGTTGTCCGGGGTGAGGTGCACCCTGGTCGGGATCACCTCGACGATCTCGACGCCGAACCCGCGCAGTTGGCCGACCTTGTCCGGGTTGTTGGTGAGCAGCCGGATCCTGCGCACCCCCAGCGTGGTGAGGATCTCGGCGGCGACCTGGTAGTCCCGCTCATCCTCCCCCCGGCCGAGCAGCCGGTTGGCCTCGAACGTGTCGGTGCCCCGGTCCTGCAGGACGTAGGCGTCGATCTTGTTGTACAGACCGATCCCCCGCCCCTCCTGACGCAGGTACAGCAGCACCCCGCCGTGCTCGGCCAGCCGGGCGATCGACTCCTCTAACTGCGGACCGCAGTCGCAGCGGGCGGAGCCGAAGATGTCGCCGGTGAAGCACTCGCTGTGCACGCGCACCAGCGGGACCTCGCTCGGTCCGGCGAAGCGCAGTGCGACGTGCTCGCGCTGGTCGGCCAGGCCGGTGAAGGTGCTCAGCTCGACGACGTGCCCGCCGAAGCGGTCGAGGGCGACCTCCACTTGAGACCGAACAGTCACCGCTCCCAGGGCGGTCACGCGCTCACCGCCCCGGCCCGGTCCGCGGCCAGCTCGTCCACGTGGAACCGATCGCGCACGACCGGGTCGCCGCGTTCGTCCAGTCCCACCAACAGGATCGTGCCGTCCCAACTGGCCACGGCCACGGTCTCGGCGTCCACCGCGCACACGCACGACACGGCCTGGTCGAACTCGGCGAGCACCCGGCCGGACACCAGCGGGGCCGCGTCGGCGGACCAGTCGACGGTCCAGGCGTACAGGGCGAAGTCGTAGGACCCGGCCAGCACCACAGGCGCGGCGGGTGTGCCGAGCACGCCGACGCACTTGGCCGACTCGTCGGGCCCCAGCAAGGTCCGGACCTGCAACACCGAGCCGTCTGCGGCAAGCCTGCCGACCTTGACCGTGTGGTCCCGCGACGCGCTCACCACCACTTCCTCACCCAGCACGGCGACGGCGTTGACCAGGTTCCCGTGCTCCCAGAGCACCGTGCGGTCCGCGCCTGCGCCGAGCTGCACCGTGCGGTCGGTGGCAGCCGAGGCGTAACCAGTCGCGGTCGCGGCCAACGACTTCACCGAGCCACCGTGCGGCTGGTACTCCTCGAGCACCGCCAGCGTCTCCGGGTGCAGTTCGATCACGGTCCCGTTGTAGGTCCCCGCAATGACCCTGCCGCCCGCAAGGCACAGCGACGGGACGGGCGCCCCCAATTGTCCACTATCGACAGTCGCGTCAGGACCAAGACGCACAACCCGCCCGGCATAGGACGCGGCGTACACCACATCCTCGGCCGCGGCCAGAGACAGGATCGGTCCGGCCATCGCCTCGGTCGTGGTGCTCGCGCCGGTCGCCAGATCCACGCTGAGCACGGCGCCGGAGTCACAGCCGATGTGCAGTGTGCCCGCCGCGACGGCCATCGCGTTCGGGCCGTGGTTGGCCGTGGTCGGACCGGACAGCGGGGCGTAGGAGGCAAGGTCGAACAGGTGCGGCCGGTCGCGGAAGCTGCCCGCGGCCACCACCGAGCCCGCGACGGCGACCGAGCGCGGCCACAGCCGCTCGTCGACGACCCGGTGCCGCAACTCCCCCGCGGCGGAGAACCAGCACACGGATCCGTCGTAGGAGCCGACCACCAGCGTCTGGTCGTCGGCGGACCAGGCCACCGTGCGCGCCGCCGAGGTGGACGCCTCGATCGTGCGCACCGGTTCCAGGTCCGCCGACAGCAGCACGACCTTCCCGTCGTCGAGCGCGACCGCCAGGGTGTCGCCCGCGTGCGACCAGGCGCAGCCCTCGATGGAGCTGTCGTAGTGCCGCACGGCTGGGGCCGCGGTGCCGTCCGGGTCGGTCACGATGATCATGCCGTCCTCGCCGACCGTGGCGACCAGACCGGCGGCGTTGACCGAGACCATCATGCAGTGCGCCGAGTGCGCGCCGACCTCGGCGAGGAAACGCCCGCTCGCGGTGTCCCACAACGAGGCCCGGCCGTCCTCGGACACGCACGCGATCCGGACGCCGTCGGGCAACCAGGCCAGCGAGTTGATGTCGTCGGTGTGCCGGGCGAGCACGGCCTCCAGGTGCACCTCGCCCTCGTCGGTCACCCGCCACACGCCCACGGTCTTGTCCGCCGACGCGGTCGCCAGCAGGTCGGGCCTGCTCGGGTGCCAGGTCGAGGAGTTGACCAGCCTGCGGTGCCGCAGCCGGGCCAGCGGGCGCGGTGCCGCCGGGTCGGCGATGTCCCAGATCAGCGCGGTGCCGTCGTAGGAGCAGGTGGCCAACCGGCGGCCGTCCGGGCGGGCGGCGACGTGGGTGATGGGGGCGGCGTGCCCGTGCGGGGGCACCCGGAGGTCGATCGTGCGCATGGGCACTTCCATTCTGGTCAGTGCGGGGTGGACTCACCCGCGGCCTTGTCGGCTGGCGCGCGCCCGGGCCGCAGACCGGGCAACGCCAGCAGGGAGAGCGCGGCGACCAGACCGAGGAACACCAGGACGGCCTGGGCGCCCAGGGTCTGCTGGACGAGCGGGATGAGCAGCGGCGCCGCCAGCGTGGGGACACCGCTGATCAGGTTGAACAGGCCCTCGGCGCGGCCGATCACGGTCGCGGGCAGGTACTTGACCATGATCATCGCGGTGACCGCGGTCATCGCCGAGCGCAGCGTGAAGAACACGACCATCACCGCGATGAGCACCGGTGTGGCCGGGATCGTCATCGCGAACAGCGCACCGGTCATCACGAACGCGCACGCGGCGAGCACCCGGTCGGGCCGGGTCTTCGCGCGGGCGGCGATGTAGAGGCTGCCGACGAGCGCGCCGATGTTGAACGCCGCCTGCGCCACGCCGACGGTCTGCGCCGGTACCTGCGCGTGGTCGCGCAGGTACCACACCAGGAACGCCAGCACCCCGATCCCGCTGGCGAACTGCAGCGGCAGCGACATCATCTCCAGCCGGAACACCTGCGGCGTGCCGCGCACGATCCGCCAGCCCTCGACGATGTCGCGGGTGAGCCCGGGGCGCGGGCCGTCGACGCGCTCGACCCGGGGCGGGTGCACCCCGATCAGCCAGACCACGATCGGGGCGAGGAAGGTCGCGGTGTTGAACCAGAGCAGGCCCAGGTAGCCCACCCACCCCAGGCCCGCGGCGACCAGCAGCGGGCCGACCACGTTGGAGGTGACGAACAGGCTGCTCAGCACCGCCCGCGACCGGGCCGCGTTGTCCGGGAACATGTGCGGCACCGCGGTGATCCAGCCCGTCCGGTACAGCTCACCGCCCAACTGCACGAAGGCCACCAGGGTGAACAGCAGCCACATCGGCAGCCGGTCCGCCCCCGCCGCAAGGTTCAGCGCCACCGCCGCGGTCAACTGCACCAGCAGACCGGGCACGACCAGCAGCCGGGCGCCGAACCGGTCGGCGGCCGCGCCGAGCCACGGACCCAGCAGCAGCATCAGCGGGCCCAGCGCGGCCACCAGCGACATCGTCGCCAACGACCCGGTCAACTCGTAGACGTAGAGCGGCAACGCGACCTTGTAGGCACCCTCACCGAGGTTGTTGAGGAAGTTGCCGGTCGCGAAGATGACGAACCGGCGGTCCCGCCACGGTGGGAACTCCTCGGGGGGCGGATTTTTGCTCATGATCGAGATACTTACCAGTCGCGTTGGGCGAGGGCGAACGCGGCTTGCCTGCGCGGCAGCCAGCGGTCCTCCACCTTCGCCAGCACGCCCCCGGGGCCGCCGGGCTTGACGAACCGGTACAGCGACAGGATCCCGGAGCGGGCCCCGACGAGCAGGTGCGGCGCGCCGTGCTGGTCGCGCACGGCGGCGAGCGCCTTCGGGTAGTCCGGCAGCTCCTCGACGAACCCGACCAGCTCGCCGTCGTCGTAGCCGTAGGTCGCCACCTGCATGCCGTAGGAGCTGACGCTGACCAGTCCGTCGACCAGCACCGCGTTCTCGTTGGTGTTGGACAGCAGTTCGGTCCACCGCCGGGTGACGCCGGTGCCGATCTCGATCTCCTTGAGCCCGCCGTCGCCGACCACGTAGAGCAGCTCGCCGCTGGTCCACATCCGCTTGGGGTACTCCCCCTGGTCGAGCCGCCAGCCGGGGGTGCCGTCGGCCTCGAGCACGACGATCACGCCGTTGCGGGTGCCCAGCACGGCCCGCCCGTCGGGCAGGTAGGCCGACACCCAGACCGGCAGCCCGTCGACCTGGTGCACGGTCGTGACCGCGCCGGTGTCGGCGTCGAGTTCGAAGGCGCCCTCGTTGCCCGCGACCAGCAGGCGGGTGAAGTCCGGTGCCGCGGCGACGGTGTGCAGCAGGCCGGGTAGGCCGGTGTTCCACCGCTGGGTGCCGTCGCGGCCGGCGCGCAGCACCCGGCCGTCGCGGGTGACGCCGACGAAGCCGCCGGGCACCGGTGCCACCCGGCGGGTGAAGCCGTGCCCGGTGACGTGGTCGGCCAGCACCCGCAGGGTCGGTCCGCTCGCGGCGGGCACGACCTGGGCGACCGCGACGCCGGAGTCCGAGGCCAGGTACAGCACGCCGTCGTCCTCGACCGCGTGCTGGATGTCCCACACCGCCTGCCTGCGGAAACCGAGCCTGCCCAGCTGCGCGCCCTCGGCGTCGAGCTTGACGACCTCGCCGTCCTGGCAGAGCACGTAGAGGTCGCCCCGGTCGTCGATGGTGAGGTCGCTGAGCTGGTGCGGGAAGCCGCTGATCGTGCGCACGATGCGCAGCGCGCGGTCGGTGTTGTCGTAGATGTGCAGTTCGCCGTCGAAGCCGCCAGCGTAGGCGCGGCGGTAGTCCTTGGCGAAGTGGATGAACTCGACGTCATCGCGGGCGAAAAGCGATTCACCTTCCTTGACGCCGTCCAGGGATACGACGATCACGCCGTTGGCGACGTCGGCGGTTTCTCCTTCACCGAAGTCCTGGGTGCACCAGAACCGGTCGTGGAGTTTGTCGTAAACCACTCGGTGGATATTTCCGTCGTCGATTTTGACGTGTTTGGGGAACGACATCGTTTCGAAGTCGCCGAACCAGAGCCCGCCGTTCTTGTCGGACACGACGTGCACTTTCCCGCTGTCTGTGCTGACCCATTCCATCACCGCGTCGCCGCAGATGTTGGGGCGGATCTCCAGCACGTCGAAGGTCTCCAGGTCGAGCACGAGCATCTGGTTGTGGTAGCCGCTGGTGACGTAGACCCGGCCCGCCCACACCGCGATCCCGCGGGAGCTGACCGGGGAGGGCTCCTCCCCGTCGAGCAGGCTCGAGCGGTCGCACACGGTGACCGGGTCGACCCGGTTGAGCAGGTCGAACGTGGCCAGCGACCAGCGGTACACCGCCCCCATCCGGTCTTTGCCGATCACCCAGTCACCGGCGACGGTGAGGCCGTAGAGCGGCCTGCCCGCCCGGACCCTGGCCGAGGAGCGCACCAGGCGCAGCTCGTCGTCGAACAGGTGGATGCGACCGAAGGTGTCGGCGGCGATCAGCCCGACATCGGGCACCCAGACGATTCTGATCAAGCGATCTGTCACGGTCATCGACGAACCCCCAGTTCAGACAGAAAGAGACCGGCCTGCGAGAACCGACACAGGCCGGTCTCGATCCTAGGCGACTTCGCACGGACGACAGTGCGATTGTGTCGCCTTAGCTCACTTGTTGCCGCGCACGTTGCGGCGGACCGGCTTCTGCATGAAGTTCACCCCCAAATTGATTCTCGTGTGAGTGGCTCGATGGGATAGCCATCGACCTCCGCAATCGTGGCCGGATCAACCGAGGTAAAACAACCCCGGAATAGAGTGACGCTGATCACATGCGCCTATCTGGGTGATTCTTTGTGCGCACCGGCAGTTCTTTGCCATAACCGGCAGAACGGGGCTTTCGCGGATTCGGTACACTTGCTGAGCAGGGTCGATGAATGTCAAGTGATTGTTGGGGAGTAATGACGGTACACACCATTCCGGCGGACGCGTGGAAGAAGCTCACCAGCACCGTGGGGCTCATCGCGGTCCGCCACGACGACGGGGTCAACGTCATGGCCGCCGAGTGGACTTACTTCCTGAACAAGCAGCCGCTCTACGTGGGCGTCGTGCTGAGCCCGCGGGCGCGGACCAGGGAGTTGCTGGCAGGCGCCACGGAGTTCAGCGTGACGCTATGCGCCCAGGAGCAGGCGGCGCTGGCGGACTTCGCGGGCAGCTTCTCGCTGGAAGAGGTGGACAAGACCAGCAGCGAACTGCTCGAGCTCGGCGACCCCGTGGCGACCGGGACCCCGTGGGTGCGCGGCGGGCTGGTGGCCCTGGAATGTGAGCTGCGGTCGGTCGTGGAACTGCCGGTGCACCGCATGTTCATCGGTGAGGTGGTGGCCCTGCACGAGGGCGCCGCCGATCTCAAACCCCTGGTCAAGCACGGTGCCATGCACACGATCGGGGAACGCGTGCGGCGCACCGCGGTCGTGGCCGCCGCGCACCACCGGGACGGCCAGCTGGAGGTCTTCGCCACCGGGCCCGACGCGGCCGACGACATCGACCTGTGGCACGTCCACCTGGTGGACGGCGACGGTGTGGAGCACGACCTGGGCGCGCACCCGTCGGCGGAGTACGGCGACTTCGCCGTGACGGTTCCCGTGCCGCCCGGCGCGCGACTGGCCGAGGCGGCCGTGCGGGTCGAGCGGTCCGGGGCCGAGCCCGGGCACGCGCGGCTGGGCGAACGGCAGGCTCGGTGACCACGCCCGCGCGGCGCGGTCCGTTACCGGATTCGGTCCTGCGGGTGGGCGTCGCCCAGGTCGCGGCCGTTCCGGGCGCGGTCGAGCACAACGTCGACACGGCGTTGTCGGCCGCCCGGGCCGCCGCCGACGCGGGCGCGTCCCTCGTCGTACTGCCCGAGCTGCACATCCAGGGCTACCACCTGCCAACGCTGCTCGCCCAGCCGGGCGATGTGCTCGACGCCGGGCTCGACGGCGTGGTCGCCGACCACCGACTGGACCCGCTGACCGCGGCGCCGGTGACCGTCCTGTGTGGAGCGGCGACGCGGCGACCGGACGGCGGTGTGCGCAATTCCCTGCTGCTGCTGGTTCCGGGGCAGGCGCCGAGAGTGGTCTACGACAAACGCTTCCTGTGGCGCGACGAGCGCGAGGTGTTCGTCCCGGGCAGCGACGTGGTGTGCCTCGACATCGGGGACTGGCGACTCGGTTTGGGCATCTGCTACGACGTGTCGTTCCCGGAGCACGCGAGGGCGAGTGCGGTGGCTGGGGCGCAGGCGTACCTGTGCCCCAGCGCGTTCGTCGTCGGCGCGGACACCCGAGCCGCGACGTACCTGGCCGCGCGGGCGCTGGAGAACACGATCTTCACGGTGTTCGCGAACTCGGTGGACGGCCCGCCCGACCGCCTAACCGGTGGCCGCAGCGCCGTCTTCGGTCCACAAGGGGCAGTCCTGTCGCGGGCCGACTCCGCCGCCGCGACCCTGGTGACCGATCTGGACCCGGACGCGGTGCGGCGCGCCAGGGACCTGCTCTGGATGCTCGACGACCTGCCCGCGGACCAGGCCCGCCCAGTCGTGCGGACCGAGGCCGCCACCCTGACCGGACGGGAGTCAGACCGTGCTTGACGAGATCGAGATCAACACCACCGGCCCGCGGCAGCGACAAGCGCTCGGCCAGGGGTTCTTCTTAGTGCGCCACCCCATCTCCGAGACCCTGCTCGACGACGCCTACGGCGGCCTCGCCGAGTTTTTCGCGCTCCCCGCGGCAGTGAAGGCGACCTGCGTCGTGCCGGGGACGAACGGCCAGTCCGGGTACACCCCGGCGCTCGTGGAAACGGCCGCCAACACCACGACGGCCGACTGGAAGGAGTTGTTCCACTGGGGGCGCACCCTTCCCGACACCCACCCGCTGGCGACCAGGTACCCCGCCCGCTACCCCCGGCCGCACTGGCCGGATGACCTCGTACCCGGGCTGGGCCGGGTGCTTTCCGCGCTGCACACCGCGATGTTCGACTTCCAACTGTCGGTCGTGGACACCATCTCCGACAACCTCGGCGTACCGCGCGGGTTCTTCCGCGACATGCTGCTCGACGGCCCGGTCGCCAACCGCGCTAGCTGGTACCCGCCGATGTCGCAGGCACCCGGCGACGAGCACGTGTGGGCGGTGGCGCACCAGGACTTCGACCTGGTGACCATGCTGCCGCGGGCCACCACGGCCGGCCTGGAGGTCCAGCTCGACGGCGAGTGGGTGCGGGTGCAGGCCCCACCCGGGTACGCGGTGATCAACGCGGGCATGGTCCTCGACCGGCTCACCAACGGCGCCGTCCCGGCCGCGACCCACCGCGTGGTGGCCACCGCGGACCAACGGGAGGGCAGGCTGTCCATCGTCCAGTTCTGCCACCCGGTCCCGTCCACCGTGCTCACGCCGCTGACCGTCGACGGCGGCCACCCCCGGTACAGCACGGTCACCGCGGCCGACCTGTTCGACCTCACCATGTACCGGATCAACCGCCTCGAATCGGCGCGCCGAGTTCCCGAACCCGCGGTTTAGTCGTTTGGCGGCAGCAGGTTCTGCCGGTGGGTGCGCCGACAGAGCGGCGGTCATCGGATCCTGACGACCACCGAGAGGGCGACATGACACATCGACCGCACGTGCTGCTCAGCGTGGCCACGAGCATCGACGGGCACATCGACGACGCCGCCCCCGAGCGGTTACTGCTGTCGAACCCGGCCGACCTCGACCGCGTCGACGAGGTCCGCGCCGGGGTCGACGCCATCCTCATCGGTGCCGAGACCATCCGCCGCGACAACCCGCGCCTGCTCGTCAACAGCGCACTGCGCCGCCGACAACGCCGTGACCGCGGCGAACCCGACTACCCGCTCAAGGTCACGATCACCGCGAGCGGGGACCTCGATCCCGCGCTGCAGTTCTGGCACCACGGCGACCGCAAGCTCGCTTACACCACCGACACCGGCGCCGCGCTGCTGCGCGAACGACTGCGCGCGCTGACCACGGTCGACGTGGTGTCCCTGGGTCCGACCATCGACTTCGCCGCTCTGCTCGACGACCTCGGCGCCCGCGGAATCCGGCGCCTCATGGTGGAAGGGGGCCAACAGGTGCACACCGGCCTCCTCGCGGCCGGACTGGTCGACGAGATCCACCTCGCCATCGCTCCCCTGCTCGTCGGCCACGCCGACGCACCCCGCTTCCTCGGCCCAGCCGACTACCCCACAGGCCCGACCGGCAGGATGCGCTTAGCCGGAACCGAAACCATCGGCGACGTCGTCCTTCTCCGTTACCTGCCCAAACAAGAGAGCACCGCATGAGCCACGACGACGACCTCCGATGGATGCGCGAAGCGATCGCCTTGGCCCACCAGTGCCTACCCACCGACAGCGCCTACGCCGTCGGCGCCATCCTCGTCGGCTCCAACGGGGCTGAACTCAGCCGCGGCTACTCCCGCGAAACCGACCCCAGCGTCCACGCCGAGGAATCCGCCCTCGCCAAACTCCCCACCCCACGCCCCGACCTCACCGGCGCCACCCTCTACAGCACCCTAGAACCCTGCTCCCAGCGCCGATCCCGCCCCCTCACCTGCACCCAACTCATCCTCAACACCCCCATCACCCGCGTCGTCTACGCCTGGCGAGAACCCCCACTCCTAGCCGACTGCCACGGCCACGAACTGCTCACCCAAGCGGGAATCACCGTCGTCGAACTCCCCGACCTCGCCGACGAGGCGCGCGTACCCAATCGTCACCTCTTCAAACCCTGACGGCCCAACGTCAAGCAATCCCGCTCCTACTCCGGCTCTGTCGCGTTTGGAGCATGCTCCGTCGTCTCCGCACCGCCTCATGAGACGATGGAGCGGTGCCAGGGAGTCGAGCTCGACCGGAAGACCGGACGCCGATGAACACGAACAACGACCGCCTTCCGGTGTCCGGACGATACGTCCGCTACCGCGACGTCGACTACCGGCTGCAGCACTCGCCCGGCAAGTGGTGGATCACGTCGAACCACGCGGTCGACGAGTCGTTCGCGCAGGCGGGGCGGCGCTCCTTCGTGAAGCACCTCGCGCACGACGATGTTCTGGAGTGCTACGACCTTTCCCGCCCCGGGACCTACCACGGCATGCCCGTCGAGGTCGTCACCGACCGGCCAGGTGGGTACTCGGTGACCACGCGTGATCCGAGGGCCACTGTGGAGGGTTTCGAGCGGGCCGATCACCGTAGCCCGTTGGAAAAGCTGATCGCGTTCGACGACGCCGAGCTGCGGTTCACCACGACGCTCACACCGGT
Organism: Actinokineospora diospyrosa; assembly: GCF_024171925.1. Taxonomy (GTDB): domain Bacteria; phylum Actinomycetota; class Actinomycetes; order Mycobacteriales; family Pseudonocardiaceae; genus Actinokineospora; species Actinokineospora diospyrosa. The sequence goes on along the minus strand of NZ_JAMTCO010000013.1, from coordinate 225,386 downwards.
TCCAATGCCGTGGAAGATCGCCTACGACTGGGAGCAGTTCAGCGAACGTCTCGCGGACACGCTCCGCGAGGTGACCGATCGCGTCTTCCTCATCGTCCACGCGACGGCGGACCCCAAGCGATACGTGCAGTTCGCAGGCGGACCCGACCAGCTCGACGCGGAAGCCCCGGGAACAGACGTCGTGGCGGACGCCGACGAGTTCCAGCTCCGCAGGTTCGACTGGGCCGCACCCGATGTCGCGCAACCCAACTGGACGTCCTCGCTCCGACGCCCCGCGCTCACGAAGGAACTGGTACTGCTGGCGAGGTGTTGCGCCGCGACACTGCATGAGGCGTACGGGATCACGAGCCCGGATGAACTCCGCTACCGCGCGTGGCGCGAACCGGCAGGCGCAAGGGCTACCCCCGTAGAGTTTCCCGCACTCGGGCTCGGCTGATCTATCGGTCCGTGGGAGCTGTGATGCCCGCGGACCGCAGCAAAGCCGCCAAGGTCGAGTAGGTGCGGTCGAGGTCCACGGCCTCGGGCGCGACGCGCCACTGCTGGTGGATGCCGATCACAGCACCCAGCAGCACCGTGCTCAACTCCTCGCCACCGACACCGTCGGGCAGCGGGAGGCGGGTGACCCACGCGCGGACCTGGCCGCGGAGCGCGTCGTGCAGGCCGACGTACACCTGGCGCAGCGGTGATCCCGGGTCGTCCGCCTCGACCATGAGCTTGGCGAACAGACCGGTCGACGGGGCTCGGGTGAAAGCCGTGAGCGTGCCGAGCACCTGGTCGACCGTGCCGGGGTCGAGGGTGCCCGCCGCGGCGGCGAGCCGGACGACGAGGTCGTCCACCACCGCCGCCAGCAGTCCTTCCTTGCCGCCGAAGTGCCACGGGATGGAGCCCCGGCTGACCCCGGAGCGAGCGGCGATGTCCTCGAAGGTGGTCCGCCGGTAGCCGCGCTCGGCGAACAGGGCGGTGGCGGCCTCGACCAGCAGCCTGCGGCTCTCCTGGGTCATCTCGGCGCGGCGCGTGGCTCGGGTCACAAGTGGACAGCCTACCGGTCGACTGCTGGCTAGCATCTTCTATGTTGGTCAACATAGAAAGTGGGGGCGATGACACGACTCGACACAGCCGACCACGCGACACTGCCGTGGCGGATCCACGAGATCACCGCCGACTTCCGACTCGAAGACGTCTGGGCGTTCCGCACGCCGGGAGCAGGCCCCGACGACTTCCCGACGATGCTGGCGAAGTTGCGCGCACCGGGTGAGGACCAGCCGCTGTTGGCGCGGTCGCTGTTCAAGGCGCGCTGGAAGCTCGGTGAACTGTTCGGCTGGGACCGGGAATCCCACGGCCTCGGCTCCCGGGTCACCTCCCTGCGAGACCGGCTGCCCGACGACCTGCGGAAGGCCCCGCGCGGGCTGGACAACCCGTCGATGCCGCTCAAAGCGGTCTACGAACTCGACAACGAATGCGCGCGCGAACTGGCGAACAACACCGTGCACGCGGTGATGCACCTGAGCTGGGCACAACGCCCAGACGGCGAGTACGAGCTGCGGATGGCAGTACTGGTGAAGCCCAACGGCTGGTGGGGCCGCGCCTACATGGCCGCCATCGCCCCATTCCGCCACCTGGTCGTCTACCCAGCGATGACCCGCCAGTGGGAACGCGCCTGGCTGAGCCGGTAGTAATCAACCGAACCGCGGTCGCGAGCGTGACTCTCGGCACTGGTCCCGATCGTGGCGTCACCGGGGAAGGTCCCGCTCGCGCCGAGTCGAGACGCTGCTTTAGAGCTCCGCTCGCGCGAGGGGTGCGCCGACTTCAGGTGCCTGGGAGTGCTCCCTGCGCGAGCGGAGCTGCTCCCACAGCAACGAATGCCTACCGATCGTTCTCACAGCCGACGGTCCGCCATCACATCAAGACACGCATACCGGCTCCCACCACACCGCCACTAAGGTCGACCGCAGCCTGCACTAGCGGCCCTCAGACCCCGATGGAGCGTGACCAGAAGTGAACAAGAACCAGCGCCTCGGCTGACAACATCCCTGGCCAGCAAGTGTCGTCCCCGCGCAAGCGGGGCTGTTCCGTACGAGGAATCCGTCACCCGGGCCCTGGCCGCGTCGTCCCCGCATAAGCGGGGCTGTTCCCATCAGCAAGACCTTGGTCACCGAGTTCAACGCGTGGTCCCCGCGCAAGCGGGGCTGTTCCCACGTCCGCACCCACCACCTCGCCGCATCGGAGGTCGTCCCCGCGCGAGCGGGGCTGTTCCCCCGCCGCTCCGGGTGCCACCGCAGGTCCCGGAAGTCGTCCCCGCACGAGCGGGGCTGTTCCGTCCGGCCGGGAATGCACCCAGCACGCCGAGCCAACGTCCCCGCGCAAGCGAGGCTGTTCCGTTGTTCCCGCCGCCGAGCGAGGCGCCCGTCAGCGTCGTCCCCGCGCAGGCGGGGCTGTTTCGTGGTCGGTGCCGACTGGGCCAGTTCTTGAGCCGTCGTCCCCGCGCGAGCGGAGCTGTTTTCCAGGGCGTGACGGTGGTCCTGCCCCGTGCCTGGTGGTCTCCGCGCGAGCGGGGCTGTTCCGGCCTGCACGGCGTTGTCGGCATGCTGGTGCGGCGGTCCCCGCGCGAGCGGGGCCATTCTGAGCCAGCCGCGACGGCCGGTCCAACCGGCGGCGTGGTCCCCGCGCGAGAGGGGATGTTCCGGCCACGTCGGGGCGCGCTTAGCGGACTTGGCCAGTGGTCGCGTTGCGACAAGTGCCGCGATACGCGTGCCAGCAGTGCGGGCTCGTGGGCGTTCAGGGCGCGATGCGGGCCCGTGCCCACGCCGCGATGCGCTCGGGGACCCAGGCGTGCACCGGCCTGGTGAGCTGACCTCGGTACCGCCACAGTCCCGGCGGTCCGGGGTCGCGGCGGAGCAAGTGGGTGAGGTCGGTCGGCACCTCGCCGTCGAACGGGCCGGTTACGAGGCTGCCGATGCGCGCCACGTCGGCTGGGTCGACCTGGATGTCCTTGCTGCCGGTGATCGCCAGCACCGGCTGGTCGATGGTGGCCAGGTCCGGGCCCGGGTCGTGAGCCATGTATTCGCGCAGCCACCGGTCGGTGAGGCGCGAGCGCGGCATCCGGTCGTGCCCGTCGGCGGTGGACGCGCGGAGCCGGTCGCGCTCGCGGGCCTGACGGCGTGCCAGTACCGAGCCGAACGGCCGCAGCAGCGGTGGCAGCGTGGTCGCGATACGGTCGCTCTGCCAGGCCATCACTCGTTCGCCGGGCTGTGCGGCACCCGCGAGCAGCACGTACCCGGCGGGCGGTGGAGCAGCCCGAACAAGGTTGGCCGCCAGCACCGCTCCGGTCGAGTGCCCGATGACGAACACCCGCTCCGGGTCCACCGCGGGGTGAGCACGCAGCGCAGCGAGGGCGGCTGCAGCGTCGCCGCACTCGTCGTGGAAGCCGGTATTCAGGTAGTCACCGCCCGAGGCGCCCACACCCCGCTTGTCGTACCGCAACAGGGCGAAACCGTGATTTGCCAGCACCACCGCGAGCGCTCGGCCCAGTCCTAGCGCCATCCCGCGCATTGCGGAGTCCCGGTCGATCGGCCCGGAACCGTTGATGAGCAACGCAGCCGGATGGCGGCCATCCCCGCCGGGTCGGGTGAGCGTGCCTGCCAACAGCGCTCCCGGAGCCGGGATCTCAACACTCTGCTCCCGCAACGGCCCGCCCTTCGTTCTCATGTCTGAGAATCATCAGCCTCAAGCTAACATTCTCGATCGTGAAAACCAACGCCGACCCAGCGCGACCCGGCGCTGGCATCGTGGAGACCGTGCTGCACCCCGTCCGGCTGCGCATCGTGCACGCGCTCGTGGACCGTGAGCTGACCGCCCGACAACTCAGCGCCGAACTCGAAGACATCCCGCAAGCCTCGCTCTACCGCCACGTCGGGCGCCTGGTGGACGCGGGGGTGCTGCGGGTGACACGCGAGGAGCGGGTCCGAGGCGGTACCCAGCGCACATACACGGTGGTGGAGTCCGCAGTCACCCTCAGCCCCCGCGACTTCACCACCGCCTCCACCGACGACCACCAGCGCTACTTCGCCGCATTCGTCGGCGCCCTGGTCGCCGGGTTCGAGCAGTACCTGCACAGCACCACCGCCACCCCCACCCGCGACGGCCTCGTATACCAACAGATCCCGGTCTGGCTCACCCCCGCCGAGTCCCGCAAACTCGCCGCCACCATCACCGACCTGCTAACCCCACTAAGAGCCCGCACCGGCGGCAAACGACGCACAACCTTCGCGATGGTCCTACACCCCGACCCAGCCACATAGCAGGCATCCGCTCAACGCGCGTACGTCGGCAGCAGTCCGCACACCGGGTAAACGATCGTCCGGGTCGACCTGGTCATGAACGGCCAGGCAGTGGGACCACCTCGGGATCGGCGTCGACCAGCGAGCGATGGAGTTGCCGGGCCTGATCCTTCAGCTCCAAAGTCCGCAGAGCGAGGACCTCGATCTAGTTGCGACCCGGACGAATGGGCGAAAGCGATCCCGGAGACCACCGCATTGATGCGGTCCCGCTATACCGAGGACGCCGAGTACCAGCGCGGCAACATCGGCAAGCCCACCATGGCCCCGCTATGGCTTGATTCAACGCTAGGAGGTCACAACTTCGCTACCGGCAGACCCAACGAGGAACAGGTGTGGATATCGCCTGGAAAGACGGCGACGGCGCCCGATTCGACCGCGCCCGCCTGCGGCTCGACAGCTGTGGTGGTGAGGACGCAGGACACCAGCGGCGGCGGGCTCGCACCTGGGCCTCTCGAGGACCATTGGTACTGGTCCTCGGTCCAGATGGCGGCGCAGATCTCGTTGATGGCGCCAGCGGCGTCGCCGTTGCTGACGCCCACTGGGATGTGATGGTAGGGCGCGGTGCTTGTGAGGTCGGCGGTGCGGTAGCAGTACGCGATCTCCCGCGTGGTCGGCTCGACTGTGACGGGGGCGCTGCCCGGTGTCACCTCGGGCACCGACGGCCGGGTCATCAAGACCGCGCCGCCCAGGGCGATCGCGCTGATCGCGACCACGGCACCGGTGGCCATCAACCGCGAGCGGCGCTGCACCGCCCGTTTCCCGATGGCTTCGATGGCGTCGAAGTCCAACGTCAGCGGCGGTTGCACGCCGACCGCGCGGTCGAGGAGTTCACGTTCTCGGGTCATTGGGCTCCCTCTCCCAGGAGATCACAGTCGAAGTCGGAACGGTCGGTCAGCAGCGTCCTGAGCGTGTCCAGTGCCCGCGCCGATTGGGATTTCACGGTTCCTTGGCTGATGCGAAGAGCCGACGCCGTCTCCGCGACCGACAGGTCGCAGTAGAAGCGCAGGACCAGCACGGCCCGTTGGCGCGGGGCGAGTCGATCCAGTGCGGCACGGACCTCGAGCCCGTCGGTCGACATCGATTCGGACGCGGGGCGATCCGGGGGCGTCACCAGCACTTCGGCACGGCGATGAGGTCGCCGTGACTCATCGATCGCCAGCCGCGCGATCACTCTACGGGCGTACCCGTCGACACGAGTCGGGTCCAGTCGCTCCCACCGCTGATAGAGCCGTACCAACGTCACTTGGACGATGTCCTCGGCCAATGCCCAGTCACCGCACACCAGGAACGCGATCCGACACCACAGCGGTGCCCGTTCCGCGGCCATCCGACTGAAGCTGAGTTCCGTCCTCAACGCCCCCGCCCTTCCCTGTCCCACATCCCAGTCCCGAGGCACGACCTCGTAGGTCATCTCCTTGTCGTCTCCCGCCACCAGTCCCACGACCTCCCACCCCCGGCCGCCAACGCGTTGGCTAGAGGTGTCCGCCTCCGGCCAGGGGTAACAACGCCACATACCACACAGGTTTCCCCTTCGACCCCGACCCCGACGTCGCCGCCAATCCATCACCCCGCCGACACGGCCCAGCGGTGTCGCGTAGGTTCAGTCCAGGGCAGGGTTCAGGCCGAGCCCGTCGGCGTCGGGAACGGTGTGGGCCGGTCCCCCGGGCAGGACGTAGAAACGGTCGACCACCTCGAGCACCCCGACCGCCTGCACGACCGGGCGGCTTCGTGAGCGACGAGGCGAGGCCCGACTGGCGGCGGGGGCTGATCCCGAAGATCATCGCCGAGCCGAAGCAGCTTCGGCGCCTGCCGGGTCCGCTCGACGAGACCAAGGTCGTCCACCAGACCCAGTACCTCCTCAAGGGCCTGGGAGGCGATGTCGCTGGCGACGCGGTGGACCGTCTGACGCTCCTGCAGGAACGGCACAAGGACGACCTGGAGATCGTCGTCGCGTTCACCTCGCTGGGCATGGGCGTCGACAGGGGGAACGTGCTGGACCGGCTCACCGAGTTCGAAACCCGGCACGACGTGGACGCCAGGACCGTCCGGCGGTGGAGCGACGCGGGCATCGGCATGCACCGGCCCCAACTGCTCGTCGACGGCGCCGCGATCGATCTCTTCTACCGCCGGGTCGAGATGGGCCTGCCGAAGAAGCCGCGCTTCTGCTGCGACCCCGTCCGCGTGCCGGTCGATTCCGCAGACCGAGTCGAGCTCGTCCTGCGGTGGCCGGGCGAGATCTTGGCGACCCCAATCTTCGAGAGCCGCCGGATGGGTGACTGGCGCACACACTGCCAGCTACGCATGCACTACCTGGCTGTGGCCGTGTATCGGGACGGTCCGCTGCTGTCGGCAGGCGAGTCCATTCACGAGCTGAACAAACCCAGGCCCGTCGTGACCGAGTACGACGGGCGCGAGGTGGGGCGGTGACCTGCCGGTACAGGGCAGGTCACCCGCGCGCCGGACGCTCGACCGCTGGCTCCTTCTGGTCATCGGAGCCTACGCGGTCTTGGACTTCTCATCGCCGGGTGGGGTGGGGCTGGGGCCGGACTCCTGGTGTCCACTCGGTTGGCGAGGAGTCCGGTCCCAGCTGGACACTAACGTCCACTATGGAGCCAACGGTCAGATGCGCTCTCCCCGGTAGCCGATCGGTCCCTCGTTGGGGAACTGGGCCGTGCCCTGGAAGGTGGCGCCGTTGTCGAAGAAGGTGACGGTCGCGTTGCCCTTGGGGCCGCTCCAGGTCACCGTGGTCCCGGTGGCGGGTGCGCAGGCATGGACATCCCCTGGTACGTGTGGAATGTACATTCTGCTCGATCCCGAGTGATCAACAGCGCGAAGCACTACATGTCCTTGGGGGTACTGAAACCATGAGGCCGAGACGGCGCCACAGGCGTCACCTGGTCGCCGTCTCGCTGGTCACGTTGGTGCTGGTGCCGCACGCGGTCACGTGCGGCACCTGGCCACCAACCAGCCCCGAGGACGGGTGCGACCCGGCCGACCGGGCGACGGCCGACCGCCTGGTCGCCGACCCCGTCCTCGACCGGGTCCCGGACGGGGTCCAGGCACTGGAGAAGTTCACCCGCCTCCCCTGCCAGGACGACGACTGGCTCGGGTACGCGGGCCGCTCGTTCATCTCGAAGGGGCAGTACGACGAGATCCGGGCCTTCCACAAGAAGGCGTTCGCCGACCGCGGCTGGGAACTGCGCTCGGAGGTCCCGCTGGAACCGGTCAACGGCCCGGACATCAGCGACATCCACCTGTGCTTCGAGCGACCGGACATGCCCGGGATCACCCTCGGCGTGTACTTCTACCCGTTGACCCCCCTGGACTACTCGGTCCGCTTCCGCTTCGGCGACCGCAACCAACCCTGCTCCTAGCCGATCGCGGCGCGGACACCGGCAGGCAGCAACAACCACCGCTGGCACTCTCGCCGCGCTTCCCACGCGGTGTCCGGATCTGCCAGCAGATCCCGCAACGGCTCGGTGCGCCCACAAGCCGAGATCCCCGCACGGAGCGCGGTCACGGCCTGGTCGCCGAACCGCTCCCGCGAACACGATTCCAGCCCGAGGAGCACAAGTGGGCGTGGCAGCCTCGGGGCGGCGTTGGACAACGCCCAGCAGGCCTGGATCCGGGTATCGCGGTCCACATCGGCGCTCGACAGGATATCCAGGACAGGCGACCGTCGCGGCCTCCTGTCGCCACCTTGCCCAGCAGCCGGATGAACGCCCGGGTGACCGCGGCATCTCCGTACGTGTCGGTGCCACGCAGCCTGGTGACCAGAACGGTCCGCAGGGCGCGACGGTAGCCGGAGTTGACCAGTACGGCGGTCAACGCGCTGCGCGTCGCGTCCTGGCGGCCGAACAGGGACTGCTCGACCAGGCGGGTCAGCACGTGGTCCTCCCCTGCCGCCCACTTGTGCTGGTTTGCGCAGGCCCCGCTCCTGGACCTCCGCTGCCACCGCCCCGGCGAGCGTCCGGTACCGACTTGCCTGACGATCGGTGCCGTACGGCTTGGCGAGATGGATGAGGTGGTGTCGTAGCGATGGGTCCGGGCCAGCCACCCGAGGTAGGCGTCGGCGCCAGGAGCAGCGGCCCCCGGGTGCTTGCCTGGTCTCCCAGGCAGGTCGGGCATCGGTAGCACCTGTTACCAGCGCGGGGGTCGCGTTCACAGGACCGTTCGGCGGCCCCCCCGGTACGCGATGGTTCGAGGCGTTGAGGCAACCCGGACGACGCGGAGGTGGATCGCGGTGTTGGTGGAGCGGACGAAACGAGTGCTGGCGGGACAGGCGGCGGCACAAGGGTTCCGACCCGAGCACCGGGTCATCGTCGGGTTCGGCAGGCGCACCGACCCGGCCCAGATCACAGCCCGCGCCGTGCTCGCCGACTCCGTCCGGCAGGCGTTCCGCGCCGCTGGTCGACGACGGCGCGCTCTACCGGCAACTCGACGACGACCCGCCGCCGACCTGGTCTGGTTGGTCTCCGACGACGTCCACCGCGTGGTTGTGCGCCGCGGCTACGGCCGCCCGCCGACCGGCTCGTTCCAGCCGACCGGGGTGAGGGCCAAGGAGGTCGACACGACTGCCTGGCTGTTCACCCGACAACCCGCGTCCGCGGGCCCGGACCTGCCTCGACAGCAGGGGGACGGGCAGTGCTGTGAGTCGCTCCACGCGATGACGGGACACCGGTCACGGGAGGGCAGGCGTGGTCAGCCGAGGTGTTCGGGCGCGCCGCCGTCTGGGATGGGGTCGGCTGGTTGTAGTTGTTGGCTGATGATGAACCACACCCCCGCGGGGACGTTGTGCACGGCGGTGGGGGCGGTCATCTCGGGGCCGTTGCTGGGTTGGTAGCGGACGCCCTGGTGGCCGTGCTTGAGGCCCGCTGCCTGGTTGTGCCTGGTTGCCAGGGGCCACAGGTTGTCCGCCTCGTCGGGGCCGCCGAGGAAGTCGTCGAGGACGTGGTCGATCTGGGCCGCGCCCTCGGGGATGTCCACGCCGTGCTGCTCGAAGGCGTCCGCGAGTTTGGCCTGGCCCACCGTTGTCCCGCCGCCCGCGCGCGTCCCGTGCTCCTTCTTGAACTTCTTGCCGGTCCACGGCCAGTACAGGGCGTCGACGCCTGCTTCGAGGCCGTCGGCGTACTCCTGGTGCGGGAACTTCCGGACGTTGGGGCCGCCGTGGTGGGGCAGTTCGTCCGGGTAGACGTCGAAGGGCTTGAACCAGATGATCGGCACGGGATCCCGGTATGTTCCCGTGTGGTACCTCGGACCGTCGTCGCGGGGTTTGGTGCCCTTCCCCTTCCTGCTGGACCGCGACTTCGCGATCGCCGGGCTGAGGTTGTCTTTGAACCCCCTGACCACCATGTTCCTGACCGCGTCGTCCTGCGCGGTGAAGTGCTTGCCCGTCAGGGCCAGCGGCGAGGCTTTCAGCAGGTCGAGCTTGGTCTTCGCGGTGAAGGTGCCCTCAAGGTCGTCGACGATCGGGAACACGTCCGTGCTGAGGATGTTGAGGGTGAGCAGGCCGGGGTCGTCATGGATCTTCTTCCGGTCCCCCAGCTTGGTCTCGTTGTCGATGAAGTGCAGCAGGGTGGCACCCAACTGCAGGATGCCTGCCATCTTCAGAGCGGCGTTGACGCTCGCCTCGAGTGCGAGCGAGAACTCGCTGCGCACCAGCTTCCCCTTCTCGAAGTGCAGCCCGACGAGACTGTTCTCCAACGAGACCGACGGCGTGACCGAGAGTTCCATCTGCGTCTGCAGGGTCGCGTTGACATCGAGGAACTTCGAGGCGATGAAGCCGCCGACGCGCAGTCGGATGTAGGGGCTGTACAGCAGGCGGAGGCTGCCGGACAACGCGCCGCTGAGCAGCCTGGCCTCCAGGGAGAACTGGTCGACGGCCCATTCCCCGAGCTGTCCGCCGATCACGCCTCCCTTCTCCGCGCCGGAGATCGGGTTCAACCCGGACATCCAGCCCAACGGGCCCGCGGCGATACCGACCAGGCCGCCCACCACGCCGCCGACAGCCGCCTCGGCCTTGCCCGCGCCTTCCCTGCTCTTGCGCCTGCTGGCGATGGCGGACGCCGCGATGCCGACCTCGACCGGTGAGAGGCGCACCGAGGCGTCGGCGAGACGCGGCGCGTTGTGGGCGCCGATGTCCAGGCGCACGTCGATCCCCTCCGCGACCGGGAGGTCGCCCGTGCTCAGCTCACCCGCGCCGATGTCGAACTTGTCGAGGTCCGGCAGCTCGAGCGGGAAGTAGCGGCCCTGGTCGAGCAGCATGAACCTCGCGTCGCCGGTGATCGGCAACTCAGGGGTGTCCTCGTTCGGGGTGCGTTGCACAACGCCGTTCGCCGCCACGAGTCGGGAGACGGAGGCGTTGCCCGCGCTGCGTTGTAGTGCGAGCATCGCTGCCCGGCTGCTCGCACCGCCGGGAACCGCGCGTACCGGTGTGCCGGGCTCGCGTTCGGCGGCAGTGCGGCGGTGAACGGGAACCTGCGGGTTGGCGAGCTTGGGTGATTCGAACATCCGGCCTCCAGGCACGCTCCAAACGCCCGCTCGATTGTCGAGGGCGCGAGTCGCGGCGGGCCACCCCGGAACGGGGTGTGCCCCGTTGGGCACCAAGTCCGGACCTGATGGAGTAGCCGGGGTCGTGGGCTGCACTAATGTCGGCCGTGGGTAGGCCGGGGCCGTTTGACGTGTGGCGTGGGCGCTTGCTGACCGTCACGTCGGGTGGATGAGGCGGGTTTCGTAGGCGAAGATCAACCATCCAGTCATCTGACACCGAGTCCGCTGATCGACCGCGCCTGGCATCTGGCGATCCTGGACACCCATTTCCACGCCGCCCTGTGCGATCGCCTCGACCGGTTCGTCCATGTGTCCTCAGGCTCCTCATCGCCGGACACACACCAGCCGACGCCGAAGCATGGGGACACGGGATCCCAGCGTTCGCCGAGCTCGCCCCGCCACACTCGACAGCTTCGCCGCCTGCATCGCCGAACTCTGGACCCACTGGGCAAGCACCGGCAACCACTCCCCCGCACGAGCACGAATCGCCCGAGAATGGGCATGCTGGCGCTCCACCAGCGTCAACATCGCATGACCACAGCCACTTGAACCCGGGTGCACCCCGGACACCGATCCACTCGGCTCCGCCAAGTCCCTGGCACGCCCGTGCCGGGGACTTGGTCTAGCGGTCCACACCTCAGTCCTATAGGATCCTCGATAGGCTCGGGCCGCATGGCGAGCAGCGATGAACGCTAGCCAAGCACCACGGGACAGCTCTTGCTCGCCGCTTGACAGCAGGAACTCTGTCCGCACGATGAGCTCCCACGTCTTGGATCTACACATCCTATAGGATTATCGATCGGCAGCCTCACGAGGAGTGGGAAGGGACGAGAACAGTGCCGCCTGGGGATCGCGAAGAGTCCGATGCCGAGGCGGTTGTGGTGGTGCTCGGTTCGGCGGGTGGCCCCACCCCCAAGGTGGGGCGGCGTCCGGTCGCGCACGCACTTGAGGTCGCGGATGAGATCAGCCTGGTCGACTGTGGGAACGGTGTCGCCGGGCAGCTCGTCGAGGCGGGGCTCGACCTGGCCAAGCTGCGACGGATCCTGATCACCCACCACCACATCGACCATGTCGCCGACGTCGCGGTAGTGCTTCATCTCGCGTGGTCGCAACTTCGCGCGCCGGTACGGGTGATCGGGCCTCCGCCGTTGCGGCGGCTGTTCGAGTTGCACTACGAAGCGTTCGAGGTCGACATCCGCAGCCGCATGGCTGACGAGGGATGGCCGCATCTTCGTGACTTGGTCGACGTCATCGAGCTGACCTCGGCGGAAACGGTCGACTGCGGCCCTGCCCGGATCACCGCCGCCCCCGTCGAACATCCCCCGATCCCGTCGTTCGGGTATCGCATCGACGTGGCCGGTCGCAGTGTGTGCTTCTCCGGCGATACCCGGCCGTCAGAAGCCGTCGCTGACCTCGCGCGCGATGTCGACCTGCTGGTGCACGAGACGACGTACCTGAACAACGCGGCCTCGTACCTGCCGCCGGAGCGGGCCCAGCGTGTGCTGACGCGGATGCGATCGGTGCACAGTGAGCCGGTCGGCGCGGCACGGATTGCCGCTGCGGCGCGGGCTCGGGCGCTGTTGCTCAGTCCGGTCGGGGCGTTCGGCCCGACCTCCGACGACGAGATCCGCCGCGAGGCGCGATCCGCCTATTCCGGCCCGATCTCGATCGGTCGGGACTTCCTGCGCGTCCCCGTCCCCAGCCACAAGGAAGTACGGAACTGATGGTCACCTACCGGACCGGGGGCGAATCGGTCGTCGCGGGCCTCAAAGCGCACGGGCTGACGACCGTCTTCGGTCTTCCCGGCGTGCAGAACGACTGGCTCTACAACGCCTTCTACGACGCGGGCGACGACTTCCGGATCATCCACACCCGCCACGAGCAGGGCGCGGGATTCATGGCGCTCGGGGCCACGATGGCGACCGGCCTGCCCAGCGTCTGCAACGTCGTCCCCGGCCCGGGTGTGCTCAACGCCGGTGCGGCGCTGGCCACGGCGTACGGGCTCAACGCGAAGCTGTTCTTCCTCACCGGCCAGGTCCCGCAGAAGATGATCGGCCGGGAGCTGGGCACCTTGCACGAGGTCCCCGACCAGCCCGGGCTGCTGCGGTCGCTGAGCAAGCACTACGACCGGGTCACCCACCCCGCCGAGGCGGGCACCAAGGTCGCCGACGCCGTCCGGGCCCTCAACACGGGACGCCCCCGGCCGGTGACCCTCGAGGTGCCGATGGACGTGCTCGCGATGCGGGCACCTGTCCCCGAGGAATCGCCGGTCGCCACCGAGCCCGACGAGTTGATCGACGCGGAGGGGATCGACAGCGCGGTCTCGGTCCTCGCGGGCGCGGCCAACCCGATGATCTTCGTGGCCAACGGCGCCCAGGACGTGTCGGCGGAGGTCACCGCGCTGGCCGAGCTGCTGCAGGCACCGGTGGTGGGCTACCGGACCGGCCGCGGCATCGTCGACAGCCGCCACCCGTTGAGCTGTTTCCTCCCCGAGGCAAAGCCCCTGTGGGCCGAGACCGATGTGGTCATCGCGCTCGGCGGGAGCGCGCGATCGGCGCTGCAGGGCTGGGGCCGGGGCGCGCGCACCCTGATCCGGATCGACGCCGACCAGACCGTCCACGGCCGCTATGGCCAGCCCGATGTCGCCATCACCGGGCGGCTCGAGAGCCACCTGCCGGTACTGCTGGATGCCCTGCGCGCCAAGGGCGTCCGCGGCCCGGACCGCACCGAGCGGATGGGGCGGGTCCACGCGGCCTGGCGGGAGCGCAGTGCGGTCCTCGACCAGCAGATCGCCTACCTGTCGGTGATCAGGGAGGCGCTCGGCGACGACGGCGTCTTCGTCGACGAGCTGACCCAGATCGGGTTCGCCAGCCGCATCGTCATGCCGGTGCACCGGCCCCGGACCTTCCTGTCCACCGGGTACATGGGCACCCTCGGATACGGTTTTCCCACCGCGCTCGGCGCCAAGGTCGCCAAGCCGGATACCCGGGTGCTCTCGGTCACCGGTGACGGCGGGTTCCTCTTCGCCGCCACCGAATTGGCCACCGCTGTGCAACACGGCATCGGCCTGGTCACGGTCTTGTTCAACAACAGCCAGTACGGCAACGTGCAGCAGATGCAGCGGGATTTGTACGGAGGCAGGGTGATCGCCACCGATCTCGTCAACCCGGACTTCGAGCGGTTCGTCACCTCGTTCGGCGCGGGTTACGCACTTGCGGAGAGTCCGGCGGCCTTGGCGCCGGCACTCGACGCGGCGTTCGCCTCCCCCGGGCCCACGGTCATCGAGGTGCCGGTGGGCGACATGGTCAGCGTGGACAGGTTCCGGTGACAGCACCCGCGCCGTACCTGGACCCGTTGTGGGCGCGCTCGCCCGCGCTGCGCTGTGTCGTGCTGGTCGGGTTGCCCGGCACCGGCAAGAGCCTGCTGGTGCGTGAACTGGCCGCTGCGGCCAATGGCCGCCGAACCGGTGTGCTGCAGTGGGATGTCGCCCGCCGGTCCTGGGATCAGGACCCGGCCGTGCAGGACAAGTACCCCGAGATCGACGGCGTGACCCATGCCCGCGTGCGGGTGGCCATGGGCTCGTGGGTGCGCTCGGCCGTCACGGACTGGTTCACCGACGACGACGGGCTGCTGATCGTCGAGGCACCTCTGATCGGTGGCAGGTTCTCCGAACTGGCCCACCGGCTCGACGACGACGCCGAGGCCGTGCTCGCCGCGCACAGCACCCTGTTCACCGTGCTCGCCCCCGAGGACCAGCTACGCGAGCGGCTGCGCGGGCAGCGCTCGTCCGACATGTCCGAGGCGGGCGACGATCACCTCGAACGGCACAACGCGTCGGTGGACCTGCTGGACGAGCTGACCGATTCACTGCGGATCCCCGCCGCCGAGCAGGGTGTCACGGCGCGCTCGGACTCCGGGTACGACCAGGACCTGTACGTCGCGTTGATGGCGAAGGTGCTCGAACACCGGCACACCATGGTCATCCGACCGAACCGCCTGATGGCCGTGTCCGGATCGGTGTACGACCTCGACGACCGGGCCGAGCGGGTGTGGCCGACCCGGCAGCAGGTGCGCCGATCGGTCACCGAGTCCGAGGCGCTGTCCGAGGCGGCACTCTCGGCCCGGGTCGAATCCTGGTACCGCACCTGAGGGACTCGGCAGCTCAGGCCACGTCGTTGGCGCGCAACCTGTCCTGGACCTGCTTGACCAGAGCGAGGGTGTGCGCACGGCTGAGATCCTCCAGCGCACCGTCCGCGGCGCCGCGTTCCACAGCGTCGAGGATCTGCTCGTGCGCGGCGATCGTCTCGCGACCGGCGGAGAGGCCGAGCACCTGGATGATGAAGCCCCGCTCGTGGGAGAACACCAGCCTGCTCACGGTGTCGGCCCACTGGCTGAGGTCCTTCAGCTCGCCGACCATCCGCTGGTTGGGGCACCGGGATCGGATCAGCTCGTGGAACGCCCGGTTGTGCTCGCTCCAGGACTCGAGGTCGAACGCGTCGAGCGCCTGCGACAACCGTGTGTTGAGCGAGCGCAGCTCGGTGATGTCGTCGCCGGTGATGAACGGGACGGCGGCACGGGTGGCGTATGCCTCGAGTACCGCCTTCATCTCCATGAGGTTGAACCAGTCCTGCTTGTCGAGCCGTACGATCGAGGGCCCCGCGTTGGCGCCGTAGTCGACGAGCCCCTCCGCCTCGAGCCTGCGCAGTGCTTCCCGGATCGGGGCCTGGCTGACGCCGACCTCCTTCGACAGGGTGTCGATGATCAGGCGCTGGCCTGCCGCGTACTCCGAGTTCACAATCCGGGCACGGAGGATCTCGTGCACGAAGTCCACTTTCGACTGTCCTGCCGAGGGCGCCGATCCCATGTCATGTCTCCTTGGCCGCGCAGTCGGTAGCCGCGGCTGAACCAGACGGCCCGCCAATCATATATCGTCACCTATAGGTTGACCCGCGTCTCGGGCCGACGTGGCCTGCGACGCGCGACAGGGCCTCAACGGTGCGCTCGACCTGCTCCGGCGTTCCGACGGTGATCCGCGCGCCTGCCGGGTCGCCCATGGCGTTGGCCGGTCGGACGATGATCCCTTCCGCCTCGAGGGCTTTGGCGAACAGTTTGCCATCACCGACTTCGGCGTAGACGAAGTTCGCGTGCGAGTCGATCGGCGGGAAACCGAACCGCCGCAGTCCTTCGGTCAGGGTGGCACGTCCGGCGCGGTTGAGCTCGACCCGGCGGGCGAGCTCGTCCGCTTCGGGCAGGCTGGCGCGGGCGGCGGCCAGGGCGACGCTGGTGACCTCGTAGTTGCTCTGCACTTTCTGGACCGCTTCGATCAGCGCGGGTGACCCCACCAGGTACGCCACCCGCAGTCCGGCGAGGCCGTAGGCTTTGGAGAACGTGCGCAGGGTGACCAGGTTCGGCCGGTGAAACGCGCGGTCGGCGATGGTGTCGGGATACCCCGTTGACCGCGCGTACTCGAAGTAGGCCTCATCGACGACCACGGTCGTCGATTCCGGTACCGCGTCGACGAATCGGAGCAACTCCTCGCGTGTCACGATGCCACCGGTGGGGTTGTTCGGGTTGCAGACGTAGACGATGCGGCTGAGGTCGTCGACCAGTTCCAGCATCGCCGCCAAGTCGTAACCGCCGTCGAGACGCACGGGAGCGGTCCGCGCCGACGCGCCCTGCTTGCGGGCATCGAGGGCGTACGCGTGGAAGGTGGGTGTGCCGGTCACGATGGTGGTGCCCTCGTCCAGCAAGGCCACCGACAGGTGGTGGATCAGCGCGATCCCGCCCGCGCCGACGGCCACCCTCTCGACCCCGACGCCGAGGAAGTCCGCCAACTCGCCGCGCAGGGAACGGAATCCCGACTGCGGGTAGAGGTTGGCGGAATGGACGCACTCGACAGCGGCCGCTGCGGCGGCCGGGAACGGCCCATACGGACCCTCGTTGGCGGCCAGGCCGAGCAGGTCCGACGCGACAGCACCTCCCCCAGCCGCGTCCCGCACGCTCCGCCCAGCGCTGTAAGGGGGGAGCCCGTTGATCGCCGCCCGGATGAACGGTCCGGTCGAAGCAGTCGACACCGCCACAAACCCCTTCGTTGAGCTATAGTGTTTCCTATACGATTCTAGGTGCGGTTCGGGAGAGCGGCAATGGGTCAGGCGGTGCGGATAGAGGATTTCTTCGTCGACGGCGTCTGGATCCCGTCGAGCGGACAAGACGATCTACAGGTGTTCGACCCATCGGTCGGACGCAGCCGGGGGGTTGTCCGGACAGCCAGCGCGGGCGACGTCGACCAGGCCTGTGCCGCGGCCGCTCGCGCGTTCCCCGGGTGGAGTTCCCTGCACCCGGAGCAGCGCGCGGCGTACGTCGCCGCTGTCGGCCGCGGCCTCGCCGAGCGGGCGGGTGAACTCGCCGACGCCATCACCGCGGAGGTCGGAACCCCGCGTCACAAGTGCGTGGCCTTGCAGGTCAACCCGGCCGTCGCGGCGTTCGCGTCAGCAGCGCGGCTGGGCGCCGCGCTGCAAGCCGACGAGCGGATCGACAACACCACCGTACGGCGCGTGCCCGTGGGCGTGGTCGCCTGCATCACCCCGTGGAACTACCCGTTGTTCCAGATCGCGTCCAAGATCGCCGCAGCCCTGGTCGCCGGGTGCACCGTGGTGCTCAAACCCAGCGAGATCGCACCCTCCTGCGTCGTGCACCTCGTCGAAGCAGCCTCCGCGCTACCGCCCGGCGTGCTGAACGTCGTCTTCGGCGACGGACCAGGCACCGGCGAGACCCTGGTCCGGCACCCCGCCGTCGACTTCGTGTCCTTCACCGGATCGACACGCGCGGGACGCCGAATCGCCGCTGTCGCCGGGGAACAGGTCAAACAGGTCTCCCTCGAACTCGGCGGCAAGTCCGCCAGCATCGTCCTACCCGGCGCCGACCTGACCACGGCCATCACCAAGACCCTGGCGAAGACCTTCCAGAACTCCGGCCAGACCTGCGCGGCCCTGACCCGCCTCCTGGTCCCCCGCACCGACCTGGCTCAAGCCCGCACTGCGCTCAACCGCCTCGTCCCCGCCTTCACCACAGGCGACCCGACCGACCCAACGACCGAACTCGGCCCGGTGACCACCGCAGCACAACACGAGAAGATCGTCACCCTGACCTCCGACGCGCGCGCCCGCGGCATCGACCTGATCGCATCCGGACCAATCACCGCAACCCCGCCCGGCTACTACGTTCCCGCCCAGGCATACCTGACCGACCCGAACGATCCCCTCGCCCAGGAAGAGATATTCGGCCCCATCCTGGCAACGATCCCCTACGACAACATCAGCGAAGCCGTCAGCATCGCCAACAACTCCCCCTACGGCCTCAGCGGTTCCGTCTGGGCCTCCACCCCCGAACAGGCCGCGGCGGTAGCCACCCAAATCCGCACCGGCAGCGTCAGCATCAACGGAGCCCCAACGCACCCCGACGCCCCCTTCGGCGGCTTCCGCATGTCCGGCTTCGGCCGCGAGCGCGGCGCCCACGGCATCCTGGATTTCCTCACCACCCAGTCGGTGCACTTCTGACAACCAGCACCCAAGAAGCCACCCTCATGATCCCGGCAGCCGGTCTTGCATCCGGTGCTTGGACCGGATCACGGTGGGCTGATGCCCAGCCGGGCGAACAAGGTGTCGGCGAGCTCGAGGTGATGGGCGGTCTCGGAGGAGTCCGTCGAGCTCATCGCGAGTCCGCGGTGGGCGCGTGCCCGCTGGTATGGGTCGGTGGCGGTGTCGAGGGACTGCCGAAACCGGACAGCGGCTGTCTCTACTTCGCCCAGGCGGAGAAACGCCTCGCCGAGGTCGTTGTACGCGCCGCTGTCGGACGCGGGTGCACCAAGTTCGGTGATGAACGCCAGCGCTTCGGCGGCGTGCGCGCGTGCCTCGGCGTCCCTCCCGCTTTCGGCGCACAGCAACGCGAACTCGGCTCGGCAGTCGGACTCTCGCGCGCGGTACCCGAGTAGCCCGCACAAGCGAATCGCCTCTTCGAACCGGGCCTTGGCCTCGTCCCGATCCCCATTCCGGCGACAGATCGAGGCCAGGGTGGACTCGCTGTTGGCCATCCCGATGTGGTCGTCGATCTCCTGGAACAGGACCAGCGCCATCCGGGCGTCCGCCTCGGCGGGGAGACCGAGCCGGGAGCGGACGATGGCCAGGGTGTTGTGCGCGTTGGCCTGGCCCCGCCGGTCGGTGATGTCGGCGTATCCGGCCGCGGCTGACTCGCTGTGCCGGATGGCGTCGCGGTAGCGACCTCGGATCACGTCCAGTGAACCGAGGTTGCCCAGGACCGCCACCTCGCCGCGGCGGTCGCCGAGTCGGCGGCGCAGCTGCAGCGCCCGCTCGAACTCAGCGGCCGCGCCATCGTGGTCACCGGTCAGAATGTGCGCGATCGCCAGGTCCTGGTGGGTTTCGGCCAGTGCGAGGGGGTCGCCGTCCCGGCCAAGGTGCTCGAGGACGAGGTGGTGCGTCCACAGCCAGTCTTGGTGGTGGTTGTGCAGCAGGAAGTACCGCCCCAGCGCCTGCGCCAGTTCTGAAGCCGCGACGGCGTGCCCGGCCTCGCACGCCGACGCGACGGTGTCCACGAGGACACGGTGCTCCCGCACCAACCACGCCATGCCGTCGTCAGCCGTGGTGAACGCAGGCACCGCGACGCGCGCCTCGCCCACCGTGAGCGGGATCCGGCGCCGGTGCGGATCGACGGCGTCCACCGCCGCGTGCGCGGCGCGCGTCGACCACGTCACCAACCTGGCCAGGGCCGCGCTACGTTCGACCACCGACAGCTGCAAAGCCCGGTCCGCGGCGAAGAGACGGAGAAGGTCGTGCGACCGGTACCGGTCGGGCCCGCACCGCTCCACCAGCCGGGCGTTCTCCAACACCCGCAACGCGGCTCGGGCGGCCCCCACCGGCAGGTCGGTGAGGGCCGCCGCGGCGTGTACGTCGATGTCCGGCCCGGGGGCCAGGCCCAGCAGCCGGAACACCGACCGGGCAACGTCGGGCACGGCGTCGTAGGACCAGGAGAACACCTCAGCCAGGTTCGCCGACAGCTCCCCGGTGTCCCAGGCGGACAGCGGTGACGCCGTATCCCGCAGTTCCCGCAACAACGACTCGAGCGGCAGGTCCGACCGGGCCGCCACGATACCCAGGGCCAGCGGCAGACCCGCGCACCGCTCGACCAGCCCGGCCACCGCGCGCGGTTCAGCGGCCATCCGGTCGGCACCCAAGTGCCAGGCGAGGACCTCGCGGGACCCTTCCTCGCCGAGCGGGAGCACCTCCACCGACCGCGCGCCCCCCACGCGCAGCCCGGCCAGCCGGGACCTGCTCGTGACCAGCACCATGCACTCCGGCGTGCCCGGGAACAGCGGTTCGACCTGGGCGGTGTCGCGGGCGTTGTCCAGCACCACCAAGACCCGTCTACCGGCGACGCGGCTGCGGAACAGCGCGGCGCGAGCCGCCTCGTCGACAGGCACGGACCCCGGGTCCACGCCGAGGGCCAGCAGGAACCCGCCCAGCGCCCGTGCCGCCGGTACCGGCTCGGTCGCCGGGGCGTGGCCGTGCAGGTTGACGTACAACTGGCCGTCGGGGAACTCGGCGAGGTTCTGGTGCGCCCAATGCAGGGCCAGCCAGGTCTTGCCGACCCCGCCAACGCCGCCAACCACACAAACCCGGGTCCCGCCAGCGGAACTGATCTTGGTCAGGTGGGCCAGTTCGTCGTGCCTGCCGACGAGGAACGGCGGGGGCGCGGGGAGCTGGCGGGGTTGCTCGCCCGGCGCCGCGACGGCCGGTTCCTCGCGTAGCACCCGCTGGTACAGCTCGCGCAGCGCCTCACCGGGATCGACACCCAACTCCTCGGACAGGCGCTCCCGCAACAGCTGATACTGGCGCAGAGCCTCGGCCGGGCGACCGCTGAGGTACAGGGCGAGCATGTACTGGCCGACCAGACGCTCGTCCAGCGGATGCGCGGCCACGAGCGCGGGCAGCACAGCCACCAGGGAGGATGTGCGGCCGAGGCGCAGTGCCACATCAGTTCGGTCTCGCTCGGCGGCCACCCGTTCGGCGGCCGTGGCCGTTCGGACGGCGTCGAGCCACGGCGAGGTCAGCGTCCCGAACATCTCGCCCTGCCACAACGTCAACGCCTCGTCGTAGAGGGTGGATGCCTGAGCGTCCGCGGCAGTACGGGCTCGGCCTACCAGGTCGCGAAACCGGTGCAGGTCAACGTCATCGGGGTCGAGCTCCAACACATACCCGCCCGCGCGCGAGACGACTTCCACCTCGGCAGCGGCGGCGGTCAAAGCCCGGCGAAGCCGCGACAGGTAGCCGTAGAGCGTGTCCCGCGCACGCAGTGGTGGCGAATCGCCCCACACCCGGTCGATCAGCTGATCCGCCGTCACCACCCGTCCGACTTCCACCGCCAGCACTGCGATGACCGCCCGCTGGCGCCGGTGACCTAGCTCAACAGGCTTGTCCCCCACGTCCGCCTCGACCCCGCCGAACAGGCGGATCAGCGCTCCCATCCCGTCATTCAATCGGCCGCACGCAGGCGATTCAAGGATCTTCGCAAGGTCGGCCGCAGGCCGCTTCGCGATCCTGGTCCGGCAGGAGAGGCCATCGGAGGAAGCCACCGAATGGCCGAATGATCTCGCCACGAGCAGAACAAGGCCAGCACGCGGTTCGACGAGACGTCCCGGCAACAGGTGCCGGGACTGCGCGGCACCCCGTGCGTCAGAACCAGGATCCGGGGCAGGGCGGACGACGTCCACCAGGAATCGAACAGCAGTGTCCTCAGTCGTGATCAACGGCTCCTCCGGAGGCGGATCGCTGACGCAGGGCCACGCAGCATCGTCACGGAGAACCTGCGACCGTCGCTACCGGGGACCGGCTGGCCGGTGGCTCGAAGCCCTGGAGAAGGCGGTGGAACGCGCGGTGGATGGCCTCACCAGGGTTGGTCCCGAGGTGGTCGAGGAGTCGGCGGCACAGGTCGCGGTGGATCGTGAGCGCGTCCGCGGTGCGGCCCACGCCGTGCAGGGCGAGCATCAGCTGTGCGGCTGCCACTTCGTCGAAGGGGTGCGCGCGGACGCGGGCGAACAGGTCGGCGACAACCTCGCTGCCTCGGCCCAACCGCAGGACGGCGTCGGTTCGAGCCGTCTCCACCAGGTATCTCCGCTGGTGCGCCAACTCCCGCGCCGCCTCGAACCACGCGGTGTCCAGACCCTCGAACGCGCGGACACCGTGCCAGGTACCCACCGCCTCATCGCTCAACTCGACCAGCCGGGAGTCCACGGTCTCCCGGCGCACTGCCGTCGCCAGGCGCTCGAACCGGTGGAGGTCGACGACGTCGGGCGCCGCGGCGAGCGTGTAGCAGCCCGGACCGCGTTCGAGTCGTACCTCGCGGACATCCGCCAGGGCGCGGCGTAGTCGGTGGATGTAACCGTACAAGGCGCCGCGGGGCTCGCGGGGTAAGTCCTCGCCCCACACACGTGACACCAGCTGTTCGTAGCCAACGGGTCTGTTCGCGTCGACGGCCAAGGCGGCGAGGACGCACCTCTGGCGGGCGTGGCCCACGGCGCGGTGGCGCCCGTCGACGAGCAGTTCGACCGCTCCGAGCAACCGGATCTGGACGTCCACTGGCCTACCTCCTCCTGTCGGCGTGCCCGGATGGCGCCGCCCGTGCGGGGAGCCGACCGACGGTTTCTGCCGCCACCAAGGCGGTTTCGCGCCATCGCTCCCTGTCGGGTCGTGTGTAGCGTGCGCGGCGTTGTTCAGGATCCGCCGCATTCCGCTGGACAACGCAGTGCGAACAGGGGGAACGCGACGTGCCGCGACAGGAACGTCCGGTGGAGCCGGGCGACCCGGTCCTCGTTGAATTCGCCGAGGCTCTGCGCGAGCTGCGCAGGAAGGCGGGGTCCCCGACGTACCGGCAGCTCAGCACCCGGGCGCACTACTCGACCGCGGCGCTGTCCGATGCCGCTGCCGGGCGGCGGCTGCCGACGCTGAACGTCACCCTGGCTTACGTCCGCGCCTGCGGCGGCGACGCGCGGGAGTGGGAGCAGCGGTGGCGGCAAGCGGACGCCGAGCTGGGGTGGTCGGTGGAGCAGGAGGACAAGGCCGTCCCGTATCGGGGGCTGCTCGCCTTCCACGAAGGCGACGCCGAGGTGTTCTTCGGGCGGGACCGAGCGGTCGGGGAAGTCCTGGCGCGCCTGCGCGAACGGCGTTTCGTCGGTGTGTTCGGCGCGTCCGGGGCGGGCAAGACATCACTGCTGCGCGCGGGTGTGGCGCCGCGCTGGCCAGGGCCGGTGGCAGTGCTCGTACCCGGCGCCCAACCGGTCGAGGAGTGCGCGATCCGCGCCGCCGACCTGGTCGGGCGCTCCACGGTCGAGGTGCACGACCAGTTGCGCGCGGATCCGGCGAACCTGGCCCTGGTGCTGGCGCCGGTGACGGGCCTGCTGGTGCTCGTTGACCAGTTCGAGGAGTTGTTCACCCTGTGCGAGGACGCCGGGGAGCGCGAGTGGTTCATCCGGGCACTGGTCGCGCTCGGGGCCCGGGCACACGTGCTGCTGGGGGTGCGCGCCGACTTCTACCGGCATTGCGCCGAGCACGAACCGCTGGTCGAAGCTCTGCGGGACGGCCAGGTGCTGCTCGGCCAACTGACCGCGCAGGAGCTGCACCAGGCCATCGTCGGCCCCGCCACGGCACGGGGACTTCGCCTGGAGTCGGAGCTGGTGACCCGACTCGTCGCCGACGCCGTCGGGCGGGCCGGGGTGCTGCCGATGCTCTCGCACGCCCTGCTCGAGACCTGGCACCGCCGCCGCGGCATCACCTTGACCCTGGAGGGCTACACCGCCGCCGGGGGCATCGACCACGCCATCGCCCGCACCGCCGAGGCGGTCTACGCCGCGCTCGACGAACACGGGCAGACCTTCGCCAAAGCCACGTGCACACGGCTGGTGGCCCTGGGCGACGACGGCGACACCAAACGCCGGGTCCCCCGCGACGAGTGGGACCACGACCAGACCACCACCGCTGTCCTGCACACCCTTGCCGCCGCCCGCCTGATCACCATCGACCAGGACAGCGTGGAACCCGCGCACGAGGCCCTGATCACTCACTGGCCACGCCTGCGCGCCTGGCTCGCCGAGGACCGCGACACCCTCCGCGTCCACCGCCACCTCGCCGACGCGACCCGGATCTGGCAGGACCTCGACCACGACCCGGCAGCGCTCTACCGCGGCACCCTGCTCACCCGAGCCCGCGACTTGCTCACCACCCACCCCGCCCTCGTCACCACCACCCAACGCCAGTTCCTGACCACGGCGCACACAGCCCGCAAGAGCAACCGCCGCAGGCAAGGACTGAGTGCCCTCACCGTGGCCTGCCTCGTCGCGGTCCTCGCAGCGGTCGGCCTCTACGCCGCACGCACCTCGGTCGACAACAACCGCCGCGTGACCGAGGCCGTGGTCGGCCAAGCCATGGCCCAGGCGCGTGTGCTGCGCTCCTCGGACCCGTCCCTGGCGGGCCAGGTGGCGCTGGCCGCCTACCGCCTGCTGCCCAACCCGACCATCCGGGGCGGGCTGTTCGACGTGGTGTCCGCGTTCAACCAGGCCAACGAGACGCCGGGTGACTTCGACGAGACACACCAGGTTGTGTTCCACCCGGGTGGCCGCTACCTCTACACCGCCTCCCACGGCGCCCTGAACGTTTACGACTTCAACGGGACGCCCACCCCCAAGTTCTCCCACGCTGTGCCGGACCTGGGCGCGGTCGGTCGCGTCGCGATCGACCGGACAGGTCGGACACTGGCGGTCGCGGCGGTCCAGGGGCCGGTGCACCTGGTGGACGTGACGGATCCCAGAGCACCGAAGGTGGTCGCGGCAGTGCCCTCGGCGGGGTGGGTCGAGCCCCACTTCAGCCCCACCGGGCCAATCCTGGTGCTGTTCGAGACGTTCACCTCGGCTGTCCACGGTGCGCCCCAGCCGTTGTCCGAAGACGTGATCCGTGTGGTGGACGTGCGGGATCCCGCCCACCCGGTCGAGCGGGCGAGCGTCCGCGCGGACGAGGAAGCCGTCGGGTTCAACCACGCGGGCGACCTGGTCACGCAGAACCCCGGTTCGGAGATCCACCTGTGGGACCTCGGCGATCCCGCGCACCCGTTCCGGCGGTCACCACTACCGAACGCTTCTGCCGAGCCCTATGTGGCGCTCTCGCGCACGGCACCGATCGCCGCCTCGGCCACGAGTGGTTCCACACCGGTGCTCGTCGGCACGGACGGTTCCACGCGCCTGTGGGACACCACGGATCCCCTCCGCCCCCGCGCGACGGGTCGGATACCTGGCATGGTCGCGTTGGCGCTGTCCCCCGACAACCGGTTCATCGCCGCGGCCAACCGGGAGAACGTGGAGATCTGGGACATCAGGGATCGCGACAACCCGGTGCAGTACGCGGTGCACATCGCCTCGAACTTCACCTTCGGTACAGTGGTCTTCGCCTCCGACGGTAGATCTCTCGTGATCGTGAGGAACAACACTTCAGGTCTCCTGTGGCCCGTTGACGTCTCCGCCGCGGAGAGCTGGGTCTGCCAGCGCGCACTCCGCCCCATCGCCCCCGACGAATGGGCCCGCTACTTCCTCAACATCGACTTCGCCGACCCCTGTGCACCGCAACCCGGTCCGTAGCCGTCGTGTGGCGCCGGTTTCGCTGCCGGCGCGACCCCTCATCGCGCCGGCAGCGAAACAGCCGTCAGAGCTTCGGCGTCTCACCGGTCTCGTCGGCGGGCGTGGCGGTACGCGACTCCTGGTACTGCGCGATGTTGTCCATTTTGGCTTCTCCCCTGGTGATTGTGCCGCCCCCTCGGTGGCACAGGGACAACTCTCCAGGTCCGCCTTGATCGGGATCTTGGGCAAATCTGTCACGTCGACGTGGCCGCTGCGGCACCAGAGAGCCAACCCGGCCATGATGTCCTCAGTGGAGACTGCCGGACCGCCCCTCGAACGAGCGCCTCGCGGAAGACGGCGTCGGCCACGTCCCCGGAGCCACCGCGAGGTAGGCCTGCCCCAGGCTGTTCAGCGCGGGCACCTGGAACGACCGCCTTCCCCGGGTTCGCCGCAGCGCCAACGACTCAAGTGTGGTCGCGCAGCGTCGTGTACGCGGCCGCTGTGGCGCCGGGTCACACGCCATCGGTGGTGGCCAGCAGGGCGGACATGCGGTCGACGGCGTTCACGCGCCCCTGCGCGTCGTACATCCGGCGGACCTCCCGCCACAACGACCGGGCTCGGCGGAGGTCACCCGCGGCGACGTGGTTGTCCGCCACGCGTTCGAGGGTGTCGGCGTAGTCGTACATCGATCGCGTGCGGCCGAACAGCGCCAGGGCGCGCTGGTAGAAGTCCTCGGCCCGGGCGTGGTCGCCTTCGCGGTGCGCGAGGTAGCCGAGGCTGTCGAGGACCCGGGCTTCGGCGTCGGCGTCGGCGTGGCGCCTGGCCAGGGCCAGCGCCGCGGCGCAGTGCTCCCGCGCGCGGCCCAGGTCGCCGACCTTGGCCGCGTACCAGCCTGCCTGGTTCAGGGCGTGGGCTTGGCGCATCTCGTTGCCCGTCTCGCGCAGGATCACGAGCGCGCTCTCGGCGTGCGAAAGGGCACGCGCGTCGTCGCCCAACTCCTCGTGCACCGGCGCAAGAGCCTGGTGTGCGTTGGCCTGGGTCTGCTTGTTGCCCGATTCGCTGCCCACCGCCAACGCGTGCTCCAGCAACAGCTTGGCCTCAGTGCGGTTGCCCGCCCGGTTGTGCGCGGCGCCCAACCGCCAGGCCGACAACGCCCGGGCGTCGGCGTCCCCGGCGAGCTCGGCCGCACTCAGTCCGGCGCTCCAGACCCGGACTTGGTCGCCGCTGTGCACCTGGCGGCGTTGGAAGGTGTCCAGCCCCCACGCCAGGCGCCACACCGGCGCGTGGCGGCCGAGGTCCACGGCCAGGGCTTGGGCCGCCAAGAGGGTCGGGTACTCGGCGCCGAGCCAGGCCAGTGCCTCGTCCTCGTCAGCGAACCGCCGGGGCGAGCCACCGGGGGCGAAGGGCAGCTCGTGGGGGTAGAGCACCGCCTCGGCCGCCAGCGCGGTGTCGGCGTAGTGGTCCACGAGCCTGCCCAGCCGTGCCCGGGCGGCGCCGTGGTCCGCTGCTTGTTCCGCGGCGAACCTGCGGACCAGGTCGTGCATCCGGTAGCGGCCCGGGACCGGTTGGCGGACCAGGTGCGCGGCCTCCGCAGGGCGCATGACGGTCCGAACGCGCGGTGCGGACGTACCCAGCAGGGCGGCGACCGCGTCGACGCCGATGTCCGGTCCGGGCGCGAGGCCGAGCAACGAGCACGCCTCGACCGTGGCGGTGGGCAACGCGCGCCACGACGTCGAGAACACCGCGCGCAGACCGGAGTCCGCCTCGTCGGCGTCCCAGTCGCCGATGCCGCCGGCCTGGTGCAGTTCCTCGGCCAGCACGCGCAGCGGGAACCCGGGGTGGCTGGTCGCCCGCGCCGCGAGCAGCGCCAGGGCGAGTGGCAGTCCCGCGCACCAGTCGAGCAGGTCGGTGACCGCCTCGGGTTCGCCGCGCACCCGCTCGTCGGACATGTGGCAGGCGAGCAGGTCACGCGCCGTGTCGCGGTTGAGCGCGTCGAGGGTCAGCACGGGGATGCCGTGGGAGGCGCTCAAACCGGTGAGCCGATGTCTGCTGGTGATCACCACGAGGCTCGAGGACCCCCCGGGCAGCAGCGGGCGCACGTGGTCGCTGTCGCGGGCGTTGTCCAAGACCACGAGCATCCGCTTCTCGGCCACCACGCCGCGGAACAAGCCCAGCACGCTGTCCGCGTCGGTGGGGACCCCGGCGGTGGGCACACCGATCGCGGCGAGGAAGCGCGATGCCACGGCAGCGGGCGGTAGCGGGGTCCCTGAGGGGGCGAACCCGCGCAGGTCCGCGTACAACTGGCCGTCGGGGAACGCGCCCGCGTTGCGGTGGGCCCAGTGCAAGACGAGGGTGGTCTTCCCGATGCCACCGACCCCGACCACGGCCAGCGCGGAGGTTGGTGTGCCGTGCAGCCCGACCAGCGCCTTGTCGAGCTGGGCGATCTCGTTGTGGCGGCCGACAAACACCCGTGCCGCGGCCGGGAGCTCACGGGGCAGTGGCCGCGCGGCGGCGCCCGCTACCCCGGTGAGCTCGCCCGCCAGGATCTGGCGGTGCAGTTCGCGCAGCTCGTGGCCGGGATCGGCGCCGAGTTCGTCCGCGAGGAGCCGCCGGAGGAACTCGAAGCGGTCCAGCGCCTCGGCCTGCCGTCCGGTGCGGTAGAGCGCGAGGACCAACTGGCAGGCGAGCTGCTCGTCGAGCGGGTGGGCTTCGGCCAGGTCGAGCAGTTCCGCGAGGAGCGTGTCGTGGTGCCCTTCGCGCAGGGCGATGTCGTTGCGCCGCAGCAGAGCGGTCCACCGGTCCTGCTCCACCACCCGCCGCACCGAGTCCGCCCACGGCCCCTCGACATCGGCCAGCGGACGCCCACGCCACAGGCGCAGTGCCCGCTGCAGCAGCTCCAACGCTTCCCGGTCCCCGGCTTGGCGCGACCGCGCGACCAACCGCCGGAACCGGTACAGGTCAACCGACTCCTCGTCCACCTCGATGACGTAGCCGTCCCTGCCGCGTCGGATCTCGGCACCCCACACCCCGGCCAGTGCCTGCCGCAGCCGGTGCAGGTAGCCGTACAGGGTGCCCCGCGCGCGCGTCGGTGGGTTCTCCCCCCACACCCGATCAATGAGCAGGTCAGCCGACACGGGGCGGTTCGGCTCGACCAGCAACGCCGCCAGCACGCACCGCTGCCGAGCATGACCGATATCGATCACCACCTCGCCAACCCGGACCCGGACGACTCCCAGGACCTCGAAGCCCGGCACCTCGACCACGCACCCCACGATCCACGACAGCGGTCGGTGGATCAAGGTGCCCACCCGCGAACCCAGCGGGCGCACCACATACCCGACTGCCAGAGCCGACTCGACGAGGAGACCACGTTCCAGGCAACAACCGGTCACCCGGCATGGCAACGCTTTGATGTTCGCCATGGCCGGGTTCGGCCTCGTCGGGGTGTCCTGCTCCTCACCGCCCGTGGTCGCGTGGTTGGGCTGGCTTCGCCATCGGCGTCGTCGCGTTGGAGGTGTACGCGGTGCCGATCATCCGCCGTGGTTCGCGCGGTGTAGTTGCGCTGTGCTGCGGCCGCGTACACCTCGGATTTCGTTTCGGCGTATTGCCACCCTGGCGCCATTGCTTCGTTTCGTGTTGTGCACAACGTGCACTTTTAAGACTTGTTGTCGGGTGGCGTTCCTGCGGCCAGACGCTGCCCGCCAGAGCCACGCGCAGGGCGTTAGCCCAAGGGCCGTTCAGGTCGGCCAGTGGTCACAGCGCTGCGGCGTCGGCATCCGATCGGGCAGCTCCTCCGCTTGATTGTCGTCTTGGGGTGCGGATGCGGCCCGGCACGACGAGAAAGCACGGCCCAGTTCGGGCGGGCATCCAAGAAACCTCCTAGGTCGATACAAGATCGCCGGGTCACTGTGGGCGGCGACGTTCGGGAAACGTCGGGAAGGAGGAGTGATGATCGCCGTGTCGTTCGCTTCTCGGTTGGCGACGGACGGGTTGCAGCAGCACCTGTTCGCTGCGCCGTCCACCGTCGCGGAGGCGTGCAAGAAGCGCGGCTACGCGTGCTGGTCCTCCAGCGAGTGCTGCAACGGCCTCTGGTGCTCGTGGCGGTTCATCTGCGACTGGGTCTGACGTCCGCACCGTGCGGATCGACGTTCGGAGAGGAGGGGAAATGGGGACAGCCACCATCACCGAGCGGTTGGCGACGGACGGGTTGCAGCAGCACCTGTTCGCCGCGCCGTCCACCGTCGCGGAGGCGTGCAAGCCTCCCGGGGCGTGGTGCTGGAGCTCCAGTGAGTGCTGCAGCGGCTACTGCTCCTGGTCGTTCCACTGCGGCTTGAGGTAGCGCCAGAACGGGGCACACCCGGTGGTCGGCGTTCACGCCTCCGCTGGGTGTGCCCGCCAGGCCGGGCACCTGGCGCGCAAGGGACATTCCGCCGAGGGAAGGCGATCTCCGTGATCAGTAGGACGATGCCATGTCACTGGTGAGGGCCGGGCGTGAAGCACGCCGTTTCGTGGAGGGGGTGCGGCGCCCGCAAGGGATGTACCGGATCGAACGCTGGCCGCAAGTGCGACCCGGTCGCGGCAGCCTGTCCGTCGGCTCGGCAGTCGTCGCCCTTCGCACCATCCAGCGGACGACGCTGGGATTCCTCGATCCCGTCGAGGACGCGTTGTACCTGGTGGCCGGGCTACGAGCGCTGGGGGTGCCCGTCTCCTTCCACCTCGGGCGCGAACTCGTGCCGGTGGCGGCACCGGCGGGCTACTACGCCTGGGTGCAGCACGTGGACGAGGTGCTCAGCACCTCACTGCCGGTTCTGCAGACCTATGTCGAGATCCATCGCGTGGAAGCGGGGTGAACGTCGTGCTCGGAACAGCGCGGATCGCCGGACACGAAGTCCTTTGCCGGTGCGAACCGGACGGGGCGGACTGGCCGGGAGTACGACTCGAACGATCACCGACGGAGGTCACCCTGAGGCGTGACCACCCCGGGACCCGACCGCTCTACTACCGCATCGAACCCGGTGCCGTGCGGTGGAGCGACGACCTGCGGGAGTTCACGCCCGCTACCCCAGATCCGGGCCACCTGCTCGCTCTCGTGCACGGCACGAGCCCGGCTCCCGACGCGACCGGCGTGCCCGGCGTCCACCGGCTTGTCGTCGGCGCCGAGGTGCGGGTCGACGAGTCCGGGGTCGCGGTGCGGCGGGCCACCGACCGAGGCCTACCTCCCGGCGACGATCTAGGCACAGCGGTGACGCGCGTTCTCAACGACGCGGCCGGGTGCCCCATCGCCTACAGCGGCGGGCTCGCTTCGGCGTTCCTCGCCGCGGCGGCCTTGAGTGCCGGACACCGCCCTACGCTGCTGCACGCCGACCTCGGGCCGGGGACGCGCCACCTGCCGACGCCTAGCGTGCCCGGCTTGACGACCACCACCGTGCCGATCGAGATCACCGATCTGGTGGACCACCGCGGCATCACCGGTGCCGAGCCGGTCGTGCCGCTGCCGGACGTCGTGGCACCGATGCGGTTGATGGACCAGTTGGCCGCCGGGGGGGCCGTGATCAGCGGCGCCCTGCTGGAGGACCTCGTGTCGGTGCGGCTGCCGGATGTTGACGCGGGAGTGCGCGGTATCCGGTTGCTGGGATTGGAACCGTTTCACGTCACCGGTGTGCTGCGTGACCTCGCACAAGCGCGGGCGCTGGTGGAGCAGCAGGTCGTGTACCCGTCGGGAGCCGGTGACAGCGAGGCGCCCGCCGAGCGGCCACCGGGTTCCGCGCCACCACCCAGACCGCCTGGTTCCGGACCGCTGCCGGGGCTGACCAGGGCGGGCGAGGAGGCGTACGCGGCAGCCCGGCTGGCCACGACGGCGGTGTGGAACGAGCACCTGGACTCGTTGGACCCGGTGGTGGGGCGCGCGGTCGCGGGACTGGAGGAACGCGGGCACGGCGGCGCGTTGCTGCCCGCGCTGAACCCCGGTGTGCTCGCGGCCGCGGCGGCGCTGCGATCGGGGCAGATCGGCCGCATCCGGGCAGGCAGGTTCCACAACCACCTGCCACTGCTCACAGCGGTGACCGCGCACGGGATCGCAGGGGTGCGCCGCACCCCGGCGGGGTACTGGCTGCGCCTGGCCGCCGCCCATCACCTGCGAGCGCACCGGACCGAGATCGCTGCCGACCTCACCCGGTCGTCCGCGCTGGCCGACCTGGGGCTGATCGATCCGGCGCGGATCGTCGAGGTGC
Source organism: Actinokineospora diospyrosa (assembly GCF_024171925.1). Classification (GTDB taxonomy): domain Bacteria; phylum Actinomycetota; class Actinomycetes; order Mycobacteriales; family Pseudonocardiaceae; genus Actinokineospora; species Actinokineospora diospyrosa. Next base: position 193,599 of record NZ_JAMTCO010000013.1, on the reverse strand, counting down.
TGGCCGACGGCCGCGATCTGGCCGGACACGCACTGCCGCTGCTGCGGCTGGTGTGGGTCGAGCGGTGGTTGCGGAGGCGGTCGTGAGCAGTGGACTCGAGACAGGGCAGCTGGGGCTGGCTCCCGGGGTGACGCTGACCCGATTGCCGTTCGGCGGCACGGTCCTGGTCGCCGCCGTCACGCTGGCCGTCGCCGAATGCGGTGAGCGGGATGCCATGCGGCTGGACCTCCTGCTGTCCCAGGGCCACACCGCCCACCCGGACCTGCGGGCGTTCGCCGGTGAACTGATCCAGTCCGGCTGGCTGATCGTCGCCGGTGACGAGAGAGGAGCGGACCGATGACCACACCGTGGCCGGATGTCGTGCTGGCGCTGCTGGCAGGCCCGCTGGTGGTGGCTGGTCTGGCCAAGGTGGCCGCGCGAGCCGACCGGCTGAGCTGGCCGGTGGAGCGGGGCCCGCTGCGTGCTCCGGTGGGGCCCCGGCTGGTGGGGACAGCCGAGGTGCTGGCGGCGTGCGCGGTAACGGTGGTGCAGGGCCGCCCGGCGGCGGTGCTCGCCGTGACCGTGGGCGTGGTGCTCACCACCGCCGCCGCAGTGCTTCGCGGCCGCGAGTGCGCGTGCTTCGGAGCGGCGAGGCTGGCAACGGTCAAGCGTTCCCACGTGGTCGGCAACCTGCTCGGTACGGCGGCCGCTGTCGCGGCCCTGGTGGGAGGGCCAGGGGACGATCCCGTGTTGCGGGCCGCAGTCGCGGGCGCCTCCGCGCTGGTTGCGGCGACTGTGGTGCTGGTCCTGGATCGCCGTGCCCGGCGCGTGGTGACCACCCCGCGGTGCGACGAGCCAATCAGCGCGGTGCGCCTGTACACCACCGCGGGCTGCCCGTCGTGCCGCGCGGTGAAGCAACTGGTGGCCACGGTAGAGCAGGCCCGGCGTGACGCTGTGGTGACCGTCGTGCTCGCCGCCGGTGAGAAACCACCGGGTGAGCTGGGCATCGCCGGTGTGCCCGCCGCGATCGGCCTGGGGACCACGGGTGAACCGGTGTGCGGCCCGGTGTCCGGGGTAGGTGCGGTGAAGGCGCTGGTCGACTCGATCAGCGTCGTCGCCCCGGAGCGGGCGACCGACCGTGTCGGGTGAGCGCAGGTGGCGCGACCGGGCCTGGGAGGGCGGCCCGTCGGCGGAGCTCAGTGCGCCGCGGCACCCCTCGCTCGTCGAGCGCAACCCCGCCGTCCTCCCGTGGCGCGACGTGCTGCTGGACCTCGATCTGGCCGGACTCGCACCCGGTAGGGCGCTCGTCGAGCAGATCGCCATCACCACCGGCGACGGGCGGACCTGGGTGCTGCCGCTGTCCGGCGTGCTGGCCACCCGGCTCGCGTGGCACCCGGAGCTGCCGCTGGTGGCGGGGCTCGTGCTACGAGATCGACGGGCGTGCCCCTGGGTTGCCGATCACCGCGCGAGGAAGGTGTTCGTGCACAACGGCGTCCGGGCCGCCGTGTCGCTCCTGATGCCCGACAGACCCCCGCTGGCCTGGTGCGGCGGACTCCGGCTCGCCCTGCTCACGACTTCCGACCGCCCGGAACCGGTAACGCGCGACGATCGTCCACCGGAGCCGACGGTGCTCGAAGCCGCAGGTCCGGCGTGGGTGGACCTCCTGCCCTCCGTCGCCGCGCTCGAACAGGTCGCGGCCGCGCGTGTGGCGGTCTTCGACCACGGGAAGGGCGAACTGCGCGAGGTCACCGAAGCGTTGCTTGTCAGCGGCGTGACGGTGGCCGACGGCGTGCTGCGGGTAGAGCACCTGTCCGGTGCCATCGACCCCGGTCGCGGCGGCCCACCGGACTTCGGGCTGTGCCCCGGCACAGTTGAGGTTGACGTCGTGGGCGCTGCCGGCGCTGCCGTTGGTGAGGTGGCCGACGCCGAGGAAGCGCCGACGACCGGATCCCCGGTCCCGCTCGGCGACAGGGCGTTCCTGACTCTGCGCACTCCGCCAGAGGCGGCGGGCCCCGCCGTCCTGTGGATCCACAGCACCGCACCGGGAGAGGCACCCAGTGAGCACGCACCTCCCACACTGGTCGAAACGGGTTGCCCGGTCGCCGTCCTGGACCTCTCGCTGCACTGGCCCGCTCACTCGACCGCCGACCTCCTCATCGGGCAGATCACCACTGCGGTACGCGCTGCGGTGTGCGCGCTCACCGCACGTCATCCCGCAGCGGTGGTCGTGGGGGGACACAGCTTCGGCGCGACGCTCGCCCTGCTCGCGCTGGCCCACGTCGACGGGCTCACCGCGGCGATCGTGCACAGCGGGTGCTACGACCGCACGTCGACCCCATTCGGTTTCCAGTGGGAACAACGGTCCTACTGGGAGGTGCCGCAGGTGTACCAGGCGTTCAGCGCGGTGCACTTGGCCGACCGGCTGGCAGGTCCGGTGCTGGTCGTCCACGGCACCGACGACCTCAACACAGCCACGCCCCCCGACCAGGCGCTTGGGCTCTACCGAACCATTGTCGCGGCGGGCGGCCGGGCGCGCCTGGTGCTGCTGCCCGGTGAGGGACACAACTTCCAGTTCGCGGAGAACCTGCGCTTCCTCACGGCCGAGCACGCCACCTGGCTGGCGCGCTCGGCGGCCTCGGCAGGAGGAGAACGATGAGCGGCGGCACGGTGGCATCGGCGGCCTTCGCTGTTCGGCTGGCCTGGCGGGCCCATCGGCGGGGCCTGATCGAAGTGGTGGCGATGCAGCTGATCACCGCGATCGGGCTGTCGGTCGCTCTGCTGCTGCTGCGCGCCGTCGTGGGTGACGCACTCACCATCGTCACCGGCTCGGCCCCAGCGGCCGGGCGGTTGGTGCCAGCACTGCTGGTGGTGGCGCTGATCGGCTCGACAGGCGCGGTGCTGACCATCATCAGCGCGGCCAGGCAGCGGTTGCTCGGCGCGAAGCTCGACCGGTACCTCACCAGCCTCGTGCTTGCGGCCGCCGACCGCGCCGAACTGGAGCGGTTCGAGTACCCCGACTTCCACGACCGGCTCCACCGCGCGGTACACGCCTCCCGCAGCCAGCCCGTCATCGTCATCACGATGCTGATCGCGATGCTTCAGGCCGCGCTGACCGCCGTGGCGATCGCCGTGGCCTTCGCCGCGATGGCGTGGTGGCTGCTGCCGTTCGCGGTGATCAGTGTGCTTCCAGCGCTCAAGGCCGCTCGCGACGAACGCGACGCGCACTACGGGCTGCACCGCGGACTGGCCGAGAACCGACGGTTGCGCGAGTACTACGAGCACCTGCTCACCGGACGCGACGAGGCCGCAGAGGTCCGGGCCCTGGATCTGGGACCCGTGCTGCGGCGCCGGTGGGACCGCCAATACCGCGACGAGATCAGCGCGGTCGCGAAGGTGATCGGCACACATGTGCGGCGCAAGGTCGCGGCACGCCTGGCGGGTGACGCCGTGACGGCGGCGGTGCTCGGTGGGATCTGGTGGTTGCTGGCGACCGGCGTCGTCGACCTGCCGACGGTCACCGCCGGGGTCACCGGGCTCTGGTTGCTCTCCAGCCGGGTGCAGATCGCGGGCATGATGGCCAACGGGATGGGAGAATCGTTGCTGTACCTGCGCGACCTCCGCTCCTTCGCCGCCTCCTCCGCCTCCGCCTCCGCCTCCGCCGAAGACGAACAGGAAGCCGCACCGAACGGCCCACCACCGCGCTGGGAGGTCCTGGAGGCCCGGCAGATCCGGTTCACATACCCCGGAACGGACAACGCCGCGCTGCACGACGTCAGCATCACCGTCCGCAGGGGGCAGGTCGTCGCGCTCGTCGGATCGAACGGTTCGGGCAAAACGACCCTGGCCAAGATCCTCGCGGGCCTCTACCGCCCGCAGGACGGACTGCTGCGGCACAACGGTGTGACCGTGGCGGACACCGCCCGACTGCGGGACACGACCAGCCTGGTGTTCCAGGACTTCGGCCGCTACCGGCTCCCCGCCGTCGACAACATCGCCCTCGGCCGACCCGGCGAACCGGTGGACGCCGCACGAGTGACCGCAGCGGCCCGCCGAGCCGGCGCACACGAGTTCCTGCGTGCGCTCCCCCTCGGCTACGACACGGTGCTGAGCAAGGAGTTCACCGCCGGGGCCGACCTGTCCGGCGGCCAGTGGCAGCGGATGGCACTGGCCAGAGCGTTCTACCGGGACACGCCGTTCGTCATCCTCGACGAACCAACGGCCGCTCTCGACCCGCAAGCCGAAGCGGAACTGTTCGACCACATGCGCGATCTGTTCGCGGACCGCGCGGTACTGCTCATCTCGCACCGCCTAGCCAGCGTCCGCTCAGCCGACCGGATCTACGTCCTGGACACCGGACGAGTCGTCGAGGAAGGCACACACACCTCGCTGATGCGCGACAACGCCCTCTACGCCCGCTTGTTCAGGCTCCAGGCATCCGGCTACACCTCGGACCTACCCGATCCTCGGGATGACCGGCGCGTCAGCGAGAACGTTCGAACGGCGTGACCAGCGCGGTGGACACTAGCAAAGTCCTGTTTAGACAGACTTCAACCTGAAGATGTGGGCACTGGCCCGGCCGCGCATGTACAGCATGGGCACTACCCTGCGAACAGGGTGTGGACCTCGGTGGGGTCCCGGTCGAGTAGTGCTTCCAGTTCGCCCGGCCCGATGACGGGGTGGTTGACATAGTGTGTCGGCGTGTAGTCGAGACCCTACTGTCGCCGAGGGGGTGGCGATTAGAAATGAACATGCGGGATTCGGCTAGTGGCCGACAGCGCCGTCGAGGCGTCGGCGGATGGGGTCGACGTGGCAGATGTGGCGGAGTATCCCTCCAGGACATAAATGATGACTAGACGACGGTCATTTGCCGCCATTTTCGTCTACAACGGACTCGTCCTATGCCACCCAGGCCCTTTCAATTCCGCAGCTCCCATCCTTCATCGGACAAGATGGCTGGCATGCGCTCACCCAGTTCCCACTCCACAGTGTCCGGCCGTTGACCGGACGACAGAAACTGCGCCAGAACCGCATATGGGACGTCGACCGGCACGACACCACGAGCAGGCACTCCCACGTCATACATGCCGGCCAGGCGAGCATCTTCCCATTCGGCGTTCAAGCCGTTGATCGGCGCACACAAGCGAGATCCCGCTCGCCAGACCAGGCCCTCGGTCGTTGAACACCCCGAACGTCGGACTCTCCTGGCGTTCCTTTCCCTGGGTCGTCTTCACCGGCGCAGTGGCGTGCCAGGTTCCAGACCCACATGGAGTAGTTACGAGCCGAGAGGAAGGCGCTACGGTCGACATGAGCCCGCGTGTGTCGGGCCGGACTGGGGAGTTCGCATGAAGAAGTTCTCGCGCAAGGTCGCGTCTAGTCTCGGGTTTGCCGCGGTTCTGCTCGCCGTCGGGATGCCCGCCTCCGCGTCGCCCGCCGGGGTCACGGTCTACAAGTCGGGTGAGCTCAACAGCGTGGGTAGTGGCTACACCAAGTGCGTGGACATGACGTCCTACGCCTCGGGCACGATCGTGGGTCTCAACGGGTGCAGTGGTGTCTCCAGCCAGCAGTTCCACTGGGACTCCCTTGACGGTCGCATCTACGTCACCGGTTCCGGCAACACCAAGTGCCTCGACCTCGGCTCGTACGCGCCGGGCACGCCCGTGGGGCTCTACCCCTGCAGCAGCGTGAGCAGCCAGCAGTGGGTCTTCGGCGGTGTGAACGGCCAGCAGATTTACAGCTACGGCAGCGGCTACTCGGTGTGCATCGACGTCGCGTCGTACGCCAACGGCACCACCGTGGGCGTGTTCACCTGCAACGGCGGTGCGAGCCAGCGCTGGGACCTGTCCTGACCTCGCCTTAACGGTCGGATCGCCTGTCTGACAGCCGATATCGACACTGTCGCGGTCGATCCTGAGCGCTGGGACGCGCCCCAGCGCTCAGGATCCGGGATCACCGAGGGATCCAGGCAGACGACAGGGCGCGGAGCACACCGTCCTCTCGAGAAGTTGTCTGAGCCTGAGCCGCTGAGCCCTCGACTTTGTTCTGAGGTAAGGGCTACCAGGTCACGGGAAGTGCGTTCAGGCCGCCGGTGAGGAGGTTGTCGCGGGGTTCGAGTTCGTTCAGTGGCACCGCGAGGGTCAGGCCGGGGAAGCGTTGGACGACGCGGGCGAACAGGACGTCTAGTTCGAGTCGGGCGAGTGGCGCTCCGGCGCAGAAGTGCTTGCCGTGGCCGAAAGTCAGGTGGCGGTTGGCTTCACGGGTCACGTCGAAGCCCTGGTGGTCACCGACGAGGTGCGGGTCGACGTTGGCGTGGGCGAGGCCGAGTAGCACCATCTCGCCCTCCTGGATGATCACGCCGCCGATGTCGAGGTCGGTGTAGGCCCACCTCGGTAGCGCCGCCCACATCGACCGGGTCGGGGGTGGCGAAGTAGCTCGTCCCGGAGCACCCGACGACGGACTCGACCGCGCCGACCTCCCACCAGCGGTGCAAGCCCTCCTCGTCGACACCGCCACATTCAGCGCAGAGATTCGCGACATTCGTGCCCTACAAGCGAAACTCACGACGCGCCTACGGCCATCCACTCCGCCCAACCCGCACAGGCCACCGTCACATGAAATGACCGCCCACCTCCGGATGGGCAACGGTCGGACACGCCCTCGATCCCGGTGCCCCGATCGACTGTGCTAGCGGAACGGTTGACCTGGTTGGCTCGACAGCGTTCGAGGAGGTCGTGCGTGACGCCGCTGCCCGCTACGAGGCGGTGTGCGGCGGTGCTGATTTCACCTTCGACTTCAGAGGCAGCTCCGCGGGCATGGAGAAGCTGGCCAAGCAGAAGGTCGACGGTGGTGGGTCTCCGCCCATGGTCGCCTTTCGCCGACGGACCGAAAGACGACCTTCAGACAGCGCTGGTGCCACGGCCTGTCGCCTTTCTCCTGTTCACCCTCGTGGTCGACCGCCATACCAATGTCGCCGACCTGACGTTGGACCAGGTTCAGCAACTCTACGCGGGCAACATCACCAACTGGAAGCAACTCGGCGGCTCCGACCTGCCGGTGGTCATGGTGAGCCGCTTCCCCGGCTCAGGCACGAGACGCACCTTCCAACGCCAAGTCATCCCGTCGCGCCTAGGCCCCGATCTGCTACGCGCGGCCACCACGAGCGGCGAGAAGGTGAGGTGTCGTGCTGGACGCGCTTCGGAATAGATGCCCCGGCTGCTCGGGCTCGGGCCAACGGGTCCATCATTCGTCGAGTGCCACATGACCGCCTTACACGCCCGTGAGTCCTGGAACCCCGCAGGTGCCTGTACCTCGCCGATGCTGCTGCGGGGCTGGGCTTGTGGGTCGGCGACTCGGAGTTGTGCGGGTTGCGCCGCCAAACGGCGATCCGGGTTGCGGCGCGGTGGTGTGCGCGATGCATATTGCGCGCCAGGTTCGCCACGATCGCGCAGAACCAGGGGCGAAATAGGGGCCCCGCGGATGCCCTTCTTCTCTTCACCCGCACCTAACGCCACCGCGTCCGCGGCGGGCGCCCGGTAGTGGCGATTGATGAGAGCTCCGAATGAGCTCATGTCTCGGGAACGGCTATCCACCATTAGTTCGCTGCCGGTTTCATTTCACTCCGAGATCGGCACGGTAGTCTGAACGGGTGGAACACATCGTTCCCATTCAGCTCCCGCGTCCAGATGAGTAGCATGCGGATGTTGTCCGTGATCGGGTCAGCGCGTGTGGACAACGTGACGCGGACAGGTTGGGAGAGAAGTGCCCAGATCAGAACGCCCAGTGACCTCGGAAGACGAGGTACTGGCCGAGTTCGCCCGCGGACTGCGTGCCCTGCGCAAGACTGCGGGCGATCCGACTTACCGAGCGTTGAGCGCCGCCGCGCATTACTCCGTCACCTCGCTCGCTGCGGCGGCCAGCGGCCAGAAGCTCCCGACCTTGGCGGTGACAACAGCGTATGTTCGCGCTTGCAGCGGCAACGTCGAGGAGTGGGAGCGGCGCTGGCGTCACGCAGCCGCTCACCTTGCCACAGCGGACGAGCGTGCGACAGTAGCAAGCGAACAAGCCCCCTATCGAGGGCTTGTTGCGTTCGACGAATCCGATTCGAAACTGTTCTTCGGTCGCGAACGCGTAGTTCGGGAGGTGCTCGACCTGATCCGCGATAAGCGACTGGTTGGGCTGTTCGGTGCTTCCGGTGCGGGCAAGACCTCTGTTCTCCGGGCCGGCGTGGCGCCAGCCTGCGAGGAAGACGTCGTCGTTTTCAGCCCTGGCGCTCAGCCGCTTGAGGAGTGGGCTGTCCACGTGGCCGCGCGCTGCATGGAATCACCCGTGCAGATTGCCGAGGAGTTCCGGGCAGACCCGGCCAACATCGCGGTACGCATGCGGTCCATTACGCGCGAGGGCCATGACCTCCTGCTGATCGTCGACCAGTTCGAGGAAGTGTTCACTCTCTGCGCCAATCTGGCAGAGTGCGCCTGGTTCATCCGAGCCCTCGTCGAAGTCGCCCATGCCCCGGGCAGTCGGTGTCGAGTCATCCTTGGGGTTCGCGCGGACTTCTACGGCCGGTGCGGAGAACACGGTGAACTTGTCGACGCGCTCCGAGACAGCCAGGTCCTGCTCGGGCCGATGACGCCCGAGGAACTTCGGCGGGCTATCGTCAAGCCCGCTGCGGTGAACGGCTACCAACTGGAAGCCGACCTGGTCACCAGGCTGATCGTCGACACCACCGGGCGGGCGGGTGTGTTGCCCCTGCTCTCTCACGCCGTGCTCGAGACCTGGCACCGACGACGGGGGATGACGCTGACCCTCGCGGGCTACGAGGCTGCGGGGGGCATCGACCACGCAGTGGTCCGTACAGCGGAATCGGCGTTCGACAGGCTTGACGAGCACCACCGGCGGATCGCCGAGGACGTCTTCGTGCGTTTGGTGGTTCTCAACGACAGCGGCGACGACACCAAACGCCGGGCGGGTCTCGAAGAGTGGATCGACCCCGCTGTTCTGTCGGTGATCAATCTCCTTGCACGTGCTCGCTTGGTGACCGTCGACCGAGACAGCGTGGAGTTGGCGCACGAAGCCCTGATCGCCCACTGGCCCCGCCTGCGGGGGTGGCTCACTGAGGACCGCGCTGCGTTGCTTGCCCACCGTCAAGTGGCTGATGCCGCGCACATGTGGGAAGACCTCGGGAGAGATCCGGCTGCCCTCTACCGTGGCGTGCTCCTGAGCCGCGCCGTTGGACTCCTCCGTACCCGTCGGCACTTGATGAGCGCCAAGGAACAGCGGTTCGTGGCCGCTGCGCAGAGCGCCGCGCGCGGGCGGAGGTACCGCATCTTCGGCGCGGTCGCGATCGTGGTCATCGTCCTCCTTGCTGCGACCTTGTACACCGTGCGCACGGCCCAGGACAACGCATCAGGCAAGCAGGAGGCTATGGTTCAGCGGCTGGTGAACGACGCGAGGTCATTGCGTTCCACGGACCTATCACTGGCGAGTCAGCTCGCTCTCACCGCGCACCACATTCAGCCTGGTGTCATGACTCGTAGTGCGGTCTTGGACCTGGAGGCACAGCACAACGCTGATGGGTGAGGTTCGTCGAACGAGTTCGTCACGGCTGGATTCCACCCCGATGGGCGTTGGCTGTACCTGCTTGAGAACGGGCGCCTGAAGGCAGGCGATAGCGCGGGGTCACCTTACCCGTTCTTGATGGTCGACGTCGACGCTCCAGAGGACATCACGGAGATGGTCGTGAGCCCCCATGCGCCGCTGATGCTCGTGACCACCTCCAGCGGTGTAGTACATCTCCTGGATCTCGGGAATCCGTTGCGGCTGGCGACACTGGCTACCATGACCACACGAGTGGGAAATCTCTACCGCACACATGTCTCTTTCAGCCCGGCGCACCCAGTGATGGTTGCTCAGGAGATCGCGTACCCTGCGGAATCGGACAACACGTCATCGCCCAGTTCACAGATCACGATCATCGACATCTCCGACCCAGCCCATCCCCGGCAGCGGGGGCAGATTACATCCGACCAGTCTACCGTGCAGTTCACCGCTGACGGAGACCTCATCCAGTCGTTCAGCCAGGACGGGTTGCACATGTGGGACTTGTCCGATCTCGACAAGCCGCTCAGAAGTCCTGTCTCCGATCCGCCAATCCCCGTGGGTTGGTCAGCCGTCGCCCTGACTCGTCCGATCCTCGCAACCGGCGGAGAGGAGGGCATGGGTATTTCCATCGTGGATATCGCGGGACCGCCACGAGAGCTCGCCCGGATACCCGGTAAAGCGCCAGGTATCTTCAGCCCGGACGGGCGCCTCCTGACGGTGTCCGCGCAACAGGCGGTCCACATCTGGGATGTGGCTGACCCTGGCAATCCCCAGCAGGTCGCCACCCTGGCCGTCTCCTCGAACGTCGCCCCATTCGCCTTCAGCCCTGACGGGACTGGCGTGGTGATCGCACAGCCAGACGGCCTGCGCTACGTCGTCGTGGACGTGGAAATTGCCATCAAGGGGTTGTGCGAGCGGGCGCATCCAAGGATCACCGACGAGCAGTGGGAGCGCTACGTTCCGGAGTTGGACTACCGGTCTCCCTGTCCGTGATCTAGGGGAACCTGGACGTACCCGATGGTGTACCAACCGCTCCGGGAACCCGCCGGACGGACGTACACTTTAGCCAGCACGTTCGCGGTCGCCGAGGTCAATCCCGGGGGACCGCGCCCGCGAACTTCGTCCCGTTCCCGTACGACTGGCGCTGTGACCTGCGTGTGATCGCCGGGCAGTTGGACCGGTTCGTGCGCCGCGCTCTCCCCACCTGGCGGGAGTACAGCGGCGCGCGTGACGCGAAGGTCATCGTCCTCGCGCACAGCATGGGCGGGTTGATCGCACGCTACTGGGCGACGGTTCTCGGTGGACACGAGCACTGCAGGACCAGGAAGTGCTGCGGCATCTGATCGACTCCGAGGAGCTGATCCCTCTGGAGTGCACCGGTTTCGCGTTCACCGAGGACTTACCCGAGTCGGTCCCGGAAGGTCGCGGACGGGTACAGGGTCTGCTGACCTTCGACCAAGCCGTCGCGGCCGGACAAGAACAGCTCGAGCGTCCTTTCGTGTTCGCACTGGATATCGCCACGGCGTGGTACGAACTGGGTATCGCGCCACACCAGATCCCGGGGCGGCTCAGCGTGTCGCTCGGTGGCGGCCTCGTGCTCGACGTCACCGATGACCGGCGGTCTCCGACAACCCTGCGCCCGTGGCCCCGACCGGTCCATCCGCAGGTGCCCCGCCCCACCACGATGCACGGCCGCACCGACGAATCCCTTGCCGTGCGGATGAATATCGCGCCAGGCAAGCACATCATGATCGCGGGCGAACCCGGAGCCGGCCGCACCACGCTGTTGCGCACCTTGGCGCACGAGGACTGGACCACCGAGTTTCCCGATGGGGTCATTCACCTCGACGGCGGCGGCATCCACCCCGACGACCTCGGCCAAGCGGTGCTCGACGCACTGTACCTCACCGACGAGCCCGTGCTCGTCGACGCCGAACTCCTGTCCGATCTGCTCGGCGACGCACGCGTCCTGGTGTTCGTCGACGACGCCGACGCGCACAAGCCCGCCGTCCTGACCAAGGCGATGCCCCGATCCGCGGTCGTCGCCGCCATGACGACCGCGGACGAACCGGCCGTCGTGCTGGGCGGGTTGTCCGACACCGCTGCGGTGTCGGTGCTGTCGAACGGCGGGGAGTCCACCGATGCGCTGCGTCGGATCGCCGCGGCGCTGGCTGGTCACCCGGGTGACCTGACGATCGCGGCAAGCCTGCTCGACCAAGGCACCTTCACCCCCGACGCACTCGCGGCCTGGCTGACAGGCGGAACCGCAGCGCGCTCGTCGCTGGTCGCAGCACTGGTGCGGAGCCTGGCACCCGAGGCGAGAGAAGTCCTGAGCCAGTTGGCCGCCGTCCCCACACCGATGACACGGCAACACGTGTCCGGCACCGTCGGCCACCGCCAAGCGGAGCTCGGTCTGAACGCCCTCCGGCGCGCGGGATTGCTTGACACCACCGGAGCGCACGTGCGCCTCCTGCCGTCGCTGTCCCGGCTGGTGCAAACGGTGATCCCGGCGGGGCAGTTCCAGGCCCGAATGGTGGACCACCTGGCGGAGTGGGTGGACGAGCACGGATCGGACACCGAGAGCGTGCTCGCCGACGCTGCTCTGTTGGAGCACGCCGCGCGAGAAGCGTTGCGGCAAGATCGGCCCGCCGTGGTCGAGAAGCTGGCCCGCGCCCTCAGCCCCGCTCTTGCGGCGGCCGGGCGTTGGGGCGCGCGGGGAGCCGTGCTCGGGGTGGCGGTCGAGGCCGGGCGGATGCTGGCGGACACGGTGTTGCAGCTGTGGGCGACGGGACAACTCACCGCGCGACCCCATTCTCCCGAGCCCGCCACATCGTCCCCGGGTCAAGCAGCGGGGCACGGCACGCACGTGGTCGGCTGGAAGGCCCTCGCCGTGGCAGCCGTGGCCGTGACCGGCGTGTCGACCGTGTGGTTCGTAGCCAACGGAACCCCCGACCGACCGACCATGGACGCGGCCACGTCCTCGACGTACATCGAACCCACGGAGCCCGTGCCGACCGTGACCGAGGGCACCACATCGTCGGCACCACTGGATCCGACCACGACGGGGGCGACCAAGCCGACGGAATCGGGGACCTCGTCCCGCCCGGTCTTCGACCAGCGCACGCAGGATCTCGGCACCACCGTGCTGGCCCGGGGCTTCATGATCCAGGTCGAATCAGCGCGAACCTTCCTCTCGGGTGGCCAGCCGACGCTGGAGGTCCGAACCGAGGTGCAGAACCAACTGTGGGGCGAGGCCAGCTCCTCGCCACCGGCCGCTCAGGTCCGCTACGGGAACGCGGTGGATGGGGGCGGCACGAACAAGTCCGCTTCCTTCCCCAGAGGCACCGCGGTTCCGGTCGTCTACACCTTCTTTGTCCGCGAAGACTTTTCCTGGGCGGAAGCGACGCTCGAGTTCCTGGTGTCCAACCACGCCGCACCGAGCACGGTGTCGCTGTCCGGGCAGCGACCTTCCGTACCGCACGGGCCGCTGCCGGTCACCTTGAGCAAGCAAAGCCTCGAATCCGGCAGGCTCCACCTCACTTTCCGCTACAACAGCCTGTTCCGGCTCGACGCCGCCCTCTACGCCGAAGGCAGCCACGACCAAGCCCAGGGCGGCGGCTCCGACTTCGACCGACCGTGGGCGGGCGGCCTCGACCGGGGCAAGGGCTCGCTGAAGATCTACTTCGACCTGACCGGCGCCCCCGGCAGGGGCGGCCTGGGCCTCGGCACCGAGAACTTCACCCTCACCCGACACCAAGACGGCCGCACCCTTCGATTCGACAGCACAGCCAACGTCGCCCTCTACCCAGACGCCCCAACCCGCACGCGACTGGCCATCGCCACCCAACTCGACCTACCCGCCACCGGGACTTACACCCTGACCTTCCTCGACCGGAACTACTACGAGACACTGAAGCCAGAACCCGACAGCCTCACCTTCACCATCGGCTAGGGCATACCGGGCACCGTGGACGCCCTCGACTGACCACGCTCCTGTACCGCCACCGCCCACGATTCCCCTGCCGCCCTACCGCACAAGTTCACTGGCTCAGTCGTTCCACTGACCCACGTCAAGCTTGCGGTTGATGCCTTGCAGCAGGGTCCTGGCGCACAGCGACAGGAGGCTGAGGCCGTGGGTGTCTTCGCAGGGGCCGTTGGGAACAGTGGCGGGACTGGCGCGCCCGACGAGCGTGGCGGGACGAACTAGTCTCGTTCGACGGTCAGTACGCCGATGTCCTCTAGGGTCAGGTCGTCCACGATGGACTCCAGCAGGCGGGAGAACGGCTCGTCGTGGGCGGAGGGCCCAGGTCTCGGTAGTTGAGGGCGACCAGGTTTTGATCCGGTCTTGGCCGAGACTGCCCGCCCGGATACCGAACGGCACGCCCGCGGCGTGGTCACCAGACGGGCGAACACTGGCCGTGGCGCCCAACGGTACCGGCGCGATCCTGTTGGAAGTCACAGATCCCGACCACCCGCCCTTCGAGATTCCTGAACCGGCTTGGGCCCACCCTGCCGCAGGCCGAACAGGGCACCGATTGGACGCTGATTTCCTCGTACTTCGACAGCGTTGTCGGCCCAGTAGGCGTCGATGCTCAACACCTCGTCCGCTACGCCTGGAACGGTCTCCTCGGTCATAGCGACCTGCGCACCACAACGACCGGGGGGTTCCGCATGAACTACCGAAACGGCGACCGTTCCGGTTGGCGTCACAACCGCAACGGCGCCGCTCCGATCCGTGCGGCTATGAACGCCATCTACTGGCACAAGGCCTGGTAGTTGGCCGTCGCGGCGCTCAGGAGTTTTAGTGGGGTTCCCCGAGCCCATAGCTCTGGCTCGGGGAACCCTGTCGTCAATCGACTTCCACAAGCAGCCCTGTCCGCTCCCAATGTGTCGATGCGTGACGGTCGCTCAGCGAGCAAGTTCGAGGTGACGGTGTAAAACGCGATCTGATCTGTCCCCTTGCCAGGGTAGCCGTTTTGGCCGTGCGCCCATCGCCACCCGCCACTGCGGTGACTCGAAGCGGTGTGGTTCTGGCGACGATCACGGCTGTTGCGAACACCACGTACAGCTCCGCGACGTCGTCCTCCAGCAACGCGGAGAACTCCGCGTCGCCCGTTCCCACGTCGGGCCCCGTCCTCTGCGCCGCCCGCCTCCGGTTCGCATCCCACCGAGGCCATCACCGCAGGTCGGCGGTGAAGGACAGGATCGCCTCGGCGGTGACCTCCGGGGTACTGAGCTGCGGGCAGTGCCCGGTCACGGCCAGCCGTCGAGCGTGGCGTAGCGATCCGGGTCCCACGCCGCGACCTCGGCACGCCCGGCGCCGATGTGATCGAACAGCACCACCCCGGTGGTCTCGGGCGAGCACCGGCACGACCAACCGCCACAGGTTCTGGTCACAGCCGAACCCGTGCGCCGGCACAACCACCGGCCCGGCCCGCTTGCCGGTCTCGACCACGTTGTTCCTGGCACGCACATCCACCGGCCCAACCTCTCACGCGCAGAGCCTGCGCAAACCGACCCGCCGGTGGCACAGCAACCCCGGTAGCGGCCATGTCCGCGGTCGGAGCTGACCGGGTGACCATGGCATCCATCGGGTGATCCGCGGACGCGTCCGAAACCACGCACGCGGTCTGTGCTGCCTGATCACCCTGAGCCGAGGGTGACCGGTGGTTCATCACCGCCACGAGGTCCCACACATCTTGCCCCTTCCGACGGGCAGGTTGACGACATGCGATTGCAGTAAGCGGAGTCCACCCGCATCAATGGTCTGGTCGATTTCGCCACCCGGTCACTCCATTGCCGAGGCAGCGTCACCCCTTTGTTCGACCGGGCTCGTCTTGACCTCCGGCATCAATCCCGCCCATGATGGACGACGCAGTTGAAGCAGCTCTTCGTCCTACATGGACAGTTCGGAAGTACCGACACGCCAGCCCCCTGCCATTTCTCCGGCCATTACAGGAGAGAGTGTTCGACAAGGTGGATGAAGATCCCGATCGGGCTGGCCGCGCTCCGATGTCGCTGTCGGAGCCGATGCCCGGTCGGCTGCCCCACCATACCGACGTGCCCCATATCCGCGATTGTGTCCGCCAGATGGCCGCTCGATCCGGGTGGTTCGGGGCGGACTTGGACCCCGTGAAGGGATACCAACTCATGAATGTCGCGTTCTCACAGGCGCCTCCCCGCAGGCCCGGGTGGCGGCGAAGAGCGGCCTTGGCGGTGGGTGTGTCCGTGGTGTCGGCGGGGTTGGTCGCCGTCGCCACGCAACCGGCGGCCGCAGCGCCGGTCGTCACCCACCAGTTCGCCTACGTGGCCAACAGCGGTGGCAACACGGTCACCGTGTACGACACCGTGACCGCTGCCACGGTCTCGACCATCGTCGTCGGCGCCTCGCCCCTGGAACTGGTCGCCACGCCGGACGGCTCGCGCGTGTACGTCACCCAGTTCGCGGGCGGTATCTCGGTGATCGATACCGGGACCGCGAGCACGGTGGCCACCATCCCGCTGAGCTCCACCTCCTCGGGGCTCGCGATCACCCCGGACGGCACGCGGATCGTGGTCGTCAACAACGGCGGCAACTCGGTCTCGACGATCGACACGAGCACGAACACGGTGATCGCGACCGCCGCGGTCGGGTCGTCTCCCTCGACGGTGGCCATCAGCCCCGATGGCGCCACCGCCTACGTGAGCAACAACCTGTCCTCCTCCGTGTCGGTGCTCGACGTCGCCACCACCACGGTCACCGCGACGATCGGCACCGGGCAGGCGCGGCCGACGGGCCAGGCCGTCACCCCGGACGGCTCCCGGCTCTACGTCGCGCACCGCGGCGGCGTCGTGGTCGTGGTCGACACCGCGACCAACACGGTCACCGGCACCCTCGCCCTCGGCGCGAGCGCCATCTCCGCCGGTGTGGTTGCCTCCCCCGACGGCAGCCGCGTCTACGTCGCGAACATCGGCCCCGACACGGTCTCGGTGATCTCCACGGCCACCAACACCCTGACCTCGACCATCCCGGTCGGCAGCAACCCCAGCCGGATCACCATCACCGCCGACGGCGCGACCGTGTTCGCCACCAACAACGGCGCCTCCTCGGTGGCCACCATCGACACCGCCACGAACACGGTGACCGCCACCATCCCGGTCGGCTCCGGCCCGTTCGGCGTGGTCACCACCCAGGTGATCCAGCCCCAGGTCACCACGGTCAGCCCGAGCAGCGGCCCGACCACGGGCGGCACCGCCGTCACCGTGACCGGCGCCGACCTCGCCAACGCCACCGCGGTCCGCTTCGGCGCGATCCCCGCGACCTCGTTCACCGTCGTGAACAGCACGACCATCACCGCGGTGGCGCCCGCGGGCGCGGCCGGGACGGTCGACGTCACCGTCACCACCCCGACCGGCACCAGTGCCACCTCGGCCGCCGACCGGTTCACCTACGTCGACGCCGATCTGTCGGTCTCCGTGACCGACTCCGCCGACCCCGTGGCACTGGGCGGCGACCCGTTCACCTATACCGTCACCGCCGCCAACGCCGGACCGTCCAACGCCACCGCGGTCACCACGTCCACCACCCTGACCGGTCCGGTGACGATCAACTCCGTCACCACCTCCCAGGGCTCCTGCACGGTCAGCGCCCTGACTGTGTCCTGCGCCCTCGGCGCGATCACCGCCCCCAGTTCCGCGACCGCGACCATCACGGTCACCCCGTCGGCCACCGGCACGGCCACCGCCACCGCCACCGTCTCGGCCGCGGAGCCCGACTCTGCGGGGGGCAACAACACCGCCGCCCAGTCCACGAGCATCACCAACTCCCTCGGCTGCACCATCACCGGCACACCAGGCAACGACACGCTGATCGGGACCAACGCCGCCGACGTGATCTGCGGCCTCGGCGGCGAGGACTCGATCAACGGCGGCAACGGCGACGACACCATCTACGCGGGCGCGGGCGACGACGTCGTGAGCGGTGGCAACGGCAACGACACCATCTACGCGGGCACCGGGGACGACAGCACCTACGGCGAGACCATCCTCGACCTGCTCCTGCACCTGTTCGACAACGGCGCCGACACCATCCACGGCGGTCCGGGCAACGACACCCTCGACGGCCAGAACGGCAACGACACCCTCATCGACCACGACGGCACGGACTCCATGAGCGGCAGCCTCGGCAACGACACCATCGACGTCCACGACGGCGTCGGCGGCGACACCGCCAACGGCGGCCTGGGCACCGACACCTGCACCACCGACACCGGCGATACCCGGATCGGCTGCTAGCCAGGGCATCTGCCGTGCGGTACCGGGGCCCGGTACCGCACGGCGGACATCCTGCCCCGCAGCACAACATCTTCTTCTCTGACCACACAGCGCTTCGAGGTGGGGGAACGGATGGCGGTGGGAACTCAGGTGACGTTCCCAGCGGCACCGCCCGGGCGACCGCGTGGTTTAGGCGGCGGTCTCGGTGAACGCACTGGTCGAACTGAGGCGTGCAGGGTGCGCGCAAACCAACGATAGTTACCTGAAGTGTGTGAACAACGACTGTTAGTCACCTTGTCAGAGCTCACACGATCGGGCTACTCCTGTGCGTCGCGCAACCAGAAGGCCGCCGAAACCCCAATAGTGTGGCGCCGCCAGTCCTATTGAGAGGAGATTCTTGTGACTGTGTTGTCCCGAGTCGTGGGTGGACTGCTGGTCGCGGTGGCAGCCTCGGTGGCCACGGCGGGGTCCGCGCTCGCCGACGGTGGGGTTGACCTCAACTTCGGTGTTGGTGTGAACGCGGCGAACAACTGGAACTTCAGCGCTGCGTCTGTGTGCTTCCAGGAGCTCGCGGTCGTCCCGGTCGGTGGCGAGTGGAGCGGGAACACGACCAACCATTGCGTCAACGGCAACGTCCTCAACCACAGCGGACGATAGGCACCTCGGTCCCCGCCGGTTCGAAGCCCATTGGTTCGGCGCCATGCCATCCAGAACGCCCTTGGTGCCTGACTCACTCGCGAGCTCCTTTCCGCTGCTACGCCGCTATCAGGGCAGCTCAACCGGCACCGACAGCGGTGGAGCGTTGATGTCCGTTGTGGACTCCAGGCCGATACGCACAGGTGCGCACGTCGTCGAGACGTGCTTGGCGGCGAACACAAGCGTTCGTACCCCAGGAGCCACCCCATGGCCTGCGCAGGTTCGACCACGTCGGTCAACGCTGGAGAGGTCCGCCCGTTCTGGGTGATCCGCCCGCCGGTAGATCACCAGCACGCTGGCCGCATCCGACGAGGGAGGTCGAGACGCGTGAGCGAGGAGCGAGCCGTGGCCGCGGGGGTGCCAGGGGTGCGGGTGGACCCGGTCGGCGGCCCACGCCGGGTGATCGGTGCCGGGTCGAGCCGGGGCTTGGGGGTGCTCAACGGTGTGTTGATGGTCGGGGTGGGGATCGCCGCGCTTGTCTGGCCGGAGGCCTCGCTGGTGCTCTTGGCGCTGCTGTTCGCCATCACCCTGCTCGCCAACGGTGTGGTGCGGGTGCTGCAGGCGATCACTGACGGCTCGGAGTCCGGGGGCGGGCGGGTGCTACTCGGTGTACTTGGCGCGTTCTCGCTCCTGGTTGGCTTGCTGTGTCTGCGATCCCCGTCGCAGACCTTGGCGTTGTTCGCGGTTCTGGTGGGCTCGTGGTGGTTGGTCGGCGGTGTCCTGGCGGTGGTGGCCGCGCTCGGCGACCGGGGTGGTGAGGGTCGTGGGTGGTCGGTCGCGTTGGGCGTGCTGAGCGCGGTCGCGGGCGGCTACGTCCTGCTCCAGCCGGGGATCTCGCTGGCCGCACTGGAGTTGGCCCTCGGCGTGAGCTTGATCGTGCTCGGCGCCATCACCGCCGTCGAAGCCGTCCGCGCCCGCCCGACAGACGGATGACCCCGGCGTGGTGCGGACCGAGGCGAGACGTTCGCGATGGGCGCTGACCACAGGCGGGCGAGATCGAGGAGGTGAGACCGGTGGACGTGTCCGGAGTGGTCGTCATAGCGGTGGGAGTCGTCCTGTGCTTCCTCGGGGTCCGCTCACTACACCTCGCCGTGATCGCGTCGGGCTTGGCACTGGGGTGGCTGTTGGCCGAGCCGTTCGACGCTGGCCCGGGTGCCGCAGTGATCATCGCGGTCGCCGTGGCGGCGCTGGCCTGGGTACTGGTCGTCCTGGTGTTCCGAACCGGGCTGTTCTTCGTCGGCGCGCTCGCCGGCGCCATCATCGGGGTCAAGCTAGTCGGCCTCTTCCAGGGCACCGACATCGTCCTGGCCGTCCTGTTCGTGGCCGCCACCGGATTCCTCACCGGCCTGGCCGTCCAGCGGTACCGCCTCCCGATGGTCGCCGTGGCCTGCGCACTGGGCGGCGCGGGCCTGGCACTGAGCGGCTTGGCCCGGACGTTCCCCGACGCGCTCGGCTTCCTGCGCGAACCCGCGGCGGGCTGGCAGGCCGTGGTGGCAGGCGCCGCCTGGATCGCCTTAGGTGCGGTGGGCTGGTCCGCCCAACGCACGCACACGACGGAGAGTTGACGCCTCGCTAGCCTGTCCCCCGCCCAGGCGATTCAGTCGCCTGCCTCGGGCGCACAACCGCAACAAGCGAAATGCACTTTCCGAGAAGCCCTAGGGGTGGACGAGATCTGCGAGTTGGTGGACCAACGGGAGCCCATGCCCGCCTAGGTGTCCTGGCGGGGATGTGTACCGCGGCAGCTACCACCCGCGTGGACCGGGCTGTTGGCGACCAGTTCGGAGGTGATGATCTCCAGGTCGGCGATCCGATCGGGGATCAATCCGAGCGTGAGGGACCGTTCGGCTTCTCATCGGCGAGCCGGGCTGACGACGCCAACGCGAAGTGCGGCGAATGATCGGGTTCTGGAGGCGGCGCACACGGTGGTAGTCGGCAGGGGGCCGAACGGGCTGGTGGCCGCGAACATCCTGGCCGACGTGGGATGGGACGTTCTGGTGCTGGAAGCCACCGCAGAGCCCAGTGGCGCCGCGCGCACCGCCGAGCTGACCGTGCCCGACTACAGGCATGACTGCGCAACGGGTTCCACCCGACCTCAAGGACACACAATGGGGAGGCTCCTGAACGACATAACGAGGCTTCTTGGCGAAGATGCCGACGCTCATTGGAGCTACGAGTTGGGGAACTCCGGAAGGCTGTTGATCGTCGTAACCGGGCTGCGCACGACGGCGCCGAGGTCGGGTCGGTCTGGTGCGACTATGCCACAGGTGGCGGCGAGTGGTCTCCGTCATCAGCCCTTTGGGGGATGCGGAGCAAAGCGAGTCTGATCTCATCGAGAACTTCGCCCTCCAACAGAGCAGCCGTCGATGTCATGTGCGCCGTGGAATAAGGGCGGGTAGCGGAATGAGGCATGGGCAGCAGGAGGCGTCATGTTGGCGCCTCCTGCTGCCCACTGGTTGGCTGGCTGCACTCCTCGCCTTTGGGAACCGGTCGGCCATCGTCGACACCGAAGAGACTCATCCTGGCGTGCGAGCGACCCCATCTCGCGCGGGAGCATGACTCAGCCACTTCGCTAACCGTCCACTATGGAGGAACGGCTAGATGCGCTCTCCCCGGTAGCCGATCGGCCCCTCGTTGGGGAACTGGGCCGTGCCCTGGAAAGTAGCCCCGTTGTCGAAGAAGGTGACCGTCGCGTTGCCCTTGGGACCGCTCCACGTCACCGTCGTCCCGGTCGCGGGCGCCGAAGCCCCGATCACCTCGCTGCGGCTGGTGATGCTGATCTCCAGCGTACCGTCCGGACTCCACCCACCGTTGAATCCGCCGACCTGGTAGAACGTCTTGTACTTGGCCACAGGCTTGTTCTCCTCACAGCTCCGGGGAACGCCGATCACGATCTTGCTCGGCCATCATGGCGCAGCCACGGGAGCGCTCGCCAAGACCGAAACCGCCTGCCACCCCATTGCCGCGCCGATACACCGACACCGCCCAAACCTGGTGGAGTACACCTACCGACAGCAGCCCAACAACGCCGATCGAGTGATGATCACATCACCCACTCGCCCATTCACCAGTCCTTATCCGGCCAGAAATCTGCAATTTTCGCGACCACTCAATTATCTTTCAACCCAATCCGTCGCTAATCTTGCACCCACGTGGCCGCCGCTTGATCCAGCACCGAGAGGCGAGGAGTTTCGGTTGCCTAGAGCCCGCCCCTGCGGCCTCTATTCCGGAGGGTGAAGTATTCCAAGCATGCAGGGTAGACATAGGCTGGCCGCTGGACCCATTGTCCGGGACGGACATCGTGCGCTGGTCGGTGGACTGGGTCGGACGATTGTCGCTTCGGAGGTGGCCTGATGTACCAATGCCGAGCGAGCATCCTGGGTGCACTGCGCCATGACCAGTGTCTGTGGACCGGCGTGTAGGCCGGGGGTAAGGCTACGGCGTGGACGCGGCGGGCGAGTTGGGCCAGTTGCGGCATGGCGTCTTGGTGCGGTGTGTGTCGTAGGTCGGTGACGAGGTCGCGGACAGCTGTGCGGGTGCGGGTTTCGCCGGGCGCGGTGCGCTCGGCCACGAGCAGGGCGCGGTAAGCCCGTTCTGGGCTGCCGTGGTCGAACCAGCAGCGCGCGGTGTCGACCAGGACGCGAGCGCGCCGTTCGGTGGCGGGGATCAAGGCGAGTGGGTGGGTGTGGGCGTGGGCGAGCCCTGCGGCGGGGTCACCGAGGGCGTGGGCACCGCAGATGCGGTAGCTGATGATGTTGCCCAGCAGTGTGCGTTGCCGGAGGCTGCCCTCGGCGAGACGGGTCGCGGCGGTGGCGGCGTCGGCGAGGAGTTCGCGGCTGCGGTCGCGGTCGCCTGCTTGGGCTGCGGCATAGCTGGCTGTGCAGTGCAGCATGCCGAACATCAGGGCGTTGAGCAGTCCCGCGAGTCGTTGTGTTCGTGTGATCCAGCCGGTTGGGGTAGGCCGGGGATTCAATTTCGGATCGTCGTTGGGTGCTCGTAGGTTCATGTCGTGGCCTTGGTGGCGGCGGTTGGCCTTATAGTGCTCGACGTAGACGCCCAGTACGTGCTGAAATTGACTTTGGCCAGCGACAAGTAGCCGGTCGATGCATTCACGTCGCAGCGAGCTGATCCAGCGTTCGGCGATCGCGTTCATCCGTAGTGCTTGCGGCGCGGTGAGAATCGTGTGGATGCCGATGGCAGTGAACACCGCGTCAAAGGCCGCAATGAACTTGGCGTCGCGTCGCGGATCAGGCGGGTGAAACGTTGGCCGGTGTCGGCAAGATCGGTTGTGAGGTTGCGGGCCAGTTGGGTTGCCCAGGCTCCGTTCGGGGGTCGGTGATACCGAGCAGGTGGACGCGACGGGTGCGGTGCTCGATGACGAACGCCGCGTAGAGACGCTTGAGTGAGATGGTGTCGACGTGGAAGAAGTCGATCGCCGGAAGACCGTTAGCCTGGGCACGCAGGAACGCGCGCCACGCGTCACCGCAGACCAAGCGCGGCGGAATTCGATGGCCGCGAAGGGTACGGCGGATCATCGAAGCGGCGAGACGATGCCCGAGCCGACGCAGCTCGCCTTGGATCCGGACCACACCCCCCGGTCGAGTTCTCCCTCGCCTAGCGGACGATCAGTGCGACGACCTCGTCGCTGATCGGCGGACGGCCCGGCGCTTTCGGATGACGCCACTTCCCGGCCACAAGCCTCCGATGCCACCGCAACAACGTCACGGGCGTGACGATCCGGCAAGCCCGCAGCGACCTCGGAGGCAGCCGAGACAGGGCCGCGAACACTGCCGGGTCCGCCCAGTCCAGCCACGGGCGTGGGTTGGTATAGCGCAGAACGGCCACCTTGTGGCGCAGTGCGAGTCTCTCCGCGTCCTTGGAAGCCGAGCCCCGGCCCAACAACGTCAGCAGGCAAGCACGGCATGACTTCCCCAATTGCGCGATGATCGGTCGCGAGTGTCCGCAAGGCTCGGCGTCGACCAAGCTCCTGCGGAGATCGACGGCCGAGCTTGAGGAGGCGCACGTGTCCGACGACACCTCTCGGTCACCCGACGCGGGCACGGTGAACCAGGTCGAGGGCTTGGCGAGCGGCGCGGTCGTGCAGGCCCAACACGTGCACCGACTCGAACAGCACTTCCACGGCATCGACGGGCCGAACAACAGACCACCTCGCGCCAGGCTTGGGTTGTCAAACTTACCTCGCCGCAACCCCCACTTCTCCGGGCGCACAATCGAACTAGAGCGTGTCGGCCAACTGCTCGCGAAAACGCCCTCGGGTGGGCTCGTGACGATCTGCGGGATGGGCGCTGCGGGCAAGACGCAGGTCGCGCTCGAATATGCGCACCTGCACCACGACGAGTACGATCTGCTGTGGTGGGTCTCGGCACACGATCCCGTCCTGATGGTCAACCAACTGCTCGCGCTGGCCGACCGGCTGGGCGTCGGGCGGCCCGGCCTTCCCGCCGACGACGCGCTCGAGCGGCTGCACGAGCGCCTGCACTCCACCGACCGTTGGCTGGTCGTGGTCGACGCCGCAGACCGCCCCGACCGGGTGGCTGGGTTCCTGCCGCGGGGACGTGGAAACCTGCTGCTGACCACCCGCCACCGAGAATGGGACGGGTTGGGCGAGCTGTACGAGCTCGACGTGTTCCGCCGAACGGACTCAGTCCGTTTCCTTCGCTCCCGCCTCGACGGGCTCGATGCGGACGCGGCGGCCGAGATCGCCGATGAACTGGGCGACCTCCCGCTGGCGCTCGCGCAGGTAGCCGGGTACATGGCTACGCGGAAGCTGCCGCCTCGGGACTACCTGCGGCTCTTGCGCACCCATCGTCACCGGATCCTTGCGAAGGGGGAAGTGATGTGGAACGAGAACCGCCTTGATGAAGTGTGGTCGGTGTTCCTCGACCGGCTCCGGTCCGAACAGGCCGCCGCCGCGCAGATGCTGGACATCTGCGCCGCCTTGGCGCCCGACCCCGTCCCTCTCTGGCTCTTCCGGGAACACCCCGAGCAACTCGGGGAACCGCTGCGGTCGGCGGCCCGCGACGAACTCGACTTCACAGAGGTGGTAGGCGAACTCATCCGGTCCTCGCTCGCCACCCGGCCCGACGACTCGGTCCAGGTCCACCGGCTGCTGCAGGAAGCCATACTGCGCAGTTTTGGCGCCGACGACCGCGGCCACGTGGTGCGCGCCGCCATCGAGTTGCTGGCGGCGGGCGACCCCGACGATCCCGAGGACGCCACCCACTGGCCCCGGTACGCGGCCATCCTGCCGCACGCACTGGCTTTGCGGGCCGAGATCGGCACCGACCGGTTCCGCCACCTGTTGACCAACGTCGCTTCTTACACCTTGGCCAGGGGGCAGCTACTCGCCGCGAACGAACTGCTGGTGGAGCTGCTGCGGACGTGGCGGCCTGTGCTCGGCCAGGATTCGCCCGATGTGCTCACCGCGATGAACCGGCACGCGGCCACGTTGCGGGCGCTGGGCCGGTACCAGCGTGCGCTGGAGGTCGACCAGGAAGTGCTGCGTCGACTGCCCCGCGGCGTCGGGGCGAACGATACCAAGATGCGGCAAGTGACCGAGACGACGGCAAACGCACTCGACGATGTCGGCCGCTACGAGCAGTCCATGCAGGCCCACCGGGTGCTCTTCGACGCCCTCTCGGCCGCGCTGGGACCGGACGCGCCGGAAACGCTAAAGTCGGCGAGCGGCTACGGGCACGCGCTGGTGTCGGCGGGGCACGCGGTCCGCGCGGTCGACCTCCTCGGCGACACCCTGAACCGCAGGCGACGGGTCCTGGGGCTTCGGCACCCGGCGACTGCCTTCACGATGACCGGCCTCGCCCTCGCCCTCGCCAATTCCGGTGACCCGCAAGCCGCAGCCGGGTTGGACGAGGAAGCCCTGATGGTGCGCCGCGAGGTGCTAGGCGACGACCACCCACACACCTGGATCGCCGAGAACTGCGTCGCCGCGGACCTCGCCCAGCTCGGGCGCCACGCGGAGGCGGTGAAGATGTTCTCCCAGACAGCCCAGACGCGTCGCCGCGCGCTGGGCCCCGGCACCCGGAGACGCTGCAGTCGGCGACGAACCTCGCCACGGCCCGCTCGGCGCTGGGCGACACTGAGACCGCGATCGCCGAGCATATACGTGTTCTGGGCCTATATGACGAGGTTCTGGGCGCGGACCATCCCACTGCGCTCCAATGCGCGAACGACCTGGCCATCGACCTGCTCCGGTCGGGCCGCGCCGAGGAAGCGCTGCCGCTGTTGGCCAACGTGCTGGACCGGCGCACCACAGTGCTCGGCGAAGAGCACCCGGATAGCGTGCAGGCGCTGAACAACCTGGCTGTCTGCCACACGGATCTCGGCGAGACGCAGCGGGCCGCAGATCTCTTTGGCCGGGCTGTCGCGTCCGGCCGCGTCCGGATGGGCCCGCACCATCCGGACATCGCCGTTGTCCTGGCAGGTCTCAAACTGTTGACGCGCGGCCGCGAGGTGTGGCGCGGGGGCGCACCGAGAGACGGTACCGGCTACCTGACCAGAGCCAATCATCGGTACTGACGGCTGCTTCTCTGGGGGAGTCTTTGCGGATCTTGGTGTACCCGACCGGGCTGCGCATCTGCGGCAGCCACATCAACGCGATGGAACTCGCGGGGGCCATGGTGCGCCGCGGCCACGAGGTGGTGGTCTACGGCCAAGGCGGCCCGCTGGTGCCACTCCTGGAGCCGTTGGGAATCCAATTCGCGCGGTCGGTGAGTGCGCGATTGGGGCTGGAGGGCGCCGTGGTGCGGGAACTGGCCACACTGGTTGCCGACTACCGGTTCGATGTCGTGCACGCCTTCGAGTGGCGCCCGACGGTCGACGCTGTGCTGGCCGCCCAAGTCGCCTGCGGTGTTCCCGTGGTGTCGACCGTGTACTCGATGAGCGTTCCAGACTTCTTCCCCGCGCACGTGCCGCTGGTAGTCGGCACCCCGGCCATCGCCGCGCAGGCGCGCCGTAGGCACCGGGCGCGGGTCACCGTGATCGAGCCTCCGGTCGACCTCGGACCGGAACCCGGGGAGACGGCGCGGGCGCGGACCGCCGGACCCACCTCCATCGTGATCGTCTCGCGGCTGCACCCGACCCTCAAGCTGGAGGGGATCCTGGCCGCGATCGCCGCCGTCGACCGACTAGGCGCGGTGAGCCCCCAGCGGGAACTCGAACTTGTCATCGTCGGCGACGGCCCCGCCGCCGCAGTCGTGACCGACGCCGCAGCGGCGGTGTCCGCGCGCGGGCGGGCCAGGATCGTCATGGCGGGTGCGGCCCTGGATCCGACCCCGTTCTACCGATCGGCGGACATCGTTATCGGCATGGGTCACTCGGCGCTGCGCGCAATGGGGATGGCGAAGCCGACGATCATCCAAGGCGAGGATGGGTTCTGGGAACTCGTGTCCACGGCGTCGATACCGCGTTTCCTCTACACGGGCTGGTACGGCATCGGCGACCACCGCGACCGGGAATCTAGTGTGCGCGGCCTCGTCGCCATCCTCACCACCCTGCTCGACGACGCTCAACTCCTCGGCGAGTCGGCGGCGGCGGGCTACCGGGTGGTTGTCGAGCGCTTCACCCTGGACCGGGCGGCTGCCCGGCAAGCGCGGTTGTATGAGGAGGTGATGCGCAACCGCTCTAGTCGGCTGCGGGCAGCGGTGGAGGCGTTGCGGTCGCTCCACGGGATATCACGAACCGCGCTGCGCGCCCTCGTTGACCAAGACCACGATGTGTGGGACTTCAACCACAAGCACGCACAACCGTTGTACACCGGATAGGCAAATACCCAAGGCGAAGAAGACCGGCAAGATCGCCGACCTGACCTTCGGCGAATACAGGTTCCTCATCGACAAGGGAATCAACTGGCGGTGCATCGAGTGGGCCGGACTTCCACGCGAGCAGTTCGTGCACCGCCTCAACAGAGTGCGTCTCATCCGCAGCGAGATCGCCCACTTCCAGCCCGACCCCCTCGCCGCCACCAGTCTGGCCACCCCGGAGGAGTACGCCGGACCGCTCAGACAGCACGTGCCCTGAGGCGCCTGAACCCGATTGACGACGGGTACATCGAGGCTCGCGAACTGCGTGTGCTCGTCGAAACGCTGACATCGGTAGTGACCTGGCATGTGAGGCAACTGGTTGTTCGTGGTGTGAAGGTCCGCGAGGCGTCGTGTGCGCTAGATCCGATCTACTCAGGCGAGCAAGGAAGCCACATCCGGGTGGTAGTCAGGTACTCGCGGTCCCTGCCCCGGCCTTGGATGCGGTAGGCAGCGCGCTCCGATCTCGACCAGCGAGGATGGCGGCGGAACTAAACCACACGACCTGCGGCTGTGCTTGGGCCAACACGCGGCGCTGCTGGCCGAGCTGACATCGTCGGCGGGCACCTATCAAAGGGACGAGCGCGTGGCCGGGCAGTTGATGCTCGCGCTGCACTGCAGCGGCCGTCAGGCCGAAACGCTCCACAGGTACGACGAGTTGCGCACACGGCTGGCCGACCAGGTGGGGACGGATCACGGTCTGGACATGCAGAAGCTCCCCCCAGCGCGCCTTGTCGGCGGAATCGACCTTGCTGGTGCGAACGGCGGCTGCGCACCACCCGCCGGTGGTCCCCGGCAACTTCCCGGTGCAGGCCGAGGCTTGCCAGGCGCACCTGCTGTTCAACCCGGTCGGCGGGCGAGATCAGCCAGGCCGCGTTCGGGCCGCTGGCGATCGGCGTCGGCTACACGGTCGTACTCGGCTCGGCCTGCGGGTGTCTGGCTTCAGACCTCGCGTGTTCGTCGAGCCAGCCTACGGCGTCTGGCTACGCGCCGAGGTATTCCGCCTGGGGGTGTAGGGCGCTCTGAAGCACCACCACCGGCATAGGTCGCGCTGGTGTCGTGGCGAAGAGTCAGGCGTCGCCGAGCCAGGGGCGGTGTGTCTGGTTGGATCGGTGAGTGCTCTGGTTCGATGAAGACGATGTCGCCCGGCTCGCTGGGCCCGGGTACCGGGAGCTCGCCTACCCGTACCTTTACCGCGCCGACCCTGTGCTGTCCCGGGGCGAGTTGGTCGCGGACATCGTCGGCACGGACGAGCGAGTGCGGTTGGCCAAGGCCGACGGCGGAATGGATCACTCGTGCACGTGCCCAGCGGGCCTGGCAGGGGTGTTCTGCGCGCACTGCACCGCCACCGCCCTGTCCGCGCTCTCGCAGTTCGGGCCACCGGACGTCTTGTCGCTGCGGCATCGGATTCGTGATCTGGGCCGGTTCGGCAGGATCGCAAGCACGAACCTCACGCGGTGGTCGGAACTGCTCGACGCACTGCTCGCCGACCTGGAGGTATCCAGCCAGGAAGGGTACGCCGTCCTCATTCGGCCGTGCTACCAAGACCTGCTTCGTGTGTTGGTGCGCCAGCAGGTCTACGTCGACTCCGAGGAGGTGGAGGAATCCGTTCTGCGTAGCCGGGAACGGGTCATCGCGGGGTTCGCCGACACGTGCCGCTCCGAACCAGCGCGCGGTGACGAGCTCGCCGAATGGGTGATCGACCTCCAGACACGTACGGACTCGCTGTTCGCGCTGGAACTCGCCGATGTCGTTGACATCCTGGGCGAGGACGGTCTGGTGTCCTATCGCCACCTGGTGAACGAAGCGCGCCGCCGCGTCACCGATGACGATGACGACCATTCGCAGACCATCTGCTACCTCCACGACGAGCTCTACCCCGAGGTGCACGAGGACCCGAGTCACCGCGCGCGGGCCATGGCAGGACGCGGCGATCACCAAGAGCACGCCCGCCGGCGCTGGGACCTGTTCACCCGGCACCCGGACGAACGCCGCTACCGCGAACTTCTCGCCGCGTCGGCCCCGCTCGGCGCGCAGACCTACGCTACCGGTCGAGTCTTGGCCCATCTGCGCGAACTGGCGGCAGAACCGGGGCCCAGAGCGTGCACACCTCTGGTCGACCACTTGGTCGCGGGCGGCGACGTCGCGGGAGCCTGGGCCGCTGCGCACGAGTTCGGCCTCGACAGCGCGGACCTGCTCGCACTGGCCCGACGCCGGGCCGCCACCCACCCGGCGGAGGCGATCCCGATCATCCTCGACGCCGCCGTGCAGACGGTGGACCACCGCAGCGGCCAACTCAGCTTCGCGCGCGCCGCGGGCCTGCTCGCGGAAGCGGCCCTCCTGCACGACCGGGCAGGCCTGGACTTCGAACCCGTCAGAGGCCGCTTCACTGCGGCATACGCCCACCACCCGCTCCTACTCGCACTGATCGACGACTGCATCTCAAGCAAGGCGACGCCACAGGACTGACCCCCGAGGTGGCCCGCCCGGGTGAGCAGCGGCAATGGTCCGCCAATGCATGCCAGTGGGAGCGCTTCACCGGTCGTCGTGTGCGCTCGACCGACGAGACCCACTCCCTCGCATGCAAATCGGACAGGCGACCTACGCCGCATCCATCGCCGGGCTGGTCGGGTTGACGCTGCTCGTCGCGCCCTGCCTTGCTGGATCTGGGATCTGGGTGGTGACGACGAGCAGGGACTACCTGAACGGCGAGGTGATCCGCCTCGATGGCGCGCTGCGCATGGCACCGAGGTAGGTCAGCACTTCGTCGAGCAGGGCCCGCACGCCCTGGACGAAGCTGCCCGCGCTGTGCAGGGCGCGGTTGAACTGCTCGATCTCGTCGGCCGAGGTACTGGTGAACATCAGTGTCTCGGTCAACTCGAGCCGCCGGTTCACCGAGCTGACCGAGCTGCGCCAGCGGTGCAGCAGGTCGATCAGCTCGACGTCGCGTCGCGGGCTCAGTGCACCGGAGGCGAACGCGGCGTCCACAGCGGACTGGATCAGCCTGGGGTAGAGCCGCCTGCCCGCGGGGCCGCTGGCGCTGAACGCCTCGCTGGCGAGCGTGTCCAGGTTCCGCTTCAGCTCGATCTCGATGGACTCCAGGGCCTGTTTGCGGCGTTCGCGCTGGGCCGCCCACCGCTCGGCGAAGATGCCCGCCATGCCCGCGAGCACGGCGAGGGTGTTGACCGCGGGCTCCAAGCCCTGCCCGTCCGGCGAGACGACGAACCAGGCCACGCCCGCGCCCAGCGCGGTCACGAGCGCGCCGAAGGTGATGAACGTGATGGCGATCCGGATCATCCCCGCGTCAGCTCTCCCAGATCTCGTCGGCCCTGGTCCTCGTCCCCGGTTCGGCGGGCGGTGTGGGAGCCTCGCCCGGCGCGAGCAGGAGCAGGTCCATGCCGAAGCCCTGCGCGCTGCGCGGCGCGGAGAAGTCCGAGTGCGTGGCAGCGACCTTGCGCATCCCCGCCGCGCGCACCATCTCCTCCTGCGCCTTCCGCAGGTACTTGCGGGTCAGGTAGAGCCGGATGGTGTCGCCGTCGGGGAACGGCACGCGGGTGCGGTCGGGCAGCATCATCTGGATGTCGCCGCCAGTCTGGTTCTGGTAGATCACCTTGACCCGCAACGCGCGGTCACCCTCGACCGCGCCGCGGAAGCGCACCGCGTCGGTGTTGATGGTCAGGTCGGTGTTGTGCAGCAGCGCGCTGGTGACGAACTCGCGGTAGGCGCGGCTGCGCGCGTACTCCTCGACCGCTTCCTGGGCGAGTTCGTCGGACACCGCGTCGGTGCTGGCGACCTCCAGCAGGAACCGGTCCTGCGGACGAGCCAGCGCGGTGAGGTTGGCGAGCAGTCCGCCGTCGTCGTCGAAGTTGGCCAGCGTGTTGCCCAGCAACGAGTACAGCACCGGCTCGTCGCCGACGAGCCGGTGGACCAGACCGCGCAACTCCGTCAGATTCTGCGGGATGGCGAAGTCCACCTGCACCGGCACCACCCGGTGACCCGGCAGCCGCACCCGGTGGGTGGACTCCTGCGTGCCCAGGCGCAGCATCTCCGAGCTCATGTCGACCGGCAGGTAGACCATGCCCGGGTTGCGCTCGAGCAGGTGCTCGACGATCAGCCCGTCCTTGTGACCGGTGCCGACGCCGAAGCTCACGTAGTGGAAGCCGTCGCCGAGCTTGCCGCGCACCCGCCCCAGCGCCGGGTGAACGAGTCCAGGCTCTGCTTCATGACCAGGTAGAACGGGTCGGTGCAGGCGTGCGCCCACGCGATCGTCGGACCGATGCCCCAGTAGGCGTACCCGGAGGTGATCTGCTTCCCGTCACCGGTGGTCGACACCTTGCCGCGCAGGTCACTGGTCAACGCGGCGAGCTTGTCGCGCTGATCCTCACCGACCAACACCAGCGACCAGGCGAAGTCGGACTCATCGATGGCCTTCGCGAGATCGCCGACCATCCGCTCACCGCTCGCCGTCACCGGTCGGCCTCCTCTGGTTGGCTGTGCGTAGCCTACCGACCACAGGTCACCAGGTCCGGGGGTTCAGCTGCCCCGGTCGACGCATTCCTGCCAGTGTGGGTCTCAGCGCCGAACAAGGACAGGTTGCCGCGGCCGCTATGTCACGACGGTGTCGAACGGCGACGCGAGCAGCCCGCTCGGAGACGAGACGAACTCAACGTGCTTCGCCCCGGCAACGACGGCTGATCGGCTCGGGCCGGGATGGTGCCAACCGCGCGGGCGACCTCGGCGTGGTTCCGACAGCCAGCTGCTCCGGCACGGTGGCTCTACCGCCGGTTGTGTCCGCGCGGCGGCAGCATGGTCGCCATGATCAGCCGGTGGCAGATCGACAGCCGGCTTTGGAGTGCGGTGCTGACCGTCACGGTCGGGTCGCTGTCAACCAGTCCTCAACGATGGCGCTTGGTTCTGGCACTTGGCATGGATTGCCGTAGCCGTCGGATTCGCAGGCACAGCGGTGCTGGACCTCATCGTCAACCGAGCTTCGGTGCCAGCAGTGGCCGACCTGGACCAGGCGAAGCGGAACCTGGCCAAGATGGTCCAGGACCGGTGGCGGGTGGCGAAGATGCTGCGATCGCTGGATCCGCCCATCCCCGTTGTGTGGCACCTGACGCGGGCGTAGGTGATGGACTTCCCGAAGCACATCGCACACGGTCAACTCACCGTCAACAAGCGTTCCGACAACGTGGAATGGCTGGTGGCCTGTTTCCGCAGGATGCGGTCGCGGCGCCTGGTCATCACCGGTGGAGCGGGAACAGGTAAGACCACCCTCGCCCTGCAGCTGCTCCTGGAACTGCTGAACACACGAACGAACAACGAGCCGGTCCCGGTTCTGCTCTAGATGGCGGACTGGGATGCACAGGTGCCAAGACCATCCTGGAATGGGTTGCCGCACGGCTGCGCGCCGACTACGCACAGCCGCGCACCTGGGGCGCCAATCGCCCTGATGAGCATGACCGACCTGGCAGCGGTGCGAGCCGTCGTCCGCGACGCGTGGACATCCATCCTGGCCCCACCGCTCGACGACCTGAGACTGCTTGCCTGGTCCTGCGGCGAGGACGCGTGGCGGGCGCCGGCCGGGGTGCCGCCGGTAGAAGTGGACATCTTCTCCCCTGGCTTCCTCGGCGGCACCCCGCTGCTGGACCTCCCACCGCGCGCCGCCGCCGATTACCTCGGCAGCTACGCCCTGTCCCTGCTGGAGGGCCTGGAGTACCAGCAGAAGCAGGTGGTCTTCTACGACATCCTCACCCGCGCCCACCTGATCACGTGCCTGAACGAACCGCGGTTCTGGGACGAGGTGATCCGAGCCCACCTGCCCGCGGGCGCGCGCGCTGCGTTGGTTCCGTTCTGCGCCTCGCTCGCCGAACACCGCGAGGCACTCGCGCTATCAGAAGAACGGTCCAACAACATCGTCGGCACCTCCCTGCAGTGATTACCTACCGATGACCCCTTGAGGTCAAAGGGAGTGATTTGCGCACCGCCCAGTCCGCATTTGTGATTCAGAGCTTGAACTCTAAGTCGCAAACCTAGTTTGCTCGCCGATTCACAAGAACTCGTTGCGGCCAACATCAATTCTGCCCGATACAGAAACTGACCATATCCACTCGGTGGACGTCCGCAGCATGTTGCTTACGATCCCACGTAACAACGCCTGAGGTTCAATCAGCGCTGCCGTTCCAGCGCCTGTCGATGCTTTCCCAGTGTCAGCATCATGTATGGAGTCGTACACTCGACCGACACCAGTTCGCGGCCGACTCCTGGCTCGATCCGGACTGGTTCACCGATCCGTTCGCCATCGCGCGGCGGCGTGGTAAAGAATACCGAATGCTCCTCGGTGCTGGAGTCGATTCCGGAAAATACCAAGGCAGTCCCCTCGACTTCCCACCGCCCCTCCGATTTCCCGCTCACTACGAGGCGTAGAATTAGTCGCGACTGGTAGTCAACTTGCCACGTCGCATTGCTGCTCGTGCGAGCATAGGTACCATCCGCACGGAACTCGTAGGCTTGTCCCTCGCCGCCGAATGCCATCGATGGATCACCCCTGATTGTGACTTCTCGAATATCGCCCTTGGTCGTCCACCGTCCGGTAACGCACTGCCTCAGTTGTTCGGACAGATCCGGCATCGGGGTGCCCTGTGGCACGCGCGGAACCACCCCCATCCCGACTGCCACCATGGTGCCGACGGTTCCCAGCACGATCAGCCCCCACGGCCAATTCCACGACGCGGTAGTCAGTGTGGCCAGTGGGCCGACTACGACAGAGATCAGGACGAAGAGCGTGAGCAAGGCGGGGCCAGGTGTCGCACTTATTGCGATCACCGCGGTCGCGGCTAGCCCGCCCACGGCTGTGGCGGCGATGCCCAAGAGTTTCGTCGAAAGGCTCGATCCGAGGACGGCGACCATCGTTACCCCTACCAAGAGGTCAACAACTAACACCGGTCCGATCCACCACACCAGGAGCGTGCCGATGACCGAGGCGGGATCCGCTTGAACCACCGCCCCGATTCCAGACACTTTGAGAACGAATCGCACCGCAACGAGGATGAGTCCGCAGGCACTGGCTACCAGGGCTGCCAGCCTGATCGCCCGCCAGCGACGGAACCGGACCGTGAAGGCAGGAACCACAAGCGCCGCGATCCCCAGTGCCAGAATCCCGACAAGGGTCAGGTCCTGCGGTGACACTGGAAGGAAAGTGAATGCCATGGCGGCTACTAGCATCTCAAACTGGTCTGGATCGGAAAATCCATACACTTCGGCAAGCACCGAATAGATTTCCGGCGTCGCAATCGCCGTGAAGTAGGTACGCAGGAACAACATCCAGATTCCAACCGCAACGACCACAGCCGCGATCTGGCTCCCCCGGGTTGCGGCAAGCCACCTGCAATACACCACTTGGAGCCCTGCCAGCATCAGCAGGGCAACGAACTCGACGAGCAAGGCCCGTTCCCCGAGCCGCCCAGCTTTCTCAAAAGAGCTCGCGACTCCTAGTTCGCCAGCAATGAGGACTCCCAGTACCATTCCTCCGCCGAGAGTCCACGGTTGGCGGCGGTTCGCCCCGACCACCGGAGCCACTACTGCGGCAAAGAGGACTCCCGCGAGCAGTCCACCTGCCGTGTACTCGAAGAGATGCAACTCGGTCCCGTCGACCCATACTCGCAGGCTGGACAACATCGGGAACACAGCAAGCCCGATCGCAGCGCCGAGCAAGACACCTTGCCACAGGCTTGCTGCATCAGGGCTACGAGTTCCCTGGCACACTTCAAGTCGCACATGCGGAGCGGGATGCTTGGCGAATACGCTGGCGATCAGCGGACGCTGTCGCGCCACGAGGGCGCCCATACCGAGCGGGTAATTCGACGAGCCGGAGACGGCGTCAGCATTCAGTTCGCGCGTGCGCATGACTGACAAGTATGCCAAGTGCACAGCGAGGGAAAGTGCGAGCAGTCGCCAGAGATCCTCAAATAAGTACGCCGAGAGGTCGTCCAGGCCGACTACAAAGAAGTGGGGCAGGATAGCTACAAGCGGATAAGCCACAGCAATCGCTAGCGCCTTTCGGCCGATTGACACGTCCCGCAGTAGAATGTGGCCGAGCTCATGACGGACAACCGCATCGAAACCGTCCCGGTCGCGGCGCCAAAGCCTGCTCAACTGCCCATGAATGACCAATCGCGGACGTCGCCATGTCCCGATCACCTGAGCAGCGTCGAAGTCATGCCCGGATGCGAGAATCTCAGGTGGCCGGATCAAGCCAGCCTCTTCTGCCAGCACATGGATTCGCCGGATTAGAGACTCGGCAGAAGCGGGAGGCTCCCCGAGGTTCAGCTTCCATATTGTGTAGAACGGCATCGCAAAGTAGATGATCCCCCCGAGCGCAACGAGGACGAGCGGACCGATTATAGGCTGAGCCAAGGTCGGTACCGCGCTACGGATGAGCATTAGGCGGTATATGAAAGATGCCGCTGCGACTGCTGTCACGACGAGGACGACGAACGCACCCGTCGAACTGGATCTGATCGGTTTCCCCTCAGCCATCATGGTGGGCACCACTGTCTCGCGATTGGTCCGAAGCCAGTTCCTGTTCGAGGGCTTCCAGGAGAGTTTGTGCACGTTCAGCAGGGAACCCATGATTGGCGACAAGGTCGTCCACGATCTGCTGCACACTCGTCTCCCCTCGCACATCCTGCTGCTGTGCACGTCGCTTTCGGGTTAGCCGCCCCCACATCCGCCGGGTGGCCGACTTGGTCGCCTGTTCCACGGCGACACCAAGAACCTTGTCCAGAGCCCAGAAGATCCAGGGCGCGACGACCACTACGGTCTCGGCGAGCCCGGCTCCGGCAAGTGCCCCACCTGACTTGCGACTCGGCCGTCGCGGCAAGCCGCTACGACGCTGCCTCAGGTGCGCTTCGAACAGCATGTCGAAGGTGACCTGGTCCGCAGCCTCGTCCGGCGCGACCTTGGACAAGAGATCGAGGTACTGCTGCCTACGCTTCTGACGCTCATCGATGTCCACGGCCAGACAGTCGGCTGATCATCAGCGCCGTTAGCACGTTCTGCGAGGTTCCGCTGAAGATCAACCGATAGGCCCAAGCACGTGGCGGGGCACCTTGGCAAACACCCAAGGTTCCCAGGTCCCCACCGCCTGCACGCCCAACCCGCAGTGAGGCTACGTCAGTTTGCCGGTCTGTCCGGATCGATGTGCGCTCACCGCTGGACCGTCTGACCGGGATCGGGTTCGAGGGTCGCTGGCCCGGCAGCCTGCCGCGTGAGCAGGCACAGCGGCAAGATTGCGACCCTATCGGTGTCTGACTACGCCGCATTCCGCTTGCTCTCGATCCCGGGGATCTGGATGGCGCGGACGAAGGTGCGGGCGGCGCTCTCCACTTGTCACACTAGTCCCGCAGCACAGTCACCGGTCCGCCGCTGGCGAGCGCGAAGGCATAGTACGACGACCTGCCTCACAGACCGGATTCGGTGCGGGCGCCTGCTGACTCGCCAGGGTGACGCCCTTCGGACGTACCCGACCATGCACAGCGACACGCCTGACCTCGCTATAGAGTTTACCGACCAGCACGGGAAGACGAACCCGGGATTCTTGATCATGGACTGTTGCCGCCGGATCCGGCAACGTCCGGCTGTCTACGTACGCCCGACCCAGCAGTTGGCGAAGCAGGTGCACAGACCTCATATTGGGAGTGCTCGGCGCGCGTAGCGGAATGCGGACGTGGACCGATGGGCACGGTGGAGTCGGTTCTGGTGGGTGGAGTGGTGCGTGGACGATCCGGGGTCTTCAACACACAACAAGGTTGTGGCTGGGCACATCAGCGGGAACGTGGTGCAGGCTGGGGTTGTCGAGTCGGTGACGGTGGTTGCGGCTGCGCGTCCGCGGGATGAGGTGGAGGCGGTACTGGAGGTCGTGGCGGGGCTGTCGGGCGATCTTTGGCAGAGGACTAGTCATACCTGGGAGATCCATCCGGAAGCGCCGGTGCGGGTGTCGTGGAGCCGGGATGACGAGTTGTCGGTGGAGGATGAGCGGCCGCTGTTGTCCGAACCTGTGATCACGCGGCTGTACGAGGACCTCTTTGTCCGGGAGGGTCTGCGCCAGGTGATCTTGGTGGGTGAGGCTGGGGCGGGTAAGTCGAGTGCGATGCACTTGCTGTATAAGAAAGCGCTCGACGAGCGGGCCGACAAGGGGGACCCCCGTGCTCCGGTCCCGCTGTGGTTGACCATGAGCGATTGGGACCCAGCCAGCCTGGACCTGACGGCGTATGCGGTGCGGGAACTCCTCAGTCTGCCGGGACTGCGCCGCCGGGACGGTCTCACTCGGCGGATGGCGGAGCTCTTGGTCCGGCGGGGGCGGATTGCGCTGTTCCTCGACGGTCTGGACGAGATGCCTACTGGGCTGCGTGCCAAGGCGGCCGCTCAGGTCAATCGGGCCACACACGGTGGTACCCGGGTTGTGGTGAGCACCAGGCCCGGTAAACGCGGTGGTGACAAGGACATCGAGCGGTTCCGGTGGCCCGAAGTGGTTCGGTTGAACCCTGTGGATGTGCCGACCGCGGTGGAGTTCTTGCTGCACAAGCAGACCGGGCAGGACCGGCCCGCGTGGCGCGAGCTGGCCGACTACCTCACCGCGAACCCGGACAGCGCGTTGGCGAAGGCGTTGCGCACCCCGCTGACGATCAACTTGATACGGCATGCCTTCCCGCACGCGGGAAGCAGCCAAGAGAAGCCGCTCGACCTGGTGCGCGACGGCCTGGACACGCCCGCGAAGATCACGACCCGGTTGATGGGCCTGTTCCTGGACCGCGCCTACTCGACGGAGGGTGTGACCGGCCGGTTCCGCAGAGCCCGCAAGACCGCCCAGCACGCGCGAGAACGGGCGACCCTGGCCTGGCTCGCACGGCGCTTGGGCGCCAAGCGCGACATCGCCTGGTGGCGGATTCCCCTTGAGGTGGAGGTGGAATCGTTGCGGGTGAAGAGCGCGCTGTTGGTCGCCGTGCCGGTTTTGGCTGTCGTGCTGGCGGGGTCGGCCGTGTTCGGATGGCCGGAACCGTGGGGTCTGGCCGCTGTTCCCGTCGGTGTCGCCTGCCTGGTCACCTTCCGGATTGTCCCGCGCGCGGTGCTCCGGGCGCCCGCGACGCTGGCCTGGACCGGTCCGTCTCCCGCGGACCTGCGGCACACCACCAGGGTCTGGCTGCTGGGAGGCCTCCTGTTCGGCGGCATGGCGGTGGTATCCAGCGGCAACTGGTGGGCGATGGTCGCGATCGCGGGCATGTTCGTGGTGATGGGCCTGCTTGGCGCCGGATACGGGCAGGGCGTGTCCGGCGGTCTGCTCGGCTCGGCGACCAGGGATCTGACCGACTCGCCCAGCGTGACCCCGCACAACGCGTTCCGCGCCGACCGTCGCCGCACGGTGGTCGCCGCCGCGGTCGGCGCCGTCGCCGCGTGCGCGATGTGCGCCCCGCTCGGCCTGTTCGACGACTCGGTGGCGTCCGGGCTCGTGTGGGGTGTGGGCATGGGCTTCACCGGGGGCTGGGTGTCCGGCCTGGGACCTGCCTGGTTGCTGGTCGTGGCGCGTCCGTCGTTCAAGGGTCCCGCACGGCCCTACCGGTTCACGCCGACTCTCCGGTCAGCGCTGGACAAACAGGTGCTGCGACAGGCCGGTCTCGTGTACCAGTTCCGGCACGCCGAGTTGCAGGTCTACCTCCAGCGCAGCGGGTGAACCCCGAGGGGTGGGCGACATTCGGCTTGTCGTGACAAATACCGGTCACGGGAGGATCCAGACATTGTTCGACACCGACCAGACCGAATCCCGCTGACCACACCGGAAGCGTTCGCGGACATTACTGCGAACGGGCGCGGTCCGACTGGGTCGTGTCGCCCCCTCCCTCGCGCGGAAGGTGGTCGGCCCGCTCCGACCTCCGCTACCGTTGGCCAACGCGAAGCCTCGGGAGTGGACGGACGATGGATAGCGGATCCAAGTCGAGTAACACCATTTCCGGTGCCACCAACAATGCCGTGCAGATAGGTGAGGTGCGCGGCGACTTCCATTTCCACGCCGTCGCGCCCGCCACGTTCCCCGTGCCGAGGCAATTGCCACCCGATGTGCCCGGGTTCATCAACCAGGAAGCGCACCTGTCCCGGCTGAGCGCCTGGCTGCGGCCCTCCGCGCAGCGGGCGCCGCTGGTCCAGGTGATCGCCGGGGTCGGCGGCGTCGGCAAGACCTCGCTGGTCACGCACTGGGCGCACCGGGTGCGCGACTGGTTCTCCGACGGGGACCTGTTCGTCGACCTGCACGGCTACCACCCGGACCGCGTCGTCAGCGCCGGGGCGGCGTTGAGCGCGATGCTCCGCGCGCTCAACGTCTCCGGCGACCGGATACCGACGACCGTGGACGCCATGTCCGGTCTCTACCGCTCCTTGTTGCACGAGCGGCGAGTGCTCGTCTTCCTCGACAACGCCTCCTCGGTGGAACAAGTGCGACCGCTGTTGCCCGGGAGCCCGAGCTGTAGGGTCGTGATCACCAGCCGTAGCCAACTGGGCGGGCTCGTCGTGCGAAACGGGGCGCACTGCATGCCACTGGACGTGTTGTCGCACGAGCACGCGACAAGCCTCCTACGCCGGGTGATCGGTGACCGCGCGGTAGCGGAACCGGGGGCGGTCGACCAGCTCGCGGGCTATTGCGGCTACCTGCCCTTGGCTTTGCACATCGCGGCGGAGCAGCTCGTCGCCAGACCGGGGGCGCGGGTCTCCGATCTGGTGGCCGAGCTGACCGACGAGCGCGAACGCCTCGACGTGCTGGCGACTCCCGGCGACGAGTCCTCGGCCGTGCGCGCCGTCTTCGCGCTGTCCTACGGGGCGCTCCCGGCCGCGGCCGCTCGCGCGTACCGCCTGCTCGGCTTCTTCGCCGGTCAGGACATCGGCCTGCCCGCGGCGGCGGCGCTCCTCGGTCTCGGTGCCGGGCAAACCCGCCGCGTGTTGGCCGAGCTGACCTCCGTGCACCTGCTCACCGAGAAGGACAACCAGCGCTACCAGCTGCACGACCTGCTGAGACTGCACGCCGCCGAACGCGCGGAGATCGACGAGCCCGCCGACGAGCGCAGCGCCGCTCTATCGCGCCTGATGACCTGGTACGCCCACGCCACCAGGGCCGCGGTGCGCGAGATCATCCCGTTCTTCTCCCAGATACCGGTGGAACTCGCGCGGACGGCGACCCCGGTGCCCGACTTCCCCGACCGCGCGGCGGCCCTCGCCTGGAGCGACTTGGAGCTGCCCAACCTGACAGCCGGGATCCGCCAAGCCGCGGCACTTGGCGACCACGAGCAGGTGTGGCGGTTGGCGGTGCTGATGTTCGGCATCCTGCTCGTCCGCAGGCCGCACGCGGACTGGTTGGCCACGCACGAGGCGGGCCTGGTGTCGGCGCGTGCCTGCGGGGAGATCGCCGCCCAGGCGTGGCTGCTCACCAGTGTGGCCATCGCCGAGCGCGAGTTGCGCGACCCCGAGCGCGCGCTGGGGCACGTGGAGCAGGCCCTCGAGTGCTGGCGCGCCGACGGCACCCGGTGGGGTGTCGCGTGGGCCCTGCGCGACACCGCGGCAACCCACCACCAGCTCGGGCGGCACGCCGAGGCCATCGCCATGTTCGAGCAGGCGCTGGCGATGCACAGGGCGGACGGCGACACGTGGGGTGAGGCGACGGCTCTCGCGGGACTGACGAAGGCGCACGTGGGCAACGGCGAGCTGGACACGGCCCTCGCTGAATCGCGGCGGGCGCTGCACATCCGACGCGAGCA
The DNA here is from genome assembly GCF_024171925.1 of Actinokineospora diospyrosa. GTDB lineage: Bacteria > Actinomycetota > Actinomycetes > Mycobacteriales > Pseudonocardiaceae > Actinokineospora > Actinokineospora diospyrosa. Next base: position 152,447 of record NZ_JAMTCO010000013.1, on the reverse strand, counting down.
CGAGGACAGTCGCAACATCGGCCAGGCCCTCAACGACGTCGGTCGCGTCCACTTGGCGATGCGGGACTTCCAGGAGGCCATCGAGTGCGCCGAACAGGGCTTGGACCTGCTCGTCGCCACCGATTACTGGCACGGCCAGGCGATCTCCCACGAGCTGCTCGGTGACGCCCTGCACGGCGCGGGCCGTCGGGAGGAAGCCTTGGCGCGGTGGCGAATGGCGGCCGACCTCTACGGGTCACTCGGCGATCCACACGCGAACGAGGTGCGGGCGCGGCTGTCGAGCTGACCGTGTCCCCGCTCAGCGGCAGGCGTACCCGCGGGTGTTGCGCCCGCGCTGAAGCGAGACTGGGGATTCATGTCTACTTGACCCAGTCGTCAGATGCGACCCTTGCGGGCAGGGCTGGCCGTCGGCCGGGTACTCGATCTGGCGGGGCGATGGCGTGGGGCCCACAACCGCACCAGATCCACCAGCGCGCAGCGGCCCGGTCTGGTTGAGTCGGCCTGCGGAGCATGACAGGCTCATGTCCCGTGATCGATGACTTCGCGAAACAGTACCTGCACAGCGACCTGCGGGAGGTCCGCGAGACGATGCTCTGGAAGCTCGACTGGCTCGGCGAGTACGACATCCGACGTCCCCTGACGGCGACGGGGACCAACCTCCTCGGCCTGGTCAAGCACCTGTCGCTGTCGGAGTCCAGGTACTTCGGCGAGGTCTTCGACCGGCCCTACCCCGAACCCCTCCCCCGCTGGGACGACACCGGGCAACGCGGCACCGACATGTGGGCCACCGAACACGAGACCCGCGAGGAGATCGTCGACCGCTACCGCCGGGTCTGGGAGCACTCCGACACCACGATCACCGCCCTCGCCATCGACGCCCCGGGCCACGTGCCCTGGTGGCCACGGCCCGACGTCATGCTGTTCAACGTGCTGGTCCACGTACTCACCGAAACCTGCAGGCACGCCGGACACGCCGACATCCTCCGTGAGCAACTGGACGGTGTGACAGGGATTGCGGCCGGAACCACGAACCCGCGGCACGACAAGGCCTTCTGGGAAGCCCGGACCGCGGAGATCGAGCGAGCCGCCACAGCAGCCACCGAACGGCGTTGAACGCCGCGCGGTGCACCCGTTCATCGAACGAGCGCACCCCACCAGCACTCCCAGCACGGTGCAGCGGAACACCAATCGACTCCACGCGAGCGCTCACCCAGCCGCACCATGTTCCGTGCGGCGGCCGCACGAAACATGGTGGCGGGCTACTTCCACCTACCATGCGGACCATGACCAGGGTCATGATCCAGCCGTCCTACGGCAAGCCGGCGACCCGCAGGCACTGGGCGGACACGCTCGACACTCCCGTCCAGTTCCGCGAACCACCCTATTTGGACACCCTCACCCCGGACGACCGAGCAGCCCTGTCGGAGACACACCCCGACGGCCAAGCAAGGTTCTGGGGCGCCACCGACAAGCACGACAAGCGCCTCGACACCCTGGGACCCGGTGACGTGGTGCTCCTGACCGGCCAACGGCACGTTCGGGCGATCGGATGGGTGGGCGCAATACTGCGCAACCACGCGTTCGCGCGGGCGCTGTGGACCCCCGATCCGCGGGACTGCTTGTGGAGCAACGTGTACAGCTTGCAGGAGTACCGAGCTACTTGGATCCCGTACGAGCGGATCTGGGCACTCCCCGGCTTCACCCCAGGCGACTACTTCATGGGATTGCGACTCCTCGATGAGGTCAAGAGCGGGGTCGTGTTGAGAGGGCTGGGACTCTGACCGGGCAATCCTCGACACCCGGTTGGGGGCGGTTCACTCCCAACCGAAGCACACCCGCACACAATCGTCCACAAAGGACTTCGCCGATGTGCGGTTCCCTGACACGAGCGGCGATCGCGGTACGCGTCGACCTGCTCCGGGGTCGGGTCGACCCCGGCCACGTCGGCGAACTCCTCCGGGTCCTCGTAGTCGGTGATGTCGGGGTCGGACCCCGTCGTGGCCGCCCCGTCGAGCGCGGTCTCCACCGCGGCCACCACATCCGGGTGCCCCAGGGGCAGGGGTCCGGGGATCCGGTCCAGCGCGCCGCCGACACTGGCCGCCACCAGGCGCACGTCGGTGCCCCGCGCCGCCAGTTCCTCGCGGCGCCGGGTGGTGCGCCGCATCCATTCCTCGTTGGCCGAGAGCGCGGGCGCGCCCGGGACGGCGTCGCACTGGGTCACACCCGACCAGGGGTCAGCGTGTGGTCGGCAGGTAGCGCGGGGTCTGCCTGGCGTTGGTGGCCTGCTCGAAGGCGTAGGCGTATCCGATCAGGTGCGCGTCGCTGGATCGGGTGCCGATGAAGGACAGGCCCAGGGGCAGGCCGTTCGCGGCGTAGCCCGCGGGGACGGTGATGTGGGGGTAGCCCGCCGCCGCGGCGTGGGTGGTCGTCTTGGCGAAGGGGGCGCTGTCGCGTTCGCGACCGATGACCGGCGCCGGGAGCGAGGTCGGGGTGACGATCGCGTCGAGGCGGTGTCGCACCAGCGGGTCGTCGATCGCCCGCCGAGCCGCGCCGGTGGCCGCCTCGCGGTGGGCCCGGTAGGCCGGTGCGCTCAGGTCGCCGTCGGTCTTGTCGGCCATGTCGAACAGCAGGTGGTCGTGCCCGTCGGGGTGGCGGTCGTAGAAGTCGATCAACTCGCGCAGGTTCCTCGGGTGCCTGCCCGGCGTGGCGCCCAGGTAGGCGTTGAGGTCGTGCTTGAACTCGGTCAGCACCGCGGGCAGCATGTGCTCGGTCGTCACCTCCCCCAGGTCCGGCACGTCCGCGCCCTCCACCACGGTGGCACCCAGGTCGCGCAGTCGGCGCACGGCCGCGTCGAAGACCCGGTCCACGTCGGCGTCGACCCCGACGTGCCCCTCCCGCCACAGGCCGATGCGCTTGCCCCGCAACGCGTCCCGCCGCAAGACGGTGCGGGGGTCGCTCGGCAGGGTGCCCGCCGCGGCCGCGGTATCGGGGTCGGCGGGGTCGGCGCCCTGGATCGCCCACAGCGTCAACGCCGCGTCGGTGACGGTGCGCGCGAGCGGCCCCGGCGTGTCGTGGCGCGAGGTGATCGGCACGATCCCGGTGCGGCTCACCAGCCCGAGGGTGGGCCTGATCCCCACGGTCGAGGTCGCGCTCGCCGGGTACACGACCGACCCGTCGGTGTCCGTGCCGATCGCCACCGCGGCCAGCCCCGCCGCCGCGGACGCCGCCGAGCCGCTCGACGAACCCGACGCGCTGCGGTCCAGGACGTAGGGGTTGTGCGTCTGGCCGCCGACCGCGCTCCAGCCGTCCACCAGGTCGGACCCGCGGAAGTTCGACCACTCGGACTGGTTGGCCTTGCCCAGGATCACGGCACCCGCGGCCCGCAGCCGCGACACCAGGAAGGCGTCCTCGGCGGGTTGGGCGCCGAGCAGCGCCGTGGCACCCGCGGTGGTCCCCTGGCGGTCCGCGGTGTTCATGTTCTCCTTCAGCAGCACCGGGATTCCCTCCAGCGGCCCCCGGGCCCCGCGGGCGCGCCGGTGGGCGTCGCTGCGCCGCGCCATGGCGATCGCGTCCGGGTTGACCCGGACCACCGCGTTCAGGCGCGGGTTCAGCCGCTCGATCCGGTCCAGGTAGCCGCGGGTCACCTGCTCGGAGGTGAGCAGGCGCGCGTGCATGGCCGTCTGCAGGTCGACGACCGTGGCGCGCTCGAGCAACCCAGCGGGCACCGCGCCATGCCCCGCACCGGTCGAGGCCGCCGCGGGCGAGAGCGCACCCACCGCCAACGCCGTGGCGAGCCCGAGCACCGCGAAGCATCTCCTACGACCGTACACACCCATCGAGTTCCTCCAGCGCTGTGATGTCCACACAGGACGCGACGTGGCGTCGCGTCGGCAGGGAGGACGCTAGTTGGGCGTCGTGGGTGCGGGCGATCCCGCTAGGACCCGGACCGGTGGTAGTGCTGGCACTACTCGCCCACCTCGCGGTCTGGCAACGGCAGGGCTACGAGGGCGACCGCGGTGGATGTGGGGCGTGCTCTTGCTGCCACTGGTCCGGATGGCCCACCAGCCGGGGTGGGTAAGGGGAACGGATCCACTGGCCGTCCCCCTTCGCGCACCTGGCGCGTCCCGCTCACGGGCTGATTGCCCTCGACATCACGACACCCACGCCGGACCACACCTGAGGTGTCCCCGTCAGTGCGGCACGCGCGCGTCGATGAGGCGCAGCGATTGGCGGCCTCCAGTGGCTTTTACCTTGCCGTGTGGCGGCTGGCGCAGGGTTGAACACCTACCCCACTCCGCCGGGACACGGCTGCGCGGGCAAGACACCCGAACGGCGAGGCCTCCTGCGGTGCGGTCAGGCCCGCGCACGCGGCGGGGGTGAGCCTGACCGGTCGCGTTGCGCGCGGCCGGAACCGCGACGCCTAGGACTGGCCTACCCCGTGCCTGCCCAAGGGGTTTCGCGTGCGCTGGATCCACTTCTCCAGGGTGTTGCGCAGGACGACCGGGTCGACGGGCTTGGTCACGTAGTCGTCCATGCCCGCGTCCAGGCAGGCCTGCTTGTCCTCGGCCAAGGCGCCCGCGGTCATGGCGATGATCGGGGGTACCCCGGTCGCCTCGCCGCGGCGGCGCAGTTCGACCGTGGCGGTGAGACCGTCCATCTCCGGCATCTGGCAGTCCATCAGGATCGCCGCGTAGGGCTTGGTCCCGACCAGGCGGAGCACTTCGAGGCCGTTGTCGGCGACGTCGACCTGGTAGCCGAGCTTGGTCAGGATGCCGACCGCGACCATCTGGTTGATCTCGTTGTCCTCGGCGAGCAGGATCATCTCCCCGTTCACCTCGGAACTGCCGCGCTGGACGGGGAAGGACGTGGCCCCGGTGGCCGGTCCCGCGGGTGGGTCGAGCAGCCCGACCAGGCAGTTGTAGAGCTGGGAGGGGTTGATCGGTTTGGGCAGCACCGCGCTGGCACCCGCCTCGATGGCCCGCTGGTCGTCCTGGTAGGACCCGGAGGTCAGCAGCACGGTGCCGATGTGCGCCAGGTCGGCGTCGGCCGCGATCTCGGCGACCAGGTCGAGCCCGCGGCGGTTCGCCACGTGCTGGTTGATCACGACCACGTCGAACGGCTCGCGCGGTTCGGCGGCGCGGAGCCGGTCGAGCATGCTGGTCAGGTCCGTCTCCGAGGTCAGGACCATGCCCCAGGCCCAGCTGTGCCGGGTGATCAGGTCGCGGGTCGTGGGGTTGTCGTCGAGCAGCAGCAACCGGCGTCCCGCCAAGTGCTGGGACGCGGGCGCGTCCGCCTCGGGCGCGCGGTCGAACGGCATCGTGAAGCTGAACCGGCTGCCGCGGCCCGGTTCGCTGGCCACCTCCAGTTCGCCCCCCATGAGCCCGACGAGCTCCCGGGTGATGGCCAGGCCGAGTCCCGTCCCGCCGAAGCGGCGGTTCGCGGCGGTTTCCACCTGGGAGAACGGCTCGCACAGCGACGGCAGCTCCGCCACGGCGATGCCGATCCCGGTGTCCTCGACGGCGAAGCAGATGCGGACCCTGCCGTCCTCGTCGACCCCCTGCAGTTCCGCGCGCAGCACCACCGATCCCCGCTCGGTGAACTTGACCGCGTTGCCCAGCAGGTTGAGCAGCACCTGCCGCAGCCTGCCCGCGTCGCCGCGCAGCCTGATGGGCAGCTCCGGCGGGTAGTGGCCGACCACCTCGATGTCCTTGTCGCGCGCGGCCTCCACCGCGGCGTGCACGACCTCGCCGAGCACCTGGTCCATGGCGAACTCGGTCTCCACCAGCTCGACCTTGCCCGCCTCCGCCTTGGAGAAGTCCAGGATGTCGTTGATGATCGTCAGCAGCGCTCGGCCCGAGGCGCGGATCGACTGGGCGTAGCGCTGCTGCGAGGCGTCCAGCGGGGTGTCCAGCAGCAGGTCGGTCAACCCGATGACGCCGTTCATCGGGGTGCGGATCTCGTGGCTGACCATCGCGACGAACTGCGACTTCACCCGCACCGCCGCCAGCGCTTCGTCCCGCGCGGCCGCCAGCGCCTGTTCGGCCTCACGGCGCTCGCTGGTGTCGCGGATGGCCGCCGAGACCAGCACCCCCTGGTCGGTCGCCAGGGGGGCCAGGCTGATCTCGACCGGGAACTGGCTGCCGTCGCTGCGCTGGCCGACCAGTTCCAGGCCCACGCCCATTCCCCGGTGCGACGGCGAGGTGAGGTACTCGTGCCGGTTGCGCACGTGGTCCCGGCGGAACTGCTCCGGGATCAGCACCTCGACGGGTTTGCCGACCAGCTCGTCGGCCCGGTAGCGGAACAGCCGTTCCGTCTGCTGGTTGACCAACGTGATGAGGCCCCGCTCGTCGACGATGACCATCGCGTCCGGCGCGCCGAGCACCAGGCGGTGGAACCGCTGCTCGCCCTCGAAGGGGACCGCCTCGGCGGTGGGCCGCGACCTCCCGTTCGCGTGGGCGAGTGTCGCGAGCGGCACCACCACCAGCAGGGCGGCAGCGGGGACCGCGGCATCGACCACGCCGACCGCCGCCAGCAGCGGGCCCGCCAGGAGCACCACCGCGGCAGCCGCCGAGCCGAACCTGTCCGCTGCCACCCGGTTCGGGCCAGCGGGGTTGCCGACCGCGGACAGGTCGGACCGAGCCGCCAGGACGGCTACCCAGACCGCGACGACACCCACTCCCGCCGGGAGCGACATCGCGTGCCCGTCGGCGACCACGGCTACCGCCGCCACCACGGCGGCGGCGGTCGAGAGCGCGGTGTCGACGTCCAGGGCGATCACACCGCAGGCGGCCAGCGCGAGCGCCGCGGCCGCCACCGCGGGGGGAGCGCCGGTGCCCGCCGCCCAGGCCTGGACCCGGTCCGGGAACAGCAAGGCGTCGACGGTGGGGGGTTGACCGGCGACGGCCGCCACGAAGGCCACGGTGCAGGCGACGGCCACCACCGCCGCGATCGCCTGTCCCGTCCGCCGCCGGGCGGGCACACCACCGGTGGGCGCGACCAAACACAGGGCGATCCCCAGGAGAACCAGGGAGATCGCGGTAATCGGGTCCACGACGACCCCATCGGGATCCAGTGCGGCGAGTGCCCTGGAATCCACCGCATATCCCACCAGAGCGATGGCACCGGCCGCGGTCAGAGCAGCCGTCGCGACGGTGCCCGTCCGCGGGAGACGGCGGTGCGCCGAGCTACGACCGGAATCATCCATGTGGTGAGTCTGGACCTCATTCCGTTGCCGCACCATCACCACATCGGGGAATTGACCGGCGCGCGGTTTCCCCGGGCGAGGGCGATGAGCCCGCCGCGGTGAGCGGATATCCAGGGACCGGCCACAGCGTTCGGTGTGCGGTGGAGTCCGACTCTGGTGAGTCCTAACAGGACGGAAGTTGGCCTGCGGGTGCCATCGCTTTCGCTTCTCCGCCAGCGCAATTTATCTGACCGAATCGGACATCAGTGGGGGAAGCGGCAGCCACCACGCCGGTCTGGCGCGCCGAGCCGGAAGTCGCGCAGAAGTCCCCGCCGCCGGACATCCACACTCCCGGCGACCTCTTATCGGCACTCCACTTCCGCCACGCTGCGCAACAGAAATGCAACGGTTTCGACGAAAATACACGCCGGGGTGTCATCAGAACGTGTGTATTGTCGAGCGGGCCCGGCTGGCGGGGACTAGAACAATCCGTGTCAGGAGTTCACAGCGGGAATGCTCGGGGAGCGCAATGGATGCTGGACTGCTTGGCATCGTGATCACTCTTCTCCAGCAGGTCCTGGGGGCGGTTGTCGGTTCCTAACCCAGGGCTCGGTGGAGGCTCTGCGATGTGGCCGAACGTCGCAGAGCCTCCGCGCCGTCCAAGCCCACCGGGCAGGCGTCAACCGCGATCCGATCCCGCTCGGGGGTCGGTTGCCGCCGCACACATGTCGAGTCGAAGCTGGAGAGATGATCCGTAGCTTTTCCGCGCCAGGGACCCCGCACACCCTGGGACGCCCACCTCTATGAACATCGAACACGAGGAGCCGGACTCCCTTTTCGCCCAGGGGAAGGACCGGCAGCCAACGTGGACAGCGGGCCAGGTCGCCAGTCGTCTCGGAGTCACCGAGTCCACGCTCCGCTCCTGGCACCGCCGCTACGGCCTGGAACCGTACTCGGCGCGGCAGGGTGGGCAACGACGCTACAACCCCGAGGACCTGGTCCGGCTGACCCGGATGCGCGAACTCGTCGACAGAGGCATGCGCCCCTCGGCCGCCGCGAACCTGCTCCACGCAGCGGTAGCGCTCGGAGATGTGCACACCGCCGTGGTCGTGGCCGCCAAACGGTTGGACACCGCTACATGCGCGGACCTGCTGACCCAGACGATCCACCGATGGGGGGTCATGCGGACGTGGGACCGGGTCTGCAGGCCCGCACTGACCTCGGTCGAACGGGACCAGCGCAGCGATCCGGACTGCGTGGACGACGAACACGCCCTGTCCTGGTCCATGACGGTGGCACTGCACCGGGTCCACCGACCACTGCGACCAGCCTCCGTCATGCTGGCCTGCGCCCCGGGGGAACAGCACGCCCTCCCCGTCGAAGCCCTGGCGGCCGCGTTGGCGGAGAACGACGTGTCCGCTCAAGTCCTGGGAGCGGCCATGCCCACGCCCGCACTGGTGCGAGCGGTCACCTCGACCACACCCGAAGCCGTCGTGCTGTGGTCCCACCGCCGGGACCCCGAACACCACGTCGCCGCCTCGGCGGTCGCCGCCCTGGGTACGCGGCTGATCGTCGCGGGACCCGGCTGGCGGAGCGCGGTCGGCGGGTGGGACCAGCCGAGATCCCTGTCGAACGCGGTGACGATGTTGTGCGAACCCGACACCGTCGAGCAGTAGCGACGCGCACCGCCTGCCCATCTCATGCGACTGGGGACTCACTCACGAAGGCACGCGCAACCTCACCACGGTCACCTGTCCGCCCCACTCCCGGTTGCGCACCGACGTGGTGGTGAAGGAGAGATGCCGACGGGGTGTCGGTGGCTGGTGCGGGCATGGTCGAGTTGCCGTGGCGTCGTGCCCGCTCGATCACAGGGTCGCGAAGACGTCCATTCCGGAGAACCAGGTGGATTTGGCCGCGAAGCTGTGGTGGGTGATCCCTTGGACGATGCCGCGCAGTTCCTTCTCCCCGTAGCGGTCGGCGTGGTTCGCGGCGACTTCGAAGCGGACAGCGAAGTCGCCGTAGTTGGCGCGGGCCTCTGTCGGGGTGAACGAAGTGGTCTGACTGCCGGTGGGGCCGTACAAGGTGAGGTCTTCGCCCATCATCACCATGATGGCCACGCCGGGGTCCTCGAACCGGCCGTTCGGCCACTGGGTGCCTGGACCGGGCCGGTCATCGCACAGACCGAGGCTCGCGTCCCAGGGGTAGGCGGACACCCGGGGATCGTCGAGCCCGTCCACCGCCAGGCACGGGCGCAACCCGGCGGGCAGGGCACCGAACTGGATCGGGAAGCGCTGGGGCGACGCTGAACCCGGTTGCACGGCGTTGGCGATCGAGGTCAGCTTGGCCCTCACGTCGGGACCATCCGTGTCGGCCCGGACGGTGAACCAGGCGTTGTCCGCGTATCGCACCGCGACCACGGGCAGGTGGGACGTGATCCCGCCGACTTGGACCACATTCGGCGCGTCGAGCAGGTAGTACCCGGGCTTGCCCGACACCGTGACCGCCTCGCCGCTCAGGTACGGGGTCGCGTTGAGAACGCCTGGCGCGTACACCGCGATTTGAGCGAAGCCGTCCGTACCCGAGGGGGTCACCTCCCGGACGGTGGCCGTCGTGTTGGTGGCGGTGACCGCGGTGTAGCCGAACCGGAATCCCTTGGGCAGGCTCGCGGCCACCGTCAGCCTCGTGGTCAGATCAATGGCACCCGGGGCCGCTGGTGCCGCTGGTGCCGGTCGCGAAGTCGTCGACGTCCCCGTGGGCGTCGTGGTCCGCGGAGCACCCGGCGGTGGTGCCGCGGTGCCGTGCTGGCCCTGGTCGGCGGTCAGCGCGAGGACCAACGCCACCGCCATGACCACGGAGGTGACGCCCACCCGGGCAGTACGCCGTCTGATCCGGATCCGCCGCCGCGCCCGCGGTGGCGCGACGATCACCGGACGTGGTTCGGGATCCGCCCAGGCGCGGTGAGCGTGCTTGAGTTCGCGGCGGACACGGGTGCCGATCGCCGCGCGGCGGGTGAGCACGTGCAGTGGTGCGGTGGCCAGGTCGGCCGCCGTCGCCAGGCCGAGTTCGCGGGTCACGACGACAGCCCGGGGTGACAGACCGGACGCCGCGAGCGCGGTGGTGGGGGTGACCTCGACCGGTGGTGCGACCACCACCGGCTCCGCGGACTCCGGTGCCGTGAACACCCGCTGCCACGCCCTGGTCAAGTCCCGCAGGTCGGCGAACCTGTGCGCCGCCTCGCGGTGCAGCGCGCGGCCGAAGAAGGCGGTGAGGCCGTCGCGGAGGGCGGGTTCGAACAGGTCCACGGCGATGGTCGGGACCTGGTCCGCGGTCATCCGGGGGTCGGTGAGGCCGTCACCCCAGACCGGGCGCGCGCCGGACGCCATCTCGTGCAGGGTGACCGCGGCGGCGTACCACTCGGCGTGGTCGTCGTAGTGGGGGCGGGCAGCGGTACCGAGGAACGGGTCGGCGTACAGGCGGGTGCCCGCGGTGGTGTCCAGGTCGGGGGCGTCGGCCAGGGAGAAGTCGAACAGCAGGAGCTGGGAGGCGCCGTCGGCGCGGCGGAACATGCCGAAGTTGTCCGGTTTCACGTCCCGGTGCCGGACGCCCTTGGCGGCCAACTGGTCCAGCGCGCGCAGCACGTCACCGCCGTAGCGCTCCAACTCGCGGCGGTCGAGCCTGCCCTCGGTGCGCAGCCGCGCGCTGAGCGCGGTCTCGCCCGCGAACTCCAGGTCCAGGGTGGTGCGCCCGCCCAGCACCCGCGGGCCGTCGAGCAGGCGGACCACCATGCCGCCGCCGACCACGCGCAGGATCGCCGCCTCGGCGCGCAGCCGCTGGGCGCGCTCCTCGTCCAGCGCGATCTTGAACACCCGCCGGTCGGTGCCGTGGCCGACCAGCAGCGCCTGTGCGGTCGACCCGGTGCCCAGAACCCGCTCGACGACCCAGTCCCGGTCGACCACCTGGCCAGGGGCGGCGGTGAGCGGGTCGGCGGCCATGGTGGAGGCGGCGGTCCGCGTCACGGCGTCGAGCCGCTCCAGGAACGCCGGGACGGAGTCGAGCCGATCGACCACGTCGGCCCGGGTGGCGTGGTGGACCAGGTCCTCGAGGGCGGGCACGGCGCCGGGCACCCGCAGCCCGCCGTCGGCCATCAGCCTGGCCAGCAGGCCGTCCCGGTCCGGGGCCGGGGGCTCGCCGGTGAGCAGCAGGTGCGCGAGGGCGCCGAGACCGAACACGTCCAGCGCGACCGGATCGGCGTCCGGCAGGTCGAATTCCGGCGCCAGGTAGGGCCGCACCCCGTCCGCCCACGGCTTGCCGTCGAGCACCGTCGGGGTCAACGAGGTCAACCCGCTCACCTCGGCCGAGCGCGCCGCGGTCTGCCAATCGATCACCCGCAGGACCGGCACCGCCTCGTCGGACACGTGCACCGACCGGGCGGCCAGCGCCCGGTGGTGCAGCGAGTGGCTGTGCGCGTACCTCAGCGCCTCGGCCAGTTGGCGAACCAGGTCGAGCCGCCGCGCCTGCCCGGCGGCCGGGTGCAGGTCGAGCCACGTGTCCAACCGCAGGTCCGCCTCGTGGTGGCGGAACAGGATCGCGTGCCCGCCCCGGTGCTCCCCGAACTGCGCGGCCTGCGCGATCCCCCGGTGCACGACCCCCCGCAGCACCTGGTACTCGCGCCGCGCCGCGCGCTCGACGTCCTGCCGGGCCTGCGCGCCCGCGTGGGCCGCCGCGAAGTACACCCGGAGCCTGCCCACCTCCCGCACCGGTGTGCCGCGCCGCGCGAGCCGGTCCTCCCACCCGGGACCGGTGTCCAACGGCCGGGGGTCGAGCACCCAGTCGTCACCGAACCGCAGGTGCGCGGTGGACGCCTCGACGCCGATCTGCCGCATCAACCGCGGGAGCGTGCGCGCGGCGAACTCCTCGGACAGGGAGCCGGGCAGCGACAGCAGGTCCCGCCAGATCCACGGCAGACCAGTGGAATCGTCGTCGCGCCCGTACACGTTGGTGCGCTGGACCTCGTCCAGCTCGGAACGCAGCCCGGCGGCGGAGAGGAAGACAGCGGGCTCGATGCGCGGGACCGGCGTGGTCACGCGCAGGTCCCTGGCCGCGCGGTCGAGGAGGATCTTGAGTTCTTTGGCCTTGCGGTCGACTTGGTGCAGGGGGTTGCGCAGCGCCCGCTTCCCGCCGCCGTCTTTGCGGAACACCCAGGTGGCGCCCCTGTTGGTGACGTGACCGAGGTGCGCTTTGAGCTCGACCAGGTACAGCCCGCCCGGGGCCGCGACGAACAGGTCGCACTCGTTGATCCGGCCCGACACGGCGGTGAAGCTGAAGGTGGCCCAGGCGGCGTAGGGGCCCGCATCGGGTAAGAGCCGCCGTAAGTGGTCCAGCCCTTCACGTTCCCACGCGTACTCGGACGGGCTCTCCTGGAACCACCGACCGACCACTCGTCCGCTCCCCTTGCCCCGCCACCCCGACGGCCCAGCCAGCGTACTGGGTACTGTCCGCCCGCCGATCTCGGCCCGGGGCTTCCGGACGAGGTGTCGTGGTCAGGGGTACGGCGACAACCTCGACGGGTTGAGCCACGTCCGGGATGCCGTCGCCACGTCACTGACAAGGATGGGCGGCGAGGGGCGGTGGACTGCTCAGCACCTTGGCCGTACCCGAGAACGATCTCGAGGTGCTCGAGGCGGTGGTCGACCTCGACGACGACTTCTTGGAGCTGGGTGGGAACGCGTTGCTCGCGGTCCGAATCGGCGCCACCCTGCGGGCTGATCCGGTGCGCGAGCTCTGCAGGCGCCCACCATCAGACAGGATTCACGAGCCTCGACGGCTGAGGGCTGGAACGGCATGCCCGTTCCCGGCCGGTCGTCGGTCGACCGGCCGGGAGGGGGTGGTTAGTCGCCGGGGACCTCGATGGGGGCGGCGGTTGTGGGGAGGGATTGGCCGTACTCGTAGTTCGCGGCGATGATCTGCCAGTGCTGGTCTCGTTGCAGGTGCGCCGAGTACGGGTCGAAGTCGCGGACGTCGGGGCCGAGTTCGTAGACCTGGCCGCTGATCAGTTCGACGAGGAGGTAGGAGTCCACACCGGACTGGTTCGCGGTGGGGGGCGGTTGGGTCCAGGTGATCGGGTTGGCGCCGGTGAGCACGGGCGCCGGGGGGACCTTGGCCGCGACGGAGTAGTCGCCGGGGGTGCCGATCTGGACCGACAGGGTGATCGACTTGCCGTCGCCCCAGTTCCAGCTGTGCGGGGTCAGGGTGAAGTCGTAGCGGCCGGGGGTGAGCCGGGAGGTGGCGGGGTTCACGTCGAAGGTGGGCTGGGTCGCGGGGTTGACCGCGGGGAGGGTGCGTTTGCGGCCCTGCAGGTCGACGAACGACACCAGGTAGATGTCGGCCGGGGCGTGCTGGCGGTAGCGGCCGAGCGGGACCATGGTGACCGGGTCGTCGCCGCGGGCGTCGTAGCTGAAGGTGATCTTCGTGTCGGTCACGTGGGCGGACAGCGAGCGGGCCGCGGTCGGCGGCAGCAGCGGCAGGTGGGTGACCGGCACCACGGCCTGCGCCGCCGTCCCGGACGGGTTGCGGTCGGTCAACGCTAGGATGAACCGGTCGCCGTAGGCCACACCGGGAATGGTGATGTCCACCCCGGGCTGCTCGGAGGTCACCCGGAGAATGGGGCGCCCACAGAGGATGTCACTGGGCACGCACACGCGGACCTCGGTGTTGTTCACCTCCGGGAGAGCCTCGGGACCGCGCTCCCAGAGGACCGTGAACCCGGTCGAGGTCGACTCGGCGGTGACGTTGCGGACCGGAGTGGGCGGCGGGCCCGCGGCGACGTAGCGGAAGTAGCGGTAGGTGATCGTCGACCCCATGGTGTCCATCCCGGCGGGCACCAGTGCCTGTCCGTTCGCGGTCTCCGGGAGCACGAACGCGCCCCACCGCACGCCCGCTGCCACGGCGAAGGTGGCCGTGGTGGCGTTGGTACGCACCAGTTTGCGGTCGGCCGGGTTGTCCGGGTTGATCAGCACCGCGGTGTACGCCGTGACCGCGGGCACCGGCTTCCAGTCCATCCGGATCGAGTTCTGCGTCGCGGACGCGGTGAAGTCGGTGATCGCGGCGGGCAGCTGCGGTCGCGGGCCGAGCTGGTCGAAGGTCGTCCACCGCACCGCGGTCCCCACGACACCGCTGATGAAGGTCTTGGCCTCGGCGGTGAACTGCGGCACCCCGCTGATCACGCCGGTCGAGGCGTAGGTCATCAGGCCGAACAGGTGGCCGCTGGTGTCGCCGGGCCGGTGGTAGAACACGGGACCGCCGCTGTCGCCGGGGATCGCCGTCGGCGGGTTGACCAAAGTGGACAGCATCAGCCCGCCGGTCGGTGACGTCCACCCCGCCGTGAGCTTTCCGCCGCCCAGGCCGACCGCGAGCGCCGAGCCCGCGAGGGTGTTGTCCGCGCGCGGGATCCCGTTGTCCACCAGGTCGACGAACGCGGGCGCGGGCAGCGCCACGGCGAGGTGGGACAGGCTGAGGTCGCAGTTGGACCCCGGGCACGAGGTCACCGAGTCGATCTTCGCGGTCCCGTAGGCGTTGGTGAACGACCCGCCGACCGATCCCGGCGCGTGCCTGGTCGTGAGCACCCATTGCGGCGCGACCTGCACGCCGGAGGCGCTCGCGCGCCCGGCGAGCTTCCAGTCGTCGACCGCCCGGCCGCTCACCGGCTCGCGGATCACCGTCGTCCCCGGATCCACCCCGTTGCCCACCGCCCCGGCCGGTCCGACCGCCACGAGCAGGGACACCACACACATCGCACTGGCCAGCGCGATCCGACGCACACCGATCATGTCCCGGACGCTAGAGCGCGAGGCACTCCGGCGACACGAACGCGAACCCGCTTTCATCCCCTGTTCGTCGGAGGTTCGCCACACCCAACACGACCGTCCACGACGGAGCGTCACCCGGGCGGCACAGTCAGCAGGAGGTCACGACGGCGAAGCCGGTGACGTCGGTGAACCCGTTGTCGGAGAAGGCATAGGTGTCCAACAAGGCGAGGGTGGTGGTGCGGGACAGCGGAACCCGCTCATCGACCGAAAAAGAAAGCAATACGGGGCGAACTGGACACTGTTCCAGGACGCCCGCAGTCACGCACCTGAAGACGACGTCATCGGCGGTGTGCGCCTACCGCCGTCGATGATCGTGAGGCCTGGGCGTGACAGCCGGGCTTGGACCGTCGGTGCGACAGTGATGGGCCGGTCCGCGGTGAGGGCGGCCATCTGCTCGCCGACCCGCCGGTAGAAACGCAACTGGACACGACGTCCGAAGATGGCCCAACCGAAGCGGAGGATCGGGTGTGCCTCGTGCGAAGGCCGAGAATACGAGTGTGCCCGGAACTCCACCGCACCCGTCACGTGGTCCTTGCCGACCTCGTAATCCACCCTCCCCCGTTCCAGGTGCCCGTCGAGGGTCTCATACGCCCACCCCCACCGACTGACCTGGGCATCCACCGAATCCAGAACCGCCGTGACCCGCACCCCCATCAAGAACCGAACGCCGCAAAAGCAGCCCTCCAGCACCATGTCCCGCCCCAGCAACAACGACCCCTGCCGAAAGTACCCCCGAATCAACTCAGGAGGCGCGAACTCATATCCCCGCACCAACTCGACCGCCCGAGTAAACAACCCGCCGGGGATCGGCGGGCCCACTTCCTCGTACCCCAAGATCCGCCGATGATCGTCGCGGTACCAGCCAGGACCCACCTCGGCCACGGCGTAGTTGATCCGGCGCCCAACCAGTTCAGCCAACAACATTTCCGGATCACTGAACCGTCGGATGCGCACCACTCGAGTATCCCAGACACAGGGACCGCTCCCGGAGGTGACTAGTCGGCGCTCACCTCCTGATCACATCACCTGACTGGGCGTGCGAAACGAGGCGCATAAAGGTCGTCCGGCCATTCTCACCCCAATCCCGCTCCGAGAGCGAGGAGGACCAGGTGCACGCGGTCGCGAGCCCCGAGTTTCATCAGCAGGCTGCGGACATGTGATTTGGCCGTGCCGGGGCTGATGTGGAGGTGTTCGGCGATCTCCACGTTGGTCCGGCCGCGGGCGACGAGGGTGAGCACCTCCCGTTCCCGGTCGGTGATCGGCAACCGGGCGGGGCCGCGGACCGGTGCGGGGAGCTTGGTGAACTCGGCGATGAGCCGTCGGGTGGTGGTGGGGGCCAGGAGGGCTTCGCCCCCGGCGATGACGCGCAGCGCGGCGAGGAGATCGCGCGGTGGTGTGTCCTTGAGCAGGAACCCGCTGGCCCCGGCGCGCAGCGCGGCGTGGACGTGTTCGTCGAGGTCGAAGGTGGTCAGCACCAGGACCCGGGCCGCGGTCGAGGCGGTGACCCGGGCGGTGGCGGCCACCCCGTCCAACCCGGGCATGCGGATGTCCATCAGCACCACGTCGGGACGCAGGTCGCGAGCCAGTTCGACGGCGCGCAGGCCGTTCTCGGCGGCGCCGACGACCTCGAGGTCCTCGGCCGAGTCGACGATCCCGCACAACCCCGCCCGCATCAGGTCCTGGTCGTCGGCGATCAGCACGCGCGTGCTCACGCGGGCACCCCGGCGAGCGGGAGCCGGGCCCGTACCGCGAACCCGCCACCGGGCACCGGTTCCGCCTCGACCGTCCCACCGTGCGCGGCCGCCCGCTCCCGCATCCCGGCGAGGCCGTGCCCGGCATTGGCCTGGCCACCGCGGCCGCGGTCGACCACCTCCACGCACAGCGCGTCGCCGGTGATCTCGACGGTGAGCACGCAGGAGTCGGTGTTCGCGTGCTTCACCACGTTGGTCAACGCCTCCTGCGCTATCCGGTACGCGGACACGTCGACGCCTGCCGGAAGGTCGCGGGTCTCACCGCGCACCACGACCTCGACCGCGACGCCCGCGCTCCGTGTTCGGACGACGAGTTCACCCAGGTTGGCCAGGCCCGGCGGTCCGGTCTCGTCGTCGGGTTCCGCGCGCAGCACACCGAGCAGGCGGCGCATCTCCACCAGGGTCTCGCGGCCCGTGGTCTCGATGGCGCCGAGCGCGGTACGCGCCTGGCCCGGCCGGTCATCGAGCACCAGGTGCGCGTATCCCGCTTGCACCGTGATGACGCTCATGCCGTGGGCGATCACGTCGTGCAGGTCGCGGGCGATGCGCAACCGCTCGTCCACGACGCGCTGCTTGGCTCGCGCGGCCTCCGCCTCGGCGCGGTGGATCCGCTCGGCGACACGGGCGCGGTGCCCACCCACCGCCACCCCGACCAACCACGCGATCACCATCACCATCCCCGGAACCACCGCGTGCACCAAGACGCCGTTGTGGTGCACGAGCGTTGTCGCCAGCGCCGCCAGGAGCGTCACGACGCCAGGCCGCCGGTCCGAGGTGACCGCCACCGAGTAGAGCAGCGATATCCACGGCAACAGGACCAGCCACGGGGACGACAGCGGCAAAGCGGCCGCCAGGAGCAGGACCGCGGCCGTCGAGGGCCACCTCCTGCGCGTGAGCACCGCCGCGCACGACAACAGCAGGCAGAGCACACCGAGCAACCCGATCTGCCCCGGCACCGCGGCGATCCCGGCCGGACTGAGCCGGAACGTCCCAAGAGGACTGTTCTGGGCGAACAGGACAGCCCCGAGCACAACGCCGTGAACCACCACGACAACGATGTCGACCCATCGACCGAACCGCGAACCGTCGCGCATGCCACGACGCTAGAGCACATCCGTCGCGCGGACATCAGCCCACAGGCGTATGCCCCAGGGCATAGGTGCGCGGTCGCGAAACCGGCTCACGGGCTGATGAATCCCTTGCCGCGAAGGGAAATCGTTACCGGCGACAGCCGAGTCCACAAGGAGGTCCCATGCGATTCAGCCGCCTGGCAGCGGTGGTCCCGCTCGCCGTGAGCCTGGTGCTGGGCACCGGCGCGACCGCCACCGCCAGCCCGCTCGTCCTCACCCTGCCCCCGCCAACCGGTCCCCACCCGGTCGGCACCACGGCACTGCACCTGGTCGACCACGCCCGCCACGACCCGTGGGGCGCACCGGAATCGCCCAGGGAGCTGATGATCAGCCTCTGGTACCCCGCCCGCGACGCCAACCGCCACCCGGTCGTCCCCTGGCTCCCGCCCGCCGCCGCGGCCCGGTACGCGGTCGACAACGGTGTCGCGCCGGGGGACCTGCGCGTCCCGGACACCCACGGCCACGACGGCGCCCCGGTCGAGCGGTGCGGCAGGCTGCCGGTGGTGCTCTACTCCCCCGGCAACGACTCATTCCGGTCGGCCAACACCGTGGTGGTGGAGGAGTTGGCGAGTCGGGGTTACTTGGTCGTCACCATCGACCACACCCACGACGCCCTCGTCGAGTTCCCCGGCGGGCGGGTGAGCCTGCCGGTGCCCGACGGCCCGGACACCGGTGCGGCGATGGCCGAGGCCAGGGTCGCCGACGTCCGGTTCGTGCTCGACCAGCTCACGGCGCTCGACGCGGGCGGCAACCCGGACGTCGACGGGCACCCGCTGCCCCGCGGTCTGCGCGGCGGGATCGACCTGGCCCGGGTCGGCATGTTCGGCTACTCGGCCGGGGCGACGACGACCGCGGCCACGCTGTTCGCCGATCCGCGCGTGCGGGCGGGGATCGGCGTCGACGGCGCGGTCACCGGTCCGGTCGTCACCGCGGGCCTGGACCGCCCCTACCTGCTGATGAACGCCCGCGCGTCCCGGCAGACCCTGCCGGACCTGGCGACGTTCTGGTCCAACCTGCGGGGCTGGAAGCGCGACATCACCCTCACCGGCGCCGCGCACGGCAGCTACGGCGACCTCGCGGTGCTGCTCCCCCAGGCGGCGCCGCTGCTCGGCTTGGACCAAGCCCAGGTCGAGGCGGAGATCGGCACGGTGGCCCCGGCCCGGTCGGTGGCGGTGCAGCGGGCCTACCCGGCGGCGTTCTTCGACCAGCACCTGCGCCGCTCCGGTCACCTGCTGGACGGCCCGTCACCGCGGTTCCCCGAGGTCGTCTTCACCCCGTGACCGGAGCACCGGGGCCGTTCGGGCGAGCCCGGTGTGCAGGGTCCGCGGCGCGGTCGTCGCCGCGGACCCTGGTCCGTTTGTGGCAACCGGTGTTCCTTCGGTGACCGGTGGTGGGCGCGTCAGTCCCGAGCGGCGATGAGCACGGAGGGGACTCTGCCGATGAGGAGGCGGCAGGCCCACAGGCCCGTCGTGCCGATCGCGGCCCCGATGAGAAATCCGACGAGGACGTCGTGCGGGTAGTGCGCGCCCAGGTAGACGCGGGAAACGCCGACCAGCAGGGTGACGGCGACGGCAGTCAGCCCCAGCGCGCGGTGGGTGAGCAGGATGGCGACCGCGGCCGCCGCGGCGACGGTGGCGTGGTTGCTGGGCAGGGAGAAGTCCGTGGCGTAGTCGCACGGCGAGACGGTGGGCAGGTGCAGGACCTGACACGGTCGGGGTTCGCGTACCAGCACCTTCACCACGTTGCTCACCGCGTAAGCCAGCAGGACCGCCACCGGAGCCCACACAGCCGTGGCAGCCGCCGCCGGGGACCGGTGCCGGGCCCGCCGCCACGCCGTCACCATCAGCAGGGCCAGCAGCACCAGTGCCCCGTCCGTGTAGACCGACGCGATCGTGTGCAGCCACGGGGTGCGTTCGGCGAACCCCAGCACGCTGGTGGTCATGCGCGGCTCCTCGACCGGACCAAGCGGGTGACGACCGGGAGCAACGACACCACGACGATGGCCGCGATGATCGGCAGCAGGTAAGCATCGACGTTCGGGATCGCGCTGCCGAGCAGGAACCCCGCCAGCGTGACGCCGACCGTCCACAGCACCCCGCCCAGGACCTGCCAGAGCGCGAACACCCCGGCCGGTACCCCGGTCAGCCCGGCGAGCGGGTTCAGCACCGTCCGCACCACCGGGATGAACCGCGCCAGCACGATCGCCTTCCGGTGCCCGTACGCCTCCAGGAACCGCTTGCTCTGCGCGAGGCCGTTGTGCAGGTGCCGGTTGCGCGAGCGTCCCAGCAGGACGGTCCCGCCCCGGCGGCCGATGAGGTAACCGGTCTGGGCACCGAGCAGGGCACCAGCCGCCGCGGCCGCGATCGTCAGCGGCAACGGCAGGTGCAGCGACGCGCCCGCGGGGGTCGCCGCCAGTACCCCGGCGGTGAACAGCAGTGAGTCCCCGGGCAGGAAGAACCCGATGAGCAAGCCGGTTTCGGCGAACATCACCAGGAACACGCCGAGCGCGCCGAAACCGCTCAGCAACGACTGTGGATCGAGCACGGACATGGGGATCCTTCACGGCAGGCCGGTATGTGCCACCGACGTTAAGCAGCACCGGGTGCGGCCGCGGCGAGCGCAAGGCAAGCGGAAGGCAAATCGCTGGAAGGTTTGCTTTCCGCTTGCCCTCGGCTCCCGCTCACCGACTTAACGTCATGGGGTCGAGAGGAGCGAAGATGGAGGTCCTGGTGCTGGTGGTCGTGTTCGCGACCTCGGTCGCGGCGGGGATGGGCCTGCACGGCCTGGCGGAGCGATTCCGGTGACGAGTCCGCCAGGAGAAAGAGCCGCGGGCGCACTAGGGTCCTCGAGCATGGCCCGCGTGCTCTTGGTCGAAGACGACGAGACGATCGGGGCCGTGCTGAGCGACAGCCTGCGCAGACACGGCCACGACGTGCGGTGGGCGCGCACCGCGGCGGCCGCCCTCGGCGACGGGAACGCCTTCGACCTGGCCCTGCTCGACCTCGGCCTGCCCGACCTGGACGGCATCGAGGTGTGCCGCAGGCTGCGCGAGCGCCAGCCGACGTGCGTGCAGGTCATCCTCACCGCCCGCACCGACGAGGTCGACGTCGTCCTCGGGCTCGAAGCGGGCGCCGACGACTACCTGACCAAGCCGGTGCGGCTGGCGGAGCTGCACGCGCGGATCCGGGCGCACCTGCGCCGGGAGTCGGCGGGCACGGGGGCCCAGGTGCTGGAGTTCGGCGCCCTGCGGGTCGACCCGGGCACCCGGCGGGTCACTGTGGACGGTCACGAGGTCGCGCTGCGGGCCAAGGAGTTCGAGCTGCTGCTGCGCCTGGCGCGCGAGCCGGGCATCGCGGTGCGCCGGGAGGATCTGATGGCCGACGTGTGGGACGCGCACTGGTACGGCTCGACCAAGACGTTGGACGTGCACGTGGCCGCGCTGCGCCGGAAACTGGCCGCCGCGGGCGCCGCGCCCGAGATCACCACGCTGCGCGGCTACGGTTACCGGCTGGAGTCCCCGGCGGATGCGTAGGCGGATCGTCGTCCTCGTGGTGGTGGCCGCCGCCCTGGCCATCGCGCTGTTCGGGGTGCCGCTGGCCTACGCAGCCGCCCGCTACTACCTGGCCGACGAGCGCGTCGAACTGGAGCGCCTGGCCGACGACACGGCGCTGCGGGTGGTCGACGACCTCTTCGCCGGGCGAACACCGGAGGCGGTGCCCACCGGCGAGAGCGGCTCGGACGTCGCCGTCTACAGCCCCGCCGGGACGAGGGTGGTCGGGACCGGGCCAGACCGGCTCGACCCGGGCGGGCCGCGGGTCGAGCCGGGCGGGGTCGTCGAGGCCGACACCGACGGCGAGCTGGTCGTCGTGATCGGCATCGCCAGGGGCGAGGAGGTGGTGGGGATCGTCCGCGCGGCGAGCCCGACGGTCGAGTACTACCTGCGCACCGGGCTCACCTGGGCGGCCATGGTGCTGCTCGGCGGGGTCGCGCTGGCGGGCACCTGGCTGGTCGCGCGCGGGCAGGCACGCAGGCTCGCCGAGCCGCTGGAACGGCTGGCGGGCACCGCGGCCAGGCTCGGCGAGGCCGACTTCACGGCGCGCGCCCCCGACAGCGGCATCCCCGAGGTGGACTCGGTCGGCTCGGCGCTGACGCTCACCGCCCAGCGGCTCGACGCCCTGCTGGAACGCGAGCGCGCGTTCACCGCGGACGCCTCGCACCAACTCCGGACACCGCTGGCCGGACTGCGACTGCAACTGGAATCGGCGCTGGAGAACCCCGACGCCGACCCGCGGCAGGCCATCGCCGCGGGGATCGGCACGACCGATGTGCTGGAACAGACCATCGACGACCTGCTGGCGCTGGCCCGCGACACCCCCTCGGCGACCCACACCGGCCAGGTCGGGGCGATCCTCGACGGGTTGGCGCGCGAGTGGCGCGGCGCGCTGGTCGACCGGGGGCTCGGGGTCGAGGTGACCGACGACGCCGCGGCGGCCCTGGTGGCCGGTCCGGTGCTGCGCCAAGTCGTGGCCGTGCTGCTGGACAACGCGGGCAGGCACGGCGCGGGCGAGGTCCTGCTGACCGCACGGGTGGTGGCCGACACCATCGCCGTCGACGTCACCGACCAGGGCGTCGGGCCCGCAGCGGGCACCGACGTGTTCCGACGGCGAGCGCACGACAGCGGCGGCCACGGGATCGGCCTGGCGCTGGCCCGCAGGCTCGCCGAAGCCGAGGGCGGGCGGCTGCGGTTGATGCGGACCGACCCGACGCGGTTCACCCTGGTGCTGCCAACCCGCTGATTTGCCGTCGGCTAACCCCGTGCTGGCCCTGCGGGCACCGGGCGATTCCTACCGTTGGCGCCATGCCCCAGACACTCATCAGCCCGCTGCCTGCCCGCCGCGCGACCCCGAGGCGGCGCAGACGCCGCCGTGTCGTCGCCTTGGTACTGGCCGTCGCGCTCGTGTACCCGATGACGACCTATGTCCAGGTGCTGGTGTACCCAGGGCAGGCGAGTTTCACCGCGCGCACCGTGGATTGGTTGCGGCAGATGGGACTCGACGCGCCGGTCAACGCGATCGAGAACTGGTGGTACACCCGCAAGCAGCCCGGCACCGGCGCACCAGCCGCCACCGCGCTGCCCCCGACGCGGACTCCCACTGTGGCGGCCCCAGGGGCACGTCCGTCCGACCTGGTTGTCCACTCAGGACTCGCAGGTGAGGGCGTGTGGGTTCCCGGGGCGAGGGCGGCCGACGGCACGGCAGCTCTGTACACGACGTTCGTCCGACCCGACCCGCGGCACGGCAGTGTGGTCGCCGGGGTGGCGTGGCTCAACCAGGACCTGACTGCGGCCACGCTCGTCCCCGGCACCCGCGAACCCGGTGGGTCGGTAGGCCCCGACCACGCGGTCCCGCTCGGGATGCGGTCGAGCCTGCTGGCCACGTTCAACTCCGGCTTCAAGATGCGCGACGCCAACGGCGGCTGCTACCTCAACGGCACCACCATCGGCACCTTGCGCGACGGCGCCGCCGCGGTGGTGCTCACCCGCGATGGGAGAGTCGGTATTGGACAGTGGGGCCGGGACCACACCCTGGGCCCGGACGTGATCGCGGTCCGGCAGAACCTCGACCTGGTGATCGACCGCGGGCAACCGGTGCCAGGACTGGACCAGAACACTGCGGAGCACTGGGGCAACGCCCGCAACCAGTTCCAGTACACCTGGCGCTCCGGCCTCGGCCTCGACTCCCACGGCAACCTCCTCTACGTCGGCGGCGACCAACTCACCCTCCACACCCTCGCCGACGCGATGCGCCAAGCGGGCGTGGTCCGCGGCATGGAACTGGACATCCACACCGGCATGGTCGTCTTCACCGCGTACCGCCCCGATTCCCCCGGCACAAGCCCGACCCGGTTGCTGCCGGGGATGAGCAGTCCCCCTGACCGCTACCTGGTCCCCGACCAACGCGACTTCTTCGCCATCGCGTTGCGCGCACCCCGGACCCACGCATCGACTCTCTCACCGTGATCACGGTCCTCGCGCGAACTCATGGGCGACTTACGCAGGACTTCCGGGTGGCCCCCGGCGACGCCGCCCACGGGGCTGGGTTGGCGTGGAGGCCAGGAGCGGATCTTCGCGCAACGCAGTTGGTCTTGCGTTGCTGATGACGTCGCGACGCGTACGGTCGCTCGGTGGTGGCCACGCTGGGCACGGTGGTGATCGGGGTGGTGATTGGGGAGTTCATCTCGATGACGTGGTGTGAATGGGTGGTAAGGGCGGGGGCGGGGGATGTGAATTTCCCTGTGGGCTACGGCTGCGTGCGCTTTTCCTGTCGCGTTGGGGTCGAGGGGGTGGCGCGGGTGGTCGGGCATTCGTAGGCTCGGGGCACTATGTCCAATCATCGGGGCTGCGGGCAGCGCGGCGGGATCCGGCCGCGCACTGGCGTGGTGTCGGCGATGATTGTTGGGCTGCTTCTGGTGTATGTGGCCTTGTGCGTCGGCCATCCGCATCCGCTCGTGGCGGAGTCGGGGCATCTGGTGGCGACGGAGGTTGTGGCGGATCAGCCGGATTCCGGGCCTGGTGAGGACGACTGCGGTTACGTGGTCCACGATCCGGATGCCGTGCACACGTCGGCGGCGGCCTGTGGGGTCACCGATGCCGTTGTGGATGTGGTCGACTGCTTGTCGGGCCAGGGATACGCGGTGGGCGCCCGCTATGTTCGACCGCCTCCGCTGTGGGGGCGCACTCTCCTGACCCGCGTCTGTGTCGCGCGGACCTGACGGCGCGCGCCGCTGAGCGGTGCGCTTGTGCCGCTGGCTGCCCCGTCATGTGATGCCGCGACGGTCACTGGAGAAACCCATGCGTTCGACCACTTTGCCCTTGCTGCTCGACGCGGTTGGCGACACACCCGTCGTCCGCCTGCGCAACCTCACCACCGCCCACGAGGCCGAACTGATCGTGAAACTGGAAGGCGCGAACCCCGGCGGCAGCCTGAAGGACAGGCCCGCCTCCCACATCATCCGGCACGCGGAGCGCACCGGCGCACTCCGCCCCGGCGGGACGATCATCGAGTCATCGTCCGGCAACTTCGGCATCGCGCTGGCGATGTACGGCGCTTCCCTCGGCTACCGGGTGATCGCCGTGGTGGACCCGAAGTTGACCGCCACCAACCGGGCGCTGCTGCAGGCCTACGGCGCGGAGATCGTCGTCGTCGACGAGCAGGACGACTCCGGTTCCTACCACAAGACCCGGATCTCGTTGGCCAACCGGATGCACGACGAGATCGCCGGGTCGTTCCGGCCCGACCAGTGCTTCAACCCGCTCAACAGCGACGCGCACCTGCACAGCACCGCCGCCGAACTGCTCGACCAAGCCGGTCCGGAGCTCAGCGCGGTGGTCTGCACCGTCAGCACCGGCGGTCACCTCGGCGGTATCGCGCGTTCGGTCAAGAGGCGCGCGCCGCACGTGCGGGTCATCGGGGTCGACGTCGAAGGGTCCACTGTGTTCGGTGGGCTCGCGCACGCCTACCTGACTCCGGGCATGGGCTTGAGCTGGACACCGGTCAACCTCGACGATCTGTCCCTTGTGGATGAGGTGTACAAGGTCACCGATGATGACGCCTACCGCGCGTGTCGAACCCTGGCCCGCACAGAGGGCATCCTCGCCGGGGTGTCGACGGGGGCGGCCCTGACCGTCGCACTGGCCGCGGCGATGCGGACGCGGGCCGGTCGGCGCGTAGCCGTGCTCGCTTCCGATCGTGGCGAGCGCTACCTCGCTACCGCCTTCAACGACGAGTGGCTGCGGGCCAATGCCCTCACCACCGAGTGCACCGTCACTGGACTGCGCGCCCGCGCTGGTCGGCTCGCCCCGCACTCGACTGACCCCGCACGGGATTGCGCGAACTACCTGCCCGAACTGGCGGAGCAGCTGGGCTCGCCGACCGCCCGCGCCACCGCCGAGGTGAGCCGGTGATCACCGTGTTGCGCCAGAGAGCGTTCCGCCGCTTGTGGTTGAGCCACACGGCCTCCGCCGCCGCGACGGGCCTGATGCCGACTGCGCTCATTCTGGCCGTCCTGGACCGACATGACGGCTTCACGGCGCTCGGCCTTGTGTTGGGCGCGAGGACTTTGGGATTCCTGCTGGGTGCCCTGCCCGCAGGCGTCATCGCCGACCGCTATCCCCGTGCCAAGACCCTGGCCTACTCCAGTCTTCTCCGGGCAGCGGGAACAGTCGCGGCCGCCTTGCTGCTCGACCTGCCCACCATCGCGCTGTGCGCCGCCGTTCTCCTCGCGGGTGCTGGAGAAGGCGTGTTCCGCAGCGCCTACCAAGCGCTGGTCGGCGAGCTGGTCACCGAGGAGCACCGGCACTCGGCGAACGCGGCCACCACACTCAGCCTGCGCATCTGCCTGGTGGCCGGGCCCACCATCGCGGTCGTGGCGCACAGCGGCCTCGGCCGAACCGCCAGCCTCCTGATCGCCGCCGGGTTGTGGCTGGTCGCCGCCGCACTTCCCCCTCGACATGGTGCGGCGCCGGAAGGCTCGGGTCGCGCCAACGCCTTCGTCGACTTCGGCGAAGGTCTCCGTGAGGCGCGCAAACACCGGTGGTTCCTCGCGGGCTTGGCCGCCCTCGTCCTCTGGCTAGCCCTCGGCGAAGCCGCGAAGTACCTCATGCTCCCCATCATCAGCCAAGAACGCTTCGGCGGCGACTGGCTCATCGGCGCGGCCCTGGGCGCCTACTCCCTCGGCGCCGCCTGCGGGGCAGTCCTGATGAGCCGATGGCAACCACGCCGCCCGGGCGTTCCAGCCATGATCATGCTGGGCAGCTACGGACTGGTCCCGCTCGCACTGGCCTTCGCCCACCAGAGCTGGATCATCATCGCCTGCTGCGCCATCGGTGGTGCGGGCATCGAGATCTTCAACATCCCGTGGTTCACCGCCATCCAACGCGAAGTCCCCCAACACCTCCAAGCCCGGATCTCCGCCCTCGACTTCCTCGTCTCCTACGGCATGAGCCCACTCGGCCTGGCACTGCTGCCCGCCGCGATCGCCGCGACAGGCGGCATGCTCGTCCTCACGGTATGCGGTGTCGTGGTCATCGTCGCCGCACTGCTCACGTTGCTGGTGCCCGGCATGGCCACATTCACCGATCCGCGCCGACCCGACCCGGCGAAGCAACCCTTGGGTAAAACTGCCACTGCCGCCACATGACGAGATCCGGTGGTCGCCGCCGCCATATTGGCAGCGACCACCGGATCCGCGCCCACCGCTCGGTCCGGTTCAGACGCCATCACGGCAGCCAAGACGGCGTACCGCAAGCAGAATCTCTTCTGAAGTGCGACAGCTCGACCTCAGGGGAAGCGGGCGCCCAGGCCACCGTCGACCGACCAGTTGGCGCCGGTAACGAAGGCGGCGGCGGGTGAGGCGAGGAAGCAGACGACCTCGGCGACGTCCTGCGGGGTGCCGAAGCGGCCCAGTGGGTGGTTGGCGAGGGCCTTCTGCTCGGCGTCCGGCTCGGCGTTGTTGGTGAAGTACTCGTCCACGAGAGCGGTCCTGATGAAGCCGGGACTGACCGCGTTGACCCTGATGCCGTGCTGCGCCACGTCGAGCGCGAGGCTCTTGGTGAAGCCGACCAAGCCCGCTTTGGCGGCGGCGTAGGGGAACATCCCCGCGGTCGTGACGGTGGCGTGGATCGAGGCGATGTTCACGATCGCGCCGCCGCGGCGTTCGACCATGCCGGGGAGGACGGCTTTCGCCACCAGCCAGGCGCCCTTGAGGTCGACGTCGAACACCGCGTCCCATTCCTGCGCGGTCATGGCGATCGGGTCGGCGTAGGAGTTGCGACCGGCGTTGTTGACCAGAACCGTCACCGGGCCCAGTACCCCGGAGATCTCCGCCGCGGCCGCGGCCACCGCGACCTCATCGGTGATGTCGGCGACCGCGGCGTGGACGGCGGCGCCCTCGCTCAGCCGGTCGCGGGTCTCCGACAACTCGGCGCCCAGGACGTCGATCAGCCCGACCGCCGCGCCCTGAGCCGCCGCCGTCTCCGCGATCGCCAAGCCGATCCCCCGTGCCGCACCCGTCACCAGCACGACCTCGCCAGCCAGCCCGCCCCGCGCCATTGCCACCTCCGGTTGCCTTGTCCGGCGGTCAGACTACGCGGGGGCCACCGCACCGGAGCACGCGAACTGGCACCGCTGACCTCGAAGATGGCGAGTCCAACCAAGCAGGATCACCCCGCCAACTCCCTGGTCAGCCAGCAATATGCGTCCTCAGCTCGATAGCAGCGGTCGCAGGTCGAGTGTGAGCCAGGAGTCCTCGGGCCATGCTTGCACTCCTGACTCCCGTCAGGGATCCGGTGGCGAGTGGGCGACCCGTGCCGAGGGGTCGCCCACTCTTACCCAGTCGTGCGCCGCGGCGAGGGCACCGCGACACACCCCGGTGCCGGGGAGGGTGACCCTGCGCCGCCAACACCCCACCCGGCCCGTTCATGGTGTCCGGGTTAGACAGCACCACCGGTGGTCTGGGAGATCCACTGGCGGTAGGCGGTCAGGTCCGTGTAGATCGTGTGCCCCTGGCCGCAGGTCGCGCTGCCGTGACCGGCGCGGCTGGTCGCGCCCGCGAGCTGGCCCTGGACCACCAGCGGACCGCCGGAGTCGCCGTAGCAGGCGGTCTGCGAGGTGCTGCTCTGCACGCACAGTTCGCTGGCGCCCCGGATGCTCTGGCATTGGCTGTCGGAGTTGATGCGGGTGTTCAGCAACTTCAGCGTGCGCGGCGGGCTCTGCTGGCAGCCGCGCTGCGGGCAGGTCTGGCCCCAGCCGTAGAGCACGACGCTCGAACCGACCGCGGGGGAACTGCCCGCCAGGGTGATCGGCTGGTTCTGCACCGCGCGGGAGAGCTTGATCAGCGCGATGTCGTACCCGTTCTGGATGTTGCCGTAGGACGGGTGCTTGATCTGCCGCGACGCCGACACCAGTGTGCCGCCGGTCGTGTTGTCCTTGGAGCCGATCCGCAGGTTCAGCGACCCGCCCTGGATGCAGTGCGCGGCGGTGACGACCCACTCGGCGCTGATCAGCGAGCCGCCACACCCGTGCCGACCGTTGACCTGGAGGGACGCCATCCACGGGTAGTTGCCGGTGGCCGTCGAGCCGCCAACGATCGCGGGCGTCATCGGCGGGGAGTCCGACGGCGGCGCGGCGTTGGCCGACGTGGTGATCGCAGTGAGCGTCGCGGCTCCCACCACCAAGGGGACGAGGGCAGCGCGCAGCAGGGTACGCAGGTTCATGAAGGGTTCTCCTTTGTGGAATCGGCCAGTCCGGATATCCGGCCGATATGCCCACTATCGACCGAACCGCCCCATATCGAACATCTCAATATTCCATCGAGTTCACCTATGGGACACCTAAATGGGAACGTCGACGTGCCGCAGATGCTGGATCGCCCGCGTTCACGGCCCTACAGCCGAGCCGCCAACGCGGCAGGCGCGGCACCAACCCGAGGATGGCCAGGGCCGAATCGGCGGGCGCCCCTGCGGCGTGGGCGCCCGCCTCCGCTGACAGGTGGTCGCGAGTCCCAAGGTTCAAATCTGAAGAGGACAATCCGACTTCGCCGAGTGGACAAATAGTGGCCAATCGGTAACAGCGCCTGGTCGCCCAGCGATCATCGGCACATCGGTCGGCGCGCGGGGGCGGCTTCCGGCTGGCACCAGAGCCCTCTACGCGCAGGTCTAGGAGTGAGTGGATGTTTCGGCGGCGAATCGGCGTTCTCGCAACCGTTCTCGCGTTGACGGTCTCGACCGCGGCTGGCACGCCCGGCCACGCCGCCCAACCCGCAGGCCAAGACGACCTGTCTTCGACGAGCACCCGGGACTCCGATGAGCTCGGTGCCGCTCCCCGCTTGGCCGCCCCCGCCGGTGCGATCACGTTCAGCGAGTTCGGCCTGGGCACGCAGATCACGACGCAGTACCGCGACCAGGGCGTTGTCTTCAACGAGGGCAGCTTCATTACAGCCGACAGCGCGAACCCGACCAGTCCGGTGCTGTCCGGGACACCCAAGTTCCAGGGGGAGATCGCACTCGAGATCGTCGATCCCGGGACAGGCGGACCCGCTGCCACCAGCGGGATCGAGTTCGACGTCGGCTACATCGACAGCCGGAACTCCGTCGAGATCGCTTACTACGGACTGGACGGCGCGCGCCTTGGCGCGGTCAGGGCCAACGCGATCGGGATCAACCACATCCGGCTCCCGCTGGCGGGCATCCACCGAGTCACGATCGACAACACCGAGGAGGAGCCCGCGGGCTTCGCCATCGACAACGTGTCGACCGGCACCGCGCTCGGCGGCCGCCAAGTCAACCGAATGATCGCGATGGGCGATTCCTACTCCTCCGGCGAGGGGTACATCGAGGACATAGAGAAGCGGCTGGGCCGCGACCCCATCGCCTATGACTGCGGCACGGCCATGCGCGACGCGAGGTACCACGAGAACTCGGAGTGGTTGCGTTTCGAGCTTTTCCGCGGCGACCACGTCCGGTGCGACACCACGACCAAACAGCCCATCAGCTTCGCCGACGCGCGGAAGCGCCCCGCCAAGCAGTACGAGAACCGGTGCCACCGACACGGGCGCGCGTGGCCGCAGCAGGTCAGCCGCTCCCTCGGCGTTGCGGCCAACGACTTCCTCTTCACCGCGTGCTCCGGAGCGGTCACCGAGAACCTGGGCCTGATCAGCGGGACGGGCGAGGCCCAGTACCGGATGTCACCCAACAGCGTTGCGGGCGGCAACATCCAGGTCACGGACGCCAAGAACTTCAAGGCCGAACACGGCTCGCCGGATCTGGTCACGCTCGGAGTGGGGGGCAACGACGCGTCCTTCGCGGGGCTTGTCAAGGCCTGCCTCGCACCGGATCTGCACACCATCTTCGGGACCGTGGACTGCCGGGTGTCGGAGGGGTCGGACATCAGCCGCGTCAACGGGCCCGTCTTCGACAAGCTGGTCACCACGTTCAGCAATTTGCGCGCGGAGTTCGAGGACGCCGAGGTGCTGGTGTACGGGTACCCGAGCGCACTCCAGGCCGCCCTGGGATGCCTGCCCGGCACCTTCAACGCCGCCGAACGCGAGTACCTCCAGAACCGTTTCCTCCCAACGCTCAACCAGGCGATCGAAGACGCGGCCGCCACTGCGGGGGTGACCTACATGCCGCTGTTCGCCGTGACCGCGGGCCATGAGATCTGCACCGGCACCGACGACGCCCCCGCGTGGGTCAACGCACTTCGCCTCGACGACATCCAGGAGAGCTTCCACCCCAACCAACTCGGCCACGACGCCATCGCGGCCTACTTCCTCAAGCACTACGTCGACGACCAGGGCAGGCTGCTGTTCGCCAACCCCGAGCCCAACCCGACGATCCGCGGCCCACGGGGTCCGATCACCGTCGCCGTGGGCAATGTGCGCGCCGACCCGTCCGGCCAGTGCGGGGTGGAGTGCCTGCAACCCGCCTGCTCCCCCAGCGACTGCGCTCTGCGCGTGCGAGGCGAGAACTTCTCACCGAACAGCGAGGTCCGCATCGTCCTGAACTCCGACCCGGTCGACTTGGGAACCGTGACCACCGACGCCGCGGGCGAACTGGACGTCACCCTGCCGGTCCCGACCTCCGTGCCGGACGGCGAACACCGCGTCGACATCACCGGCGCCAGCCCAGACGGAATCGCGCAGATCGCGTCCACCCCGGTCATGATCGAACGCGTCACACTGGCCGACCCCGACGCACCCCCGAGTACGACCACACCCACCACATCACCGCCCGCGCCGCCGGTGAGCACCTCGGCCAACGCGCCTATTCCGCAAGGGTCTCCGCAACCGCCCACATCCGACCTGGCATCAACCGGCGCCGACGTCGCCCTCCTCGCGGGGATCGGCCTCCTGGCGGTTCTCGTTGGCCTGCTGGCAATCATCATCGAACGCAAACGACGACGCCAGAACCCGGCCGACTGATCCGCGCACAGTCTCACTAGGTCAGATGGCCACCCGCTGATGGCAGCCCAACCTCACCAACACACATGACCGGGATCAGCAGATTCAGGGGTCGAGTGTGTAGGCGATGGTCTTGACGTGGGCAACGTTACAGGTGGCCGGAGTCAGCGGCTGCCCAGGGATTGGTCGCCCGGTTCGCCGAGCAGGAGGTTGTCGTAGAGCATGTTTCCCGCCGTGAAGCACACCCTGATCCCGACGTTCAGGTTGTTGCCGAAGATCTTGAGGAGTTCGTTTCCCAGGCACACGGGACATCCACCGTGTGTGTCCGTCGCACCGCTGTAGTCCGCGCTGATTCGCCTCCGCTCCCTGGTGATGGAGTTGAAGAACCTGGTCTCCCAGGGGATCTGCTCCTCGTTGAGGGAGATTCCACCCACGTTCGAGCGGTCAGCGGCAAGGAACACCTCCGCTGACAGCTTCCACGTGCCGTCCACGTAGCGCGTGTACCCGGTCCCGTCGCTGCCCAGTTTCGGGAGCGTGCCCGGCACTCTCCCCCGAACCTCCATGGCGGAACGGACGCAGTTCAGTAGTTCTCTCTGCTTCTCGTCGCTCAGATGTGCTGTGTGTGGCCGCGCCCATTCGACCATCCGGTGTACGTGTTCCTGTGCCAGGTGTGGTCGGGTTTCGCGGAGCACTCCGGCCAGTGCGCCGCACGCCCCGAGTTCTAGGACCCGGTCGTCGGCGTCGCCGCGCGCACGCCACGATGTCGCGAAGGTGGACATCCAGTTTATCAACCGGTAGAAGAGTTCTTCCTGTTCTTCGAGGGTCAGGTCTCCCGACGCGTCGGCCAGTTCGACAGCAAGCTTACGAAGGTGGCTGGTGATTCGCGGAGTATGGGGCCCGAACAGCAATCTCCGAGTTCGGTCCGGGATCTCCTTCCTCGTCGGGTTGACCCACGTGTTCACGTGCTCCGCTGTCCGCGCCAGTACGTCGATCGTCTCGGGTGGCCACCCGAACCCGGCTCCGGCCCTGCGCACCGCCTCGGGGCTGGGTGCGCGCCCGCGCACATCCGCTCGCCAGGTCTTGTGCGGGTGCTCGCCCCGGTAGACGAGCCAGGTGGCGCCCGCCATGTGATGCGCTGCGACAACACGGAAGACGCGGGTGAGGGCCGCGTCGTTGTCCGGGTCTGCTCCTGCCTCGTCCAGGGCTGTGAAGAAGCCCGTGATCCCCCACAGGGCGGCGCCTTTGCACCAGGCTTCCCCCAGTTCCGGAAGCTCCCAGTCGGCCACGCCGTGACTGGATCCGCGCACCCACTTGAAGCCTTGGTGCACCAAGGCGGCGCACACCTCCCCCAGGTGGCCTATCCACTCGGCCCCACCCGGCGTGCGGCACAGGCCCTGGAAGGCCCCGTGTCGCCAGGCGGCGTCCACGACAGCCAGCATCCGGTACTCGTCGCTGTCGTCCAGGGCCTCAAGTGGGGCCTGGCCATGGGTCAGCCGGTGCGTCTCGAAGTCGAGGAAACCCTTGATGCCCTCGATCCAGTCCCGCTTGCTGCCCGACACGCGCTCTCGCAGGTCGCCGATCAACTTCGCCTTCACGACGGGGTTGTCGCACTTGTCGATCTCCGCGCAGGCGTCGTACACCGACACCATGAACGCGTCTTTTTGGTTGCTGTAGAGCCAGTCGGCCCAGTTGTGGCCGTAGGTCCTCATGTCGTGTCCCTCCTACTTGACGGCGCAGGGAAGGCGCTCGATCCCGTTGATGAGGCTCGCCTTCACCCAGGTGGGCTGGGCTGTGGCGTGGAAGCCGGGAAGTCGCGTGTAGAGCTCCGCCAGGAGCGCCGTCATCTGTCGTCGTGCCAGGTGTGCGCCCAGGCAGATGTGGGGACCGCCACCGCCGTATCCCACGTGCGGGTTCGGCGACCTGGTGACGTCGAAGGCGTTGGGATCCTTGAACACCAGCTCGTCCCGGTTCGCGGAGCAGTGGTAGAGGATCACGCGATCCCCTCGCCAGTAGGTGTGTCCGTGGAGCGTGTAGTCGCGGGTGACGTTGCGCCTGACCCACGCGACTGGTGTGGCACACCTGACGATCTCCTCGACGGCTGCGGGGAGGTTGTCCAGCAGCAACGCCCGCTGCGCCGGATTCCTTGTCAGCAGGTGGATTCCGTGCGACAGCGCGTGGCGGGTCGTCTCCACCCCGGCCGCGACCAGCAAGGTGAAGAAGCGGCCCAGTTCGAGATCGGTCAGGCACTCGCCGTCCACGTTCGCGTTGACCAGCATGCTGATCAGGTCCTCACCTGGTCGCGCACGGCGGGCCTCAGCCAGGTCTGCCACGAATCCGTGCATCACGGCGAACTTCTCTTTGATGAACGCTTCCCGCTCGTCGGGGCTGCGGAAGTCCAAGTTCCCCGAATCGCTGATCGCCAGCACGATGTTGACCGCGGGCATGAGCTCGTGGCTGGCCGACACAGGAATCCCCATCATCGAGAAGACAGTCCCGAGGGTCAGCGGCGTCGACACCGTCTCGACGAAATCGCTCTCGTGTCGATCGGCCAGATCATCGACCAGCCGGGTGACGCGCTCCTGGATGTCTGCCTCGAACCGGGCGAGGATCCGCGGGGTGAACGACCCGGCGATGATCCGGCGTAGGCGGGCATGCCGGGGGTCGTCCATGCTTTCCATGGAACCGCCGTACTTCTCCGTGCCCGCAGGCAAATCGTCCAGGCGGACGGCGGTGGGCTCGGAACTGAA
The DNA here is from genome assembly GCF_024171925.1 of Actinokineospora diospyrosa. Taxonomy (GTDB): domain Bacteria; phylum Actinomycetota; class Actinomycetes; order Mycobacteriales; family Pseudonocardiaceae; genus Actinokineospora; species Actinokineospora diospyrosa. The sequence continues at coordinate 117,815 of NZ_JAMTCO010000013.1, read as the reverse complement.
CACCCCAGGGTTCCGGGCGGCCTCGACCACATCCGCATGCCGCGTGAGCGCATAGAAGCCTGCGGTTCCCGCGCGCGGACAGAAGACTGGACCTTCGCTCGCGCGCAATTCGGCGAACAGCTCGTCCCGGACAACCGCAGGCTGTGCCCAGAACGACGCGGTCATGAGGTCGTGATTGCTCTCGTGCTTGGCCATGCTGACCCGGCCCTCCCGATGTCGCGTCGGACTCCTCCACCCTGCGCAGGGAGGCCGATCCGCGCAACACCTGACCGAGCGAACCCGACCAACGGAGATCGGGGCGCAAGGTAGCGGTGGTCGAGAAGTAGCGGGGTGGCGGCAGCGTTCTAGCCTCGCCGAACACTCATCGACCGCCACGTCTTCGACATCACTTGCGTGTGGGGCGGCAAGCATCTGGCCGAGATCGACAGTTGGTGCAACTCGGCGAAGGCAAGCTGAGCCTCGCTCTCGTACCACGTGCTGCACCGCTGACAGATCCGGGCGGTTGCGCGAGGACGTCCAGCGCACGAGATCCGGCCGGGAAGTTGCGGTGACCGCCCAGGCGTCGGGGGGACACGCGGGCGGTCACCGCAGGAGGCGGGGCGGTCGGGGGGTGACCGGACCCCGCCGGGTCAGACGGGCTGGTGCGCGCCCAGGTCGGCCAGCCGGAACCAGCCGGGTGAGGTGAGGTGGGGGCGCAGGCCCGGGTCGTCGCCGACCACCACGCGGCGCCCGACCTGCTGGAGCATCGGGAGGTCGGTGCTGTGGTCGCCGAACGCGACGCAGTCCTGTGCGGACACCCCCAGCTCCGCCATGGTCGCCCGCACCGCGCGGGCCTTGCCCTCCCCGATCACCGGCTCGCCCACCAGTTCCCCGGTGTGCTTGCCGTCCACGACGGCAGGCTGGCCGCACAGCACCCGGTCGGCGAACACGTGGTCGGCGATCGGGTCCAGGCAAGCCGGGAACGAGCCGGACACCAGGACGATCGCCGCGCCGCCGTTCTGGTAGCGGCGCAACCAGCCCAGGGTGGCCTCGTTGTACAGCGTCGGGAACGCCCGCTCGTACCAGGCGCGGCCGTGGTCGGCGATCTCGGCGGCGGAGTGCCCGGCGAACATCCGGTAGTACTCGCGGTTGGACTGATCGCGCGGAACTCCCGCGGCGGCCAGGCCCTTGAGGTGCTTCTCGGCGCGCTCGTACTCCTCGGCGTCGAAGTACTCGGCGAGGAAGCCGAACATGCTCTTGACCGTCACCAGTGTCTCGTCGACGTCGAAGAACGCCACCCGAACCGCGCTCATGAGGCGCACGCGGGCGCGGTGACGTTCACCCCGAACGGCGCCCCCACCGGCACCAGGTCGGTCACGTAGAACACGACCGGCTCGGTGCCCCGGTTGATCCCCTGGTGGATCTCCCGTTGCCCGGCGGGCTCGACGTAGGCGTCGCCCGCGCGGTAGGTGTGGACCTCGCAGTTGCGGTCGAGCCGCTCGACCACGCCCTGCACCTGCACGACGACCTGCTCGCCGACGTGGTAGTGCCACGGGGTGGCGCCGCCCGGCGGGATGGTCACCTTCCTGGCCACGAACTCGCGGTTCTGCCACGACCCCACCAGGTACGGCGCGGAAGTCGTGCCCCGGCCCAGGATCTCGGCCACGGGGGTCGGCGCGGGTTGCGACACCGCCTGCCCGGAGTTGAGCCCGAACAGGGCCGCGACGGCGGCGGTCAGGGCGAACACGGCACGGCGTCTGGTCATGCGGACGTCCTTTCGGTGACGGGGGTGAGGGCGCGGCACAGCTCGCGGATCCCGCGCCGGGTCTTGCGGCCGAGGTGGCCCTCGGCGACCGCGCGGACCAGCAGCGGCGCGGGGGTCGCCCCGAGGTGCTCGAGCACCCGCAGCGCCACGTCGGTGCCGACCAGGTCGAGCAGCCGGGCCGGGCCCATCGGGAACCCGTGCACCGCCCGCATGCCCGCGTCCAGGTCGTCGACGTGCTCCGGCGCGGTCAGCCGCAGCGCGTCGTTGAGGTAGGGGAACAGCAGCGCGTTGACCACGAACCCGGCGCGGTCGCCGCACTCCACGGCGTGCTTGCCCAGCCGCGCGCAGACCTGCCTGGCCACCGCCAGCGCGGCGTCCCCGGTCTGCCGCGCGCGAACCAGTTCCACCAGCGGCATCGTCGCCGCCGGGTTGAAGAAGTGCAGGCCCAGCACCGACTCCGGGCGCCGGGTGGCCGCCGCGCACTCGGCGACCGGCAGGCCCGAGGTCGTGGTGGCCAGTACCGCGCCCGGTGGGCACACCCGGTCCAGCTCGGCGAACAGCGCCCGCTTGACCGCGAGGTCCTCGACCACGGCCTCCACCACCAGCTCGCACTCGGCCAGCAGCGACAGCTCCGTGCCGCCCGCCCAGCGGCCCGGCCTGCGCAGCCCGGTCCGCTCGATGTGCCAGTCGAGCGCGTCGCGGGCATCGATGACCCGCTCGCTCGACCGCCCGACCTGCACCACTGCCACCCCGGCCGACACGAGCGCCTGCGCGATCCCGTTGGCCATGGTCCCGGTGCCCACCACCCCGACCAGGCGCGGTCCCGCCGCGGGGTCGGGGGTGGGGGTGGACTCGAACAGCGGGTAGTCGTGGAAGCCGCGCCCGCTCGCCCGGCCCAGCCGCCCGGCGGCAACCAGGTCGGCGAGCACCGCCGCGGGCCGCGACCGGGGGTCGCCGGTGCGCTCGTGCAGTTCGGTGAGCAGGGCGACCGCGGTGTCGAGGCCGATCTCGTCGAGCAGCCGCAGCGGGCCCAGCGGCAGCCCGCAGCCCAGGCGCATCGCCGCGTCCAGGTCGGTGGCGCTGACGTAGCCTGCCCCGTGCAGGGCGGCCGCGTCGTTGAGCAGCCCGAACAGCAACTCGAAGCCGACCGGCCGGTCCTGTCCCGGGGTCGGGCGCAGGTCGAGCCGGTCCACCAGGTCGTAGGTGGCGGCGCGCGCCCAGTCCGCGGTCTCGGCCGGGAGGGCCACCTCGACGGCGGTGCCGGTCCAGCCGAACCGCAGCCCGACCGTGCGGTCCCGGGCCCCGGGTGGGGCCAGGGCGCTGACCGGCTGGGTCACCGAGGTGGTGACCAGGAGCCTGCCGGACCCGGCGTGCTCGGCGAGCCGGGCGGCCCGAACCGCTGGCGAGCCCTCGACGGCCTCCACGAGCACGTCCACGTCGCGCAGGTCGGTGGTGGCGACCCGCAGGCCCGCGGCGGTGGCGGCCTCGGCGACGCGGGCCCCCGCCCCGCCGAGGCCGAGCAGGCCGATGCTGCTGATCATGGTGACGCGGTCCTCTCTCAGGGTGCGGTGAGGACCAGGGCGGCGTTGTGCCCGCCGAAGCCCAACGAGGTGCTGACGGCGACGTCGACCCGGGCCCGGCGGGCGGCCCCGACCACCACGTCGACCTCGACCCGCGGGTCGACCTGCTTGGTGCCCGCGGTCGGCGGGATCACCCCGTCGCGGATGGTCAGCGCGGCGCACACCGCCTCGATCGCGCCCGCGGCGGCGAGGGTGTGCCCGGTGACCCCTTTGACCGAGGTCACCGCGATCGACTCGCCGAGCACCGCGCGCAGCGCCTTGGCCTCGGTGACGTCGTTGAGCGGGGTCGAGGTGCCATGCGCGTTGACGTGGTCGACGGCGCGCGGGTCCACTCCGGCCTCGGTCAGCGCCGCCTCCAGCGCGCGGCGGATCCCCGAGCCGTCGGGGGCGGGGGCGGTCGCGTGGTGGGCGTCGGAGGAGGCGCCGTACCCGGCGATCCTGGCGTACCCGGCCACCCGGCGGGCCCGGGCGTCGGCGGCCCGTTCGAGCACCAGCGCGCCCGCGCCCTCGCCGGGCACGAACCCGTCGCGGTCGAGGTCGAACGGGCGCGAGGCGGTGGCCGGGTCGTGGTCGCGGCCCGACAGCGCGCCCATCCGGCGCAGCCCGGTGATGGTGACCGGGGTGATCGCCGCCTCGGTGCCGCCTGCGATCGCCACGTCGCAGGCCCCCGAGCGCAGCAGCGCGGTCGCGATGCCCACGGCGGTCCCGCCGGAGGCGCAGGCGGTGGCGGTCACCAGGCTCGGCCCGGTGGCCCTGATGTCGATGGCCACGTACCCGGCGACCATGTTCACCATGGCCATCGGCACCATCAGCGGCGACACCTCGTCGGCGTGCCCGTCGTGGAACACCCGGTACTGCGACTCGAAGGTGGCGGTGCCGCCCAACGAGTTGCCCAGCACCACGGCCACCCGCGCACCGTCCCAAGTGGACGGATTGAGACCCGCGTCGGCGACCGCCTCGCGCACCGCGCACAGCGCCAGCTGGGTGAAGCGGTCCAGCCGCCAGGCGTGCCGGGCGCCGAGCGCGGCCACCGGGTCGAAGCCGGGCACCCGGGCGGAGATGGCGCCGCCCAGCTCCGGGTCGGTGCGCGCGGCGGGCGCCCCGGACAGCACCCGCTCCCAGCTCTCGGCCACCCCGATCCCGGCCGGGGTGAGCAGTCCGACCCCGGTGACCAGCACCTCCGCCGTCACACCGCCACCCCCTTCGCCCTCGCCCCGACCAGCGCCGCGGCGTCGTCGAGGGTGTGCGTGGGCTCCAGCTCGCCCTCGGCGAGCAACACCCCCCACTCCTTCTTGATCTTCAGGGCGAGCTCGACGAGGACCAGCGAGTCGACGTCGAGCTCCTCGAAGGTGCCGTTCGCCGCCAGTTCCGCGCGGGGGATGCCGAAGTCGTCGTGCAGCAGCTCGGCGAGGCGGTCCTTGATGGTGCTCACAGTGGTGTCTCCTGTCGGGTGCAGGGTGTCGTCATCGGTGTGGGTGTCGTCGGTGTCAGGTGTTGGGTGTTGGGTGTTGGGTCGGTGTGCTCACGGGAGCCGTCGCGGCGGTGCCTCGACGGTCAGGTCCGGCCAGACGAGCGCGGCCGACCCCCAGGTCAGCCCCCCGCCGAAGCCGCACAGCAGGGTGCGGTGCCCGGGGCGCAGCGCCCCGTCCACCACGGCGTCGGCCAGCGCCACCGGGATCGACGCGGCCACGGTGTTGCCGACCCGGTCGAGGTTGCGCACGACCTGCTCGTCGGCCAGGTCCAACTGCTCGCCGACCGCGGCGAGGATGCGGGCGTTGGCCTGGTGGGCCACCAGCCGGTCGGCGGCGTCCCAGCCGACCGCGGCGCGCACCGCCCTGGTCGACTCGCTCATCCGCAGCACGGCGTGCCGGAACACCGGCTTGCCGTCCATCGCGAAGTAGTGGTCCCGTTCGGCGGCGGGCACTCCAGAGGAGCGCTGCCGCGATCCACCGGCGTCCACCGCGATCAGGTCCGCCAGCTCGCCGTCGCTGCCCAGGTCGAACCCGAGCAGCGCGCCCGGTTCCCCGGGTGACCCGGCGCGCACCGTCACCGCGCCCGCGCCGTCGCCGAAGATCGCCCGGGTGGTGCGGTCGGCAGGGTCGAGGATGGTGGAGAAGGTGTCCGCGCCGATCACCAGCACCGAGTCGCAGCCGGTGGCTACCAACCCGGTCGCGACCCGCAGCGCGTAGACGAACCCGGTGCACACCGCGGCCACGTCGAACGCGGCCACCCCGCCCAGTCCCAGCCGGGACGCCACCTCGGGGGCGGTCGCCGGGCAGGAGCGGTCGGGTGTGCTGGTGGCCAGCACCACCGCGTCGACCCGGGCGGTGCCCGCGGACTTCAGCGCCCGCCGCCCGGCCTCGACCGCCAGGTCCGAAGTGGACTCACCGGCGGCCACCAGGTGCCGGGTGCCGATCCCGGTGCGCGAGCGGATCCACTCGTCGGAGGTGTCGAGCACCGAGGCCAGCTCGTGGTTGTCCACGACCCGCTCGGGCAGCCACGCGCCGAGCCCGTCGACCACCGCGGCCCGGTGCGACGGGTGCGCGCGGTCGTCCCCGCGGCCGACGCGGTTCGGGTGGCTCATCTCTCTGTCCTTTCCGTACTGATCGGCTCGCCGGTCCGCCGCACCACCAGGCAAGACCAGGTGAAGCCGCCGCCCGCGCCGAGCAGGACGGCGATCGCACCGGGGGCGAGCCGGTCGGAGTCGAGCAGGTCGGCCAGGCTGGCGGGCACGTCGCCCGCGCCCAGGTGCCCGGTGCGGGTGCCCGGGTCGACCAGCGGCGCGCCGAGGACCGATCCCACGACCGGGCCGTAGATGTCGCGGGCCGCGGTGGCGCCGAGGCGGGGCAGCAGCACGGTGGTGACACGCGGGTCGTCCGCGGCGACCCCTGCCTCGTCCAAGCCCCGGCGCAGCACGGTCGCGACCTTGGCGCGCACCGTGTCGACGAACGCCTCTTTGCCCGCCGAGCGCAGGAAGTCCCGCTTGGTGCGCCGCACGTCCACCTCGGCCCGCGGTGCCGGGGTGAACTCGTCGGCGCCGCGGTGCATCAGTTCCAGCGCGGGCGCGGCCAGCGAGGTGACCGACAGCAGGTCCAGCGGACCGGGCCGCTGGACCGGGTCGGCGCGGTGCAGCAGCAGGGCGGTGCCCGCGTCGCCGTACCAGAGCCCGTAGTCGCCCTTCCAGCGGTCGAAACCGGGGGCGGCGAACCGGTCGCCGGTGGTGACCAGCGCCCGCGCGGTGGCCGGGTCCGACAGCAGCCGCGCAGCGGCCACCTCGACCGCCATCGCGCCGCCGTTGCACATCTGCTGCACGCCCATCGGCAGCGCCTCGGTGGCACCCGACTCGTGGGCCACGTAGTGCGCGGGGGACCAGAAGTCGTGGCCCTGGTGGTAGATCCAGGCGTGCAGGGCCAGACCGATCCGGGTCGGGTCCCAGCCTGCCCTGGCCAGCGCGGTCCGCGCCGCCGCCACGGCCAGCCGCGGCGCGGGCACCTCGGCGACGGGCAACTGCTCGACCCCGGTGGCCGCCGCGTCCTCCTCGGTGATCCGCCCGGCCGCGACCATGTCGACGGCCTTCTCGACGGTGTCGGGGTAGTGCGCGACCGCGGCCGTCACGCCGACCCGGCCAGCGATCCTCATCGCCCGGCCCCCGGCGCCACGACCGGTACCGCGGTGATCGCCGGGCCCGCGAGCGCGGCGGTGGTGAACGTGGCGGTGGACATGGTGCCGACCGCGATCGCCTCCCCGTGCTGGGCGAACTGCACGGGGTAGGTGCGCACGTCGGGTAGCGCGGCGGCCAGCACCGGCTCGGCGTTCGTGGGCCGGAACAGGGTGATCGCGGTGGAGGCGTCGAGCTCGGCGTAGCGGCTGAAGGAGAAGTCGAACCCCACCACCGCGGTGCGCGCCGGGGAGGCGGCGAAGTAGTCCTCGCCCGCCAGCAGGCACAGCTGCCGCGCCGCCTCCATCAGCACCATCCCCGGCACGTGGTCCTGGGCGTGGTCGAACATGCTGCGGTTGTCCACCGGCACCCGCAGCGCGGCCACCGCGTGCTCGGCGTCGACCTCCGCCTCGGCCAGCACCACGTTGGCCTGGTTGCCGCGGCCGACCAACCGCGCGGGCACCCCAGGCGCGGGCACCGCCATGTCCACAGAGGACGGCGGGGCGGCCCCGCCGCGCCGGTCCACGCGCAGCTGCCGGTACGACTCGCCGGACAGGTAGCCGACGTCGATGACGACCTCGCCCACCGCGACGCCGCCCAAGTACACCGCGGTGTCGTAGGTCAACGCCCGTAGTCGGCCGGGCAGCCCCCGGCGGCCGCCGGTGCGCACGTCCAGCGCCACCGCGTCGGACCCGGTCGCGCCCGCCGCCAGCAAGCCGGGCAGGCGCACGGTCCACGACCGCAGGATGAACTTGGTCGTGGCGGGCACCGCGAAGTAGGCGTGCCCGCCGTAGGTCTCGGCTTGGCGCACCACCTCCAACAGCAGCAACGGGTCCGGGGCGGGCACTCGCAGCGCGTGGTCGGTGTAGTAGGCGTGCGACGGGGGCAGCTGCGCGGCGGCGAGGTAGCGCCGCTCCCCCACCCGCCTGGCGTCGGTCAGGAAGACCTCCGAGAGCGAACTGCGGTGCAGCAGGGACCTGTCCACAGTGCGCAGGTAGCGCAGCCCGGCCAGCGCCGGGGAAAGGTCCGGCCCGTCCAGTGCGGTCGTCACGTTGTCTCCTCGCGGTGGCCGTTCGGTTGGGGTTTCTCGCTCCCCAAGCCTGTCCCGGTCTGCTCAACCGGAACTCAAGCCGATCTCACCCATTGGTCGCCTTCGACTTGATTTCGTCGCGCAATGAAAGTGCACCGCCGAAAATGGCGACGGCACCGCAGGCGATACGCGCCCGCAGTGCCGACTAAATCCGTGTTGAATTCAGGCCACCGGTACGGCCGTGGCTGAAAGCGGCTCGTGGACCGTGTCGCCGATCAGGATGGACTGGTACAAACCGACCAATCGCGGAGACGGCTCCACGCCGAGCTCGTCCATGATTCGCGCGCGAAAGCGCAAAAAGGAATCCAGCGCGGCGGCGCTGCGGCCGCAGCGGTAGAGGATCATCATCAGCAGCGCCTGGAAGCCCTCGTGCAGCGGGTGCTCGGCGCACAGCGGGGTGATCTCGGCGTGCATGTCGCGGTGCATCCCGCCCGCCATGTTCACCTCGATCCAGCGCTCGAGCATCGACAGCCGCAGGTCGGCCACCCCCCGGGCCCAGCAGTGCAGGATCGGGCCCTTCTTGACGTTGTCGAGCGGGTCGCCGCGCCAGCAGCGCAGCGCGGTGCTCAGGTCGCGCCGGGCCGCGTCGAGGTCGCCGACCGCGATGCCCGCCCGCGCCCGGACCACCCTGGTCTCGAAGGTGTGCAGGTCCAGCTCGTGCGGCTCGACCAGCAAGCGGTAGCCGTCCGCCTCGGTGACCAGCCGGTTGGCGGCCACCTCCTTGCGGTCGACGCGCAGGCACTCGGCGAACATCTGCCGGATCTGCCCGATGTAGGTCTGCAACGCGGTCAGCGCCGACCGCGGCGGGTTGTCGTGCCACACCTCGCGCACGATCGAGTCCACCGGCACCACCCGGTTGCGGTGCAGCGCCAGCAGCGCGAGGACCTGGCGCTGCTTGCCCGCGCTCGGGCGCACCTCGCGCCCGTCGACGGTGACGGTGAGCGGGCCGAGCAGGCCGAGCCGCACCCCGGCAGCCGTCGACCACGGTAACTCGCCGGTCGGGTCCTCTGATTCAGCGAAGTCGACCACGCCGTCGACGTCGAATTCCCGACCCACCCCGTATAAGCTTGGCATGCAATTCCCCCACGAATTAATGTCGACCCCCGCCGAGTGTCAAGCCTGCGCCAGCGTATCAGAGAAACCAATTCGCCGGATGGTCCTGACGAAACTCACCGACCGGATCGAGGACCAATCCGGTGCCGCTTGACCGCGCCCTACTTTCCTCGTGCCCGCGGGAGAAGGGCAATGCTCCGTTGGGGTGGATGCATTGCCCTTCTCAGCGTGACCCACTTCGCGATACCACTAGTGGCCCGACCCAGAACGCTGGCCGCGTATCGGCATGGCAGGCAAGGCGCGCAACGCCCTCGTACTGGGTGCACTCGGGCGCTTGCGGCAACACCGCCAAGCACGTCGTGGGCCGAATGGACTTGGCCGACGTTCTGGGTCGCGCCACTAGTTGTCGAGCCCGCCGGGCGATTCCACGCGCGCGGCGTTGGTGGACATCTGGTGCCAGTGCGGATAAGGCGGCGGGGAGTAGCTGACCAGGTCCAGGTCGGCCCGCTCGGTGTCGTCGAGCGACCAGGTCGTGGCGGCCAGGTTGTCCGCCAACTGCGCCAAGTCGCGCGCGCCGAGGATCACCGAGCTCACCCCCGGTTGCTCCAGCAGCCAGCGGATCGCCACCTGCGCCGGTGTGACGCCCCGGTTGTCGGCGATCTTGCGCAGCACCGAGACCGTGTCGAAGGCGCGGTTGGTGTCGTGCGGCTCGAAGTAGCCCACCGCGCGCCGGGTCCCGGCAGGCGGGGTCTGCCCCGGCGGCTGGTGCCCGGTCAGCAACCCACCGGCCAACGGGCTCCAGCAGGTGATGCCCACACCGGACTCCTCGGCCATCGGCAGCAGGTCCCACTCCGCCTCGCGGCTGACCAGGTTGTACTGGATCTGGTGGCCGACGAAGCGCTCCAACCGGTGCAGCTCACTGATCCCCAGGGCCCGGGTCAGCTGCCAGGCGGCCAGGTTGGACGCGCCGAGGTAGCGGACCTTGCCCGCGCGCACCAGATCGTCCAGCGCGCGCAACGTCTCCTCCCACGGGGTCCGCCCGTCCCAGCCGTGCACCTGGTAGAGATCGATGTGGTCGGTGCCCAGTCTGCGCAAGCTGGCCTCCACCGAGCGCACGATGTGGTGCCGCGACAGGCCCTGGTCGTTGGGCCCGGCGTTGCCCGCCACCGCCCAGCGGACCTTGGTCGCCACCAGGACCTCGTCGCGCAAGCCGCGCAACGCCTCGCCCAGCACCTCCTCGGACCGCCCACCGGAGTACACGTCGGCGGTGTCGAACAGGTTGATCCCCGCCTCCACGCACCGCGCCACCACGGCTTTCGCCTCCGCACCGCGCACCTGGCCGATGTGCTGGTAGCCGTGGCTGCCACCGAAGGTCATGGCACCAAAGGACAGTTCGGACACCTGCAGGCCGCTGCGGCCGAGGAACTTGGTTCGCATGATCGGATCTACCTGCCAACCGTGGCTTCGGACTCGGAGTCCGACGCCCTCGTGTCCGCGGGCACGGCGAGGACCACCGGCTCGGACTTGCGGCCCCGCAAGAACAACAGCGTGGTGAGCACGCCGAAGGCGATGACCGCCGCCGCGGTGAGCACGCCCGCCTGGATGCCGTCGAGGGTGGCGGTGAGCCGGGTCGCGTCGTCGGTGATCGAGGTGAGCCCGCCGGTGGCGATCGAGCTGAGCACCGGGATGCCCACGGTCAGGCCGACCAGCTGCGAGGTGGTGATCAGGCCCGAGGCCAGGCCCTGTTCCTCGTTGGGCAGACCCGAGGTCGCCACGATCGAGTAGGCGACGACGGCGACCATGTGGCCGAACCCGGCGATGCCGGTACCGACGAGCAGCAGCACCGTGCTGTCCGAAGAGGACAGCCAGAACAGGATGCCGGTGCCGATGCCCTGGACCACCAGACCGACCACGAGCGCGCCGCGGCCCTGCAGCGACTTGACCAGGCGCGGGGCGGCCGCGCCGCCGACGACCGCGGCCAACCCGAGCGAGGCGAACGACAGCCCGGTCTGCAGCGGGTTGAACGCCAGCACCCGCTGCATGTACAGCGTCATCAGGAACACGGTCGCCGTGATCATCGAGAAGGTGATGAGACCGCCGAGGTTGCCCCAGCCGACGGTCGGGCGGCGCAACACGTGCAACGGCGCCAACGGGGCCCTGGCCCGCTTCTCGATCGCCAGGAACGCCGCGAGCAGCAGCACCCCCACCACCAGGGCGACCAGCGTGGTCGGCGCCGCCCAGCCGTCCTTCTCGGCGCTGGCCACACCGAAGATGACCGCGAGCAGACCACCGGTGACGGTGATCGCGCCGGGCACGTCGAGCGAGGTGTCGCCCGCGTTGCGGCTCTCGCCGATCAGCAGCGGGGTCGCGACCAGCACGAGCGCGCCGAGCGGGACGTTGATCAGCATGGTCCAGCGCCAGTCCAGCGCCTCGCCGATGACGCCGCCGAGCACCACGCCGGAGGTGAAGCCCAGCGAGATGAGCGCGCCGTTGACGCCGAGCGCGCGGTCGCGCTGCGGCCCCTCGGGGAAGGAGGTGGTGATCAGGGCCATGCCGGAGGGCACGATCATCGCCGCGCCGAGGCCCTGGCCCGCGCGGGCGGCCAGCAGCATCCACGGCGAGGTGGCCAGGCCGCCGAGCAGGGAGGTGAGGGTGAACAGCGCGAGACCGGCCAGGAAGATCCGGCGGCGGCCCAGCAGGTCGCCGAGTCGGCCGAACAGCAGCAGGAACCCACCGCAGGGCAGGGCGAACGCGGTGACGACCCACTGCAGGTCCGAGACCGCGAAGCCGAGTTCCCCGCCGATGGTCGGCAGCACGACGCTGACGATCGAGAAGTCGAGGGCCACCATGAACTGGGCGGCGCAGAGCAGGACGAGGATGAGCCAGTACCGCGAGCCCGCGAGCTGCGCGGGGCTGTCGGTAGGCCGAACGGTTGCCATGGTGGCAGTCTCAGCGGGGACGCGCCGCCGTGGGGAGTTCGAACTTATAGTAGTGGTGTGGCCACTACCAGCCCGCCGGAGCTAGTCCGGCGCCGCGAGGCACTGCGGGACTTCCTGCGCAGCAGGCGCGCCCGGCTCTCCCCCGAGGACGTCGGCCTGCCCGGCGGCGGCCGCCGCCGCACCCCCGGCCTGCGCCGGGAGGAGGTCGCCGTGCTCGCGGGCGTGGGGGCGTCCTGGTACATGTGGCTCGAACAGGGCCGCGACATCCGGGTCTCGGAGAGCGTGATGGACGCCATCGCCGTCGCCCTGCGGATGAGCGAGCTCGAACGCGTGCACTTCTACCGGCTGGCCGGGATGAACCCGCCGCAGCCGGTCACCTCCGACGAGGCCGAGGTCTCCGCGGAGCTGCGCCGGGTGCTCGACACCTGGCTGCCCAACCCGGCCTACGTGCTCGACCGCTACTGGAACGTCCGCGCGGTCAACGACGCCGCCCGGGTGGTGCTCGGCCTGCGCGACGGCGACACGATGAACTGCCTCGTCGCGTACTTCACCGAACCGGCCTTCCGCAACCGCTACCGCTACTGGGCCGACTACGCCCCGCACGTGGTGTCCGAGTTCCGCGTCGACGCCGCCCGCTACCCGGACGACCCGGTGTTCGGCCCGCTCACCCAGCAGTTGTGCGAGGAGAGCCCGGAGTTCGCCGAGCTGTGGGCCAAGCACGACGTGCAGGACCACTCCGGCGGGGTCAAGGCGATCGAGCACCCCAGGGCGGGCTGCCTGATCTTCGAGCACACCACCCTGCGCCTCGCCGACCGCGCCGACCTGCGCCTGGTGCTGCAGACCCCGCAGGCGCACACCGACACCATGACCAAGCTCAAGGCCCTCCTCGAGCACGAGGCCAGGCGCGTCGCCCTGGTCGAGGCCGGGTAACCGAGCCGCTCGGTCCAGCTCCCGGATTACGCAGTCAACCCGCCCCTGGGCTTTCCAGCGGCATCCCACGCTGAGCAGTCCTTGAGTTCTGATTGAGCCCCCGTCGACAGGGTTGGGCGCGACGCACCCACCCGACGGAGGGCCACCCATCATGAGCACCGCATCCCCACCGGTCGCGCGGCCGGGGTTGACCTTGTTCGCCGTGTGCGCGGCCGTGCTGGTGCTACCCGCCTCGCTCACCGGTACCTCGGTAGCGCTGCCCAGCATCGCCGCCGACCTGCACGCCACCCTCGCCCCCACCCAGTGGGTGGTGAACGCCTACAACCTCACCTTCGCCACCTTCATGCTCGCGCTCGGCGCACTCGCCGACATCGTGGGCCGCAAGCGGATGTTCGGCACCGGCGTGGCCATCTTCGCGCTGACCTCGTTGGCGAGCACGTTCGCGGGCGACATCTACCTGCTCGACGCGCTGCGCGGCCTGTCCGGCATCGGCGCGGCCGCGGTGCTCACCGCGGGCAGCGCGATGATCGCCGACGTGTACCAGGGGGCCGCGCTCGGCCGGGCCTTCGGGATCTTCGGCACCGCCGCGGGCGCGGGCCTGGCGCTGGGGCCGAGCACCTCCGGCCTGCTCATCGGCGCGTTCGGGTGGCGCTCGGTCTTCTTCTCACACCTGCTGATCATGGTCGTCGTGCTGGCCGTGGTCCCGCTGCTGCGCGAGTCGCGCAACCCGGCCGCGTCCAAGGTCGACTGGCTGGGCACCGCCACCTTCACCGCGGGCCTGTTCGTGTTCACCCTCGCCATCGTCGAAGGCCCGCAGCGCGGCTGGCTCGACGTCCTGGTGCTGGTGCTGCTCGCGGCGGCCGTGCTGCTGCTGCGGCTGTTCGTCGGCGTGGAGCGGCGGCAGCGGCAACCGATGTTCGACCTGGCGCTGTTCCGCCAACCCCGGTTCGTCGCGCTGTGCCTGCTGCCGGTGGTCGCAGCGTTCGGGTTCGTCAGCCTCGCGGTCCTGCTCCCCCAGTACTTCATCGGCGTGGACGGGGTCACCAGCCAGGGCGCGGGTCTGCGGATGCTGCTGCTGACCGTGCCGGTGCTGGCGGTGCCGATGATCGGCGCCTGGCTGGCGGCCAAGCTGCTGGGCACCCGCACCGTGCTGGTGCTGAGCCTGCTGTGCATGGCCGTGGGCACCGCCTGGCTGGCCAGCGTGCTCGGCCCCGGCGTCGGCGTGGCCGCGATCGCCCTGCCGCTGCTGCTGGTCGGCGCGGGCATGGGCCTCAACGCGGGCATCCTCGACGGGGTCGCGATCAGCTCGGTCGAGCCGGAGCGCGCGGGCATGGCCGCGGGGATGTTCAACACCATGAGGTTGGCCGGTGAGGCCGTGGCCATCGCCATCATGGGCGCGCTGCTGGTCACCTTCACCCAGGCCCGACTGCGTGGCGGTCCTGCGGAGGCCACCTCCGAGCTGGCCAGCCAGGTCGTGCAGGGCGACCTCGGCGCGGCCGCGTCCCGGGTCGCCGACGCCGACCGCGCCGGGTTCGCGGGTTTCCTCGCCGACGGCTACACCGGTGCCTTCCAGACCACGCTGTGGCTCATCGCCGGGATCTGCGTCGTCGGCTCGGTCGTGATCGCCGTGCTGCTGCCCGGCCACAAGCCCGCGCCCGAGGTCGCGCCGGAGCCGGTGGGTGAGCCCGCGTGAACCGCCCGGTCCTGGTGGTCGGCGCGGGCCCGGTCGGTCTGGCAACGGCCACCGAGCTGCTGCGCCGCGGGGTGCCGGTCCGCTTGATCGACAAGGCCGACCAGCCCTCGCCGCTGACCAAGGCGCTCGGGGTGTGGCCGCGCACCGTGGAGATCCTCGACCGGCTCGGCGCCGACGGCGCGGCGGGCAGGCGGGGGCTGCGGGTCCGCTCGTTCCGCTACTACTCCTCAGCGCGGCAGGTGGCCCGGATCCGGTTCCCCGACCGGACCGCGCCGCTGATCCTGCCCCAGCCCGAGGTGGAGGACATCCTCGCCGACTGCCTCACCCGGGCGGGCGGCGCGGTGGAGCGGGGCACCGAGCTGCTCGACCTGGTCCAGCACGACGACCACGTCACCGTCCGGCTGCGCGAGAGCCGCGGTGGCGAGCAGGTCGAGGAGTTCTCCCGGGTGGTCGGCTGCGACGGGGCGAGCAGCACCGTGCGGTCGCTGGCGGGCATCGGCTTCGAGGGCGCCACCTACCCGCACACCTTCGTGGTGGCCGACACCCGGCTCGACGGGCCGCTCACCCACGACGACAACCACTACTTCTGTTCCCCACGAGGGGTTCTGGTGATCGCCGGGCTGCCCACCGGGCAGTTCCGGGTGTTCACCTCCGCCCCGCCCGAGCTGACCCGCGCGGGCACCGACCTGGACGTGGTGCAGCGGCTGGTCGACGAACGCGGCCCCGGCGGGCTGCGGCTGCACGACGCTTCCTGGATCAGCGCGTTCAACGTGCACGCCAGGCACGCCGACCGGCCGATGGTCGGACGGGTGCTGCTTGCTGGCGACGCCGCGCACATCCACAGTCCGGCGGGTGGGCAGGGCCTCAACACCGGCGTGTACGACGCCTACAACCTCGCCTGGAAACTGGCCCTGGTCGAGCAGGGGCGCGCGCGGGAGGACCTGCTGCACAGCTACGCCGAGGAGCGCGGTCAGGCCGCCAAGGACGTGGTCCGCCAAGCGCACGCGCAGACCAAGGCGTGGATGCTGACCAAGCCGCACCAGGTCGCCCTCCGCGACCTCGCCTTGCGCGTCGCCTCGGCCACTCGAGTCGCGCACTTGTCCTATGTGCCAACTCTTGCCGGGTTGCGCGCCAGATACTTCTCGATCCACAGTGGACAGGAACGGGGTGGGTTCACCCCCGGCGCCCTGGTGGGTGACCACCTCGTCTGGGACGTGCGCACCAGCAGGCGCACACCGTTGCGCGCCGCCCTGTCCGACCTGCGGCACACGCTGCTGCTGTGCGACGTGACCGACCACTCGTCGGTGGTCGAGCAGTTCGAAGCGGACACCGGGCTCGACGTCCGGGTCCTCGACACCGCCGCGGGCAGCCTCGGCCTCCCCGGCGCCGGGCTGCCCCTGCACCGCAGGCCCAAGGGCAGCCCGTTCGCGGTGCTCGTGCGGCCCGACCAGCACGTCGCGGTGTGCGCCCCGGTGACCGACCTCGGTCCGGTCCGCGCCGAACTGCGCCGCGTGCTCCGCCCAGTCCTGCCCACCCACCCCGCTGAAAGGTGACGCAGTTGACCCGCCGAACCCGTACTGTCGTTCTGGCCGCCGCACTCGCCGCCGCTTGCCTCGGTACCGCCGTTCCTGCTTCCGCCGCCATCCCTGCTTCCGTTTCGTGGCACCACGGACTGCCCGCACACCTGGTGGGACGCGCCGCCTCGCTACACCCGGAGGGCGTCACCTGGGATCCGACCCGGCAGGCGTTCCTGGTCAGTTCAGCCAGGCACGGCACCGTGTCGGTGGTCCGGCGCGACGGCGGCACCCGGGTCCTGGTGGACGACCCGGCGATCATCTCCAGCTACGGTGTGCACGTCGACGCCGCCCGCGGCCGGATCCTGGTCGCCTACGCCGACCTCGGCGTGGCCACCCGCTCCACCGCCGAGACCACCCTCAAGGTCGGCGGTGTCGGCGTGTTCGACCTGGCCACCGGCCGCAGGCTCTTCGTCGTCGACCTCACCCGCCTCGAACCCACCCGCGCCGCGTTCGCCGTCAACGACCTCACCTTCGGCCCCGACGGCACCATCTACGCCGCCGACGTGTTCAGCGACGCCGTCTACCGGATCACCCCGCGCGGCCAGGCCTCGGTCCTGGTCCGCGACCCGGCGCTGACCGACGGCAACGGCGTCGGCGTCAACGGCATCGTCTACCACCCGAGCGGGAACCTGTTGGGGGTCAACACCGGCGACGGTCGACTGATCCGGATCTCCTTGCGCACCAAGAAGGTCAGCACTGTTGTCACACCTGGCCGTTTGGTCGGCGGGGACGGTCTGGCCGTTCGTCGGGATGGGACCGTCGTGGCGGTGACGAACTCGCTGGGCAGTCCAAACGGGACGGACGCGGTGCGGGTACTCGCCTCCGCGGACGGCTGGCGCACCGCCCGCGAACAGTGGACCAACCCCGCCTGGCCGGTCCGCGGCCCCTCCACCGTCGCGGTCACCCCGCACGGCGACTACGTCCTCAGCGGCCGCCTGGAACTGCTGTTCGGCCCCGACCACACCACCGCCGACGACTTCGTCCTGCGCCGCGCCACCCCCTGACCGCCCCGATCCCGGCCAGTACGGCACCCTTGGCCCTCGACGCCCGCTGCCAGCCCACGAGGAGACCCCAGCGCATGTCCCTGATCCCGGACAGCCACCTCGACCTGCTAGACCGCCCCCTGTTCGCCCACCTGGCCACCATCCGCCCCGACGGTGTCCCCCAGGTCAACCCCATGTGGTTCCACTGGGACGGCGAATTCGTGCGGTTCACCAACACCACCACGCGGTACAAATACCGCAACGTCACCACCAACCCAGTCGTGGCCTTCTCGGTCAACGACCCCGACCAGCCTTACCGCTACTTGGAAATCCGCGGCACCGTAGAGCGAATCGACAAAGACGCCGACGCGGAGTTCTTCCTGGAACTGGCCAAGCGCTACAGCCTCCCCATGGACGGCCCTCCCGAAGACGCCCCGGACCGCGTCATCTACGTGATCCGCCCGATCGCCGTGAGCAGGCAGTAAAACCCCACCCCACCCCGCCCACCGCCCTCACGGCGGTGGGCGGATTTCATTTGATGTGCCTGTTTCGGTCGCATTGACGAGGTAGTGCGCGGCCAGTAGCAGTCGCGGTAGCTGGTCCACAGGCAACTCAGTACCACTCCGGTAAGTGCCCATCTACCATGTGATCGTTCTTGGTCAACGATGACGGCCATGTCGACTCGCGTCGAACGTTCATGTTCGCCGAGCACCGGAAGCGTCAGAACCGCGACAAAAAGATGACTCACGGTCCAGGGTTCGCGGGAATCGGCTAAACCGACAGGTGAAGGGAACAGGCCGAGCGTTGTCGCCGATGGTTGGTCTGCAGACGATCGACCAGAGGAACGGACGTGGCAGAGGGCGAACAGGAGCAGGGCAAAGATCAGGGCCAACCGCAGAAGTCAGGCGGTGCGGTTGAGCGGCTACTGCTCCGGGTAGCGACAGCGGACAGCGAGTTGCTGCCCACTCGCGTGGAGCGGACGCGGATGGCTGTGCTCGGCGTGTTCGTGTTGGTCATCGCGGGCATGGGCGGCTTATCGCTGTGCCTGTACCTGACAATGATCAATGGGTTGTTCCACTGGTGGTATCTGGGTGCCGCGGCGGGATGGGCTTTCATCGTGCTCACCGTGGACCGATCGATCCTGGCCGAGCCTTCCTATGGGGACCTCCGGCCGGTGGAGCGGCGGGCAGACCACATCGCGTCGCTCGGGGACCAGTCGTTGTGGCCGCCGAGCCTGGCCGCCGAGCCGTAGCCGTCGCGGACTTGGCGGTGGCCCAGTCCGTTCAAGGCCATCCTGTACCTGTCACGGGTCGGTATGGCAGTGGCGGTGGCGTACCTGATCAGCGAGGCCTTGGTGTTGCAGGTCTTCGCGCCCGAGATCGACGCCAAGCTCGCCGTCAACGAGCAGACCGACTACAACGCGGGGTTGTCGGTGCTGGTGGAGAAGCGCAAGAAGGGGATCGACGGCGAGATCAAGAACCGGGATGACCGCATCGCCCAGGCCAACACGGAACTCGACCGCGTGCGGGGGCTGATGGACCAGGCCCGCGCGAACTACCAGTGCGAGGCTGACGGCACGTGCGGCACCCACCAGCAAGGCCCCGGGCCACAGACATCGGCCGAGTGGCAAGCGTTGCAAACCGCCACAGCCAACTACAACAACAACGCCGCGGCGAACTCCGCACTCATCGACACGCTCAACAAAGAGAAGGCAGCTCTCGTCGAGGAGCAGAAGAACCTCGACACCGGTGGATCGACGGAGCGGGCCGCGATCGAGGCGTCGACAGACGGTCTGGCGGTCCACCAGACCTCCCACCCGGCACGCGGCTGGCTGCTGCGCGAGGAGGCCTTTCGCCAGTTCCAGTCCGACAACGAGCACAACGGGACAGTCCAGACGATCCCGTGGGTCATCCGGGGACTGCTGTTGCTCATCGACCTCCTCCCGATCTCGGTCAAGCTGCTCAACAGCCACACCCTCTACGGGCGGCGGGTGCGTGAGCAGGCGGAACTGGAGCGCTACCTGGCCCGCGCCCAGCACACCGAACGGCTGGCTGAGGCGGAGAAAACCATGATGCTCGACGCCTTCATCAGCTCGGTGGAGCACAGCATCGCTTTCGAGAAGCAGAAACGCTTCCACGAAACGCGCACTGACAACGTGCAGAGGAGATGAGTCGTGGACCACGTGGTTGAGATCGCCAGGTTGCGGGCGAAGGCAGTGGCCGTTGGCGAAGAACTCATCCGGCTGGAGCCGCCCGCAGACCTGCAAGACCTGGTGCGCACCGCATGGCAGCGCCAGCGCGACCTGCACCTCGTGGCGCACCGCGATCCCACCGCCGCACTGGCGGGTGGTGTCACCGCGGGCAAGTCGCTACTGGCGTCCCTCCTGGTGGACGTGCCGGGTCTGTTGTTCAGCACGAACGCGCCCGCGACCGGGAACCCCACACGGATCCGCTTGGCAAGGGGTTCCGGGCCGACCAGTGTCACCCGCAGGCGGGTGACACTACTGACGGCCGAGGCGGTCGCCGAGTTGGTCGAGCACATCCTGGCAGGCATCATCGCCGAGGCCAGGAGGATGAACGGTGGCCGGGACACCGGCTCCTACGACGTCCGCGGTCTCCTCGGCTGCCGCCCGGTCGACCCGACCGACGTGCAGCGGTCGGACTGGTCAGCGGTGACGGCGTTCTTCGAGCCGCGCTGGAACACAGACGCGCTGGACCCCAGCCTCAAGGAGTGGGGCGTCGAACTGTTCGCCATCCGCGACGCGCTGCGGGTAGCCGGGCACCTTTTGCCCACCAACCCGGGCACAGGAGCAGAGGAGCTCGACGCCGAGACGATGGTCGCGGCTCTGGAGATCGGCGACCAGCGGATGGCGGGTGCGGGGTTCTCCCGCCATCGGAGCATGCAGCCGTTGCTGCCCGACCAACTGGCCACGGTGACAGGGCTGCGAGCGGTCTTCCCGCTGATCCACGAGGTGATTGTCGACGTGGCCGTGGACCCGGCGGTGTGCGCGGGCTGGGCGTTGCCGATGGCGCTCATCGACCTGCCCGGAACGACCGCCAATAGTCGTCGCGACCAGTACCTCACCCTCAGCGAGCTGCGTACGACCACCGTGCTCGCCGTGGTGATGAACGCCGCCGAGCCCGCGAACAAGGAGCTCGGCGAGTTGGTGCGCGCGCTCACCGAAGGCAGGCATGGCGCCCCGGCCGACCTGGTCGACTCGATCGTGGTGCTGGCGAACAAGGCCGACCGGCTCAACCCACCCGGGTACGCGGTGGGCTCGGTGTCGGACCTGGTCGCCTCCTCGGAGGACCTGCGCACGCTCAACGACGAGGTCGGCAAGCTCACCCGAGGCCGACCCGAGCAGGTTGCGCTGGTGTCCGCGCTCGCCGTGGCACTCACGGCCGGGCACCAGCCGCAGGGCGCTCGGCATGAGGACGCCGCGGCCGCGAGGGAGCAGGTGCGCCGCTGGGGGCGGATCGTCAACGGGTTGGTCCAGGACCATCCGATGGCCGCGGCCCTGGCCGCCATCGGCGACGACGGCGGTCTCGGCCGAGTCCGCGAGTTGGTCGTCGGGCAGACCACCGGCCCGGGCCTGGGCATCCTGGTCCGCTTGGCACAGGCGCACGAGGCCGAACTGGACGCTGTGCTGGTCCGCCTGCGCAGGAGCTCGCCGCGCACGGCGGCCAACGAGCACGAGCGGTCACGGTTGGTGTCGCTCGTGGCGGACCTCCGCGTCGCCCAACGGGTGTACTCGGCCGAAGCAGACCGCGTGCCCGCGCTGTCCACACTGCCGCACGGTTCATCCACTGTGGACGCCGAGCTGGTCGACCTGGTCGTCGCGGAGGTCGACGGCTGGCCGTTGTGGCCCGCGACCCTCAGCACGGCCTGGGACTTCGGTGTCGGTAGGAGCAGACCACCCAGGGGCCCCGGGCGGCGGCCGGGTCGCCCGGGCAAGTCAGGGCGCCCGCGGGCGGACCGCGCCGAGAACCACGGCGTGGTCACGACGACCGAGATCCTCGCCAGCTACACCGAGAGCCGGTCGGTGGTGCGGTACCGGGCGGATGCGTTGCTGGTCGAGGCAGTGCGGGAGTGGGCGTCGCGGTTGCACGGCAGACCCGAGGTCGCCGCGGTCGTCGCCAGGTTGTCCTCCCCCGACCGCGAACTGCTGGCTGACCGGTTGCCCCTCGGTATCGGCCACGACGCGGCCGATAACTGCCTGGAACTGCTCACCGAACTGGTCGACCTCGAACTCGCCACCGAGTTCGCCAAGCACCACGCCGACACGGCGGCGCCCCACACCGGAGACCCCTTGGAGGGGGGCAGGGCGCTGCCGTGGGACCCGACGCGAGAGAAGCGGTCCGGGACCATCACCGACCTCGCCGACCTCGTCACCGCCGAGCGGTTGCGCCGGGACCTGTCCGCCGCACTGGTCCACGAGGTGCGGTTGAGGTCGCGATACGTCCTCAACGAGGTATTCGACAACCTCGCCGAGTTCGCCAGAGAACTCAACGACATCCTGCCCACCCACCGGGAGATCGACCGCATGGTCAACCCGCCGGAAGGAGCCGAGGCATGACCGCCGCGACGGAAAGCGAGTCCAGGGCCGCGATGCGCCCGCCTGCCGACCCGAACGCGCACCGGGTCGAGGTGCTGTCGGTGGACATCGGCACCTGGTCCTCGGTCAGCACGCTGTGGGACGGCAGCGTTGTGCCGGACAATCCGGGCGCCGAGACCGAGCGCGCGCTGGCCGCCTGCGTGCTCACCCTGCTCAGTCTCCCCGAAGTCCAAAGCGACGGCCCCAACCTGGTCAACCACGTCAACGACGCGCTGGCCAGGGACCAGGACGGCCCCGTTCTGGGGGAACTGACCGAGGTGGCGGAGCGGATCAAGGCCACAGCGGGCACCGATGGCGAGTCCTCGCGGCTGTTGCGTGCTGTGATCTGGGCCTTCGACCAGTGGTTGGCCAGCGTCGACGACGACGGGGTCCGCACCCGGGTCGGCAGTAAGCGGTTCGCGTTGTACAACGAGGCATTCGACGAGTTGCCGCTGCGTGCGCAGAACCTGTGGCCGCTGCCGATCGGGTCCGAGCACGAGGTGCTGGAAACCTCCAGCGTGTTGTCAGTGGTCAAAGACGACTTCGCCCGGTCGACGTTGCTCAATGACGCCACGTTGGCCTCGAACAGCACCGGTCTGCTGTTCCGGCAGATCAAGTCCAAGCTCGCTGAGGTC
This sequence comes from Actinokineospora diospyrosa, assembly GCF_024171925.1. Lineage (GTDB taxonomy): Bacteria > Actinomycetota > Actinomycetes > Mycobacteriales > Pseudonocardiaceae > Actinokineospora > Actinokineospora diospyrosa. The sequence continues at coordinate 95,339 of NZ_JAMTCO010000013.1, read as the reverse complement.
GTCGAGGAGCCCGCGCTGTCGACCGTGGCCAACGTGCCCGCCGGGTGGAAGCCGGACACCGAGTTGCTGTTGGGCAAGACGCTCGCCGACATCGTGCGGCGGGTGGAGCAGGGCGTGCTCGACTCGGGGGCCGTCGCAGACCTCACCCGGATCAAGAGCGCACGGCTCGGCCGCGCGGTGCTGACCTACCCCACCACACTGGCCCCACAGGCGAGGCGGCGGATGCACCGCCTCGCGGTGGACGCGCTCGGTCTGCCCGAAAACGACGTCTACGTGCACTGGGACGAGGCGGTGGCGGCGGCGCTGTACTTCATGCTGCGCGAGTTCGGCGGCTACCGGGAGGCGGGCATCGACACCTTCCGCCACCGGGCGCACCTGATCGGGGACCCGGTGAACCCGACGTGGCAGCGGGTATCCCTGCTGGTCGACATCGGCGGCGGTACGACCGACATCGCCCTGCTGGCCATGAACTTGAGGCAGCAGGCGTCCCACCAGCGCGCGACGCGGACACCGACCGGGGCCGACCTGAGCGGACGAGCGTTCGAACTGCGGCCCGTCGTACTCGGCACGACCGGCCACCCCCAACTCGGCGGCAACCTGCTCACCCTGCGGATGTTCTACTGGCTCAAGGCAGCCATCGCCGACGCGGTGCGCGGCGGAGAGGGTGAGTCCCTGGCCGAGCGGGTATTGGCGAACAAGTCACCGGACCCGGTGCCCAAGGACGTCCGGCTGCGTTTGCGCAGCGAGGTGCCCACCGACGGCGACGGACCCACCCCGCTGTTCCTGGCCCTGTGGGCGGCGATGGAGAACGCCAAGCGCGCGCCCGAGGACGATGTGTACCAGTGGCGGATGGTCGAGGTGTTCCCCAAGCGCCTGCCGACCGGGACCACCTGGGTGAGCAAGCTCGCTGGGGTGGTGGACCAGATCGCGCTGACCCGCGAGGACTACGCCCGCCTGTGCAGGCCAGTCGTGGAAGCGGCGGTGCGGCTGGGCGGCTACCTGGTGCGGCGCACCCTCGGCGGCAAGGACGTCCCACTCGACGTGGTGGCCCTGTCCGGCCGCACCACCGGAGTCCCCGGAGCCGAGGACCTGGTCCGTGATGTGCTGCGGCGGGAACTGGCGCACGGCACCGCACCGGTCGGCTGGCCCGCGGAGGAGATCGTCGTTGAGCGCGACCGGGCCAAGCAGGCCGCCTCGATCGGGGCGGCTTGGGCGGGCGCGACCGCGGTCGCCACCGGCGACAGCGCTGCCGAATTGGGCCGTGACCGCCTGCGGATCGAGGTGTCCGGCCTGCTCGGCACGTTGCCGATGGACCTCGGACTCGTTGGAACGGAAGGCAAAGCGCCGGTCTTGCTGCGCGCGGGGACACCTTTCGACATGGTCGACTCGATAGGTCGGTGGTCGAAAGGCCCTTTCACCCGCTCATCGTGGCGGCGCTACAACGGCGGTAGATTGGTCAACCTGCACCGCAAGTTGTCCGAGGCCGTTCCCACCGGCATGGACTCGATCCAGTGGGGCAAGTTCAACCTGCCCCCCGAGTCCGCCAGTCCGCCGGACCTGTGGTTCCAGGTGCAGGTCGAACAGGACCTCACCCCGAGCGTGCTGCTGTGCCGGGGATCGGTGACCAGCCCCCGGCCCCGGTTGTACACCGACGCGGGGCACGACGAGGCATCGGTCCAAGCGCTGGTGATCACCAGTGTCTCGGCGGGAGTCGTGCCTCGAGTGGCGGTCCGGGCGGTGGGTGGCGGGCACACCGAGCCGGTGCTGTTGTTCGGCGGCGGCCCCGCGAGCGAGGTCCTGCACTGCGACGTGCTATCCGATACCAGGCGCCACGGCGCGCGACCGGGAGAGGTGTGGACGACGGCGGCCATTTCGGAGAACGCGCTGCCGCGCGTCGAGCCGGGCGGCGCCTACCAGTTCACTGTGGACGGTGTCGACTCGGGCACGCCGATCGTCCCGCCGACCTTCGCACCCGGCAGCGGCCCCTCAGCCGAGACGCCCCGCTGGGCGGTGTTGACCGGTGGGGGTTCCTTGCGCGTGCACGCCAGTTACCCCTCCTACCTGCCCGCCGAATCCCTGGAACAGGCGCTGGCCAGGCCCGGCATGGTGTACCAGGCGCCAATGGTCGACGGCTTCCCGGACCGCATCCCCGAGTGGGACCCCTTCACCGGAGACCACTGATGAGCGAGGACGGGTATCCAGCCGCCCTGGTGGGCGTGGCGGCCCGCTTGGTGCGCGCGCTGCACGAGGCCGCCTCCATCGTGAGCGACGCGCTGGGCGTGGCGGCTGACGAGCTTGAGGCCATACAAACGTCGACCAGGTCGGGCCAGGACGAGGACTTGGACGACCAGGCCGACGACCCGATGGCCGAACTGTGGAAAGACGTCGCCGCGCAACGGCCTGAGTTCGGCACGCTCACCCCTGACCCGGGGGAGATCCCAGACCTGCTCCTCGCCGCGCGCGAACGCGTCGGGCCCGACCTCGCCAACCGGATCGACGCCGCGCTGCCGGACGTAGAACTGCCCGAGTCCCCGTTCCCACCGAACAGTTCGGCCCCTGACACCTTGCGAACCGCCGCTGACGGCTTGTGGCGGATCCTCACCATGGGTCATGGCCTGGCAATCGGCTACCACAACCTCTCAGTGAGACCACCGGAGGACGAGGACACGGCAAGGTTCGTTGACGAGGTCTCCTCGTGTCTCGGCAAGTTGGAGCTCAACGAGTTCGCCAGCACCAAGGATGCCCTGATGACCTGCATCACGCTCGACAGCCAGCTGCGCAGCTTCGCCCCGGCGCTGCTCACCACGCAGGAGCAATGGCGTCCGCTGGCGCCCGCTCCGGACAGCCGTTGGTCAGCCCTGTTAGACTCCTTCCTGGCCGCTGTCAACGACTACGGGCAGACGTTGAGCCCTCCGTTCAGCATGGGCGCGCCTCCGATCGGCACCAAAAGCCGCGAGGCGCAGCGCGAACACCACCTGGAGTTGAACGAATGCGTACGCATCGACGGTAAAGAGGACAACAACGACGTCGTGTTGTGGCCCGTGTGGTGTTGGGGCGCCATCGCCTCCAAGACAAAGCGGGTGGATCAACCCGCTCGGGTCGTGCTGGGGCCCTGGTCCTGAACCCGGCCACCAAGAGCGCTGACTCGCACGTCTTCACCGCGGGTCGGGACGCGCCGGGATTGGCGTGTCCCGGGGCGGGGTCAGGCCGAAGAGGTCTGTTCCTTCTGCTGGGCGTTGACGGACGCGCGGGTCGCGGCCTCGCGGAGGGCGGACGCAAGCTGGCCTTCGGCGGGGTGACTGGCCCCGAACCGCTGACTTGTGACGTGCGGGTTCGCCGCCGCGGAGACTTCGAGGTGGCACCTCTTCCGGACCTGCTGCAAGCTCGCCATTGCCGGGCTGAAACGAGTTGCGAGCGGGTGTTGGGCTGAGCGCGCTGCTGACTGCCCGAGAGGCCTCAGGTCGGCGGGGCCGCCAGCAGCGCGTCGGTCATGGCCAGCAGGCCTGCTCGGACCTCGTCCATCGTCATGTCGCCGCCGTCGACGAGCATGTCCACGAACTCGGCGCGCGGGGTGGTCAGGACGGCGTGGGTGAGGAAGCGGGCGTCCAGGTCCGGGCGGGCCTCGGCCACCACCGGGGTCATCGCCGCGTGCCAGGCCAGGTATCGCGCGGTGCTCTTGGCGTTGGCGTGCCCGCCCTCCAGCGCCCGCAGCAGCGGGCGGCCGGACACCACGATCACGTCGAACAGCTCGCCCATGAAGTCGCGGACGCGGTCGGCGGGTGGGCGGTCCGGGGTGCTCAGCCGGTCCAGCGCGCCCGGTTGCCACTGCTCGGTCAGCTGGTCGAACAGCGCCGCGATCAGGCCGTGGCGGTCGCCGAAGTGGCGGAACGGGGTCCCCTTGCCCACGCCCGCCTCAGCCGCGATGTCCTGCATGGACACGTGGTCGACGCCGTTGGCGCAGATCAGCCGGTGCGCCGCGGCCAGGACCGCCTTCCTGTTGTGGATCGAGTCCCGGCGCTCGGCACGACGCCTGACCCCGGGCTGGACACCTTCCACCGTCATGGAAGTAGTGTAGGCAGCCTAAGTTGACCGGCGGTCCGAAACAGCTGGCTGGTGAGAGGGACGGTGGGGGATGAAGGCGATCCGGTTCCACGAGCAGGGTGGGCCCGAGGTACTCAAGCTCGAAGAGGTACCCGACCCGACGCCGGGGACGGGTGAGGTGCTGGTGCGCGTCTCAGCGGCGGGCATCAGCTACGCCGAGGTGCAGATGCGCTCCGGCGCCATGGGTGCGCACCCGTGGTTCCCCGCGCCGCCGCTGCCGTTCACGCCGGGCTTCGAGGTCGCGGGCACGGTCGCCGCGGTCGGCGCGGACGTGGACGCGTCGCTGGTCGGAACGCGTGTGGTCGGCGGGATCGCGGGCGGCGGGTACGCCGAGCTCGCGGTGCTGCCTGCCGCGGCGGCACTACCGGTGCCGGACGCACTGGACGACCACGAGGCGCTGGCGCTGTTCGGCCAGGGCACGACCGCGGTCGGCGTGACCGAGACGGGCGCGCCGCAGGCGGGCGAGGTCGTCCTGGTGCTGGCCGCGGCGGGTGGCGTCGGTGGCCTGCTGGTGCAGCTGGCCAAGCGGGCGGGCGCGACGGTCGTGGCCGCGGCCCGCGGTGAGCAGAAGCTCGCCCTGACCAAGCAGCTCGGAGCCGACCTCGCGGTGGACTACACCGAGACGGGCTGGGCGGAGAAGGTGCAGGCCGAGGTCGGCCAGGTGCATCTGCTGTTCGACCCGGTCGGCGGCGAGATCAGCCAGGCCGCGTTCGGGCTGCTGGCGATCGGCGTCGGCCGCGCGGTGGTGTTCGGCTCGGCCAGCGCGCAGCTGCCCGCCGTCACCCCGGTCGACTTCCTCGCCCGAGGTCTGCGGGTGTCCGGCTTCGGGCCACGGGTGTTCGTCGAACCGGCCTACGGCGCCCGGCTACGCGCCGAGGCGTTCCGCCTGGGCGTCGAGGGCGCGCTGAAGCCGGTCGTGGGCGAGGTGCTGCCGCTGTCGTCAGCCGCTGCGGCCCACGAACTGTTCGAGAAACGCGGCACCACCGGCAAGATCGTGCTGGTGCCATGATCACCCGTAAGGCGTCTGGAGGTACCTGACGCCCGCGCAGGCCGCCACTCGCCCGAATCCTTGCTGTCCCTTGTGGGCATCCGAAACGCAGACCGCGAATCGACCGCGTTGCCCGGGGTTAACCAGCCGCTGTTCCCCGTTGCTACGCCGTAGGTTCCCGAGTCGTTGAGCAAGCCGCCGCAGTGCGGATTCGTTGAGAGTGGTCGCGAACTGGCCGGGACCATTTGATCGTGCGATGTGCGAGCTTTGCCGTGCGGGCGGGGGCCGGTCGGAGTCACTGTGGGTGAAAGGGTGAACACGCAGGATGCCTGCGGCGATCAACCGGGTGGGCGGGCTGCGACAGCGTGTGCCTGACCGACGAGGGGAGTTCCATGCGCAAGTCACGGATGGCGGTCTTGGGCGCCATCGTCGCGGTGGTGGTGGCGGGGTTGGTGCCTGCCACGGCTGCCGCCGAGCCGAATCTGCGCGCATTCCGGGGAGACGTCAACGGTGACCGGATCGCCGATCGGGTCACCCCCGGTGTCGAGCCGGGTGGGCCGGGCAAGACGCCTTGCGTCTTCGGCATCGAGCTAGGTAAGCCCGACGGGACCCTTGGGGCATCACGCGACTACACGTTCGACTCGCCGCGCACATCAGCGCCGTACTGCCCCGACATGGGTGTTGTGGGCGACTTGCGCCGCGACGGCAAACCCGACCTGATCACCACCGGTTTCCAGTGGTCCGAGGGCGGTCTCCTGACGCTGCGCCTGGTGCGCGACAAGCTCAAGGTCACCGGCCTCCAACCGGGCCTGCCCTTCCCCAACACCCTCCGCTCAGCCGACTTCAACGCCGACGGCTACCCGGACGTGTGGTCCTCCAGCAAGCAGGTCAGGGAGATCCGCTCGTACAACAGCACCTCCGACGGCAGCTTCGTGCCCGGCCCCATCTCCGGCTGCTCCTCGGACCCGGTCCCCCAGCACGTCATCGCCGACTTCGACGGAGACGGCGGCGACGACATCCTGATGTCCCGACGCTGCGAGTTCCTCTACTGGGTCCCGGAAATCCAGTTCGGCAGCGGCAAAGCCCCAGTCGCCTTCGCAGGCGGCTTCCAGGCGTACCAGGTGTTCAGCATCGACATCGAGGACGACGGACACCCGGACGTCGGCGTGATCTCCGATACGCCCCAACTACGAGTGCAGTACTTCAGAAACGACGGCGCAGGCAACTTCACGTGGGGTTAAGTCGTACCCCCCAGCCGGATCCTCGGTGCGGTCGCATTTCTCCGAGCGCCGGGGATTCGGCCTATCAGGTCGCAGTTCATCGAGGTCTGGCAAGCTGGGGTTGGTCACGCGGCAGCCCGTCATCCGGGTGACCGGCACGCACCCCGACTAGGACAGCGAGTTCTCTTGGACGAGACCCCGGATCTCGGGCCGTTGCCCAAACGCATCTCTGTTGAGGTGGAGCAGGTCGAGCGGCTCGTCGCTGATCAGTTCCCCCAGTGGGGTTCGCTCCCGATCGCGCCGGTGGCGAAGAGCGGGTGGGACAACGTGACCTTCCACCTCGGCGACTCGATGCTGGTTCGCTTGCCCAGCGCGCGCGAGTACGCCCTGGCCGTCGACAAGGAGCACGAGTGGCTCCCGGTGCTGGCCCCGTCCCTCCCCCGCCCGATCCCCGTACCGCTCGCCAAGGGCACGCCAGGAGCCGCTTACCCGTTCTCCTGGTCGGTCTACGAGTGGATCGAGGGCAGGCCTGCGAGCTTCGAGGCAGTGGCCGACCAGATCGGGCTCGCGCGGGATCTGGCCGACTTCATCCTTGCTTTGCAGGGCATCGATGCCTCTGTGGGGCCGCAACCGGGGATCCACAACTGGTTCCGCGGCGCGACACTGCTCACCTACGACGCCTCCGCGCGCGACGCACTGGCCACCCTGCGCGGGCACGTCGATGTCGAGCTGGTTCAGGAGATCTGGAAGAGCGCACTGGACTCGCGCTGGGACGGCGTCGACGTCTGGTTCCACGGCGACCTGGCGGAGGGCAACCTGTTGCTCGACAACGGCGCACTCCACGCCGTCATCGACTTCGGCACCTGCGGTGTCGGGGACCCAGCGTGCGACCTGGCGATCGCCTGGACTCTGCTGACCGCTGAGAGCCGCGTGGTCTTCCGAGAACGGTTGGGCATCAACGACGCGCTGTGGTCGCGAGGCCGAGGTTGGGCGTTGTGGAAAACGCTGGTGTACTGCGCCAACAGTGTGAACGAGTCCGACGCCGCAGCCGTGAACTCCCGGCGGGTGCTCGATGAGATCTTGGCCGAATACAACGCGCGTTGACCGATCGCCGAGTCCCTCGGAAGGGCTATGTCTCGCTCGCGCCAAACCACACCCGGTTGGCAAAGCTGTGACAAACCCCCTCGTGTCGAGTGGGCCCCTGGATCGAGCACCGATACGATCTGGACGTGCTCGTCGGCCAGATGCCCCGCCCTCCGGACACATTGTTGACAGGCCAGGTCAAGCATGGCCGAACGGCTCTGGTTGGTGCTATAGCTTCTTGTGCCACGTCGTGCAGCCGGAGGTTCGGATGTCAGAGATACCAGGCCTGCCAACGGAGAACGATGACGGAGACGCCACCTATCTCGCGGAGACGCTGAGGCACGAGCGTATTGACCTGCTGCTGGACGACTCGCAGGCGCTCGACATGGTGCGGACGACCATACGGCGGGCACTGTGGGCCGCGGGCGTGCTGGTCTTCTCCTTCTTGGTCCTCGCGGTGCTGCCTCGATCGGCCCTGGGCATGTCCGAGTTGGTGTTCGTGGCGGTCGTGGCGCTGGTTGTCCTGCTGGTTCGCTGGAACATCTTCCGGCGGTCCACGCACAACGAGCCGATCAGCGAGTGGTCGACGTTGCTGGTGGGCAAGGCCGCGGCCGCGGACTCGGTGTACAGCCACATCGCCGGGCGGTTGCGGGACCGGGAGATGCCGATCCAGAGCAACACCGCCAGCAGGATGACAGCGACGCGCGTGATGGGAAACCGCCTGGTCCTCGTGGACGGCTACCACCACGTGTACGTGTCCGTGTTCGCCTACGGCACGAGCCTCTACCTGGGGTGGAGCATGTGGCGGATCCGCACGGGCGCCGATCTACTGCACGAATACCGGGTGCAGTCACGCGGCGACCGGATGGACCAGGTCGGCCGGGTGCTGAACCTGGATCGGCTCAAGGCAATGCGCGAGGCCGTGCACTCGGTCTGCCGGGAGGCCCTGCACACCGCGGTGGCGGACATCCGGATCGCCGAGGACTACGGCTTTCCAACTGGGATGCCCAAGCTCGAGAGCCTGCCCACCAGCGTGATACCCGTGCCACTCCGATGAACCGCAGCCGCTCCGGTCGTCTGTCAGACTCCTCCGGGAAATGCACGATGCCGACCTCGTCCCTCGGCCGCGTCGGCCAGTTCGGCCACAGCCGAGAACCAATGGCCACGCACGTGGGAGTTGACGAACGAGCTGTCCGCGAACTCAGCCGAGGCTGCCAACTGGGTGACCACCGCACGGGCGGATAGCTGCTGGCCGTTCTGTACATCGATGATCACTGCGGCGTTGCCGCCGGTTGGCGCGCGTGCTCGTGAACCCTCGGAGCTAGCTGTCGTCGTGGGTAGTCCGGTGGTTACCTCAGAGGACGGTCAGCAGCGTGATGGCGCCGAGGACGGCGAGCATCAGCGAGCTCGTCAGGTCCAGGGTTCTGGTCACCCTCGGCTTGCGCAGCCACAGAACCGCCCGCGCGGCGCCCACGGCGACCACCACCAGCCAGATGACCGCCACGACACCGTCGATCACCCCGAGCAACATGATCATGTGGAAGCCCACCGCGTGCGCGGGCAGGAACTGTGGGACGACCGCGAGGAAGAACAGGCCTACCTTGGGGTTGAGGGCACAGGAGAACAGGCCGGACCGCAGGGCGGGGCCTACCTTGGGCGCTGCCGACTCAGCGACCGGACCGGTGGGCTGGCGGGACCGGAAACCCACCAGCCCCAGGTAAAGCAGGTAGAGCCCGCCCGCAACCTTCACGGTGACAAAGGCCGACGCCGAGTTCTGCAGGAACGCGCTCAGCCCGAGCGCGACCGCAGCAGCCCAAGCCACCGAGCCCAAGCCGGAGCCGATAGCAGCGGCCACACCGGGGCGGACTCCGGAGAGGCTGTAGCGCAACACCAGGAACGTGTCCGGGCCCGGGGTGATGGCCAGGAGCAGGCAGAGTCCGGCGAAACCGAGCAGGGCGGTGGTGGTCACCGGTCAGCCGCCGATCGTCAGGCCCAGGCTCTTGCCGTGGTCGCGGACCTCGGCGCGGGCGGCGGCGAGGTCGGCCAAGGTGAGGCCGGGCATGACTGATTCCACGTAGTCGGCCATGGCGGCCTCTCGGTCGATGATGTCCTTGTGGCGCCACTTCGCTGCGCGTTGTTCGTGGGTTCGCTGATCCGGCATAGGAAGACCCAGAACCGCGGCGCGGGTGCGCGCCTTGTCCGGGTCTAGCAGCATGGTGAAGTCGAGCGAGCCCGGTTCCGGGGACAGGACCTCGACGTCAAGGGAGGCGATGCTGCCGGCACCGGATTCCAGCAGGGATTTCATGGAGTCGACGTTCTCCCGCATCAGTGCGGGGTCCATGCCGAGGTGGCCGATGACGAAGCCCACCTTGAGTAGGAGTCCGGCATTCTTCGCCGCTTGCATGGCGCGCACGTTGTGGTCGAACATCTTCTCTGCTCGGAACGCCGAGTTCAGCTCGCGGGCGGGGGCCAGTGGCTTCTTCATGGCGTGCAATGAGATCGCGGTGCCCGCATCGAGGCCGACCATGAGTTGGCGGACGCCCAGGGCGCGCAAGGTGGTGGCGTGGCGTTCGTCGGATAGGCCGTCGGCGCGGGCGTAGCCGACCATCACCGGGCGGTCGTCCTCGCTCAGCGCGGTCCACCACGGTGGGGGTGAGGCCACCATTTCCCGTAGCAGTCTGCCGAAGGTGAGCGGCAGTTCGTCGGCGGTCAGGTATAGGTAGTCGTACCCGGCGGCATGCGCGGCGCGGATCACCGCCCACCCGGCCTCAGCGGAGGCGACGGAGTTGCGCCACATGCCGCCGAACTGGATCGAGCAGAACGAGCAGGCGTCGTTGCGGGCGAACTTGATGCAGCCGCGGCCGATCTCGACCGGCATGCCCGCGTGTACCCGGCGACCGGTCAGGCGCTCGAAGGTGGGTACGACCCGGCCGTCGAAGTTGCCGCGGTAGCGGGCGCTGTGGTCGAAGGCCGCGTCGATCAGCGCGTAGTCGAGGTCGGTGTGGATCGGTTCCTCGCGCTGCGGGCGAGTGACCACTGTGGACCCGTCGAACCAGGCCAGGCCGGGGTGATCCCCGTCGCGCACGTCACCGTGCGTGCTCAAGGTGGCGATGAAGTCGACGAAACCGCCGATGATCTCGTTGCCGATGAAGGCGTAGTCGACCACGCCGCGCCGCGTCGAGAGGCACTCGTGGGTGAGGGCGGTGACGTGGTCGTTGCCCAGGACGGTGACGATCCGGTCGTTGACCCGTTTCGCGGCGGCGCACAGGTCGATGCCCGCCTCGTAGGTCGCGGTCAGGGCGCTGACGCACAGGGCGAGCACGTCGCCCGCGTTGTCCTCGAGGTAGCGCAGGACCTCGGGCCACGGCATCACCGTGCCGTCGAGGTAGACCGGTTCGACGCCGGGCACCGCGCGCAGTGCGGACACCAGCGTGAGCAGTCCGAGGTTCGGGAAGTCCGACCAGTCCGTGTGTTCCTCCGGCCTGGTGACCGTGCACGAGGCGCCGTCGATGACGGTGTTGGAGTTGGGCGGGCTGACGACGAGCACCTGCATGCGGCTCTCCCCAGTCGGGTGGCGGTTCAACTGCTCGTGGCCCCGGGCGCGCCGTCGACGGCCGCGAGGGTGACCTGGCCGCGCAGGAACCCGGGGCGTCGGCCAAGTCGCGCCTGCGGTGCAGGGTGCGCCGGTTGTCGATCACCACCAGGTCTTCAGCTGTCCACCGGTGCTCGTAAAGGTAGCGGGCGTTCGACAAGTGCGCGCGTAGGTTGGTGAAGAACCACCCAGATTCCCCCGACGACGCACTCAGCGCACGCATGTCCCAGCTCGCCAGCACCTCGTCGGCCTCGAATGGCGGGCGACGTTCAGCGACTTGACCCGGCGGTAGTCGCGCAAGGTAGGGATCGGGTACCAGCCCTGGGGACGCTGGTGAAGTAGCCGCGCTCGGACGCGACGTACTGGAGGTGGCCGCGGTCGAGCACCACGCGGAGGTCCTCGGGCAGTTCGGCCCACGTGATGACCTGGTCGCACACCACGGTGGCACCATCGGCGGCGAACAGCACGATCAGGTCGACCTGGGTGCCCGGCAAAACGCCGTCGGCGTGCAGCGGAAGACCGCCGGGCCGGTGATCACCTCGTCGCGGCGCCGTCCAGGTACGGGATGTCGGTGAACCCGTACCCGGACGGCGTCGTGGTTTCAAGAGACCTTGTCGCCGAGTTAGGAGACGAACTCGCGGAACAGGTCCTCGGTGAACAACCGCCCTTTAAGGCAAGCACTGGCGCTCGAACAGTCGGGAGTCCACTATGGTCACCATCCTGCCAGGGCGGGGCGCAATGCCTTCGCCGACGGCGGGGGGATCTCGGGGGATTCGGCTGGGGCGCAGTGGGTGTTGTTGGGTGGGGTGTGGAGGGTGATGAGGTAGCGGTCGGCGGCGGCGCGGATGCAGTTGGTGCGGATGTAGCTGGCGTGGCCCCAGCCCTCGTAGGTGAGCAGGACGGTGGTGCCCCGGGTCTGGCGGTGCAGGGACTTGGCCCAGTCGTAGCCGGTGGAGGGGTCGTGCAGGTTGTTGAGCATGAGGATCTTGGGGGCGTTGCTGAGGTTCAGGCGGCGCTGGGGGTTGGTGGCGTCGGGCAGGCCCACGCAGCCGTGCAGGACGTCGTGGCCTAGGAAGGCCCGGGACATGTGCGGGGAGAGTTCGCGGGCGCGGCGCAGCAGTCCGGTGTATTCGGTGAAGGTGCGCGGCCTGATCTGCCAGTCCTGGCAGAAGATGGGCAGGAAGGGGAACGGGGTCGCGTCATCTGCCGAGAGGGCGCGGGTCCGCGCGGAGGAGGGCTCGGAGAGGGCAAGCAGCCAGTGGGACAACTGGGTCCAACTGGGATCGTAGAAGGACCACAGCGCGTAGTCGACGATCTCGCTCGTGGACACCACGCGGGCGGGGTCAGCCGGGTCGGTGATCTCGCCGCGGTCGGCGCGGGAAAGCAGGTTGTCCCAGAGGGCACCGACGTCACGACCATGCAGCGCGCAGGCCGGGTTGGTGTCGCAGAAGCGGACGAACTCGGCGAAGGAGTCCTCAGCGGCGATCGCGGTGCCGTCGGTGAACTTCCGCGGGTCGGTGCTGCTGTGGTCGAGGTTGGAGTCGATGACCATCGCGCGCAGGTTGCGGCCGTAGCGCTCGGCGTATTGCTGGCCGACCAGCGTGCCGTAGGACAGGCCGTAGTAGTTGATCTTTTGCTCGCCGAGCGCCCGCCGGATCGCGTCGAGGTCCTCGACCACCGCCAGCGAGTCGGCGTGGTCGGCGACGGGTCCGCTGCGCGCCCGGCAGTCGGCGGCGAGTTCGCGGTTGTACCTGGCGAGCGCGTCGAACCCGGCCCGCGTGGTGGGGTAGGTCGACGGCCTGCGCGCGATCAGGTCGGCGGAGCAGACGATCGGCGCGCTACGCCCGACACCCCGCGGATCGAACCCGACGATGTCGAACCGGTCCTGGATGTCCTGGCTGAACCACCCGGGCGCGGCATAGGCGAACTCGACCCCGGACGGCCCCGGCCCGCCGGGGTGGATCACCAGCGCACCCACCCGCTTGCGCGGATCGGCCGCCTTGCGCCGGGCGAGCGCGAGGTCGATCTTCTCCCCGCGCGGCTTCGACCAGTCGACCGGGACCTGCAAGGTGGCGCAGTCGACCTCGGGCAGTTCCGCGCACGGCCGCCAGTCCAGCCGAGGCCCTGCGCCGTGTGCCGCCTCCAACACCGGTTCTTGCGCAGCCGACGCCCCCGATGTCAACCCGACCACGAGCGCGATCACTGCGGCCACCCCAACGAACACCCGGGACTTCGCTCGCACCGGTCTCCTCCTGCGTTCCCTGCACCGCACCAAAGTTCGTGAGCAGTGTTCAGGAAGGTCGATCAGTACACAAGAGACCTAAGGGACGATCGCAATGTCGCTGCGTTGTGGAGTAACTAGATCGCGGAGTATCTCCATTGTGGAACCTATGCTTTGAGGCGCGCGTCGTCACGCAAGCTGATAGTCCCTTCGTGACACAGCGGGCCACACGACGTCCACCTCGAACACGCACTCGATGCGATGGTGTTCTCAGTCGGATCCGTCGCCGTAGAGTTTGCGCATTTCCTCGTATTCGCTGACGCGGTTGCGCATGTAGGTCATGAGGTCTGGGGCCAGGCGGTTCAGTTCTGAGCGCCAACCCTCGTAGAGCAGAGGGAGGGTGATCTCCAGGGAGATCATGTTCGCGTACCACTCCGCGTCCACACTGAGCATCCGCCACAGCACCAGCAGGCAACGCCGAATGAGGTCGTCGCCATCAGGGCTACCGAGGGCGGGAACGATGAGGTCGTAGCGAAGGTGTCGGACGACCTCACCATCTGAGATCACACCCAAGAACTTGCCGTGCTCAATCGCCCAGTCGAGTTCCTTCTTGGCTTCCTCAGCCACGAACGGGCGGGCTTCGGGGATCAGCATCCACACCAGGTCACACAGCGGGGTCAGACTCCAGTTCATCCGCCCAGTGGACAACTGCTTGGTCAAGCGCTCGGCGACCACATCCGGCGCGTACACCCACCCGAGTGGCGAGTTGCGGGGCACCCGCATCGCACCGTGCGGCATCATGATGTCCACCCACCGGTCATCATCATCAGACTCGGGCTCGCTCAAAACCCCTCCACGCTCGAATGTCACCTGGCCCCATCAGCCCCACATCTTGCCTGGGGTCTGCGAAGACAGTTCACCGCAGGCGGGTGGTGGTCGATCAGTTGCCGGGGCATCGGTTGTCGCCGCCGCTGTGTTCCTGGCAGATCCGGGGCTCGGGAGTGGTCGCGGGTGCCGGGTTGTGGCGGGCGTCGTATGCCCAGTTGTAGCCGGCCACGGCTACGCTCAGGAACAACAGGATCCCGAAGACGACCGCGGGCGCTCTCCGCCGGGTGATCGCGGCCAGCAACACGCCCACCAGCGGGACCCCGACGGCCACGATCTCGGCCCACATCGTCAGCCTGTCGCGTTCGGCGAGGTCAGCGGCCGTGTCCACCGGCGTGAACGCCCCGGTGAACGCGGCCTGCAGCACCAGCAGCGGGACACCGAACAGCCACGTGCAGAACAGCAGCACCCACACCAGCAGCAGCCAGCTCAGACGCTGGTCCGGCCGTTCCTCGACAGTCACCTCGCCAGCATGACCGATTCCGCAGCCCGCCGATGATGAGAAACGCCAGTCGCCGGTCGAGGCAGGGCGACAACTGCGAGCGTTAGCCATCTGGCCGGTGCGTGCCGTGCGGCGGGGATGACGACCAGCCTGAAGGTGAACACGGCCCACTCGGTCACCTTCGATCTCACCACGTAGCCGCCGCGGTGCTGATCGACTACTTCAGCCATCACACCTCGGAGACCGCTCTAGCGCTACCGGTTTCGGACTACCGGGAGATCAGTGGCCGACAGAGCCGTCTAGGCGTTCGCGGATTAGGTCGGCGTGGCCGGTGTGGCGGGAGTACTCCTCCAGGACGTGGAGGACGGCTACGCGGAGGGTCATCTTGTCGCCGTCTTCGTCGACTGCGGTGTCGTCCAGGTCGCGGGTGGGGAGCGCGGTGCGGACGGCGGCCATCTCTGCCAGGAGAGTGGCGTAGTCCGCTTCGGGGTCGGCGTTGGCCAGGTCGGTGAAGGCGGCTTCGGGGTTGTCGTCGGTGAAGAAGCAGTCTTCGGCGGGGGCGCCGGTGAAGAGGCGGTGGATCCAGCGCTCGTTGTCGGCCATGTGGCGCATGAGGCCGTGCAACGTAAGGTTGGACGGTTCGACGTTGGCGGTTTGGAGGGCGGGGCGGTCGAGGTCGGAGATCTTGTAGAGGAAGGTCTCGCGTTTGTGGTCGAGCCAGGCGAACAACAGGTCGTCACCCTCGGCGGGGAAAGGGGTGCGGGTGATCGCGGGGGTGCGCCACATGGAGGGGCCTCCGGATGCTCAGCGGTGGGCGTTGTAGTAGCGCTGCAGGGCCTCGTGGATCTCGTCCTCGACGAAGAACAGGAGTTCCGGCGGGGGCACGAAGTCGTGGTCCATCTCGTCCAGGACCTGGCGGAACGAGCGGCGGAACTGTTCCTCGATGAGGGGCGGGAAGTCCTCGGGGAGGTGCCAGTCGTGTTCGACGCCGACGGCCATGGTGTGGGTCACGGCGGTTTCGAGGGCTTCTTCGCGCGTCATTGATTGCAGCGGCGGGCGGACGGGGGTGAACACGTCCAAGTCCGTGTCGTACGGCTCGCCGAGGATTCTGGCGGCGATTTCTTGGGCGAGCATCGGGGATTGGTGTAAGCCGTCGCGGTAGGTGCCGGTCATGAGCCAGAGGCCGTCGACCCCGGCGTTGCCCAGCAGAGGGAAGCCGTCCAGCGGGATCGGGCGGTTGCCAACGTTGATCTTGAGGATGTGACCGTTGACGAGGTCCGCGCGCATCTGCCGGATGCCGCTGAGCAGCAGGTTGACCTCACCGATGGCGGCGGTGGAGATCGGTTTGGGCAACACCTCGTTGGTGGCACCGAGGTAGATGACCCCGTCGCCGCGGGGGACGACGTGCAGGCCGCAGGCGAACGCGCGGTTCGGGGTGCGGATGACCGAGTCCGGGATCAGCCCGTTCTCGGTGCGCACCAGCAGCGACACACCGCCACCGGCGACCATCGAGGGGATCTTGTCGCGGATCTCGGGGTCCACAGCGGACAGCAGGTCGTGCGAGGAGACGCCCGCGGCGAGCACGACGTTGTCGGCGGAGAGCACCTTGCCCTCGCCACGCAGCACCACGCCGGTCGCCCGGCCGCCTTCGACGATCACTCTGTCCACATGCGAGTCGACGAGCGTGCCGCCCGCCCGGGAGAACGCCGTCGGCAGGGCCCGCAGCAGAGCCGGGGTGTCGACGGCGTGCTCGCCGGGGATGAACATCGCCTTGAGCGGGCGGGACTTCGGCTCCGGCTCGAGCCAGGTGATGTCCTCCGGCTCGAGGTCCTCGTACGGCTCCTTGTAGTCCTGCATCGCCTGCCGGATCGCAGCGTACCCGGCGCTGTCGATCCCCGGCACGCCAATGGTGTTGAGGATGACGATGGTGCCGTTGGCGCTGCGGATGCGGGCCTCGTCGGACTCCTCGATCAGCGATTGCGCCCACTGGTCCCACATGCTCGTCGCGCGCACGTCCATGGCCAGCTTCAACCGGCCGTACTCGCTGCGCATCAGCGTCGGGGTGACCTCGCCGAAGCAGCCGTTCATCGCCCCGGCCGCCACCGACGCCGCCAGCGGTCGCCCGACCTCGCCGACGACGGCGACCCGCAGTCCCCGCCTGGCCAGCACCAGCCCGAGCGAGAGACCGAGGCCACCGTTGCCGACGACAATGGTGTCGAAGGTGGTCGGGAGATCAGAGGAATCGACTGCTGAATTGGACATGGGCACCCGTCGCTAAGGTCGACACCGGCAGTGGCGGAAATCGCGCCGATAGGCTCGCTCCGCACCACCATACCCACAGTGGACGGTCCACCGACACGTTTCGCGCGTATTAACGAAGAACCGCTCCGCCCGGACAGGATCACCCGTCCGACATCGCCATCCCGGGCATTTCATTGCGGTAGGGCGGCGGGTCGTCGCGACCCGTCGCCGCGTTGACCGAGGCCAGGCCGGTCATCGACAAGGCGGGGGCGTCGGCGTTCTCCGGGCGGGTCGCGGGGTGGGTCGGCAGCAGCTCGGGCAGGACGTAGCTGTAGAGCCTGCCGACGAACACGTTGATACGACTCCACTCGTCGCGGTGGTTGACCGGGGCGATCGCGCGCCGGTGCGCCCGGGTCGCCTCGATCACCTGGTGGCGTGCCACCGGGTTCGCGCAGGCCCGCGCCGGTTGGGCGAAGTTGGGCACGCTGACATCGATCCACGCCTCGGTGTCGGCCTTGATCCCGTCGGCCAGCTCCCGGATAGCCGAGTCGGTGTCGGCGCCGTCGGCTCGGCGGCGCCAGTAGGTCAGCACTCGGGCGGCGTGCCCGAGGATGCCGGTGTTGATGCCACCACTGGTCAAGAAGTCACCGTTGCCGAAGGAATCCCCTGCCACCACGCCGTTGCGCGCCACCAGCGCGTCCACACCGGACTTCGCCTCGACCGTGAACAGCGTCGGGGTGGAGGCGATGCTGGTGCGCCGGACGTCGCTGAGCGGGATCTCGGTGATGATCGAGACCTGCCGCAGCCAGTAGTCGCGGATCAGGTGCTGGTAACCGGCGAAGTACTCCGGCGAGTCGTGGTCGGTGCCCTCGGGCACGAGCCCGCCCAGGATCGGGTCGAACGTGCGGAAGTCCGGCACTTCCGCGGCGATCCAGCCGATCTCGGCGTCGTCCTCGTGCCCGATCGCGGCTTGGCGCACCCAGTACTCGTTGCCGTCGCGGTCGAACTCTGAAGCGACGCGCTGGCGCATCCGGCTGTCGACGTAGATCGTCATCAACCCGACGAGGTAATCGCCTTGCGCGCGAACAGGACCGCGACCGTCGCCGTGGTCGAGCATCCGGTGCTCGAACTCCATGCCCAACCGCTTGGCGTCCACGCTGTGCAGGCCCTCGGCGACCATGAACAACTCCGGCACCCCGAGGTCGATGACCTTCGTCCCCGGCGCGCGGACCCGCCCGTAGCTGCGCTTGCCGTCCATCTCCCGGATGGCCTCGATGTGCACGCGCACCCGACCGTCGGCGTCGCGGGTGAACCCGTCGGGCTCGCCGCGGCGGCGCTTGGTCTGCTCGACGACCCGGTGGAAGCGGAACAGCCTGCACCGGGGCTCGACCCCGGCCGCGAGGTCCATCTTCTCAATCGCCTTGAGGTAGCGGCGCAGGATGATCAGCAGTTCCTGGGCCCCGGTCTGGAAAGCCGACCGCTCCCGCAACACCTCGCCCATGTCCCGGCCGATGCGACTCGGGTCCGGCACCATCGGCGCGTCGTACGAGCCGAGCGACTCGACGCTGCGCATGGGCTTTCCGTCGGCGTAGCGGTCGTCGATGAACTCGACCCGTTGCACCACACCGGCGATGTGCGACTCGGGTGTCCACCCGGACACGACCTCGTCGGCGCGCGCGTCGCCGGGGCTCTCCGGATCGGGGTTGTAGAAGCACTCCCCCAGCAGGAACAGCGACCCGTCGCCGCGGCGCGGGACGCGGTCCTCGCCGAAGCGCTCCATCATCAGCCGGTCGATCTCGCTGAGGTGGTGGTACATGTCCTCGCGGATGTTCCAGTGCATGACCGCGACGTACGGGTCGCCGCGCAGGTCGACGCCCACAGCGCGCTTGCCCATCGCGATCGACCACAGCATCGCGGTCATGTTCGCGCCGCTGAGGCCCAGCGCGAGGAAGTCGGCGTCCTTGGCCCCGGCGAGGGTGACCTTCTCCTCGATCGGGGTGGACCGGCGGGTCGGGTCGAGCTCGGTCGGCGCTGTCTTCGGCACCGCGGGCTTGACCAGCACCGCCGCGACCACCAACGCGGCCAAGGTGATCCCCGCACCGACCAGGAACGCCAGGCTGTACCCGCTGGTGAGCGCCGCGTCGAGCGCCACTCCCCCGGTGACCTGGTCCTTGGCGCGCGCAGTGGCGACCGTGGCGAGCACGGCGAGCCCAACCGCGGCACCCAACTGCTGCGTGGTGTTCACCAGGCCCGAGCGGACACCGGCGTCAAACCGAGTCGCGCCCGCCACAGCGGCCGCCAACGTTGCTGGCACGGCGAAACCTGTGCCCAGGCCGATCAACACCAAACCGGGCAGCACATGTGCGACGTACACACCGTCGACCGGGATGAACGCCAAAAGACCGAGCCCCGCCGTCATCACGGCCAGCCCGAGCACCATGACCTGCTTGGGGTCGATCTTGCGCATCGCCTTGGGCGCCAACTTCAGCGTGACCGCGGCGATGGTGATCGCGACCGGCAAGAACGACAGGCCCACCTCGACCACGCTGAACCGCCGCACCTGCTGCAAGTACAGCGCGCCCAAGAAGAACGTCGCCGTCGGACCGGTGACCGCCAACGCGAGCGTCACATTCGTCCAGGTCACGTTGCGCGCCAACAAGATCTCCGGCGGCACCAGCGGGTGCTTGGCCAGCCGTTGCCGGATCCCGAACCCGATGAGCAGAACCAACGCCGCGCCAGCCAAGCCGAGCGTGCGACCGGAGGTCCAGCCGTGGTCGACCGCCTGGACGATGGTGTAGACCCACAGCATCAGCGAGGCGACGACCAGCACGGAGCCGGTGACGTCCACGCCGACGGTGCCGGAGTCGCGGCGGTCGTTGAGGAGCCTGCCCGCGAACAGCAGTGTCACCGCGCAGATCGGCACGTTGACGAAGAAGATCCAGTGCCAGTCGATGCCCTCGGTGAGCAGCGCGCCGACCAGCAGGCCGATCGCGGCGCCCGCGGAGGCGACGAAGGCGTAGAACGCCAAAGCCTTGCTCTGCTCCTTGGGCTTGGGGAACATCGACACGATCATGCCGAGCACCACGGAGGTGGCGAGCGCACCACCGACACCCTGCAGGAACCGGGCGCCGATGATCATCTCCTGACTGCCGGAGACTCCACACAGGACGGAGGCGACCGCGAACAGGCTCAACCCGC
The DNA here is from genome assembly GCF_024171925.1 of Actinokineospora diospyrosa. Taxonomy (GTDB): domain Bacteria; phylum Actinomycetota; class Actinomycetes; order Mycobacteriales; family Pseudonocardiaceae; genus Actinokineospora; species Actinokineospora diospyrosa. The sequence continues at coordinate 75,368 of NZ_JAMTCO010000013.1, read as the reverse complement.
CCATGAAGACGCGCTTGGCACCGACGATGTCGCCGAGCCTGCCGCCGAAGAGCAGCAGGCCGCCGAAGGGGACCAGGTAGGCGTTGACCACCCAGGCCAGCTGCGACTCGGTGAAGTCGAGGTCGGCGCGGATGGACGGGAGCGCGACGTTGACCACCGACGCGTCCAGGATGATCATCAGGGTGCCCACGCACAGCACCACGAGGGCCTTCTGCCGCTCGCGCAGGGTGCGCAGCGGTCCGGCGCTCAGCGTGCGCGCGACGACGGTCTCGCCCAGCGACCCGAAGGCGTCGCCCTTGGGGCGCTGGACGAACTCGGGGTTCGGTTGCTCGTTCACGATCGCGCCGCACCCGCCATGTCGTCGGTCATGCCGCCGGTCATGCCGCCGGTCGCCGAACCGCTCATGGCCGGGTCCGCGACCAGCACCTCGTCGGTGTCGCGGCACAGCGGGTGGGTGTCGAGCAGCGGCGGCAGGTCGTGGGTGTGCAGCCTGCCCGCGTAGATCACCAGGCGGCGCCAGTCCGACGGGTTCAGCGGTACCAACGAGTGCCGGTGGCGGCGGGTCGCGTCGATGGTGTGCGCGCGCAGGCTGCTGGAGCGCCCGGTCTGCTTCTCGATCGCGGCGATCCGCTCCTGGCCGAAGTTGATCGGCACGGCCTGGCTGAACTCCTGCGCGCTGACGTGCAGCCAGCCGTCGGTGTCCTTCTTGATGGCGGCGGCCAGGTCGCGGATCGCGACCTCGGGCGCGGTGCCCGCGTCGCGGTCGAGCCAGTACTGGTAGACCCGCGACGAATGCCCGACCATGCCGGTGATCGCGCCGCCGCTGGTGAGGAAGTGCCCGTTGCCGAAGGAGTCCCCGGCGACCACGCCGTTGGTGGCGACCTGCGCGTCCGCGCCGACCCGCTCGACCAGGCTGAACAGCTTGGGCCCGTAGGGCATCTGGATCTCGTCGAGCTCGTGCACCGGGATCTCGGTGATCAGCGCGACCTGCTCCAGGTAGAACTCGCGCAGCAGGTGCTGGTGCGCGCCCAGGTACTCCTTGGACTTGCGGTCGGTGCCCGGCTGCACGAGCCCGGCCAGCACCGGGTCGAAGGTCTTGAAGTCGGGGACCTGCACCAGGATCCAGCCGACCTCGGGGTCGTCCTCGTGGCCCACCGCGATCTGGCGCACCCAGTACTCGTGGCCGTCCTTGTCGAACTCCGAGGCGATGCGGCGGCGCAACCTGCCGTGCACGTTGAGTTCCATCAGCCCGGCCAGGTAGTCGGCCTGGGCGACCACGGCGCCGCGGCCGTCGTGGTGGTCGACCTTGACGTCCTCCTGCTTGAAGCCCAACCGCTCGGCGTCGTCGCTGTTGAAGCCCTGGGCGATCATGAACAGCTCGGGGGTGCCGAGGTCGAGCACCTCGGTGCCGGGCACCCGCACCCGGCGGAACTTGCCCTTGTAGTCCAGTTCGCGCACCGCCTCGATGCGCAGCGACTTGCGGCCGTCGGGCAGGCCGGTGAAGCCCTCCTCCTGGCGGAACCACTTGACGTAGCCCTCGTCGCCCGGGTCGCTGGTGACCACGCGGTGCGACAGGAACAACCGGACCCGGGGCTCGACGCCCGCGGCCAGGTCCATCTCCTCGATGATCTCCAGGAAGCGGCGCATCATGACCAGCGCCTCGGAGGCGCCGATCTGGAAGGTGGACGGCCCGTCGAGCACGTCGGCGATGTCGCGACCGATCTTGGACGGGTCGTGGCACTCCGGCGGGCGGGGCGGGTCGGTGATGGTCAGCACCCGGGTGGGTTTGCCGTCGGCCCACCGGTCGTCGATGAACTCGGTGTGGTGGATCAGGCCCGCCACGTGCGTCTCGTCGCCCAGCGAGCTGAGGAACCCGCTGATGACCTCGTCGGTGTAGATGCCGCCGGGCTCGGTGTGCGGGGTGTAGAACGTCTCGCGCAGCTTGAACAGCCGTCCGTCGCCGCGGCGCGGTAAGCGCTCCTCGGGGTAGCGCTCGGCCATCAGCTGGTCGATCAGGCCCAGGTGGTGGTAGAAGTCCTCGCGGATGTTCCAGTGCACGCCCAGCGCCGGGTCGCCGCGCAGTTCCACGCCCACCACCCGGCGGCCCATGGCCACGCTCCACAGCATCGCCATCATGTTGGTGCCGCCCAGGCCCAGTGCCACGAAGTCCGCGTCCACCGCGCCGTGGGTGTCATCGAGTCGCACGCCCGCGTCAGTGGTGGTGTCCAGGTGCTCGGTCAGCGCGGCCCGCCCGCGCGCCTTGCGCCACCAGCCCGCGAAGTCGGTCTTCGATCCCATCTCATCCCCAAAGGTCACGTCGTGTCGGGGTGGCACGTGGTTCGCGCACCCCGAAGGAGGTAGCCCTCACCCCCGGTCGGACCGGGGGTGTGCGGGAAGGGCCACACCACGCCACGACGAGCCCGATCGACTCGTCGGTGACCTGGGGCCCCCGCGGATCACGCGCCCGCGATGAGCGGTCACGAACACCGAACGGGAACCTGGTTCGTGAACTGACGAAAGCCAGGGTGGCGTCGGCGCTGTGCCGATGATAGCAACCGGCGGCGGCCGTCGGGGCGAATTGGCGCGACGGGGTCGGCTGGCGCCCGGCCGGTGCTCGGCCGGTGCGATGTGGACGGCGTCCTTCGCGTCCGGCCGAAGTGGACCGAAACCGCTCGACGGCGGCGATCCTCTTGCTACGCTGGCGATCCGTCCACCCCCGACCGGTGCGGCGTTACTCCTGGTGGCCCAGATCCGCTGCTCTGCGCGGACCACCACCCCCGGTGCCGACCCGCCCTGACCGAACCCGAGGTGTGATCGAGTGACCCGACCGATGGCGACCGCGTCGTCACCCGTGGCCGCGACCGGCGACCCGACCCAGCTCGAGCGGATGGCCGAGGAGGTCGCGCACCTGCTGCGGCTGCTGCTCGCGGGCGCGCACCCCAGCGCGACGGACCGGCTGCTCGACGAGGCCGCGTGGTGGGCCGAACTCGCGGGCGGCGCCGAGGTGCCGCTGCTGACCGCCGTGCAGCGCGGGTTCGCGGTGCGGCAACTGGTGTTGCGCACCGCGGACAGCGACGGGTCGTGGCGCAACTCGCTGTCCTACATCGGTGACCCGAGCGGCGTGGACGAGGCCGTGTGCACTTACGACTACGAGCGCGCCGAGGTCCGCTTCCCCCCGGAGTCGCCGCTGGCCCGCCCGTACAGCTGGGTGCGGGGTGCGGACTGCGAGGTCGAGACCTGGTACGCGCGCAACGGGATGGCCGCGATCACGGCGTGGCTGATCGCGGTGGCGCGGATGGCCGGTGAGCGCGGGCGGCGGCACGTGGTGCTCACCAACCGGCTCTACCACGAGACCGAGATCCTGTTCCACATGGCGCGGCTGTCCGGGGTGGAGGTCCGCAAGCACGACACCGTGGGTGACCTGCTCGCCGCCGCGCACGCCGCCGAGGACCCGGTCACGGTGTTCCTCGACTCCAGCCGCCCCGACGGTGGCGCCGAGGCGCTGACCCGGGTGCTGCGCGAACTGGACCCGGGCAAGGTCGGCAGCGTCCTGTGGGACAACACCTGCGCGTCCTCGGCGGACAACCCGTTCGAGACCGTCGAGGGCCACCGCGAGTCCACTGTGGAGCCACCGGTCGTTCGCGCGGACCTGAACACCACGCTCATCGTGCTGCGCAGCCACGCCAAGCTCGACCAACTCGGCCTGGAGCTGTGCTCGCTCGGCTCGGTCGCGATGGTCACCACCGCGGCCAACACCGGCGAGGGTCCGCTGTGGTTGGAGGGCATGCAGCGGTTCTTCGCCGACGCCCTCGCCGTCACCGGTGCCTGTGTATCGCCCTCGACGCTGCGCCTGTTAGCCGCGGTCGACTTACCCGAGGAACGCCTGTCCGCCCGCGCGAACCGGCACCTGCGCGCGGCGAACGTGCTGGCAGGCGCGGTGCTGACCGAACGACTCGACAGCGCGCGCTACACCGTCGAGGAGAACGAACACCGCTGCTTCGTCGAGATCCACATGCTGGAGCTGCCCGGTCCTGAGCCGATCGGGGGCCCGCCGACCTGGCCGCTGTGGGACGACCTGGACGCCGAACTCACCCGGGTGGAGCAACACGCGGCGGAGCGGTCGATCCCGGTGTGGAAGTCGGCGAGCTTCGGCTTCCACTACACCGGCCTGAGCTGGTACGCCGCCGAGGACCCGCCGCGACCGCAGGGGCACCCGCACACGGTCCTGCGCGTCTGCTTCGGCATGCACGACCCGGCGGTCACCGCCGAGGCCGCCGAGATCATCGCCGAGCACCTGACGAGGAAGCAGTCCTGGACATGACCGACGTGATCACCGCAGGCCTGGTACCGGATGAGCGGATCTCCCCCGCTTTCCGCGATGTGCTGCTGAGCCGGTGCGCCGAGGGCGAGTTCGGCCTGGTGGCGGACCTGACCGAGATCGACCGCCGGTACGCGGCGGGCGCGGCGGCGGCCCAGCGCAACGAGATCCGCCTGCTGTGCGCGGTGAAGGCCTCGACGCACCCGGAGGTCCTGGCGGGCGCGGCCCGTGCCGGACTGGGGTTCGACGTCGCCAACGCGTTCGAGGTGACCGCGGCGCGGAAGGCCTCACCCAGCGCGTTCACCAGCCTCACCTCGCCAGGACTGCCGTTCGCGGAACGGGCGGAGCTGTTCGAGGCGTTCCGGCGCGGGGAGATCGACCGGTGGCACTGCGACTCGTTGGCGCAGTTGGAGGAGCTGGCGCGGGAATGCCCAGGGTCGACGGTGGGTGTGCGGGTGAACCTGGACGGGCTGGAGATCCCGGAGGGGATGCCGCTGTGGCGCCCCAGCCGGTTCGGGATCCGGTTGGACCAGTTGGCGCTGGCGCGTGACATCGCGGCGCGGTACTCGTGCTCGCTGCGGTGGATCCACGCGCACAACGGGTCCGAGGAGAACGACCTCGCGAGCTATGTGTTCACGGCGTCGGCGATCGCGGACGCCGCCGCTTCGTGCGGGCTGTCGCTGGAGTCGGTCGACCTGGGTGGCGGGCTGTTGTCGGAGGTTGCGGACCTCGACCCGTTCCTCGCCGCCGTGCGGGCCGCGGTGCCCGCCGGGGTGGAGGTCGTGCTGGAGCCGGGGCGGTTCTGGATGACCGACTGCATGGCCCTGGTGACGCAGGTGCTGGACGTGAAGGAGACGCCGACGCAGGTGGTGCTGCTGCTGGACTTCGGCCTGATGAGCCACCTGCAGTGGGCCGACCACATCCGGATCCCGGTGCTCGGGACGCTGATCCCCGGCGACACCCGGCCGTGGCGGATCTGCGGCCGCAGCTGCTTCGAGGAGGACTGGCTCGACGAGTGGGAACCGGTACCGGTCCGCGAGGGCGCCCCGATCCCGCGCGCGGGCGACGCGTTCGTCCTGGGCAACATCACCGGCTACGCCATCGAACTCGCCTGCGACTTCAACGGCGTGCACCGACCCGACGCGTACTTTCTCCGGACGTAGTCTTGATCGGGTGGACTTCCTGACCGAATCGCCCCTCGTGCTCGACGGTGGCCTGGCCACGGAATTGCGCTCTTGGGGCCACGACCTGTCGGACTCCCTCTGGTCCGCCCGCCTGCTCATTGACGAACCGGCCGCACTCGTCGCGGCGCACCGGGCCTTCTACGAGGCGGGCGCGTCCGTGGTGACAACGGCGACTTACCAGGCGTCGTTCGAGGGATTCGCGGCTCACGGGATCGACCACTCAACCACTGAACGCCTGTTGCGGCTCGGGGTTGAGGTGGCCGCGGCTGCCCGCGCGGAGTTGGCGGCGGACGGCCGCCAACGGTGGGTGGCGGCGTCGGTGGGGCCGTATGGGGCGCTGTTGGCCGACGGGTCCGAGTATCGCGGGCGGTATGGGTTGTCGGTGTCCGAGTTGGCGGATTGGCATCGGCCCCGGTTGGAGGTACTGGCGGGGTCGGGGGCGGACCTGCTGGCGTGCGAGACGGTGCCGGACGCGGTGGAGGCCGCGGCGCTGACGGTGGCATTGGCGGATGTCGATGTGCCCGCGTGGATCACGTACTCGATCGAGGGGGCGCGCACGCGCGGGGGCGAGCCGCTGGACGAGGCGTTCGCGGTGGCGGCCGAATGCCCGTCGGTGGTGGCGGTGGGCGTGAACTGCAGCGCCCCGGCGGACGTGGGGCCTGCCATCGCAGTCGCGCGAGCCGTCACCAACAAACCAATCGTCGTCTACCCCAACAGCGGCGAATCCTGGACGGGCGACTGGAGCGGCCCGTCCCGGTTCTCGGTGGAACTGGCGGCGGAGTGGGTAACAGAAGGCGCCTGGGCCGTCGGCGGCTGCTGCCGCGTGACCCGCTCGGACATCGCCGACCTGGCGCGGGTGGTGGGGGCGTGAGTGGGCTGCCGTTCCGGTCGGGAGCGGTGCCCGCCGTGGTGGACGGGTTCCAACCACGGCTGGTGCCGGAACTGGAGTCGCTCGTCAGCGGCGGGGTGGTGCTGTCCGGCCTCGGCGGCGTCGGCAAGACCCAGACGGCGGCGGAATACGCGGGCCGGGCGTCGGTGGACCTGCTCGGGTGGGTGACCGCCGCCTCGCGGTCGAGCCTGGTCAGCGGGTTGGCGGAGCTGGGGGCGGTGGTCACCGGGTCGGTGGTGGAGGACGCCGAACGGGGCGCGCGGCGGTTCCTGGACTGGTGCGCGAGCACCGACCGCCCGTGGCTGGTGGTGTTCGACGACCTCGCCGACCCGGCGGACGTCAAAGACCTCTGGCCGACCACCGGCAGCACCGGGCGGCTGGTGGTGACGACCCGGCGCAACGAGCGGTGGGCACTGCAGACGGCCACGCGGCGGCTGGTGTCGCTGGACGTGTTCACCGAGGCCCAATCGGCCGCGTACCTGCGTGGCGTGCTCGGTGACGCCCCAGGAGCGGATGACCTGGCCGTGCTCCTGGGGCAGCTACCGCTCGCCCTCAGCCAGGCGGCGGCGTACTTGGAGATGACCCCGGGCACGACCTGCGGGACCTACATCGCGAAATGGCGAGGAACGCCGCTGCGCGAGATGTTCCCGGACGAGGACGGTGGCTCCGAGACGGTCGCCAAGACCTGGGCGATCTCGATCGACGCCGCGGACAACCTGGCCCCTGCGGGCTTGGCCCGCCCGATGCTGTCGGTGATGTCGATGCTGGACCCCAACGGCATCCCGCTACCCGTGCTGACAGCCGAGCCGATCTTGACCTACCTGTCGACCGGCAGCGGCGAGACGGTCGGGGTGGACGAGGCGGCCCGTGCCCTCGGCGCCCTCCGCCGACTCAACCTGATCACCGTCGACACCGAACCGAGCGGACCCATCGCGCGGGTGCACGCACTGGTGCAACAGGTCAGCCGAGAGCGGCTGCCTGCCGAGCGGTGGGCGCTGCTCACCCGGCTGGTCGCCGACGCGGTACTCGCGAGCTGGCCGGATGTCGAACGCGACACCGAACACGCGGCGATGCTGCGGGCGAACACAGTGGTGCTCGCCGAGTTCGGCGGCGGCCACCTGTGGCAGTCCGGCTGCCACGAACTGCTGTTGCGCGCGGGCCGCAGTCTTGGTGAAGCCGGGCAGGTGCGGGCGGGAGTGTCCTACTTCCAGTCCTTACGCGCGGCTGCCGAACAGCACCTCGGGCCTGATCACCCCGACACCTTCAGAACCCGCAACAGCACCGGCTACTGGCAACGACAAGCCGGCGATCTCGCGGGCTCCTACGACACCGTCGTGCGGCTGTACGCCGACCGGTTGCGGGTCCTGGGTCCTGACCACCCCGACACCCTCACCAGCCGCAGCAACCTCGCCAGGCAACTGGACAAGGCGGGCAAGCTGGCCGAGGCGGCCGAGGCCTTCACCGACCTGCTGGCCGACCGGATTCGCATCCTGGGACCGGACCACCCCGACACCTTCACCAGCCGCAGCAACCTGGCCAGGCAACTGGGCCGCACCGGCGACGCGGCGGGCGCCGTACACGCTCTGGCCAGCCTGCTCGACGATCGAACTCGGGTCCTGGGCCCGGACCACCCGGACACTCTCACCACCCGCAACAACCTCGCCTATTGGCGCGGTGTGGCCGGGCACAGCGGAGTCGCGGAAGCCTTCGCCGAGTTGCTCGTCGATCGGCTCCGGGTGCTGGGGCCGGATCACCCCCACACCCTGGCAACTCGGAGCAACCTCGCGATCTATCAGGGGAAATCGGGCGATGCTGCCGGGGCAGCCCATGCCTTGGCCGAACTACTCGCTGACCGGCTCCGAGTTCTGGGACCGGATCACCCCGCGACCCTGGCGACACGGCAGAAACTGGCCCTGTGGCGCAGACGGGCCGGGCTGATCGACGAGTGAGGCCCACCGACGCGAGTTGGTCATCACCCCCAAGGCCACGTGCAACAGCCTGGCGGAGCCATGGGGGCAGCACATGTCCTAGCCGAACTACCCACCGACCGGATCCGAGTACTAGGACCTGACATCCCGCGATCCTGGCCGCACGGCGCAGCCTGGCCCTGTGGCGCAGAAGGGTCGGATTGGTCGACGAGTGAGGCCCCGCCAACGCGAGTTGCTTGTCACCCCTCAGGCCACGCGTAGCAATCCGGCTCAAGCCTGACTAGACCGTCGAGGCAGCGCAGGCCGACTGGCTCCGGGTCCTGGCCCCTAGCCATCCGATGCAACCTGGTCCTGTGGGGCGGGCGAGCCAGGCTGGCGGACGACTGGGGCCGTCCTGTCTGGTATCGCGTACGGGCGGATGGTCGATGATGGGGGCATGGGTGAGCTGAACCGCCTGGATGTGGATGTGTCGGGGGTCGCGGCGCAGATCCACACGGTGCACGGGTCGGTGACGATCGGCGGGGTCGCGCGGCCGGTTGGCGGGTTGCCGTACCGGTCGGGGAAGGTGCCGGTGGTGGTGGACGGGTTCCAGCCCCGGTCGGTGCCGGAGCTGGAGGGGCTCGTGTCCGGCGGGGTGGTGCTGTCGGGGATGGGCGGGGTGGGCAAGACCCAGACGGCGGCGGAGTACGCGAGCCGGGCGTCGGTGGACCTGGTGGGATGGGTGACGGCCGCGTCGCGGACGAGCCTGGTCAGCGGGTTGGCGGAGTTGGGCGCGGTGGTCACGGAGTCGGTGATCGAGGACGCGGAGCAGGGCGCGCAGAAGTTCCTGGACTGGTGCGCGAGCACGACCCGCACGTGGCTACTGGTGTTCGACGACGTGTCGGACCCGGCGGACGTGAAGGGGCTGTGGCCGAACACGGGGGCTCATGGGCGGCTGGTGGTGACCACCCGGCGCAATGAGCGGTGGGCGCTGCAGACGGCTACGCAGCGGTTGGTGCCGTTGGACGTGTTCACCGAGGCGGAGTCGGCGGAGTACCTGCGGGGTGTGCTCGGGGATGTGCCCGGGGTGGAGGAACTGGCGGAGCTGCTCGGGCACCTGCCGCTGGCGCTGAGCCAGGCCGCAGCGTACTTGGCGATGACACCGGGGATGACGTGCTTGGGCTACGTCGACAAGTGGCGCACCAAGCGGGCGGCGCTGTCGGAGATGTTCCCGGAGGACTGGTCGGGGCCCGGGGCGCGGATCGCCACCACCTGGACCATCTCGATCGAAGCGGCGAACCGCCTCCCGCCCACGGACCTGGCCGGGTCGATGCTGGGGATCATGTCAGTGCTGGCCCCGACCGGGATCCCGCTGGCGGTGCTGACCGCCGCACCGGTGTTGACCATGCTGTCCACCGACGCGGACAGCGCGGCGAGGGCGTTGGGGTGCCTGCGGCGGGTGAACCTGATCTCGGTGGACTCCGCCTCGATCGCCCGCGTGCACGCCCTGGTCCAGCACGCCACCCGCGACCAACTCGGCCGGAAACTGGTGATCGCGACGGCCCAGGTGGTGGCCAGTGCACTGCTGGCCAGTTGGCCCGCGATCGAGCGGAACACCGAGTACTGCGCGCTGTTGCGCGCGAACACCGCGGCCTTGGCCGCGAACTGCGAGGACCACCTGTGGCCGTTCCCGAGCCGTCAGGTCCTGTTCCGGGCGGCCACCAGCCTCGGCGACGCCGGGCAAGCGCACGCGGCCGCGGTCCGGTACCGGGACCTGCACGCCAAAGCTCTGCGCCTGCTGGGACCCGACCACCACCACACGCTGGTCTGCCTGGCGAACCTCGGCTTCTGGCACACCCACATCGAGGACTTCGACCAGGCGATCGAGGCGTACACCACCGTGGTCACCGCGTCACTTCGCACCCTGGGGCCCGACCACCGCGAGACCTTCGCCGCGCGCGGCAACCTCGCCAACTGCCACGGGCGAGCGGGTCGCGCTGACCTGGCGGCGGCCGCGTTCGCCGACCTGGCGGCCGAGTCGATCCGGGTTCTCGGTCCCGACCACCCGGACACGTTGACCACGCGCGGCCACCTCGCCCGGTGGCGCGGCGCGGCCGGAGATCCGAGCGGAGCCGTCACCGCCGCGCGTGAGCTGCTGGCCGACGCCCAGCGAGTCCTGGGACCCGACCACCACGAGACTCTGTCCACCCGGTACGTCTTGGCTTACTGGCTCGGCAAAACCGGGCACAGCGCGGAGGCGCTGGCGATGTACGCCGACCTGAACGACGATCGCACCCGGGTCCTAGGACCTGATCACCCCCAGACACTCGAGGCCCGCGCCACCCTCCTCGCCTGGCGGGCAGCCACCGGAGACGGAGCGAACGCCATTCAGGATCTACCGGACCTGGTCGCCGACTTGGACCGCGTCCTAGGGCCCGACCACCCGAACACCGTCATGAACCGCCGCGTCCTCGAGACTTGGCGCGAGCACAACGAACCCGGTGACAGCTAGGCGGGGACGGCGTTGAGGATTTCGCGGAGGGCGGCGATGCGGGCTGGGTCGCGAAGGGTCTTCATGCAGAAGTCGCAGATGTTTTGGTAGCGGTTGGTGGCGAGGTCTTGGAACAGGGGGTGGGTGGCGACCAGGTGGCGGAAGTAGATGGGGGAAGACGGGTCGTAGAACGCGGTGACGAGTTGTTCGCGTTCGTCTTGTTCGGTGGGGTTGGGGGTGCGGATGGAGCCCAGGAACACCGGGGTGCGCTTCATGGCGTCGGTGGAGATGTCTAGTTCGCAGCAGGCGTAGACGTCTCCTGTGGCGTGGACGGTGGTGGTGAGGCTGGTGCATTCGGGGAGTTCGTCGATGCGGCGGCTGACGACGATGTTGAAGAGGTCTTTGCCGCGGCCTCGGTCGAGGAGTTCGTTCTCGATGTAGGGCTCACCGGCGGCGTCGAGGGCGGCCTTGATGGCGGTGTCGACGTCGTGTTGGTCGGAGGGACAGAAGTTGATTTCGGTCAAGAGACCTGCCGCGCGGCCTGCTTGAGCGGCCAGGATCGTGCGGTCGACCGGGAAGTAGGCGACGTGGTAGGCGTCGGCGCTTAAAGACAAGCCTGCGATGCCCGCTTCGATGAAGGGTTCCAGTTTGAGCTTGGCGGTGCGTTCGTCGCGAGCCCAGAAGGCATTGGACTCCACGTCGACCACCAGGCCCAGGGAGCGGCCGTAGGCGATGACCTCGCACATCTGCTTGGGGTAGAGGAACACCTCTCCCCCGCTGAACGTGATGTGCTTCTTGCCGTTGCGGACCGCGGCGTCCAGGGCCGCGCGGACCTCGTCGATGGTGAGCCGTTCGGTGCGCTGCGGGCTGGACTCGACGATGCAGTGCGCGCAGGCCAGGTTGCAGGTGAGGGTGAAGTTGATCGCCACGCGGTCGCGCGCGTCGAAGCGGTCCCAGATCGCCTCGGCCATCCCGGCCTCCTCCTAGATGAGTTCCTTGTGCGCGTCGCGGACCTTGGCGACGGCGTTGACCAGGTCGGCCATGTCGGTGCTGTCACCGAGCAGGGCCTGGTGGTGGAAGATCAGCGTGCTGTCGCGGTATGCCTCGGCACCGGGGTAGGTCCGGCCGAGCGCGCGCTTGCGGCCCTCTTCTGTCCACACGCGACTGAAGCGCTTCTTGGTGTGCGGGTGCAGCATCACGCTGCGGTGCAACGGCAGGTCTGGCGGCCACAGCGCCATCCCGAGCTCAGCCGAGACCGCTTCGGTGACCCGGTCCACCGGGACCTCACCGAACGTGCCTGGCCGGAACCGGATCCCGTACTCGTACACCGACCGCTGGTCCGCCTGCTCCGGCACCGGGATCGCCGAGAAGTCACCCAGCGCCGCCAACCCGCGCTCCAGCTCGAGCGCCATCCGGTCGCGGTGCCGGTGCTGGCCGTCGAGGCGGGGCAGTTGGTCGAGCAGGACGCCCGCGGTCAGCTCGGACATGCAGTAGTTGCCGCCCATGACCTCGCCGGACTCGATCAGCTCCAGGTCGCCCGCGGCCAGCTCGCCGTCGGGGTAGCGGCGGGAGTCGGCGCGCAGCTGCTGCATCCGCCGGTACAGCCGGTCGTCGGAGGTGATGACCGCGCCGCCCTCGCCGCCTGCCAGCACCTTGCCGACCTGGAAGCTGAAGCAGCCCAACACACCGATCGTGCCGACTTTGCGGCCGCGCCACTGCGCCCCGTGGGCCTGCGCGCAGTCCTCGACCAGCGCGACCCCGGTCTCGTCGGCCAGTTCCACGAACCCGTCCAGGTCGGCGACGGTGGCGGCCAGGTGCACCACCAGCATCGCCTTGGTGCGCGGGGAGATCGCGGCGCGCACGGATTCCGGGGTGACGCAGCCGGTCTCCGGGTCGACGTCGACGACCACCGGCAGCGCCCCGACCCGCAGCACCGCGGCGACCGGCGCGACCCAGGTCATCACCGGCACGATCACCTCGTCGCCGGGACCGATGTCGAGCGCCTCCAGGGCCACGACCAGCGCGCTGGAGCCGTGGTCGACGCTGACCGCGTGCGGGACGCCGTTGTAGGCGGCGAACGCCTCGGCGAAGCGCCGCTCCCGGGACCGGGTGCCGTCGGTGGGCCAGCTGACCGCCCACCGGCGGGACCGCAGCGCTTCCAGCAGCGACGCCTCGGTCGCGCCGTCGTACTGCGGCCAACTCGGCCACGGCCGCGGTGCGCGCACCGGGGTGCCACCCAGCAGGGCGAGTTCGCTCATGCTTCTCCCTCAGTAGTTGGGTTTGCGCAGGACCATCAGGACGTCGCGGACGCCGAGCCGGGTCGGCGCGCCGCGGCGGGCGGACACCTCGGCGGCGAGCGCGGCCAAGTCCACCGGGCGGGTCAGCGCGGCGTCGTAGGCGGGCGGGGCGATCTCGTAGTCGAGGTGGTCGGAGGTGGCGACCTCGATCCAGTCGAGCCCGCTGGCGAGCGCGGCCGCCACGTAGTCCTCGAAGAACGCGCGGTTCACGGTGGTGCTGTCGTGCACGTGCCCGACCACCGCGTCGGCCAGGCCGTCCTCGACGCCGGTGCGCAGCAGGGCGCGCAACTCCTCGCGGGTGTAGAGCAGGTGCGACCACGGCGGCAGCAGTGTGTCGTCCCAGAACGTCAGGTCCCGCCCCTGGTAGCGCACGTACTCCAGTTGGTGCCCGTCGACGGCGCTCCAAATAGGACCGAAGTGCGCGTACAGGACGCCGCCGGGGCGCAACACCCTGGCCGCCTGCAGCAGCGACGGTCCGATGTCGACGAACTGCAGGGCGTTGCAGGAGAACACCGCGTCGACCGAGGCGTCCGGCAGCGGCATGTCCTCCGCGCCCGCGGCCAGCACCTCGCGCACCCCGGAGGGATCGGTCTGGGCGGCCCGGTTCGGGTCGACGCTGTACCAGCGGGCCACGCCGTGCTCGTGCAGCAGGGCCACCGGGAACGCGCCGCCGATCTCGGCGACGACCGCGCCCGCCAGCGGCACCCGCGCGGCGAAATCGGCGAAAACCTCTTCCTCGGACATCGCCAAACGCCCGATAAAAGGCGTGCTTGTAGCAGCCCCGGATTCCGGGGATAGCGAAGTGCTCATGTTCGATTATCCCCTCGACATCTGGCGCGCTATTCGATTTCCCACGGGCGGGCCGGGCCCGCGATGCGGTTCCAGGTGTTGATGATCGCGATCGACCAGACCAGTTCGGCCAATTCCACCTCGGTGAACGCCTTCGCGGCGGTGTCCCACACCTCGTCGGTCACCGGGCCGTCGGTGAGCCGGGTGATGGCCTCGGTCAGCCCCAGCGCGGCGCGCTCGCGCTCGGTGAAGAACGGCGCCTCCCGCCACACCGGCAGGCTCAGCAGCTTGCGGGTGTGCTCACCGGCCGAGATGGCCTCGGCGGCGTGCGCGTCGGTGCAGTACGCGCACCCGTTGAGCTGCGATGCCCTGGTGCGCACCAGTTCAAGCAGACCAAGGTCGAGACTGATCTTCTCGGCCGCGGTGTCCAGCGCCTCCATGCGCTTGGCCACGTGCGGGACGAGGTCGTCGACGGCCAGCCTGGGCACCAGCGGCCGCGGCTGCGCCACCGGCGTCTCGGCTGCCGTCTCCTCAACACTGCCCATCGAGTTCACTCCCTGTTCCGCGCCTGCCGTTCCAGGCGCACTATACCGTGATCCACTGAGCTTCCGGGGCGCTTTCGGCACTATTTCCGCGCCCGGCCGAAAAGGGTGTGGATTTAGGGGCCGGGCGGACCGGTCCGGGTGATAGCGTGGGCCATCGTCGGAATTCCCGGCCGTTCCCATGCCCCTTGTCGAACCGGAGGCAGACTTGTGATCGATCAGCAAAGACCCCCGATCCGGGTGTTGCGGCTGACGCCGCACTACTACTGGCCGCAGCTGGCGACCCGGTCGTGGCCGGTGAAGTTCGACGCCATCGGCGGCATGCAGTCGCAGATCCACCGGCTCACCAGCCAACTCGACGCCCAACCCGAGCTCGGCGTCGAGCAGACCGTCCTGACGCTGCGGCTGCCCGGGGCGCCGCGCGAGTGGGCGCTGTCCGAGCGCACCACGGTGCGCGGTGTGCGGATCCCGGTGCTGCCGCTGCGTTCGCGCATCCGCGGCATGGTCGACCTGAACCTCGCGTGGGCGCTCGGTGTGCTGTGGCACCTGATCCGCGAGCGCCGCCGCTACGACGTGATCCACGTGCACTGCAGCGGCGTGATCATCCCGCCGCTGCTGGGGTGGTTGCTGACCAGGGTGCTGCGCACGCCGCTGGTGCTGACGGTGCACTGCTCGATCATCGTCACCTACCACCCGATGACCCCGCTGGACCGGCTGATGCAGCCGCTGGCCCGCTGGATCGAGAAGAAGGCGATCCGCGCCGCGGCCAACACCGTCACGCTGACCCCGCGCACGATCCCGGTGCTGTCCTCGCGCACCGGTGTCCCCGCCGAGCGCTTCGCCGTGCGCCCGGACGTGATCGACGCCGACGCGTTCGCCGCCCGCGCCACCCCCGAGGCCGTCGCCGCGCTGCGCGAGCGCCTCGACCTGCCGCGGGGGAAGCCGGTCGTCGGCTACGTCGGTCGCATCGCCAGGGAGAAGGGCTGGCCGATCATCCTGGACATCGCGGCGCTGCTGCGCCCGTCCGGGGTGCACTGGGTGATCTGCGGCGACGGCAACGAGCGCGACCTGTTCGAGGCCGAGGTGGCCGCGCGCGGGCTCGGTGATCTCGTCACGGTCACCGGGTACCTGCCCAACGAGGACATCGCCACGGTGATGGGGAGCATGGACCTGCTGCTGATGTCCTCGCTGCACGAGGAGTTCGGCAGCGTGATGCTGGAGGCGATGGCCGTCGGCCTGCCGATCGTGGCGGTCGGCGTGGGTGGGGTGGCGACGGTGCTGGAGCAGGGCGAGCTGGGGTGGCTGGTGCCCGAGCGCACTCCGGAGGCGTTCGCCGAGGGCATCGAGAAGGCGCTGGCCGATCCGAAGTGGCGAGCCGACACGGCCGAGCGCGCGGCGAAGACGGTGCGCGCCCGTTACGACCTGGCCCAGGTGGCCATCGCCATCGCCGCCGTCTACGACAAGACCACCGGCCGTTGACAGGTCGATCGCGGATGTCCCGGGAACCTCGCTCCCCGTGGACATCCGCGGTCGACCCGCTTCCGGTTCGGACAAGTCTGACGAGGGCGCCACCCTGTGAACAGCCCGAATCCGACCACACGCGGGCATGGCAGCGACCGCGGATGTCCACAAGGGACTGGATTGCGGGGACATCCGCGGTCGCTCCTTCCGGATCAGGCGTGGTCGGTGACGAAGACGCTGCGCAGCGGTGGTACGCCGGACTCGTCGAGCAGGACTCGGTAGTCGGCGATCGGCAGTGCCTCGCCGAGCAGTGGGCCCAGGCGGACCGCCCCGCTGGTGACCACCTCGATGGCGCGGTCGATCTGGTCGAAGCCCGACAGCACGCCGTGGACGGAGATCTCGCGCAGCATGATCGCGCTGGGTTCCACGTGTGTCGCCTCCTCGCCGGAGTAGCCGACCAGCACGTAGTCGCCACCGGGGCGGGTTGCCTGGATGCCCTGGGGGAAGACCGCGGCCACGCCGGTGGCGTCGAAGACCAGGTCTGGCTGGGTGTCGCCGGTCCACTCGGCGAGCGAGGCAACCGAGCCGACACCCAACTCGGCGGCGATGCCCCGGCGGTGCTCGGAGGGTTCGGCGACGGTCACCGACGCGGCGCCGGAGGATCGGGCCAGTTGGGCGATCAGCAGCCCGACCGCGCCCGCACCGATGACGCCCACGTCCCGCCCGGCGACCGCGGGCGCGCGCTCGACCGCGTGCAGCGCGACGCACAGCGGCTCCAGCAGACATCCCTCGGCGCCGGAAAGGCCCTCGGGCAAGGGACGCAGGTTCGCCGCGGGCAGTGTGAAGGCTTCGGCGAACGCGCCCGCGCGGGTGAAGCCGACCTCGTCGAGGTCGAGGCAGAGGTTGAACTTGTTCTCCGCGCAGCGGGCACACGCGCGACACGGCGTGATGCCCTCGCCCACCACCGCCTTGCCGACCAGTTCCGGCCTGCTCGGCGCCTCCAGCACGCGCCCGGCCCACTCGTGGCCCGGCACGACGGGGTACTCGGCGTCGTGCAGGGTTCCGCGAAGTAATCGCAGGTCCGTGCCGCACACGGCGACGTGGGTGACCGCGACCAGTGCCTCCCCTGGCCCGGGCACCGGACAGGGGACGCGTTCGAGGGAGTGGTCCTTGTGCCCGCGCACGACCAGTGCGAGGACGGTGTCCGCGGCGTCGTCGATGACGGTCATCACGCACCGTCCGGGTTGGGGCTGTCGCCGAGGCGGTGGACGAAGAAGGCGCGGCCGTGCCAGCCGTAGCGCAGGAACTCGCTGTACTCGTAGAACCCGTCGGTGCGGGCGAAGCACTCGCGCATGGCGCGGCGCATGCCGAAGCGGGGGTTGGCCCGGTTGCAGTTGTAGTCGTCGAGCAGCAGCACGGCGCCGTCGGGCATCAGCTTGCGGCCGAGCAGGTGGTCGAGTACCTCGACCGACGAGGAGTACAGGTCGCAGTCGAGGTTGGCGATGGCGACCTCGCCCGGCAGCGGGTCCGAGGCCAGCGTCTCGGTGAACATGCCGCGCACGACGGTCCAGCCGTTGTCGCCGAAGCGGCGGCCGAACTCCTCGCGCAGCATCTCCTCGGTGCCGGGCGGGGAGGCGTCCTCGGCCTCGCGCCAGTAGCCGCTGTCGGCGACCTCGTAGGAGATCGAGTCGACCGGGTTGACGCTCTTGGGGAAGCCCTCGAACGAGTCGTAGACGTGGATGCGCCGGGGGAAGAACGCGGTGTAGAAGTCGGTCTGCGCGTCGAACTCGGTGATGAGGTCGGCCAGCAGCAGCGAGCTGAACCCCTCCCAGCAACCGAACTCGGCGACGTCGCCGGGGATGTGGCTGCCGTAGACGTACTCGAAGGTGGCCCGGAAGACGTCCCCGTAGACCTTGTTGGCCCGGTCGAGGTCCTGGTAGGTCGCGTTGGTGACCTGGGCCGCCGTCCGGACCTGGGGAACCGCCTGGGTGGTGGGGCTGCTGGTCATCATCACCTCTCTGCTGCCGCCGCGTAGAGCGCCGGGTCGACGTCGATGTCCATGTTCAGTTCGCAACAGCGGTGGCAGATGGGCTGCAGTCCCTCGCGGATCGTCTCGCGCATCCTGGCGTAGGTGTCGTTGTGGAACACCTCGCGCAGGCTGGACCCCTTGATGTTGCCCATGACCGTGTCGGAGAAGGTGGTGCAGCTGATCACGTCGCCGTTGGGCAGCACGGTGGTCTGCGCCCACAGCTTCATGCAGGTGTTGTCGCGCACGATGCCGCGCCAGTCCTTGGTGAAGAACCGGCTCTTGGCCTTGGCGTCGTAGCGGGTCGGGGCGATGAGCACCTCGACCGAGTCGGACATGGTCTCGGCCTCGGTGAGCAGCCGCTCGAGCTTGTCCGGGTCGATGTTGGCGTGCTGGTGCTCGTTGCAGTAGCCGGCCCAGGACAGGAACGGCCTGCCGGTGACGTCCTCGAAGGCGGCGCGGCTGGCCTTGCCCTCCTCCTTGGTGAAGTAGCTGGCGAGGCCGACGGTCAGCTCGTCGATGCCGTACTCCTCGGCCATGCGCACCATGTCCGGCAGCTGCTCGTAGTTCATGCCGGTCACCACGAAGTTCAGCGCGATCTTGGGGCCCTTGCCCGCCTTGCGGCCCGCCTCCTGCAGCGCCTGCATGCCCGCGACGGCGCGCTCGAAGGACTTGCGGCCGCGGATCGGGTTGTTCACCTCGGCGGTGGGGCCGTCGATCGAGACGTAGACGTCATCGATGCCCGCCTCGACCAGCTTGTCGGCGAAGCGCGGCAGCAGGGTGGCGTTGGTGCTCATGTCCAGGTTGCAGTTGGGCATCCGGGTCTTGGCGATGCGCACCAGCTCGACCAGGTCCGGGTGCATGAGCGGCTCGCCGCCCATGATGGTCAGGTAGGTCTTGGTGACGCCGTCCTCGGCCGCGGCGAGCTCGTCGACGATCGCGGTCCACATCTCGATGCTCACCTGGTCGCCCTTCACCTCCTCCAGCCAGGTGCTCTCGGCCGAGGAGTCGCCGTACATCCAGCACTCCCGGCAGGTCAGATTGCACGCCCAGTTCACGAAGACGGTGACGTGTCTGGGCACTACGGGAAGTAAGGGCAGATGGACCATTACATGCCTCCGAAAGATGGCAGCAGTGCTGCCCCACGACGCCAGGACGGCCGGAAGGGGATGGCTTGACAACGCGAGGTCAAGCCGCCTCTACTAGACCATGATGGCGCACACCCGGCAAGCGACTTGGCCGCTTTCGTGAAATTCAGCGGAAATGTTTTGGCAACACGCGAGTTGGTGTTGTCAAAGTTTCACAGTGGACAGTCCGGTAGTTCGTCCATTCCCCACACAGCGCGGCCGTCAGTGGCTAGAGTGGACGTCGGATCGGCGGCGACCACCACACCACCCAGGTCATGACCTGGGGAAAGTGGTCACCGGACGAGCCAGGGTGGACAGCGGGCGCCAGCCGGGGGGACGGGGGTGGACACGGCGGGGCGGGCCGCGACGGGGTCGGGCGGGGTGCCGGGACAGTCCGGTGCGGATGGTTCGGCGCGGTGCGAACGGGTGCGGGGATACCCCTATTCATCCCATGTCCGAGGGTGCTCGGCCGCCATTCTTGCGGTGATTACCGAGCGCACTCCCGCGCGCGGTACCACAAGAAGACGATCACGTCGTTATTGTGGTGCGCATTTCGATCTCGCTATGCTGCGTGCAATTGGGCCGCGGAAGTTCGACCGGCGACGAACCGTAGACCATTCGGACTCACCCCCGACCGACGACGAGACCGAATTCGCGTTGACCACTGGGCGAATGGGAGATGATAGATGGCGACTCGCGACGCCGGGGCGGTCCCCGGCGGCTGGCAGGTCCAGCGGATCAGGATCGGCGACACCGACTACCCCTACTACTACGGGATCGACTGCCTCGACCTGGTGCTGCAGGAGTTGGCCGCGCTCGACACCGACCTGTTCGTCGTGGTCACCGACGACACGGTGCTGGGCCTGCACGGCCAGGCGCTGCTGCCCGGGCTGCGCGCGCTGGCCAGGGTCGAGGTGATCAGCCACCCGCCCGGGGAGTCGATGAAGACGCTGCCGGTGCTCACCGCGGACCTGGAACGGGTGCTGGCCGCGGGCGCGACCCGGCGGTCGGTGGTGATCGGGCTCGGCGGCGGCGTCCCGGGGAACCTGGCCGGGGTGATCGCCGCGTTGCTGTTCCGCGGCGTGCGGCTGGTGCACATCCCCACCACGACCACCGCCGCGATGGACTCGGTGCTCTCGCTCAAGCAGGCCATCAACAGCACCATCGGCAAGAACCACATCGGGACCTACCTGCCGCCGTACGCGGTGTTCACCGACGTGGCGCTGCTGGCGACCCTGCCCGACCGCGAACTGCGGTCCGGGTTGTGCGAGGCGGCGAAGAACTGCCTGGCCATCCGACCGCAGACCCTCCCCCGGCTGCGCGCGGTCCTGGCCGACGGCGAGCTCTCCGCGCCGGAGGCGTTGCTGTGGCTGCTGGACGAGAGCGTGCGCGCCAAGAGCAGCGTCACCGTCAACGACGCGCGCGAGCAACGGACCGGCCTGGTGCTGGAGTACGGGCACACCGTGGGGCACGCGGTGGAACTCGCCGACCACCGCCGACGCGGCAGTGACGGGGTGAGCCACGGCGAAGCGATCGCGTTCGGCATGGTCGTCGCCGCCACGATCGCCCATCGCCGCGGTTGGCTGTCCGAGGACGTGGTCCAACTGCACGAAGAGGTCGTCGGCGCGCTGGGCGCACCGCTGCGGCTGCCCGAGGGGATCACAGTCGACACCGTCATGGACGTCGTGCGCGACGACAACAAGCGCGGCTACTTACCCCCGTGCACCGAGTCGATCGCGTTCGTCCTGCTGCGCGATCTGGGTTCGCCCGCGGGCGATCCCGAGTTGCCGCTGGTGGCGGTGCTGCTCTCGGAGATCAGAGAGGCGCTGGAGGTCGTGCAGGAACGGCAACCCGTGCTGACCGGCGCCGACGACAACGGCCGCGCGGAGCTCGGGTGATCGCGGGCTACGGCCCCGTCCCCACAGCGGACGAACTGGCCGACACCTACGACGTGTGCGTAGTCGGCAGCGGCGCCTCCGGGGCGGCGACCGCGTGGCTGCTGGCCCGGGCCGGGTTGTCGGTCGTGATCGTGGAGCAGGGCGGGCACGTCAGCGACGGGGTCACCTACGACGACCTGCTCGCCGCGGCCGAACCGGCGTGGGTGCGCCAGGAGAACGGCACCTGGGGCAAGATCGGCTACCCGTGGACCACCTGCAACGTCGGCGGCGGCACGCTGTTCTTCGGCGGGGCGTTCTTCCGCAACCGCCCGGTGGACTTCGACGCCGAGACCGCGCTGGGGCGCACCGAACTGCCGCTGCGCTGGCCCTGGGACCACACCGAGCTCGACCCGTACTACACCGCCGTCGAGCACCTGGTCGGCGTGTCCGGCCTGGCGGGCGCGGACCCGACGCTGCCGCCCGCGACCAGGCCGTACCCGATGCCGCCGGTCGCCCGCTCCGCCGAGGGCGCGCTGCTGGCCGAGGGCGCGACCGCGCTCGGGTGGACGCCGTTCCCCACTCCCCTGGCGCTCAACAGCCAACCCCACAACGGTCTCCCGGGATGTGCGGCGGACGCTCCGTGCATCTGCCGGACCTGTCCGCTGGGCGCCAAGGGTGATTCGACGCGGTTCCTCGACCCGGCACTGCGCCACGGCGCGCGGTTGTTCGCGGGCATGAAGGCTGTGCGGCTGCTGTCGGACGGGCGGCAGGCGACAGCGCTCGAGTGCGTGCGGATGGACAGCGGCGAGCGGTACCGGTTCCGCGCGTCACGGTTTGTGTTGTGCGCCAACGCGGTGCAGACGGCGGCGCTGCTGCTCCGGTCCACTGCGGACCGCTACCCGGGCGGGTTGGGCAACACCGAGGACCTCGTCGGACGCGGGTTGTGCTTCAAGTTGAGCGAGTACCTGGTCGGGTACCGGTACAACGGGGCGGGCGAGCTCCGCGGGGAAACCATGGGGCTGGGGCCGTTCTCGACGTGCGCGGTGGCCGACCTCTACCAGGATCCTGGTGCGCCGGGCGGTATCGGCGGGTTGCTGTACGAGGCCCGCCCGGAGCGCCCGTTCCAGCTGCGGTCGACCGAACAGTTGGTGCGCATCGAGGCGTTGGTGCCGGACGAACCGCAGACGACGAACCGGGTTCGGCTGGGAACGGGCACGGACGCACACGGGGTGACCGACGTGGTGATGGACTACCAAGCGCACCCGCGGGACCTGGCCCGGTTGGAGTACATGATGAACCAGGGCACCCGGATGCTGGAGGCGGCCGGGTGCGGCGTCACGGTGCGGGAAGCGTCCGGGTGGGCGTTGGGGAGCAGCCACCTGCACGGAACGTGCCGGATGGGCGAGGATCCGCGCACAAGTGTGACCACAGCGGACGGTCGACTGCACGACACGGACAACGTGTTCGTCGGCGATGGGGCCGTGTTGCCGTTCCCCGGTGGGGCCAACCCGACGCTGACGATCCAGGCTGTCGCGCTGCGGACGGCGCACCGGTTGCTGGCGACGGACTACGGCATCGATTCGGGCTTGCACAGTCCCGAGATCCAGGGGCGACTAGCTCTCAGGGTCGGGTGAACCGGGCACCCAAGTAGGACGTGACCGAGGTGATGGGGGCCACCGAGTAGACGTGGCTCTCATCGCCCACCCACACGGTCTCGTCCTGGCCGGAGATCCGATCGGGGAGCTCCGCGTAGACCCGCCGGACCACGTGCCCCTGGACGTCTTCCTCGGAACGGAAGGGAAAACGGAGGATGCCGACCCGGTCGACACCAGCCGACTCGGCCCAGGTGACCGCCGCGGACAACATGATCTGGATCCAGTAGCGCTGGAAAGTGCGGCGCAACACCGGGACGTACTCCCCGTAGGCCGCGACCATCTCCTCGGCCGAACGGACCACCACATCATCACCCACACGGACCTCGGTCCCGCCGCCGCGCCCCTGGAACAGGTAGCTGTACCGCACGCCCAGGTCGCTTTGCAGTCCTGCCAAGTAGAGCGTTCCGTCGTGGACCCCGCCGTAGAGGTAGCCGAGGAAGCCGGGCAAGCCCGCGTCCATGAAGTTCCAGTCCGCGGCCTCGACCATGTCTTGCGGTAACAGGGAAAGGTCACGCAAGTAACACCGCAGCGTCATCGGCGCGCCGAACAGCGGCCACCGCCCGTCGGCGATGTCGTCGCAGGTCCCGGCCATGGCCACGGTCGCGAAAGGAACGGCGCGGTAACCGAACGGGAGCGGATCACCCAGCGGCGCGGTGGCGTTGAACGAGCTCAGCAACACACCGAGCGGGATCCCCAGCTGCTCGGCGATGTCCTCGCGCGGCGTCGGATCGGTGAGCCAGCGCGTGAACAGGGCGCGCCGGTCCGCCAACGCCGGGTTGTCGTACACCCAGCGGTCCAGAAAGGCCTCGGGCTTGTGTGCTGGCAGGGTCAACTCGGGCGCGACCAATGGATGAGCCTTCCTCGCGGGACGGTCCCTTCTGGACCAAGCTACCCCGCTTCCCCTGGCTACCGTGGCGTTTCACCGCAACTGGAAGCGTTCGGACGCGACGGTTGGGCTGACCGGAGGCGTTGTGCGCGAAACCTGGATGCGCGCGCGCCCGCTCGGGTAGTGTCCGCGGGCACCGGGGCCGGATCTGGTCCCCGCGTTGACCGTTCCCACCTTCCCGCACCGGTTCCCGGGCGCCGGGACCGTTCGGAGAGGTTGCAGATGACCACCATCGTCACCGGGTCCAACCGGGAGACCATCGAGCGCGCGCGGCGGGTGACCGCCGCCGAGCGGTTCGACATCGGCACCCGGTTCGGTTCGGTGTTCGACAGCGCCGTCGGCTCGTGGATGCGCGACGTCGAGGGCCGCCGCGTGCTGGACGTGACCGCCGCGAGCGGCGCGCTGCTGCTGGGCAACCAGCACCCGGCCGTCGTCGACGCGGTGGTGCGGTCGGTGCGCGACCACGGCGTGGTCTACGCCAGCACCATCACCCCGCAGCGCATCGAACTGGCCGAGCGGCTGTGCGAGCGCTACCCGGCAGGCGAGAAGGCGGTGTTCTGCAAGTCCGGCTCCGAGGCGACGACCGCGGCCATCCAGATCGCCCGCGCGGCGACCGGCCGGGACCTCGTCCTCACCGCCGGGTACCACGGCTGGTTCGAGTGGCAGCGCCCGTACCGCAACATGGGGTACGACCCGCGGACCCGGGTCGCCAACTTCGGCTACAACGAGACCACGCTCAACCGCTACCTCGACGAGTTCGGCGCCGACGTGGCAGCCGTGATCATCACCCCCGAGCCAGCCTGGTTCGACGTGGCCTACCACCGGCGGCTCTCGGAACTGTGCGCGCGGCACGGGGTGCTGTTCATCATCGACGAGGTGATCACCGCGCTGCGCTGGGGCCCGCGCGGGCTCAACGGCACCGGCGGGGTGCGCGCGGACATGATCACGATGAGCAAGAGCCTGGGCAACGGGCACTCCATCGCCGCGCTGCTCGGCCGCGCGGACGTGATCGACTACTACGACGCGGCCGGGATCGCGGGCACCTACAACCGCGAGCTGACACCGATGTTCGCCGCGTTGGCTGTGCTCGACGAGATCGCCGACGGGTCGGTGCACGAGCACTGCGAGCGGATGGGCCAGGCGCTCAAGGACGGCATGCGCGAAGTGCTGCGCTCGGTCGGCATCCCCGCGCACGTGACCGGCCCGAACATGATGTTCGACGTGGTCACCCCGTCCGAGGAGCTGTCCTGGGACATCTACGCCGCCGCCTACGGGCACGGCGCGTGGTTCGAGGACAGCGGCACCCAGATGGTCACCGCCGCGTTCACCCAGGCCGAAGTGGACCACGCGCTGGAGGCGTTCGAGCAGGGCGCGCGCGAGGTCGCCGCGACCACCGACATCGAACCGGGTGAGCTGTCGGAGGAACTGCGGCTGGGCTTCGCGCTCGACGCGTTCGGCGGGTCCCTGCACGACACCCCGCCGGTGCTCGCGCGCATCGAGGAGACCGTCGAGCTCATGGCCCGCCGCGACCCGTCCCCGGGAACCTCCGCCACCAGGGTGTCCGGATGACCCCACCCCCTGCCCTCAACCTGCGGGGCACGTGGCGGACGGTCGCCACCCGCTCCTACGGCACGCGCATCTACCGCGTGGAAGGGCGGGCGACGCTCTACGTCAAGACCACTCCCCCACGGCGCTCCGACGACTTCCGGTTCAACCCGTCCGCCGAGGCGGCGCGGCTGGGGTGGTTGCGGGACAAGGGTTTCCCGGTCCCGGAGGTCATCGAGGTCGGCTCCACCGACGAGGTGTCGTGGATGGTCATGACCGCCGTGCCCGGTGTCCCGGCGAGCGAGGCACCGGACCGGGGGTTGGCTGTCGCGGCGGTCGCGGAGTTCGCGCGGTCGCTGCACTCCTCGCCGCCGTGCCCGTTCGACGGGTCGTTGGCGGTGACCGTGGACTGGGCGCGCCGGGCCGTGTCCGGCGCGCTGGTGGACCTCAACGACCTCGACCCCGAACACGAGGGCTGGACCGCCCAACAGCTGCTGGACGAGCTGGTGTCGCTGCCCGCGCCACCGGAGGACCTGGTGGTGTGCCACGGGGACCTCGGGCTCGACAACGTGCTGGTCGACCCGGGGACGCACGAGGTCACCGGCGTGATCGACGTGGGCAGGCTCGGGATGGCCGACCGGTGGCGGGACCTGGCGATCCTGCTGCGCGACGCCGGGCCCGACGTGCTGGCCGCGTACGGGGTCGAGGTGGACGAGGTCCGCGCGCACTACTACTGGCTGCTCGACGAGTTCTTTTGAGGGGGCTTCGTGACTCGGGTGCTGCTGCTGTCCCCCCACCCGGACGACCTCGCGTGGTCGCTGGGCGGGACCCTGGCCCGGCTGCGCGGTGAGCTGTCGGCGGTGACCTTCTTCGGGCGGACCCGGTACGCGCCGGGGCACCCCGCGCACGGGTCGGACACCGCCACGGCGGTCCGGGCCGTCGAGGAGGACGCCTGGGCCGCGTGGGCGGGGGTGCGGCTGCTCCGGCACGACCTGCCGGACGCGAGCCTGCGCGGGTTCACCGACGAGACCGAGATGGGCGCCGCCCCGGAACCCGAGGTGGTCACCGCGGTGTCGGAGCTGCTGTGCGCCGCGCTCGGCCAGGCGACCGACGTGGTGTTCGCGCCGCTGGCCGTCGGCGGGCACGTGGACCACGAGGCCGTCCGACTCGCTTGTTCCACTGTGGACGTGCCGGTCGTGTGGTACGAGGACCTGCCGTACGCGCTGGGGTCCGGTGGGCACGGACACCGGTCGGTCGTGGCGCCGGTGGCGTGGGACGTCAAGGAAACGGGGGTCCGGTTCTTCCCGTCGCAAGAGCCCGACGAGGTGCTGCCGGTACTGCGCGCGCACGAGCGGGCCAGCGGCGGGGAGCGGCTGTGGACCTCGGCCGGGCTCGACCTGGAGCGGTTGGTGGCCGTCGACCGGGTCCCCGTGGCGGGGTGAGCCTGGTGACAGCGCCATTCGCCGCGTTTCGCTTGTCCGGGGTGGTCACGGCCACTACCGTGGGAAGTCGCCACGAGCCGCGGGCTCGGAGCTGGATGCTCATGGAGGGGGCGGCCGGGAGGGGACCCGGTCGTGCGGCCCGCCGCGGCGGTGTGGGGCGGGGGTTCACCCGCGTGTGTCGAATGGTGTGTTCGCCATGACCAGTCATGCCACCACGTTGTTGCTCGTCCTGGCCTTGATCATCGTACTCGCCCGGGCGCTGGGGGCCGGGGCGCGGGCGCTCGGCCAGCCGCCGGTGATCGGCGAGGTGCTCGCCGGGGTGTTCGTGCTCCCGCTGCTGATCGACACCGGCCTCGCCGACGGGCTGTTCCCGACCGCGATCCGCGCCGACCTCTCCGCACTGGCCAACATCGGTGTCGCGTTGTTCATGTTCGTCGTCGGGATGGAACTCGACGGCGACCTGCTGCGCGGGAAGGGCAAGCTCGCCGCGGCCGTGTCCACCGCGTGCATCGTGCTCCCGCTGGGGCTGGGCGTGCTGCTCGCCTGGTTCCTCGCCGACGCGCACGCCCCGTCGCAGCGCACCGGGTTCTTCGTCTTCCTCGCCGTGGCGCTGTCGATCACCGCGTTCCCGGTGCTGGCGCGCATCCTCACCGACCGGGGCATGCAACGCACCCCGGTCGGGTCGCTCGCGCTGACCTGCGCGGCCATCAACGACGTGTTCGCCTGGGTGCTGCTCGCGGTGGCCGTCACGCTGACCGGGCAGGGACAGGGCAACCAGTGGCTGGTGCTGCTGGTGTTCCCCTACCTGGCCATCATGCTGTGGGTCGTCAAACCGGTGCTGCGCAGGCTGTTGGTCGACCGGGGCAAACTCACCCCCGGCGCGCTCGCGGTCGTCATCGCCGGTGTCCTGCTGTCCGCGGCCGCAACCGAGTGGATCGGACTGCACCTGATCTTCGGCGCGTTCCTGTTCGGCGTGGTGATGCCCCGCGACGGCGCCCGCGAACTGGTGCACGACAAGGTCGCCGAGCTCAACGGCGTGCTGCTGCTGCCGATCTTCTTCATCGTCGCCGGGCTCAAAGTCGACTTGTCCGCGTTCAGCACCGCCGGTTTCGGCGAGCTCGCGCTGATCCTCGCGTGCGCGATCGCGGGCAAGTTCCTCGGCGCGTTCGGCGCGGCGCGGCTGAGCGGGATGTCCACCCGGCACAGCGCGGTGCTCGGCACATTGATGAACACCAGGGGGCTCACCGAGTTGATCGTGTTGAGCATCGGCGCCGAACTCGGCCTGCTCGACGCGAAGCTGTACACGTTGATGGTCGTCATGGCGCTGGTCACCACCGCGATGGCGGGCCCCCTGCTCGCCTGGCTGTACCCGCCGAGCGCGATCACCGCCGACCTCGTCGCGCCGCGGCGCGCCAAGACCCCAGCCTAGGAACCGCATGCTCGACAGGACGGACGTCCGCATCTTCTGGCAGTCCCTGCGCGCGTGGGGGCCGCGGGAGGCGGTCATCGACTTCACCCATTACTACCGGGCCAAACGGCATGAACGCGCCGACCGGTTCGATGAGCGGTTCGGCACCGAGACCAGCCGGATGGTCGGGATCGGCAGCCTGGCCGGTCTCGGTGCCAACGGCGCGGACGCCATCCACTACTGGCCGACCCGCGAGTGCGAGTTCACCGCCACGCTGGACTCGCTCGGCGAGCTCGACCACGACTCGTTCACCTTCGTCGACCTCGGGTGCGGCAAGGGACGGGTGGTGCTGCTCGCCGCCGCGCACCCGTTCCGGCGAGTCGTCGGGGTCGACTTCTCCCCCGCGCTCGTCGAGGTCGCCCGGGAGAACGTCATCCGGTACACGGGTCCGGTCAAGGCCCCGGTGGTGCGGGTCGAGGCGTGCGACGCGGCGGAGTGGGTGGTGCCGGACGGGGATCTGGTCATCTACATGTTCAACCCGTTCGGGCCGCAGGTGATGACCCGCGTCCTGGCGAACCTCAACGACGCGGTGCGCGCGCAGCCGCGGCGGCTGTACCTGTTGTACTACAGCCCCGAGTACCCGGAACTGGTCGAGGAGGCCGGTTTCCGTTTGCTGGCTGAGGGTTCCGGGGAGAACTGGGGGTGGGCGGTGTACTCGTGCCAGTGAAACGGCCCCACCGCGGCCGCGCACCGTCTACCCTGGAGTGCGTCCGTGCGGGGGATCCCGGGCCGCCGGATCGTCGCCTACCCTGACCGAAAACCGTTGGTGTCCTTGCCTTCGGCGAGTTTCGACGTCGCAGCAGTGGAGGAATCCGTAGATGACCGACATCCTTGCCAGAGGCAACCTGGAGAGCCTGGAGCTCGCCCGCCGGGTCACCGCCGCCGAGCAGTACGACATCGGTAGCCGCTTCCCGGTCGTGATCGAGGCCGCCGAGGGCTCCTGGATGCGCGACGTGGAGGGCAACCGCATCCTCGACGTGACCGCCGCCAGCGGCGCCCTGCTGCTCGGCAACCAGCACCCGGCGGTCGTCGAGGCCGTCGTGGACGCCGTCCGCAACCACGGCGCGGTCTTCGCCACGACCCTGTCGCCGCAGCGCATCGAGCTGGCCGACCGGCTGACGCGGCGGTACCCGGCGGCGGAGAAGGCCGTGTTCTGCAAGACCGGGTCGGAGGCGACCACCACCGCGATCCGCTTGGCGCGCGCGGCCACCGACCGGGACCTGGTCCTGACCTCGGGCTACCACGGTTGGCACGACTGGCACCTGTCGTACTTGAAGATGGGCTTCGAGTCGCGCACCCGGGTGGTGAACTTCGGCTACAACGAGACGGCACTGCGCCGGTTGCTCGAGGAGTTCGCCGACGACATCGCGTGCGTGTTCGTCACACCCGAGCCCGCTTGGTTCGATGTCGAGTACTACCAGCGGCTCTCGGAGCTGTGCGCTGCGCACGGGGTGCTGTTCGCGCTGGACGAGGTGATCACCGGGCTGCGGTGGGGCGCCCGGGGCTTGAACGGCACCGGTGGGGTCCCGGCCGACATCGTGACGATCAGCAAGGGCCTGGGCAACGGTCACAGCATCGCCTCGGTGCTGGGTCGCGCGGACGTCATCAACTCCTATGACAAGGCAGGGATCTGCGGTACCTACACCCGCGAGGTTCCGCCGATGGCTGCCGCACTGGCTGTGCTGGACGTGGTGGCGGATGGTTCGGTGCACGCCCGTACCGAGCAGATCGGGGCGCAGCTTCGGGCCGGGCTGCATGATGTGCTTACGGCCGCTGGCATTCCGGCGCACGTCGCGGGGCCGCCGATGATGTTCGACGTCATCTTGGAGTCGGATGACCTGGCGCGTGACATCTTCCGGGCCGCCTTCGCCCACGGCGTGTACTTCGAGGACAGCGGGACGCAGATGATCACCGCAGCCTGGGGGGACGCCGAGGTCGACCACGCGGTGGGCGCGTTCGAGCAGGCGGTGCAGGAAGTGCTGGGCAGGACCTCGTACCGGCCGGGCGCGGTGACGAACGAGCGCAAGATCGAGTTCGCCACGGAGGCGTTCGGGGGCGAGCTGGTGGATGACGCCGCGCTGCTCGCCAAGATCGACGAGACCGTCGCCGCCATCGCGGCCCGGCCGCGCGATGACGTCGCCGAGCCGCCGGTGGCCTGCGGCTGATCCGCACCTCGACCCCACCCAGGCCGCCTGTTCACCCCCCGGAGCAGGCGGCCGCTGGTGGTGGTTTCCCTTCTACCGCACCGCTAGGTCGTCACCATGCCGCCACGCCCCTTCCAGGTCGCCCTCGCCGACTCGGAGCTGTCCGACCTCCGCACCAGACTCAGGCACACCCGGTGGCCGACCACTCCCCCTGGCGTCGGCTGGTCCCAGGGCGTGGATCCGGCTTACTTGCGTGAGATCACCACGCACTGGGCGGAGAAGTTCGATTGGCGGGGCCAGGAAGCGCACATCAACACCTACCAGCACTTCCAGGTCGCGCTGTCCACTGCGGACGTCCACTTCATACACCACAAGGCCGAACGCGACGGCGTCCCGATCATCCTGACCCACGGCTGGCCCAGCACGTTCCTCGAGTACCTGCCGGTGATCCGCCCTCTCACCGAGGCGGGCTTCGACGTGGTCGTCCCCTCGCTGCCCGGCTACGGGTTCACCACGCGGCCGGACCAGCAGCACACCCTGCGCGACACCGCCCGGCTCTGGCGGGAACTGATGCACAGCCTCGGCTACCGCAGATTCGCCGCCCACGGTGGTGACTTCGGCTCCGGTGTCACGACGTTCCTCGCGCTCGACCACCCGGACGACCTCATCGGGATCCACCTGACCAACCTCGAGCTGGACCCCTACCTCGGCCCCGGCTCGGATCCGCTCACCGAGGCGGAGCGGGCGCTCGTCGAGCACGAGGAGGAGTTCGTGGCGCGGGCCGGTGGCTACAACCTCCTGCAGTCGACGACTCCCTTGACCGCCGGGTACGGGTTGTCGGACTCGCCGGTGGGGTTGGCGGCGTGGGTGTTGGAGAAGTGGCGGGCTTGGTCGGATTGCGGCGGGGATCTGGAGCGCTTCGACCGGGATCTGCTGTTGAGCACGCTGACGCTGTTCTGGGTGACCAACACGATCACCGACTCGATGCGCGACTTCCACGACAACCGCGACCTCTACGACGCGCTGACCGCCGACGACCGGGTACGGGTGCCGACGGCGATCGGGTTGTTCGACAACGAGTTCGCCCATCACGGTCGGATGCCGAAGTCATGGGCGGAACGGCTCTACGACGTGCGGCGGTGGACGGAAATGCCTTCCGGCGGGCACTTCGCGGCCGTGGAGGAGCCGCAGGCACTGGTGGACGACCTGGTGGAGTTCTTCCTCAGCTAGACCACGGGGTGGCGTCGTCCAAGAGGCCGATCATGCCGGAGACCAGGCGCATCTGCTGCGTGGTCCGGATGTCGGCCTCGACGAGGTGCGGCGAGCAGACCAGGACGGCCAGGGTTTGGGCTCGGGAGAGCGCCACGTTGAGCCGGTTGCGCGACAGCAGGAAGTCCAGTCCGCGGGGGAGGTCGGCGGCCGAGGACGACGTCATGGTGGCGATCACGACCGGGGCTTCTTGGCCTTGGAAGCGGTCCACGGTGCCGACGCGGATGTCGGGGTGACCGATCTCGGCCAAGGCGCGGGTCACCACCCTGGCCTGGAGGTTGTACGGGGCCACCACCAGGAAGTCGTCGTCGGTCAGCGGGCGGGTGGTGTCCTGGTCGCGGAAGGGGCGGCCGTGGAGGGTGGCGATGAGGGCGACGAGGGCCTCAGCCTCCTCAGTGGACCGGGTGGTGTTTCCCTTGTGTGCAACCTCAAGGACGTGCAGGCCCGCCGTGATGCCGTCGATGGAGCGGTCGGCCGCGCTGGGGTGTGCGTGCAGGCGGCCGGCGTAGGACAGGCGGGAGACAGGGGCGCAGACGTTGGGGTGCATGCGGCGGGTTTGGTCGAGGAAGAAACCCAGGTTTGGTGGGATGATGTCGGCTTCGCCGAGGAGGTGACCAAGGGCCGACGCATCGGCGCCTGCGGGGTGGGTGCCTTGGACGACTTGGGGTAGCTGGCGCGGGTCGCCCAGGAGGACGAGGTTGCGGGCGCAAGTGGACACCGCGAGGGCGTCGGCGAGGGCGAACTGGCCTGCTTCGTCGACGATGAGGACGTCGAAGGGTTCAGCGCGCAGGGTTTTGTTGGCGAAGTTCCACGCGGTGCCGCCGACGAGGTGGCCCATGTCGTGCTCTTGGCGCCATCGGGCCAGGGCAGCGAAGTCTTTCGGCTGGTCCCACGCGGCGTCCGGCGCGGGAGCCTTGCCGCGGGGTCGTTTCGCGACGGGGAGGTCCGGCGCGGCGGACAACGCTGCACTGAGCACGTTTTCCACCGCCTTGTGGCTGGTGGAGGTCACGCCGACGGTGCGCCCGGACTTCACCAGGTGCGCGATGAGCCTGCCCGCCAAGTAGGTCTTGCCCGCGCCGGGCGGTCCTTGCACCGCGAGCGTGGACCCGTCTAGGGCGTCCACGGTCTCGATCACCGTGCGGACCAGGTCAGCACCGGGTTCGGGGAGCGTACGTCCCCCGCGCAACCGGGGGGAGGTGCGGAGCAACAAGTCGATGCCGGGGTGTGCTGGCAGCAACGGAAGGAGGTCCGCGACCGACTTGGCGAGTTCCAGGACCGCTTCGTCCTTGGGCGCGGCTCGCACCGGTTCACCGGGCAGCAGTGCCTGCGGCACACCGGAGTCGGTCTCGTCCACAGCGCGGCTTTCCAGCACCACCAGGTGGTCGCTGGACGCCTGGCTGACCACACCGTCTTCCTTCGTCCCGCCGTAGCGCAACCGCACCTGGTCGCCGACGGTGAACGGGTGCGGCCGGTCCGGGTCGCAGGTCACCTGGAGGACGCGCTTCGCCTTGCCGTTGCGGCGTTTCGGGGCCTCCCACTCCCCCGCGACGACCCGCACCGGCACCGTGCACGCCGAGTCGGCCTCCAGGTCGTGCAGCGGTGCGGCGAGCTGGCGGAAGAACTCCCACCACGCGGGATTGCTTTCCCGCCGGTAGTACCCGACGGCGGCGGCCAGCAACGCCCTCGCGCGCTCTTCGTCGTTGAACTCGGCCGGGTCATCCGGCAAGCCCGCGATGAGCGTGTCGACGAGGTCCGCCAGCTCCTTGGCCTTCTTGGCCCGCTCCTCGGCTTTGACGTCATCCAGGCCAATGTCCAGTTCGGACTTGACTTCCGGGCTCCGGGTCTCGATGCCTTCCCGGACGCGGACTTCGTGCAGGAACTCGAAGAGTCTCTGCGTGGAGACGCAGTCGTACTCGTTGTAGTCGGCGATCCCTTGCAGCACCTCGTCCGCGCGCTCGGTCTCCCCCGCGCTGGTGAGCGTCAGGTAGTCCTCGTAGGCCTCGATGCTGGACGCCGCAGTCTTGACTTCGCCTTCGCGGGCCTCGGGCATGTAGAGCGGCTCAAGCGCCTTGATCGAGTACGACCGCTGCGACACGCGCAACCCCTTGCGCACCACAGCGAAGAGGTCGACCAGCGAGTTGTTGCGCAGCAACATGTCGACGGCTTCTTCGCGGGTGCCGTGCAGCGCGGCCAACCGCTTGAGGGCCGCCGACTCGTAGGGCGCGTAGTGGTAGATGTGCGCGTCGGGGTGCTCGGTGAGCCGAGCGGTGGCGAAGTCGACGAACCGTTCGAACGCGGCCCGCTCGGCGGCCCGGGAGTGTGCCCAGAACGGCGTGAACCGGTCGTCGGCGACCGCGCCGAACAGGTACTCGAGGCCGGTGCCACCGAAGGCGTACGGGTCGCCCTCCATGTCGAAGAAGACGTCACCGGGGCTGGGCGGCGGCAACGTCGCGAGCGCGTCCGCGTCGACGAGCTCGAACGCGACCTCACCGGTGGCGTCCTGGCGGACCTGGATCGCGGCCTGCGCGCGCAGTGCCGTGTAGGACGCGACGGACAACGTTGCGGGTCGGTCGTCAGGACGTGCGACCGCGAGCGCGTCGATGGTGTCCAGGCCGCCGTCGAGCAATTTCCGGCGCTGATCCGCACGGATGCCCGCGACGAGCGCCAAGTCACGATCCGCGGCGCGCCCCGCGGCGCAGTGCTCGGCGTACGGGCAGCCGGAGCAAGCGGGCCGTTCGTCGCCCCAGAGCCGGTCGGGCAGCCGCGGCGGGCGGTCGAGGAGCCTGCCGCGCAGCCTGCGCAGCAGCGGGAGGAACTCCTCCACCCGGAACGTGGCGCGGCTGCCGTCACCGAGCAGCAGGTGCGTGTCCGGCCCGGCGGGCCACCCGGCCCTGGTCAGCGCGTCGGCGTAGGCGACCACCTGGATCACCGCGGCGGGACGCGCGTGCCGGGCCAGCTTCGTGTCGTACACCTCGTAGCGGCCGTCGGGCCCGCGCAGCAGGAAGTCGGCGCGGCCGGTCATGCCGTCGGGGCCCGCCTCGTGGAACACGGCCTGGTAGACGACCGGGGCACTGGAGCGCAGCGCCTCGGCGGTCTCCTCGGCGGCGGTGACCGGGTCGCGCGAGTCGATCTCGATGACGGCGTGCTGCTCGGCGCGCAGCCGGGTCAGCGTGGCCCGCTCGTGCTCCCGGCCGTACTTGACGGTGAGCCGGTCCGGGCCGGGACCCGGTTGCGGCGCGCCGGGCAGTCCCGCGGCGGTGGCCTGGCTCAGGACGCTGCGGTGCTCGCAGTCGAGCAGGTCGGCGAGGTCCGAGGGGGTGTACATCGCGAGCGAGTGTCCCACCGGGCGCCGCGCGCGCCCCGGACCGACACGCCGGGCTCAGAGCGCGCCGAGGTCGAGCTTGCCGATCTTGTTGCTGGTCAGCAGGCCGAACCACACGGCGCCGGGCTGGTGGACGTTGATGTCGCACGGGGAGGACGCCGACGACGGGGTGCTCCACATCCGGACCTCGCGGGTGACCGGGTCGAAGCGGGCGATCTGGTTGCCGAGGCCGATCGGCACCGGGAAGCTCACCGCGAAGTAGATGGCGCCGTCGCTGCCCTCGGCGATCGGGCCGGGCGTGGGCAGCGGGTTGCCGACGCTGCCGATGCCCAGGCCGTTGAGGATGCTGGTGAGCAGGCCGTTGACGCCGAGCAGCGGGTACTCGGTGATGTGGCCGGTGGCGGGGTTGATCCGGGCGATCTTCATGCCGAGCGCCTCGGCGACCCAGATGGTGCCGTCGGCGGCGGTGCGCACGCCGACCGGGAACGACAGCGGGGTGGGCATCGGGTACTGGGTGAACCGGTGCGTGTCGACGTCGAGGGTCGCAACTTTGTTCAGCTGCGGCAGGTCGAAGACAACGGTGCGACCGGGGCCGGGTTTGATGATGCCGAAGAGGGCGCCCAGCTGTCCGAGGACCTCCCCCGGTACCCGGAACTTGCTCCACGCGCCGGTGGCCGGGTCGTAGCGGCCGATCGAGTTGAGCCCGCCGAGGGTGAACCACAGGGCGCCGTCGGGCCCGAGCGCGATGTCGTTGGCCAGGCCGAGGCCGCTGTGCAGCGGGATGCCCAGCGGCTGGAGGGTGAACGCGCCCGCCCAGGGCAGCGGCACCTCGGTCATGGCGCCGGTGGCGGTGTCGACGCGCAGCAGGCTGTTGCCGGTGACCTGCGGCATCCACAGGTCACCAGCCAGGTCGAGGTCCATCCCGCCGGGCACCGACAGCGGCATGGGGGTGCTGAAGTTGGTGAACGCGCCGGTCGCCGGGTCGAACCGGGCGACCTGGCTGCTCAGGTACTGCTCGATCCAGAGGGCGCCGGTGTGGTCGAACTCGACCTCGCACACGCCGCCGAGCGGGATCGAGGACGGCACGGGTCCGTACTCGGTGATCGGGGACGCCGCGGACGCGGGGACCGGGGTGAGCAGCGCGGCCAAGATGAGCGCCGCGGCAACGTAGCGCTTGATGGGTCGTGTGCGGTGCAACGATGCCTCCCGTGATCGACCGTCGGGATGCTAGGCGCTGTCCGGTAGGTCTGGTGCGTGGGATCGGTGATCCGCGTGGTCGCTGGGTGCGCGGGCGGGAAGCCGCACGTACCGGGTTGTACTTGGGCTTTCCGCCCGTGCGGCCAGGGGCCGCGCGGGCGCGGATAGCGCGTGCCTGACCTGCCGGACAGAGCCTAGGGGCGGGCACCCGGCGCCGACGATCCCCCCGTCAGGTGACGGTCGTCCCCGAACGAGTCTCATCGTCCACAGTGGACATTGTGGACTTGTGACCGCGCTCGGGCGCCGACCGGGCAGGATGCGGGGATGGACATGACGGAGTTCCTGGCATTGGCGGAGGAATTGTTGGCCATCCCGTCCACGGCGGATCGGGGTGCGGAACTGGAGCGGGCACTGGAGTTCGCGCTGGGCGTGGTCGGGCCGGGGTTCACGGTGGAGCGGTTCGAGTCCAACGGGAAACCCAGTGCTCTGGTGTACCGGGGCGCGCGGCGGCCGCGGTTCCGGGTGATCCTCAACGGGCACCTCGACGTCGTGCCCGGCACCCCGGAGCAGTTCCGGCCGCGGCGCGACGGTGACCGGTTGTTCGCCCGCGGCGCGCAGGACATGAAGCTCTCGGCGCTGGTGCAGGCGATGGCGTTCCGGGACGCGCCGGTGACCGCGCCGGTCGGCCTGCAGTTGGTTACAGACGAGGAGATCGGCGGGTACGACGGCACGGCGTTCCAGCTGCGACAAGGGGTGTCGGCGGACTTCGTGGTGATCGGCGAGTACAGCGGGCTGCGGCTGGTGGTCGAGTCGAAGGGGCTGCTCACGGCCCGGCTGCGGGCGAGTGGGCGGGCCGCGCACAGCGCTTACCAGTGGTTGGGCGACAACGCGGTCCTCAAGGTGATGCGCGCGATCGACGGGGTGCTGGCGGTGTACCCGGTGGCGACTGAGGAGGTGTGGCGCACGACGGTGAACGTGGCCCGGGTCGAGACGGGCGGTACGGCGGTGAACCAGGTGCCCGCGGACGCGACGGCGTGGCTGGACATCCGCTACACGGCCGAGGACCGGGACTTCGCGGGTCGCACGGCGGATGAGGTGGCCACACACATTGCGTCGCTGTGCCCGGCCGATGTCATTGTTGAGGTCGACCGGGTCGAGCCGCCGCACCGTGCCGACGAGGACGGCCCGGACGTGGCGGCGTTGCGGCGTGCGGCGAACGCCCAGGGCTACTCCGGGGACCTGCTGCGCAAGCACGGCGCCGCCGACTCGCGCTTCTACCACCAGCACGGCATCGACGCGGTGATCTTCGGGATCGGCGGCGAGGGCCAGCACGGTCCCGACGAGTACGCCAACCTCACGACGGTCGAGCCGTACTACCGCGCGCTCGTCGAGTTCCTCACCGCTCTGCGGTAGCGGCGCTCTGCGGCAAC
This sequence comes from Actinokineospora diospyrosa, assembly GCF_024171925.1. GTDB lineage: Bacteria > Actinomycetota > Actinomycetes > Mycobacteriales > Pseudonocardiaceae > Actinokineospora > Actinokineospora diospyrosa. Next base: position 38,102 of record NZ_JAMTCO010000013.1, on the reverse strand, counting down.
GATGCTCTACGGGAGAGGTGCGGCGCGCTAGCCGCGGAATGTGCGCCGGTAGGTGTCCGGTGGCACACCGATGCTGCGGTGGAAGTGGCGTCGCAACGTTGTCGCGGTACCCATGCCGGTTGCTGCGGCGACTGCCTCGATGCTGTCGTCGGTGCTTTCGAGCAGTTCCTGGGCGCGTCGGATGCGCTGGGTGAGCAGCCATTGCAACGGTGTGCTGCCGATCGACACCTGGAAGTGCCTGCCGAGCGTGCGGGAGCTCATGTTGGCCTGCTTGGCGAGGTCGGCCACGGTGAGCGGCTGGTCCAGGCGTTGCGCCACCCACGGCAGGAGCGCGGTGAGCGGGGCGTCCTGGACGGGCACCGGGGTGGTGACGAACTGGGCTTGGCCGCCCGCGCGGTGCGGTGGGACGACCAGCCTGCGGGCGATCGTGTTGGCGACCGCGGCGCCGTGGTCGGTGCGGACCAGGTGCAGGCAGAGGTCCATGGCGGCGGCCTTGCCAGCGGAGGTGAGCACGCTGCCGTTGTCGACGTAGAGCACGTCGGGAGTGACCTCCACCAGCGGGAAGCGGGCGGCCAGCTCGTCGGTGTGCGCCCAGTGCGTCGTTGCGCGCCGACCGTCCAACAGGCCCGCCGCGGCCAGCACGAACGCACCGGTGCACAGCGAGGCGACCCGGGCGCCCGCCTCGTGCGCGGCGCGCACCGCGTCGACCAGGTCGGCGGGCGGGGTGACAGCCACGTCCGACCAGCCGGGAACGATCACGGTGTCGGCGTGCACGAGCTGGTCGAGGCCGTGGTCGGGGCGCAGTTCGAAGCGGCCGAGGCGGACCGGGCCAGCACCGCAGACGACGAGGTCGTACCAGTTCGCAACGGTGCTCGTCAGATCGGCGGCGAACACCTCGTGCGCCAGGGCCAGCTCGAAGTGCAGCATGCCGTCGGTGGCGGCCAGGGCGACGGTGGGCATGTCCGAAAGTGTACGCATGATGGCGTTCCGGACACTGGTGGCGGCGAGCGCTCCCCCGCACGCTGTCGGGGCAGTGGTTCCGGCGCGGGTGGGAGAGTCGATGGGTGAGCGGGTCGCGGTGTACGGCGGGTACGGGCACACGGGCCGGTTCGTGGTCGCTGAGCTGCGTGAACGCGGCTTCAAGCCGATCCCGGCCGGTCGCGACGCGGACAAGTTGGTCGCCGCGCACCCCGGGTTGGACACCCGGCAGGCCCCGGTTGACGATCCGGCGGCCCTCGACCGGGCGTTGCGCGGTGTCGCCGCCGTGATCAACTGCGCCGGGCCGTTCGCCGTGACCTCGGCGCCGGTCATCGAGGCGGCCGGGCGCGCGGGCATCCCGTACGTGGACGTGGCGGCCGAGATCGAGGCCAACGCCGACACGTTCGCGCGGTTCGCGGGCACGGATGCGGTGGTCGTGCCCGCGATGGCGTTCTTCGGCGGGCTCGGTGACCTGCTGGTCACCGCGGCGCTGGGTGACCGGACGAGCGCGGACGAGGTGCGCGTCGCGTACGGGTTGAGCAATTGGCACCCCACCGAGGGCACCGTTGCGGCCGGGGCGGTCTCCAGTGCGCGGCGGAACGGGCGGCGGGTCCGGTTTGCCAACGGCAGGCTCGAGTACCACGACGACGCCGTGTCGACACTGGATTGGCCCTTCCCGGAGCCGATGGGGACCCGGCAGGTCATCGGTGAGTTCACCATGGCCGATGTCGTCACCATCCCCAGCCACGTGGCGGTTCCCGAGGTCCGCACATACATGGCTGTCGAGGCGGCCAGGGGCCTGTCCGGCGGGGTCACCGAGCGGGACCGGTCCGACCAGACGTTCCTCGTCGACGTCCTGGTGCGCACCGGCGGCGCCTCCCGGCGCATCGTTGCGACCGGCCGGGACATCCGCGCCGCTCGCGGTGGAGGCGGTCGAGCGGATCCTGTCCGGGCGGACGAGGGCGACCGGGGTGGCCGCGCCGGGGCGGATCTTCGACGCCGCCGACTTCCTGCGCGCGTTGTCGCCGCGGCTGGCGGTGGAGTCGCTCGGGTAGCGGACCGGCGGCACCCTGGGGTGGTGACGACCCCGGAAGCGGATAGCTACACGGTCCTGTCGGTGAAGTCGATCCTGGTGTGGGCGGCGCTGATCCTCGGCGTCGGCGCCGGGGTGACGACGTGGCTGGTGCTCGGGAACGCGGGCCGCGACACCGAGGTGAACCGGATCCGGCTGGACGCCATCCGCACGGCGGGCTCGATCGTGGTCGGCACCGGGGGCGCGGCGGCGCTGCTGCTGGCCGCGCGCAGGCAGCGCAGCACCGAGATCGCGCTGCGGCAGCGCGACCGCGAGCAGGCGGCGGCCGCGCAGGCGTTCGCGCTGCAGGAGCGGGTCGCCGCGGACACCAGGGAGGACGCGGCGGCGCGGCGGATCACCGACCTGTACACCAAGGCGGTCGAACTGCTGGGCTCCGCGCAGGCCCCGGTGCGGCTCGGCGGCCTCTACGCGCTGGAGCGGTTGGCGCAGGACAACCCCGGGCAGCGGCAGACGATCATCAACGTGCTGTGCGCCTGCCTGCGGATGCCCGCCGACCTGTCCGACGAGGACGACCTGCCGGAGGGCATGACGGCGGCGACCTATAGGGAGCGACTGCAGGAACGCGAGTTCCGGCTGACCGCACAACGGCTGCTCACCGCGCACCTGTGCCCCGACACCCCCGGCTTCTGGCGCGGCATCGACCTGGACCTCACCGCCGCGACCCTCACCGGCTTCAGCCTGCACCGGTGCGCGGCCCGCTCGGTGATCTTCAAGTCCGCGACCTTCACCGGCTACGCCGACTTCTCCGCCGCAACGTTCACCGGCCCCGCCGACCTCAGCGGCACCACCTTCACCGGCGGCGTCACCTTCGGCTCAGCCACCTTCCACCGCGACGCCGACTTCGAGTGGGCCACCTTCACCGACCACGCCAACTTCGAGTCCACCACCTTCACCACCGCCGACTTCGAATGGTCCACCTTCACCGACGGCGCCAACTTCGAAGCGGCACACTTCACCGCCCCCGCCAACTTCGGCTCCACCACCTTCACCGACGGCGTCGACTTCGAACGAGCAACCTTCACCGAAGCCACCTTCGCCGCCGCAACCTTCACCGGCTACGCCGACTTCCGCTCCGCCACCTTCACCACAGCCGACTTCACCGCGACGACTTTCACCACGAACGCAGACTTCGAAGACACCACTTTCACCACCGCGGACTTCCGCAACGCCACCTTCGACCGCGGCAGACCGTCGGGTCTATCCGCTTTCTTGGACGAGTAACTTGTAGCCATCAGAAGAGGCACCTCGAGGTGACTGGCTCATCTCAACCAGTAGCACAGCCGACGCCGAACGTCCCAGTGAGAGCGTGTCAAACTATTACGTCAACTTCGCGCAAAAACCTACTCCAGTCCTGCACTGCGCTCCCCTACGCGACTGGGCCGAATACGTGCTCATCCCTTCCGGGTCAAGCGGCGGTAGCGAAGTAGTCGTTGATGGCGGCGAGTATAGATAGGTCGATTTTTAGACCTTCGAGCTAACGAACCGCTATAGCAAGACCCCCGAACTATGACCACCCGTCAGCAATATCACCCATACGGACCAGTTGTGCCCTGCCGCCCCGGACTGACCCTCACGACAGCACCACATCAGATGGCGCACACAGATATCGTGTGGTTCGACCAGTGCGGCGAAGAGAGGCGCGTCCATGCCAGTCGATGGCGAGGTTCCATGGCAGATCGCAGAGCACACTGCCGCCAAGCACGACATCTACCGGCGCTACCTGGAGCGTTGGTTCCCCATCCTGCTCGGTGGCGCCAACGCGTTCCCCTCGGCTACCTACGCTGAGGGCTTCGCCGGGCCCGGCGTGTACAAGGATGGCGAACCAGGATCTCCCGTGATCGCGATCAAGGCATTGGTCGACAAGGTGGCCAACTCAAGGCCCGTGGTGAAGTTCCTCTTCATCGACGACGACCAGCGCTGCGTCGCCATGCTCCAAGAGCAAATCTTGGGCCGGTTCCCGGAGCGCCCTCGGGCTCCTGAGAAGCTGCGTGTTCGTTACGTCAAGGGCACCTGCATAGATCAGCTCGAGGCCAACCTCGACGACCTTGAGGCTTGGGGGCAGCCGATCCTGGCAGTGCTCGACTCCTGGGGAAACGCCCCGATTGACTACAAGCTGCTACAACGCCTGGCGAGCAACGTAGCAACGGAGGTCATCGTGACGTTCGGCTCGCAGAGCTTCGTCCGTTTCGTCAGCAAGCTGGGGCCAGCCGCAGACGCCGTCTTTGGCGGCGACCAACGGTGGCGGGAAGTCGCGCACCTGGACGACGGTCCAGCAAAGCGTCAACACATGCTGAACTGCTACCGCGAGACCCTCGGGTCAGCCGGGTTCAAGCATCTGCTCGACTTCGAGCTTGTCGACCGCCGCGGCGAAGTGCTGTATCTCGTATTCGGAACCAACCACCAAAGAGGTGTCGAAAAGATGAAGGACACCCTCTGGGACGTCGACCCTGTAAAGGGGGTCGGCTTCCGAGACCCCCGCGACGAGCAGCACGAGACCCTCTTCGAAGTCGACGAGCCGCTCGTCGCTCCCCTCGGCCGCCTGCTGCTTCCCCGTATCCAAGCAGCCGGGCCCAAAGGAATCCGCGTCCACGACCTTCGAAAGTTCGCCCTCCACGAAACGGTCTTCCGCCAGCAACACGTCATCCGAGCACTGGAACCCCTGCGCGCCAGCGGAAAGATCGAGACAACCACGGACGGGCCGATCCGCATCTCCAGCTTCGTCCGCCTACGACAGGGCTGATGGTCAGGCAGGCTGCGTGACGAGAGGCATCCCCCCGTGGATGACACCATCCAGCTCGCGGCCGCGAGCCTTGGCATGCCTACCGCCCCATTGTTTATGGAAGAACGGCACGCCCGCGGAAAGGCAGGTGTCGCGGATGTCCCGTACCCAGTCGGGATCGCATGGCCGAGCACCTGGCCCTGATTCTCCGCCGGTGATCAGCCAGTGGATGCCCGTGAGGTCAAGCCTTGGCAGCGGGCCGAGCAGCGGCTCGGCCGAGATGAACCTCACTGCGGCGCCGACCGCACGCAAATCGTCGACGCGGCCAAGCTCGCGCTCGGTCTCGACGGAGACGCCCATCCACAGGTTCGGCGGCCAATCGAGGCGCTCGGCGAACCTCCGCAGACGAGTCGCCCGCTTAGTGAGCACCTGGTAAGTGTGCTGGGGTGTAGCGGCAATGACCTCGAACACCTGCCGAACGAAGCTGATCGGCACCTTCGCGTGGAACAGGTCGGACATCGAGTTCACGAACACCAGCCGCGGCCTACGCCACTGATACGGCAACTCCAGCGCCGAAGGATGAACGGCCACGCCGAAACCCGGTCCAGACGTGCGTGGGTCGCCGTCCACCTGGTATTTGGCAGCCCCCATGGCCTTGAGCCGCTTCGCCAGCACAAGGGCGTAGCAGTTGTCGCAGCCGCTGGACACCTGATCACACCCGGTGCTCGGGTTCCAGGTTGCTTCAGTCCACTCGATCGCGCTGTTGTCGGCCATGTGTCTCCAGACGTTAGAGTCACACATCGTAGCGGCGGCCTGGTGGCCCAGACCCTACCGACCTCCGGACTTCGCACAGGCCATCAAGAACAATCGGCCATAGCACGATAGTCGGCCTCCAGGTCGGGCTCATCCAGATCGAACGAAAGCCTGAGTCGGCCCACCTCCGAAGTCGCTCGCGTTGGCGTCCTGGTCAGCCGGTGCCCGAGACGCGAAGCTCACCAGAGTCAAGGGGAGCGCAGCACCTTGAAGCGCTTCGAAGGCCGAACAGCAGCCCACCTACGTGCAGCGCGAACTCTCAGGAAACCGGTCAAGCCTGGCTTGCCGCCGCCATCGTGGTCGTCCTTTCAGGACTGTTCTTGGCAGTCTTCTCGATCGCAGAAAACCCACCATGCGCGCAGGGCCCGTCGAAGTCGATCACCTGCCGGTTTGCGCATCCAACAAGCAGATCTTTCACGTACAGGCGCAGGGTCGCATGCTGCCAACACATAACCTGATCGTGTGGTCATTCAAGTCGAGCGTGCGGGTACTTGCTGGACGACCTGAGAGGAGCCCTCCATGACGCCGCCTGCCATCGGGACAAGCACGCCGACCTTCTATACCGTCCGCGAAGCCGCAGCCATCCTGCGCGTCGACCCGGCGACCCTGTACCGCGCGATCCGCGAGGACAGCTTCCCCGCGGTCAAGGTGCGTACTCGCTACGTGGTACCCAGCCGGGCGCTTGATGCCCTGATCGATCAAGCCCAGAAAACCGGAGGGCTCGTCGACCCGGGCAAGATGGCTCGCAACCGCCGAACTACTCGCGAGATCGAGCGCCTTGCGCCAGAGTGGCAACGTTGATCGATGGCCTCGCGTCGACGCTCGCCACTCAAGAGAATGCCCAGCATGTTGGCATCGCCGCGAGCTCGGCCAGCGCTCGCAGAAGTCGCTAGTGCCAACTGCACGGCCAGCACAAAGCCCGCTCAGCGCAACGGCTCCAACTACATGATCAAACCGCCATAAGCAGCACTGATTTCGGCCCACCGCGACCAACACCCCTGTGGGCAACCGAAGTCGCCCACAGGGGACTAGGCCTCAGCCCACGTAATCCGCTAGGTGCTCGCCCGTCAGAGTCGACCGTGCGGCGACTAGGTCGGCTGGGGTTCCCTCGAACACCACCTTGCCCCCGTCGTGACCCGCACCAGGCCCCAGATCGATGATCCAGTCAGCGTGCGCCATGACTGCCTGGTGGTGTTCGATCACGATCACCGACTTGCCTGCGTCCACCAGGCGGTCCAACAGTCCCAGCAGGTGGTCGACGTCGGCCAAGTGCAGGCCGGTGGTGGGTTCGTCGAGCACGTAGATCCCGCCCTTGTCCGACATGTGCGTGGCGAGCTTGAGGCGTTGGCGTTCGCCGCCGGAGAGGGTGGTTAGGGGTTGGCCGAGGCTCAGGTAGCCGAGGCCTACTTCGGAGAGGTGGGTGAGGATTTTGTGGGCGGCGGGGATGTGGGCTTCGCCGGTGCTGAAGAACTCGGTGGCTTCGGTGACGGACATGGTGAGGACTTCGCTGATGTCCTTGCCGCCGAAGGTGTAGTCGAGGACTTCGGCTTGGAAGCGCTTGCCCTCGCAGAGTTCGCAGGGGGTGGCGACGCCCGCCATCATGGCCAGGTCGGTGAAGATGACGCCCGCGCCGTTGCAGGTGGGACAGGCGCCTTCGGAGTTGGCGCTGAAGAGGGCAGGCTTGACGTTGTTGGCCTTGGCGAAGGCTTTGCGGATGGGCTCGAGCAGGCCGGTGTAGGTGGCGGGGTTGCTGCGGCGGGAGCCCTTGATCGCGGTCTGGTCCACCGAGATCACGCCGTCGCCGCCCGCGACCGAGCCGTGGATCAGTGAGCTCTTGCCCGATCCGGCGACACCGGTGACCACGACCAGCACGCCGAGCGGGATGTCGACGTTGACCTTGCGCAGGTTGTTGGCGGTGGCGCCGCGCACCTGCAGCGCGCCGGTGGGGGTGCGCACCTCGTCCTTGAGCGACGCGCGGTCGTCGAGGTGGCGGCCGGTGACGGTGTCGCTGGCGCGCAGGCCCTCGACGGTGCCCTCGAAGCAGACGGTGCCGCCCGCGGTGCCCGCGCCGGGGCCGAGGTCGACGATGTGGTCGGCGATGGCGATGGTCTCGGGCTTGTGCTCGACGACCAGGACGGTGTTGCCCTTGTCGCGCAGGCGCAGCAGCAGGTCGTTCATCCGCTGGATGTCGTGCGGGTGCAGGCCGATTGTGGGCTCGTCGAAGACGTAGGTGGTGTCGGTGAGCGAGGACCCGAGGTGGCGGATCATCTTCACCCGCTGCGCCTCACCGCCGGACAGGGTGCCCGACGGCCGGTTGAGCGAGAGGTAACCCAGGCCGATCTGCACGAACGAGTCCAGCGTGTGCCCGAGCGTGGCCAGCAGCGGCGCGACCGACGGTTCGTTGAGGCCGCGGACCCACTCGGCGAGGTCGCTGATCTGCATCGCGCAGGCGTCGGCGATGCTGATCCGCTTGATCTTCGAGGACCGGGCCGCCTCGCTGAGCCGGGTGCCCGCACACTCCGGGCAGGTGGTGAAGGTGACCGCCCGCTCGACGAAGGCACGGATGTGCGGCTGCAGCGACTCCTTGTCCTTGGACAGGAACGACTTCTGGATCTTGGGGATGAGGCCCTCGTAGGTCAGGTTGACGCCCTCGACCTTGACCTTGGTCGGCTCCCGGTAGAGGAAGTCCTGCATCTCCTTCTTGGTGAACTTGCGGATCGGCTTGTCCGGGTCCAAGAAGCCGGACTCGGCGTAGATGCGCACCGTCCACCAGCTGTCGGACTTCCAGCCGGGGATGGTGAAGGCACCCTCGGCGATCGACTTGGAGTCGTCGTAGAGCTGCGCGAGGTCGATGTCGGTGACCGAACCCCGGCCCTCGCAGCGCGGGCACATGCCACCGGTGATGGAGAAGCTGCGGCGCTCCTTCACGGTCTTGCCCGCGCGCTCGACGGTGACCGCGCCCGCCCCGCTGATCGAGGCGACGTTGAAGGAGAACGCCTGCGGCGACCCGATGTGCGGCTTGCCGAGCCTGCTGAACAGGATGCGCAGCATGGCGTTGGCGTCGGTCGCGGTGCCCACGGTCGAGCGCGGGTCGGTCCCCAGCCGCTGCTGGTCGACGATGATCGCCGTGGTCAGCCCGTCGAGCACGTCCACGTCCGGGCGCGCCAGCGTCGGCATGAACCCCTGCACGAACGCGCTGTAGGTCTCGTTGATCATCCGCTGCGACTCGGCGGCGATGGTGCTGAACACCAGCGAGCTCTTGCCCGACCCGGACACCCCGGTGAACACCGTCAACCTGCGCTTGGGCAGCTCGACGCTGACGTCCTTGAGGTTGTTCTCCCGCGCGCCGAGGACCCGGATCAGGTCGTGGCTGTCCGCGACGTGCGACCCGGTCGCCTGGGCGGCCGCCCGCTTGGGCTTGCTCATCTGCTCTCCATCGGTCGGCCCGCCCGCGGCGGTGTCGCGCTCCCCGGCCCGGCCTCGGCGGGTGCCCGCGGGCCCGGGGTGCTCGGCTGTTCGGCTCTTCGGTCCACTGTTTACCGGATGGGCACGACACGCGTCTCGCGTGCCGCGCGGGTCATCAGTCTTGGATGAGCCCGAGGACGTTGCCGTCGGGGTCGGTGACGGTGGCGACCAGGCGACCGCCGCCCACCTCACGGGGCGCCTGGGCGACGGTGGCGCCTGCCGCGGTGAGTTCGGCGATCTTGGCCTCGATGTCGGTGACGTGCCAGTGCGCGACCGGGCCGGTCATCCCCTGGGCGGCGCCCCCGGGGACCAGGCCGATGTGCTGGCCCTCGTGCTCGAAGCCGACGTAGTAGGGCGCGTCCGCCTGGGGCTCGGTGCCCAGCAGCGCGGTGTACACGGCCTTGGCGGCGGCCAGGTCGGTGACCGGGTGCAGGATGGTCTTGGCGCCGAGGTTGGTGCTGGACATGCGGTTCTCCCGGGAATCCGTGGGTGTTGGTGTGTCGCGGTTGGACACGGGAGCAACACTAGGTCGGGCCGCGGGAGGACGCTTCTCGATTCGTGACCGGTCTGGAGACGCGCGATCGGGCACCAGCCGCCCCGGGGGTCGGGTGGCGGCTGGTGCCCGGTCTCGGTGGCCCTGGGTTACAGGGTCACCGTCCACGCGTCGAGCACCCCGGTATCGCCGGGGCCGTTGTCGCCGATGCGCAGAGTCCACTTCCCGGTGGCGTTCTCGTTGACGTTGGGCACCGTGAACGTCTTCGGGTTCGGGAAGGCGGTGCACTGGTAGCCGCCATAGCGCTGCAGGGTGTACCAAGTGCCGGATGGGCCGACCAGGGTGATGTTGAGGTCCTGGAGGCAGGTGTGTGTGGCGGCCACGGTTACGGACACCGTCGTGGCGGCCTTACCGGACGCCGTTGCGGTAAGAGGGCTGACGACGGTCTGGTAGTCCCGGATCGGGAAGTCGGTGTCGCTGCGGAAGGTTCGGCTGCCTCCGGGGTTACCGGGCTTGGTCCGGGCCTGGACGGCAGCGCTAGCGGGCGACGAGTTGCCCGCAGCGTCGTTGGCCTTGATCGTGAACGTGTAGGCGGTGTCGGGCGATAGGCCCGTCACCGTTGCCGTAGTGGCCGCGACCGTTGCTGCTACCGCGGTGCCGTTGTAGACGGTATAGCCGGTGACGCCGACGTTGTCCGTGGCGGCGTCCCAGGCGAGGGTCACGCTGGTGGACGTGCTGTCGGTCGAGCGCGGGTTGGCGGGCGCGGTCGGCGCCTGCGTGTCGCCGCCGCCACCGCCGGTGACCAGGGTGAGGTTCCACTTGCGCAGTGCCTCGTTGACCGGCTGGAAGATCGACTGGTCCTTCGCGCCGCCGGGGCTGCACGAGGAGGCACCGCCGGAGTGCAGGCCGACGGCCTTGTCCCCGGCCAGCCAGGCGCCGCCGGAGTCGCCGCCCAGGGAGCACGCGGTGGTGGTGGCCAACCCCTCGACGACCACACTGCCGTAGTTGATCGACTGGTTGATCGCGGTGACCTCGCCGCACTGCCACTTCGAGGTGTTCCCCGAGTGGCACACGGCCTGGCCGACCAGCGGTTCCACCGAGCCGGTGACGGTCACCGCGCTGCCGCCCCAGGTGTTCACCGACGCCGACAGCGACCAGCCCGCCTCGGTGACGGCGACGACCCCCATGTCGCCCTCACGCGCGTTGACGGTCCGGGAGCCGCCGACGTTGGAGGTGCCGATGCGGTTCTGGCTGCCGCTCTGCCCGTAGGCGGCCTGGTTGGCGTCGTTGGTGCAGTGCCCGGCGGTGAGGAAGTGCTTGCCGCCGGAGGAGTCCGTGGCCGGGAAGCCCACGGAGCAGTTGGACTCGCTGCCCGGCCACCAGGGGTTGCCCGGCTGGACGGTGCCCGCCTGCTGGACCGGGGACGAGGTGGTCTCGACGACGCGGACGCCCTCGATCGCCGGGAACGCGCGGGACGTTCGCGTCCGGTCGATGCGGACGGCCACGTCGTTGTGCTGGGGGTCGACGCCCCAGGAGGTGACGCCGGGGAACGCGCGGTCGGCGACGGTCTTGACGAGCCGGTCGAGGGTCGCCTGGTCGCGGCTGACCTTGACCGGTTGCGCGCCGAGGTCACGCACGGCGGCCGCAGTGGCCTCGTCTGTGACGGCGACCTTCAGCCCGCCGTCAAGCCACATGCCGGCGGTACCGGCGCGCGGCAGGGCTGCCGCGACGAGTTGGGCCTGTGCTTGGTCGGCGAGCCTGTCTTGCGCTTCGGACCGGCTGATCCCGAGGTCGCGGCTGAGCGCGTCCACCACGGGGTCCTCGGGTTCCGAGCCCGCGCCGGAGGCGTACCCGGCGCTCACGGACAAGGTCAGCGCGCACGCCAACCACAGGGCAGTTCGCAATCGCATGTGTAACTCCGTCGGAGTCGGTTGCAGGGTGTCGTCGAAGCTAGGGAGGGGGCGAACCTGCCCGAAATGCGGGAAACCCCTCGTTCATCGAATTGATGCTGTTCAGGGCCGCGCCGACGTCCCAAGATGGGCCGATGCCCCTTGTCGGAGTCCGCGTGGCCGAGCACGACCGCGCCCGGGTGGTGCTCTACGGCCCGGCCGGGATCGGCAAGACCGCCCTGGCCACGGCCCTCGCCGAGCGCGCCGGGACGGCGTTGGTGCTCGCGCCGCAGCCCGCCGACGCGGACGTGCCCGGGGCCGGTCTGGCGGAGCTGCGGGCGGCGGCAGGCCTGCCGTGCTTGCCCGCCGGTGATGGGCTCAAGGGGCGGGCTCTGGCGGTGGAGACGATGCGGGCGCTGTCGGGCCTGTTGGTGGTGGACAACGCGCAGTGGCTGGACCAGGTGAGCGCCGAGTTGATCGGGTTCGCGATTCGGCACGCACCGGAGTTGCGGGTTGTGGTCGCCGAGCGCGCGAACCGGCGGCCGGTGCGCGGGGTGGCCATCTGCGGTGAGGAGGCCGTTCGCGGGCCGCTGTCGCCGTTGAGTCCGGACGATGTGGCCGAACTGCTGGCCCACAACGGTTTCCGGTACCGCTGGGCGGGGCGGGTGCACGCGCTCAGCGGCGGCAACCCGGGTCTGGCGCTGGAGTTCGGCGCGGCGCTGGCCGGGCGGGGACCGGTCGCGGCGGTTCCGCTGCCCGAGGCGGTCCGGCGGACCATCGGTGCCCGGCTGGGCGAGCTGGACGCGGCGGTGCTGCGGACGCTGCGGCTGGCGGCGCTCGCCGAGCGGCCCACGCTGGCCGTGCTGCACCGGGCGGGCGGCGTGGACCTCGCCGAGGTCGATGACCTGGTCGTGGTGGACGAGCTCGACGGCGTCTCGTTCCCGGCCGGGGCGGTGGCCGCGACCTTGACCGCCGACATCCCGTACGCGGACCGGCTCACCCTGCACCGGGACCTCGCGCACGCCGTGGACGACCCCGTGCAGCGGACCCGGCACCGGGCGTTGGCGGTCTCGGTCCCCGACCAGGAGCTCGCCGATGACCTCGAACAGGCCGCCGCTGTGGTGCGCGACCAGGGAAATCGCAGGTTGGCGGCCGAGTTGAGCCTGCTCGCGGCGCAGCGGACACCACCGGCCGATGAGGACACGCTGATGCGCCGGGCGGGCGACGCGGCGGTGGACGCGGGCCACTCCGGGCTCGCCGAGCGCGCCTGGAACGCGGCGCGGCTGGTCCTCGACCGCAGCACCGACCCGAGGCAGCGCCTGCGCGTCCGATTGGCCCTGGCGGACTCGGCAGGCCAAGCGATGACCGATGTGGACGATCAGCTCGCCGCGGCGCTGGCCGACGCCGGTGACGACCCGGACCTGATCGCGGTGGTGCGGCTGTGGGAGGCGGTGCGCGCCAACATCGCGGGTGACCCTGTCACGGCACGCGACCTAGCCCGGGAAGCGGTGGGCCTCACCGTGCACGACATGGCCGTGCGCGCGCGGGCGTTGACGGTGCAGGCGCGGATGGAACGGGTTCTTGGCCTGCCGGACTCGTCCGCGCTCGATGAGGCGCTAGCGCTGGCGGGCGCCGGGATCGACGTGCACGACACTCCGGAGTACTTGGCCGTCCGGCACGCGGTGTTCGACGACCGATTGACGGTGGCGCGCTCTCGGCTGCTGGTACTGCTACCGGCGGCGCAGCGGGCGGGTGCGGTCGATGACGTAGTGGACGTCCTGCGGTCGCTAGCTGAGGTCGACGGGCGCGCCGGGCGTTGCGGTCCCGCGCTCTCTTACGCACGGCGGGCACTGGAGCTGACCGCCTCGGCGGGCCTCTCCCCCGGGCCCGCCTGGTACACGGCCGCGGTAGCGGAAACAGCGGGCGGGACGTTCGAGCGGGCGGTGGCCTATGCCCGGCGCGGCGCGGTCGCTTCCGAGCAGGAGCAGGACCGGATCTACCTGTCGCGGTGCCTGCACGCGCTCGGCGTCGTCCGGCTGGTGACGGCCGCGTCCGACGAGGCGGTGGCCGTGCTGTCGCGGGTGCGCGAACTGGAGGACGAGCAGCGGGTGGGCGACCCGTCGATCTTGCGGTGGCACGCCGACCTGGCCGAGGCGCTGATCGCGGTGGGTGACCCGACCGCGGAGCCGCTGCTGGTGACGACCAGGGAGCGGGCGGTGGAGCTGGGTCGCGACGGCGTGGTGGCGATGCTCGACCGCTCCGCCGGGATCGCCGCGGGATCGGCGGCCCAACTGCGCTCGGTCGCGGGCCGGTTCACCGCGCTGGGGCTGCTGGTGGAGGCCGGGCGGACGCTGCTCGCGCTGGCGTCGGTGCAGCGGCGGGCGCGCAGGCGCGGGTCGGCGCGGTCGGTGCTGGTGGAGGCGGCCGAACTGTTCGACCGGCTCGACGCGCGGCCGTGGTCGGCGCTCGCGGCGCAACGGCTGCGGCACCTGGAGCCGATGGACGGCGACCTGACCCGCACCGAGGCGCGGCTGGCCGAGTTGGTGAACGCCGGGGCGACCAACCAGCAGGCGGCGTCGGCGCTGAGCGTGAGCGTGAAGACCGTGGAGGCGACGCTGACCAGGGTGTACCGGAAGCTGGGGGTGCACTCGCGGGCGCAGTTGGTCGCGCGGCTGGCGCGGCGGTAAGGGATTTCCCCTATTGGCCGGGGGCCGCCGGGTCCACCACGCTCTGCGTCGTGGAGTTGAGTGACGTGCTGGCCGAGGTGCACGAGACCGTCGGCCGGATCACGACGGGCGTGGTGACCTCGGCGATCCCGGCCCTGGCGAGGGTGGACCCGCACCGGTTCGGGCTGGCCTTCGCGGGCGTGGACGGCGAACTGGAGGGGGTCGGCGACTGGGACCAGGCTTTCTCCGTGCAGAGCGTGTCGAAGGTGTTCAGCCTCGCCCTGGTCCTCGCCCACGACGGCGAGGCGCTGTGGTCGCGCGTGCGCCGCCAGCCCTCGGTGCACCGGTTCAACTCCCTGTCCGAACTCGACGGTGACTGCGGCATCCCGCGCAACCCGTTCGTGAACGCGGGCGCGCTCGTGGTCACCGACCGGCTGCTGGGCATCACCGGCAACGCCAAAGCCGCCGTCCTCGACCTCCTGCACACCGAGTCCGGCGGTGGCCCCCACTTCGACCCCGTCGTCGCGGCCGACGAGCAGGCCCACAACCACCGCAACAGCGCGATCGCGCACCTGATCGCCGACCACGGCAACCTGCACCACCCGGTCGAGGATGTGCTTGAGCACTACACGTGGCACTGCGCGATCGCCGCCACCTGCGGCCAACTGGCCACGGCCGCGCTGTTCCTCGCCCGGGGTGGCATCCGCGCCAACGGATCCCGGCTGCTGTCGGCCGCGGACACCACTCGGCTCAACGCCACGTTGCTGACGTGCGGCACCTACGACGCTGCTGGGGACTTTGCCTACGCCGTCGGTCTTCCGGCTAAGAGCGGGATCGGGGGCGGGATCCTCGCGGTGATCCCCGGCAGAGGGGTGCTGTGCGCTTGGGGGCCGGCACTGGATTCCCACGGTAACTCTGTCGCCGGGGCGTTGGCGCTGTCGGCATTCACCAGCATCACGGGGTGGTCGATCTTCTAGTGTCCGAGGATGTTGACGACGTTGCCGTCGGGGTCTTTGACGAAGAACCGGCGGACACCCCAGGGTTCGGCGGTCAGCTCGTGGACGATCTCAGCGCCGGTCTGTAGCGCCGCCCTATAGGCAGCGTCGACGTCATCGACCTCAATGGACGCCACGGGGATCACGCCCGCAGTGGCGTCGTGGGTCATCAGGCTGAGCTGAACTTCGGGGCGACCGGGCTGCGCGAGCGTGACTATCCACCCGTGATCCATGACGACCTCCATCCCAAGGACGCCGGTGTAGAAGCGGATGGCCGCTTCCAGGGAGGTACTGGCAAGGTCCGGAACGACGCGGTGCACTGTCATCCACCTATAGTCCACGAGTTCCGCAAGGTGATCTGTCCAGGTGCCACCGTCGGACTCGGACTGGCCGACAGGGATCTAAAGGCGAGCCCGCGAGCTCTTGTCGCACACGAGCATGGCGGACTCGCGTACGTACGGGTCGGGGTGGGCCCGGTACACGGCGAGGCGGTCCGACCACTGTGGGGTCATGCCCTCGGCGCGCACGCCCAAGTCGATCATGGTGACGGCCAGGGCGGCGGCGAGGGTCTCGGGCTGGGTGGCCAGTAGTTCGAGGACCTCGCGCACCCGCTCCAACGACGGTGTTTCCGACGGGCGGAGCCCCCAGCCCCAGTACGCCGCCGGGTGGTCGACGGCGGCGAGTTCGAGCCAGACCGCAGTGCTGAGCCGCGGTTGGAACAGGGTCTCCAGGGCGAGCCTGCGCAGGAGCCTGACGGCGGCGCCGTGGAGGCCGCGGGTGCGGCAGGCCGCGGTGACCCGGCGGAGCACCTCGGTGGTCGCGGGGTCGAGCCGCGTGTTCGCGCGCAGGTCGAGGCGCCCCGCGAACGCGTTCAGCCGCTGCCAAGCCTCGGGATCGCCGCTCGTGGTCCACGAGTGCAGGACATCGTCGAGCACCGGCAGGGCGTGTCCGGCCACCGCGGCCTCGACGAACAGGTCGGCCGCCCAGCCGAACACCTCGATCGAGGGCGCCAAGGCGAGCTCCCCGATCCGCGCCAGCCCGGACCGGTCGTCGCGCCACCACCGCCGGTAGGCCTCGATGAGCTGCTCCAGGCGCCGCTCCTCGGTCGTGGCCAGCCCGGCGGCGATGATCCCGGCCAGTACCGGCCGGTGGCGCTCGGCGACCTGCTCGCGGCGGGTGATCAGCACCGGCGTGCGGACCTCCATCGGTCCGTGGACCGCCTCGGTGAGCAGCGGCGGGATCCTCGGGTCGGCCAGGAACGGCAGCGCGGCCCGCACGAGGAGCACCCGGACGTCGCGGTGGGTCGCCGGATCGGCCCAGGCCTGCACGAGGAGGTCGACCACGGGCGCCCCGCGTAGATCGGCCAGGAAGCGCACGGCCTCCTTAGCCGCGCCGACCGAGCCGCCGCGGTCGAGCACGACAGGTCGCAGCAGGGCCAGGACATCTGTGTCGGGCAGGGTCGCCGCGGCGACGCGCACCGCCTGGACCGCGGCACGGGCAACGACGCTGTCGGACCGCCCCGCGTGCTGGACCAGCAGCGGAACCGCCACCCGGGGGTCGCCACGCGCACCAAGGCGGCGGACGGCCGCCGCGGCCAGGGTGGGCAGCGGGGACTCGACCAGCAGGAGCACCGTGTCGAGGTCGGTGATCGAGCGCACCGCGGCAACCCGGTCCCCCAGATCGATGTCCTGGTCGAGCGCCACTCGCCCAGCAGCGGCACTCACCGCGCCACGTTGCGCGGCGGTCCACCGGAACGCGGTGCTCGGCGCGTAGTGCGGCAACGGTGCGTCCAGCAAGCGGTCGACCAGGTCGGTGCGCCGCCGGGACACCACGGACCACAGTTCGGGGACCCTCCCCAACTTCGGGTCGTGCGCCACCAGCTCGCCGACCCGGGTTTCGCGTGGCGCGGTGGAACGGGTCCAGAGCACCGCCGCCCGTTCGGCGTCCTCACCTCGTGAGAACGCGATCTCCCGCACCCGGTCGTCCAGCTCGGGCACGGTGGCGAGGTCCGGACCGAGCAGCTCTGCCAGCCGCAGGACCGTTTCCTGGTCCGCGGCGCGCAGCTCGTCCCACAGGCTCTGCCCCATTCCGACGGGCAGCCGAAGTGCCCAGCCCGCGGTGCGTCGGTCGCGCGTCAGTTGGACCACCAGAGGCAGCAGCGCACGCCTGCCGTCGGCGTCGGCGTGTTCGACCAGCCTGCCCACCCAGTCGAGCAGCGGCGCGAGGTGCCCGGGGTCGACGAGCTTCGCGTTAGTCATGGCCGCGCGCGGGACCTCGGTAGGCAGGGGCGCGAGCAGCCGGACCGGCACCCGCGCGATCGCCCCGAGCGCGGCGTGGACGACCGCGGGCGCGTCACGCCACGCCCGGTCGCTGTGGGTCATGAGATCGGCCAGCGCACCCGGGTCGGGGTCGTTCGCGGCGCACTCGATCGCGGCCCGCCAGCCCGCGGCGCGTTCCTCGGCGGAGTGCGCCCCGGTGCCCGCCAGCAGCGTGGCCTTCGCGCGCGCATAGGGAAGGACGGCGGTCACCTCACGCCGCCGTGCCACCCGCAGCGAGTCGGGTCGCTCCAGGATCGCCGCGCACAGCTCAAGCCGGTCGGCGTCGGGCAGCAGGCGGAGTTCAGCCGGACCGACGTTGTCGAGCAGGCTGTCGTAGCCGAGTTCGAGGATCTCCCGACGGCGGGCGATGGGCGCGGTGGCCAGGAGGCGAGCCCGGTCCCGGCCCACGAACCAGGGCAGCAGCGACGCCAACTCCTCGGCCGTCCGCGTGGACAGCGACCGCCGCGCCTGTCGGGTGAGCTCGCGGTCGGGCAGCGACAGCGAGCCCGGGCTGATGTCCGCCGGGTCGAGCAGGAGCTCGGAGCGGGTCAGGACCGCCGCCAGCACCTCGGGCAGGTACTTGTACCTGCGCCACAGCGTGTCCTCGCTGATCAGCGACTCGGGTTCACGCGCAGCGACGATCGAGAGGAGCTCTTCGAGGTCCGCTTGCCGCCAGCGCGAGAACACCTTGGCTCCCTCGGCCAGGGCGGCGACCACAGCGTGCGGGGCGATGGGGATCAGCGCGCGCAGCAGAGCGGGCGTCGTACCGATCGTTGGCAGTACCCGGCTGACGGCTTCCGCCGAGCAGGCGGGGAGCAACCGCGCGACGTCGTCGTCGCCGAAACGGCTGGCCACCTCGGGCAGCAGGGCGTCCGCGAGGTCCCGGCGGCGGGATCGGCGCAGGACCCCGTACAGCGCGATCCGGTCGGCTCGTGGCACGGAGTCGCGCACGAGGGCAGCCAGGGCGCTGTCCGGGACGGGGAGCCGGATCGCCGCGGCGAGGGCACGGCGGCGCACCACGGGGTCGGCCAGCGCGTCGGCGACCGCGGCGAGGTCGTGGCGCGCGACTGCGAAGTGGAGCGCCAGGTGGCGTTCCTCGGCGTTGCCTGCCACCAGTTCGGCGCGGACGGCGGCGTAGCGTCCAGCAGATAGTGACCGCGCGTGATCGGCCAGGGCGCGGGCGCGATCCGGGTACGGCAGTGCGGAGAGCGGGCCGAGGTCGACGCTCGGCGCGGACGGGCTCACCAGGTGGGGGCCGTCGCGGCCCTTCCGGAGGTCATGGCGGGAGTATCACCGGACCTGGCGCGTACTGGCAACCGGAGATGGCACGTACCGTTGGTGGGGTGAGCAGGCCTTCGCTGAGTGACCACTTCGCCCGTGCGCTGCCCGAGATGGCGCTTCCCTGGCAGGCCGAGCCCGTGGCCGAGCCCCAGTTGCTGGTGTTGAACGAGCCGGTAGCCGAGGAGTTGGGGCTGGACGCGGGGTGGCTGCGCGGGCCGGAAGGGGTGCGGCTGCTCGTTGGGGATCTCAGTGGGGCTCTCGATGGGGTGAACACGGTGGCGCAGGCCTATGCCGGTCACCAGTTCGGGCACTACTCCCCCCGTTTGGGCGATGGGCGCGCGTTGTTGCTCGGGGAGCTCGTCCACGCGGATGGGACGCTGCGTGACCTGCACCTCAAGGGCTCGGGGCGCACCAGGTTCTCGCGGGGTGGGGACGGGTTCGCGGCGGTGGGGCCGATGCTGCGGGAGTACCTGATCAGCGAGGCGATGCACGCGCTCGGGATCCCCACGACCCGGTCGCTGGCCGTGGTGGGGACGGGGCGGGCGGTGGCGCGGGAGTCGGTGTTGCCGGGGGCGGTGTTGGCGCGGGTGGCGAGCAGTCACCTGCGGGTCGGGAGCTTCCAGTACGCGCGGGCGACCGACGACGTGGAGCTGTTGCGGCGGTTGGCTGATCACGCGATCGAGCGGCACTACCCGGGTGCGGAGGGGTATCTGGGGTTGCTCGAGTCGGTGGTCGCGGCGCAGGCGTCGTTGGTGGCGCGGTGGATGTTGGTGGGGTTCGTGCACGGGGTGATGAACACCGACAACATGACGATCTCCGGGGAGACCATCGACTACGGGCCTTGCGCGTTCATGGAGTCGTTCGACCCCGGCACTGTCTATAGCTCGATCGACCACGGTGGCCGCTACGCGTTCGGCAACCAGCCCCCCATCGCCGAGTGGAACCTCGCGCGTCTGGCGGAGGCCATGCTGCCCTTGTTCGACTCTGACCAGGACAAGGCGATAGAGCTCGCGCTGGAGTCGCTAGGCAGGTTCCGCGCCACTTACAACAGCCACTGGCTGGCTGGCATGCGCGCCAAGCTGGGCATCCCGGACGTCCCTGACGCACCCGCGCTGATCGACGATCTCCTGGCTCTTCTCCACAAGAACCACGTCGACTACACGTCGTTCTTCCGCAACCTGTCCGCCGCCGCCCGCGGTAATCCCGAACCTGCGCGCGAAGTCTTCCTGGACTTGGCCGCCATCGACGCCTGGCTGGCCCGCTGGCGTCCGCTCACCCCGGACGCGGATGCCATGGACCGCGTCAACCCCCTCTATATCCCCCGCAACCACCTCGTCGAGGAAGCCCTCACCTCCGCGACCGCGGGCGACATGGACCCGTTCCACAGCCTGCTAAGCGTCATCACCCGTCCCTACACCGAGGACGCCGCTCTTACCCGCTACGCCACTCCCGCCCCTCAAGACTTCGGCGACTACCAGACCTTCTGCGGGACCTAAGAAGCCCACTGAACCCAGACGGGTAGCAGAAGAAGGGCCAGCAGGGAGCTCTTGACCACGATCGACGCCGCGAGCTCGACGTCGGTGTTGTAGCGCTGGGCGAACACGAAGAGGTTCTGCGGGGACGGCATGGCGGCGATGAGGACCAGGTACTTGAGCCAGTCGCCGGTCACGTGGAAGACGTAGCGGCTGATGAAGAGGGTGATGAGGGGGAAGGCGATGCACTTGAAGGTGATGAGGGCGAATTCGGTGCGGGTGGTGCCGCGCAGCGATAGGCCTGTGCTGCCGAGGTAGAGGCCCAGTGCAAAGAGGGCTATGGGGGCCGCCGCGTCGCCTACGAAGGACAGGGCGGACAAGAGGGTGGCGGGGATCGGAGCGGAGAGCAGGTTCAGCAGGATCGCCAGGTTGCAGGCTAGGACGACTGGGGTGTTGAGGGACGCCCAGATCGCGCGGGCGAGTTTGCGCGGGGTGCTGCCGGGGCCGCCGAACTCCAGGGTGGTGAGGATGACCGTGGACAGCAGGCAGACCTGCAGCAGCAGGATCGGGAAGATCGGCGCGGCGTCGCCGAACAGCATGACGAAGACGGGGACCGCGAAGTAGGCGGTGTTGACCTGGACCGCCGCCATCACGCGCAGGGCCCGGACCTTGGCGCTGCCCCTGGCGAGCAGTCCGATGAGGACGACGCAGAGCGCTGCGCTGGCCGCGTAGGCGGAGATCGCCCGGACGTCGAACAGGTGGCCCAGGTCGCTGAGGAAGATCTTGCCGAAGAGGTAGCACGGGATGGCGAACAGGAAGGCGAAGTCGGTGAAGTAGCCCGCGGCCTCGGCGGGGAGCAGTTTGCGGCGGGCGAACAACGCGCCTGCCCCGAAGGCGAGGACCACCGGAACCAGCTTGCCGAGGGCCGTGAGGACGTCCATCAGCGCTGTCGGACGTGCGCGAGCATGGCGGCCCCCAAGCCTCGGTCGGTGCAAGCACCGTACCGAGCGTCAGGCGCGGCGCCGCCAGTAGCCGCAGAACATCAGATCCCGCGTGGGCGGTTCCGCCTCGACCCACTGCTCGCGGAGGGCTGCTGGTCGCGGCGTCCGCCGAGTCCGTCGTTCGTCCCCATGCCGCTCCCGGCCCCGCGCGCGGTACCACGCGCCGTGGCGGTGTCCGTCCACACGGCACCGCGGGGCGCGGGGTGGACGATCCGCGCTTTCGCCATGGAACCCGTTGGTACTCGCGTCGCTGGGCAGACCACACGCACAACCCGCCCGGGAGGGGAAACCCCTGCGCCGGGCGGGCCGTGTGCGGTGGTGCTAGCTGGTGACCAACTCGCGGGGCGCGCGCAGCGGGGCGCCGACCGAGTGGAGGTGGCGCAGGACCTGCTTGTAGGAGGCGAGGATCCCGCAGTGGGTGT
The DNA here is from genome assembly GCF_024171925.1 of Actinokineospora diospyrosa. GTDB lineage: Bacteria > Actinomycetota > Actinomycetes > Mycobacteriales > Pseudonocardiaceae > Actinokineospora > Actinokineospora diospyrosa. The sequence goes on along the minus strand of NZ_JAMTCO010000013.1, from coordinate 16,497 downwards.
AGGTGATGCCGCGGCGGGCGCAGAACTCCTCGACGAGGGGCTGGGCGCGGCGCAGGTTGGAGCGCGGCATGTTCGGGAACAGGTGGTGCTCGACCTGGTAGTTCAACCCGCCGAACAGGTAGTCGATCCAGCGGCCGCCGAGGATGTTGCGGGAGGTGAGGACCTGCTTGCGCAGGAAGTCCACCGAGTCCTCGTTGGTCAGCATCGGCATGCCCTTGTGGTTGGGCGCGAAGGAACAACCGAGGTAGACGCCCATCAGGCCCTGGTGCACCAGGATGAACACGACGGCCTTGAGCGGGGACAGCACCAGGAACACCGCGCTGAGGTAGACCACGATGTGCGCGGCGATCAGCACGCCCTCGAGCCGGAACGGCTTGATCTCGCGGCGCAGCACCGCCTGCACGCTGGCGATGCGCAGCATGATCGCCTCGGCCAGCAGCAGCGGGAAGAACAGGAACGCCTGGTACTTGGTGATGAACAGGGCCACGCCGTTCTTGGTCAGCGCCTGCTGGTCGCTGAAGGCGAGCACCATGATGTCGACATCGGGGTCCTCGTCCTCGTGGTTGGGGTTGGCGTGGTGGCGGTTGTGCTTGCCGACCCACCACTGGAAGCTGATCCCGGTGACCGCGCCGTGGGTGTAGCCGATGACGTCGTTGCCGCGGCGGGTGCCGAAGATCTGGCGGTGCCCGGCGTCGTGGCCGATGAAGGCGAACTGGGTGAACACCCCGGCCAGCAGCACCGCGGTGAGCAGCTGCCACCAGGAGTCCCCCACCAGCACGAACGCGGCGATCCCCGCGCCGAGCAGGGCGACGTTGGTCGCGATCCGAACCGCGTAGTAGCCGTGCCGCCGGTTCAGCAGCCCCTCGCTCTTGATCCGGCGCGACAGCTCGGCGAAGTCACTGCCGCGCTGCGGTGGCGCGGCGTGTGCGTCGGACACGGGGGAAGCACTCATGGTGAGGTGACTTTCTCTGGACAGGCGCAGCACGCCGCGGACCTGGACTGCTGGATCTGGGGTGTGGTGGGGCACGCACGCGGCGGCAGGCCACCGCGGGGCACGGCGCCGGACGCACACCGAACCCACCGGGAGACGGGTGCGGCGCGACGGAGCGGGTCGGGGGGTGGGCGGACCGGCGACACCGGCCCGGTGGCCGCCACGTCGATCCTGATACCCCCCTGTCTGCGGTGGGGCTCCCTGCGAGGCTATACCACCCGGTGCGGCCACGACCATGCCGGCACGGCCGAATAGACCCACCTGAGGTGGTCGGCGTGCGGCCCGCTCGATCGGCGCGGACTTCCTTTGCGCGCAGGAGCAACAGCCGTGGCCCCGGTCGGCGGCCGAGCGGGCCGTCCTCCCAGCCCCGGCCCCCGGTCCGGTCACCGGTGTCGCGCGCGCCCCGCCACCGGGAAGTTCGCCCCATCGGGCAACGCGCATTCTGGATCAGGTCCATTGTGGTCGGGGACCCGGGGCCGGGAACGCGATCCGGGTCCGTTCGGCCGTCCGGGTGCGGCCCTGGTCGGGCCGGGTCGACGGTGTCCCGGCCGGGACCGGTGCGGTACTGTCGGGGCGGTCGGGGTGCCAGGTGTTGGCATCCAGCCGACTCGGGCCCCGACTGAGACCGGTCGCCGTGTCACCGCGGCCGGGGACGGGAGCACCGGCTTGCCGCCGGACTACCAGCTCGCCACGTCACACCCACCACTGACCTCCCCCGCCGCCACCCGGGCCAACCGGGGTCCGCGCGGCGCGGCCGGGTTCGCCGACGGCCGGGCGGCCGCGGAGAAGGCCGAGGCGGTGCAACGCGTTCGCGCGGCCCGCACGGTCGCCGAGCACTCGCTCAACGCCGAGGACCGCGGTGTGCTGCTGTCCATGTTGGGCATCGCCGGGCCCGAGCCCGTCGCGCAGGTCGAAAGTCCCCTCCCTGGCGTCGACTCGCCGTGGTCGAGCCAAGGAGCACACCGATGAGCACGATGACCCCCGGCACGATCAAGTGGTTCAACGGGACCAAGGGTTTCGGTTTCATCACCCCGAGCGGCGGTGGCGCGGACCTGTTCGTGCACCGTTCGGCGATCGAGGGGTACGACAACACGGGCTTGGCCAACGATCAGCGGGTTGAGTTCGAGGTGGGCGAGGGCCGGAAGGGTCCGGAGGCTGTGTCTGTGCGGGTGCTCTGACGCTGTTGAGGTGACGCGGGGCCGGGTCCGGGTGAGCCTGCGGGTGGCGCTCGGGGTCGGCTCGCCTACGACTTCGCGGTGTGCGGGTCGGCCTCGTCGCCTGGCGGCGAGCTCGGCGACCCGGGATCGGACGGCCTCGTCGCCTAGCGGCGACCTCGGCGCCCGATCCGCGACAATGCGACGAGCTCGATGCGGTGGACCTGTTTTGCGCGGGGCCCCTACGACACCCGTGGCAGAACCGCAAAGCAGGGGCCCAAAAGCAGGCCCTGCCGCGCGGAAACGCTACGGGTGCCGCTCCCCCACACAAAACAGGTCCACCCCATCGAGCACCTGGCACCAGCGACTCCGACTGTCCAGGCGCTGAGAAAGTGGGCTGGGGCGGACCTGACGGGAGGGCCGGGCTGGCACCGCCGGGTCCGACTGTCCAGGCGCTGAGTTGGCAGGGCCGACGAGAACGGGCCGGGATGGCACCGGATCTCCGAGTGCCCACGGCTGATCAGGTGGGTTTAGGGCGGACCTGACGGCAGTTGGGATGGCATCGCTGGGTCCGAGTGTCCGGTAGTCGGCCACGTGGGTTGGGGCAGACCTGACGGAAGCCGAGTTGGCACCGGCTGCTCCGAGTGTCCAGGGGCTGGGCTTGCGGGCGGTTGTCCACAACGTGTTCTGGTGTCCACAGGCCATAATCGCTGCCCCGGGTTCTGTCGGGCTTCCTCGATAGGCTGTATATCGGGGGCTCTTGCGGCAGATGATCTTGCGGGGCGAGCAGGACCCAGCGGCTGCCGGGTGTCCAGGGGTCGGCTAGGTGGACTGGGGCGGACCTGACGGGAGGGCCGGGCTGGCACCGCTGGGTCCGAGTGTCCAGGCGCTGGGTTGGCAGGGCCGACTCGGTGGGCTGAGATGGCGCCGCTGGTCCGAGTGTCCCGGGCTGGGCTGGCAGGGCCGACTCGGGCGGGCTGGGCGGGACCTGGCCGAAGTGGGATGGCACCCTGGCTTCTGAGGCGTCCAGTGGCGGGGTTCCTGGGTCAGGGCCAGTCCTGACAGGGGCTGGCCTGGACCTTCGTACTGTCCATGGCTGCCCAGGTGGGCCTGGGCCGGGCTTGGCGGGGGTTGACGTGGCGTCCCGGGCTTTGAGCGCCCAATGGCCAAGGAGTGGCCAGTTGATCTGAGGCGCGGACCGGTCGTCGTTAGCGCGGGGTCCCCGGCATAGGTGCGGGTCCGGCGGGCGTAGGGCGGGCGACCTAGGGGTCCAGGTGGTGGCCCTCGGCGGCCATGCGGTCCAGGTCGGGTGCGCGTAGTCGGTAGACCTGCAGGTCGAGGCCGAAGTACTTGCCCGTTTCGCCGACCCAGTACATGCCGTTGCGGCGGATGGCGGTGGTGTCGGCGCCCGCTCGGACGAGGGCGAACACCTCGTCCAGGCCGTGGTCGAAGGCCAGCGACGCCAGGGCGAACGCGCACTCGCCAGCGACGTCCGCGCTGGCGGTGCCCGGGTGCAGTTGCCAGGCCATGCCGGTGTCCTCGTCGCCGGGTGGGAGGCGCAGCAGGGACGCGCCGCCGATCAGGCGGTCGTCGTCGAGCCGCCGCACGGCCCACCGGCCGTGCGGGGCGCACAGTGCGGCGTCCTCGTCGATCCAGCGCGCGAGCAGTTCTCGCATGGTGGCCAGGTCGGGTACCCGGTCGAGCTGGGGACCTGGCCACCGGGTGTCCCCCGCGTCCCCGAAGACGGCCAGCGCGTCGGCCGTGTCGTCGAGCCGCCACGGGTGCAGCGCGATCGAGCCGGACCGGACTGGTCCACTTCGGACATCGGGGGCGGCGGTCACGGGTTGGACCAGTCCGGGACGCGCGGGGAGTCCGATGAGGACTCGAAGCGCGGCATCGGCGCGCTGCCGGGGTTCTTGGTGACGCCCCGGTCCTCGGTGGTGGGGTGGCTGAACACGACAGGTGCCGTCTTGCCCTTGGGCGGTGCAGGAGTCATTCGGTGCCTCTTAGCTGTTGTTCGTGATGGGTTGGTGGGTCAGCCGTGGCGGCGCATGCGGTCGACGACATCGGACCAGTCGACCGGGTGCGGCGTGGGGCTGACGGTGGTGCGGGGAGCGCGCCTGGCCACGGCGACCGTGACGAGGCGGGCCACCTCGGCCGGGTCGGGGACCAGGTCCCCGTCCGGCGGTGACAGCACGATCGGCGGCTCCGTCGGGTCGGTCTCGACCAGCACGGACCAGCCGCGCGCGTCCCAGACCAGCATGACGTCGCGGTCCGGGTGCGCCTCGGCGCGGCAGCCCAGCGCCAGGTAGGCGGTGACCGTGTCGGTGACCTCGCAGGTGACGCCGTCCTCGGGGACACCGAGCAGCTCGGCGACCGCGCTGACGTACCCGACGAGGGCACTGCCGAGCGGGTGCGCGACCTCGGTCGGCGGGGCGGGGGCGCTGCCCTTGCCCCGCTGGGTCGGCGCGCCCGCCCTGGTGGCGGTGGTTGTCCTGGGGTGACGGTGTGCGTCGGTGCGTGTCATGCGCTGCGGCGGGCCTCCTGGCTGGGGGGGTGAACAACGGGGCGCGGGCTGCCGCGGCCGTGGTTGTTCAGGACCAGGGCTGGGGGTCCGGCGGAGCGCCGGTGCCCCGTTCCGACCGCAGGATGTCCAGCCGCGCTGGATGTCTGACCGCTGAGTTCCGACCTCTGGTTGGGCCGGACAAGCCGGGTATCGCGTCCGCGAAACCGCGGGCGATCGGCGAGCCCTTGACGTCAGCGTACCCCACCAGCGGCGTTGGTGGGGTACGCGATAAGCGGCGTGTCGCGGTGGGATCGCCGTGCGGCAGTGGAATCCGACGTGGTGGCGGACGTGCTCCAGCGCCGGAACACAGTGCCGCGGGGGAACCGGCCCAGCTGTGGCTCCCTCGCGATGGGCAGTACTGACAGTGGGCCGGGGCTGTACTACCGCGCCAGCGTGGCCACGGCGGCCGGACGGGGCTGGGCGCGCATGCCGTCGTCGTCATCGTCGTCATCGTCGTCGTCACCGCAGGCGGCCAGCAGCGGGAGCATGGCGAGCGCGCCCGCCACGACCATCAGGCGCAGCGGACGGCGGGCGGTCGGGTCGAGGGCCATGATCATCCATTCCGATTAGCAGACATTTCGGTCATTTCTTACAGTACCCAGTCGCCGTGTGGGTGAATCCGGCCGAACTCGTCGCCCGCTGTCGATTTCCGGCCCCGTGTGGGGGTCGCCGGGTCCGCTGAACCTCGTAGTTTCGGCGGCTTGACGTAGCGGCTGAGCCGTGCACCCGAGTCGCACCCGTCGCGGTAACCGACCCGCTCCCCCGGGGCTCGAATCTTGTGTCAACCAGCCAGAACAGACCAGGGAGCCTCGGATGCGCCGCTCGATCACCACCCTCGCCGCCACCGCACTGGCCGCCGCCTCGGTGATCCTCGCCGGTCAGCCGGTCACCTCGCTGGCCACCGCTGACGACCAGGTGTTCCTGGTCGCCGAGGCGTTCACTTACGACGAGGGTGACGCCGTCACCGCCGCTGTCACCGCCGCCTCCGCCGCCTCGGCGTGTGAGGACACCACCTACGCGCTGAAGACCTGGAAGGTCGGCACGCTGAACTGGCTGTACAACGGTGCCGGCGTCCCGGCCAACATCGCCTCCACCGCGCTGGACGCGATCACCGCCTCCACCAACACCGTCGCCAAGGGCACCAACCGCTGTGGGCTGGCGAACCTGACCACCTCGACCTACACCTACGGCGGCACCACGACCCTCAAGCCGCAGGTCTCGGCCACCGCGACGTGCACCGGTAACGACAACAAGTCGGTGACCGGCTGGGGCACCCTGCCGTCGAAGGTTCTCGCCTACACCTGCACCTACTACAACGCCAAGGGTGTTGTCATCGCCTCCGACACGCTGATCGACAACGTGGCCTACACCTGGTTCACCTCGAAGCCCGCGAACTGCACCGGCCAGCAGTACGACCTCGAGACCACCCTGACCCACGAGCGCCTGCACACCGCCGGCCTGGGCCACGTCGACCAGACCAACAACGCCACCCAGACCATGACCCCGGCCAGCTCCCCCTGCGACACCTCCCGCCGCCTGCTGGGCGCCGGTGACTACGCGGGCCTCAAGGCCCTCGCCACCAAGTAAGGCCACCACGTAAAGACAGCGCCGCGGCGGCCCCTCCCACACCGGGAGGGGCCGCGGCTGTTTCCGGGGTTCGCCGTTGCCACTAAACCGATCCCGGGCTCGCCAACTGTGAACGCGTTGAGGGTGAAGGGTTCACGCGCCGGATTCATCCTCTTCAGACTGCGTGACCAGGATTGTCCGGCCTCGTTGCCACCCGAACGGAGGTGGTGAGTGAATGCCCGGGCGTCAACCCTCTCTGGTGGTAACCCTGCTACCGGAAGGACATCTCCATGATCAAGCGAGTGGTTGGCGTACTCGCCACCGCTTTGGCCGCGGCGGCTGTGGTCGTCTCCCCGGCCAGTGCGGCGGCTTACGCCGACTTCACCGGCATCGTGGCACTGGACAACTGTTCCGGCTCCGTGGTGCGCCCGCCCGCGGCGGTCGACAGCGACCCGGCCCTCGTGCTGACCAACGGGCACTGCGTGAAACTGATGGGCGCCAACGAGGTCATCGTCAACCAGGCGTCGAGCCGCACGTTCACCCTGCTCGGCGGGTCCGGCCAGTCGCTGGGCACGTTGCGGGCCACCAAGCTCGCCTACGCCACGATGAAGAACACCGACGCGGCGTTCTACCAGCTCAGCTCGACCTACGCGCAGATCCAGCAGCAGTACCGCTCCCGCGCGCTCGACCTGTCGGCCAGCAAGCCCGCGCAGGGCACCGGGATCCAGGTGGTGTCCGGGTACTGGAAGCGGATCTACACCTGCGCGGTGGACGGATTCGCCTACCAGCTCAAGGAAGGCAGCTGGACCTGGAAGGACTCGATCCGCTACACCCGCCCCTGCAACGTCATCGGCGGCACCTCGGGCTCACCGATCATCGACACCGCCGGGAAGGTCGTGGGCGTCAACAACACGATCAACGAAAGCGGCGGCCGGTGCACGATGAACAACCCGTGTGAGGTGTCGCAAACCGGGCAGATCACGGTCCGCTCGGGGATCGGCTACGCCCAAGAGACCTACGACATCGTGGCCTGCATCGGCGCGGGCAACCAGTTCGTCCTAACGCGACCGGGCTGCACACTCCCCCGCTAGTCGTTTCGCCTCGGCGGCGTGGTCTCCCACTTTTGCGACCACGCCGCCGAGGGACGGCGCGACAGAACCCGCATCCAGAGCACTCCACGCGGTCGATCCAGCGGTTCGTCCGCGAGAGGCGGCGGGCGTGGCCTGAGTTCCGGGTTGGTGGTCCGAAGGTCCCGGTCAGATGAGGACCGGCGACCGCGGTACCCGCACCCCTCGTGGACCTAGCGTGGAGGCGCAGGCAGAGGAAGGGACACCACGATGCGCGCTCGCCAGATCATGTCCACACCGGTCATCGCCGTCAGCCCCGAGGACACCGTCAAGCACGCCGCAACGCTGTTGGCACGGCACGGTTTCACGGCGTTGCCCGTGGTCGACGACGACCGGCTGGTCGGGATGGTCACCGAGGCCGACGTGGTGCGCGACCGGATCCCGGCCGACGCCAGGACCCGGGGGCTCGACGGCGCGCCGACGCCCCCGCCGCGCACGGTCGGCGCGGTGATGACCACTCCCGCGGTCGGCATCGGGGCGGGGACCGACGTCGCCGTGGTCGCCCGGACGATGCTCGAGGACCGCAGCCGCTGCCTGCCCGTCGTCGACGGCGGGCAGGTCGTCGGCGTCATCACCCGCGCCGACCTGGTCCGCGTCCTGGCCCGCGCCGACGACCGCATCGCCGCCGACGTCCGCAGGCACCTGGGCACCTACGGGGGTCCGGACCGCTACACCGTCGCCGTCCGCGACGGCGAGGCGACCATCACCGACACCTTCGACGACGCCACCGAGCACCACGTCGCCCGAGTGCTCGCCGAGGCCGTCCCCGGTGTCGTGCGGGCCCAGGTCCGCGCCGCGACCTAAGTGGGCTTGTGCCCAAGGGGCTGATTGCCGCTCCACCCCGCCCGTGGGAGCCTCTCTACGCACACCGGCCGGGGACGAGCGAGGAGTGGATGCTGTGGAGGGTGACGGGGCCATCACCCGGGGCCTGCTCTCCGGCTTGCGGCTCGACGAGCTGCTGGGGGAGCTGCACGAACGCCTCGGCGCGGTGATGAGCACCCGCGACAGCCTCCAGGGCCTGCTCGACGCCGTGATGGCCGTCGGTGCCGGGCTGGAGCTCGACTCGACCCTGCAGCGGATTGTTCAAGCGGCGGTCAACCTCGTCGACGCCCGCTACGGCGCGCTGGGCGTGCTCAGCGAGGCAGGCGGCCTCGCCCGCTTCGTCAACGTCGGGATCAACCCGGCGCAGCGGGCCCTGATGGGGCACCTGCCGGAGGGGCGTGGACTGCTCGGCCTGCTCATCGAGCACCCCGAACCGATCCGGCTCTCCGACCTGACCAAGCACCCCGCCTCCGTCGGCTTCCCGCCCAACCACCCCGCCATGGGCAGTTTCCTGGGCGTCCCCGTCCGGATCCGCGGCGAGGTCTACGGCAACCTCTACCTCACCGAGAAGCGCGGCGACGCCGAGTTCACCGCCGACGACGAGGCCGTGGTCAGCGCCCTCGCCTCGGCCGCGAGCGTCGCGGTGGAGAACGCCCGGCTGTTCGAGCGCTCCCGCGAACGCGAGCGCTGGCTCGCCGCGTCCGCCGAGGTCAACGAGGGACTGCTGCGCGGAGCGTCGCAACGCGAGTCCCTCGACCTGATCGCCCGGCGCGTCGCCGAGCTCACCAACGCGGATTGTGTGCTGATCCTCTTGGAGGCCGACGAGCTCCTGCGCGTCGGCGCCGCCACCGGTCGGCTCGGCGAGCAGCTCACCGACCTCGAGGTGTCCGCCCTCGGGCCGCTCATCGAGGAGACGACCGCCGCCAAGGCGCCCCGCGTGGTCACCGACCTGGGGGTCGAGACGGCGGGCGGGCGCGTCGCCGACCTGCTCGGCCCCTGCGTCCTGGTCCCGCTCAGCGGTACCGGCGGCGTCCTGGTGACCGCCCGGCAGAAGGGCGCGGCGCCGTTCCCGGCCGACCGGGTGCCCCTGCTCGGTTCGTTCGCGGGCCAGGCGGCGGTGGCCCTGGAGTTGGCGGAGAAGCAGCGCTCCCAGCGCCTGCTCGACGTGCTCGCCGACCGCGACCGCATCGCCCAGGACCTGCACGACCACGTGATCCAGCGCCTCTACGCGACCGGCATGAGCCTGCAGGGCACGCTCCGCCGGATCGAGGACCCCGAGGTCCGGGCCCGCGTCCACCGGTCGGTCGAACAGCTCGACCAGACCGTCCGCGAGATCCGCACCTCCATCTTCGACCTGCAATCGGTCGACGACCCCACCTCGCTGCGCCGCCGCATGCTCGACGCCGTCGCCGAGATCGCCGCCGACCACCCCATCACCCCCTCGGTCAGCATGTCCGGGGCGATCGACACCCTCGTCCCACCCGAGGTCGGCGACCACGCCCTCGCCGCGCTCCGGGAAGCGGTGAGCAACGCCGTGCGGCACAGCCAAGCCCGCACCATCACCGTCATCGTCTCCGCCGCCGACGACCTGCTGGTGGCGGTGACCGACGACGGCAAGGGCATCGGCCACCCCACCCGCCGCAGCGGCCTCGAGAACCTCACCCGCCGAGCCCGCCAATGCCAAGGCACCAGCGAGATCACCCCGGGCCCCAACGGCACCGGCACCCAGATCCACTGGCGCGTCCCCCTCGGCTGACGCACATCCGGACCGCTGGCAAGATCAACTAAACCAAGCACCCTCGATATGGAGTCGGCCAGCGGGGCCCGACAAACCGGCATTGGCAACCGAAGCCCGTGGACAGTCCAAGGCATTGTGGACAACCACGCCGCTTCGGTAAGCGGCCCACTACCGTCCTCGTCGCAACTCCGCCGCGAGCACAGCGGCCTGGGTGCGCCGCTGCATGTTCAACTTCGCCAACAGGTGCGACACGTAGTTCTTCACCGTCTTCTCCGCCAGGAACATCCGCTCCCCGATCTGGCGGTTGGTCAACCCCTCACCGATCAGCTCGAACACCGTCCGCTCCTGATCGGTCAGTGTCGCCAGCGGATCGTCTTCGGTCCGCTCCCGGCGGATCCGGTCCAGCAGCGCCGCGGTTGTCCGGGGATCCAGCAACGACCCGCCCGCACCCACCGTCCGGACCGCCGCGACCAGGTCCGTCCCCAGCACCTGCTTCAACACGAACCCCGACGCCCCCGCCAGGATCGCGTCGAACAGGGCCTCGTCGTCGGCGTAGGAGGTGAGCATGAGACAGCGCAGATCGGGCATCACCGAGCGCAATTCACGGCACAGCTCGACCCCGGTGCCATCGGGGAGCCGCACGTCGAGAACAGCCACGTCCGGCTTGGCCCCGGGGACCAACACCAACGCCTCACTGACCGACGCCGCCTCACCCACGATCTCGATGTCCGGGTAGTCGAGCAACTCAGCCACCCCACGCCGCACGATCTCGTGGTCGTCGACCAGGAACACCCGGATCCCCATCACATCTCCCGCTCAGGTCGGACCGCTGCACCACTCACTCTAGGTCCGCACCGGACCTCCGGCCCGCGACCAGTGACATGCCCGGTGAGGACTTAAGTCCCGACCGATTCGACGCCGCGGCAAACCAGATCACCGAACCAACCATGACAGGGCGGGCGGCCCCAGCAGTGACCGGCTCAGCCAGTACCGCGACGGCTACAGCCGGGTGCCTGCCAGGCGGGTCGGGCCGGGTCCCGGGGTCGGGTCGCCTATCCGGTCCGGGGCGGGCTCGTGGCATCCCGGATGATCATTCGGCAGGATGGGAACCGTGCTTGCTGATCCTGGGAGGTCTGCCGACGTGGCTGTGGAGAACGACTACGACAGGTTTGCTGAGGCGTACACGGTCGAGAATGAGACGAGTCTCATCAATGCCTACTACGCCCGGCCTGCGATTGTGAACCTGGTCGGGGACGTGGGTGGGCTGCGGGTTCTTGACGCTGGGTGTGGGGCTGGGGCGGTGGCTGAGGCGCTGCGTGACAAGGGCGCCGTCGTGGCTGGGTTCGATCGCAGCGCGAAGATGGTGGAGTTGGCCGGGAAGCGGCTCGGTGACGACGTGGATCTGCGGGTGGCTGATATTGGTCAGCCGCTGCCGTACCCGGGTAGGGCGTTCGACGTTGTCGTTGCGGCTTTGGTGCTGCACTACCTGGAGGACTGGACCGCACCGCTGGCCGAGTTGCGGCGAGTGCTCAAGCCCGGCGGCAGGCTGGTCGTGGTCGTCAACCACCCCATCATGTTCAAGATCCTGCATCCCCAAGCGGACTACTTCGCGACCAGCAAGTGGTCTGACGAGTACACCTTCGACGGTCAGGAGGCCGTGCTCACCTACTGGCACCGACCGCTGCACGCGATGACCGACGCCTTCACCGCGGCCGGGTTCCGCACGACTGTCATCAGTGAGCCGCCCGCGGTGCCGGAAGCACGTGAACTCTTCCCCGAAGAGATGTCGCCGTTCCCCTCCGGGGCCTTCCTGAGCTTCCTGTTCTTCGCGCTCGAAGCCGTCTGACCTGGTTGGCGGCCCCGGGGGTCACACCAGGATCTGCCCGTGTTCGGCCCACCACCGGCGGTATCCGGCGTTGCGCTCGACCAGTGCCCGGTACTCCTCGGCCACCACCCGGCGCAGGAGGTCGGCGGGGACCGGGCACTGGTCGACCCAGGCCAGGTCGATGCGGCCGCGGATCGGGTCGCCGATGAGGGGGCGGAAGACGACGCCGGGGTCTTCGGTGGAGAGGGGGTCGGCGATGGCCACGCAGGTGCCGGTGGCGACGAAAGCGCGGGCGCCCGCCATGTGGCTGCTCTCGTAGGCGATGCGGGGTTGGTAGCCGCGGTGGGCGCAGGCGGCGCGGACGGACGCCATCCAGCCGGGGTTGTCGTGGGGGTTGATGATCCAGGCCTCGTCGGCGAGGTCGGCGAGGTCGACCGCGGGGCGGGCGGCGAGGCGGTGGTGGGCGGCCAGGGCGATGAACACGGGCTCGACCGGGACGACGGTCACCCGGTGGACGGCGGCGGTCTTGGGCAGTTCGAAACCGATGACGTCGCTGATGATCGCGGTGTCGAGCCTGCCGGAGCGCAGCATCGCGACCAGGGCGGCGGCCGCGGGGTCGAGGTGGACGCGGATGCTCATCGCGGTGCCTGCGGCGGCCAGGTCGCGCTCCAGCCGGGGCACGACCGCGGCCAGCAGCAGCCCGGCGTCGCCGATGGCGAGTTCGCGGCGGTCGGCGGGCAGGGAGGTGACCAGCAGGTGGTCCATCTCGCGCAGCACGGCGCGGGCCCGGCTGAGCAGGCCGCGGCCGAACTGGGTGATCCGCACGCCGGTGCGGCCGCGCACGAAGACCGGTTCGCCGACGGTGCGCTCGATCCGCTGGAGTTGGGCGGTCAGCGAGGGCTGGGACAGGCCGAGGACGGCGGCGGCGCGGGTGATGCTGCCCTCGTCGGCCACGGCGAGGAGAACACGCAGGTGTCGGACCTCAAGATCCACCCGGGTCATGGTACGCGGCAGGGGCCGTGGCCGACCGGAATCGCCCACGGCCCCGCCCCGGGACAGTCAGCCCGCGGTGACAACGACATCGTCGAGGACGAACGACGTCCGCAGGTAACTGTCCTCGAGCCCGGTGAAGGTGACCGGCACCGACCGGCCCGCGAACGCGGACAGGTCGTAGGTGAACTGCCGGTACCCGGTGGCCGCGTTGAGGTTGGAGAAGGTGGCGAGGGTCTTGTCCCCCACCGCCACCGCGAAGCGGTCCCAGATCCGGGCGTCGCGTTCGGCGGTGTCGATGTGCAGCCAGAAGGACAGTTGGTGGCTGGCACATCCGCTGGGCAGGGTGACGGTCTGGCTGACGGTGGTGGTGTTGGCCCTGCCCTTGCCGCCGAGCCACGCGCTCCACATGCCGCTGTGGGCGGGTTGGCCCGTGGCCGCGTGCTGGCCGATGACCGCTGTGGTGCCGGTCCAGCCGGTGGTGCCGGACTCAAAGCCGGGGTTGGTCAGCTTCTGGCCGCCTGGGCAGCCGCCGGTGATGGTCCAAGTGAAGGTGGTGGACGCGGTGGCGCCTGCGTTGTCGCGCACGGTGGCCACAACTGTCGTCGTCCCGGCGGTGGTGGGGATGCCGGACAGGGTGACGACGTTGCCGCCGGTGGTAGCGCTAACTCCGGCAGGTAGCCCTGTTGTGGTCCAGGTGTAGGGCTCTGTGCCGCCGCTCGCGGAGATCTTGATGCCGGTCTCTTCGCCTACCTTGCCGGTCTGGTCACCGGGATCGAGCACGCTTAGGTCGCTCGCAGCGGTGATGGTCCACGTGAAGGTTGTGGACGCAGTGGCGCCTGCGGCATCCGTGACGGTTACCGCGACTGTGTTGGTGCCTTCTGCGGTGGGAGTACCGGTGAGGCTTGCGGCGTTCAGTTCGATCCCGGCAGGTAGACCGGATGCGGTCCAGGTGTACGGGGTGGTCCCGCCGGTTGCCCTTAGGCCGACGGTGGCTGGGCGGTCTATAGGGCTGGTTTGGTTGCCGGGGTTCGGTAGCGCCAACGGTTGTGGGGTGGGCGCGGCGTGCAATAGGCGGTTGGGGGATCCGGCGCCGGGGTTGGTCACCTTGTCTGGGGTGGCTGCGGCAACGATGCCTGCGTGGACCTGGGCTGGGGTGTCTGCGGGGCGGGCACCAAGCCAGATGGCAGCGACGCCTGCGGTGTGGGGTGCGGCCATAGAGGTGCCGCTGGCGGTGTAGGTGGCGTTGTCGTTGTCTTTCCAGGCCGAGAGGATGCCCACCCCGGGGGCGAACAGGTCTGTGCACGGGCCGAAGTTGGAGAAGGTCGGCTTAGCGTCGTTCTTGTCGACGGCGTTGGCGGTGATGGCCTCGGTGACCCGCGCGGGCGAGGAGTTGCAAGCGTCCTTACCGTCGTTGGCGGAGGCGACTGCGTAGGTGACGCCGGACGCGATGGATTTGCGCACGGCGGCGTCCATGGCCGGGTCGGCGGAGCTCGTAAGGCTCATGTTCGCCACGGCGGGTTTGACGGCGTTCTTGGTGACCCACTCGATGCCGCTGATGACGGCGCTGTTGGAGCCGGATCCCGCGCAGTTCAACGCCTTCACAGCGACGATCTTGGCCGCTTTAGCGACGCCGTACTCGCGGCCGCCGATGATGCCGCCGACGTGGGTGCCGTGGCCGTGGCAGTCGGTGTTGTTGGTGTCGATGGTGTTGGTGCCCCAGCTGGCCCGGCCCTCGAAGGTGCTATGGCTGGTGCGCACCCCGGTGTCGATCACGTAGACCGTCACCCCCGCGCCGGTACCGCTGTAGCGGTAGGTGCCGTCCAGCGGCAAGTCCCGCTGATCGATCCGGTCGAGTCCCCAGTTCGGCGGATTCGGCTGTTCCCCGGCAACCGTGGCCACGGAGTCTTGCACGACCATCTCCACCGCCGGATCCGCAGCAAGCTTGCGCGCGTCTGCGGCATCCATGCGCGCGGCGAACCCGCTTAACGCACGCTCCCAGGTCGCAGTGACGACGGCGCCGTACTTAGCACCCACCGCGCGATCCTTTGTCACCACGATGTAACTGCCCTCAATGGCCCCCGGCCGATCTGCCCCGAACACCACCCCTTCCGCGGCAGTGGCCGGAACCGCACCACCCACCACCAACCCCACGGCGAGCACGACGTGCCACACCCGATCTCGTCTCACTGGTCACTCCTTCACGCAGGGACCCCGCCCGGGGGCGGGTGCAGGAAGGGCGACAGTGCCGCGAAATCCACGTCGGCGATATGGGTGACGAAGGAGGAACAGCCTTTCAGCACAACGAACTCGGCTGGGAGGTCCACGAGAAACGGCGTGGCTCCGTGGCGCGCGGTCCATACCGAAGCGCGATCATCGCATCTTACTATGGCCGAATTCCCGGCCGTGGGCAACGGTTTTCGCTCCGCTCGCGGCGGTGGCCGCGCATCAGTGGATCGACGGCGCAGTCCTGGTCGAGGCCAGGACTGCGAGCCACTGGCGGACGTCAACGCGCGCGCCGCCTCGGCATCCTCCGGCCATTGACGAGCCGTTCGACGTCGACGGCGCGGGATCGGCGTGGGCGCCCGAGGGACCAGCGGGCGGACGGTGCTCGGTCAGGTCATCGCGGGTTGGTGGGCGGCGGCACGCCCACCAACCCGCGATGGTCAGACCCCCAGGAAGGTGAAGACTGCGGCGCGGAGGTCGTCGCCTGCGAGGGCGGAGATGTGGTCGCCGGGGACGCGCTGGAGGGTGGCGTTGGGGACGAGGGAGACCAGGTGGTCGACGCCCTGGGACATGGGGTCGGTGTCGCCCGCTACGAAGAGAGTGGGGACCTGGGGGGTAGCCGCGGCGGGGTTGAAGGGTTCGCGGGCGAGGCCTTCGATGAGGTTGAGCAGCGACTCGGTGTCCTGGCCGGGGGCGGTGACCATGCTGGTGATCATGCCGGTCAGCATGTCGGTGGGCTGGGGACCGCCCTGGGCCGCGGCGCGGGCGGCGGCGAGGTCTACGGCGGCGAAGGGTTCCATCGGGCTGAGGCCGCCGAGGGCCAGGCGGCGGACCGGGAGGAGGGCGGCGAGGTCCCAGGCGATGCGGGCGCCGAGGGAGTAGCCGACGAGGTCGACCTCGGGGGCGGTGATGGCCTCGGCGATGCGCTGGAGCACCTGGCCGGTGGTGACCTCGTCCGCCGAGGCGACCGCGGGGCCGCCGACGTGGGCGGGCAGGTGCACGACGACCGTCTCGCGGCCCGCGGCGGCCAGTGGGGCGGCCCAGCGCTCGGCGGGGAAGTCGACCGCACCGGAGGAGGTGAAGCCGTGGATGAGCACGACGGGCGGGCCGGTCACCTCGGCGGTGGGCGGGGTGACGGTGGTCGGCAGCGCGGAAACCCTGGTCATTCTACGAGCGTAGACAATAAGTGGG
This sequence comes from Actinokineospora diospyrosa, assembly GCF_024171925.1. Lineage (GTDB taxonomy): Bacteria > Actinomycetota > Actinomycetes > Mycobacteriales > Pseudonocardiaceae > Actinokineospora > Actinokineospora diospyrosa. Next base: position 301 of record NZ_JAMTCO010000013.1, on the reverse strand, counting down.
TTGTGGTCCAGGGTTGGCTACGGGAAAGGCTCGTCTGCGGCCGCGACGGGGTGGACGCCTTGTTGACTGGCGGGCGACCTCGGCGACCGGACTACCCGCCTCGTCGCCTGGCGGCGACCTCGGCGACCGGGATCGGACGCCTCGTCGCCTAGCGGCGACATCGGGCCCGATCCGCGGCAATGCGACGAGCTCGATGGGGCGAACTTGTTTTGCGCGGGGCCTTGGTCTCCAGTGGTGAGTGCGCCGGGTGTGGGATGATCTTCGTGTCGGAGTGATCGGAGATTGTGTCTGTGCGTGGTGT
>NZ_JAMTCO010000012.1 GCF_024171925.1 Actinokineospora diospyrosa | reverse complement strand
CACGCGAAGTTCACCATCGCCACCGGCATGCCCGTCTACTTCTGTGACCCGCACAGCCCTTGGCAGCGAGGAACCAACGAGAACACCAACGGGCTCCTGCGCCAGTACTTTCCCAAGGGAACGGACCTGTCGGTCCACACCCAAGCCCATCTCGACTTCGTCGCCCGCCAACTCAACGGGCGACCCCGCATGACCCTCGGCTGGGCGTCACCCACCGAGAAGATGAACGAACTGCTGATCAACCACGGTGGCGCACCCATCACCTGAAACCAAGCCCCCGATATACAGCCTACCGAGAAGCGCCACCAAAACAGCAGCAGCAATCGACCCCTGTGGATGGTCGAAGGCGTTGTGGACAACCACCCCCACCGCAGCAAGATCAAGAACGCACCCCCACCCGCCCCCCTTGAACCGCCACGTAGGGTGACCTAAGGCATACCGGCGGAAAGGTGGCACCGTGCTGCGCGTAGCTGTCGACTTCGGCACCTCCAGCACCTGCGTCGCCATCTCGCTCAACGGCCGGGAGCCTCAAGTGGTCGTCATCGACGGCCAGCCCCTGCTCTCCTCCGCTGTCTACGCGGGCATCGACGGCACCCTCTTCGTCGGGCAGGAAGCTGAACGGCAAGCCGCGTTGGACCCCTCCCGCTACGAGCCCCACCCCAAACGGCGAATCGACGACGGTGAGCTGCTTCTTGGTGATGTGGTAATTCCCGTCATCCAGGTATTCCGGGCTGTCATCGGGCGCGCGGTGGCGGAAGCGCGCCGCGTTGCGGGTGGTGCGCAGGTCGATCAGCTCGTCCTGACCCACCCGGCCGATTGGGGCGGCGTCCGCACGCAAGTCCTCCGCCAGGCCGCGACCGGGCTTGCCACCAGGATCCTGTTGATCCCGGAACCCGTTGCGGCGGCCGTTTTCCACTCCGCCAGCTACCCGGGTCCCGGGCGGATCCTCGCCGTCCTGGATCTCGGTGGTGGGACCGTGGACGTCAGCGTCGTGCGGACCGAGCAGCACACGACCCTCTTCACTGTCTTGTCCAGCAAGGGGAATCCGACTTTCGGTGGCGCTGATGTCGATCAGTTCCTGCTGGATTACCTGGGACGCACGGCCGCGGCCAAGCACAGCGATGCTTGGAAAGAGCTCATCGAGGGGCGGGACCTCCTGGACCGGCGCCGCAGACGGGTGCTGCGGCAGGATGTGCGCAACGCCAAGGAGACGTTGTCGCGGCATACCTATACCGACATCCCGCTCCCTTCGCCGTTCCCCGACGCGCATGTGACCCGGGACGACCTCGAGCGGTTGATCGCTGATCCGATCGGGTCCGCTGTTGTGCTCACGCTCGCCGCGGTGCGGGACGCGGGGTTGGTGCCGGGGCAGTTGGCGGGGATCTTCCTCGTGGGCGGATCGAGTCGGATCCCGTTGGTGGCGCGGTTGGTCGCGGAGCGAACCGGCGTCGTGCCGGTCACGCTGGACCAGCCGGAGACCGTGGTGGCGCGGGGCGCGTTGCGGGCGGTCGCTCCCGATGTGGATCACACCGGGGTGCTCGCGAGTGGGCCCTACGGATCCGGTGCGCAGCAAGGCCGCCAGGCACCGCAGCAGCAGCCGTACCAACCCGCTGAGCCGCAGCCCTATAAGCCCGCCGAGCAGCTGCAGCCGAAGAAGAGGCGGAAGACCGGGCTCTATGTAGGGATAGGCGTGCTGCTGGCGTTGATCGGTGGTGGTGTTGGGCTCTTGCTCGCACTGAACCAAGACGGCGCCAACAGCACCACGATCTCAAGGTATGACTACCGGTTCGCGTTGCCGGACGACTGGACGCAGACGGGTGGGAGCCCGGGGATCATGCGCACCGAGATCAAGCCCACAGGTGCGGAGCAGGGCAACGACCTGGTCTTGGTGCAAGAGCGCCAACTTTCGTTCGACAGCGGTACCGACCGTGCGCGGGCGTTAGAGCGACTGCGGGCGGACTTCGACGGGCGTGGCTCTGAACTCTCCGGCTATGACGAAGGCGCTAGTTTCGCGGGGCGGGATGTCGTCTACTACCGCGAGCAGTTGACCAAGCAGGGCGCTACCGTCGACTGGTACGTGCTCCTGGAGGGCAGGTACCAGGTCAGCATCGGCTGCCAGTACACCGAGGACGGTCGGGACCGGGTGCGGCAGGCTTGCGAGACGGTGGTGCGCACCACCGTGGTCGGAGGTGGGCAGTGAACGACGGTTTCACCGAATCGGTCGCCAGGTTCCGGGCCGAGGTGTCCGCGGCGGTCACCGCCGCGCGCCGCGCCTCGGCCGAGGCGCGCGAGACCAGCGCCGCGTTCCGGCGCGACACGCAGCGGTTGGCGGCCAAGGGCACCGGCGCGCCGCCGGAGTCGCAGCGCGCGCAGCAGACCCCGCCGGACGACGAGGACTTCTCGCAGGACCAGATCCTGCTGCACGGGGGCTGACCTGCGGTGACGTTCACACCTGTGAACTGGTTCCCGGCTTGTCCAGTCCCCGTCAACCTGGTCTGACCTGCGGGTTCCCGGCAAGACCGTTAACGGGAGCAACGACCTGGGACCAACCTGCACCGAGGGGGAACCAAACCTGGCAGGGTCATCGTCGTAAGCGGCGTACGAACGAAGAAGGCGTACGACCCAACCACAAGCCAGGGGGTTTCTCCCAATGTCCGGTTACGGAATCACGCCAGAAGAGATGGCCAAGGCCGCTGTCGACGTCGACAACGTCAACGAGCAGAGCCAGAACTCTCTCAAGAGCCTGGGCAGCGCCCTGCAGCCGCTGCACGACAACTGGTCGGGTAACGCCGCTCGCGCCTTCGCCACGCTGATGCAGCGCTACAACGACGACGCCAACAAGCTGCACACCGCCCTCGAGGCGATCTCGCAGCAGCTCAAGGAGAGCAACGCGGCCTACGTCCGCCAGGAAGAGGAGTCCTCCTCCTCGCTGTCGAACATCACCAGCGTCCTCGGCGGCTGAGTCCTCCTTCCGCGGTAGTGCTTTCCGGCCCATCTCGTACTTGATTGACGACTTCAGGGAGAAACCCAATGTCCGGCGACATCATCAAGGTCAATTTCGCGGAGGTCGCGAACGCGTCGCAGTCGCTCGCGTCGACCTCCAGCCAGCTGGAGACCCTGCTCGGCGACCTCAAGCAGCGCCTGGCCCCGCTCGCCGCGGGCTACACCGGTGCCGCCTCCGAGGCCTGGAACGCCAAGCAGGCCGAGTGGGACAAGGCCTACGACGAGCTCAAGCAGGTCCTGTCCTCCATCGCGGTCGCGGTGCAGCAGTCCGGTGAGAACTACGAGGCCACCGAGCGCGCGAACGCCAACCGCTGGGGCTGAGTCGACCGCCGGCCACCGGTCGGTCCTACGCTCGTACCGCCAAGGCCCGGGGGCTCCCCCCGGGCCTTGCCGCGTCTCGATCCGACCGTGGCCCAGGCCACACCCAGGCGGGTGAGGAGGGGTGCTTTTGACCCCTCAACGGGCACCCGGTATCTTCTTACGTTGTTGTGCGGCGCGGGGCGTAAAGCTCGGCTGGTTTAGCGCGAGTCGAGCCGCGTTGCGCGCCTTTGGACGACCCGTTCGTCCAGGGGTGATGCCCGCACAGGCACCCATGACGCATGTTGACGATGAGGTAGACCCGTGCCCACGTACAGCCCTAAGCCCGGCGAGGTCGACCGAGCCTGGCACGTGATCGACGCCGAGGACGTGGTGCTCGGTCGTCTTGCCACGCATGTCGCGACCCTTCTCCGCGGCAAGCACAAGCCCACCTACGCCCCCCACGTGGACACCGGTGACTTCGTAGTCATCGTCAACGCGGAGAAGGTTGTCCTCACCGGCAACAAGCGGGACCAGGCGTTCGCCTACCGGCACAGCGGCTACCCCGGCGGTCTGCGCAAGCAGTCCTTCGGCGAGCTGCTCGACACCCGCCCCGACCGGCTGCTGGAGAAGGTCGTCAAGGGCATGCTCCCCAAGAACAAGCTCGGCCGCGCCCAGGGCAAGAAGCTCAAGGTCTACGCAGGCCCTGCGCACCCGCACGCCGCCCAGCAGCCCCAGCCGTTCGAGATTGCGAAGGTCACCAAGTGAGTGAAGACGTCGTGACCCCCGAGCCCGTCGAGGACGACGCCGTCGAGACCGCGGCCGAGGTCGACGAGACCGCCGCCGCCGACGAGGCGGTCGCTGACGAGGCGGTCGCCGACGACAGCGCCGCCGAGGAGTCCGCCGCCGACGAGACCGCGGAGACCGACGAGGCAGCAGCCGTCGCCGAGTTCGACGCGCTCGACGGCGACGACGACACCGCTGAGGCCCCCGCCCCGGCGCTGCCGCACCTGACCTCCGAGACCGCGCAGACCGTCGGCCGCCGCAAGGAGGCCGTCGTCCGCGTCCGGATCACCCCGGGGTCCGGCAAGTTCCTGCTCAACGGCAAGTCGCTCGAGGACTACTTCCCGAACAAGGTCCACCAGCAGCTCATCCGCGAGCCGCTCGTGGTCGTCGAGAAGCCCGAGTCCTTCGACATCCGCGCCAACCTGCACGGCGGCGGCATCACCGGCCAGGCCGGTGCGCTGCGCCTGGCGATCGCCCGCGCGCTGATCGAGCTCGACTCCGAGGACCGGCCGGTCCTGAAGAAGGCAGGCTTCCTCACCCGTGACCCGCGGGCCAAGGAGCGGAAGAAGTACGGCCTGAAGAAGGCCCGCAAGGCGCCTCAGTACAGCAAGCGCTGACCCTTCGGCGTCAGCCACGGCACGACCCAGCGGGAGCAGCTCGTTCGACTTCGAACAGGCTGCTCCCGCTGTGCTTTTCCCCCGGGTCGTCCCACCAGCCCCACCCGCTCGGTGCTGTCTCCCGTCCCACCCGCAAGCCGTCCCACCCGCAAGTCCCCCTGCCTCCCACATCCGTCCCCACACGTGGAGGAACCCGTCCATGGCTCGACTGTTCGGCACCGATGGCGTGCGTGGCCTCGCCAACGCGGACCTCACCCCGGAACTGGCGATGTCGGTCGCCGCGGCGGCGGCCAGGGTGCTCGCCGCGCGCGACACCTCGCACCGCCCGGTCGCCGTGGTCGGCCGCGACCCCCGGGCCAGCGGTGAGATGCTGCAGGCCGCCGTCGCCGCGGGCCTGGCCTCGGCCGGTGCCGACGTCATGCAGGTCGGCGTGCTGCCCACCCCCGCCGTGGCGTTCCTGGTCGGCGCGCTCGGCGCCGACCTGGGCGTGATGATCTCCGCCTCGCACAACCCGATGCCCGACAACGGCATCAAGCTCTTCGCCGCGGGCGGGCACAAGCTGCCCGACGCGATCGAGGACGAGATCGAGGCCAACCTCCAGGCGCCGACCGAGCGGCCCACCGGCGCCGGGGTCGGCCGGGTCTACGACATCGCCGACGCGCACGACCGCTACGTCGCGCACCTGCTCGCCGCCGTCCCCAACCGGCTGGACGGACTCAAGGTCGTCGTCGACTGCGCCAACGGGGCCGCCTGGGCCGCCGCGCCGCAGGCCTACCGGGAGGCGGGCGCCGAGGTCATCGCGATCCACGCCCTGCCCGACGGCGAGAACATCAACGACGGCTGCGGCTCGACCCACCTCGAGGACCTGCGCGCCGCCGTGCTCGCCGAGGGCGCCGACCTGGGCATCGCGCACGACGGCGACGCCGACCGCTGCCTGGCCGTGGACGGGACCGGCGCGGTCATCGACGGCGACCAGATCATGGCCGTGCTCGCCCTGGCCATGCGCGACGCCGGTGAGCTGGTCGACGACAGCTTCGTGGTCACCGTGATGAGCAACCTCGGCCTGCACGTCGCCATGCGCGACGCCGGTCTCAAGCTGCGCACCACGGCCGTCGGCGACCGCTACGTCCTCGAGGAGCTGCGCGCCACCGGCCTCGCCCTCGGCGGCGAGCAGTCCGGCCACGTCCTCATCCCCGGCCACGCCACCACCGGTGACGGCCTGCTCACCGCCATGCGCCTGATGGCCAGGGTCGCCGCCACCGGCCGCCCGCTCGCCGAGCTGGCGGGCGTGATGACCCGGATGCCCCAGGTCCTGATCAACGTCAAGGTCACCGACAAGGCGACCGTGGCGTCGTCCCCGCTGGTCAGCTCGGCCGTCGCGGCCGTGGAGGCCGAGCTCGGCGACACCGGCCGGGTCCTGCTGCGCCCCTCGGGCACCGAGCAGCTGGTCCGGGTGATGGTCGAGGCCCCCAGCGAGGAAGCCGCCCAGACCGCCGCCGACCGGCTCGCCGCCGTCGTCGCGGGTGTGCACTGACAGGCTGGAGCGCACTGACACAGGCTGGAGCGCGCTGGCCGGGCTGACGGCCGAGTGCGCTGAGTCCTAACCCCCCGGCGCGGGTCGCGGTTACCATGCCCGCGCCGGAAGGGGGTCGTGGTGAGCATCGGGTTGTCCGAGTTCCTGATCGTGGTGGTCGTCGCCCTCATCCTGATCACCGTCGTCGTGGTCGCGCGGACCGCGGAGAAGCAGCGCCGGGCCCGTGAGCTCCGCGAGCGCGACATCGCCGAGCTCGCCCGGCTGCGCGAACGGCTGCGCGAGCTGGAGGGCTGAGGCCCCGCCGCCGCGACACCCGTCTCGTCGAGTGAATGCAGTGATTCCTGGGTCCATGCACAGCTGGAGTCGGTAGCTTCTTCTTTGCGTAAGTGACGGCACCGCAGGTCAGCGGCTCGCGTCCAACGCGGTGACGGCATCGAGGGGCAGGAAGGTCAGGGGGAGCGGTGGCGCTGGACGAGACCATGAAGATGGACCACGAGGTGGTGCGGTCCGCTGGTCTGGACATGGCCGACCTGGCCGTCTCGCTGCAGGAGGTGCAGCGCTACGCGACCGGGGACGGGCTCAAGCAGGAGCACTTCGGCGGCACCGCGGACGGCGCGGCCGCCTTCGGGGCGGTCAACGGCATCGTGCAGCAGCTCGCGGGGTCGGTCGGCAAGGCGCAGCAGTACTGCGTCGAGGCCGCCAAGCGGCTGACCGAGTCGGCCAAGGCGACCGACGGCACCGACGTCGACAACGCCTGGGGCATCACCGCCGCTGGGGGGAAGTAGTCGATGGCAGGCCAATTCAGCCACGAGGTCCAGGACGCCCTGCAGACCCCGTCGGACGTGCACACCGAGGACCACTCCGAGGCCATGCTGGCCAAGCTGGACCCGTTCGCCCAGCTGATGGGCAAGGACCGGCTCGGCTTCCTCTACGACAAGTGGCGCAACCACCCGGCGTGCCTGCCCGGCAACCGGGGCAGGTGGTCGGCGCAGCCCGCGTACGGCGACGGGTGGCAGGAGAAGACCGACTCCTCCGGCGGCCTGTGGAAGCTCAAGATCATCAACTGGGGTTACCTCTGGGGCGCCCGGGGCAGGCTGGACAACCTCGCCAAGGCCGCGGGCGCGGTGGACGGCGCGGCGGGCGCGGTGGCCACCAAGCTGCAGGGCGCGTGGAGCAGCAAGGCGGGTGAGGCGGCCACCGCGAAGATCAACGACCTGCGGTCGGCCTCGGTGGACTACCAGTCGCTGCTGGGCCAGCTGCGCGACCACATCGACGGCGCCAGGTCGGCCACGCGCACCGTGGTCGAGAAGCTCGCCGGGTTCGGCGACTCGTCCGACCTGGGCGGCAAGCCGATCACCGACCGGTACGAGGCGCTGTCGGTCGGCAGCGACCTGGGCCTGTTCCCGCGCGACGTCTACAACACCTACATCGACGAGATGGGCAGCATCCTCGGCAACGGTGTGTGGGAGAGCGGGTTCTCCGCGCGCGAGGAGGCCACCTTCGTCTCCGGCCTCGGCCAGGGGCTGTTGAACCTGTCGGTCGTGCCGATGACGGCCGAGGCGCTGCACCAGCCCGGGCAGGCGAAGCTGACCGACGGGGACAACCGCTGGTCGGACCAGATCTGCCGGGACCTCAACGACTTCTGCGAGTGCTACTTCCTCACCATCGGCAACTTCCGCCGCCAGGTCGAGGAGACCATCAAGGCCGTCGAGGCCGCGTGGGACGAGCTCAACTCGGCGACCATCACCATGACCGCCGACCCGTTCGGCAAGCTCAGCCTCACCGGCGCGTCCCAGCCGCCGCCGGAGGAGAAGCAGCCGGACGAGAAGCAGCCCGAGGACAAGCAGCCGGTGGACACCGGCGGCGGGCCGCCCCAGACCGGCGGTGGGCCTCCGCAGACGGGTGGCGGGCCGCCCCAGACTGGCGGTGGACCGCCGCAGACCGGGGGCGGGCCGACCATGCCCGCGGTCGAGCCGGTGCAGGTGCCGGACGCGACCGATCCCGCGTCGGCCATCCCGGAGACCCCCGCTGTCGAGACGCCGCAGGTGCCCACGACCGGTGCGCCGGAGACGGTGACGATCACCGACGGGGACCGGTCGATCAGCGTGCAGAGCCCCGACGGCCAGGGGCGGGTCAGCGTCACCGTCGACGACGGGTCCGGCACGCCGAAGACCTACGAGCTCGACTTCGGGGCGTCCACACCGGACGGTGCGGTCGCCGACCCCACCCGGCTGGACCCCGGGTTCGGCCCGACCGACTCGACCGACCAAGCCGGGCAGGCGGGTCAGCCGCAGCCGGGGCAGGCCGACGCGGTGCGGCACGTCCAGGCGGGCCCGGACGGCAAGGCGGTCATCCAGGACGGCGACCTGACCATCACCGCCGAGCGGCCCGCCGACGCCCCGGACACCGTCAAGATCACCGTGTCCGACGGCACCGGCGAGCCGGTCACCTACACCGTCGACTACCAGGACCCGAGCGCACCGACCGTCGGCCAGCCCGAGGCCGCCGCTCAGCCCGCCGCTGCCCAGCCCGGGGCTGCTCAGCCGGGCTCGCCCGCCCAGACCGAGCCGGTCGGCCGCCCCGTCGCAAGCGCTTTCGCCGGGGATCTCGCTGGTCAGGCCGTGCACGGCGCACCTGAACCGGCTGCCTACGAGGGCTCCGGTGGCACGCAGTCGACCTTCGCGGCCAGCGAGCAGTCCGGTGCCTGGGGTGCCGCGGGCAGCGTGTTCGACGACCTCGACCAAGCCGACCACGGCGACATGTCCAGCGTCAGCGGCGACACCCAGAGCTCCGGCGCGGGCGAGGCGGGTCTCGCGACCGCCCAGCCCGGCGCTGGTGACCCCTCGGGTGGTCAGGCCGGGTCCGGCCTCGGCGGCATGCCCATGGGCGCGATGGGCGGCGGGGGCGGCAGCGGCGGCGGTGACTCCGAGCGGGCCGGTTCGCAGTGGCGCACCAGCGGCACCCTCTTCGACGACGACTTCACCGAGGCCGAGGCCAGGATCAGCACCGTGTTCGACGGGGGGCGCTGAGCATGACGCCGGAGAGCAGGCAGGTGCTGGCCCGCTACGAGGACATCACCGCCCAGTACACCGCCCGGGTCAACCAGATCGGCGAGGAGTTCGCCGCCGAGTTGGCCAACTACGACGCGATCGCCGCCGAACGGGACCGGGTCGCCGTCGACGCCCTGCCCGCGATCGAGGCGGCGCACGAGGCGGCCAAGGCCGAGTTCGCCAAGGCCCAGGCCGAGGCGGCCGCGGAGAAGGCGACCACCTGGAACCGCGAGTCACGCCCCACGGTCATGTCGTTCGGCTCGGAGGAGGACCGCCCGGCTCCGGTGCCCCCGCCGCCCGCGCCCGGCGAGCAGCGCCCCTCGGTGCTGTCCTTCGTCGCGGACGAGGAACCGGCCGCACGCCCCCAACCACCCCGCCGCCCGGCGACCGACCCGACCGACGACCAGGACGACGACTGGTCCGGCCGGAGCTGGGTGCGCTGAGGTGAGCCTGCGCATCGACCACGAGGCGGTCACCGCGCTCGCCACCGAGGTGGCCGACCTCCGGGCCGCGGTCACCGACATCGCGACCTTCACCAAGGGCGAAACCCTGACGCCACGCCAGTTCGGCCCCCTCGGTGCGCGCGCGGGTGAGGCATTCGCCGCGCTGCACGAGGAACTCCTCGCGGAGATCGAGAAGGCGGCCCCGGACCTGGAGAACGCCGTGACCGGGCTGGTGAAGGCCGCTGAGCGGGTGGTTGAGGTTGATCAGGACGCGGCCGCGCGCATCACCAGGGCGGGCGAGCGGTGACGACGGCGGTGGTGCGGGGGTTGTTGGTTGAGCCGGGCACTGAGGTCGAGGTGTCTGATGCGCTCCTCGACGGTGGGCTCGCGGCTGTTCGGCAGGCACTGTCCACACGTGACGGTGGGGCGGTTTTCGGGCGGTGGCGCGATCATCCGGCGGCGGCTGGGGGATGGCGGCAGGAGACTTGGGGGCCGCGCGATGAGCGGCTCATCGATGACTTGCGCGGCACCGACTTCGGGGCGCTGGCGAGTGCCGCCGAGCGGTTGGCCGTGATCGCGGCGGCTGCTGGTGCGGTGCGGGATGGTGCCGCTGGGTTGCGGGGTCGGTTGTCGGACACCTGGGGTGGGCGGGGGGCTGATCTGGCCGCGGGGCGGTTCGACGAGTTCGCCACCAAGGCTCGTGGGTGGCAGGAGTCGTCGGTGCGGCTCGCGGCGGCTGTGGATGGGGCGCGTGAGGTTGTCCGGCTGGCGCTGCGGGGGTGGGCGGAGCAGGCGGAGACCGTGCGCGGGATCGCGGTCGACCACCTGCCGACGAGGCTCACCCAGATCGACCGGCTTGACGGTGCGGTGCGGGCTAACCCGGTTGAGCTGTTGCGCTCGCCCGGGGCGCACGCCCTCAACGCGCCCGGTGAGGAGCCGTGGCCGACCGCCGAGGTGATCGAGTACCTCGACGGCTACTGCTCCCGCTACGAGGCCGCCATCGCCCGGTTCCGCCGGGACCTCACCGCGGTGCACAAGGCGACGGCGGACACCTGGGACCTCTTCCTCTCCCTGCTGCCCAAGGATTCTGCGCTGCCCAGGGATTCTGCGCTGCCCAAGGATTCCACAGTGGACTCCAGCGCGGTTCGGGTGACCGCCCGGCCGGACTCGGTGACGGTCGCGGTGGAGGGCAAGCAGTACGTCATCGACGGCCTCACCCAGCAGGCCCCACCGGTGCAAACACCACCAACCCAGCCAACGCCACCGACCCAAGCGCCGCACACCCCGCCCGCACAGCCGGAGCCGGTCGCCGCGCACTCCGGGGGCGGCGCCGGTCCCGTCTCCACCGGAAACCCGTCGGTTCGCGAACCAGGCCCAGGCATGGCTACCGGCGCCGAAGCCCCGCTAAGCACCGAACCCCAACGCCAGCCCACCACCGCTGCCGCCTCAGCAGCCGCAGCCACCGGCCAAAGCGGCTTCGGCGGCGGCGGGATGATGGGCGGGATGGGTGGCATGGGAGGCCAAGGCGGCGGGGATACCGAGCGCAAGAGCAGCCAGTGGAGGCTCGTCGGCAGCCTCTTCGACGAAGAGGACCCGGCAGCCCGGTTCGGCGGCATCGTCGGTGAAGACCCGGCCAACCGGGCCAGGGGCTGATCGTGCTCGACGACACCGACCCGGCGGTCCGGGCGATCCGCGCACCGTTCCAGCAGCTCACTAGGGCCCTGTCCGACGAGCTAGCGCGCTCGCGGGCCGCCTACGAGCAGGACATGGCCAAGCCAGACGAACGTCCTACGCGCAGGCGGCGGTCATGGGCGGAGGACCCGAACGACACCGGGGTGTTCAACATCAGCTGGATGACCAAGCCGCCTAAGCGCTGACGCTCGGTACCGCCTCGAACGTGATCGGGGCCGCCTTCACTGACTCGTCCAGCAGCGGCTGGTAGGTCTTCTGGCCCGCGAGGTGCACCAGGAAGAACGCGGTGAGCAGGGCCCGGCTGACCCGGTGCGTGGCGTGCTCCGCCTTGCCGTGGACGAGCAGCCCGCTCCAGTGCTTGCCCTCGGCGAACCCCAGGTGCGACGCCTTCGGCAGCACGCGCAGCTGGGACGGCCCACCCCACGCCTGCGCGATCAGCTCGCCATGCGCGCGCGGCGGCGCTACCAGGTCGTTCCCGCCGACGAGGTGCAGCGACGGCACGTGGCAGCGGGCAGCGGCGTCGGTCGCAAAAGGCCTGGTCTGGGCCGCGGCGAGTGTTGCCACTGCCTTCACCCGTGAGTCGTCCGCGGCGGCCAGCGCGGCAGCGCCACCGCCGGTCGAGTGGCCCGCCAGACCGAGCTTGTCCTGGTCGACGCTGATGGCCCCATCGCCGAGTCGAACACCCGCGCAGACGTCCAGCGCGGTACCCAGGTCCGACGCCAGCAGCCGGTGCGACCCGAGCGGGCCGACCTGGGTGCCGGGGGCGGCGACCACGATGCCCCAGGACGCCAGGTGCCGGAACAGCCCCCGGTACCGGCTGGGCGGCTGCAGCCAGCCGTGGCCGAACGCGAGCGCGGGCAGTCCGAGGCCAGCGGCGGGGGTGAACACGACCCCCGGCATGCCGACCAGCGCCAGGTCGCCGCGCAGTACCTGGTGCGGACCGGGGCGGGCGAGCTCGTCGAGCAGGTGCTTGGCCGTGCGTGCCATGGGCCCAGCCTATCGGTGGTCGAACTAACCGGTGGTTACCCTGGTGCGCGTGTGCGGAATCGTGGGATATGTGGGGCACAGACCGGCTCTCGACGTGGTGCTCGACGGGCTGCGCAGGCTCGAGTACCGCGGGTACGACTCGGCGGGGGTGGCCGTCCTCGTCGGGGACGGGCTCGCCGTCGAGCGCAAGGCCGGTCGGCTGGCGAACCTGGAGGCCCGGCTCGACGAGGTAGGCCGGGAGGGGTTCGCGGGCACCGCGGGCATGGGCCACACCCGGTGGGCCACGCACGGCGCCCCGGTGGACCGCAACTCGCACCCGCACCGCGACACGACCGGCCGGGTCGCCGTCGTGCACAACGGGATCATCGAGAACTTCGCCGCGTTGCGCGCCGAGCTCGAGGCCGCGGGCGTCGAGCTCGCCAGCGACACCGACTCCGAGACCGCGGCGCACCTGGTCGCCCGTGCCTACGCCGACGGCGACACCCGCGGCGACCTGCCCGCGAGCGTGCGCGCCGTGTGCCGCCGCCTGGAGGGCGCGTTCACCCTGGTCGTCACGCACGCCGACGAGCCGGACTTGATCGTCGCCGCCCGCCGCAGCTCCCCGCTGGTGCTGGGCATCGGCGCGGGCGAGACCTTCGTCGCCTCCGACGTCGCCGCGTTCATCGAGCACACCCGCGAGGCCGTCGAGCTGGGGCAGGACCAGCTCGTGGTGATCACCCGCGGTGGCTACGAGGTGCTCGACTTCCACGGCGAGCCCGCCCCGGCCAAGCCGTTCACCGTCGACTGGGACCTCTCCGCCGCCGAGAAGGGCGGCCACGAGTACTTCATGCTCAAAGAGATCGACGAGCAGCCGACCGCGCTCGCCGACACCCTGCGCGGGCACTTCTCCGACGGCCGGATCGTGCTCGACGAGCAGCGGCTGTCCGACCAGGACCTGCGCGACGTGGACAAGGTCTTCGTCGTCGCCTGCGGGTCGGCCTACCACTCCGGCCTGGTCGCCAAGTACGCCATCGAGCACTGGACCCGGTTGCCGGTCGAGGTCGAGCTGGCCTCGGAGTTCCGCTACCGCGACCCGGTGCTCGACCGCGACACCCTGGTCGTCGCGGTGTCGCAGTCCGGCGAGACCGCCGACACGCTGGAGGCCGTGCGCCACGCCCGCGAGCAGAAGGCCAGGGTGCTGGCGGTCTGCAACACCAACGGCGCGCAGATCCCGCGCGAGTCCGACGCGGTGCTCTACACCCACGCCGGGCCCGAGATCGGGGTCGCCTCGACCAAGGCGTTCCTCGCCCAGATCGCGGCGAACTACCTGGTCGGGCTGGCCCTGGCGCAGGCGCGCGGCACCAAGTACCCCGACGAGGTCGCCCGCGAGTTCCACGAGCTCGCCGCGATGCCCGAGGCCGTGCGGCAGGTGCTGGGCACCACCGAGCAGGTCAAGGCGCTGGGCCGGGAGCTCTCCGAAGCCAAGGCGGTGCTGTTCCTCGGTCGCCACGTCGGCTACCCGGTGGCGCTGGAGGGCGCGCTCAAGCTCAAGGAACTGGCGTACATGCACGCCGAGGGCTTCGCCGCCGGTGAGCTCAAGCACGGGCCGATCGCGCTGATCGAGCCCGGGCTGCCGGTGGTCGTGGTGATGCCCTCGCCCAAGGGCCGGGCGGTGCTGCACTCGAAGCTGGTGTCCAACATCAGCGAGATCCAGGCCCGCGGCGCGCGGACCATCGTCATCGCCGAGGAGGGCGACGAGACGGTGCGGCCGTTCGCCGACGAGCTCATCGAGATCCCGGCCGTGCCCACGCTGCTGCAGCCGCTGGTCTCGACCGTCCCGCTGCAGGTCCTCGCCGCCGAGATCGCCCGGTCCCGGGGCTACGACGTGGACAAGCCGCGCAACCTGGCCAAGTCGGTCACCGTCGAATAAGGAGGCGCGGGTGCAGGGCGCCTGGAGCACCTCGACCATCCGCGACGCCGAGCGGCTGGTGCTGGCCGCGACGGCGCCCGGCGCGCTGATGCGCCGCGCCTCGCACGCCGTGGCACTGCACGCCGCCCGGCTGCTCGAGCGGCGCACCGGCGGCGTGTCCGGTAGACGCGTCGCGCTGCTGGTCGGCGCAGGCGACAACGGTGGCGACGCGCTCTGGGCCGGGGCGTTCCTGCGCAAGCGCTCGGTCGGGGTGACGGCCGTCCTGCTCGACCCCGACCGCGCGCACGCCGAGGGGTTGGCGGCGCTCAAGCGCGCTGGCGGCCGGGTCGGCACGCCCGCGGACGTGGACTTCGCGGACCTGGTCATCGACGGGATCGTGGGGTTGTCGGCGCGCGGTCCGCTGCGACCGGACGCCGCGGCCGTGGTGTCGCGGGTCCGCGCGCCCGTGCTGGCGGTCGACCTGCCCAGCGGGGTCGACCCGGACACCGGCGCGGTGACCGGCCCCGCGGTGACGGCGGACGTGACGGTGACCTTCGGCGGGCGCAAGCCGGTGCACTACCTGGCCGCTGCCCGCTGCGGCGCGGTGCACTTGGTCGACCTGGGACTCGACCTGCCAGACCCCCGGTTCTCGGTGCTGTCGGCCGAGGACGTGCGCTCGGCGTGGCCGCTGCCCGGCGCGGACGACGACAAGTACACCCAGGGCGTTGTCGGCGTGGCGGCCGGTTCGTCGACCTACCCGGGAGCCGCGGTGCTGTCGGTCGGCGCCGCGGTGCTGGCGACCTCGGGGCTGACCCGGTTCGCGGGCTCGGCCGCCGACGAGGTGCGGCGGCGCTGGCCGGAGGTGATCGCGACCGGGTCGATCGGTGACGCGGGCCGGGTCCAGGCGTGGGTGGCCGGTCCCGGGATGGGCACCGGCAAGGCGGCACGCGACGTGCTCGGCGACGTGCTGGGCGCGGGCGTGCCGGTGTGCGTCGACGCGGACGGGATCACGCTGCTCGCCGCGCACCCGGACCTGTGGGACGCCCGCGATCCCGGTGTGCCGGTGCTGCTCACCCCGCACGACCGGGAGTTCGCCCGCATCGCCGAGCCGCACGGGATCACCCTCGGTGTCGACCGGGTGGCCGCGGCGGCCGAGCTCGCGGCGAAGTTGGACGTGACCGTGCTGCTCAAGGGACACGCCACGGTGATCGCCTCGGCCGAGCGGGTGCTGGTCAACCCGGCTCGGTCGCACTGGCTGGCCACGGCCGGGTCCGGCGACGTGCTTTCCGGGATCCTCGGCGCGTTGCTCGCCGCCGGGCTCGATCCGGTGCTGGCGGGCGGGTGCGCGGCATTCGTGCACGTGCGAGCCGGTGAGTTGGCTGCTCGGGGCGCGCCTGCCCCGGCTTCGGCGATCGTCTCGGCGCTGCCGGACGCGATCAGGTCGGTGGTGTCATGAGTCGGGCAGAGGTGGTCATCGACCTGGACGCGTTGCGGCACAACGTCTCGCTGCTCGTCGAGCGCGCGGGCGGGGCGGACGCGATGGCGGTGGTGAAGGCCGACGGGTACGGCCACGGCGCGGTCCGGGTGGCCAAGGCCGCGCTCGAGGCTGGCGTGAGCTGGCTGGGGTCGTGCTCGCTGGACGAGGCGCTCACCTTGCGCGAAGCGGGGATCACCGCGCCGATCCTGTCCTGGTTGGACGGACCGGACTGCGACATGTCGGCGGCCGTCGACGAGCGGATCGACATCGGTGTGTCCTCTGTGGAGCAATTGCGGCCGCTGTCCGGGGCCCGGGTGCACCTGAAGGTCGACACCGGGCTGTCCCGCAACGGGTGCCCGCTGGAGTCGTGGCCGGACCTGGTCCGCGCGGCCGCGGCCTCGGACAACGAGGTGTACGCGGTCTGGTCGCACCTCGCCTGCGCCGACGACCCCGGTCACCCCTCGATCGACGAGCAGGCGAAGCGGTTCGGCGAGGCCTACGACATCGCGCTCGCGGCGGGGCTGGAGCCCAAGCGGCACTTGGCGAACTCGGCCGCCACGCTCAACCGGCCCGACCTGCACTTCGACATGGTCCGGCTCGGCATCGCCATGTACGGGCTGAACCCGTTGGCGCAAGAGGAAGACCTGCGGCCGGTGATGAGCTTCCGGTCGGAGGTCGCTCTGGTCAAGCGGATCCGCGCGGGCGAGTCCGTCTCCTATGGACAGACCTGGACCGCCACTCGCGACACCACCTTGGCGTTGGTCACCGCGGGCTACGCCGATGGCGTACCGCGCCTGCTGTCCAACCGGATGGACGTCCTGCTGGCCGGAGCGCGCAGGCCGATCCGGGGCCGGGTGTGCATGGACCAGATCATCGTGGACTGCGGTGACGCGGCCGTGGCCGAGGGCGACGAGGTCGTGCTGTTCGGTTCCGCCGCGCGCGGTGAGCCCACGGCGACCGAGTGGGCCGAGACCATCGGCACCATCGACTACGAGATCGTCACCGGCATGTACCGACCGCGGGTGCGCCGCAGGTACCTGGGCTGATGAACCGGATCGGCAAACTGGCCGCGGGCGCGGGGGTCCTCGCGGCAGCGGCGACGGCGGTCGCGGTCGGTGTGCGCAAGCGCTCGCCGCGCGAGGACCCGTACCTGGACGAGCCGCTGGGTGAGTTGGCACCGGACCGGACCGGGTCGGTGGTCGCCGAGGACGGCGTGCTGCTGTCCTACGAGGAGGTCGACCCGGCCGACGGCGGCACCCCCGAGGTGACCGCGGTGCTGGTGCACGGGTTCGCGATGAGCAGGCTCGGCTGGCACTTCCAGCGCCGCGACCTGGCCCGGCTCGTCGACCCCCGGGTCCGCCAAGTGCTCTACGACCACCGCGGCCACGGCCGCTCCGGGCGCGCGAGCGCCGCGTCCAGCACGATCGACCAGCTCGCCGCCGACCTCGACGAGGTGCTGCGGGTGGTCGTGCCGGACGGGCCGATCGTCCTCATCGGACACTCCATGGGCGGCATGGTCGTCATGGCGCTCGCCGAACGCGTTCCCGAGCTGTTCGCCGAGCGGGTCACCGGTGTCGCGCTCATCGGCACCTCGGCTGGCGAGGTCGGCCGCAGCGGGTTGCCGCGGCCGCTGCTGTCGAAGTACAACCCGTTGACCAGGGTCCTCGGCCGGGTCGCCGAGTGGCAGCCCGCTGCCGTCGAACTCGTCCGCACCGCAGGCGGCGGCATCACCCGCCAGGCCGCGCGGACCATCGGCTTCGGACCGGGCAACACCAGTGCCCGGCTGGTGGACTTCCTGGTCAAGATGCTGGATGTGACGCCGGTGCGGGTGCTGGCTGACTTCGTCGACACCCTGGGCAGCCACAACCGCTACGCCGCGCTCGCCGGTCTCAAGCACTGCCGGGTGCTCGTGCTCAGCGGCGACCACGACTGGATGACCCCGTTCGCGCACGCCGAGCGGATCGCCGCCGCGCTGCCCGACGCGACCCTGGTGCGGGTGCCCGGCGCCGGGCACGTGGTGATGCTGGAGCGGGCGGACGTGGTCACCGAGCACCTGGTTACGCTGCTGCGCGAGAGCTACCAGGGAGGATGACGATGGCGGAGACGGTGCGGCTGCCGACCCCGGGCGACACCCACGACTTCGGTCGCGCCATCGGCGGCGTACTGCGACCGGGCGACCTGGTGCTGCTCGCGGGCCCGCTCGGCGCGGGGAAGACCGCGCTGGCCCAGGGCATCGGCGCCGGGCTCGGTGTCGCGGGCCGGGTCAGCAGTCCGACCTTCATCATCGCCCGCGAGCACAAGGCGGGCACCAGGGGCATCCCGATGGTGCACGTGGACGCTTACCGCCTCGGCGGGTCGCTCGACGAGCTCGACGACCTCGACCTGGACACCGAACTGGTCGAGTCCGCCGTGGTCGTCGAGTGGGGCGAGGGCAGCGCGGACCGGCTCTCCGCCGACCACCTGCTGATCCGGTTGGACCGGCGCCCCGACGACTCCCGCGTCGCCACGGTCGAGCGGTACGGTGCCTGGGTCGACCGACCGATCGGGTGAGCCGTTCGCGGCTCGGGATGGGGGTTTCGTGCGCGCGGTGATCTTCGACTGGGGCGGGACGCTGACCCCGTGGGTGACTGTGGACCACTTGGCGGCCTGGCGAGCCTATGCCGACGTGCTGCACCCGGACGATGACGAGGCGGCTGGCAAGCTCGCCGCGACCGTGTTCGCCGCGGAGAGCGCGGCCTGGCTGCTGGTGCGCGACGAGCACCGGGCGTTCACCCTGGCCCAGGTGCTGGCGGGGGTGAAAGCGCCGCTCGACGAGCAGGCGTTGCTGGCGTTCCGCGGCTATTGGGACCAGGCGACGCACACCGACCCCGAGGTCGCCCCGATGCTGACCGGGCTGCGCGAGCGCGGCCTGCGCACCGGCGTGCTGTCGTCGACCGCGTGGCCCGCCGCGTGGCACGAGGAGGTGCTGCACCGCGACGGCGTGCTCGACCTGTTCCACGCGCGGGTGTGGAGCAGCGACCTGGAGTACACCAAGCCGCACCGGGCCGCGTTCGAAGCGGCGATGGCCGCGGTGGGCGTGGACGACCCGGCGGACTGCGTGTACGTCGGTGACCGGCCCTACGACGACATCAGCGGGGCCAAGGCGATCGGGATGCGGGCGGTCCTCGTCCCGCACAGCGACATCCCGCCTGCGCAGCAAGTCCCGGTGGACGTGACCCCGGACGCGGTCGTGCAGCGGCTCTCGGAGCTGCCCGGGGTCCTGGACCGCTGGTTGACCTGATCGAGGAGCGGAACAAGCCGACCGGGGGATCGGCCGATCCGCTGGGGGAGGCCAGGGTTGTGTCCAGACGGGACTGTCCCGTCTGGACATCAACCCCCGGAGGTTCTCTTCATGAAGGCACGCAAGGTCGCTGGCGTTGTCATCGGCGCGGTCGGACTGCTGGCAGGCGGTGTGCTCCCCGCCTCGGCGGGGACCGACGGTGTCTGGCACGAGCTGAGGCCGCTGAGCAGCGACAAGTGCCTCGACGTCGACGGTGGCAGCCTCGAAGACGGTGCGAACGTCATCCAATGGAGCTGTCACGGCGGGCTGAACCAGCAGTGGCAACTGGTCCTGGTCGAGTCCGACGACATCTACCAGGTCTTCAGCGCCGGGAGCGGGAAGTGCCTGGACGTCAGCGGCGCGTCCACCGACAACGGCGCGAGCGTCATCCAGTGGGAGTGCCACGGGGACCTCAACCAGCAGTGGCAGCTCATCCCCGGGCCCGGCTCAACCTATGAGCTCCAGGCCGTGCACAGCGGGAAGTGCCTGGACGTCACCGGTGCCGACCCCGCCGACGGCGTCGCGGTGATCCAGTGGGAGTGCCACGGCGGCGACAACCAGGCGTGGTCCATCACCAACGTCTGAGCCCGGCGATCCCGCGCAGCACACCGAGTTCGACGAGGTCCTGGGGGCGGAGGCGGAGTTGGGCCGCCGTCGCCGGGGCCTCGTCGGCCGGGCGCTTGAGGATGGCGGCGCCCAGTTCCGGGGCTATCACGGAGAAGTAGGCGTCGGGGGTGATCCAGGTGTTGTCCGGCGCGCAGAGCGCCAAGGCCCCGCCGGAGCCGCCCTCACCGATCACCAGGGTCGTCACCGGCACCCGGCTGGCGGCGACGGCGGCGAACAGCTCCGCGATGGCCTGGCCCGCCCCGGCCCGCTCCGCCGCGGGGTCGTTCGCCGCGCCTGGTGTGTCCACAATGGTCAGAACGGGGATGTCGACGCGGTTCGCCAGCCGGATCAGGCGGGTGGCGGTGCGGAAGCCCGCCGGGGTTGTCGCGGTGCCCGCCTGGGCGGCGAACGCGACAGGTCCTCTTGCGTGCAGGCCGATCCCGCAGAGCATGCCGGGATCCACGCCGCCCGCCCGGTCTCCGCTGATGTGGCGGCGGGTCGTGAAGTAGTCGTCGAGGTAAGCCTGTGCGCGGGGGCGGCGTGGGTCCCGGGCTCGTCGTACGGCGGGCCAACCATCGGTCGCGGGAGTTGATTCCCCCAGGGCGTAAGGGACTTCTGCTGTCGCGCCAGGCTGCGCGGCCAACAGGAGAAGCCATTGTGCGACCGCTTCGGCGACGTCCTCCGGCGCGCACACCTCGTCGACGTGCCCGGCCGCGAACTGGCCTTCGGCTGTGTAGGCCGGGTCGTCGGCGACCGGTCGCACCCGGCTGCCCGCGAACCCGACCTGCGCCCCGGCCACCGCGATCACCACGTCCGCGCCAGCTCCCAGTGACGCCCACAGCCCACCCGTGGTCGGGTCGCCCAACACCGACACCCGCCGCACCCCGGCCGCCGCCCGGGTGATCCGCTGGAGTTGGCGCAGCGACAGCATTCCCTCCTGCATGCGGCTGCCGCCGGTCGCCAGGAACGACACCAGCGGCAGGTCGGCCCGCCGGGCCTCGTCGAACGCCCGCACGATCCGGTCGCCGGTCGCGGTCCCCACCGACCCGCCGAGGAAGCGGAAGTCGAAGGCCACCACCACGGCCGCGGTCGGGCCGATGCTCGCCCGGCCGCACACCACGGACTCGGTCTCGCCGGTCCGCTCGGTGGCCCGCGCCCTGGCGGCTGCGTACCCGTCCCAGTCCAGCGGGCCGTCGCCGACCTGACCGTCCACAGTGAACTCGGCGAACTCGGCGAACTCGGTGCAGACGGCCGCGATCAGGGCGCGGGCGCCCTCACCCCAACGCACGCTTGGTGACCTTGCCCAGTTCGTTGCGCGGCAACGCGTCCAGGTAGCGCACCACCCGGGGCCGCTTGTGCGGGGACAGCAGACCCGCCACGTGGTCGACCAGTTCCCGCTCCGCTGGCCGGGGTTCGGTGGTGACGACCCAGGCCACGATCCGCTCACCCAGGTCCTCGTCCGGCTCACCGGTGACGGCGGCCTCCACGACCCCCGGGTGCTCCAGCAGCGCGTTCTCGATCTCGCCCGCGCCGATCTTGTAGCCGCCGCTCTTGATCAGGTCGGTCGCCCGCCTGCCGACGATGCGCAGGTAGCCGTCCGGCTCGCGCACCGCCACGTCCCCGGTGCGGAACCAGCCGTCGCGGAAAGCCTCGGCGGTGGCGTCCGGGCGGTTGAGGTAGCCGAGGAACAGGTTCGGCCCGCGCACCTCGATCTCGCCGATCTCCCCGTCCGCGACGGCCGCGCCGGTCTCGCCGACGACCCGCACCTCGACCCCGTCGACCGCGGGCCCCACGGTGCCCGGCCTGCGCTCGGCCGCCGCGCGGATCGCGCAGTTCATCAGCGTCTCGGTCATCCCGTACCGCTCGACCACGCGCTGCCCGGTCGCCGCGGTGATCCGGTCGTGGTCGCGCGCGGGCAACGCCGCCGAACCGGACACCAGCAGGCGGGCCTGGCCGAAGGCGGCGGCGAGCGCCGGGTCGGCCTCGCAATCGGCGGCGAGCCGGTGGTACATCGTGGGCACGCCGAACATGACCGTCCCCGCGCCCGCCAGCGCCGCCCCGGCCGCGGCCGAGTCGAACCGGCCCAGGTGCCAGACGGTGCCGCCGAGGCGCAGCGGGCCCAGCACGCCCAGGATCAGGCCGTGCACGTGGAACAGCGGCAACGCGTGCACGACGGTGTCGGAGCCGGTCCACTCCCACGCGGCTGCCAACGCGTCCAGGTTCGTCGCGATCGCTCGGCGCGGGAGCAGCACGCCCTTGGGCGGCCCGGTGGTGCCGGAGGTGTAGACGATGAACGCAGGTGCCTCGGGGTCCGCTTCTTCCGGCAAGAGGCCCTCGCCGGGGCCAGCGGTCAGGCGGGGGAGCCCGGCTAGTGCAGGCGGTAGGTCTACCTCGGGTGCGGCAAGCACAACGTCCGGGGCGCTGTCGGCGACGATGTGCGCCAGTTCGCGTTCCCCGGTCTTCGGGTTGATCGGGACCACGGGGATGCCTGCGGCCAGAGCGCCGACCACGGCAAGGCAGGTGTGCACCGTTGGCGTTGCCCACACGGCAACGCGTTGGGCACCGGCGAGCGCGGCAGCCGTACCCTTGGCTGCTCGGGCGAGGTCGCCATAGGTCACGGAGTCGGATCCGAACCGCAGCGCGACACGGTCCGGGCGATCGGCCAGAGTGGGCAGCAGCACCGGGCCAACCCTAGTGGCGGCCCGGTCACGGCGGCGGTGAACTTCGTCGCACACGGTGAGCTGCTGTTACACCCCGGTCGGTCTCGGCGATACCCGACCTGGGTGACCTCTGGTGTCGGGAGCGTCGGGTGTACTTCGGGAAGTTCTTCGCGCTGCTGGTGCGGCGGTGGCTGGTGGTGGTGCCGCTGCTGCTCATCGCGCTGGTCGGCGCCGGCTACGCCTACGTCTCCACCCCGCTGGGCTACCAGTGGACCGGCACCGTCGTCATGCTCGCCCCTAAAGACGGCCGGATCGTGCGGCCGCCCAGCCAGCTCGAGCAGACCAACGCGCTGCTGGCGTTCGCGCCGACCCTCTCGACCATCACCATCATGCTGATCGAGGAGACCGCGGTCTCGGCTGGCAAGCTGGTCACCCAGCCCAAGGACGCCGTCGTGATCACCCGGGAAGGCCCGTTCATGACCGCCAAGGTCGAGGGCGCGACCCAGGCGCGGGCCAAGGAGCTGGGCAGGCTGGCGTTCGACCTGATCCGCAACTCCCTCGACGACAAGCAGCGCTCGCTCGGCGCCCCGCCGAGCACCTGGGTCACCGTCAGCGTGGTCGCCGCGCCGGAGGAGCCGGAGAAGCTGCCCAAGGCGAAGATCACCAAGGTCGGCGGCATCCTGGCCGGTGGCGGGCTGCTGGCGCTGTTCAGCGCGGTCGCGGTGGAGAGCGTCGCGGATTACCGGCGGCGCAAGCGGCTGCGGGCGGTCACCTGAGAGGGGACGGGAGCCCCCTCGTACCCTTGACCACCGTGCTTGTCCTCGCGGTCGACACCGCCACCCCCGCGGTCACCGCCGGAGTCGTCGAACTCACCGGCGGTACCCCCAGGCTGCTCGCGCAGCGGGTCACCGTCGACGCCCGCGCGCACGGCGAACTGCTCACCCCGCACCTGCGCGACGCCGTCGCCGAGGCCGGGCACACCCTGGCCGACCTCGACGCCCTGGTCTGCGGGGTCGGGCCCGGTCCGTTCACCGGCCTGCGGGCGGGCATGGTCACCGCGGCCGCCCTCGGGCACGCGCTGGACCGCCCGGTGTTCCCGGTGTGCACGCTCGACGCGATCGCCGCCGAGGTGCCCGGTGAGCCGCTGCTGGTGGTCACCGACGCCCGGCGCAAGGAGCTCTACTGGGCGCGGTACGCCGCCGACGGCACCCGCCTCGACGAACCCGCCGTGAACCGGCCCGCGGACATCCCCCTCGCGGGGGTCACCCGGATCGTGGGCGCGCGGATCCACGACCTGGGCCAGCCGGTCACCGGGCCGGAGTACCCCAGCCCGCTCGGCCTCGTCCTGGCCGCCGACCTCACCGGCGAGCCCGGCCCGCTGACGCCGCTCTACCTGCGCAGGCCCGACGCCGTCGAGCCGGGCGCGCGCAAACGGGTGAGCCCGGGGTGAGCGAGTCGTTGCGGATCGAGCCGCTGCGCCGCGTCGACCTGCGCCGCTGCGCCGAGCTGGAGCGCGCCCTGTTCCCCGCCGACGACCCGTGGAGCGAGTCGGCCTTCGCCTCCGAGCTGGACTGGGGGCACTTCTACGTCGGCGCGCACACCGGTGAGCTGCTGATCGGCTACGCGGGTCTGTCCCTAGCCGGTGCGCCGGGCGACATGGAGGCCAGCGTGCACAACATCGGCGTCGACCCGGTCTGGCAGGGCCGCGGCGTCGGCAAGGCGCTGCTGCGCGCGCTGCTGGAGCGGGCCGACGACGAGCGCGCGCAGGTGTTCCTCGAGGTCCGCACCGACAACGCCGCCGCGATCGCCCTCTACGAGGCGCACGGCTTCGCCACCATCGGCCTACGCCGCCGCTACTACCAACCCTCCGGCGCCGACGCGTTCACCATGGTCCGGCCCGCGCGAGTGCAGGAGTCCACGTGACGATCATCCTGGGCATCGAGAGCTCCTGCGACGAGACCGGGGTCGGCCTCGTCCGCCTCGGCCCCGACGGGGCGGTGGAACTGCTGGCCGACG
This sequence comes from Actinokineospora diospyrosa, assembly GCF_024171925.1. GTDB lineage: Bacteria > Actinomycetota > Actinomycetes > Mycobacteriales > Pseudonocardiaceae > Actinokineospora > Actinokineospora diospyrosa. The sequence goes on along the minus strand of NZ_JAMTCO010000012.1, from coordinate 261,536 downwards.
AGGTCGCCTCCAGCGTCGAGCAGCACGCCAGGTTCGGCGGGGTCGTGCCGGAGGTGGCCAGCCGGGCGCACCTGGAGGCCATGGTCCCGACCATGCGCCGCGCGTTCGAGGTGGCAGGCCTGCGCCTGTCCGATGTGGACGCGGTCGCGGTGACCTGCGGGCCCGGCCTGGCGGGCGCCCTGCTGGTCGGTGTGTCAGCGGCGAAGGCCTATGCGCTGTCGCTGGGGGTCCCGCTCTACGGGGTCAACCACCTGGCCGGACACGTCGCCGCGGACACGCTGGAGCACGGCGCGCTGCCTTCACCGACCCTGGCGCTGTTGGTGTCTGGTGGGCACAGCCAGCTCTTGCGCGTAGACAACCTGGCGGGCGAGATCACCGAAATCGGCTCCACCATCGATGACGCTGCCGGTGAGGCTTACGACAAGGTGGCCAGGGTCATCGGCTTGCCCTACCCGGGTGGCCCGCCTATCGACAAGGCCGCCCAGCGCGGCAACCCCGCGGCTATCCCGTTCCCGCGCGGCCTTACCGGCCCCCGGGATGCCAAGTACGACTTCTCCTTCTCTGGCCTTAAGACATCCGTCGCCCGCTGGGTAGAAGCCCGCGAACGCGACGGCGAAGAAGTCCCTGTAGACGACGTCGCAGCGTCCTTCCAAGAGGCCGTGGCAGACGTGCTGACCGCTAAAGCAGTCCGCGCAGCAACCGACCTAGGCATGAGCACCCTGGTCATCTCCGGCGGCGTGGCCGCTAACTCCCGCCTCAAGCAACTAGCCGCCGAACGCTGCGCCGCCGCAGGCATCACCCTGCGCGTCCCCCGCCCCCGCCTCTGCACCGACAACGGCGCCATGATCGCCGCCCTAGGCGCCCACCTAGTCGCCGCCGGGGTCAAACCCTCATCCCTAGACCTCACCACCGACCCCGCCCTCCCGGTCTCCACCATCTCGGTCTGACACTCGGCAACAGAGATGGGCCTGGCGCGCCCCAACTGAACTTCATGAGGTGCGTAGTGCAGAACCCGATGTATCCAGAGCTCTTCGGATTCACTGCTCTCACATGGCAGGCGGGCTCAACATTGATCACCGGCGGCGCGCTCGCCGTGGCGATCGCCGTTGGTTGGCGGCAACTGGCGGCCGCGCGCAAGCTACGAGAGGAACAAGCGCGACCTTACATCGTCGTCGACATCGTTCCTGGTCTCACTTCTCGGAAGCTGCTGGATCTTGTAGTGACCAATATCGGCAAGTCACCTGCCTATGACTTGCGCATCACCTTCGACCCCGCCCCCGAGCGGACTGACGAGATTGGCGAGTTCAAGCTCAAGGATGCTCGCATTCTGGCGGAAAAGACGCCCATGTTCGCTCCGGGGCGAGAGTTTCGCATGTTCTTCGACAGTGCGGTCGATCGCACTAAGAGCCAGCTGCCTATGAGTTTCGCGGTGAAGGTCGAGTACAAGGACAGTCGTGGCAAGGGCTACATCGACGAAACTCAACTCGACTTCGATGTACAACGCGGCGCCGCCTATGTCGCTGTCTACGGCATTCATGACGGTGTGAAGGCCCTGATCGACATCGCGAAGAAGGTATAGGCGCACTGAAGGACTGCGGAGTGGGGCTCTCAGAGTCGCTCTTGGAGCCCCACTCTCGCCCTTATGCCTGGTGCAGTGTGTGGCCGCGGTCTTCGACCACGAAGCTGGCGGCTGTGGTGGCTTCGGCGCCTGCGGTGCGGACGTGGGATAGGACGCGGAAGTCGGCTCGGAGTTCCTTGGCGGTGATGCGGGTGCGGACGTAGCCGCGGCGGTTCTTGTAGAACTTCAGGTGGGGGTTCTCGGCGAGGACGGTCGCGTTGGTGTCGTCGGCGCCGTCGCCGGTTGAGGTGATCGAGGTGGTGACGAGTTCGACGGCGACGCTGCGGGAGTCGGGGTTGTCGAAGTTCTGCTTGACGTCCCCGGCCCAGTGGCGGTGCACGTCGCCGGTCAGCACGACACCGTTGCGGGCGGTGGCCAGACCCGCGGCGACCTTGTCCCGGCTGGCCTTGTAGCCGTCCCAGGCGTCCATGCTGAAGCCCTGCTTCTCGCCCGCGGTCAGGTCCCGCTGGGCGAAGAACACCTGCTGGCCCAGCACGTCCCAGCGCGCCCGCGACCCGCGCAGGCCGTCGAGCAGCCACCGCTCCTGCTCGGCCCCGGTGATCGTGCGGGCCGCGTCCAGGCGGTCGGCGCAGTCGACCTTGGTGCCGTCGCCGCAAGCCTGGTCGCTGCGGTACTGGCGGGTGTCGAGCATGTGGAAGTTCGCCAACGCGCCCCACCGGACCCGGCGGAACAGCCGCATGTCCTGGCCGCGTGGACGGGCGGCGCGGCGCAGCGGCATGTTTTCGTAGTACGCCTGGAACGCGGCGGCGCGGCGGGCGGGGAACTCGGGGTCCGGCGCCTCGGGCACGTCGTCGGCCCAGTTGTTCTCGACCTCATGATCATCGAAGACGACCAGCCAGGGCGCGATCTGGTGCGCGAGTTGGAGGTCCGGGTCGGTCTTGTACTGGGCGTGGCGCAGCCGGTAGTCGGCGATGGTGCGGGTCTCGGGCCCGACCACAGCGCGCACGTCGGCGGCCTTGCCCGCGTACTCGTACTGGTAGTCGCCCAGGTGCAGCACCAGGTCGGGGTGGTCCTCGGCGAGGCGGCGGTAGGCGGTGAAGAAGCCCTCGCCGAAGTGCGAGCAGGAGGCGAAGGACATGGTCAGCGCGCCGGTCAGCGAGTGCGGCGCGGGCGCGGTGCGGGTGCGACCGGTCTCGGACACGTGCTCCTGGACCCGGAAGCGGTAGAAGTACTCGGCGCCGGGGCGCAGGCCCGCCAGTTCGACGTGCACGCTGTGCGCGGACTCCGGTCGGGCCCACTCGACGCCGGTCCGCACCACGTGCCGGAACCGCTCGTCCGTCGCGACCTGCCAGAACACCGGGAGTGCGCGGTTCGGCATGCCGCCGAGACCGTCGAGGGCGAGCGGGTCCTGGGCCAGCCGCGTCCACAGCACGACGCCGTCGGCGGACGGGTCACCGGAGGCGACGCCGAGGGTGAAGGGGTCGGCGAGGGTGCGGTTGGGGGTGGCGAGCGCGGGGGTGCCGACGCCGACCGCGACGAGGCTCGCGGCGGCAGCGCCACCGAGCAGCACGGACCGGCGGTTGGGAGTGTTCATGTGGTGGGGCCTCCCTGATCGGGTGATAGCTGGCCGCCACCCTGCCCCGTGGCGGTTTCCCGCGACCCACTTCCGGATGAGACCTGGGTGATCGCCTGGCATACCCCGGTTGACTTGCTGCCGAAGGGACTAACGTCGACCGGGTGCACCCCGTTCTCTCGCTGCTGCGCTCCCGCCTGTCCTCCGGTAGCCGTACCGACGGCCGCAAGCTCGCCCTCGCCGTGGAAGGTGGTGGCAGCCGAGGCGCTTACTCCGGCGGCATGATCGCGGGTCTCGACGACTTAGGCCTGACCGGCTGCTTCGACGCCGTTTACGGTGCCTCGGCCGGTGCGCTCAACGGCGCCTGGATGCTCGGCGGCCAAGCGCAAACAGGCACCTTCGGCTGGTCCGACCCGGCCATCATGCGACGGGTGACCAACCCTTGGCGCTTGCGTCGCGTCGTCGACACTGAGCACCTCGTGCAGGTTGTCTACGAGGCCGTCCCCATGAACTTCGCGGCAATCTTGTCCAACCCCACCACTTTTCACCCACTTGCCACTGATGCCGCTACCGGTGAAGCGGTGGATCTACACCCGTTCTTGAAGGATCAGCGCTCACTGCAGTTAGCTCTCCGCGCGTCGACAGGTCTACCGGTGTTGTCAGGTCGCCCGGTGACTTTGGCGGGCAGGCAGTGGATCGATGCCGGCTTGGCAGAGGCAATCCCGTTCCGCACAGCGATCGCAGATGGCGCTACCGACGTACTAGTACTCCGCACCCGCCCCGACGGCTGGGCCGCACTACCGCCATCCCGAGTCGAAACCGCCGTCGTCTCCCGCTACCTCCGCCGGGTCGCCCCAGGTGCCCTCACAAGCTGGCAATCCCGCCACACCCGCCAACTCGCCGACGACAACGACCTAGCCACCCACCCGTCGATTCTGCAGATCCGCCCACCCTCCACAGCCCCCGAAGTCCCCCGCCTCACCCGCGACACCCTCCTACTCCGCCGCGCCGTAAGACTCGGCCGAGAAGCAGCCCTAGCCGCCCTAGCCGCCTGACAGGCCAGCTTCAACGAGGAGGGACCACTACCTCCCGTCGCATGCAGACTCTTGTGGCGGGATTCAGGCCCAGTTCGGCTTCTCGGTCGACAACGGCCTGGAGGGCGGGGGTTGGCTCTACCTGTCGGAAGCCGATTCGCTCGTAGTAGGGCGCGTTCCAAGGTACGTCCCGGAACGTCGTTAGGGTCAACGCTTCTAGGTTGTGGTCTATGGCCCAGCCTTCGAGGTGGTCGACCAAAGCGCGGCCCAGGCCACGCCCCCTGACAATCGGGTCGATGCTCACCTGGGCTACATGGGCGCAGCCACCGACAACCTCTGCCTGCAGGTAGCCGACAACCCGCCCCTGGTACTCCGCGACCCAAGCGAGCCCGCCTGCGACGGATTCCGCCAACTCCTCGATCGTCGGTGGGTCGTCGTCGGCGATCTCGGGCATGCCGATGTCGCGGAAGGCGGCGCCAGCCAGGACCTCGATCTCCTGGAGCCGTTCGAAGTCCGCCGCGGTGGCCGCTCTGATCACCCCTGAGCCATATCACGATCGGGCCTGGTCAGGCCACGCTCCCATGTCACACGTGGGGGTCGTTGCAGGCTTAGCAGTCGCGTGGGTAGAGTGCTAGTTGCACGGCGCCAAGTACCGCCCCGACCCCCGCGACGGCGGGGTGGCAGGAGCCGTGGGCGTGGCTCCCAGGGAGTCGCGCTCTTGTACCTGCCAACGCTTTCGACGACCCGTGGAGGTCACAGCGGTGAGCGTGAACATCAAGCCGCTCGAGGACAAGATCGTCGTCCAGGCGAGCGAGGCCGAGGCGACGACCGCCTCCGGCCTGGTCATCCCGGACACCGCCAAGGAGAAGCCCCAGGAGGGCAAGGTCCTGGCCGTTGGCCCGGGCCGGATCGACGACAAGGGCAACCGCGTCCCGGTGGACGTGGCCGTCGGCGACGTCGTCATCTACTCCAAGTACGGCGGCACCGAGGTCAAGTACAATGGCGAGGAGTACTTGATCCTCTCCGCCCGCGACGTGCTGGCTGTCATCAACTGACAACCCGGCTGACCAAGCGCCCCGGCGGCCCCGTTCGGGGCACCCGGGGCGCTCGGCGTCTCTAGAGCTGCCACCAACGAGAGGTAGTCAATGCCCAAGCAGATCAGCTTCGACGAGGACGCTCGTCGGGCTCTCGAGCGCGGCGTGAACAAGCTCGCGGACGCGGTCAAGGTCACCCTTGGCCCGCGCGGGCGGCACGTCGTGCTCGCCAAGAAGTTCGGTGGACCGACCGTCACCAACGACGGCGTGACCATCGCCCGTGAGATCGACCTCGAGGACCCCTTCGAGAACCTCGGCGCGCAGCTGGCCAAGAACGTCGCCACCAAGACCAACGACGTCGCAGGCGACGGCACCACCACCGCGACCGTGCTGGCCCAGGCGCTGGTGCGCGTCGGCCTGCGCAACGTGGCCGCGGGCGCCAACCCGACCGCGATCGGCAAGGGCATCCAGGCCGCCTCCGACGCCGTGGTCGAGTCGCTCAAGGCCAAGGCCACCCCGGTCAAGGGCCGCGACAACATCGCCCAGGTCGGCACCGTCGCCTCCCGCGACGCCTCGATCGGCGCGCTGCTCGGCGAGGCCATCGAGAAGGTCGGCGAGGACGGTGTGATCACCGTGGAGGAGTCCTCCACGCTGGCCACCGAGCTCGTCATCACCGAGGGCGTGCAGTTCGACAAGGGCTACGTCTCGGCCCACTTCGCCACCGACCTGGAGGCGCAGGAGGCCGTGCTGGAGGACACCTACGTCCTGCTGCACCGGGAGAAGATCTCCGCGCTCGCCGACCTGCTGCCGCTGCTGGAGAAGGTCGCGCAGAGCGGCCGCTCCATCCTGATCGTGGCCGAGGACGTCGACGGCGAGGCGCTGTCCACCCTGGTGGTCAACGCCCTGCGCAAGACGATCAAGGCCGTCGCGGTCAAGGCGCCGTTCTTCGGCGACCGCCGCAAGGCCTTCCTCGACGACCTCGCGGTCGTCACCGGCGGCGAGGTCATCTCCGCCGAGATCGGCGTCAAGCTGTCCGAGGCGACCCTGGAGCAGCTGGGCACCGCCCGCCGCGTCGTGATCACCAAGGACGACACCACGCTGATCGACGGCGGTGGCGAGAAGTCCGGCATCACCGCGCGCGCCGAGCAGCTGCGCAAGGAGATCGAGGCGTCGGACTCCGACTGGGACCGCGAGAAGCTGCAGGAGCGGCTGGCCAAGCTCTCCGGTGGCGTCGCGGTCATCAAGGTCGGCGCCGCGACCGAGACCGAGCTCTCCGAGCGCAAGCACCGCATCGAGGACGCGGTCGCCGCGACCAAGGCCGCGGTCGAGGAGGGCATCGTCCCCGGCGGCGGTTCCGCGCTGGTCCAGGTCGCCAAGGAGCTCGAGGGCAACCTCGGCCTCACCGGCGACGAGGCGACCGGTGTCGCGATCGTGCGCGAGGCGCTCAGCGCGCCGCTCTACTGGATCGCCGCCAACGGCGGCCAGGAGGGCGCGGTCGTGGTGAACAAGGTCCGCGAGCTGCCGTGGGGCCAGGGCTTCAACGCCGCCAAGCTGGTCTACGGCGACCTGCTCGCCGACGGCGTCGTCGACCCGGTCAAGGTCACCCGCTCCGCGGTGGCCAACGCCGCCTCCATCGCCCGCATGGTGCTCACCACCGAGAGCGCGGTCGTGGAGAAGAAGGACGACGAGCCCGCCGGTGGCGGTCACGGGCACGGCCACGGTCACGGGCACTGACCTGATCGGGTGAACGCCCGCCGCGCCAGCGGCGTCGAACCACCAGCGGTACCGAACAGCCAGGGCCCGGTCGATCCCGACCGGGCCCTGGTTCGTCCGTGCGCCGCGCTACTTGGCCACGGCCAGCGTGCGCTTCTCGGTCTTGATGATCGCCTCGCGCTCGGACTCCGAGAGCCCGCCCCAGATCCCGTACGGCTCGTGCACCGCGAGCGCGTGGCTGCGGCACAGCGACAGCACGGGGCACGCCTGGCAGATCGCCTTCGCCTTGGCCTCCCGCCGCGCCCGCGCCGGACCGCGCTCGCCGTCGGGGTGGAAGAAGAACGCGCTGTCCATCCCCCGGCAGGAACCGTCGAGCTGCCAGTCCCACACGTCGGCGTTCGGACCGGGGAGCCTGCGAGTGTCCGCCATGGTGGCCGCCTCCTGACGAGTGGACTTGCGGAGTCAATACTCCATTCGGTGCAGCGGCTTACACGCTAGAAGCGCGCCAACCCTTGTTCAAGGGTGATCGACTCATCGGATACGCGATTCAGCCGATCGGATTCACCCGCTCGACGCAGCGTGGTCAACGCATCCGGTTGCCGGACCTCTCGTGTCACCCGACGATGGTCCAGTGGTGGCTGACATCCCGTCCGACCACGCGGAGGCTTCCACCGAGCGTGGTCAACTTCCGCTCCGCCGCCGTCCGCGCGGCGAAGGACGTGTAACGAAAGCGGCCGAGCCGACGCTCCCGGTCGCCGCGGTGGCCAGCAGGCTCGGCATCGCGCCGTCGACCCTGCGCACCTGGGACCGGCGCTACGGCCTCGGGCCGACCGGGCACGCGACCGGGGCGCACCGGCGCTACGGCCCGGCCGACGTCGCCCGGCTCGAACTCATGCGCCGCGCCCTGCTCGAAGGCGCCGCGCCCGCTCAAGCGGCCGAGTACGCCCTGCGGGCGACCCCTGGGGAGGCCACCAGCTTCGGTAGGACAACCCCGCACGGTGGGCGTCGCCTGTCGCTACGCGGGGAGGCCTCCGCCGCGCGCGGGTTGGGTCGGGCGGCGATGGCTATGGATGATCGGTCGGTGCAGCGGATCATCACGGAGGCGATCGACGCCAGCGGCGTGGTCACGGCGTGGGACGAGGTGGTGCGGCCGGTCCTCAACGCGGTAGCCGGGCGCTGGACCGCCTCAGGGGACTGCGTGGAGGTCGAGCACCTGGTCAACGAGTGCGTGTTGGCCGCGATGATCCGGCAGACGCCACTGGTCCCGGTTCCGCGCAACCCCCGGCCGGTGATGCTGTGCTGCGCGCCGCAGGAGACGCACTCGCTCCCGCTCTATGTGCTGCGAGCCGCACTCGCCCGCCGTGAGATCGGCACCATCATGCTCGGCGCTGCCGTGCCAGAGGCCGCTCTTACCGCGGCCGTCCGCCGCACAGCGCCTGCCGCGGTCGTCGTGTGGGCTCAACTGCCGGTGCAGCAGGCCGCGCTGGCCAAGGTCCCGCGGACCGGTCAACGGGCACATGTGTTCGCGGGCGGCCCCGGCTGGGCGGAGGTAGACCTGCCGCCCCGCGCCGAGCGGCTCGTCGACCTGCCCGGCGCGGTGGCCCGGATCGAGGCGCTCCTGCTCGCCGACCACGGGTCGGAGACGGGGTCGACCGGGTGAGTGACCACGATCGTGACCTGCTCTGGGCAGCCGCGTTCGGCCCCGAACCCGGCGCACACCCACTCAGAGTGGGTCCTGGCTGGGAGCGCTCCTGGTTGGCGGCTGTCACTCTCGGTGGCCAAGGCCGCTACGCGGCGGCCGCGGCCCGGCTGTGGCCGGTGATCTCCGCGGCCGACCCGGTGCTCGCCGCCCTCGCCGCGGCGACCCTCGCCGCGCACCGCAGGCAGCTCGGCGGCCACGCCATCGCCAGGGACCTCGACGCGCTCGGTTTGCGCCGCCTCACCGAGGCGGGGTTGACCACCGGGAAACGATCACCCGCCTGGGCCGGGGACGATCACCGGCCGCCGGGCACCGGCGCCGCGGCCGCCCGGTCCGACGTCCTGCTCGGCCTCGCCGCCGACGCGATCGGGCTCGGCAGGCCCGACGAGGCGCGCACCCTGCTCGGAATCGAGTCCGCCTCGGCGGACGGGGGCTGGCGGGCCGAGATCAAACGCGGTTGGGTGGCCGCGGAGGTCGAGTTGGTCTCGGGGCGCCCAGCGGCCGCGCTGGCCCCCGCGCAGGCCGCCTCGGCGGCCGCGGCCCGGTCGCCGTCGCTGCGCTTGCGGGCCAAGTCGAACCTCGTCCTCGGCGCGACCCTGGCCGCGGCGGGTGATCACCGGGGGGCGCTCCCGGCGATCAAGGACTGCCTGCGTGCGGCGATCACCCACGGGCTCGAGCCGCTGCGTTGGCCCTGCCGCATCGTGTTAGCTGGACTGGAGCCGGAACGGGCCGCGCAACACCGGCGGGAAGCGGTCATCGCCCTTGACTGTGTGTTACGACACGCCGATCCCGCTGGCCGGGCCGCGGCCGTCGCGTCGCCATGGGTTCCGACCTCGGGTTTTGAGCTTGGTCCGAACAGGTGACATCGGCAGTCCGGTCTTCCGGTGGATTGGTTGACAGATTTACCACCGAATCGTGTCAAGGTTCGGGCCCCGGCGTCCGATAGGGGTTATGGAACGTCACTCGGCTGCAGGAAGGGAGTCCCCGTGACGACGGTCTTGATCTGCGACGACCGCCGCAGCGTGCGGGAGGGCTTGACCCGTGTCATGTCCGCTGTGCCAGGGGTCAGTCGCATCGACTGCGTAGCGCACGGTGACGAGTTGCTCGCCCGCTTCTCCCGGCAGCCGGTGGATGTCGTCCTCGTCGGCACCCAGCGCGCGGTGCCAACCGGGGTGGAGGCGACGCGGCGGCTTGTGTCAGCCAACCCGCAGGCCAACGTCATCGTGTTCGGCGCGCCGGACGACGCGGGCAGCATCGCCGCCGCCATCGCGGGCGGCGCACGCGGTTACCTGCGCTGGGACGCCTCGCGTCCCGAGCTGGTCGCCGCGCTCGCACACACGCTGGCCAGCACCTCGGTGCCAGCACCGAGGCAACCATCGGACCCAGGGGTCCAGCTCACCGACCGCGAGCTGCAAGTGCTGCGCGGCATGAGCCAGGGCAAGAGCAACGGGCAGATCGGCCGCGAGCTGTACCTGTCCGAAGACACCGTGAAGACGCACGCGCGGCGGCTGTTCCGCAAGCTCGGCGTCCGTGACCGCGCGCAAGCGGTGGCCCATGGGTTCCGGCGCGGCCTGGTCTCCTAACCGCACCAGCGTCGGCGACCAGCCGTGCATGCCCGAAGCGCACCGGGCACGCACGGCTGGTCGTGTGTGTTCGCTCACCCGTTCGGTGACCCCTCGCGGCCGTGGAGGTGCCCGCAGTGCCCGCAGTCCCCACCGCGCCGACCCGCTCCTCGCTGATCCACCCTGCGCTGATCTCTCCTGTGCCGATCCACCCCGCGCTGATCCACCCCGGGCCGATCCACCCCGGGCCGATCCACCCTGTGTCGATCCACCCCGCGCCGGTACCCCCGGTTCCGAGGTCCCCCGGGGCGCTCATCCGCGCGACCCCCACCCCCGGGGCTACTGTGGCGTGCGCCACTCCGTCCCCCGGCCCGCCCACCGACAGCTGGGCGGCTCGCCAGGGCGGTACGGTGGACCCCGAGTCGGGCAACGGCCTCGGTTCGGTGTCCTTCAGATGACCGCACTCGTAACACCAGGGCTGCATTCTGCGATGACCACATTGGGGGACGGACTGGACGCGTCGGTTAGCGCTGCCGTCGAGGGTGACCCTCGCGCGGTGGAGCGGGTGCTGGCGTCCGTTCGACCCCTGGTGGTGCGGTACTGCCGCGCCCGTGTCGGCAGGCAGGAACGCTCGTTCGCCTCGGCGGACGACGTGGCGCAGGAGGTGTGTCTCGCGGTGTTGACGGCCCTGCCCGGCTACCGCGACCAAGGCCGCCCGTTCCTGGCCTTCGTCTACGGCATCGCCGCGCACAAGGTCGCCGACGCGCACCGGGCCTCCGCGCGTAACCGATCAGACCCCGTCGCCGACGTACCCGACGAACCGGAGACGCAAGCCGGTCCGGAGCAACGGGCGATGCAGGGGGAGCTGTCGCGCCGGATGAGCGAGCTGCTGTCTGTCCTACCGGACAAGCAACGTGAGATCGTCGTGCTCCGGGTCGTGGTGGGCCTCTCGGCTGAGGAGACAGCCGAGGCGGTTGGATCCACACCCGGCGCGGTTCGAGTGGCCCAACACCGGGCACTTGCCAGGTTGCGCAAGACTTTGTCGGCGGAGGAGGTGGCCTGAGTGCCCGACCAGAGCGATCGTGACGAACGCGGTGCGGATGACGCCGCGTCCGCGCGTCCCGAACAGCTGAACGTGACCCCGGTGCCGTTCGGCGCGGGCCTGCGGCTCGACGACGAGTACGCCGATCTCGCCGAGTCCGACGACGCCGTGGACATCTCCCGGGTGCACGCCGACGACGCGTTCCTCGACGCGCTCGGCGCCGCGGTCCGGGGTGAGCGCGTGGTCGACGACCCGCTCGCCGGGTCCGGCTACGACACCGCTTACGACTCCGACCTGCCGCCGGACTTCCGCGACGACGAGCTCGCCGCGCTGCTGAGCTCCTGGCGCGACGAGGTCGACTCCGCGCCGATCGGCGAGCTGGTCGACGCCAAGCTCGCGGTGGCCACCGTGGTGGCGGCGAAAGCCCGCGGCCGTCGTAGACCCAGGCTCCTGGTGCCGTTCGCCGCCGCTGCCGCGGTGCTGGCCATCGCCTTCACCGGCGCCGGTCTCGCCGCCCGCGACGCCCAGCCGGGCGACACCCTGTGGAGCCTGACCAAGGTCCTCTACGCCGACCACGCCCGGTCCGTCGAGGCGGCCGCGTCGGTGCGCGAGGACCTCGACATCGCCCAGACCGCGCTCGCCGACGGCAAGCTCGCCGAGGCGAAGTCGAAGCTCGAAGACGCCAAGAAGGGCCTGCCCGCGGTCGCCAGCGAGGACGGCGCGGCCGAGCTCGCCGCGACCCACGCCGACCTGCTCTCGCAGCTGCCCGGTTCGCCCGCCAACGGCGCGCAGCCGCCGCCGCTGCCGACGCCGACCACCATCCCGCCCGCGACCACGACGTCGCCGAGCACCACGACCTCGCTCAACCCCCCGCCGGTGACGACGTCGCAGAGCTCCCCGCCGGTGCCGACCAGCGAGCCGTCAACGCCGCCGTCGACGACGACCACCCCGTCGGAGACCACCACGCCGCAGTCCGAGGTGCCCAGGCTCATCGACCCGGAACCCGGCGCGCCGCTGTCAGGCCCCGCCTCCGGCGACACGACCACCTGACCCGGACTAAGTACCCGCGAAGCCGCGAAAAAGCCCCGTAGGACGTTCCTACGGGGCTTTTTCGACCGGTCTAGAGCGCGTTCTCGCTCGCGGTGACCCCGTCGGCGTAGCCGCGGCAGTACTCCCAGCTGACGTAGCTGCTCGGGTCCGGGTCGAACGCGGGCTCGTGCGGGCGCATCTTGCCGTCGTTGAGCAGCTGCTCCAGGCTCGCTGCCAGCAGGGCCCAGTCGTGGTAGTGCGGCTCTTGGCACTCGCCGCAGTCCACCACGATGCCGCGCACGCCGCGCGGCTCCAGCAGCGCCTGGTAGACGGCGAGGTCCGACAGGTCGGCGAGCAGTTCCTCGCGCTCCTGCTCACTCATCGGCGGCCCCGCCTCGTCGTCGGCGGCGTCATCGAGCAGCGCCTTGGCCGGGTCGTCCGGGTCACCGGCGAACGGGTCCGGCGGCAGCGCGCCGCTGTGGTCCCCGGTGGACCTGTCGTCCCACGGTCCACCGGGGGACGGGCTGGGTGGAATCGCGTCATGCGGCACGACCACGCACGGTACCGGGCGGGGCCAGCCAGGTGCCCGGATACCATGGGGGAACCGGGCCGCCGCGCACTCCAGCGGGTTCACGGCGCGGCAGCAGGCCACCCCCGAACCCCCGGCTCGGCCACCGGGACCGCAGGCCCGGCAGGAAGGTCAGTCACCCACCATGACCAGCGAGCTCAACGCTGACGGGGTACCCGCCAAGTTCGCCACCCTAGGGCTCACCTTCGACGACGTGCTGCTGCAGCCAGCCCAGTCCGATGTGATCCCGAGCACTGTGGAGACCACGACCCGGATCTCGCGCAACGTCACGCTGCGCATCCCGCTCGCCTCGGCCGCGATGGACACCGTCACCGAGGCCAGGATGGCCATCGCCATGGCCCGCCAGGGCGGCATCGGCATCCTGCAGCGCAACCTGTCCATCGAGGAGCAGGCCAGGCAGGCGGAGACGGTCAAGCGCTCCGAGGCGGGCATGGTCACCGACCCGGTCACCTGCGCGCCGGGCGACACCCTCGCCGAGGTCGACGCCATGTGCGCGCGCTACCGCATCTCGGGCCTGCCGGTCACCGACGCCGAGGGCACCCTGGTGGGGATCATCACCAACCGGGACATGCGCTTCGAGGTCGACCACACCCGGCTGGTCAGCGAGGTCATGACCAAGGGCCCGCTGGTCACCGCCCAGGTGGGCGTGTCGGCTGAGGCCGCGCTCGGCCTGCTGCGCCGCCACAAGGTGGAGAAGCTGCCGATCATCGACGGCGACGGCAAGCTGCGCGGCCTGATCACCGTCAAGGACTTCGTGAAGACCGAGCAGTACCCCAACGCCACCAAGGACCCGGACGGCAGGCTCATCTGCGGTGCCGCGGTCGGCGTCGGCGAGGACGGCTACAAGCGCGCGATGACCCTGTTCGACGCGGGGGTCGACGTGCTGATGGTCGACACCGCACACGGGCACGCGCGCGCGGTGCTCGACGTCGTCACCCGGCTCAAGAAGGAACTCGGCGACGCGGTCGACGTGGTCGGCGGCAACGTGGCCACCCGCGCGGGCGCGCAAGCCATGGTCGACGCGGGCGCGGACGGCGTGAAGGTCGGCGTCGGTCCTGGCTCCATCTGCACGACCCGGGTCGTCGCGGGCGTCGGCGTGCCGCAGATCACCGCGATCTACGAGGCATCCCTCGCCGCGGGCCCGGCAGGCGTACCGGTGATCGGCGACGGTGGCATCCAGTACTCCGGCGACATCGCCAAGGCCATCGCCGCCGGTGCGGACGCGGTCATGATCGGCAGCCTGCTCGCGGGCACCGCCGAGGCGCCCGGCGAGCTGATCCTGGTCAACGGCAAGCAGTTCAAGAGCTACCGGGGCATGGGCTCGCTCGGCGCGATGCGCACCCGCGGCGAGGCCAAGTCCTACTCCAAGGACCGCTACGCCCAGGACGACGTGCTCTCCGAGGACAAGCTGGTGCCCGAGGGCATCGAGGGCCGCATCCCGTTCCGCGGCCCGCTGTCCAACGTGGTCCACCAGCTCATCGGCGGTCTGCGCGCGGGCATGGGCTACACCGGGGCGCGCACGATCGGCGAGCTCAAGCTGGCCCAGCTCGTCCGGATCACCGCGGCCGGGCTCAAGGAGAGCCACCCGCACGACATCACGATGACCGTCGAAGCGCCGAACTACACCACCCGCTGACCTGCTCAGCGCTCGGAAAGGAACACCCCCGTGCGGGATCTTGTCGACATCGGCATGGGCCGGACCGCCCGGCGCGCCTTCGGGCTCGACGAGGTGGAGATCGTGCCGTCGCGGCGCACCCGCTCGTCCAAGGACGTGGCCACCACCTGGCAGATCGACGCCTACCGGTTCGACATCCCGCTGATCACCCACCCGACCGACGCGATCGTCTCGCCGGGCACCGCGGTGGCCGTCGGGGAGCTCGGCGGCCTCGGGGTGATCAACGCCGAGGGCCTGTGGGCCCGGCACGCCAACGTCGAGGAGGCGCTGTTCGCCCTGGTCGGCGCGGCCGAGAAGGGCGATGACCCCGGGCTGCTGGTGGCCGAGCTGCAGCGGCTGCACGCGGCGCCGATCCAGGTCGAGCTGATCGCCGAGGCGATCCGGCCGGTCCGCGAGTCCGGGGTGACGGTCGCGGCGCGGGTGAGCCCGCAGCGCGCGGCCGAGCTGACCCCGCACCTGCTGGCCGCGGGCGTGGAGATCCTGGTGGTGCAGGGCACGATCGTGTCCGCCGAGCACGTGGCCCGCGATTCCGGTGGGGACGAGCCGCTGAATCTGAAGCGGTTCATCGCCGACTTGGACGTGCCCGTCATCGCGGGCGGCGTGCACGACTACCGCACCGCGATGCACCTGATGCGCACGGGCGCGGCGGGCGTGATCGTCGGCTACGGGCACTGCGCGGGGATCACCACGACTGACAGCGCCCTGGGGATCGGGACGCCGATGGCAACGGCGATCGTTGACGCTGCCGCCGCCCGGCGGGATTACCTGGACGAGACCGGTGGTCGGTACGTGCACGTCATCGCCGACGGTGACGTGCACGCAAGTGGTGACATCGCCAAGTCCATCGCTTGCGGCGCGGACGCGGTGATGCTGGGCGCGCCGCTCGCACTGGCCGCCGAGGCGCCCGGGCAGGGCCTGTACTGGACCTCGGCGGCGGCGCACCCGTCGCTGCCGCGCAGCCGGGTGCTGCCGGTCGCCGAGGACGTCGAGGTGGACCTCAAGACGCTGCTGTTCGGCCCGTCCACCGACGCCGACGGCCTGGTGAACCTGTTCGGCGCGCTGCGCAGGTCGATGGCCAAGACCGGCTACTCGGACCTGAAGGAGTTCCAGAAGGTCGGCTTGACGGTCCGCGCATGAGGCGGGTGCTGCACGGCGGTGACGGGTTCGCGTTGGCCGAACCCGCCGAGGGCGACGTGGAGCGGCTGCGGGCCGCCTCCGACGGCGCGTTCGACGTGGACCCCGACCCCCGGCCGTCGCTCCCGCCGCTCAACATCGGGCGGGCGGTGGTGGTCGACTCGGCCTCCGGCGAGCTGCTCGGCGACGTGAGTTGGCACCAGGTGTCCTACGGGCCCACCCGCGGCTGCGCGGCGTGGAACATGGGCATCGGGCTGCTGCCCGCGGCGCGGGGGCGCGGTGCCGGGGTCGGCGCGCTGCGGTTGCTGGTGGAGCACCTGTTCGCCACGACCGACCTGGACCGGGTCGAGGCGTCCACCGACGTGACCAACGTGGCCGCGCGGCGGGCGATCGCCGGGGCAGGCCTGCGCGAGGAAGGCGTCGCGCGCGGGGCGCAGCTGCGGGGCGGGCAGCGCAGGGACATGGTGCTGTTCGGGCTGCTGCGGGCCGACCTGGGCTGACCGGCGTCTGTTACCGCCGGTTACAGAAAAATCCGGTCAGGCTCTAGCCGGTGGCCGCGGGCTGCGCCTAGCCTGGCGCCATGGGCGCGCAACTCACCGGTAACAAGCCGGACTACGACGTCGTGGTGGTGGGTTCCGGGTTCGGCGGTAGCGTCGCCGCGCTCCGGCTGACCGAGAAGGGCTACCGGGTCGCGGTAGTCGAAGCGGGCCGCCGCTTCGCTGACGACGAGTTCGCCAAGACCTCGTGGGACGTCCGCAAGTACCTCTGGGCGCCGACGCTGGGCTGTTACGGCATCCAGCGGATCCACCTGCTCAAGGACGTCTTGGTGCTCGCGGGCGCGGGCGTCGGCGGTGGGTCGCTGGTCTACGCGAACACGCTCTACCGGCCGTTGAAGCCGTTCTACCAGGACCGGCAGTGGGCCCACATCACCGACTGGGAAGCCGAGCTCGCGCCGCACTACGACCAGGCGACGCGGATGCTGGGGGTCGTCACGAACCCCACAGTGACGCCGTCGGATGAGGTCATGCAGAAGGTCGCGGCCGATATGGGCGTCGCCGACAGCTATCACCCGACGCCGGTAGGGGTGTACTTCGGCTCTCCGGGTAAGAGCGTCGAGGATCCCTTCTTCGGCGGCGAGGGTCCTACGCGTGTGGGCTGCACTGAGTGCGGTTCGTGCATGACCGGGTGCCGCGTTGGGGCCAAGAACACGCTGGTGAAGAACTACCTCTACCTGGCGGAGAAGAACGGTGCCCAGGTCATTCCACTTACGACAGTCACCGCTGTCCGCCCGCGCGGGGATGGCGGGTACGAGCTGGATCTGCGTAAGACCGGTACACGGTCTAAGAGGTTCCGGACCACCATCACTGCCGGGCAGGTCGTTCTAGCGGCGGGCACTTGGGGCACGCAGAACCTGTTGCACGCCATGCGCGACACCGGTTCGCTGCCTAAGCTCTCCCCGCGCTTGGGTGAGCTCACCCGGACCAACTCTGAGTCGATCGTCGGTGCGGGACGCACCACTGTGGACCCCGAGCACGACTACAGCCGGGGTGTGGCGATCACCTCGTCGTTCCACCCCGACGAGAACACCCACATCGAACCCGTCCGGTACGGCAAGGGCAGCAACGCCATGAGCCTGTTGCAAACCCTGGCCACGGACGGATCCTCGCCTGTCCCGCGCTACCGCCAGGCTCTGCGCTTCGCCACCAGGCACCCCATCAAGACCGCCCGGCTACTACAGGGCTACCGGTGGAGTGAGCGCACCGTGATCCTCTTGGTGATGCAGAGCCTGGACAACTCCATCACCACTTACACCCGCCGGGGCTTGTTCGGTCGCCGCAAGTACACGTCCAAGCAGGGGCACGGCGAGCCCAACCCGTCGTTCATCCCGGCCGGCTACGACGCGAACCAGCTCACTGCCAAGCACATCGGCGGCATGCCTGGCGGCACATGGGGCGAACTCGCCAACATCCCACTGACGGCCCACTTCATCGGCGGCTGCCCTATAGGCGCCACGCCAGACGACGGTGTCCTGGACCCCTATCACCGGGTGCACAACTACCCGGGTCTGTCCGTCGTGGACGGCTCGGCCATCACCGCCAACCTCGGCGTGAACCCCTCCCTGACCATCACGGCTCAGGCCGAACGCGCCTTCTCGTTCTGGCCGAACAAGGGCCAACCCGATCCTCGCCCGACACCGGGCACCGACTACCGCCGGATCGCCCCGGTCACGCCGAGCGCACCCGCCGTCCCCGCGTCCGCCCCGGCCGCGCTCCGGCTGGTGGAGATCAAGTCCTAGGGCTCGGCGCCGCGGCTGACGCCGAGCCCAAGGTACTTAGGCCACCCACCCGGTGGCTCGCCGCAACGCGTCCTCAAGCGAGGCCCCCGGTGGCAGCACGGCGGCGATGAAGCCGTCCGGCCGCACCAAGACGCCCCCGCCCGCGGGCACCGCCACACTCGTCTGCCCCTGCGGTAGGACGACGACCTTCAGTTGATACCCGGGCTCGGCAGGGTCAACCGCGCTCTCGACCGCCGTGTCGGCTGTGGCGGTTTCGACGAGCAGCGTGAACCGCACACCCAGGTGGTCCCGCAACCTGCTCCCGTCGGGGAAACCGAGGTCCGGGCACAGCACGCCGGGCAGCGGCGGCCGCTGGACCCCCGGCTCGGTCGGGAACGCCGCGATCTCCTCGGCCGACGCCCGCGAGGTCAGCGGCGACTCCAGGTACCAGAACGGCTCGGACAACTTGCCGGAGTCGATCTCCGCGCTCGCCGAGGGGTCGGTGACGCTGCGCTCCAGGACCTCCCGCCGCCGCTCCCACTCCTCGTCGTCGGCCGGGCACAGGAACCGCATGGTCGTGCTGGTCACCCGCAGGTTCTCGTCGGTGGCGGGCCCGCGCTCGAGGTCGTAGCTGGCCAGCAGCCCCGGGCCGCCCCAGCCGGACCGGATCGCAGCGATCTTCCACGCCGCGTTCTCCACGTCGGCCAGCCCGGAGTTCATCCCGCGCGCGCCGAACGGGCTCATGATGTGCGCCGAGTCGCCTGCCAGCACCACCCGGTCGACCTGCATCGTGGGCACCCGCCGCTGGTGGAAGCGGTACAGCGACGCCCAGACCAGCTCGTAGTCGATGTCGCCGATGACCGTCCGGATGCGCTTGTCCAGGTCGCCGTTGGCCTGCTCGGCGGCTAAGTCGTACTCGTCGGGCACCTGCCAGTCGATGCGCCACACCGAGTCCGGCTGCGGGTGCAGCAGGGCCTGCCGCCCCGGGTTCCACTCGGGGTCGAAGTAGAACCGCCGCTCGGGCACCGGGAAGTCGAACTTCGCCCGGATGTCGGTGATCAGGAACTTGTCCCCGAACGAGTGGCCCTCGAACGGCACGCCCAGCAGCTTGCGCAGCGTCGAGCGGTTGCCGTCGGCGGCGATGCAGTGCGAGCCGCGCAAGGTCCGCGGCCCGTCGGGGCCCTCCACCTGCACGGTCACCCCGTCGGGGTCCTGGCTGATGGCGACGGCCTTGGTGCTGTAGCGCAGCTGGATCAGCGGCTCGGCGAGCACCCGGCGCTCCAGCACGTGCTCGATGCTGTTCTGCGGGGTGTTCACGAACGGCGGGAAGTGCCCGGGGGCCGGTTCGGGCAGCGTCATCGAGAACACCTCGTGGCCGCGGTAGAAGATCCGCCCCGAGTACCAGGTGACCCCCAGGTCGACCACGTCGTGCCCGGCGCCGACCCGCTCCAGCACGTCCAGCACGTCGCGCTGCACGCAGATCGCCCGGCTGCCCTCCAGCATCCGGCCGGGCAGGGCGTCGACCACCACGCTCGGCACGCCGTGGCGGGCCAGGACGAGCGCGCCGGTCATCCCCACCGGGCCCGCCCCCACGACCAGGACCGGTTCGGTCACCGCTCGCCGTCCTGCAGGCTCGCCCACACCTCGCGGTCGCGCTCGGCCGTCCAGATGAGCGGCCAGTCGTGCCCGTCGAGCTCGTCCCAGTAGCGCTGCACGTCGAAGGGCAGGCAGTGCTCGAAGATCGGCCACCGGCCGTACTCGGGCTCCAGCGCGGTGTGCGTCGCCCGGAACGCCTCGCCGACCGTGCCACCCCTGCCGTGCACCTCGCCGACGATGCGGCGCAGCTCGTCGAGGAAGTGGCGGCTCTGCGCGATGGCCGCCTCGACCTCGGCGCGCCCCCTGGCGACCGCGCCCCGGCCGCCGACGAGCAGCTCGGCCGGGAAGCGCGCCACGTTGTCCAAAGTGGAGGTCGCCCAGTCGTCGTGGAAGGCGTCGCCCGTGTACAGCGCGGCCTGCGATTCCACCAGGTCGCCAGCGAAGAGGATCTTGTGCTTGGGCAGCCAGGCGACGATGTCGCCCGCGGTGTGGCCGCGGCCGCAGTAGGCCAGCACCAGGTCGCCCCGGTCGCCGCCGAGCGGGATGACCATCCGGTCGGTGAAGGTCAGCGTCGGCCAGGTCAGGCCGGGCACGCTGTCGGGCTCCTCGAACAGCCGGGGCATCCGGCCCAGCTCGCTGGCCCAGTCCGCGGTGCCGCGCTCGGCGATCAGCGCGCGGGTGGTCTCGTGGGTGATGATCTCCTGCGCGTCGAACGCGCTCGCGCCGAGCACCCGGACCGCGTGGTAGTGGCTCAGCACCAGGTAGCGCACGGGTTTGCCGGTGCGCTCGCGCAGCTGGTCGAGCCAGCGGCGGGCGGCGACCGGGGTGGCCCTGGCCTCGAAGCAGACCAGGAAGTCCTCGCCCTCGATGGCGCCCACGTTGGGATCGCCCTCCGCGGTCAGCGCGTAGACGCCGTCGGCCAGCTCGGTGAAGGTCTCGACTTTGCGCTCGAGGTCGGCGCTGGATGCGAATGACTTTGTCACACCGGCCACCCTGCCACCGGTCGGCGCCCGGGTACAGGGGGTGCGCCGGACCTGTGGACAACTCGGTCTGGTCTGGACCAGACCGGATCACAATGCGGTGCCGGGGGTGGGGTCGCGGCGCCGGTCCGGTGTCTACTGGCAACACGTAGCGCCTGGTAGGGCTATGCGTGGCGGGCAGTCGCATGATGTGATCGTCGGTGTGATCAGGCTGTGTGACCGGGGCCACTTTGGAGCGGGGTCGGGGAGGTCGGGGAGTGTTCAGCAGGAGGTCGTTTCTGCGGGCGGCGGGAGTGGGCGCCGCGGCGACAGCCGTGTCGTGTTCGGTAGGCGGACAGCAGGAGGCAGCCCCGCCGTCGACCACCGCGCCTAGCGCTGCGCCCGTGCCTACGCGCCCGGCAGCGGTACCACCGGACTTCGACGGTTTGCGCAAACGGCTTGGTGGCGCGCTGCGCCAACCCGGCGACGAGGGCTTCGACAAGGCAAGGCAGTCGTACAACCCCCTCTATGACCAGCGGAAACCTGCAGCGGTGGCGCTCTGCACGACTAGTGACCACGTGCAAGCCTGCGTAGCGCTAGCCAGAGACTCTTACCTGCCAATCGCTGCCCGCAGTGGAGGCCACAGCTACGCCGGTTACTCCGCTCCCGAAGGCGGGCTTATCGTCGACCTGCGTGGAATGTCCGCTGTGGACGTCCGACCGGATGGGACGGCCGTGATCGGCGCGGGTGCGCGGCTCATCGACGTCTACACCGCTTTGGCCGCTGCTGGGCGCTGTCTGCCCGCAGGCACTTGCCCGACCGTTGGCATCGCTGGGCTCACTCTCGGGGGCGGGCTGGGCGTGCTCACCCGCAAGTACGGGCTCACCTGCGACCGTCTTGTCTCGGCCCAGGTCATCACGGCCGATAGCGTTGTCCGCACTGCGACCCCGAACAACGAAACCGACCTCTTCTGGGCACTGCGCGGCGGTGGGGGTGGCAACTTCGGCATCGTCACTTCGTTCACCTTCTCCACCGAGCCCGCCCCCGCGGTCACCGTTTTCCAGCTCAGCTTCCCCGAGGGAGCTGCGGCCGCAGTAGTCGGTGCGTGGCAAGAGTGGACAGTGAATGCCCCCGACGACCTCTGGTCCACAGTTGTCATCACAGGCGGGCCTACCCCGACCGCGCGACTGAGCGGATGCTTTATCGGTCCCCAAACCGCGCTTAATCCGCTGCTGGACAGGTTTATCGTGAACACCGGCAAGCCCAGCAACCGGTTCGTGCAGCAGAAGTCTTACCTCGACGCGATGCGCTACTTCGCCGGATGCGCGCAGCGGGCCAACTGCACGCCGGACTCCTTGCCCAGGAGCACGTTCGCCGCGTCTTCGCGCATCATCACCGACCCCATCGCCGAACCGGGCGCCCTGGTCGACATGATCGATGGGCGCACCGACATGGACCTGCTGCTGGATTCCCTCGGCGGTGCTGTGTCGCGAGTGGACCCCTCGGCGACCGCGTTCCCGCACCGCAAGGCCCTGGGTACGATCCAGATCTACCAGAAGACCACAGTGGACAAACAAGAAGCGGCGACCCGCTCGGTCGCGCAGGTCCGCGACGCGCTAGGCCGATTGGGTGCCGGGGGTGGTTACGTCAACTACATCGAGACGGCCATGCCCGACTGGGGCATCGCCTACTACGGCCCCAACCTCAGCAGGCTCGACAGCGTCGCTCGCCGCTATGACCCGGACGCGGTCTTCAGCTTCGCCCAGTCGATTCATCGAGCATGATTCGAGATGTACTGAAGCTCCGGCCCATTACGATCTATAGATGTGAAGGACGGTCTCGCGGTCATCGTCGTCGGGGTCGACGGCAGCCAGGCGTCGCTTAATGCGTTCGCCTGGTCTGCCGGGATGGCCAGACGTGAGAACGCTCGGCTTGTCCTGGTCTATGTCGAGCCGTTGGCCAACCCCGCCTACTGGACAGGTGTTGGCGTAGCCGGTGCCCGAGAAGCAGCCGTGGCCTACGTCGATGAACTGCACCTCGACGGCACGCGCTACCTGGACCCGATAGGCGTGCCGTGGGAGGTTGTGCACATCTCCGGGGATCCCGCGCGCGGCATAGAGGCCGCTGCTGAGCAGGTAGGAGCCGACTGCATCGTCGTAGGCCGCTCCCGCCACGGCCGCGTCACCCGCAACCTCATCTCCGACGCCGCTCGCCCGGTTGTCGTAGTGCCGTGACAGGCTGGGCCGGTGGCGATTGATGGCGTGGAGACGGTAGGCGAAGACTTCAGCGAGACCGACCTGCACGAGCAACAGTGGGAACAGCGCACCTTCACCGGCTGCGACTTCACCGGCGCCGACCTGCGTGGCACCACCACAACCGGCTGCGTGTTCGTCGACTGCAAGTTCACCCGCGTCGACCTGGGGGAGTCGGTCCACCGCACGTCCGCGTTCCGCAACTGCGTGTTCGACCGCACCACCCTCACCGACAGCGAGTTCAGCGGCTGCTCGTTCATCGGCTCCACCTTCATCGACGTCCGGTTCCGCCCGTTCACCGTGCGCGACAGCGACTTCACGCTGGTCAGCCTCACCCGGGCTGCGCTGACCAAGACCACCTTGCGCGGCCTGCGCTTCCGCGAAGCGAACCTCATCGAGGCGGACTTGCGAGAAGCCGACCTCCGCGAGGTAGACCTAACCGGCGCCCGACTCGCCGGGACCCGTCTGGAGAAGGCAGACCTTAGAGGCGCCCGCCTAGACGCCAACGGCCTCGTCGCAGCCACCCTCCGCGGCGCGAAGGTCGACCTGGACACCGCCATCGCCTTCGCGGCCGCGCACGGCCTGGAGATCAGCTAGCTGCCTTACGCGCCGCGAAGGTCTTGTCGCCTTCGCGGCCGCGCAGTTGCCTAGTGATCAGCCGGGCAGGTCTCGGTCATCGGCTTCGACCAGGTGGCCACTCTCGAGCAGTTCGGCGATGGACTGGTTCAGCAGGTAGGCGACTCCGCCGCCGGGCTGGTCGAACCAGGGGATCGCCACGCCGGTCAGTGCGGAGGTCGGCTTGACCACCCGGTACGCGCGGTACGGGCGGTTCACCCACTCCGGGACCAACGAGCGCCGCTCGAACGGCGTGCCCGCCGCGTACGTGAGGTTGCCGGTCGCGTCGCCATAGCGGTCCACGTCCATGCCGGGCAGCAACTCCATCAGCTGCTTGCCGCGGAACAGCGTCAGCGGCGGCTCGCCCGGTCGGGGCTGGATCGGCCAGTCCTGCGGCTTGCGGCTGGTCGGCTCCGTGCGGTGCGTCACGGGCGGTTCGGGTCGCTGCGCCACCGGTTCGGGCCGCTGCGGGACCGGCTCGGGGCGATGGGCCACCGGTTCGGGCCTACGAACGGCAGGCTCCGGCTTGCGCTGGATCGGGCGTGGCTGCGACCTGCGCGGGGTGAAGTCGTCGTCATCGTCGTCGAACGCCGGGGTCGGCGCAGCGACGGTGACGGGCGGTTCCGGGCGCTGCGGCGGGGTGAACAAGTCCGCGGACTGCGCCCCACCGGATTGCGCTGCCTCCAACTCGGCCAACGACGCCTGCACGGTCGACAGCCCGGGATCCTTCGGTACGGCTACCGCGGTGTCCAACAGAACCTTGCCGACCAGGAACGCCGCTGCGTCCGCGACATCCTCGAACACCGCAGGCGCCACATACCGCTCGTCGAACCAGCCAACGCGCCAGCCCTCGCCGGTCTGCTCCATCGTCCAAGCCGCGGTCGTGGGCGTACCGATGTGGTAGCGACTAGAAGCCGCTCCGAGCTCGGTGAGCCGCGCCCGCACCCTTGCCACAACGTCCGCAGCCGGTCCCTGCGACGGTAGTGCTGCCGCAGGCGGCGTCCGCATGTCCTTGGTGGACGCCTCCACCGGAGGCGTGAAGTCCGGCTGGATGTGCCCGGGCGGCGGCTCGACCCCTGCCTGCTCTGCCCTGGCCACCTGCCCCCGAGTCAACGGCGTGGGAGCGTCCTGCCAGGACTCACCGGAGGTAGAGCTGCCTTGGGCTGGTAGCCACGGAGCCTGCTCAGGAGTGCTAGCGACCTGCTCACCGTCACCCGCTGGGCGCCATGACCCGCTCGCCTGCCCTGAAAGGGCCTGCAGCGGCTCGCCGGTAAGAGCTTCGCGCTCGGCCTGCCACGGTGCGCTTGACCCGTTCCTGGCTTGCTCGCCCTGCGCTGCTGGCTGCCAAGGCTGGTTGCCCGCGCTCGAGCCATCAGCCGGCTGCCAAGCACCGACAGGCACCGGAGTCTGCTCCGCCTGCCACGGCTCACTAGCCGGGGCTTGCTCAACGCTCGCGGCGCCGACGTGTTCCGGGGTGGACTGCCGGGGCTCATCGGCCGGGATCTGCTTAGCGTCCGCAGACTCCTCCGCCCGCCGCGTTCCCCCGGTGTGCTCGGCCTGCCATGGCTCGTTGGCGGAGGCCGGTTGCCAGGTGGCCGCAGGTGCGTGTTCGGCGTTCGTGGGCTGTTCGCTCGCAGGTTCTGCCTGCCATGTCGCACCGGCGTGCTCGGGGGTGCGCTCGGCCTGCCACGGCTCGTTGGCGGTGGCTGGCTGCCAGGTGCCCGTAGGTGCCTGTTCGGTGTTCGTGGTCTGTTCGCCTGCAGACTCGGCCTGCCATGGTGCCCCGGCCGGGCTCTGCTCAGAGGGTTGCCAGGTGCCCACAGGTGCCTGCTCGGCGTTCGGGGGCTCTAGGCCCTTCTCTGCCTGCCAAGGCTGACCGGCCGAGTTCTGCTCAGCCGCCTGCCACGTCCCCGCTGCTGCCTGGCCAGCGTTCACTGACTCGTCTGCCCGCCGCGCGCCACCGGCGTGCTCCGGCGTCTGCTCGGCCTGCCACGGCTCACCCGCGGTGGCCTGTTCGGTCGGCTGCCAGGTGCTCGCAGGTGTCTGCCCGACGTTGGCGACCTGCTCCGAGGCTGCCTCGCCGTGCCAAGGCTCACCAGCGGAGGCCTCCCCAAGGGGCTGCCACCCACCTGCGGGTGCCTGCTCAGCGTTGGCGGGCTGCTCCGCTCGCCGTGTTCCGCCTGCGTGTTCTGGGGTGTGTTCAGCCTGCCAGGGCTCGTTGGCGGTGGCCTGGTCAGTCGTGTGCCACGAGCTCGCAGCCGCTTGGTCGGCGTTCGCAGGCTCTTGTGCCCGCCGCGCGCCTCCGCCGTGTTCCGGCGTCTGCTCGGCCTGCCACGGGCCCGCAGCTACCTGGCTGGCGTTAGCGGCGTGTTCCGCTCGCCGGGCTCCCCCCGTGTGTTCCGGGGTGTGCTCGCCCCGCCACGGCTCACCTGCGGCGGCCTGCTCAGTGGGCTGCCATGCGCCTGCGGGTGCCTGGTCGGCGTTAGAGGCTTGCCACGGCTCGCTGACAGCGGCCTGATCAGTCGATTGCCACGGCCCCGCAGCTGCCTGGCTGGCGTTCACTGACTCGTCCGCCCGCCGCGCGCCACCGGCGTGCTCCGGCGTGTGTTCGGCCTGCCACGGACCCGCAGCCACCTGGTCGGCGCTGGCGGCGTGTTCCGCTCGCCGAGTTCCCCCCGTGTGTTCTGGGGCGCGGTCGGCCAGCCACGGCGCGCTGGCAGAAGTCTGCTCAGCGGGTTGCCATGCGCCCGGAGCCGCCTGGTCGGCTGACCCGTCCGCCCGCCGAGCACCGCCGTGTTCCGGCGTGTGTTCGGCCTGCCACGCGCCAGCGGGTGCCTGGTCGGCGTCGGTGGCTTGCTCTGCCCGCCGCTTCCCATTGGTGGGCTCGGGCTGCCATGCGCCCGCAGGCGCCTGCTCCGCGTTGGCGGATTCCGCGCGCCGCGCGCCGCCGGCGTGTTCCGGCTCTGCCTGCCACGGCTCGTTGGCGGAGGGCTGCCCAAGGGGCTGCCACGGGGCCCCAGGTGCCTGCTCAGCGTTCGCGGACTGCTCGGCCTGTCCTACTCCGCCCTCGTGCTCCGAGGCGTTCTCGGCCTGCCACGGAGCGCTGGCGGAGGTCTGCTCAGCGGGTTGCCAGGTGCCCACAGGCGCCTGCTCAGCGTTCGCAGGCTCGGCCTGCCACGGGGCAACGGGTGCTTGCTCCGCGTTGGTCGACTCCGCCCGCCGCGCGCCACCTGTGTGCTCTTGGGCGTGCTCGGCCTGCCACGGCTGGCCCGCGGAAGCCCCATCGCCGGGTTGCCACCCGCCTGAGGGCGCCTGGTCGGCGTTCGTGACCTGTTCCGCGCGCCGCGCGCCGCCGGTGTGTTCCGGCTCTGCCTGCCACGGCTCACTGCCTGGCACCGGGCTCACGGCCACGTCAGCGCGCTGCCAAGGCTCGCCCGTCTGAGTCAGACCTGCGGTCTCTTCCCCGGAGACCCCAGCCTGCTCAGCGGCCACTACCGGCTTCCACGTCCCGGTGCCGTGCCCACCCGCGGATGCTGCGTCGGCGGGTGCTGCCTGCCACGGTTCGCCTACCGGCGCCGCGTTCGCCACCGACTCCGCAGCCTGCTCACCCTGGGATGCGGGCTGCCAGAGGTTGGCGTCCTGCTCGGCCTCCTCAGCGCGCTGCCAAGGCGCTCCAGTGGCCTCTTCCGCTATCGGCTGCCACGGCGCGGTGTTCTCCTCCGCGGCGTCTTCCTCTGCGACCGGCTGCAGCCCCTTGGCCGTGTCCTCCGGCGCCTCGCCACGTTCCCACGGGGCAGGCTCGGTAGCCGCCGCTGCCTCGGTGTGGGAGTGGCCGTTGCGGGGGGCTGGTTCGTCCGTGGACTGAGGAGCGGTGTCCTCCTCGTCCTTCGGTGCCCACGGCGAGTCGGACTTCGCTGTGTCGGTGGGTGCCCAGTCCGCGGCCGGGGTGCGCGACCACGGCGGCGGGCTCTCCAGGTTCACCGGTGCTGGGCTGAAGGCGTCGAACGTCGTCCCGAACGGGCCCATCTCAGGTTCCGCGGGCAGCGCAGGCGCGCCTGCCGCCACCTTCGGCTGAACCGAGCGCGGGTCGGGCAACCGGGGTGCCTCGGCCTCAGCCTCAACAGGCGCAGGTACCGGTACCGGCGCTGAACCATTCACCGGCATCGGGCGGGGTGGCCTGCCACGGTTAAGGAAGGCAGCGGCGTTAGCCCTGACGTGCTCCTCGACCTCCGGCAGCGTGAACTCCGCGCGGCGGACGTGGTCGACCAGCTCCGGCTCCGGGGCCACCCCGTGCGCGCGCAGGTAGTAGTTCACCGCCGCGGGCCAGATCCAGCTGCCATCGGTGTGGAACGCCACGGGCACGCTCTGGCGGCCCTCGTCGTCCATGTGGTCGGTGTCGAGCCCCCGGGGCGGCAGCGCGAGCGGCGCCTCATCGAGGTAGCGCAAGAGGGCCTCACGCTCGGTGTCGTCCACCTGCGGTCGGTTGACGAAGGGCCGTCCCGCGGGTCCCTGGCCGTCGAAGATGCGTGCGACCCGGAACGGCGGCTTGAGCGCGGCGAGCCTGCGCACCAGCCACTCCGGCACGTTCTCCTCGTCCCGGGGGAAGATCCGCAGGTCGTCGGCGAAAGCGGGCGGCGGTGGCGGCTGGAACCACTTCGGCTCGTCGCGGTCGTACTCGAGGTTGTAGGCCGACGGCTGGTCCAGCTGGTAGCGCGCGTTGAACCAGGTGCCCCTGCCCTCGCGGTACATGCCCGCGCGCAGCCTGCTGAACAGCATCGTGATGTCCGGGGACACCGGCAGTTCGTCGGCGCCCTCCTGGTCCTGCACGGTGACCTTGCCCACGGTCTCCATGTACCGGCCCAGGGCGCGGTACTCGACGGTGATGGACGCCCACCGCTGCGGAGCGCCCCTCAGCAGGGCCAGCCCGATCTGCTTGACCAGGGCGTCCTGTTCGGTCGGGTTCAGCTGCGTCGGTAGTGCCACGGTCACATCTTCTCCTGGGGGCATGCCTTCGGCATACGGTGGATCGAGGGGTACCGGTCTGCCAGCGACAATGACATACCGTTATCAGCCAGTCGGGGGTGTGGGGCACAGTGACCACGTGCTGGGCCCATATCGTCAACTCCTCACCGTCCGCGGTCTGCCGAGCGTGCTCGTCTGGTCACTGCTGGGCAGGCTGCACCTGCCGGGTACTCCTCTGGCCACCACTTTCCTCGTTGCCGGGTGGACCGGCTCGTACGTCGCGTCGGGGGTCGTAGCCGGCCTCTACACGGTGGGTGTAGCCGTCGGTGGCCCATTGCGGGGTAGATCTGCCGACCAGGGTGACCCGTCGCGGCTCTTGATCGCCATTTCTCTCGCCTACGCGACGGGTCTCTGCGCGCTCGCTCTAGCACCTTCCCTGGTGGGGCCGCGCTGGTGGCCGATAGCCGCCGCGGCCGCTTTGGTGACTGGACTGGCCCAACCCCCCGTGACCCAGATCGCACGAGCGGCGTGGCCAAGACTGACTGATGACCTTGCCGCGCGCAGGTCGGTTCTCACCGTAGAGGCCACACTCCAGGAGTTGCTCTGGGTAGTCGGTCCGGTACTCATCGCTGCCGTGGTGGCGGTCGGGGGCGGCCGAGCAGGCACGTTCACCTGCGCGGGGTTGGCGCTCGCGGGCTCGGTTGGGTTCGCCTTGGCTATGCATCGGGTCGGATTGCGCGCGCCTATAGAGCGCGAGCACCGCGCGCCAGGGTCGGTGCTGCGCGCCCATGGCATGCGGGCCGCGCTGACCATGAGCCTCTGCGTCATCGCCCCGCTGACGATCATGGACATGGCGGTCGTGGCCTGGGCGCGGGACTACGGCACCTCGGCCGCCGCCGGTGCGCTGCTGGCCGTGTGGTCGATCGGGTCACTCCTCGGTGGCCTGTACATCGGGGCGAAGACCGCGCCGCCGAGGTTGGCGCTGCGGATCGCGCTCATGGCCCTCGGGTTCGCGGCCTTGGTCCCGGTGCTGCCGCCCGCGACTGATGGGTCTGTCTGGCTGATCGGGGTGGTCCTCGCCGTCGGCGGTGTCGCTGTGGCCCCGGCGCTGGCGGCGACGAACGTGCGCATCGGCGAACTCGCCCCGGCGGGGCGGACGGCGGAGGTGTTCGGCTGGGTCATGACGGCGGCGACCCTGGGCTCGGCGTTGACGCTGCCGGTGGCCGGGTGGCTGCTTGATCACATCGGTCCAGGGGCGGCTGCCGGGGCGGCCGCGGTGCTCGCCGTAGTGGCCGCCCTCTTCGCCATGGCGGTGCCGGATCCCAGCAGGCAGATCAGCACGGGGTGATGTTTGTGTCAACGTCTCATCTGTGCCAACCTGCTGCGGCCCCACCGGGAGGAACAAGCATGTCCGATGGCGACCTCACGCCGCACCTGAGCAGGTTGGGCCTGCCGGACGATGAGATCCGCGCCTACCTCTACCTGCTGCACACCGGTCCATCCACGGTTGAACAGGTCTGCCTAGGACTGGCCGAGCCGATCGGCACCGTTAGCCCTGCCGTGCGCACCCTCGTCGACGCGGGTTTGGTCGGGGCGGGGGGTGTGGACGGCAAGGTCGTCACCCCGGTACCGCCTGCCAGTGGGCTGCAGATCCTGAGCCGTCGCCGTGAGTCCGAACTGGAGCAAGCGAGGGTCGCCACCCTCAACGCCTACGACACCTTCCGGCGCGCTGTGTCTCCTCAGCGCACCGACGACCTCATCGAGGTTGTCACCGGCACCGCTATCGCCCAGCGCATACAGCAGATGGAGCTCAGTGCGCGCAAGGAGATCCGCAGGCTCGACTCGCCGCCGTATTTCACCGAAGGCCACGTCAACAACGCTGAGCTTGAGCAGCTCGCTCGCGGCGAAGTGACCTACAAGGTCGTCTACGCGCGTGCGGCCATTGAGGACCCCGGCCGCTACGCGCAGAACATCCAGCCGTGTGTGGCCGCGGGGGAGCAGGCCAGGGTGCTGCCAGAGGTGCCCGTGAAGCTGACCATCGTCGACCAGCAGTTCGCCACGGTGTCGCTACCGGTAGCGGAGGCCGATGTGAATCGCTCGCTCCTAGTCGTCCGCCCGAGCAGTCTCCTGTCGGCCCTAATAGGTCTGTTCGAGGCTTCGTGGCGGTTGGCGGTACCGCTGCACGCTGGCGCAAGAGCGCCGTCGCCGGTCCTGCCAATAGAGCAGCGCTTGCTCGGTCTTCTCGCAGCGGGCGCCAACGACGACTCCATCGCCCGGCAGCTCGGGGTGAGCCGTCGCACCGTGTTCCGGCACCTCCAGCGGCTGATGGACCACGCTGGTGCCACCTCCCGGTTCCAGTTAGCCGTCCACGCTGTGCGGCACCGATGGATCTAGCGAACCGGCCTGCTCTCGCCCGGTCCCTCGCGGTCACCGTCACTGTCCTAGGTGGAGTCGCGCTCGCCACGCAGAGCAGGGTGAACGGCCAGTTAGCGGCGCACATCCACGACGGGCTGTTCGCGGCGCTCATCTCCTTCACGGTGGGCTTCCTCATCCTCATCGTGGTTGTCGCTGTGTCGCCCGGCTCGCGGGCAGGGCTACCGAAGGTGTTCTCCGCTGTTCGCGAGAGTCGCTTGCGCCCGTGGCAGTGCCTGGGCGGCGCTGCCGGGGCCTTCTTCGTCACCTCGCAAGGCCTCACCGTGTCCGTCCTAGGGGTGGCCATGTTCACCGTCGCCGCAGTGTGTGGGCAGGTGGTCAGCGGACTCTTGGTGGACCGTGCTGGGCTCGGGCCAGGCGGACCTCGGCCCATCACGCCGACCCGGGCGATCGGCGCCGTGCTCGCGGTCGCCGCGGTCACCGCCGCGGTGTCGGACGAGTTCGACTCGCCCTCGCGGCTGTGGCTGTCGTTGATCCCGGCTCTAGGTGGCTTTGGGCTCGGATGGGCCCAGGCAGTGAACGGACGAGTGCGCGTCGTCGCAGGTAGCGTCAGCGTCGCTTCGCTGGTCAACTTTGGCGTAGGCACTCTCGGGCTGGCTCTAGCGTGCGTTGTCGACGCTGTGGTCCGAGGTTTCCCGACAGCCCTGCCGCCCGACGCGATCCTCTACGTGGGCGGAGCGCTTGGAGTCTTGGGCGTGTCAGCGAGCGTGTTCGCCGTGCGGTTCATCGGCGTGCTCATGGTGAGCCTGGGCATGATCTCCGGTCAGATCGCTGGCGCGGTGTTGTTCGACCTGACCGGGCCGGGCATAGAGCCCGCCACGCTGGTCGGCGTCGTGGTCACGCTCTTGGCGGCCGGGGTGGCCTCGATACCCAGTGGCCGCCCACTCAAGGGCCGGCGGACCTAGTGAGAGGATGACCACCGTGACCGCGACGATCCTTGACGGCAAGGCCACCCGCAACGCGATCCTCGACGAACTCCGCGTCCGGGTCGCCGCCCTCGCCGAGCGCGGCATCGTCCCCGGGCTGGGCACGGTGCTCGTCGGCGACGACCCCGGCTCGCACGCTTACGTGCGCAGCAAGCACAACTTCTGCAAGAAGATCGGTCTTAACTCGATCCGCCGTGACCTGCCCGCGCACACTACGCAGGCCGAGCTCGAAGCGGTCATCGACGAGCTCAACGCCAACCGTGACTGCACCGGCTACCTGGTCCAGTTGCCGCTGCCTGGCCACCTCGACCAGGGGCGTGTGCTGGAGCGGATCGACCCGACCAAGGACTCCGACGGCCTGCACCCGGTCAGCCTCGGCAAGCTCGTCTTGGGCGACGCTGGCCCGCTGCCCTGCACCCCCGTCGGCATTGTCGAGCTACTACGCCGCTACGACGTTCCCCTCGCGGGCGCGCGGGTGACCGTCGTCGGCCGCGGCGTCACCGTCGGCCGCCCCTTGGGGCTGCTGCTGACCCGCCGCAGCGAGAACGCCACCGTCACCCTCTGCCACACCGGCACCAAGGACCTCGCGGCCGAGGTCCGCCGCGCCGACATCGTCGTGGCCGCCGCGGGCAACGCGGGCCTGATCACCGCCGACATGATCAAGCCCGGCGCCGCCGTGCTCGACGTCGGCGTCACCCGCACCGAGGCGGGCCTGGTCGGCGACGTGCACGAGGACGTCCGCGAGGTCGCGGGCTGGCTGGCGCCGATGCCGGGCGGGGTCGGCCCGATGACCATCGCGATGCTGCTGCGCAACACCGTGGAGGCGGCGGAGCGGAGCCTGCGCGCGTGAACGACGGCCCGCAGCGCGGCGGCAAGCACCCCGCGCTGGTGCACCTGCCGTTCGCCCTGGTCATGGCCGTCGTCGTGCTCGGCCTGGTCCGGATCATCCAGTTCTCCTGGCGCGAGGGCACCGTCTGGATCGGCCTCGCCCTGCTGCTCGCCGCGGGCCTGCGGGTGCTGCTGCGCGACGAGCAGGCCGGGCTGGTCGCCATCCGCGGCCGGGCCGTCGACGTCCTGCTCTACGGCCTGTTCGGGTTCGTGGTGATCGCCGTCGCGCTGACCATCGAGGGCGGCTGGCTCAATCGGTGAGCCCGCCGAGCTCGGCGATCATCCTGGCCGACGCCGCCTCGTCCAACGCGACGCTGAGCAGCTCGACCACCACCTGGTCGTAGCGCTTGACCTCGCTGGTGTCCTCGACGAACAGGCTCGACGTGCGGTTCTCCAGCAGCACCAGCGCGCCGCGACCGCGGAACTGCATCCGCCGGAACGACCCGCGCAGCCCCGGGTGGCCGTGGCCGAGCCGGGGCACCACCCGGATCGTCACGTCCTGCTTGGCACCCGCCTCCACCAGGTACCGCAGCTGCCCGCGCATCACCTCACGCCCGCCGACGACCGTGCGCAGCGCAGTCTCGGTGAGGATCGCGTAGTAGCGCGGCGGCTGCGGCTTGCGCAGCACGGCCTGCCTACGGATCCGCTCGGTCGTGCGGTCCTCTATGGCGGACTCCTCCACCATGTCGACCTCGCGCAGCACCGCTTGGGCGTACGGGACGGTTTGCAGCAGGGCGGGCACCAGCATCGCCTGGTAGTCGACCAGCATCTCGGCCTTGGACTCCAGCACGCGCAGCGTCGCCGACGGCCGTTGCTCCGGCCAGGCCGTCGGCTCGGTCGCGTCGCGGGCCAGCGCCACCAGGTCGTCGCGGCGGGCGTCGCGGACCCCGTAGATGGCCAGCAGCGCCGCCACGTCGTCGAGCTTGTGCGGTCGGCGCCCGTTCTCCAGCCTGCTCAGCTTGGACGTGCTGATCCCGGTCTTGGCGGTCACCTCGGCGAGACTCATCCCGGCGGTCTCGCGGTGTCGTCGAAGCTCCTCACCGAGTAGCTCTAGGCGGACGGTGGAGTCCGCGGTGTGCAGCGTCACCCGGCCATGATCCGGCCGCGCGGGGTCGCATACCCACAGGTAGGGGGCCTTGTCGGGACAAGTCCACCCGAAGGAGTCGAGACCCTGGTCACCGACGCGCTCGGCGGGGACCCCACCTTGGTAGCCTCCCGGTGCCGGGCGACGTCGCCGACAGGGCCCAACCGACTGCCGCGTGACCTCCCTGTGCTGACACATTCCGTCTGTCTCGGGAGGATCCGCCAAGTGGCATCCGTCAACGTCACCGTCACCGGCGCGGCAGGCCAGATCGGCTACGCCCTGCTGTTCCGCATCGCCTCCGGCCACCTGCTCGGCCCGGACACCAAGGTGAACCTGCGGCTGCTGGAGATCCCGCAGGCCGTCAAGGCCGCCGAGGGCACCGCGATGGAGCTCGACGACAGCGCCTTCCCGCTGCTCTCGGGCATCGAGGTCACCGACGACGCCAAGAAGGCGTTCGACGGTGCCAACGTGGCGCTGCTGGTGGGTGCCCGCCCGCGCACGAAGGGCATGGAGCGCGGCGACCTGCTCGAGGCCAACGGCGGCATCTTCAAGCCGCAGGGCGAGGCCATCAACGCCGGTGCCGCCTCCGACATCAAGGTGCTGGTGGTCGGCAACCCGGCCAACACCAACGCGCTCATCGCCCAGCAGCACGCCCCGGACGTCCCGGCCGCCCGGTTCACCGCGATGACCCGGCTCGACCACAACCGGGCCATCTCGCAGCTGGCGACCAAGCTCGGCGTGTCCGTCACCGAGATCAAGAAGCTGACGATCTGGGGCAACCACTCGGCCACCCAGTACCCGGACGTCTTCCACACCGACGTCAACGGCAAGTCCGCCGCCGAGCTGGTCAACGACGAGGCGTGGCTGGCCGACACCTTCATCCCGACCGTGGCCAAGCGCGGCGCGGCGATCATCGAGGCGCGCGGCGCGTCCTCGGCGGCGTCGGCGGCCAACGCGGCCATCGACCACATCCACGACTGGGTGCTCGGTACGCCCGCAGGCGACTGGACCTCGATGGCGGTGCCGTCGGACGGCTCTTACGGCGTCCCGGAGGGCATCATCTCGTCGTTCCCGGTCACCACCGCCAACGGTGAGTACCAGATCGTGCAGGGCCTGGAGATCAACGAGTTCTCCCGCGCCCGGATCGACGCCTCCGTGGCCGAGCTGGTCGAGGAGCGCGACGCGGTCAGGGCCCTGGGCCTCATCTGAGTTGCCCGCGGCGGCCCCCACTGTTTCCACGGTGGGGGCCGCCGCTGTGTTTTACGGTGCTGAGGTGACCTTCATCCCGTGGCCAGTCCCCGAGCCGTTGTTACCGGCGAGCGTTAGCCCTGCCTTGGCTGATGCCGCTCACGCGGCCGTCACCGCCTACCGGACCGCGCGTCGCCTGCACACCCGGCCCCAGCTGGCCGAAGAGGTCGCGATGGGCGCGGACGGCACGCCCACGATGTTCGTGGACTCCCTCGTCGAAGACGCCATCGCCGAGTCCGCGCAGAGCAACCGCGTCAACCTCTTGTCCGAAGAGGCCGGTTTCATCGACAACGGTTCTTCGACCACCCTCGTTGTCGACCCGCTCGACGGTTCTTCTAACGCCGCGTCGGGGGTGCCGCTGTCGTGCTTCTCCGGCGTACTCGCGCGGGACTCCATCGCCGTGGAGGCGATGACGGTGTGGTTGGACACAGGCCGGGTCTGGTGGGCCCGGGTAGGCCAGTCCACTTCGTACCGCACCTCGGGCCGCACGACGCTAGACGGCGCGGCGGTGTCGCTGCTGCGGCCGAAGCGCAACAACGGCGACTCCTGGCAGCGGGTCGCCTCCCGTGCCGGGCGGCTGCGCATCCTTGGCACTACCTGCCTGGAGACCGCCCTGGTCGCGGAGGGGTCGGTAGACGCTTTCGCCGACCCGGGGTCGGACACACTGCGGATCGTTGACCTCGCCGCCGCGCTGGTTCTCGTACCCGCCGCCGGTGGCGCTGTCATCGACGCCAACGGCAGGCCGCTGGACTTCGATCCCGACCTGACCCGCCGCTGGTCAGGCATCGCAGCGGCTACTTCGGCGTTGGCCGACCAAGTGGCGGAGGCGATTCTGGGCTGACATAGCTGGCTATGAGAGTCTGGAGCCGGTAGCGCTAACCGATGGGGGAGTACTAATGGCGGCTCGGGCAACTTGTGCCTTGCTGGGGGCTGTTTTCACCCTAGCCGCATGCACCACGCCTGAAGCCACTCCCTTACCTGGCGCATTAGACCCGTCTTCGACTTCCAACGCCTCTAGCGCGATGGGCGCTCCTGTGCCGTTTGTGCAGGTAGGGGAGTCAGTGCCGTACCGGCTTCTTACTCACTGCGGCATCAAGTACTTGACCTTCGCCGGCCAGAACTGGGTCGCTGAGCGTGAATGGCCAGATCCCGAGCGTGCCCCCGGCCCAGACGGCAAGGCCACAAACGACGGGTTCATCTCAGGACGCGTAGTTCTCCTCGATGACCGGACATTACGGTTCAAGGTAGAGCCGGCAACCATCATCGGAAAGCCGTCGGAGGTTATTTTCCACCCCACGGACGACGAGATCCCCATCTGCAAGTAGTTCCTGCCCCCTTGGGGCCACCGCACCTGGGCATGACCAACTTGGTCCTAGCTCGCTGCTCGCTGTTGACGTCACTTAGCCGCTCTATGTCCGTCTTACAGCTGTGGCCGAGGCAGCGAGTGCTCGGCGACCCTGTGGACAGTCCACTTGGTTGCCCGTTAGGTGGCCTGTGGAGTCTGGATGCGCGGGCCTGCTGAGGATGGAGCAGGAGGGAAAGTTCCACTAATGGGTTGCGGTGTCGCCCGGTTAACCGGAGACGAGCATCGAATGCGGGTCAAATCGTGGCCCGAACGAGGCTGTATGCCCCGATAGCGTGAACCTAAGCCGGTTGGCATCACGGGCTGCCGCCAGATGCGTTTCCCTGCTGAAGGTTCGCCAACCCGACGCGCGAACGCCAGGACAGGAGGCACGAGATGACCAACGACGCCGAGCACACCGAGCAGATCATCTCGCACTACGGCGGCAGCACTCCTGTCCGCTCGCGCTGGACCTACCGGGCCACCGAGCCCTACACCGTCATCGCCGCCTTCCAGGCCGACGCCGACCGCTGGGTCGAGTGGATCTTCGGCCGCGACCTGCTCGCCGAGGGCCTGGTCCGCGCCGCTGGCGACGGCGACGTCCGGTTGGCCCCGGTCACCAGCGGCGGCCGCGCCGTGCTGGCCCTGGAGATCGAGTCCCCCGACGGCCACGCCGTGCTCGAGCTCGACCACGCCGCGGTGCAGGCGTTCTTCGCCACCACCACCGCCATGGTCCCGCTGGGCGGCGAGGCGGACTTCTTCGACATCGACGCCCTCATCGAGGAGATCACCAACGTCTGATCCGCACTGCCAACCCTGACCGATGTGGACGGATCACTGAGGGGGTGGGCAGGTGGACTGCGTACCTATAGCGAAGCCGACGGCCGCCTGCGCACCAGGCGGCCGTCGGCTTTCTCGACTCAGGCGCAGGCCTGGGCCAAGGTGTTGAAGGCGTTCAGCTTCTGCTGGGCCCAACTGGTGACCGAGGTCGGGTCGAGGTTGGGCACGCTCAACGACTGGACCTGCTCGGCCATGCCGTTGATGGCGTCGCGCAGCGTCGTGTCCGCGGCGCGCTCGGCGAGGCCGGTGAGGTCTTCCGAGGTCTTCTTGGCGTCTGCGGCGGTCTGCTCGAGGTTCTGCGTGCTCGGGGTGAAGTTCGCCAGTCGGAGCGCCTCGAGGCAGATACTGGTCTTGTCCGCGGCGTTGCTGGCGTCCTGGACGGCTTGACACGCGGTGAGCGCGCCGAGAAGGGCCGCCGCGGTGAGCGCGGTGGTCAGCCGGTGTCGCACTGTGCCCCCTGGGGAGAGTGGGTGAGAGTCCAGGTTATCCGGTTTGCCGGGTTAGCCGGTCGTGAAGACGCTTCCCTTGGGCTCGCCGTCCTCTGGCCGGGCCAAACAGTACAGGTACGGGCGATCCGGGCTGCCCGTTTCGCTCGGCAAGATCTCGATCTGCCAGCCCGTGGTGGTCGCACCGGCGACGGTGCGGGCAGCCATCACCTCGGCCGTGCAGATGCCCTTGACCTCGGGCAACGCGGCGATGTCGGTGCCGGTCATGTCCGAGGCCTCTTTGGGGAGCCAGGTGCCCGCGAACGCCTGCCAGCTGTGGTCCTCGGCGCAGTCGGTCGGCCTCGCCTTGATGTCGACATCGGCGATGTTCACCAAGCCACCGAAGCACTTGTCGGCAACGCAGAAGCCGTTCTTCGCGCTGTCCGCGCAGGCAGCCATACCTGGCGGCACCGCGGCAGCCTGCGGAGCCTCGGATGTGGTCTGCGGCCCCCCTGACTGGGCCTGCGTGGTGTCCTGCTTCGTAAGAGAACGACCGAAGTACCCCGCCGCCAAGAGCACCGGCACGGCCAACACGGCTGCGGCGATCCTTACTGCTCGCGCACGGTTGCTCGACACTCGTGGAAGTGGCCGGATGGGCCTAAGACCATCAAGCTCGTCCCGTAGGTACGCGGCGTTGGTGGTGCGCCTGGACGAGTCGGCGGCAAGTGCGTTGAGCAGCGCTGCGTTGAGCGCAGGCGGTGCATCCGCGATTGGTGCTACCGGGGACCGTAAGGCCGCGATGAGCCCGTCCAGAGACTGCGCAGGCCAGGGGATATCGCGCGGCCGAGTACCTGCGGCGAGGGTGTAGAGGGTCGCTGCCAGCGAGTAGATGTCACCGGCCGCGCTAGGCGCCGCATGCGCGAAGACCTCAGGCGCGGCGTAGTAGGGACTAAGTGCGCCAACGGTCACTGTGCTCTCTGCATGCGCGTCGAGAATCGCCGCTAGGCCGAAATCCGCGAGCTTAACCGCGCCGAAAGCGTTGACCAGGATGTTCGCGGGCTTGATGTCCCGGTGCAGGATCCCCACGTGGTGCGCCTGCGCAAGAGCGTCAGCGAGCCGGGCGCCCATCTCGATAACCTCGTCAGTGGGCAGCCGCCCCCGCTGGGCCAGGACGTCGGCTAGGGAACCGCCGGTGCACAGCTCCATGACGATGTAAGGCCTGCCGTCGGCGGTCACACCAGCGTCGTACACGTTGACGACGTGCGGGTGCCCCGAGAGCCGGGCGGCCGCACGCGCCTCGCGGAGGAACCGGTCCCGATCGCGGTCCGTCTGCAGGACCCGGTTGTCGACCTTGACGGCGACATCGCGGTGCAGCCGGTCTTGGCGGGCCAAGAAGACGGTCCCGAACCCGCCTTGGCCGAGCGGGCCCGCGAGGGTCAGCCCGGGGATCGTCGGCGGGCGGGGAGTCACATGCACGGGAGGAATGTACTTCGATGGACTCACCCAGGATCATCGACAGTGTCACAGGAGCCTGCGGCGAGTTGGTCCTACGCCAAGCAGGCCGCCACTACGAGATCATCGCCGACGGCATGTTCCTGATGGACACGAGAGCGGGCGAGTCAGAACGCCTCTTAGTCCGCGCCGCCGCCAACAGGATGCCAGGCCCCCGCCTGCTCATCGGTGGCCTCGGAGTTGGCTTCTCCCTTCAGGAAGCGCTAACCCTCGGCCTCACCGACATCACCGTCGTAGAACGCGAACCAGCAGTGATCCGGTGGAACCACCAGCACCTCGGCAACCCCACCGCGGCCAGGTACTGCATCCAGGCGGACCTAGTTCCCTGGCTCCACAACACCCCCACCCTGTTCGACGCCATCTGCCTAGACATAGACAACGGCCCCGACTGGACCCTCTCCCCTGACAACGCGTCCCTCTACTCCCCGTCAGGCCTAACGCTGCTCCATTCCCGCCTAACCCCCGGCGGCACCTTAGCCATCTGGAGCGCATCCGCCAGCCCGGCCTTCGAAGCCGCTCTAAGAGCCCAGTTCACCACCGTAGAGACCCTCAAAACCCCAGTCCCCCGAGGCGAACCCGACGTCGTGTTCATAGCTAGCTCTTCGCTGCAGCCTTCGCGGCCTTCTTGTAGGCCCTCACCTCAGCAAGCGACTCAGCACTCGTGACGTCCGCAACCGACTTCCGACTCTTAGCCACCCCGTAGTCCCCCGCCGCCTTACGCCACCCCGTCGGCGTCACCCCGTACTGTTTCCCCAGCAACGCAAGGAAGATCTTCGCCTTCTGCTCCCCAAACCCAGGCAACGCTTTCAGCCTCTTAAGCACCTCAGCCCCGTTGGGCCCACCCACAGTCCAAATCCCAGCCACATCCCCGTCATAGTGCTCAACGATGTACTGACACAACACCTGCACCCGCTTCCCCATAGACCCCCCATACCGATGAATAGCAGGCGGCGTAACCGCCAACTCCACAAACGCATCGGTGTCGTACTCCGCGATCTGGTGCACATCGAGCTTGTTCCCCAGCCGCCCGTAGAGCTTGTACGGCCCCTTGAACGCGATCTCCATCTGGATCTGCTGATCAAGCAGCATCCCGATCAACAAGGCCAGCGGGTTCTCCGCCAAGAGCGCGTCCGCTTCCGGATCTTGGGCGATGCACAACGTCGGTGTCATGGGGCACATGGTGGCACGGTGGGCGTCTGTCGTGCTGGGGGTGTTGGGTGTTGTTGCTGGTCAGGGTCGCGCGTAGACCCCTTGACTATCTCTGGTACCAGGGTAGCCTTGGGTACCGGAGGTGCGTTATGGCTGGTGCTTCGATGCCGGTAAAGGTCGACCAGGAGACGCATGCGTTGCTCGCGCATGCGGCTACTGCACTACGCACAACCCAGAAAGATCTCCTTGAGGCGGCGGTACGTGAGTACCTGGCTGCCAGACGTGAGGAGATCGGGGCCGCGCTTCGGCGCACCATGCAGTTGATTGACGGGACTGATGTGAGCCGTGTGGCGGCGTTGACCGGACTGTCGCGGGAACGTCTGGACGAGCTCGGTGGGGTCGACGAGTCCTGATGTCAGTTCGTCCCACTCTGCGTTGCCTGCGCGATGAACTGGGTCTTGAGGTGCCGCCGGTTACCGTGCCACTGAACGAAGTCGACCATCCGTTGGTTCGGAAGGCGAATGGCCAGTTCTCGGCGCCCTCGGGCCCGCGAGAGCGGATCAGGGCCGTTGATGACACGGTAATGTTCAAGGTCAAGGTGCAGCGTTGGCGCGGTGCCCTGGTTGATGCGGGTGAGCCTAGTTGGCTGGTTGCCGCTGGTATCCGCGAAGATGGCAGCCGTGATGACTTCTACGCGGCACTCGCGGAGTCTCTGAACGCGGCGCGCATCCGGTACAACGCCGAACACGCCCAATCGTTGGCGACGCAGACCTACAGTGCCGGGCTGTTGCCCACTGTCGACGACAAGGACCGATACCGCGCGGAAGCGGGCGTTCGGCTACTTCGTGAGCTCCGAGCGGCTGTGCACAGCGTTGTCCATGCGTCGTTGCTGGACGGGCATGAGCACACCTCGGAGATCTCCGGGGCTGAACTCGGAGTTGTCGTGCGTGCGGCTGAGGACAACGCGACGTATGTGGCCCTGCGGATCGTGGGGTCGGTTCCCGACGACCTTGTGGCGGTAGTGCTGAGCCTTGTACCAGGGTGCGACCGCGACGGCTGGTACCCGGAGTTCGCAATGCCGGAGCGGCAGCTCCGGGCCAATGAACAGGCGTACTCCAACTTGATGGATCCCGTTGCGGCAGCGGAGTTGCTCGAAGCGCACGACGGCGCCTAGTCATACATCAGGACACCTGCTGGTCAAGCAGCATCCCGATCAACAGCGCCAGCGGGTTCTCCGCCAGGAGCGCGTCCGCTTCCGGCTCTTGGGCGATGCACAGCTTCAGGTTCATGGAGGTCATCGTGCATGCCGGTTCGCGGGGTGCGCTTGTAGCGGTTCCGCAGATCCGCTACGGCCTCGTCCAGTCCCTGGTAGATGCTCGGACGCCCAGCCATCGTCGACTCATACTTGTGCGGTTGGCGGCTTGGCAATTGAACCGAACAGAGTGTCGGCTGACCTGCGTGTTCGCGGTGCGATTGGCAGGTCACTTCCCCTGCACTGCGTGGTGGGCGGCGTCGCGGAGGGCGGAGAGGAGTTCGGCTAGTGGGGGGTTGTCGAGGGTGGATTCTCGGATGGCGGCGTGGATTTCCCGGATGGGTTCGGGGTTGCGGATGCGGCGGACGACTATGCCGGGGTGGGGGTTGGCCAGGCCCA
The DNA here is from genome assembly GCF_024171925.1 of Actinokineospora diospyrosa. Lineage (GTDB taxonomy): Bacteria > Actinomycetota > Actinomycetes > Mycobacteriales > Pseudonocardiaceae > Actinokineospora > Actinokineospora diospyrosa. Next base: position 219,716 of record NZ_JAMTCO010000012.1, on the reverse strand, counting down.
TGACGGGGATGAGGCTGATGCCGAGGCCCGCGGCGACGAAACCCTGGGCGTTCGTGTAGTCCTCGCTCTCGACCGTCACGTTCGGCGTGAAGCCCGCCGCCGCGCAGGCGTCCAGGATGATCTGCCAGCAGGGGCCGCCCATGGGCCACTCGCCCACCCACGGCTCCTCGGCGAGGTTGGCCAGGTCGATGACGCGCTTGGTCGCCAGGCGGTGGCCGCGGGGGAGGACCACGCGGTACGGGTCGTCGAGCAGGTGGGTCATGTGGACGCCGCGGGGGGCGGCTCGGGGGTGCACGACGATGGCCAGGTCGGCGTGGCCCTGCGCCACCTCGGGCAGCGGGTCGCCGGGGTCGACCAGCTTGAGGTCCACCTGGACGCCGGGGTGGGCGGTGCGCAGGCGGGCCAGGGCGGGCGGGACGAGGGCCGAGCCCGCCGTGGCGAAGTAGCGGATGGCGAGCCTGCCGGTGCGACCCGCGCGCAGGTCGGCCAGCGCGGTCTCGGCCTCGGCGACGTGCCGGGAGATGATCGCGGCGTGCTCGGTCAGCAGCCTGCCCGCCGCGGTCGGCTGGACGCCGCGGCCGACGCGCTCGAGCAGCGGGATGCCCGCCTCGCGCTCCAGGGTCGCTATCTGCTGGCTGATCGCTGACGGTGTGTAACCGAGGTTGGTGGCCGCGGCCGTCACCGACCCGCTGGTGACCACGGCGCGCAGCACCTGCATGCGACGGACATCAAGCATGTAGTCCAGCTTAACGATCCATCCAGGACATTTCACTTGTCCTGGACGAAGGTCTCCAGCACAGTTGCCGATGGGATGACCCGATGGAGGGGGAAAACGAGTGATCAGCGGCGGTCGGGGCACACTTGTCCGGATGGGCGTGCTCGCGCTGCTCTGGGGGTCCAGCTTCCTCTGGATCAAGCTGGCGCTGCACGGCCTGAACCCGGTCCAGATCACCATCGCCCGGTGCGCGCTGGGGGCGCTCGTGGTGGTGGTGCTCTGCTACTCAGCGCGACACAAGCTGCCCCGCGATCGCCGGGTCTGGGGTCACCTGGTCGTGGCTGCCGTCTTCGGCAACGTGCTGCCGTTCGCGCTGTTCGCCCTCGGCGAGCGGACCGTCGACTCCGGGGTCGCCGGTGTCCTCAACGCCACCACCCCGCTGTGGGCGCTGCTGATCGGCATCGTCATCGGCACCGAGCGCGCCCTCAAGCCCGTCCGGCTGACCGGCCTGCTGCTCGGCTTCCTGGGCACCCTGCTGATCTTCGCGCCCTGGCACCAGGCCGGGGTCGCCAGCTGGGGGTCGCTGATGATCCTCGCCGCCGCCGCGAGCTACGCCGTCAGCTACACCTACATCGGCAAGACCCTGTCCGGTCGCGGTGTCGCCCCGATCGCCCTGTCGGCCACCCAGCTCGTCACCGCTACCGGCTTGAGCATCTTCGCCCTCCCGATCGGCGGGTTCGCCACGGTCGACCTGACCCCCACGGTTCTTATCGCGATCGGTGTGCTCGGCGTCTTCGGCACCGGGTTCGCCTTCGCCATCAACTACCGTCTTATCGCGGACGAGGGCCCGACTAACGCCACCACAGTCGGCTACCTGCTGCCGGTCGTTTCCGTCCTCTTAGGAGCTGCGTTCCTCGGCGAGGGCATCAACTTGCGTGTCATCGCAGGCATGGTCGTAGTGCTCATCGGCGTCGGCATGACCCGTTGGCAGCGCAAGCCCCCGTCACCGGTCATCGCCGAGGACCCCACCGCCGTACTAGCCAAAGCCCCTTAGGCGCTTAGACGAGGCGACGGTCGGAGGCCCAGCGGGACAGCTCGTAGCGGTTGGACAGCTGGGTCTTGCGCAGGACGCTGGACACGTGGGTCTCGACCGTCTTCACCGAGATGAACAGCTCGGACGCGATCTCCTTGTACGCGTACCCCCTGGCCAGTAAACGCAGCACGTCGCGCTCGCGCGGGGTCAGCAGGTCCAGCTCCGGGTCGCTGATCGGCGCCGCGCCCGGCCGGTCGGCGAAGGCGTCCAGCACGAAACCCGCCAGCCGCGGCGAGAACACCGCGTCGCCCTCGGAGACGCGCAGGACCGCGGTCACCAGCTCCTGGCTGGAGATCGTCTTCGTCACGTACCCCCGCGCGCCCGCCCGGATCACCGCGATGACGTCCTCGGCGGCGTCGGACACCGACAGCGCGAGGAACACCACCTCCGGGTACGCCTTGCGCGACTGCCGCAGCACCTCGGCGCCGCCGCCGTCGGGCATGTGCACGTCGAGCAGGACCACGTCCGGGCGCAGGTGCCCGATGCCAGCGACGGCCTCGCCGACGGTGCCCGCCTCGCCGACCACCTCGATGTCGTCGGTGAGCGTGTCCAGCTCGGCGCGCACGCCCGCGCGGAACATGCTGTGGTCGTCGACCAGGAAGACCCGGACCAAGCGCTTCTCACTCATGTGGTCACCTTCGCACGCGGCATGTGCAGCTGTACCTCTGTCCCGTCCCCGGGGGCGGTGCGCAGGGTGATCTCACCGCCGTTGCGCTCGATTCTCCCCCGGATCGAGTCGGCGAGCCCGTGCCGGTCGTCGGGGACCGCCTCCGGGTCGAAGCCCTTGCCCCGGTCGCGCACGAACACGGTGACCTTCTCCGGCTCGACCTCGGCGTACACCGACACCTCGGCGACCCCGGCGTGCTTGGCCGCGTTGACCATCGCCTCGCGCGCGGCCATGACCACCGCGAACAGCCGCTCGTCGAGCTCGCAGTCGCCGACAGCCACGTGCTGGACCTTGATCGCGAAGGTGTCCTCCACCTCGCCAGCGGCCCGCGCCAGCGCCTCGGCCAGCAGTCCGCCCGCCAGGCCCGCGCCGTCAGCGGCCCCGCGCCCGTACCCCGACGGCCCGTACAACCAGCTGCGCAGCTGCCGCTCCTGCCCGCGCGCCAACCGCAGCACCTCGCGCGGGGCGTCGGCCTGCTTCTGGATGAGCGCAAGCGTTTGCAGCACCGAGTCGTGCAGGTGCGCGGCGATCTCGGCGCGCTCCTCGGTGCGGATGCGGGCCCGCCGCTCGTCGCCCAGGTCGCGCACCAGCCGCAGCCACCAGGGGACCGTGATCACCGCGACCCCGACCAGCGCGGCGACCACCGCGAGCAGTGCGAACTGCACCTGGTCCAGGCCGATGCTGCTGATCAGGAAGATGATGATGCCCGCGGCGACCAGCGCGGCCCCGCTGAGCACCCGGATGATCGCCGAGCGGCCGCCACCGCCGAGCACCGCGCCGCGGACCCGGCGCCGCTGGCCCTGGTCGGCCTCCCGCCACACCAGCGCGGCACCGACGAGCGCGACGCTGGTCGACCCGGCGACCCAGCCGTTGACCGTCCCGGCCAGCGTGCCCGCCCCGATCGCCAGCCCCAGCCCCAGCGCGACCAGGCCGAACGCCTGCTGGCGCTCCTTGCCGGTGATCTCGCGCGCAGGCTCGTCCGAGGACACCTGCGGCACGAAGATCCACAGCAGCCCGTAGGCCACCACCCCGGCCCCGCCGAGCGCGGCGAGCAGGGTGAACGCCACCCGGGTGTAGAGCACGGGGATGCCCAGGTGGTCGGCGAGCCCACCGGCGACCCCGGCCATGGCGCGACCGGACCGGCGGCGGTACACCTTGGGGTGCTCAGGTGCCGCCGCGGCCCGCTCGATGCCCGCGACCGTTCGCTCGATGTCGGCCCCCTGCTCACGCAGTACAGCTGTCACGTCAAGAATGCTCACACGCGCGGCCGGGCGCCACATCGGGGTTGGACCCTGAAGGCAAAGTCAGGGTCGTTCCCGGATGCAGAACGCCCAGGTCGGGAGCCATTCTAGTCATCGTGAGTGGCACATCGAACCAGACGCGCCCCGGCGCAGCGAGCGTCGAGGAGACGCTCAAGGACTTCTGGGCGTCCCGACCGCGCAGGCCCAGGCTGGGCCGCAAGGTCGCGGGCGTCGCGGCTGCCGTGGGCAACCGCTACGGCATCGACCCGATCATCGTCCGGGTCGCCTTCGTCGTCGCCTCCTTCTACGGGGGCGCTGGCATCGTCTTCTACCTGCTCGGCTGGCTGCTGTTCCCCGAGTCCGACGACGAGACCTCGCCCGCCGAGGCGCTCATCGGCCGCGGCCGGTCCTCCAGCTCGACGCACTTCACCGTCGGCCTGCTCGTCGCGGTCATCGCCGCGATCAGCTTCTGGTTCGACTTCAACGGCTTCCTCGGCCTGGTCGTGGTGTCGGCGCTGGTGTTCCTGCTGCACCGCAGCCGCGGGCACCTCAACCGACCGGTGGCGCCAGAGCACGAGACCTACCCGCCCGTGACCACACCGCTTATGACCGTGCCGGTGGCAACGACGACCGAGGTGCCGACCCCGATGACGCAGCCGATCGCCGTACCGACGACCGGGGCGCCGCCGCCCCCGTACGGCTACACCCCCGACCAGCCCCCCGCGTGGGACCCGCTCGGCGCGGCGCCCTTCGCCTGGGACCTGCCCGAGCCGAGCACCCCGCTGCCGGACCCGGAGCCGCCAGCCCCGCGCAGGCGCTCCAAGATCGGCGCGGTCACCCTGGCCACCGCGTTCCTGTTCGTCGGCACCGCGGTGATCATCGAGCCCTACGCCGGGACCTGGTTCACCCCGTGGCACGTCGTGGGCGTCGTGCTCGGCCTGCTCGGCGCGGGCATGGTCGTCGGCGCGTTCGCCGGGGGCGGGCGCGGGCTGATCGGGCTCGCCGTGCCGCTGGCCGCGCTCGGCATCGCCGCGACGGTCGTCTGGCCGGACGGCTTCAAGGCCAACGGCGTCGGCGACGTGCAGGCGAACCCGACCACGATCGCCGACGTGCAACCCGTCTACACCCGCGACATCGGCTCCATCAACGTCGACCTGACCAGCCTGCCCACCAGCGGCTCGGTCACCACGGTCGCCGAGGTCGGCATCGGTGACGTCACCGTCACGGTGCCGGAGAACGCCGACGTCACCGTCTACTGCGACGCGGGCATCGGCGACGTCGACTGCCTCGGCGAGCAGCGCGGCGGCACCGACACCGCCGTGATGCGCACCGACCTGGGCCCGGACGGCGCGGGCGGCCTGAAGATCGAACTGCGAGCCGAGGTCAACGGCCCGGGAACTGTGAGCGTGCGGCGTGGCTGACGAGACCAAGACCCCCCGGCGGATCGACCCGCTGACCCTGATCGCGGGCCTGGCCACCCTGGCCGCCGCCGCCTTCGTCCTCACCGACGGCCGCATCTGGCTACCGTCGCTCGACCCCCGCTGGCTGCTCGCCGGCGTCGCCGTCCTGGTCGGCGTCCTCCTGCTCGGCGGCTCCCTGCGCGGCAAGCGCAAGTAGCCCGACCCGCCACTCACGCGAAGGGCCCGACCGGATCCCCGGTCGGGCCCTTCGGCGTCTTGTCCCGTTGTGCTCTTGCTCGCCGAGGTGTGGGCGGCGGTCGAACGGACCGGTGCACCACGTCCAGCGCGCGGGTAGGTGGGTATCACGTCGACCTGGGTGGAACCGCCGGGACGGCGTTGCTGATCACTGCTGGGTGGCGCCGCTGGATGCTGCTGGTGATCACCAGCGGATGTCGCAGGGGATCTCACCGGGCCGGGGGTGATCACCGCCGAGTACCGCAGGCAATCACCCCCCGGTGCCGCAGCGGATCACCGCCGGTGGCGCCGACCGCCCGGGAACCGCCGGGCCGACCGAGTTATCCACAACCCACCCAGCCATCCCCAGTTTTTCGCCGACCCCTCGCGACCCCCTCCCCACCGGTAGACTGGCACCGGGGCCGCCCCCCGGAGAGGGTGGGGGCTGGGGTCGCGCGGGTGCGCGCGAGGCGCTCCGAGCGGGGTCGGGACGGGCGGGTCGGGATGGGCCGGTCGGGACCGGTGGGAGCGGAAGGCGGGGTCGCGGCTGTTGCGGTCGCGCTAGGGCAACAGCCGTCCCAGGGCTACTCCCACTCGATGGTGCCCGGGGGCTTGCTGGTCACGTCCAGCACCACCCGGTTCACCTCCGCGACCTCGTTCGTGATCCGGGTCGAGATCCGCTCCAGCACGTCGTAGGGCAGCCGGGTCCAGTCGGCGGTCATCGCGTCCTCGCTGGACACCGGCCGCAGGACAACCGGGTGGCCGTAGGTGCGGCCGTCGCCCTGGACGCCGACGCTGCGGACGTCGGCCAGCAGGACGACCGGGCACTGCCAGATGTCGCGGTCGAGCCCGGCCGCGGTCAGCTCCTCGCGGGCGATCGAGTCGGCGGCCCGCAGGATCTCCAGGTTCACCGCGTTGACCTCGCCGATGATCCGGATCCCCAGGCCGGGCCCGGGGAACGGCTGCCGCTGCACGATCGTCTCGGGCAGGCCCAACTCCTGGCCGACGCGGCGCACCTCGTCCTTGAACAGCGCGCGCAGCGGCTCGACCAGGTCGAACTCCAGGTCCTCGGGCAGCCCGCCGACGTTGTGGTGGCTCTTGATGTTCGCCGCGCCCGTGCCGCCGCCGGACTCGACCACGTCCGGGTAGAGCGTGCCCTGCACCAGGAACCGGTACTTGTCGCCACCGGCCTCGGCCTGCAGGTCCAGCTCGGCCTGCTCGAACACCCGGATGAACTCGCGGCCGATGATCTTGCGCTTCTCCTCCGGGTCGGTCACCCCGGCCAGCGCGGCCAGGAACCGCTCGCGGGCGTCCACGGTGACCAGGCGCACCCCGGTCGCGCTGACGTAGTCGCGCTCGACCTGGGCCCGCTCACCGGCGCGCAGCAGCCCGTGGTCGACGAACACGCAGGTCAGCCGGTCGCCGATGGCCCGCTGCACCAGGGCGGCCGCCACCGCGGAGTCGACCCCGCCGGAGAGCCCGCAGATCGCCCTGCCGTCGCCGACCTGGGCGCGGATCCGCTCGACCTGCTCGTCCACGATCGACGCCGTGGTCCACTGCGGACGCACGCCCGCGATGTCGTGCAGGAACCGGCGCAGCACCTCCTGCCCGTGCGGCGAGTGGTGCACCTCCGGGTGGTACTGCACGCCCGCGAAGCGCCGCTCGGTGTCCTCGAACGCCGCGACCGGGGCGCCCTCGCTGCCCGCGGTGACGGTGAACCCCGCGGGGGCCCCGGTCACGCAGTCGCCGTGGCTCATCCACACCGGGTGCTTGCCGGGCAACCCGTCGTGCAGCACCCCGGCGCCGGCGGCGAGGTCGGTGCGGCCGTACTCGCGGGTGCCGGTGTGCTCGACGGTGCCGCCCAGCGCCAGGGCCATCGCCTGGAAGCCGTAGCAGATGCCGAACACCGGCACGCCCGCGTCGAACAGGGCCGGGTCGACCGCGGGGGCGCCCTCGGCGTACACGCTGGCCGGGCCGCCGGAGAGGATGATCGCCGCCGGGTCCTTGGCCAGCAGGTCGGCCACGGTCGCGGTGTGCGGCACGACCTCGGAGTAGACCTGCGCCTCGCGCACGCGGCGGGCGATCAGCTGCGCGTACTGGGCGCCGAAGTCCACCACGAGGACCGGGCGCTGACTGTCTGCCATGGGCAATGACCTTCCGTTGTCGCGGAAGCCGGAGCACCGGATGGGACCACCCCATCGGCGCACGGCGTCCTGCACCGTGCGCCGACCGGTCCCTCCCTGGGTTTCTCTCCCGGAGATGCCTGCCCGCGCACCAGTCGCGCGGGCTTTCCGTGACGCTCGAACCAGACCCGCGCCCAGTGCGGCGCGGCGGAACCCTAGTCACCACCGTCGGTCAGCCGCCGACATCCTAACCCGGGGCCTTCTCGGCCAAGCCGCGCGCCCGGTCGCGGCCTAACGTTGAGCCATGACCGACGAACAAGACGCCGTGGTGGCCAAGCCGCGCCCGTTCTGGGTGGCGGGCAGGCCGCAGAGCAGCGACGACACCCTCGAGGTGCGCCACCCCTACGACGGGACCGACGTGGCGACGGTGTCGGTGCCCACCCCGGAGCACGTGGAGGCGGCCATCGCCGCCGCGGCCGCGGCCGCCAAGCCGCTGCGCTCGGCGCCCGCGCACGTGCGGGCGAACGCGCTGGAGCACGTCTCGCGCACGCTGGCCGCGCGCACCGAGGAGATCGCCGAGACGATCACCGCGGAGAACGGCAAGCCGCTGAAGTGGTCGACCATCGAGGTGGCCAGGGCGGTGTCGGTGTTCAAGTTCGCCGCCGAGGAGGCCCGCAGGCACATCGGCGAGCTCCAGCGGCTGGACACCGACGCCAACGGCGAGCGCAGGCTCGGCCTGATCCGCCGCCGCCCGCGCGGCCCGGTGCTGGCGGTCGCGCCGTTCAACTTCCCGCTCAACCTGGTCGCGCACAAGGTCGCCCCGGCGCTGGCGGTCGGCGCCCCGGTGATCGTCAAGCCCGCGTCGGCCACCCCGCTGTCGTCGCTGCTGCTCGGCGAGATCCTGGCCGAGACGGACCTGCCGCCCGGGTCGTTCTCGGTGCTGCCGGTGCGCGGCTCGGCCATGTCGGCGCTGATCGAGGACCCCCGGCTGCCGGTCATCTCGTTCACCGGCTCCACCGGCGTCGGCCACGGCATCACCTCGGCCGCCCCGCGCAAGCACGTGGTCATGGAGCTGGGCAGCAACAGCGCCGCGATCCTGTGCCCGGACTGGACGGACCTGGACTTCGCCGCCCGCCGGATCGCCACCTTCGGCAACTACCAGGCAGGCCAGTCCTGCATCGCCGTGCAGCGGGTCGTGGTGCACCGGTCGCTGGCCGAGGAGTTCATCCCGCGGCTGGTCGCCGAGGTCGAGGCCCTGCACACCGGCGACCCGCACGACCCGACCGTGGACGTGGGCCCGCTGATCGACGAGCGCAACGCGGAGCGGGTCGAGACCTGGGTGTCGGAGGCGGTCGCGGCGGGGGCCACCCTGCTGACCGGCGGCACGCGGTCCGGGGCAACCGTGGCGCCGACGGTGCTTAGCGGGGTCCCGGCGTCGGAGAAGGTGTCCTGCGAGGAGGTCTTCGGTCCGGTCCTCGTGGTCACCGTGGTGGACACCCTCGAGGAGGCCTTCGAGGTTGCCAACGGCACGGACTACGGCCTGCAGGCGGGCGTGTTCACCCGAGACCTCCAGGTCGCCTTCCAAGCCTCCGCCGAACTAGAGGTCGGCGGCGTCGTAATCGGCGACGTACCGTCCTATCGCGCCGACCAGATGCCTTACGGCGGCGTGAAGGGCTCTGGTACCGGCCGAGAAGGGCTCCGGTCCGCGATGGACGACTTCACCGAGGAACAGGTGATGGTGCTGTCCGGGATCGACCTATAGCTGCCGGTACCGGTTTGTCGGGCTGGTCATCACGCTGGTACCTATAGCGAGATGACCAGCCCAACCCCGGTCTCCTTCCCCGACGGCACCAGCGTCCGCGCCCGAGGCCTCCGCAACGGCCCAGTCACCGACGCCCCCGACTACGGCCTCTACCTGGGCGGCTCGCGCTTGCGCCGCTACGAACCGACCCTCACTTGGCCGCACTCCTGGATCGACTGGCCAGACTTCTTGCTGCCGCGCGACCGCGGTGAGGCCATCCGGCTGATCCGGGACGCCTATAGGCGCGCCGCCTCGGGGGAGATCGTGGAGATCGCTTGCGGCGGCGGAATCGGCCGCACGGGCACGGTGTTGTCCTGCTTCGCCATCTTGAGCGGCGTGGCACCGACGGACGCGGTTGCCTGGACCCGGAAGCACTACCTACCCGGCGCCGTGGAGACCCCCTGGCAGAAGCGCTGGGTGGAGAAGTTCCTGATCTGACCTTGCAACGAGGGCGCAGAGCTTCTGTTGTCGCATCGAGTAAGCTGTGCAGCTCGCTCGATGTCATGGAGGTGCTGGTGGCTGAGTGGCCCGAGATTGCTATTCCCGTGGGTGAGCGTGAGGTCGAGCTCGCCACAACTGGTTTGCGCGCTTCGCAGAGCTGGACCTTCCTATTCACGTTGGCAGCATTGTCTGAAAATCTCCATGTCCTCTATCGCTCTGGGTGGTGCAATCAAGCCATAACTAGAGCGATTGTTTTCCGTCCTGATGGCACTCGATACGGGCAGCCCCCTTCCGGCGCAGATGAGGCGCGCAACCGTTGGGCCGCATGGCGTTCGCCGCCAGTTGTGGGGCACGAGCTCGGCATCGCGCTCGCTGCCCAGTTCGGTCGAGACAGCGAGCACACGATTCGTGATGATTGGGGCAACAAGACCATCCCGGTCGACCCGGTGCAGGTTTTTCGTGCCGCGCGGTGGATGCGCTTCAGTTGCGGTTGGTCAACTTTTGGTTCGCTCAAGTCCTTGGTGAAAGTTCTTACGCCGTGGTTCGTCGATGGTTGGTGCCCGGCTGCAATCGTCTGGGCGGTAGAGCATCGGCCAAACAAGGGTAAGTATTCAACTCCGCCGCAGAACATTGAGCAGATTAGCTCCCGATTGGCGGTGTGGGGGCCACAGCGCAAGGATCCGCCGATCGCGGGGGCTACCTGGGAACAGACAGTTGGGGCTCGCCGTGAGCGCGTAAGACGTGAGAACTCGGGTACGAGTGATGCGGTTGAGCGTTGGCGCCAGAACAAGTTGCTTCACGACGAACGTTGGAAATATCGCCGAACGGTCCATTCGAAGAGGGAGGAGGATTTGCGCATTCAGCAAGTGATGGAGGGTCTGTACCCAGATCCCCGCAGGCTGGTTGGACAGGACACGCAGGCGCCTTCCGTGAACTTCGACCTGTGCCCCTGTCGGCGGTACGAAAAGTTGCCGGGTCAGCAGCGCTGTGTCGCGTGTATCAATGAGAAGCGCACTGGCAGCCCCTACGGGCAGAAGAGATAGTCGGTAGCCCACTCATCTGAAGTCGCGGGACTTGGCCTCTATGCGCATGTGCAGGGTTTGCATGTGGTCCGCGTAGAGGCTGATCACACCTTCGGACTTCTCCACCACTCCTCGGATCAACAGGGCCGCGCTCGTGCGGGCGATCCGCCGGTAGCGCACCCACAGTCCTGGCGAGCACACCACGTTCACCATTCCCGTTTCGTCCTCGATGTTCATGAACGTCACCCCGCCCGCTGTCTGGGGGCGTTGACGGTGGGTTACCGCGCCCCCCAGTAGGATTCGGGTTCCGTTGTCTACTGAGGACAGACCGGACACCGGTAGTGCGCCGATCCGGTCGAGGTAGGGGCGGATGAACTGGGTTGGGAAGCTGTCGGGGGAGATGCCGGTTGCCCATACGTCTGCGACGGCTTGGTCCAGGGTGTCCATGCCGGGGAGGGTGGGGGCGGTAGTGCCAACGGCAGTGCCGGGCAGGTGGCCTTTCCCTTCGGAGACAACGGCACCTGCGGTCCATAGAGCTTCCCGCCGGTGTGGGGTGAAGCAGCTGAAAGCGCCTGCGGTGGCTAGAGCCTCTATCTGGGGACGGGTCAGTTCGACTCGACGGGCGAGGTCGGTCATGTTGGTGAACGGGCTTTCGCGGCGGGCATCGATGATGCGGGTGGCTAGTTTCTCGCCGATGTTGCGGGTGGTGCTTAGGCCAAGACGGATGGCGGGGCGTTCGCCTGATGGTTCGAGGGTGGGGTAAGAGAGGCTGGCGTTGATGTCCGGCCCTAGAACGGTTACCCCGTGGCGGCGTGCGTCGGCTACCAGGGACTGGGGCGAGTAGAAGCCCATGGGTTGGGCGCGCAAGAGGGCCGCGCAGAAGGCTTCTGGGTAATAGAGCTTGAACCAGGCGCTGGCGAAGACGAGGTAGGCGAAGCTAAGGGCGTGACTTTCCGGGAAGCCGAAGTTCGCGAACGCCAGCAGCTTCGCGTAGATGCGGCCCGCCAACTCCTCGTCGATCCCGTGCGTGGCGGCACCGGCGTAGAACCGCTCCCGCAACCGCTCCATGCGCCGGGTGGACCGCTTAGCGCCCATGGCCCGGCGCAGCTCGTCGGCCTCGGCGGGGGTGAAGTCGGCGATGTCGACGGCCATCTGCATGAGCTGTTCCTGGAACAGCGGCACGCCCTTGGTCTTGTGCAGGGCCTTCTCCAGCAGCGGGTGGTCGTAGACGACCTCCTCGGCCCCGTTCTTTCGCCGGATGTAGGGGTGCACCGACCCGCCCTGGATGGGGCCGGGCCGGATCAGCGCCACCTCCACCACCAGGTCGTAGAACTCCCGCGGCTTCAACCGGGGCAGCGTCGCCATCTGCGCCCGGCTCTCCACTTGGAACACCCCGACCGTGTCCGCGGCGCACAGCATGTCGTACACCCGCGCGTCGGCCAGGTCGAGCTCGCCGAGTTCGACGTCCACGCCGTGGTGCTCGCGCACCATCTCCACCATGTACCGCAACGCGGAGAGCATCCCCAGCCCGAGCAGGTCGAACTTCACCAACCCGACGGCGGCGCAGTCGTCCTTGTCCCACTGCAGCACGGTCCGGTCGGCCATCCGCGCGGGCTCCACCGGGCACACCTCGCTGACCGGCCGGTCGCAGATCACCATGCCGCCGGAGTGGATGCCCAGGTGCCGGGGGAAGTCCTCGAGCTGCCCGGCCAGCTCGAGCACCGCGGCGGGCACGTCGAGGTGGTTGTCGCCGACGGTGCTGGTCAGCGGACCCCAGCGGTCGATCTGCTTGCTCCACGCGTCCTGCTGCCCCGGCGAGTACCCCAGCGCCCGCGCCATGTCCCGCACGGTCGACTTGGCCCGGTAGGTGATCACGTTCGCCACCTGCGCCGCGTGCCGCCTGCCGTGCTTGGCGTAGACGTACTGGATGGCCTCCTCCCGCCGGTCCGACTCGATGTCCAGGTCGATGTCCGGCGGCCCGTCCCGCGCCGGGGCCAGGAACCGCTCGAACAGCAACTCCCACCGCACCGCGTCGACGTTGGTGATCCCCAACGCGTAGCACACCGCCGAGTTCGCCGCCGATCCCCGGCCCTGGCAGAAGATCCCGTTCGCCTTGCAGAACCGCACGATGTCCCAGACGATCAGGAAGTACCCGGGGAACCCCAACTCCTCGATCACCGCCAACTCGTGCGCGATCTGCTCCCGAGCCCCCGGAGCGTCCGCCCCGTACCTGGTCGCCGCACCCGCCCACACCAACTCACGCAGGTAGGTCGCCTCGCTGTGCCCTTCGGGAACATCGAACGGCGGCAACTTCGGCGCCACCACATCCAGGTCGAACGACAGCGCCACCCCCAGTACCGCGGCCCGCTGCACCGCCCCCGGGAACCGCGCGAACCGGTCCGCCATCTCCCTCCCACTCCGAAGATGCGCCGTTGCCGCCGGCGGCAACCACCCCTCTAGCTCATCCAGGCTCCGCCGCGCTCTTACCGCCGCCATCGCCGCCGCCAACCGCCCTCGCCCCGGATGCGCGTAGTGCACAGCGTTCGTAGCCACGGTCGGTAGACCCAACTCGGTCGCCATCTTCGCCAACAGGTCGTTGCGCTTGGAGTCCTCCGGGTAGCCGTGGTCCACCAACTCCACGAACACCCGATCCTTGCCATAAGCGACCGCCAACAACCGCAACTGCTCAAACCCAGCGGCAGGCCCACCTTCCCCCAACGCCCGCCGAACCGCCCCCTTGCGACACCCAGTAAGCACCACACAGTGCTCCCGCGTCTCTTCGACTACCTCGCGAAGGTCGTAAAGAGGCTTCCCTTTCTCCTCACCGTCAAGATGCCCAGTAGTCAACACCCGACACAACCGGTGATACCCGTCTTGCCCAGCGGCCAGCAGCAGGAGATGCTCCCCCTCAGGATCAGCCACCCCACTCTGCGGCGCTGTTAGGCCAAGGCTGAGCTCGGTACCAAAGACAGTCCTAACACCAACTTCCCTCGCTGCCTCCGCGAACCGAACCACCCCGTACATCCCGTCATGGTCGGTGATCGCGATGGCATCAAGCCCGAGGAGCGCGGCCGCCTCAACCAACTCCTCGGGGTGGCTGGCACCATCGAGAAAGCTGAAGTTGCTGTGACAGTGCAACTCGGCATACGGAACCCGCCCATCCCCATCCGTCTGGTCGGTGACCGCCCGCGAACCAGCAGGCGACACATACCGCTCCCGACGATGAGTCCAAGCCGGACTGTCGCCCCCATCCCCAACCTGCGGCGGGCGACCGGACAGAATCCGCTCCAACTCCGACCACCGCACCGGCGGGTTGCTCCACCCCATCTTCCGCTCCTATAGGTGATTGCTGAGCTGATTTACCGCAGTGCAGTCACTGGCCCCCAGGAAGCTGCGGCACCACCCTGGTCGCCCACCCCGACAGCCCAGACCGATCACCGGCCACTCGAACCCGGCCCTGGCCCCTCGGATGCAGCGGTGCCAGCCGGGCTCCCGTCAGGTCCGCCCCAACCCACCCAGCCACTGGACACTCGGACCAGTCGGTGCCAACCCAGCTGCCGCCGGGGCCGCCCAGCCCACCTGCTCAGCCCGCGCTCCTTGGAGCTGCCGGTGCCAGGCCAACTCCCGTCAGGTCCGCCCCAGCCCACCTGCTCAGCGCCTGGACACTCGGAACGGCCGGTGCCAACCCAGCCCGCTCTCGTCAGCCCACTTTCCCAGCTCCGCGCTCCTCGGAGTCGCTGGTGCCAGGCTGGCTCGATGGGGCGGACTTGTTTTGCGTGGGGGGACAACACCCGTAGCGTCGTCAGCGGCAGGGCCTGCTTTTGGGCCCCTGCTTTGCGGTTCTGCCACGGGTGTTGTAGGGGCCCCGCGCAAAACAAGTTCGCCCCATCGAGCTCTTCGCATTGTCGCGGATCTCCGCCGATGTTGCCGCCAGGCGACGAGGCGTCCAACGGAGCCGAAGGCGGAGGCCCGAATCCCTTGCCCCGCACCCCCAACCACGGCCTACGCCAAGATCAACCTGATCGAAAGCCCCCAAATACACAGCCTACCGCGCAGCGCCGACAAACCGGGACCGGCAACCAACGCCCTGTGGACAACCAGAACCGTTGTGGACAACCAGCCGCCACCGAGCACGCCCGCAAGATCATCTGCACCAAGACCCCCCGATATACAGCCTACCGACGGGTGCCGACAAAACGAGAGCAGCAAATGAACCTTGTGGACAGTCAGTCCCGTTGTGGACAACCCACTCGCAGCAGCCAACCCTCCTGGACAGCACACCAACCGCCCCAAGACAGAGGCGACCAGTCGGCAACCGGCAGCAGCGAAAGTCGCAACCAGCAGCAACCAACGGCTACCGGCTACCCCTCCACCACCGGATCTTCCGGCGACCGCCGCTGTTCCGGTATCAACTCCGCCAGATCGAAGAGATCCAGCCACTCGTCCAGAATCGGGTCACCCGGCAACATCAGTCGTATACCCCTTCCACGGACCACTTCTCGTTCTCCCGCACCAGCAGCAACGCGTCCTGGTTCTCCACTTCGGACTGTTCTGCCAGCAAGACCTGCAACCGCGCCCGTCGGCGTCCGTTGTCCTTCTCCCACCACCGCTCGTCAGCGGGCCACGGTCCGGCCCAGGCGATCACCCGTCGGGACGTCCCGTCGACCGCTACCTCGTCGGGTTGGCCGGTCAGGGTGAACCTTCCGGTGACGCCCACTTCTCCGCCGTCGCGGTCGAGGACCGTCGCTGGTTTCCGCTGGGTTGGGATCGTTGCGGGGGCGGGTGACGGTAATCGGCCGGGCCAGGGGTGGTCTGGGGGGCTTTCGGGGGTTTGTTCGTCTCCCCAGGGGGTTAGCGTCACCTGGTCGGCGGGGCCTCGGCCGCCGCTGAGGGTTGGGGTTAGGACGCCTTCTTGGCCTAAGAGGCCCTGGACGTGGACCATTGCTCTGGCGGCTCGGGAGGTTTGTTCGCCGCCTTGCCATAGCTCCAGTTGGAGGGCGTGGCCGTCTACGGTCTCTTCGGGTTCTAGGCGTAGCAGGGTGATTCCGGCTGAGGGGCGGTTGGAACCGCGTAACCACCCGTCTAGTTGCCAGCGGACTCGGTCGGAGATACCGGACGGGGTAAGAGGGTCTGCGCAGCGCCAGAGGCGGACCAGGTCTTCGCCGTTGGCGGTGCTGGCGTGGATGGCCAGGCGGGTGCAGGCAAGGCCGTGGGCTGCAAGGACACTGTGCAGCCGTTCGCCGAGGGTTCGGGAGGCGAAGGCGGCAGCGTCAACTCGGTCGATGGGGGGATCGGGGATGTGGGTGACAGACAGGTCTACCGGGGGGCGGCGCCGCGATGGGGGCCGTTGTTCCAGGCCGCTCGCTAGGCGGTGGGCGTGTCCTGCGTCGGCGCCGAAGCGGGAGGTCACGTCTGTGTGGGGGAGGGCCGCGAACGCGCCCAAGGTGGGGATCCCCAGGCGGCGCAAGAGGTCCACCAAGTCCGGGCGGTCCGGTAGTTCGCGCACGTCCAGCGGGGCGAGGAAAGCCGCGCTCCCGTCGGGCGGCACGATCAGGCCGCGGTGGGCCGCCAGTGTCGCGGCGAACAGGCCGTCCGCCACGCCCACCTGGGCCTCGGCGCCGGTGCGGATCGCCACCTGATCGATCAGCCGCTCGGCGGCGGCCTCCTCCGAGCCGTAGTAACCGGACGGGCCGCGGGCGGGGACGGCGACCACCCCCGGGGCGACCACCTCCACGCCCACCGCCAGCTCCTCCACCGCGGCGGCCACCGGCTCGAACAACCGGGCGTCGCGGTCGACATCGGCCTGCAGCACGGCGATGTCCGGGCACCGGCCCTGCGCCTCCCGGCGGCGCAGCCCCGGCCGCACCCCGTCCCGGCGCGCCTGGGCGTTCGCGACGACCACCTGGTTCGCCGAGACCACCACCGCGGGCGCGTCGACCGCCAGGCCCGCCGCCGTGCCCGCGGCGACGACCGGCCAATCCGGGCACCAGAGGACGAGCAGGCGGGTCACGGTTCGCTCCTGACAGCAGGGGTGTTGGCGTCGAACATATGTTCGAACGAGGAGGGCGTCAAGGGTGTTCCACCCCGCAGGGTGAACGTGGTTCGCCGAGGTCGGGCGGCCGCGCCCCGCCCCCTGGCGCGCACCTCGACCCGGTGGCTGGTGAGGTGGCCGTGACCGACCCCCAGGCCGGACCAGCGGCCGCGGGCCACGCTCAACTCGACCTCGGCGCCCGGCCACGGGCCGACCGCGATCAGCGCGGCGCCCCGGTTGCGGGCGCGCGCGGACAGCTTGCGGGCCAATGGGTCGCCGATCCGGTTGGCGGCCACGGCCACCAGGTCGAAGCCGTCCAGCAGTGCCGCGACGACGGCGGCGAGCTCGCCGCCGGGGTGGGGTACCAGCGCGGTGCGCTTGACGGCCATGCCCGCTTCGGCGGCGGCCAACACCCCGAGGTCTGGCATGCCGACCACGGCAGTCCAAGACCCCCGCGAACTGGCTTCTGCGAGCAGGGCGAGTAAGAGCCCGGAAGATCCCTGCACCGAAACGGTGCCACCACACCTGAGGCCGCCCCAGGGGAAGAGGCCCGCAAGCTCCGGGTGGACGGGAAGGACGCGTGGACCGGTAAGGGTGCCCGGTTCGACGCGAAGGTGATGTGGGCTCGAATGCGCCGACATGTTCAGCCGCCGCGAGGTAAGGCAAGCGCGCCTCGGGCGCGTTGAGGGTTTCGTGGTGGATGGCCCGCGGGGCGGGCTGTTCAGGTGCCGCAGGGATGACCCGCGCACGCGTGCCCGGTGCGGCACGCTTGCCGAGGGGGACAGTAAAAAGTGGCCGCTACCCGCTCCCGGGTACTTCCCCGCGTCGGGAGCGGATAGCGACCACACCGCAGTACCTCCACAGATCGGCACGAGCGCCGCTCAAGTCGCGCGCGCTTCACCGTGGGGAGACGGCGGTTCCGGGTGGTTGGCCTCGACTCCGACCGCCCGGATTCGAACGTGTGTTCGACATCGGAAGGATACCCCAGACCGGCGCCCTGTCAAACCTGTGCACAGAGGACCGCCCGGCATGACGTAGATCTCCGCGCACCACCCCCGACCTCGGACTATCGTCAGTTGCACAAAACCACTGACCTGGGGGCGCAGATGACCGTGCTGGCCGACGTCGAGCGCGTCGACGAGAGTTGGCGTTCGTGGACCGGGGCCCACGGCGGCCTCTTGGCGGGCATCGCCCTAGAGCACGCCGGTAGGCGCGTCTCAGGACTCCCGGCCCGCGCGCTGCACGTGTCCTTCCTCGCGGCCGTCAGGTCCGACGAGGTACGCGTATCGGCCGACCTGATCAAGGCTGGCCGCAGCAGTTCCACCGTCACTGCGCGCCTAGAAGCGGGCGAAAAGCTCGCCTTGCTCGCCACGGCCACCTTCGGTGGTGGGGATGCCGGTCCGCAGAGCCCTGCCCTGCCTCTATCGGACATCCCCGATGTCGAAGACCTGGAGCCGTTCACGCTGCCGCCGGGCCTGGTGCCCTTCGCGCAGCACATCGAGTTCCGGCCTGTGGGCGGCGTCCCGCTCAGCGGCGGCGATAGCCCTGTCCTGACCTCATGGGTTCGCCTCGTCAACCCGCCTGCCCGGCCAGAGTCAGCGGCAACGGTGTTGCTGGACGTGCTGGCGCCAGCGCTCTATGCCACGCGCACAACCCCGGTCCCCATTCCCACCGTTGAACTTGCCGTGCACTTCACCGAGGCGGCGCACACCTTCAACGCGGGTGAGTGGGCTTTCGCGCGCATCCACACCGAGCACGCGAGCGCGGGCTGGTGTGTTGACGGCAGCGAGGTGTGGAACCGAAACGGCGACCTGGTCGCCACCGGCAGGCAGACCCGCCGCATCCTGGAAGCCTGACTAGGCGCTGTCCTGCAAGTCGGGCACGCGCTATCCGCGCCCGCGCGGCCCCTGGCCGCACGGGCGGAAAGCCCAAGTACAACCCGGTACGTGCGGCTTCCCGCCCGCGCACCCAGCAACCACGCGGATCACTGATCCCACGCACCAGACCTGCAGGACAGCGCCTAGAGGGGGCGAGATCCATCTCGCCCCCTCTTACACGTCAGTGCGCGAAGTGACGGGTGCCAGTCAGGTACACCGACACCCCGGCAGCCTCAGCGGCCGCGATGACCTCCGCGTCTCGCACCGAGCCACCCGGTTGCACGATCGCCTTGATCCCAGCCTCGACGAGAACCTCAAGACCGTCCGGGAACGGGAAGAACGCGTCCGACGCGGCAACCGCGCCCACCGTGCGATCCCCGGCGCGCGACACCGCGAGACGAGCGGCATCGACCCGGTTGACCTGCCCCATGCCCGCGCCGACAGTGGCGCCATCCTTCGCGATAAGGATCGCGTTCGACTTCACCGCGCGGCAGGCTCGCCACACGAAGGCAAGGTCAGCGAGAGTGGCGTCGTCTACCGAGGCACCGGTCGCCAGCGTCCACTTGGCCGGGTCGTCGCCCTCAGCCTCGATGGTGTCGATGGTCTGCACGAGCAGCCCACCCGACACCGGCCGCAGCTCGGCACCCGCCCGGCGCGGCGGCTCGGCCACGAGGACGCGGATGTTCTTCTTGCGCGTCAACACCTCGACCGCTCCATCGGCGTAGGCGGGGGCGACGATGACCTCGGTGAAGATCTCCGCGACCTGCTCCGCCATGGCCACGCTGACCTCGCGGTTGGCCGCGATCACGCCGCCGAACGCGCTGGTCGGGTCGCAGGCGTGCGCGTTGCGGTGCGCCTGCGCGATGTCCACGTCGGAGACCGCGATGCCGCACGGGTTGGCGTGCTTGATGATCGCGACACACGCCGAAGCGTGGTCGTGCGCGGCGCGCCACGCAGCGTCAGCGTCGACGTAGTTGTTGTACGACATCTGCTTGCCGTGCAGCTGCGTCGCAGTCGCCAGCCCGGAGGACCCATCGCCCTGCACGTATAGAGCCGCGCTCTGGTGCGGGTTCTCCCCATAGCGCAAGACATCCTTGCGTTCCCAGGTAGCGCCAACCCAGCCCGGGAAGCCCGACCCCTCATCGTCAGGGGCGAGGACGTTGCCGATCCACGATGCCACAGCGACGTCGTACGACGCGGTGTGCCGGTAGGCAGCAGCAGCCAAGGACTGCCTGTCGGCCAAGGTAAAGCCACCTGCGGCGACCTGCTCCAAGAGCCACGAATAGCGCGTGGGGTCGACGACGACGGCGACGCTGGCGTGGTTCTTCGCCGCCGCGCGCACCATCGCCGGACCACCGATGTCGATCTGCTCGACGCACTCCTCCGGTGACGCACCCGAGGCCACCGTCTTGACGAACGGGTACAGGTTCACCACCAGCAGGTCGAACGGCGCGATCTCCAGCTGGTCCAGCTGCGCCACGTGCGCCGGGTCGCGCATGTCGGCCAGCAGCCCGGCGTGCACCCGCGGGTGCAGCGTCTTGACCCGGCCGCCCAGCGACTCGGGGAACCCGGTCACCTCCTCGACCGGCGTCACCGGGACCCCGGCGTCGGCGATGGTCTTCGCGGTGCCGCCGGTGGAGACGATCTCCACCCCGGCCGCGTGCAGGCCGGTCGCCAGCTCCAGCAGGCCAGCCTTGTCCGACACGCCGATCAGCGCGCGGCGGATCTGTCGCCGCTGGGCCGCCTCGGTAACGCTCACGGGATGCTCACCTTTCGTCCGTCCACGGTGTAGCCCTCGGCGGCCAGCCGGGCGACCACGTCAACCAGCAGCCGCCGCTCCACCGCCTTGATGCGCTCGTGCAGCCCCGCCTCGTCGTCGCCGACCTCGACCCGCACCGGCTCCTGACCGAGCAGCGGCCCCGAGTCGACGCCGTCGTCGACCAGGTGCACGGTCGCCCCGGTGACCAGGGCGCCGTGCTCGAGCGCGTCGCGCACCGGGTGCGCGCCGGGGAACGCGGGCAGCAGCGCCGGGTGCGTGTTGATCGTCCGGCCGCCGAAGCGGGCCATGAACGCGGGGCCGACGATCTTCATGAACCCCGCCGAGACCACCAGGTCCGGCTCGTGCTCGGCGACCGCCGCGGTCAGCGCCGCGTCCCAGGCGCCGCGGTCGGCGTGGTCGCGCAGCCGCACGGAGAACGTCGGCACCCCGGCGCGCTCGGCCCGCGCCAAGCCCTCGATCCCGGTCCGGTCGGCGCCGACGGCGACCACCTCGGCCGGGTAGTCCGACCGCGCGCTCGCGTCGAGCAGGGCTTGCAACAGGGTGCCGGACCCGGAGACCAGGACGACGACCCTGGCGGGGGAGGCGGGCGGGTACTGGGCGCTCAGGGTGCTCTCCTGCGACGGCCGAACGGGGGCACGCCCAGCGTAGGCCCTCGCCTGCCCACCCGAGATTTTGGCTGGTGGTTGCGTTGTGAGGGGACGGTAGCGGGGGGTGGTCTTGCGTGGTCAGGCGTCCCCCGCGGGCCGGTTCGGTGGCGGGTCGCCCTCGTCCAGGGCGTCGGGGGTGTCAGCGGTGTCGAGGTCGTCTTGGGCGTCGCCGTCGTTTTGAGTGCCGCTGTCCTGGGTGTCGGTGTCCTCAGACTCCACGGACTCCGCGTCGTCCTGCGACTCGTCCTCGGGCTCGGTTTCGCCACCGTCGCCGTCATCGGGGGCATCCGGGTCATCGGAATCGCTGGTTTCGTCGAACTCCTCGTCCAGCGGCTCCGGCTCGACCACCACCGGCTGCGGGCCCGAAGTCCAGGCGACCAGACCGCCGGGGATCGCGATCCAGGCCACCAAGGCCAGCGACAGCCAGGCCGCGCGCAGGTCGAGGGGGTGGAACGGGCCGCCGCCCAGGGCGCCGCCCGAAGCGCCACCCATCACCGCGAACGCCATCGCCACCACCACGGAGGCCACGGCTACCGCGCGCAACCGCATCCGGGGTGACTCGTCCACCTCACGCAGCACCCACCCGACCAACGTCCCGACTGCGCCGGGCAACGCGAACAGCACCAACCACCACGGTTGACCGTGCTCGGGCAAGGCTCCAAGTAGCGGCAGCGGCGGCACTGCTCCGCCCGAGAAGTCCATAGGGGACACGACAACCGACCCCAGCGAGAACCCCGGTCCCGCCGCGAACCCCGTTGCCGCTACCACCGCGTTCGGCAGATACCCCAGCGACAGCAACAACATGCCGACCCCGCCACCGAAGTCCTCGACGGCGAACAGACCCTTGACCGTCGAGAAAGACAGTGCCAACGCCAACGTCAACACAAGCGCGCCTGCAGCGAGCAATGCCGCTATGGCAAGCAGACCGGCTCGCAGCCCTCTTAGCGCCACCGCGTCCATCCGCTCGGACAGCACGTGTGACACCCCAGCGCGCGGAACAACCCCCGCCACGGCAGCGATACCGGACAGCAAGGCCGGGTAGTACAACCCGGCCAAGGGGTCGATCGTGACCGTTCCACCCGAACACAACAACGCCAGCGTTAGCCCTACCGCAGCGTGCGCGCCGACAATGGCCCCCACCACGTGCCCGGCTTCACGGGGCGTCGCCACGGCCAACCGCTCCGCCGCTGCAGCAGCGGTCCGCCACACCAGCACCAACACCAGCAGCGTCGGCAGCAGCGGCAGCGCGCCCAGTTCGTGCCCCTCGACCCGCACCGGCACCTGGTAGGCGGCGAGCCAACCCGGCACCGCAGCGGCCAGCACACCGGGCGTGGTGAACAGCGCCCGCGCCGCGATCGCGGTGACCAGCGCCAACACCGCGGCCACCGCCGCGTACCCGGTCAGCAGCGGCCCCACCGCGGCGACCGCGAGCACCCGCCCGCGCAGCGACCGGGCGATCACGACCCGGTCGGTCTCCTCGGCCTCCAGCAGGTCGGTGTGCGGCATGGCCCCCACTCTGACACCCGCGCCGGACCGATCGGGTCAGGCACGCCGCCGCCCACCGATCCGGTGAACGCCGAACGGGCGGGGTCCCGGT
The DNA here is from genome assembly GCF_024171925.1 of Actinokineospora diospyrosa. Lineage (GTDB taxonomy): Bacteria > Actinomycetota > Actinomycetes > Mycobacteriales > Pseudonocardiaceae > Actinokineospora > Actinokineospora diospyrosa. The sequence goes on along the minus strand of NZ_JAMTCO010000012.1, from coordinate 197,047 downwards.
CGCCCGGTGACCCCGCCCGTTCGGCGAGAAAGTGCGTCAGCCCTGCTGCGGGTACCCGCCGGGCGGCGTGCCCGGGGCGTGCGGCGGCTGGCCGAACTGGCCCTGCTGCGGGGCGAACGTGGTCTGCGCGCCCGGCTGCGGCTGCTGCACCGGCGGCTGGCCGTAGGGCTGCTGGAACTGCCCGGACGGCGGGTTGTAGCCACCCGGCTGTCCGAAGTGGCCGTGGTGCTGCGCGGGCGCGGGCGGCTTGAGGATGCCCGCCTCGAACAGGAACGCCGCGACGGCGCCACCGGCCTGCAGCAGACCGAAGATCAGCACCATGACGCCACCGGCCTTGAGCTCACCCTCGCTGGCGAACACGCTGAACAGGAACGCCAGCGTCACGCCGAGCACCACGGCGACCGAGGACACACCGACCTTCTTGTCCCCGGTGAGCACCGCGGGCAGCGCCAGCAGGCCACCGGCGAACAGCAGACCGGGCACCCAGCCGAAGCCGCTCTCGTAGAAGCTGAATCCCGTGGCGAGCGGCGCGAACCCGAGGAACAGGTTCAGCGCGCCGAGCCCGATGACGACCAGGTGCAGCGTCTGCGCCAGGGTGAACCTGCTGCCCGAGGCCACCGGCGGCGGGCCGAAACCCGGCTGGGGCTGCGGTGGCTGCTGCTGCGGTTGTCCCGGTCCCGGGTATCCGCCCGGCGCACCTGGGTAGGTCATCGCGTGCTCTCCTCAGCGACGAAGAAACATCAAGAGCCAACGAAAACGCTAGCCCATCCCTGCCCGTTGGACGTCACCCGGCCGTGTCCGGTTCCCGAACGGATGAACGAGCGTGGGGCCGGACGCTACCAGCGCCCGGCCCCACCGTCGTGCTCAACACTCCCTAGCCGCGCGCGGTGAACAGCTCCCTGGCCAGCGCCGCGGTCTCCGACGGCGTCTTGCCGACCTTGACCCCGGCGGCCTCGAGGGCCTCCTTCTTCGCCTGCGCGGTGCCCGCCGAGCCGGAGACGATGGCACCCGCGTGGCCCATCGTCTTGCCCTCAGGGGCGGTGAAGCCCGCGACGTAGCCGACGACCGGCTTGGTCACGTGCTCCTTGATGTAGGCCGCGGCCCGCTCCTCGGCGTCGCCGCCGATCTCGCCGATCATCACGATCAGCTCGGTCTCCGGGTCGGCCTCGAACGCGGCGAGCGCGTCGATGTGGGTGGTCCCGATGATCGGGTCGCCGCCGATGCCGACCGCGGAGGAGAAGCCGATGTCGCGCAGCTCGTACATCATCTGGTAGGTCAGCGTGCCCGACTTGGACACCAGGCCGATCTTGCCGGGGCCGGTGATGTCCGCCGGGATGATGCCCGCGTTGGACTTCCCGGGGCTGATCAGGCCGGGGCAGTTCGGGCCGATGATCCGGGTCTTGTGCCCGGTCGCGACCGCGTGCGCCCAGAAGTAGGCGGAGTCGTGCACCGGGATGCCCTCGGTGATGACGACCGCGAGGCCGATCTCGGCGTCGATCGCCTCCAGGACGGCGTCCTTGGCGAACTTCGGCGGCACGAAGATGACCGACACGTCCGCGCCGGTCTCGGCGATCGCCTCGGCGACGGTGGCGAACACCGGGAGCGACTGGCCCTCGATCTCGACCTTGGTGCCCGCCTTGCGCGGGTTCACCCCGCCTACGACGTTGGTGCCGGACTTAAGCATCCGCGCGGTGTGCTTAGTGCCCTCGGAGCCGGTGATGCCCTGGACGATGACCTTGCTGTTCTCGGTCAGGAAGATTGCCATCTGGGTCAGACCCCCGCAGCCGCGAGCTCGGCGGCCTTGTCAGCCGCGTTGTCCATAGTGTCGACCACGGTCACCAACGGGTGGTTGGCCTCGGCCAGAATCCGCCGACCCTCGTCGACGTTGTTGCCGTCCAGGCGCACGACCAGCGGCTTGGTGGCCTCGTCGCCCAGGATCTGCAGCGCCGCGACGATGCCGTTGGCGACCGCGTCGCAAGCGGTGATCCCGCCGAAGACGTTGACGAAGACGGACTTCACGTCCGGGTCGCCCAGGATGATGTGCAGCCCGTTGGCCATCACCTCGGCCGAGGCGCCGCCACCGATGTCGAGGAAGTTCGCGGGCTTGACGCCCTTGTGCTTCTCACCGGCGTACGCGACGACGTCCAGAGTGGACATGACCAGGCCCGCGCCGTTGCCGATGATGCCGACCTGGCCGTCGAGCTTGACGTAGTTGAGGTCCTTGGCCTTGGCCGCGGCCTCCAGCGGGTCCTCGGCGTCCTTGTCGACCAGCGCGGCGTGGCCGGGCTGGCGGAAGGCGGCGTTCTCGTCCAGGGTGACCTTGCCGTCGAGGGCGATCACCTTGTCCTGCGGGTCGCGCACCAGCGGGTTGACCTCGACGAGGGTCGCGTCCTCGCTGACGAAGGTCTCCCACAGCTTGACGATGACCTCGGCGGCCTGCTCCAGCACCGCGGCCGGGATCTTCGCCTGGGTCGCGATGTCGCGCGCGGTCGCCAGGTCGACGCCCTTGATGGCGTCCACCGGGACCTTGGCCAGCGCGTCCGGGCGCTCGACGGCGAGCTGCTCGATCTCCATGCCGCCCTCGGCCGAGGCCATCGCCAGGAAGGTGCGGTTAGCGCGGTCGAGCAGGAACGAGAAGTAGTACTCCTCGGCGATGTCGGAGGCGACGGTCACCAGCACCTTGCGGGTGATGTGGCCCTTGATGTCGAGCCCGAGGATCGCCTCGGCCTTCTCCTGGGCGCCGTCTGCGGTGTCGGAGAGCTTGACGCCCCCCGCCTTGCCGCGGCCGCCGGTCTTGACCTGGGCCTTGATGACGACGGTCTGCCCGAGCCGCTCCGCGATCGCGCGGGCTTCCTCGGGGGTGCTTGCCACGTCGCCCGGCAGGACCGGGACCCCGTGGGCGGCGAAGAGATCCTTCGCCTGGTACTCGTACAGGTCCACTCGACAGTCTCCTGACTTACGGTGTCGACGTGCTGCTGCTTGGGGGCGGCAGGCTTGCCTGACTGCGCGCTGCCGCCGCGACACGGGAACCCTAGCGACGTGGGATGGGGCTTGACACTTCGCACCCGGTGAGGTCCGTCACGACCGGTGGTGAGTTCACTCACCGGCCGTGTTGACGGACCCAGGTGGTGATCGAGTCCACGCCGACCACGGCGATGTCGGTAGCGCCATTGTCGGCCAGCAGCCGGGTGATCGCCGCCAGGGCCCCCGGCGCGGCCACCGCTGCGGCGTCCTCCTGCAGGGCCGTGCGGACCAGCGCGGCGGGGTCGGCCTCGGCGAGGTAGACCACCTCGACCCCCAGGTCGCGCAGCGCTGCGGCCACCGCGGTGTCCGGGCTGACCAGCACGACCCTCACCGGCGGCTCAGCACCATCAGCGCGGCGACGACCAGGGCGCCCGCGCACGCCAGCGACAGCCACAGGCCCGGGCCGGGCACCGAGCCGAGCGCGCGGGCCGAGGTCAGCGGGTACTCGAGGGCGCGGACGCCGACCAGGCCAGCGCAGCCGAGCAGCAGCGCGCCCGCCCGGTTCGGTCGCGACACCGGCGTCAGCGCGACGGCGACCACGACGGTGAGCACGGCGAGCAGGAGGCCGAGGGAGGCGAGCCGGAACTCCGCCCAGATCCCCGGCGGCACCAGCCCGCGGGCCTTGACGACCGGGAGGCCGAAGGCGCCGATGGCCAGCAACCCGGCCACCGCCAGCGGCGCGACCAGCACGAGGTCGAGCGGCCGCTCCTGCGGCTCCGCGCGCTCCGCGTTGCCCGCGAAGAGGCCGGTGATCGTCGCCCCACCCGCGAAGACCAAGGCGGCCGCGGTGAACCAGACTGCCGCCCCGGTGCTGATCGGAGCGCCGACCCCGGTCGCGGTGACCACCGCGTCCAAAGTGGACATCCCGGCCAGTGCGATCGCGGCGAGCGAGACCGCGAACGCGGGCCGCATCGCTGCGGCGGTCCTGGGGAACAACAGCGGGATGGCGAGCGCCACGACGAGGATCCCGGCCGGGAGGAAGAGGCGGTTGGAGAAGGTCTCCTGCTCGACGCCCTCGACCGCCAAGACCGTGGTGGTCGCCGCGCCGATCGCGGCCACCCCGGACAGGACCCCGAGCACCCCCGCGACCCGGTGCGCCGTCGCGACCGGGTCGCTCTCGCGCCGGGGCCGGGTCGTCACCCACACGGACACCGCCAGCCCCACCACCCCGAGCAAAGCCAGGTAAGGCCCCGGCGCCGCCCCCAACAACCCGACCCACAACCCGGCCCCGACCTGCGGAACAGCGATCGCGGCCACCCCCAGAACCGCCCCGACCGCCACCCCCCGCGCCGTCGCCGTCCCCACCAGTGCCGCGCCGACCACCCCGGCCCCGGCCGCCAGCAGCGCGAACCGCAACAACCACGGGCTGTCGATCAGCCCCTCGGCGAGCAGGAAAGCGTTCCCAGAGGTGAACGGCGCCAACTGCAGCCCGAAGGCGGCCACCACAGCCGCCACCAACCCCACCGCCGACCGCTGCCGCCCGTCGTCGTGCAACTCAGCGGCGTACGGGGTCCCGTAGGGCGCCCCCGCCCGGTTCGCCGCCATGACACCGGCGGTGATCGCGAGGACGTGACCCGCGAGGAGCAGCCACAGCCCCAGGCCCGCGTGCAGGGGGGCGAGGCTGGTCGGAACCATGATCTCCGGCCTGGACACCACCAGCGGGTCGACCAGGAACTGCAGGTCACCGAGCAGCCGTCCCGGCCCGAGCAAGGCCGCACCGACCAGCACCCCGGCCCCCATGAGCGGCCGCCTGCCCACCGCCAGCCCCGCCGCCACGACCGGCGGGAGGACGGCGAGGACCAGGAGGAGGGGGAAGGACCGGAAAGCAGCAGGCGGCCCACCGTCCACCACCCCCACGGCGACGCCCGTGACCTGGGCAACCGCACCAAGAGCGGCGAGGGCGAAGGCGAGCCGCAGCTGAACCGGGCTCTCCGCCCACCCGATCCGCGACCCAACACTGTCGTCGGCGGGCGAGTCGGCGGGGGACGGGGTGGTGATCCGCGAAGTCATCGCAGGCAACGCTAGCAAGCACCGCCCACCCCCGCGGCCCGGCGTGTTGCCGCACGTAAACAGAACAGAGCGACGGGATGATCTGGCCCGCCCGGATGATCCCTTTTGGTGCGGCAGGACTACACCCGGGGTCGGAGCCGAGGCCGAGCCTCCAGGCATCCAGTAGCCGACGCCGCCCGCCGGGTATGAGGTGTGGGTTGTGCTGGCACCGCCACTTCCCGGGACCACTGGCCACTCGGAACAGCCGGTGCCATCCCACCCTCCGTCAGGTCTGCCCAGCCCACCTGCCCAGCCCGTGGTCACTCGGACGCCGAGGTGTCAGCCCCGCTGTCGTCAGGTCCACCCCATCGAGCACAGCTCGAAAATCGCGCCCGGGTGCAATGCCGAAGGCGAGTCGTTTCCCGGAGCCGAAGGCGGAGGCCCGAAGTTCATGCCTCGCATCCCCAACCCCGGCCTACGCCCTCAAGCGCTGTGACCACAGGCGCGCATGTGGGTGAACCCCTGCATCACCGCCCGCAGTGTCCGGGCCGTGACCTGCGAACCCCCGCGCACGACCCGTCCAGTAATTGGGTTGCCACCCGGATGGTCGATTGTTGAGAGACCCAGCTCACACTATAGGTGTGACTTCGCCTTAACTTTGTGTAGTACCCGCTGCGTGGCGTCCTCTGGCCGTATGGCGTCCGGTGAGATCTGGGTGAGCACTGTTGCTTGCGGCGCTGCCGCCCCGTTACTGTCCCCGGGTCCGTTGTCACGGTCTGGTCACGAACAGGACGGGGTAGGAATCCAGCTCGGATGACTGCCCAACCGGGTCCCCCGCCCGGTGTCCGACACCGAACGAGCTCGTCCCCCGCGAGCTGGTGGTTGTGGTCCGACTCCCCGAAGGCGGAAGGCTAGGTCTTGTCTCGACATCGCTCCACCGGCGGCGAACACGAGTTCGCCGCGCTCGACGAAGCGCTTGAACGCGGCTCCCGCCGTGCGAAGGGTGCCCATCGGATCGCTCCGCCGTCCTCGGCGTTGCGTGGTCGCGTGGTCGTCGCCGCTGTCGCGGTCGGCGCGTTCGCGGCCGCTGCCGCTGGGCAGACCCTGCAGTCCGCGGCCGCGGGCGGTGGTTCCGCCGGCGACGAGGTCGTCCCACTCGCCGGGACCCGTCAGGCGTCCGCCGCGATGGGCATGGGCGGTGACGCGCCTGCCACGCCGGAGCTGCTCGCCCTGACCAACCAGGCCGACGGCACCGTCGAGGCCCAGAAGATGGCCACCACGGAGCGGCTGACCCAGGCCAAGGCCGAGCGCGTCGCCGCGATCAAGGCCAAAGAGGAAGAGGCGGCGCGGCCCAAGTTCGTCCGCCCGGCCGTCGGGACCTTCACCTCCGGCTTCGGCGCCCGCTGGGGCGTCACCCACTACGGCGTCGACATCGCCAACCGCATCGGCACCCCGATCCTCTCGGTCGCCGACGGCGTCGTGATCGAGGCGGGCACGGCCAGCGGCTTCGGCCTCTGGGTCCGCGTCCAGCACGCCGACGGCTCCGTCTCGGTCTACGGCCACGTCAACGACTACGTCGTGCGCGAGGGCCAGAAGGTCAAGGCGGGCGAGATGATCGCCCACATGGGCAACCGCGGCCAGTCCACCGGCCCGCACCTGCACTTCGAGATCTGGGACGCCGACGGTCGCAAGATGAACCCGACCCCGTGGCTGGCCTCTCGGGGTATCGCCCTCTAACCCCGCCGCTGTTCAGTTGTCCCACGCGGTAGTCCGACCCCGCTCTGGAGTGCCCCCGATCACCCCGGCTCAAACCACCGTCACCTGGTGGTGGGTGGACCGGCCCTGGCGGGGCGTGGGTTCCAGCGGGTCGCGAACATCGTCGTCGCTATCTTGCGCGGCGGCGAAACGGCAGGTAGGACGCGGGATACGGGTCGGCTCTCGGTCATGTGAGTAGTGAACCGCAGGGGTACGACAATTTCTCGAACCCGTGTGCGAGGCTAGGTTGGCCCGCATGGATCAGGTGAGGCTCACCCGGCACCGCGACGTCATGGCGCGCCACGTCGACAGCGGGGCCGTCCCCGGCGTCGTGTCCCTGCTCGACCACGGCGGCGAGGCGCACGTGCTGGTCCTCGGCGACCTCCCGGCGGGCGCCGACACGATCTTCCGCATCTCCTCGATGACCAAGCCCGTGGTGACCGCCGCCGCGCTGACCCTCGTCGAGGAGTGCCTCCTGCGCCTCGACGACCCCATCGGCGACCTCATCCCGGAGCTCGCCAGTCCGCGCGTCCTCAAGGCCGTCGACGGCCCGGTCGACGACACCGTCCCGGCCGCCCGTCCCATCACGGTGCGTCACCTGATGAACTCCACCTTCGGGCAAGGCGTGATCATGGCGGCGCCCGGTACCCACCCCGTCCAGGCCGCCATCGCCGCGGCCGGGCTCGAACCGGGGCCGCCCACTCCGCAGTCCACACCGGACTCCGCGAAGCTCATGAGTCTACTTGGGACGCTCCCACTCTTGAGCCACCCCGGCGAGAAGTGGTGGTACAACACCGCTTACGACGTCCTTGGTGTCCTCATCGAACGCGCCACTGGGCAGTCGCTGGACGTCGTCCTCAACGAACGGATCTTCGCCCCGCTCGGCATGCGCGACACCGGATTCCACGTCCCCGCCGACAAGATCGACCGGCTCGCCACCGCTTACTCGACCACGGACAGTGGCGAGCGTGTCGTCTACGACCCGCCGCAGGGCCAGTGGAGCACCCCGGCCGCCTTCTTCTCCGGCGCGGGCGGCCTCGTCTCCACCGCCACCGACTACCGGGCCTTCCTGGCCGCGCTGCGCAGTGGCGGCGGCCCCATCTTGTCCCGCCCGTCGGTGCTGACCATGACCTCCGACCAGCTCACCGCCGCGCAGAAAGCGGGCGGGGGTCTCGTCGAGGGCTTCTTCGACACCACCACCTGGGGCTTCGGCCTCAGCGTGGTCACCGCCCGCGACGACCTGCACAAGACGCCCGGGCGCTTCGGCTGGGAGGGCGGCCTCGGCACGTCCGGGCAGGTCGACCCGGCCGAGGACCTGATCACCATCCTGCTCACCCAGCAGGCGTGGACGTCCCCGGCCGGTCCGAAGGTGTACTCCGATTTCTTGACCTCGGCCTACCAGGCGCTTTAGCGCCGCGAAACCAGCACAGTGCTTTAGCGCCGCGATTCACCACAGTGCTGTAGCGCCGCGAAACCAGCACAGCGCTTAGCGCCGCGAATCAGCACAGCGCTTGAGCACAGCGAAACCAGCGCAGGGCTTAAGCGCCGTGCCTCAGCGCAGCGCTCTAGAGCTTCACCATCGGGACGCTGCCGATCAGCATCAGCCGGATGGTGCCCGACGACCCGAAGTCGATCGTCGCGGTCGACCGCGGCCCCTGGCCGTCGGCGGCGACCACGGTGCCCAGGCCGTACTTGTCGTGGTTGACCCGGTCGCCGACCGACAGCGACAGCGACGGGCCGTCCTTCCAGCCGCTGGTCGGCGAGGCCCGCTGCCTGCTCGCCTGCACCGACTCGCTCGAGCGGCCACCCCAGGTGGTCGCCCGGGTCGGGGCCGAGCGCTCGGGGCCGACCCGGCGCCAGTCCAGCAGGTCCGGCGGGATCTCGTCGAAGAACCGCGACGCCGGGTTGGTCATCGGTTGGCCCCACGCCGAGCGCACGATCGCCCGCGACAGGTACAGCCGCTCCCTGGCCCGGGTGATCCCCACGTACGCCAGCCTGCGCTCCTCGGCCAGCTCGACCGGGTCGCTCAGCGCGCGCATGTGCGGGAAGATCCCGTCCTCCCAGCCGGTGCTGAACACGACCGGGTACTCCAGGCCCTTCGCGGTGTGCAGGGTCATCAGCGTCACCACGCCACCGGAGTCCTCGGCGTCGGGGATGGAGTCCGCGTCGGCCACCAGCGACACCCGTTCGAGGAACGCGGCGAGCGACCCGGCGGCGGGCCCGGTCTGCTCGACCGGCGCGATCCCCTCCGGCGCGTTGTCCGGCGCCATGACCTCCGGCGCCTCGGTGAACTCCCTGGCGACGGTGACCAGCTCGTTGAGGTTCTCCAGCCGGGACGCGTCCTGCGGGTCGTCGCTGGCCTCCAGCTCCGCGCGGTAGCCGGTCTGGTCGAGCACCGCGTCGAGCACCTCGGCCACGTCCTGGCCGTCGTCGACGAACCGGCGCAGCCCATCGATCAGCTCGACGAACCCGGACACGGCCCGCTGCGAGCGCGGGTTGAGCAGCGGGACCTTGCCCTCGGTCGCCGCGCGCAACGCCGCGGCGAAGGTGATCCGCTCCCGGTCGGCGTAGGTGGACACGCACGCCTCGGCCCGCTCGCCGATGCCGCGCTTGGGCACGTTGAGCACCCGGCGCAGGCTGACCGTGTCGTCCGGGTTCGCCAACACCCGCAGGTACGCAAGGGCGTCGCGGATCTCCCGGCGCTCGTAGAACCGGACGCCGCCGACCACCCGGTAGGGCAGCCCCAACCGGATGAAGATCTCCTCGAAGACCCGGGACTGGTTGTTGGTCCGGTAGAACACCGCGACGTCGCTGTTGTTCGCCACCCCGGAGTCGACCAACCGGTCGATCTCGTTGGCGACGAAGCTGGCCTCGTCGTGCTCGTTGTCGCCGACGTAGCCGACGATCTTCTCGCCGTCGCCCTCGGCCGTCCACAGCCGCTTGTCGCGCCGGTTCGCGTTGCGCGAGATGACCGCGTTCGCCGCCGTGAGGATGTTCTGCGTGGACCGGTAGTTCTGCTCGAGCAGCACGGTGGTCGCGTTCGGGTAGTCCCGTTCGAACTCGACGATGTTGCGGATCGTCGCGCCGCGGAACGCGTAGATGGACTGGTCCGCGTCACCGACGACGCACAGCTCCGCCGGGGGCAGTCCGTCGTCGCCCTTGCCGACCAGCTTCCGCACCAGGGTGTACTGCGCGTGGTTGGTGTCCTGGTACTCGTCGACCAGCACGTGCCGGAACCGCCGGTGGTAGTACTCGGCGACGTCCGGGAACGCCTGCAGCACCTCGACCGTGCGCATGATCAGGTCGTCGAAGTCCATCGCGTTCGCCTGGGCGAGCCTGCGCTGGTACTCCGCGTACACCTCGGCGACCCGGCGCTCCAGGTCGTTGCTCGCGTTCTGCGCCGCGGTCTCGGCGTCGACGAGCTCGTTCTTCAGGTTCGAGATGTGCACCGACAGGGTGCGCGCCGGGTACCGCTTCGGGTCCAGGTCCAGGTCGCGGGCCACCAGGGTGAGCAGCCTGCGCGAGTCGTCGGCGTCGTAGATGGAGAAGCTGGACCCCATCCCGAGCGACTTGGCCTCGCGGCGCAGCACCCGCACGCACATGGAGTGGAACGTCGACACCCACATCGCGTTCGCCCGGCGCCCGACCAGGTCGGCCACCCGCTCCTTCATCTCCGCGGCGGCCTTGTTGGTGAAGGTGATCGCCATCACCTGGCCGGGGTGCACGTGCCGCTCGGCGAGCAGGTACGCGATGCGCCTGGTCAGCACCCGGGTCTTGCCCGAGCCCGCGCCCGCCACCACCAGCAGCGGGGTACCGGCGTGCTCGACGGCACGGCGTTGGTGGTCGTTGAGGTCGTCGAGCAGTGCGGCCACCCGCGCCGGGAGCCGCTGCTCGGGAGCCGGGCCGGGGTCGGGTGCGGGGAGGTCGAAGAGAGCTTCCATCGTGGCGACCACCGTACCGGTGGCCCCCGACAACCGGGCCACGCCACCGGTGCGCCGCGATCCACATCCCGGACCGACCCCTGTAATTCACCCAACTGCTCGCCCAGCGCCGCCGCCGTGTGCCAAACTCGTGGGGTGCTGACCTGCTACGAGTTTTTCTACGGGACCCGGACTCCGGCTCCCGTAGTGGCGTAGGCACCACAAACCCACCGCGAAGCCCCGAGTCCACGGACCCGGGGCTTCCGTTGCTTCGGGAACGTGACCTGGTGCGATCCAACACCGAGGGAAGATGATGAGCCCGATCACCGAGAACAAGCCCGAGTCCGAGAAGCCCAGCGTCGAGCTGCCCGCCCCCGAGGAGGTCGCCGAGCTGCGCAAGGAGATCGACGTCCTCGACCAGGAGATCCTGCGCCTGGTCAAGCGCCGCGCGGAGGTGTCCAGGGCGATCGGGGCGTCCCGGATGGCCGCCGGTGGCCCGCGGATAGTGGTCAACCGCGAGATGGACGTGATGGCCCGCTACCGCGAGCTCGGCCCGGCCGGGCGCACGCTGGCCATGGCGCTGCTGGACCTGAGCCGGGGCAAGCTCGGCCGCTGAGCCCGCCGGGCGCAACCAGGGTCGACTAGGGGAGATTCCCCCATCTACCGGTGCCCGGGGTGGGGCAGACTGGGACCATGTTGGATCTCATCGCGGTCCTCGTCGCCATCGTGGCCCTGGTCGCCGCCCTCGGTCTCACCGGTTACCTCGCGCTGCTGAACTCGGCGGCGCGCAAACGCGGGGTGAGCGGGAACTCGGTCGCCACGTACGTCCGCAGTCGGTGGCCCGTCGCCGGGTTCACCACCGCCGGGGCGCTGCTCGCCTGGTTGCTGACCAGCGGGGGTGGCTTCCTCGACGTGGTGGCGATCCTCATCGCGGCGGGCTCCGGCGCGGCCGCGGGCAAGGCGCTCACCGCCACCATGGACCGCTACCGCACCGACAAGTGAACCCAGCGGGGAATCCGCGGCCGCGTTTCACGCGAACGTGTGGCGCGGTCCGGGCGACAGCGGCGCAGGCGAAACAACGGAGAGTGACCGCTTAGTCTTCTCCGCGTGATCGGAGCTACCCCACGCGAGGACGTGCGCCGGGCCCTGGTGGTCTGCGCGCACCCCGACGACGTCGACTTCGGCGCCGCGGGCACCGTCGCGAGCTGGACCTCGGCCGGGGTCGCGGTGACCTACTGCCTGGTCACCAGGGGCGAGTCGGGCGGTGACGGCACCCGCCCGCGCGCCGAGACCGGTGCCGTGCGCCAGGCCGAGCAGCTGCACGCCGCCGACCTGCTCGGCGTCGCCGAGGTCGTCTTCCTCGACCACCCGGACGGCGCCGTCGAACCCACCCAGGCGCTGCGCCGCGACCTCACGCGCGTGATCCGCCGGGTCCGCCCGCACCGGGTGCTCACCTGGTCACCCGAGATCAACTGGGACCACCTGCCCACCGCGCACCCCGACCACCGGGCGACCGGCACCGCCACCCTGGCCGCGGTCTACCCCGACGCGCGCAACCCCAACGCCTTCCCCGAGCTGCACGCCGAGGAGGGCCTCGAGCCGTGGGCGGTAGCCGAGCTGTGGCTCGCCGACGCGCCCCGGCAGCTGCGCAACCACTGCGTGGACACCACCGACTTCTTCGAGCGCCGGATGGCCGCGTTGCGCTGCCACGTCTCCCAGGTGGGCGCCGACGCGGAGTTGGCGGACCGGCTGCTCGCGCACTTCACCGACACCGCGGCCAGGTACGGACTGCCCAGGGGGCGGCTGGCCGAGGAGTTCCAGGTCGTCAACACCGGCTGAACGCGAAGAGGAGTCCCCAGCACGATGGCCCCAAGCGACGGCCAGGCCAACGCCCCCGACAGCGTCAACAACCCCGAAGACCCCGCTGCCTACGACTTCGACGTCGTCGACTACGACGATGACGACCGCGCCGACATAGACGACGGCGACAGCGTCAACTGTCCAGACGACTCGGACGGCTCGGAGGTCGAGCCGGGTAAGCACCGCGCCTGCGGTACCCGGGCTCGGCGGGTGCGCGGTGTGGGAGCGCACTCGCGTACCAGCGCTGCCCGCGCCGCGGACGACACCGACGTGCTGCCGGTCGTTGGCGCTACCGTCCGCGTCGACCGTCCCGCCACCGGGCTGGCCAAGTTCGACTTGGGCAGCATCCCGGCTTCGGTGACCCCGCCGCGCTCGTGGCGGCACGCGGCGTGGTTCGCGGTGACCTCGGCCATGTTGGTCGTCCTCGGCCTGACCTACGCGGCGGTGACGCTGATGACCGGTCCGCGCCGCCCGGACGTGGTCGAGGCGCTCCCCGGCCTGCCCAGCCAGTTCCCGCGACCGATGACCGACGCCCCGTCCGGGCTCACCGCCACACCGGACCGCAGCCAGTCGGCGGTCCCGTCCACCACGACGGCGGGCTCACCCACGCCCGGCTCGGCCGCGCCGCCCCCCGAACCGCCGCCCGCCCCACCCAGCAGCCCCGGCTCGGCCGCGATCGGACCGTCCACCACCGACAGCGGGCCGGGCGCGTTCTTCGAACCGGAGCAGCCGACCGGCGCCGCTAAGCGCAGCACCGTGGTCACCCCGATGTTGGTGGTCCCCGCGAACGACCCGGACACCATGGGCGACCGCACCGAGGCCTACTACCGGGACGTGGTCGCCGACCCGGACGCGGCGTTCGCGATGACCAGCGGGCAGCTGCGCCGCCAGGGCCAAGAGCAGATCCAGCGCCGCTACGCGGGCGTCACCAGGGTCCAGGTCGAGCGGATCGTCATCGACCCGACCCGGGCGCGCACCCGGTCGGTGCTGCGGGTGTTCCGCGAGGACGGGTCGGTCAGCACCGAGCAGCGCGAGCTGACCTTCTCCTACGGCGACGACCCGCTCATCACCGCCGACAAGACCGCGGCATGACCGACCGGATCCGCGCTCGGTTCACCTCTTCGCGCTGGTGGGGCATGATGGGCGGGGTGGGGTCGCGGTGATGGACCGCGCGGCCCCCGGCACTGGTCCGATCGCACCCGACCCAGCGGGATCCGGCCGGAGCGGTGTGTCACCACTGCTCCTTTCGAGTGAATCTGGCGGCCAGGTATCGCCTCGATCGGGTGATACGCCGAGAAAGACTGGTGTGAGCAGAAGGCAGCACGGTACGAGTTGCCCCGACGAGCGAGTCAGGCGGAGGAAAGCGGCAGTGGATCGTCCGACGACCGGCAGGCGCCGGGTGCGCTCCGGGTCGGTTCGCGTCGCCGAGTTGATCGAGCGCAGGCCCGGCACCGGTGGCGATCCGGTCGACCCCGACCCCGTGTTCACCCCGGCGGTGGACCCCCAGCCGGTGCCCGCGCCCGAACGACCGGCGCCGCCCGCGGCCGCGGCCCACCCGGACTCGCGCACCGCGCGGCTGGCCAAGCTCACCGGCCTCGGCGTGGCCGTGGTCACCCTCTGCGGCGCGGTCGCCGCGGCCACCGTCATCGCCCGCGACCGGGACGCCACCAGGGGCGCCGTCGCCGCGGCAGGCCAGATCACCGGCGAGCGCGCGCTGCTGCCGCACCAGATCGGCCGGGCGGTCACCGGCGAGGAGTACGAGGTCGACGCCCGGCTCGCCCCGCAGTCCACCGGCGCCGCCTCGGGCAGCATCAGCCCGCCGCCGACTACCACCAGCCGCGTGGTCGCGGCGAGCACCGGCCAGCGCAGGGGCGACACCAGCCCGGCGCGCTCGGAGCGGGGCTACCGCGCGATCACCTCCAGCCGCGAGCTGGTGCTGGAGTACTACCGGCTGATCGAGATCAACCCGCGCTCGGCGTTCGAGCTCATCGCGGGCGATGTGCTGGGCACCACGCTCGGGGAATTCCTCGGCTCGTGGACCGACGTCAGCCGGATCGAGGTGCTCGACGTGGTAGAGCGGCGCGACGGGGTGCTCGCTGTGCTGCGCATCGACTTGCGCGACGGTGTGCACCTGCGGGTACAGCAGCTACTGACGGTCACCAAGACCGCGCCGCAGCGCATCATCGGCGCCGAGTTGGTGTCCGCGCAGCTGGACTGAAGTCCGGTGTTGCGCCCCCGTTCGGGGCATGCCTGTGACAATATGTAGCCGTCGCCGGTGGCGTCCCCGCGGTGGTGGGACTGCGTTCGTGCGCGCTGCGTGAACGCCTAGCCTGGAACGGTCGGCCACCCCTGGTTGGCGAACCGGCGACGCCGGTGTCGGGGGTGTGCCCGGCGGCGCGCACCCGCGCCGTAGACGAACAGCCCGCGAGGCGCTTCGCGGGTAAGGGAGGTTCCGGTCGGGATGAGCGACGAGGGCCGGCTGGTCGCCGGGCGCTACCGGCTGGAGCGACGCATCGGCAGCGGCGCCATGGGCGTGGTGTGGCAGGGCGTCGACGAGCGGTTGAACCGGACCGTCGCGGTCAAGAAGCTGCTGCTGCCGCCCGGGCTGCCCGAGGACGAGGCCGAGGAGGCGGTGGCCCGCTGCAAGCGCGAGGGCCGCATCGCCGCGCGGCTGCACCACCCGAACGCGATCGCGGTGTTCGACGTCGTCGACGAGGACGGCGCCCCCTGCCTGATCATGGAGTACCTGCCCTCGGTCAGCCTGGCGATCGCGCTCACCGAGCGCGGCCCGCTCGACCCGGTCGAGGTCGCCGCGATCGGCGTGCAGGTCGCCGCCGCCCTGGCCGCCGCGCACGCGGCCGGGATCGTGCACCGCGACATCAAGCCGGGCAACATCCTGCTCGGCGACGACGGCTCGGTGAAGATCACCGACTTCGGCATCTCCCGCGCCTCCGACGACGTCACCGTCACCAAGACCGGCCTGATCGCCGGTACCCCCGCCTACCTGGCCCCCGAGGTCGCCGTCGGCCGCGACCCGTCGGCCGCCTCCGACGTGTTCTCCCTCGGCTCGACGCTCTACGCGGCCACCGAGGGCGAGCCGCCGTTCGGGCTCTCGGAGAACACCCTCGGCCTGCTGCACGCGGTCGCCTCCGGCAAGATCAACCCGCCGTCCCGCTCCGGCCCGCTGACCGACGTGCTGATCGCGCTGCTGGCCTCCGACGTCGAGGTCCGGCCGAGCGCGGCCAGGGCCCGCGACATGCTCGGCGCGGTCGCCAGGGGCGACGAGCCGGACTTGCCGCCGGTGCTGACCGCGGCCGACTCGCGCACCCGCCTGGTCGCCGCGGCCGACCCGACCGCGCTCACCCCGAGGACCGGTCGGGCGCGGCCGGTCGGCGCGCCGCCGCCGCTGCCGCCGCGCTCGCGGATGCCGCTGGTAGTCGCCGGGGTGGGGCTGGCCGCGATCCTGGCTGTGGGAACGTTCTTCATCATCAACCGCGAGACCGGGGCCGAGCCCGCCAACCAGCCCGGCCCGGTCGACAACCCGACCAGCGCGGTCGTCGTGCCCACCACCAGCGACCGGCCTTCGGAGACCGGGCGGCCGACCAAGGTCGTCGTCCCGACCACGAACGCCCCGCGGCAGACGAGCACCGCGGTCACCACCACGACCCCGTCGGCGGCCACGACCACCACGACCCCGTCGACGCCGACGACCACCACGACCACGGCACCGCCGACCTCGACCGACGTCAACACCTCGAGCGTGACCCCGACCACCACCCAGTGAGCCAGGAGCGGCAGCACATGACCAGCGAGCAGACCTTGGTGGCCGGGCGCTACCGGCTCGGCGCGCGCATCGGCAGCGGCGCCATGGGTGTGGTCTGGCAGGCGCGCGACGAGCGGCTGCACCGCACCGTCGCGGTCAAGCAACTGCTCTCGCAGCCGGGGTTGTCCGCAGACCAGGCCGAGGAGGCCAGGCAGCGCGCCATGCGCGAGGGCCGGATCGCGGCCAGGCTCGCGCACCCCAACGCGATCACCGTCTACGACGTCGCCGAGCACGACAACGAGCCCTGGCTGATCATGGAGTACCTGCCGTCGAAGAGCCTGGCGACGGCGCTGACCGAGAGCGAGGTCCTCGCCCCGGTCGAAGCGGCGCGGATCGGTACCCAGATCGCGGCAGCTCTGGTCGCCGCGCACGCGGCCGGGATCGTGCACCGCGACGTGAAGCCCGCCAACGTCCTGCTCGGCGAGGACGGCACCGTCAAGATCACCGACTTCGGCATCTCCCGCGCGACCGGCGACATCACCGTTACCGCTACCGGGATGCTGGCGGGTACGCCTGCCTACTTGGCGCCTGAGGTCGCTAAAGGCGAGGCCCCGACGCCCGCGGCGGACGTGTTCTCGCTCGGCTCGACGCTGTACACGGCGGTAGAGGGCCACTCGCCGTTCGGCCTATCGGAGAACACGCTGGCGCTGCTGTACGCGGTCGCCGCAGGCAAGGTGACGCCGCCGCGCCAGGCTGGGCCTCTTACGGCCCTGCTGATGCAGCTGCTGCGCGCGGACCCGACCGAAAGACCCACCATGACCGCGGCGAAGGAAGCCCTCGCTGCTGTCGCTGCCGGGAAGCCCCTGCCGGGCGTCGCCATGCTGAACCAGCGCACGGTGCCAGCCCCCCGTCCAACGACCATGCCCCCCGTCAGCGGCACCCGCCTGGACGTCAACCCCTTCTCGGAGCCCACCCCGTCCGGGCCGCTCCGCCAGCAGCCCCCGCCGCGCAACTACACGCCGCCGCCCCCGCCGCCCCGCACGCCGCCGGGCGGGGTCCGTCAGCCCCCGGCACCGGAGCGCAAGAAGAAGCACGACGTCCGGTCGGTGCTGTTGACGGTGTTGGCGATCGTTGCCGCTGCCTTGATCGGCATCCTCGTGGCGAGCGTGTTCACCAAGACCACCCCCCAGGCCACGGGCCCAGGCCCCACCACAACAACGGCGCCCGTGACGACCACGAAGTCCACCACCGCGCCCCGCCCAACGACCACAACCGCCCGCCCCACCACGACCACGCCGCCGCCCTCCACCACCACAGCGGCGCCGGGCCCCTCGGCGGCGGAGTTGGAAGGCGCGCTGCGCGACTACTACGCCCTGCTGCCCGCCAACCCGCAGGCGGCGTGGGAACTCCTGACGGACAAGGCACGCGTGAAGTCCAAGGGCTTCGAAGCCTTCTCCGGCTTCTACGGCGACATGGAGTCGGTAGAACTCCTCAACCCCAAAGCCGACGGCGACAAGGTGACGGCCCAGATCAAGTTCGTCACGAAGAAGGGCAAGTCGAGCCAGGAGCCCTACGTCTACGCCTTCGCCCAGCAGGACGGCAAACTCAAAATCGACAACTTCACCCAAGCCCGCAACGGCTGATCACCGGCGCCACCACCACCTCCGGGCTGCCCTTTCCGCTATGGCCAGGTTGTGTTGACTGACCAGGGTGTCTGGGTGATCTTCGCCTAGCGTTCGGCACCGCGCTTCGAGTGCGGTGCGGTGCAGTTCGGCTGCTTCGGAGTGATGGCCGAGAATGTCCAGGGTAATGGCAAGGTTGTTCTGGCTGATAAGAGTTTGCGGGTGGTCGCCGCCAAGTATGCGGTGACGCTTTTCTAGCGTGGACCGATGTAGGTCGATTGCTTCATGGTGGCGGCCTAGGCTGCTCAAGGCGTTTGCACAATTGTTCTGGCTGGCCAAGGTATCTGGGTGATCTTCGCCCAGTATTCGGCGGCGCGCCTCTAATGTAATGTGGTGTAGTTCGGTAGCTTCGTTGTGTTGTTCGAGGTTGACCAGGGCTGCGGCGAGGTTGTTCTGACTGTTGAGGGTGCGCAGGTCGTTGTCGCCTAGTATTCGGCGGCGAGTCTCTAGCGTGGCGCGGTGCAACTCGGCGGCCTCGTTGTGTTGGCCGAGATTCTGTAGGGATTTGGCGAGGTTGTTTTGGCTGGCCAGGGTGTCTGCGTGATCGGCTCCTAGTATTCGACGACGGGCGTCTAGTGTGACCCGATGCAGGTTGATCGCTTCGCTATAGCGGCCCAGAGCGCCTAAGGCGTTGGCGAAGTTACTTTGACTGGTTAGCGCTTGAGTGTGAGAATCTCCTAGGTGGGCTAGGTCAGTCTGAAGAATCCGTTGTCGCAAGGCGGCCGTTGTAGCGGCGTTGCCTGCGGTGGAAAGTTCAGAAGCTGCGACGGTGAGAACATCGCGGGCATCGGTGAACGTTTCGACGTCGTCCAAGGCGGTGAGGGCTATTAGGTGTGGCGCCAAGAGGTGCAGTGTGGGCCAGCCAGGACGGCCTTCGGCTGCGGTGGTGGTTGTGAAGTTCATCAGCGCAGCATCGACAGTGGGCTGGAGGCTGTTGTCCAGGAGTTGGTTGGTTTCGCGGACCAAGGGGTGCAGCACGACTGCGGGAGTCGGGTCGGTGCGGGTGTCGATCAGGCCGTAGCGGTGTAGTTGGGCTAGTGCCGCGTCTACCTCGGGCTGGGTGCCTTCCGACAGAAGGGCTGGGGTGATAAGGGCGATGGGGATAGGTGCCTCGGCCAAGAGGGACAGGGCTCGTAGGAGTGGGCGGGCTAGCGGGTGGCCTTCGTCGGTGATGTCGTCTAGGGAGAGTTCCCAGGTGTAGCCGACTAGTTTGCGGGCAGTCTCGCGGTCGGAGGCGTCTGGGCGTGGCGGCAGCACAGCGGCCGACTTGTCGGTCAGGGCGGCGAAGGTGCGTAGGCGTGCGGTGGGTGACGCTAGCGCTGTGCCTGCTGCGTGTAGGGCTAGTGGCAGTCCACCTAGGCGGGCGGAGAGGGCCTCGGCGTCCTCGACCGGGCCGGCTTGTGGGGCTAGGTCGCACAGGATGCGGCCGCCTTGGGGTGGGGATAGTGGCGAGAGATCTACTAGGTCGGCATCGCGTCCCCAGGTTTCGGGGGAGCGGTCGCGACTGGTCACCAGCACTAGACCGGTATCGGAGGGGCGAATCCAGCTGCGGTAGGTGGAGAGCGGCTCGGCGGGGCTAACAGCGGTGGGGTCGTCGATGTTGTCCAGCACCAGGGTCCATCGGCGCACTGAAGCCAAGTGGCGCCATACCAGGTCGGGGATGCTTGCCCCGGACTTCTGGGCTGCGTCCACCGAAGCTGTGGGCAGGCCCAACGTGCAGGCCACCTCGATCATCAGCGCCGTCAACGTTTCCGGGTCCTGCCAGCGGATCCAGAACACCGTCTGCCCAGACCGCTCCGCGGCGACCGCGGCGGCGAGGGTCGTCTTCCCCATGCCGCCGGGACCGCAGATCACCACCAAGCCGGTCTTGGCCCCTGCTCGGGCCAGCTCAGACTCCCGGCCCCGCAACACCACCGCGCCCACCGACGGTGGCCGCAACGACCGGGGCGCGGCCGGACCCGGTGCCAGCTCAACGCTGTCGGCCTGCCGGGGCCAGAGGATCATCAGTTCGATCAGTACCGCCACCAGCACCAGCACTGCCAGCGACAGCCCCACCCGCCACGGGTCCTTGAAGAACTCCGGAGCGTTCTCCGTGGCGTAGTTGGTCACCGCGGCCGCGAGGGCGAGAACCACCCCCGCGGCGACGGTCAGCAGGGGGACCAGGATGTGCCGCCTCATACCGTGAAGATCTCATCCCGGGGCCGTGGCGTTGCAGGATCACTCGATCGTGCGGGTTGGGCGCGGGGGCGGCGTTCCGGGTTGCCGGGGGCGGGGCTGGGGCGCAGGGTGCGGGGTGGACGAGAGGAGCCCCGATGGCGATCTGCGACACCTGCGGCAATGACTACTGGATGGCGTTCGAGGTGCGGACGGTCAGCGGGCAGATCTACACCTTCGACTGCTTCGAGTGCGCGGCGACCAAGTTGGCGCCGGTGTGCGAGCACTGCTCGTGCCGGATCCTGGGGCACGGGGTGGAGGTCGAGGGCCGCTTCTACTGCTGTGCGCACTGCGCGCGCACGGCCGACGAGCGGTTGGGGGAGCGGATTCGGGACGCGGTGGGGGCGCATCCCGTGTGAGGCAGGCCCGGCCCCATCCGCGCGGGGCGGTGGGGCCGGGTCGCCAGATCAGCGTCGGGCTTTGAGGGTGATGTCGAGGGTGTTGCCCGGTCCGGCGACGAGACCGCTGAGCAGCGGGGTCAGCGGACCGCAGCCCTGCAGCGCGGGCAGCGTGTAGGTCCCGGAGAGCTTGCCGCCCTGGATGGGGTCGAAGCCGGGCTTGGACTTGAGCGGGATCTGGGCGGGGGTCTTGGTCTGGCAGCCGGGGTTGGCGTTGATCGGGAAGCCGAGCAGGCTCACCTTCGGCAGCTTCACGATCACGTTCGACGTGGTGCTTAGCGCGCCCGCGGACAGGGTGCCGGTGGTGCTACCGACCTGCTCGAACCGCACCTGCGCGGTGACCGGCAGCAGTCCCCACAACCGGAACCGCCCAGTCGTCGGGTTGAGCGTCAACTTCGCGTCGACGGCACCGGTGGTGAGCACGACCTGGGCCTCGATCCCGCCGGTGAGCGGGAGGGTGCCGTCGAGCGCGCGCAGCTTCCCGGACCCGGTGAGGTCGTAGCCGTACTTGATCACCGGTGGTCCGGTGGTCGGCTTGGTCCGCACCTTGACCACCCCACTCGCCGCCGAGACGTTGCCTGCCGCGTCCTTCGCCTTGACGGTGAACGAGTACTCGGTGTCAGCGGTCAGACCTGACACAGTGGCCGTGGTGCCCACGACACTCGCGGCGAGACTGGCCCCGCGATAGAGGTCGTACCCAGTGACGCCGACGTTGTCATTGGCGGCGTCCCAGGCTAGTGCTACCGAGGTGTCGGTGGCTCCTGTTGAGCGTAGGTTGCCTGGCGCACTTGGGGCTGTGGTGTCCGGTGTGGACTGAGTGCGCACCTTGAGCGCCGCGCTTGCGGCAGAGATGTTGCCTGCGGCGTCTTTGGCCTTGACGGCGTAAGTGTGCTCGGTGTCGGGTGTTAGGCCGTTGATGGTCGCCGTGGTCCCGGTGGCCGTGGCGACGGAGGTGGTGCCTTCGAAGACCTCGTAGCCGGTGACGCCCACGTTGTCGGTGGCGGCGTCCCAGGTCAGCGTTACCGAGGTTTGGGTAGCACCGGTCGAACGGAGGTTGCCAGGAGCACTAGGCGCGGCTGTGTCCGGGGAGGGCTGAGTGCGCACCTTAAGTGCCGAACTTGCTGGGGACACATTGCCTGCGGCGTCGCGGGCTTTGACGGTGTAGGTGTGTTCGGTATCCGGAGACAGACCGTTGATGGTTGCCGCGGTCCCGGTGGCCGTGGCGACCGACGTGGTGCCTTCGAAGACTTCGTAGCTTGTGACGCCGACGTTGTCGGTGGCGGCATCCCAAGCCAGCGTCACCGAGGTTTGGGTGCTGCCGGTCGCGCGGAAGTTGGTGGGGGTACTGGGGGCTGCGGTGTCTGGTGTGGGTTGGGTGCGTACCTTCAGTGCCGTGCTTGCGGCAGACACATTGCCCGCAGCGTCGCGGGCTTTGACGGTGAAGGTGTACTCGGTATCGGGGGTCAAGGCGTCGATGGTCGCTGTGGTGGCGGCGACCGACTTGGTAAGCGCCGCGTCCTGGTAGACGTCGTAGCCGGTGATGCCGACGTTGTCGGTGGCGGCGGTCCACTCAAGGGTGACGCTGGATTGAGTGGTGGCCGTGACGGTGAGAGCGGTTGGGGCGCTTGGTGCTTGGGTGTCCGGGGCGGCTGAGGTACGTGCGGTCAACGCCTGGCTGGCTGCGGACGCGTTGCCTGCGGCGTCTCGTGCTTTGACGGTGAATGTGTATGCCGTGTCCGCAGTCAACCCGTCAACGGTCGCCGTGGGCTCGGTGACCGACTTGGCCAGGGTGGAGCCCCGGTAGACGTCGTAGCTGGTGACGCCGACGTTGTCGGTTGAGGGATCCCAGGCCAGGCCGATGCTGGACTGCGAGGCCCCGGTTGAACGCAGGCCCGTGGGTGCGCTTGGTGCCGCTGTGTCCGGCGCGGCTGCCGTGCGTGCGATCAGCACCGGGCTGGCTGCGGACGCGTTGCCCGCTGCGTCTCGGGCCTTGACGGTGAAGGTGTAGTCGGTGTCCGCAGCTAACCCATCGACAGTCGCCGTAGTGCCGGTGACCGACTTGGCCAGAGTGGAGCCTTGGTAGACGTCGTAGCTGGTGACGCCGACGTTGTCCGAGGCCGCGTCCCACGCAAGGGCGACGCTCGTCTGGGTGGTGCCGGTCGCGCGCAGGTTGCCCGGAGTGGAGGGTGCCGCCGTGTCGGGTGCGGCTGAAGTGCGGGCCGTCAGTGCTGGACTAGCTGCGGATGCGTTGCCCGCTGCGTCTCGGGCTTTGACGGTGAACGTGTATGCCGTGTCCGCAGTCAACCCATCGACGGTCGCGGTGGTACCGGTGACCGACTTCGCCAGTGTCGCGCCTTGGTACACGTCGTAGCCCGTGACGCCCTTGTTGTCGGTTGAGGCGTCCCACGCGAGGGTGACACTGGTTTGGGTGGTGTCGGTCGCGCGCAGGTTGCCTGGGGCGGTTGGCGCCTCGGTGTCCTGGGCCTCGGTGATCGCGATCTCGGCGAACAGGTTGTTCTGCCCGGCCACCTGCGCGCACGCCGAGTCGAACGTGCCCAGCGGCGCGGTCCCGTCCGGCTTCTTCGGGGTCAGCCGCAGCAGCAGGTCCTTGATGAAGATCCGCACGGTGCCGACCTGCGGGGCCGTGATCGACGGCGCCCGCCCGGTCGCGGTGACGATGAAGTCCTGCCCGGTCGGCGGGACCGGCTGCAGCGGCACCGTGGCGGGCACCTCGAGCGGCAGCGTCAACCCGGGCATCACCAGTTCGGTGTTGGCGACCGCGCTGCCTTCGATTGTCACCGCGCCGATCAGGTTCATGCCCTGGGTGGCGGTCGGCCCCGCGTTGGACACGGTGTCGATCACGAACTCCGGCGACGGCGTGCCGAGCGGCAGCTCCGCCGGGATGTCGCCCTTGACCGTCACCTTGACCTGCTGGGTGCCGATCAGCGGGAACGGGCAGGTGTAGTTGAGCGTGACCTCCTGCGGCGCCGCGGTCCCGGTGCCGGAGCCGACCAGCACCCCGGCGGCCACCAGACCGGCGGCCGCGCCGACGGCGGTGGCCAGTCTTCGTCCTCTGCTTCCGAACTCCACGCCTGTTTCCTCTCTCCACGCCCCACGCACCCGGAAAACGGCACGGTGAAACAACCGCTCCGTTGTGGCGGGTGTGTTACAGGCAAGCCAAGGGAAAGACAAATGAAACAGCCGGCGCGCACTCCGGGCAATACCGGAGCTGAATTCGGAAATAATTTGTCATCGGCCGACAAATTCGGCGGCGGTGCTTATCCGGGGTGATTCACGCGGCTACCCGGCCCACGGCGCGAGCGGCACCCCGTCGAGCATCGGCAGCACCCCGGTCCGCTGCAGCGCGATCGCCGACATCCACACCGCGACCACGGTCAGCGCGGGCCCGACCAGGGCCATCTCCACCCGCCCACCGGTGCGCATCCGGAAGATCTTCGGCGGCGCGATCGGGTACCAGGTCTTCCAGGCGATCGGCACCGGCCACAGGATCGGGCAGCCCTGCTCGGTGATCGCGTCGCCGAGGTAGTGCGCGATGCAGCCGATGCCGACGGCGACCCCGCAGGCCGCGGCGTCGGCGGTGGTCTGGTCGGTCCACTTCAGGCACGCGTAGGTGAGCAGCAGGGCGGTGCCGGTGATCCACAGCGCGTCGTTGCGCGGGCACCACTTGTGCATGATCCCGCGCACCGCGAGCCCGCTGAAGAAGAACATCAGCACCGGCAGCGCCCACGACCGGCTGGTCTGGATGATCGCGGTGGTCACCACGGTCGCGATCAGCGCGAACACCAGCGTGTGGGTGAGGCCGCGGTGCCCGCCCTCGCGCTTGGAGTCCCGCTTGGTCCTGGTCACCTGGTAGACGCCGCGGCTGAGCGTGTTGAACACCTTCGACGCGGCCTGGGTGACCGGTCCGAAGGTCGAGGAGACGGTCGACTCGGGGTGGTCGAGGTCGGGTAACAGCGCCGCCCCGGTGGCCAGGATCGCCCCGACCAGCCAGCCCTTGGCGGAGAGGCTGCCGATGGCGGTGCCCTCGGCGAGCGCGGTGACCGCGGCCCACGCGGCGAGCCCGCTCATGGCGTGCGTAGGACCGGTCGACACCGGTGAACCCCCAGGAAACTCGAAAGCCGACAAACGCCGCTCACTCTAGGATCCGCGAGGTGCCGCTCCCGCCGTTTCCGATCAAGACCCGCCGACTCGTTTTGCGCCCCTACGCCGCGGAAGACGCTGACCAGCTCTATCGCGCCCAGTCGCGGGAAGACGTGACGCAGTACCTCTACTGGGGGCCGCGCACTCGCGAAGAGGCTGAGGTGGCTCTGGCCGACCGGATGACGCGGACAGCCCTGACTGTCGAAGGCGACCGTGTCATCCTCGCGGTAGACCTAGCTGACACGGGGGAGCTGCTGGGCGAGGTGCACCTGGCCTGGATCAGCGAGGAACACCGAACGGTGGAGATCGGCTACATCTTCCACCCCGACTACGCGGGCTACGGTTACGCCACCGAGGCCGCTGCGCAGCTCGTGCGGATAGCGTTCGACGACCTGGACATGCACCGGGTCATCGCGCGTCTCGACGCCGACAACGCTGCCTCGACGCGGCTGCTCGAACGGCTGGGGATGCGTAAGGAGGCCCACTTCGTGCGTAACGAGTTCGTCCGCGGTCGGTGGGCTGATGAGGCTGTCTTCGCGATGCTCGACAGCGAGTGGCCGTCAGCTCGGGTCGCGGAACCGTTCGTGCGCGGCCTGCCTGGTCACGCCTAACGCCTGGCCCACCTCGGTCCACGACGCCCCGGAGGTGCGGGCGGCGGCGACCGCGCGCTGGGTCAGCGGTCGGTGCCACGCCTCGATCTCGTGCAGCAGCTTGAGCGCGACCTCGGGACGGCTCTTGATCAGCTCCTCGACCTGTTCGCGCAGCACGTCCGACTTGACCAGCAACCAGCCGGGCGGCTCGGCCTCGACCGCGGGCAGGGCGTGCGCGCGGAACCAGTGCGCGGTCGCCTCTTCGCGGTCGCGGAAGTGCCGGTCGGCCGCCCAGCCGCAGTCGCAGTGCGGGCGCAGGTCGGTGATGCCACCCCGGTGTCCGGGCAGGTCCATGTCGTACACATCTGTCAGGATACCTTGACGGCATACCATCCCGGGTGACTGTGCCCACAGGCATCGTCCGCCCGAATAGCAGTACGCTTGTACCGTTTGAAGGCGTAGCAGGCGAGAGGAGCACCGCGGCTCATGGCCAAGATCAAGGTCCAGGGGAAGGTCGTCGAACTCGACGGCGACGAGATGACCCGGATCATCTGGCAGTTCATCAAGGACAAGCTGATCCACCCCTACCTGGACGTGGACCTGGAGTACTACGACCTGGGCATCGAGCACCGCGACGCCACCGACGACCAGGTGACCATCGACGCCGCCAACGCCATCAAGCAGCACGGGGTCGGCGTCAAGTGCGCCACCATCACCCCGGACGAGGCGCGGGTCGAGGAGTTCGGCCTGAAGAAGATGTGGGTCTCGCCCAACGGCACGATCCGCAACATCCTCGGCGGGGTCGTCTTCCGCGAGCCGATCATCATCTCCAACATCCCGCGGCTGGTGCCCGGCTGGACCAAGCCGATCATCATCGGCCGCCACGCCCACGGCGACCAGTACAAGGCGACCAACTTCAAGGTCGCGGGCGCCGGTGAGCTGACCATCACCTTCACGCCCGAGGACGGCTCCGAGCCGATCAAGCACGTCGTGGCCAACTACGGCCCCGACGGCGGCGTCGCGATGGGCATGTACAACTTCAACAAGTCCATCGAGGACTTCGCGCGGGCCTCCTTCTCCTACGGCCTGCAGCGCAACTACCCGGTGTACATGTCGACGAAGAACACCATCCTCAAGGCCTACGACGGTGCCTTCAAGGACATCTTCCAGGCCATCTTCGAGGCCGAGTTCAAGGCCGAGTTCG
Source organism: Actinokineospora diospyrosa (assembly GCF_024171925.1). Taxonomy (GTDB): domain Bacteria; phylum Actinomycetota; class Actinomycetes; order Mycobacteriales; family Pseudonocardiaceae; genus Actinokineospora; species Actinokineospora diospyrosa. Next base: position 170,487 of record NZ_JAMTCO010000012.1, on the reverse strand, counting down.
ACGCCAAGGGCCTCACCTACGAGCACCGCCTGATCGACGACATGGTCGCCGCCGCGATGAAGTGGGAGGGCGGCTACGTCTGGGCCTGCAAGAACTACGACGGCGACGTCCAGTCCGACACCGTCGCCCAGGGCTTCGGCTCCCTCGGCCTGATGACCTCCGTGCTCTCCACCCCCGACGGCCGCACCGTCGAGGCCGAGGCCGCGCACGGCACCGTCACCCGGCACTACCGCCAGCACCAGGCGGGCAAGCCCACCTCGACCAACCCGATCGCGTCCATCTACGCCTGGACCCGCGGTCTGGCCCACCGGGGCAAGCTCGACAGCACCCCCGAGGTCACCGGCTTCGCCGAGACCCTCGAGCGGGTCGTCATCGAGACCGTGGAGAGCGGCCGGATGACCAAGGACCTGGCCCTGCTGGTCAGCAAGGACCAGGAGTGGCAGACCACCGAGGAGTTCCTCGCGACGCTGGACGAGAACCTGCAGAAGGCCGCAGGCTGACGCGTTCTCCCTTCGACGGCCCCCGCACCCAGGTGCGGGGGCCGTCGCCGTTTCCCCGCGCACCCGCTCCTGCGGGTCTGCTGGAGGTCCCGGCGTGCGCCGCGGTGCGCCGTGACTGTCGGTGCCCGGCGTTGGCTCCAGTGGGTGGTTCGGGCCACGGGCACTGGCGCGGGTCGGTGTGGTTGCGGGACCGTGGTGGGGAGCCGTCCGCGCACCGTGGAGTGTGAGTCGTGTTGCTGCCCAAGGGCACCCTGCTCGTCGGTGGTGGGATCATCGCCGTCGCGATCATCTATTCGATGGGGGTCGACCCGCCCAACGGCGAGTCGGCGCCGACCAGTGGCGTGGGTGGCTGCCGGGTCGCGGTCACCGCCGACGTGCTCAACGTGCGCGCGGCGCCGGAGGCCGCCGGGGCGATCGTCGGCAAGTTCAAGAGCGGCGCGGAGACCGACGCGGACAAGCTCGTGCAGAACGGCTACCGCAAACTCGGCGAGAACCGGTGGGCGTCGAACGAGTTCCTCAAGCCGCTGGACGGGCGCGACTGCGGGTAGCCATAGGGTGGTGGCGTGCTGACTGTCGCCACCGTCAACGTGAACGGGCTGCGTGCCGCCGCCAAGAAGGGCTTCCTGGAGTGGCTCGCCGCCACCGAGGCCGACGTGGTCTGCCTGCAGGAGGTGCGCTCGCCGGTCGACGAGCTGCCCGCCGAGTTCAGCGAGGGCTGGCACGCGGTGCACGCCGAGTCGACGCTGCTGCGCGGGCGCAACGGGGTCGCGGTGTACTCGCGGGAAGCGCCTGAGGCCACCCGGGTCGGCTTCGGCGTTTCCGAGTTCGAGGCCAGCGGCCGCTACGTAGAGGCCTGGTTCCCCGGCGTGGTCGTAGGCAGCGTCTACCTCCCCAGCGGTGAGGTCGGCACGCTGCGACAGGACCAGAAGGAACGCTTCATGGAGACGTTCCTGCCCTACCTAGTCGAACTCCGCGCTAAAGCCGCCGCCGACGGTCGAGAGGTCCTCATCTGCGGCGACTGGAACATCGCGCACCAGGAGATCGACCTGAAGGCGTGGAAGGCCAACCGCAAGAACGCGGGCTTCACCCCGGGCGAGCGCGCCTGGATGACCACCGTCTTCACCGACGCCGGCTACCGCGACGTCTTCCGGCAGCTGCACCCTGAAGGCCCCGGCCCGTACACCTGGTGGTCCTACCGCGGCAAAGCCTTCGACAACGACTCCGGCTGGCGCATCGACTACCACGTCTCCACCCCGCGCCTGGCCGACCGCACCACCACCATCACCGTCGAACGCCCCGAGAGCTACGACGCCCGCTGGACCGACCACGCCCCGGTCACCGCCGTCTACAACTGGCCGCCCACCGACTGACGCCCAGGCCGCGCTCCGGGCGGGCCTGTGCCGTGGCCGAACGGAATCTCGCGGAGCGCCGGAGGTGATGGCGGTGCACGAGCTCGTCGCGGCCAGGCTGCCCGCGATCGAAGACCTCTGCCGCTGGACCGGGGTCCGCAGGCTCGACCTGTTCGGATCGGCGCTCGGCGAGCGCTTCGACCCCGAGACCAGTGATGTCGACGTCCTCGTCGAGTTCGCGGGTGGTCCGGGGTTCGACCACTTCGACGCCTACTTCTCGCTCAAGGAGGGGCTCGAAGCCCTCCTCGGGCGCCCGGTGGACGTCGTGACCACCGCTGGGCTCCGAAATCCCTACTTCCGGCAACAGGTGCTGGAGAGCAGGGAGATGCTCTATTTCGCTGTGTGACGCCCGGGGTGCGACGACGTGGTCAGCTTTGCTCCCGTGGTGGTGGGTTCTGGGCAGCTGGGCACGTGATCGGGTGTCACCCGGGTAGGTGGTCTGTGGGGCGCCTGTGGGTCACCAGGTGCAACCGCGCGCCTACCCAGCGTCCCGGTGTCCGGCCAGGCCAGCGGTGACCTGCGCCACTGCGCAGACTGCGACGTGGCCATCTGGTGATCGACTACCCCGTGCCGCCGGGCGCTGTGGACAGGGCTAGTCTCGCGGGCGTCAACCGAACGTGCGGTCCAGGCCGCCACGATCGGTCGCGGGTTCCGGGGACCAGGCCGATGGTGCTAGTCCAATCGAGGGACGGTAGCGCAGTGTCAAGTGGTGTCGATTCGTGAGCGCGCGGACTCTGCGCGCGCTGGGGTCGCGCGTGGCGGTCGCCACGACCGGGGCGGTGGCCCTCGTCCTCGGGTCCACCCAGGTCGCCTCGGCGGCCGTTGACGGTGCGGTGGAGAGCAGCGTGCCGTTCACCGTGGCCGGTCCGGTCGGGATCGCGGCCGTGATCGTCGGGGTCGGTGGGTTCGCCGTGGGGCTCGTGCGCAGGCGCAAGGCGACCAAGGCGCCCGCGCCCGCGGTGACGCCGTTGAAGGTGCCCGCGCCGCGCAGGGCGCACCAGGCCGACAACCGGGCCTGACCCAAGAACAACGCGAGAGCCCCCCGTGCGCGAAGCACGGGGGGCTCTCGTCGTCGAACGGAGTCGAGCGGGTCGAGCGGACTAGCGGACCGCGGCCAGGGCGTCGATCAGGCCCGAGCCGTAGAACCCGCGACCGGAGCGACCACCCTCGCAGGTCGCCGCCCAGACGCCGGTGCCGTCCGGGTCGTACACGCCGCTGGGGCACGCCTGGCGGTCGGCACCCACGTGCAGGGCGCCGATGACCAGCGGGGCGGGCCAGTTGCGGTGCGTGGAGCGGATCAGCGCGACCACACCGGCGGCGTGCGGGGACGCCATCGAGGTGCCCTGCTTGTAGCCCCACGCGCCACCGACGACGGTCGAGAGCACGCGGCCGTTGGCGTCGGGGGTGGTCGGGATCTGCATCCGGTCACCGCCGGGGGCGGCCACGTCGGTCTCGGTGATGCCGTAGTTGGAGAAGTAGGACTTCTCGTTCTTCACACCGGTCGAGGACACGCCGACGACGCCGTCGATCTCGCTGGGCAGGTTGAAGCACTCGGGGCCGGTCTCGCGGGTCACCGGGGTGCCGTTGTTCGGGCTGCCCGAGTCGGTGATGTCGTGCGAGAGGTCCCAGTTGCTGTTGCCGAGCGCGGCGACGTTGACCACGCCGCGGTGCGCCGAGTAGTTCACCGCGCGGGTCACGGCGGTGATCACGGCGCGCTGGTCGGCGTCGGTGCGGCACCACAGGAACCACGGGTCGATGAAGTACGAGTTGTTCGTGACGTGGATGCCCTTCTCGGCCGCCCACACGAACCCGCAGATCGCGTACTCGGGGTAGATGTAGCCCTCGTCGTCGACGACCTTCACCGAGGCCAGCTTGACGTTCGGGGCGACGCCGACGACGCCGACACCGTTCTTGGCCGCGGCGATGATGCCCGCGACGTGGGTGCCGTGGTCGCTGGTGGTCGGCGCCCAGGCGGCCGGGTTGGTGTCCGGCACGCCCTCGTTGGTGCAGCCGACCGAGCGGGACGCGTCGACGTTGGCCGCGAGGTCGGGGTGGCTGGCCTCGATGCCGGAGTCGAGCACGCCGACGACGACGTTGGGGCTGCCGCCGGAGCGGGCGTGGGCCTGGTCGGCCTTGATGGCCTTCAGGTTCCACTGGTTGACGCTGAGCGGGTCGCCCGGGTCGGTCGGCTTGCCCTTGCCGCCGTTGGTGACGACCGCCTCGGTCGCCTCCAGCGCGCGCGAGTTGCCCTGGGCCGCGGCGATGCGGGCCGCGGGCGGGGTGGTGGCCAGCTCGACGCGGTCGCGGGTCGCCCCGGCACCGCGGACACCCGGCTTGCCGCGGACCACGGTGGCGAAGTCGGCGTTGGGCGAGGTCGCCACCACGACGCCGATCTGCGGCCAGCTCTTGACCACGGTGCCGCCCGCGGCGCGCACCGCGCGCTCGACCTGGCCGAGGTTGCGGCCCTCGTCACCGAGGACGACGAAGTGGGCACCGCCCGCCGCCACGGCGGCCGAGTCCTGCGCCGCGGGTGCCGCGTTGGCCTGACCCGCTGCGGTCGCCAGGCCGGTCGCTGCGGTGGCGAGCACCACCGCGGCGCCGATCAGGCGGAGTCGGGAACGTCTGTGCACGGGAGAACCTCCAGGTCGGGGATCGGGCGGCCAGGCGCCGGTCGGGCGCGCGCGAGGCGCGGCTGGCCTGCCGAGAACCTGTCACCTTGGGACGGTGGGCACAATCCGCCGGTTGGGCCAGCGCATCCGGCGGGGGCCGCGCCTGCGACACTGGGCGCCGTGTCCACCGAGAGCAGCCCGGAGCGCAAGCCGCGCGTGTTGTCCGGCATCCAGCCGACCGCCGACTCCTTCCACCTCGGCAACTACCTCGGCGCGGTGCGCCAGTGGGTGGCGCTGCAGGACACCCACGACGCCTTCTACTTCCTGGCCGACCTGCACGCGATCACCGTCGAGCACGACCCGAAGCTGCTGCGCAAGCGGACCAGGACCTCCGCGGCGCAACTGCTGGCGCTGGGCCTCGACCCGGCGCGGACCACGCTGTTCGTGCAGAGCCAGGTGCCCGAGCACGCCGAGCTGGGCTGGGTGATGCAGTGCCTCACCGGGTTCGGCGAGGCCGGTCGGATGACCCAGTTCAAGGACAAGTCGGCCAAGCAGGAGGTCGTCAGCGTCGGCCTCTTCACCTACCCGATCCTGCAGGCGGCCGACATCTTGCTCTACCGGCCGCAGTACGTGCCGGTGGGCGAGGACCAGCGGCAGCACCTAGAGCTGACCCGTGACCTCGCGCAGCGGTTCAACTCGCGGTTCGGCAAGACCTTCACCCCGCCCGAGGCCTACATCCTCAAGGACACGGCCAAGATCTACGACCTGCAGGAGCCGGGGGCGAAGATGAGCAAGTCCGCCTCCAGCCCCAACGGCATCATCGAGTTGCTCGACGACCCGAAGGTGTCGGCGAAGAAGATCCGCTCCGCGGTCACCGACACCGGCCGGGAGGTCGTGTTCGACCAGGAGAACAAGCCGGGGGTCAGCAACCTGCTCGGCATCTTCTCGGCGCTGACCGACCGGACCATCGATGACCTGCAGACCGCCTACGACGGCAAGGGCTACGGCGACCTGAAGAAGGACCTCGGCGAGGTCGTCGCCGAGTTCGTCACGCCGGTGCGCGACCGGGTCAAGTCCTATTTGGACGACCCGGCCGAACTGGACAAGATCCTGCGCGCCGGTGCCGAGCGGGCCCGAGAGGTCGCCTCGGCCACGCTGTCGCGGGTGTACGACAAGACCGGCTTCCTCGCCTAGTACCCCTTCGCCTGGTACTCAGCGCCCGGTACGCCTGGTGCCTGGTGCCCTCGTGCTGAGTGCCCTGGTACCGGGTGCCTGGTGCTGGGTGCCCTGGTATCGGGTTCCTGGTGCTGAGCCGGACAGCCGGGCACTCCCGGCTCCCCGACCTGCGACTCCGCGCCAGCGGGGTGACCTGGATTCACCCGCCCCAGCGACAGAAGTTATCCACATGTGGATCTTCGCCGCCCCACTTTCAAGATCCTTTGTCGGTGGGGCCCAGTAGACTGGCCCTGGGGCCGCCCCCCGGTGAGGGTGGGGGCTGCGCCCCCGACCCGCGCGCGGGGGTCTGGTGGTTGGCGGGGTGCGGTGGCGCTAGCTGTAGTCGATCGTCCAGGTGCTGCCGGTGAATACCGCGTTCGCCTTGGTCTTCCCGCCGGGGAAGCTCAACCGCACGGCGGCAGCGGTACCGGGGTCGATGACGGCTCCGGCGGCATAGCGCGCCAGGGTGAGCCAGTACTCGGGGTGCGGGTCGAAGGTGAGGTCGACGCCCGGTTCGGTTGGGGCGACGAAGGTGGCCGCGCCGTCCATGCCGATGCCGACGCAGCCGCGGCGGTACGCGCCCGCGCCGGGGACGGTGTCGTCTTGGAACACGGCGAGAACGCCGTCGGGGTGGTTGCCGAGTTCGCGGTGGAAACCGAAGTTCCCGGCCCGGTAGGACAACCCGGCGACGTTATAACGGGCAAGTCTTGCGTCAAGAATTCCTGCGCGGCCGTAATCGACTCCGTCGTGCAGGTTGCCCTGCCTGCCGTGGACGAAGCAGTAGTTCAGCGACCATTCCAGCGTGGCGGTCGTGCCGGGGCGGGAGAGGCGGGCCAGCCAGGCCAGCGGGACGGCGTTGTCCGGCAGCGACGGCGAGCTCTGGAACACCACGGCGTTCCGTCCGTCCACAGTGGAACGGTTGGTGACGGTCACGGAGTGCTGGGCGCCCAGCGACGGAACCAGGTCGGCGACGTCGACGCCCTGGAGGGTGTGGGTCATGGTGGCCTTTCATGATCGGTGCAGACGCGGATCCCGCCGACGCTAGGGGGTCGCGGGCCGCCGGGAGAACGATGATCACCCGTTCTCCGCACAACTGCGCCCGTTCGGGCGATGGGCCGGTCGGAAACCCGCGCGCCTGAAGATCTTTCGCGTTGCGGTCCCGGCCTGGGCGGCTAGAGTTCCCGTGGTGACCGAGAACGAGTCGGCCCTGACCCGGCTGCGCGCCCGTCGCCCTGCCATCGACCACCTGATCCGGGCCTTCGACGCGTTCACCGAGCGCTACGGCAACCACTTCGCCGCGTCGATCACCTACTTCAGCGTCCTGTCGCTGTTCCCGCTGACGCTCATCGGTGTCGCGGTCATCGGTTTTGTGGTGGTGGGCCAGCCCGACACGTTGTTGGAACTGCGCGGCACCATCATCGAGGCGGCGCCGACCAGCATCCGGCGAACTCTCGACGACCTCGTTCAAACGGCAATCGACGAGCGCGGGAAGGTCGGGATAATCGGTCTTCTTACCGCCGCTTACACCGGTCTCGGCTGGATGAGTAACCTCCGTGACGCCCTTACCGCGCAGTGGGGCCAAAAGCTCGACCAGCGCCCGTTCTTCCGCGGGATGCTGATGGACCTGTTGGCACTACTGGGCTTGGGCGCCGCGCTAGCCGTGTCGTTCGGCCTTAGCGCTATCGGCAGCGGTCTTGCTGACACCTTGCTCGACGCGGTAGGCCTAGGTGGCTACGGGTGGGCCAAGGTCGTGCTGTTCATCGTGACCACGGTGCTGTCTATAGGCGCGAACTGGCTTGTGTTCCTGTGGGTCATCGCTCGGCTGCCCCGCAGGCCGGTAAGCGTCAAGAGTGCTGTGCGTGGTGCTCTTGCCGCCGCTATTGGGTTCGAACTGCTTAAGCTGGTCGGCGCCCTCTACTTGAATACCGTGCTGGGCGGACCTTTGGGGACAATCATCGGCCCGATCGTCGGTCTGCTGGTGTTCGCGAACCTGGTCTCCCGGTTCCTGCTGTTCATCACCGCGTGGACGGCCACCGCCAAGGAGAACATCGTCAAGGAACCCCCGGCGGCCCCACCCCCCGCGGTGATCCGCCCCTTGGTCGAGGAAGCCCGCACCCCCCGCCTCAAAGAAGCCCTCGGCCTCATCGGCGTCGGCGCCGCCCTAGGCCTGGCCTGGCGCCGCCGGAAGTAAACCCTTCCCACCCACCGCAGCTTTCACCCCAACCGGCCACCCCAGCCGACCCACTCCGCTGCCCCAAATCCCCAAAACCGCTGCCCCACAACCGCCCCAGGCCGACCAAGATCGCCCGCCCCAGCCCCCACCCTCTCCGGGGGGCGGCCCCGATGCCAGTCTATCTGGTTACAAGATCAAACGGTGGGTCGCCGAAAATCTGTGGATAACTTGGGCGTTGTGGATAACTTCGGCCCGGACGGAGTTCTTCCGGGGCGAGTTCGTGCGCTGAAGTGGGTTTAGCCGAGGATGCTGCCCAGGGGGCGATGGCATTCGAACCGTGAAGCTGAATGGTCAACGCAAGTTCGCACAGTGGGCCCGGCACGGAGTGGCGACTACCAGCCCATGTCCCGGGCGACCGCTTCCTGCGCCGCGGCGATCTCCTCCGCCGTGGACCCGGCGATGTCGCTGTCCACGTCCGCCTCCAGCCGGGACAGCAGGTCGGTCAGCGCCTGCTTCTGCGCCGGGTGGGTGATCGGCACCGTGTTCAGGTCGGTGCTCATCAGCCAGTCGAACAGCACAATGGCGTCAGCTCGCCACAAGGGGATGTTGACGTTGTCCACGTCGCTCATCCTGCCCGCAATGCCCGCATCGGCAACCCCGGCCGGGTCAGCCGGTGGCGGTGCGGGCAGCTCGGGCGGCGCGGGCTCGCTTGCGACGGAACCACAGGCCGAACGTGACCAGTACCGCCACGCCTGCCAGGGCCACCAGCGGCGCGCCGTAGTTGCCGAACGCTGACCGTTGCGCGTCCGGCGGGAGGGCGGTGTCTGCGGCCGGGGCGCTGCCGCTCGAGGGCTGCTGCGGTTCGTTGGACGACGTCGTGCCCAGGCCGGTGTCCTGCTTGGGCTGCGCCTCCGGGGCGTGGTCCACGAGCTGTCCGACCGGCTTGGCCTTCTCGGCGGCCAGGGCGAAGCCGTAGTCGAGTAGCCGGGATGCCTGCTCGGCCAGCGGGTTCGGGTTCAGCTCGCCGCGCAGCAACACGACCGCGATGCGGGTGTTGCCGCGCTTGGCGCCGCCGACGTAGGTGTGCCGGGCGTCGTCGGTGAAGCCGGTCTTGCCACCGGTGAAGCCCTGGTAGCGGCCGAGGAGCTTGTTGTCGTTGATGACCTTGTAGCCCGGCTTGGTGCCGTAGCCGGGGAAGTCGAGCGACTTCGTGGCGATGGCCTCGGCGAACTCCTTGTGCTTCATCGCCGCGCGGAAGACCAGGCTCAGGTCGTAGGCCGAGGTGCTCATGCCGGGCCCGTCGAGGCCGGACGGGGTCGCCGCGCGGGTGTCGAGCGCGCCGATCTCCTTGGCCAGCGCGTTCATCTTCTCCAGCGCAGCAGGCACGCCGCCGAGCTGACCGGCCAGCGCGTGCGCCGCGTCGTTGCCTGAGCGCATCAGCAGGGCGAACAGCAGTTGGCGGACCGTGTACTGGCCACCGGGGCCGATGCCGACCTTGGTGCCCTCCTGGTTGGCGTCGTCCTGGGTGCCGGTGACGACCTCGTCGAGCCGCAGCTCGCGGATCACCACCACGGCCAGCAGCGTCTTGATCAGCGACGCGGGCCGCTCCCTGGCGTGCGGGTCCTTGGCGGCCAGCACCGCGCCGGTGTCGACGTCGGCGATGACCCACGACGCCGAGGTGATGTCACCGGTGATGGCGGCCTTCGCGCCGTTGGGCACCACCAGGCCGCACTCGCCCATCCGCGTGCCGCCGACCGGCTCCTTGGGCACCGGCAGCGGCTCGGGGCTCGGCTGGCCCGGCTTGGGCTCCTCCGAGGTGTCCACCGGGGGCGGCGGCCGGTCGTGGTTCTGGCACTGGGCGCTGTTCGACGTGGGCGCCTGGGTGCCGGTTGTCTGCTGCTGGGCCTTGCGGACCACCGGCTGCGCGGCCACCGGGGTCGCGAGCGTGGCCCCGAAGAGCAGGGCGCACAACGGGACGAAGAGGGCGGTCACGGTCCTGCGGGCTGCGAAGCGCACCCCTGCAGGGTAGGGCCTGTCACGATCCGGCCACGATCCGGCCTGTCACCCACACGTGGGCAGCCGCCGTCCGCGCTGGATACTGCCCGTATGAGTCGGCGCGCGGCGTTGTTCCTGGTGGGCTTCGGGGTGTGGTCGTGGGTGATCTGGCCCATGTTCTTGCGCAACATCTGGGCCGACCCGCGGTCCTTCGCGCCGGGGCCGACCGGTTTCTTCCTGGTGCACGCCCTGCTGACCGCCGCGTCACTGCTGTTCGGCACGATGATCGGCGTCATCGGCTGGCGGGCCTGGAGGAGGAGTTAGGCGTGGAGTTCGTCCGACACTTGCTGGTCTTCCTGCACCTGCTGGGCATGGGTGCCCTGATCGGGGCGTTGCTGCTGCAGTTCCGTTCGCCCGAAGAGGTGAACAAGGGCTGGTTGCACGGCGCCGGGCTGCAACTGGTGACCGGGATCGCCCTGATGGCGTTGGCCCCGCTCACCGGGGCCGAGTACAACCACATGAAACTGGGCATCAAGCTGCTGGTCGTCGTGGCGGTCCTGGTGCTGGCCGTCACGTTCACCGCCAAGAAGGCGAACCCGCGCTGGCTGCCACCGACCCTGGGCGGGTTGGTCGTGCTCAACGTGGGGCTGGCCGTCTTCTGGACGTGAGGTTACCGGTCGGTAAGATGAGGTCATGCCTACCGGCCGCAGGTTCGACGTCGTGTTGTTCGGGGCCACCGGGTTCACCGGTCAGCTGACCGCTGAGTACCTGGCGCGCCACGCGCCCACCGGGACCCGGTGGGCGCTCGCCGGGCGCAACCGGGCGAAGCTGGAGGCCGTGCGCGACCGCCTCGGCGTCGAGGGCGTCGACCTGCTGACCGCGGATGTGAACGACCCGGCCTCGCTCGCCGCCGTCGCGGAGGCGACCCGGGTCGTCATCACCACCGTCGGCCCGTACATCACCTACGGCGACCCCCTGGTGGGCGCGTGCGCCGCCGCTGGCACCGACTACGTCGATCTCACCGGTGAACCCGAGTTCGTCGACCGCACCTACCTGCGCCACCACGCGAAGGCGGTGGAAACAGGAGCCCGGCTCGTCCACTGCTGCGGTTTCGATTCGATCCCTTACGACCTCGGCGTGCTCTACACCGTGAACCAGCTACCGGCCGACGTACCGCTAACTGTCAACGGTTACCTCACCGTCTCAGCCTCCATCTCCGGCGGGACGTTCCAGTCAGCCGTGAACGCCTTCTCGCGCCTCGGCGACATGCGCAAGGCAGCTGCTGAGCGTCGCAAGGTCGAGCCAAGGCCCGCTCGTAAGGCTCGGGGTCGGGGTAAGGCGGGGCGGGTGGCTGATCTGGGTATCTGGGCGGTACCGCTACCGACCATCGACCCACAGGTGGTCCTACGGTCCGCCCGCGCGCTGGACCAGTACGGACCCGAGTTCAGCTACGGCCACCACCTGGCCGTCAAACGCTTCCCCGCGGCCCTAGCCGTCTCCGGCGGCGCTATAGGCCTCATCGCGGCATCTCAGGTCCCACCACTGCGCAACTGGCTGCTGACCCGCAAGCCCGCCGGTGAAGGCCCGACCGAAGCCCAGCGCGAACGCTCTTGGTTCAAGGCCACCTTCATCGGCACCGGCGGCGATAGGCGCGTCCACACCGAAATCACCGGCGGCGACCCCGGCTACGGCGAGACCTCCAAGATGCTCGCCGAATCAGCCCTCTCCCTAGCCTTCGACGCCCTCCCGCCCACCGCGGGCCAGGTAACCACCGCGACAGCCATGGGCACCGCGCTCATCGACCGCCTAGTGGCCGCAGGCATCGAGTTCCGCACAGTGTCTTCCGCCGTTCGAACCTGACCTATCGCGGTAGCTCTGCCGCGATAGTGACGGCTTGCTGGAAGATCGCTGGATCTGGCTTCCCAGACACAACAGCACCTTCGGCGACGACAAGGACGTCCTTACTCGGCCGTGAGCGGAAGGGGGTGCCGGTGAACCGCACGCCTTGGTGCTTAAGCAGGTCGAACCCGAGCGACTTGACGCTGCCGGTGCCATCGGTGTCGATGAGCTTCTTAAGCGGCGGCACATCCTTCGCTGACCGCATGCGCACCCACGAGACGGACACGACGAACGTGTTCCCTGCCGGATCAGCGAGGGTGAACAGCGTCCGGTCGAGGTCGGCGCACGGGTTGCGCAGGAAGAAGTCCCGCACCTGGCCGTAGGAGTTGATCGCGCAGTCGAGCGCGTTCTCCGTGGCCTCGCGGACATTGCGCAGCCGCAGCTTGCGCCAGCCGTCATCGGCCTTGGCTTTGCGCGCACCGCGGTTCGGCTTCGCCGCCGCTTCAGCCCTCGCCGCATTCGCCGCCTGTGCCGCACCATCCACTACCGCGCCGCCCGCCGCCGCACCACCCGCCCCGCCCCCGCCGACGACCGCCAGCCCCACAGCCACCGCCGCGACGCTCACCCCGGCCCCACCCTTGATCCACTTGCCATCCGGTCCGCGCGGTTGATCCCACCAGCCCATGAGTCCCCTCTCCTCGGTGCCGGAGACTGGCAGCGGGACCGCCTGGAAAAGTACGCATTGGCACGGATTCACCCCATCGTGAGCACTCTCACGCCATGCGGAGGCATTGGCGGTCCAGGCGAAGCCCTCGCCCTTGATCCACCGCAGTCGGCGGTCGTCCGGTGCGTACGAGTGGTGATTCGATCGTTTGTCCGGCTTCTGTCGTCAAGATCGACCGGACGGTCTCCGGCGGCGGGGGTCGTGAACTGGGGGAGCGAGCGGTTCCGAAGCTCGTCACCTGATCGTGGGTACTGTCGCGGCATGTGGAGGAGTCTGTTGGTGGTGCTCGCGCTGAGCGCGGTTGTGGGGTGTGCCGCTCCTGAAGAGGAGCCCGCGACCACTTTGGCCGAGTTCGGTGTGCGGCCGGTTGCCCTGATCACCGGGGACGCGCTGGGTGAGGTGTTCCCCGAGACCGCTGGGCAGGTTCTCTGCGGGGCTGTGCGGTGGGGTGAGGTCGTGGGGCCGGTCGACGCAACTGTCACGGTGGCGGGGGCGTGTGTGCTGCGGGGCGGGGACCGCGTTGTCACGGTGCGGCTTGGGGGGCCGGGCTTGGATCTGGGGGCCACTTCGGTCAATGTGACTGTTGAGCCGGAGGACGCCGCGTTGCGGGAGCGGGCGTTGGCCGCGTTGCGCCCGGTGCTCACCGGGCCGTCCAACCTCGACGGTGCCAAGCTGGTTGATCTGCCCAAGCCTGTCCGCACGGAACGGCTCTGTGCGCTCCTGGCGGCGGAGAAGGGCGACGGGAAGTGCACCGCGGGGCGCAACGAGGTGGGGTTGGAAGCGAGCCTGTACAGCGTCTCCAGCTACAACGAGCACGTAGGTGGGCGGCCCGCGCTTGTCACCGGTTCCGCGGTCTTCGTCCGCGTCCACCCCGATGTCCCGGTAGATCTAAGAGTGTCCGGTGAGGGCGCGCGTGAGCTAGCGGAGACAGTGGTGCCGAAATTGAAAGAGGCCGCGTCCGGGTGAACGCGGCCTCTAGATAGAGCACAACTCAGCGGCGGAACAGGAGGGCGCGCTTGACCTCTTGGATCGCCTTGGTCACCTGGATGCCGCGCGGGCAGGCGTCCGTGCAGTTGAACGTCGTGCGGCAGCGCCACACGCCTTCGGCGTCGTTGAGGATGTCCAGGCGTTCTTGGGCGCCCTCGTCGCGGGAGTCGAAGATGAAGCGGTGGGCGTTGACGATGGCCGCGGGGCCGAAGTAGCTGCCCTCGTTCCAGAAGACCGGGCACGAGGTGGTGCAGCAGGCGCACAGGATGCACTTGGTGGTGTCGTCGAAGCGCTCGCGGTCGGCGGCCGACTGGACGCGCTCGCGGGTGGGCTCGTTGCCGTAGGTGATGAGGAACGGCTTGACCGCGCGGAACGCCTCCATGAAGGGCTCCATGTCGACCAGCAGGTCCTTGTGCACCGGCAGGCCCTTGATCGGCGCCACGGTGATCGTGGTGTGCTTGCCGCCGCCTGCCATCAGGTCCTTGACCAGGACCTTGCACGCCAGCCGGTTCACGCCGTTGACCTGCATGGCGTCCGAGCCGCAGATGCCGTGCGCGCAGGACCGGCGGAAGGTGAGCGTCCCGTCGAGGTACCACTTGATGTAGTGCAGCAGGTTCAGCACCCGGTCGGTGGGCAGCGCGGGCACCCCGAAGGACTCCCAGCGCGGTTCGGAGTCGACCTCCGGGTTGAACCGCATGATCTTCACGGTGATGGTGATCGCACCGTCGGGCACCGGCGGCTGGTCCCCGCGCGCGCCCGAGGCCGCCCGGTCCACAGTGGCAGCAGTCATCAGTACTTCCGCTCCATGGGCTTGTACCTGGTGAAGGTCACGGGCTTGTAGTCCAGCCGGATCTCGCTCTTGAGACCGTCGCCCTGCTTGTAGAACATGCTGTGCCGCATGTAGTTCGTGTCATCGCGGTTGGGGTAGTCCTCGCGGGCGTGGCCGCCTCGGGACTCCTTGCGCTCCAGCGCGCCCACGACCAGGATCTCGGCCAGTTCGAGCAGGAAGCCGAGCTCGACCGCCTCGAGCAGGTCGGTGTTGAACCGCTTGCCCTTGTCCTGCACGGAGATGTGCGCGTAGCGGTCCTTAAGCGCCTGCACGTCGTGCAGTGCCTGCTTGAGCGTCTCCTCGGTGCGGTACACCGAGGCGTTGGCGTCCATCGTGGCCTGCAGCGCGGTGCGGATGTCGGCGACGCGCTCGCGGCCGTGGTCCGACAGCAGCAGCGCGACCTGCTCTTCCACTACCGTCGTCGGGTTCTCCGGCAGGTCGATCAGCTCGTGGTTGGCCGCGTAGTTCGCCGCGGACAGACCTGCCCGGCGGCCGAACACGTTGATGTCCAACAGCGAGTTGGTGCCAAGACGGTTCGCGCCGTGTACCGAGACGCAGGCGCACTCGCCTGCCGCGTAGAGGCCGGGGATGACGTTGTCGTTGTCCCGCAGTACCTCGCCGTGGATGTTGGTGGGGATGCCACCCATCGCGTAGTGCGCGGTCGGGTACACCGGCACCGGTTCCGTCACCGGGTCCACCGCGAGGTAGGTCCGGGCGAACTCGGTGATGTCGGGCAGCTTGGTCTCCAAGACCTCCGCGCCCAGGTGCGTGCAGTCGAGCAGCACGTAGTCCTTGTTCGGACCGGCGCCGCGGCCCTCCAGCACCTCCAGGGCCATCGAGCGGGCGACGATGTCGCGCGGCGCGAGGTCCTTGATGGTGGGGGCGTAGCGCTCCATGAACCGCTCACCCGAGGCGTTGCGCAGGATCGCGCCCTCGCCGCGGGCACCCTCGGTGAGCAGGATGCCCAGTCCGGCCAGGCCGGTCGGGTGGAACTGGTAGAACTCCATGTCCTCCAGCGGCAGGCCCTTGCGGAAGATGATGCCCATGCCGTCACCGGTGAGGGTGTGCGCGTTGGACGTCGTCTTGAAGACCTTGCCGAAGCCGCCGGTCGCGAACACGACGGCCTTGGCCTGGAACACGTGGATCTCGCCGGTGGCCAGCTCGTAGGCGACCGCGCCGGTGCAGACCGGACCGGACTCGGTCTCGGTGAGGCAGATGTCGAGCACGTAGAACTCGTTGAAGAACTCGATGCCGTGCTTGACGCAGTTCTGGTACAGCGTCTGCAGGATCATGTGGCCGGTGCGGTCGGCCGCGTAGCAGGCCCGGCGCACGGCGGCCTCGCCGTGGTTGCGGGTGTGGCCGCCGAAGCGGCGCTGGTCGATGCGGCCCTCCGGCGTCCGGTTGAACGGCAGGCCCATCTTCTCCAGGTCGAGGACGGCGTCGATGGCCTCCTTCGCCATGATCTCGGCGGCGTCCTGGTCGACCAGGTAGTCACCGCCCTTGATCGTGTCGAAGGTGTGCCACTCCCAGTTGTCCTCTTCGACGTTGGCCAGCGCGGCGCACATGCCGCCCTGCGCCGCGCCGGTGTGCGACCGGGTCGGGTACAGCTTCGTCAGCACCGCGGTGCGCGGCGCGTGCCCGGCCTCGGTGGCCGCCGCCAGGGCCGCGCGCATGCCCGCGCCACCTGCCCCGACGATCACCACGTCGTACTTGTGGAACTGCATGGGTCAACCGCTTCTTCCGACTCGGGTGTGGTGGGGGCGCGCTCAGTGCGTGGTCGGGATCGTGGCGTCGAAGGTGAAGATCACGTAGGTGCCGAGGAACAGGATCAGCACCATCGACACGTACAGCATGATCTTCAGCCAGAACCGGGTGCTGTCCTTGCGCGCGTAGTCGTTGATCACCGTGCGCAACCCGTTGCCGCCGTGGATCTCGGCCAGCCACAGCATCAGCAGGTCCCACACCTGCCAGAACGGGCTCGACCAGCGCCCGGCGACGAAGGCGAAGTTGATCCGGTGCACGCCGCCGTCGAGGATGTTCATGATCAGCAGGTGCCCGAGCACCAGCACGACCAGGGCCAGCCCGGACACCCGCATGAAGACCCAGCTGATCATTTCGAAGTTGCCCCTGCGCGCGGCGGGGCGCCGCGGCGAGCGCGGCTTGTCCAGGGCGAGCGCCATGATCAGTTGCCCCCGAACATCTCGCGCACGGTGCGCTCCATCATGAAGTAGGCACCGGGGACCATCACCACGACCCAGATGCCCAGGATCGTCCACAGCATCGGCTTCTGCAGCCGGGGTCCGCGCGACCAGAAGTCGACGAGCAGGACCCGCAGGCCGTTGAGCGCGTGGTAGAGCACGGCGCCGACGAGACCGACCTCGAGCAGGTTGACCACGGGGGTCTTGTACGTCTCGATGATCTCGTCGTAGGCGTTCGGCGAGACCCGCACCAGCGCGGTGTCCAGCACGTGCGCGAAGAGGAAGAAGAAGGTGAGCACCCCGGTGATCCGGTGCGCCACCCAGGACCACATGCCCGGGTCGCCGCGGTAGAGGGTCCCGGTCCGCCGGGATCCGCGCGGCGCCACCTGCTCGGTGGCGATGGCCGAGTCGGACATCGGAAGCAGGCCTCCTTCCTCGCTGACTGACCAGCACTGGCTGACCAGTGCTGACTGGTGCCGGCTGACTCGCCGGTGCTGCGCCGCGGCGTGCGGGGACTCCACACGAAACGGGTCTTGACTCAACGGATGCTAGACCTGACAAGCGGAGCGCACCCAACCCGCCGATCCCCTCTGTGACGGACAAGACACGCGCTGGACCGCCGTCCCCCGCTGGTGGGGCCACTGCCGCCCGGCATCCCGGCGGTGGTGGTGACGCAGGGTCGCGGTCGCTCCCCGGTCGGGGTGGCGCTGGTTCTGGATCGATTCGGCGAACCCCTGGTCCTGGCCACCCGGCACCCCTACCGGCGACCCCTATATGTCCACACTGGACAGGTGGGCGGCGCTGGTCGGGCCGGGTCCACCGGTCTGACCACCCGGTCGGGTCGCCCGGTGGCCACGCCGGGTGGTGCCAACCAACAATTGGGTCACGCCCCGGGTCGTGCCGGGGAAAGTCCCGTACCGGGGAGTACGGTCCTGCGGAACGACAGCGTCCGGCGCGGACGGCTGGAGATCCGGAAGGAGAACGCCTTGCGTCGAGTGCGAGGACTTCGTCTCGCGGCAGGCCTGATGGCGCTGGGGCTCACCCTGGCCGCCTGCGGCTCCAAGAACGACAGCACCACCGGTGGGACGAGCGGCACCCCGAGTGCAGGCAAGCCCGCGTCCAACCTCAAGATCGGGTTGGCCTACGACATCGGTGGTCGCGGCGACCAGTCCTTCAACGACTCGGCCGCGCGTGGCCTGGACAAGGCCAAGTCCGAGTTCGGCTTCGACATCAAGGAGCTGGAGGCCGCGGCGGGGGAGACCGACGCGCAGAAGGAGGACCGGCTCCGCCAGCTCGCCGAGGGCGGCTACAACACCGTGATCGCCGTCGGGTTCGCCTACGCGACCGCGCTGGAGAAGACCGCCAAGGACTACCCGGACGTCAAGTTCGCCATCATCGACAGCGCCGACCCGAAGGTCGACAACGTCGCGAACCTGACCTTCGCCGAGCAGGAGGGCTCCTTCCTGGTCGGTGTCGCCGCCGCGCTCAAGAGCAAGACCGGCAACGTCGGGTTCATCGGCGGCGTCAACGTGCCGCTGATCCAGAAGTTCGAGGTCGGCTTCGCCGCGGGCGTCAAGGCCGTCAAGGCCGACGCGACGGTGCAGGTCAAGTACCTGACCCAGCCGCCGGACTTCACCGGCTTCAACGACCCGGCCAAGGGCGAGACCGCCGCCAAGGGCATGTACGACGCGGGCGCCGACATCGTCTACGCCGCCGCGGGCGGCTCGGGCAACGGCGTGTTCAAGACGGCCAAGGCGAACGGCAAGTTCGGCATCGGTGTCGACTCCGACCAGTACAACCTGCCCGCGCTCGCCGACGTCAAGGACGTGATCATCACCTCGATGATCAAGGAGGTCGACGTCGCGGTGTACGACTTCATCTCCTCGGTGAAGGACGCGAAGTTCGCCAAGGGCGAGAAGGTCTACGACCTCAAGGCCGGTGGCATCGACTACTCCACCAGCGGCGGCAAGATCGACGACATCAAGACCAAGGTCGACGAGTACAAGGCCAAGATCGTCTCGGGCGAGATCAAGGTCCCGTCGACCAAGTAGCGGGTACCCCGACTCGAACGGGCCCGGGTTCCGCCTCGCGCGGCCCCGGGCCCGTCGGGCATTCCCCGCGAGTCCCCACCAGCCAGCGACGAAGGATTCGGCAGTGTCAACGGAGCCACCAGCGGGCGGTGCGCCCGCCCCAGCCGTCCAGTTGTCCGCGATCACCAAGCGCTTCCCCGGCGTCGTCGCCAACTCCGACGTCAACATCAGCGTCCGGGTCGGCACCGTGCACGCGCTGGTGGGGGAGAACGGCGCGGGCAAGTCGACCCTCATGAAGATCCTCTACGGCATGCAGCAGCCGGACGAGGGCACCATCGCCATCGACGGCGCCCCGGTGATCTTCGCCTCGCCCGCTGACGCCATCCGCGCCGGTGTCGGCATGGTCCACCAGCACTTCATGCTGGCCGACAACCTCACCGTGCTGGAGAACGTGGTCCTGGGCAGCGAGCCGCGCAAGGGCGTCGGGCTCGACTTCGCCACCGCGCGCGCCCGGATCACCGAGATCTCCTCCGCCTACGGCCTCGGGGTCGACCCGGACCGGCTCGTGGCCGACCTCGGTGTCGGTGAGCGGCAGCGCGTCGAGATCCTCAAGGTCCTCTACCGCGGCGCGCGCACGCTCATCCTGGACGAGCCCACCGCCGTCCTGGTGCCGCAGGAAGTCGAGGAACTCTTCGGCAACCTGCGCGATCTCAAGGCCGAGGGCCTGACCATCCTCTTCATCTCGCACAAGTTGGACGAGGTGTTGTCGGTCGCCGATGACATCACCGTCATGCGGCGGGGTACGACGGTGGCGAGCGTGTTGCCGCAGGACGTCACGGCCCGCAAGCTGGCGGAGTTGATGGTCGGTAGCGCTCTGCCGGTGCCGGAGCTGCGCGAGTCCACTGTCACTGATGAAGCTGTCTTGTCTGTCGACGGTCTTACCGTGGTCAACGCTGATGGCCGTACCGTGCTCGACGACGTTTCCTTCACCATTCACGCCGGTGAGGTGCTTGGCATCGCGGGCGTTGAAGGCAACGGGCAAGCGGAGCTCGTTGAGGCTCTTATGGGTATCAGGCCATGTAGCGCTGGCACGATCACCTTGTCCGGTAGGGATATCACGCGTGCGACGACCAGGCAGCGCCGAGAGTCCGGTATGGGCTACATCCCCGAAGACCGCCACCGCCAAGGGCTGCTACTAGAGGCGACCCTGTGGGAGAACCGGGTCTTGGGCCACCAGACCAGCAAACCCAACGTGCGCGGCCCGCTGCTGGACCGCCGGGGCGCTAAAGCCGACACCGAGCGGATCGTGGCGGAGTACGACGTGCGCACCCCGGGGATCGAGGTGCACGCCGCCGCGCTCTCGGGTGGCAACCAGCAGAAGCTGATCGTCGGCCGGGAGATGAGCGGCTCCCCGGTGCTGCTGATCGCCTCCCACCCCACCCGCGGCGTCGACGTCGGCGCCCAGGCCGCGATCTGGGAGCACATCCGCCGGGCCCGCGCCGAGCGGCTCGCGGTCCTGCTCATCTCCGCCGACCTCGACGAGCTGATCGGCATGTCCGACACCCTGTCGGTGATCCTGCGCGGCAGGCTCGTCGCCGACCACGACCCGGCGGCGGTGACCCCGGAGCAGCTCGGCTCCGCGATGACCGGCGCGGGGAGGGAAGACTGATGCGCAACCTCACCCTCCGCTCCGTCCTGCTCGGCCTCGCCGCCCCGGTCGGCGCGCTGGTGTTCGCGGCGCTGCTGTGCGCGGGGATCCTCGCCGTCACCGGGCACTCGCCGGTGGACACCGTCGACGCCATGTCGGCCTCGGCGCAGCGGCCGCGGACCCTGGTCAACTCGCTCAACACGGCGGTCTCGTACTACCTGTCCGCGGTCGCGGTGGCCATCGGCTTCCGGATGAAGCTGTTCAACATCGGCGTCGACGGCCAGTACCGGATGGCCGCGCTGCTGGCCGCGGCGCTCGCGGGCGCGGCGTTCATGGAGGGCGTCCCGCCGGTGCTGCGGGTCACCATGACCGTGCTCGCCTCGATGCTCGTCGGCGCCGCCTGGGCCGGGATCGCCGCGCTGCTCAAGGTCACCCGCGGCGTGTCCGAGGTGATCTCCACGATCATGCTCAACGCGATCGCGACGTACCTGGTGTCCTACCTGAACAACCCCGCCAGGCTCGCCGAGGTCAACCCGGGTAGCAACGACGTCAAGACCCCGGACATCACCGCGGGCGGGCAGGTCCCCGGCTTCGAGGTGACCGGGTCCTCGAGCAAGGTCTACGGCCTGGTGTTCCTGGCCGTGCTGGTCGGGTTCCTGTACTGGTTCGTGCTGTCGCGGACCCGGTTCGGGTTCGAGCTCAAGGCGACCGGCCTGTCGGAGTCCGCCGCGGTCGCCAGCGGGGTCAGCGTGAAGAAGATGGTCGTCATCTCGATGCTGCTCTCCGGCGCGGTCGCCGGACTGGTCGGCATTCCGGAGCTGCTCGGCGCCTCGCACAGCTACTCGCTGAACTTCCCGGCGGGCGTGGGCTTCATCGGGATCGCCGTCGCCCTGCTCGGGCGCAACCACCCCATCGGCATGGCCGTCGCCGCGCTGCTGTGGGGCTTCCTGTTCAACACCGCCAACTCGCTGGACACCGCGGGCGTGCCCCGCGAGATCGTCGACATCATGCAGGGCGTGATCGTGCTGTCCGTCGTCGTCGCCTACGAACTCGTCCGGCGCTACCGGGTGCGTGCCGAGCAGCACGCCGTCGGGCACGCGCTCGGTCGCACCAAGACCGCCGAGGAGGTGTCGGCATGACCGTCGGTGGACTGTCGGTGGGGTTGGCGAAGGCTCCCGCGCGGCGCAGTAGGCGGATTCCGCCGTACGTGTACCTGCTTATCGCGGTCGGGGCGCTTGCGGTGGTGTCGACCGTGCGCGTCTTTACCGGCGCTACAGACCTCACATCGTCTGGCACCGTGCAGGCAGCTCTTACCGCCGCTGTGCCTCTTGCCATGGCCGCGCTAGGCGGGGTGTGGACCGAACGCGCAGGCGTGGTCAACATCGGGCTAGAGGGCATGATGGTGCTGGGTACGTTCGGCGCCGGATACGCGGGCTACCAGTGGGGTCCTTGGGCCGGTGTGGTGTTCGGGTTGATCCTCGGTCTTGTCGCGGGGTTGCTGCACGCCGTCGCCACGGTCACCTTCGGGGTCGACCACATCGTCTCCGGTGTCGCCATCAACCTCTTGGCGCCAGGGATCGCTTTGTTCCTGTCGAAGCTGTACTTCGCGGACGCGCCCGGTGGCGGCCAGAAGCAGTCACCGCGGCTTGAAGACGCCGCGAAGGTGACGCTGCCTGGGTTCTCGGACTTGATGGGGACTATCGAGACTAAGCGGTGGTTCTTCGTGTCGGACCTCGCGGGCGTCTTGCGCGGTCTTACGACGCAGGTCTCGCTATTGACCCTGCTCGCGGTAGTGCTGATTGTGGCTACCGCGTGGGTGCTGTGGCGGACACCGTTCGGACTGCGCCTGCGGTCTTGCGGTGAGTCGCCCTCGGCGGCGGAGTCGCTGGGTGTGAACGTCTACAAGTACAAGTACCTCGCGGTGACGGCGTCCGGTGCGTTCGCCGGGCTCGGTGGCGCGTTCTTGGCGGTGAGCTCCGGGCAGTTCCGCGACGGGCAGACCGCTGGGCGCGGGTTCATCGGGTTGGCCGCCATGATCTTCGGCAACTGGCGGCCGGGCGGGTTGGCCACCGGCGCCGGGTTGTTCGGCTACACCGACGCGATGGCGTTGCGCAGCGCGGACGCAGTGCACGCCTTGTTGCTGCTGTTGGGGATCGCGCTGATCGTCGTGGCCGCCATCCAGTACCGGTCGGGGCACTACGTGCTTTCCGGTGTGGCCGCCGCGATCGGGGTCCTGTTCGGGTGGTGGTTCTTCGCCAGCGACGAGGTGCCGCCGGAGCTGGTCGGTGCCGCGCCTTACGTGGTGACCTTGCTGGTGCTCGGGTTGGCCTCGCAGCGATTGCGGCCGCCCAAGTTCGTCGGTGAGCCCTATAGGCGGGGGCAGGCGGTATGACCGTCGACTGGGACGCACTGCGTTCGGCAGCGGTATCGGCGGCTGCGTTGGCCTACTGCCCGTACTCCGGGTTGCAGGTCGGCGCGGCTGCCGTGGTCGACGACGGCAGGATCATCACCGGGTGCAACGTGGAGAACGCCTCTTATGGCTTGGCGTTGTGCGCGGAATGCACCCTGGCTGGACAGTTGAGGCTGACTGGCGGCGGTCGACTTGTCGCGCTTGCTTGTCGTAGTGGCACGGGCGACCTGTTGATGCCTTGCGGTCGGTGCCGCCAAGTCATCTACGAGCTCGGCGGCCCCGACTGCCTCGTCGACACCCCTGACGGGCCACAGCCGATGACCGTGGTCCTCCCGCACGCCTTCGGTCCGCACGACCTGCCCGCGAAAGAGGCCTGATGTTCACCGCCATCGACGTCATCCGCGCCAAGCGCGACGGCCACCGGCTCAGCGACGACCAGATCGACTGGGTGATCGACGCCTACACCCGGGGCGTTGTCGCCGACGAGCAGATGTCCGCGCTGGCGATGGCGGTGTTCCTCAACGGGATGGACGCCGAGGAGACCGCGCGCTGGACCGCCGCGATGGTCGGCTCCGGCGAGGTGCTGTCCCTGGCGGTGGACCGGCCGACCGTCGACAAGCACTCGACCGGCGGCGTCGGCGACAAGATCACCCTGCCGCTGGCACCGCTGGTCGCCGCGTGCGGTGCGGCCGTCCCGCAGCTGTCCGGCCGGGGCCTCGGGCACACCGGCGGCACCCTCGACAAGCTCGAGGCGGTGCCCGGGTGGCGCGCGCAGCTCTCGGTCGAGGAGATCCAGCGCCAACTGGTCGAGGTCGGCGCCGTGGTCTGCGCCGCGACCACGGGCCTGGCCCCCGCCGACCGCAAGCTCTACGCCCTGCGCGACGTGACGGGCACGGTCGAGTCGATCCCGCTGATCGCCAGCTCGATCATGAGCAAGAAGCTCGCCGAAGGCGCCTCCGCGCTGGTCCTGGACGTCAAGTTCGGCTCCGGCGCCTTCATGAAGACCCTCGCCGACGCCCGCCGCCTCGCCGACGCCCTGGTCGCCATCGGCACCGCCCACGGCGTCCGCACCTCGGCCTTGCTGACCGACATGTCCATCCCCCTCGGCCGCGCCGTGGGCAACGCCGTCGAGGTGGCCGAGTCCGTCGAGGTCCTCCAAGGCGGCGGTCCGGCGGACGTCGTCGAGCTGACCCTGGCGCTGGCCCGCGAGATGCTGTCCCTGGCCGGTCTGTCCCATGTGGACCCCGCCGCGGTACTCGCTTCCGGTGCGGCCTACGACGTGTGGTCCCGCATGATCGCGGCCCAGGGCGGCGACCCTGCGGCCCCGCTGCCCAAGCCCGCTCACATCCACACCATCACCGCCCCCAGTGACGGCATCGTGTCCACCCTGGACGCCTACGCCGTCGGAGTGGCCGCTTGGCGCTTGGGTGCTGGTCGAGCCCGCAAGGAAGACCCGGTCCAACTCGCCGCGGGCATCCTCTGCCACGCCAAACCCGGCGATGTCGTCCGTGCAGGCGACCCCATCCTCGAACTCCACACCGACACCGAAGACGCCATCCCCGCCGCCCTGGCCTCACTGGACGGCGCCTTCACCCTCGGCCCCACCGCCCCCGCTCGTGGACCGCTGGTGGCTGACGTCATTCGGCCCTGAACCGCCACTTGGTGATGGCGGCCCGGGTCTTCTCCGTGGCTGGGTGGTGCGGCCCGCGGGTCCGGATCAGGTCCGCGAGTACCGCCTCTAGTTCGGTGAGCCCGGCTGCCCTTTCGCCCGCCTCGGCGCGGAACTGGGCGATGTTGTGCCGGGTGTTCAGTGTGCTTGGGTGCTCTCGACCGATTTCGCGGACTTGATCCGCCAGTACCGACTCTAGTTCGGTGAGCGCCGTGACGAGGTCGCCCGCCGCTGCGCGCCAGTAAGCGATGTTGTGGCGGATGGTAAGACCGCTGGAGTGGCTCCTGTCGACTTTGGTGAACAGGGTGGCGAAGTAGGCCTGTGCGTCGGCGGGATGCCCTGCTTCGCCCAAGCTGTTGCCCGCCTTGAACAGGACGCTGTGAACGCCGTTGCGCCACAACGACGAACCCGTCCTCTTGGTCAGAAACGCCGTGTTGTCGCGGAATGTCGCCGCGAGGGGGTCATCGCTCGCAGGCCACGCCGCTGCGAGAGCGTCTGCGGCGACCTGGGCGGCGCTTTGCTTTGGACCGGCCTGTTCCCAGGTGGCCCGCTGGACGACGGGGTGGAGGCGGATTGTCTTGTCGTCAAAGGTGATCAGGGAGAGTCGGTTCAGGCAACCGAGGGCGTCCCAGGCGTCTTCACGGGTTGTGGACAGGTCGTCCAGAACGGGTTGTGAGGTCAGGGCCGTGATGGGAATGCCGCGCGGGTCCAACACGGCGGCGATGTGCAGCAATGGGGCCGCTAAGCCCGCCGGCTCCAGGGAGTTGGCCAGCTCGATCGAGAGTTGCCAGGTGTGGGCCGGGAACAGCTCGCGCAACGGCTTGGTGCGCCAGCGGGTCAGGTACTGCGCACAAGTGAGGTTCCGGTCGGCCATGTAGGCGCCCGCGTGACCGACGGCCAGCGGGAGGTGCCCCAGCGCCGATGCCAACTCCTCGGCGCCGAACATCAACGGCGGGTCCAGGTGTGCGGACAGGCACGTGCGGGATTCCTCCGGGGTGAACAGGTCCACCGGCACCCTGCGCCGACCGTGGCCGACCAACTCGGAGTCCTGGCGGCGAGTGGTCACCAGCACCCGCCCATTGGGCGGCGGCCACAAACCGTCGAGATCCCGCGGATCCCGCACGTCATCGAGGACGACCAACCAGGCGGTTGTGGTCTCGCCGAGCCAGCCGAGCGCCCACCGCACCGCGCGATCGGTGGGCATGTCGTCGCCGGTGAGCCGGTGGGCCAGGTCCGCATAGGCGGAGACGAGGCCGTCACGACTCGAGGCCGTGATCCACGCCAACAGACCGAGCTCCCCCGTCAGCCACTGGTCCTCGGCGAGGCCCGCGGCCAGCTGAGTCTTGCCGTGACCACCGCTCCCGCTCAACACAACACAATCCCGGGTATCCGGCACCGCCCGCCGCTGATAGCCCCCCGCCAGCGGCGGAACCGGCCCGAACCGACACGGCAGAACATCGGCGGCCCGGCTGCCATAGACGTTGACATCTCCATGGATGTGGCTCGCCTGAACAACATTCTCAACGCTGCCACTGACCTGGTTCGCGGCGTCCATACCCCCAGGATCGTACGGCCTACCCCACCCCCGGACGACCCCTTCGCGCCAACCCCCGGCGGCCATCAGATCCGCTAGAAAGCACCCCGACCAGGCAAACACGAGCCCCGACCGACGGCTCTCAACTTCGCCAGCCGCAACCACCGGCCGACACCCAGCCCCCACCCTCACCGGGGGGCGACCCCGGTGCCAGTCTATCAGTTCTGAGCTGCGGAAACAGGGCCGCCGAGAATCTGTGGATAACTCAGGCGTTGTGGATAACTCATCGTGGCGTGGCGTGGCGTGGCGTGGCGTGGCGTGGCGTGGCGTGGCGTGGCGTGGCGTGGCGTGGCGTGGCGTGGCGTGGCGTGGGCAGGGCAGGGCAGGGCAGGGCAGAGCGCGGACTCCGGGGTGTGGAGAGGGCCGGGGTCGGCTCGCCGGGGTCCCGGGCGGGCCGGGGTCGGTGTGGTGTGAGCACTCGCCGCCGGGGGGCGGTGGGGTGTGGAGGTGGTGACAGGCGGGTTGGGGCTACTGCGACTTCGCGGTGATCAATGCGGCGAGGCCGTCGAGGAAGCGGTCGAGGGACCAGGCGAACTCGACGTCTGGGTGGTCGTCTTGGGTCATGACGTCGGTGTCGAGCATGGCGAACAGGTGGGGGAACTCGGCCTGCGGCAGCAGGTGGCGCAATGCCTTGGCGTAGTTCGGCATCATGTCGCCGGTCGCGCCGATGTCGTGGGCGAGGGTGGCGTCGTTGCGGGCCAGGCCGCTGAGCATGAGCAGGGTGCTCATCTTCTCGGCTGCGGTCAGCGGCGTCGGCGCCAGGGCGGCCAGGCCTGCTTCCAGCCAGCGCAGCTGGTTCGGGGTCACCGGGGGGCCGCTGATGGGGATGCGGACGGTCCACGGGTGGGCGCGGTAGCCGCGGATGCAGCCCCAGGCCAACTCGGTGAGTGCGGTGCGCCAGTCCGCACCCGGGGTCACCTCGGCCGCGTCGCCGAAGACGGCGTCGGACATGAGGGTCAGCAGTTCGTCCTTGGCGGAGACGTAGCGGTAGAGCGACATCGCGCTGGTGCCCAGTTCGGCGGCGACCCGGCTCATGGACAGGCCGTCGAGGCCCTCGGCGTCGGCGACGACCACCGCGGCGGTGACGATCCGGGCCAGGCTCAACGCGCGCTTGGGTCCGCGCGCGGGCCGCTGCACGCCCCAGGCCGCCTCGATGCTGGCCGGGAGTCCGGTTTCGGTCATGTCCTCGTTCCCTGGATCGGCTTGACGTCCCACCCTACAGCTGCGTATAACGTAAACAGAAGTGCGTACGACATAAACAACCAGGAGCGGTCATGATCGAGCCACGTGCCGGGCGCAGGGAGTGGATCGGCCTCGCCGTCCTTGTCCTGCCGTGTTTGTTGATCTCCATGGACGTCAGCGTGCTGTTCTTCGCGCTGCCGTTCATCAGCGCCGACCTGCACCCCAGCGGCACCGAGCAGCTGTGGGTGATGGACGTCTACGGGTTCGCGCTGGCCGGACTGCTGATCACCATGGGCGCGCTCGGCGACCGGATCGGCAGGCGCAAGCTGCTGCTGATCGGCGCGGCCGCGTTCGGCGTCGCCTCGGTGGTCGCCGCCTACTCGTGGTCGGCCGAGGTGCTGATCCTCACCCGCGGCCTGCTCGGCGTCGCCGGTGCGACCCTGATGCCCTCGACGCTGTCGCTGATCCGGGCGATGTTCCACGACGGCGCGCAGCGCAAGACCGCCATCGCGGTGTGGACCGGCGGGCTCACCCTGGGCGCCACCGTCGGCCCGATCGTCGGCGGCTTCCTGCTCGAGCACTTCTGGTGGGGCTCGGCGTTCCTGATCAACGTGCCCGCCATGGTGCTGCTGCTGGTGCTCGGCCCGGTCCTGCTGCCCGAGTACCGCAACCCCGACGCGGGCCGGTTCGACCTGCGCGGCGCTGCTCTGTCGCTGGCCGCGGTGCTGGCGGTGATCTACGGCATCAAGCAGTTGGCCGTCGACGGGTTCGCGCCACTGCCGGTGGCCGCGCTCGTCGTGGGGCTGTTGCTGGGCTGGGCGTTCGTGCACGGCCAGCGCACCGGCCGCTCCCCGCTGGTCGACGTCGCGCTGTTCCGGGTGCCCGCGTTCAGCGGGGCCGTGGTGGTCAACGTCATCGCGATGTTCTGCTTCATCGGGTCGACCTACTTCACCACGCAGTACCTGCAGTTGGTGCTCGGCATGCGCCCGTTCACCGCCGCCCTCTGGTCGCTGGCCGCGATGCCGCTGGTCATCGTCGGGATGACGGTGACCGGGGTGCTCGCCAGCAAGGTCCGCGTCGCCGCGCTGGTCGCGACCGGGCTGGTCGTCCTCGCGATCGCCTTCCTCGTGCTCACCCGACTCACCCCGACTTCGCCGCTGTGGCTGGTACTGCTCGGCGCGGGCGGTGTCGCCGCCGGTGTGTTGATGACCACTTCGCTGACCTCGGACCTGATGCTCACCGCCGCCCCCGCCGAACACGCGGGCGCCGCCTCGGCGGTCTCCGAGACCGCGAGTGAACTCGGTGGGGCACTGGGTATGGCGATCCTCGGCACCATCGGCACCGCCATCTACCGAGCCGACCTCCCGGCAGGCCCATCAACCCTCGGCGAGGCAACCGGCAGCGGCGACCCCGCCCTCATCGCGGCAGCCCGGGAAGCCTTCACCCACGGTTTAACCGTGACAGCAACGGTTACCGCCGCCGTGGCCGCAGTGCTCGCCTTCTTCGCCTATCGCATCCTGCGGCACATCCCGGTCACCACAAACGAACCGGTAGCCGCCTAGAACACCTCAGGCAGCCCGCAAGAGCCGCTGTTGCCGCGGTGCTCGCCTATCGCATCCTGCGGCACATCCCAGTCACCCAAGGATCCGATAGTCGCCTGACAACGCCGATGGGGCCGCCCTCAAGAGAGGGCGGCCCCATCAACACGTCGTCTTAAGCGCCTGCGGCGATGTCGCTGTCTTCGGCGTTGTCGTCGCGCTTCTCGGCGGGTACGACGCCCTTGCCGTTGGAGCGGCGGCGGGTGCCCTGCCGGGGGAGCGTGGTCGGCGGGGGCGGGGTGGGCTGGCCGCCGCCGAGCATGAGCTCGGCGAAGGTGGCCATCGCCTCGTCCAGGTGACCGCCGATCCGCCGGACCGACTCGTCGTTGCCGCGCTTGACCAGCGACTCCACCGAGTCCGCGTCGGGGCGGTGCGACAGCGTGCCCTCGACCTTGCTCAGGCCGCGCTCGATGGCCCCGCCCAGCTCGCCGAGCCGCTCGGTGAAGCCGTCCTCGACCGTGTCCAGCCGGGTCGCCATCTCGTCGAGCCTGCTGGTGACCTTCTCCAGCCGCTGCGCCAGCGACTCCAGCCGGTCGCTCGCGTCGACCGTCTCCTTGGTCTCGCGCAACGCCTCCTGCAGCGCGCCGGTGGCCTCGTCGAGGCGCCCGTGCACCGCCTCGCGCGACTCGCCGACCGCGCCGCGCAGGTCAACCAGGGCCGCGGCGGTCGCGTCGTGCTTGCCGTGCAGGGAGTCCGAGGTCTCGGTGAACCGGCCGTGCAGCGCGCTGGTCGACTCGTCGACGGCCCCGCGCACCGCGGTACCGGACTCGGTCACCGCGGCGCGGATCGTGTCCGACTGCTCGCCGACGACCCGGGCCAGCGCGTCCTTGGTGCCGTCGAGGTGCTCGTGCACGCCCTCGTCGACCTCGTCGATGCGCCCGCGCAGCGCGGTCTCCAGGATCTCGATCCGCTCCCGCACCGGGCCGTGCACCGCGCCGGGCACCTGCTCGAGCCGGTTGTCCTGCTTGTCCAGGTGGCTGTCGAGCTCGTCGATGCGCCGGTGGATGCTGGAGAGCTTGTCCTCCAGGCCGTCCATCCGCCCCGCCACGCCCTCGAACCGGCCCGCCACCCCGTCGAGCCTGCCGTCGAGCTGCGCGAACGGCGTCGCCAGCTTGTCCACGATGCTCTCCACCGCGCGCCCGATGGCCGCGATCGCCGCGTCCTGCGCGTCGAGCTTGGTCATCGCCTCGTCCAGCCGCTCGGCCAGCACGCCGACCTCGGTGCGGTCGGGCATCTCCGAGAGCCGCTTGCGCACCGACCCGATCGACTCCAGCGGGGCGAGCCTGGCGTGGATCTCGTCGAGGGCGTCGAAGATCTGCTGCTGTTCGCTCTCTCGGATCTCGGCCGCGCGGGTGAGCATGTTGCGCATCCGGTCGAACGACACCGTGGGATTGTTTTCGTTCACGGAGGTGACCTTCGTCCTGGGGAGGGGAGAGGGGACGGGGCTGGGAGATGGGCCAGCGCTCGGAGTTGGGGCGGACGCAGGGGAGCCTAGCCAGTCCCAGAACGCGTCCATACACCACCCGTGGCTCGTACGTCGGTCTCGACACGATCGATTAGCCCGATCGGTCGACGGCCATCCAGCGGTACGCGGACGGCTGGACCCACCTTACGTGACCACCCGGCTACCCGATCGGGTGGAGGCCGGGGCATGGGTACCGTGATCGCCATGGCCGCCTCCCAGCCGGTGCCGCTGACCGCCGACACCATCCGCGACGCCCCTAAAGTCCTGCTCCACGACCACCTCGACGGTGGCCTGCGGCCCGCGACGGTGGTGGAACTGGCCGCCGCGGCCGGCTACGGCGCGCTGCCCACCACCGACCCCGCTGCCCTCGGGCAGTGGTTCCGCGACGCGGCCGACTCCGGCTCGCTGGTGCGGTACCTGGAGACCTTCGCGCACACCTGCGGTGTCATGCAGCACGAAGATGCACTCGTTCGGGTGGCAGCCGAATGCGCGGAAGACCTTGCTGCGGATGGAGTCGTGTACGCCGAGGTGCGGTACGCGCCCGAGCTGTTCACCGAACGCGGGCTTGATCTCGACACGATCGTGAACGCCGTTCAAGCGGGCTTCCGCGAGGGCGAGCGCCGGGCCGCAGCGGCGGGCCGGGTGATCCGGATCGGGACCCTGCTGTGCGCGATGCGGCAGAACGCGCGGTCGCTGGAGATCGCCGACCTCGCCGTGCGCCACCGCGGCGCCGGGGTCGTCGGGTTCGACATCGCGGGCCCGGAGGCGGGCTTCCCGCCCACCCGCAACCTCGACGCGTTCGAGTTCCTGCGCCAGCAGAACGCGCACTTCACCATCCACGCGGGCGAGGCGTTCGGGCTGCCGTCCATCTGGGAGGCCATCCAGCACTGCGGTGCCGAGCGGCTCGGGCACGGCGTGCGGATCGTCGACGACATCGAGGTGACCCCGGACGGCGTCGTGCTCGGCCCGCTGGCCGCCTACGTGCGCGACCGGCGCATCCCGCTGGAGATGTGCCCGACGTCGAACCTGCAGACCGGCGCCGCCAGCTCGATCGCCGAGCACCCGATCGGCCTGCTCACCGAGCTGCGCTTCCGGGTCACCGTCAACACCGACAACCGGCTGATGAGCGGCTGCACCGTCAGCAGCGAGATGGCCGCCCTCGTCGACGCCTTCGGCTACGACTGGACTGACCTGCGCTGGTTCACCATCAACGCGATGAAGTCCGCGTTCATCGACTTCGAGCAGCGCCTGGAGATCATCAACAACACGATCAAGCCCGGGTACGCCGCGCTGCTCGGCACCCCGTGACCGTCGTGCGCGCACAGTAGAAGCGGACAGTAGAAGGGGGCCACCGCGAGCGGTGGCCCCCTTCCTCGTCCGTGATCAGCGCTCGGTGAGCCGGTCCTGCAGGTCCTGCACCAGCTTGTTCCACTTGGCCGCCTCGTCGGCGAACGGCGGGCTCGGCGCCAGGCGGGTCGGGTCCGGGGCCAGGATGAAGCTGACCAGCCAGCCCAGCGACTCGGACTGGTTGAGCGCCTCGGCGACCGACTCGTCGCCCGCCCAGTCGGCCGCGTCGGTGAGCAGCTCGACGGCCAGGTCCAGCTGCACCGGGTCGACCGCGTCGACGCCGTCGCCGAGGTCGTCGCCCAGTCCCTCCAGGACGTAGGTGTTGTCCGCGTCGACGGTGATCTCCAGGCTGCCGTCGGTCGCCTTGATCGCGACCTCGTCCCAGGTGGAGACCTCGGTGAGGTCGTTGTCGGTCAGGTCGGTGGTGGCCAGCAGCTTGGCCAGCCCGCGCGCCGAGGTGGCCACGCCGATCTTGCCCTCGCTGCCGAGGAACACCGGCTCGTCGTCGAGGTAGCAGCGCAGCGTGTAGTACTCGCTGCCGCCGGTGATGATCTTGATCGGGTCGATCCCGACCTCGCCCCAGAAGCCCACCGGCGCGGCCTCGGCCTCGGTCTCGGCGGTGTCGACCGGCTCGATGTCCTCGCCGTCGGCGGCCTCCTCGGCCTCAGCGGCCTCGGCGTGGAACGCGGCGAGCTCCTCGGCGCTCTTCTCCAGCGCGGTCTCGTCCACGTCCGGGACGGTCACCACCGAGTCCAGCGCGTCGAGCACCTCGTCCCAGCGCTCGGAGATGGTCTCGGCCATGTCCGTCCACAACCGCTCGCCGTCGCGGCCGGTGAACGGGAAGGTGCCCTGCTCGAGCACGGCGAACCCGTCGGCGGAGTTGAGCACCTCGTGCACCTCGTCGAGCTCGCACACGTCGGCGAGGGCGCGCACGATCCCGACGATGTCGGCGAGCTCGCCGACGGTCCACGTGTCGGGCTCCTCCGCGACCAGCTCCGGCACGCCGACCAGGTCGAACTGGTGGTCCTCGTCGGGCATCAGCTCGGCCACCGACAGCGCGGGCACCAGGTGCCACGCCGGGTGGTCGGACAGGTCGTGCTCGCTGGTGGTGCGCACGAACGCCGCCAGGTGCGCGGCGTCCGGGAAGGCGTAGAGGTCGTCCTCGTGGCCGAGGAACGCCTCCCACTCCTCACCGTCTTCCCGCCACCGCGGCGCCCACAGCGTGACGACGTCACCCTGCGGCAGCCCCAGCTCGATCGGGACGATGTCCTGGGCCATTGGAGGTCCTCCTGGTCGCGCAGCCATCGGCGTACGGTGCGCGCGCACACCCGCGCGGCGCGTCGGCAGCCTACGGGGTGCGGATCACCGGTCGGAACGTAGGGAGGACAGGTCGAACGCGAGCGGGTCGTCCGGGTCGAAGCCGTCGTCCGCCCCGGCCCGCCCGCGCCCGTCGTCGGCCCGTCCGGCCGCCGTCGTCGCCCCGCTCGGCGCCACCTGCCCGGCTGCCGGATGTGCTTGTCCGCCAATGGTTCCCGCACCGGGCGCGGGTTGTCCACCCGGGACGCCGTCCCCCTCGGCCGCCGGTGCGCCCGCCGAGCGCGCGTGCATCCGCTCGTCGCGTCTGCGCTGGAACTCCTCGGCGGTGATCCCCGGGCGGGTGTCGCGCCTGGCCGGGGCCGCTCGACCGGAGAGCAGCTCGATCGCCTGGGTCATCGAGTCGCCGAGGATCGGGCCCAGCTTGTTGTAGCCCGCCTGGGTGGCCTGGGCCAGCGCCGCGTCGGCCACCGCGACGATGAGCGCGCCGAGCCGCTGCGGCCCCCAGCGCACCGCGTCCTGGCGCAGCCACAGGTCCAGCAGCTTCCCGCGACCGTCCACGGTGACCCGCACGCTGCCGTGCTCGTCGTAGGCGGTGCCCCGGACCGCGGCCAGGACCGCGTCCACCCCCGCCATCGCCTCCTGGCGGGCGCGGCCGTCCTCGATCAGCTGCCGGGTGCTGCGCTCCACCGGGTCGCGTCCGGTCATCGGCGCGGCCGCCTCGGCGGGCCGAGCGGGCTCTCGAACACGGTGTCCGCGACGTCCTCGACGTCGTGGTCGATCGGTTCGTACCCCAGCGAGGTCAGGTGCTTCTCCCCGTCGGGCCCCAGCACCGGCGCCAGCGCCTGGTGCATCGCGGCCCCGGCGCGCCGGGTGGCCTGCTCGGCGAGCGCCATGATCCGGGCCGCCAGCTGCTCGGCGCCGCCCGCGAGGGCGGCCGGGGTGAGCTGCACCTGCGACAGCTGCCCACCCGGCCGGACCTCGACGCCGACGGCGCCGTCGCTGGCCTGACCGGTGATCGGGCCGACCTGGTCCAGCCGCGCCAGCGCCCGCTCCTCGGTCTGGCGCACGCGGCGGTCGACCGCGTCCAGCTCGTAGTCGATGTCGATCTCCACAGGACTCCCGTCAGCCGGTCGGGCGGTAGAAGCCCACGAACGGCATCCCCGAGTTGGTGGTGCGCAGCGGCCCCACCTGCACCGGGTCGCCCGCCTCGACGATCTGGCCCTCGCCGATGTACATCGCCACGTGGCCCTCCCAGCACACCAGGTCGCCGGGCAGCAGCTGGTCGGCGGAGGGCACCTCGGCGCCGATGTCCTGCTCGCGGGAGGTCCGCGGGATGTCCAAGCCGCCCTCGCCGTAGGCGTACTGGGTCAGGCCGCTGCAGTCGAGGCCCACGCCGGGAGCCGTGCCGCCCCAGACGTAGGGGACGCCCAGCTGGCTCAGCGCCGCGCGCACGGCCCGGGCCGCGGTCTCGTTCGGGGCCATCACCGTGCTGCCGTCCGGCAGGTTGATCGCCACGCCCGAGCCCGGCTGCGGCGGGATCGCCATCGGCAGCCGCCGCTTGGTGACCCGGCCGCCACCGCCCCCGCCACCTCCGCCGCCCGCGTAGCCGCCACCTCCGCCGCCCCCACCGCCACCGCCGCCCTGGTGCTGGTTGTACGCGGCGGGCGGCGGGGGAGCGGTGACCGGCGCGCTCGCGGGCGAGGTCGCGCCCGCGCCGCCGGTGAGCGTCGTGACGACCCCGGAGAGCTGGGTCATCACCGTCTCGAGGTTCTGCGAGGTGTCGCCGGTGAGCCTGGACGCGTACTGGGCCAGCTCGGTGAGCTTCTGCTGCGCCCCGGCGGGGTCACCGGCGCGGCGTAGCGCTGCCGCCGCCTGCAGCAGCCCGGCGGCGACCCGGTTGAAGTCGTCGATCTGCGCCTGGTTGGTCCGCTGGCCGACCTTGAGGATCGCTGCGGCGTCGTGCACCGCGCGCTGCACCTCGGCGCTGTACTGGCCCAGCTCCGCGCCCGCCGCCCGCTGCGCGACGACGTCCTGCTCGTGGCGGGCCGACCCCTGGCCGGTCCACCCCTCGCGCAGCGACCCGGCGTAGCGGGTGGCGTCGTGGTCGACGGTCGCGAAGGTGGTGCTCATGGCGCCGTGGGCCTGCCCGAGGCGGTCCACGGCGTCGTCGTCGGTGGCCAGGTGGCGCTGGGCGGTCGCGGCGGGCTGGATCATCGGTTCCAGCAGGTCGCGCACGGACGCGGTCACGTGAGCTCACCTGCCGCGCGGCGCACCGCTGCCCCGGAGTCCTGCTCGGTCGCCTCCAGGTTCGTCCAGGTGTTGCGCACCGCGTCCACGGTGCCGCCCAGGCTGTCGGCCAGCCCGCGGGCGCCGTCGAGTTGGCGCTGGGTGGCCGTGCGCAGCGCGTGCGACAGGCCCACCTCGCTGCCGATCTTGGAGAAGGCGTGCTCGTCGAACGCGCCGGGCCCGGCCAAACCGCGCTCGGCCGACTCCCGCAGCTGCTCGGCCAGCGGCCGCACCCCGGTGGTGTACGCCTGGAAGGCGTCCTCCTCGCCCCGGTAACCCGAGGTCACCACCTGTTCGCCAGCGTCGGACTCCCCGCCCATGGCTCTCCCCTCTCCCGCCGCGCACCCGTCCGGCCCGACCCCGCCCGCACTAGGACGTACACCGGACGCGATCGGCTCCCCTGACCGCTGGACCAGGTTAGGACAACGCCGTGGCCCGGCGTGCGAAGTTGTCCACAACCCCGGGGTGGTGGGGGTCGCGGGCGGTATGATGGAGGGGAACACCGAGCCGAGGAGCATGGCGTGGCGTCAGTGCACGATGTGGTGGCCGCCATCCTGGACCGCACCGGTCCGGAGTCGCCGATGAAGCTGCAGAAGCTGCTCTACTACACCCAGGGCTGGCACCTGGGTCTCACCGGCGAACCGCTGTTCCCCAACCGGATCGAGGCGTGGACCGCGGGCCCCGTCGTGCCGGAGGTGTACCTCTGCCACGAGGGCAGCCGGGAGGTCGACGGGTGGCCGGGCGGTGACGGCGGCAGGCTCAGCGAGTCCGACGCCGACCTGGTCAGCACGGTCGTCGACCGCTACGGCAGCTTCGACCGCCACCAGCTCAGCGCGATGACCCACGAGGAAGAACCCTGGCGCTCGGCGCGGGGGGACCTGCCCGACACCGCCCCCAGCACGGCCCGGTTGTCCGAGGCGGTGATGGCCCGCTTCTTCGGCAGGATGATCACCGATCCGGCCACCGCGGTCGCCGAGGCGAAAGCCAGCGCGCACCTCGAGGGCCTAGAGGTCTCCGACAGCGCGGTAGCCGCATGTGCTGACGTCGCGAGCGGGGCCATCACCACTGATGAGGCTGTCCAGCGACGGTTGCGCCAACTGCTCAAGACCGCCTGACCGCCGCCCATCGCGCTTAGCCCGACGTACAAGGACGAACCCCGGGTGTTATCCCCGCCGCGCCCTAGTGGGCCGCGCACGTGACCGACCCGTATGTCGACCCCGCCTCCGGGGTCCTGCGCAACATCCACGACTTCACCGACGCCACCGTCCTCGCCGAGGCCGAGCGTGACCTGGCCTTCCTGCGGGACGAGGAGCTCAAGCGCTTCCCGCTGCCGGGTGGCTACGACACAGCCCACCTCCGCGCTTTCCACAAGCACCTCTTCGGGGACGTCTATGCGTGGGCAGGCCAACCGCGCAACGTTGACCTAGCTAGAGGTGGCTCCCCTTTCGCGCACTGGCGGCACGTTGAGCCTGCCTTGGATGACTTGTTCACCAAGCTTCACGCGGAGCGGTTTCTCGGCGGTCTAGAGCTCCCTGACTTCCTTGAGCGGTTCACGTACTTCTTCGCCGAAATCAACGTCGTCCACCCGTTTCGCGAGGGCAATGGTCGGACCCAAAGAGCCTTTTTCCGGCAGTTGGCCCTCTTCGCCGGATGGCGTGTCGACTTCAGCAGGCTTGACCGCGAGCGCTACTTGGTCGGTTGCGTCGCCGCCATGGTCGGCGAGTTGGACACCCTGGCCGACCAGTTCGCGTTAGCGCTCGTGGGCAAGGCGTAGAGATGCCCGTGCCCCGGCAGTGGGGACCACCGCCGGGGCACGGGTTCCTCGGCACAGGGCTACCGAGGCTGGTAGAGCGGGTTTAGCCGACGCGCCAGAGGGCGGGCACGTTCGGCGGCTCCCAGCCGGGCTGGGCCTGGTGGCCCTGCAGGCAGGTGTAGCTGCTGCCGCCGTAGGTGACCTTGGCGCCCGCGGCGTAGTTGGTACCCGCCGCCCACGAGCCACCGGGGGAACCGGTCGTCGTCGTGGTGGTGGTCGGGTTGGTGGTCGTCGAGTTGGTCGGGCGCGTGGTGGTCGTGGTGGGGCGGGTGGTGGTGGTCGGCCCGGTGACGTTGAGGACGAAGTCGAACGACGCCTCCTTGCCGCTGCCCACGGTGCGGACGTTCATCAGCAGTCGCGGGTCGTAGATGGTGTCGGTGTTGTTGCGCGGCTCACCGGGGAAGTACGTCTGCGTGGTGAGGATGCGGCCGCCGGGGTTCTGCACCTTCATGTGGATGTGCCGGGTGCGGCCGGGGTAGAGGCCGGGCACGATCGTGGTGAGGGTGTACTTGCCGGTGGCGTCGGTGTACTGGTGGCCGCGGAAGCGGTAGGTGGTGTTGTCGTAGTTGCCGCCGTTGTCGGCCTGCCAGAAGTCCAGCAGCACGTTCGCCAGTGGCTGGCAGTTGCGGCCGAACACGTAGCCGGTGACGGTCAGCGGGGTGCCGGGGTAGCCCGGCTCGATCAGCGAGGTGCGCTGCGGTGAACCCGGCTTGAAGTACGGACCCTCGGTCTGCGCGATCGTCGGCGCGTCGCCGTCGCTGCAGTCGGGGGTCAGTTCGAGCAGGGTGCCGTTCGCGGCCTCTTCGGCCTTGGTGCGGGCGAGCGCGGGAACACCGACCAGCGCGATAGGTGCGGCCACACCGGCGGCCAGCGCGGCGCGCAGCACCGCCTTGCGGCTGATGCCCTTGTCAGCTGATGGCTGTACCTCGTTCGAACCTTCATCGCCGTGCAGGGGCGCGTCCATGCCTAGCTCCTTTTGGTGGGGAGGCCGGGGAATGAACACGAACCTACGTTCGGGAATCGGTGGCGACGATGGACTCAATCGGTCGGACGTGGTGAATCTCAGGGTGGCTGTTACCACTGTGGACGCCATTCACACGTTCGTCATTCACGTCCCGGCCGCGGGGCCGACTCGCCGCGTCTGCGGAAATCACCGGGGCTGACCCCGGCCTCGCGGCGGAAAAAGCGACAAAAATACGCCGCGTCGGCGAAACCGATCCGCCCGGCGACCTGCCGGACGGTCAGGTCGGTGCGCGCCAGCAACCGTTTCGCCTCCGCCGCCCGCGCCTGTCTGACCAGCTCCGACGGGGTGCGCCCGGTCGCCGCCTTGACCGCCTCGGTGAGGTAGCCCGGTGTCACGCCGATGTGTTCTGCATACGCCCGCACCGACCACAGGTCAAGGTCCACCCGGCTGGTCAGCCTGCTGAACTCGTCGGCGACCGACCCGGCCCGCGGCGGCACCTGCGGCGCGGCTGGCGGGGTCAGCGGCAGCCTGCCCGCGCGCACGACCAGCACGTGCAGCAGGGCCCGCAGCACCGTGTGGCCGTCCTCGGCGCCGCGCTGGAACTCCGCCGCGAGCTCCTCCACCAGCCGGGTCGTGCTGGCGTCCTCCTCGGCGCTCAGCGTCGTCCACGGCCGCTCGCCGAGCCTGCGCAGCCGGTCGCGGTCGGCCGGGTGGTCGAGCAGGAAGTCGTCGGTGAACAGGACCACCGATCCGCGCAGCTCGCGCAGGTCCTCCCAGTGGTGCACCTGACCGGGGTTGATCACGCACAGGTGCGGCGGGCGCAGCGGCAGCCGCGCCAGGTCCAGCACGTGGGTGCCGGTGCCGCCGGTGATGTGCACGATCTCGTAGAAGGTGTGCCGGTGCGGGAACGTCGCCCGCGACAGCGGTCCGACCTGCTCGAAGGTGCCGACCACGAACGGCAGCGCGGTCGGCGCGGAGATCTCCAGGCGGTGCATGGGCAGCTCACCGCCGCGCGGTGCCCTGCTCGGCGTGCCAGGTAAGACGGTGCTACCGCGCATGTCCCGATCCCCTCGCTACCCGGACAAAAGGTCCAGACCAATGAATCGCGAGGTCCACGATGGCACGCCGTACGCCGGCGGCAAACAGGACGGGGCATCCCAACCTGGACTAGACCCCCGTGGGATGCCAGACGGTCTTCGTCTCCACCAGCGCCCGCAGCCGCTTGATGTCGGGCCGCTCGGTCCAGTCCGGCTCGGCCGACGGCGCCCGCAGCACCCGCTTCACCGTGCCCGCCGCGGCCTTCTCCAGGTCGGTCCGCAGCTCGCCGGGCGCACCGGTGAGGTCGAGCGCGTTGACGTCGGCGTGCGCGGCCAGCCACGGTGCCAGCTCCGCGGTGTGCCCGGTCAGCAGGTTGACCACACCACCGGGCACGTCCGAGGTCGCCAGCACCTCGGACAGGGTGATCGCGGGCAGCGGCCGGTCCTGGCTGCTCACCACGACCGCGGTCGCGCCGACGGCCAGCACCGGGGCGAGCACGCTGACCAGCCCGAGCAGCGAGGACCTCTGCGGCGCCAGCACCCCGACCACGCCGGTCGGCTCCGGCACCGAGAACGAGAAGTACGGCCCGGCGACCGGGTTCGCCGCGCCCAGCACGGTGGCGATCTTGTCGGTCCACCCGGCGTACCAGACCCAGCGGTCCACCGCGGCGTCCACCAGCGCCTGGGCCCGCCGCGCGGGCACGCCCTCACCGGCGGCGACCTCCTCGGCGAACTGCTCCCGCCTGCCCTCCAGCAGCTCGGCGACCCGGTAGAGCACCTGGCCCCGGTTGTAAGCCGT
The DNA here is from genome assembly GCF_024171925.1 of Actinokineospora diospyrosa. Classification (GTDB taxonomy): domain Bacteria; phylum Actinomycetota; class Actinomycetes; order Mycobacteriales; family Pseudonocardiaceae; genus Actinokineospora; species Actinokineospora diospyrosa. The sequence goes on along the minus strand of NZ_JAMTCO010000012.1, from coordinate 130,850 downwards.
CGCCCCAGACCACTTGCCGAACGCGCCGCGCGCGGCGACCACGGCCTCGCGCAGGTCCTTGCGCGAGGCCTGGGCCGCGTTTGCCAGGAAGCGGCCCTTGCTGTCGGCGACCGGGTAGGTGCGGCCGGACTCCGAGCGCGGGAACGCCCCGCCCAGGTAGAGCTTGTAGGTCTTGGACACCGTCACGCGATCAGACATCGAGGTACGCCTCCAGCCCGGCCCGGCCGCCCTCGCGACCGAAGCCCGACTCCTGGTAGCCGCCGAACGGGGCGGTCGGGTCGAAGCGGTTGAACGTGTTGGCCCACACCACGCCCGCGCGCAGCCGGTCGGCCATCCACAGGATGCGCGAGCCCTTCTCGGTCCACACGCCAGCGGACAGCCCGTAGGGCGTGTTGTTGGCCTTCGCCAGCGCCTCGTCCGGGGTGCGGAAGGTCAGCACCGACAGCACCGGGCCGAAGATCTCCTCGCGGGCGATCCGCATCGACTGGGTGACGTTGGCGAACACCGTCGGCGCGAAGTAGAAGCCCTTGTCCGGCAGCGGGCACGGGCTCGTCCAGCGCTCGGCGCCCTCCCGCTCACCGGAGGCGACCAGCTCGGTGATCTTGGTGAGCTGCTCGCGCGAGTTGATCGCGCCGACGTCGGTGTTCTTGTCCAGCGGGTCGCCCACGCGCAGGGTGGCGACTCTGGCGTGCAGCTTGGCCAGCAGCTCCTCGGCGATCGACTCCTGCACCAGCAGCCGCGACCCGGCGCAGCACACGTGGCCCTGGTTGAAGAAGATCCCGTTGACGATCCCCTCCACGGCCTGGTCGAGCGGGGCGTCGTCGAAGACGATGTTCGCCGCCTTGCCGCCCAGCTCCAGGGTCAGCTTCTTGCCGGTGCCCGCCAGCGCGGACTGGATGATCTTGCCGACCTCGGTGGAACCGGTGAACGCGACCTTGTCCACGCCCGCGTGGTTGACCAGTTCCGCGCCGACGTCCCCGGCGCCGGGCAGGATGTTGACCACCCCGGGCGGCAGCTCGGCCTGCTGGATGATCTCGGCGAGCACCAGCGCGGTCAGCGGGGTCGTCTCGGCCGGTTTGAGCACCACGGTGTTGCCGCAGGCCAGCGCCGGTGCGATCTTCCACGCCGCCATCAGCAGCGGGAAGTTCCACGGGATCACCTGACCGGCGACACCCAGCGGGCGCGGGTCCGGGCCGTAGCCCGCGTAGTCGAGCTTGTCGGCCCACCCCGCGTGGTAGAAGAAGTGCGCCGCGGCCGTGGGGACGTCGGTGTCGCGCGCTTCCTTGATCGGCTTGCCGTTGTCGAGCGACTCCAGCACGGCCAGCTCACGCGCCCGCTCGGCGATCATCCGGGCGATCCGGAAGATGTACTTGGCCCGCTCGGCGCCGGGCATCCGGCCCCAGGTCTTGTCGTGGGCCCGCCGGGCCGCCTTGACCGCGCGGTCGACATCGGCCGAGCTCGCGGTGCTGACCTCGGCCAGCACCTCCTCGGTGGCCGGGTTGACCGACTTGAGCGGCTCGCCCGCGCCCTCGACGAACTCGCCGTCGACGAACATCCGGTAGCTCGGCTTGAGGTTCGCGATCGCCCGCGACTCGGGCGCCGGTGCGTATTCCCAGTTCACAAGGTCCACCGTCGCCCTCTAGTCAACAGAAAAGTAGTCGGGGCCGCTGTAGTGGCCATCGAGCTGGGTGCGGCGCTGCATGAGCAGGTCGTTGAGCAGGCTGGAGGCGCCGAAGCGGAACAGGTGCGGGGTGAGCCAGGCCGCCCCGGCGACCTCGTGCACAGCGACCAGGTGCCGGATGGCGTCCTTGGTGGTGCGGATGCCGCCCGCTGGTTTGACGCCCCGGTGCTGGCCGGTGACCCCGTGCCAGTCGCGCACGGCCTGCAGCATGAGGTTGGTGACCGGCAGGGTCGCCGCGGGGGAGACCTTGCCGGTGGAGGTCTTGATGAAGTCGCCGCCCGCGAGCAGGGCCAGCCAGGACGCGCGGCGCACGTTGTCGTAGGTGGCCAGCTCGCCGGTCTCCAGGATGACCTTGAGGTGGGTGTCCCCGCAGGCCGCCTTGATGGTGCGGATCTCGTCGAACACCTGCCCGTAGCGGCCGGACAGGAAGGCGCCCCGGTCGATCACCATGTCCACCTCGGTCGCGCCGGACTCGATGGCGAACTCGGTGTCGGTGAGCTTGACCTTGAGGGTCGAGCGGCCGGACGGGAAGGCGGTCGCGACGCTGGCGATGTTGACCCCGCTGCCTGCCAGCGCCTCTTTGGCGGTCGCGACCAGGTCGGGGTAGACGCAGACCGCGGCGACCGGGGGGACGTCGTCGTCGGGTCTGCGGGCCTTGGCGCACAGGGAGCGGACCTTGCCCGGTGTGTCCGCGCCCTCCAGCGTGGTCAGGTCGACCATGCTGATCGCGGTGTCGATGGCCCACAGCTTGCTGGCCTTCTTGATGCTGCGCGTGGCCAACCCGGCACTGCGCTGCTCAAGCCCCACCGCGTCGACCCCGGGCAGACCGTGCAGGAACCGCCGCAGCGACGCCTCGTCCCGGGTGACGTCGGTCAACTCTGTCGTGCCGCCCATGGGGTCGAGTCTAGGGGGTTCTTGGTGGACCTTGGGCGCACGCTGATCGCGAGCACGATGAGCCAGACCGTGTAGAGGATGTACCCGATGAAGTTGGCCATGTCTGTGCCAGGCACGCCCAACGGGATGAGGACACCGAGCGCGACAAGGCCCGCGGCAGGGTAAGCGAGGAACTTGAGGCCGTAGTAGTGCGCGACTCGGACGGTCCAGATTGCGGTAAGGGCGTAGCCGAGGGTTTCGCCGATGACGGTACCGAGCACAGTGGACAGTGTCTTGAACGTGTCGGGGTCATCGATGAACGGGACGATCAGCGGCCACCGCAGGAGTCCGATGACCTGGACCAGGGCCGCCGCGGTGCCGAGGGCGATGAGGTCGGGCTTGTTCATCTTCCTCGAGATGGGGATGAGCAGGGCGGCGCTGGCGGCCAGCAGCAAGAAGAGCGCGGACACGGCCAGTTGGTTCTGGTGGAAGGCGTCCAGCGCCTCTTGCGGCGGCTTCGCCAGGACGTCGGGGTAGTCGAAGACCATGCCGAGGCCGATGAAGGCCAGGTTGGCGCCAACCGCGCCCGCGACGAGGAGCAGGGTGAGGAGCATCGGGGTCCCTATCTCTGTACGGTGTGCAATGTTGTCCACTGTACAGTGATCTCCCGTGGACGAGAAGACCCGACCCGGCCCCAAACGCAGCCTGTCCGCCGACCAGATCGTCGACGCCGCCCTAGCCCTCTTCGACGGCGAAGCCCCCTCCATCCGCGGCGTCGCCGCGCGACTGGGGGTGCGGCCGAACACGCTGTACACGTACCTGCCGGACCGGGCAGCGATGGAACGCGCACTCGTCGACCGGTTCCTGGCCATGGCCGACCCGGACCTGCTCACCGGCCGCCGCAGCTGGCGCCGGAGGGTGGAGGACTACGCGTGCGCTTTGCGGGGCGTGCTCCTGAGCCATAGAGGCGCGGCAGCCTTGCTGCACACAGCCCCCATGGACGGCCCCACCTCAGCCCTCGTCGGCGAACGCCTCTTGGCCATATTCGTAGGGGCAGGCCTAACCCCAACCCACGCCGCCCGCTCCACCTACGCGGTAATCGTCCACGTCCTCGGCTCAGCGACTCTCACCGCCGCCGACCTCAACGGCTATACGGAGCAGGACATCGTCACTGCCCGCCTGTCGGTGACCATCGACCCCAACATCCTGCCCCTAACAGCCCAAACCTGGCCTGTCGTGGCAACTTGGAACACAGAGGAGCAATTCCGCTGGTCCCTACGCACCCTGCTCAACGGCTGCGCCGAGACCGCTTAGCAACCCACAGACGGCATCCGCTCGATCGCACCAGGCGCAAAGTCTTCCTAGCGCAACCACGCTTGCCTATCGCCAACTAGAGCGGCCCACGCTCGCCGGCCGGTATTCGCGCGGTGCGAGGGTGCACTGCGCGCAGCCGGTGGACTGGCGCATCTGCTCGCCGCCACGGTGCCACTCAGATACGTCATCGAACTGGTCGCGGCCCAGGACAAGGCTCGCGATTGTGGCCGTTGTGATGTTTGTCGGCTCACTGTCGTGGCGCGCGGGATTCTCGACGAACTCATCCCAGGTGGGCCACCTGGCCATCGAACGCTGGGGTCGAAGCATCGGCAGGTGCGCCACCCCACGGAGGTGAGCTGTCCACAAGGGCGGTCAGCCCTCTTCGATTTCCTTCTGCTTCTTGTTCTTCGGCTTCTTAGGTGGCCGAACGTCCACGCCGCCCATGATGGCCATGCCGGTGATGCGGACGATGGGGCTGCCGGGGGGACCTTGGGTGCGGATGGAGTTGCCGAAGCCGCCCATGAAGCCGGAGCCGGTTACGTAGACGGTGACGTCCGGGGGGACGGTGATCTCGATGCCGCCCATGAGGGCGAAGGCCTGGATGGTGGTCTCCTGGGCCTCGAACGTCGCGTACGTGAGGTCGATCTCCACACCGCCCATCAGGGCGAAAGCGTTGAAGGTCGGCGGGATCGTCCACGGGCCCTTGCGCTCGGAGCCGGACATGATCGCGACCGCGCTCGACGAGGTGCCGCGGCCGCCCACGCGGGTGGGGTGGGTGGACGGGGCCGGTTGCGGGAGGGGCGACTGGTAGGCGACCAGCTGCTGGTTGGGCAGGTCGCGGACCAGGGGCTCCAGCTCCCCGAACGTCCTGGCGGCGTAGACGTGGTCGAGGCGTTCTTCGAGTTCGGTGACGGTGAGTCTGCCCTCGGCCATGGCGTCGTGCAGGACCTTGGCGAATCGCTCCCGGTCGGCGTTGGACGCGCGCATCTCTTGCGGTCCGGGCAGGTGCGGTTGCTCACTCACGGAGACGAGGGTAGCGCCACCCACCCCCGATAGGGGCACGCCGCCACCAGCGAATAAGCGGACCGGTCTACCGTGTCCGGCCATGGACGTGCTCACCGTCGACCACCCGCTGGCCAAGGCCAGGCTCACCGTCATGCGCGACGCGCGGACCGACAGCGCCACCTTCCGGGCCGCGCTGCACGAGCTGACCGTGATGCTGACCTACGAGGCCACCCGGCACGCGCCGCTGCGCACCGAGCGCATCCACACCCCGGTCGCCCGCACCGACGGCTTCTGGCTGGCGAACCCGCCGCTGCTGGTGCCGGTCCTGCGCGCCGGGCTCGGCATGGCCGACCAGGCGCACAAGCTCATCCCCGACGCCCAGATGGGCTTCGTCGGCCTCGCCCGCGACGAGCACACCCTCAAGCCGACCCCGTACATGGAGTCGCTGCCCGAGGACCTCTCCGACCGCCCGGTCTTCGTCCTCGACCCGATGCTCGCCACCGGCGGCTCAATGGTCCACACCATCCGCCTGCTCACCGACCGCGGCGCCACTGACGTCACCGCCATCTGCGCCCTCGCCGCCCCCGAGGGCATCGAGCACCTCGCCGCAGCCAACCTGCCCGTCCGCCTGGTCACCGCCAGCATCGACGAACGCCTCAACGACTCCGGCTTCATCGTCCCCGGCCTCGGCGACGCGGGCGACCGCCAGTACGGCGCGGTCTAGACCAGCCCCCACCGCCCTCGACCCGATTCCGGAGGCCCTCCCCGCTGGCCCCGCCCCCCACCACACCACGGGGGGCGTCCCCGGTGCCAGTCTACCCGGTCCCTGGGGCGCGGCGGGGGTTCGCGAAAAGCTGTGGATAGCCGGGGAGGTTGTGGATAACGGCCACCTGGGCAACACGGGCGCGGGTCGAGAAGGTTCACCCAGAAGCGCGGTTCAACCAACCAGCGGTGTTGGCGCGCAGCGAGCGCTCGTAGGTCGCGGCCACGTCCATGCCCGGGGGTAGGTTCCCCAGCAGTTCCAGCGACACCAGTCCGTGGACGATTCCCCAGCACCCCACCGCCATCGTGCCGCCGGAGTCGAGGAACACGCCCGTCTCCACCCCGGCCGCGATCACCTCTAGCAACGGTGCGAGAGCAGCGCGGGAGTGCGAGGTGGCCTCATCGTCTGGTTCGAAGCCTGGGATCGCCCCGCCGAACATCACTCCGTACAGGTGCGGGTCGGCAAGCGCGCTTTCGCGATAGGCCACCCCCAGTAGTACCAAGTCCTCGGCGGGCCTACCTGTCATAGGTACAGCGCGCAGGCGGGTGCCGAGGCGGTGGAAAGCCTCTACGTAGAGCTCTCGGACCAAGCCTGGTTTACCGCCGAAGAGGGAGTAGACGGCGGTGGTTGAGGTGCCCGCGTCGGCGGCTAGGCGGCGCAGGCTGAGGGCGGTGGCACCTTCGGCGGCGATGAGTTCACCCGCGCGGTCGAGCAGGCGGACTCGGAGCGCCTCGTCGTGTGTCCTGGGTCTGGGCACCGGAGGAGTCTAGCGTTCCATAACACTGTCACGGGACGCTGTCGCGAGTGGTACCACGGTGGTACCATGGCCAACCATGGCGATGACCTTGCGGTTGACCGAGGAAGACAACGCCAGGCTGGACGAGTTGGCCGAGGTCGAGGGCCGCTCCAAGCAGGAGGTCCTGCGCCTGGCGCTGGCCGACCGGTGGGCCAGGTTGCACAAGCAGGAGCAGCTCGACGAGGTGCTCGGCCGGGTGCTGCCGCGCTACCGCGGCCTGCTCGACCGGATGGACCCCGTGTGATCATCTCCGGGTGACCGCCTACCTCGACGCCAGTGACCTGTTGGTGCTCGCCGCCGCCGTGACCGGGGGTGACCTGGTGGTGCGCGACCTCGGGCTGCTCGACTCCGCGGCGCACCGGCCCCAGGCCACCGTGCTCGGCGTCGAGGCCTACGACACGCTCTGGCTCAAGGCGGCCGCGCTGCTGGACTCGGTGGTGCGCAGCCGCCCGCTCGCCCAGGGCAACTGGCGGTTGGGCTGGGTCGCCGCGGTCACGATGTGCGACCTCAACGGCTGGTGGATCGACGCCGAGACCGACGCGGCGCTGGAGTTGGTGCGCGAGGTCGGCCGGGGCGCGGTCGAGGTGCCGAAAATGGCCGCGCACCTGCGGGCGTGGGCGCTGCCGAAGTCCTGAGCACGCGGAATACCGGTGAACCGGGTTGACCTGGAGTGCACTCCAGCTTCTACGGTCGTCGGGTGACGTACGCGATCGCCGAGGCCGCCCACCGCAGTGGGCTCTCGATCGACACCCTCCGCTACTACGAGCGCATCGAGCTCATCGACCCGCCCGCGCGCGACTCCGGTGGCAGGCGCGCCTACTCCGATGACGACCTGGCCTGGCTGGTCTTCCTGACCCGGCTGCGCACCACGGGCATGCCGATCAAGCTCATGCGCGAGTACGCCCGGCTCCGCCACCAGGGCGTCGCCACCTTCGGCCAGCGCAAACGCATCCTCGAGCGGCACCGCCAGGACGTCCGCACGCGCATCGACGAGCTGCGCTCCTGCCTGGGCGTGCTGGACTACAAGATCGACAACTACGAGCGGTGCATCGGCGCCGAGCACATCCAGGAGGCCTCGGCATGAGCATCCCCACCCGCGCGCTCGGCGCGTTGACCGTCAGCGCGCAGGGCCTGGGCTGCATGGGCATGAGCCAGGGCTACGGCGTCGGCGACGAGACCGAGTCCATCGCCACCGTCCACCGGGCCCTCGAGCTGGGCGTGACCCTGCTCGACACGGCGAACGTCTACGGCGACGGCGCCAACGAGGACCTGGTCGGCCGGGCCATCCGGGGCCGCCGCGACCAGGTCGTGCTCGCCACCAAGTTCGGCATCGCCGGTCGCGGCCCCGACGGCCCCGCCGTGCGCGGTGACGCCGCCTACGTCCGCGAGCAGGTCGAGGCGTCGCTGCGCAGGCTCGGCGTGGACCACATCGACCTGTACTACCAGCACCGGGTCGACCCGGACACCCCGATCGAGGAGACCGTGGGTGCCATGGCCGAACTGGTCGCCGAGGGCAAGGTCGGCCACCTGGGCCTGTCGGAGGCGGGCGCGGCCACCATCCGCCGCGCGCACGCCGTGCACCCGATCGCCGCGCTGCAGAGCGAGTGGTCCCTGTGGACCCGCGACATCGAGGCCGAGATCCTGCCGACCTGCCGGGAACTGGGCATCGGCGTGGTGCCGTTCTCCCCGCTCGGCCGCGGCCTGTTCACCGGCAAGCTCACCGCCGAGCAGATCGGCGCGGGCGACATGCGCGCGGGCCTGCCCCGGTTCAACGCCGACAACCTCGACCGCAACCAGGCCGTCGTCGCCGCCATCGCCGCGCTCGCGGCCGACCGCGGCGTGACCCCCGGTCAGCTGGCGCTCGCCTGGGTGCAGGCCCAGGGCGCCGACGTGGTCCCCATCCCCGGCACCAAGCGGCGGACCTACCTCGAGGAGAACGTCGCCGCCCCCACCATCGAACTGTCCGAAGCCGACATCGCCGCCATCGAGGCAGCCGCCCCCGCCGACGCGTTCGCCGGTGCCCGGTACGCCCCCGGCATGATGCGCGCCGTCGGCAGGTAAGGAGATCCACTGTGGACAAGTCCAAGTTGGACAACCGGCGGCTCGGCGGACTGACCGTGGGCGCCCAGGGCCTGGGCTGCATGGGCATGAGCGAGTTCTACGCAGGCCGCGACGACGCCGAGTCGGTGGCGACCATCCACGAGGCGCTCGACCGCGGCGTAACACTGTTTGACACCTCGGACATGTACGGGCCGCACACCAACGAGGAGCTCGTGGGCCGTGCGATCGCGGACCGGCGCGACCAGGTTGTGCTGGCCACGAAGTTCGCCATCGTCCGCGACCCGGCGAACCCGGCCCAGCGCACCGTGCGTGGCGACGCCGCCTACGTGAAGCAGGCCTGCGAGGGGTCCTTGCGCCGCCTCGGGGTGGACCACATCGACCTGTACTACCAGCACCGGGTCGACCCGAACACGCCGATCGAGGAGACCGTCGGCGCGCTGGCCGAGCTGGTCGCCGAGGGCAAGGTCCGGCACATCGGGCTGTCCGAGGCGGGCGCCTCGACCCTGCGCCGGGCCGCGGCGGTGCACCCGATCGCCGCGCTGCAGAGCGAGTGGTCGCTGTGGTCGCGCGACATCGAGGCCGAGATCGTGCCCACCGCGCGGGAACTGGGCATCGGCATCGTGCCGTACTCGCCGCTGGGCCGGGGGTTCCTCACCGGCCGCTACACCTCGGCCGCGGACTTCGGCGATGGCGACTTCCGGGCGGCGATGCAACCGCGCTTCCAGGAGGAGAACCTGCGCAAGAACCTGGCGATCGTCGAGGCGTTGCGCGCCCTGGCCGACGAGCGCGGGGTCACGGCCGGGCAGTTGGCGCTGGCCTGGGTGCACCACCGCGGCGCCGACGTCGCCCCGATCCCGGGGACCAAGCGTCGGACGTACCTGCGGGAGAACCTGGCGGCGCTGGAGATCTCGTTGTCCGAAGAGGACTTGAAGCGGATCGAGGACGCGGTGCCCGCGGGCGCTGTCGCTGGTGAGCGCTACCCGGAAGCGGGGATGCGGGCGATCGCCGGGGAGACCCGGGCCAAAGAGGACTGACGGTCACAGCGGGCGGTTAGAGGTCCACAAAACAAAAAGGAACGGGTTCCGCCGCGGTGGGGGCATCACCGCGGCGGAACGCCGTTCATCTCCGTGGCCACCGAAGGAGGGGCCGGTGGCCACGGATGTCCTCGGTCAGAGACCGCCGGGGGTCGGTCCGCAGATCGCCAGGATGAAGCCCAGCGTGGTGCAGCTGGTCGGGGCGGCGACGTCGTTGGTCGGGTTCGGGTCAGCCGGGACGCTCGCGGTCCGCTGCGCGGTGACCTTGAACGTGCCGATGGTGAACAGCGCCAGCGGCGCGGAGAACGTCTTCACCGTGGACGCGCCGACCGCGAGCGCGCCGACCTGGCAGGTCACCGTGCGACCGGTGACGGAGCAGCCGGGACCGGCGACCGGGGCGAGCGGCGCGGGCAGGGTCGCGGTGACGGTGCCGGAGGTCAGCGCCTGCGGGCCGACGTTCTTGACCGTGATCGCGTACTGCAGCGCGGGCACCAGGATGCCGAACTTCGGCGACGCCTGCAGCGAGACCGCGAGGTCGCTGGCCGGGGGGACCGGCTTGGTGGTGCGGTTGAGCAGCACCGAGATGCCGTCGGCGTAGCGGTTGGTGGTGATCAGGTCCGCGCGGCTGTCGCTGTCGAGGTCCGCGGCGTGCACCTCGGTCGGCGCGGTGCCGGTGCCCAGGGTGGCGGCCTGCTCGAAGGTGCCGTTGCCGTTGTTGAGGACCGTGACGCTGTCCGCGCCGGAGAGCGAGACCGCGAGGTCCGGGTCGCCGTCGAGGTCCAGGTCGGCCACCGCGACGCCGAACGGGTTCGGGCCGATCGGCTTGGCGGTCGGCAGCCCGAAGGTGCCGTCACCGTTGCCGAGCAGGACCGAGACGGTGCCCTGGCCGTAGTCGGCGGTGGTCAGGTCCAGCTTGCCGTCGCGGTTGAAGTCACCCGCGGCGATGTCGATCGGGTTGACGCTGGCCGGGAACGGCAGCGGGAGGCCGAAGGTGCCGTCGCCGTTGCCCTTGAACACGGTGACGGTGCCGGTGAAGAACCCGCCGATCGCGATGTCGGTCTTGGCGTCACCGTTGAAGTCGGCCAGCACGACGCCGCGCGAGTAGCCACCCGCGAGCAGGTCGGTGCCCGCGCCGAGGGTGCCGTCGCCGTTGCCCAAGAGGACGGTGATGCCCTCGGGGCGGCTGATGACGACATCGGCCTTCTTGTCGCCGTTGAGGTCGCCCGCGGCGATGCCCTCGGCGCCCGCGCTCACCGGGAACGCCTGGCGCGGGGCGAAAGTGCCGTCGCCGTTGCCCAGCAGGACCGACACCGAACCGGCGGTGGTGACCGCGACGTCGGCCTTCTTGTCGCCGTTGAAGTCGGCGGTCGCCAGGGCGGTCGGCTCGTCGCCGGGGTAGACGGTGGTGCGCGGGCCGAGCGCGCCAGCGCCGGTGCCCAGCAGCACGGTCAGCTGCCACTCGTAGCGGTCAGCGGTGATCACGTCGGGCTTGCCGTCCCCGTTGAGGTCGGCGTCGATGACCGCCTCCGGGTGGTTGCCGGTCGAGTAGTCCACCCGCGGGGCGAAAGTGATCGGGTTCGCCGCGGCGGCGGGCACCGCGGCCAGGGTCAACGTCGTCGCCACCACGGCGAGGACTCCGAGCGCCCGGGTACGAGCGGTCATGGGTAGGTACCTCCTCAACCGGCTGCTCATCCACGAGCCGCCGTATGACCGCCGCATCGCTGCCGATCGAGCCGCCGTTTCGCCTTTTCCCGGTTACCTCGCTGCGTATTCCGTCCGGTTCGGACAGTTACTGGTCCGGACCAGTGCGACGAGGTGGTCGGGATACCGGGTCACCCCGCAGCTCTCGGTGGGATTACCAGTCCTTCTTGACCGGTTCACCATGAACAACCACGCTCTGAGCAACCCCTGCTGCCCGAATGCGATGGTGACGGAGTCCACATCGCGCGCGTGTTTCCCGTTGCCTGGCGCGGATCAAGCCCCGAGTAGTGCGGCGATCTCGGTGGCGACCGCGTCCAGTCGTTGGGTGGCGACGGTGCGTGCGTTGGGGAGGTCTTCCCTGGTGGCGGCCGGGGCGGAGGTTTCGAGGTATGCCTTGATCTTCGGCTCTGTCCCGGATGGGCGGACGAGGACGCGGACGCCGTCGCCGGTGTAGCGGAGGACGTCTGCCTCTGGGCGTAGGTCTTCGGCGGTCACGGGGATGCCTGCGAAGGAAGCTGGGGGGTTCGCGCGGAGGGCGGACATCAACGCTGGGATTTGGGGCAGGTCTGCCACCCGTAGCGAGACCTGGCGGGTCAGGAATACGCCGTGGGCCAAGGCGAGATCGTCGAGCGCGTCGAGCAACGTCCGCCCGGAAGCGCGCAGGGTCGCTGCCAGGTCGCACAGCAGTACCGCGGCGGAGATGCCGTCCTTGTCGCGGACGTTCACCGGGTCGACGCTGTGGCCGAGGGCTTCTTCGTAGGCGTAGACCAGGCCCTCGCCCGCGCGCATCAGCCACTTGAAGCCGGTCAGGGTGGCCGCGTAGCGGGCGCCGTGGGACTCGGCGATCGACTTCAGCAGCGACGAGGAGACGATCGTGTTGGCGACCAACGGGTTCGGCGTTGAACCGGTGGACAGGATGTGCTCGCCCAGCAGTGCGCCGGTCTCGTCGCCGGTCAGCATCCGCCACGCGCCGTCGCGCACCCCCACCGCGCACCGGTCGGCGTCCGGGTCCAGCGCGATGGCGATGTCGGCATCCACTTCGGACGCCCGGGCCAGCAGCAGGTCCGTCGCCCCCGGTTCTTCCGGGTTGGGGAAGCCGACGGTCGGGAAGTCGGGGTCGGGGACTGACTGCTCCGGTACCAGCGCCAAGTCGGTGAACCCGGCGCCGTGCAACGCCAACGCCAGTGGTCCCGCACCGACCCCGTGCAACGCCGTCGCAGCGACCCGGAGCGTGCGGGCGGTGCCCCGGGGCAGCACGACCACGCTGTCCAGATAGGACTGCAGTAGGTCAACTTCCACCCAGGCGGTGGAAACGGGAACCGACACGGCGGGACCAACCGCGGCGATCGCCGCCTCGATCTGGCGGTCGGCGGGCGGGATGATCTGCGCGCCGCCGTCCACGTACAGCTTGTACCCGTTGTCTGCCGGGGGGTTGTGCGACGCCGTGATCTGCACGCCCGCGACCGCCCCCAGCGACCGCGTCGCGAACGCCAGCACCGGAGTGGGCAGCGCGTGCGGCAACACCCGCACGTCGAACCCGGCCGCCGCCAACACCCCCGCGGCGTCCGAGCAGAACTCCTCGGAGCCGTGCCGCGCGTCCCGGCCGACCACCACGACCCCGCCCGCGTGACCGGCGGCCACCAACCACGCCGCCAGCCCGGCCGTCGTCCGCACGACCACGGACCTGTTCATCCCGTTGGGCCCCGCCCGCACCGGCCCGCGCAGACCGGCCGTACCGAAGGTCAGCGGTCCGGCCATCCGGTCCGCCAACTCCTCGGCGGCTTCCGCCACCCCGCCCATCGCCCGGGCGACGAGCTGCTGCAGCTCCGCGCGCGCGGCGGGGTCGACGTCGTCGGCGATCCAGCGGAAGGCGCGGTCGCGCAGGTCCGGGGTCAGCCGGGTCACGCGCGCACGACCAGCTCGCGCAGCAGCCCGCCCATCCCCTCCGCGGCCTTGCGGCCCGCCTCCAGCACCTCGATGTGGTCGAGCGGTTCCCCGGTGATCCCGGCCGCCAGGTTCGTCACCAGCGAGAGCCCGAACACCTCGACCCCGGCGGCGCGCAGCGCGATCGCCTCCAGCACCGTGGACATCCCGACCAGGCCCGCGCCGAGCACCCGCAGCATGTGGATCTCCGCGGGCGTCTCGAAGTGCGGCCCGGGTAGTCCGGCGTAGACGGCCTCGCGCAGCGTCGGGTCGATCTGCTTGGCGATCGCGCGCAGCCGCGGCGAGTACAGGTCGGTGAGGTCGACGAACTCGGCGCCGACCAGGGGGGAGCGGGCGGTCAGGTTGAGGTGGTCGCTGATCACCACCGGCTGTCCGACCTGGACGCCCTCCATCAGGCAGCCCGCCGCGTTGGTCAGCACGACCGCCTTGACCCCGGCCGCCGCCGCGGTCCGCACCCCGTGCACGGCCCGCGCGACGCCGTGGCCCTCGTACACGTGGGTGCGGCCGAGCAGGACCAGCACCCGCTTGTCGCCGACCACGATGGACCGGATGGTCCCGCCGTGCCCCTGCACGGTCGGGGCGAGGAACCCGGGCAGCTCCGCCATCGGCACCTCGGCCTCCGGCGCGCCGAGCTGCTCGACCGCGGGCCGCCAGCCGGAGCCCAGCACCAGCGCGAGGTCGTGGGTGGGGGCCCCGGTGCGCTCGGCAAGCGCTTTCGCGGCCTCGTCGGCGAAGCGGCGCGGGTCAGTGTCGAAGTCGCTCACGCACCGGAGCCTACGCGGACCCGTCCGTCACGTGCTGGGAATCCCAGGCGCACCAGCAGGTACAGCGGCAGCCCGATCGGCGACAGCAGGATGGTGAACACCAGGACCGGCCCCATCAGCAGCGGGTGCACCCCGCGCGCCCGGCTGTCGAGGTACATCCACCGCCCCACCAGCAGGTCCCACGCCAGCACCTGCGCCCACACGGCGGCGACCGCGTTGTCGTCGCGCAGGAAGTCCAGCCAGAACTCCAGCGTCGGCGCGGTCACCCCGGTCCACAGCTGACCGAACACCGGCACCGCGGCGACCGCCCACACCACCAGCGCGGGCAGCGCGATCCACGGCGACTCGATGATCTTGCGGGTCCACGACCAGGTCGGGGCGAACACCATGAGCGCCCAGAACGGCGCGACGACGTAGAACGCGAGGTTGAACACGGTGCTCATGCGGTGATCCTCTCCTCGACCCTGGCCTTGCCGCGCGCCGACAGCAGGCCGAGCGCCACCCCCGCCGCGATCACGCCGAGCGCGGTCCCGGTGACCCAGTCCGGCGCGAACAGCGGTTGCCCGCGCAGCGCCTGCCAGGTCGTCAGCACGACCACCGCCAGGTAGCCCAGGCTCGCCGTCCAGATGATCCGGACCGAGGTGCTCTCGGCGCGACCGCGGATGGCCAGCGCCAGCAGCGGCAGCAACTGCAGCGCGTGCATGCCGATGAAGTGCCCGATCCGCAGGTCACCGCCGGTGGTGCTCCACCCGGTCAGCGGCATGCCCGGCCCGCCGTCGAGCACGCCGACGCTGTGCGCGCCGACGAAGCCCTCCATCCCGCTGGACGCGGTCGTCATCAGGATCCCCACCGCCATGCCCACCAACGAGATCCCCATGCCGAAGCGGATCGCCAGCAGTTCCGGCGCGGGCGCGAGCCTGCGCGCGGCGATGTAGACGCTGAGCACGAGCGTGCCGAGGAACAGGATTGCCACCGTCGCGCCCATGATGCTGAACAGCATCGAGTCGAACGCCGTTGTCACGTTGAAGTGGCTCTGCCGCCCGCGCACGACCTGGCCGATGATGATCACCATCTCCAGCAGCGACCCGGCGATGATCACCAGCGCGGTGCCGCCGAGGAACCGCGGCCTGCGCTCGGGCAGCGACAGCAACCAGGCCCAGGACAGCCCGAACGCCACGAAGGACAGGCTGAACTTCAGCGGCTTCATCCAGATCGGGGCGCCGAGCAGCTCCCGGTCGTCCACCAGCAGGCCGATCGCCGAGGCGACCGCCGTGAGTGCCATGAGGCCGCTGAAGAGAACTAAGGGTCTGTACCAGGTCCGCATGTCTCGCCCCTCGAACAATGGATAGTAGTGCTGTCTGCTTTCGATAAGTACACTATCCATCCCGGGATGTCGAGTGGCGGGAGCACCGTGCGGATCGGCGAACTGAGCAAGCGCACCGGCGTCGCGGTGCCGACGATCAAGTACTACCTGCGCGAGGGGATGCTCCCGCCCGGCGAGCTCACCAGCCCCAACCAGGCGCGCTACGACGAGACCCACGTGCACCGGCTGCGCCTGGTGCGCGCGCTGATCGACGTCGGCGGCCTGCCGGTCGCCACCGTCAAGGAGGTCCTGACCAGCGTCGACTCGCCCTCCGACGACATCGAGAAGCTGCTCGGCACGGTCCAGCACGCGCTGTTCCCCGGGCCGCCGCCCAGTTCGGCCGCGACGCAGGCCGCGGCCGAGGACGAGGTCCGCGCGCTGATCGGCGAACTCGGGTGGTACTGCCGCGACAACCACCCGGCGGTCAGCGCGTTGGCCACCGTGCTGGTGTCCGCGCGGGCCCTGGGCCACAGCGAGTTCCTGGACACCGTCCGCCGCTACGTGACCGTCGCCGAGCAGATCGGGGTGGTCGACCTGGACTACATCGTCGACCGGCTCGGGGTCGACGGCATGGTGGAGAGCGTCGTGGTCGGCACCGTCCTCGGTGACACCGCGCTGATCGCGCTGCGCCGGTTGGCCCAGGTGAGCGAGTCGGCCAAGCGCTTCCCGGACCGCCGCAGGCCCGCCGCCCCCGCGTAGGCGCTGTCCGGCAAGTCAGGCACGCGCTATCCGCGCCCGCGCACCCAGCGACCACGCGGATCACCGAACCCACGCACCAGACCTACCGGACAGCGCCTAGCCGCGGCCCAGGACGCGGAACTCCGGGGCGACCCGGGCGAACAGGCCGCGGCGACCGGTGTCCTCCTGGTCGATCGGGACCGTCACGCTGACCACCCAGAGGTCCTTGTCGATCGGCAGCACGTTGGCGATCGAGGCCCGGTTGACGTCGCTGCCGGTCGCACCGGCGGCCACCGCGTCGACGCTGCGGTAGGTCAGCTGGCTCGACGGTTCCGGGGTGCCGTTGTCCAGTTGGGTGTTGCCGACGACCCGGAAGCCGGGGGTGCGGCTGGACAGGACCCGCAGGTACTGCTCCACCGCGTACTTCGGGTAGAAGTTCGGGAACCGCTCCACCACGATCTCCGAGGTCCCGTCCGGCGACACCCAGTGCACCCGGGTGCTGTTGGGCAGCGTCCGCGCGCTGCGCTGCTCGACGAACTTCACCCAGTCGCCGGGGACCGGGACGCTGAAGCTGCCGCCCTGCTCACCGGCGAGGGTCGCCGCGTCGGCGGTGCGCACGGCGAGTTCGCGCAGCGGCGCGGCGGCCTGCTGGGAGGCGACCGGGGCGCTCACCGGCAGGACCGGCTGCCCGGCGACCGCCCTGGTCAGCGCGAACCCGCCGACCGCCGCGGTCGCGAACAGCGCCACCGACACCACCCCCAGCAGCACGGCCACCCCGCGACCGCGGCGGCCGCCGGTGCGCTCGAACGGCAGCGGCCCGGGGGTGGACGCCAGCGGGATGCCGGTCTCGGTCGGCCCGTCGAGCGGCACGGCGGGCCTGGTCACCACTGTCGGCGCTTCCTCTGGCGGGGTCGGGTCCAGCCGCAGGCTCTCGTAGACCGGGCTGCCCGGCGCGGGCATCAGCGGGTACAGCCGCTCGCGGACCTCGCGCAGCGACATCCGCGCCGCCGGGTCCTTGACCATCAGCCCCATGATCACCTCGCGCAGCGGCCCGTCGTGCTCCGGGCGCGGCACCTCGCCGTTGACCACCTGGCCGACGATCTCCATCGCCGGGGCGTCGGCGTCGTAGGGCGCGTGCCCCTCGACGGTGGCGAACAGCGTCGCGCCCAGGCCCCACAGGTCGGCGTTCGGGGTGACCGCGCCACCGGAGGCGATCTCCGGGGCGATGTAGCAGGGCGAGCCGAGCATGATCCCGGTGCTGGTCAGCGTCCGCTCGGACAGGTTGCGGGCGATGCCGAAGTCGGTGAGCTTCACCTGCCCGTCCGGGCTGACCAGCACGTTGCCCGGCTTCACGTCCCGGTGCACCACCCCGGCGCTGTGCGCCGCGGAGAGCGCGGCGGCCACCGCGTGCCCCACGATCGCCGCCTGCTCCACCTCGAGCGGCCCGTTCGCGGTGACCAGTTCCGCCAGGCTCGCCGCGACCAGGAACTCCATCACCACGAACGGCTCGTCGTCCTCGAGCGCCACGTCGTGCAGGGTGATCACGTTCGGGTGCGAGACCACCGCGATCGCCCGCGCCTCGCGCAGGGTCCGCTCGCGCAGCTCCTCGATCTCCTCGACCGGGGTGTCGTCGGCGGGCAGCCGCACCTGCTTCACCGCGACCGGGCGGCGCAGCAGTTCGTCGTGGGCCTCCCAGACGGTTCCCATCGACCCCTGGCCGAGCAGCTTGCGCAGTCGGTAACGCCCTGCGACCAGGCGTTGGGACGGTTCGGGGGCGGACACGGGCGACATTGTCACCCACCCGGCCGTGGGCCACGGGTGAAAGTCGAACGTAGCTCGTTCTTACCTGCGGGTAACCGCGATCAGGCTCACACACCGCCCACCTGGTGCGCACTGCGGGTTTCCGTAGCATCACTGGGCATGACGGCCCCCGAGTTGGTCTTGGCAGGTGAGTTCCCCGCCGCCGACCACGCGCGCTGGCAGAGCCTGGTCGAACGGGTCCTGCGCCGCGCCGACGCCGTGCCCGAGGGGCACGACCGGCCGGTGGAGGACCTGCTCGCGTCGAGGACCTACGACGGCATCGAGGTCAAGCCGCTCTACACCGCCGCGGACACCGCCCCCGCCACCGGCTACCCCGGTCTGCGCCCGTTCACCAGGGGCTCCCTGGCGGGCGGCCACATCGCCACCGGGTGGGACGTGCGGCAGCGCCACGCCGACCCGGCGACCACCGCGCGCGACGTCCTCGCCGACCTCGAGAACGGCGTCACCTCGCTCTGGCTGGTGGTCGGCGCCGCGGGCACCCCGATCGCCGACCTGGGCACCGTCCTGGCCGACGTCTACCTCGACCTGGCCCCCGTCACCCTCGACGCCGGGCCGGACTACCGCGCCGCGGGCACCGAACTGCTGTCCCTGTTCGCCGACCGCGGCGTCCCGCACGGCGACGTCGTGGGCAACCTCGGCGCCGACCCGCTCGGCTGGCAGGCCCGCACCGGCGACCCGGCGGACCTGGCCGAGTTGGCCGACTTCGCCGTCCAGGCCCAGCGCTACCCGCGGTTGCGCGCGATCACGGTCGACGGCCTGCCCTACCACCAGGCGGGCGGTTCGGATGCCCAGGAACTCGGCGCCGCCCTGGCCACCGCGCTGGCCTACCTGCGCGCGCTGACCACCGCGGGCGTCGACGTCGACACCGCCATCGGCCTGATCGAGTTCCGCTTCGCCGCGACCGCCGACCAGTTCCTCACCATCGCCAAGTTCCGCGCGGCGCGCAGGCTCTGGACCAGGGTCGTCGAGGTCGTCGGCGCCCGCCCGGTCGGCCAGCGCCAGCACGCGGTCACCTCCCCGGCGATGCTCACCGCGCGCGACCCGTGGGTGAACATGCTGCGCACCACCCTGGCCGCCTTCGGCGCGGGTGTCGGCGGCGCGGACGCGGTCACCGTGCTGCCGTTCGACTCGGCCATCGGCCTGCCGGACGCCTTCGCCCGCCGCATCGCCCGCAACACGCAGTCGGTGCTGCTGGAGGAGTCCCGGCTCGCGGGCGTGATCGACCCGGCGGGCGGCTCCTGGTACGTCGAGGCCCTCACCGAGGAACTGGCCAAAGCCGCGTGGGCCTGGTTCACCGAGGTCGAGCGCGCGGGCGGCCTGCCGAGCGCGCTGGCCAGCGGCCTGGTCGCCGACCGGCTCGCCGCCACCTGGGCCGAGCGCGAGCGCAACCTCGCCACCAGGGCCGACGCGATCACCGGGGTCAGCGAGTTCCCCAACCTCGCCGAACGCGCCCCGGTCCGCACCCCCGCGCCGCCCGCCCCGACCGGCGGCCTGCCGGTGCACCGCTACGCCGAGGCGTACGAGGACCTGCGCGACCGTTCCGATAGGACACTGGCCGAGACCGGCGCGCGGCCGCGGGTCTTCCTCGCCACCCTCGGCCCGGTCGCCGCGCACACCGCCCGCGCCACCTTCGCCGCCAACCTGTTCCAGGCGGGCGGTATCGAGACCCCCGACGGCGGCGTGATCACCGACGCGGAGACCGCTGCCGCGCGCTTCACCGGCAGCGGCGCCGCCGTGGCGGTCATCTGCGGGTCCGAGAAGTCCTACGCCGAACTGGCCGCACCGGTCGCCCAAGCGCTCAAGGCGGCCGGGGCCGTCCGGGTCTTGCTGGCGGGCAAGGAATCCGAGCAACACCGGCAGTCCGGAGTGGACGGATTCGTGTTCACCGGCTGCGACGCGCTCGCCGTACTGCGCGACACCCTGCGCACCCTGGGAGACCCGGCATGACCATCCCCGACTTCGGCGCCGTCGAGCTCGGCGAGCCGACCCCCACGACCACCGCCGAGGACTGGCGCGCCGCGCTGCGCGCCCAGGCCGACACCGACGTCGACGGGCTGACCTGGGAGACCCCGGAGGGCATCGCCGTCAAACCGGTCTACACCGCCGAGGACACCGCGGGCCTGGACTTCCTGCGCACCTACCCGGGGATCGCGCCCTACCTGCGCGGCCCCTACCCGACGATGTACGTCAACCAGCCGTGGACCATCCGCCAGTACGCCGGGTTCTCCACCGCCGAGGAGTCCAACGCCTTCTACCGCCGCAACCTCGCCGCCGGGCAGAAGGGCCTCTCGGTCGCCTTCGACCTGGCCACCCACCGCGGCTACGACTCCGACCACCCGCGCGTGGCGGGCGACGTCGGCATGGCGGGCGTGGCCATCGACTCCATCTACGACATGCGCCAACTCTTCGACGGCATCCCGCTGGACAAGATGAGCGTGTCGATGACCATGAACGGTGCCGTGCTGCCGGTCCTGGCGCTCTACGTCGTCGCCGCCGAGGAACAGGGCGTCGCGCCGCAGCAGCTCGCCGGGACCATCCAGAACGACATCCTCAAGGAGTTCATGGTCCGCAACACCTACATCTACCCGCCGGGCCCGTCGATGCGGATCATCTCCGACATCTTCGCGTTCACCTCGCGGAACATGCCCAAGTACAACTCGATCTCCATCTCCGGCTACCACATGCAGGAGGCCGGGGCGACCGCCGACCTGGAACTGGCCTACACCCTCGCCGACGGCGTCGAGTACATCCGCGCGGGCCGCGACGCCGGGCTGCCGGTCGACTCCTTCGCCCCCCGGCTGTCGTTCTTCTGGGCCATCGGGATGAACTTCTTCATGGAGGTCGCCAAGCTCCGCGCGGCCCGGCTGCTGTGGGCGCGGCTGGTCAAGGGCTTCGACCCGGCCGAGGACAAGTCGCTGAGCCTGCGCACGCACTGCCAGACCTCCGGCTGGTCGCTGACCGCGCAGGACGTCTACAACAACGTCGCCCGCACCTGCGTCGAGGCGATGGCCGCCACCCAGGGGCACACCCAGTCGCTGCACACCAACGCCCTCGACGAGGCGCTCGCGCTGCCGACCGACTTCTCCGCGCGCATCGCCCGCAACACGCAACTGCTGCTGCAGCAGGAGTCCGGCACCACCCGCGTGATCGACCCGTGGGGCGGCTCGGCGTTCGTCGAGCGGCTCACCTACGAGCTCGCCGCCAAGGCGTGGGGCCACATCAGCGAGGTCGAGGCCGCGGGCGGCATGGCCAAGGCGATCGACGCGGGCATCCCCAAGCTGCGCATCGAGGAGGCGGCCGCCCGCACCCAGGCGCGCATCGACTCCGGGCGGCAACCGGTCATCGGCGTCAACAAGTACCGGCTCACCGACGACGAGCAGATCGACGTGCTCAAGGTCGACAACGCCGGGGTGCGCGTCCAGCAGCTGGAGAAGCTGCGGCGACTGCGCGCGGAACGCGACAACGACGCCGTCACCGGCAAGCTCGACGCGCTCACCCGCGCCGCGACCGGCGAGGGCAACCTGCTCGAACTGGCCATCGACGCCGCCCGCGCCAAGGCCACCGTCGGCGAGATCTCCGAGGCCCTGGGCAAGGTCTGGGGCAGGCACGCCGCGCAGATCCGTACGATTTCCGGCGTGTACCGCGACGAGGTCGGCAAGTCCGGCGAGGACGACACCGTCGAGCGGACCCGCGCCGTCGTCGACGCCTTCGCCGAGGCCGAGGGGCGGCGGCCGCGCATCCTGGTCGCCAAGATGGGCCAGGACGGGCACGACCGCGGCCAGAAGGTCATCGCGACCGCGTTCGCCGACCTCGGCTTCGACGTCGACGTCGGCCCGCTGTTCTCCACCCCCGGCGAGGTCGCCCGCCAGGCCGTCGAGGCCGACGTGCACGTCGTCGGGGTCAACTCGCTCGCCGCTGGCCACCTCACCCTGGTGCCCGCGCTGCGCGGTGAGCTCGCCGAGCTCGGCCGCGACGACATCATGATCGTCGTCGGTGGCGTCATCCCGCCGCAGGACTTCGACGACCTGCGCGCCGCCGGTGCCGCCGCGATCTTCCCGCCCGGCACCGTCATCGCCACCGCGGCCGCGCAGCTGCTGCGCACCCTCGCCGAGCGGCACGGGCACGAGCTTGGCTAAACCGCTCGACCTCGACACCTACGCCGACGGCGTCCGCGCGGGCGACCGCGCCGTGCTGTCGCGGGCGATCACGCTGGTCGAGTCCCGCCGCGCCGACCACCGCGCCCTGGCGCAACAGCTGCTGGTCCGGCTGCTGCCGCACGCGGGCGGCGCGCACCGGGTCGGCATCACCGGGGTGCCCGGCGTCGGCAAGTCGACCTTCATCGACGCGCTGGGCACCAACCTGACCGCCGCGGGCCGCACGGTCGCCGTGCTCGCCGTCGACCCGTCGTCCACCCGCACCGGCGGCAGCATCCTCGGCGACAAGACCAGGATGTCGCGGCTCGCGGTCGACCCGGCCGCGTTCATCCGCCCGTCCCCGACCTCGGGCACCCTCGGCGGCGTCGCCAGGGCCACCCGGGAGACGATCGTGCTGATGGAGGCCGCCGGGTACGACACGGTGCTGGTCGAGACCGTCGGCGTCGGGCAGTCCGAGACCGCCGTGGCCAACATGGTGGACTGCTTCCTGTTCCTCACCCTCGCCAGGACCGGCGACCAGCTGCAGGGCATCAAGAAGGGCGTCCTGGAGCTCGCCGACGTCATCGCGGTCAACAAGGCCGACGGGGACCACACCACCGAGGCGGGCAAGGCCGCCAGGGAACTGGCCAGCGCGCTGCGGCTGCTGCGCAACCCGGCCGCCACCTGGACCCCGCCGGTGCTGACCTGCAGCGGCCAGGAGAACCGCGGGCTCGACGAGCTGTGGGAGCGGGTCGAGCAGCACCACACCGCGCTCTCGGCCACCGGCGAGCTCGCCGAGAAGCGCAGGCAGCAGCAGGTGGACTGGACCTGGTCGATGGTCCGCGACACCCTGCTCGCCCGGCTGCACGACCACCCGGCCGTCCGCGCGCTGACCCCCGGGGTGGAGCAGGACGTGCGCGCCGGTCGGCTCACCGCGACGCTGGCCGCCGAGATGATCCTTTCGGCCTTCGCGGACAGTGACCGCGCCGACTAACCTGGTGACCGACTCTCTCCCCGACCTGGAGGGCCGGCCTTTGTCCGTCCGCGTGTCTCGGCTGCTGTCCGCGGTGCTCCTCGGCGTCCTGCTCGCACTGGGGACCGCCGTGGGCACCGCCTCCGCCCACCCCGTCCCCGGGTCCACCGCGCTCGCCGGGTCCACCGCGCTCGCCGGGTCCACCGCGCTCGCCGGGTCCACCGTGCCAGCCGGGTCGACCGTGCTTGCCGGGTCCACTGTGCTTGCCGGGTCCACCGTGCTGGCCCGGCAAACCACCGCCCCCGGCGTCGACATCCCGTCCGCGCCCACCGAGTCCGACGCCGACAAGGCGAAGAACAAGCTGGTCGTGGGGGTTGTCGCGGTCGTCCTGCTCGGCCTGGTGATCTACGGCAACCGGGTGCGGGCCAAGCGCAAGAAGGGCTGACGCCCGGCGTTCACCCCGGTACGCGCACCGGTCGTCTTGATCAACTACCAGTGCGGCCGAACCCGACCCGACCGTTGGTCGCAGCCGCGCTACCGCGGGCCGTACAGCGCCCGGAACCGGCCTGGGTGACGCCCGCCATAGGGCAGGATCGAAGACAAATGGAGACCGCAACAACGACCGAGAAGACCATCGCCGGAGGGGTCGCGTGACTGTGTTGGATTCGCGGCCCGACCTGC
Source organism: Actinokineospora diospyrosa (assembly GCF_024171925.1). GTDB lineage: Bacteria > Actinomycetota > Actinomycetes > Mycobacteriales > Pseudonocardiaceae > Actinokineospora > Actinokineospora diospyrosa. The sequence continues at coordinate 107,265 of NZ_JAMTCO010000012.1, read as the reverse complement.
CGTTCGAAGGTGGCCGGGGTACCCGGGTGGCCAAGTCGGGCCCGGAGTCCGCCGTGCTGATCACCCCCAGTGGGGTCACTATGCCCCCTGTGGAAGATCTCGGTGCGGGGCGCGGGCCCGCGTGGCTGGACCAGTGGCTCGCCGCCAACGCCGCCGACGTGCTGGCCTGGTTCCGGCACATCCACGCCCACCCCGAGCTGTCCCGGCAGGAGTTCGCCACCACCGAGCTGGTCGCTGGCCTGCTCAAGTCGTTCGGCCTGCAGCCGGAGCTGCTGCCCGGGGGTACCGGCCTGATCTGCGACATCGGCACCGGTGAGCGCTGCGTGGCGCTGCGCGCGGACATGGACGCCCTGCCGATGACCGAGGCCACCGACCTGCCCTACGCCGCGACCGCCCCCGGTGCCGCGCACGCCTGCGGCCACGACGCGCACACCACGATCCTGCTGGCCACCGGCATCGCGCTGGCCTCGGCCCCGTCGCTGCCCGGCCGCGTCCGGCTGATCTTCCAGCCCGCCGAGGAGGTCATGCCCGGCGGCGCCCTGGAGGTCATCGACGCGGGCGGCCTCGACGGCGTGGAGCGCATCTTCGGCCTGCACTGCGACCCGCGCACCGAGGTCGGCCGGGTGGGCACCCGGGTCGGCGCGATCACCTCGGCCACCGACCTGCTCGAACTGCGCCTCACCTCCCCGGGCGGGCACACCTCCCGCCCGCACCTGACCGCGGACCTGGTGCACGCCCTCGGCACCGTCATCACCGGCCTCCCGGCCCTGCTGTCGCGCCGGGTCGACCCCCGCTCCGGCACCGTCCTCGTCTGGGGCGCCGTGCACGCGGGCGACGCCCCCAACGCCGTCCCCCAGGACGGCTTCCTCCGCGGCACCCTCCGCACCGGCGACCACGACGTCTGGGCCGACCTCGAGCCCCTGGTGGAGGGCCTGGTCCAATCCCTACTCGCCCCCACCGGCGTCGGCTACGAACTCCAACACCGCCGCGGCGTACCTCCGGTGATCAACGAGCGCGAGAGCACCCAGTACCTGCGCACGGCAATCGAATCGGCGCTCGGCGAGGACGCACTGGCAGGCACGAAGCAGTCAGCGGGCGGCGAGGACTTCGGCTGGTACCTGGAACACATCCCCGGCTCCTTCATGCGCCTCGGCGTCTGGCCGGGCGAAGGCCCCATGCGCGACCTGCACCAGCCGACGTTCCAACTCGATGAACGCGCCCTTCTGGCGGGAATTCGAGTGATGACGCACACGGCACTTGCCGCCTTGAGTTGACGGCGGGTTGGACTCCCCGGGGGCTCACGTGCAGAACGTGGGCTCCCGGGTTTTTCTTTGCGGGCCTGTGCTTCACAGTTGGCGCTGTCGTCGATGATGCTGCAGCCCCGCAGTCGAGCCGACCATGACGGTTCCGGTTGTCCACAACGCCCGTTGTTGTCCACAGGCTGATGCTTGCTGCTGCCGTTGTGCCGGTGCCCGCCGATAGGCTGTGCATTGGGGGTTTCTTGGTTAGTTGATCTTCAGGTTGTAGCGGTTGCCTGCATTGGCCGCCGCAGCGAGCTTCTTGTTTGTCCACAACGTCTGCGGTTGTCCACAGGCTGTGGCTGCTGCTGTCGTTTTGTCGGGCTCTCTCGGTAGGCTGTATATCGGGGGCTTTTGATTCAGTTGATCTTGGCGCATGCCCGGGTTGGGAGTGCGGGGCAAGGGATTCGGGCCTCCGCCTTCGGCTCCGGTGGACGCCTCGTCGCCTGGCGGCAACATCGGCGGGAAACGCGATAATGCGTTCAGCTCGATGGGGCGAACTTGTTTTGCGCGGGGCCCCTACAACACCCGTGGCAGGACCGCAAAGCAGGGGCCGAAAAGCATGGCCCTGCCGCGAACGACGCTACGGGTGTTGTCCCCCACGCAAAACAAGTCCGCCCCATCGAGCCGGCTTGGCACCAGCGAGTCCGACTGTCCAGGTGCTGGGTTGGCAGGGCCGACGAGGGCGGGCTGGGCTGGCACCGCCAGGTCCGAGTGTCCAGTGGCTGAGCAGGCGGGCTGGGGCAGACCTGACGGAAGCTGGGCTGCTGTCGGCGATTCCGGGTGGTAAGGGCTTGGGTTGTCGGAGTGGGGCAGGTTCAGGTGTGGGCAACTGCGGTGGAGTGGTGGTGGCGCAGCCTGCCAGCACAAGCAGGACCGTCCACAAGGGAGACCTCGTCAGAGAAGTGAAGGTGCGGCGGGGTTTTGCCGGTCATGTGGGGGAGAGCAGGTCGTCGATCTGGTGCTGGAAGTGGTCTGCGTCGCGGCCCTGTGCTCGGCATAAGTCCACCGCCTCCTGCCAAGCCGTGGCCGCATGCTCCTGTTGGCCAACAGCGCGATGGGCATGGCCAAGGCGGTCGAGGATTTCTATTGGGCCTGCGGTGTCGCCTAGTTCGCGGAGCAGGGTCAGGGCGGCGCTGTAGTGGCTGATGGACCGGTGGTGGTTGCCGGTTTGGTGCTCGATGTAGCCGAGGCTGTCGAGGGTGTTGGCTTCGCCGTGCGGTTGGCTGATCTGGCGGAAGAGGGCGAGTGCGGCTTCGCAGTGGTCGCGCGCGGTGTCGTAGTCCTCGGTGCGGGCGGCGTACCAGCCCACCGCGTTGAGGGCCTCGGCTTCCCAGGCCGGGTTCTCCTGGAGCCGGAACAGGCGGAGCGCATGCACAGCGTGTTCCAGTGCCCGGTGGTCGTCGCGTTGTTCCCACGCCAAGGCCAAAGCGTGGTGTGTGGCCGCCTGGTGGTAGTCGAGGTTGGAGTTCTCGGCGGCGGTGAGGGATCGGTGCAGGTGTTCGACCGCTTGGTCGTGCCGACCGGACGTGGCGTGGCTGTGGCCGAGGAATCGGTGGGCGATGGCGATGGTGGCCGGGTCGGGGAGGTGTTCGGCGGCGGCAGCGGCGGCTTGCCACACGGTCAGTTCGTCGTCGCGGTGCCCTCTCCACCGGTGGAAGGCGGTCAGCGCGTGGGCCACGTGGTAGACGGTCTGGTGGCGGTGGTCCGAGGCGGCGGTGCGTTGTGCGCTCAGCAGGTGGGGGTGGTGCGCGTCCAGCCACGCCAACGCGGCGGGGAGGTCGGCCACCAAGAGCGGCCCGGCGTAGACCTCGACGCTCGCCGGGTCGAGGAAGCGGTCGGCCGCTTGGGCGGTGTGGAGGTAGAAGTCCACGACCCGCTCCAAGGCGGACCGTCGAACCTGTTCCGAGAGGTGCTGGTGTGCGCTGGTTGTCGCGTAAGCGCGGATCAGGTCGTGCATGGTGTAGCGGCCGTTCGGTCGGCGGTCGAGCAGCGCGTGGTCCTCGAGGACCCGCAGGGTCGCGGCCGCGGAAGCCTTGGGCACACCGCTCAGGGCCGTGGCCGCCGGGAGGTCGATGTCCGGGCCGGGGGCGACACCGAGCAGGGCGAACACCTGGCGCTGTTGTTCGGTGAGGTGCCGCAGGGACCAGGACAGCACCGAGGGCAGGCTGGCCGCGGGGTCGGTGTCGTGGGCGAGTGCCGCCAGCCCGAGTTGGCCGAGCTCGTCAGCGAGCTCCGCCAACCGGATCGACGGGCGGGTGGCGGCATCGCGGGCGGCGATCGCCAGGGCCAGCGGGTGCCGCCCGCACAGGTCGATCAGCTGGTCCGCCGCGTCGGGTTCCGCCGCCACCCGGTGCTCGCCGAGCCGCGCGGTCAGCAGGTCGGCCGCCTCGGCCCGCGGCAAGACGTCCAGGCGGAGGTGGTGGGCGCCGTGCCGGTCGATCAACGACGGCAGGACGGCGCGGCCGGTGACCAGGACAGTGCAAGTCGGGCTGCCGGGCAGCAGCGGGATGACCTGCTCGGCGGTGGCGGCGTTGTCCAGCAGGACCAGCATCCGGCGCCCGAAGGTCAGACTGCGGTACAGCGCCACCCGCGCGTCCGGGTCCGCGGGCAGCCGGTCGGGGTCGACCCCCAGCGCGGTGAGGAAACCGAGCAGCGCGTCGTCCTGCGCGGTCGGGCGGCGGACCGGGCTGAACCCGTGCAGGTCGACGAAGAGCTGCCCGTCCGGGAACCGGTGCAGGTTGTGGTGCGCCCACGCCAGGGCGAGCGTGGTCTTGCCGATGCCGCCAGCGCCGCCGATGACCGAGATCGCGACCGCGTGCTCGTGCCCGAGCGCGCGGCTCAAGTCGGCCAGTTCACGGACCCGCCCGGTGAACGACCTCGGCGCGCCGGGCAGCTGACGCGGTACCACCGGTGGCCTTTCCGCGGACGACGCGACAAGCGCGCTGTCGGCCGACAGGATGCGCTGGTGCAGCGCCTGCACGTCCGGTCCGGGATCCGTGCCCAACTCCTCGGCCAGCTGGGTGCGCAACTCCTGGTACCGGTGCAGGGCCTCGGCTTGGCGGCCACTGCGGTACAGCGCGAGCATCAACTGTCCCGCGAGTCGTTCGTCCCACGGGTACCGGGCGGCCAACGACGTCAGGTCGTCCACCAGTTCCGTGTGCCTGCCCGCGCTGAGTCGCAGGTCGGCGTGGTCGAGCTCCGCGGCCAACCGCTGCCGGTCCAGCCCGGCGCGCACCGACCGGACCCACGGTGTGTCCAGGCCCGCGCACAACTCCCCGCGCCACAACGCCGACGCCTCGCCGAACAACGCCACCGCGGCGGTGCTGTCGGCATTGCCCGCCTCGGCCACCAGCCGCCGGAACCGGTGCAAATCCACCGCGTCGCGGTCGACGAGCAACTCGTACCCGCCCGTCCCGCGCACGAGGTCGGCCGTCCCGGTGGGTCGCAGGACCCGGCGCAGGTGGGACAGGTAGCTGTAGAGGGTGTCCCGTCCGCTGGACGGGACCTGCTCGCCCCACACGCGGTCGAGGAGCTGGTCCACCGACAGCCGCTGGCCGATCTCGATCAGCAGCGCCGCGAGCACGTACCGCTGCCGGGCGTGGCCCACCTCGACGGGGCGGCCGTCGACGAACACCTCGACCGGGCCCAGCACGCGGAAGTCCCCTGCCATCGCCGGTATCCCCCCACCCTCAGCCGCCGCACCGCGGTCGAGCACCGGCCGCGGTGGATGATCACGATCGGCAACGTAAAGGAAGCCTTGGGCATAGCGGGCGCTGGGGTGCCCGAACCCCGGTTCGCGGACCCGGCGCACGCGATCCGGACCAACCGTCCACAAAGGAACGGCCGCGCCCCCGGGGGAGCGCGGCCGCGTCGATCACCAGAAGTGGGCCACGTCAACCACGATCCGGGTCCCGCCCCCGTCGCGCGGCAGGGCGAACGCCCGGAACGGCAAGCGAGCCCGCACGCCGAGGCCGATCGTCGACTGGCCTTCGAAGTCCCCCGCCGCGACGACCTGGCGGAAGGTCTGCCAGCCCGCCACGTTCACGAGTTCGCGGGGGTTCGCGGGCCAGTAGGTGATCGTCCCATCATCCTCGTGGGACGCGCCGAACACCGACACCTGCAACTTCCCCGCGCCGCGGGTGGGGATCAGCACGCCGGACGGGTCCTGGATGATCTCGTCCACATAGGTCACGTGGAAGCCGTGCGGGCCCGGGCCCGCGAGGTCGATCACCAGGCGGTCGTAGCAGTCCTGTTGGCCCGCGCGGACGTTCACCAAGCGGCCGAGCTCGTGGGTGCCCGCGGTCTTGGTGCCGGAGCCCCAGGTGATGCCGCAGTACGGGGCGGCGGTGGCCGCGGCAGGCGCGACCACCGCGATCGATAGGGCCATCACCGCGGCGGCGATGACCGAGACGACGCGTTTCATCGAAGCAACTCCCCTCTCACCACCGCCGTCCGCCAGGTGCCCACCCCGCAGACGGCGATGTCATACGGATGGGTGACCTGTCAGGTGCACCAGCGGGTGATGAGTGGCCATGCCGGTCTCCTCGCTCCGGCCGACGGGCGGTCGGTGAGCGGTAGGCCGGGGTCGGCCACACCTAGGAGACGCGCGACACAGCTGAGCGTTGTTCAGCTCGCGGCGGCTGGCCCGATCCCGCTACACGGTCTCGTGCGCAGGTCCTCCACGTAGTCCGCGGGCGCCCCCGCCGCCTCCGCCGCGTCCGCCACGACACCCAGGTAGCGGGCCGAGGGGAGGCCCCCCTCGTAGGCGTCGAGGACGTAGAGCCAGGAGAGCACCGAGCCCTCCAGGGTCTGCACCCGCAGCCGGATCTTGGAGTGCAACCCCAGCTCGGAGCCCTCCCACCGGTCCAGGTTCTTCTCGTCGTCGGTGACGTCGTAGAGCACGACGAACACCTGCGAGTCCGGGTCCTCGACGATGGTCGCCAACGCACCTTCCCAGCCGAGGTCTTCACCCCCGAAGGTCAGCCGCCAGCCGACGAGCCACCCCGTCCCGGCCATCGGCGAATGCGGGGCTCGCTGCAACATCTGGCCTGGATCCATGTTCGACCCGTAAGCGGCATAGAGCGGCACGCCGGACAGCCTAGCCACACCGTGCGGTGTCAGCAGGCAGCCGCGCGCAGGGATCACCTTTTCGCGGCCACCCCCGACCCGGTTGAGCCGCCCCGGCTACCGTGTTCGCGGGTACACGCGCGGGTGAACGGAGGACCAGGTGACCCGGATCGTGATCATGGGCGGCGGGCCTGCCGGGTACGAGGCCGCCCTGGTGGCCGCCCAGCACGGCGCCGAGGTGACCGTGGTCGAGCGGGACGGTCTCGGTGGCGCCTGCGTGCTCTACGACTGCGTCCCGTCCAAGACCTTCATCGCCTCCGCTGGCGCGCGGGTCGCCTTCCGCGACGCCGATGAGCTGGGGATCGGCACCGACGACGTCGACTCGACGGTGCACCTGCCGGTGGTCAGGGGCCGGGTGCGCGGGCTGGCGCTGGCGCAGTCCGCCGACATCCGCAACCGGGTGCAGCGCGAGGGCGTGCGGGTCGTCAGCGGCACCGCGCGGTTCTGCGACGACCGCACCGGCATGGCCGCGCACCGGGTCGCCGTGGAGTCCGGCGGCGTCACCGAGGTGCTGCCCGCCGACGTCGTGCTCATCGCCACGGGGGCCACCCCGCGGGTGATCCCCGGCGCCGAGCCGGACGGGGTGCGGGTGTTCGACTGGCGCCAGATCTACGACCTGCCCGAGCTGCCCGAGCACCTGGTCGTGGTCGGCTCCGGGGTCACCGGCGCCGAGTTCGCCTCCGCGTTCATCGAGATGGGCGTCAAGGTCACCGTCATCTCCAGCCGCGACCGGGTCCTGCCGCACGAGGACGCCGACGCCGCGGCCGTGCTGGAGGAGGTGTTCTCCGAGCGCGGCACGACCCTGGTCAAGCACGCCCGCGCGGAGAAGATCGAGCGCGACCGCACCGGGGTCACCGTGCACCTCAAGGGCGGCGAGGTGGTCCGGGCCAGTCACGCGCTGATGACCGTCGGCTCGGTGCCCAACACCGCCGACATCGGGCTCGAGAAGATCGGCGTCGAGCCCGGCCCCGGCGGGTTCATCACCGTCGACCGCGTCTCGCGCACCGGCATCCCCGGTGTGTACGCCGCGGGCGACTGCACCGGCGTGCTGATGCTCGCCTCGGTCGCGGCCATGCAGGGCCGGATCGCGATGTGGCACGCGCTCGGCGAGGGCGTCGCCCCGATCAAGCTCAAGACCGTCGCGGCGAACGTGTTCACCCACCCGGAAATCGCCACCGTCGGCATCAGCCAGCAGGCCATCGACAGCGGCGAGGTGCCCGCGCGCACGATCACGTTGCCGCTGGCCACCAACGCCAGGGCGAAGATGGAGGGCCTGCGCCGCGGGTTCGTGAAGCTGTTCTGCCGCCCGGCGACCGGCGTGGTCATCGGTGGGGTCATCGTGGCCCCCAGCGCCAGCGAGTTGATCCTGCCGATCGCCCTCGCGGTGCAGAACCAGTTGACCGTCGACGACCTCGCGCTCACCTTCTCGGTGTACCCCTCGCTGTCCGGTTCGATCACCGAGGCGGGCCGCCAGCTCATGCGGCACGACGACCTCGACTGAAATTCGCCCAGTTCGATGGTTTGTGCCCCAACTTCACACTTTCGTGCCTATTGTGGTGCGGTTCGCTGCCTTCTCAGTTACCAGATTTACACGAGAAAGAGTGAAACCCCGGCACCGCTCTTTCGATAGACCTACTGAGCCGGTACCCCTGGGGAACCCAACCGTTACGTACGGAGGCTGGCCATGCGTCGGACCGAGTGCCCGGAATGCCTGGGCTCAGGACTCGCCCCCAACCGCAAGGACTTCTGCCCGCGCTGCGGCGGGATCGGACAGATCCCGCGCCTGTGGATGGATTTCCTCGCACCGCGGACCCCGGGTAGAACCGGGGTCTGAGCGACGGGTCCACACCGTTCGGGTCACCCCTGGAGGCGGGGGTGGCCCGAACGGCGGTCCCGGCGCGATTCCGCGGACCGGCGGATTTCGCCCGTACACGTTACGGAACGGTCACGCGGGATAACGGGCCACCGACGCGCGGCGACCTTGGGTGCGAGTTCCCCCGCATCGAGAGGCAGGCATCCCAGCCATGTCACAACCAGACCCGTACGGTCAGGCGCCCGCGCAGCAGCCCGGTCACCCCGTCGACCCGAACAGCGGCCAGTTCCCCGTCGCGCCGCCGCCGCAGGCCTACGCCGGTCAGCAACCCTATGGCGCGCAGCAGTTCGCGCCGATGCCGCAGCAGGTCGTCGTCGCCCAGTACGGTCCCGCGCCGCAGAACGGCCCCGGCACCGGCGGTTTCGTCACCGGACTGCTCGGTCTCATCTTCGTCTGGGTGCCTTTCGTCGGGCTGATCCTGGCCATCATCGGCGTCGCGCTCTCCGGGGTCGGCATCGCCAAGGCGAACCGGGGCGAGGCCAACAACAAGGGCCTGGCCATCGCGGGCCTCACCTGCGGCGCCATCGCGCTGGCGACCTGGATCCTGCTGCTGATCGCGGTGTCCTCGGTGGTCGTCTGAGCCGAGCGGCACGCCGCGGCTAGGGGGCGGCGGCACCGCTTGAGTCTACTGTGGACTCATTCGGTGCCGGTGTCGTCGTCCACCCAGTCCAGCGTGCGGGTGACCGCCTTGCGCCACTGCCGGTAGAGCCGTTCCCGCTCGCCCGCGGGCATGTCCGGTGTCCACTCCTTGTCCTTGGCCCAGTTCGCGCGCACGTCCTCGAGACCGCCCCAGTAGCCGACGGCCAGCCCGGCGGCGTACGCGGCGCCGAGCGCGGTCGTCTCGGCCACCACCGGGCGGATCACCGGCACGTCGAGGAGATCGGCCTGGAACTGCATCAGCAGTTCGTTGCCCACCATCCCGCCGTCGACCTTGAGCGCGGTGAGCGGCACCCCGGAGTCGGCGTTCATCGCCTCGATGACCTCCCTGGTCTGGAACGCGGTCGCCTCCAGCACCGCGCGCGCCAGGTGCCCCTTGGTGATGAACCGGGTCAGGCCGACGATCGCCCCGCGCGCGTCGGAGCGCCAGTGCGGGGCGAACAGGCCGGAGAACGCGGGGACGAAGTAGCAGCCGCCGTTGTCCTCGACCGAGCGGGCGTGCTCCTCGATCTCCGCGGCCGAGCCGATCATGCCCAGGTTGTCGCGGATCCACTGCACCAGCGAACCGGTGACCGCGATCGAGCCCTCCAGCGCGTACACCGGCGCCTGGTCGCCGATCCGGTAGCAGACCGTGGTGAGCAGGCCGTTCTCGCTCATCACCGGCTCGGTCCCGGTGTTGAGCAGCACGAAGTTCCCGGTGCCGTAAGTGTTCTTGGCCTCGCCGGGGGACAGGCACGCCTGCCCGAAGGTCGCCGCCTGCTGGTCGCCGAGGATGCCCGTGATCGGCACACCAGCCAGCGCGCCGCGCTCGCGCACCTTGCCCAACTCGGCCGACGACGAGGCGATCCTGGGCAGCATCGACAGCGGGATGCCCATCTCCGCGGCGACGTCGGCGTCCCAGTCCAGAGTGGACAGATCCATGAGCAGCGTGCGGGACGCGTTGGTCGGGTCGGTGGCGTGCACCCCGCCGTCGACCCCGCCGGTCATGTTCCACAGCAGCCAGCTGTCCATGGTGCCGAACAGCAGGTCGCCCGCCTCGGCCCTGGCCCGCGCCCCGTCGACGTTGTCCAGGATCCAGCGGATCTTGGGGCCGGAGAAGTAGGTCGCCAGCGGCAGCCCGGTCTTGGCCCGGTACCGCTCCTGCCCGCCGCCGAGGTCGCCGAGCGCGGTCGCGATCTTGTCGGTCCTGGTGTCCTGCCAGACGATGGCGTTGTACACCGGTTGCCCGGTCTTGCGGTCCCACACCACGGCGGTCTCGCGCTGGTTGGTGATCCCGACCGCCGCGATGTCGGTGCTGTGCAGGTCGGCCTTGGCCAGCGCGCCCGCGACCACCGAGCGGGTGTTGTCCCAGACCTGCACCGGGTCGTGCTCCACCCAGCCCGCGCGCGGCAGCACCTGGGTGTGCTCGCGCTGGTCCACCGCCACCACCTCGCCCGCGTGGCTGAACACCATGCACCGGGTCGAGGTGGTGCCCTGGTCGACTGCGGCGACGTACTGGGTCATCAGGTCCTCTTTCTCAGGGCGGGTCGGTCACGCGGGTAGGACGCGGGCGAGCAGGCCCGCCAGGACGGCGCCGAGCAGCGGGCCGACGACCGGCACCCAGGCGTAGCCCCAGTCGGCGTCGCCCTTGCCGCGGATCGGCAGCACCGCGTAGGCCAGCCGGGGCGCCAGGTCGCGGGCGGGGTTGATCGCGTAGCCGGTTGGCCCGCCGAGCGAGGCGCCGATGCTGATCACCACGAACGCCACCGCCGCGTAGCCCAGCGCCGCGTTGCCGAACTGCGGCAACCCGCCGCTGCCCAGTTTCACACCCGGGCTAGTCAAGATCCAGAAGACCAGCACGAACGTGCCGATCACCTCGGTCACCAGGTTCCACGGCAGGTTCCGGTGCACCGGCGCGGTCGCGAAGACCCCCAGCGTGTTCTCCGGTTCGTCGTGCGCGTCGAACTGCAGCTTGTAGGTCAGCCAGCACAGCACGGCGCCGATGAACGCGCCGACGAACTGGCCGAGCAGGTACGCGGGCACCTGCGCCCACTCGAGTTTCCCCGCGCTGAGCAGGCCGATCGTGACGGCCGGGTTGAGGTGCGCCTGGCTGGGCGCGGCGATGCTGGCGCCCACGAACACCGCGAAACCCCAGCCGATGTTGACCAGCAGCCACCCGCCCCGGTGCCCGAGCGAGCCGCGCAGGACGGTGTTGGCGACCACGCCCGCGCCGAGCAGGATCAGCGCGGCGGTGCCCAGTAGTTCCCAGAGGACGATGTGCCAGAAGCTCATGGAGACTCCCTCGCACTGCCGGTGGCGAGGTAGGCGCGGCCGGTTCGGGGGACGGTCGGGGACGGGGACGTGGCGGCGGTGCCCACCCTGAGTGAGATCGGACGTTACCCCCGGTTCGCTCGACTGTCCACGGGTTGACTGCTCAACCGGCCCGGGGCGGGTAGCGTGGTGCAGGTCGAACGACCCCTCGGCCCGCGCTGGGAGGCGATCATGGCCAGCGGCAAGCCCACCGACCCGATCTCATCGTCCACTTCGGACAGCCGGACGCCCGGCGGCAGGCTCGGGCCAGCCGAGCGCGCGCTCGCCTGGCAGCGCCTGGGCGCCGAGGCGTTCGACGTCGTCGTGGTCGGCGGTGGCGTGGTCGGCGCGGGCGTCGCGCTCGACGCCGCGACCCGGGGCCTGCGGGTCGCCCTCGTCGAGGCGCGCGACCTCGCCTCCGGCACGTCCAGCCGCTCCAGCAAGCTGTTCCACGGCGGGCTGCGCTACCTGGAGCAGTTGGAGTTCGGCCTGGTCCGCGAGGCCCTGCGCGAGCGGGAGCTGATGCTCACCCGGTTGGCTCCGCACCTGGTGAAGCCGGTCAGCTTCCTCTACCCGCTCACCCGCAGGCTCTGGGAACGCCCGTACACCGCCGCCGGTCTGCTCCTCTACGACACCATGGGCGGCGCCCGCTCGGTCCCCGGCCAGAAGCACCTGACCCGCGCGGGCGCGCTGCGGATGGCCCCCGCCCTGCGCCGCGGCTCCCTCATCGGCGCGATCCGCTACTACGACGCCCAAGCCGACGACGCCCGCCACACCGCCACCGTCGCGCGCACCGCGGCCCACTACGGCGCGGTCGTGCGCACCTCGACCCAGGTGGTCGGCTTCCGCCGCGAGGCGGACCGGGTCAGCGGCGTGCGCGTGCGCGACGTCGAGGACGGCGCCGAACTCGACATCCGCGCCGACGTGGTCATCAACTGCACCGGCGTGTGGACCGACGAGCTCCAGCGCGCCTCCGGCAGCCGGGGCCGCTTCCGGGTCCGGGCCAGCAAGGGCGTGCACATCGTCGTCCCGCGCGACCGGATCGTCGCCGAGACCGGTCTGATCCTGCGCACGGAGAAGTCGGTGCTGTTCGTCATCCCGTGGCGCAACCACTGGATCATCGGCACCACCGACACCGACTGGAACCTCGACCTGGCCCACCCCGCCGCCACCGAGCACGACATCGACTACCTGCTCGAACACGTCAACTCGGTCCTGGCGACCCCGCTGACCCACGCCGACATCGAAGGCGTCTACGCCGGTCTGCGGCCGTTGTTGGCGGGCGAGAGTGAGGAAACCTCGAAACTCTCCCGCGAACACGCCGTCGCCCGTGTCGCCCCCGGTCTTGTCGCCATCGCCGGCGGCAAATACACGACTTATCGGGTAATGGCGGCGGACGCGGTAAACACAGCAGCGGTAGACCTTCCCGGCAGGCTGCAACCCTCCATTACCGACCAGGTCCCGCTATTGGGCGCCGACGGCTATCACGCCTTGGTCAACCAGGCAGATCTACTAGCCACCAAATGGTCCCTACACCCTTACCGGGTCCGCCACCTGCTCGACCGTTACGGCTCCCTCTTGCACGAAGTCCTCGCCTGCGCGGCAAACCGCCCGGAGCTCCTCAAACCCATCGACAACGCCGCCGACTACCTCCAGGTCGAGGTCGTTTACGCCGCGGCGGCGGAAGGGGCTCTGCACCTGGAAGACGTCCTCACCAGGCGCACCCGGATCGCCATCGAGTACCCCCACCGAGGGGTCGGCTGCGCCCGCCAGGTCGCCCGGTTGATGGCCCCGGTGCTCGGCTGGGACGAGGAGCAGGTCGACTGGGAGATCTCGGTCTACCAAGCCCGCGTCGACGCCGAGCGGGACTCGCAGACGAAACCGGACGACACCGCCGCCGACAGCGTCCGCGCCGGTGCCCCGGAACCCCGGCGCCACCTCGCGGAGCCGATCGCCTGAGTCAGCCGCTCGGCAGCAGAGCGGCGACGTGGTGGTGCAGGCGCCGGGTGTCGGTGGGGGAGATGGTGGTCCACGCCTCGCCGGTGTCGGTGGTGGTGCGGGTCTGCAGGTAGCGGCCGTGCGCGGTGTCGAAGTAGCTGACCACCCGGTCGGCCCGGTGCCGCCTGCCCCAGCGGTCGCGCACCGCGGCGCCGAACTGGCCGTGGGCGCGCAGCGGGGTGATCATCTCCGCCAGCGTGCTCGCGTCGTCCGCGCGCACCCCGCGCGCCCGCAGCCCGGAGGCGAGCGGATCCGGTGCGGCGGCCTCGAAGTCCACCGTCGGCACCGTGACCGACCGGCCGGGGCCGGGCGCGACCGGGGGCAGCACGGACAGCGCGTGCCGGGGCAGACCCGTGGCGTCCGCGGCGCACAGGGTGATCGTGTCCTCGGTCATCGTCGCCAGCACAGCGCGATCCGCGCGCGCCGCAGCCAGCACCCGCACCGGACCTTCTGTCCACAAGCGACCGTCGACCTCGCGCTCCGGCCGGTCGAGCAGCGACAGCAACGACTCCAGCAGCGGGTCGACCCGCCCGGGCCTGCCGAGTCCGCGCTCGGCCAACCCGCTCCAGGCCCGGTCCACCAGGTCAGCCCGCTCGGTGTCGGTGCGCCCCGGTGAGGGCACCTCCAGCACCAGCGGCACCGGCTCGACGCCCAAGTGCTCGGTGAGGACGTCGAACTCCAGCGCCGTGACCGTCACGGCGGTCACGGCTCAGCCGCCGATCACGCCGGGCGGGAGGTTGTGGTCCTCGCCGTAGAGGGTGACCGACTCGGTGACCGGCTCCTCCTCGCGCGCCAGGTCGCGCCTGCGGCCACCGAGGGTGCGGCTCGACGAGGACGACGAGGTGGTCGAGTTGTTGTTGGTGTTGGACTCGGTGTTGTCGAACCACTGGCTGGACCCCAGCGTCTCGGCGCCAAGCCTGCGCATCGCGAGCTTGTCGTTGCCGCCCATCGGGGCACCGCCACCCGCCGCGCCCGCGCCGGTCGGGGCCATCGGCGTCGCCGCCGCGTTCGCCCCCGAGGCCGCCAGCCCCTGCCCGGTCGCCCCGGAGGACGACCCGTCCGCGCCGATCGCGGTCCCCGACATCGGGCCGCTGAGGCCGTTCCCACCGCCACCCAGCAGCCGCGACGACGTCCCGCCCGCACCGCCGCGCGAGTTCACCCGCTCCTCGTCCGACCCTCCGGACCGACCGGACGAGCCGAGGCCGATGACCGAGCCCTCCGGCGCCATCGGGGCGGCACCGCTGAACATCCCCGGCGCCACGACCGGCCTGCGCACGATCTCCGGGGCGTCGCCCAGGGCGGCCGCCGAGACGCCGATGCCCTGACCGCCGCCGCTGCCACCCCAGCGGGGGTTGTCCGAATGGCCACCACCAGTGGGGCCGTGGGGAGCGTGGTAGTTGGGCGGCCGGTACTGCTCCTGCGCACCCGCGGGCGGCGCGGACACCGCACCCGCCAAAGAGGTCTGCGAGGACTGGCCGATGCCGTCACCGCGGTGGCGCTGGTCGTGCGAGTCGCTGCCCAGCAGGTCGGCCGGACGCGGGAAACCGCGCCGAGCGTCCAGGTTCGTCTTGGTGCTGAGCTCGTAGGCCGCCATGACCTCGAAGGCCTTCTGCGCGCCAGCCGAGCGGGCCGCCTCGACGGCCTCGGAGTCGTTCTGCACCGCGGCGATCTGCATCGCGGGCGCCAAAGCCGGATCCGGCGCCGCCGTCGACTCGCCCTCGGGTGCGGGCATCTCGGCGCGCGCGGTCGCGATGTAGTCGCCCTGGTTCTCCACGGCCACGCGCATCGCGGCTGACTCGTCCGCCGCGGTCCGCGCCCACGACACCAGCGCGCCCAACCGGTCCTTCGCCGCCCCGGCCGCCCGACCGGCCCACACCGCGGTCGACCCGTCCAGCCCCGCAGCCAGGTCGTGGCCGACCTCGTGCAGCGTGGCGGTCAACTCGGTCCACCGCCGCGACGGCTCGGCGGAGGCCTGCGCCCCGGGGCCGTCGTGCAGCATCAGGTACAGCTCCTTGTGGCTGTACCCGCGCCAGCGCCGCGCCGCGTTCGACTGATCGGTCATCGCTCGTCCCCTCCTCAGCCGCCGGTGCCCTGCTGCGTCACGGTCGCGGCGTTGTCCTCTTCGAGCAGCCGGTACTGCGCGGCCACGCGGTCGAGGGTGTGCACCGCGGTGTCGAGCTGGGCGCTGTAGGCGCGCAGGGCGTCCAACGCCGCGCGCTCGCTGTCGACGGTCAGCCGGTTGACCCCACCCGCGGCGTCGAGGCTCACCGGGTCCTTCGCCCACGAGTCGACCCGCAGGCCGGTCTCGCCCAGCTCCAGCTGCCGGTCCACCCGCGCCTTCGCGTCGGCGAAGGCCGAGCGCAGCGCGGGAACCGCCTCCGGGGTGATGTCCAGCAGGTCCGTCCGCTGGTCACGGCCGTGTCCCCCGCCGTGCCCGTGCCCGCTGCCCCCGTGCCCGCCGTGTCCTGGTGGCACCATCGCCTCCCACACCTGTTGCCGGATCCCCGTCACTACCTGTGGTGCACTAACTCTATCGAGCCGTCACGATCGGTTGCGACCATTCCCCTGTGCTTTCGTAGACGTGCACCGGATCGGCTGGGTTCCGTTCCCGGCGAGCTACCCACGGTCTATCCAACGACCGGCGCACCCGGGGCGTTACGCGCCACCAGGACGACCATGTCCGGGGGAAGGGCCAACCCGTGGTCACGCAGCGTGGAGAAGCCCAACTTCGCGGCCACCCGCCCGGAGGCTTCGTTGCCGCGGGAATGCTGGTAAGTGATCTCCTTGAGCCCCAACCCGCCGAACGCGAACCGCAGCACAGCCGCCAAAGCCTGCGTGGTCACCCCCTTACCCCGCGCGTCGGGATGGGCCCACACCCCGGCCTCGGCGGTACCCGCGTCGAGGTCGACCTCCTTGAGCAGGACCTCCCCGAGCATCACCCCGGTCACCGGGTCGGCCACCGCCCACGAGTACCGCCGATCGGCCAACCAATCGGCCTCCCGCCTGGCGATGTAGTCCCCGGCCCCCGCCAGGTCAACGACCCGGATGTGCGGCAACCACCGCACGAACTCCGGATCGGTGAACCCCTCCAAGATCCGCGGCCGATCATCGAACCGAGCATCGTTGCGCAGCGCCCGCAGGTAGTACCCACCCGCATTGATCTCCACCGGCTCCACGGCCAGCACGCTACCGCGCCGCCCCGCGCCCCACGGAACAACCGCCCCCACCCAGACACCCGTCGCGGGCCAACCGCAGCCCAGCCTTCCCCCTGCCGTTCCCTTTGGCCGCCCCCGCGCCCCCCGCACCCCCACCGAAAGCGCCAGTTGCCGCACCCCGCAGAGAATCGCCAAACCCTTGCCGCCCACCACGTCTCCGCTAAACCCGCCCCACAGATCGACGCCCCGATCCCCCTGCGGCACAACCCCCATCCCCAAGCTGCGCTCCCCCAGCCGGTCGGCCCCAGGTCGCGAACCTCCACCCCGGTGGCCCAAGAACCCCGTGCGTAGTCCCTGCCGACCGCACCGGGCGGCGCATCCTCCGCCTACCGCTCCGGTGGCTAAGACCCCACCCGTTGCCCTCGCGCGTGGTTCCTGTCGACCGCTGCGGCGGGGCATTCTCCGCCTACCGCTGCGGTGGCCCAAGACTCCACACAACTCCGCTGCCCCCGCGCACGGTCTGCCGATCCGCTCCGGCGGCGCATCCTCTGCTTACCGCTCCGGTGGCCTAAGACCCCGTCTCACCCCGGTGCCCCCGCGTGCGGGTCGGGGGCGCAGCCCCCACCCTCTCCGGGGGGCGGCCCCAGGGCCAGTCTACTAGGCCCCACTGACAGTGGATCTTGGAAGCGGGGCCCCGAAGATCCACATGTGGATAACTTCTGTCGCCCAGGAGGGTGAAGTGTTCGGTGGGGGCGTCGGGTGGAGCACCCTGTCCGCCGAACTCAGCGCTGGCGGCGAGGGGCAACGCTGGGTCGTGGGATCAAGCGCTCACCTGCGGAGTCCAGAGCCACCCGCGGAGTCCAACGCCAGTTGCAGGGTCCAGCCGCCACTGCGGAGTTCAGCGCGACTTGCCGCCGCGCGGTCAGCCGCCACCGCGCCACCCAACACAGAGTTCAGCGCTACCCGGTCACCCGCAAGATCCAGCGCCACCCGCCACCGCTACCCGTCACAGCGACAGTTCAGCGCCACCCACGGCCGTAATGGCGCCGGTAGCCAGGGCCGAACGAGCGGTGACCTCGTGCCCGCTTCCAGTCGTCGCCGAACAGGGCGCCGCCGATGGCGGTTACCACGACCGGGAGCAGCAGCACGGGCCAGAAGTGCAGCACGAACAGGAACAGCACCACCCCCGCCACCCCCGACACCGGTACCAGGGCGGCGAACAGGCGCTGGTTGAGCGGCCGGTCGGCCCAGGTCAGCGGTTGGGCGGGCGGAGGGGGCATGGGCGGCGGCGCGGGCATCCGCACGCCGGGCTTCGGGCCGGGCAGGTCGGCGAACAGGGCGGTCAGCTCGCCCGCCGTGCGCGCGGTGGTGATCTTCGCGCTGCGGTCGCCGTACTCGTCGATGGTCAGGCGGCCCGCGCTCATGTGCTCGCCGAGCGCGCGCAGCGCGTCCTCCCGCTCGGCGTCGCCGATGCGCAACTCGGTCGGGGGGATCTCGTCCACACCACGATGCTACGGAACGAGGGGCCCGGTGGGGCTGAGACAAACCTCAGCCCCAGCAAAACCGTCAGTCCTTGATCTCGCAGATGACCGATCCGGTGGTGACCGTCTCACCCGCGGTGACGCCGAGGCTGGTGACCGTGCCCGACTTGTGCGCGGTGACCGGGTTCTCCATCTTCATCGCCTCGAGCACCACGATCAGCTCGCCCTGCGCGACGGTCTGCCCGTCTTCCACGGCGATCTTCACGATCGTGCCCTGCATCGGCGCGGCCACCGCGTCACCGGACACCGCGGCGCCCGCCTTGCCACCGGCCCGCTTGCGCGGCTTGGCCTTCGCCGCCGCTGCACCGCCACCACCACCACCACCGAGGGCGAACCCGGCGGGCAGCGACACCTCCAGCCGACGGCCACCGACCTCGACGACGACGTTCTGCCGCTCCTCGGCCTCGGCGGCGTCCGCGCCACCGGCGAACGGCTCGATCCGGTTGTCGAACTCGGTCTCGATCCACCGCGTGTGCACGCTGAAGCCCGAGCCGTCACCGATGAACGCCGGGTCGCGCACGATCGCGCGGTGGAACGGCACGACCGTCGCCATGCCCTCGACCACCAGCTCGTCGAGCGCGCGCCGCGACCTGGCCAGCGCCTCGTCGCGGTCCGCGCCGGTCACGATGACCTTGGCCAGCATCGAGTCGAACTGCCCGCCGATCACCGTGCCGGACTCCACGCCGGAGTCGACCCGCACGCCGGGGCCGTCCGGCGCGCGCCACGTGGTCACCGTGCCCGGCGCGGGCAGGAAGCCCCGCCCCGCGTCCTCGCCGTTGATCCGGAACTCGATCGAGTGGCCGCGCGGCGTCGGGTCCTCGGTGAACCGCAGCGCCTCACCGGCGGCGATCCGGAACTGCTCGCGCACCAGGTCCAGCCCGGTGGTCTCCTCCGAGACCGGGTGCTCGACCTGCAGCCGGGTGTTGACCTCGAGGAACGAGATCGTGCCGTCGGTGCCGACCAGGTACTCCACCGTGCCAGCGCCGCTGTACTTCGCCTCGCGGCAGATGGCCTTCGCCGAGGCGTGGATCTCCGCGCGCTGCGCGTCGGTGAGGAACGGCGCGGGCGCCTCCTCGACCAGCTTCTGGTGGCGCCGCTGCAGCGAGCAGTCCCGGGTGCCGACCACGATGACGTTGCCGTGCTTGTCGGCCAGCACCTGCGCCTCGACGTGGCGCGGCTTGTCCAGGTAGCGCTCTACGAAGCACTCGCCCCGGCCGAACGCCGAGACCGCCTCGCGCACCGCCGAGTCGAACAGCTCCGGGATCTCCTCCAGCGTGCGGGCGACCTTCAGGCCACGCCCACCACCGCCGAACGCGGCCTTGATCGCCACCGGCAGCCCGTACTCGGAGGCGAAGGCGATGATCTCCTCGGCGCCGGACACCGGCTCCTTGGTGCCGGGCACCAGCGGCGCGCCCGCGCGCAACGCGATGTGCCGGGCGGTGACCTTGTCGCCCAGGTCGCGGATGGCCTGCGGGTCCGGCCCGATCCAGGTCAGCCCGGCGTCGATGACGGCCTGGGCGAACTCGGCGTTCTCGGACAGGAAGCCGTACCCCGGGTGCACCGCGTCCGCGCCAGAGCGCTTCGCCGCGTCCAGCACCTTCTCGATCACCAGGTAGCTCTCGCCGGGGGTGGAGCCGCCGAGCGCGAACGCCTCGTCCGCGAGCCGCGTGAACGGCAGGTCGCGATCGGGGTCGGCGTACACGGCGACACTGCCCAGGCCCGCGTCCCGGCAGGCCCGGATCACCCGGACCGCGATCTCGCCCCGGTTGGCCACGAGAACCTTGCTCAGCGCCTTGGCCGACTCGGACACGCCGGTTCCTCCTTGGTTGGTCGCCGCTCGGGAGGAGTTTACGGATACCCGTTGGCCGGGAACCGAGAGCAACCCCACACTTGCCCGCTACCCTCCCCCTGACGTCGCTGTCGGTCCAGGGGAGGTGCGTTGTGGCTGGTCGGCGCGCCCCGACCGCGGTGGTGCTCGCGATGGTGATCTGCGGGCTCGTGCTCACCGCCTCGCTCACCGGCGCCGCGGTCATGCGGGTCCGCTCCGCGCCTGCCAACACCGCGCCCGGTCCGACCACCGACCCCACCACCTCGGCCAGCGCCGTGGAGTGCAGGCGGGTGCCGTGCCGGACGCTGGGCACGGCGTCGGTCGGCGGCACCGTGGTCACCCTCAAGGGCGATTCCGGGCTGGTCTCCGGCCGGTTGTTCATCGAGAGCCCCAGCGGGCAGCAGGTCGTCGAGATGGCCGTCGGCGACCTGGGCGTCTACCTGGACGACCAGTCGCTGCAGTGCGCGCCGGGGGCGGTGTCGGCGTGCCTGGTGAGCGGCTCGGGCGACAAGGGCACCGCCGGTCAGGTCGTCGCCGGGCGCTCGGACAAGTGGAGCGCGCTGGGGCGGGCGTTCTTCTCCGAGGCCAACTACCTGAGCCTGGCCAACGTCGACGGCGACACCTCGCCGGAGGTCATCGCGGTGCAGCAGGACTGCGCGTCGGGCGCCGATTGCGCGCGGCGACCGGTGTACGCGCAGGTGTTCGGCCTCGGTGGGCAGGAACTGGGCTGCACGCGGCTCTACTCGCGGATCGACCAGCTGCCCGGGTACCCGACCGTCCAGTTGACCGCCGCGATGCTGCGCGACTGCCCGTGATGCCGCGCGGCCTATAGGCACTGCGCGGGTAGGACGAACGGCCGCCCCCTGGTCGGGAGCGGCCGTTCGGTTGGCACCACTGGAGCCGGTCAGGCCGGGACGAGGTCCTCGCGCTTGGTCGGCTTCTCGTCGGTCGGCCCGTCGTCGGAGCTGCCATCGGTGCTGTCGTCGAGCAGCGGCGGACCGCTCGGGGCGGCCAGTACCTCGTCGTCGAGCAGCTCCTCGCCGCGGGCCACCAGCACCGGGACGGTGATCTGCCCGGCGACGTTGGTCGCGGTGCGGATCATGTCCAGGATCGGGTCGACCCCGTAGACGATCGCCACGCCGGTCGCCACGACCTCCGCGGGCAGCCCGATCGTGCTCAGCGTCAGGGTCAGCATGGTGAACCAGCCGGTGGTGCCCGCGGTGGCGAACGAGCCGAACACCGCGACCAGCACGATGCCCGCGTACTGCCAGGGGCTGAGGTGCACGCCGAACAGGTTCGCGATGAAGATCGTCGCGATGGCCGGGTACAGCGCCGCGCAGCCGTCCATCTTGGTGGTGGTGCCCAGCGGGACCGCGAACCCGGCGTACCCGGGCTGCACGCCCAGGTTCACCGCGGTCTGCCTGCTCAACGGCAGCGTGGCGCCGGAGGAGCGGGAGACGAAGGCGAACTGCAGCGCGGTCCACGCCTTGGCGAAGAAGATCCGCGGGCTGACCTTGCCGACGAAGCGCAGCAGGATCGGGTAGACCACGAACAGCACCAGCAGCGCGGCGACGTACACGGCGGCGATCAGCGACAGCAGCGGCTTGAAGAACTGGTTGCCGTAGGTGGCGACCGCGGTGCCGATCAGGCCGAGCACGCCGATGGGGGCCAACCGGATGATCCAGCCGAGGACCTTCTGGATGACGTCGAACGCCGCCTGGTTGAACGCGACGAACGGCCTGGCCCGTTCGCCGAGCGCGTAGGTCGCGATCCCGACCAGCGCGGCGACGAACACGACCTGCAGCACCTCGCCGTTGGCGAAGGCGGAGAACAGGTTCTCCGGCACCAGGCCGTTGATGACGGTCAGCCAGTCGCCCTGCGCGCGGTCGGCCAACCGCTGCACGGTCGCCTCGCTCGGCGTGACGGTGACCCCCTTGCCGACGCCGGACACCAGCCCGACGACGATGCCGATCAGCACCGCGATGAGCGAGGTGATCCCGAACCACAGCAGCGTCTTGCCGCCGAGCCGGGCCGCGGTGCGCCCGCCGCCGAGGCCGCGCAGGCTGTTGACGCCGACCACGATGGCGGTGAACACCAGCGGGATCACGGTGAACTGCAACAGGTTGGTGAAGATCGAGCCGATCGTCTTGAGCGTCGTGGTCAGCCAGGCGGTGCCGGTCTGCTTGGCCACGAAGCCGAGCAGCGCGCCGATGACCAGGCCCGCGAGCACGGTGAGTCCGAAGTAGAGGGTGCGCCGACTGGTCGGGTGGGCGGCTGTGGACATGGGGACTCCAGTGGGGATGGGGAGGGAGGTGTTGGGTCGACTCCTAACCTCGACACAGCGCACTGGCCTGCCGCCGCAAGTCGACGTGCAGGCGCTCGGTCAGCGCTGGTGAGTACCTCATCACCGCGATCCAACCAGCCGGTTGGTGGAAAACTTCCCGTCTCACCCGGAGAGCGGAATCACTCTCACCTGGTGGAACGCCACAGCCGGGCGACGCTGATCCCGAGCTCCCCCAACAGCCGCCGGGTCAACGGCAAGCTGATCCCGATGACACTCGACGGATCCCCCTCGATCCGGTCCACGAACCACCCGCCCAGCCCGTCGAGCGTGAACCCCCCGGCCACCCCCAACGGCTCCCCGCTGGCGATGTAGGCGTCGATCTCGTCCGCACCGGGCACCCCGAAGTGAATGGTCGTCCCCTCAACCCCCCGCGCGACGGCGACAACCTCCCCGCCCACGACCCGCAGCACCGCGTGCCCGGTCAGCAACACCCCCGTGCCACCAACCATCTTCGCCCAACGCTCCCGCGCGACCTCAGCGGTCCCCGGCTTCCCCACCAACTCCCCGCCGAAGTGCAACATCGAATCGCACCCCACCACCACAGCGTCGTGGTCCTGGCCCCCCACGACCGTCCGAGCCTTGGCCTCAGCCAACGCCCCCACAACCCGCTCCGGCGTCGGATCCACCACCCCCGCCGCCACAAGATCCTCGTCCACGCCGGACACCCGAACAACCGGATCGATCCCAGCGGCCTTCAAAACACCAAGCCGAGCGGGGGACTGGGACGCGAGGATGAACTCCATACCCCGCAGGCTATCTGCCACCCCCTCGCCACTCCTCCGCCCGCCACCCCGCAGCACCCCTACCGCTGCTGCACCTCTATCCCCGCCACCCGCTCTTACCGCCACAGCGCCTCTATCCCGCTAACCCCGCCGCCCGTCCCCGCAGCGCCCCTCACCACCACGGCACCTCTTGCCCTCACCTCACTCCCCGCGGCTGCTCTTACCGCCACAGCACACCTTCGCCCCCGCCCACCCGCCCTTACCGCCACAGCGCTTCGCCCCACCTGCCCACTCCCCACAGGCGCCTCTACCGCTGCGGCACCCTCCGTCCCCACCCACCTGCCTGATCCCCGCAGGCGCCTCTTACCGCTACGTCTCGCCCCCACCAGCCCGCTCCCCGTGGAGACCCCTTACCGGATACCGCACCCCTCGCCCACACCCGCCAACCCGCCCCCACGGTGCCCCTTACCGCCATGCCCCCCTTGCTCAACCCGCTTCCCCACGCACCCGCCCCGCTGCCCCCGCGCGCGGTCCCGACTCCAGCCCGGCCCCCACCCTCTCCGGGGGGCGACCCCGGTGCCAGTCTACTGGCCCCCACCGACAGTGGATCTTGGAAAAGGGTGCTGGAGATCCACATGTGGATAACTTTTGTCGCTGAGCCGGGTGAACATCGACGCAGGCCAATTGCTGTGACCTGGGAGAACTTCTGACAAGGTCGCCTGCGGAAGCCCTCACGAACCAAGTCGCCCCCAGCTGATCAACAGCGGCCGCACACCAGCGAAATCAACCCTCCGCAGAGCGCTCGCTTCCCCAAATCGGCCCACAGCAACGAAAACAGCAACCCGCCTCGACCACCTACGCCACGACGGCTCAACCGGTACTCACCACAAGGCCCCGTCTCTGCCCCCGCAGCTGCCCAACCTCAACCCGGCGCTCGCAAACAACCCCGCCCCGGCCCAGCCCACACACCGCTCAAGCGTCAACGCCCTAAAGCCCCACCCCGCCCGCGCGGTCCCCTGGCGGCACAACGTCCGCCTACCGCTCCGGTGGCCCGAGGCCCCACCAAACCCACTGTCGCGCGCGTGGTTCCCCTGTCGACCGTCGCGGCGGCGCACCCTCCCCTCTATCGCTGCGGCGGCCCTGCCCCCACCCCCGGTGCGCCCGCGCATGGTTCCCCTGCCGACCGTTCCGGCGGCGCATTCTCCGCCTATCGCTGCGGTGGCCCAGCCCCCAACCCGCTGCCCCCGCGCGCGGTTCCCCCTGCCGACTGCCCCCGGTGGCACAACCTCCGCCTACCGCTCCGGTGGCCCAGATTCCACCGCTGCTCCCGCGCGTGGTTTCTGTCGACCGCTGCGGCGGGGCATTCTCCGCCTATCGCTGCGGTGGGCCCAGACCCACTCCCAGTGCCCCGCGCGCAGTTCCCCCTGTCGACCGCCCCTGGTGGCACAACCTCTGCCTACCGCTGCGGCGGCCTAAGACCCCACCCCATCCGCTGCTCCCGCGCGTGGTCCCTGCCGACTGCCGCGGCGGCGCATCCTCTGCTTACCGCTGCGGTGGCCTAAGACCCCGCCTGACCCCGGTGCCCCCGCGTGCGGGTCGGGGGCGCAGCCCCCACCCTCTCCGGGGGGCGGCCCCAGGGCCAGTCTACTAGGCCCCACTGACAGTGGATCTTGAAAGCAGTGCGCCGAAGATCCACATGTGGATAACTTCTGTCACCCGGCCGAGGGAACTTCCAGCGGCCGGCAGCAGAAGAAAACCGAGGCCAGCCGTCAGATGGATCCGACCAGCGGGATGCGCACCGACGTCTTCGCGAGGTCGATTGTCAGGCGCGGGTTGGTGCCTGCGGAGCTGATGAACGAGCTGTCCGTGCTCCCGATGACCAGTGCCAAGCGGTGGCCGGCGGGGATGAGTTGGTCGGTCGAGGCCAGGTTGAAGGTGATCGTGTACGGGGTCCCGGCCGTCAGGGTGCGGCGGGTGTCGAGGCCCGCGTAGTGGCCGAGGTCGGCCCAGCCGCGGGCGATGATGTTCTGGCTGACGGTCGTGTTGTTTGCCGCGGTGTCGAGGTAGCAGGCGCTGTCGCCGGTGGTGCTTTCGCCCCAGCAGGAGCGGGTGGTCAGGGTGCGGATGCCCTCGCCGCTGGTGCGGTAGTTGCGGATTGTCGACGAGCCGTAGTCGACCAGGACCGCGGACACGCGGGCCGCGCTCTGCGAGGGCGTCACGGTCACGGTGATCTGCGAGGTGCCGGACACCCGCACGTCGGCGCCGAGCGCCTCGGTCCGGTAGACGACCCGGGCCGACGACGTGGTGGTCGGGTTGTTGATCCAGTCGTACGAGCTGGTGCGGTTGTCGGTGAGGCTCGCAACGGTGCCCGCGGGCGGCGCGGTTGTGCCCAGCGTGCCCACGCCCGCGGTCGAACCCGGCCGCAAGCGCAACGTTGTCGGCGAGGTGGCCAGCGGCCAGGACGGGTCGTCCTTCCAGACGTCCGGTCGTTGCTCCACAGTGGACGCGGGCTCGCGCTCGACGCCGTTGTCGATGCCCAGCAGGTAGTGGTCGAACCACCGGTGCAGCGTGTCGACCCACACCGAGCGCCGGTAGTCGAACGGGTCGACGTGACCGGTCTGGGAGAGCCAGATCTTGCGCTCGACGGTCGCGGGCAGCGCGTTCCACCACTGGCCGAAGTTGATCGTCTTCACGTTGAGGTCGTTGAGCCCGTGGACCACGAACACGCTCGCCTTCACCTTCGAGGCGTTGAGCACGTAGTCCCGCTCGCGGTACAGGGCGGTGTAGTCACCGCTGGAAGGTGAGCCGTTCGTCAGCGTTGTCTTAACCGAGCCGCAGTTAGACGCACCTGCCGAGTTCTCCACTACCTGCGCCAAACCAGCCGGGCTCCCACTGGTGAACGTGGCGCCGGACGCGCGGTAGTAGTCGTACCAGGAGCTGATGGCGCCAATCGGCACGATCGTCTTAAGGCCGTCGACGCCGGTCGCAGCGACACCGTTCGCGATAGTGCCGTCCCACGACTTGCCGATCATCCCGACAGCGCCCGTGGACCAGCTGGCTGTCGCGGTAGTGCTACCGGTCGCGGACGTGTAGCCGGTCGCGCGGCCGTTGAGCCAGTCGATGACCGACTTCGCCGACGCGATCTCCGAGCGTCCACCGATGTCGACGCATCCGTTCGAGCGAGCCGTGCCGGAAAGGTCGACGAGTGCGACGGCGTAACCGCGCGGCACGAAGTAGTTGTCGTAGTGCAGCGGGAACTGAACGGGCTTGCCCGCGCTGTCGTAGACCTTCTTCTGGCTCTCGTTACCCCGCCCGAGCGTGGTGTAGTAGGGGCTCGCGTCCATGATTACCGGGACGCGGCCAGTGGCCTCACGCGGGCGAATGATGTCAGTGGCGACCCGAACTCGCGAACCGTTCGGCGCGGTAAGACCCGTGTCGACCCACACCGTCTCACGCACGGCGTTCGCGTAAGAGTAGATGGGGTCGCTGCGCAGCGCGGTAGGCGCGGCTGATGCCGGGACGGCTAGCGCCCCAAGACTTGCGACAACAGCAACAGCCATGGTGAGCAGGGATCGCCGTATAGCCATGTGTGCAGACGCTACGGTCCGACCGGTTCCCTCGACAGTCCTGAATTATTCGCGTTACCAGTTGGCCGCGGTCGAATACCGGCCGCGCACACCATCCCCAGAACGAGGACGACAACCGGCAACACAAGTGTCGCTTTCGCCGCGTTGGTGAACCCGAGGTGGAACGCGTCGGTGGCCAACTCGCGCACCTTCTCCGCCACCGTTGGTGACCAGTCCGACGGCACCTCCGGGCCTTCGCCGCCGAACTGGCTGGCCGTCTGCGCGGCCGAGGTGATCCGCTCGACGAACTCGTCGGCGTAGCGCGGCGGCAGGAACTTGGCGTACTCCCTGGCCGCCTCCGGCACCGCGAATCCCAGGCCGACCTGCAGCAGCAGTCCGGTCGTCGCGCTGCCGAGCACCCCGCCGACCTGCCGCGAGGTGTTGAACACCCCCGAGGCGGCCCCGACCAGGTGGGTCGGCATCCCGAAGGTCGCCGAGGCGGTCAGCGGGGAGAAGACGAGGCCGATCCCGGTACCGGCCACCACCAGGCCCGGCACGAGCAGCAGCGGGTCCGTGTCCGGTTCGGCGAGCAGCGCCAGCACGATCGTCCCGGCAGCCAATCCGCCAAGCCCGGTCATGATCATGGTCCGGCCCTCGACCCGCGACCGGCCTGCCACCCAGGCCGCGCCGCCCGCTGCCACCGCCATCGGCGCGCACAGCAGACTCGACGCGACCGGGTCCAGCCCGAGCACCGACTGCACGTAGATCACCAGCGGTAGGAACATCCCGGTCGTCGCGAAGCCCAGCGCCGCGTGGGTCAGGTTGGCGTAACTGAAGACGGGGTTGGCGAACAAGCCTCTAGGGAGAAGAGGGTCACGTGCGCGTCGCTGGTAGATCGTGAACCCGCCGAGCAACAGCAAGCCGATCCCGATCACCGGGAGAACGCCTATAGGACCAACGATCTGGCCCCAGTGGTAGTGCTGCCCGTTCTGCAAGCCGAAGACCAACAGCCCGAGCCCGGCGGAGGCCAACAACGCCCCGGTCACGTCAAGCCGCACCCGCCCAGCGGGCCGCCAGTCCGGTAGCAACACCAGGCCGAGCACCAACCCGACCGCGCCGATCGGCAGGTTCAACAGGAAGATCCACTGCCAGCCCACGTGCTGCACCAGCAACCCGCCCACCACCGGCCCGGTGATCGTCGCGACCCCCGCGACAGCCCCCCACACCGCGATCGGCGCCCCGCGCCGCTCCGGCGGGAACAACCCGGTGATGAACGACAACGTCTGCGGCGTCATCGCGGCGGCGCCCAGCCCCTGCACCGCCCGCGCCGCGATCAGCGACCCCGCCGAGGTGGACAGTCCACACCAGAGCGACGCGCCGAGGAACAGGACCAGCCCGACCACCAGGACCCGCTTGGGCCCGAACCGGTCGCCGAGCCTGCCGGTCAGCAGCAGCGGGACGGTGTTGGCGAGCAGGTAGACGCTGTTGACCCAGATGACCTGGTTCAACGTGGCGTCGAGGCCCTCCAGCATCGCCGGGATCGCCACGGTGACGATGGTGGAGTCGAGCATGACCATGAAGAAGCACGCGCACAGCGCCGCAAGCGCCACCCACGGGCCGCGCACCCCACCACTCATCACCACTCCAGCCGGACCCCGCCGCCGGGTCACCGGCCAAAGCCTAAGGCCCGGTTTCCCGCACCAACTCCGCCAGGTACCCACCCCCGTCGAACCCGGCATCCCTCACCGCGCCCCGCAACAACGCCACAGTCCGCCGAGACCCCACCTCACCGACCCGCGCAGCGACATCCGGCACTAAGCGCTCGGCTTCCCTTAGATCCCCAGCACGCACCAGACAGTCCAAGAGGTACACAGACCGACTGAACGCCCCACGAACCCGATGTGCCGGTGTACTCGCCAAGGCTCCCGCGAACACCTCCGCAGCCTGGTCGAAATCCCCACGCTCCATCCCGAGCATGCCCTCGAACCAGGCGAACTGCCTCTCATCGACCCAATACGCCCATGTAGGCCCGTCGTCCTCAACAACGGCCCGTGCTTCCACCAGCGTCCGCGCCGCCTCGCTGTGCTGCCCACGCTTGGCAAGCGCATGCGCCCGTCGACCGAGGAACAGCCCCCGCACCCGCCCAGGTAGCGGCCCGTCCAGCACGGCCTCGCAGATCTGCAGTGCCTCGCCGCTGCGCCCTAGGTACTCAGCCTGCATAGACAGGTTCTGCAGCGTCAGTAGCTCGAGCTCGCGATCGCCAGCCAGCCGCAGGTAGTGCAAGGCCTCCAGGCTTAGCCTTCGGCTGGCGTCTTGCTGATCGGCGTCATAAAGCAGCCACCCAGCGACTTCAGCCAACTCACCCACGACCCGCATAAGGTCTCGCCACAGTGGCTGCGGGCACGAATCGACCCCTATGCGGCGCACCGCACTACGCAACAGCCGCACAGCTTGACCGCTGGCCTCGTTGCCGCCGAACTGGGCATCGAGCAAGAGCAGCTGCCGGACGTGGTCTCGCAACCAGCCGACATACGCCTCAGTGATCGGCCCTTCGTCTCCTACAGGCTGTAGTGACTTGCGACCGTCCACAGACTGCCTCCCAGTGTGCGACCTGCGTGTGGTTCACGCTAGGTCGCTCTGGTCGACACATCCAGCAACTGCGCGCGGCGACCAGCTACCACCGGGACACAGGGTCAGCGTGGGAAGCCTGAAGCTCGCCAGGCTCCCGGCCCTGGGGTTAGCGGACGGCGGGCTAGAGCTGAGCGGTCGGCCCAGGCGCTGGGGGTGGCGGTAGGGGGCTCTGCCGGGGTGTTGGCGGCGGCCGCTACTACGACCGTCAGGGCGGCGAGTTCTGCCGCGTCCGGGTTGCCCCGGACCACGCGCAGAAGAGGGCGGTTCTCCTCGGTGGTCACGCGCTCCTCCAAGCTCACAGGGGGATGTTGCCGTGCTTCTTCGGGGGTAGGGACTCGCGCTTGTCGGCCAGCATTCGCAGGGCTCGGGCCACATAGCCTCGAGTGTGCGACGGCGGGATCACCGAGTCGACGTAACCGCGTTCAGCAGCTACGTAGGGGTTTAGGAGGGTGTCTTCGTACTCCCGGTCTAGCTTCGCTCGCAGGGCGTCCACGTCCTCGCCCGCGTCTAGCGCCGCCTTTAACGTCTTACGGTGCAGGATGTTGGACGCACCTGAGGCGCCCATCACCGCGATCTGGGCGGTAGGCCAAGCCAGGTTGATGTCGGCACCCAGGTGCTTAGAGCCCATCACGTCGTAGGCGCCGCCGTAGGCCTTGCGGGTGATGACGGTTACCAGCGGGACCGTGGCCTCGGCGTACGCGTAGATGAGCTTGGCGCCGCGGCGGATGATGCCGTCGAACTCCTGGTCGGTGCCGGGGAGGAAGCCGGGGACGTCAACGAAGGTCAGGACCGGGATGTTGAAGGCGTCGCACGTGCGCACAAAGCGGGCGGCCTTCTCGGAGGCGTCGATGTCGAGGCAGCCCGCGAACTGGGTGGGCTGGTTGGCGACCACACCGACGCTGCGGCCCTCGACCCTGCCAAAGCCGACGACGATGTTGGGGGCGAACAGCGGGTGCACCTCGAGGAACTCCCCGTCGTCCACGACGCGGTTGATTACCTCGTGGATGTCGTAGGGCTGGTTCGCCGAGTCCGGGATAAGGGTGTCGAGCTCGCGGTCGCTGTCGCTGAGGTCTTCGACTACCGAGCCGTCGGTGACGAAACCGGGGAAGACGGGGGGCTCGGACAGGTTGTTCGACGGCAGGAACGACAGCAGTTCCTTGACGTAAGCGATCGCGTCGTCCTCGTCGGAGCCCATGTAGTGGGCCACGCCGGACTTGGTGTTGTGGGTGCGCGCGCCACCCAGCTCCTCTAGCGTCACCTCTTCGCCGGTGACCGTCTTGACCACGTCGGGGCCGGTGATGAACATCTGCGAGGTCTGGTCGACCATCACGATGAAGTCGGTCAGCGCGGGCGAGTACACGTGCCCACCGGCGTTGGCACCCATGATCAGTGAGATCTGCGGGATGACCCCGGACGCCAGGGTGTTGCGGCGGAAGATCTCGCCGTAGAGGCCGAGGGAGACCACGCCCTCCTGGATGCGCGCGCCGCCGCCCTCGTTGATGCCGACGATCGGGCGGCCCGTCTTGATCGCCAGGTCCATCACCTTGACGATCTTCTCCCCGTACACCTGCCCGAGTGACCCCCCGAAGACGGTCACGTCCTGGCTGAACACACACACCGGGCGACCGTCGACCGTGCCGTAGCCGGTGACCACGCCGTCGCCGTAGGGGCGGTTCTTCTCCAGACCGAAGTTGGTCGACCGGTGCCGGGCGAGCTCGTCGAGCTCGACGAAGCTACCGGGGTCGAGCAGCATGTCGATCCGCTCGCGAGCGGTCTTCTTACCCTTGGCGTGCTGCTTCTCGACCGCGCGCGCGGAGCCCGCGTGTACGGCCTCGTCGTAGCGCCGATAGAGGTCGGCCAGCTTGCCCGCCGTGGTGTGGATGTCCGGCTCGCCTTCGCTGGGCACGCCCGTCGGCTCCGTCGCGCTGCTCATGGCCCGGCAGCCTAGCGACCGACGGGTGCTTGCAGGGGCGAGGCGTAGGGCACACCACAAGCTCTTGACCTCCAGCGCGGTAGAGATCGCACAGTTGACCTCGCCGCCCCCGCCGGGCTGTTCCTGCTCCGACCAGCCGGGTCAGGGGGTCGGCTCTACCCTTGGGCGCATGGCAGCACTCGACGTTGAGGCCCTGCGCGCGGCCTTGGGTTCTTACGCCGCGGTGGACGTAGTCGACTCGACCGGCTCAACAAATGCCGACTTGGTGGCCGCTGCCGATAGCGCTGCCGATCGGACGGTGCTCATCGCCGAGCAGCAGACCGCGGGGCGCGGTAGGCGTGCCCGCGACTGGGTGTCTCCGCCTGCCTCTGGCATCTACCTCAGCGTCTTGCTCCGGCCGACCGGTGTCCCAGTCGCCCGATACGGCTCTCTTTCACTGGTCGCGGGTGTCGCTCTTATCCGGACCGCTCGCCACGCAGGTGTTATCGCTTCACTCAAGTGGCCTAACGACCTCCTCGCGGGTGCGGGCCTGGCCAAGTGCGCAGGAGTCCTCGCGGAGGTCAGCGGCCAAGCGGTGGTCCTCGGCATCGGACTCAACGTGGCCCCGCTCCACGATGACGTCCCCGTCGGTCCCGGTGGGCTCCCCGCGACCTCGCTAGCCCAAGAAGGCGGTACCGCTGACCGCACCGCGGTGGCGATCGCCCTGCTCCGAGCGTTTGACGAGGCCGAGCGGTCTTGGCGCGGAGCTCAAGGGGACCTGCTGACGTCCGGTTTGCTCGCCGAGTACCGGGCTAGCTGCGCGACCTTGGGCCAACGGGTCCGGGTAGAGCTACCGGACGGGACGAGTTTGCAGGCCCTGGCTACCGATATCGACGGTGACGGACGCCTAGTCGTGGACGTCGGCGGCACTGCCCGCACGCTGTCCGCGGGGGACGTTGTCCACGTGCGTCCGGGGGCCTGATTCCCGAGTTCACCACTCCGTGACGCCCACGAGGTCCCCTGCCGAGTACGGTAGCGCCGTCACCAGTGATGATCGGGAGGACACCTTGGCATACCCCGATGACGTGCTCAGCGAAGGCGAGCAGGTCGTGCTCCACCGGCACCCGCACTGGAAGATGCTGCTGCTGCCGTACCTGCTGCTCCTCGTCACCCTCGCGGGCGGCATCTGGCTGGCCATCCTGGCCCAGGAGCTGTCCTGGGCGACGATCGCCTGGATCATCATCGGCGCGGTCGCCCTGGTGGTCATCGTCTGGGGCTTCCTCGCCCCGTTCGTGCGGTGGCGCACCACCCACTTCATCGTCACCACCGACCGGGTGATGTTCCGCATGGGCGTCATCAAGCGCACCGGCATCGACATCCCGCTTGCCCGGATCAGCAGCGTGCGGTTCGAGCACGGGC
The DNA here is from genome assembly GCF_024171925.1 of Actinokineospora diospyrosa. Lineage (GTDB taxonomy): Bacteria > Actinomycetota > Actinomycetes > Mycobacteriales > Pseudonocardiaceae > Actinokineospora > Actinokineospora diospyrosa. Next base: position 74,902 of record NZ_JAMTCO010000012.1, on the reverse strand, counting down.
TGGTCGACCGGATCGTCGGCTGCGGCACCTTGATCATCGAGTCCAGCTCGCAGGAGCCGCTCGAGTTCGACGACATCCCGAACGTGGAGAAGGTGCACACGCTCCTCTACCGCGAGGTCAACGACAACCCGTACGACGACTTCGGTCGCGCCCCGCGCGAAGGGGACCACCCCGAGCCGGGACGGCGCTGAGGTGGGGGCACGCGAGGTAGGCCTGCCCGCCACGGTTAGAGCTGACGGACTGCCGGAGCGGGTCACCATCTGGGAGGTTGGCGCGCGCGACGGGCTGCAGAACGAAGCCACCGTCGTCCCCGTCGACGTCAAGCTGGAGTTCTTGGCTCGATTGGCTGAGGCGGGCCTGGGTGTGTTGGAAGCGACCAGCTTCGTGCACCCCAAGTGGGTCCCTCAGCTAGCCGATGCAGAAGACCTCCTCGCTGGACTCACCAAGGTCGATGGCGTCAGCTATCCCGTTCTAGTGCCCAATGAGCGCGGCCTCGATCGGGCGCTCGCTGCGGGCGTCCAGCACATAGCGATCTTCGGTAGCGCCACCGAGACGTTCGCCAAGCGCAACCTCAACCGCACACTGGACGAGCAGTTCGCCATGTTCGAGCCGGTCGTCACTCGTGCACGTGCTGAGGGCCTAGATGTGCGCGCGTACGTCTCTATGTGCTTCGGCGATCCCTGGGAAGGGCCTGTAGCCGCCGACCAGGTGGCAGCGGTCGGCAAACGGCTGATGGACATGGGCTGCGGGCAGCTGTCCCTCGGCGACACGATCGGCGTGGCTACCCCCGGCCAGGTAGAGGCTGTCATCGCGGCTGCATCCGGTGCGGGTGTGCCTATAGGCGACATCGCGGTCCACTTCCACGACACCTACGGCCAAGCCCTGTCCAACACGCTGGCAGCGCTACGCCTCGGCGTGACCACAGTCGACTCCTCTGCAGGCGGACTCGGCGGTTGCCCCTACGCCGAGTCGGCCACCGGCAACCTCGCCACCGAGGACCTCGTCTGGATGCTCGACGGCCTGGGCATCAAGACCGGCGTCGACCTCGACAAGCTCGCCGACACCAGTGCGTGGATGGCAGGCCAGCTCGGTCGTCCGGCGCCGTCGCGGGTGGTTCAAGCCCTACGCGGCTGACCTAGCGCCTGTCGCCGATCAGTAGCCGCGTAGGACAACCAGCCCCGCAGGACAACCAGCCGCGTAGGACAGCTAGCCGCGTAGGACAACCAGCCGCGTAGGACTGCTAGCCGCGTAGGACAACTGGGCGCAGTTGGGCTAACACGACCACAGCGCGCTTATCGACCGCTACGGTGCGGAGGGTTGCCCCAACCGGCTGATCGTCGTGTGCCGCGCGACGGTTGGTCCGCAACGGTGCGACCGGTGGTGGCGACTACCCCGATGGGTTGGCGTGATCACCGAGTCGAGTGGGAACCTGGCCCGGGGGCGTCGCGTCCAACGCGAGCCCGGTGACTGCCGATGACGCGGAGGAGGTCGTGTGACCGACCACCGAGCCCAGGTCGAGGATCTCCTCGCTGAGTACCGACGCGGGCGTGACCAGCTCGCCGAGGTGCACCGGGCGCTGGCGGGGATCAGGGAGACCGCGACGAGCGACTGCGGGGTGGTCACCGCGACCGTGTCCGCGCAGGGCGCTCTCACCGCACTCGACCTACGCGAAGACGCGTACCGCAGGTACCGGCCCGCTGAGTTGGCCGCCGTGATCGTGCGCACCACCGCCGCTGCGGACGCTCTTGCCGCAAGCGCGGCCGGGCACGCGGTAGCACCCGTGTTGCCTGCCGGAACCGACCCGGAGGCCCTGTTGCGGGGAACTGCCGACCTGCGCCGTGACGAGATCACGCCGCCGGTAGTCGAAGAGAGCTACGAGAACGTGGCCTGGCTGGAGCCGGACGCGGGGAGGCCGTGATGGACAGGTTCGAGGCAGACAGCGAGCGCCTCGCCCACCGGGCTGGGCAGTTCGACGGCCTGGCCGCGCGGGCGGGCTCGATCCACCGCGAGTTGGCCGACCTGGTCAGCGCCACGGGGGCGTGCTGGGGCGGTGACGCCGTCGGGTTGAGGTTCGCCGCGTCGCACGCCGGACCCGCGCACCAGACCCTCAAGGCCCTCGGCGCCCTGCCGGGGAAGCTGGACGACGTCGGTGACCGCTTCCGCGACACCGCCCGCGCCTACCGGCGCACCGAGGACCACAACACCGGCGTGCTCGACGCTTAAGGGGACTTCTCATGGGGATGCAGTTGCCCGCCGAGTTGGCGAGCGTTGCCGCTGCCGCGGGGGTTCGGTGGCCGCAGGGCGATGAAACCAAGATGCGGGAGACGGCGAAAGCCTGGGAGCTCGCGGGGACCCGGGTCGCCGCGTTAGCGGGCGACGCCGATAGCGCTGCCCACGCGGCCTTGTCTGCCTTCGACGGCGACGCTGCCGACGCCGCAGCGCGCTACTGGTCTCGCTTCGTCCGGGGCGACAGTGGCCACTTCAACGCCACCGCCAAGGGCTGCCGCGAAGCCGCGGAACGCTTGAACCACGCCGCCAACGAGATCGCCGCCGCGAAGGCGAAGATCGTCGAGAAGCTGGTGGCACTGGCTAAGAACATGGATGCCGCCGAGACCGCCGCTGCTGCGGGCAACGAGAACGCGCTGCTGAACCTGTCGTGGCTCATTAAGGGCACCGCGGCCAACATCGCGCACATCCAGAACTCGCTGCTTAACACCGTGCAGGCGATCGGCTCCAGCGTCACCTTCACGAACGACCTCGTAAGCGCCAACCCCGGCCAACTCGGGTCTGTTGTCACCAAGCTACTTGGCACCGCGGTTGCGACCGCCACTCAGGTGGTGGGCGACCTTCCCGGCGCGGTGGGCCACGGCATACGCGACATCGTCGCTCCAGCGATCCAAACCGTCACCAAGCCCTTGAAGGTCGTTGGCAACCAGGCTGGCGGCATAATCACCAACAACCCCGTCCTTGATCCGGGGCTTACGCCCGGCGCCACCAAGCCCCCCTTGCTGGCGGTCCCGCCGCCGGTGGCTGGCTCGGTCATCCAGACGCCGCCGATTTCGCACACCCAGCCGGTGACGCCGCCGGTCGGGGGTCCTTCGGTACAGCTACCGGAGATCCCGACCAACGTGCCGCCGCCGATGCCCGTGCCGAGCCAGCCGCCGCACATCGGCGGGCCTATCGACGCTGTCCAGGCCGCCTCTGCGGCCGTCATCGATGCCCCCAGTCAGACATCAGCGCCCGTTGGTCAGCCGTCGACCGGCTCCCCAGGGGGAGGGTCGACTGTCGGTGGCGTGCAACCCGGCGGCACTACGGCAGCGCCGCCTTCGGGAAACCCGCTCGGCGGCAGGCTTACCGGCGTCAACTTGGGTGGCCCGCCAGTTGTCGGGAACATCCCGAGCGCGTCGACGCCGTCGGCCAGTCCGCGTCCGGGTACTCCGGGGATGCTCGGCGTGCCCGCGCAGACCCCGGGCGGTGGCAAGCAGTTGGCTCCGCCGCCGCAACAGCCGAAGGCTCAGCAGCCGGTCCGCACCGAGCCCGGTGCGCGCGCCGCCGAGCAGGCCGCGAAGACCGGAGAATCGACGCGGTCGCAGCCCGGCGCTAAAGCCGCCAACACCGCTGCCCGCATTGGTGACTCGACCAGCCGTCCGCTGGCTGACCAGGGTGGCAAAGCGGCCGAGGCACCGAAGTCCGCGCCGAGGTCGGGCGAGCCCACCGCGAAGCCGCAGGTTGGCGCGAAACTGGCCGACCTGACCGCCAAGACCGTCGAGTCCCAGCCCAACCGGATCGCCGAAGCGCTGCAGACCGGCAAGTCCAGCGACGCCGCCAAGCCCGGCGACCTGGCGAAGGGCGGCGACCCTGCCGCGAAGCCGGGCGAGTCCGGCAAGGGCAACCAACTCGGCCAAGGCAAACTCACCGCCGCCGCACCGCAGCCAGATCAGCCGGTCGCCACACCGGACCAGGCCGATAAGAGCGCCGAGAAGCGCGACCAAAGCGGCGGGTTCGCCGTCGTGCCGTTGGTCGTAGGCCCGCTCAACGGCCGGGCGGACAAACGTGCGCAGAGCCTGATGCAGTCGCAGATGTTCCCTGTCGGGCACATGCCGGTTGTCTCGCTCGCCCCTGTGCGGCAGCTAGCGCCCCCGCACAAGGATGTCGACTTCGCCGCCGGGCTGCGGTTCCCGCCCGGTGACCACCCCAGGTCCGAACTGGCTGATAGCGCTACCGCGGTCAAGCACTCCCCGCCCACCCGTGGCCGGACCGCCCCTGACTTGCTGCACGCCCATGACCCGCAGGGTGGGATGCACGAACGCGACTGGGACCGCCGCTTCCTGGTCCGCCCCTTCGACCCCAACTCGCAACGCCCCACTGAGTACGCCTGGCCCACCAGTGAGCTCTATCCCGAAGGCGGCGCCGCGCCCGGCGAGGCCGTCGTTCTTCCTGTTGGCACCGTGCTCGACCGGTTCGGTACCTCTAACGGCCGCGTCTTCAGTGCTGACGGCACTAGGTTCGCCCGTCGGTCACTGCCACCCGCTCACGCGAGTGCGGGCTACCGCCGCTACCGGGTTGTGCAGCCGTTGCCGGTGTGGCGGGCGATGTCGGCACCGTGGTTCGGGCAGCCCGGTGGCGGTGAGCGCTACCGCGCGACCCACTCCGCCGCCGAGTTGGTCGCTCTTGGTCTGTTGGAGGAAACCCCGTGAACACCGAGTCGTTCGTCGGCCTGCTCGCCGCGATAGGCATACCGGCTGATGTCGTGTCGATCGGGGAAGAGGCCGACAACACTTGGTGCCTGCTGCACCACCCCGACCAGGGCAGCTGGGAAGTGTTCTGGCGCGAACAGGGCAACAGGTACGACTGGGCCAGCTTCAACAACGAACAGGTGGCCTGCCACTACCTGTTCGGCAGGCTCACCTGGTCGCAGGTCGTGCGGGGCGCCGTAGGCGTTCTACCGGTCACTGAGAAGGCCTAGCGCCCCCTCGTGCAGGTGGCCGTTAGAGGTCAGAACTGAGCCGCCGTCGTACCGGGCTGCCCCGGTCAGATCGGTGAACCGGCCACCGGCCTCTTCGACGAGCACCTGCAACGGCGCCACGTCCCACGGGTTCACGATGGCCTCTGCCGCGAGGTCGATAGCGCCCTCAGCGACCAGGCAGTGCTGCCAGAAGTCACCGAACGCCCGGCTCTCCCAGCACGCGTCCACAAGAGCCAGGTAGCGCTCACGCGAGTGGTACTCCACCCACGACCCCAGGTGCGTGGTGGACAGGTAGGCGTCTTCCAGCGACCGCACGCTTGACACCGAGATCCGCTCCGGCTCGCCACCCCCGCGGCTCACCCAGGCTCCCTCGCCCCGCGCCGCCCACCACCTGCGGCCGAGTGCGGGCGCGCTGACCACACCCACCTGCGGCACCCCGTCGACGACCAGCGCGATCAGCGTCGCCCACGCGGGCACCCCGCGCAGGAAGTTCTTCGTCCCATCGATCGGGTCCAGCACCCAGGTCCGCCCCGCGACGACGTCCCCGCCCCGCTCCTCGCCCGCGACCGCGTCCCCCGGGCGCGACCCGGCCAGCAGGGCCCGCACCGCGTCCTCGACGGCCGTGTCGGCGTCGGTCACCGGCGTGCGGTCCGGCTTGCGCTCCACGACCAGGTCAACGGCCTGGAAGCGGGCCCGGGTGATCGCGTCGGCCGTGTCGGCCAACCGGATGGCAAAAGTCAGGTCGTCGCTTGACACGGGCGCGATCGTGTCACGCCTACCCTGGAGCACGTGAGCGTGGTGTTGTTGGCCGAGGACGACGCGGCTATCGCGGACCCCCTGTCGCGTGCATTGCACCGAGAGGGCTATGAGGTGCGGGTTGTCGGAGACGGCCACGCCGCGCTGGAGGTGGCCTCCACCGGCCACCCCGACCTGCTTGTCCTCGACCTCGGGCTGCCCGGGATCGATGGGCTCGACGTGTGCAGGCGGTTACGCGCGGCAGGCCGGGGCATCCCGGTGCTGATGCTGACCGCCCGGGCCGACGAGGTGGACTTCGTCGTCGGCCTGGACGCGGGCGCCGACGACTACGTCGCCAAGCCGTTCCGGCTCGCCGAGCTGCTGGCCCGCATCCGGGCGCTGCTGCGCAGGCAGGCCCCGGGCGCCATCGACGTCAACGGGGTGCGGATGGACCTCGCCGCGCGCGTGGTGACCGTCGACGGCACCGAGATCACCCTCGCCAACAAGGAGTTCGAGCTGCTGCGCGTGCTGATCCAGCGCGCGGGCCAGGTCGTGACCCGCGAGGAGATCCTCACCGAGGTGTGGAGCGACCCGGAGCTCAAGACCAGCAAGACCCTGGACATGCACATGTCGTGGCTGCGCCGCAAGCTCGGTGAGGGCGGCCCCCGCTCCACTGAGCGTCGTATTGCGACCGTGCGCGGGGTCGGCTTCCGTTTCAACGCCGAGTAGCCGTGCGCCGCCGCATCCTCTTGGCCATCCTGCTCGCGGTTACCGTCACCGCGTGCGCCTTGGGCATCCCGCTCGGTTACACCGCCTTGCAGGTCGTCGAGAGCTTGACCAGGGAAGACCTCGCTGTGCGTGCGCAGCAGATCGCGGCGACCCTCGACGATGAGATCGCCAACGGCAGGCCCGTAGACCTGGACACAGTGCGGTTGGCGGTACCGACCGGCGGCAGGCTAACCGTGAGCCTCCCCAGTGAAGGCGAGCGGACGCTAGGGCCGTGGCCGGTCGAGGACGTGGTCGCCGAACAGGTGCCCATGTCACGGCAGGGCACCGTTCGGCTGGAGATCGACGCAGCCCCCATGCGTACGCGACAGACACAGGTAGCGGCGCTGGTGGCACTAGTGGTGGTGCTGACGGTCGCTGTTGGCACCGTGGTCGCCATCGTCACCGCGCGTCGGTTGGCTCGCCCCCTGCGGCACGTCGCGGACCGTGCCACCCGCCTCGGCGCTGGCGACTTCCGGCTCGACCGCGCCCGCTACGACCTACATGAGCTCGACCTGGTCGCTGAGGCCCTGGACGCGTCAGCGACCGCGCTTGCCCAGCTCGTCCAACGAGAACGCGACCTGGTGGGCGACGTGTCCCACCAGCTGCGCAGCAGGCTCACAGCGCTCCAGCTGCGCCTAGAGGCCCTGACGATGGTGCCTGACCAAGATGCCGCCGCCGAGGCCCGTGAGGCCCTCGATCAAGCCGAACGGCTTGCTGACGTCCTCGACGAGCTCTTGGCCGCCGCTCGTGAGGCACGCGCGGTCGACGCCGAACCAGTTGACCTTGCCCGCGAGCTCACGGCCATCGCCAACGAATGGCGCGAGATGCTGCGCTCTGAAGGTCGGACGCTGCGCATGCGCATCACCCCGGGACTAATGGCACGGGTCACCCCTGCCCGGCTCCGGGAGGCCATCGGCGTCCTCCTCGACAACGCCCTGCGCCATGGCGGTGGCACGGTGACGCTGTCTGCCCGTTCAGGGGAGTCTGTGGGTGGCGAGACTGTCGTCATCGACGTCACCGACGCGGGTAATGGCGTGCCCGACGAGTTGGCCCCGCACATCTTCGACCGGGGGGTGTCCGGCGGCGGCTCTACCGGCTTGGGGCTGGCGCTAGCTCGTGCCCTTGTCGAGTCCGACGGCGGCAGGCTTGAGCTGTCCACGGCGCGCCCACCGACGTTCACGGTGTTCCTGCCCGTGCCGAAGGCGGGCGACCTACCCGGCCTGAACTGGCCTACCGGGCGTTCCCCGCGCTAAGCGGCCTGCTCGTCCTTGCCGGTCGCGACCGTCCGGAGCGGGCGCACCCGCGCCTCGGCCTCCGGGAAGACCCACTTCTTGAACGCCCACCAGCGGAAGACCATCGCGACCAGGGTGCCGAGGATGATCCCGAAGCCGAAGTCGGCGATCTCCTGGGTCAGCAACGACACGTGCGGCACGGCGAGGTCGAACAGGTACCGCGAGACCCACAGCGGCAGCGCGTTCAGGCCGACGCCGATGCCGCTGATCAGGAAGAACAGCGCGGCCTCGTGCGGGCGCTCGCGGCCACCGCGGTGCCGGAAGGACCACTCCCGGTTGAGGATGTAGGACACGATCGTCGCGATGATGACCGCCACGATCAGCGCGGTCACCGGGTTGCGGTTGAGCACGGTCAGCTTCAGCGCGTAGTTGATCGCGTTGGTGACGATGAAGCACACGCCGCCGACGACCGCGAACTTGAGCAGCTCGCGGTGCTTGATGAGCAGCGACCGCACCGGCTTGGGCAAGCGGGTCAGCAGCGTGTCCACGAAGGCCATGGCGGCGGAGTCTATCGGCCCTGATCTGCGGACACTCGGCAGCCGGGCCGCTAAGTCGGCTGCGTCACTGATCAGCAGTCCAAGTTCAACCCCTTCAAGCTCTTAAGTCCGATTTCCAAGCAGAGGCTGATGAGGGGCTTGTGCTGTGAGTGCGTAGTCGCCGGGGGCTGTGGTTTCGGAGTTGGGCCGGTCGTCACTGTCGGTGGTTTTGTCGTCGTGGTGACAGTCGGCCCTGTCGTCGGTTTCGTGGGGGTCGTCGTCGGCGCCGTGGTGGGCTTAGTTGTCGTAGTGGTCGGCGGTGCCGTGGTGGTTGTGGTTGTGGGGGGCCGCGGGTCGTTGTGCTCGCAGCAGATCGGGTGCCATGGGAGCTTGACCGTCGTGCTGTCGGTAGCCGTACCGAGAGCCGCTGACACGGTCACAGTTCGCTTGCCGCGCTCATCCTTGTGGTGCACTTGGATCCCCGCGACGATCTTCAACTGCTCACCGGGGCGCAGCGAGGTAGCGCTAACGCAGTTCAGGAAGTCCTCTCCAGCGGTGCAGATGACCTCGCGATCCGACGAGAGGTAGCGGGCCCTGCGGTCGAGGGTGATGGCAACGGCCTTGGTGCTCTGGCCCGTGTTGGTCGCCCACGCTGCTACGCGCACCTCACGACCCCACGGCAGGAGCCGCTCAACGAGCCCTTGATCGTCTATAGCCGCCGTGAGCTGCACGCCGTCCGGTAGAGGTGTGACCTCGATACCGATCGTGAACGGGACCTCGATCTGCATCCCAGCGGTGAGGGTGCCGGAGATCTGTGCGGTGAGTTGCGCATCGTCAGCGATCAGGCGGTAGACCAAGGTGACCGTCTCGCCCGGCTGGAGGCCTCGCTCGGAACTGCAGGTGACCCTGCCGGTGCCGCCTGGGCAGCCGATGGTGATGGCTTCGGCGTTCAACCGCAGCAAGGGGCGCCCGGTGAGCCTGTCGGGGCCAGGTACCGCTCGGACCCCGCCTGGGAGCGGTAGGACTGCCACGACCGGCTCAGAGACACCGTCGCCGGAGTTGGTGACCGTGATGGGGATGTCGGTCGGGGCGCCTGGCGTAAGAGCCACCGCGCTACCTGGTCCGGATGCAGTCAGATTGGGGCGCGTCACCGGGGGAGGCTGAGTGGTCGTCGTCGTGGGGGGTGTCGTCGTTGTTGGTGGCGCCGTCGTGGTCGTTGGCGCCGTCGTGGTCGTAGTGGGCGGCGGCGGTGTCGTAGTGGTGGTGGGCTCGGGCGTCGTGGTCGGTTCCGGCGTCGTGGCTGGCGCTGGCGGAACTGTTGGCGGTACCTGCGGAGCTGGGCTGGTGGGTCGCGGGGCCGTCTTGGTCGGCGAGTTCGTCGCCACTACGGCTGCTGGGACCTGCTCTTGGCTGGGCGTAGCGGCCAGCCCGACCACGACGGCGGCTACTAGAGCTGCACCCGACACCGCGACCGTCATGGCCTGCCGGGGAGCGCTGGTGATCGCGCTCAGGATGCCGCCCCCACTGGCTCCGGTAGCCACACCGGCGGTGACGACCGCGGCCGCCTTCGTGGCCCCCAGGTATCCGGCGACCGCCATCGGACCGAGCACCAGCGGCGCGATGAAGAGGCGTAGGCCGCTGTTGACGTCTGCCAGCTCGGCGGCCAGGGCACGGCACCGGTCGCACTCGTCCAAGTGCCCCTCGACCTGGGCCTTTTCCCGCTTCGACAGGCCACCGCGCACCCATGCGCCCAGCCGCTCGGCGGTGGCCCGGCAGCGCTGGTCGGAGGTTTCGGCGAGGTGGACCTGCAAATATGCCTGCTTGAGGCCCTCCCGTGCGCGATAGGCCAACGCGGAGACGCCATTGGGGCTCAGCCCGAGCAACGGTGCGACTTCAGCGGGGGACTGGCCCTCGATCTCGGTGTGCCACAGCACAGCTTGCCAGCGTTCCGGCAGCTTCTTGAACGCCCGGGCAGCCAAGGACCGCTCGAGACCGGCGACAGCGGTGTCGGAGAACGGCACGCTCACCGCGTCCAGGTTGATACCGCTCACCTGGGACACGTCGTCGCTGTACTCGATCTTACGGTCGCGCCGGGTCTTGTCGTAAGCGGTGTGCCTTAGCGCTGTCAGCAGGTACGCGCGGAACGCCGAATCGGGGCCACGGCCTTGCCGCAGCGTTTCCAAGACCTTCGCGAACGCCTCCGACACCAGGTCGTCCGCTTCAGCCTGCGAACGCCCCAGTTGCCGGGCAAGATTGCGCGCGGCACCCACGTGCCGCTGGTAGAGCGAACCGTAGGCCGCGGGGTTCCCGGCCCGCACAGCTTCGATCAGCTCGGCGTCACTCGGGCCGTCGATCTCGGCCGGAACCGTCGACACTGTGCTCCCCTCGACCTCTGCCACCCCCGCGTCGCGACCAAGTGTGACTGAAGCTCACCGTAACGTCACGCATCACTCAGGCGGGCGAGATTGTTTTTCGCACCATCGATTCACCCGTTTCGCGTCACAACCGCACCCGAACCACGTCACTTCCTTCGGGAACCGGCGAAGGGACTCAAAGCTGTGGCGGTACAAGAAGCGGGGTCGCGGTGGCGCCGCGACGATGCTCAAGGTACTGACTCCGCGCTGCCTGAGCTGCGCGCCCGGTGGCGCACGGCCAGCCTGCGCGCGGGCTGGCGCTTCCCGAGCGACTGGGGCGCCCCCGAGGTGGACGAGGTGTGCAACGCCGTCCTCACCGGTGGTGACCTCCTGGCCGCCCTCGGCGACCTGGCCCGCGCCCGGGCGTTCGCGGGCGCCGACCTCGACGAGACCCTCGCGGACCTCGCGGCGCTGCACGCCGTCCTGGAGTCCCCGACCGACGAGGTCGACCCGGACCCGGACACCACCCCGGCCGCCCTGCTCCGCTCCACCGCCCTCGCCTGGGCCGACGCGGCGCTGAGCCGGCTACACGCTGGCGACATAACCGACACCCTCTCGGGCCAGGCCAACGCCGACTACCTGCGCGTGCGCCTCGGTGAGATCTACGCCGAGTGCCGTCGGAAGGGCACCTGCCCGGCCGACCGGTACGTGCTGCTGGTCGCGACCCTGGACCTGTCGAAGGTCAGCGGCTGGTCCCGGCTGATGGCGATGGTCCTGGTCGGCGACGTGCTGCGCGCCGTGTTCGACGGCGGCGAGAGCGTGGCCGTCCTGGGCCCGTCGGTCGCCGTCGTGCTGACCGAGCGCGAGACCGGCCTGGCCGAACGCGCCGCCGACGCACGACTCCTGATCAAGGACCGGCTGGGGGTCGACCCGGACCTCGGCCCGGACGCGACGCCGGAGGTCCGCGTGCAGCGGCTGCCGGTGGGCGAGCCCGCGGCGGTGAGCCTGCTGCGGGAGATCAGCCGGGCTTGACCGGCGTTGGACGCGGCTCGCTGGTCTTCGTGCGCGGCTCACGGGTCTTCGGGGGTTGTCGCTCATGGCCTGCTTCGGGGTCGGTGTTCTTGGGTCTTCGTTGTGGGTGGGGCTGAGGTTTGCCCGCGCGGCCGTTTGGTGCGGTTGTGGGTGGGTGGGTCGAGGTCAGGCGCGCTTTCTGGTCGGCTTGGCGGCTTCTGATTCGCCCTTGTGGGTGACAGAAGTTATCCACATGTCGATCTTCGAGCCGGGTTTCCCAAGATCCACTGTCGGTGGGGCCTAGTAGACTGGCCCTGGGGCCGCCCCCCGGAGAGGGTGGGGGCTGCGCCCCGGACCCGCGCGCGGGGGGCGGTTGTGCGGGGGTGGGCTTGGCGGGCCGGGTGGGGTGGTCTGTCGGTGGCTCTGGGGTGTGGGTGGGCTGGTGGCGGCATGCCTTGGCGGGGGTGCGCCTGGCTGTCTTGCGGGCCGGTGAGTTGATCACTTGCGGGGGACTTTGGCTGGGCGGGCTCCGGGCGGGTGGGCGCTCGGGGGATTTGCCAGGTCGGGGCGTTGGTGGGTGGTGAGGTATTCACCCGTTTCAGCTACAGAAGTTATCCACATGTGGATCTTGGCGGAGCGCTTTCAAGATCAACCATGGGTCTGACCTGGTAAGATGGGTCTGGGGACGCCCCCCGGTGAGGGTGGGGGCTGCGCCCCCGACGTGCGCGGGCGCGAAGCGGGGGGCGGCGGGGCTGCCTGGCTGAAGCGGCGGGGTGCTGGAGCGGAGCGGTGGCGGAGCTGCCTGGCTGGAGTTGGCGGAGTGCGTGGGGCGCTGGAGCGGCCTGGTGGTCGAGCTGGCGGGGTGAAGCGGAGCCGGTGGCGGGGTGGCGGAGCCGGTGGAGCGGTGGAGTGGCGGTGGAGTGGGGCAGGGGTGCGGGTGTTCGGCGGCGGGCGGTGAAGGTGGGGCGGTCGAGGTGTCGGTGGTGCTGATGTTCGGGGCGGGCGGGTGGACGAGTTGGTCGGAGCGTGGGTCGGGGGGCGCGGAGAGGTGGCTGGCTGGGGTGGGCGGCGCGGAGGTCGCCGGTGGGGTGAAGGGGTGAGGCGAAGGGTGGGGTGAGCAGGGGAGAGGGTGGGGAGGGAGTGGCGCGGTAGGGGCGTGGTTGGCTGTGGGGGTGACCGGGTCTGTCGTGCGTGTTCGGCCATTTTTGGGTGCGTTCGTGGTGCCGCTGATCTGTGTGGTGGCCGGGGTCGTGGGGTGGCTGCTGGGGTGGCACCTCGGCGTTGACAACGCGGTTTATCGGTCTGGGGCGCTGGCGATGCTCCAGGGGGAGCCGCTGTATGACCGGATGTATTTGAGCGCCGAGCCGTCTTGGGCGCGGTTGCCGTTCACCTATCCGCCGACCGCTGCGCTCTTCTTCGTGCCGTTGGCGTTGGTGCCGACGCAGGTGGCTTGGGGGATTTTGGGGGCCGTGTCGGTCCTGCTCCTGGGGTACGTGATCAAGGTGTGCGTCGAGGCCGTGCCGGAGCGTCCACAGTGGATGGATCCGGTGCGGACGGCGGTGGTGCTGGGGGTTGTCCTGCTCGGCCTGGAGCCGGTGTGGCGGACCGTGTTCCTCGGGCAGATCAACATCGTGTTGATGGCCATGGTGGTGGTCGACGTCCTCGTGGTGGGGGCGCGGGGGAGTCGGTTCGGGGGTGTGCTGATCGGGGCCGCGGCGGCGGTGAAGTTGACGCCGTTGGTGTTCGTGGGGCATTTGCTGCTCAAGAAGCGGTGGGCGGACGCGGGGCGGGCGGTGGTGACGTTCGTGCTCCTGCAGGGGTTGGTGTTCCTGTTGATCCGGCACGACTTCACCCAGTTCTGGTGGCACGCCGTCCAGGACCCGCAGCGGATCGGGCCGATCTATTGGGCGGGCAACCAGTCGCTCAACGGGTTGGTGCTTAGGCTCACCGACAACGCCGACTGGTCCATGAAGGTCGTCGCGCCTATCGCGTTGCTCATCGCCGTGCCGTGTGCGTTGTGGATTCGTCGTCTTAGCCCGTTGCCCGCGCTGCTCGTCACGGCCTTCTTCGGTCTTCTTGTGAGCCCCGTCTCCTGGTCGCACCACTGGGTGTGGGCGGTCCCACTCGTGGTCTACCTGCTCTCACGCCTACCGGACCGGAATCCCAGCCGCGCGCAGTTGGCGCCAACTGTCGCAGTTGTCCTTGTCTTCGCCAGTTGCGTGCTTCTGGCCATGCGCAACGGAAAGGCCGTCGAGTTCGACTGGACGGTGGTCGAGTACTTGATCGGGAGCGCCTACCTGCTCGTCCCGGTGGTGGCCGGCGGGATTCTGCTGGCCAGGCGCCGGTAGAGTCCCCTGTTCGTGGACGCACGTACCGGTTTCCCCGTGGTCGGGATGGTCGGCGGTGGACAGCTGGCGCGCATGGCGCACCAGGCCGCCGTCGCGCTCGGCCAGTCGTTGCACGTGCTCGCGGTCGACCCCGCCGAGCCCGCGCCCCTGGTCTCGCCGAACATCACGCTCGGCCACCACACCGACCTGGCCGCCCTGCGCGAGTTCGCCAAGGGGGTCGACGTGCTCACCTTCGACCACGAGCACGTGCCGACCGAGCACCTGCGCGCCCTGGTCGCCGAGGGGGTCAAGGTCCACCCCGGGCCGGACGCGCTCGTGCACGCCCAGGACAAGCTCGTCATGCGCCGCAAGCTCGCCGAGCTCGGCCTCCCGATCCCGGCGTTCGCCGAGGTCAAGGCGGTCGAGGACGTCGTTGAGTTCGGCGACGCCGAGGGCTGGCCGTGTGTGCTCAAGGCCGCCCGCGGTGGCTACGACGGTCGCGGCGTGTGGATGCTCGACGACGCCGCGCAGGCCGCCGCGCTCGTCCCCGACCTGCTCGCCGCGGGCACGCCGCTGCTGGTCGAGCAGCGGGTCGTGATGCGCCGCGAGCTGGCCGCGCTGGTCGCCCGCTCCCCGTTCGGCCAGGGCGCCTGCTGGCCGGTGGTGGAGACCGTGCAGGTCGACGGCATCTGCGTCGAGGTGCTCGCGCCCGCCCCCGACCTGGCCCCCGCCCTCGCCGACCACGCCCAGGAGCTCGCGCTGCGGATCGCCAACGAACTCGGTGTCGTCGGCGTGCTGGCCGTCGAGCTGTTCGAGACCGAGACCGGCGTCGTTGTCAACGAGCTGGCCATGCGCCCGCACAACTCCGGGCACTGGACCATCGAGGGCGCGCTCACCTCCCAGTTCGAGCAGCACATCCGGGCCGTCCTGGACTACCCGCTCGGCGCGACCGACCCGGTCGCCCCCGCGGTCGTCATGGCCAACGTCCTCGGCGCCGCTGAGACCCCGGCGATGGGCGTCGACGAGCGGCTGCACCACCTGTTCGCCCGCTTCCGCGACGCGCGCGTGCACCTCTACGGCAAGCAGGAGCGCCCAGGCCGCAAGGTCGGCCACGTGACCTTCCTCGGCACCGACCTCGCCGCGACCCGCTCCCGCGCCGCGCTGGCCGCGCACTGGCTGTCCACCGCCGTCTGGCTCGACGGCCACCAGATCCACTAACCACCGGATCTACCGGCCGCAGGCACCCCGCAAGGCCACCAGACCCAGCCAGATCCCGCCAGAGGCCCGCCGGGCAACCGGAACCGCCGGGCAGAACCCGGGCCGCCAGGTCCACCGAGACAGGAGCAACCGAGGTGACCGACACCCCCGCAGTCGGCCTGATCATGGGCAGCGACTCGGACTGGCCGGTGATGCGGCTGGCCGCCGAGGCGCTGGCCGAGTTCGACGTGGCGCACGAGGTCAGCGTCGTCTCCGCGCACCGCACCCCGCAGCGCATGCTCGACTACGCCACCACCGCCGTCGACCGCGGCCTGAAGGTGATCATCGCGGGCGCGGGCGGCGCTGCCCACCTGCCCGGCATGGTCGCCTCGGCCACCGTGCTGCCCGTGATCGGCGTGCCGGTGCCGCTGAAGTACCTCGACGGCATGGACTCGCTGCTCTCGATCGTGCAGATGCCCGCGGGCGTGCCGGTCGCGACCGTGTCGGTCGGCGGGGCGCGCAACGCCGGTCTGCTCGCCGTGCGGATCTTGGCCGCGGCCGACGCGGACCTGCGGGAGCGGATGGCGGCGTTCCAGGAGTCGTTGCGGGACCTGGTGCTGGAGAAGGACGCGGCGTTGCGGGCGACGCTGAGCTGACCGGGTGAGCCGGGGTAACGCGGGGGTCGGCGCAGCGACACGGTGAGTGTCGAGCGAGGTCTCCCGGAGGAGCCCGATGTCCACGATCGCCCCGGTCGTCACGCCCAGGTTCGCCGTGCGGGCCGCCGTGCCCGGGGTGCTGCTCCTGCTGCTGGCGCTCGCCTACACCGCGCTCCTACCGCTGGCCCCGAGCCTGGCGGACCAGAGCGGCATCGCTGAGCTGGCGATCAACGGCGGCGAGCGGGGCCGGGTGGTCATCCCCGGTGAGGCGTTGGACTGCGCGGAGCAGACCGGGCGGACGGTGTGCTCCGTCGATGTGCTCGACCGCGAGTTGCGGGTCGTGATGACCCCCGGCGCGGGCGGGGGCGTGCAGTGCTCCGCCGACTACGCGGGCAGTTCGCGCGATTGCGTGATCACCTACTACAGCTACGCCTCCCCAGCCGGTGTTGCCCTCTCGGACGGCCTCGCGCTGACCCGGGAGGAGTTCGACCGGGTCGCGGCCGAGGCGATGCCGTGGTGGCGGTTCGACAACGGGATGCCGCTGGTGTTGCCGGTCGTGCTGCTCGTGTTCCCGCTCGCGGCCGCGCTGGTCGTCGGGTTCGGTGGCAGGCGGCGGGTCGAGCGGCCCGGTCTGCTGGTGGCGGGCATCGGCGTGGGCTGGTTCGCGCTGCACGTGGGTCTTCTCGCGCTGCTGGGCACCAACATGATCGAGTTGGTTCCGCCGGTGCTGGTGGTCGCCGCACTGGTGACGTTCTGGCAGTGGACGTTGACCAGGCCGGGGTGGCGGACCGGGTGGGGCCACGGGATCACGGCGTTCTTGGTGACGACCGTCGCCTGCTTCGTGTCGATGTTCGTGTTCCTGGTCGCCGGGCTCTTCGTCGACTAGCGCGCCCACTGTTCGCCGCGAGGTCTCCAGGAGGAGCCCGATGTCCGTGATCGCCCCGGTAACCCCGCCTCGGCTCACTGTGCGGGCGGCTCTACCTGGCGCTCTGCTGCTGGCGTTGTTCGGTGTCCTCGTATTGCTCACGATGGTCGCGCCTGGCCGCGGCGACGACGGGCAGCTCTATGGGATCGCCATCAACCAAGGCGAAGACCAGTGGGTGACCATCCCGCGTGCTGCGCTGTCATGCGAGATGGTGGGCGATACCTCTACCTGCACTGTGGAAGTGGCGGGTAGGCAGTTGCGGGCATCTATGACCTACACCGGTTCGAGCAGGCACCTCTCCTGCGTCGCCCAGTACGACGGCGATCCGGTGTCTTGCGGGGCGACCTACAACTACACGTCCACCGGTGTCGGCGCGATCGCTCTGATCGAAGACGGCCTCGGTGTCTCCGCCGTGGAACTCGCCGGACTCGCGCCCTGGTGGACGCAGATCGGCGACATCGCCGACTCCGGTCCGATCGTGGTCGCGGTGCTCGCCGTCGTGGCCGCCTTCGTCGCCGGGTTCGGCGGCAGGCGGCCGGTCAACAACGCCACCCCGCTGCTCTGGGCGACCGGGGTCGGCTGGGCGCTGCTGGTGGTGGCGTCGCTGGTCCTGTTGGGCGGCAGCGTGTTCTTCGTGATCCACCCGCTGGTGATCGTCGCGGGCGGTGTGCTCGTGCTCTGGCAGTGGACGCTGGCCAGACCGGGGCGCGCGCAGGGGATCTGGCGCGCGCTCGGCGCCTTCGCCTCGACCGCGTTCGCCTCGTCGGTCGCGCTGCTGCTGTTCATGCTCGCAGGCGCTTTCATCGACTAGGACCCAGATGCCCGTCACCACATCCCGGTTCACCGCCCGGTCGGCCCTGCCGGGCGCCCTGCTCCTCGCGCTGTTCGGGATCTGCCTCGCGCTCGTGGTCACCTCACCGACCCGCGAGTACGAGCAGATCCACGACATCGCCGTGCACAACGGCCAGGACGCCTGGCTGTCGTTGCCGCGCGCGGCGATGTCCTGCGTGCAGGTCGGCCTCGTCGAGACCTGCGTGGTGGACGTCGTGGGCAGGCCGCTGGAGGTCGCGATGACCCAACCCGCGTCGGAGACCGGGCCGATCTCGTGCACCGCCCGCTACGACGGCAAGCCGCGGATGTGCGAAGCGACCTTCGCGTACGGGCCCAGCGGCGACGGGGCGGCCGCCCGGTTGCCCGCCGGGATCGGCTTGAGCACCGCGGAGGTCGACCGCCTCGCCACCGAGACGCCTCGGTTGTCGCTGCCCGCGGGCCCACGGCGGTTCCTCGTGGTCGCCACCGGCTCGCTCGCCGTCATCGCCGCACTGGTCGCCGGGTACGGCGGCAGGCGGCCGACCGAGGAACCGCGCACCCTGGTGTGGACCACCGGGCTCGGCTGGCTCGTGCTGCTGGTGTTCGCGACCGCGCTGCTCGGCGGCAGCCTGAACGCGGTGGTGCTCTTCGCGGCCTCCTTCGCGGGCGTGCTGCTGGTGTTCTGGCAGTGGACGCTGACCAGACCGGGCCTGCGGCACGGCCTCGGTAGGGCCGCCGGGGCGTTCGCGGTCACCGCCGTGACCAGTTCGGTCGCCCTCTACGCGTTCCTGCTCGCCGGGGCATTCATCGTTTAGCGGCGCAGCACACAAGGACACCGAAGTGAACGGGCGCTAACATCGGGTCGGGACGCTGCCGTACCGGGAGGTAACTGACGTGGACGCGGGCTACGGGCTCTACCAGCTCGGCGACGAGCACAACGCGCTGCGCGAGGCCGTGCGCGACCTCGCCGAGAAGGAGATCGCGCCGCACGCGGTCGAGGTGGACGAGCAGGAGCGGTTCCCGGTCGAGGCGTTGACCGCGCTGAACAAGGCCGGGTTCGCCGCGCCGCACATCCCGGAGGCCTACGACGGGCAGGGCGCCGACTCGGTGGCGACCAACATCGTGATCGAGGAGGTCGCCCGGGTCTGCGGGTCGTCCTCGCTGATCCCGGCGGTCAACAAGCTGGGCACGATGAACCTGATCCTCGGCGGGTCCGAGGCGCTTAAGCAGAAGGTGCTCTCCGAGATCGCCGCCGGTGAGATGGCCTCTTACGCGCTGTCGGAGCGAGAGGCCGGGTCGGACACCGCGTCGATGCGCACCAAGGCCCGCTCGGAGGGGTCGACCTGGGTGCTCAACGGCACCAAGTGCTGGATCACCAACGCGGGCGAGTCCAGCTGGTACACGGTGATGGCGGTGTCCAACCCGGACGCGGCCAAGCCCGCCGACGGCATCTCGGCGTTCATGGTGCACAAGGACGACCCCGGGTTCGTGGTCGGGCCGAAGGAGCGCAAGCTCGGCATCAAGGGCTCACCGACCCGCGAGATCTACTTCGAGAACTGCGAGATCCCGGCCGACCGGATCATCGGCGAACCCGGCCAGGGCCTGCGGCTCGCGTTGCGCACGCTCGACCACACGCGGCACTCGATCGGCGCGCAGGCGTTGGGCATCGCGCAGGGTGCGCTGGACGCGGCGGTCGCTTACGTCAAGGACCGCAAGCAGTTCGGCAAGGCGATCGCGGAGTTCCAGGGCGTGCAGTTCATGCTCGCGGACATGGCGATGAAGATCGAAGCCGCCCGCCACCTGGTGTACGCGGCCGCGGCCAAGGTCGAGCGCGGCGAGCCGGGCGGGTCCTTCGCCTCCAGCGCCGCGAAGACCTTCGCCTCGGACACGGCGATGGAGGTCACGACCGACGCGGTCCAGCTGTTCGGCGGCGCGGGCTACACCCGCGACTTCCCGGTCGAGCGGATGATGCGCGACGCCAAGATCACCCAGATCTACGAGGGCACCAACCAGATCCAGCGCATGGTGATGGCGCGGTCCCTGCTCAAGGGCTAATCAGGATCTTCGCTCGAGGGCGGCTCGGTCGTGGACCGGGCCGCCCTTCGCTGTGTAACGGTGGGTGCTCGGGCCCCGACGGAGCGGGGTGTGAAGGTCTTCATCAGCTGGTCGGGCGAGATCAGCCGGAACGTGGCCGAGGTACTGCGCGAGTGGATCCCGTCGGTGATCCAGGCCGTGGAGCCGTACCTGTCGTCGGAGGACATCGACAAGGGGGCGCGGTGGAGTTCGGACATCTCGGCGGAGTTGGCGGACTGCAACTTCGGGATCGTCTGCGTGACGAAGGACAACTTGGCGGCGCCGTGGTTGAACTTCGAGGCGGGGGCGTTGTCGAAGTTCGTGGAGACCAGTCGGGTGTCTCCATTTTTGTTCGGGGTTGAGCGCAAAGAGGTCACCGGGCCGCTGCTGCAATTCCAGTCCACGGTCTACGAGCGCGACGACGTCCGGAAGCTGATCAACTCGATCAACGCCGCGTGCCCGCTGCCGGTGAAGAAGCTGGACACCGCGTTCGACGTGTGGTGGCCGGAGTTGGACGGCAAGCTCCGGGAGGTGAGTGCCACCCCCAGTGCGAATACCGTGGAGAAGCGCTCCGCCGAGGATCTCTTGGGTGAAGTGCTGGACCTCGTTCGGGCGCAGCACAGAATGATGATTGCGGACAGCGATCAATCCTACAACGGGCGTCTGCGGACGCTTCGTCACCATTTGGCCGACATGCGGGATTTGGCTGACAGCGGGCAGGATTTGCGAGCTCATATCGAGTTTGCGATCTACAACGTGAACAAGATGTTGCACCCGGAATTGGAGGGCGCCCCGCTCGAGGGGGACCGGGGCACGGTTGCTGTGCGTAGGCGGAAGACTCCATGAAGTGAATCTGGAAAGAGTTGCGCTTGCGGACTGAACCTGTCCGCAAGCGGTCCTAGAGTTGTCCTCAAGGAAGTCGCGAAGACACAAAGGACGCATCATGAGCAGCCCGCTTGACCTCTCCAGCACCCCGACCGCCACCGACCTCGACGCCGAGCGGGCGGACCTGCTGCAGACCCTCGCCGTGCACCGCGGCTTCCTGCGCCACACCGCCCAGGGCCTCACCGACGAGCAGGCGGCGCAGCGCAGCACCGTCAGCGCGCTCACCATCGGCGGGCTCATCAAGCACGTCGCCTCGACCGAGGCGGCTTGGTACCGGTTCATGGTCGGCGGCGCGGCCGAGATGGAGAGCGTCGCGCTGGACTGGGAGGACGAGCACCGGATGAACCCGGGCGAGTCGCTCGAGACCCACCTCGCCAACTACGCCGAGGTCGCCGCCAAGACCGATGAGCTGGTCAAGACCGCCGACCTCAACAAGGCTTTCCCGTTGCCGGTGGCGCCCTGGTTCGAGGCGGGCGCGGTCCGCTCCGTGCGCCGGGTCCTGCTGCACATCATCGCCGAGACCGCGCAGCACGCAGGCCACGCGGACATCATCCGCGAGAGCCTCGACGGCCAGAAGACGATGGGCTGAAGGCCCGCCGGACCAGCGGCTGGTACCAGGAGCCGAGCAGGCGCGCCAGCAGGTCGATGACGTAGGCGTCCGGGCCGACCAAGACGCGCGCGCGGTCGCGGCGGACACCGTCGAGGATGAGCCGGGCCGCGCGCTCCGGGGAGGTCATCGCCACCCGGTCGAGGGAGCGTCCGAAGGACTCCCGCTCGGCCGGGTCGGAGGTCCGCGCCGAGCGGGCGATGGCGGTCCGGACGCCGCCGGGGTGCACGCAGGTGACGCCCACGACGCCCGCCACCTCTTGGCGCAGCGACTCGGTGAAGCCGCGGACGGCGAACTTGGCGGCGTTGTAGGCGCTCTGCGTCGGCACCCCGATCAGCCCGAACACGCTGGACACGTTCACCAGGTGCCCGCGGGTGGCGACCAGGTGCGGCAGGAACGCCCGCGTCCCGTGCACCACGCCCCAGAAGTCGATGTCCATGACCCAGCGCAGGTCCTCGTCGCTCATCTGGGCGACGGTGCCCTTCAGCGCCACCCCGGCGTTGTTGACCACCAGGTCGACCCGGCCGAGGTCGGCGACGACCTGGTCGGCGTGCGCGTACACCGCGTCCCGGTCGGCCACGTCCAGCCGGTACGGCCGCACCCCGGGCCCCTCGGCGACCTCGGCGATGTCCGAGGCGGCCACCTGGGCCCCGGCCGCGACCAGCGCCGACACCAGGGCCTGACCGATGCCCGACGCGGCGCCGGTGACGACGGCGACCTTCCCGCTGAACGAGCGCATCAGGTCAGGTCCAGGGTCGTCCGCTCGGCCGTGCGGTGCGCGTCCACCCGGGCCGGGTTGCTGACCTGCACCACCGACCCACCTGCCACCAGCGGCGCGACCAGAGCGCTGAGCACCCCGTCGGGCACCGTCCACTCCCGGGTGGACAGCACCCGCACCCCCGGTTCCAGCCCTGCGGCCCGCGCCAGCACCTCGTCCACCGTCAGCCCGGCCAGCGCGGGCGTCGACCCGGGCACCGGCGCGCCGAAGTAGTCGTCGCCGAACAACCGGGCCTCGCCGATGAAGTCGATCACGCCGTCCCGCGAGCCACCCAGGTAGCGGCCCATCGGGTCCAGCGACACCGTCGCCGCCACCCCGTCCGCGCTGACCCCGGGTGCGACGAAGGTCACCGCGGCAGGCCCCTCGGCGACCACGTGCGCGCCCGCCCACCACGCGCCCAGCAGCACCCCGGCGGTCTGCCAGTGCGCTGGCAACCGCACGGCCACCGGCGTCCCGGCCTCGACGTCGTACTCCTCGACGAGCCAGTTCGCGGTCTTCGCCGCCCAGTTCGCCATGGTCGCGACCGACAGCTCAACCCGGCTGCCGGTGGCGTCGTCGTAGTGGGTGACCAGAGGCTTGGCTGAGGACGCGCGAAGGGGCCGCAAGATGGCTTCGGTAAGGCTCACTGGACCAAACTAGCGGCGGCCGTACTACGGCGTGTGCAGGCGCCTCAAGGTGAACAGGTTGTCGGCAGGGTCAACGGTCGCGTATAGCAACGCACCGATGCGGAACTCGGGGTCTGCGTCGCCGCGGTAGGTCGTCTCGAAGGGCGGCACGTCGGCGCCGCTGATGCGCAGGCGCAGCACCGCCACGTCCGGGCTGCCGTCACCGGGGTCGACCAGTTCCACCTCGACGACCTCCGCTGTGGCGGGCTTGCCGTCGCGCAGCAACCGCTCGGTGTCCGACTTGTGCTCGCCCGCGTCGGACCACAGCACGAAGCCGAGCGGTAAGAGGAACACCACCACCGCCGCTTCGATGAGCGCACCGGTCCACCAGGCCATCCCGGTGGTGAACACCGCGACGGTGGTGACCGCCACGCCCAGCCAGCACGCCACAGCGCACCACCGAAGCAGCACCCGCGCCCACACGCCGCCGTACGAAGCCTGCCTGCCAGCCGCGGTCATTCGGCTAGTTGATGCACTTGAGGCTGCCTGCCTCGACGTTCGGTGGAGCCACGGTGACCGGCGGGCTCGCCTTGGTCGAGGTAGGACGGACCGTGCTGGTTGGGGAGAGGTTGAGGAAAGGATCGCTGGTGAGCTGCTGGTCGCCGGACGGGTAAGAGGTGCCCAGCACGACCCGCACGTGACCGGAGATAAGAGTGCGGTCTTCGGTCAGGGTCAGCGCCTTGGTGGTCAGCGTGGTGGCGACCGCGTTGGCCTTGGCGAGCTCGCCGGGCGCGTAGCGGACCACCGTGCCGTTCTGCACCGCCGCGTCCCCCACCTCACCCCGGGTGAAGCCGTGCGCGATCAGGCGGTCGAGGACGGTGGAGGCCAGGCCCTTGGTGTTGGAACCGTTGCGCACGTCCACGGTGATGCCGGTGCTGGGCTTGCCGGTGGTCGTCGGCGCCAGCGGGATCGCGTTGGTCTCCACCGGGCTGCCCGACGACGGGGCGGGCGGGCCGCTCGGTCGCTGGGTGACCCCATCCGCCTGGTCGATGACCTGCTTGATCGTCGCCGCCACGTGCTCCGGGTTCACCTTGATCACGTCGGCCCCGCCGATCTTGGCGTCGCCCTCGTTCGGGATGGTCCGGAACTCGATGTTCCCGCTGCTCAGGCCCTGCATCTGGGCGGCGAAGCGGGACAGGTTCCAGTTCGAGGACAGCACGACCGACTTCTGCACCGCGGTGATCAGGTCCCGGGCCCGGCCCGGGTTGGCCAGCAGCTCCGCGGAGAGGACCTTGTTCGCCAGCGCGCCGAGGAAGGTCTGCTGCCGCACGATCCGGTCCAGGTCGCCGTTGGGCAGCCCGTAGCGCTGCCGCACGAACGACAGCGCCGCCGCGCCGGAGATCGTCTGCCGACCCGCCGGGAAGCGGGCGCCGGACTTGGCCTCGTCGACCGCGTTGTTCAGGCACACCTCGACGCCGCCGACGGCCTTGGTGACCTCGTAGAAGCTGGCCAGGTTGACCTCGGCGTAGCGGTCGATGGTGACCGCCTTGCCGATCAGCCGCTCGATCGCGGCGATGAGGTTCTTGCGGCCCGCGACCACCGCCTTCGCCTCGATCTCCTTCGGGTCGTCGACGCCCTGCTCGACGAGGGTCCGGCGGGTGTCGTTGTAGGCGTACACGAACGCCGAGTTGAGCTTGTGCTTGCCGAACCCGCCGCCGATGTCGACCCACGAGTCGCGCGGGAAGGAGAACGCCACGGCCTTGCGCCCACCCGCGGGGATGTGCACCAGGATCATCGTGTCGGTGTTGCGCTCGCCGTCGGCCTTGCCGCCGTTGAGCATCGCGAGGACCTCTTTGGGCAGCGGGTTGCCGAACGCGTCGGTGCGGCTGTCGATGCCCACCAGCAGGATGTCGACCGCGCTGTCGAGCCGCTCGGCGGTGGAACCACCGGTCGCCGGGTCGTCCGCCTGCACGTCGATGACGTCGGTGGTGGCCACGTTGTCGTCGAGGCCGCGGATCAGCGACCACCCCCACGCGGTGGCCGCGACAACGGCCACCGAGAGCACGGTGACCAGGGTGCGCACCAGCACGGTGCTCACCCGCAAGAACATCGACGGCCGACGCGGCACGGGTAACGCACCCCCCGATTCGCCGGTCACCGCACGCGCACGCTCGCCCACGCACGCTCCTCCCCGGTCTGACCTGACATGACCAGGTTACCCACGTCCGTGTGGTCCGGCTGTCAGCGTCGTCACCGGTAACACGGATCGGCGAGCGTCGACGTTTACTCCGACAGGGGACAGACGTGGAAGACTCCTCGCGGGGAAACCTGCGAGCGTGAGGACGGTGGGACCACATGCGGGTGCTGGTGACAGGCGGGGCCGGGTTCATCGGGTCGCACTACGTGCGGCGAGCGCTGGCCGGGGCGTACCCGTCGCTGGCCGACGCCGAGGTCGTGGTGCTCGACAAGCTGACCTACGCCGGGAACCGGGCCAACCTCGACCCGGTCGCCGACAGCGAGCGGCTGCGCTTCGTCGAGGGCGACATCTGCGACGCCGAGCTGGTCCGGGCGAGCATGGCCGGGGTCGACCTGGTGGTGCACTTCGCCGCCGAGTCCCACGTGGACCGCTCGATCCTCGGCGCGGCCGACTTCGTGCTGACCAACGTGCTCGGCACCCAGACGCTGCTGCAGGCGGCCGTGGAGGCGGGCGTCGGCCGGTTCGTGCACGTCTCGACCGACGAGGTGTACGGCTCGATCGACGAGGGCTCCTGGCCCGAGACCCACCCGCTGGAGCCCAATTCGCCGTATGCGGCGTCCAAGGCGTCCTCGGACCTGATGGCGCGGTCGTTCTTCCGCACGCACGGGCTGCCGGTGAACATCACCCGGTGCTCGAACAACTACGGGCCGTACCAGTTCCCGGAGAAGGTCATCCCGCTGTTCACCACGAACCTGATGGACGGCAAGAAGATCCCGCTCTACGGCGACGGCCTCAACGTGCGCGACTGGCTGCACGTCGACGACCACTGCCACGGCATCCAGCTCGTCGTCGACGGCGGCCGCGCTGGCGAGGTCTACAACATCGGCGGCGGCACCGAGCTGACCAACCGGGAGCTGACCAGCCTGCTGCTGGCCGCGACCGGCACCGACGAGTCGTTCGTGCAGCCGGTCATCGACCGCAAGGCGCACGACCGGCGCTACTCGGTCGACATCACCAAGATCGCCACCGAGCTGGGCTACGCGCCCCGGGTGTCCTTCCAGGACGGTCTCGCCGAGACCGTCTCGTGGTACCGGGACAACAGAGCGTGGTGGGAACCGCTGAAGAACCGCGCCGCGCTACCCGGGAGCTGACCGACCGTGTCCCTCGTCCTACTCGTCCCCGGCGGCAGCGGGCAGCTCGGCCGGGAACTGGCCGCGCTCGACGGCGTCGACGTCGTGGCCCCCGGCTCGGCCGAGCTCGACATCACCAGCGCGGGCTCGGTCATCGAGGCGGTCGCGGGCACCGTCGAGCACGCCGCGGGCCGCCGCGTCGTCGTGGTCAACGCCGCGGCGCACACCGCGGTGGACAAGGCCGAGACCGAGCAGGCGCGCGCGTTCGCGATCAACGCCGACGGCCCCCGGGTGCTCGCCGCGGTGTGCTCCTCGCGCGGCGTGCCGCTGGTGCACATCTCCACCGACTACGTCTTCCCCGGCGACGCCACCGCGCCGTACGAGGTGGACGCCGCGCCGGGGCCCAGGTCGATCTACGGGTTGACCAAGCTGGCCGGTGAGGACGCCGTGCTCGGCTCCGGCGCGGACGCGTGGGTCGTGCGCACGTCGTGGGTCTACGGGGCCTGGGGCAAGAACTTCGTGAAGACCATGGCGCGGCTGGAGGGTTCGCGCGACACCCTGTCCGTTGTGGACGACCAGCTCGGCAGTCCCACGTGGACGTTCGACCTGGCCGCCGGTCTGGTCGAACTGGCCACCCGGATCGCGCAGGGCCAAGGACCCGCGGCCCGGGTGCTGCACGCCACCGGCGCGGGCGAGGTCACCTGGGCCGGGTTCGCCCGGGCTGTCTTCGAGGAGTTGGGCGCCGACCCGGACCGGGTGAAGTCCTGCGGCACCGAGGACTACCCCACCCCGGCGCGGCGCCCCGCGTACTCCGTGCTGTCGAACCGGACCTGGGCCGACGCGGGCCTGACCCCGTTGCGCCCTTGGCGGGAAGCCCTGGCCGACGCCTTCTCCCGGCACGCCGCCGAGTTCCGCGGCTAACAGCCACTGCGCCGCTGCGCGGGCAGGCGTCCGCCGACGCTCAGCGGTCCGCCGCGGCGCGGTAGGCGGCGACGGTCAGTTCCGCGCAGCGGCGCCAGGTGTACCCGGCGGCGTGCGCTCGGCGCTCGCTGATCTTGCCCGGCGTCAGGCGGTTCTCCAGCGCCTCCGTCAGCGCTGTCGCCATGGCGTCGATCTCACCGAAGGGCACCAGGTGCGCGTGGTCGCCGGAGATCTCGCGCAGGGCGGGCACGTCCGTGCACACCACCGGCACGTCGCACGCCATCGCCTCGATCACCGGCAGGCCGAAGCCCTCGTCGCGCGAGGGCAGGGTCAACGCCGACGCGCCCGCCATGACGCTGCGCAAGTCCGCTTCGGACAGATAACCGGTGGTGCGCACCCGACCACCCGACGCGCTGTGGCCCGGTCCGACCAGGACCAGCGGCGGCAGCGCCGGGGTGTTCGCGTGGGCCTTGATGAGCCAGTCGAGCGCCTTGCGCGGGCCCGGTGAGCCCACGTACAGCAGGTATTCCCGGGGCAGGTTCAACCGCTTGGCCAGGTCCGGGTTCGGCGGGCGGGCGGTGAACCACGCCGGGTCCACCCCCAGCGGCGTCACCCGCACCTTCTCCTCCGCCACCCCCAGCCGCGACACCACCAGGTCGGCCACGGCCTTGCTCGGTGCGCACACGACGCCCGCGCGGTGCGCCGAGACCCGCACCAGTTCGGGCAGCTGGGTGTCGAAACGCGAGAGTTCCTCGGGGTAGTCCAAGAAGCTGAGGTTGTGGACGGTCAGCACGCCGCCCGCGCGGAACGCGGCGGGCAGGACGAAGTTGGTCCCGTGCACGACATCGGTGAGACCGGCGAACAGCTCCACCGGGGGGAAGTTCCCCCGCAGCCACGCCGCGCGCAACAAGCCCGCCGGTGAGGGGATGCCGCGGGCCCGGACCCCGTGCGGCAGCACCCGGCGCAGCCCGCGCCAGCCGCGCAGCGTGAACGCGACCGCCCGCATGTCCACATGGGACGACGAGGCGAGTTCCTCGGCCAGCGCGGCGGTGTAGCGGCCGATGCCGGTGCGGTTGCCCAGCAGCGGGGTCCCGTCGATCAGTACCCGAATCGGCCTAGGCATGCGGGCGTCCCCCTGACTGCCGTGCGGTCGCGGCGCCGGGTCCGCGCGCGAGGGGCGCCCGCGCGCACAAGGGGCACTGGACCGGTCGGGTGCCCTGAGCCAATCCTGCCTCCTCGCGTGCGCGGTGCCGCCAGCCATAGCGTGCCTCATCGCAGCGCGTGATGGGTGCTCAACGGCAGGAAACGGGGCAACGCGCCCGCCGCATCCGCACGGGCGCGGCTGCCGCCTCACCCGATCGCCCCAACCGGCGGCGTCCGGTTGGCGCACAACGGAGGTCGCGAGGTCCAGAGTGGAGCGTGTGCCGGTCGGAAGTTCACCTGTTCGTGGGTGACCTGGTCGGCCGCGGCGAGCGCGCTGGGTAGTGGGTGCGCGGGGTCGGGCCCGGTGGGTCGAGCACGGCGGGGGTCGGGCACGGCTGGGTCGGGCGCAGTCGGGCACAGTCGGGTCGGGCGCGGCTGGGTCGGGCGCGGTGGGATCGGGCGCGGCTGGACCGGGCACAGTGGGATCGAGCACAGCGGGGTCGGGCACAATGTCGGGTCGTGACCGCTGAACCCACCGCCTACGGTGACCGGATCGCCGTGGTGACCGTGACCTACTCGCCCGGGGACACCCTGGAGCGGTTCATCCAGACCCTGGCCGCGGCCACCACCCGGCAGGTCCGGGTCGTGCTGGCCGACAACGGCTCGGTCGACGGCGCCCCCGAGGCCGCCTCGGCCGCCCACGAGCACGTCGACCTGGTCCGCACCGGGGGCAACCTGGGCTACGGCGGCGGCGCGAACCGCGGCGTCGCGGCCCTGGGCCCCGAGTACGGCTGGGTCGTGGTGGCCAACCCCGACCTGGAGTGGGCCCCCGGCTCGCTCGACGACCTGCTCGCCGCCGCCGAGCGCTGGCCGCGCGGCGGCGCGTTCGGCCCGCTGATCACCGAGCGCGACGGCGCGGTCTACCCGTCCGCGCGCGAGGTCCCCTCGCTGGGCAAGGGCATCGGGCACGGCCTGCTCGGCAAGGTGTGGCCCGCCAACCCGTGGACCCGCGCCTACAAGCAGTCCGGTACCGACGTGCGCGAACGCGTCGCGGGCTGGCTCTCGGGCTCCTGCCTGCTGCTGCGCCGCACGGCGTTCGACTCCGTCGACGGGTTCGACACCCGCTACTTCATGTACTTCGAGGACGTCGACCTGGGTGAGCGCCTCGGCGAGGCGGGCTGGCAGAACGTCTACGTCCCCTCGGCGAGCGTCATGCACATCCAGGGCGTGTCCACGGCGAAGGTGTCGGACAAGATGCTCGCCGCCCACCACGACAGCGCCTACCGCTACATCGCCGACCGCCACCGCGGGCCCGCCTGGGCGCCGGTGCGCGTCGCGATCAAGGCCGGTCTGGCGTTGCGCCTACGGTTGGCGACCCGCTAGCGGGCCCTGGACCGTCCATTCAGGACTGTGGACCCGCGGTCAATGGTCCACTGAGGACAGTCAGTGGTCGCCGTCGAGGCGCTGGGACAGGGAAGGGCGGTGCGGGTGCGGGTGCGGCCGCACCGTCGGCACCATGCCCTCGGCTTGGCGGGGGTGGGGCTGCCGCGGGTACGGGCGTGGCGGCGCGGCCACGGACTGGGTGGCCGCCTCCTGCGCTATCGCGGGCAGTTCCTCGGTCGGTCGGAACGCGTCCGAGTCCGCTGGGAACGCCTCCGCCGGGAACGCCTCCGCTGGGAACACCATCGTGACGTCCGGGTCGGCGGCATCGATCGCGGCGACGACCGCGCGGGGGATCTGCAGCGTCGCCGAGGCGTCCATCGGGGAGATGGCGCTGTCCGGGGTGACGACGTAGGCGCCGCGAGCGCGGGCTCGCGCCAAGATGGCATCGGCCCGGTCACGGGGGTCCATGTGGCGGCCTCTCCTGCGTCGCTGCCAGTGGTGTTCAGGACTGCTTGTCATACGGCGAAGCACGACCTTGCCCCGTCAGAGTATCCCGCTCGGCACGCCGCGTCATCGGGCCAGGCCGATCACCGTGGAATCCGAGCCGGATTCACAGGTAGTCGGCGCCGCCGCGCTCGCGCAGGATCTCGGTCAGCCGCTTGATGTCCTGCGCCCGGTCCCGGTCGCAGACCAGCACCGCGTCCTCGGTGTCGACCACGATCAGGTCCCGCACGCCCAGCGTCGCCACCAGCCGCCCGCCGTTGGGCACCACGATCACGTCCGACCCGTCGACCACCACGGCCCTGCTGTGCCCGGTGCCCGAGGAGAACGACCGGCCGCCCTCGCCGACGTCGGTGCCGAGCAGCCGGACCACGGTCTCGAAGTCGCCGATGTCGCTCCAGCCGAAGTCGCCCGGCACGGTCGCGACCTTGCCCTCCTCGGCGGCGGGCTCCATCACCGCGTACTCCACGGCCACCTTCGGCACCGTCGGCCACAGGTCGGCGAGCACGTCCTCCTGCTCGTCGGTGTCCCACGCCGCCGCGATCGAGGCGATCGGGCCAGCCACGTCCGGCCTGCGCGCGGCCAGCTCGGCCAGGAACAGGTCCGTCCGCCAGACGAACATGCTGGCGTTCCACAGGTACGCGCCCGACTCCACGTACCGCGACGCCACCTCCAGCGACGGCTTCTCCTTGAACTCCAGCACCGGCTGGATCACCCCGCGCTCGGCGGGGGCGCTCAGCTGCAGGTAGCCGTAGCCGGTCTCCGGACGGGTCGGCGTGATGCCGATCGTCATCAGGTAGCCCTCGCGCGCACCGGCCACCGCGCGGTCGACCGTCCGCGCGAACTCGTCGGTGTCGGTGATCAGGTGGTCCGCGGCGAACGAGGCCATCACCGCGCCCGGGCTGCGCCGCTCGATCACCGCGGCGGCCAGCGCGATCGCCGCGCACGAGTCCCTGGCGAACGGCTCGACCAGGATGTTGCGGTCGGGCAGGTCCGGCAGCTGCCTGGCCACCCCGGCCGCGTGCGCGGTCCCGGTGACCACCAGCAGCCGCTCCGGCGGGGCGAGCGGGGTCAGCCGGTCGAAGGTCGCCTGCAGCAGCGAGCGGTCCGTGCCGGTGAGCGCGTGCAGGAACTTGGGGTTGCCCGCGCGCGACAGCGGCCACAGGCGGGTCCCGCTGCCGCCCGCGGGAACGACTACGAAGAGTTCTGACAGCGTCACTGGCGCGAGTCCTCGGTGCTGGGGGGCTGGAGCACGTGGCGTCAACTGTAACCAACCGGCCGGTACGGTCGCCGTGATGACGTCCACCCGCGCTTGGTGCCCCGACTACCCGCTCGACCTCGCCCAGGTCCTGCGGCCGTTGCGGCGCGGCTCCGACGACCCGGTGTTCCGCCAGGACGCCGCCGGGGTGTGGCTGGCCGCGAACACCGCCGCGGGCCCCGGCACGCTGCAGCTCACCGGGCGGACCGGCGAGGTCCGCGCCAGCGCCTGGGGGCCCGGCGCCGACGCGCTGCTCGACGGGGTGCCCGCGTTGCTGGGCGCAGAAGACGACGACACCGGGTTCGAGCCGCTGCACCCGCTGGTCGCCCAGGCCAGGCGCGGCCTCCCCGGGATCCGGCTGGGCGCGACCGGTCGGGTGTGGGACGTGCTGCTGGCCGCGGTGCTGGAGCAGAAGGTGACCGGCCGGGAGGCCAGGCAGTCCTGGCGCGAGTTGGCCAGGCGCTTCGGCGAACCCGCGCCGGGGCCGGTGCCCGCCGGGATGTTCGTCCCGCCGACCCCGACCGCCGTCCTCGGGATCCCGGACTGGGAGTGGCACCGGGCTGGTGTCGACTCGGCGCGGCGGCGGGCGATCATCGCCGCGGCCCAGGTGGCCGGGCGGTTGGAGAACGCGGCGGTGCTGCGCGGGGTGGCGGGCCGGTTGCTGCTGCGCAAGGTGCCGGGGATCGGCGTGTGGACCGCCGCCGAGGTCGCCCAGCGGGCCTGGGGCGACCCGGACGCGGTGAGCGTCGGCGACTTCCACATCCCGGCGATCGTCGGGTACGCGCTCACCGGCCGCAAGACCGACGACCGGGGGATGCTCGAACTGCTCGCGCCCTACGCGCCGCACCGGCAGCGGGTGGTGCGCTACATCGAGGCGAGCGGGTTCGCCAAACCCCGCTTCGGCCCGCGGCTTTCGGCGAAGGACTACCGCCGGATGTGACCGGGGATCGCGATCTCCACCGGGATCACGCAGTTGTCCCAGTCGTCGTGCGCGAAACCGAGCGCGCGGCGGACGCGCCTGCGGGCGGTCAGCAGGCTGTTGGCGTAACAGGACGGCCCGGTGGACTGGTCCAATTCCGCGATCTCGTGCGGCGGCAGGTTCGCGATGGCCAGCGAATACCAGTGCAGCGCCTCCTGCTTGTCCCCGCGCGTGGTGTGCAGTTCGGCGGCGAGTTCGCACGGCGCCGGGAAAACCGGCAGTTCGGTGCGCAGCGTCTCCAGCTGGGTGACCGCGTCGTCGTAGCGGCCCAGCTCGAACAGCAGGTCCGCCAGGGCGACCCTGGCGAAACCGCGGTCCTCCCCGCCGAGCGCGATGGCCTCGTCCAGGTAACCGATCGCCGCGTTCGGCTCGCCAGCCCCGCGCTTGGCGTGCGCCGCCTCCAGCAGGACGTCGCCGCGGTCGTCGTAGCGCAGCAGCCAGGCGAATTCATCGGTCATGGGGTAAAAGCTAGCAACCGGGAAAAGCCCGCGACAGTTCGGACACGCAATTCCGTCGGCAAAATAAAAACAATTCTTCACCCGGTCCGGGGAAGGCCCCACCGCATTGTCACCTCATAAGGTGAACTCAACGCAGAACGGCGAGGATCGGGTCGATTTCCCGGCCGCCATCGGGTAATGCGTCCACCGGCCACCAGCGCAGGTCGAGCGACTCGGCGCTGCGCACCGGGATCGCCCCGGCTGGCGCCCGCACCGCGAACCGCACGTCGAAGTGCCGGGTCGGCACCCCCAGCGAGCAGGTGATCGGGTGCACGTCCACGTGCAGCGGCACCGGATCGATGCGCAGCCCGGCGATCCCGGACTCCTCCGTCGCCTCCCGCAGCGCCGCCCCGGCCAGCGTCCGGTCCGACGGCTCGCAGTGCCCGCCCAGCTGCAGCCACCGGCCCACCCTCGGGTGCAGCGTCAGCAGCACCTGCTCACCCCGGGCGTCGAACACCAGGGCCGACGCGGTGATGTGCCCCGGCTCGCACGAGCGCAGGCACGCGTCCGGCCGGGCGAGCAGGAACCCCAGGTACGCCTGCCGCAGCGACTCCTGGGCGGGGTCACCTGGGCGCCAAGCGGACATCGTCGCGACCGCGTCGGGGTGCGGGCTCACAGTTCCAGCAACTCCTCGTCCCGCGGCTCGCGCGGGGTCAGCTCCTGCGGGGGCCGCCCGACCGCGACCGCGCCGAGGGGTTCCCAGGTCGCGGGCAGCCCCAGCACCGAGCGCACCACGTCCGGGCAGAAGATCGTCGAGGATACCCAGCACGACCCCAGGCCCTCCGCGGCGAGGGCGACCAGCAGCCCCTGCACCGCGGCGCCACCGGCGACGGTGAACATGGTCCGCTCGGCGTCCGCGCGCCCGGCGTCGGCGTACTCGTGCGCGCCGTCGCGGACCAGGAACGGCAGCACGATCTCCGGCGCGCGCACCAGCAGGTCCCCGCGCGCGACCCGGCGGGCGATCGCGGCGTCGGCCAGGCCGTCACCGCGCAGGTCCGACTCCCACGCCGCCCGCATCGCGGCGAGCAGGTCCGCCCGCCGCTCGGTCAGCCGCACGAACCGCACCGGGCGGGTGTGGTGCGGGGCGGGCGCGGTCAGCGCCGCGGCCACCGCGCGCCGGATACCGCCGACGTCGACCGGCTCGTCGGCGAACGAGCGCAGCGACCGCCGCAGCAGCACCGCCTCCCGCCGCCCCCGGGTGATCGCCTCGGCCGTGCCCAGCCGGAACAGGTCCTCCTCGACCGGGCGGACCAGGTCGCGCGCGCTGGACCCGTCGTCGCCGATCTCCAGGCCGCGCACGACCGCGACCGGCACCCCGCCGAGCTTGCCCTTCACCAGGTCCGCCGCCGAGGCCACCTCGTCGGCGACCGCGACCAGGGTCACCGCCAGCTCGTTGCCCTGCGAGTCGACCGCGCCCGCGTACGAGTGCAGCGCGCGCAGCCCGGACACCCCGATCGCCGCGTCGGTCTGCCCGACCCGCCACGCCCGGCCCATGGTGTCGGTCACCACGACCGCCACCTCCACGCCGAGCCGCTCGCGCAGCCCGTTGCGCAGGGCCAGCGCCGAGGCGTCCGGGTCGGCGGGCAGCAGCGCGATCTCGTCGCGGGCGACGTTGGACGCGTCCACCCCGGAGGCCGCCTGCACAACGCCGATCCGCTTGTTCACCGTGATCAGCGTCTGGCCCCTGGCCGCGATGACCCGCTCGGCCTCCTCCAGCACCGCCCGCCGCCGCGCAGCGTCGCGCTCGAGCGGGTCGCTGGGCACCCGGTACAGCCGCCCCTCCACTTTGGACACGACCTTGCTGGTGACCACCACGACGTCGCCGGAGCGCAGCCAGGGCGCCGCGGCGACCAGTGCCCCGGTGAGGTCGTCGCCGGGGCGGAACTCGGGCAGCCCGCGCACCGGCAGGACCTCGACCGACCCCCTGGCGCCGTGCTCAGCCAACCCCGACCCCGTTCAGCTCGACCCCGCCCAGCTCCACCGCGGCCCGCACCATCGCCGCCGTGGCGTCCACATCGGACATCAGCAGCGGAACCGCCCGCACGGCGACCCCGGGGACGTCGGCCTTGTCACCCGCGGCGACCAGCCAGCCGTCGAGCACGCCGTTCTCCGAGCACGCCCGCGACCCGTAGTGCCGACCGACGGCCTCCGCCGAGCTCTCCAGCCCGATCGCCTCCAGGCAGGCGTCCGCCATGCCGCGCACCGGCTTGCCGCCGATGATCGGCGACACCCCCACCACCGGCGCCTCGGTCTTGCGCAGCGCCGTGCGCACGCCGGGCACGGCGAGCACCGTGCCGACGCTCACCACCGGGTTCGACGGCGCCAGCAGCACGACGTCGGCCGCGGAGATCGCCTCGACCACACCGGGCCCCGGCGTCGACTCGTCCGCGCCGACCGGCACGATCGAGCGCGCCCTCGGCTCCGCGCGGTAGCGGACCCACCACTCCTGGAAGTGCACCGCCTTGCGCTCGCCGGTGCCCGGTTCGTCGATGACCACGTGTGTTTCGACACGGTCGTCGGTCATCGGGAGTAACCGGACCCCGGGCTTCCACCGGTCGCACAGCGCCGCGGTGACGTCCGAGAGCTCGTAGCCCGCGCGCATCATCCTGGTGCGCACGAGGTGGGTGGCGATGTCCTTGTCGCCGAGGCCGAACCACTCCGGCTCGGCGCCGTAGGCGGCCAGTTCCGCCTTCACCGCCCAGCTCTCCCCGGTGCGACCCCAACCGCGCTCGGTGTCGCTACCCCCACCGAGGGTGTACATGCACGAGTCGAGGTCCGGGCAGATCCGCAGACCGTGCAGCCAGATGTCGTCCGCGGTGTTCACGATCGCGGTGATCTCGTGCTCACTGGGCGAGTCGGGCTCGCCGACCGGCGGCAACCCCAAGAGCTTCTTGACGCCGAGCAGGAACCGGGCTCCCCCGACCCCGCCGACGACTACCACTACCTTCACGGTCGGCGATCCTCGCAAGTCTGGTCGGCGGCAGGTCTACCCCACCGCCGAGAGATGGTTTTCACGTTTAGTCTGCCCGCGCGGGCTTTAGCGTTCGTTTAGCGCCAGAAGAAGAACGCGTACTCGCCGTACATCGCGTAGAGCTCGTTCCCGCCGATCGCGCCGTAGAACGCCTGCACCACGTCCCAGAACACCGTGCTCGCCCCCGGCACGCCGATCAGCACGGCGAACAGGATCAACGGCGCCCACTGCCTGGCCTTGGCGCCGAACCGGCGCGCCTCGTAGGACAGGTACGGCTCGATCGCGCCCCACCCGTCCAGGCCGGGCACCGGCAGGATGTTGAGCACGAACGCGGCCAGCTGCAGCAGCGCCAGGAACGACAGGCCCCAGGCGATCCCGGGGGCTGGCTCGAACACGTTCACCGAGATCGCCAGCAGGATCGCGATCACCACGTTGGCGAACGGTCCGGCCAGGGACACGGCTGAGTCCACCGCTCGGGACCGCAGCGCGTTGTGGTTGATCCACACCGCCCCGCCGGGCAGCGGGATGCCGCCGATCGCCAGGAACAGCAGCGGCAGCAGCAGGCTCAGCACCGGGTCGGTGTAGCGGCGCGGGTCGAGTGTGAGGTAGCCCTTGAAGTAGACCTCGCGGTCGCCGCCGCGGAAGGCGACGATCGCGTGGCCGAACTCGTGCAGGCACAGTGACACCGCCCACCCGCCGAGCACGAGCACGAACACCCCAGCTCGCAGCGCTGTCTCGCCCTCGAGGAGGGTCAGCAGCGCGCCCCCCGCGGTGAGCACGAGGAGCGCGAGGAAGACCGGTGACGGGCGGACCGCTGATCGCTGCACCACCCCAGTGTGGCAATGTCGGTCGGTTGGCGGGCGACCGGACCGCCGATCGCCGCGGTTTCGGCAGGTACACGATCGGGTACGGGGAGCGCATATCCCATCACCCGCTCGGGGGCCGCGCTTGACCCGCCGCGGAGACACGGGTGTAATCACATCGATGTCATTCGCCACGGGGACGGCCTATGGCATCCGCCAGCCGGGGAGTGCGGAAGGCGAGGAGGCGGGCGATCATGCAGGGATTGGGTGACGGGGGCCGCGTCGTGGAGTGGGGCGAGCGGTCGACAGAGGACCTCGGGGTGTTCTCCGGGTTCTTCGACGAGACCGAGGAGCAGGAGTGGCAGGAGCGCGCCCTGTGCGCGCAGACCGACCCCGAGGCGTTCTTCCCGGAGAAGGGCGGCTCGACCAGGGAGGCCAAGCGGATCTGCCTCGGTTGCGAGGTCCGCTCGGAGTGCTTGGAGTACGCCTTGGCGCACGACGAGCGGTTCGGCATCTGGGGCGGTCTGTCCGAACGGGAGCGGCGGAAGTTGAAGAAGCGCGCGGTCTAGCCGCGGCCCGGGTCGACCTGCGTCGGCCCGGTCGTGCTGGTGGTGCGCTCGAACCGAGGGCCTGACTGGGGAGTCCGGGCTCAAGGTGATCGCGGGAATCGTCGATAACGCGGGCTGAACCGCCCGCGCTTCACACGGTCCAGCGCGTCTCGTCGTACGGTGGGCGGCCAATGGCCCGCGAACGAGGGAGGTGTGCCGGTCCGTGCCCCCCCGGTCCCGGTCGGCACTGGCGCGCGGTGGTCCCGTGCTGCGCACGGCGCCGGTGCTCGCTGTCCTGGTCTGCCACGACGGTGCCGAGTGGCTGCGGCCCGCGCTGTCGGCGCTGCGCCACTCCAGCCCCCGGCCGCGGCACGTGATCGCCGTGGACACCGGGTCAACCGACGGCACCGCCGCGCTGCTCGAGGCCGCGCTGAGCGGACCGGACCAGGTCGTCGACGGTGTGCTCGCGCTGGACCGCGCCACCGGGTTCGCCGACGCGGTGCACGCCGCCGTGGCGCACGCCGTCGAGCGCTGGGGCGACCCGGGCGGCTGGATCTGGTTGCTGCACGACGATTGCGCGCCCGACCCGGACTGCCTGGCCACGCTGCTGCTCGCCGCCGAGGTCTCGCCGTCGGCCGGGGTGCTCGGGCCGCTGGTCGTGGACTGGCAGGACCCCCGGCTGGTGGTCGAGGCCGGACTGTCCACCGACGCGTCCGGGCACCGGCAGACCGGGGTCGGTCCGTCCGAACTGGACTGGCTGCGGCTGGGGCGCGGCACCGACCGCTCGGTCGAGCGGGCCACTTCCGAGCAGACCGGCTTCGAGCAGACCAGCTTTGAGCAGACGGCGTTTGAGCAGAGGGCGTTCGAGCAGACGACAGAGGTGCTGGCGGTGTCCTCGGCGGGCATGCTGGTGCGCCGCTCGGTGTGGGACGCGCTGGGCGGGTTCGACCGGGCGCTGGGGCTCTACGGCGAGGACGTCGACCTGGGCTGGCGGGCGAACCAGGCCGGTCACGTGGTCCTGTGTGTCCCCCCGGCGCGGATCCGGCACGCCCGTGCGGCGTCCACCCGCCGCCGACGGGTCGACACCGGGTCCGCCCGGCTCGGGTCCACACCGCGGGCGCTGGCGCGGGGGCACGGTCTGCGGACGTTCCTGGTGAACTGCTCCACGGCGTCGTTCCTGGTGGGGGTGCCCCGGCTCGGCGCGCTGTGTCTGGTGCGGGCCTTGGGTTTCGCAATGCAACGCAGGGTGGCCGAGTCGCGCGCGGAGCTGCGGGCGGTGGCGTACCTGCTCGGCGGCGGCGCCGGTTTGCGCGCCGCGCGGGCGGAGCGGGCCGCGCGGGGCCAGCGGTCCGGCAGCGTGCGGGGCTTGTTCACCAGCCGTTCCACCAGGCTGCGCAACGCCGTGCGCGGCGCGGTGTCGACCATGGTCCGCAGGCGGGTCGCGGCTGACGCGGCGTTGGGGCGGCTGCCGAGCGACTACGACCCGGCGGCGGTGTGGCTGCCGCCCGCAGCGGTGCCCCGGCCGCCGGTGAGCCCGGACGTCCTGCCCGCGGGTGTGGGCGGTCGCCCGCGGCGGGCCGGGCTGCGCCGACCGGAGAAGGCGATCGCGGTGCCGCTGGTGCTCGAGGGCGGCGAGCGGCCGACCGGGCTGCGGCCCAGCCCGGGGCCGCGACCGTCGCCGGTTCGCCGGGACGGGACGACGCCGGTGCCCGCGCCGGAGACGGTGTTGGTGCGCGTCGACCGCGGCCGGGTGTTGCGGCAGATCGCGTTGGCGCCGCCGCTGCTGCTGCTCCTCGGACTGGTCGCTCTCGCGTTCGCGGTGAACGCGGGCAGGCTTGGCGTGGACCTGGCGGGTGGGCGGTTATCGCCGGTCGGGTCGCTCGACCAGGTGTGGTCTGAGTACCTGGCGACATGGCACGGGGTCGCGGGCGGGACTGCTGCTCCCGCGCCGACGGCGTTGGCCGTGCTCGGCGCGCTTGGAGCGGTCTTCGCACCCGTAGGCGGTCCGCAGGTCGTCGTCGCGCTGCTGTTCCTCGCTGATTTGCCGCTGGCAGGCCTAAGTGCGTATATGGCGACCAGGCGGGCGCCGGTGCGTAGGTGGGTGCGGGCACTGCTCGCGCTCGGGTACGCCCTACTGCCGCCCGCGACCGCTGCTGTGGCGCAAGGCAGGCTCGACGCGGTCGTGGTGCACATCTTGCTGCCGTTGGTGGCCTCCGGGGTCGCCGCGCTGATCGGGCGCAACCGGGTCGGTGAGGGTTCCTGGCTGTCGACGGCAGCGGGAACGGCACTCGGGTTGGCGGCCATCGGTGCCTTCTCTCCCTTGACCCACCTGACGCTGGTCGCCATGGCCCTCGGCGGGTTCGTCCTCGTCCCCGGTGGCGGTACCCGGCGTGGGGCGGCTCTCTTCTTGCTGGTGCTCATGCCGTTGGCGTTGCTGCTGCCGTGGCCTGCTGTGGTTATCCAGCACCCCGGGGTCGTCTTGCACGGCTTGGGTTCACTGGTCGATACGCCTACCGCCTCGCTGATAGACCTAGCGAGCCTCAACGCGGGTGGGCCGGGGGCATGGTCGTTCGTCGGGTTCGCGGTTCTTGCGGCTGTCATCGTCGGTATCGCTGTCGGCGCTAGGCGGGCCGTCTTGCCGGGGTTGGCGTTCGCGTTGCTTGGCGCGGCGACCGTCGTGTTGGTGCGGTTGGTGCCTGCGACACCGTTGGGCGGTGGTCCAGCCGTGCCGGGGTGGACCGGTGTCCCACTGCTGATCGTCGGCTGGGGTTTCGTTTGGGCGCTCTTAGGGGCGCTACGGACCAGCCGGGCACCAGTGCGGTGGCCCGCGGTGTTCGCGGGAGCGGCCGCCCTCGGTGTGCTGGCCATTGGTGTGATCATCCCCGGGCGGCAGGGTCCGCTCGACGACACCGGTGGCGAGCGGCTGGCGACCACGCTGACCGCCGAACTCGCCAACACCAACCGGTCCGTGCTCGTCCTGTCCGACCGCGCACCCCGCCAGACCACGGGCCGCTCGCCCCTGTTCGGCGACGACGACCTCGCGCCGACCCCGTCCGCCGGACCACGACTCGCGGGACTCGACCGGGAACTGCGCTCCGGCGACGCCG
Organism: Actinokineospora diospyrosa; assembly: GCF_024171925.1. Lineage (GTDB taxonomy): Bacteria > Actinomycetota > Actinomycetes > Mycobacteriales > Pseudonocardiaceae > Actinokineospora > Actinokineospora diospyrosa. The sequence goes on along the minus strand of NZ_JAMTCO010000012.1, from coordinate 34,999 downwards.
ACCGGGTCCGAACCGCGGTCCTGCGAGCGGCGGCCTCGGGAGTCCTGTTCGTCGTGATCCCCAGGGCCGAGGCCGACGCTTTCCGCGACCGCGCGGGAACCCTGATCGCCGATGCCCCACCGACTTCGACCGGTTCCGCCGTGTTCCGGTTGCTACCGCGCTCCGGTTCGGCCTACCTGCTCTCACCCGATGAGGCACATCTCGCGCTGACAGGCGGGACACCGACCAGCGATGGCGCGGTGCCTGTTGCCGCTGCCCCGCCTCAGGTAGCGGTAAGGGTCTCTGATGGGGCTGAGGGTCGATTGCTGGTCATCACCGCGGAGGAGGAACCCGGGTGGCAGGCCACTGTCGACGGTAGGCCTGTCGCGGTCGTGCGGGCATGGGGGAGCTCGGTCGCGGTGACCGTGCCGACGCGGGCGGCCGAAGTACGCATAGAGCAGCCCACAACGCTGCGCGGGCTGCTGCTGCTCATCCAAGCCGCCGTCGTGCTGTTCGCCCTGCTGACGGCGATCCCGTCCCGGAAGGGTCAGGACTCGCCGTCGATCACCCCCGGGTCCAGGCCGAGGTAGGCGGCGACCTGCTCCACCAGCACGTCGTGCACCAGGTCGGCGAGGTCCGCGCTGTCCTTGGCGCGCGCCTCCAGCGGCCGCCGGTACAGCACGATCCGCGCCCTGGTCGGCTGGCCGCGCCGGTCGACCCCGGCCCGCACCAGCCGGGCCAGCGGGACCCCGCTGTCGGCGAGCACCCCGTCCGGGGTGTCCGGGGTGACCTCGGGCACATCGTCGACCGCCACGTCGAGCTTGGTCAGCTCGGTGCGCCAGCGCGCCTCGATGGGCTCGAGCGCGTCGAGCACCAATGCGTCGAACTTCTCCGCGCGGGTACTCGCCGCGGGTAGCGTCGAGGGGTACAGCGGCCCGCGCAACCCGCGGCCGTGCCTATCGCGATTGCGTCGTCCGCGCCGCCGGGAACTGCGAGCCGTCACCACCCTGAGCAGGGTACGCGGGTCCCGTGCTGGGCCGGTTGGGCGTGTCGGGGGCGTGTCGTGCGGCACTTGGAGCCCGCGGGCCCGCAAAGGCGCTATGGTCACCGATCGTGCGGAGCGTGCGGCGGTGTTCGCGGACCGGGTGTCTCGACCCGGCCGTAGCCACGCTGACCTACGCCTACGCCGAGTCCACGGCCGTCGTCGGGCCGCTGGCGACCTACTCCGAACCGCACAGCTACGACCTGTGCGAGGAGCACGCGCTGCGCCTCACCGTCCCGCGCGGCTGGGAGGTCGTCCGCCACGACGGCGCGTTCGCCCTCCCGGAACCCTCGGTCGACGACCTCACCGCGCTGGCCGAGGCCGTGCGCGAGGCGGGTCGGGTGGACCGCCCGGTGGAGCAGGTCGACCCGGGCGCCGGTGCCGCGGGCAGGCGGGGTCACCTCCGGGTACTCCCAGACCCCATCAACGACTGAGACACTCCCTCCCACCACCCACCGACATTCCCTCCCGCCACCCGCCCCCTCTTCCCCACCCGGCATCGTTCCCGGCTTGGCGGTTCGGCCCCGGTGTCGTGCACAACCCGGTGAAGATCCCCGTCCCGGAGACGCTGACCGTCGCCCTTCCGCCGCCGCCGGTAGGCTCCTGGCCAGTAGTAGCGGGCGGCTGCCGAGGTCTCCTGCGCGACCCCTGGGAGTACCCCGTGCGCGACCTGTCCGGTGTCTTCAAGGCGTACGACATCCGCGGCGTGGTGGGCGAGCAGATCGACACCGACCTGGTGCGCGCCATCGGCGCCGCGTTCGCCCGGCTGGTCGGCGGACCCGCCGTGGTGATCGGGTACGACATGCGCGACTCCTCGCCCGGCCTGGCCGAGGCGTTCGGCGACGGGGTCGCCTCGACCGGGGTCGACGTGGTCAACATCGGCCTGGCCAGCACCGACATGCTCTACTTCGCCTCCGGCAGCCTGCAGCTGCCCGGTGCGATGTTCACCGCCAGCCACAACCCGGCCAAGTACAACGGCATCAAGCTCTGCCGCGCCGGTGCCGCCCCCGTCGGCCAGGACTCCGGGCTCACCGAGATCCAGGCCGATGTCGAGGCGGGCGCCCAGCACCCGGTCGCCGAGACCAAGGGCTCGGTCGAGCACAAGGACCTGCTGGCCGAGTACGCCGCCTACCTGCGCAAGCTGGTCGACCTCACCGACATCCGGCCGCTCAAGGTCGTCGTGGACGCGGGCAACGGCATGGGCGGGCACACCGTCCCGAGCGTGTTCGCCGACCTGCCCATCGACGTCGTGCCGATGTACTTCGAGCTCGACGGCAGCTTCCCCAACCACGAGGCCAACCCGCTGGACCCGAAGAACATCGTGGACCTGCAGGCGAAGGTGCGCGAGGTCGGCGCGGACGCGGGCCTGGCCTTCGACGGCGACGCCGACCGCTGCTTCGTGGTGGACGAGAACGGCGACCCGGTCTCGCCCAGCGCCATCACCGCCCTGGTCGCGGTGCGCGAGCTGGCCAAGGACCCGGGCGGCACGGTGATCCACAACCTGATCACCTCCGACGCGGTGCCCGAGATCGTCGCCGAGCACGGCGGCAAGCCGGTGCGCACCAGGGTCGGGCACTCGTTCATCAAGCAGGAGATGGCCCGCACCGGCGCGATCTTCGGCGGCGAGCACTCCGCGCACTACTACTTCCGCGACTTCTGGAAGGCCGACACCGGCATGCTCGCCGCGCTGCACGTGCTCGCGGCGCTGGGCGAGCAGCCGGGCACGCTGTCCGCGCTGACCAGGGAGTTCAACCGCTACGCGGCCTCCGGCGAGATCAACTCCACGGTGACCGACCAGGCCGGTCGGCTGGCGGCGATCCGCGCCGAGTTCGGCGGGCGCACCGGGGTGGAGCTCGACGAGCTCGACGGGCTGACCGTGCGGCTGCCCGGCGGCGGCTGGTTCAACCTGCGCGCCTCCAACACCGAGCCGCTGCTGCGGCTCAACGTGGAGGCGGCCGACGACACCGCCGTCGCCGCGATCCGCGACGAGGTGCTGGCGATCGTGCGCGCTTGAGCTGCGGGAACCGGCACCGGACTGGGACACTGGCAACGAGGAGGACCACCATGGCAGTCACACTGGACCAGCAGCTGTTGGACATCCTCGCCTGCCCGTCCGACGACCACGCCCCGCTGCGGGTCGGCACCCCGGATGATCCCGGGGCCGACGTGCTGACCTGCACCGAGTGCGGCAGGCGCTACCCGGTCACCGACGGGATCCCGGTGCTGCTGCTGGACGAGGCGGAGGACCCCTCCGCCGACCGCCCGACCGCGGCGGCCCAGTGACCGCCGTCCCCGACGACAGCCTCCTCGACGACCTCCCCCGGCTGGGTGAGGCCGACCCGGAGGGCTTGCTGCGCGCCGGGGCCATGGCCGGTGCCCAGGTGCGGGCCACCGCCGAGGCCTCGCTCGAGGCGGGCATCGACCGGCTCGGCGGCCTGCGCCCGCGCGCGGTCGTGCTGATGACCCGCCCCGGCCTGGGGCCCGCGGTGTCGCGGCTGCTGGCCGAGCTGCTGCTGCCCGCGTGCCCGGTGCCGCTGGTGATCACCGACGTCGTCCCGCCGTGGGTCGGCGCGCTCGACGTGGTCATCGCGCACACCGACGACCCGGGCGACGTGCAGCTCGCCGAGGACGTCGACCGCGCGGGCCGCCGCGGCGCCGGTGTCGTGCTCACCGGCCCGGCGGAGGGCCCGGTCGCCGCCGCGGCGGCGGGCAACGGGGTGCTGATCACGCCGCGGCTGCCCATCCGACCCGGGTTCGGCTTCCCGACCGCGTTCACCTCCGGCCTGCTCGCCCTCAAGACCCTCGACCTGCTGCGCTTCGACGCCAATGCGCTCGCCGACGAGCTGGACCGCGAGGCCGAGCGCGACCACCCGCAGCACGAGTCGTTCGTGAACCCGGCCAAGACCCTGGCCCTGCGCCTGGCCGAGCACGCCCCGCTGCTGTGGGGCCTGGACCACGTGGCGACCGCGGTCGGCCGCCACGCCGTGCAGGTGCTCGGCACGCACACCGACCTGGTCTGCGACGTGGTCGGTTTCCCGCAGGCCAACAGCCGCAGCGCGCTGTTCCGCTCGGCCGTGCGCGCCACCTCCGAGCGCGACATCTTCGCCGACCCGGACAACTTCGACGGTCCGGCCGCGCTGCCGCCGCGCGTCGTGCTGCTCGCCGTGCGCGCGCGGCCGGGCGACCCGGTGCGCAGGCAGGCGCACGAGACCCTGCCCGCCGCCGACGTCATCGACCCGGCCGAGGAGATCTCCGCCGACGAGCCGACCCGCGCCGCCGTGCTGGCGCTGCGGTTCGAGCTCGCCGCGCTCTACCTGGGCCTCGCCGCGGGTACCACCGGTGGTTCCGGTAGGTACGCTCCCGCGACCGCGTGAGCCACGGAACGCGGTCATGGCGGGTTCGGGGCCCCGGCTGCCGCGGGTAGCGGCGTCCCGGGTGGCATGAAGGAGTGAGTAATCAGGTGGAGCTGCTGCGCAATGCGGTGCGCCCGTATGCGTGGGGTTCGCGCACGACCATCGCCGAGATGCTCGGCAACCCGGTCCCCGCGCCGCACCCCGAGGCAGAGCTATGGATGGGTGCCCACCCGGGTGACCCGTCCCGGTTCATCGACGACGACGGTGCCGTGCGGTCCCTGCTAGAGAGGATCGACGCCGATCCGCTCGGGCAGCTCGGTGACGCTACCGCGTCGCGGTGGGGCAACCGGCTGCCGTTCCTGCTCAAGATCCTCGCTGTCGAGGAGCCGCTGAGCATGCAAGCGCACCCGTCGGCAGCGCAAGCGGCCGAGGGTTACGCCGCCGAGGAGAAGGCGGGCATAGCGCGGGACGCGGCGAACCGGAACTACCCGGATCCGACCGCCAAACCGGAACTGCTGTGCGCGCTCACCGAGTTCCACGCGCTCGCCGGGTTCCGCGACCCGGTCCGCACGATCGCGCTGCTGGAGCAGCTGCGCACGCCCGGCCTGTCCGCGCACATTGACCTGCTGGTCGGCCAGCCCAACTCCGACGGGCTGCGCGCGCTGTTCACCACCTGGATCACGCTGCCGCAGCCCGCGCTCGAGCGGCTGATGCCGGACCTGATCGACGCCTGCGTCGCGCACATCAAGGCGCACGGCGAGTTCTCCCTGGAGTGCCGCACCGTGCTGGAGCTGGGGGAGAGCTACCCCGGTGACGCGGGCGTGCTGGCCGCGCTGCTGCTCAACCGGTTGGTGCTGAGCCCGGGTGAGGCGATCTACCTGCCCGCCGGGAACCTGCACGCCTACCTGCACGGCACCGGCGTGGAGATCCTGGCCAACTCCGACAACATCCTGCGCGGCGGGCTGACCCCCAAGCACGTCGACGTGCCGGAGCTGCTGAGGGTGCTCGACTTCGGCTGCGGTGACATGCCGGTGTCCACCGGCGAGCGGGTCGGGCGGCTGCTGACCTACCGCACCGACGCCCCCGAGTTCGAGCTGTCCAGGGTGGAGTGGGCCGAGGGCGAGCGCGACCGGGTGCCGGTGCGCGCCGCGCGGCCGCGGATCATGGTCTGCACCGACGGCGCGGTCGAGGTCGGCGGCCGTCGGCTGGGCCGCGGCGAGTCCGCGTGGGTCCCGGCGTCGGACCCGGACCTGGCGCTGACCCCGGTCGGCACGGGCCACACCCGGGTCTTCCTGGCAACCGTGGGCGCCGAGGCGGCGGAGCACGACACGCTCTAGGCTGCCACCCGATCGACCCGACATAACGGACTAGCACCAGGGAGCGACTGTGTCCGCAGGAGGCAGCACCAAGGCCATCCTCGCCGCGTTGGGCGCGAACGCGGGGATCGCCGTGGCCAAGTTCGTCGGCTTCCTGGTCACCGGGTCGTCCTCGATGCTGGCCGAGTCGGTGCACTCGGTCGCCGACACCTCCAACCAGGGCCTGCTGCTGCTCGGGCAGAAGACCTCGCAGCGGCGGGCCACCAAGGAGCACCCGTTCGGCTTCGGCCGCGACCGGTACTTCTACTCGTTCATCGTCGCGCTGATGCTGTTCTCCCTCGGCTCGGTCTTCGCGCTCTACGAGGGCATCCACAAGATCAGCCACCCCGAGGCGCTGACCTCGCCGTGGGTGGCGGTGATCATCCTGGTGCTGGCCATCGGCCTGGAGTCCTACTCGTTCTACACCGCCATCGTCGAGTCCAAGAAGATCAAGGGCGACGCGACCTGGTGGGGCTTCATCCGCCAGTCGCGCACCCCGGAACTGCCGGTCGTGCTGCTGGAGGACGCGGGCGCCCTGCTCGGCCTGGTGCTGGCCCTGCTCGGCGTCGGGATGACCCTGGTGACCGGCGAGCCGGTATGGGACGGCATCGGCACCCTGTGCATCGGCGTGCTGCTCGGCATCATCGCGATCATCCTGATCGTGGAGATGAAGTCGCTGCTGATCGGCGAGGGCGCCACGGCGGCGGAGCTGGCCCGCATCGAGGACGAGCTGGCCACCGGCAAGGTCGAGCGGATCATCCACCTGCGCACCCAGTACCTGGGCCCGGACGAACTCCTCGTCGCCGCCAAGATCGCCCTGCGCCCCGGCCTCCTGATGGAAGACGTCGCCCAGGCGATCGACGACGCGGAAGCCCGAATCCGCGCAGCAGTGCCCGCGGCCCGATTGATCTACCTGGAGCCCGACCTCTACCGCACCTCAGTCAAAGCCTGACCCGATCTGCTGCCTCGGTGACGGCCTGACCCCGCCCTACCCGGGCGCCCGTTCTGCTCCGGTGTCGGGTGGCCTTTCTCGAGTTGTCCACAACCCTTTGACTTGTCCACGGGTTTTTGTGGCCCCTTCTTTCGGGGGCCAGAGCCGGTAGAATGGCATCGGGGCCGCCCCCCGGGACAGGGTGGGGGCTGCGCCCCCGACGTGCGCGCGTGCGAAGCGGGCGATGCGCGGTGCGGTGCTCGGTTGGCTCGGTTGGTCTACCTGGAGCCTGATCCCTACCGCATCTCAGCCCGGGCCTGACCCGATCTGCTCTGCTCGGGCGTCGTGTGGCCGCTCTCCGTGGTCCATAGCCCTTACCCCTTGGCCTGTGCGCGGGCTTTCGCGACCCGGAGGTCGATCCGGCCGAATCGGGGTCGCGCCCGGGGACAGGGTGGGCCAGCGTCCTCGACGTGCGCGGGATGCGCGGGGTGCGGTGCAGGTGGTGGGTGTTCGGCTGGCCTAGCCCGGGAGCTGGATCTCCATCGCACCTCGGTCAATGCCTGACCCGGTTCGTTCTGCTCGGGCGTCAGGTGTCCATTCGCGAGTTGTCCGCTCCCCTTTCGTCTGCGGGGCTAGACCCGACTGAGTGGCATCGGGTCGCGCCCGAGACAAAGCGGGCTGGGCATGCGAAGTGGGCGGTGGGTGTTCGGCTGGCCCGGCTGGCGTACCTGGAGCCCGATCTCTACCGCGCCTCGGTCAAAGCCCGACCCGGTCTGCCCTGGCGCCGGGTGGTCGTTCGCTAGTTGTCCAACCCCTTTGCCCGTCCACAACTCCTTCGGAGTTATCCACAACCCCTTGACCTATCCACGGGTTTTCGCGACCCCTTCCTCCAGGGGCCAGAACCGATAGAATGGCATCGGGGCCGCCCCCCGGGACAGGGTGGGGGCTGCGCCCCCGACGTGCGTGCGTGTGAAGAGGGGCGTGGGGCGGGTGGGGCGGAATACCTATCGCGACGTGGTCCAAGCCTGACTCAGCCCGCCGAGTAGTCGGTTGGCCGCCTCGGGGTGTCCGGCTTCGGTGAGTAGGCCTGCCGGTGCGAGGACGTAGTCGCGGTCGACGGTGATTCGTGCGGTGCGCAGGATTGGGCGTAGTACCGGATCGGCGCGTAGAGACTCTTCGACCTGGGCTAGTGATGCCGGGGTCGCGTGGCGGAAGACGCCGCCGGATAGGACTAGGAGGCCTGCGCCGCGTGGGCCGAGGCGGTTGTCTACCAGGCGCAGGTGTCGCCGGACGGCGATGGTGGCGGCGAGCGCGGCCAGTTGTGTGTCCACTTCAGACTCGTCCGGGGTGGACGGGATGAAGTCGACGTCGGTGGCGCGGCGTTTGGCGGCGGGCAGCAGCGCGTCGTCGGGGAGCAGGTGCTCGGCGCGCGACTCGGTGACGATCCCGGGGGCCGACCAGCGCATGCCGATGTCGCCCTCGACGGTCCTGCGGTCGGCGGGCAGCGCGACGGTGGCGCCCGTCTCCTCCACTGTGGACACCGCGGAGTAGACGTCGGTCGTCGCGCCGCCGACGTCGACGACCAGGACCGCGCCCGGGTCGTCGTCGGTGGCCAGCAGGTGCGCCAGCCGGGAGACGCCGACCAGCACGGCGTCGGGGGTGACGGTGCGGACCAGGGAGCGGAAGCGCTTGCCGCGGGAGAGGCCCTTGCCGCCGATCACGTGCTGGAGGAAGGCCGCGCGGATGGCCTGCCTGGCCGGGCCGGGGTTCAGCTCGCCGACGTCGGGCAGGACGTTGTCGGTGGCGACCACGGTGCGGTCGCTGAGCAGTCCCAGCGCCTTGGCGCGGGCGTGGGCGTTGCCCGCGAGGACGATCGGGACGCTGATGCGGTTCTCCGCCAGCCTGCGCGCGTTGTGCAGCAGCACGCTCTCGTCGCCGCCGTCCGTGCCGCCGACCAGCAGCACCACGTCGGGGCGGTCCGCGCGCAGGGGCCGCAGGCTCTCGACCGCGCCCGCGCTGACGTGCACGACCTTTGCGCCCGCGGAGAGCGCGACCCGGTAGCCCGCCTCGGCGCTGACCAGCCGTTCTTGGCCGACGACCGCGAGCCGCAGGCCACCGCCCGCGGAGGAGCACGCGAGGACCTCGGCGCCGGGCGGTGCACCCAGCGCCGAGGTCACGGCCGCGATCCCGGTGAGGACCTCAGGTGGCGTCGTCGCGTGCTGGGCGGTGCCCAGCAGTTCGCCGTCGGGGGCGATCAAGGCGCCCTTGGTCCAGGTCGATCCGACGTCGAGGCACAGCACTCCGGCGGCGGGCGGTGGCGGCGAAGCGGGCACGAGGGGGCATCCTACGGTTCGTCGGCCGCCCGCCGCTCGTCTGCCAGCCTGCGCCCGACCAGCGACTTGCGGCGGCTGTAGGCGAAGTAGACGACCACGCCGAGCACCATCCAGGCGAGGAACCGCAGCCAGGTCAGCACGGTCAGGTTCAGCATCAGCCACACGCAGGCGATGATCGCCAGGATCGGCACGAGCGGCACCCACGGCACCCGGAACGACCGCTTGAGGTCCGGCCGGGTCTTGCGCAGCACGATCACCCCGGCGGAGACCAGGATGAACGCGAACAGGGTGCCGACGTTGACCATTTCCTCGAGTTTGTCCGCCTCGAAGAAGGTCGCCGCGATCGCGACCAGCACGGCCACCGCGACGGTGGCGCGGACCGGGGTCTGCTTGCCGCCGGTGTGCGCGAGTTGGCGCGGCAGCAGGTGGTCGCGCGACATCGCGAAGATGATCCGGATCTGGCCGAGCATGAGCACCATGACCACGGTGGTCAGGCCCGCCAGGGCGCCGATGGAGATGAGCTGGGCGGCCCAGTCGACGCCGTTGATGGAGAACGCGGTGGCGAGGGTCTTCTTGTCCGCGCTGCCATCGGGCTTGGTCGTCGTCGCCAACTGCTGGTACGACACCATGCCGACCAGTACGAGCGAGACGGCCACATAAAGCAGGGTCACGATCGACAGCGACCCGAAGATGCCGCGCGGCACGGACCGCTGCGGGTTCTTGGTCTCCTCTGCGGTCGTGGCGACGATGTCGAAGCCGATGAACGCGAAGAACACCAGTGAGGCGCCTGCCAGGAGACCAAACGCGCCGAACGAGCTGCCTTCGCCGCCCGCGATGACCGAGAACAGCGACTGCTCGATGCCGCTCTTACCGCTAGGCGGCGGCTGCGATTCCGGGATGAACGGCGTGTAGTTGGCGGCCTTCACATAGAAGAGGCCGAACACGATGACGAACAGCACGATCGCCACCTTGATCCCGGTGATGACAGCGCTAACTCGTGACGACAGCTTGGTCCCGATCGCGAGCAGCAGAGCCAGGAAGACCACCAGGACCAATGCGCCCCAGTCCATGGTGAGCCCGCCGAGCTTCACTAGCGTCGCCGTGCTCTGGGACGGGTCGAAGCCGAATACGTAGCCCAGAACCGTGTTGAGGTAGACCGACCACCCCTTGGCAACCGCGGCAGCACCAACGGCCAACTCCAGGATCAGGTCCCACCCGATGATCCAAGCAACGAACTCGCCGAAGGTGGCGTAAGAGAAGGTGTACGCACTACCCGCGACCGGCACGGTCGAGGCGAACTCGGCGTAGCACAAGGCGGCCAGCGCACACGCCACCGCCGCGATCACGAAGGCGATCGACACCGAGGGCCCGGCCAGGTCACCGGCGGTCCGCGCGGTCAGGGTGAAGATCCCGGCCCCGATGACCACGGCGACCCCGAAGACGATCAGGTCCCAGGTCGACAGGTTCCGGCGCAGCTTGGTGTCCGGCTCATCGGTATCGGCGATCGACTGCTCGACGGATTTTGTCCGCCACAGCCCGTTACCAGGCACCGCGGCCCCCTCTCCTTGCGAGTGAATCGGTCACGAAAGGGTAATCCTGACGGTGCATTTCCGCCGGACGATGGCAGTTGGTCGCCGGGTCCGGGCCGGTGTCCCGCCCGGGCAACCGTTCTCGTTCGGGGCGCAGGACAACCGCCCCGGTTCTGCCCGCCCGGCCCCTGCGCCCGGCTGCCCGCGCCAGGACCCTCGGCGGTGCGCACCCACGCTGAACAGGAGGAACCACCCGTGCCACGCCACGCGACCGAGGACGTCACCGGCCCGGACACCGCCGCGGCCAAAGCGCGCCCAGCCGCTAAGCCGACCGAGCGCCCGGACGTGACCGCGCTCGACATCGCCACCCTGCAGCGCAGGATCGGCAACGCCGCGGTCGCCGAACTCTTCGCCGCCGACCGCGTACCCCTGCAGCGCTCCACCGTCCCCGCCGCAAGTCCGCCCGGCCCCGCAACCACAATGCGAACCCGCAGCCGGGAGAGGCGTTTGTGATCATCACCGAGGACCAAGGAGACCGGGTGATGTCCCCGTACCACGCGGCGGCGGTGGTGGCGCGCGATGGCCAGGACTGCATCACTCTCGAGGTCTTCGCAACGGAGGCTGACGAGCCCGTGAAGGGATCGCCCGCGGCCAAGGGGTACACCGTGGGCGACGCTGCACTGTCCTTCCACGGCCACTGGCAGACCGCCTACTTCGGGGGTACCGGGCCGATCACCGTGGTCATCCAGCCACACCCCAACCTCTCGGGCTGACTGGGCGGGTCAAAGGGAGCGGGAGGGCCAGCGGAGGGCCGACTGGGGTTCTTCCGGGTCCAACCCGGCCGCCAAGGCGATGGCGCGGTCCCACTCCGGGTCGGCTGTGTAGTTACCGTGGCCGAGGGTGCCCGCGACCCAGCGCCTGCCCTGGAAGGGGCCGCGCATCGGGTCTGGGAGCCAATGGTCGCCCCCGAGGACTAGGGCGCCGGTAGGGGAAACTGTGGCTGCTGGCAAGGGACCCACGGTTCCGTCGGGACGGAAGCCGGTGCCTAGTAACTGGTTGTCGCACACCTGACGGTTCCACGTGGTGACTGCGCCGCCGAGAGGATCGGTGCCTCGGCATAGAGAGCGCCAACGGGTGCCCAAGCGTTGGGCTAGCTCGCCTAGGGATGCGTGCGGTACGGCGGCGGGGAAAGCACGCGGGTAGGCCCACTGCAGTTGCGATCCCACTGTCACTACGCCGAGGCGCTGACGTTCGGGTTCGTTCAGGACCTCCATAAGCCGGGCCGCCGTGACTGCGACGATCAGGCTGCCCTGACTGTGACCAGTTAGCACTACCCGGGTCGACGGGTCCTTCAGGTGTTCCATCACCCTTGCCGCCAACTCCGGCGCGACCTTGAGCGCGTAACAAGGCGGCACCGTCGGATGTGCCTCACGCGGCCAGAACGAAGCCAGGTCCGCGATCACGCCCAACCGGCGTCCGGCTTCAGGCTCTTGCACTGCCGTGTAGATGGCGCGCATCAGGCCGACCACCAAGGCACCCAGTGTCAGGATCCCGAGAGCGGGGAACGGGTCCATCCACAGTGGCGGGTGCAAGTCGGCGATCCTCATCGTCACCGAGATCCCCGTGCCCGCGGCAAGAACGCCCGCCAACGCCAGGATCATCCGGTGGGCGTTTCGCCGCTGCCACCCCGCGAGCCGCCAAGCACGGGTCGCAGCAGTGGCGTCCGCTGGGCGTCCTTCGTGCAAGAGGCCGATTTCGGCGTACCTCGCGGGGGTCAGCAGCATCCGCACCGCGGCGACCGCGCTGATCGGGATGGCCACCGCGAGCCCGATCGCCGCCGCCGCGCCCCACAGCAGGGTCACCTGCTCGTAGCCGCGCGGTAGGTCGATCCACTCCGAGCCGACCAGTTTGCGCAGTGAGATCGCCAGGCCCGCGCCGAACCCGCCGCCGAGGAGGGCGCTGATCGCCAGGACCGGCGCGGCCATCCAGCCACCCGCCCACGGCCGCAGTTCCCGCGCCTGGTGCGCCCAGCCCCGCCGGGCGATCAGGGCCGCGGGTACCAGGAACAGCCCCAGCAACACGATCACCGCGATCAGGCCCGCCGCGGTCGCCTCCACCGTCGGCCCGGTCCCGACCATGCGCGCAGGCAGCGGGTCGGTGATCACCCCGGCCGCCACCGCCAGCGCGGCGCCCACCAGCAGCAGCACCGCGCGCGGGAGCCGGCCGAGGGCGGTCCGCAGGTGCCGCCCGGCCCGCGACGGCTCGGCGCCGCGCGGGTCGTCCAGGGCCAGCACGCACACGACGCAGATGCCGACGACCACGAGCGCGGCCGCCCACACGCCGAAGGCCAGGCCCGGCGGGGGCGGCGAGAACGGGCCACCCACCGGGAGCAGCGCGACCAGCGCCAGCGCCGCGGTCAGGTGCAGGGCGCGCAGCGCGGGGGTGTCCGGGTCGGAGACCAGGTTGCGGCCGGGCAGTTCGACCCGCAGGTTCGGTTGGGCGTCCGGCGGGTTCGGCGCGGCCGGGGTCTCCCAGGCCACCGTCGACACCCGGTGCAGCACCAGGATGCCCAGCAGCACCGGGGCCAGGCCGACCAGCTGGCGCAGCGAGGTCGTCGACCGCAGCCAATCCGGCACCCAGTCCAGGCAGCCGGTGCCGGGCGCCAGGCACTGCGCGGCGACCAGGTCGAGGCTCACCACCGCGGCCTGCGACACCAACAGCGCGGTCAGCAGCAGTGCGGCCAGCCGGAGCAGCGACCGGTTCAGCGCGCCCAGCAGCCGGGCGGTGCGGTGCCCGCTCGGGATCGGCGGCAGCATCCAATGCGCCATGTTCGCCAGCGAGAACGGGAACAGCAGCGCCCAGGTCGCCTTGGCCATGCCGCCCGAGGTCATCGCGCCCCAGACGTAGCCCTCGACCACCCTGGGCACCGAGCGGCCCTCGGCGCGCAGCACCGGGCCGGGCGCCGGGCGCAGCAGCCGGTCGGCCGGGCGCACGATGCGGCCGACCCCGTCGCCCGCCACGTCGACCGCGGCCACCGAGGTGACCAGGTTCTCCGCGGACGTGCCCATGATGCCGTGCACCCGCAACTCGACCACGCGGGTCTCCGAGCCGGTTAGCAGCACGTCCCTCCCCGGTCACTCTCCGGCACGGATCACTCCTTTTGGTCGCCCCGTGCCCCCTGCTCCAACGGTAGTGTTCGACAGGAACCAGAAGTCTGGAGGATGTTCTCGATGACCGCAGAAGACACGCGGAGCGCGACCGGGGCGAGCTACGCGCAGACCCGAGGTGGCATCGATTTCGCCGTTGCGGACCTGTCGCTTGCCGAGTTCGGGCGCAAGGAGATCCGTCTCGCCGAGCACGAGATGCCCGGCCTGATGGCGCTGCGCCGCGAATACGCCGAGGTTTACCCGCTCAAGGGAGCCAGGATCTCCGGTTCTCTGCACATGACCGTGCAGACCGCCGTGCTGATCGAGACACTCGTCGCGCTCGGCGCCGAGGTCCGCTGGTGCTCCTGCAACATCTTCTCCACCCAGGACCACGCGGCCGCGGCCGTCGTCGTCGGACCGCACGGCACGCCGGAGGAGCCCAAGGGCGTCCCGGTGTACGCGTGGAAGGGGGAGACCCTGCCGGAGTACTGGTGGGCGACCGAGAAGATGTTGGACTGGCCGGACGGCCAGGGCCCGAACATGATCCTCGACGACGGCGGCGACGCCACGTTGCTGGTGCACAAGGGGGTTCAGTACGAGAAGGCGGGCGTCGTGCCCGCCACCGAGGACGACGACCCGGAGGAGTGGGGGCTCATCCTGGAGACCCTGCGCAACTCGCTGGCCGCCGACTCGGGCAAGTGGACCCGGGTCGCCTCCGGCATCCGCGGCGTCACCGAGGAGACCACCACCGGCGTGCTGCGGCTCTACCAGCTGGCCGCCGCCGGTGACCTGCTGTTCCCCGCGATCAACGTCAACGACTCGGTCACCAAGAGCAAGTTCGACAACCGCTACGGCATCCGGCACTCGCTGGTCGACGGCATCAACCGCGGCACCGACGTGCTGATCGCGGGCAAGGTCGCGGTCATCTGCGGGTACGGCGACGTCGGCAAGGGCTCGGCGGAGAGCCTGCGCGGGCAGGGCGCCCGGGTGGTCGTCACCGAGATCGACCCGATCTGCGCGCTGCAGGCGGCCATGGACGGCTACGAGGTCCGCACGCTGGACCAGGCCGTCGGCGAGGCCGACATCATCATCACCACGACCGGCAACAAGGACGTGGTGACCGTCGAGCACATGGCCAAGATGAAGCACCAGACCATCCTGGGCAACGTCGGCCACTTCGACAACGAGCTCGACATCGCGGGCCTGACCCGCTACCCCGGCATCCGGCGGATCAACATCAAGCCGCAGGTCGACGAGTGGGTGTTCCCGGACGGGCACTCGATCATCGTGCTGTCCGAGGGCCGCCTGCTCAACCTGGGCAACGCCACCGGCCACCCGAGCTTCGTGATGTCGAACAGCTTCTCCAACCAGGTCATCGCCCAGGTGGAGCTGTTCACCAAGCACGAGGAGTACGACCGCGAGGTCTACCGGCTGGCCAAGAAGCTGGACGAGAAGGTCGCCCGCATCCACCTGGAGGCGCTCGGCGGCACGCTCACCAAGCTCACCAAGGAGCAGGCGGAGTACATCGACGTCGACGTCGAGGGGCCGTTCAAGTCCGAGCACTACCGGTACTGAGGTCTCCACCAGGCGGTAACTGGTTCTTCCTGGCCCCGGCACGCAACCTGCGTGCCGGGGCCGCGTCTTTTCTCACCGAAAGGTGTAACAAGCCGACCCGGTCGAGCGATCTTGTGTAGTTCTGGCCTGCGCAGGGGGCATGCCAGAACCCAAGGAGCCGCCCCGGGGGGTGGATGGCACCGTGGACGGCGCCGACCCGGAGGGGAGCCGGGAGGCGCCGTCCACGGCTGTCGATTCCCGCGCTAGGTTCCTCGCGTGGGACGCCTGATCGTCATCGAGGGCCTGGACGGCGCCGGCAAGCGCACGTTGGCCGACAAGCTCACCGCCGCTCTAGCCGAGCACGGCGCCTCGGTGGGGACCCGCGCGTTCCCCCGGTATGGGGTGTCCGTGACGGCGGACTTGGTGCAAGAGGGCCTGCACGGTCGCCTCGGCGGGCTCGGTGAGTCTGTCTACGGCATGGCTGTGTTGTACGCACTGGACCGCCAGGGAGCCCTAGAGGACCTCTCGTCCGACCTGGCTTCCTTCGACATCTTGCTGCTAGACCGCTATGTCGCGTCCAACGCTGCTTACGGTGCCGCCCGCCTACATGAGCCAGCCACCGGCGACTTCGTCTCTTGGGTCAAGACCCTCGAGATCGACCGCTTCGGCCTCCCAGTACCCCACGCCCAACTCCTGCTACGCGTTTCGGCAGAACTAGCGGCCTCCCGAGCCACCCACCGCGAAACCGTCGACGCCCGCGCCCGGGACACCTGGGAATCCGACACCCCCCTCCAAACCCGCGTCGGCGAGGTCTACGACCAACTGGCCGCATCCAGCTGGCTCTCCCCCTGGCACACCGTCGACGGCAGCACCCCCCTGGACGTTTTCTCGCTAGCCGGATCCCTCCTGACCTGATCCTCGCTACCGTCAGTCACGTGCGTCGAGACCCACCCATCACGCTGCGGGGCGCTCTCAAGATCCTCGGTTACCACGACCGGCCCTGGTTGGACCGGCTGAACGCCCTGCTCGGCGGGGTCGTCCTCGGGTCGGGCCCGATGGGCCTGGTCGGTGGGGCGTTCGCCGCGATCTGGGGGATGGTCGACCAGAAGACCGAGGCCATGACCATGGTGCGGGGCGCGCTCAACGCCGTCAGCGACCGCTTGACCGGGGCGAACGGCCTCTACCGGCAAGACCTCGTGGTCGCCGCGCACTCCATGATCGCCCTGGCCGCCTACTTCGACGGCGTGCCCGAGTTGGCGCTCTCCGACGCGGACAAGGCCAGGATCGCCGAGCTCGACGTCGCCGAGGGCGAGTCGCTGGTGCAGGCCCTGTACCTCGGCGAGATCCCCACCCCGTCGGCCTCGGTGTCGTTCGAGGCGAACGTGCAGGACCTGGTGGCCTGGGCCGGGCACCTGGAGCTGGAACTCGGCGCGCTGTTCGCCGTCAGCACCGACCGCGACGAGTTCGTCCGCCGGTACCGGTCGCACTTCCTGCAGGTCGCGGCCAAGGTCCCGGAGTTCCGGATCTGGGCGGACATGGCCGCTCACGCGGGGGTGCACCGCGGGCTCGCCGACCTGACCCGGTTGCTCGCCAACGGCCCCCGGTGGCACCTGCGCGACCACCGCGCCCTGCTCGACCAGGCCAACCAGGACGAGCTGAGCAGGCCGATCGTCGACCGGCGCTCGTCGGTGCCGATCTTCCCCGCGGTCGAGGAGATCTTCCAGACGCCCCGGTACCGGTTCGCCACCCACGACCGGTACAGCAGCATCGGTGACGAGAACTGGTGGCGGTCGCAGTACGTGTACGAGGACCTCGCGACCAAGCTCGCTAAGCACTTCAGCACCCCGCAGGCGCTGACCGGCCCGCTCCTGCTGCTCGGCCACCCCGGCGCTGGCAAGTCGTTGCTGATGACCGCCCTCGCGGCCCGGCTGCCCGCCACCGAGTTCACCGTGGTCCGGGTGCGGTTGCGCCACGTCGACGCGGGCAGCACGGTGTTGAGCCAGGTCTCGCAGGCCCTCGACCAGGCGACCAACAACCGGGTCGGCTGGGCCGACCTCGACGACGGCGCCACGACCATCCGGGTCGTCCTGCTCGACGGCCTCGACGAGCTGCTGCAGGCCACCAACGCCGACCGCACCGGCTACCTGCGCGACGTGGAGCAGTTCCAGCGCACGGAAGCCAACATGGGGCACCCGGTCGCGGTCGTGGTGACGTCGCGGACCCTGGTCGCCGATCGGGTGGTGGTGCTGCCGGGCACGCCGGTCGTGAAGATCGAGGAGTTCGACAACCGGCAGATCGTCGCCTGGTTGTCGGTCTGGAACAACATCAACACCGCCGCGGGCGTGCGGCCGCTACCGGTCACGACCGCGTTGGACCTGGCCGAACTCGCGGGTCAGCCGCTGCTGTTGATGATGCTCGCGGTCTACTGCGCCACCCCCAACGTCCCGCTGCCGGACGCCAAGATGTCGCTGGCCGACCTCTACGGCAGGTTGATGACCAGCTTCGCCCGCCGTGAGGTCGAGGAGAAGGGCCCCGAGAACACCTACCCGGAGACCGCCATCGACACGCTGCTGTGGCGGCTGTCGGTGGCCGCGATCGGGATGCTCAACCGGGGCAAGCAGTTCATCTCGGAGTCCGCGCTCACCGCGGACCTGGCCGCCCTGGGTGACCGCGTCCCGTCCGGCGGGCGGTTGCTGAGCAAGTTCTTCTTCATCCACGCGCCGGAAGCCAAGACCGGGGCCGGTTTCGTGCGCGGCTACGAGTTCCTGCACGCCACGTTCGGCGAGTACCTGGTCGCCCACAGGGTGGTCGAGATTCTGCGCGATGTCGCCGACAGTTCCGATGGCAGGCGCGCGATCCACGAACCCGACGACGAGTTGCTGTTCGCGCTCCTATCGCACCAGCCGCTCGCCATACAGCGCCCGGCCATCGACTTCATCGCCGAACTGCTGGGCAGGGTGGAGCAGGCCGAGCGCGAGCGGGTGGTGCGCGTTGTCGACCACCTGCTGCGGGACTACCGGCATCGCAGGCAGCCGAGCAGGTTCCTCACCTACTTACCGGAGGCCACCGACCAGGTGCGCAAGCTCGCCGCCTACTCGGCCAACCTGGTGCTGATCCGCGCGTACATGACCACCGGGTTCACCACCGCCGAGTTGGCTGTGGACGGCGGCTGGAGCAACACCGTTCGGCTGTGGGAGGCCGGGTTCGACGGCCAGGGGATCTCGGCGATGGTGCACAGCGTGCAGTACCGGGACGGCCGGGTCTTGCCCGAGCCGCGGAGCGTGGACAACGACGACGTGGCGATCGCCCGACTGCGTGGCGTCGCGTCCGTCGAGCGGCTGATGCGGTTCGGGTTCGCAGTGTCGCCCGGGAACCCTCCCGTGGAGGAACCGGAGACCTACACCGGCCTGTACTGCACGTTGGCAGGGGCTGCTGTCGGCAAACGCGTGGAAGGCGCCTCCCTGCCCCCGGGACCTCTGCCGTTCCACGTCGCCCTGCTCGCCGAGTGGGTACTCCTCACCCGTTCCCCGTTCTGGGACAGGGAGTCCGCCAAGCACTTCGCGAGCTGGCTGACCTCGGTGTACCCGCAGGTCAGGCCAGAAGTGCTCATGGTGGTCGATCGGGCGCGCCCGGAGGTGCTCGGCCAAACCCCCGCGCGGACCAGTGAGTGGCATGACCCAGCCGACCTGGTCAGGTTCATCAGTTGGGCGATAGCTCCCTTAAAGCGCGCCGACTAGCTCTGTGCCCCAGACGGCGATTTCCGCCTCTATGTCGAGCGGCCGGGGCGGGCCCGACTGCTCCATCTCCTCTGTCACCCGGTCTCGCGGCACGAACCACGACACCTCGAACTCAACGCCGTCTGGGTCCTTTGCGTAGAGGGACTTCGAGACGCCGTGGTCGGAGGCGCCTACTAGGGAGCCGACTTCGGTTAGTAGTCGTTTGAACTCGGCTAGTTCGGCGAGGGTGTGGACGGACCAGGCCAGGTGGTAGAGGCCTACGCCGCCCGGCTGCTGGCCTGGGGCGTCCAGGCCGACCTGGAAGAGGCCTAGGTCGTGGTCGTTGTCGGAGTCCGGGGCGCGCAGGAAGGCGGCGCCGGGGAATTGGGTCACCGGGCGGAAGCCGAGGACCTCGCCGTAGAACGCCACGCTGCGGTCGACGTCGCGGACGTAGAGGACGGCGTGGTTGAGCCTTCTGATGCCCAAGGGGGTCCTCCTGATCGGCGGTCCAGTTCAAGTTTCAACGATACTCGACGGCGGGTGCTGCGCGAACGCGCGCGCGGCAGTGCGACGATGTGCGCATGAAGGCACGAGTGCTGGTGGTTGACGACGACCCGGCCCTCGCCGAGATGCTCACTATCGTGCTGCGCGGCGAGGGATTCGACACGGCCGTGGTGGCTGACGGCTCTCGGGCGCTGCCCGCGCTGCGCGAGCTGAAACCCGATCTCGTGCTGCTCGACCTCATGCTCCCCGGCATGAACGGCATCGACGTGGCCAAGGCGATCCGGGCCGAGTCCGGCGTGCCGATCGTGATGCTGACGGCCAAGAGCGACACCGTCGACATCGTGCTCGGCCTGGAGTCCGGCGCCGACGACTACGTGGTGAAGCCGTTCAAGCCCAAGGAGCTGGTCGCCAGGGTGCGGGCCCGGCTGCGGCGCACCGAGTCCGAGCCAGCCGAGACCCTCGGCATCGGCGACCTGACCATCGACGTGCCGGGGCACGAGGTGACCAGGGACGGCAAGGCCATCCAGCTGACCCCGCTGGAGTTCGACCTGCTGGTGGCGCTGGCCCGCAAGCCGCGCCAGGTGTTCACCCGCGAGGTCCTGCTCGAGCAGGTCTGGGGCTACCGGCACGCCGCGGACACCCGGTTGGTGAACGTGCACGTCCAGCGGCTGCGGTCCAAGGTGGAGCGCGACCCCGAGCACCCCGAGGTCGTGCTGACCGTGCGCGGGGTGGGGTACAAGGCGGGCCCTCCGTGACCGAGCCCGTCCGGTGACCAGCCTGTGGCGCTGGCTCCTCGGCGCCGCCCGTGGTGTGCTCGCCGCGGGCAGGCGCCGCTCCGGCGCGTACAGCGACCTGTGGCGGCGCTCGCTGCAGCTGCGCGTGGTCGTGAGCACGCTGGCGCTGGGCTCCGCGGTGATCTTCGTGCTCGGCATGGTGCTGCAGAACCAGATCACCGAGCGGCTGCTGGGCACCAAGGAAGAGGCGGCGATCGCCCAGACCAGGAACGCGGTCCAGATCGCCGAGCGGGAACTGGCCGGTACCCGTGACTCCGACCCCATCCGCGACAGGCTCAACAGCGCCGTCAACAAGCTGACCAGCTCTTCGCCTGACCAGTCGGCGGCAGGCCCGGCAGGCGCGTTCGAACCGGTGCTGGTCAACGACGCGCCGTACATCTCGCCTAGTGACGTCAAGTTCGCGGGCCCGTACGAGAACGTCCCGCAGTCCTTGCGCGACTTCGTGCTGAGCAGCCCGAACCGCACGGTTTCGCAGATCTACACCGTTGAGCGCAACGGCGAGCGGACGACCTACCTGATCGTCGGCGTTCCGGTGGCCACCACTAGTGCCGCATTACGCCTCTACATGCTGTACCCGCTCGCTGCTGAGCAGCGAACCATCGGCGTTGTGCAGAGCACTCTCGTCGTTGGTGGCTTGGTTCTCTTGCTTCTCCTGGCTGGCATCACCAACCTCGTCACGCGCCAGGTAGTGCTACCTGTGCGGCGCGCGGCTAGAGCCGCTGAGCGGTTCGCCGACGGTGAGTTGGGCGAGCGGATGGTCGTCGCCGGCGAGGACGACGTGGCGCGGTTGGCCGAGTCGTACAACGAGATGGCCGCCAGCATCGA
Organism: Actinokineospora diospyrosa; assembly: GCF_024171925.1. Taxonomy (GTDB): domain Bacteria; phylum Actinomycetota; class Actinomycetes; order Mycobacteriales; family Pseudonocardiaceae; genus Actinokineospora; species Actinokineospora diospyrosa. Next base: position 13,938 of record NZ_JAMTCO010000012.1, on the reverse strand, counting down.
ACGCCAGATCCGCCAGCTCGAGGACTTCGGCCAGCTCCAGCGCCGGTTCACCTCGGACGTCTCGCACGAGCTGCGCACCCCGCTGACCACGGTCCGGATGGCCGCCGACGTGCTGCACGCCTCGCGCGCGCAGTTCCCCGCGGGCCTGGCCCGCTCCACCGAGCTGCTGGTCGACGAGCTCGACCGGTTCGAGTCGCTGCTAGGTGACCTGCTGGAGATCTCCCGCCTCGACGCGGGCGTGGAGGAGCTGGTCGCCGAGTACACCGACCTGCGCGCGGTCGCCAGGCGCGCGGTGGAGTCGGTGCGGGTGATCGCGCGCAACGCTGGCTCGGAGATCGTGCTCGACCTGCCCGAGGAGGACGCGACCGCGGAGGTCGAGTCCCGCCGGGTGGAGCGGATCCTGCGCAACCTGCTGGCCAACGCGATCGACCACGGCGAGGGCAAGCCGGTGGAGCTGACGATGGTGTTCGAGGGGAACGCGGTCGCGGTGACCGTGCGCGACCACGGCGTTGGTCTGCGCACCGGCGAGGCCGACTTGGTGTTCAACCGGTTCTGGCGCGCCGACCCCTCCCGCAACCGGCACACCGGCGGCACGGGCCTCGGGCTCGCGATCAGCCTCGAAGACGCCCGCCTGCACGGCGGCGGCCTAGACGCGTGGGGCGAGCCCGGCGAGGGCGCCTGCTTCCGGTTGACGCTGCCGGTCGAGCAAGGGGTGGAGTACGAGGACAGCCCGTTGCCGCTGCCGCCCGCCGACGCGCGCCCGATGACCCAACCCGCCCCACTGCCGTTGTCGGTGCCGGAGGAGGCCTACCCGTGATCCGGTTCGTCCTCGCCGTGTTGTGCGCGCTCTTGCTCACCAGTTGCGCCAACATCCCCGACCGGACGCTGCCCAAGGTCGTCGTCGAGGCCACTGAGGAACAACCGCGCCAGATCGGCAAGCCCGCCCCAGGTCTCGACCCGTTCAACCTGGTGCAGGAGTTCGTCAAGAACGCCGGTACCCCGGACGCCGCGCGCACCTACCTCACCGAAGACGCCAAGCCCGGTTGGAAGGGCACTGGTGTCCCGACGATCATCCAGGACGAGTTCAAAACCGTCCCGCAGGCAGTGCAAGAGGGCCGCGACCCGAACAACGAGCAGGTCGTCATCCTCACCGCGACCTCTATAGGCAGCCTCTTCGGCGACTGGTCGTTCGTGCCGCAGGTCCAATCCCTGGAATACCGGGTGATCATCCAGCGGCAGGACGGGCAGTGGCGCATCGCCGAGCCGCCGAACGCGGTGCTCATCCGCGAGGCGGACTTCGCGAAGAGCTATCGGCGGGTCAATCTGGAGTTCTTCGACCGTGAGCAGCGGGTCATGGTGCCGGACCCGCGCTACATCCAGATCGAGCCGCGGCAGAGCCTCTATGGCCGAGTCGTGGACCTGTTGCTGGGTGGGCCGTCGGAGTCGCTCAAGGGCGCGGTGCGCAACGAGCTGGAAGGGCTGGCGCTCGACACGAACGTCCTCCAGGAAGCCGACGGCGGCGTGCTCATCAACTTCAGCAAGCTGGACAAACCTCTAGAGGACAGACAGCGAATAGCGGCCCAACTGGTCCGCTCCCTCCGCGAAGTCACTACGAGCCCGTTGCGGATCCGCACTCAAGGGCTGCCGTTGGTTCCTGGTCACGAGGATTGGACTACCAACGAGCCGGGGACTTACGACGCGCTGTCGGCGTTAAAGGCAGACCTGCTCGGTTTGGCTGTCGTCAACGGTCGCCTCGTGTCATTGCGCGACGGCAAGCCGTTGGAGGGGCCGACAGGGAATGGCGCCTACGACGTCGTTAGCGCTGCGCAGTCCCTGGACGGCAACCTGCTCGCGGTCGTGCAGCGCGTCGCTGGCGGGATGAAGCTGCGCGTAGGTAAGGCGGACGGTGAACTCCCCGAGGTAAGCCTGCCTGCCGCAGCCACCCTCACCAGGCCCACCTGGTTGTTCGCGGGCTCTACGGAGGCCACGCCCAACGAGGTGTGGACGGTGCAAGACGGGACCTTGGTGGTCCGGGTCGAGCGCACCGCCGAGGGCAAGTGGGAAGACTTCCCCGTCGACGCCTCTGAGTTCACCCGCAACGGCGGCACCATCACCCAACTCCGGCTGTCCCGCGACGGCGCCAGGGTCGCCGCGGTGGTCAACGGCGAGATCCGCGTGGCCTCGGTCGTGCGCAACAACGACGCGGTGATGATCCGCTCCGGCCGCACCCTGCAGTCCGGCATCGTCAAGGACGTCGTCGGCCTCGACTGGCTCGACCGGCTCACGGTGATCGCCGCGACCGACCTCGCCATCCGGCCGGTGGTCAGCATGTCGGTCGACGGCTACTCGTACACGACCTACAACAAGACCAACTTGACCCTGCCGGTCACCGCGGTCACCGCCGCGCCGGGCCGGGCCACGATCGTCACCGACGGCTCCGGCATGTGGACCACGGGCGAGGCGGGCAAGGTCTGGCAGTACCACCAGTACAACCTCGGACCGGGATCGCTGCCGTTCTTCCCGGGCTGACCAGGGGTTCTCGGCGGCCTGTGGACAACTTCGCGCACGGCCGCCGGGAACCGGTCACCCTGGCGGCATGCGATTTCCCCTGCTCGCCATGACCCTGTGGACAACTTCGCGCACGCCGCTCGCGGTCCGGTCACCCTTGGCGCGTGCGAAAGCTCCTCGACCTCCTGATCCCCGATCCCTGCGCCGGGTGCGGCGCGCCCGGCTCGCCTTGGTGTCCCACCTGCGCGGCAACACTGCGCGGTCTCCGGACCGTCGAGCGCACGGCCACCCGCGGGCTCCCGGTCTTCGCCCTCACGGCCTACGGCGGCCCCGTGCGCCGAGCGGTCATCGCCTACAAGGAGCGCAACCGGCGGCCGTTGGCGCTGCCGCTCGGGCGCGCGTTGGCCGCTGCTCTCCCCGCCCTGGCTGAGCGCGTGCCCGCGGTGGCCGCCGTGTGCCCCGGGCCGGTCACCCACGGGTACCCCGGCCACCCCACGCCAGGGGACGCCCAGCCGGGCGGTCCGCTGTGGCTCGTCCCGGCGCCCTCGCGGCGGCGGGCGGTGCGGCGCCGGGGTGGGCACCACATGGAGCGGGTCGCCCAGGTCATGGCCGCAACGCTCGCCACGGCCGGAACGACCACCGAGGCCGGGGCACCCGCGGCGGCTGGGGTGCCCCCTGGGACTGGGCCGCTCACCGGGGTGGGCGTGGTGGCCCAGGTGGCGCCGGTGCTGCGGCTGGCCGGGGCCGCGCGGGACTCGGTCGGGCTGGACGCCGCCGCGCGGGCGGCCAACCTGGCGCGGCACCTGTCGGTCGAGCCCTCAGGAGTACCCCCGGCGGGTGCACCCGTTCTGGTGCTCGACGACGTGGTCACCACCGGTTCGACCGCCGCGGCGTGCGCGCGGGCGCTGCGCGGCGCGGGCCTGCCGGTACTCGCCGTGCTCGCCCTCGCCGAGACCGTGTGACGGGAGCCCGGTCCCACACTCTGGTACCCCCGATCGAGTGATGGGCGGTCGGGAACCGTAGGCCGTTCGGGGTCGTTGGCCGGGTATGACAGCGAGCAGGCGAGTGGTCTTGGGCCCGGTGGCCCAATCCACGAGCCCGGTCGCCGGAACACGTTTCGCCGCTGCTCGGTCCTCGGCTGTGCGCCGCTCGGGGGAACCCCTTCCCCGGCGCGGGCGCGGCGGGCACCCCGCTCGGCCGCACGGGTCCGCACGGCCGTCGCTGGACGTCACGCTCGGTCGCGAACGGATGTCGCCCGCCTCGGGGGCTGTTGCTCAACCGAAACCCGGGCTAACGTGCTGCGCTATCACCGTTCCCGGTTGGCAGGGAGGAGGCGAGGAGCCCATGACCCTGGTGCCGGTGGAGCGCTGACCACGCGGGGCGCAGCTTCGACAACGCCCCAGGTCACATCCCGTCCTGGACTTGGAATCCAGATCACCCCGGCGCCAAGCACCGAATCACCGCAACCAGCACTCGCAGCAGCGAGGGAGGTCGTGTATGGACATCGTGGTTAAGGGCCGTAACGTCGAGGTTCCGGAGCACTACCGGACACACGTCGAGGAAAAGCTGAGCAGGCTCGAACGCTACGACCGCAAGGTCATCCGCTTCGACGTCGAGCTGTTCCACGAGCCCAACCGCAGGCAGTCCAAGAACTGCCAGCGGGTCGAGATCACCGGGAAGGGCAAGGGTCCCGCCGTGCGGGCGGAGGCCTGCGCAGGCGACTTCTACGCCGCGCTCGACCTGGCCGTCAGCAAGCTGGAGAACCGCCTCCGCCGCCAGCACGACCGCAGGCGCGTGCACCACGGGCGACGCACGCCCACCTCGGTCGGCCAAGCGATCTCGGCCGCGATGCCGATCGCGACCAACGGCTCGGCCCACCCCGCGGGCGGCACGACCGTCCTGCAGGCCCCCGAGCACGAGGCCCCCGAGTACAGCGGCGCCACCAACGGCAGTCACGTAGACGCCGACCTCGCCGCCGAGTACGGCGGCGTCCCCCTGCCCCGCGGGCGCTGGGACGACGACGAGGACGCCCTCCCCGGCCGCGTGGTGCGCGAGAAGGAGCACCCGGCCAAGCCCATGACCGTCGACCAGGCCCTCTACGAGATGGAACTGGTCGGACACGACTTCTACCTGTTCGCCGACGCCGACACCGGGACCCCCAGCGTCGTCTACCGGCGCCACGCCTTCGACTACGGCGTGATCAAGCTCGTCTGACCCCGCTCCCACGCACCGCGTGCCCCGGGGGACCAGTTCCCCCGGGGCACCACCATGCCCGCGGCACGCCCGTGCGCGGCCGCCGGTCCCGTTGAAGATCGCCTGGTCATCGCGACCGTGGTCCGTTCCCACCGCAACACCGGCGCCGGGTGCGGAACCTCCGGCGCCGGTGGGCCGTTGGAGCTGTGGCGGGCCTCACCCGGGTAGCCTGCGCCGCACCTGCGTGCGGTGTCGGTGCACGCCGCGGAGCGGGTTGCCTACGATGACGAACAGGAGCGTCCGTAGCGGGCGCACGACTATCAGCTAGCGAGGTCGACTCGGATGGTGCTGTCCCGGATCCTGCGCGCGGGCGAGGGCAAGACGCTCAAGCGGCTGCGCAACATCGCAGCGCACATCAACTCGCTGGAGGACGATGTCGTCGCGCTCTCCGACGACGAGCTGCGCGGCAAGACAGCGGAGTTCCAAGAGCGCTACCAGAACGGCGAGTCGCTCGACGAGCTGCTGCCGGAGGCGTTCGCGGTGGCCAGGGAGGGCGCCAAGCGGGTGCTCGGCCAGCGGCACTTCGACGTGCAGCTCATGGGCGGTGCCGCGCTGCACCTGGGCCAGGTCGCCGAGATGCGCACCGGTGAGGGCAAGACGCTCACCGGCGTGCTGGCCGCCTACCTCAACGCCCTCGCGGGCGACGGCGTGCACGTCATCACCACCAACGACTACCTGGCCAAGCGCGACGCGGACTGGATGGGGCGCATCCACCGCTTCCTCGGCCTGACCGTCGGGGTGATCCTGTCCGACATGACCCCGGCCGAGCGCCGCGAGGCCTACAACTGCGACATCACCCACGGCACGAACAACGAGTTCGGGTTCGACTACCTGCGCGACAACATGGCCTGGTCGCTCGACGACATGGTCCAGCGCGGGCACCACTTCGCCATCGTCGACGAGGTCGACTCCATCCTGATCGACGAGGCGCGGACCCCGCTGATCATCTCCGGTCCGGCCGACCAGTCCTCGCGCTGGTACCAGGAGTTCGCCCGGCTCTCGCCGATGCTGCGCCGCGACACCCACTACGAGGTCGACGAGCGCAAGCGGACCGTCGGCGTCACCGAGAAGGGCGTCGCGCTCGTCGAGGACCAGCTCGGCATCGAGAACCTCTACGAGGCCGCGAACACCCCGCTGGTCGGTTACCTCAACAACGCGCTCAAGGCCAAGGAGCTCTACAAGCGCGACAAGGACTACATCGTCCGCGACGGCGAGGTCCTCATCGTCGACGAGTTCACCGGCCGCGTGCTGTCGGGCAGGCGCTACAACGAGGGCATGCACCAGGCCATCGAGGCCAAGGAGGGCGTGGAGATCAAGGCCGAGAACCAGACCTTGGCCACGGTCACCCTGCAGAACTACTTCCGGCTCTACAGCAAGCTCTCCGGCATGACCGGTACCGCCGAGACCGAGGCGGCCGAGTTCCACACCACCTACAAGCTCGGCGTGGTGCCGATCCCGACCAACCGGGACATGGTCCGCAAGGACCAGGCCGACCTGATCTACAAGACCGAGGAGGCGAAGTTCCTCGCCGTCGCCGAGGACATCGCCGAGCGGCACGAGAAGGGCCAGCCGGTCCTGGTCGGCACCACCAGCGTCGAGCGCTCCGAGTACCTGTCGAAGCTGCTGGTCAAGGCCGGTGTGCCGCACAGCGTGCTCAACGCCAAGCACCACGAGAAGGAAGCCGCGATCATCGCGGGCGCGGGCCACAAGGGCGCGGTCACCGTCGCGACCAACATGGCCGGTCGCGGTACCGACATCGTGCTCGGCGGCAACCCGGAGCACATCGCCGAGGAGTCGCTGCGCGCGCGCGGCCTCGACCCGATCGAGACCCCCGAGGAGTGGCGCGCCGCGCTGCCCGCCGCGCTGGAGAAGGCGGAGCAGGAGGTCAAGGCCGAGAAGATCGAGGTCCAGAAGGCTGGCGGCCTCTACGTGCTCGGCACCGAGCGGCACGAGTCGCGGCGCATCGACAACCAGCTGCGCGGCCGCTCCGGTCGACAGGGCGACCCCGGCGAGTCCCGGTTCTACCTGTCGCTGGGCGACGAGCTCATGCGCCGGTTCAACGCGGGCATGGTCGAGCGCGTGATGACCGCGATGAACGTGCCCGAGGACCAGCCGATCGAGGCCAAGATCGTCACCCGGGCGATCCGCAGCGCGCAGACCCAGGTCGAGCAGCAGAACTTCGAGATCCGCAAGAACGTCCTCAAGTACGACGAGGTGATGAACAAGCAGCGCAAGGTGATCTACGCCGAGCGGCTGCGGGTGCTGCAGGGCGAGGACCTGCGCGAGCAGATCGGCCGGATGCTCAGCGACGTCATCGACGCCTACGTGACCGGGGCGACCTCCGACGGCTACTCCGAGGACTGGGACCACGCCAAACTGTGGACCGCGCTCAAGCAGCTGTACCCGATCGGTGTCGAGTGGGAGGCCTTGATCGACCAGGCCGAGGCCGACGGCAAGGACATGGACCACGAGTTCCTGCTGAACGCGATCACCGAGGACGCCCTGCGCGCCTACGCCGCGCGCGAGGCCGAGATCGACGGCAAGGTCGGCGAGGGCGCCATGCGCGAGGTCGAGCGCCGGGTCATGCTCTCGGTCCTGGACCGCAAGTGGCGCGAGCACCTCTACGAGATGGACTACCTCAAGGAGGGCATCGGCCTGCGCGCGATGGCCCAGCGCGACCCGCTGATCGAGTACCAGAAGGAAGGCTTCGAGATGTTCAGCGCGATGCTCGACGCGCTGAAGGAGGAGTCGGTCGGGTTCATCTTCAACGTCCCGGTCGAGCCCGCCGAGCCGGAGATCCAGTTGGCGCCGCAGCCGACCGCGCTGCCCAGCGTCAGCAACGACCCCGAGGCGCAGGCGCGCCAGGCCGAGCTGCAGGCCCGCCAGGCCAGGGCGCAGGCGGTGCAGGACCGGGTCCGGGCCGAGCAGGCGGCGGCCGCCGCGGCGGGCGACAAGCTCCCGCCCGCCTTGCGCGGCAAGGGTTTCGAGGGCCCCGCCCCGCAGCGGCTCAACTACACCGGTCCCGCTGAGGGCGGTGGCGTCGAGTCGCACTCCGACGGCGCGAACGGTGACAACGGCGGGAGCGGCACCCGCCGCGAGCGCAGGCAGGCCGCGCGCGACTCGGCCAAGAAGGGCCGCAAGGGCCCGCGTCGCTGACGTTAGCTCTCCAGCCGGGTGGTGGACGGGATGCCTCGTCCGCCACCCGGTTTGTCGTTAGAACCCCATGAACCGCAGGGTCGTGCAGCGCCACTGCCCCGCCTCTTGTTCCCATCGACCCACACACGCCTTCACGTGCCAGGCTTCCGGTTGTCCCATCGGCACGATCCGCACTGTTGACGCCACCTCCATTACCCCGGCTGCTGTCGCCGCTGTGTGCAGCCGCAGCAGCCGGTAGTGGGTCTTACCGCCGTCGCGCGCTCGCGTCAGGATTCCCTCATAGGCGTCGCCGGGCAGCATCCCGTGCAGTTGCCATGCCTGCCTCTTACCTTCGAGCGTCTCCAACACCAGGGTCAGCAATCGCCAAGAGGCCTCACGTGGCGCGCCGCGAATGGTGCGCGTGCGAGCGGTGGCCGCGGGCGGGGTGGACCACCGATCCTCAAAGGCCTCGATCAGCGGCGGTTCGAAATCCTGCAAGATGTCTACCTGCACCGGTTGGCTCCCTCGATCCGGGGTTTCGCCGGGACAGAGCCGTTCTGGGCGGTTCTCGCGCACGGTGATCACCGGAAACGGTGATAATCGGGGGATGGAAGCGCTGCTGGTGGATTACGCGGGTGTGTTCACCGACGAGGGCATGCCCGAAGTCGTCGCTCGGATGCGCGCGCTTGGGCTTAAGACGGCGTTGCTGTCCAATGCGGATTCCGTCCCGGCAGCGCTACCGGACGTGTTCGACGCGGTAGTCGTATCAGGTGCTGTTGGCGTCGCCAAGCCAGAACCGGGGATCTACCACGACACGGCGTCGCGGTTGCAGGTGGCGCCGCAGCAGTGCGTGTTCGTCGACGACGTGGCCGACTACGTGCGCGGGGCCGTGCGGGTCGGCATGGTCGGCGTGCACCACCGCGACCTCCAGTCCACAGTGGAAGAACTGGTGATCCTCTTCGACCTAGCGGGATCGGCGGACTAGCTCGAAGCACAGCACGGCGGCGGCGGTCGCCACGTTCAGTGACTCCACCCCGCCCGCCATCGGGATCGACAGCCAGCGGTTGACCCGGGGCCGCACCGCGTCGGTCACCCCGGAGGTCTCGCTACCCAGCACGAACGCCGCCTGGGCGGGCAGCTCCGCGTCGAACACCGTGCGCTTGGCACCCGCGTCCAGCCCGTAGAGGGGGTAGCCCGCGGCCCGCAGCTCGGCGGCGGCCTCACCGGCGGTCGCGCAGCGCAGGACCGGGGCGGTGAACGCCACCCCGGCCGAGGCCTTCACCACCAGCGGGTCCAGCCCGGCGACCCCGCGCCGGGGCACCACGATCCCGCCGATCCCCGCCGCGGTGGCGGTCCGCAGGATCATGCCCACGTTCGCGGGCGTGGTGATCCCGTCCAGCAGCAGCACCGACGCCGGGCGCTTCCTGGCCGCGAGCGCGTCGGTCAACGTGCGCATCCGGGGCGCTACCACGTCGGCCAGCACGCCCTGGTCCTGCTTCCCGTTGCCCGCCAACACCTTCACCCGCTGCGCGGAGGCCCGGTGCACCGGCACGCCCCGGTCGCGGGCGGCGTCGACGATCTCGCGCGCCGCGATGCCGTGCGCGTTGTCGGCGAGCACCACCTTGTCGACGGTCAGCCGGGTGTCGGCCAGCGCCTCCAACACCGGTTTGCGGCCGTAGACGGTCACGAACCGGTCCTTCGGGGACGCGGCGGGCTCTCGGGACATGGCGAGCAGCATCGCACGCGCCGCGCTCGGCCCTCCGCACCGCCCGGGTTGTGCCAGTATCGGGCCATGCCCGACCGCTTGTCCGCCCTCGACGCGTCGTTCCTCTATCTAGAGGACGCGGCGACGCCGATGCACGTCGGTGGGGTCGCCGTCTTCCGCAAGCCGCGTGCCGGGTTCGACCACGCGCGGCTGGTGAAGCTCATCGAGCAGCGCCTACCGCTGGTACCCCGGTACCGCCAACGCGTGGCCGAGGTACCAGGGCACCTCGCCCGCCCGGTCTGGGTCGACGACCCGTCCTTCGACGTCAACTACCACGTCCGACGGTCAGCCCTACCGCGTCCAGGTAGCGATGAGCAGCTGCACGACCTCGTCGCCCGTCTTATGGCGCGCCCGCTCGACCACACCAGGCCTCTATGGGAGGCATACCTGGTCGAAGGTCTTGCCGAAGGTCACGCTGCCCTGATCACTAAGACCCACCTGGCGCTCGTTGACGGTATCCGCACGATCGACTTCGGCCAGGTCATCCTCGAACCCGAGCCTCTTACCGACGATCAGCCCGATGACGAGCCGTGGGAGCCGCGCAGGCTGCCCGGCCCGACCCGGCTGATCCTCGACGCGGTCTCCGAGACCGTCCAGCGCCCCCGCGAGCTGGTCGAGAACGTGCGCTCCGCCGTCGGCGACGCGCTGGCCACCACGCAGAAGGTCGCGGGGGTGCTGGGCACCGTCGTCTCCGCCATCGGCATCGCGGCCCGACCGGCCCAGGCCAGCCCGCTCAACGCCCCGGTCGGCCGGGCCCGCCGCTACGCCGTGGCGCACGCCAGGCTCGACGACCTGCGCGACGTGCGCGCCCGCCACGGCGGCACCGTCAACGACGTGGTGCTCACCGCGGTCGCCGGGGCGCTGCGCTCCTGGCTGCTCTCCCGCGGGCTGCAGCTCACCGCGTCCAGCACCGTGCGGGCCATGGTCCCGCTCGCCGTGCGCGACTCCGACGGCACCGTGCCCGGCATGCTCGGCAACCAGGTCACCGCGCAGCTGGTCGACCTGCCCGTCGGCGAGCCGAGCCCGTTCGTCCGGTTGCACCACATCAGCCACGCGCTGCGCCCGCACAACGACTCGGGCCGCTCGGTCGCTGCGTCGGCGCTGCTGCGAGTCGGCGGGTTCGCGCCGCCGACGCTGCACTCGCTGGGCGCGCGGGCGGCCGCCTCGTTCTCGCAGCGGATCTTCAACGTGGTGGTGACCAACGTGCCCGGCCCGCAGGCGCCGCTCTACCTGGGCACCGCCCGGATGACCAGGATGGTCCCGGCGATGCCGCTCACCCGCAACCAGGCCCTGGCGATCGGGGTCACCTCGTACGACGGCGGGGTGTACTTCGGCCTGACCGGCGACCGCAAGGCCATGTCCGACGTGGACGCGCTGGCGCGGATGCTGGAAGAGTCCGTGGAAGAACTGTTGACGACCGTGAGAGCGTGAATGAGTTGAGGGTCTACATACCGGCGACGGTGGCGATGCTGCGGGAGTTGAACGCGGACGGGGAACTGGCCGCGATCACCGGGACCGCGTTCGCGCTCACCCCCGCCCTGCGCGAGTCCTACGCGACCGGCGGCGACGAGGAGTTGGAGTACGTCGCCATGCTCGACGCGGCCAAGGCCTCGCTGCGGCTGATCGGCGCCGAGCTGACCACCGATCCGGACGTCCCGATGCGCCGCGCGGTCATCGCCGCCGACGTGGACGGCGCGCAGCTGCGCCCGGACCTGGACCACTCGGTGGTCAAGCTGGCCGGGCCGGTGCCGCTGAAGGTCATCGCCTCGGTCCACCTGGACACCGAGGAGGCGGCCGTCGCCGTGCGCGCCGCCGTGGCGGCCGTGGACGCCGCCGACATGGGCGACCCGGACGCGGAGTTCGTGCTCGGGGACGCCGAGGACCACGAGCTGGCCTGGTACGCCCCGCAGGAGTTGCCCTTCCTGCTGGAGTTGCTGTAACCGGGAGGTCATCCCATGACAGGATGTACGCGAGTGTGCGGGCCACGAGCGTGCCCACCCGCCGCGACCGAGCAGACACCATAGGGAGGCGAGCCACACGATGGACGCCGTTTCGTCCGTTCCCGACCCGTTGAACGAGCCGGTCGGCTCGTACGCGCCCGGCACCCCCCAGCGCGCGTCGCTGGCGGCCCGGATCGCGGAACTGGAGGCCGAGCAGGCCGAACTGACCATGACCATCGGCGGCAAGCAGCGGATGGCCGGTGGCGACCGCATCGACGTCGTCCAGCCGCACGACCACCAGCACGTGCTGGGGGTCACCGCGCAGGCCACCACCGCCGACGTCGCCGACGCGGTCGCCGCGGCCAAGGCCGCCGCCCCCGCGTGGCGCGAGCTGCCCTTCGACGAGCGCGCCGCGGTCCTGCTGCGCGCCGCCGACCTGCTCGCCGGGCCGTGGCGCGACACCATCAACGCCGCCACCGTGCTCGGCCAGTCCAAGTCGGCCCAGCAGGCGGAGATCGACAGCGCCTGCGAGCTGATCGACTTCTGGCGGTTCAACGTCGCCTTCGGCAGGCGCCTGCTGACCGAGCAGCCGGAGTCCTCGCCCGGGGTGTGGAACCGGTTCGACCACCGGCCGCTGGACGGGTTCGTCACCGCGATCACCCCGTTCAACTTCACCGCCATCGCGGGCAACCTGCCCACCGCGCCCGCCCTGATGGGCAACACGGTCGTCTGGAAGCCCTCGCCCACCCAGCAGCTCGCCGCGCACCACACGCTGCGCCTGCTGGAGGCCGCGGGCCTGCCGCCGGGCGTGATCAACCTGGTCACCGGCGACGGCCAGGCGCTCTCCGAGGTCGCGCTGACCGACCCGGACTTCGCGGGCCTGCACTTCACCGGCTCGACGCGCACCTTCAAGCACCTGTGGCGCCTAATCGGCGACAACCTCGACACCTACCGCTCGTACCCGCGCATCGTCGGCGAGACCGGCGGCAAGGACTTCGTCGTCGCCCACCCCTCGGCCGACATCGCGTCCGTCGTCATCGGCCTGGTCCGCGGCGCGTTCGAGTACCAGGGCCAGAAGTGCTCGGCGGCCTCGCGCGCCTACATCGCCCGCTCGCTCTGGGAGGGCGGCCTGCGCGACCAGCTCGCCGACCTCACCAAGTCCCTGTCCTACGGCGACGTCACCGACTTCAGCCACTTCGGCGGCGCCGTCATCGACGCCCGCGCGTTCGCCAAGCACAAGGACGCCCTGTCCGCGGCCGCCGCGAACTCCTCGATCGAGGTCCTGGCAGGCGGCACCGCCGACGACACCGTCGGCTACTTCGTCCAGCCCACCGTCCTCGTCGGCAGCGACCCCCTGCAGGACGTGTTCACCACCGAGTACTTCGGCCCCATCCTCGCCGTCCACGTCTACGAGGACGCCGAGTACGCGAAGGTCCTGGAACTGGTCGACACCTCGTCCCCGTATGCCCTGACCGGCGCCATCTTCGCCACCGACCGCACGGCCGTGGAACAGGCCCACAAGGCTCTCCGCTTCTCCGCGGGCAACTTCTACATCAACGACAAGCCCACCGGCGCAGTCGTGGGCCAGCAGCCCTTCGGCGGCTCCCGAGCCTCCGGCACCAATGACAAGGCCGGCAGCATCTACAACCTCCAGCGGTGGGTAAGCCCCCGCTCCATCAAGGAAACATTTGTCCCGCCAGTGGACCACCGTTATCCCCACATGGGCTGATCTGCACTTAAAGCGGGGCCAACGCATCCTTGCGTTGGCCCCGCTTTTCATTTTCGCAAGTCGAGGTGCCAGCTCAGCTTCCGTCAGGTTCGCCCCAACCCGCTTGCCCGGCCTCTGGGCTCGGAAGCAGCAATGCCATCTCGGCCTCCGTCAGGTCCGCCCCAGCCCGCAAACCCGACCCTTGGCTGGACACTCAGAGTCGGCGGTGCCAGCCTGCCCCCCGTCGGGTCCGCCCCAACCCACCTGCTCAGCCCTGGACACTCGGAACGGCCGGTGCCATCCCAGTCCGCTCTCGTCGGCCCTGCCAACCCAGCCCCTGGACGCTCGGACCCGCCGGTGCCAACTCGACTGCCGTCAGGTCCGCCCCAGCCCACCTGATCACCCCGCGCTCCTCGGAGTCGCTGGTGCCAACTGCTCGATGGGGCGGACTTGTTTTGCGTGGGGGGACAACACCCGTAGCGTTTCCGCGCGGCAGGGCCTGCTTTTGGGCCCCTGCTGTGCGGTTCTGCGTCGGGTGTTGTAGGGGCCCCGCGCAAAACAAGTTCGCCCCATCGAGCTCGTCGCATTGTCGCGTTTCCCGCCGATGTTGCCGCCAGGCGACGAGGCGT
>NZ_JAMTCO010000011.1 GCF_024171925.1 Actinokineospora diospyrosa | reverse complement strand
GACCGTCGGCACGTGATCGGCGAGAACACTGCCCAACAGGGGCGTCACCGCGGTGATCGCTCGACTGATCGTCGACTGCGACACCCCGAAGGTCTCCGCCAACTCCGCCTGGACACGATTCCGCCGTAAATACGTCAAAGTGACGACCAACGAGGTGAACAAACCCAACACCGGCGGCCACGGCCGCCGACCATCACCGACCTGGTGGTGAATCGCGGCGCAGAGGTTCTCGACGGACTCGCGCGTCAGGCCAGTGGTATGATACATGTCAGGCGGTCCGTTTGGTGAGTTTCTTTGGTGTGGTAACCAGATTCTCTCAAATGGACCGCCGCCTACGTCAACCCACCCCGGCCTTCATGATCGTCAGGCGAGGGTGAGTCCACCTCTGAATAACCCTCACAGCTTACCGCGCAGCACCGACAAACCAGGAGCGGCGAACGGCGCCTGTGGACAACCGGAACCGTTGTGGACAACCAACCACCACAGAACGCGCCAACAAGATCATCCGCCACAAGAGCCCCCGATATATAGCCTACCGAGGGAGCCTGGCAGAACGGGAGCACTAAACAGCGCCTGTGGACACCCAGCGCCGTTGTGGATAACTCCTCAACAATCACCCCAGCACCCGCTCCCGATAATCGCTAGGCGCCTCCCCCACCACCTTCCGGAACGTCCGTGAAAAGTGGGCTGCGTTGGCGAATCCGCACTGCCGGGAGATCTCCCCAATCCCCCGCGCCCCCAGCACCGGGTCCCCCAACAGCTCCTTGGCCCGCTCAAGCCGCATCGCCCGGATTCGCCCCGATACCCCCTCTCCATCATCGAACAGCTGGTACAACCGCCGCCTCGAGATAAAGAGCGCCTCGGCGATCCGATCTGCGGACAGACCAGGGTCGGCCAAGTGGGACCGGATGTACTCCACAGCCGCTCGTCGACGGGTTGCGAGGGCGTCGGCGCGGTCGAGTTCTGTGCGCAATGCGCTGCGCAGCACCAGTTCCGCGAGGCCCAGTACATACGCCCGTGCTCCGTGCGGGTCCAGCGCGGGTACGCCGATCAAGTGGGCCACGGAAGACGCCACGAGGGCCTGTAGGCCGCGCTCCAGTGGCACCGGTTGGAACAGCAGGGGTTTCAGCTCAGTGAAGCCCACCGACAACTTCCCCGTCGCCACCGCTATCAGTACTACTCCGCCGCGTACTCGGACCGAGCACTCGCCGAACGACAGGGCGATTCCCTGTTCGGGCAACCGGGGCACGCTTGCGCGCAGGAGGATCTGCAGTTGCGGGGGGTCCGGGCGCGACCGGCCTTCGATGGCCATCAGGGCCGCGGCGGCGCCGGAGGCGCGTACCACCAGGTGGCCTGCGGCGACGTCGGCGTCCATGGTGGACAACCTAGTCGGGGGTGGACGCGGAGCGGGGGTGGTCACCGATCCTGGTGACCACCCCCGTCGTGCGCCCGGTCAGTTCGCGATGGCCGACATGGAGGTCCACTTGTCCCAGGCGAGGGCCCAGTCGTAGTAGTCGCCGTCGGCCTTGCCCAGTTGCTGGTTGGAGCCGGTGACCTCAACCGGGTCGCCGACCAGCGCCGAGTCGTAGTACAGCTTGGCGTTCGCGGGGGCGAGGTTCACGCAGCCGTGGGAGACGTTGCGCTTGCCCTGGTCCGGGATGGAGGGGGCGTAGCCGTGCACGAACTCGCCGTTGTTGGAGACGCGGACCGCCCAGGGGACGACGACGTTGGAGTAGCCGTACTTCGGGTTGGTCATGCCGTAAGTGGCGTGCTTGCTCATCACCACGTGCGTGCCGCTCTTGGTGACCCGACCCGGGTCGGACTCCAGGCCCATCGACGCCGGGAAGTCGTGGGTGACGACGCCGTCGCGGTAGACGACCATGCGGTGGGTCTGGGTGTCAGCCTTGACGACCTGGGCGCGGCCGATGGTGAACGAGGACGTCACGTCGTCGCGGCCGTACGTGCCGCCGCCCAGGTCCACGCCGTAGATGCCGACCGCCACCTCGACCTTGGTGCCCGGCTTCCAGTACTCCTTGGGCCGCCAGTGCGCGGTGGTGTCGTCCAACCACGCCCACTCGCCGACGTTCTCCGGGGTGGTGGTGACCGTCATCGCCTTCTGCACGGCCACCTTGTCCTTCACCGGCGCGTCGAACACGACCGCGACCGGCATGGCGATCCCGTAGGTCTGCCCGTCACCGGTGTTGAGGCTCGCCTTGGCGGTCCGCTTGGGCTTGACCGTGGTGAACGTCCCCGCCACCGGCGCGGCCTTGCCGTCGGCGCCCAGCGCGCTGCCCGCCCAGGTGTAGGTCTTGCCGTACCCCAGGTGCTCGGCGACCGTCCACGTCTTCTTGTCCGCGGCCAGCTCTCCCTTGACCTGCTTGCCTTCCGCGTTGGTCAGCGACACGGTCTCCAGCGTCCCGTCGGCGACGACCACCGTGATCGGACCGGCCGGGCTGACGTCCTTGGCGTCCGCGGCCGGGGTCGCGGTCACCTTGGCCGACGGCTTCGCCTGCGCCTGGGTGCCGCGCTGCTCCCCGCCGCCCGCCCCGGTCGCCGCGATCGACTCCCCCGAGGTGCACCCGCTCAGCCCAAGCACGGCCACCAGTGCCGCACCGGCCAGCCCCACCACCAGCCCCCGCCGCCCGCCCCACGCGCCCATCGCAACTTCCCTTCCCCCACAAGCCATCCGACACCACTAACGACGCCGTGGCGCGGGGGATCGTTGGCTCAAGTATTTGTGACCCGTATCACTTTCCCTGGCGCTCCCGGTCAATCCGGAGAGCGATTCCGCCACTGCGGAGCGTACCGGTGGAGATCACCCGCTTGGGCTAGCCGAGCGCCCGTCAGGCAGTAGTGCGGCCCGGGGTCAGCCGATACGCTTTCGCTTGCAGGCCGTGGGTTTCTGTGTTCGTGCGATACACGCTCGCGGAACGACGACGCGGGCGCGCTGCTTCTCCGCTGCAGTCGGCGGGAGCATCGCCCGAGGGCGGCCCGGGGTTGCACGGTGCAGCCCCATGCTCCTGCGATGGAGGCAGGTTTATGGCACAGGGCACTGTCAAGTGGTTCAACTCCGAGAAGGGCTTCGGCTTTATCGCGCAGGACAACGGCGGCGCCGATGTCTTCGTGCACTACTCGGAGATCCAGAGCAAGGGCTTCCGCACCCTTGAGGAGAACCAGCGGGTCGAGTTCGAAGTCGGACAGGGTACGAAGGGTCCGCAGGCCACCAACGTTGTCCCGCTGTAGTCCCCCGCTCTGGCAATAGGAGATGGGCCCCGAACCTGGTGGTTCGGGGCCCATCGACATCGGGGGTCGGGGTGGCGGTCAGCGGCGCTGCAGTTGCTGGGCTTCCCACTCCAATCGCTGCATGACCCATTCCTGGGCCAGCGCCATCGGCGAGGTCTGCCGGTAGGCGGCGAGCTCGCGCAGCTGCTCGGTCGCCATCAGCGACAGCCGCAGCTGGTACACCTCGGCCGAGCCGAAGCGGCGGCCGGAGCCGGTGGTCTCGGCGTCGGTGTCGGGCGAGAGCGCCGCGAGGTAGGACTCGAGCTCGTGGTCGGGGAGGGTTTCCTCGGCCTGCTGCTGCCCCACGGTGCGGTGGCGACCAGTGCTGGTGCCGACCGCCTTGAGATCGGTGCGGCTGCGTCCGAAAGAGGGAAAAGGCACCGGGACACGATAACGGTCTGATTGCGAGCCCGCAGCCGGTGTGACTGGCGACACAGCAACCATTCCGGTCCTGAGCCGTTCACCTGCGGTTATGGAGAGGCCCCCGCGCCAGGGGGAGGAACGCGGGGGCCGGAGGGGATCTCCACAGGTGCTGACCGGGGGTGTGTCAGCCCCACGATTGTTGCACGTGCACCGGCTTGGGCGGGAGGTCTCAACCGGGAAAAATTGCCGTCAATGTTCACCTGATGTTCGTCTTGCCTCGTGGCCTTCTCACCGCTAGTGACCTGCGGTGATGACCTTCGCCGACGACCCCGCCGGGCCGTACGTCGCACCCGCCGGACAGCTCCCCGGGAGCCGCTCAGGCGGCCGCCGGGCGGAACCCGCGCAGCCGCAGGCTGTTCGCCACCACGAACACGCTCGACAGCGCCATCGCCGCCCCCGCGATCATGGGGTTGAGCAGGCCGAACGCCGCCAGCGGGATGCCCGCGACGTTGTAGGCGAAGGCCCAGAACAGGTTCCCCTTGATCGTCCCCAGGGTCCGCCGGGACAGCGCGATCGCGTCCGCGGCGAGCCGGGGGTCGCCGCGCACGATCGTCAGGTCGCTCGCCTCGATCGCCGCGTCCGCCCCGGTCCCCATGGCCAACCCCAGGTCGGCGGCGGCCAGCGCGGGCGCGTCGTTCACCCCGTCGCCGACCATCGCCACCACGGCACCCCCGGCGCGCAACCGCTCGACCGCGGCGACCTTCTCCTCCGGCAGCACCTCGGCGATCACGTCGGTGATCCCCACCTGCGCCGCGATCGCCGCGGCCACCCGCTGGTTGTCGCCGGTCAGCAGCACCGGCCGCAGCCCGAGCGCGCGCAACCGGGAGATCGCCTCGGCACTGGTCGGCTTCACCGTGTCCGCCACCGAGATCACCCCGATGGCGACGCCGTCGGCCGCCGCGGCGACCACCGTGCGGCCCAGGGCCTCGGACCCGGCCAGCGCGGTCGCCAGCTCGGTGGGCAGCTCGATCCCGTGCTGTGCCAACAACCGCGGCCGACCGACGACCACCGGCACGCCGTCGACGACACCGGTCACCCCGAGCCCCTCGGCGTTGCGGAAGTCCTCGACCCGCGCCTGGCTCGCCGCCCGCGCCGCGATCGCCTTGGCCACCGGGTGTTCAGAGGCCGATTCCACCGCCCCCGCGAGCCGCAGCAGCTCCTCGACAGCGACCCCGGGCGCGGGCACCACGTCCACGACCGACATCCGCCCGGTGGTGATCGTGCCGGTCTTGTCCAGCACCACCGTCGTCACCCGCCGGGTCGACTCCAGCACCTCCGGGCCCTTCACCAGGATCCCGAGCTGCGCGCCGCGCCCGGTGCCGACCAGCAGCGCGGTGGGCGTCGCCAACCCCAGCGCGCACGGGCAGGCGATCACCAGCACCGCGACCGCCGCGGTCACCGCCGCGTCCCCGGACGCCCCCGAGACCAGCCAGCCAGCCAGCGTGATCACCGCGATCGCCAGGACCACCGGCACGAACACCGCGGAGACCCGGTCGGCCAACCGCTGCACCTGGGCCTTGCCGGTCTGCGCCCGCTCGACCAGGCGGGCCATCTGCGCCAACTGCGTGTCGGCGCCGACCCGGGTCGCCCGCACGAGCAGGCGGCCGCTGGTGTTGACCGTCCCGCCGACCACGGCCGCGCCGGGGCCGACCTCCTCCGGGACGGACTCCCCGGTGACCAGCGCCCGGTCGACCGCGGACGCGCCCTCCTCCACGACGCCGTCGGTGGCGACCTTCTCGCCCGGTCGGACCGCGAACAGCTCGCCGACGCCCAGCGCCGCGATCGGCACCCGCACCTCGACGCCGTCGCGCAGCACCGCCACGTCCTTGGCGCCCAGCGCCAGCAGCGCGCGCAGCGCGGCACCGGCCCGCCGCTTGGAGCGGGCCTCGAGCCATCGGCCCAGCAGCAGGAAGGTGGTGACCCCGACGGCCACCTCGAAGTAGATGTCCGCCCGCCCGTGGTCGCCCGCGGGCAACAGGCTGAACTCGTGCCGCATCCCCACCGCGCCAGCGCCGCCGAACAGCAGCGCGTAGACCGACCAGAGGAACGCCACGCCGACGCCCATCGACACCAGCGTGTCCATCGTGGCCCCGCCGTGGCGCAGGTTGACCGCGGCGGAGCGGTGGAACGGCCACGCGCAGACCAGCACCACGACGTAGGACAGCGCGAGCGCCGACCACTGCCAGGTCGGGAACTGCCACGCGGGGACCATCGACACCGCGATCACCGGCGCGCTCAGCGCGGCCGAGAGCCAGAACCGCGCCCGCGCGTCGTCGACGGTGGTCGCGGTGTCGGGCTCCGCGCGCACCGGGCTGGCCTGGTAGCCCGCGCCGGTCACGGCGTCGACCAGCGTGGTGGTCGGGAAGCCCGGTGGTACCTCGACGGTCGCGCGCTCGGTCGCGAAGTTGACCGAGGCGCGCACCCCGTCGAGCTTGTTCAGCTTGCGTTCGACCCGACCCGCGCAGGCCGCGCAGGTCATCCCCCCGATGGCGAGCTCGACCCGCTCGGGCGGCCGCTCGACGGTGGTCATGTCAGCTGGTACCCGGCCTCGGTCACCGCGGCCGCGACGGCGGCGCGGTCGAGTTCGGCGGCGCTGGTCACGGTGACCGCGCCGGAGGCCAGGTCCACCTCGACGCCGGAGACCCCGCCGATGGCGGTGAGCTCCTCGGTGACCGACGCGGCGCAGTGGCCACAGGTCATCCCGGCGACGGTGTAGACGGTCTGCTCGGACACTTCGGTGTTCCTCCCTGGATCCCGGATCTAAGACTTGACCAGGCGGGCGATCGCGTCGGCCGCCTCCCTGACCTTCGCGGCGGCTGCCTCGTCGCCCTGTCTGGCCGCGTCGACCACGCAGCCGGCCATGTGTTCCTCGAGCAGTTCGAGGGCGAACGCCTGCAGCGCTTTGGTCGCCGCGGAGACCTGGGTGAGCACATCGATGCAGTAGGCGTCCTCGTCGACCATCCGCTGCAGGCCGCGGACCTGCCCCTCCACCCGGCGCAGCCTGCGCAGGTGGGCGTCCTTCTTGGCGCTGGGGCGGTGCGTGTGCTCGTGCTCCATGCCACTGACGATACCCATAGGGGGTAGGGGTTGGTGAGCAGCTGTGGCGTTGATCTCCCCGGGCGGGTGGTCCGCCCTGGTCAACTCCTGGCACCGGAGTCGTCACGGTCCGAAAAGATGTCACGGACGGCTACCGAGGGTGCACTGCGGTTCACTCTGCGGGGGGCTGTGGACGCGGCGACTTGTCTCATAGCCTCACGCCAAACAAAAGCCGGGGAGGCACCATGAGCGGGTCACTCGAAGTGCGCAGTTTCCTTCTCCAGCAAGACAGCATCGGCGGGACCAACCAGTTCTCCACCGGCGTTCCGGCCCCCCGTTCGGGGGAATCCGCCCGCGTCTCCGAGGAGCAGGTGCGCCGCGCCCGTCTGGCCGTCGCGATGGGCGCCCAGTCCACCGAGGACTGCCGTGAGCTGCTGGAAATGCTCGGCCTGATCGACGGCGACGACGGCCTGCCCGCCGTTCGCCGTTGACCGTTTCCAGTACGGTTTCAAGATCGGATCCGACCGTCGGAAATTGACCTCCGGGTGCCGCCGAAGATCATTTTCCGCCCAGCGCGCCGGTTCGCCCGGCGCGCGATTCCCGGGGTTGGCGCAATTCGACCAACCAGGTAACCCAGCGTGACCCTCGTCCGGTGCCGCGGACGAGGGTCGACCACCCCCGGTCGTGCTGATCATCGCCGGGTGCGGTCGGCGGAGTGTTTGCCCAGGTCGGGGGCAGTTTCGGGGGGCCGTTTTGGTCATCCGGGAGGTGTGCCCTAAGCTATGCGTGCTCCCAGAGAAACCGGGCCTGGCCCGGGGAACCTGGAAGCGCGGTCGATCGGTTCGCCCGGAATTGGTCGGGCTCCCATCGTCTAGCGGCCTAGGACTCCGCCCTTTCAAGGCGGCAGCGCGGGTTCGAATCCCGTTGGGAGCACGTAGTACGGTAGTAGTGACGCAAGGCCCTGTGGCGCAGTTGGTTAGCGCGTCGCCCTGTCACGGCGAAGGTCGCGGGTTCGAGTCCCGTCAGGGTCGCGAGCTTTGGCATGCCCTTGTCCACGGAAAGCGTGGACCTGGGCGCTCGCCATTGCTTCTGGGGGGCGACCCCCCAGACCCCCACGGTGCGGTACGTGCCGAACCAGCGTCGTTTTTTGTACGTCTGGTTCTCGGTTGGTGCCGGTGCTGGTGGGGGTGTTGTGTTCTTGGCCAGGTAGCTCAGTTGGTACGAGCGACCGCCTGAAAAGCGGTAGGTCGGCGGTTCGACCCCGCCCCTGGCCACGGCCTCGGCCGATCTATGTCCACGGAGAGCGTGGACTGGGTCGGCCGTTGTTGTATCTGGGGGGCGACCCCCCAGGCCCCCACGGTGCGGGGGCGGGGAAGGTGTGGAGCGGTGGAGTTCGCGGAGCTTGTGTAGCGGACGGAACTGCGGATGCTGGAGCGGTGGGGGAAGGCGCAGAGCGGTGGAGTTCGCGGAGCTTGTGTAGCGGACGGAACTGCGGAGCGCCTGGACAACCGGGGGGACCCAGCGGGGGCTCGCTTGACCTTCGGTCGTCGCATCGAGGTTGTAGCCAATGGCACGGTGCGGTCGGGGGTGGGGTGATGGGTGAGGTGGGGGAGATGGTGGGGAGTGCGGGGCGGTGGGGGGTGTTGCTGTACTACTGCCAGGCTTGGCATGTGGTGTGGGAGGGCAGGGGGCTGTTCTCGGCGCGGATCGAGGCGGGGGGCGAGGGGCCGGTCGTGGGGGTTGGGCGGCAGGACCTCGAGTTGTCGGAGCGGGAGCGGGGCGTTGTTGATGCGGTGGTCGGGTTCTACGGCGGGTTGACGGACGGGGAGTTGGCCTCCTTGGTGCGTAGTGAGGCGCCTTGGCGGGAGGCGGAGGTGGGTGCGGAGATCCCCGTGTCCGCCCTGCTGCGGTTCTACAGCGGCTTGGCCTTGAGGCACGGCGAGGATGTGCCGCGCCGACCGGTTGGGGACGAGGAGTTGGCGGTCCCCGAGTTGCTGGCACTGGTCGAGTCGGAGGTGCCGCGGTGGCGGGAGACGCTGGATCGGCTGGCGCAGTGACCTACTACTTCGGCTTCGACGCGCTGGTCGGGATCAACCGGTCGTTCACCAACGGCGGCGGCCGGACGATCGACGAAGGGGTGGCCCGGTCGGCGCTGGCCCGACCCACCCACGCCTTCGGGGACGTGGAGTTCTACCCGACGGTGGTGGGCAAGGCGGCCGCGTTGCTGGAGGCGCTGGCCCGGACGCAGGGGTTCGTGGACGGCAACAAGAGAACCGCGTGGCTCGCGTGCGTCGGCCTGCTGAAGGCGCACGGCCTGACCCTCAAGGCCGAGGCGGACGCCTACGCTGCCGACCTGGTGCTCGACGTGATCGCCCGGCGTAGCGGGTTCGCAGAGGTGCACGACTGGCTGCTCGACAACCTCGAGGACTAGTACCGGCCATCGAGGTGCCCCAGACACCACGGCACGGCGGTGGACCCGACGGGCTCGGTGGTCGCGCGAAGTGAATGAACTTGGAGTGCTTGGCGCGTAAAGCCCCTGGTCATGAAGTGTGGTCCCCGCGCTAGCGGGGCTGTTCCCGACGCCACCCGCAACAAGACCGTGACGATCACGTGGTCCCCGCGCGAGCGGGGCTGTCCCCCCGGCCAAGCGGCGCGGGATCGTCGCGGGCAAGTCGTCCCTGCACTCGCGGGGCCGTTCTCCGGGCGGGATGTCGGTTGCGGCGCGTGGGCACCGGCTCTTGCCGCTTCCTTGGTGGGGAGCTGGGCGGGGTGGCGTTACCCGGGGGTGGGGGCGTCGTTTTGGGGATGGTCAGAAGGTCATCTGTTCGGGGGCGTTTGGTTCATCGGGTTGGTGCTTGGTCCGAGTGGCCGCGTGAGGGGTTCGCCGGGGGTGTGGGGGTGGTCACTTGGTGTGCGTTGACTTGATGGGTGAACGGTCCCGCCGGATGCGGGAACGGGGGTTGCGCAGGTCGGCCGAAGATGATGTGTGAGGCGGGACACAGATAGCTGATGGGCATAAGGGAAGTGATATGGAACGCACGGCATACCACTTCCCGGCGTTTACGTTGCGTGATCTTTAACTGGGAACGTCGGGCACCGGGCTGGCCTGGTCAAACGCGGTAAACGCGGGCTTGAGGGAAATACGCGTTCGCGATTGGTGCAGCTGTGATGGGGCTGGACGGCGGCGGTCGGGGGGCGTTGTCTGTGTCACGCTGGACGGCTGCGGTCTCACTCGGCGGTGGGAATTCACGGATCTCTACCGGGGTGGGATATACGCTCTGTCACCTGCCGGGCTGTCCGAGGTGGACTGTCGCATGTGCTCACGGGACGTGAGCGGACCTGCGGTGGAGCTACCGGACAGGTCACGGCTGTGCATCGTCGTTTGCTACTCGCTGTGTAGTCAGTTGCCTACAAACACAAGGCCAAGCCGAACGGGTTACATAAGAACTAACCCTCCGTGTAACGGCCCCGGGTAACCAAACGAATGAGCTATCGCAGCCAGGTCCCGATCGTCGCAGCTCGGGGAGTTGGCTCAACCCACTTTCAGCATGGTCAAGGGGCTTCGGGACGCCCCTCGACCGTGCATGCCCGATCCACCCACAACGGGGGATACACGATGCGTGACCAAGTCGGCCTTCCACGTCGGAGAGCTTCCCTGTGGCCCGCGCCAGCCGGTGCGCGCCGCGGCACCAAGCCGCGCCGCGACCTGCCCGCGGGTGAGCCCTCCTACCCGCCGGTGGCGGGCTGGGAGCCCCGCTACCGCACGGGAGTGCTGCTGGCTGACCTGTTCTCCGTGCTGTTCGGGGTGCTGGTCGTCGGTGGCTTCGTGGCCAACCGGGTCGATCCGGCCAGCCCGCTCATCACGCCGACCGGTGTCGTTACCTTCGGCGTCCTGGTGGCGTCCCTGATGGTGAACCGGGTGTGGAATCTCGCAATCCTGGGCCAGGGCGCCGAGGAGTTCCGCCGCCTGGGGCGCGCCTTCGTGGCCGCCTCGGTCGTGCTGGCGCTCGGCGGTCTGCTGTTCGACATCACCCAGATCCGCCCGTGGGTGTTCATCGTCGTCCCGGCCACCGCGCTGCTCGTCTTCCCGATGCGCTACGTGCTGCGGCAGTTCCTGCACCGCGCCCGCCGCGAGGGCCGCTGCCTGCTGCCGGTGATGGCAGCGGGCAACGTCGAGACCATCCGCGACCTCATCACCCGCACCCGCGGCGCCACCCACCTGGGCTGGCGGGTCGCCGCGGTGTGCACCACCGACGGCCTCGGCGAGGACGTCACCGAGATCGACGGCGTGCCCGTGGTCGGCCAGCTGCGCGACCTCGCCGCCCACGCCCGCCGCGGCGGCTACCGCATCGTCGCGGTGACCCCGGACGCCTACTGGACCCCCAAGCGGCTGCAGCAGCTCGCCTGGAAGCTCGAGGGCTCCGGCGCCGAGATGGTCGTCGCCCCCGTGCTGATGGAGGTCGCTGGCCCCCGCCTGCACGTCGACGCGGTGCTCGGCATGCCGCTGCTGCGCGTCTCGTCCCCCTCCTTCACCGGTGTGCGCCGCGTGGTCAAGGACGTCTTCGACAAGGTCGGCGCCGCGATCCTGCTGACCCTGCTCGCCCCGGTCATGATCGCCGTCTCCATCGCGATCGCGGTGGACACCCGCGGGCCGGTGTTCTACAAGCAGCGCCGGGTCGGCAAGGACGGCCGCGAGTTCACCATCGTCAAGTTCCGCACCATGGTGGTCAACGCGCACAAGCTGGTCACCAAGCTCGCCGACCAGAACGAGGGCCACGGCCTGCTGTTCAAGATGCGCAAGGACCCCCGGGTCACCAAGGTCGGCGCCATCCTGCGGCGCTACTCCATCGACGAGCTGCCGCAGCTGTTCAACGTGCTCGCGGGCCCCATGTCGCTGGTCGGCCCCCGCCCGCCGCTGCCGGAGGAGAGCGCCCGCTACGCCCCCGACGTGCGGCGCAGGCTCCTGGTCAAGCCCGGTCTGACCGGCCTGTGGCAGGTCAGCGGCCGCAGCGACCTCCCGTGGGAAGAGGCCGTGCGCCTGGACCTGCGCTACGTCGAGGATTGGTCCTTGGCGCTCGACGCGGTCATCCTGTGGAAGACGTTCCGTGCCGTCTTCACCGGCCAGGGCGCGTACTGAAACACCCCAGCACCCGGGGAGCGATAGTCGACGAACACCCGTACCGGCGCAGGGGCCGGTGCGGGTGGGGGATCAGCACGGAGCTGGTCGGCGCCTGAGCTGATCGGATCCTGGCCACCCCAGCACTGAGGACATCAGCACTGTTAAGGGGATTCAGCGTGGGAACCATCGGGCTAGCCGTCATCGGCGCGGGTTACTGGGGGCCGAACCTGGTGCGCAACGCGCAGGCCACCCCCGGCTTGCGGCTGCAGTACCTGTGCGACCTGGACGCCGACCGGGCGCGCAAGGTCCTCGGCGAGTACTCCACCGTCGCGGTCTCCGACTCGCTCGACGAGGTCCTCGCCGACCCGGCCGTCGACGCGGTCGCGATCGCCACCCCGGCTGGCACGCACCTGCCGGTCGCGATGAAGGCGCTCGAGGCGGGCAAGCACGTGCTGGTCGAGAAGCCGCTCGCGGCGACCTACGACGAGGGCCGCCTGCTGGTCGAGGCCGCCGACAAGCGCGGGTTGACCCTCATGCTCGACCACACCTACTGCTACACCCCGGTCGTGGAGCACCTGCGCGACCTGGTCCGCGGCGGCGGCATCGGCTCGGTGCAGTACCTGGACTCGGTGCGCATCAACCTGGGCCTGGTGCAGCCGGACGTGGACGTGCTGTGGGACCTCGCCCCGCACGACCTGTCGATCTTCCTGTCGATCCTGCCCGACGGCGTGCAGCCGATCGCGGTCGCCGCGCACGGGTCGGACCCGATCGGCGCTGGCCGGGCCTGCGTCGCGCACCTGACCATCGAGCTCACCGGCGGGGCCATGGCCCACGTGCACGTGAACTGGTTGTCGCCGACCAAGGTCCGCACGATGATCATCGGCGGCTCGAACCGCACCGTGGTCTGGGACGACCTGAACCCGGCGCAGCGGCTGTCGGTCTACGACCGCGGCGTCGACCGCAAGGACGCCACCGAGGTCGGCGCCCAGGCCCGCGCGCAGACGATGGTGTCCTACCGCACCGGCGCCATGGTCGCCCCCGCGCTGCCGGAGAAGGAGGCGCTGCGCGCGGTCATGGCCGAGTTCCGCGACTCGATCAACGACAGCCGCCCGCCGCTGACCGACGGCCGCTCCGGCCTGCGCGTGCTGTCCATCCTGGAGGCCGCGTCCGCGAGCCTCGCCAAGGGCGGGGTCTTCCTGCCCATCCGGTCCACCGAAAACGCCAGCAGCACCGCAGAGGGAGTCAACGCATGAGCGCGCAGCCGATCGAGGGCCAGCGCATCCTGGTCACCGGGGGAGCGGGCACCATCGGATCGTCGGTGGTCGACCAGCTGATCGCCGCCGGTGCCGCCGAGGTGACCGTGCTGGACAACTTCGTGCGCGGCCGCCGGGAGAACCTGGCCGACGCCGCCGCCGCGGCCGGTGACCGGCTCAAGGTGGTCGACGGCGACATCAACGACCGCAAGGTCGTCGGTGAGCTGACCAAGGGCGTCGACCTGGTGTTCCACCTGGCCGCCATCCGCATCACCCAGTGCGCCGAGGAGCCCCGGCTGGCGCTGGAGAGCCTGGTCGACGGCACCTTCACCATCATCGAGGCCGCCGCGGCCGAGGGCGTCAAGAAGGTCATCGCGTCCAGCTCGGCGTCGGTGTACGGGCTCGCCGAGACGTTCCCGACCGACGAGCGGCACCACCCGTACAACAACGACACCTTCTACGGCGCCGCGAAGGCGTTCAACGAGGGCATGCTGCGCAGCTTCAAGGCCATGCAGGGCCTGGACTATGTCGCGCTGCGTTACTTCAACGTATACGGTCCGCGTATGGACGTGCACGGCCTCTACACCGAGGTCCTCATCCGCTGGATGGAGCGCATCGTCGAGGGCAAGCCGCCGCTGATCTTCGGCGACGGCGCGCAGACGATGGACTTCGTGCACGTGCACGACATCGCCAGGGCCAACCTGCTGGCCGCCCGCGCGGACGTCACCGACACGGTGTACAACATCGCGAGCTCGGCGGAGACCAGCCTGCTCGGCCTGGCCGAGGCGCTGCTGGGCGCGATGGACTCCGAGCTCGGCGTCGAGCACGGCCCGGAGCGCAAGGTCAACGGCGTGACCCGCCGCCTCGCCGACATCAGCGCCGCCGAGCGCGAGCTCGGCTGGCGCCCGGAGATCAAGCTGGATGATGGGCTCCGGGGCCTCGTGCAGTGGTGGCGCGCAGAGAAAGACAGCACAGCGAAGGTTGCGGTTGTCGACACTGCCGTGAAGGGCTCCGCCTGATGGCCATCCCGGTGATGAAGCCGCTGCTCGGCGAGGAGGAGGCCCTCGCCGTCGCGGAGACCGTGCGCTCCGGCTGGGTGGCGCAGGGGCCGCGGGTCGCCGCGTTCGAGAAGGCGTTCGCCGAGCGGGTCGGTGCCGCGCACGGCATCGCGGTGTCCAACTGCACGACCGGCCTGCACCTGTGCCTGCACCTGCTCGGTGTCGGCCCCGGTGACGAGGTCGTCGTGCCGTCGCTGTCGTTCATCGCGACCGCCAACGCGGTGCGCTACTGCGGCGCGACGCCGGTGTTCGCCGACATCGACCCGCTGACCGGCAACCTCACGGCGGCGACGGTGGCCGCGGCCATCACCCCGTCGACCAAGGCGATCATGGTCGTGCACCAGGGCGGGGTGCCCGCCGACGTCAAGGGGGTCCGCGCGATCGCCGGTGACGTGCCGGTCGTCGAGGACGCCGCGTGCGCCGCCGGGTCCACTTTGGACGGCGCCCCGGTCGGCACCGGCGCGCTGCTGGCCGCCTGGTCGTTCCACCCGCGCAAGCTGCTCACCACCGGTGAGGGCGGCATGATCACCACCGACGACGCCGAGTGGGCCACCCGGCTGCGCAGGCTGCGCGAGCACGGCATGAGCATGTCGGCCGCCGACCGGCACGCCGCGGGCGGCGCGGTCGTCGAGTCCTACGTGGAGACCGCGTTCAACTACCGGATGACCGACATCCAGGCCGCCATGGGCCTGGTGCAGCTCAAGCGGCTGGACGGCATCGTCGACCAGCGCCGGGCGCTCGCGGCCCGCTACCACGAGCTGCTCACCCCGCTCGGCCTGCGCGCGGTCACCGACCCGGCGAACGCCACGACGAACTACCAGTCGTTCTGGGTCGCGCTGCCCGACGGCGCCCCCGACCTGCTGCAGGTCCTGGGCAAGCTCGCCGAGGCCGGGGTCTCCGCGCGCCGCGGCATCATGGCCGCGCACATGGAGCCCGCCTACGCCGGGCACCCGCACGCGCCGCTGCCCGGCACCGAGGAGCTGGCGACCCGGTCGCTGATCCTGCCGCTGCACCACGAGATCACCGACGCCGACCAGAAGCACATCGTCGGCGCCCTCGCCGACGCCCTGGGGCTGGTGGCGTCATGAGCACCCGTCCGATCGCCGTGGTGATCGTGACTTACAACAGCGCCGAGGTCATCGCGGACTGCCTGCGCGCCCTGCCCGCCGCCCTCGAGGGCGCGGGCGAGTCGCGGGTCGTCGTGGTCGACAACGCCTCCCACGACGGCACCGCCGACGTGGTGGCGCTGACCGACTCCGAGGTCAAGGTGGTGCACCGGACCGGCAACGACGGCTTCGCCGCGGGCGTCAACACCGGCTTCGCGCACGCCGACGGCTGCGACGTGCTGGTCCTCAACGCCGACATCCGGTTGGCCCCCGGCGCGGTCGCGAAGCTGCGCGCGGCCGTCAAGCCGGGCATCGGCGTGGTCGCGCCGAAGCTGACCGAGCCCGACGGCAGCATCCAGCACTCGCTGCGCCGCACCCCGACCGTCCTGCGGACCCTGGGCGAGGCCGTGCTCGGCGGCCGCCGGGCCGGTCGGTTCGGCCCGCTCGGCGAGACCGTCACCACGCCCGCCGCTTACGAGCGCGCGGGCGTCGTCGACTGGGCGACCGGCGCGGCCTGGCTGGTCACCCGCGAGTGCATCGAGTCGGTCGGGCCCATCGAGGAGCGCTACCTGCTCTACTCGGAGGAGACCGAGTTCATGCTCCGGGCGGGCGCCCAGGGCTTCAAGACCTACTACGAGCCCGCCGCGCAGGCCGTGCACCTGGGCGGGGAGTCCGGCACCTCGCCGCGGCTGTGGTCGCTGGTGGCGACGAACAAGGTCCGCCTGCACCGCGAGCGGCACGGCAAGGTCGCCGCCGCGGGCATGTGGGCCGCGACCATGGTCAACAGCCTGCCCCGGGCCGCGCGCGGCTCGGCGACGCACAAGGCCGCGGTCAAGGCCCTGCTGACCCAGCGCACCTGGCCCGCGCCGCTGTCCACCCCCGCCGCACCACCCAAAGACGCCCCGCCGTACGTCTGCTTCTCCGCCCAGGACTGGTGGTACCACAACCAGGCCCACTCGGACTTCCAGCTGATGCGCCGGGTCGCCGAGCACCGCAAGGTCCTGCTGGTCAACAGCATCGGCCTGCGGATGCCGACCCCGGGCAAGAGCACCCAGTTCCTGCGCCGCATCCTGCGCAAGGCGGGCAGCGTCGCCAAGCTGGTGCGCCGCCCGCTGCCGGACGTGCCCGGCTACTACGTGATGACCCCGCTGCCGCTGCCCTTCTACGGCAGCGAGCGGGTGCGCGCGCTGGGCGCCAAGCTGGTCCGCGCCCAGGTGCGGGCCGTGTGCGCGGTGCTGCGGATGCCCAACCCGATCGTCGTCGCGACCATCCCCACCGCGTGGGACGTCGTGCAGGGCATGCCGCACCGCAAGCTCGTCTTCAACCGGTCCGACCGGCACTCGGCGTTCCCCGAGGCCGACCAGACCACCATCGCCGCGCTGGAGGACAAGCTGCTCAGCGGCAGCGACCACGTCCTCTACGTCAGCCGCCAGCTGCAGGAGGAGGAGTCCGCGCTCACCCAGCAGCGGGCGCACTTCCTCGACCACGGCGTCGACCTGCAGCACTTCCGCCGCCGCGCGCAGCTGCCCGCCGACCTGGCAGGCATCCCGGGCCCGCGGATCGGTTTCTTCGGCAGCCTCGACGACTACCTCGTGGACTTCGACCTGCTCGAGCGGGTCGCCCAGGAGTTCCCCGAGGCGTCGCTGGTGCTGATCGGCGACGCGACGCTGTCGATGGAGCGGTTCGCGAAGTACCCGAACGTGCACTGGCTCGACTTCCGCCCGTACGCCGAGATCCCGGCTTACGGCACCGGCTTCGACGTGGCGCTGATGCCGTGGCTGGACAACGACTGGATCAAGCACGCGAACCCGATCAAGATGAAGGAGTACCTGGCGCTGGGCCTCGCCGTGGTCAGCACCGACTTCCCCGAGGTGCACCAGTACCCGGAGCTGATCAGGATCGCCCGGGGCCACGACGCGTTCGTCGCGGCCATCAGGCAGACTCTCGATGACGGCGGCCTGTCCACAGTGGAGGGCCGAAGGGAAGCTGTGCTGCCCGCTTCGTGGGATTCGCGGGCCCGCCAGCTGGTCGACCTCGCCGAAGGGCAGCGATAGCGATGTGCGGAATCGCCGGAGTGCGCAGGCTGGACGGGGCGCCGGTGGATCCGGCCGTGCTGGTCGAGATGGCCAGACGACTGCACCACCGCGGCCCGGACGACGCGGGGACCTGGATCGAGGGGTCCACCGGCTTCGCGCACACCCGGCTTTCCATCATCGACCTGGGCGCCTCGGTCCAGCCGATGGCCACCCCGGACGGGCGCAAGGTGATCGCCTTCAACGGCGAGATCCTCAACTACCGCCAGCTGCGCGACCGGCTGGACTACCCGTTCCGCACCAGCGGCGACACCGAGACCCTGCTGGCGCTCTACGACAAGCACGGCGTCGAGAGCGTCACGCAGCTGCGCGGGCAGTTCGCCTACGCGCTGCACGACGGCGAGACCGGTGAGCTGCACCTGGTGCGCGACCGGTTGGGCATCCTGCCGCTGTACTACTACGTCGACAACGAGATCTTCGCGTTCGCCTCGGAGATCAAGGCGCTGCTGCCCGCGATCGGCGAGCGCCGGGTGGACGTGGCGAGCCTGCACGACTACCTGGCGCACCGCTCGGTACCCGCCCCGTACACCCTGGTCGAGGGCGTCCGGAAGGTCCCGCAGGGCCACCGGCTGACCCTGGGCCGCGACGGGCAGGTCCGGCTGCGCGCGTACTGGCAGATCCCGGCCGACGCCGCGCACCGCGACGTCTCCCCCGAGGAGGCCGTGCGGCTGGTGGCCGACGCGCTCGACGCCTCGATCGCCGACGCGCTGGTGGCCGACGTGCCGGTGGGCGCTTACCTGTCCGGCGGCATCGACTCCAGCCTGATCTCGGCGCTGACCGCCAAGGCCAAGCAGGGCGAGGGCCTGCACACCTTCTCCGCGGGCTTCGGCGACCCCCGGGTCGACGAGCTGAACTGGGCGCGCAAGGTGGCCGACATCGTCGGCAGCGAGCACCACGAGGTGATCGTCACCGCCGAGGACTTCAAGGCGAACTGGCACAAGCTCAGCTGGCACCGCGACGCGCCGCTGTCCGAACCCGCCGACGTCGCGGTGTTCAAGCTGGCCGAGCTGGCCCGCCAGCAGGTGAAGGTCGTGCTGTCCGGCGAGGGCAGCGACGAGCTCTTCGGCGGCTACCCCAAGTACCGCTTCGCCCAGGCCACCCGCTGGGCCGGGCTGATCCCGGCCCCGCTGCGCGGTCGGATCCTGCCCCGGCTGGAGCGGGCGCTGCCCGCGTCCCGCTCGCGGCTCGGCGTCGCCGTGCGGGCGATGGGCGAGGGCAGCTCCGCCGAGCGCATGCGCGGCTGGTTCGCCCCGTTCACCGAGCGCGAGCGCGACGGCCTGCTCGGCGGTCCCGCGGTGCGCAGTGCCATCGCCCCGTACCAGCGGGGCCGCGGCGACGCGCTCAGCCGGATGCTCTACGCCGACTCGCACGCCTGGCTCGCCGACAACCTGCTCGAGCGCGGCGACCGGATGTCCATGGCCGCCTCGCTGGAGCTGCGGCCGCCGTTCCTGGACCACCGGCTGGTCGAGCTGGCCTTCTCGCTGCCCAGCTCGGTCAAGGTCCGCAACGGCGTGACCAAGTGGGTCGTCAAGGAGGTGGCCAGGGCGCACATCCCCAACGACGTCGTCGACCGCGCCAAGTCCGGCTTCAAGGTGCCGCTGGACGCCTGGTTCCGCGACGGCCTGCGCGACATGGCCAACGACCTGCTGACCGGTCCGTCCTCCTTCGTCGCCCAGGTGCTCGACCCGGCCGCGGTGCGCAAGCTGCTCGCCGAGCACCACGCCGGTACCCGCAACGAGCAGCCCCGGCTGTGGACGCTGTTGTCGCTGGAGGTCTGGCACCGCGAGTTCGAGAAGTCGCTGCGGGTGGGCGCATGACCCAGCCGTTGCTGCTCGTCGGCGCCGGTGGGTTGGCCAGGGAGGTCCTGGCCGCCGCACGCGCGCTGCCCGACGAGTTCAAGACCATCGGCATGCTCGACGACGACCCGGATCGGCACGGCTCCGATGTGGACGGTGTGCCGGTGCTCGGGCCGACCGACCTGGTCCACGAGCACACCGACGCGCTGGTGCTGGTCTGCGTCGCGTCGCCGGGTAGGCCCGACGGCCGCGCGAACGTCGTGCGCAGGCTGGACCTGCCCGCGCAGCGCTACGCCACCCTGGTCCACCCGAGCGCCTCGGTCGCCCCAGGCGTCGAACTCGGCGCCGGGACCGTGCTGCTGGCGGGGACCGTGATCACCGCGCCGCAACGGGTCGGCGCGCACGTGCTGGCCATGCCGCAGGTGCTGTTCACCCACGACGACTCGGTCGCCGACTTCGTCACCTGCGCCGGGCGGGCCACGCTCGCGGGCGCGGTGACCGTCGCCGAGTCGGCCTACCTGGGGGCCGGTTCGCTGGTCCGCCAGGGGGTCCGCATCGGTGCCCGGGCCGTGCTCGGCATGGGCGCCGTCGTGTTGTCCGACGTGCCGGACGGCGAGACCTGGGTCGGGGTACCGGCCAGGCCGCTCGGCCCGCGTTGATCCCGCAAGCTCCTAACTCCTGAAGGAGAGCTCACCCATGACCGGCCCAATCCCCCTGGTCGACCTGGCCGCCCAGCACGCCGCGGTGGCGGACGAGGTCGCGGCAGGCTGGGCTGCCGTGCTGGCCAAGACCGCGTTCGTCGGTGGCCCGCAGGTCGCCGCGTTCGAGGCCGAGTACGCCGCGTTCGCCGGGGTCGAGCACTGCGTCGGTCTCGGCAACGGCACCGACGCCCTGGAACTGGCCCTGCGCGCGCTCTCGATCGGCGCGGGCGACGAGTGCATCGTCCCGGCCAACACCTTCATCGCCACCGCCGAGGCCGTCGCCCGCACCGGCGCCACCCCGGTCCTGGTCGACTGCGACCTGGACACCGCGCTGATCGACGTCGACGCCGCCGCGGCCGCGGTGACCACCCGCACCCGCGCGGTCCTGCCGGTCGACCTCTACGGCCAGGTCGCCCCGATCGACAAGCTGCGCTCGGTGCTGCCGACCAACGTCGCCATCGTCGAGGACGCCGCCCAGTCGCAGGGCGCCACCCGCGGCGGCCAGACCGCCGGGTCCTTCGGCGACATCGCCGCCACCAGCTTCTACCCGGGCAAGAACCTCGGCGCGTACGGTGACGCGGGCGCGGTCACCACCTCGCGCGCCGACCTGGCCGAGCGGGTCCGGCTGCTGGGCGCGCACGGCTCGCCGCGCAAGTACGAGCACCCGGTGCTGGGCTTCAACTCCCGGCTCGACACCCTGCAGGCCGTCGTGCTCTCGGCCAAGCTGCGCCGCTTGGCCGACTGGAACGCCGCCCGCCGGGCCGCCGCGGACCGCTACACCGAGTTGCTCGCCGGTGTCGACGCCGTCACCACCCCGGTCGTCGCCGAGGGCAACGTGCCGGTGTGGCACCTGTACGTGATCCGGGTCGCCAACCGCGACGCGGTGCTGGGCAAGCTGCACGCCGAGGGCATCGGCGCGGGCATCCACTACCCCACCCCGGTCCACCTGACCGGCGCGTTCGCCGACCTGGGCCTCGGCGCGGGCGCCTTCCCGAACAGCGAGCTGCTCGGCGGCGAGATCCTGTCCCTGCCGCTGTTCCCGGAGATCACCCGGGCGCAGCAGGAGCGGGTCGTCTCGGTGCTCACCGAAGCCGTGCGGTGACCGGCGTGTTCGTCCACGAGCGTGGACTCTGCGAGAGCACCGAGGTCGGCGACGGCACCCGGGTGTGGGCCTTCGCGCACGTCCTGCCCGGGGCGCGGGTCGGCCGCGACTGCAACATCTGCGACGGCGCGTTCGTCGAGACCGGCGCGGTGCTCGGCGACCGCGTGACGGTCAAGAACGGCACCCTGGTCTTCGGCGGGGTCACCTGCGAGGACGAGGTCTTCCTCGGCCCCAACGTGCTGTTCACCAATGACTTCCGGCCCCGCGCGCACATCAAGAAGGGCCCCGAGGCGCTCATCGACACCCTGGTGCGGCACAACGCGACCCTGGGCGCGGGCACCGTGGTGGTCTGCGGGACCGAGATCGGCGCCTTCGCCTTCGCAGGCGCGGGCGCGGTCGTGACCAAGGACGTCGAGCCGCACGCGTTCGTGGTCGGCAACCCCGCGGTGCGCAAAGGCTGGGTTTGCGAATGCGCAGCCCGGCTCGATGACGATCTGCATTGCACCGAGTGCGGACTCGACTTCGTCACGGCAGGGGAAGGCAAAGGGCTGACCCGAGCCTGAGTTTTCACGTTTCGCCCAATGGCCGCCGAGCAACATCGGCGGCCATTCGGGTTTCTCGGGGTTGTTGCCCAGCGCCCGGCTGTCCGCCGATCAGGTGATTACCGGTCGACCACTGCCG
This sequence comes from Actinokineospora diospyrosa, assembly GCF_024171925.1. Taxonomy (GTDB): domain Bacteria; phylum Actinomycetota; class Actinomycetes; order Mycobacteriales; family Pseudonocardiaceae; genus Actinokineospora; species Actinokineospora diospyrosa. The sequence goes on along the minus strand of NZ_JAMTCO010000011.1, from coordinate 265,020 downwards.
GTTGGTGATCGACCGCACAGCGCGCTCAACCCGGTCAAGCAATCCCCAATGGACACTGGGAGTCCGCTGGGAGTGGGCTGTGTTCACGCATTGCCACAGATCCACTCGGGACGGTGAGTACCCGTCTGCCTGCTGGACATTGCGCATCGTTACACTCGTTGGGGGTAACGGGGCCATCGTATGTAACGATGTGCAGGGAAATAGGAACCGCTCTGCCCGTCAGGCGTCCCCTATTCGGTGCCAACTTCAGATTTTCCCTATCAGCGGTTACTCACCGTGGAGGCTCGGATGGACCGTGCGATGTTCGCCGCACGCGCTCGGGGGCGGACAGGGCGCGGCCTGCGCGCTGTCCTAGCAGGTTTAGTGGTCGTTGTCGGACTCCCCGTGCTCGTCGCGTCACCGGCTGCCGCCGGTCCGTGCGACGCACCGGTCAACCCCATCGTTTGTGAGAACTCAAAGCCAGGCACTCCGCGCGCTGACTGGTTCATCGAGAGCCACTACGGCGACATCGAGGGCTACGCCACCGCGGCGAGCATCCAGCCCGGCGAGCGCCTCGACTTCAAGATCAAGACGCCCAGCACCGACTACCAGGTCGACATCGTGCGGCTGGGCTACTACGGCGGTACCGGTGGTCGCCTCCAGCAGACGCTGACCCCGACCGCGCACCTCCCGCAGACGCAGCCCGCCTGCCTCTACCAGACGACGACCGGCATGGTCGACTGCGGCAACTGGGCGGTTTCGACCTCCTGGTACGTGCCGACGACCGCGGTGCCCGGCTTCTACGTCGCCAACTTCATCCGCAACGACGGCGCGGGCGCGGGCCAGTACCCGTTCGTCGTGCGAAATGACTCCTCGACCTCCGACATCGTCGTGCAGACCTCCGACCAGACGTGGCAGGCCTACAACAAGTACGGCGACAAGGAAGGCGTCAACGAGTACAACCTGTACGAGGGCGGCTTCTCCGGTTCGCCGGACGGTCGTGCGTTCAAGGTGAGCTACAACCGCCCTTACCGCAACGCGGGCACCTCGAACTACCTCAACGCCGAGTACCCGATGATCAGGTTCCTCGAGCGCAACGGTTATGACGTCAGCTACCTCACCGGCGTCGACATCACGCGCAACCCGAACCTGCTCAAGAACCACAAGGTCTACATCTCCTCGGGCCACGACGAGTACGTCAACGCGACCCAGCGCGCGGGCATCGAGGCGGCCAAGGCCGCAGGCGTGAACCTGTTCTTCTCGACCGGTAACACCATGTTCTGGAAGACCCGGTTCGAGAACTCGATCGACTCGTCGAACACCGCGCTGCGCACGATGGTCTGCTACAAGGAGACCAAGGCACCCGGTGGCGCGAAGATCGACCCGAGCCCGCAGTGGACCGGCACCTGGCGCGACCCGCGCCAGTCCCCGCCCTCGGACGCCGGTCGCCCGGAGAACGAGCTCATCGGCACCCTGTTCAACGTCAACGGCTACCGCGCCGACTCGATCGAGGTCCCGGCCTCCTACGGCCGCAACCGGTTCTGGCGCGGCACCCCGATCGCCTCGGCGACGACGACCACCGTGCTGCCGCAGGGCACCCTCGGCTACGAGTGGGACGGCGACCCGGACAACGGCTACCGGCCCGCCGGCCTGGTCCCGCTGTCGGACACCACGGTCACCGTCGACAACGGCCAGTTGCTGCTCGACTACGGCCACATCTACGGCGGCGGCCCCGCCAACCACAAGATGACCCTCTACCGGGACCAGGTCAGCAAGGCCCTCGTGTTCTCCGCCGCCACCGTGCAGTGGTCGTGGGGCCTCGACGCCGACCACACCTTCCCGGCTGGCGCCCCGGCGACCGCGCCGACCAGCGTGGCCATGCAGCAGGCCACGGTGAACCTGCTCGCCGACATGAACGCCCAGCCCAAGACGCTGATGGCGGGTCTGCAGCTGGCGACCAAGTCGACCGACACCGTCGGCCCGACCGTCACCATCGGCTCGCTGACCGAGGGCTCCACCGTCCCGGCAGGCACGCCGCGCACCATCACCGGCACCGCGGTCGACGCGGGCGGCGGCAAGGTGGGCGTGGTCGAGGTCTCCGTCGACGGCGGCGCGACCTACCACCGGGCCACCGGCCTGGACACCTGGTCCTACGCCTGGACCCCGAGCACGCTCGGCGCGGCGGTCATCAAGGTCCGCGCCTCCGACGACGGCGCCACCCTGGGTGCCACCGTCACCAGGAACGTGACCGTGGGTTCGCAGCAGTGCCCGTGCACCATCTTCGGCACCCAGACCCCGAGCACCGTCGACGGCGGCGACGCCGCGGCCATCGAGGTCGGCACCAAGTTCACGACCTCGGTCAACGCCACGGTCACCGGTGTCCGCTTCTACAAGGCGACCACCAACACCGGCAGCCACACCGGCTCCCTGTGGACCTCGGCCGGTCAGCAGCTGGCGACCGGGACCTTCTCCGGTGAGTCCGCCTCCGGTTGGCAGACGCTGACCTTCAGCAACCCGCAGCAGATCCGCGCCGGGCAGACCTACGTCGTGTCCTACAGCGCGCCCAACGGCCACTACTCGGTCGACCCCGGGTTCTTCAACACCAAGGGTGCGGGCATCGTCCCGCTGACGGCGCCCGCCACCGGCAACACCCCCGGCGGCAACGGCGTGTTCAAGTACGGCACGGGCTTCCCGAACAGCTCGTACAACGGCGGCAACTACTGGGTCGACGTGGTCATCACGACCGACGGCGCGGACAACACCGCCCCGGTGGTCAGCTCGACCTCGCCGACCGCGGGTGCCACCGGCGCCTACCGCGACGGCAGCGTCTCGGCGACCTTCAACGAGGCCGTCGACCCGAGCAGCGTGCAGTTCACCGTCCAGGCCAACGGCAGCCCGGTCCCGGGCACCGTCAGCGTGGACGACAAGAAGGTCACCTTCAGCCCGACCGACCTGCTGCCCGCCAGCACGGTGCACAACGTGACGCTCAACGCGACCGACGGCTACGGCAACGCACTCGCCTCGCCCAAGACGTGGAGCTTCACCACCGGCACCACGCTGCAGCCGTGCCCGTGCAACCTGTTCGGTTCGCGGACCCCGGCCACGGCCGACGCTGGCGACGCCAGCGACGTCGAGCTGGGCGTGAAGTTCACCGTGGGTGCCAGCGCCAAGGTCACCGGCGTCCGGTTCTACAAGAACTTCAACAACACCGGCACGCACACCGGTTCGGTCTGGACCACCAGCGGCCAGCGCCTGGCCACCGGCACGTTCAGCAACGAGACCGCGACCGGCTGGCAGACGCTGACCTTCGCCGAGCCCGTGCAGATCCAGGCCGGGCAGACCTACATCGCCTCGTACCGGGCGCCCAGCGGGCACTACTCGGTCGACCACGGCTACTTCGCCGCCCAGGGCGCCGGACGCGGTGTGCTCACCGCCCCCAGCTCCCCGGCCGCGAACGGCAACGGCGTGTACGTCTACGGCGGTGGCTTCCCGAACAGCACCTACAACGCCAACAACTACTGGGTCGACCCGGTCGTGGACACCTTCGGCGCGGACAACACCGCACCGTCGGTGAGCTCCTCGACCCCGGCCGCCAACGCCACCGGTGTCTCCACCGGCACCGGCGTCACGGCGAACTTCTCGGAGCCGATCAACCCGGCCACCCTGCAGTTCTCGGTGACCCGCAACGGCACGCCGGTCCCGGGTGCCTCGCAGATCGCCGCGGACAACCGCAGCGTGACCTTCGCCAGCACCAACGTGCTGACCGGGAACACGCAGTACGCGGTCAGCGTCCAGGCGGCCGACGCCTGGGGCAACCAGATGGCGGCCCCGTACACCTGGTCGTTCACCACCGGAGCGGCGGGCCAGTGCCCGTGCAGCCTGTTCCGGCCGACCGACGCCCCCGCCAACAGCGCCGTGGACTCCACCGTGGAGCTGGGGATGCGGATCACCCCGAGCCAGGACGGCTACATCCGCGGTGTCCGGTTCTACAAGCCCGCGGGTGACCCGGGTACGCACACCGGAACGCTGTGGACGAACGCGGGCGCGCAGTTGGCCACCGGCACCTTCGTCGGTGAGACCAGCAGCGGGTGGCAGACGCTCCTGTTCAGCACGCCGGTCCAGGTGAGCGCGGGTACCACGTACGTGGTCTCCTACTGGGGCTCGGCCGGGCATTACGGCTACACCACGCAGTACTTCACCACCGACCGGACGAACGGCCCGCTCACCGCGGCCGCGAGCTCGGAGGCGGCGCCCAACGGCGTCTACCGTTACGGCAGTGGAGGCCTGTTCCCCAACGGTTCCGGTAACGGAACCAACTACTGGGTCGACGCAGTGTTCGCGACTACTCCGTCCTAGTACCAGGGGGTTATACCGGTGGCCAGCGTTGATGTGGTGATCCCGTGCTACAAGTACGGGAAGGTCCTGCCAACCGCCGTGCGCAGTGTTCTCGACCAGCCGGGCGTCGACGTCCGGGTGCTCGTGATCGACGACTGCTCCGGTGACGGCAGTGCCGACGTGGCCCGCGAACTGTCCTCAGCGGACAGTCGGGTGACCGTTCTGGAGCACGAGCAGAACAAGGGCCACATCGCCACTTACAACGAGGGCCTGATGGATTGGGCGAGCGCGGACTATTGCGCTCTCCTGTCCGCAGACGACGCGTTGACCCCGGGTGCGCTCCAGCGGGCTACCCGCCTGCTGGACGCGCACCCGGAGGTCGGCTTCGTCTACGGCCGCCCCCTGCACTGGGACGGCAGCACACCGCTGCCGCCCGCCCGCACGGAAGACCAGGGCTGGACCGTCTACAACGGACTTTCCTGGTTGCGCCGCAGGTTCGCCCTCGGCGAGGGGTGCATCACCTCGCCGGAGGTCGTCGTCCGGACCTCGCTGCAGCGCAGGCTGGGCGCGTACAACCCGGAGCTGCGCCACACCGGCGACATCGAGATGTGGATGCGCTTCGCCCTGCACGCGGACGTGGGGTACCTGAAGGGCGTGGACCAGGCCTACTACCGGGTCCACGGCCAGAACATGTCAGCCGCGTACTACGCCTCGGTCGTCAACGACCTCCGCCAGCGGCTGGCCGCCTACACCGCGATCACGGACCGGACCGACAACCAGCTGCCCGACCGCCTGGAGATGGACCGCCAGGTCCGCCGGGTGCTGGCCCGCGACGCCCTGCGCCGAGCGGGCCGGGCGTTCGACAAGGGCCGCAGCGAGATCGACCCGGTCGACGAGCTCGTCGACTTCGCCCGGGAGGCCTTCGGTGACATCGAGGGCCTGCCGGAGTGGCACACGCTCCAGCTGCGCAAGCGCCTCGGCGCCCGCCGCTCCCGGGCGTTGTCCCCGCTGGTGCTGACGGCCCCCGCTCGGCGGATCCGCCAGCACGCCCGCGTGCTGAAGTGGCAGCGCGAGGGAATCTGATCTTCGTCTAGACCAGCAGGGCGGCCCTCCGGGACCGCCCTGCTGCCATTTCGCCCGCCCCCGCCTGCCGCGCTCCGGTCCCCGGGTCTTCAGCCCTGGGTCTTCAGTGTTGGGTTCCAGTCCCCATGGGACGGTTGTCCACAGCCCACCCGCCGCAGGCCCCCGATGTGTCGTCCCCCCGCCGGTAGGCTGGATTCGGGGGCGACTCAGCGCGGTTTGATCTTGGCTACCCGCCCGGCCCGGTCCCCCGGCCGTCCTCGCCGCGGCACTCCTCGTCCCATCCCGCCACCCCCGGGACGGTTGCCCACAGCCCGTCCCCACCACTGCGGGACAGCTGTCCACACCCCGCCCTGGCGCCCCGGCCTGGCGGAGCAGGGCCGACGACGCGTGCAACCATCCCGGTGGGTCCGGGCGTGAGTACTCCGTAGCTACAGCTGGCCAGGGGGTTCGATGAGCGATCGGGATCGCGACTTCGCGGAGTACTTCGGGGCGAGGTCGAGCGGCATGCGCGGCACGGCGTACCTGCTGTGCGGCGACTGGCACCGGGCGGAGGACCTGGTGCAGACGGCGTTCGTCAAGCTCTACCGGGTCTGGGACAAGCTCGTCGAGCGGGACAAGCTCGACGGCTACACCAGGCAGATCCTGGTCAGGACGTTTCTCGACGAGACCCGGCGCGGGTTCTTCAAACGGGAGACGGTGACGGAGGACACCGGCGACCACGCCTGCCCGCACAACGGGAGCGTGGAAGACCGGCTCGTCCTGTTGCGGGCACTGACCAGAGTGCCCGCCCGCCAGCGTGCCGCACTGGTCCTGCGGTACTGGGAAGACCTTTCGCTGGAAGAGACCGCGCGGGTCATGGGCTGCTCCGAGGGCACGGTCAAGAGCCAAGCCGCCAGGGGCCTCGACAACCTGCGCGGCCTCGTCCCCACCTTGACCCGCTGAAGAAGGACCACATGGACGAGCACTCCTTGCGCACCGCGCTCAACGACGTCATGACCGCGACCCCCACCCCGCCCGCGATGGACGGGGACCGGGTCCTGGCGACCGCGCGCCAGGCCAGGCGGGCGCACCGGGCGCGGCTGGCCGGTGCCGGGTCGGCCGTCGCCGTGGTCATCGTCGCGGCGGGGGCGTTCACCCTCCCCGTGTTCGGCGGCGGCGTGGACGACTCGATCGCCGTCGGTTCCGCGTCGACCAGCACCTCCAGCGCCTCCAGCACGGTCACGATCACCCCGACCGCGCCGAGCGACACCAAACCCGTCCTCCCCCCTGGCCAGACCGACCGCACCCAGACCAGCGGGCCCGAGGCCGACCGCAGCCAGAGCCTGCTCAAGCAGCTGCTCACCGTGGCCCCCGCTGGCTACGTCATGCCGGAGAAGGTCGCCAACCCCGAGAACGTCCCCGCGCAGGACCACCAAGCCCAGGTGACCGACGACGAGGGCAAGGTGTGGGAGTACGCGGCCTACGCCGCGATCGGGAAGGACGACCGCTGGGGTCGGCTGACCGTGCGGTCCGTCCACTTCGAACAGGGCGCTCGTGGCTGCGACATCCCCTGGGAGGGCCTGGCCGCGTCCTGCGCGACCATCGAGGTCGGCGGCAAGTTCATCCCCGTCTACACCGCGGTGAGCAGCCCGGACCAGTGGGCGGTCTACATGCACCCCGATGGCATCGTCGTGACCGTCCTGCAGCAGCGCGACCACTTCAGTTCGCTCAACGGCTTGACCGCCTTCCCGCTGACCCCCGAGAAGCTGGCCGAGCTGGCGGCGGACCCCAGGTTCACCCTCCGCTGACAGCGGCTCTGCTGTCTACCTTTCCCCAAGACCACCCGTTCGCCCCACCGACCCCGCGTTCCCCAGGCGCGGGGTCGGTGGCTGTCCTGGCGCGGGTGTCGTGGTGTTGTCGCACAGGTGAACGGGTCGCGAAGCGCCCGTGCCGCTCGGCGGAGCGTGCCATAGTGCCGGAGCGTGACCCTGTCGCTGCGGTCTTGTCTGGGGTGAAGCTTGGACGCCATCGAGTTCAGGTTCGAAGCGGGCGATGAGAACAGCTCGCGGGATCTACGCACGTTGGCCCTCCACCTCACCGGTGACCACCAGCTCCGCGAGCACACCAGGGTGCTCGTGCAGAGCGAACCGGTGCGACCGGGTGAGATGGGCGCGGCGGAGGTCGTGCTGGCCGCGGTGTCCGCCGCGGTGGGGGTGAGCCAGCTGGCCGTCGCCGTCCGCGCCTGGCGCGACGACCTCAACCGGTCGACGAACGTCCGGCTCGTTGTGCCGGAAGAACACCGCGAGCGGGCCCGGGCGGTCTTCGAGGCGTTGAGCGGATCCCCGAAGGAGCGGATCACCAAGCGGAACGGCCGGATCGACCCGGCGAGCTCCGCGTGCGTGCTCATCGGCGTCGACAGCTACCTCGACGGGGACCTGCCTTCGCTGCGCGCGGTGTACAACAACATCGAGCAGCTGCACGAGGTCCTGACCGACGAGGACGTCTGGGGCATCGGACCCGGCCGCATCCGCAAGGTGCACAACCCGCGTTCGGCCGCGGAGCTCATCCGGCCGATCCGGGAGATGTCGGAGCTGGCCACCGACACGCTGGTCGTCTACTACGCGGGCCACGGCCTGAAGGACCTCGAAGAGAACGAGCTGTACCTGGCCCTGCCCGGCTCGGTGCCGGGTCAGCCGGAAACATCGGTCCGCTACAAGGCGCTCAAGCAAGCGATTGCGCAGAGCCGCCACGCGCAGCGCGTGATCGTCGTCCTCGACTGCTGCTACAGCGGTGTCGCGATGGACGGCGCGATGGCACAAGCGGTCGAGGACATCCGGGCCGACGCGGGTGTCGATGATGTCCGCGGCTCGTACCTGATGTGCTCGGCGGCGCCCAACCGCAAGGCACTCGCGCCCAATCCGGACAAGTGCACGGTGTTCACCGGGGAGCTCGTCGACGTCCTGCGCGGGGGCATCCCCGACACGCCCGACCCGACGCTCAGCCTCGGCGTGGTCTTCCGGGAGGTCCGGCACCGGTTGCGCCGGGACCGGCGCCCGGAACCGCAGGAACAGGACCAGAACCAGGTCGGTGAACTGTCCTTTGTGCACAACTTCGCGCAGAAGCCCGCGCCCGCCGAGGTCGCGGTGGTCACGGCACCCCGGCGGAAGGGCAGGCGCGCACTGGCCACCACCGCGGTGGCCCTGATCGCGTTCGGCGCCGGGTTCGCCGTGCGGCCCACCATCGACTGGGTGCGCGAGCTGGACCCGGTGCCCCCGGGTGGCCCGTGCTCGGCGAATGCCACCCTGCTCAGCTACTCCGACCAGCTCAACGGCTTGGCCGTCGCCAACGAGGTGGTGACCGGGTTGTCGGCGCTCGCACTGGAACCCGGTGGGGCGAAGCTGTACGCGCTCGCGGACAACGCTCCCGGCCGGGTTTTCCCGCTGACCGTCGGTGACCCGAACCGGCTCGACATCACCGCCGAGCGCGCCATCACCTTGAAGAGCGCCGCGGACGTGGTGCTCACCGGCGAGATCGACAGTGAAGGACTGGTGTTCGAACCGGGCGGGCGGACGATGCTGATCAGCACCGAACGACCCACGGCGATCCGCCGCTTCGGCATCGACGGGGTCGAGGTCGGGCCGAACGTCGAGATCCCGAAGAGCATGCGGGAACCGTCCGTCGACCCGAAGTTCCCGGATGACCCGGCCAACCCCGCTCGCGCCCAGTCCGGTCGCACCATCGAGTCGCTCGCGATGACCCCCTACGGCGACTACCTCTACGCCGGGTGGGAGGCGCCGCTGAGCATCGACGGTGACGTGCAGGGCCGCAACCGGGTGCGGATCCAGCGCTACCACCTCAAGTCGGAGGGCGCCTATGAGCCCGATCGCCAGTACGCCTACGAGACCGACTCGGGTCTTTACCTGGTCGACTTCGCCGTCGTCGGTCCGGACCGGCTGCTCGCCCTCGAACGGCAGTACGTCGAGGGCTTCGGCAACACCATCCGCGTGTACGACGTGCGGCTCGACACCACCAAGAACGTCACCACCGAGACCACGCTGTCCGACGACTCGGCGGACACCTTCGTGCGGCGCACGCTGCTGTTCAACCTGGCCAACTGCCCAGCGGGCAGCCCGGGACAGGTCGTCGCCAACCAGAAGCAGCCGAACCCGTTGCTGGACAACGTCGAGGGCATGGCGGTCGGCCCCGAGACCCCGGACGGCCGCCTGCTGTACCTGGTCTCGGACAACAACGCCAACCCCAAGCAGACGACCAGGATGTACGCGTTCCGGATCAAACTCCCCGCCTAGGCGGGGGTTTCCGGTGTCCAGGCGGTGTAGTAGCTGTCCTCGTTCACCAGGTACCGCACCGTCGGCTCCGGGACGTGCTGCACGACCCGCGTGCGCGACATCCGGTGCACGAACTCCCAGTCCTCCTTGGGAAGCGTCGCCTTCACCCGCGGGATCCGGCTGAACAGCACGTCATCGGCGCGCCGCAGCACGATCGAGTTCGAGTCCACGTACGGCGAGTCGTCGACCATCGTGCGCCGGTCGAACTCCTCGGACAGCACGTCGAGCACGGTCCCGTCCGCCCGCCGCCGCTCCACCGCCGAGTACACCAGGTCCGCCCCGCGCCCCAGCGCGGCGAGCGTCTTCTCCAGGTGGTCCTCGCGCCAGGTGTTGTCGTCGTCCAGGAACGCCAGGTACTTCGACGACGTGAGCCGGATGCCGACGTTGCGCACCAGGCCGAGCACCGCCGAGTTCCGCGACAGCGACACCGCGACCAGGCGCGGGTCCGACGGCAGCGCGGGCAGCCCGGCGCCGTCGTCGACGACGATCACGACCTGGTCGGTGACCGTCTGCGCCAGAGCCGACTCGACCGCGAGCGGCAGCAGCTTGGGCCGCTTGTAGGTCGGCATCACCGTCGCCACCAGGGTTTCCGGCCGCGAGCCGACGACCGACCGCAGTCGGGCGACGTTCTCATCCTCGAACCGGCGCAGCGCGGGCACCCTGCGCCCCAACTGCGCCTTGGTCTTGGCCTCGTGCATCGGCCACAGCCCGAACGTGTCGCGCAGGGCGCGGCGGACCGTGGCGGAGACGCCGTTGCGGTCCTTGAGGGGGGCGGTCACGCCGCCACCCCCGAACGGCCGGGGAGCAGGTTGCGCATCGGGTACACCACCGGGAAGTAGACGAGTGCGGCCACGAGACCGCCGATCAACAACTGGGCCACCGAGTTGGCGAAGACCTCCCGCACCAGCACCGCCGAGCCGACCACCAGCACGCCGCCGATCAACGGCCGCGTGCAGGCCCGCACCGACGGGGTGATCCGGATCCCGCGCCGCGCCACCATCATGGCGAACGCGGGCAGCACGATCAGCACCGCCACCGCGGCTTGGGCGATCGCCGCGCCGCGGATGCCGTCGAGGTAGGTGCCGAGGAACAGCGCCGGGATGACCGTGCCGAGCCACAGGCCCTGCAGCCCGATCAGCACCCGGTTGCCGTCCAGCGCCACCATCAGGTCGTAGCCGATGAACAGCAGGATCCGCGCCAACCCCAGGATCGCCAGGAACTGCAGCGCGACCGCGCCGGGCACCCACTTCGACCCGTAGATCACGTTCAGCATCGGCGCCGCGTAGCAGGCCAGCAGCGCGCACACCGGCATCGCGGCGGCCATCATCAGCCCGACCCCGCGCGCCAGCGCCTGCTCCAACTGCTTCTTGTCGTCGGCCATCCGGGAGAACCCGGCCAGCGACACCCGCCGCGCCGCCTCGGAGAAGATCTGCAGCGGCAGGCTCGACTGGTTGAACACCATCAGGTACAGCCCGAGCGCGGCCGCGTCCATGATCCCGCCGACCACCAGCTTGTCGACCTGGGTCACCGACAGCGTCAGCAGGCTCGCCGCGGCCAGCGGCAGCCCGAACGCGATCAGGTCCTTGGCCACCAGCGGGTTCCAGCCCGGCCGCACCCGCACCGGGCACAGCACCAGGTAGCAGGTCATCGACACCAGCGCGCCTGCCACCTGCCCGATCGAGAAGCTCATCGGACCGGCGCCGGACGCGCCGAGGGTGATGGTCAGCGTGGTGACCACGACGAACGACGCCGCGTCGCAGAAGAACCGGGTGCGCTGCAGGAACTCGCGGTTGAGGATGGTCGCGGGCACGATCGCGATGCCGTCGATCACCACCGCCAGGCACAGCACGGTGACCACCGGCACCGCCTCCGGGTTGCCCATCAGCCCGCAGTACCAGGGCGCGAGCAGGACCAGCAGCCCGTAGATCAGCAGCGAGTTGAGCACGGCGATGGTCATCGCGGTCGGCGCGAACTCGCGCACGTCGCGCTCCCAGCGCACCACGGCCAGGCTGACGCCGAGCTCGTTGAACGCCTGCAACACCGTCAGCGCGGTCACCGCGATCGCGAACACGCCGTAGTCGGCGGTGGTCAGCAACCGGGCCATGACGATGCCCGCCATGAAGATGCCCAGCCGCAGCACGACGGTGTTGAGCAGGCTCCACACCAGGCCCCTGCCGACCTTGCGGCCGACGCTCGGCTCCTCCATCGCGGGTTCGCTGTTGAGCGGGGGCGCGGCGGGCCCCAACTCGGTGGCCACCGCCCGTGCCGCGGGTGGGGGCTCGTCTGCGCTCACGCGGACACCTCAGGTCTCTTGTCAGGTCGTCGGGTGCGTTGGCGGTCCGGTTTCGATCTAGGGCCGTCCCGGTGTTGTCTTCGCTGCGAACGCCCCGGGCGTTGCGCCGGTGTGGGCAACAACGGCGGAATCCCACCCGGCTGCTCCTGCACCGTCCGCCACAGCGCCCCGGCGACCCCGATCAGCAGGAAGGTGTACCCGGTGGCGACCGCGAACCCGATCAGGTCGAAGGTCGCCGAGGAGATGCCGGGCACCGCGATGCAGGCGGCGAGCGTGACGCCGAGGTCCTTGATCCGCGGGTCCTTGCTGGCCAGCCGGGCGCGGAAGGCGCAGTACATCCCGGCCAGGTAGAGGAAGATCAGCAGGGTCAGGCCGATGACGCCGTTCTGCACCAGCGTGCCCAGGTACTGGTTGTCCAGCCAGCCGTACTTCTCCGGCAGGTACGTGCCGAGACCACGGCCGAGCCACAGGTGCTCGGGGATCTCCTTGCCCGCCCGCTCGACCGCGCGGCGGCGGCTCTCGGCGCTGGGGTCGACGCTGATGCTGGTGAACAGGCTGAGCAGGGTGCCGACCAGGCCGGGGACCATCAGCCGCATGGCCACCAGGAAGCCGAGCATGCCCCACAGGGCCTTGACCCGGCGCTTGGGCGCCATGGCCGGGATGATGAAGATCGCCGCGATGGCCAGGCCGAGGATCGCCGAGCGCGAGAGCGACTGCATGGAGGCGACCGCGAGGATCGCCAGGCAGAGCCACCACCGCTTCGTCTGACCGCCGTGGTCCACGCCGCGCAGCGCGTAGTGCAGGGCCAGCGGCACGGTCATCGCGCAGACCACGCCGAACTCGATGGGGTGGCCGGAGGTGCCCGCGGGCCTGCGGAAGTTCGACCGCTCCAGCACGTGCGAGAGCTCGCCGTTGGCGCGCAGGCCGGGCAGCATCAGGTACTGGGTGAGGTCGAGCGCGAACATGAACTGCAGCACGCCTACGAACGCCATGAAGGTCGCGCCGACGATCATCGTCTTGAGCAGCCGGTCGATCCTGGCCATCCCGCGCACGCCGTCAGTCACCGCGATACCGACAGCGACAACGGCCATCACGGTGATGAGAGTGCGATCGGCCGCGGCAAGCTCATCACCGGGCAGGTAGCCGTAAGTGGCGTAGCCGTAGGTGGCCAGCTGCGAGCAGGTGAAGATGAAGAGGGCGGTCCGCGCCGCGTTGCGGCCCTTAGCCACCCCGAGCGTGCTGACCATCTGCGCCAAGAACCACACAACGCCCATGACCAGGCCGATCGCCACCCCGGGGGTCAGCGACATCGGTAGGCCCTTGATGACCAGCGCCGCCGGGATGACGGTCATGGCCAGCGCGTAGACGCAAGCGAGCGTGGCGCCGTCGAACCTGGTCTTGCCGCCAAGCCCGGTTTGGTCAGGCAGCAGCTGTGGGGCCGCCACGGTCACCCACGCGGTTCTTGCGGTGCTTGGGCAGGCTTGACGCGGACGGTCGGAGGCTCGCGGTACTCCTCGGGGGAGCGGTTGCCTTGACCCTGCCGCCGGTTGGCAGCACTACCGGGCGCTGCGGGGAGCTGACCGCTCTTAGTACCGGTGGCGGGCCGACCGTTGGGCGCGCTCTTGCTCGCGGGCGGGTTCGCAGGCGCGTTCCCGGGGGTGTTCGCGGGGTCCACCTGGGCGGGCCGGAGGAGCTGAGTGCGCTCGGCGGTGCCCTGTCCAAGAGGCTGCGGAGTGCGGCTCACGGGCGGCGGCTGCCGGGGGGCGTCAGGCTCGCGGCGGACGACCGGACGGATCTCCTCGTCCTCGTCCAGCTCGTCGTAATCCTCGTCCTCGTCCGGGTTGTCCTTCTTGCGCTTGCGTTCCTTGTACGTCTCGAGGGAGTACACGGCCGCGAGGCTGGCGACGAGCCCCAGCACCAGGGCCACCGCCGCGCCGCGCAGCTTGCCGCCGCGCAGCGGTTCGGGCTTGGTCGGCGGCACGACGTCGTCGACACCGATGAACGTGGTCGGCGGCGCGTTGAGGGCCTGCTGCCGCTTGGCCAGTTCCTGCTTGACCCGGTCGAGCACCTTCACGGCCAGCTCGCGCGCGCCCGACTCGGACGCGCTCTCGGTCTTGACGGTGATGAACGGGCCGCCGTCACCGCCGCCGGTGAGCACGAACTTGTGGTCGGCGGAGTCGCCACCGAGGGACTTGACCACCTCGGGGGTGTTGATGCTCTGGATGACGATGGCGGCCGAGATGGTGAGGCTGGTGTCGAACGCGAGCAGCGGGTTGGTCTGCCCGGAGACCTTGTCGGTCACCTGCGTCGCGCCACCGGCCGGTGACGTCAGCACCATGGTGCCCACCGACTCGTAGTGCAGCGGCAACGCCACATACGCCGCTCCGGCCGCACCCACGGTGACCGCGAACACGGGGAGCGCGACGTACCACCGCTTCAGCATCAGAAGCAGTGTTTTGAAGAAGTCCATCATCTGCGCCCCAACACACGACGTGACACCGAGCTACCGGTCCGGTCGCCTACTTGTAGGTTCATCGCGGTGCGATGAAAGTCGTTACTCCATGTGATGCTACGCGCGACCCACTGCGCTGAACGGTCTAGCGGTTCAGGTTCGCCCGGTATGTCCACACCCGATAGGACGTACCGTCCGCCACTGGGGTTGTAAGCAGCAGATCTTTATCGCACACGACGATGTCCACCTTCAGGCCACCGCCCTGTTGGGGCTCCACGAACCGCACACAACCGGGGTTCGTCGGGTCCGGGGTGCCCGGCTCGTTGTCCCCGCGCGCGTAGAGGGCGACCCCTCGACTGGCGAGGAACTGGTGCACAGTGCCGTTCTTCAGCGCCTCGAGGTAGTCGGCCGAGTTGACCAACCCTTCCAAGTGGACCACGGGTCGGTGCAGGTGGTAGCCCACGCTGCCCGCCCGGTCGCCCATCGCGATCGGTTCGCCCGCGGGGGCGAGGGCGTCGATCTGCGCGGCGACGGCAGGCCCCGCCTCGATGAACGCACTACGCGCCACACCGCCCTTGCCGGAGCGGACCGCGTTGGCCCCGACGGCGGCCACGACCAACAGCACCAGCCCGAGCGCCGCGATTCTGCGCACCGGCACCCAATTCGCCCATTTGTCCACAAGGGCCGGTCCGGCGAGCACGATCGCCAGTGGCGCGGAGGAGAAGTACCAGGGCCACAACTGCCACGAGGAGGTGAACGCGTAGTAACCGACGGTGAGAGCGCCACCGGTCAGCACGATGGTGCCGAACCGCGCGGCGAGGCCCAAGCTGCCGGTCGCCCTGGCCGCGAGCGCGCCGATGACCACGACGACACCGATCGCGCCGAGGTAGGTCGACTGGCCGAACAGGACCGGCGAGGTGAGGAACTGCCCGATCGTGTCGGCGTTGAACCCACCACCGCCGAGCGCCTTGGCCTGACCCGACACCGGCAGCGGCGTGTGGAACAGCGCCTGGTTGACGGCCAGGTAGGCGGCCAGCGCGATCGCGGGCGGGGCGGCGAGCCACAGGCCCAGTCGCACCCACGGCTTGCCGAGCCGGACCCAGGTGAGCACGGTCACCACGCCGAGCACGGCCATCGGGAAGACGGTGTCGAGCCGGGCGAGCACGGCGATCGCCATCAGGACGCCCGCGTTGCGCGCCGCGGCGGTGCCGAAGGTCGCCGAGGTGAACCCGTCGGTGCGCAGGTAGGTCGCGGCGAGCCACAGGAGGGCGAAGAGGAGCAGGCCCGTCTCCATGCCCGAGTACCAGAAGGAAGGACCCGCGGCGCCGACCACCAGGAGGGGGGCCGCGCAGAGCGTGACGACGACGGGACGCCCGGTGAGCAGGCCGATCCGGTCGATCTGCCGTCCGGAGGCGATCGCGAGCAACGATGAGACCAGCGTCACAGCAACCAACGCGGCCTTACCGTTCGTGATCAAAAACACCGGAACGAGGATCAATAGCCACAGAGGGTGATAGCCGTTGGTCGGATCGAGTCCGTTGAAGGTCGAACCGTCACCCGCGGCGATATGTCCGGCTACGCCGAAGTAGTAGAAAGCGTCGTCGTCGAACAGGCCGACCGCGGTCGAGTACGGCGAGAACGCGACCACCGCGATCCGGATGACGGCGAGTACGCAGGCCACCGCCGTGGCGGTGAGCCAGACGGGGGGTCGCGTGCGAGGCCCTGGGTCGGCCTTGGGCCGGTCCGGGGCGGGTGTCGGTCGGGCGCTCGTGCGCATCCCAGCTCCCGGCTGCCTGGTGATGGGTGAGCGAATGTGCTCGGTGCAGGCATCGCGTCGCGGGCGGAATTGTTACGCAGCGTCGTTTCGCTCGACTGAGTGATGGAGCCCACGCTTAGTGACCAGATTGCTGCTGGCTTCGTGACTGCATTGTGATCTGGCGGCCGCTGTGCTTAGAGTGCCTCGGGCTCCGGGACGCCCCGATGTCCCGAGTCGAAACCCTTGTCCTGCAACGGGGGCGACTTGTTGCCAACCGGAAGGATCTCATGTCCGCTCGACATCACACGTCTGCGGAGTTAGGCAAGCGGCACGGCAGGCACAGACGGGTGCGCGGCATCGCACTCACCGCCGGTCTTGCCCTGGGGGCGCTGGTACTCGCGTCCGGCTGCAAACCCGTGGCCGGTAAGCCTGCTCCGCCCATCCCCACTCTCCCGACAAGCTCCACCATCCCGGCGCCGACCTCCGCGCCCACGTCGACCGAGACGACCGAGACGACGACCAGTGCTCCACCGTCCACGACGGCGTCGAGCGCTTCCCCCACGGCCTCGTCGACCATCAAGCCCACCAGCGCGAAGCCCACGGCCACCCAGCCGGGCCCGCCGCCGGGCAACGGCACCGCACCCGCGCCGGGCACCGTCGGCTTCCGCGGCGACCGCGCCAAGCTCAAGGTCGTCGACGGCCCCGGCTCCGCCCCACCCGGCACCACGTGGAACTCCGGCGCCCTGCGCTTCGGCGGCGGCAACGTCACCCTGGAGAACGTCTACGTCAAGGGTGGCATCGAGTACAACGGCAAGGGCACGCTGACCATCAAGAACTCGGTCATCGAGGGCAACCACTTCAGCTGGTCCCCGCTGCTGGGCAACAGTGGTCACATCAACGTCAGCGACACGACGATCACCTACAAGGACTCGCAGTGGCCGGGTGACAAGTGGGGCAACGGCGCCATCCACGGCGACGCCACGGTGACGGTCCAGCGCTGTGACATCTCGGGTACGCCGGACGGCATCCAGAACGGCCCCGGCAACAGCACGATCGAGCAGAACTACATCCACGACCTGCTCCGCGCCGGGACGTACCCGACCAACACCCACAACGACGGCATCCAGTCGTACGGCGGCCCCAACACGGTCATCCGGTACAACCGCATCGACATCAGCGCCGACGGCAAGGCCTACGACGGCACCCACCAGAACGCCGCGGTGTTCATCATGGAGGGCGGCCCGGGCGAGACCACCGGCCTCCAGATCGTCGGCAACTACCTGGCGGGCGGCGGCTACATCATGCGCGTCAGCGCCACGGTCCGCGGTGCGATCATCACGGACAACAAGTTCGGCACCACGGCAGGCGGCTGGGGTGAGGCCTTCGTGGACAAGGGGGCCACCATCGCGGCCTGGTCCAACAACGTGAGCTCGTCGAACAAGCAGATCAACAAACCCAGCTAGTAGTTCCCCCGCAAAGGCCGCCGTCACTTTCCCCCGGGTGACGGCGGCCTTTGCATTGTTGTCGGGGCCTTGCCTATAGGTGCTTCTTAGGCGACTGGTCCAGGGGACGAGGCGGCGGCCACCAGTTCGCGGGGCTGGCCGGAGCCGTCCGCCGCGGACTCGTAGATCGTCGGGGCGCCGCCCTGTTGCACCTTCGCGTAGGCCAGCGTCGTGTTGTTCAGCCAAGCCGCCTGGTCGTCCACGCCGTCGGAGCCGGGCATCTGGGTTTCCTTGCCCGATCCCAGGTCCAGCACGAACAGCTGCCAGGTGCCCAGCCGACCGCCGCGCTTCTTGTAGGCGACGCGGGTCTGGTCGGGGGAGAGCGACGGGCACTCGGCGGACTGCCGGACGGTGTCCATCTTCTTCGCCTTCAGGTCGCCCTTGATCAGCCACGTCGTGTTGCCCGAGCCCAGGGTCGCGTAGAACGAGTTGTCGTCCGAGGCCACCGTGACGCCCCAGTAGTTCTCGTTGACGCGCTTGTCCGGTACGCCCTCGATCGTCATCGCGAGGGTCTCGAGCGACTCCACCAGCTCACCGCTGCGCAGGTCGAGCACCCCGGTACGCGTAGAGAACCCGCCCGGTGCGAGGTAAGAGTCACCGGTCACGAACACGGTCCACGACACGATCTTCCCCGAAGCCGACACCCGCGCGCGCGAAGGCGTACCGGGCAGCGGCACGGACCGGACCTCCTTGCCGTCCACGAACACGGCAGCCTCATAAGCGCCAGGCAGGCTCATCCGCAGGCAGACAGTCGTACCGGCCGCCGTGTACACGCGTAGACACTTCAGGGCCCCGGGTGTCCTCTTACCCGAAGCGTCCAATGTCGACACGAGGTTCTGGCCGCCGCCGTTGTCGACGAAGGTCAGCCCGCTGGCCACCGCCGCCCCCGGCTGCGTCGCGGCGGCCTGCTGGTCGCGCACCGTCGCCACCACGTAGACGACCGCCACCGCGATCACCACGACCATCGCGGTCACCCCGACCACGATCCGGTTCCGTACGAACCAGTCCTTCACCGCGAGACCTCCGGGCGGATGAGCAGGAACACCCCGACCAGCGCGATCGCCATCGTGCTGATCGACACGAGCACGGCCGTGCTGAACGCGAAGTTCTGCAGCAGCAGACCGACGCCGATCGACGAGGCGAACCGGGCCAGGGCCTGGCCGGTCTGCACGATCGACAGGCCGCTGGCGCGCAGGTGCTCGGGCACCAGGGTCGCCCCGTGCGCCATCAGCACGCCGTCGGTCGCGGCGTAGAACAAGCCGTGCAGGGCAACGGTAACGATCACCAGTGCGATCCCGGTGAACGGGCCGAGCAGCAGCAGGTACACCGCGAGCAGCACCACGTGCCCGGCGAAGAAGATCCGCCACCGGCCAGCGCGGTCGGCGAGGCGCCCGAGCGGGGTCGCGGCCAGCAGGAAGGTCAGCGCGGTGCCGACCGGCATCAGCGCCAGCCAGGTCGGCGACACCCCGGAGACCTTCTGCAGCACGACGAAGACGAACGCGTCGGAGATCGTGGCCAGGCCGAGCAGGCCCGCGGCGATGGTGGTCCGGCGCATGCCCTTGTTGCGCAGCAGGTCGGCGGTGGCGCGCAGCGTGACCACCTTGCCGGGGACCCGCTCGAGCCGGGGCTGGCGGACGAAGAAGACCAGCACGATCACGCCGAGCGCGGCGAAGCAGAAGCTGAGCATGAAGATCGGGCCGGGGCGGGTGGTCACCCAGTACAGCAGCGCGAATGTCGCCAGTGGACCGAGCAGCGCGCCGATGGTGTCCATCGTGCGGTGTACCCCGAACGACTCGCCCAGCTTCTCCTTGGGCGTCACCAGCGAGATCAGCGCGTCGCGCGGCGCGGTGCGCAAACCCTTGCCCGCCCGGTCGAGCGCGAGCACGCCGCCGAGGCCGACCGAGGACGCGCCGACCGCGGGGAAGATCAGCTTGGTCGCCGCCGACATGCCGTAGCCGACGACCGCGACCGCCTTGTGCCGGTGCACCTTGTCCGAGATGTGCCCGCCGACCAGCCGCAGCACCGCCGTCGCGCCGGTGTAGATGCCGTCGAGCAGACCGAGCTGCAAGTAGCTCATCTGCAGGTTGAAGATCACGTAGATCGGCAGGAACGCGGTGACCATCTCGGCCGAGATGTCTGTGAGCAGGCTCACCGTGCCCAAGAGCACAACGGTGGTCGGCACCCGGCTCGGGCGGATTCCCCCGTCCGCTGGCGAACCCTTGGTTCGCCTGGTCGACGCAACGTACACCCGAACACCTCCGCAGCTAGACCGCATCGCCGCGGCGCCTCGAACCGCGTATCGGAAAACGACCACGGTGTGTAACAAGGTGCCGAACTGGACCGAATCTTTGGTGGGTACTCGCGGGGAAAACTCATACCCCCGGTAACCGATGTGCCCGATCGAGCGAACACCACAGCAGTGCCCACCCCAGGAAGAGGTCCCCGTGAGCCGTCAGAGGGCCCCGCACGTCCTGATCATCGTGCAGAACCTGCCCGTCCCGCTCGACCGGCGGGTGTGGCTGGAGTGCAAGGCGCTCAGAGCGGCGGGCTACGAGGTGTCGGTCATCTGCCCGAAGGGCCCAGGTGACCCCGCGTACGCCGTGCTCGACGGCGTCCACCTGTACAAGTACGCCCCGCCCAAGCAGGCGGACGGCGTGCTCGGGTACGCCTGGGAGTTCGTCTACTGCTGGCTGCGCACCGCGGCGCTGAGCCTGAAGGTCCGCCGCCGGGCCCGGTTCCACGTCATGCAGGCGTGCAACCCGCCGGACACCTACTGGGCGCTCGCGCTGCCGTGGAAGCTGCTCGACGGGGTGAAGTTCGTCTTCGACCACCACGACCTCAATCCCGAAGTCTTCCGGTCCCGCTTCGGTGAGCCCAAGAAGCTCGCCGGGAAGGTCCAGCTCGCCGTCCTCAAGTGGCTTGAGCGGCGCACCTTCCGCACCGCGGACCGGGTCATCTCCACCAACACGTCCTACCAGGACATTGCCGTCAACCGCGGCGGTGTCAAGCGCGAGCACACGACCGTGGTGCGGTCCGGCCCGGACACCTCGGTCATGCGCCCCGCCTACGCCGACCCGGCGCTGCGCCGCGGCGGCAAGCACCTGGTGGCCTACCTGGGCATCATGGGTCCGCAGGACGGTGTGGACGGCGTGCTGCTCGCCGCCGACCGGATCGTGAACCACCACGGCCGCCGCGACTTCCGCTTCGTGCTGCTCGGCTTCGGCGACTGCCTCGACGAGCTCAAGCAGCAGTGCTCCGACCTCGGCCTCGACGACTATGTCGAGTTCACCGGCCGGGTCGGCCCGGACAAGATCGCGAGCTACCTGTCGGCCGCCTCGATCGGGTTGTCGCCCGACCCGCGCAGCCCGCTCAACGACGTGTCCACGATGAACAAGACCATGGAGTACATGGCGTACGCCCTACCGGTCGTCGCCTACCGCCTCACCGAGACGGTCGTCTCCGGCGGCGAGTGCGCGGTCTACGTGGAGCCCGGCGACAGCGACGGCCTCGCCGACGCCGTGCTGGAGCTCGCCGACGACCCGATCGAGCGCTCCGAGCGCGGCTACGCCGGTCGCCGCCGCGCCGAGCAGGTGCTGGACTGGCGCCCGCAGGCGCAGGCCTACATCGGGGTGTATGACGAACTCCTCGGCTTCCCGTCCGCTGGCCCGTTCCCGGACGGCTACCCGAGCGTGGACCGCCGGTCCGGCGGGTCCACCGACGAGCTGCGCGACCAGTGGGGCAACCAACTTGTCGATCTTCGTGATGAGACCGCGTTGCGCGCCTTCGCCGCGACTCGCATCATGACGCCGTCCGAGCCGGTCCGCGGCCAGAGCTGAAGCAGGGGTACCTGATGTTCGTACGACGGATCGCCGTGATCGGCACCGGGTATGTGGGGCTGACCACCGGTGCCTGTCTGGCCTCCCTTGGCCACGACGTGATCTGCGCCGATGTCGACGCCGACAAGGTCGCCCGGCTCGGCCGCGGCGAGGTCGACATCCTGGAGCCCGGTCTCGCCGACCTGGTCGCCGAGGGCATCGCCGCCGGTCGGCTCACCTTCGTGCTCGGCGCGGCCTCGGCCGTGCGCCACGAGCCCGAGGTGATGTTCCTCTGCGTCCCGACCCCGATGGGCGTCGGCGGCGTGGCCGACCTGAGCATCGTCGAGTCGGTGGTCGAGGAGGTCCGCGCCCTGCTGCCCGCAGGCTGCGTGGTCGTCAACAAGTCCACCGTCCCGGTCGGCACCGCCGACCGCACCGAGGAACTCCTCGACCGCGAGGACGTCGCCGTCGTCTCCAACCCGGAGTTCCTCCGCGAGGGCAGCGCGGTCTTCGACTTCCTCAACCCCGACCGCATCGTCGTCGGTGGTCGCCAGCAGGACGCGGCGGAGCGCGTGGCCGCCCTGTACGCCAAGCTCGGCGCCCCCACCGTGCTGACCGACGCCCCCAGCGCCGAACTGGTCAAGTACGCCGCCAACTGCTTCCTGGCGATGAAGCTGTCGTACGTCAACGCCGTCGCCGAGCTGTGCGACCGCCTGGGCGCGAACATCAGCGACGTCACCGAGGGCATGGGCTACGACAAGCGCATCGGCCAGGCATTCCTCCAGCCCGGCCCCGGCTGGGGCGGCTCCTGCCTGCCGAAGGACACCTCGGCGATGCTGCAGCTGGCGGACGCGGCCGACTTCGAGTTCCGCCTGATCCGGGCCACCATCGACACCAACACCCGCCAGCGCCAGCGCATGGTGGAGAAGGTCCGCCTGGCCGTCACCGGCAAGCGCAACGGCTCGCTCTCCCGCCGCCGCCTCGCCCTGTTCGGCCTGACCTTCAAGGCCGGGACCGACGACCTGCGCGACTCCCCGGCCCTGGCCGTGGCCGCCCTGCTGCGCCAGGCAGGGGCAGACCTGGTCGGCTACGACCCCTCCCTGCGCCCCGACAGCCAGCACCCCGACCTCTCCCAGGTCACCGTCACCGACGACCCGTACCAGGCCGCCAAGGACGCCGAAGCGGTCATCGTCCTCACCGAGTGGCCCGAGTTCCGCTCCCTCGACTGGCAACGCCTAGCCGAATCCGTCCGCAGCCCCATCGTCGTGGACACCCGCAACCTCCTGGACCCCGCCGTAGCCCGCCGCGCAGGCTTCGAGTGGATCGGCCTGGGCAAGCCCTAACCCCCCGCCCCACCCTTACCCCCGAACCGCCGAGACCTCCCCCCTCGGCGGTTCGGCTTTCCCACTGCCACCCACCTCAGACCAAGGCCATCAACCGCCCTGCACCCACACCGCCCTAGACACACCTACCCCTGAGCGCACGCCCCAGCACTGCACCCACCACACCCGCCCCAGCTCCCCAGCCTGCCCGCCCTGACGCACCCCCCTTGCCCGCACCCCCCAAACCCGCCACATCCAATCCGCATGCCCCACCCGAAACGCCCAGCCCGGCATTCGGCTCGATGCCCCAGCCCAGCTCCCCCCCAGCACACCTGGCTCACCCAGCCCAGCACGCCTAGCCAGCCCTGGCCCGCTCGTCCCGGCACACCCAGCCCGGCCCAGCTCGCCCACCCGGTATGCCTGGCTCGCCCAGCCCAGCCCAGCCCGGCTAGCCGGGCCTGGCCCACTCGTCGCGCCGCACCCTGCCCGGCCCAGCTCGCCCGCCCGATACACCTGGCTCGCCTGGCCCGATACACCCGGCTCCGCGCGCCAAGCCCGGTATCCGCCGCTCTGCATCTCCGCCCCCGGCACGCCCCGCCCGCACGCCTGGCCCGCCACGCCCGCCCCGGCATACGCGACTCGGCGCGTCAGGCTCCGACACACCCCTGCCCGGCCCACCTCGCCCGGCGGTACGTCTGGCTCGGCTCCGCCCGGTACGCCTTGCTCGGCTACGCCTGGCTGGCCCGGCCTGGTACACCCGGCTCGGCGAACCAAGCTCGTATCCCCGGCTCTGCATAACCTACCCGGCACGCCCCGTCTGGCCCACCCTTTCGGGGCTGGCCCAGCACGCCTGCCCCGGCATGCCAGGTCCCGGCACACACCCCCTGCCCGGCCCAGCTCGCCCGGTCGGTACGCCTGGCTCCGCCCCACCTGGCTGGCCCGGCCTGGTACGTCCGGCTCGGCGCGCCAAGCCCGGTATTTCCCGGCCCGGCGTCTCCGACCCCGTCACGCCCGCCCGTCTGGCCTGGCCTGGCATGTCCGCCCGGCGCGTCAGGTCCCGACACACCCTGCCCGACCCAGCTTGCCCAGCCGGTACGCCCAGCCCGGTACGCCTGGCTCGGCTCCGCCTGGCTCGCCCGGCCCGGTACGTCGGGCTCGACACGCTTGTTGGCCCGGCCTGGTAGGTCCGGCTCGGCGCGCCAAGCCCGGTATCCCCGGCCTGGCGTCTTCGACCCCGTCACGCCCGCCCGCACGCCTGGCCTGGCCCAGCACGCCCGTCGCGGCACACCTTGTCCGGCCCAGCTCGCCCGGCCGGTACGTCCGGCTTGGCCAGGTACGTCCTGCTCGGCGCGCTTGGCTCGCCCGGCATATCCGACCCTGGCACGCCAGGCCCCGGCCCGTCCGGCCTGGCTGGCTCGGCTTGTCCGACCCGACGTGCCCGACCCGGCACGCCGGGCTTGCGGTATGCCCGGCCCGGTCTGCCTGGCCCGGCATCTCCCCCCGGCATGTCCGGTCCGGTACGCCCGCCCGGCGCGTCTGCTCGGCGTGTCCGGCTAGGCATCTCTGACTCAGCATCTCCGTCCCCGGTACGTCTGGCCCGGCTTGGCCCGGTACTTCCTACTTGGCTCGGTATCTCCGCCCCCTGGCATCTCCGACCTGTACGTCAGGCCCCGGCATGTCCAGCTCTGCATCTCCGCCCCGGTACGTCAGGCACTGGCACGCCGGGCCCGGCCCGGCTGGCTCGGTCCGCCTGGCTCGGCATCTCCGCCGGTACGTCTGGGCCAGCTCGGCCCGATCCGGCCAGCTTGGCGTGCCTGGCCCGGCGCGCCTGGCTTGGCACGTCCGACCCGGTATCTCCGACCCTGGTACGTCAGGCCCCGTATGTCCGGCTTGGCGCGCCCGGCCCAGTCTGCCGGGCTCGGCATGTCCGTCCCGGTCCGGCTGCCCGGGGTTCGGCATCTCCGCCTCGGTACGTCAAGCCTCGGCATGTCTGGCCCATACGCCTCAGCCCGGCGCGCCTGCTCGGCTTGTCCGGCTGGGCATCTCTGACTCAGCATCTCCGCCCCAGGTAGGGCTGGCCCAGCCCGGCCCGCCGGGCTTGGCACGTCCGCACCCGACATCTCCGACCCTGGTGCGGCTGGCCCCGGCATGCCCGACCCCAGTACGTCCGGTTCGGACCGCCGGGCTCCGCATGTCCGGCCTGGTCCGGCGCGCTTGGCTCGGTATCTCCGACCCCGGTACGTCAGGCATCTGACACGTCTGGCCTGGCGTGTCAGACCTGGCACGCGGAGCTCGGCAACGCCTAGCCCGGTCCGGTTCGGCTGGCTTGGCGTGCCTGGCCTGGCGCGGCTCTGCATCTCCGCCCCCGGTCAGGCTCCGGCAGCCTTGGCTCGGCACGCCGGACCCGGTACGGGCCTAGCTCGGCCCCGTACAGCCCGTCCCGTCCGGCTAGACGCGGCTGGCTTGGAGTGTCCGGCTCAGCACGTGCCGGGCTCGACTCGGCACGCTGGCTGGGCACGCTCGGCTCCGGCACGTCAGGTCCAGCACGCCTGGCCCGGCCCTGCTTGTGCGGCCCCGGTGGGCCTGATCCGGCGGGTGCGACTCAGTGCGAATGGCCCAGTTCGTGTGAGGCGGGTGCGCCCGGCCCGACGCGCGGTCTGGTGTGTGGGACCTAGAAGCCGATCACGACCAGGGCCTGGTCGTCGTGTGCCTTGGGGCGGGGCCAGCGGGTTCCGCCGGGATCGCCCAGCTCTGCGTCCCGAACGGCGCCCAGCACCGCCTTTGGCCCGGCCTCCTTCGCCAGGTCGAGCACCTCACCCCAGCCGAACAGCCCGTAGTCGTCGACCCCGCAGGACACCCCGTCGCTCGCCATCAGGACGGACCGGACGGACTCCCTCGGCCACGACCGCCGGATTGCCCGGTGTGCCGCCGCCGGGACGGCTTCTGCCACCCAGTACCCCCCTTCCTGATTCCGCAATGCCGACGTCTTCCGCGCCGACGCCCTCACCGCCGCCACGTGATCTGCTGAATAGCCACCACCCCCGCGTAATCGATCCCGGTAACTGCCCCGCGGCACATGACGCAACCGCTGGTCCTCCACGACGTCCGGCTCCGGTACGAAGGCCACGACCGGACTGTCGGCCAACACCAACGCCTCGACGACCTCCGCGTCCCACCGCACGATCGCCACAGTGCTACACGGACTGTCCCCGGGCGTGAACCCGTTGCCCCGCGCCACCGAGCGGATGGCCCCTGCCAGCAGGTCCGCCAGGTCCAGCTCCGGCGCGGCCGTGAGCCGCGCCGCCAACTGGGCCCCCAACTCGCCCGCGTAGACACCCCCGCTCGGCAGGTCCTCCCGCATGGACGTGGCCCCGTCCAGCAGGAGCACAGCCCCGGGCAGGACCAGCACCACGTCCTCGCTCGGCCGCTCCTCGCCGCTCAGGCCAACCCCAGCCGCTTCCGCCACCGCGATCTCCGGCATGACCCGATGCTCCCAGAATCTCGATCATGCCGCCCAGTGCCCGGGCACTGGTCTAGGCCACGAGACGGTCGTCAACCTGGGTTGACAACCAGCCCGTCGTCAACGTAAGTTGACGACATGGCAGAAGCAACACAGTTGGCCAGCGCGGCGGGTGACCGGGATCCCCGAGTGGGTCTCCGGGCCGTCGCCGCACTGCGGAAGCTGCTGGAGCAGTTGGAAGCGGTGCAGGTGCGCAGCGCGCGGCTCAGTGGGTGGTCCTGGCAGGAGATCGCGGCCGAACTCGGCGTCAGCAAGCAGGCCGTGCACAAGAAGTACGGGAGGAACTAGATGTTCGAGCGCTTCACCAAGGCGGCCCGCCTCGTCGTCCGCGACGGCGTCCACCTCGCCGAGCAGGACGAGGTGGCCCTGATCGAACCCGAGCACCTGCTCTTCGGACTCCTCAAGCAGGACGGCACCCGCGGCACCGCCGTCCTCGCCGAACACGCCGTCACCACCGCCTCGGCCCGAACCGCCGTCGAGACCATCCGCAGGCGCGGCGGCCTGTCCGATGCTGACGCGGCCGCCCTCGGCGAGTTCGGCATCGACGTCGAGGCGGTTGTCGCGGCCGTCGAGCAGACCCACGGCGCGGGTGCGCTCTCCGGTGCGACCCGACGCCCACGCTCGCTCGGTCCCCGCTGGCGGGTCCCGTTCTCCCGTGACGCCAAGCGCGTCCTCGAACTGAGCCTCCGCGAGGCGTTGGCCCGCGGTGACAAGTCCATTGGCGACGAACACCTGCTCCTCGCCCTGATCAAAGTCGGCGGTGTCGCCGCGGAAGCACTGGCTTCCCTGGGGGTGACCCATGAGAAGGTCAGCACTTACCTCGCTACCACCTGAACCGATCGCACTGCGCCCCAGCGGCGGGGACGTGCGTCGGTGTCCGTGTTGGTGGTGCGCCTTGCGCAGGTCCGACCGGCGGTGCCAGTGAACATTCTCGTACCGAACCCCCTTTCCTCGGAGTTGACAGATCTGTCACAACCGAGTGTCCACGGATTCCGGTCTGTTCGCACCAACTTTTTCCGGATTCCCCCGTTACGGGGTTACCGCGAGGAACAGGAAAGCGCTGAACAAGGTCAGGTGCACCGTTCCCTGCAGCAAGGTTGCCCGGCCGGTGACCAAGGTCAACATGCTCACCAGCACGGTCAACACCAGTAGCACCAACTCCTTGGGCCCCAAGCCAAGTGTCAGCGGACCGGCCAACCAGATCGATGCAACCGCGATTGCCGGAATCGTAAGTCCGATGCTCGCCAATGCCGACCCCAAAGCCAGGTTGAGGCTTACCTGGAGTCGGTTACGCAAAGAGGCTCGGACAGCTGCAACTGTTTCCGGTAGCAGTACCAGCAAAGCAATGACAACGCCGACAAATGACACGGGTGCTCCGGCAGACTCAACTGCCGCCTCTAGCGTCGGGGAAACAGTCTTAGCCAGGCCGACTACCGCGACAAGGCAGGCCAAGAGCAGTACAAGGCTGGAAAACGCAGTCCGACTCGAAGGCGCCTCAGCGTGGTCATCCTCGGTAAGGCTCGTCTTCGGCAGGAAGTAGTCCCTGTGCCGAACCGTCTGGACAAACACGAACACCCCGTACAGCACCAGCGACGCGACCCCCGCGAACGCCAACTGCGAGCCGGAGTACGTCGGCCCCGCAGTGCTCAAGGTGAACGTCGGCAGCACGAGGCTCAACGTCACCATCGCCGTGAGCACCGCGAGCGCCCCGCCCGAGGCGTGCGCGCGGAACTCCTGGACCCGGTGCCGCAGTGAGCCGACCAGCAGCGCCAGGCCGACGATGCCGTTCGTGGTGATCATGATCGCCGCGAACACGGTGTCCCTGGCCAGGGCCGCCGCCTTCTCCCCGCCGGAGATCATCAACGTCACGATCAGCGCGACCTCGATCACCGTCACCGCGACGGCCAGGATGAGCGTGCCGAACGGTTCCCCGACCCGGTGTGCCACCACCTCGGCGTGGTGCACGGCGGCGGTCACCGCCAACGCAAGACCCACGCACACCAGCACTATGAGCACGGCGCCGAGGTCACGGCCGTAAGAGAGGATGAGGATGAGGAGGGCGAACGGGGGGACGGCCAAGCTCCAGCGGGGCAGCGTCGGGGCGGTGGTCATGCCACCGACCCTAGTGTCCGATTTTGGCCTCGGCCTGCGGACGCCAGGTCACGATGGGGAGGAACGCCTGGGCGAGTGGCCCGATCGCGAGCGCGTAGAGCAACGTGCCGATCCCGACCGTCCCGCCTAGCAGCCATCCCGACGCGAGGACCACGACCTCGATCCCGGTGCGCACCCAGCGGATCGCGTAGCCGGATCGAGCGGAGACCCCGGTCATGAGCCCGTCGCGGGGGCCCGGGCCGAGGCGCACACCGATGTAGGCAGCCGTAGCAAGACTATTAAGCGCAACGGCGACGACCATGAGTACGACCCGCGTGACCATGCCACTAGGAGTCGGCATTACCCACAGCGTGAGGTCAACTGAGGTCGACACGAGTAAGACGTTCGCGATAGTGCCAACTCCCGGTCGCTGTTTGATCGGAATCCAGCACAACAGCACCAGCAAACTGGTCAACGCGGTGACGGTG
Organism: Actinokineospora diospyrosa; assembly: GCF_024171925.1. Lineage (GTDB taxonomy): Bacteria > Actinomycetota > Actinomycetes > Mycobacteriales > Pseudonocardiaceae > Actinokineospora > Actinokineospora diospyrosa. Next base: position 236,059 of record NZ_JAMTCO010000011.1, on the reverse strand, counting down.
CCGAAGCTCAACCCGGTGATCTTGTGCAGTGCCTCGTGCAGCACGTCCCACGGCGCCAGGCCGAGCGCGGCCTCGATCTGCATACCGGTGCTGATGCCGTAGAGCGCGAGGCCCACGAACAGTTGCGGGAGCCGTCGACCCGGGCTGGTCCGCAGCGGGACGGGGGACAGGTTGGTGGGGGCCATGGACACATGGTTACCCAAGATTGGCCTTACATCGAGGGCCAATCTGCGACAATTGGCCCATGCTTCCCCCTGGAGGACGGGTCTCAGCTGCACGATTGGTCCGCATGCTCGGTGAGTGGCGTGACCAAGGCAACAAGGCGGGTTCCGCCGGTCTAGCCGCCGGGATCCGCCTGTTGCTGTTCGACGGCCAACTCGCGCCCGGAACGACCTTGCCCGCCGAACGGGAGTTGGCCGCCACCCTCGGCGTCAGCAGGACCCTCGTCGCCTCCGCGTGGGACCAACTCCGCGAGGAAGGCCTGATCGTCAGCAGGCGAGGCTCAGGGTCGCGGACAACCCTGCCTGCGTCGCCTGCCAACGAACTCTTCCCCGAGCGCTTCCAGCCCCTTGACCTCGCTACAGCGGCTCCAGGTGCGCTCCCCGGCGTTGGGCTGGCAGTTGACGCTGTGCGCGGAGCCTTCGCGTTAGAGCTATCCCGCCACGGCTATCTCGGCTACGGCATCGACATCTTGCGTGAACGACTGGCCCAACGTTTCACCGCTCGCGGCCTGCCGACCACCCCCGACCAGATCCTGGTCACCAACGGTGCCCACCACGCCTTGGCCTTGGTCCTCCGCGCCATGACCAACCCCGGCGATCGAGTCCTTGTCGAGCAGCCCACCTACAACAACGCGCTTGAAGCCATCCGCTCCGCTTACGCCATGCCGGTGCCGGTTCCCATGCCTGAAGAAGGGTGGGACCTAGAGGGCGTCGAGGTGGTCCTACGCCAGGCCGCTCCTCGAATGGCCTATCTGATCGTCGACTTCCAGAACCCCACCGGTCGTCGTTTGGACTCCGAGGGGAGGGAGCGGCTAGCAGCGATCCTGCGACGGGCCCGCACGCCGACGGTCGTTGACGAAACCCTCGTCGAGCTCGACCTCGACGGCGATCCTCTCGACGGCCCGCCCCCGATGGCGTGCTTTGAACAGGACCTGGTCATCACCGTCGGTTCGGCCAGCAAGTCCCACTGGGGTGGGTTGCGGCTCGGTTGGGTGCGGGCGACTGAAGAGGTGATCGGCAGGCTGGCGGCCTCTAGACGGGCGTTCGACCTGGGTTCCCCGGTCTTCGAGCAGCTCGTGCTGGCGCACCTCTACGCGGACCCGGAGCCGATGCTGCGGGAGCGCCGGGCGGAGATGGCCGCGAACCGGACCGTGCTGGTCAACGCGCTGGCCGAGTACTGCCCGGACTGGTCGTTCGACGTGCCGCGCGGCGGCCTGAGCCTCTGGTGCGAGCTCCCCGCGCCGATCGGCACGCGGATCGCCGTGGCGGCGCAATCTGTGGGGGTCAGGGTCGCCCCGGCCTCGCGGTTCAGCGTTCACGGTGGCCTGGATCGCAGGCTCCGGCTACCGTACACCCTACCGGCTCAATCGCTGGTCGAGGCGGTGCGCAGGCTGGCCACGGTGGCGGCAGGCGTCACCGGATCGCCTGGAACGCTCGGTTCCGACGGTCTAATCCCGGTCGCCTAGCTGGCCCCAGCGGGGCCGAGGCGGTACAAAACCAGTGCGCTGGATGGCGTAGTTGTTTGGACCTTTCGCCACCAAGTGCGCTTCGACCTCGGCAAGGACCCCGGTGGTCGGCACAGCCCCGCGTTGTGCCGACCACCAGGGGTAGCCGAGGGGGGAGCCCCGGCGCCGCGGGGGCATCGCGGCGCCGGGGCCAGGTCCCGATCTGACCGGGCGCGGTCGGCAGATCGGGTTCGGGAGATGGCTTCGGAGACGGCTCCGCGCGGAGTGGTCCGCGGGGAGCGACCGGTCAGGGACAGACCGGTCCTGTGGGATCGGCCCGGGTCAGTCGGGCGATGAGGTGAGCAGCCCGGTGACATCACCCGGTGGCTGCATCGCGTTGCTCGACGTTACGCCTGTCGCGTACGGCGGCACTACCCGCGCGCGATCACTAAGAACACCGAGCAAGCCCCTGGCGTGACCGCCGTTGTCGCACGTCGGTGCCGCTGCCGAACCCGGGGCCGCTGGGCAGGCCGGGGCGGGTGGCGCGGGGAACTTGGGTGTCTTGCCCGACTCGGCCTGAGGCCCGTCAGCAGGGGGCTTTGGCTTGGCAGGCGGCGCTGCCTGGGGCGGCGGCGCCGCGCTGGGTCTATGGACCGCAGCGGCGCTACGAGAGGCCTTGGCGGCGTGCTTGTGCGCCTTGACGCTCTTGCGCGCAGGTGCCGCTTGGGGCTCCGCAGGCGCGGACAGAGCTACCGGTGCAGGGGCACTAGCCGGGATAGCGGGTGCTGTCACCACTGCTGGCGGAGGAGGGGGGACCTTGTTCACCACGGTTCCGCCGGTTGTCTCTGATGCTGCGTTCGTGACGGCACCGGAGACGCTGGCCTGTACGGCGGCTGGGCGGGTCGGGGCGTGGTCGGAGTTGGCCATGGCCCCGGAGTAGGCAGACTCGCCGTCGAGCGGCGGTGTGTAGAAGCCCATCCCCGTGTCCGCGGCCGAGGTGCTCGCGAAGAGCACTCCCATCACCCACGCGGCCATCATCAACCCACCGGTGACCGCGAGCCGGAACAGCAGTCGCGACCCGACGACTGACCGTGCCACGCGCATCACCGCCATCCCGGTTCCCTCATCGATCCGCCACAGACCGGTGTGACCAGGTCACTATCCAGCACCGGGCCATCCTTCTGCACCCTAACCGCGTGTGTTCCACCCGGAAAGACGGTGCACGGCGCCGGGTGCGCGGAACCCACCATCGCCTTGATCACCCACCGTGGAATCCACCGGACCGGGTGAATGTCGCGCCTCTTCCGAGCGAGTGCGTGGTTGCGACGTCACGGTGTCCGTTGTGCACACCGACCGCAGTGCTACCCCACTGTCCCGTCTGGCCGAACGCGAACGTGATTTGGTCTTGCACGATCCCGATGGACCCGGCGAGTGCCTGCTCCGTCGGGGGCAACTCGTTGTGCCGCGGTCCGCGCTCTCGACGACCGTGCGCGCCCTGGACCGGTGGATCGAATCGGTTGACCCCGCCGAGCACGCGGTGGTGCGCCTACGCGCGGGTGTCGACTGCGTCCAAGTTGCCGCTGACATGGCGGATCGCGTACCGGTCTCGGTCAACCATGTCCACACGGTCCTGACGGGTGCACCCGTCATGCACGGCACCGGAGCTGAACCTGTGTCGGCGGACCTACCGGCGGAACCCCCACGAGAGACGTGGGCGAAACAGGCGACTGTGCTCGTCCTCGACACAGGTATTGATCCACACCCGTGGTTCCTGAACCGCCCGTGGTTCGGCCACTGGGGGCTAGAGGTCCTCGATGGCGACGGTGATGGTGTCGCCGACCGGCAGGCCGGCCACGGAACATTCGTTGCCGGCGTCCTCCTGCGACATGCACCTGGCGTGACGATTCGCCAGTACCCGGTTCTGTCGGCGCAAGGTTTGACAGATGACCGGACTGTTGCGACCACGTTGCGTAGGGCGCGGTACCTGGCTGCTGCTCGTGGCGAACGCATCGACGTTCTCCTGATCAGCGCGGGGTGCCACACAACCGACAACCGTTGCCCGCCTGTTCTTGCCGACGAGTTGGCGTTCTGGCCGACAGTGGTGGCCGCCGCGGGCAACTCCAGTACGACACGGCCGTTCTGGCCTGCGGCCTTGCCCTCCGTGACGGCGGTAGCCGCATCAGGACCAGATGGCACCTTGGCTCCATTCTCCAACTGCGGTGAGTGGGTCGACCGCACTGCGCCAGGCGTCGACATCGTGAGCGCCCATGTGCGGCTAGTCGGTGGCCAGCGCCTCTATGGGGCCGCTCGGTGGAGTGGCACGTCGTTCGCCGCCCCCCAAGTGGCCGCCGAACTAGCTCGGTCAGCGGCCGATCGCCACAAACCCGAGACCAGGGTGCCGGGCCAGCGCGACACCGGTTTCAGAGCCTTCGGCTAGCTCCCGGTGCAGGCTTCTGACCAGCGCCGCCGCTCTGGCGTCCACAACCGGCAGAGTGCTGGCGACAACGGAGCGTGCGCCGTGGTCGAGGAAGACCCTCGGCAGGTCAAGAGCGGATTCGCACGCCGATAGCACTACCCGGGCAGGTAGACGCGGGATCCGAGCGATGTGGTGGCCGTATAGAGGCCCATCCGCCAACTCTAGGGACGAGAACAGCGGGGCACCCGGGCGGTGCGCACAATGCGCGGCGATGTGCACGGTGCCCACGTCCGCCATCGCTGTGAGCACGGCGTCCACGGTGGCATCGGCGCCGACGAGCAACGTGCCCCCGTGCTCTTGGTGTAGCTCCACGACCTCGAACTCCGCGTGCTCTAGCCGTGGTCCCGCGACCCAGAGATGCCCGGGTGGGACGTCACCTTCGGCGCGTAGCCAGTGGAGGGCTGATGGGGCCGTCACGACTGGTAGCCCGCGCAGCGTCGGGAAGGCTCCCCACGGGATCCAGTGCAATTCTCTCGTCAGGATCAACAGCGGTTGTCTAGGTATGTCGATCTTCGAGAAGATCTGCTGGTCCAATTCATCGAGCGCGCGATTGGCCGCGTCTTCGCCATGGCCGGTTGTGGCTAGAAGGGTCATCGAGGCTCGGACAGCAGTTGGGTCTACCTGGCCGAGGTCATGCAGACGGAAGCGGCCGTCGATCACCGACACGGCTGACGTGCATCCGTTGTGGTTGTAGAAACTCAGCAAGGTGGTGCTACCGAGAGCGTTGACCATCTCGGCCGGGGTCGGAACCTGCCCTAGTCCGTCGAGGGTTGCGCGTTCTCGCTCAACCCAGGTGAACACCGTCCGCGGGTGGGTGGCTGCGGCTCGTCCCGCCGCTGCCAGCTCGACCGAGCGCGGGTCGGCTCGAAGTCCGTTTCGGCAGGCGACGAGCGCGGCGGCGTTTGTCCGGGCCAGCCGTGCCTGCGCCAACCAGCCAAGCGCGCGTAGTGCGGGAACTGTCGATGAGCGCTGAGCGGCGACAAGTGACGCTTGATCGGCCGCCAACCGCAACCGGGCCGCCACGATCGGATCGCAATTCATGGCGACTCCGTTGACGTCGACCTGCTCGCCCAATGCGATGCGTGCATGCGCGGCCAAAGCTCTACCTTCATGTGAGTCGACCGACTGCGCTGCCGTGAGAGCTGCTTCTGCCTTGCCTGCGCGCAAGCAGCACGAGCTATAGGCGAGCATGGCTTCGTTGTAGGCGGGTCCACGCCCGGCTGCTCCTAGCAGCCTCCCTGCCCGAGACAGCGCCACCCCGGCCTCCTGCAATAGACCGCTCCCCATCAATGCCTTCGCGCGGTCGACAAGCACCTCTGGTCGGCTTGTCGGATCTATATCTGCCGAGTCGTACAGGGCCAGGGCTCGAGGAAGGTCGCCAGCTTCCGCCGCGACGAAGCCCTGGTTGTGCCTGCAGGTCGCTGCGCGCTCAAGCTCACCCAGTCCTGTGTAGAGCTCGTATGCGTCATCGAGTGCTTGATCCGCCCTGCTGAAGTGCCCGAGGTAGGCGGCGGAGATGCCTACGCCGACGAGCGCGTTCGCTCTCCACCGCAGGTCTAGTGATGGATCGACCGAGGCGGCTTCTAGCACCGGTAGCGCCGCCGCGTGCTTGCCGTCATGGCACAGGAGGAGACCGTTTAGGCAACCGGCACGCGCGTCATGAACCTGTTCGATGAAGTGGGCACTCGAGTCGCTATTGCCGAGTTGGTGATGGACCCAGGCCAGGGTGAGCCGCGATTCTGCGCGCTCATCCTCGGACGCGGCGGCAGCCAGGGCAGCCTCAGCGACCGTTCGCGCTTGCCGGGTCTTACCTGTCTCGTGCAGAGCCACGGCGGAGACCTGGAGTGCCTTCCAGGTCACCGCAGCCATGGCGACACGAGCGGGACGGCGTTGCTGCGGTGCAGGACCAGCCGGACCCGGCCGTCCGGGAGTTCGGTGGAGAAGGTGCCGAACGGGTCGAGGTGCAAGATCGTCAGGCCATCGCGGGAATGCAGCTCGACGTGCGTGACACCCAGGTCGCGGGTCACGAGTCCAGTGATCCGGTTGCTCAATTCGACCACCAGGCCGTCGCCCCGCCACGCCTCTCGAACTCCCCGGACCGGCACGCACGGCGCCGCGATCAGGTCCAACTCCGCCCAATCGATGCCCAGTAGCGCGCCCGCCGCGGCGGCAGCCTCCCGCACTCGGTTCGGCATTGGATCGAGGCGGTCAAGCACCGTGCGCAGCTCGGCGAGCAGCTCGTCGTCGGTGATCATCCTGTTGCCCCCTCCGGCATGCCCAGGATCGCCAGCTTCCGCCGCATGACATCCAGGCAGCGGGATCGAGTCGTGCTCACGCTGGCGTTCGCCACTCCGGTAGCCGTGGCCAATTGCGCATAACTGAGTTCTGGCGCGAACGCCATTAGGCCCAACAGTCGACGGCAGCGCTGACTGAGTTGTTCGAAAGCGCGCCACAACAGGTCGTCGCGATCGGATCGCAGTACCGACGCCTCAGGGCCATGGTCGTCTTGCGTGAGCATCCAGTCGATCCGGTCCGTGGAGACTTCGCGCGGGCGCGCGTTGATAACCCGCAGGCATTCGCGCCGGGCCGTGGTGGCCAGCCACGCGGCCAGACGCTCCGGGGTGCGGATGGTGACCGCCTTCTCGGCGAGCGTGATCCAGGTGCGTTGGCTGACGTCGGCCGCGTCGGCCACGTTCAGCCGGTGCGCCCTGGCCACCTGCCACACCAGCGGTGCGTAGCGGCCGACCAGCTCGCGCCACGCGGCTTGGTCCCCGTCGAGCGCGGCGCGCAACAAGTCCGGAGTGGACGGTGCATTCACGCTGCTCTCCCTTCTGAAGTGGACTGTTCGCCGCTTCAGACGGGGCCTTCCGGTCGGCCGCTCCCGGCGACCCTCGAAGGTGTGAAAGTCGATCCGCCCGGCCTGTGGATGAATGAGGCCATTGTGGATAAACGAACGTCACCTTGTTGAGTGATGACAGCCCGATCGCCGCCGTGGCTTCCTGGACACAGCGGCAGAAAGGAAGGTGATGCGCAATCAGTGAAGTCGGTGCAATCGGGAGATCGCCTCGTCGAGCACCTCGTCGCGCTTGCAGAAGGCGAACCGGACGATGTGGCGCCAGCGGTCCGGGTTGTCGGTGAAGACCTGCACGGGGACGGCGGCGACGCCGATCTTGTCGGGCAGGGCTCGGCAGAACTCCAGGCCGTCGGTGAAGCCCAGCGGGCGGACATCGGCGCACACGAAGTAGGTGCCCTCGGCGGCGCGGACGCCGAACCCGGCCTCGGCCAGCCCGGCCGACAGTCGGGTCCGCTTGTCCGCCAGCCCGGCCCGCAGGTCGGCCACCCAGGCCGATTCGGACCGCAGGGCGTGCGCCACGGCGGGCTGGAACGGCGCGCCACCGACGAACGTGAGGAACTGCTTGGCCGCGCGCACCGCCGCCACCAACTCGGCGGGGCCGCACACCCACCCGATCTTCCAACCGGTGCAGTTGAAGCTCTTGCCCGCGCTGGAGATCGTCAGGGTCCGCTCGGCCATCCCGGGCAGCGACCCGAGTGGGACGTGTTCCCGGCCGTCGAAGAGCAGGTCCTCGTAGACCTCGTCGGTGATCGCCAGCAGGTCGTGCTCCTGGCAGAGCTCGGCGATCGCGGTCAGCTCGTCGCGGGTCAGGACGGTGCCGGTCGGGTTGTGCGGGGTGTTGACCAGGATCACCTTGGTCTGCGGGGTGATGGCGGCGCGCAGGGCGTCCACGTCGAGGCCGAACCGGCCGGACGGCTCCTCGACGAGGGCGACGACCCGGCGCTGTCCACCCGCGAGGGCGACCGAGGCGGCGTACGAGTCGTAGTAGGGCTCGAACAGCACCACCTCGTCCCCGGTGTCGACCAGGGCGAGCAGGGCGGCGGCGATCGCCTCGGTGGCGCCGACGGTGACCAGGATCTCGGTGTCCGGGTCGAACTGGGTGCCGTAGCGGGCCCGTTGCTCGGCGATGGCCGCCCGCAGCTCCGGGCGGCCGGGGCCGGGTGGGTACTGGTTGACGCCCGAGGCGATGGCTTCCTGGGCGGCGGTGAGCATGCCCGCGGGGCCGTCGGTGTCGGGGAAGCCCTGGCCGAGGTTGACCGCGCCCGCGCGTACGGCCAACGCGGTCATCTCCGCGAAGATCGTCGAGGTGAACGGCTGTAGGCGGGGCACGAGGCTGGTTCGGGGCACGGTAGGCAATCCTCACGGAGAATGGGGGTGTGGAGCAACTGGCACCGGTCCCCGGCGAGGTCGAGAAGCGGCTCGCGCTGCGTCGGATGAAGCTCGTCGCCCTGGCCTTCCTCGGCGCGGCGACGGCGATCTTCCTGGTCACAACCTTCTGGCAGTCGGCGGGCGCGCCCGGCTGGGTGGGGTACCTGAAGGCGGCGGCCGAGGCGGGGATGGTCGGTGCGCTCGCCGACTGGTTCGCCGTCACGGCGCTGTTCCGCAGGCCGCTCGGGTTGCCGATCCCGCACACCGCGATCATCCCGACCAGGAAGGACGCGCTCGGCGACAGCCTCGGTGAGTTCGTCGGCACGAACTTCCTGTCCGAGGAGGTCGTGCGGGAGCGGCTGCGCCGGGTCGGGGTCGCCGCCCGGTTCGGGCAGTGGCTGGCCAAACCGGAGAACGCCGAGCGGGTCACCTCGGAGTTGGCCACGGTGATGCGCGGGGCGGTCACGGTGCTGCGCGACGACGACGTGCAGGCCGTGGTCGAGCAGGCCGTCGTGTCGCGCATCGTGGGCGTGCCCTGGGGTCCGCCGCTGGGCAAGCTGCTCGAGCGGGTGTTCGCCGACGGGTCGCACCACAAGTTGGTCGACCTGATGTGCGATCGCGCCTACGACTGGGTCAAGGGGAACTACGACCAGGTCATGAACGTCGTGGCCGACCGGGCGCCGTCGTGGTCGCCGAAGTTCTTCGACTCGCTGGTGGCCGACAAGGTCTACGGCGAGGTGGTGAACTTCGCCTGGGCGGTGAAGACCGACGTCAACCACCCGATGCGGGTCGCCCTGGACACCTTCCTCGGCGAGTTCGCCGCCGACCTGCAGCACGACCCGAAGGCGATGGCCCGCGCGGAGACGGTCAAGCAGCAGGTGCTCGACCACCCCCAGGTGCAGAACCTCATCGGTTCCACCTGGTCCACCGCCAAGAAGATGCTGCTCGACGCCGCCGAGGACCCGTCAAGCGAGCTGCGCACCCGGGTCCGCTCCGGTCTGACCACGCTAGGTACCAAGCTGGCCAGCGACGACGGCCTGCGCACCAAGGCCGACAGCTGGTTGGAGGGCGCGGCCGCGTACATCGTCCTCAACTACCGGGACGAGATCACCACCCTGATCACCGACACCGTCCAGCGGTGGGACGCCGACGAGACCGCCCGCAAGATCGAGCTCCAGGTCGGCCGCGACCTGCAGTTCATCCGGATCAACGGCACCGTGGTCGGCGCGCTCGCCGGTCTGCTGATCTACGCGGTCGCGCAGGTGATCGGCTAGCCGGGTCCGGCGGCGTACCCGCGCCAGGGGTCAGCCGAGTTTGGCGCGCTCGCGCCAGGCCCTGGCCTTCTCCCGGTTGCCGCAGACGCGCATGGAGCACCAGGTGCGGGAGCGGTTGCGGGAGCGGTCGTAGAACGCCCAGCGGCAGTCGTCGGCCGGGCAGATCTTGATCCGGTGCCACTCGCCGAGGACCGCGAGCCGGGTGGCGGCGGCGAGGGCGGCACCGGCCGCCGTGGTGGCGACCAGGGTCGGCGTCTGGTCGACCAATTCGATCCGGACCGCGGTCGGCGGTGGCGGCGGGGCGGGGTGGCCGCCGATCGCCGCGCGCAGGCCGTCCCGGATGGCCCGGGCAGCGGGGTCGTCGGTCAGGTTCCGGCTGGTCAGCCAGGCCTGCCAGCCCACGGGGTCATCGAAGAGGTCGGTGTGCTGCTCGAAGTCGGTGGTGTTCAGGAAGTCGAGGAGCAGCTCCACATCGCTGTCGCTGCTGTCCTCAGCGCTACTCACGACACCACTGTAGGCCGAATACCGGTTGCTCCTCCCCGAGCTAACTCGCATACTCCTTTAGCTGGTTACGCCTACCCCGGGAGACCCCATGACCACCGCTGTTCCCCGCCTGTCCGCCGTCGTCCTCGACTGCCCCGACCCGCTCGCGCTGTCCGGCTTCTACGCCGAACTGCTGGACTGGCCGAAGGACGCCGAACCGGCCGACGACAACGCCTGGTCCACCATCCGGGGCGAGGGCGGGCGGATCGACTTCCAGCGCATCGACGACTACGTGGCGCCGACCTGGCCGAACCCCGAGCGCCAGCAGATGGTGCACCTGGACCTCGAGGTGCGTGACCTCGCCGCCGCGCACGAGCGGGCCGTCGCGCTCGGCGCCCGGCTGCTGGACCGGTCGAGCACCTCGTTCTGGGTCTACGCCGACCCCGCCGGGCACCCGTTCTGCCTCTGCGCCTGCTGAGCGCGTGCGTTTGCGCTGATCACCTTGCTATTCCTCAGGTGTATACACGTGGGGTACAGTGTCCGGCATGTCAATCGGACACGCACTGCTCGGGCTGCTGGAGACCGGTCCTCGGCACGGATACGACCTCAAGCGCGTCTACGACGAGCGGTTCGGGCACGACCGGCCGCTCGCCTACGGCCAGGTCTACTCGACGCTGTCCCGGTTGCTCCGCAACGGACTCGTGGAGGAGCGCGGTGTTGAAGCTGGTGGGGGACCTGAGCGCAAGCGCTACGCGATCACCGACGCGGGTGTCACCGATGTCTCGGAGTGGCTCGTGACCCCGGAGAACCCGCAGATCTACCTGCAGAGCGCGCTCTACACCAAGGTCGTCTTAGCGCTGATGTCCGATCGCGACGCCGAGGAGGTGCTCGACGCGCAGCGGTCGGCGCACCTGGCGTCGATGCGCGAGCTGACCGCCCGCAAGCGCGCCGGTGACCTCACCGACCAGCTGATCTGCGACCACGCGCTGTTCCACCTGGAGGCCGACCTGCGGTGGCTCGAGCTGACCGCGGCCCGCCTCGCTGACCTGGCCAAGCAGGTGACCGGGTGAGCGAGGTCCTGCTCAGCGGCACCAACCTGGGGAAGGCCTTCGGGCGCACCGCCGCCCTCGACGGCGCCTCCATGCTGGTGCACGACAACGAGATCGTCGCCATCCTCGGGCCGTCCGGGTCGGGCAAGTCGACCCTGCTGCACTGCCTGGCCGGGATCGTCGCGCCCGACTCCGGCACGGTCGCCTTCCGCGGCCGCGAACTCGGCCGGATGACCGACAAGGAGCGCAGTGCCCTGCGGCGCACCGAGTTCGGCTTCGTCTTCCAGTTCGGCCAGCTCGTCCCCGAGTTGTCCTGTGTGGAGAACGTGGCGCTGCCGCTGCGGCTCGGGGGGATGCGCCGCAAGGACGCCGAGGTCAAGGCCAAGGAGTGGATGGACCGGATCGAGGTCGGCCACCTGCTCGACAAGCGCCCCGGCGAGGTCTCCGGCGGGCAGAGCCAGCGGGTCGCGGTGGCCAGGGCACTGGTGACCGGGCCCAAGGTGGTCTTCGCCGACGAGCCGACCGGCGCGCTCGACTCGTTCAACGGCGAGCAGGTGATGCGCCTGCTCGTGGACACCGCCCGCGACACCGGCGCCTCGATCGTGCTGGTCACGCACGAGGCCAGGGTCGCGGCCTATTCCGACCGCGAGGTCGTCGTCCGCGACGGTAAGACCCGTCAGGTCGCGTTAGCCCACTAAGCGCTGCCCGGTGCGTGGGGATCCGCGTGGTTCCCGGGTGCGCGGGCGCGGGTGACGAGTAGGTCCACACAGGTTGTCGAGGGGGAGAGGCGGTCCGGTGAGGGCCTGGTTGAACGACTTCGGGATCGGCGTGCGGTTGGCCATCTCGGGTGGTCGGACCTCGTTGGCGCGGTTCGTGCTCAGCACCATCGGGGTCGGTCTCGCGGTGGCGGTGTTGCTGCTCGCCGCCTCCGTCGGGCCGATCCTGGACGCGCGGGCGGCGCGTGAGCTCTCGACCGCGCCCGACATGGCGCCAATCGCCGGTGTCGCGCCGACGTTGCAGGTGTCCCTGCCGTCGTTGGCGGACGGGCGCCGGATCGGCATGGTCTACCTGCGGGGCACCGGCGCGAACTCGCCCGTGCCCGCGGGGATCCCCAGGCTGCCGGGGCCGGGCGAGATGTTCGTGTCGAAGGCGCTGGCCGAGGTGATGACCGAACCCGCGCTGCGCGACCGCTTCACCGAGCGGGTCGTCGGCACCATCGACCACCAGACAGTCCGCGATCCGCAGGAACTCATCGCTTACCTGGGTAGCGCCGACCTGCAGGACTCGCCCGCGCTGCGCGTGTACTCCGTCTACAAGTTCGGCTTCCCACCGCAGGACGGCAGACCGCTGGAGCAGGACGCGCTGCTGTTGCTCCTGCTCGGCAGCATCGCCGTGTTGATCCCGGTGTTCATCTTCCTGGTGTCCAGTACCCGCATCGCGGGCATCGAGCGCGACCGCAGGCTGTCCGCGCTGAGGCTCGTCGGCTGCGACAACAGGCAGATCCGCCGGGTCGCCGCGGCTGAGGCGCTGGTCAGCTCGATGTCCGGGCTGGTGCTGGGTGCGGGCCTGTTCCTGATCGGGCGGCAGTTGGCTGCCAAGGTCACCTTGTTCGGCGCGAGCGTGTACCCCGACGACATCGTCCCGGTCTGGTGGATGGCCGGGTTGGTGGTGCTCGCCGCGCCGGTGCTGGCGGTGTTCGCGGCGCAGTTCGCGTTGCGCCGGACGATCATCGAGCCGCTCGGCGTCGTCCGGCACAGCAAGCCGACGAGCAGGCGCATGCTCTGGCGCTTCGCGGTGGTCATCTCCGGGATCGTGATCCTGGGCTGGCGGGTCAACCAGGACGCGACGACGGGTCCGCCCGACTCGGCGATCTGGGCGGTCACCGTCGCTGCCGGGGTGACCCTCGTGCTGCTCGGGGTCCCCGCGCTGCTGCCGTGGCTGGTCGAGCGCTCGGTCAGCCGGTTGCGCGGCGGTCCGACGTCGTGGCAGATGGCGGTCCGCAGGCTGCAGCTCGACAGCGGCACGTCCTCCCGGGTCGTGAGCGGTGTCGCTGTCGTGCTCGCCGGTGCCATCGCGATGCAGGCGACCTTCGCCTCGCAGGCTGACGAGCTCGAGATCACCTACCAGTACACGACCAGCTACACCCGTGCGAGCGCCTACGTCCTCCAGCCCGGGATGGCCGAGGCCGAGCGGGTGCTCGACTCATCGCCCGCGGTGGGTGCGTGGAGCCTCACCCGCAGTGTGGAGCTGCGCATCGGTGACCGCACGATGCTCGCCGAGGTGATGAACTGCGATCTCGCCACCAGGATGCGCAAGGTCCCCGATTGCGTCGACGGCAAGGTCTACCGCGAGGACGACATCGACTTGTCGGCGTTCCCGACCGGGAGCAAAACCACCATCTACGTCCCCTCCTTCGACAACTCCAGCGGGATGGCACCCGCGGGTGAGTGGGTCGTGCCTCAGGGCATCGTGTCCATCCCCTACCGCGACGGGCCGGACGCCTACATCCAAGCCATGCTCTTGTTGACCCCTGGTGCCATCGCGCAACTCCCCCCGATCAAGGCCGCAGCGACCTACACGATCCAACTCAACGATTCCGTCCCGGCTGCGGGAGATCGCTTGAGGGATGCCCTGAGTCCGCTGTCGTGGCGGGCGGGGGTGACAACGTCCGAGAGCAGGCTCTACAACAGCCAGCAGGAGACCTACCTGACCATCCGCCGCGGTCTGCTGATCGGTGCGGTGTTCACACTCTTGTTGGCTGGTCTCAGCCTGCTTGTGCTGGCTGTGGAACACATCCGGGAGCGCAAGCGCCCGTTGGCTGTCCTAGCGGCGGGCGGGGTCCCGACGGCAGTTCTCGCCCGCTCCCTGCTTTGGCAGATCGCGATACCGATCACCCTCGGCGTGGTGGTCGCGGTCTTGCTGGGGACGGTCTTGGCGGTGCAGATGATGCTGGTCATGCACAACCCGCTGCTCATCGACTGGGTAGGTGTTACGACCATGGCGGGTACCGCGGCAGCTCTTGTCCTACTCGTCTCTTTGTTGACCCTGCCGTTCCTGCGTAGCGCTACCCGCTTGGACTCGCTGCGCACTGAGTGAGGCACCGCCAGAGGCCGTCACTGGGGGTCGGCCTCTGGCGTGTGGCCTTGGGCCGCTCGCTGGGAGGAGGTGAGTTGGAACAAGCGCAGCGCGAGTTGGATCTCTAGAGCACGCTCAGGGGTTTGCCAGTCAGCGCCGAGCAGGGAACCGATCCGCTCCAACCGCTGGACGACCGTGTTCACGTGCACGTGGAGGTTCTCTTTGGCCCGGGTGAGGTTGGCGCCCGCGGTGAAGTAGGCCTCGATGGTACGTAGGAGCTCGGTTCCCCTGCGGTCGTCGTATTCCAGGACAGGGCCAAGTGTGCTGTGCACGTAGCCTTCCAAGTCGGCGTCACCGAGCAAGAGGCCAACGAAACCGAGGTCGGACATAGTGCCGCCTTCGCCAGTGCGGCCCAACGCCAGCATTGACCGGACACAGCGCATCGCTTCAGTGTGTGCGGCCACTAGACCCTCGACGCCGCACGCAGGTCCGGCAGCGCCAACGGTCACCGGTGAGTCCACAGTGGAAGTAAGAGACTCGGCGACTCTTGCGGCAAGAGCGCTGGGGTCGTCGGTGCGTGCGAGTAGGGCTACCTGATCCGCGTGCACGCCGATCAGCACCGCGAAACGGTTCGCCGCGGAGAGAAGGCGCCGCCGGGACACCTGGTCCGCCGTGATCACCAGAACCGCGTAGGCCTCGCCGAGGTCCACCCCCAAGCGGTGGCCACGCGCCACGAGCGCGGCGGGATTGCGGTCCGGCGCGGCGAGCAGGTCTGTCAACAACTCGCCACGAACTTCGTCTTCGGCCTGCGCGACTGACCGGCGCAGCATGAGGAGCAGCGCTGTGACCACGCCCGCGCGTTCGAACAGCCGCCGATCCGCGTCTGCCAGGTCAGGCCTGCCAGTGAGCAGGAGGCTGCCGAGAAGCTCTTGCCCTGCCTGGACCGCACAGACCCAACCGTCTTCGGTTGGCACAGCGCGGCCTGAGGTCCGAGCGGCGGTTACAGCCTCATCGGTCACAGACGCCTGGCTGTCCCCGACGTGCGCAAGCTCTACCCCGGTTGCGTCGAACACGGCAATGTCGCCGTGGAGCACCTCCGCCACGGCTGCCGCGATCTCCGGTAGGTCACCCCCACGCAGGATCAGGTCGGTGAGCTTGTCGTGAGCGTCTTCGGCGCGCCGCATGGCTTCGTTGTGGGCGCTGATCGTGCCGTTCGCGGTGTTGAGGTTGTCGAGCGCTAGGCGGGTCTCGTCGAGCAGCCGTGCGTTGTCGATCGCGATGGCGGCGTGGTCTGCCAGGGACGATGCCAAGGCGACCTCGTCTGGTGAGAAGTCCCTGGCTGAGCGGTCTGCGGCAAACAGGACCCCGATGACCTTGCCGCCAACGGCCAAGGGGACGCCCAAGATCGCCGTAATACCTTCATCGTGCACCGACGAGTCGATAGGCGTCGTGTGTCTGAAGCGAGGGTCGGCGAAGTAGTCGCGGGTGGCGTAAGGCCGGGCTGTTTGCGCTACCAGCCCTCCCAGGCCCTCGCCCATCCCTAGCGTCACCTGCTGGAACAGGGCGGACGCCGAGCCGTCGGTGACTCGCATGTATGTCCGGCCGGTTTGCTCGTCGTTGAGCGTCAGGTAGGAGACGTTGACCCGTAGCAGCGTCCTCGTCCGCCGCACGATCGATCGCAGTACCGCGTCCGTGTCGCGTAGACGTGCCAGGTCGCTGGCTGTGTCGAAGAGGGCGGTTAGCTCTGCCTCGCGCCTGCGGTGCGCCACGAGGGTCTGCCGTACCTGGAGGGCGTACTCGGCGGCCTGGTCGACGGCGGCAAGCTCATCAGCATTCAGCCCTGCTGCCCGTGCTGTTACCGCTACCTGGGCCAGCCGTTCTCCACTCGCTCCGGTGGCGAGTAGTCCGACCAGTTCACGCACGGCGTCGTGGGCCCTCACGGACGACATGGTCGCACCAATCCGCACCAACCGCGTGTACGGCTCGGGGCCGCCCGGTTCGTGGACGGTCCCGAGCGGTTGGCTCGATAGGGCGGACTTGTTTGCGTGGGGCCCCTACGACACCCGTGGAAGGTCCGCAAAGCAGGGGCCGAAATGACTGGCCCTGCCGCGAGGAAACGCTACGGGTGTCCACACACACGCAAACCAAGTCCGCCCCATCGAGCAGGAACAGGAGTGCACAGCCGGGTCACGCCGGTACGCGAGCGGTCGTGGGCTCGGGCTCGGCGAGCGATTGGCCACGGGTCTCCCGCGCGGCCAGCACCGCGACGGTGGTGATCGCGCACATCCCCACCAGGTAGAGCGACACCGGCAGTGTGCTCCCGTACCGCTGGAACAAGGCCGTCGCGATGAGCGGCGCTAGCGCTCCAGCGGCGATCGAGGACAGTTGGCCTCCCACTGACAGGCCCGTGTAGCGCACCCGCGTGGGGAACTGCTCGGAGAAGAAGGCCGCTTGCGGGCCGTACATCGCGCCGTGGAGCGTTAGGCCTACCGTGGCCGCCAAGATGATGACGCCAGGCGAGCGCGTGTTCAGAAGCGCGAAGAACACAAAGGCCCACACCGCCATGGCCACGGCACCGAACAGGTAGACCGGCCGCCGCCCGAGGCGGTCAGACAGCGCACCCCATAGCGGAATGCTGACGAAGTGCACGGCGGAGCCGATCATCACGGCGTTGAGCCCAATTGTCTTCGCCAAGCCCAACCCGGTGGTGACGTAGACCAGGATGAAGGCGGTGATGATGTAGTAGGACACGTTCTCGGCCATACGCGCGCCGATGGTGACCAGGACCCGTTGCCAACTGTTCCGGAAGACCTCCACCACCGGCACATGTGGCTCCGCGTGTTGAGCTGCTTTGGCCTGGGCGTCGAGGAACACCGGTGACTCGGTCACGGTCAGCCGGATCCAGAGTCCGATGAGCACCAAGACGCCGGACAGCAGGAACGGGACACGCCAACCCCAGGCCAGGAACGTCGCATCCGACTGGACCGTCGCCAACAGCGCTAAGACGCCCGTGGCCAGCAGGTTCCCGCCCGGAGCGCCGCACTGCGGCCAAGACGCCCAGAACCCGCGCCGTTCTGGAGACCCGTGCTCGGAGACGATCAGCACGGCACCGCCCCACTCGCCTCCCAGGGCGAACCCTTGGACCAAGCGCAGCACGGTAAGCAAGATCGGTGCGGCCGCTCCTATAGCGGCGTAGGTCGGCAGCAGGCCCATCGCGAAGGTAGACCCGCCCATCAGTAACAGGCTAAGGACGAGCAAGCGTTTGCGACCTATTCTGTCGCCGTAGTGCCCGAAGATCAGCCCGCCGATGGGCCTGGCCATGAAGCCGACCGCGTAGGTCAGGAACGCCAGCAACGTGCCGGTAAGAGGGTCCGCTGTCGGGAAGAACAGCTTGTTGAACACCAGAGCTGCGGCCGACGTGTAGAGGAAGAAGTCGTACCACTCGATGGTGGTGCCGATCAGGCTCGCGCCGACGATCCGCACAAATGGCTTGGACATGGCGGGTCACTCCTATCGGTTCAGTTGGCTGTCCAGCCGCCGTCGACCGGGATCGAGGTGCCGGTGACATTGGCGGTGTGCGGGCCGCACAGCCACACGACGGTGGCGGCGACGTCTTCCGGTTCGACCAGCCGCTTGATCGGCGACCGGTCCAAGAGCACTTGCTCTACGACCTCGTCGGCGCCCACCCCGTGCGCGCGGGACTGCGCCTCTATCTGCCCGGTCACTAGAGGCGTGCGTACGTAGCCGGGGCTGACGCAGTTGCTCGTCACCCCGTGCGGTGCGCCCTCTATCGCGGTGACCTTCGACAGGCCCTCCAGCGCGTGCTTAGCGGTGACGTAGGCAGCCTTGTACGCGCTGGCCCGCAAGCCGTGGACGCTGGAGATGTTGACCACCCGCCCCCACCCACCCGCGTACATGTGCGGCAGGACGCGGCGGACCAGCAAGAACGGCGCGGTGACCATCACCAGTTGGATCAACTCGAACCGCTCCGGCGGGAACTCGTGCAGCGGTGCGACGTGCTGCAACCCGGCGTTGTTGATCAGGACGTCGACCTCGGCGGGCAACGCCGCCACCGAGGTGGGGTCGGCGAGGTCGACCACGTGCGCCACCCCGCCGACCTCGGCGGCGACCGCCTCGGCCGCGGGTCCCGCCCGGTCGACGACGTGCACTTTCGCGCCCGCCGCCGCCAGCGCGAGCACGCATGCCCGGCCGATCCCGCTCGCGCCGCCGGTCACCAGGGCGGTGCGCCCGGCGAGGTCGCCGATGTGATCCGGACCACTTGTCATAGCTGATCACGGTAGGTAGCGCGGTCCCGATCGACCATGTGTGCGACGCCTACAACCTGGTACTCACAGATGTTGATCGTGGCTATGCCGACATGCGCACCAGTAACTGCGTAGTCTGATGAAGTGATTTGTCCGAAGTGCCAAAACGTGATGCGCACCGTCGACCGCCTTGGCGTGCACATCGACCAGTGCGATGGGTGTCGGGGCATCTTCCTCGACCGTGGTGAGCTCGAGCAGATTGCCGCGGCTGAGCAGCGCCACTACACGGCGGCGGCACCGCCGCCCCCGTACCAGGGTGCGCCGACGCCGCCTCCTGCCGCTTACCCGGCTCCCGCGGCGCCGTACCCGCCTCAGGGGTACGCGCCCGGCTACCGCGACTCGCCCCCTGGGTACCGCGACTCGCCTCCCGGGTACGGCCACCATGGCGGCCACGGTGGCCACTATGGGCACAAGAGGCGGAAGAAGAGCTTCCTCGAAGACCTCTTCGACTAGTCGCCGTTGAACCCGATGATCTGCGCGGCCTGCGGTGAGTGGGCCGACGTACCTCGGGTCGACGGTGATGTCCTGGTCTGCGGGTTGTGCGGACATCGGGAGCCCTTCTCGCGGCTCCCGATGTTCGCCCTGACCGGGCCAAGCGGCACCGGTAAGTCCACCGTGTGCCGCGGCCTTGGCGCGCTCCTAGGCGACCACGCCGTCGTCCTGGAGCAGGACGTGCTGTGGATCGGCGCCTTGCGCGACCCCGAGGACGACTACGGGTCGTTCCGGCAGACCTGGCTGCGGATGGCGGCCATGGTCAACCAGAACGGTCGCCCGACGGTGCTGTGCGGCACCGTCGCCCCGCCCCAGTTCGAACGTCGGCCTGAACGCGCCCTCTTCTCGGACATCCACTACCTCGCACTGGTGGCCGACGATGACGTCTTGGCCCGCCGACTGCGCGGCCGCCCTGCCTGGCGCGGCTGGGATGACGAGCAGCGCATCGCCGACATGCTCGCCTTCAACACGTGGATGAAGACGACTGAGACAGACCCACCGATGCGACTGCTGGACACCACAGATGCCACGGTGGAAGACACGACGAAGGCCGTGGCGGACTGGGTCTTAGGCCATCTCAAGCCCCGGTAGTGCCATCTATCGCTTCGCGCAAGAAGTCCGCGTGACCGTTGTGCCGGGCGTACTCGTGGATGAGATGCAGGATCACGAGCCTGAGTGACACGTCTGCCTCCCACCGTGGGAAGTACCCGGTCACATCAAGCGACTCCGCTGCCTTCTCGACCTCGCGCGAGTGCGCCACCTCCCGCTGCCACGTCGCCAACGCCTCGGCGGCTGTGGCGCCTTCGAGGTTGAAGGCCTGCTGGTAGTCGCCGCTGTCGGACCACACGAACGGCAGGTCCTCCTGGTTGATGACCCTGCGGAACCAGGTCCGCTCCACCTCGGCCATGTGCCGCAGCAGCCCCAGCAAGGTCAACTCCGACGGCGGGGACGCCTGTCGGTGCATGTCCTCCTCCGGCACGCCAGCGCACTTCATCTCCAGCGTCGCGCGGTGGAAATCCAGGAACGCTCGAAGCGTTTCCCGCTCCCCGCCGGTCAGCGGCGGAGCTATCCGTTCAGTCATGTGCTCAAGCTTCGCGCAGCGATCCGGTGCGGAGCTCGGCAGGCCAACCTGCGGTTGGCGTCCGAGTTCGCTCGATCCGGTGGCGATGTCCGCACTGCGTGGCTGTGATCGACCGCACTGACCTGCGCAAGCAGTCCGCTTGCAGGAGCTAGCACCGGGGCGTACCGTCGGAAGCGGCACGAGGAGGCGGTACCGGTGGACGACAACGAGGGCAGTGCGATGGACAGGGTCGCCGACCTCGGGCGCGGGATCGGCGAGTACATCAAGCACCAGCGCAACACCGCCAAGATCTCGCTGCGCCAGCTGTCGAGGTTGGCGGGCGTCTCCAACCCCTACCTCAGCCAGATCGAACGTGGCCTGCGCAAACCCAGTGCCGAGATCCTGCAGCAGATCGCCAAAGGGCTCAGGATCTCCGCCGAGGCGCTGTACGTGCAGGCCGGGATCCTCGACCTCCCGGCCGGGGGCCCGGTCACCGACGCCGTACGCGCCGACCGTGACCTGACCGAGCGGCAGAAGCAAGTGCTGTTGGACGTCTACGACTCCTTTCGCAGGGAGAACGCCGACAAGGCAGCCGCCGCTAAGTCCACTGTGGAAGCCGAACCGAGGAGTGAAGATGACGCTGCCCAAGACTGAAGACGTGCGTAAGGCAGGTGGGCAGGCTGCCGCCGCCGTGAACACCGCGATCGAGCAGGCCCGTACCCCGCTTCTTGCCGCGCTCGGCGCCGGTGACCTCGCCGCGAAGGCCGTGGTTGACGCCGTCAACAAGGCCAAGGCTCGCGCGGAGGCCACCCCGAACGAGTTGCGCGGCAAGTTCGACCCGGCTGAGCTGCGCAAGCTCGTCGAGGAGTACACCGCCGCCGCGCTCCGGCTCTACCAGGGCCTTGCGGAGCACGGCGAGGATGCCCTCGGCAAGCTGCGCTCGCAGCCGCAGGTCAAGAAGCTCGAAGAGGCCATCGAGGCTGCCCAGACTCGCGTTGGCGTTGCCGCTGGGGACGCGCGCACGCTGGCCGAGGACGTGCTGGCCAAGGTGACCGGCAAGACCCGTGAGGCTGGCGAGAAGGCCGCCGAGACGGCGGAGACCATTGCCGCTGATGTCGCCGAGGCCGTGGTTGACGCTGGTGACGAGGTAGCCGAAGAGGCCCGTAGTGCCTCTCGTCGGGTCGCCAACCGCAAGCCCGCGGCTCGTAAGCCCGCTGCTAAGCCGACCGCCGAGTGACGACGGTCCGACCCCTGACCTCGTGCGTCACCCCTCGGGTGGGCGCGCGGGGTCTTGTGGTGGACCCGGGTGGATCGCACGTACGCTGACGGGGTGCCCGATTCCGCGCTTTTGATCCTGAAGGTCATCGACTGGGCCGCGGTGCCGGTCGCGGCCTTCGCGCTCATCCACGCGCTGCTGCAGCGGCCGGACGCGTACTCGGCCGCCGAGCGCCTCACCAAGCCCGCCTGGGTCGGTATCACCGCTGGCGCCACCGCCGCCCTGCTGCTGTTCAGCTTCGCGGGCACCGGGTGGATCTTCTGGATGGCGGGCCTGGTCGCCGCGCTCGTCTACATCGTCGACGTGCGGCCGAGGCTGATCGAGGTGCAGCGCGGCCAGCGGTGGTGATCGCCCGGGCACACGGCTCGGGAGATCCACGCACCCTCATCGTCCCGGGGTTGGGCGCCACTGCGGGTGAGGCCCGCATCCCAGCGTCAGGGCTACCTGGCACTCGGATCGTGTTGACGCTTCCTTCGCACGCTGACGCTGCCGACGCCTCGCTGGACTACTGGCATTACCCGACGATCGCCGCTGACGTCCGCAGTGCTCTAGACGGTGTCAGGCAGGCCATCGGGGTGTCCTTGGGTGCGGCAGCCCTTAGCAACCTCGTATCCACTGAGCCTGATGTGCTCGACCGGCTTGTGTTGATGCTGCCTGCCGCTCTTACCCAACCGCGGCCATCGGCGTCTGCCGCGCACGTGCTGGAGATGTCGACGGCGGCATTGAACGGTGATCGGGCCCGCCTTCGTGCGCTTGTCGCTGCCGACGCTCCCGGCGGCCTGGACGACTACGTCAACGAGCGCACTGACGCGCTGCTGCGCTTGGGTCCGGCTCTTGCCGCCGTTGCGACGCAGATTCCAGTACCAGATCCGATGCCACTTACTCATGTCACCGCAGAAGTGCTCATAGTTGCGGCTACCGGTGATTTGTTGCATCCGCTCGAGACAGCGCAAGAGGCCGCGGTCGCCTTCCCTAAGGCGACCATGGTCCAGTTTGATTCGCCCGCGCCGATGGTCACCCACCGCCGTGAGTTGCGTTCGCTGTTGTCGGACTTCCTCGGCGTACCCTCTGCCGGGTGAACTGGACCATCGCCGGGACGCTCACCGTGCTCCCCGCCGCTGAGCACCCCGAATTGCTCGCCGACCCCGTCGCGAAGGCCCTTGCGGCGCTCGCTGCCGACCGCGTGGGGGTCGCTGAGATCGACCCCGAGCTCGCCGACACCGCGGCCTTCTGCGAGCACTACGGGTCCCCGCTGGGTGCCTCGGCGAACTGCGTGGTCGTGCTTGGCAAGCGCGGGGGCGAGGAGCGCTTGGCGGCGTGCCTGGTCCTTGCGACGACGCGTGCCGACGTCAACGGTGTCCTGCGCAGGCGTCTGAACGCCCGCAAGGCTTCCTTCGCGCCGATGGACCTAGCCGTCGAACAGAGCGGAATGGCCTACGGGGGCATTACCCCGGTTGGATTGCCGCAAGAGTGGCCGCTGTACGTAGACGCCGCTGTTGCCGCTGCCCCTGAACTCGTCATCGGTAGCGGTATCCGTGGAAGCAAGCTGCTCGTGACCGGTGACTTGATGGCCGCGCTACCCGGCGCTGAGGTCGTTGACGACCTCGCCCGATAGACCGAACGAGCGGCGTTGGCCCCGACGATCGTCGGGATGACGCCACATTCCCTGTTCCCCCACGCTTTCGGTGTGCTTGCATACGGCCCGTGAGCGGGTCGAGAGGGGCTATCACGTGACTACACAGACTGAAGTCGACGGCACGGTTGTTGAACGGGCGACCATTCGAGTGGGGATCGTCGACGACGAACCGATGGCGCGCGCCTTCGTCACCAAGATCCTGGGGGCCGCCGCGGACGTGGCGGTCGTCGCGGAGGGGGCCGACGGCGCCGACGCGCTTGAGCTGGTCCGGACCACTGAACTGGACGTCCTGCTGCTGGACCTCCGCATGCCGCGGATGGACGGCCTGGACGCGCTGCGCGAACTGCGCAGACAGCCGAGAGTGCCCGCGGTTGTCGTGCTGACCACCTTCCACGCCGACCAGGCCGTGGCCACCGCGCTGCGGCTCGGCGCCAAGGGGTTCCTGCTCAAGCACATCGAGCCCGCCGAGCTCGTGCGCGCCGTGCGGGTGGCGGCCAACGGGGGTGCCGTGCTGGACCCCACGCTGACCAACGACCTGATGGGCCACCTGGCCACCCACCACCTCGACCGCATCGGCGCGGCCGCCGAGGTCGCTCGGCTCTCCGCGCGGCTGCGCGACGTGTTGAGGCTGGTCGGGATGGGGCGCAGCAACGGTGAGATCGCCGAGGAACTGCGCCTGTCCGATTCCACCGTGCGCGGCTACGTCTCCGAGATCCTTGCCGCTACCGGTTGCGCCAACCGGGTCACCGCCGCCGTTCTAGCGCAGCGCGCCGGTCTACTGGACTGAGGTGTAAGACTCGAGGAACGAGACAGCCTCGGTAGCGTCATCGGTGACCAGGATCCACTGCTCCGCCGGACGCCCCTTGGCGAGTTTGCGTACCAATGGCGCGGCCGGGACCTCTTCGGTCCAGAACCGCTCGCCGAGGAACACCATGGGCGCGGCAGGGCCAACCGAGCCGTAGTGATTCTGGGTGTAATCCTGGAACACTTCTTGCACGGTGCCCGCGCTACCCGGGGTGTAGATAATGCCGCCCGTTGCCACGGTCAGCAGGCCCTCTTCGCGAACCGAGTTCTCGAAGTACTTCGCGTGCAACTCGCAGAATGGATTGGGCGGTTCGTGCCCGTAAAACCAGGTGGGCAAGCCGATGGTTCGAGGGAGGCTGCTGGTCGGTAGATCTACCGCCAGGCCTGCGGCCAACCAACGGCCGATCTCCGCCGCGTCCACTGTCGTGCCGCTGGCGAACTTCGGAGCTGCCGACAAGACCTTCACCACGTCGTCCACACCGGACATGTCGGCCAACCGAACACCCAGCGGCACGGCCTCCATGGCACCCGGGCCGCCGCCGGTCAGCACGGTGAACCCCGCCTGGCCCAACAGCACGCCTAGCTCCACCGCGCTGCGATAGCCGTCAGAGTCGCGAGTGAGAGCGTGACCACCCATCACCGCGATAGGCATACCGGTGAGGATGTCGCTTAGAGCCTCGCTGATGCCGTGGTCGTGCAGCCGCTCGGCCAAGGCGTGCAGCGGGTCCGGCGGGTAGCCCTGTTCGCGCGTGTGTTGATAGATCCGTGCGTCGGGGGTGAGCGCGTAGGTCTCGGGATGGTCCGGATCGAAGTCCTCGAAGAGCTCTTCCGGCGTATAGAGGTGCGACCGGTACACCTCGTACGGCAGGCCCGGCACCGCCGGGAACAACAGGGCACCTGCCGCGTGGGCGCGTCGCTGGCTCTCTGGGCGCAACGTGCAACCCAGGAACAGGGCACCGTCAAGGGAGGTACGGAGTAAGGCGTCGTCACCGGGGTCCGTTAGGTCTAACCGGACAAGAACGGCATTGCGCAGGTCCAGCCCGTTCTCACGGTGCTCGCGCAGGCTTGACAAATCGGCGATCTCGAGGCGCACGGCGGTAGCCTACGGACGCCAGGTAACCGACGTACGGAGAATGATGAACCAGGTCCAGGCGCTCGCCGAACGCACGATCGCCGCCCCCGTCGACCGCGTCCGCGCGGCCGTGGCCGACTACCGGGAGACCCGGTCGCGGATCCTCACCGGACACTTCAGCGACTACGAGGTCAAGTCCGGGGGCACCGGCGCGGGAACGGTAGTGCACTGGCGACTGCAGGCCACCAAGAAGCGGGTGCGGGACTGCCTGTTCGAGGTGAGCGAACCCACCCCGGGTGCGCTGGTCGAAGCGGACCGTAACTCCACCTTGGTCACCACGTGGACGGTCGAGGGCAACGACGCCACCTCGACTGTGCGGATCGCCACGACCTGGGAAGGCGCCAACGGCGTCAAGGGCTTCTTCGAGCGCACCTTCGCGCCCGCCGGACTTAAGCGCATCCACGACGAGTTGTTGGCCAACCTCGCCGCGGCGCTCTAGGTGCCTAGCCCAACGCTTGCATGAACGGGGCATGAATGGCTTGGCGGTCGCCGGGTAGTGGGCGACCGCCAAGAGTCATCAGATCGCAGCGGAACACCGGCTCTAGACCGTGCTCGGCCAGCCACTGGCCCAGTTCTGGGTGCTTGTTGTCGATGTCGACCCGGATCGGGCCGTTGGCGTCTGCTGCCAAGTCGGCGATGAGTGCGCGAGCATCGGCAGGGTCAACTGCGATGACGGGACCAAGGATCGTGGATTGCATCTTGGTGCCGGGACGCCAACTCGACGCGTAGCCGACAAGCTCGCCATCCCGCTCGACCACGCGCACGCGGTCGGCGAAGTCGAATAGTCCTGACAGGACGTTGGATCGGTCCACGCCGAACGTCGCCGCGTCAAACGCCAAAATGGCGGCCAGGTCCCCCTGGTCCGCCACTGTGGTTCGCCTACTCGGCCCGGCTTTGAGAACGCCGGTACGGGCGTCGACCTCCGTCAATGAGCGGAAGCCGAGTCGTTCGTAGAGGGGGCGGCCCGTCGAGGTCGCGTGCAGGTGCACGGTCGCCTCGCCCGCCTGGGCAACCGCGTGGCGAACCACGCGGGTGCCCAGGCCTTGCCGTGCGTACTTGGTGGCGACCAGCACCATGCTGATCGCGGCCAAGTCCCCGGATGTGGTCAAGATGGTGGACGCGACCAAGTCCCCCGACTGGTCGACGATCCCGTAACCCTGCCCGACATCGAGCAGGAACTCCCATTTGCGGTCCTCGTAAGGCCACTCGCGGTCGGCGGCGAGCGTAAGGCAGGGAATCAGGTCAGTAGTGGACAACTCTTGGACATGCATGGTGCGAACCTCCCCAGTGGTCACACCAAGATCGTGCCGCGTGTTTGCCTTGTGTCGCAACCGAATTAGCGGGCATAGCGGGAACTCGCCCGTTCGTCAAACGGCTATCCACACCCGATCGTGTCAATGACAGCCCCGGAACCCGCGCCTACCTTGGAATCAGAAAGCGAGTCCAACTCACCGAGGAAATCGTTGTGCGCCAACACGTCCCCAGCCGGTCCCGGGTCCGTCCCCGATCAGAACACCACCGTCTTGTTGCCGTGCAGCAGGATTCGGCCCTCCAGGTGCGCCCGCAACCCACGCGCCAGCACGACCTTCTCGATGTCGCGGCCCTTGCGCACCATGTCGGCGATGGAGTCCTTGTGGTCCACCCGGATCACGTTCTGCTCGACGATCGGACCCTGGTCCAGTTCGGCCGTCACGTAGTGGCAGGTCGCGCCGATGAGCTTGACCCCCCGCTTGTGGGCCTGGTGGTAGGGGCGCGCGCCGACGAAGGAGGGCAGGAAGCTGTGGTGGATGTTGAGCGCCCGCCCGGCCCAGTCCGCGCACAGCTCCGGCGGCACCACCTGCATGAACCGCGCAAGCACGATCGCGTCCGGGGTGTTGGCGTCCACCAGTTGCCGCAGCTGTGCGAACGCGGCGGCCTTGCCCTCGGCGTCCGCCGCGGGGAAGGGCACGTGGTGGAACGGGATGCCGTGCGCCCGGGTGATCGGGGCGAGGTCGGCGTGGTTGCCGACGACCGCCCGCACGTCGACGTCCAACTCGCCGCTGTGCACCCGGCCGAGCAGGTCGTAGAGGCAGTGCCCCTCCTTCGACACCAGGATCACCACCCGGCGGCGCACCCCGGTGTCCACCACGCTCCAGTCCGCGGCCGGGCTCAACTCGCGGGCCACCGCGCCGAACCGCGCCCGCAGTTCGTCCACCTCGAACGCGAGCGAGTCGGCCCGCACTTCTTGGCGGGTGAAGAACCAGTTGGTCTCCGGGTCGGTGTGGTACGACGCCTCGACGATCCACCCGCCCGCATCGGCGAGGAACCCGGCGATCCGCGCGACGATGCCGGTCCGGTCCGGACACCCCAACCTGATCACATAACGACGCTCATTCGGCACGCGCCAATCCTCGCAGCCCTTGTCCACTTGGCAGCCCGGCGCCCGATGCGCGCTGCGTGTTCGTCCGTGCGCGCACTGTGGCGGTGGATCCGGCGTGCTTTGGGTCAACGGTCGTGGCCGCACCCGGTCCTCGCCGACCAGCGGGCGGGCTGGTGGCCGGGTGCGGCCACCAGCCGCCGGTGGCTAGCGGCTCGACTCAGGGCGTTGGTCGAGACATGGTCGACGTTCTGGGTCGCGCCACTAGGAGAGCGTGCTGTTGGCGTACTCCGTCATCGCCGCACGGAGGTACTCGGCGAGGCGGGGGTCGGTCTTGTCGAAGTTGGCCCGGAACCGCGGGTCATCGGCGTAGACGTCGGCCAGGCCGATGTAGGACTGGCGGTTGGGCTGCCAGAACGCCTGGATCCAGCGGTAGTGACCGTCGATCGTGGCCTGCACCGCCGGGTCCCGCGGGGTGCGGTCCGCGTCGATGTGCTCGACGAGCGCGGCCAGCATCGCGGCCCACTCCTTGCCGTGGCCCTGCTGCCAGCTCGTCTGCGCGGACGCGTCGACGACCTCCGGGCCCCAGCGCTCGCGGGCCTCCTGGCGCAGCTGCTCCTGGGTCGCGGCGTCGAAACCGTCGAACCAGTGGTCGGTTTTGGTCATGGTGGTTCCCTCCTCGACATCGGTGATGGTTCTGGAGACGGTCCTGGCCAGCCGGTCGAACCGGTCGCGCTCGGCGAGCAGCCAGCGGTGGTGCATGCGCAGCACCGACACGCGGTCCCCGCCGTCGCGCACGATCTCGCCGATCGCGTCCAGGCCGAGACCCAGCTCCCGCAGCACGAGGATCTGCTGCAACCGCAGCAGCTGCTCCTGCTCGTAGTACCGGTACCCGTTGTCACCCACCCACGCGGGCGGCAGCAGGCCGATCTCGTCGTAGTGCCGCAGCGTCCGCGACGTCACCTTCGACATGCGGGCGACCTGGGCTGTCGACCACGCCATCAGAACCTCTCCTACCTGGGCTTTTCCGGCCCGACACCAACGGTAGGAGTTGACGCCGCGTCAATGTCAAGCCGGGTTCGGCGCCACCGCCGACCACGACAGCGTGACCTCGCCGAGCCGCCAGCGCCGTCGGTTGTCGAGAACCGGCCAGCCCTCGCCCGCCAGCAGGCGCACCGCCTCCACCCACCGCGCCCGCGGGCCGAACGGGGCGAACGGGGCCGCGGTCGCCCAGCACGCGTCCAGCGCCCGCAGCAGGTCGAACACCGGCTCGCCGGGCACGTTCCGGTGGATCAGGGCTTTCGGCAGCCGTTCGGCCAGGTCAGAGGGCCGCTCCAGGTCCGCGGGCAGGCAGGCCAGGGTGAAGGTCTTAGGGCCGTCGGCGTCCAGCAGCACCCAGCTGCAGCGTCGGCCGATCTCGTCGCAGGTGCCTTCCACCAGCAGTCCGCCGGGGGCCAACCGGGCGAGCATCGTCTCCCAGGACTGCCACGACTCGGCCTCGGTGTACTGCCGCAGCACGTTGAACGCGCGCAGCAGCACCGGTCGGGCTCCGGCCAGCTCGAACCCGCCGCGGCGGAAGTCCAGCCACGGCGGCTCCGCCATCGGTTTCGCCGCAGCGACCCGTTCCGGATCGATCTCCAACCCGAGTACCCGCACGCCGGGGTGTGCCGCGCGCAAGCGGGTCGCCAACTCCAGTGTGGTCACCGGGGTCGCGCCGTACCCGAGGTCGACGACCAACGGGTCTGGACTGTCCAAAGCGGACTGGACGGCGGGTGTGCCCGCCATCCACCGGTCTATCCGCCGCAGTCGGTTCGGGTTGGTGGTCCCCCGGGTCGCGACGCCCAACGCGCGGGCCCGGCCCGCGGCCAACCGCGGCACCTTGGCCATCAGCGCACCCCGGAGTCGCGGCGAGCCGCGCGCAGGTGCGGCCGCGGACCGCCTCGCCGGTGGCCCGATGGTGCTGTTGGCCCGAGGTGGGGCTGGCGGCAGTGCATTGGGAGCCGCGCCGAGTCGACCTGGTTGGTCAGCGGTCGGGCGGGCGGGGCGGGGTGACTGCGGCTGATGTGGCCGCGCACCGCGTGGACCGGGACGCACTGCCCTGGTGGTGGGACAGCGCCGGGTCGGCGGGGCGTGAGGTCAGGGAGCTTCATTGCGGGATGAGCCGGGGAAGGGGGTGGGTGTCACGAGGACTCGGCGAAGCGGGCCTCGGTGGTGAGGAGGTCGCGGACCCGGTCGGCGATGACCGATTCGATCTTCCCGCCGATCAGGGGGATGCGGACCTTCACCTCTGCGGTGGTTCGCAGTTCGCTGCCGGTGGCCGTGTCGGTGAGGGTGTAGCGGCCCTTGATGTCACCGGGGATGCCGGAGACGGTGGCCGCTGTGGTGCCGGTGAAGCCGGTGCCCTCGGGACGCCAGGTTTCTGTTCGTTCGACCACCAGGTCGCCCTTGACCAGGGAGCGGACCGCTGACGGGAGGTGTGCTGAGTCGATGCCCTGGCGCAGGCGGTAGTGGGTCGCGTCGCCGGTGGTGGTGTGTTCGACCAGGGTGGCGTCCTTGCCGCCGATGGCGCGGAGCCGGGCCTCGAGAAAGGCGCGGTCCACCAGTCGGGCGTGCACGGTGGCGGCGGGCGCGGTGAACTCCGCGCGGTGCTCGATACGGCTGGCCATGTGCGGGAGGTTACCGTTGGCGCCCGTGACCAGCCTTCCCCTCGGCGCCGACGTCCGTTCCGGTGTCCCGCTCTCCGGTTACACCACGCTGCGTCTTGGTGGGCCCGCGGCCAGATTCGTGACCGCGTCCTCGGCCGCCGAGGTGGTCGACGCCGTCAAGGCCGTTGATCGGAGCGGGGAGCCGCTGCTGGTGCTCGGTGGTGGGTCCAACCTGGTCATCGGGGACCTCGGGTTCGACGGCACGGTGGTGCTCGTGGCCAACCACGGCAGCAAGATCGACTGTGTCGAGCCGGGGCGGGTGCAGCTGACCGTCGAGGCCGGTGAGGACTGGGACACCGTTGTGGCGGGCACGGTCGAGGCCGGGCTCGGTGGGCTGGAGTGCCTGTCCGGGATCCCGGGGCTGGTCGGGGCGACGCCGGTGCAGAACGTGGGGGCGTACGGGGTCGAGGTCTCGCAGGTGCTGGTGTCGGTCGACCTGCTCGACCGGGCCACCGGGGAGGTCCGCACGCTGCGCACCGACGAGTTGGGGTTGGACTACCGCACCAGCATCCTCAAGGGCACCGATCGCGCGGTCGTGCTGCGGGCTCGGTTCGAGCTGTCGGACGACGGGCTTTCCGCGCCGATTCGGTACACCGAGTTGGCGCGGGCGCTCGGGGTCCGGCAGGACGAACGGGTGCCGGTGGCCGATGCGCGGGCGGCCGTCGTGGACTTGCGGCGGGGTAAGGGCATGGTCCTCGACCCCACCGACCACGACACGTGGAGTGCGGGGTCGTTCTTCACGAACCCGATCATCCCGCTGGCCGCCGTCGACGAGGTGCTGGAGCGGATCGTCGCCGTGGTGGGGGCGGAGGTCACGGTGCCGCGCTACCCGGCGGGGCCCGGCGCCGCGAAGCTCTCCGCTGCCTGGCTGATCGAGCGGGCCGGGTTCGGGAAGGGCTTCGCGTACGGGCGGGCGGGGTTGTCGGGCAAGCACACCCTCGCGCTGACCAACCGGGGCGAGGCGACCACGGCGGACCTGCTCGGGTTGGCCAAGCAGGTCCGCGACGGGGTCAGGGACGCGTTCGGGGTGGACCTGCACGCCGAACCGATCCTGATCAACTGCGCCCTGGACTAGTCACCGCGCTGGACCGGTCACCGCGGGGCGCCGCGCGGGGGTCAACCGGTGCGGTGGGCCCTGGTCGCCGAGGCCTGGGCCCGGGGCTTGAGCACGATCTGGTCCAGGTTGACGTGCGGTGGGCGGGTGACGGCGAAGGCGATCACCTCGGCGACGTCGTCGGCGGTCAGCGGGTCGATGCCCTGGTAGACCTTCTCGGCGCGCTCGGTGTCGCCGTCGAAGCGCACGGCGGAGAACTCGGTCTCGACCATGCCGGGCAGGATCTCGGTGAACCGCAGCGGCTCGCCGAGGAACTCCCCGCGCAGGGTCCGGTGCAGCGCCGACTGGGCGTGCTTGGCGGCGGTGTAGCCCGCGCCGCCGTCGTAGACCTCGATGGCGGCGATGGACGTGACGGTCACCACGTGGCCGTTGCCGGAGGCGATCAGCTTGGGCAGCAGCGCTTTGGTGACCCGCAGCGTGCCGAGCACATTCGCCTCGAACATCCACCGCCAGCGCTGCTCGTCGGCGGCGTCGACCCGGTCGAGGCCCTTGGCGCCACCGGCGTTGTTCACCAGCACGTGGCACTCTGGAACCCGGTTGGCGAACGCCTCGACCGACGCCGGGTCCGTCACATCCAGTTCGATCGCGTCGCCGCCGACCGATCCGGCCACCTCGGCCAGCCGGTCCAGCCGCCGGGCGCCGAGCACGACGTGGAAACCGGCAGCGGCCAGGTGCCGGGCGGTTGCCGCCCCGATGCCCGCGCTCGCCCCGGTGACTACTGCGATTGGCTTGTTCACGGTTGTCGATCCTGCCCCGGGACCCGGCCGCCAACCGGGCGCGGGAGTATGAGCACAGTCACAACGCGGGTGGCGCACCCCATCGCCACCCGGGCGTCCTACATCGGTGGGGAGAGACTCGACAGTGGGAGGTTCCACGGTGAGACGACCGGCTTCGACGACCAGGACCACCGGCCTCGTGGGAGCCCTGTTCCTGGTTCTCGCGCTGCTCGCCGGCTGCACCTCGGAGCAAACCGGCACACCGGGCGGTAGCGGCGGGGGCGACAGCGGGCAGCAGGAGGCGGCGCCCAAGGCGAAGCTGGCCGCGAGTCCGGCCAACGACGCCGCCGACGTACCGCCGGGGGACCCGCTCAAGATCAGCGTGACCGACGGGGCCATCGACTCGGTCGAGGTGCTCAGCCCGGACGGCAAGGCCGTCAAGGGCGCCGTCGCCGCGGACAAGCTGTCCTGGGCGTCCTCGGAGGTGTTCGGGTACGGCAAGAAGTACACCTACACCGCGGCCGCGACCGGGTCCGACGGCAAGAAGGTCGAGCTCAAGGGCGGTTTCACCACGCTCAAGCCCGCCAAGACCCCGCGCGCGACGATCAACCCGGCCGACAACGCGACCGTGGGCGTCGGCATGCCGATCAGCGTGAAGTTCCCCGAGGGCAAGGTCACCGACAAGGCGGCCGTGGAGAAGGCGCTCAGCGTCGAGACCTCCAAGCCGGTCGACGGGGCCTGGGCGTGGCTCAACGACCAGCAGGTGGACTGGCGGCCGAAGGAGTACTGGCCCGCGGGCACCAAGGTCACCGTCACCGCTAAGCTCTACGGCCTGGCCTACGGCGGCGGCGCCTACGGCAAGGCCGACCTGAGCACCGCGTTCACCATCGGCCGCAACCAGGTGGTCAAGGTCAACACCCCCGACCACAAGATGAACGTCTACCGCGACGGCCAGCTCACCGCCAGCTACCCGTCCAGCAACGGCAAGGACGCCGACCCGGACCTGAACACGCCCAACGGCACGTTGATCGTGATGCAGAAGGACCCCATCGGCGACTTCTCCAACCCGCGCTACGGCTACACCAACGTCAAGAAGAAGTGGGCCGTGCGGATCTCCAACCACGGCGAGTTCATCCACGAGAACGAGGAGAACCGGGCCAACATCGGCAAGGCGAACACCTCGCACGGGTGCGTGAACCTGCTCGAGCCCGACGCCAAGGCCTACTTCGACTCGGCGCTCATCGGTGACCCGGTGGAGATCACCGGCTCCAAGGCGAACATGCCGACCAGCTCCGACGTCTTCGACTGGCTCATCCCGTGGAGCCAGTGGCAGAAGATGTCGGCGCTGCGTTGATCCACACCGTCGCGGGCGCGGGCGGCGCCGGGTTGGCCGTCCGCACCGCCGGTGATCCCGCGCGGCGACCGATCGTGTTCGTGCACGGCTGGGCCCAGTCCAGCCGCTGCTGGGCGGCCCAGTTCGCCGACCCCGGGCTGCTGGCCGCCCACCACCTGATCGCCGTCGACCTGCGCGGCCACGGCGAGTCCGACGTCCCGACCGGGGGCTACGACCAGGCCGCGGTCTGGGCCGAGGACCTCGCCGCCGTGCTGGCCTTCGCCGGTGCGCCCGCCCTGGTCGTCGGCTGGTCTTACGGTGGTCTTGTCATCACCGACTACGTGCGCGAACGCGGCTGCGCCGACCTGGCGGGCATCGTCCTGGTCGGCGCCATCACCGAGATCGGCAAGGGCCATCCCGGCGGCCAGCCGGGGCCCGCGATGCTCGCCGGGCTGCCCGCGCTGTTCGCCGAGGACCCCGGTGTGGCCATTCCCGCTGTCGCGTCCCTCACAGTCGCGATGACCGCCGAGCCCGCACCAGGCACCCTCACCCAAGCCTGGATGGGAGACACGCTGCGGGTGCCGCCCGCCGTCCGCAAGGCCCTGTTCAGGCGGGATGTGGGTAGCGGTGACGTGTTGGCCGCGATCACCGTGCCGACCACCGTGGTGCACGGGACCCAGGACGCGGTCGTCGATCCTGCCGGTGCCGAGTACGCGGCCGGGAAGATTCCCGGTGCCACACTGCGTTGGTTCCCAGGGGTCGGGCACGCGCCCTTCTCCGAACGGGTCGACGAGTTCAACGGTGTGCTCCGCGAAGCTGCGCGCGTAGCGGAGGGCCGGAAGGGGTGATTGCGGGGTGACTCCCACGCAGCTGCGCAGACCTCGGCGGATCGCGGTCCTGTCGGTGCACACCTCCCCCTTGGAGCAGCCCGGTACCGGGGACGCGGGCGGGATGAACGTCTACATCACCGAGACCACCACGCGGATGGCCCAGCGCGGCATCGCCGTCGAGGTGTTCACCAGGGCCACCGCCTCTGACCTGCCGCCGGTCGTCGAGCTGGCCCCCGGTGTGCTGGTCAGGCACGTCTCCGCGGGCCCGTTCGAGGGGTTGCAGCGCGCCGAGCTGCCCAACCAGCTGTGCCCGTTCACCGCGGGCGTGCTGCGCGCCGAGGCCAGGCACGAGCCGGGCCACTACGAGCTGGTGCACTCGCACTACTGGCTGTCCGGGCAGGTCGGCTGGCTGGCCCGCAAGCGCTGGGGGGTGCCGCTGGTGCACACCGCGCACACCCTCGCCAAGGTCAAGAACGCCGCGCTCGCCGACGGCGACACCCCGGAGCCGCTGGTGCGCGTGCTCGGCGAGCAGCAGGTCGTCGACGAGGCCGACCAGCTCATCGCGAACACCGCCGTCGAGGCCGCGCAGCTGGTCGAGCTCTACGACGCCGCGCCGGAGAAGGTCCGGATCATCGCGCCCGGTGTGGACCTCGACCGCTTCCGCCCCGGTGACCGCGCCGCCGCGCGCGCCAGGCTGCGGGTGCCCCAGGACGCCGTCGTCGTGGCCTTCGTGGGCCGCATCCAGCCGTTGAAGGCGCCGGACGTGCTGCTGCGCGCCGCGGCCGAGCTGATCGACCGGGGCACCGTGGCCAGGGACAAGCTGGTCGTCCTGATCGCGGGCGGCCCGTCGGGCACCGGTCTGGACCAACCGGCCGCGTTGCAGGACCTGGCCGTCGCGCTGGGCATCACCGACGTGGTGCGGTTCCTGCCGCCGCAGTCCGGTGCCGCGCTGGCCACCGTCTACCGGGCCGCCGACGTGGTCGCCGTGCCCAGCCACAACGAGAGCTTCGGCCTGGTCGCCCTGGAGGCGCAGGCCTGCGGTACCCCGGTGGTCGCGGCCGCCGTCGGCGGGCTGCCGGTCGCGGTCGCCGACCGGGTCTCCGGCCTGCTGGTCGACGGGCACGCCACCGCCGACTGGGCCGACTCGCTCGGCCGCCTGGTCACCGCGCCCGGGCTGCGCGCCGAGCTCGGAGCGGGCGCCGTCCGGCACGCCAGGGCCTTCTCCTGGGACCGCACCACCGACGCGCTCATCGCCGCCTACGTCGAGGCCGACCACGTGCTGCGGTACGCGCCCGCGCGTGCTGAGGTTGCGGTGTGACGGATGCGCATTCACTCGACCAGGTCATCGCGGACGCGCTCACCGAGCGGGAGCTGAGCTACGAGCGACCTCAGCCGGGTCGCTTCCACGTCACCCTGCCCGGGATCAAGAAGCAGCGCACCAATTGCTGGCTCATCCTGGGCAACCACGCGCTGACCGTCGAGGCGTTCGTCTGCCGCAAGCCCGACGAGGCGCACGAGGAGGTCTACCGCTTCCTGCTGCGCCGCAACGCCCGGCTCTACGGAGTGCACTACACGATCGACCGGTTGGGTGACATCTACCTGGTGGGTCGGGTCAGCCACGCGGCGGTGACCGCCGACGAGCTCGACCGCCTGCTCGGCCAGGTCCTCGAGGCCGCCGACGGGGACTTCAACACCCTGCTGGAGATCGGCTTCGGCACCGCGATCCGCCGCGAGTGGGACTGGCGGACCTCGCGCGGGGAGTCGCTGGCCAACCTCCAGGCCTTCGCGCACCTGCTCGAGCCCGCGCAACGGGGCCGTGTCGCAGACGAGGCCGACTCGTGATCACCCGCGCCGCAACGACCTGACCCTCCCGGCCCGTCTGCATGCCAGACGGATCGTGCGGGTGAGGGGAGAGCGGGATGGTGCTCAACAAGACCCGGTTAGTCGGGTTGGTGCTGCTGGCGGCGGGGGCCTTCACGGCGGGGTGCACGTCGACGGGGACCTCGTCGGGTGCTTCGGCCCCGGTGCCCGCGATGGACCGGGGGGCGGCGGGGGACAGCTTCACCGGTGCGGAGTCCGGTTCTGCCCCCGGTTCCGGGTCGAAGGCCGAGGCCGCGCCGCAGGCGCCGGAGCAGGCGCGCGTCGACCAGCCGGGGGTGGACCGCAAGCTGGTCCGCACCGCCAGCGTCGAGCTGTCCGCGCCGAAGGTGCCCGAGGCGGCCGACCGGGTGCGCGCCGAGGCCGTGGCCGCGGGCGGGTTCTCCGGGCAGGAGCAGGTCACCGACCGGTTCGCGACGCTGACCGTGCACGTGCCCTCGGACAAGCTCGACGCGGCGCTCTCGCGCATCGCCGAGGCCGGGACGGTGACCAGCCGCAGCCAGACCGCGCAGGACGTCACCGAGCAGGTCGTGGACGTGGAGAGCCGCATCCAGACCCAGCGCACCAGCCTGGCCCGGGTCCGCGCCCTGCTCGACCGGGCGACGTCGATCTCGGAGATCGTGCAGCTGGAGAGCGAGGTCACCCGGCGCGAGGCCGAGCTGGAGTCGTTGCTGAAGCGGCGGGAGGCCCTCGCGGGCAGCGTCGCGCTCTCGGCGGTGACCGTGCGGATCAGCGTGGACGGCGCCGCACCGGTGCCCGTTTCGGAGGACGACTCGTTCTTGGGGGCGTTGGCCACTGGGTGGCACGCGTTCCTGGATGCGGGTTCGTTCGTATTGCGCGTTGTCGGGACGTTGCTGCCTTTTGCTGTGGTCCTCGGTGTTCCCGCGTACCTCATCTGGCGCTATCGGCGGCGCAATCGCTCTGTGGCGCCTCCTGCGGTTGCGGCACAGGTGGTCCCGGAGAGCTGAGTCGCTTGGGTCTGCGCTGAGTTGTCCACAACCCCCGCGGTTGTCCACCACTCGCGTTCGAGTTATCCACAACGGCTGAGTTATCCACAGATTTCTGTGGCGGCTGTTTTCGCAGGTCAGAACCGGTAGACTGGCATCGGGGCCGCCCCCCGGAGAGGGTGGGGGCTGGGGTGGCGCGGGAGGGGGCGGCTGGCCGCGGTGGGGAGGGGCGGTGGGGGTGTTTCGCCAGGTCAGGGGGTGATTGAGCTGATCTTGGCGCAGGGCGAGGGGATCGGGCTTTCGGTTCCGGGGGAGCGGCTCGGCTCGCCTGCGGCATCGCGAGCCGGATCGGACGCCTCGTCGCCTGGCGGCGACATCGGTCCCGATCCGCGATTTTGGTGACAAGCTCGATGGGGCGAACTTGTTTTGCGCGGGGCCCCTGCGACACCCGTGGCAGGTCCGCACAGCAGGGGCCGAAGAGACTGGCCCTGCCGCGAGGAAACGCTACGGGTGTCGCTCCCCCGCGCAAAACAAGTCCGCCCCATCGAGCTGGCTTGGCACCAGCGACTCCGAGGGGCGCGGGGTGATCAGGTGGGTTGGGGCGGACCTGACGGGGGGCGGGTTGGCGCCGCTGGGTTCGAGTGTTCGGGCGGCCAACTGGGTGGGTTGGGGCCGGTCCTGACGGTGGCCGGGTTGGCACCGGGGCTTCCGGGTGTCCCCGGGGTTGATCAGGTGGGGCCAGCGCGTGGGTGTTGTGCGGTTGCGCAGCCCTGGGCGGGGGGCGGACCCGGCGGAGGGCTGGGGGTGCCAGCGGGTTTGCGGTGGCCAGTGACTGGCTGGGCTGGGGCCGTGTGCGGGCCCGGAGGTTGAGTCGCGGGGCGGTTCGAGCGAGGGGGAGTCGCGTTCCCGAACCGCCCCGCGCCTGCCCGCTGCGTCCCGAGGCGGGGGGCACCCGGGAGCTCGCGGGGCGGCGGCTCGGCAGGGGAGTCGAGCCGCGCGGGACGCTGCCCGGACCAGGGAGTGCGTGGGAGCTGTTCCGGGGCGCCTATAGGTCAACTTGTCAGATGCCGGACACCAGCACAAGGCCGACCACTACGCCATTCGTGGATGTCGCAGACGGTTAGTAACTATTCGGTCACAGGAGTCTGTGATCCTGCAACTACCCGTGTCTTTGGGGGCATTTGGGGGTACAAGCTGACCCAAATTGGTGTCCCCTGATCGTGAAGATCGACAGCTGGCGCAACGGGTTCCGCCCTTCGGTCCAGCTCGGTCGTCGGGTGCTCGGTGAGCAGTGGCACACCGGGTCCTGGTGCGCTGGTCTGGCAGGCTTTCGCCATGGCCATCGGAACCCTGGTGTTGCTCCGCCACGGCGAGAGCGTCTGGAACGCGCTGAACCTGTTCACCGGCTGGGTCGACGTCGCCCTGTCCGAGAAGGGGGTCGCGGAGGCGGCCCGGGGCGGCGAGCTGTTGCGCGGGGCGGGCATCCTGCCCGACGTCGTGCACACCTCGTTGCAGCGCCGGGCGATCAACACCGCGCACCTCGCCCTCGACGCGGCCGACCGGGTGTGGATCCCGGTCAAGCGGGACTGGCGGCTCAACGAGCGCCACTACGGCGCGCTGCAGGGCAAGGACAAGAAGCAGACCCTCGCTGAGTTCGGCGAGGAGCAGTTCATGCTCTGGCGCCGCTCCTACGACGTCCCGCCGCCGCCTATCGAGGTGGGGGACGAGTACAGCCAGGACGGCGACCCGCGCTACGCCCACCTCGGTGCCGCCGCGCCGCGCACCGAGTGCCTCAAGGACGTGGTGGCCCGGCTCGTCCCGTACTGGGAGACCGAGATCGTTCCCGACCTGCGGGCGGGCAAGACCGTCCTGGTCGCCGCGCACGGCAACTCGCTGCGCGCGCTCGTCAAGCACCTCGACGGGATCTCCGACGCCGACATCGCCGGGCTGAACATCCCCACCGGCATCCCGCTGCGCTACGACCTCGACGACGCGCTCAAGCCGACCAACCCGGGCGGGACCTACCTCGACCCGGCCGCCGCCACCGCCGCGATCAGCGCCGTGGCCAACCAGGGCCGCTAGGCCCGAGTGGACTGACGGACCGGGCACAGTGGACACCGGGTGGCCGCTGCGCCCGGCCCGGCCGCGTCGACACGGCGCGGAATCATCAGGCCGGGTGTGATCCCCCTAACGGCCGGTTTCCATCGGGTGGCGGTGCCGCCCAGGCGCACGGTGCTCGATGGTTACCGGCTAGTAGGACACGATCGAGTGAACGGGGTCTGGCCGAGTGGGGAACAAGCAGGCACAACGGTGTCGGCACGGTCACCAATGCCGTTCCCGGGCTGGTCAAACCCCTGTGGCGCCTGCTTACGATCCTCGGTGTGGCCGCCCCGGTCTATCTCGCGCTGTCGTTCGGCACCCTGCTGATCGGCCTGTTCGTCGGCTTCCTCGTCGGCCGCACCCGCTCCCGCGGCACCGGCGGAGCCCCGGACGGCCCCACGGTCGCCGACCTGGTCCAACGGATCATCCAGTCCACCCACACCGGTGTGGTCGTGCTCAACCGGTTCGGTGACGTGGTGATCCACAACCCGCGGGCCGAGGAGCTCGGCCTGGTGCGCAACAACCGCGTCGACGACCGCGCCCGCAAGGCCGCGGAGGTGGTGGTGGAGACCGGCGACCCGATGGAGGTCGACCTGTCCCCGCTCGAGTCGCGCGGTGGCCGCACCCCGGAGGCCGTGCTCGGCGAGGTCCGCCCGCTCGGCGACGGGTTCACCGCCGTCGACGCCGACGACCAGTCCGAGGCGGTCCGGCTGGAGGCCACCCGGCGCGACTTCGTGGCCAACGTCAGCCACGAGCTCAAGACCCCGGTCGGCGCGATGGCGCTGCTCGCCGAGGCCGTGCTCGACGCGGCCGAGGACCCGGTCGAGGTGCGCCGGTTCACCACCAAGATCCTCAACGAGGGCAACCGGCTCGGCACGCTGGTCACCGAGTTGATAGCGCTCTCCCGGCTGCAGGGCGCCGAGCGGCTGCCCGAGATGCACACCGTCGAGGTGGACGCCGTGCTGCGCGAGGCCATGGGCCGCGCCCGGCTGGTCATGGAGTCCACCGGCATCGACGTCACCACCGACGACGACAGCGGGCTGCTCGTGCAGGGCGACCGCACGCTGCTGGTCACCGCCCTGTCCAACCTCCTGCAGAACGCGCTCGCCTACTCCTCGGCCGGCAGCCCGGTCTCGGTCAGCCGCGGCCTCGCCGACGGCTACGTGGAGATCGCGGTGACCGACCGCGGCGTCGGCATCCCCGAGGACGAGCAGCAGCGCGTCTTCGAGCGGTTCTACCGGGTCGACCGGGCCCGCTCGCGCGCCACCGGCGGCACCGGCCTCGGCCTGGCCATCGTCAAGCACGTCGCCGCCAACCACGGCGGCGAGGTCCGGCTGTGGAGCAAACCCGGCCTCGGCTCGACGTTCACCCTGCGGGTGCCCGCGCACCTCGAGCACCGCGCGCTCACCGCGGGCGAGAACGGCACCAACGGTGCGGAGCCCACGCTGGTGGGCGGCCGCGCGACGCTTCCGTCGAAATCCGACGGCACCGCAACCGATCACGGAGGAATGGCATGACGAGAGTGCTGATCGTGGAGGACGAGGAGTCCTTCGCCGACCCGCTTGCCTTCCTGCTGCGCAAGGAGGGCTTCACCGCCGCGGTGGCCGTGACCGGCCAGCAGGCGCTGGAGGAGTTCGACCGCAACGGTGCCGACATCGTGCTGCTCGACCTCATGCTGCCCGGGATGAGCGGCACCGACGTGTGCAAGGCGCTGCGCCAGCGCTCCGCGGTCCCCGTGATCATGGTCACCGCCCGCGACAGCGAGATCGACAAGGTGGTCGGCCTCGAGCTCGGCGCGGACGACTACGTCACCAAGCCCTACTCGGCGCGCGAGCTGATCGCCCGCGTGCGCGCGGTGCTGCGCCGCGGCGGCGAGGCCGGTG
This sequence comes from Actinokineospora diospyrosa, assembly GCF_024171925.1. Classification (GTDB taxonomy): domain Bacteria; phylum Actinomycetota; class Actinomycetes; order Mycobacteriales; family Pseudonocardiaceae; genus Actinokineospora; species Actinokineospora diospyrosa. Next base: position 195,227 of record NZ_JAMTCO010000011.1, on the reverse strand, counting down.
GCGACGGCGAGCTGCTGCCCCAGGTGCTCGCGGCCGGACCGGTCCGAATGGACGTCGAGCGGCACGTGGTCACTGTGGACGGTACCGACGTCCCGTTGCCGCTCAAGGAGTTCGACCTGCTCGAGTACCTGCTGCGCAACGTCGGCCGGGTGCTCACCCGCGGCCAGCTGATCGACCGGGTGTGGGGCGCGGACTACGTCGGCGACACCAAGACCCTCGACGTGCACGTCAAGCGGCTGCGCTCGAAGATCGAACCCGACCCGGCCTCGCCGCGCCACCTGGTGACGGTGCGCGGTCTGGGTTACAAGTTCGAGTCCTGATCGTCGCCCCGGTACGGTTCCCCAGTGCGCCTAGGTGTGCTCGACGTCGGGTCCAACACCGTCCACCTGCTCGTGGTGGACGCTCGTCGGGGTGCCCACCCCACCCCGGCGCGGTCGGAGAAGACCGTGCTGCGGCTGGCGGAGCGGATCACCCCGTCCGGTCAACTGTCCAAGGTGGGCGCGGACGAACTGGTCCGCACCGTCGCCGCGGCCAGGGAGTCCTCGATCCGGCTCGGCTGCGCCGACCTGATGGCCTTCGCGACCTCCGCGGTGCGCGAGGCGGGCAACTCGGCCGCGGTGCTGCGCCGGGTGCAGAAGGAGACCGGGGTGGAGCTGCGGGTCCTCTCCGGTGAGGACGAGGCGCGGCTGACCTTCCTCGCCGCCCGCCGCTGGTACGGCTGGTCGGCGGGCAACCTGCTGGTGCTCGACATCGGCGGCGGCTCGCTGGAGATCGCCGCAGGCATCGACGAGGACCCGGACTTCGCCTGGTCGCTGCCGCTGGGCGCCGGTCGGCTGACCCGCACCCGGTTCACCAGCGACCCGCCCGCGCGCGACCAGGTCGAGCGCACCGTCGGGTGGCTGGAGGACCAGCTGGCCCCGATCGCCAAGCGGGTCGCCAAGTACGGCACCCCTGACCGGGCGGTGGCCACCTCCAAGACCTTCCGGACGCTGGCCAGGCTGACCGGGGCCGCGCCGTCCTCGGCCGGACCACGGGTCCGCAGGGTGCTGACCGACACCGGGCTGAGCCAGTTGATCTCGTTCATCTCCCGCATGTCGGCCGCCGACCTCGCCGAACTCGAGGGCGTCAGCCCCAGCCGGGCGCACCAACTGGTGGCCGGTGCACTGGTGGCGCAGGCCACTATGCGAGCGTTGTCACTACCCGAGGTGGAGATCGGGCCGTGGGCACTACGCGAAGGGGTCATCCTGCGGCGGCTGGACCAGACGAATGGTGAGGACCACACTGTTCTCCCGGAGTGACAAGATCCGGGTGGCCGCCACTCCTGACGGGGCGGTGCCGCCCGCGGCGCGGGCGGGCACTGGACGGATCGGCCTGCACGGGGCACGGTGGAGTGGATGAGTCAAGAAGGTGGTTCGGAGCGCACCCAGCGCACCGTGGCCGAGTTGCTGGCCAAGTACGGCGGCAACTCCGGCGACGGCGCGCCCCGACGGCGGCGCCGGAAACCGGACGACGCCTCGGAGACCGCGCCGCAGGCGATCATCGACCGGGTCATGTCCGACAGCGGCAAGCTGCTGCCGATCCGCGAGGACCAGCCGCCGCACGAGCGCGCCACCCACCGGCAGGACCGCTCGCAGGTCTCCCAGCAGCTCCCGCTGCCGACCAGGCGCGCCCGCCCGGAGCAGCCCCCGGTCGACCCGAGGGCCCGGCCCCGGATCGACCCGCAGCCGCCCACCCAGCAGCACCCGCCGGTAGCGCCGCCGCACAACGCGCCGCCGCACAACGCGCCGCCGCACAACGCGCCGCCGCACGCCCCGCCCGTCGACCCGCGCCAACTCGCCCGCCCGGCCGTCGACCCCCGCCAGCAGCCGAGGCCGGACGAGCAGCGCCAACCGGTGCGCGGTGAGGACCCCCGGCCGCCGGTCCGCCAGGAACCCGTTCGGCACGAGCCGCCGCGCCAAGAGCCGGTGCGTCAAGAACTGGTGCGCCAGGAGCCGCCGCGCCAGGACGCGCCGCGTCAGGACGACCCGCGCGCCCGCCCGCCCGACCCCCGCGAGCAGCACCAGCCGGTGACCGCCGCGCGCAGGCCGGACGTGGGCGAGCCGCACACCGAGCAGCTGCCCCGGGTCCCCGCCGACGACCAGGCGCCCGACCCGGCCGAGCCGCCCGCGGGTCTGGCCCCCAACCGGGCCCCGTTGCCGCGCCGGGTCGCCGGTGGTGGCCGCAGGCCGCAGCCGACCCAGCAGAACCCGGTCCCGCCGCAGGTGTCGCAGCCCCTGCCGGTGCCGCCGCCGCAGGTCTCCCAGCCGCTGCCGGTCCCACAGGTGTCGCAGCCGCTGCCGGTCCCGCCGAGGGGCCCCGGCTACCGCGGCGACTTCCCCGGCGACTCCGCGCAGACCGCGGTCGACCCGAGCGGCCCGCCGCCGGAGTTCCACGAGGACTTCACCGGCTTCGACGACAAGGCCGCGACCCGGTTCACCGACTACTCCGCGCACGACGAGTTCGCCAGGGGTGCCGAGCGCGGCGGCGTCGACCTGGACGAGGACGACCTCGACGACCGCTTCGACGAGGACGGTTTCGACGAGGACGACCGCGACAAGCTCGACGACGACGGTGACGACGAGCCGGAGTCCGACGAGGAGCCGCGCTCGGCCGGTCGCGAGTGGCTGATCATGGTCGGTCAGCTCGGTCTCGGCGTCGTCGGCGGTGCCGTGGTCTGGCTGATCTTCAACTGGCTGTGGCGGGTGCTGCCCGCCGCCGCGCTGGTCGGCGCGCTCGCGGTGATCGTCGGGCTGGTGCTGATCGTGCGCAAGGTGCGCCGGGCCGAGGACCTGCAGACCACCGTGCTCGCGGTGCTGGTCGGCCTGCTCGTCACCGTCTCACCCGCGGCACTGCTGCTGCTCGGACGGTGATCCGGGTCGGTCTGTCGACCGCGTCGGTGTGGCCGAGGACCGCGTCGACGGCGTTCGCGCTGGCCGACGAGCTCGGCTACGACGGCGTCGAGGTCATGGTCTGGGCCGACCCGTTGAGCCAGGACGTGCCCGCGCTGGCCCGCCAGTCGCACCGCGGTGTGCCGGTGCTGGCCGTGCACGCCCCGTGCCTGCTGGTCACCCAGCGGATCTGGTCGCCGGACCCGGATGTCCGGTTGCGCCGCGCGGTCGAGGCCGCCCAGGACCTCGGCGCGCCGACGGTGGTCGTGCACCCGCCGTTCCGCTGGCAGCGCCGCTACGCCGACGGCTTCGCCGACCTGGTCGCCGGGCTCGAGGACGGCAGCGGGATCGCGATCGCGGTGGAGAACATGTTCCCGGTGCGCAAGGGCGGGGTGGAGGTCAGCGCGTTCCGCCCGTCGATCGACCCGACCGACGTCGGGCACCGCAACTACACGTTGGACCTGTCGCACACCTCGGCCGCCCATGTGGACGCCCTGGCGCTGGCCGAGCGGATGGGGGCCGGGCTGCGCCACGTCCACCTGGCCGACGGAACCGGTCTGCCCAAGGACGAGCACCTGGTCCCCGGGCGCGGTGACCAGCCGTGCGCGGCGCTGTGCGAACGCCTGGTCGGGAGTGGATTCGCCGGTCAGGTGGTGGTCGAGGTGAGCACCCGGCGGGCCCGCGGTTCGGCCGAGCGGGCGGCCGATCTGGCCGAGGCGCTGCGCTTCGCGAGGTCGCACCTGAGTGGATAGTAGCCAGTTCGGCGCAAAGGTAGGACGACCGGATGGCTGTATGGCTCGATAGGACACCGAGCCGTACAGTTCCCAGCGTGAACCCGTTGCGTTCGTTGATTCTGGCTGCCGCGCGAAACGGCACCATCCGCCGTCTGGTGGCGACCGCTCCCGTGAGCCGGGACGTCGTGCGCCGCTTCGTGGCGGGCGAGACCACGGCCGAGGCCGTCGCCGTCACCCGGCGACTGGTCGACTCCGGTCTCACCGTCACCCTCGACCACCTCGGTGAGGACACCACCGACGCCGCGCTCGCCGAGCAGACCGTCCAGGCCTACCTGGAGCTGCTCGACCAGCTGCACGCCGAGGGCCTGTCGGACCGGGCCGAGGTGAGCGTCAAGCTCTCCGCGGTCGGGCAGATGTTCGACGAGGACCTCGCGCTGGCCAACGCCAAGCGGATCTGCGCGGCGGCCGAGGCGGCGGGCACCACGGTGACGCTGGACATGGAGGACCACACCACCACGGACTCCACGCTGCGCATCCTCGGCGAGCTGCGCAGCACCTGGCCGTGGGTCGGCGCCGTGCTGCAGTCCTACCTGCACCGCACTCTCGACGACGTCACCGCGCTGGCCACCTCCGGCTCGCGGGTCCGGCTGTGCAAGGGCGCCTACAAGGAGCCCGAGACGGTCGCCTTCCAGGACCCGATCGAGGTCGACAAGAGCTACGTCCGGTGCGCCAACGCGCTGCTCGCGGGCGACGGCTACCCGAAGTTCGCCACCCACGACCCGCGGTTGGTGCGGATCATCGGCGAGCGCGCCGACGCCCACGGCCGCAAGCCGGGCAGCTTCGAGCACCAGATGCTTTTCGGTATCCGACCCGACGAGCAGCTCCGGTTGGCGCAGTTGGGCCACACCGTGCGGGTGTACGTACCTTACGGCGGGGAGTGGTATGGCTACCTGATGCGCAGGATGGCCGAGCGACCCGCGAACACCGCATTCTTCCTCCGCGCGCTCGCCTCTCGGAGCTGACTAGAACCCCGATCCGTGGCACAGCGCAAAATCGCGGACGCGGGCGTGGCAGGCTATCGCCCATGAGTAGTGCTGCAGGGCACGGCGACGTCCGGGCGGGCGGGCCCGCGCAGGCTGGTGGGGCGTTCGCCGCGGCCATCCGGGTGCGCCCGCTGGGGGACGGTACGTTCACCGCCGACCTCCCGGCCCCTTGGACGGTCGGCGGGCGCCCGCACGGGGGATTCCTGATGGCGTTGCTGGCCAAGGCGGCGGTGGCCACGCACAACGGGGCCGGTGCGCCCCTGGTCGACCCGCTCGCGGTGAGCGCGCAATTCCTGCGCCCACCCGGGGTCGGCCCGGTCCTGCTGCGCACCGACGTCCGCAAGTCCGGGCGCCGCACCACGGTCGTGGCGGTGCACCTGGAGCAGAGCGGGCACAGCTGCGTCGAGGGCGTGGTCACCACCGGCAGGTTGCCCAGGGAGCGCGCGGCCTGGACGGATCTGCCGAACCAGGCGGCAGAACCACCCGGCAACGCCATCGACCTGTCCACCGTGCCCTCGGCGTCGGTGTTCAAGCTGAGCGAGGTCTGCGACGTGCGGCTGGACCCCAACGGGGCCGGGTTCCTGCACGGGCACATCGGTGATCCGCTGCGGTTGCGGTTGTGGGCGCGGCCGCGCGGTGAGCACGCCGACCCGCTCTTTGCCTTAGTGGCCGGGGACATCTCCATGCCGGTGACGTTCAACCTGGGCCGGTTGGGGTGGTCGCCGACGGTGCAGCTCACCGCGCACCTGCGCTCGCGGCCCGCGCCGGGGTGGTTGCGGATCCAGGTCGAGTCCAAAGCGGTGCACGGCGTCTGGTTCGACTCCGACGCGACCGTGGTGGATTCCACCGGCAGGCTGGTGTGCCAAGCGCGACAGTTGGCGCTATCGGCGATCGGTTAGTGCATCACGGTTATCGACCACTTTTTCACTGTTTTCCACAATGTGCGGGCAATGGTCTAGACCATAGTTTCGCCGGGGACGGCAAATCCCGGCTACCCGATCGGGGACCGCTACCGGGAAAACCGGGAACGAGTCGTTAGCCTGTCCGCCATGACTGAGGCGAACGCACGGCCGGTGATCGCGGTGCTCGGCGCGGGCAAGATCGGCGAGGCCCTGCTGTCCGGGCTGCTGCACGGCGGCAGGCAGGCCGACGAGCTGCTGTTCACCGAGCGCTCCGCGAGCCGCTGCGCGCAGCTGACCGACACCTACGGCATCGACGCGGTGGACGTGCCGACCGCGGCCAAGACGGCCGACGTGCTCGTCGTGGCGGTCAAGCCGCAGGACATCGACCCGCTGCTCGACGACCTCGCCGTCTCGGTCAGCGCCGAGACGCTGATCGTGTCGCTGTGCGCGGGCCTGCCGACGTCGCTGTTCGAGCGCAGGCTGCCCGCTGGCGTGCCGGTCGTGCGGGTCATGCCCAACACCCCGATGCTCGTCGGCGAGGCCATGAGCGCCATCTCGCCGGGCAAGCACGCCAGCTCGCTGCACCTGGCCGTGGTCGAGGAGCTGCTCTCGGTCGTCGGCAAGGTCGTGCGGGTGCCCGAGTCGCAGCAGGACGCGGTCACCGCGCTCTCGGGCTCCGGCCCGGCGTACTTCTTCTTCCTGGTCGAGGCCATGATCGACGCGGGCATCCTGCTCGGCCTGCCGCGCGCGGTCGCCGAGAAGCTGATCATCCAGTCGGCGGTGGGCGCCGCGGCGATGCTGGCCGAGACCGGTGAGCACCCGGTGACCCTGCGTGAGGCCGTCACCTCACCGGCGGGCACCACCATCATGGCCATCCGGGAACTGGAGCGGCACGGGGTGCGCGCCGCGCTGCTGGCGGCCATCGAGGCGGCCCGGGACCGCTCGCGCGAGCTGGGCCGGGCGCACGAGGCAGATTGAACCCGAAGTGACGTCGCACTTGTCACACGTGTCCCGCTACTCTCGATCGGTACACGTGCGTGTCGAACCCGTCGGTGGGGAAGCCGACGGCGCGACGCGTGGTTAAGGACGCGGTGGATCATGCCTGCGAGCAAGCGCGACTCCGATCCGCCCGGCCTCCCGCAGGTGCAATTCCTGACGGTGGCCGAGGTGGCGGCCCTCATGCGGGTCTCGAAGATGACGGTGTACCGGTTGGTGCACAGCGGTGAGCTGCCCGCGGTGCGGGTCGGCAAGTCGTTCCGGGTTCCGGAGAAGGCGGTGCACGACTACCTGCAGAACGCCTACTTCGACGCGGGCTGAGCCGCCCGCCCGCGAGCGTGCTGACCGGGCCCGGTAGGCTGGCCAGCCGTTGTGCCTGGTGTCTTGGCGCGCGTCGACGACGTGACGCCGCACCGGAGCGCCGGACACCTGGAACGACCTAGAAACACGTAAGGACACACATGGGCTCGGTCATCAAGAAGCGTCGCAAGCGCATGTCGAAGAAGAAGCACCGCAAGCTGCTTCGCAAGACTCGCGTGCAGCGTCGCAAGCTCAAGAAGTAGTGCCCGCCCGCGGCGTCCGCTGGTGCGGACGCCGCAGGTAACAACCCGTGTGACCTGCGTTAACCCTGCGTTGCCCGACCGGGGGAGCACCGTGGGCGCGAGTAGGCTCGAGGTCTCAGCGCCCACTCCCCGGGGGTCCCCATGACGCCCAGGATCGTCCTGGTCACCGGCGTCGGTGGCCACCTGGGTGGCCATCTGGCCGCCCGGTTGGCGGCCGACCCGTCCATCGAACGCGTGCTCGGCGTCGACACCGTCGGCCCGCACCGGTCCGTCGGCGAGGTCATCGCCGGGACCGGCCGGGCCGAGTTCGTCCGCGCCGACATCCGCAACCCGCTGATCGCCCGGGTCATCACCTCCGCCGAGGTGGACACCGTGGTGCACGCCTCGCTGACCGCCAACCCGCCCGGGCCCGCCCGGCGCAGCGCGGTCAAGGAGATGAACGTCATCGGGGCGATGCAGCTGCTCGCCGCCTGCCAGCGCGCCCCCTCGGTGCGCAAGCTCGTCGTCAAGTCCACCGCCGCGGTCTACGGCGCCGGTGCCCGGCTGCCCGCCGTGCTCACCGAGGACGACCCGCCGCGCGAGCTGTCCTCCAGCGGGTACGCCAAGGACGCCGTCGAGGTCGAGGGGTACGTCCGCGGGTTCGCCCGCCGCCGACCCGACGTCGACGTCACGGTGGTCCGGCTGACCAACCTCATCGGTCCTCGCGTAGACACCGTGCTCACCCGCTACTTCGCGCTGCCGGTAGTGCCAACTGTGCTCGGTTACGACCCACGCCTGCAGTTGCTGCACTCCGAGGACGCGCTAGCGATCCTCGAGCGAGCTGTGACCAATCCGGTCTCGGGAGTTTTCAACGCGGGCGGCGACGGCGTGCTGCTGCTCTCGCAGGCCATCCGCCGCGCTGGTCGGATCCCGTTCCCGGTGCCGCGCGCGGCGATGCCCACCGCGGGCAGGCTCCTGCGCGGGGCGCGGGTGGTCGACTTCTCCCCGGACCACGTGCACTACCTCAACCACGGCCGGGTCGTGGACACGACTCGACTGCGCACGGTCTTCGGGTTCACCCCGCGGTGGACCACCCGTCAGGCGTTCGACGACTACGTCCACGGCAGCGGTCTACGCCCCGTCATCGATCCCTCGGTGATCGAGCGTCTCGAACGCGCCGTGGCGGGTACTCGGTGAAGGTGACACGCGTGCAGCAGGCCCAGGTCATCCCCCTGGATCGAGGGGACCGGCAGCGCAAGCCCGCCCAGGAGGGCCCCGCGGTCGAGCCAACACCGATACGCCCAACTCCGGCCGTTGAGCCTGCCACGGGCTTACGGGGGGCCGTGGCGGACGCCTTGGGCTTCGCTCGTAGGCGACTCACCGGCGACTACACCGTCGACCAGTTCGGGTTCGATCCTGACCTCACCGAGACCCTGCTGCTGCCTCCACTGAGGGCTGTCTACCGCAAGTGGTTCCGGGTAGAGGTAACTGGCGCGGAGAACCTCCCGGCGACCGGCGGGGCTCTTGTCGTGTCCAACCACTCGGGCACGTTGCCGTGGGACGCGTTGATGACGGCCGTGGCGGTCAAGGACAACCGCGACCGGTACCTGCGGATGCTCGGCGCGGACCTCGTCTTCCAGACGCCGCTACTGGGTGCGCTCGCCCGCAAGTCCGGCCAGACCCTGGCCTGCAACCCCGACGCCGAGCAGTTGTTGCGCTCGGGCGAGCTAGTCGGGGTGTGGCCGGAGGGTTTCAAGGGGATCGGCAAGCCGTTCGCCGACCGCTACAAGCTCCAGCGCTTCGGCCGCGGCGGGTTCGTCTCCGCCGCGCTGCGCACCGGGGTCCCGATCGTGCCGTGCTCGATCGTCGGCGCCGAGGAGATCTACCCCAAGATCGGCGATCTCAAGCCGCTCGCCCGGCTGCTCGGCCTGCCCTACTTCCCGATCACCCCGCTGTTCCCGCTGCTGGGTCCACTCGGGGCGATCCCGCTGCCGTCCAAGTGGCACATCCACTTCGGACCGCCGGTGCCCACCGCCGAGTACGCGGCGGACGACGACCCGATGCTGCTGTTCACCCTCACCGACCAGATCCGCGAGACCATCCAGCAGACCCTCTACCGGATGCTCAACCAGCGCGGGAACCCGTTCCTGGGCTGAGCCACAGCTCGCTCAACCCCCGGATCACGGTCGTCTTGCGCCACTTCGGCTCGGCGACCGCGGTGATCGCGGGTAACGCCCCGGCCAGTGCCCCCAATGCGATCTCACCCTCCAACCTGGCCAGCGGCGCGCCGAGGCAGTAGTGGGCGCCGCTGGAGAAGGCCAGGTGGTCGGCCCCCTTCGGCCGACCGATGTCGAACTCGTCCGGCCGCTCGAACGCCGCCGGGTCCCGGCCCGCCGAGCCGAGCAGCACGATGACCATGCTGTTCGCGGCGACCGGGGTGCCCGCGACCTCGGTGTCGCGGTGCGGGATCCGCGCGGTCATCTGCACCGGCGGCTCGTACCGCAGCACCTCGTCGACCGCGGCGCCCACCAGCGCCGGGTCCGCGCGCAACCGGTCCCACTGGTCCGGGTTGCGCGCGAAGGTCCACACCGCGTTGCCGATCAGGTTGGTCGTCGTCTCGAAGCCCGCGATCAGCAACAACTCGCAGGTCGTGGCCAGTTCCAGCGCGGTGAGCCCGGTCGAGGTGGCCAGCGCGCTGATCACGTCCGGGCCCGGGTCCGCCGTGCGCTCGGCGATGAGCCTGGTGAACAGCGCCCGCAGTTCGCGGTTGGCCGTGCGCAGGGCCCGCGCGTGCCGAACCGACTTAGTCCCGTCCAGCGACGCGCCGAGGACCCGGCCGTAGCGGACGAACGCCGCCGAGTCGACGTCCGGGATGCCCAGCAACGCGCTGATCACGGTGATCGGCAGCGGCGCGGCGAAGTCGGCCATCAGGTCGAACCGGTCCTTGGCCAGCGCCCGCTCCAGCAGCCGGGCGGTCGCCTCCTCGATGCCCGCCCGGTAGCCGGTGATCTTGGCGGGGCTGAACGCGGGCCTGGCCAGCGCGCGCAGCCGGGTGTGGTCGGGTGCGTCCACCTCCAGCATCGACGGGATCACCTCGACCTCGCCGGGCAACCCGGACGCGGCGAACGGCGGCGGCTCGGCGCCGTCGGTGCTGCGCACGCCGAAAGTCCGGTCCCGCAACACCTTCGAGCACAGCGCGTGCGTGGCGACCGAGGTGATGCGGAGTTTGCTGCGGTACACCCCGGTGCCTTCGCGCAGGCGCGCGTAAGTGGGGTACGGGTCCGCGCGCCACGGGCTCGACACCAGCCGCGCCACACCGTCGCCCCGACTGGCCATCAACCACACGGCCGCGCGCTCCACGGCCAGCCGGGTGCCCAGTCTCAGTTCCGCCCTCATCGCCCGATTCCCCCCATCAACGTGCCGTACGCCAACCCCGCCGCGTCCAGCGGCGCCAGCTTCCCCAGCGCCACGCCCTCCCACGCCGTGTACGCCACCGCGTACAGCGACGACACCGCCCACCACGGGGCCACCCCCGGCCGCAGCAGCCCGGCCTCGGCGACCCGACCCATGAACTCCGTCAGCGGCCGGTCGACCTGCACCCAGCGGGCCTGCAGCTCCGGCTCGGCGTCCAGCGAGGGCTGCCGCAGCAGGAACTCCAGCCGGGGGCCCAACGGCACCAGCGCGTCGACCAGGTCGCGCAGGGACTCGCCCGGGTCGTCCCCGATGGCCTCGGTGACGGCCCGGTCGAGGATGTCCAACGACTCCTCGGCCACCGCGACCAGCAGGTGCTGCCGGGTCGGGTACCGCTTGTGCAGCGTGGTCCGCCCGATCCCCGCGGCCGCCGCCACCTGCGCCAACGACGCCGTCGCGTCCCGGACCAGCACCTCGGCGGCGATCTCCAGGATGGACTTGGCTGTTCGCTGCGGAACACTCATGTTCACAACGGTACAGACAAGTCCGCCACCCGTCGAGGAAAGTGGATCAGCCCGTGCTGGTCAGACGGCGCGTTTGCGGTAGGCGAGGCCTGCGGCGACTGCGCCTGCGAGGGCGCCTGCGCCGATCACGGAGGGGACGCCGATCTTGGCGGCCTTGCGGCCGGTGCGGAAGTCGCGGATCTCCCAGCCCCGTTTGCGGGCGACTTCACGGAGACCGGAATCGGGGTTGACCGCGACCGCGGTGCCCGCCACCGACAGCATCGGGATGTCGTTGGAGGAGTCCGAGTACGCGGTGCAGCGGCGCAGGTCCAGGCCCTCGCGCGCGGCCAGGGAGCGCACCGCGTGCGCCTTCGCCGGGCCGTGCAGCATCTCGCCGACCAGCTTGCCGGTGAACACGCCGTCCGCGGTGCTCTCGGCGACCGTGCCGAGCGCGCCGGTCAGGCCGAGCCTGCGGGCGATGATCGCGGCCAGCTCCACCGGTGTCGCGGTGACCAGCCAGACGCGCTGCCCGGCGTCGAGGTGCATTTGCGCGAGCGCCCGGGTGCCCGGCCAGATCTTGTCGGCCATCAGCTCGTCGTAGATCTCCTCGCCGAGCGCGCTCAGCTCGGCGACCGTGTGACCGGCCACAAAGGACAGCGCCTGTTCCCTGCTGCTGCGGATGCCCTCGGCGCTCTCCTTGCCGCCGACCCGGAACATCACCTGCTGCAGCGCGAACTTGGCCAGGTCGGAGTTGGAGAAGAACTTGCGCGCGGCCAGTCCCCTGGCGAAGTGGAAGATCGACGCGCCCATCATGATCGTGTTGTCCACGTCGAAGAACGCCGCCGCGGTCAGGTCGATCGGCACCGGGGTGTCGGACTGTTCGATCGCGACGGAAGCCGCCTCGGCGCTCGCCTCTCCCGCGAGCGCGGCGAGGCGTTCGAGTTCGGGGTTCTTCCTACCCCCACGCCGCACGGACACCGCACGCCTCCCCGCTGGTTCTTCGCTGTGCCCACCAGGGTAGCGATCCCCCGCGCACCGCGGTGGCGCCCTCAGCCGATCCGGATGGGTCCGATGCCGGGCAGCAGTTGCGGCAGCTCGATCGGGGGCAGCGGCAACGGCAGCGGCACCGGCACGCCCGGGACTACCGGGGTGCTGGTGCCGGGGCTGGGACTGGGGGACCCGATGATCGGCGGTAGGTCCACCAGGGGTGGTGGCGTCGTGGTCCGGGGTGCGGCAGGGGTCGTCGTCACCGTCGCCTGGCCGGGTTGTGGACTGGTCGGCTGCGGCGTGTCGGTACTACCTGGGCTCGGCGTGTTGCCCGCTTGTGAGCTCGGCGTCTGTAAGACCCGCGGCGCGTCGGGTCTTACCTCGCAAGCCACGGTCGCGGGCAGGGCGCCGATCTCGTCGAGGTCGCCGGAGGTCACCTGGTAGCAGGCCATCCGGGCCAGTAGCGCGGCCGCACGGCCCTCAACGCGGTCGAGCACGGTCAACGACGCCGAGAGCCTGCTGTCGGTCTCCGAGGGCAGCTTGGGGCGCAGCGCGGCCAACCGGGCGCCTTGCTGGTCGGCCCACGCGCGCAAGGTGGCCAGCTGGTTGCCGTCACCGCCGGTCGCGATGGCGGTCAAGGCACGGCTACCCGCGATCGCGTCGTTGTCGAAGTCGCCGAGCGCGGCAAGGTAACCGGAGGTCGGCGCGTCATTCGGGTTCGCGTAGCGCAGCGCAAGCGTCTCTATCTCCGTGACGCGCGCAGTGGCGAACTCCAGGTGCTTAAAGGCCTTCTCCTCCTCACCGAAGGTCAACCCGAGCGCGGCAGCCTCACCAGTCCGCTTCACGCCATAGAGGGCATCACCAGGTAGCGCGTCACGCGCGAGGAGCAGGCTCATCCCCGCGAGGGAGAACACCAGCGCCAACACGGCGACGGCGGCCACGGTGAACCGGGTGCGGGCCGAGCCGCGGGGGGAGGGCGATGGGCGCGGAGCTGGCGCTGAGTCCGGATCGCGGCGCCCGCGCGGGGCGCGGCCCGCGCGCAGCTGCCTGCCCTGGCGCGCCTCACCGGCGCGGCGCGGGGAGGGCGACGGGCGCTCACCCCGGGGTTGGTCGTCGCGGTCGGCGAGGGCCGGGTCGGCGGACTGCTCGGACGGGTCAGGCAGGTCAGACAGGTCGGGGTCGGCCGCGCGGTCGGGGTGCTGCGGGTCGGCTACCAGGCTCGCGGTGATCTTGGCGCGCATCCGCTCGCGCGCCGCGCCGCTCGGCGCGGTACCGCGGCTGAGGGTGGCGAGCAGCTCGACCATGGCGTGGTCGTCGTCGGTGAACTCGGGACCCAGTTCGTCGACCAGCCCAGGGTGCGCGCGGCCCGCGCGCGGTCTGTCCGCACGCTCGCCCTGGGGCCCGGTCGACCCGGCTCCGCTGTCCACCATCCCGCTCCGACTCCTGTGGGTCTCGCTGTGGATGAAACGACTCGTCTGTCTCCGGGTTACGGCCCGGCCACGTGGCACATATCGATTGACCCCAAAGGGTCAACGCACCCTCTCGCACCCGGACGCGCCGGATCCAGTCGAACGGGCCGGTTCATCGCAGTTCGGAGGGCAGCAGTTGCGCCAGTCGGCGCACCGCGCGGTGCTGCAGCGCCTTGACCGCGCCCTCGTTGCGGTTCATGATCTCCGCCGTCTCGGCGACGGACAAGCCCTGCAGGAACCGCAGCACGATGCACTCGCGCTGGTCGTCGCCGAGCTGGTCGACGCAGCCGAGCAGCGCCTCGCGGGTGACCTTGGACATCACCTGCTGCTCAGGACCGGCCTCGAGCCGCTCGGAGTCGCGGATCTCCGGGGTGGTGACCTCGAGCCGGAACCGGCTGGACTTCACGTGGTCGAGCACCAGGTTCCTGGCGATGGTGACGAACCAGGCACCCACGTCGCGGCCCTGGTAGGTGACCGAGGTGATCCGGCGTAAGGCGCGTAAGAAGGTCTCGCTGGTGACGTCCTCGGCGAGCTCCCGGTCGCCCACCCGGAACAGCACGTAGCGGTAGACCACGTCCACGTACCGGTCGTAGAGCTGCCCGAAGGCCACCGTGTCACCCTGCTGGGCGGCGTGCACCAGCGCCCACGACTCGCTGTGCGCCTCCTCCGGTACCGCCGCGCCCGGCTGCCCGGCGCCGTCGGTGGCCGACCGTGCCGACGGCACACCAGGTCGGGTCGGGTCGGATCGCGTCTGGCGGGTCATCGGACGGCCGCACACTCCCTCGGACCCGGCGGTCGCGCCACCGCCGGGGCATCGCAGCTTTTTCGGGTAGTCAGTTCTCGGTGGACAACGGCGGGTGGGCCAGGATGGGATCGGAGTAGGTAGTTAACCGTGACGTGGGTGATGCGTGCCACACTGCGGTGCTCGCTGCTTCCTGGTCGTGATCGAACTGGTCGTGCTGGAGAACGAGGGGGAGGGCCGTGACGATGGCGCAGGGGTCCACCGGCAATGTCGCCGACCTGCTGACCGCGGCGAGCGAGAAGGTACCCGCCCACCCCGGGCTGCTCGACGTGCCCAGCGGCCGGTCGCTGAGCTGGCGGCAGCTCGACGCGGCGGTCGGCCGCTACGCGAACACCCTGGTCGGACTGGGGATCGCCCCCGGTGACCGGGTCGCGGTGGTGATGTCCAACAGCCTCCCGGCGTGTGTCGTGCTGTTCGCGGTGCTGAGGGCCGGTGCGGTCGCGGTGCCGCTGGGTACCGACGCCGTGCCCCGCGAAGTCGAGCGAGTTCTCGACCACAGCGGTGTGTGTTTCGCTTTTGGCGTACCCAGGGTTACCGATCGCACCGGGGGAGTCGTCACCGCCCTCCCCGATCCGGTGCTCGATGACTCCCCGGAGTCGGACTTCGCAGGTCCGAGCCGCGCGGGCGGCGAGGACACCGCCCTGCTCTGCTACACCTCCGGCACCGCCAGCACCCCGCGCGGCGTGCTGCTGTCGCACCGCGCGCTGCTGGCCAACGCCGAGCAGTGCGCCGCCCTGCGGCCCGCGCCGGTCACCCCGACCGACCGGGTGCTGCTCGCCGTGCCGCTCGCCCACGCCTACGGCCTGTCCGGCCTCTGGCAGGTCGCCCTGACCGGTGCCACCGGGATCCTCACCGGCAGGTTCGACATCGACACCGCGCTCGACGCCTGTCGCGAGCACCGGGTCACCACCGTCGTCGGCGTCCCGGCGATGTACCAGGCGCTCGCCACCGCGGGCCGCGACCGCCTCGGCGACGCGCTGTCGACCGCCCGGATGCTCACCTCCGGCGCCGCCCCGCTCGACCCGCGCACGCTCGCGCTGTTCCGCCAGGAGACCGGTCTGTCGATCTTCGAGGGGTACGGGCTGACCGAAACCGGCCCGGTGCTCACCTCCACCCTGGTCGGCGGCGTGGCCAAGCCGGGCTTCGTCGGCCGCCCGATCCCCGGCGTCGAACTGCGCCTGGTCGACGCCGACGGCCGACCCGTGGCGGCTTCCGCCGACCCGGACGAATCGCTCGCCTCGGACTTCGGTGAGGACTCCGACACCGGCCTGGTCGCCGCGCGCGGCGCGAACCTGTTCAGCGGCTACTGGCCCGACGGCGCGGGCGGCCCCGACGCCGAGGGCTGGTTCCGCACCGGCGACGTCGGCTACTTCGACGCCGACGGCGACCTGCGGCTGGTGGACCGGTCCACCGACCTGATCATCGTCAACGGCTTCAACGTCTACCCGCACGAGGTCGAGCAGGTCGTCGGCGAGCTCTCGGAGGTCGCCGAGGCGGCCGCGGTCGGCGTGCCCGACGACCGCGCGGGGGAACGGGTCAAGCTGGTCGTCGTGCCCGCGGCCGGGGTCTCGTTGACCGAGGAACGGCTGCTAGAGCACTGCCGGGCGAACCTAGCGCGGTTCAAGGTGCCCGCAGTGGTCGAGTTCGCCGAGTCCCTGCCGCACTCGGTCACCGGCAAGATCCGCCGCGCGGGCCTGCGCGGTAGCGTCGAGTCATGAGCAGGGTGACCGTCATGACCAGGCAGGGCTGCCACGCCTGCGAGGTGGCTGAGTCCGATGTGGCCCGCATCTGCGCGGACCTAGAGGTGGCCTGGTCGGCAGTTGACGTAGACAGCGACCCGGAATTGCGTGCCGAGTACGGCGATCGGGTGCCGGTGATCCTGGTCGATGACGCTGAGCACGGGTACTGGCAGGTCGAGGAGGACCGCCTACGCGCAGCTTTGGCCTGATCGTGTCCCGATCCTCGGTGCCTTCGGCTACGAACCACCCCTGTGGACACTTTGGGTAAGAGGGTCGCCGCGCTCATCGGCGTCCTTGCCGTGGCAGCTGCTCTAGCTGCCGGCCACCTGGTCGCCGGTTTCGTCGGCCCTAACGCCTCGCCTTTTCTAGCCGTAGGCAACACCGCGATCGACCTAACTCCAACTGGTCTCAAGGACTTCGCGGTCCGCACGTTCGGCACCTACGACAAGCTTGTCCTGCTCGGCGGGATGGGCCTGACGATCCTCGGCTTCGCGGTCGTAGCCGGTCTCCTATCGCGCCGCTCGCCGCTACCCGGCTTGGCGCTGGCCGGAGTGCTCGGCGTGCTCGGGATCATCGCCGTACTCAACCGTCCCGACCTGGGCGCCGTAGCCGTGATCGCGCCTATCGCATCTCTCTTGGCGGGCGTCTTCTCCTTCCGCTACCTACACAGCACCGCCCTGCGACGTTCGGACGATGAATCCCGCCGCACCTTCCTACGCCTATCAGGCGGCCTCGCCGTCGGCGCAGGTGTCCTCGGCGGCTTCGGCCAGTTCCTCGCCGGTCGCGTAGACGTCGAAGGCTCCCGCGCTGCCGTTGGCTCTCTCAAACCAGCCACCCCAGCCCCTGCCATCCCCAACGGCTCGGACTTCGCCAACATCGGCACGCCCACCTTCATCACCCCCAATAAGGACTTCTACCGCGTAGACACGGCTCTTACCGTGCCCCGCCTCCGCGCCGAGGACTGGCACCTACGCATCCACGGCCTGGTCAACACCGAACTGAACCTCGACTTCGGCGACATCCGAGACCGCCCCCTCGTCGAACGCACCATCACCATGACCTGCGTCTCGAACGAGGTCGGCGGCCCTTACATCTCCACGTCCAACTTCACCGGCATCCTGCTCCGCGACCTCTTGCTGGAAGCGGGAGTCCAGCCAGACGCCGACCAACTCTTCTCCACCAGCACCGACGGCTGGACCGCCGGAACGCCGCTTGAGGACGTGATGGACCCCCGCCGAGGCGCCCTACTGGCAATCGGCATGAACGGCGAACCCCTCCCGGTCGAACACGGCTTCCCCGCACGCCTCGTCGTGCCCGGGCTGTACGGCTACGTGTCCGCCACGAAGTGGGTCGTAGACCTGGAACTGACCCGGTTCGGACAGAAGTCGTTCTACTGGGAGGACCGCGGCTGGGCCGCCCGCGCGCCGATCAAGACCCAGTCGCGCATCGACGTACCGCGCGGGTTCGCCACCGTGCCCGCCGGAGCGGTGACGGTGGCGGGGATCGCGTGGGCGCAGCAGGTGGGGGTGGACCGGGTGGAGGTCCGCATCGACGGCGGCCCTTGGCAGTCGGCGGACCTGGCGGTGGAGGTCAACAACCAGACGTGGCGGCATTGGCGCACCACCTTCCAGCTGACACCGGGCAGTCACCGGGCCGAGGTACGGGCCGTTGACCGGAACGGGTACGCGCAGACAGACGTGCGCGTGCCGCCGATCCCCGATGGGGCAACGGGTTGGCACTCCTCTCTGTTCACTGTGGAGTGATCGTTTTCGCTCCCGCCGACTTCACGCTTCTGGGCGACAGAAGTTATCCACATGTGGATCTTCGGCTGGGGTTTCCCAAGATCCACTGTCGGTGGGGCCTAGTAGACTGGCCCTGGGGCCGCCCCCCGGAGAGGGTGGGGGCTGCGCCCCGGACCCGCGCGCGGGGGGAGCCGGGTTGGGGTGGCTCTTGGGCTGCCTGTCTTGGTTGGCGCGCTTCTTGTTTGCCGCGACGGTGTTCTTGTGCTCGGGTCGCGGCGTTGCGTGCGTGCGATCGCGGCGAGTTGATCAGCCGCGGGCGACTTCGCTCGCGGGGCCCTCTCGCTGGTGACCTCTCGCGCGTTTCCCAGGTCAACGACCATGTCTCGCCTCGACATTCACCCGTCTCAGCGACAGAAGTTGTCCACATGTGGATCTTCTGGCGTCCGCTTTCAAGATCCACTTTCGGGGGTGGCTAGTAGACTGGCCCTGGGGTCGCCCCCCGGTGAGGGTGGGGGCTGCGCCCCCGGACCCGCGCGTGCGGGGAAGCGGTTGGGGGCGGTTCTTGGGCTGCCGCAGGGGTTTGGGGTGCGGCGGGGTGTGGGTGCTTGGCGGGTATCGGGCGCCGAGTTGATCAGCTGCGGACGACTTGGGTCGTGGGGCGGTCGAATCGGTATCTCGGGGAGCGTTTTGCCTGGTCAATGCTGCCGTGCCGTCTTGGTTATTCACCCGGTCCAGCGACAGAAGTTGTCCACATGTGGATCTCCGGCGGGCATTTTCAAGATCCTTTGTCGGTGGGGCCTAGTAGACTGGCACCGGGGTCGCCCCCCGGAGAGGGTGGGGGCCGGGCTGGGCTCGGGTGCGCGGGCGCGCGAAGAGGGCGGCGTCGCAAAAGGGGCGACGGTGAGAGTGGTTGTGGGCGGGGAAAGAGTCACTCGTTCGTGGGCAGAAATCCTTAAAGGGAGCCAAACCGCGGTTGGAAGCGGTGTCGAACTCTTAGGACTGTCTACGTTCTAAGGAGATTCTGGTGAGCAAACTCAAGCCGGTCCTCGGTGTTGTCCTCGTGGCGTTGTCTCTAGCCGCGTGCAGCAGCAACGAGACGGGGAGTAGCTCTTCTTCCGCCCCTGCGGCGGCCACGACCACCACTGCCGCGCAGATGGGTGCTGCGGCGGCTGCCAGCGATGGCGTCACGACTGCGGCTGATGTCTTCGGGGGGAGTTGCAAGGCGCTGCCCCAGGGGGATGCCGCAGGCGGGCTTACCGCGATGGGGCCGCAGCCCGTCGCTACGGCCGCTAGCACCAATCCTCTCTTGACCAAGTTGGTCGCGGCGGTGCAGGCGATTCCCGGGTTGGTTGACACCCTCAACACCACGGACAACTTGACTGTGTTCGCGCCTGCGGACTCGGCGTTCGCCGCGCTCGGGGATGCGAAGTTCCAGGAGTTGGCGCAGAACCCGGCTGCTCTCGCGCCGATTCTCCAGTTCCACGTGGTCGCCAAGCGCTACGACAAGGCGGGCCTTCTCGCCGCGAAGACCGTCAAGTCGCTCAACGCCGCGGGTGGGGACATCACCATCGCCGGGTCCGGGGACGACATCACGGTCAACGGGGCGAAGGTGCTCTGCGGGAACATCCCGACGAAGAACGCGACCGTGTTCGTGATCGACACGGTGTTGACCCCCAAGGCGTGAGCGGACCGCGGGGCCTAAGCGGACCGAGCGAGGCCTAAGCGGACCGCGCGGGGCTTAAGCGGACCAAGCGTGCAGGTGGGCGGGTGTGCACCCGCCCACCTGTCGCGTTCGGGGGGAGTCGCGGGGGTCACGTTGTGGGCTTGGTCAAGCCGCTGGCCACTGACTTTGTGCACACGTTCACAAGCGGTACCGTAATGACGACCCGGAGACGAAAACCCCTCGAGGAGCTACAGCGTGGCGGCACAGCGAGGCCAGCGGAACGGGGTCGGCGTCACCCCGCCCGCCCCCACCGCCGCGGAGATCACCACCCCGATCCCGAGGGTCACCGAGGTGCCCGCCGCTCGGGAGCGGGCGCGGGCGATCCCCGAGGCCGCCGTCGCCAGGTTGGCCGTGTACCTGCGGGTGCTCTCCGGCATGCAGGAGCACGGCGCGGGCACCGTCTCCAGCGAGGAACTCGCCGTCGCCGCCGGGGTCAACTCGGCGAAGCTGCGCAAGGACCTCTCCTACATCGGCTCCTACGGCACCCGCGGCGTCGGCTACGAGGTCGCCGTGCTGATCGAGGAGATCGAGCGGATCCTCGGCCTGACCCGCAAGCACAGCGTCGCGGTCGTCGGAATCGGTAACCTGGGACATGCCCTGGCCAACTACGGGGGGTTCCCAGGACGGGGGTTTCCCGTGACCGCGCTCTTCGACGTCGATCCCGACCTCGTCGGCGTGCCCGTCGGCGGGATGCCGGTGGAGCACATCGACGACATCCCGCGCGTGTGCGCCGAGCGCGAGGTCTCCATCGGCGTGATCGCCACGCCGCCGCCCGCCGCGCAGGCCGTGTGCGACCGGCTGGTCTCCGCCGGGGTGCAGTGCATCCTCAACTTCGCGCCCGTGGTGCTGCAGGTGCCCGACCACGTCGAGGTCCGCAAGGTCGACCTGGCCGTCGAGCTGCAGGTCCTCTCCTTCCACGTCGCCCGCCGGGCCGACAACGCCGCTGTGCTCGCCGAGGCGAACGGGCGGGCGGTGGACGGGATGGTGGTCTCGTGAGCGTCATCGCCGTCGGGATGTCGCACCGCACCGCCGAGGTGCGGCTGCTGGAACGGGTCACCGTGTCCGCCGTCGACGTCCCCAAGGTCCTCGCCGACCTGCTGGCCTGTGACAACGTCGCCGAGGCGGTGCTGGTCTCCACCTGCAACCGGGTCGAGGTCTACGCCGTCGTCGAGGCGTTCCACGCCGGGCTGGCCGACATCGCCGGGGTCCTGTCCCGGCACTCCGGCACCGACGTCGCCGCGCTCTACGACCACCTCTACGTGCACTACGCCGCCGCAGCGGCCCAGCACCTGTTCACCGTCGCCGCGGGCCTGGACTCCATGGTCATCGGCGAGTCGCAGATCCTCGGCCAGGTGCGGGTCGCCTACGGCGCGGCCCGCGAGGCGGGCACCGTCGGGCGCACGCTGCACGAACTGGTCCAGCAGGCGCTGCGCATCGGCAAGCGGGTGCACACCGACACCGGTCTGGACCAGGTCGGCGGATCCGTGGTCTCCGAGGCGCTGGCTGACGCCGACGCCGCCCTCGGTGGGCTCGCGGGCAGGCGCGCGCTGATCGTCGGCGCCGGGTCGATGGGTGGTCTGGCCGCCGCCGCGCTGCGCCGGGCGGGCATCGGCGCGGTCGTCATCGCCAACCGGTCCGAGGCCAACGGCGCCCGGCTCGCCGCGTCGCTGGTCGAGCAGGGCGTGCCCGCGACCGCCACCGGGCTCGGCGAACTGCCCGCCCGCGTCGCCGAGGCCGACCTGGTGGTGTCCTGCACCGGCGCGGTCGGCGCGGTCATCGTCGAAGACCACGTGCTCCCGCGCGCCGGGCGACCGCTGGTCATCTGCGACCTCGGCCTGCCGCGCGACGTCGCCGACGGGGTCGCCGAGCTGCCCGGGGTGCGCGTGGTCGACCTGGCCAGCCTGCAGCGGCGGCTGGCCGAGTCGCCCAGCGGCACCGACACCCAGCGGGCCGCCGAGATCGTCGCCGAGGAGGTGCGCGGCTACCTCGCCGCGCAGCGCTCGGCCGAGGTGACCCCCACGGTCACCGCGCTGCGCCGCCGCGCGGCCGAGGTCGTCGACGCGGAGCTGCTGCGGCTGGACGCGCGGCTGCCCGACCTGGACTCCCCGGTGCGCGAGGAACTCGCCCGCACGGTGCGCCGGGTGGTCGACAAGCTGCTGCACACCCCGACGGTCCGGGTCAAGGAACTGGCCACCGGACCGAGCGGCACCGGCTACGCCGAGGCGCTGCGCGAGCTGTTCGCCCTCGACCCGCAGCGGCCCGCGGCCGTGACATCCCCCCTTGAGTCTTCTGTGGACGGTGGTACGCCATGGACCGAGTGATCAGGATCGGCACGCGCGGCAGCGCGCTCGCCCTGACCCAGACCAGGATCGTGGCCGACGTGCTCGAGCGCGCCGGGGCCAGGGTCGAGCTCATCACCATCTCCACCCCCGGTGACCGCTCGTCCGCCCCGATCGCCGAGATCGGCGTCGGCGTCTTCACCTCCGCGCTGCGCGACGCGCTCGCCGACGGCACCGTCGACGTCGCCGTGCACTCCTACAAGGACCTGCCCACGGCCCCCGACACGCGGCTCTCGCTCGCCGCGGTGCCGCCCCGGGAAGACCCGCGCGACGCGCTGATCGCCCGCGACGGCCTCACCCTCGGCGAGCTGCCCCCCGGCGCCCGCCTGGGCACCGGGTCGCCGCGGCGCGCCGCGCAGCTGCGCGCGCTGGGCTTCGGCCACGAGATCGTGCCGATCCGGGGCAACGTGGACACCCGCATCGCCATGGTCACCAACGGCGAGCTCGACGGCGTCGTCCTGGCCCGCGCGGGCCTGGCCCGCCTCGGCAGGCTCGCCGAGATCACCGAGACCCTCGACCCGATCCAGATGCTGCCCGCCCCGGCGCAGGGGGCGCTGGCGGTCGAGTGCCGCGTCGACGACGTCGACGTCGAACACCTACTCCAGTCCACAGTGGATGATGGGGCCACCCGCGCCGCGGTGGCCGCCGAGCGGGCGATGCTCGCCGCGCTCGAAGCAGGCTGCAGCGCGCCGGTTGGCGCTTTGGCCGAGGTAGTGGAAGATCTCGACGCCGACGACAGGGTGGTTTACCGCCTGTCGCTGCGCGGGGTCGCCGCCGCGTACGACGCCAACGACCCGGCCGGGGCCGTTGACATCATGCGCGCATCGGCAACCGGTGACCTGACCGCAGGAGAGCAGCTCGGTCGTGCGCTGGCCGCCGAGCTGCTGGAACTCGGGGCCGGGGTGCTCTCCGGTCCCGAGGCGTAGTTGATGGGAAGTGGCCTGACATGACCACCCGTGCACGAAAGTCCCCCGGACGCGTCGCCTTCGTCGGCTCCGGCCCCGGCGACGCGGGACTGCTCACCGTCCGCGCGAAAGAGCTGCTCGAACGCGCGGAGCTCGTGGTGACCGACCCCGACGTCCCCTCTGGCGTGCTCGCGCTCGCCAGGCCGGGCGCCGAGGTCCGGCCAGCCGTCGGCGAACCGGCCGACGTGGCCAAAGACCTGGCTGGCGAGGCCAAGGCGGGCCGGGTCGTGGTCCGCCTCGTCGCTGGCGACCCGCTGACCCACTCCGCGGTGGTGGCCGAGGCGCAAGCCGTGGCCCGCACCAGCGCGGTGTTCGACGTGATCCCCGGCGTGTCCGCGGCGACCGCGGTGCCCGCCTACGCGGGGATCGCGCTCGGCTCGACGCACACCGAGGTCGACGTCCGCGGCGACATCGACTGGGCCGCCCTCGCGGGCGTGCCGGGACCCCTGGTGCTGCACGCCAGCGCCAGCCACCTCGCCGAGGCCGCGTCCTCGCTGGTCGAGCACGGCCTGGCACCGCAGACCCCGGTCGCGGTGACCGCGGACGGCACCAACACCAGCCAGCGCACCATCGACACCACGCTGGCCTCGCTGGCCGCCGACGCCGGGGAGATCTCCGGGCACCTCGTGGTCACCGTCGGCCAGGCGGTGGCGGCGCGCTCGAAGCTGTCCTGGTGGGAGTCGCGCGCGCTCTACGGCTGGCGGGTCCTGGTGCCGCGCACCAAGGACCAGGCTGGCGAGATGAGCGAGCGGCTGCACCTGCACGGCGCGATCCCCAGCGAGGTGCCGACCATCTCGGTCGAGCCGCCGCGCAGCCCGGCGCAGATGGAGCGCTCGGTCAAGGGCCTGGTCGACGGCCGCTACCAGTGGGTCATCTTCACCTCGACCAACGCCGTCCGCGCGGTCTGGGAGAAGTTCGCCGAGTTCGGCCTCGACGCCCGCGCGTTCTCCGGCGTGAAGATCGCCTGCGTCGGCGAGGCGACCGCGGCGAAGGTGCGCTCGTTCGGCATCAACCCCGAACTGGTGCCCTCCGGCGAGCAGTCCAGCGAGGGCCTGCTCGCGGACTTCCCGCCCTACGACGACATCCTCGACCCGGTCGAGCGGGTGCTGCTGCCGCGCGCGGACATCGCCACCGAGACCCTCGCCGCCGGTCTGCGCGACCGCGGCTGGGAGATCGACGACGTGACCGCGTACCGGACCGTGCGCGCGGCGCCGCCGCCCGCCGAGACCCGCGAGATGATCAAGACCGGCGGGTTCGACGCGGTGTGCTTCACCTCGTCGTCGACCGTGCGCAACCTGGTCGGCATCGCGGGCAAGCCGCACGCGCGGACCCTGGTCGCCTGCATCGGCCCGAAGACGGCCGAGACGGCGCGGGAGTTCGGGCTGCGGGTCGACGTCCAACCCGAGCACGCGACGGTCCCCGCCTTGGTGGACGCGCTCGCTGAGCACGCGGCCAGGTTGCGCGCGGAAGGGGCACTGCCCCCGCCGCGTAAGACCAAGCGCGCGCGGCGATAAGACAGAAGGCGGGCGGTGTGCGAAAAGCACGCCGCCCGCTTCTTTTAGACCCCGGCTGGAGAGGCCTCCCAGATGTTCCCCAACCACCGTCCGCGCAGGCTTCGTCGCACGCCTGCCTTGCGCCGCCTGGTCAGTGAGACCGAGGTGCGCCCGAGGCAGTTGGTGCTACCGATGTTCGTGAAGGAAGGTGCCACCGAGCCCACTCCCATCGCGAGCATGCCGGGCGTTGTCCAGCACACCCGCGACACGCTGCGCAAGGCGGCTGTGGAGGCGGTGCAGGCCGGGGTTGGCGGGATCATGCTCTTCGGCGTGCCGCAGACCAGGGATGCCATCGGTTCTGGCGGAGTTGACCCTGACGGCGTCCTCAACGTGTCCTTGCGGGACCTGCGCGCCGAGCTCGGTGACGACACCGTGCTGATGTCGGACCTGTGCCTCGATGAGTTCACCGACCACGGCCATTGCGGCGTCCTCGACGACAACGGCAACGTGGACAACGACGCCACCCTCGCCGTGTACGCCGACATGGCCCTCGCCCAGGCCGACGCGGGAGCCCAGTACGTCGGCCCGAGCGGCATGATGGACGGCCAGGTCGGCGTGATCCGCGAGGCCCTCGACTCCGCCGGGCACATCGACACCGGCATCCTCGCGTACTCGGTGAAGTTCGCCTCCGCCTTCTTCGGCCCCTTCCGCGAAGCGGTCGAGTCCCAGCTCACCGGCGACCGCATGGGCTACCAGCAGGACCCGGCCAACGTCCGCGAGGCGCTGCGGGAGACCACGCTGGACCTCAACGAGGGCGCCGACCTGGTGATGGTCAAGCCCGCCCTGGCGTACCTGGACGTGATCCGCGCGGTGCGGGACATGGCCGACGTCCCGGTCGCGGCGTACCAGGTGTCCGGCGAGTACGCGATGATCGAGGCCGCGGCCGCCAACGGCTGGCTGGACCGGCGCCGCACCGTGCTCGAGTCACTGCTCGCGATCCGCCGCGCGGGTGCCGACGTGATCCTCACCTACTGGGCCACCGAGGCCGCGGGCTGGCTCGACCAGCGCTGACGGGTATGTTCGCGCGGTGACGGTGCCCGAGGAACCCCCGGTCATGCCCACCGCCGACGAGGCGGAGGTCCGAACCGACCCGCCTATCGCGGTCCGGGTCTCGTTCTGGCTGTGGGTGCTCGCCGGGACCCTCGGCGTGGTGGGCGCCGCGCTGTTCTTCACCTTGCGCGAGGACTGGGCGCTGCGCGAGTACGAGCGGGCGCGCGCCGCGGGCAAGGCCACCTTTACCGTGGCCGAGCTGACGCAGACCGCGATCGGGTTGTCCTGGTGGCTGCTGCTCGGCTCGATCATGTTCCTCGGCTTCTTCCTGCTGCTCGCCTACCAAGCGCGCCGCGGCGTGCGTAAGGCGCGCACGTTGCTGCTGGTGCTCGCGGTGTTCGGCGCGCTGTTCCAGTACTCCGTCGGCCGGGTCACCATCTACGGCCTCGGCAGCTCCCTGGTGATCATCGTGGCCGTCGGCCTGCTGTACACCAAGGGCGGCAGGCGGTTCTTCCCGGCCAACCGTGATTGACCCCGACGAGGGCCCGGTCCTCTACGCCGAGCCGGGCTCGACCTGGTGGCCGGTGCTGTGGGGCCCGTTGTTCGCCGCCGCCGGTGCCGGGGTCGAGGCGCTCAGCGGTCGGGTGCACGGGTTCGCCTGGGCGATGGTCGGCCTCGCCCTGTTCGCGATGGCTGCCGGGTGGGTCAGCGCCCGCCGCAAGATCTGTGCGGTCGCGCTGACGCCCGCCGCGCTGCACCAGGGCCGCGAATCGTTGCCGGTGGCCAGGATCAAGGCGGTCACCGAGGTCGGTACCCCGGTCGGCGCCAGGCCACTGGGCGGCGGGTGGACCGTGCCGAAGAAGACCACCGAGGTGCCGCTGGAGCTCGACGACGGAACGGTCGTGCTCGCCTGGGCGGCTGATCCGGTCGCGCTCGCCACCGCGCTGCGCCACTTGGTGACCGACTAACTCCGGTGCCTTAGCGCAATCCAGGTGCGCGGGATCTCGGACACCCCCTACTTTCTGTGCAATGACCTCGAACGACCCCGCGCCCGACAAGACGTGGCAGCCGATGCCCGTCGCGCCACCCGCCCGCGTGCTGCTGCCGCACCAGGAGTGGCCGACCCAGCGACCCGAACTGGTCCAGACCGCGTTCCGGCTGCTCATCGCACTCGCCGTGTTCAACCTGGCGTTCGCGATCGTCGTGGTCGCCATCGGCAAGGCCGGGTTCGAGCCGCTCGTCGAGTCGGCCCTGCTCGAATCCGGCGAGGACGCGACGGCGAGCGCGGTCAGCCTGGGCGCGACCGTCGCTTTCGCGGTCTCGCTGGTGTTCGCCCTGGTGCCCGGGATCGTCTACGCCGGTCTCTGCGTCCCGGTCCGCAACGGCCACAACTGGGCCCGGGTGACCGTCACGGTCTTCGCCGGACTCCACCTCGCCGAGCGGCTGTACCAACTCTTCGTCGGCGACGCGGGCGGGTTCGTCGTCGTGCTGCACATCGGGCTGCTGGTCGCGGCGCTGTTCTGCCTCTACAGCAAGCAAGCCAGGCCCTACTTCCGGCCGGAAACCCCGGCCAATTGATCTCGCCGCTGGTCCACCCCGGTGAACAGCACGGCAACAACCCCGACAACAGGCGTGCGCGGACTCTCAGGAAGCAATAGCTTCTCACCCATGACGACAAGTGGACCCGATCCCAACCAGCCCTACCAGCCGATGCCCTCGGCGCCGCCGATCAACGACCTGCTGCCGACCGCGGTCCGGCCCAAGTCCGTGACCACCTCCTTCCAGCTCTGGGTCGTCAACGCGATCCTCGGCATCGTCGGCTTCATCGTCACCGTGGCGATCGGCACCGACGCGCTGCGCGAGAGCGCCGCGACCGCGCTGCGCGCCCAGGGCAAGGCGGCCACCTCCGCCGAGATCGACACCGTGGTGACCGCGGGCCTGGTGTTCGCAGGCATCATCGCCGCCGTGTCCTTCGCGCTGTACCTGCTGTTCGCGTTCAAGATGCGCGCGGGCAAGAACTGGGCCCGCATGACCCTGGCGATCCTCGGCACGATCGGCCTGATCGTCAACGTCCTGGGCCTGGTCAGCGAAGGCGCCGCACCGGCGGGCATCGTGGTGAGCGTGATCCAGATCCTGCTGGTGGGCACCGCCATCTACTTCATGTTCACCGCCGACTCGAAGGCCTACTTCGAGACGACGGGGAAGCGGTACTGAGCTCGTCCCCACTGAGATGCCTGAGAGCGGCGGCCTGATGGCCGCCGCTCTTTTGTGCTTGGGGGGCTGGGGTGCGGGCCTGCTCGTTGCCTGGCGGCAACCTCGCGGCCCGAACGGGGTGGTCCGGTGGGCTCGATGGGGCGGACTTCCTTTGCGCGGGGCCCCTACGACACCCGTGGCAGGTCCGCACAGCAGGGGCCGAAAAGACTGGCCCTGCCGCGAGGAAACGCTACGGGTGTCGTCCCCCCGCGCAAAGGAAGTCCGCCCCATCGAGCAGTTGGCACCGGCGGCTCCGAGGAGTGCGGGGTGGGCAATGCGGTCGGGGGCAGGGCGGTTGGGTTGGGGTCGCAAGATCATCTGCCGCAAGAGCCCCCGATATACAGCCTATTGACGGATCCCGACAGAACCGAGTCGGCGACCACGGCCTGTGGACAACAGAACACGTTGTGGACAACCACCCGCCAACCCACCCAGCCAGCCCCCGGACACTCGGACCCTGCGGTGCCAACTCGCCCCCCGTCAGGACCGGCCCCAACCCACAGAACCAGCCCCTGGACAGTCGGACCCGCCGGTGCCAACCCAGCTTCCGTCAGGTCCGCCCCAACCCACCCACCCAGCACCTGGACACTCGGAATGGCCGGTGCCATCCCAGCCCGCTCTCGGCTGCCCTGCCAGCCCAGCGCCTGGACAGTCGGACTCGCTGGTGCCAAATGCTCGATGGGGTGGACCTGTTTTGTGTGGGGGAGCGGCACCCGTAGCGTTTCCGCGCGGCAGGGCCAGTCTTTTCGGCCCCTGCTTTGCGGTCCTGCCACGGGTGTCGTAGGGGCCCCGCGCAAAACAGGTCCACCCCATCGAGCAAAGCTCGAAAATCGCGGATCGGGCCCGATGTTGCCGCCAGGCAACGAGGCGTCCGATCCCCGGGTCGCCGAGCTCGCCGTCAGGCGACGAGGCCGACCCGCACGCCGCGAAGTCGTAGCGACGAGACTGGGCCGCCCGGGTGGGCCCCTGTGATGTCGGACCACCCAGCTGGCGCGCCACCAGCGCCCGTGCCCACGAAGGTGCGCAGGTCAACACCATGACAGTCGTCGTAGAGGGGGATGGTGGCGGTTTGGGACGCCGCTGGGGACGTGGCGAGGGACTCGTAACACGGGGATGGGTTGGGGCTACTTAACTCCCGTGACCGAGCCGATAGCCGATCCGGACCCGGACAACCGCCCCGGTAGACCTACCTCCGTGACCCTCGCGGTCTGGGGGGCGGTCGCCAGTGCGGCGCTGACCGGGGGGTTGCTGGTGTCGGGCGATAGGCCACCCGGTTACCTCGGGTTCGGTGCCGCGCTGTCCGCTTTGGCCGCGTTGGTGCTGGCTTGGCCGGTGCGCGCGGGGCGGCCGTGGGCGCGGCTCGGCCTCATGTTCACCGCGTTGGTCGGCGCGCTCGGCGCTCCCGCGGCGGCCAACGCGCACGCGTCGTCGCCGGTGGCGTTCCTGCTGTTCGTGGCGATTGTCGGGATCTGGGTCAGCGTGGTGACGCTGTTGCTGCGGGTCGACTCGCGGGCCTACTTCGGGGCGTTGCACTTCGGTGGTTCGTGAGCGGGCGGGGCATGAGAGGCTGATCGGGTGAGCACACCGCAGACCTCGGAGCCGGAGGCCGTCGGCCTCGGGTGGCCAGACGAGCCGGGCAGGCTGGACCAGCCGCGCCGCGCTGTGCTGGCGGTGGGTGAGCTGGTGCTGGTCGGGCTGCTGGTGTGGGCCGCGCTGTGGTGCTACGACCGGGGCACGGTGCCGCTGAGCCGGGTCGCCGAGCGGCCGGACCTGGACTTCCAGCACTACGCGGGCAACTGGATCGGCACCTCGATCGCGGCGGCCACGCTGGCCGCGGTGCTGCTGCTCGACGCCGGTCGCCAGCTGGTGCTGGCGGTGCGCACCCGGGCGTGAGCGCGGCCACCCGGCCGGGTTTGCGAGACTGGTCGGGTGACACCTGAGGTGCAGGCACACGTGCGTGGCTCGGCGGCGCTGTTCGACCGGGCGAAGGCCGTCATCCCCGGCGGGGTCAACTCGCCGGTGCGGGCCTTCAACTCCGTCGGCGGGACGCCGCGGTTCATGGTCAGCGGGCTCGGCGCCTACCTGTGGGACGCCGACGACAACCAGTACGTCGACCTGGTCTCGTCCTGGGGGCCGATGATCCTCGGGCACGCGCACCCGGCGGTGGTCGAGGCGGTGCGCTCGGCGGCGACCAGCGGGCTGTCCTTCGGCACCCCGACGGCCGGGGAGGTCGACCTGGCCGAGGAGATCGTTCGGCGGGTCGAGCCGGTCAGCCAGGTGCGGCTGGTCAACTCCGGCACCGAGGCGACCATGAGCGCGATCCGGCTGGCCCGCGGCTTCACCGGGCGCAAGCGGATCATCAAGTTCGCCGGGTGCTACCACGGCCACGTGGACGCGCTGCTGGCCGAGGCGGGCTCCGGGGTCGCCACGCTCGGGCTGCCCACCACGCCCGGGGTCACCGGCGCGCAGGCCGAGGACACCCTGGTGCTGCCGTACAACGACCTCGACGCGGTGCGGGCCGCCTTCGCCGAGCACGGCCCGTCGATCGCCGCGGTGATCACCGAGGCCGCGGCGGGCAACATGGGCGCGATCGCCCCGGTCGCCGGGTTCAACGCGGGGCTGCGCGAGATCACCGCCGAGCACGGCGCGCTGCTGGTCATGGACGAGGTGATGACCGGCTTCCGGGTCTCGGCCGCTGGTTGGTACGGGGTCGACGGCGTCGCGGGGGACCTCTACACCTTCGGGAAGGTCATGTCCGGCGGCCTGCCCGCCGCGGCGTTCGGCGGTCGGGCCGACATCATGGGCCACCTCGCCCCGGCCGGTCCGGTCTACCAGGCGGGCACCCTCTCCGGTAACCCGGTCGCGGTCGCCGCGGGCCTGGCGACGCTGCGCGCGGCCGACGAGTCGGTGTACCGGGCCCTGGACGACAACGCGGCCCGGCTCGGCGCGCTGCTCGGCGGCGCGCTGTCGGCTGCTGGCGTGGCGCACCGGGTCCAGACCGCGGGCAACCTGCTCAGCGTGTTCTTCACCGAGGACCCGGTCACCGACTACGCCGCCGCCAAGGCCGCGCAGACCTGGCGGTTCCCGGCGTTCTTCCACGCACTGCTCGACCACGGCGTCTACCCGCCGCCCAGCGCCTTCGAGGCCTGGTTCGTCAGCGCGGCCCTCGACGACACCGCGTTCGAGCGGATCGCCGCCGCACTGCCCAACGCCGCCGCGGCCGCGGCGGCCGCGAAGGAGCCCGCGTGACCCAGACCATCGTCCACGTGCTGCGCCACGGCGAGGTCCACAACCCCACCGGCATCCTCTACGGCAGGCTCCCCGGCTTCCACCTGTCCGACACCGGCAAGCGGCAGGCCCTCACCGTCGCCGAACACCTCGCCGACCACGACATCGTGCACGTCGTCGCCTCGCCGCTGCAGCGCGCGCAGGAGACCGCGACACCCATCGCCGCCTCGCACCGGCTCGAGCTGGCGACCGACGAGCGGCTGATCGAGTCGGCGAACGTGTTCGAGGGCAAGAAGGTCTCGGTCGGTGACGGCGCCCTGCGCTCGCCGGCCAACTGGCCGCACCTGCGCAACCCGTTCACCCCGTCCTGGGGCGAGCCGTACCTGCAGATCGCGCACCGGATGCTCGCCGCGGCGCACCGCGCGCGGGCGGCGGCCGTCGGGCACGAGGCGGTGTGCGTGTCGCACCAGCTCCCGGTGTGGACGCTGCGGCGCTACCTGGAGGGCAAGCGGCTCTGGCACGACCCGCGCAAGCGGCAGTGTTCGCTGGCCTCGCTGACCAGCCTGGTGTTCGACGACGAGCAGCTGGTCGGCATCCGCTACACCGAGCCCGCGGGCTCCAGCGACCCGAAGAACACGGGCGCCTGATGCGCGCGCTCCTCGGCCTGCTCGGCGCGGCGCTGCTGCTGGTGTCCGGCTGCTCGTCGGACAAGGACGCGGTCGCCAGCGGCACCGAGTTCGTGTTCGTCTCCCCGGGCGGGCAGACCGACATCAGCTACGACGGCGCCGACCGCAAGCCGATGCCCGACATCGCCGGACCGTCCCTGATGGACGACTCGCGGATCTCGGTGTCGTCCTACCGGGGCAAGGTCGTCGTGCTCAACATCTGGGGCCAGTGGTGCGGGCCGTGCCGCGCCGAGGCGCCGCAGCTGCAGCAGGTGCAGGACCGCTACCCCGACCAGGTCCAGGTGGTCGGGGTGGACGTGCGCGACAACCAGCGCGACGCGGCCCAGGACTTCCTGCGCGACCGCGGCCTGACCTACCCCTCGATCTACGACCCGCCCGGGAAATCCCTCATCGTGTTGAAGGGCTATCCCCGGGCGGTCGTGCCCGCCACATTCGTCCTGGACAAGCAGGGGCGGGTGGCCGCGGCATTCATGCGCGACCTGCTGGCCGAGGACCTGATCCCGGTCGTCGACCGAC
Source organism: Actinokineospora diospyrosa (assembly GCF_024171925.1). Classification (GTDB taxonomy): domain Bacteria; phylum Actinomycetota; class Actinomycetes; order Mycobacteriales; family Pseudonocardiaceae; genus Actinokineospora; species Actinokineospora diospyrosa. The sequence continues at coordinate 163,177 of NZ_JAMTCO010000011.1, read as the reverse complement.
TCATCGCCGAATCCTGATATTTATATATTTATCAGGCCACCGTGGCTTGGGTTTTGTACCTGGCCCGGCGGCGCACCGAACGCATCGCCCGATCGATCTCATCCACGGTCCGCCCGGACATATCGGCTATTTCCTGCCTCCGGTACCCGACGCTCACCATTTCCAGCATCCAGATGTCCGGCTCGGTGAGCACGCCGCTGCGGCGCAAGAGCCATTGGGCATGTACTTGGTCGACGACCCGATCGGCGTGGTCGCCGGTGGCCGGTGGGTGCAGCGCGGCGTGCTCGACGAGGCGCTGCCTGGCCGCCTCGCCAGCCGCGATGATCAGGCACCGGCGCCACAGCACGGTCTCCAGCAGCGCGTCGAAACCGGCTGGGTAAAGTCTTGGCATGCCCATGACGGCGACGAACGCGTCGTGCACGACGTCGTCGACCTGGTCGAGCAGGCCGAACCTGAGCACCATGCCGGTCAACCGCTCACGGCGCCCGACGCACCGCTCCCACGCCTGCCTGGTGGTCAGCACCGCGCCGTCAGCCATTCCCGCTCCAGTGGTTGTCCGCTGGTCGGAATCGCTGGCCCGGTCGCGGTGGGACGTGTGGTGAGGGGTGCGAGGACACCGCGGGCACCGGGTGACCGGTGCCGACCAGACGGCGACGTGCGCGATGCCCCCGCACCATGTGGGGTATTCCCTGCAAATACCCCGAGCGCCGATCGAGCGCTGAGCAAGACATTGCCGCCGGCTGACCGCGATGGCAAAGGTTGTGATTTATCCGAGTTGCCCGGCTAGTCTTATCGGGTGAAGGTGTGAACTCCCGGTGGAGTATATCGGCAATTACGCCCGATGTGATCGTCGTCATATTTGCTCCTCGCGTGGTTTGTCCCACGCCGGGGTCCGGAGCGCACCTCAACTATTCCGCCGATCGATCGCGGCTGCCACGAGCGCCACTCGAAGGAACCAGTACCGTCGACGGGCGGGCCCACTGATCGGGACTAGGCTCACGGTGTCGTGCTCACCGGGTGCGGAGGTGGCTCGCTCGAACAGGAAGTGGCGAGTGCGTGACCGACGCGGGTAGGCCGGGCAACTGGGCGGAGTTGACCGGGTGGATCGCCGCGGCGACCGCCGCGCACGGCGGCCCGCTCACCCCCGACCTGTTGTGCGCCCTCGTCCAACGCAGACTCGCCGCGGACGGGGTGGTGTTGGTCGTGATGATCAACAACGGCACGGTGACCACCCACTCGGCCGGGGTGACCGGTTCGCGGTTGGCGGAGGCGGAGCTCACCGTCGGCCAGGGGCCGCTCACCTCCGCGTGGTCGACCAGCCGACCGGTGCTGGTGCCCGACCTCACGGCCGAGGTCGTGGCCACCGAGTGGCCGCTGCTCGCGCTCGGTCCCGGTCTAGTCGGGGTGGCCGCCGTGTTCGCCTTCCCGATGGTGATCGGCGCCGTCCGCCTCGGCGCCCTCGGCGTCTACCGCCGCTTCCCCGGCGAGTTGGCCCCGGCGGCGCGGGCGGACGCGGTCCTGTTCACCCGCATCGCCATGGACCTGCTGATCTCGGAGACCGCCGTGCTGACCAGCCCGCGCATCCACCAGGCGACCGGCATGGTCGCCGTCCAACTCGGCACCGACGTCTCCACGGCGTTCGCCAGCCTGCGGGCGCGGGCGTTCGCCGACGGCCGGGCCCTGGGCGACCTCGCCGACGACGTGGTCGCCCGCACCGTGCGCTTCACCGAACTCGAGATGGACCCGGGGCAGCCCGAAACAGGAGGTGAGTCCTCATGAAGCAACAACGGCTCGTCGAAACCTTCGTCGAACTCGCAGACACCCTCATCGACGACTTCGACGTCCTGGAGTTCCTCCAGGTGCTGGTAGACCGCTGCGTCGAACTGCTCTCCGTCGACGCCGCGGGCATCCTCCTGGCCACCGTGGACGGCGACCTGCACATGGTCACCAGCTCCAGCGAAGCCGTCCGCAGACTTGAACTCTTCCAACTCCGCCACGGCGAAGGCCCCTGCCTCGCCGCCTACCGCACCGGCTCCCCGGTCTCCCGCCCCGACCTCACCGCGGTCGACGAACCCGACGCCCGCTTCGCCGCCGCCGCCATCGCGGACGGCTACCGAGCGGTCTTCGCCCTCCCCATGCGCCTGCGCTCAGAGACGATCGGCGCCCTGAACCTGTTCCGCGCCCGCCCCGGCCACCTGGACGAGTTGTCCTGGCGAACCGCCAAGGCCCTGGTCGACGTGGCGACGATCGGATTGTTGCAGGCACGGGCTATTCGGGATCACGAACTGCTTAGCGAGCAGCTGCAGGAAGCGTTGACGAGTCGGGTGACGATCGAGCAGGCGAAGGGCGTGCTCGCAGAGCGGTTGGGGGTGGATATGGGAGTCGCTTTTGACGTGCTGCGGGGGCATGCGCGGGACCACAACATCAAGCTGAGCGAGTTGGCGATGTTCGTGGTTACTGAGGTGGGGTGGACGCCGCCTGGTTCTCGGTGATCCTCGGTGCTCGGTTGACTGTTATGAGGGTTGTCCACAACGGTTCTGGTTGTCCACAAGGTTCGATTGTTGGGGTCGTTTTGCCGGAGTCCCTCGGTAGGCTGTGTATTGGGGGCTTCTGGAGTAGTTGATCATGGCGGGCCTCGCCGTGGTTGGTTATCCACAACGTCTTCTGCTGTCCACAGGCTGCTGCTCGGTGCTCCCGTTGTGTCGGTGCTGCTCGGTAGGCTGTATATCGGGGGCTCTTGATTCAGTTGATCTTGCGGGGGCCGTTGTGGGATCTGCTTGTCTACAACGGGTCTGGTTGTCCACAGGCTGCTGTTCGATGCTCCCGGGTTGTCGGTGCTGCGCGGTAAGCTGTGTATTTGGGGGCTTTCGATCAGGTTGATCTTGACGCGTGCCCGGGTTGGGGATGCGGGGCAAGGGATTCGGGCCTCCGCCTTCGGCTCCGGTGAACGGCTCGCCTTCGGCATTGCATCTGATCCGCGATTCTCGAGCTTTGCTCGATGGGGTGGACCTGTTTTGCGTGGGGCCCCTACGACACCCGTGGCAGGTCCGCAAAGCAGGGGCCGAAAAGACTGGCCCTGCCGCGCGGAAACGCTACGGGTGTCGTCCCCCCACACAAAACAGGTCCACCCCATCGAGCACTTGGCACCAGCGAGTCCGACTGTCCAGGTGCTGGGTAGGTGGGTTGGGGCGGACCTGACGGGGGGCGGGTTGGCACCGACGGGTCCGAGTCCAGGGGCTGGGCTGGCAGGGCAGACGAGAGCGGGCTGGGCTGACACCGGCTGTTCCGAGCCGTCCAGGCGCCGAGCAGATGGTGGTTGGCGCCAGCGGTCTTCGGGAGTCCAAATGGCTGGCTCGGGGTGGGCGGGGCAGAGGGTTGAGGTGACATCAGGGCTTCCGGGTGGTCGGCCGGGAGTGGGCGGGTCGCCCAAGGGGGTGTGCGGTCGCTGAAGGGGTGGGGTGTGACCCGCGTCCTGGCACAGGCCACCCCCGGACGGGCCCCGGAGGCGCTTCCCTACGCTGATCGGGTGGACCCGACGCAGGTTGCCGTTTCTGGGCCGCTGCTGGTGGCGGCCGGTCTGTCGCTGTTGGCCGGGTTGTTGTCCTTCGCGTCACCGTGCGTGGTTCCGCTGGTTCCGGGGTATCTCGCCTACCTCGCCGCCCTGGTGGGGGCTGAGGCGCCCGCGGTCAGCGATCAGGAGGAGCGCAAGAAGGGCCGCTACCGCGTCGTGGGCGCGGTGGGGTTGTTCGTGCTGGGGTTCACCGTTGTTTTTGCGGCGACTGTGGGCAGTGTTGTCTGGCTCGCGGATGCGTTGCTGATCAATGAGGACGTGCTGCAACGGGTTGGTGGGGTTGTCACCATTGCGATGGCGTTGGTCTTCATCGGGTTGATCCCCGGCTTGCAGAAGGACATCCGCATCCACAAGACACCCCGGTTCGGGTTGGCGGGGGCGCCGGTGCTGGGGGGGATCTTCGCGCTGGGGTGGACGCCGTGCCTCAGCCCGACGCTGTCGGGGGTGATGAGCATCGCGGCCTCGACCGGGGGGAGTGCGGTTCGGGGGTACCTCTTGGTGATCATCTACTGCCTGGGCCTCGGCATCCCGTTCCTGGTGATCGCGTTGGGGGCGCGGTGGGCGGTGCGGGCCACGACCTGGCTGCGGGCGCACACCCGGGGGGTCCAGCTCTTCGGCGGCGCGTTGCTGCTCGCGGTCGGCGTATTGCTCGTCACCGGGCTCTGGGCTGATGTCGTGTCGTGGTTACGCAACACGGTCGTGTCGGACTTCGAGTTGCCGCTGTGAACGCGGCTCGCGCTTTCGTGCGCAACACCTGGCGTGGGCTGACATCAATGCGAACGGCCCTGATCCTGTTGTTCCTGCTGGCCCTCGCGGCCATGCCGGGGGCCCTGTTGCCGCAACGTTCGCTCAACCTGCCGCGGGCGTTGGCCTACATCGAGGCGCACGGTTGGTGGGGCACCTTCCTGGACCGCCTGCAGTTCTTCGACGTCTACGCCAGCGTCTGGTTCTCCGCGATCTACCTGCTGCTGTTCATCTCCCTCGTCGGCTGCCTCGTGCCGCGCACCGTTGAGTACGCCAAGGCGCTGCGGGCCAAGCCGGTCCTCACCCCGCGCAACCTGAGCCGCCTGCCGCACCACAAGACCGCCGTGGTCACCGACACCCCCGAGCAGGTCATGGCCGACGCGCGGGTGCGGCTCAAGGGGTGGCGGCTGGTCGAGCGCGCGGAGGACGACGGCGCGCGCAGCGTCAGCGCCGAGCGCGGCTACCTGCGGGAAGCGGGCAACCTGGTCTTCCACTTCGCCATGCTGGCGCTGATCGTGGCGCTGGCGATCGGGAAGATGGCCAACTACGAGGGCCAGGTGATCGTCCTCGCCAACGGCTCCCAGTTCTGCAACTCCGGCACCCTGGGCTACGACTCGTTCCGGCCCGGCCTGCGCGTCGACGGCACCGACCTGAACCCGTTCTGCGTTCGGGTGAACGAGTTCGACGCCACCTACCTGCCCAACGGGCAGGCGGAGCAGTTCGCCGCCAAGATCGACTACCAGGCGGGCGACGACCTCGACAGCGACACCTGGCGGCCCTACGACCTGCGCGTCAACGACCCGCTGCGGGTCGTCGGCGACCGCGTCTACCTGCTCGGCCACGGCTACGCGCCGACCTTCACGGTCACCTTCCCGGACGGGCAGAAGCGCACCCAGACCATCCAGTGGCGACCGGTGGACAACCTGACGCTGCTCTCCGAGGGCGCCACCAAGTTCGACCCGCCCGGGGTGACCGACCCGACCGAGCGGCGCAAGCGGCAGATCGCGGTGACCGGCCTGTTCGCCCCGACCTCGCTCATCGAGGACAAGATCCTCACCTCCAGCCACCCGAAGCTGTCGGACCCCGCGGTCGCCGTCGACGTCATGCGCGGTGACCTGGGGATCGACTCCGGGCGCGGCCAGTCCATCTTCCAGATCGACCAGTCCTTGGTGGACAGCGGCAGGCTCACCCGGGTCGCGCGGGAGAACCTGAAGATCGGCGGGGCGATCACCCTCGACGACGGCACGAAGGTCACCTTCGACGGTGTGGTGCCGTGGGTGTCGCTGCAGGTCTCGCACGACCCGACGCAGGTGTGGGTCTTGGTGGCGGCCGTCGCGATGATCCTCGGGCTCGGGGTGTCGCTGACCGTGCGGCGGCGCAGGCTGTGGGTTCGCGCGAGCCCCGACGAGTCGGGAAGTACGGTGGTGCGCGTCGGCGGCCTCGCGCGAACCGACCAGGCGGGTTATGGCGAGGAGTTCCACAGGCTTGCAGCTCAGCTGCTTCCCAGGAGGGATACCTAAGGATGCCGGTCAACGACACGCTGGCCACTTACAGCGACTGGCTCTACCGCGCCGCCGCCCTGATCTATGTGTTCGCGATGGTGTTCTACACCACCGAGCAGGCCTTTACGCGCAAGGCCAAGAAGTCCGAGCAGGCTCGCGAACTGGTCGGCGCGGGAGCCCCCGTGACCCCGGCCATCGGCCGCATCGACGAGTCCACTGAGGTCGGCAAGCCCGAGCGGTTCGGGCGGATGGCCGTCGCGCTGACCGTGCTCGGCGCCCTGCTGCACCTGGGCTCGATCGTGCTGCGCGGGGTGGCCACCGGCCGCGCCCCCTGGGGCAACATGTACGAGTACGGCGCCGCGACGATGCTGGTCGCGGTGGTCACGTGGCTGGTGCTGATGCGCAAGTTCGACGTGCGCAGGCTCGGCGCGTTCGTGCTCACCCCGGTCGTGATCCTGATGTTCCTCGGCGGCACCGCGCTCTACACCGCCGCCGGTCCGGTGATGCCCGCGCTGCAGTCGTACTGGCTGGTCATCCACGTCGCGGCGGCGATCCTGTCCAGCGGCCTGTTCCTGGTGCCCGGCGTGTTCAGCGTGCTGTACCTGGTCAAGGTCCGGCACGACGCGAACCCGGGTCGGTTCACCAGGATCGGCCCGAAGCTGCCGGAGGCAGCCTCGCTCGACCGGCTCGCCTACCGCACCACCATCTTCGCGTTCCCGATCTACACCTTCGGCATCATCTGCGGCGCCATCTGGGCCGAGGCCGCGTGGGGCCGGTTCTGGGGCTGGGACCCCAAGGAGACCGTCGCCTTCGTCGCCTGGGTCGTCTACGCGGGGTACCTGCACTCGCGGGCGACCGCTGGCTGGCGCGGCACCCGGGCCGCTGTGATCAACTCGGTCGCTTTCGCGCTGGTCGTGTTCAACCTGTTCTTCATCAACCTGGTCATCGCGGGCCTGCACTCGTACGCCTGACCCCGGCCGCATGACCCCTCCCACCTGCGGTTGCTTGTGCACACCGCGTTACCCCCTTCGGTGGGTGACGCGGTGAGCGACTACCGTCGCAGCCACAGGGTCGAGGTTCGCGGGAGGGGTCTCAGGGGTGACTGGACGCCATGACGAGTCCGAGGCGGCTTGGCGGCCGCCGGTGGTGACCGGGGGGACCGACACCGGCACACCCGACTTCGGCCCGGATCCCGAGCTCGCCGAGGCGCACCTGGCCGGGCCGGACCCGAGCGCGCAGCCGGAGCAGGCGGCCGACCAAGCCGAGCTCTACGCGCCGCCGAACGCCGGTCATGACCCGCAGACGGCAGGCACGCAGCCGATGAACCAGCGCGTTCCGGCCACCGCGGGACAGCCCGCCCAGCAGCAGCCCGGGCCGCAGCAGTCGGGGCCGCAGGCCATCCCGGCCCAGCCGAACCCCAACGAGACCCAGATCGTGCCCAACCCCGGGCACCCCAACCCGGCGCACCAGCCACCGGCGCAGCAGCAGGTCCAGCAGCAGCCAGTGCAGCAGGTGGCCCAGCACCAGCCCGCCGCCCAGCACCAGCCGCCGGTGCAGCACCAGGCACCCGTTCAGCACCAGCCCGCGCGGCCGCCGGTCCAGCAGCAGCAGCGCCCGCAGCAGCACCACGCGCAGCCGCAGCCGATGCAGCAGTTCCCGCCGCCCATGCAGCACTTCCCGGGACCGAACCAGGGCCTGCCGCAACCGGGCCAGCAGGGGAACCCGTACGCGCAGAACGCGGCCATCACCGGTCCGCACCAGGTCGGCCAGGGCTACTACAGCGACCCGCAGGCAGGCCACGGTGAGGAGTTGTCCTCGGCACGGCTGCTTAAGCAGACCAAGAGGGCACCGCAGTCCGGGTGGCGTAAGGCCGTCTATGTGGCCACGGGCAGGCTCGTCAACGTCGGTGAGAGCCCGGCAGAGGTGCGCAGGCGTGAGCTGATCGCACGGGTAAACCAACCGCTGCGCGGTTGCTACAAGATCGCGATGCTCAGCCTCAAGGGCGGGGTCGGTAAGACGACGACCACCACCACGCTCGGTTCGACCTTCTCGTCGCTGCGTGGCGACAGGGTCATCGCGGTCGACGCGAACCCCGACCGTGGCACGCTGAGCCAGAAGATCCCGCTGGAGACCACAGCGACCGTGCGGCACCTGCTGCGCGACGCCGGCCGCATCCGCCGCTATAGCGACATCCGCGCCTACACCTCGCAGGGCCCGTCCCGGCTAGAGGTGTTGGCGAGCGAGCAGGACCCGGCGGTGTCCGAGGCGTTCAGCGAGGACGACTACCGGCGCACGGTGGCTCTGCTGGAGCACTTCTACAACATCGTGCTCACCGACTGCGGCACCGGACTGATGCACTCGGCGATGAAGGGCGTGCTCGACCTCGCCGACTCGCTGGTGATCGTGTCCTCCGGCTCGGTCGACGGCGCCCGCAGCGCCTCGGCGACGCTGGACTGGCTGGACGCGCACGGCTACCGGACGCTGGTCGCCCGCTCGGTCGCGGTGATCAACTCGGTGCGGCCCAAGTCCGGCTCGGTCGACCTGGACAAGCTGGCCCAGCACTTCGGTGCCCGGTGCAGGGCGGTCTGCCGGATCCCGTTCGACCCGCACCTGGAAGAGGGCGCGGAGATCGAGTTGGAGCGGTTGGCCCCGGAGACCCGGCTCGCGCTGCTGGAACTGGCGGCGACGGTCGCTGACGACTTCGCCAGCGGGCCCCGCCCCCGGATGGCCTGAACCGGCTCACGCCGGGGGCTGGTCCTCGCCGTCGGACTTGCGGAACTTGTCCAGGCCGCGCAGGAACTCCGGGTCGTCGTCCGGGGCGACGACCCGGCCGGGTCGCGGGGCGACCTCGGCCGTGCGCACCCCGAACGCCCGCCACAGCAGCACGCCAACGGTGATCGCGCCGACCGCGGCGAGCAGGTACAGCATGCGGGGCCACCTTTCGAACAGGCCTGGGTGTTCGAGGTTAGCCGGTTTGTCCGGGTGGTGGGTGGGGCCGGTGGACCCGCTGGTCCAGGGGCCCTCCCCAACCGGTGGTCAGGCGGTCTGCTCGGAGGCCTCGGTGGTGAGCTCCGCGAGCAGGGTCTTGACCTCGGACTCGCGGAACCGCCGGTGACCACCGGGGGTGCGGATCGAGCCGATCCGGCCCGCCGTCGCCCACCTGGTCACCGTCTTGGGGTCGACTCGGAACAGCGTGGCGACCTCTCCCGGGGTCAGCAGCCGTTCTCCGACGTGCGCCACAGTCATCGCCGTCTCCTTGGCTCAGTCGATCGGGGGGACCCGTCGATCGGGGTAAACCAGGAGCATCGTGGCACTTCGACCATTGGGTACTCGAACGGTTGGGTGATGGTAAAGAGGTAGTAAGGGACAAATCGGCCGGTTCGGACACCGGGTGCGCACGCCGTACGCTTGCGCCCCGTGGACACAGTCGATCGCCGCATCATCGCCGCGCTGCGCACCAACGGCCGGGTCACCTACGCCGACCTGGGGCGACAGGTCGGGCTCTCCGCCTCCGCCGTGCACGAGCGGGTGGCCAAGCTGGAGTCGTCCGGTGTCATCACCGGCTACCACGCGCAGGTCGACCCGCGCGCGGTCGGTCTCGGGGTGACCGCGCTGGTGGGGATCCACCCGACCGACACCGCCGACGACGAGGAGGTCGCCGACGCGCTCGGCGAACTGGTGGAGGTCGAGTCCTGCTACCGGGTGGCCGGTGACGAGGCGTTCGTGGTCAAGGTCCGGGTCGCCACGGTCGACGACCTGGAGCGCGCGCTCAGCAGGCTCCGGCGGATCAAGGGCGTGGCCCGCACCAGGTCCACCGTGGTGCTCTCCACCCGCTTCGAGGGCAGGCCGAACACCGTGGAGGAGACCGAGGGGTAGCCTCGGGGCCGTGGACAAGCCCGACGGCAACCTGGGCCGTGACCTGGCCCTCTACACCGTGTTGCGCCTGGTTCTGGTGGTGGCGGTGGCGGCTGTGCTGACGCTGTTCGACATCCCGCTGCTGGTGGCCGTCGCGATCGGCGTAGTCGTCGGTTTCCCGCTCGGCCTGCTGCTGTTCCGCGGCCTCAACTCCCGCGTCACCGCCGGGCTCGCCGCCCGGCACGCGGGCCGCAACGCCGAGCGCGCGCGCCTGCGCGCGCAGCTGCGCGGCGAGTCCTGACCCTGCGCGACACCCCCGCCACTCGTTGGGGCGCTGGCAAAACCGCTGCTAGGCGATAATGTTGGTACATGACCGCCGTGGACAGGTGCAGCGACAAGACCCGGGCTTGGGTGTGCGAGGCCGTGCGGATCATCGAGGCGGACGCGAACCGCAGCGCCGACACCCACCTGCTGCCGTTCCCGCTCCCCGAACCGTGGGGCGTGCGGCTCTACCTCAAGGACGAGTCAACCCATCCCACTGGCTCGCTCAAGCACCGCCTGGCGCGGTCGCTGTTCCTCTACGCGTTGTGCAACGGCTGGATCGTGGAGGGCACCCCGGTCATCGAGGCGTCCTCCGGGTCCACCGCGGTGTCCGAGGCGTACTTCGCCCGCATGCTGGGCCTGCCGTTCATCGCCGTGATGCCCCGGACGACGAGCCCGGAGAAGGTGCAGCTGATCGAGCGGCAGGGTGGCCGATGTCACTTCGTCGACAAGCCGAGCCAGATCTACGCCGAGTCGAACCGGCTGGCCGAGGAGCTCGGCGGGCACTTCATCGACCAGTTCACCCACGCGGAGCGGGCCACGGACTGGCGCGGCAACAACAACATCGCCGAGTCGGTGTTCGGGCAGATGGCGCTGGAGCCGCACCCCGAGCCCCGGTGGATCGTCGTCGGCGCCGGGACCGGCGGCACGAGCGCCACGATCGGGCGCTACATCCGCTACCGCGCGCTGAGCACCCGGTTGGCCGTGGTCGACCCGGAGAACTCGGTCTTCTTCGACGCTTGGCGCGACGCGGTGCCGGGGCTGACCGGCTGCCAGGGGTCGCGGATCGAGGGCATCGGGCGGCCGCGGGTGGAGCCGTCGTTCCTCGGTCAGGTGATCGACCGCATGATCAAGGTGCCGGACGCGGCGTCGGTCGCGGTGATCCGGCGGGTCGAGCAGATGCTCGGGCGTCGGGTCGGCGGGTCTACCGGGACGAACTTGTGGGGCGCGTTCGAGATCCTCGCTGAGCTCAAGGCGGAGGGTGTCACCGGCAGCGTCGTCACGCTTCTATGCGACGGCGGGGAGCGGTACTCGCACACCTACTACGACGATGCTTGGCTTACCGCGCAAGGGATTGATCTCGCGCCTTACGACGAGATCTTGGAAACGTTCTTCGCGACCGGCGAGTGGAACGGTTAGGACAGCCCGACCCCGATAGCCGTAACCACGGCCCAGGTCAGCATCGCGAGCCCGGTCTGCTTCAACACGGGGATCAGCTTCAGTCCCGTCTCGCCGCGCGCTACGAGGCGAGCAGAGGGCACGACAAAGGCAGCGGCAACGAGTCCGACTAGCGCTATCGGTGTCGAGAACGCCGCAGCCACCGTTAGGACGAACGGGATCGCCACAAGTACCTGGTACAGCACTCGGGTGCGCGGCTCACCGAGCCGCACGGCCAAGGTGTTCTTACCGGCCACACGGTCGGTGGGCACGTCACGAAGGTTGTTCGCGACCAGTACCGCTGCGGAGAACGAGCCCATCGCCGCGGCACCGGCGGCGCCGAACCAGCTCACCTGGTCCGCTTGTACGTACTCGGTGCCCAGCACAGCGATCACGCCGAAGAAGAGGAAGACGGCGACCTCGCCCCAACCCGAGTAGCCATAAGGCTTCTCACCGCCGGTGTAGAACCACGCCCCCGCGATGCTGGCGGCACCCACTGCCAGCAACCACCAATGACCCGATAGGGACACCAGGACAAGACCGGCGACCGCGCCAAGAGCAAAGCAAGCGAACGCGGCAGCCTTAACGGTGGCCGGTGAAGCGACTCCGGAACCAACCAGTCGCAGTGGGCCGACCCGCTCGCTGTCGGTGCCTCTTACGCCGTCGGAGTAGTCATTGGCGTAGTTCACCCCGACCTGCAGAGCCAAGGACACCAAGAGCGCCAACGCGGCCCGGACCAAAGAGAACGCGCCTACAGCGGCAGCGGCGCCTGAGCCGACCAGGACTGGTGCCACCGAGTTTGGCAGCGTGCGCACGCGCGCGCCCTCGATCCACTCCGCGACTGTCGCCATCGGTCCATCTTCACTGATCAGGGCTTGCCGGGCGGTGAGTGACTCGTCACGTCTTGTGGCGAACCCACACGTTGGGCTCCACGTACACCGCGTGGTCGTGTTCGACGTCGCAGTGCACCGGGACCAACGCGTCCGGCACCAGCACTTGGCCGGTCCGGTCGAACGGTAGACCTGTCCACGAACGCCACTCCGCCAGCGTCCCGGCGATCGTCATCGACCGCACCGCGACGGCCTCGATGACCCCGCCCGCCCGCACGTGTACCCGCAGCCACGGGTCGACCGGCAGGCCGTCCTCCCGCGTCCAGCCCGCGTACTCACCCATCGGTACCTCCGGGTGGGCGGGCTTGCCGTTGGGGCGCACGGGCGCCACCAGCGTGTCGAACCCGAGAGCGCGCGCGTTGTCGCGCATGGCGCCGAGCATCACCGCGGAGAGTCCGGTGCCGCGCATGTCGACCTGGATGTTGATCTCCAGCGCGGAGGCCATGTTCGGTTCCTCGCCGTTCGCGCGACCGACCGAGGCCCGCTGGATCACCCGGTCCCACCCGCCTGGGGGCAGCACGTCCTCGGTCCACCGGAACGGCACGCTGTGCGCCTTCGCGATCAACCGCTCGGGGTGGTCGCGGTCGTAGGCGACCAGCACGTGCTCCGGGTAGTGCAGGCCTGCGACCCCGTAGTAGACCCCGCTCATGGGGTCCTTCTGCATGAACACGGGCCAGGTGTTCGCGAAGTCGTCGAGCCACGAGTCGAGGTCCGGTCGTTCCGCCAGGGAGGTGATCACGAGGTCCACGATCCAGGGACGCTACTCGCGCGTCGGACTCCGCTCCACCGAGATTCGAGCTGGTGACAAGAGCTGGACGACGGCCGCGCGGTCCACCTTGCCCGGTCCGCGCAGCGGCAGATCGGGGACGACGTGGATCTGTTTCGGGACCGCGTGCGGGCCCAGCTCCTGCCGGACGGCTGCCCGTAGCGCTGTCGCGTCCACCTCGGCGCTGGACACGATCGCGGCGGCGACTTGTTCACCCCATTCGGGGTCCGGTAGGCCCACCACGCACGCTTCCAGCACGTTCACCTGGGCGGTCAGCACCCGTTCCACCGCCGAGGGAGCGACCTTCTTGCCACCGGTGTTGATGAGGTCGTCCGTGCGGCCGAGGACGTGCAAGCGGCCGTCAACCAGGCGGCCCAGGTCTGAAGTGCGGAACCAGCCGTCGGCGAAGGCCGGGTTGTCGGGGTCGAGGCGGTAGCCGTGCGACAGGGCGGGACCGCTGAGGTGGATCACGTCGTCCACCAGCCGCACTCGCACCCCATCGAGTGGAGATCCGTCGTACACACACCCGCCCGCGGTTTCTGACATGCCGTAGGTGGTGACCGCGTTGATGCCCGCTTCACGAGCCTGTCTAAGGGTGCTCGGGTTTGTCGCTGCGCCACCAACCAGCACGGCATCGAACGATCGCGCGGCCGCCAAGGCGTCGCCGCCTTCAGCCAAGAGGCGAGTCAGCTGGGTGGGGACTAGAGCCGTGTAGCGCGGTCCTTCGGCCATCAACACATCAGAGGCCGCCTCAACGAACCGCCGTCCCTGAAAACCGCCAGCGGGCAGGACTGCCAGCGCCGTACCGGCCAAGAGCGACCGCACGACGACCTGTACACCTGCGATGTGGTGGGCAGGCATGGCCAACAGCCACGTGCCCGGCCCCCCGAGTCGCGCGTGCGTCGCTGTCGCTGAGGCCCGCAAAGCCGCGGCTGACAACAGCACGCCTTTGGCTGAACCTGTTGAACCCGAGGTGCGCACGATCAACGCCGTGTCGGCCTCTCTAGGCAAGTCAGGGCGCATGGCGTCAAGGGCTTCCCCCGGGCCCAGCGGCACCACAACCTGGCCCGGGTGGCCGTCCAGGTGAGGACGAAGGGCACGCGCTAGAGCGTGGACCGCGGCCGCGGAACCGTCGAGCTCGACAGGGTGCACGACGGCCATCTTCGCAGTTCCGTCGGTCGTGGTGCTTACTCTCGACACCAACGTCGACAAGAGGAGTGGCTACCCGTGTCCACAGTGCAACCGAAGGTGACGCCCTTCCTGATGTTCCAGGGCAAGCAGGCCGAAGCGGCCATCACGTTCTACGTCTCGCTGTTCGACGACGGCGAGGTGCTGGACCTCAAGCACGCGGGACCGGACGGGCCAGGCGGCCCCGATGCCGAGGGGACCGTGCACCTGGCCAGCTTCCGCGCGGGCGGGCAGGTCATCAGGGCCATCGACAGCGCCCCCGTGCACGACTTCACCTTCACCCCCTCGATCTCGCTTTACGTCACCTGCGAGTCCGAGGCTGAGATCGACCGCCTCTACGCGGCCTTGTCCGAGGGCGGTCAGCCGCTGATGCCGTTGGGTGATTACGGGTTCAGCGTCAAGTTCGGGTGGGTCAACGACCGCTTCGGCGTCTCCTGGCAGCTCAACCTTGTCTGACTTGCTCGCCTTCGACGACCCGCGCCGCGACGACCGGCTCTGGCGCAGGCCCCTCGACCCGGACCTGCGTGACGCCTACCTGCGCCGGTTGGGCTGGTCTGCGCCACCTGAGCCGACGTTGGACACGCTCATCGCGCTGCACCAGGCACAGACCGCCCTGGTGCCTTACGAGGTCGTGTGGATCGCTCTGGGGGAGCAACGCACGGTTGAACCGCTCGACTCGGTGCGCTACATCGTCGCTGGACGCGGTGGGTATTGCTACCACCTCAACGGCGCCATGGCGTGCCTGCTCGACTGGCTCGGATACGACGTGCACTGGCGAGTTGGCGGTGTCCAAGGACCCCAGTTCGCTGAGCCCGTAGGTGCCAACGGCAACCACCTCACCGTCGAGGTGCACGGGCTACCGAGCGCTGATTCGCCTAACGGGGTATGGCTGGTCGACACGGGTATGGGTGATGCCTTGCATGGCCCGCTGCCTCTTGTCGTCGGCGACTACTGGCAGCCGCCCTTGGACTTGGCACTACGACCCTCGGACGTTGTCCCGGGCGGCTGGCGCTTCATCCACGACAAGTGGGCTCGGTGCCCCGGCATGGATTTCGCGCCCTACGAGGCGACAGTCGAGGATTTCATTGCCAAGCATCAAGAGCAGTCGACAAGCCCAGAATCAGGATTCGTCCGAGTGGCCGCTTTGTGCCGCCGCGACGGGGACAGCGCTACAACTTTGCGAGGGTTTCGGCTAACCCACCACAGGGCCGACAGTGAAGCCGACAGCGAAGCCGACGGGGGATACGAACGGGACATCGCCAGCGCGGACGAGTACTTCAGCACGCTGGCCGACGTCTTCCACCTACCGCTGTCCGATGTGGACGAGAGCCGCAAGCAGGCCCTCTACCGCAAGGTGGCCGCGGATCACGAACAGTTCATCAAGTCTCAGTAGTAGTTCAGTAGTAGTAAGGGAAGCGGGACCAATCGGGGTCCCGCTTCTCCAGGAACGAGTCCCTGCCCTCGACAGCCTCATCGGTCATGTACGCCAAGCGGGTCGTCTCACCGGCGAACACCTGCTGGCCGATAAGACCGTCGTCGATGGCGTTGAACGCGAACTTGAGCATCCGCTGCGCCGTCGGCGACTTGCCATTGATCTCGCGCGCCCACTGCAGCGCGGTCTCCTCCAGCTCCGCGTGCGGGACGGCTTGGTTCACCGCACCCATCCGCACCATGTCCTCGGCGGTGTAAGAGCGCCCCAGGAAGAAGATCTCCCGCGCGAACTTTTGCCCAACCTGCCTGGCCAGGTACGCCGACCCGAAACCACCGTCGAAGCTGCCGACGTCGGCGTCGGTCTGCTTGAACCGCGCGTGCTCCGAGCTCGCCAGCGTCAGGTCGCACGTCACGTGCAGGCTGTGCCCGCCACCGGCCGCCCAGCCGGGGACAACGGCGATCACGACCTTCGGCATGAACCGGATCAACCGCTGCACCTCGAGGATGTGCAGCCTGCCCGCGCGCGCGGGATCCACCGTCTCCGAGGTGTCCCCGGACGCGTACTGGTAGCCCGTACGGCCGCGGATGCGCTGGTCACCGCCGGAGCAGAACGCCCAACCGCCGTCGCGCGCGGACGGGCCGTTGCCGGTCAGCAGCACGCACCCGATGTCCGAGCTCATCCGCGCGTGGTCCAGCGCGCGGTACAGCTCGTCGACGGTGTGCGGCCGGAACGCGTTGCGCACTTCAGGGCGGTCGAAGGCGATCCGGACCGCCCCGGTGTCCACCGCCCGGTGGTAGGTGATGTCGGTGAAGTCGAACCCGTCGACGGCGCGCCACCGCGCCGGGTCGAACAGTTCGGAAACCTCGCGCTCAGCCACGCGGTCGAGGATGCCGGCGAACCTGTGGACAGTCGTTCGCGGGGTTGCCCGTCGCCGTGTCAAGCTGGGGACGTGCACGACCTGGACTCGGCCCTGGAGGTCATTCGCGCGCGGGACGACACCGCGGCGAAGCACGCGCACGCCCTGTGGCACGTCATGCGCGCCACCGCGGCCCATCCGACCAAGGTCACCCGCTACGACGTGCAGCAGATGGTGTGGGGAACGCTGCCGCAGGCGCACCGCAGCCCGGGCGGGCACGGCGCGTTCGAGGACCTGCACCAGACCTGCGCGTCGTTCGCCGAGCTGCTCGAACTGCTCGGCCACGCGAACTACGCCCAGCTGTGCCGGGGTGAGACCACGCACGCCATCCTCGACGCCGCCGAGGACGAGGAGCGCTACCGGCGGTTGGTCGCCGCCGCGTGGCGCGCCTCGGGGGTGTGGCCGCCGGACACCCCGCTGATGACCTGGTCCGAGCAGGGCGGCCCGATCGAGACCGCGCTGCACGCCGCCGCGGGCAGGTTGCTGGAGGAGGCCGTCGAGGCGGGCACGCTGCCGGTCGACGGCAGCGAGGCCATGCGGGTCGGCCTGGTGATGCGGCTGCTGACCAGCCCGGAGAACGAGGGCGAGGAGACCTGGTTCGTCCGGCTGCTCGACGAGCGCCTCGACGAGTGGACCCTCGGCCACGGCAGCCAGACCCGCCGCGAGCTGATGGTCCGCCTCAGACCCGAGGTCCGCCGGGCCCCCGACAGCGACGGCGCGCAACTGCCCGCGCTGACCTACCTGCTCGCCCAGTGCCGCGGCCAGGGCGCCCGGCTGACCAGCAGCGACTACCTGCCCACCACGCTGGTCGGCGAGCTGATCGACCTGATGCCCACCTGCGCGGAGATCACCGCGGCGGGCCGCAGTGAGTCGCAGTGGCCCCCGGTGAAGCTCCTGCGCGAACTCTCCACCGACTTCGGCCTCACCACCCGCGACGGCAGCCGCCTGCGGCTCACCGAGCCGGGCACCGCCCTCGTTGACGACTCGGACTCGCTGCTGATGACCGTCGGCGAGCGCATGGTGTCCCTCGAACGCAGCGCCCTGGGCACGGTCCAAGAGGTCGTCTTCGCCGCGCTGCTGCTGGAAGACCGAATGGCCCCTAGCCGTGTCTTCGAGAAGGTCGCCTACGTCCTGGCCGAAGAAGGCTGGTCCGGCGACACCGGCGCGGACTTCGGCCCTACCCGGGCAGCCGAGGTAGGCGCCTGGTTCCTCCGTCGCCTCCGAGTCCTAGACGCCGTAGACGCCGACTGGACCGCTCGCCGGGTAGGCCTAACTCCAGCGGGCAGAGCGATAGCACGCTGGAGCCTCCGAGCCCGGGTCCTCTTCCGCCGTCCCCCCGAAGACCTGACTCTCACATGACACCTGCCACCACCCCGCCACCAACTCGGCCCGCCCCACGCATCAGGTGCCTTACGCCGCTGCCTTCTTCGCGTTGCGGCTGGCTTACCGTGGACCCGGTGGCTCTGTCGCGCGGTGGTCTCAAGGGGTGTCTGTCCGATTACGTCATCGGTGCGTCCACAACGGCGCTGGGTGCGCTCCCAGTTTCCTTGCGGGCGCAACGGGATCCGGCCGATCTTCGCCCATTTGTCGGGGGCCGGTTGCTCGCGGGGCCGTCCCGGGGGAAGGGTCGGGTGTCGGGTCCGGGAACCGAGGGGGAAGTCACCGTGCGGAGTGGGGTGCTGTGAATCCGTCCACCGCGATGGCCACCGTCGTGGTCGACGAGTTGGTTCGCAACGATGTTCGGCAGGTCGTGCTGTGTCCGGGGTCGCGCAACGCCCCGGTGGCGTTCGCGTTGTTCGAGGCCGCGCAGCGCGGGGAGTTGACCCTGCACGTGCGGGTCGACGAGCGTTCGGCGGGTTACTTCGCGCTGGGGCTCGGGAGGGCTTCCGGGCGGCCCGCGGCGGTGGTCTGCACCTCCGGGACGGCCGTGGCGAACCTGCACCCGGCGGTGCTCGAGGCGCACCACTCCGGGGTCGGCCTGGTGCTGATCACCGCCGACCGGCCGCCGGAGCTGCACGGGACCGGGGCGAACCAGACCATCGACCAGCGGGGGATCTTCGGCAGCGCCGCGGTGACCGTCGACTTCCCGGTGGCCGAGCGGCGGGCCGGGCTCAACCCGGTGTGGCGCGGCCTGGTCTGCCGGGGGATCGCCCGCGCCGAGACCGGGCGACCGGTGCAGCTGAACATCCCGTTCCGCGAGCCGCTGGTGCCGACCTTCGGCGACGAGTGGCCCGACCGGCTGGTCGGCAGGCCCGACGGCCTGCGCTGGACCACGTCGTCGGCCGCCCGGTCCGTCCCCGGCAACCGGGTGGACTTCCCGCTGCCCGCGCGCACCCTCATGGTCGTCGGCAGCGGCGACCCGGCCAGGGCGACCTCGGCCGCCGGGGTCGCGGCCAAGGCGGGCTGGCCCGTGGTCGCCGAGCCGGTGGGGGCCGCCGCGGCGATCGCGGGCGGTGCGCACGTCCTGCGCGGGGGGCCGCTGCTGCTGGGCACCGGGGCCCTGCCCGAGTCGCTGCGCCCGGACGCGGTGGTCGTCGTCGGGCGACCGACGCTCTCGCGCGGGGTGCGCGGGTTGATGGACCGGGTGCCGGTGTACGGCATCGGCGACCATCCACAGTGGACCGACCCGCAGTTCGTCGCCACCCACGTGCGCGGCTGGCTCGACCAGGACGACCTGGTGCACGTCACCGGGCACGACCACGCCTGGCTCGCGGGCTGGCAGGACGCCGAGGACCTCGCCGCCGACGCGGTGACCACGCTGCTCGCCGCCGAGACGTGGCCGACCGGCCTGCACGTGGCCCAGGAGGTGGTCGCGGGCCTGCCGATCGCCGCGACGCTGTTCCTCGGCTCGTCCAACACCGTCCGCGACGTCGACCTGATCGCCACCCACCGCGCCGACGTCACCGTGCACGCCAACCGCGGCGTCGCGGGCATCGACGGGAACCTGTCCACCGCGGCGGGGGTCTCGCTCGGCGGCGGCGCCCCGACCTACGCGCTGGTGGGCGACCTGACGTTCCTGCACGACGCGAACGGCCTGCTGATCGGGCCGGGCGAGGCCCGCCCCGACCTGACCGTCGTGGTGCTCAACGACAACGGCGGCGGCATCTTCTCGCTGCTCGAGCAGGGCGCCGCCGAGCACAGGGCCAGCTTCGAGCGGGTGTTCGGCACCCCGCACGGCGTCGACCTGGCCGCCCTGTGCCAGGCCCACGGTGTCGAGCACACCCTGGCCACCAACTCCGCCGACCTGCGCCGCGCGCTCGCCCCCGCGCCCGGCCTGCGCGTGGTCGAGGTCCAGACCAGCCGCGACGGCCTGCGCGACCTGCACGCCAGGTTGCGCGCCTCGGTCACCGCCGCGCTCGCCTGACGCCCGTGACCGGCCCGGATACCCTCCACCCCGTGCAGGAGCAACTCACCCGCCCCGAGCGGCACCGGGCGATCGCCGCGCTGGTGGCCATCGTCGTGGCCGGGTTGATCGCCGGGCTCGGCGTGCTGCTGGTGGTGGCCGCGGTCACCGAGGACGCCGCGATCGAGCGGCACACCGGCAACGCGAACGCCGAGGTGGTCAGCGTCTCGTTCACCCGGACCCTGGTCCGCTTCCAGACCCCGGACGGCGCCGAGCACCTGCCGACGGTGGGCGTGCTCTACCCGGAGGCGCTGGAGGAGGGGCAGGTCGTGCGGGTCGAGTACGACCTGCGCAACCCGGACCTGGTGCGGGTCGCGGGCCGCGGCGCGGCGCTGACGATCCTGCCGGTGAGCACGGCCGTGTTGGGCGTGTGGGTGGTCGCGGGCGGCGTCCTCTACTGGTTGCGACGGCGGGGTCCCCTGAACGTGCGGCGGTTGCGCCCCCGGCGGCGGATCCGGCTATGACACTTCTCCGCGTTTTCAACGTTCAGGTGTAATATCTGCCGGGTGGACCTGGAACGCCAGTTCGAGCAGACCGTCGCCGCCGACCACCGCGTCGAGCCGCGGGACTGGATGCCGGACGGGTACCGGGCGACGCTGATCCGCCAGATCGCCCAGCACGCGCACTCCGAGATCATCGGGATGCAGCCGGAGGGCAACTGGATCAGCCGGGCGCCCTCGCTGCGCCGCAAGGCGGTCCTGCTCGCCAAGGTGCAGGACGAGGCTGGGCACGGTCTCTACCTCTACGCGGCCGCCGAGACCCTGGGCGCGGACCGGGCCGAGCTGACCGAGAAGCTCATCGAGGGGCGGCAGAAGTACTCCTCGATCTTCAACTACCCGACGCTCACCTACGCCGATGTCGGCGTCATCGGCTGGCTTGTCGACGGTGCCGCCATCTGTAACCAGGTGCCGCTATGCCGCACCTCTTACGGCCCCTACGCGCGCGCGATGATCCGGGTCTGCAAGGAAGAGTCGTTCCACCAGCGGCAGGGCTATGAGCTGCTGATGACGATGATGAGCGGCACCCGTCAGCAGCGGGAGATGGTGCAGGACTCGGTCAACCGCTGGTGGTGGCCGTCCCTGATGATGTTCGGCCCGTCAGACGCGGAGAGTTCCAACACCGAGCAGTCGATGGTGTGGCGGATCAAGCGGCACACCAACGACGAGCTGCGGCAGCGCTTTGTCGACATGAGCGTGCCGCAGGCCGAGAAGCTGGGCGTCACGCTGCCCGACCCGGCTCTTGTCTGGAATCCCGACCGCGGCCACCACGACTTCGGCGAGATCGACTGGACTGAGTTCTGGCAGGTCGTCAAGGGTGAGGGGCCGTGCAACGCGGAGCGGATCGCCCACCGGCGTAAGGCACACGAGGACGGCGCTTGGGTCCGTGAAGCTGCCACCGCCTACGCGCGCAAGAAGGAGCAGGCAGCATGACCAAGTCCTCTTGGCCCCTCTATGAGGTCTTCGTCCGGGGTAAGCGCGGCCTGAATCATGTGCACGTCGGCTCGCTGCACGCCCCCGATGACGAGATGGCACTACGCAACGCGCGCGACCTCTACACCCGCCGCAACGAGGGCGTCAGCATCTGGGTCGTCAAGGCAGAGGCGATCACCGCGTCCAGCCCGGACGAGAAGGACCCGTTCTTCGCTCCTAGCGGCGACAAGGTCTACCGGCACCCCACGTTCTACGCGATCCCCGAGGACGTCCCGCACCTGTAAGGAACCCGCCATGGATAACGCCTACGACGGCCTTACCGACGCGGGTGAGGAGAAGCACTGGGCGTTCGGCACGGGCTTCACCGCGGCCCTGGCCGGGGTCGACCGCGCGATCCCGGATGCCGACCGCGACAGCCTCACCGCGTACTGCCTCATGCTCGGCGACGACGCGCTCATCTACTCGCAGCGCCTCGCCGAGTGGTGCTCGCGCGCCCCAGAGCTTGAAGAGGATGTCGCGCTAGCGAACATCGCGCTCGACTTGCTGGGGCAGGCTCGCCTGCTGCTTTCCCGCGCCGCCGAGATCGAGGGTGTTGGCCGCGACGAGGACGCTTTGGCCTACCTGCGCGATGAACGCGAGTTCCGCAACGTCCGGCTCGCCGAGATCGACTGCGGCCCCGGTCCCGGCGGTGACTTCGGTACCACCATCGCCCGCCTGTTGATCTTCTCCACTTGGCGCCTCGCCGTGTTCCAGCGACTGGTCACCTCGGCCGACCCGGTGCTCGCCGCCGTCGCCGCCAAGGGCATCAAAGAGCTGGCCTATCACCGCGACCACGCCGCCCAGTGGGTGCTGCGGCTCGCGGGCGGCACCGAGTACTCCCGGGAGCGCATCGTCGCCGGTCTCGACCGCGTGTGGGCGTTCACCGAAGAGCTCTTCGCGACCCACCGGGTGGAGGCCGCGCTGCCGGGCATCGCTGTCGACCCGGCCTCGGCGCGCGCGGAGTTCGACCAGGTCATCGATACCGTGCTGAACGCTGCCGGGCTGGACCGCCCGCAGGTCAAGCAGGTCGCCGCGCTCGCGGGCCAGGCGGGCCGCGACGGCGTGCACACCGCGGCGATGGGGTTCCTGCTCGCCGAGCTGCAGCACATCGCCCGGTCGATGCCAGGGGCGCGCTGGTGAGCGCGCGGCAGGTCGCCGAGCAGGTGCTCGACCCGGAGCTGCCGGTGCTGACCCTGGCCGACCTGGGGGTGCTGCGCCAGGTCGACGAGGTCGGCGGCCGGGTGACCGTGACGATCACCCCGACCTACTCCGGCTGTCCCGCCATGGACGAGATGCGCGCCGACCTGATCGCGCGGCTGGCCGCGGCCGGGTACGCCGACGTCGAGGTGCGGACCGTCCTGCACCCGGCGTGGACGACCGACTGGATCAGCGAGGACGGCCTGCGCAAGCTCGCCGACCACGGCATCGCCCCGCCCCAGCGGATCGGCCCGCGCGCCGTCGGCCCGGTGCCGCTGAACCTGGAACCGCCCAGCCGCCGGGTCCAGTGCCCGCGCTGCGGCTCGGCGCGGACGACCGAGCTGTCCCGGTTCGGCTCGACCGCGTGCAAGGCGCTGCGGCGCTGCGAGGACTGCCGGGAACCGTTCGAGCAGATCAAGGAACTGTGACCGTGCGCGCCTTCCACTCCCTTCCGGTAGCCGGGGTAGACCGCCTCTGCGATGACGCGGTCGCCATCACCTTCGCCGTACCCGCCGACTTGGGCGAGTACTTCGTCTTCAAGGCGGGTCAATACCTGACCCTCCGCCAAGACGTCGAAGGGCGAGAAGAGCGCCGCTCTTACTCGATCTGCGCACCCGTTGGTGCCGCCCCTCGCATCGGCGTGCGGCGGGTCGAGGGTGGGCTGTTCTCCTCGCACCTGGTGGACTCGCTTAAGCCCGGGGATGTGCTGGAAGTACTACCGCCGCAAGGTGGCTTTACCCCGGTGGTCGAGCCAGGTAGTCATCACGGGTTCATCGCCGCCGGTTCTGGCATTACGCCGGTGCTGTCCATCGCGGCCACGGTGCTCGCCGACCCAAGCACCCGGGTCACGCTCCTCTATGGCAACCGCCGCAGCGACACCGTCATGTTCGCCGAGGACCTCGCTGACCTCAAGGACCGGTACCCAGAGCGGCTTCAGCTCGTGCACATCTTGTCGCGCGAACCGGGAGACGTGGAACTGTTCTCCGGCAGGCTCGACTCCGCGCGGCTGGACGAACTGTTCAACCGGGTCGTGCCTGCGGACGACATCGACCACTGGTGGCTGTGCGGCCCCTTCGGCTTGGTCCAAGACGCGCACTCAGTGCTAACTGCTCGCGGTGTCCCTACCGACCGCCTCCACCGCGAACTCTTCTATGTCGACGAGCCACCGCCGGAGCCCAAGCGGGTTGAGGAGGGGGTGGATGGGCCCGCCTCTTCAGTCACCGTGATCCTCGATGGTCGAGAGACCACCTTGGCGTTGCCGTTCGACGAGCCGATTTTGGATGGCGCGCAACGGGTGCGGTCAGACCTACCGTTCGCTTGCAGGGGCGGGGTGTGTGGGACGTGCCGGGCGAAGGTGGTCACCGGCGAGGTGCGGATGCGCCGGAACTACGCGCTAGAGCAGCACGAGATCGATGCCGGGTTCGTGCTGACCTGCCAGGGCCTACCCGCCAGCGAGTCCGTCACGGTCGACTTCGACGCTTAAGCGATCGTCAGAGATTGCCCGCATGCAGGTCGTTCTCGGTGGTCTTCGACGCGTAAGTTGGCGGCGTGAGCACGCTGCGCGGGATCGGGGCCAGCCCAGGTGTCGCAACCGGCCCGGTCGCCCGGTTCGGCTGCAGGCCGGTGTTGCCGCCGGTAGCGCCACCGCCGGGGCCGGACGAGCCCGGTCGGGCTCGCGCTGCGCTGGACCACGTCGCTGCTGAGTTGGACCGGCGCGCAGCGGCGACCGGGTCGGACATCCTGACCGCCATCGCGATGATCGCCGGGGATCCCGTTCTGGCCACCCGCGCCGCGGACCTCGCGGCAGAGGAGCCCGCCGCGTGGGCGGTGGACCGGGCCATAGGGGAGTACCGGGCGGCGCTAGCCGGGGGTCACCTCGTCGATCGCATCACCGACCTCGACGACATCCGCGACCGCGCCGTGGCGTGGCTGTTGGACCTACCCATGCCCGGGCCGCCCAACCCGGGGCACCCGTACGTCTTGGTGGCCGCCGACCTGGCGCCCGCGGACGCGGCGGTGCTGGACCCGGACCAGGTCCTGGCGATCGTCACCGAACGCGGTGGCCCGACCAGCCACACCGCCATCGTCGCCAAGGCCATCGGCATCCCCGCCGTCGTCGGCTGCCCGAGTTCCTTTGTGGATGGACAAGTGGTCCAGGTGGACGGCGCCGCCGGTGTCGTGCGCACCCACCCGGCCGCCGCCCCCGTCCGCCGCGGGTTGCTCGACGTCGGCCCCGGCCGCACGGCTGACGGCCACGGCGTCGAACTCCTGGCCACCATCGGCGGCCCAGACCCGCTCCACGGTGTCGAGGGCGTCGGCCTGTTCCGCACCGAGTTCCTCTTCCTGGGCCGCTCCCGCCCGCCGACCGTCGAGGAGCAGCGCCTCGCCTACCGCGAAGTCCTCGCCCCCCTGGTTGGCCGCAAGGTCGTCGTCCGCACCCTGGACGCCGGCTCGGACAAGCCGATCCCCTACGCCGCGACCGGGTCCGCCCTGGGCATCCGCGGCATCCGCATCGCCCGCGCCCGCCCTGACCTGCTGCGCGACCAGTTGGAGGCGATCGCCCGCGCCGCCGCCGACACCGGTGCCGCCCCGTGGGTCATGGCCCCGATGATCGCCACCCCCGCCGAAGCCGCCGCCTTCGCCGCCACCGCCCGCGAACACGGCCTCACCACCGCGGGTGCCATGGTCGAACTCCCGGCGGCCGCCCTGCGCGCGGGCGATATCGCCTCCGAGGTGGACTTCCTCAGCATCGGCACCAACGACCTGGCCCAGTACGCCTTCGCCGCCGACCGGCACCTCGCCGATCTGGCAGACCTGGTGGACCCCTGGCAACCGGCCCTCCTGGACTTGATAGCCCACGTCGCCAAAGTCCCCACCCACATCGGAATCTGCGGCGAGGCGGCATCGGATCCCTTGCTGGCGCTGGTCTTCACCGGTCTGGGCATCGACTCCCTGTCCATGACTCCCCAATCCCTCCCGATCGTCCGCACCACCCTCGCCGCCCACACCCTCGCCCAATGCCGCGAACTGGCCGCCGCCGTCCGCCGGGCGAAAACCCCGGCCGAAGCCCGCGGCACCGCCCGCCGCCTCGCCGTCGGCTGATCACGCGGTTCCGAATACGCCTGGGGTGGAATGCGCCTACACGGGGATCTTGCGCGCGAATCGCTCACTTCACCTTGGTCAAACATTTCGCCGCGTTCTAGCGGAATTGCGACGAACCATGCTTCCAGTGGCGTGAAAGCGCGGCTGACATGTGGCATTTGCGCCCCTTTGGGGCGCTAAAGTCGGAAGCACTGCTACTCCGAATGGACGCGCTGCGGGCCCGGTCGCAGCACCTGCTCGAACTCATCGTCGAGCAAGGCGCCATCACGCCCGCTCTCCCGGAGCCGCCGGTGTCGCCGAACGGGGTGGCGGATCCGGGATCCACGGCCAGGATGAACCAGGACGTCCTGGACCAGATCGAGGGTATCTTTCAAGGGCGGGAGAAGTACCGGACCAGCGTCGAGCGGCGCCTGCCGGACGGGGGTGGCTCGCCCGGCGATTCCGTTGTGTGGCCGGTGGTCCCGCCCAAGCGGCCACGGCGACGTGGGTCCTTGCGGGCGGTCGCCGTCGCGATCTATCAGAAGAGCAGCGGCAAGGAAGACGTCGTGTTCCAGGCCCGAGTGGCGTCAGGCTGCGATTGGGTGTCGTTAGTCCTTTACTCGCCTGCGCCCGATGGGGTGTCCAGCTGGGAAATTCGAGTCGCCCGGGACTGGGCGACGTATGGGTTTGGAGTCGGGCATTTCCCGCACGGGGTCGGTGTCGCCTTCACGAAAGACAGCGATTGTGAAGCCACGGTCGAACTCCGGTTTCTCGGTTGATGCCGAGTGTGGGCTACCCGAAGAACTTGGCCAGCTCTGGGGCCAGGACGGTGATGTCCACGTTGTGGGTTTGGTCGGGTAGCGATACCGAGGTGGGGTTGGGGAGCGTCGCGGCGAGGGAGGCGGCCGCGTCGCGCAGGAAGGGTGGGCTGGCGTCGCCGTGGACGACCAGGGTGGGGGTGGGGAGTTCCGCGAGGGCCTGGATCGAGCCCCGGGCGACGATGCGGGCGTCGTAGGACAGGGTGTGGGCCAGGCCGACCAGGTAGGGCCAGGCGGGGCCTTGGCGCATGGAGTCGATCATCTGGGGCGGCATGCCAGTGGTCGTGAGGAAGGCTTCGACTGCCTCTCCTCGTCGGCCGGAGGCGGCTCGGCTGGCCTGGGCTTCGGCGAAGGCCTCGGAGGGGTCGTCGTTGAAGGGCGGCTCGTAGACGGCGGCCTGGGTGATGGGGAGACCGTGGTGGGCGGCCAGCATGGCCAGGATGCCGCCGGAGGACATGCCGTAGACGGCTGTGCTGCCTACTGCCGTTAGAACTGCCGCCAAGTCTTCGATCTCACGGTCGACGGCGTAGGGCTCGGTGTCTCCGCTGCCGCCACGGCCACGGCGGTCGTAAGAGACGGCCGTCAAGCCTGCCTCTGCGAGCAGGGCGCCCAAACCTGCGGTGGAGTTGCGGTCGTTGAACGCACCTCC
Source organism: Actinokineospora diospyrosa (assembly GCF_024171925.1). Classification (GTDB taxonomy): domain Bacteria; phylum Actinomycetota; class Actinomycetes; order Mycobacteriales; family Pseudonocardiaceae; genus Actinokineospora; species Actinokineospora diospyrosa. The sequence goes on along the minus strand of NZ_JAMTCO010000011.1, from coordinate 136,217 downwards.
GACCAGCACAACCGGGGTCCCGCTACCGACGGACTGGAAGGCGATAGCCGTGCCGTCTGACGAGTGAACTGTCTGCACTTGTGTCTCCCATGCCAGGACGACGAACGAGTGGAGACAGCATCCTCTTGGTCAGATATCGCTGCACGGCGTCCGTAGGTGCCAGCTCACACGGCGTCTTGCCACCACGACAGCGCGGCCTCGGCCACGCCTGGCGCCGCGACCAGCAGCCCGTCCACTGGCAGGGGGGCATCCTCACCGCGCCGATCCAGCACCACAGCCCCAGACTCCAGTGCTAGCGCTACCGCCCCTGCGACGTCCCACTCGTGGTAGCTGTGCAGCACCGCCGCCGCAGCATGTCCAAGAGCGACTTGGGCGACCGCTAGCGCGGCTGAACCGAGCACGCGGACCCCGGCGTGCGCGGCTGAAGCGCGCTCGATGAACCCGCTCATCCCCGGCCACGGACCAGTACGTGCCAGCTCGGTGCACACGATCGTGCCCGCGGCCGACGTCCGGTCCACGAGCTGCACGCGCACCCCATTGGCCCGCATGCCCCGGCCGCGCGCGGCCGCGTAGATCTGGCCGCGGTACGGGTCGGCGACCACACCGACCACCGGCCCCTCGGCGTCGACCAGAGCGAGGCTGTAGGCGCACCAGGGGACCCCGGCGATGTAGTTGGCGGTGCCGTCGACCGGGTCGACCACCCAGCGGTACTCGGACTCGTCGGAGCCGAGGTCGGCGCCGAACTCCTCGCCCACCACCGGTATGCCGGGGAACTCCGCGGTCAGCACCCGGCGGGTGTGCCGCTCGAGCGTGCGGTCGGTGTCGGTCACCCAGTCGAACGGCGTGTCGAGCACCACCGGACGGGCGCCACGGCCCGCGGTCGCGGTGATCACATCGGTCGCGTCGTTGGCCAGGCGGCCCGCGATCTCCAAGGCTCGTGAGAGCAGCCCCGGCTCCACCGGCTTGCGCGAGCGGGAGGACAAGAGCGTCATGCCAACCTAGAGTGACCACACCGTGTGACCGGAGCGCGTCCGGAACATGAAAAGCCGGGTAGCGCCAGGCCAAGGTTGGTCATTCCGGCGGTACCCACCGGCTGTTCCGGTGTCGTTCGCCGCACCGACACGCGGTCGACCACCCCGATGACGACGCGGGGTGCGACGGTCGCACCCGTGCGCGTCGCCATCGTGACCGAGAGCTTCCTGCCCCAGGTGAACGGCGTCACCAACTCCGTGCTGAGAGTGCTCGAGCACCTCAACCAGCGCGGTCACCGAGCGATGGTGATCGCCCCCGGCCCCGGCCCCGACCGCCACCTCGGCGTCGACGTCGTCCGGGTGCGCGCGGTGGACCTACCCGTCATCACCTCGCTGCCGATCGGGTTGCCGTCGCCGAAGATGCTGACCGACCTCGCCGAGTTCGATCCGGACGTCATCCACTTGGCATCACCGTTCGTGCTCGGTGCGGGCGGGTTGTGGGCGGCCAAGCGGCTCGGAGTGCCAACTGTGGCGGTCTACCAGACAGATGTAGCTGGGTTTGCCGCCTCTTACGGCCTCAGTCGAGGTGCGCGTGCCGCGTGGCGGTGGATCCGCCGAGTGCACTCCGGGGCCGACAGAACCTTGGCGCCCTCTACAGCTGCCGTGGCAGACCTGACCAGCCACGGCGTACCCCGCGTACACCGCTGGGCTCGGGGCGTCGACATCCGCAGGTTCGCGCCTGAGCACGTCGACCGGTCGCTGCGAACCCAGCTGGCGCCTAACGGCGAACTGCTGGTCGGTTATGTCGGCAGGCTCGCCCCGGAGAAGCGGGTCGAGCACCTAGCCGCACTTGACGCGCTCCCCGGCGTCCGGGTGGTCATAGTTGGCGACGGTCCGGACAACCGCGCGTTGCGCGAGTGCATGCCTAACGCTGCCTTCCTCGGCTTCCGTGACGGTGCCGAGTTGGCAGCCGCGTACGCGAGCCTCGACGTGTTCGTCCACACCGGCCCACACGAGACGTTCTGCCAGGCAGTTCAAGAGGCGATGGCTTCGGGTCTGCCCGTGATCGCGCCTAACGCCGGTGGGCCGCGTGACCTCGTCGACCACGGCCGAACCGGCTTCCTGCTCGACCCCGATCAGTTCGCCGACCAACTCGTCCCCGCAGTCGACAGGCTCACTGACGCTCTCTTGCGTCGTCGGATGGGTGCGGCGGGCAGGGCTGCCGTGCTCACCCGAACCTGGAGTGCGGTCTGCGAGGAACTCCTCGGCCACTACGACGCGGTCGCGCTGGGGAGACGGTCGAAGGCCGCGTAGACCATGCGGATCGTGCAGCTCGCGAACTTCTACGGTCCGCGCTCCGGTGGCTTGCGGACCGCGCTGCACCACCTCGGCGGCGGGTATGTGGCGTGCGGACACGAGGTCGTGCTGGTTGTCCCAGGTAGGCGTACCGGCGACGAATGGCTGCCGAGCGGGGTCCGCCGGATAACGCTGCCCGCACCGCACATCCCAGGTACCGGTGGCTACCGCGCAGTGGACCCCTTACGCGTGTCAGCGCTGCTGGCACGACTACGCCCCGACCGGCTAGAGGTGTCCGACCGGCTTACCTTGCGCGGAATGGGCCGCTGGGCAGCTGAGCGAGGGATCCCCAGCGTGGTGATCTCCCATGAACGGCTCGACCGGCTGCTGGAGCAGTTTCTCCTGCCTGCGCCTATCGCCCGGTCCGTCGCAGATGCCGCCAACCGACGGATGGCCGCCAGCTACGACACCGTCGTGTGCACCACCGGGTTCGCCCGCGCCGAGTTCGACCGCATCGGCGTCAGCAACGTCGCCCGCGTCCCCCTCGGCGTCGACCTGACCGCGTTCACTCCGGCGAACCACGACGGTGCCCTCCGCACCGAGCTCGCCCGTGGCGCCGACGCCCTCCTCGTCCATTGCGGCCGGTTGTCTCCCGAGAAGCACGTCGACCGCAGTATCGACACCCTCGCTGAACTCCATGCGGCAGGCACCAACGCCAGACTCGTAGTGGCTGGCGACGGTCCAAAGATGAGCTCACTGCGCAGGCGCGCGGCAGGCCTACCTGTGACCTTCCTCGGTTTCCTCTCCGACCGCGCTGACGTTGCCCGGCTGCTCGCCACAGCGGACGTCTCCCTGGCTCCCGGCCCACACGAGACCTTCGGCTTGGCAGCCTTAGAGGCCCTGGCGTCCGGAACCCCGGTCGTCGTGTCCGAGTCGTCAGCGCTACCGGAGATCGTTAGGCCTGACTGCGGTCAAGCGGTGTCCGACGATGCCCCCGCGTTCGCCGGTGCTGTGGAGGGCCTGCTCTCCGTACCCGAGCCCGACCGCCGCGCGGCGGCCCGCGCCCGTGCCGAGCAGTTCGACTGGCCCAGCTCCGTGCGCGGCATGCTCACTGCGATGAGCCTGGCATGACGCGATTGCGGGGACCCTCGTAGTCTGCGCACATGATGGCTCGCGCCGGTTTGGACAAGGACCCCCGCGACATCGCCGTGATGTTCGACGGGGTCGCCAAGGGGTACGACCGCACCAACACGGTGATGACGATGGGCTTCGACCGCCGTTGGCGCGAGACGACCCGCCAGGTGCTCGACGCGTCGCCGGGGGAGAAGGTCCTCGACCTGGCCGCGGGCACCGCCGTGTCCACCGTCGAGTACGCCCGCTCTGGCGCCTGGTGCGTCGCCGCCGACTTCTCCCTGGAGATGCTGCGCGGCGGAGCCGACCGGGGTGTGCCCAGGGTCGCCGCGGACGCCTTCCACCTGCCGTTCGCCACCGACGCCTTCGACGCGGTCACCGTGTCCTTCGGGCTGCGGAACATGAACGACACCGTCGCCGCCCTCGCCGAGATGCGGCGCGTCGTGCGCCCCGGCGGCCGGCTGGTCATCTGCGAGGTTTCCCAGCCCCCGCTACGACCGCTGCGGTGGCTCTACCGCAACACCGTGCTGCGCGGCCTACCGCTGATCACCAAGCCGTTCTCGTCTAATAGCGAGGCCTACGCCTACCTGGCCGAGTCCATGCGCGACTGGCACAACCAGCGCACCGTGGCCGAACTCATCGCCAAAGCGGGCTGGCGCGAGGTGGAGTGGTTGAACCTGACCTTCGGCGTGGTCGCCCTGCACCGGGCGACCAACCCGGACTAGCGGATCATCTCCCGGTCGTCCTGCCAGCGGTCGATCCGGCGCATGACCACCAGGATCGCCAGCGCGGTCAGCACGGCCAAGCCGCCGCTGATCGAGTTCGCGTAGAACACCGACTCGAAGGTCGCCACCGAGCTGTCCCTGGTGAGCAGGTTCACCGCGAACAGGTCGACCCCGTGCATCACCACGAACAGCGCCCACCACAGCGCGATCAGCTTGCTCGCCGGGACTTTGCGCAGGTCACCGCCGCGCGCCGGGGTGTCCGGCCTGCTCGCCCGCCACACGTCGCCGAGCACCATCTGCGGCAGCCACAGGTTGCCGAGCGGGATGAACCACGCCAGCACCGACCAGCGGATCCGCAACCGCTGCGGCGCGTCGCAGATCCGGGCCGAGTTGATCCGCGCACGCCAGAGCCACACGAGGAACGCGACGCCAGACAGCGCTACCCCGGCCAGCCAGGCGTAAGAGAGGAGAGTGCTGCGGTCGGCGGCGACTCGAAGTTGGTCCTCGGTGACCGTTGGCACTACCGAGAAAACGTCCCTGACCAGCCAGTAAGAGCGCCACGCCTGCCAGGCGGCTAAGAGGGCCGTTCCAGTGGTGGCGAGGATCAGCACAGAGGCGACGAACCGGGCCGCACGGGCTGGTTTCACGCGGGGGAGCTCCGGTGGGAGCTGCACAGCTTTGATGCCTAAGGGCGGGGTGGCCTGGTCTGGGTCCGTCATCTCCGGCCTTCCTGCATCCTGCGCGCCTTCCCCGGTGGATCGCTGATCACAGCCCACGTGTTTCAGTTGCCTCTAGACTTGACCGAGTATGTGAAGGCTTTCACGAGGAGCGCGATGAGCACGACTGTCGGCCGCCGCAAGGCTGGCGAGGACGCTGAGGTCATCGTGGTCGGCGCCGGTCCCGCCGGGTCGACCGCGGCGACCTACCTGGCCAGGGCCGGGCTCGACGTGCTCCTGCTGGAGAAGAGCAGCTTCCCCCGGGAGAAGGTCTGCGGCGACGGGCTGACCCCGCGCGGGGTCAAGCAGCTCATCGACCTGGGCATCGACACCCGCGAAGAGGCCGGCTGGCTGCACAACCGCGGCCTGCGCGTGGTCGGCGGCGGCGTCACCCTCGAACTCGACTGGCCCGACCTGGCCACCTTCCCGCCGTACGGCGTGGTCCGGCCCCGGCAGGACTTCGACGAGATGCTCGCCCGCACCGCCCAGCGCGCGGGCGCCCGGCTGCTCGAGCAGACCACCGTGACCGGCGCCATCGTCGAGAACGGCCGCGTGGTCGGGGTCAGCGCGAAGGCCGGACCGGACAAAGCGCCCGTGACCTACCGCGCCCCCCTCGTCCTGGCCTGCGACGGCGTGTCCGCCCGGCTCGCGCTGTCGGTCGGCTTGGAGAAGGTCGACAACCGCCCGATGGGCGTCGCCGTCCGCCGGTACTACGCCTCGCCGCGCAGCAAGGACGACTACCTGGAGTCGCACCTGGAGCTGTGGGACCGCTCCGACCCGGCCAACCCGGTCCTGCTCCCCGGCTACGGCTGGATCTTCGGCATGGGCGACGGCACGGTCAACGTCGGCCTGGGCATCCTGTCGACCTCCAAGGCGTTCGGCACCACCGACTACCGCCAGCTCATGCGCTCCTGGCTCGACGGCACCCCGGAGGAGTGGGGCTTCCGCGAACCCAACGCCATCGGCAAGATCGGCGGCGCCGCGCTCCCCATGGGCTTCAACCGCACCCCCCACTACCGCGACGGCCTGCTCCTGGTCGGCGACGCGGGCGGCATGGTCAACCCGTTCAACGGCGAGGGCATCGGCTACGCCATGGAATCGGCCCGCCTGGCCGCGGAGATCGTGGTGCAGGCGCTTGCCCGCGCCGAAGGCCCCGCGCGTGAGCGGGCACTAGAGGGCTACCCGGTGGCTCTTAAGCAAGCCCTCGGCAGCTACTACCGCCTCGGCAACGTCTTCTCCCGCCTCATCGGCAACCCCACCGTCATGGGCCTGGCCACCAAGTACGGCCTCCCCCGGAAGACCCTGATGAAGCTCGTCCTCAAACTCCTCGCCGGCCTCTACGACCCCAAAGACGGCGACGCCTACGACCGCATCATCACCACCGCCACCCGCCTCACCCCCAGCGCCTGACCGCCATGCCTCGATCGGGTGAGGAGTTTTCGAGTCCCTAGCCTTGCTCGGTGCTCCCCACCCCCCAAGCCTTCGCCGACGAGTCGTACTTCGGCACTGATCAGGCTGGCCACTACATCTTCGCGGCAGTGTTCTTCGCGAGGTCGAAATGTGAGCTTGCAAGTGAGGCGATGCTCGGGCTGCGCACGAGAAACCATCCCGGCAAGCTGCACTGGCATGACATGACTGATCGGCAGCGGCTACACGCCGCCAGGACTCTGGCCTCCATAGATGGAGAGCACGTGGTCGCGGTGGGCGCCCCTGTGCCACAAGAAACTCAGGAACGTGGTCGCGCGAAGTGCCTAGAACGCCTGGTAGTGGAGCTGCACGGCCTCGGGGTAGCCGAGCTGTGCGTGGAGAGTAGATCGCGCCGACTCAACGATCGGGACGTTGATGTGGTGCGCGGTGCGAAGTACAAGCTGCACAAGGGCGCTCGGTTCACCATCGCCCACAGCCCAGGATCCAAGGAGCCACTGCTCTGGGCCGCTGACATCCTCGCCGGTGCGATGCGTGCGAGGTTCGCCGGTTCCGCCGCGCCTTGGGAGGCGCTTGAGCATCGCACCATGGAGTGTGCGGTGGACGTGAGGCGGTGAACGGCCCAGGACATGCGTAAGGCCAGGGTCCCGGTATTCCCCGGGGAGCACCTGGCCTTGCGACTCGCCCACCGCCCACGACGGTGAACTCTCTGGGCCAGCGTAGCAAACGCCAGCACCTTCCACCCTTCCTCGGAAGGGTGATTGCGCAGGGCCAGGGTTCCGGTATACCCCGGTTGCACCTGGCCCCACGACTCGCTCATCGCCCACGACGATGGGCTGCTGCGCCCGGGCGGGGTCCCGGTCTGCCCCAGGTGCACCCGCCCGCACGGCTTGTCTTCCGCCCACGGCGGGAGACTCTCGGCGACCAAGCTAGTGGGCAATCCAGCGAATCGCGGCCGGGATCGGTGGGTCTCACTCGGAAGTGTGGCTAGTCGGACGGCGATGGGCGCGATTCCGCACCGCGCACCAGAATTCCATTCACAGAGTTCCCCAGTTCCCCGCTAATTGGTGCTAGCAGTGAGTTAGCGCTGGTCAGAGCGGTGAAAAGGATCATCAAGTGTTCACGGAGAGTTGCCGAGGGGGGTCGGATTCCGGCTGTGAGCAAGGTCCTACACTGGGCCCGCTGCTTGTGAAGCCGTTCACAACTTCGAGCCGAGCTTGTGAATGTTTTCACAAGCTCGGCGAACCGTGAGTTAGGCCAGCCTAACCGACGGTGGTGTGAGCCAGGGCCCATAGGGTTCCGGCCGAGGACGCGGGAAAGGACGACCAAGGTGCCCACGCTAAGGCCTTTGCTCACGGAGCTAGCCCAGACGCCGGTGGCTCAACCGCCGGATGTCGTGTCCAACTTGGCGGTGTACCTGCCCCTGGTGGTCATGTTCGCCCTGGCCGCCGCGTTCGCGGTGTTCTCCGCCCTGCTCGGCCCGCTGCTGGGCCCCAGCCGCTACAACAAGGCGAAGGTGGCCGCCTACGAGTGCGGCATCGAGCCCTCACCGCAGCCGGTGATCGGGGGTGGCCGGGTGCCGGTCGCCTACTACCTGACCGCCATGCTCTTCATCCTCTTCGACATCGAGATGGTGTTCCTCTACCCGTTCGCGGTGTCGGCTGACGTCCTGGGGATGTTCGGCCTGCTCGAGATCTTCTTGTTCATCGCGACAGTCGGCTTCGCCTACGCCTACGTGTGGCGGCGCGGCGGGCTCGACTGGAACTGAAAGGGGGCGGACGACATGGGTATCGAGGAGAAGCTGCCGAACGGCATCATGTTGGCCAGCCTGGAGAAGCTGGTGAACTGGGGGCGCAAGAACTCGCTGTGGCCCGCCACGTTCGGCCTGGCCTGCTGCGCCATCGAGATGATGACCACCGGCGGCCCGCGCTACGACATCGCGCGCTTCGGCATGGAGGCCTTCCGCGCCTCGCCGCGCCAGGCGGACCTGATGATCGTGGCCGGTCGGGTGACCAACAAGATGGCCCCGGTGCTGCGCCAGATCTACGACCAGATGGCCGAGCCGCGCTGGGTGCTGGCGATGGGCGTGTGCGCCTCCTCCGGCGGCATGTTCAACAACTACGCCGTCGTGCAGGGGGTGGACCACGTCGTCCCGGTGGACATGTACCTGCCCGGCTGCCCGCCGCGGCCGGAGATGCTGCTCGACGCGATCCTCAAGCTGCACGCCAAGATCGGCGACGAGCCGATCAACGCCACCCGGGCCGCCATCCGCGCGGCCAGCGGTGCCCGCACGGAACTGATTGCCTCATCCGTGAAGTTCGCCAAGAAGAAGTGACCTGATGGCTGACAACCCCACCACACCGGAAGCCGACGCGGGCAAGGAGACGGGCGCAGCGCACTCCAGCGCCCAGCAGCCCGCCGAGGGCCTCAACGAGCCCACCGCCGTCGCCGAGCACACCAGCGCGCCAGCCGAGCCGGTCCAGGTCGGTCGCACCCGCAAGGGCATGTTCAACGTCGCGGGCACCGGCGACACCTCCGGCTTCGGCGGTCTCGTGCTGCCCGGCTACAGCCCGGCCCCGGCCGAGCGGCCCTACGGTGGCTGGTTCGACGAGTTCGTCGACGACCTCACCTCGGCCATGGCGACCCGCGAGGTCCCGGCCGCGGCCATCCAGCAGGTCACCGTCGACCGCGGCGAGATCACCTTCTACGTCCAGCGCGAGCACCTGCTCGCGCTGTGCCGCCTGCTGCGCGACGAGTCCGCGCTGCGGTTCGAGCTGTGCAGCTCGGTGTCCGGTGTGGACTACGGGGTCGACGTCGCGCAGCGCCTGCACTCGGTCTACCACCTCACGTCGATGACCTACCGGCGCCGCATCCGGCTCGAGGTCGCCGTCGACGTGGACGACGCGCACATCCCCTCGGTGGTCGAGGTCTACCCGACCGCCGACTGGCAGGAGCGCGAGGCCTGGGACATGTTCGGCATCGTCTACGACGGCCACCCGGCGCTGACCCGGATCCTCATGCCGGACGACTGGGACGGCCACCCCCAGCGCAAGGACTACCCGCTCGGCGGGATCCCGGTGGAGTACAAGGGCGCGGAGATCCCTCCGCCGGACCAGCGGAGGTCGTACTCGTGACCACCAGCGAGAACATCCAGGATGCGAGCTCCAGGGACACCACCGAGGGCCGCGTCTACACGGTCACCGGCGGCGACTGGGACACCGTCCTGGAAGACGCCATCCACGACGAGCGCATCGTCATCAACCTCGGCCCGCAGCACCCGTCCACGCACGGCGTGCTGCGGCTGGTGCTCGAGCTCGAGGGCGAGTCGGTCACCCAGGCCCGCAGCGTCATCGGCTACCTGCACACCGGTATCGAGAAGAACTGCGAGTACCGGACCTGGACCCAGGGCGTCACCTTCGTGACGCGGATGGACTACCTGGCGCCGCTGTCCAACGAGGCCGCCTACTGCCTCGCGGTGGAGAAGCTGCTCGGCATCGAGGCACCGCGCCGGGCGCAGGTCATCCGGGTGCTGCTGCTGGAGATCAACCGCATCTCCTCGCACCTGGTCGCGCTGGCCACCGGCGGCATGGAGCTCGGCTCGCTGACCGCGATGACCTCCGGCTTCCGCGAGCGCGAGGAAGCGCTGCACGTGCTGGAGTTCATCACCGGCCTGCGGATGAACCACGCGTTCATCCGCCCCGGCGGTGTCGCCCAGGACCTGCCGGACGGCTACGAGGTCAAGGTCAAAGAGTTCCTGCAGACGATGAACAAGCGCCTGCCGGACTACGACAAGCTGCTGACCGGTCAGCCGATCTGGCGCAACCGGCTCAAGAACGTCGGCTACCTCCCGGTGGACGCCTGCCTGGCGCTCGGCGTCACCGGCCCGATCCTGCGCTCGGCCGGTCTGCCCTGGGACATGCGCAAGACCGAGCCGTACCTGGGCTACGAGGAGTACGACTTCGAGGTCCCCACCTCGACCGAGGCCGACTCCTTCGCCCGCTACGTGCTGCGCGTCGAGGAGATCCACCAGTCGCTGCGGATCATCAACCAGGCGCTCAAGAAGCTCGAGCCCGGCCCGGTGATGGTCGAGGACCAGAAGGTCGCCTGGCCCGCCAAGCTGACCATCGGCCCGGACGGCATGGGCAACTCCCTCGAGCACGTCCGCAAGATCATGGGTCAGTCGATGGAGTCGCTGATCCACCACTTCAAGCTGGTCACCGAGGGCTTCCACGTCCCGGCTGGCCAGGTGTACGTGCCGGTGGAGTCCCCGCGCGGCGAGCTCGGCTACCACCTGGTCTCCGACGGCGGCACCCGGCCGCTGCGCGTGCACGTGCGCGACCCAAGCTTCGTGAACCTGCAGTCGATGCCCGCGATGTCCGAGGGCGGCCAGGTCGCCGACGTGATCGCGGCCGTCGCCTCGATCGACCCCGTGATGGGAGGGTGTGACCGTTGAGCAGCACCGGTTCCACATACGGTGGCTCCAGCGTCGGCGCGGGCCGGACGCACCAGGCGTCGGTGGGCGACACCGACGTGCTGGCCGTGTCCCCGGTCGCGGCCGAGCACCTGGTCACCGACATCGCCGAGGACTTGAGCGCCTTCGACGCCAAGACCGTCGAGCGGGCGCAGGCGATCATCGCCCGCTACCCGCAGTCGCGCTCGGCGCTGCTGCCGATGCTGCACCTGGTGCAGTCGGTCGAGGGCAGGGTCAGCCAGGCGGGCATCCAGTTCTGCGCCCTGCAGCTGAACCTGACCGCCGCCGAGGTCAGCGCGGTCGCGACCTTCTACACGATGTACAAGCGCAAGACCTGCGGCGAGCACCTGGTCAGCGTCTGCACCAACACCCTGTGCGCGGTGCTGGGCGGCGACGAGATCTACAAGAAGCTCGGCGAGCACCTCGGCGCGGACGGCAAGCGCTTGGGCCACAACGAGACCGCGGGGGAGCCCGGCGCGCCCGGCTCGATCACGCTGGAGCACGCCGAGTGCCTGGCGGCCTGCGACCTCGGTCCGGTCATCCAGGTCAACTACGAGTTCTACGACAACCAGACCCCGGAGAAGGCGGTCGCGCTGGTCGACGCGCTGCGCAACGGCGAGAAGCCCGCGCCGACCCGGGGCGCCCCGCTGCGCGACTTCCGCACCGCGGAGCTGGAGCTGGCCGGGTTCTGGCCGGAGGACGAGCCGGGCTACCGGGCCACTGTGGACGGTCCGTCGGCCGCGGTGGAGACCCTGCGCGGCGCCAAGCTGGCCGAGGACCGCGGCTGGACCGCACCGGCCATGCCGAACCCGCCGCTCCCGGAGGTGGAGAAGAAGTGACTACCTCGGTGAACAAGCCCGCCCCGGTGACCCCGGTGCTGACCAAGCGCTGGCTGTCCCCGACCTCGTGGTCGATCAAGACCTACGAGCAGCTCGAGGGCTACACCGCGCTGCGCAAGGCGCTCGCGGGCACCCCCGAGCAGCTCGTCGAGCTGGTGAAGGCATCCGGTCTGCGCGGCCGTGGCGGCGCGGGCTTCCCGGCGGGCATCAAGTGGTCCTTCATGCCCCCCAACGAGGACAAGCCGCACTACCTGGTGATCAACGCCGACGAGGGCGAGCCGGGTACCTGCAAGGACATCCCGCTGATGATGGCGGACCCGCACTCGCTCATCGAGGGCTGCGTCATCGCCTCGTACGCGATGCGCTCGCACCACTGCTTCATCTACGTGCGCGGCGAGGCACTGCACTGCATCCGCAGGCTCAACGCCGCCGTGCGCGAGGCGCACGAGGCGGGCTACCTCGGCAAGGACATCCTGGGCTCCGGGTTCGACCTGGAGATCACCGTCCACGCCGGAGCGGGCGCTTACATCTGCGGTGAGGAAACCGCGCTGCTCGACTCGCTGGAGGGCCGTCGCGGCCAGCCGCGGCTCAAGCCGCCGTTCCCCGCCGCCGCGGGCCTCTACGCCGCGCCGACCACGGTGAACAACGTCGAGACCATCGCCAGCGTGCCGTTCATCGTCAACGGCGGCTCCGACTGGTTCCGCACCATGGGCACCGAGAAGTCGCCCGGCCCGAAGATCTACTCGATCTCCGGCCACGTCACCAACCCCGGCCAGTTCGAGGCGCCGCTGGGCACCACGCTGCGCGAGCTGCTGGAGCTGGCCGGTGGCATGAAGGACGGCGTCCCGCTCAAGTTCTGGACCCCGGGCGGTTCGTCCACCCCGATGTTCACCGCCGAGCACCTCGACGTCCCACTGGACTTCGAGGGCGCGGCGGCGGCGGGCTCCATGCTGGGCACCACCGCGGTGATGGTCTTCAACGAGACCGTGTCCGTGCCGTGGGCCGTGATGAAGTGGACCCAGTTCTACGAGCACGAGTCCTGCGGCAAGTGCACCCCGTGCCGCGAGGGGACCTACTGGCTCACCGGGATCCTGGAGCGGATGGTGGACGGCAAGGGCACCGAGTCCGACATCGACACCCTGCTCGACATCTGCGACAACATCCTCGGTCGGTCGTTCTGCGCGCTCGGTGACGGCGCGGTCAGCCCGATCACCAGCGGCATCAAGTACTTCCGCGACGAGTTCCTGGCGCTGTGCGACCAGAACCGCGCCGCGCAGAACTCCCCGGCTTACGCAGGAGCGCAGTCATGACCATCGCGCCCGAGAACCCCACCACGACCAGGCCGGTGCCCGAGGGGCACGTGCGCCTGGTCGTCGACGGCCACGAGGTGGACGCCCCCAAGGGCGAGCTGGTCATCCGCACCGCGGAACGGCTCGGCATCCAGATCCCGCGGTTCTGCGACCACCCCCTGCTCGAACCGGCTGGCGCCTGTCGCCAGTGCCTGGTCGAGGTGGAGATGGGTGGGCGGCCGATGCCCAAGCCGCAGGCCTCCTGCACCATCACCGTCGCCGACGGCATGGTGGTCAAGACCCAGCTGACCTCGCCGGTCGCCGACAAGGCGCAGCAGGGTGTGATGGAGCTGCTGCTCATCAACCACCCGCTGGACTGCCCGATCTGCGACAAGGGCGGCGAGTGCCCGCTGCAGAACCAGGCCATGGCGCACGGGCGCACCGAGTCCCGCTTCGTCGAGACCAAGCGCACCTTCGCCAAGCCGATCCCGGTGTCCACCCAGGTCCTGCTGGACCGGGAGCGCTGCGTGCTCTGCCAGCGCTGCACCCGGTTCTCCGCGCAGATCGCCGGTGACCCGTTCATCGAGCTGCTCGAGCGCGGCGCCCAGCAGCAGATCGGCATCGCCGAGGAGAAGCCCTTCCAGAGCTACTTCTCCGGCAACACGATCCAGATCTGCCCGGTCGGCGCGCTCACCAGCGCGGCGTACCGGTTCCGCTCCCGCCCGTTCGACCTGGTGTCCACCCCGAGCATCTGCGAGCACTGCTCGTCGGGCTGCGCGGAGCGCACCGACTGGCGGCGCGGCAAGGTCATGCGCAAGCTCGCGGGCGACGACCCCGAGGTCAACGAGGAGTGGATCTGCGACCGCGGCCGGTTCGCCTTCCGCTACGCCACCCTGGGCGACCGGATCACCCGGCCGCTGGTGCGCGACGCGGGCACCGGTGAGCTCGTCGAGTCCAGCTGGACCGAGGCGCTGCAGCTGGCCGCCGCCGGTCTGCTCAAGGCGCGCGAGGGCAAGGGCGTCGGGGTGCTCGCGGGCGGTCGGCTGACCGTCGAGGACGCCTACGCCTACGCCAAGTTCGCCCGGATCGCGTTGCGCACCAACGACATCGACTTCCGGGCTCGGCCGCACTCGGCCGAGGAGCTGGACTTCCTGGCGTCCACCGTGGTCGGCACCACCCCCGCGACCGGGGTGACCTTCACCGGCATCGAGCAGGCCCCCGCCGCGCTGCTGGTGGCCCTCGACCCGGAGGAGGAGGCCCCGATCGTGTTCCTGCGGCTGCGCAAGGCGGCCCGCAAGAACCGGACGAAGGTCTTCCACCTCGGCCAGTGGACGACGCCCAGCGTCACCAAGACCAGCGGCACGCTGCTCGCCTGTGTTCCCGGCAGCGAGCCCGCCGCGCTCGACAGCCTCGCCGCGCACGCCCCGGACGTCACCGAGGCCCTGGGTGCCGCGGGGTCGGTGATCCTGGTCGGCGAGCGCGCCGCGCAGGTCCCCGGTCTGCTCAGCGCGGTGCTGCGGCTGGCCGGGTCGACCGGTGCCAAGGTCGCCTGGATCCCGCGCCGGGCCGGTGAGCGCGGTGCGCTCGACGCCGGTGCCGTCCCGACCCTGCTGCCCGGTGGCCGCCTGGTCGCCGACGCCGCCGCGCGCGCCGCGGTCGAGCAGACCTGGGGTCTCGCCGAGGGCGCGCTGCCCGCGGCCCCCGGTCGCGACACCGACGCGATCCTCGCCGCCGCCGACAACCACAAGCTCGACGGCCTGGTCATCGGCGGGGTCGACCCGTACGACCTGGCCGACCCGGAGTTGGCGCTGCGCGCGATCGCCGAGGCCGGGTTCGTGGTGAGCCTGGAACTGCGGCACAGCGCGGCGACCGCGCTCGCCGACGTGGTGCTGCCGATCGCCCCCGCGGTCGAGAAGTCCGGCAGCTACCTCAACTGGGAGGGCCGCCGCCGCGAGTTCGGCAGCACCCTGGAGGGCACCGGCGCGCTGCCCGACAGCCGGGTGCTCGACTCGCTGGCCGTGGAGATGGACGTCGACCTGTTCACCCAGACCCCGGCCGCCAGCGCGGCCGACCTGGCCCGGCTCGGCTCCGTCGCCCCCACCGCCACCGCGCCGGACGTGGCGCCCGCCCCGGTCAGCGCCGGTGCCGGGCAGGCCGTGCTGGCGAGCTGGCGGCAGCTGCTCGACCTCGGGTCCGGGCAGGACGGTGAGCCGAACCTGGCTGGCACCGCGCGCCAGGTCTACGCCCGGCTCTCGCTCAAGACGGCGACCGAGCTCGGCGTCGCCGGTACCGCGACGGTCGCCACCGACCGCGGCTCGGTGACCGTGCCGGTCCAGATCGCCGACCTGCCCGACGGCGTGGTCTGGCTGCCCGGCAACTCAGCGGGCTCGACCGTGCGCAGGACCCTCGGGGCCGGACACGGTGCCGTGGTGACGGTGACTGGAGGCAATTCATGACCAGGGCCCAACTCCTGGCCGACGACCCGATCTGGCTGATCCTGATCAAAGCCGTCGCGCTGCTGCTGCTCGGCGCGCTCGCGACCATGGCGATGATCATCCTCGAGCGCAAGATCGTGGCCAGGATGCAGCACCGGCCCGGGCCCAACCGGGTCGGGCCCAACGGCTGGTTCCAGTCCATCGCGGACGCGATCAAGCTCCCGTTCAAGGAGCAGATCATCCCGGACACCGCGGACCGGAAGGTCTACTTCCTGGCCCCGATCATGTCCACCATCCCGGCGTTCCTGGCGTTCTCGGTGATCCCGTTCGGCCCGGAGGTCTCGATCTTCGGCGAGCGCACCGTGCTGCAGCTGGTCGACCTGCCGGTCGGCGTGCTGGTGGTGCTGGCCTGCTCCTCGATGGGCGTCTACGGCATCGTGCTCGCGGGCTGGTCCTCCGGCTCGCCGTACCCGCTGCTCGGCGGTCTGCGCTCGGCGGCCCAGGTGATCTCCTACGAGATCGCGATGGGCCTGTCCATCGTGGCCGTCATCCTCTACTCCGGCTCGTTGTCCACAGGCGACATCGTGGACAAGCAAGCCAGCGGTTGGTACTTCTACCTGCTGATCCCCAGCTTCCTGATCTACTTCGTGTCGATGATCGGCGAGACCAACCGGGCCCCGTTCGACCTGCCCGAGGCCGAGTCCGAGCTGGTCGGCGGTTTCCACACCGAGTACAGCTCGATGAAGTTCGCGCTGTTCTTCCTCGCCGAGTACGTCAACATGGTGATCGTCTCCGCGTTCTGCACCACGCTGTTCTTCGGCGGGTACATGGCGCCGTGGCCGATCTCGCTGATCGACGCGAACTACTTCAACACCGGCTGGTGGCCGCTGCTGTGGTTCTTCGGCAAGACGTGGATCTTCCTGTTCGTCTTCATCTGGCTGCGCGGCACGCTGCCCCGGCTGCGCTACGACCAGTTCATGCGGCTCGGCTGGAAGATCCTGGTCCCGGCGAACCTGGTCTGGATCGTGCTGGTCGTGGCGCTGCGGGCGTTCCGCAACCAGAACGACATCTCGCCGACCACCATCCTGGTCACCGGCGGCATCGCGCTCGTGGTGCTCATCGGCGTGGTCTTCCTGCTGCCGGAACGGGCACCGCGCACCGAGGGCCAGGGCGTCCCGGTCACCGGCGGCGGGTACCCGGTGCCGCCGCTGGACCTCAAGGTCCCGAACAAGGCCGACCTCAAGCCGAAGGTCCGCCGCAGGCGCGAGAAGGCCGCGGTGAGCGCGGGTGTCGGTACCGCGGGCGGCGCGGACGCGCAGAAGGAGACTGAGCAGTGAGCATCTTCGACCCCCTGAAGGGCTTCGGGGTCACCTTCTCGACGATGTTCAAGAAGGTCGTCACCGAGGAGTACCCGGAGAACTTCCCCGGCACCGCGCCGCGCTACCACGGCCGCCACCAGCTCAACCGGCACCCGGACGGGCTGGAGAAGTGCGTCGGCTGCGAGCTGTGCGCCTGGGCCTGCCCGGCCGACGCGATCTTCGTCGAGGGCGGCGACAACACCGACGAGGACCGCTACTCCCCCGGTGAGCGCTACGGCGCCGACTACCAGATCAACTACCTGCGCTGCATCGGCTGCGGCCTGTGCATCGAGGCCTGCCCGACCCGGTCGCTGACCATGCTCAACGACTTCGAGCTCGCCGACGACGACCGGCAGCGGTTGATCTACACCAAGGAGCAGCTGCTCGCGCCGCTGCTGCCCGGCATGGAGCAGCCGCCGCACCCGATGCGCCTGGGCGACAACGAGCAGGACTACTACGTCAACGGCCCGCAGTTGGCCCGCAACGCGGAGGCGGCCAAGTGAGCGCGCTCCTGCTGGCCCAGGAGGCCGCCACGCACGTCAGCACCGGCGAGGCGATCTCGTTCTGGGTGCTCGGCCCGCTCGCGCTGGCCGGTGGCCTCGGCATGATCTTCGCCCGCAACGCCGTGCACTCGGCGCTGTTCCTGGTGATGACCATGCTCAGCCTCGGCGTGATGTACATGGTCCAGCAGGGCCCGTTCCTGGGCTTCGTGCAGATCATCGTCTACACCGGCGCGATCATGATGCTGTTCCTGTTCGTGCTGATGCTGGTCGGCAGGGACTCCTCGGACTCGGTGGTCGAGGTCCTGCGCGGCCAGCGGCTCTGGGCGACCGTCCTCGGCGTCGGCCTCGCGGTGCTCATCGTGGCTGCGGTCGCCCGCGCGCTCACCGAGGTCCGGCCGCTGGGTCTGGCGGGCACGGAGGCCAACGGTGGTCGGGGCAACGTCGCCAACATCGGCCTGAAGCTGTTCACCGACTACGTCTTCCCGTTCGAGCTGACCTCGGCGCTGCTCATCACCGCGGCCGTCGGCGCGATGGTGCTCGGCTACGTCGACCGGCACGTGCGCGGCCGCAAGACGCAGAAGGAACTGGTCGAGGCCCGCTTCCGCGGTGAGCACGACCGCCCGTCGCCGCTGCCCGGCCCCGGTGTGTTCGCCACCTCCAACTCGGTGGCCACCCCGGCGCTGCTGCCCGACGGCTCCGTCGCCGAGGAGTCGCTGTCCCGGCTCATCGACGCCACCGCGTCGGAGAAGCTCGACGAGGAGCGCAAGGCGGTCGCGGGTGCCCTGCCGGGCCCCGACGCCCGCGCGCTCGCCCCAGGCAAGGAGGAGTCGTGACCCCGACGTACTACCTGCTGCTGTCCGCGCTGCTGTTCACCATCGGCGCCGTCGGCGTGCTGGTGCGCCGCAACGCGATCGTGGTGTTCATGTGCATCGAGTTGATGCTCAACGCGGTGAACCTGTCGCTGGTGACGTTCTCCCGGATCAACGGCAGCCTCGACGGCCAGATCATGGCGTTCTTCGTCATGGTGGTCGCCGCTGCCGAGGTCGTGGTCGGTCTGGCCATCATCATGTCGATCTTCCGGACCCGCCGGACCGCGTCGGTCGACGACTCCAACCTGCTGAAGTACTAAGGGGAACCTCCGGTGACGGGAACCATCAACCTCGCGGGCACGCTCGCGGACGGGGCACAGCAGGCAACCGGGGTCGCCAACCTGGCCTGGCTGCTGCTCGTGCTGCCCGCCGCCGGTGCCGCCGTGCTGCTGATCGGCGGTAGGCGCACCGACAAGTGGGGCCACCTGCTTGGCAGCGCCACGGTCATCGGCGCGTT
The DNA here is from genome assembly GCF_024171925.1 of Actinokineospora diospyrosa. Taxonomy (GTDB): domain Bacteria; phylum Actinomycetota; class Actinomycetes; order Mycobacteriales; family Pseudonocardiaceae; genus Actinokineospora; species Actinokineospora diospyrosa. The sequence continues at coordinate 117,732 of NZ_JAMTCO010000011.1, read as the reverse complement.
CGTCTACGGCCTAGTGCTGTTCTTCGACACCACCGCACTCGGTGCCGACGACCGCACCCGCGACCTGCACCTGTTCGACTGGATCTCGGTCAACAGCCTCAGCGTCGACCTCGGACTGCGGCTGGACCCGCTGTCGCTGACCTTCGTCCTGCTGATCACCGGTGTCGGGTCGCTGATCCACATCTACTCGATCGGCTACATGTCCGACGACCGGGACCGGCGGCGGTTCTTCGCCTACCTGAACCTGTTCGTCTCCGCGATGCTGCTGCTGGTCCTGGGCAACAGCTTCGTGACCCTCTACTTCGGGTGGGAGGGCGTCGGTCTCGCCTCCTACCTGCTGATCGGCTGGTACCAGGGCAAGGACTTCGCGGCGACGGCGGCGAAGAAGGCGTTCCTGATGAACCGGGTCGGCGACGTCGGCCTGGCGCTGGCCATCTTCCTGATGTTCAAGCACATGGGCAGCACGTCCTACGACGTGGTGTTCGCCGAGATCGGCAACCAGTCCACCGGCGTGGTGGTCGCCATCGGCATCCTGCTGCTGCTCGGTGCTTGCGGTAAGTCCGGCCAGTTCCCGTTGCAGGCCTGGCTCCCGGACGCGATGGCGGGCCCGACCCCGGTGTCCGCGCTGATCCACGCGGCGACGATGGTGACCGCGGGCGTGTACCTGATCGCCCGCTCCAGCCCGCTGTACTCGCTGGCGCAGGCCGAGGACGCGCGGTTCGTCGTGATGATCATCGGCGCCATCACGCTGCTGATCGGGTGCGTGATCGGCTGCGCCTACGACGACTTCAAGAAGGTCCTGGCCTACTCCACGGTCAGCCAGATCGGGTACATGATCCTGGCGGTCGGCCTCGGCCCGGCCGGGTACGCGCTGGGCATCCTGCACCTGCTCACGCACGGCTTCTTCAAGGCCGGGCTGTTCCTCGGCGCGGGCTCGGTCATGCACGGCATGAACGACGAGGGCGACATCCGCCGCCTCGGCGGGCTCGCCAAGAAGATGCCGATCACCTTCATCACCTGGACGCTGGGCTACCTGGCGCTGATCGGCTTCCCGTTCCTGTCCGGCTACTTCTCCAAGGACGCCATCATCAGCGCCGCGTTCAGCGCCGGTGGCGGTCGCGGCTGGGTCTTCGGCGGTATCGCGCTCTTCGGCGCCGGGCTGACCGCGTTCTACATGACCCGCCTGCTGATCCTGGTGTTCCTGGGCAAGCCGCGCTGGGAGAAGCTCAAGTCCGAGGACGGCCGGGCCTACCACCCGCACGAGTCCGGCCCGACGATGACCATCCCGATGATCATCCTGTCGATCGGCTCGGTCGCCGCTGGCGCGATCCTGTCCGGGATGCTGCCCGGCTGGCTGGAGCCCTCGGTCGGTGAGCTCGCCGAGGTGCACGGTCCGCTGTCGCACACCGCGGTCTCGATCCTGACCGTGGGCATCTCCGCGATCGGCGCGGCCATCGCGTTCGCCGTGTTCGGTCGCCGCGAGCAGCCGGTCACCCGGCCGCAGCGGGTGTCCTGGCCGGTGCGCGCCGCGCGGGCCGACCTCTACGGCAACCACCTCAACGAGGCGCTGTTCGCCCGCCCCGGCGTCTGGCTCACCAGGTTCCTGGTGTTCGTGGACAACCGCGGCGTCGACGGCGTGGTCAACGGCATCGCGGCCGGTCTCGGCGGCAGCTCCGGCCGCCTGCGCAGGCTGCAGACCGGGTTCGTCCGCTCGTACGCGCTGTCCATGCTCGGCGGGTCGATCCTGGTGATCGCCGCACTGCTGATGGTGAGGTTCGCATGATCACCCCATCCTCGACCGGGAACTGGCTGCTGGCGGCGCTGTTGCTGCTGCCGCTGGTCGGTGCCGCCGTCGTGGTCGCGCTGCGCGGCAACGACCACGTCGCCAAGCTGGCGGCGCTGGCGTTCTCCCTCGTCGAGTTCGTCCTGGGCGTCGTCGCCTGGATCCAGTTCGAGCCCGGCGGTGCCCGGCTCCAGCAGGGCTTCTCGCTGGACTGGATCCCGTCCTTCGGCGTGCACATCTCCTTCGCCGTCGACGGCATCGCGCTGGTGATGATCGCGGTCATCGGGCTGCTGGTGCCGCTGGTGATCGGCGCGGGCTGGGCGGACAAGGTGCCCGAGGGCCGCACCAAGGGCGGCTTCTTCGCGCTGATCCTGCTGGAGCAGGCGCTGACCGTCGGCGTGTTCGCCGCGACCGACGTGTTCCTGTTCTACGTGCTGTTCGAGATCATGCTGATCCCGATGTACTTCCTGATCGGCTCCTACGGCGGGGCGCGCAGGCAGTACGCGGCGGTCAAGTTCTTCCTGTACTCGTTCCTCGGCGGCCTGATCATGCTGGCCTCGGTCATCGGCTGCTACGTGCTGGCTGGCGAGGAACTGGGCAAGAACACCTTCGACTGGTCCGAGCTGACCTCGGTGGTGAGCAAGGCGCCGCTGGAGACCCAGATCTGGCTGTTCCTTGGCTTCTTCGTCGCCTTCGCGGTCAAGGCGCCGCTGGTGCCGCTGCACACCTGGTTGCCGGACGCCACCGCGGAGGCGCCGATCGGCGTCGCGGTGCTGCTGGTCGGCATCCTGGACAAGGTCGGCACCTTCGGCTTCCTGCGCTACCTGCTGCCGATGTTCCCGTTGGCCAGCAAGGAACTCGCGCCGCTGGTGCTGGTGCTGGCGGTGGTCGGCGTGATCTACGGGTCCATGCTGGCCACCGGCCAGCGGGACATGAAGCGGTTCCTGGCCTACGTCTCGATCGCCCACTTCGGCTTCATCGCGCTGGGCATCTTCGCGTTCAGCTCGCAGTCGATGGTCGGCTCGGTGACCTACATGGTCAACCACAGCATCGCCACCGGGATGCTGATCCTGGTGGTGGGCATGGTGATCGCCCGCGGCGGTTCCACCCGGGTCGCCGACTACGGCGGCATGGCCAAGCTGACCCCGGTCCTGGCGGCCATGCTGCTGATCGCGGGCCTGAGCTCGATGTCGTTGCCCGGCACGAACTCCTTCATCAGCGAGTTCCTGGTGCTGATCGGCTCGTTCCCCAACGCCCCGGTGTACACGATCATCGCCACCGTCGGCATGGTGCTCGCCGCGCTCTACGTGCTGTGGCTCTACCAGCGGATCATGCAGGGCCCGCTGCGCGGTGACGCGCTGGTCGGGGCCGCTGGCGGTCCGGGAACCATGATCGACCCCGAGATCGGCGCCAAGCGGGCGATCGCCGACCTCAACGGGCGGGAGAAGCTGGTGCTGGCACCGCTTGTCCTGCTGATCGTCGGCCTCGGGCTCTACCCGAAGCCCGTGCTCGACGTCGTGACCCCGACCGTTGACGCCACGATGTGCCAGGCGGCCCTGGTCGACCCGGTCCAGTCGGCGCCGTCGGCCCAGTCCGGAGAGAGGCAGTCGCAGTGTCGCTGATGTCTTCCGTGCTCCTGCTCGCACAGGAGCAGCCAGCGCCGCCCAAGGTCGAGGCGCCCCCGGTGTCGGCGATCTGGCCGATCCTGATCGTGCTCGGCGCGGCGTGCCTCAGCGTGCTGTTCGAGGCGCTGCTGCCCAAGCACCTGCGCTGGCCCGCCCAGGTCACCCTGGCGCTGCTGACCATCGCGGCCGCCGGGGTCAAGCTGGTCACCTACGTCTCCGACGCGCCAGCCGCGGGGGAGACCGCGATGTTCGGCACGCTGGCCGTCGACCGGCCCGCGCTGTTCCTGTGGGGGACGCTGCTGGCGCTCTCCCTCGGCGCGGTGCTGCTGATCGCCGACCGCTCGGTCGAGCCGGGCGGCGCGTTCGTGGCCAGCGCGGCGATCCGGCCGGGCACCATCCAGGACCGCGCGCAGGTCGCCTCGACCGGGATGCAGACCGAGGTCTTCCCGCTGACGCTGTTCGCGCTCGGCGGCATGATGGTCTTCTGCGCGGCCAACGACCTGCTGACCATGTTCGTGGCGCTGGAAGTGCTGTCGCTGCCGCTGTACCTGATGTGCGGCCTCGCCCGCCGTCGCCGCCTGCTCTCGCAGGAGGCCGCGGTCAAGTACTTCCTGCTCGGCGCGTTCGCCTCGGCGTTCTTCCTCTACGGCGTGGCGCTGCTCTACGGCTACGCGGGTTCGGTGCGCCTCGCCGACATCGCCGAGGCCGCCGCCGGTAGCGACCGCTCCGACACGCTGCTGTTCGCGGGCATGGGCCTGCTGGTGGTCGGCCTGCTGTTCAAGGCGGCCGTCGGTCCGTTCCACACCTGGACCCCGGACGTCTACCAGGGCGCGCCGACCCCGGTCACCGCGTTCATGGCCGCCTGCACCAAGGTCGCCGCGTTCGGCGGGATCCTGCGCGTGCTGCAGGTCGCGCTGGAGTCGACCCAGTGGGAGTGGCGCGGGGTGCTCTGGGGCGTCGCGATCGTCTCCATGGTCATCGGCGCCGTGCTCGGGCTGACGCAGACCGACGTCAAGCGGATGATCGCCTACTCCTCGGTCGCGCACGCGGGCTTCCTGCTCATCGGCTCCATCGCGCTGACCGAGAAGGGCCTGTCCGGCACCCTGTTCTACCTGCTGACCTACGGCTTCACCACGATCGCCACCTTCGGCGTGATCAGCCTGGTCCGCGACTCCTCCGGTGAGGCGACGCACCTGTCGCAGTGGGCCGGGCTGGCCAAGCGCTCGCCGCTGCTGGCCGGGGTGTTCACCTTCCTGCTGCTCGCGCTCGCGGGGATCCCGCTCACCAGCGGGTTCGTCGGCAAGTTCGTGGTGTTCGAGGCCGCGCTCGCCGACGGCATGGCGCCGCTGGTCGTGGTCGCGCTGATCGCCTCGGCGGTCGCGGCGTTCTTCTACCTGCGGGTGATCGTGCTGATGTACTTCAGCGAGCCCGCCGCGGACGGTCCCACGGTCACCGTGCCGGGGGCGTTCACCACGGCCGCGATCACCCTCGGCGTGATCGTGACGCTGCTGCTGGGCGTCGCGCCCGCGTTCGCGCTGGACTGGGCTTCCAGCGGTGTGTTCGCCATCCGGTAACCCAAGATCACTTGTGTCCCTTGGAGGCCATCCCCGCCCACGCGGGGGTGGCCTTCAAGACATCCACGGGGGTTGGACCTGAACGCCAAGTAGGCTCGGCATTCCACAGCCACAGCTGATCAGGAGTGCCGCCGCCGTGACCACCACCGAGAACTCCGGCATCCCCGCGTTCCTGGGGCTCGACGCCGCCGACCCGGTGCTCGTCGGTGCCGTGACCGACGGGCTGGCCAAGGTCGAGTCGCTGCTGCGCCAGGTCGTGCACAGCGACTTCGAGTTCGTCGACGAGGCGGCGCTGCACCTGGTGAAGGCGGGCGGCAAGCGGTTCCGGCCGCTGTTCACGCTGCTGTCGGCGCAGTTCAACGCGGGCGGCACGGACAGCGTGATCGCCGCAGCGGCCGCGGTCGAGTTGGTGCACCTGGCCACGCTGTACCACGACGACGTGATGGACGAGGCCACCATGCGCCGCGGCGACGCGAGCGCCAACGCCCGGTGGAACAACTCGGTGGCCATCCTGACCGGCGACTTCCTGTTCGCGCACGCCTCGATGCTGGTCGCCGACCTGGGTTCCGACGCGACCAGGGTGATCGCCGAGACCATGCGCGAGCTGGTCACCGGGCAGCTGCGCGAGACCGTCGGCCCCGGCGACGCGGACCCGATCGAGCACTACCTGTCGGTGATCGCGCAGAAGACCGGCTCGCTGATCGCCACCTCCGGCCGCTACGGCGCCATGTTCTCCGGTGCCTCGCCTGCCGAGGTGCACGCGCTGTGCCGCTTCGGCGACATCATCGGCGCCGCGTTCCAGATCTCCGACGACGTCATCGACATCGCCTCGCCCGCCACCGAGTCCGGCAAGACGCCCGGGACCGACCTGCGCGAGGGCGTGCGCACGCTGCCGATGCTCTACGCGCTGGCCGACGGCACCGAGCCGAGGCTGACCCAGCTGCTGGCCGGGCCGATCACCGACGACGCGGAGGTCGACGAGGCGCTGGGCCTGCTGCGCCGCTCGGCTGGTCTAGACCGCGCCCGGCAGACGCTGGAGTCCTACGCCGACCGCGCTTACGCCGAACTCACTGCGCTACCCGGGTGCGCGGCCCGCGACGCGCTCGAGCTACTGACACGTTATGTAGTCGCCCGAACCCGATGAGGCATAGTTCTGGGTACCGAACTGTGACGTAGCGGCTAATTGCGCGGCATGCCGCCGGTGGTCCGACGCGTCGCAGTAACCTCCCCTAGGCTTGAGCAACCGTTTGCCGCGTCGACCGTGACGCGACCGGGAGGGAGACTTCGGCGATGCCGTTCTTCGGGCAGGTGTGGGTCTACAGCCTCGCCGGTTTCCTGGTCGGTGCGGCACTGTGCTGGCTCCTGCTCGCCCTGCCCGCCCGCAAGCGCGCCACCGAGCTGCAGGACCGGCTCGCCGCGGTGCGCAAGCGCGAGTCCCGGCTCGCCGCCGAGGACAGCGGCTACACGGCCTCCGCGCTGGTACCCGGTTTCGCCGAGGACCGCGGCTACGCGCAGCAGCGGCCCACCAAGCCGGGCGAGGAGTCGATCCGCCGCGGCCTGCTCACCCTGTCCGACGATGACGAGGACGGTCTGCGCGCGCTGCCCGCGCCCGACCAGCGCCACGATCACGACGACCGGCACGATCACGACGACCGGCACGAGCACGGTGAGCACGACGAGCACGGCGACCGGGCTGACCTGCTTGAGCACGGTGACCAACTTGACCACGGTGACCACGACCGTCGCGATGACCGTGACGACCGTGCTGACCACAGCGATCACGACGACCGCGATGAGCACGACCGCCGCGATGACGACCTGCGCGCCGGGGCGGACGACGACCGGGTCGAGCACCCCGACGAGCACGGCGAGCTGGACCGGCGGGACGAGGTGGGCGCGCCGGACTGGGAGCGCGAGCCGGAGCCCGTGTCCGCCGCGGAGCTGACCCAGTACATCCCGCCCGCCGTCGAGCCCGGCGAGGACTACCGCGACGAGCAGCGCGAGGGCGCCGAGGCCGACCCCGACCGCGACTGGTTCGGCGACCGCGACCGCGCCGCCGGTGACCGCCTGATCGACGACCTCGACGAGACCGAGGACACCGCCGGGCGCCCCGCCGAGTACCGGGACGAGGCGGGGGAGTCCGGGGAGCCCGGCTACCAGGGCGACTACAGCGACGACGAACGCGCCGACGAGTACGAGCGCGCCGACGACACCGGCACGATCTTCACCCAGCACACCACGCCGATCCCGGCCGAGCTGATCCGCCGCATCGACGCCGAGGGCAAGGTCGACGGCGACGCGGACCTGCCGCACGCGGACGCCGACCGCGCCGAGTACGCCGACGCCGACCGAGCTGACTACGCCGACGCCGATCGGGTCGGCTACGCGGACGCCGAGCGCGCCGACCACGCGGACGAGCGCACCGAGTACACCGACCCCGCCGAGTACGCCGACGAGGTCCCGGCCCGCGCGAGCGCCCGGGCCGACGACGACGCCGCGCTGGTCGACGACCTCGACGGCGAGCCGGACTACGACCGCACCGGGTACCTCGACCCCGAGCAGGTCGCCCGCTACGGCGACCACGCCGCCCGCGGCGACCTCGCCGACCCCGAGGACCGCTACCAGGACCCCGTCCGCGCCGAGGAGCGCTACGCCGACGAGCGGCCGGTCGAGGAACCAGCACTGCTGCAGGTAGACGCCACCCAGTTCGTCCCGGTGGTGCGCGACGAGCCGGTCGAGGTCGACCCGGTCGTCGTCGAGCCAGATGTCGAGCCACAACGCCAGCCCGCCCACGCGGCCGTGGAGAACGCCGTCGGGTACGCCGATCTCGAGCCTTCGCGGACGGCGGTGACCGAACAGCCGGGGTTCCAGCAGCCGATAGAGCCCACCCCGGCTTACGGGCAGGCGCCGCCGGAAAGGAACTCGAGCTTGTTGCCGAAGCGGATCCCGTCGAAGCCGCAGAACCGAATCCCCTTCGGCGTGCAGACCGCCACCGCCCCGGTTCCGGCCCCGGTGGTCCCGGAGCCCGCCCCGGTGCTGCAGACCACGCCGGACCGCGAGCGCTCCCTGTTCGAGCCGATCCTGCCCGCGGACCTGTCGGAAGCGGCCAAGCCCGCGCCGCCGCCCCCGCCGAACCGGCTGCGCGGCGCCCGCACGCTGCAGCAGGCCCCGACCGGGATCGACCCGTTCGTGCCCCCCGGCCCGTTCGGCCCCGGCTCGGCCATGCCGCTGCCCGGCGGCCGGTCCCCGTCGAGCGAGTACACGATCAAGGCCAGCGTCACCGCGCTGCGCTACTGCGCCCCGGAGTCGGCCAAGTTCGACCGCACGGTCGCCGAGGTCTGGTTCCGCTCGGTCGCCGACGCCGAGCGGGTTGGTTTCCGCCCGCTCGCCTGACCAGGCGTCACTCGATGGTGCCGGGTACCCGCACCGTCCGGCCGCGCCTAGGTGGCAGCTGTCCACCCAGAGTGATACAAGGGATCTCTGGTTACGGACACTGTTGAACCCCGGTGACGGTCAGACGGCGGCGCGAGGAGGCATCCGGTGAGGCGACCGGTTCTGTGGTGCGTGCTGTCGTTCCTGGCGGGGGTGGTCCTCACCTGGGCCTACCTGGCCCGCAAACTGACCCCCCAACCCCCCTGGGTCCTCCCCACCCCCGCCGTCCGCATCCCCCTCCAAACCCGCGACGACGAGTACACCGGCGTCTCCGGCACCCTCGACAACGCGTTCGAGGGCCCAGCCGCCCCCGCGGGCCCCGACGGCCTAGCCCCCTCCACCGACTTCACCGTCAAAGGCAACCACGGCATCTTCCACACCACCGAATCCCCCGCCTACCCCACCACCACCGCCACCGTCTGGTTCCGCACCCCCGCCGACGCCGAACGCGCGGGCTTCACCCCCTGGAACGCCGAGGAAACCAGCGAGCCCTAGTCCTCCGGCCCCGGTTGTTCCACGGGTTCCGCACCGGCGGCCGACCAGTCGTCCACCCCGTACCGCTGCCTGGCCTTGGCTGCCAGGTCGCTGTGGCCGTGCCGGTCCAGCAAGATCACCAGGTCGCGGCCGAACAGCGCGTGGTTGTCGTCATCCGGGTCGGGGAGCAGGTCCGGCGCGTCTTGCCCGTTGGTGGTGGGGCTGTCGACGACGAACAGGCTGTGGCCGTTGTCCGACCAGGTGCTGCCGGGGACCAGCGCCCGGAACGCCCGGTCGACCTCCCGGTCGTTGGCCGCTGCCGACAGCTGGGCGAGTGGGCCGATCAGGTCGACGGTCTCCCGGACCTTGGTCGAGTCCTTCGCCAGCCACCACACCACGGTGCTCCCGGCGCTGGTGAGCACCTCTTCGGTCAGGTAGCCGCGGAGGAACCGCTCGTTGTCGATCTCCAGTTGGGCGAGTTGCCGCTGCCTGCCCAGCCGCAGCCGGTTCCGCAGGTAGGAGTCGTGCTCCTCACCGACGGTCAGGTTCACCTCGGTCGCCCAGGCCTGCACCGCGTTCCCGCTGTCGGTGCCGGGGGTGCTGAGCTCCGCGGCCAGGGCGTGGACCGCGCCGCTGTCCTGCGGGTGGTGCAGGTGGGTCAGCTGCCGGGCCCGGCTGATCACCGACTGGACCGCGAGCGCGCCGGGGTCCGGGTGTCCCTGCCCCCGCGGGTACCAGCGCACGGTGCAGGTGAGGGTGAACGGGATGTCCTCGATCGCGCTCGGCAGCCGCACCGAGGTCAGCGTGCGCGCCCCCGGCGGCGGGGGAGCCGGGGCGGGTGGGGGCACGACGACCGGTTCCGGGAACCGCCGGTCCCCGAGTGGGCGGCCGCGCAGCCGGGCGGCCGTGGGGGAGACCTGCGGCGCCACCACCGCGACCGCGCCGAGCAGCACGGCGATGACCACGGCGGTGATCCAGCCGTCCCACTTGAAGATCGCGCCGACCACGAATGGCACCATCACCGCCGCCACGGCGGCGATGACTACTCGCATGTCCCTGGTCATCCTTGTCCTTCCGGCGTTGTCACGTGCGGTGCCGCGTCGATGTGGCGCAGCAGTTCCCCGGCGCGGTCGTGTGCCACCCGCAGCTCCTCGGGGTCGATGGCGTGGCGCACCCGTTCCCGGGTGAACACGAAGAGTTGGTTCAGCAGGTCCGGGTTCCCGTCGCAAGCGCGCACCACGAGGTCTGGATCCCGTCCGATCCACGTCCACAGGCCCTCTTGTGGAACTGCACGGGTGCCGGACGAGAGCATCTGCCGCCACAGCTCCAGCAGGTTGTCGCGCGCCTGGTGCTCCCGCGCAAGGCGGACCGGGATATCGAGGTTGGCCAGGATCGCGTGGTCGTGCTCGGTGAAGTTGTACTTGCGCAGGTGGTAGAGCAGCCAGCGCTGGAAGCCGTACTGCCGCACCTGGCCCAGGAGCGCGTCGAGCGCGGTGTCCCGAATAGACGTTCGACTGTGCCGGGTGAGGTGCCGCAGTCGCACGAGCGCCTGCGGCGGCTGGTTGGGCGCGATGTCCTCGACGCACGCCTCGATGAGGACGCGGGCCAACGGCTCCGGCAGCTCGCGCTCACGTGACCAGTCGTAGACGTACCGCCGGAACTCCTTCGACCGCCCGTCGTGGCGCAGGCCGATCGCCAACACCTGCGCGGCCAGGTCCGGATGTCCCCCGGTGGCCCAGGCCCTGACCAGGTGCCGCAGTGGTTCAGCGGGGCCGGTCGCGAGTTGGACATCGGCGAAGCGGTCCACCAGTTCGGCCTTGGCGGAGTAGGGCAGGACCGCCGACGGGGCCACCTCCTGGACCCAAGCCGCGACACCGTCGCGCAAAGTCGGGAAGTAGGTCCAGAAGTGGGTGCGCAGGGCGCCGTCGAGGGCGAGGTCGGCGAACTCCACGCGGTCGTGGCCGTCCACGCGCAGGTTCACCGCGGCCATGCGCTCGGCCAGGTGGGCGCCGTCGAGGGTGTGCCGCTGCGCGGCGGGGATCGCGGTCTTCTCGTGGAACACCGCCTCGGCCGTTGCCAGTGCCTCGACTGGCGCGCCCGGTAGGAAGGCCGCGACCGTGAGCAGTGCCCGGTCCGCCGCGCCTTGTTGGCCGGAGAACAACTTCCTGGCTTGCGCGGCGCGCTCGGACTGGGCCGCGAGCGCCTCGGTGAGCCAGTCCGCCAGGTTGTCACCGTGCTTGGTGTCGCGGGCCTTGACGACCAGCCTGGCCAGGGCGGCTATGCCCCCGGTCGACTCGGACCGCAGGAAGCGCGCCAACCGATCTGTCGCGAGCAGCGGGTCGGGCGGGGTGATGCCCTCCGCGGCCAGGTGTGCTCGCAGTACCTGTGCCCCGTCCGGGCGCTCGACGTGGATGTGCAGTGCGGCAAGCGAATCGGCCAACAGGTCGACCTGGTTGGGCCGGACCAGGACGACGAGCCTGGCTTGCCCGACGGCGGCCTGGTAGGTCTCCAGTTCGGAGCGCAGTGCCACGACGCTGCTGTCGTCCGCCGCGCACAGGTCGAGCAGCAACCGGTCTTGGGGCCGCAACTCCGCGGTGTCGAGGGCTGATTCCCGGTCGTCGGCCCGGTAGTCGAGCACCCGGAGGTGGTCCACGTGCCTCGTTCCGCGCTCGGTCAGCAGCATCAGCGCGGTGGTGCGGGTACCCGCCTCGGCCGATCCGGCCAGCACGGCCGTGTTCGACCGGCTGAACGCCGCGAAGGGGTAGCCGCGTGGTTCGACGAACCGCTGCGCGCGCCGGTGGATCTCCTCGGCGGCGATGAACCGGCGTTCTCGCCGCCTCCGCATCGCTTGCGTGATGTGCAGGTTGAACTGCGGACCGGGGCCGTTGTTGACGTTCCCGATCTCTTCGAACTGGTAGTTCGACGTCATCGCGATCCGCGGTGGTCGTTGTAGGTGGCGCCCGATCCGTTGATCTGGGCGCCGGAACCGTTGTTGACGTTGCCGGGCCCGTTGAACGTGTAGGTCGTGTTCCCCTGGTTGACGTCGCGGCCCGCGTGGATGGCGGCATCGCCCGGGCGGTGTGTGTCCTTTGTGTCCGCTGAGCTCTCGCTGTGCGGCAGGAAACCGTGGTGCAGCAGGTCGCCGGTCGGGGACGGCACCCTGAGGTAGGCGACGTCGGTGAAAGCCTTGACCCGCACCGGGGCCGGGACGTAGAGGTCGGCCGGTTCACGGCTGTACCCGCTCGCGACGGCGTCGTGGAAGGCGCGGCCGGACACGATCGCCGCGACCCTGGTGGCTGTGCCGGAGCGGATCAGCAAGTCGCGCACCGGATCCGCGTCGAGCAGCCGGTGGGTCTCGATCCGCGCGACCCCGCTGCCCTCGCTGACCAGCCCGCGGCCGGTGTCGGTCACCGGCCCGACGTTGACGCTGACCCGCATCCGCAACGGCACCGGATCGGCCCGCACCTGCTCCCGGTAGTCCAGTTCGCCTTGCAGCGAGGCGAGGAACGGGGTGAGCAGCAGCGGCAGCACATCGGTGTCGAAGCCCGCCAGGTACCCGTCACCGGTGTTGAAGCCGAAGCGCTGCTCGTCCCACACCGCCCGCAGCCCGCACTTCTCGAACGCCGTGGCCAACACCACCGCGATCCGCTCGGTGATCTCGGCGTGGTGGCGCCCGGCCACCCCGCTGAAGTCCTTGATGTCCACCCCGAGCAACGCCCGGTACGGCGGCAGCCTCGACGCCACGTCTTCCTCCTCGTCGCAGTTCGCGACGAGCCTCGCGGTACCGGCCTAACGGAACTGTCCGGCAGCGGACAGTTCCGCGGCGACGTGGGTCACAGTCCGGCGATGCCGCGCAAGCGGGCGACGTCCGAGATCACCAGCCGCGGCCCCGGCCGCAGCGCGCCGCTGTCCTTGAGCCGCTGCAGGTGGTTCGCGACGGTGCTACGGGCCATACCGAGCGAGTCGGCCAGTTCCTGTTGCGAGAACGGCACCCGCTCGGCCCCACCACTGCTGTCGTCAGCCAGCGCGGCGACCTCCAGCAGCAACCGGGCGATCTTGCGCTCCGGTCCGAAGTGCACCAGTCCAACCTGGTAGGCCGCTGTCTGCGAGAGCTTCGACATCGTGTACTCCAACAGCGCCGACTGCCCGTCCTGCTCAGCGAGAAAGCTGTTGAGCCGCTCCGCCTGCACCACCCGAACACTGCACCGGTCAATGGTCTCCACAGTCGCGGTCCGCCGCTCCGCCGACCGCGCCGCCAACTCCCCGAGCAAGTCCCCGGCACCGCGCAACGCCAGCAACAACCGTCCCCCGTCCGGTTCCGTACCGAACACCTTCACCCGCCCGGAAACCAACAACAGAACCGCTGTCCCTGGTTCGCCTTGGCGCAATAACGGCACCTTGGGCCCATGAACCCGCGGCAACCCCAACTCCAGTAGTTGCGCCCATTTCCGCTCCCCCAAAACCGCGCGGAATCCCCGCGCCCCTCTGCTCACGCAGAGATGAATACCGCACCACCCGCAGTGACTGCGGCCCCTTCTTCGCCCTTCACCCGAACGCTCGAACCGCAAAGCAAACAGGCCCCCGCCGAAGCGGGGGCCTGTTCACGCGATAGGGACTTAGGCGATCACGGTCCAGGTGTCCTTGCCGCGCAGGAGCGAGGTCAGGTCGGCAGCCTTGGAGGCCTTGGCGTCGTCTACCTGTGCTCGGGCCTGGTCGTCGTACGTGGCCCTGGAGACTGAGCGGAACACGCCGGTGACGGTGTGGCTCAGGTCTTGGGTGGAGAGGCGGGACAGGGCGAAGGCGAAGGACGGGTCCTCGGCGTGGGCGTCGTGGACTACGAGGGCGTCTTCGCCGACCTCGCTGACCTTGGCCACCTCTAGCGAACCGAATCCGGCCCGCACGACGCCGTACTCGCCCGAGGCGCCGAAGCGGATGGGCTTGCCGTGCTCCAGGGGGATGAGGCGGCGCTCGGCTTCGCCTGCTTCCTTGAGCACGTCGAACGCGCCGTCGTTGAAGATGGGGCAGTTCTGGTAGATCTCGACCAGGGCTGAGCCGCGGTGTTCGGCCGCCTGGCGGAGGACCTCGGTGAGGCCAACGCGGTCGGAGTCCAGCGCGCGGCCGACGAAGGTCGCCTCGGCGCCGAGGGCCAGCGAGACCGGGTTGAACGGGTAGTCCAGCGAGCCCATCGGGGTGGACTTGGTGACCTTGCCCGGCTCCGAGGTCGGCGAGTACTGGCCCTTGGTGAGCCCGTAGATCCGGTTGTTGAACAGCAGGATCTTCAGGTTCACGTTGCGGCGCAGCGTGTGGATCAGGTGGTTGCCGCCGATGGACAGCGCGTCGCCGTCGCCGGTGACGACCCAGACCGAGAGGTCCGGGCGGGCGGTGGCGAGGCCGGTGGCGATGGCCGGGGCGCGGCCGTGGATGGAGTGCATCCCGTAGGTGTTCATGTAGTACGGGAAGCGCGACGAGCAGCCGATGCCGGAGATGAAGACGATGTTCTCCCGGCGCAACCCCAGCGTCGGCAGGAACGACTGCACGGCGTTGAGCACGACGTAGTCGCCGCAGCCCGGGCACCAGCGGACTTCCTGGTCGGACTTGTAGTCCTTGGCCTTCTGCGGTTCGTCGGTGGTCGGCACCCCGGCGAGTCCGGGGAGCCCCAAGTCGATCGTGGTCATGCCGCATCGACCCCCTTCACGATGTCGGTGAGCACGTTCTGCAGTTCCTCGGCTTTGAACGGCAGGCCTGCGACCTTGGTGTAGCTGACGACGTCGACCAGGTACTTGCCCCTGAGGAGCAACGCCAGCTGACCCAGGTTCATTTCCGGCACGACGACCTTGTCGTAAGAGCGCAACACGTCGCCGAGGTTGGCCGGGAACGGGTTCAGGTTCCGCAGGTGGGCCTGCGCGACCGAATGGCCGAGCTTGCGCACCCGGCGGCACGCGGCGCCTATAGGCCCGTAGGACGAGCCCCAGCCCAGTACCAGGACCCGCGCCTTACCGGACGGGTCGTCAACCTCTAGGTCGGGAACCGGGATGTTGTCAATCTTGGCCTGCCGCAACCGGACCATGCGGTCGTGGTTGTCGGGCTCGTAGGAGATGTTGCCGGTGCCATCGGCCTTCTCCAGCCCGCCGATGCGGTGCTGCAGACCGGGCGTGCCCGGGACCGCCCACGCGCGCGCGAGCGTCTCCGGGTCGCGCAGGTACGGCCAGAACGCCGACCCGTCCGGCGAGTTCGGCTCGGTCGCGAACTCCACGGTCAGGTCGGGCAGGTCCTCGACGTCGGGGATCAGCCAGGGCTCGGAGCCGTTGGCGACCGCGCCGTCGGACAGCAGCAGCACCGGGGTGCGGTACTTAAGCGCGATGTGCGTGGCTTCAAGCGCCGCGGCGAAGCAGTCGGCGGGCGACTGCGGCGCGATGATCGGCACCGGGGACTCGCCGTTGCGGCCGTACATCGCCTGCAGCAGGTCGGCCTGCTCGGTCTTGGTGGGCAGACCGGTCGACGGGCCACCGCGCTGCACGTCGACGACCAGCAGCGGGAGTTCGGTCATCACGCCGAGGCCGATGGTCTCGGACTTAAGCGCGACACCCGGCCCGGAGGTCGAGGTGACGCCCAGGGCACCGCCGTAGCTAGCGCCCAGCGCGGCGCAGATACCCGCGATCTCGTCTTCGGCCTGGAAGGTCGTAATGCCGAACTGCTTGTACTTAGACAGCTCGTGCAGGATGTCCGACGCCGGGGTGATCGGGTACGTGCCAAGCAGCACAGGCAGCTTCGACTGCTGCGCGGCGGCGACGATCCCGTACGCCAAGGCAGTGTTGCCGGTGATCTGGCGATAAGTGCCCGGCGCGAGCTTGGCGGGGGCGACCTCGTAGGTGACCGCGAACGCCTCGGTGGTCTCGCCGTAGTAGAAGCCCGCGCGGAAGGCCAAGACGTTCGCCTCGGCGATCTCCGGCTTCTTAGCGAACTTCTCGCGCAAGAACCGCTCGGTGCCCTCGGTCGGCCGGTGGTACATCCACGACAGCAGACCCAGCGCGAACATGTTCTTGCAGCGCTCGGCGTCCTTCTTACCGAGCCCGGTGTCGGCGAGCGCGCCTTGGGTGATCGTGGCCATCGCGACCTGGTGCACCTGGTACCCGGCGAGGGAATCGTCCTCGAGCGGGTTGGCCGCGTAACCGACCTTGGTCAGGTTCCGCTTGACGAACTCGTCGGTGTTGACGATGAGGGTGCCGCCCGCGGGCAGGTCGGCGATGTTGGCCTTGAGCGCGGCCGGGTTCATCGCGACCAGCACGTCCGGCCGGTCACCCGGGGTCAGGATGTCGTAGTCGGCGAAGTGCACCTGGAAGCTGGAGACCCCGGGGATGGTGCCCTGGGGGGCGCGGATCTCCGCGGGGAAGTTGGGCATGGTGGACAGGTCGTTGCCGAAGGCCGCGGCCTCCGAGGTGAAGCGGTCGCCGGTGAGCTGCATGCCGTCACCGGAGTCCCCGGCGAACCGGATCACCACTCGATCGAGTTTGGTGACCGCGGCCGCCCGCGAGGTCCCGGTGGCGGCCGTACCACCGTCCACACCTGTGCTCATGAGCTGCCGAACCCTCTCTCCTGACACCCGGACTCGCTGGTCGTGTCGCGTTCAACGGTAGGCATCGCCGGTCCCCGGACCCGTGCAACGCGCTGCAGATCACAGTCCCGCGCGAGACCCCATCCCAAAGTATCGGGTAAGGGCCTGGTGCGGTCCCAGTTTGAGTGTAACCGGCGGTTACACTTATCTCGCATGGTGGGCGGTCCGGTGGGACGCCGCGAACAGCCTACGGGGTCGCCGCCGAGGAGATCCGCGCCTTCATCTCGGCCAGGAGCTGGGCGAACGCCGGGGAGTCCATCGAGGTCAACTGGGCCGCGAGTTCGGTTTCGATGGCGTCGTCGTGGCTGACCTGCGCCGCTGTGGCGCGCATGGACCTCTTGATCGAGAGCACTAGTTCTTTAGGGGCCGCTGTGGTGGGCGCGGCAAGGTCAACCGCGGCCTGGACGAGGGCCTCGTGGTCACCTTCGATCGTGCTCAAAGTCAGGCCGACCCGCCGTGCCTCGGCAGCGTCAACGACGTGCCGGAAGAGGGTCATCGCAGTGGCTGTCTGGGGCCCGACGAGCCGCTGCAGCATCCACGTCATGCCACCCCCGGGGTGGATGCCCAACTGCAGGAAGCGCGCGTCGAACCGCGCCTTGGGTCCCGCGATCCGGACGTCTGCCGCTAGCGCCAAGTTCAGCCCGGCGCCCACGGCAGCCCCGCCGACCGCCGCGATCGTCGGTAGCGAGCACCGCGCGACGGCGAGGAAGCCCGCGTAGATCCCACGCAGCCCTTCTTCGCGCGACTCACCGAGCACGCTTAGGTCTGCCCCGGCGCAGAACGCTGGCGGGGTGCCGGTCACTACGAGCGCCGCGATCTCCGGGTCGGCCTCGCACTCGGCGACCAGCTCGGCCAGCCGTGCGGACATGGGCAGCGTAAGAGCGTTGCGCCGGTCGGGGTCGTTGAGCGTGATCACGGCGACGCCCTCGCGCCGCTGCAGCAGGACGGTCATGTCAGCGCACCCTAGCGGCTCAATTCACGTCATTGGCCGGGCTCTGGGGCGGGTGGGCGCTCCAAGAGGGTCGAGAGGACGACCGTGGAGACGGTGCGCGAGACCATGTCGACCGCCCGCAGCCGCTCCAGGGCGTCCTCCAGGTGGTGGATGTTGGCCGCGCGCAGGTGCACGATCGCGTCGGCCGCCCCGGAGACGGTGTACGCGGCCACGACCTCGGGCAGCGGTTCGAGGCGCTGGCGGATCCGGTCGGGGGACACGTTGCCCTGGCAGTGCACCTCGACGAACGCCTCGGTGCCCCAGCCGAGCGCCTCGGGGTTGACCACGGCGGTGAACCCGCGCAGCACCCCGGTCTCCAGCAGCCGGTCCACCCGCCGCTTCACCGCGGGCGCCGAGAGCGAGACGGCCTTCCCGATCTCGGCGTAGCTGGACCTGGCGTCGGCCACGAGCCGTGAAATGATTCGCTGATCAATGACGTCCACACGCAACATTCTGCATGCTGAAGGGCAGCGAAGCGACATTGATGGTTGCTTCAGGTGCCCTTACATTTCGATCCATGACCTCGGCACCCGTGCGCCAGCCCGCGACCACCCGGCTCGCCACCTCGCGGCGGTACCTCATGTGCGCGCCCACGTACTTCGCGGTCGAGTACGCCATCAACCCCTGGATGGACCCGACGCGGCCGGTGAGCACCGCGGGCGCGATCGCGGAGTGGTCGGCCCTGAAGGAGACCTACGAGCGGCTGGGCCACGTGGTGGAGACCATCGCCCCGCAGCCCGGCCTGCCGGACATGGTCTTCTCGGCCAACTCCGGCACGGTCATCGACGGGGTCGTGCTCGGTGCCCGCTTCCGCGCCCCCCAGCGCGCCGCCGAGGCCGACTTCTTCCGCACCTGGTTCCTCGACCACGGCTACCGCGACATCGTGATGCCCGAGAAGATCAACGAGGCCGAGGGCGACCTCACCTGGACCGGCGATTTGTTGCTCGCGGGCACCGGCTTCCGAACCGACCCCGGCGCCCACGCCGAAGCCCAGGAGATCCTCGGCGTCCCCGTGGTCTCCCTGCAGCTGGTCGACCCCCGGTACTACCACCTCGACGTGGCCCTGGTCGTGCTCACGGAGGCAGGCCCCGGTTCCCGAGCCCACATCGCCTACTACCCAGCCGCGTTCTCCCCCGGCACCCAACGCCTACTCCGCCGCCTCTACCCGGACGCCATCCTGGCCACCGAAGAAGACGCCGCCTGCCTGGGCCTCAACGCCGTATCCGACGGCCGGAACGTGATCATCGCCAAAGAAGCCACCAACCTCGCCGCCCAACTAGAAGCCCACGGCTACGCCACCCACCACGTAGACATCACCGAACTCCGCAAATCCGGCGGCGGCCCGAAGTGCTGCACCATGGAACTCCGGGGCTGATTCATCACTTTCGGTGGATATCGTTCCGGGACCTTGGCCGACCGCCGAGGCTTGCCAGACGGTGAGCACACGGCCACCAGTCAGGTCGACCTTGTCTGGGGACGGTGCAGTGACCTGAACCGGGCTCGGCAGCTCGAGTCGATCGAAAGACTGCGCTTGCCATGCGAGTAGGGCCGGGCGGTCGCAATTGGTTCGTCGGTGAGTGCCGCCTCAGCCGCCAGCAGACCGCTGGTCTATCACTCTTGATCTCCGGGGAGCGGAACTCACAGCCCTTCCGCTGTGTCCGTCGAGGGCTACACCGTGATGGCCACGCTGATCGAAAGAGCCCTGAGAGCGGCAAGACAGGAATGCCCCTCAGGTGAGCGTCAGCCATGAGCGTTCAGCTACGCTACGTGCATGGAAAAGTGCCCTGAGTGCAAGGCGGGCGAGCTGGTTTTCGTCAAGATCGACAGCTTGCCAGGTGGCGGCCTCCGCAAGTGCAACAACTCTGACTGCGAGGCCACGTTCCCCGCGAGATAGCGCCGCGGGCTCCAGGCTGACGTGCGCCGACTAGGTACGGGACCGGTGCAGGACACCAGACTCAACGTCGGGCCTTCCTCAGTGGAAGGGATGGAGCCCAGATGGCCAAGTGCTGAACCATGAAACTCCTGGGCTAGCCGACAACATCGACGAGTTGGGCTCACTCGGCCTAGGCACGTGGAGCGCGGTCAGGGTCGAGGTCAGCGCGTGACTGTGGTCGACGACGCGCGCGGCCTTCGGCGGCTTTTGGCTGGTGCTGATGTTCTGCTGCTCGACTTCGACGGGCCCATTTGCTCTGTCTTTGCGGGCGTTCCGGCCCCTGTCGTGGCTGGTCGACTGCGTGGGGTGCTCGCGAGCGGTGGGCGTGGGCTTCCGCATGGGGTTAGCGTCAGCCAAGATCCGTTCGACGTTCTCCAGTACGCGGTGACTCTTGGCCCTGAGGAAGCGGGCGTCGTCGAGGCGGCTCTGGCTGCGTATGAGGCTGAGGCCATCGTCGGGGCTGTTCCCACGCCGGGCGCGCGCGAGTTGATGCGCGCGTGGCACGGGAGCGACCGTCCACTGGTGGTCGTCAGCAACAACAGCCGCGTAGCGATCGAGGCGTATGTTGCCCGCCACGGTCTAACGCACCTGATCAGTGGCATCTCGGCACGTGAGGACGCTCGGGTAGACCACCTTAAGCCGAGCCCGTATCTCGTTGACCAAGCGCTGGCTGGTCGTCCACCGGCATCGGCTGTCTTCGTCGGTGACTCGGCTAGCGACATGCTCGCTGCCCGAGCATCAGCGGTGCCGTTCGTCGGCTACGCGAACAAGCCGGGCAAGGTCGACCGCTTGGCTGGCGCTGCTGCTGTGACCACGTCAATGAAGCTGCTGGGCGACGTTCTATAGGGGGCTTGCCTGTCCACGTGCGACAAGAGCACCCGCTTCGGTGACGTGTCCTGCGCGGAACTGTCGTACCCCGGTGGTCCAATTTTCGCGAGGCCGTTAGGGCTCGGCGGGAGCTGGGCACTTCAGGGCCGACAGTGATCACTTGCCAGGAGGAAAGTCATGATCAGCACTACGCGTCCGGACAAGCCCGCGATGCCGGTGTTCCGGGGCTCGGTTGTCGTTGAGGAGCCCAAGGTGGTTCCCGCGCCGCGGGTGTCGGTGGAGAACCCGGTGTTCAGTTCGGGGAAGCGCTGACCAGCAGCAACAGGGCGGCGGCGATCTCCGGGGTGGTGCCGGTGGCGAGGCGGCGGAGTTGCATGCCTGCTACTAGGGCTACGACGGGGGCGGTGAGGGGTTCGGGGTTGGGGAGGCCCAGGGCCTTGAGGACAGTTAGGGCTAACGCGTCGTAGGCGGCGAAGCAACGGGATGCGGCGTCGCGTAGAGATGGGTCTCGGGCGGCTTGTAGGTAGAGCTCGAAGGGGGCCAACTCCGACGGCAGGCTTTCGATCACCTGTTGGACCAAGACCGCGGCTTGTTCGACCGTCGCTGGTTGTTGGGCTAGGGCTGCCAAGCGGGTGGTTTCCTCGTGGACGAACAACAAGAGGCTCTCGCGCAGTAGGTCCGACTGCGTGGCGAAGTGGTAGGTGATCGACCCCAGGGACACCTCTGCCTCTCGGGCGATCCGCCGGTTGGTCACCCCGGCGACCCCTTCGGCCGCGATCACCCGCAGCACTGCGCGCAAGATCCGCTCTCTAGTCACGACGGCCACCTCTGGTCCCACCGCTCTACCGACTCCAGTTGCGCGGCAAGGGAAATCAGCTGCCGCTCGCTGTTGGCAGGCCCAAGCAACTGCGCGCCCACCGGTAGCGGCGTAAGACCCGCGGGCACGTTGATCCCTGGCCACCCCAACACATTCCACGGCCACGCGTACGGACACGCCCTGACAATCGCTTGGTCGGTCTGCCATCCACGCAGGCCGTCGATAGCGCCAACAGGCAGCGGCAGGGTCGCCGTGGTTGGGGTCAGTAAGACGTCGACGCGGTCGAAGACCCGGCCGATTCGGCGTTGGAACGACCGGAGGGTGGCGTTGGCCGCGCGCAAGCCTTGGCCGCGCAGCAGCGCGCCGAGGCGGCTGTTGTCGCGCGTGCGTGGGTCGAGCAGCGCCTGGTCCGGCACGCGGCCGTGCCAGTCGTGAACGCCACCGAGGGAGCGGGGGAGGAAGTTGAGTCCGATGAGGCCGTAGTCGGGGTTCACGATGGAGATCTCGTGTCCTAGTGATCCCAACACCCGCGCCAGTCGCACGACCGCCGCCCGCACCAACGGATCCAGCACAACGCCGCGTACACCGGTAAAGGCAGGGCGCAGCGATAGTCCTACCCGTAGTCGGCGGGGCTCCACAGTGGCCGCATCCCGGAACGGCCTATCGGCAAGGACTTCCAGCAATAGAGCGGCGTCAGCGACTGTACGGGCCAAGACGCCGTCGGTAGTGATGCCGTGGAACAAATCTGGACTGGACACCCGTCCCCGCTGGGGTTTGATCCCCACCAGGTGCGTCCACGCTGCCGGGATCCGGACCGAACCAGCGCCGTCAGACCCAACTGCCGCAGGTACTAACCCGGCAGCAACCGCGGCAGCAGACCCACCGGAGGACCCGCCAGGCGTGCGCGAGAGATCCCAAGGGTTCCGCGTGGTCCCAAACGCGGGCCCTTCGGTGATCGGCCACTGACCGAACTCAGGCGTGTTGGTCTTACCGACGATGACGGCCCCGGCATCCCGAAGGCGACCTACTAAGGCACAGTCGGCCTCCGCGGCTGGGAACTCGCCCGCGCATCCAAACGCGGTGGGCTCGCCAGCGATGTCGATGTCGTCCTTGATGGCGACCGGCACGCCCAGCAAAGGCTTGCGTACCCCTTCGCGCAAGAGTCCGTCGGCGGCTTCAGCCTCAGATAGGGCTGCCTTGCGAACGAGCCGAAACGCGTTGAGCGTCGGTTGGCTCTGCCCGATCGCGGCTAGAACCTGGGCAGTTAGGTCTACCGAGGTGGTCTCCCCGGCGGCAAGAGCATGAGCGGTGGCCTCGAGTCCGAGCACGGCGACCTCCTTGTTCGTTCGAACGAACAGTAGCCCGCGCGAGCGCCGAGGACCACGGGCGCGAAGATGGGGGTGATGAGCACGAACCCCGAAACCCGCAGGCGTTCCCGCAGGCAAGAGACCCGCCTCTGGCGCGTCCCGGTCGTCCGCGTCGAGCGCGTCACCCCGCACATGGCGCGGGTCACCGTCCAGGACGAGTCGCTGGCGAGCCTGGCGGGCGCGGGCACCGACCAGAACGTGATGCTCTACCTCTACCCCGAGGGCACCGTGCTCCCCGAGCCGCTGACCCTGGAGTCCGCACGCGGATTGTGGGCCCAGGTCCGGCCGCTCACCCGGACCTACACGCTGCGCAGGCACGACCCGGTCACCAACGAGGTCGACTTCGACTTCGTGCTGCACGGCGACGCCGGACCGGCCTCGGCGTGGGCGGCCAGGGTCCGCCCCGGCGACCAGATGATCTTCGTAGGTCCCTCGCCCGCCTACCAGCCCGACCCGGCCGCCGACTGGTACCTGCTCGCGGGCGACGAGACCGCGATCCCCGCCATCGCCGCGATCCTGGCCGCCCTGCCGCCGGACAAGCAGGTCCTCGCCTACGTCGAGGTGGCGGACGCGGCCGAGGAGCAGCCCATCGACGGCATCACCTGGCTGCACCGCGACGGCGCGCCCGCGGGTCAGAACACCGTTCTGGTCGACGCCATCCGCGCCGCCGAACTACCGGGGGGACTGCCCGAGGTCTGGCTGGCAGGGGAGCGGTCGGCCATGCTCGCCGTCCGGGCGCACCTGCTCGACGATCGAGGCTATCCCCGCCAGCGCGTCCGCCCCACGACCTACTGGCGGCTGGGCGAAAGCGGCAACTGATCGACTGTCTGGTTGGAACTTCTCACCCGGGGCGCTCGTTGAACCCAGCGGACCAACCGGACTGAGGAGGCGGGCGTGCACGG
The DNA here is from genome assembly GCF_024171925.1 of Actinokineospora diospyrosa. GTDB lineage: Bacteria > Actinomycetota > Actinomycetes > Mycobacteriales > Pseudonocardiaceae > Actinokineospora > Actinokineospora diospyrosa. The sequence continues at coordinate 94,394 of NZ_JAMTCO010000011.1, read as the reverse complement.
GCATTTCAACGGACTGCGCACCGCCCTCCTGCTCGGCGGCATGAGCGGGCTGATCATCGCGATCAGCTCGTTCTTCGGCAGGACCGCGCTGATCATCGGCGTGCTGGTCGCCGTCGGGATCAACGGCTACGCCTACTTCAACTCCGACAAGCTGGCCCTGCGCGCGATGCGGGCCCGGCCGGTGTCGCAGGCGGAGCACCCCGCGCTGTACCGGATTGTGCGCGAGCTGGCGACCGCCGCGCGGCAGCCGATGCCGCGGCTCTACATCAGCCCGACCCAGGCCCCGAACGCCTTCGCGACCGGCCGCAGCCCGCGCACCGCCGCCGTCTGCTGCACCACCGGCCTGCTCGAGCTGCTCGACGAGCGCGAACTGCGCGGCGTCCTGGGCCACGAGCTCTCGCACGTCTACAACCGCGACATCCTCATCTCCTGCGTCGCGGGCGCGCTCGCCAGCGTGGTCAGCCTGCTGGCCAACCTCGCCATGTTCGCGGGCATCTTCGGCGACGGCGACGACGAGGACCGGATGAACCCGCTGGCGCTGCTGCTGGTCGCGCTGCTCGGCCCGATCGCGGCGACCATCGTGCAGATGGCCGTCAGCCGCTCCCGCGAGTACCAGGCCGACGAGTCCGGTGCCCGGCTCACCGGCGACCCGCTGGCCCTGGCCTCGGCGCTGCGCAAGCTCGACGAGGGCACCCGCGCCGCGCCGCTGGCCCCCGAGCCCGCGCTCGCCGCCCAATCGCACCTGATGATCGCCAACCCCTTCCGCCCCGGCGACGGCATCTCCCGGCACTTCTCCACCCACCCACCGATCGCCGACCGCATCGCCCGCCTCGAACGCATGGCGATGGAACAGCAGTAGCCCAGCTTGCGGCCTTCGCGGTTCGCCTGCCTGGAGCGGATGGCGCTTGGCCTTCGCGACGCATCTGCCGATCGTCGAGCGAATCGCCCGCCTGGTGCGGAGGGCTTTGGTCGGGCGGTGGCAGCCTTGTCGACGCTTTCGCCGATCGCCTGCTTGGAGCCGATGGCGTTAGGGCGGCGGTGACTCAGTCGGCAGTGCCAGTGGCCATCTCGACGCTCTCGGCAAGAGTCGCCCGCATCGCTCGCCTTGAGTGCACGGCGATGGAGCAGCGGTAGCTCGGCCTGTGGCCTTCGCGATGCATTCGCCGATTGCCTGCTTGGGGCGGATGCCGTTGGGGCAGCGGTGAGTCGGTCGGTGGTGCCTGCGGACTTCGCGAGGCACTCGGCGATCGCCTGTTTGCAGAGGACGGCGTGGGGCAGCGTGACTTAGCAGTGGTGCCCTGCGGTCTCGGCGATCGTCGAGCGGGGTGGTTGGGCTTTGGCTCAGCCGGTGGTGCCTGCGGCCTTGGCGACGCTCATGACGTACTCGCCGTAGCCGGACTTGGCCAGCTTGGCCCCGAGGGCGTGACACTCGTCCGGGGTGATGAAGCCGCGGTCGAGGGCGATCTCCTCGAGGCAGGCGATCCGCACGCCGGTGCGGTGCTCCAGGACCTGCACGAACTGGCCCGCCTCCAGCAGCGAGTCGTGCGTGCCGGTGTCCAGCCAGGCGAACCCGCGGCCCAGGTCGATCAGCCGCGCCCGGCCCTGGCGCAGGTACTCGGCGTTGACGTCGGTGATCTCCAGTTCGCCGCGGGCGGACGGGGTGAGGCTCTTGGCGATCTTGATGACGTCGTTGTCGTAGAAGTACAGCCCGGTGATCGCCCGGTTCGACTTCGGCGCCTGCGGCTTCTCCTCGATCGAGACCAGCCTGCCGTCCCCGTCGACCTCGCCGACGCCGTAGCGCTGGGGGTCCTTGACCGGGTAGCCGAACAGCACGGCGCCGTCGAGGTCGGTGGTGTTGGCCTGCATGATCTGGGAGAACCCGAGGCCCCAGAAGATGTTGTCGCCGAGCACCAGCGCGACGGGGTCCCCGCCGACGAAGTCCTCGCCGATGATGAACGCCTCGGCGAGCCCGTTGGGCTGGGCCTGCTCGGCGTAGGAGAAGGCGACCCCGAACTGGCTGCCGTCACCGAGCAGCCGCTGGAAGTTCGGCAGGTCGGCGGGCGTGGAGATGATCAGGATGTCCCGGATCCCGGCCAGCATCAGCACCGAAAGCGGGTAGTAGATCATCGGCTTGTCGTACACCGGCAGCAGCTGCTTGGACACCGCCTGCGTGATCGGGTGCAACCGGGTCCCACTGCCCCCGGCTAGAACGATGCCCTTCATCGCGGCTCCTGTCGTGTTCACCGATCCGAGGCTACCCACGTAAGAGACGCCCACATCCCCTATCCGAAGGCGACCCCCCGACAGTGCATCGCCCCTACTACACGCAGGGTTACCGGTGACCCAGGACACGATGACGGTGCGTTCACTCGGTCGGCTCAGCCGCAGCCGGCCTGCGCAGTGCAACCGGGTCTGACGACTGTGGCGGGCGTCACGCGACGCCCGCCACAGCGGGTCAGCGGTAGTTGGTGAACTGCAGGGCGATGCCGAAGTCGGCGCCCTTGAGCAGGTTGATGACGTCCTGGAGGTGGTCCTTCTTCTTGCCCGAGACGCGCAGCTGGTCGCCCTGGATCTGCGCCTGGACGCCCTTGGGGCCCTCGTCGCGGATCTTCTTGGCGATCTCCTTGGCCTTCTCGGTCGAGATGCCCTGGACCAGGCTGCCGGTCACCTTGTGCACCTTGCCCGAGAGCGCCGGGTCGCCGATGTCGAAGGCCTTCTGGGAGATGCCGCGCTTGATCAGCTTCTCCTTGAAGACCTCGATCGCGGCCGCGCAGCGCTCCTCGGTCTCGGCCTCGAAGGCGATCGCCTCCTCGCCGGACCAGTTGACCTTGGCCCCGGTGCCGCGGAAGTCGAACCGGGTGGACAGCTCCTTCGCCGCCTGGTTGAGCGCGTTGTCCACCTCCTGCCGGTCAACCTTGCTCACCACGTCGAATGACGGGTCCGCCACGTGCTTCGCACCTCCGCGTTCAGGGGTTGGTCAAGTCGGCACGGATGCTACCGCCGTGACCGCCCACCAGGGGGTCGCCGCGCAGAAGGGGTACCCGTTGGAACTCCCCCCGCCCCATTGGGTATGGTTCCGGTCGTCCAGCAACACCGGACACCCCGGCGGGTTGCCCGAGCGGCCAATGGGAGCGGACTGTAAATCCGTCGCGAAAGCTTCAGAGGTTCGAATCCTCTACCCGCCACAACATGCTCTGACCAGCGTTTATGGTCAACTGGTAGATCGCCGAGCGCGGCGATGACGGTCTCTGGGTGCGGCCCCGGGTGCGAACGCACCCGGGGCCGTTCTTCTTTTGCCTGGTGGTTCCCCTGCCCGCACGCCGGTGGTCACCGAGGTTGTGCACGGGGGGATCGTGGGCCACGAGGCCCTTTGTCGCGGTCATCAAGGGATCCGCAATTGGTGGACCGCGTCAGTCAGCGGTGGTCGAGCGGCGGCCGCGGTACCAAGCGAGGGTGCCGGAGGCGGTTAGGCCTATGCCCGCGGACAGCGGTAGGACCGGCCACGAGATGCCGTCTTCGTAGTGGGCGGGGCATTCGGGCATGCATTGGGTGATGGTGTAGCCGGGGCTGGGATTCTCGTTCGGGGTCAGCAGGTATGCGGAGCTGATTGTCAGGGCTATGCCGGTGAGTAGCAGGGTGTTGCGCCAGTCTGGCGTCATCTGGCCTTCCCGGGGTTCGCGATTGGGGTGCGGGGCCCTAGCGTGCCAGGGCCCGGAATGGGGGACCGGCCACACCCCTGCACAGTGTGGCCGGTCCCTGCGTCCGCATCGCGCGCGAGGGCGGCGCGATGCGGACGCTATTTCCGCGGGGGAGCCAACCCGGCGGAAAACCCTTGTTCACATATACCCAGAATAGGTTCGCCGCGGCCCGGTCCGCTCGTGCGGACGCGCGACACCCTGGCTGGACCAGTGGTCGGTGGCAGCCGGTAATTCACAGAACATCCCCACTGCGCTGAACGGCGGTGACCTCTGGTCCGCTCAGTCATCGGTGATGCAACCATCTGCGTCATTACCCCTGGTCAACGGCCTATTTACCGGTGGTGTCACCCGAACGCCGGACGTGCGGTGCGCGGTGCACTGGCTAGCTTTCCTTTCCTGTCTTCCGGGTCCTAGTCGCGGGGGTTTAGCCCATGTCTTCGATAAAGCGTTTTGCCGCTGTTCTTCTGGCAATAGTGGCGGTGTCCTCGGTGACCACCGAGGCCGCCGCCGATGCCAGGGACAAGAACGACGACCTGGTCGAAGTGGCCAAGTTGACCACCGCTCGACCAAGTCCAGGCGCTCCGGTGCTGCCATTGCTCCCCGATGACGGCAAGGACCGGCCGACCGGGGACGGGGTCGTCGCCCAGGCCGCCCAGTTGCCGTTCACCTACGCCTTCGACTTCTCCTCGTCGCTGGTCTCGCGCACCTTCTGGCCCACCAGCGGTGGCCGGGCCTGCGTGAGCCTGCGCGGCACGGGTGGGAGCGATCCCAGCTACTACGGCAAGGAGATCAGAGTCGAGATGTGGAACGCGTACGGCACCGACACCAGGGTCGGACCGTCGGTGCGCTACACCCTCAACGGCAACTCCTACGGCTACTGCTGGAGCGGCCTCTACCCCTACCACGAGCACTACTTCCGGCTGGTCAAGGACTGGAGCCCGACCATCCGGGTGTGGGGCACCGGCTGGGCCTCGGCGACCTGAGCGGGTCCACGGGCGGGACGACCCCGGTCGTCCCGCCCGCGTCCTGCCGACCCGCCCGGTCACGGGCTCCCGACCCGCAGCGCCGACGTCGCGGACACCAGGCCCGGGACGCGGTCGGTGAGCCAGCCCTGGTTGCCCTGCCTGAGCTTGCCGATGTTCAGCGCGATCTGCGGCCGGTTCCACGCCAGCAGCACCAATCGGTTGCCCGGCGCGAGCGGCCCCATCGCGGTGGGCGCGAAGCTGACCCCGGCGGCACCGTCGACCAGCTGACCCGGCACCGCCGAGACCGCGGTCTGCACCCGACCCGCGGTGGCGAGCGAGCTCAGCCTGGTGTCGACGGTCCCGTCCGGGGCGCTGACCACACCGACCACCCCGTCCGGGGTCGCGATGAGGTCGCCCCGGCGCACGCCCTGCCCGGTCGCGCGCAGCACACCGCCCTCGGTCCGCAGCGCCACCTGGTCGACCGGCACGTCGCCGAGCCCGGCCGCGATGGGGTACCGCTGCTTGTGGTCACCGGGGGTGCGGACCACCAGTTCGGCGTTCCACGCCCCCGCCCCCTGCTCCGGCGCGGGCCACACCGCGCCGATCGGGGTGTTCGTCTGCGGGGTCGGGTAGTCGACCGCCGAGGTGCGCACCTCGATCTCGGCGACGCCCGGCGCCGTCAGCGCCAGCCCGACCGGGCCGCCGCTGATGATCGGTTCGTCCTGGGGGTCCGGGGTGGCCGCGAGGAAGCCGACCGCGCGCTGCCCGTCGGGCACCGTGGTCAGCGCCCGCAGCAGCAACTTCGACCGGTCCGGTTTGCCGGTCACCGAGACCGGCGTGGTCACGAACGCGACCTGTTCGCGGCCGCCGGAGATGTCGGCGACCAGCACCACGATGTCCAGGCACGCCGACACGTTCGGCGACCGCCCGGCGAACACCGCGCGCACCGCGCCGGACGGCGGGTGGGCGGAGGTCTTCCACGTCTGTTCCGCGCGGTGCACCAGGTCGGCGTCCCCGGCCAGGTCCCCGCGCAGTTGCCACTGCGTGACCGCGGCGACGGTGGTGCCCTCCTGGTCCGGTCCGGTGTCGGACTGCGAGGTGACCACGAACGCCCCGGCCACCGCGAACACCACCACCGCGACCGCGGTCAGCATCTGCACCCGCTGGTGCCGTTGCGCGCGCCTGCGCCCGTGCACGTGCCGGAGCACGCGGTCGACCTGGTCGCCGCTGCTCGACAACCGCACCGAGCCCAGTTCGTCGCGCAGCCGGGCGATGGCGCGGTCTTCGTCTTCCGCGATCACGCCCCCCTCCTTCCGGGTGACGCGGGTGCTTGGGCCGCCCACAACTGCCTGACCCGAGCCATCCCCCTGCTTGTTAGCGACTTGACGGTGCCAACGGAGCAGGCAAGCTCAACTGCGGTCTGTGCTTCGGACAGGTCCAGCACCACTCTTGCCACTACCGCCGCCCGTTGCCGGGGCGGTAGCTGTTGCAGTACGACCAGGACGTGGTCTCGCTCGACCACCGCGCCTGCGAAGTCGTCCAAGTCCAGTTGCTCGGTTAGCTCATCGAGCGACACTTGTTGCTTCCGCTTGGCCACGCGCAAGAACTCGTTGTAGACGGCCTTACGCGCATACGCGAGGGCGTTGTCCGCGGGCACACGGCGCCACCTGCGTAGACAGCGTAAGAGCGCCTCCTGGACGATTTCCTCAGCGTCCCAGCGCCTGCCGGTGAGCATGACGGCGTAGCGCAGCAGTTGGTCGTACCGGTCCCGGACGAACTGGTCGAAACCGGTCTCACTGCCGTGCACTCCGTCACCCCCTCCCAAACCCAGTCACCCCCTAGACCGGACCCACCCCGGGAAAGGTTGCCAAGTCCGCCGGAAATTTCTGCCGGTACCGTCAGGACCATGACCAGGCCCGCCTTCCACCTCGCCATCCCGGTCGACGACCTGACCGCGGCCAGGCACTTCTACGGCGAAGTCCTCGGCTGCCCGCAGGGCCGCGACTCCGACTCCTGGGTCGACTGGAACCTCGCGGGCCACCAGGTCGTGACCCACCTCGCCCCCGGCCGCCGCGGTGACGCGGCCACCAACCCGGTCGACGGCCACGGCGTCCCGGTCCCGCACTTCGGCTTGGTCCTGGCCGTCCCCGACTTCCACGCCCTCGCCGACCGGCTGCGCGCCGCGGGCACCGAGTTCGTCATCGAGCCGTACGTCCGGTTCGAGGGCCAGCCAGGTGAGCAGTGGACCATGTTCCTGCGCGACCCGGCGGGCAACGCCCTGGAGTTCAAGGCGATGGCCGACCCGGACCTGCTGTTCGCCAGGTGAGCGGGCCCAGCCACGCGGACCTGGTGGCCCGCACCGTCGCCAACGGCCTGGCCGGACCGCGCGCGGCCACCGTGCTCGCCGCGGTCGAGCGGGTGGTCGGCGTCCAGTCGCAGGACGTGCGGCCCGCGCGCCTCGCCGTCCGCGCCCGCAGCACCGGCCTGCGCAGGTCCGATGTGGACAGAGCGGTCGCCGACGGCACCGTGGTCCGGACCTGGGCCATGCGCGGCACCCTGCACATGGTCGCCGCCGGGGACGCGGGCTGGCTGGTCTCGCTGCTCGGCCCGCGCTTCGCCCACGCCAACCGCGGCAGGCGGCACAGCCTCGGCCTCGACGACGCGCTCGCCGAGGTGGGCGCCCAGGTCATCGCCACCGAGCAGCCGCACAGCCGCGCCGAACTGGTCGCGCTGCTGGCCGACAACGGCATCCGGCTCGACCCCAAGACCCAGGCGCCCGCGCACCTCATCGCCTACGCCGCCATGACCGGCCGGATCCGCCGCGGCCCCGACCGCTCCGACACCGAACCCACCTACGTCCGCTTCGACCCCGGCCCGCCGGTCGACGAGCAGCGGGCCGTCGAGCGCTTGGCTGACCGCTACCGCAGCGGCTACGGGCCCGCCACGGCCGAGGACTTCGCCGCCTGGTCGGGCCTCCCGCTCGGCAAGGCCCGCGCGGGCTTCGGTGAACCAGGCGATCCAGGTGAACCAGAGCTGGTCGCCGACCCCGGGCCCACGACCAGGCTGCTCGGTCACTTCGACACCTATCTACTGGGCTACAAGAGCCGCGACGGCATCGTGCCGCCCGAGTTCGCTAAACGCGTGCAAGCGGGCGGCGGCTTCATCATGCCGGTGGTCCTGCGCGACGGCGTGGTGGTCGGCACTTGGCGCATGGACAAGAACAAGGTCGTCAGCGAGGTCGACGTCGAAGAGGAAGCCCAGGACATCGCCCGCTGGAACTCCGACTAGCGCAAGATCGGCCGCCGCATCCAGGTCGTCCACAGCGGGCGGTACCCGTTGCGGTACCAGAACGGCGTCGACCGGGGATTCGGCAGCGCGTGGTGCAACAGGGTCAGGGGAGCGCCCGCGTCCATCACGGCGTGGGCGTGCGCCGCCAGCGCCGTGCCCACACCGGAACCGCGTTGATCAGCCCGGACGCTCATGCTGGCCAGGTACGCGGGGCCGGGCACGGATGTGTACCTCGCGCACCACGCCGACTCCGGCGGGAGCTGGACGTAGACCGAGCCGAGGACCTCCCCGTCTCGGCAGCCGACCCAGATCCGCGGGTCGGGCGTGGCTAAGAGACCGGCCATCTGGTCCCGCAGGGCCTCGATGGCCGCTGGCCGCGGGGTGATCTTCCCGAACGGCGCGTCGTACTCGACCACGGCGACGGCCAACTCCAGCACGGTCGCCAAGTCCGCGGGCTCGGCCGGGCGGACCAGCACGTCGGCGGGCCCCGCCAAACCCCGGCCCGCCATCCGGGCCGCCGCGACGCTCACGGGGACGAAACCGCGCTGCACCAACGCGAACACGCCCTCGGTGTCGCGGCTGGGCACCTCCACGACCGCCGCGCACTCCAGGTCGCCGGGCTCCACCGAGCTGTGGATCAGGTCGAACCACTGGTCCAGCAGGTCCCCGAGCGCGTCCGGCCGCGCCAACCGCACCTCCAGCAGGTGCCTGCGCAGCGGCCCCCACGGATCGCTCTCGAGACCCCGCTGCGGCCACGCGATCGCCGCACCGCCCGTGCTCGTCAGCAGGTGACCCGCGCCGGGCGCGAGCGGCGGGGGAGCGGGCAGCAGCGGGTCGAGCGCGTGCACCCGGGCGGCGTGTTCGGCCTCGATCTCAGCGACATCCACCCGGCCATCCAAGCGCAGTACCGTCGACGCCCATGGACGTTTACGTGGTTGACGCGTTCACCGACCAGGCCTTCCGGGGCAACCCCGCGGCGGTCGTGCTGCTGACCGAGGACCGCTCCGCCGAGTGGATGCAGTCGGTCGCCGCCGAGATGAACCTCTCCGAGACCGCCTTCGCCGACCTCCGCTGCACCGACCCCACCCACCCCATCCCAGCCCCTCTTGACCCCACCCACCCCATCCCACTGCGCTGGTTCACCCCCAAAGCCGAGGTAGACCTCTGCGGCCACGCGACCCTCGCGACCGCGCACGTGCTGGAAGGCGCGCGCCGCTTCAGCACCCGCAGCGGCGTGCTGACCGCGACCCCCACCGACACCGGGATCGAACTCGACTTCCCCGCCGACCCGCTGCAACCGGTCGAACCACCCGCCGCACTGGTCGCCGCGTTGCCCGGCGTGACCGTGCTGTCCGCCCACCGCGGCCGGGAGGACTTCCTGATCCGGGTCGCCTCCGCCGACGAGGTGCGGGCGCTGAGGCCTGATCTCTCTGCGTTCGCCCAGGACTCGTCCAGAGGAGTGATTGTCACCGCACCCGGTGATCAGGGCGCCGACTTCGTCTCCCGCTGCTTCTACCCGGCCGTAGGCATCGACGAGGACCCGGTGACCGGTTCGGCGCACTGCACGCTGGCAGGCTTCTGGGGCCACGAGCTCGACCGGTCCTTGCTGGTCGGCAAGCAACTGTCGGCGCGCGGGGGCACTGTGACGGTCCAGCTCGACGGCGACCGGGTGCGGTTGACGGGCCGGGCCGTGACGGTGCTGTCCGGCCGTCTCACCTGCTGAACGGCCGCTGAACTTGGTGGCCGCGGGTAACTAGCACACGTGCCTCTTTCGCCTGATCGGGGTACAGTCAGCGGGCCGTCGGGGTCCCGCCACGCGCGGGAAGGTCACCAGGACCACCCTCCCGCGGCCGTTGGAGGAGGTTGCAATGCCGGACCACCCTGGCGCGGACCACCCCGGCGCGGCCGAGCAAGGACCGGCACTCGCGGACCCCGCTGAACCGGGTGCGCACCCGGAGCAGTGGCAGGCCGAGGAGCAGGCACCGGACCGCCGCTTCCTCTTCTTCTCCATCCTCGTCCTGGTCTCCGGTCTCGTCGCGGCCGGACTGACCTCCTGGTGGCTGCCCGCCCGCGACACCCCGCAGGTTGTCGTGGTCGGCCTGCTGCTCGCGCTGGGCTTCCTGCTCGCCGAGCAGCTCGCGATCAACATCGACGTGCGCACCGGGGTGTCCTGGTCGATCTCCTTCTGCGAGATCCCCCTGGTGATCGGCCTGTTCGTCGCCCCGTTCGAGGTCGTGCTCGCCGCGCACCTGCTCGCGGGCGTCGGCACCCTGCTGGTGCGCAAGGTGCAGGACCGGATCCTCTACAACGCTGGCGCGATGATCTTCGAGATCACCAGCGCGTTCGCCGTCGCCAAGTGGGTCAACGACGTGCTGCAGGGCATCGGCCCGGCGTGGGCCGGTGTGCTGGCTGGCGCGCTCGTCGCGCCGCTGTCGAGCACCCTGCTCGCCCTGGTCTGCGTGCGGGTGCTCGGCCGCACGATGCGCCTCAACGCCGCCGTCCGGCTCGTGCTGCGCACCCTGGTCCTCGGCCTGGTCAACGCCTCGATGGGCGTCGTCGGCTACCAGGTCGTCTCGCACGCCGAGGCGGGCTGGCCGCTGCTGGTGCTCGCCCTCGCCGGCCTGTCCGCGCTCTACATCGCCTACTCCGGCCTGCTCCGCGAACAGCGCGACCTCGAGGCGCTCTCCGAGGTCAGCCTCATCGTCGCCCGCTCGGGTCACCAGGCCGCGGCGAAACCGTCGTTGGGCCGCACCGACCCGACCGAGACGGCCAAGGTCGCCGACTGCGACGAGTGGCAGATCATCGCCGACCGGATCAAGGACCAGCTCGGCGCCGCCCGCGTCGTGCTCCGGCTGCGCTTCGAACCGCAGTTGCCGCTGCACACCGTCGTCTCCGGCGACGAGCTGCCGCCCGAGTCGCACGACGTCGAGGCCACCGGCTCCCGCGCCGACGCCCTGCTGCGGCTGCCCGGCTCGCACGTGCGCCACTTCCGCCGCGGCGACGCGACCCCCGAGATCCGCCACGCCCTGCTGCGCCGCGAGGCCGACGAGGCGCTCGTCGTGCCGCTGCGCAGCGCGAGCCACCTGCTCGGCGTGGTCGAGGCGCACGACAAGCTCTCCCGCTGGCGCGGCTTCGGCCAGGCCGACCACCGGCTCATCGGCACCATGGCCAGCCACCTCGCCACCGCCATGGACAACCGGCGGCTGCTGGCCACCCTGCGCCACGACGCCTACCACGACCCGCTGACCAACCTGCTCAACCGGCCCGGCTTCCGCCGCGCAGCCGGTGACCCGCTGCGCCGCCACCAGGACTCGGTGGTGCTGCGCATCGACCTCGACGTCCTGTCCACCGTCAGCGACGCGCTCGGCTACGCCTGGAGCGACCGGATGGTCGTCGCCGCGGGCCGCAGGCTGCGCGACGCGCTCGGCCCCGACGTGGCGCTCGCCCGGCTCGAAGGCGGCCAGTTCGCCGCGTTGCTGCTGCGCACCACCCCCGAAGAGGCGCACGGGATCGCCGAGCGGTTGCGCGCCGAACTGGCCGCCCCGTACCCGGTCGACCGGCTCACCGTCGAGGCCAACTCGGTCGTCGGCTACTCCGGTCCGCGCTGCGGCGAGCACGACGGCGCCCAGGTCGAGACCGACGTCGACGCCCTGCTGCAGCGCGCCGACGTCGCGCTGCGGGCCGCCCGCTCCAGCGGCGACACGGTCAAGGCGTACCTGCCCACGATGGGCCAGATCTTCCTGCGCCGGTTCCAGCTGGTCACCCAGTTCCGCCAGGCGCTGGAGACCGGCCAGGTCAAGGTGCACTACCAGCCCAAGGTCGCGCTCCCCAGCCGCCAGGTGCTCGGCGTCGAGGCGCTGGTCCGCTGGCGCCACCCCGAGTTCGGCCGCCTGGACCCCGACGAGTTCGTGCCAGCCGTGGAGGCCGCCGGTCTCGTCGACGCGCTCACCACCTTCGTCATGGACCAGTCGCTGATCCGGGTCCGCAAGTGGATGGACCGCGGTCTGCGCATCGCCGCCGCGGTCAACCTGTCGGTGCGCAGCCTCGACGACCCGACCTTCCCGGACCGGGTCGCCGCCGCGCTCGACCGGCACAACGTGCCGCCGGAGCTGCTCACCCTGGAGCTCACCGAGTCCGGCGTGATGGCCGACCCGCAGCGCGCGCTGCCGGTGCTGCGCCGCCTGCACACCCTCGGCGTCGTGCTCGCGGTGGACGACTTCGGCACCGGGTACTCCTCGCTCGCCTACCTGCGCCAGCTCCCGGTGGACGAGGTGAAGATCGACAAGAGCTTCGTGCTCGGCATGGGCACCGATCTCGGCGATCTCGCCGTGGTCCGCTCGATCGTGGAACTGGGTCACTCGCTCGGGCTGACCGTGGTCGCCGAGGGTGTCGAGGACGACGCCGCGCGCGACCAGCTCGCGGGCATGGGCTGCGACGTCGCGCAGGGCTACTTGATCTCCCGGCCGCTGTCGGAGAGCAGGCTCGAAGCCTGGCTGCAGGCCAGGACCACGCAGGCCAGGGGCCTGCGGGACGAGACGGTGCTGACCCTGCTGTCCTAGATCGACCCCCCGTTTTGGACCCTGCGGGCAGGCTGTGTAAAGTACTGCTCGTCCCCAGGGACAAGGCCCCTTTAGCTCAGTCGGCAGAGCGTCTCCATGGTAAGGAGAAGGTCTACGGTTCGATTCCGTAAAGGGGCTCGACGGTTCGGCCGCGGTACACCGGGAACATCAGCGGTGTGGCGCGGCTTGATCCATGTCACAGCGGTGTAGCTCAGTTGGTAGAGCAAGCGGCTCATAATCGCTGCGTCGCCGGTTCAAGTCCGGCCACCGCTACGCGATGGGTGACGTGTGTCAATGGAGAGCATTGACCTTGTCGCTTCGCCATTGTTCTGGGGGCCAGCCCCCAGGCCCCAGCCGGGGCTCGCCCCGGACCCCAACCCGGGGGGCGGCTCGCCGGGACCCCACACCCGGGGGTGATTCACCGGGGACCCCAACCCGGGGGGTGGTTTGCCGGGGACCCCGCCGAGGGGGGCGAGATCTCGGAACCCAGCCGGGGTTAGGCCCCGGACCCCCATGCCGGGGCGGCCCTGTTGGGTTGGCTTCGGGGTTGTTGATCTTTTGTGAAGGGCTGGTTGTTGTGGCTTCTACTGACGTGCGGCCGAAGATCACGCTCGCGTGTGAGAGCTGCAAGCACCGCAACTACATCACCAAGAAGAACCGGCGCAACGACCCGGACCGGGTGGAGCTGAAGAAGTTCTGCCCGAACTGCAAGACCCACAAGCTGCACAAGGAGACCCGCTAAGACGGGTTCACCGGGGCTCACCGTGCGCGGTGGCTTTGGTGATGTGAACGACGCGAGGCCATCCCACCTGTGTGGGGTGGCCTTTGTCGTGCATGGGTAGGGTTGCCGCGTGGCGCTTGAGCAGTCGTTCGTGGGGCGGGAGTACCCGCCGGAGTCGGTGTACGAGGTCGGCCGGGAGAAGATCCGGGAGTTCGCGGAGGCGATCGGGGACCCGCGGCCGGAGTACGTGGACGTCGAGGTGGCCCGGTCGCTCGGGTACGCCGACGTGGTCGCCCCGCCGACGTTCACCACCATCGTGAACCTGGCGTCGATCAACCGGATCGTCAACGACCCCGAACTGGGGCTGGACTACAGCCGGATGGTGCACGGCGACCAGAGCTTCACCCACCACAGCCCGGTCGTGGCCGGTGACCGGCTCGAGGTCACCACCACCGTGGAGAGCATCTCGCGGCGCGCGGGCAACGACTTCATCACCCTCAGGGCCGAGATCCGCACCGAGGCGGGCGACCCGAGGGTGACCACCAAGGCCCTGCTCGTGGTGCGCGACGCGGACGAGGAGCAGGCGTGAGCGAGATCCTTGGTGATTCGGCCGCCTCCAGCGAGGCTGGACCGGCCGTGGCCGTCGGGGACCAGTTGCCCGAGCTCAAGGTGCACCTCACCCGGGCCGACCTGGTCCGCTACGCCGGTGCCGCGCTGGACTTTAACCCGATCCACTGGAACGAGGCGTTCGCCAAGGGCGTCGGCCTGCCGGACGTGATCGCGCACGGCATGCTGACCATGGCGCTGGCCGGTCGGGTCGTCACCGACTGGGGCATGGGCGCCCTCGTCGACTACCAGGCCCGCTTCACCCGCCCGGTCGTCGTGCCCAACGACGACACCGGCGCGCTGGTGGAGCTCAGCGGCAAGGTGGGCGCGATCCTCGACGACGGCAGCATCCGGGTCGACCTGTCCGCCAAGTTCGAGGGCCGCGCGGTGCTCGGCAAGGCCATCGCGATCGTCCGGCCCTAGGCCGGGCCCCAGGAGCACCGGGAGGCGTGGTCGACCCCGACGGTTCGACCACGCCCGGTTCATCTAGATTCCACGCGTGACGGCATCAGAACTCATCTCCTTCGCCCGCGGCGCCCCCTCCCTCGACATCATCGACGTGGAAGGCCTCAAGGCCGCCGCGGACGCCGCACTCACCAAGGACCCCGGCGCCGCGCTCGGCTACGGCACCGCGGTCGGCTACCTCCCGCTGCGCAGGCACCTCGCCGAGCAGCACGGCGTCGCCGAGAACCAGGTACTGGTCACCAACGGCTCGATGCAGGCCGACGCGTTCCTGTTCGACCGGTTGGTCACCCCGGGCGCGCCGGTCGTCGTCGAGCGCCCGACCTACGACCGCACGCTGCTCGGGCTGCGCCAGCGCGACGCCGACGTGCGCCCGGTGTCGCTGCAGGTCGACGGGATCGACACCGACGAGCTGGCCGAACTGCTGGCCGGTGGCCTGCGCCCGACCTTCGCGCACGTCATCCCCAACTTCCAGAACCCGGCGGGCTACACGCTGAGCCTGGCCAAGCGCAAGCGCTTGCTGGAGCTGGCCGAGCAGTACGACTTCGTCATCTTCGAGGACGACCCGTACGTCAAGATCCGCTTCGCAGGCGAGTCGCTGCCGACGATGCTGGAGCTCGACGAGGGCCGCGGCCGCGTGGTCTACGCGAGCTCGTTCTCCAAGACCGTCGCCCCGGGCACCCGGGTCGGCTACCTGGTCGGCCCGGCCGCGCTGATCGACGACATCCGCGTCGCGGCGACCAACACCTACATCTCGCCGAACATGCTGGCGCAGGCGATCGTGCACCAGTTCAGCATCGGCGGGCGCTTCGACGCCGCGGTCGCGGGCGTCAACGCCGCGCTGGCCGAGCGGGTCCGGGTGCTGTGCGACTCGCTGAGCGAGCACCTGCCGGAGGCGAAGTTCACCGCCCCCGAGGGCGGGTACTTCATGTGGGTCGAGCTGGCCGGGGACGTGGACGTGGCCAAGCTGCTGCCCGCAGCCGAGGAGCGCGGGGTGACCTTCGTGAAGGGCACCGACTTCCTGCTCGACGGCGGCCAGTCGACCATGCGGGTGGCCTACTCCGGCGTGCGCGCCGACCAGATCCCCGAGGGCGTCGCCCGGCTCGCAGCCGCGCTGGGCGCCCTGCGGGGCTGAGCGGTCCCGACCGTCCCGCCGGTTCGCCGTGTTCTTGATCACCACGGCGAACCGGCTGGTCAGGGCCGTGATCGGTACTCGGTTTAGGTCCGTGCGAGCGGGTACCGTATGCTCTCGTGCTTGGAACGACTTGACCGTCCCCCTCGGGTCTCCGGTGGGGATAGTGGAGTGCGTCCGAACGCGGTCCGCCGGTAGTGTTGGTGGCGGAGTGCGAAGGGGTGTAGCTCAATTGGCAGAGCAGCGGTCTCCAAAACCGCAGGTTGCAGGTTCGATTCCTGTCGCCCCTGCGTTTGACGTCCGGTCCGGTTGATCCCGCGCCGGGTCGGGAGTTTCCAGCGAGCGGAGGAATCGCGTGGCCGAGGACCAGGAGCGGGAAGAGGGGCAGGAGCGCCCGTCTCGTCCGTCCACCGCCGCTGCCCGGCGTGAGCGCCGGGGCACGGCTCGCCCTGCCGCGCGCAAGGACGCCGACGGCAAGTCGGAGGCGCGGGCCAAGGCCCGCCCGGAGCGCGCGGCCAAGTCCGACGCCGTCGACGCCAAGGGCCGACCGACTCCCGCGCGCGACCGCAACAAGGACGACAAGGGCTCGATCTTCAGCCGGATCACCCGGTTCCTCCGGGAGGTCGTCTCCGAGCTGCGCAAGGTCATCTGGCCCACCCGCAAGCAGCTGATCGGCTACACCGCCGTCGTACTGGTGTTCGTCGCCTTCATGGTGGCGCTGGTCGCGGGTCTGGACGTCGCCCTGGGCAAGGGCGTGTTCTGGCTGTTCGGCTGAGTCCCCGCCGCTCGGCCGAACACGTGCTGCACGAAAGGAAGCGAGACCAACTGTGACCTCCGAGAACGGCGCGGCCCAGGCCGGCGACCTGACCGAACTCTCCGAGGACCACCCCGTCATCGACGCCGAGAACGCCGACGAGGTCCACGCGGACGAGGCCGCCGAGGCCCCCGTCGACGAGACGCCGATCGACGCCCCCCCGGCCGACCCGGTCGCCGAGATGCGCGACGCGCTGCGCGCCGCCCCCGGTGACTGGTACGTGGTGCACTCCTACGCGGGGTACGAGAACAAGGTCAAGACCAACCTCGAGACGCGCATCCAGACCCTGGACATGGAGGACTACATCTTCCAGGTCGAGGTGCCGACCGAAGAGGTCACCGAGATCAAGAACGGCCAGCGCAAGCAGGTGCAGCGCAAGGTGCTGCCCGGCTACATCCTGGTCCGGATGGAGCTCAACGACGGCTCCTGGTCCGCCGTGCGCAACACCCCCGGCGTCACCGGGTTCGTCGGCGCGACCTCCAAGCCGTCGCCGCTGACCATCGACGACGTGCTCAAGTTCCTCCTCCCCCAGGTCGAGGAGGCCAAGCCGAGCTCGGCCAAGGGCTCCGCCGGGTCCGCCTCGCGCGGCCCGACCGTCGAGGTGGACTTCGAGGTCGGCGAGTCGGTCACCGTCATGGACGGCCCGTTCGCCACGCTGCCCGCCACCATCAGCGAGGTCAACGCCGACGGGCAGAAGCTGAAGGTCCTGGTGTCGATCTTCGGCCGGGAGACCCCGGTCGAGCTGTCGTTCAACCAGGTCTCCAAGATCTGACCGGTCCGAGGGATCGGGCCGGGCAGGCACAACCGGGACGCAGCCATTCGTCGCGGGTGTGTCCACCGCGGTGCCGCGCGCGCCGCACACCGGAAGCACTAAGGAAGCACTGAGATGCCACCCAAGAAGAAGAAGCTCGCAGCGATCATCAAGCTGCAGATCAAGGCGGGTCTGGCCAACCCGGCCCCGCCGGTCGGCCCCGCGCTGGGTCAGCACGGCGTCAACATCATGGAGTTCTGCAAGGCCTACAACGCCGCGACCGAGTCGCAGCGCGGCACCGTGGTGCCGGTCGAGATCTCCGTGTTCGAGGACCGCTCGTTCGACTTCAAGCTCAAGACCCCGCCCGCCGCGAAGCTGCTGCTCAAGGCCGCCGGGATCGAGAAGGGCTCGGCAGAGCCGCACAAGACCAAGGTCGCCAAGGTCACCTGGGACCAGGTCCGCGAGATCGCCGAGACCAAGAAGACCGACCTCAACGCGATCGACATCGACCAGGCCGCGAAGATCATCGCCGGTACCGCCCGGTCCATGGGCATCACGGTCGAATAAGGCAGCAGCAGTACCCCGTGGGAGGGCCACGCGCTGGCTCGCACCACACCTGATCCGCGCTCGGCTGGTCCGCTTCCCGATCGGCCGCGCACACTTTCGTTAGAAGGAACAGCAATGGCAAAGCGCAGCAAGGCATACCGCCAGGCGGCCGAGCTGATCGACCGCGAGCGGCTCTACACCCCGCTCGAGGCCGCCCAGCTCGCCAAGGAGACCTCCAAGGTCAAGCTGGACGCGACCGTCGAGGTCGCCATCCGCCTCGGCGTCGACCCCCGCAAGGCCGACCAGATGGTCCGCGGCACCGTCAACCTGCCGCACGGCACCGGTAAGACCGCCCGCGTCATCGTGTTCGCGACCGGCGACAAGGCCGCCGAGGCCGAGGCCGCCGGAGCCGACGCGGTCGGCTCCGAGGACCTGATCGAGCGCATCCAGGGCGGCTGGCTGGACTTCGACGCCGCGATCGCCACCCCGGACCAGATGGCCAAGGTCGGCCGGATCGCCCGCATCCTCGGCCCGCGCGGCCTGATGCCGAACCCGAAGACCGGCACGGTGACCCCCGATGTCACCAAGGCGGTCAACGAGATCAAGGGCGGCAAGATCAACTTCCGGGTCGACAAGCAGTCCAACCTGCACCTGGTGATCGGCAAGGTCTCCTTCGACCAGTCCAAGCTGGTCGAGAACTACGCCGCCGCGCTCGACGAGGTCATGCGGGCCAAGCCGTCCGCGGCCAAGGGCCGGTACCTGCGGAAGATCACCTTCTCCACCACGATGGGCCCCGGCATCCCGGTCGACCCGGCGAAGCTGCGCAACCTCCTCGAAGAGGACGTGCAGGCCTGAGTTTCCCCAAAAGGGGCCCCGCTGCGGCGGGGCCCCTTTTGCGTTACCGGGTGCTTACCGGACCCGTTTCTTGGCCCGGTCGAGCAGTTCCAGCAGCACCAGGCAGATCACGACGACCGCCGCGGCGACGATCCACCACAGCGGCGCGGGCAGCCGCAGCGGGAAGGCCAGGAACGGGTCCCAGTCGAAGACCTTGGACGCGAAGGGCAGCAACCCCTCGTAGATCCCGACCAGGAACACCACCGCCTGCAGCCCGTCGTACCCCTTCTCGTCCATGGCCCACACGCTAGGACCGGGCGGTCTAGCGCCGAGTCATGCTGGGGTCGGGCCCGGTACTACCCCTTCGGGTGGAGATGCCGGTTTCGAGTGATCATCACCGCGGCCCGCTCGGGACCATCGGCGCATGATGAACCTCGCTCGCGTTCTCGCGGCCGCCGTCCTGGCGAGCGCCGCCCTGATCGTCCCCGCCACCTCGGCGCAGGCCGCCCCGACCACGGTCGTCGAACCGCACTGCGGTGAGTGGGTCGACTACAACAGCAACGAGAACCGCCGGATGAAGAGCTGGCTGTGCTTCTACGACTCCGGCGACGGCGGCGTCTACCCGGTGCTGTGGACCGAGTGCGGCTGGCTGGCCCTCTTCGGCATCGGCTGGGAGAAGCCGCCGAACGGCTGCCGGATCTGGGAGCCGAGCTACTACGAGATCACCTTCCCGGACGGCACCAAGACGCGGGACAAGACCTTCCCCGGCGCCTCCGGCTCCAACACCGCCAACTCCACCGCCGAGACCTACCCCTGCCAGCCGGGCGACTGGCGGATCCACTCCTACTACGGCGTCCAGATGAAGGACGTCCTCGGCAACTGGGGCAGCAGCGTCTCCGCCACGCACGAGGTGACCGTCAGCGTCAGCTGTCCATGATCGTCAGCCGGTGGGCTGGGTCGCCTTGGCCGGGCAGGGGTTCGGTTCGTCGTCGTGGCGGGAGATGGTCCACTGGTCGCCGCGGGAGCCGGGGATGACCTTGACGGTGAACCTGCCGAGGCGGGGGCCGTCGTAGACCTCCATCTCGCACGAGCTGACCACGATCGTGCCGTCGGTGCGCGGGGTGAAGTCCATCGCCAGCGGGAAACGGGGTTCCGCGTACTCGTTGGCCGTGCCGACCTCGGCGTTGAGGCGCTGGACGGCCGTGCGGCAGTCGGGGGCGTTGAAGTGCCGGGCGAACTGGTCCTCGACCTGCTGCGTCTCGAACCGAGTGCAAGCGTCGTCCGGGATGTTCTGGGCGATGTTGTCGTAGAACGCGCGCACGGCCTCTTTGGGAGTGGTCGCGAAGAGGACCGTGCGCGTGGTCTTACCGCCGCCGGTCTGCGAGGCGGGCAGGTCCTCGTCGGGGCCGCCGAAGAAGTGCTGGTAGGCCCAAGTGAGGGCGAGGAGCACGAGGAGCAGGTAGACCAAGCGGCGGAACCACTTCGCCAGCAGCACGCGCAGCCACAGCGGTCGGCGCTTAGCGCGCGGCGGCGGGGGGAGCGTGCCGTCGGCCTGGCCGCGTTGGAAGTCCTGGAACCGCTGGAACTCCTGGAACTGGCGCCACTGCTCGTCATCGGGCATCGGCACCGCGGGTGGCTGGCCCGGTGGTCGGATCGCGGGCGGCCCGGCGGGTGGTTGGTCGCGGTCCGGCTGCTCGTGATCGGCCATGGTCACCATCATGCCGTTGACCCCGGTTTGGAGTCGACGGTGGACACCGCGTACGCTGGATCCCGGTTCACCGAAGACCGCTGGTCTCCGCCGCGCTAGTGGCGGATGAAGGTCCCACCGACGTGGGCGGCCCGCGCAGGAGGACATGGATCGTGCTTCTCCGGCTGTTCGCAGCCTGTCGCGCCCCGTGCCGCCTCACGCGCCGGGGCGTTCCTCGTTCTCGGGGTCGGCCAGCGACCCGAACACGAGAGGAGGCGACCCATGGCGAAGCCAGAGAAGGTGGGCGCAGTCGCCGAGATCGCGGACAAGTTCCGCACCAGCTCGGCCACCGTCGTCACCGAGTACACCGGCCTCTCCGTGGCCCAGCTGACCACGCTGCGTCGCGCTCTCGGCACCGGCACGTCCTACCGTGTCGCGAAGAACACCCTGGTCAAGCGGGCAGCCGCGGACGCCGGGGTGGAAGGTCTGGACAGCCTGTTCATCGGTCCGACCGCGATCGCCTTCGTCGAGGGCGAACCGGTCGACGCCGCGAAGGCCATCCGCGACTTCGCGAAGGACAACAAGGGTCTGGTCATCAAGGGCGGCTACATGGACGGCCGCCCGCTCACGGTGGAAGAGGTCGCGCAGATCGCGGACCTCGACAGCCGTGAGGTGCTGCTCGCCAAGCTGGCGGGCGCGATGAAGGGCAACCTCGCCAAGGCCGCCGGGCTGTTCAACGCCCCGGCCTCGCAGATCGCCCGCCTTGCCGCGGCCCTGCAGGAGAAGAAGGCAGCCGAAGGTGGCGCCGCCGCTCCCGCCGAAGACGCCGCAGCCGAGAGCTGAACACCCCACCCGGAAGAATCGCGCCCGCTAGCCCGGGTGTGTTAGTGAAAGGAACGCCACCATGGCGAAGCTCAGCACCGACGAGCTGCTCGACGCGTTCAAGGAGATGACTCTCCTCGAGCTCTCCGGCTTCGTGAAGCAGTTCGAGGAGACCTTCGAGGTCACCGCCGCCGCCCCGATCGCCGTTGCCGCCGCCGCCCCCGGCGCCGCCCCGGCCGAGGCCGTCGAGGAGCAGGACGAGTTCGACGTCATCCTCGAGTCCGCTGGCGACAAGAAGATCCAGGTCATCAAGGTCGTCCGCGAGGTCGTCTCCGGCCTGGGCCTGAAGGAGGCCAAGGAGCTGGTCGAGGCCGCTCCCAAGGCCATCCTGGAGAAGGTCGCCAAGGAGGCCGCCGAGGCCGCCAAGGAGAAGCTCGAGGCTGCGGGCGCCAAGATCTCGGTCAAGTGATCTAGCACCACCCTCGTCGAAGGGCCCGACACCGCACCGGTGTCGGGCCCTTCGCGTTCCTCAGGTCCGCCTCCGGCGCAGGGCGGACAGCCCGGTGGCCGCAGTGACGACTCCCGCGGCGGCGAACGGGTTGACGACCAAGAGCGCGATCGCCACGAGAACCGCGGCTGGGACGATCCACCTGAGCAGCCGCAACGCCTGACTGGTTCGGGTGGCGTCCTCGAGGACATAGCCGATCAGGCCGTGGGGGTGTTTGCGGGTCACCACGACCGGATCCGCTCAGCCGGGGTGCGTAGTTCGCGGCGCAGCAGTGGGGCGCGGACCAGGACTCGGAGCGCGTGGCGTGCTTGGGCCCGTTTGCTGCCGGCTTCGGCGATCTCCCAGATCTCGGCGAGGAAGTCTTCCCGGAACCGCTCGCGGTCTGCGGCGGGGAGCAATCGCACGGCCAGGCTGGTCAGCCCGCGCGACAGCCGCCCCACCGGGGGTGCTGTGACTGGATAGGTGGCTGCGACCTCGGCTGCGAGGCGATCGAAATCGCGGGAGAGCTGTTTGAGGGTGCTGCCCAGACTCGCGGGGTGGTGCTGTTCCCGGCGCTCGTTCCTCAGTAAGAAGGCGGTGTAGCGCAACCTGTAGAAGGCATCGATGGAGGCCCCGGGTACCACCAAGGTATGAGGGTCCACGCGTTTGAGCACGGCGCTCAACCGCAGGGCATGTTCCAGTGCGTATTCGGGCAAGCGGTCGGGGTCGCCAGTGATCATCACCCCTGGGGTGGGGTGGAGCATCTTGATGATCGACTCCGCGTCCTGCAGGGCGTCTTCGAGGATGTGGGGGAAGACGATGAAGTCGATCACTGGGCACCCCCGGCGATGCCCGGGCGGAGACGGGCGAGTGCGGCGCGGCTGGCTTCGGTGCGGCTGAGGGCGGCGCGGATCGTCGCGGTGCTGTTGGGGTCGAGGCTGTAGTAGCGGCGCCGGGGCCTGCCCTCGTGGGCCGGGTCGACCTGCTCCCAGCGGCTGCGCAGCCAGCCGACCCGCTCCAGCCGGGCCAGCAGGGGGTGGATCGTGCCGCTCGGCAGCCCCGCCGCCGCGCAGATCTCCAACCCGTACCGCTCCTGGTCGGGGTCTTCCAGCAGCACCCGCAGCACCAGTTGGGTCGGCAGTGTCATCCGTGGACCGGCCATACCCAGAACTCTACCTAGCCCTATCTAGAGATGTACCGAGATGGCTGAAACCGGCTGGTCGCGCAGGGTGTCGACGGGTGACCCAAAGCGATGGTGTGGGCAATCTCATAACCCGGTTGAGCGAATGGGGAGGGATCCGAGTACTTTTCCAACTCGGCAGTAACTTCGCGAGTAACCCGGTCGGGTCGCCCTCGTTGCACGGGGGTGAACGCCGGTGGGCAACACGGGCTGGAGGGTCGATGGGCGCCGAGGTGGTCGTCGAGGGGCTGACGAAGTCCTTCGGGAACCAGGCCATCTGGCGGGACGTCACGCTGACCCTCCCGCCGGGTGAGGTGTCGGTGATGCTCGGGCCGTCGGGGACCGGGAAGTCGGTGTTCCTCAAGTCCATGATCGGCCTGCTCAAGCCCGACCGCGGCCGCTGCGTCATCAACGGCGTCGACATCGTGACCTGCTCGGAGGCCAAGCTCTACGAGGTCCGCAAGCTCTTCGGCGTGCTGTTCCAGGACGGCGCCCTGTTCGGCTCGATGAACCTCTACGACAACGTCGCCTTCCCGCTGCGCGAGCACACCCGCAAGTCCGAGGCCGAGATCAAGCGCATCGTCCTGGACAAGCTGGAGCTGACCGGCCTGCAGGGCGCCGAGCGCAAACTCCCCGGCGAGATCTCCGGCGGCATGCGCAAGCGCGCGGGCCTCGCCCGCGCCCTGGTCCTCGACCCCGAGATCATCCTGTGCGACGAGCCGGACTCCGGCCTCGACCCGGTCCGCACCGCCTACCTGAGCCAGTTGCTCATCGACCTCAACGCCCAGATCGACGCCACCATCCTGATCGTCACGCACAACATCAACCTGGCCAGGACCGTGCCGGACAACCTGGGCATGCTCTTCCGCAAGGAACTGGTGATGTTCGGCCCCCGCGAGGTCCTGCTGACCAGCGACGAGCCCGTGGTCGCCCAGTTCCTCAACGGCCGCCGCCTCGGCCCGATCGGCATGTCCGAGGAGAAGGACGCCGCGCAGATAGCCCAGGAAGAGGCCCACGCGGCGGCAGGCCACTCCGACGGATCGTCCGAAGAGGACCTGCGCGGGGTGGTGCCGCAACTGGAGCCGACGCCCGGCCTCCCGGAGCGGATGGCGGTGCGCAGGCGCAAAGACCGGGTCATGCAGATCCTGCACTCCCTCCCGCCCGCGGCCCAGCAGGGCATCATCGAGTCCCTCACCCACGACGAACTCCTCCGCTACGGCCTCACCGCCCCCCGCCCCCGCCCCGCCGAGGTCGACGACACCCAAGAAATCCCAGCCTGGCCCGGCGGCCGCCCATGACCGCTCCCACCAGGTCTTTCCCCGGTGCGGGTGCCCTGCGCGAGACCGGGCGGCTGTTCGCGCTCGCCATCGACGTGGTCGTGAACATCTTCAAGCGGCCGTTTCAGACGCGGGAGTTCATCCAGCAGTGCTGGTTCATCGCCAGCGTCACGATCTTGCCGACCGCGTTGGTCGCGATCCCGTTCGGTGCCATCGTCGCCCTGCAGCTCGGCACGTTGATCGTCCAGTTGGGAGCGCAGTCCTTCACCGGTGCCGCCAGTGTTCTGGCGATCATCCAGCAGGCGGCGCCCCTGGTCACCGCCCTCCTCGTCGCGGGTGCGGGCGGTTCGGCCATTTGCGCCGACATCGGCTCGCGCACCATTCGCGAGGAGATCGACGCCATGGAGGTCCTCGGGGTTTCTCCGGTGCAGCGGCTGATCGTCCCCAGGGTCCTCGCGGCGATGCTCGTGGCGGTCCTGCTCAACGGTCTGGTCAGCGTCGTAGGTGTGATGGGCGGCTACTTCTTCAACGTCGTCCTACAAGGCGGCACCCCCGGCGCCTACCTGGCCAGTTTCTCCGCTCTAGCGCAGCTGCCCGACCTCTGGATCAGCGAGCTCAAGGCCCTGATCTTCGGCTTTATCGCGGGTGTCGTCGCTGCCTATCGCGGGCTCAACCCGAAGGGCGGGCCGAAGGGGGTCGGTGACGCGGTGAACCAGTCCGTGGTCATCACCTTCCTCCTGCTGTTCTTCGTCAACTTCGTGCTGACCGCGGTCTACCTGCAGGTCGTCCCGGCGAAGGGGAGCTGACGTGGTCCTCAAAGCGCTCGACAACCTCGGCGACCAGCTGTCCTTCTACGTCCGCGCGATCGCCTGGATCCCGCGGGCCCTGCGCCGCTACACCCGGGAGACCCTCCGCCTGCTGGCCGAGGTCAGCTTCGGCAGCGGCGCGCTCGCGGTCATCGGCGGCACCGTCGGCGTCATGGTGGGCTTGACCGTGTTCACCGGGGTCGTGGTCGGCCTGCAGGGCTACGCCGCGCTGGACCAGATCGGCACCGCCGCGTTCTCCGGGTTCGCCTCGGCCTACATCAACACCCGCGAGATCGCCCCGCTCGTCGCGGGCCTGGCCCTCTCCGCGACCGTCGGGTCCGGCTTCACCGCGCAGCTCGGCGCGATGCGCATCTCCGAGGAGATCGACGCGCTGGAGGTCATGGCCGTCCCGAGCCTGCCGTTCCTGGTCACCACCCGGATCATCGCGGGCTTCATCGCGGTCATCCCGCTCTACATCATCGGCCTGCTGACCTCGTACCTCGCGTCCCGGACGATCACCGTCCACTTCTACGGCCAGTCCGCGGGCACCTACGACCACTACTTCAACCTGTTCTTACCCCCCGAAGACGTCTTCTGGTCCTTCGGCAAGGTGCTGATCTTCGCGATCATCATCATCCTGTCGCACTGCTACTACGGCTACACCGCCAGCGGCGGCCCTGCCGGGGTCGGCATCGCGGTCGGGCGGGCCGTGCGGACCACCATCGTCACCGTCGCGCTGGTGAACTTCTTCATCGGCTTCGCGATCTGGGGCACCACGACGACCGTGCGGATCGCCGGATGAGCGCGACGATCCGGCGCAGGCTCAACGGGCTGCTGTTCATCGTGGTGGTCGCGGCCCTGGTCGGGCTCAGCATCGCCATGTACACCAAGGCGTTCACCCCGGTCGCCGCCGTCACGCTGACCACCGACAAGGTCGGCAACCAGCTGTCGGTGCACTCCGACGTCAAGGTGCGCGGCCTCATCGTCGGCGAGGTCCGCAAGATCACCCCGACCGCGGGCGGCGCCGAGCTGGACCTGGCGCTGGACCCGGACAAGATCGACCTGATCCCCGGCAACGTCTCCGCCCGGTTCCTGCCCAAGACCCTCTTCGGCGAGCGCTACGTCGCCCTGCAGATCCCCGAGGACGCCTCGCCGCGGCCGCTGACCGCGGGGGACCGGATCAAGCAGGACACCTCGGTGCGCGCGGTCGAGCTGGAGGAGGCCTTCGAGAGCCTGCTCCCGGTCCTGCAGGCCGTCCAGCCGCAGAAGCTGTCCAGCACGCTGACCGCGATCGCCACCGCCCTCGAAGGTCGTGGCGAAGACCTCGGCAAGACCCTCGCTGACCTGGGTGAACTCGTCGGCGAGCTGAACCCGCACCTGCCCCGGCTGCAGCAGGACCTGCGCACCCTCGCCACCGTCGCCGACACCTACAGCGACGCCACACCCGACTTGGTCGCCGCGCTGACGGACCTGACCGCCACCTCGAAGACCATCGCCGACCAGCGCGCCAACCTCGACGCCCTCTACGCGACCACCACCACGGCCGCCCGCGACCTCGACGCGTTCCTGCGGGTCAACAAGGGCAACCTGATCCAGCTCGCCGACTCCTCCCGGCCGACCCTGGAGACGCTGGCCAGGTACTCCCCGGAGTACCCGTGCCTGTTGCAGCTGATGGCCGAGGCCGTGCCGGAGCTGGACAAGGCGTTCGGCAAGGGCACCAACAAGCCCGGCCTGCACGCGACCATCGAGATCACGGTCAACCGCGGCCCCTACCGGCCGGGCAAGGACGAGCCGCGCTACGAGGAGAACCGCGGCCCGCGCTGCTACGACTTCACCCAGTTCCCCTCGCCGTTCCCGCAGTCCCCGCCCGACGGCCCGCTGCGCGACGGCGCGAGCAGCCCGGCGCCCGCCCGGTCCGTCCAAGATGGACTGCTGCCGCCGGGCAACACCACGCCCAACGCCGCCACGGACGGCGCTGACATCGGCATCGCCAACTCCCCGCAGGAAGCGGCGTTCCTGGCGCAGATCATCGCCCCCGAGCTGGGCGTCGAACCGGAGCAGGTCCCCGGCTGGTCGACCATGCTGCTCGGCCCGGCGTTCCGGGGCGCGGAGGTGAGGTTCCAATGAGGGGTCTCGCGGCACCGCTGATCAAGCTGGCCGTGTTCACGGTCGTCACGATCGCGGCCACGGCGGTCCTGGCGATCAGCATCGCCAACGTCAACCTCAGCTCCACCACCGGCTACCAGGCGCGGTTCACCGACGCGACGCTGCTGCTGCCCGGTGACGACGTGCGGATCGCGGGCGTGCGGGTCGGGCAGGTCGACGAGGTCGAGGTGGTCGACCGGACCCAGGCGCTGGTCCGGTTCTCCGTCGCCGCCGACCGCAAGCTGCCCGCCGCGGTCACCGCGCAGATCAAGTTCCGCAACCTGGTCGGCCAGCGCTACGTCGCGCTCGGCCAGGGCGCGGGCGACGACCCGAACGCGGTCCTCAACCCCGGCGACACCATCTCGGTGCAGCGCACCAAGCCCGCGCTCGACCTTACGCAGCTGTTCAACGGCTTTAAGCCGCTGTTCCAGGCCCTATCGCCGGACGAGGTCAACAAGCTGTCCTACGAGATCATCCAGGTGCTTCAGGGCGAGGGCGGCACGGTCGAGACACTGCTGTCGCACACGGCGTCGCTGACCAGCACCTTGGCCGAGAAGGACCAGGTCATCGGCGAGGTCATCACCAACCTCAACAGCGTGCTGACCACCGTCAACGCGCACGGCGACCAGCTGTCCACGGTGATCACCCAGGTGCAGCAGCTGGTCAGCGGCCTCGCCGAGGACCGCGAGCCGATCGGGCAGGCCATCGACGCCCTCGGCGGCCTGACGACCACGACCGCGGGCTTGCTCGACGAGGCGCGTGAGCCGCTCAAGCAGGACATCGCCAACCTCGGCGGCCTGGTGCGCACGCTCAACGAGAACGAGCAGACCGTCGAGCACTTCATCCAGTTCCTGCCGACCAAGACCTCCGCGCTGACCCGCACCGTCAGCTACGGCTCGTGGTTCAACTTCTACCTCTGCGAGGCGTCCGGCGAGGTGAGCGTGCCCGGGCTGATCAGCACGCCGCTGAACATCCCCGTGCTGCCCGCGAGCCAGGCGAGGTGCCTGCGATGAGCCGGTCGTTCCGCTCCCGCAACCCGATCCCGATCGGGCTGGTCAGCCTGCTCACCATCGCGCTGGTCCTGCTGGCCGCGATCAACTCCGACGACCTGCCGATCATCGGCGGCGGCACCACCTACAGCGCGGAGTTCAGCGAGGCCGCGGGCATCCAGGCCGACGACGAGGTGCGGATCGCGGGCATCAAGGTCGGCACGGTGTCCGACGTGGCCCTCGACGGCGACCGCGTGGTGGTCCGGTTCAAGGTCCGCGACGCCTGGGTCGGCGACCGCACCAGGGCCGAGATCAAGATCAAGACGCTGCTGGGCCAGAAGTTCCTGTCGTTGCAGCCGGACGGGACCGACGTGCTCGACCCCGGCACCCGCATCCCGCGCTCCCGCACCACCGCCCCCTACGACGTCCTGGAAGCCTTCCGCGGCCTGGCCGACACCGTGAACGAGATCGACACGACCCAGCTGGCCCGCAGCTTCGAGGTCATCGCCGACACCTTCGCCGACACCCCCGGCGAAGTCCGCGGCGCCCTCACCGGCCTGCAGTCCCTCTCGCGCACCATCTCCTCGCGCGACGACCAGCTGGCCTCCCTGCTGGCCAACACCCGCGAAATCTCCACCACCCTGGCCGACCGGGACGCTGAGGTCGCCAAGCTCCTGGCGGACGGCAGCCTGCTGCTCAACGAGCTCAACAACCGCAAGAACGCCATCTCCGCCCTGCTGACCGGCACCAAGAACCTGGCGACGGAACTCCAGGGCCTGGTCGCGGACAACAACGGCCAGTTGGCCCCGGTCCTGCAGAGCCTGGACCAGCTGACGACGATGCTGCAGCGCAACCAGGACTCCCTGGCCGAGGGCATCAAGAAGTTCGCCCCCTTCGTGCGCCAGTTCAACAACGCGATCGGCAGCGGCCGCTGGTTCGACAACTACATCTGCGGCCTGCTCCCCCCATCAATCGGCCAGTTCAACCAGCCCGGATGCCTGGGGGAGGCCAAGTGAGCACCTTCACCACCAAGGCCCGTCGGGACGCGACGAGGATTCTGGTTCTTCTCTGTGTCCTGGCCCTAGTCGTCGCAGGCGCACTGTGGTGGTTGCTGCGCGAGCCCAACGACAAGCGGTACACGGCTGTGTTCTCCGGTGTCGTCGGGCTCTACGAGGACAACGATGTGCGGGTCCTCGGCGTTCGGGTCGGCACCGTCAACAAGATCACGCCGAGGGGAGACCGGGTCGAAGTCGAGATGTTGGTAGACCGGACCGTCGAGGTGCCCGGGGATGCCAAGGCGGTCATCGTCGCGCCGTCCCTCGTGTCGGACCGGTATGTGCAGCTCACCCCCGCCTACACCGGCGGCGCCGTCCTCGCGACCGGCGCGGTCATCCCCCGCGAGCGCACCGCGACCCCGCTGGAGGTCGACGACCTGTACGCCAGCCTGGCCCGGGTCAGCGAGACCCTCGGCCCGAACGGCGTCAACAAGGACGGGGCCCTCTCCGACTTGCTGACCACCCTCGCCAAGAACCTCGACGGCAACGGGCAGGCGGTCAACGACACCGTCACGCAGCTCGGGCAGCTCAGCAGCACCCTGTCCGGCAACTCCGAGGACCTCTTCGCCACCATCACCCAGCTGCAGAAGTTCACCAGCACACTGGCCGCCAACGACAAGAACGTCCAGACCTTCACCACCGAGCTCGCCGAGGCGTCGAAGTTCCTGGCCGGTGAGCGCGGCAACCTCGCCGCCGCCGTCGACCAGCTCGGGATCGCCCTCGGCGCGGTGCAGCGGTTCATCAACGAGAACCGGGGCAGCATCAAGTCCAATGTGGACAAGTTGGCCTCGGTGACCCAGGTGCTGGTCGACCAGCGGGCCGCGCTCGCCGAGACGCTCGACATCGCCCCGCTGGCGTTGAGCAACGTGATCAACACCTACAACGCGTCCTCGGGCACCCTCGACGCGCGGGCCAACCTCAACGAGTTGACCCAGCCGCCGATCGTGACCGTGTGCAAGTTGGTCCGCCAAGGCACCGCGCAGCCGCTGCCAACGACCCTCGCGGACCTGTGCGATCAGCTGGCCCCGGTCGTGCAGGGCGCGATACCGCTGCCGTCTCCCGCGCAGGTCATTGAGGGCATGCGCAGCGGCAAGCTCCCGACTCTTCCGCTGCCTATCGCCGGTGACGCCTACTCGCTCGGAGGCCGGTGATGAAACGTCTCGCTGTCACGCTCGCAGCTGCGATGGCCCTGTCTGGCTGCGGTTTTACCGGCATCTACGACCTCCCCCTCCCCGGCGGCGCTGACCTCGGCGACCACCCATACAAGGTGAAGGTCCAGTTCCACGACGTCTTGGACCTAGTGCCTCAGTCCGGTGTGAAGGTCAACGAAGTCACCGTCGGCCGAGTCGACGAGATCGCGCTCGCTGCCGACGGCTGGACCGCTGAAGTCACCGTTCTGGTCAACGGCGAGGTAGAGCTACCTGCCAACGCATTGGCCAAGCTGCGGCAGTCGAGCCTGCTCGGGGAGAAGTACGTCGAGCTAAGCGCGCCTTCGGCAGCCAGCGGCAAGCTCACCGACGGCGCTCTTATCCCTCTCGACCGCACCAACCGCAACACCGAGGTCGAAGAAGTACTAGGCGCGTTGTCGCTGCTGCTCAACGGTGGCGGGGTCGAGCAGTTGCAGACCATCACCAAGGAGCTGAACGCGGCCACGTCCGGCAACGAGACCGCCCTCCGCGCGCTGCTCGACAACGTCAACACCATGGTGACCACCCTCGACGCCGGGAAGTCCGACATCACCCGCGCCCTCGACGGCGTCAACCGGCTCGCCAGCACCCTCAACGCGCAGAAGGACCAGCTCGTCGGCGCCGTGGACGACATCGGCCCGGGCCTGCGGGTCCTGTCCGACCAGCGCCGCCAGCTGGTGACGATGCTGCAGAGCCTCGACACCCTCTCCGACGTCGCCGTGGACACGGTCAACAAGAGCCAGGCCGACCTCGTCGCCGACCTCAAGGCGCTCGCGCCCACCCTGCAGAAGCTCGGCGAGGCGGGCGCGAACCTGCCCAAGTCGCTGGAGCTGATGCTGACCTTCCCGTTCACCGACCAAGCGGTGAAAGGCGTGCAGGGCGACTACTTCAACCTCTACGCGAAGATCGACCTGAACCTGCAGAGCGTGCTCGACAACCTCAGCCGCAGCCGCCAGAACCCGTTGCAGGACATCCCGATCATCGGTCCGGCGACCAGCGGCACCAGCGGCGTCCCCGCGAACGCGCCCGCCCCGTTGCCGTTGCCCGCGCTCGGCATCCCGCAGCCGACCCAGAACCAGCCCGGGCTCGGCGGCCTGTTCGACATCCTGCTGGGAGGCGGTTCCTGATGCTCACAAAGAAGGTCCGCCTCCAGCTCGTCGCGTTCTTCCTGATCGCCGTCGTCTCCGTGGTCTACGCCGCGTTCCGGTTCACCGACGTCGGCCGGGTCTTCGGCGCCAGCGGCTACCGGGTCACCCTCCAGCTCACCGACTCCGGTGGCATCTTCACCAACGCCGAGGTCACCTACCGCGGCGTGAACGTCGGCCGGGTCGGCGAGATCCGGCTGACCCGCGCGGGCATGGACGTCGACCTCGACATCGAGCCCTCCGCCCCGGACATCCCCGCCGACCTGGACGCGGTGATCGCCAACCGCTCGGCCGTCGGCGAGCAGTTCGTCGACCTGCGCCCGCGCGCCGAGGGCGGCGACCACCTGACCGAGGGCGCGGTCATCCCCGCCGACCGCGCCAAGACCCCGGTCAGCACCGACACCGTCATCCGCGACCTGGACAACCTCGCCACCTCGGTCCCGACCGACGCCCTGCGCACGGTGGTCGACGAGCTGGACAAGGCCTTCGCGGGCACCGGCGACGACCTGCGGCTGCTGATCGACACCACCGGCGAGTTCACCCAAGCCGCCAAGGCGAGCCTGCCGCAGACCATCAAGCTCATCGACGACGGCGCGATCGTGCTCGGCACCCAGGCCGCCCAGTCCGGCAACATCAAGTCCTTCGCCGCCGATCTACGCGACCTGTCCGCGCAGCTGCGCACCTCCGACCCGGCCATCCGGCAGTTGATCGCGGCCACCCCCGGCGCTGCCGACGCCGTCACCGGCCTGCTGCGCGAATCCGGCCAGGGCATCGGCTACCTCACCGCGAACCTGCTGACCACGTCGAACATCCTGCTCACCCGGGTCGACGGCCTGGAACTCGCGCTGGTCGCCTACCCCGTGGTCGCCGTGGGCCCGAAGACCGTCGTCCCCGGCGACGGCACCGCCCACCTCGGCCTCGCGCTGAACCTGTTCGACCCGCCCGCCTGCACCCGCGGCTACGAGGGCACCCAGCGCCGCGCGGGCAACGACACCGCCCCGGTCCAGGAGAACGCGCAGGCCTACTGCGCCGAACCGGTCGGCAGCCCCATTAACGTGCGCGGATCGCAGAACGCGCCCTTCGGCGGCAAGCCCGTCCAGCCGACCCAGCAGGACCTCGCCGCCAACCGGGACCGCCCGGCCCAGCAACTCGCCGACATGGCCCAGAACAGCATCCCCGGCACGATCACCCAGCCCGGCCTCGGCGGGTTGGCCAGCCTCGCCGGGCTGCTCGGCCTGGGGGGCTAACCTACCTCCGGGTAGAGAAGGAGTGCGATGACCGCCGACACCGAGCCGGACACGCGGGAGCGCCGACCGCGGTTCCGCGCCACCGCGAGCATGCTTGGCGCGCTCCTGCTGATCACCGTGGCAGCGTTCGGCTTCGCCGCGTGGTTCGGCATCGCCTGGTTGCGCGCGGGCACCGACGACGACCTGGACATCGCGGGCACCCGCGACGAGGTCTCCCGGGTCGCGAGCGCCGCGCTGGTCACCGTCAGCACCCTGGACTACCGCAAGGTCGACGAAGACCTCACCCGCTGGATCAACGCCTCGACCGGCCCGCTGCGCGAGGAGTTCGAGACCCGGCGCACCTCCAGCAAGGCCGCGTTGGAGCAGGCCAAGACGGTCACCACCGCGACCGTGCTCAAGATCGCGGTGACCGACCTGCGCGAGCGCGAGGGCAAGGCCGAGGTCATCGCCGCGGTCCGGGTGGACGTCACCCCGGAGGGCAAGCAGGCCACCCCGAAGTACCTGCGCCTGCAAGCCGCGGTCGACCGCGTCGGCGACGACTGGAAGCTCAGCGGCGTCACCCCCGTGCCCTTCACCCCGGCAGGCTGAGAGGACACCCGTGCCAACCCCACCCCGCCGCCGCACGCCAGCCGCCGGTCCGACCCGCCGCCCCCGCGTCGCGGGCCTGCGCAAGCCGAGCGCCCCCGCGCCGGAGACACCGGGAACGCCGGACGAAGCGATCCCGGCCGAACCCGCGCTCACCGAACCCGCGCTCACCGAACCCGCGCTCACCGAACCCGCGGTGACCGAACCTGCGGTGACCGAGCCCGAGCCTGCCCCGGAGCCGGAACCCGAGGTCGCCCTCGGTCAGCCGGTGGACCTCGCCGCGCCCGCGCGAGCGGTGCCCGCCCCCGCCGAGCCCGCCCCGGACCGTGTCGAAGACCAGGTCGAGGACCAGATCGGTGACCAGGTCGTCGCCGACGGCGTCATCGGTGCCGAGCCGGTGTCCCGCCCGACCGGCAAGCGCCGCGAGGCGGGCACGCCGGTGCCCGCCCGAATCCCCGAAGTCCTCGAGCTCGCGGCCGACACCGAGCCGAAGCGCTCCGGCCGCGGCACGGTCCTCCTCCTGCTCGTCCTGCTCACGGTCCTCTTCACCGCGGGCGCGCTCTACTTCAAGGGCCAGTACGACTCGAAGACCTCCGGCGTCGACAGCACCAACGAGGCCCTGGTCAACGCGGCCCTGACCAGCGAGGTCACCGGCAGGCTCACCGTGGCCGTCGAGCGCACCCTCTCCTATAGCTACACAGACCTCGACGCGAACGCCCAGGCGGTGAAGGAGACGCTCGCCGGTACCGCCACCTGCGAGTACGACAAGCTCTTCGGCCAAGTGCGCAAGCTCGCCCCCGAGCAGAAGCTCGTGCTGACCACCAAGGTCCGCAAGATCGGCGTCACCCGGCTCGCCGGGGACAAGGCCGACCTCCTGGTGTTCGTCGACCAGTCGACCACCCGGGCCGACCAGAACCAGACGACCGCCAGCGGCGCGGTCTTCGGGGTGCGCGCGGAGAAGGTCGACGGAGCGTGGAAGATCACGGATTTCGACATGCTCGACCAGGCCCTCCCGGGCGGCCAGCAGGCCACCGGGTGCTAGTGCGCGAACGGGCTAGCAGCTGCGTTTGCGCTGGTCAAGCGTTGATCGGTGAACGGATTCG
This sequence comes from Actinokineospora diospyrosa, assembly GCF_024171925.1. Classification (GTDB taxonomy): domain Bacteria; phylum Actinomycetota; class Actinomycetes; order Mycobacteriales; family Pseudonocardiaceae; genus Actinokineospora; species Actinokineospora diospyrosa. Next base: position 60,303 of record NZ_JAMTCO010000011.1, on the reverse strand, counting down.
GACTGCTGCAAAAGTGGTCTGGTTCGCGTGGCATCTTGACTCGGCGACCACTCGGGGTCAGTCTGTTACCCAGCACGTACTGAGCGGGAGGACCGATTGAGCGGCGGGCCTCGACAGTCGCCTCTATAGTGGCTAGACTGCCCCTTTGCGCTGCCCACTTTCCGCACGCCCTTTGCCAAGAGCTAGGATGTTGGGCACCACGGCACCCTTGACAGGCGCTCTAACTGTTGCTAGCGCGACTGTCAACCGCTCATAGTCCTGGAAGGACGCATCTTGGCAGTCTCCCGCGCGACCAAGGCCACTGCTGCGACCAACTCCACCCCCTCGAACTCGGGCATCCCGAACGCCCCCCGCCGGGTCTCGTTCGCCAAGATCCGCGAGCCCCTGGGTACCCCCAACCTGCTGGACCTGCAGATCCAGTCGTTCGAGTGGTTCACCGGCGCCGAGGCGTGGTTCCAGCGCCGCGTCGACGCCGGTGACGAGAACCCCGTCGGCGGCCTTGAGGAAGTCCTCAACGAGATCTCCCCGATCGAGGACTTCTCCGGCTCCATGTCCCTGTCCTTCTCGGACCCGCGCTTCGACGAGGTCAAGGCCTCCGTGGAGGAGTGCAAGGACAAGGACATGACGTACGCGGCCCCGCTGTTCGTCACCGCGGAGTTCACCAACAACACCACCGGCGAGATCAAGAGCCAGACGGTGTTCATGGGCGACTTCCCCGTGATGACCAACAAGGGCACGTTCATCATCAACGGCACCGAGCGTGTCGTTGTCTCGCAGCTGGTCCGGTCGCCCGGTGTCTACTTCGACACCAACATCGACAAGACGACCGACAAGGACGTCTTCAGCGTCAAGGTCATCCCGAGCCGGGGTGCGTGGCTCGAGTTCGACGTCGACAAGCGCGACACCGTCGGTGTGCGCATCGACCGCAAGCGCCGCCAGCCGGTCACCGTGCTGCTCAAGGCGCTCGGCTGGACCACCGAGGCGATCCGCGAGCGGTTCTCCTTCTCCGAGACGCTGCTCGCCACGCTGGAGAAGGACCACACCGCGGGCACCGACGAGGCGCTGCTCGACATCTACCGCAAGCTGCGCCCGGGTGAGCCGCCGACCAAGGAGTCCGCGCAGACCCTGCTGGAGAACCTGTTCTTCAAGGACAAGCGCTACGACCTGGCCAAGGTGGGCCGCTACAAGGTCAACAAGAAGCTGGGGCTGCGGTCGCCGACCCAGGTCGGGGTGCTGACCGAGGACGACATCGTCACCACCATCGAGTACCTGGTCCGCCTGCACGCTGGCGACACCAACATGACCGTCGGCAAGGGCGAGAACGCGATCGACGTGCCGGTCGAGGTCGACGACATCGACCACTTCGGCAACCGCCGCCTGCGCACCGTGGGTGAGCTGATCCAGAACCAGATCCGGGTCGGCCTCTCCCGGATGGAGCGCGTGGTCCGCGAGCGGATGACCACCCAGGACGTCGAGGCGATCACCCCGCAGACCCTGATCAACATCCGGCCCGTGGTGGCGGCGATCAAGGAGTTCTTCGGCACCTCGCAGCTCTCGCAGTTCATGGACCAGACCAACCCGGTCGCGGGCCTGACCCACAAGCGCCGCCTGTCCGCGCTCGGCCCCGGCGGTCTGTCGCGTGAGCGCGCGGGCATGGAGGTCCGCGACGTCCACCACAGCCACTACGGCCGCATGTGCCCGATCGAGACCCCGGAAGGCCCGAACATCGGCCTGATCGGCTCGCTGTCGAGCTACGCGCGGGTGAACCCGTTCGGCTTCATCGAGACCCCGTACCGCAAGGTCGTCGAGGGCCAGGTCACCGACCAGATCGACTACCTGACCGCGGACGAGGAGGAGCGCCACGTCATCGCGCAGGCCAACGCGCCGCTCGACGACCAGAGCCACTTCGCCGAGGAGCGCGTGCTCGTGCGCAAGAAGGGCGGCGAGGTCGAGTTCATCGAGCCGTTCGACGTGGACTACATGGACGTCTCGCCGCGCCAGATGGTCTCGGTCGCGACCGCGATGATCCCGTTCCTCGAGCACGACGCGGCCAACCGCGCGCTGATGGGCGCCAACATGCAGCGCCAGGCGGTGCCGCTGCTGCGCAGCGAGTCGCCGCTGGTCGGCACCGGCATGGAGCTGCGCGCCGCGGTCGACGGCGGCGACCTGGTCACCGCCTCGAAGGCCGGTGTGGTCGAGGAGCTCTCCGCCGACTTCATCACGATCATGGCCGATGACGGCACCCGGCAGACCTACGGGATGCACAAGTTCCGCCGGTCCAACCAGGGCACCTGCATCAACCAGAAGCCGATCATCGCCGAGGGCGACCGGATCGAGGCTGGCCAGGTCATCGCCGACGGGCCGTGCACCGAAGACGGCGAGATGGCGCTCGGCAAGAACCTGCTCGTGGCGATCATGCCGTGGGAGGGCCACAACTACGAGGACGCGATCATCCTGTCGCAGCGCCTCGTGCAGGACGACGTGCTCACCTCGATCCACATCGACGAGCACGAGATCGACGCCCGCGACACCAAGCTCGGCGCCGAGGAGATCACCCGGGACATCCCGAACGTCTCCGAGGAGGTGCTCGCCGACCTCGACGAGCGCGGCATCATCCGCATCGGTGCCGAGGTCGGCGCCGGTGACATCCTGGTCGGCAAGGTCACCCCCAAGGGCGAGACCGAGCTGACCCCGGAGGAGCGGCTGCTGCGCGCGATCTTCGGCGAGAAGGCGCGCGAGGTGCGCGACACCTCGCTGAAGGTGCCGCACGGCGAGACCGGCAAGGTCATCGGCATCCGGGTGTTCTCCCGCGAGGACGAGGACGAGCTGCCCCCCGGCGTCAACGAGCTGGTCCGGGTCTACGTCGCCCAGAAGCGCAAGATCCAGGACGGCGACAAGCTCGCGGGCAGGCACGGCAACAAGGGCGTCATCGGCAAGATCCTCCCGGTCGAGGACATGCCGTTCCTGCCCGACGGCACCCCGGTCGACGTCGTGCTGAACACCCACGGTGTGCCGCGTCGTATGAACATCGGGCAGATCCTGGAATCGCACCTGGGCTGGATCGCGAAACAGGGCTGGCAGATCGAGGGCAACCCCGAGTGGGCCTCGAAGCTGCCCGAGGACCTCTACGACGTCGAGCCGGACACCAACACCGCCACCCCGGTGTTCGACGGCGTCAAGGAGAACGAGCTCTCCGGTCTGCTCGCCTCCACCCGGCCCAACCGCGACGGTGAGCGGATGGTCAAGGAGGACGGCAAGGCGCAGCTGTTCGACGGCCGCAGCGGTGAGCCGTACCCGTACCCGGTCTCGGTCGGCTACATGTACATCCTCAAGCTGCTGCACCTGGTCGACGACAAGATCCACGCCCGCTCGACCGGCCCGTACTCGATGATCACCCAGCAGCCGCTCGGCGGTAAGGCCCAGTTCGGTGGCCAGCGCTTCGGTGAGATGGAGTGCTGGGCGATGCAGGCCTACGGCGCCGCGTACACGCTGCAGGAACTGCTGACCATCAAGTCCGACGACGTCCTCGGCCGCGTGAAGGTCTACGAGGCGATCGTCAAGGGCGAGAACATCCCCGAGCCGGGCATCCCGGAGTCGTTCAAGGTGCTCCTCAAGGAGCTCCAGTCGCTGTGCCTGAACGTGGAGGTCCTCTCCAGCGACGGTGCCGCGATCGAGATGCGCGACGGGGACGACGAGGACCTGGAGCGCGCCGCGGCCAACCTCGGCATCAACCTGTCCCGCAACGAGTCGCCGTCCGTCGACGACGTGGTGAATTAACCTCGCTGCCGCCGCCGGGACGGCTCGGAAAACCGTCCCGGCGGGCAGGCGCTGATCCCCCATTTACGTGCTGTAACCAAGAAGGGGAGAAGAACAGACGTGCTGGACGTCAACTTCTTCGATGAGCTCCGCATCGGTTTGGCCACTGCTGACGACATCCGCCAGTGGTCCTTTGGTGAGGTTAAGAAGCCCGAGACCATCAACTACCGGACGCTGAAGCCGGAAAAGGATGGGCTGTTCTGCGAGAAGATCTTCGGTCCCACCCGGGACTGGGAGTGCTACTGCGGCAAGTACAAGCGCGTGCGCTTCAAGGGCATCATCTGCGAGCGCTGTGGCGTCGAGGTCACCCGCGCCAAGGTGCGCCGCGAGCGCATGGGCCACATCGAGCTGGCCGCGCCGGTCACCCACATCTGGTACTTCAAGGGCGTCCCGTCCCGGTTGGGCTACCTGCTCGACCTGGCCCCCAAGGACCTCGAGAAGATCATCTACTTCGCCGCCTACGTGATCACCTCGGTGAACGCCGAGCTGCGGCACAACGACCTGCCGACGCTCGAGTCCGAGATGGGCGTCGAGCGCAAGCAGGTCGAGAACAAGCGCGACGCCGACATCGAGGGCCGCGCGCAGAAGCTCGAGGCCGACCTGGCTCAGCTCGAGGCCGAGGGCGCCAAGAGCGACGTCCGGCGCAAGGTCAAGGAGGGCGGCGAGCGGGAGATGCGCCAGCTCCGCGACCGCGCCCAGCGCGAGCTGGACCGCCTCGACGAGATCTGGACGACCTTCACCAAGCTCGACTCCAAGCAGCTCATCGCCGACGAGCTGCTCTACCGCGAGCTGATCGACCGCTACGGCGACTACTTCACCGGCTCGATGGGCGCCGAGGCCATCCAGACCCTGGCCCGCGACTTCGACGTCGACGCCGAGGCCGACATCCTGCGCGAGACCATCCGCAGCGGCAAGGGGCAGAAGAAGCTGCGCGCGCTCAAGCGGCTCAAGGTCGTCGCCGCGTTCCAGGCGACCCGCAACTCGCCGATGGGCATGGTCCTGGACTGCGTCCCGGTCATCCCGCCGGACCTGCGGCCGATGGTGCAGCTCGACGGTGGCCGCTTCGCCACCTCCGACCTCAACGACCTGTACCGCCGCGTGATCAACCGCAACAACCGGTTGAAGCGGCTGATCGACCTCGGCGCGCCCGAGATCATCGTCAACAACGAGAAGCGGATGCTGCAGGAGGCCGTCGACGCGCTGTTCGACAACGGCCGCCGCGGTCGTCCGGTCACCGGCCCGGGCAACCGGCCGCTGAAGTCGCTGTCCGACCTGCTCAAGGGCAAGCAGGGCCGGTTCCGCCAGAACCTGCTCGGCAAGCGCGTCGACTACTCCGGCCGTTCGGTCATCGTCGTCGGCCCGCAGCTCAAGCTGCACCAGTGCGGCCTGCCCAAGGCGATGGCGCTCGAGCTGTTCAAGCCGTTCGTGATGAAGCGGCTCGTGGACCTCAACCACGCGCAGAACATCAAGTCCGCCAAGCGGATGGTCGAGCGCGCCCGCCCGGCCGTGTGGGACGTGCTCGAAGAGGTCATCACCGAACACCCGGTGATGCTCAACCGCGCACCCACCCTGCACCGCCTCGGCATCCAGGCCTTCGAGCCCCAGCTGGTCGAGGGCAAGGCCATCCAGCTGCACCCGCTGGTCTGCGAGGCGTTCAACGCGGACTTCGACGGCGACCAGATGGCGGTCCACCTGCCGCTGTCGGCCGAGGCCCAGGCCGAGGCCCGCATCCTGATGCTGTCCTCGAACAACATCCTGTCCCCGGCCTCGGGTCGCCCGCTGGCGATGCCGCGACTGGACATGGTCACCGGCATCTACCACCTGACCCGCCCGAAGGACGGCGGACTGGGTGAGGGCCTGGCGTTCTCCTCGCCCGCCGAGGCGATCATGGCCTTCGACCGCAAGATCATCGGTCTGCAGTCCTCGGTCAAGATCCGCATCCACGACCGCTACCCGGGCCCGGGCATGCAGCCCGAGGACTGGACCCCCGGTCAGCCGTGGCTGGCCACCACCACCCTCGGTCGCGTGCTGTTCAACGAGCTGCTCCCGGCGGACTACCCGTTCATGAACGAGCCGATGCCGAAGAAGCGTCAGGCCGCGATCGTGAACGACCTCGCCGAGCGGTACCCGATGGTCACCGTGGCGCGGACGCTGGACAAGCTCAAGGACGCGGGCTTCTACTGGGCCACCCGCTCGGGTGTCACCATCGCGATCTCCGACGTCGTCGTGCCGCCCGCCAAGCAGGGCATCCTCGACGAGTACGAGAAGAAGGCCGACACCGTCGAGAAGCGCTACCAGCGCGGCCAGCTCTCCTCGACCGAGCGCAACAACGAGCTCGTCAAGGTGTGGTCGAACGCGACCGAGGACGTCGCGCGCGCCATGGAGGAGAACTTCCCCGACGACAACCCGATCCCCACGATCGTGAAGTCCGGCGCCGCGGGCAACATGACCCAGATCCGCCAGCTCGCTGGCATGAACGGTCTGGTCACCAACCCGCGTGGTGAGTTCATCCCGCGCCCGATCAAGGCCAACTTCCGCGAAGGCCTGTCGGTGCTGGAGTACTTCATCGCGACGCACGGTGCCCGCAAGGGTCTGGCCGACACCGCGCTGCGCACCGCCGACTCGGGTTACCTGACCCGGCGTCTGGTGGACGTGTCGCAGGACGTCATCGTCCGCGAGGTCGACTGCGGCACCTCGCGCGGCATCCTGATGAAGCTCGGCGAGCACGCGGGCGACAAGGTCGTGCGCGCGCAGTACGTCGAGACCGGCGTCTACGCGCGTTGTGTCGCCGGTGAGGTCAAGGACTCCTCGGGCGAGGTGCTGCTCAACCGCGCCGACGACCTGGGCGACCCGGCCATCGAGCGGCTGCTGTCCTCGGGCGTCACCGAGGTCAAGGTGCGCTCCGTGCTCACCTGCGAGGCCCAGGTCGGCGTCTGCGCGACCTGCTACGGCCGTTCGATGGCGACCGGCCAGCTGGTCGACATCGGTGAGGCCGTCGGCATCGTCGCCGCGCAGTCCATCGGTGAGCCCGGCACCCAGCTGACCATGCGCACCTTCCAGCAGGGTGGCGTCGTCAACGACGACATCACCACCGGTCTGCCGCGTGTGCAGGAGCTGTTCGAGGCCCGCGTCCCCAAGGGCAAGGCCCCGATCGCCGACGTCGACGGCCGCGTCCGGATCGAGGACGGCGACCGCTTCTGGAAGATCACCCTCACGCCGGACGACGGCAGCGAGGAGATCATCTTCGAGAAGCTGTCCAAGCGCCAGCGGCTCGCGGCCACCCCGGACGGCCCGCTGTCCGACGGCGACCACGTGTCGGTCGGCCAGCAGCTGCTCGAGGGCACCCGGGACCCGCACGAGGTCCTGCGCGTGATGGGTCCCCGCGAGGCGCAGCTGCACCTGGTGGACGAGGTCCAGAAGGTCTACCGCGCGCAGGGTGTGTCGATCCACGACAAGCACATCGAGGTCATCGTCCGGCAGATGCTGCGCCGGGTCACCATCCTCGACAGCGGTGCCGCGGAGTTCCTGCCCGGAGCGCTCATCGAGCGCGCCGAGTTCGAGTCCGAGAACCGCCGCGTCGTGGCCGCAGGCGGCGAGCCCGCCTCCGGTCGCCCGGTCCTGATGGGCATCACCAAGGCCTCGCTGGCCACCGACTCGTGGCTGTCGGCGGCCTCCTTCCAGGAGACCACCCGCGTGCTCACCGACGCGGCCATCAACGGCCGCTCGGACCGGCTCGTGGGCCTGAAGGAGAACGTCATCATCGGTAAGTTGATCCCGGCCGGTACGGGCATCAACAAGTACCGCAACATCCAGGTCCAGCCGACCGAAGAGGCCCGGGTCGCCGCCTACGCGATCCCCTCCTACGACGACGGCTACTACACCCCGGATGTCTTCGGTACCGGCACCGGTGCTGCCGTCCCGCTGGACGACTACGACTTCGGTCGCGACTACCGCTAGTCCTATAGACAACGGAACGCCCCCAGCCACCACGGCTGGGGGCGTTCCGCTTTTAAGCGCCCGCCGCGATGTCTGGCTTTCCACGGGGGTGCTCCGCGAGAATCTTGTCGATCTTGGCCAGCCCGCGTTCGGACTTTCCGGTCACCTTGCCGATGCGGGTTGAGACCTCTTCGATCCGCCGGTTCAGCTCGGCCAGCTTGTCGCGCACTGGCCCAATGGCTTCCAGCGCCGCAAGCCTGGCGCGCACCTCGTCCAGGGTGTTGAGGACCTGCTGCTCCTCGCGCTCCCGGGTTTCGGCCGCGCGGGTGAGCGTGGAGCGCATCCGCGCGAACGCCGCCGCCTGGCTGTCTCCGGTGATGACCTCGGCCTGGGCAATCGCCCGTGCGGACTCGAAGCGGCTGGTCTCGAACGTCCATGCGGGCTTGGGGGCAGCAGGGGTGCCACGACCGCCCGTGGCCTCGATGCGCGCGTCGACCCCCGCGAGCATCAACTCCGCACCGGGGGCGTCGTTGCGGGCCGCAGTAGCCAGCCACTGCCTGGCACGGGCCAAGTCGTCCCGGGCGAGGAACTCCGCACCGAGGGCAGCCGCCTCCAAACCGAGGGCGACCCCTTCGGCGAGTTGGAGTTCAGCTCGACGCTCTTCGGCGCTCATCGCATCGATGGCCCCGGTCAGTGCGGCCATGTCGAAGGCTTTCGGAGAACGCTCGGGAGTGGTCATCGCGCCTCCTTGGGGTCTGTGCTGATGCCGAACTGGTCGCTGACGTCCCATTTCCGCAGCTTCGTGCGCGCTGCGGCGAGGTGCTTCTGGACCGTGCTGATGGACACCCCCATGATCCGGGCGGTCTCGTCCTGCTGACGTCCCTCGAGGCAGTGCAATTCGATCGCCTGCTGTTGTCGATCGGTCAACGGGATGTCCCTGGTCGCACCGACCATGCGCTGCAGCAGCCCGTCGAGCCAGTCTTCGCCGGATGGGTCAGCGAGGTCGTGCCCGTTGTTGCCGTGCTCCCACGGCGGCGCGGTGAGCGGGGAAGTGCGCTTGTGTTCGCGTATGAGGAAGCGGAAGTGGTCAGCGACCTTCTTGTTCGCGATGCCATAGAGCAGCGGGGCGGCCTCAGCCGCCTCGATCCCAGCTCGCGCTCGCCACAAGAGGATGAATGCCGTCGCAGTCTGCTGTCGCACGTCTTCGGCCCTGTGGGTGTCGTTGACCCGGTGCCTGACGTACTCGTACAGGACCGGCCACTCCTGCTTCAGGAAGGCGGCGAGCGATTCCTCGTCAGCGCCCTGGTCGGTGTGCCCGGACGTCACCGGTCCCGTGGCTCCCTCGATGCGTGCCCGCTGGTGAGGGTCACCGACCACGTGCTCCCGTCCGGCTCGACCACGTGGATCTCGGCGTCGAGGTCGTCGGCGGCGGCGATGCTGTCCACCAACGACACCATCGTTGTCCCGCGGTCGCGTCCTCGGACCGTGTGTCCCCGGCTGACCACCACCGTCTCGGCCAACCGTCTCGCACCTCGGCTGCTCGCCGCGGCACCCGCGGCTGCGGCGATCTCCTCGATCGTCATTTCCACCTACCTCGTCCAGTACCGCCTTGCGTGTACCGGGTTCATCGCTGACGGGGCCCATCACCCCCAGTAGCCCATCCGGGTGATCTAGTGGGCCGTGGCTAGCGGGTAGGCAGGAAAGTCGGGGAGACCCAGTAGTAGCTGGATTTGTAGGTCTTCGTGGGGAAGCCGCCGGTTTCGGGTTCGGGGCCTTCGTCGGCGTAGTAGTAGACGCCTGCGTCGGGGGGTGCGGTGAAGGGGGGTTGGACTATGGCGCCGCGGTGGTGGTTCTCGGTTACGGCGTACTGGCCCCAGGGGGTGAAGAAGGACGCGATGTAGGTGGCGCCCGCGGTGATGGGGACCGGGGTGGGGAAGGTGAAGGTGAAGGTGTCCGAGGTGGCCTCGGCCAGCAGGGTGCCGTCTGCGGCCCACAGGCGGACGTGCGGGGTGCCGGGGCCGATGGCGTAGTGGGTGACCTTGACGCCGGTGATGGTGCCGGGGCGGTCTACCTGGAAGCGGAGACCTAGCTCTACTGGGCGCGGGTCTGAGTCGGTGCGCAGGAACGTTGTGCTGGGGCCGAGGTTGGGCTGCTTGAACTCGCAGGGGGAGCAAGCGACGAACCCGATTGGGCCGGTGCCAACGGTGAAGTGGCGGGTAAGAGGGCGAAATGTGGTGGTGTCGTCCCGGACTCGGGTGAGGACGGTGAGGATGCCCGGGACCGTCGGGGTGTAGATGATCGCCCACTGCTCCGTGCCGGGAGCGACTTGCCAGGTAGTGCCGCCGTCGAAGGACAGGTCTACCGCGGTGATGTTGTCCCAGAGGGTGCGGTTGACGTGGCCCGCGAAGGTGATCGGCACGTTAAGAGGGACCACCCCGTTGTCGGAGGGCGTGGTGATGATTGCTCCGGGTATCGCGTGCGCTATCCCTGGCGAGACTGTTGGGAGCAGCAGGAGAGCAGACAGGATCGAGATGAGTCTGCGGAGCAAGGGGGCCTCCGGTTAGGGCTTGAACACGGGCATAACCCAGTAGTAGCTGCCTTCGTAGGTGTGTTCCGGGAAGCCACCGTCTGTCGGCGTGGGGCCTTCGTCGCCGTACCTATAGACACCCGCGTCCGGTAGGGCCGTGAAGGGGGCACGGACAGTCGCCGCGGTGAAGTGACCTTCGGAGACCGCGTAGTGGCCCCACGGGGTGTAGTACGACGCGATGTAGGTCTTGCCAGGCTCAACGGGGACCGGCTGGGCGAAGGTGAAGTCGATGGCAGACGGGTAAGACTTGGTGCCTTCCGCCAGGAGTTCACCGTCGGAGCTCCAGAGTCGGCCGACCTGGGTGCCTTCGCCGTTGTAGTGGTTGAAGCCCATGACGGCGGTGATGTGACCGGGGCGGTCCACCTGGAAGCGGGTCCCCACCTCCACCGGGCGCGCGTCGGAGTCAGAGTCGACGTAGGTGACGTCGCCGCGGGTGGGCTGCCAGAACTCGCAGCGGGTGCAGTCCAAGGCCGGGAGAGGACCCGCTCCCGCCCACAGATGACGCTGCCGGTGCGGGGTCTCCACCTCATTTCCCGCCCAAGCGCGGGAAATGACGACCAACGGCCCCGGCGTGGTCACCGTCTTCACCAGGCTCCACGTGCCCGTACCGTCCGCCAACTCCCAGGTGTCTCCGCCATCGAACGAGACCTCCACCGAGGTGATGGCCTGAGGATTGCTGCCGGTGTACCCAGCCCCGCCCGCGAACACCACCGGTACGTCAAGAGGCACGACGTTGCTCTCTAGCGGGGACTGCACAAACGAGTCGGGGTGCCCGGCAACGACATCTGCGCTCGCCGCGACCGGCACGAGCAAGAGAACCGATACGAGCGCGACCAGTTTGCGCAACAAAGCCCCTCCAGGCCTAAGAGGTGAAAACGGGGACCACCGAGTAGCTGCTCCCACGGTAGGTCTGTGTGGGAACACCCTCCGAGCCCTCGTCTGTGTACCTGTACACCCCAGCATTCTCGTTGATGATGAAGGGAGACTGAACGACAGAAGCCGTGAAGTAGCCCTCGACCACGGGGTAGTGACCCCACGGGACAACGTAAGAGGCCACGTACGTCTTGCCAGGCTCTACCGCCACCGGAGGATCGAAGACGAACTCCGAGGTCCGTGGGGACCCCTCTGGCGCCTCTCCAAGCAGCTCGCCGTCGGTGTTCCAAAGCCGGGCTGTCCGGGTGCCTTCGCCCTCGGAGTAGTTGTTGCCACCCCAGATGCTCTGGATGTGACCAGCCCGGTCGACCTCGAACCGCACGCCGAGCTCCACCGGCCGCGGATCGGGGTCTATGTCGACGTAAGAGACGTCGGCACGGGTGGGTAGGCGTAGCGAGCACTCCGTGCAGGGCAGCGCAGGCAGCGGGCCAGAGCCGACCCAGTAGTGCGCTTGCTCCAACGGGGCGGCCTGCACCTCGGTAGCGGTAGAGGCGCGCGAGAGCACGGTGACCGGGCCAGGACTGGTAAAGGTGTGAATAAGACTCCAGGTCGTCGCTGAGTAGCGCTTGCCCACCACAGCGCCAACCCAGGTCTGCCCGCCGTCGAACGATAGGTCTACCGCCGTGATCGGCTGCTCCGGCGCACCTGACCAGACGGAGTGTCGCGCGGTCCCCGCGAGGAGCACTGGGCTGCCAAGAGGCAGCACGTTGTCCGGCCCGGGGGAGTCGATCCACGACAAGACCCGGTCGGGAGGTACGGCAGCGGAAGCGGTGAGCGGCACGAGTAGCACGACGGCGATCAGCGCGACGAGCCTGCGGAACACGAGTTGTCTCCTCCGGTTCACGAGGTGAACACGGGCGACACCCAGTAGTTCCCGCCGTTGTAGGTGGACCGCGGGAACGCTCCGGGTGCGCCGAAGATGCCGGGGGCCGAGTGCGGGAACGGCTCGTAGTTGTCGTAGTGCGCGACGATCGGCGGGATGCCGACGCGCTGGGTGAAGTAGCCCGAGGTGGCGTAGTAGACCCCGTTGGGTGAGGTGTAACTGACCACATAAGCAGCATAGGGATCTACAGCGACCGGGGTGGCGAAGTTAAGACGGGGATAACTCCCGTGCTCCGTAGTTGTCGCGAGTAGGGATCCCTTGGCGCTCCACAGATGCGCGGTAAGCCCCTCAGTCCAAGGCAGGTCTGCCGCGAGCTGAACACCGGTAATGCTGCCGGGGCGATCGACGAAGAATCGCAGCCCGAGCTCTAGAGGTGTGCGCTCGTTGTAGAGCCTGCCCGCGCCCGGCGGTTCAAACACGCAAGGACACATTGCCGTGGGCCGCTGGCTTTCACCGACTCGAAGATTCAGCACCTCAGCCGTGGTCGTCTGCCTGCTGTCGAGCACAACCCGCGCGAAGACGACCAGCGGTCCTACTTGCGGCGCGGTGGGGGTGAAGGTGTATTCCCAGTCGGTCTGGCCCGCGCCCGCGACGATGACGAAGTGGTTCTGGTCGTGCAGCGCGATCTCGGTGTACTTGACGCCATCGCCCGGGAGGCCGAGGGAGTGACCGCGCAGCGTGATCGACTGGTCGACCGGCACCAGCGCGTTGTCGACGGGGAGGTCGACCCAGACTCGGGGGCTCTCGGCGGTGGCCGTGCCCGGGGTGAGCAGCAGGATGGCGAAGATGAGCGCGACCAGACGGCGCACGGTGCCTCCCTCGGTGGAAACGTTGCGCGCCAACGTAACCGAGCCGGTGGAGGACCGGACGCGGCCAAGCGGGTGACTAGCGCCGCACGGGTCATGACCACTGCGACGAGCGGCGGCCGACACCCCGAGTGGGCGGCTCGGCCCAGCTCGGGGGGCCGGGCGGGGGGCGGCCGAATGCGTTCACCCGGCCGTCCGCACCGGACACGTGCCCCGCGTGTCGACACCACCCGGGGACCGTGTCCGCCCCGGCTACCTGCCTGCCAGCGCCTCGGTGGCGACCGAGACCAGGCGGCGCAGGCCCTCGGTCCGGTAGACCATCTCGACCCCGTCCCTGCCGTCGCCGAGCACGATGACGATCGAGTCGTCGCCGTTGTCGTAGCTGCGCATGGCGCAGTCGGCGGAGACCTCGAGCCCGGTGCTCACCCGGACCTCGGTGTTGGTCGCGTACATCGGAAGTTCCTCCTCGTCGCTGCTGTTGCGTGCCCGGTCAGGGTATAGCTATCAACTCAGCTCGATCTATAACACTATCGGGTGATATCGCTGAGGGTGACGAATGCGGCACACTGGGCTGCCTCAACGACCAACCGGGAGAGCGAAGATCGTGGAACGTGTTGACCCCTCGGCGCTGCGCTGGCTGATCGGTGTCGAGCTGACCAACTACCGCAAGCAGGCGGGCGCGTCGCAGGCGGAGGTCGGCAAGGCCTTGAAGATATCGGGCGGAATGGTCGCCCACTTCGAAGTCGGACGGCATTTGCCCTCACCGCAACAGATAGACGTGATGCTCACCCACTACGGCGCCCCGCGCTACGACATCGACCGGCTGAGCTACCTCGCAGGTCGGGCCGATAAAAGCAGCTGGCTGGCGCGCTGGAACGACGTCATCCCGGACTGGCTGCGCACCTACATCGGCCTGGAGGGATTGGCCTCCCACGTTGTCACCTACGCACCATTGGTGCTCAATGCGCTGACGCAGACACGGGAGTACTCGGCAGGCGTGACAGCGCCAAGTTCAAGGGTGCGGCCAGACCAGGAAGAACGCTTGGTGAATCTGCGGATGGAGCGCCAAGAGCGCGTGTTGGCCGATGAGAATCCTTTGCACCTAACGATGATCCTCGAGGAGTCGGTGCTTTCTCGGCCTATAGGCGGCCTGGAAGTGATGCGCGGTCAGTTGCGGCACCTGCTCGAACTGGGCGAGCGCGACAACATTGAGATTCGCGTGCTGCCAACGGCAATCGGCCGCCACGACGGTCTCGAGGGGCAGTTCAGCTTGCTCCACTTCCGCGACGCGGAGGACAACCTCCAGGCGCAGTCGGTTGTCTACGTCGAGATCCCGGATGACGCGATCTACATCCAGGAGCAGCGGCAGGTGTCCCAGTACACTCGTAACGCGGACCAGCTCACCGAGGTGGCTCTCTCACCGGCAGAGTCCGCCACCGCGATCCGAACCCGGCTGGCCGCGTTCGAGTGATCCGGAGGCCCCTGTGCAGAACCCCACCTGGCGCAAGTCCACCCGCAGCAGCAACGGCAGCAACTGCGTCGAGGTCCGCAGCGACCTCTCCGCGGTCCGGGATTCCAAGAACCCCGGCGGTCCCGCGCTGCCCGTGGACATCCAGTCCCTGGTCCGCCACCTGAAGGGGTAGTCATGACTTGGCGCAAGTCCACCCGCAGCAACAACGGCACCGACTGCGTCGAGGTCCGCAGCGACCTTGCCGCTGTGCGGGATTCCAAGAACCCCACGGGCGCCGCGATCTCCATCGACGTCCGCGACCTGGTCCGCCACCTCAAGGGCTGACCCCCGGCGCCCCTGGCCCCCGATCCCGGGTCAGGGGCGCCACCCGCCAGATACCGTGATCAGGTGCCCGGCGGCTGGCAGACCGTTGCTATAGCGGCAACACAATCCCCGGAAACCGCCCCTCCGTATCGCAGTGCAAACACGGCCGCCCGTTGTCCAACGTCTTCGCGACCCCGCCCACCACCGCGAACTTCGGATCGGCGATCAGCCCACCACCCCCGCACAGGTGGCACACCGTGTGCACCTCATCCGGCACATCCTGCCCATCCTCAAACTCATCCTCGTCGTCATCCACCGCCCCATCACAGCGCGAATCCCCGCTGTCCGCCATCCCCGATACGCTTTCCGCTACTTCATTGGCCGTCGATCGGATGTGGACGGGCAAGTTCAGTGGATTTCATCCCCCAGCGGATCGCCTACATCGACGAGACGAGCGCGAAAACGGGTGCGGGCACCCGTCTCTACGGCCTCGCCGCGGTGCTCACCCAAGCCCGGGACCACCCGGTGATCGAGGCCGAGCTGACCGCCGCGCTGACTCCCGGGCGCGACTACCTGCACCACTACGACGAGACGCCGGTCCGGCGGGCGGCCATCGCGAAGGTCATCGCGAACCTCCCCCTCGACGGGGCCATCCTGTGCACCGAGGTGGCGTCGAGCCAGCAGCAGGAGCGGGCGCGGGTCCGACTGCTCGCGCACCTGCTGCCCCGGCTGCAATACGACGAGGGGGTCGAACAGGTCTTCCTGGAGAGCCGCTCCGGCGCCGACCGGCACGACCGCAGGACCCGCGAGCGGCTCCGCTCGTCCCGGCGCATCTCCACCGACTTCCGCGTCGACCACGTCGGCAAGTCGGCGACGCCGCTGATCTGGTTGCCGGACTTCGTCGCGGGCGCTTACATCGCCGCCGCGTTCCACGCGGAGGGCGAGCCGTGGGGGATGATCTGCGCGAGCCACCTGGTCGACGTGACCCGGCTCTGAACAGCGCGAAACCCGGGGTCCCACGACGACGCGGGCACGTTCCCGGGTTCACTTCTGCCGCATCCGCGGACCGGCAGCTAGGGCTAAGGTTAGCCCGGTCGCACCGGATCTTCAAACGGAGTTGGCCGCGCCGCCGCGCTGACTGAGAGCGACACCACACCACCGGGTGCTTTCGAACACTCCTTCGAGTGGACCAGCCGCGCGCCCGCTTGGGTACCCCCGTTTTGACCTCCCCGTCACGACCAAGGTATCTTTGCTACTCGTGCCCGACCCATGTCGGGTCGGTCCGTGTGCCTGTGCCGTGCGGTCCGCTGTGGCGACGCCGGTCACCCGGATGTCGTTTGGTGGACTCCTGCCAGACACGCCGGAGTTCCTCCCGAACCCCGCTGGGATGGTTTTCTTCCCGTGCGGGAGCCGCGAGAGCGGGCGACACGCCCGACCTCGGGGGGCGGGCGGAGTAGCAGGAACCGCAAGTACACAGTGCCTTCGGCACCCCGCGCGGGTGTCGAGAGTGATCAGAGAAAGCCGGTCTATGCCCACGATCCAGCAGCTGGTCCGCAAGGGCCGCCAGGACAAGGTCGCCAAGCAGAAGACTGCGGCTCTCAAGGGGAGCCCGCAGCGGCGTGGCGTGTGCACCCGCGTGTACACCACCACCCCGAAGAAGCCGAACTCCGCGCTCCGCAAGGTCGCCCGCGTGAAGCTGACCAGCGGTATCGAGGTCACGGCGTACATCCCGGGCGAGGGGCACAACCTGCAGGAGCACTCGATGGTGCTCGTCCGCGGCGGCCGTGTGAAGGACCTCCCGGGTGTTCGGTACAAGATCATCCGCGGCTCGCTGGACACGCAGGGCGTGAAGAACCGCAAGCAGGCGCGCAGCCTCTACGGCGCGAAGAAGGAGAAGAGCTGACATGCCCCGTAAGGGACCGGCCCCGAAGCGGCCGCTGATCTCCGACCCGGTGTACAGCTCGCCGCTGGTCACCCAGCTCATCAACAAGGTGCTCAAGGACGGCAAGCGCTCGGTCGCCGAGCGCATCGTCTACGGCGCCCTGGAAGGTGCCCGCGACAAGACCGGCACCGACCCGGTCGTCACCCTCAAGCGCGCCCTGGACAACGTGAAGCCGACCCTGGAGGTCAAGAGCCGCCGCGTCGGTGGTGCGACCTACCAGGTGCCGATCGAGGTCAAGCCGGGTCGTTCGACGACCCTCGCGCTGCGCTGGTTGGTGTCCTTCTCGCAGGCCCGCCGTGAGAAGACCATGATCGAGCGGCTGATGAACGAGCTCCTCGACGCCTCCAACGGTCTTGGCGCCAGCGTCAAGCGCCGCGAGGACACGCACAAGATGGCCGAGTCCAACAAGGCCTTCGCCCACTACCGCTGGTGATCACGGGCGTCCGCCATCCCGGTGGACGCCTCAGCGGCGCCGTAGCTCAAGGACAGGGGAAGAACCCGTGGCACTCGACGTGCTGACCGACCTCGCCAAGGTCCGCAACATCGGGATCATGGCCCACATCGACGCGGGCAAGACCACGACGACCGAGCGGATCCTCTTCTACACGGGGATCAGCTACAAGATCGGCGAGGTGCACGACGGCGCCGCGGTCATGGACTGGATGGAGCAGGAGCAGGAGCGGGGTATCACCATCACCTCCGCCGCCACCACCTGCTACTGGAAAGACCACCAGATCAACATCATCGACACCCCCGGGCACGTCGACTTCACCGTCGAGGTGGAGCGGTCGCTGCGGGTGCTCGACGGCGCGGTCGCGGTGTTCGACGGCAAGGAGGGGGTCGAGCCCCAGTCCGAGCAGGTGTGGCGCCAGGCGTCCAAGTACGACGTGCCGCGCATCTGCTTCGTGAACAAGATGGACAAGCTCGGCGCGGACTTCTACTTCACCGTGCGCACCATCTCCGAGCGCCTGGGCGCCAAGCCGCTGCCGATCCAGCTCCCGATCGGGTCGGAGGGCGACTTCATCGGCGTCATCGACCTGGTCGAGATGCGGGCGCTCACCTGGCGCGGCGAGGTCAAGAAGGGCGAGGACTACGCCATCGAGGAGATCCCGGCGGATCTGCTCGAGAAGGCGCAGGAGTACCGCGAGAAGCTGCTCGAGGCCGTCGCCGACGTCGACGACGACCTGGCCGAGCTCTACCTCGGTGGCGAGGAGCTGACCGTCGAGCAGATCAAGTCGGGTATCCGCAAGATCGTCACCGACGGTTCGGCGTACCCGGTGCTCTGCGGCTCGGCGTTCAAGAACAAGGGCGTGCAGCCCATGCTCGACGCCGTGATCGACTACCTGCCCTCGCCCCTGGACGTCCCCGACGTCGAGGGCACGCTGCAGGACGGCGAGACCAAGGTGACCCGCAAGCCCAGCGTCGACGAGCCGTTCGCCGGGCTGGCCTTCAAGATCGCCGCGCACCCGTTCTTCGGCAAGCTGACCTACGTCCGCGTCTACTCGGGACGGGTCGCCTCCGGTGCCCAGGTCATCAACTCGACCAAGGACCGCAAGGAGCGCATCGGGAAGCTCTTCCAGATGCACGCCAACAAGGAGCAGCCGGTCGACGAGGCCATCGCCGGGCACATCTACGCCGTCATCGGGCTCAAGGACACCACCACCGGTGAGACCCTGTCCGACCCGGCGAACCCGATCGTGCTCGAGTCGATGACCTTCCCGGACCCGGTCATCCAGGTCGCCATCGAGCCCAAGACCAAGGCCGACCAGGAGAAGCTGGGCACCGCGATCCAGAAGCTGGCCGAGGAGGACCCCACCTTCAAGGTCAGCCTGGACGAGGAGACCGGCCAGACGATCATCGCTGGCATGGGCGAGCTCCACCTGGACATCCTGGTGGACCGCATGCGCCGCGAGTTCAAGGTCGAGGCCAACATCGGCAAGCCGCAGGTGGCCTACCGCGAGACCATCCGCAAGACGGTCGAGAAGCTGGACTACACCCACAAGAAGCAGACCGGTGGGTCGGGCCAGTTCGCGAAGGTCGTCATCAAGCTCGAGCCGCTGGACACCACGACCAGCGACGGCGCGCTCTACGAGTTCGCCAACGCGGTCACCGGTGGTCGCGTCCCGCGCGAGTACATCCCCTCGGTCGACGCCGGTGCGCAGGACGCCATGCAGTACGGTGTTCTCGCCGGTTACCCGCTCGTGGGGCTGAAGCTGACGCTGCTCGACGGTGCCTACCACGAGGTGGACTCCTCCGAGATGGCGTTCAAGGTCGCCGGTTCCATGGCGATGAAGGAAGCGGCCCGCAAGGCCGGTCCGGTGATCCTGGAACCGATGATGGCGGTCGAGGTGACCACGCCCGAGGACTACATGGGCGATGTCATCGGCGACCTCAACTCCCGCCGCGGCCAGATCCAGGCCATGGAGGAGCGCAGTGGTGCTCGCGTCGTCAAGGCGCTCGTGCCGCTGTCTGAGATGTTCGGGTACGTGGGCGACCTGCGGTCCAAGACCCAGGGCCGAGCCAACTACTCGATGGTGTTCGACTCCTACGCCGAGGTTCCCGCGAACGTGGCGAAGGAAATCATCGCCAAGGCGACGGGGGAGTAATCCCCTACCCCGCGTAAGCGGGGGCCACCACGGCCCCCGCGGCCCGCACAGACCCAGATAGCCGCTCCCGGGTCGGGCAGATAATGTCCGGCCCGGAAGTGGAACAAAGCGAATCCAGTCCAGGAGGACAGTCCAGTGGCGAAGGCCAAGTTCGAGCGGACCAAGCCGCACGTCAACATCGGCACCATTGGTCACATCGACCATGGCAAGACCACGCTGACCGCGGCCATCTCGAAGGTCCTGCACGACAAGTACCCCGACCTGAACCCCTTCACGCCGTTCGACGAGATCGACAAGGCGCCGGAGGAGAAGCAGCGCGGCATCACCATTTCCATCGCGCACATCGAGTACCAGACGGAGAAGCGCCACTACGCGCACGTCGACTGCCCCGGTCACGCGGACTACGTGAAGAACATGATCACCGGTGCGGCGCAGATGGACGGCGCCATCCTGGTGGTCGCCGCGACCGACGGCCCGATGCCGCAGACCCGTGAGCACGTGCTGCTGGCCCGCCAGGTCGGCGTGCCCTACATCGTGGTCGCCCTGAACAAGGCCGACATGGTGGACGACGAGGAGATCCTGGAGCTCGTCGAGCTCGAGGTCCGCGAGCTGCTGTCCGCTCAGGACTTCCCGGGCGACGACCTCCCGGTCGTGCGCGTCTCCGCGCTCAAGGCCCTCGAGGGCGACGCCGAGTGGGGCGCCCGCCTGATCGAGCTCATGGACGCTGTCGACGAGAGCATCCCGGAGCCCGAGCGCGACGTCGTCAAGCCCTTCCTCATGCCCGTTGAGGATGTCTTCACGATCACCGGCCGCGGCACCGTCGCGACCGGCCGGATCGAGCGCGGCATCATCAACGTCAACGAGGAGGTCGAGATCGTCGGCATCCGCGAGAAGGCGCAGAAGTCCACCGTCACCGGTGTCGAGATGTTCCGCAAGCTGCTCGACCAGGGCCAGGCGGGCGACAACGTCGGCCTCCTGCTGCGCGGCATCAAGCGCGAGGACATCGAGCGCGGCCAGGTCATCGTGAAGCCGGGCACCACGACCCCGCACACCGACTTCGAGGCCCAGGTCGTCATCCTGAGCAAGGACGAGGGCGGTCGGCACACCCCGTTCTTCAACAACTACCGCCCGCAGTTCTACTTCCGCACCACCGACGTGACCGGTGTGGTGACCCTCCCCGAGGGCACCGAGATGGTCATGCCCGGTGACAACACCGGCATGACGGTCGCGCTGATCCAGCCGATCGCCATGGACGAGGGCCTGCGGTTCGCGATCCGCGAGGGTGGCCGCACCGTCGGCGCCGGTCGGGTCGTCAAGATCATCAAGTAGTCCCCTCGGGGGGTCGGACCAGCCGGTTCGACCCCCCGATTTGGATCGCCACACCCGCGTGTGGCATCCTTCATGGGTTGCTCGTCGCGGGGCGGCCGGTGCTGTGGTGTTCCACCGCACGAACCGGCCGCCTCCGCGTGAGAGCCGGGGTCTGAAGACCCCTCTAGACGACAGATGCTCGGCTTGCCCAAGGATTTCGTCCAAGGGACCGCCATGCGAAACGGGCGCGACACGCCCGACCGCGTGGACCGGGAGCCGCGGGATCGCAGCATGTGAACAGGGAAGCGGCGCGGTTCGGCCTGACAGGTCTGCCGACATCGCAACGAACTAGAGGAACGGCAAGCCACCATGGCGGGACAGAAGATCCGCATCCGGCTCAAGGCCTACGACCACGAGGCGATCGACGCGTCCGCGCGAAAGATCGTGGAGACCGTGACGCGCACTGGCGCGCGGGTCGTGGGGCCAGTGCCGCTGCCCACGGAGAAGAACGTCTACTGCGTCATCCGCTCGCCGCACAAGTACAAGGACTCGCGCGAGCACTTCGAGATGCGCACGCACAAGCGTCTCATCGACATCCTCGACCCGACCCCGAAGACGGTCGACGCGCTCATGCGCATCGATCTGCCTGCGAGTGTCGACGTCAACATCCAGTAAGCGTGCGGCGCTGAGCGGCGGAGAGAAACACAGTCATGTCTGACAGGCAGATGAAGGGAATCCTGGGCACCAAGCTCGGGATGACCCAGGTCTTCGACGAGAACAACCGGATCGTCCCGGTCACCGTCGTCAAGGCGGGACCCAACGTGGTCACGCAGGTGCGCACCCAGGACACCGACGGTTACGTCGCGGTCCAGCTCGCGTACGGCGCCATCGACCCGCGCAAGGTGAACAAGCCCGAGGGTGGGCACTTCACCAAGGCCGGAGTCACCCCGCGCCGCTTCCTCGCTGAGCTGCGCACCACCGACGCCGCGTCCTACGAGCTCGGCCAGGAGATCACCGCAGAGGTGTTCGAGGCGGGCCAGGTGGTCGACGCGACCGGTACGACCAAGGGCAAGGGCACCGCCGGTGTCATGAAGCGGCACGGCTTCAAGGGTCTGGGCGCCTCGCACGGCACCCAGCGCAAGCACCGCTCGCCGGGCTCCATCGGCGGCTGCGCGACACCCGGCCGCGTCTTCAAGGGTCTGCGCATGGCCGGCCGTATGGGCCACGTGCGCGTCACCACCCAGAACCTCACGGTGCACCAGGTGGACGCCGAGTCCGGCCTGATCCTGCTCAAGGGTGCCGTTCCCGGCCCCAAGGGCGGCTTGGTGTTCCTCAAGACTGCCGCGAAGGGCGGTGCCTGATGAGCAGCGTTGACATCAAGGCCCCGGGCGGTAAGACCGACGGCAGCGTTGAGCTGCCCGCCGAGATCTTCGACGTCCAGGCCAACGTGCCGCTGATGCACCAGGTCGTGGTGGCCCAGCTGGCCGCGGCCCGCCAGGGCACGCACTCGACCAAGACCCGTGGCGAGGTCGCTGGCGGTGGCAAGAAGCCGTACCGCCAGAAGGGCACCGGCCGGGCCCGCCAGGGCTCGACCCGCGCACCGCAGTTCGTCGGCGGTGGCGTCGTGCACGGTCCCCAGCCGCGCGACTACTCGCAGCGCACCCCCAAGAAGATGAAGGCGGCCGCCCTGCGCGGTGCCCTCTCCGACCGGGCGCGCGCGGGCCAGGTGCACGTGGTGACCGGTCTGTCCGACGGGGACACCCCCTCGACCAAGACCGCCCGCCTGCTGCTGGAGTCGATCACCAGCGCGCGCCGCGTGCTGGTCGTGCTGACCCGCGACGAGGACGTCGCCTGGGTGTCGGTGCGCAACCTGCAGCACGTGCACGTGATCGCGCCCGACCAGCTCAACACCTACGACGTGCTGGTCAACGACGACGTGGTGTTCACCAAGGCCGCCTACGACGACTTCCTGTCCCGGCCGGTCAAGGTCGGCAAGGGGCGGGCCACCTCGGCCGAGGCCGTCGCGGTTGAGAAGTCCGAGGAGGACAAGTGATCCCCGACCCACGAGACATCCTTCTCGCGCCGGTGATCTCCGAGAAGTCCTACGGGCTGCTCGAGGAGAACAAGTACACCTTCGTGGTGCACCCCGACGCCAACAAGACCGCCATCAAGATCGCGGTGGAGAAGGTGTTCGGCGTCAAGGTCGTCAGCGTCAACACGTTGAACCGCAACGGCAAGCGCAAGCGGACCCGCACCGGGTACGGCAAGCGCAAGGACACGAAGCGGGCAATCGTGACGCTGTCCGCCGAGAGCAAGCCGATCGAGATCTTCGGCGGCCCGGCCGCGTAAGGGACTGAGCAGACATGGGTATCCGCAAGTACAAGCCGACGACCCCGGGTCGTCGCGGCGCCAGTGTCTCGGACTTCGCCGAGATCACGCGGTCGACGCCGGAGAAGTCGCTGATCCGTCCGCTGCACGGACGGGGCGGTCGCAACGCGCACGGCAAGATCACCACCCGGCACAAGGGTGGCGGTCACAAGCGCGCGTACCGACTGATCGACTTCCGGCGCAACGACAAGGACGGCGTGCCCGCCAAGGTCGCGCACATCGAGTACGACCCCAACCGCACCGCGCGCATCGCGCTGCTGCACTACGCCGACGGCGAGAAGCGCTACATCATCGCGCCGAACAAGCTGTCGCAGGGCGACCCGATTGAGAACGGCCCCCGCGCCGACATCAAGCCGGGCAACAACCTGCCGCTGCGCAACATCCCGGTCGGCACCGTGATCCACGCGATCGAGCTCCGCCCCGGTGGCGGCGCGAAGATCGCGCGGTCCGCGGGCACCAGCGTGCAGCTGGTCGCCAAGGACGGTCCCTACGCGCAGCTGCGCATGCCGTCCGGCGAGATCCGCAACGTCGACGTGCGCTGCCGCGCCACCGTCGGCGAGGTCGGCAACGCCGAGCACTCCAACATCAACTGGGGCAAGGCGGGCCGCATGCGCTGGAAGGGCCGCCGCCCGACCGTCCGCGGTGTCGCGATGAACCCGGTCGACCACCCGCACGGTGGTGGTGAGGGCAAGACCTCCGGTGGTCGCCACCCGGTGAACCCGGCCGGTAAGCCCGAGGGCCGCACCCGCAGCCGCAAGAAGGCCAGCGACAAGATGATCGTCCGCCGCCGCCGTACCGGCAAGAAGCGCTGAGCAGGAGGTTAAGACAATGCCACGCAGCCTGAAGAAGGGCCCGTTCGTGGATGACCACCTGCTCAAGAAGGTGGACGTCCTCAACGAGTCCGGCAAGAAGACCGTCATCAAGACCTGGTCCCGTCGCTCCACGATCATCCCCGACATGCTCGGGCACACGATCGCGGTGCACGACGGCCGCAAGCACGTCCCGGTGTTCGTCTCCGAGGCCATGGTGGGGCACAAGCTGGGCGAGTTCGCCCCGACGCGCACCTTCAAGGGCCACATCAAGGACGACCGCAAGGCCCGTCGCCGCTAGTCGGCGGCTCGATCACCAGAGCAAGCTAGAAGAGAGCAAGGGAAGCAGCGATGAACGCCCGTAACGATGCCGAGGCGCAGGAAGAGTTTCCGCGCGCCGTGGCACGGGCTCGCTACGTTCGCGCCACGCCGATGAAGGTGCGCCGCGTCGTCGAGCTCATCAGGGGACGTAGCGCCAGCGAGGCCCTGGCCGTGCTCCGGTTCGCGCCGCAGGCAGCCAGCGACCCGGTGGCCAAGGTGCTCGCGAGCGCCGTCGCCAACGCAGAGAACAACCTCAACCTCGACCCCGACACCCTCTGGGTGGCCGTGGCGTACGTGGACGAGGGCCCGACGCTGAAGCGGTTCCGGCCGCGCGCCCAGGGGCGTGCCTACCGGATCCGCAAGCGCACGAGCCACATCACGGTCGAGGTGGAGTCGCGTCCGGTGGCCAAGCAGGCGCCCAAGCGCCGGACGAGCACGAAGGGTGGTGCCCGCTAATGGGGCAGAAGATCAACCCGCACGGCTTCCGACTCGGCATCACGACCGACTGGCGGTCGCGCTGGTACGCCGACAAGCAGTACGCGGAGTACGTCGCTGAGGACGTGAAGATCCGCAAGCTGCTGTCCAAGGGCATGGAGCGCGCTGGCATCTCCCGCGTGGAGATCGAGCGCACCCGTGACCGCGTCCGCGTCGACATCCACACCGCCCGGCCGGGCATCGTCATCGGCCGCCGCGGCGCCGAGGCCGACCGCATTCGCGGTGAGCTCGAGAAGCTCACCAAGAAGCAGGTGCAGCTCAACATCCTCGAGGTCAAGAACCCCGAGGCCGACGCCCAGCTGGTCGCCCAGGTGACCGCCGAGCAGCTGTCCAACCGCGTGTCCTTCCGGCGCGCGATGCGCAAGGCCATTCAGTCGGCCATGCGCTCGCCGCAGGTCAAGGGCATCCGGGTGCAGTGCGGTGGCCGCCTCGGTGGCGCTGAGATGTCGCGCTCGGAGCACTACCGCGAGGGTCGGGTCCCGCTGCACACGCTGCGCGCGGACATCGACTACGGCTTCTTCGAGGCCCGCACCACCTTCGGCCGCATCGGCGTCAAGGTGTGGATCTACAAGGGCGAGGTCGTCGGCGGTCGCCGCGAGTCCGACGTCCGCTCGGCCGCTCCGGACAACCGGCGCGAGCCGCGCCGCGAGCGCCCGAACCGCGCTCGCCGCTCCGGTGCCACCGGCACCACCGCTACCAGCACCGAGGCGGGCCGCGCGGCCGCCGAGGCGCAGACCAAGGTCGACGCCCCCGCGGCGGAGACCGCTTCCAACGGGGAGGGCTAGACCCATGCTGATCCCCCGCAGGGTCAAGCACCGCAAGCAGCACCACCCCAAGCGGGCGGGTGCGGCCAAGGGCGGCACCAGGGTCACCTTCGGCGAGTTCGGCATCCAGGCGCTCGAGCCCGCGTACGTGACCAACCGGCAGATCGAGTCCGCTCGTATCGCCATCAACCGGCACATCCGCCGCGGTGGCAAGGTGTGGATCAACATCTTCCCGGACCGGCCGCTGACCAAGAAGCCCGCCGAGACCCGCATGGGTTCCGGTAAGGGTTCCCCGGAGTACTGGGTGGCCAACGTCAAGCCGGGTCGCGTCGTCTTCGAGATGAGCTTCCCGAACGAGCAGGTCGCGCGCGAGGCGCTGCGTCGCGCCATCCACAAGCTCCCGATGAAGTGCCGGATCGTCACGCGTGAGGGTGGTGACTTCTGATGGCGGCTGGGACCACCGCTACGGACTTGCGCGAGCTGACCGACGAGGAGCTGGTGCTGCGTCTGCGCGAGGCGAAGGAAGAGCTGTTCAACCTCCGCTTCCAGATGGCCACCGGACAGCTGGACAACAACCGCAGGTTGCGCACCGTCCGGCACGACATCGCCCGGGTCTACACCGTGATGCGCGAGCGCGAGCTCGGCCTGTCGACGTCCCCGGACGCGTCCAGCAATGAAGGTGCCGCATGAGCGAGAACGAAACCGCAGTGACCGAGACCGAGACCGAGGCGCGCAACAACCGCAAGGTCCGCGAGGGCCTCGTGGTGTCGGACAAGATGGACAAGACCATCGTCGTCGCGCTCGAGGACCGCAAGAAGCACCCGCGCTACGCCAAGGTCCTGCGCTCCACCACCAAGGTGAAGGCGCACGACGAGGCCAACACCGCGGGTGTCGGTGACCGGGTCCTGCTGATGGAGACCCGCCCGCTGTCGGCGACCAAGCGCTGGCGGCTGGTGGAGATCCTCGAGAAGGCCAAGTAAGCACAGCTAGGCCGAGCCTGTCAGGTCGGAAATCTGGCAGGCCACGAATGGTCAGGGAGTTGAGCAAGTGATCCAGCAGGAGTCGCGGCTGCGCGTCGCCGACAACACCGGTGCGAAGGAAATCCTTTGCATCCGTGTTCTCGGTGGCTCCGGCCGCCGCTACGCGGGTATCGGCGACATCATCGTCGCCACCGTCAAGGACGCGATCCCCGGCGCCGGTGTGAAGAAGGGTGACGTCGTCAAGGCGGTCATCGTCCGCACCGTCAAGGAGCGTCGCCGTCCGGACGGTTCGTACATCCGCTTCGACGAGAACGCCGCCGTCCTCATCAAGAACGAGGGCGAGCCGCGCGGAACCCGCATCTTCGGCCCGGTCGGCCGCGAGCTGCGCGACAAGAAGTTCATGAAGATCATCTCGCTGGCTCCGGAGGTGCTCTGACATGAAGATCAAAAAGGGCGACACCGTCGTTGTCATCTCGGGCAAGGACAAGGGTGCCAAGGGCAAGGTCATCCAGGCCTACCCGACCACCAACAAGGTCCTGGTCGAGGGCGTCAACCGGATCAAGAAGCACACCCGGATCTCGCAGACCCAGCGCGGCGCGCAGTCCGGCGGCATCGTGACCCAGGAAGCCCCCATCCACGTCAGCAACGTGATGCTCGTGTCCGACGGCAAGGCCGTCCGGGTCGGCTACGCGTTCAACGACGACGGCCGCAAGGTCCGCGTGGCCCGCGGCAAGGGCAACGGGAAGGAGATCTGATCATGACTACCACTGAGAAGGTCATCCCCCGGCTCAAGACCCGCTACCGCGAGGAGATCGTCACCTCGCTGCGGGGCGAGTTCGACTACGCCAACATCATGCAGATCCCGGGCGTGGTGAAGGTCGTCGTCAACATGGGTGTCGGTGACGCCGCCCGCGACGGCAAGCTCATCGAGGGCGCCGTGCGCGACCTGGCCACCATCACCGGCCAGAAGCCCGAGGTCCGCAAGGCCCGCAAGTCCATCGCCCAGTTCAAGCTGCGCGAGGGCATGCCGATCGGTGCGCGCGTCACGCTGCGCGGCGACCGCATGTGGGAGTTCCTCGACCGCCTGCTGACCATCGCGCTGCCCCGTATCCGCGACTTCCGCGGCCTCTCGGGCAAGCAGTTCGACGGCAACGGCAACTACACGTTCGGTCTCAACGAGCAGTCCATGTTCCACGAGATCGACCCCGACTCCATCGACCGGCAGCGCGGCATGGACATCACCATCGTGACCACCGCGACCAACGACGAGGAGGGCCGGGCGCTTCTCAAGCACCTGGGCTTCCCCTTCAAGGAGCAGTGATCCATGGCTAAGAAGGCTCTGGTCGCCAAGGCAGCGCGCAAGCCGAAGTTCGCGGTTCGCGCGTACACCCGGTGCAACCGCTGCGGCCGCCCGCACTCGGTGTTCCGCAAGTTCGGCCTGTGCCGGATCTGCCTGCGGCAGATGGCACACCGCGGCGAGCTCCCCGGCGTCAGCAAGTCCAGCTGGTAGGCAGTCCCGCCTCCCCGGAATTTTGACGGGTGGTTGCCGTGGCGGCGACAGGCTCGGAGTGCGTACTCCGGGGTTGGCCGCCGTCACGGTGCCCCTGAGGCCAAGTAGCGGGACAGCTAGTTCTCCACCCCCAGTTCGCCGTAGGCCCGTCACAGGGAACCCCGGCGAGAAAGGTTGACAGGTCACCATGACGATGACCGACCCGATCGCAGACTTCTTGACGCGTCTGCGCAATGCCAACTCGGCGTACCACGACGCGGTCGTGCTGCCGCACAGCAAGCTCAAGGCGAACATCGCCGAGATCCTCAAGCGCGAGGGCTACATCGCGAGCTACCGCGACGAAGACGGCGAGAAGGGCAAGAACCTCGTCGTCGAGCTGAAGTACGGCCCGAACCGTGAGCGCAGCATCGCCGGTCTGCGTCGGGTGTCCAAGCCCGGCCTGCGGGTGTACGCGAAGTCGACCAACCTGCCCAAGGTCCTCGGCGGCCTCGGCGTGGCGATCATCTCCACGTCTGGTGGCCTGCTGACCGACCGCCAGGCTGGCAAGCAGGGCGTGGGCGGCGAAGTCCTCGCGTACGTCTGGTAAGGGGGAAACAGAATGTCTCGCATCGGAAGGCTTCCGATCCCCGTCCCAGCCGGGGTTGACGTCACCATCGAGGGACAGAGCGTCAGCGTGAAGGGCCCCAAGGGTTCCCTGTCGCTGACCGTGTCCGAGCCGATCACCGTGGAGCGCGCCGACGACGGCACGCTGCAGGTCACCCGGCCCAACGACGAGCGGCAGAACCGCGCGCTGCACGGCCTGACCCGTTCCCTGGTCAACAACGTCGTCATCGGCGTGACCGCGGGTTACGAGAAGAAGATGGAGATCCACGGCGTCGGTTACCGCGTCGTGGCGAAGGGCTCGGACCTGGAGTTCGCGCTCGGCTACAGCCACCCGGTCAAGGTCGCTGCCCCCGAGGGCATCACCTTCGCGGTGGAGAGCCCCACCAAGTTCTCCGTCTCCGGCATCGACAAGCAGCGGGTCGGCGAGGTCGCGGCCAACATTCGCAAGCTGCGCAAGCCCGACCCGTACAAGGGCAAGGGCGTGCGGTACGCGGGCGAGAAGATCCGCCGCAAGGTCGGAAAGACGGGTAAGTGATCATGAGCGACACGACTGTCACCAAGCGCAAGCCGGTGGGCAAGGACATCTCGACCCGCCGCCGCGTTGCCAAGACCCGCAGGCACTTCCGGCTCCGCAAGAAGGTCGCGGGCACCGTGGAGCGCCCCCGCCTCGTCGTGCACCGGTCCGCGCGCCACATCACCGCGCAGATCGTCGACGACCTCGCGGGCCACACCCTGGCCAGCGCCTCCAGCCTGGAGGCCGACGTCCGCGCGGTCGACGGCGACAAGAAGGCCCGCGCGGCCAAGGTGGGCGCCCTGCTCGCCGACCGCGCCAAGGCCGCTGGCATCGCCAAGGTCGTCTTCGACCGGGGCGGCAACAAGTACACCGGCCGCATCGCCTCGCTGGCCGACTCGGCCCGCGAAGCGGGGCTGGAGTTCTGATGACTGTTCTGTACAAGGGAAGGAACGCCTGATGCCGGGACGTACACGGCAGTTCGGCGGTGGCCAGGGTGGCGGCCAGGGCGGCGGTCAGGGCGGTAACGACCGCGGCGAGCGCCGTGACCGTCGCGACCGCCGTGACGGCGGCGGCCGCGGTGCCGCGGCCGAGAAGACCCCGCACCTCGAGCGGGTCGTCGCCATCAACCGGGTCGCCAAGGTTGTGAAGGGTGGTCGTCGCTTCAGCTTCACCGCCCTGGTCGTCGTCGGTGACGGCGACGGCATGGTCGGTGTCGGCTACGGCAAGGCCAAGGAGGTGCCCGCCGCGATCGCCAAGGGCGTCGAGGAGGCGAAGAAGAACTTCTTCCGCGTCCCCCGCATCGGCGGCACCATCCCGCACCCGATCCAGGGCGAGAAGGCGGCTGGCGTGGTGCTCCTGCGCCCGGCCAGTGCCGGTACCGGCGTCATCGCCGGTGGCCCGGTCCGCGCCGTCCTGGAGTGCGCGGGTGTGCACGACGTGCTGTCGAAGTCGCTGGGTAGCGACAACGCCATCAACATCGTGCACGCCACCATGGCCGCCCTGCGCGGCCTGCAGCGCCCCGAGGAGGTCGCGGCCCGCCGCGGCTTGCCGCTTGAGGACGTGGCACCCGCCGGCATGCTCCGCGCCCGCGCCGCCGCGGCCACCGCGGGTACGGGGGCGTGACGACCATGGCTCAGCTGAAGGTCACGCAGGTGCGCAGCTCCATCGGCACCAAGCGCAACCACCGTGAGTCCCTCCGCACCCTCGGCCTGCGCAAGATCCGGCAGACCACCGTGCGCGAGGACACGCCAGAGGTGCGCGGCCTCATCCACACCGTCCGCCACCTCGTCACCGTCGAGGAGGTCGACTGATGGCCATCAAGATCCACCACCTGCGGCCTGCCCCCGGCTCCAACACCGCCAAGACCCGTGTCGGTCGCGGTGAGGGCTCCAAGGGCAAGACCGCTGGCCGCGGCACCAAGGGCACCAAGGCGCGCAAGAACGTCCCCGCGCGCTTCGAGGGTGGCCAGATGCCGATCCAGATGCGGCTCCCGAAGCTCAAGGGCTTCAAGAACCGCTTCCGCGTCGAGTACCAGGTCGTCAACGTGGGTGACATCGCCACCGCGTTCCCCGACGGCGGCAAGATCGGCATCGCCGACCTGGTCGCGGCTGGTCTCGTCCGCAAGAACAACCTGGTCAAGGTCCTCGCGGACGGCGACCTGAACGGCGTCAAGCTCGACGTCACCGCCGACAAGTTCTCCGCGTCCGCCGCGGAGAAGCTCGCCTCGGCCGGTGGCACCGCCACCGCGCTCGTCAGCGCGTAAGAGCTGCTCAGACCGCGGGGCCCCGGGCGTTTGTCCGGGGCCCCGCGGTCTTTGCGCTGTCAGGCGCTCGTGTCCGTGGCGGCCGGGTGCGAGGTGACCAGGATCAGGGAGCCCGCGTAGGTGGGCTGGTTGCGCAGCTGCCCGTACTTGCGGTCCCAGGTCCCGTCGGCCAGGTCCTCCTCGAGGCGGGTCGCGAACCGGTCCGCCACGGCGCCGTCGACGAAGCTCCAGGCGGAGCAGGCCTGGCGGGCGGTGGGGTCGAGGAACTTCTCCGGGCGGCCGTAGTAGGCCTCGTTGAAGCCGTCGACGCAGTTGTTGGGGATGGGCACGAGGTCGACCCGGACGCCGCCGCCGAGCCCGCTGGCCAGGTCGGTGATCGCGGGGTAGCGGCGGGCCTCGACGTCGAGGACCTCGGGGGCGTACTCGTAGAGCCAGAAGTCGCGCACCAGGTCCGGGTCGGCGGTCAGCAGCACGACCGGGCCCCTGGTGACCCGGCGCAGCTCGGCGAGGCCACCGGCGAGGTCGCTCCACTGGTGCACGGTGAAGGTCGCCATCGCCGCGTCGAACGCGGCGTCGGGGAAGGGGAGCGCCTCGGCGGTGGCGTCGACGGCCGGTCGGCTGGCCGGGCGCAGCGCGCGCATCGACGCCGACGGCTCGACGGCCGTCACGTCCCGGTCGAGCGGTTCGTACGACCCCGCGCCCGCGCCGACGTTCAGCACCGACCGCGCGTCGCCGATGGCCGCGGTGATGGCCGCCGCGATGCGCGGGTCCGGGTTGCGGTGCCCGGTGTAGACCGTCCCGATGTCGCCGTAGTCCGCGTCGCCCGCGCTGCCGTCCGCCTTCCGAGGTGTCATGGGCCGAGGCTAGCCGGCGCCTGTGGACAACTGCCCGTGATCTTGGGGACAACTCGGCGCTCCCTGTGGACAGACCGCCGCGCCGCACTCTGGTGATTTCCCGGATTAACCCCTTGGCCACCCGGTAGGTCGGATGATAGGACTCCCTCATGTGGGTCCTCGTCTTCCTCGGTGCCGCCTTCCTGGTCGCCATGACGCCCGGTGCGAACAACCTGTTGGGCATGCACCACGGCATGCGGTACGGGCCCGCCAGGGGTACCACCGCGCTGCTGGGGAGGCTCACCGGTTTCGCGCTGCTGATCACCGCCGTCGCGGCCGGGCTGGGCGGTCTGCTGGCCGCGTCGGAGGTCGCGCTCACCGTCGTCAAGTGGCTCGGTGTCGGGTACCTGGTCTACCTCGGCGTCCGCATCCTGATGACCAAGTCCACCCGGGAAGACGCCCCCGATGACCTGGCCGCGCCGGACCTGTTCGCCCTGGCGCGCAAGGAGTTCCTCGTCGCGGTCAGCAACCCGAAAGCGGTGCTGATCTTCACCGCTTTCGTGCCCCAGTTCGTCGAGCCCGACCGCGGTTCGGTGACCGCCCAGGTGCTGGTGCTCGGCGCGCTGTACCTGGTCGCCGAACTGGTCGCCGGAACGATCTACGTCGGGGTCGGCGCGGTCGTGCGGGCGGTGCGGATGAGTCGGCGGGCGCACCGCCGGTTGGACCAGGGGACCGGTGTGGTGCTCCTCGGCATGGCGGCCCTGTTAGCCACATCACCCCGGTGACGGCCCCGGGGCGCCAGGTTGTGGGTACCTCGGGGTGCTGAACCCAACAGCCGTGCTGTTAGAGTCGAGAGCACGCTTTGGGGTCTCTTGCTCCGGAGCGCTCCTGGCCTGCCAACACCTGGTAGCCCTGGCCCTGTAACCGCCGGCGACTAGCCGGTTAAGCCGTTCACCGGCAATGAGCTGCCGGTGACGCCGAGGAGGTTCTTGCGTGTTCAGCGCCTTCCGCTCGGCTCTCGCGACGCCGGACTTGCGCCGTAAGATCCTTTTCACGCTCGGGATCATCGTGGTCTACCGAGTCGGCGCACTGCTCCCTTCGCCGGGCGTGTCCTACCCGAACGTGCAGAAGTGCTTGGACCTGGTGTCCGACAGCAACAGCAGCGTCTTCGGCTTGCTGAACCTGTTCAGCGGCGGCGCCTTGCTGCAGCTGTCGGTTTTCGCGCTCGGGATCATGCCCTACATCACCGCGAGCATCATCATCCAGCTGTTGACGGTGGTGATCCCCCGGTTCGAGCAGCTCAAGAAGGAAGGCCAGGCAGGCCAGGGCAAGCTCACGCAGTACACGCGCTACCTGACGATCGCGCTCGCGGTCCTGCAGGCGACCGGCATCGTCGCCATGGCCGACCGCAAGCAGCTGTTCGGCAACTGCCCGGACGACATCATCCCGAACAGCAACGTGTTCACGCTGGCCGTCGTGGTCATCACGATGACTGCGGGCACCGCGCTGATCATGTGGTTCGGTGAGCTGATCACCGAGCGCGGGATCGGCAACGGCATGTCGCTGCTGATGTTCGTCAACATCGCCGCGCGCATCCCGGCCGAGGGCGGCAACATCCTCAACCGCAACGGCGGTCTGGTGTTCGCCATGGTGCTGGTGTTCGGCCTGCTGATCATCGGCAGCGTCGTCTTCGTCGAGCAGGGCCAGCGCCGGATCCCGGTGCAGTACGCCAAGCGCATGATCGGTCGCCGGATGTACGGCGGTACCTCGACGTACCTGCCGCTGAAGGTCAACCAGGCTGGCGTCATCCCGGTCATCTTCGCCTCGTCGCTGCTCTACCTGCCCGACCTGATCTCGCGGTTGGTCGGCCAGGACAGCTCCGCCTGGCAGCGGTTCATCTCCAACCACATCGTGAACCAGGCCAGCTGGGTGCACATCGGCGTCTACTTCGCGCTGATCATCTTCTTCACGTACTTCTACATCACCATCACGTTCAACGTGAACGAGCGCGCTGACGAGATGAAGAAGTTCGGCGGCTTCATCCCGGGCATCCGCCCCGGCCGCCCCACCTCCGAGTACCTCAGCTTCGTGTTGAGCCGGATCACGCTCCCTGGCTCGATCTACCTCGGCATCATCGCGGTGCTGCCCAACTTCTTCCTCGAGATCACCGACCCGGGTCAGAACCAGAACTTCCCGTTCGGCGGTACCGCCGTGCTGATCATGGTCGGCGTCGGTCTCGACACCGTGAAGCAGATCGAGAGCCAGTTGATGCAGCGCAACTACGAAGGGTTCCTCAAGTGACGCGTGTTGTTCTCGTTGGACCGCCGGGAGCGGGTAAGGGCACCCAGGCGGCCGCACTCAGCGAGGAGCTGGGCGTGCCGCACATCTCCACCGGGGACCTGTTCCGGGCGCACATCACGAACAACACCGAGCTCGGCCAGGACGTCAAGCGGTACCTCGATTCCGGCCAGCTGGTGCCGGACGAGGTGACCAACGAGATGGTGCGCGAGCGCCTCGACGAGGCCGACGCGCGCGGCGGGTTCCTGCTCGACGGGTTCCCGCGCAACGTCGGCCAGGCCGAGGTGCTCGGCAAGATCCTCAGCAGCACCGGCCAGTCGATCGACGCGGTGGTGGAGTTCAAGGTCGACGAGGACGTCGTGGTCAAGCGGCTGCTGGCCAGGGGCCGCACCGACGACAACGAGGACGTCATCCGCCGCCGCCAGGAGATCTACCGGTCGGAGACCGCGCCGCTGCTGGACTACTACGGCACCGCGGTGATCACCGTGGACGCCGTCGGCGAGGTCGACGACATCACCCAGCGCGTGCTCTCGGCGCTGCGCGACCGGACGTGACCGGTGGTGTGCTCGGCGGATTGCGCCTTGCCATCGCCTCCTGGAAGTCGCGGATGATCGAGATCAAGACGCCGGCCCAGCTCGAGGCCATGCGCGCCGCAGGGCTGGTCGTGGCCAAGGCCCTGGCCAACGTCGCCACCGCCGCCCGCCCGGGGGTCAGCACCCAGGAGCTCGACGAGCTCGCTGAGCAGACCATCCGCGACGCGGGCGCGGTGCCCTCGTTCAAGGGCTACCACGGCTTCCCGGCCAGCATCTGCGCCTCGGTCAACGAGCAGATCGTGCACGGCATCCCCTCGCGCGGGCAGGTGCTCGCCGAGGGCGACCTCATCTCCGTCGACTGCGGCGCGATCCTCGACGACTGGCACGGCGACTCCGCCGTCACCCTGTTCGTCGGCTCGGTCACCGACGCCGAGTCCGCGCTCTCCGCGGCCACCAAGGCGGCCATGGAGGCGGGCATCGCCGCGGTCACCCCCGGCGCCCGGCTCACCGACATCTCGCACGCCATCGAGACCTCGGTCCACGCCAGCGAACGCGCCCACGCCCGCGACTACGGCATCGTCCGCGAGTACGGCGGCCACGGCATCGGCAGCTCCATGCACATGGACCCGTTCCTGCCCAACTACGGCAAGCCCGGCAAGGGCCCCCGCCTCCGGGTCGGCATGGCCATCGCCATCGAGCCCATGCTGACCCTGGGCACCGAGGAGACCGTCGAACTGGAGGACGGCTGGACGGTCGTCACCGCCGACGGCTCCCGCGCGGCGCACTGGGAACACACGGTCGCGGTCACCGACAACGGCCCGTGGGTGCTCACCGCCCCCGAATAGTCCATTCACCTCGAGCAGAGCGCGGCACCGGTCACCGGTGCCGCGCTTTCTCATTCTTCCGGTTCCCCGGCAGCTCGGTCGCGCGCATTGCGCCTGCCGGTTATCCCGTGGAATGGTTCCTCCGTCGAGGGGTGCCCACTCGTGGCATTTCAGCCCCATTTACCAGGTGTTTCCTCGGCATGTCATCTATTCGATCCTCGGGAGGTAAACGAGATGGCTTTGGCCAAGTTCGCCCCGGTTGTGGGCGCCGCCGCGCTCGTGCTGTCCGGTCTCGGCGCCGGGTCCGCGGCCGCGCAGGCGCCGTCGTTGCTGTGCTTCAGCATCGTGGCGCAGAACCAGACGGTCCAGCTCCAGCAGTTCTGCGGCACGATCGGCACGTACCACTTCGCCGTGTACGGCGGGACCTCGTCCGGACCCCGGCCAGCGCACACCTACACCGGTTCGCCGCACTCGGTGACGTTCCCGTTCACCGCGGCCGTCGGGTCCAACGTCTGCGCCGAGCTCTGGTACCACAAGCCCGCGGGCGGGTACGAGTCGAAGGGCAACGTCTGCGATCCGATGTGAGCGGTGGTTGCCCGATTCCTCGGATCTGCCGATTTCGGTGTATGCGGACCGGCAGATCCGGACGTGGGTCCACATAGCAGACCGGGTGCGATCTCGAAACACCTCGAAAGGTGGCAAAGGAGTGTTTCGGGCTGAAGTCCTGGGTGTTTCCGGAGATCGGTGATCGGGGTCACTACCCCGATGGACTATTGTACCTGCCGGTAAACCCGTGAAATGGTTGTTTCACCGAGGGGGTCGGGAAATCAAACCGGAATTGTGTTGCGGTGGCGGTGCCCGCTCACTCGGTTGTCGGTAAATCATCTGATTCTGGGGAGGTATTCGATGAACAAGTTCGCCAAATTGGCACCGGTCGTCGGTGCGGCGGCTCTGGTGCTGTCCGGGCTGGGCGCGGGCACCGCGTCCGCGACCACCAACGGCGGCAACGGCTGCGCCTACCTGCAGGCCTACAACCAGGGCGCCACGGTCCAGCAGACCTGCGGCGTGAGCGGCACGTACCACTTCGACATTTGGGGCACCAACTACTCGCGGCGCAGCCTGGGCAACCACTACTACGGCGGTGGGACCCTGACCAGCTACCCCGGCGTGCCCGTGGCCGACGGCGGCACCGTCTGCATCGAGCTCTTCTACCACAAGCCCAGCGGCGGCTTCGAGTCCAAGGGCCTGCCCTGCGACGAGATGATCTGATCGCGCTCTAGGGAGCGGTAGCGCTTCCCAAGTGGCGGCACAGGCGGTCAGTACCCCCGGTTCGGGGTACTGGCCGCTTCGCCGTCCCTGGGCGCTGAGCTGGGGGAAGGCGGGCCGGGCCGGTGCTGCGAGCGATCCGGCGCCCGCACGTCGCCCGGTCGGGACCCCCGATTTGGGGCCTTGGTGTACACGCGCGTACACTTGACCGCTGGTGCTGTATAGGCGCCGATTCCGTCGTGCGTGTCACCCGGTGGGGTAATCCCGCCCTCGCTCGCGCCCGTCGGCAAGCCGAAGCTACACCCACCGTCACGAAACGCGGAGGACATGGGCAAGAAGGACGGGGCCATCGAGGTCGAAGGCCGCGTGGTCGAGCCACTCCCCAACGCGATGTTCCGCGTCGAGTTGGAGAACGGCCACAAGGTGCTGGCACACATCAGCGGCAAGATGCGGCAGCACTACATCCGCATCCTGCCCGAGGACCGGGTTGTCGTAGAGCTCTCGCCCTACGACCTGTCCCGCGGCCGCATCGTCTACCGCTACAAGTGACGTTCCCGGGCCGACCAGCCCGGGAAGCCACTACTGGTGCCCCAGCACTGGGGCACGCGGCCGAAGCAGGAGAAGACAGACGTGAAGGTCAACCCGAGCGTCAAGAAGATCTGCGACAAGTGCAAGGTGATCCGCCGCCACGGCCGGGTCATGGTGATCTGCGAGAACCTGCGCCACAAGCAGCGCCAGGGCTGAGCGAACTCACCGCCTAGCCGGTCGCCGACCTACGCGACAGCAAGGAAAGAGGACCTCCCGCCACCTGTCGGGTCATTGGGACCCGATTCACCCCCGGACTCCAGGCCGGGGCCCGAGTCGACACTCGGGGCGGTGCGGGAGCAGACCTGGATGACAACGAGGAGACACCGCCGCAATGGCACGCGTCGCAGGCGTCGACCTCCCCCGCGAAAAGCGGATGGAGATCGCGCTGACCTACATCTTCGGTATCGGCCGGACACGCTCCAAGGAGCTGCTGGACGCCACCGGGATCAGCCCGGATCTGCGGGCCAAGGACCTGACCGACGAGGACGTCGTCCGGCTCCGCGATCACATCGAGAACAACTACAAGGTCGAGGGTGACCTCCGCCGCGAGGTGCAGGCCGACATCCGGCGCAAGATCGAGATCGGCTGCTACGAGGGTCTGCGCTGGCGCCGCGGTCTTCCCGTCCGCGGACAGCGGACCAAGACCAACGCCCGCACCCGCAAGGGCCCTAAGAAGACCGTCGCCGGCAAGAAGAAGGCCGGCAAGAAGTGAGCAAGAGCTGCGAGACCGTGGTCGCCGTCGTTCCCCAACGACGTCGGAACCGGGCCTTCATGGCCCTCACCGTCGCGCCGAAGTGCGCCCGCCCGGCTGCACTGCGCGAGCTCTACACGGACGCCGGATCAATCATCCGCAACGCAGCTCCCGAGTTCACCACCTCGCGCCCCAGCTAGGAGAAACCCGAAGACATGCCACCGAAGTCTCGTACCGGCGCCGGAGTCAAGAAGGTCCGGCGCAAGGAAAAGAAGAACGTCTCGCACGGGCACGCCCACATCAAGAGCACGTTCAACAACACCATCGTCTCGATCACCGACCCGACCGGCGCCGTCATCGCGTGGGCGTCCTCCGGTCACGTCGGCTTCAAGGGCTCCCGCAAGTCCACCCCGTTCGCCGCGCAGATGGCTGCTGAGAACGCCGCCCGCAAGGCCGCTGAGCACGGGATGAAGAAGGTCGACGTGTTCGTGAAGGGCCCCGGCTCCGGCCGGGAGACCGCGATCCGCTCGCTGCAGGCGGCGGGCCTCGAGGTCGGCACCATCCAGGACGTGACCCCGCAGCCGCACAACGGTTGCCGCCCGCCCAAGCGGCGCCGGGTCTGAGGAACGGGGAGGACTAAGCAGTCATGGCACGTTACACCGGTCCGGCCACCCGGATCTCCCGTCGGCTCAAGGTCGACCTCGTCGGCGGCGACCAGGCGTTCGAGCGGCGTCCGTACCCCCCCGGCCAGCACGGCCGCGGGCGGACCAAGGACACCGAGTACCTGCAGCAGCTGCAGGAGAAGCAGAAGGCGCGCTACACCTACGGCATCCTCGAGCGGCAGTTCCGCCGCTACTACGAGACCGCCGTGCGCCGCCAGGGCAAGACCGGCGAGGTCCTGCTCCAGCTGCTCGAGTCCCGTTTGGACAACGTGGTCTACCGCGCTGGCCTGGCCCGCACCCGCCGCCAGGCGCGGCAGCTGGTCAACCACGGGCACTTCATCGTGAACGGCAAGAAGGTCAACATCCCCAGCTTCCAGGTGTCGAAGTTCGACATCATCGACGTGAAGCCGAAGTCGTTGCCGACCCTGCCCTTCGTCGCCGCCAAGGAGTCCGTCGGCGACCGCCCGATCCCGGGCTGGCTGCAGGTCGTGCCGTCGACCCTGCGGATCCTCGTGCACCAGTTGCCCGAGCGCGCGCAGATCGATGTGCCGGTCACCGAGCAGCTGATCGTCGAGTTCTACTCGAAGTAAGGCGTGTGGGGCGGCGGCGCCGAGAGCCGCCGCCCCGACCGCCCGCCCCCGCACTGTCGGGAGTGGGCGGTCGTCCCAGTCACCACCGGCGTCAAATAGCGGGCGCCAACGGGAAGGAAGAACCAAGAAGTGCTCATCTCACAGCGTCCTGGCCTCGCCGAGGAGCCGGTCAACGAGACCCGCTCCCGCTTCGTCATCGAGCCGCTCGAGCCCGGATTCGGCTACACCCTGGGCAACTCGCTGCGGCG
The DNA here is from genome assembly GCF_024171925.1 of Actinokineospora diospyrosa. Taxonomy (GTDB): domain Bacteria; phylum Actinomycetota; class Actinomycetes; order Mycobacteriales; family Pseudonocardiaceae; genus Actinokineospora; species Actinokineospora diospyrosa. The sequence continues at coordinate 21,033 of NZ_JAMTCO010000011.1, read as the reverse complement.
GACCCTGCTGTCCTCGATCCCCGGCGCCTCGGTCACCAGCATCCGCATCGACGGCGTGCTGCACGAGTTCACCACCGTGCCGGGGGTCAAGGAGGACGTCACCGACATCATCCTCAACCTCAAGGAGCTCGTCGTCTCCTCCGAGGAGGACGAGCCGGTGACGATGTACCTGCGCAAGCAGGGCCCCGGTGAGGTGACCGCCGGTGACATCGTGCCGCCAGCGGGCGTCACGGTGCACAACCCCGACCTGCACATCGCGACCCTGAACGGCAAGGGGAAGCTGGAGATCGAGCTCGTCGTCGAGCGCGGTCGCGGCTACGTCCCGGCCGTGCAGAACAAGCAGGCGGGCGCGGAGATCGGCCGGATCCCGGTGGACTCGATCTACTCGCCGGTCCTCAAGGTCACCTACAAGGTCGAGGCCACCCGCGTCGAGCAGCGCACCGACTTCGACAAGCTCATCCTCGACGTCGAGACCAAGCCGTCGATCACCCCGCGCGACGCCGTGGCGTCCGCTGGCAAGACGCTGGTCGAGCTGTTCGGGTTGGCGCGCGAGCTCAACGTCGACGCCGAGGGCATCGAGATCGGCCCGTCGCCGCAGGAAGCGGACACCATCGCCGCCTACGCGATGCCGATCGAGGACCTCGACCTCACCGTGCGCTCCTACAACTGCCTCAAGCGCGAGGGCATCCACACCGTGGGTGAGCTCGTCTCGCGCAGCGAGGCGGACCTGCTGGACATCCGCAACTTCGGTGCCAAGTCCATCGACGAGGTCAAGATGAAGCTCGTCGGCCTGGGCCTGGCGCTCAAGGACAGCCCGCCCGGGTTCGACCCCACCGCGGCCGCGACCGACTTCGCTGCCGACACGTGGACCGACAGCGCGGACACCGGCACCGACGACGGCCAGGACTACGCAGAGACCGAGCAGCTCTAGTCCGGACTGGACTCCCTGAGCAGCGGATTTCCCCAAGGAGCAAGCAATGCCCACCCCAACCAAGGGCGCCCGCCTCGGCGGCGGTCCGGCCCACGAGCGGCTGCTGCTGGCCAACCTGGCCACCGCGCTGTTCGAGCACGGCCGGATCACCACCACCGAGGCCAAGGCGAAGCGGTTGCGCCCCTACGCCGAGAAGCTCATCACCAAGGCGAAGGTCGGTGACCTGCACAACCGCCGCGAGATCATGAAGGTGATCCGCGACAAGGACGTCGTGCAGCGCCTGTGCACCGAGATCGGCCCGTTCTTCAGCGACCGCAACGGTGGCTACACCCGGATCACCAAGACCCTGCCGCGCAAGGGCGACAACGCCCCCATGGCCGTGATCGAGCTGATCCAGGAGAAGACGGTCACCGCCGAGGCCGAGGCCGCGCGCAAGACCAAGTTCGCCAAGGACGCCAAGAAGGACGAGGCGCCCGCGGCGGAGGACACCAAGGTCGAGGACGCCAAGGTCGAGGACAAGGTGGAGGACGCCCCCGAGGCCGACACCACCGCGACCGACGCCGCCGAGTCCGCTGAGTCCACTGAGGACAAGGCAGCCGGGGACAAGTCCTGACCCAGCAGCACCGCGACGAGCCCGCCGCCCCCACCGGGGACGGCGGGCTCGTCCGCGTTCGGCTCGACATCGCTTACGACGGCACGGATTTCTCCGGGTGGGCCGTGCAGCCCGAGCGGCGCACGGTGTGCGGCGTGCTCGAGGAGGCGCTGTTCCACGTGCTGCGCCGCAAGGCCCGGCTCACGGTCGCGGGCCGCACGGACGCGGGCGTGCACGCCACCGGCCAGGTCGCCCACGTCGACCTGCCCGCCGACGTCGAGCCCGAGGCGCTGGTGTTCCGGCTCGCGCGCGCTTTACCCGCTGACGTGAGGGTTACCGGCGCGCGACGGGTGCCGCCCGCGTTCGACGCCCGCTTCGGCGCCCTCCGCAGGCACTACGCGTACCGCGTGTGCGACCGCCAGTGGCTCGCGGATCCCTTGCGCCGCAACCACATCGTCACCTGGCCCCGGCCGCTCGACCTGGACGCCCTCAACGCCGCGTCCGCCCTGCTGGTCGGCGAGCACAACTTCGTGGCCTTCTGCAAACGCCGCGAGGGCGCCACGACGATCCGCGAACTCCAGCGCCTGCAGTGGTCCCGCGAGCCCGACGGCACCCTCACCGCCCGGGTCTCCGCCGACGCCTTCTGCCACTCCATGGTCCGCAGCCTCGTAGGCGCCCTCCTGGCCGTCGGCGAGGGCCGCAAGGACCCGGACTGGCCCGCGTCCATGCTCACCGCCACCGAGCGCCCCAGCGCCATCACCGTCGCCCCCGCCCACGGCCTCTCCCTAACCGCCGTCGACTACCCGGCGGACGAAGACCTGGCCACCCGCGCCGAACAAACCCGCCGCGTGCGAACCCTGTAGCCACTCCCCGCTCCGCCCCGGCTCTCCCGCGCACCTTCTCCGCCCCACCACCCCGCACGCTGCGCCCACCCCCGACGCTCCGCAGCCTGACGCTCCGCGGCCGACCAAGATCGCTCGCCCCAGCCCCCACCACACCACGGGGGGCGTCCCCGGTGCCAGTCTATCGACAGTCAAGATCAAACGGGGTGCTGGCGAAAATCTGTGGACAACTAGGGCGTTGTGGATAACTCGCGCAACGAGCTGACCAGGGCAAATAGCAGGTCGAGGCAGGATTGATCGGGATCATTCACCCGGTCGAGCCGATTCACCGGACGACGAAGCGCTCGCATTCTGTGCCTATCGGCCGCCCGGTCGCATCCCCAGACCTCGACCGTCGGCCAATCAACCGGGGCCCTGACGCCCCTGCTTCGAAGCCCCCACCGGAGCCCTCCGGCGTCCCGCGGCCGACCAAGATCGTTCGCCCCAGCCCCCACCACACCACGGGGGGCGTCCCCGGTGCCAGTCTATCGCGGGTCAAGATCAAATGGGGTGCTGGCGAGAATCTGTGGATAACCGGGGCGTTGTGGATAACTTGCGCAGCGCGCTGACCTGGGCGGATGGCAGGTCAGGGCGGGATCGATCGCGATGGTTCACCCGGTCGGGCAGGCTCGCCGGACGATGAGGTGTGCGCGCTAGGTGCTCGGCGACCGCCCAGGATGGGCTCGATCGTCGGCTGGGAGTCCGATCGAGCAACCTGCGCTGAGGTCCGCCGACGTCCCGCCGCCGATCAAGATCGTTGGCCCCAGCCCCCACCACACCACGGGGGGCGTCCCCGGTGCCAGTCTATCGCGGGTCAAGATCAAACGGGGGGTCGGCGGAAATCTGTGGATAACTGGGGCGTTGTGGACAACTGCAGCCAGGCGCTGACCTGGGGAATGTCCAGGGGATGCGCGGACAAGCGGGCGGGATTCACCTGGTCGGGCAGCGAACAAAAGGCAGGGAAAGCCCCCGGGAGACGTCCGTGTCTCCCGGGGGCCGGTTAGAAATGGGTTGTCTCGATCAGACGTCGAGGGTCCAGCTGTTGAGGTAGCCGACGTCGGCCTTGTAGCCGTCCTTGACGGAGAGCTTCCAGAGCCCGGCGGCGTTCTTGGCGGACAGGTTGACCGTGTAGGTCTCCTTGATGTTGTCCGCCGAGTCGCTGGTGGAGGTGTTCTTCAGCCGGTAGGTGGTGCCGTCCGGCGCGATCAGGTCGATGCTGATGTCACCGCGGTAGGTGTGGATGACGTCGACGGTGACCTTGCTGGCCGCGTCCGCCTTGCCGGTGCAGTTGACGGTGACCTGGCTGGTGACCGCCGCGCCCATGTCCGGGATGGTGACCTTGGTCGCGCCGGTGACCGCCGCGCAGCCGACCGGGGTCGGCGTCGGGGTGGGGGTCGGCGTGGGGGTCGGGGTGGGCGTGGGCGTCGTGGTGGGGGCCGCGACGACCTGCAGCAGCTTGTTCGGCGAGCCGGTGCCCTCGTTGGTGACCTTGCCGGTGGCCGCTGCGCCCAGCAGGGCGGTGGCGACCTGCGCCGGGGTGGCGTTCGGGTTGGTGGCCAGGTAGAGCGCGGCGACGCCCGCCACGTGCGGGGAGGCCATCGAGGTGCCGGAGATGGTGTTCTTGGCGGTGGTGCCGCCGATCCACGCCGAGGTGATGCCGTCGCCGGGGGCGAAGATGTCGGTGCACGAGCCGTAGTTGGAGAAGCTGGCGCGGGCATCGGTCTTCGTGGTGGCGCCGACGGTGATCGCCTCCGGCACGCGGGCCGGGGAGTAGCTGCACGCGTTGGCGTTGGAGTTGCCACCGGCCACCGCGAAGGTGACGCCCGCGGCGATGGAGCGCTGCACGGCCTGGTCGAGCGCGGTGGAGGCCGCCCCGCCGAGGCTCATGTTGGCGACCGCGGGCTTGACCCGGTTCGCGGTCACCCAGTCGACACCGGCGATGACACCGGCGGTGCTGCCGGAGCCGTTGCAGTCCAGCACCCGGACGCCGATGATCTTGGCGGCCTTGGCGACGCCGTAGGTGCTGCCCGCGATGGTGCCCGCCACGTGCGTGCCGTGGCCGTTGCAGTCGGTGGCGTTGTTGTCGTTGTCGACCTTGTCGGTGCCGCTGACCGCGCGCCCGCCGAAGTCGGCGTGGGTCAGGTTGACACCGGTGTCGATGACGTAGACGTTCACGTTCGACGCGGTGGTCGAGTAGGTGTACTTGGTGTTCAGCGGCAGCGCGGCCTGGTCGACCCGGTCGAGGCCCCACGACGGCGGGGTCAGCTGGTCGACGTTGGCGGTGATCTTCTGGTCGGCCTCGACGTAGGCGACCGACGGGTCGGCCGCGGTGTACTTGGCCTGCTGCTCGGTCATCTTCGCCGAGTAGCCCTTCACCGTCTGGGAGAAGCGCTGCTTGATCGTGCCGCCGAACTTCTTGGTGATGCCGTCGGAGGTGGCGGTCGCCGCCTGGGCGCTCACCCCGTCCTTGAGCACGACGATGTAGCTGCCCGCGATGGCGGTCGGCTTGTCGGCGCCCAGGATCGGACCCTCCGCGGCCGTCGCCGAGTTGGACAGACTGAAACCGACAGCGGCGGTGGCGACCGTCGCGGTGACCGCGAGACCGATTCCGCCAATTCGCCGCATCCGTGCGGCGCGAGACATACCCATTCCTTGGACTCCTTCACAGGAGGACACCAAGCGTTCCGGACCGTTTCGCGGTGGCGGGGTCACCAACAGGATCAGGCGCGCGGAAACGACGACTTTCCTGTCTGGTGATCTCGCTGCCGCGAAGGGAGGACCGACCCGTTCGTGTGCCTGAGACCGACAATCACGGAGCTCTCGGTTACCCGCTAACTCCGCTCGGGTCTGTCAGTTCGGCCGATCGGGCACACTTCTGAGGTGTCATGACTGCGGAGGGTGTGATGGGCGCCCTGCTGCGCCGGTATGTCGCCGGTCTAGGACACCGGGTGTTCGTATTCGGTTCCGGTGCGCGACGGTAGCGGGACGGTAGTGGCGGAAAAGGGCGCGAAAAGGAACGGAACGCACCCGTGCGATTACCGTGCGCGCACCCGTGTGACCCTAGTCTCCGCGGCGGACCGGCCCCAGGATCTGCTGTTCCTTCTGGGTGGTCACCAGCCGCAGCGGCCGCCACAGGTTCTTGCCGAGCGCGACCACCTGGTCGTCGGCGAGCGTGGTCAGCTGCTGGACCATCGGCGGCGGGAGGCGCCACACCCGAGCGGCCAGTTGGGCCTGCCCGACCGGGAGGCGCTGCAGCAGCACCAAGTCCGCGGCGTTGGCGGTCGCGCCTGCCTGCGGGTGCATATAAGGCAGCACATAGACAGTGGTCTGCCACGGCGAGCGCGGCGGGAACAACTCCTGCGGGGTAGGCCCACCGTCGTGCACGACCAGCAGTGGCCCATCCTCTGACGGGCGCGGTAGCTCTACCGGGCTAAGCCTGCGGATCTGCACAAGAGGCGCTGGACGCCCGTCCGGCCCGGTGCCCGCGGCCTTCTGCAGCACCTGCCACGCCGCAGGTCGCCCGGTCGCGACGACGACCCAAGCGCCGACGGCCATCGCCCGCAGTGCCACCTGCCTGGCCAGGTACAGACCACCCACCAGCACGATCCTGGTCGGCGCGGGCCGCAGCGCGGAGATCGTCAGCGGCTCCCCCTGGAGCCCGGAACCGAGCACCATCCCGCCGCGGTCCCCGGACGGGCTGACCGCGTCGAGCATGTCCGGGGAGACGAGGAACTCCGGCGCGATGCCCCCGGCACCGCCCTTGGTGTCGAGCAACCGGCTCGAGCTCATGCTGCCTGCCCCTTCAGCGGCGACCGTGTGGTGGCGGCCCTCATGCCTGGCCGCCCAGCGGCAGCGTGGCGGCCAGCCCGGCGACCTGCAGGCCGCGCAGCGGGGTCAGCGTGATGCCCAGCCGGTCGGAGATCGCGTCCAGCCGCTCGTCGGCGTGGCTGAGCTCCTCCGGGGTGCGGGCGCTGACCCGGACCAGGCCGCGCAGGCCGACCTGGCCCTCGTCGGCGCCCGGCGAGATCGACATCGCCACGGTCGCCGACAGCGCGCGCACGCCGGTGAGCGCGTTCAGGCTGGTCGCCGCCTTGCCCTGCGGCCAGCCGGTGATCGCGTAGCTCGCGTGGCCGATGCCCGCCGCGGTGACCCCGGTCCAGCGCTCGCGCAGCCCGACCTGGGTGTTGGACCCGGCGACCCCGGTCAGCTCCGCGGCGGCGATCCCCGCCTTGAGCAGCTCGTCCGGGTCGAGCGGTCGGGTCGGCACGCCCCGCGACTCCAGGGCGTTGCGGACCCGCGACAGCGCACCGATCAGCGCCCGGTGCGCGCCGACGACACCGCCGCCGCGCTCGCGGACCGCGGCCGGGCACCGCCTCGGGTCCAGCCGCACCGCGACCCAGGTGGTGCGCCGGGCGGCCGCCGACAGCGGGCCGAGCACCTCCAGGTACGACGCCAGCGCGGGGGAGTTGGGGGGGAGGGCGGCGCTACCGGGGTAGCAGTGCCAGATCACCTGGATCGCGTCGAGCACCACACCGCGGTCCTCCAGGCACGGCGCCAGCGCGCCGAGCGGCAGGCTCGGCGTGGACCCGACCTGGCTGACCAGCGCGGGCGCCGGGTCGACCAGCAGCACCGCGGTCCAGGTGCCCTCGTGCCAGGCCATGCCCAGCGGCCTGCGCTCGTGGTCCACCCCGTGAGCGACGACCAGGTCCGGCACGGCCAACCGCAGCAGGCTCACCCGGGGGTCGTCCGGGCCGGTGACCGCGGACCCGTCGGTGGCGGCCAACTCCTCGATGCTCACCGGGGCGGCGGGCTTGCTGACCCGCGAGTGCGCGCGGAACGTGTAGCGCACGGTCAAGCCGATCCACTGGGTGAACCAGCGACCGCGCCAGCGCAGGAACGCCATCACCAGCGCGACCGCGGCGACCGCGATCGCGATGTAGACCAGCTTCGTGTCGATCGCCAGCAGCACCAGGCCGATCGCGACGCCGACCTCCAGCACCACCAGGTTCGCGACCGGCAGCGCGCCGAGGCTCGCGCCCCGGTTGCGCCTGCGCGCGGACACCCGGGTGGTCGGCTTCGGCGGCTGCGGGGGGTGCCCCCCGGACGGCGGTCCGGGCGGCTTGGCACCGGGGGGTGGGCCGGGTGGTTGGTTGCCGGGCGGTGGCCCAGGGGGCGGACCGGGCGGCGGGCCGGGGGGCTGGTTGCCCGGGGGTTGGCTGCCGGGCGGCGGTCCGGGGTGTTGACCAGGGTGCTGTCCGGGGTGTTGACCGGAGTGCTGACCACCGGGCGGCGGGCCGGGCGGGCGGCCGGGACCACCGGGCCCCGGCGGCGGGCCAACCGGGCGGGGTGGCTGACCGGGGGGAGGCGTGCGGCCGTGCCGTCCAGACGTGCTCACCGACATCCGCTCGTTCTCTTCCCCTCGTTCCGGCCACCGCGCGGGTTGTCCACAGGTTTCCCGGAGACCCGCTCCCGGCCGACACCGTACGGCTATCCTGCGGAACCGTACCGCGACGGGGAGAGCAGCAGGCCGAGAATGCCATCAACACCGACAACCAAGTCCCAGGTCCAGGCGTACCGCTTCGTGCTGCGGCGGATGCAGTCCGCCCTGGTGCGCAAGGACGCGGTCATGCTCCACGACCCGATGCGCACGCACAGCAGGGCCACCGTCGTCGGCGTCTGCATCGCCGCCGTCGCCGTGATCGGCTTCCTGGTCTACGGGCTGCTCAAGCCCGCGCCGAAGCTGCCCAACGAGTCCGGGATCATCATCGCCAAGCCCTCGGGCGCGGTGTACGTGCTGCTCACCAACACCGAGAAGGGCAAGGTGCTCATCCCCACCTTCAACCTCGCCTCGGCGCGGCTGCTGCTGCTCGCCCGCACCAACCCGGGCGCCCAGGGCCAGCCGGGCAGCCAGACCGACGCCGGTGGCGGGACCGGTCCGATGGAGGCCGAGGTGATCCCGGACGACAAGCTCGTCGGCATCGCCCGCGACCGGCTCACCGGCATCCAGGACGGCCCGCAGCTGCTGCCCGGCGCGGGTCAGCGCATCGGCGCCGACTGGGCGGTGTGCGACGAGTACAAGATCGACCAGAGCCTGAACAACCCGGCCGCCGACAACAAGATCGAGACGACCGTGGCTGGCGGGCACACCGACCTCGGCCCGGAGTTGGCGGTCAACGAGGCGCTGCTGGTCAAGTCCGACACCGGCGAGACGTACCTGGTCTACCGGACCCCGTCGACGGCGAACATCAAGAACGCCAACACGGTGCGCGCCAAGGTGGATATGAGCAAGGGCAACGTCCGCGCCGCGCTCGCGCTGTCGGACGGCTCGGTGCGCAAGATCACCACCGGCCTGCTCAACGCCATCCCGGAGGCCCCCGCGCTCACGCCGCCGACCATCCCCGGCCGCGGCGAGCGCAGCCAGATCAACATGAACGGCATGCCGGTCGGCACGGTCGTGCAGGTGGAGCGCGCCGGGCAGACCGACTACTACGTGCTGCTGCTCGACCGCGTGCAGCAGGTGAAGAAGACCACCGCGGACCTGATCCGGTTCACCACGACCGAGGGCGGCGCGGAGATCACCAAGGTCCGGCCGGACCAGATCCCGGCCGCCTCGGCCACCCGCGTCGTCGACGACACCACGTACCCGGAGTCCGTGCCCGAGGTGCTCAGCCCGGCGAACTACCCGGTCGCCTGCCTGGGGTGGAACATCGTCGGCACCGGCCCGACCGCCGACCAGCACACCGAGGTGCACGTGGGCAAGGAATTGCCGCTGCCGCGCGACGCGTCCGGCAAGCCCGCCTCCATCGAGGTGACCACCCCCAGCGCCGACGGGCAGCGGCTGAACCACTTCTACATGCCGCCCGGCCGCGCGGCCGTCGTCCGCGGCGCCACCTCGAGGCAGGACTTCGCGACCGGGCCGATCTACCTGATCTCCGACCGCGGCGTGAAGTTCGGCATCCCCGACCAGCGCACGGCCGTCGCGCTCGGCCTCGCCGACCAGCTGCCCGCCCCGGACGCGATCGTGCGGCTGCTGCCCAACGGGGCGTCGCTCAACACCCGCGACGTGCTGCAGACCTACGACGTGGTGCCGGTCGGCGCGGGCAAGTTCCCGTCCACCACACCGTCCGCGCTACCCGCCCCAGCACCGCAACCGACGCCGGGCGGCTGATCTCCCCTTCCCAGCCGGGAACCAAGCGGGGAGCATCGACGTCGAACCGGCACCGGACTCGACGACCGGGAGGTCCGCCATGGCTGCAATCGAGGTAGATCCCGCCTGGATCAGCGGGTACGCCACCACGGTGGCGACCGCCGCCGACGAACTCGGCAAGGGCGCGGACACCCTGCGCACCGCGCCGCTGACCCCGGAGTCCTTCGGGTCGATCGGCAAGACGACCCGGGTCACCGACTCGTACCTGCGCGCGGCCGACCTGCTGCGCTCGCAGTTGACCCGCGGCGTCGAGGCGCTGACGGCGGCGTCCACGGCGCTGTCGCAGATCGCCGACAAGCACCAGGGTTCCGACGACGACGGCGCCCAGTCGATCAAGCGCAGCGGCCAGGGCTGAGGGGGCGGCGATGCGGCGAGCCGACGACAACGAGAGCTGGGACTGGGCACCGGTCGTCAGCACCACCGACGACTGGCAGCCGACGCGGCAGGAGGCCGCGCTGGCCACCGCCGCCGAACCGGTCGCCGCGGCCGAGCAGCCGTGGGGGCAACCGGAGTTGGCCTCGGCGGCCCAGCCGCTGCCCGCGCGCGGTGGCCTGGACGGCGCCGACATCGAGTCGAACTACGCGGCGTACCTGGACTTCCTGAGCCGGTTGTGCCGTGAGCTCGGCGTGCCCGACCCGGTCGAGGAGTACTTCGCGCCGGTGGTCGGCCGGTGGAGCGAACTGCACGCCGAGGCCGACCGCTGGCGGGCGGTCGGCGCGTACTCCGAGGTCGTGGTCGGCGAGCTGACCAAGCCCCTCGGCGGCCTCGACGCGGCCTGGCAGGGGGCCGACGCCGACTCGTTCATCGAGTACATGACCCGGGTCGGCCTGGCTGGCAACGACATGTCCGACGCCATGATCGCCATGGGCGAGGTCCTCGACCTCACCGCGGACGGCCTGCGCGAGGTCGTCATCGAGATGGCCGGGGTGCTCGCGGAGGTCGCGCACAACACCTCGCAGGCGATGGCCCAGCCGGGCCGCGGCGAGGACCGCACCCGCCAGTACCTGGACCAGATGAACCGCCCCACCCGGCAGCTGTTCGAGGCGGTCCGCCAGATCATGGAAGCCCTGGTGCGGCTGTTCGACGGGATGGACGGGTCCAAGGTGTTCGAGCCGATCACCATGGCGCACACCTTCCCGGAGGACAACTGGGCCGTCACCCCGGTCCAGGTCCCCTCCGTGACGGTCCCCGGCGGCCCCGGCACCTCCGTGCCGTCTTCGTCCACCATCCCGTCCTCGCCCGACTTCGGCGGGTCCGGCGGCTTGGGGGGCGGCGGTGGAGGCTTCGGCGGCACGGGTAGCGGTCTTAGCTCCGCCCCCGGAACCCAGCCACAGCCCGGCGCTTACGTAACCCTGGGCGAGGCAGGCCCAAGCAGGCCCGCGGGCATGCCCGTCGCAGGTGCCCCTGCCGCATCCGGTGGCGCTACCGGCGCAGGCGGCATGATGGGCGGCATGCCCATGGGCATGGGCGGAATGGGCGGCGGCGGGGGCAGCACAGACCACAAGCGCCGCACCCGCCTATCGGGCGACCCCGAAGAGATCTTCGGCAAGCCCACCAAGTCCTCCCCACCGGTTATCGGCGACGACTGAGCCGGATTCCGGCCAACTCTTCGACGCGGTTGGCAGAACTTGGACATTCGCTTCCGGCCTTTGTCGAACTTCCGCGACCGCGGAGGAAAACAGACACCACAAAGCTGATCACATCGGGTGTCACCCGATAGCACCTTGCGCGATCATGGTCGCCCAACACCAGGTCGTGGAAGGCGCGGTGAACAGGTCGTGGTCGGCGAACAACCCGGGGCGAGTAGCAACGAGGTCAGCGCGGTGGGCGGTGACTCGGTCCAGATCGGGAACAACATCGGCGATGTGCACGTCACGACCGCTGTCAACCGCGGCAGGCGGGCGAGCGGATCGGTGGTCGCCGCGACCGCTGTCGTCGTTCTCACGCTCTCGGCAGCCGCATTGGTCATGCTGCCCCTGACGCGCCCGGCGGAGAGCCAGCGGTTCACCATCCTGTTGGACACCTCCGCGCCCCAGCCACCCGATCCCGCTGACCCGGTGCCGTCTCCCGTGTCGCAGCCTTCTCCCGTGGCGCAGATCGACGACGATCTGGTCCCGTGCTGGGACACCGGAGGCGCGTCGCAGGCGGGCGCCCAGTCCGACTGCGACCCCAAATCCGCGCGCCAGAAGCGCAAGGGCGATCCGAAGTCCGGGCAATCGGATCGAAGATGTCTACCCCGGTGATTCCGGGCCGTGCCGTGAGCGTTCAGATCCAGCGCAGGCACACCGTGTAGTCCAGTTCGGGGAACTGCGGCTGGTCGTAGAACACGGCGACGTCGTTGTTGCAGTAGGGCTTGTTGTTCCCCTTGGTTCGACCGGTCAGGTAGAGGTTGCCCTTGACGCAGTCGCCGAATCGCAGGAGTTCTATGCCGTTCTCGAGGACCTTCGTAAGACAGTTCCGCACTTCGGCCGCGCCTGTGTCGTCGATGTACCGGTAGCGCAAGCACAAGACAACGCTAAGAGCCGCCCGTGTGGGATGGGGCTGAGCGAGCGGTACGTCCTTGCCGCACTTGCTCGTGTCCGCGGTCCCGTAGTGCTTGCCAGAAACGGTGAACGCACCTGGACGACAGTCACCCGGAACCGTCTTACCGCCAGAGGTCCGCACAGCGCACTGGCCGACCTCGAGGTTGCCCGTTCCATTCGGGTAGCGGTACCGCAGGCAGAGAGTCGTGTCGTGCGAACGTGCGGACCAGTTCGCCTTCGGACATGTGTCTGTGTCGCCAGGACGCCGCTCTAGGAGTTCGTAGGTGTCGTAACCGCAGTCCGTCAACCTGAAGTCGTGGGTGTCGCCCATGCTCAAGTCCTCGAAGCAGTTGCCGATCTGCGCCCGCTCCACGTCGTCGACCACGGTGGGCTCAACAGTTCGCGTAGTGGTCCCGGGCGCTGCGCCCACGGCAGGCTCGCCGGACTCGGCGGCGCGGATCAGGACCATAGCCACCAGCACCACGCCGACGACCGGCCAGATCAGGACAGCGGAGAACCTGGTCTTTGCGAGGCGCAGCCGACGAGCCACAGTTCCTCCCGTTGTCCCACAAGGAGGATACGGCCATCTGGCCTAATAGATTCCGCATTACTGCGGAATCGGATCAAGCCGAGCCGCGGATCTCGCGCTGCGCGCCGGGGCGGTTGCGGCGGATCGTGTGCACCGCGAACAGCGTGAGCAGCAACAACAGCACCCCACCCGCCGCGCCGACCAGGGCGACCTGCATCGGGGCCCAGTTCTTGATCTCCGGGGCCGGGAGCGCCGCCTTGATGTCGAGCGCGGCGTCCGGGCGCACGCCCTGCTCGCTGGGGATCAGGGTGGTCAGCGCGCCGATCGGGTTGATCATGCCGTAGCCGACCAGGTTGTCCCGGCCGCCCGGCGCCGCCGGGTGCGAGGCGGAGACCTTGATCCGGTTGGTGACCTCGCTGGCCTTGAGGTAGGGGAAGCGCTCGCGGATCAGCGCCGCCAGGCCCGCCACGTACGGCGCGGCGAAACTGGTGCCCTGGATGGACACCTGCTTGCCGTCGGCGAGGACCTGCAGGTTCGCCAGGCCGTTGGTGGCCGGGTCGAGCGAGATGATGTCGGTGCCCGGCGCGGCGACGCTCACCCACGGGCCCTGCACCGAGAACTCCGCCGGGTCGCCGTTGCGGGCCATGGCGGCCACCGAGATCACGTAGTCGGCGAACCAGGGCGGAGTGACGATGTGCGTCGGCTTGTTCGGGTCGACGCCGTTGCGCTGGTCCGGGCAGCCCTTCTCGCCGGTGTTGCCCGCCGAGGCGACCAGCACCACGTCCTTCTGCTCGTAGGCGTAGCGCAGCGCGGCCTGCAGCTGCCGCTCCGCCGCGGTGATCGGGCCCTCGGCGACCGCGCGGCAGTTGTCCACCGACATGTTGATCACGCGCGCGCCCTGGTCGGCCGCCAGCACCACGGCCTTGGCCAGGGTCTCCAGCGTGCCCGCGGGCAGCGCCTGCTCGCCGGGCACCCGCACGCCCTTGTAGTTCGCGCTCGACTGGCGGATCGACAGGATCCTCGCCTCCGGGGCGATGCCGCGGAACCCGATGTCGCTGTTGGCGGGCGGGTTCGCCGCGATGATCCCGGCCACCTCGGTGCCGTGCCCGTCGCAGTCCTCGAGGCCCTGCTTGTCCTTGACCACGAAGTCGCCGCCGGGCTGCACCCGGTCGCCGAAGAACGGGTGCGCGCGCACGCCGGTGTCGATCACCGCGACCAGCACGCCCTTGCCGGTGGCGAAGCGGTGCAGCTCGTCGAAGCGCAGCTGCATCTGGCCCCACGGCTTGTTCTTCAGGTCCGTGCCCTGGTTGAGCGAGCCGATGCACTGGCTCGCCAACGTGTACGCGGTGTCCGGGTCCGACCCGCTCGGCACCGGGACCGCCGGGTCCGGCGGCGGCGGCTCGGCCATCGAGGCGATCCGCTCGGCCTTCTCCGCTGGTGTCCGGGTCGGGCTGGTCTGCGCCACCCCGGGCATCGGCAGCGCGACGGCTAAGGCCGCCGCGCCGACCACCGCGGCGATCCGGCGGGCCGTCCTCATGAGAAGCTCACACCTCGCAGCGTCGAGTACAGGTCCATCACCGCGAGCGCGATCGGCAGCACCACCGCGATGCAGATGGCTTCGATGATCTCCACGGTCCGGCGCAGCGGCGGGGAGAAGCGCTGCTCCGGGAACACGACCCCGAGCACGAGCGCGCCTGCCGACAGCACCACCAGCGTGCCGAAGACCCACAGCAGCCTGCCGAAGGTGTCCGCGGTGAACAGCCAGCCGAGCAGGATCCCCGCCGCGGCGAGCATCCCGGTCGCCAGCAGCGCGATCGCCTGGCTGCCGTTGGCGTAGGTGCGCGCCCTCAGCAGCAGCACCAGCGTCGCCACGACACCGAGGAGCACGCCCCACACGCCCGGTGCGCTCGCCGAGACGATCGCGCCGATCGCGGCGGCCGACCCGCAGCCGATGATCATGCCGGTCATGTACTCGTGCGCCAGGCCCGCGCGCCGCTCGATGGAGCGGTAGTCCGGGAACCCGGTGTCTTCCTTCAGGTCCTCCGCGCTGCCCGGCACGTTCGGCAGCGGGAGCCGCGCCAGCTGGATGGTCAGCCGGGGCAGCACGGACAGCGCGCCGAGCGCCACCGCGACCGTCCCGGCCGCGATCCCCGGCGCGGGGTGCGCGATCAGCGTCGCCACGGCGAAGGCGATCACACCGAGCGCGGCGGCGGTCCCGGCCGCGACGAAGGTCGTGATCCCCGAGCCGATGACCATGATCGACGCCGAGGCCACGATCAGCACCAGCGCCGAGGCGAGCAGCAGGCTCGGCCGCCCCGGCTCACCGGGCACGATGGACAGCCCGCTGACGAACGCCAGCGGCAACCCGCCCGCGGCCGCGATCAGCACGCCGGTCGTGCGCGCCTGGTAGGCGCGGGCGAACACCGCGCCCAGCGCGACCGCGATCACCGCGCCGGTGCCCGCCGCGATCGCCGGGCCCAGGTGGCCGCCGCCCCACAGCGGTCCGGCCATCAGCACCGCGAACGCGCCTGTGATCAACGCGAGCGCGCCAGCGATGTGGCCGATCCGGTTGGCGGTTTCCTTGGTCCACGGCCGGTAGCTGTCCGGGGTGGACTCGGCGATGGCGTCGACGACGTCGTCGAACAGCGGCGGCGGCGGGTTTTCGGCGCGCTTGCGCAACTGCAGCATGTCGCCGTCGACGACGCCGAGCGAACCGAGCGTGCGGCTCGGGTCCAGCGGGTTGTCGCCCAGCTTGGCCAGGCACCAGCCGCCGTGGCGCGCGCCGCCGTCCGGGGTGGTCTCCCCGGCCATCTCCAGCAGCATCGGCAGCAGGTCGGCGACCGAGACGTCGGCCGGGAGCGCCACGTCGATGCGCGTTCTCGGCGCGACCACGGTCACTCTGCTGAACACGGTCGTACCGGCTGCCACTGCCCGCCCCCTCGTGAGTTGTCCACAGGTCTGCTCGGACCGACCCCGGCGCGACCGGAATCGGTCCTAGTATGGCCGCACCGATATCCCGGGATGCGCCGGTTCGGCGGAAGTCGGCAACGAGGGGGGTGTGATGGCCGCGCACGACCAGAGTCCTGTGCTGCCAGCGGCTGTCCTCGGGGCGGCCGCGGTGGCCGCCGCGGTGCCGTTGCTCGTCGCCGGGGCCACCACGACCAGGCTGGTCCTCGGCGGGCTGTTCCTGCTGGTCGCCGTGGTCGTGCTGCTCGGTCGCCGCTCCAGCGGGCCGGGCCGCTTCGCCGTCGCCGTGCTGGGGCTCGCGGTCGCCGCGGGGCTGACCTACTTCCAGGCGATCTCCGGCGGCGGTCTCGTCGGCGCCCTGTGCGGCGCGTTGTTCCTGGTCGCGGTGTTCGTGAGCGCGGTCTTACCCGGTGCGCGGTCGAAGTCCACCGGGAACGGACCGGTGGTTCGGTAGCTTTTCCCCGTCCTCCCGCCAGCCGAGTCGAAGAGGTGTCCACCCGGTGAGCACGCTGCAGTTCAAGCGTTCGCCCCGCCTTGCCGCGCCCAGGCAGCCCGGCGGCGAGGTCCACCTCGAACCGCCACCCGAGGTGCCCCGGGTCATCCCGGGCAACATCCTGATGAAGATCCTGCCCGGGGTCATGATCGTCGCCTCGGTGGGCATGATGGTCTTCATGTTCGTCATCGGCGGGCGCAACCCCACCTCGCTGCTGTTCGGCGGCATGTTCCTGATGTCGACGGTCGGCATGATGGCCGGTGGCATGGGCGGGCGCGGCGGCGGCCAGAAGAAGGCCGAGATGAACGAGGACCGCAAGGACTACTTGCGCTACCTCGGCCAGATGCGCGACCGGGCCCGCGAGGCCGCGCTGGACCAGCGCTCGTCGCTGGAGTGGACGCACCCGGACCCGCAGGCGCTGTGGTCGATCGCGACCAGCAGGCGGATGTGGGAGCGCCGCCAGGCCGACTCGGACTTCTGCCACCTGCGCGTGGGCCGCGGCTCGCAGCGGTTGGCGACCCGGCTGGTGCCGCCGCAGACCGGTCCGGTCGACGAGCTGGAGCCGATCGCGACGCTGGCGCTGCGCCGGTTCGTGCGCGCCCACTCGATCGTGCCCGACCTGCCCATCCAGGTCGCCGTGCGCGGGTTCGCCGCGGTCGGGCTGACCGGCGACAAGGCGCTCACCCGGGGCCTGACCCGCGCCCTGCTCGCCCAGCTGGTCACCTTCCACACCCCCGACGACGTGCTGATCGCCGTGGTCACCTCGGGCAAGGCCAAGGCGGAGTGGGAGTGGGTCAAGTGGCTGCCGCACGCCCAGCACCCGAACCTGCTCGACGGCATCGGCCAGCTGCGCATGATGAGCGGCTCGCTGGCCCAGATCGAGGCCTGGCTGGACGAGGAGCTGCGCGACCGGCAGCGGTTCACCCGCAACGCCCCGCCGCAGCCGGACCAGCCGCACGTGGTGATCGTCATCGACGACGGCGAGGTCACCAAGGAGGAGCAGATCATCCTCGAGGAGGGGCTGGTCGGGGTCACCCTGGTCGACCTCTCCGAGTGCCTGGGCAACCTCACCGCCCGGCGCGGGCTGCGGCTGGTGGTCGAGGCCGACCGGCTCGGGGCGCGCAGCGCCTCCGGCGTGGAGTGGTTCGCCAGCCCGGACGTGCTCAGCGTCGCCGAGGCGGAGGCGTTGGCGCGCAAGCTGTCGCCGTACCGGCTCTCCGCCGCGGCCGCGGACTCCGGTGACGAGGAACCGCTGCTGTCCAACCCGACGCTGCTGGAGCTGCTCGGCATCCCCGGCGACCCGATGACCTTCGACGTGCAGCAGGCGTGGCGGCCCCGGCCGGTGCGCGACCGCTACCGGGTCCCGTTCGGCGTCGGCGAGTTCGGCCAGGCCGTCGAACTCGACATCAAGGAAGCGGCGATGGAGGGCATGGGCCCGCACGGCCTGTGCATCGGCGCGACCGGCTCCGGCAAGTCGGAGTTCCTGCGCACGCTGGTGCTGGGCATGCTGGCCACGCACTCGTCCTCGACGCTGAACTTCGTGCTGGTCGACTTCAAGGGTGGCGCGACCTTCCTCGGCCTCGACAGCGCGCCGCACGTCGCCGCGGTCATCACCAACCTGCAGGGCGACCTGACGCTGGTCGACCGCATGAAGGACGCGCTGGCCGGTGAGATGAACCGGCGCCAGGAGGCGCTGAAGAACGGCGGCAACTTCAAGAACGTCTGGGAGTACGAGAAGGCCCGCGAGAACGGCGCCGACCTCGACCCGCTGCCCGCCCTGTTCATCGTGGTCGACGAGTTCTCCGAGCTGCTCTCGGCCAAGCCGGACTTCATCGATCTCTTCGTCGCGATCGGACGACTTGGTCGCTCGCTGCAGATGCACATGTTGCTCGCCTCGCAGCGGTTGGAAGAGGGCAAGCTGCGCGGTCTCGACTCGCACTTGTCCTACCGGATCGGTCTTAAGACGTTCTCCGCTGCTGAGTCGCGCGCCGCCATTGGTGTGCCAGACGCGTTTGAGCTGCCGTCGATTCCCGGTTCCGGGTACCTGAAGTTCGACACGAGCACCATGGTGCGCTTTAAGGCCGCATACGTGTCCGGGCCGTACCGGCCTGCGGGCATGCAGGCAGCAGGACCTGTCGCAGCTGTCTCCGGTGACCGGCGGGCGAAGCTGTTCGTGCCGGACTATGTGGAGATCCCCAAGGAGCCGGAGAAGCCGCTAGAGCCTGTCCTTGAGGAGAAGAAGCCCGAGGGTGGGCAAGAGGCCAGCGAGCTCGACGTCATCGTCAACCGTCTTGTGGGGCAAGGACCGCCCGCACACGAGGTATGGCTGCCGCCGCTGCACGAGCCGAACTCGCTCGACACGCTCTTCCCGCCGTTGCAGCCCACTGACGACCGAGGTCTGTCGCCGGTCGGGTTCTATGGCAACGGCAGGCTCCAGGTGCCACTGGGCATCATCGACAAGCCGTTCGAGCAGCGCCGCGATCTGTTGTGGGCGGACTTCTCCGGTGCCTCGGGCCACGCCGCCATCGCTGGGGGGCCGCAGTCGGGTAAGTCGATGATGCTGCGCACGCTGGTCATGTCCATGGCTCTTACGCACACGGCCGAAGAGGTCCAGTTCTACTGTCTCGACCTCGGCGGTGGCACGCTCGGCACGCTGGAAGGCCTACCGCACGTCGGCGGTGTCGCCGGTCGTATCGACCCGGACAAGGCACGCCGGATGGTGGCCGAGGTGACCGGTCTTGTGACCGAACGCGAACAGCGCTTCCGCGATGTAGGCATCGACTCGATGACCGACTTCCGCAACCGCAAGCGCCGCGGTGAGCTCAAGGACGACCTCTTCGGCGACGTCTTCCTGATCGTCGACGGCTGGCTGAACTTCCGCCAGGAGTTCGAGACGCTGGAGATGCAGGTCGTCAACCTGGCGGCTCAGGGCCTGTCCTACGGCATCCACGTGATCGTCGCCGCGAACCGCTGGGCCGAGATCCGGCCCGCCCTGAAGGACCTGCTCGGCACCCGCTTCGAACTCCGCCTCGGCGACCCATCGGAGTCCGATGTGGACCGCCGGGTCGCGGTGAACGTGCCAGCCGGTCGCCCCGGCCGCGGCCTCTCCCGCGACAAGCTGCACTTCCTCACCGGCCTGCCCCGCGTCGACGGCTCCAGCAACCCAGAGGACGTCGCCGGTGGCGTGCAGGACGCGGTCGCCAAGATCAAGTCCGCCTGGCGCGGCCGCAGCGCGCCGAAGGTCCGCCTGCTGCCCGAGGTGCTGCCCTACGAGGACCTCATCGCCCAGGACCCCCGCCGCGACAGCAAACTCGTCCCCATCGGCGTCGACGAGAACGACCTCGCCCCGGTCTACCTGGACCTCGAGTCCGAACCCCACTTCGTCGCCTTCGCCGACGGCGAGTCCGGCAAGACCAACCTGCTGCGCGTCATCGTGCGCGGCATCATGGACCGCTACACCCCCAAGGAAGCGGTCATCATCCTGGTCGACTACCGCCGCACCATGCTGGGCTACATCAACACCGAACACCTCCTCGGCTACGCCGTCTCCTCCAACCAACTCGGCGACATGATCAAGGACGTCCGCGGCTCCATGCTCAAGCGCCTCCCCGGCCCGGACGTCACCCAGGAGCAGCTGAAGAACCGCTCCTGGTGGAAGGGCCCCGAACTCTTCGTCATCGTCGACGACTACGACCTGGTGGCCACCCAGGGCAACAACCCCCTCCAGCCCATCGCCGAGTTCCTCCCCCAAGCCAAGGACGTCGGCCTGCACGTCATCACCGTCCGCCGCACCGGCGGCGCCAGCCGCGCCATGTTCGACCCGGTCCTCGGCAAACTCCGCGAAATCGCCAGCCCGGGCATCGTCATGAGCGGCAGCAAAGACGAAGGCGCCCTCCTGGGCACCGTCAAACCCTCCGCCCTCCCCCCTGGCCGAGGCACCCTGGTCAGCCGCAAGGTAGGCCAATCCCTCATGCACATCGCCTGGATCCAACCCGAATAACCCCCTCACTCCCAGCGGCCCGCTCCCCCTTCCCATGGAGCGGGCCGCTGTCTCTTTTCCCTTTCGCCCAAAAGACATCAACGCGAGGGCAGTCGCCGCCGCCATCCCACCCCCGCCAGCCCCAACCCCAGCCCACCTGATCGACCACTGGACACTCGAACCCAGCGGTGCCACCCCGACTTCCGTCAGGTCTGCCTCATCCCACTTGGCCAGCCCGTGCACATTCGGACCCGTCGGTGCCATCCCGGCTTCCGTCAGGTCCGCCCTAGCCCACAAACCCAGCCCCTAGCCACTCGAACGCAGCGGTGCCACCCGCCCCCCGTCAGGTCCGCCCCAACCCACCTGGCCGACCAGCGGACACTCGGCCCTGGCGGTGCCAAACCCAGCGTCCGTCAGGACCGGCCCCATCCCACCTGCCCAGCCCCTGGACACTCGGACCTGCCGGTGCCAACTGGCCTTCCGCCAGGTCCGCCTCAGCCCACCTGGCCAGCCCCTGGACACTCGGACTCAGCGGTGCCAATCTGCGCCCCGTCAGGTCCGCCCCAGCCCACATGCCCAGCCCCTGGACACTCGGAAGTTGCGGTGCCATCTCAGCCCGCTCTCGTCTGCCCTGCCAACCCAGCACCTGGACAGTCGGACTCGCTGGTGCCAGGCCGGCTCGATGGGGCGGACTTGTTTTGCGTGGGGGGACAACACCCGTAGCGTTTCCACGCGGCAGGGCCTGCTTTTGGGCCCCTGCTTTGCGGTTCTGCGTCGGGTGTTGTAGGGGCCCCGCGCAAAACAAGTTCGCCCCATCGAGCTTGTCGCATTGCCGCGTTTCCCGCCGATGTTGCCGCCAGGCGACGAGGCGTTTCCCGGAGCCGAAGGCGGAGGCCCGAATCCCTTGCGACGCACTCCCAGCCCGGGCATGC
>NZ_JAMTCO010000010.1:224193-421410 GCF_024171925.1 Actinokineospora diospyrosa | reverse complement strand
TGTCCACAATGTCTGCGGTTGTCCACAGGTGCCGTTCGCTGCTGCCGGTTTGTCGGTGCGCGTCGGTAGGCTGTGTATTTGGGGGCTTTCGATCAGGTTGATCTTGACGCATGCCCGGGCTGGGAGTGCGTCGCAAGGGATTCGGGCCTCCGCCTTCGGCTCCGGGGGACGGCCTCGTCGCCTGGCGGCGAGCTCGGCGCCCGATCCGCGATTTTCGAGCTTTGCTCGATGGGGTGGACCTGTTTTGTGCGGGGCCCCTACGACACCCGTGGCAGGACCGCAAAGCAGGGGCCGAAAAGACTGGCCCTGTCCGCTACCGACGCTACGGGTGTCGTCCCCCCACACAAAACAGGTCCACCCCATCGAGCATTTGGCACCAGCGAGTCCGACTGTCCAGGTGCTGGGAAGGTGGGCTGGGGCGGACCTGACGGGGTGCGGGTTGGCACCGACGGGTCCGAGTGTCCAGGGGCTGGGTTGGCAGGGCAGCCGAGAGCGGGCTGGGATGGCACCGGATCTTTCGAGTGTCTGGGGGCTGGTCAGGTGGGCTTAGGCGGACCTGACGGCAGTTGGGATGGCACCGCCGGGTTCGGGTGTTCAGGTGCTGGGTAGGTGGGTTGAGGCGGACCTGACGGGGCGGGTTGGCATCGACGGGTCCGAGTGTCCAGGGGCTGGCACTGTGGGCTGGGGCCGGTCCTGACGGCAGTTGGGATGGCACCGGTGGGGTCCGAGTGTCCAGGGGCTGAGTAGGTGGGTGGGGTGGACCTGACGGGGCTGGGTGGCGCCAGCGGGTCCGGGTGTTCAGGGGCTGGGTAGGTGGGTTGGGGCGGGCCTGGTGGGGGGCTGGGGTGGCGCCGCGACTTCTGAGTGGTCAGGGGTTGGGGGGCATGCCAACCGCTCGGCTTTGGGGGGTCTGGTGGGGGCGCTGGAAGACGGGATGCCGAACCGGCACGGCTGAGTGGCTGGGTGGCGCGCCGTCGCGGTGGGGGGCGTGGGGGTGGCTGGGAGGCAGGTCTACGCGTGGAGTCGGCGGGGGCGGGGGTGTCCGGGGGGCAGGTGCGGTAGCTGCGGCGCCAGTTCTGGAAAGCTGTGGGGGTGCAGGTGGCGATGCTCGGCCCGCTGCGCCTCGTCCAGGGGGACGGGGCGGTGGTTGGGCTGGGTGGTACCCGGTTGCGGATGTTGCTGGCCCGGCTGGCGCTCGACGCGGGCAAGGTGGTGTCGGTTGCGGAGCTCGTTGACAGCCTGTGGGGGGATGAGCCGCCTGCTGATGCGACCAATGCGTTGCAGTCGTTGGTGTCTCGGTTGCGGCGGGGGCTTCGGGATGGCGCGGATGGGCTGATCGAATCGCATCCGGCTGGGTATCGGTTGGCTGTTGCGGCTGAGCAGGTCGATGTGCACCGGTTTGAGCGGCTTGTCGCACAAGGGCGGGTCGCGCTGGCGGACGGGCGGTATGCCGAGGCTTGTGCGACCTTGCGGGAGGCGGAGCGGTTGTGGGCCGGGGCGGCGCTCGCTGGGCTTGAGGATGCGCCGTTTGTGCCGAATGTGGTGGCTCGGTTGGGCGAATTGCGCCTTGCCGCGGTGGAGGACCGGGTCGAGGCGGAGATCAAGGCCGGTCGGCACGGGGATGTTGTTGCCGAGTTGGCCACCTTGGTTGCTGAACAGCCGCTGCGGGAGCGGGCTGTTGCGTTGTTGATGGAGGCGTTGTTCCTCTCGGGGCGGCAAGCGGATGCCTTGGCGGTCTATGACCAGGCCAGGCGGGTGTTGCTGGAGGAGTTGGGGGTCGAACCTTCCGCTACGTTGCGGGAGTTGCAGGTGGCGGTGCTGCGGGGGGATCTCGCACCCGCACGGGTGAAGCCGGTGGTGGCGGCGCTGACGAGTTTCGTCGGGCGGCAGGCTGAGCTCGCTGAGGTGACCCGGCTGCTGGACGCCACCCGGTTGGTGACCCTGCTGGGGCCCGGTGGCGCGGGCAAGACGCGGCTGTCCCGCGAGGTTGTCGCCGGGCAGGACGGGGTGACCTGGTTCGTCGAGCTCGCCGGTGTCCGGGTCGACGAGGACGTCCCGGCCGCGGTGTTGGCGACGCTCGGGATCAGGGAGACGCGGCTGCTCGACGGCCACACCGGGACGCCGCGGGCGGCCACCGCGCTGGAGCGGCTGGTCGACGCGCTGGGTGGGCAGCGTTGCCTGCTCGTGCTCGACAACTGCGAGCACCTCATCATCTCCGCGGCGACGCTCGCGGACTCGTTGCTCGCGCGGTGCCCCAGGCTGCGCGTGCTGGCCACCAGCCGCGAACCGCTCGCCATCACCGGCGAGACCGCCTACCCGCTCGGCCCGCTCGGACTGCCCACTGTGGACACCTCACCCGAGCGGGTGATCGCCGCCGACGCGGTGCGGTTGTTCGCCGACCGGGCCGAGTCGGCCGCCCCCGGGTTCCGGGTGGACGGGTCGAACGCCGCCGTGGTGGCCGAGATCTGCAGGCGGCTCGACGGGCTGCCGCTGGCGCTGGAGTTGGCGGCAGCCCGGCTGCGGTCGATGACCGTCGGGCAGATCGCCGAGCGCCTCGACGACCGGTTCCGGCTGCTCACCGGTGGCAGCCGCACGTCGCTGCCCCGGCACCGCACGCTGCGGGCGGTCGTCGAGTGGAGCTGGGACCTGCTGGAGAAGCCCGAGCGCCTGCTCGCCGCCCGGCTGTCGGTGTTCCCGGTGGCCGCGCTGGCCGAGTCGGTGGCCGCGGTGGCCCAGGACACCGCCGATGACGCCGACGACGTGGTCTACCTGCTGGCCTCCCTGGTGGAGAAGTCCATCGTGGTCGCGGCCGAGGGCAAGGACGGGCAGGTGCGGTACCGGATGTTGGAGACGGTGCGTGCCTACGCGGCCGAGCGGCTCACCGAGTTGGGTGAGACCGAACGGGTGCGGCGCGCGTACTGCCACCACTTCCTGGCGTACCTGACCGAGGCCGAGCCCCGGCTGCGCGGCCCGGACCAGGTGCGCTGGCTGGCCAGGGTCACCGCCGACCACGAGAACCTGCTCGCCGCCCTGCGCCACGCCGTCGACCTGGGCGACGCCGACGTCGCGCACCGGCTCGCGGTCGCCGCGGGCTGGTTCTGGATGATCAGCGGCCACCACCGCGAGGCGCTGAAGACCATCGCCGAGGTCGCCACCGTGCCGGGGGACGCGCCGCCGCACGCCAGGGCCGCGGTGCGCTCGATGGCCGTGTTCGTCAAGGCGGGCGGCATGCCCGACCCGGACCTGATCCGCGAGGTGCGCGCCGAGCTGGCCGCGACCGACGCGATGGCGCACTACCCGATCATGGCCATGATGGAGCCGATGTTGGCCGCCTTCTCCGGCGACATCGACGAGGCCATCGCGGGCCTCGAGCGCGGCAGGAGCCACCCCGACGAGTGGGCCAGGGCGCTGACCCTGCTGGCCAGCGCCTTCCTGCACGACAACCAGGGGTTGATGGCCGAGGCCGAGGTCGACGGCGAGCGCGCGCTCACCGCCTTCCGCGAGCTGGGCGACCGCTGGGGGCAGGCGATCGCCATCGGGCAGGTCTCCGAGCGCCGGTCGCTGCGCGGGGACCACGTGGGGGCGGTCGCGGCCAACGAGGAGTCGGTGCGCCTGGTCGCCGAGCTGGGCGCGGTCGACGAGATGCCCGGGGTGCTCGGCAGGCTCGGCCTGCAGCGCGCCCGCGCCGGTGACCTCGTCGGGGCCGAGGCCGACCTGCGCCGCGCCATGGACCTGGCCTCGTCGAGCACGCAGGAGAGCCAGGCCCTCCTGCTCGGCTGGCTCGCCGCGCTGGTGCGCCTGCGGGGCGACCTCGACGAGGCCAAGGTGCTGCTGGGGCGCGGTCGGGCCCTGCTCGAGGTGAACGAGAGCCGCACCCCGCACTGGTACGCGATGTTCAGCAGCGTCGCCGCCCAGATCGCGCTGGCCGAGGGCGACCCGGAGGCGGCCCTCGCGCACCTGGCCGAGTCGCTGAAGGTCATCGTCCCCGTCGGCGACATGCCGCACATCGGCAGCGTCGCCGAGGTGGTCGCGTGCACCCTGCTGGCGCGCGCCGACCCGATCGGCTCCGCCCGCGTGCTCGCCATGGCCGAGGTCATCCGCGGCGCGCCTGACCTGGGCAACCCCGAGGTGGTCGAGCTCCGCGCCAACCTCGACGCCGCTTTGGGGGTCGACGGCGCGGCGAGTGCCTACGCCTCCGGCATGGCCTTGGACCGCGAGGCGGCCTTGGCCGAGCTGCACCGGGTCTTGGGGTTGGAACCGCTACCGAGGTAGCGCGAGCTCGGCGAAGACGGCGTTGTGGTCGCTCCCCGGCAGGTCGTAGACCGCCACGGAGACCACGCCGACGCGCCGGTCGAGCACGATGTGGTCGATGGTGACCGGCGGGCTCGGCGGCGACGAGGACGACCAGGTCGGGCGCATGGCCTCGCCCGCCAGCTCAGCGCCGTCGTTGTAGCCCCGGTCCAAGAAGGCCGTGAAAGCGCGGTGGTCGAGGGTGGCGTTGAAGTCACCCGCCAGTACTCGGGGACGGCCGTACGAATCAGGGCCAGGTAGGCCTGCCAGCTCCCGTTGCCAACGCTTCCGGGCGTTGTCGCTGCTCGTAGGCGGGTTGATGTGGATAGTCACCACCTCGATGTCCACCGGACCGGACAGGTCCACCACCGCTGCCACGTTCTCGAAGGTCATGTCCTCCGCGAGCGAGATCTGTCGCAACGGGACCTTGGCCAAGATGCCGCCGCCTGCACCACCGGGGACAGGCTGCACCGCCCTATAGGGCAGCAAACGCTCGACCCCGGCCTCATCCAGGGCACTTAGAGCTGCCGGTGTGAGTTCCTGCAAGGACAGCACATCGACCTTGGCATCTCGGATCAGCGACATGAGCACGTCTGTATCAGCACGACCGAGCTTCAGGTTCGCGGTCAGCACCCGCACTCGTTGCCCGGACGGCAGGGGATCCCCGTCTGGAAGAACGCGAGGGACCAGCAGGATGCCCAGCGACAACGACAGCACCAACGCCACCGTGGTGAGCAGCTTCCGGCGCAGGATCAGAGACAGCAGCGTGACCACGATGCCGTAGCCGGCGATGTAAGGCGTCACCGCCAGCGTGATGACCGTGAGCCGGTTGCCGTCGATTCCACCGAGTCGCAGGACGCACACCGCGAGCAGCGGCAGCACGAGCAGCGTCAAGAAGACGGTGACACCGCGACGACGGCGCCGCCGGGTCGGTGGTGGGTCCTCGTCATAGGGGACATCCACGTCCTCGGCCTGGTGCGCTGTCATGGCACCAGGATGCCTGAGAAGCGCAGTCAGGGTTGTCAACCGCTGACAGTGTCCTGTGCGTGGTTTGACAGCGGCGGGGGCGACTCTAGGACGCGAACAAGAAGGAGGGGGCGAACATGTCCTACGCGATCGAAGCCGAGGGGCTGGTGAAGCGCTTCGGTAGCACGGTTGCCCTTGATGGGGTCAACCTCGCTGTACCGACCGGCAAGGTCCTGGGGGTCCTTGGGCCGAACGGCGCCGGTAAGACAACCGCGGTCCGGGTACTGGCAACACTGCTGCGCGCTGACGAGGGGTGGGCGCGTGTTGGCGGGTACGACGTCGCTAAGCAGTCGACCGCCGTGCGCGGGATCATCGGCCTGACCGGGCAATACGCCTCGGTGGACGAGGACCTGTCCGGCACCGAGAACCTGGTGCTGATCGGCAAGCTGCTGGGCCTGTCCAAGGCGGCCGCCAAGGTCAGGGCCGCCGAGCTGCTGGCCAAGTTCGAGCTGACCGACGCCGCGAGCCGCTCGGTCAAGACCTACTCCGGCGGCATGCGCAGGCGCACCGACCTGGCCGCGAGCCTGGTCGGGCGCCCGCAGGTGCTGTTCCTGGACGAGCCGACCACCGGCCTGGACCCGCACAGCCGCAACGAGGTGTGGGCGACCGTGCGCGGCCTGGTCGACGACGGGGTGACCGTGCTGCTCACCACCCAGTACCTGGAGGAGGCCGACCAGCTCGCCGACCTGATCACCGTGATCGACCACGGCAAGGTCATCGCCGCAGGCACCCCGCACGAGCTCAAGCGCCGCACCGGCGGCCAGAGCATGCAGATCCGCCCGACGGTGGTCGCCGACATCCCGGCCGTCGCGGCCATCCTGCGCGAGCTGACCGGGCTCGACCCGATCATCGACACCGACAACGGCGTGCTCAGCACCCCGGTCGACAACCCGCTGCTGCTCTCGACCGTCGTCCGCAGGCTCGACGACGCGGGCATCACCGCCGACGAGCTCGGCCTGCGCCTGCCCAGCCTCGACGACGTCTTCCTGACCCTGACCGGTCGCACCGGTTCCACCACCCCGGCCACCGAAGGGAGCCTGGCATGACGACCATCACCGCCCCCACCACCCACATCGGCCCGGGGGCCGCTCTCCGCCACGGCCTCGCGCTGGCCGGTCGCGCGGTCACCAAGGTCCGCAAGAACCCCGAATCGCTGCTAGACGTCACCCTGCAGCCGATCATCTTCCTGCTGCTCTTCGTCTACCTGTTCGGCGGCGCCATCCAGGGAAGCACCGACGCTTACCTGCAGGTGCTGCTGCCGGGCTTGATGGTGCAGAACATCGCCTTCGCCAGCCTGGGTACCGGCATGGCACTCAACACCGACATCAGCAAGGGCGTGTTCGACCGGTTCCGCAGCATGCCGATCGCCCGGTCAGCACCTCTTGTCGGTGCGGTGCTCGGTGACATTGTCCGGTTCGTGGTGACGCTAACTGTGCTGTTCACCGTCGCGACCATCATGGGCTTCCGCGTGCAGACCGACCCGGGTCGCTTCCTCATCGCCGTGCTGCTGCTGATCGCGTTCGGGCTGTGCCTGTGCTGGGTGTCGGTCTGGGTCGGCATGCTGGTCAAGAGCCCGCAGGCGGTGCCGGGCACCCTGGTCGCGTTCATCTTCCCGTTGACCTTCGGCAGCAACGTCTTCGTCCCGTCGCAGTCGATGCCGGGCTGGTTGCAGGCCTGGGTCGACATCAACCCCGTCACCCACCTCACCAACGCCGCCCGCGGGCTGCTGCTCGGCGGCGACTGGGTCGGTGACGCGGCGTGGGCGTTCCTCTGGGCGGTCGTCATCGCGGGGATCTTCTTCCCGCTCGCCCTGCGCGCCTACCGCAAGCGCGTCGGCTGAGACCGGGGGTATGGGGCGGCGTGGGGATTCCCGCGCCGCCCCGTCCCGCTGTCTTATCCCGCTGTCTTACTTCACAACCTGGACTGGATCTCCGCCAACGCCTCGGCCGCGGGCATCGGCAACGAGATGCCCCTGCCGTGGCGGACCTCCGGTTCCCGGGTGTTGATCCGGATCAGCCTGCCGGACGCCGCGCTGGCCAGCTCCGCGTACCGCCGCACGGTCGGGACCGCTTGCCCCGCACCGATCTCCACGACGGCCAGGTCCCGCACCGACCGGCGCCAGGTCGCCAACGAGTCCAAAGCGGACTGGCTGCGGTGCGGCACCCACCAGGAGTCCCCGAACATCAGGATGTTCGGCCGCGCCAGCGCGCCGCAGGTCGGGCACTCCGGCAGGTCGCCGACGGCCCGCATGGTCTCCGGGTCGACCGCCACCTCCGCCTCCGCCGCCCACACGTCACCGCGGCAGGGGAGCGTGCACTGCAGGTGGTGGATGGACCCGTGGACCTCGGCGACGCCGGTGAACCCGGCTAGCTGGAACTGTCCATCCACATTGGACGTGAACACCTCGGCTCCCCAGCCGAGCAGGACCTCGAACCCGGCGTGCGGCACCGTCGAGCGGTAGAGCGCCAGCCGGTGCCCGTAGAAACCCCAGGCCAGCTCCGGGTCGTCGGTGAAGTGCACCGGGTCGGCCAGCTCCTCGAACCGCAGCCCGAGCCGCTCGTACGGCGGGTACGCGCGCCAGAAGCCCGCCGAGCCGCGGAAGTCCGGCA
Source organism: Actinokineospora diospyrosa (assembly GCF_024171925.1). GTDB lineage: Bacteria > Actinomycetota > Actinomycetes > Mycobacteriales > Pseudonocardiaceae > Actinokineospora > Actinokineospora diospyrosa. The sequence goes on along the minus strand of NZ_JAMTCO010000010.1, from coordinate 413,485 downwards.
GCCCGGAGTCGACCCCCATGCCCGCGCCCGCGCACACCAGGACCGCGCCTGCCGTGGCGATCGCCTCGGCGGCGCGGTCGAGCTCAGTCGTCACCCTTGGGGTCCGCGGCCTGCACGATCTCGAACTCCAGCAGGCTCGACCCGGTGCCGACCGGCTTGGCCCGCTCGCCGCTGTGCGCCTCCTTGGCCGAACCGGCCATCCACGCCTGGAAGTCCGCCTCCGTGGCCCAGCGGGTGTACACGAAGTAGCGGGTCTCCCCGGCGACCGGCCGCAGCAGCTCGAAGCCGAGGAACCCCGGCTGCCCGTCCACGGCGCCCAGCCGCGCGGCGAACCGCTTCTCCAGTTCGGGGCCAGCGCCCTCGGGGACCTCGATCGCGTTGATCTTCACGACTGCCATGGCCCCACCCTACTTGCGCAGGCTCCCCGGGTAGAGGTACTCGTCGCCCGGTTTGCCCGCTTGGTGGAACCAGGCGTCCAGGAACGGGCCGAGATCGGTCCCCGCGACCTCGTTGACCGTGGCCGCGAAGTCCGCCCACGACGCGTTGCCGTCGCGGTGTTCGCTGGTCCAGCGCTTGAGCAGGGCGAAGAACTTCTCGTCACCCAACTGCTTGCGCAGGGCGTGCACTGCGAGCTGACCCTTGTCGTAGACCGCGGTGAACTCCTTGCCCGGACCCATGTCGACGAGCTTGCGGTCCCAGTAAGAGTCCGTCTTGCGGGCTACCGTCGTGCGGTAGAGCTTGTCGAGGTCGATGCGGTTCTTCTCTTCGTCCCACAGCCATTGCGCGTAAGAGGCGAAGCACTCGTTCAAGCACACATCCGACCAACGCTCCAGCGAGACGCTGTTACCGAACCACTGGTGGGCCTGTTCGTGCACGATGACGTCGATCCCGGCCCACTTCGCGTAGATGGGCCTGGTCTGGGTCTCCAGCGAGAAGGAGATGCTCTCGTTGAGGAAGATCCCGCCCGCCGCGCTCTGCGGGTACGGGCCGAACTTGCCCGCCAGGAACTCCAGCACCTCCGGCAGCCGGGACTCGACCTGGCGCTTGTCGTCGGTGCCGGGGGCGTAGGCGTCGACCACCGGGGTGCCGTCGGCGAGGGCGGACCGGACGATGGTCCACTTGTCGATGCCGACCGTGGTCAGGTAGGGGGCGATGCGGTTGGGCTCCACCCAGGTCGAGGTCGTCCAGCCGGCCGCGCTGCTGGTCGCCTCCTCGCGGCCGTTGGCGATGACCTTCCAGCCGTCGGGGACCTTGGCCGTCAGCCGGAAGGTGGCCTTGTCCAGGGGGTGGTCGTTCACCGGGTACCAACTGCTCGCCGAGTGCGGCTCCCCGGCGACGAACGCGCCGCCGGACTTGGCGATCTGCCAGCCGCTGACGCCGAGCGCGGCGTCCTCGCTGATCTTGGGCACGCCCGCGTAGGTGACCCGGGTGCGGAACACCGCGCCCGCGGCCACCGGGGTGGCGGGCGTGATCACCAGTTCGTGGTCGCCCTCGCGGGTGAACTGGGCCGCTGTGCCGTCGACTTCCACCGCGGATACCTGGTATCCGGTGAGGTCCAGGTTGAACCGGCCCAACACGGCGTCCGCGGTCGCCACGACCGTGGTGTCACCTTCGAGTTTCTTCGTCGGCGGGTCGTAGCTCACCGCGACGTCGTAGCCGGTGACGTCGTACCCGCCGTTGCCGTCCTCGGGGTAGTACGGGTCGCCGATGCCCGCCGCGCCCGGCACCCGCGCCTGCTCGGTCGGGTCGGGCTCCGGTTGCTGGACCGGGGTGCTGCACGCCGCGACCGCGGTCGCGGTCAGCACCACGCAGACAACTCGGGCACGGACCACACCACACTCCAAGTGCTCTGGGGGATGGGTCCATCATGACCGCCCGCCTGTGTTGCCGGGGTTGACTCGGGCAGACTCACCCACATGAGCAGGCCAGATGTGGTCACCTTCGGCGGTGAGGGCCAACCGATCCTGCTGCTGCACGCACTCATGGGCCGCGCGTCCACATGGTGGCCTGTCGCCCCTTGGCTTACCCGCTACGGCAGCGTTACCGGCCTCGACGCACGTGGGCACGGTAGGAGTTCCTACCGGGGCGGGCAATGGCGTACGCCGGACTTCGTCGTTGACGCTGCCGCACTAGTTAGCGAACTCGGCGCGCCAGCTGTCGTGATCGGACATTCGATGGGTGGACTGCACGGGATCGCGCTGGCCGCTGAGCATCCCGACCTCGTGCGCGCGCTCGTGCTCGAGGACGTCGGCGTCGATCTACGCGGGCGCACCGTTGACGACTGGCGGGCGCTATTCGACGCTTGGCCCGTCCCGTTCCCGTCGCTGCGGCATGTGCGGGAGTTCTTCGGACCCGCGGGCGACTACTTCAGCGAGTGCGTCGAGGAACGCGCCGACGGGTACCACCTGGTGGCCGGGCCGCACGAGTTGTTCGACATCGCGGCCGAGTGGGGTGAGCGCGCCTACTGGGACCTCGTCGACCGGGTCCGCTGCCCAGTTCTGGTGATCGAGGCGCAGCACACGATCATGCCCGCCGGGCAGCAGGCCGAGATCGCGGCGCGGGTGCCCGGCGGTGGGACCCACTTCGTGGTCGAAGGCGCAGGTCATCTGGTGCACGAGGCCGCGCCGCGGGTCTTCCAAGGTGCCGTGGAGGCGTTCCTGTCCTGGGTGCTACACGAGGACGTCTAGGTCCGCGGTGGTCGTGTCGAGGATCGCGACCCGGGTTACGCGTCCCTGGATCGGCTCCACGGGGAACAGCGCCTGGAATCCGGCGGCTGTCTGCTCGTCGGTTACGCCGTGGGCGAGCGTGCAGTGGGGGATCCAAGAGCCGGGCAGGTAGTAACTACTCGGGTTCTTAACCTTGCCTGCCAGCACGTCGTGCACGGCCGAGTGGACCGCAAGCAACTCGGTGTCGACGACCGCGCCGAGCGTGAGCACGTTCTCCGCGCTAGAGAACGCCGACAGGGTGTAGAGCCACAGGTTCGGAATCGACAAGACGCGCAGATCAGCCTTAAGAGCCGCTCTGGTCTTGGCGGGGATGTCCGAAGCCATGGCGAACGTGACGTGAGGGGGGAACCTTCGCGCGGCAGGCACACCGGCCGCGTCGAGCCCGTCGAGCAGCTTCGCCACCGCAGCGTTGGCCCGGTCGTCGAACAGCACCACAACACCCTGCGCCATGCGATCAGCTTCCCACTCGGGTCAGCGGTGCTCGCCAGGCAGGGCGAACCTACCGTCCGATGTTTGCTCCACCAGTCCGTCGACCAGCAATGAGTGCAGACACCGGTCTCGCTGGCCTGCATCACTCCACACGACATCCAGGCGCGTCTTTGGCGCAGGTTCGGCGCTGCCTCTTAAGACGTCCAGCAGCAGCCCGCGAACCTGGCGATCCGTGCCCGCGAACTTCTGCACCGCCTTCGCGGGGCCGTCGTAGGCAGGCCTACCGGCGAGAACCCAGGCGCAGTCGGTGACGATCGGGCAGTCCGCGCACTTCGGGGCGCGGGCCGTGCAGATGACCGCGCCCAGTTCCATCAACGCCGCCGACGCCTTCGCCGCGCGAGCGGGCTCGGGCGGCAGTAATACCTCGGTCTCGGCCATGTCCCGCGTGGTCGACGGCGGCCCGGCATCACCAGCGCCGTTGACCGCCCGGGCGACGACCCGCCGGACGTTGGTGTCGACGACCGGGCAGCGCTGCCCGTAGGCGAACGCCGCCACCGCGCGGGCCGTGTACGCGCCGATGCCCGGCAACCCGAGCAGCACGTCCACATCGGACGGCACGACGTCGCCGTGGTCGGCGGCGATCACGCCCGCCGCCGCGTGCAGCCGCAGCGCCCGGCGCGGGTAGCCCAGCTTGCCCCAGGCGCGCACGACCTCGCCCTGCGTCTCCGCGGCCAGCGCCGAGGGCACCGGCCAGCGCGCCATCCAGGACAGCCAGATCGGCTCGACCCGCGCGACCGGGGTCTGCTGCAGCATGATCTCGCTGACCAGCACACCCCAGCCGGTGGTGCCCGCCTTGCGCCAGGGCAGGTCCCGCGCGTTCTCGTCGAACCAGTCCAGCAGGGTGTCGATCACGCGGAAGAGGTTAGTGGACCTCGGTGAGCGCGGCGGTCTTCACGTCGTAGACGAAGCCGCGGACGTTGTCGGTGTACGGGATGAACGGGCTGCGCCGCACCCGCTCGACCGACTGCCGGACGCTGTCCTTGACCTCGCGGAACGCCTCGACCGCCCAGGTCGGGCGCAGGCCGGTGTCCAGCTCGAGCTCCTCGCGGAACTCGTCGTCGGTGAAGGTCGACAGGCCGCACGAGGTGTGCTGCATGACGATCACCTCGCGGGTGAGCAGCTTGCGCTGGCTGATCGACAGCGACCGCACCACGTCGTCGGTGACGATGCCGCCCGCGTTGCGCATGATGTGCGCCTCGCCGTGGCGCAGGCCGAACACGTCGAACACCTTGATGCGGGCGTCCATGCAGGTGACGATCGCCAGGTGCAGCCCGGGGACCGGGGTGGGCACCTCCGGGGCCCCGTGGTCGGGCCCGTCGATGTGGCGTTGGAGCAGGTCGTCGATGGCGGTCACGGCAACCTCCGGATCCGGACATTCCAGGCCGCCCATTGGAACCGCCTTCCCAGTTGCCAGACAAGTGTTCTTGAGAAAGCTCACTGATCGTGTTGTCCGACCCGGGGTACATCCCTCTTTGGTGGCGTGTTGTCCCGGCCGGTTCGCTACCGCCCGGCGTTACCGTTCCGCGGATGATCGAAACCGACGAGCCGCTCTCGCGATCCGTCTACCTGCGCCGACGGGTGGTCGCCATCGCCGCTGCCGCCGCCGGGGTCGTGGTGCTCACGTGGATCATCAGCGGCTTCGTCGGTGACGACGAGGGCATCGGCCTCGCGGCGCTCCCGTCCAGCGCGCCGCCCGCCCCACCGACGACCGCGCCGTCCTCGTCGACCGCTGCCCCCGCCGCCGCGGCTCCAGCCGCTCCCGCTGCCCCTGCCGCACCGGTCGCGCCGCCGCCCCCGCCGCCGGACCCGAACCTGCCGTGCCCGGACGCGGTGATCGCGGTCGCCGCCGAGGTCGACCCGGTCGCGTTCCGCTCGGGCAGCAGGCCGCAGCTGCGGGTGGTGATCACCAACTCCGGCGCCGTGCCGTGCACCCGCGACATCGGCCGGGGCCAGCGCGAACTGGTGATCAGCGCCGGGCCGACCCGGCTGTGGTCGAGCAACGACTGCACCCCCGCCGACGGCGCCGAACCGACGATCTTGGCGCCGGGGCAGCGGACCGCGTTCGAGGTGAAGTGGGCGGGCCGCACCTCGGCGCCGGGGTGCCCGAGCAGGCGGGCGTCGGTGGAGCCGGGGGCGTACGCGGTCACGGCCCGGGTCGGCGGGCTGACCAGCGCGCCGGTCCCGTTCACGATCGAGCCGTGACCCGGTTTCAAGATCGAACGTGCTGAGCCGCCCCCGATGCCCAAGTCTCCCACCGGGGGCGGTGCGGCGGTGGGGTCAGCGCCGGGGTGTGGATGGGGCGGGCCCTTGTGGACAACCCGAGTGGCGGCGGTGTGGCCGGGCAGTGCGGGGCTGGGCAGTGCGGCTGGCAACGAGGTGTGGCGGGGGATCAGGCGTGCGGGATCGGCCCCGGGGCGGCGGTGCCGGTGGGGTGTCCTGGGTGGACCGTGGGGCCCGGGGTCAGGGGCCGAACCAGCGCTCCTCGGCGGTGCGCGGGGGTGCCGCGGTCGCGCCGGGGACGAGTTCGGTGTTGAGGGTGATCTCGCGGGGCCTGGTCGGGTCGACGGAGGCCAGTAAGAGCTTCCCGGCGGCCCGGCCCTTCTCCAGGACCGGCTGGCGGACCGTGGTGAGGCCGACCCGGTCGGCGTCGGCGATGCCGTCGAAACCGGTGACCGTGAGGTCCTGCGGCACCCGCAGGCCCCGGCGCCTGGCCTCGGCCAGGGCGCCCAGGGCGAGGATGTCCGAGGTGCAGATCAGGGCGGTGACGTGCGGGTCCGCGTCGAGCAGTTGAGCGGCCGCGGAGGCGCCACTGGCGACGCTGTGGTCGAAGCGCTCCACCACCGGGACCCGGCCCCAGTCGACGCCCGCGGCGCCGAAGGCGTCGGTGAGACCCGCCAGCCGGGCGCGCTGCACGTGGAAGGTGGCGTGCTCGGCGCGGTCGGTGGTGACGAAGCCGTCGTTGCGGTCGCGGGCCAGGCGCATGCAGAGCACGCCGACCCGGCGGTGGCCCAGGCTGATCAGCCGCTGGGCGAGCGCGGTGATGGCGCCCCGGTCGTCGATGCCGACCCGGTCGACGCCCTCCACGTGCGGCTGGTCGGCGACCACGGTGGGCACCGGTCGCGACAGCACGGCGGCCAGGTGCGGGTCGTCGTCGGGCACCGAGTACACGACGAAACCGTCCACGCCCGCGCGGTGCACCGCGGCGACGTCCTCGCGTTCCGGGTTCACCGGCACCAGGTGCAGGCCCTGGCCCGCGCCCTCGCAGGCGAGCGCCAAACCCTCGAGGAAGCCGAGTGCCGCGGGGTCGCGGAACGCGTAAGAGAGGTTCTCGGTGAGCAGCAGCCCGACCGCCCCCGCCTTGCGGGTGCGCAGTGACCGGGCGACCGGGTCGGGGCCGGGGTAACCCAGCCGTCGAGCGGTCTCCAACACCCGCCTGCGCAGCTCCGGTGAGAGCTGGTCAGGCCGGTTGTAGGCATTGGAAACCGTGGTCCGGGAGACCCCCAGTTCCGCTGCCAGCGACGCGAGGGTTGCCGGGCGTCGCACATGTGTAGACCGCGCCATGGATTGACCGTAACGGTTCAGAACCAATTGCAGAAGCCCGACTCCGGGCGGACCTGCCCGGACGGGTCTCACCCGGTCGGGTTACGCGGGGCCCCGGCGGTGGCGTACGCTCAAACCGACAACGGTTTCCATTCTCGTGTCACCGCCGGCACGCGGCCGGATGAAGGCACACCCGACAGGCCAGGAGCGCTTCATGACCCACCGCCGCAACCTCGCGCCAACGGGGTCCGGACGTCGCCAGATCCGCGCAGCGGCCGCCATCGCCGGGCTGGTCGCGCTGACCGCGACGACCGCGGCGTGTGGCGGCTCACAGGGACAGGCGCCCGATGACGGCAAGGTCAAGGTGGTCGCCTCCACGAACGTGTGGGCCAGTGTGGCCACCGCGGTCGGCGGCGACGCCGTCTCGGTCACCGCGCTGCTGAGCGACCCCGGCGCCGACCCGCACGGCTACGAGGCGAAGCCGTCGGACGCGACCGCCTTCGCCGGTGCCGACCTGGTCCTGTCCAACGGCGGTGGCTACGACGACTTCTTCACCACCCTCGTCGACTCCTCCGGCGGCGACGTCCGGCGCATCGTGGCCGTCGACCTCGCCGACCCGGACGCGGGCAAGGAATCCGCCGAGCCCGCCCCGGCCGACGCGCACGAGCACGCCGAGAACGAGCACGTTTGGTACGACCTCGAGACCGTGCGCAAGGTCGCGGGCAAGGTCGCCGAGGAGCTCGCCGCCGTGGCCCCGGACAAGGCCGGGACGTTCCGCGCGAACGCGGCCAACTTCGACAAGGCGTTGCAAGAGCTGACCGTCAAGGTCGCCGAGATCGGGCAGCGCAAGGCAGACGCGAAGGTGCTGTCCACCGAACCCGTCGCTGCGTACTTGCTGCACACCGCCGGACTCAACGATGTCACCCCAGCCGAGTTCGCCGAGGCAGTCGAAGAGGAGTCGGATCCGTCGGCATCCGCGGTCGCCGAGACCGAGGGTCTTATCACCAGCAAGCAGGTCGTGGCACTGGTCTACAACAGCCAGACCGAGACCCCGGTGACCGAACGGCTCAAGGAGCGCGCCACCGCCCAGGGCATCCCCATCGTGGGTGTGACCGAGACGCTGCCACAGGGCGTGACCGGATACCTTGATTGGATGACCAAGCAGGTCGACGCGCTCGCCGGGGCCGTGGCGGCGGCATGACCCAAGCGGTGAACGGCACCCCCGCGGTGTCGCTATCTGGTGCCCGGCTGTCCTATGGCGATCGGGTCCTGTGGGATGGCCTCGACCTGGACGTGCAGCCCGGCGAGTTCATCGCGGTCTTGGGGCCGAACGGTTCCGGTAAGACCAGTCTGATGCGGGTCCTCTTGGGGCAGCAGAAGCTCAGCGCGGGCACGGTGCGGATCGGGGGAGCCGCGCCCGGTAAGGGCAACAGGCGGATCGGCTACATCCCGCAGCAGCGCGCGTTGGACCCGACGATCGCTGTCCGTGGTCGCGACCTCGTGGGGCTCGGCTACGACGGCCACCGCTGGGGTCTGGGGATCGGCGGCATGCGCGAGCGCCGCCAGCGGGTCGCCACCGCCTTGGAGGCCGTCGGTGCCACGCACTACGCGGACCGCCCGGTCGGACTGCTCTCCGGCGGTGAACAGCAGCGCCTGCGCGTCGCCCAGGCCTTGGTCGGCGACCCCAGCGTGCTGCTCTGCGACGAGCCGCTGCTCTCGCTCGACCTGGCCCACCAGCGCGCGGTCAGCGGGCTGATCGATGCCCACCGCCGTGAGTCCGGCAGCGCCGTCCTGTTCGTCACGCACGAGATCAACCCGGTGCTGCCGCTGGTCGACCGGGTCCTGTACCTGGTGGACGGTCGCTTCCGGATCGGTCCGCCGGAGCGGGTGATGACCTCGGAGACGCTCTCGGAGCTCTACGGCACCGACATCGCCGTTGTCCGGGTGCGCGGCCAGATCCACATCGTCGGCACCCACAGCGACCTGTGCGAAGACGGTGCGCACCACACCGAGGAGCTGGTGGAGCGCTAGATGGACAAGCTGTTCGACTTCGAGCTGACCGGCCAGCTGCTCGGCCTCCCGTTCGTGCTCACCGCGCTGGTCGTGGCCGCCGTGCTCGGCCTGCTGGCAGGCGTGCTCGGGCCGCTGATCGTCAGCCGGAACATGGCGTTCTCCGTGCACGGCACCGCCGAGCTCGCGCTGACCGGGGGCGCGGCGGCCCTGCTGCTCGGCTGGGACATCGGCAACGGCGCCCTGGCCGGGGCGATCGTCGCCGCGCTGGTGCTGGGCCTGCTGTCGCGGCGCAGCTCCGACTACGACTCGGTGATCGGCGTCGTCCTCGCCTTCGGCCTCGGCCTCGGCGTGCTGATGCTCTGGCTCTACAAGGGCCGGTCGTCCAACAAGTTCGGCCTGCTCACCGGCCAGATCGTCGGCCAGGACTTCGCCAGCGTCGCCCTGCTGAGCGGCTGCGCGATCGTGGTCATCGGCCTGCTCGCCGCCCTCTACCGCCCCCTCCTGTTCGCCAGCGTCGACCCGGAGGTCGCGAAGGCCCGCGGCGTACCGGTGACAGCCCTCGCCGTCGTCTTCGCCGTCATGGTCGGCGCCGCGACGGCGCTGGGCGTGCGCACCGTGGGATCGCTGTTGGTGCTGTCGCTGATGGTTACCCCTGCCGCCGCCGCGTGCCGCATCACCGCCAGCCCGCTTAAAGCGACCCTGCTGGCCGTGCTGTTCGCAGAGGTATCCGCCGTCGGCGGCATCATCCTGTCCCTAGCCCCAGGCACACCCGTCAGCGCGTTCGTCACCGCGATCTCGTTCTTGATCTACCTGATCTGCTGGGTGGTCAGCCGAGTCCGCCGCACCCGCGTCAGCCCGGCTTAAAGCGCCAACTTCAGCGTTGAACGCACCGATGCTCGATGGGGCGGACTTGTTTTGCGCGGGGGACGACACCCGTAGCCGCGTTCGGCGGCTGCTGGGCCGTCCCTTTGGCCCCCAGCTTTTGAGCCCAGCACGGGTGTCGTAGGGGCCCCGCGCAAAACAAGTTCGCCCCATCGAGCCGACCCACGCACTCAGGCCCCCGCGTCCGAGCCCTAGCGGCTCGACTCAGAACGTTGGGCGGGTTGCGCCACTAGCACGTCAGCCCAGCATGAGCAGGGCCTGCAGGTGTCCGACCAGAGCGCCGATGACCGCGCCCACCGCGATGAGCTTCCACTCGTCCTGGCGGAACGCGGGTCGTAGGAGGCCCTCGTACTCGACCCGGGTGAGCTGGTTCATCTTCGCCGCGATCGTGTTGCCGATGTCCAGGGCCTTGGTCGCGTACGGCTCGGCCTGCAGGGCCGTGCTGTCCAGGTGGGCCAGGGCCTTGTCCGCGGCGTCGTGCTTCATCTCTTGGAATCGGCGGGTGCCGACGGCGATCGCGACGAACGGTTTGGCGATGCTGGCCTGCTCGTCGACCGACTTGCGGACCAGTTGCTGGATCATCGCCAGCAGCCGGTCCGAGCGCGGGCCGCGCAGCACGCCCTCGACGATGTTGGGCACCGTCATCACCTCGCGGGCGATCAGGTCCCCGTACTGGCGGGCGACCTCGGCGCGGCGCCGTTGGAAGACGCCCTGGAAGGAGAAGACCCCCAGGAGCTTGGTGCGTTCGCGGGGGAAGAACACCAGCTTGATCGCCAGCCAGTCGGTGAACCAGCCGATCGCCGCGCCGAAGATCGGCAGCACCAGCGGTTCCCTGGTCAGCGCCCACACGACCGTCTGCACCACGCCGAGGGCGAAGCCGAAGTAGATGCCGCAGCGGGCGATGAAGGCCATCTCCGGCCGGGAGATGTCGCGCACCAGCCGGACCAGCAGTTCCTTGTCCCGCTCCAGCGCGGTCACCGCGACCTGCCCGACGTCGAGCACGTCGCCGATGTTGGCCCTGACCTCGGCCATCACCCGGCGGACCAGCGCCGGGGAGCCCGCCTGCACCTGCTTGATGATCAGGTCCTGGGCCAGCACCGGGAGCATCTCCCACAGCTGCGGGTGGTGGGTCTCCAGCACCTCGCGGGCGATCCGGTCCACGGTGACCAGCAGTGGCCCCTGGATCTGCCTGGCGATCTCGTCGGGGTCCAGCCGCTCGACCACCTCGCGCGGGTCGACCAGCCTGCTGGTGATCAGCTCGGCGGACACCCGGACCATCCGCGCCGAGTTGCGCGGCACCACGCCCTGCCAGCCCAGCCAGGGCGGCGCGATGCCGACGAAGTGCAGCGGCCGGAACATCATCTCGATGGCGACCCGCTTGGTGACGTAGCCGATCACCGCGGCCACGAAGGGCATCGACAGGTAGACCGGCCAGTGCCGGGAGAGGTCGTCGAGGATCGCGTCGACGTTCACGAAACGACCCCTCCCACTTGTTGACCCGCTAGTAGATTAGCCCGGGTTCAGTGCAGCAGCAGCAAGACCTGCAGCTCGCCGACCAGGAACCCGATGACCGCGCCGACGGTGATCAGCTTCCACTCGTCCTGGCGGAACGCGGGCCGCAGCAGCCCCTCGTACTGCAGCGGGGTCAGCCCCTGGATCTGCCGCACGATGGTCGCCCGGATGTCGAGCGCGTCGGTCGCGTAGCCCTCGATGTGGCGCACGGTGTCCGGCACGTGCTCGATCGCGCCGCGCGCCGCGGCCGCCTTCATCTCCTGGTAGCGCCGCGACCCGACGGCCGCCACCACCAGCGGCTTGGCGAAGCTCGCCTGCTCGTCGATGGACCGGCGCACCTCGCGCTCGACCATCCGGTGCAGCCGCTGGGCGCCCGGCCCGGTCAGCACCGCCTCCAGCACGTTGGCCACGGTCAGGATCTCGCCCGCGATCAGCTCGCCGTAGTCGCGGGCCACCGCCAGCCGCCTGCGCTGGAACATCCCCTGCCAGCGCACCCCGAGGAACCGCCTGGGCAGCCGGGGGAAGAAGATCATCTTGAGCGCCAGCCAGTCGGTCAGCCAGCCGGTGAGCCCGCCGAACACCGGCATCACCCACGGGTTCTTCGTCACCGCCCAGGTCGCGAGCTGCACGAACCCGATGACCAGCCCGAACCAGATCCCCGACCGGGCGATGAACCGCATCTCCGGCGCCGCGGTGTCGCGGATCAACCGGTTGAGCACCGCCTTGTCGCGCACCAGCGCCCGCACCGCCATGGCCTTGACGTCCAGCAGCGCGTCGATGTCCTCGGCGGCCTCCCGCATCAACCGCTCGACGACCTTCGGCGCCTCCGCGCGGATCCGGCCCAGCACCCGCTCCTGCGCCTGCCTGGGCAACAGCTCCCAGAGGTTCGGCTGGTAGCGCGCCAACACCTCGCGCGCGATCTCGTCGACCGCCCGCTCGATCGGCTCCCGCAACTCCTCGGCGACCCGCTGGGGGTCCAGCCGCCCGAACACCTCGCGCGGCTCGATCAGGTTGGTGGTCATCAGCTCCATGGCCACCGAGGCCATCCGCCGCGCGTTGCGCGGGATCACCCCCTGCCACCCCAGCGGCCCGATCCCCACGAACTCCAGCGGCCGGAACATCATCTCGATCGCGGCCCGCTTGGTCACGTACCCGATCACCGCGGCCACCAGCGGCATCGACAGGTAGACCGGCCAGTGCTCCCGCAGGTCCGCCGCGATCCCAGCCCAGTCCACCCGGCTCACCCTCCAAACAGGACCACCGCAGTCTCGCACGGCACCGGCCCGGGTCCCCGGTCGTGCGCGAGATCTACCCGCTTTCTCCAGCAGATCGACAAAGGGACCCCGGCCCACCCGGGCAGGGGTCCCCGTCTTGGCGCGGCGTGCGCTAGTGGGTCGACGTTCTGGGTCGCGCCACTAGATCCGACCGGCCGCGCGGCGGCGGCGGGCGACCTCGGCCAGGACGACCCCGGCGGCGACCGAGGCGTTGAGCGACTCGACGCCAGCGGACATGGGGATGGAGACGGTGGCGTCGCAGGCCTCGCGGACCAGGCGGGTCAGGCCGCGGCCCTCGGAGCCGACCACGATGACCAGGGGGGAGGTGGCCAGGTCGAGGTTGTCGAACTCCATCGTGCCGTCGGCGTCCAGGCCGATGATCATCAGGCCCTGGTCGGCGAAGGCGCGCAGCTGGCGGGTCAGGTTGACCGCGACCGCGACCGGGAGCTTGGCCGCGGTACCGGCCGAGGTGCGCCAGGCGACCGCGGTCATGCCAGCGCTACGGCGCTGCGGCAGCAGGACCCCGTTGGCGCCGAACGCGGCGGCGGAGCGGACCACGGCGCCCAGGTTGCGCGGGTCGGTGACGCCGTCGAGGGCCACGATCAGCGGCGGCTCGCCGGTGCTCGCGGCGGCCTCCAGCAGCTCGTCCGGGTGCGCGTACTCGAACGGCGGCACCTGCAGCGCCAGCCCCTGGTGCATCGCGCCGGAGGTCAGCCGGTCGAGTTCCGGGCGGGAGACCTCCAGCACCGAGATGCCGCGGTCGGCGGCGAGGCGCACCGACTCGGCGACGCGGTCGTCGGCCTCGATGCCCAGCGCCACGTACAGACCGGTCGCTGGCGCGTTCGCGCGCAGCAGCTCGACGACCGGGTTGCGGCCCGCGACCAGCTCGTTGCTGCCCTTGTCCTGGGTCTTGGCCGAGCGCTTGGCCGTCGCGTTGGCGCGGCGGTTGGCGGCGTGCCCCGGCCGGTTCTCCGCCTTGGGGGTCGGGCCCTTGCCCTCCAGCCCCCTGCGCCGCTGACCGCCGGAGCCGACGACGGCGCCCTTCTTGGAGCCCGGTTTGCGCATCGCGCCCCGGCGCTGGGAATTGCCTGCCACGTCAGCTGTCCTTCACTGTCCACTGTGGACCGCCGGGGGTGTCCTCGACGGCGACGCCCGCGTGCAGCAGACGGTCTCGGATCGCGTCGCTGAGCGCGAAGTCGCGATCGGCGCGGGCCTGGGTCCGCTGCTCGAGCAGCCCGTCGACCAACGCGGTCAACGCCTGCAGCACCCCGCCCTCGCCCGGTGTGTCCTCGGCCCACAGCAGCGGGTCGAGCCCGAGCACCCCGGTCATCGCGCGCACCGACGACGCGGCGGCGCGCGCCGCGGTGTCGTCGCCGGAGTCCAGCGCGGAGTTGCCGTGCCGGACCTGGTTGTGCACCGCGGCCAGCGCGGCCGGGGTGGACAGGTCGTCGTCCATCGCGGCGGCGAACTCCGCGCTCACCGAGCCGGGGGCCACCACCCCGGTCCGCTGGACGACCTTGCGCACGAAGGCCTCGATCCGGCCGAACGCGCGCACCGACTCCTCGAGCGCGGCCTCGGAGTACTCGATGGTCGACCGGTAGTGCGGCCCGACCAGGTAGTACCGCAGTTCCTGGGCGCGCACCCGGTTCAGCATCTCCGGGATCGACACCACGTTGCCCAGCGACTTCGACATCTTCTCGCCGCTCATGGTGACCCACGCGTTGTGCATCCAGTACCGGGCGAACCCGTCACCGGCGGCCCGCGACTGGGCCTGCTCGTTCTCGTGGTGCGGGAACACCAGGTCGATCCCGCCGCCGTGGATGTCGAACTCGGCGCCGAGGTAGGTGCGGGCCATGGCCGAGCACTCCAGGTGCCAGCCGGGCCTGCCGTTGCCCCACGGGGTCGGCCAGGACGGCTCGCCCGGCTTCGCCGACTTCCACAACGTGAAGTCACGCGGGTCGACCTTGCACTGCGCGGCAGACTCGCCTTGCTGCACCTCGTCAAGCTTCGCGCCCGACAATTCGCCGTAGGCAGCGTAAGAGGAGACGGAGAAGTAGACGTCGCCACCGGAGGCGTAGGCGTGCCCGTCGTCGATGAGCCGCTGCATCAGCTCGATCATCTGCGTGACGTGACCAGTCGCGCGCGGCGACACAGACGGCGGAAGGCAGCCCAGAGCGTCGTAGGCAGAGTCAAAGGCCCGCTCGTGGGTCGCGGCCCACTCCCACCACGGCCTGCCCGCATCCGCGGCCTTCACCAGGATCTTGTCGTCGATGTCGGTGACGTTGCGCACCAAGCGCACGTCGAGGCCGCCATGGGCGAGCCAGCGGCGCACTACGTCGAAGTTGAGGCCGCTGCGCACGTGCCCGATGTGCGGGACGCCCTGCACCGTCGCACCGCAGACGTAGATCGAGGCGATCCCGGGGGTCAGTGGCGCGAACGGGCGCGAGGTGCGGCTCGCGCTGTCGTAGATGTGCAGGGACACGACTATCTCCTGGTGGGAGCACAGCGTTGGTTGGGGGAAATGGTACGGGTCACGCATCGCCCACCCGTGCCCGGTTTGGGTAGTGGCCGGTTGCTGCCGGTCACCGCACCCGCTCGCGTGGCTTCTTAGTCCGCGATCCCGTGCGTGCGCAACGCGCCGAGCAGCGCGTCCGGGCGATTCGCGGTCGCCTGCGGCTCCACCCGCTCGAATCGACAGCCGAGCGCCGCGGCCGCCCCATCGGCCTCCGCGCTGTCACCGATCATCAGCGCCTCGGCGGGCGCGACGCCGAGCCGCTCGCAGGCGATCTCGAAGATCTTGGCGTCCGGCTTCACCACGCCGACCGCGTACGACAGGACGTACGCGTCGACCAGGTCGGCCAGGCCCCGGTGCGCGAACGTGTCGCGGATGTCCCAGGCGATGTTGCTGACCACGGCCACCGGCAGGCCCTTCGCGCGCAGCAGGCGCAGGGCGGCCTCGGTGTCCGGGTAGGGGTGCCACGACGACGGCGCCAGCATCAGGTCGTACAGCTGTGCGGCGACCCCCTCGGCCAGGCCGAGGTCGGAGTGCGAGAGGGAGGCCTGGTAGGCGGCGCGGTGCACCTCGGGGTCGAGGTCACGGCGGTGCCAGGCGTCGTGCAGGTCCGCGGGCAGGTGCGCCGGGACACCGGTCGGCACGGTCATCAGGGCCAGCAGGTCCGCGTAGCGCCCCGCGGTGAGCGCGCTGCCGTCCCGCTGGTGCAGGCCGTCGACAGCCCCGGTCCCCGGTTCCAGGCGGAACAGGGTCCCGGAGAAGTCCAGCAGGACGCCGCGGATGCCCACGGCGTCCACGCTAGAGGTCGCTACGCGTGCCCGGTGATCCGCTCCGGTGTGATGCGCACCACGACCCGCACGGTGTCCGGGGTGTCCCCGGTGTAGGGCTGGCCGCTGTACTTCTCCGACAGCTCGTTGATCAGCTCGTGGCCGCCCTCGGTGGTCAGCGTGGCCACGCCGCGGAACTCGAGGTAGCTGTACGGGTTGTCCTTGTTGATCACCGTGACGCTCACCCTGGGGTCGCGCCGCAGGTTCTTCTCCTTCTGCCTGCCCGCCACCGTGGAGAGCAACAGGTCGTCCCCGTCGCGGCGCACCCACAGCACGGAGGTCTGCGGGCTGCCATCCGGGTTGAGCGTCGCCAAGGTGGCGAAATTGGGTCCGTCGAGGAGGGCCTGGGCGCCCTCGGACAGTGCTGGTGCCATGCCCAGAACGTACGGCCGACCGCCACTGCCTGCTCAACCGGTGAGAACCAGCAGGTGACACGGGTGCTTCGCAAGGGATTCAGGGATCCGCAGAGCCCTGCGCGTGCACCCCCGCTCAAAGCCCGCTTGTTGAGGCGCCACCGAGGGCCCTCACACAGGCAGCCGCCGGACGGAGCAGCCGCTGACTACTGCACCAGCAACAGCGCCGTGGCGACCGCCGCAATACCCTCGCCGCGCCCCGTCAACCCGAGCCCGTCCGTCGTCGTCCCGGACACCGAGACCGGCCCGCCCACCGCCGCCGACAGGACCTCCTGGGCCTCCGCCCGCCGCTTGCCGATCTTGGGCTGCGTCCCGATCACCTGGACCGCCGCGTTGCCCACCCGGAAACCGGCCGCCTCGACCCGGGTCCGCACCTCGCCGAGCAGCACCACCCCGTGCGCGCCCGCCCAGCGCGGGTCGCCGGTGCCGAACACCGCGCCCAGGTCGCCGAGGCCCGCGGCCGACAGCAGGGCGTCGCACAGCGCGTGCGCGGCGACGTCGCCGTCGGAGTCGCCGAGGCAGCCGGGGACGCCGGGCCAGTGCAGACCCGCGATCCAGCACTCGCGGTCTACGTCGATCGGGTGAACATCGGTGCCGATCCCGACTCTCACGGAGCCTCTCCCGCCGACAGGATGAATTCGGCAATCGCCAGGTCAAAGGGGGTTGTGATTTTCATCGCATAGTGGTGGCCGGGCACCGTGGCGACCGGCACGCCGATCTGCTCGACCAGCCCCGCGTCGTCCGTCGCCGAATCGCCCGCCTCGGCATAAGCCCTGGTCAGGGTGGCCGTGTCGAAGCCCTGGGGGGTCTGCACCACGCGCAGCGCGGCGCGGTCGGGGGTGGCGAGCACCGTACCCGCCGGATCAACCTGTTTGACGGTGTCGGCGACCGGCAGCACCGGCACGACAGCGGGTGCGCCAGCGGCCACGGCGGCCACGACCGACCGGATGACCGCTCCCGGGGTGAACGCGCGCGCCGCGTCGTGGACCAGCACCACGCGGGCGTCCGGGATGATCTCGACCACGTGCCGCAGCGCGCGCCGGACCGAGTCCGTGCGGTCCGCGCCGCCCGCCACGACGGCCGCGGTCAACCCGGCGGCCCGCAGCAGCTCAGCGGTGCCCTCGACCTCGGTGGGCGGGGCCGCAACCACAACATGCCGTACGCAGCCCGCGTCGAGCAGGCCGCGCACGGCATGGGTGAGCAGAGCGGTCCCCCGCACGGGGACCAGCGCCTTGGGTACCCCGAAGCCGAGGCGTTCGCCTCGGCCAGCCGCAGGCACGATCGCCACGGCGTTGACCTGCTCGGGGGTGGTCGTGCGCTCCGGTTGGGGTGTCATGCACGTCTCAGTCGGGCCGTTCCGCCGTGGCCCGGTCGGGACGTGCGGGTGTGCCTGGGAGGTTAGACGGTCGCGGTGGCCAGGACCTCGTCGAGCAGGACCTCGGCCTTGTCCTCGTCGGTGCCCTCGGCCAGCGCCAATTCGCTGACCAGTATCTGCCGCGCCTTGGCCAACATCCGCTTCTCACCGGCGGACAGGCCACGGTCCTTCTCCCGCCGCCAGAGGTCCCGCACCACTTCGGCAACCTTGTTCACATCGCCCGAGGCGAGCTTCTCCAGGTTGGCCTTGTACCGACGCGACCAGTTGGTCGGCTCCTCGGTGTGCGGAGCGCGCAGCACGTCGAACACGCGGTTGAGGCCCTCTTGACCCACGACGTCCCGCACGCCGACGATCTCGGCGTTGTCTGCGGGGACGCGGACGGTGAGGTCACCCTGCGCGACCTTGAGGACGAGGTACTTCTTCTCCTCGCCCTTGATCACGCGGGTCTCGATCGCTTCGATGAGTGCGGCACCGTGGTGCGGGTAGACGACGGTCTCTCCGACCTTGAAAACCATGTGTCCTCTGCCCCTTTCGCTACGCCAAGCTTAACACGAGTCGCACCGCCCAGGAGATGAGCGTGTGAACGTCTGTGCAGGTCAAGGGCCACATCAGGGAACAGTCGGGGGTTGACAAGTGCTCCGGGCGCGTACTCAGCCGCCCATTGGCGCGGGTCAGCGGGGAAGTGGATCTCGCAATTGGCCCACCGGCGCGGTGGCGGGGGGCGGCCACGTGATCGTGGTGACATCCGAAGGGTGATTGTGCGCCCACGCGCGGGCCCGTTGGCCCGTCCCGGCTAGGCTCCTGAGCCGGTAGGTGAAAGTCCGCTAGCGACGCAGGAGCCCCCGTGAGCCGTGCACAGCAGAACTCGACCGGCAGGCTGCGCCTCGCCCCGGCCGTGTTGGGCCTCGGTATCGCCGCCGTCCTGGCGACCGCCGCGTGCAGCTCCGGCCAGATCACCCAGACCGACTCGCAGCTGCCCGCGGTCAACGGCGCGCTCGCCCAGACCGGCCAGGTCGCGCTGCGCGACGCCGTCCTCGCGTACCCCGAGGCGGGCCACTACGCCAAGGGCGCCGACGCCCCGCTCTCGCTGTCGATCGTCAACATCGGTGGCACCGCGGACAAGCTCGTCGAGGTCACCAGCCCGCTGGCCGCCGAGGTCGAGCTCGTTGGCGACACCGCGCTGCCCGGCGGCGTGGCCCTCGTCGTCGGCAAGGCAGGCGAAGAGACTGACGGCAAGTCCAGCGCGCCTACGACGCCGACGCCGACCACTACGACCACGGTCGCGCCGACCTCGGCCACGTCCGCGGGCAAGCCCACCTCCGGCGCCCCCAGCACGACCTCCAGCTCGGTCGCCGCCACCTCGGTGACGCCCACCACGACCACCACCAAGGTGCAGCTGGGCAAGCTGGAGATCGTCCTCAAGGGACTCGCCGACAAGGTCTACCCGGGCAAGAACGTGCCGGTGACCTTCGTGTTCGAGAAGGCCGGTCCGGTCACCGTCAACATCCCGGTCGCCGCCCCTAACGGGCCGCGCGAGGAGCACGCCGCGGGCGAGCACTGATCTCGTCGGGTTCCGGTCTTGTCGGTGCCGCGCGCTAGCGTGCGCTGAGTGGTGACCAAGTCCAGCTACCGCTGTGCCGAGTGCGGGCACGCCGTGGCCAAGTGGTTCGGCCGGTGCCCGGAGTGCCAGACCTGGGGCAGCCTGGAAGAGGTCGGCGCGCCCCGGAGCAAGGTCGCGGCCGGTGCGCCCAGCGCGCCCGCCCGCCCGATCGCCGAGGTCGACATCGAGGCCGCCAAGGCCCGCCAGACCGGTGTGCCCGAGCTCGACCGGGTGCTGGGCGGCGGTTTGGTGCCCGGCGCGGTCGTCCTCCTGGCAGGCGAACCGGGCGTCGGGAAGTCCACCCTGCTCCTCGAAGTCGCCTACCGCTGGGCCGCCCGCGACGGCGAGTACGGGCCGACGCTCTACGTGACCGGCGAGGAGTCCGCCGGGCAGGTGCGACTGCGGGCCGAGCGCACCGGCAACGTGCACCAGGCGATGTTCCTGGCCGCTGAGAGCGACATCGCCGCGGTGCTGGGGCACGTGGACGCTGTCCGGCCCGGGCTGCTGGTGGTGGACTCGGTCCAGACGATGTCGTCGCCCGCGGTGGACAGCGCGCCGGGTGGCGTGACCCAGGTGCGTGCGGTCACGGCGGCGTTGGTGGCGCTGGCGAAGGAACGCGGGCTGCCGGTGCTGCTGGTGGGGCACGTGACCAAGGAGGGGTCGATCGCGGGGCCGCGGGTCCTGGAGCACTTGGTCGACGTGGTGCTGCACTTCGAGGGGGACCGGCACTCGGCGCTGCGGTTGCTGCGGGGGGTGAAGAACCGGTTCGGCCCCGCGGACGAGGTCGGCTGCTTCGAGTTGGTCGAAGGCGGCATCATCGGCGTCCCGGACCCGTCCGGGCTCTTCCTCAACCGGCGGGACACCGGGGTGGCGGGCACCGCGGTGACGGTGGCGGTGGAGGGCAAGCGACCGCTGCTGGGTGAGGTGCAGTCGCTGGTCGCCAAGTCCCACTTGGGAACCCCGCGCCGGGCAGTGTCCGGTTTGGACTCGGCCCGAGTCGCGATGGTCCTGGCCGTCCTGGAACGCCGAGGCGGGATCCGCCTGGGCGACGCGGACGTGTTCACCGCGACGGTGGGCGGGATGAAGATCGCCGAGCCCGCTGCCGACTTGGCTATCGCGTTGTCGGTGGCGACGGCTGCGCGGGATGTGGCGCTGCCGCACGACTTGGTGGTGCTGGGGGAGGTCGGCCTCGCCGGTGAGGTGCGCCGGGTGTCCGGGGTCCGGGCCCGGCTGACCGAGGCCGCGCGGCTGGGCTTCACGAAGGCGTTGATACCGCCCGATTCGGGCGAGCTGCCAGAGGGCATCGAAGCCCGCGTCGTCGGCGACCTGGCTTCGGCGATGAACAACCTGCAGGTCCTGCGCGGCTAGGTCCGCTTCGGTCAAGAGCGTGGTGCGCCGACCTCAAGATCGAATGCGCTGAGCAGCCCCCGAATCCAGTCTATCGAGGGTGGCGGGTGGAATGGGCGGCTCACTGTCGGCCTGTGGATGGCGCGCGCGGTTGTGGATGACGCACCGGTCGTTGGGTTGAGTGTGCTGGCTAGCCGGGGAGTCTGGTCCGCTGAGGTAGCTGGTTCGCGGCCTGTGGATGGCGCACCTGAAGCCGCGGCGGCGCTCGAGCCTGGTCTACCGAGGTGGCTGGTCGGCGGGGTGCGCTGTTCTTCAAGATCGAGTGCGCTGAGCAGCCCCCGAATCCAGTCTACCGGGAGTGGCGGCCGGAATGGGTGCTTGAGCGGTGGCTTGTGGATGGTGTGCGCGGTTGTGGATGGCGTGCTGGCCGTTCAAGATCAAGGCGCGATTGGCAGCCCCCGAATCCAGCCTACTGGGATCTGTGGCCGCGATGCGGGCCAACCGAGCGCCGGTGGACAAGCCCGGGGGTTGTGGATGAGGCAAGGGATGGGCCACAAGAAGGTCTGTCCACAACGGCCCGGACCATCCACATGCGACGGGTTCAGCCTTCTGTCATGCGGCAGCCGCTCGGTAGGCTGGATTCGGGGGCTGCTCGGTGCGCTCGATCTTGAAGAACCGTGGGCTAGTCCTCGGCGCGGTCGCGGAGGTAGCGGGTGTGGTCGGACTGGCGGCGGAGGTCTTCGGCGAAGAAGTGGGCGGCGACTTTCTCGGCGTCGGCTTCGAGGAGTTCCAGTTGGGCCAGGAGTTCGCTGGCCGCGGAGCGTTTGGCGACGCTGATCCACCAGGGGAGGTTCAGGTACGTCTCCACGGCAAGGGGCACGTCCACGCGCACCAGCCGGGTCACGCCGTGGGAGGTTTCTGGGTCGGCGGCTAGGGCGTCGGGGCGGGCGAGGACGGCGGCCAGGGCTCGGTCCACCCGGGCCAACCGGTCCAGGGCGCCGTCGGGCATGCGTTTGGACTCGGCGCGGACCTTGGTCATCAGGGCGTCCAGGTCATCGCGCAGTTGGGTCGCTGCCTGGGTCGGGTCGACGGCGAGGTGGATGCGTTCGGGTGGGGCTGCCAGGGCGCCCACCAGGTACAGCCCGGCGATCACGGGCAGCCAGAAGGCGCCCGCGAAGCCGATCAGGTGCAGGCCGACGCCGCCGAGGCCCGCGACGCAGCCGACGAGGTTCTTGGTCGATCCCAGGTAGCGGACGACCCGGTCACTGGTAGCCACGGATCTCCCGGAACACGTGCTGCAGGTCCGTGTCCCGCGCGTCGAACACCTTCCCACCGGTGCGGCGCGCCACGTTCTCCATCTCGCCCTTGTTGCCCTCGCCGAACAGGACCGTGAACACCGGCACGCCCTTGAGCCGCTCGTCGCGGTTCGCCTGCGCCCGTTCGAAATCCGCGTAGTCCTGGCCGCTGTTGTTCTCCCCGTCGGTCATCAGCACGATCGAGGTGAACCTGCCGTCGTCCGGTTGGGCCTGCAGCAGTTGGTACGCGCGATCCAGGCTCGTGTAGATCGCCGTGCCGCCGCTGGAGTCCAAGCCCTCCGCGGCCGACTTGATCCGGTCGAGCTCGCCCTGCGGGTTCGACTCCGGCACCGAGAACGAGATCGGCTGCTGCGGCTGGTCGCTGAACGGGATGAAGGTGACCTCCTCGCGCCCGTGGAACCGCCGGTACCGGCCGACCAGGTCGTTGTTCGCGCCGGTGAGCCCCACCAGCGCGCCGCGCAGCGACGTGATCCGCTCGCCGTCCATCGAGCCGGACACGTCGAGCACGTACACGGTGCGCGACGGGCGGCGGATCTCGTCGAAGTAGGCCATCAGCAGCGCGTCGAAGGCCTGCTCGGTGGCCGGGAACGGCAGTTCGACCAGGGTCTGCGCGGTGAAGTCCTTGGTCAGCTCCACCGTGGGTACCGCGGGCCTGCGGTGCGTGCGGGACATGATCTCCCGCTGCGCGTCCGGCTCCCGCAGGTAGTCGGTGAGCTTGCGGTGGTCGGCCCGGACGTGCTCCGGGGCGTCCTTGAGCGCGGTCAACGGGTAGTCGGCGGTGACGACGCCGTCGCTGGGGTACACCAGGGTCAGCGGTTCGGGGAGCTTGCCGCCCGCGTTGAGCGAGAGCAGCACCGATTCGTAGTTGATCAGGCCGTCGACTTCCGCGCCAGGGTCCTCGCCGGTGGCGCGCCGCTGGTAGGCCTCCGACAGCCAGCCGGAGGAGCCCGCGCGCATGGTCTGGGCGGCGAAGAAGCCCTTCAGCCGCGGGGTGACCGCGCTGATCTCGGTCGCGCTGATCGCCGACCCGGTGCCCGCCAGCGCCGAGGCGACGCCGACCAGCGCGGAGAACCCGGAGTTCGACGCGGACGGGTCGGTCATGCCGTAGCTGAACTTCTTGTCCGCCGCGGCTTGCGCGATGTCGGTCCAGGTGACCGGCTTGTCCGCCCAGCCCAGTTCGGTCGCCTTCGCCCGGGAGAGGCCGAGCACGACCGGTGAGGTCGCGATCTTCGTCTGGGTGCCGAGCCTGCGCGCCGCCTCGGGCAGCGCCTGCGGGTAGCGGTTGGACGAGAACCAGACCGCGTCGAAGCGGCCGTCGGCCTTCCCGCTGGCCAGGATCTCCGCGCCCTCGATGGTGCCGGTGAAGGTGAACTCGACCTGGACGCCGGTCGCCTGCGCTGCCTGGTCCAGCACCGGTTTCAGGTCAGCCAACTCGCTGCCCGCAAGGACCCGCAACCGGCCGGGCTCGGCCGGGTTGACCGGTGGCTGCTCCCCGTCCGACGAGCACCCCGCCACCAGGGCGGCGACGGCTAAAGCGGTCGCGATGGCGCGCTTCATGGTTGTCCCCCGGTCTCGCTGTCGTGTGAGCGGCGCAAGTGCTCAGTGGTGCGGCGCAGTTCCCCGGTGAGCGAGGCGACCGTGGTGGCCATGTTCACCGTCGCGCCCGCCCGGAACTGGTCCACCGCGTCGATGGCGCGCAGGATCTGGTCGAACGACTCGCGGATGGTCGCCACGCCGACCGCCGGATCCCCGGCCGCCTGCTGGATCTGGGTCGTGTGCTGCTCGAGCAGCGTGCTGTTGACCCGCATCAGCTCGTCGGTGGTGCCGCGCAACGCGTCGATCTCGTCCAGCACCGCGCGCTGGTTGGCCAGACCGCCGCTGACCACCAGCGCGATCCGCAACGCCGCCACGGTGGTCGTGCAGGCGCGCTCCACGCCGCGGATCAGCTCGTCGTTGTTGCGCCGCAACAGGTCCAGCGCGAGATGCCCCTGGGCGCTGACCGCGAGCTGGGTGAGGATGTCCTGGTGCCGTTGCCGCACCGGCAGCAGCACGTCGGCGCGCAACGAGGTGGCCGCGGTCGGGTCGGCGAGGTCGAAGATCCCGGCCTGCCGGTCGATCGCGGCGTCCAGCGCCTCGGCGAAGGCGGCCGACTCGGCCAACCGGGCCATGTTCTCCCACAGCCGTGCCCGCTCGCCCTTGATCGCGGCGTTGTCCCGGCGCAGCTGGTCCTGGCGGGTGCGCAGGTCGACGATGAGCTGGTTGATCGGCGCGTGCGCGGCCTGGTACCGGTCGAGCAGCCGCTTCCCGCTGTTGCCCAACGGGATCACGCCGAACAGCTTGCGCTGAAGCGGCACGCCACCCGGGTCCAGCTCGGTGACCGTGCGGCGCAACTCGACCAGGCTCGTGGTGATCCGTTGCTGGGAGCCGCCCTGCGCGGTCGCCAGCGTGCCGACCGACCGGTCCAGCAGCGCGGTGGCGATACCGGCGGCGACGCGCATGTCGGCCTCGCCGAGCGCGAGCAGGTCGTCGACCTTGTCGGTGAAGCCGGGGGAGCGCGGGTCGAGCGCGGTCAGCTCCGCGGTGAACCGCTCGGCCTTCGCGACGGCCGCCACCCGGGTCGCGTCGTCGACCGGGATGAGCCCGGCTGCCCGGTCGAGCGGGACCGGGGCGACCGGATCGGGCGGGGTCAACGCGAGTCCGCTCACCGGTAGTGCCTCGCGATCTCGGTGAGCAGCCGCTCCAGCGTCTCGTAGCTGGGCACGTCGGCCTGGGCGAGCAGGTCGGCCGGGGCGTTGAGCTTCTTGCCCGCGACCACGTCCAGGAACGTCTTGGGGTCGTCGGTGCGGAAGCCGAACTCGGCCGCGAGCCGCTTGAGGCCCGGGTCGGTGGTCAGCAGCTCGCCGACCCGGTCGCCGTTGCCCTTGAGCGGCACCAGGGTGTGCTCGGAGAGCAGGGTCGGCTGCGGGTACAGCAGCCGCATGTCCGGTCGGATCGAGCCGTCGCCGCGCAGTTGCCGGTCCAGGAACTGCGACTCGTAGATGAACACCAGCGGCGCCTTGCCCATGCCCGCGGCCAGGTAGTCCTCGAACGGGCCCTCGCTGCTGTTCTGCGTGTAACCCTGGTCGATGAACAACTTCGCCGCCGTGGGCAGCACCTTCGCCTCGGCGTCCGGGGTGCTGACGACGGCGTTGCCGTTGAGCACGTACGACGTCAGCGCCAGGTACATGGCCGCGGAGTTGGAGTCGCGCGGGTCCGTGGTCGTGATCAGCACGTTCTTGCGCACCGGGTAGGCGGTGTTGCCGGGCAACTGGTCCCAGCGGGTGCCGGTGGCGGTCAGCTCCAGGTACTTGGCCACGTCGAGCACCTGGTACTCGCCGAGGCCCTTGTGCACCGCGCCCTGGGCGGTCAGCAGGTCGGCGATCGGCGCGAACGTCGCCACCGCCATCGGCGACCGGAACGGCGTGTACGACTTGGTGACCTTCTTGTCGACCGCGATCCGCTGGGCGGCCGGGCGCGACGACGGGAACGCGAAGTCGTACGGGCCGAGGTCCACCGCGGTCGCGATCTGCCGCGAGCCCGCGGCGTCGAACTCGACCCGCAGACCGTGCTTGCCGAACGCCTCGCCGACCCGCGGGTCGGCGAAGAACGCCGCCTTCTCCGAACCGCCGACGCCCCGCACCACCTGGGCCTGGTCTGCCGGGGTGCCCTCGTCACCGCCCGAGCCGAAGACGATCGCCGCCACGACCGCCGCGAGCAACACCACAGCCAGACCGATGCTGATCCGACGTTTCATGCGCCCCCTCCTCGCTGGGCCGATCATCCCCGGCCCACAACCCCTACGACGGGGGATTGCGCGGACGGGACATGAACCCAGCGTGAATGTCAGGCGACTTATAAGCCCTGGTGCAGGTCGCGCAACCGCTTGGCCAGCGCGGGTTTGCTCGCCGGGGCGATGAGCACCCGGTTGCCGGGCAGGGTGAGGTTGAGCCAGCGACCCCCGCTGGTGTCGGCGTAGCGCACCGGCTGCGGCACCGCGGTCCGCCGGTTGTGGTTGTCGCGCACGGCCACGTACAGCTGCCCGCCGCCGGTCGTCGGCAAGCTCGCGATCCGTTGCGCCAACGCGAGTTCCGGGGCTGCCCTGGACGTCGTCGTGTACTGGCGGGTCGAGGGCTCGGCCGGGGTGACGGTGATCGCCTGGCCGCGCCCGGGCGCGGCGTCCGGCACCTGGGCGACGAGCGCGTCCGGCAGGCGGTCGGGGTCGATTTGTCGCAAGTGGAGGGTCTCGCCCACCCGCACGGCCAGCACGGCGTCCCGCCCGGCCGCGGCGGCCAGGGCGGCGATCGTGCGGTCACCGCTGGTGATCCACCCGTAGAACTCGGTGCGCGGGCGGCACAGCAGCGCCAGGGTCGCCCGCAGGTCGGGGTCGACCCGCCCCCGGCTGTCCACTTCGCCCAGTTCGGCGAGCGCGCGCAGCGCAGCGGCGTCCTGCGCCCGCTCCTCGTCCCTGGGCAGCCACACCGGGGTGGGCGCCAGGGTCACGTGCAGTTCGCCGAGTTCCTCGACCCGGGCGATGCGCTGCACCGCGTGCACGGACAACTCCAGCGGTCTGTCCAGCAACGGTCACTCACCGATGACCGGGGGAGCGGTGACCGCGTCGGTCCCGAACAGCGCCTCGGGATCCGGCACGACGAGGTACGCGGGCGCCGATCGCTCCAGGTCGTCTTCCCCCGGTCCGGCCGCACCTCCCCCGCCCGTCGGCAACCCGCCGCCCGCTCGTCCCTGGCCCGCTCCCCTTGCCCCTTCGGACACCCCGGACCCTCGAACGCCCTCGGTCGGCCCCACGCCCGTCCTGGCCCCCTCCGGCCCGAACCCGCGTCCCGCCTCGGCCCCAAACCCGCGTCCCGCCTCGGCCCCGAGCCCGCGGGCCGAGAAACCGCGCCCTTGCTCGGTCCCGGTCGGCACCCGCTGTCCACTGTGGCTCCCGGCGCCCTGCTGCCCCGGCTGGCCGCCACCACCCCCGAACCGCCCACCGGTGGTCCCCACCGACCCCGTCGTAGACCCACCACCCGGCATCCGCACCGGCGGCAGCACGACGACCGGCGGCCGCACACCTGGCGGCGGATACCCGGGCAGCTGTCCCGGATTCGGGCCCGGCCGCGGAGCCACCGCAGGCGGCCGCGGCGCGACCTGACTCGGATCCGTCCGCTGCTGTTGGTGCGCCTGGACTTCGCCGGTACCGACCCGCTGCTGCTCGGTCCCCGACCGGGCAGGCGCCCGGGTCACGACGGGCTCGTGGGTGGCTGCCACCCGGTTCCGAACCGGCACCGGCGGTCGGACCCGTGTCGGGGGTACCGGTTCGGCCGGTGGCGTCGGTGGCGTTTCCACGACCCCGGGCCGGTCGATCGCTGTGGCCCCGAACGAGGTGGGCATGGCCGAGGCGTTGCTGGTCGTCTGGTCCTCGTACACCCGCATCGCATCGACGTTGATCTTGTTCGCGGTGTTGTACCGGGCCGTCTCGGCCTCGTAGGTCAGCGCTGCCCGACCAAAGGTGGTCAGGTTGTCCCACCAGCCCGGCTGTTGCGGCATGGGAGGGATCGGCTGCACCACCCTCTTGATCCCGTTGAACAACGCCACCTGGTCCATGGTCACGCTCTGCACCTTGGTCAACTCGGACGCCGCGGCATCGTGCTCCGCCTCGAGCGGCTCAGCGCCCCGCATCGCCGCACCGCTGGCCGCTCCAGACCAAGCCTCTTCCATCGTTCGCGTGATCTGCGCGATTTCTCCGGCGACCTCGCCGTACTGCTGGGCGACCTGGGCTACCGTTTCCGCTGCGCGCTCCAGTGGCCTGGTACCCGCGCCGTTGTGGAAGTTCGCGTAGATCTCCTCGCCGGTCAACCCCTTGAACCAGGCCATCAGGTCCACGGCCTACCCCGCTTTCAGGTTGGTGATCGCCAGGGTCGCCATTTCGCGCAACGTCTCGCACGCCTCTGGTCCCGGTCCGCCGAGCGCGCTGACGTGGAAGGTGAGGTTGTCACGAATTCCCACAACCAAGTTGCAATGGCCGCGTTGACGGTTGTCGGTGCCGGAATGGAAAACGGCGGGGTATCCGTCGATTGAAATCGGCTCGAAGTACGCCGAATTGTCCTTGAATACCCGGTACGTGTCGGTAATGCTCTGGTTGTACTCGTCGAGCCAGCCGAAAGAGTAGTTCGCCAGGTCTTTGGTGTCCCAATCGCAGGACGCGTTCTTCTGCCCCGCCTTGTGCGGGGTGCCTTCGGCTTCCCAGCCCAGGCCGGTCGACTGGGCCCTGGTGAGGACCGCGCACGGCTCGGCGAGGAATCGCCCCGGTTCAATGGGATCTTTCACCTTCAGCGATGCCCCGTCGGTATCGCTGGTCGTCGGGCTCGGTGTGCCGGATGAGCCTGCTACGGGCGTGCCCGGCTCGGAACAGGCGGCCAGCAGCGCGGCCGTCACCATCCCGACAACGATCATGTAGCGGCGCACGTCAGCGTCCTTCCGAGGTGCGGACGATCACGGTGTTCCGCGCCTCGGTCGCCGCGTACGCATTGCGTGCGGCGATGAGCTTTTCCAGATACGCCTTGGTGTACTCATGCATCTGGATATTGTGGTCGAGGGCCGACTGCACGCTGAACTTCGTTGCGTTGACCTCATTGGCGCTCATGCCATCGCCCGCCGGTGGGCGGATCGTTTCGTGGCTCTCTTCCAGAGTCCTGGCGTTCGCGGAGATCTTGGTCAGGACGACGTGCCACCGGGCGATGAGCGCGTCGAGCGCTGAGATGCTTTCGAACTGGAAGTGGCCGCTCCTGCCGCTGCCGCTGGCGACTTCGCTGGGGAGTTGGTACGTCAGCACCGGGCCCTTGCCCACCTGCACGCTGATCTGCCGGTCGACGGACGCCGCTATGTCGCCATCTGGCATGGGAATCCCCCTCGACGGTGCGGTGCGGGGAGAGAGTAGCAACGCTGTGTGGCGAAAAGCCCGCCGTTGGCGGTTTTTCGTCCGCCCTGCACCGTTCGGGTCATCAGTGGTTCGGCGTACTTTGACCGACAGTGAACAAACGAGGGGTGGACCGGTTCTCGGTCCACCCCTCGGAAGTAGTAACGCGGGTTAAGCGGAAAGCAGTTGCGCGCAGCGGATCAAACCGAGGTGCGAGTACGCCTGCGGGTGGTTGCCCAACGAGCGCTCCGCCACCGGGTCGTACTCCTCCGGCAGCAACCCGGTCGGTCCCGCCGCGTTCACGATCTGGGCGAACAGGTCCTCGGCCTCCGGGCGGCGGCCGGTGAGCAGGTAGGCCTCGATCATCCAGGCCGCGCAGATGTGGAAGCCGCCCTCGTCGCCGGGCAGGCCGTCGTCGCGGTGGTAGCGGTAGACGGTGGAGCCGGAGCGCAGTTCGGCCTCGGTGGCGGTCACGGTGGCCTGGAACCGCTCGTCGGTGGGGTCGATGAGGCCGACCATGCCGATCATCAGGGTGGCCGCGTCCAGGTCGGTGCCGTCGTAGGCGGTGGTGAACGAGCGGACCTCGTCGTTCCAGCCGTTGGTGAGCACGTCCGCGGCGATGGTGTCGCGCAGGCCGGGCCAGTCGGCGTGCACCGCCCGGTCGTGGGCCTCGGCGAGCTTGATCGCGCGGTCGATGGTCAGCCAGCACATGACCTTCGAGTACACGTGGTGGCGCGGGCGGTGCCGCTCCTCCCAGATGCCGTGGTCGGGCTCGTGCCAGCGCCGGGTGACCGCCTCGGCCATCGCCTCGACCATCGCCCAGTCACCATCCGAGAGCGACCCCTTGACCTCGGCGAGCGCCGCGACCAGGTCGACCACCGGCCCGAACACGTCCAGCTGCACCTGCTGGTTGGCCAGGTTGCCGACCCGCACCGGTCGCGAACCGGCGTACCCGGGCAGCGTGTCGATCACCGCTTCCGGGCCCAGCGTCGTGCCCGCGATGGTGTACAGCGGGTGCAGCCGCTCCGGGCCGGGGATGGTGGCGAGCACCCCGTGCACCCAGCCCAGGAACGCCTCGGCCTCCACAGTGGACCCCAGCGACACCAGCGCCTTCGCCGTCATCGACGCGTCGCGCAGCCAGCAGTACCGGTAGTCCCAGTTGCGGATGCCGCCGATCTCCTCGGGCAGCGAGGTGGTGGCCGCGGCCATGATCGCGCCGGTCTCGCTGTGGCACAGGCCGCGCAGGGTCAGCGCCGAGCGGGCGACCAGGTCCTTCTCCACCGGTGGCAGCACGAGCGTGTCCAGCCACTCGGTCCAGTACGCCGCCGCGCGGGACTTGCGCTGCGCCTCGGCGACCGGGTGCGCGGACAGGTCCCTGGTGCCGCAGCGCAGTTCGAACACCACCGGCGCGTCCGGGGTCGGCTGCACGACCGCGCGCGCCGAGTCCACCTGCCCGTCGCTGGTGATCTCCCAGACCACACCGGGGGCGCGCAGCGCGATCGGGTCCGAGGTGCCCAGCACCAGCAGCCCGTCCGGCGTCGCCTCCAGCCGCACCTGCACCTGGCCGAACTCCGGTCGGGGCGCGAACTCCACGACCGCGGCCGACGAGCCGGACAGCACCCGGGTCAGGTCGGTGCGGTGCGCGGGCACGTCGTGCTCGAGGTAGTCGGTGACCAGCAGGCCCGACCAGCGGGTCTCCACCGTCATCGTGCCCGGCAGGTACCGTTGCCCCAGCGGCAATCCGCCACGTTCGGGGGACACCGAGAAGTGCCCGGCCGTCGGACCGCCGAGCAGGTCGGCGAACACCGCGGCCGAGTCCGGCTCCGGGTGGCACAGCCAGGTGAGCCGTGCGTCCGGGGTGACCAGCGCGACCGAGCGCTCGTTGGCCACCATGGACAGCCGCTCGATCGGCGGCGCCTGCCCGCCGTAGAGCCAGTTGCGCCGCTCCTCGAGCAGCAGCGCCAGCATGGTCGCGACGGACACCGGGTCGTCGATGCGGTACCCGGCGAGCGTCTCGCCGTCGCCGACCTTCACGCCGAGGTCGGGGCCCTGCAGCCGGGCGAACGCCTTCTCGTCGGTCACGTCGTCGCCGACGAAGACCGCGGCGGTCGCGCCTGCCTGGTGGCGCAAGACGTCGAGCGCGTGGCCCTTGTCGGTCTGGACCACCGCGAGCTCGATGACCGCCTTGCCCTCGGTCACCTGGACCCCGGTCCACGTGCACGGCCCGGTGCGGACCTTGCCCAGCACCTCCTCGGCCACCCCGGCCGCCGCGCGGCGCACGTGCACCGCGATGCTGGCGGGCTTGACCTCCAGGTGCACGCCCTCGGCGCCCTCGGTCAGCTTCTCCAGCTCCGCCTCGATCCGGCGGTGCAGGTCGCGCGCCTCGGCGTCGAGCGCGTGCACGAACCCCACGTCGAACTCGGAACCGTGGCTGCCGACCAGGTGCACCTCGGCTGGCAGGCGCGACAGCGTCGCCAGGTCGCGCAGCGCCCGACCGGAGATGACCGCTGCGGTGGTCTCGTGCAGACCGGCCAGCGAGCGCAGCGCGCCGACCGACTCGGTGTGCGGGCGGGCGTTCTCGGGGATCTCGACGATCGGGGCCAGCGTCCCGTCGTAGTCGCAGGCGACCAGCAGTCGGGGTGTGCGGGCTATCTGCACGATGGCGCGGCGCAGCTCGGCGGGGAGGGCCTCGGCGGTCAACGCCTTCTCCTTGGCTCGTTCTCGGGGCGGGTCTGCTCAGTGGGCGTGTTCTGGGTCCAACGCGTCGAGGAACGAGCGCGCCCACCGGTCGACGTCGTGGGTCAACACTTGTCGCCGCAGCGCGCGCATCCTACGGCGACCCTCTGCTGGATCGATCGTGAGGGCCGCGTGCATGGCGTTCTTCACGCCGTCCAAATCGTGCGGGTTGACCAGGAAGGCGCTCGTCAGCTCGGCCGCGGCGCCCGCGAACTCGGAGAGCACCAGCGCGCCACCGAGGTCGTGCCGACAAGCCACGTACTCCTTGCACACCAGGTTCATCCCGTCCCGCAGCGGCGTCACCAGCATGACGTCGGCGGCGGAGAAGAACGCCGACAGCTCGGCCCGCCCGATCGACTGGTGCAGGTAGTGCACGATCGGGCGGCCGATCCGGCCGAACTCGCCGTTGATCCGGCTCACGACCTGCTCGATGTCGCTGCGCATCCGCTGGTAGTGCTCGACCCGCTCGCGGCTCGGGGTCGCCAGCTGCACCATCGCGACCTCGGCCGGGTCGACCCGGCCCTCTCTGAGCAACTCCTGCAGCGCGTAGAGCCGCACGTCGATGCCCTTGGTGTAGTCGAGCCGGTCCACCCCGAGGATGACCTTCTTGGGGTTGCCCAGGTCCGCGCGGATCTGCTGGGTGCGCGCGACGGTTTCCCGCTTGCGCGACAACGCGTCCAGGCCCGCGGAGTCGATGGAGATGGGGAACGCGCCGACCCGGACCGCGCGGTCGCCGAGCTGGATGACACCGGGGCGGGTGCGCACGCCGACCGCGCCCCTGGTCGGTTCCAGGCCGAGCAGCCGCCGCGCCAGCCACAGGAAGTTCTGCGCGCCACCGGGCCGGTGGAAGCCGATCAGGTCGGCGCCGAGCAGCCCGCGCACGATCTCCGCGCGCCAGGGCAGCTGCATGAACAGCTCGGTCGGCGGGAACGGGATGTGCAGGAAGAAGCCGATCCTCAGGTCCGGCCGCAGTTCGCGCAGGATCGCGGGCGCCAGTTGCAGTTGGTAGTCCTGGATCCACACCGTCGCGCCCTGGGCCGCCACCTTCGCGCAGGCCTCGGCGAAGCGGTGGTTGACCTTCACGTAGCTGTCCCACCAACCGCGGTCGAACTCCGGTGGCGCCACCACGTCGTGGTAGAGCGGCCACAGCGTCGCGTTGGAGAAACCCTCGTAGTAGTCGCGCACCTCGTCCGCGGTCAGCGACACCGGGTACAGCCGCAGACCGTCCTCGGTGAACTCGTCGACCTCCACGTCGGCCACCCCGGGCCAGCCGACCCAGGCACCGCTGTGGCTGCGCAGGAACGGCTCCAGCGCGCTGACCAGACCGCCGGGGCTGTGCTTCCACCGCTGGCTGCCGTCCGGCAGGCGCTCGAGGTCGACCGGCAGCCGGTTGGCGGCCACGATGAACTCCGCACCGTTTTCGCTGCTCACGCCTGACGTGCCTCCTCAGACCGGGGGATGCCCGGTTTGAGGCTAACCACTGCGGGCACTCCCCGCGTCCTGCGACCAGGGTGAGCGCGCGTGGCGACTCTCACGCCCGCGGGGGGTTTACTCCAGCCGCCGCTCAGTGGGGCGCAACGGGCCGGAGAGCCGGGGCCCGGACAGCCGCCGCTCCAACCTGCTCAGACCGGTCCGGACCGGCTGGGCCAGGTATTCGCCCAGGACGACGCCCGCGGCGAGTGCCAGTGCGATCGCCGCCGCCAACATCAGCGTCGGCAGGCCGGTCGTGCTCCGCTCGGCGGCGAGTTCGTAGAGCCCGCGGTAGGTCGTGAGACCGGGCAGCAACGGCACCAGACCGGACACCGCGACCACCAGCGGTGGCATCCGCAGCCGCCGCGAGATCACCCCGCCAGCGAAGCCGATCACCACGGCGGCCACCCCGGAGGCGGTGATCGGGCTGCTGCCCGCGAGGGTGAGCGCGCCGTAGACCGCCGTGCCCGCGCCGCCCGCGGCCGAGGCGACCAGCAGCGCCCGCGGCTTGGCGTAGCTCGCCAGGGCGAACAGCGCGGCGCCCGCGGCACCGGCGAGCGCCTGCACGGGGAGCCGGAACGCGCTGGGTGGCAACGGGTCGGCCAGCGGTGTGTACGCCATGCCGAGCCTGGTGGCGACGTTCAGCGCGAGCACGACACCGGCGATCAGGCCCGCCGTCATCAGCGAGATCTCCATCGTGCGGCCAGCCGCGGTCACGTTGTAGCCGGTGATCGCGTCCTGGACGGTCGACACGACCGACAACCCGGACAGCAGCACGGTGATCGCCGCGGCCACCAGCAGCGTCGGTTTCGCCGTGATGGCCCCGCTGGCCAGCAGCGCCAGCGCCGCGCCCGTCGCCAGCGCGCCCCCGACCACCTGCTGGAAGAAGAACGGCAGCGCCCTGCGGTTGAGCAACCGCCCGACCCGGTCGACCACGGCGGTGATGATCCCGGCGAACAGCGCCATGTCCGCCGCGCCGCCGATGAGGACGGTCACCGCCGCCGCCATCCCCGCGTACGCCGCCGTCGCCACCCAGCGCGGGTACGGGTGCGGCGCGGTCGTGATCCGCTCCAGCTCGGCCCGCGCCTGCAGCACCCCCAGCCGGTTGCGGGTGATCTTGCCGACGAGGGTCTCCACGTCGGCCAGCCGGGTGTAGTCCAGCCCGCGCGAGCGCACCACCCGCAGCGAGGTGATCGGCGGCTCGTCGGTACCGCGCTGGCACGCCACGGTGATCGAGGTGAAGATGACGTCCACCTCGCAGTGCGGCAACCCGTACGCCGCCGACACCGCGATGATCGTGGCGGTCACGTCGGAGGCACCGGCCCCCGAGGCCATCTGCACCTCACCGATCCGCAGCGCCAGGTCCAGCACGAAGTGGACGGTGCGCTCCTCGGGCAGCTGCGGCCCGTGCACGGCCTGCCCCCCGCTGGCACCGTGCCCGTTGCCGCTGAGCTGCCCGTTGACCCGCCGCCACGGCAACCACCCGGCCCGTTGCGAGAACCGCGCCACCCCGACCTCCTCACGTCTCGGCCCCACCGACCGTCTCGGATCATGAGCCGCCCCGCAACCGCGCCCACCGCCGGCCTTACCATTGGGGCGGCGCCACCAGCGTGGCACCAGGCCGGCATAGCTCAATTGGCAGAGCACTCGCCTTGTAAGCGAAAGGTTGCGGGTTCAAGTCCCGCTGCCGGCTCCACCCTGACCAGCGGCGATGCTGGCCAGGGCGTGCTCGGCGAGGCCGGGGGTCTCACTCAGGGGCTCATTCGTCCCACAGATGACCCCCGACCTGCTTGGCCACGTCGGTAGCCATGTCGCTCGACACGTGCTGGTAGCGGGTCAGCATGGACATCTGCGACCAGCCCATGATTTCCATGATCACCCGAGGGTGCACCCCCAGGGCCATGAGGATCGTGGCGGCGGTGTGCCGAAGGTCATGCAGCCGGGCGTCCCGTACTCCGGCGTCCTTCAGCAGGGCTTTCCACTCGTCGTGGTCCCTGCGGGGGTCGATCGGCTTGCCGTTGGGCTGAGTGAAGGTCCACCCTCCCTCCTGCCACTCGGTGCCCGCGGCGACCCGCTCCGCGTCCTGGACCTCCTTGTGCTCATCCAGCAGGGTGACCAGCGGCCCAGGTAGACCCACGGAGCGGCGACCCGCCCGCGACTTGACCGGGACCTCCCGGAGGCCCCCGCCGTGCCGCTGGGGACACGTAGAGGCGTGCGCGGCGCAGTCCGGTGGACACGGCGGCGGGCAGGGCTTCCGCTTGTGCCGCGCGCACCCTGGCTTACAGGGTTTGACCTTGTGCCGCGTAGTCCCGCACTGGTGCGGGTCGTCGCACCCGTGCTTCCACTTGTGCCGCTGAAGTTGGCGCGGCGTCCGCAGCTTGCCCTTAGCCAGGTCGATCCGGGTCCATTTGAGTCCGATGGACTCGCCTTTCCGCAGGCCAAGCGCCAGGCCGACGATGAACCGCACCCCGTTTCGGCGCTTCTTGGCGCAACGGATCAGACGCTGCGCTTCCTCCTCGGTGAACGGTTCAATCTCGGTCTCTTCGAGCTTGGGAGCCTTCGCGAGGCTGGCCGGATTCCGCGTGATTCTCTCTCGCGCTACCGCGACGTTCAACGCTGTCTTAACGGTACGGTGCACCTGGTGGGCATAGCCCGGTGATTTGCCTTGAGCCAACATCTTTGCGTAGAGCTTTTCCAGGTGTTCTGGCTGCAAACGGTTCAGTCGATGAGCGCCCACGCCGGGAATAAGCCACTTGTTCACCGCGTAGCTGTAGGCGCTTGCAGCATTCGGTGTGATTGAAGGCGTGGCAATGGTTTCCAGCCAGTGTGTCAGCCACTCGCCAACAGAAGGCACACGTCCGGGTGTCGTCACTTCCCCGTTCTTGCGCTTCAATTCGAGTTCGCGAACTGCCTCAATCACCTCGGCTTCGGTTGCGCGTTTGACGTGTGGACGGTGGGGTTTGCCGTTGTCTTTGACCCCCATGGTGACGCGGCCGTGCCACTTCTGGTCGTACTCGCTGAAATAGATGGTCGATGCGCCGTTGGGGCGTCGTGTCCCCTCGGGGCGTGGTTTGCGGGGCATATCGGTCCTTCCGGTAGGTCGCGCGGCATGGCTGTGTCGTGAAGGGGTGGTGTCGTGTCCCCCTGGGAGGGCTGGGGGCAGGGGAGCAACAGCCCGGTTTCGGGCTGTTGTGGGCGTGGCGGCGGGGCCCTGGACTGCTTCCCTGGTGGGTGTTGGCGCAGGTCGGCCCAGGGAAGCGGCGTAGGGAAGCGGTCAGGGGAAAATCCCTGGTTGTCGCTGCTCCCCTGTGCCCTTCCCTGAGGGGAGGGAGGCGGGCCAGGGCGGAGGTGCAGCCGTTCTCGTGGCCGTGCGGCCGGTGCTGGACGGGTCTGCGGGGGCTCCCAGCGGCCTTGGTGGCCAGGTCCGTGCTGGTCAGGTGAGGGAGGCAGGCGAGGGAGGCGGGAAGGGAGAACTCCCTGCGGGCTGGGTGCCTCCCTCGCCGTGTCTCGTGGTTGCTAGGCGGCTTGGGCTTGGGTGAGTTGGCGGGTGAAGGTGGTGAGTGCGTCGCGTGGGACGCGGCGGAGGCGTCCGATTCGGACGGTGAGGATCGCGCCTTCTTTGATCAATGCGTACATGCGGGTGCGGCTGATGGACAGGGCGGTGGCGGCGGCTTCGACGGTGAGCAGTACGCGCGGCGTGTCGTCGGTGGCGGGTGTTGGGGTGTCCACTGTGGTGTGTCCTTTCCGGTTGGTGCTGGGCTACGCGGAAGGGCTGCCCTACTAGCCCGCGCGGGGGTAGTGGGGCGGGGTTCGTGGTCTGGCGGGTGGTGGTTGACGAACTTGACGAACTAACGAACTAGGTCGGTGACCTGCGGTTTTGTCGGGGGCTTAGTTCGTCACGACGAACTAAGGTCGAGGTGTCTGCCCTGGTCAGGGCCTTTGTTCGTTAGTTCGTCGAGTTCGTCGGGGTGTGGGTGGTGGCGGTGTAGGTCTCGGCGGGGCGTCCCTTGCCCGATTGCGTGGTGCGGGTGATGTGTCCGGTGTCGACCAGGCGGGCCAGGAGCGCGTCGGGGTTGATGCCGCGCCGTTTGGCGTTGCCCTGGTAGTGGCCGGTGGTCACGTCCCTCTTGGTGCGGCCTTGCGGCCCTGCGGCGTTGATGTAGGCGAGCAGGGCAGCGAGGGTGTCGTCTGGGCGAAGGACGGCGCGGGCGGAGTTGATGCTGTAGCGCACGAGCGCGGCAGCTGCCGACAGGTGCGCGATGCCGACGCGCGGCGAGCGGTCCAGGGCCGCGTAGGTGGCGGCGATGCGTAGGCAGTTGGGGACGGCGCGGGAGGTGAACTGGGACAGGACGTGGTCACCGTCCCCATCGGACTCGGGGCCGCCGAACTCCAGGTAGATGTGTTGCCAGGTGTCGATGGCGTCGGGTGCGATGGTGATGCGGTCCAGGCGTGTCCCCGCGGTGACCCTGTCTGCGAGTGCGGCGCCGAACTGGAGCAGCAGGGCGTGGTCGACGGGTTTGGGGACGGGCAGGAACTTGGACTGCCCGACCGCGATGGGGAGGAACCGGTTGTAGGTGCCGCCGGCCATGTCGGTGGCGCTGACTTTGGCGGCGAACTCTTGGGGGGTGATGTGGGCGACGATGCCGATGTGGGTGTCGCGTGCGGTGCGGGCGTCGACGTTGAGTGTGGACAGGTCCCCGCCCTCCCAGGCCGCTCGTAGCGTCGCCGAGAGCGTGTTGCCCTCCCGTTTCATGCGGGCCATCACGGAGGCCCATTCGGGTTCGTAGGCCAGCAAACGGAAGTCTCCTTCCGGCAGCAGTCGTGTCCCCCCAGCCTTGCCCTTGCCGGGTTGGTCGTCGGTGGCGAACACGGCCGCGAGTCCCTCGCCGGAGGACAGGCCGGATTTGACGTTCTCGGTGACGAAGTCGGGCATGGCGTAGGAGAGGACGGCTTTGGCGACGTTGTAGCCGGTGCCCTTGCGTCCTGTCCCCGTCCGACCGATCACGATCGGCCAGGTGAGCAGGGGGTGGCGTTCGAACCCGCCCACCACGACGTGCGGGCCGGGTCCCATCGCGACTCCGGCAGCTGCCAGCAGGGTGGCCAGGACGTTGACCGGGTCGGCCTCGGTGAACGGGTCCAGGTGCAGCGCGACTTGGCCCAGGAACGAGTCGAACACGGCCGGATCGACCGGGGGGAGCCACTGCCGCACCTGCGCCACCCGCGCGGCCATGCCGGTCACGTCCCCGGTCGCGGTGACGGAAGGGCCGTGGTCGGTTCCGTCACCGGGGGACGGGACCGGGTAGAGCCGTCGCCCTGAACCCGGGTCTGCTGGGACTGCGCTGGGGGTGCTCATGGCGGGTTCCCTCCCTGGGCTCAGGCGGCGAGGACGCGGCGGGCCATGCGGCGGGCGGCGGCCAGGCGATGGGGGTGGGCGAGGGTCCCGTTGTGTTCGGCGGCCAGGACGAGCGCGGTCACCTCGGGCACGCGGAACAGCGGGTCCGCCACGACCCCGGCGACGATGGGGGCGAGTCCGGCGGGTTCGAGTCGGCGCCACTGGGCACGGGTGTAGGGCAGCAGGTACAGCACGGCGGCGGTCACGTCCACGCTCGAACGCGGGTGCTGACGGGTGCACGCGGGCACGACAGGGTCCTTTCACAGGCGCCTTCGAACCCGGGTCCGAAGGCGGGATGACATGCGAAAACAAGGAAGTGGGGGGCGGGTGCGGGTGTGGTGGCCCAGCTGGCCGGAGTTCGGCTGGGAGAACCTCCCCGCACCCACCTCCCCCCTGTGGTTCCAGCCGGGTTCGGGTACGGCTGGAACCACCAGGGGGCGACGTCGGGGGCGGGTGCCTCAGGTTTGTGGCCTGGCGACTGGGAAGTAGTCGAATGGGGGAGCGACGCGCCAGGCGAGGGTGGCGCAGAGTCGGGCGCGGGCGGGTGAGCCCCATAGGTTCCGGTGGGCGCCATCGTCATCGCGGAGGTTGATGTCCAGGGCGATGTCTGACCACCGCGACGTTGCGGCGAGCCCACCCAGGTTGGCCACCCCCGCCGCGACCAAGGCGAAGACCTCGTCATCGGTGAGTCGTTTGTGTAGCCGTACGCCGCTGCGGGCCAACGCGACCGCGACCCCGGTGGTGTCCAGCTCATCCACGCAACGGGTGCCCACGAGTACCGCGTCCCGGTCCGCGACGGTGGAGGGGGCGAGGGTGGGGGTCATCGCGCGGCCCCGATCAGCACGGCGGCGGCCTGCACGCACCGGTCCCGGTGCGCCGGGCTGGTCCAGTGTTGGTGGAACCAGGCGGTGTCATCGGCATTGGCGCGGCCTGCCTGGACCTGGGCGGCGACGTGGGCCAGGTGCCGCACGGTGTCGCTGCCGAGGCGGTCGTAGCCGTCGAGCACAGAGGCCGCGATCCGGGCCGGGGTCGACCCGAACCCGGTCACCGCAGACAGGGCCGCTGCTGCCTCACCGGCGGTGAAGTGCCCACCGAGAGTCCAGGACTGCCGCTGCCCCCGCACGATCTCCCGCCGGTACCTGGCCTCGTACTCCCGCGAGGTACCCGGGTCGGTGGGCGCCACACGCTCCAACCACACCGTGCCCGGACGCTGCCCCCGCGCGAACCGCACCACCACGCCCGACTCGTCCGCCATCGTGGGGCGGCCCAGAACGGCGGTCATTCCGACACCGCCACGTCAACGCCACCCAGCACGGCCGCGTCCTGGTCGACATCCTCAACCGACTCACCCGCCACCACGAACGCCTGGTACGCGGCCTCACCGCACGCCTCCAGGTACACCTGGAGCGCCCGCTCCGGGATACGCAGCGACTTTCCGATCTTGAGCGCGTCCAGCTCACCGGACTGCACAGCCCGGTAGACCGTGTTGACCGACACGTCCAGCATCTCCGCGACGGCCCGGACCTTGTAGAACCGGCTAGTCTCTACCTGCATCGTGCGTCTCCAAGTTCGATGCGGCCCCGGTCGGTGTGTCAGCACCAGCCGGGGCTTTCTGTTGTCCCGTCAGCGTCACTGGCTGCTGCCAGTTGCGCACTCCCCATGTCTACTGGCAGCAGCCAGTAGCGTCAACTGGCAGCAGCCAGTGTCACTCAAGTGGAGTAAGCCAGTGAGGAGTAGAGTGCAACAGGCAGCAGCCAGCCCGCAGGGAGGGATCTT
This sequence comes from Actinokineospora diospyrosa, assembly GCF_024171925.1. GTDB lineage: Bacteria > Actinomycetota > Actinomycetes > Mycobacteriales > Pseudonocardiaceae > Actinokineospora > Actinokineospora diospyrosa. Next base: position 373,330 of record NZ_JAMTCO010000010.1, on the reverse strand, counting down.
GACCACGCAGGATGAGCCAGTAAGCAAGCAGGTTGCAGGTGCCATTCGAAGCAAGATCGAGCAAGGCGAACTTGTCGAGGGGTCAAAGCTTCCCTCGGAACGAGAAATAGCCTCCGAATATCAAATCGCCAGGACGACGGCCACGGCGGCAATTCGCCTACTCGAACAGGAAGGATTGGTTATTCGACAGCACGGACGGGGGAACTTCGTCCGAAAAGTTAGCCCACTGATCCGGCTAGGCGGAGATCGGTACTCGCGAAAGTATCGCGGAGGCCCTACGCCCTTTAGGCGAGAATGCCAGAAGGCAGGCTTGGAGCCCAGGGTTGAGGTGTTGTCGGCGGAGCAGGCGCGTCCACCGCAAGACGTTGCTGACCGTCTCCAGGTAGACGCCACCGCGCGATCGGTGCTGAAACGCTCGAACCTCTATTTCGCAAACGATGAACCCGTGCAGGTTGTTACAACCTATATCCCGTGGGTTATCGCCAAGGGAACCCCGCTAGTCGCGCGAAAGCAAACCGGAAAAGATGGCATCTACGGCAGGCTTGAAGACTGCGGGCACGTGATGACTACGATCCGAGAAGAGGTCACAGCGCGAATGCCTGACCATCGCGAGCGTGAGATGCTGGCATTGCCGGGCGGAACGCCAATCCTGCAAGTGATTCACACGAGCATCGATCAGAATCAAGAACCCTTCGAAGTCACTCGATTTGTCCTGAGAGCTGACCGGAACGGCCTGCTGTACCAGATGCCTGTCGACTAGGTGTCCGTACCTAACACCGTTGACCTGCGGTGGTGAGGCTGGACGGCTAGCTCCCCCAGTTTCAGCCTGGTGTTTCGGGTGAGTGGCCGTCCCAAGCCGTCCCAAGCGTCCCACCGCAGGTCGGAGTGCATGTAGTGCCGTCCCACAGCCGTCCCAGGTACGTCCCGCCTCTGTCGGCTTGCAGCTGCTGACGCACGAGGTCCTGACCTGTTTGGCGGCGAGACGTCATCTGCCTGTATGAGGTGTTCTGTTGAGCCGACGGGAGTGGCGGGGGGCGGAGCGGCCGAGCCGGGCGGGGTCAGGGGGCATCTGCGCGCGGGGCTCAATCAGGGGCTCAATCCCAGTTCGTACGCGCCTTGGCCTACGTCTCTCTGTGCGCTCTGACCAGCGGCTCAGACCCATCGGGACTCCCCTGAACCCCCCGCCCTTGAACTTGTAAGCGAAAGGTTGCGGGTTCAAGTCCCGCTGCCGGCTCCACAGTCCTCGTGCCACGTACGGTTCAGCCGTAACGGCGATCACCGCGCGGCGATCTCTTGTGGGAACACCAACACCCGCAGGAGGCCAGGTGCCATTCAGCTTCTCCCCTGGCGGCGGTGGTGACGTGCACAACTCGATGTCGGCCAGCATCTTCGGCTCGGTCGTGCAGGCGCACACCATTCACGGTGGGATCCACCTCCCTGGGGGGCTTGGCCTCCCGGAGCGCATCGCCCAGGATGCTGCGGATCTCGCAAGGGGGTTGCTCGAGTACGGCGCCGCGGAGGCCGCCGTCGAGGTCATGGCCACGGCGCACCGGGTGTTGCGGGACAAGCGCGGAGACCGGGACTTGGTGGTCCTGACCGCCTTGGAAACGTTGGGTGACCTTTTCAGCGAGAGCGGGCGCGCCGGTGAGGCCGTCGAGGCGCAGCGGGACCTGCTGGAGGCCCGCCGGGCGATACTCGGTCGGCACCACGAGGAGACCCTGCAGACCGCGGGCAACCTGGCGGTGGCGCTGTGGCAGCTCGGCGAGTACGAGAGTTCCCGCGCCCTCGAGGAGGAGGTCCTCGAAGGGCGCGAGCGGGTGCTGGGGCCGGACCACCCGAACACCATCGCGGCTCGCGACAACCTGGCTTCTACGTACGCCGCCCTCGGCCGGTGGTCTGACGCTATCGAGAAGGCGCGCCAGGCGGTTGCTGGGTTCGAACGGGTCTTCGGGCCCGAGCATCCCAAGACGACAGCGGCCACCGCGAGCCTGGCCACCCACCTCGCCCGTGTGGGTTCTCACGACGAGGCGTCCGAGTTGTTCCGGCAGGTTTGGCAAGTCCGCAGGCGCACCCTGGGCGAGGAGCATTCGGACACCCTGCGGGCTGCGGGTAATTTCGCGGCGTCGTTGTGGCAGACCGGGCAGTACGCGAGGGCGCGCAAGATCGAGCAGGAGGTCCTGGACCGGCGGCGGGCGAAGTTCGGTCCGGACCACCCGGACACGATCAAGGCGGCGATGAACCTCGCCGGCTCGCTGGCCGAAGCGGGCGAGTTGACCGATGCGCTCGTACTGCTGGAGGACACTTACCGCGACTCCTCGCGGGTGTTGGGCCCGCACGACCAGGTCACCACGACCGCACAGGCGAACCTGGGCACGGTGCTGTGGCAGCTGGGGCGATTCGATGAAGCCGCGGAGCTACAACGCGACCTGCTTGAGAAGCTCAGGCGAACACTGGGCGACGACGACCTGGACACGCTCGCCGCCATGGCGAGCCTGATCACCTCGTTGCAGTCCGGGGGGCGCTACGACGACGCTCGCGGGTTCGCCGACGAGCTGTGGCGGCGGTTGCGCGAGCAGTTCTCCCCGGACAACCCCTCGGTGATCTCGGCAGGTCTTGAACTCGTCCAGATGGCCGCTCAGCAGTCCGATATGGCCACCGCCCGCGAGGTTTTGGCCTTGGTGCGGGAGAACCTGCCGGAAGACCCCGAGCTGCGGGCGCGTTTCGCCGCCGTCGAGCGGGTGGTCGCGCAGCGATGAGCGCGCCGGAGCCGACCGAGATGAGCGTGTTGCTCAAGGTCGTGGAAGCGGTGGAGCTGAAGATCCGCAGCTCCGCCACCGTGCGGTTGCCGGAGCCGGAGCGCACGCACATCACCCAGATCGTCGCCAAGTTCGAGCCCGGCTCGACCATCGGCGCTTTCATCCAGGACAACGGGGAAGGACCCAAGATGGGCGACACCTACAACGTCGACAAAGCGGGCGCGGTCGGGAAGGGCGCGACGGCCTTCGGGGTGACTTTCGGGGACGGGGGCGGGCAGCAGGTCGACCTCACCGAGCTGGCGGCGGAGTTGGGCAAGCTGCGCGAGGCGATGCGCAAGGAGGGCACCACGGTCGACCACGACATCGCGGTGGCCGAGGTCGCGCAGGCGGAGCGGTCCGCGACAGCCGGGGACGCGGCCGAGACGGTGAGCAGGCTCGCCAAAGCGGGGGAATGGGCGCTGAAGTGCGCGACGGTGATCGGGGCGCCGTTGGCCGTGGCCGTGTTGAAGTCGGCGTTGGGGTTGTAGCCCGTAGGGGTCCCGGCTGGGGCGAACCCGGTGTGCAACATCGGCTTGGGCTGCGACGATGTGCTCGTCGACTGTCGAGATGGTGTGGGGGTGCCCGGTGACCGGGGAACCGACTATTCGGGCTGGGGCCGCGACTGACGTGGGTCTGGTGCGGGCGGCCAATGAGGACAACTACGTCGTGACCGCGGCGGTGTTCGCCGTGGCCGACGGGATGGGGGGACACGCGGCGGGGGACGTCGCCAGCGGGCTCGCGGTGGCGGGGTTGGCGCAGCTGGGGACCGAGGGCACGCTGCGGCCCGATGACGTGCGCAGGCACATCGTGCGGCTCAACGGCGACATCCTGGCCGCGGCGGCGCGCAACCCGGAGCAGCTGGGGATGGGGACGACCGTCACCGGGCTGTGCCTGGTCGACTTCGCCGGGTCGCCGCACTGGGTGGTGTTCAACGTGGGGGACTCGCGGGTCTACCGCTACGCCGAGCGCGAGCTGGTGCAGCTGACCGTGGACCACTCCGAGGTGACCGAGTTGGTCGCGGCGGGCGAGCTGAGCCCGGCGGAGGCCGCGACCGACCCCAGGCGCAACGTGGTGACCAGGGCGCTCGGGTCGCCGCTGCCGCCGGAGCCGGACCTGCTGGTGTTCCCGCCGACCGAGGGGGACCGGTTCCTGGTCTGCTCCGACGGCCTCACCGGTGAGCTGGACGACGCGGCCATCGCCGCCGTGCTCGGCGCCCAGGGCGACCCGGTGGCCGCGGCGGCCGCGCTGGTGCGCGACGCGGTCGCGGCCGGTGGGCGGGACAACGTGACCGCCGTGGTGGTCGACCACGTCAGCGCCCCCACCGCGCCGACCGGCGACGAGACGGCGCCGCGAGAGGCCCCCTAGAGCCGAGGAAGGCCCGCAAGATGTGTGTCCGGCACCGCTCGGGGAATCGGGTCGCGCGCTTAGGCAAGCGTTTGCGCCCGCTGGTCACCGCACGACTCGGGGTGAGCCGATGAGGCCACCGGAACTGCCCGGTCTGCGACTGGTCCGCTTCCTCGGTTCCGGCGGTTTCGCCGAGGTGTACCTGTACCGGCAGGCCGAGCCGAAGCGCGATGTCGCGGTCAAGGTGCTCAGGGACGCCAGCCTGGCCGCCCGGTTCGCCGAGGAGGCCGACGCCATGGCCGAACTGGGCGACCACCCCAACATCGCGCAGGTCTTCTTCACCGGCGTCAGCGCGGACGGCCGCTCGTTCCTGGTCATGCCGTACTACCCGCGGGCGAACTTCGCCGAGCGCACCCGCGCCGAGCGGATCCCGGTCACCGAGGTGATCGCGGTCGGGGTGCGGATCGCCAACGCCGTGCACGCCGCGCACGAGGTCGGCATCACGCACCGCGACATCAAGCCCGCCAACGTCCTGGTCGACCGGCTGGGTGAGCCGCGGCTGGCCGACTTCGGCATCGCGGGCCGCGGCGGCGCCTCGGTCGACGGCGTCGGCGTGCCGATGTCGATACCGTGGTCGCCGCCGGAAGTGTTGCGGGACGGGGTTTCCACCTTCCAGTCCGATGTGTACTCGTTGGGCGCCACCGTGTGGCACCTGCTCGCAGGCCGGTCCCCGTTCGAGGTCGTCGACGGTGACAACGACGCCGACGCGCTGGTCCACCGCATCCTGCACACCCCGGCCCGGCCCAGCGGTCGCGACGACGCGCCGCCGGGGTTGGAGCAGGCGCTCCTGCGCGCCATGGAGCCCGATCCCGCCGACCGCTTCGCGACCGCCCGTGAGTTCGCCCTCGCGCTGCGTGCCGTCGAGCAGGGGGCGGGTTTCCCGGGGCAGACCACGGTCCTGCCGCCGCGCCCGCGCGCCAAGCCCGCACCGGTCAAACCCGCACCGGCCGAGGAGGCCACGGTCCACCCCGTTGAGCCGAACGGCTCAACGAAGGCGTTGTCGATCCCCACCTACGTAGACCCGCCGCCCGCCGTCCAGCCGGTCATCCCACCTCGGTCCTCGTGGTCCACACCACCGCCCCCGCCACCCATTCACACTGTGGCCTCCGACACAGTGAATGAGGAGCGCGGCAGGCCGTGGGTGGCGATCACCCTGGGTGCCGCCGCGTTCCTCGCGGCCGTCACCACGGGCGTGGTCCTGCTGTCCACCGGGGCAGCCGAACAGCCCGCACCGCGGGGGCCGGTCGACCCCGGCGTCCGCGACCAGGACGCGGGTGGAATCGCCGCGCCGCCGGGGAAACCGGTGGTCACCGCGACGCGCATCGATCCGACGACCTTGCGCTTCACCTGGACCTACTCGGCGCCGCTGGGGACCGACAGCTTCCTCTGGCGCACCGAGGACCGCTCACGCACCGCGACCGCGACCGCGCCGACGGTCGACATCGCCGCCCCGGCGGGTACCCCGGTTTGCCTTGAGGTGAAGGTCGTCCGGGCGGACGGCAGTAGCGCATCCGCGGTCTTTTCGCCACCCGGGTGTGGAAGGTGAACGGACAAACCTGCAACATAGTCGCCGCGCGACACGATATGGCCGGATGACGGCTCGGGGACTCTGGCAGGGGACACGTGGGTTTTCTCAGGCGACACCGCACCGCCATCGCGTCCTCGGTCGTGCTCGCGGTCGGGGCGACGGCTCTGGTCACGTACGCGTTGTCATCGACCGGCTACCCGGTGCGCCAGGTCGACCTCGACGACGGCGGCATCTGGGTGACCAGCGACAAGGACGGCCTCTTCGGCAGGCTCAACAAGCCCGCTGCCGCCCTGGACGCCGCCTTCTACCCCCCGGGTGGGGCGCAGCAGACCTACCAGCTCGACATCCACCAGGACGGCTCCGCCGTGGCAGCGCGCGACGCGGCGACCGGTCGCCTCTTCCCCGTCGACGTCGCCCGCGCGGTCGCCTTACCCGAGCAGGGCTTATCCATCGCCGGGGACACGGAACTGGCCATGGCGGGCGGCACGCTCGCCGCGCTGGAGCCGCGCACCGGCCGGGTGTGGGCGACCAGGGTCGACACCCACGACGGCATGACCAACCTCGGCACCCTCGACCCGGCCAACGCCCCGCTCGCCACCGTCGACCCCGACGCCGCGCTCGCCGTCTCCCCGGACGGCACGGTCCGCGTGGTCTCCAAGACCGGCAAGGTCGCCACGATCCGGGTCAGCCAGAACTCCTTCGAGTCCCCCGACTACAGCGCCCTGCCGCGCCCGCTCTCCAGCGTCCAGGTCACCTCGGTCGGCGGTGACCTCCTCGTCCTCGACACCAACACCGGCACGCTGGTGCTGCCCGACGGCAAGGACGTCACGATCGACGCCGACGAGACCACCCGGCTGCAGCAGCCCGGTCCCGGATCCGACGTCGTCATCATCGCCACCAAGAAGGCCCTCGTCGCGGTCTCCATCGCCGACGGCCGCACCACGCTGCTGTCCGACGCGGGCAAGGGCGCGCCAGCCGCCCCGGTGCGGCTCGGCGGGTGCGTGCACGCCGCCTGGGCGGGCACCCAGTCCGGCTACGTCCGCTCCTGCGACGGCGGCAAGGCGACCCCCGGCAACCTGCGCGACGAGACCGTGCTGGCCAAGCCGGTGTTCCGGGTCAACCGCGGCTCCATCGTGCTCAACGACATCGCCACCGGCGCGGTGTGGGACCTGAGCACGCAGAAGAAGGTCGACAACTGGTCGGCCGTGAAGCCGCCGCCGGTGCAGAACCCCAGCGACAAGACCAAGAACGACAAGAACACCGACGCGGTCAAGGACAAGCCGCCGAAGGCCGTGGACGACAACCTCGGCGCCCGGCCCGGTCGCACCACCGTGCTGCACGTGCTGGACAACGACTCCGACCCGGCAGGCAACATCCTGTCCATCTCGGCGGTCACCGCCCCGGACAACCCGGCCGTGCGGCTGGCGATCTCCCCGGACGGGCAGACCGTGCAGATCACCCTGCCGGAGTCCGCTGTGGACACCCGGTTCAAGTACACCATCGACGACGGCCAGGGCCTGTCGGCGACCGGCTCGGTCAACGTCGAGGGCCGCACCGCCGACGAGAACAAGCCGCCGGAGCTGCGCCCGGGCTTCAAGCCGACCGACTGGAGCGTGCCCTCCGGCGGGCTGGTGTCGATCCCGGCCGTCGCCGACTGGCGCGACTTCGACGGCGACCCGATCGTGCTCGCGGGCGCGAAGGTCGCCGACGGTTCGGTGACCACCACCCCGGCCGGGTTCGCCGACTTCACCGCCCCGCGCAAGGCGGGCCCGCAGCAGGTCGAGTACCAGGTCACCGACGGCAGGGGCGAGCCGGTCGTCGGCACCGAGACCGTCACCGTGCAGGACCCGGCCGCGACGACGGCGGTCGCCGCGATCGCCCAGCCCGACGTCGTGCGCGGCCAGGTCGGCCAGCCGATCACCGTGCGCCCGCTGGAGAACGACCGCCCCGGCTCCGACCCGACCGACCCCGCCGCGCGGCTGCGGCTGGCGGGCGACCTCGCCGCCCCGCCGGGCGCCGCGGTGGTCACCGACATCAAGACCGGCCTGGTCACCGTCACCGTCGCCCGGCCGGGCACGGTGTTCCTGGAGTACTCGGCCGCCTTCGGCAACGCGCCGTTCGCCACCGGCAGCATCCGGGTCGACGCCACCCCGGCGCCCGCGACACCGCTGCCGCCGGTCGCCGTCCCCGACAGCGCCGTGGTCCGCGCGCAGCTGCCGACGCTGGTCGACGTGCTGGCCAACGACGTCGACCCGTCCGGCTCGCTGCTGGTCGTGCAGACCGCCGCGCCGGTCGTCGAGGACCAGGTCAAGGTCGCCATCGTCAAGGGCCGCTGGCTGCGGATCACCTCGCTGACCCCGACGCTGAGCCCGAACCCGCAGGTCGTGCGCTACACCGTGACCAACGGGCTGACCGGCGCGGTCACCGGTGAGGTCACCGTGACCCAGCTCGGCCCGCCGCCGGACGACACCCCGGTGCCCAAGGACGACCACGCCGTGGTGCGCGCCGGTGACTCCGTCGCGATCCCGGTGCTGGACAACGACACCACCCCGGGCGGGTCGCCGATCTCGTTGCAGGCCAACGTCGAGGGCGCGCCCGCGCGCGGGCAGCTCTCGGTCACCGGCATCACCGACCCGGACACCCAGGTCGGCCGCGCCTACGTCACCGGCAACGTGGTCCGCTACGTCCCACCGGCCACTGTGGACGCGCCGGTGAAGGTGCTGGTCTCCTACGTCGCGGTGAACCCCAACGGCGACCAGGCGGTCGGGCAGGCGCACGTCACGGTCAACCCGGCGCCGACCCCGCAGGTGCCCAACCAGCCGCCCGCCCCGCAGCCGGTCGAGGCGCGGGCGATCGCGGGCGACACCATCAAGATCGTCATCCCGACCAGCGGCCTGGACCCCGACGGCGACTCGGTCTCGGTCACCGGCATCGGCTCGGCCGCCGCGCTCGGCCGGATCATCGCGATGGGCGCCACCTCGATCACCTACCAGGCGTACCCGTCCAGCGCGGGCACGGACACGTTCAAGTACCTGGTCACCGACCCGTTCGGCAAGACGAGCGAGTCCGACATCCGGGTGGCCATCGTGCCCCCGGGCGACCCGCAGCCCGCGATCGCGGTCGACGACGTCGTCACCGCCGCGCCCGGGGTGCGGCTGGCCATCGACGTGATGGGCAACGACCTGCGCGCCCCCGGTGACACCACCCAGGTGGAGCCGCTCAGCGGGCGCAACCCCAACCTGCCCAAGGACGTCACGCTCAACCCCGAGACCGGCCTGGTCGAGCTGACCGCGCCCGACCTCAGCGGCAAGCCGCTGATCATCGTCTACAGCGTCATCGGCGGCTTCGGCGAGCCGTCCATCGCGACGCTGACGGTGCGCAGCCAGAAGGACTACAACATGCCGCCCATCGCGGGCGACACCTACGCCGAGCCCCGCCCGGGCGCCGACACCGTCGAGGTGGACGTGCTCGCCGCCGCGGGCGACGTCGACGGCTCGGCCGGTGACCTGACCATCACCAAGGTCTTCGACGACAAGGCGAGCGAGTCCGGCGGCAAGATCACCATGCCCGTCCTCGGCCAGCCGCGCACCGTCGCCTACGAGCTCAAGGACGGCGGCGGCGCGACCGCGCTCGGGTTCATCCACGTGCCCGCCAGCGGCAACGGCGCCCCGTACGGCAAGCCGGGGCAGAGCGTCGAGGTGCCCATCGACGGCGCCAAGACCGTGTCCATCACCGACTTCGTGGTCGACCCGGCCAACAAGCCGGTGAAGCTGACCCTCGCCGACCGGATCTTCGCCTCGCCCTCGATCGGCCTGCAGGTGCGCAACGAGGGCGACCAGTCGCTGGTGCTCACCGCGGTGCCCGGCTACAACGGCCCCGCCGCGGTCACCTTCGAGGTCACCAACGGCGCCAGCCTCACCGAGGGCCAGACCGCCTACATCACCGTCCCGGTGCAGATCGGCCCGGACGTGCCGATCCTGCGCTGCCCCAGCGGCACGATCACGCTCATCGCGGGCGGCACGACGATCGGCATGGACATCACCTCGGTCTGCCACGTGTGGACCGCCAAGCCCGGTGCCGCCGTCGACCTGAAGTACACCGCCAAGTGGAAGACCGACGCCGAGGGCGTCGACGTGGAGGGCTCCGGCTCGCGCACCATCCGGCTCACCGCCTCCGGCGCGGCCCGACCGGGCGCCAACGGGGTGCTGGAGGTCGGCGTCGAGGGCTCGCCCGCGCCGCCGACGCCGTTCGCGGTCCGCGTGATCGCCGCGCCCGCGCCGTCGGTCTCGCCGGTGTCCATCGACGGCATCAAGGCGGGCGAGACCACCGACGTCAACCTCGCCCAGTACGTGCGCTCCCGGCTGCGCGACCCGGTGATCTCCGTGGTCTCGGTGCGCCAGATCGACGGCATGTCCGCCAACTCGAGCTCGTCGGGGGCCTCGGTGCGGATCACCCCGGGCGCCGACTCGCACGGCACGATGTCCTTCGAGGTCACCGTGTCCGACGTGGCCGACACCAGCCGCAACGACCGCAAGGTCCCCGGCCGGATCACCCTGCGCGTGCTGGGTGTGCCGGACGCGCCGAGCATCCCGATCCCGGGCCGCACCACGCTGAGCAAGGTCGTGGAGCTGTCCTGGGGCACCCCGGCCAACAACGGCGCCCCGATCGAGGGCTACGAGGTCTCCTGGGACGGCGGTTCGCAGAACTGCGCCGCCTCGCCGTGCTCGATCTCCGGGCTCACCAACGGCCGCGCCTACTCGTTCACCGTGCGGGCCAGGAACCTGGTCGGCTGGAGCAAGCCGAGCCCGTCGTCGTCATCGTCCACACCGGACGAGGTGCCCGGCGCGGTCGGCGGTCTCACCGCGGCCCAGCCGCGCGACGGTGGCGTGACGCTCACCTGGACCCCCGCCCGCAACGAGGGCAGTGAGCTGCAGCGGCACGAGATCAGCTGGACCGGCGGTGGCCGGATGACGGTGCCGGGTGGCGCCACCACGGCCACACCATCCAATTTGGACAACGACACGATCTACACGTTCACCGTCATCGCGGTGAACGCGCACGGCCCCGGTCCGGCGGCGACGACGACCGCGCAGTCGGCTGGCGTGCCGAACCGGCCGTCCGCGCCGACGCTCAACGTGGTCCAGTCCGCCGACTCGAAGCGCAGCGCGGTACGGGTTTCGTGGGCTCCGGTCAGTGCCAACGGCCCCGGCCCGGTCACCTACACCGTCACCCGCACCGGCGGCGGTGGCGACAAGGTCGTCTGCGAGAACGTCCGCAACCTGTCCTGCGCCGACGACGGCATCCCCAACGACGGCACGGTGTACACCTACTTCCTCACCGCGACCAACTCCGGACCGGGTGAGGGCCACACCTCGCCGCCCAGCCCCGGTGCGGACATGGAGGCCAGCGCCAAGCCGGACGCCTTCGGCGCCTCGTACAAGGCGGAGGCCACCGGGGTCGACGGCCAGGCGAAGATCAGCTTCGACGCACCGGCCTCGCACGGCAGGTCGAACACGGTCACCTGCAGCTGGGGCACCGGCAACAGCTGCGGCACCTGGGAGTACCCGGTCGAGGGCAAGGACAACGTCGAGTACACGATCAACGGGCTGCCCAACGGCCAGCAGGTCGGCATCACCCTGCGCACCTGCAACGGCAGCGGGGGCAACGAGGCGTGCAACGCGCCCGCGGTCGAGCAGGTGACCACCTACGGCCCGATGAAGGACCTGGTGATCTCGACGACCGCGGTCGAGGACAAGGTCACCTACCGGGTCACCGCCAACCCCAACGGCAAGGCCGCCCAGGTGCGGATCCAGACCGACAAGGGCAACGGCAACCTGAACCTCACCACCGGGGTCGGCGAGTGGAGCCACGAGGCCACCCTGGACGTGGGGTACGCGACCACGGTCAAGATCACCGTGACGGTGAGCAGCCAGGGCAGGCCGACGCTGACCGAGGAGGCCTCGCAGGCGACCGGGCCGGAGCCGCCCGCGCCGGTGGTCACCGTGTCCAAGGGCGCTGCCTGCGGCACGTCGAACCCGTGCAACAGCGCCAAACCCGACGCGTGCACCGACGCCAGCTGCGCCTTCATCAAGGTGAAGGTGGAGAACTTCCGCGGCACCACCGTCACCTGCTCGTTCACCGCGCAGACCGCCGGCTACACGTTCGTGAACGAGACCTTCACCCCTGGCGAGGAACGCCAGACGCGCAACTTCTACGGCTCGCCGGGGACCAAGGTGACCGTCACCTGCCGGTCGTCCGGGTCACCGAACACCTCCGGAGCGATCACGTGGTGAGCACGCTCAGGCAGCACACACAGGACGGGAACGGGCAATGACAGCCACACCGGAGCAGGCGCAGCTGTTCGCGCAGACCTTCGACCGGTTGGTCGCCAACGTGAGCGTGGCGATCGTCGGCAAGGAGCACACGGTGCGCCTCGCGCTCACCTGCCTGCTCTCCGAGGGGCACCTCCTGCTGGAGGACTACCCGGGGACCGGCAAGACGATGCTGGCCAAGGCACTGTCCAAATCGGTGCAGGGCACCAACTCCCGCATCCAGTTCACCCCGGACCTGCTGCCCTCCGACGTCACCGGTGTGACGATCTACGACCAGCGCAAGCAGGAGTTCGAGTTCCACCGCGGCCCGGTGTTCCACTCGATCCTGCTCGCCGACGAGATCAACCGCGCCTCGCCGAAGACCCAGTCGGCGCTGCTGGAGGTCATGGAGGAGGGGCGGGTCACCGTCGACGGCGTCGGCCACGAGGTCGGCAAGCCGTTCATGGTGATCGCCACCCAGAACCCGATCGAGCAGGCGGGCACCTACCGGCTGCCCGAGGCGCAGCTCGACCGGTTCCTGATGAAGACCAGCATCGGCTACCCCGACCACACCGCGACCGTGGCGCTGCTGTCGGCCGCCTCGGTGCGCGACCGGTCCGTCGCCGTGCAGCCGGTGATCTCCTCGCAGGTGGTCTCGCAGCTCGCCGCGACCGCCGACCGCGTGCACGTCGACGCCGCCGTCCTGTCCTACGTCACCCGCATCGCCGAGGCCTCCCGCGAGCACGAGCACGTGCGCCTGGGTGTCTCCGTGCGCGGTTGCCTCGCCTACGTGCGCTGCGCCAAGACGTGGGCGATGACCAAGGGCCGCAACTTCGTCACCCCCGAGGACGTCAAGGAGTTGGCGCTGCCGGTGCTCGGGCACCGCATCCTGCTCAACGCCCAGGCCCAGTTCGACGGGGTTTCCGTGACCGACGTGATCGAGAAGTTGCTCGCCGACGTCGCCCCGCCCGTCGCCCGGGGCTAGGTCGTGGGTGGGCTGGCGGAGGCACTCCGCGCGGTAACGCCGATGGGCTGGGTCGTGGCCGTCTGCTCGGTCCTGTCCTGGATCGCGGGCGGTGTGCTCGGCTGGACCGAGCTGGTGGTGGCGGGCGTCGCCGGGCTGCTGGTCTTCCTGGCCTGCCTGAGCTGGGCGATCGGGCGCAACCTGCTCGCCGTGCGGTTCACCCTGGACAAGGAGCGGGTGGTCCGCGGCCGACCGGCCACCTGCGTGGTCGAGGTCGCCGGTCAGCGCGCGGGCGCCCGGCTGCTCGCGATGGAGCTGGAGCTCTCGGTCGACGACGAGGTGCACGTGGTCGAGGTGCCCGGTCTGGTGGCCGGGCAGGTGCACAGCGAGTTCTTCCCGATCCCGACCGAGCAGCGCGGCGTCATCACGGTCGGCCCCGCGGTGACCGTGCGCGGCGACCCCCTGGGCGTGCTGCGCCGCACCGTCGAGTGGGGCGGCACCCGCGAGCTGTTCGTGCACCCGGTGACGGTCGCCCTCGGCCCGCTCGGCGCGGGCATGCTGCGCGACCTCGAGGGCTACACCACCACCGACCTGTCCACCAGCGACCTGGCGTTCCACACGCTGCGCGAGTTCGCCCCCGGTGACGACCGCAGGCACATCCACTGGCGCTCCTCGGCCAAGCTCGCCTCCTCGGGGTCCGACGGCAAGTTCCTGGTCCGCCAGTACCTCGACACCCGCCGGGCGCGCCTGGTGATCGCCGTCGACGGCGACCGGGCCGCCTACGCCAGCGACGACGACTTCGAGAACGCCATCTCGGTCGCGGGGTCGCTCGCGCTGCGCGCGGTGGAGGACGACATCGACCTGACCCTGTTCGCGGGCGGCCAGGTCGTGCACGACGCGGTCGCCCAGTCCGCTTTGGACGGTCTGGCCCGGGTCAAGCCGATCACCATGGGCCTCGACGACCTGACCACCCGCGCCGCCCAGCTCGCCCCGGACGCCACCGTGGTCGTGGTGGTCGCGGGCGGCTCGCGCACCTTCCCGGAACTGCTGCGGGCCTGCGGGCAGTTCCCCTCCGACATCCGCCGCGCCGCGATCACGGTGGCGGCGACCGGGAACGCGGGCATCACCGAGAACGTGGGACTCACCGTCGCCGCCGTGCGCGACCTGGACGATCTGCGGGCCGTGCTCGCGGGAGGGCCGCTGGCATGACCGGTTCCACTGCTCCCCGGCGCTCCGTGGTGCCGACCCGCGCTGACCTCGCCGACGCGGCGTACCTGACGTTGTTGTTCACCGTGGCGCTGGTCGGGTTCACCACCAGCTACACCGGCTGGCCGTTCCTGTGGACCGGGCTCGCGGGCCTCGGCTTGGGTCTGCTGGTCGGGCACGTCGCCAACGTGCTCAAGCAGCCGCTGGTCACCGTGGTCGCGCTGACCGTCGCGGTGTTCTTCCTGCTCGGCGGCGCCGTGGTCATGCGCGAGCGGGCCGTCGCGGGCTTCCTGCCCGGTCCCGACGCGCTCGGCGGCCTCGCCCAGTCCAGTGTGGACAGCTGGAAGCAGCTGCTCACCACCCTGCCGCCGGTCGACAGCGGGCCGCTGCTGATCATCCCGTACATCCTCGGCCTCGTCTGCGGTGCGGGCGGTTTCACGCTGGCCAGGCGGGTCCGGGTCAGCGCGGCACCGGTCGCGGCGCCCGCGCTGGTGATGATCGCGGTCATCCTGCTCGGCACCTCGTCGCCGACGCTGCCGACCGTGCTCGGCGGGATCTTCGCCGCGCTGAGCCTCGGCTGGATCTCGGTGCGGGCCAGGCGCAGGCGCCGCCAGTTGCGCGACGGCGCGCGGCGGGCGACCCGGGTCATGTCCGCGGCCGCGCTGGTCGGCGTGCTCGCGGGCCTCGCGGTGCTGGCTGGCCCGATCCTGCCCGGCGCGGGCGGGCACCGGACGGTGCTGCGGGAGTACATCACCCCGCCGTTCGACCTCAACGCCTACGCCAGCCCGCTGGTCGGTTTCCGCAAGTACACGAAGAACGCCAACCAGCTGCACGACCAGACGCTGTTCACCGTCACCGGCCTGCCCGAGGGCGGCCTGGTCCGCATCGCCACCCTCGACGACTACACCGGCACGGTGTGGGGCGCGGGCGGCGGCAGCGCGGAAACCGTTCCGGGGCAACCGAAGTACGGCTTCCAGCGGGTCGGCACCCGCATCCCGCCGACCGCCAAGGGGCCGCGGGCCACCGTCGAGATCGAGATCGGCGCCGCCTACGCGACCGCCGACGACGTGAACGCCTGGCTGCCCACCCCCGGCGCCCCGACCGCGATCCGCTTCGCCGGTACCACCGCGCGCGGGCACTCCGAGAGCTTCCGCTACAACCTGGCCACCACCTCGGGCATCGTCGCCGACCGGCTGCGCACCGGCGACAAGTACACGGTGGACACCATCGTCGACACCGTCGAGGTGCCCGCCGACCCGCAGCCCTTCGGCAGGCCGACGGTCGAGCAGTCGGCGTACCAGTTCGTCACCGCCAAGACCGGTACCTGGGCGGCGAAGGCGTCCGACCTGGGCGGCAAGCTGAAGGCGGTCGCGAGCTACCTGCGCGACAACGGCGCCTACAGCGACGGCGGCCCGGGGGAGACCGAGTACCTGCCCGGCCACAGCGTCGGCAGGCTCACCAGCTTCCTCAACGCCCAGCGCCCGGTCGGCGACGACGAGCAGTACGCGGCTGTCTTCGCGCTGGTCGCCAACCAGCTCGGCATGCCTGCCCGGGTCGTCCTGGGCGCCCGGCCCGGCCCCGGCGGCGTCGTGCGCGGCGAGCACATCCAGGCCTGGGTGGAGATCCACCTGACCGACGGCCGCTGGGCGCAGGTCATGAGCAGCGAGTTCATGCCGGACCGGTCGAAGAAGCCGGACAAGATCCCGCCGCAGCAGTTCGAGAACACCGAGGCGTCGATCGTCCCGCCGCCCAACACCGTGCACCCGCCGAGCTCGCTCACCGACGCCAGCCGGGTCGACCCGAACGTGGGCCGCTCCGCCTCGGCCAAGGGCGACGAGGGCTGGGAGATCCCCGGCTACCTGCTCACCATCATCACCTGGGCGGGCCCGCCGATCGGCCTGGTCGCGCTGGTCTGCACGGTGATCATCGGTGGCAAGGCGCTGCGCAGGCGCCGCCGCAGGTTGCAGGGCGAGCCCGCCGCCCGGGTCGCCTCGGGGTGGCAGGAGGTCATGGACCGCGCCCGCGACCTCGGCACCGCCGTGCCCGCCGGGCTCACCCGCCCCGAGCAGGCCACCACCCTGGGCGACGCGACGGTGCTGCGGCTCGCCCGCGCCGCCGACGCGACCGTCTTCGGCCCGATCGACCCGAACGACGCGGCCGCGACCAGGTTCTGGTCGTCGGTCGACGAGGTCCGCAAGCAGCTCGGCGCCGGGGTGAGCCGGTTCCGCAGGCTCAAGGCGGCGCTGAGCCTGAGCACGGTTCGGTTGCGCCGCGGCTGAGTTTTCCCCAGGGTGGGGATGGGCCTGTGTATAGATCGACTTCGGATGGCGGCTTGACAGCGCCGTCCCCACCCGCAATAAACCCGGTCCCCCGTGGTGGTCTTACACTTAGGTAAGCCTTACCTATCGGGGGTTCATGGTGCGTACCCGCTCGTCCACCCCGGCGGAGTTGATCGCCGCCGCGCCCGGGGACTACTTCTACCTGGACACGCCGACCCACCGGTGGTTCGCCACCGGGGTGGCGGCCCGGGTCGTCATCGACCGCGACGCCGTGCACGTGTGGACGGCCACCACCTCCGACGTCGAGCCGTGGGTCGACCCGCTGCGCCAGGTCGTCGACCTGCTGAACTCGGCCGTCGGCGGCGCCCTGGGTGGCAGCGGTGGTGGTGGTGGTGCCGGGGGTGCTGGTGGCTGTCCCGACTGGCGGGCGTTCGGCTGGGCCGAGCCGGAACTGGGGCACGCGCTCGCCGGGCGGCCCGACCTCGTCGGCGGTGACCAACCCCTGCTCCACCTGGTGGTGCCCACCAGGATGGTGGACGTCACACCATCACTTTCCGTCGCGGGCACTGGGCCGATCGCGGCCTTCCGGCTGGGCTGCACCACGCGCGAGGTGTCGGACGGTCACCACGTGGCGACCGGGTTCCGCAGCTTCCCCAGCCTCGTCGGCGAGTGCGCCGGTGCGATCTTCACCCTGGACTCTCGAACCGGGCTGGCCGACGTGATAAGGATAGGCTAAGCAAAGTTTCGAGTTGGAGGTCCCCACATGCGGGTCGTCATGTTCGGTTTCCAGACCTGGGGGCACCGCACCCTCGAGGCGCTGCTCGCCTCCAGCCACGACGTCGTCGCCGTCGTGACGCACCCGCCTGGCGAGGGTGTCTACGAGAAGGTCTGGAGCGACTCGGTCGCCGAGTTGGCCGAGGCGAACGGCGTCGAGGTCATCGTGCGCGAGCGGCCGGACGACGACGAGCTGTTCGACCGGCTCACCGAGCTCGCCCCGGACGTGATCGTGGCGACCAACTGGCGCACCTGGATCCCGCCGCGCATCTTCAACCTGCCCAGGCAGGGCACGCTCAACGTGCACGACTCGCTGCTGCCGACCTACGCCGGGTTCTCCCCGCTGATCTGGGCGCTCATCAACGACGAGCCCGAGGTCGGCGTGACCGCGCACATCATGGACGACACCCTCGACGCCGGGCCGATCGTGCTGCAGCGCGCGGTGCCGGTCGGGCCGCGCGACACCTCGGCCGACCTGTTCGCCAAGACCCTGGCGCTGTTCGGCCCGATCACCGTCGACGGCCTCGCCGAGATCGAGTCCGGTCGCACCGACTTCACCCAGCAGGACCGGTCCAGGGCCAGCTTCTTCCACAAGCGCGCCGAGGAGGACCTGCGCGTCGACTGGACCTGGTCGGCCGAGGAGCTCGACCGCCTGGTGCGGGCCCAGTCCGCGCCCTACCCGAGCGCGTTCTGCTTCCACCGCGGCAAGCGCCTGGAGATCGTCGCCGCGCGGGTGTCGGAGGCCAACTACGGCGGCACCAACGGCCGGATCTTCTACCGCGAGGGCGACGGCGTGGCGATCGTCGCGGGTCCCGAGGCGCGCCGCGGCCGCAACCGCGCGCTGCTGGTCACCCGGGTCCGCACGGCCGACGGCACCGAGCTCGCCGCGCACGACTACTTCAAGCACATGGGCGGCTACCTCACCTCGCGCCCCTGATCCGCACCCGAGGAAAGGTCTGTCCACAGTGAACACCCTGGAAACGCTCAGACCGGGTCGGGTCGCCAGGCCGCAGCTGCGCCGGGTGCTGCCCGACGACCTCAGCGCCGCGCTGCTGGCCGACGTCCCCGCCTACCACGGCACCGACACCGCCGACCTGCTGTGCGCCGCGCTCGTCGTGGCGGTCGGCGACCGCGGCACCGTGCGGACCGCGGCGTCTACGGGCGGGCTCGCCCGCACCGTCCGCAGGCTCACCGCGGCGACGGACCTCGCGGTCATCGGCTTCCACTACCCGACCGACGGCACCGAGCCGGAGGTGAGTGGGGCGGTCGACGTGGTCGTGCGCGTCGTGGCCGGGCAGATCGCCTCGACCTGGTCGTGGCGCGCCGATGCCCGCACCGAACGCGCCGTCGTCGACCTGGCAGGCACCTGGTGCGACGCCTTGGCGCGGTTGGCCGCCGGGGCCCGCTCGGTGAGCCCGATCCCCAGTGCCATGGACAAAGAACCGGCCAGCGTCGCTGTGGACCTACCGGGCGCGATCAGTCCCAATGCGGTGCGCAAGGCGATCGACGCCGTCGCCTGCCGGTACCCCTACCTCGCGACGGGACGGCGGGTCGTCGGCGGCTCGGTCTTCGCGGTTCGAGGCGCGGGGACCTCGTTGCGCTGCACCCGGTCGGATCCGTTCCACCCGGACTGGACGCCGGTCGTCCAGTTCGAACTCGTCCGCACCGGAGCCGCCCGCACCCGGCTCACCATCGCGGCGAACCCGCTGCTCGTCGGCGACCTCACCGGCCTCGCGCGGGAGGTGCGCGCGGAACTGGCGGGAGATCCAGACCACGTCTCGGCCGGCGGCATGGACTCCGCGGCCACCGGTAATTAGGTTAGCCTTACCTGCACTTGTCGACGAAGGGACCCCGGTGACCAGCGACGCTCTGCCGCACGAGGTGCGCGACGTGGTGGGGATCGGCTTCGGCCCGTCCAACCTGGCCCTGGCCATCGCGGTCCACGAGCACAACCGGCGGCACCCGGAGCGGGCGGTCGACGCGCTGTTCCTGGAGCGCCAGGCCGGGTTCGGCTGGCACCGCGGCATGCTGATCGACGACGCGACCATGCAGGTGTCCTTCCTCAAGGACCTGGTCACCATGCGCGACCCGGCCAGCGACTTCAGCTTCCTGTGCTACCTGCGCGACCGCGACCGGCTCGCCGAGTTCATCAACCACAAGACGATGTTCCCGCTGCGCACCGAGTTCCACGACTACTTCGAGTGGGCGGCGGGCCGGGTCGAGGACCTGGTCCGCTACGGCGCCGAGGTCGTCTCGGTCCGCCCGGTCGAGGTCGACGGCGAGGTCGCGCACTTCGACGTCGCCGCCAAGGACGCCGAGGGCCGGATCAGCACGGTCCGCGCCCGCAACGTCGTCATCGCGACCGGGCTCAAGCCGAAGCTGCCCGCCGACGCGGTGCCCTCGGAGCGGGTCTGGCACAACATCGAGCTGATGCACCGGGTCGAGCGGTTGGCCGGGACCGACCCGCACCGGGTGCTGGTCGTGGGCTCCGGGCAGAGCGGCGCGGAGACCGTCGCCGAGCTGCACAGCGTCCTGCCCCGGGCCCAGGTGTGCGCGGTGTTCGCCCGCTACGGCTACGCGCCAGCCGACGACAGCCCGTTCGCCAACCGGATCTTCGACCCGCGCGCGGTCGACCACTTCCACGGCGCCTCGGCCGAGGTCAAGCAGATGCTGCTGGACTACCACCGGAACACGAACTACTCGGTGGTCGACATGGACCTCATCGAGGAGCTCTACCGCCGCGAGTACCGGGAGAAGGTGACCGGGCGCAAGCGGCTGGACATCCGCAACGCCTCCCGGGTCACCTACACCCGCGAGACCGACGAGGCCGTGTACGTGACGGTCGAGTTCCTGCCCACCGGGGAGACCGAGGTCCTGGAGTGCGACGCGGTGGTCTACGCCACCGGGTTCCAGACGCCGGACCTGTTCGACCTGCTCGGGCGCGCGGCCGCGGTCTGCGAGCGCGACGCGGCGGGCAACCCGCTCATCGGGCGGGACTACCGGGTCCGCACCGGCGGCAACGTCACCGCGGGCGTGTACCTGCAGGGCGCCGAGCACAGCCACGGTCTCACCGCGACACTGCTGTCGACCACGGCGGTGCGGGTCGGTGAGATCCTCGACTCGATCCTGCGCGGCGGCCCGGTCGAGGCGCCGGTCGAGCAGCGCGGCGCCGAGCGCCGGGTCGCTGTCACTCAGTAACCGCCGCTCAGCAGTTGGTACTCAGCGGTCCACCGGCAGCGGCGCGGTGTCGGGCGGGTTCAGTACTTTGGTGCCATGGCAACACTGGTGACTTTCCACGCCCACCCCGACGACGAGTGCATCAACTGCGGTGGCGTCATGCGCAAAGCGGCCGACGAGGGCCACCGGGTCGTGCTGGTGGTCGCGACCCGCGGTGAACTCGGCGAGGTCGAAGACGGGTTCCTCGCCCCGGGGGAGGACCTGACCACGCGCCGGGTCGCCGAGACGCACGCGGCCGCCGACATCCTCGGTGTGTCGCGTGTGGAGTTCCTCGGCTACACCGACTCCGGGATGATGGGCGAGCCGTCCAACGACACCCCCGGCACCTTCTGGACCGCCTCGGTCGAGGAGGCCGCGGCCAGGCTCGCCAAGATCCTCGTCGACGAGTCGGCCGACGTGCTGACGATCTACGACGACAACGGCGGCTACGGCCACCCCGACCACATCCAGGTCTACCGGGTCGGCAAGCGCGCGGCCGAGCTCGCGGGCACCGCGCGGGTGTACCAGGCGACCGCGAACCGCGACGACGTCCGCAAGCACATGAGCGAGGCCGCCGCGGCCGACGGGGACGACTCGTTCGGCCCGCCGGAGGAGTGGGAGATCGGCAAGCCGCTGGCCGAGCTGACCGCCCGGGTCGACGTCAGCGCGCACGTGGCCGCCAAGCGGGCCGCGATGCGCGCGCACGCCAGCCAGATCTCCGAGGAGAGCTTCTTCCTCGCCATGCCCGACCCGGTCTTCGCCGAGGCGTTCGGCGTGGAGTGGTTCATCCGCGAGGGGGCCGGGCCCGGCATCACCGAGACCGACATCATGGCAGGCCTCTGAGCTGGCCCCCGGCCGCCACCATCGGGTGAACAGCCTGGTCGGCGGCCGCGCGGTCGGCTTACCTTGCCGACCATGTCCGCCTTCGACGACATGGTCCGCCGGGTCGCGGCCGACCGGCCGGGGTCGATGGCGGCCCTGCGCGCCCGGTTGCTGACCCAGCCCCGCGAGTGGCTGGTCGACCAACTGCTGGCCACCCTCGGCCCCCTCGACGGCTACCGCCCGCGCCCGGTCGAGCTCGACGAGCGCCTGCTGGTCGAGCACACCGCCCGCCTCGGCGCCTGGGACACCAGCGCCTGCCTGCTCGCCCCACCACCCCCGGCCGGACTCATGATCGGCCCGGCCGCGCGCACCGCGGCGGGCGACGAACTGCTCGCCGGGGCCAAAGACCTCCTGCACGCCCTGTTGTCCGGCACAAGCGGCCTCACCCCGGTCCGCCGAGCCCGCCTCGCGCTGACCCTGCCCGACCGCAAAGCCGCCCAGCTGGGCTTCCTCGGCCCCGCCGTCACCGCCACCGCAGTCGGCCACGGCGAGACCGCCCTCCTGCTCGACTACCCAGAAGTCGCCGCCAACCTGGTAGGCGACGCCGTGGTGGCCGCCCTCCGCGTGGTCAACGGGCTAGAGCTCAACGAGGAAGTCCTCTACGCCCGCAAAGCCGATGTGGACTCCACCTCCCTCCTCTAGCCCCCCACCCCCACCTCCACCCCACCCGCCCAGCAAGCCCCGGTGCCACCCCAACCTCCGTCAGGTCCGCCCCACCCCACAGTGCCAGCCACCGGCCACTCGGAAGCCGAAGCTGCCAACCCAGCCCCCGTCAGGTCCGCCCCAACCCACCCGCTCAACCCCGCGCTCCTCGGAGCCGCCGGTGCCAACTGCTCGATGGGGCGGACTTCCTTTGCGCGGGGGGACGACACCCGTAGCGTTTCCTCGCGGCAGGGCCATGCTTTTCGGCCCCTGCTTTGCGGACCTGCCACGGGTGTCGTAGGGGCCCCGCGCAAAGGAAGTCCGCCCCATCGAGCCAACCGCATTGCCCCCCTCCCACCGCACTCCCAACCCTCCCACCGCATTCCCACCCCGCACCGCACTCCCAGCCCCCCAACCGCATTGCCAGCCACCCAGCCGCACTCCCAACCCGCCACCGCACCCGCCCCCACGCCCGCCGCAACGCCAAAGACGATCCGACACACGCCCAACGCCCAACACACAGCCAACGTCCGCCCCCTAAGCGAGAATCACCGGGCAGCAACCGCGACCTCCGAGGAGTCCCATGCCGTTCCCAGCCGCGCCCTACCGCGCCGAGGAGAGCCGCTACGACCGCACCGCCTACCGCAGGTCCGGGCGCAGCGGGCTGAAGCTGCCGCCGGTCTCGCTCGGCCTGTGGCACAACTTCGGCGACGACCGGCCGTTCGAGACCGGTCGCGCCATCCTGCGCCGCGCCTTCGACCTCGGGGTGACCCACTTCGACCTGGCCAACAACTACGGCCCGCCCTACGGCAGCGCGGAGGCCAACTTCGGCCGCGCCCTCGCCGCCGACTTCAAGCCCTACCGCGACGAGATCGTCGTCTCCACCAAGGCGGGCTACGACATGTGGCCCGGCCCGTACGGGGAGTGGGGCTCGCGCAAGTACGTCCTGTCCTCTTTGGACCAGTCGTTGACCAGGCTCGGCCTCGACTACGTGGACATCTTCTACTCGCACCGGTTCGACCCGGACACCCCGCTGGAGGAGACGGTCGGCGCGCTGATCACCGCCGTCGAGCAGGGCAAGGCGCTCTACGTCGGTGTGTCGTCCTACTCGCCGACCGCCACCAAGCGCGCGGCGGAGATCCTTCGTGGTGCGAACATCCCACTGCTGATCCACCAGCCGTCGTACTCGCTGCTCAACCGCTGGATCGAGGCCGGGCTGCTCGACACCCTCGACGAGCTCGGCGCGGGCTGCATCGCGTTCTCCCCGCTGGGGCAGGGCCTGCTCACCGACCGGTACCTCGACGGCATCCCCGAGGGCTCCCGCGCCAGCCGCGACTCGTCGTTGTCGCCGTCGCTGATCTCCGAGGAGAACCTGGCCCGGGTGCGCGGGCTCAACGAGGTCGCCCGCCTGCGCGGCCAGTCGCTCGCCCAGCTCGCCATCGCCTGGGTGCTGCGCGATCCGCGGGTGACCTCCGCCCTGATCGGCGCCAGTTCGGTCGCGCAGTTGGAGGCCAACCTCGCCGCGGTGGACGCGCCGCCGTTCACCGACGACGAGTTGGCCGAGATCGACCGGTACGCGGTGGATTCCGGCATCAACCTGTGGGCCACCTCCAGCGAGGCGGGCTGACCTTTAACACGGCGCCGGTGCGGGGGGCAACCGAGCTGTTGCCCTCCTCACCGGTGATCCGCTGAAACCCCAGGTAGCCGCAGGGGTGCGGGTTTCCCCCGTCCACAACCGTCGAAACTTCGCTGTTACGTTCCCTGGGTATGTCCGGGGAAACGCACGACGCCGTGATCACCGAGCCGTCCACAGAGGACGGCTCCGAGCTGTGGCGGATCGCCCGCGATTCGCGCTCGCTAGACCTGAACTCCTCTTACGCCTACCTGCTCTGGTGCCGCGACTTCGCCGACACCTCCGCGGTCGCCCTCGTCGACGGCCGCCCGGTCGGCTTCGTGATCGGTTTCGTCCGGCCCGCCGCGCCGGACACCGTGGTGGTGTGGCAGATCGCCGTCGACGGCGGTCAGCGCGGCAAGGGCCTGGCGGCCAAGCTCCTCGACCACCTGCTCGACCGGCTCGCCCCGCGCGGCGTGCGGCACCTGGAAACCACCATCACCGCCGACAACGCGGCCTCCATCGCGCTGTTCAGCGCGCTGGGCAGGCGCCGGGGCGCGCCGGTGCGCCGGGCCGACCTGTTCGCCGCCGACCACTTCCCGGACGAGCACGCCGCCGAGGACCTCTACCGCATCGGTCCGCTGGCGCCCGTGCCCGCTCTGGTCTGACATTCCCGCTGGGGAGGGAGATTTCCGCGATGAGTGTGTTCGAGACCCTCGAGTCCGAGGTTCGCAGCTACAGCCGGGGCTGGCCGGTCGTGTTCGACCGCGCGGTCGGCAGCCACCTCTACGACGAGTCCGGGAAGTCCTATGTGGACTTCTTCGCGGGCGCGGGCGCGCTGAACTACGGGCACAACAACCCGGTCCTCAAACAGGCGGTCGTCGACTACATCATGCGCGACGGCGTCACCCACGCCCTCGACATGAACACCGCCGCCAAGCGGGACTTCCTGGAGTCGTTCCGCGACATCGTGCTGGAGCCGCGCGAGCTGGACTACAAGGTCATGTTCCCCGGCCCGGCAGGCGCCAACGCCGTCGAGGCAGCGCTGAAGCTGGCCCGCAAGGTCACCGGCCGCGAGTCGGTCGTCAACTTCACCAACGCCTTCCACGGCATGACGCTCGGCGCGCTGTCGGTCACCGGCAACTCGATGAAGCGCGGTGGCGCGGGCATCCCGCTGGTGCACGCCACCCCGATGCCATTCGACAACTACCTCGACGGGCAGGTCCCGGACTTCCTGTGGCTCGAGCGGCTGCTGGCCGACAGCGGCAGCGGGCTCAACGAACCCGCCGCGGTGATCGTCGAGACCGTGCAGGGCGAGGGCGGCATCAACGCCGCCCGCGTGGAGTGGTTGCGCGGCCTCGCCGACCTGTGCCAGCGGCACGGCATGCTGCTGATCGTCGACGACGTGCAGATGGGCTGCGGCCGCACCGGCCCGTTCTTCAGCTTCGAGGTCGCCGGGATCAAGCCGGACATCGTCTGCCTGTCCAAGTCCATCGGCGCGTTCGGCTTCCCGATGGCGCTCACCCTGCTGCGCCCCGACCTCGACGTCTGGGAGCCCGGCGAGCACAACGGCACCTTCCGCGGCGTGAACCCGGCGTTCGTCGCCGCCACCGCGGCGCTGCGCACCTACTGGACCGACGACACCCTGGAGAAGGGCACGCTGGCCAAGGGCGAGCAGGTCGAGCGGGTCATGCACGGCATCGCCGAGGCGCACCCGGACGCGCGGCTCAAGGTCAAGGGCCGTGGCCTCGCCAGGGGACTGCGCTTCACCGACGGCGCGACCGCGGGCGCGGTCTGCCGTGCCGCTTTCGAACGCGGGCTGCTGATGGAGACCTCCGGCCCGGACGGCGAGGTCGCCAAGGTCATGCCCGCGCTGACCATCACCGACGACGAACTCGACGCGGGACTTCGGATCCTCGTCGACTCCGTCGCCGCGACGCTGCAAGGGGGAACCGCGTGATCGTGCGGACCATCGCCGACATCACCGACACCGACCGCGACGTCAAGACCGAGCACTGGCGCAGCAAGCGGATCATCCTCGCCGGGGACGGGGTCGGCTTCTCGGTGCACGAGACCACGCTGTACCCGGGCGCGGTCAACGACTTCTGGTACGCCAACCACGTCGAGGCCGTCTTCGTCGTCGAGGGCGAGGGCGAGTTGCTCGACAAGGAGACCGGCGAGACCCACCAGCTCGCCCCCGGATCGCTGTACCTGCTCGACGGCAACGAGCGCCACCAGGTGCGACCGCGCACCGAGATGCGGACCGTCTGCGTGTTCAACCCCCCGGTCACCGGCCGGGAGGTGCACGACGAGGACGGCGTCTACCCGCTGATCACCGAGGAGGCCCGATGACCCTGACCGACACCCGCGTGCACGACCGCTACCCCACCCGCACCGCCGAGCCCCGCGCGCCGTTCGGTCGCGCGGAGCCGACGGTCTGGGGTGGCCTCACCGGCCCGATCGACCCGGCGACGCTCGCCGCGCACGACACCCACGGCTACTCCAGGCACGAGGCCCTGCTCGGTCCGGACGAGGTCGCGGCCTTCCGCGCCGAACTCGACCGCTTGGCGGGCGATGACGCGGTGCGCGCCGACGAGCGCACCGTCGTCGAGCGCGCCACCGACGAGGTCCGCTCGATCTTCGAGGTGCACCGGATCAGCGAGCTGGTCGCCGAACTCGTCCGCGACCCGCGGGTGCTCGGCCGGGCGCGGCAGGTCCTGGGTTCCGAGGTCTACCTGCACCAGAGCCGGGTCAACTACATGCCCGGCTTCCAGGGCAAGGGCTTCTACTGGCACTCGGACTTCGAGACCTGGCACGCCGAGGACGGCATGCCCGTGCCGCGCGCGGTGAGCATGTCCATCGCGCTCACCGACAACTTCCCGTTCAACGGCGGCCTGATGGTGATGCCCGGCTCGCACCGCACCTTCGTGCCGTGCGTCGGGGAGACCCCGGCCGAGCACTACAAGGCGTCGTTGACCGAGCAGGAGATCGGCGTGCCCAGCCAGGCGGCGATCACCCGGCTCGCCGCCGAGCACGGCATCGACCAGTTCACCGGCGCGGCGGGCTCGGCGCTGATGTTCGACTCGAACCTCATGCACGGCTCCGGCAACAACATCACGCCGTTCCCGCGCTCGAACATCTTCCTCTGCTTCAACTCGGTGGCCAACGCCCTGGTCGACCCGTTCGCCGCGCCCCGGCCCCGGCCCGGTTTCATCGCGTCGCGAACCTTCGCCGCGCTAAGCAGGTGACCCCTACGTGATCATGCGTAATCCATCTGTTACCATTTGCGAGCGCTCCGCGCACCGTTGATCAAGAGCTGGTCGGGGTTCCCACTCGGGGTGAACCCGACGTGCTGTCGACCAACCGCGCGGAGTACGGCCCCGCGCCCACCGAGTCGGGATCGGTCGGGTGGCGGGGCCGACCCATGTCCGCAGCGCGGTGGGGCCGAGCCATGTCTCAGCGCGGTGGGGCCGTCCCATGTCTCAGCGAGGTGGGGCCGACCCATGTCTCAGCGCCGCGGGGGCGGCCCATGTTCGCGGTTGGTCGAAGTCGTCCCGTATTCACACATCCACCACCTGTGGACCAGGTGTGGCTGAGCCTTTTGGCCGGGGCCGTTCATATCGCCGATCCATACCGGTTAGGCCATCCGGTTGACTAGTGCCACAACCACTCCCACGGATTCGCGCACGCCCTAGGTTTGTCGCGGGAGCGCTGGGAACCGGCTTTAGGGGAGTCGGTCCGATCGGGGGGTGGTACCGAGTGGCGCACGTCGCGCTCGCGCGTCCGGAACAGGACGGGCCGCGGTTCTGCGTGTTGGGTCCGGTGTGCGCGCTGGTGGGGGCGAACACGCTGGTGCCGGGTGGGCCGGGATTGCGCGGCCTGCTGGCGATCCTGCTGCTGGAGCCCAACCAGGTCGTCTCGGTCGAGCACATCATGGATGTGCTGTGGGATCACGAACCGCCCGCGACCGCGCGCACCATCGTGCAGGGCTACGTGTCCAGGCTGCGCCGCTGGCTGTCCACAGTGGACCCGACGCGGGAGACCAGGATCCAGACCGCCGGGCCGGGCTACCGGCTGGCCGTCGACGAGGGCCGCATCGATGTCGCGCTGGCCCGCGAGTTGCTCGCCGAGTCGCGCGACCGCGCGGCCAACGAGCGGGCCGACCTGCTGGCCACGGCGCAGGGCCTGTGGCGCGGGCCGGAGCTGTCCGGGATCGGCGGCCGGGTCCGCGCGCCGGAACTGGCCGAGTTGCGGCTCACCGTGCTGGAGGCGCGCCTGGACGCCGACCTCGAACTCGGCCGCCACTACGAGGTCATCGGTGAACTGGCCGCGCTGGTCGACACCCACCCGTTCCGCGAACACCTGGTGGGCCAACTGGTGCTCGCCCTCTACCGCTCCGGCAGGCGCGCCGCGGCCCTGGAGATCTACCAGCGCTTCGCCCACCGCGCCGCCCGCGAACTCGGCCTGGACCCCGGTCCCGGTCTGCGCGAGTTGCACAGCCGGATCCTGCGCGACGACACCGCCCTGCTCGAACCGCGCCCGTCGCCGGTCATCGCGCCCCGGGTCGGCGTGCTCACCCCGGCCCAGTTGCCAGCCGCGCCACCGGGTTTCACCGGTCGCGACGGCGAACTCGAGTGGCTGGACGGCATCCGGGACAACGCCGACGGCACCGCGCCCGCGATCGCGGTCCTGGTCGGCTCCGCGGGTGTCGGCAAGAGCGCCCTCGCCGTCGTGTGGGGAACCCGCGCGGCCAAGGCGTTCCCGGACGGCAGGCTCTACGCGTCGCTGCGGGGTTTCGACCCCCGGCACGAACCGGTCGAACCCGCCGAGGTCCTGGCGCGGTTCCTGCTCGCGCTCGGCGTCGCCGCGGAGCACATCCCGGCGGACCTCGCGCAGCGCACCGCGTTCTACCGGTCGCTGCTGGCGGACCGGCGGCTGCTGGTGGTGCTCGACGACGCCAGGGACTCCGACCAGGTGCGGTCGCTGCTGCCCGGCGGTCCCGGGTCGATGGTGCTGGTCACCAGCAGGCGCAAGCTCGACGGCCTGGTGGCGCACGGGGCGGCGTTGCGCGTGCTGGGAACCCTGCCCCCGGTCGAGGCCGAGGCGGTCATCGAGCACGCGGCCGGCCCGCCAGCCGAGCACGAACGCGCGCTGCGCACCAGGTTGGCCCGGCTGTGCGACTACCTGCCGCTCGCCCTGCGGGTCGCGGGCGCCCGGCTGGCGGTCAGTCCACAGTGGTCGTTGCGCGAGTTGGTCGCCGAGCTCGCCGACGAGCGCACCCGCCTGGGCGCCCTGCGCGCGCACGACGTGGACACCGGCGTCCGCGCCGCCCTCGACCTCACCGTCGGTGGTCTGGACCCGGCGCTCGCCGAGGTGCTGCGCCTGCTCGGCGCGGTCCCCGGGCCGACGTTCGGGCCGCACCTGCTGGGCGCCATGGCGCGGACCAGCCCGGAGACCGCGCGCGAGCGGCTGCGCGGGCTGGCGGCGCTGTTCCTGGTCACCGAGTCGGACCCGGACGTCTTCGGCATGCACGACCTGGTCCGGCTCTACGCCAGGGAACTGGGCGGCGCCGACGACCTGCTGCCCGCGGTCCTGCGGTTCTACCTGGTCGCCGCCGACCTGAGCCGCAGGCACCTGCGCGCGGCTGGCGACGACCTCGACCACGCCGACACCGAGCCGGACGTGCCGCGCCCGGCGGTGCGCGGCCGCGAGGACGCCCTCGCCTGGTTCGAGCGCGAGTGGCCGAACCTGGTCGCCGCCGCCGAGGCCGGGGCGAAGGCGGGCCTGCACACCCAGGTCTGGCAACTGGCCAGGATGGCCAGCGAGTTCCGCCGGGTCCGGCCCCGCCGCGACGACTGGGAACACGTCCTGCGCTTGGGTCTCGCCGCCGCGAAGGCCGCGGGCGACCGCCGCGGTGAAGTCCTCATGCGCCTGAGCCGCTGCGTCCTGCTCACCCGCTTCGACCAGGAGCACGAGACCGTCGCCGATGCCGAGCGAGCGGTCGCCATCGCGACCGAGTTGCGCGACGCGAAGCTGATGGCGATGGGGTTCAACACCGTCGCCAGCGCGCTCTACGGCCAGAAGCGCTACAGCGAGGCGCTCGCGGGTTACCGGAAGGCCCTGGAGCTGTCCGGTCGCGCGGGCTACCGGCTGGGCGAGGCGAACCTGCTCAACAACATTGCCCAGGTGCACCGCAACCTGGGCGCCCCAGCCGAAGCCGTTGGACCGCAGGCCCAAGCGGTGTCGATCTTCCGCGAGGTCGGCGACCTGGGTTTCGTCGGACTCGCGCTGGCCAACCTCGCCGAACTCGAGCACGAGCTCAACCTCCCCGAGGCGGCCGAGACGCACTCCCGCGAGGCGATCGCCCTCGCCGAGGCGAACGGGCTCGACCTGACCGAGGCGTTCGCGCGGGAGGTCCTGGCCCGGGTCCACCGCGACCGCGGCGAGATCGCCGAGGCCCGGGTGGAGCTGACCCTCTCCCTGGAGCTCTACCGCCTGGTCCAATCCCCGGCCGCCGACGCCGTCCAAGCCGGACTGGCGGCCCTGCCCACCGACGTTTAGCGAACGCTTAGCCGCGCCCGGTCACCAGCCGGCACCCTCTCCGCGCAGGGTGACCCAGGGTCACCCAGGGCCGCGGCGGGAGACAATTGGGGGTGCGGCCCGACGTACCGGCCGGCGCTCTCGGGGGAGGGAGAGCCGGCCGGTCGTCGTTTCCCGACCGTCCACTCACCCGCCCCCCGCGCCGACCGGCCCGGGTGCCCTAAACCGACCGCGAACGCTCCACAGTGGACTCGTAGGCGCCCGCCTCGTAAGCGCCGCGGACCGGCATCAGCTCCGGCCGCTTCGGGTGCAGCCCGTCCCCGAGCGACTCGCCGGTGATCTGCCGCCGCACCCACGGGATCAGGTGCGTGGTCGTCCACGCCAGGTCGTCCTGGCGCAGGCGCAACCACGGCCTGCGCGCCTCCAGCGGCAGCGGCTCCCGCCAGTCCTGGGCCACCGCCACGTCCAGCACCTCCGCCGCGCGCAGCGCGATCCGCCGGTGCCCCTCGGTCGAGAAGTGCAGGCGGTCGTCGCACCAGGAGCGGCGGTCGTGCAGCACGCCCATGGACCACAGGTCGACCAGTCGGGCGCCGTGCCGCTCGGCGATGGCGTGCAGGTGTCCGTTGTAGATCGCGATCTTGCCGCGGAACCGGCGGATCAGCGGCTGGACCTTGGGGTCGGGCCCGGTGAAGATCAGGACCTCGCTCCCCGCCGCGCGCAGCCGCGCGACCGCGGTGTCGAACAGGGCGGCCACGTCGTCGACGTCGGTGCCCGGGGTGATGATGTCGTTGCCGCCGCCGCAGAGGGTGACCAGGTCGGGGCGGGCAGCGACCGCGATGTGCAGCTGCTCCTCGACGATCTCCCGCAGCATCTTGCCGCGCAGCGCCAGGTTCGCGTACCGGAACCCGGGCCGCTGACCCGCCATCAGCTCGGCGAGCCGGTCCGCCCAGCCGACGTAGTTGCCGTCGGCGCCGACGTCGCTCATGCCCTCCGTGAAGCTGTCCCCGACCGCGATCCAGCTGTTCCACCCATGCACAGCCCGACCTCCCCTTCGACCTCGACAGCCCGCCGACCCAGCGGGCCCAGTTGCCCCAGACAACCAACGCGGTCAGTATGCCCCGGTATTCCCGGCGGGTCGTCAGCGCAGAGTATGACCCCACGCCGACACGGGACCAGCCAATAGCGACCCGCGCGGGCGTAATGGCAGGCTGGGGGCGTGACCGACTCCCTGGCCGAGCTGCTGGGCGGCAGGCGCGGCGCCGTCGACGCGACCGTGCCGCCGTTGGCCTTCGCCGCCGTCTGGCTGCTCTCCGACGCGATCGGTTGGGCCATCGCCGCCGCGTTGGTGGCCGCCGCCGTCGTGGCCGGGATCCGGGTGTCGCGCGGCGGCAAGGTCACCGCCGTGGCGGGCAGCATGACGGCCGTGGTCGTCGGTGCCCTCGTGGTGCTCTACACCGGTCGGGCGGAAGACTTCTTCCTCATCCAGCTGCTCTCCAACATCGGCAGCGCCCTCGCCTGGGCGGTGAGCGTCCTCATCCGCTGGCCCCTGCTGGGCGTCGTCGTCGGCCTGCTGCTGGGGCAGCGGTTCCGGTGGCGCCGCGACCCCGCGCTGGTGCGCGCGTACGGCAGGGCGAGCTGGGTGTGGGTGCTCCTGCAGTACACGCTGCGCACGGCCGTGTTCGGTGCGCTCTGGTGGCTGGGCGACGTCGCCGCGCTCGCGATGGCCCGGGTCGCTCTCTCCTGGCCGCTGGTGGCCCTGGTGATCGCCGTTAGCGCTGCCGTCCTGCGCAAGTCGCTACCGGACGACCACCCGGGCCTGCGTCACCCGCGCGTCCCCGAAGCCGCCGAGAACTAGTGGGTCGGGCCACTAGAGGCTGGGCCGCAGCGCATCGGGGCCGAAGGCGTCCAGCGATGCCAGCCAAGCGGCACCTACCGTCCCGTCCTTGGCGTCCACGACCTCTTGCCCTACCAGCAGGTCCCGCACCCGGGCTCCCACGGCCGTCTGCATGACCGCGCCCGCGAGTACAACCGGTCCGCCCTCGTGCACGGCGAGTGCCTGCGCGGCCAGTGATTGCGCCGCCCGCTCCACGATCCCGTGCGCCACCGGGTCGTCCACCGAGGAGGCCAGCGGGGCGAAGCGTGCCAAGCGGATCGGTTCCTCCCGGTTCACCTGGCGGATCAACCGCCCGAACGGGATCCTCGGGTCGCCGTCGATCGGTAGCCCCGCCGAGGTCAGCACGGCCTGCGGCAGCGGTCCCAGCGGCTTGCCGCTCTGCAGCGCGTACAGCGTGACCCGCACGGCTTCCCGGCCGATCCAGAACGCCGAGCCCTCGTCGCCGAGCAGCCAGCCGAACCCGCCGTAGGTGGCGACCCGCTCGCGCCCGGCGATCCGGCTCGCGATCGACCCGGTCCCGGAGATCAGCACCGTGCCGAAGGCCGACGAGGTCCCGGACGCGAAGGCCACCTCCGCGTCGGACACCACCCGCGGCCGCAGCAGCTCGAACACCACGTCGAACTCGGCGGCCACCGCCGGGTCCAGCAGCGCCGACGACCCGGCCATCCCGATCACGCACGACTCGGCCTGCGACCCCGACAGCGCCGTGTTCGCCGCCGCGAGCAGCTGCGCGGCCGCGGCGGCCGGGCCGTTGGTGTTCGGGTTCCCGCCGCCAGCCACGCCGCGGCCGACCACGTCCCCGGCGGAGTCCACGGCCAGCGCGCGGGTGGTGCTCCCGCCGATGTCGACGCCCAACGCGACCCCGGTCATCGGACCGCTACTCCGTTCGGCGTAACATGACCTTGCCCGCTCCGCTCCACCCCCTCGGCGGAGCGGGCTCCCAACATCACCGACCTCGCGCTGTGCTGCTCGGCCTCGACCTCGCGCACCCGCAGCGGGTCGCCGCAGGAGGCGCAGGTCACCACCGCGTGCGTCTCGTGCCCGCAGGTGCGGTGCCGCAGCCGGACCGGGCGGTCCTCGGTCAGCCAGCGCTCACCCCAGTGCATGATCGCCGCGAGCGCGGGCCAGAAGTCGCGGCCCATGTCGGTGAGCACGTACTCGTAGCGCACCGGCCGCTGTTGGTAGGGCTCCCGGCGCAGCAGACCGGCACCGACGAGCCGGTCCAGCCGCTCGGTGAGCGTGTTGCGGGCGATGCCCAACTCGGCCTGGATCCGGTCGAACCGCCGGACTCCCAGATAGGCCTCCCGCAGCACGAGAAGGGTCCACTGGTCGCCGAGCAGGTCCATCGCGCGGGCGATCGAGCACGGCCACTGCGCGAACGAGGTCCTCCGCATCTGCCCAGTCTAGGAACCCGGGCGGCCCGGCGGAACGTCGATCACCTCGTGCGGGTGACTTTCGCCCGCGGCCCCGGTGGGCCCGCCCGGGTCCGACAACCCCAGGGCGGGGCCGCCTGTCAAGATCCGCCCGACCCGTTCGGCGGCCGCCGCGGTGTCACCCGATGGGTCGCGGGCGCCTCGCCCTGGGCCGCTTCGACGGCCAAGATGTTCGCGCGACCCGCGGTGGTGATCGCCGCCACACCTGTGTTCGCGCTCACTGC
Organism: Actinokineospora diospyrosa; assembly: GCF_024171925.1. Taxonomy (GTDB): domain Bacteria; phylum Actinomycetota; class Actinomycetes; order Mycobacteriales; family Pseudonocardiaceae; genus Actinokineospora; species Actinokineospora diospyrosa. The sequence continues at coordinate 339,626 of NZ_JAMTCO010000010.1, read as the reverse complement.
CGCCCCCGGTTGCCCGTCCACTTCGGTCACCACGGCCACCGCGACCAGCGGGTTGGCCGCGCTCGCGGCGGCGGCGGCCCGACTCGAGAACCACCCGACCGGATGACAGCCCGAGGGCGTGCAACGGACAAATCGGACGGCACGCCGAACGTGTCCACTTGCGCGCCCGGCACCGCTGCGACGAGGTACTTTCCGTACCGGGGTGGCCCACCGGGCGGGTTCGGTCGCCGCCGGGGGCTCGGCCGGGATTCCCGGTTGCCCGCCATCTGGACGCGGTCGGCCGGTAAGGTCTAGACCAATCGTGGCGCAGGCGGGGCAGCGCGCCCGCTGGCGCGGGGGCGCCGCGCCGGTCACGGTAGGGCCAAACAGGCGGGGTGTGATCGCGTGAGGCACCCCCGACAAGGCATTCTGTAGGGGTCGGGCGCAAGACTCAGGAGGGACGCCATGCTGGAGATGTCCACGGCCGACGGGTCGGACACGGTGGCGCGCGTGCAACGGGAACCCAAGTACTGGGGGCTCAAGCGCCACTTGCTCGACCTGCTCGGGTCGCTGCCTCCCGGCTCGCCCATCCCGACCGAACGTTCACTGGCCACCGAGTTCGACGTCTCCCGCACCACGGTCCGGCAGGCCCTCGCCGAGCTGACCGTCGAGGGCAGGCTGCTGCGGGTGCAGGGCAAGGGCACCTTCGCCGCCGAACCCAAGGTCGCCCAGCGGCTGCAGTTGTCGTCCTACACCGAGGACATGCGCGCGCAGGGCCGCGAGCCCTCCAGCAAGCTGCTGGAGGTCTCCGAGATCCCGGCCGAGGCCGATCTGGCCCGGCTGCTCGGCATCCGCGCGGGCGCCAAGGTGTTGCGGCTGCACCGGCTGCGGCTGGCCGACGGCGAACCCATGGCCATGGAGACCACGCACCTGCCGCTGGGCCGCTTCCGCGGCCTGCGCCGCTACGTCAGCGGTGGCGGCTCGCTCTACCAGGTGCTGCGTGAGCGGTTCGATGTCGAGATGGGCCACGCCGAGGAGACGATCGAGACCGCGTTGGCCGGTCCGCACGAGGCCGAGTTGCTCGGCGCGGATGTGGGCATGCCGATGCTGCTGCTGTCGCGGCACTCGTTCGACACGGAAGAGCGACCGGTCGAGTGGGTGCGGTCGGTCTATAGGGGAGACCGCTACAAGTTCGTCGCCACGCTCAACCGGCCGTCCTGACCGGTGGCCACCGAGGTCCGCTGGGGTTCGGCCAGTGCGCGCGGGGTGCTGGCAACCACGATCCTCGGATCGGGCATGGCGATGTTGGACAGCAGTGTTGTCAACATCGCCCTCCCCAGGTTGGGCCAGGAGTTGGGTGCGTCGGTCTCGGGCCTGCAGTGGGTCCTCGACGGGTACCTGCTCGCACTGGCCGCGCTGATCCTGGTGGCCGGGTCGCTGGGTGACCGGTACGGCCGCCGCCGGGTGTTCGTGGTCGGCGTCGTGTGGTTCGGGGTGGCGTCGGTGCTGTGCGGGCTGGCGCTGTCCACACCGATGTTGGTGGTATCGCGGGTTTTGCAGGGAATTGGCGGGGCGCTGCTGACGCCGGGGTCGCTGGCGATCCTGCAAGCGGTGTTCCACCGGGAGGACCGGGCGCGCGCGATCGGCACCTGGTCGGGTCTGGGTGGGATCGCCGCCGCGGTGGGGCCGCTGGTCGGCGGGTTGCTCGTGCAGCTGTGGTCGTGGCGGCTGGCGTTCCTGGTGAACATCCCGCTCGTGGTCGTCTGCGTGTGGCTGGCGCTGCGCTACGTGCCGGAGACGCGCGACGAGGAGTTCACCGGGCACCCGAACGTCCTGGACTCGGTGCTGGGCGCGGTCGGGCTCGCCGGGATCACCGCCGCGTTGGTGGAGGCACCGGTGCGCGGGGCGGATTGGCTGGTGGTCGGCTCCGGCGTGCTCGGCGTCGTGTCGTTCACGGCCTTCGTGCTCTTGCAACGGCGGCAGGCGAACCCGCTCGTGCCGCCCGCGCTGTTCGCCAACCACACGTTCGTCGTGGCCAACGCTTTGACGCTGGTCGTCTACGCGGCACTGACCGGCGTCATGATGCTGATGGGCCTGCAATTGCAGACCTCGCTCGGCTACTCGCCGACCGCGGCGGGCGTGGCCGGGCTGCCGATCACGCTGATCATGTTGGCCCTGTCGTCGCGGTCCGGGCAGCTGGCCGCGCGGTGGGGTCCGCGCTGGTTCCTGGTGCTGGGGCCGTTGCTGATCGCCGCCGCGATGCTGCTGATGACCAGGATCACCCCGGGCGCCTCCTACCTGGGGTCGGTGCTGCCCGCTGTCGCGCTGTTCGGCCTCGGGCTGTCCATTGTGGTCGCCCCGGTGACCGCGACCGTCCTGGCGGCGGCACCGGACCGCTACGTGGGTCTGGCGTCCGGTGTGAACAACGCGGTCGCCAGGACGGGTGGCTTGCTCGCTGTCGCCGTCCTACCGGCCGCGGCAGGTCTAACCGGTGCCGCTTATGCCGACCCGGCGGCGTTGACCTCGGGCTGGCGCACAGCCCTGCTGATCTGCGCTGGTCTTGCGGCTGTGGGCGGCTTCCTCGCGCTAAGCATCCGTGACAACGTGCTTGCGCCGTCGACCCCGCCACATTCGTGCGGGATCGACTCGCCACCCACCCAGGTCGCAAACAAGACCTGAGATCAGACCCGCAGCAGCTCGGCCAAGACGTCCGGGTCGATGTTGCCGCCGCTGAGCACGGCGACCGTGCGGCCCGCGGGCAGCTCGTCGGCGTGGTGCAGCACCGCGGCCGTGGTGACCGCCCCGCTGGGCTCGGCGACCAGGTGGGCCCGGCGGGCGAGCACCGCGACGGCCGAGCGGATCTCATCCTCTGAGACGGTGACGATCCCGTCCACCAGGGCCCGCTGGTGCGCGAAGGTCAACGGGGAGGGCTGGCTGCGCAGGCCGTCGGCGATGGTCCGGTTGCGGTCCTCGACCGGCCACGACACCAGCTCACCGCGCGCCAGGCTCGCTGCGGTGTCGGCGGCCAGTTCCGGCTCCACCGCCCACACCTGGGCCTGCGGCCGCAGCGCCTTGACCGCGGCAGCCACCCCGGCGATCAGCCCGCCGCCGCTGACCGGGAGCAGCACCAGGTCCACCTCGGGCAGGTCGGCGACGATCTCCAGGCCGATCGTGCCCTGGCCCGCGATCACGTGCGGGTCGTCGAACGGCGGCACCAGCGTCGCGTCCTGCCGCTCGACGATCTCGTACGCCTTCGACTCGCGCTCCCCGGTCCCGACCAGCACGACCTCGGCGCCGTAGGAGCGGGTCGCCTCGACCTTCACCGCGGGCGTGTCGTGCGGCACCACGATCCAGGCGGGCACCCCGAAGGCCTTGGCCGCGTACGCGACGGCCTGGGCGTGGTTCCCGCTGGAGTACGCCACGACACCGCGCTCGCGCCGCCCGGGCTCGATGCTGGCGACCGCGTTGTACGCGCCGCGGATCTTGAACGCGCCGACCGGCTGCAGGCTCTCCGGCTTGATCCACAGTGGCCGGTCCGCCCACGGCGCCGGGACCAGCGGGGTCCGCACGGCGTGCCCGGCGATCCGGTCGGCGGCTGCGGTGATGTCGGCAAGGGTGACCAGGTTCACCGCTCCAGTGTGGCCCCGGGCCGGGGCCCGCGCGGTGTCGCGCTGCTCACCCCGCACCGGTCACACCTCGTACCTCCACACCTGGTCAACATCACACTTCGTCGACCCAGTCGTAGTCGTCGTGGCTGGGCGGGGTGGTGCTCACCCCGATCGCGGCCAGGTCGTCCACGGTGAACACCCGGTCCGCCCGGTCGCCGAGCAGGTGCGCGACCAGGGTGTCCAGGATGTCCAGGTGCGCGGCCTTGGACTCGGCGTTGATCTCGGTGATCCGGCCCATGTCGCGCAGCACCACCTCGTGCGCGCCCACCTGCTCGAGGCGCTTGTGGATCAGGCCCGCCTCCAGGAAGCCGCTCATCGGCCCGGTGATCGCCAGGTACGAGCGGGCGGTGGCGCGGAAGAGCAGGAACAACGGCGGGTCCGGCGCTGCCTCGGCGGTCAGCTCGAGCTCGAACAGCCGCTCCAGCCCGGCGAGGAGCTCGGCCCGGTGCGTGCGCACCGCGTCGAAGTAGCCCCCGGGCTTCGGATCGGTGATGTCGGGGTCGTTGGCGTTCGCGTAGGCCAGCACGAACGCCTTGCGATCGTAGGTGTCCATTCCTCGCAGGCTAGGCCGCTCCCAGCCCGCGCGCCTGGGCTGAGCAGCGGGTTCACCCCTGGCGCAGTGCCGACGAGAGCGCCTCGGCCGCCGCTTTGGGGTCCTCGGCCTCGGTGATGGCGCGCACGACCACGGCCCGGCGCGCGCCCGCGGCCAGCACCTCGGGCAGCCGCCGCGCGTCGATGCCCCCGATGGCGAACCAGGGCAGTTCGGGCGCTGCGGCGGCGGTCGCCCGTACCAGGTCGAGGCCCGCGGCGGGCCTGCCCGGCTTGGTGGGGGTCGTCCAACAGGGACCGGTGCAGAAGTAGTCCACGCCCGGCTCGCCCGCCGCGGCGATGGCCTGCGCGAAGTCGTGCGTGGAGCGACCGATGGCCATCTCGTCGCCGACCACCCGGCGGGCGGCGGGAACCGGCAGGTCGTCCTGGCCCAGGTGCAGCACGTCCGCCTGCGCGGCCAAGGCGATGTCGGCGCGGTCGTTCACCGCGAGCAGCGCCCCGTGCGCGGCGCAGACCTCGGCGATCACCGACAGCGCGCGCAGCTGCGGGCCTGCCTCGAGCGACACCCCGGCCCGCTTGTCGCGCAACTGCACGACGTCGACCCCGCCCGCGAGCGCGGCGTCCACGAAGTCGGCGAGGTCGCCCTGCTCGGTCCGCGCGTCGGTGCACAGGTAGAGCCGCGCGTCGGCGAGCCTGCGCCTGATCTGGGTCCCGTCGAGTCCTGGCATGGAGTTGACGCTATCGCCTGCGCTACGGTGGGGGTCGGTCGCACGGGAGTCCGGGAACGGGCTGAGAGGGAGCTGAACCGCTCCGACCGTCGAACCTGATCCGGGTCATGCCGGCGCAGGGAGCGTGAGGACGTGGTGCACAGTGGCTGAACCAGCCGCCGCGGTCGTCGTCGTGGGCGGCGGGGTCATCGGGTTGTCGGTGGCCTGGGCCGTCGCCGACGCCGGGTACCGGGTGCGCTTGGTCGACCCGACCCCCGTGCGGGGCGCGTCGTGGCTGGCGGGCGGGATGCTCGCGCCGGTCACCGAGTCCTGGCCGGGGGAGGAGCACGTGCTCGAACTGGGCAGCGCGTCGCTCGCGAGCTGGCCGGATTTCGCCGCCCGGCTCACTGTGGCCGGTGGTGACCCGGGGTTGCGCCCGGACGGCACCCTCGCGGTCGCCTTGGACGCGGCCGACGCGGCCACCCTGGAGGTCCTCGCCGAGTTCCTGCGCGGACTCGGCCGCTCGGCGGTGCGGTGTTCGGCGCGGGAGCTGCGCGCGCTGGAACCCGGCCTGGGGCCAGGGGTCCGAAGTGGACTCCACGTGCCCGGCGACCTGGCGGTGGACAACCGGGCGCTGCTCACCGCGTTGCACACCGCGTGCCGCCGTTCGGGTGTGGAGTTCATCACGACCGCCGCCCGGCGGGTCCACCCGAACGCGGTGACCCTCGTCGACGAGTCCACTGTGGAATGTGCGGCGGTTGTCCTGGCCGCGGGCGCGTGGAGCGGGCAGCTGCACCCGGCGCTGGCGCCGCTGGTGCGCCCGGTCAAGGGCGAGATCCTCCGCCTGCGGGCCCGACCAGGAGCCCTGCCGGTCCCGACCCGCACGATCCGCGCGCACGTCGAGTCCCGACCGGTCTACCTGGTACCGAGGCACGACGGGGAGCTGGTCCTGGGCGCCACGCAGCTCGACGTCGGCTTCGACGAGGCCGTCACCGCAGGCGGTGTCCGCGACCTGTTGCGCGACGCCGAGCGGGTGCTGCCCGGCATCGCCGAATACGAGCTCACCGAGATCGCGGCGGGCCTGCGCGCGGGCAGCCCGGACAACCTGCCGCTGATCGGCACCCTCGAACCTGGCCTGCTGGTGGCGACCGGTCACCACCGCAACGGCCTGCTGCTGGCCCCGGTCACCGCGACCGCGGTGGTCTCGCTGCTGCGGGGGACCGCGGTGCCCGAGTGCGTGCGCGCCGCCGACCCCGCGCGGTTCACCGAGAGGAACACATGATCGTCACGGTCAACGGCGCCGACCGCGAGGTCGCCGAGGGGGCGACGGTCGCCGACGTCGTCGCGGCGCTCGGCTTACCCGGCAGCGGGATCGCGGTCGCGCTCGACGGGGAAGTGGTGCCGCGCGCGGCCCACGGCACGACCGCCGTGCCCGCCGGGTCCGCGCTGGAAGTGCTGACCGCGGTGCAGGGAGGCTGAGGTGGACGACCCCCTGGTCATCGCCGACCGGACCTACTCGTCGCGGCTGATCACCGGAACCGGTGGCGCGGCGAACCTCGCCGTGCTGGAGCGGGCGCTGGTCGCCGCCGGAACCGAACTCACCACGGTGTCGCTGCGCCGCGTCGACGCGCACGGCGGCACCGGTGTGCTCGACGTGCTGCGCAGGCTGGGCATCGACCCGCTGCCCAACACCGCGGGCTGCCGCACCGCGGCCGAGGCCGTGCTCACCGCGCGGCTGGCCCGCGAGGCCCTGGGCACGAACTGGATCAAGCTGGAGGTCATCGCCGACGAGCGCACCCTGCTGCCCGACCCGGTCGAACTCCTCGACGCCGCCCGCACCCTGGTCGACGACGGTTTCGTGGTGCTGCCCTACACCAACGACGACCCCGTGCTCGCCCTGCGCCTGGAAGAGACCGGCTGCGCCGCGGTCATGCCGCTCGGCTCGCCCATCGGCACCGGCCTGGGCATCCGCAACCCGCACAACATCGAACTCATCGTCGCCCGCGCAGGCGTCCCGGTCGTGCTGGACGCAGGCATCGGCACGGCGTCCGACGCCGCACTGGCCATGGAACTGGGCTGCGCCGCAGTGCTGTTGGCGACCGCGGTCACCCGCGCGAGCGACCCGGAAATGATGGCCTCCGCCATGCGCTCCGCCGTCCACGCAGGCCGCCTGGCCAGAGCAGCAGGCCGAATCCCGCAGCGCTTCTGGGCCCAAGCCTCCAGCCCACCCCGCTAGCGCTCGACCCAGAACGTCGACCAAGCCCCCGCCCCCCCACCACCTCTCACGTCCCGCCCTCACCCCCCCACCTCCTGTCCCTGCTCGATGGGGCGGACTTGTTTTGCGTGGGGGGACGGCACCCGTAGCGTTTCCTCGCGGCAGGGCCAGTCTTTTCGGCCCCTGCTGTGCGGACCTGTCACGGGTGTTGTAGGGGCCCCGCGCAAAACAAGTTCGCCCCATCGAGCCGACCGCATTCCCAACCCCCCCGCGGCCACACGCGATACCCATCCCATCGAGCCGACCGCACTCCCAACCCCAGCACGGACACACTGATACGTCGCTCCATCGAGCCGCACGCACTGTCAGCCACAGCGTGGACACACTGCTACCTCACCTCAGCGAGCCACACGCATTGCCAATCCCGGCGCAGACACACTGATCTTGGCCCCATCGGGCTCACCGCACTGCCAGTCACCCGTGGCCCCGCCACACACGACATCCCCCCGCGTCGAGCCACCAAGCACCCGTCAGCTTCCTGCCGGCGAAGCCCCCGGTGTGCTCATATGCGCGCCCGCGCACTTGTTGCGCCCCACGGGTGCGGGGCTCGCTGTGCGGCTCGGCGTGGGCCGGGTGGGGGTCGGGTCGTTGAAGTCCGCGGAGTTCCCGGCACAATGAGGTATGACGACATCGGCCGTTGAGCCCGCCGTCGGGGACGTGCCCGCCCGGTTGTACCTCGCGATCGGGCGGTTGTCCCGGGCGCTGCGCCGGTCAGGGTCCCCGGGCCTCGGGCACGGGTCCATCTCCGCTCTGTCCACTCTGGTCAACTGCGGCGAGCTGCGCCTCGGTGACCTGGCCGCCAAGGAGGGGGTCGCGGCGCCGACCATGTCCCGGATCGTGGCGAGCCTGGTCGAGTCCGGCTACGTCGGTCGCGAACCGGATCCGGTCGACCGCAGGGCGTGGCTGGTCCGGGCGACCGAGTCCGGTGAGCGCATCGTGTCCGGGGTGCGCTCGACGCGGGTGCTGGAACTGGGCAGGCGGCTCGACCGGCTGGCGCCGGAGGAACGCGAGCGACTGGTCGCCGCCATCCCGGTGCTGGAGTCGTTACTCGTCGACTGAGCTGTGCTCTGACCGGACCGGGTGCCCAGCCCGGCCAGAGCACGAACGCGCTAGCCCTCCAGCAGGAACGTGTCCGAGTCCGGCAGCCGCCACCGCGGCGACACCGGGCCGACGCCCGCGCCGAGCGGGTAGGCCTCCAGCACCGAGCGCTGGATGAAGGCCTTCGCCGCGCGCACGGCCGACACCATGTCCAGGCCCTTGGCCAGGGCCGAGGTGATGGTGGACGCCAGGGTGTCCCCGCTGCCGTGGGTGTGCTTGACGTCGTAGCGCGGGCCGACGAACTCGAAGAACTCCGACCCGTCGTAGAGCAGGTCGAGGCACTCGGTGTCGTCGAACAGGTGCCCGCCCTTGACCAGCACCCACTGCGGGCCGAACTCGGCCAGCGCCTTCGCCGCGTCCCGCTGCTCGCCCTGCGAGCGCACGTCGATCCCGGTCAGCAGCCGCACCTCGTCGAGGTTCGGCGTGACCAGGCTCGCCATCGGGAACAGCAGCGCGCGCAGCGCGTCGAGCGCGGCGTCGCTGAGCAGCGGGTCCCCGTGCATCGACGCCGACACCGGGTCGACGACGAACGGGGTGTCGCCGGACCGTCCGATCCGGACCCGCTCGCACGCGCCGGCGATGGCCTCGATGATCTCCGCGGTGGCCAGCATCCCGGTCTTGGCCGCCTGCACGCCGATGTCGGTGGCCACCACCTCGATCTGCGCGGCGACCACCTCCGGCGGGATGGTGTGGAACCCGCTCACCCCCAGCGAGTTCTGCACGGTCACCGCGGTGATCGCGGTCATCCCGTGCACCCCGCAGGCGAAGAACGTGCGCAGGTCGGCCTGGATGCCCGCGCCACCACCGGAATCCGACCCGGCGATGGTCAGCGTGCGCGGCGGTGTCGCCGGTGGGCTGGTCACCGGTCCACCACCGGGAGGTACACCTTGCCGCCGTGCTCGGTGAACTCGTCGGACTTGGCCGCCATGCCAGCCTCGATGGCCTCCACAGAGGACAGACCGTGCTCGTCGGCGTACTTGCGCACGTCCTGGGTGATCTTCATCGAGCAGAACTTGGGCCCGCACATGGAGCAGAAGTGCGCGGTCTTGGCCGGTTCGGCGGGCAGCGTCTCGTCGTGGAAGGCGCGCGCGGTGTCCGGGTCGAGCGCCAGGTTGAACTGGTCGGTCCAGCGGAACTCGAACCGCGCCCGCGACAGCGCGTCGTCGCGCTCCTGGGCCCTGGGGTGGCCCTTGGCCAGGTCGGCGGCGTGCGCGGCGATCTTGTAGGTGATCACCCCGGTCTTGACGTCGTCGCGGTTGGGCAGCCCGAGGTGCTCCTTGGGCGTGACGTAGCAGAGCATCGCGGTGCCCAGCCAGCCGATCTGCGCCGCGCCGATGGCCGAGGTGATGTGGTCGTAGCCCGGCGCGATGTCGGTGGCCAGCGGGCCGAGGGTGTAGAACGGCGCCTCACCGCACAGCTCCTCCTCCAGCCGCACGTTCTCCGCGATCTTGTGCATCGGCACGTGCCCGGGGCCCTCGATCATCACCTGCACGTCGTGCGCCCTGGCGATGTGGGTCAGCTCGCCGAGCGTGCGCAGCTCCGCGAACTGCGCCGCGTCGTTGGCGTCGGCGATCGAACCCGGCCGCAGCCCGTCGCCGAGGGAGAAGGTGACGTCGTAGGTGCGCAGGATCTCGCACAGCTCGGCGAAGTTGGTGTAGAGGAAGCTCTCCTTGTGGTGCGCCAGGCACCAGGCGGCCATGATCGACCCGCCCCGGGACACGATCCCGGTGACCCGCCGCGCGGTCAGCGGCACGTACCGCAGCAGCACCCCGGCGTGCACGGTCATGTAGTCGACACCCTGCTCGCACTGCTCGACGACGGTGTCGCGGTACACCTCCCAGGACAGCTTCGCCGGGTCGCCGTCCACCTTCTCCAGCGCCTGGTAGATCGGCACCGTCCCGATCGGCACCGGCGAGTTGCGCAGGATCCACTCCCGCGTCTCGTGGATCCGCTTGCCGGTCGAGAGGTCCATCACGGTGTCGGCGCCCCACCTGGTGGCCCACACCAGCTTGTCCACCTCGTCCTCGATGGACGAGGACACCGCCGAGTTGCCGATGTTGGCGTTGATCTTCACGTGGAAGTTCTTGCCGATGATCGCGGGCTCGGACTCCGGGTGGCACCGGTTCACCGGGATCACCGCCCGCCCGATCGCCACCTCGGCGCGGACGAACTCGGCCGAGACGCCCTCGCGCTCGGCGCAGAACCGCATCTCCTTGGTGGTGATCCCGGCCTTGGCGTAGGCCAGCTGGGTCACCGCACCGTTCACCGGCCCGCGCTCGGCCACCCAGTCCGCCCGCAGCTTCGGGAGTCCACTGTGGACGTCGATGGTGGCGTCCGCGTCGGTGTAGGGCCCCGAGGTGTCGTAGAGGTCCAGGTGCTCGCCGTTGGTCAGCTGGACCCGGCGGACGGGGATGCTCAGCCCGTCCTCGGTCCGCCGGTACGCCTTGGTCGAGCCGGAGATGGGCCCGGTGGTCACGGTGGGCCGCACGGAGCGGTCGTCAAGAGCGGTCACGAAAGATCCTCCCTACGCCGGCATTACCCGGTCAGGTTCATCGGTCGGCGGCACCGGGTCCTCGGATGGGACACCAGCCGCCCTCTCAGCCCGCCATGGCGCGAGCTCCCGCGCTGTGTTCACTTGTGCTGTGTTCATTTGTGGGGTGTTCGGTGTGTCGGGGCCGACCCTAGCCAGCGGCACCGGGGCTGCCAAGTAGCGGGCACGGGGGCAGCCGGGTGCGACGGCGCCGGGGCCGTCGCGGTGAGCACCAGAGCCGGGGTCGCCCAGTGCGCACTAAGGTTCCCCCATGCCGCCGTACCCGCCTGGAGCCCGGCTTCTGGCTAGACCCGAGGCGGTCGAGCCGTGCCCAACCTGCACGGATCCCCTCGGCCGCGGCTACCCGACCTGCCTGACCTGCGCCGACCGCGTGGACGCGCACTGGAAGGCGGACTGGGCGGTGCTGGCCGACGGCGCGGCCGACGAGCGCGAGCTCGCCGCCGAGGTGCTCGCCGCACCGCCGGGCACCCACCCGTGGACCTGCGTGGACTGGGCCATGCGGCTGCAGTCGTGCCCGGTGTGCCGGGCCGAGCTGGGCACCGGCCCGGCGTGCCTGCACTGCGCCAAGGCCGACCAGGTCCGCTGGGCCTGGGACCACGCCGCGCCTGCCGGGGCGATCACCGCCAACGAGCACGCGCTGCGCCTGGCCGTCGCCGCGCTGCGCGGTGCTGGCGAGCGGCGCGACACGGTGCTCGCGTTCTGGCGGCTCTCGTTGCCCTTCCTGCTGGTCGGCGCGGTCGCCACCCCGGTGCAGGTCGGCCGCATCCGGGTGCACCTCATCGCGGGCCGCGTCGACGAACTCGCCGAGGCGCCCGGCTTCGCGGCCATGGCCGCCCTCGCCGACCTGCCCTGGCGCAGCGACTAGCCCCGCCGCTGTGCCCGCCAGGCCGCTGTGTTCGCTAGGCCGCTGTTCGCTAGGCCTCGATGGCCAGCCGGATGCCCAGGCCGATCAGCACCAGCCCGGAGAGCCGCTCCAGCCGCACCCGCACCCCGGGTCGCTTCAGCCAGCCGAGCACCCGGCTCAGCAGCGCGATGATCAGCAGGTACCAGAGCGTGTCGATCACGACCCAGAGCCCGGCGAGGGCGACCAGCACCCACCTGCCCGCGCCGGGTTCGACGAACTGCGGCAGGAACGAGATCGCGAACACCGCGAGCTTCGGGTTGGCCACGTTGACCACCAGGCCCGCGCGGAAGCCCGACCCGCTGGTCGGTTCACCCAGCTCGACCTCCTCGTGCTTGCCGAACAGGGCCTTCACCCCGAACCACAGCAGCACGGCCACGCCGCCGATCCGCAGCCCCTGGTAGGCGACCTCCGAAGCGACCAGCAGCACCGACAGGCCGAACGCCGCGGCCACCGCCCACACCGCGACGCCGACCTCCATGCCCGCGACCGTGGCCAGCGCACCCCGGCGGCCGCCGCGGATCGACTGTCGCAGCAGCATCGCCGTGCCCACGCCGGGGACCATGGCGAGGATCAGGGAGGCCAACAGGAACGCGAGGAAGCCGGACCAGGTCATGGCGCGATGATGCGCCCGCCCCGCCGCTGATCGCGACCGGTTATCAGGCGAACGGGTCGTCGGAGACGGCCGGGTCCCAGGACAGGTCCGGCACGCCCCACTTGTTGGCCTTGAGCATCCGCTTGGCCTCGCGCTGGTTGCGCCCGACCAACCGGTCGAGGTAGAGGTACCCGTCCAGGTGGTCGGTCTCGTGTTGCAGGCACCGCGCGAAGAACCCGGTGCCCTCGACCTCGATCGCCGCGCCCTCGAGGTCCTGCCCGGTGACCTTGGCCCAACTGGCCCGCCCGGTCGGGAAGGTCTCGCCGGGCACCGACAGGCAGCCCTCGTAGTCGTCGTCCGGGTCCGGCATGCCCTCGGGGACCTCCGAGGTGCTCAGCACCGGGTTCACCACGACACCGCGGTGGCGCACCCCGTCGTCGTCGGGGCAGTCGTAGACGAACACCCGCAGGCCGACACCGATCTGGTTCGCCGCGAGGCCGACCCCGTTGGCCGCGGCCATCGTGTCGTACATGTCCTCGACCAGTGCCTTGAGCTCCTCGTCGAACCGCTCGACCGGCGTGGTCGGGTTGTGCAGGACCGGATCGCCGACGATGCGAATCGGGTGAACAGTCATGGCGCAAGGGTAGAGAGGCGGGTCGCCGGACGCGCCGTCGGACGTGACGATCACATCCGGCGGTGACGTGGTGTAATGGCCACCGGCGGGCGGTGCGCTGCTCCGCCGGAGCCGAACCGTGAGGCGAGGAGCCAGATGGACGCCGCTGAGTTGCCCCCCGAGCGGGTCGCGCCGCGCAAGGTCGCGGCCGAGGGGCTCAGTGAGCGCGACCGCGCGATCCTCGCCTTCGAGCGGCAGTGGTGGAAGTACGCGGGCGCCAAGGACCAGGCGATCCGCGAGCTGTTCGAGCTCTCCAGCACCAGGTACTACCAGGTGCTCAACGAGCTGATCGAGAAGACCGAGGCCCTGGAGGCCGACCCGATGCTGGTCAAGCGCCTGCGCCGGATGCGAGCCACCCGGCACCGCGCCCGAGCAGCCCGACGCCTGGGGATGGACCCGCGATGAGCACCGACTCCACCGGGCAGGCCCGCACCGCCCGCGTCGTAGGCCTGACCCTGCTGGCCGTGGCCGCCGCCGCCGCCGTGATCGGCGTGATCACCCTGTTCGACAGCGCGGAGGAAACCCCGCCCTCAGCCCAATCCGCGCTGCCCGCCATCACCACCACCCAACCCGCCCCACCCAGCGGCGACCTCACCAGCCTCCCCCCGCGCCCGACCTCTCCCGGCCAAACCAGCGCCCAGCCGACAACCACCCAACCCCCCGCCGTGACGTCAGCACCCCCCGCCAGCACAGCCCCACCCGCCGCCACCTCCAAGCCCGGCGGCACCGCCGACGCCCCCAGCGAACCGCTGCGCATCTACAACAACAGCACGATCACCGGCCTGGCCGCCCGAGCAGCCGAAGACATCGGCTCAGCAGGCTGGAACATCGCCCAAACCGGCAACTACTCAGGCGGCAAGATCCCAACCACGACCGTCTACTTCGAACCGGGAACGGGCCAGGAAGAAGCCGCTCGGCAACTCGCGGACCAGTTCGGCTTCCGCGTAGAAGCGCGGTTCGACGGGATCAAGGACTCTTCCCCCGGCTTGATCCTGATCGTGACGAACGACTACAAGGTCGTGAAGGAAAAGTAGAAGTTATCCACAACCCGGCCGCCTATCCACCGCCGCCGATTGCCGCTTCTGCTTTGTTGACGCTCCTCGGTAGGCTATATATCGGGGGCTCTTCATTCGGTTGATCTTGTTCGTCGGGCGGTTGTCCACAACGGCTTCTGCTGTCCACAGGTCCTGATCGCTGCTCCCGTTTTGTCAGCGCCCGTCGGTAGGCTGTGTATTCGGGGGCTCTTGGTGCGGATGATCTTGCGGGCGCTGGTTGCGGTTGTTGCTTGTCCACAACGTCTGCGGTTGTCCACAGGTCCCGTTCGCCGCTCCCGGGTTGTCAGTGTGCGGCGGTAAGCTGTGTATTTGGGGGCTGTCGATCAGGTTGATCTTGACGTAGGCCGTTGCTGGGAGTGCGTCGCAAGGGATTCGGGCCTCCGCCTTCGGCTCCGGGAAACGCCTCGTCGCCTGGCGGCAACATCGGCGGGAAACGCGACAATGCGACAAGCTCGATGGGGCGAACTTGTTTTGCGCGGGGCCCCTACAACACCCGTGGCAGAACCGCAAAGCAGGGGCCCAAAAGCAGGCCCTGCCGCGCGGAAACGCTACGGGTGTTGTCCCCCCACGCAAAACAAGTTCGCCCCATCGAGCCGGCCTGGCACCAGCGACTCCGACTGTCCACGCGCTGAGCAGGTGGGCTGAGGCGGACCTGACGGAAGGCCAGTTGGCACCGCCGGGTTCGACTGTCCAGGCGCTGGGTTGGCAGGGCCGACGAGAGCGGGCTGGGATGGCACCGCCAAGTCCGACTGTCCAGGTGCTGGGTAGGTGGGCTGGGGCGGACCTGACGGGGGGCGGGTTGGCACCGCTGCTTCCGAATGTCCAGGGGCAGGCGCCAACCTTGGCCCCTGCTCAACTCGCCAATCGGCCCCGCAAGGCTGACAGGTGCTATGTCCCTCGGTGACGGTCACTAGGCGCTTGAAGCTAGCGCCGCTGGGCCTTGCCCCCCACCTCGGGCAGCATTGCTGTTCTTTGGGCACTGGAGGGCAGATGATGCCGCCTCCCGGGAGGCGGCCAAGAATTCTCCGGAGCCCGGAGCCCGGAGCCCGGAGCCCGGAGCCCGGAGCCCGGAGCCCGGAGCCCGGAGCCCGGAGCCCGGAGCAGCGGCGAAAAGTCCTATAGGCGGTTGTTGGCGTAAGCCTCCAGGTCCGCCAGTTGCTGCGGATCCAGCGAAGGCCGGACGTTTTCGCGGGCGGATTCTAGGTGTTTGGCGGTGACCACGGTCGCGTCTAGGGATTCGCGCATGGCGGTTAGGGCTGCTTCGCGGATTAGGGCGGCGCAGTCGGCGGCGGAGTAGCCGGTGAGGGTGGTGGCGTAGTGGGCTAGGTCCACGTCTTCGGCTAGGGGGGTGTTTTTGCTGGTGGCGCGCAGGATCGCGGCTCGGGCTTCGGCGTCGGGTGGCGGCACGTAGATGAGGCGTTCTAGGCGGCCGGGGCGGAGGAGGGCGGGGTCTACGAGTTCGGGGCGGTTGGTGGCGCCGACCACCACTACGTCGCGGAGGGGTTCTACGCCGTCCAGTTCGGTGAGGAGGGCGGCGACGACCCGGTCGGCGACGCCGGAGTCGGAGGATTGGCCTCGGCGGGGGGCCAGGGCGTCGATCTCGTCGAGGAACACCAGGGCGGGGGCGGCTTCGCTGGCTTTGCGGAACAGTTCGCGGACGGCGCGTTCGGACTCGCCGACCCACTTGTCCATCAGTTCGGCGCCCTTGACCGACAGCACGTTCAGCTGACCGGTGCCCGCCAGCGCGCGGACCAGGAACGTCTTGCCCCCACCCGGCGGCCCGTACAGCAGCACACCCCGCGGCGGTGCGACGCCCAAGCGGGCGAAGGAGTCCGGGTAGCGCAGTGGCCACAGCACGGCCTCGGTGAGGGCCTGCTTGGTCGCCACCATGTCGCCGACGTCGTCGAGTTGGATGTCGCCGGTGCGGACTGAGGTTGTGCTGATAGAGGTCGGTCGGACCGACTGCAGTGCGCCGAGCACGTCGTCGAAAGCGATCGCGGTGGCCTCGCGGAGTGCGGCGCGGATGGCCGACTCGCGGCGCAACGCGATCAAGTCGGCGGCGACGAACCCCGGTGTGCGTTCGGAGATGACCGTGAAGTCCACTCCGGACTCGACCGGCAGATCGCGGTAGAGCACCCGCAGCAGTTCCGCGCGCGTCTTCGCGTCCGGTGACGGCAGCCGCAGTTCGCGGTCCACCAGGTCGACCCCGCGCAGCCGTGGATCTACCGCCTCCGGGTGGGCGGTGGTGACCACCAGCGCGACCCGCGCGACCCCGACCGCGGACCGCAGCGTGTCCAGCACGATCGTCGACAGCGGTGGCGGTGCCGTCGCGGGCAGCAGCACGTCGACGTCGTTGATCATCAGGACCGCGGCGCGCCCGGCCGCCGAGTGCCCCCGCACCTGCTCGACCGCGGCGCCGATCCTGGCCGCCGCCGCGTTCGCCTCCAGCACGGCGATCGTCGGACCGGCCAGCTCGACCACCGGCGCGTCGACCGAGTGCGCGACCGCCCGCACCGCGCTCGCCTTGCCGACCCCCTCCGGCCCGCTGACCAACACCCCGAGCTGGGGCGCCGCGCCGAGCCGTTCCAGCAGTTCCGGCCGCAGGAACGCCAACTCGAACCACTCGCCCAGGGTGCGAACCGCCTCCTGCGCGCCGACCAGGTCCGCCAGCGGCACCGGCTCGGGCGCCGCCACCGCGACCACCGCGGACTCCACCGGTTGCCCGGTCCGCACGACCACCTCGTCGCCGCCGACCGCGACGGCCGCCCGCTCACCCGTGCGCACGCCGTCCCGCCAACCGACCACAGTGGACGGGTGTACCGTCACCGCGCCTGCAGGCTCGACCGAGGTGACCGTCAGCAGCTCGTTGGTCCAGGTCATCCCGATCGCGCGGGACAGCTTGCCGCGCACCGCGGGCACGTCGGCGTCCGGCGGCGGCGCCAGGTCCTGCGGCAGCAGCGACACCGCGTCGCCGACGGTCAGCACCTTGCCGATCAGCGCCAGCCGCACCGTCTCCGGGGTCAGCGACGTGCTGGCCAGCCGGGAACCGGAGACCGTGACCGCCCGCGCCGCGGCGACCTCGACCGGCGACACCACGACTTCGGCCCCCTCGGTGACGCCGAGGTTGGTCAGGGTGACGTCGTCGAGCAGCAGCACCCCGGTGGCCCCCACCGGGTCACCCTCGGCGGCCAGCGCGGCGCTCACCCTGGCGCCGGTCAACCGCACCGCGTCCCACTGCCGCAGCCCGAGCGCGTCGAACACCTCGGGGTGCAGCCGGACGACGCCGCGGCGGGTGTCCAGCGCGGACGGCGTGAGCCGCGCGGTCAACGTGATCTGATTTCCCACGGGACCGAGAGTAGTTCCTCGGCGGAGATCACCGCGGAAGTTGTCCACAGCCGTCGACACGGCGGACTTCGCCAGCTCGGGTGGCCGACCGCGTCAACCCACGCCCACCCGGCTGGCCGCGACCCCGCCCAGATCAGCGGGGCTTGTTCTCGCCCGGCCGATCGTTCTTGCGCAGGCCCGTCCGCCGCCACGCTCGGCCTCGTGCGCCAGGTGGCCGGGGATCAGTGGGCAGTGAGATCCGCGGCCAGTCGCCGTTGCGCATCGGGCGCAAGACGGCACGTCGAGCTGCTCCGGCGACTCGGCGCAGTGGTGGGCGCAAGCCGAGCCTGCGACGCGAGCCATGCGCCCGGCGGATCGCCCGGCGTTCCCGGGGTGGTACGTCCCATGCTTCTGGGTGGTTCGCCAGCCAGTGCTTGCGCCGGACCGCGTAAGGGATGTGCAACAAGTAGACGACCAGAACCGCAGACAGGGTCACCAGCGGGTAGGTGATGACGGCAGCGGCAAGAAGTCCGACCAGGACCAACAGCGGTGCCACCGCGCGCGGTGACACGCGAACCGTCTTGACCGACAGCGTGGGAAGCCGGCTGATGGAAAGAGCAGCGACCGCGACCATCCACACCATCACCGCGGCCTTGGACTGCCACCAGTGGCCGTTGTCGCCGAACTCGTTGGTGAGGATCAGCGGCAGCAGCACCAAGAGCCCACCCGCGGGCGCAGGCACGCCGACGAAGAACTCCTTGGTATAAACCGGTTGTTCTGTGTCCTCTAGCAGCGTGTTGAACCGGGCAAGCCGCAACACCATGCAGACGGCGAAGAAGAGGGCGAACACCCAGCCGACCCGGTCACCGCCGAAGCGCCAGATGTAGAGCATGAGCGCGGGGGCGACCCCGAACGAGATGGCGTCCGCGAGCGAGTCGAGCTCCGCGCCCATCTTGCTGGTGGCGTCGAGCAGTCGGGCGATGCGCCCGTCGAGGCTGTCGAGCACGGCGGCGATGGCGATCGCTGCGATCGCGGCGTCGTACTGGCGGTTGAGGGTGAACTGGACGGCGGACAGGCCCGCGCACATGGCCAGGACGGTCAGCGCGTTGGGCAGCAGCCGCACACCGGGCGCGGTCGGGGCCATCGGTCAGCCCACCGGGGGCAGCTCGGCGAGCACGGTCTCCCCACCGATGGTCCGCTGGCCGGGCTCCACGAGGACGCGGCTACCGGCGGGCACGTAGAGGTCTACGCGCGAACCGAAGCGGATGAGCCCGTAGGTGGTGCCCGCGAGGACCTTGTCGCCATCGGACACGTGGCAGAGGATGCGTCGCGCGACAAGACCCGCGATCTGGACGACGGCGAGGTCGTGCCCCTCGTCCGTGCGCAGGTGCAGGCTGTTGCGCTCGTTGACCTCACTCGCCTCGTCGAGGTCGGCGGAGAGGAACTTGCCCGCCTTGTGCACAGCGCGGACGACCTGCCCGGTCCCGGGCGCGCGCTGCACGTGCACGTCGAAGACGGACAGGAACACGCTCACGCGCAGCATGGGCTCGTCGCCGAGGTCCAGTTCGGCCGGTGGGACCGCCTCGATGACGTGCGAGACCGTGCCATCAGCCGGTGCCACGGCGATGCCGGGGCGGCGCGGGGTGACGCGCTTGGGCTCGCGGAAGAACCACGCCAGCCACGCCGTGAACACGGCAGCGCCAACGCTGGCCCGCTTGGAAGCCAGTCGTACCGCCAGGGTCGCGCCGAGCGCGCCGAGGATGAACGGGCGACCACCCGGGTGCACCGGGGGGATGATGCTCTTGGTCAACTCGACGGCGTGCTGGAGCGCGCCTGCCTTCTTGGGCTGGTGAGCGGTCATCTGGTCGCGGTGTCCTCGTGTCTCGGCCGGATTTCCGCACACGCTACGCCAGACCGGGGTCAGCCCGGGGAGGTAGCCGCCACCTGGTCGGACGGGGGTTGCCCGGTGGCCGGGTATGCACCCCCCGACGGCACATACCCGGCCACCGGGCGCCCATCGTGGAACCCGTCCAGTGTAGCCGGCGGCCACCACGTGGATCAATGGCCGATTGTGAGGAATTGACTTGCTTGGCTCAGTATATGGTTACCTGGCGCCATCAGTCGAGTAGGACCAGGTCGACCTCGTCCCCGGCGGCCACCGCGGCGACCCCGGCCGGGATCTCGATCAGGCAGTTCGACGCGGCGAAGGACGCCAGCAAGTGGGAGCCGGGTCCACCCACTGGGACCACCTCGACGTGACCAGCGTCGTGGTGACCGCGGCGGTACTGAACTCGGGTCGGCGGCGACGACATCGCCGCGGTCGCGCGCGCCCGGGACCGAGGGCGCTCGGTCCGACTGTGGCCCATAGCGGCCAGCAGAGCGGGACGCACGAACAGCTCGAACGACAAGGCAGCGCTAACTGGGTTGCCCGGCAGCGTTAGCACCGGAAGCCCCGCGAACACCCCGCGTCCTTGCGGCCCACCGGGCTGCATCGCCACCTGCACGAACTCAACGCCATGCCCGGTCAGGGCATCCTTGACCACCTCATATGCGCCCGCGCTCACGCCACCTGAGGTCACCAGCACATCGGCTTCAGTGGCGTGTCGGGTGACAACGGCGCGGAACTCATCCACGTCATCCGGTACGAACCGGAGCACGGTGGCCTCGCCGCCGATCTCTTCCACCGCCGCGGCCAAGAGCACGCTGTTCGACTCATAGATCTGCCCCGGCGCCAACGACTCGCCAGGGGCGACCAACTCTGAGCCAGTGGAAAGCACAAGTACGCGCGGGCGCCTGCGCACGGGAAGCTCAGCCACGCCAACGGCCGCCGCTAGACCCAACTGCGGAGGGTGCAAAACCGTCCCCGCCCGCAGCACGACGTCCCCCGCGCGCACGTCCTCTCCGGTGAACCGCACGTGCGTGCGCGGGACCGCTGACGCGTCGATCCGCACGGTGTCGACCCCGCCGTCGGTCAACTCCACCTGGATGATCGCGTCCGCGCCCTCGGGTAGCGGTGCGCCCGTCATGATCCGCTGGGTCGTGCCGGGCGCGAGCGGGCGAACATCGGTCCGCCCCGCCGGGATGTCATCGGCGACCGGTAGCCGTACTGGGCTCTCGGCGGACGCACCGACCACATCGGACGCACGTACCGCGTACCCGTCCATGGCGGAGTTGTCGAACGGCGGTAGTGACACGCCCGCCACGACATCCTCGGCCAGTACCAGCCCCCTGCACCGCGCCAAAGGAAGCCGCACCACGGGGAGCGGTGGCACCAACGCCTCGACTTCGAGCCGGTACTCCTGCGGGGTCAGCACGCGCTTGGCCGTGTTCACCCCGTCAATCTTGCCCGCCCGTTGGTCGAACCGGGCGCGGCATTGGTCGAACCCGACGCGGCCGACACAACGCGGACGTTAGGCTCGTCTGCGTGTCGGAAGACCTAACCGGGCGTCGCCTCGGGCACTACCGCATCGACGGTGTGCTCGGTAAGGGCGGCATGAGCGTTATGTACCGGGCAACCGACATCCGCTTGGGCCGCAAGGTGGCCCTCAAAGTCATCGCTGAGCACCTCACCGAGGATCCCGAGTTCCGCGAGCGCTTTGTGGACGAGGCGCGCAACACCTCCGCCATCGACCACGCCAACGTCGTCCCGCTCTACGACTTCGGTGAGGTCGACGGCCTGCTCTACATCGCGATGCGGCTCGTCGACGGCTCTGACATGGCCAGCCTCATCAAGGACGGCCCGCTCGCGCCGCAGCGCACGCTGAACCTGCTCGCCCAGGTCGCCGAGGCCCTCGACAACCTGCACGAGCGCGGCCTGGTCCACCTCGACGTCAAGCCCGCCAACGTGCTGGTCACCACGCGCGAATCGGCGTCCGAGCACATCTACGTCGCCGACTTCGGCCTCACCCGCCGCGGCGCGACAGGCCACCGGACCCGGGGCGGGGACTTCCTCGGTTCCCCCACCTACGCCGCGCCGGAGCACCTACGCGGGGAGCCGGTCGACGGCCGCACCGACGCCTACTCGCTCGCGTGCGTCCTCTTCGCCTGCCTTGCCGGAAGGCCGCCCTTTTACGGTCAAGTGTCGGAAGTCATCCAAGGACACCTCAACCGTGACGTCCCGTCGCTGACCGACTACATCGCGCTGACCCCCGCGATCAACGACGTCATCCGCCGCGGCATGGCCAAGAACCCCGCGCACCGCTACGCGAGCTGCCGCGAGCTGGTCGCCGCCGCCCGGCAGGCGCTCTCCCGGCCCATGCCCCCGCCGCCGCGTGTGCCCAACCCCACCATCCCGGGCGTCCCGAACCAGACCCGCGTGACCAACCAGCCCCAGGGGCCCAACCAGACGCTGATGGTGCCCGTCGAGCCGGTCCGCCAGCAGTACCAGGCCCCGCAGCCGGAGCCGGTCCGATTGCGCCCACCCGCGCCGGTCCGCACGACCGCGTTCGACGAGAAGAAGAGCGGCACCCGCTGGATCGCCCCGGTGATCGTCGGCGTGGTCGCCATCGGCGCCATCATCGCCGCGATCCTGCTGCTCACGGGCGAGTCCGGGGGCGGGGACCCGGGGACCAGCACCGGACCGGCGGTGCCCTCGATCCCGGTGGGGCCCGCGACCGGCACGGTCAAGCCGAGCGCCCCGAGCTCGCCGCCGCGCACGACGACCGCGCGCCCGACCGGTCCGTCGTTCACGATCGTGCCACCCCCCTGAGCTGCATTTCTTGCACTCGCGTGCCCCGAGTGCTAAACACGAACTAGCACTCGGGGTCCCCGAGTGCCAAAAGGTCGGGACGGTGAGGCCGGTGTCGCAGCCGGTCGTCCGTCGCGGGCACCGAGCCTGGCCGCGCTTACGTGTATCCATCCGATGGAGGACCACACCGCAATGGCCAAGTTGATCGCGTTTGACGAGGAAGCGCGTCGCGGTCTCGAGCGCGGACTGAACACCCTCGCCGACGCCGTCAAGGTGACGCTCGGCCCGAGGGGCCGCAACGTCGTGCTCGAGAAGAAGTGGGGCGCGCCGACCATCACCAACGACGGCGTGTCGATCGCGAAGGAGATCGAGCTCGAGGACCCGTGGGAGAAGATCGGGGCCGAGCTGGTCAAGGAGGTCGCGAAGAAGACCGACGACGTCGCCGGTGACGGTACGACCACCGCGACCGTGCTCGCCCAGGCGCTCGTGCGCGAGGGCCTGCGCAACGTCGCCGCTGGCGCTGACCCGCTGTCGCTGAAGCGCGGCATCGAGCAGGCCGTCGAGGCCGTCATCGAGCAGCTGCACAAGTCCGCCAAGGAGGTCGAGACCAAGGAGCAGATCGCGGCCACCGCGTCCATCTCCGCTGGCGACACCACCATCGGCGAGCTGATCGCCGAGGCGCTCGACAAGGTGGGCAAGGAAGGCGTCATCACCGTCGAGGAGAGCAACGCCCTCGGCATGGAGCTCGAGCTCACCGAGGGCATGCGCTTCGACAAGGGCTACATCTCCGGTTACTTCGTGACCGACCCCGAGCGCCAGGAAGCGGTCCTCGAGGACCCCTACATCCTGCTGTTCGGCTCCAAGATCTCCTCGGTCAAGGACCTGCTCCCGCTGCTGGAGAAGGTCATGCAGTCCGGCAAGCCGCTGCTGATCATCTCCGAGGACGTCGAGGGCGAGGCGCTGGCGACCCTGGTCGTCAACAAGATCCGCGGCACCTTCAAGTCGGTCGCGGTCAAGGCCCCCGGCTTCGGCGACCGCCGCAAGGCGATCCTGCAGGACATCGCCATCCTCACCGGTGGCCAGGTCATCAGCGAGGACGTCGGCCTCAAGCTGGAGAACGCCGACATCGCGCTGCTGGGCAAGGCCCGCAAGGTCGTCGTCACCAAGGACGAGACCACCGTGGTCGAGGGCGCTGGTGACGCCGAGCAGATCCAGGGCCGGGTGAACCAGATCCGCGCCGAGATCGAGAAGTCGGACTCCGACTACGACCGCGAGAAGCTCCAGGAGCGCCTGGCGAAGCTCGCGGGCGGCGTGGCCGTCATCAAGGCCGGTGCCGCCACCGAGGTCGAGCTCAAGGAGCGCAAGCACCGCATCGAGGACGCGGTGCGCAACGCCAAGGCCGCCGTGGAGGAGGGCATCGTCGCCGGTGGCGGCGTGGCCCTGCTGCAGGCCGCCGAGGCCGCGTTCGCGGGCCTGAAGCTCGAGGGCGACGAGGCCACCGGTGCCAACATCGTCAAGGTCGCCGTCGAGGCGCCGCTCAAGCAGATCGCGATCAACGCCGGTCTCGAGGGTGGCGTCGTGGTGGAGAAGGTCAAGGGCCTCCCGCAGGGCCACGGCCTCAACGCCGCGACCGGTGTCTACGAGGACCTGCTCGCCGCTGGCGTGCCGGACCCGACCAAGGTGACCCGCTCGGCGCTGCAGAACGCCGCGTCGATCGCCGCGCTGTTCCTCACCACCGAGGCCGTTGTCGCCGACAAGCCGGAGAAGGCTTCGGCCCCGGCTGGCGGTGGCGACCCCACCGGCGGCATGGACTTCTGAGCCACGCCCCAAGCCGACAAGGCCCGGTCCCCTCGGGGACCGGGCCTTTCGCGTTGCCGGGGCAGCGCGCGAGCGAGCGGACAACGGTGGTTTCGGGACAGCACCGACCGGCGGGCGGCATACCAAGAATGGATGCGCTACATTGGGGAATCGGTGTGTGAATAGCCGAGACAAATGCGGCTAGTGGCGATTATAAGGCAATTGGAGGACGGTTGTCAACCGAGCTCGACGTGGAGCAGGACTACGTCAGCATGCTCTACGCGCACCTCGACCGGTTGCGGGCCGACACCGACTCCCGCCTGGCCAGGACCCTGCGGGAGACCAGCAGCAACCCGCAGGCGATGACCCAGCGGGACGCGGCGACCTCGCATTACAGCGAGCAGTTGGCGCAATACGGTGCCGCCGAGAACGGATTGTGCTTCGGCAGGCTCGATTTCGCTGATGGGGCCCGCAGCTATGTCGGCCGCATTGGGTTGTTCGACTCCGAAGGCGACTACGAACCGCTGCTGATGGATTGGCGCGCGCCGGCGAGCAGGCCGTTCTACCTGGCCACCGCCGCCTCCCCGGACGGGGTGCGCAGGCGCCGCCACATCCGCACGTCCCGGCGCAAGGTCACCGGCATCGACGACGAGGTGCTCGACCTCGTCGACGGCCAGGACGGCGCCGCCGCGGGCGTGGTCGGCGAGGCCGCACTGCTCTCGGCACTGAACGCCACCAGGACCGGCCGCATGTCCGACATCGTCGAGACCATCCAGGCCGAGCAGGACGAGATCATCCGTTCGGGACTCAACGGTGTTCTCGTCGTACAAGGCGGCCCGGGCACCGGTAAGACGGCGGTGGCGCTCCACCGTGCCGCGTATCTGCTCTATACCTACCGCCAGCAGTTGTCCCGCCGCGGTGTGCTGATCGTTGGTCCTAACGCGACATTCCTCAAGTACATCGGGCAGGTCCTACCGTCCCTCGGTGAGACCGGCGTGCTCCTTCAGACCGTTGGCGACCTCTATCCCGGTGTTCGCGGGCACCGTCCCGAACCAGCCCGGGCAGCGGAGATCAAGGGCCGCATAGAGATGGTGGAGGCCGTGCGCCGCGCGGTGGCGGACAGGCAAGAGGTGCCTGAGGACCCCATGGTCCTCATCGTCGAACGGGAAGAGATGGTGCTCGACCAGGCCACCATCACTGCGGCAAGAAGCCGGGCCAGACGCACCCGCCGCCCGCACAACGAGGCCCGCCCGCTGTTCGCCGAGGCCATCGTCGCGGCGTTGACCAGACAAGAGGCCAACCGACTCGGCGCCGAGTTCCTCGACGAGGGGGACATGGCCGACATCCGTCGCGAGTTGGCGGCCGATGACGCCGTGCAGGACGCGATTGAGGCTCTATGGCCGCAACTGACGCCGCAGCAACTGCTCACAGACCTCTACGCGTCCGCCGAACGGCTTGAGACGGCCCTACCTGACCTCAGCGAGGAAGACCGGGCGCTGCTGTTGAGGTCGCCCCGGCTCGGTTGGACCGCCGCGGACGCCCCGCTGCTCGACGAGGCCGCCGAATGGCTCGGTGTGGACGACCGGGCCGAGCGCGCCGCCGCCGAGCGCCGTCGCCGCGACGAGCAGGACTACGCGCAAGGCGTCTTGGACATCCTCCAGATGGAAGACGACGCCGACCCGGACATCCTCACCGCCTACGACCTCATCGACGCGAGCCGCCTCGCCGAGCGATACGACGACGAAGACCACCGCACCGCCGCTGAGCGTGCTGCGGCGGACCGGTCCTGGACGTTCGGACACGTCATCGTGGACGAGGCACAAGAGCTGTCCGCTATGGCCTGGCGGGTCCTGATGCGCCGTTGCCCTACAAGGTCGATGACGCTCGTCGGCGACGTTGCCCAGACCGGGGATCTAGCCGGTACCGACACCTGGGCGGGCATCTTGGCCCCGTATGTCGAAGACCGCTGGCGCCTCACGGAACTTTCGGTCAATTACCGCACTCCTGCGGAGATTATGGCCGTCGCCTCTGATGTACTTGCCGCGCTGAAGACGGGGTTGGTCCCACCCAGCTCGGTACGGGAAACCGGCGTCGAGCCGTGGTCGCGGCGAGTGGCCCACACCGACCTGCCTGGCACTGTGGCGGACTTGGCCGCTGAGGACCACCCCGGAACAGTGGCGGTACTCGTGCCTGCGGCGCTGGTCGAAGAGGTAGGTCAGACAGTGCTCGCGC
This sequence comes from Actinokineospora diospyrosa, assembly GCF_024171925.1. GTDB lineage: Bacteria > Actinomycetota > Actinomycetes > Mycobacteriales > Pseudonocardiaceae > Actinokineospora > Actinokineospora diospyrosa. The sequence continues at coordinate 313,535 of NZ_JAMTCO010000010.1, read as the reverse complement.
GGATGCCCGACGCGGCAGTGGGAGAGCGACTCGAACTGGAGAGCCGGGTCGTTGTGCTGACTGTCCGGCAGTCCAAAGGCTTGGAGTTCGATGGCGTGCTCGTTGTTGAACCTGCTGCCATCGTCGACGAGTCCGAGCGCGGACTCAACGACCTCTACGTAGCGCTCACTCGGGCGACCCAGTGGGTCGGCGTAGTGAGCTCGACGGACCTGCCTGCTGCCCTGAGCAGGCTTGCCTAAGAGGCCGTTAGAGCTCGACGGTAGGGGTGACGACGGTGCGCGGCTTGCCACCGTTCATCCGCACCAGGATCTGCGTGGTGCCCCGCGGCACCTCCGTGAGCACGAACCGACCACCCTCGTCGGCCGTGGTCGCGGTCGAGCCGTGGTCGGCCACGCGGACCTCCACCCCGTGCTCACCCGCGGGCACCAGCCACCCGTCGATGCGCTGCTTCTCGCCGGTCCTGGTCACGTTGACCATGACGGTCAGGTCGCCGACGAAGAAGGTGATCGTCCCCGGCGCGCCGCCGCGGACACCGGCCAGCGGGCGCTGGTCGGCCCACCGCGCGGCCTCCAGCTCCACCTCGGCGTCGATGTCCTCGAGGTCGATGGCGAACTGGGCCCGCTCGACCAGACCCGATGGGACCGGGTCGAGCTCGTCGACCAGCCTGGCGACCTGGGCCAGCCAGTACTCCTGCTCGGCGGGGTCCATCTCGTAGTCGTCCATGGTCCTCATCTGCCACCATCCCCATTGTCGTACAGCGCGCGCAGTGCGTTGAGGCAACGACCCCGCGTCGGTCCGATGCTGCCGTGCGGCATCCGCAGCACCTCGGCAACGACCTTGTACTCCGCGCGACCGGCCAGCACGGTGAGCCGGAGCAGCTCCTGGCAGCGCTGGTCGAGCCGGTGGAACGCCGACCACAGGGTGTGGTCGCGCTCGGTGCGCAACGCCTCGGCCTCCGGCTGCGGCTCGGTGCTCGGAACGTGCTCGGCCACCTCCGGGGGCAGTTCGAACTGGGTGGCCGAGCGCTGCCTGGTGCGCTTGGCCTCGCGCCGGGTGGTGGTGATCAGCCACCCGACCACCGCCCTCGGCTCGGCGATCGAGTCGACGTGGCGCAGCAGCGCCAGCCACACGGTCTGGGCGACGTCCTCGGCCGCCGAGCGGTCCAGCCCGGCGCCTCTGGCGATGTGCCACACCAACGGGGTCAGTTCGGCCACCAGGACGTCGAGCGCCCCCTTGCGGCCCTCGCGAGCGGCGATCACGCACGCGGCGTGCCGCTCGGTACCCTCCAGGCCCTCCCACGGCGGGTTCGTCCTCGTCGCGTGGAGCTCGGTCACCGCTCCCACCCCATTCTCCGTCTGCCGGGGTCGTGCACCGTCGTGGCACTGGCTACATCGTCCGATGGCAGGTCTGTGCGTCCCGGCCCATCCTGACTCACTCGTTCGGGTGAAGGTGTACTCCACCAGTGTCACTAACGCGCGTGCAGGACGAACGTCAAGGCCTGTCGCGCTTGCCCTTCCCACGGTCTGGCCAGTTCGGCCCGGAGTTCGTGCTGCCCCGACGTGGTCACGTCGAAGGCGAGCCGCCGCTCGCCAGCGGAGCCCGGCGCACCCGCGCCGACCGTCGCCGGGATGTGCTCGTCGGCGATCATGCGCAGTGCTTCCGGGAGCCACCAGCGCCACCGGAAGCCGGTGGTCGCGGACTCCGGGAGTCGCAACTCGACGGTATCCCCCCGGTGCAACTCGGTTGGCCGCTCCGCGTCCTGAGCGGACAGCTGCACCAGCGCCACGACGTGCTCCCCCTCCGCTGCGGCCCGCACGGGCGACCCGGTGGCCGGACAGGTCCCCTGCACCCGTCCGGCCACCGGGGGCCGCCGTGGTCACGCCCGCGCCCGGTCGGTGTGACCGAGCGCGCCCGCGTGACCGTGTTCCCGCTGGTCGAACCCGGCGTGCGGGCTGGTGACCGCCAGGACCGCCGCCGTGCCCGCCCCGGGCGCCGCCAGCGGCCACGGGGTGCCCCGCGTGGTGGTGTGCTGGCTCATGGTGGCTCCGTGGGCGAGTAGTTCTACTCAGACACCGGTAAAGAGTCACGGCGGGCCCGCGGGATACAAACAAGCCTTGGCCGGTTTGTGACGTGGCACGTTTTTGTCACTCACCCGGTCATCAACCACACCATCGCTCCCGCGGCCACCAGCGTTCCCACCAGCAGGGCCGCGCAGCCGCCCAGGACGACCTGGCGGGCGCTGATGGCCCTAACGGCGATCGCCACCGCGGTGGCCGCGGTGGCGAGGCTGAGGACCGTGTACGCGACGGCCCCGGCGACGGGGTGACCGTCGCGGACCGCGGGGCCGAACAGCAGGACGAGGAAGCAGAGCACCCCACCGGCGGCGAACACCGCGGCCGAGGTGATCAGGACGAAGACCCGGGCGGTCCCGGTCCGCTGGTCGGCCACCCACCGACCCTAACCGCTCAGTCCTCCTCGGGGAGCAGGATCCAGCAGGCCAGGTAGATGACCGCGCCGGTGCCGAAGCCCAGCAGCGTCGCGGCGACCAGGCCGATGCGCACGATCGGCGCCTCGACCCCCATCGCCCGGGCGATGCCGCCGCAGACGCCCGCCACCATCCGGTCGGAGCGGCTGCGGCGGAACTTGCGGGTGTGCTCGTTGACCTTCGTGTACATGTCGTTCGTCATGACTCAAGAGTGGCTGGTCAGCGGCGTCCCGCCATCGGGGAGAGCCCGGGTTCCGGACTAGGGGTCGGGTCCGGGGCGGGGCTAGGGTGACCCGCATGCGGGTCCGGACTCCGGCGGAGATGGCCAGCGCGCTCGACCGGGTCGGGTACCTGGCCGACGAGGGTCTTGCCACGGCCGCCTACCTCGCCGTGGCGATGGGGCGTCCGCTGTTCTGCGAAGGGGAGCCCGGCACGGGTAAGACAGCCCTCGCGACGGCACTGGCCTCAGCGTTGGACGTCGAGCTTGTGCGGCTTCAGTGCTACGAGGGCATCGATGCCACGCAAGCGCTCTACGAGTGGGACTTCCCCCGGCAGCTTCTTGAGCTAAGAGCAGGTACGTCGGTCGAGTCGCTCTACACCCGGAAGTTCCTACTTGCCCGGCCGCTGCTGCGGGCGCTGGAGTCGCCTTGCGTGTTGCTGGTCGACGAGATCGACCGGGCGGACGACGAGTTCGAGGCGTTCCTGCTGGAGGTCTTGAGCGAGAGCGCCGTGACCGTGCCGGAGCTCGGCGAGATCCGCGCCGCATCTCCGCCGCTAGTGGTGCTTACGTCGAACCGGACGCGAGAGGTGCACGACGCTCTTAAGCGCCGATGTCTCTACCACTGGCTAGATCACCCCTCGCTGGATCGCGAACTCGCCATTCTGCGGAAGCGGTTGCCGGGCTTGGGAGAGCGGTTGGCGACGCAGGTTGTTACTGCCGTGCGACGGTTGCGTGAGATGGAGCTGTTGAAGCCGCCGGGGGTGGCGGAGACGATTGACTGGGCAGCCGCTCTTATCGCACTGGGACGCGACACGGTCGATGTGTCTACGGCCGCGCTGACGTTGGGCGCGGTTCTGAAGTACCGCGAGGACGTCGATCGGGTCGTGGCCGCCGGGTTGGACGCGCTCCTCGCGGGCTGATCACGCTAGGTCACGGGCTGCCGGCGCGGAAAATCGCTCGTCAGAGCGGGTTTCGGGGTGCATCATGGTGGTGGGAAACCAAGCCGGAGGTCACCGTTCGCGGTGGGTGGTCCGGGTGGGTGTTGGCGCGTGGCGGCGCCGTGGTGCGCTCATCCCGAGTGCGGCCCGACAGGGCCCCTCCGGTTTTCCCGAACGCCGTCACCGGTGCCTTTCGCGCCCGGCCTCATTAGCCGCGCGGCCGCGAAAGGCACACCTGGCGCGGATCAGTAACACTACTCCCGGTCCGCGCCAGGCGTTCGGCGTGGAAACGCGGGCAGGATGGGGGAGAGCAGCCAGCCCGCGAACAGTTCGGTCAACGGCCACGGGGTGTGCCGTTGCGCCAATGTGGTGAACTCGTCGGTCGTGACCGTGCTGTGCCGGTGCGCCGAGGTCCACACCCTCAGCAGTGCGAAGAACTGCTCGTCGCCTAGACGCAGGCGAAGGGCGTGCAGGGTGACGGCACCGCGTAGGTAGACGCGGTCGTCGAAGAGGTGACGGGTACCCGGGTCGGCGATGCGTAGGTCCTGCGGTAGCTCAGACAGTTGGCGCCACGCGCGTCGTGCGTGGAACTCGGCAGGCTCGCCGCCGGACACCTCTGACCACAACCATTCCGCGTAGTTCGCGAAACCCTCGTTGAGCCAGATGTGTCGCCACTGCGCCACTGTGAGGCTGTTGCCGAACCATTGGTGCGCCAACTCGTGCGCGACCAACCGCTCGCTGCCGCGCACACCGTCGACGTGGTTGCTGCCGAAGACCGACAGCGACTGCGCCTCGATCGGCGCGTCCAGTTCGGCGTCGACCACGACCACCCCGTACTGCTCGAACGGGTACGGGCCGAACATCCGCTCGAACTCGACCAGCATCCTGGGCTGGCGGCCGAAGTCGTGCTCGAACGGCGCGGCGAGCCGGGCGGGCACCGCGGCGTGCATCATCGGCACGGTCGCGAACGACGACTCGGTGTACCGTCCGATTTGGACGCTGACGAGGTAGGTCGGTGTCGGCTGGGAGAGCCGGAACTCCCATGTGGTCATGCTGGCCGAGGACTGCTTGGACTCTAAGACCCCGGTAGCCACCACCTGGTACGAAGAGGCGACTGCTACCGAGATCCCGTAGGTCGCCTTATCGCTGGGATGGTCGTTGCACGGAAACCACGAAGGCGCGCCTACCGGCTGGCTCGCGACGATCACGCCGTCGTCGAGGTAGTCCCACCCGATTTCGCCCCAGTGACTGGGAATCGGCGCCGGTGAGCCTACGTACCGGATCTCGACGGTGAACCTGGTTCCGTCTGGTAGAGCCCTGTTCGGGGTGATGTGCAGCTTCTTACCGCGCTGCGCGTGCCGGACGGGCTTGCCGTTGATGGTGACCTTGCTGCTGCGCAACCCCGCGAAGTCCAGGCTGAACCTCGACAGAGCTTGCGTGGCCACCGCGGTGATCCGGGCGCGACCGTCGAGCCTGCCCGGCCCGACGCGATAGGTCAGCTCCAGGTCGTAGTGCGAGACCTGGTAGCCACCGTTGCCGTGGTTGGGCAGGTAGGGGTCCAGTGACGTGCTCGCGCCGGGCTGCCCGGCGCGAGCCGGGTCAGCCTTGGCGCTCATACCCACATTCAACATGACGACCGGGGCCGGGGTCAGCGGTTGCCCGGCCACGCGGCGATCGGGTTGCCCAGCCAGCGGCTGCCGTCCGGTACCGATTCACCCCGCATGACCAGCGACGCCGGGCCCACCGTCGCCCGTTCGCCGATCGACGCGCCGGGCAGCACGATCCCGTGCGGGCCGAGCGTGCCGCCGTCGCCGACGGTCACCGGCGCCATGCTCATGACGCGGTCGTGGAACAGGTGGGTCTGCAGCACGCAGCCGCGGTTGACCGTGGCGCCGTCGCCGACGCGGACCAGGTCGGACTCCGGCAGCCAGTAGGTCTCCACCCACGCGCCCTTGCCGATCCGGGCACCCAGGCCGCGCAGCCACACCGACAGCAGCGGCGTGCCGTTCGTCCAGGTCGCGGTCCACGGCACGGCGAGCATCTCGACGAAGGTGTCCGCCAACTCGTTGCGCCAGACGAACGAACTCCACAGCGGACGGTCCACGGTGCCGAAGCGACCCACCAGCGCCCACTTCGCCGCGATGGCCACCACACAGGCGACAACACCGGCGCCGAACAGCAGAAGACCAGCGACCGCGAGGCCCAGCCAGAAACCGGCGTAAGTCAGACCTGCCGCGACGAGGAACAGCAGAGCGGTCGAAGCCATGACCGGCACTACGCGGCACACCTCAACCAGCGCGCGAGCGACCACAAGCCGCCGGGGCGGGTTGAAGGTCTTGCTCTCGTCGGCATCCTCAACGGTGCGCGGCAGCTTCATCGGTGGCATGCCGAGGTAGGACGAGCCTGCCTTGGCCTTCTTCGGCGTCGAAGACAGCACGCCGACCAGGCCACGCTTGGGAACGGCCCGACCTGGAGCGGTCATGCCGGAGTTGCCCAGGAAGGCACGCTTACCGATGCTCGCCTCGCCGATACGCAGCCAACCACCGCCGAGCTCGTAAGAGCCGATCATCGTGTCGTCGGCGAGGAAGGCCCCGTCGCCAACGGTGGTCATGCTCGGCAGCGCCAAGACCGTCGAGGCCTCGACCCGCTTGCCGACCTTCATGCCAAGCGCGCGCAGCCAGACCGGGGTGAGCAGACTCGCGTACATGGGGAACAGCCCAGAGCGAGCCATCTCCATCAGCCGCTCGGTAGCCCAAGCCTGCCACGCGACACGGCTGTGCACGGCGTGCTTGCCTGCCCGCAGACGGATGGACAGCAAGCGCACCAAGACCAGGATGAGCAGCGCATAAGCGGCCATCCACGTCAGCGTCACAGCAGGTACGGCCACCATCGCCTGGACAGTCGCCTCACCGAGCGTCGTCGTCCCGTCGAGGAACGCCGACAGCACGAGCAGCGCCGGTACGGCTGCCGCGATCGGCAGCACACTCAGCACGAACGACGTCATCGCGTAGATCGCCACCCAGCGGCGACGGCGCGCGGGGCGAGAGCCGGTCGCACCTGCCTTGCCGGTGCGGGTGGCCGGTGACCCTGACCAACGCTGACCAGCGGGAACAGCGCCAAGCACGCCAGAGCCCGCAGCGACCTCGGCACGCTTACCGACCCGCGAACCCGGGAACAGCGTGCTGCGCGCGCCGACCGTGGCGTGGGCATCCACCCGCACCTGGCCGATGTGCAGCACGTCCCCGTCCAGCCAGTGGCCAGATAGGTCTACCTCGGGCTCGATAGCCGCACCGCGGCCGAGACGCAGCATGCCGGTGACCGGCGGCAGGGAGTGCAGGTCGACCTCGTCACCGATCCGCGCGCCGAGTGCACGCGCGTAGTGGGTCATCCACGGCGCGCCTTGGAGCCCAGCGGCGCCGGTGAGGTCCACGATCCGCTCGGCTGCCCACAACCGCAGGTGGACGCTGCCACCACGCGGGTAGGAGCCCGGCTTCACGCCCCGCAGCAGCAGTCGTGCACTACCGGCCGCGAGGGTCATGCGGCCCCACGGGCTCAGGAAGACGAACCAGCCCGCGAGGACAAGCCACCACGACACGTGGGGCGCCCACGAGAAGCCCAAGATGTTGTTCACCGCGGCCAGCGCGACAACCCACCTGGCGCCGACGATCGTCAGCATCGGCAGGGTCAACAGGGTCTGGATGACCTGGGCGCTGCGCGGCGTCGGCATGACTACCCGGTCGATCTGGGTGCTGGCCGCAGCGGCATCGATGTGGTCGGCGAGCTTGCCCAGCGTGGGGTGCTGGTAGAGGTCGGCGACCGCGATGCTCGCGTACTGCTCGCGGATCTTCGAGACCAGCTGGGCCGCGGACAGGCTGCCGCCGCCGTTCGCGAAGAAGTCAGCCTTCGGGCTGCTCACCGCGACCCCGAGCAGGTCGCGCCAGAGCCCGGCCAGCCAGCGCTGCGTGTCGGTCAGCGCTGCCGTGTCGACCTCGGAGGTGTCGAGGTCCAGCGGCCACGGCAGGGCGTTGCGGTCGACCTTGCCGGAAGTGCGCGTCGGCAGCGTGTCGACCTTGGCGATCAGCGGGACCAGCGCCGCGGGCAGCTCTGTCCGCAGTCGCTCGACAGCGGCGTCGGCGTCGAAGCCTTCAGTCGCGACGACGTAGCCGACAAGGAGCTGGTTGCCCGCCGAGGTGGTGCGAACAGCGGCGGCAGCGCCTGCGACGTTCGGCAGGCCCTGCAGAGCGGCGTCCACCTCGCCGAGCTCGATGCGCCTACCGCCGAGCTTGATCTGCTCATCGGCCCGGCCGAGGAACAGCAGCCCTTCCGGTTCGGCCTTGACCATGTCGCCGCTGCGGTACGCGCGGTCCCACGACAGCGCGGGCAGCGGCGCGAACTTCTCGGCGTCCTTCACCGGGTCCAGGTAGCGGGCCAGGCCCGCGCCACCGATGACGAGCTGGCCGATGGCACCCATCGGCACCAGGTCGCCCGCCTCGTCGACGACGGCCAACTCCCAGCCGTCGAGGGGCAGGCCGATGCGCACCGGCCCCACACCCGTCATGCGGGCGCCACAAGCCACCACAGTCGCCTCGGTGGGGCCGTAGGTGTTCCACACCTCGCGGCCTTCGATCGCGAGCCGCTCAGCCAGCTCAGGCGGGCAAGCCTCGCCACCGAAAATCAGCAGCCGGACGTCGTCGAGGGCGTCGGCGGGCCACAGCGCGGCCAACGTCGGCACGGTCGACACCACGGTGATGGCCTTCTCGACCAGCCACGGACCCAGGTCGACGCCGGTACGCACAAGAGCGCGCGGCGCAGTTACGAGGCACGCCCCGTTGCGCCAGGCCAGCCACATCTCTTCGCAAGAGGCGTCGAAAGCGACAGATAGGCCTGCCAGGACGCGGTCGTCAGCGTTGATGGGCTCGTCCGCGAGGAACAGGTCCGCCTCAGCGTCTACGAACGCGGCAGCGCTGCGGTGGCTCACCGCGACGCCCTTGGGCTTACCGGTGGAGCCCGAGGTGAAGATGATCCACGCGTCGTCTTCGGGCGTAGGTGCGCCGGGGAGGCCGCGCGGGGTGGCCAGGACGGTGATGGAACGGTGCTCGCCGAGGACCACGCAAGCGTTTGCCTCACCGAAGACCAGCTCGGCGCGCTCGGCCGGGTCGTCGAAGTCGACCGGCACGTACGCGGCGCCCGCGGCCAGCGTGGCGAGGATGTTGATGTACAGGTCGGCGGTGCCGGACGGGGCGCGGACACCGACCCGGTCGCCGCGGCCGACACCCGCGTCGGCCAGCCGCGCGGCCAGGGCACCGACCTCGGTGAGCAGGGCGCGGTAGCTGAGCACGGTGGTGCCGTCGTCGATGGCGTCCGCGTCGGGGTTGCCCGCCGCGGTCGCGTTCAGCACGTCGATCAGGGTGCGCGGTGCGCTCTCGGGGCCCGCGCGGAACACGGCGAGCCCGAGCGCCGCGGCGTCGGCGAGGGGGTCGAGGGCGGTGAGCAGAGGAGCCGGGGGGTGGACCATCGTCATCGCGGCGAACGCATTTCTCACCTTTTCGGTGTGGCTTCCAGGGGCGGTTGTCCCTGGTCGTGGGCGTTTCGGCGCCCACGACCAGAGCACGTTACCGGTCATGACATCGACCTGTCTCGTCGATCTATTACCGACGTGTCGCGGTTCACACCCTTGTGCCACAACGTTTTTCTTATCGCGATCAGATATCGGTTCGCGATATTTAGCGCTGTTGACCGGTGTGTACTGGAGTTTTCCCCGGATATCCCACTCGATATCGTGATGCGATATCGTAGAGCGATGGATGTGGTCCGGGAGTTCGCCAACGGTGCCCTGCGGTTGCGGGTGCTGCGCTACGCGGCCAACGAGGAGGTTCACGGTGCCTGGCTGACCGAGGAGTTGGCGCTCAGGGGGCACCGGGTGTCGCCGGGCATGCTGTACCCGCTGCTGCACCGGCTGCAGGAGGCCGGGCTGCTCAAGTCGCGTATCGAGGTCGTCGATGGCAGGCGGGTCCGCCGCTACCGCACGACCAAGCGCGGCAAGAAGGTCCTTACGGACTGCAAGGCCGTGTTGGCGGAGTTGGCCGCGGACGTGGCGTGAGCAGCAGGTGGGTGACCTGGGGCACACTGCGGGGGTGAGTCAGATCGACCCGCTCCCCGGCCTCGTTGGGTTCGCTGTGGCTTTGCGAGCCGCTGGCGTGGCCTGCGGTCCTGAGCGCGTAAGGGGCTACCTGGCAGCAGTGGATCTGCTAGACCTTGCCGACGTCACCCAGGTCTACTGGGCAGGCAGGCTCACCTTGTGCTCGGAGCCGGACGACCTGCCGCGCTATGACAGCGCCTTCCACGCTTGGTTCACCGGAGACACCCCACGCGCTATCAGACCTACCCGAGACCCCCGACCCAAGCGAGGGCACATCGCCGCCCTGGTCGCAGGTAGTTCTGCCGATGGTGAGAGCGCTGTGCAAATAGACCCGCTGGCCAGCTCAGCCGAGGTCTTGCGTCATCGGGACATTTCCGACCTCACGGCGGCAGAGCGGGCTCACCTACGGGAGATGATCGACCTTCTTCGCCCCGAACCACCCCAGCGACCTGCGGTGCGATGGCGACCCAACCGGCGGGGGCGGGTCGACGAGCGCCGCACCTTGCGGATGATGCGGGCGACCGGCGGCGAGCCGATGCGCATCGCCCGCAAGCGCCGCGCCAGCAAACCCCGTCGCGTGGTCCTGCTGGTCGACGTGTCCGGCTCGATGACGCCTTACGCCGATGCGCTGCTGCGGTTCGCCCACGCCATGGCCCGCCGTGCGCCCACCGAGGTCTTCACCCTCGGGACCCGCCTGACGAGACTCACCCGCCAACTACGCCAGCGCGACCCCGAACAGGCTCTTACCGGTGCCGCTCGTGCCGTGCCCGACTTCGCTGGCGGTACCCGGCTTGGTGAGACCCTCCGGGCGTTCCTGGACAGGTGGGGTCAACGGGGCGTCGCGAGGCAGGCCGTGGTCGTGCTGTTCTCCGACGGGTGGGAACGCGGCGACCCCTCTCTGCTCGCCGCGCAGATGGCCAGGTTGAGCCGCCTCGCGTACCGGGTGTTCTGGGTCAACCCACACGCAGGGTCACCGGTCTACCAGCCCGTGCAGTCCGGCATCGCGGTAGCGCTACCGCACATCGACAGGTTGCTCGCGGGCCACAGCGTGGCCACACTCGATCTCCTGCTCCGGGAGGTTCGCCGTGCGTGACGTGCTCGACGAGGTCCTACGCCGCTACCAGTCGGGTGAGCCGGTAGCGCTAGGCACCGTCGTCGCCACCTTCTCTTCCGCGCCGAGGTCTCCCGGCGCGGCGATGGTTGTCGCCCCCGATGGCACCGTCACCGGCAGTGTCTCCGGAGGATGCGTGGAGGGGGCCGTCTACGAACTCGGCAAGGACGTTCTCGACACTGGCCACCCTGTCCTCCAGCGCTACGGCATCAGCGATGACGACGCTTTCGCAGTGGGTCTGACCTGCGGCGGGATCATCGATATCTACGTAGAACGCATCGCCGCCGACACCTTCCCCGAGTTCGAACAGCTCGCCGAGTCCGTCCAGGCAGAGGTACCTGTCGCCGTTGCCACTGTCGTCACCCATAGCGACCCCAAGAGGCTGGGTAGGCGGATCTTGGTCTGGACTGACCGGCATACCGGTAGCGCTGGATCCGACCGGGTCGACGCGGCCATCGTCGATGACGCCCGCGGCCTGCTCGCTGCGGGCCGCACCGCCATGCTCGGGTACGGCCCGGACGGGGAGCGGCGTGGTGAGGGCATGTCGGTGTTCGTGAACTCCTTCGAACCACCGCCCAGGATGCTGGTGTTCGGCGCGATCGACTTCGCCGCCGCTATGGCCAGGATGGGTGCCTACCTCGGCTACCGGGTCACGGTCTGCGACGCCCGACCGGTCTTCGCGACCACCAGCCGGTTCCCCAGCGCGCACGAGGTCGTCGTCGACTGGCCCCACCGCTACCTGGAGCGGCAGCTCGCCGAGGGGCGGGTCGACGAGCGCACCGTGGTCACGGTGCTCACCCACGACCCGAAGTTCGACGTCCCGGTCCTGCGGGTCGCCCTGCGCGCCGAGCTCGGTTACGTGGGGGCCATGGGCTCCCGGCGCACCCACGCCGACCGGCTGGCCCGCCTCCGCGAGGACGGCCTGACCGAGGGGGAACTGGCCGCGCTGGCCTCGCCGATCGGCCTCGACCTGGGCGCCAGGACCCCGGAGGAGACCGCCGTGTCGATCGCGGCGGAGATCATCGCGACCCGCTGGGGCGGCGGCGGGCAGCGCCTGTCAGTCCTGTCCGGACGTATCCACGGGTAGTCCGCTTGACGCGGCTATGGTCACGCTGACCTGCGGATACCTCCCTGGTCGGGACGAGGTGTCCACAGAGTTGTCCACAGGCTGGCTGATCGGGCTTGTCCGGACGGGCGAACCGGGGCAGGCTGGTTTGTGAGCCCGATCACGCACCGCGGGCTCACCCGGGCTGACCACCACGCCACCGCTGGGAGGCAGGATGCGCATCACCGTCACCGTCGACGGGACCACCTACACCGATGAGGTGGAACCGCGAAAGCTGCTGGTCCACTACCTGCGCGAGACCATCGGCAAGACCGGGACCGTCGTCGGCTGCGACACGAGCAACTGCGGCTCGTGCACGGTGCACCTGAACGGGCAGAGCGTGAAGTCGTGCTCGGTGCTCGCCGTGCAGGTCGACGGCGCCGAGGTCACCACCATCGAGGGCCTCGCCCGCGACGGCGAGCTGCACCCGGTCCAGCAGGCCTTCCACGACAACCACGCCCTGCAGTGCGGCTTCTGCACGCCGGGGATGATCATGCAGTCGATCGACCTCCTCGCCGACCACCCCGATCCGGACGAGGACACCGTCCGGCACGGCTTGGAGGGCAACCTCTGCCGCTGCACCGGCTACCAGAACATCGTGCGGGCAGTGCAAGACGCGGCGCAGAAGCTCAAGCCCGGATCTCAGCAGCCGGTTGGGGGCCAGTGATGACCGCGACCATAGAACCCGAGGTCGGCAAGGCAAGGCTGCGCAAGGAAGACGCGCGGCTGATCACCGGTCGTACCCGTTGGACAGACAACCTCACCGTCCCCGGGCTGCTTCACCTCGCCTTCCTGCGCAGCCCGGTCGCGCACGCCAAAATCACCTCTATCGACGTGGAGGATGCCCGGCGCAAACCTGGCGTCATCGCGATCTTCACGGGACGCGATCTCGCGGAGGCTCAAGGCAGTCTTCCCTGCGCGTGGCCGATCACTCCAGACCAGAAAGCCCCTGCCGCGCCGTCGCTAGCTGTAGACCAGGTCAACTTCGCTGGCGAGGCAGTGGCTGTCGTAGTAGCCCGAGGCAACGCTGAAGCGCACGACGCCCTAGAGGCAATTGAAGTCGAGTACGAGGACCTTCCGGTCGTGCTCGACATGACGGCCGCGGTCGCCGACGGCGCTGATCTCGTCCACGCGGACTTGGGCACCAACAAGTCGGCGCATTGGGTGTTCGACTCCGCGGAGGCGGGCACCGGCAGCGATGTCGAACAGGCCATCGCCGAAGCGGAAGTGCTCATCGAGCGCACCTATCGCCAACAGCGGCTCATCCCGGCGTTCATGGAGCCGCGCTCGGTGCTCGTCGACCCCACCGGCGAACAGACCACTGTCTGGTCTGCCACGCAGATTCCGCACATCTTGCGGTTGATGCTGGCGCTGACCACCGGCATTCCCGAGCACAAGCTGCGCGTCATCGCCCCTGACGTCGGCGGCGGGTTCGGCGGCAAGCTCCAGGTCACGCCAGAAGAGGTTGTCTCCCTCGTGGTCGCGACCCGGCTCGGCAAGCCGGTGAAGTGGACCGAGTCCCGTTCGGAGTCGCTGCTATCGGCCCACCACGGTCGCGACCAGATCCAGAAGCTCACCCTTGCCGCTCGCCGCGACGGTACGGTCACCGGCCTCAAGGTGGACCTACTCGCCGACATGGGCGCTTATCTTCGGTTGGTCACGCCTGGCGTACCGATCCTGGGTGCGTTCATGTTCAACGCCATCTACAAGTTCCCGGCGTACCGGTTCGCCTGTACCAACGTCTTCACCAACAAGACCCCCACAGACGCCTACCGGGGCGCGGGTAGGCCGGAAGCCACCTACGCCATCGAGCGGTTGATGGACGAGTTGGCCGCCGAACTCGGCCGAGACCCGATCGAGCTGCGCGAGCAGAACTGGATCAAGCACGACGAGTTCCCGTTCACCACCGTCTGCGGCCTGGAGTACGACACGGGCAACTACGAGGCCGCCACCGCCAAGGCCAAGGAGATGTTCGGGTACGACGCGTTGCGCGCGGAGCAGCGGGAACGCCGCGAACGCGGCGACGTGGTGCAGTTGGGGATCGGCACCTCGACGTTCACCGAGATGTGCGGGCTGGCCCCTTCGCGAGTGCTCGGGTCGCTGTCCTATGGCGCGGGTGGTTGGGAGCATGCAGCCGTCCGGATGCTGCCCAGCGGAAAGGTCGAGGTCGTCACCGGGTCGTCCGCGCACGGGCAGGGCCACGAGACGGCTTGGAGCCAGATCGTCGCCGACCAGCTGGGCGTGCCGTTCGAGGATGTCGAGGTCCTGCACGGTGATACCCAGACCTCACCAAGAGGACTCGACACCTACGGATCTCGCTCGCTCACTGTTGGCGCTATGGCGGTGCTTAAAGCGGGGGAGAAGGTCATCCGCAAGGCACGCCGGATCGCCGCGCACACAATGGAGTGCGCGGAAAGCGACCTCGAGTTCTCCGGCGGCAGGTTCACCGTCAAGGGCACCGACCGCTCAACCGGGCTCACGGATGTCGCCCTGGCGGTCTTCGCCGCGCATGACCTGCCAGACGGGGTAGAGCCATCGCTGGACTCTGAAGCCACCTTCGACCCGGAGAACTTCTCGTTCCCGCACGGCACCCACCTGTGCGCGGTAGATGTCGACACCGAGACCGGGTTCGTGAAGATCCGCAAGTACGTCTGCGTCGACGACGTCGGCGTAGTGGTGAACCCGATCATTGTGGAAGGCCAGGTACACGGTGGCCTTGCGCAAGGTCTCGCGCAGGCCCTCTATGAAGAGGCCGTTCATGATGAGAGCGGCACTCTGACGACGGGCACGCTGGCCGATTACCTCGTCCCGTCTGCGGTAGACCTACCGCACTTCGACACAGATCGCACCGAGACGCCATCGACCACCAACCAGCTTGGCGTCAAGGGCGTCGGCGAGGCGGGCACCATCGCCTCCACCCCAGCCGTGGTCAACGCCGTTGTGGACGCGGTGCGCCACTTCGGGGTCAACGACATCCAGATGCCGTGCACGCCGATGCGCGTGTGGACGGCGATCAACGGCGGCCCCACCGACGCGGGCGGCCTCGGCGGCGAGGCGGGCGGCGGCCTCGGCTCGATCGACACCAGCGGAGGTGCGGCGTGATCCCAGCGGCGTTCGACTACACCGCTCCATCCACAGTGGACGAGGCGGTGCGCGCCCTCGCCGACGCGGGCGACGACGCGAAGGTCATCGCGGGCGGCCAGAGCCTGATCCCGGTCCTGCGCATGCGGCTCGCCGCGCCCACCACCCTGGTGGACATCGGCCGGATCCCCGAGCTGCGCGGCATCCGCGACGACGGCGACGCCCTGGTCATCGGGTCGACCACCACGCACTACGAGGTCCAGCGCGATCCCGCTGTGCGCGACCACGCGCTGCTGCTCAAGGTCGCCACTGACACCGTCGCCGACCCGCAGGTCCGCCACCGCGGCACCTTCGGCGGGGCCATCGCGCACGCCGACCCCGCAGGAGACCTACTCGCGCCAGTCTTGGCCCTAGAGGCGGAACTGGTGCTGCACGGGCTAGAAGGCGAACGCACAGTCGCCGCATCCGACTTCTTCGTCGACTACTTCACCACCGCGCTGCGCCAGGACGAGATTCTCGTCGCGGTACGCGTACCGAAACACACCGGCTGGGGCGCGCACTACGAGAAGTTCAACCGAGTCGCCCAGGCATGGTCAATCGTTGCCGTTGCCGCTGCCGTGCGCACCGAAGGTGGGGTGATCGCCGAGGCCAGGGTCGGACTGACCAACATGTCCTCGGTTCCCGTGCGGGCTCGCGCGGTTGAAGAGGCGCTGGTTGGGCAACCAGCCACTGTCGAGGCCATCAAGGCTGCTGCGGCACACGCCGCGGATGGCACCAGCGCGACCGAGGACAGCAACGCCGACACCGCCTACCGCGAACACCTTGCCCGCGTCCTCACCTCGCGGGCCGTAACCGCCGCGGCGGGCGTCTAGGAGGTCATGCCGTGCAGTTGGAGCACCAGTTCACCGTCTCGGCCCCGCTAGCCGTGGTCTGGACGGCCCTGCTCGACCCGCAGCGGGTGGCGCCGTGCATGCCGGGCGCCACCCTGACCGAAGTCGACGGCGACAGCTTCACCGGGACGGTCAAGGTCAAGCTCGGCCCCATCTCCTTGCTCTACAAGGGGAACGGCCGCTTCCTCGACCGCGACGAACAAGCGGGCAAGCTCGTGATCAAGGCCACCGGCAAGGACTCCAGGGGCAACGGCACCGCCGCCGCCACGGTGACCGTCACCCTGGCCGAAGACGGCGCCACGACCACCGGCACCGTCCACACCGACTTGGCGATCACCGGCAAACCGGCCCAGTTCGGCAGGGGGCTGATAGTCGAGGTGGGCGGCAAGATCCTCGACACCTTCGCCACCTGCCTGGCCGATAAACTCGCCCCCGCCGCGGAGCCGCCCGCTGTGGAACCCCCAGCCGCGGAGCCACTCGCCGAGGATCCGGCCGAGCCCGACTCCGCTGACCTCGACTCCGCTGACCCCGAACCTGCCGGATCCGAGCCAGAACCTCAACAACCGGAACAGGTCAAGCCACCCACACCGGAGCCGCCTCGGGTTGAGGAGGCGGAACCGGTCGACTTGCTCGAGTACGCGGGCAAGTCAGTCGCTAAGCGCGCTTTGCCAGTAGTCGTGGCTCTGGTGGCGCTCGTGGTCGTCCTACTCGTTCGAAGGGGGCGCCGTTGAGGGTGCCGCCCTCCTGATCGGAGGCGCGACCGGGGGCCACTAGGGTTGGGTCGCAGCGACCGCTGCGGATCGGGCCTGGTCAACGGGAGTGCGTGTGCGGGACATCGCGTTGTTCGGTGGGAGTGCGCATCCGGCGCTGGCGAAGGAGATCTCCGAGCACCTCGGGGTACCACTGCACCCGGTGCGGGTCCAGCGCTTCGCCAACGACTGCCTCGAGGTGCAGTTGCAGGCCAACTGCCGCGAGCGCGACGTGTTCCTCATCCAGCCGCTCGTGCAGCCGGTGCAGGAGAACCTGGTTGAGCTGCTGCTGATGCTCGACGCCGCGCGGGGCGCGTCGGCCGGGCGCACCACCGTCGTGCTGCCGCACTACGCGTACGCGCGCTCGGACAAGAAGGACGCGCCGCGGATCTCCATCGGCGGCCGGTTGGTCGCCGACCTGATGGTCGCCGCCGGAGCCGACCGGGTGCTGACCATGACGCTGCACTCGCCGCAGGTGCACGGGTTCTTCAGCGTGCCCGTCGACCACCTGCACGCCCTGCGCGAGCTCGCGGGCCACTTCACCAACCTCGACCTGTCCAACACCACCGTCGTCTCGCCCGACCTGGGCAACGCCAAGGAAGCCGCCCGCTTCGCCCGGCTGCTCGGGGTCCCGGTCGCCGCCGGGGCCAAGCAGCGGTTCGCCGACGACCGGGTCGCCATCTCCTCGGTGATCGGCGACGTCGACGGTCGCGACGTCATCGTGCTCGACGACGAGATCGCCAAGGGCAGCACCGTGATCGAACTGCTCGCCCGGCTGCGCGAGCACGACGTGCGCTCGGTGCGGGTGGCCTGCACGCACGGTCTGTTCGCCGCGGGCGCGCTCAAGCGGATCGGCGACCAGCCGGAGGTGGTGGAGATCGTGTGCACCAACACGGTCCCGATCCACGAGCAGTCCGACAAGCTCACCGTCCTGTCCGTCGCGCCCGCGCTCGCCGAGGCGGTGCGCCGGATCCACAACGGTGAGTCCGTCAGCGCCCTCTTCGATGCCCCGTGAGGCGGCTGCCCGCCCTCGTAGGTGTCCTGTTCTTGGCGGCGTGCAGCGGTAACCCCACCGTCGGTGAGGTACCCGAAGACCCACAGGTCACCACGGCACCGTCAACTGCCGCCCCACCCACGCAAGCCAAGTCCGGCTTCACCTTGATCGCGGGCGGCGACGTCCTCATCCACCCCGCCCTCACCGAGCAGGCCACCGAGGACGGCGGCGGAACGCGCGACTACGCCCCTCTGCTCGAAGGCATCAAACCCGCAGTGGAAGCTGCCGACGTCGCCTTGTGCCACCTTGAGGTACCGATCGCGGCCGCCAGCGGCCCTTTCCGCGGCTACCCCAAGTTCAGCGCGCCCCCCGAGGTCGTCACCGCTCTTGTCGCTACCGGGTTCGACACCTGCTCCACCGCGTCCAACCACACCCTCGACCAGGGCCCTACCGGCGTCACCAGCACCCTCGACGCCTTGGACGCCGCCAAGATCACCCACACCGGCTCGGCCCGCTCGGCCGCCGAGGCAGCCCGCCCCCTGATCCGCGAGGTTGCGGGCGTGAAGGTCGGGTTCCTGTCCTTCACCTTCGGCCTCAACCAGGGCACCTCCCGCCCGGCAGGGTCACCGTGGATGGCGAACATGCTCACCCCAGAGGCAGTTAGCGCTGCCGCGGTCGCGGCGAGGGAGGCAGGCGCCGAGGTGGTCATCGCCAGCCTGCACTGGGGCATCGAAGGCAAGCACGATGCCAGCCCCGACCAACAACGCACCGCCAAAACCCTGCTCGCCGACCCGGCCATCGACCTGATCATCGGCCACCACGCCCACGTCGTGCAGCCCTTCGAGCGCATCAACGACAAGTGGGTCACCTACGGCTTGGGCAACATGGTCGCCCGCCACGAAACCCCCAAGGGCGACACCGAAGAAGGCGTCCTAGCCCGCTTCCACTTCACCAAATCCCCCACCGGCTGGACAGTCGACACCGCCGAGTACCTACCGATCCTCACAGACCTAGGCCCCCCGATCCGCCTCCGCGACCTAACCTCCGACACCAAGGTCGCCGCCACCCGCAAGACCGAGGCCCTTACCCGCACCGACGAAACAGTCCTCAGCCGAGGCGCCGCCACCGCAGGCCTCAAGCGCCCCTAGCGGTGGGTGTGGTGGCCGCTAAGGGCTGTGACGCGGCCTAGGCGGGAGAGCCAGCGGTCGCGAGTGCGGTCGTCGGCTTCGGTGAGGGCGTCGGGGGCTGGCGCGGTGCGGGGGACCGGTAGCCAGCCGTCGACGGCGCGGAAAGGGCGGGAGACGGCGTCGGTTGTGAGGAGGGACAGGGTGCCCAGGCCGCAGGCGTAGTCGAGGGTGGGGAGTGCTCCAGCCAAGGCCAGGCCAGCCGCGATGCCTACGCTGGTTTCCAGGGCGGAGGACACCACGCAAGGTAGGCCTGCCGACTCCGCCACGGCGAGGGCTCGACGGACCCCGCCGAGCGGCGCGACCTTGAGCACCGCGATGTCAGCCGCCCCCGCTACGGCGACCCGCAGCGGGTCCTCCGCGCGCCGGATCGACTCGTCGGCCGCGATGCGGACGTTCACCCGACGGCGTACGGCCGCCAGTTCCTCGATGGTCCGGCACGGCTGCTCGACGTATTCCAGTCCGCCCGCCGCCCGATCCAGTGCCGTGATGGCCGCCACAGCGCGATCTACGTCCCACGCGCCGTTCGCGTCCACCCGGACCTGCCCGGACGCCCCCAAGGCATCCCGCACCGCGGCCACCCGCTCGACGTCCTGGCCCAGCGTCGACCCCGGGTCGGCGACCTTGACCTTCGCGGTAGTGCAACCGGACGCGCGGACGATCTCTTGCGCTTGTTCCGGTGACACAACCGGCACCGTGGTGTTCACCGGGATCCGGTCGCGTACCGGCTCTGGCCAGCCGTGTTCGGCCGCTTCCCGGGCGCTGTTGAGCCACGGCACGGCCTCGGTGTCGGTGTAGTCGGCGAACGGGCAGAACTCCCCCCAGCCCGCGTCTCCGCGCAACAACAGCCCTTCCCGCACGGTGATGCCGCGGAATCGGGTGTTCATGGGAATGGCGTAGACACGCGTCTGCTCGGCGAACACACCTGCATCGTCGCAGACCAACCCGTAGGCCCGCTGAGGGAAGCTCACGCCCCTTAGGGTTGACAGCATGCTCAGCCTGGATGTGGTGCGGCAGTGGCCGGTGGACAACGCCGCCGCTGCGGTGGTGACAGCGGACGCGGTACTAGGGACGGTCGGCGACCAAGACCGCCAGTTCCCGCTGGCCTCGGTGACCAAACCGCTGACCTCTTACGCCGTCCTGGTCGCGGTAGAAGAAGGCGCCCTTGAGTGGGACCAACCCGCTGGTCCGGCGACCGTAAGGCACCTGATCGCGCACACCTCCGGCCTCGCCTTCGACTCGACCACCCAGCAGGCCGAGCCCGGTGCCCGCCGCATCTACTCCAACACCGGCTTTGGCGTCCTAGCCGAGGCAGTGCAAGAGGCCACCGGCATCCCGTTCGACCGCTACCTAGCCGAGGCCGTCTTCGAGCCGCTCGGTATGGCCAACTCCGCACTGACCGGTCCCGCCGGATCCGGGGCCGTGTCCACCTGCGCTGACCTGACCAAGTTCGCCGCCGAGCTCCAAGCGCCGACGCTCGTCGCTAAAGAGACCCTCGCCGAGGCCACCACCGTCGCCTTCCCCGGCCTCAACGGCGTGCTGCCCGGCTACGGCATGCAGAAGCCCAACGACTGGGGCCTCGGCTTCGAGCTCCGCGACGGCAAGAGTCCACACTGGACCGGGCAGCGCAGCTCGCCGCGCACCTTCGGCCACTTCGGCCAGTCCGGCACCTTCCTCTGGGTCGACCCGGACGCGGGCGTCGCCTGCGTCGCCCTCACCGACCGACCCTTCGGTGAGTGGGCCATCCAGGCATGGCCCACCTTCACCGACGGCGTCCTCGCCGACCTCAGCTAGGCAGTCTCAGCTGGGCAGGGCAGGGCCGAGCAGGTCGTCGGCGTCGCAGATCCGGTAGGCGTAGCCCTGCTCGGCCAGGAACCGCTGCCGGTGCGCGGCGTACTCGGTGTCCAAAGTGTCGCGCGCGACCACCGAGTAGAAGTGCGCCTGCCTGCCGTCGCCCTTGGGCCGCAGCAGCCGACCGAGCCGCTGGGCCTCCTCCTGCCGGGACCCGAACGTGCCCGACACCTGCACCGCGACCGAGGCCTCCGGCAGGTCGATGGAGAAGTTCGCCACCTTCGACACCACCAGCGTGCGCAGCTCGCCCCGGCGGAACGCGTCGAACAGCTCCTCGCGCTCCTTGTTCTTGGTCGCGCCCTGGATCACCGGCGCGTTCAGCGCCTCGCCGAGCTCGTCGAGCTGGTCGAGGTAGGCCCCGATCACCAGCGTCGGCTCGTCCGGGTGCCGCTCCAGGATCGACTTGACCACCGGGATCTTGGTCCGGGCCGTCGAGCACAGCTTGTACCGGGTGTCCGGCTCGGCCGTGGCGTACTCCAGCCGCTCGTTGTCGGTCAGCGTCACCCGGACCTCGGTGCACTCGGCTGGCGCGATCCAGCCCTGCTGCTCGATGTCGCGCCACGGCACGTCGTAGCGCTTCGGGCCGATCAGGGAGAACACGTCGCCCTCCCGGCCGTCCTCGCGCACCAGCGTCGCGGTCAGCCCCAGCCGCCGCCGCGACTGCAGGTCGGCGGTCATCCGGAACACCGGCGCGGGCAGCAGGTGCACCTCGTCGTAGACCACCAGGCCCCAGTCGCGGGAGTCGAACAGCTCCAGGTGCCGGTACTCGCCGCCGGACTTGCGGGTGATCACCTGGTAGGTCGCGATGGTGATCGGCCGGATCTCCTTGCGCTCGCCGGAGTACTCGCCGATCTCCTCCTCGGTCAGCGACGTGCGCGCGATCAGCTCGCGCTTCCACTGCCTGCCCGCGACCGTGTTGGTCACCAGGATCAGCGTCGTCGCCTGCGCCAGCGCCATCGCCGCCGCGCCGACCAGCGTCTTCCCGGCGCCGCAGGGCAGCACGACCACCCCGGAGCCGCCCGCCCAGAACGACTCGGCCGCCATCCGCTGGTAGCCGCGCAGCTCCCAGCCGTCCTCGACCAGGGTGATCGGGTGCGCCTCGCCGTCGACGTAGCCCGCCATGTCCTCGGCTGGCCAGCCGACCTTGAGCAGGACCTGCTTGAGGCGGCCGCGCTCGCTCGGGTGCACGATCACGTTGTCCGGGTCGATCCGGGCGCCCAGCATCGGGATGATCTTCTTGTTGCGCAGCACCTCCTCCAGCACCGCGCGGTCGATGGAGGTCATCACCAGGCCGTGCGCCGGGTGGTTGTGCAGCGTCAGCCGACCGAACCGGGCCATGGTGTCGACCACGTCGATCAGCAGCGGTTGCGGTACCGGGTAGCGCGAGTAGGTCGACAGCGCGTCGACCACCTGCTCGGCGTCGTGCCCGGCCGCGCGCGCGTTCCACAGCGCGAGCGGGGTGATCCGGTAGGTGTGCACGTGCTCTGGCGCGCGCTCCAGTTCCGCGAAGGGCGCGATGGCGGTCCGCGCGTCCCCCGCCAGGGGGTGGTCGATCTCCAACAGCAGGGTCTTGTCTGACTGCACGATCAGCGGGCCGTCGGTCACCTGTCCAGTGTCGCAAACCCGGCGACCGGGCATGGGCCGGGCACAGTTCGGTAACCGGATCGACCCCCGGCGGGGCTGGCCCGTTACCGTCCACGGGCCACCAGCACCCCCACCGCAGAGGCAGCGCATGAGCAAGCCGGAAGGGCCGGAAACCCCGGCCGAGCAGCCCACGCCCGAGGCCGACGAGCGGCCGTTGGACTTCCTGGAGGGCAAGGTCGAACCGGCCGGGCGACCGGTGCGCAAGATGTTGCCGCTGTGGGCGGTGGCGATCATCGCGGTGCTGATCGCCGGGATCGGGTTCGTCGTCTTCCGCTACGTGCTCGACGACGACGGCCCGGCGAACGCCGAGTGCGCCTCGGTCTCCGGCTCCGGTGACGACGCCAAGGTCGAGATCGTCGGGTGCGGCGATTCAGCCGCCTTCCGGGTCGCCGCGCGCAAGGACCTCTCGGCCACCGGGTGCGCCGAGGGCGCTTACCGCGAGATGCGCACCGACAAGGACCTGCTCTGCCTGATGCCGAACTTCCTGGCGGGCAAGTGCTACGTGCCCGACGACCCGAACCAGGCGTTCAAGGTCGGGTCGTGCGAGGCTCAGGACGCGATCCGGGTGACCGAGGAGCTGTCGAACACCTCCGACCCCTCCCCGTGCCCGGATGGCAACGGGCTGGGCTACCCGGAACCGCCGGTCGTGTTCTGCCTGGAGACACCGAACGCGCCCCGATCGTGACTGCCGGTAATCCCGGGTCCGATTGTGGGGTTTGTGTTACGTCCGATTGAGCGACAGGTTAGATTGCACCGCCGCACCGAGCGTATCCCAAAGGGGGGATGGTGTCGGCTTTGTCGCTTTCCAACGCCATTGAGGTGCACGATGTCCCACCCGCAGCAGCCGGGTCAGTTCCCACCGCCGCAGGGCGGTCAGCCCTTCCCGCAGGGTCCGGGAACCCCGCCGGGCGGTCAGCAGTACCCGCCGCAGGGCCCGGGCACCCCGCCCGGTGGCCAGCAGTACCCGCCGCAGGGCCCGGGCACCCCGCCCGGCGGCCAGCAGCTCCCCCCGCCGCCGCCCGGCGCGCCGCAGCCCGGCTTCGGCCAGGCGCCGCCCCCGCCGCACGGGCAGCAGCCGGTCGGCTTCCCGGCCGCCCCGCCGCAGGCCGACCAGCCGGTCAAGAAGAGCAACAAGAAGCTGATCCGGGTCGGCATCCTGCTCGTCCTGGTCGTCGCGGTCGGCATCTTCGCCTTCATCCAGTTCAACAAGTCCGCGGCCAGCGCCGCGGTCGGTGACTGCATCAAGGTCAACAACGACTCCTCGAGCGACGCCGACGTCGAGAAGATCGACTGCAACACCCCGGAAGCGGTGTTCAAGGTCGGCAAGAAGCTCGACAGCGGCAGCGCCACCTGCCCGACCGACAGCGACTACCTCGAGTACGAGGAGACCAGCCGCCGCGGTGGTGGCGGCGGCTTCTCGCTCTGCCTGGTGCTCAACGTCAAGAAGGGCGAGTGCCTGACCGGCCTCGACAAGCCCGCCAGCGCCAAGAAGGTCACCTGCGGCTCCCACGAGTTCGAGGTCCTCGACGTGGTCGACGGCCAGTCCGAAGCCACCGCCTGCGACGCGGTCGAGGGCACCAACGACGGCTACCGCTACAACGAGCCGAAGTTCGTGGTCTGCGGCAAGTCAGCCAGCTAGTCCCTAGACAGCAAGAGGGCCCTACCGGACTTCCGGTAGGGCCCTCTTCGCGTTCCTCAGCGGACAGTCACCGGCCCACCCTGAAGCAGCCCCGCCACCTTCGCCCGCAGCTCCACGAACTCCTCACCCGCCCGCGTCGTGATCTGGTCACGCACCGGCCCGAGTGGAACGTCCAGATCGGCCACCACCGTCGCAGGGGACTTCGACAGCACCAGCACCCGGTCTCCCAGGTAGACGCTCTCGTCGATGTCGTGGGTGACCAGAAGGACGGTCGTGTCCTGCTCGCGGCGGATCCGCAGCAGCAGGTCCTCCAGTTCGAACCGGGTTTGGGCGTCCACCGACGCGAACGGCTCGTCCATCAGCAGCAGGGACGGCCTATAGGCCAACGCCCGTGCGATGGCCACACGCTGCTGCATGCCGCCAGAGAGCTGCCACGGGTACTTACGGCCAGCTCCCGCCAGTCCTACCGCAGCCAAAGCCTCCGCCGCGCGCTGCTCCCGCTCCGTGCGCGACAGCGACCGCAGCGGGAACTCCACATTGCGGGTCACGGACAGCCAAGGGAACAACGACCGGCTGTAGTCCTGGAACACCACTGCGAGATCCGGTGGCACCCCGTCGACCCTGTTGCCGTGCAGGCTCACCGTGCCCCTAGAGGGCCGGATGAGCCCGGCGATCGTCCTGAGCAAGGTGGACTTACCGCAACCAGATGGCCCCACCACACACACGAGCTCGCCAGCCCCAACGGTGAAGTTGAGGCCGTCTATCGCGGTGTGCAGACCGTCTTTGCCCTTGTAGGTGTGGCCGAGCCCGTCGACCTCAAGCATGTTCACGTCAGCCTCCGGTGGCGAGCGCCTGCGCCTCGAGCGAGTGGCGCGGTTGCCAGGCAAGCGCGCGCCGCTCGAGCACCAGCAGCAGGGTGTTGAACAGGTAGCCGAGCACGCCGAGCAGCACGATCCACGCCCACATCGCGGTGGGCTCGTAGTCGCGCTGGGCCCGCACCAGCTGGTTGCCGATGCCGTTGGCCGACCCGATCAGCTCGGAGATCACCATCAGGATCAGCGCGATGGACAGGCTCAACCGCAGCCCGGCGAAGATCTTGGGCAGCGCCGAGGGCAGCACGACCCCGAGCGTCCACTGCGTGCGCGAGAGCCGGAACACCCTGGCCGTCTCGACCTTGGTCGCGTCCACCCCCCGCGCGCCGTCGACGGTGTTGAGCAGCACCGGCCAGATCGCCCCGAAGACGATCGTCGGGAACTGCATGTTCGTCGTCCCGACCGCGGCGACGAAGAAGGGCACCAGCAGCGGCGGCGGGATCGAGCGCAGGAAGTTGAACAGCGCGCCGAGGTAGGCCATCGCGCCGCGGGAGCGGCCGAGCAGGATGCCCAGCGCGATCCCGATCACCCCGGCCAGCGCCCAGCCCGCCAGCATCCGGCCGACGCCGGGCACGATGTGCTCGCCGAACGCGGGGGAGATCCACAGGTCCACCGCGGTGACCGCGATCTCCGACGGCGGCGGGAAGAAGAAGCTCTTGGGTGCCTCGGCCGTGCGCGCGAGCTGGGTGAGCAGCTCCCACAGACCGACCGCGACGACGAACACGACCCACCGCTGCGCGGTCCTGGTCAGCCGGTTCACTCGGCACCGCCCCGCGGCTGGGTCCAGCCGAACGCCCTGCGGTGCAGCCACTCCAGGCCCGCGTTCGCGCCGAACCCGATCAGTCCGGCGAGGACGGTCCCGGCCAGCACGGTGTCCATGTTGAACCCGCCGCCGCTGGCGGTGTTGACCACCTGGCCGAGCCCGATGGTGCCGCCGGAGAACAACTCGGTGCTGATCACCACCGCGAGCGCGATGGCGAAGGAGAGCCGGACCCCGGTGAGCACGAACGGCGCGGCGCTGGGCAGCGCGACCCGGCGCAGCAGGCCGAGCCGGGAGGTGCCGAACGCGCGCGCCGTCTCCACGTGCAGCGGGTCGACCTCGTCGAGGGCGTACATGGTGTTGAACAGGATCGGCCACAGCGCGCCGTACACGGCGAGGGTGACCTTGGTGTCCGGGCCGGTGCCGAAGGTCAGCAGGGCCAGCGGGATCAGCGCGACCGAGGGGATCGGCCGCAGGAACTCGACCAGCGTCATCACCGCGCGGCGGACCGGCGGGACGCTGCCGAGCACGAGTCCGGCCGGGACCGCGATCAGGACCGCGATCACCAGCGCGAGCAGGGTGGCCACCAGCGTGGCCAGCACCGCCCGGACGAACTCGACGTCACCGAGCAGGCGCACCATGGTCGGCAGCACCACGCTCGGCGGACGCAGGTAGTAGCCCGGAACGAGATCGGTCCGGCTGGCGACTTCCCAAACGGCGAAGAAGCCGGCCAGACCGATCAGGCTCGCGGGAACTCGTGGAGCTCCACTCACGGTGTGTTGAGGCCCCCGGGCGGGGGCCCGCCTCCAGACCTATTTGTTGCTGGTGGAGCTGGGGATCATCGAGGCGACGTCCAGGTGCCCCTTGATCACGCCGAACTCCTGCATCAGGTTGGCGACCCGCTGGATGCGGTTGGCCTCCAGCGAGGTCGAGTACGTGGCGATGGTGACCAGCTGGGCGGTCTGCTGGTCGATCTTGGCGTACTTGACGAACATCGGCTCGACCTTGGTGCGGTCGGTGGCCTCGGCCTGGGCCTTGGCCAGCGCGCGCTGGAAGGCGGCGACGGTGTTCGGGCTGGTGGTGGCGAACTTGCCCGCGCCGCCGATGGCGACGTAGCCCGACATCGGCATCTCGGCGGTCGGGCCGGAGGCGCCGTCGAACACCGGGACCGCGCCGAGCTTCTTCATCGCGGTGGTCACCCACGGCTCGACGACAACGGCACCGTCGACCTCGCCGCGCTCCATCGCCGGGATCATCTCGGCGAAGGTCATCTCGCGCCACTCGACCTGCGAGTAGTCCACGCCCTGGGTCTTGAGCACCGACATCGGGGCCAGGTCGGTCATGGTGTTGCGGGCGGTGATGGCGATCTTCTTGCCCGGCGCGTCGGTCGGCTTCTTCAGCGGCGAGTTCGGCGGCGCGACGACCACGATGTGGCCGGGCTTCGCGGTGAGCGCGTCGGCGACGATCTTGAAGTCGGCGACCTTCTTGCTCTGCGCGAGCAGCGGCGCGGGGTAGGACGAGAACGCGATGTCGACGTCCCCGCTGAGCACGGCGTTGATCGAGGCGGCACCGGAGGCCATGACCACCGGCTCGATCTCCAGGCCCTGCTCCTTGAAGTAGCCCTGCTCGATGGCCCGGTAGAACGGTGCGACGTCGACGACGGGCAGGACGCCAACCTTGACCTTGGCCTTCTCCACCGAGCCGGAGCCGGAGGCGGCGGGCGTGCTGCCGGACCCGGAGTCGTCCCCACCGAGCAGGCCGCACGCGCTGAGCGAGGCGAGCATGGCCATGGCGAGGGCGGCGATCGGCAGGCGGACGCCGGCGGTCCGTCTGGTGGCAACGCGTCGAAGCATTTGGAGCCTCTCCTCGTAGGAGGTTGGTTTTTGTCGAGGTGGGTGCGAGTCCCCCTGCGGCACCAAGGACGCACTCTAGAGACAGCGGGGGCCGGGTCACAATGAGTGCGCACAGGATGCCGTGCGGTGAACTCTCTCACTGATTCGGGCGGCCCTGTTGACCCAAGTGGGGGAACTCTGGCGAGGCCCTGACCTGGGGTTTACCGTCTGTAGCGGGACCTCCAAGTGGGTGGTGATTACTCATCCATATGGGCGATGGTGAACATAGGGAAAACCACCACTACATCACCCTGATGAAATGTTGTCGGTACTAACTATCCGATACTCGCTGTGATGATGCCCTGGAAGGGTTACATCGTGACGGCGAGTTCGCTACCTTCTGTGTCCACAGTGAGGCGCTCAACCGAGCGGTCAGCGGAGCTGGTCGACCGGCTCGCGAGTAACGTTGGACCGCCCAGGTCCGACATCTTGCGGGCGGCGGCTACTAGGCCGAACGTCCGTGACGTGCCGCGTCCCACTGGAGTAGGTGTCCGTTAGAGCAAGGCCTGCTGGACTACGGGCTACTGGCTCATGTGCAGGGAGAGTGCTGGCAGTGCCCGACCACACCACTGGGGTGGTTTCCGGCCCAGGGAAAGACGGTGGTGCCGCCGTGTCAGATCCAGACGGCAACGAGGTGGCGTCCGCGACCCCGAGGCCCTCCGGTCGCAAGACCGTGGAGGGTGGCTCTCGGTGGCGCCTGCGCAACTGGCGGTTGCGCACCAAGCTGGTCGCCGTCCTCTTGGTCCCGGTCATCACCGCGGTCGCCCTCGGCGTGCTGCGCGCGACCAACGAGTTGGACCGGGCGGAGACCTTCGACCAGGCGGCGACCGCCGTCACCGCGACGCTCGACGTCGTCGCCCTCGTGCACGAGATGCAGAGCGAGCGCAACGTCATGGTCGCCTACGTCGCGGGTGGCCGCGCCGGTGACCTCTCCCAGGTCCAGGGCCAGATCCAGAAGACCAACGCCACGCTGACCCGGCTCAACCAGGCCGTGGCCAAGGTGACCACCGACAACGGGCAGCTGCTCGACACCCTCGCCGACCGGCTCGCCGCCGTCGAGGCCGTCCGCTCCGCGGCCATCTCCAGCTCCTACCCCGACGTCGGCGTCTACTCCTCCTACACCTCGCTGCTGGAGGCCGTGCTCGCCGCGGGCTCGGAGTTCACCGCCTCGCTGGCCCAGCCCGAGATCGCCCGGCTCGCCGCCGCCTCGCTGTCGATCGTGGAGGCCAAGGAGTTCCTCGGCCGCCAGAACTCGATCCTGATGATCGCCGGGGCCCGCAACAGCTTCCCGTCGAGCATGCTCGACCAGGCCCGCGCCGCCGAGGCCAGCTACAACGCCTCGATCGCCAACTTCCGGGCCAACGCCGACATCGCCGAGGCGCAGTTCTTCTCCGACACGTTCTCCGGCGCCGAGGTCGACGACCGGGAGCGGATCAAGCAGACCGCCTTCGTGCACGCCGACCAGGGCAACCCCAACCTCGGCATCCAGATGGACCAGCTGGTCGCCGACGCCAAGGCCACCGCGACCGCGCTGCAGAAGGTCGAGGTGTCGCTGCTCGGCAAGCTGCGCAGCTTGGCGACCAAGGCCGCCGACGCCGCCAAGACCAACGCCTGGCGCGACGCGATCATCGTCCTGGTGGCGATCCTGATCGCGCTGATCGTCACCTTCATCGTCTCCCGCTCCATGCTGGTGCCGCTGCGCGTGCTGCGCCGCGACGCCCTGGACGTGGCGAACCGGCGGCTGCCGGAGACGGTGCAGCGCATCCTCGCCGACCCCGACCCGGTCGAGGCGTCGAAGAACGCGGTGGAGCCGGTGCCGGTGTTCACCCGGGAGGAGACCGGCCAGCTGGCCCGCTCCTTCGACGCGGTGCACGACCAGGCGGTCCGGATGGCGACCGAGCAGGCGCTGCTGCGCGACAACATCAACTCGATCTTCGTCAACCTGTCCCGCCGGTCGCAGACCCTCGTCGAGCGCCAGCTCTCGCTCATCGACCGGCTCGAGCAGGACGAGCAGGACCCCGACCAGCTCGCCAGCCTCTTCGAGCTCGACCACCTCGCGACCCGCATGCGGCGCAACTCCGAGTCGCTGCTGGTGCTCTCCGGCTCCGGCCTGTCGCGCCAGCTCTCCCGCCCGGTCCCCGCGGCCGAGGTCGTCGGCGCGGCGGTGTCCGAGGTCGAGCAGTACGCCCGCATCGAGGTGCTCTCCGCCCCCGAGGTCTCGGTGCAGGGCCGCGCGGTCTCCGACCTCGTGCACCTCATCGCCGAGCTGCTGGACAACGCGACCTCGTTCTCCGAGCCGGAGAAGAAGGTCTACGTCCGGATGGCGGTGACCCGCAAGAAGGAACTCGCCATCCAGATCACCGACTCCGGTGTCGGCATGAGCGACGAGGAGATCGAGACCGCCAACGGCCGCCTCGCCGACCCGCCCGACATCGACGTCGCG
Organism: Actinokineospora diospyrosa; assembly: GCF_024171925.1. Taxonomy (GTDB): domain Bacteria; phylum Actinomycetota; class Actinomycetes; order Mycobacteriales; family Pseudonocardiaceae; genus Actinokineospora; species Actinokineospora diospyrosa. The sequence goes on along the minus strand of NZ_JAMTCO010000010.1, from coordinate 283,538 downwards.
GTGACCCGCCGGATGGGCCTCTACGTGGTCGCGCGGCTGGCCAAGCGGCACGACATCAAGGTCCGGCTGCGCGACAACGAGGACATCGAGGGCGGCCTCATCGCCCGGATCACCGTCCCGGCGAACCTGGTCCAGACCTCCGGGTCGGCCCAGCCGACCAGCATCGTCGCGCAGACCCCCAGCCTCGGCGACACCGCCGCGAAGGCCAGCGGCATCGCGGGCGCCTTCACCGGCAGCATGCCGCGCACCCGGCCGGAGACAGCGGGCCCGCTCAGCGAGTCCGTCGTCGACCGCCCGGCCGAGGAGGTCGCGGGCTACCCGGCCTTCGACCCGGCGTCGTTCGCCAGCACCGGCAACCCGGAGGACACCGGCGGCTGGGGACCCCCCGCCTCGCCGGAGGAGATCCGCTCGCGGCTCAACGGCCACCTCGTCGACAACCAGGTCACCGGCTCGCTGTTCGGCCTCCCGCTGCCCGAGCCGACCGACCAGCCCGCCGAGGCCCCCCGCGGTGACGCGGCCCGCAACGGCACCGGTCTCTACCACCCGGTGTCCGAGCCGGAGCGGGTCGTCGACGCGCCGACCGAGCGGCTGCCGATCTACGAGGCGGTCCTGTCGCAGTGGTTCGAGGCTGGCGACACCGGCTCCACGCCGGTCACCACCATCGAGCCGGAGACCGAGACCGAGTCCGAGCCGGACACCGAACCGGCCGAGGCCGAGCCGAGCACCGAGGTCGAGCACCCGGTCGAGGTCGAGGCCGACTACCAAGACGAACCCGAACCCACCCCGGAACCGGCACTGAGCAGGGCGGACGCCTGGCACTCACCCGGTGACGACGGTTGGCAGCGGGCGAGGGCCCTGCTCGACAGCACGGCTGACACGATCACCACGGCAGGCCTGCCCAAGCGCGTCCCCAAGGCGCACCTGGTGCCGGGTTCGGCCGCACCGCGGGAGACCACGGCGGAGCAACCCGCCGTGCCCGCGCTGCCCCCACGTTCGGCGGACGCCGTCCGCGGCCGCATGTCCCAGTTCCAGCAGGGGGTCCGTCGGGGCAGGCACGCCCTGATCGACGCCTACGCTGGTGACCAGACCGGTTCAGACGAGAGCCGCCAAGACGAGGAGCAGGAGTGACAACCGCGTCCGTACACCAGCCCGGTAGCTTCGGGTGGCTCATCACCGACTTTGTCCGCCAGGTACCCGGCGTGGCGCACGCCGTGGTGGTGTCCGCGGACGGGTTGCTGCTCGCGGGCTCGCAGGGCCTGCCCCGCGACCGCGCCGAGCAGCTGTCCGCGGTCGCTTCCGGCCTGGTCAGCCTCACCGCGGGTGCCGCGAGGTGCTTCGAGGCGGGCGGGGTCAACCAGACCGTGGTCGAGATGGACCGCGGCTACCTGTTCCTGATGTCCATCTCCGACGGCTCCTGCCTCGCCGTGCTCGCAGCCCCCAACTGCGACATCGGCCTGGTCGCCTACGAGATGACCCTGCTCGTCGAGCGCGTCGGCCAGCAGATGACTCCTGAGCTGCGCGCGCAGCTGCAGGGCACGCAGCGCAGGTAAGACGGTGCGAGACAGCGGGGTGAGGACGCGATGACCACGGGCCGCAGACCCACTGGCAGACGCACCGAGGACGACTTCTCCTACCGGGACCTGTTCGAACCGGACGCGGCCTACGGCGGCCCGGACGGCGAACGACCCCGGGACCAGCTGGTGGACGAGCCGGAGCGGAGGCTGGCCGACATGTCGGATAGAGGGTGGGACGACCTGTCCGAACCCGGACTCGGTGACCCGCCGAACCGGTTCGACATCGACGGGTTCCGGGCGAGGCTGTTCGGCGGCCCCAGCGCGACCCTCTACGGCGACCCCGGCATCCCGTCGCAGTCGGACTGGGACAGCAAGGAGATCCCCGCGGTCGCCGACCTGGACCCGGAACCGGACCCGGCCGAACTGGCCCCGCACGAGACCGGTTCACTGGTCCGCCCGTACACCAAGACCGGCGGGCGCACCCGGTCCGACTACGATCTCGCGATCGAGGCGCTGGTCTCCACCAGCGACCGGGGCAGGCTGCCCGACGCCGCGGTCCGCCCCGAGCACAGGTCCATCTGCGGCCTGTGCCTGGACACCCGGTCCGTCGCCGAGGTCGCCGCGCACCTGCGGCTGCCGCTGGGGGTGGCCCGGGTACTGATCGGTGACATGGCGGGCATGGGCCTCGTCTCGATCCACCAGAGCGGCATGGTCGTAGGCGACCGGCCGTCGATCGAATTCATGGAAAGGGTGCTCAGTGGGCTCCGCAGGCTCTAGTCCTCTCAGCGCGCGCGGCGCTTCCCCCCAGCCGACCACCTCGGCCAAGATCGTGGTGGCGGGCGGCTTCGGTGTGGGCAAAACGACCCTGGTCGGCTCCGTCTCGGAGATCGTCCCGCTGACCACCGAGGCCGTCATGACCGAGGCCAGCGTCGACGTCGACGACCTGTCGTCGACCCCGAACAAGGTGACCACCACGGTCGCGATGGACTTCGGCCGCGTGTCGCTGGACTCCGACCTGATCCTGTACCTGTTCGGCACCCCCGGCCAGCACCGCTTCTGGTTCATGTGGGACGACCTGGTGCGGGGTGCGATCGGCGCCATCGTCCTGGTCGACACCCGCCGCCTCGCCGACGCCTTCGCCTCGATCGACTTCTTCGAGGACCGCGGCCTGCCCTACGTGATCGCCCTCAACTGCTTCGACCGAGTCCTCCACCACCGCATCGAGGACGTCCGCGAAGCCCTCACCGTGGAACCCTCGGTCCCGATCGTCACCACAGACGCCCGAGACCGCGACTCCACCAAGGAAACCCTCATCACCCTGGTCGAACACGCCATGCACCAACGCATGTCCCGCGCTGTCTGACCTGCTCTCTTCTCTCTCAAGTCCCCGCTGGGCCCTCGGCTGCACCGAGGGCCCTTCGCGTCTCCACGCCCTTGCTCGCCCCCCTGCGGCCCTCCCTCCGACCGCCCAGCTCACCTAGGCGATCCCTGGGTATCCATCGAGGCCACGCCCTCCCCAAAGCCGCTGGTGCCATCCCAACCTCCGTCAGGTCCGCCCCAGCCCACCTGCTCAGCACGTGGGCACTCGGACCCGGCGGTGCCATCCCAGCCCGCCCTCGTCGGCCCTGCCAACCCAACCCCTGGACACTCGGACTCGGCGGTGCCAACTCGCCCCCCGTCAGGTCCGCCCCAGCCCACCTTCCCAGCGCCTGGACAGTCGGACTCGCTGGTGCCAGGTGCTCGATGGGGTGGACCTGTTTTGTGTGGGGGTCGGCACCCGTAGCGTTTCCGCGCGGCAGGGCCTGCTTTTGGGCCCCTGCTTTGCGGTTCTGCCACGGGTGTCGTAGGGGCCCCGCACAAAACAGGTCCACCCCATCGAGCAAAGCTCGAAAATCGCGGATCAGATGCAATGCCGAAGGCGAGCCGTTCACCGGAGCCGAAGGCGGAGGCCCGAATCCCTTGCCCCGCATCCCCAGCAACGGCCTACGTCAAGATCAACCTGATCGAAAGCCCCCAAATACACAGCCTACCGACGCAGCCTGACAAACCGGCAGCAGCAACCAAGGCCCTGTGCACACCCACACCCGTTGTGGATAACCCGAACTCACGAAGACTCCACCACAGCAGCCCGCGTAATCCGGTGCAACGGAATCCGAGTAATCCCCTCCGTATCCGGATCCGTCCCCTCCAACACCCCACCCCCAATCCGCTGCGGTCGCAACAACCGCTCACTAGCCACCCCGTTGGCGTCCACCATCCCCACCCACACCGTCTGCTGCGCTCGCGCTGCCCCCTGCAACAACGCCAACGTGTCCGCCGTGTTCGCCGCAGGTGTCACCGGTCGACTCCGCTTGCTATCCGCCGCGCGATCCCCAGCCCGCATGCTCACCACGATGTCAATCAACTGGTCATCATCCGGCGCCTTAGTGGCAACCCGCCGCACCGCCCGTACTGGAGCCTGAACCCGCCGCCCAGTAGGCCGCAGATCCACAACCTGCCCCTCACTATCTTCCGCGGCAGGCGTAAACCCAGCAGCCCGCAACTCATCCAAGATCTCCACCAACGCCACCGGACTAACCAGCACCGTCGGCGCGATCTTGCGCAGCCGCAATGCTGCAGCGACCGGACTTGCGGCTACCTCAGCAATCAACGCCGGGTCGTCGCACCGCAAGAACGACGCGGTAGCCCCGCCGCGCAACCGGCCATGTCGCCGCGCAACGTCGTCAATCATGTAAGTCAACGACTGCGGTACCGGCGTCCGAGAGCTAGTGCGAAACAACTCGTGCAGATCACTAGCCGACTGACCGCCATCTAGCGCCCGTCGAAGCGATGTTTCGCTTACCCGGTACACGGTTGCGCTACCGGCCGATTCAACGTCCGCGACTTCGTTGATCCGCATGGCCAGGTGCGGCTCGAGTGGTCCTGGTGCGACCACCGTTAGGTCTGCCTGGACCAAAACGTGGTCGATCGGCTCTGGCATTACCTCGGCCATGCGCTTCGCCGCGGCCGCAGTGCCTTCTTCGAGGAGCGTGCGGCCAGGCCCGGTCAACGCGCCATGAGCGACGATCCCCAGCGCGGTCGCCTCTTGCAGCGTCCAGCGGACGATCTCGTCGCGCAGTCGCCCGCCACGCCTTGGTGCGCGCCACGCCAATAGAGCGGCCAACTCATCCACGTCGACGATGCCGGTGCCTGGCTTGAGGTCCGCCAACGCCCGCAACACCCGGGTCCGCTCAAGCGGCGCGACCGGGCGGCGGAGGTCTTCGGACAAGGGCGCCAGCAACCGCTCCTTGGCGTCGCGCATCCCGCCGATGCCAGGCAGGCGGGGGAGGTCCAGCCAGGCCGCCGCGAGGGTGGCCCACTGGTTGGCGGGGCTCGCGGTCACCCAGGTGTCGCTGTGGTGGGTCGGCACGTACTCGGGGTTCGTGGCCGCCTCGTTGTCCACCACGAGTGACGCCGCGACCGCGACCTCGACCAGCAGCACCCCGTCGCGCTCGCTGATGTCGAGCACCTTGGTGAGTTTGCGCAGGTCTCTAATGCCAAGACCACCGACCTTCAGCACCGGGGCAGGCTCCTCGGACCACGCCTGCAGCAGGGTCCGGGTGAACCGCAAGAACTCCAGCGCCGCCCCGGCCGCCGTCGAGTCAACCGCCTTGTGCGCCTTGGTCTTCGGCTTCGGCTCGTCCACGACGATCGCCGACTCCGGCCTAACGACCAGCCCGACCTGCCTAGGCAGCTCGACAGTGGTGGCGTCGACCCGGGTCAGCAGACCGCGCGCAAGCAGCCGTTGAATCGGCGTCTTGGCCTGCCCCAACGCAACGACAACCGCCGCGTCCCGCGTGTTGCCTATAGGCCCGTTGCTCGCCAACCGCGTCAAGACGTCCTGTTCATCAACAGGCAGCGCCGCCACCGCTTCGGCGACGTCAACGTCGTCGAGCGCGGGGGAGGGCCGCCCCAACCCGGTCGGGAACAGCCCACCCGCCTCCCGCGCCGCGGGCACGAGGGAGATGGCGTCGTCCTCGCCCCAGGCAACGGCGAGATCGCGCAGCTGCCGCACAGCCGCCCGAACCCGTTGCGCCGACACGTCGATGTCGACCACGGTCAACGGCACCGGCTCCCGATCGGCCCCCGCCGCGAGCAGTGCGTCGAGCACCGCGAGGGTGAAGGTGTCGAGGCCCTCGGCGACCCGGGCAACGGAGGCCCTCGTCGCCGCCCGGGCAGCGAGCACCCCGGTATTGGCCGGTCGAGGCGTGGCCAGGTCGGGCCTGGCCCGCAACACGGCCGCGAGTGCCTCGTCGCCCCGCGCGCGGAGCCAGTCGGTGAGCGTGGTGCCGGACACCCTGACCACGGTATACGCCACCACCGTCCAGTAACCTCAGCAGGCGAGCACTTCGTTGAGAAGAGGAGTCCCACCGTGGCCAAAGCAGCCAAGCCCGCCCGCGTAGACCCCACCTGGCGCGGCGACGACGACAACGGCTCGCACCCCGTCACCGAGCTGACCTCCGACCGCCAAGGCGCCCTCTCCCCCTTCGGTGACGTGACCTTCCCCCTGGACACCATCCCTTACGTCCACCCGGTCACCGAGATCAACCGCTAGACCCCCAGCTCCTCTTACGCCCCCGCGCCCCTCTTACCCGCGGGCTCCCAGCGCACCCCAAACCCCGCTCTTACACGCCCGCGCGCGGTCCGAGTCCAGCCCGGCCCCCACCCTCTCCGGGGGGCGTCCCCAGGCCAGTCTACCAGGGCAAACCCACAGTCGATCTTGATCGACGGACCGGGGACCCTCTCCTGTGGATAACTTCTGTCGCCCATCCGAGCGAACATTCCGCGGCCTCCCTCAGCGCACCCCCAGGTAAAGCCCCCCAACCCACCCTCGACGGCCCGCCCAGACCCCGCCGCCACCCAAGTTCACCTTGCGCCACCCCGGACCCGGCAAAGCGACCTCGCAACACCTTCGAGACCGCATCCCTGAGCTCAGCGCGCCCCTCAAGCCCGGCAACCCAGCCGCTCGGACCCGGACCCCCTGCCGCTCGAGCTCAACAACCCTCGCCCGGCTCAATGCCGCCCCGCTGCCACCCGGCCTACCAGTACGCCGCCTGGGCTCGTAGCCCCGTCGCTTGGACCTCAGGACTGCCACTCGAGCTCGGCCCCCGCACTCCCGCAGCTTGGTTCAGGCGCCGCCGCGTGGGCCGCACCCCCCGCAAGGGCCCGGCAACCCGCACTGCCACTCAGAGTCGGCAATCCCGCCCTGGCCTCGACACTCCGCATCCTGAGCCCGGCAGCCCCGCAGCCTGGTCCGCACCGCCGCTCAAAGCTGGCAACCCCGCCTGGCCTCGACACTCCGCACCCTGAGCCCGGCACCGCTACTCGATGCCAGCAATCCCCACGCAACCCCGCAACCTGATTCCGGCGCCGCCGCGTAGGGCCGCAACCCCCGCGTGAGCCTGGCAATCCCGCAGCCTGGTCCGCATCGCCGCTCATAGTCGGCAACCCCGCCTGGGTCCGACGCCCCGCATCCTGAGCCCGGCGCTGCTGCTCGATGCCGGCAATCCCGCAAGCTCCGCAGCCTGATTCCGGCGCCGCCGCAAGGCCCGCAACTCCCGCATGGCCCCAGCAGCCCCGCAGCCTGGTTCGCCTCGCCGCTCAAAGCTGGCAACCTGCCTGGGCCCGACACCCCGCAGCCTGAGCCCAGCACCGCTGCTTGATGCCAGCAATCCACGCAGCCCCGCAGCCTGATTCGGGCGCCGCTGCGTAGGGCCTCAACCCCCGCGTGACCCCGGCAATCCCGCAGCCTGGTCTGCATCGCCGCTCAAAGTCGGCAACCCGCTTGGGTCCGACGCCCCGCATCTTGAGCCCGGCACTGCTGCTCGATGCCAGCAATCCCCCTGCAACCCCGCAGCCCGGCTCCGGCGCCGCCGCGTGGGCCGCAACCCCCGGCAACCCGCCTGGGTCCGACACTCCACAGCCTGAGTCGGCACTGCTGCTCGATGCCAGCGATCTCCCCGCAACCCCGCAGCCTGATCTGCACTGCCACTCAAAGTCGGCACCCACCTGGGTCCGATACCCCGCATCCTGAGCCCGGCACCGCCACCCTGAGCAGCCCGCGGCCCCTACCTGAGTCCGCCAGCCTCGCCGCTCAAGTCCCGCATTGCTGTCTAGGCCAGCAACTCCCACCCGAGTTCAGCGCCGCCGCAGCCTGGCCCGGCACCGCCGCCTAGGCCTGCGAAGCCCCCGCGGTCCCAGCATCGGGTCTGCAACTCTCGCTCAGGCCAGACGTCCAGCCGCTGAGCCCGGCACCGCAACCCGGCATTGCCGTTCAAGGTCGACAACCCCACCCAAGCCCGGCACCCCCGCCGCCCGCCTCTTACGCGCCCGCGCGCGGTAACGGGTCCAGCCCAGCCCCCACCACTCCCGGGGGGCGTCCCTGGGCCAGTCTACCAGCGCATACCGACAGTCGATCTTGAAAGGGGGAGCGGAGGCCCCCTCCTGTGGATAACTTCTGTACCCCACAAGAGCGAATCCGCGCCCGCCCGAAAACCAAGATCCCCAGCAAGACCCGCACACCGCCCGCGCCCGCCCCGTCCCCGGCGCAAACCCCTCGATCAACGACCAACCCGGCCGGGTCTAGGCTCACCCCCGATTCTGTGAATAACGTCCCACCTGGAGTGAAGCTCATGCCCGTCCCCGGCCCCGGTTACTCGATCACCGTCCGGGTCGAAGCGCCGCCGAGTGCTAGTGCGGCGGGGGACCTGACCAGCGCGGTCGGGCGGGTTGGTGGGGTGATCACGGCGTTCGACGTGGTCGAGTCGCACAGTGATCGGGTTGTGGTGGACATCACGTGCAATGCGATGTCGGCCAATCACGCGCGGGACATCACCGACGCGATCGAGGCGTTGCCGGGGGTGGCGGTTCGCAAGGTCAGCGACCGGACCTTCCTGATGCACCTCGGCGGCAAGATCGAGGTCACCGCCAAGGTCGCCCTGCGCAACCGCGACGACCTCTCCCGCGCGTACACCCCCGGTGTCGCGCGGATCTGCCAGGCGATCGCCGAGAATCCTGACGATGCGCGGCGGCTGACCATTAAGCGCAACACCGTCGCTGTGGTGACTGATGGCTCTGCCGTGCTCGGGTTGGGCAACCTGGGGCCCGCGGCCGCGTTGCCGGTCATGGAGGGCAAGGCGGCGCTGTTCAAGAAGTTCGCCGGGGTCGACGCCTGGCCGGTGTGCCTGGACACGCAGGACACCGAGGAGATCATCCGGGCGGTCGAGCTCATCGCTCCCGTCTACGGGGGGATCAACCTCGAGGACATCGCCGCGCCGAGGTGCTTCGAGATCGAGGCCCGGCTGCGCGAGAAGCTCGACATCCCGGTGTTCCACGACGACCAGCACGGCACGGCGATCTGTGTGGTCGCAGCGTTGCGGAACGCGCTGCGGGTTGTCGGCAAGGACATGGCCGACTGCAAGATTGTGGTGTGCGGCGTCGGTGCTGCGGGCTCGGCGATCATCCGGCTCCTGTTGCAGCGCGGACCGGCGGATGTCGTCGCCGTCGACATCGATGGCATCGTCAACCGGGACCGTCGCAACATGGACGCCAACCTCGCATGGGTTGCGCAGAACACCAACAGGGACAACCAGACCGGCCGGTTGCACGACGCGCTCGTCGGCGCCGACGTCTTCATCGGCGTCTCCGCGCCCAACCTGTTCGGCGCGGCGCAGGTCGCCACCATGGCCAAGGGCGCCGTCGTGTTCGCCCTGGCCAACCCGGACCCGGAGATCGACCCGGTCGAGGCGCACCAGCACGCCGCCGTCGTGGCCACCGGCCGCTCGGACTACCCGAACCAGATCAACAACGTGCTCGCCTTCCCCGGCGTGTTCCGCGGCCTGCTCGACGCCCAGGCGAAGACGATCACCGACGCGATGCTGCTCGCCGCGGCCGACGCGATCGCCGACACCGTCGACGGCGACCGGCTCAACCCGTCGTTCATCGTGCCGAGCGTGTTCGACGCCGCCGTGGCGCCCGCGGTGGCCGACGCCGTGCGCAAGGCGGCCCAAGCCTGAGCGGGCCAGCCTGACTAGCATCGCCACGTGGGAGAACTCAGCCATGTGGACGCGTCCGGTTCCGCGCGGATGGTCGACGTCTCCGCCAAGGCGGTGACCGCGCGCACCGCGGTGGCCAGCGGCGTCGTACGCACCACCGAGGAAGTCATCGCACTGTTGCGCCGCGACGGCCTGCCCAAGGGCGACGCGCTCGCCACCGCGCGCATCGCCGGGATCATGGGCGCAAAACGCACCCCGGAGCTGATCCCGCTGTGCCACCCGCTGCCGATCTCCGGCGTCCGCGTCGACCTCGGCCTCGGCGACCGCGAGATCACCATCACCGCGACCGTGCGCACCACCGGCCAGACCGGCGTCGAGATGGAGGCGCTGACCGCGGTCGCGGTGGCGGGCCTGACCCTGCACGACATGATCAAGGCCGTCGACCCGGCCGCCGTCCTCGACGCGGTCCGGCTGGACCACAAGGACGGCGGCAAGTCCGGCACCTGGAACAGGGGGACGCCATGACCGACCGCACCGCCCGGGTGATCACCGCGTCCAACCGCGCCTCGGCCGGGGTGTACGAGGACCGCACCGGCCCGGTCATCGCGACCTGGCTGCGCGGCCGCGGCTACCAGACCCCGGACCCGGTCGTCGTCCCCGACGGCCTGCCGGTCGAGCAGGCGTTGCGCGCCGCGGTCGCCGAGGCCGTCGACGTCGTGATCACCACCGGCGGCACCGGCATCAACCCCACTGACCGCACCCCCGAAGCCACCCGCGCCGTCCTCGACCACGAGATCCCCGGCCTGGCCGACGCCATCCGCGCCGCGGGCCTGCCGAAGGTGCCGACCGCGGTGCTGTCCCGGGGCGTCGCCGGGGTCGCCCAGCGCACGCTGATCGTCAACCTGCCCGGCTCGACCGGCGGCGTCCGCGACGGCCTGGCCGTCCTCGAGCCGGTCCTCGACCACGCCGTCGACCAACTCCACGGCGGCGACCACCACCGCCAACCAGACCACCAACACCAGCCAGACCAGCCGGGCCACCAACACCAGCCGGACGAGCGGCACCAGCAAGACGAGCAAGCCCGGCCAGACCCCCGCGCCAATGTCCTGCGCGCCGACATCTCCGAAGCCGAGATCTCCGTCGACGAGCACGCCGACCTGGTGGCGCACAACGCCGCGGGCGCCGTGGTCAGCTTCGGTGGCGTGGTCCGCGACCACGACGGCGGCCGGGGCGTGCACAGCCTCGCCTACGAGGGCCACCCCAGCGCCAAGGAGATCATCGCCGAGATCGCCGCCGAGGTGGCGCGCGCGGACGGGGTGCGCGCGGTCGCCGTCACGCACCGGGTCGGTGAACTCGGCATCGGCGCGGTCGCGCTCGCGTGCGCGGTCGCCGCGGAGCACCGGGTTCAGGCGTTCAGCGCGTGCGCGCGGCTGGTCGACGAGGTCAAGGCGCGGTTGCCGATCTGGAAGCACCAGCGCTTCACCGACGGCACCGACGAGTGGGTCAACTGTCCTTAGAGGACTAGCGGGCCCACAGGCAGAACGGGTGCCCGGCCGGGTCGAGGTAGACCCGGACGTCGTGCTGCGGCTGGAAAGCGGCCAGCTCCGCCCCCGCGGCGACGGCGTGCGCACCGGCCGAGGCCAGGTCGGCCACCTCGATGTCCAAGTGCGACATCATCTGCTGCGCACCGGGCCGCGACGGCCAGGTCGGGCGCACGTAGTGCGGTTCGCTCTGGAACGACAGCCCGGTCCCGCCACCCGGCGGCCGCAGCGTCACCCACTCCGGCTCGTCGGCGCCCCTGGGCCAGCCGAGCAGCCGCTGGTAGAAGGCAGCCAGTTCGCGGGCGTCCGGCGAGTCGAGCACGGTCGCGGTCAAGGTCATCCACGGTCTCGATCCCATGCAGCCAGGCTATGCCGACCCGCGCGGGCCCACCGGGTGGTGCGGTCAGGCCCCCGTCGCGCGTGGCGGCGGGGGCCTGTACCGGATCGAGCGGACTTACTTGGTGGCGATCTTCTGACCCACGAGGATCAGGTTCGGGTCGCCGATGAAGTCCTTGTTCTTCGCGTGCAGCGCCTGCCAGCCGCCGCTCACGCCCTGCGTGGTCGCGATCTTCGACAGGGTGTCACCCGCGACGACGGTGTAGTCGCCGTTGGGGTTGGACGCGCTCAGCGCGGCCACCGGGGCGGCGGTCGTCACCGGCGCGGTCGCCTTGGGGGCGGCCTTCGGCGCGGTCTTGGTGACCTTCTTCGCCGACGTGCTCTGCTTCGGCGCGGTGGCCTTCTTCGGGGCGGCGGCGGACTTGGCGCCCGACTTCTTGCCGCACACCGGCCACGCGCCGATGCCCTGGGACTTGAGCACGTTCTCCGCCACGCGGATCTGCTCCTCGCGGCTGGCGTTGTGGGCGCTGCCGGAGCCGCCGTTCGCGCGCCAGGTGCTCGGGGAGAACTGCAAGCCGCCGTAGTACCCGTTGCCGGTGTTGATGTTCCAGTTGCCGCCGCTCTCGCACTGGGCGACAGCGTCCCAGTTCACCGGGTCGGCAGAGGCGGGTGACGCGGCGATCGCCATCGGGGCGCCGACCGCGACTCCTGCTACGAGGACGCGGGCGATGGTGCGCTGGGTGGCGGTCTGCTTGCGGTGCTTGCCTCGGTACGACATTTGGGTCTCTCCTCCCGCGCCTGCGCTCGTGACGCTGCGGGTGTGGGCCAGAGATCGGCCCGACCTGGTCCTGCTGGACCCGGCCGCCACGCCTGGCACCTGTCGTGCTCGTCGTGGCCCCTCGCCCCTGTCCGAGAGTTCGCTTTCGCTCGGGGTTGGTTCCCAAGAGCCCGCCGGACAGGGTTCGGCACTACGAACTCTCGGGTCATACGTGGCTGGTCGGGGCCAGCCGGAAGCGACGGTACGTAACCGCGGCGGGAATCGAAAACTCCGAGGTGCGTGACCGTCATCACAGTAACGCCCCGCTACTTCCCGCGATCATGACGTTTCCGCTGGTCAGTGCGACGAACCTGGACGTTACTTGGCCGTGTCCTGGCCGAGATATTTCACCGTCGGTGAGGGCTGGCTCACGTTGAATTCTGCCGCTGGGCCATCCGGGAACGGTGGGTCAGCCGCCCGCGAAGGGGGGTAGGACGTCGAGGGCGGTGCCTTCCGGAAGCCGGGCAGCCCTGTCCCGGACAGCCACCCCGTCGAGCAAGAAGCTCGCCGACAGCATGACCCGGCCGAGAACGTCCCCGTGGAGAGTCGCGATGGCCGTAAGAGCGTCTTGGACGGTCGCGTCGGTCGGTAGCTCCACCTTCTCTTCGTGCACGCCCGCGGCCGCGCGCGCGCCCGCGAAATACCGCACCGTCACCAGACCCATTAGAGCTACCCCCCGATCGCACTCATCGGCCTGAGCGGCTGCGCGAACCCGGCCTCGTTGATGGTGTGGCCGGCGAGCTTGGCCCACATCGCCCCGCGCCACAAGTCGGCGATCTCCTCGTCGGCCGCACCGCCGCGCATCGGTGCCCGCAGGTCGGTCTCCGTTTGGCTGAACAGGCACGAGCGGAGCTGGCCGTCGGCGGTGAGCCGGGTGCGGTCGCAGTCGCCGCAAAAGGGCCGGGTGACCGACGCGATGACGCCGACCTCGCCCTCCCCGCCATTGACCTGCCACCTCTCGGCAGGCGCGGCACCCCGCGGTACGGGACTTGGCGTTAGGTCAAACTCCGCGCGCAACGCGGTGAGGATCTCTTGCGCGGTAACCATATCCGCGCGATTCCACCCATGTTGCGCGTCGAGCGGCATCTGCTCGATGAACCGCAGCTCGTACTTGTGCTCTAGGCAGTACCGCAGCAGTTGAGCCGCTTCATCGTCGTTGCGCCCCCGGACCAAGACAGCGTTGACCTTCACCGGGGTCAAACCGGCATCCCGTGCTGCGGCAAGGCCTTCAAGGACGTCGTCGAGCCTGTCGCGTCGCGTGAGCGCGGTGAACCTATCGGGCACGAGAGTGTCGAGCGAGACGTTGATCCTGTCTAGACCGGCATCCTTAAGATGCCGCGCGCGCGTAGCGAGGCCTATCGCGTTCGTGGTCATGGAGATCCGCGGCCGGGGTTCGAGCGCGGCGGTCTTGGCGATGATCGCCTCGAGCCCCTTGCGCAGGGTCGGCTCGCCGCCGGTGAACCGCACGTTGGTCACCCCGAGCAGCACGACCGCGATCCGGATGACCCGCGCCAACTCGGCGTCCGACAGCATCTCGCCGCGCGGCATCCAGTCCAGGCCCTCGGCGGGCATGCAGTAGGTGCAGCGCAGGTTGCAGCGGTCGGTCAGCGAGACCCGCAAATCGGTCGCGACCCGGCCGAAGCTGTCGACCAGTCGGGCGTCGTCGGGGCGGTCCGCACCGGGGGAGGCCACCCGGAGCCGGGGAAAGCCCAGGTGGACCGGTGGGGGTACCCGTTCCGCCGTCACCCGATCCAGGGTAGTCGCTGTCACCGGACCGGGGGCCATTCGGCGCAGCCGACACCACACTGTCGCCGATCTGTCCACATCGGGGGATCCACCGCGGGCACCCCACGCGCCGCGGTTGCGGGGATATCGTCGGACCCATGCCGTATTTCAGGGTCGCCGAGGCGGCCCGGTTGCTCGGGGTCAGCGATGACACCGTTCGCCGCTGGATCGACCAGGGCCACCTCGCCGCCGAGACCGACGGCGCGGGCCGCAAGGTCGTCGAGGGGGCCGCGCTCGCCGTGTTCGCCAAGGCCCAGGCCACCGAGATCCCCGACCCGAGCGACATCGGCCGCTCGGCCCGCAACCGGTTCGTCGGCCTGGTCACCGAGGTCATCACCGACACGGTCATGGCGCAGGTCGAGTTGCAGTGCGGCCCGCACCGGGTGGTGTCGCTGATGAGCGCCGAGGCGGTGCGCGAGATGGGGCTGACCCCCGGCGTGCTCGCTGTGGCGCTGGTCAAGGCGACGCAGGTCATCGTCGAGACGCCTGGGTAGCCTCTCGCCATGACCGGCCGGTGGACGTACCTGATGGACATGGACGGGGTCCTGGTGCACGAAGAGCACCTGATCCCGGGTGCCGACGAGCTGATCGCCGAGCTCACCGCGACCGGCACGCCCTTCCTCGTCCTGACGAACAACTCGATCTACACCCCGCGCGACCTGCGGGCCAGGCTGCTGCGCACGGGCCTCGACGTGCCGGAGACCGCCATCTGGACCTCCGCGTTGGCCACCGCGCGCTTCCTCGACAGCCAGCGCCCCGGCGGGTCTGCCTTCGTCATCGGCGAGGCCGGGCTGACCACCGCACTGCACGAGATTGGCTATGTTCTAACTGACCGCGATCCTGACTATGTGGTCCTCGGCGAGACCCGCACCTATAGCTTCACCGCGATCACCCGGGCCATCCGGCTGGTCGAGGAGGGTGCCAGGTTCATCGCGACGAACCCGGACGCGACCGGCCCTAGCCGCGAAGGCTCGCTACCGGCCACCGGCTCCGTCGCCGCACTTATAGAGCGCGCCACCGGCCGCGCCCCGTACTACGTGGGCAAGCCGAACCCGCTGATGATGCGCTCAGCGCTGCGCTCGCTAGGTGCGCACTCGGAGACCACGCTGATGATCGGCGACCGGATGGACACCGACGTGCGCAGCGGGCTGGAGGCGGGCCTGCACACGATCCTCGTGCTGTCCGGCATCTCCGGCGGCTCCACCGCCGAGCAGTACCCGTACCGGCCGACCCGGGTGATCGGGTCGGTCGCCGACCTGGTCGGCCGCACAGCCGACCCGTTTCCAGAGGTTTAGCTTCTCAGGTGGAAGGTGGTCACGGTGAGTCGTCGTCGCCGGTCACGGTTACCGATCGCTGCGCGTCGCCGGGGTGGCTCCCCTAGGGTCGTGGCTGTGGAGAAGGACAGGGCGACCTACGTCGTCGGCGACATCCACGGCCACCGCGCGGAGCTGACCGCCGCCCTGCACGCCGAGGGGCTCGTCACCCCGGGCGGCGACTGGTCGGGCGGCCGCGACCACCTGTGGTTCCTCGGCGACTTCGTCGACCGGGGGCCGGACGGCATCGGCGTCATCGACCTGGTCCGCACCCTGGCCGACCAGGCGGCGGAGGCGGGCGGCAAGGTCGAGACGCTGCTGGGCAACCACGAGATCCTGCTGCTGGGCATGCACCGGTTCGGCGACGAGCCGATCCCGTCGGAGTTCGGCCCGCGCAGCTTCGCCCGCAGCTGGAGCATGAACGGCGGCATCGACACCGACCAAGAAGCCATCACCGACGAGCACGTCGAGTGGCTCATCAGCAGACCGGTCATCGACCTGGTCGACGACCACCTCTTGATGCACTCCGACACCACGCAGTACCTCTTGTGGGGCGAAGACATCCCCACCATCAACGAGGCCGTTCAGGATGTCCTGCGCTCTGATGACGCTGCCGAGTGGTGGGAGGTCTGGCGGCGCATGACGACCCGGTACGCCTTTCGCGGCCCCGAAGGTGAGACGGCCGTGGACGAGCTGCTGACGACACTTGGCGGTAAGCAGGTCGTGCACGGGCACAGCGTCATCGCCGACCAGCTAGGGGTCCTGCCGACGCAGATCGAAGGCCCGCACCTCTACGCGAACGGCAAAGCGCTCGGTGTCGATGCGGGCCTGTTCGTCGGTGGGCCTTGCCTGGTCGTGTCGTTGCCGTGGAGCTCGGCGAGCTAAGAGGTCGGCACGATCCGGGAGCCGAGTGGGATCAGCGACACCGGGATCATCTTGAAGTTGGCGATGCCCAGCGGGATGCCGATGATCGTGACGCACAGCGCGATGCCGGTGACGACGTGGCCGAGGGCCAGCCACCAGCCCGCGAAGATGATCCAGATGAGGTTGCCGATCGCCGACGCGGCCCCGGCGTCGCGGTGCGGCTCGATGGTGCGACCGAACGGCCACAGCGCGTAGTTCGCGATGCGGAACGACGCCAGGCCGAACGGGATGGTGATGATCAGGATGCAGCAGATGATGCCCGCGATCACGTACCCGATGGCCATCCAGAAGCCGCAGAGGAACAACCAGATCAGGTTCAGCAGAAGTCGCACGCCACCCAGTCTGTCGCACCGATCGATCGGCGGGTGTCCGGATTGGCCGCACGGATGCAAGATGGTGACCTTGCCCACAGCGTGGAGGAGCGGCCATGGCACTGCCGAGCTATTCGTCCGGGACCTCGACCGTGCCCCTGCTCGGCGACACCATCGGCGAGAACCTGGCGCGCACTGTCGCTGCCCACGGTGAACGAGATGCCCTGGTCGACAGAGCTACCGGCAGACGGTGGACCTACCGGGAGTTCTCCACCGAGGTGGATGCCGTCGCGCGCGGGCTTCTGGAACTCGGTGTGGTTAAGGGCGACCGGGTAGGGATCTGGGCGCCGAACTGTGCTGAGTGGGTCTTCGTGCAATACGCCACCGCGCGGATCGGCGCGGTTCTTGTGAACATCAACCCCGCGTACCGGGTCCACGAGCTGAAGTACGTCCTCGACCACGCAGGCGTCCGCACCCTGATCGCTGCCCCCAGCTTCAAGACGTCCGACTACGCGGCCATGATCGAGGAGGTCCGCCCCGGGTGCGCCGCGCTGCTGGACGTCATCCTCATCGGCCACCAGTCCTGGCACGACCTCGTCTCGCACGGCCATGACCTGCCTGAGGTAGCGCTATCGCCGGACGACCCCATCAACATCCAGTACACCTCGGGGACGACCGGCTTCCCCAAGGGCGCCACACTCTCTCACCACAACATCCTGAACAACGGCTACTTTGTCGGCGAACTGTGCTCTTACACCGAGCAGGACCGGATATGCCTGCCTGTGCCGCTGTATCACTGCTTCGGTCTTGTCATGGGCAACCTTGCCGCTACTACGCACGGCGCTTGTATTGTCCTCCCAGCGCCTGGATTCGATCCTATTGCGACTCTCAACGCTGTTGCCGAAGAACGGTGCACGTCCCTCTATGGCGTGCCGACGATGTTCATCGCGATGCTGGCCGAGGCCGGTGACCTGGACCTGAGCTCTTTGCGTACAGGCATCATGGCGGGCTCGCCGTGCCCGGTCGAGGTCATGAAGCAGGTCATTGACCGGCTCGGGATGGACGAGGTCACCATCTGCTACGGGATGACCGAAACTTCCCCGGTGTCAACGCAAACCCGCGCCGACGACTCTCTAGACCTACGAGTGTCGACGGTCGGCCGTGTGCACCCACACCTGGAGATCAAGGTCGTTGACCCGGAGACAGGGCTAACTGTCCCGCGCGGCACACCCGGCGAGTTCTGCACTAGAGGCTATTCGGTGATGCTGGGCTACTGGAGCGAACCGGATAAGACGGCCGAGGTCATCGATAGCGCTCGGTGGATGCACACCGGCGACCTCGCGGTGATGACCGAGGACGGCTACCTCATGATTACCGGCCGCATCAAGGACATGGTCATCCGCGGCGGGGAGAACATCTATCCGCGAGAGGTGGAGGAGTTCCTCTATACCCACCCGGACATCCTTGACGCGCAGGTCATCGGCGTCCCGGACGAGCGCTATGGGGAGGAGTTGATGGCGTGGATCCGCATGCGCGAGGGAGCGTCACCGCTGGATGCTGACGCTGTCCGGCTGTTCTGCACCGGCAAGCTCGCCCACTACAAGATCCCCCGCTACGTCCACGTGGTCGACGAGTTCCCGATGACGGTGACCGGGAAGGTTCGTAAGGTCGAGATGCGCGCCGCTGCTCTTGAGCTCCTCAAGTAGCTTGGACCCCGTGCCCTTAGCGGTTGGTTTCGACCTGGACATGACCCTCATCGACCCACGCCCCGGCATGGTCGCCGCGATGGCAGCCCTAGCCGCCGAAACCGGCCTCCCCCTGGACGGCGAGTACTTCGCCGCCAACCTGGGCCCACCCCTCGACATGATCTTCCGCGGCTTCGAAGCCCCCGAAGAACGAATCCCCTGGCTAGTAGACCGCTTCCGCGCCCTCTACCCCGAAATCGTCATCCCAGCGACGGTAGCCCTACCAGGCGCCACTGAGGCTTTAGCCGCCGTCCACGAAGCTGGCGGCCGCACCCTGGTCGTCACCGGCAAGTACGGCCCCAACGCCGCCAAACACCTAGCCCAGTTCGGCTGGACCGTGGACGTCCTAGTGGGCGAACGCTGGTCCACCGCCAAGGGCGAAACCCTCTTAGAACACGGCGCCACCATCTATATCGGCGACCACGAAGGCGACATGGCAGGTGCTCTAGCAGCGGGCGCCCTAGCTATAGGCGTCCCCACCGGCCCCCACTCCGCCGCCGATCTACGGGCCGCCGGAGCAGACGTGGTCCTAACCAACCTCACCGAGTTCCCCGCCTGGCTCAAGTCCCACCTGGCCGCTCACTAGGCACGACCTGCCCGTTCAACGGGTCTGATGATCGACCGAGCCTCGATTTCCCCGTAGTGGGGGCCGCCGTGACTCGTTGTGCGAGATACAGGGTGTAACTCGCACAACGAGGGGGTTGTTGGTGATGTGGCCATGGGTGCTGCTCGGGTATGCGATCTTCGTTGGCCTGCTGTTGGGCGCGGCCGTGTTCGTCGCGCTCTTCGGCAGGGACCAGGAACACCGGGCTGCCGGGTACCGGGTCCTCAAGCTCATCTGGTTCGGTGTGACCGGCCCCGGCGGCGCGGCCGCGCTGGTCGTCAAGCTGAGCGAGATCGGCGCCTGGTGAGCGGTTTGGGCCCCCGCGGCGAAACGGGGGCCCAACCGGTCAAGAGGACTGCGGCGTCGATTCGATGATGAAGTACTCATCGAACTTGTCGTCCACCTCCACGGCGTGACCTGTTTGCTCCGCCTGGTCCGCCATCGTGCCGGGTGCGTGCGCCTGTTCGACGTTGTCGAGAGAGGGCGCGGAGAGGAGCTGGACAGCTTCCTGCCCCAACGTCTCGATCGCGGCGGGCTTCATATCCCCGAGTTTCATCACCCCGTGACCGCCGCCCGCCCGGCGGTACACCACGGTGGGCTGCCCGGTCTTGGCGTCGGTGAACACGATGTGATCGCACCCGGTGGACGTCAGCTCCCGCCGCGCGTCGTCGACTGTGCGCGGCTCGCTGGACTTGTCGTTCTCCTTGGTGGGTTCATTCAACTCGGTTGACTCGCCTACGGCGGAAGGTCCAGGAAGACCGTTGACCGGCGGATTGGCGCCCTCCACACGTCGGCTCCCGACCTCTGTGGTGTTCCAATGTTCTCGATGGACCGAGATGTCGAGATGTAGCTCATGGTCACTTCCCTTCGGGTGTTCGTACCTCTGGCGAGGTAGGTACGAGATCTGGGTGTGGTGGTCTGGGATGAAGATCCGCGCATCAACCGCGAGAGCCTCGGTGAGTCGTGAATGGCCCGAGCTTTCGTTGATCTGATGTGCGTGGAACCAGGACGCTGCTCGGTTGTCCTCGGATCTCCCATCGTGTTCCACGACGTCTTGTAGGACTTCCAGGAGCAAGCGCAGAGCGCTCTCGGATGACAGGCCGTGCCCGGGTAGTAGATGTTCGATCAAGGCACTGAGTAGAGCTGACGGGTGGGCGCCTGGTTTGCGGTCCGTCGCGTGTGGGAAGGCGACGACCCAGCGGTAGGAGTTGACCTGGTGAAGTTGGTCAAAACCATCGAGTTGATCTTCATCTGGCACGTGCTTTCGCCAGAGTTTGATCTGGTGGATGCGTTCGAATGGGCTCCTGGCCGGTGTTGTGGGCGGAGGTGGCTGCCGAACTCCGCTCACCTCAGGAGGCAGGAGGAACAGTTTGAAGGCGATTCCAGACTCATCGTCAATGGCTGGACCGGTCTTCGTGGTGGGGGACAGCAAACTTGCCAGGGCGCTCCCGCGTGCGACACGAACCGTTCTTATCCTGGCGGTATCGTTGGCGGGTTGAGCTACTCGCACGCCGGTGCTGTCCAGTAGGAACCAGAGCAGCCAGAGCAGGGTTGGACCGCGGTTCTTTCTGCCGGGCTCCACTCTGGTCAGATCGGCAAGTCGCTCAGCCAGTTCGTACTTGGCAGCCGAGTAGCGGGTGTGGTCCAGCATCCGTTGCACTCTGGACAGAGCGACGTCGACTATTTCATCGGAGTCGGCGCGCGCCTTCTTCAGGATCTGCCGCGCCTTTTCCATCGCCGCCGTGACGATGCGTTCTGCCTTGCCGTACTCGTCTTCGAGGGCTACTGGCCAGTTGTGCGGCATCCCGGCCAATTCGTCGAGCAGTTCGCGCGCCTCTGGCACGTGGTTGTCCTCGGCCACGATCAGCCACTGCTCGGCGTCCTCGAACCGACCCTGGTCGAGTAGTCCTTTGGCCAGCGATAGCGCTGTCGCGCCGAGGTCGGCCCTGGTCGCGTCGCGTTCGGCGGCAGCCCGTTGCTGCGGGGTGAACCTGCGGACGCGATCGCGGATCTCGCCGGGGGAGGCGATGACCAGTTCGTCCGCCCAACTCGTGTCAGGCGTCAGTTCGGAGACCAGACGAGCGATGTCGTCACCGGGCGGTCCGTCGCCCGTGGCGCCGCCCGGCTCGAGGTGCTTGTGTGGATCAAAGCTCATCGCGCCTCCTTGGTGACGATGTAACCGACCTTGGCCAGAGCCTTTCTGGCATTGGCGATTCCCCGTTGGATGTGTTTTTTGACGCCTGTCCTGCTCACTCCCATGATTGAGGAGATCTCCGATAGTGTGAGCTCATCGATGTACCTCAGAATTATTGCTTGTCTCTGTGGTGGGGTCAGACTGTCCCTGATTGCCAGGAGGAGCGCGGCCCGGAGGGCCCTGCGTTCAGCTGTTTCAGCGACGTCTGCCTGCGCGGTGCGGTCGTCCGCTGCTTTGCCGAGATCATCTGGCGAGAGGTGGAGAAGGGTGGGGCTCCGACTGGAGTTGCGAAACCAGTCGGCCACCTTGTTCTGCGCCACCCGCCACAGGTAAGCGTTCCAGTCCCTCGGATGCCGCTCTTCGTCAAATCTGACACATACGACCTCCCATGTGTTCTCCACTACTTGAATGGTTGCCTCTTGGTCGTAGCTCATGCGCCGCGCGACGTAGTGCGTCAACTTGCGGTTGTGGCGCTCATAGAGCACTTCCAGAGTTACTGGCCCCGCGTCGGCCAGATCGTCGTTGTGCGGGGAGTCGATCACGACTGGGTGGCCTCCAACTTCGACCCGGCTGGGACGGCTGCGCATGTCGACGGGGCGTCGGGACGCCTCGCGGAGTGGGCGACAGTCACGTGAGGCTCCTTCGCTTCCAGTGGGGACTGCGCACCCACTACCTCGTTGGCGGAGGCGGAGGAGACCCCAGGGGGAGTCGAAAAAGTTGGCGGAGCCGGTTTTCGGCTCAACAGCCACGCCACAGAAGAGTGGTCGTGCGCGTCCGGGGTAGTCCCCTGATCAGCCCGTTCGGTGCCCGCAGGGCGTAGCAGGTCCGAACGTCACCACCGCGGATCACTCGATGTGGTGCGTGTCACACTCAGTTGCGGGACTCGGAGTGCGCGCCAAGAGGCGAAGAGTGGGGCGGTGGGGGAGCCGAGGGCGGTAGGGCTATCGGCGGCGGATTACGTGGACTAGGGCTAGGGCCAGGCCTGTGGGGAAGGCCATGGAGACCGCCCAGAGCCACGGCGCTGTGTGGCCAAGAGCGGCCAAAACGAAGATGGCGACTACCGCTAGCAGGCCCACGCCGAACAGCAGGAACGCGACGTGGAGGGTGCGGGTGGGGTGGGATTGGGCCGCCATGGGAACAGGATAGGCGTTCCATCCGTTTCGCCCTCAGCGGTAACGCTCGGGCGGGGCTGGGGCGACCTAACGGCTGGCTTAGGCTTGGGGGACGCGTCCAGGGTGAGCCCGGGGCGCGTTCGTCTTGCGCGGACCAAACGGGGCGCGCGGGGCGGACTGGACGACTAGGGAACGGTGAGATCTGTGCCGACCGGCAAGGTCAAGTGGTACGACTCGGAGAAGGGCTTCGGGTTCGTCACGCAGGACGGTGGCGAGGACGTCTACGTCCGCGCCTCCGCGCTGCCCGCTGGCGTCCCCGGCCTGAAAGCCGGGCAGCGGATCGAGTTCGGCGTCGCGGACGGGCGGCGGGGGCCGCAGGCCCTCTCGGTCCGGCTGATCGACGCGCCGCCGTCGGTGGTCGAGGCTCGGCGCAGGCCAGCCGAGGAGCTGCACGGGCTGGTCGAGGACATGATCAAGATGCTGGAGTCGGTCGTCCAGCCGGACCTGCAGCGCGGGCGCTACCCCGACCGCAAGGTCACCAAGCGGATCGCCGAGGTCGTCCGGGCCGTGGCCAGGGAGCTCGACCCGTAACTCACGGCCGCTGGCTGGTGCCCAGCGCCCACACCCCGGCCTGGACCAGCTTGCCCCGCACCACCTGCAGCTTCTGCACTTCGACGTAGACCAGCCGCTCGGCCTCGGGTGGCGGCGTCAGCGTGTACGACAGGTCCTTCGTGATCAGCGTGCTGCTCGCCGCCATCTGCTGGCCGTCTTTGTCGATGTAGGAGAACACCACGCCCCACGGGCTGTCGGCGACGCCGGACGACACCGAGATCTGCACGGGCTGGCCCTTGCGCGTCGGTAGCGTCACCATCGCGTGCAGGTCTTGCAGGCACTTCTCCTTGCCGACCTCACATAGCCACATCGGGCTCGCGTTGGCGGTCTCGCCGTCGGTGTAGAAGGTGACGTCTGGCGGCGGGGGTGCTGAGCAACCGGCGAGGACGATGGTGGCACCGGCGAGTGTCGCGGTGATGGCTCTGCGCACGCCAGCGACCCTACGTGTCGTTCCTAGTGGACCTCGGCGCGGGGCGGAACCGTCGCACTGCGGCGGCCATCCGCTCGCTTGCGTGTTGCCCACCGAACCCGGGGATGAGGCTGCCGCCCTTGCGAGTGAGCAAGGTCTGCGTAAGACCCAGTGCCAGCATCACGGAGACAACGAGGAACCCCACCCACCAGATCGGCGGTAGGAGTACCCCGACCGCGCCGCCGAACACCCAGCCCAGCTGCAAGACCGTCTCTGACCTGCCGAAGGCGGACGCGCGAGATTCCTCCGGTAGGTCATCTTGGATGACAGCGTCGAGGCTGTTCTTAGCCAAAGCGCTGGCGATAGCGCCTACGAGGCCAACGATGGTCGCAGCGAAGATGCTCGCGGTGAGGGTCGCCACCACGGTCGTCGCCAACGCGGCGATCAAGCAGCCCAGTACCACCTGCTCGTGGTTGCCGATGTGGATGCGAGCGCCGACAGCGTTACCGGCGAAACTGCCCAAGCCCGCGGCGCCTGCGATAAGCCCCAACAAGAGCAACTGCTGAACCGGCTCAGCCTCGTTCTGGGCCCGCACCGCGAACGCCGCGAACATCATCAAGAAGCCGGTGAGCACCCGGATCGACCCGTTGCCCCACAGCGACACCACCACGTGTCGCCCCATGGGTGTTCGTTTCGTGGTCGGTAGCGGCATCTTCGCACTGATAGAAGCCGGAACCTCGCCCTCGGTCACCTCTACCCAAGCAGGGATCCGAACAGCCTGCGCGGCGCCAACAGCGCAGATCAGGACCGTGAACCACAGCGCGCCCGGCGATCCGAAGAGGTTCGCGAAGAGGGCGGCTATGCCACCCGCGACCGCGCCTGCCGCTAGGCCGAAGACGGTCAACCGAGCGTTGGTCTTCGCCAGCGTTATGTCCGGCGGTAGGACTCTTGGTGTGATCGCCGCTTTAAGCACCGTGAACGATTTGGACAGCACCATCTTCCCGAGTGCTGCCGGGTAGAGCATCCAGTCGTCGAAGTGCATGGCCATGATCACGCACATCAGCGCCTGACCGGCCGACGCGACGCACATGGCCAGCCTGCGGCCGCGCTGCAACCGGTCCAGCATCGGGCCGATCACCGGCGCGAGCAGGGCGAACGGCGCCACCGTGATCAGCAGGTACAGCGCGACCTTGCCCTTGCTCTCCCCGCTCGCCGCGGAGAAGAACAGCGTGTTCGCCAGTGCGACCGCCATCGCGGCGTCGCCCGCGTAGTTGAGCATCGTGGCGTAGGTCAGCGACGTAAGGCCGGACTTGTCGGCACCGTCGGCGTTCGCGGCCTTACGGAACGCGGTCATCGCCTGCGAGGTCAGCTGCCTGCTGCGCATCGCGGCTACCCGGGTCACGGTCAGCTTCTTCGGGTACCCGGGCGGAGGACCTTCACGCCGCGCGATCTCCGTCGGCGGCTCTTCCTCGTATCGCGTGCCGGTGTCCCGGTAGCGCGGCTCCGGGTAGTCGTCCCGGTACTCGGGCTCTCTACGCGGGGGATGTCCGTACCGATCGGGGTCGCGGTCGCCGTAGGTCTCGTACCTGGGCTCGTCCGGCGGCTCAGGCCGGGTGCGCGGGGGCGGCAACGGGTTGCGGCGGTGCGGTGCGTGCGGGGGCAGTTGCGGGTTCTGCCGGGGGATGCCGGTGGTGGGCGGCTCGGGGGTCCGCCAGCTGGGCTGTTGGACATCCGCCCAGCCCCGCTTCGCCTTCCGGCCCGAGCGGCGGCCAGACGGCGGCTGATCAGCGGGGCCGTTGCGAATCACGTGTTCCATCCTGCCGTACCGGGGCCTGATCCGGGGTGGGGTTGACTGGCCGGTTCATGGTCAAGTGGACAGTCTTGGTCACCTAGCCCGAGGTCGCGAATCGGACCCGGAACAGCTTCGGCCACAGCTTGCCCGTCACAAGGAACTCATCGGTCCCAGGCACCGCGGCGATACCGTTGAGCACGTCGGTGCCCGCGCGTTCATCCGCAGGTAGCAACCCCGCGAGGTCTACGACCGCGGTAACCCCGCCGGTGGCCGGGTCAATCCGCACAATCCGGTCGGTCTCCCACACGTTCGCGTAGACAGCGCCATCGACGCACTCGAGCTCATTGAGCTTGACGACCGGCCCCTGCGAGTCGCGGACCCGCACCTCTCCCGTCGCGGCGAAGGTAGCCGGATCGCGGAAGGTGAGCTTGTCTGTGCCGTCGCTCATGATGAGCCTGCCGCCGTCGTGGCAGATGCCCCAACCTTCACCCTCATAGGTGACTTGGCGCTTCTCGGCGAGAGTGTCGCGGTCGCGCTCTATAGCCACCCCGTTCTGCCAGGTGATCTGCCAGATCCGGTCGCCTACGACGGTGATGCCCTCGCCGAATAACTCGTCCGGCAGCTCTACCCGCTCCCGCACGGACCCGGTAGCCGGATCGGTCGCCCTCATCTGGGACCGACCCTCTAGCCCGGTGCCCTCGTAGAGGACGCCGTCAACCAGCTCCAGCCCTTGGGTGAACGCGGTCCCGTCGTGGGGGATCTCGGCGAGCACCTGCGGCTTGAGCGTCGGGACACCGGAATTGGTCGGCGCCGCGGGGCTGGTCGCGGGCTGACGTCCTGACGTGCCAGAACACCCCGTGGCCAGGCAGGCGACGACTGCGATAAGAGCGGTCAGACGGGCGCGCACCCCACTAGCGTGACACGGCTGTGTCACCCGCTTCGGGCGTGGGGCACAATCAGCGGTGATGACCTCGACGCCTGCACCAGAAGCCGTGACCGACCCCGCGCTGCTCGCGGCGGTCGAGTTCGCGCGCGCCGCCGCGCGGGAGCAGGCCGGGTCCGAAGTCGGCACGCACGTAGAGGTGCGTTCCGAGGACTCGGCGTCGGCGACCCACCTCTTCGAAGCGGACAAACCCGGCTACCGGGGTTGGCGGTGGGCGGTTACCGTCGCCGCCGCCAGCTCGGACGACGCGGTCACCGTCAGCGAGGTCGTGTTGCTGCCCGGCCCGGACGCCCTCGTCGCGCCCGCCTGGATCCCCTGGCAAGACCGGGTCCGCGCCGGTGACCTGGGGGTCGGCGATCTCCTGCCGACCGACCCGGACGACCCCCGGCTCGCCCCGGCCTACCTCGGCTCGGACGACCCCGAGGTCGAAGCGCTGGCGATGGAGGTCGGCCTAGGCCGCGTCCGCGTCCTATCGCGCTTCGGCCGCGTTGACGCTGCCGACCGCTGGAAGGTCGGCGACTACGGTCCCGGCTCCGAGATGGCGCGCAGCGCCCCCGCGGCCTGCGGCACCTGTGGCTTCTACCTGCCCGTGGCTGGCTCTCTTGGCGCTGCCTTCGGTGTCTGCGGAAACGAGATCTCTCCCGCTGACGGGCGGGCTGTGCACGCGGCCTACGGCTGTGGGGCGCACTCCGAGAACGAGGTCGAGCAGATCTCGCCGGTCTTGGTGGCCGACCTGATCTACGACGACGCCCGGCTCGACATCGAGGTCACCCCGGTAGCGGAAGCGCCCGCTGATGACGCTGCCGTGGCTGATGACGCCGTGGCTGATGACGCTGCTGCGGCTGGCGGCGCTGTCGTGGATGGCGGCGCTGCCGTGGCCGATGAAGCTGCCGGTGAAGCTGCCGCCGATGAGCCTGCCGCTGGTGAGGCGCAGGCCGAGGCGGGTGAGCAGCCCGATGCGGAGTCCGTCGAGCAGGCCGTGGATGCTGTGGCTCAAGGTGAGCAGGCAGCCGAACCGTCCGGTCAGCCCGAGTCCGACCTGCACGGGTGAGCGCCGCCGACCCCTTCGGCACTGCCGCGCTGCGCGCAGCTGTGCTGAGTGCCTGGACCACGTCCCCGACCCGGTTCCGCGAGGACGCCAACGCCGAGGAAGACCTCTACCTCGGTGGCTACCGCGACCGTCTGCTGGTGGAGCTCGCGCAAAACGCTGCCGACGCCGCCGAGGGCACCGGAACGCTGCGCCTATCGCTGGTCGATGGCGAACTACGCGCCGCCAACACCGGCCGGCCGCTAGACGCTGACGGTGTTGCTGCCCTCGCCTCCTTACGAGCGTCCGCTAAGAGCGCCGCGCAGGGCGTTGGCCAATTCGGTGTCGGCTTCGCTGCGGTGCTCGCCGTGACTGACTCCCCGAGCGTCCTATCGCTCAACGGTGGCGTCGCTTTCTCCGCTGAGGACACTCGCGCCGCCATCGCCGACCACCCCGATCTAGCCGCAAGGGCCGCTGAGCGTGGTGGACGCGTTCCTGTCCTGCGGATGGTTTGGCCTGTCGACACCGGCGTTCCCGCCGGGTTCGCGACCGAGGTACGCCTACCGCTGCGTGCTGACGTCAACGGTCGCAAGCTGCTCGCCGACTTCGCTGCGCAGGCCGCTGATCTTCTTCTTGCCCTGCCTGGCCTGGACCGCATCGAGATCGGCGACGACGCTTGGTGGCGTGTCGACCAGGGATCCCGCGTTGAGGTCCACGGGCCGGACGGCGTTGTGTCTTGGCTGGTCCACCGCGTCAACGGCAGCCTCGCCGACGACCTGGTTGAGCACCTGGGCGTCGAAGCTCGCCAACGGCGGCAGTGGACTGTCTGCTGGGCTGCCCGAGTCGACTCCGAAGGCATCCCGCTCCCCTTGGGCGACGATGTGCTGCACGCCCCAACGCCTACCGACGAGCGGTTGTCGCTACCTGCCCGCCTCGTCGCGACCCTGCCTATAGAGCCGAGCAGGCGCAGGCTGCACTCAAGCGCTGCCGCCGAAGCTGTGCTCGCCGAAGCAGCCCGCGCCTACCCGGAGCTGGTTCGCCTAGCTCCCTCCGAGCACCGGACCGCACTGGTCCCGCTGGCCGGGTTCCCGCTCTCTGAAGTGGATGAGCGCCTACGCGAGCTGCTGATCACCGCGCTGCGCAAGGACACCTGGCTACCCGCCGCCGAGGGCGACGACCTCGCCCCCGCCCGCACCCAGGTCCTCGACGCCGAAGCCGACGGCCTGGCCGAGCTGCTCGCCGAGATCGTCCCGAACCTGGCCGCCGGGTGGCTGTCCGCGCAACGGCACTCCGGCGCGCTGGCCGCGCTCGACGTGCCCCGCCTCGGCCTGGCCGACGTGGTCGAGACGATCACCGGTCGCGCCCGGCCGCCGCAGTGGTGGCACGACCTGTACACCGCGCTCGCCCCGGTCGTGGAGACCGACGGGACCGCCCGGCTGGAGCTCGGCGCGCTGCCGGTCCCGCTCGCCGACGGTCGCACGCTGCCCGGACCGGCCGGTGTCGTGCTGGTCGAGGACGCGGAGCTGCTGGACCTCCTCGCGCACGCCGAGGTCGGCGTCTTGCACGTGGTGCACGCCGAGGCCGCGCACCCGGTCCTGGAACGGCTCGGCGCCCACCGCGGCGGCCCGGTCGACCTGCTCGACGCCGGCGGCCTGCAGGACGCGGTCGAGCGCAGCCTGGACGACGTCGAGTCCGGTGTGGACATCAGCGGTCTGGTGTCGGTCGTGTTGCGGCTGGCCAGGGACGCGGGCGTGCGCACGGGTGAGCGGCCGTGGCTGGGCGCGTTGGCGCTCAAGGATTCCGTGGGGGACTGGCGGCGCGCCGACGAGTTGGCGCTGCCCGGTTCGCCGTTGCTGGATGTACTCGACGAGGACGCGCCGGTCGGCGTGCTCTCCGCCGAGGTCGCCGCCGAGTGGCCGGACCACGTGCTGGCCGCGGTTGGCGTGTTGGACGCGTTCGCCCTGGTCGTCGACGAGGCGCCCGCGGGACCGGACCACGCGCTCGCCGACGAGGCCGAGTGGTGGGACAGCCGGGTTGAAGCGCCCGCCCGGGTCCTGGCCGTGCGCGACCTCGACCTGGTCACCGACGACGCGTGGCCGCGCGCGTTGGCCCTGCTCGCCGCGGACCCGGACACCTGGCGCGCCCTGCTCGAACCCGACGGCTACACGGGCTGGTGGATCGCCCGCCACGCCGTCATCGCGGGAGCCGCCCCCTCCGACTGGCGGCTGCCCGACGCTGACGACCTGGCTGGGTTGTACGACGTCGTCCCCGACATCGGCGTTGACCTGCGTGTCCTGGCTGCGATCGGCGTTCGCTCGGGCCTCCGGGTCGACAATGCCGATGACGCGGAAGACCTGCTGATCCGCCTAGGTGACCCTGACCGTGGTTTGCACCCCGGCGCGGTCTTGCGCACCCATGCGGCTCTTGCCGAAGCAGCTGCGGACGAGCTGTTTGACCCAACTGACGTCCGACTCCCGGAAACCACCCGCACCTTGGCTGGCACTGTCGCGTCGGACTGCGTCGTACTCGATGCCCCCTGGCTGCTGACCGTCTTGCCAGAAGACCAGGTTGTGTCGGCGGGGCCTGATTTCGCGCTTGCCGAGCCGCTGGCTGAGCTGTTGGACCTACCGCTTGCGACAGAGGAAACCGGTGGGGAGATCGTTTCCGCTGCCGAGCCAGTGCCGTGGTCTGAACTTGGTGCTGTTGCCGCTGCCTGCGAGCTGTTGGACGTACCGACGCCGTTCGGCAGCCTCTTGGTGCACGACAAGCTGATGATCCGCACGCCTACCGGCGACCACAACGTGCCATGGTGGGTCATCGATGGCGTAGTGCACTGCGAGGACACCCCGGAAGCGCTGGCCCGGGCCCTCGCTTGGACTACCGACTGCTGGACGGATCGACACACGTTCACGGCTCTTATCGAGGAGCCCGCGCACTACCTGACCTAGTCGATGCGCTGCGCGGCCTTCGAGCCGCGCTTGCCCGCCTGCCGCTGCCACAACATGATCAGCGCGCCGATGATCCCCAGCCCGCCCCCCGACCAGGCCGTCCACATGTAGATGGATCCCCTGTCGGCGAACGTCAGCACCACCGCGACGACGAACCAGATCGCGGTACCGATGTAGACGATCGGCCCCATCGCCAGCAGAGCCGGTGGCAGGGGTGGGGTCTCGCGCTGGGACATGCCCGCAAGGCTAGCGCGCCACCGCGAACTCCTCGCGGGCCTGCTTGATCAGCCGCTCCAAGGCGTCGAGCGCGTCCTCGTCGACCACCAGCCGCAGGGGCGCGGTGGGGTCGCCGAGCTTGAGGGCGACCTGGTGCGGGTCCAGCCGGTCGACCTCGACGGTGGGGTTGCGGTCGATCCAGACCCAGACCTCGGGGGTGACGCCGCCGTTGTTGATGTAGGTCATGTGAGGTGCCTCCGGGTGGTTGTGGGATAACTACGGCCTCAGGAAGGGATGATAATGGCCGTTGAGTCGCACAGTAGCGAGCGCGCAGCGCGGGTCGCAATACGCGTTCGGGTGATGGTCGTTGGTCCGTTCGGCTCGCTAGGGTGACCGCCATGCCGCCCGAGCAGACCCGACGCAAGCGCATGGTGGGCCGGTACATGGAGGCCCTGCGCAAGCGGCACGACCCGGCCCTGATCCCCGAGCGCGCCGCCGCCCTCGCCGACACGTCGAGAACCACGATCTCCAGACTGGAGAACGGCCAACAGCTACCGAACAAGCACCTCTTCGCCGCCCTGCTCACCGTCTACGGCGCCACGCCCGAAGAACGCGCCGAGGCTGTGGCCCTGTGGAACCACGCCAAACAGGGGACCGTCACTGTCGAACACGCCGCTGACATGCCGTCGAAGTACGTGGCGTTCCGGCGGGACGAGGCCGATGCCGTTGCTGAGTTCACCATCAACTACTCGGCCATTCCTGGCCTGCTGCAGACAGCGGACTACGCGATGGCGATCTCGGATGATCTCGGCGGTGATGACACGAGGCGAAGTCGGATGACCGAGGATCGCCAAGCGCGACAACGGCTTCTGGGTGCTTCGCGGCCACTGCACACACACGCGATCTTGAGTGAAGCCGTGCTGCACTTCGCCGTTGGAGGCCCCACTGTCCTAGCGGAGCAACTCGCGCACTTGGTCGCTGCGGCCAGTTCGGGCACGGCCACCATCCAGGTGGTGCCGTTCGTCGCGGGGAGCTTCGGAACGATGAACGGCCCCCTGACGATCCTCCGGTTCGATGACGACTCACATGTCGTCTACCTGGAGTACCCCGCAGGCGGTGAGCTGGTTGACAGCCCATCGGATGTTTCCCGATTTGTGCGCATGTTCGAGAATGTTCGGGGAATCGCCCTGACTCCTGAGGAGTCAACCGCGTTCATCCAGCGGACACTCGATGTGATCAAGGAGTAACTGTGAACAGCAACGCGTGGCGGAAGAGCTCCCGCAGCGCACCGGACAACGCCTGCGTTGAGCTGCGGGTTCAGGTGGAGGTGGCGGGTGTTCGCGACTCCAAGAACCCCGCCGCTGGCAGTCTTGGCTTTGGTCGCCCGGCCTTCGATGCCTTCCTCACCACCGTGAAGGCCCGCTAGAGCTCCTGCACGTACCGCAACTCCCGCAGCGGCGGCGACTCCCGTTCGTCGTCCATGACCTCGCCGTCCGGTGACCAGCCGCGGTTCGCGTAGAACGTGATCGCGCGCTGGTTGCCGTCGGCGACCCATAGGTACGCCGACGTGTAGCCGAGCGTCCGCAGCTCGTCCTGCAGCCGCTCCAGCATCGCCGTGCCCGCGCCGGTGCCCCAGGCGTCCGGGTGCACGTTCACCATGTGCACCTCGCCCGCGGGTACCGGCTGCCGGGGCGGTCCGGCCGAGCCGATCGCCACGATCTGCCGGTCGCGCTCGACCACGAAGTTGCGCACCTCACCCGGGCTGGTCACGATCGACTCCCAGCGCTGCGCGAACGTGCGCTCGGACAGGCCCGCGAGCCGGTCGTCGGTCATGATCCCCTGGTAGGCGGCCCGCCAGGCGGCGACGTGCACCCGGGCCATCCCGGCACCGTCCCCCGGCCGCGCGCGGCGTACCTGCATAGATCAACAGTAGCGCGGCGGTAAGTTCGTCGACCGACGATTGCTTAGTAAGGTATGCTAAACATTATGTCCGAGTCCGAGCGCGTGCTGACCAGCCGGTTGCGGCTGGCGGTGGTGCGGCTCAACCGCAGGCTCCGGGCGCAGCGGACCAACTCCGCCACCACCCTCACCCAGCTCTCGGCGCTGTCGTGCCTGCACAAGTGCGGCCAGCTGACGCCGGGGGAGCTGGCGGCCAAGGAGGGGGTCCAGCCGCCGTCGATGACGCGGGTCATCACGGCGCTGGAGGAGTTGGGGTACGCGACCCGCAGCCCGCACCCCAGCGACGGCAGGCAGGCGATCGTCGCGCTGACCGACGCGGGCCGGGCCTACATCGAGGCGGACATCTCCGCCAGGGAAGCGTGGCTGGACAAGCGATTGGCGGAACTGACCGACGAGGAACGGACCGTCCTCGCCAGGGCCGCCGAGATCATCGACAGGATGGCGGGGAACCAGAACTAGGATGCCGACGTACGCGGGTGGTACCCGAGAGCAGCAGACCGAACGCACCTCGACGACACCCCCGCCGCCGCGGCACGCGCCACCACCCGCACCAGAACCCAAGCCTGGCATGTTCTCCTCGTTGCGCGTGCGCAACTACCGGCTGTTCGCGACCGGTCAAGTCGTGTCCAATGTGGGCACTTGGATGCAGCGGATCGCCCAGGACTGGCTGGTTCTGGTCCTCACCGACAACAACCCGCTCGCCCTCGGCATCGCCGCGGCGCTGCAGTTCCTGCCGACGCTGATCTTCTCGCTGTGGGCCGGTGTGCTCGCCGACCGGTTGGACAAGCGCAAGCTCCTGATCGGCGTCCAATTGGGACTCACCGCGTGCGCGCTCGTCCTCGGTCTGCTCGACGTCACCGGGGTCGTGCAGGTGTGGCACGTGTACGTGCTGTGCTTCGTGCTCGGTGCGTTCGCCGCGGTCGAGGTCCCGGTGCGCCAGTCGTTCGTCGCCGAGATCGTCGGCCGCGACCAGGTCACCAACGCCGTCGCGATCAACTCGACCAGCTTCAACCTGGCCCGCATCGTCGGCCCGGCCATCGCGGGCGTGATGATCATCCTGATCGGCACCGGCTGGCTGTTCCTGGGCAACGCGCTGTGCACCGTCGCGGTGATCATCGGTCTGCTCCGGATGGACCCGGCGAAGCTGATCCGCGGCCCGAAAGTGCCGCGCGCCAAGGGACAGCTGCGCGAGGGCCTGCGCTACGTGCGCGGCCGCGCCGACATCCTCACCGTCATGGTCCTGGTCTTCTTCGTCAGCACCTTCGGCATGACCTTCTTCGTCACCCTCGCCGTCGTCGCCGCCACCGTCTTCGGCAAGGACGCCGACGGCTACGGGCTGCTGTCCACGACCCTGGCCATCGGCACCCTCGGCGGCTCTGTTTTGGCGGTCCGGCGCAGCTCCCGGGGGCGGCCGCGGACCAGGGTGCTGCTCGGCTCCGCGCTCGCCTTCGGCCTGCTCGAAGTCGTCGTCGGCCTCATGCCGTCGTACTCGACCTTCGCCATCGCCCTGATCCCGGTCGGTTTCTGCCTCATGACCTTCATGACCACGGCCAACTCCACCGTCCAACTCGCCGTCAGCCCGGAGATGCGCGGCCGCGTGATGGGCCTCTACATGCTCGTCTTCGTCGGCGGAAACCCCCTGGGCGCGCCCATGGTCGGCTGGATGGCAGACCAATGGGGCGCCCGCTCCCCCTTCATCATCGGCGGCGCGATAGCCGCCCTAACCGCCGTCCTCTGCGGCGTGGTCCTCCTGATCCGCGGCGGAATCCAACGCCCCACCACCGGCTGGGGCCGCCTCCTCCTGCGTCGGCCGGGCTACGAGCGCTAGCCCGGCACAGGTCGGTCGCAAAGAACAGGGAGAACGCCGGTCATTCCTGCTCGGCTTCCTGCCATTCGATGCAGGTGGGGCGGGCTCGGGTGGTGAGGAACTCGGCCAGCGCCTGGTATGCGACCTCAATCGGCACCTCGGCGTGCGGCGGCACCGGGGTTTCGTCGAGACCGGCCAGGTAGTACGTCTTCCAGCCCGCGTTCGTGCCGACCAGGGGGACCAACCTCTGCTCACCCGCGATCCAGTCCAAGGCACCGATGTCGCCGTTCACGCCGACCCCCAGTTCGGCGTGCTCACCCGAGGTGAAGTCGGTGGACCCCGTCGCGATCACCCACACGCTCGGGATGTCGAACTTCACCTCGCGAAGGGCGGCCACCAGGTCGAAGTGGGCGGGGAGTTGGTCCACGTGCAGCCAAGCGTGCCGCAGGAGATCGTCCGTCATCGCGTTGCCTTGCCCTTGTAGGTGCGGAAGAAGGGTTCGCCCCGCGCGTCGGTGCCCAGCACGGTGAGGCTGCTGCCCTCGGGGATGAAGTCCGGCAGAACAGAGTGGCACCCTATCCACGCACCCGGCTCGGAGCCGCACGGCGCGTGGTTGATGATCACTCTCGCCTGCCTGCCGCGAGTGCGCACCATCACCACGACGGCCTTCATCTCGACGTGGTTGGCCACACGGTCGGCCCGCCTGGCCAGGCCGAGCGCGCGGATCCGGGCCCGCGACTCCACTGTCCAATCGTCCTGCACGGTCGCGGACAGCTCGCCGAACGACTGGCCGTCGATCTCCAGGATGGCGACGATCGGCGCGTTGCGCCGGCCTTGGCGAACCCGTGGCGGCAGGACGTCCTGGTAGGGCATCGCGGCTGCCGGGTATCGGTCGCCGTGCCGATTGGCGACACCTGGTCGAGGACTGGTTACCGGTGTTGGCGGGTCCGCGCGGGCCAGCACCGCGGCGAGCAAGGCCTCCGCCTCGCTGATCGCTGCCAACAACCTTTGCAGGCAGTCGTTGGCGGCGAGCACGGAGAGGGCTGGCGCGGTGAAGGTGTTCGTGCCCCAGAGCACCTGGTGCACGGTCCGGCGCGCCTCGTCGAGCCAGGTCACGACCTGCTCGACCTTCGAACGCAGCTCGGCGAGCCCTTCGGTCACGCCCCTGAGCTGCCGATACTTGTCATCGAGGGCCACAACCCCAAGTCGTACACCGTACCTACGACAACTCCCGCGAACGGGGCTTGCAGGGTCGGAGAGGTTAGGCTAACCTAACTCTCGTCCGCTTCGTGGTGGGAGCGGCAGTCAGTTCGGGAACGGCGAGACCCCCCGCGCCAAGCGTCCGGTGCGGGGGGTCTCGCTTGTGTTCGGCGAGGAGGCTTGTCGGAGCATCCCGCCGAAGTGCTCAGCCCTGGGGTGCGGGCGGGCGCAGGCCGTTGACGCCCGCGCGGGCCTCGTCGAAGCGGGCCGTCACGTCGGCCCAGTTGACGATGTTCCAGAGGCGGTCGATGTAGTCGGTCTTCACGTTCTTGTACTGCAAGTAGTACGCGTGCTCCCAGGTGTCGAACACCAGCAGTGGCGTGGTGGCGATCGACAGGTTCGAGTGGTGGTCCTTGAGCTGCTGGGTGATCAGCCGCGACCCGATCGGGTCCCAGGCGAGCACGCCCCAGCCCGAGCCCTGGATGGTCCCCGAGACGGCGTTGAGCTGGGCGCGCAGACCGTCGAACGAGCCGAAGTGCTCGTCGATGGCCGCCGCCAGCTCCCCGGTCGGCTTGTCGCCGCCGTCGGGGCTGAGGTTGCGCCACCACTGGTTGTGCAGCGTGTGCCCGGCGAGGTTGAACGCCAGCGTCGTCTCCAGGCCGACGATCGAGCTGAAGTCACCCGCGTCGCGGGCCGCCGCGATCTTCTCCAGCGTGTCGTTGGTGCCCTTGACGTACGCGGCGTGGTGCTTGCTGTGGTGGAGTTCGTTGATGTCGCCGATGATCACCGGCTCGAGCTGCCCGTAGTCGTAGTCGAGATCGGGCAAGACGTACGGAGCCACGCGCTCTCCTTGAGTTGATGCCAGTCAGTTCTAACTGCAACATACTGGCAACTGGCTGACCGCGTCGGACGGGTCCACCCCTCGGTCAGACCTCCCAGGTGTGAACCGGCTCACCCGCCGCGCTCAGCTCGATGTACCGGCGCAGCATCGCCACCAGCGCCGCGTCCCGGTCCAGCCCGCGCGACTCCAGGTCGGACACGACCGCCCGCTGCCAGATCGACCCGGTCCGCCGCGCCAAGCAGCGCGCCTCGATCACCCCGAGGTAGCGCTCGCGCGACTCGTCGGACACCCCGCAGTCGCGCAGGCCCTCGTGCGCCATCGGCAGCAACACTCGCAGCACCAACTCATCCGGCGGTACCCAGCCGATCCCCGGCCAGTACAACTGCGCGTCGAAGGCGTGCCGCGCCCCCGCGTGCAAGTTCTCCTCCGCGGCCTGGAACGACATGCGCGTCCATAGTGGACGTTCCTCGGCCGTCAGGGCCCGCTGCGCGCCGTAGAAGAACGCGGCGTTCGCGATCAGGTCCACCACCGTCGGACCCGCTGGCAGCACCCGGTTCTCCACCCGCAGGTGCGGCACGTCGTTGGTGACGTCGTACACCGGGCGGTTCCAGCGCCAGATCGTCCCGTTGTGCAGCCGCAGCTCGGCCAGCCGGGGCGCCCGACCGGAGTCCAGCGCCTCGAACGGGTCCTCGTCGTCGACCTCCGGCAGCAGACCGGGGAAGTAGCGCACGTTCTCCTCGAACAAGTCGAAGATCGAGGTGATCCACCGCTCGCCGAACCACACCCTCGGTCGCACGCCCTGGTTCTTCAGCTCCTGCGGGCGGGTGTCGGTCGCCTGCAGGAACAGCGGGATCCGGGTCTCGTGCCACAACGCCTTGCGCAGCAGGAACGGCGAGTTCGCCGCGATCGCGACCTGCACGCCAGCCAGGGCTTGCGCGGCGTTCCAGTTCGCCGCGAACTTCTCCGGCGGCACTTGCAAGTGCAGCTGCGCGGACGTGCACGCCGACTCGGCCAGGATCGAGTTCTGCAGGCAGCGCAACCGTTCCGCGCGCTGGCCGGGCAGCGGGATGCCTTCCATGTGCAGCAGCATCTCCTCGCCGCGGATGGCGAAGATCTGGTCGTTCAGCTTGCGGTAGCGCGGGTTCTGCGTCAGCCAGCGGATGTCGAAGTGCTCACTGCGCAGCGTCGGCAGCGACCCGATCATCACCAGCGTCGCGCCCGCGTCCTGCGCCTTGAGGCCCGCGTCGGCGAGCGAGTGGCGCAGTTCGTGCTCCAGCTCGATGGACTCCTCATCGCGCAGCGGCCGGGGCCGCACGTTGAGCTCCAGGTTGTGCTGGCCGAGTTCGGTCGTGTAGCACGGGTCGTTGATCTTCTCCAGCACCGTGCGGTTGAGCATGGCGGGCGCCAGCGCGTCGTCGACCAGGTTGAGTTCGATCTCCAGGCCCATTCTCGGGTGCTCGTCGGCAAAGCCGCCCTCGGCCAGCATGCGCTCGAGCGCGTCCAGGCACCGACGCACCTTCTGGCGATAGCGTTGCCGGTCTTCTCGGCTGAAAGCGTCGATTTTCACGTCTTGCCCCATGCCGCCCTCCCGTCTGGCCGGATCGGCGTCCGGCACACGCGCGGGAGGCCAACGTTCGCACAGCCAACCCGGTCGGGCTAGCGCCCAAACTGGTGCAGTGCGTTATCGCCCCGTGACACAGAGCGAGCGGTGGGTCATGGCGCTACCCGTTCGCCGCAGACGTGCGAGACTGCCCCCGTGGCGCAGGTGATCGAGGTGAACGACCCGGCGGACCCACGGCTGGACGACTTCCGCGACCTGTCGACCGCCGACCGCCGCCCGGACCGCCCGGGCGGCCGCGGCCTGGTCATCGCCGAGGGTGTCGTCGTCGTGCGGCGGCTGCTCGCCTCCGCCTACCCGGTCCGCGCCCTGCTCGGTGTTCGTCGACGCGTGGAGGAACTCCAGGGCGAGCTCGCCGGTCGTGACGTGCCCGCTTACGTGGCCAGCGCCGAAGTCATGGCCGAGGCGGTCGGGTTCCACCTGAACCGGGGGATCCTCGCGACCGCCGACCGGGCCCCCGCGCCCTCGCCCGAGCACCTGGCCGAGAACGCCCGCACGCTGGCGGTATTGGAAGGTGTCGGCGACCACGAGAACCTGGGCGCCCTGTTCCGCAACGCCGCCGCGCTGGGGGTTGACGGCGTCCTCCTCGCCCCCGGCTGCAGCGATCCGCTCTACCGGCGCAGCGTCCGGGTGTCCATGGGGCACGTGCTCTCGGTGCCCTTCGCCGAGGTCGAGCCGTGGCCGGACGGGCTGAAGTGGTTGCGCGACAGCGGGTTCCGGGTGCTCGCGCTCACCCCGGCGGCCGGTGCGGTACCGCTGTCCGAGGCCGTGCGCGCCGACGAACGGGTGGCGGTGCTGCTGGGCTCGGAAGGGCCGGGGCTCACCGAAGAGGCCATCGCCGCCGCCGACGCCGCGGTGCGCATCCCGATGTCGCGCGAGGTCGACTCGCTCAACGTGGCCACCGCCGCCGCGGTCGCCTTCTACGCGCTCGCAGAAAGGGGAACCGGTGGAACTGCGCGCCAAGGATGACCGCGCCATCCTCATCGGCGACGACGGGACCGGTGAGCGCGAGGTCGACCCGCACACCCTCGCCATCGGCGCCGACCTGTCGACCGCGCTGCACGAGTGGGCCAAGGTCGCCTCGGCCGTGCGCGGCGGCGACCCGGCCGACCCGGCGTCGGCGCTGGTGACCCGGCGCGGTCAGCAACTCGCCGAACGCGTCGCGGCGATCATGGGTACGCCAGTCAGCTACGTGGATCCCTTGTCCGGAGAGGTGTCGATCGTGCAACCACCCGAGGTCGTTGAAGTCCCGGTCGCGGAGGAGATCGTGCAGGAGCCGACGCCGTGGGGGGTCGGGCTGCTGGTCGCGGGCTTCACGGGGGCGCTGGTGCTGTTCGCGATCATCACGTTGGCGGTGACGTTGTACGACACGACGCCGCTGTTGGCTGTTGCGTCGAACCTGGTGGTTAGTGCGGGGTTGTTGCCGTCGGTGTGGTTGGCGCGGAAGGTGCCTACTTGGCGGTGGGTCGCGGTGGGGGTTGCCGGGGGGATCGCGTTGGGGTGGTTGACGTTGCCGTTCATTGTGTTCGGGTGAGTGGGGCAGGTCGCCTACGTCTTGGCGACGTGCGAGGGTCGGCCTCGTCGCCTGGCGGCGAGCTCGGCGACCCCGGATCGGACGCCTCGTTGCCTGGCGGCAACCTCGGGCCCGATCCGCGACAATGCGGAAAAGCTCGATGGGGTGGACCTGTTTTGTGCGGGGCCCCTACGACACCCGTGGCAGAACCGCAAAGCAGGGGCCCAAAAGCAGGCCCTGCCGCTGAACGACGCTACGGGTGCCGTCCCCCCACGCAAAACAGGTCCACCCCATCGAGCAGTTGGCACCAGCGAGTCCGACTGTCCAGGCGCTGGGTTGGCAGGACAGCCGAGAGCGGGCTGAGATGGCACCGCCAAGTCCGACTGTCCAGGTGCTGATCAGGTGGGTTGGGGCGGACCTGACGGGGGCGGGATGGCACCGCCGAGTCCGAGTGTCCGGGGGCTGGGCTGGCGGGTGGTTGTCCACAACGTGTTCTGTTGTCCACAGGCCCTGGTCGCTGACCCGGTTCTGTCGGGCTTCATCGATAGGCTGTATATCGGGGGCTATTGTGGCAGATGATCTTGCGCGAGAAGGGCAGTGCTAGGCCAGGGAGTCGCGCCAGGCGGTGTGTAGTGCGGCGAAGTGGCCTTCGCCGGTGATCAGGTCTTGGGGGTGGCCGTCTTCGGTTATTTGGCCGTTGGTGACCACTAGGACTCGGTCGGCGATTAGTACGGTGGATAGGCGGTGGGCGATGATCAGGGCGGTTCGGTCGGCTAGGACTGACTCCAGGGCCCGTTGCACCACGCGTTCGGTGGGGAGGTCGAGGCTTGAGGTTGCCTCGTCGAGGACCAGGACGGCGGGGTTGGCGAGGAAGGCGCGGGCGAAGGCGATCACCTGGCGCTGGCCCGCGGACAGTCTGCCGCCGCGTTTGCGGACGTCGGTGTCGTAGCCCTGGGGGAGGGCGGTGATGAAGTCGTGTGCGCCCACGGCGCGGGCGGCTGACTCGACCTCGGTGCGGGTCGCGTCCGGTTTGCCGAGCAGGATGTTGTCCGCGACCGAGCCGGAGAACAGGAAGTTCTCCTGGGTCACCATGACCACCGATCCGCGTAGCTCCACATCGGACACATCGCGGATGTCGACGCCCGCGAGTTGGACGGTGCCGCCGGTTGGGTCGTAGAAGCGGGCTACCAGCTTGGCGATTGTCGACTTGCCAGCGCCCGTCGGGCCGACCAGAGCGACCGTTTGACCGGCTGGGATTGTGAGGTCCAGGGACGTCAGCACGATTGGTGTGTCCGGTCGGTACCGGAACTCGGTCCCGGTGAACTCGATCGGTAGCCCGCCACGGTGTGGGGGCAACGGCTTGGGCTGCTTCGGTTCGCGGACGTCTGGTTCTTCTTCTAGCAGCCCGGAGATCTTCTCCAGTGCGGCGATCGCCGACGAGTACGAGTTGGCGAACATCGCGATGTCGTCGAGGGGTTCGTAGAACCGGCGCAGGTACAGGGTGAACGCGGTCAACACGCCCAGTTCCAGCGTCCCGTCAGCGACCCGGAACGCGCCGAAAGCCAGCACGACCGCTAGTGACAGGTTGCCGACCATCCGCACCGACATGGTGAAGGTGGCGACGACGTCGAGCGAATCGCGGGCGGCTGAACGCAGTCTCGTGTTCAGGCCGTCCATGATGGACCGGTTGCGGTCCTCGCGGCGGTACGCCTGCACCGCGCGCATGCCGTTCATCGTCTCGACGTAGTGCACGATCACCGTCGCGGTTCGGCCGCTGACGCCGCGGTAGGCCTGGTTCGAGCGGCGCAGGAACCAGCGGGTCACGAAGAACAGCGGTAGCGCGGTGGCAAGTGTGAGCGCGGCGAGGTCCAAGTCGAGCGTCAGCAACAGGATTGTGATGCCCACAATGGACAGGACCGAGGTCAGCAGGTCGTCGATGCCGACCTCGAGCAGGTCGGTGAACGAGTCGATGTCGCTGGTCTGGCGGGAGATCACCTTGCCGGAGGTGTAGTGCTCGTGGAAGGACAACGACAACCGCTGCGAGTGCCGGAACATCCGTTGTCGCAGGTCGAGCACGAGGTCCTGCCCGATGCGCCCGGAGATGTTGAGGAACGTCGCCCACAACCCGGCCGAGGCGACGCTGCAGAACGCGTAGGCGACCACGCACCACGCCATCACGGTCGTGTCGCCGCGGATCGCGTTCGGGATCCCGGTGTCGATCACGACGGCGATCAGCAGCGGTCCGGCCAGGCGCGCGGCGTTCTCCAGGAAGACCAGGACGAGGCCGATGACCGCCCAGCGCAGGTGCGGGCGCAGCAGCGTGCCGAGCAGGGCCCGGGACCGGCGCTTGAGCTTGAGACCGACCTGGCGGTCGAGCTCCTCGGTGTCCTCGGCTGCTACTCCGCGCCACTGCTCGTCCGAAACGGTGCTCACGACGCCACCTCCGCGGGCTCGTCGTCCAGAGTGGACAGTTGGTCGCGGTAGGCGGCGCTGGTCTTGAGCAGCTGCTCGTGCGTGCCGATCGCCGCGATCCGCCCTTCGTCGAGCAGGGCGACCCGGTCCGCGAGCCGGACCGTGCTCGGCCGGTGCGCCACGACCAGGGCCGTCACGGTGGACAGCACGCTGCGCAGGGCGCGTTCGACCTCGGCCTCGGTGTGCACGTCCAACGCCGACAACGGGTCGTCGAGCACCAGGACCTTGGGCTTGCCGACGACCGCGCGCGCCAGGGCGAGGCGTTGCCGTTGGCCGCCGGACAGCGACAGGCCCTCCTCGCCGATCCGGGTGTCGAGCCCCCACGGCAACCGGTCGACGAACTCCTCCGCCTGCGCCACCCGCAACGCCTCGCGCACCTGCTCGTCGGTGACGTCCTCGGCGCCCAGCGCGACGTTCTCCCGCACGCTCGCCGAGAACAGCACCGGCTCCTCGAACGCCATCGCGACGACCGAACGCAG
The DNA here is from genome assembly GCF_024171925.1 of Actinokineospora diospyrosa. Classification (GTDB taxonomy): domain Bacteria; phylum Actinomycetota; class Actinomycetes; order Mycobacteriales; family Pseudonocardiaceae; genus Actinokineospora; species Actinokineospora diospyrosa. Next base: position 241,473 of record NZ_JAMTCO010000010.1, on the reverse strand, counting down.
ATCCGCCAACCGCAGGTCGCGCACGTCGACGCCGTCCACGGTGACCCGGCCGCCGGTGACGTCGGCCAACCGGGGGACCAGCATGGTCAAGGTCGACTTGCCCGACCCGGTCGAGCCGACCAGCGCCACGGTCTCGCCCGGGCGCAGGTCGATGTCCACACCGGACAGGATCTCGCGATCGCTTCCCGCGTGGGCGAAGCGAACCCCCTCGAACCGCACCGCCCCAACCCCGTCGGCGGGCAACTCCTCGGGGCGCAGCGGATCGGTGATCGTCACCTCCGCGTCGCGCACCTCCCAGTACCGCGCGGCCGCCGTCGCCGCCTGGTTCGTCTCCGCCAGCAGCCAACCGATCGAGTCGGTCGGCCACCGCAGGTAGGTGGCGACGGTGACGCCCGCGACCAGCGTGCCCACGGTCAGCGACCCGTTGGCGACGCCGAGTGAACCGAAGAGCAGCTGCGCGGCGATCCCCAGCTCGGGCAGCATGATGATGGCGCCCCACAGCAGTGCGAGCAGGCGGATCTTGGCCAGCTCGGTGCCGCGCAGCTCCCTGGCCTGCGCGGCGAACCGCTTGGCCAGGTGCGGGCCGCGGCCGAACGCCTTGAGCACCCGGATGCCGAGCACGGACTCCTCGACCACCGTCGCCAGGTCGCCGACCTGGTCCTGCGACCGCCGGGTCAGCGTCGCGTACTTGGACTCGTACTGCGTGGAGATGAACACCAGCGGGGCGGCGCAGATCAGGGTGATCACGCCGAGCACGGGCGCGAGGAAGAACAGCACGGCCAGGCCGAGCGCGAGGGTCAGCGTGTTCACGATCAGGAAGATCCCGGCGAACGCGATGAAGCGGCGCAGGGTGGACAGGTCGCTGACCGCGCGGGAGAGGAGTTGGCCGGACTGCCAGCGGTCGTGGAAGGAGATCGGCAGCCGCTGCAGGTGGGCGAAGATGTCGGCCCGCATCCGCGCCTCGATCAACGTGCTCGGCCCGGCGACGAGCTTGCGCCGCACGTAGAACATGAGCGCCTCAACCGCCCCCAGCACCGCCACCGCGATGATCAACCACGGCAGCGGCCCGGTCTCCTTGCGCGCCACGGGGCCGTCGAGGATCTGCTGGAGGACGAGCGGGATCGTCAGGCCGCAGATCATGGAGCACAACACGGCCACACCGGAGACGATGAGCCTGCCGCGGACCGGCTTTAGGTAGGGGAGAAGCCTGCGAAGTGCCGTCATAGTCGGTGTCTGGTCCATCCCGCCCCCCGAGGTCGCGCCCGACGGTAGCGACCGGACGCGGCGCGGGCATCCGAGTTTCGGTCATGACGGTGTCAAGGTCACCGCCGACCACCACCCCCGCGGTGCATCATGTTGCCCATGACCCGGCCACCCCAAGTCCGGTTCCTCCGGTCCGCCCCCACCATGGCCTACCCGTCCGGCCGCCTCTTGGCCCACCAACCCACCACCCTCCACGTCCTAGCCCCCGACGGTTGGATCCACCTGGGCCACACGCCACCCGCGGGCGCGGTCTGGATCACCCAGGAGGCCGCGGAACAGTGGTGCCACGACGCAGGGCTCCCCGCTGACACCCTCGCGACCCTGCCCGCCCCCTAACCCACCTTCCCCTCCCCGTCTCCGATCGTCATATTGTTCAACAATCCGCACCTGAGAGCACTGCTCACAACAGCGAGCACCGCTCTCCGTGGCCACCGCTCCAGTCCGAGAACGCTGCTGTCTGATGTGAGCGCCGCTCTCGACAGGAGGGGCTCGGTGGAGCGCCGCTGGTGGGTGTGGGTAGTGCTCTGAGCGGAGTGGGCTCACCGAGAGCACTGCTCTCGGTGGTGGGTGAGCGGTGCTCTCGGCGGACGTAGGAATGCCAAGAGCGGTGCGCCCCGGGGAGGGGGCGCACCGCTCTGGGGGAGAGCTGTGGGTCAGCCGCGGTTGGAGCGGGTGCCTAGGAGCACGTCTTCCCAAGACGGAACGATGGGCCTGGCCTTCTTGGCCTTCGGGCGGCGCGGGGGTTCTGGTTTGCGGGTGGGCTCCTCGATCAGGGCGTCCTGTTCGGGGATCTCCGCAACCGGCTGCTTGTCCTCGGCCACTGGCTCTAGCTCCTCCTCAACCTCAGGCTCCTCCGGCTCCGGCGTCAACTCGAAGTCCGCCACGAAATCCGGCTCGTCCACCACCGGCACCGCCACCTGGGCCGTGACCGGCGCCGCGACCGGTGCCACCGGCGGTGCGAACACCGCGGCGTCCAGTTCCGGGTCCGGCTCGGGTTCCAGCGAAGCCGGGACCGGCCGCGGCGACTCCAGGTTCAGGGCCGCTTGGGCCAGTTCCGTCACCGGGCGCACCGTGCGCAGGGGGCGGTTGGGCTGGGGGTCGAGCAAGTCGTGCGCGTGCTCGTCCATCGGCGACACCGTGCCGCCGTGGGCGCCGGGGTGGAAGGACCAGTGGGCGCGGTTGAGGGAGCGGCCCGCGGTCCACGACAGCTGGACCACCCACTTGCCGTCCTCGCCGCGCCAGGAGTCCCAGGCGGCGGCCGCGTAGTCCTGGCCGCGCAGGCCGAAGGCGTGCGCCACGACCTCGCCCAGGGTTTGCAGGTCCGGCCCGTCCTCGCGCACCGGGTGCGCCCGCTGCGCCAGTTCCGCGGTGCGCGAGCGCTCCAGCAGGACCGGGTAGGCGAAGCGCTCGACCTTGTGCGCGGGGATACCCGCGGCCTCGCTCACCTGCTCGACTGACTCACCCGCGCGGATGCGGGTCTGGATCTCCCGAGGACGCATCTGGCTCTCCAGCTCGATCTCGATCTGGCCGAGTCGGGTGACGTCACCGCGCGCGGCCGCGCGCAGGCGCTCGTCGGCGGGGAGCGTGAAGCGCTCGCCGCGTGCCGAGTCCTCACAGATGACGGTCTTGCCGTCATCCGAGAGCCCGACGACCCGCAGCGCGCGCATCGCGAACCTCCCCTGCGACCTGAGCGGACTTCACTCGCCAGCGTCCCACGGTAGATCGGCGTTGCCGCGAAACGCGCTAGGCGCGCCGCGATCCCCGTGACATCTGGCCGTGATCTTGCCGTATCCAGGGCACTGCGCGCGACCGAGTTGGTACAGCGTTCACCCATTCGCGCAAAGGCGGACCAACGAAAGTGACGCTACCGGCGCGGTCGATCACGCAGCGGGTGCGTCCAACGGTGAACGCACCCGCCGCGGCGATCAAAGTCGCTCGACGATCCAGTCGATCGCGCTGGTCAGCGCGGTCACGTCGGTCGGCTCGACGGCGGGGAACATCGCCACCCGGAGCTGGTTGCGGCCCAGCTTGCGGTAGGGCTCCACGTCGACGATGCCGTTCGCGCGCAGGGCCTTGGCCACCGCGGCCGCGTCGACGTCGTCGTTGAAGTCGATCGTGCCGACCACCTGGGACCGGTGCGCCGGGTCGGCGACGTACGGCGAGGTGTACGCCGTCTTCTCCGCCCACGAGTACAACCGGTCCGAGGAGTCCTTCGTGCGCGCGACAGTCCACTCAAGACCGCCGTTGCCGTTCATCCAGTCGATCTGCTCGGCCAGCAGGAACAGCGTCGAGATCGCGGGCGTGTTGTACGTCTGGTCCTTGAGCGAGTTGTCCAGCGCGGTCGGCAGCGACAGGAATTCCGGCACCCACCGGTCCGACGCGCCGATCTCGTTGATCCGCTCCACCGCTGCCGGGCTCACCAGCGCCAGCCACAGGCCACCCTCGGCGGCGAACGACTTCTGCGGCGCGAAGTAGTACACGTCGAAGTCCTCGGCGCGCACCGGCAGCCCACCGGCACCCGAGGTCGCGTCGATCGCCACCAGCGCGCCCTCGGACCCGGCAGGCCGGACCACGGGGACCGCGACACCGGTCGAGGTCTCGTTGTGCGCCCAGCCCACGAGGTCGGCGCCCGCCTGGTAGGCGATCTCCGGCGCGCTGCCCGGCTCGGCCGAGACCACGATCGGGTCCTCGAGGAACGGTGCCTTCTTGTTCACCGTGGCGAACTTCGCGGAGAACTCGCCGTAGGTGAACAGCTGCGCGCGCGAGCGCACCAGGCCGAACGCGGCCGCGTCCCAGAACGCGGTGGTGCCGCCGTTGCCGAGCACGACCTCGTAGCCCTCGGGCAGCGAGAACAGCTCGCGCAGACCAGAGCGGACCCGGCCGACCAGGGACTTGACCGGCTTCTGCCGGTGCGAGGTGCCCAGCAGCGCGGCACCGGGGCCCGCGAGCGCGGCGACCTGCTCCGCCCGGACCTTGGACGGGCCGCAACCGAAGCGGCCGTCGGCGGGCTTGAGCCCGGCGGGGAGCTCCAGCGTGCTCGGATCGGCGGTCTGCGTCATCTCTGGGGCGCCTTTCTCCGAAAGGGGTGACTGGGGACGACACCGGCGGCGTTGGCGGAGCGTGCGTCCCCAGTCTGGCACCCGTCAGCCGCCCAGGGTTCGCCAACCCCGGTCGTCGACCCCACCTGGGATCGATTCAGGGACGCCGTACGGCTCCCGGGTGAACACGAACGTCGCGAGGTCCAAGTGGGTCACCGCGCCGGTGGTGTCCCGGTACGCGCGCAGCGTCTCGCCCGCGTAGTACCCGTCGAGACCGGTCCACGAGTCCTGACCGTCCGGGCGGAACCGCGACTGCCGACCGCGACCGGTCACCGGCGCCAGGTTGACCCAGCCGTCGGGCAGCAGCTTGAGCACGTACGGGGTCGGACCCCAGTGCCACTGACCGGTGAGCGCCAGCAGGACCGGGTCGGCCTCGCCCATCGGCTCCCACTCGGTCGGCAGGGTCGGCTCGTGCTGCTCGGTGAGCTCGATCAGCTCGGCCGCCACGCCGCCGATGTTCACCCCGGAGGTCGAGTTGGCCATGATCACGCCGCCGGTGCCGGTCTTCGGGTCGACCAGGTTCATCGCCAGGAAGCCGGGCATGGACCCGCCGTGGCCGACCAGCCTGCGGCCGTTGACCTTCAGCACCTGCAGGCCCAGGCCGTAGGCCGAGCTCCAGTGCGCGTCGTCGTCGATGTGCGCCGGTTCGCGCATCTCGGCGACGGTGTCGGGGTTGAGCACGTCGCCGGTGTCGCCGCCGACGAACCGGTTCCAGCGCGCCAGGTCGAGCACGCTGCACCACAGCTGACCGGCCGGGGCCATCGCGCCGGCGTCCGGGGTCGGCTCGTACATCAGCACGTCGGCGTAGGGGTGGACGGCCCACCCGGTCGCGGCCGGGGTCACCGGGTGCGCCGTGGTGCGGTTGAGCTCGAGCGGCTTGAGGATCTCGGCCTCGAGCACCTGCAGCCAGCTCGCCCCGCGCAGCCGGGCGACCAGCTCGCCGAGCACGCCGTAGCCGACGTTGCTGTAGTGGAAGCGCGCGCCGGAGCGGTGCCGCAGGGCGTCGGTGGCCAGGCTCTTGTCGAGCGCGCCGAAGTCCGCGCCCTCCGCCCGCTCCCACCACACCCCCGGCGACTCGGAGGTCAGGCCGCTGGTGTGCGCGAGCAGCTGGGCGATGGTGACCGCGCCGATCGCGGTGCCCGGCACGTGCTTGTCCAGCGGGTCGTTGAGGTCGAGCCTGCCCTCGTCGCGCAGGCGCATCACCAGCGCGGCGACGAAGCTCTTGGTGATCGACCCGATTCGGTACTGGGTCTCGGTCGTGGGGGTCGTCCCGTCGACCTTGCCCCGCGCGCCGGTCCAGACGAGCTCGTGGCCCCGGACGACGGCCGCCACGAGCGAGGGCGCCCGGCTCTCGGCCTGTTCGACCGCGATCCGGCGCAGCAGCGCGTTCTCAGTGGTGTGCAGCATGAAGGAAATTGTGCGTCATAACTCAACCCAATAAGCCTCGGGCCATGGCCGTCGTGACCGCGGCCGTGCGGTCGGATACGTCGAGTTTCGTGAATGCGCGCAACAGGTGGGTTTTCACCGTGGCCTCGCTGATGTGCAGGGATGCCCCGATCTCGGCGTTGGTGCGGCCTTTCGCCACCAATCCGAGTACCTCGATCTCCCTACCGGAAAGCGCCTGTTTGGCGGGTTGACGAACCTGTCGGACCAATCTTCCGGCTACGGAGGGTGCGAGTACGGTCTCGCCCCGGTTCGCCGCTCGAACCGCGCCTGCCAATTCCGCGCGGGAGGCGTCTTTCAGCAAATAGCCCGAAGCGCCCGCTTCGACCGCGCGCAGGATGTCCGAATCGGTCTCGTAGGTGGTGAGCACGACGACCCGGCTCGCCGCGCCGCCGCCGACGATCCGCTCGGTCGCGCCGACCCCGTCCAGGCCGGGCATCCGCAGGTCCATCAGCACCACGTCCGGGCGCAGCGCGGCGACCACCGCGACCGCCTCGTCCCCGGACCCCGCCTCGCCGACCACGCTCAGGTCCGGTTCGGCCTCGAGCATGCCGCGCAACCCCTCGCGGACCACCGGGTGGTCGTCGACCAGCACGATCGTGATCATGTGGGTACCTCCACGGTCACCGTCGTCCCCGCTCCTGGCGCGCTGTGCACGGTCACGGTGCCCGCCACCTGCTCGGCGCGCGCCCGCATCCCGCGCAGACCGTAGCCGCGCGCCTGCTCCGCCGGGTCGAAGCCGCGCCCGTCGTCGGTCACCGTCAGCGTGACCCCGGTCGGCGCGTGGCACAGGTCGACGGTCACCGCGGCCGCACCGGCGTGCTTTCCGGTGTTGGCCAACGCCTCCTGGGCCGCGCGCAGCAGCACGACCTCGACCCCGGTCGGCAGCCCCGACGGGTCGCCAGCGGTGTGGAAGCTCGCGTCCACACCGGTCTGCGCGCCGTGCCGCTCGACCAGCCGCTGCAGCGCCTCGGTCAGCGTCGCGCCGTCCAGTGCGCTCGGCGTGAGCGCGGCGACCAGGGCCCGCGCCTCGGCCAGGTTCTCCCGCGCGGTGCGCGCCGCCAAGTCCAAGGCGTGCCGCACCTTCGCGCTGTCGCGGTCCACTTCGGACTCCGCGGCCTGCACCAGCGTGACGATGCTGGTGAACCCCTGGGCGAGCGTGTCGTGGATCTCGCCTGCCAGCCGCGCCCGCTCCTGGGCGACGCCCGCCTCGTGCGAGAGCGCGGCGACCCTGGCCCGGCTCGCCTCGAGTTCGGTGATCAACGCGGCCCGCTCGTGGCTCTGCGCGACCACCCGGTGCACGTAGGTCCCGATCAGCAGCGACAGCGCCACCCCGAGGAACGAGGTCGGCAACTGGGCGTACCAGCCGCGCAGCGACTCGTCGCGCAGCCCGCCGAGCACCGGCGGCAGGATGTTGAGCAGCACCACCAGCGGCGCCGAGATCGGCAGCGGCAGCGACATGAAGATCAACGGGCACATGACGAACAGCAGGTAGGTGCTGTTCCCGACGAACCAGACCGCGGTCAGGAACAGCACCGTCGACACGGCGGCGAACACCGTGGCGTGCACCCGGCGCTCCAGCAGGATCGCGTGCCGCCTGCCGTAGAGCAGGTAGAACAGGGCGATGGCGGCCATCGCGGCCACCGAGCCGATCCGGTCGGGCAGGGCGGCGGGGCTGAGCAGCACCAGGGCGGTGACGAACACGTACCCGACCGAGAAGTACAGGTCCCAGATCCAGAAGCTGCGGGTGCTCGCCTCGACCTGCTGCCGCACCCGGCGCCCAGCCGCCCCACCCTGCTCGCTCAGCCCAGCCATCCCGCCCTGCCCGGTCTGTTCAGCCATCCCGCCCTGCCCGGTCTGTTCAACAACCCCGCCCTGCTCAGCTATCCAGTCCTGCCGCGCGGCCACCGGGCTCACCCCGCCCGGCGCTCGGTCCAGCGGAAGGTCACCAGGCACAGCAGCAGGCCGACCACGCACCACGCGCCCAGCACCAGCGCCACCGTCGGCAGCTCCCACGATCCCGACACCTCTCCCGCGGTCATGCTGTCCGGCAGGAACACCGAGCGGAAGCCCTGCCCCATCCAGCGGACCGGGAAGAACGCCGCGACCTTGACCATCACGTCCGGCAGCGAGCTTATGGCGACGAAGACCCCGGAGGTGAACTGCAGCGCGATGACCGGGAGGTTCAGCACCGTCGCGGCGTTCTTGCCCGACTTGGCCAGCCCGCTCGCGGCGATCCCGACCAGGGTGCACGCGACCACCGACAGCAGCAGGATCCAGCCGAGCGTCAGCCACTTGGTCGGGTCGGTCGGCAGTTGCAGGTCGAACACCACCACGCCGACGGCCAGCAGCAGCGCGACCTCGGCGAGGGTGGTCACCGCGACCAGGATGATCTTGCCGATGAAGTAGGCGCTCGCGGTGATCGGCGTGCCGCGCAGCCGCTTGAGCGTGCCGTCCTCGCGGTCGGCGGCGATGCCGACGCCCACGCTGGTGAACGCCGTGTTCAGGATGCCGTAGGCGATCATGCTGGCGGCGAACACCTGGCTCATCGACGCCCCGCCCGGCATCGTCTCGCCGGTGTCGAAAATGGACCCGAGCAGCAGCAGCACGAAGGCGGGGAAGGAGAAGGTGAAGATCACCGCCTCCTTTGAGCGGAAGAACATCTTGATCTCCGCGGCACCCCGCGACAGCCCGTTGCGCAGTGTCGACGGGAGCGGGGCGAGCGGGCGGTTCTGGGGCGCCCGGCGGGCGGCACCCTGGGTCGTGGTGGTCATGCCTTCGCTCCGATCAGGTCGAGGTAGACGTCCTCCAGGCTGGGCTGGCGCACCTGCAGCTGGCTGATCCGGCCGCGGGCGGCGAGCTCGGTGACCGCGCGCACCGGGTCGGTGGTGCGCAGCTCGTGCGGGCCGCCCGCGTCCACCCAGGACACCGTCGCGGGCGCCCGGTCGCGGCCGCCGACGGTGCGCGGCGTCCCCTCGGCCACGATCCGGCCCGCGGCGATCACGGCCAGCCGGTCGGCGAGGGCCTCGGCCTCGTCGAGGTAGTGCGTGGTGAGCAGGATCGTGGTGCCCTCCTCGGCCAGCGACCGGACCAGGTCCCAGAACTGCCTGCGCACCTCCGGGTCGAAGCCGGTGGTCGGCTCGTCCAGGAACAGCAGCCGGGGGCGGCCGATGATGCCCAGCGCCACGTCCACCCGGCGCCGCTGCCCGCCCGAGAGCGAGCTGATCCGGGCCCCGGCCTTGGCGGTCAGCCCGCACACGTCGATGACCTCGTCGACGCCGCGCGGGTCGGGGTAGTACCCGGCGAACTGGCTGATCGTCTCCCGCACGGTCAGGTCGGCGGCGTCGGTGGCGGTCTGCAGCACGATCCCGATGTCGGCGCGCCACCGCCTGCCCGCGGTGGCCGGGTCGACCCCGAGGACGGCGACCTCGCCGCCGTCGCGGTCGCGGTGGCCCTCGAGGATCTCCGTCGTCGTGGTCTTGCCCGCGCCGTTGGGACCCAGCAGGGCGAACACCTCGCCCTCGCCGACCGCCAGGTCGACCCCGGCGACGGCGTGGTTGGCGCCGTAGCTCTTGCGCAATCCGCGCACTTCGATCGCGTTCATGCCAATAATGCTGCGCTGACCTGGGCGCGGGCGCGACGATCGAGTAGTTGAACCTGGCTGTCAACCGAACGGTGGACAGCCTGTCCTACGACCGGGTGCTCTCCGTCTCGGTCTCGGGCCCGGTCTTGGGCTCGAACCGGAACCGCCAGAACGCGGGCACCCAGGCGACCGTCGCCACGGTCAGCACGATCACCAGCAGCCCGCCGACGGTCGCCGCGGCCGCGGTGCTGAACGCGGCGGCACCCCAGCCGTGCACCAGGTCGGCGATGCGCGGCCCACCGGCGACCACCACGGTGAACACGCCCTGCATCCGGCCGCGCATCTCGTCGGTCGCCTCGGTCTGCAGCATGGAGCTGCGGTGCACGGCGCTGATCAGGTCGGCCCCACCGCCGATGGCCAGGAAGATGACCGCGAGCACCAGCGAGCCGGTCAGCCCGAAGGCGGCCATCGCCAGGCCCCAACCGATGATCGACACCGTGATCGCCGCGCCCTGCCTGCGGATGCGGGCGAACGCCCCGGAGAACAGGCCGAACACCGCCGCCCCGATCGGGACAGCCGCGTACAGCCAACCGAGGGCAACACCGCCGCCCGGCGGGTCACCGAACGTGCGTTCGGCCATCTCCGGGAACAGCGCGCGCGGCATCCCGGCCACCATCGCGATGATGTCGACCAGGAAGGACACCAGCAGCAGCTTCTTGAGCGACAGGTAGCGGAACCCGTCGGTGATGTCGCGCAGCCCCGCCCTGCGCGAGGATCCCCCGCCCGGCGGGATCGGCGGCAGGAACCACACCGAGGCGAAGGCGACGACGAGCGCGACGGTGTCGATCAGGTACAAAGTGGACAGACCGATCACCGGGATCAGCGAGCCCGCGAGCAACGGGCCGAACACCATGCCGAAGGTGAACGTGGTGAAGCTGAGCGCGTTGGCCGGTGGCAGCAGCTCCGGCGGCACGACCCGGGCCACTGCGGCGCTGCGGGCGGGCATGTTCACCGCGACGCAAGCCTGTTGCAGGCCCAGCAGCACCAGCACGATGGCCACCGACTTGAGGCCCGCGAACGCCTGCAACCAGAGCAGCCCGGAGGTCACCGCGACGCCCAGGTTGCTGTAGAGCATGACCTTGCGCCGGTCCAGCGCGTCGGCGATGGCCCCGCCCCACAGGCCGAACACCAGCAGCGGGACCAGCCCGACCGCGCCGGTCAGGCCGACGTAGCCGGAGGACCCGGTCAGGTCGTACACCTGTTTGGGCACCGCGACCGCCGTGAGCTGGCTGCCGACCGCGGTGACCACGGTGGACACCCACAGCCTGCGGTAGTCGCGGATGCGCAGCGGCCTGGTGTCGATGACGACCTTGCCGAGCAAGCCGCGGACCCGGCCGCGCGGCGGCTCGGTGGTGCTCGGTGTCTCGGTGCTCACGACTGGTTAGCTTAGGCTTGCTAAGCACCTGTGGGCCTGTGATTTACCCCGGGCTCACGGACCGAGGCGCTCGACCTTCCAGCCGTCGCGGCCGAGCTTGAAGCGCAGCCGGTCGTGCATCCGGTCCTGGCGCCCCTGCCAGAACTCCACGACCTCCGGCTGGATCCGCCAGCCACCCCAGTGCGGCGGTACCGGCACCTTCTCCGCGTCGGCGAACCGGCGCTCCACATTGGCCAGTGCCGACTCCAGCGTGTTGCGCCCGGTCACCACGATCGACTGCGGCGAGGCCCAGGCCCCCAACTGCGAGCCGCGCGGGCGCTTGGCCCAGTACGCGGCGGTCTCGGCGGGGCTGACCTTCTCCACGGTGCCGCGCACGGTCGCCTGCCGGTGCAGCCCGTACCAGGGGAAGGTGGCCGAGGCGGCGCGCGTGGCCATCAGGTCGTGGCTCTTGGCCGAGGTGTAGTTGGTGAAGAAGACCAGCCCCCGCGCGTCGAGCCCCTTGGCCAGGACGGTCCGCGAGGACGGGTAGCCCTCGGCGCCCGCCGTCGCCAGCACCATGGCGTTGGCCTCGGCCAGCCCGGCGCGCTTGGCGTCGTCGAGCCAGTTCCGCAGCTGTTCGTGCCAGGTCGCGGCGAGGTCGCTCTCATGCAGGTCGCCGTGCTCGTAGGACACCCGCATGGTCGGAAGGTCCAAGACGATCTCGCCGTCAGCCATACCGCATCTCTCCTCACCGAGGGCGTGGGGGGCCACTTGACGGTACGGGGAATCCAGGTGAACGGAAACCGCCCGCACGGTGACAGCCGACACCCGGGCGTGCGCAATGGAGTCCACCGACAATCTGGATCGTTTCACTGGATCGTGACCGAAGACACCGGGGTGAACGATTGCTAACCGCCGGGGGGAGGAGCAATGTGTGCGAAAAGCCGTGCAGTGGTGCCCGGCGTGGGCGATCTGCCTCGAAGTGCCGCTGCCGACGCGAACCCCGCGATACCCATCGTGGACATGGCGTGAAAGGCGAGGCACATGCAGAACGCGGTGCAGGACACCAAGCAGCCCCCACCCCCGGCCGCCGAACCGGACGACGGTTTCCGGCCCGGTCTGGAAGGCGTGGTCGCGTTCCGCACCGAGATCGCCGAACCCGACCGCGACGGCGGCGCGCTGCGCTACCGCGGGGTCGACATCGAGGACCTCGCGGGCAAGGTCACCTTCGGCGACGTCTGGGCCCTGCTGGTCGACGGCCGCTTCGGCTCCGGCCTGCCGCCCGCCGAGCCGTTCCCGCTGCCGGTGCACTCCGGCGACGTCCGGGTCGACGTGCAGGCCGGGCTCGCCATGCTCGCCCCCATCTGGGGCTACCGCCCGCTGCTGGACATCACCGACGACGAGGCCCGCGAGCAGTTGGCCCGCGCCTCGGTCATGGCGCTGTCCTATGTGGCCCAGTCCGCCCGCGGCATCCACCAGCCCGCGGTCACCCAGCGCCGGGTCGACGAGTGCAACACCATCACCGAGCGCTTCATGACCCGCTGGCGCGGCGAACCCGACCCGGCCCACGTCGCCGCGATCGACGCGTACTGGGTATCGGCCGCCGAGCACGGCCTCAACGCCTCCACCTTCACCGCCCGGGTCATCGCCTCGACCGGCGCCGACGTGGCTGCTTCATTGTCGGGTGCGATCGGTGCGATGTCCGGCCCGCTGCACGGTGGTGCGCCCGCGCGGGTGCTCCCGATGATCACCGAGGTCGAGCGCACGGGTGACGCGCGGGCCGTGGTGCAGGGGATCTTGGACCGCAAGGAGCGGTTGATGGGCTTCGGGCACCGGGTGTACCGGGCTGAGGACCCGCGTGCGCGCGTGTTGCGCCGCACGTGCAAGACCCTCGGTGCGGCGCGCTACGAGGCTGCTGCGGCGCTTGAGCAGGCCGCGCTGTCGGAGCTGCGCGAGCGCCGCCCGGACCGCGCCATCGAGACGAACGTCGAGTTCTGGGCGGCGGTGATCCTGGACTTCGCGCAGGTACCGCCGCACATGATGCCCGCGATGTTCACCTGTGCGCGGACTGCCGGGTGGTGCGCGCACATCATGGAGCAGAAGCGCACGGGGCGCCTGGTTCGCCCTGCTGCCAAGTACATCGGGCCTGCACCGCGCCGTCCGGAGGACGTTGAGGGCTGGTCGTTGATCGCTTAAGTCCTATGTGGAGAGCGGGTCCGCTGCGGCGGGCCCGCTCTTTTGTTTCTGCTTAGTCTGCGTCGTCCAGACCGGCCTCTTCGCGCCAGTAGGCGAGTCTGTTGCGGGCGCGAAGCGTGACCGGGTGGTCGGGGCCAAGCACTCGAAGCAGATCTTCTAGTAATTCGGCAACACTCTGTGTCGTAGTCGCTGCATCGCCAGTTCTTCCCTGCCACTCGGCAAGATTCATGCGAGTAGTGAGTGTCGCTGGGTGGTCAGGCCCAATAGTGCGAACTTGGTCGGCGAGTAGTTCAGCGTAGGCCCGTGATGCCTCGGCCCAATTTCCTGCCGTGCCTTGCCACTCGGCGAGGTTGTTGCGGATGGTGAATGTGGTGGGGTGATCTAGGCCAAGGAGAAGTTCTCCGGTAGCGAGAAGCGACTTGTGGTAGCTGATGGCGGTGTGGATCTGGCCGGTTGCGCCAAGACTTCTTCCTACCCTGAGCAGCACGTCATGGCAGCCTGGAACCCAAAGTTGTTGTTTGGCGTGCTCGACGAGAGCGGTGGTGTTGTTTCTGAGCGCCGCCGCGTGCTCGGCGTCGCGTTCTACGTCTGGCCAGCATTCCATCAGTGCGTCGGCGATCATGCGGCTGAGTAGGGGAAGTCGGTCTTGGGGGAGTAGGGCTCTGGTGGCCTGCTGTACCAGTGCATGCACACGAGCAACGGGTTCGCCCTCGATGGAGATCAGGCTCAGGCGTCGGAGGTTGCCCAGGGCTTGGGTTGCGGCGTCTTCGTCTACGGACTCCCCGCTGCCGTCGGACAGGTACTTTAGTACGGGTTCCGAAGTGAGCACGGACAACGGGATGCCGTTGGGGTCTAGCAACGACATCACCGTCAGCAGGGGCCGTGCTAGTCCTGCGGGCTGCAACAGGTCCGCCGCCTCGATGGAGATCGACCAAGTGGTCGCCACCGTGTCGCGACGGCCGTCAACACCGACCCAGTCGCCGGGGAACATGTCCTTCAGTGAGCGGTTCTGCCATTTCCGTATGTAGTCCGAGCAGCTCATACCTGGCCGCATCAGCATGAAAGCGGCCGCCTGGCCCAAGGCGAGTGGCAAGTGCCCCAGCAGCGCCGCCAACTCTTCGATGCCCTCTACGTCGCCGAGTACGCCGCGCAGGTAGGCAGCCGATTCCTGTTCGGTGAACACCCCCAACGGAGTCAGCCCGCGACCGTCAGCCTCCAATGCCCAGGGCTCGTTGCGGCGGGTTGTCACAACGAATCGCCCGGTCGTGCCGGTGTCCGGCCAGAGGCCCGCCAGCTCGGCGGGGTCCTCGACGTCGTCGAAGACCAGTAGCCAGGGGTGGGTCGTGCTGGTGCACCAGTCGAGGAAGCGGTGGGCGGCCAGCTCGGCGTCGTCGATCACCGTTTCGGTGACCACCGCGTGCAGCTCCGCGAGGCCACTCACCACGTTCGACCTGGTCGAGGCCGTGATCCACCCCATCAGCTGCACTTCACCAGCCTTGCGCCGCACATACTCCGCCGCCGTCTGGGTCTTGCCCACCCCGCCCAGCCCCGACAGCACCACACCACCGCTGACCAGCGACTCCAACTCCGCCACCGCCCGCGGCTGAAACCCCCGCACCACCGGCGGCACCGATCCAGCCCGATACGGCAACCGCCCCGACCGCCCACCCCCCACGGTCACCGCCCCGTACACCGCCCCGATCTGCGCGGCCGCCCCCGACACACCACCGGTCAGCTGGTTGTCGCTCATACCCACCATCATCCCGTACGCACTACCGCTCGCGGAGGACAGCCGCTCAGTGCCTAAACGACGTCAGGTAGGCCTATGTGATTGCGCCAGTAGGAGAGCTTTCTGCGGGTGAGCAACGTGTCCGGGTGGTCGGGGCCGAGGGTGCGGAGTTGGTCTGTGAGGAGTTCCGCGAGAGCCTGAGCGGCCCCGGTGGGGTCGCCTGCTCGACCGCGGCAGGAGGCGAGGTTGCTGCGGGTGGCGAGGGTGTGCGGGTGGTCTGGGCCGAGGATGCGGGTCCGGTCCAGGAGCAGCTCGGCGAGCGCCGCTGCCGCTCCTGCGGGGTCGCCTGATTGGCCGCGTGTCACGGCGAGGTTGTTGCGGGTGGCGAGGGTGTGGGGGTGGTCTGGGCCGAGAACGCGGAGTTGGTCGGCGAGCAGATCTGTGAAGGCCCGTAGCGCCCCCGCGCTGTCGCCTGCTCCGCTGAGCCAGTCGGCGAGGTTGCCGCGGGTGGCGAGGGTGTGGGGGTGGTCTGGGCCGAGGATCCGGAGCTGATCGGTGAGGAGTTCGGCGCAGGCTTGGGCTGCTCCGGCGGGGTCGCCTGATTGGCCCCGGGATGAGGCGAGGTTGTTGCGGGCGGTGAGGGTGTCGGGGTGGTCTGGGCCGAGGATGCGGATTCGGTCGGCGACGAGTTCGGCGAAGGCGGAAGCGGTTCCGAAGGGGTCTCCTGCCTCACCGCGGGCGACGGCGAGGTTGTTGCGGGTGCGGAGGGTGTCTGGGTGGTCGGGGCCGAGGATGCGGATCCGGTCGGTGAGGATTTCGGCGAAAGCCGAAGCCGCCCCGGCTGCGTCGCCCGATACGCCGCGCCAGTGGGCCAAGTTGTTGCGGCTGCGGAGGGTTCGCGGGTGGTCGGGGCCCAGGATGCGCAGGTGGTCGGCGAGCAGTTCGACGAATGCCTGGACCGCCCCGACCGCGTCCCCCGCGTCGCCGCGCCAGTAGGCGAGGTTGTTGCGGGCGATGAGCGTGTCCGGATGGTCGGGGCCGAGGCGTTGAATCGCTTTGGTGACAAGGGATTCGTGGTAGGGGACGGCCGCGTGGACCTGCCCCGACGTGCCGAGGCTCCTGCCCGCACGGAACAGCACCGGATGGCAGTGGGGTTCCCACAGGTACTGGTCGGTGAGCGCGGTGGCGTTGTTCCTCAGCATGGCCGCGTGCTCGGTGTCGCGCTCCACCTCCGGCCACCGGTCGACCAGCGCATCGGCGACCACGTGGCTCAGCTTCGGGAGCCGGTCTTGGGCGAGCTGGGCCCGGGTTGCCTGCTGCACCAATGCATGCACTCGCGCCACGTTGTCGACGGCGATCAGGTTCAACCGCCGCAGGTTGCCCAAGGCCTGCGCGGCGGCGTCCTCATCCACAGGATCCCCGTTGCCGGTGGACAAGTACGCCAGCACGGGCCCCGATGTCAGTACGGACAATGGAATACCGTTGGGGTCCAGCAACGACATCAGCGTCAGCATGGGCCGCGCCAGGCCCTCGGGTTCGAGCTGGTCCGCGGCCTCGATGGAGATCGACCACGTCGTCGCCACCGTGTCTCTACGGCCGTCGACGCCCACCCAGTCGCCGGGGAACATGTCTTTCAGGGCACGGCTGCGCCACTTCCGCACGTAGTCCAGGCAGCTCATCCCCGGCCGCATGGACACGTACGCTGCCGCCTGACTCAACGCGAGCGGTAAGTGACCCAGCAACTCAGCCAACTCGTCGATGCCGTCGACGTCCCCCAGCACGCCACGTAGGTAGGCCGAGGATTCCCGCTCGGTGAACACCCCCAACGACGTCATCCGCCGGGTGTCGGTCGCCAAAGCCCAGGGCTCGTTGCGACGGGTCGTCACCACCAACCGCCCGGTCGTGCCGGGCTGCGGCCACAGCCCAGCCAACTCCCCGGGATCCGCGACGTCGTCGAGCACGATGAGCCAGGCGTGGGCGGTGCTGGTGCACCAGTCCAGGAACCCCCTCGCGGCCCGCTCGGCATCGTCGACCACCGCACCGGTGACTGCCGCGTACAACTCGGCAAGCCCACCCACCACGTTGGACCTACTGGTGGCGGTAATCCACCCCACCAGCTCAACCTCACCCGCCTTGCGCCGCACATACTCCGCCGCAGCCTGGGTTTTGCCCACCCCGCCCAGCCCCGACAACACCACACCACCGGTGACCAACGACTCCAACTCCGCCACCGCCCGCGGCTGAAACCCCTGCACCACCGGCGGCACCGCCCCCGACCGGTACGGCAGCCTTCCCCCGCTCATCCCCACCACCTCCCCGCCCGGGCCACTAGACACCTGCCACCTCAGTCTCCCGCAGAAGCCGACTCCGCCTCGCCCGCAACCATTTCATCCGCGCCGCTCAGCCCCGCCTGCTTTCGCCATCGCGCCACGGCCAAGCGGCTCAGTTGGACGTTGGGGTGGTCGGGTCCGAGCACCCGGATCCGATCAACCAGCAGCTCGGCGTGTGCCTGTGCCGCTGCTGTGGGGTCACCTGCTTGACCTGTCCATTCGGC
>NZ_JAMTCO010000010.1:121135-223740 GCF_024171925.1 Actinokineospora diospyrosa | reverse complement strand
GGGTGGTCTGGTCCGAGGATGCGGATTTGGTCAGCCAGCAGTTCGGTGAAGGCATCTGCCGCTGCTGTTGCGTTGCCGGTTTCGCCGAGCCAGGAGGCGAGATTGTTGCGTGCGGTGAGTGTGTCTAGATGATCAGGTCCAAGGTGTTGGTTCGCGCCAGCATGAAGCTCTTGGTGATAGGTGACCGCCGCGTGTACCTGTCCAGCTCTCCCCAGGCTGCTACCTGCGCGGAACAGCACGGAGTGGCCGTCCGGGTGCCAGAGGTGTGTGTTGGCATGGCCTGCCAGAACGCCGGTGTTGAATCTCAACATGGCTGCCAAGGCAGTGTCGCGCTCCACTGGTGGCCAACAGTTCAGCAGCGCGTCCGCGGCCACATGGCTCAATACAGATAGTCGGTCGCTGGGCAGTTGGTCCCGGGTTACCTTTTGCACCAGGGCGTGCACAAACACCTGGTCGGCGTCGAAGGAGATCAAGTTCAGGCGGCCCAGGTTGGCCAATGCCTCAGCGGCATCGTCCCCATCTACCTCCCCGCCACTACCGGAAGACAAGTAGCTCAAGACCGGCCCCGATGTGAGCACCGGCAATGGAATGCCGTTGGGATCCAGTAGCGACATCACCGTCAGCATCGGGCGCGCCAGCCCTACAGGCTCAAGTAGGTCAGCCGCCTCGATGGAGATCCCCCACGTGGTCACCACCGTGTCCCGCCGACCATCCACGCCGACCCACTCGCCAGGGAACATCCGCTTCAGCGAGCTCCGCGACCACTTCGCCACGTACTTGCGGCAGTCCATCCCAGGAGTCCGCTTCACATACGCCGCAGCCTGGCTGATCGCCAGCGGCAGGTGCCCAAGCAGTGCAGCCAGCTCAGCGATCCCCTCAACCTCCCCCAGCACCCCACGCAGGTACGCGTGCGACTCCGCAGCCGTGAACACCCCCACCTGTGCCAGCTCACTGCTATCCGCAGCCAACGCCCACGGCTCGTTCCGGCGTGTCGTCACCACCAGCCGCCCGTCCGGACCCTGCGGTAACAGCCCCGTCAACTCGCCCGGATCCGCCACGTCGTCGAACACCACCAGCCACGAATGGGTGGTGCACCAGTTCAGGAACTGGCGGTAGGCGTCCTCGTCATCGCCCGCGTCCGACACGACACGGCCCAGGTCCGCCAGACCGCTGACCACGCTGGTCCGGGTTGACGCGGTCACCCAGCCCACCAGGTCCACCGACCACGGCCGCCGGGCGTACTCCGCCGCCGTCTGGGTCTTGCCGACCCCGCCCAGGCCCGACAGCACCACACCGCCGCTGACCAGCGATTCCAGCTCCGGCACCGACCGCGGCTGGAAGTCTTTCACCACTGGCGGCACCGAGCTCGACCGGTACGGCAACCGCCCCGACCGACCGCCGCCCACGGTCACCTGGCCGTACACCGCCCCGATCTGCGCCGCCGCCCCCGACACGTCGCCGGTCAGCCGGTTGTCGTTCATGGGCACCATCATCCCGTACGGACTACCGTGCGGAGAGGTCTGATGTTTCGGCAGCCTCGTGTGGGGAGATGTGAGCGGGCATGACCACCCAGGAGAGTGCGCAGCCCGAGTTGAAGCGGGTCATCGGGCCCGGGCTGTTGCTGCTGTTCGTCGTCGGCGACATCATCGGGACGGGGGTGTACGCGCTCACCGGGACGGTCGCGGGCAAGATCGGTGGCGCGTTGTGGCTCCCCTTCCTGCTCGCCTTCGCGGTGGCGTTCCTGACCGCGTTCAGCTACCTGGAGCTGGTCGGCAAGTACCCCAAGGCCGCCGGGGCCGCGCTGTACGCCAACCGGGCCTTCAAGATCCAGTTCCTCACCTTCATGGTCGCCTTCGCGGTCATGTCGTCCGGGATCACCTCGGCCGCGTCGGCGGCGCAGGCGTTCGGGAACACCTACCTCAAGAAGCTGATGGGGGACTCGCTCGTCATCCCGACCGTCTGGATCGCGGTCGGGTTCATCGTGCTGCTGGCGGCGGTGAACTTCCGCGGCGTCGCGGAATCGTTGTGGGCCAACGTGGTGCTCACCGCGATCGAGCTGTCCGGGCTGCTCATCATCATCGTGGTCGGCTTCTACGCCATCGGGTCCGGGCAGGGCGACCCCGGCAGGCTCACCGAGATCGACACCACCGGGCAGAGTCCGCTGATCGCCATCAGCTCCGCCACCGCCCTGGCGTTTTTCGCGATGGTCGGCTTCGAGGACTCGGTCAACATGGCCGAGGAGTGCCGCGAACCGACCAAGATCTTCCCGCGCGCCATGCTCATCGGCATGGGCATCGCCGCCGTGATCTACGTGTTGGTCGCGGTCACCTCGTCCCTCCTGGTGCCGGCCGAAGACCTCGCCGGGGCCAAGAGCGACGCCCTGCTGAAGGTGCTCTCCGTTGGCGCGCCCGGCTTCCCGCTGTGGGTGTTCGCGCTGATCGGGTTGCTCGCGGTCATCAACTCCGCACTGATCAACATGCTGATGGCGAGCAGGCTCGTCTACGGCATGGCCAACGAGAAGATCATCCCGAAGGTGTTCGGCGCTGTGCACCCGCTGCGCAGGACGCCGTGGGTGTCCATCGTCTTTACCAGTCTGATCGCGGTCGTGCTGGTGGCCACAGTGGACATCAACCTGCTCGGCGGCACGACCTCGTTGCTGCTGCTGATCGTCTTCACCGTGGTCAACATCGCGGTTCTGGTGCTGCGCAAGGACGAGGTCGAGCACAAGCACTTCCGCGCCCCGACAGCGCTTCCGGTCATCGGCGCCATCACCTGCGCCTACCTGGCCAGTCCGCTGTCGGGACGCCCCGCGCGGGAGTACGGGATCGCCGCGATCCTGCTCGGCGTGGGAGTGGTGCTGTGGTTGATCAACCGGCTGGTGCACGGCCGGGTTCAGGTCGACGCGGAGAAGCTCAGCGTGTGAACGGTTCCAGCTCCGCCGCGTCGTGCGCGGAGAAGATCTTCACCTCGGCGCGGTGGGAGCGGAGCATAGTCCGCAAGCGCTCCTGATTGGCCTTGCGGGCCTTGCCCTCCACCTGCATCAGCGACTGGAACACGCGCAACCCCGGCGGGCACGACGGGGAAGGCGCCATCTCGGCGGCGTTGAAGTAGGAGTCGCCCGCGTGCAGCAGCCAGCCCTCGTCGGACCGCACCGCGACACCGCAATGGCCGCGGGTGTGCCCGGCCAGAGGCACCAACCGGAAGTCGTCCGACAGGCCCGTCAACCCCCGCACGGACTCCAGGCCCATCCACCGGTCCCCGCCGCCGCTCTCGTGCACCTCCCACTTCGGCCCGTGCGCCCAGTGCGCCTTCCGGTACCGCTGGCGCTCGCCCGCCGTCGCCTGGTCGAGCGCGGCGCGCAGTTCCGGGCCGTGCACGTGCACGCGGGCGTCCGGGAAGTCGACCAGACCGCCCGCGTGGTCCAGGTCGAGGTGGGTCAGGATGATGTGCCGCACGTCGGCCGGGTCGAAGCCGAGCGCGGCGACCTGGCGCACCGCCGCCTGCGACACGTCGAACGCCGGTCGCACCAGGGCCACGAACGGGCCGGGCAGGGTCTGCTTCGGCGTGGTCAGGTCCCGCACGCCGAACCCGGTGTCCACCAGCACGAGGCCGTCGTCGGACTCGGCCAGCAGCACGTGGCACACCATGTGCGCGTACCGGAACAACCCGGGTGCCCCGTCCACGAACCCGCCGCCCGGCGGGTGCATCGAACCGCAGTCCAAGTGGTGAACCCGCATGGTCATGCTCCCTTCAGCAACGGCGCGAGCATCGTGGCGACCGCGCGCAGCGGTGCGACATCGCGTTGGCTGCGCGCCACGAGCTGCGCCCCTTCCAGCGCGGCCAGCACGGCCGTCGCCAATGAGTCCGGTTCGGACAGTCCGTGCCTAGCGAGGTGCCCGCTGATCACCGCGTGCCACGAGGAGAACGCGGCGGCGCAGGCCTCGCGGACCCGCTCGGTGTCACCGGCGTCGTGCGCCAGTGTCCCGATCGGACAGCCCAGCTGGTAGTCGGAGTCCACCAGCCCGGCGGCCAGTGTCTCGGTGATCACCGACAGCGCCGCGGCCGGGTCCGGTGTCTGGCTGAACGCGACGTCCACCCAACCGCACACCTCGGCCGCGGCCAGTTCGACCGCCTCCGCCGCCAGTTGTTCCTTGCCGTCGGGGAAGTGGAAGTACAGCGACCCCTTGGGCAGCTTGCCCTCGCTGATCACCTGGTTCATGCCCGTGCCGTGGTAGCCGCGGGCGCGGAAGAGGTCGACCGCGGTGCGCAACGTGCGGTCGCGGGTGTCGGTCTGGCGTGCCATGGCGGTTACTATACAGACCGGTCTACAAAAAGCCAGGAACGTGAATCCCCCGTAGGCTCCCGGCATGGAGATCCAGATCAGCTCCGGCGCGACCACCGCGGCCATCACCACGACCGGTGCCACCCTGCGCGCCTTCGAGGTCGACGACGTCCCCTACCTGGAGACCTTCCCCGCGGGCGAGGCCGCGCCGATGGGCTCTGGCGCGATCCTGGTGCCCTGGCCCAACCGGGTGGCGGGCGCGAAGTGGTCGCACGGCGGCGCGACCCTCGACCTCGAGGTCACCGAGCCCGCCCGCGGCAACGCCAGCCACGGCCTGGTCCGCCGCGAGACCTGGGAAGTCGTGGAGCACGCTGACGCCTCCGCCACCCTCGCCGTGACCATCGACGAGCGCCCCGGCTGGCCCTTCCCGTTCCGCGCCACCATGACCTACGCCGTCGGCGCCGAGGGCCTCACCGTCACCCACGGCGTCACCAACCTGGGCACGGAGCCGATGCCCTTCGGCGTCGGCGCCCACCCGTACCCGCGCCCCGGCCGCGCCGAGGTCGACGACTGCGTGCTCACCCTCGCCGCCACCACGCACCTGCCGCTCGACCCCGAGCGCATGGTCCCGTCCGGCCCGGCCACCCCGATCGCCCGTTTTGCCCGCCTGGTCCGGGAAGTCACCCTCGACGACGCTTTCGGCGGCTGCCAGCCCGGTGACGACGGCCGGGTCCACCACACCCTGCGCGGCCCCGGCGGCGGCGTCGACCTGTGGGCCGACCCGGTCTTCCGGTGGGTCCAGGTGTACACACCGGACTCCTTCCCCGGCCACGACGGCGGCGCGGTCGCCGTCGAACCCATGACCTGCCCGCCGGACGCGCTGAACTCCGGTGTGGACCTGATCACCGCCGGTCCCGGCGAGCACTGGTCGGCTTCCTGGGGCATTACACCGATGGCGAAGACCCGCTGACCGTCGACACTGGACCGTGTTCACCGAGCCGGGCGGCGCACTCGCGGATAGGGTCTGCGGCGTGAAAATCGCGGTCACTGGCGGCTACGTTGTCCCGATCGATGGTCCCCCGATCGAGGGTGGCACGGTCCTGTTCGACGACGGGAAGATCCTCGCGGTCGGACCGTCGCACGAGGTCGAGATCCCCGACGGCACCGAGGTCGTCGACGCGTCCGGCTCCTGGGTGCTGCCCGGTTTCGTCGAGGCGCACGGCCACCTCGGCGTGCACGAGGAGGCCGAGGGCTGGGCGGGCCAGGACACCAACGAGATGACCGACCCGAACACGGCCCGGGTCAAGGCGATCGACGCCATCAACCCAGCCGACGAGGCCTTCCGCGACGCGCTCGCGGGCGGCGTCACCACCGTGGTGATCAAGCCCGGCTCCGGCAACGTCATCGGCGGGCAGACCGTCGCGGTGAAGGTCTGGGGCCGCACGGTCGACGAGATGCTGCTGCGCGACCCGGTGTCGATGAAGAGCGCGCTCGGCGAGAACCCCAAGCGGGTGTACGGCGACAAGAAGGTCATGCCCTCCACCCGGCTCGGCGTCGCGGCGATCATCCGCGAGGCGCTGACCAAGGCGCAGGACTACCGGGCCCGCCGCGAGCACGCCGCCGCCGAGGGCCAGCCCTTCGACCGCGACCTCACCAACGAGGCGCTCGCCAAGGTGCTCGACGGCGACCTGCCGTGGTGCCAGCACGCGCACCGCGCCGACGACATCGCCACCGCGCTGCGGCTGGCCGAGGAGTTCGGCTACCGGCTGGTGCTCAACCACGGCACCGAGGCGCACCTGCTGGCCGACCTGATCGCCGAGCGGGACGTGCCGGTGGTCATCGGGCCGCTGTTCACCAGCCGGGTGAAGGTCGAGCTGCGCCAGCGGACGCTGCGCAACCCGGGCATCCTCGCCCGCGCTGGCGTGCGGATCGCGATCACCACCGACCACCCGGTCGTGCCGATCAACTTCCTCGTCCACCAGGTCACCCTGGCGGTGAAGGAGGGCTTGGACGCGGACACCGGACTGCGGTCGATCACGGTCAACCCGGCGGAGATGATGGGCTTGGGCGACCGGGTCGGCGCGCTCAAACCGGGCCTCGACGCCGACGTCGTCATCTGGTCGGGTGACCCGCTTGACGTGATGAGCCGGGCCACCCGGGTGTTCGTCAGCGGTCGGCAGGTCTATGTGTTCAACGACGAGACCGGGCTCGGCGAGACCGCGGACCCGTACTACCGGGGCTGACCCGCGCGGCACGGCCACACCGCCAAGCATCGACGGGTCCGCGGGTGTTTGGGAGTGCGGTTGGCTCGATGGGGCGAGGTGCCCGTGTGTCCGTGCTGGGGTTGGGAGTGCGGTGGGCTCGATGGGGCGAACTTGTTTTGCGTGGGGCCCCTACAACACCCGTGGCAGGACCGCACAGCAGGGGCCGAAAAGCATGGCCCTGCTGCGAGGCGACGCTACGGGTGTTGTCCCCCCACGCAAAACAAGTCCGCCCCATCGAGCAAGAACAGGGGTGGGGTTGGTGGGGGGTGAGGGCGGGGGCGGGGCGTGAAGGGTGGGAGTGAGGGTGAGGGGGTGGATGGTGTCCACTCCGGACTCAGGGCATCGCGGTCGCTGAGATGATGTCGTCGACCGTGCTTTCCGGGTTTTGTCCACACGCGTAGAGGGTTCGGGCGACGATATAGGGTTCGTCCGCCCGGCGCGTTTCTCCGTGCTTTTCGTAGGCGCGGGCCAATAAACTGCGCTGTTCCGGTTCTTTCAACGCCCAGAATGTGCGGCACGGGGTTGTGCCGTCCAATTCCGCCTCTTCGACGACGCCGAGGTATAGCGCTCGGCCGCCGAGTACCAGGGCGATCGCGGCCACTGCGGCGCCTGCGCCGAGTAGTACCCGCTTGGACGGCCGCGGGTCCTTGCGCGCGGCGGGCCCGCGCTCCGCTGGGGCGCCCGCTGCCGAGGCCAGGCCTGCTACCGCGTCGCGGAAGCCGGGGTCGGTGGCGAACTCGTGGTTGAGCAGGTCGACCAGGGTGCGCCGGTGGCCGGGTGCGCTCGGGTCCGACTCGAACAGGTCGAACGCCTGGGCCCGTCGGATCCGGCGCAGTCTGCCGACCACGGCGTCGAGCAGGGTGTCGGCCGCCCGCTTGTCCGCGCCGTCAACACGGTGGGTCACCAGCCTGGCCAGGATGTCCACGACGTGCTCGGCAAGGATCGGCTGGCTCATCGATCACCCTCGTCCACGCGGTCGGCTGCGGTTCCCCACTGAGAGGGAATCGCCGGCGGACCGTAAAGCGTGATGGGCCCACCCGCGCGGGTTTTCGCCGTTTTCCCACTGACCGTTTTCCCAACCGGGTGGTTTCCCGCCGAGCGGGTCGATTCAGGCGCCGCGCAGTTGGCGAGCGATCACCATCCGTTGGATCTGGTTGGTCCCTTCGAAGATTTGCGGGACTTTGGCCTCTCGCAGGTACCGCTCGACCGGGAAGTCCCGGGTGTACCCGGCGCCGCCGAGCACCTGGACGGCGTCGGTGGTCACCCGCATGGCCGCGTCGGTGGCGATGAGCTTGGCGATCGAGGCCTGCCGGACGAACGGCAGCCCCCGGTCGCGCCGCCGCGCCGCCTCCAGGTAGGTGGCCCGCGCCGACTCCACCGCGGCCGCCATGTCGGCGAGCAGGAACTCCACGCCCTGGAACTCCGCGATCGCCCGGCCGAACTGGACCCGCTGCTTGGCGTAGGCCACCGCCTCGTCCAGCGCCGCCTGGGCCAGGCCGACCGCGCACGCGGCGATGCCCAACCGGCCGGAGTTCAGCGCGTTCAGCGCGATCTTGAAGCCCTGGCCCTCGGCGCCGAGCAGCCGGTCGGCGCCGACCCGGGCGCCCTCGAACAGCACCTGGGTTGTGGTGGACCCGGTCAGCCCCATCTTCTTCTCCGGTGCCGCGAACCCCAGTCCGGGGGTGCCCGCCTCGACCAGCAGGCAGCTGATGCCCCGGCCGCCGTCGTCGGAGGTCCGCACCATGGTCGTGTAGAAGTCGGCCTGGCCACCGTGTGTGATCCACGCCTTGGTGCCGTTCACCACGTAGTCGTCGCCGTCGCGGCGGGCCCGGGTGCTCAGCGCGGCCGCGTCCGACCCGGCGTGGCTCTCCGAGAGCGCGTAGGCGCCGAGCAGTTCGCCGCCCAGCATGTCCGGCAGCCACCGCCCGCGCTGCTCGTCGGTGCCGTGCTCGGCCAGCGCGTAGCAGGACATCGTGTGCACCGACAGGCCGACGCCGACCGACATCCACGCGGTCGCGACCTCCTCCAGCACCTGCAGGTACACCTCGTAGGACAGCGCGGCGCCGCCCCAGCGCTCCGGGTAGGGCAGCCCGAGCAGGCCGCTGCGGCCCAGCAGCCGGAACTGCTCGCGCGGGAACCTGGCCTGCTCCTCGTACTCGGCGGCCAGCGGCGCGAGCTCGTCGCGGGCGATCTCGCGGGTCAGCTTGAGCAGGTCCTCAGCCTCGGTCGAGGGCAGCAGGCGCTCGGCAGGCATGGTCGGGCCTCCGGGGTACCAGAACCAGTACTACAGGACGCCTCAGAGTACTGTCCGGGTCGCTGAGCTGTCGATACTCTGCAGGTATGACTCGGCGGAACCCGACAGCGCGGCAGGCGGCACTGCTGGAGGAACTGCTGGGCATCTTCCTCGCGGAGGGGTTCGCCGACACCACCCTCGACGACTTCGCGGCGCGGTTGCGCTGCTCGAAGTCCACCTTGTACGCGCTCGCGCCGAGCAAGGAGCAGTTAGCCCGCAAGGTGGTCGGTCACTTCTTCCGCTGCGCCACCGAACGGGTCGAGAAGCGGGTGGCGCTGGCCACCGACGCCCGCGCCAGCATCGCCGCCTACCTCGAGGGCGCCGCCACCGAGATGACCGTCGCCTCGCCCGCCTTCATCGCCGACGTCGCCGCCTTCGCCCCCACCCGCGCGGTGTACGAACGCAACGCCAAAGCCGCCGCCGAGCGGATCCGCGAGTTCATCCGAGCGGGTGTCGCCGAGGGCCTGTTCCGCGACGTGCACGCCCCACTGGTCGCCGAGATGGCCGGGTGGCTCATCGAGGGCATCCAGACCGGCGTACTCGGCCACCGCGCGGGCGTCTCCGACGGCGAGGCCTTCACCGCCCTCGCGGACCTGTTGCTCGACGGTTTGAACCGTTCACAAGGCGGCATTGATTCGGTGAAAACCCAGCTGCGCCTGTGATACGTGTCCCAACCGTGCTAACGGGCCCCGGCCACGGCTGTCCGTAATGCGCGCGGAGCACTAGCGTAGGAGGCTCAGGACCCCAATGGGGCGGTGCTGCGCATTATCGCACCCGACCAGGGCCGTTCCGGCTCGGCCGTACCGCCGCCCTGCCCGAGTGTGAGAGGTACTTGCATGCCCGACGGGACCGCTGTGCCCACCGGCACCGAGCAGACCGCCGCCCTCCGTTACCCCGGCGGCGAGCACGAGATGGCGATCGAGGCCGCAACCGAAGGCACGTCAGGCGTCGACCTGGGCAAGCTGCTGGCCAAGACCGGGTTGGTCACCCTCGACCCCGGCTTCGTCAACACCGCGTCCTGCTCGTCGGCCATCACCTACATCGACGGCGACGCGGGCATCCTGCGCTACCGGGGCTACCCGATCGAGCAGCTCGCCGAACGCTCCACCTTCATCGAGGTCAGCTACCTGCTCATCTACGGCGAGCTGCCCAGCCAGGCCGAGCTGGACGACTTCGCGCACAAGATCAGCAGGCACACGCTGCTGCACGAGGACCTCAAGCGCTTCTTCGACGGCTTCCCGCGCGACGCGCACCCGATGCCGGTGCTGTCGTCCGCGGTGTCCGCGCTGTCCACCTTCTACCAGGACAGCCTCAAGCCGTTCGACTCCCACCACGTGGAGATCTCGACCATCCGCCTGCTGGCGAAGCTGCCCACCATCGCGGCCTACGCGTACAAGAAGTCCGTCGGCCAGCCGTTCCTCTACCCGGACAACTCCCTTGGCCTGGTGGAGAACTTCCTGCGGATGACCTTCGGGTTCCCGGCCGAGAACTACGACCTCGACCCGGCCCTGGTGCGCGCGCTGGACCTGCTGTTCATCCTGCACGCCGACCACGAGCAGAACTGCTCGACCTCGACGGTCCGCCTCGTCGGTTCCTCCGAGGCCAACCTGTTCGCGAGCGTGTCGGCGGGCATCAACGCGTTGTTCGGCCCGCTGCACGGTGGCGCCAACAGCGCGGTCCTCGAGATGCTCGAGGGAATCCGCGACTCCGGCGGCGACGTCGACTCGTTCGTCAAGAAGGTCAAGAACAAAGAAGACGGCGTGAAGCTCATGGGCTTCGGGCACCGGGTCTACAAGAACTACGACCCGCGCGCCGCCATCATCAAGAAGACCGCCGACGAGATCCTCGGCAAACTCGGCGGTGACGACTCCCTGCTGCACATCGCCAAGCAGCTCGAAGAGCACGCACTCGCCGACGACTACTTCATCCAGCGCAAGCTCTACCCGAACGTGGACTTCTACACCGGCCTGATCTACCGGGCGATGGGCTTCCCCACCAAGTTCTTCACGGTGCTGTTCGCCCTCGGCCGCCTCCCCGGCTGGATCGCCCACTGGCGCGAGATGATGAACGACCCGGCCACCAAGATCGGCCGCCCGCGCCAGGTCTACACCGGCCACACCGAGCGCGAGTACAAGTCCGTCACCGAACGCTGACCCACCCCCACCACTCAAGGCACAACCACCACCCTCTCCACTCTGCTTCTGCTCGATGGGGCGGACTTGTTTTGCGTGGGGGGACGGCACCCGTAGCGTTTCCTCGCGGCAGGGCCAGTCTTTTCGGCCCCTGCTGTGCGGACCTGTCACGGGTGTTGTAGGGGCCCCGCGCAAAACAAGTTCGCCCCATCGAGCCAACCGCATTCCCAGCCACCCGCGGCCACACGGGCACCTCGCCCCATCGAGCCGACCGCACTGCCAGCCACAGCGCGGACACACGGATACCCCGCCCGGCGAGCCGCACGCACTCCCAGCCACAGCGCGGACACACTGCTTGAGCCCACCGCACCGGGCTCCAGTGCATTGGGCCCACCGCACTGAGCTCCACCCGCACGAAGCGGCGCCACCCCACCCCGGGGCGGCGCCGCTCGCCGTCCCGGGGGTTGATCACCCGAGCGGACCTCCGGGGGTTGATCACCTGAGCACAATGGCTGCATGG
Organism: Actinokineospora diospyrosa; assembly: GCF_024171925.1. Classification (GTDB taxonomy): domain Bacteria; phylum Actinomycetota; class Actinomycetes; order Mycobacteriales; family Pseudonocardiaceae; genus Actinokineospora; species Actinokineospora diospyrosa. Next base: position 212,249 of record NZ_JAMTCO010000010.1, on the reverse strand, counting down.
GTGATGCCAAGAACTCGCTGCCGGGCAAGGCGCGGGACGTTGTGCAGGCCCGCAAGGTCGGCGATGTCGTCTTCCGCTCGAACGACCGCCGCGGTGTGTACGCGTTGGCGGCGCTCGCGTTGGCACTGGTCGCCGGGATCGTGGTGATCGCCGTGCAGCCCGACCCCGTCCCGGAGGCGCCGCCGGTCGCTGACCGGGGTCCACCTGTCGCTGCGGTTGCCAGGCTCGACGTGCCGTGCACCTCGGGTTGGGTCATCCCGGACCGGGGCGACGCGCCGATCCCGTACCGCGACGGCCTGCCCGCCGACGCCGTGGCGAGCAGCGGCACGGTGGTCACCGTCACGGTGCAGGGGCTGACCGGGAAAGCCGTGGTCTTGCAGGGGATGTCGGTCGAGGTGGTGCGCCGCTCGCCCGCCCCGGCCGGGGTCTACCTGCCGTCCGTGTGCGCTGGTGATCTCCGGCCGAGGAAGTACAGCGTTGCGCTGGATGCCGCCGAACCCCAGGTCGTGGCTGAGGCGGGCGCCGGTGGATTCCCCTACCGGGTCAGCGAAACCGAGCCGGAGCAGTTCGTGATCACTGTCCTGACGAAGGCCGGTGACGTGCAGTGGCGGTTGTTGCTGTCATGGACTTCCGGCACCGAGAGTGGGGAACTGGTGGTGGATGACAACGGGAAACCTTTCCGCACGGCGGCGGGATCGTCGTCGCGGCAGTTCTGCGTATCGGAGATGAAGACGTGGCAACCGGTGTGTTAGCCCGTATCGGTGTGGTGGCTGTACTGCTCGCGGCCACGGTGTCGTGTGATCCAGAACCGAACCCGCCAGCACCCGCCCCCGCATTGCCAACCTGGACGCCGCTGGAGAACAAGACGCCGCTGAGCTTCGACTACGGCGCGCGGGCGGTCGGCTGGGACCGCGGTTTCCTCGTAGCGAAGACCATCCCGGACAACCCACCTGCGGTTCACGTGTCCAAAGACGGCGTCGACTGGCGGGTATCGACCTCACCCGACTTCACCTGGATCGCCTCGACCGTCGGCACGGTCGCCGCGGGCTACGGTCCGGCCGCTTACGTCGCGGGGTGGAGCGCGCGCGGACCGGTCGTCTGGCGCACCGAGGACGGAGCTGGCTGGGACAGCGTCCCGTTGGCGCGCAACCAGTTCACGACCCGGTCGCCGTTCGAGGCGGACACCGCCATCGTCGCCGGTCCGCGGGGTGTGCTCTTGGTCGCGTGGGGCAGGGCCCTCGAGGAGACCGATCCCGACATCTACGTCTGGTACTCGCCGGACGGGAAGTCCTTCCCCGCCGCCGTTGCGCGTTCGATCCCGCTGGCCGTGGGCAAACCCCGGGTCGTGACCGCCGCCGCCACCCCGGAAGGCTTCCTCCTCGCGGTCTCCGACCCGGGGCGCGCGACGCTGCTCCAGTCCGCTGACGGCAAGGACTGGCAAGACCTCTCCGGTGGGTTCCCGCAGGGTGAGTACGTCACGGTCGAGACCGTCGCGGGCAACGCGCGGACGGTGGTGGTGGAGCGCCAGATCGAACTGGACCCGGACAACCCGTCCGATGAACCCAGGATCTGGTACCGCCGGGACGGCTCGTGGCACGCGGCACGGGTCGACCCCGGCCAACTCCCGGACGCGGGCGTCGTCCCGGTGAGCCAGCGCGATGTCTGGGCCATCCGCCCCTGGGGTGCCGGGTTCGTCGCCGTCGGGGAGACCCTGGGCGATGTGTCCGGCGTGGTGTGGCACTCGGCCGACGGCGCCGACTTCACCCGACTCCCCGCCCGGGCCAACGGGTTCGACCGGGCCATGCGGATCACCGACGTCGCGGTGAGCGGCACCACGGCGATCGCGTTCGGCATGCCGGTGCAGCGGCTCGACGCGGAGTCCGCCGATGCCGTGCTCTGGCGGACCGACCCGCCCTGATCGGGTGGCCGTTCGGCGGTGGGGCGGGGTCCTGGGTAGCGTTGCGCGCCGTGACTTCGGTGGTGTGGTTTCGACGTGATCTGCGGACCGGGGACCACCCCGCGCTGCTCGCCGCCGCGGAGCGGGGGTCCCGGGCGCTGGGGCTGTTCGTCCTCGACGAGCGGCTCGGGGCGCCGTCGGGGAATGCGCGGTTGGCGTTCATGTACCGCTGCCTGCGCGACCTCGACGAGCAGTTGGACGGCCGGTTGCTGGTGGTGCGCGGCGACCCGGTGGACGTGGTGCCGCGGGTGGTGGCCGCGGTCGGGGCCGACTCGGTGCACGTGTCGGCGGACTTCGGTCCGTACGGCCGGGAGCGGGACGCGGCGGTGGCGAAGGCGCTGGACGTCGACTTCGTGCGCACCGGGTCGCCGTACGCGGTGGCGCCGGGGCGGGTGCTGAAGTCCGACGGGGAGCCGTACCGGGTGTTCACGCCGTTCAGCCGGGCGTGGCGCGAGCACGGGTGGCGCAAGCCCGCGGACACCTCTGCCTCTACTGTGGACTGGATTGATCCCTCCGAAAAGGACGGTGGACCCCGGCGCGTGCGGATCCCCGACGACCCGGCGGTGTCCGCCGAGCTCCCGGCCGCGGGGGAGCGGGCCGCCCACGACGCCTGGGCCGAGTTCGACGCCGAGCACTACAAGCGCGACCGGGACCGGCCTGACGTCGACGGGACCAGCCGCATGTCCGCGTACCTGCGCTGGGGCTGCGTGCACCCGAGGACCCTGCTGGCCGACCTCGGCCACTCCGAGGGCGCCCAGACCTACCGCAACGAACTGGCTTGGCGCGACTTCTACGCGGACGTGCTGTGGCACCGCCCCGAGACCGCCCGCGAGAACTACAACCCCAAGTTCAACGCGATGTCGCACGACACCGGCGCCACCGACCACTTCGACGCCTGGTGCCGGGGCGAGACCGGTTACCCCATCGTCGACGCCGGGATGCGGCAGTTGCTCGCGGAGGGCTGGATGCACAACCGGGTCCGCATGATCGTCGCCAGCTTCCTGGTCAAGGACCTGCACCTGCCCTGGTGGTGGGGTGCCCGGCACTTCATGCGCCACCTGGTCGACGGCGACCTGGCGTCCAACCAGCACGGCTGGCAGTGGACCGCTGGTTCCGGCACCGACGCGGCCCCCTACTTCCGCGTCTTCAACCCGACGACGCAGGGGGAGAAGTTCGACCCGAGCGGCGATTACGTGCGCCGCTACGTCCCCGAGTTGCGCGGGGTGGCGGGCAAGAAGGCCCACCAGCCCCCGGACGTCCCCGGCTACCCCGCCCCGATCGTCGACCACAAGCACGAGCGGGAAGTCGCCCTGGAGCGCTACGGCAAGATCAAGTGATCACCGGACGCCGATGATGAGCCCCTCGATGTGCTCGAACACGTCGGCGTTGGTCTCCCGCTGCCAAGGGGACAGCTGGTCCCAGTCGGCCGCGGGCGCGCCGCCGTGCCGGTTGGCCTGAGCCGACCAGCACAGCGCGACGAACCGTCCTTTCTGGACCCGGCTCAACCCCTCGGTCCCGCCCGCCTCGACGAAGGCGCGGACCAGCGCGTACACCTCGTTGGCGCTCGCCCGCTCCCACTCGGGCAGCTCCGACCACAGCGCCACGTACCCCGTGTCGGAGAAGTGCTTGCGCACCCCGTCCACCCACGCCCGCCGGAACACCTGCCCGCCCTCGATCACCACTGGCCTCCCCGCTCCCGCCCGTTCGACGGCTGCCACGCTACGCACCGGCGGGGGCTTCCTACAGGGCCAAGCTGGTCACGCTTTGCGCAGCGCCTCGCGCAACGGCAGCCGCGGACCGGTGCGCAGCACGGCCCTGGCGTAAATGCGACCGGCCAACCAGGTGAGCGCGGCCACCGAGACGAGCATCAGCACGACGGCGAGCGCGACGTCCCACCCGGTCGCCGTGCCCAGCGCCAACCGCCCCGGCATCAAGATCGGTGCGAACGGGGGCAAAACCGACAGCACCGCCGTCGCACTCGAGTTGGGGATGCGTGACAGCAAGCCGAAGCCGAGCACGAACGCCAGGACCAGCACCGAGGTGACCGGCAGCAGGACCGATTGCGTCTCCTCCTGGCGCGACACCAGCGAACCGGCCGCGGCGAACACCGTGGCGTAGAACAGGTAGCCCAGCAGGTACCACAGCAGGCCCCAGAGCAGCGTCCCCACCGCGACGCCCGGGATGGTCAACACGTCGGTCACCACGGCCAGCACCACGCCGACCCCGCCGACCACGGTCAGCTGGGCCAAGCCGACCAGCCCCAGCCCGACGACCTTGCCCGCCAGCAACTCCCACGGGCGCACCGCCGCGAGCAGGATCTCCACGACCCGGCTGGACTTCTCCTCGACGACACCCTGGGCGACCATCGTCCCGTACAGCAGCAACGACAGGTACAGCAGCGCGACGATGACGAGCGCCATAGCCAGGCGCTCGTCGTGGGTCGGGTCCGGCGCGCGCAGCGACCGCACGTCGACCGTCGCGTCGGCCACCGTCCCCAAGACGTGGTCGGGGTCCAACTCCTCGACCGCGGCCAGTTGGGCCCGCAGGACCTCTTCCTGGACCAGCGTGTTCAGCGCCCGCCGCAGGTTCTCGTCGAGGGACTCGTCCACCACCACGTGCAGCGCGGCGGGGGTACCGGTCACCAGCGCGTCCAGGTCACCGTCGAGGACAGCGGCCTCACCGGCCGAGGCGTCGCGGACCGTGCTGACCTGGACGTCCAGCCCGAGCGAACGGGCCTCCTCGGCCAGCGGCGCGGAGATCGCCGCCGCCTGGCCGGACAGCCCGACCCGGGTGACGCGCTCGCCGCCGAACAGGGTGCTCTGCATGAGCACGAACCCGACCAGGATGGCGATCGAGACCGCCGTGCCGACGAGGAAGGACCTGGCCCGCAGCCTGGTGCGCAACTCCCGCCGCGCCACCAGCCACACCGTGTGCCGCGAGGTCACCTGCTGCCCACTCCCACCACATCACGGTACAACTCCGCCAGCGACGGGTGGTGGTGGGTGAACCCGCGCACCCGGCCGGTGGCCAGCGCCGCGGCCAGGATCGGCTGGTCGTCGACCCCGGGCGCGACCCGCAGCCGCGTCTGTCCGCTGTGGACCCCCAGCACGGTGACCCCGGGCAGCCCGCTTGCCCAGTCCGGCGGCGCGTCCGGCGCCTCGACCACCAGCGTGCTGCCGGTGCCCGCGCGCAACTGCTCGACCGTCCCGCACGCCACGATCCGACCGGCCGCGACGATCCCCACCCGGTCGCACAACCGCTCGACCAGGTCGAGTTGGTGGCTGGAGAACACCACCGGCACCCCGGCGCGCGCCTGCTCGCGCAGCACCTCGACCAGCACGTCGACCGCGAGCGGGTCCAGCCCGGAGAACGGCTCGTCGAGCACCAGCAGCAGCGGGTCGTGCACCAGCGCGGCGGCCAGCTGCACCCGCTGCTGGTTGCCCAGGCTCAGCCGCTGCAGCTCGGTGTCGCGGTGCTCGCGCAGGCCGAGCCTGCTGATCCAGTGCTCCGCAGCCCGGTGCGCGGCGTTGATGCCCGCGCCGTGCAGCTCGGCGAGGTAGACCAGCTGCTCCAGGACCCGCATCCGCGGGTAGAGGCCGCGCTCCTCCGGCAGGTAGCCGAACCGCCGCCGCGCCGCGTGCTCGACCGGGGCGCCCGCGAACCGCACCGACCCGGCGTCCTGGGCCAGCACGCCGAGCACGATCCGCATCGTGGTCGTCTTGCCCGCGCCGTTGCCGCCGACGAAGCCGAACAGCTCACCGGCGGCCACGTCGAAGGTGACGCGGTCGCAGGCCAGCACGTCGCCGAAGCGCTTGGTGACGCCGTCGACCTCGAGCATCGCCCACCTCCCACGGCCCAGTATTGCGGGTCGGGCGACCCCGGTTACCCGCTGGTCGGGTGCGCCTGCAAACGAGTTGGTCGATTGCCGCCCGGCGCGGAACCGAACGCGCGATGCTCCGTCCAACGACAGGCGGATGCTCCAGGCAGGACCAGGGAAGTGGTGTGGCGATGAACCCTGAACAGTGGCTCGCGCAGTACGACGAGACGCTGCAGAAGGCCGCGGCCGGTGCGCAGAAGGCGGAGAAGGCCCTGCGCGAGGTGGGCGGGTCGGCGAGCTCGTCCGACGGCGAGGTGACCGTGCGGGTGTCCGCGTCCGGGGTCACCACCGACCTGGTGCTGCGGCCCGGCGTGCGCGAACTGGAGCCCGAGCAGCTGGCGAGGGTCATCCTCGACGTCACCAGGCAGGCCCAGCGCGACGCGGGCGCCAAGGTGGTGGCGGCGATGGAGGAACTGGTCGGCGACTCCTCCGCGCTCGACGTCGTCAAGTCCTACCTGCCCCAGGGCTACACCGGGGACGCGGTGGACAACCCGGCCGCGGCCAAGCCCCGCGACCGGCGCTCCGACGACGAGTACTTCGACAACCCCCCCGAAGTCGTCCACTAGACAGCAAGGCGGATCTCATGGGTACTGGGTTCAACGTCAACGTGGCGGAGCTGCGGGCACACGCCGCCACCGTCGCGACCTGCGCCGCGCAGGTGCAGTCGGCGACCGGGGCGACGCAGTCGGTCTCGAACGCCGCGTACGGGGTGATCGGCCAGTTCTTCGCCACCGCGATCCTGGCCGCCTGCGGGGACGTGCTGCAGGGCATCCAGAAGGTGGCGACCGCGATCGACGACGTCCGCAAGGGGATCGAGGACGTCGCGCGCGACTACGAGCGCATCGACCTGGGCAACGCGGCGACTTTCGGCGGGAGGCTGTAAGTGACCACCACGGCGACGACGACGGCAGGGCAGTCCACCGGCGGGCAGGCGGCCACCGCCCTCAACAACGACATCAAGGGCGCCAAGTCCGCGATCGAGCGCGGTGACTGGCTCGACGCGGGCCTGCAGATCACCAACGTCGCGATGGACGTCATCAACATCGCGGGCGACCCGCTCGGCGCGTGCGCCAGCGCGGGCTTCGGTTGGATCATCAACCACATCAAGTTCCTCAAGGAGCCCTTCGACAAGCTCCTCGGCGACGCGAACTCGATCATCAACAGCGCCCAGGGCTGGGTCAAGGCTGGCGACCAGCTGATCCAGTCGGCGCAGAAGTACCGCGACGCGGTGCGCACCCAGACCTGCAACTGGCAGGGCAAGGCCGGTGACTCCTACCGCCGCGCCGCCGCCACCCAGGCCGAGGGCCTCGACGCGCTCGCCGAGGTCAGCAAGGGCGTCGGCCAGGCCATCAACGGCGCGGGCAAGCTGCTCGCCGAGGTGCGCAAGACCGTGCTGGAGTTCATCAACCAGTGCGTGCAGAAGGTCATCCAGATCATCATCGAGGCGCTGGCCAAGGCCTGGCTGAGCTTCGGCGCCAGCATCGCCGAGGGCATCGCGCGCTCGGTCGTGCAGGCGGTGCAGACCGCGCAGAAGATCCTCGGCAAGATCCAGAAGTTCGTCTCCTCGCTGCAGAAGATCATGCAGACGGTGCAGAAGATCGTGCAGCTCGCCAAGGCCGTCAAGCAGTTGCTGGCGACCATCGGCGGCAAGGCGAACACCTCGCCGAGCGCGAGCACCACCCAGGCGCCGACGGTCAACACCGGAAACCTCGACACCGCCTCGGGCGCGCACTACGTCAACCCGAACGGCTCGACCAACAACGCCAACTACGGCCAGGGGGCGGTCCCCGGGTACGGCGGCTACCAGCCGTTGCCCGGCTCGACGACCAACACCGCGAACTACGGCCAAGGCGCGGTGCCCGGGTACGGCGGGTACCAGCCGCTGCCCGGCAGCGGCACGAACGCGGCCAACTACGGCCAGGGCGCGGTGCCCGGCTACGGCGGCTACCAGCCGCTGCCCGGCGGCACCCAGGGCCAGCCCGGTACCTACACCCCCGGCGTCGTGCCCGGCCCGATCGGCGGGGTGCGCCCGCCCACCGGCTCACCGGTCTGGGGCCCCAGCGGCCCGCCGCCCACCCCGGGCGCCCCGGCGTCGCAGGTGGACCGGGCCCGCTGGATCGGCGCCGCGGTCGAGGTCCTGATCAACCACGGCGTGGACCCGGCCAAGATCAACCCGGAGCAGATCGCGCAGATCGTCGACCGGACCTCCGGCGGCAACCCGCACGCGGTCAACCTCCAGGACCCGAACGCGGCCAACGGGTTCCCGCCCAAGGGCATCTGCCAACTGCCCGACCCGGTGTTCGACCAGCACAAGCTGCCCGGCTTCGACGACATCTGGAAGCCGGTCGACAACATGCTGGCCGGGATCAGGTACTTCCTGTCCGAGTGGGGATCGCTGCTCAACGCGCTGCAGGGGCTCGTGGGGCAGCCGGGTACCCCGGTGGTGATCACGCCGCAGTAGTCTCTTGTGGACTAACCGCCGTCACCTCTTGAGGTGGCGGCGGTTCTTTTAATGGGCAACAAGTCCGCGTAGTGCGCGGTCGACGAGGTTCTCGACGGCCGGTCGGGCGAGGTCTGCGTCCCGGTCGACCAAGCCGATCCTGGTGCGGCGGTGCAGCACGTCGTCGGCGTCCAGGGCGCCTTCGTGGCGGACGGCCCAGATGACCTCGGCGGCAGTGACGCCGGTGGCGACTTCCTGGGCCAGGTCCGGGTCCAGGGATCCCATCGCCGCGATCGTCGGCGCTTCCGTCCCGTAGCGGGCCACCAGTCGACGCGGTGCGTCCAGAGTGGATAGACGGGCGCGGGGGGCGGCGCCGACCAGGGGGAGTGTTCGAGTGCGGGACGGGCCCGCGTGCAGACCGGCCAGGTCGACGGCCGTGTCGACGGCGTCGGCGGCCATGCGGCGGTAGGTGGTGAGCTTGCCGCCGACGACCGTGACCACCTTGCCCTCGGTCAGCACGGCGTGGTGGCGCGACAGGTCGGCGCTGCGGCCCGAGGTGCCGGGGAGGTCCACCAGCGGTCGCAGGCCCGCGTAGGACCCCAGGACGTCCGCGCGCGTCAGCCGGGTTTCCAGCACCGAGGACGCGACGCCGAGCAGGAAGTCCACATCGGACTCGGGAACCGCCGCGACGGCCGGGATCTCGTCGACGGGCTCGTCGGTCAGTCCGATGTAGACGCGACCGTCGTCCTGCGGGAGGACGAGCGCGAAGCGGCCGAACGGGCCGGGGATCGGCACGGTCAGCGACGTCGCGCCGCAGCCGACCGCGCCTGCGTCGAGCACCAGGTGCGATCCCCGCGACGGGCGCAGCCGCACCGACGGGACGAGGGTGCCCGCCCACACGCCGGTCGCGTTGACCACCACGCGGGAGCGGATCCGCGCGACCTGCCCGGTCCGCGCGTCCACCACCTCGACCGCGTCCGGCGCCACCGCGCTGACCCGGGCCCTGGTGATGATCCGCGCGCCGAGCCCGGCCGCGGTGCGGGCCAGGGCGACGACCAGGCGGGCGTCGTCGACGAGTTGGCCGTCGAAGGAGAGCAGGCCGCCGCGCAGGCCCGCGGCGCGCAGGCCGGGGGCGAGGGCGCGGGACTCGGCCGCGGAGACGCGGCGCGGGCCGGGCAGCAGGTTGGCGGGGGTGCGCGCGACGCGGCGCAGACCGTCCCCGGCGACCAGGCCCGCGTAGGTGAGCGCGGCGTCGCGCGCGGACACCGGCGGGTGCAGCGGGACGAGTTGGGGCAGCGTGCGGGTGAGGTGCGGGGCGGTGGTCGTCATCAGCACGCCGCGTTCGACGGCGCTCTCCCTGGCCAGGCCGACATCACCGTTGGCCAGGTAGCGCAGGCCACCGTGGACGAGCTTGCTCGACCAGCGGGAGGTGCCGAACGCCAGGTCGTCGGCCTCCAGCAGCGCCACCGTCAGCCCCCGGGAAGCGGCGTCGAGCGCGACACCCGCGCCGGTGACCCCGCCGCCGATCACCAGGACGTCGACGACCTCGCCCGAGGTGAGCGCGGCCAGGTCGGCCGATCGGCGTTCGGCGTTGAGGGAGGTGCTCATGTCGGCTCCGGTCTCAGGCTGGCGTCGAGCAGGTGGGTCAACTCGCCGAGGAGGGCGGCTGGGGCGATGTCGGTGGTGGCCGGGCCGTGCGAGAGCACGAACGATTGCACCACGAGTAAGAGGGCCCTGGCCTGCGTGTTCGTGTCCCCGACGCGCACCGAGCCGTCCTCGTGGCCCGCCAGCAGTTGCGACAGCAGGAACTGCTCGGCGATGTGCTGGGTGCTGCCGAGCCTGCGCACCACGTAGGGCAGGACCAGTTCGCCGTCGCGGTCGAGGATCGTGCGCATCAGCGGGTCGGCCACGATCGCGCGCACCCCGGCGACCGCGCCCGCGACCAGCCTGGCCCTGGCGTGCGCGCCGTCGGCCGTCCGGTTGGTGCGGGCGAGCAGGGCGCCGAACTCCCTGGTCATCAGGGCCGCGAGCAGGCTGCGGACGTCCGGGAACCGCCGGTACAGCGTCATCCGGCTCACGCCAGCGCCGCGCGCGACATCGGTCAGCGTCGTGCGGCGCACCCCCTGGGCGAGCACGCAGTCGCGGGCGGCGTCCAAAAGGACGTCGTCGTCCACCCGACTGGGCGAAGCCATGTGACGTTTCAACGTCATATGTCACACTCTATTCGTGAACGTGCCTGTGGACCACCTCGACCACCGGGTCCGCGGCGGCTGGACCCCATCCGGTGCCGCCGACGCCGACCTGCCCGCGCACGCGCGCCGGTGGCTGAGCGCGAGAACCGGGCTGACTCCCACGGACACGCCCGTCGCGCCCGACTCCGGTCTGCTGGTGTCCGAGTCGGTGCTGCCCGCGCCGGTGCGGGCCGTCCTGGCCGACATTGTCGGGGCAGAGCACGTGCTGGTCGAGCGGGATGACCGGCTCGGTCGAACCGGCGGTTTGTCCTATGTGGACCTCTTGGTCCGGCGCGGGGCCGGTGAGCTGCCGGTACCCGACGCGGTGGTGCTTCCCGGTGATCCCGACGAGGTGCTCGAGGTCGTCGCCGCGTGCGCGTCACACGGGGTCGGGATCGTTCCCTTCGGCGGCGGGACGTCGGTCGTCGGCGGGGTCGCCGCGCTGCGCGGGGACAAGGTCGCGGTTGTCGTCCTGGACCTTTCGCGGCTGGACAAACTGGTGTCGGTCGACCCGGTGTCGCGGTTGGCGGTGTTCCAGGCAGGCGTGGTCGCGCCGGAAGCGGAGCGGATGCTCGCCGCGCACGGGTTGACGTTGGGGCACTTTCCGCAGTCTTACGAGCGAGCGACCCTCGGCGGGTTCGCCGCGACGCGGTCTTCAGGTCAGGCTTCCGCCGGGTATGGCCGTTTTGAGGACATGGTCGAAGGTGTCCGGCTCGCCACGCCGCGCGGTGACTGGCGTTTGGGAGTTTCGCCCGCTTCCGCTGCGGGGCCGGACCTGCGGCAGTTGGCGATGGGCAGCGAGGGCTTGTTCGGGGTGATCACGGAGGTCACCGTGCGGGTACGGCCCGCGCCGGTGTGGGAGCGGTACGAGGGGTTCGTCGTGGACGGGTTCGCGGCGGGCGCGGAGATCGTGCGGACCTTGGCCCAGGCAGGCGTGCTCGGAACCGTCACCCGGCTTTCAGATCCCCAGGAGACCGAGGTAGCGCTAACGCTGTCCGGCGGGTGGAAGACGACGGGGGTCAAGGGCTACCTGCGGTTGCGCGGGATCTCTGAGCCGAGCCTGCTAGTGATCGGCTGGGAAGGGCAGAGCAAGGACGAGCTGCTAGCCCGGCGTCGGGCTACCTTGCGGCTGGTCAATGGCGCTGTACGGCTGGGGACTCGCGCGGGGGAGGCGTGGCGGCACGGTCGGTTCGCGGGGCCTCGGCAGCGGGACGCGTTGATGGACGTCGGCATGTGTGTCGAGACCCTGGAGACAGCGACCTACTGGTCCAAGCTGGGCGAGCTCCGGGAGTCGGTTCGCGATGCACTGCTGGGATCCCTCACCGCGGGCGATAGGCGTCCCGTGGTGGCCTGCCACATCTCGCACTCTTACGAGACTGGCGCCTCGCTCTACTTCACCACTCTTGTGCCCCGCGATCCCGACGACCCGGTAGGCCAATGGCGTCGCGCGAAGCAGGCCGCCAGTGAGGCGATCGTCGGACTAGGGACCATCACCCACCACCACGCCGTGGGGGTCGACCACGCGCCGTACCTGCCTGCGGAGATCGGGCCGCTCGGCGTAGGCGTCCTGCGCGCGGTTAAGGCTGAGCTGGATCCGTCGGGTGTGTTGAACCCGGGGAAGCTGGTTTAGTCCGCCGCACCACGCCTAGCGCGAGGCCTGCGATCATCCCGCCGAAGAAGAGGAACACGGCGTAGTCACCGCGGTTGCCGATCGCCCGGTCGCACATGTCGATGTACTGCACCAGTTCGGCGCGCTCTGGCTTGCCCAATGCCTCGTTGAGCGCGGGACTCTCGACCCCGCCGAAGGTGTTCCCGCAGCTCACAGAGCTGTTGTTGGCCGGGTGGGCGACGCTGACCGGCACGATCGCCAACACCAACCCGGTGATGAGCGCGACGGCGGCCAGCACCGCGGCGAAGCGGCGCGGGGTCAGCGTGATCTGGGCCAACGGGTCGGGCTGCGCACTCATGCAGTGGAGCTTCGCTGATCGATGCCCGTGCGGCTAGCCCCGAACGTTGCGACTGGGGAGGTTTACGCGCTGCGGATAGCGGGTAGAAAATATCTGTCCGCGACATCAGGTGGGCGTGACGCACTCACCGGGTGCCGCGGTTGTGGGGACGCTCCCACAGGGATCGGGGTGTTGGTGGGTCATCGATGGGACGGCATCGATGACCCACCACTTCGTTTCTTCTTGGTGGAGATAGTGGAATCGCTCAGCTCCGGGGTCGCCACGGTCCGGTCAGCACCGACATGCCCGCCACCGGCGCGATCCACACGTACGTCCAGGTGAACGTGCCGTCCGCGAGGACGACCCGCATCCGCGCATAGCGCTCACCCTCGTAGGCGTCCACCTCGGCGAGGTCGGCGCCCTCTCGAAGTGGCACGACGCTGCCGTGGACCCCGGGGCCCTCACCTAGAGCCAGCGCCGGGTAGCCGTAGCCCGTGTCATAGAGGGAGCCGGTGAGCCGGGCATCCCTTGCGGGGCCGCTGCTCTGGGGAGCCAAGAGGTGCCAGTGTGAGTCGCCTGGGCGGAGCGTGCCGTACACGAAGAGGGAACCGGGGTAGTCGCCTGGATCGGGCGCGCCGGGCAAGATCTCGACGGCGAGTCCGTCGGTAGCGGCAGGCTGGCCAGTTAGGGCTATCGCCGCTTCTTGCGGAACATCAGCGCAGCGGACCGGGGAACCGTTTACCAGCAGAGGTTTGCGGATGTCCGACGCGGCGACGTAAGCGAGAACGCGATCGAGGATGGCACCGCTGTCAGACAGCGTCACCCGACCCGTTGACACCCTGGCCAGGTTGTAGCGGTCACCACGGCCTTCGCACACGTCAAGGACGGCCACCTGGTCTTGCGTCAGCATCATGACGGCATGGTCCTCAACGGCACCGGGCAAAGCCGTCAATGTGACCGGGCGCTGGTCATCCACCACGCGTAAGCCAGAGGCCCACACGGCGGCGATGTCCTCGCACCGCGCGCGTAGGACGACAACCGCGCCAGTTAGCCCTAGCGCGGACTTCAACCACGCGAGCTTCGAAGGATTGGGGTTCGAGCCGTAGGCCAACACCGGAACCCGTTGTGCCATTGGGCGCCAGCCCCGTTCGCCCAGCCACCCATCCAGATCCTCATCGCCGACGCGCCAGCCAGATAGCGCTGTCTGGTCCGCCTTGATCTCCCAGCCCGCATCGTCGTAGACGTAAGAGAACGGCGGACGGGCACCCGGGTATGGCGCTGCCGGGTATTCGGTGTCGTCGAACGAAGTCACTTGGCTGCCTTGCGGTCGTCGTAGTCGGCCTGCGCGACCAGGATGGCCTCGGTGCTGGACTCGATGAGCCGGTAGAGGCCCCGGACCTGCTCGGCCATGGGCACGCCGAGGTCGGTGAGGGAGTAGTCGACGTGCGGCGGGATCACCGGGCGCACTTCGCGGTGGACCAGCCCGTCCCGCTCCAGCGCCTGCAGCGTCTGGGCGAGCATCTTCTCGCTCACGCCACCGACGGCCCGGCGGAGCTCGCTGAACCGGTGGGTCCCGCTGAGCAGGATCCCGAGCACCAGGACGCCCCAGCGGCTCGCGATGTGCTCCATGACCGCCCGCCCCGGGCAGTTGCGGTCGAACACGTCAAAAGATGTGTCCTCGACCATCTCGCTCATCCGGCACACCCTCCTCAACAGGACTCTTTCGTTGACGTAAGTATAGGACGTTCAGGTAGGTACTTACGAGAAGTTAGTACCATCCCTACGGTGAGTTCACCATCGTGATGAGGGAGAACCCACAATGACCATCCTGGTGACCGGGGCAACCGGACAGTTCGGCGGCCTCGCGGTCCGGCACCTGCTCGACCGGGTCCCCGCCGCCGACCTCGCCGTCTCCGTCCGCGACGCGGGCAAGGCCGCCGACCTGGCGGATCGCGGCGTCGACGTCCGGCAGGGTGACTTCTCCGAGCCGGACACGCTGCGCTTCGCCGGGGCCGACACCCTGCTGCTGGTCTCCACCAACGGCCCGGACGAGATCCGGGTCGGCCAGCAGAACGCCGCCGTGGACGCGGCCGTGCGCGCGGGTGTCAGTCGGATCGTCTACACGAGCGTCAGCAACGCCGCGATCTCGCCGCTCGGCCTGGCCAAGGTCCACGCCGCGACCGAGGCGCACATCAAGGCCAGCGGCGTGTCGTACACCTTCCTGCGCAACGCCATGTACCACGAGAACTACCTCGGCAGCCTGCCGCAGGCGGTCGAGAGCGGCACCTACGTCACCGCCGCGGGCACCGGTCGGGTCGCCTCCGCGAGCCGCGACGACTTCGCGCTCGCCGCCGCCATCGTGGCCTCCAGCGAGGGGCACGAAGGTGCGGTCTACGAGCTCACCGGATCGCGTGCCTGGAGCTTCGACGAGCTCGCGGAGATCGCATCCGACGTCGCTGGCAAGCCGGTGAAGCACGTAAGCGTGCCGAGTGAGGACTACCTGGCCAACCTGCTCGCGGCAGACCTGCCGAAGTTCTTGGCCGAGCTGTTCACCGACATCCAGGTCAACATCGGCCGCGGCACGCTTAGCGAGGTCCGCTCCGACCTTGGCAAGCTGATCGGCCGCGAGCCCACGACCATCGAAGACGCTGTGCGCGCTGCCCTCTAAGGCACCTCAAGGGTGTGGCCGATATACAGGTCACCGGCGGACGAGCCTCCCGCTCTAGACGCCGACAGCCCCCACGGTGCACGCGCCGCGCCGTGGGGGCTGTGCCAAGTGGGCAACAGAATCCATATCGGACCTGTCTTCGCTGAAGGGTTCCTGGGCGCAGGGGGTGCCCAGGAACCTCTAAGTGGAGAGCCGAACCGCCTCTACGGCCAAGAGCAGTTCCGCACCCTCACGCGGCCGTGCGGGATCCCGCCCGGTCAACTCCTGCACCCGGCGGATCCGGTACCGGACCGTGTTCGGGTGGACGAACAACCGCTCTGCCGCCTCCTTGGCTGACCCCGCCACCTCAAACCAAGCGACCAGGGTCCGGATCAGGACGTCCCGCTCACCCGCCGGTAGAGCTAACAGCCCGCCCAGCACTATCCGCGACAACTCAGCGGCAATCTTCGGTGACCCCGCCACAAGGCTTGTCACGGCACGGTCGCCGAACACGACGACTCCGCCTTCTCCCGGTCCTAGGCAACGCAAGGCAATCCGCGCGCGCTGCAACGCCCACGGTAAGTGCCGCAACGAAACCACAGGGCTCACGCCGACCGTGCCTGACAACTGGCGCACGACGCTTAGGTCTCCCCGCGGTACCAACACAATCGTCCCAAGAGGGTGTGCCACCGACCGCAACTGCGGTGGGACGACCGTTGCGCCTACCGCGACCACAAACTGCCCGCTCTCCGGCAGCCCCAACGCACGCGCGGCATCTTCGTACTCGCTGTCTTGAGACAACTGCCCTACGAGCAACGCCTCCGCCACGGCGTCCTTGTCATGCCGGGCCGAATCGGCAGCGAAGTCGCTATAGGCGGTCGCGATGGCGTCAGAGTACGAGTCGATGATGCGCCACACCGTCGCGCTAATCGGAAGAAGTTGTTCCGGCGTAAGGAGTCCAGGCGGGATCGCCCGCTCCATCAACGCCTCGTACGTGAACGTCCCCGCGATCCGAAACGCCCGCAGCACCGCCGGGAGCGGGATCCCCTGCTGGGCCTGAGCGCGCCCGGTCTTGCGCGCCGCTTCCAGCGAGACCTCATTGCCCTCGATGAACGCCAAGAACGCGTGCCGCAGGTTCACCTCGCACACTTTGCGCAGCTCGGCGGGGGTGACCTCGTTGACCCTGCGGTACGACTCTTCCCGGCTGCTCAACTCGTCGGCCAGCTCGTTCGCGAGGTCGGCCACCCTCGCGAGCTGGGCTCTCGCCAGGTCGCGCAGCTCGGGAGGCAGCGGCGACATGATCGTCGG
Source organism: Actinokineospora diospyrosa (assembly GCF_024171925.1). Taxonomy (GTDB): domain Bacteria; phylum Actinomycetota; class Actinomycetes; order Mycobacteriales; family Pseudonocardiaceae; genus Actinokineospora; species Actinokineospora diospyrosa. The sequence goes on along the minus strand of NZ_JAMTCO010000010.1, from coordinate 195,843 downwards.
AGCGGCCACCGCTCGACTCTAACCGGAAATGAACCTGTTTCCTACCGGCCGTTAGCTTGGCGGTCGGCTCACAGCCCGAGCGCCTGCAACAGGGTGCGCAACTTGGCCTCGGTCTCGGCGAGCTCGGCGACCGGATCGGAATCGGGCATGATCCCCGCGCCCGCGAACAGCCGCATCTCCCGCTCGCGCACCTGCGCGCAGCGGATGGCCAGCACCCACTGCCCGTCGCCGTCGGCGGTGCACCACCCGACCGCGCCGCTGTAGAAACCGCGGTCGAACGGCTCCAACTCGGCGATCGCCGCGCGCGCCGCCTGCGTCGGCGTCCCGCACACCGCGGGTGTCGGGTGCAGCGCCGCGGCCAGCCGCAGCGACGAGACGTCCTGGTCCAGCAGCTCCCCGGTGATCCGGGTCGACAGGTGCCACATCGTCGGCGTGGCGACCAGCGACGGCCCGGTCACCGCCAGGTCCCGGCAGAACGGCCGCAGCACCTCGACCACCGACTCGACCACCACGGCGTGCTCGGCCTGGTTCTTGGCCGAGCCGAGCAGCTCCGCCGCATTAGCCCGATCGTGTGACGGATCACCCCCGCGGGGGAGCGATCCGGCGAGCGGATTTGAGGTCACCCGGGCCCCGGAGCGCTCCAGCAACAGCTCCGGACTGGCCCCGAGCAGCGTCGACCCGTCGGGTAGCGGGGTGGCGAAGGTGTAACCGAGCGGATTCGTCGCGGCCAACCCGGGCAGCAGCCTGGCGAGCTGAACCGGCTCGTCGAACACCAACCGTGTCGACCGGGCCAGCACCACCTTGCGCAGGTCGTCGTCGGCCCGCAACGCGCTCACCGCGGCCGCCACGGCCCGCCGGTAGCCCGCTCCGTCCGGCAGGTGGCTCGCCTCGGGCCGCCTCGGCACCCACGGCTCGACCGACGGCCGGTACGGGTGGACGCCGCCCGCGCGCTGTACGGAACGGGGGATCACCAGGTGGGCGGGGGTGTCCGGGGCGAAGGGGAGGGCGCCGACGGCGATCGGGGCGCCGGTGTCGACCAGCTGCTTGGTGACCTGGGCGGCCAGCTCGTCGGGGTCGGTCTCGGCGACCACCGACCGCGTCCCGGTGGCCGCAGTGGTCGCCCCGGGGGCGACCAGCAGGAACGACCCCGGCTCGAAAGCCTCGACCAGCGCTGCGGCCCGATCACCGTCCATCCCCCCATCATGCCCAGCTCGGCCGGGCCGCACCGCTCGGCGGCGCTATGGCGTTGGACACGAAAAACCGCAGGTGGGCGCCGTGTCCGGCACCCACCTGCGGTGGTCGAGCTACTTAGTTGAGCGCGTCGATGAGCGCGGAGCGCTGGCGGTCGCCAAGACCGGCCGCCCGGCGGTCCGGGTCGATCCCGGCCTGCTCGAGCAGGGCGGCCACCTTCACCGCGCCAAGGCCGGGAACGGCCTTGAGCAGGGCTGCGACCTTGGTCTTGCCGATGGTCTTGTCGTCCTTCGCCTTGCCGAGCACCGACGCGATGGTCCGCTCACCGGACTTGATCTGCGCCAGCAGCTCGGACCGGGCCTTGCGAGCCTCGGCTGCCTTGGCGAGCGCATCGGCGCGCTGCTCGGGAGTCAACGTGGGCAGAGCCAACGTGCTGTTCCTTTCCTTCTTCACCCGCCGCGGCAGCGGTGGGTCAGCTGTGGATCAGGGGCATCGCGGCTACCGACGGTCACCGGAGCGGATAGCGAAGCCCGCCCCTGGTTCACCGTGCGACCCGGGGGCCGGATGCCTTTCACCAGTAAACGACACCTCGGAGGGCAACATACCCCCGACACGCGCAAAGGTCTTGTGGAGCGCGCCGACGACCGTGCGGCGACGCAGCGTGACAGCATGATCAACTAGCCAAATTGGACTGTTTCACCCGTGTTGCCCGGAGCGCGCAAGCACTATGGTCTGCTACTACCGGCCAGTAAGTTCGGTCGCGCACGTCGGGGCCCCGATCCGCCCAGGGAGTTGTCACCCATGTTCAGCACGATGCAGGACGGCAACCTGTCCATCGCCACCTTGCTGCGCCACGGCGCCAAGGTGCACGCCACCGCCGAGGTCACCACGTGGACCGGCACCGGGGGGCGCAGCGCGACCTTCGCCGAGGTCGGCGTCGAGGCCGCGCGGTTGGCCAACGCGTTGCGCGGCCTCGGGGTGACCGGTGACCAGCGGGTCGGCACCTTCATGTGGAACAACCAGGAGCACCTGACGGCCTACCTCGCCGTCCCCGCCATGGGCGCGGTGCTGCACACGCTCAACGTGCGGCTGTTCCCGGAGCAGTTGACCTACATCGTGAACCACGCTGAAGACCACGCCATCATCGTGGACGCCTCGATCGCCCCGCTGCTCTCAAAAATCCTGCCCGGTTGCCCTACCGTCCAGCACGTCATCGTCGCGAACGGGCCTGTGGAAGCATTAACGGCACCTGAGCACGTCACTGTCCACTCTTACGCGGACCTGCTCGCTAGCGCCTCCAGCGACTTTGACTGGCCAGACGTAGACGAACGCGCTGCGGCCGCTATGTGTTACACCTCAGGCACGACCGGTAACCCTAAGGGCGTCGTTTACTCGCACCGCTCGATCTGGCTGCACTCGATGCAGGTGTGCATGCCGGACGGGATGCAGATCTCCTCGTCTGACCGCACATTGGTCATCGTCCCGCAGTTCCACGCGATGTCGTGGGGCATCCCTTACGCCGCGTTCATGACCGGTGCCTCTCTGGTGATGCCGGACCGGTTCCTCCAGCCGGAACCGTTGGCGCAGATGATCGCGACGCTGAAGCCGACCCAGTCCGCGGCCGTTCCGACCATCTGGCAAGGCGTCCTCGCTTACCTGGACCAGAACCCGGCAGACCTGTCGTCACTGCGCGAGGTCGTCGTCGGTGGCGCTGCCTGCCCGCCCGCGATGATGCATGCGTTCTCGGAGAAGTACGGGCTCTACATCGTCCACGCGTGGGGCATGACCGAGACTTCGCCACTGGGCACGCTAAGCAGGCCCCCGGCGGGTATCTCCGAGGACGAGACTTGGCGCTACCGCTACACCCAGGGCCGCCTCCCCGCAGGCGTGACCGCCCGCCTCATCGGCGAAGACGGCCAAGAGGTCCCGTGGGACGGCGAGAGCGTCGGTGAGCTGGAGGTCCGCGGCCCCTGGATCGCGGGCGCCTACTACAAACCAGAGCCCGAGGACGCCGCCAAGTTCGTCGACGGCTGGCTCCGCACCGGCGACGTCGGCACCCTCACCCCCGACGGCTTCCTCACCCTCACCGACCGCTCCAAGGACATCATCAAGTCCGGCGGCGAGTGGATCTCCTCGGTGGAGCTGGAGAACCACGTCATGGCCCACCCCTCGGTCGCCGAGGCAGCCGTCGTCGGCATCCCCGACCCCAAGTGGGACGAGCGCCCCCTGGTCGCCGTCGTCCTGCGCCCCGGGGCCTCGGCCACCGCGGCGGAGTTGCGCGACTTCCTCGACCCCAAGGTCGCCAAGTGGCAACTCCCGGAGAACTGGACCTTCGTCGAAGAGGTCCCCAAGACCAGCGTCGGCAAGTTCGACAAGAAGGTCATCCGAGCCGCCCACGCACAAGGCAAGCTCGACGTCAAGCACCTCGACTGAGCCGGTCGGCGCCCCGGGACGCCCACCCGGCGTCCCGGGTACCGCCGAATGGGGACACCGGTTCACCCTGCTAGGTATGGTCTTCGGCAGTTCCGTCGCTCCTGGAGGTGCCGCCCTGCCCCGCGAGTCCCGAGACCGCAAGCTCAACGCCACCTCGTTCGTGGTGCTGGGAATGCTCGCCCAAGGCCCGGCGACCAGCTACGACCTCAAACAGCGGGTCGCCCTCACCATCGGCAACTTCTGGGCGTTCGCCCACTCCCAGCTCTACGACGAACCCGTCCGCCTGGTCGAAGCAGGCCTGCTCACCGCCACCGAGGAAGAGGGCGGCCGCCGCCGCCGGACCTACTCGATCACCGAAGAGGGCCGAACCGCCCTCCGCGAGTGGCTCGCCTCGCCGACCCTGGACGAGACCGAGGTCCGCGACCTCGGCCTGCTGAAACTCTTCTTCTCCGCCTTCGCCGAAGCCGAGGACCTGGCCACCCTGGCCCGCACCCGCCGCGACTCGCACAAGGCACGCGCGGACGGGTACATGGCGATGTACAACCAGATAGCCGGCTACGCGGACCGCTGGCAGGTCAAATCCCTAGAACTAGGCATCCGCATCGAGCGCTGCGTGGAGCGCTTCTGGACCGAGTTCACCGAGGAACTCGACTCCGGCACACACAAGCCCCCCAACCGACCGCAATAGCTCCTGCGGGGAAGTTCGCCGACTCTCCCGTGCCAACCCAGCGTCCGCCAAGTCCGCCTCAGCCCACCTGCCCAGCCCCGCGCTCCTCGGAGTCGCTGGTGCCAACCTGGCTGCCGTCAGGTCGGCCCTGACCCACCTGCTCAGCGCCTGGACACTCGGACCCGGTGGTGCCAGCTCGGGTGCCGTCAGGTCCGCCCCAACCCACCTGGCCAGCCCGTGGACACTCGGACCCAGCGGTGCCAACCTGCCCCCGTCAGGTCCGCCCCAACCCACCTGCTCAGCCCCTGGACACTCGGACCCTGCGGTGCCAACTCAGCCCACTCTCGTCTGCCCTGCCAACCCAGCACCTGGACAGTCGGACTCGCTGGTGCCAAATGCTCGATGGGGCGGACTTGTTTTGTGTGGGGGGACGGCACCCGTAGCGTCGGTAGCGGACAGGGCCATGCTTTTCGGCCCCTGCTTTGCGGTCCTGCCACGGGTGTCGTAGGGGCCCCACGCAAAACAAGTTCGCCCCATCGAGCTCTTCGCATTGTCGCGGATCCCCGCCGATGTTGCCGCCAGGCGACGAGGCGGCTCCCGGAGCCGAAGGCGGAGGCCCGAATCCCTTGCCCCGCACTCCCAGCAACGGCCTACGTCAAGATCAACCTGATCGAAAGCCCCCAAATACACAGCCTACCGAGACGCGCCGACAAACGGGAGCGCCAAGCAAGGCCCTGTGGACAGCAGAAGACGTTGTGGATAACCATCCACAGTCAGGTCCGCAAGATCATCTGCCACAAGCGCCCCCAATGCACAGCCTACCGAGAAAGCCCGACAATCCAGCTGCAGCGTACGAACCCTGTGGACAGCCAAGCACGTTGTGGATAACCAACCACCACGGAAGGCCCCTAGCAAGATCATCTGCCACAAGAGCCCCCGATATACAGCCTACTGAGCAGCACCGACAAAACGGCAGCAGCAACCAGCGCCTGTGGACAACAGAAGCCGTTGTGGACAACCTGCGGTAACGATCACTTGCTGCACCCCGGCGGCTGACACAACACCCCACTCAACGCCTTATAAAAGATCCCGCCGATCTTAGTAGGATCCGGCGTCACAAAAGCCTGTCCCCCAGTAACCCCCGTAATCGCCGTCAACTCTGCAAGATCAGCATCCGGCCCAATCCCGATCCCGATCAACTGCAGCGGCCGCCGCGGATCCTGCAGCCGACCCAACTCCTCCAGCAACTGCGACCGACTGATCCCCTCAGCGTCCTCGTTCTTCCCATCCGTCAACACCACCACCAGGTTGATCCGCCCAGGCTCCCAATTCGCCCGCCCCGACTGATAAGCCGCCAACACGCTGTCGTACAGCCCCGTAGCCCCACCCTTGATCGCCCGGACTGCCCGCAGCTTCTCCAGCGCCCCCGTGTTCAGTTGCTCCGCCACCGGCAGCACCGGCAACAGTTCCCGGTAATCCTTCCCCCCGTCCAAGTTCGTGGAGAACAACCACATCCCGAACTTGGTAGTAGGCCGGAACAACCCGATCCCCAGCTCGGCGGCCTTGAGAGTCACCGCCATCCGGTCCAGGCCAGTACCTGGCACCTGCTCCGCCATGGACCCCGACACGTCCAGCAGTACCTGCATCCGTGAGCTCAAGTTCACCCCCGCCCACAGGTTCAGCAGCTGATCGACATCGTCTGTAGACGGCAGTGGGACCGGTGGGACCTGTTCGATGGATGTCCGGCCGTCGGCAGACCGATCGCGGAGGACTGCGCCGTCGGGGCCGCGGAAGCCGGCATCGCCAAGGGCTGTTAGCGACTCTGGGGTGCTCAGTTCGGCGAGGAGTCGTTGGGAGACGGCCAAGGAGGCTTGGGAGGCGGTAGGGAGAACCGTGTAAGGGAAGTCCAACGAGGGGACGGCAGCGTAAGAGGCAATCAACGGGAACGAGGTGTTGGTTGCGTTGTGGCGTAGGAGGGAGCTCTCCGGAGTGGGGAAGACACTCAGGGGAGTAGAGGGGCTGTTGGTTCCCGGGAGGCGCGCATAGAGGTCTGCGGTCTGGGGCAGCGTGTTGAGTGCCAGCTTGCGTAAGGACGCGGTCGCCGCGGCTGGGGGATCTGGGGAGGCGGCGGTCACGGTGTTCACGCCGAGAAGCGTTGATAGGCCTGAAGGGTCTCGGGACGGGTCGGAGATGCCGACGGAGGTGGTCTCTAGGGCTTGTGCCCAGGTGGGTTTGGTGCCGGGCCAGCCTTGGGCTGCCGCCACTTCCTCGGTCATCGCGAGGACTACGGGTGTTGACGCCACCGGGATGCCGGTGAGTTCTACGCTCCAGGCGCCTTTTTGGTGGGCTCGGCGCAGCCACAGGGTGGACTCCGGGATCCACACGTCCGGGGGTTGGGCGCCGTCGGAGACGATGAGGGCTTCGGCGGCTGCGCCGGATTCCTGGGGGTTGACCTGGACCTGGGTGCACCCGTCGGTGATCCGGGTGCCCGCAGCCTGGACTATCGGGGCCAGGTCGGGGGCGACGACGACCGTGAGGGTGGCCGGGTCGCAGCTCGCCGTGGTTGGTCGATCGCTGACCGTGTCCAGCGCGAACCACCCGCCCACCACGAGTGCCAGCAGGACGACCAGGAGCAACGCCGTCGAGCGGAAGCCCCATTTCGGCCGCCTGGGCGACGAGTGTCGTCCCATGGCCTACCTCTCGTGGGAAGGTGGCGCCATGCTAGACGCCACGGCCCCTCACGAGTAGAGCTTGTCGACCTCGGCTCCGAAGTCGCGCATGATGATGCGGCGCTTGAGCTTGAGCGACGGGGTGAGGTGGCCGGTCTCCGGGGTGAACTCGGTGGCCAGCACCCGGAACTTGCGCACCGACTCCGCCGTCGACACCGCCGTGTTGCCCTCGTCGACCGCCTTCTGGACCTCGCCGAGCAGGTCCGGGTCGTCGATCAGGTCGGCCACCGTCGCACCGGCTGGCTTGCCCACAGTGGACTTCCAGTAGCTGAAGTAGTCCGGGTCGATGGTGATCAGCGCGGCGATGTACTTCTGCCCGTCCCCGACCACCATGGCCTGGCCGACCAGCGGGTGCGCGGAGATGCGGTCCTCGATGACCGCGGGCGCGACGTTCTTGCCGCCGCTGGTCACCAGGATCTCCTTCTTCCGCCCGGTGATCTTCAGGTAGCCCTCGGCGTCGAGCTCGCCCAGGTCGCCGGTGTGGAACCAGCCGTCGCCGTCGATGACCTCGGCGGTGCCCGCGTCGTTGTTCCAGTAGCGGCGGAACACCTGCTCGCCCTTGAGCAGGATCTCCCCGTCCTCGTCGATGCGCACCGTCGTGCCCGGCAGCGGCCGCCCGACCGTGCCCGGCTTGAGGTGCTGCGGGGTGTTGACCGCCGAGGCCGCCGTGGTCTCGGTCAGGCCGTAGCCCTCCAGCACGATCAGGCCGACACCGCGGAAGAAGTGCGTCAGCCGGGCGCCGAGCGCGGCGCCGCCGGAGATGGCGAACTTCGTCTTACCGCCCATCGCGGTGCGCAGCTTGCTGTAGACCAGCTTGTCGAACACCAGGTGCTTGAGCTTGAGCCCCAAGCCCACCTTGCCGTCGGCCTCGCTATAGGCGATCGCGGTCGCTGCGGCGGCGTCGAAGATCTTGCCCTTGCCGCCGGCGTGCGCCTTCTGCCGCGCCCCGTTGTAGACCTTCTCGAACACGTAAGGCACCGACAGGATGAAGGTCGGCTGGAACGTCGCCAGGTCCACCATGACCTGCTTGACGTCGGCGGTGTGGCCCATGGTGCACCGCGCGTACACGCAGCCCACCTCGACCATCCGGCCGAACACGTGCGCCACCGGGAGGAACAGCAGCGTCGAGGGCGCCTCGCTCATGCCGCGGCCGTGGAACAGCTCGGCGAGCACCTCGGCGCCGTAACCGCACTCGGCGAAGAAGTTCTCGTGGGTCAGCACGCAACCCTTGGGCTGACCGGTGGTGCCCGAGGTGTAGATGATCGTCGCGACGTCCTCCGCGGTCACCGCGGCCCGTCGGGAGTGGATCTCGGCGGCGTCCACCTCCGCGCCCGCGGCGATGATCCCGGCGACGTCGTCGACCCGCCACACCTGGCGCAGGTCGGGCAGCAGCTCGCGGACGCTGCCCAGCCGGGCGGCGTGCTCGTCGGTCTCCACGACCACCGCGACCGCGCCGGAGTCCGACAGGATCCACTGGATCTGCTCGGCCGAGGACGTCACGTAGATCGGCACCGACACCGCGCCAGCCGCCCAGATGGCGAAGTCCAGCAGCGTCCACTCGTAGCGGGTCGCGGCCAGGATCGCCACCCGGTCGCCCGGCGCGATCCCCGAGCCAGCCAGGCCCCTGGCGACCTCGGTGACCTCCTCGGCGAACCGGGTCGCGGTGATGTCCTCCCAGCCCGCGCCCGCCTTGCGCCGGAACGCCACGTCGGCCGGGCCGAGCTCGGCGTTTTCGTAGACCAGGTCGGCGAGTCCACCCGCAACCTCACGCTTGGCCACTGGGGGTACGGCGAACTCGCGCATAGCTCTCCTCCGGCGCACGTCAGGCAGCGTGGTTCGGGTGACCCCTACCGTCTACCTAGCGGTAACTTGGCCCGTATCTTGCCGTCAACCTCGGCCGTGAAGCCAGAGGCTGGGTGGAACTGATATCTGGCAATTGTGACAAATGGGTCCGCCCCGGGTGAACAGCGCACCCGGGGCGGACTCCGCAAGTCGACTCTACTGGCCTCGCGGTCAGACCCGCAGCTCGCGCGCCTTGGCCGCGATCGCCGTGGACAGGGCGCTCACCTGCGCGTACACGCCGGGGTAGTTCGGTCGGGCGCAGCCGCGGCCGTAGGACACGATGCCGACCTGGACCCAGTTGTTCGCGTTGTCCCTGCGGACCATCGGGCCACCGGAGTCGCCCTGGCAGGTGTCGGTGCCGCCCTGGGTGTAGCCCGCGCAGATCTCGACCGCGGCCTTGAGGCTCGGGTACGGGGTCTTGCACGAGGTGTCCGAGACGAACGGGACCGTCGCCTTGAGCAGGTACCGCTGCTGCGCGCCGCCCTCGGACGCCGCGCCCCAGCCGATGATGGTGAAGGTGCCCGAGTCGTAGGCGGTCGAGGTCGCGATCGGGAGCTTCGCGGCGTTGGTGATCGGGCTCGACAGCTGGATCAGCGCCCAGTCGCCGCCCGCGGACGTCGAGTAGCCCGGGTTGCGGTAGACGTACTTCGACGTGCGGGTCACCCGCGACGAGCTCTGCAGGTCGACCGCGCCGTAGGTGGCGGTGATGCTGGTGTTGTTGCCCGTGCCGCTGACGCAGTGCGCGGCGGTCAGGACGAGGTTGTCGGCGTACATCGCGCCGCCGCAGCCCATCGACAACCGGACCATCCAGGGGAACTCGCCCTGGGCGGCGCGGGTGCCACCGACGACGGCGGGACCCATCTCACCGGTGGGGCCGGGCTGCGCGGCCGAGGCCGGGACGGCGATGGCCGCCGCCGCCACCGTCCCGATCGCGACCGCCAAGACCTTGCGCAGTGTGCTGAGCTTCTTCACGAAGTGTCCTCTCGTGTCCACACGGCACCGGGTTGTGCCGTTGCAGGGGTGTGGATCGACTGACCGCCCGACTGCTGCTCCCGACCGGTACTCCCGGCAGGAGTTCACAGTGGACGGACGATGGGGGTTCAGAAGGTGAGCTTCCAGCTGTTGATGTAGCCGACGTCCTGGGCGTAGGTGTCCTGGACCTTCAACTTCCAGGTGCCGTTGGCCGCCTCGGACGACGCGTTGACCGTGTAGGTCGCGATGACGTTGTCGGCCGAGTCGCTCGTGGAGGAGTTCTTCAGCCGGTACGCGGATCCGTCCGGGGCGACGAGGTCGATGACCAGGTCGCCGCGGTAGGTGTGCACGATGTTGACGTCGACCTTCAGCGTGGCGGGGGCGTTGCCGGTCACACCGGTCACCGCGATGTCACTGGTGACCGCGCCCGCGTTGTCCGGGATCTGCACGTCGTTGGTGTTCTCGAAGACCGTGCCCTGCGGGTTCGTGGTGGAGGTGGGTGGGTGCCCCAGTTCGGCTGCCTTCGCCGCGATGGCCGAGGACAGCGCGCTCACCTCGGCGTACACGCCCGGGTAGTTCGGCCTGGCGCAGCCGCGGCCGTAGGACACGATGCCGACCTGGACCCAGGCGTTGTTGTTGTCGCGCCGGAACATCGGGCCGCCGGAGTCGCCCTGGCAGGTGTCGGTGCCGCCCTGGGTGAACCCGGCGCAGATCTCGACGGCGGTCTTCATGCTGGGGTACGCGGTCTTGCACGAGGTGTCGGAGACGAAGGGCACTTCCGCCTTGAGCAGGTAGCGCTCCTGCGCGCCGCCCTCGGACGCGGCACCCCACCCGGCGATGGTGAACGTGCCGGAGTCGTAGGCGGTCGTGGTGGCGATGGGCAGCTTGGCCGCGCCGGTGATCGGGCTCGACAGCTGTATCAGCGCCCAGTCGCCGCCCGTCGAGGTCGAGTAGCCGGGGTTTCGGTAGACGTACTTGGACGTGCGCGTGACCCGGTTCGCGTCCTGCAGGTCCACCGCGCCGTAGGTGGCGGTGATGCCGGTGTTGTTGCCGGTGCTGTCCACGCAGTGCGCGGCGGTCAGCACGAGGTCGTCGGCGTACATCGCGCCGCCGCAGCCCATCGACAACCGGACCATCCAGGGGAACTCGCCCTGGGCGGCGCGGGTGCCACCGACGACCTGCGGGCCCATGTCGGTCGGCGGCGGTGCGGCCGTCGCCTGACCCGCGACCACACCGACCGCGGCCACCGCGGCGATCGATGTCGCGGCCAACGCCAATGCCTGCTGGAGCTTGCTGAGCTTCCTCACCTGAGCGTCCTCTCTCGTCCACCGGCACCCCCGGGTGCCGTTGCTGGGCGTGGATAGGGCATCAACTGTCCGTAGTGGACAGCGGGCAGGGCTCACCGCTCCCGGCGGCGGTGTGACGGGTGCGCCCCGGGCCGGGGTGGGTGCCGCGGCCCGGGGCGACTGCTCGCTCAGGTCATCTGGGTCAGGCGCTGCCGGGACTCAGAAGGTGAGCTTCCAGCTGTTGATGTAGCCGGTGTCCTGCCGGTAGGTGTCCTGGACCTTGAGCTTCCAGGTCCCGTTGGCCACCTCGGTCGAGGCGTTCACCGTGTACGTGGCGATCACGTTGTCGGCCGAGTCGCTGGTCGAGGAGTTCTTCAACCGGTAGGCCGAACCGTCCGGGGCCACCAGGTCGATGACCAGGTCGCCGCGGTAGGTGTGCACGATGTTGACGTCGACCTTCAGCGTGGCCGGGGCGTTGCCGGTCACGCCGGTCACCGCGATGTCGCTGGTGATCGCCGCGCCCGCGTCCGGGATCTGCACGTCGGCGGTGTTCTCGAAGACCTTGCCACCCGGGTCCGGCGGCGTGGTGCCGCAGGTCCCGCCGATCGAGCGCTTCGGGCAGTCGGCGTAGTCGAGCAGCAGGAGGACGGCCTCCTTGTTGCGCGCGGTCTCCCGGCTGATGACCTCGTCGGGCGGGTAGAAGCCGCCACCGGCGGTGCCGGTCGGGTACATCTCGAAGGTGTAGCCGTAGATCTTGTGCACGCCCCACAGGTAGTCGTCGATCGACCCGTCGGTGATGTACAGGTCCGAGGACTGCTCGGGGGTGTAGTTGTTCTTCGCCGCCATGGCCCGGCCGATGGTGGAGAACACCCGCTGGTCCTCGGCGGTCAGGCCGGGGGCGGTGTCGTCGTAGGTCCAGCCGTAGGGCCAGAGCACCAGCTCGGAGTAGGTGTGGAAGTCGATGCCCACGCTGATCTGCTGCTTGCCGCCGACGATCCGGCTGCTCACGAAGTTCTGCAGCGCGCGGACCTCGGGCGCCGACGCCGCGGACGGGCCGCGGTAGGTCTCACTGCTGGTGGAACCCGAGGAACCGTTGCAGCAGCCCCACTTGTAGTCCCAGTTGCGGTTGAGGTCGGTGCCGACGTTGGACGAACCGGAGTTCGGCTGCCGGTTCTTGCGCCAGCTGCGGTAGGAGCCGCTGCTGATGTCGAACTCGCCGCCGTCGGGGTTGACGTCCGGGATGATCCAGATCTCCCGGCTGTCGACGAGGCCCTTGATCTTGGCGTCGGTGGTGTAGCTGTCGGTCAGCAGGTTGATCAGGTACACCGCCATCTCGACGGTCAGGTGCTCGCGCGCGTGCTGGTGCGCGGTGAACAGCACCTCGGGCTCGTCCTCGTCGGTCGCGGCGTTGTCCGAGATCTTGATCGCGAAGATGTCGCGGTTCTCGTAGGTCTTGCCGACGACCTGCTTGGTGATGATGCCGGGGTGGTCGGTGACCGCCTTGTTGATGACCGCGGTCATCTCGGCGTAGTTGTGGTAGTTCGCGTCGGCGCTGGGGAAGTCCGCCGGTGCCGCCGCGCCCCGGTCGGCGGTGATCGCGGCGGTGTCCTGGGCGTCCACCCGGTAGCCGAGCTGGCGGATCTTGGCGACCTCGGCCGGGGTCGCGGTGATCATCAGCCTGCTGTCCTCGACGCCGTTGACGGCGGCGCCGGTCTTGGCGATGGAAGACCGCTCCTGGTGGGTCTTGACCCCGATGACCGCGTACTCGGCCGAGGTGCGGCTCGCGGCCGCGTCGGGCCGCGCCGTGGCGCCGGGCGATGATGACAAGACCACGGCAAGGGCGGCTACCGCCCCGACCGCGACCGATAGGCGTTTGCGTTTCACGCGTTGCCTCCTGCAAGGAGTGCCCGGGGGCACTGGAGGTGAGTATGAGGTTGTCCGCTGCCTGCCCCGGACGAACCCGAAGGTGCCCTCACGACCAGGACGCACAGTGGTGCAGTTGGATGGTGACCCGGCCGCTTCACGCGCCACAAGGCTGCGGAGGTGGTTCTCCGTTACCGGTTATTTCCCAGTCGATTACCATCGGCCCAGGTCAATAGATAGGTATCCCTACCTACCGGTGCCTCGATTGTTCTGCCGCGCCGCCCCCGGCACGCTTCTCCCAAGCACGAAGGGCCCACCGGCCCGACGGGCGAACCTCGGGAAGTCGGGGGAGCGGCGCCCACGCCCTCGTCTCTCCCCCGCCCGGGGTTGTTCCGGCTCCGTGGTCACTCGAACCACGCACCCCGGGACCGCGGCGCCCACCCGGCGCTCGGCACCGCCTGGTGCGGTTCGGCGAACGTCCTTTGATGCAGGGGGCCGCTCGCCAGCCGCTGGTTCCGACGAGAAGGACCGTCCATCCCCGGACGGTCCTTCTCGTGTTCGCGGGGCTTCTAGCGCTCTAGCCCAGGTCCTCGGCTTGGAGTTCGGCTCGGGAGGAGACACCGAGTTTGCGCAGCACCCGGGCGGCGTGCTGCTCGACCGTGCGCGGGGACAGGAAGAGCACGTCGGCGATCTCGCGGTTGGTGTGCCCGGCCGCCAGCAGCCTGGCCACCTCCTGCTCGCGCGGGGACAGCTCGTTGCCGTAGCCGCGGCGGCCCCGGCGCGACGGCTTGCCGCCGCCCATGCCGCGCAGCAGGTGCCTGCACCTGGCCGCGTCCCGGGTCGCGCCGAGCGAGTCGAACGCGTCCACCAGCGCCGAGAGGATCTCGGTCGCCTTGTCGTTCTCGCTGGGCAGCAGGCAGATCGCCTCCCGCTCGGCCACCATCGCGGCGAAGTACGGCGCGGGCAGCCGCTCGTAGCGGTCCACCGACTCGCGGTAGTGCGACACCGCCACGTCGAGTTGGCCGCGGGCCTCGGCGAGCCTGCCGCGGCACTGCGCGAGCGCGGCGACCGCCATCGGCGCGTCCCGGCCCTCGATGCCCGTCGCGATGTCCTCGATCAGGTTCTCCGCGTCCATCTCCCGGCCCGCGGCCAGGAACGTCGCGACCGCCACCGGGCCCAGCTCCGTCGCCCACACCCAGACGCCCTTGCCGCGCACGATCTCGATGCCCCGGTCGACGTCCACGCAGGCCCGGGTGACCTCGTCCTGCGAGAGCATCGTCCAGGCCAGCGCCGCGCAGCCCGCGATGGCCACCGGCGCGATGGCCTCCTCCGGCGCGAACGCCCCGGTCTCGGTCAGGTAGCTGGTCGCCTCAGCCCACTCGCCGCGGGCCATCGCCAGCGACCCGAGCACCAGGCACAGCTCGCTGGCCACCGGGAACAGGTCCCGGTACTCGTCGAGGAGCCTGCCAGCGCGCTCGGCGAGCCCGTCCCACTCGCCGGTCAGCCAGTCCAGCCGGGCCTTGGTCGCGCGCGCGGTGCTCACCACGAACGGCGCCCCGCACTCGGCCGCGAAGCGCAGCCCGCTGCGCAGCAGGTCGCCGCACAGCTTGAAGTGCCCGGTCGAGGTGCACGCGTCGGCCAGGTTGCAGTACGCCCTGGCCAGCTGCCGCTGCTCGCCGGGGGTGGACGCGGTGTCGGGCAGCCGGTCCAGGTTGGCCAGCACCGACGGGTCGCCGGTGTGCAGCTTGGAGCCCATCTCGTTGGCCTGCAGCGAGATCTTCAGCTCGACGTCGTCGGTGGCGTCGCGGTAGCGGTCGGTGCGGTCGAGCCACAGCATGAACTCGCTCATCGGGGTCATCCCCATGAACGGCTGGCCCAGCACCGCGGCGCCCTTGGCGGCCAGGTCCGGGCGCTCGACCAGGTCCGCGATGGCCATCTCGATCTCCGAGCGGGCCTCCTCGACCCCGCCCGCCTGGCGGATCAGCAGCAGCCCGCGGTAGAGCCGGACCTCGCCGCGCGCGGAGATCGACAGCCGCCGGTCCGACAGCAGCCGCTCCAGCGCCTCGGTCGGGTCGTGCTGGTCAAGGCCCAGGTGCGCGACCTGGCCCAGCTTGATCGCCAGCCGGTCCACGTCCGCGGCGGGCACCGTCGGCTCGACCAGCAGCCGTTGCAGCAGCGCGGTCGCCGTCGCGGCGTCACCGACCTCGGCGGCCCGGTCGGCCGCGGCCTCGCCGTAGTGCAGCCACGCCGCCGTGCGGCCCGCGCGTTCGCTGTGCTCGGCCAGCTGCACCAAGGGGCGCGGCTCGACCTGGTCCAGGGCCTCGATGGCCCGGTTGTGCAGCTGCTGGCGGTCCGGGCCGCTGAGGGTGTCGTAGACGGCCTGCTGGGCCAGCGCGTGCCGGAACCCGTAGCGGCCGGAGTCGACCTCGTGCAGCACGTGCCCGCTGAGCGCGTGCGTCAGCGCGGCCCGCAGGCGGGTCTCGCCGATCGCGGCGACCTCGCCGAGCAGCTCCGCCGGGGCGGGCACACCGAGCACTGCGGCGGCTTGGGCGAGTCGGGTCGCGGTCGTCGGGAGCGCTGCCAGTCGCTCGGCCATGGCGTCGCGCAGCAGTACCGGGACGTCCACGTTGTCCAGCAGCCGCCGGGCGGTCGCGCCGTCGGCGTGCACAGCGCCCGCCGGGTTGCGCAGCGCCCGCAGCGTCTCCTCGACCACGAACGGGATGCCCGCGGTGCGCTCGTGCAGCTTCGCGGCGAACTCGGCGGAGACCGCCTCTTCGTCCAAGATCGCCGAGGTCAGCGCCCGCACCTCGTCGACGTCGAGCGGGCCGAGCTCGAGCAGCACGCTGGTGATGCCGCTCGGCGGCCGGTAGGCCGATCCCAAGGGGACGCCGCCCGGCACGTCCTCGCGCCGGTAAGTGACCACAATGGACAGGTTGAGCGGCGGGTCGCCCATCAGGAACCGCAGCAGCTGGCGGGAACCGTCGTCGGCCCAGTGCAGGTCCTCCACGACCAGCAGCACCGGCCCGAGCACGCTGATCACCTCGCGCATGGCGCGGAACAGCCGGTGCCGCTCGGTGCGCGGGTCCCCGGTCGGCGCGGGCGGCGGCGGCAGGTACTCGGCGAGCTCGGGCAGCAGCGGGCCGAGCACCCCGGCCACCGGGCTCAGCCGCGGGTGGCCCCTGGTGAGCCGGTCTGTCGCGTCGCGCAGCGCCTCCAGCACCGCCCCGTACGGGAACGGTTCGCCGACCGGCTGGCAGTAGCCCATGAGGACGGCCATCGGACCCAGTTCGGAGTCGAGCAGTTCGCGCACCAGCCGCGACTTCCCGACGCCCGCCTCGCCCTCGATCATGATCACGGCTGGCTGCCTCGGCACCGCGGCCACCAGGGCGCCGAGTTGGTCGCCGCGCCCGACCAGGACCGGCGAGCTGGTCCGCATCAGTCCGGTGGCGTCGGGGCGCCGCGTGTTCGGCCTCGGTGTCCGGCTCATCCACCCTCCCAACCCACGTGTCCGCTACCGCACCCGGTGGGGTTTTGGCGAGCCTAGGCGGCCCAGCGGTGATCTGAAACTCCAGGATGTCACGGACTGAGAAGTTGATCTTAGGTGAAAGACGGGTATCCCTACGTACCGATATCCGGATTGTTCGTCTTGCCGCGCCCCTCGATGGTGATCCGCAAGTGGCTGTCAGTTACCAACCCTGCCAGGCAGCCACACCCCCGGGTGGTGTCCACCACCCGGAGGAGCGGAATGGAGAAGCCCAGATGCGACTTGATCGCAAGACCCGGCGGGTCGTCGCAGCCGGGGTGGCCGCAGGCGCGACCGCCGTGGCCATCGTGGCCGCGGTGACCAGCCCAGCGGCGGCCCAGCAGGCGACCGGCTCGATCCTGAGCAGCGCGCAGCCCATCGCGGGTAGCTACATCGTGGTGTTCAAGGACGGCGCCTCCGACGTCCCGACCACCAACGCCAAGGCGCTCGACCTGGCCCGCAAGCACGGCGGCAAGGTCAGCAACACCTACGTCGCGTCCCTGCGCGGCTTCGCGGTGAAGTTGGACGAGGCGGCGGCCAAGCGGCTCGCGGCCGACCCGTCGGTCGCCTACGTCCAGCAGGACGGCGTCGCCCGGATGTCGGACACGCAGACCAACCCGACCTGGGGTCTGGACCGGATCGACCAGGCGAACCTGCCGCTGGACCAGAAGTACACCTACGCGAACACCGCCTCCAACGTGACCGCGTACATCCTGGACACCGGCATCTACAAGGCGCACACCGAGTTCGAGGGTCGCGCCAAGGACGGCTACGACTTCATCGACAACGACGCCGACGCCTCCGACTGCCAGGGCCACGGCACGCACGTGGCGGGCACCGTCGGCTCGAAGACCTACGGCGTGGCCAAGAAGGTCAACCTGGTCGCGGTCCGGGTGCTCGACTGCTCCGGCAACGGCGCCTACTCGGTGATCATCAAGGGCATCGACTGGGTCGCGCAGAACGCCAAGAAGCCCGCTGTCGCCAACATGAGCCTCGGCGGCGGCGCGGACACCTCGGTGGACAACGCGATCAAGCGCGGCATCTCCGCTGGCGTGACCTTCGCGCTCGCCGCGGGCAACAACGCGGGCGACGCCTGCAACACCAGCCCGGCGCGCGTGCCCGAGGCGATCACCGTCGGCGCCAGCGACAACGCCGACAAGCGCTCCATCTGGACCGCCGGTTCGCTGGAGTCCAACTACGGCACCTGCCTGGACATCTTCGCGCCCGGCTCGGCCATCCTCTCCACCAAGAACGGTGGCAGCACCGCCACCATGAACGGCACCTCGATGGCCACCCCGCACGTGGCCGGTGCCGCGGCGCTCTACCTGTCGGCCAACCCCTCGGCCACCCCGCAGCAGGTCCGCGACGCGCTGGTGAACAACGCCACCTCCGGCAAGATCACCGACCTCAAGGGCTCGCCCAACAAGCTGCTCAACGTCAGCTTCATCGGCGGCGGCAACCCCGACCCCGAGCCGGGCACCTGCGACGCGGTGACCAACGGCGCCGACGTGTCCATCCCGGACACCAGCACCGCGGTGAACTCCCCGGTGACGGTCGCCAACTGCACCGGCAAGGCCTCGACCGGAACCAAGGTCAAGGTCGACATCAACCACACCTACACCGGTGACCTGGTCGTCGACCTGATCGGCCCGTCCGGCGCGACCTACAACCTGAAGAAGGCCCGTGGCGCCAGCTCCGCCTCCGGCATCCACGAGACCTTCACCGTCGACGCCTCCGCGGAGAACCGCAACGGGACCTGGAAGCTCCAGGTCACCGACGTGATGACCTACGACGTCGGCACCATCGACACCTGGACCCTGACCTTCTAAGGGATCCGGTTGGCCGCCCCTACCCGGTGGCGGCAGCGCGACCCCGGGCACCCGGCGCACGGTGCGACCCGAAGCGCCGGGTGCCCGGTCCATGAAGGGCGAACACCCTGTTCGGCCGTGTGCGCACGGCTGTCGACCATCGTGGAAGGACCTCCTCATCATGCAACGATCCACTCGCGGGCGAGTCGTGCTCGCGGCGCTCGGCGCGGCGGCGGTGACCGCTGCCCTGGTGGCCGTGGCCACCCCGGCGACCGCCGCCGAAGCCGATTTCGTGCGGGCCAAGCAGCCCGCGGCGGGCAACAGCTTCATCGTCTCGCTCAAGCCGACCGCCGCCGCGTCCGCCGCCAGCATCCAGGCCGCTTCCAGCGCCCTGGTGCAGAAGTACGGCGGCAACCTGGACTACGTGTTCTCCAAGTCCATGCAGGGCTTCCAGGTCAAGGGCCTGAGCGACACCAAGGCCAGGCAGCTCGCCGCCGACCCGGCGGTGAAGAAGGTCTACCAGGACGGCACCGCCAAGGCGCTCGACGTCCAGGACAACCCCACCTGGGGCCTCGACCGCGTCGACCAGGCGAACCTGCCGCTGGACAAGAAGTACAACTACCCCAGCGGCGGCGCGTCGAACGTGACCGTCTACGTCACCGACACCGGCATCAAGACCGGCCTGGCCGAGTTCGAGGGCCGCGCCTCCGTCGGCGCCGACTTCATCGAGGACGGCCAGAACGGCCAGGACTGCTCCGGGCACGGCACGCACGTCTCGGGCACCATCGGCTCCAAGACCTACGGCGTGGCCAAGAAGGTCAAGCTGGTCTCGGTCCGCATGCTCGGCACCAGCTGCACCGGCAACGGCCCGGACTCCGCCGGTGTCAAGGCGATCGAGTGGATCACCGCCAACGCGCAGAAGCCCGCGGTGGTCAACGCCTCGTGGACCTTCGACACCGCCGACCTGGGCAACGACGCCCTCGCGGGCATGGTCAACTCCGGCGTGCAGATGGCGGTCGCCTCGGGCAACAGCTCGACCGACGCCTGCTCGACCGGTCCGGCCAAGGTCGCCGCGCTGATCACGGTCAACGCGACCTCGTCCAACGACGCGCGCGCCTCGTTCTCCAACTACGGCACGTGCACCGACATCTTCGCCCCCGGTGACAACATCACGTCGCTGTCGCTGACCGGTAGCGCCACCAACATGTCCGGCACCTCGATGGCCACCCCGCACGTCGCGGGCGTCGCGGCGCTGTACCTGTCGGCCAACCCGTCGGCCAGCCCGCAGGCGCTGCGCGACGCGCTGGTGAACAACGCCACCAGCGGCAAGGTCACCAACCCCGGTTCGGGCTCCCCGAACAAGCTCCTCTACAGCGGCTTCATCACCGGGGGCCCCGGCCCCGACCCGGACCCCACCTGCGGCCCCGGCACCAACGGTGACGACGTCAACATCCCCGACGGCGGCTCGGCGGTGTCCTCTTCGGTCACCATCGCCAACTGCACCGGCAAGGCGCCGACCACCACCTCGGTGAAGGTCGACATCAACCACACCTACACCGGCGACCTCAACGTCCTGCTCATCGGCCCGTCCGGGCAGGCCTACAGCCTGCAGCGCGCGGGTGGCACGAGCTCGGCCACCGGCATCCACCAGACCTTCACGGTCGACGCCTCCGCGGAGAACCGCAACGGCACGTGGAAGCTCCAGGTCACCGACATCTACACCTACGACACCGGCAACATCGACACCTGGACCCTGACTGTCTAAGGGTTGATCGAGCTAAGAGAGGCCCCGGAGGCTGGTGCAGCTCCGGGGCCTTTCCTCGTGCCAGGAGCATTGTGTCCCTGGCCTGGCTTGTGGAACTCACCGTGCTTCTCGATCACACCCCAGAGATGGCACGGGAATCAGAACCCCAGCGGCATAGCTGTCAAGGTTCTAGCTGTCAGTCAAGGTTCTAGCTGTCAGTCGAGGTTCTAGCTGTCAGTCACAACAGCGCCGATGGCATCCACGGACTCTTAGGCCCGGGATGCCATCGGCGCTGTGATCACCACGTCCACCGGATGCCATGAATGGCCGCCTCCGACGCCTGCACCGTGGTGTGCACACCGCCGTAAGAGCCCGGTTCCAACGTCTCCCGGTGCACCTCGGGCTCGTCCGCCGCCTCTTGCGCGTAAGCGAAGCAGGACGTGGGTAGGGCCGTCGGGTGGAAGGTGACCTCGGCCAGGTAGTCGCGGAAAGCACGCCGCGATCCCCGGGAGAACCGGGTCGACCTGCCCTGGGCGAACCACCGCACCTCGTACTCGAAGATCGCCGTCTGCCCGGCCGACAGCGACCGGTCGAACAGCACCTCCGCCACCGTGAACCGGCTCGACGGCACCGGGCGCACGCGGCCGACGGCGCAGCCGGACCCGGTCAGCACCGCGGGCAGCGCCCGGTCGTGCTCCTCGGCGCGGTGCAGCACGACCATCGACCGCAGTCTGTCCACCTCGGACCGGACGAGCATGCGCACCTTGGTCCGCACGTCCCGCCCGTTGTGGTCCAGGTAGTGCTGGTCGTGCACGTGCAGGTACGTCAGCTCACCCGGCGCGGGCTCGGCCAGTTCCGACAGCACCGGGGCCAACCCAGAGGTGCTGTCCCACAACGTCTCGTGCGGCCGCACCAGGCCGCCCCGGGCAACCCAGCGCCCGCGCGGCTTGCGCGGCCCCAGCAGCGCCACCAGGTACCCGTGCGGCAGCTTCAGCACCTCCTCGATGACCTCCACCGCCCGCAGCGACTCCGGGCGCTCGGGCCGGGTCCTGCCCCGGCGCCAGTAGCTCAGGGTCGACAGGCTGACCCGGATGCCCTCGTTGGCGAGCTTGCGCTGCAGGTGCTCCAGGCTCAGCCCGCTGCGCTCGATCGCGCCGGAGAGCACGGTCGGGAACGTCTCCAGCGGCACTGGGTCGCTCATCCGGAATGGCTGCATTGGTCCTCCCACTCAAACGGCAAAACGGCAAGAACGGCAGGCCCCCGGCGGGGGCCTGCCGTCCGTGCCGGTCAGGTGATCAGCTGGGGATCCTTGCGGTGCCCGCGTTGAACGCCCCGAAGCGGGTGACGGTCAGCGTGAACGTGGTCTTGCCGGTCTTCCCGTCGGCCGAGGTGGCCGTGATGGTGATCGGGTAGGTGCCGACCGGGGTCTGGAAGTTGGTGAAGAACCAGACGTTGCTGGTGCCGTTCTGGGCGATGGTCGCCGGGTTGAACGTGACCTGGGTGCCGGTGGGGGCGCCGGTCGCGGTCAGCCGCAGGCTGCCGGTCCCGCCGCTCGCCTTGACCGAGGTCTGCACGAGCTGGCCCGCCCAGCCGCTACCCGAGGACGGGGTGGCGGTGACGGTGACGTCGCCGGTCGGCGGCTCGGTGGTGCCCTCGACGGTCAGCGCGACGGTCGTGGTGGCCGTCTTGCCGTTGGCGTCGGTGCCGGTCACGGTGATGTTCGAGGTGCCTGCCACCGCGGTGGTGGACACGTCGAGGGTCAGCTTGGACGAGCCGCCCGCGGTGATCGAGGTCGGCTGGAAGACCGCCTTCACACCGGAGGGCACACCCGACGCGGTCAGGTTGATGCTCTGGCCGCGGCTGCCACCTGCGGAGTTGATCGTGGTGGAGATGTACTTGCCCTTGGCGGCCTTGACGCTGCTCGGCGAGGCCGAGAGGGTGAAGTCGCCGACCGGCGGCTCGCCGCCACCGGTGACGGTGAGCGAGTACTTGCCGGTCGCGGTCTTGCCGCTGGAGGTCGACGCCGTGATGGTGACCTCGTAGGTGCCGTTGGGCGCCGAGGCGGACGCGTCGAAGGTCAGCTTGGCCGAACCGCCGGTGGTGACCGAGGTCGGCTGGAAGACCGCCTGCACGCCGCTGGGCAGGCCGGAAGCGGACAGGGTGGCGTTCTCGGCGCCACCGGAGCCCGCGGTGGTGTTGACGGTCGCCGACAGGTACTTGCCCGCGGCCACGGAACCGCTGCTCGGGGTCACGCTCAGCGAGAAGTCACCGGTCGGCGGGTCGACGGTGCCGACCTCCGACTTGACCCAGTCGCCCATCTCGTTGTCGAGGCGGCCGTAGACGCTGTACCACTTGAAGTCCGAGCGGCTCCACGACGCGACGCCGTAGATCTTGTTGTTGACGATCAGCGGGCCACCGCTGTCGCCGGGGAGGATCGTGATCCGGCCGTCGGAGTACCCGGCGCAGATCATGTAAGCGGACTTGAAGCCGGCGCCAACGCCCTGGCACACCGAGTCGCCGTTGACGATCGGCAGGCTCGCCTTGTCGAGGGTGACGTCGGCGGAGTTGTCGTTGAAGTCCTTCTTGCCGTAACCGAAGCCCTGAGCGGTCTTACCGGGGGCAGCGCCACCCGAGTCGGCCGAGGTGGCGAACGCCGGGTACGCAGCGCCACCCTTCAGCGCGATGTCCTTGTCGACGGTCACGACGGCGACGTCGTAGCCCTGGTCGAAGTTGACGTACTTCGGGTGCTTCTTGTAGCTGACGGCCTTCACAGCGAACCCGGTGCCGGATCCGTTGTTGTAGTCCTTGAGGTCGTCGAGGCCGTAGACGAACGACTTGTCGCCCGCCGCGTCGGCGCAGTGCGCGGCGATCAGGATCTTGCGCGGGGCGACGACGGTACCGGTGCAGGTCTGGCCCTGGGGACGGGTGCCTCCTGCGCGGATGCCCGCGATGATGCCCGGGAACTCGCTCACGGTGGCGTCCGTGCCGCCGACGAACGACGGGGTGGCATCGCCGAGGTTGGCGGGGACGGTGTCACCCAAGTAGTTCGCCGCGGGGGCGTTCGCCGGGGCACCGGCGGTCGACTGCGCCGCATTCGCGATGGTGGCGCCGACGGGCACCAACACCGTGGCCGCGGCCAGAGCCATCAGACCCCAGGACCGTGGTGTTCGTTTCACGATGGTTCCTTTCCGGATCAGGAACGCTCGCCTCTAGGCAGGGACGGCGGCGGTTCGCTGCAGGTCACTTTCGAGTGACGCCCGGTGAGGAACAATCAGGGTCGGTATCCGTAGGGGTACGGAACTTTATCCGGACCTGCGGAAACAGGTGCTGGAGCGGGAGGTTGGGTGGAGTCGGTGGAGTCGACGGCGGCCGTGCGGCAGCGGATGAGCAGGCAGCGGGCCCGTGACACCGGGATCGAGATGGCGCTCCGTAGAGCGCTGCACGCTCTCGGCCTGCGCTACCGGGTGCATCAACGCCCTGTGCGCACTGTCCGTAGAGAGGCGGATGTCGTCTTCTCCCGCGCCAAGACCGCCGTGTTCGTGGACGGCTGCTTCTGGCACGGCTGCCCCGAGCACGCGACGTGGCCCAAGCGCAACGCCGAGTTCTGGCGGGACAAGATCGAGGGCAACCGCCGCCGCGACCGCGACACCGACGCCCGGCTCGCCGCCGCGGGCTGGCAGGTCGTGCGGGTCTGGGAGCACGAGGACCCGCTGGTCGCCGCCGCCCTGGTCCGCGAGCGGGTCGTGGCCGCGCTCAGCTCGCCACGTCCCGCCGCAGGGCCGCGCTGACCTCGTCGTACCAGGCGACCAGGCCGCGTTCGGTGGTGATCCCGCCGCGCAGGGTGAGGTACTGGTGCAGCCGGGTGCCGGTCAGCGCGTGCCGCTCGGGGAACTCGGTGCGCTCGATGACCTCGTAGACCGCCAGCCGCCGCGCGTGGTGCTCGCGGTGCCGCTGCACCTCGGCCAGCACCGCGCCCGCGTCGCCAAGACCGGCGCCGCGGATCTTCACCGCCAGGTCGTCGCGCAGGTGGGCGGGTTGTGCCTGCTCACCGAGCCACCTGGCCAGCTCCGCGCGGCCCGCGTCGACGACCGAGTACACCTTCTTGTCCGGCCGCCCGGTCTGCGCGACGTGCACCGCGCTCACCCAGCCGTCCTCGGCCATCCGGTTGAGCACGCGGTAGATCTGCTGGTGGGTGGCCTGCCAGAAGTAGCCGACCGACCGGTCGAACCGGCGGGCCAGCTCGTAGCCGGTGCCCGCCTGCTCGCTCAACGCGACCAGGATCGCGTGTTCCAACGCCATGTACCGGACAGTAGGTAAGCGCTTTGTCGCACTACAACGAGATGAGCGTCTCAGAGCGTGGCCAGGAACCGCGCGACGGCGCCGTTGAACTCGTCCGGTCGCTCGAGGTTGGGCAGGTGAGCGGCCCCTTTCACCTCGACGAGGTGGGTGGCCGGGATGTGCTTGACCTCCTCGAGCGGGGTGTACGCATCCTCGCTGCCCACGATGACCAAGGTGGGAACCGGGTGGGCGGTCAACGACTCGCGGTAGTCGGGCCTGTCCGCCCGTCCGCGCTGAGCGGCTGCGGCACCTTCGGGCGGCGCGGACAGCATCATCTTCAATACGTGCTCGGCAGCGTCATCAGCTCCAGGCGCGACCATCTTCCATAGAACCTCGCGGGCGTAGGGCTCCATCCCTTCGCGGCTGAGGCGGTCGGCCATGTCGAGCCGTTCTTGCCGCGACTGCGCTGTTTCCGCGCGGGCGGTGGTGTCGCAGAGGATGAGCGCGCGCACCCGCTCCGGGTACAGCCGGTGGAACTCCATCGCGATCTGGCCGCCCATCGACAGGCCGCAGAGGACCAGGTCCCGGTCCGGCGCCAGCGCGGCGAGGTCATCGGCGAACGTGCTCATCGCGGTCACGCCGGAGGCGGGTTCGGCGGTGCCGTAGCCGCGCAGGTCCGGGGCGATCGCGTCGAAGCGGGCGAGTTGCGGGTCCCACATGGTGCGGTCGAACGGGTGGCCGTGGATGAGCAGCAGCATGGCGTCCTCCCTTGTCGAACCCACGCTAACCGGGGCAGGATGTCGGTGCAATGACAACAATGCCCTCGGAGCAATGATGGACTTCCGCACCGTCGCCGACCGGATCGCCCAGGACATCGCCACCGGCAGGCTCGGCGCCGGGACGCGGCTGCCCACGCAGCGGCAGTTCGCCCGCCAGCACGGGCTCGCAGTGTCGACGGCGTCGCGCGTGTACGCCGAGCTGGTCCGGCGCGGGCTGGTCGTCGGCGAGGTCGGTCGGGGGACGTTCGTGCGCGCCGCGCCCGCGGTCGCCGAGTCGGCGCTGGCCGAACCGGGAGGCGCCAGGGTCGACCTAGAGCTGAACTTCCCGATCTTGCCGCACCACATCGACGTGATCGCCGACAGCATGCGGGCGAGCTTGCGCCCCGACGTGCTCGCGTCCGCCCTGCGGTCCGTTGGCGCCGCCGGGACCCCGGCGGCGCGGGAGGCCGCGGTCGGGCTGCTGTCGCGCGGCGGGTGGGCGCCCCGAGCGGAAGACGTGGTCTTCGCGGGCAACGGTCGGCAGGCGATCGCGGGGGCTGTTGCCGCGCTAGTCGCGCCGGGGGAGCGGCTGGGGGTGGAAGAGGTGACTTACGCGGTGGTTAAGGGGATCGCCGCTCGCCTGGGCGTTGTTCTGGTCCCTCTTGCCACTGACAGCGAGGGCGTCACGCCAGCGGCACTGCGATCCGCAGGTCCACTAAGCGCTGTCTACTTGCAACCCGCGCTGCACAACCCATTGGGTATCTCGATGAGTGCCACACGGCGCCAAGAGGTCGCCGATGTGTTGCTCGACAAGGACATCCCGCTGATAGAGGACGCGATCTACGGATTCCTCCACGACGACCCGCCACTGTGGTCACTCGTTTCGCACGGGGTCTTGGTGGACAGCCTGTCCAAGCGCATCGCGCCGGGGTTGAGCGTGGGCTTCGCGGTCACCACGCCCTCGCTGCGCACCCGCGTCACCAACGCCATCCGCTCCGGCGGTTGGGCGCCGCAGCACGTCGCCGTGGCCGCCATGATCGGTTGGGCCACCGACGGCACCGCCGACCGCTTGCTCGTCGACAAGCGCGCCGACGCCCGCGCCCGCCAGGCATTGGTCGCCGAGCACCTCGCGGGCTTCGACGTCCAGGCCGACCCGCGCGCCTACCACCTCTGGTGGCGACTACCCGATTCCTGGCGCGCCGACACCTTCGTCGCGACCGCGGCCCGGGCGGGGATCGCCATCACCCCCGGCACGTCCTTCGCCGTCCCGCCCACCCAGGCGCCGCGCGCCGTCCGCCTGGCCATCGGGTCACCCCCGTTGCCCGCGCTCGCGGCGGCCCTCGCCCACCTGGCCGACCTGGCGGCCAACCCCGACCCGGGCCTCGACTGAGCTCAGCCCGCGACCAGGCGCAGCGCCTCGATCAGCACCGACCCGGGGATGCGGACCTGCAGGTCGGGCGCGGCGTGCAGCAGCAGGTCCGGTGGCCCGCCGAACTGGTCGGCCAGCCGGTCGATCAGGATCGCGACCTCGACGCCGCTGAACTTCTGCCAGTGCGGCGGCCAGTCCGGCGGCGCGGCCTCCTCGGTCGCGAACGCGTCGACCACCCGCCCGCGCACCACCAGCCGGGTCCGCGGCGGCTTGGTCGGGTCGGCGGGCAGCACCAGCGTCGCCGCGAGGACGGCGACCACCGCCTCCCGGTACTCGATCTGCCCGGTGTGCGCGAGCTGCAGCACCGCCTCCGCCTCCGACCGCGGCGCGGGCCAACCGAGCGCGACCGGCGACGGCCGGTACTGCGGGTTGGGCTCGAACGCGGCGATGATCCCGCCGCTCGCGTCGACCGGGTACCTGCCGACGACCGCCCAATCGGGTGTGTCCGGCCCCGGGTGCGTCGGGTCCAGCACCTCGACCCAGCCGCCGGGGCGGCCGAGCGCGTAGGATCGCATCTCCGGGGTGATCGGCGGCGACCACCGCGGCCGGTACCGCGGGTTGGGCACGAACTCGTCGGTGATCTCACCGTTGTCGTCCACCAGGTACCGCCCCGCGACCTGCCCGTCCTCGGCCACGACGGGCAGCCAGCTGTCGGGGGCCGACCTGGCCTCCGCCCGTAGCGCCGGGGTGATCGGAGGTCGGTGCGGGGTCGACATCGGTCGTGCCACACTCCTTGGCTTGTGTCGGATCCTTACGACTATCTCGCAGAGTACGAGAATCGGTTGCAAGAGATGCGGCGACAAGTCGAAGCCGCGCGGGCCGCGTTCCAAGACACCCGCACCCGAGCCACCAGCCCCGACGGGGCGGTCACCGCCACGGCCGCCTGCTCACCACCCAACTCACCCACTGCGTCGAGGCCGCCAACACCAGCCTGGGCCCGGACGTACTCGGCAAGATCTGCCAGGTCTACACCTTCGTGTTCGACGAGCAACTCTCCACCGCGCGGGAGTTGATCGCCGCCCTGCCCGCGGCGGTGGAGTCGACCGGCGCTCGGCTGAGCGAGGCCGCGACTGCCTACGACGAGACCGAGCGGGCCAACACGGGGAGCCTCGCGTGAGCGACAACGACCTGATCGCCAAGCCCGCCGACGACGGGAAGCTGTTCGCGGGCGCGGGGATCGCCGACACCGGCGAGGACCTGGTCCGCGGGATCGCCCAGCCGTTCCTGGACGGCGAGGAGGTCAACCCGGCCGCGCTCGGCATCGACACGGCGGCCGCGGCGGTGGACGTGGTCGGGTTCGCCGCCGACCCGTTCGGCAGCCTCGCGTCCTCGGTGGTCGGCTGGATCATCGAGAACGTCGGCTTCCTGCGCGAGCCGTTCGACGAGCTCATGGGTGACCCGCCCGCGATCGAGGCGGCGGCCAAGACCTGGACCACCCTCGCCGGTCAGCTCACCGAGACCAGGCAGACCCACGAACGGGCCCTCGCGGGCCTGGCCGACTGGTCCGGCCCAGCGGCCGAGGCCTACCGGCGGCAAGCGAGCGTGGTGATCACCGGCCTCGCCAACTCCGCGCAGGCCGCCGAGTCGACCGCCAACCAGGCCAAGGTCGCCGGTGTCCTGGTGACCACCACCCGCGCCCTCGTCCGCGACCTGCCCGCCGAGTTCGCCGGGCCCGCGCTGGCGCGGGGCATCCCGGCGGTCCCGACCGCGGGCGCCTCGCTCGCCGCGTTCGCCACCGGGGTGGGCACGGAGGCGATCGAGATCGGCACCAAGATCGCCGGGTTCCTCAAGAAGCTGTTCGGCGCGCTCGACAAGCTCAGCGGACTCGCCAAGCGGGCGTCCGACGCGATGCGCCGCCAAGCCGACGAACTCGCCGACCTGGCCAGGCACATGCCCAACAGCCGCTACGGAAACCAGCGCGCGGGCGAGCTGACCCACGCCGCCACCGCTCGCGCCGACTCACTCGACAGCGCTGCCGACGGCATGACCGCCGCGGCGACCGCAGGGCGCAACACCACCGACCGGTTGGCGGGGCGGGCCGACGACTGGGCAGCCAACGCCAGGACCGGTGCTGACAACTGGGCCACCCGGGGTGCGCGACAACGGACCTTCGCGCGCGCAGGCGGTCCGCGACCGCTACCACCAGTTGGGGCCAGCCGCCGCTGAACACCAAAGCGCGCTTGGAGGTCGAGGTCCTGTTCTGGCTGCGCGGCGGCGCCCGGCTGCGGGTCCGGCTGGGTCAACTCCTGCTGGACCTCTTGCCGCGCCCCACCGCAGAGGCCAACGGTGGGGCGGGCCGCCTGGTCATCCCGTTCAGCCGACTGGAACTCGCGCACACGGGTGAGGTGCTCGAGCCCTTCGTTTGGCCGCTGCCGAACGGCAGCGCGATCCACGTGTCCCCGGGGCAGGCACTGAGGGTCGCCGGGAGCGGTCAGCAGTGGCTGTTGCCGGTCGACGACGCTGTCGGCGCCGCCGAGTTCATCGCGCGCCGGGTCACCCCGACGGCCGATCCGGTGCCACCCGCCGGGGAACTGCCGGACAACGGTGTCGTCGCACCCAAGCGGATCTTGCGGGCCATGACCACGCCGTGGCCCGGTTACACCGTCGCGGCCGTTGGTGTCGGGCTGGTCTTCACCGCTGCTGAGTACGCGGTCGCCGAGGACCCATTGGGCTGGATCACGGTCGGCCTGGCCGCCGCGCTGGTCTGGGGTGGCGCCCGGTTCGCGGCGCGCTTCCGCCGGTCTCGCGACGAGGTGGAGGCGAACCCGCGCGGGGACGTGGTGAGCGGGTGGGGAGATCACGATCCCGGGGCGGATCCGGTGGCGGGGTGGCGGGTTGTCGCTCGGTTGGACTAGTGCCGGTGCCCGCGAGCGGGGAAATGGCGGACATCCGGGTGCGGCGGGTGGAAGTCCTTAGTGGACTGACTGCCTACATTCATGAAACAATAGGAAACACGGCTGGATGGGCGTTTCGCTGTCGTGTTGTGGCTTGGCATGCGGGATCATCTGCGCCATGACCGGTCGGGACGGCGAAGACCCCAATTCTTGGCCACTCGGGGAATTGCTGCGGCGCGCGCGGGACGAGAAGGGCTGGTCGCAGGAAGACGCGGCTCAGAAGGCCCGCTTCTCGCGCACCTCGTGGCAGCAGTTGGAGAGCGGTCGGCGCGCCGACCGCAAGCCGTTCCGGCCCAAGGCCGACACGGTGATCAACGCGGCGCTCGCGGTGGATGTCGACCCGTCGGAGGCGCTTGAGCTGGCCAACCTCGACCCCACCAAGTACGAGCCAGCCCGGGCCGGGCGGCCGACGGCGACGGTGACCGAGGTCCGCGAGCTGGTGATGCGGCTGACCGAGGAGCAGCGCCAGGCGGTGGTGAACCTGATCCGCTCGTTCACCGAGCCGATCCCCTCGAACTCGCCCACCACCGCCGAGGCGTACCGGCACACCAACGTGCTCAACGCCAAGAAGCGCGGCAAGCCCTAACCCCGGCGCGCCGCCGAACCCGCGTCCCGCCGCAGGGGCCACGTGTCCCGTCGGTGTGCCCGCGCAACCCCGTGTCACCCGGAGGAACCAGGACGACCCGCCATCCCGCGCGGGCCGACCCGGCCACGACATAGGTCTAGACCACAGTGTCGTTTGCCGCTACCGTCCGCGGCATGAGGTCCCGTTTGGCTGGTTTGTTCCTCGCCGTGGTGTGCGCGCAGGCGCTGCTCGCCGTGCCCGCCACCGCCGCGCCCGCTGTCCGCCTGCCCCGGCCCACCGGGGTGTTGCCGGTCGCGACGAGCGCGTTGCACGTGGTTGATCAGTCCAGAGTGGACTCCTGGGCGCCCACCCCGCGGCCTCGCGAGCTGATGGTCCAACTCTGGTATCCCACTTGGAGTACCCGAGGTACCCGAGCCAATTACGCGCCTATAGAGGTCACGCGATCACTTGAGGCAGCGTTGGGCGCACCCGAGGATTCGTTGCGCGCCATCACTTCTAACGCTTTGAAGGATGCCCCTGCGCTCTCGAACCGGTTGCCGCTAGTCCTGTTCAGCCACGGTTACGCCGGTTCGCGCGCCACCACTACGGCCCTCGCGGAAGACCTAGCCAGCCACGGTTACCTAGTAGCAGCCGTCGACCACACCTACGAAGCCGCCGCAGTCCGCTTCCCTGACGGCCGCGTCATCTACCACAGCGTGCCGCCAGAGCAATCCCCCGAGGATGTAACCGCCGCCATCCGAGTCCGCGCCGCCGACCTAACGTCAGTGCTGACCGAACTCCTCCGCCGCCGCTTGGCCGATCCCCACCGGATCGCCGCCATCGGTCACTCCGCCGGTGGCGCTACCGCTTTCGAAGCCGCCCGGACGGACCCAAGGATCCGCGCCGCTGCCAACCTCGACGGTGGCCTACCGTCCCCAGTGACCCCGGTCCCAGTTCCCTCTCTATTGCTGACCGGCGAGTGGCAGTTCGACTCGTGGACGGAGTGGGCCTCAGTCCAACGCACCTGGTCCCGCCACCTGGCCACATCCACCATGGGCCACTACAGCTTCACTGACGCCCCGCACTACATCGCCCCCGCCAACCTGCGCGATCTACCCGCCGAGATCTTCACCGAACTCTTCGGCACAGTTAGCCCTACCCGAGCCACCGAACTGCAGCGCGTCTACGTCCGCGCCTTCCTCGACCGCTGGCTACGCGGCATCCCTACCGGCCTGCTCGACCGAGAGTCCCACAAGTACCCCGAGGTCAAGATCCGCTGGCGGTAGTGTTCTCCCCAGACCCCACGACCTGCGGAGATACCCCATGCGCACGCTGCTAGTCCTCGCCTTACTCAGCCTGGTCACCGCAGCGTGCAGCTCGCCCATCCAAGGCACCCCCACAGACGCGGGCATCACCACCGACGCCAACATCACCACAACGGCCTCCCGTCCGGACCGCTCCCCAGCCTCACAGGACACCGTCACCCTCACCTTCATCAACCACGCAACCACCCCCCTCAACATCTACTGGCTCACCTTCGAAGGCGACGAGAAGCTCTACCAAACCCTCGCCCCCCAAGCCACCTACGACCAGCCCACCTACGTAGGCCACATCTGGATAGCCCGAACCCCGGACGGCAAGGAAACGGCCCGCATCACCGCCTCCCGCGACCAGGTCGAAGTAGTCATCGACTAGTCACAACAGCAGCCGCGCAGCCTGCCCGATCTGTGGCTCCTTAGCGAGGAACTCGCGCAGCGCGGTCGTCCACGGCGGTAGGCCTTCCGTGACGTTGACGCCCAGGTCACCAAGGGCATCAGACCACTCGCCGCCGCTCGTGCGTGCCGCGTTCTCCAAGCTGACAACCGGGTGGTCGACCGCCGCGGCACTAGCGCGTAGCGCGACGACAAGATCCGGCCAGCGGATGGCGAACACCGCGAGCTTCGCGATCACCTCTCCGGACGGCCGCTCCTTCCCCGCCAACCCCAGGCGGTGGGCGATGAAGCTGTGGAACCGGAACAGGTTGATGTACCGCTTGATCTCGCGCGGGTTGGCCGAGTTCAGCACCGACAGCGCCGCCTCCAGCACCGCCTGTTCATCCGCCGATGAGCGGAGGTTCTCGTGCACCCGGTCCGCCGCTCGAAGTGCCTCGGGGAGCACATCGGCGCTGTGCCCCAGCTCGGCCCGCTGGGCCTCGACCATCGCCTCGCGCAAGGTGTCGCGGGTCGGGCGGCTTTCCTCGATCCTGCGCACGAGCCTCTCAACGAGCGCAGCGTCAGTCGCCCGAGCTGACGGTAGGGCTGCCTGTGCGGCGGGAGTCGGACGCCCCAGCAGCGCGGTTACATAAGAGCTGATTGCCGTCTCCCGGTTGGGTTCAGGCAGGCTCAAGGGCAGCTGGATGAACTTCTCAAGGAACCGCCACCCGATGGCTGATGTGTCTGCCGACACCCGTTGCGCCTTCATGGCGTCGACGAGCGGGGTGTACCCGGACTCGATGTGCGCGGCGACAACAGCCGGATCCATGCCGAGGACGAACACGCAGTTCGGGAACGTGCCGGTCATGAAGTCGTTCAAGGCTTCGACGACGACCCGCACCGTGCCGGTCGAACAACGGTCGAGGTCGTCGACGAAGACCACCACCGGCCGCTCGCGGGTGGCCACCAAGTCGAGCACGCGCCCCATGTCCTTTCGGGCGGCGTGTAGGAACCCGAGTTTGGTGTCATAGCCGGGATCGCCGTGAGCCTTGTCGTAGGCATCTAGCGTTGTAGCGGTTGCCGACCGACCGCCGGACGCCCACGTAAGAGGGCTGACAAGCGAAGGAGCAGCGCCCGCGACCGGGGTAGCGAGAAATCGGACGGCCCCGATAGCTGCCGTCGCAGCACCCACCAACGCAGTCAGCCACCCTGCGGACACTGGTATGGCCCTGGTTAGCGATTCCGGAGCAACCGCCACCGCAGCGGCAACGACACCCATCAGACCTAGTACTAAGACAGCCAGCAGAGGCAAACGTTCAGCTGCGGCCCGGTAAAGCTGACGCCGCACGGCACCGCCGTCGAGTCTTCCTAGGTTTAACCGGAGCCAGAACCGTTCCCGCGCGGGCCGGGGCAACCGGTCGGTGACCTGCTCGATCACCGCGGTCGCCAACCCGGCCCACACCTGGTCGCCGCTTTGGTAGACCCACGGGTTGAACCACACCGTCGGCCGCCAATCCGCGACGATCAAGTCACTCGGCGAGTCGAGCTCGGCGACCTGGCGCTCCCCGCCGCGCCGCCACCAACTGCGCCGCAGCACCTCCCCGTTGCTCACCCGCCCGCCCTGGTCACCGCGCCTGCCCTGGTCACCGCGCCGGGCCAGCCGCAGCCGCCGGGCCCGGCCAACCCGGGCGCCGGGGTCGAGACGGTCCTGGACCATGCGCATCAGCGAGGTCTTGCCCGCTCCCCACGGCGCCTTGACCGCGATCGTCAGGGGCGGCTCGGTGTCGCGGTGGCGGACGAACGCGGCGATGGCGTCCGCGTAGTCGCCGTGCGCCAGGTGGTCCTCCGTGGTCCAGAGGTCGCTGAGCAGCCGGGGTTCAGGACTCGCGCCCGCACGCAGTTCCGCGAGCGCCCGTACCCGATCAGCCAGCACATCCAGCGCGGCGGACGACTCGTCGGCGGCCAACCGCCTGGCCGCCGGGTCCCGCAGCAGGGGGTGCAGCCGGACCCCGAACGACCCGCGCTCGACGACGCCCCGCTCCGCGAGCGCCGACACGGCAGCGGCGACATCGGCCGGGTCGAGCCGGTCGCGGGTGATCAGGTCGAGGTCGTTCTCGTGCCCGGCCGCCCCGCCGAGTGCCGTCATCCGCCCGACGACGACCACCTCGGCCGGGCTCATCCGGTCGAACAGGCCCTCGACCAGGTGATCGAGGGACGCGGAAGACGCCAGGTCCGGCGCTCGGGCCACCAGCCGAGCCAGGGAGAGGACAGCGGCTGGCGTGTCGAGCGCGGTGAGCAGCCCTGGCGCGACCCGCGACCGGTCGACACCCGCCGCGCCCGCCAGCAGCGCCGCCCCCCGATCCGGCCCCAAACCGGCGACCTCGACGACGTGCTCGGTAGTCGGCACAGCCCCCGCGTCGACGACCCGGACCGTGGTGCGCGCCCGCCGCTCCACCACCCGCTCCACCCCGGCGTCGACGATCCACAGGAACGGGCCCGCCCCAAGCCTGCCGTACCGCTCGGCCGCCAAGTCGAGCACAACACCACCGGCGAACATGTCCTCGACGAGACCAGCAAGCACAGTGATCATCGCCGTCCGCCCGGAGCCCGCCACCCCGACCACCTCGATGCGATCGGCGCCCAGTTCGACCAGGTTGACCAGCCTGGCCAACTCCGGTCCCGCGAGGTAGCCGTCCGGCCCAGGTGGGAGCGGCAGCCACTGCCTGCCGACCTCCATCCCGATCAAGTCACCACCCGTCGCGACAACAACCCGGGCCAACACTTTGTCGACCGTGACTCCCAGGTCTCGCAACACCTTTCCGGTCAACGTGTCCTCTTTTGCCACTAGGGCGAGCAGCATGTGCTCAGGCCCCAGAAACAGGTGCCCTAAGCGGGACGCGAAGTTCTCCGCGGAGTTGAGGGTGTCCACAACCTCTTGCATGGCACCAGCCACCGACACGTCGTTGGCACTACCCTCACCGACAACCCGCACTACCTCTTCGTGTGAGACCCCCAGAGCCGCAAGCGTTCGCGCAGCCAAGTTCGACTTGTCGTTGACCAGCGCCTGCAACAGGTGCCCGTTGCCCGGCATCGCGTACCCAGCCTCATTCGCGGCGACAGTCGCAGCGGTCAGCACCCGCCGCCCGGCATCAGTGACGTGATTCATCGGATCGCTCACAGATTCCCCCAAACACAGCGGCGACGTGGATGGGAGTATCCCGCGCAACGCCAGGCAACGAAGAGGAGGTCTAGATGTCGGACGAGGTCGACACCAGCGGGTGGACCCCGGCTGAGGTGGTCAAGGTGGTGGCCAACCCGTTCTACGCGATAGAGATGGACCCCACGCTGGCGTTACCGCACAAGCCGTTGATGGACGAGGAGAAGTGGATCCAGGCCAACATCCGGCTTGTCCGAGAACTCGGCCCGGAGAACTACCTCCGCAACCTCTTGGCCATCCTCAAGGGTGACCACCCAGGCGCCCCCGACCCCGCCGAAGTCCCCGACGAACACGCGCACATAGACGCGACCTACCTCGACAACCACATCGCCGAGATGATCTGCGCGCGGCTATCCGCCGAACCCAACCTCTTGGCCCGCTCCGTCGCGGCCCTCAAGGCAGGCCCAGCACCGGAAGACGCCGACGAACTGCTCGAACTGGAAGCCGATCCGACCACCCTGCTGCAAGCCATGACGATGACCGAGGCCAGATGGGGGTCCAGCTCACCGGAAGCCCAGTGGCTGATCATCCGCTACCTGATCGACAAGGTCGTCATCGGCGCTCCCAGCCTCCCCCTCGAGGACCAGGTCACCATCCACTGGCGGATCCCGACCCCGGACCCCGCCGGAGCCTGATGCGGCATTGGTACTAGGAACCTCGGTGTTGTCGAGTACGGCGAAAGGCGAGTCCTGGGCGGCCGTACCGCAGCCGCTCGGGTCCCGGTCGGAGGTCCGGGGGCGAAGCCCGCCGCCCTGCTCCGCGAGCGGTCACCCGCCGTTGCGACGGCCCTTGACCCGGGTGCGCTGACGGACGCGGAAGATGATGAGGCTGGTGGTTGCCAAGGCTGAGACCGCGATGCCGCCGTAGAGCGTGATCAGGCCGAACCCGTGCGTCAAGGCCGATCTCACGAGTGTACCGGTCGAGTCCAGGTCGGGCAGTGCGGGGAAGGCCAGCATCAGTGCGGCGAGGTCGTCCCCGTTGGCCACGTGTTCGGCGAGTGCCTGTACCTGCGGCCCGCTGAGCTGCAGGTGTTCGCTCAGGCTCGCGGAGATGCCCAGGGTCAGGATCAGTCCCATCAGCGCGATGTTGACCGCCAGCGAGATCATCCGGGCGCTCATGTCGATACCGGACGCCATGCCTGATCGGTCGGCGGGCACCGAGCCGGTGGTCGTGTTGGTGACCGGCGTGTTGGCCAGGCCGAGGCCCGTGCCTGCCAGCAACGAGCCCGGAAGCACTGTCACCCAGCCCGCGTCGGCCACGCCACTTCCCAGGTGGAGCAGTACGAATCCGAGCCCGATGAGGTACAGGCCCGCGGGGATGATCACTCCCGGTCGGTACCTCACCGCGAGCCGCTCCGCGACCGGGGGGAGCACCAATGTCGGGATCGTGTACGCCAGAAGGCAGAGGCTGGTCGCCGCGGTGCCGTAGCCGAGACCGCGCTGGAGGTAGATCGGCAGGTAGATCATGAGCGGCCAGTAGCTGAAGTTCATGCCCGCGGAGCCGAGCAGAGCGCCGGAGAACGCGCGGATCCGGAACACCGAGAAATCGATCATCGGGTGCGAACCGGACCGCTCAACGACGACGAACGCGGCACCGAAAGCCATCGCGAGCACCAGACTGCCGAGCGTTGCGACGCTGTTCAGGCCCAGTCCGGGCCCCTGGGTGATGAAGAAGACCAGCCCGAACACGGCGAGGGACAGCGTGACGATCCCGCCGATGTCCAGCCTGTTCCCCGTCGGGTCGCGGGACTCCCGCACACCCCGGAAGATCAGGATCAGGGTGACCGCGGCCACGACCGCGTGCACGAGGAAGACCCAACGCCAGTTCGACAGCGCGACCAGCCCGCCGCCGATGACCGGCCCGAATCCGAGGCCGGTGCCGAATACGATTCCCCAGGCGCCGAAAGCGCGGGTGCGCTCCCGTCCGGCCGGGAACTGGTGCGAGAGGATCGCCACCTGGCAGATCAGCATCGTGCCGCCACTCATGCCTTGCAGCGCCCTGCCTACGATCAGCACCGTGACGTCTTGTGCGAGCCCGCACAGCAGCGAGGTGGCGCCGAATGTGGCGACCGCGATCGCCAGCAACCGCTTGCGGCCGAATCTGTCCGCCAAGGCGCCCGAGGCCATCAGGACGGTCGTGCACGCGATCGTGTAGGCGTTCATCGTCCATTGCAGATCCGTGAAATCGCCGTGCAGCACCTCGCCGATGGTCGAGAGGATCACCGGCACGCTGGAAATCTCCAGACCGAACATCAGAGCGGACAAGCACAGCGCCGCCAGCGCGATTCCTTGTCCACGAGCGGGAGCGACAGTCATCGAATGGCCTCTTCGTCAGCGGGTGCATGAGCCGACGAAATGATGCTCTCCAAAGCCCTGCGGCGGAACGGGGAAAGAATGGCATTCTTCCCGGTTCAGGCTTTGGAACCGTGGTATGTTCGCCCATGTGCCTTCGGATCAGCGGCTAACGATCGATGCGACCGACGACCTCATCCTCCAACTCCTGCAACAGGACGGGCGGATGAGCACCGCCGACCTCGCGCGAGCGGTCAACATGTCGGCCTCGTCCACCGCAGACCGGGTGCGGCGCCTGACCGACCACGGCGTCATCCAGGGCTACCGGGCCGTCATCAACCCCGCCGCCCTCGGCTACCCGCTGACCGCGTTCATCCGCGTCCGCCTCACCACCGGCGTCGCCAACCCGTTCCGCGACCTGCTCCAGGCCACACCCGCGATCACCGAGGCGCACCACCTCACCGGCGACGACTGCTACCTGCTGAAAGTCCTGGCCCGATCAATGGCCGACCTGGAAGACCTGACCGGCAAGCTCGTCACCTTCGGCCACCTCACCACCAACATCGTCTTCTCCAGCCCCGTGCACGGCCGCACCCTGCCACCCGCCGACGACCACGCCTAACGCGCGTTCCAAAGCCGGGAGCCGGTGTGCCGCCAGGTGAGGTGTCATCGACCCGGCATGTGTTCCGCTAGGCGCCCGCCTCCGCACCTTCGGCACGTATTCGGCACAGACACCCGTACATGGCCCGGTAGGCCCAGACACAGCCGGACAAGACAAGATCGAGCCCTGACCGGCTTTGCGCTGGTCAGGGCTCGATTTCACCCGGCGAAAGGTGGTGCCCCCGGCAGGATTCGAACCTGCGACGCACGGTTTAGGAAACCGATGCTCTATCCCCTGAGCTACGAGGGCCGGCGCCAGACACCTTACCGGGGGGCTACCTGTGGACCAGGTGGGGGTCGTCCTCAGGGGGGACGATCAGGGACGTGAGTGGGTGGTCCACTAGGGGCGATACCGGATGTCGGTCCGCTTGCGGGTTGGGCAGGATACCCCTGGTACGGGCTGTGGAAGAGGGGAGTCGGGGTGGCTGAGCGGCGGTTGGAGATCGACGGGGTCTCCAAGCGGTACGGGGACGTCGTGGCGTTGCGGGAGATGACGTTCGCGGTGGGGGCGGGGGAGCTGTTCGGGTTCGTCGGGTCCAACGGGGCCGGGAAGACGACGACGATGCGGATCGCGCTCGGGGTGTTGGCGGCCGACGCCGGGGTGGTGCGGTGGGCCGGGGAGCCGATCACGCTGGAGACGCGGCGGCACATCGGGTACATGCCCGAGGAGCGCGGGCTCTACCCGAAGATGAAGGTCGGCGAGCAGCTCGTCTACCTGGCCCGGCTGCACGGCCTCTCGACCGAGCGGGCCCGCCGGTCGGTCGAGGAGTGGACCGAGCGCCTCGGCGTGGCCGGGCGCCGCGACGACGAGGTGCAGAAGCTGAGCCTGGGCAACCAGCAGCGCGTGCAACTCGCCGCCGCGCTGGTGCACGACCCGACGATCCTGGTGCTGGACGAGCCGTTCTCCGGGTTGGACCCGGTCGCGGTGGACGTCATGAGCGGGGTGCTGCAGGACAAGGCCGCCGAGGGTGTGCCGGTGGTGTTCTCCAGCCACCAGCTCGACCTGGTCGAGCGGCTCTGCCACCGGGTCGGGATCGTCCGCAATGGACAGATGGTCGCCTGCGACACGGTCGAGTCGTTGCGCGCGGGCGGGACCGTCCACTTGGTCGTCGACGCGCCGCAGGCCCCCAAGCAGTGGGCCGACGGGCTGGCCGGGGTGACCGTCAAGGAGCACGTGGGGACCCAGACCGTGCTGGAGCTCGGGCCCGCCGCCGACGACCAGGCCGTGCTGCGGGCCGCGTTGGCGACCGGGCCGGTCACCGAGTTCTCCCGGCGCAGGCAGTCGCTGACCGAGCTGTTCCGCAACGTCGTGTCCGAGGAGGTGGCCGCGTGAGCGCGCTGCCCGATGTCCGCGTCGGCAACTGGGAGGCCGTCGGCCTCGTCGCGGGCCGCGAGATCAACACCCGGTTGCGCTCGAAGGCCTTCATCATCACCACCGCGGCCACGCTGGTCCTGCTGGTCGGCTTCACCCTGGTCATGAAGTTCCTGTCCGGCGGGTCGGACGCCACCGTCGGCGTCTCCGGCGGCTCGGTGGCCTTGGAGGCCCCGCTCAAGGCGACCGCCAGCTCGATCGGCCAGACCATCGACACCCGGCAGGTCGACGAGGCCGCGGGTCGGGCCCAGGTGGACTCCGGCGACCTCGACGCGCTGCTGGTCGGCGACGGCGACAAGATCGTCGTCATCGTGAAGAAGGAGATCGACGACAAGCTGCGCACCGCGCTCAACGCGTTGGCCGGGCAGCTCGCGCTCAACCAGGAGATCCGCGACCTGGGCGGCGACCCCGCCGAGGTCAGCCAGCAGATCGCGGGCGCGAAGGCCGAGGTCAAGCCGCTGGAGCCGCCCTTCGACTACAACGGCCAGCAGCTGGTGATCGGCATGATCGCCGGGATCCTGATCTACATGTCGCTGCTGATCAACGGTCAGTCGGTGGCGCAGGGCGTGGTCGAGGAGAAGTCGAGCCGGGTGGTGGAGCTGCTGCTGGCCACGATCCGGCCCTGGCAGTTGATGCTGGGCAAGGTCGTCGGCATCGGCACGGTCGGCTTGGTGCAGATGGCGGTGATCGGTGGAGGCGGGATAGCCGCGGGATTGGCGACCGGGGTGCTGACCATCTCGGTTTCAACCGCGATCGGTACGGCTGTCTGGCTGGTCGTCTGGTTCTTGCTCGGGTTCTTCGCCTACTCACTTGTGTTCGCTGCACTTGGTGCGCTGGTCTCACGCCAAGAGGACATCGGTGGGGTCATCACGCCGCCGCTGATGTTCGTGATCCTGGGCTACGTGCTCGGCATCTCGATCCTGCCGTCGGACCCGGGCAACAAGCTGGTCGAGGTCCTGTCGATGGTCCCGCTGTTCGCCCCGACGCTGATGCCGATGCGATTGGCCATGGGTGGCGTCCCGGTGTGGGAGGCGGCCCTCGCCGTTGTGCTCGTCGTCGCTCTTATCCCAGGGCTCGTGTGGTTGTCCGGGCGGATCTACCGCAACGCGGTTACCCGCAGCGGAGCCAAGGTCAAGCTGCGCGACGCTCTTCGCGCTTCCTGAACCTCCACAAGGTGGGGCCCTCTACATGAGGGCCCCACCTTTGTTCATCGATGACTTGGGAACTCCACCACCTGCTGGAAGGTGGGGCGGTTCTGGAAGCTGATCGGCGCCTGGGTGATGCCACCGAGCGCGTTGTGGATGATCGCGTCAGAGCACCATTGGTCGTCGGCAGCGCATCCGCCGCCACCGGGATAGACCTGCTCCTTCGGCGTCGCCGCAGCCTGGTTCAACGTGTCCAGTAGGACCTGCCTGCACCTGTTGAGGTCGCCGTTGCCGCAGAACTTCTTGCCCAACGGTGCCGCTACCGGGTCGCCCAGTACGGCGCGCAGATCCTTGTGCACATAGCCCCACCAGCCGACCTGGAACGACGAGCCTTGGTGGCTGGCGGGAGTCTCGTCAATCTTGATCCGCCTGGTCAGCTCAGCGTAGGCAGCGCTACCGAGGCCAGGTTCGAACTCGGCGCGGACCAGCAACGGCCACCAAGCGTCGAGTAGTCGGATGGCGTCAGCATGTGCGTAAACCTTGCTGCCCTGCGCTGTCTCCGTGCGCAATCCACCCGCCGCAAGCCACTGCCTCAGCTGAACGACCGGAGCCGCGTCGCTGGCGCCGATGACCCTAAGAAGCTGCGGTAGGACCCTCTCGGCGCGCAGGTCGGCTAGAGCAGCCTCGGCCATCGCCTTGGTCAGGGACGCTCGGTCTACCTTCCCGCCATTCGCAATAAGCGCCCGGACGCGCGCATCGAGCAGATCACCTCGGTGCACCGACTGGCGTTCAAGGTTGGCAGCCGCGGTACCCGGTGCCTGGCCGTTGTTCCACGAGATCAGGTAGTCCTGATTGACGACATTCGGGTGCTGCTCGTAAGAGGTGTAGGTGGCGCGGTTGGTGGCTGGGTTCCAACCCACCCAGTCATAGCCAGCGTTGGCCCAGACCGGCATGCCAGGGTCCACCGTCTGTTGGCGCACCGGGTTGTCGCCGGAGTTGTAGTAGGCGATGTCCTTGGAGTCTGCATAGAACCAGTTGAAGGTGTAGCCGACGTGCGAGGCCGCGCGCTGGAAGTCCGCCGCTGACCGGATCGCGGCCGGGTCGTTGAACTCCTGGAAGCCGATCACCGACTCCAACTCGCGCAGGTAGGTCGACCGCAGCTTGGCGTAGGCGACAGGCTTACCGCCAACAGTCGCGCGGTGGGTGACAGGGCCGTACTTGGTGCGGTACGAGCGAAGCGTGTAAGAGCCCGCAGGAGCCGTGCTGCCCACCGAGGAGTACCAGGAGTTCTTGCGCTCCACGACATCCATGGGGATGCACTGGCCACCCATCAAGTAGCTGTTGCTGTCCTTCGTGGCAGGGCCGCCGCTTGGCGAACAGAGCTCTAGCGCATAGGTGTCGATGATGTCCTGCCCGGAACTAGTGGCACTCCACGCGTAGTCCTGCCCGCGGCCGAGGAGCACATAGAAGCTGATGCCCGCGAAGGACGCACCACGCGCGCTGATCCCCGGCCCTTGCAACTCTTGCAGCATGAGCAACTGTGGGGCGAAGTAGCCGGTCTGCGGCCCGAACACTGCCACCGGGTGCCCGCTCTTGCTGTGGGCGCCGGACACCAGCAGAGCGTTGGACATGCCGTGCTTGTTCTCGACTAGATCGCCTGGCAACACACCCTTGTCGAAGATCCCGCGCACGGACTCCAAGCCAGGGCTGGTCCGTGCAGGCGCCAACGACGTCTTGCGGTCGAACACGAGCTGTTGAGGCGTAACCGACCCCTTGTCCGGTAGAGCCTCCCCGCGCGGGTTGGCTGGTCGCTTGCCGTAGGGGAAGGTCTGCCCGTTGTGAACCGTGTGGATGTGCTCGGGATCGTCCTCGGACCGCAGGCCCTGCCAGACCTTCTCACCCTCGACGACGCCGTACCGCTCCTGGATGGCGAGCTTGGCGATCGCGGACTGCACCTCTCCGCCGCCACCCCCGCCGAACTGAGCGCCGATGACAGCCGTGATGACAGTGAGGTCGGTCAGCGTGAAAGGCGCGATACGGCCAGCGTTTGTGATGGCGTCGATGTGCCCTAGAAGCACGTACTCGCCGGGGAAGTACCGCCCGCTATAAGACTCGGAGATGTACTGATTGATGCCCTCTACATAGGACTTTGCGTCCGCCATCGCCTGTGCTCCGAGCGGGCCGGACGCGGCAGCGGCGTCGATCTGGCGTTGGAGTTCCGCCTCGGTGTAGGGGGCATCCGCGAAGAAGTCCTGCTCCAGTTGCTGGTTGGCAGGAGCCCCACCCGCGAACGGAGTCAGTTGGCCTCTACCGACGCGTCGCAGCACGTCCATCAAGAACAGCCTGTCTTGCGCAGCGGCGTAACCGGCGCCGAACGTCGTACCTGACCGGGTAGTGCCGTAGATGTGCGGTGTCCCGGTGGCCTTATCGCGGATGATGGTGACATCCGCTCGCGGCTTGCGAGTGCTCTCCACCTGCCCTGCGGGCACACCGAACGACGCGTCGTTGAAGAACGAGCTGATCTTCTCTGTGGTCAAGGTGGGATAGCCCTTGGCCAGGGCGTCGTAGCGGCCTAGCTGGTCGTCGGCGTGCTTAGGTCGGGTACCGAAGGCTTTGTGCGCCAAGATGTCGACGACGGTGGCGTTGCCGTTCTGGCCCGGCGGGACGATGTCCGAGCACTGGCTTAAGCAATGGTCGACCACCACGGGCGCAGCTGTGGCGGTGGCGAGTGGTGGGGAGATGGTCACCGCTACCAGCGCGCTGGTCAGGGCTAGGCGCTGTCCTGTAAGTCTGGTGCGTGGGATCGGTGATCCGCGTGGTCCCTGGGCGTGCGGACGGGAAGCCGCACGTACCGGGTTGTACTTGGGCTTTCCGGCCCGTGCGGCCAGGGGCCGCGCGGGCGCCGATAGCGCGTGCTTGACTTGCAGGACAGTGCCTAGGGCGACTTTGGCCATACCGAGACTCCTCTCGAGAAGGCGTAACGGTCGGTCACGTTACCGACGCGTAGCACGTTCGCGAAAGGGGTTCAGCTTTGCCGCGACCTTGTCAAGTACCCCCGAGCGCCTGGAGGTAAGATCTCACGGCATGCACCGATACTTGGTGATGGAGTGACGCCAGCCGGGAGGCGCATGTGATCAAAGTGCTCATCGCGGACGACGAGGACCTGGTCCGGTCGGGTCTGCGGACCATCCTGTCCAGCGCGGGTGACATCGAGGTCGTCGCCGAGTGCGACGACGGTGTCCACGTGGCCGAGCTCGCCAGGCTCCACCGGCCCGCCGTGGCTCTGCTGGACATCCGGATGAACACCTGCGATGGCATAGATGCCTTACGCGCGCTGATGGCCCTGCCTCAGCCGCCCGCTGTCTCTATGCTCACGACCTTCGACGTGGATGAGTACGTGCGTGAGGCGCTGCGGATCGGCGCGAACGGCTTCCTGCTCAAGGACACCGAGCCCATCCACCTCATCAAGGCTGTTCGTGACCTCGCCGTCGGTGGCGCTGTCTTGGACCCGAAGGTCGCCGCGCGCGTAGTGACCACCGTCGCCGACGGCGCGCGTGCCGCTGAACCCGCGCAACGGCTGCTGGCGATGCTGTCCGACCGCGAACTGGAAGTTGTCAGCCTCGTCGGCCACGGGTTGTCCAATGCCGAGATCGGCCAGCAGTTGCACCTGTCGGAGGCCACCGTCAAGGGCTACGTGTCGGCGGTGCTCGGCAAGATCG
Organism: Actinokineospora diospyrosa; assembly: GCF_024171925.1. Classification (GTDB taxonomy): domain Bacteria; phylum Actinomycetota; class Actinomycetes; order Mycobacteriales; family Pseudonocardiaceae; genus Actinokineospora; species Actinokineospora diospyrosa. The sequence goes on along the minus strand of NZ_JAMTCO010000010.1, from coordinate 151,766 downwards.
GGGCCGTCAACCGCGTGCAGGCCGCGTTGGTGGCCTACCGGGGCGGCTTGATCGCGTAGTCCTCGGCGGGGGTGTAGACCTCGACGCGGTTGCGGCCGTGCCGCTTGGCTCGGTAGAGCGCGATGTCGGCGTTGGCGAACAGCCGCTCCAGCGTGTCGTGGCCGGTGGCGACACCCACGCTGACCGTGGGGCGCTGCGTTGCCCCGAGCACGGCGGTCCAGTCGTGCCGGTCGACGGCGAGCCGGATCCGCTCGGCCACGGCCACCCCGACCGGGCTGGTGCGACCCTCGGAGTGATCGGTCACCGCGTCGGTCAGCAGGACGACGAACTCGTCGCCCGCCCACCGCGCGATCAGGTCACCGCCGCGGCACTCGGCCCGCAGCAGCTGCGCGACCTCGCGCAGTGCGGCGTCGCCGGTCGCGTGCCCGGCGGCGTCGTTGACGCTCTTGAACCAGTCGACGTCGATCAGCACGAGCCACGGGATGCGCCCCGCTGCCGTCGCCCGGTCCAAGATGCCCTGCGCGGAGCGTTCGAGCCCCAGGCGGTTCGACAGGCCCGTCAACGGGTCTCGTGTGGCCAGCTCCTGCGCCGCCGTCGCCAGCCGCTGCGCCCGGATCGCCAGCCTGCGTTGTTCGAGGGCCTGGCCGAGCCCCTCCTGCAACGTCTCCATCGCCATGCGCCGTGCCGAGATGTTGCGCCGCAGGGCCTCGGCCTCGCCAACGGCGTCGCCGTTCTCGTGGCAGATGTCAGCCAGGTCCTGGGAGTACCGCTGCAGCAGTGAAGCGTCGTTGATCCGCTCGGCCTCGTCTACCGCGATCCGACCGAATCCACTTGCCTGGTCAAGGCGGCCCTGCCTGCGCCGGATCATCGACAAGACCCAGTTGCCCACCGACCGCGCCCACCGGTTGTCCTGCCGCGCCGCGAGAGTGAGGGCATCGTTGGCGGTCTTCTCGGCGCGGGTGAGCTCGCCGATGCCCGCCAAGGCCGCCCCGTACGCGGCGAGCAGAGACAGGTGGATCCGCCCCTCCGTGACAAGCGTCAGGCCCTCCTCGAACAGTGGGATGGCCTGCTGGAAGGTCGCCTCCGCCAACTCCGCCGGGAGCTCGCAGGCGCGGAAGTTCAGCGTGCCCGCCAGTCCTTGCAGGCAGTGCGCGAGGACCTCCCGGTCTTCACCGGTTCGAGCGACGTCGACCGCCACTCGGGAGATGTCCAGTGACGCCCGGCGGTGGCCGATGCCGTCGAGCAGGTACCCCAGCCGACCCAGGGTGTCCGCCGCGTGCGACCCGGTCGGGGTCTCCGCGTCGATGTCGCTCCACCCCTCGGCGGCCAGCTCGAGCGCGAGCGGGATCCGCTTGAGCCGCCACGCGGCGACCGCGCGCCTGGTGAGGATGGCCGCCCTGGCCCACGGGTCGAGGTCCGGTGGCACCTTGGCCAGCAACTGGTCGAACAGCGAGTTCGCCTCGTTCGCCCGACCCGCGTCGATGAGCAGGCGGACCTCTTGGTCCGCCAGCAACGCCTCGGTTGCGCCTTGGTCGTCGTGCCCCACACCGTCCTCGGCTTGTCTCATCGAACGGCGGCCCGTTCGTGTCCTACGACACAGTTCCGGCCAGGCTACAAGCCGCGTGCGGCCCAACCCGAACGGAGTACGCGAATTGCCGGATCAGCGGTAACCACCCGCTTGTTGTGCGGGGGCCTAGCGTCGTTCGCTGACAGGGCCATGCCTTTCGGCCCCTGCTGTGCGGTCCTGCCACGGGTGTCGTAGAGGTCCCGCAGAACAAGTTCACCGCATCGAGCATCCCCACCCCCGGATCTCCTCACAGCTGCGTGCTTTCGTCCGGTGATGACCGCCATTGGGTGAACGGTCGGTCGAGCTCCCACCGGCCATCGGCGTAGGTCAGGATCCGGTGGTCGCAGTGCGGCGGGTTCGACAGCGACTCGAACAGCTCGATGCTCCAGGAGAACATCCGCCTGCACAGCAGCCGCATCGTCAGCCCGTGCGACACCACCAGGGCGGTGTCCGGGTGGCTCGGGTCGTGCTCGACCCGGGTTTCCAGCTCCGAGAGGAAGCTCGCCACCCGGTCATCCACGTCCGCCCCGGACTCGCCGTGTGCGAGCCGGTAGAAGAAGTGCCCGAACTCGTGGCGCTTCTGCTTCTGGACCTGTTGTTCCACCGGGTCCTGCAGATTCCCCCAGTCTTGCTCGCGCAACCGGGGTTCCTGCACGTGGCGTTCTACAGGCAGGTCTAACAGTTCGAAGGTGCGCATGGTGCGCACGTACGGGCTTACGTACGCGGCGACCGGCTTTCCGGCTAGGAGCGCGCGCAGGCGCTCGCCCTCGGCGCGGGCTTGAGCCTCGCCTCGGGTCGTCAGGGGGAGGGCGTGGTCGGGGATGCGGCAGTACGCGAGCTCGTCGATGTTGCCCAGGCTCTCGCCGTGCCGCAGCAAGATGATCCGCACACTCACTATCGTGCCCAATGTCCACGCTGGCCGACCTACCCTGGAGCACATCAGTGATTAAGTACATCGCCTTGTACCGTCGGCCGGACGAGCCGGAGGACTTCGACGAGAAGTACTTCACCAGCCATCTACCGCTCATCGAGAAGACGCCCGGCCTGCTGAAGTGGGAAGTGGCGAAGGTGCGCCGTACGTTCGTGCACGGCTTCCTCGGCGAGAGCCAGCCCTACCTGGTCGCCGAGATGTACTTCGCGGACGAGGCGGCCTTGAAGGTCGCGCTGACGTCGCCGGAGTGGCAGGCCGCCGGGGCTAACCTGTCCGAGATCGGTGGCCTCGACCTGGTCGCCATGTTCGCCGCGGAGGTGCGTGCGTGACTGTTCCTGGCTCGGTTGCCGTAGTGGGCGGCGGGACGATGGGCGCGGGCATCGTGCACGTCTTCCTAGCCGCGGGTAGCTCTGTCGTACTCGCCGAGGCCGATGCCGAGCGGGCGGCGATAGGGGTCGGCAACGTCGAGGCGTCACTGACCAAGGCCCAGGAGCGCGGCAAGCTCAACGCGCCAGCGGCCGAGCTGCTCAGCCGGTTGTCCACAGTGGAAGACCTCGCCGCGCTGCCCGCGGACACCGCGCTGGTCATCGAGGCCGTGCCGGAGAAGATCGAACTCAAGCGCTCGATCTTCGAGGCCGTCGCGCGGCGCTGCCCGGAGGCGGTGCTGGCGTCCAACACCTCGTCGCTCTCGATTGCCGAGATCGCCCGGGGATTGCCTGGTGAGCGCTTGATCGGCATGCACTTCTTCAACCCGGTCCCCGTGCAGGCGCTCGTGGAGCTGGTCGTGCACTCGGGCCTGCCTGGCGAAGTTGTCGCTACCGTGCGCGGATGGGCTGAGGCACTGGGCAAGACCGTCATCGAGGTCCGTGACTCGCCCGGTTTCGCTACCTCCCGCCTGGGCGTCGCCGTCGGCCTAGAAGCCATCCGCATGCTCGAAGAGGGTGTTGCGTCTGCCGACGACATCGACACCGGCATGCGCTTGGGTTACGCATGGCCTATGGGCCCGTTGCGCTTGACCGATCTTGTCGGTCTTGACGTGCGGCTCTCCATCGCTGATCACCTCGCTAAGCAGCTCGGCCCGCGCTTTGAAGCGCCGCAGTTGCTGCGTGACAAGGTGGCTCGCGGCGAACTGGGGCGTAAGACGGGACAGGGCTTCTTCTCGTGGTGACGGTTCGTCCTTACGCTGACGAAGACTTCGAGGACGTCTACCACCTGCGACGCCTGTCCTTCGGCGGCCCCAAAGAGCCGCCGTCGACGCCGGATGCCCCGCCTGGTTCAGCGAGTGCTCTTGTCGCACAGGACGACACCGGGATCACGGGCCACCTACGCGTGTGGAACTACCACCAGTTCTTCGGCGGTCGTGCTGTGCCGATGGGTGGGGTGGCGAGCGTGGCGGTGCAGCCACACGCGCGTGGCACCGGCGTGGCAGGCAGGCTCCTCGCTGAATCGCTGGTGCTCATGCGCGAGCAGGGCCAGTCGATCTCAACGCTCTACCCGTACGTCATCCCTCCCTATCGCCGCTACGGCTGGGAACACGTGGGCACCATGCAGGTAGCCCTGTTGACGCTGTCCGACCTCGCGGCGACGCCGCGCGCGTCAGTCCCGGTGCGCCCAGCGACCCGCGCGGACCTGGGCGACATCCACGCCTGCTACCTCAGGACAGCGTCAACGGTCGACGGCACGCTCGACCGCTCCGCGCCAGGGTTCGACATCTCGCGCAAGCTCGAACTCGACGTCCTCACGGTCGCCCCGGGCGAGGACGGACTGCGTGGCTTCCTCAGCGCGGCCCGCCCGGACGGCAAACGTTTGCGCGTCCACGACCTGATCGCGGACGACGTCGACACGGCCCACGCTCTCCTGCGGCAACTCGCGAGCTGGGCAGGCACGATCACCGACGCGTCCATCCGACTCCTGGACCCCACCCTGTTGGACCTAACAGTGCCTGGAGGCATCCAGCGGGGCTTTGAAGTCCACGACTTCATGACCCGGGTGGTCGATCTCCCGGTAGCGGTAGCCGCACGCGGTTGGCCTGCCCTGGCCGAGGCAAAACCGTTCACGGTCGACATCGAGGTCACCGACCCGCACGCCCCATGGCAGGCCGGTCGCTGGCGCTTGGTCCACGAAGAAGGCGCGGTGGCGGCTGAACCGGGTGGCGGCGGTGCCGTGCAGATGGAGGCTCGCGCGCTCGGTCCCTGGTTCGCGGGCTCCGCCTCTTCGGCTTCCCTGCGCCGGGCAGGCCTCTTGACCGGCTCGCACGAGGCCGCCGCTGCCTTAGACAGGCTCACCGGCGCGCCGCACCCGGTCCACCTGGGCGAGTCGTTCTGAGTACTACGCTGCCAGTTTGTGCTGCTCATCGTCCTTGAACTGATAGGCCTAGCCGTGTTCGCGGCCTCAGGGGCGTTGGCCGCCGTCCGGGCGCGGCTTGATGTCTTCGGAGTCGTCGTCCTGGGGCTCACCACAGCCCTGGGCGGCGGCATCATCCGAGACGTCCTGCTCGGCATCCACCCGCCCACCAGCCTCCGGGACTGGACGTACCTGGTCGTACCCGTGGCCGCTGCCCTGGGGGTCTTCGGCTTCCACCCCCAAGTGGCCAGGCTGCGGCGCGCGGTGCTCTTGGCCGACGCTGTCGGGCTGGGTCTGTTCACGGTCTCCGGTACCGCTACCGCGCTCGCCACGGGTGTCCCCGCCTACACCGCCTGCCTGATCGGTATGACCGCCGGGATCGGCGGCGGCGCCATGCGCGATCTACTTCTTCGCGAGATCCCGCTGGTCCTCCGCCGTGAGATCTACGCGCTGGCTTCTCTAGCCGGTGCGGTCGTGGTCGTCGTGGGCGCGAAGGTGGGCTGGCCTGCGGCTCCAGTCGCGGTTGTCAGCGCGGCGATCGTCGTCGCCATCCGCGTCCTAGCGCTCTGGAAGCAGTGGAACGCCCCGGTGGCCAGAGGACTCGATAGGTGAACTCTCAGGCGCGTCTCAGCAGCGCAGGGAACACTGATCGCATGCGCATTCTGGTAGTCGACGACGACCGGGCCGTGCGCGAGTCCCTTCGGCGGTCGCTGCAGTTCAACGGCTACCAGGTAGACCTCGCCAGCGACGGCCAACAGGCGTTGGAGTCCGTGCTGGGTGCCGGTGCTGAACCGGTCAACCGGCCCGATGCCATGGTGCTCGACGTGATGATGCCCCGCCTCGACGGGCTCGAGGTGTGCAGGCGGCTGCGCGGTGTCGGCGACGACCTGCCCATCCTCGTGCTCACCGCGCGCGACCTGGTCTCCGACCGGGTGGCGGGCCTCGACGCGGGCGCGGACGACTACCTGCCCAAGCCGTTCGCGCTGGAGGAGCTGCTCGCCAGGCTGCGCGCGCTGCTGCGCCGGGCCGCCCACGAGCAGCTGACCAGCACCGCGCCCACGCTCGGCTTCGCCGACCTGGAGATGGACCCCGGCACCCGCGAGGTCCGCCGCGGCGAGCGCGCGATCAGCCTCACCCGCACCGAGTTCGCGCTGCTCGAGCTGCTGCTGTCGCACCCGAAGCAGGTGCTCACCCGCGGCCGCATCCTCGAGGAGGTGTGGGGCTACGACTTCCCGACCTCGGGCAACGCGCTGGAGGTCTACGTCGGCTACCTGCGCCGCAAGACCGAGGCGGAGGGCGAGCCCAGGTTGATCCACACCGTGCGCGGTGTCGGCTACGTGCTGCGGGAGACCCCACCCTGATGACCGACCCCCACCTCGGGGCCCGATCGACACAGCGGGTGTCCCTGCGGTCCCGCATCACCCTGCTCGCCGCGTTCTGCGTCGGCGGCGCGGTGGCCCTGGTGTCGCTCGGTGCCTACATCACCGTGTCGCGCGGCCTCTACGAGCAGGTCGACGACAACCTGCGGGAGCGCGCCTCCGCCCTGCTCAGCAACACCCAGGTAGTCGCCGAGGGGCGCACCCAGATCCCGCGGATCTTCCTGGACTTGTCGGACATCAAGTTCGACGTCGTCGACGACAGCGGCTTGTCGGCGATCAACAGCCTCGTGATCCGGCCACCGATCGGCCCGGAGGAGCTCAAGGTCGCCGCCGGGGTCAAGCAGGACTACTTCCGCACCGACCAAGGCACCGACGCGCGGGTCTATGCCGTGCAGTACCCGTTCCTCGATGGCACCGCGCTCGTCTTGGCCCAACCACTGGACTCGACTAAGAGCTCGCTGGGCAAGCTCGCCGTCGTCCTTATCGTCATCGGTGGATCCGGCATCATCGTCGCCGCCCTGGCTGGTACCGCTGTCGCGCGCGGCAGCCTAAGACCCGTCCAACGCCTCACCGCTGCGGCGGAACGGGTAACTAGAACCGGCGAGCTAAGACCCATCCCCGTTGCCGGGGACGATGAGCTGTCTCGATTGACAAGCAGCTTCAACACGATGCTGGGTGCGGTAGCCGAAGCCCAGGAACGGCAACGCAGGCTGGTGGCCGACGCCGGGCACGAGCTACGCACCCCGCTCACCTCGCTGCGCACCAACCTGGAGTTGCTGCTGGCCTCGGAGGCCCCGGGCGCGCCGAACCTGTCCGCCCAGGACCGCACCGAGATCCAGGACGACCTGCGCGCCCAGCTCGACGAACTCACCCAGCTCATCGGCGACCTCGTCGAACTGGCCAGGGAGGACGCCGCCCCGGCGGTGCAGGAGTACGTGGAGCTCACCGAGGTCATCGAGCAGGCGCTCGACCGGGCCCGCAGGCGCGCCAACGACGTCCGGTTCGACGTGCGCCTGCAGCCGTGGCACCTGATCGGCCACGCCGCCTCGCTGGAGCGGGCGGTGCTGAACCTGCTGGACAACGCGGTGAAGTTCAGCCCGCCGGGCGGTGTCGTGCGGGTCGAGCTGACCGCGGCGGGCGACGGTTACGTCTTCCTGCAGGTGGCCGACGCGGGCCCCGGCATCAGCGACGAGGACCTCCCGCACGTCTTCGACCGGTTCTACCGGTCGCAGGAGGCCCGAACGCTGCCCGGCTCAGGACTGGGCTTGGCGATCGTGAAGCAGGCAGCGGAACGCCATGGTGGATCTGTGTTCGCTAGTAGGTCCGCGGACGGCGGTGCCCTAATGGCGATGCGGCTGCCCGGCAGGGCTGACTGAGCCGACCGGGGTAAGAAGGCATCGCGGGTAAACAGAACCGCTCGTTTGACTGCGTAGAATTGTGTTGTGCTCGCACGTCAGCGTCAGGAACTGATCCTGGAGGAGATCCGGCGCACCGGCGCCGTCCAGGTGCATGCCCTGGTTGTCCGGCTGGGCGTGTCCGACATGACCATCCGTCGCGACCTCGACGTGCTGGCCAAGCGCGGCCTCGTGGAGAAGGTCTACGGCGGTGCCACAACCGCGGTCGGCAGGGCCAACCGCGAACCGGGCTTCGAAGGCAAGTCAGTGCGATCGCTGCCGCAGAAGGAAGCCATCTCCGCCTACGCGGCCGCTCTTATCCGTCCCGGCACGGCCATCGGCATCTCCGCGGGCACCACGACGTCGACCTTCGCCAGGTTCCTCGACACAGTGCCCGAACTGACCGTTGTCACCAACTCCATCCGCGTGGCCGATGTGCTCCGCGCGGGTGGGCGGCCAGATCGCACGGTAGTGCTAACGGGTGGGGTGCGGACCCTCTCCGACGCCCTGGTTGGCCCAGTCGCCGTGCGGGCCTTACGTTCGTTGCACCTGGACATGGTGTTCCTGAGCGTGCACGGGATGGCGGAAGGGCCTGGCTTCACGACGCCGAACATCAACGAGAGTGAGACCGACCGCGCGCTGATCGAGGCCGGTCGCAAGCTCGTGGTGATCGCCGACCACACCAAGTGGGGCGTCGTCGGCATCTCCACCGTCGCCGCGCTGGAGGAGGCGGACGTGCTGATCACCGACGACGGGCTGCCCGCGGACGCCGTGACCGTGCTGCGCGAGCGGGTCGGCGAGTTGGTCGTGGCCCAAGCGCTGCCCGAGGTGGAGGAGCTCGCCGAGGCCGAGGCGTGAGGCGCACGGCCGCCCGGCTGGCCGACGGCCGCGAGATCATCTACTTCGACGACACCCCCGGCGCCCGCGCCCGGGTCGCCGTCGACACCCGCGACCTGCCGCGCAACGAGACCCTCTCGCAGATCCGCCGCGACCCGCTGACCGGCGAGTGGGTCATCATCGCCGCCCACCGGCAGGCCAGGACCTACAAGCCGCCCGCAGGGCTGTGTCCACTGTGTCCGTCCGCGCCAGAGCGGCCGACCGAGATACCCGAAGCCGACTACGACGTCGTCGTGTTCGAGAACCGCTTCCCCTCGGTCTCCCAGAACGCGGTAGGGGAAACAGTGTCCGGTTTGATACCGAGCGCCCCGGGCCTGGGCAGGTGTGAGGTCGTCTGCTTCACCTCAGACCACGAATCTTCCTTCGCCCAGCTCACCCCCGCACGAGTGCGCACAGTCGTAGACGTGTGGGCGGATCGCACGGAAGCACTGTCAGCCCTACCTGGCGTTGAGCAGGTGTTCCCGTTCGAGAACCGCGGCGACGCGATAGGCGTGACCTTGAGCCACCCGCACGGTCAGATCTATGGCTACCCGTTCGTGACGCCCCGCACCGAGAAGATGCTCGCCGTCGCGCAGGCCCACGGCGGTCCCATCCTCGGTGATGTCCTCGCCCACGAACGCGCGGAGGGCACCCGGGTAGTCGCCTCTTCCCAGCACTGGACCGCCTACGTCCCCGCCGCGGCGCGTTGGCCGATCGAGGTGCACGTAGTGCCGCACCGACAGGTCCCTGATCTGCCAGCGCTCACCCAAACAGAGCGAGATGACTTCGCAGAGGTGTACCTGAACGTGCTCAGCAGGTTAGACAGGCTCTATGACGGGGAACTGCCCTATATAGCTGCGTGGCACCAGGCCCCCGCCAAGGTGGGGCGTGATCTCACGTGGTTGCACCTAGAGGTCTTCTCCACCCAGAGGACCGCGGACAAGCTGAAGTACCTGGCGGGTTCGGAATCCGGCATGGCGGTCTGGATCAACGACGGCACGCCGGAGCACCTCGCCGAGCGGCTGAGGGCGGCCTCCGCGGGCTGAACCCGAAAACACGGGTTCCGCACAGGACGGTCTCAGGTGCTTCTCAGTCGCGACGCGCAAGGTGGACACATGACGGAGAACAACCCCGACGACAAGACCGGACCCACCAGTCCGTGGTCAGCGCAGGCGGCCCAGTCCGCCCAGACGCCGTCGGGCGACCGGACTCCGGGCGGGGAGCAGGGCCCCGCTCGGGTGGCGGCCGACACCCCGGCGCGCGAGGAGCAGGGCCTCGCCGCGCCGGGGGTCGGCACCAACAAGCCGGTCGACGCCGATCAGCCGGTCAGCACCGATCAGCCGGTGGGCACTGATCCGACCGTCGGTGCCGACCGCGCGGTCGGCACCAACCAGACTTGGGTGGGCAGCCCCTGGCAGCAGCAGGGCGGTTGGCAGCAGCACCCCACCCAGCAGCCCGGCCAGCACCCCGCTCAGTCCCACCCCGCCCAGCACTCCGCCCAACCCCACCCCGCCCAACCCCACCCCACTCAGCAACACCCCACTCAGCAACACCCCACTCAGCAAGGTGCGGTACCCCCCGGGACGCAGCACGCAGGGAACCCGCAAGCGGGCACGCCGCACGCGGGGCTGCCGCTCCCGGGGGTGCCGCACCAGTACCCGCAGCCGCGACGGGAACCGCGGCGCACGGGGTTGGTGGTCGGGGTCGCCGTGCTCGCGCTGGTCGTCGGGGGCGGCGCGGGCGCGGCGGGCGGGTGGCTCGCCGCGGACGGCAAGGCAGACTCGGTGAGCACCGCGTTGGACACGCAGCCCACCGCTAAGCAGACCGGCTCCGCCCCGGCGGGCTCGGTCGAGTCGGTGGCGCAGAAGGTGCTGCCGACCGTGGTGCAGTTGCAGGTGCGCGGCCGGTCCTCCGCAGGGGAGGGGTCCGGCTTCGTCATCAGCCGCGACGGCTACATCGTGACCAACAACCACGTCATCGAGGGCGCGGTCGACGGCGGGCAGATCCAGGCGGTCTTCCAGGACGGCCGCACGGCCACCGCCACCGTCGTCGGCCGCGACCCGAACTCCGACGTCGCCGTGGTCAAGGCCGCTGGTGTGGACAACCTGGCCGTGTCCGAGCTCGGCCGCTCCGACGACCTGCGGGTCGGCCAGGCGGTCGTGGCCATCGGCTCACCGTTCGAGCTGTCCGGCACGGTCACCTCGGGCATCGTCAGCTCACTGCAGCGGCCGACCCGCGCGGGCGGTGAGGGCGGCAACCAGGCGACCGTCATGGACGCGGTCCAGACCGACGCCGCGATCAACCCGGGCAACTCCGGCGGTCCGCTGGTGAACATGCAGGGCCAGGTCATCGGCATCAACTCGGCCATCTACAGCCCGCAGAGCTCCGCCTCCGGCAGCGGCGGCTCGGTCGGCATCGGGTTCGCCATCCCGATCGACCAGGCCCGGCGCACCGCCGACGAGATCGTCAAGACCGGCAAGGCCACCCAGACCGTGCTGGGCGTCTCGGTGCGCGACGCCGACGCGGGCGGTGCCCTCATCGCCGACGTCACCGGCGGCGGCGCGGGCGCGCAGGCGGGCCTCAAGTCCGGCGACGTGGTCAGCAAGCTCGACGACCGCCGCATCGACACCGCTGACGCCCTCGTGGCCGCGGTCCGCTCGCACGCCCCCTCGGACAAGGTCACCCTGACCCTCTCCGACGGCAGAACGGTCCAGGCCACCCTCGGCGGCCAGACCGTGGAAACCCGCTAGACCCCCGACGCTCGGGCGCCTCGCGTGCCCGAGACCACCTTCCGGTTCGTTGCCCCCGAACCGGGACCGGGCTTCAGCAAGGGAAGCCTGAGGCCTGGAGCCGCACGCGGACGGAACCCCTCACCGCCCGCCTGCGGCTCCTCGCACGTCCGGGGCCGGGGCGTCGTTTGTCTCCCCCGGGGGAATGGCGTGCGGCATTCGGGCGCGTTTCCGGCGCCGATTTCTCCGGGCCGGGGGTCGCGGTGGCGGTGGCGATTCCTCGTCATTCACAGAATTCCCCACCGCCGGGTTCCCGGCGTTGGCGCGGTCGGCCGGACGCCCGGGGTGGATGCACGGGACTGGTAGCGTTCCCAACTCCGGTCGCGCTCCCAGTCGTCCGTCCACTCAGGTCCACGGGGCGGGCGATCCCGCTGATCCGGGCGCTGTCTCTCCGTGGTCGTTTTGGTCACCAGCTGTAGTGGACGGTCCGCGGGGTATGCTGCCGGTGCTCCATTTGGGCCCGTCCGATCCCCGGGGCGCCGGTCGCAACGCCGCCACGGGATTGCGCCGTGCACTTTGCCTGGTGACAGCAGCACAATTGGTTCCAAATGGGCGGCAGTATCGCGAATTGTGACCTAGTAGCAGGTGATCTACCGCGACACGGCGGGGTTCCAGCCGTGACAATGGGTCTATGGCATCGACGTTGCGCAGGGTGCGGGACTCGCTCAGTGGGCCGGTCCGGCTCCCGCTGGGCCTGCTGGCCGCCGCGGTGTGCGTTGGCGTCGCCGTGTTGCAGGCGACGGTGTTGACGGTGCGGACCGAGGGTTTGTCGGACCCGCACGCCTTCCTGGTGCACTGGGCCCACCCCGCCGTGTGGATCGTGCTGGGGGCGGTGTGCCTGGAGTACGCGATGCGCGCCGAGCGCATCGTGCTCAACCGGACCGCCATGGTCGCCGTGGGCCTCTACCTGGCGTTCCTGCTCTCGGTCAGCTTCGCCTAGTCCTTACCGTTGTCTGACGTTCGTATCGCCTGACGCCCCGGTCGGCGACCATGGGGGCATGCAGCCAGGGCAGGTGGGCACCGGGCGGGTGCTCGTGGTCGACGACGACGTGACCGTCTCCGATGTCGTGCGGCGCTACCTCGAGCGCGCCGGCCACGACGTCGTGCTCGCCGCCACGGGGGAGGACGCGCTGCGCCTCGCGGGCGCCCAACCGCCGGACCTGGTCGTCCTCGACCTCATGCTCCCCGGCATCGACGGCGTCGAGGTGTGCAGGCGGCTGCGCGGCGCCATCCCGGTGATCATGCTGACCGCCCTCGGCGAGGAGGAGAACCGCATCGCCGGGCTGCGCCTGGGCGCCGACGACTACGTGACCAAGCCGTTCAGCCCGCGCGAGCTCGCCCTGCGCGTGCGCTCGGTGCTGCGCAGGTCCGCGCCCCGGGCGGGCGCCCGGGAACTGGCCGACGGCGACCTGCGGCTCGACGGCGCCGCCCGCGCGGCCACCCTCGCAGGCGTGGAGCTCGCGCTGACCGGTCGCGAGTTCGACCTGCTCGAGTTCTTCATGTCGCACCCGGGCGAAGCGTTCACCCGCGCCCAACTGCTCGCCAGCGTGTGGGGTTGGGACTTCGGCGATCAGTCCACAGTGACCGTCCACGTGCGACGCCTGCGGGAGAAGGTCGAGCGGGTACCGGCCAAACCGAGCCGGATCTGCACCGTGTGGGGCGTCGGCTACCGCTACGACCGGGCCGCGTCGTGATCCATCCCGATGAGACGTTCTGGCAGATGGCGGGCCAGCTGCTGCGGATCCTGCCGTGGGCGCTCGGCCTGGTGCTGCCGGTCGTGGTCATCGGCGCGGTGCTGCTGCACTGGCTGCGCGACCGGGCGCTGGCCACCAGCATGACCGTGCTGGTGCTCGTGCCGGTCGTCGCGCTGGTCGGCGGCTTGGTCGGCATCAGCGGTTTCGTGTTCACCGAGACGCTGACCACCACGCTGCTGGTGAGCCTGCTGGTGGCGCTGGTGACCGTGCCGGTCGCGGTCCTGCTCGGCCGCCGCACCGCGGCGCTCGGGCTCTGGGAGCGCGAGGCCAGGGCCAGGGAACGCGCCGTGGAGGCCTCGCGCCGGGAGTTGGTCGCCTGGATCAGCCACGACCTGCGCACCCCGCTCGCCGGGATCCAGGCCATGGCCGAGGCGCTCGCCGACGGCGTGGTCTCCTCGCCCGCCGAGGTCGCCGGGTACGCGGCGCGCATCGACACCGAGACGCGCAGGCTCTCGGTCATGGTCGACGACCTGTTCGAGCTGTCCAGGATCACCGCTGGCGCGCTCAGCCTGACCATGACCGAGGTCCCGCTGCGCGACGTCGTCAGCGACACCCTGGCCGCCCAGATCCCGGTCGCCGAGCGCAAGCGGGTCCAGGTGCGCGCGGCCGCCACCGAGTGGCCGGTCGTGCTCGGCAGCGACCCGGAACTGGCCAGGGTCGTCGGCAACCTGGTCGCCAACGCCATCCGGCACACACCCCCGGACGGCACCGTCGCCGTCGAGGTCGGCGTGCACGGCGGGTCGGCTGTCCTGTCGGTCACCGACTGCTGCGGCGGCATCCCACCCGCCGACCTGCCGCGCCTCTTCGACGTCGCCTTCCGCGGCGCCCCGGCCAGGACCCCGGCACCGACCTCCGGCGCTGGCTTGGGCCTGGCCATCGCGAAGGGGTTGGTCGAGGCGCACCGCGGCCGGATCGAGGCGTGGAACGAGGGGCCCGGCTGCCGCTTCGAGGTCCGCCTCCCGCTCGCCCGGTGCTGATCTTCGGCGGTGCCCGGCAGGCACGGTGAACAGTGCCTGTCGCACGCGACCTCCAGCGGCTCCACGGCGCCGCTGCGACTACGGTGGCACCCATGGAACGAAGCGCGCAGCGGCTGGGCCGGGCTCTGATCGTGATCGTCGACGACCGGGTGGCCCACGGGGAGCACGAGGACACGGTCGGCCCCCTGGTGACCGAGCTCCTCGAGGAGGCCGGGTTCATCGTCGACGGTGTGGTGACCGTCGAGGGTGAGACCGTGGCGATCCGCAACGCGCTCAACACCGCCGTGATCGGCGGCGCCGACCTGGTCGTCACCGTGGGCGGCACCGGCGTTTCCCCGCGCGACGTCACCCCGGACGCCACCCAGGGCGTGCTCGACCGGCCGATCCCCGGCATCGCCGAGGCACTGCGCTCCTCCGGCCTCGCCGCGGGCGCCGTCGACGCCGGTGTCTCCCGCGGTCTGGTGGGTGTCTCGGGCAGCACCCTGGTGGTCAACCTCGCGGGCTCCCGCAGCGCCGTCCGCGACGGCATGGCGACCCTGTCCGCCCTCGTCCCCTACGTCATCGGCGAGCTCTCCGGCCTGGACACCAACTGACCCCGGAAGCCCCGTGACCACGCCGCCCGCGGACCCCGCCCAACCGGAGCAGGCTCAACCCGAGCCCGGCCAACCGGGGCCCGCCAAGCGCCGCCCCACCCTGGACGAGATCTTCGGCGACGTCCTCCCGGACACCACCACCGACGAACGCGACCCAACCCCACCCGCCACCACCGACGACTGGTACCACCAGAACCGCCCACCCCACCACGGCGGCTGACCCCCACCACACCGCCCCGCTGCCACAGCTCACTTGCCCAGAGCGCCCTGGCAGCGACAGCATCGCGCTGAACAACGCTGCCCCAAGCGGACGTCTCCCTTCGCGACGGACAACACCGTGTAGGCCCGCCGTGGCACCGCGCGCCGTACTGGCCGCGCTGTGCTGGCCACGCCGTGCTGGACAGTCGTGGTGGGCCGGTGGTGGTGAGCCGGTGTGGTGGACAGCAGTGCCGCCGCAGCGGTGCCGTGGTCCTGGTGCGATTCGTCAGGGGCGGCAACGCCAGTTCCTTGACCGCCTGTGTGATCACCTCCTCAGGTTTCTCGAAGTCGGATGTCTGTCGGCGCGCGACCTGGCAGGCCAGGTCACCACCTGGCTCCCAGGCCGTCTGGCTGCCGGGCCGTGCCGCGGACCCGGACGGGGGGCGCGGCACGGCCCGGTCGGATCAGCGGCTCTGCTGCTGGCGGAGCAGGTCCCGGATCTCGGCGAGCAGTTCGACGTCGGTCGGCTCGGCGGGGCCGGGCTCCTCGCCGCGCTTGCGGCGGTCCTGGATGTGCTTGACCGGCAGCACGATCACGAAGTAGACGATCGCGGCGACGATCACGAAGTTGATCGCCGCGTTGATCACCGCGCCGAAGTCGAGGAACGTGGACGGGTTGCCGCCGATGATCCGGAAGCCGAGTCCCTCGGCGGCCTTCGTGCCGCCCGCCGAGTTGATCAGCGGCTTGATCAGGCCGTCGGTGAACGAGGTGACGATGGTGGTGAACGCGGCACCGATGATGACGGCGACAGCCAGGTCGATGACGTTCCCGCGCATCAGGAAGTCTTTGAAGCCCTTCAGCACGTGGGCGCTCCATTCTGGGGTGGACGGCTCATCACCGTCCGGGGGCGATGGCTACCGGAGCGTAACCGCCACCGGGTCGCGCAACGCCGCCGCCGCCACCTCGGCCGCCTCGGCCCTCGGCAGGGCGAGGACCACCAGGCTGCCCCCGTCGGAGGCGCGCACCGTCACCACGGCCGCGTCCCGCGCCAGGACGACGCGCTTGCCGGTCACCACGTCCACCCGGACGCCCGGGTAGAGCAGTTCGGCGACGCCGCCGTCGGATAACCGCACCGGCACCGCCGAGGCGTCGGGTCCCGCCGCGGCGGTCAGGCTCTCGGCGCCGACCAGCCGCCCGCGGGTGATCACCTCGCCCGCGCCGATGGCGCAGGCGGGCACCCGCGCGACGGCCTCGGCCGGGTCCGCCAGCGCCATCTCGGGCCGCAGGTCCGGCGGGGCGCGCGTGATCCGGACGTCGGCCGGGGTCAGCGCGACGCCGGGGGCGAGGGGGTGCGCCGCGACCACGAGCGGCACCGACGAGTCCGCCGGGGACGGTCGGCAGGCGAGCGCGACGGCGGCGAGCACCAGCGCGGCGGCGACCGCCCTGCGCAGGGCCAGTGGGCTGGGCATGCGTCCGGTGATCATGAGTTCCTCCAGGTCAGACGGGGTCCGACCGCAACGCTAGGAGGAAGTCAAGGCATGCGAAAGCCTGGGATCTCCGCTGTGGATGACCCCAGGCGTTGTGGATAACTCAGGAGGCCTTGGCCGTGCTGTCGGACTTCGCGGCGGGCGCGGCGGGGGTGGCCGTGCTGCTCGACTCCGACTTCGACTCGGTCTTGGTGGTCGCCGCCGGGGTGGTCGCGGGCGTGGCCGTCGAGCTCGACGAGCCGGACCGGCTGTCGTTGCGGTAGAAGCCGCTGCCCTTGAAGACGACGCCCACCGAGCCGTAGAGCTTGCGCAGTCGGCCGGTGCACTCCGGGCACTCGGACAGCGCGGCGTCGGTGAACGACTGCACCGCCTCGAAGCGGTGCTCGCATGCCGTACAGGCGTACTGGTACGTGGGCACGGACTGGGCTCCCTTGTCGCATCTGGCACTCGGTCAGCGAGAGTGCCAACCGATTCTGGGGTAACGCGCGCGCGGAGCGCAAATGTTCCCGTGCAAGGTCACATGCGGTCACCGCCGGTCAACGCAACCGGAGCAGCCCCCGGCCAGGTGTCAACACACCGGTGACGGTCACGTCGTGGTGTTCTGACGGCAGTTGGTCGAACAACTCCGGATCGCGTACCACCGCCACCAGGGGCGTCCCCGGTGCGGCCAGCGACAGCGATCGGTCGTAGTACCCGGCGCCACGCCCCAATCGGGTGCCATTGCGGTCGACAGCCAACGCGGGCACCAACACCACATCCGCTATCCGCAGCGCGGTCACGCCCAACCGCTCGCCTATAGGCTGGAGCAGTCCGAATGGGCCTGGACGCAGGTACTCCCGCCCGTCGTACCAACCCCAGTCGAGTGGCCCCGCCCCAGAGACGATCGGTAGCAGAATCCGCACCCCATGGTCTGCGACCTCATCGAGCATTTGGACCGAACCGGGCTCGGAGCCGATCGGCACGTACGCGCACAATGTCTGGCCCCTACCCACCACCCGGCCACTCGTGAGCAGCGTGGTGAGCTGCATCGCCTCGGCGAACCGGACGCTCGCGGGTACCCGCCGCCGCTCCGCGAGGAGCGCGCGGCGCCACTGGTCCTTGGTCCACGCGCGCGTCGCGTCGAGATCATTACCGGGCCCGGCCACATGTCGAGGTTAGGCTGCATGTCCATGAGCGCGTCGACCGCATTCACCGCCGCCATCGTGCCCGCGGCGGGGTTGGGTACCAGGTTCCTGCCCACGACCAAGGCCGTCCCCAAGGAGTTGTTGCCGGTGGTGGACACCCCCGGCATCGAGTACGTCGCCAGGGAGGCCGCCGAGGCGGGTGCCACCAGGCTGATCATCGTCACCTCTCCCGGCAAGGACGCTGTCGCCCAGTACTTCCAGCCGCGCCCCGAGCTGGAGAAGACCCTTGAGGATCGAGGGAAGACCGAGCTCCTCGCGAAGGTCCGCCGAGCGCCCAACCTGCTCGCGGTAGAGACGGCGATCCAGGAAGAGGCCCTCGGCCTCGGCCACGCTGTCGGCTGCGCCGAGCCCAACCTCCGCCCCGAGGACGAGGCCGTCGCGGTGCTGCTGCCGGACGACCTCGTGCTGCCCACCGGTGTCCTCGCCCGCATGGCCAAGGTTCGCGAAGAGAAGGGCGGCACGGTCCTGTGCGCCTTCGACATCCCCCGCGAAGAGATCTCCGCTTACGGTGTCTTCGACGTCGAGGACACCGAGGACGGTGACGTCAAGAAGGTCAACGGGATGGTTGAGAAGCCCCCCGCCGACGAGGCCCCCTCGACCTTCGCGGCTGCAGGCCGCTACCTGCTCGATCGGGCGATCTTCGACGCTCTCAAGCGGATCACCCCGGGCGCGGGCGGTGAGCTCCAGCTCACCGACGCCATCGCGCTGCTGATCGCCGAGGGCCACCCGGTGCACGTGGTCGTGCACCGCGGCGGGCGGCACGACCTCGGGAATCCGGGCGGCTTCCTGCGCGCCGCCGTGGACTTCGCCCTCGAGCACCCGGAGTATGGGCCGAGCCTGCGCGCCTGGCTGCGCGATCGCGTCGGCTCCGAGTGAGCGGCTCCGAGTAGACGGCAACAGCGGACGGAACCAAGGTAACCGGATGAGGTCAGTCGACGAGCAACTCGCCAGGGCGCTGGCGGCCGCGGTCCGGCCCGCACCCGTGCGGGTCGCCATCTCCGAGGCGCAGGGGCTGCTCTGCGCTGAAGAGGTCGTGGCCGAGCGCGCCCTGCCCGGGTTCGACCAGGCCGCCGTTGACGGGTACGCGGTGCGCAGCGTCGACACCCAAGGAGCGGGAACCGAGCCGGTAGTCCTACCGGTCGTCGGCGAGATCGCATCCGGATCGCGACAACCACGGCGACTCCAACCAGGGCAAGCGGTGCGCGTGACTACCGGCGCACCGCTTCCCACCCTGGCCGACGCCGTTGTCCCCACCAGCTACACCGATGGGCACCACGCCAGGGTCACCATCAACCAGCCCGTCCCGTCGGCCGCCTACGTCAGGCGGACCGGCGAGGACGTGCAGACCGGCGACGTCGCTGTGCGCCGCGGCTCCGTGATCGGCTCGGCGCAGGTAGGTCTACTGGCCGCCGTCGGTCGTTCCAAGGTCTTGGTCTACCCGCGGCCCAGGGTGTCGGTCATCTCGCTAGGCGACGAACTCGTCGACATCGACCGCACACCTGGGCAAGGGCAGGTCTACGACGTCAACTCCTACGCGCTGGCCGCGGCTGGGCGGGACGCGGGCGCGGAGGTCATCCGGGTCGGGATCGTCTCCACGGATACCCGGCGGTTGCTGGAGACCGTGGAGAGCAGGCTGCTGCTGTCCGAGATCGTCGTCATCGCGGGGGGAGCGGGCGGCGACCTCTCCCACGAAGTCCGTTCGGCGCTTAGTGACCTCGGCGACCTCGACCTGACCCGGGTCGCGATGCACCCCGGTTCGGTGCAGGGCTTCGGCAGGCTCGGACCCGACGCTGTACCGACATTCCTGCTGCCAGGTAACCCTATGAGCGCGCTGGTGGTCTTCGAGGTCATGGTGCGTCCACTGATCCGGGCCGCACAGGGCAAGCGCAACCCCCACCGACGCGTAGTGCAGGCCAGGCTCCTCTCACCAGTTACCTCTACCAAGGCGCGGCGGGGCTTCTTGCGCGGGCAGCTACTACGCGATGAGAACAACGGCGAGTACCTCGTGCAGCCGTTGGGCCTGTCTGGCTCGCATTTGCTCGCCTCGCTCGCTGAGGCCAACTGCCTGATCCTCGTCGACGAGGACACCACCGAGGTGTCAGTCGGCCAAGAGGTCCAGGTCCTCTTCCTCGCCCAGCGTGGCTAGCCCCTACGTAGGCGGTCGCCACCCGGGCTGGCCTGCCCGCCTTGGCCCGCTTCGCGTCGCGGCGGGTGTGGTGGAAGTACGTGCCCCCCGGCTCACCGACGCGCGCGCCTGGAGCCGCATCAGGCTGCGCGATCAGGCTTACCTGGAGCAGTGGGAGCCAACCGTCCCCGGTACGTGGGTGGAACGCAATACGTCCAGCGCATGGCTGGGGCAGTGGTCCACCTTGCGCGCTCTAGCAAGGCGAGGCATGTCCTTGCCGTTCGTCATAACTGTTGACGGCCAGTTCGCGGGGCAGGTGACTGTGGGCAACGTCATCCGCGGTTCGCTGTGCTCGGCTTGGGTTGGCTATTGGGTCGCAGCGGACACGGTCGGTGGCGGCGTCGCTACCGCGGCCACGGCGATGGTTGTCGACCACTGCTTCATCGCCGCCGGGCTGCACCGGGTCGAGGCGACGGTGCGACCGGAGAACGCCGCGAGCCTGCGCGTGCTGGAGAAACTGGGTTTCCGGCACGAGGGCCTGTTCCGCCGCTACCTGGACGTCGCGGGCGCCTGGCGCGACCACCTCTGCCTCGCAGTGACCACAGAGGACATTCCGACTGGCCTGGTGTCGCGGCTGATCGCCGCTGGGAAAGCCAGTTCGCTGTAAGGCGATTCACGTTTTCGCGCGCAAAGTTTGATCAAGCCCGTTACGGGGAATGGTCCACAAGCGAACTACCCGATCGGGTGGGCGTGCACCCGTGGGGTCGGCGCGCCTCCGCCATGGGTGTGACTGTTGTGACTAACGTGGCGAACGCCGGAGCACAGCGAGGGGGAGGTGACGGGACATGCCGAGCTCGTTGATCGTGGTAGGACTGGTGGTGGCGTGGCTCGTCGTCCTGGTCCCCATGGTCGTGCGCAAGCGCCAGGAGATCGCCAGGACCACCGACACCGCCCTCGCGGCGCGGGTCGTGCGCAGCGGCTCGCACAGCGCTGACACCCGGGAGGAGATCGCCGTGGACGACGACGCGGTCGACGAGGACGACGACGACCTGATCGCCGACGCCGAGCCCGAGCCCGACGAGCCCCGCCGCTACCGCCCCGGCCGCGGCGGCTACGACGCCGAAGCGGCCGCCCACGCCGCCCGCGCGAAGTACGCCTTCCGGCAGCGGGTCGTCCTCCTGATGTTCCTCGCAGCCATCGCGACCGGTGTGGCCGCGGGCCTCGCCCAGCCGCTGCTGTGGTGGGTCCACGGCCTCGTCGACATCACCCTCGTCGGCTACCTGACCTACCTGCGCAGGCAGGTCCGGATCGAACAGGAGATCCGCGAGCGCCGCGCCGCCCGCGCGGCCACCGCGGCCCCCCGCCGCTCCCACGCCCGCCCCGCCGAAGACGACATGGACCACATCACCACCATCCCCACCCGAGCCATCCACCCCGGCGCCGTCGTCGTCGAACTCGACGACGAAGACCCCTGGTTCGACGAGCTCGGCGAACCCGCCCACCCCACCTACCGCCGCGCCGTCGGCGAGTAGGCCCCCGGTGTGCAGGTCCGTGCTCGCGGCCTGATAAGCTCTGCGAGCACAACCAAGGGGCTGTAGCGCAGTTGGTAGCGCGTCTCGTTCGCATCGAGAAGGTCAGGGGTTCGATTCCCCTCAGCTCCACAGGCTCAGGCGACCTGTGTCCACGGGAAGAGTGGACCTGGTCGCCTGTCGTTTGTTCTGGGGGCCGAGCCCCCAGACCCCCACGGTGCGGTGGTTGAGAAGGCGCGGAGCGGCGGGAGTGCGCGGAGCGCACGGGCTGCGGAGCGCCTGGACAACCAAGGTGGGGACTCGGCGGGGCTCGCTCGACCTTCGGTCATCGCATCTAGGTATGTAACCAATGGGCTGGTCGCCCGCGGTGCGGTGGGCGCGGAAGGTGTGGAGCGCGGAGTCCGGCGGAGCTTGCGTAGCGGACGGAAGAGCAGAACACCCGGAGCGGGCTAGGGCCAGCGTGGAGCGGTGAGTTCGCGGGAGCTTGCGTAGCGGACGAGAAACCGCGGAGCGCCTGGACAGTCAGGGTGGGAAACCGGCGGGGCTCGCTTGGGGGCTGGCGGCCTGTCGTATCGGATAGGTAGCCAGGGGCTTGTCGGCCGTGGTGAGGCTGGCGGGCGGAATCGGGGTGGGCTTGCTCGGGTCTTCGGCCTTCGCATCGGTGGGTGGGGGTGGACAAGGGGGAGAGGGGGGCGTCAGGCTGGTGGGGGAACGATCTTGGTGAGGTGTGGTGGAGACCTGGATACCGCGGGAGAGGCGCCGGGGGGTGCGGCCGGATGCCTCGGCGGTGATGGGGGTGTTGTTCGGGCTCCCCGCGTTCCTCAGCAGCCTGGTCGTGGTCGCGCTGGTGGCGGGGCTGATCTCGGCCACCACGTGGGTCGTGTGGCTCGTGGTGGGCCTGTGGGTGCTCTCGGGGGCCATCACGTTCGTGCCCGCGGTCGAGTCGGTGCTGGCGCGGCTCATGTTCGACATGCGCAGGCCTACGACAGTTGAGCTCACCAGGCTTCGGCCGCTGTGGGAGTCGGTGTGCGCGACGGCGAATGTCGATAGTTCTCGGTACACGTTGTGGGTGGAGCAGTCCAAGGAGCTCAACGCGTTCGCGGCGGGTGGACGGACTGTTGCGGTAACCAGGCGTGCGTTGGACCTACCGCCTCGCTCTCTTGAGGCGATCCTGGCTCACGAACTAGGGCATCACCTCTCAGGGCACTCGCGGGCCTCACTGCTGGCCTGGTGGTACGAACTGCCCGCTCAAGCGGCGATTTGGCTGGTCAGCATGGCCATGCGGATCGTGCTTATGGTCGCTTCCCTCTTCGCGCGATTCGGTAGTGCTGCCGGAGCCCTGGCAGGGACCTTGCTGGCGCTGATCCTCTTGGTGGGTTTGATCGCGTTGAACCCCTGGTTGCTGCTGATGCCGCTGCTCAGCCCGCTCATGGCCTGGTCGCGGCGGCTGGGGGAGTACCGGGCGGACGCCACCGCCGCCGGGTTCGGATATGGCCCCGATCTGGTGAACGTGCTCTCCGGCTGGCTGTCGGCCGAGCACGGGGCGCGCCGCTCGCTGCGGGTGCGGATGCTGGCCAGCCACCCCGCGACCGCGGACCGGATACGGCGACTGCGTGCGGGGCGCTGAGCTGCGCCATTAGGGTGACCGCATGGGGGTTGCGCGGCGGGTTCCACACGCGGCGTCAGCGGTCGCGATCGGGTTGGTCGTGCTGGCTGTCGCTTGCTGGTTCACGGGTCGAGGTCTAGGTGTCGACAGTTCGGTCTACCGGGCTGGGGCGCTGACTCTTCTGCACGGAGACTCCCTCTATGCCCCGCTCACCACGGGTGAATCGTGGGCACCCCCCTTGCCCTTCACCTACCCACCTATCGCGGGGTTGTTGTTCCTGCCGCTGACGATGCTGCCGTCGCAGCTCGGGTGGGGCGTGCTTGCCGCGCTTTCCGCGCTCGCGTTGGGCTTTGTGCTGCGGGAAACCTTGCCCGCGAAGCTGCGGGCTGGGTGGCCGTTTGGCGCGCTGCTGCTGTCGACCCTGCTGCTAGAACCGGTGTGGCGCACGCTAGGACTAGGGCAGGTCAACCTGCTGCTCATGGCGATGGTGGTCGCGGACGTGCTTCTGCTTAAGGGCCGTAAGGGGGCCGGAGTCCTGATTGGCGTGGCTGCCGCAGTCAAGCTCACCCCGCTGATCTTCATTGCCCACCTGGCACTCACTCGGCGATGGGCAGACGCGACACGCGCTCTAGCCGCGTTTGCGCTACTCAACCTCGCCGCCGCGGCAGTCCTGCCGGGCGACACAGTGCGGTTCTGGACTGAAGCACTGGTCGACGGCAACGACGCCACCACGAACTCCTGGATCGGCAACCAGTCGCTCAACGGGATCCTTCAGCGGCTCACCGGTGAAGACCAGGCGGCGTTGATCCTGTTCGCCACAACCGCTCTGGTCACTCTCGCCCTCGCTGCCATCGTTGTGCGCCGTCTCCACAGCGACGGGGACGACCTCGGTGCGCTGCTCGTTACCGCTGTCGCTGGACTGATGGTCAGCCCCGTCTCGTGGACACACCACTGGGTGTGGGTCGTCCCCCTCGCCGGTTACTTCATCGCAAAGAACATGCAGTGGAGTCTGCTAGCGCTGGTTGTGGTGTTCACCGGTTGGCAGTTCCGGATGGTGCCTAGTGGCGCCAAGACCGAGTTGAGCTGGACGGCCGCCGACGTGCTTCTAGGTAACTCTTATCTCTTGGCGGCACTGGTAGCCGTACCGATCGTGGTCCTGTTGGCTGGGGGAGACCCGGCGCTGCGCGGACAAGCGGTCCGTGCTGAGCTTGCGCCAGGCGAGAAGTCGAGGAGTTGATAGACGTGGCTGAGCTGGTTGTTGACGTCGCCGTGGTGGGCCTCGGCCCCGGCGGTGAGGCTGTGGCCACTCGGCTCGCTCAGGCAGGGCTATCTGTCGCGGGTATCGAGTCTCGCCTGGTCGGCGGTGAGTGCCCTTACTACGCCTGCGTGCCGACGAAGGGCATGATCCGCGCCGCCGATGTGCTCGCCGAGGCTCGACGGGTGCCGGAGTTCGCCGGGACCGCACAGATCACCCCCGACTGGGGCAAGGTCGCTGCCCGGGTGCGCGATGAGATCACTGCTGACTGGAACGACCAGGCGGCCGTGGACCGGCTAGAGGCCGCGGGTGTTCAGGTCGTGCGTGGCCAGGCGCGGATCACCGGACCCGGCGTCCTCGCCGTCGGTGAGCAGGTCGTGCGGGCTGCACGCGGCATCGTGCTCAACCCCGGCACCGACCCCGCGGTCCCGCCCATCCCCGGCCTCGCGGGCACCCCGCTGTGGACGAACCGGGACGCGGTCCGCGCGACGGCCGTGCCCGATTCGCTGATCGTCATCGGCGGCGGTCCGGTCGGCTGCGAGTTCGCCCAGGTCTTCGCCCGCTTCGGCGCGCGGGTGACTGTGCTGCAGGCCAACGACCGGCTCCTCCCGCTGGACGAGCCCGAGGCCAGCGCGCTGCTCGCCGAGCGGTTCGCCGCCGAGCACATCCAGGTCAAGACCGGCGCCAAGATCACCGCCGCCCGGCACGACGGTCAGCTGTTCACCCTGGAGCTCGACGGCGAGGACCCGGTCAGCGCCGCTCAAGTCCTGGTCGCCGCCGGTCGCAAGTCCGACATGGCTGAGCTGGGCATCGGCGCCTACGGGCTCGACGAGTCCGCGCGCGGGGTCACCGTCGACGACCACATGCGGGCGGCGGACGGGCTGTGGGCCATCGGCGACGTCACCGGCAAGGGCGCTTTCACGCACATGTCGATGTACCAGGCGGCGATCGTGGCGTCCGACATCCTCGGCGAAAACGGACCCGGCGCGGAGTACCACGCGGTGCCAAGGGTCACCTTCACGGATCCGGAAATCGGATCGGTAGGCCTAACTGAGGCCGCTGCGCGTGCCGCTGGACTCAATGTGCGCGTTGGGATCACACAACTGTCTTCCTCTACCCGTGGATTCCTGCACAAGGCGGAAGGGCTGATCAAGCTCATCGAGGATGCCGACACGGGCGTGCTCGTTGGCGCTACCTCCGCCGGGCCGACCGGGGGTGAGGTCCTGGGCGCATTGGTCGTCGCGGTGCATGCCAAGGTCCCGGTGGACCAGCTCCGTCGGATGATCTACGCCTACCCCACTTTCCACCGCGCCATCGAATCGGCGCTGGCCGACCTGCGCGCCTAGGGTGCTCGTCGACACCTTGCCGTTCCTGGTTTGCCCGCACTGCGGGGACGACCTCGGACTTAATGGCACCTCGTTGCGGTGCCCCAACCGGCACACCTTCGACATCGCTCGGCAGGGCTATGTGAGCCTGCTGCGCGCTCCGACCTCCTTCACCGGTGACACGGCCGCGATGATCGAGGCGAGGGCCGCGTTTCTTGGCGCGGGCCACTACGCCCCGATCGTGCGGGAACTCCTGACAGTGGAACCTGGGCCAGGTTGTGTTGCCGACGTTGGTGCCGGCATCGGGCACTACCTAGCTGCTGTGTTGAACGCATACCCAGAGCGGGTGGGCCTTGCTGTTGATGCCGCTAAGCCCGCGTTGAAGAAGGCAGCGCGGGCACATCCCAATCTGGGGGCGGTTCTATGTGACGCCTGGCAGCCGTTGCCCATCCGGACAGGCTCAACTGGCTTGGTGCTTAACGTGTTCGCCCCGCGCAACCCGTCTGAACTTCACCGGATCTTGCATCCGTCAGGCAGGCTCGTGGTGGTGGCGCCTACTGAGCGGCACCTCGGCGAGCTTGTGTCTGCCGTGGATATGTTGACGGTTGCGGCTGACAAGGGAGACCAGGTCTCTTCGCGGTTGTCGCCGTACTTCACTGAAGAGCGCAGGACGTTGTGCGAGTTCCCGATGGCGCTAACGCATCGCGATGCCGCTGCCTTGGTCGGCATGGGGCCAACTGCGTTCCACACCAGTGTTGACGCTATCGCCGACCAGGTTGCTGCGTTGTCCGAACCAGTGATGGTTACCGGTTCGGTGACGGTTACTACCTACCTACCGGAGTCCACTGTGGAGAGCGGCCGGTAATCGCAAGCAGTTTCTCTTGCGGTGAAGCTGCCTCGTCAACCGGCAACTTCTCGCCGAAGAGGCCGTTCACACCCCAGATGGTGCCGTTGTCCGGCCAGCGGGAGATACCTTTGACCGCGGCTCGGGCCAGGTCTTCCGGCAGTCTCACCTCCAAGCCGATGGCGACGCCGATGTCCCAGCCGTGAACAAGTGTGTCGGCGAAGTCCACAAACAGGGCCGTCGCGGCGTTGTACTGGGTGTCGAGCAACTCGTACGGGACCTCGAGCAGCGCGTCGTCGGCGAACGCGGTGTTCAGGGCCTCGGTGGTGGCGCGGAAACCGGTCCGCACGTCCGCCTCGGCCGGGGGCGTGCCGCCGGTGAGGTTGGTGAGCAGCCGGTTCCTGTTGTCGACCAGGTGCGTGATGACCTCGCGCACCCGCCATTGCGAACACGGCGTGACCATGGCCAGCTGCTCGTCACCGAGGGTGTCGATGATCCGCCCGGTGCTGTCGGCGGCCTGGCGGTACAGGGGCCTGACGTCCACGTGGGTCCTCCAGAAAGTTATACGAACGATCGGTCAGATAGTGACAGATATTCGAACGACCGTCTAGATTGTTTTCCATGGACGGACGACACGCCCGCGGCGCGCACACCCGCCGCGTCACCCTCGCCCGCGCGGTGGACATCGCCACCGTCGACGGGCTCGAAGGGCTGACCCTGGGCAGGCTCGCCGCTGAGCTGCAGCTGAGCAAGAGCGGCATCTTCGCTCACTTCGGCTCCAAGGAGGAGTTGCAGCTAGCGACCATCTCGTTCGCCGAAGAGGTCTTCACCGAGCACGTCCTGCGACCGGCGTTCCAGGCACCCCGGGGTAAGCCACGGCTGTTGACCCTGTTTGAGCGGTGGATGGACTTCTCCCGCGCGCGCGTCTTCGCGGGGGGCTGCTTCTTCTCCACGGTGATGGCCGAGTTCGACGCGCGCGAAGGCAAGGTCCGCGACGTGGTGGTCCGGTGGCGCACGACGTGGAGTGAGCTCTTGACGCGGTTGATCGAAGAGGCCGTGGAAGAGGGGCATCTCACCCCGGGGATAGACGTCAGCCAGCTGGTGTTTGAGCTAACCGCCTTCGGTAGGGCTGCCAACCACGACAGCCTCCTGACCCGGGATGACTCCCACTACGATCGGGCGCTGACCGCACTCCGGGCCCGACTGGGGGAGTCGGACTGAGGAGGTTGCCCCGGAATGTTTGCCGGGGCACGCTCGTTGGTAGGGCTGTATCCCGGAACGCAAACCCGGACTGAGGAGGCCACGTGGCTACCGTGGAACTGACCGCCGAGAACTTCGACGAGGTCGTGGGCGGTGGCGGAACCGTGCTGGTCGACTTCTGGGCGGCCTGGTGCGGCCCCTGCCGCCAGTTCGCCCCGGTCTTCGACGCCGCGTCGGAGAAGTACGGCGAGATCGTGTTCGCCAAGGTCGACACCGAGGCGCAGCAGCAGCTCGCCCAGGCGTTCAACATCTCGTCGATCCCCACGATCATGGCCGTGCGCGACGGCGTGGTGCTCTACGCCCAGCCCGGCGCGCTGCCCGCGCCCGCGCTCGAGGACCTGATCACCCAGGTGCAGGCCGTCGACATGGACGAGGTGCGCGCCCAGGTCGCCGCCGCCCAGGCCGAGGCGTAAGCACGCGAGCTCCCCGCGGGCCCGACGACACCCCGTCGTCGGGCCCGCGGTCGCGTCAGTCGACCTCCCGCGCGGAGTAGCGGTCCTTGATCTCGTGGTTGAGGAAGCGCCCGAGGCTCGGCGCCGAGGCGAACTGCCAGTAGACCTTCTTGGGGATGTCGAGGTACTGGTAGACGCCGCCGTTGTGGAACTCGACCTCGAGGATCTGGCGGTCGGCGTCGTAGCCGATCGCCGCGATGCTGGTGGACGCGACCGGTCTGCGCTCCATCCTCCGCCCTCCACTCGCCCGGCTCTGCGCACAACCATGCCACCCGCGGCGCCGGTCAGCTCCTTTCCGCCACCGATGGCGCACGGCGGACCCCGATAGAATGGCTGTCGGTGTGGCGTGTCCGCGGCCACCACAACCTCCGCACCCCCTGTGACGTCCTGTGGACAACCGACCGATCACCGGTCGCGGCCGATCTACCCTGGAAGGCGTTCGACCGGGGAGCGGCCGGTAGAGAGAGGAGCTGGTGGACGCGGTGCTGGAGCTCGCAGCGTCACTGCTGTCCTTCGCGCACAGCATCTTCGGCCCGGGCATCTGCCCCGGTGACTGGGTGTGGGCGACCAGCACGGCAGGTGCGTTGATCGCGCTGCTGCCGGTGCTGGCCACGGTGGTGATCGCGCTGGTCCGGAAGTTCACCGGCAACACCTACAACCCGGTCACCCTGGGCGTGTTCGGTGTCGTCGGTGGCGTCGCCGCGTTCCTGCTGCCATGGCTGCTTTTCAACGGCGTCGGCAGCGTCTACCGCAGCGTCTTCACCGGAGATGGCGAAGTCACGTTCAGCGCCGAGGAGATGCGGTCGTTCCAAGAGGGCACCTGTTGGGTCGGTCCGCAGAACTCGTACCTCGGCGGTAGGGCTACCGGGTACGAGGTCCTTTTCCACCCGTACGAGAGCTGGCCGATGTACCTGCTGCGCATCGGCGGCCTTGTCGTCGTGCCCGCGGTCTGCTTGCTCTTTGTGATCCTGCAGGCACGCGCGGCGATGCGTAGGGGCCCGAAGTGGCCGAGCAGGCTCGTATGGATCCCGTTCGCCCTCATGGCGGTGTTGAGCCTGCCGGTCGAGGCGAACACCGCGGCGCATCTATGGCTCGGCTTCTTGCCGATCAGCATCTTGGGGTTGGTACCTGTGTACGTGATCGGACCGCCGAGTTGGTCGACGGTTGAGCGCAACTACCAGAAGCCGGAGGCAGGCGGACCGCCGCCGCCACCGCAGGCACAGGCGCACAACCCACCGCCCCAGCCTCCGCCGCAGCACAGCCAGCAGAAGCCGCCGCCTTACGTGCCGCCGCCCCCCATGCCCAAGTACGTCCCGCCGGGCCCCGGGCAGCAGCAACCGTCCGTGCGCCAGCCACCGGTGTTCGCGCCGCCGCCGCTGCCGAACCCGACGCTGCGCGAACCGGAGCCCGACCGCGCGGCGATCGGCAAGCTCGCCGCAGACCCCGGTCCGCTTCCGTTCACCCCGCGCGGCGCCACCCCGCCGCCCCCACCCGTCAAGCCGTCGGGCAGCCGGTTCCGCAAGGTCCGCGCCCTCGGCCACGGCGGCTTCGGCACGGTCTGGCTGGCCGTCGACACCCAACTCGACCGCACCGTCGCGGTGAAGATGGCCCACGCCCCCGACGCCGAGACCGAGGAGCGGATGCTGCGCGAGGCCCGCGCCCTCGCCGCCGTCCACCACCCGAACTGCGTCCGCGTCTACGACATCGTCGCCGAACCCGACGGCCTCGGCCTCGTCATGGAGTACATCGAGGGCCAACCCCTCGCCGACCGCGTCGCCAAGGGCGGCCCACTGGACGACGTGGCCGTGGCCCGCCTCTGGATCACCATGGCAGGCGCCCTCTCCGCCGCCCACGCCAAGGGCGTCCTCCACCGCGACGTCAAACCCTCCAACATCATCATCGACCCGAACGGCAACGCCCACCTCATCGACTTCGGCATCGCCCGCTCAAAGGGCGACTCCACTCTTACGGCTACCGGGATGATGGTGGGCACACCGGACTTCTTGGCCTCAGAAACAGCCGCAGGCGCCAACGCAACCCCAGCCTCAGACGCATGGCAGTTGGCAGCAACCGTGAGCTACGCGTTGACCGGGAAGCCCCCTCGCGGAACCCGCGACAACGCCATGGCCGCCCTGATGGCTGCGGCTAAGGGAGAACCCCTCTCAGAACTCCCAATGCGCAGCGCCCACCGCCGCCTGTTGTTCGCATCCCTAGACTCCGAACCCGCTCGCCGGCCAACGTTGAACGCAGTAGCCCGAGAACTGAGTGACTGGCTCGGCCGCGAAGGACACACCGAAACCGGCCCAGTAACCCAAATCGTCCGCCGAAGCGCGATCGAAGGAGCCGACCGAACCCGCCCCATGCGGTGACCGGCCTGAGCTATCCACAGACGGCCACTCGAGCCCCCATGCGTTGGGGGTTCCGTTGGTATTCTTGATTCGGGGGCCTACTGGGCGCGGTTTGATCTTGGCAACCTCCAAGACCTCACCTGCGGCACCGCGCAAAGCGATCCGGAACGCTATGAAGTCGCTGGGATGGCGGGCCAGCCCTGTCATCCCAGCCTCCTCGGGTCTGCCCCGGCCCACCTGCCCAGCACCTGGACACTCGAC
Source organism: Actinokineospora diospyrosa (assembly GCF_024171925.1). Classification (GTDB taxonomy): domain Bacteria; phylum Actinomycetota; class Actinomycetes; order Mycobacteriales; family Pseudonocardiaceae; genus Actinokineospora; species Actinokineospora diospyrosa. Next base: position 121,289 of record NZ_JAMTCO010000010.1, on the reverse strand, counting down.
CCCAGCGGTGCCAGCCCGCCCAGCGCCTGGATAGTCGGACCCTGCGGTGCCATCCCGCTCCCCGTCAGGTCCGCCCCAACCCACCTGCCCAGCCGTGGACACCGGAAGGTCCGGTGTCAGCCCAGCCCGCTCTCGTCGGCCCTGCCAGCCCAGC
>NZ_JAMTCO010000010.1:0-121090 GCF_024171925.1 Actinokineospora diospyrosa | reverse complement strand
CTGCCACGGGTGTCGTAGGGGCCCCGCGCAAAACAGGTCCACCCCATCGAGCTTTTCGCATTGTCGCGTTTCCCGCCGATGTTGCCGCCAGGCGACGAGGCGGCTACCGGAGCCGAAGGCGGAGGCCCGAATCCCTTGCTCCGCACTCCCAACCCCGGCCTACGTCAAGATCAATCTGATCGAAAGCCCCCAAATACACAGCCTACCGAGCAGCACCGACACAACGGGAGCAGCGAACGGCGCCTGTGGACAAGCGAACCCGTTGTGGACAACCAAACCACCCACAACTGCCCACGCAAGATCAACTGAATCAAGAGCCCCCGATATACAGCCTACCGAGCAGCACCGACAAAACGAGAGCACCGAGTAGCAGCCTGTGGACAGCCAAGCCGGTTGTGGATAACCAAGCCAGTCGCGGGCAACCAAGCCAGTCGTGAGCAGTCAAGCCAGTTGTGGACGACAGCGCGAACCCAACCTCACGCGCCCTGGCTGGCAAACGTCCGTCGGTAGTCTTTCGGTGCTACTCCCACCATTCGCTGGAAATGGTGTCTCAACAACGCGGCGCTTCCGAATCCGCACTCTCGTGCAATCTCGTCCACCGACATGCCCGTCAGTTCCAACAGGCGCCTAGCGTGAAGCACGCGTTGCGTAGAGAGCCACTTGTGCGGCGTAGTGCCAGTCTCGGCGACAAAGTGTCGCGCAAAGCTGCGCTCAGACATGCGGGCCTGGTGAGCTAGCGCAGCGACCGTGTGTTCTTCGGTGATGTGCTCAAGCATCCAGGTCAGGACTGGTTGGAGGCTGTCGCTGGTGCACTGGGGGATGGGGATGTCGACGTACTGGCGTTGGCCGCCGTCGCGTTGTGGGGGGACGACCATGCGGCGGGCTATGGCTGTGGCGGCGGCGGAGCCCAGTTCGCGGCGGACCACGTGCAGGCAGGCGTCGATGCCGGAGGCCGTGCCCGCGCTGGTGACGATGTCGCCGTCGTCGACGAACAGGACGTCCGGGTTGAGGTTGGCTCGGGGGAACCGGGCGGCGAACTGGTCGGCGTGGCGCCAGTGGGTGGTGCAGGAGCGGTCGTCCAGCAGGCCCGCCGCGCCCAGGACGAACGCGCCGCTGCATTCCGACAGCAGGGTGCTCCCGCCGCGGTTGGCGCCGCGCAGGGCCTCCAGGACGGCCGGGGGATAGCCGTCGCGGATGGTGGTGGCGGGGACGGCGACCAGGTCGGCGCCGTCGAGGGCGTCGAGGCCCAGCGGCGGGATGATCGGGACGCCGACGCTGGTGCGGACCGGGGCGCCCGCTTCCAGGCCGCACACGCGGAACTCGATCGGTGGGACGCCGTCCTCGCTGCGGTTGATGCCGAACACCTCGCACAGCACACCGAACTCGAACGGGGCCACGCCGTCGATGAGCACGGCCGTCACGGTCCTGAGCATGCCGTCAGCGTAGCTGGCAGGATTTTGTGGCACAAGGTCAGAACTGCCACTGTTGGCAGGAACTCCTCCATCGCAAACTTAGTGCCATGACAACCGCGTTTGTGCTGGTCACACTGCTGGCCCTGCTGGTGCTGGGGCTCGACCGCAACCACGTCCGCACCACCGCACCCCGCTCCACCACGCCGCGCGTCCGGCTGGCCGGGAGCACCGATGTCGTCGACCGCGACCTCGTCCGCGTCACCGCCGAACTGGTGGTGGCCGAGGTCGCGCCGAGCGGGCGGCGCCCGGCTAGCGCCAGGACGGCAGCCAGAGTTCGGCCTGCCAGCGCCACTCGGTGATGGAGTCCCCGTTGAGGATCGGCCACAGCCACGCGAAGTTCGCCACGACGAGGCCGACATAGAGGGCGAGGGCGAGCAGGCCGGTGCTGCGGCGCTCCGGCCCGTCGCCCGACTTCCCCAGTAGATGGCCGAGACCGAGCGTTAGGCCTAGAACCAGGAACGCCGCCATCGGGGTGGCGTAGAAGAAGTACATCTGCCGGTCGAGGTTCAAGAACCAGGGCAGGTACCCGGCCAGGTAGGCGGTCACCACCGCGCCGTAGCGCCAGTCGAACTTGCTGAACATCCGCCAGAGGCCCCAGCCGAGCATCGGCAGCGCCAACCACCACAAGGCGGGGGTACCGATCAGCATCGTGGCGGAGACGCACTTGGACTCGCCGCAGGCGGTGGTGTTGCCCTCGTAGTAGTAGAGCATCGGTCGCAAGCTCATCGGCCACACCCACGGCTTGGATTCCCACGGGTGCTGCGACTCGGACTTGGTCACCAGGCTCTCGTGGAACTTAAGCACGTGTTCGTGGTACTGCCCCAACGACGAGATGGCGTTGGTGATGACCGAGAGGGGCCCGCTGCCCGCGCTGTCCCCCAAGTGCCGGTCGATGCTGGTCTCGCTGGAGAACCAGGGTGCCCAGGTGGCGAGGTAGGCCAAGAACGCGATGCCGACGAAGGCCCACACGCCGGGCAGCAGGTCGCGCAGGACGGTGCCCCACCAGGGCTTGCGCACCCCGGCAGCGCGTCGAGCCGTCAGGTCGAAGATGACCGTGAGCAGGCCGAACGCGGCCATGAAGTACAGGCTCGACCACTTGACGCCGAGGCCGAGGCCGAGCAGGAGACCGCCCGCGATCCGCCACCAGCGCACCCCGAGTCGCGGTCCGAACGGCGACTCGGTGGCCCAACCGCCCTCGACCGCGACCGCCAGCCGGTTGCGCACCAGGTCCCGGTCGAGCAGGAGGCAGCCGAACGCTGCGAGCACGAAGAACGCCAGGAAGATGTCGAGCATGCCCATCCGCGACTGCAGGTGCGACACCCCGTCGGCGATGAGCAGGATGCCCGCCACCCCGCCGAGCAGCGACGACCTGGTCAGCCTGCGCGCGATCCGCACGACGAGGACGACCATCAGCACGCCGGCGAGCGCGGCGGTGAACCGCCAGCCCCAGCCGTTGTAGCCGAAGATGTACTCCCCGATCGAGATGAGCGTTTTCCCGAACGGGGGGTGCACGGTCAGCTCGTAGCCGGGGTTGTCCTCGACGCCGCCGTTGCGCAGCATCTGCCACGCCTGCGGCACGTAGTGCTTCTCGTCGAACACCGGCGTGCCCTGGTCGGTGGGCCACCCGAGGTTCTGGAAGCGGACGATGCCCGCCAGCAGCCCCACGAAGGCCGTCACCAGCCAACCGCGCAGGCGGTCGGCGGGCATGGGGGTGCCCAGCAGCCGCGCGCGCGTGACCTCGATGGGGTCGGCGGCCGGGGTCACCTTTTCGGGTGACGATGTCCGGCTGGCCTCGTCGTCGGCAACCAGGGCGCTCACGGGGGGAGATCGTAGGCGCCCCGGTGTGCGATCCGCGTCGGAAGTTCCTCGAACGGGTCACCCCGGTGTCGCCGCGTGATCCGCGGATCAGCTGATCGTGTAGTTGTTCGCCCAGTTCAGGCGGGGTACAAGAGGATCATCAGCCGTTGTCGTACGGGGACGCTGGCGTGACGGACGGGGTACACGGTGCCTCCTGGACGGCCGACCATCAGGTCGCGACAGGTCGCTGGTGAGCTGCGCAGGCTGCGCAAGCAGGCTGGGCTCACCACCGGCGAGGTGGGCCAGCGGCTCGGGTTGTCGCAGGCGAAGGTCAGCCGGGTGGAGACCGGCACGAGCGGGCTGCGCCTGGGCGACGTACAGGCCATGCTCGGGCTCTACCGGGTGCCCGAGCCGCGCCAGGCCGAGATCCTCGACCAGGTCCGCCGGGCGGCTGAGCCCGGCTGGCTGCAGGTGCACGGCCGCGGCCTGCCCGAGCAGTGGCAGACCCTGATCGACTGGGAGTCCAAGGCGGTCGCGCTGCGGGCCTACCACGGCGACCTGGTCCCCGGCCTGCTGCAGACCGCGGACTACGCCAGGGCCGCCATCCGCGACACCGCGTCCGAGCCCCCGCCCGAGGCCGAGCTGGACGTCAAGGTGGCCGCGCGGTTGGCCAGGCAGGGCATCCTCAGCCGCGAGCACCCGCCGACCCTGCACGCCCTCATCGGCGAGGCCGCGCTGCGCATCCCGGTCGGCGGTCCCGCCATCGCCTCGGCCCAGTTGCGCCACCTCGCCGAGGCCATCCGCAAGCCGCACGTCCTGGTGCGGGTGGTGCCGCTGGCGGCGGGCGCGCACCCCGGGCTGGAGGGCCCGTTCGTGCTGATGGACTTCGACACCGACCGCTCGCTGGCCTACACCGACCACCGCTCGCGCACCCTGTTCCTCGACGACGAGGCCGCCGTGCGCACCCACCGGCTCGCCTGGGACCGGATCACCGCGGTCGCCCTCCCCGCCGAGGCGTCGGCCGAGGTGATCACGTCGTTGGCGGCGGTCGCGGCGCCCTGACCCCGCCCTGACCGGTCGGTACCCTGCACGCGTGCCCACTACCTACCGCCCGCGCTGGGAGATCCTCCTGGCGACGGGTCTGGCCGCTGCGCTCCTGGTGGCGGGGCTGCTGTTGTTGATCAGCGGGTCCGCCCGCGGTTCGCTGTTCGCCGCGGCGGTCGTCCAGGGGACCCTCGCGGTGGCCATTCTCCGGTCGCGCAGGCTGTCGGTCTCCGACGAGTTCTGCGTGGAGGACAACAACGGCTTCCGGACCACCTACCGGTGGGTCGACCTCATCCACCGCAAGCGCGGGATGCTGCACTTCACCACGGGCAAGGTCGAGCACAGCGGCTCTTTCCTGGACCGGCACGCGGCCAAGCGGGCCCGGTGGCGGGTGCCCGTGTTCCTGTACCTACGTGACTCCCGGGTTCTCCCGATCGGCGCGGAGCAGTGAGCGGGAAGTTGGTGTTGGCGGCTACTCCGCTCGGCGAGATCGGGGACGCGTCGACGCGGTTGGTAGAGGCGTTGGGGACCGCGGATGTCATCGCCGCTGAAGACACGCGGCGGGCGCGGGCGCTTGCGGCGGCTCTTGGCGTAACGCTGACCGGGCGTGTGGTGAGCTTCTACGACGCGGTCGAGGCGAACCGGGCGCCAGGGCTTGTAGAGGCTATTCAGGACGGGCAGACGGTACTGCTGATCACCGATGCCGGGATGCCCAGTGTTTCCGACCCGGGGTACCGGATGGTCGCTGCTTGCGTAGAGGCTGATTTGCCTATCACCTGCTTGCCGGGTCCTTCGGCGGTGACGACCGCTTTGGCGTTGTCTGGGCTTCCTTGTGACAGGTTCTGCTTCGAGGGGTTCGCGCCGCGGAAGTCGGGGGAGCGGCGGAAGTGGTTGGCCGCGTACGCCGACGAACCCAGGACGACCGTGTTCTTCGAAGCGCCGCACCGCATCGACGACTTGCTCGCGGAGGCCGTCGAGGTGCTCGGCGGGGACCGGCGGGCGGCGGTGTGCCGGGAGCTGACCAAGTCCTACGAAGAGGTCAAGCGCGGGACACTCGCCGAGTTGGCCGAATGGGCGCGCGCGGGCGTGCGCGGGGAGATCACTGTCGTGCTGGCGGGCGCCGAGCCCCGCACACTGGATCTGGACACCCTGGTTGAGCGGGTCAGGGCGCTCGCGGCCGAGGGCACGAGGCTCAAGGACGCGGCTGCCGAGGTCTCCGCCGCGACGGGGGTGAGCAAGAAGACCCTCTATGACGCGGCGGTGAGTCGAGCTTGAACACAACCCTGATCGGCAAGGTGACCGGGCTCGATTCGGCGAACGACACCGCGCCGCGCTTCGGGGTGCACGGCACCGATCTGGGGATCATGTGGGACGACGCCGCGGGGCGGACGTTCGTGGTGTTCGGTGATACCTACGGCGAGGGCTGGTGCGGTGACGGCGCGGGCCCGCGCGAGAGCGACTGGCGGTGCAACTTCCTCGCCATCTCCACCGACCGCGATCTGGACAACGGGCTCCGCTTTGAAACCGTCCTCGCCCACCCCGACGGCCGCGCGCGACAGGTCCTTGACCGCGACCCCCGCGTAGACGAGGAGACAGTTATCCCGTGCTCCGGCACGGCCATCGGTGAAACGCATTACCTGCACTACATGTCCGTGCGGGCGTGGGGTTCTAAGGGCCGGTGGACCACCAACTACAGCGGTATCGCTGTCTCCACCGACGCCGGCGAGACGTGGGACAAGCCCATGGGCGCGCGGTGGATCAATCGCGCTGAGCGAGACCACCCCTTCCAGATGGGCGCCTTCGCGCTTGGCGAGGACTACCTCTACCTCTTAGGTACACCCAATGGTCGGTGGGGGAGCGCCAGCCTTGCCCGGGTCACCAGGGACGATGTTCTAGACACCAGGGCCTACGACTACTGGAACGGATACGGCTGGTACCCGCGTGACGAGTTCCGCGCGGTACCAGTGATGCGGGGCAATGTCGCCGAGCTGTCGGTGATCTACTCAACGCACCTCAGCCGCTGGCTGGCCATCCACCTCGACGAAGCCCTAAGCGCTCTTGTTCTGCGCAGCGCCAAGACGCTGACCGGACCGTGGAGCGAACCCCAGGTGATCGTTACGGGTAGGGACTACCCCGGCCTCTATGGCGGCTACTTCCACCCAGCATCGGCGCACGGCCCGGCCATCTACTTCACGATGTCGCTCTGGCAGCCCTACAACGTCTATCTAATGCGGACAGAGCTGGACTAAGCGCTCTCACGCTGAAACGTCCGCACACCCCAGAAGATGCTTAGCGCGGTCATCGCGAACAGCACGATCGACCCGGTAAGCAGCGCGTCCGTGGTGAACTCGCCGCGGAAGGATGCGCGTTCGGCATCAACAACGTGTGCGAACGGATTCCACCGCGACAGCGTGTAGAGCCAGTCCGGAGCCAGCCCCTGGGTGATCGGGACGAGGATGCCCGACAGCAACAAGATGGGCATCAGCACGGTGTTGAGGACTGCGGGGAACGCTTCCTCGCTGCGCAAGGTGAGTGCCAAGGCGTAAGAGCACGAGGACAGCGTCAGACCCAAGCACGCCACCATCACGAGTGTCAGTGCCACCGCCCCCGCTGAGGCGCGCAGGTCGAAGACGGTGAAAGCAAGAATCAGGATCAGGGCAGCCTGAGCGAGCGTCTGCACCGCGTCCCGCAGGATTCGACCCAGCAGCAAGGAGATTCGACTGGCCGGAGTGACCTGCATCCGCTCGACCACCCCCATCCGCAATTCGGCGAGCAAGCCGAACCCGACGAAGGACGCCCCGAACAGAGCGAGCTGCACGATCAGCGCGGGCGTAAGGATCTGCCACGAGGTGCCTTGCGGGAACCCCGGAGTGTTCTCGGTCATCCGCTCTAAGAGGGGACCGAAGAAGAACAGGTACATGACCGGCTGCATCAGCCCGATCACCGTCCACGCCGGGTTTCGCAGGGACAGCCTCATCGCTTGGGTGAACACAAGCCAGGTGTCACGCAGCAACGTGAGCCTCCTCAGCGTCGCGGATGGTCCTACCGGTGAGCGTCAGGAAAACGTCGTCGAGCGTCGGTTGGTGTACCCGCAGCGAGTTGGTCCCAATGCTGGCCGCATCTAGAGCGCGCAGCAGCTCGGGTAGCGCTAGATCACCCCGAGGTACCCGGAACTCGACCGTGTTGCCTTCCGCCAAGACGGCATCCTGGCCCGCGATCCGTGCGGCGATCTCGGCAGTACGAACCAAAGCCAGCTCCGGCACACCAACAGCGACAAGGTCGCCCGATACGTTCGCCTTGAGCTCGGCAGGGGAGCCGGTCGCGATAATCGTGCCGTTGTCGATGACCAAGACTCGGTCACAAAGCGCGTCAGCCTCATCGAGGTAGTGAGTCGTGAGGAAGACCGTAGTGCCGAGGTCGGCCCGCAGTGCCCGGATGTGTTCCCACACGTTCGCCCGGCTGCGCGGATCGAGCGCCGCCGTCGGCTCGTCCAGGAACACCAGGACCGGCTGGTGGACCAGGCCGAGCGCGATGTCGAGCCTGCGCCGCTGTCCACCGGAGAGCGACTTGACGGGCCGTTCCACCAGGTCGGCCAGGTCGAGCCGGTCGGCGACCGACCGAGCCCGCGAGATCGCCTCCCGCTTGCCCAGACCGTGCAGCCTGCCCTGCATGACCAGGTCCTCCAGCACCCGCGAATCCGGGATCGTGCCGCCGCCCTGGGCGACGTAGCCGATCCGCCGCCGCACGCCGACCGGGTCGGTCGCCAGGTCCTTGCCCGCGACCACCGCCCGGCCCGCGGTCGGCCGCAGCAGCGTGGTCAGCATCCGCAGCGTCGTCGTCTTGCCCGCGCCGTTGGGGCCGAGGAACCCGACGAGCTCCCCGGCCGCCACGTCCAGGTCGACCCCGCGCACCGCCTCGACGGTCTTGCCCCTGGCCCGGAAACCCCGGGCGAGGCCGTGTGCCTCGATCATCGCGCACCCCTCTAGTCAAGTTTGACTACCTAGGTGTGCAGGATGCGCCGCCCTGGCGGGTCTAGTCAAACTTGAATACTGGGTGGCTCGCCGTGCTCGGACATCGAGTAGGCGCCGTCGAGCAGCCGCGCCACCAGCCCGCGCGACCACACCAGGTCCGCGTTGAGCTGGGCCAACCACAGTTCGGCTTGCTCGGCGACGTGCTCCGGCTTGATCGGGTCGGCACCGCCGCGCCAGCCCTCCATCTCCGAGCGCGCCACTTCGAGCGCCTCGATCCGCGCGCTCAGGTGGGCGACCGCGTCCGCGCGGCTCAGCGTCGGCAGCATGGCGATGGCCGCGTTGAGCATCCACGGGTCACCCGGAACCGACAATCCGGCCGTGACCAGCCGATCCAGCTCCGCCCGGCCCGCCGCGGTGATGCTGTAGGCGGTCCGCTCAGGGCCGCCGTCGCCCGGCTCGGGGGTGTCGACCAGCAGTTCGTCGGCCACCGCCTTGCGCAGCGCGTGGTAGAGCGACCCCGGCTTGATCCGCGCCCAACTGTCGGCCCGCCAGCTCTGCAGCTCCGCCCGGATCTGGTACCCGTGCGCCTTGCCCGCCCAGAAAACCACGCCGAGCACCAACATCCGCGTGGCCGACACACCGCCTCCTAGACACCCTGAACATGCCCCAGGTTAGGCGCTGTCCGGCGGGTCCGGCACGCGCTATCCGCGCCCGCGCGGCCCCCGGCCGCACGGCCGGAAAGCCCAAGTACAACCCGGTACGTGCGGCTTCCCGTCCGCGCGCCCAGGAACCACGCGGATCACCGATCCCACGCACCAGACCCACCGGACAACGCCTGCCCATGTAGCCCGATGGCTCTGGTGAGTAGCGGCTCCGTAGGCTAGTGGCCCATGAGCGCCCCCGTGTTGACCGCGGTGGCCTGGCCTTACGCCAACGGCCCCCGCCATATCGGTCACGTGTCCGGATTCGGTGTCCCTTCGGACGTTTTCTCCCGCTACATGCGCATGTCCGGCCACCGTGTGCTCATGGTCAGCGGCACCGACGAGCACGGCACCCCGATCCTCGTCCAAGCCGAGAAAGAGGGGCTGACCACCCGTCAACTGGTCGACAAGTACAACCGGGTCATCGCCGAGGACCTACAGGGTCTTGGCCTGTCCTACGACCTCTTCACCCGCACAACGACCGGCAACCACTACCAGGTCGTGCAGGACCTCTTCCTCGCTCTATGGCGCAACGGCTACGTGCAGTCCAAGACCCAGATGGGCGCTATTAGCCCGTCCACCGGTCGCACGCTGCCCGACCGCTACATCGAGGGCACCTGCCCGATCTGCGGTTACGACGGCGCGCGCGGCGACCAGTGCGACAACTGCGGCAACCAGCTCGACCCGGTCGACCTGAAGAACCCGCGGTCGCGGATCAACGGCGAGGTCCCGAAGTTCATCGAGACCGAGCACCTGTTCCTGGACCTGCCCTCGTTCACCGAGTCGCTGGGCTCCTGGCTGTCCACCCGCACCGAGTGGCGCCCGAACGTGCTCAAGTTCAGCCAGAACCTGATCGAGGACCTGCGGCCGCGGCCGATCACCCGCGACCTGGACTGGGGCATCCCGGTCCCGCTCGACGGCTGGCGCGACGCCCCGATGAAGCGGTTCTACGTCTGGTTCGACGCGGTCATCGGCTACCTGTCGGCCAGCGTCGAGTGGGCCCGGCGCACCGGTGACGCGGATGCCTGGAAGGAGTTCTGGACCGACCCGGCCCAGGCGTACTACTTCATGGGCAAGGACAACATCGTCTTCCACTCGCTGATCTGGCCGTCGCTGCTGCTCGGGCAGAACGGCGCGGGCGACAAGGGCGGCACCCCCGGCCGGTTCGACACGCTGAACCTGCCGACCGAGGTCGTCTCCAGCGAGTTCCTGACCATGAGCGGCTCCAAGTTCTCCACCTCGCGCGGCACCGTCATCTACGTCGGCGACTTCCTCAAGGAGTTCGGCCCCGACGCGCTGCGGTACTTCATCTCCGCCGCCGGTCCGGAGAACCAGGACACCGACTTCACCTGGGACGAGTTCGTCCGCCGCACCAACTTCGAGCTGGCCAACGAGTGGGGCAACCTGGTCAACCGGTCGGTCTCGATGGCGCACAAGAACGTCGGCGCCGTGCCCGCCCCGACCGCGCCGACCGCGGCCGACGCCGAGCTCAAGGCGCTGGCCAAGGCCGCGTTCACCAGCGTGGGCGACAACCTGCGCCGGTCGCGGTTCAAGGCGGCGGTGTCCGAGGCGATGCGCGTCGTCGGCGCGGCGAACAAGTACCTGTCCGACGAGGAGCCGTGGAAGCGCAAGGACGACCCGGCGCGGCGCGACACCATCCTGCACACCGCGCTGCAGGTCGTCTCCGACGCCAACACGCTGCTCACCCCGTTCCTGCCGCACTCCGCGCAGAAGGTGCACGAGCTGCTCGGCGGCAAGGGCGTGTGGGCCGCCCAGCCGGAGATCCGCCAGGTCGACGACCTCGACGACCCGTCGATCAGCTACCCGGTGCTCACCGGTGACTACGCGGGCGAGCAGGCCAGTTGGGAGTCGGTGGACATCGAGGTCGGCAAGCCGCTGGAGAAGCCGGAGCCGCTGTTCACCAAGCTCGACCCGAAGCTCGGTGAGACCGGTCCCGAGTGGGCGCCGATCGCGTGACACCGCGCAAGGGTGAGCGACCACCGGTGCCGGAGTCCCTTCCGGCACCGGTGGTCGACGCCCACACCCACCTGGACGCTTGCGGCGCAAAGGATGCCGCCGATGTGTCCGCAATGCTCGACCGCGCCGAGAGCGCCGGCATCGATCGCGTCATCACCGTTGCTGATGACCTTGCCTCCGCGCGGTGGGCAGTAGAGGCGTCCACTTGGGATAACCGCGTCTACGCCGCTGTCGCCATCCACCCGACCCGCACGGCGGAGTTCTCTGACGCCGACAAGGTTGAGATCGAGCGGTTGGCTCAACAGCCCCGGGTAGTCGCGGTAGGGGAAACAGGGCTGGACTACTACTGGGACTACAGCCCGCCAGAGGCTCAACACGAGGCGTTCCGCTGGCACATCGATCTCGCTAAGCGCGTCGGTAAGCCGCTGATGATCCACGACCGGGACGCGCACGCGGACATCCTCAAGGTCCTTACGGAAGAGGGCGCACCGGAGCAGGTCGTGTTCCACTGCTTCTCCGGTGACCTCGAGTTCGCCAAAGCATGCGTAGACCGCGGGTTTGTACTGTCGTTCGCCGGTCCGGTCACCTTCCGCAACGCCGCCCCGCTACGCGAAGCGGCCGCGTTCGTGCCCGTCGAGCAGATGCTGATCGAGACGGACGCGCCCTTCCTGACCCCCCACCCGTTCCGCGGTAGGCCCAATGAGCCCTACTGCGCGGCGTACACCCTCAGAGACCTCGCGACACTGCGCGGGGACGATGTCGCCGAGCTGGCGCGCGCGGTGTCCGAGACCGCGGATCGCGTGTTCCGGTTGCGGACCGTGACATCGGACCTTGCGAACGGTGAAGGATTGCGATGATCGGGGGATGGCGCAACGCCGCCGGGGGTGTGATGGGACTCACGAGATCGCTGGATGTGTTTGCGCAACCCCCCGGTCCTCGTTACTGTCCCGTGACCGTACGACTAGGGGCACCAGCCCCGAGTCGGCCCGGAGCCAGTCTGAGCAGCAGTGCTGACCGTCGGGGTTGGCTGGTTGCGGGTCGTCGGACACACACGAGGCGCGAGAGCGGCCGAGCACGCGAGGGAGTGGACGTCGGTGGCCAGACGAGACCGACATCCGCTGCGGAGCGCGGCCGGAGCTGGTGCCCTCTGGAGGAAACGACCCTGTGAGCGGTAAACAGACCGGCGGTTCCGACCGCCCCGGGCACGACAGCTTCTCCGCCGACACCGACTGGTTCACCCCGGTCACGGCGGTCAGCACGGCCACGCAGGATGACGACTTCACCGCGTGGCAGTCGGAGTTCCCGAGTCTCCCCAGCTTCCCCGATGGTCAGTCTGCGCCAGAATTCTCCGGCTTCGCCTCCGTCGGCTTCCTCGACATAAACCGCGAGTTCGACGAGGGTTACTCGTCCTCGCTGAGCATCACCGACCACGACGTCCGCCACGCCCTCGGCCCGCAGGCCGACGAGATCATGGCGACCGCCGGTGTCGACGTCGACGAACTCATCCGGCTCATCAACGCCGAGACCACCGTCCTGCCGGTCATCCCGGACGAGCTCTCCGCCGCGCCCCAGCCGCTCAAGGTCGGGGACGCCGACGCCCCGGCGCCCGGCCTCATGGCCGCGGTCAAGCGCTGGAAGGGCACCTTCCTCAAGGCCACCATCGCGGCCGTGCTGGTCACCCTGATCGGTGGCGGCGGCGCGGCCATCGCGATGAACAACACGGTCACCGTCGAGGTCGACGGCCAGACCAAGCAGATCAACACCTACTCCGACACCGTCGGGGAGGTGCTCGCCGAGGAGGGCATCTCCGTCGGCGCGCACGACTCGCTGAGCCCCTCGCCCAACGCCGAGATCGGCGACGACGGCAAGATCGTGCTCCAGCGCGGCCGCCAACTGCAGCTGACCGTCGACGGCGAGCAGCGCGAGGTCTGGGTCCGCGCCACCACCGTCGGCGAGGCGCTGCGCCAGGCCAACGCCCCGGTCGCCGGGTCCTGGGTCTCCGTCGGCGGCGACGCGGCCGTCCCGCTCGACGGCATCGCGGTCGAGATCAAGACCGCCAAGGACGTCACCCTCTACGACGGCGGCAACGCCCCCTCCCCGGTCCGCACGACCGCGGTGACCGTCGGGGAGCTGCTCAGCGAGCGCGGCCTGTCCCTCGGCCCGCAGGACGCCATCGCGCCCGGCGCCGACCTCAAGCTGACCCCCGGCGCCGAGATCCGGATCAGCCGCACCGGCGTCACCGTGATCAACCAGGCCGAGCCGGTGCCCGCCCCGGTGCAGAAGGTCGACGACCCCGAGCTGGACAAGGGCAAGGAGACCGTCGTCGAGCCGGGCGCCCCCGGCGAGCGCATGGTCACCTACCGGATCACCGAGAAGAACGGCAAGGTCGTCAAGCGCGAGGAGATCGGCTCCAAGGCGCTGACCGAGCCCAAGCCGAAGATCGTCAAGGTCGGCACCAAGAAGCCGCCGCAGCCGGTCATCTCCGACGGCGCGGCCTGGGACAAGCTCGCGCAGTGCGAGGCCACCGGCAACTGGGCCATCAACACCGGCAACGGCTACTACGGCGGCCTGCAGTTCGACAAGCGCACCTGGGACTCCAACGGGGGTGGCGCGTACGCCGCCTACCCGCACCAGGCCACCCGCGAGCAGCAGATCGCGATCGCCACCAAGGTCCGCGACGCGCGCGGCGGATACAGCGCCTGGCCCGCTTGCGCCCGCAAGCTCGGCCTGCCCACCTGATCTCGAAATCGTCGGCAAAGGCCCTCTTCGGAGGGCCTTTGCCATTTCTGGAAATGGGTCGGAAACGAGCGGCTCGGACTACCCGAGTAGCATTGCGACAATGACCGGTTCGGCGTTGCTCAGCCCGGTGGACGTGCGCAGGCTCGCCGCCGAACTCGGTGTGCGGCCGACCAAGAAACTCGGCCAGAACTTCGTGCACGACCCCAACACCGTTCGCCGCATCGCGACCACTGCTGGACTCACCGCCGACGACGTGGTGCTCGAGGTCGGGCCGGGGCTCGGCTCGCTCACCCTGGCCCTGCTGCCCGAGTGCGCCTCGGTCGTCGCCGTCGAGATCGATCCGGTGCTGGCCGCCCGTCTACCTGGGACGGTCGCCGAGCGCGCGCCCGGGTTCGCCGACCGGTTGCGCGTGGTGCTCGGCGACGCGATGCGGGTGACCGGCGCGCAGATCGGCGCGCGACCGACCGCGCTGGTGGCGAACCTGCCCTACAACGTGGCCGTGCCGGTGGTGCTGCACCTGCTCGCGGAACTGCCGAGCCTGCGCACCGTGCTGGTGATGGTGCAGGCGGAGGTCGCCGACCGGATGGCGGCCCCGCCGGGCAGCAAGGTCTACGGGGTGCCGAGCGTCAAGATCGCTTGGTACGCCGAGGCGCGCCGCGTCGCGACCGTGCCCAGGGCGGTGTTCTGGCCAGTACCCAACGTGGACTCCGCGTTGGTTTTTCTCACCCGGCGGCCAAGTCCGGACGGCATCGACCGGGCCGCGGTGTTCGCCGCCGTCGACGCGGCCTTCGCCCAAAGGCGAAAGACCTTGCGCGCCGCACTGTCCGATTGGGCCGGTTCGCCGTCGGCGGCCGAGGCGGTGCTCGTCGCGGCCGGGGTCGACCCGGTCCTGAGGGGCGAGCAGTTGTCGGTAGGCGACTTCGTCCGGATAGCCCAAGCGTTCACTCAGCTGCAGTAGCGCGACCCGGCATCGATTACTCCCCAGGTGTGATGTATCGAACCTGGGACCTCATCTTGACCTCACGCGCTTGCGTTTGGCGGTCCTGGTCAGGTCTACTCTGTGGGCATTCCATCCTGAGCGGCCGAGAGACCTGGCTCGATGACGCCGCAGCAACCACCCACCGCGGGCAGGTGCTACCGCCAGGAGCGATGGAGGAGTGAGAAACGGATGCCGATCCTCACCACACGCCGGGTCATCGACCAGTGCAGGCGTTCCGTGACGGCGTGTCGACCGATGTGCGCAACCCGCTGATTACCGCGTAGCAGCACGTCTTTCGTCACCCCTCTGTACTGGCACCGGACTGTCCATTGCGGACTTCTGGTGTGCCGTCGCGTCCCGCTTGGAGTAGCACCGTGATCACCGTCGAGAACCTCAGCAAGTCGTTCTGGGGCAACACCGGCCCCGTCGTCGCCCTCGAAGACGTCACCCTCGATGTGCCCACCGGCACCATCACCGGTGTGGTGGGGCCCTCCGGTTCCGGCAAGTCCACCCTCGCCCGCCTCGTCGCCCTGCAGGAACGCCCGGACAGCGGCGTGATCAGGGTCGACGGCTTCAACACCGCCGCCCTCGATCCACGCAGACTCCGCGCCGCCCGCCGCCGCATCGGCGTCGTCACCCAGGGCGACCTGCTGCCGCAGCGCACCGCGGCGGGCAACATCGCGCTCCCCCTCGAGCAGGCGGGCGTCGACGGCCCGCAGCGGCGCGAGAAGGTCGGCAAGCTCCTCGACCTGATCGGCCTCACCGACAAGGCCGCCCGCTACCCCGACACGCTCTCCCCCGGTCAGCGCGCCCGCGTGGAGGTCGCCCGCGCCCTGGTCGGCGACCCCGGCCTGCTGCTGGCCGACGACCCGACCAAGTCGCTGGAGGCCGACGCGGCCGCCGGTGTGCTGACCGTGCTCGACCGCGCCCGCGCCGAGCTCGGCGCGACGGTCCTGGTCGTCACCAGCGACGCGGGCGTGGTCCGCCGCATCGCCGACGACGTCGCCATCCTGGCGGACGGCCGGGTCGCCGAGAGCGGCAACCTGCTGTCGCTGGTGCAGGACTCGACCAGCCAGGTCGCCCAGTCCCTGCTGCCCTCGATCGACGTCGCCAAGGGCGCCTCGGCCGGGTACGACCGGGTGGCCGAGGTCATCCTCATCGGCTTCGCCGCCGTCGGCGCCCTGCTGCCGGAGGCCACGGCCCGCTTCAGCACCAACATCTCCGTGATCGGCGGCGGCCTCACCCGCGTCGGCGAGACCCCCGTCGCCCGCTTCCTGCTCGGCCTCAACGGCCTGCGCGCCGACCAGGCCCTCGGCTGGATCACCGAACGCGGCGGCGTCGTCCGCCCGCAGGTGGGCCTGGCCCGCTCCATCGCCGCCTAGTCACTGCTCACGGGATCGCCCAGCCTCCTCCTGGCTGGGCGATCCCGTTTTTGCTGCCACTTGCCTTCTGCGGCGGCTCTGCGCACTCTTCGCTGTTGGCGCTGTTGGCGCTGTTGGCGCTGTTGGCGCTGTTGGCGCTGTTGGCGCTGTTGGCGCTGTTGGCGCTGTTGGCGCTGTTGGCGCTGCTGGTCCTTGGGGTCGCCTTGTCTTCGCCCTGGGGCGTCCAGCCCACTTCCCCCGCCGGTTCCTGACTCCCTCGTCTGCCCTGGTCAACGCCCCCAGCCGGGTGAACTTCCCGCGCCCATCCGGCAATTCCCAGGTCGGACTTATCCACAACCCCCTCGCCCGTCCACAGCTTTCCGCTCCCCCCTTCCCGCGCCCCCAGACCCGATAGACTGGCACCGGGGTCGCCCCCCGGAGAGGGTGGGGGCCGGGACCATCTCGTCGCGGGCGTGCGCGCGTAAGAGGGGTGCGGGGGTGGGGCGGGGTAAGAGGGGGTTAGGCGTGGGCTTCGGGGGGGATGGGGCGCGAAGGGTCCTCGGTGGGGGCTACTCGGGCGCCGGGGACTGGGCCGTGGGCGACGCGGACTGTGCGGCAGACGCCTGCGCCGGAGAGTTCGGCGGCTACTCGGAGGGCCGCGTCGGCGTCTTCGCATAGGAAGGCGCAGGTAGGGCCAGAGCCGGAAACCGTGCCTGCGAGCGCACCAGCGTTGACGCCGGCGCGCAGGGTTCGGCGGAGGCCGGGGCGCAGTGAGACGGATGCCGCCTGGAGGTCATTTCCCAACAGGAGAGCCAATTGCCGTGGGTCGCCGGTAGCAAGGGCTTCCAAGACAGGCTCAACTCCACCGATGCGCGGCGGGTCTCCTTCCGCGCGCAGCCTGTCGAGTTCGCCGTAGACCTTGGGCGTGGATAGGCCGCGGCGGTCGAAGGCCAGGACCCAGTGGTAGGTGTGCCGGGTGAGCACGGGTACCAACTGCTCGCCGCGACCGGTGCCGAGGGCGGTGCCGCCGTGCAGGACGAAGGGGACGTCGCTGCCGAGGCGGGCGGCGACCTTGGCGAGTTCGTCGCGGCCGATCTCCAGTCGCCAGAGGGCGGCGAGCCCAACGAGCGTCGCGGCGGCGTCGGCGCTGCCGCCCGCCATGCCGCCGGACACCGGGATGCCCTTGCGGATGACGATGCGCACCTTCGGCTCGTCCACATCCCGGCCGACGTGCCTGGCCAGTTCCTGCACCGCCCGCCACGCCAGGTTGCTGGCGCCGGTCGGGACCGAGTCCGCGCCCTCGCCGTGCACCTCCACCCCCGGCTCATCGGCGATGGCGACGGTGACCTCGTCGGTCAGCGACAACGCCTGGAAGACGGTGGCGAGGTCGTGGTACCCGTCCGGCCGGAGATCCCCGACGGCAAGGTGCAGGTTGACCTTCGACGGCACCCGGACAGTCACCGGGGCAGGCACGACAGCGAGCACCCAACCAGCCTACGGGGACCCGGCAGGCCACCAGGAATCCCCTGCTCACCCCCACTGTCGAGTGAACTTCCCCCGCCCATCCGGCAATTCCCAGGTCGAACTTGTCCACAACCCCCTCGCCCATCCACAGCTCTTCGCTCCCCCCTTCCCGCGCCCCCGGACCCGATAGACTGGCACCGGGGTCGCCCCCCGGAGAGGGTGGGGGCCGGGACCATCTCGTCGCGGGCGTGCGCGCGTAAGAGGGGTGCGGGGGGTGGGGCGGAGGTAGAGGGCTGGGCGGCGTTGGGGGCGTAAGAAGGCGGAGAGGCGGGAGTCGGCGGGGCGCAGTGGGAAGCGCGGGGGAGTGGCCGGGGGCTGGGGCGATCGCGTGGGCGGGCGAGGGGAGGCCGCGGGCAGCGATCAAGCGTGGGGTCTGGTTGGCGCGGAGGGCGGCGAAGCGGGCGATGGGTGGCTCGGGGGGCCTGCAGTGGCTGGCGCGACCGCTGGGGGGCAGTGGCGAGGCCAGGCGCTGAGGTGGAGCTCGCGAGTCCGAACGACTGGCCAGGGCGCACCGGCTCGCGGGTGCTGAGAGCGGTGGACCCCGCCCGTTGACGCGCAGGGGGCAAGCGCCACAGGGACCGGGCGAGGCAGCTCGTCAGTTGACCAAGGCACCGGACCGGCGAGTGGCTGAGCAGGGCCCGGTGACCGGATGGGGCCAGTGGTGCACCGGAGCGGGCTCAGTAGTCCCAGTGCCATCCGGTGACGTCGTTGGGGAGGTTGTGGGGTTTGTACGTCAAGGTCCCGTGCACGCTGGAGGAGTCGATCAGGACGACGCCGTAGTAGCCCGAGTCCGACAGGTAGAAGTCGTCGGGGAGGTAGCGGTGTTCGGGGAGGCAGGAGGTCACCACGCCCTTGCCGGTGGCCTTGCCGTCCTTGTCCTCTGTGGCGAAGTCGCCCGCGCTCATCCACCAGCCGGAGTCCGGTTGGTACTGCTCCGAGGTCTGCAGCACGATCGTGGCGGCCAGGTAGTGCCCGTTGTTGGGCGGGAGGCTGCCCGGCTCGGTGCAGTCGACCGCCACCACGCTGTCCAACCAGAGCGTGGCGAGGGTGGGGCTGCCACTGGAGCGGATCTCGATCTGGCGGCCCAGGCGGGCTGCCGTTGTCCCGTCCGGCGAGGATCGCTCGCTGGAACAGGCGGCGAGCAGCAGTCCCGCGGCGGCCAGGGCGACCGGGAACCGCGCCCACCGGCGCACGTACGACATTTGACCTCCAGACGAACTCCTATGTCGTAATTAGTCGAATTTTGTTACCACGTCAAAAGAATCACACGGAGCGTGTCCGAACGGTTGCGCACAAACAGGACCGCTCACCCCGGGTCGTCGACTGAATGCGCTCGATATTCGGTAAAACTGGGAAAGTGACGGCCAGCACCCGCGAGGCCCGCGAGCGCGGTGGATACGCTGACCCCCGGTGGAGTCGGGGCGAGCGGTGGGAGTGCGGGGCTAGATGACCAACCTGGTCAACCTGGAGAACGTGAGCAAGAGCTTCGGCGTGCGGCCGCTGCTCGACGGGGTCTCCCTGGGTGTCGCGAGCGGTGACCGCATCGGCGTCGTCGGGCTCAACGGTGGCGGGAAGACGACGCTGCTGGAGGTCCTGGCTGGACTGGAGCCCGTCGACGAGGGCCGGGTGAGCCGGGCCAGGGACCTGCGGATGGCGGTGGTGACGCAGCGCACCGAGCTGGCCAAGGGGTCCACTGTGCGCAACGCGGTGCTCGACCCGCTGGGGATCACCGAGGACCACCAGTGGGCGGCCGACGCGCGGGCGCGGTCGATCCTGGAGGGACTGGAGATCACCACCCTCGGGTTGGACAGCCCGGTCGACACCATGTCCGGTGGCGAGCGGCGCCGGGTCGCGCTGGCCGCGGCGCTGGTGCGCGAGCTGGACCTGGTGGTGCTCGACGAGCCGACCAACCACCTCGACGTCGAGGGGGTGCGCTGGCTGGCCGATCACCTGCTCGCCCGCGGCAGCGCGCTGGTGGTCGTCACGCACGACCGCTGGTTCCTCGACACCGTCTGCACCCGCACCTGGGAGGTCGTCGGCGGCCAGGTCGAGCAGTACGAGGGCGGGTACGCCGACTGGATCTACGCCAGGGCCGAGCGCGCGCGGCTGGCCGACACGCTGGAGGAGAAGCGGCGCAACCTGGCTCGCAAGGAACTGGCCTGGCTGCGCCGCGGCGCCCCGGCCCGCACGTCCAAGCCGCGCTACCGCATCGAGGCCGCGGAGGCGCTGATCTCCGACGTCCCGCCGCCGCGCGACAACGTCGAGCTCCTCGCGTTCGCCAAGCGCCGCCTCGGCCGGACGGTGGTCGAGCTCGAGGACGTCTCGATCAGCGCGGGCGACAAGCCCATCCTCGACGACGAGACCTGGCGGATCGGCCCCGGTGACCGCGTCGGACTGGTCGGTGTCAACGGTTCCGGCAAGACCACCGTGCTCCGGTTGCTGGCGGGCGACAGTGAACCCCTTGCGGGCAAACGCATCCAGGGCCAGACCGTCCGATTGGCACACTTGACCCAGGAACTGCGCGAACTGCCGCCGCAGCAACGGGTCCTGGAGGCGGTCGAGGAGATCGCGCGCCGGGTGACGCTGGGCAAGCAGGAGTTGTCCGCCTCCCAACTGGCCGAGCGGTTCGGGTTCCCGGCGAACAAGCAGTGGACGCCCATCGGCGACCTCTCCGGTGGCGAGCGCCGCAGGCTCCAGCTGGCCCGCCTGCTGATGGCCGAGCCCAACGTCCTGCTGCTCGACGAGCCCACCAACGACCTCGACATCGACACCCTCCAGCAACTGGAGGACCTGCTCGACTCCTGGCCGGGCACCATCGTCGTCGTCTCGCACGACCGCTACCTGGTCGAACGCGTCTGCGACCGGGTGGTCGCCCTCTTCGGCGACGGCAAGATCACCCAGCTGGTCGGCGGCATCGAGGAGTACCTGACCCGCCGCACCGCGATGCTGGCCGCCGCCCCGGCAGCGGCCAAGCAGGCGAAGCAGTCCAAGCAGACCGGACAGACCGGGCAGGCCGCGCCGCAGGTCAAGGCCAGCGCCGCCGACCAGCGCGCCGCGCGCAAGGAGCTGGCCAAGATCGAGCGCCAGGTCGACAACCTCGCCAAGAAGGAGGCGCAGCTGCACGCGGCGCTCGCCGAGGCCGCGACCGACGCCGCCAAGCTGCTCGAACTCGACGCGGAGCTGCGCTCGGTGGTCTCGGCCAAGGACGACCTGGAGCAGCAATGGCTCGAACTCGCCGATACCGCGGAGTAACTCTGATCTAGGCTGGGCGTTATGAGCCGGTTCGTCGACAAGCTGCTGGACACCGCGCGCACCCGGGGGGAGCACCAGGGGATCACCACGGGTGAGCCGAAGGAGCCCGTCCGCCACACCTGGGCGCAGGTGCACGAACGCGCACTGCGGATGGCCGGTGCGCTGGTCGCGGGGGGTTTGCGCGAGCAAGGCGCGGTGGCGGTGCTGGCCGCGGAGCCGGTCGCCATCGCCCCCGCGGTGCAGGCCGTCTGGCTGGCTGGCGGCAGCGTCACCATGCTGCACCAGCCGACCGCGCGGACCGACCTGGCCGAGTGGGCGCACGACACCGTCCGCGTGCTGAACATGATCGACTCCAAGCTGGTGCTGCTCGGCGCCCCGTTCGACCAGTTGGCCCCGCTGCTCGACGAGCACGGCATCGGCTACCTGCGCCTCGACGAGCTCGCCGACGGCGACCCGCTCACCGAGGTCGTCACCGTCGGCGAGGACGCGCCCGCGCTGCTGCAGCTCACCAGCGGCTCCACCGCCGACCCCAAGGCCGTGCGGATCACCCACGGCAACCTGTTCTCCAACCTCACCGCCATGGTCGACACCGCCGAGATCGACGTCGAGGTCGACGTGATGGTGTCGTGGTTGCCGCTGTTCCACGACATGGGCATGGTCGGCTTCCTCACCGTCCCGATGACCGCGGGCATCGAGCTGGTCAAGGTCACCCCGGTCGAGTTCCTCGGCGGTCCGCTGATCTGGGCCGACCTGATCTCCCGCTACGGCGGCACCATCACCGCCGCGCCCAACTTCGCCTACGCGCTGCTCGGCCGCCGACTGTCCGGAGTGGACGAAGAGGGCAAGTACGACCTGTCGTCGCTGCGGTTGGCGCTCAACGGCGCCGAGCCGATCGACGAGAAGGCGGTGCGCGCGTTCACCGGCGAGGGCGCGAAGTTCGGGCTGCGCGCGGAATGCGTGTTCCCCGCCTACGGCATGGCCGAGGCGACGCTCGCGGTGTCGTTCGCGCCGCTGTTCACCGGGCTGACCCTCGACCACGTGGACGCCGAGAAGCTGGAAGCGGACAACGTCGCCGAGCCCGCGGGCGCGGACTCCGGTCGCGCTTTCGCTGTGCTGGGCAAGCCCTTGCGCGGCATCGAGGCGCGGATCGTGGCCGACTCGGGTGAGGTCGTCGGCGAGCGCCGGGTCGGTGAGATCCAGCTGCGCGGCGAGGCCGTCACCCCCGGCTACCTGACCGTCAACGGCCCCGTCGCCACCCAGGACGCCGACGGCTGGCTCGCCACCGGCGACATCGGCTACCTCGTCGACGGCCAGATCGTGATCTGCGGCAGGCGCAAGGACGTGATCATCCTCGGCGGCCGCAACATCTACCCGACCGACATCGAGCGCGCCGCGCAGACCGTGGACGGCGTGCGCGCGGGCAACGCGGTCGCGGTCCGGATCGACGCGGGCTCCCGGCGGGAGCGCTTCGCCGTGGTCGTGGAGTCCCGGCTGGCCGAGGACGAGGCCGCGGTGAAGGTGCTGCGCAAGGACATCGGGGCGCGCGTGTTCGAGGCCGTGAACGCGCGACCGGTGGCGGTCGTGGTGCTGAAGCCGGGCTCGCTGCCCAAGACCCCGTCCGGCAAGCTCCGCCGGGCCGCCGCGGGCGAGCAGATCTCGGCGTCGGTCAAGGCCGCGGAGAGCTGAAAAGCGGTTGCCCCGGGGGACCGGGGCGGCCGTAAGGTGCCTGCCATGGGAATCCAGGCGATCAGGTTGCGCCGCGCCTGAGCGGCGGCGTGTTTCCCGCGTTCCGCTGCTTCCAGCTGACCGTCGGGCGGCTTCGTGCCGCCCGTTCGCCGAAGCCGCGGAGATCCCTTGCGCACCCACGCCCATGGCAGGCACGAGCTCGGCCAGAACTTCCTCGTCGACCCGGCCACCATCGCGACCATCGTCAGCCGCGTCCGCGCCACCGACGGCCCCATCGTCGAGATCGGTGCGGGCGACGGCGCGTTGACCCTGCCCCTGCAGCACCTCGACCGCCCGCTCACCGCGGTTGAGATAGACCCGAGGATGGCGGAGCGACTCCGGCGCAGGACCACCGCGGACGTCGTCACAGCGGACTTCCTGCGCTACCCGCCACTCCCGCGACCGCACGTCCTGGTGGGCAACCTGCCGTTCCACCAGACGACCGCGCTGCTGCGGCACATCTTGCGCCTACCGGCGTGGACGCACGCCGTCCTGCTCACCCAGTGGGAGGTGGCCCGCAAGCGCGCGGCCGTCGGCGGGGCGACGATGATGACCGCCCAGTGGTGGCCCTGGTTCGACTTCCACCTCGTCGCCAGGGTCCCCGCCCGTGCGTTCCGACCACACCCGACAGTCGACGGTGGACTGTTCACCATCACCCGCAGGTCCGCCGCCCTGGTCCCGGTGGCTGATCGTCAGCGCTACCAAGACCTCGTGCACCGGCACTTCACCCGCGACTCGCGGGCCGCCAAGCACCGCTCGGCCCACCAGTGGGCCGAGCTCTTCAGCGGCGGCGCAAGACGGCGAGCCAGGCGTCCTTGATGGCGTCCACGGCGCCCGGGTGGTAGCCCTGGCCGGGGTAGGCCGACAGCCCGATGCGCAGGCCCTCCACCTGCTCGGCGGTCGGCCCGGCGCCGTGTTCGTTCGCGGCGCGGTCCAGCAGGTGGGCCAGGCGCTCGACGTCGGTCGGGTGGTAGCCGCGGGTGCCGGGCGGGGCGGGCGGCAGCGGCAGGTACGGGGCCTCGGAGTTGGCCGGGATGACCTTGAGGGCGTCCTCGACCGCGCGCGCCTGCAGCTCGGCGGCCACCGAGTCGAGGAACTCGTCCACCTGGTCCTCGTTGTAGCCGCGCTTGACCCGGGGGGCGGCGTCGAAGGCGATCTCGCGGACCTCGGCGACCGACAGCGCGACGCGGCCGGACAGGGCGGCCTCCACCCGGTCCAGGAAGTCGTCGACCTGGTCCTCGTGGTAGCCGCGCTTGCCGAACGGCGCCTTGTCGAAGGTCACCTCGCGCACGGTCTCGGGGGTGAGGGACAACCCGGCCTCCTTCGTCAGCCCGCGTGGTAGGTGTTCTGCGCCGCCTCGATGCCCTGCGACACCAGCGCGGTCACCGCGTCGGCGCAGGTGTCCACCTCGAGCGCCAGTTCCTTGCGCTCGGTGGCCGAGAAGTCCCGCAGCACGTAGTCCGCCGGGTCCATCCGGCCGGGTGGGCGGCCGATGCCGAAGCGGATCCGATAGTAGTCCTTGGTGCCCAGCGACTTGGTGATCGAACGCAGTCCGTTGTGGCCGTTCTCGCCGCCGCCCAGCTTCAGCCGGATCGTGCCGAACGGCAGGTCCAGCTCGTCGTGCACCACCGCGATCCGGTCCGCGCCCGCCTTGAAGAACTTGGCCGTGCCCACCACCGGGCCGCCGGAGAGGTTCATGAACGCGCGCGGCTTCACCAGCACGACCCGCTGGTCGGCGAGCCTGCCCTCGACCACCTCGGCGCCCGCCTTGTGCGCCTTGAACCGGCCGCCGAGCCGGGCGGCGAGCTCGTCGAGGACCAGGAACCCGATGTTGTGCCGGTTGCCCTCGTAGCGCGGACCGGGGTTGCCCAGCCCGACCAGCACCATCGGCGCCTCGTCAGCCATCCACCGCTCCCCGTGACGTGCGACTGCCCCGGCCCGAGGACGATCCGGGACCGGGGCAGCCGCGCAAGACCAGATCAGCCCGCGGATTCCGAGGACTTGGGCTCCTCGACCACGCCAGCGCCCTCGGTGTCCTGGGTCGCCTCGAGCTGCGCGGCGGTCGGGGCCGGGTTGACCGCCAGGACCAGCGCCTCGGGGTCGGTGACCAGGGTCGCGCCGCGGGGCAGCTCGACCTGGGCCGCGGTGATGTGGGTGCTCGCCTGCACACCCTGGATGTTGAGCTCGACCTGCTCCGGGATGTGCAGCGCCTCGACCTCGATCAGCAGCGAGGTGAGGTCCTGGGTGACCAGGGTGGCCGGGGCGGCGTCGCCGGTGACCACGATCGGCACCTCGACGGTGACCTTCTCGCCGCGCTGCACCAGCAGCAGGTCGACGTGCTCGATGTAGTTCTTGAGCGGGTGGGTGGTGACCGTCTTGGTCAGCGCCAGCTCGGTGTCCGAGCCGATGTTGAGGGTCAGCACCGCGTTCTGGCCGTGCTCGCGCACGACGCGGGCGAACTCCAGGCCGGGCAGGGCCAGGTGCTTGGGGTCGGAACCGTGTCCGTAGAGCACGGCGGGGATCTTGCCCGCGCGGCGGGTGCGGCGCGCGGCGCCCTTGCCGAACTCGGTGCGCTGTTCGGCGGCCAGACGTACCTCGGACACGGTGGTGCTCTCCTTGCGATCAGCAGTGCGGCGGGGGCGCGACTTCACAGTCGGGGCGGGTGGCCTGCGGCAAGGGGCACGGGAGGCAGTGAGACGCCACGGTTCGAAGAACCGAACCGCCACGTCGATCACGCCAGGCGCGATGCCCGCCTCGCCGAGGCAACTCGAATAGTTTACGCAGGCGTCACCGGTGGGGCGAACCCGGGGTCGCCCCACCGAGCGGTGCGCTCAGGCGTCGCCGTCGAACAGCGACGTGACCGACCCGTCCTCGAACACCTGCTGGATGGCGCGGGCCAGCAGCGAGGCGATCGACAGCACGGTCATCCCGGGGTAGCGCTTCTCGTCCGGGATGGGCAGCGTGTTGGTGAAGATGACCTCCCGCGCGCCGCTGTCGGCGAGCCGGTCGCGGGCCGGGCCGGAGAGCACGCCGTGCGTCGCGGCCATGACCACGTCGGAGGCGCCCTCGTCGAGCAGTTGGCGCACCGCCTTGGCGATCGTGCCGCCGGTGTCGACCATGTCGTCGATGACCACGCACAGCTTGCCCTCGACCTCACCGACCACCCGGTTGGCGACGACCTCGTTGGGCCGCAGCGGGTCGCGGGTCTTGTGGATGAACGCGATCGGCACGCCGCCGAGGTCGTCGGCCCACTTCTCGGCCAGCTTTGTGCGACCGGCGTCCGGGGAGACCACCACGATGTTGTCGGTGGGGTAGTTGTCCTTGATGTAGCGGGCCAGGATGCTCTGCGCGAACAGGTGGTCCACCGGGCCGTCGAAGAAGCCCTGGATCTGCGCGGTGTGCAGGTCGACGGTCATGATCCGGTCGGCGCCCGCCACCTTGAACAGGTCGGCGATCAGCCGCGCGGAGATCGGCTCGCGGCCCTTGTGCTTCTTGTCCTGCCGCGCGTACGGGTAGAACGGCATGATCACGGTGATCCGCTTGGCGCTAGCCCGCTTGAGCGCGTCGACCATGAGCAGCTGCTCCATGATCCACTGGTTGATCGGCGCGGTCGCGCTCTGCATCACGAACGCGTCGCAGCCGCGCACCGACTCCTCGAAGCGCACGAAGATCTCGCCGTTGGCGAAGTCGTAGGCCGACTGCGGGGTGATGGTGGTGTTGAGGTGCTTGGCGACTTCCTCGGCGAGCTCGGGGTGGGCCCGGCCGGAGAACAGCATCAGGTTCTTCTTCGGGGTCCCGGGTTTGGTGCTCATCCGTTGTCCTCGCTGGTTCCGTCGGCGGGGTGGGCCCGCTGCGCCGCCTCGGCGGCTGGCGTGCCAGGGCGGTGGCGGACCACCCAGTTCTCGATGTTGCGCTGGGGGCCGCCGGACACCGCGAGCGCGCCGGGCGGCACGTCGCGGCGCAGGACCGTGCCAGCGCCGCTGTAGGCCCCGTCACCGATGGTGACGGGTGCTACGTACATGTTGTCCGATCCCATGCGCACGTGGGAGCCGACAACTGTGTGGTGTTTGTTCACCCCGTCGTAGTTGACGAACACGCTAGCTGCACCGATGTTGCTGTGCTCACCAATCGTGGCGTCACCCACATAGGACAAGTGCGGGACCTTCGACCCCACCCCGATGTCGGCGTTCTTGGTCTCCACGAAGGTGCCGATCTTGCCCTTGGCGCCGAGGCGGGTCCCCGCGCGCAGGTACGAGAACGGGCCGACGCTCGCGCCGTCGCCGATCTCGGCCGACGAACCGTGCGTGCGCACCACCTGCGCGCCCGCGCCGACCACCACATCGGTCAGCGTGGTGTCCGGGCCGACCAGGGCACCCTCACCGACGGTGGTCGAGCCGCGCAGCTGGGTGTTGGGCTCGATCAGCACGTCGCGGGCCAGCACCACGCCCTGGTCCACCCAGGTCGTCGCCGGGTCGACCACGGTCACGCCCGCGCGCATCCACGCCTCGACGGTGCGCCGGTTCAGCTCGGCGCCCAGCTTCGCCAGCTGCACCCGGTCGTTGACCCCCTCGACCAGCCAGGGGTCCGCGCAGACCAGGGCGCCGACCCGGCGGCCGTCGGCGCGGGCGGTGCCCAGCACGTCGGTCAGGTACAGCTCGCCCTGGGAGTTGTCGGTCTTGAGCCGCGACAAGCCGTCGACGAGCACGGCGGCGTCGAAGGCGTAGACACCGGAGTTGACCTCGTCGATGGCGTGCTGGGCCTCGGTGGCGTCCTTGTGCTCGACGATCCGCTCGACCGTGCCGTCCTCGGCGCGCACGATGCGGCCGTAGCCGGTCGGGTCGGGGACCCGGGCGGTGAGCACGGTGACCGCGTTGCCCCGCTCGGCGTGCTCGGCGAGCAGCGCGGCCAGGGTGGCGGTGTCCAGCAGCGGCACGTCACCGTAGGTGACCAGGACCGTGCCGGTGACCGCGCCGAGCGGGGCCAGCCCGCAGGCCACGGCGTGCCCGGTCCCGTCCTGGGTCTCCTGCACCGCGGTGGTCACCCCGCGCCCCAGCGCGTCGGCGACCCCGGACAGGTGCGCGCCGACCGCGTCGCGGCCGTGCCCGAGCACCACGACCAGGTGGTCGGGGCCGAGACCGGCCGCGGCCCGGACCGCGTGCTCGACCAGCGGCCTGCCCGCGACCGGGTGCAGCACCTTGGGGGTCGTCGACCGCATCCGGGTGCCTTCCCCAGCGGCCAGGATGACGGAGGTGACCTGACCCAGGCGTGCACGATCGGGGGAGGTTGTAGACATCGCGCTCCCTAGCATTGGCGAAACGAGGCGGAAGGGAGGTCCGCCCGCGGCGGGTTCGCGCGCGACAGGCGACCGGTCGCCGATCCTACGTGGTCTCCGGGAGCACCCACGCCGGGTCCAACCGGGCGCCGGTGGCGTTCTCCTCGTCCGCTCCGCCCTCGTCCGACCCGCCCGCGCCGTCCTCGGCCGCGCCGGTGCGCACGGCGACGATGTCGTTGCCGCCGCCGCGCTTGGCCTGGTACATCGCCGCGTCCGCCCGGGCCAGCGCGCGCACCGCGGTCTCCTGCGGGCGCAACGACACCACGCCGATCGACAGCGTCACCCCGTGCGACAGGTCGTGCGGCAAGCTCGCGATCGCGCTCAATGCCCGGCGCAAAGCTGCCTCCGCTGCCGACAACGGTGCGCCCGGCAGCAAAACAATGAATTCATCGCCGCCGTAGCGGGCAACCATGTCGCTGCCGCGCAACGCGTCCCGCAGGGTGCTGGCGACAACCCGCAGCACGTCGTCGCCCTCGGCGTGCGACATGCGGTCGTTGACGCCCTTAAAGCCGTCCAGGTCGACCAGTGCGACGGCCAGCGGGTGGTTGGCGGGCGTTCCGGCCAGGACCTCCAGCCGCTCGTCGAGCGCGCGCCGGTTCGGCAGCCCGGTGAGCGGGTCCTGCAGCGCCTGCAGCGCGATCGCGCCGTGCATCCGCGAGAGCCGCTCGTGCTCGCGGCGGGTGTTGAGGGTGGCGATCCGCGACTCGCGCATGTCCCACAGCTGCGCTTCCAGCTCGGTCGCGTAGTGCTCGAGCGCGCCGATCGTGCGCTCGCTGCCGCTGGCACCCGACAGCCGCGCGTACTCGCGGATCAGGCACAGCCGCAGGGTCGGCTCGGCCGCCTCGTGGTACATCCGCGACCGCGCCTCGCCCAGCACGTCGACCGCCTCGTCCTCGCGGCCCTCGTGCTCCAGGCACCTGGCCAGCGCGACCGCCACGATCACCAGCTCGCGCGGGTAGCGCATGGACGCGGAGAGCCGCTGCAGCCGGTTGATGTGCGCCCCGGACGGCTGGGCCAGCGCCAGCGCGGCGCCGATGATCGGGTTCTGGTCGGCGGCGAGCAGGCTCGGGTCGCGCGGGAACAACGACTCGCGGAACGGCGCCTCGACCGCGACCGCGATCGCCGCCGCGGTGGCGAAGCGCTCACCGGCCCGCTCGTCCTCGCCGATGCGCTCCAGCCGCAGCCCCCAGCCGACCAGCAGCCGGGCCCGGTTGATCAGGTGCACCGAGATCAGGTGCGGGCCCGCGCTGGCCCGGATGCACCGGTTCGCCCGGGCCATCACCTGGTCGGCGACCTCGTAGACGCCCAGTTGGGTGAGCACGGTGCCGATGTCCATCAGCGTGCCCGCCATGATCATGTCCCAGTTGCGGCCGCCGAGCAGCACGTCCGGGGTGATGTCCTCGTCGAGCATGGCCAGCGCCACCGCGGCCTCGGTCAGCGCGGCGTCCTCGGCGCCCGCTAACAGCAGCCGCCGACCGCGCAGGGCGTGCGCGTCGGCCTGCAGCACGATCAGGCCGTGCCTGCGGGTGTGCGCGAGCAGCTCGTCCAGCAGCGGCTCGGCCGAGTCGGCCATGTCGTTGGTGACCACCCGCACCGCGATGGCCGAGCGCAGCAGTTGCGCGACCATCCTGGGCTCGCCGCGGTGCTGCGCCTCGGCCAACAACCGGTCGACCTCGGTGGTGTGGCGCAGCCGCTCGGCCGCGGGCGACACCTGGATGACCGCGAGCAGTTCCCGTGCGCGCCCGACCAGCCAGGCGTCGGAGCGCTCCTCCAACGCGGGCAGCTCACCCGGGTCCCGCTGCTCGTCGTCCACGTGCGGCGCGGCACCCCCTCGTACGCGTCTGCTTCGGTGGGTTGAGTCGGAAAGGGCGCGGCGCGGAGTCCCGCCCCGCGAGTTGGTGGGGCGATTGACTCAGCTGTGACCGCTTGCTCCGCCGCCAGGATTCGAACCTGAACCATTGGAACCAAAATCCAAGGTGCTGCCTTTACACCACGGCGGATCGCGAGCGGTGTTCGCTCACAGTGGGGAACATCGTGGCACGAGGGTACCCACCGGGGCAGCCCTACCCGGGCGATTGGGCCCCGCTCGCGTCCGAACGGGTGTTATCGGTGTCACAAGATCCGCAACGGCGTCACCGAACGGGGCGGTATGGGTGCGGACCGTTCCTTGCCTGGTCAACCGAACCCCACCCCCGTGACGTGGCGCCGACCTCGGGTACTGGCGCGCGGCCCGGATCGTTCCTTACGCTGTCGTAGGTTACGGCACCGTAGGTGAGCCTGGCCCCGGTTCGAGAGAGGGACATCGCATGACGAGCACGCTCGATGCCACAACGGGAGAGTCGACCAAGGGCCCGAAACCGATCATCGAGGGCAAGCGCAACCTCGCCACCCGGATCGCGGTCTACATCTTCATCCTGGTCCCGTTCGCGGCGCTGGTCGCGGCCGTCCCGTTCGCCTGGGGCTGGGGGCTGGGCTGGGTCGACGTCGCGCTCGCGGTGTTCTTCTTCTACCTCTCCGGCCTCGGCGTGACCGTCGGCTACCACCGGTTGTTCACCCACGGCTCGTTCAAGGCCAAGCGCCCGCTCAAGATCGTGCTCGCCGTGATGGGCAGCATGGCCGTGCAGAGCCCCCCGGTCACCTGGGTCGCCGACCACCGCCGCCACCACGCGTTCTCCGACCGCGAGGGCGACCCGCACTCGCCGTGGCTGTTCGGCACCTCGCCCGCCGCGCTGGCCAAGGGCTTCTGGCACGCGCACATGGGCTGGATCTTCGACCACGACGTCACCAACAAGCAGCGCTTCGCGCCGGACCTGGTGGCGGACAAGGACATCGTCCGGGTCAACAAGCTCTTCCCGGTCCTCACCGGACTGACCCTGCTGCTGCCCGCCCTGCTCGGCGGCCTGATCAGCTGGTCGTGGTGGGGCGCGTTCACCGCGTTCTTCTGGGCGGGCCTGGTCCGCGTCGCGGTGCTGCACCACGTCACCTGGTCGACCAACTCGATCTGCCACATGATCGGCGAGCGCCCGTTCGCCAGCCGCGACAAGGCAGCCAACTTCTGGCCGCTGGCCGTCCTGAGCTTCGGCGAGTCGTGGCACAACCTGCACCACGCCGACCCCACCTGCGCCCGCCACGGCGTCCAGCGCGGCCAGATCGACACCTCGGCCCGGCTGATCTGGATCTTCGAGAAGCTCGGCTGGGCCACCGACGTCCGCTGGCCGTCGGCCGCCAGGCTCGCCAAGCTCACCGTTCGCTGATCAAGCCCCTAGGCTGGGGCGGTGGTGAGAAGGAACGAGGCGCAGCAGGCGACCCGCGTGCGCATGACCGGCAAGGAACGCCGCCAACAACTACTCGACGTCGCCCGCGCCCTCTTCGCCGACAAGGGTTTCGACGGCACCTCGGTCGAGGAGATCGCCAACCGCGCGGGCGTCAGCAAACCCGTCGTCTACGAGCACTTCGGCGGCAAGGAGGGCATCTACGCGGTCGTGGTGGACCGCGAAACCCGAGCCCTCCTCGACGGCATGACCGACGCCCTCTCCGACGAGGCCCACCCCAGGGTCCTGCTCGAGCGCGCCGCCGCGTCCCTGCTGGACTACGTGGAGAGCAACACCGACGGCTTCCGCATCCTCGTGCGTGACTCCCCGGTGGCCACCTCGACCGGCACCTTCTCGAGCCTGCTCAACGACATAGCCAGCCAGGTCGAACACATCCTCGGCGTCCAATTCGACCGCCGCGGGTACGCCCCATCCTTGGCGGGCCTCTACAGCCAAGCCCTCGTCGGCATGGTCGCCCTGACCGGCCAGTGGTGGCTGGAAGCCCGAGACCCGCACAAGGACGAGGTAGTGGCCCACCTCGTCAACCTGGCCTGGAACGGGCTCTCACACCTGGAAGGCGAACCGACGCTCGCCGAGGACCCGTGACCGCGGTGGCCCGCCGGGTGCGGACCACCGCGCGACGGGTCAGCCGGTGCAGGTGCTGGGGTCGATGAGCACCTGCTGCAGGTCGCCCCACCCCTGGCCGATCCACTGCGGCAGACCGGAGTTGGCCCACGTGGTGTTGCCCACGTCGTAGTGGTACCAGTACAGGTTCCCGCCGGAGCCGACCGTGTAGAGCGCGCCGCCACCGGAGGACACGCTCGTGTCGAACCACCAGCCCGCGCCGACCGAGTCGGTCTCGGGCCAGGTGCCGGTGTTGCTGTCGTAGCGGTAGCGGTAGAGCTCGTTGTCCCAGGTACGGCGGTAGACGATCCCGTTGTCCCCCGAGACCAGGTTGAGCGTGGGTCCCCAACCGGTGCCGATGTACATCCCGCCCTCGGTGCCCGGTGCCCAGCTCTCGGTGTTCGCATCCCAGGCGTAGTACCGCATCCTGCCGTAGGCGTCGATGCCGAAGAAGTTGCCGGAACTGTCCACGATGAGGTTCGGCGTGTACATGGCGAACCCGTGGCCGATCACCTGGTACTGGCGCGCCCCGTCCACGGCGTCCCAGCCCGTCCCGCTCCAGTGGTAGCGGCGCAACGTGTCGGTGGCGTAGTCGATGTGGAAGAAGTTGCCGTTCCCCGAGGCCAAGGTGTAGCCGTCCGCCCAACCGGAACCGATGTAGGTCTTGGTGGACCAGTTGGCCGCGCCGGTCGACGGTGCGGTGTGCCGGTAGACGAACAACCGCCCATCCGGTTCAACCCCGTACACCTCAGCTGTCGAAGCACAAGTAGGCACCGGCGCCGCCGCCGCGGTCACCGCCATGGTCGGCAACCCCAGCACCGCGGTCACCGCGACCACCACCGCCGTCACGCCCTTGACTGTCCTCACGTGCACTCTCCTTCGTCGGAGTTGCCCCGCTACCCATGCGTGGAGAACGGAGTCGGAGGGCTTGATGCCACCCAGGCCCTCCACCCCTCCTAACAGGACCACCGCCGCTCAGCAACCCGACCCGAATCCCGCCAATCCACAACCTCCCAGCTCCCACTGCGTGTCGCACCCCTGCTCGGCCGCCACCTGCCCCCGTGTGGGTGACCCACCTCGGCCGGACGCAGAGCCTCGGGGGCATGGCGCCCCCGAAGCCCTGATCTGTCTACTTAGGTCGATTGGACCACTTCTTCGGCTTGGTGCGGATGACCTTCGCCTGAACCTTCTTCACGGCGGGCTCGGCACAGCAGTAGGCGAGCCGATGCTGGTGATGTCCGCGCTGATGTCGGTCCACAGATCGGTGGCTTTGGGTGCCAACCTCGTATGGGTGTTGAGGTCGGAGGGCCTGACCCCCAGCCACGCCCTCCGACCTTCCTAACGGCGACCGCCGCCGGGGTGGGCCCGGCGGCGGTCTGGGGCCTGCTACCCGAGGGGATGGGGCAGCAAGCGGCTCGGTGGGTCAGCTGTGGCAGGCGCCCGGGTCGACCAGGACTCGGGCCGGGGTGTCCCAGCCGGTGTCGGCCAGTCGGGGTTGGGCGTTGTTCTGCCAGGTGCCGGTGTCGGCGTCGTAGCTGTACCAGTAGAGGTTGCCGGTGTCCTGGGAGAGGGCGTAGAGGGTTTCGCCGCCCGCCGAATAGATGTTGTCGTAGTGGTTCCAGCCCTCACCGATGGTGCGTTCGGTTGTGGCCCAAGAGTTGTGGGTGAAGTCGTACTTGTAGCGCAGGAGTTCGCCCGTGTCGGTGACGCCGTAGAGGATGCCGTCGCCGGTGGCTATCACGCGGTCGAAGGTGTCCCAGCCGGTGCCGATCACCTTGCCGTTCACGGTGTCCGGGGTCCAGGTGCCCCCGGTCGGGCTCGTGCTGCGCACGTACAGCCGCAGGTTGCCCGCCGCGTCGACCGCGTAGATCCGGCCCTGCTGGTCGATGGTGATGCGGCTGCCGTCGCCGTTGGGCACGTACTGGTCGAAGCCCGAACCGACGGTGGCGTAGAGCGAGCGGCCGAAGAAATCCCACGCCCTGCCGTTCCAGCGGTACTGGTACATGCCCCCGGTCTCGTAGTTGATCAGGTAGATGTTGCCGCCCGGTGCGGCCAACGCGTACTTGTCCTCCAGCCACCCGGTGCCGATGTAGCTCTTCTCGGTCCAGTCCGGGGAACCGGTCTGCGGGGCGTTGTGCTGCTGGACGAACAGCTCGCCGTCCGGGTCGATGCCGAAGAAGTTGGCCGGGCCGGGGCACTGCGCCGGGGTGGCGGTCGCCGCGGTCGGGATGGTGGTGAGGATTCCGACGGACATGGCCACGGCGGCCAGCAAGGTCGCGCCGCGCTTGGTGAAACTCATTTGTCCCCCAATGGGTTTCCGGGTAGGTCAGGAGAGGCAGGAGGTCACGTCGGCCAGAACGCCGACGTTGGTCCAGCCGTAGCCGATCTGGGTGCCGCTGTTCGGGGCCCAGGTGTTGGTGGCCGGGTCGAACCGGTACCAGTGCAGGTCGCCCCGGTAGGTGTTGCCGTAGACGACGTCGCCGCCCGCCGAGGTGATCGACTGCATGCCGTTCCACCCGGTGCCGACGGGCTGGAACCGCTGAGCCCACGCGCCCGACCGGTACACCGAGCGGGTGAGCTCCCCGTCCTGCCCCCGGGCGTAGAGCACGCCGTCGCCCGCCGCGGTGAACTTGCCGACGCCCCGCCAGCCGGTGTCGATGACCGGACCGTTGCGAGTCTCCGGCGTGAACTCGCCGCGGGCCTTGTCCCAGGCGTAGACGCGCAGCTTGTCGAAGTCGGTGAAGTACAGCCGCTCGGCGGAGTCGATGGTGCCGATGAACCCGTGCGCGCCGAGGTAGTGGTTGAACCCGCTGCCGACGACCCGGTACTGCAGGCCGCCTTCGAAGGTGTCCCAACCGTTGCCGTTCCAGTGGTAGCGGCGGAGCTCCCCGGTGACGGTCACCTTGTAGAACACGCCGTCCGGGCCGACCAGGGTGGTGCCGGCTTCCCACCCCTGGCCGATGTACCGCTTACCCGCCCAGCTCGCCGTGCCCGACTCGGGCGTGGCGTGCGGGTAGACGAACAGGTCGCCGTCGGACTCGAAGCCGAACACGTCGGCCTCCGGCGCGCACGCAGGCGGCGCGGCGGCCGCGGGTGCCGCGGCCGCGATGGCGAGTCCGGCCGAGACGCTGAGCGCGGCCACGGCGGCCGCGATGTACTTGGTCAACTTCATGGTGATCCCCAGGATTTCAACGAAAGGTGTGGTTGTCGCGGAATCTGTGCACGCGATCCGAGTCGGAGTCGGTTGTCGTTGCACGTGATTGGTGGGTCTGCTTAGGACCTGAAGTGCGCGTGGAATCCGTGAACGCCGGATCAGGTGGGCCAGACCACGCACGAGCGCGGGTCGGCGAGGGTGGTGACCGTGTTCCAGCCGTAGCCGATCATGGTCCCCTTGTCGCTGACCCACTTGCCGGTCGCGGGTTCGTAGCGGTACCAGTAGAGCCCGCCGGAGTAGTCGGTGGCGTAGAGGACGTCGGCCCCGGCCGAGGTGATCGAGGGCAGTGACTGCCAGCCCGCCCCGACCGGCTGGAAGCGCTGCGTCCAGGTGCCGCTCGCCTGGACGTGCACCGAGCGGGTCAGGGTGCCCGCCTGGCGGCCGTAGATGACCCCCGAGCCGCCGCCGACGATCTTGTCCACCCCGGACCAACCGGTCCCGATCACCGGGCCGTGCGCGGTCGCCGGGGTCCAGCCGCCCTCGTTCGCGCTCCACTGGTACTTGCGCAGGGCGTCGCCCTCGACGAAGTACAGCCCGTAGTCCGCGTCGGTGGTCGCGATCATCCCGCCGTTGCGCAGGTAGCGGTCGAACCCGTGCCCGACGACCTGGTACTGGGTGCTGCCCGCGTAGGTCTGCCAGTGGTCGCCGTTCCACTGGTAGCGGCGGAGCTCGCCGGACGGGGTGATGGTGAAGATCGCGCCATCCGGCCCGACCAACGAGTTGTCCTTGTTCCAGCCGGTGCCGATGTAGCGCTTCGCGCCCCAGTTCGCCGCGCCGGTCAGCGGGGAGTTGTGCGGGTAGGTGAAGAGGTCCCCGTCCTCCTCGAACCCGAAGACGTCGGCGGGGCCGCTGCACTGCGGGCCGCTGATGGGCGCGGCTTGTGCGGTGGTGTTGGCGAGCCCGGTGGTGAGGGTGAGTGCGGTCAGCAGAGCGGCCGCGTACTTGGCCAAAGACATGGTAGTTCCCCAGAGTGGTAGTGCTTGGTGGTGCGAAATCGGAATCCGATCGGCGGCGCTCCCGTCTCGTGCGTGGAAAGACGCCCGGGTTCTGCTTTGGTTGCGCCACAACCTATTCGTTATCGAACCCGGGCCATTTGTCTCGTTCGGATAAATGTCGATCTACTCATCGTGGAATTCGCCCGGTCCAGGCTTCCCGGTCTGCGGCCAGGCGATGGGCCACCGGTGGTCTTGCGGGCTGGTCATCTGGATGACGCCGTCGTCCCGGAGTCGGTTGCCTCGACTTCTCGCCGTGCCCGCAGAGCTGCCGGTTGATCCACAAAGGACTCGGTGGACCTCGGCCCGAGCGGGCCGCGGCAGTGCGCGAACGCGGGACTGGGCCCACCCCCGGATGGAGTAGGCCCAGTTCGGACGACCGCCTGCGAGCGGTGTTCAGCTGGAGTTCAGCGGGAGGTCGGTGTGCACGCGGCGGGATCACCGGAGACGTGAGCCAGGGCACTCCAGCCCCAGCCGATCACCTGGCCGGTGCCGCGGTTGGACCACGCGCCCGCCGCCGCGTCGTAGTGGTAGGCGACTAGGGCGCCGTTGGGGCGAACGCCGTAGAGGGTGTCGCCGCC
Organism: Actinokineospora diospyrosa; assembly: GCF_024171925.1. Classification (GTDB taxonomy): domain Bacteria; phylum Actinomycetota; class Actinomycetes; order Mycobacteriales; family Pseudonocardiaceae; genus Actinokineospora; species Actinokineospora diospyrosa. The sequence continues at coordinate 84,494 of NZ_JAMTCO010000010.1, read as the reverse complement.
GACGGAGAACACCGTGCCGAACACGCCCCACCCGGCGCCGACGAGCTTGTCGAACTCGAGCCAGGTGCCGGTCGCGAAGTCGTAGCGGAAGCGGAACAGCTTGCCCGACGAGCTCTCCCTGGCGTAGACGACACCGTCGCCCGCCGCCACGATGCGGTCGAACCGGGCCCAGGTGGGGGGCGGCGCTGCGGCGGACTGGGCGCCGCTCGGGGGCAGGGTGGTCCACTCGCGGACCTCGAGGTTGCCCGCGGCGGTGATCGAGTAGACCTTGCCTGCCGAGTCGACGGTGACCTTCCCGGTGTTGCCGGGCTGGGTGTAGTAGCCCCAGCCGGTGGACACGGTCTGGAACTGGCCGCCGCCGGCGAAGGTGGACCAGCCGCCGCCGGTCCACTGGTAGCGGCGCAGGTCACCGCTGGTCCGGTCGACGAGGTAGAAGACGCCGCCCGGGCCAGCCAGCACCAGGCCGCCGTTCCAGCCGGTGCCGATGTAGCGCTTGGCGCCCCAGTCGGCGCCCCCGGTCTCGGGCTCGTTGTGCGGGTAGACGAACAGCCTGCCGTCCGACTCGACGCCGAACACGTTGGCAGCGGGCGCGCAGCGGGGTGGACCGGCCGCGGCGGGGAGGGTCGTGGACAGGGTCAGGGTGAGCGCGGCGAGCAGGGTGGCGCCGTGCTTGGCGAGAGACATGGGTTCCCCCGGGGTGGGAGGGCAGGAGACCCCTCCAGCGTGCGCCTCCGCGGGCCCTGGGTGAAGACCCGTTGCCAAACCGGATCATCCCGGTGGCGCGCGCGTTGCCGCCCGGTGGCCGGTGGGATCGCTCCCCGGCGGGGAACATGCGAAACGGGCCGGTCGACCGGCAACTTGCCCGGTCGACCGGCCCGTTCAGGGCGAAGCGGGTGGCCTAGGAGTAGCAGGCCGCCGGGTTGCCCAGCACGCGGGCGAGGCTGTTCCAGCCCGCGCCCACGAGCTTGCCCGAGCCGTTGTTGGCCCACAGACCCGTGGCGGAGTCGTAGTGGTACTCCCAGAAGCCCAGGTTGGTGGTGCCGTACAGGGTGTCACCGCCGACCGAGGTCAGGTGGGTGAAGATGTTCCAGCCCGAGCCGACCGGCGTCTGCAGGGCGGTGGTGGTCCCGTTCACCAGGTCGAACTCGGAGCGCTTGAGCTCGTTGGTGGTCGAGTGGCGGGTGTAGAGCACGCCGTTGCCCGCAGACACGATGTAGTCGACGCCCAGCCAGATGGGAGCCGCGGCGGCCTTCGACTGAGCGCCTGCCTTGGACTGCAGGCCGTCCTTGGTGACCTTGACGCGCGTCTTGCTGTGCGCCTCGGGCTTGGCCTTCGCCTTGCCCGCCGTGGCGGACTTGGCCGCCGCGCTCGGGGCGTCGGTGACGTAGTAGAGCTCGCCCGCGCCGTCGATCAGCCAGAGGTCGCCGTTGGCGTCGGAGCTCACCTTGTTGGTGTTGCCCGCCTGGGTCCAGTACCGGTAGTCGTCACCGGGCAGCGAGACGACGATGTACTGGGCGCCGTTGGGCGCGGTGTCCCAGCCGTAGCCGTTCCAGCTGTAGGCGCGGATCTCACCGGTGGTCGGCAGGATCAGGTAGAAGAGGCCGTACGGACCGGCGACGACGGTGCCCGCGTTCCAGCCGGTGCCGATGTAGCGCTTGGCACCCCAGCTGAACCCACCGTTCTCGGGCTCGTTGTGCGGGTAGACGAACAGGCGCCCGTCCTGCTCCACGCCGTAGACGTCCGCGCTCACGTCGCACGAGGGCACGGGCGAGGCGGAGGCGGTCGAGACGGCGGCGACCGGCAGGGTGACCGCGACCGCGACCGCGGCGAGCATGGTGGTGACGCGCTTTGCGAGCTTCATATAGTTGTTCCCCAAGGTTGTCTTGCGTCTGGAGGACGCTGCCGCCACCCCCGACACGGCCACGTCCGACCGCTGGGCGTTGAGCATCCGTGTGGCGCGTACCGGGGCCGACGCGACCACGAGCCACACCGCCGCACGAGCACAACCCGCACGACGCGTGAATTCCCCAAGATGTGCTTCCCCAGTGATCACGATAGTAGCGTGATCACCGGGGCTGTCCAAGGACATTGGATCTACTCGCGGGCGTGTCGTGGCGATTGCGTCGTGTGGGGGAACGCCTGTAACACCAACAGGTTCACCGGAGATGTCGGTCCAGGGGGTGAAGTCGGCCGAGGTTTTCTCTGCCGTGCGCAATGAACCACGCCGAAGAGATCAGCCGATGGCACGCACAGGTCGCGCTGCCGCCGGACCCGCGGTTGGTGAGCAGGCAACGACCCACACACCCGCCGTCGGGGCGGCGAGTTTCCACCTGTTCATCCTCAGTTCCCCAGTGCGTTCCGATACGCGCCTCGGATCGCGCGACGACACCAGCCTGGTCGCCGCGCGATCCGAAGTGGAACGTCACGACTGGTACGGGATCCGCACCAGCTTGGCCTGCCCGGAGCCGTCGACGAGCAGCACGGCTTTGCCCACCTGGAGGTTGGCGACGGCGATCACCGGGTCGACCGCCGAGGTGCCGATCGGGATCCACGCCGGTGGGACGGCCCAATCGGTGATCTGGCGCCGCACGACCGTGCCGTCGGTGGTGCGGGCCACGATCTCGGTCTTGCGCGGCCCGAAGGAGAACGCGGTGTCGACGGTGCCCGTGAAGGTCAGCCCGCCGCTGATGTCGGTCCACGGGCCGAAACCGGGCCCGGTGAGGTAGGGCTTCTCCTCCGAGGTCCAGAGCTTGCCGTTCTCATCGCGGGCGATGAGCCTGGACGGTCCGTTCTCACCCTGGGTGATGTGCGGGGTGCCCACGACCCGCAGGCCCCGGACCGGCACCGGCGGGTCGTACGTGGTGAACGGTGGCCTGCGCACTTCGAGCTCACCCGTCGCCGTCCGGGTCACAGCGGTGGGTCCGCTGGCGAGGCCGATCGTGGTGTCCTGGCCGAGCCGTTGCGCGGCTGGGAACCACGGTGAGGAGGTGTCGCTGCCGCGCTTGGCGTTGTAGACCATCCCGCGGTCGTCAATGCCGTAGACCGCGACGTCGTTGGCGAACGCACTGGTCAGGACCGGGCCCACGGTGAACCTGCCGCCGATCCCGGTTCCCGAGCCGAAGCTGCCATCCGGCTGCTGGACGTACATCCGGCCGCGGCCGTCCTGGCTGGGTGCCGACAGGAGCAGTCTGCCGGTGCCACCGTCGCGCAGCGCCGACACCGCGCCGGTGTGGTTCTGGTAGCCGGTGAGCGCGGTCCAGGTGATCGCGGTGGGGTCTTGCGGGTTCTCCTTGCCGTACAGCAGTTCGCCGCTGTTGTTCACCCAGGCCGCCTCGAACGTCCGGGTGGCCGGGTTGTAGACCAGCCTCGGGCGCTCGCCGCGCGGACCGGGCAGCGGGTTCGACTGCTGATCGGGCGCGGCGCACCCGGAGGCGGTGACCTCCGCCAGCGCGCCCCAGCCGGAGCCGACGACCTTCCCGATGCCGTTGTTGGCCCACTCGCGCTTCTGGTCGTCGTACCGGTACCAGACCAGGGTGCCCGCCGGGTCGTTGGCGACGCCGTAGAGCACACCGCCGCCCGCGCTGATGAGCCGTTTGAACACGCCGAAGCCCGCGCCGATCCGCTCGCCGATGGTGAGCCAGCGGTTGTTCTCGAAGTCGAACCGGTAGCGGTAGAGGTCACCGTCGGCCCGGGCGAAGAACGCGCTGCTCCCCGAGGTGATCACGTTCGGCCTGACCGCGGGGCTGAGCGGGACCTCGTCGGCGGTCAGCCGCCCTTGGTCGTCCCATGAGGACACGAAGAACCTGCGGTCGTCCTGCTTGTAGAACCGCCCCTGCTCGTCGACGAGCGGCCTCGTCGACGGGTCGACCACACCGAGGTCCTGGTACTGGCCGCCGCCGAAGGACGCCCAGCCCGATCCGGTCCACTGGTAGCGCCGGTGTTGTCGGTTGCCGGTTGTGATGTGGTGGATGTACCCGCCGGGGGCGGCGTAGGTGGTGCCGCCGTTCCAGCCGGAGCCGATGTAGTGCTTGGCTCCCCAGCTCGCCACACCCGTTTCGGGTTCGTTGTGCGGGTACACGAACATGCGCCCATCCGGCTCCACGCCGAAGACGTTGACCGCTGCGGTGCAGGCGAGTTCGGCGGCGGCCGGGCTCACCGCGACAAAAGGCAGCCCGGCCACGCTCACGGCGCCCGCCGCGAGTAAGGCGGCGAGTCTCTTCGTGTTCATTCTAGGTCCCCAGAAATGGTTGTTCAGGAAAAGTACGGGAACTGCGCCAGTTTTGCCTGCCCCGATGCGTCTATCAGCAGGACGACCTTCCCCTTTTGTAAACTGCCGGAGGTGATCACCGGGTCGACCGTCGAGGTGCCGATCGGGATCCAGGGCTGCTCCGCGGCCCAGTCGGTGACCACGCGGCGCACCACGGTGCCGTCGGTCGTGCGGGCCACGAGATCGGTCCGGTTCGGGTCCCACCGGAGGGTGTCGACGGCACCGGTGAACGTCAGGCCGCCGCTGATGTCGGTCCACGCGTCGAAGCCGTCGGCGTTCTCCAGCGCGGCCCACAGCTTCCCGTTGCCGTCGCTGGCGACGAGCCGGTCGAACCCGCCCTGGCCCCTGGTGAGGACGGGCATGCCCATTCCCGGCAAACCCCGGGCGAGCTTGGGCTGCGAGAACGGGTAGTCCAACTGGCTGCGGCGCAGTTCTACGTCACCCGCCGAGTTGAGGGTGAGCAGGTTGTAGGTCGTGTACGGCAGCGTGATCGTCGACTTCGGGCCGATTCCCTGTGCGACGGGGACCCAGGGCTTGAACTCGTTGCCCGCCTTGGAAGTGCGCATGAGGGTGCCGTGGTGATCGATGCCGTAGGCGTCCACCGACTCGCTGCCGATGGTGAGCAGCATCGGTCCGGTCCGGAACACCCCACCCGTGTTGATCGCGCTGCTGAACCCGCCACCCGGCTGTTGGACGTGCGCCCGGCCACGGCTGTCCTGGCTGGTCGCGGTCACGACCGCCCGGCCGTTGCCGTACTCGTAGGTCAACGACGCCGCGCCGGTGTACTTCTGGTACCCCGTCATCGGGGTCCAGGTGATCGCGGTGGGGTCTTGCGGGTTCTCCTTACCGAACAGCAGTTCGCCGTTGTTGTTGACCCACGCGGCCTCGAAGGTGCGGGTCACCTCGTTGTACTTCACCGTGGGGCGCTCGTTGTGCGGGGCGGGAAGAGGATCCGGTGCCGGGGCTTGGGGCGTTGCGCAGCCCACCGCCGTTGTACCCGCGAGTGCGCCCCAGCCGGAGCCGACGACCTTGCCGATGCCGTTGTTGGCCCAGGTGCCGGTGTTCTCGTCGTAGCGGTACCAGAGCAGGGTGCCCGCCGGGTCGTTGGCGACGCCGTAGAGCACACCCCCACCGCCGCCGAAGAGGCGTTTGAACACGCCGAAGCCGGACCCGACGATCTGGTTGGTCTGGATCCACCGGTTGGTCTCGAAGTCGTACCGGTAGCGGGAGAGGGCGTCGCCCACCCGGCGGAAGAACGCCCCGTCGCCGGACGCGATCAACTCCGCGGTCGTGCTCTGCAAGCCCAGCGGGTGCTCCTGCCCCACCTGCCGTCCCTGCTCGTCCCACGTCTGCGCCGTGACACCGAGGGTGCCGTTCTGGAGCACCCGCCCCCGCTCGTCCACCGTGATCGACTGGGGCCACGGCGTGCTGAGCTGCCCCAGGTCCTGGTACTGGCTGCCGCCGAAAGTCGCCCAGCCCGACCCGGTCCAGCGGTAGCGCCGGTGCTGCGAGGTGCCCGACAGGACGTAGTGGAGGTAGCCCCCGGGTGCGGCGTGGACGGTGCCGCCGTTCCAGCCGGTGCCGATGTAGCGCTTGGCTCCCCAGCTCGCCACACCGGTCTCGGGCTCGTTGTGCGGGTACACGAACAGCCGCCCGTCCGGCTCCACCCCGAATACGTCTACAGCGGGAGAGCACACCGGTGCGGTGGCGGCGACCGGCGCCGCGCCTGCCGTGACCGCGGGTAAGCAGGTGGCGGCCAGGACGGCAGCCACCAGTACACCCGCGCGTCTGATGTAGTCCATCTTCAGTTCAACCCCAGTGGCCATGCGAATCAGAGATCAGATCCTAGCCGCCTGGAGATCCTTTGTGGACTGCTTACCGCGAGCCGTGCGCTCGCGCCGTGCTCAGACTCCTGTTGATCAAGAATGGTGTGGTCAGCGTCACAAGGTGCGTCCGGGTTGTCAGCGCCGGACGCACCGCCTGGGTCGCACCGTCACACACCCGCCACCGCTGGCTTGACCTCCAGGGACTCCAGGAACTTCACGCACCAGTCCAGCAGGTCGCGGTCGCGGAGCACGGGGGCTCCGATACGCCCACCAGCTCCACCCTCTGTCGGCCGGGGTGTCGTGACGGTATTCGTCACCGCCTTGTGCGTGGCCTTCGGATAAAGCCTCTTGAGCCGCACCAATTGGGAGTCGCGCAAAGGCAGGGGCGCGAAACGAATAGCGTTCCCCTGCGCGATGACCTCGGTAACCCCGTGCTCTCGGCACTGCTGCCGGAACCGAGCCACCGCGAGCAAGTTCACCACCGGCGTAGGCGGCTCCCCGTACCGGTCGACCAACTCTTCGCGTACCGCGTCCAAGGCAGCCGTATCCGGTGCGGCGGCCAGCTTGCGGTACGCCTCCAGCCGTAGTCGCTCACCGGGGACGTAGTCGTGCGGGATGTGCGCGTCGACCGGTAGGTCTACCCGGACCTCGGCGAGGTCTTCCTCGTCTTCAGCCCCCGGTGCCCCGGCGTGCTTGCGGAAGGCCTCGACCGCCTCACCGACCAAGCGCACATAGAGGTCGAAGCCAACGCCCGCGATGTGACCGGACTGCTCGGCGCCGAGGATGTTGCCCGCGCCGCGGATCTCGAGGTCCTTCATGGCGACGGCCATGCCCGCGCCCAGTTCGGTGTTCTGGGCGATGGTGGCGAGGCGGTCGTGGGCGGTCTCGGTGAGGGGCGACTCGGGCGGGTAAAGGAAGTACGCGTACCCGCGTTCGCGGCCCCGGCCGACCCGGCCGCGGAGCTGGTGCAGCTGGGCCAGGCCCAGCATGTCGCCGCGCTCGACGATGAGGGTGTTGGCGTTGGAGATGTCCAGCCCGGTCTCGACGATCGTGGTGCAGACCAGGACGTCGTGCTCGCGCTCCCAGAAGCCCTGGATGATCTTCTCCAGGCGGTCCTCGTTCATCTGGCCGTGCGCGGTGACGACCCTGGCCTCGGGGACCAGCTCGCGCAGCCTGCGCGCCGCCTTCTCGATCGACGACACGCGGTTGTGCACGTAGAAGACCTGGCCGTCGCGCAGGAGCTCGCGGCGGATGGCGGCGCCGACCTGCTTGTCGTCGTACCCACCGACGTAGGTGAGGATCGGGTGGCGGTCCTCCGGCGGGGTGAGGATGGTCGACATCTCGCGGATGCCCGCCAGCGACATCTCCAGGGTGCGCGGGATCGGCGTCGCGGACATCGTCAGCACGTCGACGTGGGTGCGCAGGGCCTTGATGTGCTCCTTGTGCTCGACGCCGAAGCGCTGCTCCTCGTCGACGATGACCAGGCCGAGGTCCTTGTAGCGCAGACCGGTCTGCAGCAGCCGGTGCGTGCCGATGACGATGTCGACGGACCCGTCGCTCAAGCCCTCTACAGTGCGCTCGGACTCTTGCGCGTCGGTGAACCGCGATAGGCCGCGCACGGTGACCGGGAACGAGTGCATGCGGCCGGAGAACGTGTTCAAGTGCTGTTGGGCGAGCAGCGTCGTCGGCACCAGCACGGCCACCTGCTTGCCGTCCTGCACCGCCTTGAACGCCGCCCGCACCGCGATCTCGGTCTTGCCGTAGCCGACGTCACCGCAGATGACGCGGTCCATCGGGACGCCGCGCATCATGTCGGCCTTGACCTCGTCGATCGCGGCGAGCTGGTCGATGGTCTCGGTGAACGGGAAGGCGTCCTCCAGTTCACGCTGCCACGGCGTGTCCGCGCCGAACGCGTGTCCGGGCGCCGCTTGGCGGGCCGCGTAGAGCTGCACCAGCTCCGCTGCGATCTGCTTGACCGCCTTCTTGGCCTTGGCCTTCGTGTTCTTCCAGTCAGAGCCGCCGAGCTTGTTCAGCGTGGGCAGCTCGCCGCCGACGTAGCGGGAGACCTCGTCGAGCTGGTCGGTCGGCACGAACAGCCTGTCGCCGGGCTGGCCGCGCTTGGAACTGGCGTACTCCAGGACGAGGTACTCGCGGGTGGCCCCCGCGACCGTGCGCTGCACCATCTCGATGTAGCGCCCGATGCCGTGCTGCTCGTGCACGACGTAGTCACCCGACTTGAGCGCCAACGGGTCTACCGCGTTGCGGCGCCGCGACGGCATCTTGGTCGACATGTCCTTTGTGGACGTGCCGTGCCTACCGCCGGTCAAGTCGGCTTCGGTAACCAGGACCAGGTTAGAACCGGGCGCGATGAGGCCATCTTCGATAGCGCCGCAGACCACGGTGACGACGCCCGCGCGCGGGGGCTCCGATAGCCCCTCTTCGGCGAAGACGGCTGGCACCTCAGCCTCAGCCAACTGCTCCACCGCGCGCTTAGCGGTACCGGCGCCCGGTACGACCAACACAGCGATGCCGCCGGTAGAGGTGTGTGCGCGCAGGTCTGCGAAGGCGCGCTCGATCTCGCCGCGGTAGCCCTCGACCGGTCGCACGTCGAGGTTGATGGCGTCCTCGTCGGGCGCGGTCAACTGCGACAGGGTCCACCAGGGGTGGTCGTTGTCGCGGGCGTGCGCGGCGACCTCGCCGAGGTCGCGGTAGGCGGAAGCGCCCAGGTCGATGGGGGCCTTACCGCCACCCGCGGCCGCCATCCAAGAGGCTTCCAGGAACTCCTGGCCGGTGCGCACCAGGTCGTGCGCGCGGGTCCGGATCTTCTCCGGGTCGTTCAGCAGGACGTGCGTGCCCGCCGGGACGACGTCGGTGAGCATCTGCATCTGACCGGGCACCAGCGCCGGGATCAGCGCCTCCATGCCCTCCGACGGGATGCCCTCGGCGAGCTTGGCCAGCATCTCGTGCAGGTGCGCGTCGGCCTGGTGCACCTCGGCGAGCCCGGCCGCCCTGGCCCGCACGTCCGCGGTGAGCAGCAGCTCCCGGCACGGCGGGGCGGTGATCTCGGCGATCTCCCCGGCCAGCGAGCGCTGGTCGGCGACGGCGAACGGGCGGATTTCGCTGACCTCGTCGCCCCAGAACTCGACCCGGACCGGGTGCACCGCCGTCGGCGGGAACAGGTCGACGATGCCGCCGCGCACGGCGAACTCGCCGCGCTTCTCCACCATGTCCACCCTGGCGTAGGCGAGGTCGGCGAGGCGGGCGATGACCGCGTCGAAGTCCTGCTCGACCCCGGTCCGCAGGTGCACCGGGGCGAGTTCGCCCAGGCCGGGGGCCATCGGCTGGATCAGGCTGCGGACCGTGGCGACCACGACCTTCAGCGCCCCGGCCGGGTGCTCCTCGGGGTGGGCCAGCCTGCGCAGGATCGCCAACCGGGCACCGACGGTGTCCGCCCTGGGCGAGAGCCGCTCGTGCGGGAGGGTCTCCCAGCTGGGGAAGTCCGCCACCGCGTCGCCGCCGAGCAGGTCGCTGAGCACGGCGACCAGGTCGTCGGACTCGCGGCCGGTCGCGGTGATCGCGAGCACCGGGGTCTTCGCGGCGAGCGCGGCCACCACCAGCGGGCGGGCGGCGACGGGGCCGGAGAGGGTCTTGGTGGGAGAACCCGCGGCGTCGGTGATGGCGACGGCGGCGGGGTCGGATAGCAGGGTGGTCAGCAGGCCGTGCAGCTTCGACACGAGCGGGGTGTCCTTCGTGCGGGGTGAGGTCCGCTGTTCAGCCTACGGCGTGGGACCGACATGCGTCGCGGTGTGTGGGGGAGGGGGCGGGTCGGCTCGCGTGCCCCGGGCTGCCGGTCTCGTTGTTACGACTTCGCGACCCGGGATCGGTCGGCCTCGTCGCCTGGCGGCGACCTCGGCGACCCGGGATCGGACGCCTCGTTGCCTGGCGGCAACATCGGGCCCGATTCGCGATTTTCGAGCTTTACTCGATGGGGTGGACCTGTTTTGTGCGGGGCCCCTACGACACCCGTGGCAGGACCGCAAAGCAGGGGCCGAAAAGCATGGCCCTGCTGCGAACGACGCTACGGCTGCCGTCCCCCCACACAAAACAGGTCCACCCCATCGAGCATTTGGCACCAGCGACTCCGACTGTCCAGGTGCTGGGTTGGCAGGGCAGCCGAGAGCGGGCTGGGATGGCACCGACGGGTCTGGCTGTCGAGGGGCTGATCAGGCGGGTTGGGGGCGGACCTGACGGGGGGGGGCACCGCCGGGTCCGAGTGTCCAGGCGCTGAGTCGGTGGGTTGGGGCCGGTCCTGATGGGGGCGGGTTGGCACCGCTGGGTCCGAGTGTCCGGGGGCTGGCCGGGTGGGTTGGCGGGTGGTTGTCCACAACGTGTTCTGTTGTCCACAGGACGTGGTCGCTAACCCGGTTCTGTCGGGATCGGTCAATAGGCTGTATATCGGGGGCTCTTGCGGCAGATGATCTTGCGGGGGTGGGGTGGAACCACCGTGTTTCGGTTGTTCGAGGGGTTGGGTGTGGGGGCTACGTTGCGGGGCATGGTGCTGAATAGGTGGGCTGGGTTGGGGTTGGACGAGGGCCTGGGGCGGGTGTTGGTGGGGCGGTGGTCGGAGCCGCATCGGCGGTATCACGGGATTGGGCATCTAGAGGCGGTGCTGTCCGGTGTGGATCTTCTGGCCGAGCACGCCGCGGATCCTGATTTGGTGCGGTTGGCGGCCTGGTACCACGACGCTGTCTATAGGGGGGCGCCGGATGATGAGGAGCGGAGTGCGCGGTTGGTGGAGGTAGAGCTACCGGACGCAGGCGTGGATGCGGGCTCGGTGGCCGAGGTGGCGCGGCTGGTTCGGCTCACCGCTGGGCATCGGACGGTGCCGGGTGATCGCAATGGTGAGGTGTTGTGTGATGCCGACCTGGCGGTTTTGGGGTCGGATGGGTATTGGGCGTATGTGGAAGCGGTGCGGGAGGAGTACCGGCACGTGCCGGATGAGGCCTTCCGGGTTGGTAGGGCTGCCGTCCTGCAGGGCCTGTTGGAGTTGCCCAGCCTGTATAGGACTCCCTTGGCGCAAGAGCGGTGGGAAGTCGCTGCGCGTAAGAACCTGGTTGCTGAGTTAGAAGCGCGGGGTCCGCTTCTCTAGGAACGCGGCCACGCCCTCGGTGTAGTCGGGGCTGGTTACTGAGGCTGAGTACATGAAGCGGACCTCTTCGTCCTCTTCGTAGCGGCCGTCCACTATGCGGGCGACGATGTCCTTGGCGCCTCGGATGGTGACCTGGGACCGCGACGCCATGGTTGTGGCGAGTTCTACGGCTCTCTTGACCGGTTCCGCGTGCACCTCGTTGACCAGGCCGATCCGCAGGGCTGTGTCGGCGTCGATGATGTCGCCGGTGAAGAGGATCTGTTTGGCCCAGGCAGGGCCAACTGCATCCACCAGCTGTTTGGTCGATGGCAGGTTGAACACGATGCCGAGCTTGGACGGCGTTACCCCGAAGCGGGCGTCCGTGGCGGCGATCCGCAGGTCGCAGGCGAGGGCGAGCTCGCAGCCGCCGCCGATGCAGAAGCCGTCGATGGCGGCGATGGTGGGTTTGGCCAGGCCGGTCAGCGCCTTGGTGGCGGCCTCGATCGCGTCGGCGTAGCGGCGGGCGCCTGCCGGGTCGCGGCGCAGGCTGGAGAACTCGCTGATGTCCGCGCCCGCGGAGAACGTGTCCTCGGTGCCCTTGATGATGAGGACCCGCAGGTCGTCGTCGGCGCGGACGCGGGCGGCGATGCCGGGGATGGCGGCCCACATCTGGTAGCTGATCGCGTTCTTCTTCGCGGGCCGGTCCACCGTGAGGGTGGCCACCGGGCCGTCGCTGGTCAGGATGAGGTGCTCGCTCACGCCGGTCACGGTAGCCCTGCGGGAAGTTCCCACGTTGGGGTTTGGTAGTTAGGGCGGGGTGAGATGGGGCATTCTTCCTGTATGCGCCCTACCCCCGTGGTAGTCCTGTCCGCCGTGCTGGTGCTCTCCTCGTGCGGTTCGAGTGGAGCGGCGGTACCACCGCCCTCAGCCGCTGGGGCGGCCACGGGATTAAAGGTCGAGACCGTTGCCGCTGGGCTCAGCCACGGGTGGGACATCGGGTTCCTCCCGGACGGCAAGATCCTTGTGACTCAGCGCAACGGTGAGTTCGCCTTGGTCTCCGGCAACACGGTGACCCGGTTGAAGGCCGCGACCTACACGATCCAGGTCCGCGGCGAGGGTGGGCTTATGGGCATGGTGGTGCACCCCGACTTCGCGACCTCGCGCGAGTTCACCACTTGCCAGACGCACATGGAGAACGGCCAGCCCGTCGACATCCGCTTGGTGACTTGGCGGCTGACTGAAGACGAACAGATGGCTACCCGGGTCCGCGAGCTGCTGACTGGCCTACCGCTCGCCTCTAGTGGCCGCCACTCCGGTTGTCGACCCACCATCGCTGCCGACGGTGCTCTCTTGGTCGGTACCGGCGACACGGCACGCGGCGATGCCTCGCAGGACAAGAAGTCGCTCGGGGGCAAAGTCTTGCGCATAGATCTGAAGACAGGCGCGCCGTTGCCCGACAACCCCATCCCGGGATCCCCGGTCTACACATACGGTCACCGCAACGTCCAAGGTGTGGCGCTTAGGACTAACGGTCAGGTCTTCGTCGCCGAGCACGGTCCAGATAAGAACGACGAAGTCAACCTCTTGAAGGCTGGCGCCAACTACGGCTGGGACCCGTCGCAAGGCGGCACGGTGCCCGGGTACGACGAGAGCGTCCCCATGACGGACCTCGCACGGTTCCCAGATGCGATTCCGGCCAAATGGCAATCCGGTGTGACCACGGAAGCCATCTGCGCGGCCGCTTTCCTTACCGGTTCACAGTGGGGCTCCTTGGACGGCACGCTCGTCATCACCGCCCTCAAGGGAGCCAAGGCCCTCTTCCTCACCCTGAACGCCAACGGGGACGTCACTTCCACCGCCATCCCCGCTGAACTCCAAGGCCACGGCAGGCTTCGCGCCGCACGAACAGCACCTGACGGTTCCCTCTACATCACCACCTCCAACGGGACGGACGACAAGCTCCTGCGGGTGACGCCCGCCGGCGGCTAAGCGGCGTCCACCCCGTGGACCGCACAATTGCGGGTAACACAGGTCCCGCACCCGGCGACTCCCCTGGCGAGCGGCCTTAATAGGGCGGCTGAGCAGGGGAGGAGCGGCCATGGCGGGGCAGTTCTCGATCAGTCCCGATGAGGCGCGTGAGGCCCACGAGCTGTGCATGGCGCAGATCGACCGGCTGGACTCGCTGGTCGCCGCGGCGACCGTGCACGAGTACATCGACTACGGCAACCGCGCGTCGGGCGCCGAGATGGGCTTCGCGTTCGCCGACGAAGCGGCCGCCTACCAGGGGTTCGACCACCGGGTGGCGCAGGTTCGGGCCGAACTGTGGGACATGGCGGACCGGTTCCGCGCGATCGCCGACGGCTGCGCCGAGGCCGACCTCGAGAGCCTGCGGTGGATCGGTGGGAGCCGGTGACCCCGCAGTCCGGTGCAGCGGGGTCCGGTGCTGCAGGGTCCGGTGCGGCGGAGTCCGGTGCGGCGGCGGTCCGCAGTGGACACCCACCCGCCCTTCGGTATGCGCACCAACGCATGCGTTGCCATCAGGGCCCGTCGACTATCCCGTCCCATCGAGATATTCGGCGGAGAACCTCCCCGCGCACCCCGCCCGGCCGGACATGACGTCCCGGGCGCCGGACTGCGGTCCGTCGCGGTGCGACCAGAGCAGTTCGGCCCTACCGGCGCGCCGCCGTCGGCGACAGGGTCCCGCTAGAGCGCCCGCCCCGGCCCGGCGGAGCGCCCGGGTCGACGCGTGCGCACGGCTCCCCGCACGGGGGCGGGGACACCGAGCACCGCGGCCGGTGCCAGACGGAGATCGATGAGGACGAGGTGCTCGGCGCAGGCCGCGAGGTCGCGCCGCCCGTGATCGTGGAGTAGCAGTGACGCTGACCACCCAGCTCGGCTGGACGCTCACCCCCGACGAGTTCGGCCACGTGTGGGACCGGCTCGGCATGGACGTGTTCCCGTACCCGCTGCAGGTCGCCCGCGCGGGCATCACCCAGCGGGAGCAGGCCGAGGTCAACGAACGGGTCCGGGCCAAGCTGCGCGCGGCGAACATCCTCGGCCGCGGCGACCGGGTCGACCCGGAGCTCGACGCCGCGCTGCGCATGCTGCACGCCCCCGAGGTGTCGGTGGACTCGGTGTGGATGGCCGAGGACGGCTCCGACTCCCCGCACCGGGTGCTGGCCGCCCGGGTCGGCAGGCGCGCGGTGATCGCCACCCAGGAACCCGGCCCCAGCGAGCACGCGGGCGGCGACGTGCTGATCCGCGACGTCGGGATCACCGCGCTCGCCTCGGCCGTCGTCGCCGAGCTGCCCGCGGACCGGGCGGGCCGGGTCGCGGGCGGCGGCTGGCGGGCCGAGCACGCCGAGCAGGTCCCGGTGCTCACCGAGCTGCTCGCCGCGCGGCGGCTGCGCGCCGGTCAACTCGGCGTGACCGCGCACGGTGAGCGCGGGCCGTCGCTGTTCTGGTTCGACGTGGCCGACGACGGCCGCTACGCGCTGATGCGCACCGTGCGCGCCGACGCCCGCCAGTGGGTCGACCTCGCCCCGGCGGACTCTGCCGTGCTGCGCGAACAGCTCACCCAGCTGTTGCGCCAGAGCGGCGCCGCTCACGGCCCGTAACACGAGCGGGTACTCGTCGCCGCGCCAGGTGCGCTGTGAGAGGCTTGGTCACTGTGACCACCGTCATCCGCCGCCGCAGCCCACTCATCGCGTCGCTGATCGCGTTGGGGCTGGTCCTCGGCGCCTGCGCCAGCGGCCCGAACCAGGTGAACTCCGCCGCGATCGTGGGCGGCAAGACCATCGGGGTCAACGAGGTCCAGGACCTCGTCGACAAGGCCGTCAAGGTCGAGCCCGCGGTCCGCGTGCTGGCCGACCAGCGCAAGCTGAACCTGGTCTCGCGCGCGGTGCTGCGCCAGCTGGTGCTGCACGAGCTGATCGCCGACTACTCGACCAAGCAGCGGGTCACCGTCGAGCCCGCGCAGGTCACCCAGCTCGCCGAGCAGATCAGCGCGTCGCTGCAGGAGTTCCCCGACGACGGCAGCGCCTCGCCGGAGGCCATCGTGCAGCAGGCGGTCAACCGCGCCTTCGACGCCGAGTACCTCGCCCGCGACTACCTGCTGCTGGCCCAGTTCGGCCGCGAACAGCTCTCGAAGCTGTCGGTGACCTTCGACTTCACCCTGGTCGCCGCCGGTGAGCAGGCCGCGGCCGGGTCGCTGCGCGGGCAGGCCGTCGACAAGGCCAAGCAGATGGCGCAGAGCCCGGAAGCGGCCGCGAAGGTCATCGACGCCGACGTCGCCGCGGGTGCTCAGGCCGCGAAGGGCGAGACGCTGACCCCCGCGCTGGCCCCCGAGATCGCGGGCACGGTCATCTTCGGCGCCCCGGCAGGCTCGGTGATCGCCTTCCAGCCCAACCCCGAGCAGGCCAACTGGGTGGTCGCGGTGATCCACAAGCGCGGCTTCGACGGCAAGCCCGCCGCCGAGAAGGAGGACGACCCCCGGGTCGCCACCTCGCTGGGCCGCAGGCTGCTGCAGTCCACCGGTGAGGAGCTGGGCATCAAGATCAGCCCCCGGTACGGCGTGTGGGACGCCTCCGACATGAACGTGGCCGCGGACGACTCGCTCACCGTCGGCGTCGTCTTCCCGATCAAGAACGCCAAGCAGCAGTGACCCCGCACCCGGGCACCGCCGTGGTGGTACTGACCGCGACGACGCTGCCCGCGGCCGCACTGCCCCTGCTCCGCACCGCCACCCGCGTCTACGCGGGTGGCGGTGTTGATGTTGCCCTCGGTGACGGGCCGCTCCCGGCCGACGTGGCCGACGAGGCCGCGAACCACCCGGTCGTGGTGCTCACCGACGACCCGGCGTACTCGCTGCCCGGCGCGCCCGTCTACCGCACCGCTGGCGCTGCCCTGGTCCGGGCGGCGCAGGTCATGGACACCCTGCGGTCCCCGGGCGGCTGCCCGTGGGACGCCGAGCAGACCCACGAGTCGCTGCGCCGGTACCTGGTCGAGGAGGCCTACGAGCTCCTCGACGCCATCGACGACGGTGACCGCGCCGCCCTGCTCGAGGAGCTGGGCGACGTGCTGCTGCAGGTCCTCTTCCACGCCCGCCTCGCCGCCGACGCCGCCGACGACCCGTTCGACGTCGACGACGTGGCCACGGCGCTGGTGCGCAAACTGGTCTCCCGTCACCCGCACGTGTTCGCCGACGGACCCGCGGTGTGGGACGCGCAGACCCAGGAGAACCGCTGGGACGAGCTGAAGCAGCAGGAGAAGCGGCGCTCGTCGAGCGTTGACGGGGTCGCCATGGGGCAGCCCGCCGTCGCGCTCGCGGTGAAGCTGGTGCAGCGCGCGGGCAAGGCGGGGTTACCGGCCGACCTGGTGCCCGCGGGTGACTCGGTGGGCGAGCGGCTGTTCACCCTGGCGGCGCAGGCCCAGCTCGCCGGGCGCGACCCGGAGCACGACCTGCGCGAGGTGGCCCGGCGCTTCGCCGACCAGGTGCGCGCGGCCGAGAAGTCCGCCAAGGCGGCCGGGGTCGAGCTGACCGCCGATGCCTGGCGGGCGCACTGGCCCCCGGCCTGAGCGGTTCCGGCCCGCTTGTTCGTCCGGTGCCGATCACCGGGGCCGCGCGCGGTCATCCACATAGGCCATGGCCGATTCCGGCCCGTGTTCGGGAAAAGCGGCGCTGTGGTTGGGAAGTGGCTGACCGGGACGGGTGCCGCTGCTCGGCGGCGCGGCGCTACGGCAGTCGGTGGACGGTGCGCGGCTACGCGGTGAAAGTGGCACCGCCGGATCGCGAGTGTGGCTAACTTGGCAGGGTGACCGACGCCTACCTGAGATTCCCCCACCTGCACGCGGACCTGATCACCTTCGTCGCCGAGGACGACGTGTGGTTGGCGCCGGTAGACGGCGGACGGGCGTGGCGCCTGTCGGCTGACCAGGTACCGGTGAGCAACCCGCGGTTCTCCCCGGACGGGACCGGGATCGCCTGGAGCAGCACCCGCGACGTGGAGCCGGAGGTGCACGTCGCGCCGGTGGCCGGTGGGCCGAGCGAGCGGCTGACCTTCTGGGGGGACGTCAACACGGCCGTCACCGGCTGGACCCGCGACGGGCACGTCACCGCGAAGTCCTCCACCGGGCGCGCGTCGATCCGCGCGACCTGGGCCTACGCCATCCCGCTCGACGGCTCGCCCGCCGAGCGGCTGCCTTACGGGCCGCTCGCCTCGCTGGACCTGGCGGCCGAGGGCGGCGTCCTGCTCGGCACCACCATCTCCCGCGAGCCCGCGTGGTGGAAGCGCTACCGCGGCGGCACGATGGGCAAGGTCTGGGCCGACCCGGCTGGCAACGGCGACTTCCGCCGCATTCTGTCCGATGTGGACGGACACATCGTCTGCCCACTGTGGGTCGGCGACCGCGTCGCTTTCCTGTCCGACCACGAGGGCGTCGGCAACCTCTACTCGTGCGCGCCCGATGGCACCGACGTCCGCAAGCACAGCGACCACAGCGGCTTCTACGCCCGCAACGCCACCACCGACGGCACCCGGGTGGTTTACCACCGGGCGGGTGAGATCTGGGTGCTCGACGACCTCGAGGCCGAGCCGAGACAGGTCGAGGTGAAGCTGGGTGGCCCGCGCGGCTCAAGGCAGGTCTACCCGGTGCACGTTGGCCGCAACATTGGCTGGGTAGGGCCAGATCGCACCGGTAGGGCCAGCGCGGTCGAGGTACGCGGAACCGTGCACTGGGTGACCCACCGGGACGGTCCCGTGCGCGCGCTGTCGGTCGAACCCGGTACCCGCGCCCGGCTGCCCCAGGTGCTCGGCTCGACCGGTCAAGCCGTCTGGGTCACCGACGCCGACGGCGAGGACGCGCTGGAGTTCGGGCCGGTCGACGGCCGCGAACCCGGCGTCAGCCCGCGCCGCGTCGCGACCGGCGAGCTGGGCCGGGTGCTGGAGTTGGCCGCGTCCCCCGACGGCAGGCGGGTCGCGGTGGTCACCCACGACGGGCGGCTGCTGCTGGTCGACGCCGACGACGGCGAGGTCCGCGAGATCGCCAAGGCGACCGAGTCCGACCCGACCGGGGTCACCTTCTCCCCGGACTCGGCGTGGCTGGCCTGGTCGCACCCCGGCCCGGACCCGTTGCGGCACATCAAGATGGTCAACACGACCAGCCTCACCGTGGTCGAGGTGACCCCGCTGCGGTTCGTCGACTCCGACCCGGCGTTCACCCTCGACGGCAAGCACCTGGCCTTCCTGTCCTCGCGCAGCTTCGACCCGATCTACGACGTGCACGTGTTCGACGTGTCCTTCGCCAACGGCAGCAGGCCCTACCTGGCGCCGCTGGCCGCGCTGACCCCGTCGCCGTTCGCCCCGGTCCGCGAGGGCAGGGCGTTCTCCGGCGACTCGAGCGCCGATGCCAAGGACGACGACGACGACAAGACCCCGCGCACCTCGGTCGACCTCGAGGGCATCGCCGACCGCGTGGTGTCCTTCCCGGTGCCCGCTGCCCGCTACTCGCGGTTGATCGCGGTCAAGAGCGGCGTCGCCTGGCTGCGCGACCCGCTCACCGGCTCGCTCGGCGACGACCTCGACGACTCCGGCTCGGCCGCGCCGCGCTCGGTGCTCGAGCGCTACGACCTGGCCAAGCTCAAGGTCGACACCCTGGTCGACGGCCTCGACGAGGTGTGGCCGAGCGGGGACGGCAGCCGGATCGTGGTGCGCGACGGCCGGTCGCTGCGGGTGCTGCCCGCCGACCGCAAGGCCGACAACGACGACCACTCCGAGGACAACATCACCGTCGACCTCAGCCGGGTCCGGGTGCGGGTGGACCCGGCGGCCGAGTGGCGGCAGTCCTTCGACGAGACCGGTCGCCTCATGCGCGACCACTTCTGGCGCGCGGACATGAACGGCGTCGACTGGGCCGGGGTGCTCGACACCTACCGCCCGCTGGTCGACGCGATCGGCTCGCACGACGAACTGGTCGACCTGCTCTGGGAGGTGCACGGCGAGCTCGGCACCTCGCACGCCTACGTCCTGCCCACCCGCGGCGGCGGCGACCACCGGCGCAGGCAGGGCCTGCTCGGCGCCGACGTCGGGCGCGACGCCGACGGGGCGTGGCGGATCAGCGCGATCGTGCCGGGGGAGACCTCCGACCCGAAGGCCCGCTCCCCGCTGCGCGCCCCCGGGGTCGGTGTCCGCGAGGGCGACGCGATCATCGCGGTCGACGGCATCACGGTCGACCCCCTACGCGGACCGGCCACGCTTCTGGTCGGCACCGCGGGCACGCCGGTAGAGCTAACGATCGAACCCAAGGGCGGTGGGGCAACCCGGCGCGTGGTGGTCGTACCGCTGCTCGACGACATGCCTTTGCGCTACCAGGCGTGGGTCAACGACCGGCGCGCGCACGTGCATGCCGCTACCGACGGCAGGATCGGCTACCTGCACGTGCCGGACATGGTCGCCAACGGCTGGGCCCAGTTCCACCGGGACCTGCGGCTGGAGATGCGCCGCGACGGCGTCGTCGTCGACCTGCGGGAGAACCGCGGCGGGCACCTGTCGCAGCTGATCGTGGAGAAGCTCAGCCGCCGCATCGTCGGCTGGGGCCGCGCCCGCGACGGCTACTACGAGGAGACCTACCCGCTCGACGCCCCGCGCGGCCCGGTGGTCGCCGTCGCCGACGAGTTCTCCGGCTCCGACGGCGACATCGTCAACGCCGCGATCAAGGCGCTCAAGATCGGCCCGGTCGTCGGCACCCGCACCTGGGGCGGCGTGGTCGGCATCGACATGCGCTACCGGCTGGTCGACGGCACGTTGGTCACCCAGCCGCGGTACGCGACCTGGATGGAGGGCACCGGCTGGGGCATGGAGAACCACGGCGTCGACCCCGACGTCGAGGTCGTCATGCGCCCGCAGGACCACGTGGCGGGCCGCGACCCGCAGTTGGACACCGCCATCGAGATCGCGCTGGACCGGCTGGCCGCCAGCCCGTCGGCCAAGCCGCCCGCCATCCCACCGCTCCACTAGACAGGGGCTGCACTAGGCAGGAGGTCCACTGGGCAGGAGGTCCACTGGGCAGGATGGGGATCATGGGATTCGACAGCGAGACCACCGCCAGGATCCGGGCCAACGAAGCCAACTGGGACGCCCGCACCCCGATCCACGTCGCTTCGCAGTTCTACGACGTGGCGGGGCGCGACCCGAGGGTGTGGTTCGCCGACTTCGAGTGGGACGACCTGGGTGACTTAGCGGGCAAGGACCTCGTCCACCTGCAGTGCCACATCGGCGCCGAGACCATCGCGTTCCCGCCGCTGGGCGCGCGCGTGGTCGGCCTGGACATCTCCGCGGCGTCGGTGCGCGCCGCGGAGGAACTCGCCGAGGCCAAGGGGGTGGCGGTCGAGTACGTCAAAGCCGACGTGCACGCCGCTGTCGCCGCCCTCGGCGAGTCCCGCTTCGACATCGTCTACACCGGCAAGGGCGCCCTCTGCTACGTCCCCGACCTGGCTGTCTGGGCCGAACAAGTAGCAGGCCTCCTCCGCCCGGGCGGCCAGCTGTACATCGTCGAATTCCACCCGCTGCTCAACGCGCTGAGCCCGGTCCCACCCCCGGACGGCAGCGAAGACCTGCTGCTACGCCACGACTACCTCAGCGGCCGGGGTCCCATCGAACGCGACGGCACCCGGACGTACACCGACGGCCCGGAACTGCCCGACGCGAAGGTCTCCTTCGAGTGGCAGCACAGCATCGGGGACGTCGTCACCGCGCTGGTCGGGGCGGGTCTGCGGATCTCCCGGCTGCGCGAGACCGAACAGCTGCCCTGGCCCCGCTGGTCGACGATGACCAGTGCAGGCGGGTGGTTCTCGCTGCCGGAGCACGCGCCCCGGATCCCGCTGATCTACGCCCTGCAGGCGGTCAAGCCGTAGCCGGTCGATTCCGCCGCTGGTCACGGCCTCGCTCCCCAGCCGGGGGAGCGAGGCCGCGCCGCGCTGGCTTACTGGCCGAGTGGTAGCTGATCTCCGCGTGAGCCTGGTCAATTCCGCAGGCGTCGTCGCTGGTCACGGCCCCGCTCACCGGCCGCCGGAGTGAGGCAGCGGCCGAGCACCGCTCGCGAGCACGTAGCCTGGTTTTCGTGGCCGCCACTCCGACACCCCAGCCGACCACGCTGTCCATCCCGTTGGAACCGACTCCCGGGCCCCGGCGTGGACGTGGTGTCCGAGTGCTCGCCCGGTTCGCCCTGGTCGCCTTCCTGGTCGCCCTCGCGGCCGGGACCGTGCTGCTGCTCGACGACGGTGACCCGCCGCCGCAACCCAAGCGGTTCGCGGTGACCGAGTTGCCGGTGCGCCGCGGCGAGGAGCCGCCCCGGGCGAACCCGGTGCCCGAGCAGGAGCTCGACGCCTGGGTCGACCGGTTGGCCGGCGCCACCGACATCCCGCGGCGGACCCTGCTCGCCTACGCCAAGGCCGAGATCGCCACCAGGCAGCGCGTTCCCCGCTGCAACATCACCTGGGCCACCCTCGCGGGCGTCGGCCGCGTCGAGTCGCACCACGGCCGCTACGGCGGCGCCCAGATCAACGACGACGGCACGCTCACCAAGCCGATCATCGGGGTGCCGCTGGACGGATCCCCCGGCGTCCAAGCCATCCCGGACACCGATGGCGGCACTTTGGACGGTGACCCCCAGTGGGACCGCGCCGTGGGCTCGATGCAGTTCCTGCCCACCACCTGGTCCCGCTGGTCGCTGCGCGCCACCGGGGACGGCGCGCCGCCCAACCCGCAGAACGTGGACGACTCGGCGCTCACCGCCGCCAACTACCTCTGCGCCTCCGGCGGCGACCTCGCCACCGGTGCGGGCTGGTGGAAGGCGGTCCTCACCTACAACGAGTCCACCCGCTACGCCCAGTCCGTCTACAGCGGAGCCGCCGCTTACTCCCGCGTGGCGGGCTGACCAGCGCAGTCGCCGGTCGGCCAGTTCGGGGCCAGCAGCACCAACGCCTCGTCACCGAAGGGGTTCACGCCCGGTCCCTTCGCCAGGGAGTGGGCGACCAGTGCGTGCAGGCACTTCACCCGCCCCGGCATCCCACCGGCGGTCACCTGCGTCCCCAACGAGTCCAGCGCGTCCCGCTCGTCCAAATAGGACTGGTGCGCGGCCGTGTACGCGGCGGCGAGGGCCTCGTCGGTCGCCAACCGCTCGGTCATCTCGCGCATGACCCCCGTCGTCTCCAGCGTGGAGATCGCGGCGGCGAGCCGGGAACAGGTCAAGTAGTACAGCGTCGGGAACGGCGTGCCGTCCTCCAAGCGCGGGTTGGTCTGGATGACGGCCGGGTGCCCGGACGGGCAGCGCGCGGCGACGGCCCTGATCGCGCGCGGCTGGCGGCCCAGCTGTTCGGCGATGGTCGTCAGGTCGGCGGGGTCGACGGTCACCGGCCCGTCACCGAGTCCCACAGGTTCTCGTACCAAGCCTGCTGCGGCGCCGGTTTCCCGTGCGCACCCGAGGACTGCGCGGTCGCCGGGTCGCTGGGGAGCTCGACCATGTAGGGGGTTTCTCCTGGCATCACGTAGCGCAGTCTCTCGCGGGCCTGGGCGCGGATCTGCTCCGGGTCCGACAGCCGCTCCTTGCGCCGGGTGAGCTCGTCCACCTCGGCGCGCAGTTCCCGCTGCCGCTGCTCGGTGACCTCGATCTCCGAGCGCTGCGACAGGTAGTTGCGCAGCGGCACCGCGACGCTCAGGGCCAGCGCGCAGACGACGGTCGCCACGACCGCGGCCCGCCGGGTGGTGGACAGGCCGAGGATGCCCTTGCGCTTGCGCCGGGCCGGGGACTGCTGCTCCCCGGCCGGTTGCGCGGTGGTCGGGCGCGTGCGCCGCACGCGTGCGGGCCTGCGGGCGACGGGGTCACGTCGCCCTCGGCCTCGTTCGGTGCCGCGCCCGACCATCTGCCTCAGGACTCCGGGGTGAAGCGGGGGAAGGCGAGGTCACCGGCGTAGCGGGCGGCGTCGCCGAGGGTCTCTTCGATGCGCAGGAGCTGGTTGTACTTGGCGGTGCGCTCGCCGCGGGCCGGGGCGCCGGTCTTGATCTGGCCGACGCCGGTGGCCACGGCCAGGTCGGCGATGGTGGTGTCCTCGGTCTCGCCGGAGCGGTGGCTCATCATGCTGCGGTACCCGTACGAGGTGGCCAGCGTGATGGCGTCCAGCGTCTCCGAGAGGGTGCCGATCTGGTTGACCTTCACCAGCAGCGCGTTCGCGGCGCGGCGGGCGATGCCCTCCTCGAGCCGGTCCGGGTTGGTGACGAACAGGTCGTCGCCGACGAGCTGCACGCGCTCGCCGATCTCGGCGGTCAGCCGGACCCAGCCGTCCCAGTCGTCCTCCGACAGCGGGTCCTCGATCGACACCAGCGGGTAGTCGTTGACCAGCTCGGTGTAGTACGCGGTCAGCTGCTCGGCGCTCTTCTTCGCGCCCTCGAAGGTGTAGGCGCCGTCGCTGTGGAACTCGGTGGCGGCCACGTCGAGGGCCAGCGCGATGTCGCGGCCCGCGGTGAAGCCCGCCTTCTCGATGGCGACCAGGATCAGGTCGAGCGCCTCGCGGTTGTTCGTCAGGCTCGGCGCGAACCCGCCCTCGTCGCCCAGGCCGGTGGCCAGGCCCTTGGACTTCAGCACCGACTTGAGCGAGTGGTAGACCTCGGTGCCCCAGCGCAGCGCCTCGCGGAAGCTCTCCGCGCCGATCGGGGCGACCATGAACTCCTGGATGTCCACATCGGTGTCGGCGTGCGCGCCGCCGTTGAGGATGTTGAGCATCGGCACCGGCAGCACGTGCGCGTTCGGGCCGCCCAGGTAGCGGAACAGCTCCAGGCCGCTGGAGTCGGCGGCGGCCTTGGCCACCGCGAGCGACACGCCGAGGATGGCGTTGGCGCCGAGGCGGGACTTGTCCGGGGTGCCGTCCAGGTCGACCAGCTTCTGGTCCACGATCCGCTGGTCGACCGCGTCGACGCCCTGCAGCTCGGGGCCGATCTCGTCGAGCACGGCGGTGACGGCCTTCTCCACGCCCTTGCCGAAGTACCGGTTGGGGTCGCCGTCGCGCAGCTCCACGGCCTCGTGCTCACCGGTGGAGGCACCCGAGGGCACCGCGGCGCGGGCCAGCGTCCCGTCGTCGAGCGCGACCTCCACCTCGACGGTGGGGTTACCCCGCGAATCCAGGATCTCGCGCGCGCCGACCTGCTCGATGACAGCCACGTCGTACTCCTCACAGCGTTTTCGACTACTCCGGGTTGAGCCTAGCGGTGCTCCAGCCCGGTCGGACCCGAACACGAGCGGGGGATCGCTCACATCGTGGAGCGAGATGTTCTGGGGTCGAACAACCGCCCCTGCCCGCGTAGAGTTGATCTGACTATGACCCAGGAACCTGCCGAGGTGTTCGCGGCGTTCCGCCACGCGGAGTCACTGGTGGCGCGGCGCAGGCCGCTGGACGCCCTGGCCGCGCTGGCCCCGGTGCTGGCGGCCGAGCCGGACGCGCCGAGCGTGCACCTGCTCGCGGGCCGGGCCTACCTCAACTCCGCGCAGCTGCGGCGCGCGGAGGAGGCGTTCCTGCGGGTCCTCGAGCTCGACCCGTCCGACCACTACGCCCGCTTCGCCCTCGGCAAGACCCTGCAGCGGCAGAGCAGGCTCACCGAGGCGCAGACCCAGCTGCGGATGGCGGTGGCGATGAACCCGCTGCCGGAGTACCAGGAGGCGCTCGGTGAGGTGAGCGCCCGGATAGCGGTCGAGGGCGACCGCTGAGCGAGCGGTTTCCGGCCATCACCGGCGGTGCTCACCCGGTGTCGGCGAAGATGTCCCGGTCCCTGTCCCGATACCGGCCGACGGGAGAATCCGGAGGATGAGCATCCAAGAAGAAGCGCAGCGGTTGAACGGCGTCGCCGACCGCGTCCCGGTCAACGCCACCCAGCAGTTCCTCAGCGAGTTGAGCAACATCGGTGCCGAGGTGTCGTCGATCCTGGGCAGCACCTCCACCGCGGGCAACATCAGCAACCTGCTGCACCAGGCCGAGTCGCACGCCGACGCGCTCAACCAGGCACTGCAGCAAGCTCGCCAAGCCATCCAAGAAGCGGCCCAGCACCACCTGACCGGCTGATCCCGCCGCGCCGCCGACCGGCTCAGCTGGTCGGCGGCCACCACCGCGCGGGCAGCACGTGCCCAGCGGCAAGGCGCTGTCCGGCAAGTCAGGCACGCGCTATCGGCGCCCGCGCGGCCCCTGGCCGCACGGGCGGAAAGCCCAAGTACAACCCGGTACGTGCGGCTTCCCGTCCGCGCGCCCAGCGACCACGCGGATCACCGATCCCACGCACCAGACCTGCAGGGCAGCGCCTAGGGCGTCACCCGGTCCACCAGCTCGCGCGCGGGCACGTCGCGGGGCAGCACGCCGAGCACGCCGGACCGGTCGGCCAGCCGCGCCGCGATGAAAGCCTCTCCGACCCAGGGCGACACGCGCAGCAGCAGGCTGGCCTGCAAGCACAACGCGATCAGCTCGGCGATCCGGCGGGCCCGCTGCTGATCGACCTCGGCGAGCTCGTCGCGCAACCGGGCCACCGCTTCGTCCAACCGGCGATCGGCCCCGGCGGTCGTCGCCAATTCGGCCCACAACGCGTCCACCGCCGCCGGTTCGCGCTGGACCGCACGCAACACGTCCAGCGCCGTCACGTTCCCGGAGCCCTCCCAGATGGACATCAGCGGCGCTTCGCGGTAAAGCCGGGGTAGTCCCGATTCTTCGACGTATCCGTTGCCGCCCAAGCATTCCAGTGCCTCGGCGACCACGAACGGCGCCCGCTTGCACACGTAGAACTTCGCGGCGGGCAGCGCCAGCCGCGCCACCGGGGACGGTTTGTCCACAAGGGACGCGAGCCAGATCGACAGCACCGTCGCGGCTTCGGACTCCAGGGCGAGGTCGGCCAGCACGGCCGTCATCGCGGGTTGGTCGCGCAGCAGCGCGCCGAACGCGGACCGGTGCGCGCCGTGGTGGGCCGCCTCGGTCAGCGCCGCGCGGATGTTCGAAGTGGACCCGAGGACGCAATCGAGCCGGGTCATCGTGACCATCTCGATGATGGTCCGCACCCCGCGGCCCTCATCGCCGACCCGCCACCCCGTGGCGCCGGTGTACTCCAGCTCCGCGGAGGCATTGGACTTGTTGCCCAGCTTGTCCTTCAACCGTTGCAGGCGCAGTGCGTTGCGGGTGCCGTCTGGGAGCACCCGCGGCAGCACAAAGCAAGTGAGGCCGCCGGGCGCCTGCGCCAAGGTCAAGAACAGGTCGTTCATCGGCGCCGAGGTGAACCACTTGTGGCCCACCAAGCGGTAAGTACCGTCGCTCGAAGGGGTTGCTGTGGTCGAGTTCACACGGACGTCGGAGCCGCCTTGTTTCTCCGTCATCGACATCCCCGCGAGCAGCCCGGACTTGATCTCCGGGGCCCGCAGCCCGGGGTCGTAGGTCGACGACAGCAGACCCGGCTCGTAGCGCGCGGCGATCTCCGGTTCGTGGCGCAGCGCGGGGATGGCCGCGTAGGTCATGGAGATCGGGCAACCGTGGCCCGCCTCCACCTGTGACCACAGCGTGAAAGCCGCCGCGCGGCGCAGGTGCGCGTGCTCGCCCGCGTCCGCGGCCCACGGCGCGGCGTGCAGCCCGTGTGCGACAGCGCGTGACATCAGCCAGTGCCACGAGGGGTGGAACTCGACCTCGTCCACCCGGTTGCCGTAGCGGTCGTGCGTGCGCAGCACCGGAGGGTGCTCATTGGCCAACCGTCCGTGTTCGCGGGAATCCTCAGCTCCGGCCTCCGCCGCGACGTCGGCCAGCGAGTCGAGCACCGCGGCCGACCCGTACGCGCGCACCGCGCTGACCAGCGCCGGGTCACACCCGAGGGGGTTGTGGCGATGCAACGGGGGCGTCTGGTTGACCACGTCGTGGGTGCGGTCAAGCTGGCGCGCGGCTGGCTCGATGGCGGTCACTACCCGAGGGTAACCGGACGCCGGGGGCAACCGGGAGGGCCGCGCGTTACGTCCCAGACGTGGTCGAGCGGACCAAACCTTCTGCACCAGGGTTAACAACGGACGGACGTAAGGGCGGCAGCTGACGACTTCTGGACCCTTTTACCGAGGTTCTGCCTGCCGACGATGACTCTGAGGCTGAGATGAGGCAGGGTAGATGACCGGAGACGCGAGTAGGGGTCGGCGGCAGCCGGCGGGCACACAACCGAGGGGCGGGGTTTCACGGTGGGTTTGAAGACCGGGGGCAGGAAGGCGGGCAAGCACCGGCAGCAGTCCAAGCGCAGACGCGGTGCGGCAGCGGCGGCGGGCGCACTGCTGTTCGTTCCGGTCGTCGCCGCTGGTGAGCCGGTGGACCTGGCGGGCGCGGACACCGCGAGCGAGGTCGCGCTGGCGAAGGGCATCGGTGGTGGGCTGTTCGGCCTGACCGACCCGAGCGAGGTCGGCGCGGACGGGTCGGCGCCGGAGAACGCGGAGCTGGGCAAGCAGATCCTCGCGCTCGCGGGTACCCCTGAACTGCTCAAGTACACGGCCGGTCCCGCGGTGACCGTGCCCGGCGGGCCCAACGGCATCCCGGGCACCATGCTGCAGGCCTACATGCGCGCCGCGCAGACGATGGCGACCACCACGCCCGGCTGCCACCTCGACTGGCCGCTGCTGGCCAGCATCGGCCGCATCGAGTCCAACCACGCCCGCGGCGGCCAGGTCGACGCGAGCGGCAAGACCGCGCACCCGATCCTGGGCCCGGTCCTCAACGGCGGCGGCTTCGCGGCGATCAGCGACACCGACGGCGGCCGCTACGACGGCGACGCCAGGTGGGACCGCGCGGTCGGCCCGATGCAGTTCATCCCGTCGACCTGGAAGGGCTACGCCTCCGACGGCAACGCCGACGGCCAGACCGACCCGAACAACATCTACGACGCGACCCTCGGCGCGGGCAAGTACCTGTGCTCCGGTGGTTTGGACCTGGCCAACGCGCAGCACCGCGCGACCGCCGTGTTCCGCTACAACCACTCCGACAGCTACGTCCGCACCGTCCTGATCTGGGCCGACGCCTACGCCAAGGGCGTCACCCCCCTGCCCAGCACCCCGGTCGACCGGACCGACCAGCTGGCCATCCCCGCCCCGATCACCCCCACCCCGCAGGGCACCCTCCCGCCCGTGGACGGCGTGGCCCCGACGCAGCCCCCGAGCACCCCCCCGGCGATCACCACCACGCCCCCGGGCTCGAGCGTCCCCAGCACCACCACCACGACCACGACGACGACCACCGTGCCCAGCACGACCACCACCACCCCAGACCCCACCACCACAACGACCACAACCCCCACGTGCGTCGACCCAACCACCACCACCCCCACGCCAACCCCCACCACGACCACCACCCCCGACCCCTGCGCCCCCGCCACCCCCGCGGTGACCCCCACCGGCGCAGCAGGCTCCTCAGTGGTACCGACGCCGTAGTTGGCTGTAGCTACAACCGCCCCGCTCATCTCCTTGAGCGGGGCGGTTTTTCTTTCTTCCGACTTCACTGTCCTGAATGGACCACATCTTTCTGGACACCCGGAAACCCTTGTGCCACCTCAACCTGCCAACCCAGCCCCCGACACCCGGAACTCGCTAGCTCCACCCCATCCCACGCAAGATCATCTGCCGCAAGAGCCCCCGATATGCAGCCTATTGACTGATCCCGACAGAACCGGGGCAGCGATCAGGGCCTGTGGACAACGGAACACGTTGTGGACAACCACCCGTCAGCCCACACGGCCCAGCCCCCTGGACACTCGGACCCGTCGGTGCCAACTCAGCTGCCGTCAGGTCCGCCCAGCCCACCCACTCAGCCCCTGAACACTCGGACCCGGCGGTGCCAGCCCGCGCTCCCCGTCAGGTCCGCCTCAGCCCACCTGATCAGCCCCGGACACTCGGAAGATCCGGTGCCAGCCCAGCCCGCTCTCGGCTGCCCTGCCAACCCAGCCCGGCGGCCGTCGGAGTCGCTGGTGCCAAGTGCTCGATGGGGTGGACCTGTTTTGTGTGGGGGGACGGCAGCCGTAGCGTCGTTCAGCGGCAGGGCCTGCTTTTGGGCCCCTGCTTTGCGGTTCTGCCACGGGTGTCGTAGGGGCCCCGCGCAAAACAGGTCCACCGCATCGAGCAAAGCTCGAAAATCGCGGATCGGGCCCGAGGTTGCCGCTAGGCAACGAGGCGTCCGATGCGGGTCGCCGAGCTCGCCGCCAGGCGACGAGGCCGACCCCCGGAGCCACCGAATCCCTTGCCCCGCAACACCAACCCCGGCCTACGCCAAGATCAACCTGATCGAAAGCCCCCAAATACACAGCCTACCGACGCACGCCGACACAGCGGGAGCGGCGACCAACGCCCTGTGGACACTCAGATCGGTTGTGGACAACCCATCCACCACAACCACTCCCGCAAGATCATCTGCCACAAGCGCCCCCGATATACAGCCTACCGAGGAGGCCCGACAAATCGGGAGCAGCGACCGCTCCCTGTGGACAGCACCAGCCCTTGTGGGCAGCTCCGAGGACAACTCCGCGCACCCAAGCTCGACAACCCGCACCACCCGAGTTCGACCCGCGCCCCAGGGTCAACAACCCCTCGGACTCACCAGCCGCCCACCCTCAAGGCCCCCACCCCGCGAACAACTACCCCGCAAACAGCCCCCGTCAACAACCACCCCACTAACCACCACTCACGCCAACAACCACCGCCAACCCCACCCGCCAACAATCAGCCCCCCACTACGCACAGCAACCACCCCAACGCGCCAAGCAACCTCAAATCCTCAACAAATGGCAAACGGTAAATGCGCCACTCCCCGTCAACCCATTGACACCCCGTGCCCCCACTTCCCCGAACCGGTGAATCCACCACCCCCGAGCGAATCGCGTCCCCCGCGAATGCACCCGACGAAAGTCTGATCACCCGGGCCCGACACGACGCTTTAAAAAACCGAAGCATAGGCTCGTGGGCATGAGCAGAGTCGCTGCCATCGACTGCGGTACGAACTCGATCCGCCTGCTGGTCGCCGAGGCGAGCACCGGGCACGACGGGACGACCGCGTTGCGGGATCTGCACCGCGAGATGCGGGTCGTGCGGCTCGGCCAGGGCGTTGACGCGACCGGGGTGCTGGCGGCGGAGGCCATTGAGCGGACCAGGGCTGCCCTGGTCGACTACGTCGGGGTGCTGCGCCGCAAGGGGGTCGAGCGGGTGCGGATGGTGGCCACCTCGGCCACCAGGGACGCCGCGAACCGGGCTGAGTTCTTCGCCATGACCGCCGCGGTGCTGGGGGTGGAGGCCGAGGTCATCAGCGGGGCCGAGGAGGCCGAGCTGTCCTTCCTGGGCGCCGTCGGCGAGCTGGACCCCGATGACGGTCCGTATCTGGTGGCCGATGTCGGGGGTGGGTCGACCGAGCTGGTGCTGGGGACCTGGGACGGCGCCGAAGCCCGCTTCGACGGCGCTAAATCCGTGGACGTCGGGTGCGTCCGGCTGACCGAGCGCGCGCTGCTGTCCGACCCGCCGACACCGGCCGAGGTCGCCGAGGCGCAGGCCGTCGCCGAGCGGGTGCTCGACGAGGCGTTCGCGCAGGTCCCGGTGGCCAAGGCGCGCACGTGGGTCGGCGTGGCGGGCACCGTGACCACGCTGGCGGCGATCCACCTGGGCCTGTCCGAGTACGACCCGGACCGGATCCACCTGAGCCGGATCCCGTTCGACGGGATCGAGTCCATCACCGCCCGCCTGCTCACCACGGGTCACCGCGAACGCGCCGCCATCGGGGCCATGCACCCCGGCCGGGTGGACGTGATCGGCGGTGGTGCCGTGGTCGTCAGGGCCCTGGCCAGGCGCGTCGCGCTGGAGACGGAGATCACAAGCCTGCTGGTCAGCGAGCACGACATTCTGGACGGCATCGCGCTGTCGCTCGCTAAGGTCGATGACCGGCGGTGACAAGCGCCAATACATCGCATAGCAGTCACAACAATGACCTGACACAGAACCGCCAACGACAAACTGTTCGGTTACCGGTCACTCTCCGATGAGACCATCCCCCAAACGGATGAACTACGTCTGATTGTGACTCGTTTGTGACGTCGTCGATCGCCTGCTGACTCACCCCTCCGGTTAACTTCCACTCACTTTCGGAGCGGGCGGTTCCGCTCCGCGATCGACGACTGCCGTTGGCGTACCAAGCCTGAGCACGTCGAACTAGCCTGGGAGGAGACCCATGCGCAAACCACGCTGGATAGCGGCATCGGTGATGCCGCTTGCACTCGCGCTCACAATCGCGGGTTGTGGCGGTGGCAGCGAAGACAGCGGCAGCAACGGCAACACCGGCGGCAGCACTGGCGCCAGTGACCCGGACGGCGCCCTGTCGGCCTTCGGGACCGAGCCGGAGAACCCGCTCATCCCCGGTAACACCACCGAGAGCGGCGGCAGCAAGGTCATCCGCTCCCTGTTCACCGGTCTGACCAGGTACGACCCGGTGACCGGCGAGTCGAAGAACGCCGTGGCCGAGAAGATCGACACGACCGACTCCAAGGTCTACACGATCAAGCTGAAGTCCGGCTGGAAGTTCCACGACGGCACCCCGGTGAAGGCCAAGAACTTCGTCGACGCCTGGAACTTCACCGCCGCCAGCCCCAACGGGCAGCAGGGCGCGAGCTTCTTCGAGCAGGTCCAGGGCTACAAGGACGTGCACACCGAGGACCCGGACGGCACCGCTGGCCCGCAGAAGGCCCCGGAGCCGACCGCGAAGGAGATGTCCGGCCTCAAGGTCGTCGACGACTCCACCTTCGAGGTCACCCTGAACGCCCCGTTCGCGGTCTTCCCGCTGAAGCTGGGCTACAACCCGTTCTTCCCGCTGCCGGACTCGTTCTTCAGCGACCAGAAGGCGTTCGAGGCCAAGCCGGTCGGCAACGGGCCGTTCAAGTTCGTCTCGCGCAAGCCCAACGCCGAGATCGTGCTGACCCGCAACGACGACTACGCCGGTGACGACAAGCCGAAGTTCAAGGACCTCACGTTCAAGATCTTCGAGTCGAACGAGGCCGCCTACACCGCCATCGTCGGTGGTGACCTGGACTTCCTGGACACCATCCCGCCGACCGGCATCGCCGGTGGCAAGTACAAGCAGGACCTCGAGGGCCGCAACGGGTCGACCCCGTACATGGGCAACCAGACCCTGACCTTCCCGTACTACGACCCGACGTACGCCAACGTCGACCTGCGCAAGGCGCTGTCGCTGGCGATCAACCGCCAGGAGATCGTCGACAAGATCTTCGACGGCACCCGCATCCCGGCCGACGGCTGGGTCAACCCGGCTGTCCCCGGCTACGCCAAGGGCCAGTGCGGCGACCTGTGCACCTACAACCCGGAGAAGGCCAAGGAGTACCTGGCCAAGTCCGGCTTCAAGGGCACCGTCAAGTTCTCCACCAACGCTGACGGTGGGCACAAGGACTGGATGACCGCGACCTGCAACAGCATCAAGAACGCGCTGGGCATCGAGTGCCTCTACGAGCCCATCCCGACCTTCGCCGAGACTCGGCAGAAGATCAACGCTCGGCAGATGAACGCGATCTTCCGCACCGGCTGGATCGCCGACTACCCGTCGATCGAGAACTTCCTCAACCAGCTCTACCGCACCGGCGCGTCCTCCAACGACGGTGAGTACAGCAACCCCAAGCTCGACGAGATCCTGGGTCGCGCGGACTCGGCGCCCAGCGTCGACGAGGCGAACAAGCTGTACCAGGAGGGCGAGCGCATCCTGGCCGAGGACTTCCCGGTCATCCCGCTGTGGAACCAGACCGCCCAGTACGGCTGGTCCGAGCGGCTCGACGGTGCCCGCCTCACCTCGCTGCGTGAACTGGACCTGACCAACGTGACGGTCAAGAAGAAGTAGTTCGCACCAGTTCCACTCCGGGCCGGGGGTGCGGCGATCCCGCGCCCCCGGCCCGGAGTCAGGTTGGGAGAGACAATGGGACGCTACGTCCTCCGACGACTGCTACAGCTGATCCCGGTGTTCATCGGGACCACCTTCCTGATCTACTGGCTGGTCTGGAGCCTGCCCGGGGACCCGTTCTCCGGCAAGTGCGGCGACCGCCCCTGCCCCGACTCCTACGTCGCGGCCATGGTCGAGAAGTTCAACTTCGACGACCCGCTGGTCGTGCAGTACGGCAAGTACATGCTCAACGTCCTGCAGGGCAACTTCGGCGAGACCTTCCGCGGCCTCGACGTCGGTGAGCTCATCGGCGAGGCCTACCCGAACACCATCCGCCTCGCCCTCGTCGCGCTCGCCATCGAGGCCGTCATCGGCCTGGCCGCTGGCGTGCTCACCGGTCTGCGCGGCCGCGGGTTCCTGGACAACCTCGTGCTGGTGTCCACCCTGTTCCTGATCTCGCTGCCGGTGTTCGTCACCGGGTTCGTCCTGCAGATCACGCTCGGGTTCGAGCTCAAGTGGATCAAGACCACGGTCTCGGCGTCACCAGCGCCGTGGGAGCACCTCATCGTGCCCGGATTCGTCCTCGGCAGCCTGTCCATGGCCTACGTGACCAGGTTGACCCGGACCTCCATCGCGGAGAACAAGCGCGCGGACTACGTCCGCACGGCGACCGCCAAGGGCCTGCGCCAGCGGCGCGTGGTCGGCGTGCACCTGCTGCGCAACTCCGCCATCCCCGTGGTGACGTTCCTCGGTACCGACCTGGGCGCCCTCATGGGCGGCGCCATCGTCACCGAGGGCATCTTCGACATCAAAGGCATCGGCAGCCTCGTCTACGACGGCATCCTCGGCAAGGAAGGGGTAACGGTCACCGGCGTCGTCACGCTGCTGGTGATGGTCTACCTGTTGTCGAACTTGCTGGTGGACCTGCTCTATGCCGTCCTCGACCCAAGGATCCGCTATGACTGACCCGAGCACCGCGAGCGCGGTGACGACCGCTCCGGAGGAGTTCGTCACCGCCGCCGAGCACGCCGAGGTCAAGGGCAACAAGCCCCGCAGCCTCGCCTCCGACGCCTGGCACGACCTGCGCAGGCGGCCGCTGTTCCTGGTGTCCGCGGCCCTGATCCTGCTCGTGCTGCTCATGTCGTTCTGGCCGAGCCTGTTCACCTCGGTGGACCCGAACTACGCCGAGCTGAGCAAGAGCCGCGAAGGGCCCTCCGGGGCCGCCTGGTTCGGCTACGACAACCAGGGCTACGACCTGTTCTCCCGTACGATCTACGGGAGCCGGGCCTCGATCATCGTCGGTGTGGCGGCGACCCTGCTCACCGTGCTGATCGGCTCGACCTTCGGCCTGCTCGCCGGCTACTACGGCGGCTGGCTCGACGGGCTCATGTCGCGCATCGCCGACGTGTTCTTCGGCCTGCCGTTCGTCCTGGGCGCCATCGTCATCCTGTCCAGCTTCCGCTCCAGCGGCGACACGAGCCCGACCCAGATCATCCTGCTGGTGGTGCTCTCGATCTCGATCCTGTCCTGGCCGGTGTGCATGCGGATCATGCGGTCGGCGGCCATCGCGGCCAAGCAGCAGGACTACGTCAAGGCGGCCCGCGCCCTGGGCGCGAGCACCTCGCGGATCATCCTGCGGCACATGCTGCCCAACGCCGTGGCCCCGGTGCTGGTCTACGCGACCATCGCGCTCGGCGCGTTCATCGGCGCGGAGGCGACGCTGTCGTTCCTGGGCATCGGCCTGCGCGCGCCGGTCGTGTCCTGGGGCGTGATGATCTCCGACTCGCGCGACGTGATCCGGGTAGCCCCGCACAGCCTGCTGTTCCCAGCCGCGTTCCTGACCGCGACCGTGCTCGCCTTCGTGATGCTCGGCGACGCCGTGCGCGAAGCGCTGGACCCCAAGGCGAGGTAGCGCCATGACCACCACACAGTCCGAAGTGGACTTCGAAGGAACCGCCCCGGTGCCGGGCGCCCCGCTGCTCGAGGTCGACAACCTGTTCGTCGAGTTCCGCACGCGCGACGGTGTCGCCAAGGTGCTCAACGGCGTCAGCTACCGGGTCGAGCCGGGCGAGACGCTCGCCGTGCTCGGCGAGTCCGGCTCCGGCAAGTCGGTGACCGCGCAGACCGTCATGGGCATCCTGGACATGCCGCCCGGTGTCATCACCGGCGGCGAGATCCGGTTCCACGGCGAGAACCTGCTCAAGGCCTCACCGAAGCGGCGGCGGGAGGTGCGCGGCTCGGGCATCGCCATGATCTTCCAGGACGCGCTCTCGGCGCTCAACCCGGTTTTCACCGTGGGCTTCCAGATCGAGGAGCAGCTGCGGCTGCGCAAGGGCATGTCCCGCCGCGACGCCCGCAAGCGCGCGGTCGAGCTGCTCGAGCAGGTCAAGATCCCCAACGCCAAGGGCCGGGTGCGCCAGTACCCGCACGAGTTCTCCGGCGGCATGCGGCAGCGCGCGATGATCGCGATGTCGCTGGCGCTCGACCCGGAGATGCTCATCGCCGACGAGCCGACCACCGCACTCGACGTCACCGTGCAGGCCCAGATCATGGACCTGCTCAAGGACATCCAGGTCGAGCGGAACATGGGCCTGATCCTGATCACCCACGACCTCGGCGTCGTCGCCGAGGTCGCCGACCGGATCGCGGTCATGTACGCCGGGCGCATCGTGGAGCAGTCGCACGCCCGCGACCTCTACCGCAAGCCCGGCCACCCCTACACCCAGGGCCTGCTCGACTCGCTGCCCCGGCTCGACCTCAAGGGAACCGAGCTGACCACCATCAAGGGGTTGCCGCCCAGCCTGCTCAACATCCCGAAGGGCTGTCCGTTCAACCCGAGGTGCCCGCGCGTGCAGGACATCTGCAAGACCGAGGTCCCGCCGCAGCACCGCCTCGCCCCCGGTCGGCTCAGCGCCTGCCACTTCGCCGAGGAGCTGATCAGCGGTGACTGACAACATCATCGAGGTCCGCGACCTGGTCAAGCACTTCCCGGTGCGGGTCGGCGTGCTGTTCAAGCGCACCGTCGGGCACGTCAGGGCGGTCGACGGGGTCTCCTTCGACCTCAAGCGCGGCGAGACCCTCGGCGTCGTCGGCGAGTCCGGCTGCGGCAAGTCGACCCTGGCCCAGGTGCTGATGCGCCTGGAGCCGCCGACCAGCGGCACCGCCACCTTCGAGGGTCGCGACATCCTGAAGATGAAGGGCGGCGAGCTGCGCAAGCTGCGCCGCGACATCCAGATCGTGCTGCAGGACCCGTACACCTCGCTCAACCCGAGGATGACCGTCGGCGACATCATCGGCGAGCCCTTCGAGATCCACCCCGAGGTGGCGCCGAAGGCCTCGCGGGCGAAGAAGGTGCGGGAGCTGCTGGACGTGGTCGGGCTCAACCCCGAGCACATCAACCGCTACCCGCACCAGTTCTCCGGCGGCCAGCGCCAGCGCATCGGCATCGCCCGCGCGCTCGCGCTGCGGCCCAAGGTGATCGTCTGCGACGAGCCGGTGTCCGCGCTCGACGTGTCGATCCAGGCCCAGGTGATGAACCTGCTCGGGGACCTGCAGACGGAGTTCGGCCTGTCGTACGTGTTCATCGCCCACGACCTGTCGGTGGTCCGCCACCTGTCCGACCGGGTCGCCGTGATGTACCTGGGCAAGATGGTGGAGGTCGGGACCGAGGAGGAGATCTACGAGCACCCGACCCACCCGTACACCCAGGCGTTGCTCTCGGCGGTGCCGGTGCCGGACCCGGAGCTGCGCGACCACCGGCAGGTGATCCGGCTGGAGGGCGACGTCCCCAGCCCGGTCGACCCGCCGTCGGGTTGCCGGTTCCGCACCCGGTGCTGGAAGGCGCAGGACATCTGCGCGACGGAGGAGCCGAAGCTGGTCACCCGAGTCGCCAACCACCCCAGCGCCTGCCACTTCGCCGAGGAGAAGTCGGTCGTTCCCTGAGTCGGGGGCAGATCTCAGGGGTGCTCACGAGGAGGAGTTCGCGTGAATCGTCGCAAACTGGTCGGTGCCGCGCTCGCGGTACCGCTGGTGGTGTCGCTCGCCGGGCTGGTCGCGCCAACCGCGGCCAACGCCCAACCCGCGTTGTCCGGCAAGACCGTCGAGTTCAACGTCCTCGCCGCTGACGGCTCGTCCGTCGAGTCGGCCGAGGCCGCTGTCCGCGCGGCCGGTGGCACGGTCGTGACCAGCAACAAGGCGGCTGGTCTGATCACCGCCACCGCCCCCGAGAACGGGTTCACCGCCCGCCTCGCTGGCAACAAGTCGGTGGACACGGCCGCCAGGTCGAAGTCCATCGGCCAGTCGCCGCGCGGGGACAAGGTGGCCAAGAGCAAGGCGGTCGAGCAGGAGGGCCGTTCGGCCAAGGCGGGCAAGAAGAAGTCCCCGAAGGCGTCGACGGCGGGTCTCGACCCGCTCGACTCGCTGGCGTGGGGGCTGACCGCGGTGCGCTCGGACCTGGCCCGCACCAAGCAGGCCGGGGACAAGCGGGTCAAGGTCGGTGTCCTCGACACCGGCGTCGACGCCTCGCACCCGGACATCGCGCCCAACTTCGACCGGGCCCTGTCGCGCAACTTCACCCGCGACATCCCGTTCGACGAGAACGGCGAGGTCGTCGACGGCCCCTGCGAGTACCGGGGCTGCGTCGACCCGGCGGACGTCGACAACGGCGGCCACGGCACGCACGTCGCGGGCACCATCGCCGCGGCTGCGGACGGCTTCGGCATCTCCGGTGTCGCGCCGAACGTGTCCATCGTCAACATCCGCGGTGGCCAGGACTCCGGCTTCTTCTTCCTGCAGCCGGTCGTCGACGCCATGACCTACGCGGGTGACGCGGGCCTCGACGTGGTGAACATGTCGTTCTACGTGGACCCGTGGCTGTACAACTGCGCCAACAACGCCGCGGACAGCCCGCAGCAGCGCGCGGAGCAGCGGTTGATCGTCCGCTCGATCAACCGGGCGATGGAGTACGCCCACCGCAAGGGCGTCAGCCAGATCGTGTCGCTGGGCAACGGGCACATGGACCTGGGCAACCCGTTGCCCGACTCCAGCAGCCCCGACTACCCGGCAGGCACGGCCTACCCGCGCACCATCGACAACGCCACCTGCTTCTCCCTGCCCATCGAGGGCCCGCACGCGATCGGCGTCAGCGCGTACGGCCCCTCGCAGGCGAAGGCCGACTACTCCAACTACGGCACCGAGCGCATCTCGGTGTCGGCCCCGGGCGGCTACTTCCGGGACGGCCTGGGCACGGACTGGTACCGCACCAACGAGAACCTCATCCTCTCGTCCTACCCCCGCAACGTCGCCCTGACCGAAGGGGCCATCGACGAGGCCGGGAACATCACCCCCGACGGTGAGGCCCTCGGCGTCCAGAAGGCCTGCAAGCCCAACGGCACGTGCGGCTACTACCAGTACCTGCAGGGCACCTCGATGGCCTCACCGCACGCCTCGGGTGTGGCCGCCCTGATCGTCTCCCAGTACGGCGACTACACCCGCAACGGCGTGTCGCTGTCCCCGGACAAGGTCAAGCGGGTCCTGGAGGGCACCGCCGCCGAGATCGCCTGCCCCACCCCGCGCACGGTCGACTACACCCCGATCGGACGCCCGGCGGAGTTCAACGCGACCTGCACCGGCACCCCGTCGTTCAACAGCTTCTACGGCCACGGATCGGTCGACGCCTGGAACGCTGTGACCAACGGGCGGAAGTTCTTGAAGTAGCACGTGGTTTGACGCGAAGGGCCCCTCGGTTCGCTGAGGGGCCCTTTTGCTGTCCTTGGTCAGGTTGTCTTCGCGCCCGTGGTTGTCTACAACGCCTGTGGTTGTTCGCAGGCGCTCTGGTTGCCCACAACTTCTGTGGTTGTCTGCAACGCCTGTGGTTGTCGGCAGGCGCTCTGGTGCCTACAACGCCTGTGGTTGTCCACAACGCCTTGGGTATCCGCAGGCTCTGGTTGTCCGCAGGTTCGGGTTGTCCACAACGCGTTCTGCTGTCCACAGGCTGCTGCTTGCTGCTGCCGTTGTGTCGGTCTCTCTCGGTAGGCTGTATATCGGGGGCTCTTGGTTCAGTTGATCTTGGATGTGGGGCGGTTGGGTCGCTTGTTGCCGTGACGAGTTGCTTGGTTGTCCACAATGGCTGCGGTTGTCCACAGGCTCCGTTCGCCGCTCCCGGTTTGTTGGTGC
Source organism: Actinokineospora diospyrosa (assembly GCF_024171925.1). GTDB lineage: Bacteria > Actinomycetota > Actinomycetes > Mycobacteriales > Pseudonocardiaceae > Actinokineospora > Actinokineospora diospyrosa. The sequence goes on along the minus strand of NZ_JAMTCO010000010.1, from coordinate 45,150 downwards.
TGCGCGCTAAGCTGTGTATTTGGGGGCTTTTGATCAGGTTGATCTTGACGTAGGCCGTGGTTGGGGATGCGGGGCAAGGGATTCGGGCCTCCGCCTTCGGCTCCGGTGGACGGCCTCGTCGCCTAGCGGCGAACTCGGCGCCCGATCCGCGATTTTCGAGCTTTGCTCGATGGGGTGGACCTGTTTTGCGCGGGGCCCCTACGACACCCGTGGCAGAACCGCAAAGCAGGGGCCGAAAAGACTGGCCCTGCCGCGCGGAAACGCTACGGGTGTCGTCCCCCACACAAAACAGGTCCACCCCATCGAGCAGTTGGCACCAGCGACTCCGACTGTCCAGGCGCTGAGCAGGTGGGCTGAGGCGGACCTGACGGAAGGCCAGTTGACACCGCAGGGTCCGACTGTCCAGGGGCTGGGTTGGCAGGGCAACCGAGAGCGGGCTGAGATGGCACCGGCCGTTCCGAGTGTCCAAGGTTGAGCAGGTGGGTTGGGGCGGACCTGACGGGGGGCGGGTTGGCACCGCAGCTTCGGAGTGTTCAGTGGTTGGCCTGGGTGGTGTCTGTCCACAAAGTCCACTCAGGTCAGCGAGCGCGGAGTCTGTTGATAACGGCAATCAAGGCTGTCTGTTCCGGCATGCGCAGTGGCAGGCAGCGTCGGGCCTGTTCCAGTGCGAGCAGAACAGCTCGTGGTGGCTGTCCTCGCGGATCACGTACTGCGCCGTTCACCCACGAGCGGAGCGGAGTTGGGCGATCGCCGCGGCCAGGGTGGCTTGTTCTGCGGTGGTGGGGTGGATCTGGGTGTGGAAGTCAGAGTAGGGGGTGGGGGTGCCGCCGAGGCGGGCGGCTAGGGCCTGTAGGTCGACGGTTGTGGGGGAGCGGCCGATTGTGGCGGTGACGGTGTCTAGGCCCCGGTGGAAGTCTGGTTCGGGCAAGGGGAACAGCGCTTGGCAGCGGGTTGCCTGTTCTCGGTGGCGGTCCGCCCAGAAGGTGAAGGTCCAGCCCGGCCACAGCGACGCCAGTTCCTCGGCCGTGTAGTGGATTGTGCGGGAGGTCCACAGGCCGACCTCGCGGGAGGGCACGTCGATGTGCAGGCCCGCGGGGACCAGGGTGTCGCACTGGTGGATCCGACCGGATTCGGGCAACCGCCGCAGGAGGGACGGGCCGAGGGCGGCGACGGTGGGGCCTTCGTCCCAGACGGTGTAGGCGCGGGGGCCTTCGGGGGTGTGCAGGGTGACCAGGGTGTCGGCCTGGTCGGCCGGGACGCCGGGGACCTCGTCGGGGACGCGGGTGGTGCGCACGGTCGAGCGGTCCAGGCCGACGTGGGCGGCGAGGTCGGCGATGCCGTCGTAGGCCCAGTGGACCTCCCAGCCCCGCCAGGTGACCGCGAGGACGGCGAGCAGCGCCTCCCGGTGGGCGACATCGGCCAGGTGGATGCTGAAGAACAGCAGCACCCGGCGGGTCGTGTCGATCAGCACGGCGGCTTCGCACCAGGTGTCGTCGAGCCAGTGGTCGTCGGGTTGTTGCGCGTGGACGAAGCGCAGGGCCGCGGTGGGGCCAGCCAGGATGTCGGTGTCCAGGGTGCGCGCGCCCCAGTGCGAGTAGCGCAACCGCCAGCCGTCGTCGTCGACGGTGGCGTAGTGCGCGCGTTCGCCCATGGGTCGATGCTCCCAGCGGGGCGCGCCGATGTCCACATGGACCATCCACAGTGGATGACAGCGGACCCCGCCGGGGGCTGTCCCGGCGAGGCCCGCTGCCCTGCGGTGGAGCGGGTGCTACTCCATGGTCAGCACGAACCTCGGTCGGTTGAGGCGGATCTGTCGTGCTGTTTCCTCGAGGGCGTCGGCCAGGGCATCGGCTTGTTCGGGAGAGGCCCAGCCGATGATCAGACCGGAGGCGTAGTCACGCAACCGCGCGGGCAGCGTGTCCAGTTTGGCGGCGAGCAGGACGATCGCCCGTGCTGTGTCGACCTGCTCCGGGGTCGCCGTCACACCGTGCTGCCCTGTGCTGCGGACCCGATCTCCCCGACCACGCCCATCACCTCCTCCACCGCGTTCCACGCTAAGGTCCGTGGCGACAACGGGGATTGCCACTGTGGCAAGGTCGCCCATTCGGCGCAGGGTGGCGATCAGGACAGCAAACCCGCGCGGTAAGCCAAACCCCGCAATTCCCGACCGATGGCGTCGTCGCGGGCGCGCGCCAGCAGCTCAGATAGTACGGAGTGCATGAATGGGTGCCGGTGCACCCGCGCCGGGGAGATCCGCTCGGCCCTGCGCAGCATGAGCACCGCCTCGTCGCGGCGGTTGGGCATGCGGGCCAGCGCGCGGCCGTATTCGCGCCAATAGGCCGACTTCCTGGTCGCCGAGGGCAGCACGTTCGGGTCGACGGTGCTCGCGATCCGCGCCGCCTCGGTGTGCTCGCCCGCCTCCAGCGCCACCGACATCCGCCACACCCCCACGTTCGAGGGGCCGAAGCCGAAGCCGAGCGCGTTGCCCTCGCCCGCGTGCCTGGCCAGGTCCTCGGCGTGGTCGAGCGCGGAGACCCGCTCGCCCTGCTCGCCCTTGGCCGCGGCCACCAGCGAGCGGGTGAGGGTCAGCATGCCCGACATCTGCAGCTCGGTGTTGCCGCTGGTGCCCGGGTCGGTGTCGACCACGACCCGCTCGGCCAGGTCGAACCCGCCCGCGCCGATCAACCCGAACGCGGTGCCGAACCCGCTGACCGCCAGCGACACCGGCTCGTCGAGGCGCTGCGCGGCGTCGGCGGCCAGCGTCGCGGCTTGCCAGCCGAGGTCCTGGCTGGCCCCGATGTCGCCCAACCACGCCTGGGTGCCCTGCACGTGGGTGACGACCAGCATGCGGAGCACGTCGCGCTCGGCGCGGCCCGCGGCCAGCGTGGCGTGCAGGTCGTCGATCAGGTCGGGTAAGAGCGCGCCGACGGTGGCGTAATCGCAATCGCGCTGGCGCACGAGCAGGTCGTCGGATCGGTTCCGCAGCTCCTCGACCTCGCAGACCCGCCCGCGCCAGGTGTGCATCGCCGCTGCGAACAGGGCGAGCCGGACCGCGCCGAGCGACCGGTCCTCCTCCGCCTCGCCCGGCGCGGCGAGCGCGACGTTGGTTATCTCCGTCGGCGCCACGTCCAACGCCCTGGCCAGCGCCATGATCAGCGAGCGCCGGTCGAGCGCCCGGTGACCGGACTCCAGCCTGCTCAGGTAGGACGGCGAGATGCCTGCCAACCCGGCAACGACCGCCAGCGACTTGCCCCGCGCGTTGCGGATCTGCCGCAGGCGTCGCCCGATATCGCTCACGCTTGACCCCTTCGTCGAAGGGAAGCTCAGCTGAGACCGCCCCCGGTCGACCCGACCGGGGGCACCGCCCAGCGTACGGCGTCGGGGTCCGCGTGGTAACCGCTTATCCGCTAACGGTTTTGCCGATGAAGGCCGCGATGTCCTTCGACTGGCGCAACCGGGACGGTTCGTGCACGTACATCATGTGCCCGGCCTCGTAGTAGGAAACCTCGATGTTCGCCCGCAACGAAGCTGGAATGTTCAACTGCGCCAACGAGTGCTCGGTGGCGAAGTACGGGGTCGCCCCGTCGGTGTACCCGGATGCGACATGGACCCGCAGGTGGGGGTTGGCCCGCATGGCCGCCGCGAGCTTGTCGGCCACCGTGACGTGCGCGTTCTCGAATTCTTTGAACGACCAGGATCGATTCACCTCGAGGCTGAGCACCTCGTAGGGCAAGTCGTTGGGGTAGGCCAGTTCCGTGTGCAGGTAGTGGTTTATACCAGCCGTGTAGGCCCCCATGATGGCCGAGGCGGTCGGGTCGTCGCTGAACCGTTCACGACCGTAGTCGGCCTCCCAGCCGGTGAACCGCCCGTCCAGCCGCCCGACGGTTTGTTTGCGGTGGCGCAAAAGCTCGGTGAAGAAGCGAACGTGCTCCACCCGCAGGTTGACCCGCTCGACGTAGTCCTCGGTGAGCCCGGTCAGCCCGGCCAGGGTGCGCACCGCGGCCGTTCGCTCCTCTGTGGACAGACGGGAGCCCTGGGCGAGCGCGTACGGGTAGTCCCTGGTGGCGAAGGCCTCGGCCTCGTCGAGCACCTCGCGCAGCGGCCGGTCGCCGTGCAGGCCGTGGTAGTGCGCGATCGCGGCGTAGGTCGGCAGGAACAGCGCGTACGGGGCGTCGTTGCCCGCGGTGAAGTCCATAGTGGCGAAGTCGAGCACCGAGGAGATCAGCACGAGCCCGTTGAGGTACATCCCGTGCCTGGTCTGCAGGTGGTGCGCCAGCCCGGCGGCGCGGGTGGTGCCGTAGGACTCCCCGGCCAGGAACTTCGGCGAGATCCACCGCCCGTTGCGGGTGGTCCACAGCCGGATGAGCTCGCCGACCGACTCCAGGTCGGCCTGGAAACCGTGGTAATCGCCCGCCTTCTCGCCCTTGACCGCCCGCGAGTAGCCGGTGGACACGGGATCGATGAAGACCAGGTCGCTGTGCGCAAGCAGCGTCTCGGTGTTGTCGACCAAACCGTAGGGCGGCGCGGCCAGGTCGCCGACGTCCCCGGTGACCACCCGTCGTGGGCCGAACAGGCCCAGGTGCAGCCAGACGCTGGCCGAGCCGGGGCCGCCGTTGAACGCGAAGGTGACCGGCCTGCGCGCCGGGTCCGCCCCGTCGAGGGTGTAGGCGGTGAGGAAGACCTCGGCCTTGGGCTGGTGCCCCTCGAACTTGCCCTCGGTGGTCACCTCCTTGCGCAGGACCACCCGGCCGGTGGTCGCGGTGTAGTTGAGCTTGCGGCGCCGCACGGTGAGCGAGTGCGCGGTGCTCACCAGGTCGTCAGTGGGCTCGACCGCGGGCTTTGGCTCGTTGTCGGAGTCGGTGGATGCCATGCCGACGACCCTAGTGGCGCTCGCGCCGCACCGTGGGTGACGTGGTGTGATTGCCGATCGTGACCACTCTCGCCGAGTTGGACCGCCGCGTCGTCGACTGCCGCGCCTGCCCCCGCCTGGTCGCCTGGCGCGAGGAGGTCGCCAGGACCAAACGCGCTTCCTTTCGCGACCAGGACTACTGGGGCCGCCCGGTACCCGGCTTCGGCCCGGCGGACGCCGCGGTCGGCGTCGTCGGCCTCGCCCCCGCCGCGCACGGCGCCAACCGCACCGGCCGGATGTTCACCGGTGACCGCTCCGGTGACGTCCTCTACGCCGCCCTGCACGCGGTCGGTCTCGCGTCGCGGCCGACCGCCACCCACACCGGTGACGGTCTTGAGCTGTTCGGGGTCCGGATCACCGCGCCGGTGAAGTGCGCGCCGCCCGCCAACAAGCCGACACCGGCCGAGCGCGACAACTGCAGGCCGTGGCTGGAGCGGGAACTGGCCCTGCTGCGCCCGACCCTGCGCTCTGTTGTCGTATTGGGTGCCTTCGGCTGGCAGGCGCTGCTGCCCGTTCTGGGCGCCGCGTGGGCGGTGCCGGTCCCGCGCCCGCGCTTCGGCCACGGCGTGGCGCACGAACTCGCCGCCGTCGACGGGGGACCGCCGCTGACGGTCTTCGGCTGCTACCACGTGAGCCAGCAGAACACCTTCACCGGCAGGCTCACCCCGGCCATGGTCGAGGACGTCCTGCGAGCCGCGGGCCGAACTGCCGGAATCCTCTGAGCGGCCGGGTGTTCTAGTCCGAACAGCGGCGTTGACAGCCATCGCTATGCTCGGGGGCAGGCGCTACCGCCGCGCTGGGGGGCGAATTGGCCCAGGCGGGTTTGGTGAGGGAACCACAAGTGACAGCGCTCATCGTTCTGCTCGGCGTGTGCGTGTCCTGGGGGTTTGTTTTCCTGTTGCTCCGGTGGCTGCTGGCGAAACCGGTGCGGGAGATCAGGGTCAGCGTTCGGCCGTTGCCCGGTGTGGCGCTCGAGGTCGTGGTCGTTCCCGATCCGCATTCCGGGAAAATGGGAACGGCTATTCGACGCCGGTGACGCTAAGTGTCGGTGGCGGTCCCATGTGGGCCGCCACCGGCGTCGCGTTGGGACTGTCAGCTTTCGACAAGTTGCCGCAGCAGGGCGGCCGTGTCGGTCTCGGACAGGGCTAACTGCTCGATCGCCAGGAACCTCTCCCAGGCGGCGGTAACCACATCGTTGTCCCCGGTCGCCAGGTAGTCCTTACCTGCGGCCTCCTCGAACAGGACGGTGTCCCCGATCTCATCGTCCAGTTCGAGCAACATGAAAGCGCCACCGATCCCGGGATGGGCGCCCGCGCCGAAGGGCACGACCCGGATCGTGGTGCAGTCCTCGGCCGACCGCGCCAGCAGCGCCCGCAGTTGTCCGCGCAGCACATCGGGTCCGCCGATGCCGCGGCGCACGGCGGCCTCGTCGACCAACGCGACCAGCTTGGGCCGGTCGCTCTCGAACCGGTACTGCCGCTGCAGCCTGCACTCCACGGCGAGGTCGAGCTCCACACCGGAGTAGTAGGTGCCCAGCACGGCCCTGGCGTAGTCGGCGGTCTGCAGGTGCCCGGGGACCAGCACCGGGTGGTACTGGTGGATCGCGGCCGTGGAGCCCTCGTAGGCCAGCAGGCGGCGGAACGGCTCGCTGGTGACCGCGTCGTAGCGGGCGTACCAGGGCTGCTCGCGGCTCTCCTTGGCCACCTCGACCAGGTCCGCGATCACCTCCTGGTCGTTCATGCCGTACTCGGCCAGCAGCGCGCGCAGATCGGTGGTGGAGACCCCGACCGCCGCCTTCTCTATGCGAATCAGTTTCGACACCGACCAGTCCATGGTGGCCGCGACCTCGGGCTGGGTCTTGCCCGCCTGCTCGCGGAATGTCCGCAGGAGTCGGCCGAGCTGGCGCTTGGAGAAGCGGGGGTCCCGTTGTCTTGGCATCGTGCGACTCCGAGGGGGACGTTCGGCTACGGGGTGTCATACTATAGAGCGAGTGCCACCCGGCAGAGTGCCACTTGGCTGTCCGCCACCGCGCTGCGCGTCTGGGGGCGTTTGGCAAGGTAGCACGGGTCACCCCGGTTTCGCTGCCCCTTCGTTAACCCCGCAACGACAAGTTTGACCACCCCGTCGGTATCACCTTGACGCGAGCCGCGACTACTCTCGGTAGAAGATTCGGTCAGTGGTGAAACAGCTCGCGTGCCCTGCGTTCGGTGCAGTGGTGCTACCCGGCCAGCGGATTCACGGGTTGCCGACAATCGCGGAATAATGCCCGGGTATTGCGCCCCCGCATGGGGGAGCCGAACTCGGAGGGGCTTTGATGACCGTCGTGCTGCTGGAGTGGCGAAAGAGTTCCTACAGCGAAAGCAATAATTGCGTCGAACTCGCCAGGTGGTCCGGTGGGAATTCCGTCCGAGATTCGAAGAATCCGGGCCGAAAATTGGACATCTCGCGGCGCACCGTGCGCAGGCTGCTCGCCTTCGTGCGCGGGTAAGCACTGGTACCCGGGGGCATCGGTCGGGCAAGCTGGCGGCCATGTCCCCGCGCCTGGTCCTGCCGCTGGTCGCGACCGCGCTGCTGCTGCTCGCGGTCGTCGCCGCTCGTGGCGGCTCGGCGATCCCGGCGGGCCAGGGGAGCGCCGCGACGGTGGAGCCCACCCCGCCGCCGCCCCCGCCGACCGGGTCGGCCCCGGAGCCGCCGGACCGGGTGCTCGACTTCATCACCGGCATCTCCACCGGCGTGCTGCTGCTGGTCATCGCCGTCATGCTGCTCATCGGCCTCGTCGGCCTGCTCGCGGGCTTGACCCGCCGCCGCACCCGCCCCGTGCTCCCGGAGCTCGACTGGGCCGGGGCGCCAGGTGACGCCGAGGGCGCGGCCGCCGTGCCGCACTTGCTCGCCGCCGCCCGCACCGCTCGCCGCACCCTCACCGCCAACGCCGCGGGCAACCCCACCGACGCCGTGGTCGCCGCCTGGTTGACCCTGGAGGCCGCCGCCGCGGCACTGGGCACCCCGCGCGCCGCTCACGAGACCCCGACCGAGTTCACCGAACACGTCCTCGGCGCCCACGCCGCGGACCCCGGCGCCCTCGCCACCCTGCGCGGCGCCTACCACCGGGCCCGGTTCAGCCCCACCGCCGTGATCACCCCGGTCGACATCGAGGCCGCCGCCGACGCGCTCTCCCGCATCGAGCGCTCCCTGGTCGCGACATGACCACCAAGAGCGTCGCACTGGGCATCGCCGCGGGCATCGTCGTCTTCGTCGCGGCGGTGTGGCGGGGCGGCATCCCGGTGTTCTGGGCCATCGCCCTCGCCGTACCCGCGGGCGTGGTCACCGGTCTCGGCGTACTCCTGGCAGGTCCCCTGGAACCGGTGTGGTCCGCCCTCCCGGACGAGATCGGCTCCGGCACCCAACCCCAAGCGGCGACCCTGGCCGCGCGCCTGGCCGAGGCCGAGCACGACCGGCAGCGGTTCCACACCCGCATCCAGCCCCGCCTGCGCGCCACCATCGCCCGCACCCTCGAAGTGTCCGATGTGGACTCGCCGGGGGTGCGCGAGCGCATCGGCCAGGAGCTGTACCGCCTCATCACCTCGCCGACCGCGCAACTGCCCCCACCGGCGCGGTTGGCCGAGCTGCTCGAACCCGTCATCGGCGACCACGAGTCCGCTGATGCGCCTGCGCCGGGGCAACGTTGATCGCCCGGGGATCGGCGGGGTTTCCCGAATCCGCCACCAGCGACCACGAGTCCGCTGGTGCGTTGTCCACTGTGGAGGAATGTTGATCGTCCGCGAATCCGCCAAGGCGATCACCGACGCGGTCGGTGCGGTTGTCGTCGGTCGTGATCGGGCCCTGCACCTGACCCTCGCCGCGGTGCTGGCCGGTGGGCACGTGTTGCTCGAAGACGTGCCCGGCCTTGGCAAAACCCTGCTCGCGCGCAGCCTCGCCGGTGCCATCGGGCTGCGGTTCGCGCGCCTGCAGTGCACCCCCGACCTGCAGCCCGCCGACGTCACCGGGTCCTTCGTGTTCGACCCGACCGAGCGCGAGTTCACCTTCCGGCCCGGTCCCGTCTTCACCGGCCTGCTGCTCGCCGACGAGATCAACCGCACGCCGCCCAAGACCCAGTCCGCTTTGCTGGAGGCCATGCAGGAGCGGCAGGTCACCGTCGAGGGCCGCACTTTCCCGCTGCCGCGCCCGTTCCACGTCCTCGCCACCGCCAACCCCATCGAATACGAAGGCACGTACCCGCTGCCCGAGGCCCAGCTCGACCGGTTCCTGCTGCGCGTCGACATCGGCTACCCGCCCGCCGACGACGAGGTCGAGGTCTTGCGCCGCAGGCTGGAGCGGCGCAAGGAGGAGGCCGCCGTCGACGCCGTTGTCGATGACCTGGCCGTGCTCCAAGCCGCCGTGGAACAGGTGGACGTCGACCCGGACATCCTGCGCTACTGCGTCGACCTCGCCCGCGCCACGCGCGAGCACCCCAGCGTCGAGGTCGGCGCCTCCCCGCGCGGCTCGCAAGCCCTCCTCCTCGTCGCCAGGGCGCTCGCGGTTCTCGACGGCCGGGACTTCGTGCTCCCCGAGGACGTCAAGGAGTGCGCTGTGCCCGCGCTGGCCCACCGGCTCACCCTGCGGCCCGAGACCTGGAGTTCCGGTGCGACCGGCGTCGAGGTGGTCACCGAGCTGCTGGGTTCGGTGCCCGGTCCGGCGGGCGCCCGCGCGTGAACCGGGTCCAAAGGTGGGCGACCGCGCGGCGAACGGCGGGCCGCTCCGGGTGGCGGGGGACCGACGCGCTGTTCCGCGGTGCCATCGGCGGGCTCGGGTTGGTCGGCGTCGGCGTTGTGGCGCACCGGATCGACCTCGTGCTCATCGGCGCGCCGCTGCTGCTCGGCACGATCGCCGCGCTCGCCGTCCCCACCGGGCCGGTCCCCGCGCCGAAGCTCGAAAGGCTGCCCGCGGCGGTCGAATCGGGTGACCGGACCAAAGCGGCCATCACCGTCGCCGCGGGCCCCGGCGTCGAGTACCTCGCCATCCGGCTGCCCTCGCCGGACCACACGGCCATCGGGCCCGTCCACCTGCTGCCCGGCAGCGCCACCACGATCCGGGCCGCGCTGCGCTGGAACGCCTGGGGCGAGGGCGTCGACCTGCGGCCCGACCACCTCGCCGCGAGCCGGGACGCGCTGCTGATCAACGGCCCGGTCGTGGGCGCCGAGAGCCGCCGGACCGTGCTGCCCCCGATCACCCCGCTCGCCCCCGGCCCGCTGCCGCCCCGGGCGTCCGGCCTGGTCGGCGCGCACCGCGCCCGGCGCCCGGGCGACGGCGTCGAACTCCGCGCCGTGCGGCCGTTCCAGCCGGGCGACCGGCTGCGCCGCATCGACTGGCGGGTGACCCTGCGCGCGGGCGCGGCCACCGGTGAGCCCCTCGCCGTCCCGCACGTGCGCGAACGGCACGCCGAGGTCGACGCCGACCTGGTGCTGGTGCTGGATTCCCTGGTCGACGTCGGCGCCGACCTGGGCGAGTGGTCCACTGCGGCGGCAGGCGTCGCGGTCCGCCCCGGCGGCAGCCTCGACCGCGCGGTCCGCTCCGCCGCCTCGCTCGCCGCGGGCTACCTGCGCCAGGGCGACCGGGTCGGGTTGGTCGACCTGGGCCGCCCGCAGCTGTCCGTGCCACCCGGGGTCGGCCACCGGCAGCTCGTCCGCGTCCGCCACCAGCTCGTCGCCTGCACCCGCACCGCGGGCTGGGCCACCCGCCCGGTCCTGCTGCCCAAGCAGATCCCGCGCGGCGCCGTGGTCGTGTTCCTCTCCCCGTTCCTCGACGACGCCACCGTGACCGCCGCGACCGCGACCGCCCGCCGCCACCTGGTCATCGCCGTCGACACCCTGCCCGCGCCGCTGCTCGCCGACCCCTCGACGCCGTGGGGCGAGGTGGTCCGGCTCGTCGTCGCTGGCGAGCACCGGGCCAGGCGCAACGCCTTGCGCGCCAACGGGGTCGCGGTCGTCGACAGCGCGGACGCGGTCGCCTCGGCGCTGCGGCGGGTGCGGTCGTGAGCGCGCTGGAAGTCGGTCGCGGCCGGTCCGCCTGGTGGTTGCGCGGCGCGGCCGGGGGCGCCTGCGCGGGCATCGTGCTCGACCTCGCGCTCAGCGGTGTGTCCACCGTCATGCTCGCGGTTGCCGCTCTGCTGTCCCTCGCGGCGGTCCTGCTGCCCGCCTCACCCGCGCCGCTCGTGCTCATCTGCACCGCCGCGCTGCTGCTCACCCTCGACGGCGGCGACCCGCTGCGCCCGGCCGTGCTGGTGCTGATCCCGCTGGTCCACGCCCTGCACCTGGCCTGCGCGCTGGCGGGCCTGCTGCCCGGGGGTGCCCGGTTCGACCCCGCTGCCGTGCGCCCGACCCTGCGCCGCGCCGCCGCTGTGCAGGCCGTCGCGCTCGGGTTCGCCGCGGTGGCCGCCGTGGTGCCGATCACGCGTACACCCGAACCGGTGGAGTTGATCGCGTTACTGTCGATCGCCGGTCTCGCACTGCTCGTGATCGTCGCTCGCCAGCGCCGCCGCTAGGCCCGCGATGGGCGTCACACCTGCGGAAATCCCCCAGCGACCGGGGTCACACCAACACAGGGGCGGCGCGCGGGCACCCCGCACCAGTGCCACCATGAACGCATGGCGCATGGAAAGTCGGAGCCCACCCGGATCCTGATCCTCGGTGGCGGCTACGTGGGGCTGTACACCGCGCTCGGCCTGCAGCGCAAGCTGCGCTCCGGCGAGGCCTCGGTGACCGTCGTCGACCCGCAGCCGCACATGACCTACCAGCCGTTCCTGCCCGAGGCGGCCGCGGGCGCGATCGAGCCCCGGCACGTGGTGGTGCCGCTGCGCCGCGCCCTCAAGCGCTGCCACGTGATCACCGCGCGGACCACCGCCATCGAGCACGCCCGCAAGGTCGTCACCATCGAGGCGCCCGACGGCCACACCGAGGAGCTGGGCTACGACGTGCTCGTCGTCGCCCTCGGTTCGGTCGCCCGGCTGCTGCCCATCCCCGGCCTGGTCGAGAACGGCATCGCCTTCAAGACCATCGGCGAGGCGATCTACCTGCGCAACCACGTGATGACCAAGCTGGACGAGGCCGACAGCACGCTGGACCCCGAGCTGCGCAAGCGGCAGCTCACCTTCACCTTCGTCGGCGGCGGGTTCGCGGGCATCGAGGCGCTGGGCGAGCTGGAGGACATGGCCCGCTTCGCCACCCAGTACTACAAGAACATCAAGCCGGAGGACCTGCGCTTCGTGCTCGTCGAGGCGGCGGGCCGGGTGCTGCCCGAGGTCCGCGAGAGCCTGGGCGTGTACACCGTGATGCAGCTGGAGAAGCGCGGCATCGAGGTCTACCTGTCGACGCTGGCGAAGTCGTTCGAGGGCGGCCACGTCGTGCTCTCCGACGGCACCGAGTTCGACAGCGACACCATCGTGTGGACCGCCGGGGTCAAGTCCAACCCGGTGCTCGCCGCCTCGGACCTGCCGCTGACCAAGCAGGGCCGCCTGCGCGCCACCGCCGCGATGCGCGTCGAGGGCCTGGCCGACGCGTGGACCGCCGGTGACTGCGCCGCGGTGCCCGACTTGTCGCGCACCCAGGAGGACCCGACCGCGATCTGCGCGCCCAACGCCCAGAACGCGGTGCGCCAGGCCCGGCTGCTGGCGAAGAACATCGTCACCGCGCTGCGCGGCGACGAGCCCAAGGACTACTTCCACAAGAACATCGGCTCGGTCGCCAGCCTCGGCCTGCACAAGGGCGTCGGCGATGTCTTCAACATCAAGGCGAAGGGCTTCCTCGCCTGGGCCATGCACCGCGCCTACCACGTCAAGGCGATGCCGACCTTCAACCGCAAGGTCCGCATCACGCTGGACTGGTTAACTGGCGGCCTGTTCCGGCGCGAAGTGATCTCGATGGGCCAGATCAACGACCCCAAGGCGGAGTTCGCCAGGGTTTCCAAGGGCTGACCGGCAAACGGCCCAGCCTTGGTTGGGCCACCCGGCCGGAGTTGTCACAAACCCGTCCCGAGGCCGCCTGTCGCGCCTTAGGCTGCCGCTGCCCCCGTAGCCCAACAGGCAGAGGCAGCCCCCTTAAAAGGGGTCGAGTGCCGGTTCGAATCCGGTCGGGGGCACAAAAGCAGGACAGCAGTCCGCTAGGGACGTCTCTTGGCGATCGTCCACTGGTCCACTGTCGCGGCGGTGAATCACCACCGCGCGCCGAGGTGTGACGTCCGTCCACTCCGGGCGGGCCGGACCGCTGTCCGCGCACCGAGCACGCGCGTCCGCGCGCCGGTCGCGCTGAATTGTTGGCTCTTTTCGCCCGGGGCGCCCAGGTTGTCCACAGTGGAGCATCCCGGCGTGCGGCTAAGCTCGACCGGTGGCCGAGTACCGGATCGATGACCTGGCGCGGGTGGCGGGGACGTCGGTGCGCAACGTGCGGGTGTACCAGGACCGGGAGCTGTTGCCCGCGCCGGTGCGGCGCGGGCGCAGCGCGGTGTACTCCGACGCGCACCTGGCGCGGTTGCGGTTGATCCTCAGCATGCTCGACCGCGGCTACGCGTTCGCCCAGATCAAGGAGATGCTCGACGCCTGGCAGGCGGGGCACAGCCTCGCGGACGTGCTCGGGTTGGAGGAGGCGACCGGGGCGGCCTGGTCGCACGAGCAGCCGACGGTCGTGCCCATGGCCGAGCTGGTGCGGATGTTCGGCGCGCAGGTCACCCCCGCGAACCTGCGCACCGCCCTCGAGCTCGGCATCCTGCGCAGGCGCGGTGCCCAGTTGATCGCGCCCAGCCTGAAGCTGCTGGAGGCGGGTCACGAGCTGGTCAAGCTCGATGTCCCGCTCGGTGAGGCGCTCAAGCTGGCCGCGGAGCTGCAGCGGGAGACCGACCGGGTCACCGCGCTGCTCATCGGGCTGGTGCGCGAGTACGTGCTCGACCCCAAGGGGCCCGACTGGCTGCCCAGCGGCGACGAGCTGCCGCGCTTCGCCGACGTCATCTCGCGGCTGCACCCGCTGGTCATGTCCGCGGTCAGCGCGGCGGTGGACCGGTCGGCCCGCCGGGTCATCCCGGAGGTCATGGGGGACCGGTTGATCGCCCTGGCCGAGCGGGCCAGGGACCTTGCAGAGTGACAATGGCGATTGTAACGTTCGCCATTGTCGAATAACCGAGGGAGTCGCCGTGGCCAGTGCACCACCCCCGCGCCGCAGCGTCGTGACCAGCGGCGACGTCGAGCTCGCGGTCTTCAGCGAGGGCGACCCCGCCGACCCCACCGTCCTGCTCGTGCACGGCTTCCCCGACACGCACCGGCTCTGGGACGGCGTGGCCGAGCGGCTGGTCGGCGACCACCACGTGGTCCGCTACGACGTGCGCGGCGCGGGGGCCTCGAGCGCGCCGCGCAAGACCGCCGCGTACCGCACCGAGCTGCTCGCCGAGGACCTGTTCGCCGTCGCCGACGCGGTCAGCCCGAACCGGCCGGTGCACCTGGTCGCGCACGACTGGGGCTCCATCCAGGCCTGGGCCGCGGTGACCGCCCCGCGCGCCAAGAGCCGGATCGCGTCCTTCACCTCGATCTCCGGCCCGCACCTCGACCACGTCGGCCAGTGGGTGCGGCGCAGGCTCAGCCACCCGACCCCGGCGAACCTCATCAAGGTCGTCACCCAGCTCAACCACTCCTGGTACATCGCGGCGTTCCACATCCCGGTCCTGCCCGGCCTCGCCTGGCGCACCGTCCTCGGCCCGCGCTGGCGCCACCTGCTGCGCCTCGTCGAGGGCATCGAGGCCACCCCGGCGCCGACGATCGGGGCCGACGCGGCGCGCGGGGTGCGGCTCTACCGCGCGAACATGCTGACCCGCCACCCCGAGCCGAGCCCGGTCGAGATCCCGGTGCAGGTGGTCATCCCCACCAAGGACCGGTTCGTCACCCCCGAGCTCGCCGAGGACCTGGAGCACTGGATCCCGCGGCTGTGGCGGCGGCGCGTCGCCGCGGGGCACTGGGTCCCGCTGTCGCACCCGGCGGTGGTGGCCCGCGTGGTCGACGAGTTCGTCGACCACACCAGCGGTGCCCCGATGACCCGCGGCCTGCAGCGCGGCCGGGCGGGCGTGCCGTTCACCAACCAGCTCGTCGTCATCACCGGTGCTGGCAAGGGAATCGGCAGGGCCACCGCACTCGCTTTCGCCGCGACGGGTGCGGAAGTCGTCGTCGCCGACGTCGACATCGAGTCCGCTCGGCGCACCGCCGCCGAGATCGGTCCGGCGGGCTACGCCTACCAGGTCGATGTGTCCGACGCCGAGGCCATGAGCCGCTTCGCGCACGACGTCGCCGCCGAACACGGCGTGCCGGACGTCGTGGTCAACAACGCCGGGATCGGGATGGCCGGGCCGTTCCTGGCCACCACGGACCGGGATTGGCGCCGGGTCACCGACATCAACCTGCTCGGAGTCGTCAACGGCTGCCGCGAGTTCGGCGCGCTGATGGCCGACGCGGGCGAGGGCGGGTACATCGTCAATGTGGCCTCAGCGGC
Source organism: Actinokineospora diospyrosa (assembly GCF_024171925.1). Taxonomy (GTDB): domain Bacteria; phylum Actinomycetota; class Actinomycetes; order Mycobacteriales; family Pseudonocardiaceae; genus Actinokineospora; species Actinokineospora diospyrosa. Next base: position 29,724 of record NZ_JAMTCO010000010.1, on the reverse strand, counting down.
CGCGTACACCCCGAGCCGGTCGCTTTCCGCTTACGCCGCAAGCAAAGCGGCCGTCCTGGCGCTGTCGGACTGCTTGCGCGCCGAGTTCGCGGGCCACGGCATCGGGATCAGCGCGATCTGCCCGGGGATCGTGGCCACCGACATCACCAACACGACCACCTTCGCAGGTGCTGATGACGTTGAGCAGCAACGGTTGCGCCACCGCGCGAGCAAGGCTTACGCCCGTCGCGGGTTCACCCCGGACCGGGTCGCCGAGGAGGTCCTGCGGGCCGTGCGGCGGCGGATCCCGGTCCTCCCGGTCACCCCGGAGGCCAAGCTCGCCCGCTTCGGATCCCGCTTCGCGCCCGGCTTGATGCGCCGCCTGGCCCGGATCTTCTAGGTGCGGTCATTGCCAGGCAGCGCTTAGAGCCTGCCGGGTCGCAGTAAGCCAGCCGCGAGTACCAGGAGGCTGCCGAACAACGTGTTCCACGCCCCCAGGTGCAACTCGTCCCAGTCGAGGATCTCGCGCGCCTGGAGTACCCACACGACCATCGTCGCCGCCAGGATGACCCCGCCCAGTTGCAGGATCCCCTTGGCGCGGACCATGCCCACCACCGCGAGCAGCACCCCGATCGCCAGCGGCAGCGTCAACGACCCGATGGCGGACGCGCTCTCCCTGGTGACCCCGCTGAACAGGTCCGACAACGGGAGGGTGTTGCCCGCGCGGTCCTCGTACCACGGCCGGAACGCCCCGAAGCCGACCACGGCAACCCCGGCCAGGCACAGCAGCCACGAGATCAGTGCGCGCACGAGATCGACTCTAGGGCTAACGGCGAAGGGCGCCCAACCGGCCGGTTGGGCGCCCTTCGCGTGGTGATCGGGTGATCAGTCGCTGCTCTGCAGCATGTACAGCAGGCGCAGGATCTCCAGGTACAGCCAGACCAGGGTGGTCATCAGGCCGAAGGCCACGTACCAGGCGAACTTCGACGGGGTGCCGGACCGGATCATCTGGTCGGCCATGTCGAAGTCGAGCAGGAAGTTGAACGCGGCGATGCCGATGAACAGCAGGCTGATGCCGATGCCGAGCGGACCGGCGTCGCGGATGCCCAGGTTCACGCCGAACATCGACAGCAGGAGGTTGACCAGCATCAGGCCCGCGGCGCCCGCGGTGGCACCGATGATCCACTTGGTCAGCTTCGGGGTGACCTTGACCGCGCCGGTCTTGTAGACCACCAGCATCGTGATGAACACCAGCGCGGTGCCCAGGATGGCCTGGAACGCGATGCCGGGCGCGAACGACTCGAAGATGCCGGTGATCGCGCCGAGGAACAGACCCTCGGCCGCCGAGTAGGCCAGCACCAGCGCCGGGTTCGGGGTGCGCTTGAAGATCACCACGAGGGAGAGCACGAGGCCCGCGATCAGACCGATGATCATCGGCGGGTACGGGCTGATCGTGCGGCCGAGCACCAGCACGGCGGTGATGATGCCGACCACCAGCGCGACGCCGAGGGTGGCCGCGGTCTTGGTGACCACGTCGTCCACGGTCATCGGGCGGTCGTTGGTCGCGGGCGGGGCGTTGTAGCCGCCGTACCCGGGCGGGTTGCCCTGGTCCTGGTAGCCCTGGGCCTGGGGCTGGAAGCCCGCGTACCCGCCGCCGTACCCGCCTTGGGGTAGGTTTCGGAACGCGGGGTTGCTGGTAGAACGCACCTGATCCTCCTGGGCCTGGATGGCGCCTGCTGACGGTCAACGATCGACCCGGCCGACCGGTTCCCGCTGGGTAAAACCCACTTTACCCACATTCGGCGCAACGCCGGGTGGGCACCACCGATTCCCGCACGTCACACCGAGGGTGACCGACCAGGTCGGACCCTACGCCGTTCGGTACCCCGCTCCCCGCTTGGCCCCTTTCCCGACCTGGGGGAACGCCGCTCGGTAACCATGATCATCTCCACCCGTTGGCGGATTGCCGTTGCCCGTTCCCACCTAGCAGGCTCGCACGAGGTGCGCCCCCCGGTCCCCACCCGTTCCCCATGGCGGCCGCACCGCCAGGAGTTCCACGCACTTCAAGCGCCGACGGCCGTGCGCTGCCCCGGCGCGGCAAGGAGCCGACCGAACAATGCGGCGATCCACATTCGGTGTCCGGTTGACCTCGGCGTTGGCCACGGTGGCCACCCTGTCGGCTGCCTTACTCGTCACAGGGGCCGCGCCCGCCGCGGCCGAGTACAAGAAGGGCCTCGGCATCGGGGTGGCACCCCAGCCCTACAAGGGCGCCTCTCAGGAGGTGGTCGAGGACTGGCTCGGGTCCTACATCGTCAACGGCAAGCAGGTTTGGTGCGTCAAGTTCGCTTTCAAGGAGCCTGACACCAACGAGGTCTACAAGTCCGGCGACGTGCTTAAGACCAAATACGGCGCCGACCTCGACCCGGTCCAAGCAGCCGACATCTCCTACCTGCTGCTGCGCTACGCCGACACCAAGGACGCCACCGAGGCGGCCGCGCTCGCGCACCTGCTGCACCAGTGGACTGCCGCGCCGCGCACCCCGGCCGACTTGGACCCGGCGACCAACGGCTACCGCACCATCGCCTACAACATCGCCTACCACGAGGAGGCGCTGCGGGCGAAGGACGCCAACGTGCTCACTGCGGTCAACAGGCTCAAGGCCGACGCGACCGCCAACCACGGCCCGTGGACCACGACGCTGACCAAGCCGACCAAACCGCAGGTCATCGGCACCCCGGACACCTGGAACATCGAGGTGCTGGGCAAGGGCGGCAGCGGCGTCGGCAAGGTCCCGGTCAAGGTAACGCTGGTCGACGCCACCTCGGGCGGCAAGACCGAGCTGACCGCGACCACCAAGGACAACGGCGGCGGGATCGCGCTGGAGGTCGTGCCGACCGGGCCCAAGCCGTCGGTGTCGATCTCGCTGCTCGGCCCGGCCGACCAGCCCGTCGTGCAGCACGCGGTGAAGGACGGCACGCAGAGCGTGGTGTCCACCGGCGGTGAGAAGGAGATCAAGGCCGCCGCCGACACCACCGCGGTCACCGCGCCCGGCTCGGTCGCGGTCGCCAAGGTCGACGAGAAGACCGGCAAGGGCATCGCCTCGGTGTCGCTGCGGGTCACCGGCGCCGACAAGACGACTCCCGCCGTCGACCAGGACGGCAAGCCGCTCGTCGGGACCGATGGCAAGCCGCTGGTCGTGGTGACCGGCGCAGACGGCACGGCCACCGTGCCGAACCTGCGCACCCCGCAGGAGATCTGCGTGACCGAGACCGCCGCACCACCGGGCTACGAGCAGTCCTTCGACGCGGCCAACCCACCATCGGCCTGCGGGAAGGTCGACGCGGGCAAGACGCTCGAGCTGAAGCTGGCCAACAAGCCCAACGTGCCGACCGTGCCCAAGACGATCCCCGCCGGTGACACCCCAGCCGCGGCCGCTGCCGTGCTCGACGACGGCGGACCGTCGGTGGGCCTGCTCGTCGCGCTCAGCGCGCTGCTGCTGTTCGCCGCCGGTGCGGGCACCGCGCTGGTGCGCCGCGGCCGCGGACCCGTGGTGGTCAGCCGCCGGATGCGCAAGGACTGGGGGCACTGACCGGGCATGGCTCGCCGTAGCTCACCGTTCGCCCCGCCCGCCGCCGCGGGCGGGGCGGGCCTGCTCGTGGTCCTCGTCTGCGGGCTGACCTTCACCACACCCACCTACGTCGGTGGTCTGCCGCTGCCCAGTGACGGCGGCCTGCAACGCGTCGCGGTGGAGCGGGCGGCCGCCGACAGCGACGCCGCGCTCGCCGGGATGCGCACGCAGATCAAGCCGAAGACCGCCGAGCCGACGACGAGTGCGCCCCCGCCGCCGTCGCAACCACCGCCCGCCCCGACCACCAAGCCCGCACCCCAGCCGCCGAGCTCGCCCGAGACCGGGCAGCGGCCGGGCACCCTGCGGCTCGCCAAGGGCGGCACGGCGACGCTGGTCCGCAAGGAACTGGGCCCCGACGCCACGTTGCCGGTGCCCAGCGGGGTCCGGGAGGCGACCTGGTGGGGCGCGGGCCTGGACGCCGCGGCGGGCGCCTCGGTGTTCGCCGGGCACGTGAACTGGAAGGGCAAGACCGGGCCGTTCGCCGAGCTGTGGAGCTCGCGGGTCGGCGACCTCGTCTCCGTGGTCGACGACCGGGGCACCCAGTGGCGCTACCGGGTGAGCCAGGTGGAGACGGTCAGCAAGCACGACCTGCCCGCCAGGGCCGAGGAGTTCTTCGGCCAGCGCGGCCCGCACCGGGTCGTGCTGGTGACCTGCGGCGGCCAGTGGGTCGGCGGCCCGGAGGGCTACGAGTCGAACCGGGTGGTCATCGCGGTCCCGGTCTAGCGGTCTCCGGACCGACCCGAGCTGACAGAGACTCACACAGCCGACACGATCCAGGGTCACTGGCTCGTGTCGGTTCGTCTCAATTGGGGGACGTCGAATTACCGTTGGCAACGACCTCACCGGACAGGCGTCTATCCGAACGGGAGCACCGAGCGGCGACAGGGGAGGGGACGCGAATGGTGGCCAGGAGGCGTTGGGGGATAGTGGTTGTCGGGGTCGCGCTGGTTCTGGCCTTTGTGGTCCTTGTCGCGATAGGGACGGTTCGTCCGGAACAGCACGGTCGCGTTCTGCAGCAGTCGCCCAGTCCGCAAGCCTCAGCCGGACCACCCGCCTGGATGCGGAAGCTGAACCCGGGGGAGAAACCGCCGCAGTTCGTGCTGTTCTCTTTCGACGGCGCCGGGTCGCACGAGCACTGGCAGCGCTTCTTACCCCTGGCGCGGAGCGTGAACGCGCATTTCTCCGGATTCCTGTCCGGTATCTACATGCTCACCGACGACCAGAAGACCGCCTATACCGGACCCGGCCACAAACCCGGCCGCGCGTCCATCGGGTTCGGCGGCAGCGCCGATGACGTGCGCCTGCTCATCGGCGACCTCAACACCGCGCTCGAGCAGGGCAACGAGATCGGCACCCACTACAACGGCCACTTCTGCCAGGGCGCCGAACCCAGCGTGGGCCGCTGGGACGCCGCGCAGTGGAACTCCGAGCTGGACCAGTTCTTCGCCTTCGTGGACCGGGGTCGAGCGCAGGGGCTGCGGCTGGACCCGAAGACCGTCAAGGGCGGCCGCACGCCGTGCCTGGAGGGCCGGTTCGACGTGCTGATGCCGGTGCTGGCCAATCGCGGTATGACGTACGACTCGAGTCAGGTTTCCGACGGACTCGCTTGGCCCACGATGCAAGGCGGGGTGTGGGAATTTGCCATGCCCTCGGTACGGGTGCCAGGACTGCGGTACAAGAAGACAATCATGATGGACTACAACTTCTGGTACCTGCTCAACAAAGCGAAGGACGAGCCCGCCAGGGCGGCCGAGTTCACCGGCGTCGTGCTCGACACCTATGAACGCGCCTACCAGGCCGCGTTCGACGGCAACCGGGCGCCGGTGGTGGTGGGAAACCACTTCAACAACTGGTCCGGCGGCGCGTTCCTCGCCGCGACCGAGAAGTTCATGGGATCGGTGTGCGCGAAGCCGGAGACGGTGTGCGCCTCCTACTCCGAGGTCGTCGAATGGTTGGCCCTGCAGGATCCCGCGGTGCTCGACGCGTGGCGGAAAATGCCCAACGCGCAGATCGCCCAACCGAGCTGATCACATTCGGGTGGTCCTGCTTGCGTTGGATAATGATAACCGATACCAGTAGTGGGTCAGGATCCACCCACCACCGGAGACCCACGTGAAGATCGCCTTCGTAGGCAAGGGCGGCAGCGGCAAGACGACGCTGGCGTCGCTGTTCCTGCGCCACCTCGCCGCCGAGACCCCGGCGCCCCCGCTGCTGGGCGTCGACGCCGACATCAACCAGCACCTCGCAGCCGCGCTCGGCGCGCCGGAGGACCACCACCAGCCCACCCTGGGCGAACACCTGACCGCCATCAAGGACCACCTGCGCGGGGACAACCCCCGCGTGCTCTCGGCGGCCGACATGATCAAGACGACCCCACCGGGTCGGGGCTCCCGGCTGGTCGGGATCGCCGACGACAACCCGCTCTACGACCGGTTCGTCCGCGAGGTCGACGGCGTGCGGCTGGCCGCGACCGGCCCGTTCGCCGAGTCCGACCTCGGCGTGTCCTGCTACCACTCCAAGGTCGGCGCGGTCGAGCTGCTGCTCAACCACATGGTGGACGGGGCGGGTGAGTACGCGGTGGTCGACATGACCGCGGGCGCGGACTCGTTCGCCTCCGGCCTGTTCACCCGGTTCGACGTCACCTTCCTGGTGTGCGAGCCCACGCTGCGCAGCGTCGGGGTGTACCGCCAGTACCTGGAGTACGCCCGCGACTTCGACGTCCGCGTCGCCGTGGTCGGCAACAAGGTCATCGACGGCGACGACGTCGCCTTCCTGCGCCAGCACGTCGGCGCCGACCTGCTCACCTGGATCGGCCGCTCCGACCACGTCCGCGCCGCCGAGCGCGGCGAGATCCGCCCGATCGGGGCGCTGGAGCCGGACAACCGCGACGCGCTGCGCTCGATGCGCGCCCTGGTCGACACGGTCGAGAAGGACTGGGCGAAGTTCCACCGGCAGACCGTGCAGTTCCACCTGCGCAACGCTTCCGCGTGGGCGAACGGCCGGGCGGGTCGCGACCTGGCCGAGCAGGTCGACCCGGGGTTCGTGGCGGGTCCGGTGTCGCTGGCCGGGTGATACCGCCGGGGTGGGTCAACGGCTCCCGGCAGGCAGGTGTCCGCTCCGCGGCATCCCGGGGCTGTTGCGCCCACCGCTGCTACACCCACCGCGGAGTGACGTGTCACCTGTCCGAGCGGCCTTCATGTCGCCGTTCGTACCCGCCCGGGTACGGTCGTGCGCATGGGCCCCCAGCAGGATCACCCCGACTTCAGCGTGGCGCGGCACGGGTACGACCGGACCCAGGTCCGCCGTTACGTCGACCGGCTCGTCGAGGAGCACGCGGGCACGACCGCGCAGCGGGACGAGGCCAGGGCGCGCGCCGAGGAGCTGGAGGGCCAGCTGCAGCTGGCGCGCCGCGAGATCGCCGCCCTCACCGAGCGCCTGGACAAGATCGGCAACGCCGCCGCGGCCTCGTCGGCCCCCAACGCCCCCGAACGCGCCGCCCGCACGATCGCCACTGCCGAGGCCCAGGCCGCGGAGATCACCACCCGCGCCCAAACCGCCGCCGACACGGCGTGGGCCGCCGCCGAGGCCGCCTCGACCGAGCTGCGCGACCGCTACCGCACCCTCTTCGCCGACGTCGAGAAGCGCCACGCCGAACTGCACGAGGCCCACGTCCAGCTCATGGCCGAGGCCAAGGCCAAGGCCGAAGACATGACCACGGCCGCCACAGCCCGCCAACGCGCCACCGACGACCAGGCCGAGCGCGACCGCCAGCGCCAGGAACAGCAGTTCCAGCAGACCCAAACAACCCGCCGAGCCGACCTGGACACCGAGGTGGCCACCCGCCAAGCCACCTCCGAGGCCGAAGCCACCCGCCGCATAACCGAAGCCACCGACGAAGCCGCCAAGCGAATCGCCACGGCCACCAGCCAGGTGGAGCAGTTGACCGCCCTACGCGAGCAACTAGCCGGTCGCCTGCGCGGTACCTCGGACCTGCTGAACCAGAGCGCCCAGTTGCTGGAGCCGATCGAGGCCGAGGTCGAACTCGACCACCTCAACACCGAGGCCCCGACCGCCAAGAACCTCCCCATCCCCCAGAAAGCCCCCCAGCCGTAGTTCCCTCGGCCGCCCGTTCTTCGCCCCTGCCCGCCGTACAGCCCCGGCACCCACCCAGCCCGTGGCCCCTCGGACCCAGCGGCGCCCCAACTCGCGGTGCCACCCCAACCCACAGTGCCAGCCTGGATCCTCGGACCTAGCGGTGCCAGCCCGCCCTCCGCCAGGTCCGCCCCGACCCACCTTGCCAGCCACCGGACATTCGGAAGCCGAGGTGCCAGCTCGGCTGCCGTCAGGTCCGCCCCGTCCCACAGTGCCAGCCCCTGGACACTCGGACCCTGCGGTGCCAACTCGCCCCCCGTCAGGTCCGCCTCAGCCCGCCTGCTCAGCGCGTGGACAGTCGGAGTCGCTGGTGCCAGGCCGGCTCGATGGGGCGGACTTGTTTTGCGTGGGGGGACGACACCCGTAGCGTCGGTAGCGGACAGGGCCATGCTTTTCGGCCCCTGCTTTGCGGTTCTGCGTCGGGTGTTGTAGGGGCCCCGCGCAAAACAAGTTCGCCCCATCGAGCTTTTCGCATTGTCGCGGATCGGGCGCCGAGCTCGCCGCCAGGCGACGAGGCCGTCCACCGGAGCCGAAGGCGGAGGCCCGAATCCCTTGCCCCGCACTCCCAACCCCGGCCTACGCCAAGATCAACCTGATCGAAAGCCCCCAAATACACAGCCTACCGCGCAGCACCGACAAACCGGGGCCAGCAACCAACGCCCTGTGGACAACCAGAACCGTTGTGGACAAACAACAACCAGCCCCGCAAGATCATCTACCGCAAGAGCCCCCGATACACAGCCTACCGCCAAGAACCGACACATCAGCAGCGACGACCACGCCCTGTGGACAACCAAACACCTTGTGGAAAACCAAACCCGTTGTGGACGACCACCCCGTGGACGACCACCCCGTGGACGACCACCCTGTGGACAACCAGCTTGTGGACAACCACCCTGCGGACACCCAAGCAGCCAACGAACACCATCAACGATCCCGATGCGTCAAATGCGCCGCCAACAACGACAACGCCTCCGCCGCCACCGGTTGTGGGTCCGCGTGCGCGAGCAACACCACCGCCCGGGCCAACCTCCGCTCCGCCTCCGTCTGCGCCCAATCCCGGCCGCCCGCCGACTGGATCAGCTCCGCCGCCCGCACCTGTTCCAGCTCCGTCAATTCGCGCTCAGCGCGATAGAACGCCGCCAACTCGTTCCCCGCAGGCGTTCCGGAGTTCAACGCGGCCACCACCGGCAAGGACTTCTTGCGGTTCACCAGATCCCCGCCCGGTTTCCCCATCGCCTCGGGATCGCCCCAGATTCCCAGTAGGTCATCCACGAGTTGGAAGGCCAGTCCCAGTTGTTCCCCCATCTCGCGCAGCGCCGCGATCTGGCGCGCGCTCCCGCCACCGAGCAACGCGCCCAGCGCGCACGCGCACCCCATGATCGACCCGGTCTTCCCGGCGGCCATCGCCTCGCACTCGGCGACGGTGACTTCGGTGCGGTGGGGGAAGTCGGCGTCGGCGCTTTGGCCGTCCATCAGCCACCACAGGGCTTCGGTGAGGATGGGGAGGGAGCGGTCGGCGTGGGGTGCGCCGGCGAGGACGCGCAAAGCCAAGGCCCACAAGGCATCGCCAGCCAGCAGTGCGGCTAGGACGCCGAACACCGACCAGGCCGAGCCCCGGTGCCTGCGGGTTCGGTCGCCGTCCATGATGTCGTCGTGGAGCAGGGAGAAGTTGTGCACCAGCTCCACCGCCACGGCCGCGGGGACCGCGGTGGCGGGGTCGCCGCCGACGGCGCGGGCGGAGAGCAGGGTCAGCGCGGAGCGGACCATCTTGCCGCTGCCCGCCTGGATGGGGCTGCCGAAGGCGTCCAGCCAGCCAAAGTGGTAGCACGCTATTCGCCTCAAGGCGTACGGCATCGACTCCACGGCCGCACGCAGCGCAGGCAGCGCGGCCACCCGGCTCTCGGCCAGCACCTGCTCGACACCCGGGCTCATGGCTCGCGCTTCCCCGTCGACGTCCGATCGCGTACCTGAATGATCCCGTGCAGCTGCACGGCCTCCAGTGATCTTTTCGGGTGATCTCCGGGCTGATATGCCCCGAATGGCCCAAACAGTTGCCGCACACCGTAGGGAGCCCGCCGCCGCGCAGGTGAAAGCGGTTCACACTCGGGTGGCGTGGGTCCGCCGAAGGGCAGGCTAAGGAAGCAGCGGTCACTTACCGGTTCGACGTCGACCCGGTTCCCCGGCCAAGATCACCGGAGTGGCCCAACCGGCGGCCGCACACGGTGACGCGCGTGCGTCCGCACAGGTGAACCGCTGCGGCATCAGCATGAGCGAGATGGAGCGAAACAATCCACCGCGTTTACACTTGAACTATAAAATGGAGGAGTTGGTTTGAAAAATTCTCCCCATGCAGGCGGCAGTCTTCGTTATGGAATGACCTATCAGCTGCCCGCACTGCCGACCCACTGCCCGCTCGCGCTGCACCCCGACTACGCGGCCACCGCGCCGCGGGTCCTCGGGTGGCTGCGCCCCCACCTGGCGGCCTACTTCGGCGAGTCCGAACAGGACAGTCCGATCACCCACCGCTACCTCCGGCAGGACCTGCACCGCTGGGGCGCGCTCTGCCTGCCGCACACCCGGCCGGACCGGTTCTTCGCCCAGCAGCTGTGGATGAACACCGCCGCCCTGGTCGACGACGCCTTCTCCGCGCCGTGGCTGCGCGACCCGCTCGACCGCGCCCGGCTCGCCGACCAGTTGTGCGCCGCGCTCGAAGCCGCCGGTGGCGGTGCGCCCCCGCTGGTCGGACTCGTGCGCGAGGTGCACGCCATGCTGCTGCCCACCGGTGATTCGGTGGGGCGGCGGATGGTCGAGGCGGGTCGGGCGGTGGTCCGCAACAACGCCAACGAGAACACCGTCGAGGACCTCACCGACCTCGACGCCTACCTCGGCTCCACCCGCCGGGTGAACGCCTACGGGTTCTGGATCCTCACCGTCGCGGAGTGGGCGCTGGGCATCGACCTCGACGGGATCGCCACCGAGGACCCGTTGGTGCGCCGCGCCTGCACGCTCGCCATCGACCACTGGATCCTCGTCAACGACCTTTACTCGTTCGCCAAGGAACTAGAAGAGGGTGAGACCAGCAACGCGGTGTGGGTCCTCTTAGGACAAGGGGTGCCGCTGCAGGAGGCGCTCGACGCGATCGCCGCCCGCGCGGTGGCCACCGAGCAGCGCTTCATCGCCACCCGCGCGAAGGTCGCCAACGGCCCCCTGCGCCACCGCGACGACCTGGCCCGCTTCCTCGTCGAGGTCGGTCACATGATCACCGGCAACCTCCGGCACGCCCGCGAGAGCAGCCGCTACCACGGCGACAACCACACCGTCGCCGACGACCTCGCGGGCAACCCGACCGCCGAACAACGCACCCTCCACCGCCTCGGCACGGTCCACCACCCCCTCCCCAACCCCAGCCGCTGACCCTCCCCAACCACCGCTGGTGTCCAGCCCACCAGCTCTACCCCCTCGCCCCAGCCACCCCGAGTTGTCCACAGCCCCCACCCTCACTCGCCGCGTTCAACCGACTCTCCCCGGTAAGCTGTATATCGGGGGCTGCTCAACCCGATTTGATCTTGCTCATCGCGGCACAACACCCCTCCACCAAGCAAATCCCGCCCCGGCCACAACGACCTCCACCCGCCACCGCTCCCCGCCGCGAACGGCCTTCAGTCGCCCGCGCCTCAGCAGCGGACGGCGCCCAACCGCTGGCGCCCAGCCCCAGCCGTCGCCCAACCAGCACGAGTTGTCCACAGCCCCACGTTCACTCGCCGCGTTCAGGCGGCTCTCCCCGGTAAGCTGTATATCGGGGGCTGCTCAACCCGGTTTGATCTTGTCCAACGCAGGCGAAACGCGGCTCCACCAACCAAATCCCGCCTCGACTAGCGCACCGCCCGCTCCAACAGCGGCCGGACCCGGGTCGGGATCGGTGTCGACAAGGCGATCGACGTCGATGTTCGCCGGACCCACTCGACGTTGACCACGCGGTCGATCACCCGCTGCAGGTCGGCGTTGTTCTGCGCGACCATCCGCACCAGCAGGTCGCCCTCGCCGGTCGTCGCGTGGACCTCGCACACCTCGGGGATCGCGTGCAGCCGCTGGGCGACCTCCCCGCGCTTGCCCTGCGCGATCTCCAGCACGGCGAACGCGGTCAGGCCGTAGCCCATCGCGGCCAGGTCGACCGCGGGTGGGAAGCCGGTCAGCACCCCGCGCCGCTCCAGCCGGTCCATCCGGGCCTGCACCGTGCCCCTGGCCACGCCCAGCCTGCGCGAGCACTCCAGCACGCCCAGCCGCGGCTCGTCGGTGAGCAGCAGCAGCAGTCGGGCGTCCAGGTCGTCGATCCCCGGCCCGCCCTCGGTGGTCTCGCTCATCGGCCCTTCCCCTCGTCACGGGTGCGCAGAGTGTCTGAATTGTCGAACACGATGGGTAATACCCTATACATACTGCCCAGTGATCGTCACAACTGTTGCGCAGGATGCCTGGTCTGCCCATGCTCGTGCCAACAGGACGCGAACGCAGGAGGAATGCCATGACGGGCACGCTGAACCGCGGTGACCAGGGCATGGACGAGGTGAGCTTCGACCAGCTCCGCCAGCTCGTCGGTCTCGTCGAGTACGACGAGAGCAAGGACCCGTTCCCGGTCCGGGCCATGGACGCCGTCGTGTTCGTCGTCGGCAACGCCACCCAGACCGCGCTGTTCTACCAGGCCGCGTTCGGCATGACGCAGGTCGCCTACTCCGGACCGGAGACCGGCAACCGCGACCACAAGGCCTTCGTGCTCAAGTCCGGCTCCGCGCGCTTCGTCATCAAGGGCGGCGTCGACCCCAAGAGCCCGCTGCTCGACCACCAGCGCGCGCACGGCGACGGCGTCGTCGACCTGGCCCTCGAGGTCACCGACGTGGACAAGTGCCTGGCGCACGCCCGCGCCCAGGGCGCGATCGTGCTCGAGGAGGCGCACGACGTCACCGACGAGCACGGCACCATCCGCGTCGGCGCCATCGCCACCTACGGCAAGACCAGGCACACCCTGGTCGACCGCTCCCGCTACAACGGCGTCTACCTGCCCGGTTACGTCGAGAAGGCGGGCGCCTACACCAAGCCCGAGGGTGCCCCCAAGCGCATCTTCCAGGCCGTCGACCACTGCGTCGGCAACGTCGAGCTCGGCAAGATGGACTACTGGGTCGAGTGGTACAACCGCGTCATGGGCTTCGTGAACATGGCGGAGTTCGTCGGCGACGACATCGCCACCGAGTACTCGGCGCTGATGAGCAAGGTCGTCGCCAACGGCAACCACCGGGTCAAGTTCCCGCTCAACGAGCCCGCGATCGCGAAGAAGAAGTCGCAGATCGACGAGTACCTGGAGTTCTACGGCGGCCCCGGCTGCCAGCACATCGCGCTGGCCACCAACGACATCATCGCCACCGTGACCGCCATGCGCGCCGCCGGTGTCGAGTTCCTCGACGTGCCGGACTCCTACTACGAGGACCCGGAGCTGCGCGAGCGCATCGGCAACGTCCGCGTGCCGATCGAGCAGCTCAAGGAGCACGCCATCCTGGTCGACCGGGACGAGGACGGCTACCTGCTGCAGATCTTCACCAAGCCCACCGGCGACCGCCCGACCGTGTTCTACGAGATGATCGAGCGGCACGGTTCGCTCGGCTTCGGCAAGGGCAACTTCAAGGCCCTGTTCGAGGCCATCGAGCGCGAGCAGGACCGCCGGGGCAACCTGTAAGAACACCACGCTGACCTCGTTGTGGCCCCCGTCCGGTGTTCGGACGGGGGCCACACTCAGCTACTACTCAGGTGCGCCAGGGGGAGTGCGGGTACGCTCGCCCCAGGGCGTATTCACCTCGGGGAGAACCATGGCCACCGCACGCAGGACAATGCCACTGGCTGGCGCTGCCGCTGCTGCTCTGGTCCTGGCGGGCGTCGCCGTGTTCACGGTGAGCAACGCGGGCTGTGCGAGCGCCGGTGAGTTCGTCCAACGACCCCAGGGCCTGGAACTGGTCGGCGGCTGCGTCGACCCCGCTGACCTGCCCGCGGCGCCCAGCACACCGACGTCGGAGACCGACGCGGGCCGGGCCGTGGAGCGCTTCCACCAGATCAGCCCGTGAAATAGGAGCGGGGCCCCGTTTCCGAGGCCCCGCCAGCTCGTTGCCCGATCCTCTAGTCCAGCGCCTTCAGCAGGTCGTTGACCAAATCGGTGCCGTCCTCGATTCCCACCGAGAGCCGCAGGATGTCCCCGGCGATCTGCAGCGGCGATCCCGTGGTGCTCGCGTGCGTCATCTTCCCCGGGTGCTCGATCAGCGACTCGATGCCGCCGAGCGATTCCGCCAGCAGGAACAGCCGGGTGCGGGCCGCGACCGCCAGCGCGGCCTCCTCGCCGCCCGCCACGGAGAACGACACCATCCCGCCGAAGCGCCGCATCTGCTTCGCGGCGACCTCGTGCCCGGGGTGCTCGGCCAGGCCCGGGTAGTAGACCCGGGTCACCTTGGGGTGGCTGACCAGCGTCTCCACGATGCGCTCGGCGTTGTCGCTGTGCCGCTCCATCCGCAGCGCCAGGGTCTTGGCCCCGCGCAGCACCAGCCAGGCGTCGAACGGGCCGGGGACCGCGCCCGCGGCGTTGCGCAGGAACGCGAACTTCTCGCGCAGTTCCTCGTCGGAGGTGATGAGCGCGCCGCCCACGACGTCGGAGTGACCGCCGAGGTACTTGGTCGTCGAGTGCAGCACCACGTCGGCGCCCAGGCCGAGCGGCGACTGCAGGTACGGGGTGGCGAAGGTGTTGTCGATGATCAGCCGGGCGCCCGCCTCGGCGGCGACGGCGGCCAGCGCGGCGATGTCGGCGACCCCGAGCAGCGGGTTGGTCGGCGTCTCCGACCAGATGACCTTGGTGTTCGGGCGCACCGCGGCCCGGGTGGCGGTCACGTCGGACAGGTCGACCGAGGTGTACTCGACGCCCCACTGGGTCAACACCTTGTCCAGCAGGCGGAACGTGCCGCCGTAGGCGTCGTTGCCGAGGACCACGTGGTCGCCCGGCCGGGTGAGGGCCCGCAGCGCGACGTCGGAGGCGGCCAGGCCGGAGGCGAAGGCCAGGCCGTGCTTGCCGCCCTCGAGCGCGGCGAGCGCCTGCTCCAGCGCGGTCCGGGTCGGGTTGGCGCTGCGCGAGTACTCGTACCCGCCCTCGCGCAGGCTGCCAACACCGTCTTGGACGAAGGTCGAGGTGGCGTAGATGGGCACGATCACCGCACCGGTGTGCGGGTCGGGTTCCTGCCCAGCATGGATCGCGCGGGTCTCGAACCCCCAGCGCGCAGTCTCATCAGCCATGCTCCCAGGCTACGGGGATCACCCCGGTTGCCCACCACGTGGGAGCAATCCCACTATGAGGAATATTTCACTGATCGAGGGACCCCGGTAAGTGTGAACATCGTGGTCCGATTCGCCTAAGCCTAGTAATGGCGCGAGCCCCGAAGCCACCGGCTAGTCGACGGTACGACGGCGAACAGGAAGGCCAAGAGGCCTGCGACAGCGCCAACTCCGAGCAGGACCGAGTAGGCGTTGTCGAACGCGATGAGCGCCTGGAAGTAGTCGCCGACGGAGAGGCCGATGCCGTTCAGCATCTCCGAAACCACGGGCTCCAGCGGCAGCGACGCCGCACCGAGGATCGCGCTGATAGCGACAACCGGCGCCCCCGCCCGGCGCCGCGCGAACAACATCACCGCGCCGATAAGCGCTAACGCCGCCACGGCGAGCCTGCCGATCAGGATCGACTGCATCCCGGCCGGGAGGTCGAAAACGTTGTCGTAGCCGGGGAACTCGGCGATGAAGTACGCGGAGGCGCCGCCGATGCCCGCCGCGACGGCCAAAGAGGACAGTCCGGCGAACACGGCCGTCCCGGGGCTACCCGGTGCCGACTGCTGGTAAGACGGGTAGAACCCTTGCTGCTGCGGGTACTGGGCTTGGTAGTTCATCTGCTCCCCCTCGCGTCTGCGGTAACGACCCCTGAGACGCGGATGGGCCCCGGCGGGTTGCCGGGGCCCATCAATCACTTCGTCAGTTCAACCGGTGGCGCCACTAGCTCCACTGCTGCGGCGGCTGCTGGCCGGGGGGCTGCTGCCCGTAACCACCCTGCTGGGGCGGCGGGGGCTGCTGCCCGTAACCCTGCTGCGGCGGCGGGAAGCCGGGCGGCGGGGTCTGCGGCGGCTGGCCGTACCCCTGCGGCGGCTGCTGCTGGCCGTAAGGCTGGCCGTAGCCCTGCTGGGGCTGCTGCGGCTGCTGCGGCTGCCCGAAACCGGGCTGCTGCGGCTGGCCGAACCCGCCCGGCGCGCCGGGACCGCCGGGGCCACCGCCGCCGCTGAGCGAGCTGAGCGGCGAGCTGCCCAGCAGGTAGTCCTTGGTCTGCGGGAAGAACGCCAGCGCACCGGCACCCGCGATGATCAGACCGAACACGAACGACGTGGTGATGCTGCCGCCGAAGGTGAAGGTGATGCCGTTGAGCAGCGAACCGAGCAGCACGCCACCGCCGCCGCCCGCGACGAGCAGGTGGGCGATGTTGAGGTTCTTCTTCAGCGCCAGCAGTACCGCGCCCGCGATGGCCGCGCCCGCGCCCACCAGTTGCAGCAGCGAGAACACCACGTTGACGCCGGTCGGGCACGCCAGGTCGACCGCGAAGGCGCTGCCCTTGAGGTCCGAGCACGCGCTGCTGACCGACGAGATGTCGGAGACGAGCGAGATCGCCATGATCAGCGTGATCAGGCCGAGCAGCGCGACGACGCCGAGCACGATCAGCGCGATCATGCCGGTGTTGGCGGGCTGCCCGGCCGCGCGCGGCGGACCGCCGAGGCCGGGCTGCTGCGCGAAACCACCCTGCTGCGGGTAACCGCCGGGCTGCTGGCCGTAGCCGGGCTGCTGTTGCTGACCGTAACCACCGGGCTGGCCGTACTGCTGCTGCTGGCCGTAGGGCTGACCGAACCCGCCAGGGGGCGAGGCGGTGTCCGCCGCGCTGGGCGGCGGGGTGTACGGCGGGGACTGCGGGACCGAGCCCGGCGGCACCATCTGGGTGGCGTCACCCTGACCGGGCCGCACCACCTGGGTGCGGTCGACGCCGTCGTCCTCGGTTCCCGGGGGGTTCTGACCGGGGCGGATGGCCTGGGTCCGTTCCACGCCGTCGGCGCCGGTGTTGTCACCGGGCGGCGGCGCGTAGTGCGGCTGCTGGGCCGGGTAACCACCCGGCTGCTGGCCATATGGCTGGTCCTGGCCGGGTTGACCAGGCCACTGCTGGGGCTGACCGCCCTGCCATGGCTGGTTCGGCGGTTGGGGAGCACTCATTGGGTTTCCCACCCCTTTTGACCTGGTGTGTCAGCTAGCAACGCGGATAACACTGCGGGTAACGCTATCTGATGCGCTATCTGGGTGTAGTTCGTGCCTCGCTGGGTGACCATATGGCGCTACCTGCCTGCCAGGAAGCCCAGGAGATCTTGCCTAGTAACTACCCCCGCGGGCTTGCCGTCAACAAGAACGAGTGCCCCGTCGGCGTCGGTCAGCGCCTTCATGGCCGCGGACACCTGCTCACCAGCGCCGATCGTGGGCAGAGGGCCGGACATGTGGTGGTCGAGCCGGTCGGCCAAGGCGGCCTTGCCGGTGAACAGGGCGTCGAGCAGGTCGCGCTCGTTGACCGCGCCTACGACCTCGGCGGCCATGACGGGCGGCTCAGCGTTGACGACCGGCATCTGGCTCACGCCGAACTCGCGCAAGATGGCCACGGCGTCCGCGACGGTCTCGGTCGGGTGGGCGTGCACGAAGTCCGGGATGGTGTTCCCCGACGCGCTCTTACGCCGCAGCACATCCCCGACCGTGGCGCCGGAGTGCTCAGGCGGGAGGAACCCGTACTGGGCCATCCACGAGTCGTTGAAGACCTTCGACAGGTAGCCGCGACCGCCGTCCGGCAGGAGCACTACGACAACGTCGTCCGGTCCGAGCCTCTTAGCCAACCGGAGCGCTGCTGCCGCTGCCATGCCGCACGAGCCGCCGACCAACAGGCCCTCTTCGCGAGCCAACCTGCGGGTGATCTCAAAGGACTCAGCGTCGGTCACCGCGATGATCTCGTCAGCGACAGTGCGGTCGTAGGCATCCGGCCAGAAGTCCTCGCCGACACCCTCGACCAAATAGGGCCTTCCGGTGCCACCCGAGTAAACAGAGCCTTCCGGGTCGGCGCCGATGACCTGAACTTTGCCGTTCGAGATCTCCTTGAGGTACCGGCCGGTGCCCGAGATCGTGCCGCCGGTGCCGACGCCCGCGACGAAGTGCGTGATCTTGCCCTCGGTCTGCCGCCACAACTCCGGCCCGGTCGAGCGGTAGTGGCTCTCCGGGTTCTCGGGGTTGGAGTACTGGTTCGGCTTCCACGCCCCCTCGATCTCGCGCACGAGTCGATCGGAGACGTTGTAGTAAGAGTCCGGGTGCTCCGGTGCCACAGCGGTCGGGCATACGACTACCTCGGCGCCGTAAGCCTTAAGAACGTTGCGCTTGTCTTCGCTGACCTTGTCCGGGCAGACGAAGACGCACTTGTAGCCCTTGCGCTGGGCCACCAAGGCAAGGCCGACGCCGGTGTTGCCCGAGGTCGGCTCGACGATCGTGCCGCCCGGCCGCAACTCGCCGGACGCCTCAGCCGCCTCCACCATGCGCAGCGCGATCCGGTCTTTGACGCTGCCGCCCGGGTTGAAGTACTCGACCTTGGCCAAGACCGTCGGTGCCAAGCCTTCGGCCAGGGAGTTCAGCTTCACCAGAGGCGTGTCACCGACGAGATCGATGATGTGCTCGACGTACTCCACCGAGGGCTCCTTCGTGGGGTCGCGTGTAGGGGTCGCGTCGTTGACCTGCACCTGGAGCGTAGCCGGGGGCAAGTCCGGGCGAAGTATTCGGCGCGTTTGGTAAAGAGGAGGTCCGAGGTGGCGATAGGTCTAGGACAGTCACCTTTGGTCGAAGGGGGGCAGGCGATGTTGTGGATACGAGGACTTCGAGTGGCCGCGGTCGCCGTTGGCTCCGTGGGCGGCCTGTCCGGCGCTGCCTACACCCTCTTACAGTCACAATCCCGGCAGGCCCGCAGCATCATCGGGGCTCCCCGCGACCTGCCGTTCAACGCTGACGGGACCTACCTGCCCGATGGCACCGGGCCTATCGCGGCATCCGGCGGCCTCACCTTCGGAGTCTTCGGTGATTCGAGCGCGGCAGGACTAGGTGCCGAGGCCCCGGACTGGCTCCCGGGCGTGCAGCTCGCGCGCGGCCTCGCCGAGGAGGCAGGCCTGCCGGTCCAGTTGACGACCTACGCCATCAGCGGCTCCCGCAGCTCCGACCTCGGCCGCCAAGTCGACCGCGCTTTGATAGCCCCGCCCCGCGTCGCGCTGGTCATGGTCGGCGGCAACGACGTCACCGCCCGGCGCGGGGTCGCCGAGTGCGCCGAACTCCTCGCCGAGCAGGTCCGGCGGCTGGTCGCGGCGGGCACCTCGGTCGTCGTCGGCACCTGCCCCGACCTGGGCTCGGTCCGGCCCATCCCGCAGCCGCTGCGCTCCCTCGCGCAGCGCTGGAGCCTGGCGCTCGGCCGGGCGCAGGCGCGCGCCCTGGTGGGCAGCGGTGCCGCGGTCGTCCCGCTGACGCTGCTGTCGCGGCACTTCGCCACCCGGCCGGACGAGCTGTTCAGCACCGACCGGTTCCACCCCAACGGCGCGGGCTACGCGCTGGCCGCGGGGGTGATCCTCGCCCCACTCTGCGCAGCGGCAGGTCTGTGGGGGAGTGCGCGGCCCGCCGGATGTGCCACAGTGCGGTGACACCCGGCTGAGCAGCGTGGCTCCACGGGTGGGTTACCGGCGGGTAGTTCGGCGTAGCCTCAGCGGTGTCGAGTTGGTGTCCACCGCGAAGGAGTACCCGCCATGCCCGAGGCAGTCATCGTCTCCGCCGTCCGGTCGCCGATCGGGCGCGCGGGCAAGGGGTCACTGGTCGACATCCGCCCGGACGACCTGACCGCGCAGATGGTCCGCGCCGCCCTCGACCGGGTGCCCGCGCTCGACCCCACCGAGATCGACGACCTCATGCTCGGCTGCGGCCTGCCCGGCGGCGAGCAGGGCAACAACATGGGCCGCATCGTCTCGGTCCTGCTCGGCTACGACTTCCTGCCCGGCTGCACGGTGACCCGCTACTGCGCCTCCTCGCTGCAGACCACCCGGATGGCGCTGCACGCGATCAAGGCTGGCGAGGGCGAGGTCTTCATCTCCGCTGGCGTCGAGGCGGTCTCGCGCTTCGCCAAGGGCAGTTCCGACTCCTGGCCGGACACGCACAACCCGATCTTCGCCGAGGCCGAGGCGCGCACCGCCGAGGTCGCCGCGGCCGGGGCGGGGGAGTGGCACGACCCGCGCGCCGACGGCCGCGTCCCCAACGCCTACATCGCGATGGGCCAGACCGCGGAGAACCTGGCGCTGGCCAAGGGCATCACCCGCGAGGAGATGGACCACTTCGGCGTCCGCTCGCAGAACCGCGCCGAGGCGGCGATCGAGGCGGGCTTCTGGGCCCGCGAGATCACCCCGGTCACCCTGCCCGACGGCCGCGTGGTCGACACCGACGACGGCCCGCGCGCTGGTGTGACCTACGAGAAGACCGCGACCCTGCAGCCGGTCTTCCGCCCCGACGGCCGGGTCACCGCGGGCAACTGCTGCCCGCTCAACGACGGCGCGGCGGCCCTGGTGATCATGTCCGACCGCAAGGCCGCCGAGCTCGGCCTGACCCCGCTGGCCCGCATCGTGTCCACCGGCGTCTCCGGCCTGTCCCCGGAGATCATGGGCCTCGGCCCGGTCGAGGCGTCCCGGCGGGCACTGGCCGGGGCGGGGCTGTCCATCGCCGACATCGACCTGGTCGAGATCAACGAGGCCTTCGCCGCCCAGGTCATCCCCTCCGCCCGCGAACTCGGCGTCGACGAGGACCGGCTCAACGTCAACGGCGGCGCCATCGCCGTCGGCCACCCCTTCGGCATGACCGGCGCCCGCATCGCCACCACCCTGATCAATTCCCTGCAGTGGCACGACAAGCAGTTCGGCCTGGAAACCATGTGCGTCGGCGGCGGCCAGGGCATGGCCATGGTCCTGGAGCGGCTCAGCTGACCAAGATCGCCTTGAGCAGCCCCCGAATCGATCCTCCCAGGTTCGGCAGCCTGGCCTCGAGCCCGCGAGCCCGACCGTGGACAACCACTGGCGTTGTGGACAACCGGGCACTCCCTGCCCGCCCCACTTCCCGCCGAGTTATCCACAGCCCACCCCGCCGAGCCCCCATCCCGTCCGCCCCGCTCGGTAAGCTGTATATCGGGGGCTGCTCACCACATTTGATCTTGAACCGCCCGCGAACCTCGACCGCCGCTCCTCACACAGGAGCGGCGGTCGCCTTGTTTCGCCGAGTTGTCCACAGCCCACCCGTCAAGCCCCTCGTTCTGTCGCCTCTCCTCGGTAAGCTGTGTACTGGGGGCTGCTCGCTGCAGTTCGATCTTGAACCGCCCGCCCCGCCGCTAGGCCGTACATCGGGCTGCTCAGCCCAGTTCGATCTCGCCTGCGGACCTCAAGCACCCACAAAACGCCGAACTCCGCTCCTCGCACGGGAGCGGCGTCTGCCTATCCGCCGAGTTGTCCACAGGCCGCTCCTCGGACCGCCCGTTCCGTCCGCCCTCGCCGGTAGGCTGTGTATTGGGGGCTGCTCATTGCGGTTTGATCTCGCGCCCGAACGCAAGCGCTCACGAAACGCCGGGCCGCCGCCGCTCGCGGAAGCGGCCGTCAAGAGACCTGCCCGCCGAGTTGTCCACAGGCTGGCCTTCAGCGCGCCCGTTCCGTCGGCAAGCGGGGGCTGCTCAGCTCAACCCGATCTTGTGAATGGCAGCACGGCAGCGCCGCGGCCATCCACGAGCAGACCGCGCGACCAAACCCCCGGAAACGCCAAACGGCCACCCCCGCCGGCACGCGGGGATGGCCGTGAGCGTCGTGCGCGGGATCAGCCGCCGTAAGGAACGGCCTTGGTGAGGGTGACCTTCTGCGTCTTGCCGTTGGGCAGCTCGTACTCGCGGGTCTCGCCCTCCTTGGCGCCCAGCAGTGCGCGGCCGAGGGGGGACTCGGGGGAGTAGACCTCCAGCTCGCCCTCTCCGCCCTCTTCGCGGGTGGCCAGCAGGAACACCTCTTCGTCGTCCTCACCGTCGTAGCGGACGGTCAGCACCATGCCGGGCTCGGCGATACCGTCGTTGGCCGGGGCCTCGCCGACCTTGGCGCCGCGCAGCAGCTCCTGCAGGTGCCGGATCCGGGCCTCCTGCTGCCCCTGCTCCTCGCGGGCCGCGTGGTAACCGCCGTTCTCCTTGAGGTCACCCTCCTCGCGGCTGGTGTTGATCTTCTGCGCGATGACCGGGCGGTTCTCAATCAGCTCGTCGAGCTCGTGCTTGAGCCGGTTGTAGGCCTCCTGGGTCAACCAGGTCACCTGGGTGTCGCTCACGGTCACCAACTCCTCGTCGTACTCCGGGCCCGTGGTCACAGGCCGGCAGTCCGGGCCTCGTGGCGCACCCGGAATGGAAAAAACACGGCCCTCCTAGGGGCCGTGCAGGTCTACGAGCGTACCACGAACACACGTGCTATAACGCCGGATTTGTCCGCTTCGCCCCAATTCTGGGCGTAGTTCACCCCGTTGGCGGCTGGGTTGTGGACAGGTAAGCGGGCACCTGGTACGAGCAGCCGAAAACGTCCGCTGTGACCGGTTCCGTGCTGCTCGCGACCACCGTCGTCATCCTGACAGACGAACCGCCCGGCGGCACGTAGACCTCTTTGCGGCCACCTTCCGCGCCGTCGATCCCGCGCACCCGCACCACGCACACCGCAGCGCGTTCCGGGGTGGCTCTGGTCACCTCGAACGTCATTCGCATCCGGTTGCCGGGCTCCGTATTAAAGGCGGACCGCTCCGCCTCTATAGGCGCCGAACCCAGGTTGCGATATCCGACGTAAGCCACCGCGATCCCCACGGCAAGGCCAAGAGTGACCAACACGACCGCCGTCCGCCGCGACCGGGGGGCCTTGCGCGCGCCGTAGCGGCCCTCTGGCGGTGTGCGACCGTCGACGGTCATAAGCGGGGCCTCCTCGCACGGGCAGTCCAACCGGCGGGAACAATGGTCCCGGTCCGGCGCGTTGCGCAGTTCGGGTTGAGTATCCGCCGTGCGCGGGACCACAAACCAGGAGGGGCCGAGGAGGACCATGTCCGAGAAGCTGCGGTTGATGACGGTGCACGCCCACCCCGACGACGAGTCCAGCAAGGGCGCGGCGACGATGGCCAAGTACGTCGCCCGCGGCCACGAGGTCATGGTCGTCACCTGCACCGGCGGGGAGCGCGGGGACATCCTCAACCCGGCGATGGACCGGCCCGAGATCACCGCCGACATCCCCGGCGTGCGGCGCGCGGAGATGGCCAGGGCCGCCGAGATCCTGGGCGTCGAGCACCGCTGGCTCGGGTTCGTCGACTCCGGCCTGCCCGAGGGCGACCCCAAGCCGCCGCTGCCCGAGGGCTGCTTCGCGCTGGTGCCGCTGGAGGAGTCGGTGCCGCCGCTGGTCGCCGCGATCCGCGAGTTCCGCCCGCACGTCGTCATCACCTACGACGAGAACGGCGGCTACCCGCACCCCGACCACATCCGCTGCCACGAGGTCTCCGTCGCCGCGTTCGACGCCGCGGGCGACCCCGAGCTGCACGCCGAGGCGGGTGAGCCCTGGCAGCCGCTGAAGCTGTACTACTCGCACGGCTTCAGCCGGGCCCGGCTGGTGGCCGTGCACGAGGCCCTGCTCGAGCGCGGCCTGGAGTCCCCGTACGGCGAGTGGCTGGAGAACTGGCCCACCGACCGCGGCGACATCACCCACCGGATCACCACCCGCGTCGAGTGCGCCGACTACTTCGAGGTCCGCGACGCCGCGCTGCTGGCGCACGCGACCCAGATCGACCCCAACAGCCGCTGGTTCGCGGTGCCGCTGGACCTGCAGCGCTCGGTGTGGCCGTACGAGGAGTACGAGCTGGTCCGCTCGCTGGTCGACAGCACCCTGCCCGAGGACGACCTCTTCTCCGGCATCCAGGAGAAGGTCTCGCTGTGATCCCCGGTCCGGAGTTCCCGATCACCACGGCCCAGGTCCAGACCCAGCCGCCCAAGCCAGCCGACCCCGGCGGGCAGGGGGAGGACTTCGGCAAGTCCTCCCCCCTCGGCTTCCTGATCCTGGTGCTGTTCTTCGTCGCGGTGGCCTTTCTGGTCCGCTCGATGACAAAGCACCTCAAGCGGCTTCCAGAGTCCTTCGACGAGCCCGCTGCTGGATTGCCCACCGCCGAGGAGCCCCCGGCCAAACCCGCCGGTTCATAGCCGGGGGTCGATCGGCTCCGACTCCAGCGCGAGGACCGCGAACACGGCCTCGTGCACCCGCCACAGCGGCTCCGCCCTGGTCAGCCGGTCCAGTGCCTCCAGGCCGAGCGCGTACTCGCGCAGGGCCAGGGAGCGCTTGGTGCCGAGCTTGCGGTCGCGCAGGCGGTCCAGGGTGGTGGTGTAGTCCGGGCCGTAGACCACCCGCAGGTAGTCGCGGCCGCGGACCTTGAGGCCGGGCAGGGTGAGCTTGCGGCCGGTGCGGACGAAGTTCGCCGCCGGTTTGACCACCATGCCCTCGCCGCCCGCCGCGGTCAGCGACTCCCACCAGGCCACGCCCTCGGCCACCGACCCGGCGTCGGTCGGGTCGACCGCCAGCCGCCGGGTGCGGGTGAACAGCTCCGGGTCGGCCGCGTGCAGGCGGTCGGCGACCTCCAGGTGCCAGGCGTGCTCGCGGTCGTGGTAGGTCCGGCCCTCGGTCGCCAGCAGCTGGAACGGCGCCAGCCGCACACCGTCCACACCGGACGTCGGCCAGCAGTAGCGCCGATAGACCTCGCGGAAGGAACCCGCGTTGGTGAGCCGGGTTTCCACGCGGGACAACAGGTCCGCCACGCCGACACCGCGCTCCGCCGCCGCGCGCAGCGACGAGAGGGCGGCCGGGAGCGCCGCGTGGGCCGAGGCGGCGACGGCGGCGAACTGGTCGGTGATCAGCTCCATCGCCTTCGCGTTCCACGGCAGCAACTCCGCGTCGAGCAGCACCCAGTCGGTGTCCAGCTCGTCCCACGGGACCGCGGCCCGAACGCGTCTCAAGAGGACGGACGTGGTCTTCTCATCGAAGAACGGGCGGCCGGTGCGCGTGTACACGGCACCATCGCCTTCGATCGCGAAGCGCCGTGGGGCAACCGATTCGGATCGGGTCACCAGTACGACCGCGCGCGAGCCCATGTGCTTCTCCTCGCACAGCACCGGTAGCGCCCCGTACCCGGCGAACGCCTCCCTCGGGTGCTCCAGGTACTCGCCCTCGCGGTGCGTGTCCGCGGGCGCCATCGTCGGCGGCAGGTACACCAGCCAGCGCGGGTCCACCGCGAACCGGCTCATCACCTCCAGTGCCGCGGCCGACTGCTCCCCGCGCACCGTCACCGCGTCCTGCGCCCAGGTCTGCACGACCCGACGGCCCAGCACGTCGTCCAGCGCCAGCGCCGTCGGCTCCCGCTCGTCGACCGGCGCCGCCAACGGCCGCACCGGCTCGTACCACACCTCGTGCGCCGCGACGGAGACCAGTTCCCGCTCCGGGTAGCGCATCGCGGTGAGCTTCCCGCCGAACACGCACCCGGTGTCCAGGCACATGGTCGAGTTGACCCACTCCGCCTCCGGCACCGGGGTGTGTCCATACAGGACCACCGCGCGACCGCGGTAGTCGCGCGCCCACGGGTAGCGCACCGGCAGCCCGTACTCGTCGGTCTCCCCGGTCGTGTCCCCGTACAGCGCGAACGAGCGCACCCGGCCCGACGCCCGCCCGTGGTACTGCTCGGGCAGACCCGCGTGCGCGACCACGAGCGCGCCGCCGTCGAGCACGTAGTGCCCGATCAGCCCGTCGCAGAAGCGTTCCACGCGCGCGGTGAACCCCGGCTCCGCGCGCCCCAACTGCTCCAGCGACTCGGCGAGCCCGTGCCGCACCGTGACCTGCTTGCCGCGCAACGCCCGCAGCAGCTTGTGCTCGTGGTTGCCCGACACCGCCAGCGCGGTCCCGGCCTCGACCATGCCCATCGCCAGCCGCAGCACGCCGGGCGTGTCCGGCCCGCGGTCCACGAGGTCGCCGACGAACACCGCGCGCCGCCCGGCCGGGTGCGCCGCGCCGATCGCCCGCCCCTCGGTGTCCCGTTCGACCACGTAGCCCAGCTTGTCGAGCAGCTCCTCCAGTTCCGCGCGGCAGCCGTGCACGTCGCCGATCACGTCGAACGGACCGGTCTCGCCGCGCAGGTCGTTGCGCAGCGGCTCGACCACGATCCGCGCGTTGTCCACTTCGGACTCACCGCGCAGCACGTGCACCCGGCGGAAGCCCTCCTTGGTCAGCGACCGCACCGACCGGCGCAGCTCCTCGACGTGGCGGTGCACCACCCGGGCGCCGAAATCGCGGTCGGCCCGGTCGGCGTTGCGCCGCAGACAAACCGACTCCGGCATGTCGAGCACGATCGCCACGGCGAGCACGTCGTGTTCCTTTGCCAGCCGCAGCAGGTCCGCTCGCGGGCCGCGCTGGGTGTTGGTCGCGTCGACCACGGTCACCAGCCCGGCGCGCAAGCGCTTGCCCGCGATGTAGTGCAGTGCGTCGAACGCCTCGGCCGAGGCGCCCTGGTTGTTCTCGTCGTCGCTGACCAGGCCGCGGAAGACGTCGCTGGAGAGCACCTGGGTCGGCGCGAAGTGCTTGCGCGCGAAGGTCGACTTGCCGGACCCGGAGGCGCCGACCAGCACCACCAGGGCCATGTCCGGGATGGCGAGATCCATGGTCACGCCTCCTTCCTGGAGAACACGGCCAGCTGGGTCGGCGGGCCGAGATCGGGGTCGACCGGACCGACCTGGCCGAACCGCACGGTGTAGCCGGTGCGCTCGGCGACGCCGTCGGCCCAGGACCGGAACTGCGCCCTGGTCCACTCGAACCGGTGGTCGCGGTGCCGGGTCTTGGCCGAGCCCAGCAACGGGTTGTACTCGACGTTCGGGGTCGTGACGATCACGTGCGCGGGCTTGGCCGCGCTGAACACAACCCGCTCCACAGCGGGCAGCCGAGGCGGGTCGACGTGCTCGATGACCTCCATCAGCACCGCCGCGTCGAACCCCGCCAGCCCCGGGTCGGTGTAGGTGACCGACGAGTGCCGCAACGACACCCGCTCGCGCACCCGATCCGGCAGCCGCGACAACCGGCGCTCGGCCGCGTCCAGTGCACCTGCGGCGACATCGGTGCCGACGATTTCGGTGAACGCCGACTCCTCCGCCAACCGCTCCAGCAGCGCACCGCCACCGCAGCCCAGGTCGAGCACCCGCCGCGCACCGACCTCGCGCAGCGCCGCGATCACCGCATCCGCCCGCGCCGCCGCGAGCGGACGGGTCGTGACCGGCTCCGGTTCGACCAGCGTGCCGTCCAGTTCGGCCAGTTGCGCCAGCGCGCTGCGCACGTACCCCCGCTGGTGGGCCAGGTAGCGGCGGCTGATCAGGTCCCGCTCGGGGTGCGTGGGTAGCCAGTCGCCACCCGCCCGGACCAGCTTCGCGACCTCGTCCTCGCCGACCCAGTAGTGCTTGGTGTCGTCGAGCACCGGCAGCAGGACATACAGGTGGTGCAGGGCGTCGGCCAGCCGCTGCGCGCCGGTGAGCCGCAGGTCCAGGTACCGGGAGTCGCCCCACCCGGGCATCTGCTCGTCCAACGGCACCGGCCGGGCGTCGACCTGCCAACCGAGCGGCGCGAACAGCCGCTCAGCGAGGTCGGCGCCACCGTTGCAGGCGACGGCGGGCAGGTGCACCGACAACGGGATCGCGGTGCCGGGCAGCTCGGGGCGCGCGTCGCAGCGCCCGGTCATCGCGGTGCGGAACACCGACCCCAGCGCGACGGCGAGCAGCGACCCGGACGCGTAGGTGCGGTCGTCGACATGACTGCCACCGGGTCGGCTCTTGGCCAGGGCGACGGGGTCGATCTCGAGCAGGAGCGCCGCGGTGCACACCGCCTCGTCCGCTTGCGGGTAGAAGACGTGCGCGGTACCGGACGCGGTCGTGAAGGACTGCGCCCGGTCTGGGTGCTTGAACAGCAGGTATCCCAGGTCGGTGGCCGGGTTCATGGTGGTCGAGACCGTCAACAACACCCGTGGAGTGTCGCAAACCCCGGCGTCCGGCCGCACGCCGGTTTGGGTCGCGCTGTCCACTGTGGATGGTGTGCCTGCTGGTAGGGTCCCCGCGCGTGCGGATCGGTGAGGTGTGGCGGCTGACGCGCGGCGGGGAACCCGTCGCCGAGATCGTGGTCGACGACGGCGACTTCCCGTGGTTGTACGGGCGACTCGTGCCGCTCGCGCCCTTCGAGGAGTTCCGCCCGCTGTTCGAGGAGGAACACCGCCTCCTGCAAGAGGACTCCTCCGCCGAGGAGTGGGATGCCGTCTACGCCAGGATCTCCAGCGCCCTCACCCTGCACTCCCCGGACGGCCCCGTCGCCGAGTACCTGCTGCACGTTGACGGCGACGAGGCCTGGTTCCGCTGGATCGACTGACTACCGGTCCGGGCCCTGGGTCCGCAGGTCCTCGACCTTGGTCATCGCCGACCGCAGGTCCGTGAGCCACTCCTCGGCGTGCTTGCCCACCAACCGCACCGCCCACGCCAGCGCGTCCGACCGCGACCGGGCCACCCCGGCGTCGACCAGCGTGTCGAGCGTCCGCCGCTCCGGCTGCCGCAACCGGGTCATGACCGGCACGGACAGCGTGGTGAACAGCTCCTCGGTGCCGCCTTGGCGCGCGCCCCAGGCGACCTTGCGCCCGTACCGGTGCTCAGCCTGCCGGGCGATCTCAATCCGCCGCTCCCGGGTCTCCTCCCGCCACCGGGCGATCCGCCCCGCCTCCGCGGCGGCCGTCGCCGCCTCGTCCGGGTAGTCGTCGGTGAGCGCGGGCAGGCTGCCGACCAGCAGGATCTCCTCCCGGTCGACGGTGATCTCGGGCTTGCCGGTGAACCACCCCTCGGGCAGCCGCCCCGAGAACCAAGCCTCGACGTCCTCAGCATGTCTGGTCATCCGCCTCGACCACCTTCCTTTGATTACCTGATTACAACGTTACACCTCCCCGTCGTCCTACCCTGGCGGTATGACCCTCACCGGTGACCTGGTCCACCTCCGAGCCCTGGAACCCGAAGACGCCGACGCGTTCTGGCGCTGGCACCACGACCCCGAAGCCATGCGCTGGATGACGACCTCCTACCCCGAGTCCCTCGCCCAACTCCGCAAACGCTTCGTCGACCTCCCGCCCAACTCCTACGAGCGCTGCAGCTTCGCCATAACCACGACCGCCGAGTCCCGCCTCATCGGCTGCGTCGTCCTCCGCGACGCCACCCCCGAGGTCGGCCGAGCGACCCTCGACATCTACCTGGGCGAGAAAGACACCTGGAACAAGGGCTACGCAACCGAAGCCCTCCGCCTCCTCTGCCGCTGGGCCTTCAACGACATGCGCCTGACCGCGATAGAGCTAACAGTGGTGGCCGACAACGACCCCGCCCGCCACCTTTACCGCAAACTAGGCTTCGTAGAAGAAGGCCGCCGCCGAGAATCCTTCCGTCGCGACGGCCAACTCCACGACGCGATCATCATGAGCCTCCTAGCCCGCGAGTTCATCGACTAAGCCCTTTCTGTAGGCGCCCGATGATTCCCGGCCAAAGACTCCTATAGACCGCGTATTGGCCCCCATTTGTCTAACCACCCACCGGGCACTCGGGAAGCAACGGCCGACGCCCCAGTTCCAGCCCAGCCACCGTCAGGTCCGCCCCAACCCACCTGCCCAGCCGTGGACACCGGAAGGTCCGGTGTCAGCCCAGCCCGCTCTCGTCGGCCCTGCCAGCCCAGCAC
>NZ_JAMTCO010000009.1:152704-482064 GCF_024171925.1 Actinokineospora diospyrosa | reverse complement strand
GTTGGCACCGCTGGGTCCGAGTGTCCAGGTGCTGGAACCGTGACCTGACGGCAGCCGGGCTGGCACCGGCGACTCCGAGGAGCGCGGGGCTGAGCAGGTGAGGTGGGCTGACCTGACGGAGGCTGAGATGGCACCGACGCTTCCGAGAATCCGGTGGTCGGCTGGGTGGGTTGGGGCGGGCCTGGCGGGGGCTGGGTTGGCACCGCTGGGTCCGGGGGTCCAGGGGGCCGGGTGTGGGTGGGTTGGGGCCGACCTGACGGGGGGCGAGTTGGCAGCGCAGGGTCCGAGTGTCCGCGGGCCGGGTGGGTGGGGTGGGGCCAACCTGACGGGGCTGGGATGGCGCCGGCTGGCCGGGTGTCCAGGAGCTGAGTGGGTGGGCTAGGGCGAACCCTGACGAAGGGCAGGCTGGCACCGGCTGGTCCGAGTGTCCAGGCTGGCTTGGGTGGGGTGGGGCGGACCTGGCGGGGGGCGAGTTGGCACGGCGGCTCTGAGGAGCGCGGGGTTAAGGGGGTTAAGTGGGTGGGCCAAGGTGGACCTGACGGCAGCTGGGATGGCGCCGCTGGGTCTGAGTGTCCAGAAGCCGAGTGGGTGGGCTGGGGCGGACCTGACCGAGGGCGCGTTGGCACGGTCAGGTCCGAGTGTCCAGAGGCTGGCTCGGTGGGCTGGCAGGTGGTTGTCCACAACGTGTTCTGCTGTCCACAGGCCCCAATCGCTGACCCGGTTCTGTCGGGATCCCTCGTTAGGCTGTATATCGGGGGCTCTTGCGACAGATGATCTTGCGCGGGGCAGGGCGGAACCGGCGGGTTCTGGGTATCCGGGGCGCGCCGGGTGAGAGGGGAAGTGGCGCTCCCCCGCGAGGCGAGGGAGGCCGGGGGAACAACCGCGATGGGGGTTCAGCCCGCCACTCGGGCGACTAGAGCGTCGATGTAGTCGGTGTAGCGGGTCACCAGTGCGCCGACCGGGTGCATGAGGCTGGCCACGTTGGCGCCGATGGTCACCGAGATGATCTCGTCGGCGATGACACCGGCGGCGACCACGTCGCGGCTGTGGTCCCACACCGCCCCGATTCTGGCTACCAGTTCCGCGCGCCAGTTGGTCAGCAGCTCGCGGTACTGCGCGGCGAGCTCGGGGTTGGCGACCGAGTGGCCCCACAGCACCAGGAGCACCCGCGCCGAGCTGATCCGCTCGGCGTCGAGGGGCATCGCGGCCTCGACGAAGCCGCGCAGCGCGGCGACCGGGCCCAGGGTGGGGTCCAGGTCGAACGCGCGCTGCGCGGTCTCGGCGAGAACGCTGTCGAAGGTGGCCGCGATGATGCCGTCCTTGCTGGCGAAGTAGTGCTTGAGCGCGCCGTTGGCGAAACCCGCCGCGGTGACGATGCTGCGCATCGTCGCCGCCTCGAAACCGCCCTCGGCGATCAGCCGCTTGGACACCTCGACGATCTCCCGGCGCCGCTGATCATGATCGATGACCTTCGGCATGGCCGTGCTCCAATGCTGACCCGGTCAGGCCGAGTCGCGAAGGCCGAGCCAGGCGGCGCGGCGCTGGGCCTGGCGCGCCGGGTCGGCGACGGGAGCGGCCAGCAGCAGCCGCTGGGTGTACGGGTCGGACGGTGCCTCGGTGACGGCCGCGGTCGGCCCGGACTCGACGATCTCGCCCCGGTACATCACCGAGGTGCGGTGGCAGACCCGCCGCACCACGCCCAGGTCGTGCGAGACGAACAGGTAGGCCACGCCCGTCTCGCGCTGCAGGTCGATGAACAGGTCCAGGATGGTCGCCTGGGTGGTGAGGTCGAGCGCGCTCACCGGCTCGTCGCAGACGATCAGCCGCGGCTTGCGCACCAGCGCCCGCGCGATGGCGATGCGCTGGCGCTGGCCGCCGGAGAACTCGCTGGGGTAGCGGTGCACCGAGTCCAGCGGCAGCCGCACCCGCTCGAGCATCTCCTCGACCACCGCGCCCGGGCGCGGGGTCTTGGCCACGACCAGCGGCTGGGCGAGGATCTCGCCGACGGTCATGGTCGGGTCCAGCGAGCCGTACGGGTCCTGGAACACGACCTGGATGTCGTTGGCCAGCTTGCGCCGGGCCGCGCCCTTGGCGTGGGTGATGTCCTGGCCGTCGAAGGTGATCCGACCGGACTCCACCGGGGCCAGGCCGAGCAGCGCCCGGCCCAGGGTCGACTTGCCCGACCCGCTCTCGCCCACCAGGCCGACGCACTCGCCCTGGTCGACGGTGATCGACACGCCCTTGAGCGCGCGGAAGCGGACCTTGCGGGCCAGCCGGTAGTCGACGACGAGGTCCTCGACGCTCAGCAGCGGGCTCATCGGGCACCGTCCTCTCCGCCCACGTGGGCCTTGTCCAGCTCGACCCGGCCGTCGGCGTCGTCGAGCGAGGCGCTGATCAGCTCGGCGGTGTAGGGGTCGGCCGGGCTGCGGAAGATCTGCTCGACCGCGCCGGTCTCCACGATCCGGCCGTCCTTCATCACCACGAGCCGGTCGCAGATGTCGGCGACCACGCCGAAGTTGTGCGTGACGATGACCAGCGCCATGCCGTACTCCTGCTGCAGCTCGCGCAGCAGTTCGAGCACCTCGGCCTGCACGGTGACGTCCAGGGCGGTGGTGGGCTCGTCGGCGACCAGCAGCGAGGGCCGCCCGGACACCGCGCCCGCGATGAGCACCCGCTGGGCCATGCCGCCGGAGATCTGGTGCGGGTAGGAGCGCAGCACCCGGTCCACGTCGGTGATGCCGACGCGGACCAGCACCTCGCGGGCCCTGGCCTTGGCCGCGGCCTTGGACATGCCCTGGACCTGGCGCAGCGGCTCCACGAGCTGGCGCTCGATGGTGTAGCTGGGGTCGAGGTTGGTCATCGGCTCCTGCGGCACGTAGCCGATGGAGCGGCCCAGCAGCGCGGCGCGCTCCAGCGCCGGGAGCCCGCCGACCTCCTTGCCGTTGACGTGGATCCCGTCGGAGACCGCCGTGCCGCCGATGGGCAGCAGGCCAAGCACGGCGAACATGGTCTGCGTCTTGCCCGAGCCGGACTCACCGACGATGCCGAGCACCTCACCGGGGCCCGCGTCCAGGGAGACGCCGCGGACGACCTCCTTGACCCCGGCCGGGGAGGGGTAGCCGACCCGCAGGTTGTCGATGCGCAGCGCGCAGTCGGCGACCTCGTGCGCGTGCGTGCCGCTGGCGACCCGGTCCGGCAGCTCGGCGCTCGCGGGCGCCTTGGCCAGCTCCTGGCGCGCCCGCAGCCGCATCCGCCGGGTGGGCTGCTCGACCCGGATGCTGATCAGGTCGGCCAGGGTGGTGCCGATGAACGCCAGCGAGGCGATGGTCAGGCCGAGCGCGATCGAGGGCCAGAGCAGGATCAGCCCGTGGGTGTTGATCACCAGCATGCCGTTGGAGATCATCTGGCCCCAGGACGGCGTCTGCGCCGAGCCGATGCCGAGGAACTGCAGACCGGCCTGCATGCCGATGGCCAGGCCCGCGGTCAGCGCCGACTGCACCACGATCGGCGGGTAGACCGCGCGCGCCATGTGCGTGCGCAGGATGCGGGGGTTGGTCACGCCGGAGACGCGGGCCGCGTCGATGTAGGGCTCCTTGCGCACCGCCTGCGCGCGGCCCCGGGTGATCCGGTAGTAGCCGGGGGCCATGAACAGGCCGAGCACGACCATCAGCACCGGGAACGACTGGCCGGTGCCCGCCGCCACGATCATCAGCATCAGCAGCACGGGGATCGACTGCAGCGCGTCGCTGATCCAGGTGAGGACCCGGTCGGTCACCCCGCCGAAGTACCCGGCGCACACGCCAGCGGGGACGCCGATCAGCACCGCGGACACGCAGGTGATGGCCGCGCCGAACAGCGTGGTCCTGGCGCCGTAGATCAGGCGGCTGAGGATGTCGCGGCCCCCGGAGTCACCGCCGAGGATGTGGTCGCCGCCGGGCCCGACGTTGGTGATCCGGAGCTTGACCAGGTTCGGGTCGTAGGGCGCCAGCCACGGGGCGAGCACCGCGACGAGCACGATGAGGATCATCACCACGAGGGCGATGACACCGGCCGGGCGGCGCAGGAAGCGCCGCCACAGCGAGACCCGCTTGACGGGGGCGAGGTTGGCGGGGAACGGGGCAGCGGTCATCGGTCGCGCACCTTCGGGTTGACCCACCCGAGCACGAGGTCGAGCAGGAGGTTGATGACGACGACGAACACCACGGTCATCACGGTGAGGCCGAGCAGCACGGGGATGTTGCCGTTCTGCGAGGACTGCTGCGTGAGGATGCCGATGCCCTGCAGGTTGAACACCAGCTCCACGATGATCGCGCCACCGAGCAGGCCGACGAACATCATCGCCAGCACGGTCAGCGCCGCGGGGGCGGAGTTGCGCAGCACGTGCCGGGTGACCCGGCGCTTGGACAGCCCCCTGGCGCGCAACGTGCGCACGAAGTCCTGGTTGTTGACCTCCAGGAAGCTGTTGCGCAGCTGTTCGGCGATCATCACGATCGCGCCGAGCGCCAACGCCACCGACGGCAGGGTGATGGACCGCAGCCAGCCGCCGACCGAGATCTCCGGGGACACGTAGCCCGTCGCGTCGAACCAGCCCAGGCCCAGGGCGAACAGCTGCACGAGCACGATGCCCAGCCAGTAGCCGGGCAGCGCGAACAGCACGACCGAGGCGAACTTGAGGACGCGGTCGAACACGCTGCCGGGGCGCAGGCCGCAGGCGATGCCGATGATGACGCCGAAGATCGCCGAGAGCACCGTCGCGAAGAAGACCACGGACAGCGTCACCGGCAGGCGCAGCGCCAGGTCGTCGTTGACGGGGGTGAAGGTGCGCCACGAGGTGCCGAAGTCACCGGTGACGGCGTGCGAGAGCCAGTCCCAGAACTGGGTGAGCAGCGGGCGGTCCACGCCGATCTTGGCGCGCATCGCCGCCTGCTGGGCCGGGGTGGCGCTGTTGCCGAGCAGACCGGGGGTCGGGTCCCCGATGGCCAGGTGCGCGATGAAGAACGTGCCGGTCGTGACGACCGCGAGCAGCAGGATGCCCGACAGCAGGCGCTTGGTGATGAAGGAAAACATAGTCTCGGCTCCTCACCGGCGGGCCCGCCCGAGTGGGGCGGACCCGCCGGAGCAACTGGTGGCCTCAGCCGCGCTGGATGAACCGCAGGGTGGGGAACATCATGCCGGTGACCGGCTGCACCTTGATGCCCTTGGCGCTGAAGTACATGTTGTCCGCCTGGTACCAGACGTCCCACCAGGCCAGGTCGACCAGCTTGGTGTTGAGCTTCTTGAGCAGCTCGGTCTGCGCGGCGGGCTCGGCCTTCTCCACCTCGTCGACCAGGGCCTTGACCTCGGGGAACTTGTCCACCGACGGGTTCGGGTTGTACCACTGCGCGGTGGTCACCTGGTCCGACAGCGTCGCCATGTCGTTGCCGCTCATGGCGATCACGGCGAGGAACATCGGGTAGGTCGGCGCGTTCTTCTGGTAGTCGGGCATGGCCATGTCGACCCACTCGACCTTGATGCCCAGGTCGCCGAAGGTCTGGTTGGCGGCGGGCTGCCAGGCCTGGAAGATCGGCGACATCGGCATCTTGACGCTGAAGCCGCCCGCGTAACCCGCCTCGGCCAGCAGCTGCTTGGCCTTGTCCATATTGGTCTGGTACTTGCCGTCCATCGACTTGTCGTAGACCTTGCCGTCGACCGGCCACAGCTGGTTGGTCGCGGTACCGGCGCCGTTGCCGACGGCCTGCAGGATGCCCGCGGAGTCGAAGGCGTAGGCGATCGCCTGGCGGACCTTGGCGTCACCGAGCGCCTTGACCTGCGCGCCGGTGCGGTCGGCGAACTGCACGCCGACCCAGGACGAGGGCTTCGAGGAGATGTTCCAGCCCGCCTCCTTGGCCTTGGGCAGGTTCGCGGCGTTGGCGAACTGCGCGTTGAGCTGGCCGGACTGCATCGCGTTGAAGCTCGCGGTCTGGTCCATGATCGGGAGCAGCTGCACGTCCTTGAACGGGTACGTGGCGCTGTCCCAGTGGTTGTCCTTCTTGGTGAAGACGTACTGCGACTGCGGGGCGGACTTGTCGGCCACGAACTTGTAGGGGCCGGAGCCGACCGGGCCCTTGGCCAGCGCGTCGGCCGCGATCGCCGCGGGCGAGGCCATCCAGCTGCGGCCCAGGCCCATGAAGTACAGCAGCGAGTCGTCGCGCTTGGACAGCTTGAGCTCGACGGTGTCCTCGTCCTTGGCGCTCACGTCGGTGACGTTGAGGTAGGCCTGCCCGGAGCGCACGCCAGCCTTGAGGTGCTTGAGGTTGGCGACCGCGGCGGCGGCGTCGAACTTCTGGCCGTCGTCGAAGGTGACACCGGTGCGCAGGTCCATGGAGAGGGTGAGCCGGTCGGCCGACCACTCCCACTTGGTCGCCAGCGCGGGGATCGGCTTGGCCTCGTTGTCCAGCGCCACCAGCGGGTCGTAGACCGCGGACAGGTAGGGACCGTCGAAGCCGATGTCGGCGCTGGCCGGGTCCCACGAGGTGACGTCGAGGAAGACGCCCGCCTTCAGTTCGGTGATCTCGGCGCCCCCACCGCCGCCGCCGGTGCTGCCACCGGGGTTGTTGCTGCCCGCGCTGGTACATGCGGCGAGCGCGGTGGCGGCCGCGACGGCCACCGCGACCAATGCCGTTGTCCGTGTCCTGGTCATCGAGCCTTCTCTCGGGTGCTGGACTGCCGGTGGGGTCACGCTCCGCAACAGCGGGGCCGCCTCGCCCGTGCATGGATGATCAAGAAGTGAGACCTGGCTCACCGTGGTGCGGGATAGTCTACGTTCGTCGGCAAAAAAAGCAATGCTCCAGTGACCAGCGGTTTCCTCCACGTTCGTCGACGATCCATCCCACCTTTGGACGGAGAATCCCGTGTACTGGGCATACGTCCCGAGGGTCACGGCGGCGAAGCGCTTCCGACACCGAACCGCAACCTTGCGTAGCGTCGGCGCCCCTTGTGGTCGGACCAATCGTTTTTCTACGCTCGTATACTGACCGGCTGACAACTGCCCACTTGGGGGATTGACGATGCCCGCTGCCCGCACTGTTCTGATCACCGGAGGGGCGGGTGGGATCGGTCGCGCGATCGCCGCCGCCTTCACCGCGCTCGGCGACGACGTCGTGCTCACCGACATCGCCGGGGCCCAGGAGGCCGCCGCCGAGCTGGGCACCCGCTGGGTCGAGCTCGACATCACCGACGAGGACTCCATCACCGGCGCGCTCGAGGCGGTCGGCCCGGTCGACGTCCTGGTCAACAACGCTGGCCTGCTCACCGTGCACGGGCGCCTGCTCGAGCTCGCGGGCGCGGACATGCTGCGCATCCTCAACACCAACGTGCACGGCACCTTCCTGATGACACAACTGGTCGCGCGCGGGATGGTCGAGCGCGGCACCGGCGGCGCGGTGGTGAACCTGTCCTCCATCGGCGGCCGCCAGCCCACCCCGGGCATGGGCGGCTACGAGAGCAGCAAGGCCGCGGTGGACGCGCTGACCCGCTGGGCCGCCATCGAACTGGCCGAGCACGGCATCCGCGTCAACGCCGTGGCCCCCGGCCCGGTGCTCACCCCGATGCTGGCCATGGGCCTGCCCGAGGGCTCCCCCGCCCGCCAGGCGTGGCTGGAGCGGATCCCGCTGCGGCAGCTGGCACCGGTCGCCCAGGTCGCGGCGGCCGTGGTGTTCCTGGCCGGGGAGTCCGCCGCGCACATCACCGGCACCAGCCTGCCGGTGGACGGCGGCCAACTGCTCGTCTGAGCCCGCGCCCGGCGCGCGGGTGTGGCGGCAGTCTCGACATTTTAGTCAACAGTCGTAGACTAACGGGAACCAGCGCCGCCCACCCGCCGCGCCGGGTCCCCAGTACCGCCACCGGAAGGACCACGATGACCGTCCCCACCTCCACCCGCGCGGCGGTGCTGACCGAGCACGGCCAGCCGCTGAGCCTGACCGAACTCCCGCTGCCCACCGAGGTGGAGCCGGGCGCGGCGCTGGTGCGGGTCAGCTGCGCCACGCTCTGCGGCACGGACGTGGAGATCTGGTCGGGGAAGATGAGCTTCCCCGGCATGCTGCCGATGGTGCTCGGCCACGAGATGGTCGGCGAGGTCGTCGCCGTCGGCGCGGGCACCAAGGACGCGCTCGGCCGCGAGATCGAGGTCGGCGCCCGGATCGGCTGGTCGGAATCCACCTGCGGCGAGTGCCACGGCTGCGTGGTGCTGCGCGAACCCGTCGCGTGTTCGCGCCGCGGGTACGGCTTCCTGCAGCGCTCCGACGTCGCCCCGTACGCGACCGCGGGCCTGTGCGAGTACGCCTATGTGGTGCCGCGCGCGGCGAAGCTGCTGCTGCCCGAGTCCGTCCCGAGCACCTGGGCGGCGATGGCGGGCTGCGCGGCCAAGACCGTCCTGCGCGCGTTCACCTACGTCGGTGGACTCACCGGAAAGCGCGTGGTGGTGCAGGGTTCCGGCGCGCTCGGCATCTTCGCCACCGCCGTCGCGCACATCTCCGGCGCCGCGCAGGTCATCACCGTCGGCGCCCCCGAGTCCCGGCTCAGCCTGGCCGGGCGCTTCGGCGCCAGCGCGGTGGTCGACATCGCGGCGGGCTCCGAGGGCATCATCGAGCGGGTCCGCGAGCTGACCGACGGCCGCGGCGCCGACCTGGTGCTCGACTTCGCGGGCGCCCCCACCGTCGGCCCCGAGGCCGTGGCGATGGCCGCGCAGCGCGGGCAGGTCGTCATCGTCGGCAGCACCGGCCCCACCTCCGCCCCGCTGCCGCTGGGCACCGTGATGGGCAAGGAGCTCACCATCTCCGGCTCGCTCAACGGCGACATCTCCGACTACCACCGGGCCATCGAGTTCTTCGGCGCGTTCGGCGACCGGTTCCCGTGGGACGAGCTGTTCGGCGCCCCGGTCGGGCTCTCCGCCGCCTCCGAGCGGCTCGCCGCGATGCACCGCCTCGACGAGGTCAAGGCCGTCATCGACCCCCGGCTGCCGTAGTCGGCCACCGACGCCCCGCCCCGCGCGGGCGGGGCCGCGTTCCCCGCGCTGACCGCTGCCCCACCCAGCCAGAAGACCCAAGACACCTGAGGAGCACTGTGTCCACTCTCCCCCGCCGCCGCCTGGGTACGACCGACCTGGAGATCTCGCAGCTCTCGCTCGGCTCGTGGCACACCTACGACCGGATGGACTTCGCCGACGCGGTCGCGATGATCCGCACGGCCGTCGCCGCGGGCGTCAACCTGTTCGACGTCGGCGTCTACAGCGTGCCCGGCATGACGCCGGTGTTCACCGATGTCATCTGGAGCGCGCTCATGCGGGCCTCGGGCATCCCGCGCGAGGAGTACCTCGTGTCGGCGAAGCTGTGGCTGGAGGGCTTCGGCGAGAACGGGTTCGGCCCGCAGCTGGACAACGCGTTCCTGCGCGGCGGCTTCGACGTGGCCGACCTGGTCATCCTGGGCGACATCCGGCGCGACGACATCGTGCTGGAGGACCTCGTCGAGGACCTCGCGGCCCTGCGGAGCGCCGGGAAGATCCGGGCGTGGGGGGTCAACAACTGGTCCGCCACGAACATCCGGCGGCTGCAGGAGATCGCCGCCGAGCGCGGCGTCGACGGGCCCGCCATCGCGCAGCTGAAGTACAGCATCGGTCGGCGCAGCATCCCCGACGGCGCGCCCTTCGCCGCGCTGTTCGCCGACGGGTTCACCATGCAGTCCTCCGACGTGCTCGAGGGCGGCCTGCTCGCCGGGTCCACCACCGGCCGCGAGATCGGCCGCGACCCCGGCGGCGTGCAGGAGCGGATCAAGGCCAACGCGGCCGCCGTCGCCGAGGTCGCCGCCGGGCTGGGCACCAGCGCGGCCCGCCTCGCCGTCGCGTTCACCCTCACCCACCCGGCCAACATCACCACGCTGTTCGGCGCGACCAAGCAGAGCCAGCTCGAGGACAACCTCGCCGCGGTCGAGCTGGTCGAGAAGGTCGGCGCGCAGCAGCTGCGCGAGCTGGTCGAGCCGTTCTGGGTCGACCGCGACGTGGTCAACCCCGAAGGTCCCTGATCCGCCCCACCCGCCCCCGCAACCCCCTCTCCACCAGGAGCCCGCCGTGTCCCCCACACCCGTCCCGTTCGACCCGGACATCGAGCCCGCGCTCGCCCAGATCGTCATGCCGGACGCCCCGCCGTTCACCCCGGAAACGATCCCGGCGATGCGCGCGGGCATGGCCGCGATGTTCCCGCCCGCCGCCGAGGCGGTCGGCGACGCCCCGGTCGAGGTCGTCGAACGGCTGATCCCCGGTCCGGAGGGCGCCCCGGACCTGGAGATCACGATCATCTCCCCGCGCGGGGTCACCGGGCGGGTGCCCGGCCTCTACAACATCCACGGCGGCGGCATGATGGTCGGCCACCGCAACATGGACGTGCCCCGGTTGCTGGCCCTGGTGCTGGAGCTGGGGGTCGTGGCGGTCAACGTCGAGTACCGGCTGGCCCCCGAGCACCCGCACCCGGCCCCGGTGGAGGACTGCTACGCCGGGCTGGTGTGGATGGCCGACAACGCGGCCGAGCTGCACGTCGACCCGGACCGGATCGTGGTCATGGGCGGCAGCGCGGGCGGCGGCCTCTCCGCCGGTGTCGCGCTGCTGGCCCGGGACCGGGGTGGTCCCGCGCTCGCCGGTCAGCTGCTGCTGTGCCCGATGATCGACGACACCAACACCACCGTCGCCAGCCACCAGTACCAGGGCATCGGCACCTGGACCCGCGAGTCGAACCTGGCGGGCTGGCAGTCGCTGCTGGGCGACGCGGTCGGCACCGACGCCGTCTCGCCGTACGCGGCGCCGACCCGCGCGACCGACCTCTCCGGGCTGCCGCCCGCGTTCATCGAGGTGGGCAGCGCGGAGCCGTTCCGCGACGAGGACACCCAGTACGCGCTGCGGATCTGGGCGGTGGGCGGGCAGGCGGAGCTGCACGTGTGGAGCGGCGCGTTCCACGGGTTCGACATGTACGTCCCGGACTGGCCGGTGAGCCAGGCCGCGCTCGCGACCCGCGACTCGTGGTTCCGCCGGGTGCTGGGTCTGGAGGCGAAATGAGCACGTACGAACCCGTGGCTCCGGTGCCCTACGACCCCGAGCTCGAGCCGGGGCTGGCGATGTTCCTCGACCTGGTCGAGCGGATCCCGCTGCGCGCCGACACGATCCTGGTCAACCGCGACCACTTCGCGACCATCGTCCCGCCGCTCGAGCAGATCGTCGGCGACCGCCCGGTCGACGTCGAGGACCGCACCGTGCCCGGCCCCGACGGTGCCCCCGACATCGTGCTGACCATCGTGCGCCCGCGCGAGCTGGCGCCGAACGCGCCCGCCTTCTACTGCATCCACGGCGGCGGGATGGTCCTGGGCAACCGGTTCTTCGGGGTCGACGGGCTGATCGAGGACGCGCTGCGCTTCGGCGCGGTCGGCGTGTCGGTCGAGTACCGGCTCGCCCCGGAGCACCCCGCGCCCGCCGCGGTCGAGGACTGCTACGCGGGCCTGGTGTGGCTCGCCGAGCACGCCGAGGAACTGGGTGTCGACCCGACGCGGATCGTGGTGACCGGGGCGAGCGCCGGTGGTGGCCTCTCCGCGGGGGTCTCGCTGCTGGCGCGCGACCGCGGCGGCCCGCACATCGCCGGGCAGGTGCTGCTGTGCCCGATGCTCGACGACCGCAACGAGAGCGTGTCCACCCGGCAGTACGACGGGCTGGGCGCTTGGGACCGCAACAACAACGACACCGCGTGGGACGCCATCCTGGGTGAGCTGCGGTTCACCGACCAGGCGTCCCCGTACCAGGTCCCGGCGCGGATGGCCGACCTGTCCGGGTTGCCGCCCGCGTTCATCGACGTGGGCGCGGCGGAGATCTTCCGCGACGAGGCGACCGAGTACGCGCTGCGGATCTGGGCCACCGGCGGCGACGCCGAGCTGCACGTGTGGGCGGGCGGGTACCACGGCTTCTCCGGCTTCTCCCCCGACGCGGAGGTGTCGCGCACGGCCGAGGCGACCCGGCTGTCGTGGCTGCGGCGGATCCTGCGGTCCCCGTGAGCCTGCGCCGCGTGGCCGTCGTGCTGGGCCTGCTCGAGATGTTCGGGCCCATCTCGATGGACCTCTACATGCCCACGCTGCCCCAGCTCGCCACCGACCTCGGCACCAGCGAGAGCCTGGCACAGGCGACGATGTCGGCGTGCATGCTGGGGCTGGCGCTGGGCCAGCTCGCGGTGGGCCCGCTCAGCGACCGGTTC
Organism: Actinokineospora diospyrosa; assembly: GCF_024171925.1. Taxonomy (GTDB): domain Bacteria; phylum Actinomycetota; class Actinomycetes; order Mycobacteriales; family Pseudonocardiaceae; genus Actinokineospora; species Actinokineospora diospyrosa. The sequence goes on along the minus strand of NZ_JAMTCO010000009.1, from coordinate 469,807 downwards.
GGCAGGCGCAAGCCGCTGCTGGTCGGGGTGGCGCTGTTCGCGGTGCTGTCGCTGGTGTGCGCGGTGACGCCGTCGATCGAACTGCTGCTGGCGGCCCGGTTCTTCCAGGGCCTGTGCGGTTCGGCGGGGATCGTGATCGCCCTCGCCGTGGCCAGGGACCTGACCCAGGGCGTGGACCTGGTGCGGTTGCTGGCGATGCTGACCATGGTGGGCGCGATAGCCCCGATCGTCGCCCCGGTCGTGGGCGGGCAGCTGGCGCCGTTCATGGGCTGGCGCGGCATCTTCGCGGTGCTGGCCGGGATCGGCGTCGCGCTGTTCGTCCTGGCGTGGACGTCGCTGCCGGAGAGCCTGTCGCCCGAGGCGAGGCACGCCAAGGGCAGCGGCCGCCAGTTCGGCGTGGTGTTGCGGGACAAGCTGTTCCTGGGCTTCCTCGTCGTCGGCGCCTGCGGCGGGGTCGCGTTCTTCACCTACCTCGCCTCGATCAGCTTCGTGCTGCAGGAGAGCTTCTCCCTGTCGCCGCAGTGGTTCAGCGTCTGCTTCGCGGCGAACGCGGTGATGTCGATCATCGGCGCGCAGATCAACCGGGTGGTGGTGCGGCGCGCCGGCCCGGAGCGGATGTACACGGTCGGGACGGTCGTCACGGCCTTGGCCGCGGTGGCGATGCTGGTGACCGTGCTGGTGGGCGGCGGGCTGGTGCCGCTGCTGATCGCGTTGGCGTTGCTGATGCTGGTGGGCGGGGTGACCCAGGGGAACGGGTCGGCGCTGGCGCTGGCGGACCACGGTGAACGCGCGGGCACGGCGGCCGCGTTGCTGGGCACCACGTCGTTCGCCGTCGGACCGCTGGTGGCGCCTCTGGTGTCGCTGGGCGGGACCACCCCGCTGAGCATGAGCCTGACGATGGCGGTGGCGTACACGGCCGCGGCGACGTTGGTGCTGCTGGCGGTGCTTCCCGGTCTGCGTCGGCGTTCTCGCGCCGCGGTGGAGGTCGGGCCGCGGGCGAAGGTGGAGGTCGTGCCGCCGGGGGCGCTGTGACGGACCGGATGTGATTCTCTAGGCGTGGCCAGGGGTGTTCCGTTCGCGGGACACCCCTTCGTCGTTCGTCGCCTCGGTTGTGGTGATCACGGGAGGCGTTGTGGCGGGTGTGACGGCGGGGCTGGTCGGGGCGGGTGTGTCGGTTGTGGTCGGGGCGGGCACGACCGGGGTAGGCGGGGTGGGCAGGGTGGGAGAGGTAGGCGGGGCGGGAGTGGGCGTGGTGGGGTCGGTGGTGGCCGGGCCGCCGGGGAAGGCGTCGCTGCGGTAGGGGACGAACGCCGGGGCGGTGTCGGCCCAGGTGTACTCGTGGTAGCGGGCCTGGGGAGCGGTTTCCTCGAACACCCAGTACACGGTGTGCGCCGGGTCCTTCCAGCCGCCGAAGAGTCGGGCGTGGCCGGGGGCGCGGGGGTCGGGGCTGGTCCACAGCAGGATGTCACCGGGCTGGAGCTGGTCCCTGTCGATGCGGACGCCGTGCTCGGGCAGGGTGCGGGTGGTGGGGTTGTCGGGCAGGGACCAGGCCATGGCGATGAACCCGGAGCTGTCGCGGCGGTAGCCGTCGGTGAAGTCGTTGATCCCGTAGGGCACGCCCCGGTCCACCCACGCCCGCGCGCGGGCCAGCACCTCGGCGCGGCCCTCCCCCGGCTCAGCCACGGGGTCGGCCCCCGCGTGCACGGTGCCGAAGAACGTCAAAGCGCCCAAGACGGCCACCGGCACGGCGGTGCGGACCGCACGCGTGCTGCCCATGGGGATCCTCGCTTTCCCTATCCCGGGCACCGAACGGATGCCCCTGCGAGATAAGGATGGGAGATCGACCTGCAACCTCCCTCCAGATCGGACGCCGGTCCCTATAGATCGTCTAGAAGACCCCTCATAGGCACGGCGAAGTGGGTTCTAGCTGCGGCTATCCACGCGCACGCCGCGACCCCCACCTGCCCGGAACACGGCAGATGGGGGTCGCGGCGAACGTCAATCCGGTGGGGTTAGCGCTGGCGCACCAACAGGAACGGGATGGCCATCCCCGCGGCGAGGGAGGCGATGAAGATCGCCACCCCCAGCCAGAACCCGTCGAAGGGCAGCAGCAGCCCGCCGATGAGGAACAGGAAGGTCAGGTGCGCGCCGTACTGGCAGCGCAGCAGCGTGAACCGGTACCCGGGCGGGTGGACCCGGACCGGCCGCTCCGACTGGCTGATCTGGAAGGTCAGGAACAGCACCGCGCCCGCGTACCCCACGATGCCCACCAGGAAGTACAGCCAGGGGACGTCCCAGTGCTTGGAGATCGCGATCCCCACCGCGACCAGGATCAGGACCACGCCGAGCAGGCCGTGCGTGTTGATGGCGATCTTCGCGGACGGTTCGGGCTGCTGGTGCTGCCCGCCGGTGGGCGGTCCCTGGTAGGTCACCTGCTACTCCTCGCCTCTCGCGGTAGTGATGATCACGTCGCTCGATCCGCGCGGACCGTTACCCCGGTCACCGGGACCGGCCGCGCACCACCCCGTCACCGCCTCCTGGGTGGTGCGGGCAGGGCGGCCCGGTCCGCCTTGCCGTGCGCGGTCGTCGGGATCGCGGCCAGCCCCACGACCCGGGTCGGCACCATGTACTCGGGGAGGCGCTCGGCCAGGTGTCCGCGCAGAGCGGGCTCGTCGAGGGCGGCGCCTGCCTCCAGCACGACGTACCCGACCAGGGAGCGGCCGTCCCGCAACGCGACGACGGCGTCGTGCACGGCGGGGTGGGTGCGCAGGGTGGACTCGACCTCGCCCAGTTCCACGCGTTGGCCGCGGATCTTCACCTGGGTGTCGATCCGGCCGAGGTACTCCAGGTGCCCCTCCGGTGCGCGCCGGACCAGGTCGCCGGTGCGGTAGGCGCGGCCGATGCCGGGGACCTCGGCGAAGCGGTCCGCGGTGAGGTCGGGGCGACCGGCGTAGCCCCTGGCCAGGCAGTCGCCCGCCAGCAGGAGTTCACCGGAGGCCGCCGGTCGGTCGTGTTCGTCGACGACGTGGGCGTGGACGCCGCGCAGGGGGTGGCCGATGGGGACGGTGGCGCCGGGTTCGGGGCGCCTGCACTTCCAGGCGGTCACGTCGATGGTCGCCTCGGCCGGGCCGTACATGTTGTACGCGGTCACCGCGGGCAGCGCGGCTCCCAGGGTGTTCACCAGGCGCGGCGGCAGCGGCTCCCCTCCACAAAGGACCATCCGCAGCGACCGGCAGCGCTCGAACCCCGGCTCGGTGACGAACAGGGCGAGCATCGACGGGACGAAGTGCACCACGGTCACCCCGTGCCGCACGATCAACTCCACCAGCGCCTCGGGGTCGCGGTGCGCCTCCGGTGGGGCGACGACGAGGGTGGCGCCCGCGAGGAAACCGAGCAGGAGTTCCCACATCGACACGTCGAAGGTGTACGGGGCCTTCTGCAGCAGGACGTCGCTGGAGTCGACCTGGTGCTCGTCGAGCATCCCGACCAGCCGGATCGCCAGGGCGCGGTGGGTGATCTCCACGCCCTTGGGTTCGCCGGTGGACCCGGAGGTGAAGATGACGCAGCACACGACCTCGGGTCCGGCGACGTAGCCCCGCCACCGCGGCGCCGGGGCACCGTTGTGCTCGTCGATCGACCGGACCGGGACGGGGTGATCGTCGGGCAGCGGCGACTTCCCGTCGACCAGCAGCAGGCTCGCCTGGGCCGAGGCCAGCATCGCGGCCACCCGGTGCGGTGGGTGCGCCGGGTCGACGGGCAGGTACGCCGCCCCGGACAGCAGGACTCCCAGCACCGTGGCAACCAGCCGCGCGCTGCGCTGCACGCACAACCCCACGACCGCACCGGGGCCGATTCCCTCGCCCGCGAGCTGCCCGGCGACGGCCGCGGCGGCGTCGAGCAGCTCCCGGTAGGTCAGGACGGTGTCGCCGTCGCGCACGGCCACCGCGTCCGGGGTGCGCTCGGCCTGGCGGCAGATGAGCTCGTGCACCGGCCGGGGGTCGAGGGGGTTCACGCCCGCTCCACCTGGGCCGCGATCGCCGCCGGGGTCGGCGCCGCCGCGAGCTCGGCGATCTCCACCGACACGCCGAACCTGCGCTGGACCTGGGAGATCATCCGCAGGAACAGCAGCGACTCGCCGCCGAGGGTGAAGAAGTCCGAGCCCGCCTCGATGGTCGCCACGCCGAGCATCGAGCGCCACAGGTCGATGACCTGCCCCAGCACCGATCCCGGGGCGTCGGTCACGACAGGCTCCACCGGCACCGGGTCGGGCTGGGCTGGGTGGGGCTGGGGCGCGCTGTCGAGCCAGTGCCGGGTCCTGGTGAACGGGTACGTCGGCAGCGGGACCTGGACCCCGTCCGCGACCCGCACGGCGGACCAGTCGAGGTCGATCCCCGCCGACCACAGCCCGCCCGCGCCGCTGAGGAGGTCGCCGCGGCGGGGTTGGACCGCGACCGTGGCCGCCTCCCGTGCCGCGGGAATCTGCCGGGCGCTGCCGATCAGCCCGGTCCCGGGGCCGACCTCGACGAACACCACCCGCCCCAGGCCCGCGGCCGTCTCGATCGCGTCCTGGTAGCGCACCGGGCTGCGCAGCTGCTCGGCCCAGTACCCGCTCGGGCGGCGTCCGCCCTTGGGCAGCACCTGCCCGGTCACGCTGCTGATCACCTCGACCGAGGACGCGTGCTGCTCGACGGTCGCGGCCACCGCGTCGAGCCCGGTGGCGGCCTCGGCCATCATCCACGAGTGGAACGCGCGCTGGGCGGGCAGCACGCGGTGGGTCACGCCCGCGCCGGTGAGCCGCTCGCGCAGCACCGCCAGCGCGTCGGTCGAGCCGGACACCACGACCACCTCGGGGGCGTTCACCGACGCGATGCCCAGGCCGTCGAGGTCGGCGAGGTGGTCGCGCACCACGGGCTCCGGGGCGAGCACGACGACCATGCCGCCCTCGGGTGCCCGCTGCATCAGCGCGCCGCGCTCGACCACCAGGCGCATCGTGTCGGCCAGGGTCAGCTCCCCGGCGAGGCAGGCGGCGGCGAACTCGCCGACGGAGTGGCCGATCAGGGCGGCCGGTCGGACGCCCCAGGATCGCAACAACCGCCCCAGGGCGTACTCGTGCAGCACCAGTGCCGGTTGCGTGACATCGGTGCGGTGGATGAGCCCGTGCTCGTCGCGGCCGACCAGCAGGTCACGCAGGTCGAGGCCGAGGAGGTCGCGCAGGTGCGCGCAGCCCTCGTCGATGTCCGCCGCGAAGGACGGGTAGTGCCGGTAGGGCCACTCGGCCATGCCGGGGGCCTCCGCGCCTTGGCCGGGGAACAGGAACACGACGTTCGGCCGACGCTGGACCGTGTGACCACGGGCGACGTCGAGCGCCTCTGCCGCCCCCGCCGCGTCCGAGGCCGCGACCGCTATGCGGTGGGTGAAGTGGCGGCGGTGCTCCTGCGAGGTGAACGCGACGTCCGGGAGCGCGAGTTCGGGCTTACCGCGCAGGTGCGCGGCGAGGCGCTCGGCGGCCGCGCGCAGTGCCTCCTCGGTGCGCGCGGACACGACAACCACGCCCGATCCCGGCGCGGTGGTGGATTCGACTGGTTCCGCTTCGGACACAACCATGTGCACGTTGGTGCCGCCGAGCCCGAACGAGCTCACCGCCGCCCGCCGCGGCTGCGCACCGGCGACCCAGTCCCGGGCCACACCGTCCACTGTGAACGGGGAGCCGCGCAGCTCCTCGCGAGGTTCCTTGAGCCCGGCGAGCGGGGGGATCCGCCGCTCGCGCAACGCCAGCACGACCTTGATCAGCCCCGCGACCCCGGCGGCGGCCGACGCGTGCCCGATGTTGGCCTTGACCGAGCCGAGCGAGCAGGTCGCCGTCCCGGTGAACACCTCACCGAGCGCGGCCAACTCGATGGCGTCGCCGACCTCGGTCGCGGTCCCGTGCGCCTCCAGGTAGCCGACCGTGCCGGGATCGACCCCGGCGGACTCGTAGGCCCTGGTCAGCACGTCGATCTGGCCCGCGACCCCGGGGGCGGTGTAGCCGACCTTCCCGGCGCCGTCATTGTTGATCGCCGAGCCGGAGATCACCGCGTGCACCAGGTCCCCGTCGCGGCGGGCGTCGGCCAGGCGCTTGAGGGCGACCACGCCGACGCCGCTGCCGGGGACGGTCCCGTTGGCGGTCGTGTCGAACGGCCTGCACGACCCGTCCGGCGACATGATCCCCTTCGGTTCGTAGACGTAGCCCGACAGCCGCGGGAACGCCGTGTAGACCCCGCCCGCCAGGGCGACATCGGTGTCCCCGGCGCGCAGGCTCTGGCACGCCAGGTGCACCGCGACCAGGGACGTCGAGCATCCCGTTTGGACGGTGATGGCCGGGCCGTGCAGGCCGAGCCGGTAGGCGATCCTGGTTGCCAGGTGGTCCTTCTCGTTGCCCAGCACGATGGAGAGCAGTCCGTGCGCGCTGACGATGTCGGGTCGGGCCAGAACCTGTTGCTGCAGGTAGTAGTTATAACCGGCGCCCGCGAACACGCCGACTCGACCGAATGCCTGGTTGGTGGTCAGGCCGCCTGATTCCAGGGCGTCCCAGGCGGTCTGCAGCAGCAGCCGGTGCTGCGGGTCCATGATGTCGGCTTCCCGCGGTGGGATGCCGAAGAACTCGGAGTCGAAGTACTCCGGGTCGGTGAGCACGCCCCGGACCGGGACGTACGACGGCGCGTCGACCACGTCCCCCGACACCCCGGCCGCGAGCAGGTCATCGCGGGTCATCCTGGTGAGGCCCACCCGGCCCGCGACGATGGTCGACCAGTACTCGTCCAGGTCGACCGCACCCGGGAACCGCCCCGCCATGCCGACGACCGCGATCTCCGGATCCATCAGGCCACCCCCGTCATCACTGTTCGCAGGTGCGTCGCCAAGGTCCGCACCGTGGGGAACCGGTAGAGGTCGGTCAGCGAGATCCGCCGCCCACCGAGCTGTTCCTGCAACCGCCGCCGGACCAGCGCGAGGGTCAGCGAGTCACCGCCGACGTCGAAGAACGCCTCCTCGAGGTCGAAGTCCTCGGTGCCGAGCACCTCGACCCACGCGCCGCAGATCAACTCCTCCAGGTCCGGCACCGGGCCCGCGGTGACCGGTGCGGTCGCGACGGTCGGGACCGCGAGTTCGGCCAACGCGCGGAGATCGACCTTCCCGTTGCGGTCCAACGGGAACTCCCCCACCGCGAACCACCGTTGCGGCCGCTGGTAGGAGGCCAACTCCGGTTCGACCGCGGCCCGGACCTCGGCCACGGCGTCCGCGTCCGCCCTGAGCGCCGCGCACAGCCGTTCGCCTGCGAGGAACACGACCGCGTCCAGCACACCGGGCCGCAGCTTGATCCGGCGCTCGACGTCGACCAACTCCACCCGGTGCCCGGCGATCTTGACCTGCCGGTCGGCGCGACCCAGGAACCGCAGGGCACCGTCGGCACCCCAGCGGACGAGGTCACCGGTGCGGTACTCCCGGTTCCCGGCGCGCTCGGTGAAGGCCGCCGCGGTCCGGGCGGGGTCACCGACGTACTCGTCGGCCAGGCCCCACCCGGTGGTCCGCAGCTCACCGACCGCGCCGGGCGGGACGAGCCGGTCGTGCTCGTCGACCACCCACACACCGGTGCCACGCACCGGGCGGCCGATCGGCAACGGATCCAGCACCTCATCGGGTCCGTCCACGTGGAACACAGCGGTGAACGTGGTGTTCTCCGTGGGGCCGTACCCGTTGGTGACGCGCAGTCCCGGGCACCGGTCCAGCACCCGGCGCACGTGCACGGCCGACACCACTCCCCCGCCGGTGAACACCTGGCGCAGCCCGGAGAACGCGGCTGGCTGGTGGTCAGCGACGATGTGGAACAGACCCGAGGTGAGCCAGGCGTGACTCACCGACGCCGACCGCAGGAACTCGGCCAAACCGTTCGGCGTCGGCTCTCCCGGCGGGTACACCGCGACAGCCATGCCGTTCACCAACGGCACCAGGAGTTCCAAAGTAGACGCGTCGAAGGCCAACGGGGACAAGCGAAGGACCCGCGCGCCTTCCGGGTCAGCGAACATTTCCCGGTCGTCGGCGAGCCGTAGTACGGCACCGTGCGGGACGACCACCCCCTTCGGGACGCCGGTGGTGCCCGAGGTGAAGGAGATGTAGGCGGCCGCCGGTTCCAGGTCTGGCCGCTCATCGCTCAGGTCGCCACGCACCTGCCCCAGGTCCGCCAGCGAGCACTGCGCGATTCCCGCGAAGGTCGCGTCCCCGCCGATCCGGGCGGCGGGTGACACCGCCGCCACGATCTGCTGGCGCCACCCCGGCGGGGCCGAGCTGTCCACCGCGACATAGGTCGCCCGCGCACTCAGGATCCCCATCACCGCAACGGCTTCGGCCGCCGACCGCGGCACTTCGAGGATCACCCGGTCGCCCGCCCGGACCCCGCACTCCCGCAACAGGTCGGCCTGCGCCAACGCGTGCGCCTTGAGCTCCCGGTAGGTCAGCGTGAGCGCGCCGTCGACCACGGCCACCGCGTCCGGGCGCCGGGCGACCTGGGCCTCGAACCGGCTCCACAGGTCGTCCCGGCCCGGCTCGAAGCTCGCGCCGACGCCGAGTTCGGCCACCAGAGCCCGTTGACCGGCGGAGAGCCCACCAAGGTCGGCCAGGCGAGCACCCGGCCGCGTGGCCAACTCCTCGACCACGGCCTGGAACGACTCGACCAGCTCACCGATGTCCGCGGCAGTCTGCGCCGAAGTCGCGTACTCGATGGCCAGCCGCGGCCGCGCCGACCACGACTGCACGAACAGCAGCGCGTCGAACACCGAACCGTGGCAGTGGCCCTCGTGCACCCGCCACGTCCCGCCCGAGTCGAACTCGTCCGGGACCAGCTCGTGGTGCGCGGCGAACCCGATCTGCGCCACCGGGTTGCGGGTCGCGTCCACCGTGTCGGCCAGCGCGGCGACCACCCGTGCGAACGGCAGGTCCGCGTAGGCGACGGCGTCGGCGACCGCGCCCGCTGTGGCTCGCACGAACTCCCCGGCCGTGCGGCCCTCGTCGATCCGGCACCGCACCGGGACGATCCGGGTGCACAACCCGACGAGGTCGGCCATCCCCGCCTCCGGCCTGCCCGCGGCGGGCACCCCGAGCACCAGGTCCGCCACGCCGAGCCGACGCGCCACGGCGAGTGCCCACGCCGACAACAGCACCGACGTCACCGTTGCCTGGCACTCGCGCGCGAGCCGGTTCACCCCCTCGACCACAGCCGGGGCAGGCTGGAACACCAGACGCGCCCCGTGCCCGTCGGCCTCGTCGACCCGACGCGCGTCGGTCGGCAACTCGGCCACCAACGGCGCTTGTTCCAACCGCTCGACCACCTGGGCCAACGCCGATTCCAAGTCCCCGGACGCCTCCCGGGAAGCCAACCGCGCGGCGATCCACTCCGGCGACGGGCCCTCACCCAAAGCCTCACCCGCACACAGCCGGGCGAAATCGCGCCAGAGCACACCAACACCCCACCCGTCGATCAGCGCGTGGTGGACGAGCACCGTCACGAGGACATCACCACCTTCACCGCCGACACGGGTGTGGACGAACACGACCGGCGGCTGCTCGAAGGGGCGCAACAACTCCGGCCCCCGCGTGCCGTAGAGCCCGTGCACGGCCTCAACCGGGTCCGAGCCCGCGGGCAAGGACTGCAGCAGCAACCGAGGCGTGTGCGTGACCGGGAGGACGATCCGGCGCACCGCCGGACCGTCCTCGGTGAACATGGTGCGCAACGACTCGTGCCGGGCGGTGAGCGCCTGGAGCACGATCCGCGTCCGCTGCACGGTCAACGCGATCGGCGGGCGCACCGTGAACATCAGGTGGTACGGCTGGTCGCGCCCCGCCAGGTGCGCCGCGAGCATCGCCTTCTGACCGGGCAACAACTCCCGGTGCGCGAGGCCCTCGACGGGGTCGGGAACCGTGGGCGTGAACTCGCGGGCGCCGGACAGGGCCTGTGCCAGGGGAACCGCCGAGAGCAGCCGCGCCACGTCCACGTCCTCGCCCAACGACCGCTGACCGCGCGCGGTCAGCTCGATCGCCTGCAGGGACGTGCCGCCCAGCGCGGTGAAGGACTCCCAGCGGGCACGTTCCTCGACCTCGGCCGCCGGGACGCCGAGCACCTCGGCGGCCAGCGCCGTCCAGTCCGTGAATCCTTCATGCGGGGTGGTCATCGGTGCTCGCCCTGGGCCACCTCGACCCGCTCCGGCGACACCGCACCGGCGATGGCCAGCAGATCGCCGTAGCGCGGGTTGTCGAGCACGTGCTGCAGCAGCACGGCTAAGTTGAGCTCTTGGCGGATCAGGGTGCTCAGCCGCAGCGCGCTGAGCGAGTGCCCGCCGAGGTCGAAGAAGTCGTCCTGCTCGTGCACGGCCTCGACCCCGAGGACCTCTTTCCACAGCTGGGCGAACTCGGTGGTCCACGACTGGTCGCTCATCACAGGTGCCTTTCCTTAGCGGTGGCGGGGATGTCCAGGTAGTGCCGGGTGGGGGCGAACGGGTAGCCGGGCGCGGGGACCCGACGGCGGCCGTGGTCGAACACGGGGTCCCACGGGCCGCCGATGCCCAGCTCCCAGAGCAGGCCGACGGAGCTGAGCAGCCGGTCGTAGCCGTTGGACATCGCCGGGGCGTCAACGCCGGCGTGCGGGGCGACCTGGGTCCCGATCTCCAGCCACGCGGCTGGGTCCTGCACGGTCGTGGGGACGGCGAAGTCGACGGTCGGCTCGTCGAACCGGGCCGCCCAGTAGGCGATGTCGGTGGCCTCGTCGTCGGTGACCGGGGTCCCGTCGGCCGTGTACAACGCGGTCTCGGGCGGGGCGAGCACGATGCCGGTCGCGGGGTGGCGGGCCGCGAGGCGGACCCCGTCGCTGAACGACAGGACACCCGCCACGCACGCGGCGGCGACCGCTCCGGCGCCCTGGCCGACGAGCACCACGGGGTGCACGCCGCGGCGGCGCAGCGCGTCGACCCAGGCGACCGCGACGGAGAACCGGCCGACCCGCTCGCGGGTCTCCAGGTCGAAGTCGTCGCCGAGGCCGCGCAGGTCGGCGTAGCCCTGGTCGATGATCTCGCGGAACGACGGGTCGACGTTGTAGGTGTGGGCGCTGCCGGGCAGCCGCCCGACGCCGGTGAGGAAGTAGCCGACCCCGCGCTCGGCGTTCTGGGCGCTGGACTTGCGGACCGGCCGCAGCGGTTTGAAGTCCTCGTCCGGGGTGCGGACCACGTACCCGCGCCAGGGCAGTTCGGCGCGGCCGGTGCGCAGGGTGAACGCCAGGTCGGCGAGCTCCTCCGGCTCGACCCGGCGCAGGTGCTCGTCCACCCGGGCGAGGCTCTCGGTGGCGACCGGCTCGGTCTTGGCCGAGACCAGCAGCAACTCGCTGATCGGGCGCGCCTGCTTGCCCGGGTTGGGGTTGGGCGGGGCCTGTTCGAGCACGACGTGGGTGTTGGTGCCGCCGATGCCGAAGGAGCTGACCCCGGCGCGGCGGGTGCCGTCGATCTCCGGCCACTCCACAGCGGTCTTGGGCACGTAGAACACCGACTTGTCCAGTTCGAGCGCCGGGTTGGCCTCGGTGAACCGGGCGACCGGCGGGATGGTCCGGTGCTTCATGGCGAGCACGGTCTTGATCACGCCGACCACCCCGGCCGCGGTGTCCAGGTGACCCATGATCGACTTGAGCGCGCCGAGGGCGCAGGCGGGCTTGTCGCCCCGGTCGGCGCCGAACACCTCGCGCAGCGCGGAGACCTCGATCGGGTCGCCGAGCACGGTCCCGGTGCCGTGCGTCTCGACGAGCCCGATGGTGTCCGGGTCGATGCCGCCGACGGCCTGCGCGGCCCGGATGGCGGTGGCCTGACCGGCCGGGCCGGGGGCGGTGAACCCGGCTTTGCGGGCGCCGTCGTTGATCGCGGCGGTGCCGACGATGACGGCGTGGATGGTGTCGTTGTCGCGCACGGCGTCGGCGTAGCGCTTGAGCACCACGATGCCCGCGCCGTCGGCGTCGACCGTGCCCGCCGCGGAGTTGTCGAAGGTGCGGCAGCGGCCGTCCGGGGAGAAGATGCCGCCGGGCTCGTGGAAGTGCCCGCGCCTGGTGGGCGGTCCGACCGAGGCCGCACCGGCCAGCGCGATGTCGGCCTCGTAGGTGAGCAGGCTCTGCACCGCGAGGTGGACGGCGACCAGCGAGGTCGAGCACGCGGTCTGCACCGAGAACGCGGTGCCCTGCAGGTTGAGCTTGTAGGCGATGCGGGTGGCGGCGAAGTCCTTGTCGCTGGAGATCAGGATCCCCAACCCGCCCGCCGACTTCACCGCGCGGGTGTTGGGCCACAGGATGTCCAGCAGGTACACGTTCAGGCCGGTGCCGACGTGGATCGCGATGCGGTTGCCGTCCGGCGCGATCGGCGGGTACCCGGCGTGCTCCAGGGCACCCCACGCGCACTCCAGCAGCACCCGCTGCTGGGGGTCCATCAGCACGGAGTCCTGCGGTGAGTAGCCGAACAGGTGCCCGTCGAAGCGGTCGTAGTCGTCGAGCACCGAGCGGGCGGGCACGAAGTTGGGGTGGTCGATGACCTCGTCGGGCACGCCCCAGCTCGACAGCTCCTCGCGGCTGAAGAAGCTCATCGCCTCCACGCCGTTCTCGATGTTGTGCCAGAAGCGGTCGAGGTCGCGCCCGGCACCCGGCAGCCGGATGCCCATGCCGACGATGGCGATGCGGTCCTGGTCGAGGTCGTCCTGCTGGTCAGCCACGTTCTCCTCCTCTGATCGCTCGCCTGCGTCGGGCGAGTTGGTCACGGCCGCGCTTGCGTTGCGCCAGCCGGTCGTCCACAACGGTGTCGTCGCTCTGCCGCAGGTGCGCCGCGCACGCCGCGACCGTGCTGAACCGGAACAGGTCGGTCACCGAGATCTCCAGGCCCGCCTCGGCCATCCGCTGCTGCACGGTGATCAGCGCGAAGCTGTTGCCGCCGACGTCGAAGAAGCTGTCGGTGGCCTCGAGGTCGGGTTTGCCCAGCACGTCGGCCCAGATCTGCCGGATCCGCGCGGAGAGCTGGTCGCGTTGCGGGCGCTCGGTGGTCCGGGGCGCCGGGATGCTGACGGTGGCCTCGGCGAGGAGTCTGCGGGTGTCGACCTTCCCGTTGGCGTTCAACGAGATCTGGGCGACGGCGTGCATCCGTGATGGCACCATGTAGCCGGGGACCTCATCACGCACCGCTGTGCGCAGCGCCCGTTCGTCGAGCGCGCCCGCGTCGCCGCAGAGGAAGACGACCAAGTCGTCGGCCTCGACGACCGCGACGCAGGACCGCACGCCGGGTTGCCGGAGGAAGGCCGCCTCCACGTCGGCGAGCTCGACCCGGTGGCCGCGCACCTTGACCTGGGTGTCTTCCCGTCCGAAGTAGATCAGCGTGCCCTCGGGCGACCACTTCACGATGTCCCCGGTGCGGTAAAGGGTTCCGGGGCTGTAGGGGTCGTCGGTGAACCGCGCGGCGGTGAGGTCGGGCATCCCGACGTACCCGTGCGCGATCCCCTCGCCGCTCAGGTAGAGCTCGCCGGGCACGTTGACGCCGACCGGTTCGAGGTTCTCGTCGAGGACGTAGCAGCGGTTCGACGGCAGCGGGACGCCGATGTCGCCATCGCGGACCTTGTGCAGTTCGGCCGCGGGGGCCTCGACGATGGTGTTGTAGATCGTGCCCTCGGTGATCCCGTAGACGTTGGCGAACACCGCGGGCAGCCGCTCCGGGTCGACCAGACCGGCCACTCGGGACCAGCTCAACGCCTCGCCGCACAGCGCCACGTAACGGATCCGGGATGGGTCGGGTGTCTCTTGCAGCGGTGGGAGGACGCGGTAGAGCAGGCCCGGGGTCAGGCTGAGGACGGTGATCCCCTCGGCGTGGACCATCCGGGCCAGCCGCCGCGGGTCGACCAGGTCCGCGTGGTCGGCGATGACCAGGCGGCCGCCGGAGGTGAGTGCGCCCCAGATCTCCCAGATGGACACGTCGAAGGAGAACGAGTGCGCGCCCAGCCAGTGGTCGGTCTCGTCGACGTCGAGGCCAGCGGGACTGGGATCGCAGAGTGCGTTCAGGCCGCGGTGCCCGACCTTCACCCCCTTGGGAACCCCGGTCGAGCCGGAGGTGTAGAAGACGTAGGCGAGGTCGTCGGGCTCGGGGTAGGTGGTCTGGATCGCGGCGGTGCCGTTCGCGGTGCGCGCGTCGAGCACGGTGACGCCGTGGGCCAACCGCCGGGCCAGGTCGGCGGTGTCGGCCTCCGCGAGCACGGTGCTCGGCTGGGCGCTGTCCACGATCATGCCCAAGCGCTGTTCGGGGTACTCGGGGTCGAGCGGGACGTAGGCGCCGCCCGCCTTCCACACACCGAGGATCGCGGCGATCACCGCGGGCGACCGACCCAGCAGCAGGCCGACCCGGCTGCCCTTGAGCACGCCCGCCTCGGCCAGCGCGGCGGCGATCCGGGTGGACCAGTCGTCGAGCTCGCGGTAGGAGACCTGCTCGTCGCGGTGCCGCAGCGCGGGCGCGTCGGGTGATCGGGCGGCGTTGTCGCGGAACAGGCGCAGGACGGAGGGGTGCTCGAGCGGCTCGTCCGGGATCGGCGGGTTCCAGCCCTCCAGCAGCAGCCGGCGCTCCCGGTCGTCGACCATCGTCGGCTCGCTGTCCACATCAGACACTGGTTCCACGATGGAGGTGAGCAGGGTGTGGTAATGGGCCAGCATGCCCGCGACGGTCGCCTCGTCGAACAGCTCGGTGCTGAACTCGGCGCGCAGGAACGGCGAGTCCGTGGAGACGTCCAGGCTCATCCCGACGTCGAACTTGGCCGCCTCGATCTCGACGTCCACCTCCACGACCCGCAGCCCGGTGAACTCGGGCACGGTGAAGGTGAAGTTCTGCACCGTCAGCGAGGTCTGGAACAGCGGGGCGTGGCTGAGCTGGCGCTGCTCGCCGACCACCTGCACGATCTGCTCGAACGGCACGTCCTGGTTGCCGAACGCGGTCAGCGCCGTGCGCCAGGTCTTGGTGACCAGGTCGGCGAAGTTGGGCCCACCGGACACCTCGACCCGGATCGGCAGGGTGTTGACCAGGCAGCCGACGAGGCGTTCCTCGGCCTCGTCCAGCCGGTTGGCGACCGGGACGCCGATCACCACCTCGGGCTGGCGCGCGTACCGCGACAGCACCCAGGCGTACGCGGTGAGGGCGACGGCGAACAGCGTCGTCCCGCGTTCTTTCGCCCACTCGGTGAGCCGGCGCACCAACTCCGGGTCGACCGGGCGCCGCAGCACCGAGCCCTGGTAGCTGAGCACGCTGGGTCGCGGGTGGTCGGTGCGCAAGGCCAGCAGCGGCGCCCCGGCCATCGTCTCCCGCCAGTGGGCCAGCCGCTTCGCGCTGTTGGGCCACATGGACCGCTGGCTCTCCGCGTAGTCCACATAAGACATCTCGGGCGCGCCGCACCCGCCGGTGTTGTAGCCCTGGGCGATGTCGTCGAGGAGCAGACCGACCGCCCAGCCGTCGCAGGCGATGTGGTGCACCAGCACCACCAGCGCGTGCTGCTCGGCGTCCCAGGACGTGATCCAGGCGCGCAGCACCGGCCCGGTGTCCAGGGTGAACGGCCGGGTGGCCTCGGCGGCGACCAGGTCCTGCAACTGCCGGTCCTGGGTGTCCTGGTCGACGAGCGGGTGCTCGAGCACCGTGATCTCCGGCTCGGCGACATCGGACACCACCTGGGCCAGTTCGCCGTCCACCAGCGCGAACCCGGTGCGCAGTGCCTCGTGTTTGGCGACAACGCCGCGCACCGCACGGGCGAGGGCATCCCGGTCGAGGGAACCCGTTATGCGCAAGGCGAAAGCCAGGACGTAAGCGGGGTTGCCGGGTTGGAGTTCGTTGAGGAAGTAGAAGCGTTCTTGTGCGAATGAGGCGCGACCGGTTCGGGTCATGCCGTTCCCCTCCTTTCCGCTACCTCTCCCGACTCGGCGCGCGCGGCCATCGCGGCGTCGGCGCGTCGGGAGACCGGGACGATGAGCAGGGACGCGGCGAGCACCACCGCGGTGATCCCCGCCCAGCCCCAGAAGCCCTGTGAGATAACCAAACCGGACAGCAGCACCGGTCCGGCGATGTTCTGCGTGGTGATGTGCAGGTCGAACGCGCCGAGGTACTCGCCCTGGGCGTTCTCCGGGGCCAACCCGAAGGCCAGGCCCCAGGCCGAGGCGGACTGCATCACCTCGGCGACCGAGAGGCACAGCACGGTCAGCACGATCGCGGCCACGACCAGCGCCAGGTTGCCGGTGAACGCGGTGAGCGACACCGCGGCGCAGCCCGCCGCCAACCACAGCCCGGCCCGCCTGCCCGTCGCCGCCGCACCCGCCACCGTCTCGGCGCCGCGGCTGGCCCGCACCTGGAACAGGATCACGAAGGCGGTGTTGATCACCAGCAGCAGCGGGACCAGGAACGGCGGCACCGAGGTGCGGTTGAGCGCCCACAGCGGCAGCACGACCATGAGCACGGTGATGTGCGAGGCCAGGACCGAGGACACCCCCACCACGCCGAGGAAGCGCAGGTCGCGCACCGCGGTGAAGTACCTGGGCCTGCTGGTCGAGGGGGCCGGGGCGCCCTCGGGCAACCGGGTGACCAGCGCGGCGGCGAGGCCGAGCAGGATCGCCGAGCCGATCGGGATCAGCACCAGCAGCCGGTCGCTGACCGCGGCGACCGCGGCGACGCCGATGCCCAGGCTGAAGCCGATGTTGAACACCGAGCGCATCACCGCGTTGAGCCGGACCCGCTCCCCGTCGGGGATGAGGGTGGCCACCAGCGCGTTCTCCGTCGGCCCGATCCCGTAGTCGAGCAGGGCGATCAGCACCACCAGGAGGTAGAACCCGATCGGACCGTCCACTTGGGAGTAGAGGCCGAAGCCGACCGCGACCGCGGCGAACAGCACGAACAGCAGGGTCCGCTTGCGCACCCGGTCGGCGACCATGCCGAACACGACGGTCGAGATCAACCCGGCGAAGCCCGCCGCGGACAGGCCGAGGCCGACCTGAGTCGCGGACAACCCGACGTGCAGGGTGAAGTAGACGACGCTGCCGCTGATGAACACGCCCTTGCCGATGGCGCCCGCGAGGCGGATCGCGATCAGCCTCCTGCGCAGCGGATCGGCGGGGACCAGACGGGCGAGGAAGCCGGTGGTGTCGGTGGTGGTCATGTCAGTACTCACCGCGCCCGAATGCCAGCAGTTCGGTGACCCGGTCGGGGATCGGTGACCGGGCCGCGCCGAGCGGGGCGAGTGCCCGGCACCAGGCGTCCAACCGGTCGACGTCCAGGCCCGCGGCCCGCGCCAGCTCGTCGCGGCGCCACACCATGGCCGCCCGGTCCCAGCCCTCGAGCACGAAGTCCGCCGCGTCGAAGCACGGATCACCCGCGCAGGCCGTGGGGTTCTTGGCGACCATCCCCCTGGCGTCCGAGGCGAGGACGTTGCCCAGGTGCAGGTCACCGTGCAGCAGGACCGGGTCCACCGGGTCGGCGAGCAGGCCCGTGGTGATCCGCCGCGACCGCGCGACGTCGGCGCCGTTGCGCTCACCGGTGGCGTAGAGCAGTTCCAGCCAATCGCCAAGAGCACGGGGGGCGCTCGCCGGATCGCCCGCCGCGTGCAACTCTCCCAGGAACTGGGCGTACTCGACCGGTGTCGGTGCCTGCGGGAGCAATTCGACCAGCGTTCCCGGCCGAATGGCCTCCAACAGCACCGCGCCCCTGGCCGTCGCGAGCACCCGGGGAACCCGCCCGCTCGGGGCGAACTGGCGCAGCGCGGCGACCTCCTCGGCCAGCGCGTACGGGTCCGGCGCGAGCTTGAGCACGGCGTCGCCCAGCGGTCCGGCGCAGCCGAGCACCACCGAGGTCGCGCCGGAGTCGAACCCCGCGCCGAGGTCGAGTTCCCACTCGCCGACCAACGCCGCGAGTTGATCGGGCAACGCACTCACCCAGCGCTGGTTCACCTTTCCCAAACCGGGTTTGAGTCGCGTTGTCATCAT
Organism: Actinokineospora diospyrosa; assembly: GCF_024171925.1. Taxonomy (GTDB): domain Bacteria; phylum Actinomycetota; class Actinomycetes; order Mycobacteriales; family Pseudonocardiaceae; genus Actinokineospora; species Actinokineospora diospyrosa. The sequence continues at coordinate 451,773 of NZ_JAMTCO010000009.1, read as the reverse complement.
GTCCAGATCCAGCAAGGGAAATCATCCTCCTGTGCGTTGTTCCCTTTTCCCGACCGGCCGACCGGCACGGCGAACCGGATGTCTCGGCGCGCGCCGGACATCCACACCCCGGTGATCCCAGCAGGGGTCGCCGAGGACCGCGGCCGCCGCCCCGTCTGCCCAGGGTCACGGCGCCCACCAGAGGGTTCCGTGCGCACCGGGCCGCTGGACGCGGCACACCGGGGCGCCCGGAACCTAGGTCTCGTTGTTGTCAGACGATGACGGCGCGTTCCCGCGATCGCGGTACCGCCGAATTCGATCCACCCGCGTCACCGCACGCGCGGCAGTCCGGAACAGAGAAAGATATCAACTGACCGAAAAAGCGCGACAATGCCTGATCTTGCCCCCCGAAGATCGGTTAACCCGCTGTTTCCCAGCATGGCCCGAGGCGTGTCGGGCGTCAACGACCGATCCGATGGATCGCCCCATGGGGCAGGTTTGGGTTGCCCACATGGGCAACGCGCGGTCGAACGGCGCGCGGGGGTGGGGGCGAACCGCCTAGCGGTTAAGGCTGTTTGCTCTATTTTGGTCGGACCACCGGTGGTGTTGGCTGGTCGAGAGGGCTCACGCGACCCGGTGGACCACAGTGGCGCCTGGCGGTCCGGTCGCAGATCCCCTTGGGGGTCAACATGATCACTGCGCGCCCGCGCGCGTAGACGGTCGTGTCCCAAGTGGTCAAGCTCCGGTACGGGGTGTGCGGACCACCCCTACCGACCCCGACTGGGGTTGCGGATCCCGACTTGCCGCCTCGGGCGGACGTGCGTCAGTTCCGGTGCACGGCCGCCAAGGCGGCCACGCAGGTGGCGGTGAGGTCGGGATCGGCCGGGATCCCGAAGGAACCGTCCGGTTGGCGCTGCGACCGCAGGTACGTTGTGGCCGCGACGATCGTCGGGTCGTTCTTGTTCGCCGCGGCCGCGGTGAGCAGCAGGCTCGCGGTGCGGGAGAGATCGCGATCGCGCACAGCGAGGACGAGAGCGGTGGACAGCTCGTCGACGGCCCTGCCGGTTGGCGGATGCGCGGGCCATGCGGCCAGGGCGAGCGCGGTGACGAGGGTGGTGTGGTAGCCGGTGCCGAACCGGTATGCCTGGGTCTTGCGGCCGGTGAGCTTGGCGAGGATCGAGGGGTTGTGCAGCGGACCCGCGACATATCCATCCGGGTCGACGGCGCGCGTCAACCTGTGGTGCGCGGGGGCGAGCCCGGCCGGGCCGCCCGCCAGCAACGCCGTGTGGAACAGCTCCGCGCCGAGGTCGTGGTCGCCGGTGGCGAGATGGGCAGCCGCGAGCAACCGCGCGGTGCGGTCGAGTTCGGCATCTGGCGGCAACGGGACGCGGCCGAACCCGGTCACGTAGAACACCGCGTGGGTCAGGGCGTAGCACTCGGGGCCGACCATCCGCAACGGGTCGAGGTGTTGGCCCTCCCGCCAGCGCCGGTACAGGTGCCCGAGCGGCGGCAGGTGCGGGCTGCGTAACCCGGCCAGGTCGTTGGCGTAGCGCGCTTCCAGGGCCGCGACCCCGTCCAGCGGTGGTCGGATACCCGCGTGCAGCAGTGCCTGGGCCGAGCCGAGCAACGGGGACGGCGCACCGAGGCGGCCCATCAGCGCCAGCAGCCACACGTGGTAGGTGAACAGAGCGTCACCGCGGTACAAACCCGCCCGGAACCGGTCGGTCGCGGTGATCCGGTCGGCGAGTTCCAGGGCGCGACCGGTCAACGGTCCACAGTCGACGGTGTCGCACAGCAGGAGCAGCTCCAACAGCGGGCCGCCGGGGAACGGCCGGGCGGGCAGGAACTCGTCCCACACGGCCGGGTCGAACCAGGCCAGGTTGTCGGTCAGCCAATCGATCTGCTTCACCGGCCCACCTTCCAGCGCAGCACGGTGGCCAGCACCGCGGTGAGCCCGGCGAGCACCACGAGGTCCAACCACAGCGGGAACGCGCCGTGCCCGGGGATCAGCAGGTGCCGGATCGCGTCCGTCGCGTAGGTCATCGGGTTGATACGCATGACCGCGGACAGCCACCCCGGCCCGGCGTCCGGGCGGAACACCGAACCGGAGAGGAACAACAGCGGGTACATCGCCATCTGCACCACCGACTGCAGCGTCTGCACCTGGGGGACGAGCGTCGCCAGGAGCACACCCGCCAAGCCGAACACCACGCAGACGACCGCGAACGCCAGCACCCCGCCGAGGTAACCGACGAGGCTCAGCGGCAACCCGAGCAACGGGGCGAAGGCCAGCATCACCGCGGCCTGCCCACCGGCCAGGACCGCCGTCGCCACGACCTTGCCCAACGGCAGGCACAGCCGGGGAACCGGCGCCACGAGCATCTCCCGCAGCATCCCGTACTCGCGGTCGAAGGCGTAGGTCAGCCCGGAACTCACCCCGAGGGTCACCACCTGGATGGCGACGATGCCGGGGTAGACGTACGCGCTGAACGGCAGCCCGTCGACCGAGCCGATCATCCCGTCGAACCCGATCGCGTAGACCAGCAGGAAGAACAGCACCTGCACGCCCTGCGCGACGAGCACTCCGGGGTGGCGGGCCTGCCGGTGCAGGTCGCGGGCGGCGACCACGCCCAGTGCCCGGCCCACGTCGGCGATGGCGGTGCCGCTCACGTCGAACTCCCCTCGGTGGTGGCGAAGTAGACGTCGTCGAGCGAGGGCGCCACGACGGCCACCTCGCGAACCGCGACAGACACCGCGCGCACGACCTCGGCGACGTGGCTCTCCGGTCGGGCGCAGCGCACCGACACGCCCTCGACCGACACCCGCGCGTCGAACCCGGCCGAGGACAGCTGTCGCGCCGCGCTCGCATCGTCTTCAGTGGATAGTCGAAGGGCCGAGGCAGCTAACCCGCTCTTGAGCTCTGCAGGCGATCCTCGGCGCACGACGACTCCATTGTGGATGATCGCGATGTGGTCGGCCAGCTCCGCCTCGCCGAGGTAGTGCGTCGCGTAGAGGACGCTGACCCGGTGCTCGTCGCGCAGGCGCCGCAGGTCGGCCCAGACGTCGCGGCGCGCGTCGGGGTCCAGGCCGGTGGTCGGCTCGTCCAGCACGACCAGGCCCGGCCGGTGCACCAGCGCCCTGGCGATCTCCAGGCGCCTGGCGAGCCCGCCGGACAACTGCGCGACGGTGTCCTCGCGCCGGTCGGCGAGCCCGAACCGCTCGAGCACCTCGTCGATCCTGGCCCGCGCGCGCGGTCTGCTCAGGCCGAACAGCCGGGCGTGGAACCACAGGTTGCGCCACACCGACAGGTCGGGGTCGAGGGTGCGCTCCTGGAACACCACCCCGATCCGGGCGCGCGCGGCGACCGGGTCGCGGGCGACGTCGTGGCCGAACACCTCGATCCGCCCCTCGTCGGGCGGCACGGCGGTGGACACCGCGCGCAGCAGCGTCGACTTGCCCGCCCCGTTCGGGCCCAGCAGGGCGACGATCGTGCCGGGCGCGGCGCTCAGCGACACCCCGTCAACCGCGGTGCGCCGCCCGTAGCGGACCACGATGTCACGCACGTCAAACGCGGCGTTCACGCGCTGATCCGCTCAAGCACAACCGCGGGCGGCGGCACCGCTATGCCCGCCACCACGGCGCGGCTGGCGACCTCGTAGACCGCGCCCGGAACCGGGTCGATGACCTGGTGGCCATCGGCGCGCAGGGTAGCGACGTTGCGCCGCACGGCGGGCCGCCGCCACATCGCCGCGTTCATCGCGGGGGCGAGGGTGACCGGGCCGTCCACCGCGAGCAGGGTGGTCGCCAGCAGGCTGGGGGCCAACCCGTTGGCCAGGCAGCCGAGCAGGTGCGCGGTGGCCGGGAGCACCAGCGTGTGCTCAGCCCACCGAGCCAGCGCAACATGGCCGAGCGACGAGTCGCCGTCGGTGCAAACCCGGTCGCACAACGCCGCCAACCCAGTCACCGGCAAGAACTGCAGGGCGGAGGTGGTGACCACAGCGATGATCTCGCTGACGCCCGCGGCCCGGAACGCATACAGGTAACCGGGCAACCCAAGCGCAGCAACCGACCCGCTGACGCCCAGCAGGAGCTTGCGGGGCGGGGTGAGCGGACTTGGATGGGTGGGCGGGTTTGCGTGCGCGGGCTGGGCGGGTGGGCTGGAGTGGGTGGGTGGCGGGTTGGGGTGGGTGGGCTGGGCGGGTGGGGTGGGCATGGTGTTCTCCTCAGGCCAGCATCAGGGCGGTGTCCCAGGCCCCGGCTGAGGGCAGCAGGGCACAGGCGACCCCGGCGGCGCCTTCGAGCATTCCGGCGACGTTGAGGCGGCGGTAGCCGGTGCCGGCGTGTCTGCCCAGGGGTGAGTCCGGCACGAGGTGGGGGAACACGAACGGTGCGTCGGGGGTGGCGTAGCTGAGGGTGCGGTCGACCAGACCGGGGATGGCGGCGAGTAGTGCGGGGTCGCCGGAGGTTGTGCCGACTCGGCGCACGATTTGGAGTAGGCCCGCGTAGCCGTGGCATACCGTTGGGCCGTCGAGGTTCCACTCGTTCTCTGGACGGTCCACAGTGGTCCGTAGGCCCTCGACGGCGGCGGCGCACCACTGCGATTCGCCGAGGGCGAGGCCCGTTTGGTGCACTGCGGAGACAACACCAGGGGCGCCGTAGCACCAGGCTGCGCGGGTGAAGACCGGCTCAGGTCCCGGGTGTGTCTCCTCGTCCCAGGAGAGCCTGCACGGCCAGTAGACGCCAGCCGTGTCGTGCTTGCGTCGGTCGAGCAGCCAGGTGGCGATCCGGCGCATGGCGTCGCGCTGGCGTGGTACCTCGTGGCCGCGGTCGAGCGCGGCGGCGAACAGTGCCAGGGGGCCCGCGATGCCGTGTGCCAGGCCGAGGTTGAAGTCCCCGCGCGGGTACTGCTCCGCGTCCCGCGCGACCGGCTGCAGCTCGGCGGGCACCCACCACCCGGGCACGCGCACACCGTCCACAGTGATCGGTTCGCACAGGGTTACCAGGTACCGCAAGGTATCCTCGACGACCCCATGCACCGAAGGACCGGCGTCGAGCAACAACCGGGCAGTACCGGAAAGCCCGTTGACGACGTCATAGTGCGCCCAGGACACGCCCAGGTCCCGGCGCGCCGCGCACGCCTCCAGTCGGGTCCGCTGGTCGTCGGCCACCCACGCGATCAGCTTGCGGCGCAAAGTCGCGTAGTGCGGTTGCAGTCGGAGGACAGCGGCCAGCAACGCGGCGGGTCCGGCGTAGAGCCCGTTGGCGGCCTGCGACGACATCAGCTCGGCGGCCCGGCTGACCTGCCGGTGCGCGACCGCGGACCAGCGGTCGTCGGTGGCGGCCAGTTCGGCGTACAGCAACGCGATGCCGGGCAGGCCGTTGGCCAGGGTCAGCGGCCCCCACTGGGACGCGCCGTAGATCGGCTCCACGTTGTCCGGGCGGTCGGCGATCGCGGCGACCGCGTCCGGGTCGGCCAGCCGGTGCGCCACCAGCGCCACCGCCTCCGCTGTGGACAGTCGTTGCGCTGCGCCGGTCATGCTCGGTGCCTCCGCCTGTTCCCGTTGTCCTGCACCGCTCCCCTGGCGATGCCCAGCACGGCCCGCTCGCGCTCGGACGAGCCGCCGAGGAGCCGGTTGCACGTCATGTGCAGCAGGCTGCCGACCACGCGCGCCAACGGTGCGGCGCTGCGCCCCTCGGCGATCAGATCGGCGACCAGCCGTGCGTAGTCGCGCACCGCCGCGTCCCGAGCCGCGAGCGCGGCGAGCACGGGCGCGCCATCGGCGCCCAGCCCCGGCCACCCGGCCGCCGGGTCGATCCACCCCTGCCAACGGGCCGGGTCGGCGCGGTAGGCCTGCGGCAGGTCGCGCCGGGTGCCGGTGATCGTCAGCCAGGACTCGGCCGCCTCCCCGGTGGGGGTGATCCACGGCGTCCCCGGCGGCGGGTGCCCGAAGGCGTGCGCCAACGACGCGACCGAGATCGCCCCCAAGGCGTCCAACGAGAACGGGGAGCTCTTGGCCAACCGCAGCAACGCGATGGCCGCGGCGCTGTCCTCGCAGAAGACGCGTTCCGCCGCCTCAAGCGCGTCGATACCCCCGTAGCGCTCCAGTTCCGGCTCATACGGCTGCACCCGGTGCGCGCCCACGAGCCCGTCTTCCTGCCACCGCGCCAGCAGAGCGCTCGCCGCGGGCAGCAGACGCGACCACAGCAGGGCGGGGTCGCCGTGGAACCGCAGCCGCAGGTGGTGGCCGTCGGCGTCGGTGTAGCGGATGAAGAACCACCGGTCGGCGCCCGTGTCGGCGGCGAGTCGCACGAGCGCGGGCACCTCGTCGCGCAGCAGGTCGTCCTGCCCCTGCCGGGAACCGTGGACCAGCAGGTACAGCCAGTCCCCCGCCAGCGGTGAGCGCGCGGGGCGGTCGACGACGTGCGCGACGTGCGGCGGCCGTGCCCGGTGCGGTCGCGGGACCAGGGCGACGACGAGCTCGCGGGTGTGGCCGTCGCCGACGGTCTCGTCGCCACCGGCGACCTCCTGGGCGATGAGGTCGGGGTCGCGGCGCAGTTCGTCGCGCAGCAACCGCCGGTGCCACCGGTTGTCCAGGTGGACCAGCAGCCGCTGGTCGGTGCTGACGAGCAGCACCCGGTCGGGCACGGCCCACTGCTCGCGCCACCGCGCCAGGCCCGCGTCGAAGTCGGCTTCGTCGTCGTGGCCGCGCAGCTCGTCCAGCCGCCAGGTGGCGGGCGCGAGGATGGACCGGCCGTAGCGGACCCGGGGCAGGAAGGGCGCGTTCGCCATCGGCCCCCAGTTCCACGGCTCCCACAGCCGCTGCCCCTCCATCCCGAGCTCGAACAGCAGGCGGATGGCGTTGGGCGCCTGGACGGCGGGGCTGACCATGTTCGGCAGCACGGGGACGAGCTCGCGGCCGGTCGGCACGTGCACCGCGTAGAGGCGCTCCAGCGTCGCGCCGACGGCGACCTCGGCCAGCGGGATCTCCTCCACGCCAGGGGCGTCCGGCAGCCCGACCGCGATGCGCCGCCCGGTCGTCGGCGGCGTGTGCGCGAGGTTGGCCGCGCGACCGGACCGCGGCGTGAAGGCCAAGTCCGCGAGAACCGCCCCCTCGACGTGCACCGGGTGCGGCTCGTGCGGCCAGTGCGGGAGCAGGTCGTGGAACCGGGCCGTGGTCGCCCCGGCGTGGTGGGACCCGGGACTGGGCGAGAGCACGACCCGGAAGTCGCCATCGGCCCGCTCGACCACGTGCACGTAGAGCTCGCACGAGTTGGGCAGATCCGCGGGATCGGCGTCGTCGTGGGCGAGTTCGGCGAGCACCTCGTCGGTCAGCACGGCCTCGCGCGACCCGGTGCGCGACGCGTCCAGCACCAACCGGCTGACCGCCCGATCGCGCCGGGTGCTCGACGGCTCGGCCGCGGTCTCGGCCACCGCCTCGCTCGGGGGCCACTCGTAGCCGGGCGGGGCGCCGAGGGACCGGGTGGTGTCCAGCAGTTCCAGGACCGGGACCAGCCGGTCGGCGCCGTAGCGCTCCAGGAAACGGCCGTGGAACCCGCGCAGCGGCCGCATGCCCAACCGGGGTGGCGAGAGCCGCCACAGCACGGTCGCGGCCCGCTCGACCTCCTCGCGCACCGCCTCCGCCGCGGTGACCCGCAGGTCCACCCGGGTGTCGACGTGCAGCGGCGTGTCGAACGGCTCGACCTCCCGCGCCGCGTCGACCAGCTCGACCAGCGCCGCGGTTCCCTCACCGGGGGCGAGGGCGTCGTACTTCTCCCGCAACCGGTCCAGCTCGGTCAGCCGGGTGCGCAGGTCGCCCTCGGGCAGCCGGGACAGGACGTGGCGCAGCGGGTCGCCGCCGTCGAGCGGCGGGCGCAGGTCGGTGATCAGCAACTCCTGCTCGACCAGCGAGCGCACCAGCTTCGCCGCCGGGGCGGCCGCGCCACCGGCGAACCGCTCGGCGAGGACCGCCACCAGGTCGGTGACCGCGATCGGGGTGGCGGCCAGCGCCAGCGCGGCGGCCACGACCGGGGAGCGGCGCGCGGACACGAACGAGCGGGTCGTCTGCCCGGGCACCGCGCCCAGCCCGGACGGGGTCTCCAGCACCACCCGGTCGCCGCGGTGGACCAGGGCCTGGTGGGCGCGCACGCGCAGCCCGGCCAGCACCCCGGGGTCGGCCTCGGCGCGGTGCACGACCCGGGCCAGCCAGCTCATGTCGACGTGCGTGCGGTGCCGGTGCGCCGAGCCGCGCAGCACCTGCGGCGCGCCGAAGCCGCCCGCGCTCACCCCGGCGAACAGGCCGAACGGGGTCGGGCGGGTCCGGGTCCGGATGTCGTAGCGCAGCACCGAGAGCGCGGCCCGGCGCACCTGCTTGGCCTTGAGCCCGGCCGCCCCGCCCGCGGCGACCCTGGCGAGCACCGCGCCCAGGGTCGGGCTGGCCAGGGTGATCGCCTCGGTCAGCACCGGGTCGGCCACGGCGGCGCGCAGCACGCCGAGGTGGTCGTCCTGGTCGGCGACACCGGGTCCGCCCGCCTCGGGCACCAGCGGGGCGCGGACCAGGAACACCGGCCAGGCTCGCAACAGCGGGTCCATCGGTCAGCCCCCAGGGGTCGAGTCGGGTGGCGCCGGGCCGGGGGCGTCCCCCCGACCCGGCGCGACGCACCGTTTAGCAGCAGAAGCTGCAGTTGCTGCCGCCGCCAGCGCTGGTGCACCCGGGGGTGCACAGCGAGATGCTGGTGATGGCGGGCGTCAGCGACATCTGCTCGACGCTGACCTCCAGGTCCAGGTCGAACAGGTCCAGCTCGGCCCCGGCAGGGGCGGTCATCTCGATCGTTGGCATGGCGTCTCCTTCGTCGGTCCCCAGCGCGCTGCCTGCGCCCCGGTTCCGTCACTCCCCGCGCGGCGGTGGCCTCGACTGGCCACCGACATCCACAGAACCCCTGCTCGGGCGGCGCTTCAAGGCGGTAGGGGACAACTGGCAGTCACGTCAGCCGGGGCGGCAGCCACCCGGCGGTGGGACCGGCGCCACAGCCGTGAACCGCGCGGGCGGCACCTGCTACACAGGTGTGTGTGGGGTCGGACGAGCAGCTCATGACCGCCGTGGCGGGTGGCGACCAGGACGCCCTGCGCGGCCTGTACGACCGGCACAGCGGCGGGATCTTCCGGCTGCTGCGCCGGTTGACGGCCAACGCCGGGGTCGCCGAGGAGATCCTGCAGGAGACCTGGTTGGCAGTCTGGCAGTCAGCGGGCAGCTTCCGCGGCGAAGCCTCGGCCCGCGCGTGGCTCTACGGCGTGGCCCGCCGCCAGGCGCACAACCGGCTGCGCAAGGCCACCCCGGTGGAGACCGACCTCGACGAGGCGGCCGAGCTCGCCGACCAGGCGCCCGGTGTCGAGGACCGGGTGCTGGCCGGGGTCGAACGCGAGGCGCTCGCCACCGCGGTGGCGGAGCTGCCCGAACACCTGCGGGAGGTGCTGGTGCTGGTGCTCGTGGAGGACCTGTCCTACCCGGAGGTGTCGGCCGCGCTCGACATCCCGGTCGGCACCGTCAAGAGCAGGATGTCGCACGCCCGACGACGGCTGGCCGGTCGGCTCAGCCCGTCCCAGGCTCCCAGGAGCACGCCATGACCCACCTCGCCGACGACGACCTGCGCGGCCAGGACCGCCCCCAGCACGTCGCCACCTGCGCCGAGTGCCGCCTGCGGTGGGAGTCCTGGCAGCGGCTCACCGCGGCCACCCGGCTGGCGGCCGACGCGCTGGCACCCCCGCTGGCGCCGCCCCCGTTCGACTCGCTGCTGCTGCCCGCCATCGCCGCACCCGCCCCCCGTGCAACCGAGGCCCGTCCGGCCGAAACCCCGCGGCGGGTCCGGGCTTGGCGCACCGGTGCCCTGCTGGTCCGGTGGCAGGCGCGGCTGATGCCCCGCCTGCTGCTGCCCGCGAGCGTGCTGGGGCTCGCGGCGGCCACGGCGATCGCGCTGCTCACCCCGGACCCGCGGATGGCGACGCACGGCTTCGCCGCCGTCGTGGTGCTGACCGTGCTGCTCGGGTCGCTCGCGACCTGCACCCGGCGCGCCGACCCGCGCACCGACCTGCTGCACGCGCTGCCGATCTCGCCGGTCACCGTCTTCGCTGCCCGGCTCGTCCTCGTGCTCGCGGTGGACGTGCTGCTCGCGCTGGGCTGCTCGGTCGCGGTGCACGCGGCAGGGGTGGGCACGGGCGTGCCGGACCTGGTCGCGGGGTGGCTGGGCCAGTCCCTGCTCGCCTCGGCCACCGCGGTCGTCTGCGCGGTCCGCTACTCCCCCGGTGTCGGCGCCGCGGCCGCCGTCGCGCTCTGGTGCCTCGGGTCGGTGACCTCGCTGTCGCGCGGCGGCATCGCCGAACGCCTCGGCCGGGTCTTCGCGCACGTGTGGGGCACCACGCCGTGGACGGTGGTCGTCGCGCTCGCCCTGTTCGCCCTGGCCACCCACCAGGTCCGGCAGTTGCCCGCGCGGCGGTGGGAACCGGCGTGAACCGCGGCGCGCCCGGCGGCTACACCCCAGGTGTGAACGACGTGCGGGTGTGGCGGTACGAGGCGCGCCGCGCGGGCAGGCACCTGCTCGCCGCGCCGCCACTGCTGGCGATCGCGCTGCTGGTCACCGGGCTGGCGGCGCCGGGAGCGGGGTTCACCGGCGACTGGCTCGCCCGGGTGCTCGCGCCCTTGGTCGCTGGTCTGGCGACGGCCGCGGTCGTCGCCGGTGAACCCGCGGTTGAACTGCACACCACGCTGCCGACACCGTTGCCGACCACCTTCGCCCGCCGCGTCGCGTTGCTGGGCGGGAGCACGCTGCTGAGCGCGGTCGCCCTGGCGCTGGCATTGCTGCCCGCCCCGGCGGGCTACGCGCGGCTGGCGGCGGTGTGCGGTCTGGCGGTGCTGCTGATGGGGGTGGGCGCGTGGGCGGCGGTGGCGCTGCGCTCGACCGCGGGAGCGTCCACGGTTGTCTTGGCGGCGTGGTTCGCCGACCTGTTCGTGCTCGAGCGGGTCCTGCCGGCGCTCGGGGTCCGGGTGGCCGTGGACCTGGTGCTCGCCGTCGTGCTCGCCGCGCGGGCGGCACACCTGTTGGGCTATGGACGCGAGTTCAGCGAGGGGGCACGGAGATGAGCGGCACCTGGTCGGCGCTGCGGGGTTCGGCGTGGTACGAGGCGCGGATGGCCGCGCGGGGGCGGGTGCTGTGGCTGTCGCTGGCGCCGCTCACCGCGCTCGCCGTGCTGCTGGCGCTGTCCTCCCCCGCGGTGATGGGGGTCGCCGACCCGGCGGGCCGGGTCGGCACGGCGGTGCTGGTGGTCACGACGTTCGCCGTCGTCGGGGTGGGGGTCGCGCTCGCCGGGCGGCTGACGCAGCACACCCGCCCCGGGCTGGCCGACCTGCTCGACACCACGCCCGCCCGCCGCACGACCCGCATGTCGGGGGTACTCGCCGGTGCGCTCGGCGTGGCGCTGGCCCCGGTGTTCCTGGTCGTGCTGCTGCTCGGCGCGGTGGTCGCGGTCCAGGCGGGGCAGGTGTCGCCGCTGGTGGTGGCCGTGGTCGGGGCGCTCACCGTCGTGCTGCCCGCGGCGGTCGCGATCACCGCGTTCGCCTGCCTGCTCGGGCTGCTGCTGCCGGTCGCGCTGGCGCGGGTGCTGGTGGTGGCGGCCTGGTTCTGGGCGACGCAGCTGAGCCCGGCCGTGGTGCCGATCCCGACACCGACCGGGACCGTGCTCTCCCCGCTGGGCGGCTACCAGGCGGTGGCCTGGCTCGGCGCCCGCGGGATCTGGGCCGACCGCGACCAGAGCGGCCCGCTCAGCCCGGCCGCGAGCTCCGGGACAGCCGTGCTCAACCTGGTGCTGGTGCTCGCCTGCGCCGTGCTGTTCTTCCTCGCCGCCCGGGTGGTCGTCGCCTGGCGCGCGGGTGGCCGGGCGACGGGCGACGGCGTGCGAACCAAGGAGGGAGTCCAGTGAGGATCGTCATCGAGGGCCTCGGCAAGACCTACCGGGGCGGGCAGGCCGCGCTCGACGGGGTCGAGTTGCGCATCGAGCCCGGCATGACCGGGCTCCTCGGACCGAACGGGGCGGGCAAGACCACCCTGATGCGGATCCTCACCGGCATCCTGCGCCCCACCGCCGGGCGGGTGCTCGTCGGCGACCACGACCTCGCCACCTCGAGCGGGCGGACCGCGCTCAAGCGGGTCCTCGGGTACCTACCGCAGGAGCTGTCGCTCTACCCGGACCTCACCGCCCGCGAAACCCTGGACTACATCGCGCTGCTCAAGGGGATCGACGACAAGCGCGCCCGCGAGCACCAAGTGGCCGACCTGCTCGAGCAGGTCGGCCTCACCGAGCACCGGTCCCGCCGGGTGGGCATGCTCTCCGGCGGGATGCGCCGCCGCCTGGGCATCGCGCAGGCGCTGCTGGGCGACCCCCGGCTGATCGTCGTGGACGAACCCACCGCGGGGCTGGACCCGCACGAGCGCATGCGCTTCCGCGCGCTGCTCGCCCAACTCGGCGGCGACCGGGTGACGATCCTGTCCACGCACATCCTCGACGACGTCGCCCAGACCTGTCCGCAGGTGTGCGTGCTCAGCGGCGGAACGCTGCGCTACCACGGGAGCACCGCCGGCCTGACCGACGCCGCCGCGGGCCGCACCTACCTGCTGCGCTCGAGCACGCCGCCGACCGAGGGCACCGTGGTCAACGCGGTGACCGACGCCGCGGGCACCGAGTACCGCGTGGTCGGCGACCCGCCGCCCGGCGCCGCGGTGATCACCCCGACCCTGGAGGACGGCTACGTGGCCCTCCTGCAGTCCAGCGAATCGACGAAAGCGACGAGGTGACCCGACGATGACGTTGTCCCGCACCGGTTCCACGGTGTCCAAGTCGGCGGTGCCCAAGGCCGCCGTGCCCAAGGTCGCGGTGGCCGCCGCGGTGGCGCTGCTCGCGCTTGGCGGGTGCGCCGCGGGCCGCAGCGATCCCCAGACGACCTCCACCGTGCCGCTGCCCGCCCCGGAGGGGAGCACGCAAAGGGTGTCCGAGGCCAATTTCGGCTACCTGTGGCCGCTGACCGTGAACGAGGGCACTGTGGAATGCCGCAACGAGACGGAGGTCGTCTTTATCACACCGGACGGAACGACCTACGCGCTCAACGAGAAGGCGGAATCCGCAGGCGCGCAGAAAATCGATCCGCTGCGCGCCGAGGGCAGCCAGGGCCAGGAGATCAGCCTCGGCGCGTTGCTGAGCACCGGGATCAAACTGTGCACCAAGCCGTGATCTGACATCGATCCGTCCACAATGTCCACTGCGGGCACAGTTCGGGCACAACCCGGGGTAAGGCGTCAAGGAAATATCAAAGCCATCAGTTGGTAATGTTCCTGGTCCCCATTCTGCCGCTCACCAACCCTACTCCTAGGAGTAGTCTTGTAGGGCACGGGCAAAGCAGAAGCAGAACGCTTGGGAATGGGGGCCCTGTGGCGGATTCAGCATGGCGCGGTCTGGTCCTGGCCGCGCACCACAGATTGCGCGCCGAACTCGCGGACGCCGTGACCGACTGGGCCGCGGCGGGTGTCGTCGTGCGGTTCGACGAGCCGGAGGCGCTGTTCACCGACCTCGTCGACATCCCGGCGCTGCTGGTGCCCGCGGCGAGCGAACCGGACCGCGAACTGGTGCGCTCGCTGCGCCGCAGCCGGTGCCTGGTACCGATCCTGGCCGTGGTCAACGACATCAGCGGGCACCAAACGTTCCTGGCCATCTCCGCGGGGGCCAGCGGTGTGCTCAACGTCCGGCTGCCGACCGACAAGCAGCTCGACGCGGTGCTCACCACCTGCTCGGCCGCCGTTCCCGCGGCGCGCGCCCCGGTGGGCCCGGCGCTGACCTACGACGGCGACACGCCGGTGGCCCGCCAGGACGACGGCAGGTTGGTGCGCATGCTGTGCGGCACCACGAGCATCTCCGCCATCGCGCAGCAGTTCTACTGCTCCGAACGCTCGATGTACCGCCGGATCCGGCGTCTCTACCAGGACATGGGCGTCGCGGGCCGGACGGAACTGCGGTACCGGATGAACGCGGCGAGCCACAAGGCGCGGGTGGTGCCCACCCGGCGGTCGATCGGTCCAGGCTGAGCGGGCGGCCTCGGTGCGGCTGGGGGGATGCCCGCACCGAGGCCGGGCTGGGCGCCTGCGCGTGCGCCCTGGTCCGGTCGAGCCCGCTCAGCGCACGCCGCCGCCGACGCTGTCGATGATGCGGAAGAACCCGGCCTCCAGGTCACCGTCCACAGCGAGACCGTCGACCGGGCCCTCGTAGTGCGTCCGGCCCGCCACGAGGACCCCCACCCGGTCGCAGACCTGGGCGATCTCGCCGAGTTGGTGGCTGGACACCATGATCGTGGTCCCCGCGCCCGCGAGGGTCCGGATGAGCGCGCGCATCTCGCGGATGCCCACCGGGTCGAGCCCGTTGGTCGGTTCGTCCAGGACGATGAACCGGGGGCGGACCAGCAGGGCGATCGCGATGCCCAGCCGCCACCGCATCCCCAGGGAGTACTTCGAGACGGCGCGGTGGCGCACCTCGCCCAGCCGCACCTGCTCGAGCACCCCGTCGATCCACCGGTGGTCCACGCCGCGCAGGCGGGCGTGCGCCCGCAGGTGCGCGTCGGCGTCGAGGTGCGGCCACAGCCCCGGCACCTCGACCAGGGCGCCAACCTGGGCCAGCGCGGACCGGTGGTAGGGCTCGCCGAAGAGCCGGATGTGGCCGCTGGTCGGTCGTTGCAGGCCGAGCACCACCTTCATCAGCGTGGTCTTGCCCGCCCCGTTGGGCCCCAGCAGCCCGTACACCTCGCCCTGGCCGACGGTGAGGTCGATGCCGTCGAGGGCGCGGTGGTCGCCGTAGTGCTTGTGCAGGGCGGAGACTTCCAGCGTCGTCATGGGATCAGATCTCCTTGCGGTTCATGTGCGCGCCGCCGAGCAGCAGCAGGAGCGCGGTGAGGACGGCGGAGAGGCCCAGGGCCACCGGGATCGCGCCGTGGTCGGCCAGGGGGCTGCCCGCGGGCAGCGCGATGCCGTTGGGGCCGATGCCCGCGATCGGCAGGATCACCCGCATCGGCCAGGCGACCGGGATCAGGTACCAGAACACCTTGTCCGCGGTCAGCGCGCCGCACAGCAACCCGGCGACGCCGACGGTGATGCCCGGTCCGAAACCCCACCGCACGGCCACGAGCAGGGCCAGCGCGGTGCTGGCCAGACCCGCCACCCACGGCAGGTACGCCGCGGCGAGCACGACGCCGATCGAGGCCGCCAGCGTGCCGTTGAGCAGGGCGCCCGCGGCGAGGACGGCGGCCAACACGGTGCTGGAAACCAGGCCCAGCACCGCCAACGCGCCGAACTTGCCCGCGAAGTACCGCCAGCGCGGGACGGCGTAGGACAACAACATGCGCCAGGCGTCCTGGTCGGCGCGCACCGAGAGGGTCGCGGCCAGTCCCGCGGTCATCGGCACCAGGACGCCCCAGAACTCGAGGGTCACGTTGCTGAAGGTCTGCCAGGTCTGCCCGGAGGCGCCTTCCGGCGAGAACAGCGAGCCGAGGTAGAGCGGGATGGCGATGACGATCGGGGCGAGCACCGTGTACCAGGCGAGGAAACCGTGCCGCAGTCTGCTCAACTCCACCTGCACCACGGTGCGCAGCGGGGGGTGGTCGCGGGTGCCCACGGTGGGTACTTCCGTGGTCGGTGTCATGGTCGCTCCTGCCGAAGTCTGTGCGGTCACCGGGTGTGTAGCCGGATCGGCCGGAGAGGTTCACGGCCGCAAGGGATCCGACCCGGCAGGACTGCCAGGTTCACCAGGACCTCTGCCAGATCGCCTGGCCAGCGGCCCACGGGCGGCGCGGCGGCCGTCTACTGGACCGGTAACCACACGACGAGGAGGAACTCCCTGTGAGGAAAGCGAGTGTGCTGGTGGCCGCGGCGGTGGCGGCTGTGGGGGTGTTGGTCCCGGTGACCGCGGCGAGCGCCACGACCACCGCGGCGCCGAACTGCTCGGTCAGCGTCGACTACCCACACGGGTCGCACACCGTGCCCGGCGCGACGAACGTGCACGGCGTGCTCAAGTGCGACCAGCAGGTCACCGGCATGACCATCCGGGTGAAGCTGTGGCTGCGCACCGGGTACCAGCAGTACCAGTTGGTCGGTGACAGCGGCGACGTGTCGAACTCGGGCAAGAACCAGATCAAGTCCAACGCCGCCTGGGGCGAGTGCCACAACGGATGGGTCATGCACGGGGAGGCTTACGGCAGCGCGACGCAGGTGCCGTGGCTGCCGGTGAACGTGCACACCAACGGCCCGGACGTGAACGTGGTCGGCTGCTGAGGTCGATCAGGCCAGTGGCGCTCGCGATGACGCGGGCGCCATTGGCGCGCGTTCGGCGCGGGGTGCGCGCAGCCACGCGGTCGACTCGCAGTTCCAGCCGCGCAGGGCGGTCGTGCCCCGGCTGGTCTCGACGGGGACCGATTGGGTGTGCACGAGCCCGGCGGCGGACAGGTGCACCGCGTCGAACTCGGTGGCGGCGGCGACCCAGTCCACCCTGGGGACCGCGCTGCCTGCCAACGGGTGGCGTTCGAGCAGCTCCAGGTAGTCCGAAGTGGACTCGATGCGGTGGATCCGCGCCGAGGCGGTGTCGACCGTCCACCACCGCTCCTGCCGGGTGGCGTCGTCACCCGCCGCCCGGCTCTCGGGGGTGCCCAGCACGGTCTCCGCGCGGGACCACGCGCTGGTCCCGTCCGGCAGCCGCGACGAGGTCCACCACGCTCCCCTGGGCTTGTCGTCGATGACCGCGGTGCTGTCCAGCGGGGGCCTGGTCAGCGCGATGTCGATCGGCTCGGCCACCGCGCTGAAGCGCGCCTGCTCCCGCCCCGGTGTGACCTCGGCGAACCAGCCCGCGCGCAACCGCTCGCCCACCGCGGCGGCCAGCGGGGCCAACCGCTCGTCGACCGGGATCGGGTCACCGACCCACTCGGCCGCGGCGACGACGGCCTCGAAAAGCTCCACATCGGACAGATCGGCCAGCTCGCCGCCGGAGTCGGCGATGGCGCGGCACACACCGCGCAGGATCGGGAACTCGCGCAGTGCTACGGTCATGCCCCCGACGCTACCGCACCGGCGCGACCCGTGGCCCCGCCGCAGCAAGGGGTACGGGCGGCCACGGAGGATCATGGTCTTCGGAGTTCTGGCGCTTGTGGCCCTGCTGGTGTTCGGCTACCGGGTGTACCGCGAGCCGCGACGGCTGGGGAACGCGGTGTGGCTGGGGATCGCCGCGGTGTTCGGCGCGCTGTGGCTGCTGCTCGTGCTCGCCGACGTCCGGTCGCTGCGCGACGTCCTGGTCTGGGTCGCCGTCGTGGTCGGGTTGCTGGTCGTCCTGGTGCTGCCCCTGGCGCTCATCGCCAACGGGGTGGTGATGTGGCGCCGGGAAGGCCACCGCCTGGCGAACCTGTTGTCGCTGCTGGCCGGGGTCGGCGCGCTGGGCGTGGTCGGGGTGACCGTCCTCGCGCTGGCCCTCGGCGGGTCGCCCTGGTTGGTGGCGGCGGCGACCTCGGTGTCGCTGGTCGCCGGGTACCTCGCGTTCCTGTTCCTGGCGCTGGTCGCGTACTCGGCGATCTACAGCACGCTGGGCAAGCGGGTCGAGGCCGACGCGATCATCGTGCTGGGCGCGGGCCTGCGCGGGGACAAGGTGCCGCCGCTGCTGCGGGCCCGGCTGGACCGCGCGGTGCAGTGCCGGGAGCACGGCGCGGACGCGGTGGTCGTCGTCTCCGGTGGGCGGGGTGCGGACGAGCTGGTGTCCGAGGCGGAGGCGATGAGCGGGTACCTGCTCGAGCGGGGCGTGCCGTCGGACCGGGTCGTGCTGGAGGACCAGGCCACGACGACGGAGCAGAACCTCCTCTACAGCACCGCGCTGCTGACCGAGCAGGGGCACACGGGCAAGACGGTGGTGGTGACGAACAACTACCACGTGTTCCGGACCGCGGTGCTGTCTCGGCGCCTGCGGTTGCGGTTGACGGTGGTCGGGGCCCGGACGGCGTCCTATTTCGTGCCCAGCGCGTTCCTGCGGGAGTTCGTGGCCCTGCTGGTGTTCTACCGCAAGACCAACCTGGTGCTGCTGCTCGTTCTGGCTGGTGGGCCGCTGGTGCTGGCGGCGCTCGCCACGCGGTAGGGCTCGGGTGCGGCCCGCCGGTACCTGGCGGTCTCGTTTGTCCTGGCTTTGGCGGGGCTTTGGCCGGGTTGCTCACCTGTGTGGTGCCGGTCGTCACGGTGGGCCGTGGTCGGCGGCTGGTGGCCGCCTGTGTGGGGGACGTCGGATCGGTGGAGCCGCGTAGTTTCGGCAGCGCGCGGTGCCGGGTAAGCCGTGCACCCGAGTCGCACCCGTTGCCGCACCCGACCCGCTCCCGCCGGGCTCGAATCTTGTGTCAACCAGCCAAGACCGACCAGGGAGCACCGGATGCGCCGCTCGATCACCACTCTCGCCGCCACCACCCTGGCCGCCGCTACCGTCATCCTGGCCGGCCAGCCGGTCACCTCCCAGGCCACCGCCGACGACCAGGTCTACGTCGTCGCCGAGGCCTTCACCTACGACGAGGGTGACGCCGTCACCGCCGCCATCACCGCCGCTTCGGCCGCCACCGAGTGCACCGACACCACTTACGCCCTCAAGACCTGGAAGGTCGGCACGCTGAACTGGCTGTACAACGGTGCCGGCGTCCCCGCCAACATCGCCTCCACCGCACTGGGCGCCATCACCGCCTCCACCAACACCGTCGCCAAGGGCACCAACCGCTGCGGCCTCGCCAACCTCACCACCTCCACCTACACCTACGGCGGCACCACGACCCTCAAGCCGCAGGTCTCGGCCACCGCGACGTGCACCGGTAACGACAACAAGTCGGTGACCGGCTGGGGCACCCTCCCCACCAAGGTCCTCGCCTACACCTGCACCTACTACAACGCCAAGGGCGTCGTCATCGCCTCCGACACCCTCATCGACAACGTCGCCTACACCTGGTTCACCACCAAGCCCGCCAACTGCACCGGCCAGCAGTACGACCTCGAAACCACCCTCACCCACGAGCGCCTGCACACCGCCGGCCTCGGCCACGTCGACCAGACCAACAACGCCACCCAGACCATGACCCCCGCCAGCTCCCCCTGCGACACCTCCCGCCGCCTCCTCGGCGCAGGCGACTACGCCGGCCTCAAGGCCCTCGCCACCAAGTAAGGCCACAGCTAGTCCCCTCCCAGCTCCAGGGAGGGGACTTTTGTGTTTCACGGCCCCTTCAAGCGTCCTGTCAGGACCGTCTCTGGTGGAGGGACTTGGAGGTTTGCCGACCTGCCACCGTCCTGTCAGGACCGGTGATTCAGGAGTCGGGCCAATCCATCCAGCGAAACGGGCACTTCCGCTCCGACCAAGGTTCACAAGCTGGCGAGGAGGTGGGTTGTGAGGTCGTTGGGGATTCGGTCGACTGTGGCTAGGACGGTGGGTGGGGGTGGGAGGGCGAGGTAGGCCCAGAGGATGCTGATCTCGATGACGTTGTTGCCGGGGGTGGTGAAGTGGGTTTGGCCGATGGCGTGGCGGCGGATGGAGTTCTTGGTGCCGTAGGCGAGGTTGGCGAGGACGCGGGTTGGGTGCGGGGATGGGGGTGGGGTTCGGGCCATCATCCGGGCCCGGATGACGCCGTTGTCGAAGGTGGGGGTGGGGAAGGCGTAGCGGTCGCAGACGTGGATGGCTTCGTCGACGTTGGTGAGGACGTGGGGGTCGGTTTTGTAGGACGTGAGGTGGATCTGGACTTCGACGCCGTCTGGGATGCCTTCGATGGGGACGGTGAAGGTTCGGGTTTGGTCGGCGTTGTGGGGTGTGGCGGCCTCGGCCGCGTTGTTGCGTTGGATCGTTTCCTGGCAGGTCGACGGGATCGTGGCCGGGCCTGCGCTTCTTGGGGGCGTTGGCACCTCGACCGTCCCGGCTGGCAGGGTGGCGGCGGCCGCGGAGATGGCGGCGGTGACGTCGGTTGGGGTCAGGGGGCGGGTGGCGTTGGGGTTGGCGGCGGGTGGCGGTGGGGGGTCGTACTTGGTGGTGAAGGAGTAGTCGCCGTCGCTTCGGGCGAGGGTGATGGTGGACAACGAATCGGTGGTCATGAGGATGGCGAGCAACGAGGTGACCGCGAGCGTCGCGGCGGACCAAGCGAGCGGGGACGGGTTGAGGGAATGGCGGGCCGCGAGCACGAGTACGGGTACCGTCGCGAACACCGCGACCAGCAAGAGCCACGACGGCAGGCTGAGGGACGCCGTGAAGGCCGACCAGCCGTGGCCGCTGCCGGAGAGCCGGACGATCACGAACCAGAGCAGCCCCGCGACCACGGCGGCGGCTAGGCCAAGCAGGAGCGCGGACACCCAGGGCTCGCCGCGGTGGGTGAGCAGGACGAAGACCACGACCACCCAACCCGCGAGGGCACAGATCCACCACGCTTGGTAGGCCAGCACGACATCGGTGGCCTCGGACTGGTCCGGCTCGAACCGCAGCAGCCACAACAGCGCCGCGGCGACACCACCGCTGAGCGCGCCCGCCACCGCGATCCAGATCCCACCCGCGCGCCGCCACACCAGGGCGAGACCGACGATCAGAACCAGACCCGCGACCATCCACTTGGAACCGGCACCTTCGCCGACCACGAGCCGCCGCACCATGGCCGTCGTGTCGAACAGCACCGTGGCCGACAGCACGCCAGTGACCAGGGCGATGCCACTGCTCAGGACGAAGGCGACCGCGAGCGTGGCACCGACCCGGGCCGCGGCACCAGTCGCGCCCGCCAACCGGATCGCCACCGCTCGCGCCAAGACCGCGGCCGTCAACGCGACCAATCCCAACAACACGATGAACTCGACGACGGCCTCGGCGAGCACGACGGGCAACGACGGGGCCGCACCGGGGACCTGGATCTCGAACCCGCCCACCACACCGACCACCGCACCCGCCAGCGGCCCGATCCAGCCCGCCTCGCTCGCCCGGGCCCGTCGGGTCCACGCGGGGATCAGCACCGCGGCCCACAGGACGCACCCGAGCGCCAACGGCAGATCCGTGATCACCAAGGCGTCCGCGGTCGCCCCCGCGAACGCCCTGATCACGAAGTGGCAGACCTGGTAGAACAACATGGCCACCACGCCCGCGACAGCGCTGACGATTAAGCCGCCCTCCCACCGTTGTCCACCTGAGGTCGAGCGTTCGGCAACCGATGGGTGCACGGCGAACAGCGGCCGCTTCCGGGTGGTGCCAACCAAGACGGCGCGCACGGCTCGCGGGTCGCCGAGCACCTCCCCCGCGTACCGGTCGGCGGCCAACTCGCGGCGACGCAACAGTGCCGCCCGCAACGCCAAGACGGCCACTGCGGTCACCACCGACACGACCAAGTGCTCGCCGTAGAAGCTCCACACGGCGTCAGGATCTTCGAAGAGGGCGAGAACCGAGAACAGCAGAACGGGTAGGGGAAGCCAGCCCGTCCACCAGACCGCCGAGGCCCACAGGACATCGTTGGCGTGGACGTGGCCGAGTTCGTGGCTGGCGACGATCTCGAACTCGTTTGGGTCGACGTGCGCGTATGCCTCGGGCACCACGACCCAGGGGCGGGCGCCGGGGAGGCCGGTCGTGAACGCCTGGCGAATCCCCGACGCGCGAGCCGCCAGCACCAACCGCGGTCGCCGACGTCCGACAAGTCCTTGGCTCACGCACAAAGCATCGAAGCGCGCCTCGAGTTCGAAGGAGTTCGGCCCTCGCCGCGAGCGCCGCCGAACGGCGAGGCCGCCGAGCACCATCAGCAGCAACGCCGCGGCGGGCAGGGCCACGGCGCCCAACACCATCGTGGTTCCGAGTTCGACGTTGTAGTCGCGGCTGCAGTCGTCATAGGCGGCCCCATCCCGGACGGGGTTGACAATCAATGGTTCGGCCATCGAGATACCGTGTGCCGCACTGCAAGCCAACACGGTCCGCGTGTCACCGAGGTCGTTGGTCATGAACAACGCCTGCGCGGCACCGGCACCGTTGATCGCCAAGGCGAGGAACACCAACAGGTAGACCCACCACAGCCCGGCCCGGGGCACGGTGTTCACTGGTCGTCCAGGGATCGCAACAATGCCCGCTCCAACGCGTCTGCCAGCAACGTTGCCTCCGCCGAGGACAACCCGAGCACTTGGCCGTGAGCCAGACAGGCTTCGCGCATCGGGGCGACCTGAGCAGCGGTGATGCTGATCGTCGCGCTCGGGCGCACGCCGCGTTTGTTCTTGCGGCGCCACCACTTCCGGCGCTGCAACGCAGCGAACCCAGCAGCACCAAGGACTTGGGCGACCGTGCCGGTCAGCAGCGGGTAGATGAGCTCGGCCAGCACGGTTGGTTCGACGCCCGAACCAACGGCGCCGCCCAGCAAACGTGCGCGGCGGTCCCCGGCTTCCACGGCCTCGGTCACCGCCGCCAAGTAGTCGCTCTGGTCCGGCGCGACCTCGGCAACGATGTCCTTGGCGAGGTGGGAGAACGCAACGGTGATCGGGGCGGTTGAGCGTGCGAGTTCGTCAGCCACACCTGTTAGTCGTGCCCGCGGATCGCACCGTTGCGCCGGATACCCGTCTGGCGCATAGGCTGGCGGTCGGAGGTGGCCGTGATGGGTCTCGATCCCGTGTTCGGCCCGCTGCGGCGGGTGGCAGGCGCACGGCTGTTCGCCAGGGTGGCCGGACCCGACGGCCCGGCGAAGCGCGCGCGCATCCACGACACCCCGGGCGCCCGCTGGTTCGGCCCCGACCGGCCGATCCGGGTGGTGCACGGCGACGCGTCGATGTTCGTCGGCGGGCTGCGGGCGCTGCTGCTGCAGTCGCTGCACCCGTTGGCGATGGCCGCGGTGGCGGCGCACTCCGGTTACCGCGGCGACCCGTGGGGCCGGTTGCAGCGGACCAGCACGTTCCTGGCCACGACCACGTTCGGCACCGCGACCGACGCCCAGGCCGCCGTGGACCGGGTGCGCGGGATCCACGAGGCGGTGCGCGGCGCCACCGACCGCGGCGAGCCCTACCACGCCGCGGATCCGCACCTGCTGGCCTGGGTGCACGTCGCCGAGGTCGACAGCTTCCTGCGCGCCCACCAGCACTACGGCCAACACCCGCTCGACCGGGCCGGGTACGACGGCTACGTCGCCGACACGGCACGGGTGGCCGCCGCCCTCGGTGTCGTCGACCCGCCGCGCGACCAAGCCGAGCTCGCCGAGCGGCTGGCGTCCTTCCGGCCCGAGTTGCGCTCGACCCCGCAGGCCCGCGACGCCGCCCGGTTCTTGCTGCTCACCCCGCCGATCCCCTTGCCAGTGCGGGTCCCGTACGCCGTTCTCGCCGCCAACGCGCTGGCGACGTTGCCGCCGTGGGCGCGGTCGCAGTTGCGCGTGCCGCACGTGCCCGGGCTGGACGGACCGCTGGTGCGCGGCGCGGGCCGCTGCCTGGTCGGGTCGATCAGGTGGGCCCTCAGCGCCTAGGCACTGCCCGGTGGGCCTGGCGTGGGGTCGATCCGCTGCCTCGGTCGGCAGGTCGAGCCAGCCACCGATCGTGTCGCGCAGCCCGCGCCGCCCGGCAGTAGCGGCAACGTCAGCTCATCACCTGGCCGCCTAGCGGTGCGCCTTGGCGGCGGCGAAGCAGTACACGCCGAACGCGCCCAAGCCGAGCGCGATCGCGGCGAGCAGCACCACCCCGTACGGCTGGGCGGCCACCGTGTGCAGGGCCTTGTCCATGCCGCCCGAGCGCTCCGGGTCCGCGTGCACCGCGGCGAGACCGACCAGGACGCCGATCACGCCGTAAGCCAGCCCCTTGCCGATGTAGCCCGCGCGGCCGATGTGCTGGACGAACCCGCGTGAGCCGGTGGGCAGCTCCGACAGGTCGAGGTCGTGCTCGAAGGACCGCGTGACGCCCTTGCGCACGAGGACCGCCGCGAGCACCAGGACCGCCAGCGCGACCGCGCCGACCAGGACCTGCCCGAACGGCATCGCCAGCACCTCGGCCGTGAGCTCCTGCTGCTTGCCGGTGGAGTTCGTGCTGCCCGCGCCGCGGGCGAAGTCCAGCGCGCCGAGCCCGATGCCCACCGCGGTGATCCCCCGCGCGCCCGAACCGATCCGCTTCGCCAGCCGCTTGCGCGGTCGCGACTCGTGGGTGTGCCCGGCGACCCCCTCGGCGAACTGCCACAGCGCGAACAGGAACAGGCCGATGGTCAGCGCCCACAGCAGCACCGGGCCCGCCCCGGTCTCGGCGATCTCGGCGATGGCGCCCTTGGAGTCGGCCTGCTCACCGGTCTGCCCGATCACGACTTGTAGCGCCAGCCAGGCGATGAGGACGTGCACACCGCCGTAGAAGACCATGCCGACCCGGCCGGTCGTCTGGATGACCGGATGATTCCTGACCTGACTCGCGGTGCGCACAGGCGCTACATACCTCCCAAATGCCCGGTTGACACATCGCACCCGGGCGGCGTTGCGCCGAATGGTCGCGGCATCGACAGGTCACGGACGCCGCTCTGGATGGCTCGCGCTCGAAACGACCATTGAACACTGTGGACAGAGGGTTGCGGAGGCGTTGCGCGGTGGGTGCATCGACCGGCGGTCCTGCGCGGTGGCGGAAATCCCTTGCCGCGTATCCCGGCCACGGCATGCGCCAAGATCAATCTGATCGAAAGCCCCCAAATACACAGCTTACCGACGCGTCCCGACACAGCGGGAGGAGCGAGCAGCGACCTGTGGACAAGGGGGTGCGTTGTGGATGGCCTGGCTGGCCCCGGTGCACCACAAGATCATCTAAATCAAGCGGCCCCCGATGTACAGCCTACCGAGGGGGGCCGGTGGAGCGGCAGCAGCGAAGGGAGCCTGTGGGTGGGCGAGCCGGTTGTGGACAACTACCTCACAGCAAGATCAGCAGCAGCGGGCACGGCCGGGGTCAGCAGTACTCCGGACGAACCGCCAGGTCGGCGAGATGCAGCGTGCTTCACCCGGAGGCGCGGCGGGAAGAGCTCACGTGGGGGGTCTAGCTGCCGAAATGTGCCGTCGTGAGTTCATTGCGCCTGCCCCGCGGGGCTCAGCTGACCGCCGAGTCCTGGGCGGCCCGCCACCGGATCGTCACCGTCTTGCTCTGGCTGCACGTGCCCGCCTTGGCGGTGCTCGGGCTGCTCGGGCCGCGCCCCCTGTGGGAGGCGTGGGTGCTGCCGCTGGGGGTCGGGCTGTTCGCCGCGCTGGCCGCGCTGAGCTCCGTGCACAGGCACAAGGCGAACCTGACCAGCATCGGGCTCATCGCCAGCACGTTCGTGGCGATCGAGCTCTCGGGCGGCGAGATGGCCGCGCACATCCACCTCTACGCGATCCTGGCCTTCGTGGCGCTCTACCAGCAGTGGGAACCGCTGGTGATCGCCGTGGTCATCATCATCCTGCACCACGGGCTGCTCGGGATCGTCGCTCCGGAGGCGGTGTTCGGGATGTCGCACATGGACATGGGCGCCGGGATGCCGATGGCGGTGTCGATGTCGGTGGGTGAGGCCATGGTCATGGTGGCCGTGCACGCCGGGCTGGCGATCCTGGAGTCCATCGGGATCATCTCGTTCTGGCACTTCGCCGAGCTCACCGAGCGCGAGGCGCAGGAGCTGGCGGCGCGCACCCAGCGCGAGCGCGAGGACCTGCAGGCGGCCGAGGTCGAGGCCAAGGCGCGGGCCGCGGAGGTCGAGCAGCAGCGCGCGACCCGCATCGCCGAGCGCGGTGCCCGGCTCGCCAGCGACGCCGCCGCGATCGGGGTGGGGGCGCGGGCCGCGATCGACGCGGTCGCCGTGGTCGACGCCGAGCTCGCGACGCTGTCCACCGCGATCCAGGAGATCGCCCGGCGCGCCGTGGACGCCGCGGCCACCGCGGGTGAGGGGCAGAGCACCGCCCGGCACTCGGCGGGCCAGGTCACCAGGCTCGAGCAGTCGGTCGGCGAGATCGCCGACGTCAACGGCATGATCGCCGATCTCGCCGAGCAGACCAACCTGCTCTCGCTCAACGCGGCCATCGAGGCGGCCCGCGCTGGTGAGATGGGCAAGGGTTTCGCGGTCGTGGCGAACGAGGTGCGGGCGCTGGCCAACGCCACCTCGTCGTCGGTCGGCCGGGTCGAGGGCGTCATCAACACCATCGTCACCTCCACGGGTGAGGTCACCCGCAGTTTCGACTCCACGATCGCGGTCATCGACACCGTGCGTGACACCCAGTTGGACATCGCGAGCGCGGTGGAGCAGCAGTCTCAGGTCCTCACCGAGGTCACCGACCAGCTGTCGCGGGCCACGAAGGCCGCGCGCGAGGTGCTGGCCGGGCTCGACCAGCTCTCCGCGTCCGTCCTGGACTGACCGACGGGTCAGCCGTCCTTGTGCTTGGGCTTCTTGGCCGGTTTGTCCGCGCGATCGGGTAGCGGCGGCGGGGCGCTCGCGGGTGTGACCGCGGGGCGCTCGGCCGTGGTCGCCTGGTCGGCTGTAGTTGTCTGATCGGTCGTGGTCGCCTGGTCGGACGTGGGCGGTTGCTCGACCGCGGGCTCCTGGTCGGTCGTGAGCGGCCGCTCCGTCGTGGGCGCCTGCTCGGTGGGCGGTTGCCACGTGGCGTCCGTGGGCTGGGTGGTCGGGGTCGCGGTGGGGATGGGTGGGCCCGCGGGTGCCGCGGGCTGCCGCAGGGTCGTGTCGGCGGTGGACGCCCAGCAGATCGCCGCGACGACCACCACGGCCGAGGCCCCGACCAGCGGTGCCCACCGGCGGCGCGGTCGAACCGGGTCGGTGGGCGGGGCGGCGGCCAGCAGCTGGGCGCACTTGGCCGCGGTGGGCCGTCGGCGCGCGGGTAGGGCGGTCATCAGCAGCAGCAACCGGACGAGCTCGTCCGGTAGGTCCCGGGGTACCCGCGGCGGGCGGTGGAGGCGGGCGAGGGCCGTCTCCACGCCGCCGCCCTCGTACTCCCGGGTGCCGGTGAGGCACTCCAGCAGCACCAGGCCCAGCGCGTAGACGTCAGCGGGGAAGCCGACCTCGGCGCCGGTGACCTGCTCGGGCGCGAGGTAGGCCGCGGTGCCGGTCATCCGGTCGCTGCTGGTCAGCCGGGGTGAGTCGACCAGCCGGGCCAGCCCGAAGTCGGCCAGCACCGCCTCCCCCCGCCCGTCGAGCAGGATGTTGGACGGCTTCACGTCCCGGTGGACCACGCCGTGGCCGTGCACGTGGGCGAGCGCGGTCGCCAGCCGGGCGCCCAGCGCGCGGACCCGCTCGAGCGGCAGCGGGCCGTTCTCGATCTCCCGCCGCAGCGTGCTGCCCTCGACCAGGCGCAACACCAGGAACGGGTGCCCGTCGTGGACGCCGGAGTCGTGGATGGGCACGAGCGCGGGGTGCTCCAGCCCGGCGAGGATGCGCACCTCGGTCTCGAACCGCCGCACCTGCTCGTCGTCGGAGTCCGCGCGGAACACCTTGACCGCGACGGCGCGGCCCAGCCGCAGATCCGTGCCCAGGTAGACCCGCGCCACCCCGCCGACACCCAACACGCCGTCGAGGCGGTACCGCTCGGCCAGCACGCGTTCAGCCATCGGTCCAGCATGCCTTGTTGATCAAGTGCCGGGGAATAGCCCCCGCGCGCCCGGACTTGCTCACCTACATGACGACCACCCGGTTCGACCCCCGTGACCTGCTCGCCACCAGCAGGCTCGGCGTCCTGGCCACCATCAAGTCCGACGGCCGCCCGCAACTGTCCCCGGTCATGCCCTTCTACGACCCGGCGGCGGGGGTCATCCACGTGTCGATGACCGAGGGCCGGGCGAAGACGGTCAACCTCCGCCGCGACCCGCGGGCGACGCTGCAGGTCACCAGCGCGGACGGCTGGTCGTGGGCGACCGCGGAGGGGGTGGCGACCCTGGTCGGGCCGGGGACCGACCCCGGCGGCCCGGAGGTGGACGCCCTCGTGGCCTACTACCGGCTGGCGGCCGGGGAACACCCGGACTGGGCCGAATACCGCGCGGTCATGGTGTCCGACCGCCGGGTCCTGATGACGATGACGGTGGACCACGTGTACGGGGACAAGGTCAACTAGCCCGCCCCGCAACCCCGACCACGTCTCGATACACCCGCGCACGGCCAACGTTCTGGGTCGGGCCCGCCCCCAGGACCAGCGGCGGGTGACATCCGGCGAACGCGTCCGTGCGGGTGGTGGGCGTTCGATGTCCGGGACGGGTTGGTGATCGACTCGTAGTGTCAGGGCCCTCCAGGGCAGCGGAGGTGGGCGGTGGCGGTCGAGGGCCAGCACAGGGAGCACAGCGATGACGCGACCAAGGCGGCCGGACAGCCGCCGGGAGTCGCGGTCGAGGTGCGGAACGCGGTGATCGCCACGACCGTGGCGCACGCGGTACAGGCTCACACAATCGGGACCGTCGAGTTCCATACCCACCCCGCTCCGCCCGTCCCACCGCTGCCACGGCAGTTGCCCTCGGCACCCCGGGGGTTCGTCGGTCGCCTCGACCTCCTGGCCGAACTCGACCGCCGCGCCACACCCGATCGGGAGCGGGAGGCCGAGACGGTGGTGATCTCCGCGATCGGCGGCACCGGCGGCATCGGCAAGACCTGACTCGCCTTGGCCTGGGCCCACCGCAACCTCGCCCACTTCCCCGACGGGCAACTCGCCGTCGACCTGCGCGGTTTCAGCCCCGGCGAACCCCGCGACGCCGCCGACGTGCTGGGCGACTTCCTGGCCGCACTCGGCGTCGACCGCGACCACCACCCCGCGGACCTCGACGCCCGAGCCGCCCTGTACCGCACCCACACCACTGGCAAGCGGAAGCTCATCCTGCTCGACAACGCGGCCGCACCCGACCAGGTCGTCCCGCTCCTGCCCGGTGGCGACACCTGCACCGTCCTGATCACCAGCCGCGACCGGCTCCGCAGCCTCATCGCTCGCCACAGCGCCCATCCCGTTCGCGTCGACGTGCTCACCGACGACGAAGCCCGCACCCTGCTCGCGGCCGCTCTCGACGACAACACCCCCGAGTCCGAGCGGCTGATCACCGAGTTGGTCGGTCTGTGCGGTGGGCTCCCACTGGCACTCGGCTTGATCGCCGCGCGCATCCGCACCCATCCCGCTCTGCTCGGTGATCTGGTCACTGAACTGCGCGACTTCGGCCTGGGCGCCTTGGACTCCGCTGATCCCGACGCCAGCCTGCCCACCGTCCTGTCCTGGTCCCTGCACCACCTGACCGACGAGCAACGCACTCTGTTCGGGTTGCTGGGCATCGCCCCGGGCTTGGACACCACCCTGCCCGCCGTGGCCGCCCTCATGGCCCGATCGCCGGATCGCACCCGAGCGGCGCTGTCCGCCTTGGCGGAAGCGTCCCTGATCGAACACCGACCCCTCGGACGCTACGTGATGCACGATCTAGTCCGCGACTACGCCGCGACGACCGACCTGCCCGACGAACTGCGAGCACGGGCTACGGCGCGGGCAATGGACTTCTACCTGCACACCGCGCACACCGCTGACCGCCTCTTGGCCCCCTACCGCCCGCTGCTGCGACCGGATCCGCCGGTGGACGGTGTCCGCCCGCACGCGTTGCCCGACGCCGCGGCCGCGACGGCCTGGTTGGCGGCCGAGCAAGCGAACCTCCTCGCCACCCAGCGTGCCGCCGTCGCCCTCGGCCGCCACCACGTCGTCTGGTACCTCGCCTGGGCGTTGGACACCTTCCTCATCCGGCAGGGGGCGCGACGCGACGCGCTCGACGCGTGGCGAGCCGCGCTGGAGGCCGCCGCCCACCTGCCCGACCCCGCCGCCCGCATCCACACCCATCAGCTCCTCGGCCGCGTCTGCTCGCGGCTGAACCTGCACGAGGAGGCGACAGAACACCTGGACCAGGCCCTCGTCCTGGCCGTGCGCCAACACGACGCCGCTGAACAGGCGCACACGCACCAGGTGCTCGCGGCCGACTGGGGACGGCGGGGGGACAACCGGCGGCCTTGGACCACGCCGTGCGCGCCCTCGACCTCTACCGAACTCTCGACCAGTCGGATTGGGAGGCCGACGCGCTCAACGCGGTGGGCTGGTTCGCCGCGCGCCTGGGTGACTTCGACACCGCGCGCGAGCACTGCCAGGCCGCGCTCACCTCGCACCAGCACCACCACGACCACGACGGCGAAGCGGCCGCCCTGGACAGCCTGGGGTTCATCGCCCACAGCACCGGCGACGACAGGCGAGCCGTCGAGTACTACCACCGCTCGCTCACCCTGCTCCGGGCAGACGGCCAGAGCTACCAGATCGCAGGCACTCTCGACAACGTGGGCCACCCCCATGCCGCGCTCGGACAACACGCGCAGGCGCGCGAGGTTTGGCGGGAGGCACTGCGGTTGTACCGGGAACAGGGCCGTGACGCTGACGTGGAGCGGGTTCAGCGCCAGCTCGATCTCCTCGCGACCACGGTGGACATGTACCGTGGCGGCCCAGGCCCGACGTGACGTTGTTCTAAATGGTGGTGCATGTTCTCACCGGGACCACGCGGTACGCCGGGCACGCGGACATCCCGCGCGAACAGCCGGATGGCGCGTCGGGGTTGGACGTGGAGGCGATGGTGCGCCAGGGTTCCAGCGCAGGGGTTGGCCGAGATCGAGCCGGTTGCCCGCGCGTTCGACCCGGTGAGACCTATGCAGACCTCAAACGTCTAAAGAGGACGAAGGCAACCAAGAGAGCAGCGGCGGTGACGACGACAGGGGCCGTCCAGGATGACTCGGCGGGTGGGGGCTTGGGGGAAAGCGTTTCGCCGTAGCGGGTGCCGACCTGGGTCTGGTAGTCGGCGAGCGGGATCAGGGTGCCCACCGGGGATTGCGGCAGGCTGGCCTGGAGCAGGACGACGCCCGCGGGCTTGAGCTCGTACCAACCGTTGATCTGCGGTTCGTTGAGCAAGACCGAGCCGGGGGCCAGCCGCGCGCTGAGCACTTCCTCGTCGTTGCCGGAGAAGGCGCTGTCGACTCCCCAGGCGCCGGTGGGGTCTTGGCTGGCGCGCAGGGTCACCCGGTCGCCGGAGCCTGCGGTGGCGGTCACCGCGATGTACTGCAGGACACCGGCCGGGGCGCCGGGGACGCCGCGCACGAAGTCGGGGTTCAGGACGTAGGCGGGGATCCCGCGGTCGGCGATGCTGATGGTGGTCGGCTCGGTGCCGTGGACCTGCCGGAGGTTGGTCCGCGCCATGCTGATCGCGGCCGGGGTCCTGGCGGCGTCGAGCGCCGCGGTCAGGTCCGGCGGCGGGGGCACCGGGGCGCGCGCCGCGGCGGGCGTGGCGAGGAAGAGCGCCAAGACCAAGGCGAGCACCATCCGGCAGGCCACGACCACGTCCTACCCCGCCTTCGTGATGTTGACGATGGTGTCGCCCCAGCGGAACTGGCCGTTGCTGAGGTACCGGTTGTAGGACCAGGTCTGGTACCGCTGGTAGGTCGGCCACGGGTCACCGACCATGATGGTCTTGTTGGTCGAGTCGTAGCCGTAGATCACCTCGGCGTGCCCGCCGCCGGAGGTCCAGTAGATGCCGGTGAGGTGCGGGATGCCCGCGTCGATCTGCTTGGTGATCGAGGCGTAGCTGATCGTCCCGTTGGCGTCCTGGGCGCTGAACCCGGTGCCCCGGAAGCCGCGGACGATCTCGTAGATCTCGGCCGCCTCGTTGCGGCAGTACCCGCCGGACCCCTTGCCCGCCGCGCAGAACGACTGCTGCGACACGGTGGAGCCGAGGGTCCGCTCGATGCTGGACCCGGTCGCCGCCCAGCACCACTGGTCCTGTTGCTGCACCTGCTGGGTGTAGTTGAGCTTCTTCGCCGCGGCGGGGGCGCTGATGGCGGAACGGACGGGCGCGATCTCGCGGACCACGGCGTTGTCGGCGGACCCGATCAGCCCGTGCGGCGCGGTGAACCCGGTGGCGACCGCGTGCGACGGTGTCACCACGACGGCGAGCACCGCGGCCACCGCGCACGGCAGGCCGCGCCGGAGGAATGTTCGATTCACGAGTGTTCTCCTTGCAGGGGAAGGACTTCCGGTCCGCCGCGGCCGGACGGCGGACTCCCCCACCGTCGCGCGCCCACCCACCGGGGACAACGCCCGCCCGTTGCCAAGCGGCGGCCTGTGAGCGTTCACCGCCCGCCACCGGGCCGGGATCGCGCGCCGGACAACATTCCTGGCCCGTTCACCGCGTTGTGAACAGCACCGCCTGGTGAGTGAACCGGACAATCACCCGGCCAGGCACTCCTGGATGAGACGGTGCGGGAACAGGAAACCGCCGCCCGCGCGGCGGAGCAGGAGCCGGTCCGTGGCCTGGGCGAGGAAAGCGAGCAGTCGCCACGGGAGAACCCCTTGACGGGAAAGGGAAGTGCGGGTCGCGAGGTAGGCGATGTACGCGGCACCACCGGAGCGCAGCGCGATCAGGTTCCCGCAGACGATCCCCGCCAGCAGCCCACCGCCGTAGGCGTCCGGCGGGTTGATCAGCGCGGCCAGGCCCGCACCGAGCAGCAGACCGCAAACCGGGCCCAAGACCAGGCCCGCGAACAGGTTGGCGCGCGAGGCCCGCGTCGCGGCCATGGGACGCGAGGGGGCCTCAGACGGAGCGCCCGCGAGGCCGACGACCAACCCCGCGAGGAATCCTAGGGGCGCGCCGATCAGCACGGGGAGCGCGATGACGGTGATCAGCTGCTGCAGGGGCGAGATCCCGAGGAAGGGCAGCCCCCAGGACTCCCAGGCGCGCACCGGACCGTCGTCGATCGTGTCGCGGACGAAGCCGATCGCGGCGCCCAGCAACAGGATCCCGGTGAGTCCCCACGCCCCGGCCAGGAACTTCATGGTCATCTCGCGGGCGGGCGCCATGGCCCACCGGATCCGGGTGCTCAGCGCGCCGTGCGGGTCGTGGTTGAAGTACACGACGGCGGCGAAGATGGCGCTCATGACCAGGCCGCCGGACCAGCCGTCGTCGGCCATGGCGTCGGGCATCGCCACCGTGGCCAGGACGAGGAAGGTCGTGGCGGCGGTGAGGGTCGCCGCGCCGACGCGCACCGCTTGGCGGACGCGTCCCGGGTTCTCGGCGAGGCTGGCGATGAAGTCGGGGTAGAACACGCTGCCGGGCGCGGTGTTGCGGGCGAAGAGGGCGAGGTAGGCGCGGATCGCCTCGGCCCCGTACCGGCGCAGGCGCGACAACGGCGCCCGCGGCCGCGCCAGGAGCTCGGCGACGTAAGCGGCGAGGAGTTCCCGGCGCGCTTGCTCGGTGTCGCCGGTAGTCGGGAGCCGGACGTGGTCGACCGCGTGCAGGTTCGCGCCCACCGTGCTGAGCATCAGCGGGGTCGCCAGCAGCGCGCGGAACTCCGCGTCGTCGGCGAGGTGTTCGGGGGCCAGGTGTTCGGGGGCCAGGTGTTCGGTGTTGACATGCCGCAGGTACCGGCGCACCACCTCGTCCGGCAGTTCGCCGATCCGGGTCTGGCCGACGAGCCCGCTGGGACCGTCGAGCTCGTCGCGACTGGTCACCACGACCCCGGCGTGCGCGGCGTCGTTGGCGAACGCGGCGATCGCGGCCAAGCACCCGTCGCGCCGCGCGGGATCGACTTCGTCTAGACCATCGAGCAAAGGCACCAGCATGCCCTCGCGCAGCCACTGCGCCACGGCCTTGCGCGAGAGCCCGGCCCGCCCGTAGTGGGTCCGCGTCTGCTCGGCGATCCAGCCCTCCAGCGAACCGCCCGACCACGACGACAGGTGCAGCACCAGCGGCACCGGCTCCGTGACCGCCTCGGCGCGGGCCAGCAACGCCTCGGCCAACTCCAGGAGCAGCACCGTCTTACCGGACCCGGGACCGCCCAGGATGAGCAGCCGACCGTCGGCGTCGTCGTAGAGGTCGAGCACCGAGCGTCCCAGTTCGACCTCGCGCGGGCGCGAGGGCGGGGCGACGCCGAAGGTGTGCGGGGCCAGGCGCTGGTAGGACAGCGGGACGGTGAAGCGCGACACCGGGTCGACCGCTTCGCGCAGCAGCTGGTCGATCCAGAGCCGCCGGACCGCCTTGCGCAGGGCGGCGTGGCGGCGGGCGAGGGCGACCGACGGCGCGAACAGCGCGACCGGGCCCGCACCGCGCACCGCGGCGGCCACCCCGAGCGCGACGGCCACCGCGACGCTGCACCCGAAGGCGACCCACAACCACCCCGGCACGGCCCCCTCCGCGGTGACGAGGTTGGTGAGCACCCCGATCAGCGCGGCGACCAAGACCGTCAGCGCGGCCAACAATCCCCTCACGACCACCCCCGGCGAGACCCCTGCATGATCGAATTCGGCGCCCGTCCGTCGCACGTTACGGGCACCAACCACTTCGAACCATGAGATCCATTCACTACACTGCCCCGCAGTCGCCAGGTGAGGGGGAACATGGACGAGCGCGTACTCGACCCGGACGCCGCGCGGGAGCGGATGGCCGCGTGGAAGGGCCGCATCGACAAGCTGGCCGCCGATACGCAGGCCATGGGCGCGCGGCTGCGCGAGGTCCAGGCCACCGCGGCCGACCCGGGCGGGCTGGCCGAGGTCACTGTGGACTCGACCGGGTCGCTGGTGGGGCTGCGGTTGACCGACCGGATCCACAAGACGCCGCCGGACGCGGTGGCGCGGGCGATCCTGGCGACGCTGCGGGAGGCCAGGGGGCAGGTGGCCGACCAGTCGCGCGAGGTGATCGCGGAGACGATGGGCCCGGAGTCCGCTGCGGGCCGGGCGATCGCCGACAGCGTCGACCAGCACCTGCGCGCGCCCCAGGCGCCCGACGAGTACGGCGACGGCGACTTCGACCTGCAGACGCAGATGAAGAAGCGGTGAGCTGATGGGTGACGGATTCGCGGTCAACCCGGAGCAGATCCGCGCGCACGCGGCCAACGTGGAGGCGGTCCTGGCCCGGTTCGACGCGGTGAAGGCGGCCAGCACGCACATCGCGCAGGACGACCAGGCGTACGGGCTGCTGTGCGGGTGGATCTCCGGGCTGCTGGAGGGCAAGCACGCCAGGCAGGACGAGCTGATCGCCAAGGTCGCGGAGAACCTGCGGCTGGTGTCAGCGGCCCTGCGCGCCAACGCCGACGACTACGACGGCACTGAAGGGTCGAACGCGACGATGCTCGGGGGTGTCGGCGATGGCGGACGGTGACCTGATCGCACCGGTCCAGTCCAGCCGCGAGGTGTGGACCGGGTCCGGGTTGGCCGACAGCATCGAGGGCTTCGTCGACGCGTTGCGCAGCGAGGGCTGGGTGGACGACGCGCTCGCGGGCGCGACGCTGGGCGTCGAGGTCGCGGCGACGGTGATGGACCCGATCAGCGCCCTGCTGGCCAACGGGATCGGCTGGGCGATGGAGTACTTCGACCCGCTACGGGAGATGCTCGACGAGCTGACCGGCAAGCCGGACGTGGTGCGCGCGCACGCCGCGACCTGGAACAACATGGCGACCGAGCTGTACGCGATGTGCACTGACCTCGGTGAGCACCTCAACCAGGACACCCCGGACTGGGACGGCGCCGCCGCGGCCGCCTACCGGTCGCTGATGGTCAACAACGTCGACGCGCTCGGCGGGCTGGCGGCGATCTCGGCGGCGATGGCGGTGGCGACCGAGGGCGCGGGCGGGCTGGTGGAGTTCACCAGGGAGATCGTCCGGGACCTGATCGCCGACCTGGTGGCCCGGGTGATCGTGTGGGTCGCCGAGGCGGTGTTCGTGGTGACCATCCCGGTGATCGCGACGCAGATCGCGGCCGCGGTGGTCAAGTGGGCCGGGCGGATCCTGACCTACACGATGGCCCTGGTCACCAGCCTGACCAACCTCGACAAGCTCCTGAACAGCTAGGGCACCCGGTGCGACAACTATTAGCGGTCCTCGTCCTGCTCTGGTACCTCGCCCTGCACAAGCGGCCGCCCGGTGGTGGCGCCGACGCCCCGTCCGGCAAGCCCGACGGCCCCGGTTCGTCCCCGGACACCCCGAGCGGGCGGCCGTCGCAGCAGCACGGGTCGGTCGACGCGGGCGCGGGCATCACCAGTGCGCAGGACGCCACGGGCGCCATCGCCGACCAGGGCACCCCACCCGGCGGCGAGGGCCAGACCCCCGGCACGGCCGACCCGCAGACCCCGCCGCCGAACCAGTGGGACAGCGCCACCGGGCTGGACGACCCGCCGAGCCTGGCGAACATCAACCTCACCGCGATGCGCCTGATCCACATCCTCGACGGCGACTCCGACGGCGTCGGCGGCGGGCACGCCCCCGGGACCGGCATCCCCGGCAAGTCGGAGTTCCCGGAGCGCTGGGACTCCAGCGACCCGGCCGACCCCGGCCTCGACGACGTGGTCCGCGCGCACGTCGAGGACATCGCCCGCAACCCCGACCACCCGCCGTACCAGCAGGACAACGGCCGCTGGGTGGCCAGGGGCACCCGCGACGGCGTGGAGATCGAGGTCATCATCGACCCCGACGGCAGCATCCGCACCGCCTACCCGATCAGCGGCAACGGCGTGACCCGCAACGACGCCAACGGCGACCCCATCCCGTAGGAGCACCATGGACCTCGGCAAGCTGAACAACGACTCCCGCGCCCTCCTCGACGCCGTCGCCGACCGCCTCCCCCCGGAAACGGTCGCCGGCTACCGCAGGCTCAGCGACGCGGGCGAATGGGGCGAACTGGTCGACGGCCTGTGCGCCTCCCTCGTCCGCCGCAAAATCGTCCTGTCCGTCCCGGAGTACCAGCAGGTCGCCGAGTTGCTGGCCCTGTTCACCGGCCCCCGCGAGGGCTACACCTACCTCAGCGACCCCCAGGGCGTCCTGTCACGACTGGTGGTCGACCCGAACTAGCCCTCACCGCCGTGCACGCGGGCCTCTGTTGGCTTCCCGGCTCAGAGGCCCGGGTGCTGTACCAGCCCGCGACACCTTGTCGTGGCCACCGATGAGGCACCGGCTCGACTCTCGAGGAAAGGCCTCCCGTCGCGTCCACCCGCGACACTCATTCGCCCTCGCGAGCCCACACTCGCCTCTCCGAGCCCACGGTGCCCCTCGCCTACTTCTCACGAGCCACGTTTGCCCGTCGCAAACCACCCCTTACCGCCCGGGAACCCCCGTTCGCCCTTCGCGAACTTCCTGCTCCGCCCCGCCTCATCCCCGGCCGACCAAGATCAACACGCCGACGGGGGCCCGCCCACCCGGGGTTCGGGGTCCCACGTTTGAGAATAGCGGGTGGGGCGGCTTGTCAAGGGGGGGTTGGTCGGGCTGTGGATGGTGGAAGGGGTTGTGGACAAAGGGTTGTGAGGGGCGCCAACAGGTCCGCGTTGACCTTGTCATCGGTGTAGCGGGAGTTGCCGCCGTCGATGACCAGATCGCCCTCGTCGAGCACCTCGCCGAGCACGGCCACCGTCTGCCTGGTCGGTTCCCGAGCAGGACAGGTGGGCGGGCGTCGGAGGTGGGGCCAGTTGGGGCAGCGGATCGCTGCGGACGAAGGGAATGGCGTCTGCGGGAAGCTGGGTCCGAGTTGGGCTAGAACAGGTCGCGGAGGCGGTCGAGGGGGATGCCCGGGGAGCGGCGGCCGTGGCGGCCGGTTGTGGTTTTGGCGGCTACCAGGGCGTTGAGGACGGCTTCCTCGACCGCTTGCACGACGGCGGTGAAGAAGTCGTCCATGCGGTTCCAGGGGATGTGGCGCAGGGTGTCGAAGCCCGGCTCCCCGGTGGGGAACTCCGAGGGGGTCATGGCGTTGCCGGTGGAGAAGGCCAGGAAGATGTCGCCGGAGAAGTGGGAGCCGGTGGTGCCGGTGCGGGCCAGGCCGAGGGGCACGCGGCGGGCGAGGGCGGTGCACTGGCCGGGCAGCAGGGGGGCGTCGGTGGCGATGATGACGATGACCGACCCGGCGCCGGGTGGGATGTGCCAGTCGGTGTCCTGCATGGGGTTGTCGTCGGCGAAGCGCTCGCCAAGGGGGGTGCCGCAGATGGTGAGTTCGTGGCGGGAGCCGAAGTTGGCCTGCACGAAGGCGCCGACGGTGAACGCGTCCGCGCCGTAGGGGACCACTCGGGACGCGGTGCCGCTGCCGCCCTTGAAGGCGTAGCAGTTCATCCCGGTGCCGCCGCCGACCGAGCCCTCGGCGACCGGGCCGCCGGTCGCGGCGTCGATGGCGGCGATGGCGTGGGCGGGCTGGACGTGCGGGCCGTTGATGTCGTTGAGGTAGCCGTCCCAGGTCTCGGCGACGACGGGGAGCAGCCACTGCTCGGCGACGGCGGGGTGCTCGCGGGCGACCCAGTCGATCACACCGCGGTGGCACGGGCCGATGGCGTGGGTGTTGGTGATCAGGATCGGCAGCCGCACCGACCCGATCTCGTCGACCAGCGCCGAGCCGGTCATCTCGCCGTTGCCGTTCAACGAGAACCGGCCCGCCGCGCACGGGATGTGGATGTCGGCGCGGCCGCGCGGCAGGATCGCGGTGACCCCGGTGCGCACCGACTCGCCCTCGACCAGCGTCGTGTAGCCGACCTCGACCCCCGGCACGTCGGTGATGGCGTTGTGCGGGCCGGTGGTCCCGGACAGGGGAAGGCCGAGGTCGCGGGCTCGCATCAGGACTCCAGTTCGCAGCGGGTGGCGTCGGCGGCGTGGGCGATGAGGATCGCTTCGGCCTGGGGCGTGG
The DNA here is from genome assembly GCF_024171925.1 of Actinokineospora diospyrosa. Taxonomy (GTDB): domain Bacteria; phylum Actinomycetota; class Actinomycetes; order Mycobacteriales; family Pseudonocardiaceae; genus Actinokineospora; species Actinokineospora diospyrosa. The sequence continues at coordinate 413,107 of NZ_JAMTCO010000009.1, read as the reverse complement.
TGAAGGTGGGCACGGCCTGGGTGATGTGCAGCCCGAGCCCGTCCTCCAGGGCGACCAGGCCGCGGGCGATGGTGGTGGCGTCGCGGGTCAGGTCGAACTCCCCGGTGGCGGAGCCGGTCTCCAGGATCGCGGTGTAGAGGGCGACCTGCCGCTCGCACAGCCGGATGTGCTGGGCCGCGTACGCGGGGTCGCGGCGGGCGTAGGCGCCGAGTTCGTAGATCAGGATGCACAGCTCGTCGTCCTTGCCGGTGGGCAACCCGGCGCGGATGGTCCTGATGAGCTTGCGCCGCGGGTCGGGCTCGTCGCGGATGGCCTCCTCGCGGTCCACGCAGAACCGCTCCACCGCCTCGCGCTGCACCTCGAAGAGCAGTTCGGCCAGCGACGGGAAGTAGTACAGGACCGACCCGGTGGACATGGCGGCCTTGTCGGCGACGTCGCGCAACCGCAGGTCGAGCACGCCCCGGTCGAGGACGGCCTGGCGCGCGGCGGTGATCAGCTCGGCCCGCTTGTGGTGGGCCCTGCTCGGTCTCGGCATGCCGGTGATTCTTCAACCGAGTGTCAAAGAACGCAAGTGTGGCCCAGGTCGTAACACAGCCGTTTCGCGACCTGGTATTGACGGGAGCCTCGCCGAGTTCTTTGATGTCGAGTCAAAGAACTGCGTCCGAGGAGACCGCCATGTCGGATCCGTCGTCACCGTCCACACCGGCCCTGCGCCGGGGCTTGAAAGTGCTCGGCACCCTGCTCATCACGCTGTCGGCCATCTCCCCCGCGTCCTCGGTGTTCATCATCGCGCCCGGCGTGGTCGGGCAGGCGGGCAGCGGCGCGTTCTGGAGCTTCGTGATCGCCGCCGTCGTCGGGGTGTTCATGGCGTTCGTCTACGCGGAGCTGGCCTCGGCGTACCCGCTCAGCGGCGGCGAGTACGCGATCGTCGCGCGCACCCTGGGCAGGCTGCCCGGCTTCGTGACCCTCGGCCTGCTGATGGTCACCCAACTGCTGATCATCGCGGTGATCGCGCTCGGCGTCGGCACCTACCTCGAGGTGCTGATCCCGGGCCTGTCCGGACCGGTCGTCGCGGCGGTGACGACGGCGGGCGCGACGGTGCTCGCGGTGTTCGACATCAAGCTCAACGCCTGGATCACCGGCATCTTCCTGGCCATCGAGATGGTGGCGCTGGTCGTGGTGAGCGCGCTCGGGTTCCTCGACCCGGCCCGCCCGCTGAGCGAGCTGCTGAGCGCGCCGGTCGCGGCCGCCGACGGCGTCGTGGGCCCCGCCTCGGCCGGGCTGATCGTGGGCGCGGCGGCGGTGGCGATCTTCTCCTACAACGGCTACGGGTCGGCGGTGTACTTCGGCGAGGAGACCACCAACGCGCACCGGGGCATCGCCAAGACCATCCTGTGGGCCTTGGTGATCACCGTCATCGCCGAGCTGGTGCCGGTCACGGCGGTGCTGCTGGGCGCGCCGTCGCTGCCGGAGCTGTTCGCCTCGGACAACATGATGAGCTACTTCGTCAACGCCCAGGCCGGGTCCACGGTCAACACGGTGATCAGCCTCGCGGTGGCGCTGGCGATCCTCAACGCGGTGCTGGCGATCATCCTGATCACCTCGCGGATGGTGTTCAGCACCGGCCGCGACGCCGCGTGGCCCGGGTCGCTGAGCCGCTCGCTGGCCGCGATCCACCCGCGCACCGGCACGCCGTGGATCGCCACGGTGGTCACCGGTGTGCTCGCGACCGCGCTGTGCTTCGCGGACAAGGACTTCCTGCTCGTGGTGACCGCGACGTCCATCGTGGCGGTGTACGGGGCGCTGTGCCTGGCGGCGATCAACGGGCGCCGCAACGGGTCGACCGCGCACGCGGCGTACCGGATGCCGTGGTTCCCGGTCGCGCCGGTGCTGGCGCTGGCCGCGTTGCTCTACGTCGTCTACCAGAACGCGCTGGACCCGGTCATCGGCCGCCCGAGCCTGTTGATCACGCTCGGCATCGGTGTGGTGTCGGCGTTGTACTACCTGCTGGTGCTGCGCAGGCGCGGCCAGTGGGTGCTGCGCGGTCCCGAGGACGAGGCGTCGGTGGCCGACCCCGCCCTCCGGTGAGCACCCCGCGGTGGCTGACCGGGCCGCGCCGGTCAGCCACCGACGCGTAAGTAGTGGCCCCAGTAGGCCTGCCAGGGACCGTAGTGCGCGGCGAGGGCGGCGAACTCGGACTCGCTGATCGAGTGGCCATAGACCTTGCTCGCCGCGCGCAGGCCCTCCCGGTCTGCGGGCATGTGGTCCATCCGGCCGAGACCGCGGATCAGCAGGAAGGTGGCCGACCAGGGACCGATGCCCGCGAGGGTGAGCAGCCGCTCGCGGACCTGCTCGTACGGGTCGGTGCGCAGCGCCCGCTGGTCCATTTCGGACCACTGGCGCAGCGCCCGGTGCAGGTAACCCGCTTTTCTCGTGTTGCCGACCAGTTCCGCGAGCCGCTGCCCGGTCAGGGTGAGCAACTGGTCGAGGTCGGGGAAAGCGTGCAGGACGTGGCCGTCGAGGGCCATGCCGTTGTCGAACTCCGCCGTGAGGGCGTGCTTGGCGGCGCGCGCGGTCGACAGCGGCACGCGCTGGCTCAGGATCGCCCAGCACAGCAGCTCCAGCGGCGACGGGAACTTGACCTGGTGGTACCCGTGCAACCGCGCGACGACCACCCCGAACGGCCGGTCCCGCTCGGCGAGCGCGTAGAACTCGGCCAGGTCGTCGTCCAGTCCCAGGTGGAACCCCACCTGATCCCCGACGGCGGCGGCCGTCTCCGCGTCGACCGGCCGCGTTGACTCCACAACGCACTCCAGCCCCACGCGCTCCAGCCCCACGCGCTCCAGCCCGGCGCCCGCGGGGGACAACCGGACCCCGACGAGCTGCCCGTTGACGCGTAACACCTTGGTCAGCGCGCTGCCACCACCGGCCTGCTCCCCCACCATCGCCGGGAAACCCCGCAGGAAGCGCAGGGTGGCACCGAAGTCGAACGGCGGGGTGGCGGGCAGGAACATGTGGACGGTGGTGTCGGTCATGGCGGTCTCCTCGGCCGGGGCACCGCTGAGCCTCGCACGGGGCACCGACAATCCCGGGGCACGGCGGCCCGGCCACCCGATCGTGCGACCCGGCTGCCCCCCGACAATCAGCGGTCCACCCCGCCGTCAAATCCGAGTCAATTTCGCCCGAAAAGCGACCCGCGGCCCATTGTCAGTGTCAACCAGACAAATGATGGACAACCGAACCCCATTGTTTGACCGCGCTCGCTAAGGTGGACGACTGGCGCCCGGGTGTGCACAGAACCCGAGGCCATGCCGCCGAACGGGGAGGACGGGGAATGTCGGAACAGCCGGGAATAGCGCGGGACGACGGCGACGAGGTGTACCTGCGGGAGCGGCTGCGGCACGAGCCGACCGATTTGCTGCTCGCCGACACCGTCACCAGCGACATCATCGGCGCGGTGTGGCGCAGGTCGATCAAACTCGGCCTCGGCACCTTCCTCGCGTTCCTGGCCTTCCAGGTCGTCAACGGCCAGTTCTTCGGCTCGTCGTTCTCGCGCCGAAGCGACGACGGGTCCACGTTCCTCATCGTCGGACTCGTCCTCGGCGTGCTCGTCTTCGCCACCACCTGGCTGGTGTTCCTCAACAGCGAGCGGCAGGAGGCGATCAGCGAGTGGTACACGCTGCTGCCCGGCAAGTCGGCCGCGGCGGACTCGGTCTACAGCCACGTCGCGGGCGCCCTGCGCGACCGGCAGATGCCGGTGACCAACTACGTCGCGGCGCGCACACCCACCGCCTACGGGGCGACGGGCAACACGCTGGTGCTCGTCGACGGCCAGCACTACGTGTACGTGTCGGTGTTCAGCTACGGCACCAGCCTCTACCTGGGCTGGGCGATGTGGCGGATCCGCAAGGGCAGTGCCCTGATCAGGACGGCCCGGGTCACCGACGCGAACTCGGTCTCGATGGTGCTCGGCCTCGAGCGGCTCAAGGCGATGCGCGAGGCCGTGCACGCCGTGTGCCGGGAGGCGCTGCACACCGCGATCGAGGGGACGACCGTGTCCCAGGAGTACGGGTTCCCGGCGGGGTTGCCCGCCCTCGAGAGCCTGCCGTTCGGGAACGCCCCGCAGGCGGGCCGATGACCGGGATCGCCGTCACCCAGGGGGTGGACCGGTGGTGGGCGTGGGCCGCGAGCCGGGTCCGGGCCGCGACCGCGCAGACGGCCCCGCCGACCGCGCCGCCGCACCTGGCGGGAGTGCACAACCAGCAGAGCGGTCCAGCGCAGACGGTCGTGCAGACCGGGCAACTGCTCGGCGGGGTGCACATCCACCACGGCGAGGCGACCGCACCGGACAACTCGGCCTGGTTGCGGGCCAGTTGGTCAGTGCTGGGCACCGCGCCGATGGAGGTGCGCTACCTGAACCGCCCCGGCGAAGGGCGGCTGGACTGCTACCTGCTGACCCGGGCCGAGGGCCGTACCCGCGCCGAGGCCGAGCAGCGGGCCGCCACCGTGCGCGACCACCTCGGCGACATCCCCGGAACCGCGACGACCGGGGTCACCGAAGACGTGGAGATCCACGACGTCCTCAGACCGTTCCCGCCGCCGGGCGATGTCGTCGAACTGCGCAAGCGCCTCACCGCGCGGCGGAGCAGCCGTGACGACGCCCAGCACCCGTGGCTGACGACGGTCAGCCCGTTGCGGCACCAGCGCAACTCCTGGGAGCCGCTGTGGTCCGCGCTCGCCGCCCAGCCCTCGCGCGTGCTGCTCTCGATCGGCCTCGCCCCGTACGCGGTCGGTCCCGGGCTCAAGGCGCACCTCGGCGCCCGTGCCGCCGAGTTGGCCAAGCTCGCCGCGCCCGGTCCACCGACGACCGCCGTCTGGGGAGGTGCGAGGCAGCCGGATCCCTTCGCGCCCATCGCCCGGGACGCGATCCTGGATGCCGCGCACCGGTACACCGACCGCGCGTTCGTCGTCCGCATCTCCCTTGCCGGAGCGGGTCCGGTGCCCGGTGTCCTCGCCGAGTTGGCGGCGACCACCATCTCACCGGCGAGCGCCCCGGCAGTAGTGCGGCCGACTCCGGAAGACTTGCCTGTGGCGTGGAACAACCTCGCCACACTGAACTTCGCCTCGCTGTCCGCCTATAGGCAGGGAATGCCCGCCGAGGCGCTGCAGGGCCTGGACCAAACCTTGGCCTCGATCGTCGACATGGACGAAGCCGCTGCGGTGTTCCGGCTTCCCCACTAGGCCGCACATGGTCCAGCGTCTCGTCAGGGCCCGGCTTGGTCGTAGGCCAGGACGGCGAGGTGGAGCGACAGGCGGGTCTCGGCGTCGGTGATGTCGCGGCCGAGGACGTCGGAGAGGCGGTTGAGGCGGGCGTAGACGGCTGGGCGGCTCAGGTGCAGGGTGCGGGCGAGGACAGCGACGTTGCCGTTGGTGGCGAGGTAGGCGCGCAGCAGGTCCAGCAGGTCCTGTTCGTGCCGGTGGCTGAGCAGCGGGTCCAGTTGGAGTTCGGTGAACTGGTGCAGCCGGGGGTCGGCGCGCAGTGACCACAGCAGGCCCCGGGCGCCGAGGTCGCGGCTGCGGTACACCTCTCGCTCCGCCACCCTCCCGGGGGCGGCGGCCACGGCGTTGGCGACGTGCGTGGCCTCTTCCAGTGCCGCGGACAGGCCGGTGAGTCGGGTGGTCGGGGTGGCAGCGGCGGCGATCGTCGCGCCCGGCAGGCCCGGGTGGGTCGCCACCGCGGCCAGGAAGGAGCGGACGGCGGCGGGTTCGTCGGTCTCCGCGGCGCAGGAGAACACGACGGCGACCCGGCCGGGGGCGGTGACGCCGGTCAGCGCGGCTCTGCCCTGCTCGCGCGCGGTGGCCGCCGCGGCGTCGAGGACAGCCTGGTCGGCATCGGCGGAGGGGTCGCCGGGCACGCCGAGGACCAGCACCGCGTAGGCCCGTCCGGCGCGCAGGCCGAGGGCGCGCAGGCGGGCGTTCACGGCCTGTTCGTCGGTGACCTGGCCGGTGAGCAGGTCCCGCAGCAGGCCGCCGTGCGCGTCCAGCGCCACGTCGCGGCCCCCGCCCTGGAGCATGCGGGTGATCGCGAGGGTCGCCGCGGCGCGTTCGAGCACGGCGGTGACGTGGTCCGGGTCGGCCACCGCCATCGGCACGACCAGCCTGCCCCAGCGGCCCCGGCGCGGGCCGACGGGCGTGCACAGCCACCGCTCGGGGCCCGCCACGGCGGTCTCCCCGCCCGCGGCCGCGAGCCGGGACCGCGACTCCCAGTCGCGCAGCAACTCCCCCGCCCGGGTGGTGCCGCTGAACGCGATCGCGTGGTGGGCCAGGTCCTCCAGCACGACCGGGTGGCCGCCGAGGGCGCTGGCCTGGTCGAGGACCTCCTCGACGCGGGCGCCCTCGACGGTCAGCGTGGTGAACACCGCGTCGACCTGCTGGGTGAACCGCAACCGCTCGTGCTGGACGTTGACGATGCGGGCGTGCACGGCCTCGGTGATCTCCACGAAGCGCACCGCGCGGCGCAGCTCGACCAGCGGGAAACCGAGCCTGCGGGCGGTGCGCACCAGGGGTTCGGGCAGGGCGGGCAGGTGCCTGCCCAGCTCGATGATGAGCCCGCGGACCCCGGCCTCGGCCAGGGTCGTGACGTAGGCGGCGAGGTCGGTGCCGGGCGCGGTGGCGACGATGCCGGTGGACAGCAGCAACTCGCCGCCCGCCAGGGTGCCCGCGACGTCGGTGATCTCGCTGACGTGCACCCAGCGGACGGGTTCGTCCAGGTTCTCCTCGCCCGCGCGCACACGGGGGCGGCCCACCTGGACGCAGGGCGTGGCGAGCACGTCCGCCACCGTGGGGTACACGGCCGGACCCTAACACGGTCGCTTACACATCGTCGGGTGTCAGGCGTGATCAGCGCCATTGTGTCACTAGCCCGGGGCGCTCCACCTGCCCGAGGCTGGGGCGGGACCACTTGGCGGAGGGACGCGGATGAGCGCGGAGATCGCGGGGCACTGGATCAACGGGGCGCACTCGCCCGGCGGGCGCACGGGCGAGGTCTTCGACCCGGCGACCGGCGCGGTGGCCCGGCAGGTGGCGCTCGCGGGGCCCGCCGAGGTCGAGCGGGCGGTGGCCGCGGCCGCCGCGGCGTTCCCCGGCTGGCGCGACACGGCGCTGTCGCGGCGCACGCGGGTGCTGTTCGCCTTCCGCGAGCTGCTGGACGCCGCGAAGGACGACCTCGCCGAGATCATCACCGCCGAGCACGGCAAGGTGCTGTCCGACGCCCAGGGCGAGGTGGCGCGCGGGCTGGAGGTCGTGGAGTTCGCGTGCGGGATCGGGCACCTGCTCAAGGGCGGGTACACCGAGAACGCCTCGACCGGGGTCAACGTGCACTCGCTGCGGCAGCCGCTGGGGCCGGTGGCGGTGATCAGCCCGTTCAACTTCCCGGTGATGGTGCCGCTGTGGTTCGTGCCGATCGCGATCGCCGCGGGCAACACGGTGGTGCTTAAGCCGAGTGAGAAGGACCCCTCGGCCGCGTTGCTGCTAGCGGAGCTCTGGAAGCGGGCAGGTCTACCGGACGGTGTGTTCACCGTGCTGCAGGGCGATAAGGAGGCCGTGGACGGGCTCTTGGACCACCCGGCGATCAAGGCTGTGTCGTTCGTCGGGTCGACTCCGGTGGCCCGGTATGTCCATGAGCGCGCGAGCGCGGCGGGCAAGCGGGTCCAGGCGCTCGGTGGGGCTAAGAACCACATGGTGGTGCTACCTGACGCCGACTTGGGTCTGACGGCGGACGCGGCCGTGAACGCCGGGTTCGGTTCGGCGGGTGAGCGGTGCATGGCGATCAGCGTGGTGGTCGCGGTGGGCGAGATCGCCGACCCGTTGGTGGCCGCGATCGCCGAGCGGGCGAGTGGGCTGCGCACCGGCGACGGACGGCGGGGCTGCGACATGGGCCCACTGGTGACCGCCGAGCACCGCGACCGGGTGGCGGGCTACGTCGACGCCGGTGAGCGGGCCGGGGCGCGGGTCGTGGTGGACGGCAGGAAGGTCGAGCCGGACGCCGACGGCAGCGGGTTCTTCCTGGGTCCGACGCTGCTCGACCACGTGACACCGGAGATGTCGGTGTACACCGACGAGATCTTCGGCCCGGTGCTGTCGGTGGTCCGGGTCGACAGCTACACCGAGGCGCTGGCCCTGGTCAACGCCAACCGGTACGGCAACGGCACGGCGATCTTCACCACCGACGGCGGCGCGGCGCGGCGGTTCGAGAACGAGGTCGAGGTCGGCATGATCGGGGTGAACGTGCCGATCCCGGTCCCGGTCGCCTACTACTCGTTCGGCGGCTGGAAGGACTCGCTCTTCGGCGACACCCACGCCCACGGCACCGACGGCGTGCACTTCTTCACCCGGGGCAAGGTCGTGACGTCGCGCTGGCCCGACTCGAGCCACGCTGGCCTCAACCTCGGTTTTCCCCGCAACGACTGAACAAGGACGGGACATGACGCTCACCGAGCACGCCGCGGCGGTTGGTCCGACCCAGACCGGGTGGGGGAACTTGTGGCCGCACTTCACCCGGCTCTCCGCGCCGCGCACCCCGGTCATCACCCGGGGCGAGGGCGCCTACATCTGGGACGACCAGGGCAGGCGCGTCCTGGACGGCCTCTCCGGCCTTTTCGTCGTCCAAGCGGGCCACGGCCGCACCGAACTGGCCTCCGTGATGGCCGCCCAGGCCGCCGAGTTGGCGTACTTCCCGGTGTGGGGGTACGCCACTCCCCCGGTGATCGCCCTCGCCGAACGCCTGGCCGCCGAGGCTCCCGGTGACCTCAACCGCGTCTTCTTCACCACCGGCGGCGGCGAAGCGGTAGAGAGCGCGTGGAAGCTGGCCAAGCAGTACTTCAAACTCACCGGCCGCCCCCTCAAGCACAAAGTGATCAGCCGCGCCGTCGCCTACCACGGGACCCCGCAGGGAGCTCTTGCGATCACCGGCCTGCCCGCGATGAAGCAACAGTTCGAACCCTTGACGCCGGGCGGTTTCCGGGTTCCCAACACCAATTTCTACCGAGCCAGCGAACACGCTGACGACCTTGTCGCGTTTGGACAGTGGGCAGCGAACCGGATCGAGGAGGCGATCCTCTTCGAGGGCCCGGAAACCGTCGCCGCGGTGGTGCTAGAACCGGTGCAGAACTCGGGCGGCTGCTTGACACCACCGCCCGGGTACTTCGCACGAGTCCGCGAAATCTGCGACAAGTACGACGTCCTGCTGGTGTCGGACGAGGTGATCTGCGCGTTCGGCAGGCACGGCACCACGTTCGCCTGCTCGAAGTTCGGCTACCAGCCCGACATCGTGACCTGCGCCAAGGGCATGAGCTCCGGCTACGCCCCCATCGGCGCCATGATCACCACCGACCGCGTCGTGGAACCCTTCCTCCAGGACAAAACCGTATTCCCCCACGGCTACACCTTCGGCGGCCACCCAGTAGCAGCGGCGGTCGCGTTGGCCAACCTCGACATCTTCGAGTCCGAGGGCCTGAACTCACGGGTTCTCGCGAACGAAGCCGCCTTCGGCGCCACCATGCGCAAACTCCTCGACCTCCCCATCGTCGGCGACATCCGCGGCGACGGGTACTTCTGGGCGGTGGAGCTGGTTAAGGACGCGGCGACTCGTGAGACCTTGGACGCGGACGAGCGTGAGCGGCTGATCCGAGGGTTCCTGCCACGAGCGCTGTTCGACAACGGGCTGTACTGCAGGCCGGACGATCGAGGGGACGCGGTGGTACAGGTCGCGCCGCCGTTGATCAGCGGGCAGGAGGAGTTCGACGAGATCGAACGCATCCTGCGCGAGACCCTGACAGAGGCCGCGAAGCTGCTGTGAGGCTCGGCCGCATGGGGGTTGGGATCGCGGACCCAGCCCCCATGCGGTGCGCGTCCACCTTGCCTTCAGCGGCTACCCACAGTGACCGACCCAGCTCGACGCCCGGTTCAGCTGCGGCGGAGTTGGAAGCCGACTATGCAGGTGTCGTCGTCGGTGTCGGAGTTGCTGTGGAGGAGGAGGTGGTCTAGATGTTGGTCCAAAGTGGAGTTTTCGCGGGCTGCGGTGGAGAGCAGGCGGGAGAGGGATTGTTCTACGGTGCGGTCTTTGCGTTCGATCAGGCCGTCGGTGTAGAGGAGGAGGGTGTCGGCTTCCGCTATATGGAGGTGGGACTCCTCGTAGACCGGGTTGGCCAGGCCGCCTAGGAGGGGGCCTTGGATCAGGGGCAGGGTTGTGGCGTGGGTGTCCTTGATCAGGACCGGGGGTAGGTGGCCCGCTCGGGCCCAGCGCAGGGTTCGGTCGGCGGGGTTGAAGAGGGCGCAGACGGCGGTGGCGGTGACGTGGTCGGTGAGGTGGCGGGTGACCAGGTTGAGCCAGGTCAGCAGCTGCGCGGGGCCCGCACCGGTGGCCGACAGGCCGCGCAGGGCGTTGCGCAGGACGACCATGCTGGTGGCCGCCTCGATGCCGTGGCCAGCGATGTCGCCCACGCACAGCAGGATCTGCGAGGACGGCAGCACGACCGCGTCGTACCAGTCGCCGCCGACGAGGTGGTCCTTCTCGGCGGGGCGGTAGCGGACGGCGACGTCGAGGTGTTGGGTTTGCAGGGTGTTCTGCGCGGGCGGCATGATCGCGTGCTGCAGTTGCAGCGCGAGCCGGTTGCGCTCCACGGACTGCTGCTCGCTGTGCGCCAGCTGCTCGCGCGTGGCGGCCAGCGCGACCTCGGTCCAGTGCTGCGCCGAGATGTCCTGGTACGCACCGCGCACCGCGGCGGCGGGACCGGGGACGGGTTCGGCGATCACCCGGATGTGCCGGGCCACGCCGTCCGGGCGCAGCAGCCGGAACGCGGTGGACGCCGGGCGCTGGTGGTGCAGCAGGGTCCGCAGGAACCGGCCGATCACCACCGCGTCGTCGGGGTGGGCGTAGCGGGCCAACCGCTCCAGCGGCACCGGTCGCGCACCCGCGGGCAGCCCGTAGAGCTCGAAAAGCTCGCTGTTCCAAGCGATCTCGCCGGTGGCCAAGTCCTCCTCGAACCCGCCGATCCGCCCCAGCCGCTGGGCGTGCCGCAGCAGGTTCGCCAGCCGGGTCGCCTCGTCCTCTATATGCCACACCAGGAACACGGCGTCACCGACCCGGCTGATCCCGATGCCCAGCGCCGCGGCCGCCGGGACTTGACCGACCACGGCGGTGAAATCGACCCGGTCGGCGCGCACCGGCTCACCGGTGGCGTAAACCCGTTCCACCAGGGCGAAAAGCCCGCTCTCCGCCGCTGCGAGCGGGTACACCTCCAGCAACGGCGCGCCGACGACCTCCTCGCGCGGTCTGCCGCCCAGGTCGTTGAACCGCGGGTTGGCGTGCACGATCCTGAAGTCCGCCAACCGACCGAGCGCGTCGCGGTCGGGCCGCAACACCAAGGCCGGGTCGCGCAAGCCGTCGGCGAGATCGGCCAGTTCGGCGACCTCGCCCCGGTCGACCTCGGCGACCACCGTGCCCGGCGCGTCCAAGGTGTGCGCGCACAACCGCGCCAACGCGTCCAACTGCCGCCACACCCGCGGGGCGAGCTGGCTCACCGGACCGGGCCAGCACACCTCCAAGACCCCGACGACCCGCCCGCCAGCGACCGCCGGAACCGCCGCCCGCGCACCGTCGGGCGCGCCCCGCTGCCCGATCGACGCGATCCCAGCCGCGGACAACGACGAAACCCACTCAACGTCGCGAGTGGACAATGCCCGTCGCGCGGGCACGTCCACCCCCGGCGGCACGTACCGCCACCGACCACCCTCGTCCGCGGCAAAACCCGCGCACCCGGCCAAGGTCAACGACAAGTCACCACCGGCCTGCCACACCGCGACACCAACCGCACCCAACGCGGCGAGCGCGTTCTCCATCAACGACACAGCGACGGCTTGCGTATCATCCGCCGCCAGAACGCCGCTTTCCGCTGTGCGCAACCGAACCGCGACAGATCCGTCCACAGTGTCTAGATCACCCGCGGCGACGACACCATCCAGGTGCCCGCGCGCCGCATCGCTCAACCCGTCACCGGCCGCCTCGTCGACGATCTCCGCCGCCAGCTCCACCTGCGGTCGCCCGGCCTGACCCGCCAGCGCCGCGAGCTGCGCAGCGGCCTCCGCGGGCCCACAACGCAGTCGCTCCACCAGGATCCCCGTGGCCAGCTCCACCACCGCACGCCCATCTGCGGTGGCCTGCGTGTGCCGGACCTGGGCGCGCAACCGGTCCACGGTCGCGGCGAGCCTACCGACCGCGTCGGCGCCGCGCGTGTCCTGGGTGGGCAACTCGGTGGTGTCACGGGACATGCGGCCCCCGGTCGCCCAACCAGCGGTGCACGCGGGCCATGAGGTCGTCGGCGTCCAGCGGCTTGGTCACGTAGTCGTTGGCGCCCGAGGCGAGGCTCTTCTCCCGGTCCCCCGGCATGGCCTTGGCGGTGACCGCGATGATCGGCAGCCCGGCGTGCTCGGCCATCGCCCGGATCGACGCGGTGGCGGTGTACCCGTCCATCTCGGGCATCATCACGTCCATCAGCACCAAGACGATGTCCGGGTGCTCACCGAGGACTTCGACACCGCGCCGCCCGTTCTCCGCTTGCAGCACCCGCATCCCGTGCAGCTCCAGGATGCTGGTCAACGCGAAGATGTTGCGCGCGTCGTCGTCGACCACCAGGACCTTGCGGCCCGCCAACCGGTCGTCGACGGCGGCCACGGCGCCGTTGCCCGCCGGGCGCACCAGCGGCAGCACGTCACCGGGGTCGTCCGCGCTCAGGTGCAACGCGATCCGCTCCCGCAGTTCGTCCAAACTCGACAGCAGCTCCACCCGGGGCAGGTTGCCGTTGCCGCGCAGCGCCGCCTCCTGCTCCGGCGCCAACCGCCTGCTGTTGTAGGCCAGCACCGGCACGCCCCGCAGCGCCGCGTCGCCGTGCATGTCCCGCAACAACCGGGCCGCGGCGTCGTCGGGCATGTCCAACTCCAGCGCCAGGCAGTGGAACGACCCGCCAGCCAGCGCCGCGGCGGCCTCGCGCACCCCGACGGCGGTGACCAGCTCGATCGGCCGGTGCTCCCCCAGCTCCCCGGTCACGTCGATCACCGCGTTCTCCGCGACCAGCGACAGCAGGCCCCTGGTCCGCTGCTCCACGACCAGCAGCCGCCGCAGGGCCGTGCCCGGCCGCGCGTCCTCGGCGGGCCGCGCGTCCACCTCCGGCCCGCCCACCGGCAGGTACAGGGTGAACGTCGACCCGCGGCCGGTGTCGCTGCTCGCGGTGATCACGCCGCCGAGCAGGTGCGCGATCTCCCGGCTGATCGAGAGCCCCAGCCCGGTGCCGCCGTACTTGCGGCTGGTCGTGCCGTCGGCCTGCTGGAACGCCCCGAAGATGGACTCCAGCTGGTCCTCGGCGATCCCGATCCCGGTGTCGCGCACCCGGAACGCCACGATCGGCCCGAAGCGCGCCGCGGCGGGCGGCAGCTCGGTCGGGTCCGCGGGCTCGACGACCAGCTCGACCTCGCCGGACTCGGTGAACTTCACCGCGTTGGACAGCAGGTTGCGCAGCACCTGGCGCAGCCGCGAGTCGTCGGTGACCAGGTGCGAGGGCACCTCCGGCGCCGTGGTCACCCGGAACCCGAGGCTCTTCTGCGTGGTCAGCGGCCGGAAGGTGGCCTCGGCGTAGTCCAGCAGTTGCCGCACCGCGACCCGCTCCGGGGAGACGTCCATCTTCCCGGCCTCCACTTTGGACAGGTCGAGGATGTCGTTGATCAGCTGCAGCAGGTCCGACCCGGCGGAGTGGATGATCCCGGCGTACTCGACCTGCTTGGCGGTCAGGTTGCGGGTCGGGTTCTGCGCCAGCAGCTGCGCCAGGATCAGCAGGCTGTTGAGCGGGGTCCGCAGCTCGTGGCTCATGTTCGCCAGGAACTCCGACTTGTAGGTCGAGGCCAGCGCCAGCTGCTGGGCGCGCGCCTCCAACTCCTGGCGGGCCTGCTCGATCTCCAGGTTCTTGGTCTCGATGTCGCGGTTGCGCACCGCCAGCAGGACCGCCTTCTCCTCCAGTTCCGCGTTGGACGACTGCAGCTCGTCCTGGCGGACCTGCAGCTCCTGCGAACGGGCGCGCAGCTCCTCGGTGAGCCGCTGCGACTGCAGCAGCAGCGCGTCGGTGCGGGCGTTGGCCACGATGGTGTTGACGTTGGCGCCGATGGTCTCCATCAGCTGCTCCAGGAACGCCCGGTGCACCTGGGTGAAGTGGTGCACCGAGGCCAGCTCGATCACCCCCAGCACCTGGTCCTCCACCAGGATCGGCAGCACCAGCAGCGCGGTCGGGTCGGTGGTGCCCAGCCCGGAGGTGATCCGCGCGTACCCCGGCGGCAGGTCGTCCACGGCGATCACCCGCCTGCTGCGCGCCGCCTGCCCGACCAGGGACTGCCCTGGCACGAACCGGCGCTCACCGGGCGGGTCGGGGTGGCCGTAGGAGCCGATGAGCCGCAGCCCGGGCCCGCTGGTCTCCTCGGCGAGCTCCTCGGCCAGGTAGAAGCCGCCGAACTGGGCGCCGACCTGCGGTACCAGCTCGTCCATGACCAGCGCGGCGACCACGGTGAGGTCGCGGTGGCCCTGCATCAGCCCGGAGATGCGGGCCAGGTTCGACTTGAGCCAGTCCTGCTCCTGGTTGGCCTGGGTCGACTGGCGCAGCGACTCCACCATCGAGTTGATGTTGTCCTTGAGCTCGGCGACCTCCCCGGAGGCGTCGACGCTGATCGACCGGGTCAGGTCCCCCTCGGCGACCGCGCTGGTCACCTCGGCGATCGCGCGGACCTGCCTGGTCAGGTTCCCGGCGAGCTCGTTGACGTTCTCGGTGAGCCGCTTCCAGGTGCCGGACACGCCCTCCACCTCGGCCTGACCGCCGAGGCGCCCCTCGGTGCCGACCTCGCGGGCCACCCGGGTGACCTCCGAGGCGAAGGACGAGAGCCGGTCGACCATGGTGTTGATCGTCGTCTTCAGCTCCAGGATCTCGCCCGCGGCGTCGACGTCGATCTTGCGGGTCAGGTCGCCCTGGGCGACGGCGGTGGTCACCTGGGCGATGTTGCGGACCTGGCTGGTGAGGTTGTTGGCCATCGAGTTGACGTTGTCGGTGAGGTCCTTCCAGGTGCCCGCCACGTTCGGCACCCGCGCCTGACCGCCAAGGCGGCCGTCCGTGCCGACCTCGCGCGCGACCCGGGTGACCTCGTCGGCGAACGCGGACAGGGTGTCGACCATGACGTTGATAACCCCCGCCAACGCCGCGACCTCCCCCTTCGCCTCAACGATGATCTTCTGCGACAGGTCACCCCTGGCGACCGCGGTGGCGACCTGCGCGATCGACCGGACCTGCCCGGTCAGGTTCGACGCCATGACGTTGACGTTGTCGGTCAGCCCCTTCCAGGTGCCCGACACGCCCCGCACGGTCGCCTGCCCACCCAGGTTGCCCTCGGTGCCGACCTCCCGCGCGACTCTGGTGACCTCGTCGGCGAACGCGGAGAGCTGGTCGACCATCGTGTTGATGGTCTCCTTCAGCTCCAGGATCTCCCCACGCGCGTCCACCCGGATCTTCTGCGATAGGTCACCCTTCGCGACCGCGGTGGTCACCTGCGCGATCGACCGAACCTGCGCGGTCAAGTTGTCGGCCATGACATTGACCGACTCGGTGAGCGCCTTCCAGGTGCCCGCCACGTTCGGTACCCGCGCCTGTCCTCCGAGCCTGCCGTCGGTGCCGACCTCGCGCGCGACTCTCGTGACTTCGTCGGCGAATGCGGAGAGCTGGTCGACCATCGTATTGATGGTGTTCTTTAGTTCGAGGATCTCACCGCGAGCGTCAACGGTGATGTTCTGCGATAGGTCACCTTTTGCGACGGCGGTGGCGACCTGAGCGATGGACCGGACTTGGGCGGTGAGGTTGCCCGCCATGAAGTTGACAGAGTCGGTGAGGTCGCGCCAGGTGCCGGACACACCTTTGACGTCCGCTTGGCCGCCTAGGATTCCTTCGGTGCCTACTTCGCGGGCGACTCTGGTGACTTCGTCTCCGAAGGCGGAGAGCTGGTCGACCATGGTGTTGATGGTGTTCTTTAGTTCGAGGATCTCGCCGCGGGCGTCTACGGTGATCTTTTGGGAGAGGTCGCCTTGGGCTACCGCTGTGGTGACCTGAGCGATCGATCGGACCTGGGCGGTGAGGTTGCCCGCCATGAAGTTCACGGAGTCTGTTAGGTCGCGCCAGGTGCCGCCTACGCCGGGGACTTGGGCTTGACCACCTAGGCGGCCCTCGCTGCCTACCTCGCGGGCCACTCTCGTGACTTCGTCGGCGAAGGCGGACAGTTGGCCGACCATGGTGTTGACGGTGTCTTTGAGTTCTAGGATCTCGCCGCGGGCGTCTACGTCGATCTTCTGCGAGAGGTCGCCTTGAGCCACGGCGGTAGTGACCTGAGCGATCGATCGGACCTGGGCGGTCAGGTTGCCCGCCATGAAGTTCACAGAGTCGGTCAGGTCACGCCACGTGCCACCTACGCCGGGAACCTCTGCCTGGCCACCTAGGCGACCCTCGCTACCTACCTCGCGGGCCACTCTCGTGACCTCATCGGCAAAGTCGGACAGCTGGCCAACCATGGTGTTGACCGTGTCTTTCAGCTCCAGAATCTCGCCACGAGCATCAACGTCGATCTTCTGCGACAGATCGCCCCTGGCAACCGCGGTGGTGACCTGCGCAATGGAACGGACCTGGGCGGTCAAGTTGCCGGCCATGAAGTTCACCGAATCAGTGAGATCACGCCAAGTACCACCGACGCCAGGAACCTCGGCTTGACCACCTAGGCGGCCCTCGCTGCCTACCTCACGAGCAACACGAGTCACCTCGTCAGCGAACGCCGAGAGTTGCCCGACCATCGTGTTGACGGTCTCCTTCAACTCCAAGATCTCACCGCGCGCATCAACATCAATCTTCTGCGACAGGTCACCTTGGGCGACCGCGGTGGTGACCTGGGCGATGGAACGAACCTGGGCAGTCAGGTTGCCCGCCATGAAGTTCACCGAATCAGTGAGGTCACGCCAAGTGCCACCCACGCCAGGGACTTCTGCCTGGCCACCCAGACGGCCCTCGCTACCCACCTCGCGGGCAACACGAGTCACCTCGTCAGCGAAGGCCGACAGCTGGCCGACCATGGTGTTGACGGTGTCCTTGAGTTCCAGGATTTCGCCGCGGGCGTCTACGTCGATCTTTTGGGACAGGTCGCCGCGGGCTACGGCGGTGGTTACTTGGGCGATGGAGCGGACCTGGGCAGTCAGGTTGCCTGCCATGAAGTTCACGGAGTCAGTCAGATCGCGCCAAGTTCCGCCTACGCCGGGGACTTGGGCTTGGCCGCCTAGGCGGCCTTCGCTGCCTACTTCGCGGGCAACGCGGGTCACCTCGTCAGCGAAGGCCGACAGCTGGCCGACCATCGTGTTGACGGTGTCTTTGAGCTCCAGGATCTCGCCGCGGGCGTCGACTGTGATCTTCTGGGAGAGGTCGCCGCGGGCTACGGCTGTTGCTACTTGGGCGATGTCGCGGACTTGGGCGGTGAGGTTGCCTGCCATGAAGTTCACCGAATCAGTCAGATCACGCCAGGTGCCGCCAACACCGGGGACCTCGGCCTGACCGCCCAGGCGGCCCTCGCTGCCCACCTCGCGGGCAACGCGGGTCACCTCGTCAGCAAACGCCGACAGTTGGTCCACCATCGTGTTGACCGTGTTCTTGAGCTCGAGGATCTCCCCGCGAGCGTCAACGTCGATCTTCTGCGATAGGTCGCCCTTTGCCACCGCCGTCGCTACCTGGGCGATGTCGCGGACCTGGGTGGTGAGGTTGCCCGCCATCGCGTTCACCGAGTCGGTGAGGTCCCGCCAGGTGCCGGACACGCCCTTCACGTCCGCCTGACCGCCCAGGCGGCCCTCGGTGCCCACCTCGCGGGCCACTCGGGTGACCTCGGAGGTGAACAGCGACAACTGGTCCACCATGCCGTTGAACACGGTCGCGATCTCGCCAAGCAGCCCGTCCGCACCGTCGGGCAGGCGGGTGCCGAAGTCGCCGTCACGCACCGCTGTCAGGCCTGCCAGGAGTCGGCGCAGTTCCTGTTCGCCGGTGCCCTGCTCGACCGGGGCACCGTCCACTCGCGGGTCGCTCATCGCCATCCCTCGGTCCGGGTGCCCGCGCGGTGGCGGAGGGTCATGGGTAACCGTACTCAGCGCGGCCAGTTCGTCGACCACGTGGCCGCGGCGGGCAGGTCGGGGCGGGTACGGGGGACCGGGGGCACCCGAACAGCCGCCGGGGCGCGCACAACCGGTCACCGGGGGGCCACCGAACAGGTTGTCCCGCAACGGCATCAGCGCCGCGCAAGCACGCCGCAAGCACCGGGCAAACGGACGGCGCCAGCATCGGCACGCGAACGCTCCCCGGCCAGCGGCGGGCAGGTCATGCCCCCTCGGGGAACGGGCAGGAGGAACCACGATGCGCACGTTGCTGCGTCGGGCGTTGATCACGACGGTAGCGGCCGCCACGGTCGCGGTGGGGGTGGTCGGAACCGCCGGGGCGGGGCAGAACAAGCCCAACGACGTCAACTACGGGCCGGTCGCCACGCTGAGCCCCGCGGTCGGCCGGGACATCGACGGCAGGCTCGTCGCCTTCGCCAGGGGCGCCGACCGGTCGCTGTGGTACGACACCCAGGCCGTGCCCGGGGTGGGCTGGAACGGGTGGCGCAACATCGGAACCGGCCAGCTCGGCGGCAAACCGGTCGTCGAGCGCGACGCCGACGGTCACCTGGTCGTGTTCGTCCGCGGCACCGACAACGCGCTGTGGTGGCGCACCCAGACCGACGCGGGCACGTTCGGCCCGTGGGTGCGCATCGGCGGTGGCATAACCGACGACCCGGCGGCGGGTCGCAACGCCGACGGGTCGCTGTCGGTGCTGGTGCGCGGGACGGCGGGTTCACTGTGGACCTGGAAGCAGGACGGGCCGGGCACCCCGACGGGCGCGTGGACCGACCTCGGGGGCGGCATCATCGGCTCCCCCGCCATCGTCGCCCAGTCCGACGGCCGGTTGGTCGCCTTCGTCCGCGGCGGCGGCGACGCGGTGTACGTCAAGACCCAGGCTGAGGCGTCCGGTGCGTGGGAACCGGACTACACCTACCTCGGCGGGGCGATCAACACACCGCCCGTCGCCCAGCGCGGCGTGGACGGCCTGGTGCACCTGTTCGTCCGCGGTCTCGACAACGCTCTGTACACGTTGCCGCAGCTCGAACCCAGCGGCACCTACGGCAGCTACACCTACCTGGGCGGCAGTTGGACCGCCGACCAGTTCGCGACCAGCAGGCAGGCCGACGGCCGCATCAGCGTGTTCGGCCGCGGCTCGAACACCGCGTTCTGGACCGTGGTCGAGACCGAGGCGGGATCCGGGTCGTTCGGCACCCCGAGCTCCCTCGGCGGCCGCTTCTCCGGCGGCCCCGCCGTCGGCGTCAACGTCGACGGCCGCCTGCAGGTCTTCGGGGTCGGCACCGACCGCCAGATCTGGTCCGCCGCCCAGCGCGAACCGGACGGCGCGTACGCAGGGTTCACCATCACCGACTGACCCGGTGCCCCGGTCGGCTGACCGCCTGCTCCATCCAGGGCGGTCAGCCGACCGCTCGGCACGGTTCGCGGCGCCGGGCAGTCACCCCACGGTGATTGTGGACAGTGGCATAGTCGGTGGTGGCCAATCACCGACTCCGGGAGGCCAGGTGCCCGACGACAGCGGCGGGTTCGACGTCCTAGGCCCACTGCGCGCCCACCGCCTCGGCCTGGACCGCCCGATCCCGGTGGGCGTCCAACGGGTCGTCCTGATGGCCCTGCTGATCGCCCGCCGCACGGTGTCCGGTCGCCACCTGCTCGGCCTGGCCTGGCCAGACTCGGTGCCGCCGTCGGGGATGAAGGCGGTGCACGTGGCGATCTCGCGGCTGCGGGGGTGGCTGCGCTCGGAGTTCCCGGGCGCGCGGATCGGCCGCGACAACGACTCGTACCGGTTGGACCTGGGACCGTGGACGCTGGACGCGGGCCGGTTCGAAAGCTTGGCGGCACTGGGATTGGACCCCGGCGCGTCGTTGGGGACCCGGATGCGCAACCTCGCCGCGGCACTGGCCTTGTGGCGGGGACCGGTGCTCGACACTCACCCGGTCGCCGCAGATTTCCCCACCACAGCGGGATGGGAGATGACCCGAACGGCGGCAGCCTGCTGCTTGGCCGACGCGGCAATCGACTCGGGTCGACATCTGGTCGCCGTGCCCGCACTGGCGGCACTGGCGTTGGAGCGCCCCACGGACGAGGCGGTGTACGCGAGCTGGGGCCGGTTGCTGACAACGTGCGGGCGGCGGGCGGAGGCGGTGGCCGTGCTGAACACGATCCGGGCGCGGTTGGTGGATGAGTACGGGTTGGAACCGGGGCCTGTGTTGCGAGCGGCGTTGCATCAGGTGCTGGGGCCTGGTGGGGAGTATGTGATGCCGTGCGGGCCGCGGTGTGAGGCTGGGGCTGGGTGATCCTTGGGCGTGTGGTCTATCCACAACGCTTGTGTTTGTCCACAACGGTTGTGGTTGTCCACAACGGTTGTGGTTGTCCACAGGGTGCTGCTTGGTGCTGCCGTTGTGTCGGTGCGTCTCGGTAGGCTGTGTATTTGGGGGCTTTCGATCAGGTTGATCTTGACGTAGGCCGGGGTTGGGAGTGCGGGGCAAGGGATTCGGGCCTCCGCCTTCGGCTCCGGGGGTCGGCCTCGTCGCCTGGCGGCGAGCTCGGCGACCGGGATCGGACGCCTCGTCGCCTAGCGGCGACATCGGGCCCGATCCGCGACAATGCGACGAGCTCGATGGGGCGAACTTGTTTTGCGTGGGGCCCCCACAACACCCGTGGCAGAACCGCAAAGCAGGGGCCCAAAGCAGGCCCTGCCGCGCGGAAACGCTACGGGTGTTGTCCCCCTACGCAAAACAAGTCCGCCCCATCGAGCCGGCTTGGCACCAGCGACTCCGAGGAGCGCGGGCTGGGAAGGTGGGTCGGGGCGGACCTGACGGGCGCTGGGTTGGCACCGCAGGGTCCGAGTGTCCAGGCGCTGGGTAAGTGGGCTGGGGCGGACCTGGCGGGGCGCAGGTTGGCACCGCTAGGTCCGAGTGTCCAGGGGCTAGGTGGGTGGGTTGGGGGGACCTGACGGGGGCGGGTTGGCACCGCCGGATCCGAGTGGCTCGCTGCTGGCATTGTGGGTTGGGGCGGACCTGACGGAGGCTGGCTTGGCGCTGGCGACTTCGAGGAGCGCGGGGCTGGGTCGGGGCGGACCTGACGGCAGTCGAGTTGACACCTCGGGGTCTGAGTGTCCAGGGGCGGGGCTTGCGGGCGGTTGTCCACAACGTGTTCTGGTGTCCACAGGCCATGATCGCTGCCCTGGTTCTGTCGGACCCTCTCGTTAGGCTGTATATCGGGGGCTCTTGCGGCAGATGATCTTGCGGGGCGGGCAGGACCCAGCGGCTTCCGGGGGTCAGGGGTCGGCTAGCGGTCGGAGTAGAGCGGTTGGGTTGATACCGAGGCACCGGGGGCCAGCAGCTCGGGTGAGCCGGGTTGGGATGGCACCGCGCCTTCGGGGGCCAGCGGTCAAACGCCGCTGTCAGGGCGAGAGGTTGGGGGCCGGGTTGGTGCGGCGGCAATGGGGGCCAACTAGAGAGGAGCCCGACCACCAAGAAGGGGGTCGGGCTCCGGGTAGTGCCAAGGATCAGCAGGGGCCGAGGTTGGTCCAGGTCCACGGCGCCGAGGAGGGGCGTTCTAGGCGGGTCCACCAGTTGGCCTGGTAGAGCTTCCCGTCCTGCGTCACGCGGGTCCCGGCGACGTAAGTCCCGTTGCGCTGCCAGGTTGGAGCAGTGCACGCGGGTGGGTAGGGACCTCCAGTGGTGGCGGGGAGGTCGAACGTGTAGCCGGCGGTTTTCCAGCGGGGGATGAGTTCCCGGTAGGCCGCCACGGTTGGGGAGCGGTCACCGCCGCCGTCGTGGGAGAGGAGGATGGCGGTGGGGTAGATCTGGGCGGTGAGGCGTTGGACGAGGACCGGGGCCGGGGAGCCGTCCCAGTCCTGGGGGTCGACGGTCCAGGCCAGGGAGGTGTGGGAGAGGGAGGCGGCGATGTCGGTGATGGGGCTGCCGAAGATGCCGAAGGGGGCGCGGAAGTACGGGATGGGCAGGCTCGGGTTGCCCGCGGCCTGGCGGATGGCGGCGTTGGTGGCCACCAGGTTGGCCCGGACCTGCTCGGGGGTGAGCGTGGCCAGGTTCTCGTGGCCGTAGGTGTGGTTGCACACCGGGTGGCCGTCGGCGACGATGCGCTTGACGAGGTCGGGGTACTTGACGACCTCGGAGCCGACCAGGCAGAAGACGGCGCGGGTCTTGGTCTCGCGCAACAGGTCCAGGACCTGCGGGGTCCACTCCGGCGACGGGCCGTCGTCGAAGGTCAGCGCGAGGACCTGGCCCGCGGTGCGGGTGGTGTAGACGACCTCGGCCGTGGGGGTGGCGGTGGCGGGGAGGGCCATGGCGACCAGCAGGGCCGCCGTGGTGAGGGTGAGTCGCTTGAGCATGGTGCTCCTTCCTGGAGGCGCACCCTATGCGCGGCGGACCGGCGTGGACCACCATTAGATGATCTTGCATGTGGGCCGTCGAAGGGGGTCCACTGCGGACGGCGGGCAGCGCGCCGCCGCCGGGCAGGAGCACACTGGGCCGGAGCGCACCCGGGACGTGCCGGGGGTCGTTCCAGGTCGTTTATGGTCTAGCGCTGACCACTACGGAGAGCCGATGCCACCGACCCCCGACGACCCCGAGACCGCCACCCCGGTGGACACCGTCGCGCCCCTGGTCAGGGGCCTGCTGGTGACCCGGTTGCTGACCGACGCGGGCGGCACCCTCAGCCCGAGCGAGCTGCAGCGGGCCAGCGGCCTCGCCCGCTCGACGGTGGACCGCGTGGTGGCGACGTTGGCCCGGATGGGCTACCTGCGGGTGGACCGCCGCGAGGTCAGCCTGGCCCCGCGGCTTCTAGAGCTCGGCAACGCCTACCTGGCCGCGTTGGGCCTACCTGACCGTCTTGGCGTCATGGTGCTCCGGTTGGCCGAAGAGCTCGACGAGTCCGTGTCCCTCGCGGTCGGCGACGGGGATGGGGTCCGGTTCATCCAGCACGCCACCCGGCGCCGGGCCGTGTCGTTGACCTTCGGCATCGGCGACCTGCTCCCCGCCGAGCGCACCGCCGCGGGCGCCGTTGTCGCCACCGGCTGGACCGAGTCGGACTGGGACCGCTGGCGGTCCCGCCGCGCCGCGGACCCGGACGACCAGGGCTTCCCCGCCGTCAGCCCGCGACAGGGCCCCATCCCCGACTTCCCCGTGCAGGTCGAGATGGCGGCCGAGCGCGGCTGGGCGCTGGACGACCAGTTCATCGAGCGCGGTCTGGTCGCTCTAGCCGTCCCGGTGCGGCGACCGGACGGGACAGTCGCGTGCGTTGCGAGCGTGTCCAGTCACACCAGTCGCCACAGTGCCGAGTCGTTGCGGGAGAGGCTCTTGTCCTGCCTGCGCACCTCGGTCGCCGCAATGGAGAACGAGCTAGCGAGCAACCTGCCTATCGCGGACCCGGGAGATCTCGCGGTAGGTCTAGCGGAGTGGACAGGTGAGTCCAAGCAGGAGCTAGGTCGCGAATTCATCGAATCACTCGCCAGGGGCCTAACAGTGCTGACAGTGTTCGGCGCAGACCGACCGAAGTTGGGCCTAAGCGCCGTCGCCAACGCCACCGGTCTGGCCAGAGCTACCGCGCGGCGAGCACTGATAACGCTCGTTCACCTCGGTTACGTAAGAGCCGAAGAAGGTCTCTTCCGCCCGACCCCGCGAGTCCTGGGTCTGGGGTTCCCCGTCCTGGCCGCGACCACCTTGGCCAGGATCGCCACCCCGCACCTGGAGGCGCTGGCCGCGCAGGTGCGGGACTCGTCCTCGCTGGCGGTGGCCGCCGACGACGACCGGGACATCCAGTACGTGGCCCGGGCCGCGACCCGGCGGATCATGGACATCGAGATCACCCTCGGCACCCGCTTCCCGGCGTACGCGACCGGCATGGGTCGGGTGCTGCTGGCCAGCCTCCCGCCCGCCGAGCTGCGCAGGCGGCTGGACCGCGTGCAGCCGCGCGAGCTCACCCCGCACACCATCACCAGCCGCGTGGGGCTCGTCGACGCGCTCGACCGGGTCCGCCGCGACGGCTACGCGGTGGTGGACGAGGAGCTCGAGATCGGGGTGCGCTCGATCGCGGTCCCGGTGCGCGACCGGGCGGGCGCGGTGGTCGCGGCGGTGAACGTCGCCATGCACAGCGAGCGCCGCACGATGGCGGATTGCGTCGCCGAGGTGCTCCCCCAGCTGCGCGCCGCGGCGGCCGCGATCGAGGCGGACCTGCACGTGACGCAGCGCTTCGCCTCGGTGCCGAAGGTGTGATCACCGGCGGCTGAACGGGCCCGGTCGCCTCGACCGACCAGCCCACGCGCGCGGACACGAGCTTCCGGTCCGGTTGACAGAGCCGCCGCGCTGGCCGGACACTCGTCACGCGAGAACTGGTGAAGAAAAGTTCACCAGGCGAACACGACCGGGCGGGCGGCGCATGGACAAGGTCATCGGCAGCGCCAAGGAGGCGGTGTCCGACGTCGGCGACGGCGCGAGCCTGGCGGTCGGCGGGTTCGGGCTCAGCGGTGTGCCCACCACCTTGATCGACGCGCTGCACGAGGCCGGGGTTGCCCGGCTGCACGTGGTTTCCAACAACTGCGGCGCGATGGACACCGGGCTGGCCGTGCTGCTGGCCGCGGGCCGCCTGGCCAGGGTCACCGGGTCCTACATCGGCGCGAACGCCGAGTTCGCCCGCCAGTACCTCGCCGGGGAGTTGGAGGTCGAGCTGATCCCGCAGGGCACACTGGCCGAGCGGCTGCGCTGCGGCGGGCACGGCATCCCCGCGTTCTTCACCCCGGCCGGTGTGGGCACCCAGGTCGCCGAGGGCGGCATGCCGTGGCGCTACGGCCCCGGCGGCACGGTCGCGCTGGCCTCGCCCGCCAAGGAGACCCGCCGCTTCGACGACGTCGAGTACGTCCTGGAGCGCGCCATCCGCACCGACTTCGCGCTGGTGCGGGCCGCGGTCGGCGACCGGCACGGGAACCTGGTCTTCACCAAGTCCGCCCGCAACTTCAACCCGCTGGCCGCGATGGCGGGCCGGGTGACCGTCGCCGAGGTCGAGCGGCTGGTCGAGCCGGGCGAGATCGACCCCGACCACGTGCACCTGCCCGGGGTGTTCGTGCAGCGGGTGGTCGAGCTGACCCCGGCGCAGGCAGCGGACAAGAAGATCGAGTTCCGCACCGTGCGCGGGCGGGCCGACTGATGGCCTGGACCCGCGACGAGATGGCCGCCAGGGCCGCCGCCGAGCTGCGCGACGGCGAGTACGTGAACCTGGGCATCGGGCTGCCCACGCTGATCCCCGAACACCTGCCGCCCGGGGTGCGGGTCACCCTGGAGTCGGAGAACGGGATCCTGGGCACCGGGCCGTTCCCCACCGAGGACGCGGTCGACCCGGACCTGATCAACGCGGGCAAGCAGACCGTCACGGTGCTGCCCGGCGCCGCCTACTTCGACTCGGCGCTGTCGTTCGGGATGATCCGCGGCGGGCACATCGACACCGCCGTGCTCGGCGCGATGCAGGTGTCGGCCGACGGCGACCTGGCCAACTGGGCGGTGCCCGGCAAGCTCGTCACCGGCATCGGCGGGGCCATGGACCTAGTGCACGGGGCGCGCCGGGTGATCGTGATCATGACGCACACCACCAAGGACGGCGCGGCCAAGATCGTGCGGCGGTGCTCGCTGCCGCTGACCGGGCGCGGCTGCGTGCACCGGGTGGTGACCGACCTGGGGGTCCTCGACGTCGGCACGGGCACCGTCGAGCTCGTCGAGCTCGCGCCGGGGGTCACCGAGGACGAGGTCGCCGCCAAGACCGACGCCGAGCTGCGCACGCGCTGAGGGGAGCCACGCCGATGAGCAGGTCACCGCGGACATCGATCCGCGACGGTGCGACCCAACGGGAGATCGACGCGGCGATGGCCGCCGCCGACCGGGTCGGCCCGCCCGACCCGCACCACCCGAACCGGGACTACCCGCCCTACCGCAGCAGCGCGCTGCGCCACCCCCGGCACGCGCCGCTGCCGGTCGTGGACCCGGAAGCGGTGGAGCTGACCGGGCCGGTGTTCGGCGTGACCGACGTGTCGGCGCTGGACAACGACCTCACGCTGGGGCAGACCGGGGAGCCAGCCGGTCAGCGGATCACCGTCACCGGCCGGGTGCTCGACCGCACCGGGCGCCCGATGGCGGGCCAGCTGGTGGAGATCTGGCAGGCCAACGCCGCGGGCCGCTACGCGCACGACCTCGACCAGCACCCGGCGCCGCTGGACCCGAACTTCACCGGCTTCGGCCGGTGCCTGACCGACGGTGACGGTGAGTACTCCTTCACCTCGATCCGGCCCGGCGCCTACCCGTGGCGCAACCACCTCAACGCGTGGCGACCCGCGCACATCCACTTCTCGCTGTTCGGCACCGCGTTCACCCAGCGCATGGTGACCCAGATGTACTTCCCGGGCGACCCGCTGTTCCCCTACGACCCGGTGCTGCGGTCGGTGACCGACCAGGCCGCGCGCGACCGGCTGGTGGCCCGCTACGACCACCAGCTGTCGCTGCCCGAGTGGACATTGGGCTACCGCTGGGACATCGTCTTGGGTGGACCGTCCCGCACGCTGTTCGAGGATCGATGACCCCTCCCGCACACCCGTCCCCCGCCGACCCCGACCGGTTGCCACCGACCCCGGCGCAGACCGTCGGCCCGTTCTTCGGCTACGCGCTGCCCTTCCCCGGCGGCGCGCGCATCGCCGTGGACGGCGAGCCGGACCCGATCACCGTGCACGGCCTGGTGCTCGACGGCGCGGGCAGCCCGATCCCGGACGCGCTGGTCGAGATCTGGCAGGCCGACCGGGACGGCTCGCTCGCGGGCGCCCCCGGCTCGCTGCGACACGACCAGGTGACCAGCGCGGTCGTCGGCCGCGACGGCACGGCGTTCACCGGGTTCGGCCGGGTGCCCACCGACGCCGACGGGCACTGGGCGGTGCGCACCGTCGCGCCGGGCCCGCACCGGCCGGGCGCGGTGCCCTACCTGGCAGTCGCGGTGTTCGCCCGCGGCTTGTTGCACCACCTGCACACCCGGATCTACCTGCCCGAGCACGCCGAGGGCCTGCGCGCGCAGTTCCCCGACCTGCCCGAGGGTCGGCTGGGTACGCTGCTCGCACAACGCGAACGCGCGGGCGTGTACCGGTTCGACATCCGGTTGCAGGGCGAGCGGGAGACGGTGTTCTTTGACTTCCCCTGACCTGGCGTTCCGGTTGGACGGTCCCGCCGACGGTCCACCGCTGATCCTCGGCCCGTCCGTGGGCACGACGTCGGCGGTGTGGGACCCGCAGATTCCCGCGTTGGCGCGGCGGTTCCGGGTCGCACGGTTCGAGCTGCCGGGGCACGGCGGCACGCCGCCACTTCCCGCCGGATCCACTGTGGAGGATTTGGCGCACCTGGTGCTGCGCCTTGCGGATTCGCTTGAGTGGCAGCGGTTTCACTACGCGGGAATCTCACTTGGTGGCGCCGTTGGGTCCACTTTGGCCTTGATCGCCCCGGAGCGGGTGGGGTGTTTGGCGCTGGTGTGCACGACGGCGCGGTTCGGCGATCCGCAGCAATGGCGGGACCGGGCGGCATTCGTGCGCGCCGAGGGCACGGCATCGCTGGTGGAGCCGACCTTGGCCCGATGGTTCGCCGACCCGGAGACGGCGAGGTCCGCGCTGGGAGCTCGACTGGTCGAGGATTTGACCACCGTGGACACCGCTGGTTACGCGGCGTGCTGTGACGCTCTGTCCACGTTCGACATTCGGGATCGGTTGGCGGATATCCAGGCGCCCACGCTGGTCGTGGCTGGCCGGGCCGACCCGGCCACACCGCCCGCGCACGCGCGTGAGCTCGTCGACGGCATCCCGAACGCGAACCTCGCCGAGATCAGCGGTGCCGCGCACCTCGCGGGGGTCGACCGACCGGAGGCGGTGACCGCGGCCCTGCTGGCGTTCCTGGACGACACCGGGTCGGCGGGGATGCGGGTGCGGCGCGAGGTCCTGGGTGACGAGCACGTCGACCGGGCGGTCGCGGCGACGACCCCGTTCACCGCGGCGTTCCAGGACCTGATCACCCGGTACGCGTGGGGCGAGATCTGGACCCGCCCCGGCCTGGACCGGCGCACCCGCAGCTGCATCACGCTGATGGCGATGGTCGCGCTCGGCCACCACGACGAGCTCGCCATGCACGTGCGGGCGGCACTGCGCAACGGGCTGACCCGTGAGGAGATCGGCGAGGTCCTGCTCCAGTCGGCGATCTACTGCGGCGTGCCCGCCGCCAACGCCGCTTTCGCCGTCGCACAACGGGTACTGGGGTGAGCATGCTCGTCGGGATCATCGGCGCCGGACCGGCGGGACTGCTGCTGGGCAGGTTGCTGCACCGGGCCGGAATCGACGCCGTGGTGTTCGAGAGCCGCGACCGCGCGCACGTCGAGCAGCGGCAGCGGGCGGGCATCCTGGAACAGGCCACTGTGGACGCCCTGCGCACTGCCGGGGCGGCGGACCGGCTGGAGCGGGAGGGGATCGCGCACGACGGCATCGACCTCGTGTTCGACGGCACAGCCCACCGGGTCGACTTCCTCGGCACGACCGGAGCCCGGGTGTGGATCTACGCGCAGACCGAGGTCGTCAAGGACCTCATAGCCCTGCGGATCGCCGACGGCCTACCGCTGCTGTTCGACACCCCGGTCACCGCGGTGTCCGATCTGGACGGCCGCCCCACAATCCACTACGGCGACCAAACCCTGACCTGCGACTACATAGTGGGCTGCGACGGGTTCCACGGCATCACCCGACCACTGGTCCCCGGCACCGGATACGAGCTGTCCTTCCCCCACTCCTGGCTCGGCATCCTGGCCGACGCACCGCCGATGCACCACGAGCTGGTGTACGCACACTCCCGCCGCGGGTTCGCCCTGGCCAGCATGCGCTCACCCTCGGTCAGCCGGATGTACCTGCAGGTCGACAACGGGGAAGACCCCGCCGCGTGGCCAGACGACCGAATCTGGTCAGAACTGGCCCGCCGCTTCGGTGACCACCAACCGAACCGGGGCCCGATCACAGCCAAATCGGTCCTGCCGATGCGAGCCTGGGTGGCCCCCACTCTCCGCCACGGCAACCTGTTCCTGGCTGGGGACGCTGGTCATATTGTGCCTCCCACCGGCGCCAAGGGGCTCAACCTTGCTGTTGCTGATGTGGTCTTGCTGGCCGCCAGCCTCGCCGAGCGTCACCGCACGGGGTCGGCTGACCTGCTGGATGCCTACTCCGACAGCTGTTTGCGACGGGTGTGGCGGGCGGAGCAGTTCTCCCACTTCATGACCACGACGCTGCACGTGGTGCCGGGCCAGTCAGAGTTCGACACGCAGCTTCAGGTAGCTCGACTGCGCGGCATTGTGTCCTCACGGGCAGCGGCGACGAGCTTGGCTGAGGAGTACACGGGGATCACGCCGGCCAGCTGAGCAGCGGCCTGCTGGTCTGTCTCGCGTGGTCAGTTTGTCGAGTCTGTCACGCGAGGTCCAACCGACGTATCGGTCTCGGGGTTCGGCTTCGCCGTTGAAGGGTCCTGCTCGTTGCCTGGCGGCAACCTCGCGGCCCGATCCCTGGTGGTCCGGTGGGCTCGATGGGGCGGACTTCCTTTGCGCGGGGCCCCTACGACACCCGTGGCAGGTCCGCAAAGCAGGGGCCGAAAAGCATGGCTCTGCCGCGAGGAAACGCTACGGGTACCGTCCCCCCACGCAAAACAAGTCCGCCCCATCGAGCAGTTGGCACCGACGACTCCGAAGAGCGCGGGGTGGGCAATGCGATCGGGGTAGGGCTGCTGGCTTGTCCGGGCCTCCCTGCACCTTGTGACAACCATGTGTCGCCGAGCAGGGAGCTCGTACAGGCTGCCGAGGCGGGTGGGTCAGGTGAGGTGGCCCAGCAGCACCGGCGCGGGGACGGTGTCGAGGTGGTCGGCCGTTGGGTACCAGAGGAACTGGTTGGTCGGGGCCGTGTCACCGTCAACGACCAGGGCTATTTCGGCGGTGCCGATGCCTTTGCCGTCGACGTTGCGGGGGTTGCCCTTGCGGCTGTCGGTGGGGCCGTGTTGGAAGGCGGTGGAGTCGGCGATCGGGATGGTCCATTGGGAGGTGTTGGTGCCCTGGTAGGGCTTTCCCGCGACGAACATGACGTGGCCGGTGTCGGAGGCGCCGGGGCCTAGGGCGTAGGTGACGATGTCGCCGGGGACGAGGTCGGGGACTTTGGCTACTCGGGTCCAGTGGCCGTTGCTCGCGCCGGGGGTCAGTGCCGAGAGCATGGTCGCCCAGTCGACGGCGTAGGGGCCGTGTTCTACGGGGGTTTTGGTGAGGTCGCAGCTGGTGCTGAACGTGGTCTTCCTGGCCGCGTTCGCAGCGCGCACGAGGTCGCCATAGGCGTCGCAGGCGGCGGTGCGCAGCAGGACGTTGCCCCAGCCCGAGCAGTCGACGATGTAGGTGCCTGCGGTGGGGTCGATTGTGGTGGTGTGCTGGTAGTCGGACTTCTCGTAGCTGTTGAGCTCGTGCTCGATCTCGGTCAGCACCGCCGCGCTGCCCGCCAGTCTCGGCGCCGCCCGCAGGCCCTGCGTCGTGGTGGTCGGGACAGCGGGGGCCGGGTTGGCCGTCGTGCTCGGGCCGCCGGTTGTCAGACAACCGATCTCATCGACGGTGGGTGCGGCGGCGGCCGGGGTGGTCGTCGGGGCCGTCGCCTGTCCGGACGGGGTGCCCGAGGAGCACGCGGCGGTGACGGCGGCGATGACCGCGAGGAGGACGAGCTTGCGCATGTCCTGGTCATCGACCGCCGCACCGGGGGGCCTTGAGCGGCGTCAGCGGACCGGGTGACTCAGTCGCCGTCGTTGCGCCACTGGGTGCCCGGCTCGCCGCTGTCCCTGGTCCAGGCCACGACCAGCTCGTCCTTCGCGCCGAAGCGGACCAGGTGCTTGCCGACGACGGCCTCCAACTGCTCGAGGTCGGCCTCGGCGCCCTCGACGACCAGCACCAGCGCGTCGGACTCCGCGCGCAGGCTGGAGGTGCCCGCGGCGAAGCGCAGCTCACCGACCCCGGCGTCGGCGTCCCAGCTGGTCTCGATCTTGCGGGCCATGTGCGCGGCCAACTGCTTGGCGTATCGGCCGGGCCGGTCGGTCAGCACCCGTGCGCTGGAGGTCGCCATCGAGTCTCCCTCAGTTCTGTGTAGAGAACCGATGCTACGTCCGCGGTGGGGGTCCCCGCGCATGACGTGCGTCGCACCTGGCAGGCCCACGACCTCCTCAGGCCCAGGACAGGGTGCCCGCGGTGGCCGCGGTGGACTGCTGCGAGTACAGGCTGGCCAGCGCCTGCGAGCTGACGGTCGCGGTGTCGTACGAGCTCAGGGACAGGTCGAAGGCCTGGCGGTCGGTGGTGTTGTCCTGCTCCGGCTCGGGCGGGCCCTGGATGATCCGGTCGGCGAGCTCGCTGACCGCGTCGGCCGACAGCGTGGAGTCGGCCGCGCTGATGGCGTCGGTGATGGTGGCCTTGAGGGTGGCGGCGTCCATGCCCTTGGCCGCGGCGACGTCGGTGAGCGACGTGCCGGAGGTCAGCTCGTCCTCCAGGTCCTCGTCGCTGATGCCCAGCGAGTCGGCGACGGCGCTGAGCGCGCTGTCCACCCGGGAGTCGCGCGGCGGCGGGGGCGGGCCACCGTGACCACCGGGGCCACCCGGGCCGCCGTGGCCACCGGGGCCCGCGAGCAGGCGCTGGGCGACCTCCGCGCCCGAGGTCGTGCCGACCGCGCTGGTGATGGCGTCGGTGAGGGTCGACTCGCTGACGCCCTTGCTCCTGGCCAGGGTCGAGAGCGTCTCGCCGTCGCCGAGGGCGCCGCGCAGGTCGTCGGTGCTCATGCCCAGGGCGGTGGCGGCGGCCTGGAAGGCCTTGCGCATCGAGTCGGAGCGCTGGGTGCCCTCCGACCGCTGGGGCGTCGCGGTGCTCTGCGCGCCGGAGATGCTGGTGATCGTCATGGTTCCTGCCTCGCGGTGGGGTTCGCTTGCCCCCCGAGGGTCGGCCACCGGGCTCCCCCATCCGAGCGAACGGGGCATCCGCACAGCCAACTCATGGGTTCCACAGCCCGCTCCCAGGCTCGGCGGGTCGGATCGAGCGAATCGGGGATAACCGGGGCGATCCGGGGTAGCCGGAGGGGACGACGCCCGGACCGGACGTCCACCAGCGCGGCCGGAGGCGAGCGATGACCAGCACGGGGCAGGCGAGCGGTCAGCACCCGGCCGGGGCGGCGATCCCGCTGGCCAGGACCCGGTTCGAGACCGAGGACCTGGACCTGGCGCACCAGTACCTGGTCGAGCGCCTCGACCACGACCTGCGGGTCAGCGAGATCGCCGGTGGGCCGCTGCGGCACTGGCGCGCCGAGGGCGGCCGGTTCACCGTCGACGACCTGCACCTGCCGCTGGACCTGGTGTTCAGCGCCCAGGCGCCGGGGCCGGTGATCGTGGAGCTGCACGCGGGGCTGGCCGAGCGGACCCTGGTCGACGACCACGCCCGGCTGATCCCGGGTGACGTGCTGGTGCACGCGCGGCCGGGTGAGCGCTTCGAGGCCAGGGCGTGGCGGGCGCGACTGCGCACGGTCACCTTCGACCCGGACCTGTTCGGGGAGGTCGCGGGTGGGAGCCCGCGGTTCACCGGGTTCCGGCCGGTGAGCGCGGCGGCGGCCCTGCGGTGGCGGCGCACGGTCGAGTACCTGGTCGAGAACGTGCTCACCGGCGACACGGCGTCCGCGCTGGTGCTGTCCACCTCGGCCCGACTGCTCGCGGCGACGGCGTTGAGCACCTTCCCGAGCACCGTGGTGCTGGAGCCGACCGGGCTGGACCGGCACGACGCCCACCCGCCGACGCTGCGCCGGGCGATCGCGTACCTGGAGGAGAACGCGGCGGGCGAGGTCACCCTGGCCGAGGTCGCGGGGGCGGCGCGGGTGACCGTGCGGGCCGTGCAACTGGCGTTCCGCCGCCACCTGGACACCACGCCGCTGGCCTACCTGCGGCAGGTGCGGCTCGACCACGCGCACAGCGAGCTCACCGCGGCCTCCCCAGGTCAGACCACGGTCACGGCGGTCGCGGCGCGGTGGGGGTTCTTGAACGCCGGGCGGTTCACCGGGTACTACCGCGAGGCTTTCGGCGTGCTGCCGAGCCACACGCTGCTCTCCGCGGGCTGAGCCTCTTAGGACTGAAGCTGTCCGGAAGTGGATTTAGGGTGGGCGGCATGAGTCCACACGCTTTCCAGGTCGTCGTCGACAGCAACACCCCGCACGCGCTCGCCGACTGGTGGGCCGAGACCCTCGGTTGGATCGTCGAGCCCTCCGACGAGGACTTCATCCGGAGCATGATCGCGCAGGGGTACGCCACCGACGAGGAGACCACCCGGCACAACGGCGTCCTGGTCTGGCGGATCGGCGCGGCCGTGCAGCACCCGGACGACCCGAGGACCGGGACCCGGCGCCGCGTGCTGTTCCAGTGGGTGCCGGAGGTGAAGACGGTGAAGAACCGGGTGCACCTGGACGTGTGGGTCGGGCGGGAGAACGTCACCGCCGCGGTGGAGGCGCTGGTCGCCCGGGGCGCGACCCGGTTGCACGAGGGCAAGCAGGGGCCGCACTTCTGGATCACGCTGACCGATCCGGAAGGCAACGAGTTCTGCGTGAGCTGAGCCTGCTCGGGGCCCGGTAGGCGAAGTCCCACACCATCTCCACCGGGCCGCGCGGGAACCGGCGCAGCCACAGCCAGGCGCCGATCAGCACCGTGGTCGACACCAGGGCGAAGCACCCGATGGTCCATAGTGGACCGCCGGTGATTCCGAGCCCCCAGCGGTAGCAGAGGACCGACGCGAGCACGTTCTGCGCGATGTAGCAGGAGAGGGCGCACCGGCCCACCGCGGTCAAACCCTGTCGCAGTGGGCCGGTCCGCTCCCCCAGTCGGTGCACCAGTGCGGTGATGCCGCCGAGCAGACCGAACGCGACCAGCGGCGCGCACAGGTAGCGGTCCACCAGCGCCCAGTCGGTGCCGCCGAAAGCGGTGAGGGCGTTGAGCGGCACGCCGACGCCGAGTCCCCAGCCGATCAGCCGCCGCCGGACACCGTGGCCGCGCGCAGACTTCTCCAGAGCGCCCGCGCGCAGCAGTTGGGCCCCCGCGAGGAACAGCACCACGCCGAGCGGGAGCACGAGCACGCCCTCGGACCGCAGCGCCAGGACGTGGTCCACCCGGAACGCGACTTGCGCGCGCCAACTCGAGGTGTCGGTCGGTCCGCCGCCGTCGAGGCCGGAACCGAACAGCGCCAAGGTGAGCAGGCCGACCACGGTCACGTGCAGCGCGCCCGCGGCGATCATCCAGCCGCGGATCACCTTGGCGCTGCGGCCAACCACGAAAGCGCAGACGACCGCGATGATGGCGTAGAACATGAGCACGTCGAACTCGAAGACCAGTATGTAGTGCAGCGCGCCTTCGACGAACAGCAAAGCGCAGCGCCACAGGTACCGGCCGGGCCAGCGTGCGCCGCGGCGCACCGCGGACGCGTGCTGGATGGCGAGGCCGACACCGAACAGGACAGACAGCAGCGCCAGGAACTTGCCGTTGCTCAGCGCGCGCAGACCGGATTCGAGCGGCCCTCCCCCGCCGAGCACCGCGGCGAGTCCCGCCGGACTGCTGAAGATCCATACGTTCGTGCCGAAGGTGCCCAGGATGGCCACCCCGCGCAGCACGTCGAGACTCCCGATCCGCCCCATGCGACTCCCCCTTGTCACGCAGCGGAACCGACGGTAACCATGGCGCAGGCAGGCGAGCGTCCTCCTTGTGAACGACCCGGGGTCCGCACTTCGGTGTATGTGGCCACCACCAGGCAATACAGTGAATTGAATTGTCTGTTTCTCAGGCTGTGAGGATCTGTGAACGTTCCGCTGTGAAGGCGCGTCCACGCCTGCCACCAGGACCTTCACAGCGGAAGGTTCACAGGGAAAGAGTGCGCCTTGTATCCCAATTGGGGGAATTGCACTGTTCCCAGAGTTCGGTCCGCCGTGAGGGCAATGTGGACCGTTCGGCTCCGACCCTGCTGAAGAAGGAACCGACAAGAACATGAAGATTCGCCTATCGCGCAGATCCGCGGTGGTCGCCGTCTCCGTCGCCGCCGTCGCCGGTGCGGCCGTCGTGGTCGCACCCCCGCTGCTCGCCGCGCAGGACTCCGCCGTCGCCATCGTCAACGCCGGGTCGGCCGACGCCGTCGCCGACCGCTACATCGTGGCCTTCAAGTCCCAGGGCCAGGGCATCGCGTCGGTGAGCGCCTCGGCGACCTCGCTGACCCAGCGCTACGGCGGCCAGATCCGGCACACCTACGACGCGGGCCTCAACGGCTACTCGGCCAAGATGAGCGCCGCCGAGGCCGCGAAGGTCGCCAAGGACCCGGCCGTGGCCTACGTGCAGCAGGTCACCACGATGAAGCTGACCGACACCCAGACCAACCCGCCCAACTGGGGCGACGACCGCATCGACCAGGCGAGCCTGCCGCTGGACCGGTCGTTCACCTACCCGAGCAACCCCGGCCAGGGCGTGCGGGTGTACATCATGGACTCCGGCATCAACGCCAACCACCAGGAGTTCTCCGGCCGGATGGCCGCGGGCTACGACTTCGTCGACGGCGACAGCAGCCCGACCGACTGCCACGGCCACGGCACGCACGTCGCGGGCACCGCGGCGGGCACCACCTACGGCGTGGCCAAGAAGGCCACCATCTCCGCGGTCCGGGTGCTCAACTGCCAGGGCTCGGGCGCCAACGACGACATCATCGCGGGCATCAACTGGATCCGGAACAACGCCGTGAAGCCCGCGGTCGTCAACTACAGCATCGGCTGCCAGCAGCGCTGCACCGACAACTCGCTGGACAACGCGGTGAAGGCCCTCGTTGCCAGCGGCGTGCAGTGGGTCCAGGCGGCGGGCAACTCCAGCGACGACGCCTGCTACTACAGCCCGCAGCGGGTTCCCGAGGCCATCAACGTCGGCAACTCGAACTCCACCGACGTGCGCAACTCGACCAGCAACTACGGCTCCTGCCTGGACATCTTCGCGCCGGGCACCAGCATCATCTCGGCGTCGTACTCCAGCAACACCGGTACCGCCACGATGACCGGCACCTCGATGGCCTCCCCGCACACCGCGGGCGCGGCGGCGGTCTACCTGGGCAAGAACCCCTCCGCCACCTCGGCGCAGGTGCAGACCGCGCTGGTGAACAACTCCAGCGCCAACAAGCTGACCAGCATCGGCACCGGCTCGCCCAACCGACTGCTCAACATCAGCTTCCTCAACACCGGCACCCCCGGTGACGTCACCGTGGCCAACCCGGGCAACCAGAGCGCCACCGTCGGCCAGGCGTTCAACCTGACCAACTCGGCCACCGGCGGCACCTCGCCGTACACCTGGTCGGCCACCGGGCTGCCCGCGGGCCTATCGATCAGCTCCTCGACCGGCACCATCTCCGGCACCCCGACCGCCGCGGCCACCGCGAACGTCACCCTCAGCGCCCGCGACTCGGCGGGCAAGACCGGCACCGCGTCGTTCACCATCACCGTCGGCACCACCGGCGGCAGCTGCGGCCCGGTCACCAACTCGGCCGACTACACCATCCGCGACAACGCGACCGTCTCCAGCCCGGTGACCGTCGCCAACTGCACCGGCCAGGCCTCGGCCACGGCCACCGTCGCGGTGAACATCGTGCACACCTACATCGGCGACCTGGTCGTCACCCTGGTCGCCCCGGACGGCAGCACCTACACCCTGCACAACCGCGCGGGCGGCTCGGCGGACAACATCAACCGCAGCTACACGGTCAACCTGTCCTCCGAGAACAAGAACGGCACCTGGAACCTGCGGGTGGCCGACCAGTACGTCAACGACACCGGCTACATCAACTCCTGGACCCTCACCCTCTGAGTTGCGGGTAGACAGGGATAGCGGCTAGGACAACGGTGCCCCGGTGAGCTCCTGCTCACCGGGGCACCGCCACGTCCAGAAGCGTGTGTCGAACGGTCAGTCCGTCCAGGTCTCGATGGCGGCCTCGCGTCGGACCGCGAACGCGAGCAGGTCGTACACCGCGCCGAGCAGCAGCAGCACATCCTTGGCGGGCACCGGTTTGGTCTCGTCCAGGTCTTCGGGTTGGGCGAACCGCCCCGATTCGACGACGGCGTCGCGCACCCGCCCCAGCGCGGGCCCGAGTTCAGCGGCGTGAGCGGCCGAGAGCGGGTGGTCGAAGTCCCAGTCGGCGAACACCGGCGGCGCGCCGTGCGCGGTCGCGGTCGCGACGAGGGCCCGCCACACCGGCTCCGGGGCGGTGACGACCTCGCCGAGCACCACCGGCGGCGCGCCGAACGGCAGCGGCTGGTCGTACCCGCGCACCCGCAGGTAGCGCTCGATGTGCCAGTTGTCGAAGCCCATCACAGCCCTTTCGCGATCTCGCGGATGTAGAGCTCGACGAGGTCGGCCAAGTCCATCCGCAGCGTGTACCCGCGATCGCCCTCGCCCTGGCCCTTCGGGTGCAGCGGCTCGACGCTGACCGTCTTGGTCTGCTCCCGGTTGAGATAGTAGGCCCGGAACCGGTCGATCCGGACCGGGCTCATCCCCTTGCTGAACACCGCGGCGCCGACCGTGCGGGACTTGTTCGAGATGTTGCCGGTCGGCCCCCACCCCCGGTAGTTGGACGCGAAGTCGAACGCGGCGGGGTTGTCCGGGATCGTGCGGAACAGGTCGAGCGACCTGGTGTCCTTGCTGGGCGTGAACTGCTGGCTGTTGGTCTTCGCGCTGAGGACGCGCACGTGCTCCTTGCCCAGCAGCAGGAAGTCCAGCTCGCCCAGGTCGCCGCCGAGCTTCGCGCCCTCGGCGTCGACCAGGTAGAGCGCCGGGTTGACCAGCAGGGTGGACCCGGTCGCCGCGGCGACGCGGCGCAGACCCGGTTCGGCCGCGACCTCGACCAGGTCACCGGTGTTGATCTTCGGTGCGTTCTCGTCGCCACCTGGCCTGCTGTAGGAGTTGTACCTGCCGCCCGCGTCGAGCAGGATGTCGCGGCGCTTGGCCCGGCCAGCGCCCTTGAAGACCTCGCCGACCCCGTTGATCCGCCACAGCTGGATGACGCGCTGGGCGTGCTCCCGGATCGCCCGCAGCTCGTCGGGCGAGGGGATCTTGCGCGAGTCGCTGCTGAGCTGGGGGTTGATCTTCGCGGTGACCTTCCGGTCGTGCCCGCTCCCGCTGTCGAGTTCCAGCGCGGCGAGCGCGTGCCGCTCGCGGATCGGCCCCAGCCCGGCGGTCACCGACTCGGTGGTGGCGTCCGGTCGCCCCATCAGCGCGGTGGCCTCGCGCACCGCGGCGCGCAACCGCACCTGCGGCGGCCGATCGGTGGCGCTGCCGGGCTTCCCGCTGAAGCGGTCCTTGACCTTCTTGCCCGCGCCCTTGAGCTTGGCCCAGAGCTTCTTGGCTACCCCGGCGATCTTGTCGACCACCCAGTCGACGG
Organism: Actinokineospora diospyrosa; assembly: GCF_024171925.1. GTDB lineage: Bacteria > Actinomycetota > Actinomycetes > Mycobacteriales > Pseudonocardiaceae > Actinokineospora > Actinokineospora diospyrosa. The sequence goes on along the minus strand of NZ_JAMTCO010000009.1, from coordinate 374,334 downwards.
CTTTCATGACGGGTTTGGACAGGAACAGCGATAGCGGCTAGGGGAACGCCGCTCTGGGGAGCTCCTGCTCACCGGGGCACCGTCATGTCCGGCCGAGTTCGCGCGTCAGTCCTCGGGGGGCAGCAGCGTGTCCACCGCGACCTGCTCGCCGAAGTACTCCAGCACGGTGTCGGGCCACCGGTCCAGGCACCAGACTGCGAACCCGTGCAACCTGCGGCGGATCCCGTCGTCGTGCACCACACCCAAGACCACGCGCGAGGGCTCGAGCTTGACGTAGCCGTTGACCCAATCCGGCTCACCCACGTGCTCCAGCAGGTAGGGCAGGTACATCGCCCTGTCGTCCTCGTCGGAGAAGACGGTGAAGAAGTCGGCGGACCAACCATGGGTCACCTCGTCGGCGAGGCGGTCGGCCATGTCGGCCAACACCTGCGAAGTGAACTCCACCGCAGGCACCAAGTCGTAGTCGAAGTGCACTCGAACCTCGCTTCGGGCTACTGGAGCCGAATGTGCCCGACTTTACCCCACATGCCCATCATGGCAGCGAGTTCGGGCAGGTCGGGGAACCTGCCGCACCGGGCCTTGAACCACTGCCTGAGCTTCTCCTTCGAGTCCTTCGTGCCCTGGGGCACCGCTTGGCCGCCCTCGACGACCTTGGCGAACACCGCGTCGGTGCTGACGTCACCCGCGGTCTTGGTGACCTCCAGGACGACGTGGTTGAACGGGGTGAACGGTCCGTGCGCGGCCGGGCCGGTCTTGATCCGCACCACCGAGTGGTCCGGGTGGCTGTACATCTCGTGGTCGGGCCGGGTCCCGACCAGGGCCATGCCCCTGGCGAGCAGGATGGCGCGGACCTCGGCGACCGTCTTGCCGAGCAGCGCGGGCAGGCTTCTGGCCACAGCGCCCTTGCCCGCGTCCAGGTCACCCTGGTGGCGCGCATCGAAGTGGAACATGTCCCACGCGGTGATCAGCGCGAGCTTGCCGCCCAGCGCGGCGGCGAGCAGGTTGACGTCCGCGGCACCGAACTGGGCGATGAGATCGGCGAATGCGGGGCCGGTCGAGGTCTGCCTACCGGTGAAGATCTTCGGCAGCAGCGCGGCGTCCAACTGGCCGAGCAGGCTCGCCACCGCACTATCGGACAAGCCCGTCACCACCTTCTGAACGCCGTAGATCTTGATGGCGTCGATGAGCTTGAGGACCTCCGGTTCGCCGAGGGTGGCGCAGAGGCCGTCGACGCGGGCCTTGCCGATGAGACCGTCGAGGTTGACCAGCCTCTCATCACGGGCGGGCAAGTCGTGGGACTCGGTGGACATGGTCTGTACGTGGACGCGCTCGCTATCCGGCGCACGGGTCTCCACGACCAATCGCAGCGGGACGTGGTGCCGGTTGGCGATCGCGGGCAGGCGAGAGGTCGCGTCCGCGTGCGAAGGGCGCCTACTCAGCATCTGGTTGGCCTCGGCGATCGCTCGGCGCTGCCCATCGGGCGCCTGCGTGCCCGCTGCACCCGCCGGTCTGCTGAAGCGGTCCTTGACCTTCTTGCCCGCGCCCTTGAGCTTGGCCCAGAGCTTCTTGGCTACCCCGGCGATCTTGTCGACCACCCAGTCGACGACCTTCATGACGGGTTTGGACAGGGATTGGATGATCTTCTTGACCTTGTCGGCGATGCCGCTGATGTTGAGGATGGCGGCGAGGGCGCCGATGAGGACGGGGATGGAGAGGGCGAGGGCGTTCTCGATCAGGGCGGGGACGCCGCCTGCGCCGCCGCCTGCGATGGCGACTATGGCGTCCAGGACGGCGTTGACGAACTCGATGATCTGGGCGCCTTGGGTGACGATGAAGGTCACGATGTCGATGATCATCTTGACCGCGCGGATGAACGCCGAGGCGGGGTTGAGCATCGAGACGAGGGTGGTGACACCGGCGATGAGGATGGTGGGGATGAGGTAGGTGGCGATCTTGCCGAACAGCCCGGCCTTGAGGTCGCCCGCCTTCTCCTTGATCGTCTCCCAGATGCCGCCGACGCCCTCGGCCTTGAGCTTCTGGGCGACCGGGACGGCGCCCTCGGCGGCGGCCATGGCGGGTTCGGGGACGCCGCGGGAGAGGATCCGGCCGCGGATGGCGGCCCAGGTCAGGCCGAGCAGCGAGCCGATCATCATGATGACGCCGCGCAGGTCGAACTTGGCGGGCAACTGCAACCCGGCCCCGGCCATCGCGCCCAGCAGCCAGCGGACGAGGCCCTTCTTCAGGTGTTCGCCGATGTTGCCGAGGAACGCCCGCAGCCCGGCACCGACCGCGGAGACCAGGTTGCCGAGGAAGCCGATCGGGTCGCGCAGGATCCCCATCACCGCGGCCGCGGCCTTGGCGAGCATCCCGAGCAGGAGGTCCTTGAGCTTGAGGATCGTGTCGATGACACCCTTGATCGCGCCGACCGCCTTGGCGACGAGGCCCTTGTTCTTCTCCTTCTCCGCGTCGATCTCCGCGTCCACGGACTTGAGCGCCTCGTTGTACTTCGTCGCCAGGGTCTGCACCAGTTCGGTGCCCTTGGCGTCGACCGACTCGGTCAGCTCGTCGAACTTCCCGGCCAGGTCCCCCGCGGCCTGCTTGCCCAGGGCCTGCAGATCCGCCGGTAGTTTGCGGACCTCGGCCTGCAGTTGCTCGCGACCGGTCGCGATGCGCGCCTTGGCCCGGTTCAGCTCACCGCCGATGGTGTCGGCGACCGAGGAGATGACCCCGCGCATCCGGGTCACGTAGCCCTGCCGCGCGGACACGAAGATCTGGTTCGCCTCCTCGGGCAGTCCGGCGAACTTGTCCTTGACCCACTTCAGCTTCCCCGTGAAGCCCGAGTACCGCTTGTCCTTGAACGCGTCCATCTTCTGCTTGTGCTCGGCGGTGAAGGCGTCGCGCGCGGCCTTCTCCCCCGCGGTGAACGCGTCGTCCACCTTCTTGTCCAGGCCGGACAGGATCGCCTCGACGTCGGTCTTGGTCGCGTCGAACACCTTCTGCAGGGTCGCGGTCACCTGTGCGCGCCGCGCCTCGTCCTTGCTCTTGGTGCCCTGCTTCTCCGCGGTGACCTGGCCCCCGGCGGCCTGACGCGCACCGGCCAACCCGGCCATCGCCGCCGCGCCCTGCTGCGCGGCCCCGGCCTTGGCCGCGCCCAGCGTCTCCGCCTCGGCGCCGCGGATCTTGCCCGGCGCGGTCGCGGCGTGCTGCTCGTTCTCCTTCTTGTCCGCCAAGGCCCCGGTGAACTCCGGCTCGTTGGACTTGGCGAGCTGGTCCTCGGTGACCTGCGCGGCGGCCATCTCGCCGTCGACCTGCTTGGGGCCCGCGGAGAAGTCCGTCGCGGACGCGGGTGCCTTCTCCGGCACCGCTTTCGCCGCGTCCGGTGGCGCGGGCGCGCCGGGTGGGCGGTCCGGGGCCAGCGGGGTCACCGGCTTGTCCACGGCCGCCGCGGTGTCGGGCGGCGCGTTCGTGGCCGTCTCGATCGGACCCGCCGAGGCCGCCTTGCCCTGACCGACCTGCCCCTGGACCTGCCCCTTGACCGCGTCGGCCTTCCCGGACTCGCCGAACTTGTCCGCGTCGTCGAGGTTCTTGGGCGCCTGGGCGGCGATCGCCTGCTCGACCGCGCGCACGAACGCGGCCTTGTCGAACTCCCCCGGCTTGGCCGCGTTCATCTTCTCCGCGTTGGCGGCCTTGCCCTGCGCCAGTTTGTCGTCCGGCGGCGCGACGGCGGCGGCCTGGGACGCGGCGGCCTCGGCGGTGGCGGGCGGGTGCGCGGCGACCTGCTTCTGCTTGCCGCGGACCTCGGCCTCGACCGAGGCGAACCTCGGGTCGGCCTCGGCGGGCGGGCGCGGGGCCGCCTCCGGCGCGGACTCCAGCCGCTGCACCGCGGGTCGACCGAGCACCTTGGACGCCGCGCGGTTGCCGACCGAGCGCTGCAGCCGCCGGGCGGAGACCGCCGACAGCCGCGCCGCGGGCAGCCGGGCGGCCTGGGCGGGCTGTGTCGACTGTGTTGGCTGTGTTGGCTGCGTCAAGCGGGGTTGCGTGCCCCGGTCGAGGGCGCTGGGGCGGCGGGACTCGGGCTCGCTCTGCTCAGCGGGCGCCTTCACGCCCGCTCACTCCTCCTCGGCGAAGTCCTCGCCGCTCTCCTGCCGTTGGACGAAGGTCTGCGCGGCGGGTGCCTCTTCCTCTTCCTCCTCGGGCGCGGGTTCCTCGGCCCGTTGCAGCGCGGCGCCGGACCCGTCGTCCTGCTGCTGCCGCGCGTCATCGGCGTGGTCTGTGTGGTCCGCGTGCTCTGTGTGGGCTGTGTGGGCTGTGTCGTCGCCTGCGTGTCGTTGCACCGGGGCGTGCGGATCCGGGCCGGACATCACCCGGTCGGCGTTGGCGACGGCCTCGCGCTCGAACCGGTCCCCCGGGTCGCTGACCTTCACGCCGCCGCCCGCCTCGGTCCCGTCGACCGGGCCGGAGCGCTGTTGGACCACATGGGTCAGCTCGTGGGCCAGCATGTGCTTGCCCTCGGCCGAACCGGGGTCGTAGCGGCTCTCGGAGAAGACGATGTCGGACCCGACGGTGTAGGCCTGTGCGTTGACCGAGCGCGCGGACTCGGTGGCCGCGCCGCCGGTGTGCACGCGCACCGCGGAGAAGTCCTGGCCGCCGAAGCGGCCCTCCATCTCCGCGCGGGTCCCGGCGTCGAGCGGGCTGCCGCCGGAGCCGATGACCGAGTGCACCGGTGAGCGCTCCTCCTCCACCAAGGCGCCGACGCCCGCGTTACCGACGGCGCGTTGCAGGCCAAGCAGTCCCGGCGCGCCGAGCACGTCGGGGCGACCGGCCGCGGCCGCCTTGCCCAGCAGCGCGCGGTCCTCGCCGTCGTGGCCGCGGTCGGCCGCCGGGCGGTGTTCGGCCTCGAGGTCGTGCTCGTGCTCGCGCATCTGCTCGCCTGCCCTCCCCAGCGTTCTCGACCGTGTGGGCGCCGCGCGGGCGTGGTTCGCCTGCGGCGGGGCTCGCCGTCGAGCCTGCCGGGCGGTCGCGGCGACCGGCAACGACCCGGCGTTCACCCGTTCGGGCAATCCGGATTGCCCCTGGCGCAAGGAAAACCGGGATGGACCGGGCGCGGAATCAGCGGACATGGCCGCCCCAATGGCCCTATCATGATCGTCGGATTGAGCCGTCCGTGCGCGTGTTCCCCGGGTGGGTGCGGTCGGCTTGCTACGAACGGGCTATGAACCGGCCAGGTGCCCGTGTCGTGGAAACGCGGGCCGTACGGTCGCCGATAAGGGTGTTGCGGAGGGGACATGCGTCGCAACAAGGCGGTTTCTGCGGTGGCCGGGGACGACGGCACCGACGGCGCGCGGCTGCTGCGGGAGCTGCACGACGCGATCGGGCCCGCGCTCACCGGGATGGCGTTCGGCCTGCGGGCGGCCAGGAACCTGGTCGGCCGCGACGCCGAGTCGGCCGCGCGGCTGCTCGCCCAACTCGAGGACGAGCTGCACGGCGCGATCTGCGACATGCGCAGGCTCACCGACGGCGGCACGCCGAACGTGCTCGACCAGGTGGGTCTGGTCGAGGCGATCAAGCGGCACGCGGTGGCGTTGAGCGGGCACGTGTCCGGCGCGGGCAGCCCGCTGAGCATCGATGTGCGCGCCCGCGGCGATCTCGCGGTGTTGACGCTGCCGGTGCAGGTGGCCACCTACCGCGTGGTGTGCGAGGCGTTGAGCAACATGGCCCGCCACTCCCGGGCGCGCACCTGCGTGGTGCTCATCCACAACGACGGCGAGTTGGACGGTGAGCTGAACGTGGAGGTTGTCGACGACGGCGTCGGGGTGCCCTGGCGGGACGCGGACCCGTGGTGCGGGGTGGGGTTGCGCTCGATGCGCACGCGGGTCACCGAACTCGGTGGCCGGTGGTCGATCGAGCCGGGTGTCCCGGTCGGGACCAGGGTGGTGGCGACCTTCCCGCTCGGCGCGGGCTGAGCGCCGCCGTGCCGCGACCGCGCCGAGTCCTGATCGTCGACGACCACGCCACGTTCCGACTCGGACTCGGCGCGCTGCTGGAGACCGTGCCCGGGGTGGCGGTGGTCGGCGAGGCCGACAGCGGCCACGCCGCGGTGACCGCCGCCGGGGCGCTGCGCCCGGACGTGGTGGTGATGGACCTGCACATGCCGGACCTGGACGGGTTGACCGCGACCGAGCGGATCACCCGGGCGCACCCCGAGGTCGCGGTCCTGGTGCTCACCATGGACGACGCGGCCGAGACGGTGTTCGCCGCGGTGCGCGCCGGGGCGGGCGGCTACCTGCTCAAGACCGCGGGCCAGGACGAGATCGTGCGCGCCATCCAGGCGGTCGCCGACGGGGAGATGATCTTCGGCAACCCGGTGGCCACCCAGGTGCGCGCCCTGTTCGCCGCCGCGCCCGCCCCGGCTGGCGACCTGGGCGGGCTCACCGGCCGCGAGCGCGAGGTGCTCGTCATGATCGTGCGCGGCGAGGGCAACGCCGCCATCGCCAGGCGCCTGGTGGTGAGCCCGAAGACGGTGCGCAACCACATCACCCACATCTTCCGCAAGCTCGAGGTCGCCGACCGCGGCGAGGCCATCCGCCGGGGCCGCGCGGCGGGTCTGCGGTGACGCCCGTGCGGGCGATCAGCGATGACCGCGCGGCTGTCCCTGCCGCCCGTGGGACCGGGGTGGGACCAGCACCCGGCGATCGGGACGAATGGGGACAGGCGGTTGCTTCTCGCCCATCCGGCCGGGCGGGAGGATATGTGCTAATGGACACATCCCAGGGGGGAGCTCCCGATGATCACTGATCCGATCCCGGTCGTGCTGCACGCCATGGATGTCATCACCCGAGCGGGCGTGGACGCCGCGCTGCGCACCCGCGCGGAGATCCGGCTGACGGCCGAGGACACCATCCCCGCCAACGACCCCACCGACCGCTCCGTCGCGCTCGTGGTCGCCGAGACCTGGGACAACTCGACCCAGGCGCTGTTCCGCCGCCTGCAGGTCCAGGGCCGCCGCCGGGTCGTGCTGGTGGCCGGGGAGATCGACAACTCCCAACTCCTGGAAGCCGTCGGCATCGGCGTCGCCGCGGTGATCCGACGGGCGGAAGCGACCCCGGAGACCCTGGTGCGCTTGATCGAGGCGACCGCCGCTGGCGACGGGACACTGCCGCCGGACCTGCTGGCGCGACTGCTGGACCGGGTGTCCCGACTGCAACGGCAGGTGCTGAACCCGCGGGGGTGGGATCTGGCGGGGGTGTCGGCGCGGGAGGCCGAGGTGCTGCGGATGGTGGCGGAGGGGATGGAGACGCGGGAGATCGCGGAGCAACTGTGCTACTCCCAGCGGACAGTGAAGGGGATCCTGCACGACATCACGAGCCGGTTCCAGCTGCGGAACCGGGCGCACGCGGTGGCGTTCGCGTTGCGGGAGGGGCTGATCTGATCTCGGTGGGTGGTGGTTGTTGAGGCCTGGTCGCCTTTTGACCGTGGCCTGATTGTGGGGTCCTGGCTGTGGGCATTGGGTGGGATCCCTGCGGCGGGGGCCCGGCCGCTACCAAGCTGTCAACGACCCGGCCGCGAGATGGCGACCGGGTCGCTTGACCTTTGTGGGCACAAGGAGTTCCCCGCTGATCTGGATCCCGAACAGGAGATGGTGCTCGCCGAGGCGGTCGGGCTGGTGGTGGTGGAACGGCTCGCGCCTGCTGAGCGGGTGGCGTTCGTGCTGCACGACATGTTCGACTTGCCCTTCGCCGACACCGCCGACATCGTCGGTCGCACTTCGGCCGCGACACGGCAGCTCGCCACGTTGGTTGTCCACGTTGGTTGTCCACGTTGGTTGTCCACAACGTGCTTGGCTGTCCACAGGCTGACGTTCGTTGCTGCCGTTGTGTCGGTGCTGCTCGGTAGGCTGTGTATTTGGGGGCTTTCGATCAGGTTGATCTTGACGCATGCCCGGGCTGGGGATTCGGTGGCTTCGGGGTCGGCCTCGTCGCCTGGCGGCGACCTCGGCCACCGGATCGGACGCCTCGTTGCCTAGCGGCAACCTCGGGCCCGATCCGCGACTTCCGAGCTCTGCTCGATGCGGTGGACCTGTTTTGCGCGGGGCCCCTACAACACCCGACGCAGAACCGCAAAGCAGGGGCCCAAAAGCAGGCCCTGCCGCGCGGAAACGCTACGGGTGCCGTCCCCCCACACAAAACAGATCCACCCCATCGAGCACCTGGCACCAGCGACTCCGACTGTCCACGCGCTGGGAAGGTGGGCTGACGAGAGCGGGCTGGGATGGCACCGGCCGTTCCGAGTGTCCAGGCGCTGAGCAGGTGGGTCGGGGCGGACCTGACGGGGGCTGGGATGGCACCGCTGGGTCCGAGTGTCCAGGGGCTGAGCAGGTGGGCTGGGGCGGACCTGACGGAAGCCGGGTTGGCATCGGAGGCTTCCGAGTGTTCAGGGGCGAGCCCCATCGCGGGGCAGAGGGCTAGTGGGGTTCGTTGGGGCTGTTGAAGGGGTGGGCCTCGGGAGGGCGCAAGGGGTGGGGGTTAAGGGCGGCGGATGTGGTGGGCGATGGCTACGAGGGCGGCAAGAGCAGCGAAGGAGATCGTGGCTAGGGGGCTTAGGTACTTCGAGAGACTTGGCTCGGTACTAGGGCCGAGCAGCCAGAGTGCCATGGCGACCGCGTAAGCGAGCCCCAGAGCTCCGGTCCACCAACGCAATCGGCTGCGGAATAGCAGGATTGCGATGGGGATGCCTGAGAGGAAAGCGAATCCGCCCAGGATCAGGGCGGGGACGGTCCAAGCGGTGATGTGGGTGGACAGGGGTGTGTGCGGGCGGGGGGTTGTGGTTGTCATCGGCAGACCCGGGATTCGGCGGTGGTTTTGAGGTCTGCGAGCCAGAGGTCGAGGCCGGGGGCCAGGTATTTGATGGCGGTGGCGGGGTCGGCCTCGATTTGGGCGCCGGTCCAGGATTCTTCGGTTTGGACGACTACGCCGCCTTGGACGGGGGTGAAGGTCCAGACGTGGATGCCTTGGTCGATGCGGAGGCCTTGGCCGATGGCGGGGCCGGACCAGCGGACGCAGTGGTGGGGCTTGAGTTGGTGCACCGTGGAGGTGATGACCAGGGTGGTGGCGGGGGTGGTCGGGGTCGGGGGTGCGGGGGTGGTCCAGCGGAAGCGGGAGCCCGGGCGCAGGGGGCCGGGGTCGAGGCGCTTCATGGTGGTGACGGCGGGTTGCCAGGTGGGCCAGGCCTCGAGCTTGGTGTGCACGTCCCACACCGTGGCCAGTGGGGCCTTGATGAACGTCTGGGTTCGGTGGTGCAGCTTCGCGGCGGGGTTGATGCCCTTGCCACCGCAGGTCAACGGGGTCGGTGCGGCGCTTGCCGGGGTGGTGGCGCCGAGTAGACCGGCGGTGATGAGCGGGATGGCGAGCAGGGCCGAGCGCAGTGCAAGGGTCACGGAACTCTCCTCCGAGCGGGCGGCCGAGTTAGTCTCTGTCGCTTTGGTTAGAACCTATAACCAACGGAAAGCGAGAGTCAATAGCAAGAGTGATAGGCTCTAACCAAGGAAGGGAGCGGCGGATGGCGCAGAGCTCGCGGGAGCGGTATCGGGCCCAGGTGCGCGCGGACATCAAGGGGCACGCGTGGGAGCAGATCGCCACGGCCGGGGTGTCGGCGTTGTCGCTCAACGCGATCGCCAAGCAGGTGGGGATGAGCGGGCCCGCGCTGTACCGGTACTTCGCCAGTCGCGACGAGCTGATCACGGAGTTGATCCGCGACGGGTACCGGAGCCTGGCCGACGCGGTCCAGGCCGCGGCAGGCACCGACCTGCTGGAGCTGGCCCACGTGATCCGGGACTGGGCGCGCGCGGACCCGCAGCGGTACTTCCTGCTCTACGGCACGCCCGTGCCCGGCTACCACGCGCCCGCGGACACCACCGCCATCTCGCGCGAGGTCATGGTGGTGCTGATCGAGGCCTGCGCCGGGACCGACGGCCCGCCAACCCCGTTCGACGCCCACCTCGAGGCGCACCGCGACTGGATCGACGGCCACCCCGCGACGGCGGCGACCCTGCACCGGGCGCTGTCGTTCTGGACCCGGTTGCACGGCGTGCTCTCGCTCGAGCTCGCGGGCCACTTCGCCGGGATGGGGTTCGACCCCGCCCTGCTGGTCGCCGAGGAGGTGATCCCGGACCAGCACAGGCGGTCCGGGATCACCGGCTCATCCCTCTAGGCGGCCCGACAGCGAGATCGCGGGCGTGCAGTTGCCCTTCTCCGGCGCGTTCTGGCAGCTGACCGCGAGGATGATCGCCTCGCCGCTGGCGAAGGTCAGCGGCTGGACCCAGTGGTGGTCGAGGTCGCGGAAGTTGCCGAGGCCGAACTCGAACATCAGCGTCCGCCCGTCCGGCGTGCGCCGGACCACCCGCATGGACCCGACGTCGGCGCGCGGGTTCTGCAGGATCAGGTCGGTCACCTGCAGCACCTTGTTCTGCGGCACCACGAACTCGACCTCGCGGAAGCGCCGCACGTCCGGGTCGATCGGCGCGTCCGCGGCGATGCGGCGGTCGAACGGCGCGGTGGGGGCCGGTGGCGGGGTCGAGGGCACCTTCGGCGGCGCGACCGGGTCGGACGCGGCGGGTTGGGCCGGGTCGACCCCCTGGGCGCGCAGGGCTCGGTCCGAACCGGACTTGGCCTCACCCGCCTGCTGCTTGGCCGCCCCCGCGTCCTGTTGCGCCGCTTGGGCGACCTGCTTGACCTCCGCCGCCTGCCGGGCCGCGGCGTCGGAGGCGGCGGAGCGGACCGCGGGCTTGAACACCGTGAACCACAGGGCGATGATCGCCAGCAGGAACACCAGCAGCGCGGCCAGCACGGGCAGCACCCACTTGGGCAGCAGTTGCCGCTGCACGTAGGTGCCCTCGGCGACGACCGGGGTGCCCGACTCGGGGGTCACGGTGACCTTGAACGGCCGCCGCACCGGTTGTCCGCGCAGGAACCGGCGCGGTGGGCTCACCCGCAGCCGCACGTAGGCGGTGGTCCCGGGTTCGAGGGTCACCTCGCTGTGGCGGAAGGAGAAGCTCAGCTCGGCCTCGGGGTCGACCGCGGACAGCCGCAGCGGCGCGACCTGGTTGCCGAGGTTGTCCACGGCCACCTCGAAGGTCGCCCCGGAGGCGCCCTCGACCTTGGCCGGGACCACCTCGGCGCTGATCGCCTCGAACGGGGCGATGTCGAGTTCGCCCTCGGTCATCACCGAGCCCTCGGGGTCCTCTTGGGCGAAGACCCGGACGCCGAAGGGCACGGTGCCCGCGGTGACGTCGGCCGTGCGCGGCGGGGCGAAGGTGACGGTCACCGTGGTCGACTCGTTCGGCAGCAGGTTGACCCCCGCCGGGGAGACGGTGGCCCACGGCGCGGGCGGGCCGATCACGTCGACGGTGAAGTGGTCGACGACGTCGCCCGCGTTGCGGATGACCACCGTGGTGGTGACCTGCTGACCTGCCTGGACCGCCAGGGTGGGGGTGGACAGCGTGGCGGAGGCACCCATGGCCGGGCTCCTTCCTTGGGGCTGGGGTGGGGGGATCGGGGGTCAGCGCAGGACGAACGAGCGGGGGTCCCCGAACACGACCGGTTTGAGGGAACGGGTGATGACGACGTAGCCGCCCGCGACGACCCGGCCGAACGGAGCACCCGCCGACGGGTCGGCGGCCAGCACGCGCGGGCCGAGCGCGTCCTTGTGGAACACCAGGACCTGGCTGGTGAAGGTGCCGTCCTGGCGCACCCGCACCGTGCCGGGGGTCTCGGAGATGCCGACGTCCCAGCTCAGCCGCACGGTCGCGTCCGGTGGGAAGTCGGTGCCGTAGGCGTTGGTCACCGCGCCCTGCGGCCCGGCGGTCGGGTCGACCCGCAGGACCGGTTGGCGGACCACGACCCGGTCCGCGGCGGTGTTGTCGTTGGGGTCGGTGTCGGGTCCGGTCGTGGTGACCGTCGCGGTGATCGGGACGTCAACGGCGGCCGTGGCGAGGTAAGCGGCCTGCACCAGCACCACTTGACCGGGGGCGAGGGTGCCCAGCGCGCACGGTGTCGGGCAGCCCGCGGGAGTCCCGGCGGCGAGTCCGCTGGGGACTGGCGCGGTGAGCCGGACCCCCGGCATCGGCACCGGGCCGCCGTTGCGCACGGTGTAGGTGACGGTCACCGGCGCCCCGCCGACGTACCCCGGTGAGGGTTCGACGGTCAAGCCGACCGACAGCGCGCCCCGCGGTACGGGGGCGGCGGTGACCGTCAGCTCGGCGCGGTCGCTCACCGGCGGGTTGACGCCGTCGTCGACGGTGAGCACCAGGGGGTAGGTGCCCGGTTCGGCGCAGGTGACCATTGTGGACAGCGTGGTGCTGTCGGTGAAGGTGCAGGGCGGCTCCGGGGAGGTGTCGGTCGGCGGCTCGACCGACCAGGTCACGTCGAGCTCGGGGCTGTCCGGGTCGACCACGGTGCCCACGATGCCGACCGCGGTGTCCTCCTGGCCGGTGTAGGGCCCGCCCGCGTCGACCTCCGGGCCCGCGTTGCGCAGGGTCAGCGTCGTGCTGGCGGGCTCGGCCTGGTTGACGCCGTCGGAACCGTTGAGGGTCAACACGTAGGTGCCGTAGCGATCACATCGGACGGTCGTGCGCAACGCGGCCGGGTTGGCGAAGCGGCACTCGGCCTCGTCGTTGGTCCCCGGCGCCGGGCTGATGGACCAGGTGGTCGTCTGGCTGAGCCCGTCGGTGTCGGTGAACGTGCCGACGACGGGGACGTCGGTGTCCTCGAAGCCCTGGTAGGGACCGCCCGCGTTGAGCTGCGGGGGCCGGTTGACGGTGATGCTGCGGCACTGCTCGGCGGATCCCTCGCCGTGCAGGTCCTTGCCGGTGGCGGTCACGCAGATCCGGTGGGTTCCCGGCGCGAGGTTGTCGACCGTCGTCTCGTAGGGGGTGGTGTACGGGCCGTCGTGCGGCAGCCCCGGGACGACGACCTGTCGCCGCGGCCCGCCGTCCACGGAGATCCACACCGCGTCGAGCGAGGAGCGCACCAGGTTGGGCAGCACGTTGGGCAGGTTCGCCGGGACGGGGACCGCGAAGCAGCCGCCGTTGGTGCGGGCGCCGATGTAGGCCAGCGACGTCGGTTCGGTCGGCGAGCCGCACTGGGCGTTCGCGCCGACGGCGAAGGTGTGGAAGCGGATCGTGCTGGTGATCGGCTCGAGCGCCTGCTCGGTGGACCCGCCGGTGTTGGCCCCGTCGGACATGAGCACGATCAGCTTGTTGCGCTGCGGCATGGTCGCCGCGACCCGCTTGGCCTCGATGACCGCGTTCGGGAAGTGCGTGCCGTTGCTGCCGATCAGGCGGGTGGTGAAGTCGCCGACCCGGCCGGTCGGCAGCGCGTTGTCCAGCGACAGCAGCACGGTCGAGGTGTCGGGGAGTTCGTCGTGGTTGGCGTCGGTGCCGGGGACGACGTACTCGTCGTAGGGGTTGCGGTCGGCGTTCACCGGCGGGCTGAGGTCCGCGGCCACCGCGGTCTCGGCGAAGGCCACCACGGCGACCGACCCGACCGAGCCCTGGCGGGCCGCTTGGAACAGCAGACCCGTGCCCGCGGCAATCTCGCAGGTGAGGACGTTGCCCGGGGCGCAGGGGTTCGTGGTGCTGTTGGACATGTCGACCACCAGCACGAGCGCGGTGTCCGGCGGTAACGAGCTGTCCCCGACCGCGGCCGTCCCGCGCACCGTGACCGTCCCCGGCGGCAGCACGGCACCCTCGCTCGGCTCGCTGATCGACACCGTGACCGTCGTCGGGCCCGGGGCGGGCGGCTGCGTGGTGGGCGGCTGGGTGGTCGGGGGCTGCGTCGTCGGGGGTTGGGTCGGGGGTTGCGTGGTGGGCGGCTGGGTGGTGCTGGGTGGCTCGTAGGTCGAGGTGATCGGCGGGTCGGTGATCGGGGTGTGGGTCGTGTCGGGTTGCCGGGCCGCCGCGGCCGGGCCGGGTCCGACGACCGGCGCCCCCAGCAGCAGCGCGCCGAGCAGCGCCGCGGCGGCGCGGATCGTGGACCGGGTCATGGCTGCTCGAACAGTTCGATCTCGGAGAGCGCCACGTCGGTGCCCTGCAGCGAGCGGTGGATGTCGACCACGTGCACCTCGACCTGCGTGGCGCCCGCGCTGCCGCCGATCTCCACGGTCTGCGGGTCGGGTGTGTCGGCGAGCGGCACGTCGAAGGTCTTGTTGGTCGAGTAGACCAGGTGCAGCTTGGCGGGCCGGTGCGTCGCCTGGAACGCGGCCGGGTCGCCCACCCGCACGATGGCCCGGCGCAGGTCGACCGGGTGGTCGAAGGTCAGCACCAGCACCGGCGGGTTCCCGGTGACCGGGGCGGCCCAGTAGGTGTTCTTCGCGTTGTCCGCGGCGAGCACGGCGTCGTGGCCGGGGATGGCGGAGTTGGCGCTGACCCCGACCGGGCGCACCGGGCGCAACTGGGTGCCGAATTGGCGCTCGACCCACTTGCGACCGGCGACGACCTCCTGGTTCACCGAGGAGCGGAAGCCGGGGATGATCGCGTACAGCACGGCGAGGACGGCCAGGATCGCCAGGAACACCCGGCGGATCCAGCGGCCCACCGCGGCCAGGCTGCCCCGGCGGCGGGGTCGCCTGGCCCGCTTGCCGTCCCCGCGCCAGCGCTTCCACCAGGGCGGCTTGACCTCCTCGGGCTGGTCGAGCGGGCGGCCGCAGCCCATGCAGATCCGGCGGGTGAGCGGGTTGCGGGTGCGGCAGCCGACGCACACCACGTCGTCCTCGGCGACCGGGCGCGGCTCGGTGGTCTGCGCCTTGGCCCGCAGCGGCTTGGCGTCGGCGGGCTGCTGGGCGCCCAGCACCTCGGTCGACTGCCGCGGCCCGATCGGGTCCGGGGTCGCCTCGCCGGTGGGTCCCGGCGGGGTGGCGGCGGCCGGGGCGGGCACCGCGGCGACCGGGGCGGGCGCGGCGGTCCCCGACTCGGCGGCCCGCTGCTCGGTCGGCGTGCCCGACCAGTCGAGGAAGCTGCCGCAGCCGGGGCAGAACCGGGTGGTGCCCGCTGAGCGCTCCCCGCACTTGGCGCAGACGATCATGTACCGCTCCCGTTGGTGTTCCCGGCGGGCGCCCCGCCGACGACTTC
This sequence comes from Actinokineospora diospyrosa, assembly GCF_024171925.1. Classification (GTDB taxonomy): domain Bacteria; phylum Actinomycetota; class Actinomycetes; order Mycobacteriales; family Pseudonocardiaceae; genus Actinokineospora; species Actinokineospora diospyrosa. Next base: position 359,213 of record NZ_JAMTCO010000009.1, on the reverse strand, counting down.
GACGGCCACCCGCAGGTGCACCGGGACGGATTCGGCGACCGAGGCGCGCACCGCGGCCGGGTCGACCGCGGCCGGGTCGGCGACGCGCACCAGGACCCGCACCTGCCCCGGGTCGGCGCCGGGCAGCGGGCCGCCGTGCTCGGCGTTGGCGACGCAGCCGCCGGTGTCGGTGACCTCGACCGCGCCGCCGGTCAGCAGCTCCACCTGGCGGGCGAGCCCGTCGACGGTGCCGCGGCGGCGGTGCATGGCCACGGCGGCGCCGATCAGGTCGCGGCGCTGCCGGGGGCCCCAGCCCTCGTCGGCCTCCAGCGCGACCCAGGAGGACAGCCAGTCGAGGAAGTCCGGGGCGGCCAGCGCCGGGTCGAAGTAGTCGGCGAAGGAGTCCAGCACCGCGAACAGCGGCGCGATCACCTCGTCGAGGGCGGCGGTGAACCGCTGGGTGAACTCGTTCTCGGCGTAGATGGCGGGCAGCCGCTCGCCGATCGGGTGGCGGACCGGGACGTCCGCGGACGCGGTGCGCACGCCTCAGCTCCTCGTCACTCTGACCTGGTGGCCGTAGGAGAACACCAGGGCGTCGGGTGGGATGTCGATCCGCTTGACGATGTCGCCGCGGGCGCCGGTGACCGGGTCGGCGGCGAACAGCAGCACGCTCTCGACCATCTCCACGCCCTGCAGCTGCTGCAGGACGGCGAACATCTCGCCCTCCTGCACCGGGCGGCCGAAGGGCCAGCCCGCGCCGTCGGGGCCACCGGTGATGGGGTTGAGGTAGTCGTGCAGGGCGACGGTGGCGCGCGCGGCGAGCGAGTCGGCGACGACCTTCGGCCGGGCGCGCAGCTGGGCGACCACGGTGACGCCCTGGTAGAACGGCGGCTCGATGACCACGCGGGCACCGAGGCAGCGGCGGGACTCCAGCGCGCGCTGGGCGTCGGCGCGCAGCCGGTCGGGCAGCTTCAGCGAGGCGAAGGCGAGCTCACCGGAGTTCGGGAGGGTGGGCACGACCAGCACGCGAACCCCGTTGGGGCTGTGGGGATCCGGCGCGCAGCGGACCCGGGCGACCTGCGGGGACGCGCCGCGGGTCAGCTCCTCGTAGTCGTGGGCGGTGACGGCCCGGTCGAGGGTGCGCAGGGTCAGCGGGCCGCGGATGGCGGCGTCGTCGACGGTCTCGCCGTCCACTCCGCCGGTGGCGGGCCGGTGGTTGGTGACCCCGCTGACGAACGGCACCGGGTCGCGCAGCACGGCCAGCATGCCGCGGGCGACGTTGCCGCCGCGGCCGCCGCCGGTGCGGTAGCGGGGCACGCGCAGGGCGGCCGCCTTGGCCGGGACCGCGCCGTAGTAGCGGAAAGCGCCGTCCGGCTGGCGGATCGCGGGGCCGAACACGACCTCGCCCGCGACCCGGTCCAGGGCGAAGTGCCGGTCGTCGGGGCCGGAGTCGGCGAACGAGGCGACCTCGGTCCACTCCTGCCAGCCCTCGTCGGCGCCGACCTCGAGCACCAGCGGCTCACCGGCCACGACCGGGCGGCGCAGCAGTTCGAAGCGCTGCCCCGGCACGCCTTCGGACACCCCGACCACCTCGTCGCGCACGACCTCGGCGTGCACCGCGGTCCCGGTCGCGCCGACGGTGGCCGCGGTGATGGCCCGCAGCGTCGGCGACGCCTGGTAGAACGCCTGGCCCGGTTCGGGAGCCGTGGCACGGCAGCGGATCCAGCCCGCGCGGTGCACGCCGACGACGGACGCCTCGTGCTCCTCGGGCAGGTGCAGCTCGACGTCGCCCGCGGTGTTGAAGCCGCCGGTGGTGTCGTGCGCCACCTCGCAGGTGGCCCACCGCTGCCCGTCCCACGCCTCCCAGGCCAGCGGCGGGTCGCGCGGGTCGATGCCGACGCCCTCGACCTGGCACTCCATCCGCAGCAGCACCAACCCGCCGGGCACCGCGTCGGACAATCCGATGTAGACGGTGTCGTCCGGCTCGGGCTGGGCGCCGAAGAGCGCGGGGGCGCGGCCGTCGACGACGTCGTCGGTGCGGTCGACCGGCGGGCGGCCACCGGAGGAGGTGGCCAGGTGGGTCCACTCGCACGGCCGGATCTGCAGGGTGCGCTCCAGGGTGAACACCACCGGGTCGGACACCTCGGTGCGCTGGGTGACGACCTGGCTGCCCGCCTGCACGAACACCGGGTTCTCCTGCGGCGCGGACAGCCGGAACGTCGCGGGCACCCGGGCGGCGGCAGGCGGGAACAGGGTGACCCCGATGAGGTCGAGGAAGCGCAGGTAGGCCCGCTCCGGGATCCGGTTCACCCGGTAGATCAGCTGGTCGACCATGAACGCGAAGGTCTCGATCAGGGTGACGCCGGGGTCGGAGACGTTGTGGTCGGACCACTCCGGGCAGCGCTGCTGCACCCGGCGCTTGGCCTCGTCGACGAGGTCCTGGAAGCGGCGGTCGTCCAGGTTCGGGATCGGGATGCCCATCAGAGACCCTCCCGGGCGCCCGCGGCCTCGATGACCGGCCGGTCACCGGGCAGCGGCGTCGGTTCGTGGCTGGGGATGACGTAGAACGGGAAGACCAGGTTGCGCGGGTCGTTGCGGTCGCGCAGCGAGTAGCGGATGTCGATGAGCAGCATGCCCTCGTCGACCGCGTCGAACCCGACCACGACGTCGTCGAGGCTGATGCGGGGTTCCCAACGCTCCAGCGCGACCCGCACCTCGTAGGCGAGTTGCCCGGCGGTGGCGGCGTCCGCGGGGGCGAACACCAGGTCGTGGATGGCGCAGCCGAACTCCGGGCGCATCGGCCGCTCCCCCGGCGAGGTGCCCAGGATCAGCCGGATGCTCTCCACGATCTCGCGGTCACCGCCGACCAGCGCGACCGACCCGGTGGCGTCGGTGCGCACCGGGAACGCCCAGCCCCTGCCGATGAACTCCACGTCAGCCTCCAATGAGGACGGTCGGGCAGCCCAGGATGATCGGGGCGCCGCAGCCGGACAGGTCGCCGAGCCGCGCGGCGGGTTTGCCGCCGATGAGCACCGTCGGGCACCCGGGCGGCAGGATCGGGGTCGGCGGGTGCGGGGGCGGCGGCGGGAACGAGCAGGCGTGCAGGTCGCCCACCGTGGCCGCGGGTTTGCCGCCGATGAGCACGGTCGGCACCCCGGGCCCGGTGATGGTGCCCGGGTGCCCGGTCGGGTCGCCGACCCTCGCCGCTGGCGGCATGCCACTCCCCTTCCCGCAGCCGGACATCAGTTGATCTTCACGATGGCGCCCTTGACGGTCACCGGGCCGCTCGCGCTGAGCTCGGCCTGGCCCTGGCCCTTGACCGCGGCGGTGGAGCCCTCGGCGGTGAACGCGCCGACGGCCTTGACCGCCACCGTCTGGCCCTTGAGCTCCAGCGGGCCCTGCCCGGCGTCGACCTTGATGCCGTTGGTGGCCTTGACCGAGATCTCCTTGCCGCTGGTGATCTCGATGACCTGCTTGGTCTGGTCGAGGGTGAGCACGAACTTGCCGTCGCCGGTGGCGATGGTGATGCCGTCGGCCTCGACGAACTCGACCTTGTGCGCCTTGCGGGAGACGAACCCGCGCACCGCGATCTCCCCGGATCCCCCGTCCACCACCGGTTTGCTGAACTTCGGGACGGTGTCCTTGCCGTTGTGCAGCGAGCCGAGCACGAACGGGGCGTCGAAGTCGCCGTGGTCGAACCCGAGGACCACCTCGTCGCCGACCTCGGGCAGCATCATCGCGCCGCGGTCCTTGCCCGCGCCCCACTCGGTCATCCTGGCCCAACCGCTGGTGTAGTCCTCGGCCAACCACGGGAAGGTGACCTTGACCCGCCCCAGCTTGTCCGGGTCCCGCACGTCGCTGACCACCCCGGTGACCAGTCCATTGTGGACTCCCCGGCCGTCGCGCCCGCCCGCGGCGAGGCCGTAGAACGAGCGCTCCTGCCTGCCGGACACCGAGAACTCGGTGGTGTAGCCGACCTCGTCGCTGAACAGGTGCCGGGTGTTGGTGAGGGTGTACTTGCCCGCGAACGGCTCCCCCACGTTGGCCAGCGCCACCTGCGCGCCCGCCCGCAGCTTCGGGTTCCCCTTGGCGACGCCGTCGAGTTCGACGCAGGCGCTGCCGAACTCGTTGGCCAGCCCCTTGGCCATCGCCGCCGCCGCGCCCTGCGTGCCCCTGGTCGTGGCGGCCACCAGCGGTGGGCTGGCGAACCCGTTGGCGAGCGCGACCGGGTCCGCGCCCGGCACGTCGATCCCGGCGTGCTTCGGGGTCTCGGTGGCGGTGATGGCCTGCTTGGCTTTCACGTCCCAGCCGCGGACCTCGACCTTGGGCACCTGCTCGGCGGCGGTCACCCCGGCGCGCAACGAGAGCAGGTTGCGGTGCGCCTCGAGCACGAGCGGGTCGGTCGCGGCCTTGGCCGACTTGTCGGGCGCGCCGGAGGGCTGTTCCGGCAGCTTGAAGTCGAGCTTCTTGTCCACCACGGCGATCTGCGCCCCGACGGCGTCGGCGAGGCGGGACAGGAACTCCCAGTCGCTGATGTTGTCCTGGCCGAACTGGGTGTTCGGGGCACCGCCGTAGCCCTTGACGTCGTCGATCGTGCCCGCCCGCAAGCCCGCCCGGGTGGTCACCTTGCGGACCACGTCGGCGACGGTCATGTCCGGGTACGCCGCCACCCGCCTGCCGCGGAACAGCCGGTGCGCGTGGTCGTAGCCGCGGACCTCGGTGAAGGTGCCGGTGCGGTCGAGTTCGATGCCGACGGCGGTGACCTCGCCGCTCATCAGCGGTTGCGGGCCACCCGGGTCCGCGGTCTGCACCTTCAGCTCCACCGGGACCCCCACCTTGACCCCCGCCTTCGAGAGCACGACGCCGCCCGGGTCGCGGAAGCGCAGGACGAACATGTCCGGCAGGTTCCGGCTGTCGTCGACGTAGGCGACCGCGAGCATGGCCTTGACGTCGGCGGGCAGCGGTTGCCCGTTGACGGTCACGACCAGGGAGTTGGCGAAGCTCTCATTGGCCACGGGAGATCTCCTCCAGCGCGGGCACCCGCAGCCGGGTCCCCGGGCGCAGCACCATCGGGTCGTCGATGTCGTTGAGCTCGGCGATGTCGCGCCAGAACCGGGGATCGCCGTAGGCGCGGAACGCCACCGACTGCAACGTGTCCCCCGCGACCAGGGTGTGCGTGGCGCGGACCGCGCGGGTGCCCGAGGTCGGGTTCTGGCCGCCCTGCTCGCCGGAGATCTCCTCCAGGTTCACCGTGCACACGGCGCGGACCGGAACGCCCGCCGGGGTGAACAGGGTGTACTTGGCGGTGACGCTGGCGACGTAGGCGGGGAATCCGGTCATCCCGCCCCACTTGAACACCACCCACGGCGGCGAGCCCTTGCCGCTCTGCCTGCTCTCCTCGGTGGCCACGCAACAGGCGAAGACCTTCTCGACGGTCTTGACGACCTTGTCGTCCATGGTGTCGGTCGCGTCGAGGAACATCTCCAGCGCCAACTTGCACGGGTCGGCGCCCTTGAACTCCGGCGGGCCGCTCTTCTTGGCGTTGCGCTGCTCGTCGCGCTTCCACTTGGCGTTCTTGGTGAGCGAGAGCTCCTTGGGGTTGAACTGGAACGGGATGTCGTACATGAACTCGCCCGGTTTGGCCGTGCTGCCGCCCTGCGGGGGCTTGTGCACGGCCAGCTTGGCGCGCTGCAGGTTCGGTGGCGCGCCCGCGCCGTAGCTGGACGCGGCGGGCGACCCGGCGGAGACGAAGGTGATCGGTGAGCTCATCACGCCCCCCGGCCGAGGAAACCGTGGTGGGCCAACTCCAGGGTCTCGGTGGCGACCTTCGGCGAGTCGGCGGAGAGCTGCGGGCCGGTCCAGCGCACCGGGACCACGTCGACCAGCGACCAGCGGGCGATCACCTTGCCCGCCAACGTCCTGGCCTCGATCGTGGCGGTCTTGCGCCGGATCCCGCCCGCCATGCCCGCGATCCAGGCGGTGACCTTGGCGCTGTCGGCGGTCACCGGCCGGGAGAACTTGACGTTGCCGTACTTGATGCGGGTGGGCAGCTGCCAGACGAACCCGTTGTTGCCGCCCTCTTCCCGTTGCTCCATCACGAACTCGCAGCCCAGCCCGTCACAGCTGCTGAACGCGCCGAGGCTCTCGTCGTCGATCTTGACGACGTAGCAGACGGCGACGGCCTCCTCGATGCTGGTCATCTCGCCCCCTCCTCAGCTCAGCGCCACCGGTCGGTCACCCGACCGCGGCGTTCGCGGTCGAGCCGCAGCTCGGTCTTGAGCCTGCGCAGCAGCGGGTCGAACAGCTTGCGCACCAGTTCCTCCGGAACAGCCTCCGGCGGCGCCCCGGACGCGGGCGCCGCCGTCGAAGCCGCCGCGGGGGCGGGTGTCTGGGTCACCGGTGGTGGGGCCGCCTCGGGTGTCGGGGCGGGCTCGGGTTCCGGCGGCGGGTCGTCGACCCGTTGGACAGCGGGCACCAACTCCACCGGCCGCGACGCGTGTCGCGGCGATGGTGTCAGTGGCGGCGGCAGTGTCGGCGGCGGCAGTGGTGATTGCGCGGCGGGCAGTTCCCCCGGTGGGTCGTGGCTCCGCTGGACGGCGGGGACCGGGGGTGGTTGCGGGGGTGGTCCCAGGCGGTCCGGGTTCGCCGGTGGCGCGGGGGTTCGGGCGAGGCCGAGGGTCGGTGCGTCGGTGGCCGGGGGTGTGGGGTCGACGGCCCGGGAGAGGGACACGACGCGCAGGTCCGGGTCGAGGGCGCCGGGCCGGGTGGGGAAGGTGAGCGGGACGGGCACGTCCGACTGCCCAGGGGCCTGCTCGGGTCGCGACACGAGCGGCGTCGGCTGGGTGGCCAGGATGGGCTGGACCGTGTGCACCGTCTCGGCGGACCGGGCAGCCTGGTCGGGCGGGCCTGCGTGAGTGGGTAGAGCGGCCTCAGTTGACAGGGTGAGGCGAGTTGATACAGCGGGCAGGGCGGGGTGAGTAGGCAATGCGGGTAGAGCGGGGTGGGTAGGCGAAGCGGGTGGTGCGGGGTGCGCGGGTGAAGTGGTCTGAGTGGTCAAGACCGTCTGGATGGTGGGGGTGGGCAGGGACGTTTGGGCGCGGTGGGCGGGCGGAACCACTGCGCCGGGATGGACGGGCAGAGCGGGTGGCCCGAGTGGAGTGGGGTGAGCCGCTGAGGCGGGATTGGTGGGCAGAGCTGGCTGGGTGATCAGCGTTTGGACAGTGGGGGCGGGGTGAGTGGGCAGGGTGGGGTGGGTGGGCAGGGTGGGGTGAGTGGACAGAGTGGGCAGAGCGGGGTGGGCGGACAGGGTGGGCTGGCTGGGGCTAGCAGGTAGGGCGGGCTGGTTCGGGAGGGTGGGTTGCCCGCCCGGCTCGATGTCGGGGTGGGCGAGGTCGGGGGTGGGCGTCGTGGCACGGGCAGGCGGGCTGGTGGGGTCGATGGGCTCGCCGAGGCCGAGGCGGCGCTGGACAGTGGCGATGACGGGGCGGTCCGGTTCGGGCACGGGCCTGGCGATCGGCTCGCCCAGCCCGGGCTCGGCAGCGCGCTGCACGGCCGTGGGGAGGCTGGGAGCCTCGCTCGTGCTGGGCAGGTCGACCGTGCTGATTCCCGGAAGTTCGAGTCGCTGCGCCAATGGAGTGGCGCCACCCAGCACCGGCGCGTCGACATCGGTCGAGTGGCCCGTCTCTGACTTAGGCAGATCCAAGGCTTCGCGCACGACCGGCAGCTCCGTCGTGGGCGCCGACTCCCCCACACCCAACATCTCACGCCCAGCAGGCGAATCCGCCTCTACCCGCTGCACCCCTATCGGCCCCGGAACACTCACGCCCAAGGTCTCACGCGCGATAGGCAAATCCTGTCCCGACTGCTCCGCACCCAACGACTCACGCGTCACAGGCAAGTCCGCCTCGACCCGTTGCACACTCGGCAAACCCGCCGCAGTCTGTGCCACGCCTAACGCATCGTGCGCGACCGGTAGATCCGTTTCGGCTCGCTGCGCCCGAACTGACTCAGACCCGCTCGGCAGGATCGCAGCCCGCGACGACTCCCCCACACCCAACGTCTCGCGCACCACAGGCGCATCCACCTCGGTCCGCTCCGCGCCCACCGCATCGTGGGCGACCGGCAACCCCGCCTCAACCCGCTGCACCCCGATCGGCTCTAGCGCACCCACCGTGGTCTGCTCCGACCGCTGCACACCCAACGCTTCGCCCGTCACCGGAAGATCCACCGCAGTCCGGTCATCCGCCGGCTCCGGCGTACTCGGCGGACCCACCGGTTGCGCCAACTCACGCGCGCCCAACGTCTCCCGAGTCTCGGGCGAATCCGCTGACCGCTGCACGCCCACCGCATCCTGCGCGACCGGCAGATCCACCGCGGCTCGCTGCACGTCCGCCACCTCATGCGGCGCGGTCACCACAGACCCCACCTCGTGCGCAGACACACCGGGCGAGTCCGGCCCAGACTGATCACCCCGCCGAACATCCAACGCCTCGTGCGCGGTCGGCGCGTTCAGGTCCGTCCGCTGCACACTCGGCGCCTCGTGCGCGATCGGCGACTCGGCCAAGCCCCGCTCGTGCGCGAGCGGAGCATCCACTGTAGAGGGTTCTGATGTATCAGTCTGAACCCGTTGCGCCACCGGATGTTCCTGGGTGGCTGGGCGTTCCGGGACCGCCGGGAGCCAGATCGTCGGCTCCTCGGTCCACCTCGACACCGTCACCTGGTCCTTACCGCGCTTGGGCGGCACTGCCAGCGGGAGCTCGACGACCGGCGTCAGCACGTCCGCCACCCCACCCGGCTCCGCCTCGCCGACGCGGTGCGCGAGCGGCCGCAGGAACGACGGGTTCTGCCACGCGGTGAGCCCGGAGCTGAAGCGCTGCACCGGGTTCACCACGGGGTGCGCGGGCACCACCCGCTGGATCGGTGGCAGCGCGCGCCAGTCCGCCCGCTCCACCCGGTCCGGCGGGGTGGCTGCGGGCGCGGGCTTGCGTCGCCACGGCCACATCGGTTCTGCTCACCGTCCCTGCGTGATCCTGGTGTTGATGCGGGCGATCTCGGCCACGTAGCGCAGCCGGTCGGGGTGTTCGAGGTCGAGGATCTCCTCCAGCGGCCAGTGGAAGTGGTAGGCGACGTACGCGACCTCCTCGTGCAGCCGGTCTGCCGCGTACGTCACGATTCCCCCAGGCGCCCCCCGGCGGTCCCGCCCGCCAGGTCGACGGCGAAGCCGTGGCCGCACTGCGGGCACGCCACACCCGCGCGGGTGTGCCCCTCGCTGTTGACCCGCCGGTAGAGCTCCTGCAGGAACGCCAGGTCGGCGGCGAACAGGTTCTCGATGACCCCGGCGTGCACGTCGGTGACCTCGCCGATGCGGGTGACCACCCTGGCCAGCAGCACCACGGTCAGGTAGGCGGGGTTCTCCCGGACCCGGTCGTCGCGCAGCGGGACGAGCTCGTCGCGGGCGGTGGCCAGCCGCATGGTCCCGCTGTGGTGGGCGACGCCGTTGTCGTCGACGTAGCCGCGGGGCAGTTCGAAGGCGAACTCGGTGCGCAGCTCCCGCCGCGGCTCGCTGGGCCGCGGCGGGTCCTGGACCCCGACACCGGTCATCGATCGGCGCACGGTTACTCGACTTCCATCTGCTCGTAGGTGATGACGAGCTTCTCGGTGAGCACGCTGGTGTCGCCCGCCTTGAGCGAGCCGATCTCCAGCGTCTTGGGCCAGGCGTTGGTCAGCTTGTAGCGCTTGATCGGCTGGCCCTCGTAGTCGTAGACGATGATCGCCCCGCCCTTGCGCGCGTCGGCCATCTTGCCGAAGTGGGCGTCCTTGACCCACTTCTCGAAGCTGGTGTCGCCGGTGAGGCCGCGGGTGAGGGTGACCTCGCCCGCCTTGGGCCGCCCGGGCAGCTTCTTGATGACGTACTTGCCGTCGGCGGTGTTCTGCTTGAGCTCGATCACGTCCTGTTCCATCTTCAGGCCGCTGACCTCGTTGATGCTCTTGATCTGGATGCCGTCGACCTCAAGGCCGAAGGAGTGGCCGACGGAGGTGTCGAGATCGGGGAGTGCCATCTGCTGTCACCCTTCGGGATTACTCGTTGACCAGGCTGGTGCCGCCGGAGAGCTGGGCGAGCCGGAACACCACGAACTCGGCGGGTTTGACCGGCGCGACCCCGATCTCGCACACCACGTGGCCCGCGTCGATGCTCTCGGCCGGGTTGGTCTCCAGGTCGCACTTGACGTAGAACGCCTCGTCCGGGGTGTTGCCGAACAGCGCGCCCTTGCGCCACTCGTTGACCAGGAACGCGCTGATGGTGCGCCGGATCCGGGCCCACAGCGCCTCGTCGTTGGGCTCGAACACCACCCACTGGGTGCCGTTGAGGATGGACTCCTCGAGGTAGTTGAACAGCCGCCGCACGTTGAGGTAGCGCCAGTCGGTGTCGCTGGTGAGGGTGCGCGCGCCCCAGACCCGGATGCCGCGGCCGGTGAACGAGCGCAGCACGTTGACGCCGATCGGGTTGAGCAGCGCCTGCTCGGCCTGGGTGACCCCGCTCTGCAGCTGCAGCACGCCGCGCACGACCTCGTTGGCCGGGGCCTTGTGCACACCGCGGGTGCCGTCGTTGCGGGCCCACACGCCCGCCAGGTGCCCGCTCGGCGGGACGAACACGGTGCCCTCGCCAGCGGGGTCGGCGACCTTGATCCACGGGTAGTACAGGGCGCCGTAGCGGGTGTCGTAGTTGACCTCCTCGCGCCACTGCTTGACCGCCTGCGGGGTCAGCCCGGGCGGGGAGTCCAGGATGGCCATCCGGTCGCCCATCAGCTCGGCGTGCGCGATCATCGCGGTCTGCACCGCCTGCACGCCCTCGAGGTCGATCAGCTCGCGCTCGTAGAGGCCCATCAGGTCCGGGACGGCCACCATGGTGACCTCCTCGACGATCTCCAGCCCGCCGAAGCCGGTGCGGTCGGCGACGTCGCCGACGATGTCCTCGGCCCGGATGGCCGACGGCGGACCGGCGGTCGGCTCGGCCAGGACCGCGGTTGTCTTGTCGGGCTTGACGAGCGCGCCGCCGGTGACCTCCTCGACGGTGATCAGCGAGGACTTCTCCCTGACGACGGTGACCACGTTCTCCTTGCCGCGCTTGGTGGTCGCGGTGTGCGTCTCGACGACCTTCCCACCCTGCTTGACCACGAGGGTGAACCGGTCCTCCGGCGCGTTCTCCTCGGTGGGGTGGGTGACCTCGACGGTGATCTCGTCGGCCTTGCCCGCGGGCAGCTGCTTGGCCGCGACCCGGTAGTTGCCCAGCACGGCCTGGGCCGGTGGCGGGGCGCCGTCACCGTTGCCGTTCCCGTTGCCGGACCCGACGCGCACGACGTAAGCCGTGCTGCCGCCGTTGAGGAAGTAGCCGAAAACGGCTTGGGCGAGGTACCCGCCTTCCAGGAAGCCGCCGAACACCTGGGTGAACTGCCCCCAGTTGGTGACCAGTGTCGGCTCGTCGTAGGGCCCGCGCTCGGCGAGCCCGACGAAGGCGGCGACCGCGGTCCCGACTCCCTCGATCGGCCGAGACCCCGACTCCACCTCCTCCACGTACACACCCGGGGAGAGGTAATTGGGCATGATCTGCCTCCAAGGGAGTCGACCGCTGACAGAACCGATACTGGTCGTGCGGCCCACCCCGCTCCCAGGGCCCTGTGGCGGCGTCGGGGGGTAACTCCGGTTGCCCGAAGAGGCAGCCGAGCACACTCCGAAGGGGACGGGCCGGGTGGCGGGGCGGGCACGGCGGGTGGGCGCGGCGGGCGCCCGGGGGGCCCGCCGCGGGTCAGACGATGAGCGCGATCTCGTGGTAGGGACCGAATTCCCGCTCCAGGCACAGCCTGCCGAGCTTGCGGTACTCACGGGCGACCGCACCGACCAAGCGGGCCATCGACACCGGCTCGTCGGAGTCGGCGGCGAGGTAGGCGGCGGTGATCGCGGCGGAGCGGATGTGCCCGCCCGCGAGTTCGAAGGAGTCGGCGAGGAAGTCGAGGTCCAGGTCGTCGCCGCGGGGCACGGCGGTGCCCAGGCAGCGGTCCCACAGCCTGCGGCGCAGGGCCTCGTCGGGGACCGGGAAGTCGACCACGACGTCGAGCCTGCGGGTGAACGCCTCGTCGAGGTTGGCGCGCAGGTTGGTGGAGAGCAGGGCGATGCCCTCGAAGGTCTCCATGCGCTGCAACAGGTACGCGCTCTCGATGTTGGCGTAGCGGTCGTGCGCGTCGCGGACCTCGGAGCGCTTGCCGAAGATCGCGTCGGCCTCGTCGAACAGCAGCACCCCGTTGACACCCGCGGCCTCGGCGAAGATCCGCTCCAGGTTCTTCTCGGTCTCGCCGACGTACTTGTCCACGACGGTGGCCAGGTTGACGGTGTAGAGGTCCATGCCCAGCGCGCGGGCGATCACCTCGGCGGACATCGTCTTGCCGGTGCCGGAGTCGCCCGCCATGAGCCCGGTGACGCCGCGGCCGCGGCCACCGCCCGGGCGCATGCGCCACTCGTCGAGGACGCGGTCGCGGTGGCGGGCGCGGGCGGCGAGTTCGCGCAGCCCGGCCATGACCGGGGCGGGGAGCACGAGGTCGTCCCAGCCGACGGTGGGCTCGATCCGGCGGGCGAGGCGGTGCAGCCCGGCGGCGTTCTGACCGCGCGCGCCCGCCCGCAGGTGTTCGGCGCGGACGAGTCCGCCGGAAGAGACGGCGGCGAGTTCGGCGGCGTAGGCGGCGTGCCGGATCTGACCGGGGCCGAGGACGAAGTGGGCCGTTACCGCTGCCGGATCCGCGTCGGGGGCCAGTTTCCCGGCCAGGCAGGCCCGCCAGATGGCCGTGCGGGTAGCGACTGGGAGGGGCCGGACGTCATGTTGGACGGGTGGGGTGAGGCTCCAGCCCGGGTCCCAGACCGACGTGCCATGCAGCACCGTTGGCACTGCCGGGTGGGACAGCTTGCCTAGTGGCAACGGGGTGCCGTTGACGTCGATCGGCCCGATGATGATGCCCGCGCCGCGCAGCAAGGCTTCACGCAGCAAGGCTCGGGCGGTGTCATCGGGGTAGTCGGGCGGGAGTCGATGTGTGTCGACGATCAGCGCGGCGAATCCGGCTTCACCAAGTGCGGCTGCCGCGGTCTCTCTAGCACCGCATCCGGGATGCTCGCGTAGGTAGATGGACCTGACGCCGCCGAGGAAGGCACGGGCGAGGAGGTCGGTGCCGGGGAGTGTGTCGAGTTCGGTGGCCAGGGACGCGAACCCGGTGATGCCGGGGTCCATTCTGGTGTCGCCGAGCAGGTGGGCCACGACGCGGTCTGGGACGCGTAGTGAGCGGGAGAGCAATGGGCGGTCTCGGTCATCTACGACCAACAAGCCGGAAGTGATGAGCGGGGCGTCCGCGTCGAGCCTGGCCCTTGCGGGCGCGGAGGCTTCCGGCACACCGCACAGTCTCAAGGCGAGCCCAACGCTGGCGCGACGGCGGGTGACATCGTCGTTGAGGTAGCCATAGAACTGCTCGAACCGGCTGTCTATGTCCGGGGCCACGGCGATAAGCAGCAGCTCGGTGTCCAGCGGGCTAAGAGGCACCAGCGTGGTGAGGCGGTCCGACAGACCTGACGGGTCGAGATCGCCGGGCAGCGGGAACGGCGAGCGACTCTCGGCGAACAGGGCGTCTATGGCTTCCTCGGACAGGTAGAGCCCTCGGAACGGATCGTCCGGGTTGGGATCACCAGCGCGACGCAGCGCCACGGCGTCCCGGATGCGTTGCTCTAATGCGGCCAACCTGTCGAATAGGTGGACGACGCTCGTGTCAGTCACTACTCCCCCTCCGGACCCTGGTCATCGCGACCCGTTCGGGCACGTGACCAGGGGTGGCCTCGCTCGGCACGTTGTGCTCGACGGTGTCGCCCGCCTCCCCACCGATATTGAGGCGCACGCCCTCGCTGGCGGGCGGGCCCGCGGGGAACACCCGCCCGGTCTCCATGGGAGCGGACACCACGATGTCGAGAGAGGGCTTGAGTTCACCCCCTAGCGCCGTCCACACGTCAGCGAAAGCTCGGTCCTCGGGCGGCGGCAGGGCCACCGTCATCGGAAGGGGGAGCCCCAGTTCGGCGAGGGTGCCTTCGAGGAGTTCCGCAGGGATGGCCTCGTAGCGCAAGAACCGGCTCAGCAGGGAGGCGAGGAGTCGGTGTTCATCCTCAGGACGCTGGGTCCAGGCCGTGACGAGGTAAGAGAGCTTGAAGTACCGGGGCGGAAGGTGCCGGGCAGTCACCACACCGTTGACGTACTCGTTGTGCAGACCGCGCTGTCTACGACGCATGTCCTCACGGACGTCGTAGAGGTAGACATTGACAGTTGGCGCATTGCGGCGCGACGCCCAGTCCTTGGTGGGCGCCTCGAAGGCGACATCCACCTCCCCGCCCAACAGCGGGTCGTCCCGAACCAGACGCCGTAGGCACAGGTCGACCTCGTGAATCACGGTGCCTCCCAGGCTGTGCTGACCTGCGCTCGACTATCGCGCGCGGTGCTCCGAGCCGACAGCCGTGAACCGCCGTCCGTGGGGGAACGGGCAGTTTCCCCAACGGGCAACTCCCCACCCTCGCCCTCACCCCTTCCCCCTCATCCCTCCCTCATCCCTCCCTCCCTCCCCCCCACCACCAACCCCACCTCCTGCCACTGCTCGATGGGGCGGACTTGTTTTGCGTGGGGGACAACACCCGTAGCGTTTCCTCGCGGCAGGGCCAGTCTTTTCGGCCCCTGCTGTGCGGACCTGCCACGGGTGTTGTAAGGGCCCCACGCAAAACAAGTTCGCCCCATCGAGCCCACCGCACTCCCAACCCCAGCACGGCCCCACCGATGCGCGCCCCATCGAGCCCACCGCACCCCCAGCCCCAGCGCGGACGCGTACCTCACCCATCGAGCCACACGCACTGCCCAGCCACGCCAGCACACGGTCACCGTCCCAGGTCAGGCAACTGGCACCCGTTGACGTAGATCGCGGTCCCCGTTTGAATCACGCGGGTGCGCGTGAAGCAGATGTTGGCGGTCCTCAGCCTTTCGGTGCTGGTCTCGGTCATCCCGGGCCCCATCGCGGCGGCGTCCCTCGGGTTCGACCTCGACCGGGCGACGATCCCCCAACTCCAACGCCTGATGGACCGAGGCGCTCTTACCTCTGTGCGGCTGACCCAGGCCTACCTGGACCGGATCAGGACCGTGGACAAGAAGGTCAACGCGGTCCTGAAGGTCGATGACTCTGCCTTGGCTCAGGCACGCGCGAGCGACCAGCGCCGCAAGCGCGGGCACGCCCGGGGGCCGCTAGAGGGCATCCCGGTCCTTCTTAAGGACAACATCGACACCCGTGGACTAACCACCACGGCAGGGTCACGCGCGCTGCTAGGCGCTCCCCCATCGGCAGATGCCACTTTGGTGTCGCGTTTGCGCGACGGTGGCGCTGTCGTGCTCGGTAAGGCCAACCTGTCCGAGTGGGCGAACTTCCGCTCAACCCACTCGACGTCGGGTTGGTCTGGTGTGGGCGGGCAGACCAACAACCCTTACGTCCTCGACCGCAATCCGTGCGGCTCGTCGTCCGGGTCAGGTGCGGGTGTCGCGGCGAGCTTGGCCCAGGTGGCCATCGGCACGGAAACCGACGGCTCCATCGTGTGCCCGTCGGCCGCGAACGGCATCGTGGGGCACAAGCCGAGCCTCGGCCTGGTCAGCCGCACCGGCGTGGTCCCGATCTCCCTGGAACAGGACACAGCGGGCCCCATGGCCCGAAACGTCGTGGACGTCGCGATCACCCTGTCTGTCCTTCAAGGTCGCGATCGCGCCGATAAGGCCACTTTGGCGTACCCGAGCGCTCAGCCAACCGACTACGAGCACGCCCTGCGCCCTAACGCCCTGCGCGGTACCCGGATCGGTCTGTGGCGCCTCGCGGGTATCGACAAGGACGTGGACCGGATCGTGGAGCAGGCCGCGGCCACGCTGCGCACGCAAGGTGCCACGGTGGTCGAGGTAGACCTGCCGTATCAGGCCGAGATCGGCGAGATCGAGTTCCCGGCGCTGATCACGGAGATCGCCCGCGACCTCCCCGCGTACCTGCGGCACCGTCCGCAGGCACCGCAAACCATCCAGGGCCTCATCGACTTCAACCGCCGCGACCCGGTGGAGCTCAGCAAGTTCGGCCAGGAACTCTTCGAGCAGGCCGCCACGGCCCCGAGCCCGAGCGACCCCACCTACCGCGCGCAGCGCGCGAAGGCGACTTCCCTGGCCCGCCGCTCGATCGACGAGACGCTCGCGGCCCAGCACCTGGACGCCATCGTCGCCCCCACCAACAGCCCCGCTTGGCCCACCAACTACGAGACCGGCGACGCCTACATCCTCGGCACCTCCACCCCGGCCGCCGTCGCGGGTTACCCGTCCACCACAGTCCCGGCGGGTTACGCGGGCGAACTCCCGGTGGGGTTGTCGTTCATCACCGGGCGTTGGGCGGACGCGAAGTCCCTCGCGTTGGCGGGCGCGTTCGAGAAGGCCAACCCGGTTCGGCGTGCTCCCCGGTACCTGCCGAAGGTGTAGCCGGACGCGGGGTTATATCGCTTGCGGCACCCGCAGGGGTGCCGGACACTGAGCCGCCGATGCCAGGACCGCGTGAATCCGGGACCAGCGAGCCACGCGGCCGCGCCCGACGACGGGGACGCGCGGCGACTGGGTGGGAACCGGGCGAAGTGGTGGTTCATGTTCGATGTGATCGTTGCCGGGTGCGGGCCGACGGGCGCGATGCTGGCCGCCGAACTGCGGCTGCACGACGTGCGGGTCCTCGTCGTGGAGAAGGAGCCCGAGCCGACGTCGTCGTTCGTCCGCGTGGTCAGTCTGCACATCCGCAGCATCGAGCTGATGGCGATGCGCGGCTTGCTGGACCGCCTGCTCGAACGTGGACGGCAGCGCCCGGTCGGTGGCATCTTCGCCGCCATCCCCAAACCGGCGCCGCAAGGCCTGGACTCCGCCTACGACTACCTGCTGGGCATCCCGCAACCGGTCATCGATCAGGTGCTCGGGGCACACGCGGTCGACCTGGGCGCACAGGTCCGGCGCGGTAGCGCGGTGGTCGGCTTCGAGCAGGACGACGAGGGCGTGACCGTCGAGCTGGCCGACGGCGACCAGGTGCGGGCGCGCTACCTCGTCGGCTGTGACGGCGCGCGCAGCACGGTGCGCAAACTGCTCGGCGTCGGCTTCCCCGGCGAGCCCTCGCGCAACGACACGTTGATGGGCGAGATGGCGGCGGGCGCGCCACCCGAGGAGATCGCCGCCAAGGTGGCCGAGATCCAGCAGAGCGCCAGGTCCTTCAGCTTCGGTCCCTTCGGCGAGGGGATCTACCGCGTCGTCGTGCCCGCCGCGGGGGTCAGCGAGGACCGGGCGGAACCGCCCACCCTGGAGGACTTCGCACAGGGGTTGCGCGCCATCGCCGGAACCGACTTCGGTGTGCACTCCCCGCGCTGGCTGTCCCGCTTCGGCGACGCGACCCGGCTGGTCGAGCGGTACCGGGTCGGGCGGGTGCTGCTGGCGGGCGACGCGGCGCACATCCACCCGCCCGCGGGCGGCCAGGGCCTGAACCTGGGCGTCCAGGACGCGGTCAACCTCGGTTGGAAGCTGGCCGGGCAGGTGCGCGGCTGGGCGCCGGAAGCGTTGCTGGACAGCTACCACGACGAACGCCACCCGGTCGCCGCGGACGTGCTGGACAACACCCGCGCCCAGGTGGCGCTGTCGTCGGCCGAACCGGGCGCGCGGGCCGTGCGGGGGCTGCTCTCCGAACTGATGGACATCGACGCGGTGAACCGCCACCTGATCGAGAAGATCACCGCGCTCGGCGTCCGCTACGACCTCGGCGCGGGCCCCGACCTGCTCGGCCGCAGGCTGCGCGACATCGACCTGGGCCGGGGCACCCTCTACGACCGCCTGCGCCGGGGTCGCGGCCTGGTGCTCGACCGCACCGGGGAGCTGGCCGTCGGGGGCTGGTCGGACCGGGTCGACCTCATCGCGGACCCCGCCGCGGCGCTGGACGCCCCGGCCATCCTGCTGCGCCCCGACGGGTACGTCGCCTGGGTCGGGGAGCACCAGCGGGACCTCGACGAGCAGCTCACCCGCTGGTTCGGCGAGCCCGCCACCCCGAGTCCCGGCAGCCCGAGCCACTAGACCAGGGCGAGCTCGTCGCGGCGGGCGGGCTTGCGCAGGCCGAGCAGGGGGATCACACCAGCGGCGAGCAGGAGCGCGGCCTGGCTGTTGAGCAGGACGGAGAGGTTGCAGACCTCGACCAGCGCGCCCGCCGCGAGCATGCCCACCGCCTGGAACGCGGCCATGGTGGCGAACGCCGTCGTCAGGACGCGGCCGGTGCGCTCGGCGGGGACAGCGGACTGCAGCAGGGTCAGCGACCCGGTCGTCGCGACCACCGCCGGGACGCCGAGGAGGATGAAGAGTCCGATGTAGACCCAGAGCTGGGTGCTCACCGCGGGCAGGTTCCACATGGTGGCGCAGAGCGAGCCGAACACCAGCCCGCCCCAGCCGAGGAGAGCGCGCGGGCCCGCACCGCGCGCCATCGTCGCGAGCACCACCCCCGCCGCGAGCCCGCCGATCGCCTGGACACCGCGCAGCAGGCCGACTTCGGCCTCCCCCGCGCCCAGCGGACCGGTCACGAACACCACGAACAGGACGAGGAACATCCCCTGGGCGACCGAGACGAGCACCAGCGTGATCCCCAGGGTCCGAAGTGGACCGCGCCGGAACTCGCCCACTCCCGCGGTCCATTGCCGCACCATCGGTGAGCGCTCGGAGACCACAGCGGACCCCGGCATCGCGGACACCAGCAACGCCGCGGCGGCCACCAGGGCGGCGACCGCGCCGACCACCACCCACTGGAGGCCGAACACCCCCAGCACGACGCCACCCAGGGCACTGCCCACCAAGCGGGCCGCGCTGCTGTTGAACCCCATCAACGCGTTCGCGGCCGTCAACTGCTCAGCGCGCACCACGGCGGGCACCAGCGCCGAGCGAGTCGGCTCGAACACCGCCGCGACCGCCGACTGGGCCACCAGCACCGCGATCACCAACCCCGAATCCCGCCCCAGCAACAACGGCAGCAACACCGCCGCCTGCAGCAGGCACACACCCAACAGCAGCCTGCGACGGTCCCACCGGTCCACGAGAACGCCGGTGACCGGGCTGAGCAGCACCGTGGGCAGCAGTCCCGCGACCATCGCCAACGCGGTCGACCCCGCCGAGCCGGTGCTCTGGTAGATGTAGACCGGCAGCGCCACCTGCGCCATCCACTCGGCGGCCTCCTCGAACAGCCCGGCGACCCACAGCCGGACGAACGGGCCCCGCCCCAGCAGGTCCCTCATCAGCTCGGCCGCCCGTCGGCCTCGATGCGCAGGAACGCCCGCCAACTCGCCTGCACCGGTCGCGCCTCCTCGGGGGCGTCGCCGCGGATGGTCGAGACGTACGACCTGACCAGCGCGTCGATGGCGGCGTGCAGGTCGGTCAGCTCGTCGGGGGTGATCCGCAACGAGTACTGGTTGAGCTGGGACGCTCGGCGCCAGCGCGGGTCCATCTCGCCCATGGTGTCGAGGTAGCGCTGGGTGAGCACCTGCTCGTTGCCCAGCGTCGCCCCGAACGCCGCGACCTGGGCGGCCCGGGTCGCCCCGTCGGCCTCGAACTCGCCGATCTCCAACCCGACCTGCGTCGCCCGCCACGGCCGCTCCCGCCCGTCAGTACCGGGGGCAGGCTCCACCAGCCCCCACTTCTGCAGCTGCCGCAGGTGCCAACTGCAGTTCGACGCCGAGGAGTCGACCGCGGTCGCGCACTCGCTGGCCGTGCGCTGCCCGACCGCCATGAGGTAGCTCAGCAACGCCGTCCGCAGCGGGTGCGCCAGCGCCCGCATCAACTCCACATCGCGCACCCGCAGCCGCGGCGGCAACTCGGCCATGATCATCCAATCTGAAGGAACTCTTTCGAAATTTCTCTTTCAGAGTCTCTCGACGAGCGGCCCGAGTCAAGCCCCACCGGCGGGACGTGATGTGCTCTCGCCGTGGCCGAGCTCCCCCTCCCCGCCGACCCCCGCGACTCCCCCGCACCGCGGGCCAGGTCAGCCCGACGCGGGCAGGTGCGCGCGCTGGTCGGCGTGCTGGGCTGCTTGGGTGCCGCTTTCGCCGGGTGGACGCTGTACGAGCAGCTCACCGCGGGCGCCCCGGCTTTCGCGGTCCGGATCGCGGTGTGCGTCGCACTGTTCGTGGCGGCGGGCATCCTGCTGATCCACTACGCGCTGCTGGCCACCCTGTTCGCCGCGGGCCTGGCCCTGCTGCTCGCGGGCGCGCCCGGCACCAACTGGCTCTACGTCGGCATCGGCGCGTACCTGCTGGTGACCGCGCTGCTGGGCACGTGGCTGGTCATCAGCGGCACGCGGGAGCGGGCGAAGTACGCCCCCTTGGTGGAGACGCTGATCGCGCACGGGAGCAGGCACGCGGGCGAGGTCACCGCCACCCAGGACACCGGCAAGCACGGCGGCGACACGCAGGTCACCGTCGAGGTGACCGTCAGCCACTCCAGCGGCCCCACGACCCTCTCCCGCTCCTTCAGCGTCGTGCACATCCCCCGCGTCGGCGATCCCGTCCTGGTGCTGCGCACCCCCGAGCACACCGCCCTCGTCTTCACCGGTGATCGAGACCACCGCGACGAGCTCCGCAGGCAGCTCAAAGCGGCCGGGGCGGCGCGACTGTAGAGGTGGTGCCGGACCGCGTCCAGCAAATGGACACCTCGATCTGACCAATTGACACCCCGGTGGGTGGTGTCGTTCGCTGGGCCGGTCGGGTTGGCTGTTTCGCGAGCGGTGGAAGGAAAGCTGATGACCGTCGAGTTCGTCGGCATGATCGGCACCCGGGACCAGAGCGAGACCAGGCCCCCGTCGGGGCCGGTGATCGATCGGGACTACGTGCGCCGGTTCGCGCGGGCCCACGAGGACGGCGGCTTCGACCGGGTGCTCATCGGCTACGGGTCGGGCTGGCCGGAGGGGCAGCAGGTCGCCGCGTTCGCCGCCGCGCAAACAGAGCGCTTGGGGCTGTTGGTCGCGCACCGGCCGGGATTCGTCGCCCCCACGTTGGCAGCGCGGGCGTTCGCCACGCTGGACCACTTCAGCGGTGGCCGGGTCGCGGTGCACATCATCACCGGCGGCAGCGATGTCGAGCAGGCCCGCGACGGCGACTACCTGGGCAAGGACGAGCGCTACGCCCGCACCGACGAGTACCTCGACGTGCTCAAGGCGGCCTGGCGGGCGGAGGATCCCTTCTCGCACAACGGGACCTACTACCGCGTCGACGGCTACCGCGCCGAGGTCCGACCCCTCAACGGTCCCGCGCTCCCACTCTACTTCGGAGGCTCCTCCGAGGCCGCCTACCGGGTGGGCGGCAAGCACGCCGACACGTTCGCGCTGTGGGGTGAGCCGCTGGCCGAGACCGCGCAGCAGATCGCGTCCATCCGGGCCGCGGCCGAGGCGGCGGGACGTCCCGCGCCGGGCATCAGCGTCTCGTTCCGCCCGATCCTCGGCCCGACCGAGGAGCTGGCCTGGGCGCGGGCGCACCGGATCCTCGACACCATCAAGGGATCGGCCGCGGTCGCGGTCACCAAGCAGTGGCGCGGCGCCGAGCCGACCAACGTGGGCAGCCTGCGCCTGCTCGAGGCCGCGCGCAAGGGCGAGCGGCACGACCGTGCACTGTGGACTCCAACGGCCACGGCCACCGGGGCGGCGGGCAACTCCACCGCGCTGGTCGGCACCCCGGAGACGGTGGCCAAGGCCCTGCTGGACTACGTCGACATCGGCGTGACCACCCTGCTCATCCGCGGCTACGACCCGCTCGACGACGCCATCGACTACGGCCGCCACCTGCTCCCACTGGTCCGCCAGGAGCTGGCCGGGCGGGAACTGGTGGCGGTATGACCCGGCACTGGACCCCACCCGCGGGGATGGCCGCGCGCGGCACCGCGGTCGTGTTGACCGGCCGCGGCGAGCATCCCGGTGTCTACCAACGGTTCGGCACCCGGCTCGCCAAGGACGGCTACCGCGTTGTCGCCACCTCAGCGGAACAAGCACCGGAGGCGATCGCCCGGATCACCGGCACGGTTGTCCTGGTGGGCAGCGACATCGGCGCCGTGGCGGCCCTGTCGCTCGCCGACGTGCCCGGTGTGGACGCGGTCGTGATCGCGGGCCTGCCGCACGGCGCCGGACCGACGCTGCCGTGGGCCGAGGAGCTCGCCGAGCGCACGTCGTGCCCCGATCACCGCGCGCTGCTCGAAGGCGACCGCGAGTTCGTGCGGGGCGCGCTCAACACCGAACCGGACTTGGCGCTGGCGACCGAGATCGGCGTACCCGCGCTGTTCCTGCACGGCGGCGCCGACGCGGTCGCCGACATCGCGGTGGCCAGCGTCATCGCCGAGCGGGTGGGCGCGCGGTTCGTCGAGGTCCCCGGCGGCAAGCACGACGTGCTCAACGACCTCGACCACGACAGCGTGGCCACCGAGGTCGTCGAGTTCCTGGAGCGGGTCCGCACGGGCGCGGCCGTGCTCGCGCGGGCGTGACGGCGGGCATGCGCTTCTCGGCCAAGGCGGACTACGCGATCCGGGTCCTGTTGGAACTGGCCGCGAACACGTCCCGCCCGATCACCTGCGAGGCCGTGGCGTCCACACAGGACATCCCGCCGCGGTTCATCAAGGCGGTGCTGCGGGACCTGCGCCAAGCCGGGCTGGTGCGCAGCCAGCGCGGCTGCGAGGGCGGCTACTGGCTGGCCCGCGACGCCGCGCTGATCACCGTGCTGGACGCGGTGACCGCGGTGGACGGCGAGCACCTGAGCGTGCGCGGCGAGGCGCGCCCCGCGCTGGACTACCACGGCACCGCGACCCACCTGGCCGGGCTCTGGGCCGACGTGCAGGCCCAACTCGACCAGGTGTTGGGGGCGAGGACCATCGCCCACCTGCTCACCGGACCCGAGCGCGCCCAGCGCCGGGTCCCCTTCCGGGAAGGACCCCATGAGCAAGCAGGATGACCTGGTGGCGGGCACCGAGGACTGGCACCGCCCGCTGCGCCACATCCGCGGCGCCGACCTCACCGGCGACACCTCGCAGACCAGCGGGATGCGCAGGCTCGAGGCGGTGTCGGGCAAGACGGTCGGGTCGACCAAGGTGTGGATGGGCGAGACGCACGTGGGGCCGGGCACCAACTCCGGCGACCACCACCACGGCGAGGCGGAGACCGCGATCTACGTCAAGTCGGGCAACCCGGTGTTCGTCTTCGCCGAGGGCGACCAGGAGGTGCGGCTGGAGACCGGGCCGGGCGACTACATCTTCGTGCCGCCCTACGTGCCGCACCGCGAGGAGAACCCGGGCGGCGAACCGGCCGTGGTGATCATCGCGCGGAGCAGCCAGGAGGGGATCGTGGTGAACCTGCCGAGCCTGTGGGCGCCGGTCGAGCACACCTGATGGCCGTGCCGGTCACCACGGCGCTGTCGATCACCGCGGCGCTGGCCGTCACCGAGTACACCGACCCGGCCTGCCCGTGGGCGTGGGGCACCGAGCCGAAGCTGCGCTGGTTGCGGTTGCGGCTGGCCACCTCGGGTACCCCGGTGCGGTGGCGGCGGGTGTTCGGCATCCTGTTCGACGAGGGGGACGACCCGGCGCCGGACCCGGACGCGGAGGCCGCGTGGTACGCGGGGTTCATCGCGCGGGTCGCCGAGCACACCGGGGCGCCGCACGCGGGTCGGTTGGGGTGGCTGACGAGGTCGAGCTGGCCCGCGTCCCTGGCGGGCACGGCCGCGCTGGCCCAGGGGGACGAGGTCGGCGCGCTGGTGGTGCGGCGGTTGCGGGAAAGCACGTTCATCGCGGGCACTCCCGCCGACGACGAACCGGGGATCCGCCGCGCGGTGACCGGTGTGCCGGGCCTGGACGTCGACCGCTTGCTCGCGGACCTGGCCACGGCGGCGGACGCGGTGCGCGCGGACCACGCCGAGACCAGGCGGCCGTGCGCCGAGGTGCTGGCCATCGCCGAACCGGGACCGCACAGCGGTAGGGCCAAGGAGATCGACGGCGGCGTCCGCTATGCGTTGCCCACACTGGTGTTCGCCGGTCCCGGTGGGAGGTTCGTCGTGCCGGGGTGGCGTCCACTGCGGCAGTACGTCGACGCGGTCCGCAACGCTGCGGGCATCCAACTAGAGCCCGGTCCGCCGTTGACGGCCGCGCAGGCGTTGGCGCGCTACGAGACGGTGACCGGTCCGGAACTGGCGCTGCTGGCCGGGGTCGACCGCGCCCCCGGCGTCGCGGTGCCGACCGCGAACGGTCCACTGTGGATCGCGGAAGACCGTCTCGGGTCCTGGGAACGAGCCTGGGACCGTTGACTGGCGCGGGTGGGTGGCGAGAATGGACACCAGTTCGTGAGCGTTTCGCTCGATCCCCTCCGCGCCCTGGGAGTACCCGCATGCGCTCGAAACGTGCCCTGTCCACAACCCTGCTGGTGGCCCTGGTCGCCGTGCTCGGCGCGGCCGCACTGACCGCGTGCGGGTCCGCCACCCCGGCCACCGGCGGCAAGGTGGTGCTGCGGGTCGGCGACCAGACCGGCGCGACCCAGTCGCGGCTGCGCGCGGCGGGCCTGCTCGACGACCTGCCGTACGAGATCGAGTGGTCGCAGTTCGCGGCCGCGGTGAACCTGCACGAGGCGCTGCGCGCGGACGCCATCGACATCGGCGGCGCGAGCGACTCGCCCACCGTCACCGCCATCGCCAACGGCTCCAAGATCAAGGTCGCGGCGGCCTGGGCCAACGGCGGCCGGGGCACGTACCTGCTGGTCCCCAAGGACAGCCCGGCGAAGGCGGTCGCGGACCTGCGCGGCAAACGCGTCTCCCCCACCACCAAGGGCAGCGTCGCGCACTACCTGGTGATCGGCGAGCTCGCCAAGGCGGGCCTGTCCGACAAAGACGTGACGCTGAACTTCCTGGCCCCCACGGAGGCCAACGCCGCCTTCTCCACCGGCCAGATCGACGCCTGGGCCACCTGGTCGGTCTACGCCGTGCGCGCCAGGACCGAACAGGGCGCGCGGGTGCTGAGCGACGGCACGGGGGTCAACACCGGTCTCAACGTGCTGAGCGCGACCGAGAAGGCCTTGGGCGACACCGGCAAGCGCGACGCGATCAAGGACTTCACCAGTCGTCTCGACCGCGCCTACGACTGGTCGCGCAGCAAGCCCGACGCGTTCGACAAGTGGTACGCCGAGTTCGCCCACCAGCCGCTCGCGGTGGCCACGCAGGTCCGCCCGGATGAGACCGCCTACCAGCGGATCCCGGTGAACGCCGACCTGGCGGCCAAGCTGCAGAAGACCTACGACACCTGGGTGGCCCAGGGTCTCTTCCCCGGCGGCAAGAACCTCTCCGACTACATCGACACCGGATTCGAGGCGCACTAGGAGCGAGCGCTGCTCTCGATCGTGAGCGGCGCTCCCGGCAGGACCGACGACGGCGCGAGAGCGGTGCTCACAACGGAGAGCACCGCTCTCGCGGCGTCGGTGGCGGGAAATGGCGGTCCGGCTGCCGTGGGAGAAAGAGTAGATTTCACCCAGAGGCTGCGGCGGTGGTCCACCAATCCACCGCCGCGGCCTCTCCGTGTTCGCCGGGTCCCACCCGGTGAAACCCTCGACACCGGGGCACCGGTCGCGCAGACTGAACCCCGCCCAGCGCCCCGAGATCACCGCATGACCGTGCGTTAACTCGACGGTCGAGCGATTGGTCCGCCCGACGACCTGAGGACGCCCGCTCGCAGCGGACCGCGTACTCCGTTCGCCGGTGTCGCGCTGCTCCGAATGAGTGGTTGGTCAGGATCCTCCGGCAATGCCGTCGTCGTGATCCCCCTGTGCCCTAGGGTTTCCCTCGAGGAACTTGCGCCCGCGGGGGAACGCAAGGTGGTGGTCGTGCGAAGCCGGGCTCCTGGGGGTGTCCCACCGCGCGTCGGTGCCCGCTCCGACGGACTCGACAGCCACCTCGCCGGTTCCCCGCTCGCGGCGGGTCCGCACACTTGTTCGGGGGAGCTGCGCACGGGGAGGTGCGAGCGGTATGGGGGGAATCCGAGTTGGATCCGGCTACCGCTACGAGATCGGGTCCAGTCACCGCTACCGAGCCGACCTCGGTCGGCGTTCACACGGCGAACTCGGCACCGCCCGGTTCGCCGGGATCCCGTTCGCGCTGTCGCGGCCGATCGACGGTGGCTTAACCGGCGGCAGGGGTGGCGCCGGGGAAATCCCCAGGCAGCGCAAGGACTGGGGCGCGACGCAGCGCCAGACCAGCGATTTCGACCGGGCCACCATCATGGTGCTGCTGGCGATCTACATCAGCGGCGCACTCGGGCTCGCTGCGGCGATCTGGCGCGCACCGGAAGTTTCGCTCGGCGACTGGGGTTTGTTCCTCGCTCTAGCGGCCTGCGCGCTGATCTACACCGAGCTGACCGAGACGAGTGAGCGGCGCCGTCGCTCGGTGCGGACGCAGCGCGGAGCGGTCGAGTACGTCGACCAGGCCTCGATCTGGTTCTTCAGCGCGGCGTTGCTGCTACCGCCGCTGCTCGCCGGACTGCTGGTGGCCTTTGTGCGGGTCCGCAGGTTCCGCGTCGCGCAACGACCGGTGGCGGTGTGGTTCGGCAACACCTCCGCGATCCTGCTGGCGGTCGCGGCGGTGAGCCTGGTCCGCGGCACGCTCGTCGGACAGGCGTGGCCCACCGACTTCTCCGCGCTCGCCACCGCGCACGGGTGGCGGTTCATGGGCATGCTCGGTCTCGCCGCGGTCGTCTACTTCCTGGTCGAGGCCGCGTTGGTGGGCGTGTACCGGGGCGTCCGGTTCGGCAACTGGAGCCTGGGCGCGACGTTGGGCAGCCACGAGGACAACCTGCTGCTGGGACACACCCTGCTGGTCGGGCTGGGCGCCGTCGTGGCCGCGATGATCACCCCGGTGGCACTCTTCGCGGTGCTGGCGGTGGCGGTGATGGAGACGCGCACCCTCGGCAGGCTCGCCGTCCGCACCGCGGACCGTGACCGATTGCGCATAGATGCCACCACGGACCCACTGACTGGTCTGCGTAACCGGCGTGGGTTCGAACCTCTAGCCGCCGCTGTCGTGGCCGCCGACCAAGCGGCAGGTAGGCCTACCGCGGTCCTGATGCTGGACCTGGACCACTTCAAGACGTGGAACGACCGCCTCACCCACTTCGGCGGGGACCAGGTGCTGCGCGCGGTCGCCGAGGCGCTGTGCGCCAGCACGCGCTCCACCGACCTCCTCTCCCGTTGGGGCGGCGAAGAGTTGGCGGTAGTCCTGCCGGACACCTCATCCGACGAGGCCCTTATCGCGGCCGAACGAATCCGAGTCGCGGTCCGCCGCCTGGACACCGCGATAGAACTACCCGCCGCGGGCCCCCGCGTCCGCCTAGGCCACGACGTCCCACCCTGCACCATCTCCATCGGCGTCGCCTGCGCCCCGGACCACGGCACCGACCTGACCGACCTCCAGCAACTGGCCGACCGCGCTCTAGGCGCCGCCAAGCTCAACGGCCGCGACCGAGTCGTCCTGCTGGACCAGCCCTCCCCCGCCGACGACCTATAGGGCAGCGATCTACCGGGCAGCGATCTGAAGATCCGGGTCAAAGCTGCCGGATGACACGGCCGGGCAGGAGGCGCGTGCGGTGCGGGCGGACGTCGTTGAATGCCGAAGTACTCAGGTGGGGGCACCGGCACGACCGTTCGACCGGGCGGGCGACGCTCTGTCCCTTGTGGACTGATCGACGGTGCCGAATGTGACCTTCGTCGCATTCGGCGACCCGGTGCCACAATCGCCGGGGCCGCGGCGTTAATCCCACACAACGGCCGTTCAAGGTCAAGATCCCGTGGTGGGAGCGGGTGCGGCGGCCACAAGACAGGCGTGCGCCAGGGGTGGCGACCGGACCGACCACCCCACTCGAGGAGGGCGCTGACGACACGCCGGGCAACGAATTTCCCCGTGCCGCTGTGCACGGGGCCTGTCGGCGTACTACGCTAGATGTAGTTCCGCGCTCCCGGTAACCCCCAGGCCGGTTGAGCGCGGAACTCCTTTTTTCCCGGGTATCGCACAACCCGCTGGTGAGCGGTGGTGCGAGCGGAGGTCGGGGCCCCGTGCGGCGGGGTACCCCCGGAACCCCGCCACACGGCACACCCCCACACACAGTGGCCAGGAACCGACCCGACTCGATCGAGCCCGCCGAGGCGCAGCCGGGCACACCCGCGGTTGGCGTTCTAACTAGTAGTTAACTCTCGTGGGTCATCGTAGCCGGCCTTGTGGGCGGATTGTCAACTGACAGTTACCCTGCGACACTGATCGGGTTCGTAGCGACGACCCACTGGTGGGGGGTTGGGATGTCCGACGGCGGCTCCACGCCGTTGCCCGCGCGACTGGACCGGCTGTTCCGGCTGAGCCGTCCCCGGGGGCGGCAGTGGTCCAACGCCGAGGTCGCCGCCGAGGTCAAGCGGGTCAACCCGGAGTTGCGGGTCAGCGGCGCGTACCTGTCGATGCTGCGCACCGGCAGGCGCAGCAGCCCGTCGATGGACCTGCTGGTCGCGCTGGCCCGGTTCTTCGGGGTGAACCCGAGCTACTTCTTCGACGACGAGGACGGCCAGGGCGAGCGGGTGCGCGAGCAGCTCGAGCAGCTGGCGATGCTGCGCGACCGGGGCGTGGTCGGCATCGCCCAGCGCGCCATGGGGCTCCCCCGGTCGAACCTGGACCTGATCACCGCGCTGCTCGACCAGGCCCGCAGGCAGCGCGGCCTGCCGCCGGTCACCGACACCGACCCGAGCACCGAGACCCCCGGGGCGTGAGCGGGGTGTCTCGGCGGAACCTGCGGACAACACGGCGCGAGTGCGCCGCGCTGTTGGCCCGGTTCGACCTTCCCGGGCAGCTGGACCTCGCGGCCCTGTGCGCCCACTTGGCCGAGGTGCGCGGGCGCGCGCTGCACGTGGTGCCGGTGTCGATGCGCGCGTCGGAACCGTGCGGGATCTGGGTGGCGACCCAGGAGGCGGACTTCATCTTCTACGACGAGACCACCACGCGAGCGCACCGGGAGCACATCATCCTGCACGAGATCGGGCACATGATCTGCTGCCACCGCGGCGGCGGCCACCTCGACGAGGACACCGCCGCGGTGTTCTTCCCCGACATCGACCCGAACCTGGTGCGCGACATGCTGGCGCGCAAGGACTACAGCGACGATCAGGAGCAGCAGGCCGAGGTGATGGCCTACCTGCTGGCGGCGCGGCTGCGACCCGCGCCCATCCAGTGCGAGGGGGTCGTCGCGCGCATCCACGACTCGCTCGACCACTCCGCGCCCCCTGAGGCGGGATGAACGGGGTCCTCTACCCGCTGTGCGCTTCGCTCGCCTGGGTGAGCCTGCTGTTCAAGCTGCCCGGACTGCTGCGCCGCGACCGCGGTGCCGCGGCGGTGGCGGTCGGGTTCTTCTACCTGTTCATGGCACTGACCTTCACCATCAGCGACCCCAGGGTGTGGGCGGCGCTCGACCGGGTGATGGGGGTGCCGAACCTGGCGCTGGTGCTGTCGCAGGGCAGCGTCATGGGGGTCGCGGCGAGCCAGTTGGCCGCGCTGACGCACTGGGACCTGGAGCCCGATCGGGCCCGACCGCTGGTGCGGCGCCGGATCTGGGCGTTCGGCGCGGTGTTCGCGGCGATGGTCGCGCTGTTCGCCGCGGCCGACCTGACCGAGGAGGACACCACGACGGCCGCGGTCCGCTTCGCCGGGCACGGTGTCTATTCGGTGTACTTGATGCTCTACGTGACCGCGTTCGCCGTGACCGAGTACCTGATCGTGGTGCGGTGCCTGCGGTACGCGCGAGCCGTCGCCGGTACGTGGCTGCGCCGGGGGTTGCGGCTCGCCGCGACGGGCGCGCTCGGCGGCCTCGTCTACGCGGCGGCCCGCTACGCCGACGTGGTCGCTAGGCCGCTGGGCCTTGACCCGCAGCGGTGGGAGGTCGTGGCGCAGCTGGGTGCCGGTCTCGGCGCGATCTGCACACTCATCGGCTGGAGCCTGCCCGGCTGGGGCCCGCAGGTGCGGTGGCTGCGGTCGTGGTGGCGGGCGCACCGGGCGTACAGCGCGCTGTACCCGCTGTGGGCAGCCCTGATGGCGGCGAACCCGGGCCTGGCCCTAGACCGGGCCGCAGGTCGGTGGGCGATGCGCGACCTCGACTTCCGACTACACCGACGAGTAATCGAAATCCAAGACGGCCTGCGCTGGCTCCGCCCACCCCACGATGACAACGTCGCGGCCGCAGACGCCGACCTACGCGCCCACTTCACAGCGATGGCGATCGCCGAGTCCCTGACCGAGAGAGCTGCTGGGCGAGCGCGTGGCGCATCAGCCAGCGAACGGACGGGCAGTGAAACAACCAGCGGCCGAGCGGGCAGTGAAACAACCAACGAGCCGGTAGGTGGAGCACCAGCCACCGAACGGGCGGGCGGAGCACCAGCCAGCGGGCGAGTGGGTGAAGAACCAGCCAGTGAGCCGGTGGGCGGTGAAACAGCTGGCGAGCAGGCGGGCGGAGCACCAGCCGGTGAAAGGGCGGGTGGTGCATCGGCCGGGGAGGTGGTGGGCGGAATATCGGCAGCCGAGACGGTGGGTGGAACACCGGGGCGGTCAGTGGCGACCACTCCGGTGACTGAACCACCCCCGCAGGAGACCGATGCGGCGTGGCTGGTGCGGGTCGCGCGGGCTTTCGCCGACCTCGACCAGCACCCGGTGCGGTAGCGATACGACGGAGCAGGCGATGAGTGAGCTGTTCGGGTCCGCGTTCCACGCCGACCCGTACCCCACCTACGCGCGGTTGCGCGCCGAGGGCGGGATCCGCCGGGTGTCCACACCGGACGGGTCGGTGGCCTGGGTGGTTACGCGGTACCCGGATGTGCGGGCCGGGTTGGCCGACCCGCGGTTGTCGTTGAGCCGGGACAACGCCGGTGCGGGGTACCGGGGGTTCGCGCTGCCGCCCGCGTTGGACGTGAACCTGCTCAACCTCGACCCGCCCGACCACACCCGGTTGCGCACCCTGATCGCGGGCGAGTTCACCCCGCGCCGGGTGCACGAGCTGACCCCGGCGATCGCGGCGGCGGCCGGGGAACTCCTGGCGGCGCTGCCCTCCGGTGAGCCGCTCGACCTGATCGGTTCGTTCGCCGCGCCGCTGCCGTTGCGGGTGATCGGCGACCTGCTGGGGGTACCGGTCGCCGACCGCGAGCGGTTCCGCGGGTGGACGACGACGCTGCTGGCCCCGCGCCCGGAGCAGCCGCCGAGCGCGGCGCGCGACGCGGTGGCCGGGATGCACGGGTACCTGGTGGACCTGGTGGCCCGCAAGCGCGCCGAGCCGGGGCCGGACCTGCTGTCCGGGCTGATCGCGGTGCGCGACGACGAGGACCGGCTCAGCGAGGCGGAACTGGTGTCGATGGCGTTCCTGGCGCTGTGGGCGGGGTACGAGAACCTGGTCAACCTGATCGGCAACGGCACGCGGGCGCTGCTGGCGCACCCCGAGCACCTGGCGTGCCTGCGCGCCGAGGAGTCCCGGCTGCCGCGCGCGGTGGAGGAGTTGACCCGCTACGACCAGCCGCTGCAGTGGGCGATCCGCCGGTTCCCCACCCGCGAGGTGGAGATCGCGGGGGTCGAGGTGCCGATCGGGGACACGGTGCTGCTCGGGATCGCCTCGGCCAACCACGACGAGGAGGAGTTCGAGGACGCGGACTCGCTGGTGCCGGACCGGGACCCGAACCCGCACCTGAGCTACGGGCACGGGATCCACCGCAGTTTCGGCTCCCGGTTGAGCCAGGTCGAGGCGACCACGGCGTTCTCGGCGCTGCTGGCGCGGGGCGTGCGGGCGGCGGTGGACCTGGCCGACCTGCGGTGGCAACCGTCGTTCCGCAACCGGGGCCTCGTCGAGTTGCCGGTGCTGCTTGGCTAGCGCTCACGCACCGAGGAACTCGGTCACCAGGGCCTGGTACCGCGCCTGCTGGGCGTGCGCGATGGCGTGCCCGGCGCCGGGGACCTCGACCAGGCGGGCGTTGGGGAAGACCGTCCGGTACTCGGCGGCCACCTCGGGGCGGATGTAGTCGCAACTGCCGCGCAGGACCAGGGCCGGGGTCGGGTTGCCGTGCAGCGCGGGCCGGGGATCGGGGATGGCTTTGAAGTCGATGGCGGTGCGCTGGTTGGCGTAGAAGCCCGGCAGGTTGTCGTGCACGGGGGCCGGGGGGCTGCCTGGGCAGTCGGCGCCGTCCTTGAGCAGGAGGGTGATCTCGCGCATCCGCTGGTCGGCCTCGGCGTCGGACATGAACCCGTGGGCGGCCTTGGGGTTGACCGACAGCAGGGCGGCGGCGAGGAGGAGTCGGGGTGAGGACTCCGCCGACAGCACCCGGTCGTAGTCCGCGGCGGGTTCACCGACGCCACCCGGCCAGGCCTGCGGCCACAGCTCGCCCGGAGAGCTGAACACGGCTTTGGCGACGCGGTCCGGGTGCGCGGCCAGGTATTGCGCGGCGAGCGAGGCGCCCCAAGACTGTCCGATGAGGATCATCCGGGGTGCGCCGAGGGTGACCCGGATGGCCTCGAGGTCCGCGACGTGGCGGGCGACGGTGTAGCCGGTGGGGTCGTCGAGGCGGGTGGAGCGGCCCGCGCCGACTTGGTCGTAGGCGTAGACGTCGAAGCCGCTGTCGGCCAAGGCCCGCCCGGTCGGGGAAATGCCCTCGGCGGGAGTGCCGGGTCCGCCGTGCAGGAAGACCACCGGCTCCGGGCGCCCACCGCCGCCCGCGTGGACGTAGGCGATGTGGGAACCGGTTGGCAGGTGCCAGAACCGGACGTTCGCGGGCACCGCCGCCGGTTCCGGCACACCGGGCGGGGCGAACACGACCATCCCGCCCGCGAACGCGATGACGGTGGCGAGCACGCCGAACCCGACGGCCACGCGCCACGCTTCAGCGGTCCCGGCCACGGTGAAGACCACCCACCCGACGAGGACGGCGACACCGGCGAACACGAACACCCCGGCGCAGGCGACCAGCGCGATCCAACTGCTCAGCCCCGCGGCGAACACCATCCCGACCAGACCCGCGACCGCGGCCAGCGGCAGGCCGACCACCGCGACCGCACCGGCGCCGACCCGGCGCACCACCAGTTTCCCCACGCCTCAACGCTAAAACCGCGCTCGCTACGCCGACGTCATCCCCGGGGATGAGCCAGCGGGTAGGGAGTGGGGCGGTGTCCCGCGCGCTTCACCGCGCCGCTGACGACGGTCACCTCCGCCGACGGGATGTCGGTGAGGCCGGTGACGAACCGGTACAGCTGGGCCAGGTCGCGGCAGAACACCGCGGCCATCAGGTTGGTGGCGCCGGTCGTGGCCAAGACCCCGTGCACGAGCGGGTCGCGGGCCAGGCGCGCGCCGAACTCGGGCAGGCGGTCGGGCGGGACGGCCATCCAGACGTTCGCGTCGACCGCGAGCCCGAACAGGCGCGGGTCGGCCACGACGCAGGTGCGCAGCAGACCGCTGCGGGCGAGCCGGTCGAGCCTGCGGCGCACGGTCGACTCGGGGGTGCGCAGCGCGGCGGCGAGCGCGCCGGGCCCGGTCCTGGCGTCCGCGGTGAGCAGGTCGATCAGCCGCTCGTCCAACTCGTCGGGGGTGTGCGCGTCCAGGGCGGGCAGGGCGGGGGTGTGCGCGTCCGGGGCGGGGGCGGGCAGGGCGGAGGCGTGCGTGGAGGACAGGTGCGGCGGGGTGAGCGCGGCGACCTCCTCGGCGGTGAGCAGGCCGGTGCGCCAGTCGGCCGCGTCGGCGAAGACGTGCAGGACCGCGTGCGCGCGGACGCTGGTGACGGCCTGACCGGTGGGCAGGGTGGGGGCGCCGCCGAGGGTGACGGCGCTGATCTCCTCGCCGCCACTGAGGACGTCGACGAACAGCACCTCCGGGCGGCGGGCGAGCGCGTCGGCGAGGACCTCGACCCGCCCGCGCAGGACGCGCACCCGCAGCAGGGTCACCTCGGGCAGCCGCGCGCGGTCGGGCACCCGCACGACCCGCACCGCCGGGGTCAGCCGGGCGAGGCTCCTGGCGGCGGTGCGCGGCGAGACGCCGAGCACCGCGGCGATCCGCCCCGGGGCGGCCCGGCCGTCGACCTGCAGCGCGGAGGCGACCCGCCGGTCGAGTTCGGTCAACTCGGCGGTCACCGGTGTCCGTTTCCGCTCAGCCAGGACCAGCGCACGTGCCCATCCTGCCACCGCGGCGACATCCTCGCCGCATGCTGAACACCGTGATCCAGGTCGTCGAGGACATCGCCGCCACCGTGGCGCCACCGGTCGGGCCGACCCCCGCGACCCTGCCGGAACTGCTGGAGCGGTTCACCGAGGTCGACCGCCCGCTCACCGCCGCACTGCGCGAGCGCCTGCCCGACGGCGAGTGGGTCGTCGACGCGATCGACGGCGCCGTGCAGTACCTGCACGGGCTCCCGCAGTGGTGCACGACGGTGACGCTCGTGCGCGACGGGGCGGCGGTGCTCACCGTGCTGCACTCCCCCACCCTCGGCGAGACCTACGCCGCCGAGCGCGGCAAGGGCGCGTGGCGCGACGGTCGCCCGATTCGCCCGTCCACCAAGACATCCCTGGCCGCCGCGCTCGCGGGCAGCACGCACCCGCACCACCGCCAGCCCGGGGCGAACGCCGCCGCCGGGCGCGCGTTGCCGGGGATGCTCGACGCGCTCGGCGCGGTGCGCAACCTCGGGCCGACCTCCTGGCAGGTCGCCGACGTCGCCGCCGGACGGCTGGACCTGTTCTGGCTGTTCGGCCGCGACGCGGAGAACCTGCTCGGCGCGGCGCTGATCGCGGCGGAGGCGGGGGCGGTCGTGTCCACCGCGGACGGGTCGCCGTGGACCGCGGCGGCGCCGGACTTCCTCGCCGCCGCACCGGGTCTGCACGCCGCCGCGGTCGGCGCGCTCGATCCCACCCGGGACAGGTGACGATCTTCCTCGGTCGGACCGGGCACGATTTCCCCAGACGGAGCGACCGGGGCCACCACGGCACAGCGGGCCCCAGGTCCCCGTCGACCGGTGTCGGGTCCGGCGCGTGCGGCGCACCCGCGAAGTCGGGGTCGCGGTCGTTGCGCGCGGCGCCGGGCCCGACACCGGGCACACCCACCGACCGAAGGGGACACCGATGGGCAGCAGGACCTTCGACACCGCGTACGCGCTCTCCCGCCCGCGCACCCGCCGCAGGCGGCTGCGCGCCTCGGTCCGACTGGCACTGATCTCGGGCACCATCGGCATCGGACTGGCGATCGCCGCGCTGCCCTCGCTCGCCGCGGCGAGCCAGGTGTTCACCAGCTGACCCGCGCTCCCACCGCGCTCCGACCCACCGCCACCCCGTACCCACCCCCGCACGCCATCCCAGTACCGATCCCCAAGCACCCCACACCCCGCGCGCCCCCGTGTCCCACCTGGGACACGGGGGCGCTCCGTGTCACCACCGTCCATGATCGTCACCCGCGCCGGGTGATATCCGGCGCCGTTCCCATTCGCCGAACAAATACTGTGAATACGGCTGACGGGGATGGGCGTCGCTTTGTCGCGGATTTCCGGCGCGCCCGAGTTGCGTGAATCACATGATCGGGCGCGCACCGGGGATTCGGCGCCGCACAAACCGATCCCACCGGACACGATCTTGGTCTTTCGCCCGTCGAAGGTGACGCCGGTCATTCAGGAGCACCGATCTACTCGCCGACAAGAAGATATCGGCCCTCGGCGCCGCCGCGTATTCACGACGGAAATGCCCGGGGGCGGCGACCCTCGAACAGGAGCAGAACCACTGATGTCCGAGCACGAGATGACCCGGTACCGGGCCGACGGCGATCCGGCGGGGGCCGCGCCCAGGCGGGCGGTGCCCGCCGGGAAGGTGCGCGTCCCCACCACCTCGGCGAGCGGCCCGTGGCGCGAGCGGCTCAGCGCCGCGCTGGAGCGCGGCGTGCGCGCCCAGGGCACCCCGCCGCCGGTCACGGTGGTGCACGGCCCCGCCGGGTCCGGCAAGACCACGGCGCTGGCGGCGTGGGCGGACGCGGCGGGCACCCCGGTGCGGTGGGCCACGCTCGACCAGCGCGACAACGACCCGGACCGGTTGTGGGCGACCATCCACGCCGCGCTCGAGTGCGGCGAGCCCGCGCTCCCGCCGCCGTCGACCGACCCGGCTGGCGAGCTGGTCCGCGCGGTCGAGGCGCTGGCCGACCCGCTCTGCCTGGTCCTGGACGACGTGCACGAACTGCGCGAGCCCGCGGTGCTGCGGGTGCTGGCCGCGCTGATCCGGCACACCCCGGACAACCTGCGGCTGGTGATCGCGGGGCGGACCCCGCCGGTGCACCTGTCGCGGTTGAGCCTGGAGGGCAGGCTGCGCGAGATCGACGGCCACCAGCTCGCGATGACCACCGCCGAGGTGGCGGCGCTGCTGGCCGAGCAGGCCACCGGGGTGGGCGAGGAGCACGTCGGGGCGCTGTGGGAGCGCACGCGGGGGTGGGTCGCGGGCACCCGGCTCGCCGCGTTGTGGCTGGCCGGGGAGAACCGGGACCTGAGCGGGTTCCCCGCCGAGGACCCGCTGGCGACCGACTACATCGCCGAGGAGATCCTGGGCGCGCACCCACCGCACACCAGGCAGTTCCTGCTGTCGACGAGCATCTGCGAGCGGGTGAGCGCGGACCTGGCGACGGCGCTGTCGGGTCTTCGGCACGCCGGGACGGTGTTGCACGGCCTGGCGCGCGCCAACTCGATGGTGCAGCGCTGCGAGGACGCCCCCGGTGAGTGGTACCGCTACCACCCGCTGCTGCGCGACCACCTGCGCGCCGAGCTGTCCAGGACCCGCCCCGGAGCCCCGCAGCGGCTGCACCGCGCCGCGGCCCGCTGGTTCCGCGACGACGGCGACCTCGCCGCCGCGCTCGAGCACGCCGAACTGGCCCAAGACACGGAGCTGACCGCGGACCTGATCGAGTCGGACGGGATCCGGGCGGTCACCCGAGGTCAGGGGGCACGGCTCGCCGCGGTGGTGGCGACCCTGCCGGAGGACCGGTTGTCCAGCCCGCTGTTCGCCCTCACCGCGGCGCTGGCGGCGTTGGAGATCCCGGACCCGATCGCGGCGGAGTCGTTCATGGCTCGGATCAAGGACGCCGATGGCACCCCTTGGCCGGATCGGATTCGGGCGCTGCACGAGACTGTCTTGCTCAGGCGGGCTCACCTGAACTCGTCGCGGGTACCGCCCCAAGGGAGGGCTAAACCGACCGGCGATGGACATGTGGATGTCTTGTCCCGACACGCGCGGGGGGCCTCAGCGCTGTGGGCGGGAGACCTGGAGACAGCGGAATCCGAATTGAGCAGGGTTGTGCAAACCTGTCTCCGGGACAACCTGCCGTGGTTGGCGATGCGCGCGAAGGCGCATTTCGCGGTGGCGGCGGCGCTGCAATCCGATCTGCCGGAGATGGAACGGCGGGCCCGCCGGGCGTTGCACCTGGCGACAGCACGCGGGTGGCACCAGAGCTGGCCCTGCTCGGTCCTCTACATCCTG
The DNA here is from genome assembly GCF_024171925.1 of Actinokineospora diospyrosa. Classification (GTDB taxonomy): domain Bacteria; phylum Actinomycetota; class Actinomycetes; order Mycobacteriales; family Pseudonocardiaceae; genus Actinokineospora; species Actinokineospora diospyrosa. The sequence goes on along the minus strand of NZ_JAMTCO010000009.1, from coordinate 321,602 downwards.
CTCGGCGGATATGCCTATCAGCAGGGCGACACCGGTGAGGCCAAGCGGATGGCGGAGTTGGCCGTGCGGACGGCGCCACCGCACCAGGAGCCGACGATCGCGTTGGCCGGGCACTCGCTCAACGCGTTCGTGGACTTCGAGGAGGGGCAGGACCCGCACAAGGTCGTGCGCACCGCGGTCGAGCACTGGCAGCGGTTGGCCGGGGGCCGGGTGTGCCCGCAGGTGGTGGCCCTGCTGCTGCCGACGTTGGTGCGGATGACGCTGCGGGTCGGTGAGCCGGGCCGCGCGGTGGAGTTGGTCGACGGTTGCCACGCCGCGCTGGCGGGCCGGGCGGAGCTGTCGGTGCTGCACGCGCTCATGCACGCCCACCACGGCCGGGTGAGCCAGGCGCGCAGACTGCTGGCCCCGGTGCTGACGGGCACCACCGCGGCGCTGGCCACCACGACCACGATCGACGCCTGGCTGTTGGAGGCGACCCTGGTGGACCGGTCGGAGAACCCGAACCGGGCGCACGAGGCGCTGACCCGGGCGCTGCAGGCGGCCGAACCGATCCACGCGGTGCGCCCGTTCCTGACGGCCCGCCGGTCGGTGCGCGACATGCTCGCCGAGGGCGCGGGCAGGTTCGGCCGGTTGGACGGGTTCGCGGTGCGGACGCTGGCGGCGCTTCCGGTGAACGCCGCCACCGCCGACCCGCTCACCAGCCGGGAGCTGGAACTGCTGTTGGAGCTGCCGTCGATGCGCACGGTGGATGAGATCGCCGAGTCGATGTTCGTCTCCGCCAACACGGTGAAGACGCACCTGCGCGGGATCTACCGCAAACTCGGTGTGCGCCAACGCCGAGACGCGGTCGTGGTCGCCCGCCGCCAGGGGTTGCTCTGAGCCCGCGGGCGCCGCTCACCACCGCTGGGCGATGCCCGCGCCGCGGTCGAGCGCCACGCTTGCGGCGACCCAGACCGCGCACGGAGGGAGAACTCCCATGCAGGCCAACGATCCGCGACGGCCACGCGTCGAACGGGGTGGCGGGTGGGCCGCGGCCCACCCGCGGCCGGGGGTGGGCGCGTGAGCGGGGGTGGGCGGGCCAAGTCGCTGCTGTCGGTGCTGTTCGTGTTGGTGGTCCTGGCCGCGCACAAGCGCTCGGCCAACCCGGACGACCCTCCCGACCCGGTGGTGACGGCGGTGCTCGGCGTGTTCGAGGTGTGGCAGTGGGGTGGGCGCCTGCTGACCCGCTAGAAGGTCACCGGGGTTGGGCGATGCGGGCCCGGCCGGGGACCGCGCACCGTGGGGACCGTCATGCGGAACACGACTACTCGGAGGTTTCCGATGGGCGCACCGGCACACCAGACCGACCGGCGGACCGGTTGGGTCGGCTGGATCTTCTTCGCGGCGATCATGATGGTCCTGGCCGGGCTGTCGACCGTCATCTTCGGCTTGGTCGCCCTGTTCCAGGGCGACCACTACCTCGCGGTCCCCGGTGGGCTGCTGGTGTTCGACCTCACCGGCTGGGGGTGGGTGCACCTGGTCATCGGGGCGGTCGCGGCGTTCGCCGGGTTCGCCCTGCTCGGCGGGGCGACCTGGGCCAAGGTCACCGCGGTCGTGCTCGCCGGGGTCAACGCGCTGACCCAGATCGCGTTCCTGCCCGCCTACCCGGCGTGGTCGCTGGTGGCGATCACGTTGGACGTCCTGGTGATCTGGGCGGTCGTGGTCCACGGCCGGGAGCTGGACTGACCGGACCGACCGGACTGGGCGGACTGTGCGGACTGGGTGGGTGGTTCTACCTGGGCGGGTGGCAGGGTGACGGTCACCAGCAGGCCGCCACCGGGGCGGGGTTCGGCGCTGACGGTGCCGTCGTGGGCGCGGGTGATGGCGGCCACGATGGACAGGCCCAGCCCCGCCCCCGCGGTGGCCGCGGTGCGCTCGCCCGCGTGCCTGCGGAACGGCTCGAACAGGGCGGGGATGTCGTAGCGGGCGATGACCGGCCCGGTGTTGGCCACGGTCAGCACAGCGCGGCCCGCCGGGTCGGTACCGGTGCTCACCCGCAGCCACGGCGCCTCCCCCGCGTTGTGCCGGATCGCGTTGTCCACCAGGTTCTGCACCAGCCGCTCCAGCAGCACCGCGGTCCCCGCCGTGGCGGCCTCGGCGGTGTCGGTCGTGACGGCGACCGGCTCGGCCGGGGTGTGCGCCAGGACGTGCTCGACGATGTCGGCGAGGTCCACGTAGGACTTCTCCAGCGGGGCGCTGTCGGCGCGGGCGAGCAGCAGCAGGCCGTCGATGAGCCGCTCGTGCCTGGCGTTGATCTCCAGCAGGGTGTGGCCGAGGTGGCGCAGCTCGGCGGAGGCTGGCGAGCGGTGCACGGCGACCTCCAGCAGCGCCCGGTTGAGGGTGAGCGGGGTGCGCAGCTCGTGCGAGGCGTTGGCGATGAACCGGCGCTGGCTGTCGAAGGCGCGGTCGAGGTGGGCGAGCATGGCGTCGAAGGTGTCGGCGAGCTCGCGCACCTCGTCGCGCGGCCCGTCGAGGGCGATGCGCTCGTGCAGGCCGCGGTCGGCGGCCTGGGCGATGCGCCGCGCGGTGTCGGTGACCCGGTGCAGCGGCTGCAGGACCCGGCCGCCGACGAGCCAGCCGAACGCGGCCGCCGCGGCGCCGACCAGCAGCAGCGCGATCCCGCCCTGGGTGAGCAGCGCCTGCAGCGCCGAGTCGCGGGTGTCCATGGCGAGCTGGTGCAGCTGGCCGACGAAGAACCGGGACTCCCCCGGCCGCTCCAGCGCCTCTGACCCGGACAGCACGATCTTGTCCTCGGTCGGCAGCCGCTGGGCGACCAGGGCGAAGGTGACCGCGAGCAGCACCACGCCCGCGACGAAGAACAGCCCGCCGTAGACCAGGGTGAGCCGCGAGCGCAGGGTCAGCCGGGAAGTCCTCACGGGATGCGGTACCCCACGCCCGGTTCGGTGCGCACGACGGGCGGGTCGCCGAGTTTGCGGCGGAGCTTGAGCACGGTCATCCGCACCGCGTTGGTGAACGGGTCGGTGTGCTCGTCCCACGCCTTCTCCAGCAGCACCTCGGCCGAGACCGCGGCGCCGTCGGCGCGCAGCAACTCGGCGAGCACCGCGAACTCCTTGCGCGAGAGCGGCACGTAGCGGCCGTCGCGGTAGACCTCGCGCCGGTGCGGGTCGAGCCGGATCCCGGCGCGGCGCAGCACCGGCGGCGCGGCCGGGCGGGAACGGCGGCCCAGGGCGACCACCCGGGCGGCCAACTCGACGAAGGCGAACGGCTTGGGCAGGTAGTCGTCGGCGCCGAGGGCCAGGCCCGCGACCCGGTCGTCGACGTCCGCGGCGGCGGTGAGCATCAGGACCCGGGCCGTGCCCACGCCGTCGGCCACGCGGCGGCACACGTCGTCGCCGTGCACCACGGGCAGGTCGCGGTCGAGCACCACCACGTCGTAGTCGTGCACCCCGATCCGCTCCAGCGCCGCGGCGCCGTCGTGCACCACGTCGACCGCGTGCGCGTCCCCGCGCAGCCACTGGGCCACCGCGCCCGCCAGCAGCGGCTCGTCCTCCACCACCAGGATCCGCATCGGCCCATGGTGCCCGCCCACCCCGTTTCCTGGGCGTCAACGTTTGCGTCGACGGCCGGGAAACGGGCGGGCCGCTCTACTTCGACCCGCGTCGGGACGGGCCCGGCGCGGGAGGGAGCGCCATGCGGGTGGTCGTGGCCGCGGTGCTGGTGGTCGGGTCGTTGCTGGGTGGGGTGACCGGCTGCGGGTCGAGCGAGGACGGCGACGCGGGGGTGGCGTCGGTGGACGGGTCGCGGAGGTCGGCGGCGGGGACCGCGGACCCCCGCTCGGACGAGGAGCGGGTGCTGGAGTTCGCCCGGTGCATGCGCGAGCACGGGATCGACGTGCCCGACCCCGAGCCGGGTGGGCGGGGCGGGATCCAGATGCGGGTGCCGGAGGGGGGGCGGGAAGGAGGCGATCGACGCGGCGAACGCGGCGTGCCGCAAGCACCTGCCCAACGGCGGGGACCCGGGCAAGCCCAGCCCGGAGATGGTCGAGCAGTCCCGCGAGATGGCGCGGTGCATGCGGGAGAACGGCGTTCCCGACTTCCCCGACCCCGACGAGACCGGCGGTATCCGCATCGAGGCGGACAAGGACGGCGGGCTCAACCCGGAAAGCCCGGAGTTCAAGGCAGCCGAGCAGAAGTGCGACCGGTTCCTGCCCAAGCCCGCCGACGGCCAGCAGCCGCGGCGGGAGACGAGGAGCGAGGGGTGAGCAAAGGCAGGATCGCGGTCGGTGCGACGGTGGTGCTCGCCGTGGGTGGCGCTGTGGTGGCCGCGACGGGATTCGGGTTCGGTTCCCCGCGCGAGGAGCCCCCTAGGGCGTCACCGTCCGCCACCGCGAAGGTGACCCGGCAGACGTTGGTGGATACCCGCAAGGAGAAGGGGTCTCTTGGCTACGGCGACAAGACTGCCATCTCCGGGCGACTACAAGGGACGGTGACAGGGCTACCGGCGGTGGGCAGTGTTGTGCAACGTGGACATGCACTATGTCAGGTGGACAACACACCTGTGGTGCTGCTCTATGGGTCTCTTCCCGCGTACCGGGCGTTGTCAGTCGGCACAGAGGGGGCTGACGTCAAACAGTTCGAGGAGAACCTGGCGGCCTTGGGGTACAAGGGATTCACGGTCGATGACGAGTACTCCTCGGCGACCGCTACCGCCGTGAAGAAGTGGCAGGACGCTCTTGCGCTCGCCGAGACCGGAGTCGTTGAGCTAGGCCGGGTGCACTATGCGCCCGGGTCGATTCGAATGGATACCGCTAAGACGGCCGTGGGTGATGAACTGCGGCCGGGTGGAGAGCTATTGGAGTACACCGGCTCTGCGCGGGTGGTGACGGTAGACCTGGATCTAGCCGACCAGGCGATCGCCGTGAAGGGCACTGCGGTCACGGTAGGGCTACCAGGCGGGAAATCGCTGCAGGGAAAGGTGGCCGCTACCGCGACTGTCGTCGACGAGGGCAACGGTCCCGACGCGCAGCCATCGACAGAGCTGCGGGTCACGATCACCCCGGATGACGAGGCAGCGCTAACGGGCCTGGACCAGGCGTCGGTGGACGTCGGCTTTGTCGCGTCCCGCCGGGAGAACGTGCTGACCGTGCCGGTGGGCGCGCTCCTGGCGCTGGCCGAGGGCGGCTACGGCGTCGAGGTTGTCGACGGCGGGACGGGCCGGGTGGTGGCCGTGGAGACCGGGCTGTTCGCGGCGGGACGGGTCGAGGTGACCGGTGTGGGCGAGGGCCAGACGGTGGGGGTTCCCGCGTGAGCGCGGTGGTCGAACTGGACGAGGTCAGCAAGGTGTACCCCGGCGGGGTGACAGCGGTGCGAGGGGTGTCGCTGTCGGTGCGGCACGGGGAACTGGCGGCGATCGTGGGCCCGTCCGGGTCGGGCAAGTCGACCATGCTGCACCTGATCGGCACCCTCGACCGGCCGTCCTCGGGCGTCGTGCGGGTGGACGGGCACGACGTGGCCACCCTGGGCGACCGCAGGCTCTCGGCGCTGCGCGCGCGGCGGATCGGGTTCGTGTTCCAGCAGTTCCACCTGGCACCAGGCCTATCAGCCCTGGAGAACGTCGCCGACGGGCTGCACTACACGGGCACCCCGCGAAGGGAGCGGCTGCGGCGCGCCGAGGAGACGCTCGCGGAGGTGGGACTGGCCGACCGGGTCACCCACGTACCGCACGAACTCTCGGGCGGGGAACGACAACGGGTGGCGATCGCCCGAGCGGTGGTCGGCTCCCCGGCGCTGCTCCTCGCCGACGAACCCACAGGCAACCTGGACTCGGCGGCGGGAGCGGGAGTGATGGCGCTCTTAGGGACCTTGAACGCGGCAGGCGCAACGGTCCTGGTCATCACCCACGACCGGGAAGTCGCGGCGGCTCTACCGCGCCAGATCGCCTTGCGGGATGGGGAGGTGGTCTGAGGTGGGGCTCAACCCAGCTCGATTGCGGCCGCGGGATGTCTTGCGGGTGGGTAGCGCCGGATTGCGGACACGGCCACTGCGGGTGTTCCTGTCCGCGCTCGGGATCGCCATCGGGATCGCGGCCATGACCGCGGTTGTCGGCATCTCGGCGTCGAGCCGGGCGGAGGTGGACCGGCAGTTGGCCAAGCTCGGCACGAATCTGCTCACCGTCTCCCCCGGCAGCACGCTCATCGGTGGCACCGCCTCGCTGCCGCCGGAGTCGGTGGCGATGATCGGTCGGATCGGGCCGGTACGCCAGGTGGCTGCCATCGGCAAGGTCCCCGACGCGCACGCCTATAGGACCGACCGGATCCCGGAGGCGCAGACCGGCGGCATCTCGGTCCACGCGGCGCACTTGGACCTACCGGCCACTGTTGGCGCCAGGAACACCGCCGGGACGTGGCTCAACGCGGCGACCGAGAGGTACCCGGCGGCTGTGCTCGGTTCCGGTGCCGCGCGCAGGTTGGGGATCAACGCGGTCGGTGGGCAGGTCTACGTCGGGGGGATGTGGTTCACCGTCGTTGGTCTCCTCGACGTGGTCCCGTTGGCTCCTGAGGTGGATTCCGCCGTGCTCATCGGTTGGCCTGCCGCGCGGACCTACCTCAACTTCGATGGGAACCCGACAACCGTCTATACGCGGACAGCCGACTCGGCGGTAGAGGCGGTAAGAGCGGTCTTGGCCGCTACCGCGAACCCGGCGGCGCCAAGTGAGGTCCGGGTGTCCCGTCCGTCAGACGCACTGGCCGCGAGGCAGGCGACGTCGAAGGCGTTCACGGGGCTGTTGTTGGGGTTGGGCGCGGTGGCGTTGCTGGTCGGCGGGGTCGGGGTGGCGAACACGATGGTGATCTCGGTGCTCGAGCGGCGCGCGGAGATCGGGCTGCGCCGGGCGCTGGGTGCGACCAGGGGGCAGATCCGGGTCCAGTTCCTGGCCGAGTCACTGCTCTTGTCGGCGCTCGGCGGGGTCGGCGGCGTGCTCCTGGGTGTCGTGGCGACCACCCTCTACGCGTCCACCCAGTCCTGGGCGGCGCTGGTGCCGGTGTGGGCGAGCGGCGGCGGGCTGGCCGCGACACTGCTCATCGGGGTGGTGGCCGGGCTGTACCCGGCGATCCGCGCGGCCCGGCTCGCGCCGACCGAGGCGCTGGCCGCCCCCTGAGAAGTCACGCACAGTAGCCGAACCGGCGCTCGCCTCGCGGGAGAATCTTAATAACCCCTGGTCAACACAGTCCACAAGAGACAGTGAATATGAGTCATCTCTCACACTGGGGAATTGGTCCGGCGCGGGCGGGCGTGGTCTGCTGAGTCGCTGTCTCGACCGTCGAACGGATGACCATGGACCACGTGCACCACTTCTCGGCGGGAGCGGTGACCCCGGCGTTGTCGTACCTCATGTCCTGCCTGGGGTGCGCGCTCGGCCTGCTCAGCATGCAGCGCGCCCGCGCGCACAGCGGCTGGTCGCGGCGCGGCTGGCTGGCGCTGGGCGCGGTCTCCATCGGCGGCACCGGCATCTGGGTCATGCACTTCGTCGCGATGACCGGGTTCGCCGTCGACGGCACCGAGATCCGCTACGACCTGCCGCGCACCGTGGTCAGCCTGCTGGTCGCGGTCGGCATCGTCGCCGTCGGGCTGACCGCGGTGGTGCACGGCAAGGTGAGCTGGGGCAGGCTCGTCGGCGCGGGCGCGATCACCGGGATCGGCGTGGCGTCCATGCACTACCTGGGCATCTCGGCGATGCGCATGGGCGCGACGGTCGACTACAACGTGGCCGTGGTCGTGCTGTCGGTGGTGATCGCCGTGGTCGCCGCGACCGCCGCGCTGTGGGCGACGCTCAACGTGCGGGGCATCGCCGCGACCGCGGCCGCCGCGCTGATCATGGGCATCGCGGTCAACGGCATGCACTACACCGGCATGGCGGCCATGATCGTCAACACCCTGTCCGAGCGGCCGGGGGCCATCACCGGGGTCGACGCCGCCGCGTTCTTCGGGCCGCTGGCGATGGTCCTCGGCGTGCTCACCGCGCTGTCTCTGCTCGCGGTCGGCATCGGCTCCACGGAGAAGGAGATCGCCGAGGACCTCTGGGCCGAGCAGCAGCTGCGCCAACTGCTCGGCGAGCGCGCCGACAAGGACTAGGCGCTAGTCACCAGAGGTACTAGAGGTACTTCGCGGCGAGATCGGCGAAGTACGCCTCGGCCAACGCCAGGAACTCCCGCTCGCGGACCTCGACCCGGTCACCGGCGGCGTAGCCGAGCACCGACCGCGCCGGGTCCCAGCTGATCCCCTTGTCCACCCGCAGCAGCCCGTCGGCCAGCAGCGCGGCGCTGAGCAGCCGGACCTCGTTGAGCGGGTTGCCGTCCTTGCCCTCCTTGCCGCGCAACCGGTGCACGAACGAGGTCTCCAGCACCAGCACGAGGTTGTTGAAGAAGACCGGTTCGAACGCGGCGACCGCGGCGGTGAACTCGGCGCCAGCGCCGCTGCCCACCATCGCCCGGTACACCCCGACGTGCTCGGCGACGCGGTCGCGGCAGGCCTCGAGGTAGTCCTCGCTGTAGGTGCTCACCGCGAGCATGCGCGGCCTCCTTCACGGTCGGGTCGGGACGTGCGCGCGCTCGCCCTGCGGGCCGAACAGGCCCAACGCCTCGGTGGCGGTCGGGCCGGGGTTGCCGAACCAGTGCGGCACGCGGGTGTCGAACTCGGCGACCTCACCGGCGGTGAGGACCACGTCCCGCGCGCCGATGACCAGCCGCAGGTGGCCGGTCACCACGTAGAGCCAGTCGTACCCCTCGTGCGCGATCGGGTCGGGCCCGGTCGAGGTACCCGCGGCGAAGGACAGTTTGTAGGCCTGGATCCCGGCGGGGCTCCTGGTCAACGGCAGGTAGCTGACACCGCGCAGGCGGCGGGCGCTGGCGCGCACCCTCGGGTCACCGGTCGGCGCGCTGCCGAGCAACTCCTCCAGCGGCACCCGGTGGGCGAGGGCCAGCCGCAGCACCAGTTCCAAGGTCGGCCGTCGCCGCCCGGATTCCAGGCGGGACAACGTGCTCGCCGAGATGCCGGTGCTGGCCGAGAGTTGGGCGATGGTGGCCTTGGCGTGCAGCCGCAGCGCGCGCAGGCGGGGGCCAACGGCGTCGAGCAGCGAGTCGATGGCGTCGGTCACCGCTCCATTTGCCCCGGGGGCAACAGCGGTTGTCAAGGGGGTGCCCGGGAACAGAGCGCGGCGGATTGTCCGCACGCCGGACCGAGGGGTGGCCGTCGGGGTCGCCGACCGGGCCGCTGTCCATGGTGCCACGGACGGGGCTGGCGTGGTCGACGGGAAACCAGGACCCGGCGCAGTTGGTCCAGACCTTGCCATGCCCCGGCCCCGCCCATACGATCGCCGACACGTTGCTCTCCATGAAACGAGAATTGCGTCCAGCGCAACTCTCGGGGACGGGGTTGAGAGATGCGCAAGTGGTTGGCCTGCTTAGCGGCACTGGTGGTGACGGCCGGGTGCGCCCCGGTCCAGTCCGGTCCGCAGCAGTCGGGTTCCGATGAGACGACCGGGCAGTTGCGGGTGTGGCTGTTCGACGAGGTGAACCGGACCGCCAAGGAGAAGGTGATCCAGGAGGCCGTCGCCGAGTTCCAGGGCAAGCACGCCGGGGTCACCGTGGACGTGCAGTACATCCAGGTGTCCTCGCGCGCGGAGCGGTTCAAAGCCGCGTTCAGCGATCCCGCGAGCGCGCCCGACGTCGCCGAGTTCGGCAACACCGACCTGGCGGGCTACGTCGCCGCGGGCGGGTTCGCCGACCTCACCGCCGATGTCGCGGGCTGGGCCGAGGGCAAGGACCTGCTGCCCGCGGTGCTCGACACCGCCAAGGTCGGCGGGAAGGTGCACGGGGTGCCCTGGTACGTCGGGGTCCGCGCGCTGTACTACCGCACCGACGTGTTCGCCGAGCTCGGCCTGCAGCCACCGTCCACTTTGGACGAGATCGCGCCGCTGGCCAGGCGGGTCCGGGCGGCCAAGCCGGAGCTGATCGGCATCTCCGTCGGCGGCAAGTACGTCTACGGCGCGCTGCCGTTCGTGTGGGCCAACGGCGGCGACGTCGCCACCCGCGAGGGCGACAAGTACACCTCGGCCATCGATTCGCCGCAGGCCAAGGCCGGGATCGCGCAGTACACCGAGCTGCTGCGCGACGACATCTGCCCACCGGCGCAGTGCGCGGGCAACGGCGGCGACGCCAGCGTGGAGAACTTCCGCGGCGGCAAGGCGGCGATGACCATCGGCGGCGACTTCAACCGCAAGTCGGTCGACGCCAGCGCCGCGGCGGGCAAGTACGGCGTGGTCCCGTTGCCCGGCAAGCAACCCGGCTCGGTCGCGCCCGCCTTCTCCGGCGGCAACCTGCTCGGCGTGCTGTCGGGCACCAAGCGCCGCACGCTGGCCACCCAGTTCACCCAGCTGCTGGCGGGCAAGCAGTACCAGCGCAAGATGTACGACGCGATGGGCAACCTGCCCACCTTCGCCGACGTGCAGCGCGCGGTCGCCGATGCCGACCCCTTCCTCAAGCCGTTCACCACCACGCTGGAGGCGGGGACGCGGTTCGTCCCGGTGACCCCGAGCTGGGCCAAGATCGACGCGCAGGCCGTGCTGCCGACCATGCTCCAGGAGATCTCCGGCGGCGGCAAGGACGTCGACGCGGCGACCAAGACCGCCGCCGCGGCGATGAACGCGGCGTTCTCGTCGTGACCGCCGGGCCCGCCACCCGCGGGCAGGGCCGGGCGGCGCTGGCCTACCTGGCACCCGCGCTGCTCGTGCTCGTCGCCCTGCTCGGCTACCCGGTGTACCAGCTCGTGGTCATCTCGCTGTTCGACTACGGGCAGGAGCAGGTCAGCGGCGGCGCGCCGCTGACCTTCCTGGGCCTGGCCAACTACGGCACCCTGCTGGGCAGCGCCAAGTTCTGGTCGGTGCTGGGGCACACGGTCGGGTTCGCCGCGGTGTGCGTGGTCGGCTCGCTGGTGCTCGGCGCCGCGCTCGCGGTGCTGGCCACCCGGGTGCGGCCGTGGGCGCGCGGCTGCCTGTTCCTGGCCGCGCTGGGTGCCTGGGCGACCCCCGCGGTGGCGGGCTCGACGATCTGGCTGTTCCTGTTCGACGCGAACTTCGGGTTGGTCAACAGCCTGCTCGGCCTGGACGGGTTCTCCTGGACCTACGGCAAGTGGACCGCGTTCGGGTTGGTCGCCGCCGAGGTCGTCTGGTGCTCGTTCCCGTTCGTGATGATCACCCTGTTCGCCGGGATCCGGGCCATCCCGCCGGAGGTGCTCGAGGCGGCCGCGCTCGACGGGGCGTCGGGCTGGCGCACGGCGACCTCGGTCGTGCTGCCGCTGCTGCGGCCGCTGCTGATCGTGGTCACCATCCAGTCGATCATCTGGGACTTCAAGGTGTTCACCCAGGTCTACGTGATGACCGGGGGCGGCGGCATCGCCGGGCGCAACCTGGTGCTCAACGTCTACGCCTACCAGGAGGCGTTCGCGGCCTCGGAGTACGGCCTCGGCTCGGCGATCGGGGTCGTGATGACGCTGATCCTGTTGGCCGTCACCGGGTTCTACCTGCGCGCGCTGCGCCGGTCCGGGGAGGTGCTGTGACGGTTCGGGCAGCTGCGACCAGGGCGGTGCCGTCGGGGCGGGCCGGGTTGGGGTCCAAGGCGAGATCGGGCAGGGCCAGGCCGGGCCGGGTGGGGAACCGCCGGGTCGGGCGCGGGGTCGCCGAACTGGTGACCGTGGTGGTCGCGGGCGTGGTGGCGTTCCCGCTGTTCTGGATGGTGCTGACCGCGATCAAGCCGCAGGACGAGGTGATCTCGGCCGATCCGGTGCCGTGGACGCTGCGGCCGAGCCTGGACAGCTTCGTGCGGGCGCTGACCGTGCAGAACCTGGGCCGCTATTTCCTCAACAGCGTCGTCGTGGCGCTGGCGGTGGTGGCCTTGAGCATGCTGGTGGCATTCCTGGCGGCCGCCGCGCTGACCCGGCTGCGGTTTCGCGGGCGCACGACCATGCTGATCATGCTGTTGGTCGTGCAAATGGTTCCGGTGGAAGCGCTGACCGTTCCGCTGTTCTTCCTGATGCGCTCGGTCGGCGAATCCGTCCCGGCGTTCGGGTTGAACCACCTCGGATCACTGGTTCTAGTACACCTGGCGTTCAGCTTGCCGTTCGCGATCTGGATGCTGCGCGGTTTCGTGGCCGCGGTGCCGGTCGAGTTGGAGGAGGCCGCCGCGATCGACGGCGCGAGCCGCTCGACCTTCCTCTGGCGGATCCTGTTCCCGCTGGTGGCACCCGGTCTGGTCGCCACCAGCGTGCTGTCGTTCATCCACGCCTGGAACGACTTCCTGTTCGCCAAGACGTTCATCATCTCCGCGGCGCAGAACCAGACGCTGCCGCTGGCGCTGCAGGTGTTCGTCAAACCGGACCAAAACGACTGGGGCGCCATCATGGCCGGGTCCACGCTGATGACGATCCCGGTGCTCATATTCTTCGTTTTGGTGCAGCGCAGGCTGGTCTCCGGCCTCGCCGGGTCGGTCAAGGGGTGAGCGCGCAACGGCCGCGGCACAGTCGGCGGGGCGGGCATCGGCTTGACCGGGGCCGATAGCGGAATGGAATAACGGTCATCAGCCAATGCGACTGGACCTCGGCCGCGCACCGTCGTTACGGTCGCCGGGCACGGGCGCCGTTCGGGCGCCGCCCACAGCGAAGGGGATCGAAGCTCCGATGACGCTGGTCCAACACCACGCCACGACCGACCGCGCCGCGCGCGTCGCCGCCGTCGTCGCCGACATCGACACCACGCCCGCCATCGACAACGACTTCTACCGGCTGTGGATGGGTGGTCCACTCCCCTACCCCGCGGTGCGGGTGTTCGCCAGGGAATACCTGTCGCGCACCAGGTTCACCGCGGTCATGGTGGCGCTCTCGGTGCTCAACACGACCGATCTGGCCGCCAGGGTGGAGTGCGTGAAGAACCTGTACTCCGAGTACGGCAACGGCAACGCCGAGAAGGCGCACCTGGTGCTGCTGGAGAACTTCCTGTGCGACCTGCTCTCGCGGCTGGCGGGCCACGAGGTCAGCACCGCGGAACTGTCGCTGGAGGAGCCGCTGCCGAGCACGGCGGCGTTCAGCGCCGGGCAGCGCGAGCTGTTCTCCTCGACCGACCAGCGGGTCGTGCAGGGCGCGCTGCTGGCCCAGGAGCACCTGGCGTTCGCCATGCTGACCCGGCTCTACGAAGGGGTGCGCAACTACAAACCGCTGTGGCCGCGCGAGGACGACTTCCACGAGGCGTGCGAGTACTTCTACGTCCACATCGGCGAGGCGGAGAAGGAACACAAGCGGGAGGCGATCACCTCCGCCGCCGCGGTGTGCCGCACCGAGGGCGACTTCGCGGTGCTGGTGTCGGGCTACGACACGTTCCTGACGCTGACCGCCGAGTACTGGCGCGGTGTGCACCGGGCCGTCACGGCGGCCGACGACGATTCCCAGGTGATGTAAAGCACTATTTCCACGGATAACTGGGAACAGGGCAGAAAATAAGTCAGTATTTACCGCTGTTCGGCGGAAAACTCCTGGTCACCCCGTCGCGAGAGTGCGGTGCTGTGGCCAAACAATCCGACCATCAACGGAGGCGATCACCCGATCGGCGGTAGCCGTGCGCACTTCCGCGTCGATATTTTGACCTCGACTCGCCCTTTTCTGTGGCGACAACGAGCGAACGACGGATTTGCGCGGACACGCCGACTGGGGATTTCCATGCCCATTGAGGTGAACACCGCCGAGGCGGTGCGGCAGTGGTGAGCGATAGATTCCCCGGTACCGAGAAGGTGCGGTCCTTCCTGGTGCTGGCCGACGAGCTGCACTTCGGCCGCGCCGCGCGGTACCTGCACCTGAGCCAGCCCGCGCTGAGCCAGCAGATCGCGGCGTTCGAGCGGGAGATCGGGCTGCGGTTGTTCCACCGCAGCACCCGCTCGGTCCGGCTCACCGAGGCCGGTCGCGACCTGCTCGCCGTGGCCACGTCGGCGATCTCGGTGCTCGACACCGGGCTCGCCGACGTGCGCAGGCGGGCCGGGGCGGGCAGGCGGGCGGTGCGCATCGGGCACGTCGGCTGGGGCACCGGGCAGGTGATCGCCCGCGCCGCGCGGCTGGTGGCGCACGAGCCGATGCAGCTGGTGCCGACCTACACCAACTTCGGCAACCAGCTCAACCAGTTGCGCCACGGCCAGGTGGACACGGCGCTGCTGTGGCGGCCGTACCTGCCCAAGTTCCCCGACGACGTCGAAGAGGCCACCGCCGCGGTCGTGCCGACTTGCCTGGTGATGCCGTGGGACCACCCGCTGGCGTCGCGGTCCTCGGTCGCGGTGGCCGAGGTCGGCGCGGAGCGGCTGATCCGGGTCGGCAGCGCCGAGGGCTTCCCGGTGGCGGGCATGCGGTTCGTCGAGCACACCGCCGAGTACGCGGTGGACACCCTCGCCGCGGTCTCCGCGGGCGTCGGCCTCGCGCTGTGCCCGCGGCTGGCCGAGTGGGACGCGGTGAACCGGGACCTGCGGTTCGTGCCGATCGAGGGGATGGACTCGGAGCTGGTGGTGGTCTGGCGCCCGGGCGCGGACAGCTCGGCGGTCTGCGTCGCGGTGCGCGGCCTGTGCCAGGCGGGCCGCGAGACCGCGGCGCTGATGTCGGGTTCCCCGGCGGGCGCGCACCCGTCCGGCGCGATCACGCTGCCCGCGCCCTCGGCGCCCGCCGACTAACCGCCGTCCTGGGCGCTCTCCTGGGTGCCGTCCTCGCGAACCGTGGTGAGCACGCTCGCGGTGCCCGCCAACACGACCGCCCCCACCCCGCACCACTGCGGCGCGGACAACGTCTGACCGAGCAGCAACAGCCCGGCCAGTGCGCTGACCGCGGGCGATAGCGCCAACAGCACGCTGAACGACGCGGTCCGCAACCTGCGCAGCGACGCCATGTCGCACAGGTACGGCACCGCCGAGGACAGCACCGCCACCGCCGCGGCCAAGCCGAGCACACCCACGTCCCCGAAGCCGGGCAATGCCTCCAGCGCGAACGGCGCCGCCACCACGGTCCCCACCGCCAGGGCCACGAACAGCCCGGACGCGCCGTCGACCGCGCCGCCCACGGCGCGGGTGAGCAGGATGTACCCGGCGCGGCACGCCGCGGCGAGCAGCCCGAGCGCCAACCCGAGCCCGCTCACCTCGCCGACCCCGGCGATCAGCACCACGCCCGCGGCCGCCACCAGCGCCCAGAACACGTCCGAGGCGTGCCCGGCGGCGACCACCGCGACCAGGAACGGCCCGAGGAACTCGATCGTCGTGGCCAGCCCCAGTCCCAAGTGGACAACCGCGGCGAAGTAGGCGGTGTTCATCACCGCGATCACCACCCCCAGCGCGCAGGCCAGCAGCAGCGAGCGCCGGTCGGGCAACCGCGGCCGCGGCCGCAGCAGCACCCCCACCACCGCGCACGCCAGCGCGACCCTGGCGAACGCCGCGCCCACGATGCCCACGTGCGCCATCAGCCCGACCGCGACCGCGGCGCCGACCTGCAGGCTGAGCATCTGCACGGCGACGAGCACGAGCGGGTTGGTCGCCCTGGTGGAGCTCATCGGCGACCGCCGGGCACCGCCCGGGCGGACCGGTAGGGGGGTATCGGCGGATCGGACGCGGCGACCGTGGGCCGCCCGGTCCCACCTCGCGGGGCAGGCGGCGTAACCGATAAGGCCGGACGGTCGTTCTCAGGTTGGTCATTGCCAAACATGCCGGGAGTGTGGAGTAATGGCATTATGCGCTTCAACACTTATGGCGGAGCGGCCGCGGCGATGGCCGCGGACCTGGTGAACCTGGGCCGGGGCGGCACCTTCGACCGCGACCAGGTCGCCGCCGTCATCACCCGCCACGCCCCCACGCTCCCCGAACCGTCCGGGCCGGAAGCCGCGCGGATCATGCAGTGGACCCAGCAGCTGGACGCCGCCTTCGGCGAGATGTCCCAGCAGCGCCGGGTCGACGTGATCAACGCGCTGCTGCAGCAGGCCGCGAGCCGACCGATGATCTCCACCCACGACAACCAGCCACCGCACCTGCACTACCACGGCGAGGGCGAGGGCGTGGTCAACCGGGTCCGCGCGGTCACCGCGACCGGGTTGGCCTACGTGCTCTGCGACGAGGGCGGCCACCGCCTCGGCCGCTGCGCCGACGACCGGTGCGCGGTGGTGTTCATCGACATCTCCAAGGGCGGCAACCGCCAGTTCTGCACGACCCGGTGCGCCAACCGGGTCAACGCGGTGCGCCACCGGGCCAGGCAGCGGGCGATGGCGAT
The DNA here is from genome assembly GCF_024171925.1 of Actinokineospora diospyrosa. Lineage (GTDB taxonomy): Bacteria > Actinomycetota > Actinomycetes > Mycobacteriales > Pseudonocardiaceae > Actinokineospora > Actinokineospora diospyrosa. The sequence goes on along the minus strand of NZ_JAMTCO010000009.1, from coordinate 305,277 downwards.
GGCGGGCTGAGCCGCGCGCCCGGCGGCAGCCCCATCCGCGCCCGGCCGTACACTTCGGACAGTCAGCACGAGTTGTCTGTACCAAGCAAGGTCGGGAGAGGGTCGTCGGATGGGGTTGTTCGGCCGGGAGCGCAAGCACGGGCGACACGCGGGTGAACCCCCGGGGAACACCGGTGGGGCAACGGTCGCGCCCCAGACCCCGGCTCCGACTCCGGTGCCCCCGACCACGGTGCCGCCGACCACGGCGGCGGGCGCGGTGTCGCTGCCCGCGACCGCGCAGCACCTGCTGGCCATGGGCGCGAGCGCCACCAAGGCCAGGGTCGAGTCGGTCACCGTCACCGGGTACGTGGTCGGCCAGGACCCGGTCGTCGACCTGCTGGTGAGCGTGGAACCCGGCCGCGGGCGGCGACCGGTGCCGCTGCGCACCGTCGTGCCCAGGATCACCGTGCCGCGCCAGGGCGAGACGGTGGTGCTGGTCACCGACCCCACCACCGGCGCCTACCTGTACGCGGGCCTGTCGCTCTGACCCGGCGTTTATTCCCGGCCCGGGTCTGATTCCCACGACTTGGCCGTCCCTGCCGACGCGCGCCACCGCGGCGCACAATCCGGCTGCGCGGAGATCACCGGATCACCGCGGGGACGACCGATCGGGGAAGGGGGCCGCCGGTGACAACCGGACCACATCTGGCGGTGGCGTTGGACGCGGCTGGCTGGCATCCCGCCGCGTGGCGGGCCGAGGACGCCCGCCCGCGCGAGCTGCTGAGCGCGGGCCACTGGGTGGAACTGGTGCGCGAGGCCGAGTCGGCCGCGCTGGACTTCGTGACCATCGAGGACACGCTCGGGCCGCGGGTCGACCCGTTCAACCCGTCGGGCACGGGCACCGACCAGGTCGACGGGCACCTGGACGCGGTGCTGGTCGCGGCCAGGGTCGCGCCGCTGACCTCGCGGATCGGGCTGGTGCCGACCGCGGTGGTGACCCACACCGAGCCGTTCCACCTGTCCAAGGCGATCGCCACGCTCGACTACGTGAGCTCCGGCCGCGCCGGGGTGCGGGTGCGGGTGGCGTGGACGCAGGAGGACAACCGGCTCTTCGGCAGGCGCGACATCGGCGAGGTCGACCTGGCCGACGCGAAGCTGGGTGATCAAGTCAGCCCGGTGTCGCAACTGTTCGACGAGACCGCCGACTACGTCGAGGTGCTGCGGCGGCTGTGGGACAGCTGGGAGGACGACGCGGAGATCCGCGACGCGGCCACCGGCCGGTTCGTCGACCGCGACAAGCTGCACTACATCGACTTCGAGGGCAAGTGGTTCTCCGTCAAGGGACCCTCGATCACCCCGCGACCGCCGCAGGGGCAGCCCGTGGTGACCTCGCTGGCGCACGCGGTGATCCCGTACCGGCTGGCCGCCCGCTCCGGCGACGTCGTCTACATCACGCCGCTGGACCGCGCCGAGGCCGTCGACACCCTGGCCGTGGTGCGCCAGGAGCAGGCCGTGGCCGGGCGCGAGCGCGACACGCTGCACGTCTTCGGTGACCTGGTGGTGTTCCTGGGCGAGACCACGCAGGCGGCGCGCGAGCACAAGGCGCGGCTGGATGACTGGGCAGGCGCCGAGTACGCCTCGGACACCCGGGTGTTCGTCGGCACGCCCGCGGAGCTGGCCGACGTGCTGCTGGACCTGCACGCCGCCGGGCTGTCGGGCTTCCGGCTGCGGCCCGCGGCGATCCCGCACGACCTGACCGCGATCACCCGCGGGCTGGTCCCGGAGCTGCGCTCCAGGGGCGCGTTCCGCACCGACTACGAGGCGAGCACGCTGCGCGGCCTGCTGGGGCTGGGCAGGCCCGCGAACCGCTACGCGGCAGTGTGAGGAGGACGGACATGGGCAAGCCGATCAAGCAGGTTCACCTCGCCGCGCACTTCCCCGGCGTGAACAACACGACGGTGTGGAGCGACCCGCAGGCGGGCAGCCACATCGAGTTCAGCTCCTTCGTGCGCCTGGCGCAGACCGCGGAGCGGGCGAAGTTCGACTTCTTCTTCCTCGCCGAGGGCCTGCGGCTGCGCGAGCAGGGCGGGCAGATCTACGACCTGGACGTGGTGGGGCGACCGGACACCTTCACCGTGCTGGCCGCGCTCGCCGCGGTCACCGAGCGGCTCGGTCTCGCCGGGACGATCAACTCCACGTTCAACGAGCCCTACGAGGTCGCGCGCCAGTTCGCCTCGCTGGACCACCTGTCCGCCGGGCGGGCGGCGTGGAACGTGGTGACCTCGTGGGACGCCTTCACCGGGGAGAACTTCCGCCGCGGCGGGTTCTTGCCGCAAGAGCAGCGCTACGAGCGGGCGCAGACGTTCCTGGACACGGCGCTGGAGCTGTTCGGCTCGTGGCGCGGTGACGAGGTCGTGGCGGACGCGGCGTCCGGGGTGTTCCTGAGCGACGCCGCGGCGGGGTCGTTCGCGCACAAGGACGCGCACTTCGACATCTCCGGGCGGTTCTCGGTGCCGCGCTCGCCGCAGGGCAAGCCGGTGATCCTGCAGGCGGGCGACTCCGACGGCGGCCGCGAGTTCGCCGCCGCCTCGGCCGACGCGATCTTCAGCAGGCACGGGACGCTGGAGGCGGGGCAGGCGTTCTACGCCGACGTCAAGGGGCGGCTGGCCAAGTACGGGCGGCGCCACGACCAGCTGGTCGTGCTGCCCGCGGCGACGTTCGTGCTGGGCGACACCGACGCCGACGCCCAGGAGCGCGCGGACGTGGTGCGCCACCAGCAGGTCAGCGGGCAGACCGCGATCAAGCTGTTGGAGCAGCTGTGGAACGCCGACCTGTCCGACCACGACCCGGACGGCCCGCTGCCCACCTTCGACCCGGTCGTCGGCGAGCACACGATCGCGCGCGGGCGGGCCAGCGTGCGGATGCACCGGGACCCGCTGGCGACCGCGCGCGAGTACCGGGCGCTGGCCGAGGCGAAGAACCTGTCCATCCGGGAGCTGATCATCCAGGTCAGCGGGCGGCAGACGTTCGTCGGCTCGGCGGCCACGGTGGCCGCGCGCATCGACGAGCTGGTGCAGGCGGACGCGGCGGACGGGTTCATCCTGGTGCCGCACGTGACGCCGGGCGGGCTGGACGAGTTCGCCGACACGGTGGTGCCGCTGCTGCAGGAGCGCGGGGTGTTCCGCACCGAGTACAGCGGCCCGACGCTGCGCGACCACCTGGGCCTGGACGGTGGGTCGGCGTGAAGTTCCTGCTCATCACGCTGATCACGCACACCGCGGACCCGATCACCGGGATCCAGGCGAGCAGCCGCGACCGGTTGCGCCAGGTCGTGGACACGGCGGTGCTGGCGGAGGAATTGGGGTTCGACGGGTACGGGGTGGGTGAGCGGCACGAGCGGCCGTTCATCTCCTCGTCCCCGCCGGTGGTGTTGAGCCACATCGCGGCGCGCACGTCGCGGATCCGGCTGTTCACCGCGGTGACCACGTTGAGCCTGCTGGACCCGGTACGCGCCTACGAGGACTACGCGACGCTGGACAACCTCGCCGACGGTCGGCTTGAGCTGATCATCGGCAAGGGCAACGGGAGCGCGCAGCGGGAACTGTTCCACGTCACGCCGGAAGACCAGTGGGCGCGCAACGCCGAGGGGTACGAGCTGTTCCGCCGGTTGTGGCGGGAGGACAAGGTCACCTGGTCCGGGCAGTTCCGCCCGTCGCTGGTCGACGCCGAGGTGTGGCCGAAGTCGCTGCAGCAGCCCATCCGCGTGTGGCACGGCAGCGCTACCAGCCGTGAGTCGGTCGAGTTGGCCGCCAAGTGGGGTGACCCGCTGTTCTCGGCGAACGTGACCAACCCGATCGAGCCTTACGCCGATCTGATCGAGTACTACCGCGAACGGTGGGCCCACTACGGGCACAAGCCCGCGGACGCGATCGTCGGGGCGGGTACCGCGGGCTACTACGCGGCCAAGACCTCGCAAGAGGCGCTCGCGACGTACCGGCCGATCTTCGAGGCGCGGCTGAACCTGTTCCTGCGGTTGGGGGTGGAGCCGGTGTTCGACTCCCTGGAGGACTTCGTGGCGCGCAGTTCGGCGCTGGTGGGCAGCCCGGAGCAGATCGTGGACAAGGTCGGCCGCTACCACGAGCGGTTCGGCCACCAGGTGCTGCACATCAGCGCGGACGGCGACGGGCTGACCCCGGCGCAGCACCGGGCGACGCTGGAGTTGTTCCAGGCCGAGATCGCGCCGGTGCTGTCGAAGACGATCCCGGACCCGCACTGGCTCGGGTAGGGCCGTTATCCGTAGAACCCAGGGGGATTGCGCGGACCGCTAGCGTGCCAGGAATGAAGCGAACTCTGCTCGTCGCTACCCTCGCGCTGGCGGCCGCGACCCTGCCCGCCGTGCCCGCGTCCGCCACCGGTCACGGTGGCGGCGGTACCGTCCAGTGCCAGTTCACCCCGACGCCGGAGAACCCGGCCGCTCGCCCGGTGACCGTGCCCAAGTCCCGCGCGAAGGCGCACGGGAACGTGTCGGTGACCATCCGCACCAACTACGGCCGGTTGGACCTGCTCCTCAACCGGGACAACGCCCCGTGCGCCGTGCACAACCTGCTGCACCTGGCCCGCGCGGACTTCTACGACGACTCGCAGTGCTTCCGCCTCACCAACAGCCCGCGGCTGGGTGTCCTGCAGTGCGGCGACATCTACCGCGCCGAGGAGGGCGGCCCCGGCTACAAGTTCCCGGACGAGGTGACCGGCAAGGAGACCTACCCGCGCGGCACCATCGCGATGGGCAACCAGGGGCCGGGCACCAACGGCAGCGAGTGGTTCATCGTGCACTCGGTCGCCCAGATCAGCCCGGTGTACACGGTGCTGGGCCGGGTCACCCGCGGCATCGAGGTCCTCGACCGCATCGTCGCCGCGGGCATCACCCCCGACGGCGCGACCGACGGCGCCCCGAAGCGCCCGGTCCGGGTGTACGACGTGCGCATCGGGCACGACTGCTGAGGTGGGCGGGGAGAAGTCGGCCGGATCCGGCACGTCCTGACCAAGAGCCGGTCAGGACGGGAGGGGTCATGGTGATCGAGGAGTGGGTGCGCGCACGGCGGAGCAGCCCGCGGCACCGGTCGATCGTGGTGCTCGACATGGTGGGGTCGTCGCGCTGGGACGACCCGGGGCAGCTGCGGGCCCGAGCCGCCCTGCAGTCGGTGGTCCGCGGCGCGTTCCGCCGCGCGGGCATCCCCTGGTGGCGCCTGGTCGTGGCGGACCGGGGCGACGGGATGCTGATCCTGGTGCCGCCGTCGGTGTCCAAAGTGGACCTCCTGGACCCGCTGGTCCCCGCGCTGTCGTCCCGGCTCGGCGAGTACAACGCGGGCGCCAGGACCCGGATCAGGCTGCGGGTGGCCATCCACGCCGGAGAGGTCCTGCGCGCCGACACCGGCTGGATCGGCACCGACGTCAACCTGGCCTGCCGGTTGGTGGACGGCGAACCGCTCTACGCCGAACTCGCCCGGTCGTCGTCGGACCTGGTCCTGGTGGTCTCCGAACGCATCCACGACGCGGTGGTGCGGCACGGGTACCGGGGAATAGACCCGTCGGCTTACGTGCCGGTGCGCATCGTGGTGAAGGAATCGGACGTGCGCGCTTCCCTGTTGGTCGCGTAGTGGGAGGCCCCTTCGCCGGGGCCTCCCACGGCCTGCTCGGTCGGATCAGGACCAGTCGCGCACAACGAGAGTGGTACTACCGGCACCGGTCAACAGCCCTTCCAACTCCGGCGCGTACGCCACCAGACCGGCCGCCGTTACGGTGAACGGGATGGCGGCCCCACTAGCGCGGATCACCCGGTGCTTCCCCGGCAGCAAGCGAAAGACGCGTCGCTGAGGATAGGCATCCACAGTGGTTGTAGCGCTGGCGTCAAGCGTGATCGGCCGACCGTGCACGGCCAAGGTGGTGCTACCGGCGCCGGTCAGCAACCCTTCCAAGTCCGATGTGTAGGCCACTCGCCCTAGCGCGGTCACGGAGAACGCCACCGCGTTGTTCTCGGCACTGACGACCCGGTGGTTGCCAGGCAGGACTCGCACCTCCCGCCGAGGCTGATAAGCGGGCCACCCAAGCCCGCCCAGGGTGACATTGGAAGCGTCCAAACCGGAAGTGTCGAGGGTGATCGCTCGACCATGAACCGTGAGAGTCGCGCTACCAGCCCCGGACACCAGCCCCTCCAGGGCCGACGAGTAAGCCACCTGACCCGACGCGGTCACCGAGAACGGCACTGAGTTCCCCTCAACACTCACCACCCGGTGACTCCCCGGCAACACCCGCACCTCCCGCCGAGGCCGATAGGCAGGCCAACCAAGTCCACCAACCGAGACGTTCGTGGCGCTCAAAGCGGAAGTGTCGAGGGTGATCGCTCGGCCATGAACCGTGAGAGTCGTGCCGCCCGCACCCGTCAACAGCCCTTCCACATCCGACGAGTAGGCCACTCGACCCGATGCGGTCACCGAGAACGGAACCGAGTTCCCCTCAACACTCACCACCCGATGACTCCCCGGCAACACCCGCACCGCGCGCCGTGGTTGATAAGCAGGCCACCCAAGACCACCAACCGAGACGTTCGTGGCGCTCAGAGCCGAAGTGTCAAGCGTGATCAGCCGACCGTGGACCACAAGGGTCGTGCTACCTGCCCCGGACACCAGGCCCTCCAGGTCAGCCGAGTAGGCCACCTGGCCCGACCCGGTCACGGAGAACGGAATCGAGTTCCCCTCAACACTCACGACCCGGTAGCTCCCCGGCAGCACCCGCACCTCCCGCCGGGGCCGATAAGCAGGCCAACCAAGCCCGCCGAGAGTGACGTTCGTGGCGCTCAAGGCAGAACTGTCGACAGTGATCCGCAAGCCGTGCACCGCCAGGGTCGGGCTACCCGCGCCGGTCAGCAGCCCCTCCAACTCGGGCGCGTAAGTCACTTGGCCGGACCGGGTTATCCCGAAAGGAACCGAGCTTCCCTCACCACTCACCAGCCGTTGCCCACCCGGCAGCAAGCGAACCGTGCGCCGTGGTTGGTTGGCGGGCCAGCCGAGGCCTGCCACGGAGACGTTGCTGGCGTCCAGGCCGGACGTGTCGAGGGCGACCGGTAAGCCGTGGAGGGTGAGGGTGGTGGTGCCGGACCCGGTGAGCAGGCCTTCCAGGTCGGTGGCGTACTCGACGGTGCCGGAGGGGGTGAGGGTGAAGGGGAGGGGGTTGCCCGCCACGGGGATCGCGCTGTGGCCGCCCGGTAACAGGCGCAGGGTGCGGATGGGCTGGTAGGTGGGCCATCCGGTGCCGGTAACGGTCGCGTTGGTGTAGTCGACGCCGGTGGTGTTGAGGGTTACGGGGTGGCCGTGGACGGCCAGGGTCGTGCTTCCTCTGCCGGTGAGGGTGCCTTCGTGGGCGGGGCCGTAGGTCACGCGGTGGTCGTCGGTGATGTGGAACGGGATGCGGTGGCCCAGTTGGGTGCTGACGGCGTGGTCGCCGGGAGGGAGTTGGACCCGCTGCGGGGCGCGGGTGTCGTACCAGGTGCCGTCCACGGCGAAGGTCGTGTAGGAGAGGGCGGTGGCGTCGACCTCGACAGCGGCCGGCTCCGGACGGACCACCGTCGGGGAAGAAGTGGTCGACGAAGTAGTGGTGGTGGTCAAGGGAGCGCTGGTCGAGGAAACCGTGGTGGGAGCACTGGTCGAGGGAGCAGTGGTCCGGGCGGGCGTGGTGGTGACCGCGGGTTCGGCGGACGGGCCCGCCACCTCGGCGACCGGGCGTGGCGGCTCGGGGAGCGACGGGACCGATTGGGCCACGGCACTGGGCGCCTGGGGCTCGACAGGCGAAGACGTACCGGGTGGACCCGCGACCGGCGGGCTCGCCTGCGGCTCGTGGTCGGTGGTCAGCAACGTGATCACCACCGCCGCGAGCACCACCACGCCACTGGCCGCCGCGACAACAATGCGGTGGAGGGCGTCCGGGTTGTCCTGCGCGAGCCGCGACACCGCCGCCGGTTGGTGCAGCGCGACCTTGGTGGCCACGACCGCCCGCACGCGCTCCAGCACCCCAGGCCGCTCGGCCACCGCCGCGGCGGCCCTTTCGGCCGTCCGGTCCACCACCGCCAGCACCGCGCGGCGGCGCTCCTCCTCGTCGCGCGGCAACCCGAGCAGGCCGGGTCCCCACGCCCACCGGCTGTAGTCCTTGGCCTCTTGCGCGCGCGGCGTGCAGGCGGGACAACCGTTGACGTGGTTGAGCAACGTCGCGGCCTGGGTCGGGTCGAGCACCAGGTCGTGGCCCGCGCGGACCTGCTCGGCCCGCAGCACCGAGTCCATCGTGCCCGCCAGCGCCGGGCAGTCCTGCCTGCCGGTGCGCGCGGTGACCAGCACGCCGATCAGCGACAGCACCCGGCCGCGGGAGCGGTTCAACTGGCGGTTGACGATGGTGACCGAGCGCCCGAGGGCCTCGGCCAACTCGGTGCCCACCACCCAGCGGCGACGTTGGACGGTCAGCTCGATGTGGGTGCGCAGCAGGGTGGCGTCGTCCTCGCGCAGCCCCCTGGTCGCCGCGTCGACGGTCTCCCACAGCCGCCGCCGGTCCATCAGGAACTCCAGGTCGGACGGCAGCTCGGGCGGGTCGACCCGGTCGAGCTCCCACACCGGGTCGGTCCCGCCGCTCGCCACCTCGTCGGGCAACTCCCCCACCGGTTCGCCCTGGTAGCGCCGTTTCAGCAGGTTCTTGGCGATCCCGGTCAGCCACGCCCCCAGCACCTCGGGCCGAGCGCCGCCGCGGATGCCCTCCAGCGCCCTGGTGATCACCTCGCTGACGAGGTCGTCCACGTCGGCGGAGTCGGTCCTGGCGCGGAAGAAGCGCCGCAGCCACGGCTGCCAGCGCTCGAAGAGCTCCCGCCCGGCGGCGGTCTCGCCGGCGCGCAACCGGTCCACCAGCGACCGGTCCTGTCCCTGTCCGATGTGCGGGGTGTCCATGGCGTTCTCCCGAGGTCGACACGGCATGCCGGGAGGTACGTGGCGGCTGGGGCGCGGTTCTCCCCGCGACCACGCGGGTTTCCCCCGCCATGGTGGCGAGCCGGGTCGAGCGGGCGGAAGGCCGGTGACCACAATGACCAGGTTCTGTCCCTTGACACCAGCGCACCCGGCGGTCAGGCACCCGGGTCGGGAGTGGACGGTCCGCCTCGGCGGCCACCAGCAGTTCGGCGGGAAAGCGCCGCGCGGGGGCGGCTCGTGGCAGGATTGCGCCATCCGGTCCGCGCGGCAGGGGACACCGGACACCGGTTGACCGTTACACTATCGGCCACTGTACGACCCCCTTGTCCTCGAAGGAGCACGATGCCCAAGGTCATCGACCACGACGAGCGTCGCGCGCACATCGTGGAGGTGACCTGGGGCCTGATCATGCGCGGCGGCCTGGAAGCCGCGACGATGCGCGAGATCGCCGAGGCCGCCGGGTTCGCCAACGGGGCGCTCAAGCGGTACTTCCCCAGCAAGGACGTGCTGGTGGAGGCCACCTTCGAACGCGCGCTCAGCATGGTCAACACCCAGGTCGGCGACCCGGCGCAGGAGCAGTCGGCGCTGGCCGCGCTGCGCACCCTGTGCACCGCGACGATGCCGCTGGACGCCAAGCGGGTGACCGCGGGGCGAGTCCTGCTCGCGTTCTGGGAGATGTCGCTGTCGAACAAGCGCCTGCACGACCGCTACCTGACCCACCTCAAGGCCTGGCGCGGCCTGCTGGCCGACCACATCCGCCGGGCCCGCGCCGAGGGCGACATCCGCACCGCCGTCCCGGACGCCCAACTGGTGGACGAACTCGTGCTCCTGCACGCGGGCGCCAACGTGATGAGCCTGGTCGGTGCCCGCTACTCCACCCGCAAGCTGCAGAAGGCCCACCTGGACGCCTTCTTCGAGCGGATCACCCAGCCCTGACCCGGGCGCACCCAATACACAGATTTACCGGGCCGGGCGGCGCCGCGTGGACAACCCACACGCGTAGACCCGTGGACCCACCGGCAACGAGCGGGGGACCTGTTCGACAGGCAGGTCCCCCACCCGCCTCCTCTCAGGCGATCACACCGTCGAGGAAGCCACCACGCGGGCGTGCGTGATCCACCAGGTCGATTCTCCCGGTCCCCACCCGTAGACGCACAACAGCCGAACTCCCGGTCCAGCCTCCAGTTGTTCCTCCACAGTGGACGGACCGGGGCCCGCGCACCCGGTCCGACCAGCCACGGGACTACCAGGAGCCGTCCGCGTTGACCGCCTTGTCCGCCCACAGGGGATCGAGGGCGGCGCGCAGCGCCGGGCCGTGCTCCTGGGCCAGGGCGAGCGCGGCGAGGTTGTCCTCCAGCTGGGAAATCCTGCTGACGCCGAAGAGCACGTTCGACACGGCCGGGTTGAGCAGGCAGAAGGCGATGGCCACCTGGGCGGCGGTCGCGCCGTGGCGGGCGGCGACCTCGGCGACCACGTCCGCGGCCGCGCGGATGGTGTCGCGGATGCCGCCGGGGTCGGCGCCGATCTTGCGCTCGGGGAACTTGCGACCGGCGAGGATGCCGCCCTCGAAGACGTCGGAGGCCTGCAGGGCGAGCCTGCCCTCGGTGAAGTGCGGGAGGTAGTACTGCCCCTCGGCCATGCTGCGGCGGGCGACGCTGTACTTGAGCTGGGCGAAGATCGGCGCCACCATGCCCTCTTCGGCGGCGAAGTCGAGCGCGCGCCGCAGGTCGGCGGCCACCCAGTTGTTGACCCCCCAGACCGCGAAGCGGCCCGCGCGGATCTGCTCGTTGACATCGGTGACGATCTGGGCGATGTCGGGGGGCGACATGTAGTCGCCGACCACCACGCTGTCCGCGCGGTCGGTGCCGATGCGCTCCAGGGAGGTGGTCATCTGCTGCTCGAAGCTGGTCGTGGGGTACTCCCACAGCCACAACTTGCCGCACAGGTGGTACTCCTCGCGGGCCACGCCCGCGGCGCGCACGACCTCGCCGAAGATGATGTCGGTGCGGGCCTGCTCGGCGTGCGGGCCCATGTTGTAGTGCGCGACGTCGAACAGGGTCACCCCGGCGGCCAGCGCGCGGCGCAGCAGGGCCACCGCGTCGTCGAACGCCATCCGGTCCCAGGTGTTCCACGACCCCAGCCCGAACAGCGAGACGTCCGGTCCACCTGGCCCCAGCGGCCGGACCGGGATGCGGTTGACCTGCGCCATGCGTCCTCCTACCCGTGGAATGGTTGGGTTAGTCTACACACATAGACTAAAAACGGGGAGAATCCCGTTCGCCCACCTATACTGTGCCCTGCTCCACCCCGCTTGATCTACAGTTGTTGACGGAGGACACCGTGGCCGACCCGAAGACCGCCGACCTCGTGCTCACCGGTGGCACGGTGCTCACCCTCGACGCCGCCGACACCGAGAGCACCGCGCTGGCCGTGGCGGACGGACGGGTCGTGGCCCTCGGCGAGGTGGCGCACCTGATCGGGCCGAACACCCACGTGGTGGACCTCTACGGCCGCACCGTGCTGCCCGGCATCAACGACTCGCACCTGCACGGGGCCTGGCTGGGCACCCTGTGGCCGGGCACCCTGCTCGGCGCGGGCGGGATGGCCGACGCGGGCGCGCAGCGGCTGAGCACCCCCGCCGAGCGCCGCGCCGCCATCCAGCGCGCGGGCGACGTCATCGCCGCCCTGGGCATCACCAGCTACACCGAACCCGGCCTGGGTCCCGGTGAGGACAACGGGCAGACCGGCTGCTTCTCCACCGGCGTGCTCGAGGAGTACGCCGCGATGGCCAACGAGGGCCTGCTGCGCGCCAGGGTCACCGTCCTGCGGCTGTTCGGCGAGCTCGACGGCCCCAGCACGCTCGCCGACTTCGAGGCGGGCATGAGCTCCGCGACCCCGGCGACCGACCCGCGCTGGCTCACCGTCGCGGGCGTCAAGATCTTCGCCGACGGCATCCCGCCGATGCGCTCGGCGTGGACGCACCGCTGCTACGCCGACGGCTCCCAGGGCCACCTGCTGGTCGAGGGCACCGACCTGGCCGAGCGCGAGGCCAACCTGCGCCGCATGATCGACTTAGCGCACCGGGCAGGCGCGCAGATCGGCGTGCACGCCACCGGAGACCGCTCCATCGAGGTCACCGTCTCGGCCATGGCCGACGCCATCGCCGCGCACGGCCCGGCTGGCAGGCACTACCTGATCCACGGCGATCTGGTCGGCACCGAGGTCCTGGCGCGGCTGCCGGAGTTGGGCATCGGCCTCAACACCCAGCCGGGCATCGCGGTGATGACCGGCGACTGGCTCTCCGCCGCCCTCGGCGAGGAGGCGCTGGCCGGGGCGTGGCCGCTGCGGCAGGCCTTCGAGCAGGGGGTCCGGGTGTGCTTGAGCTCCGACGCCCCGGTCATCGAGCCGGACTGGCGGCGCTGGGTGGCCGCGGCGGCCGAGTGGATGGGCGCCAAGGCGAGCCCGGAACTGATGCGGCAACTGCTGCGCGGCTACACCGTCACGCCTGCCGAGCAGGACGGCGCGGAGTCGTGGAAGGGCTCGCTGGAGGTGGGCAAGGTCGCCGACCTGTGCGTGCTGGAGGCCAACCCGCTGGAGGTCGCCCCCGCCGACCTCCCCCACGTCGGGGTGAACCTGACCGTCGTCGGCGGCCGCATCGTCTACGAGAGCTGACCGTGGCAAGCGATCACCCGCGCCAGGACGTGGCACACAACGACGACCACGACGACGACCCGGTGGGTCGTGTCCTGGGTAGACGGCAAGCGCTGGCCCTGCTCGGCCTTGGCGCGGCGGCCATGACCCTGGCGGCGTGCACCAGCGAGGCGAGCGACCAGCCGGTGGACTGCGTGGCCCGACCGGAGCAGATGGAGGGTCCGTACTTCGTCGACGAGAACCTCGACCGCTCCGACATCCGGTCCGACCCGGACACCGGGGTCCGGGTGGCGGGCACGCCGCTGGCGCTCGCGCTCACCGTGCTGCGGCTCGACGGCGGCGGGTGCCAACCCCTGGCGGGCGCGGTCGTCGACATCTGGCACTGCGACGCGGCGGGCGACTACTCCGACATAGCCAGTGAGGGCACCACCGGCACCAAGCACCTGCGCGGCCTGCAGGTCGGCGACTCCGCAGGCCGCGTCGCGTTCACCACCGTCCTGCCCGGGTGGTACGAGGGCCGGGCGGTCCACATCCACGTGAAGGTCCGCACCACCGGCGCCGACGGCAAGGCCTACGAGTTCACCTCGCAGCTGTACTTCCCCGACGAGCTCACCGCGCGCTACCTGGCCACCGGCCCCTACCAGGCGCACGGACCGGCCGACACGACCAACAAGACCGACCAGCTCTACAAACAGGGCGGCGACCAACTGCTGCTCGCCCCGGTCGAGGCCGAGGTCGACGGCACCAGCGGATACCGGGCGGGGTTCACCCTGGCGCTCGACCTGACAGACACCGCGGTGGGCGGCGACGACGCGATGGGCCCGATGCCGCTGCCGACCGGCTGACCACCCGACCGCCCGACCGCCTGACCGCCTGACCGCCCGCCCACCCGCCCAAAAGGTCTGGACCAATTTGCGTTCGCGCCGGTGAATCCGGCGCCGTTTCGGCTAGCCTGGGGCGCATGCCCCTCCGCGACGTGGCCCTGCGCGTCCTGCCTGCCCGGCTGCGGCCGCTCGCGCTCAAGCACCGCGAGCTGCTGAAGTTCGGCGTCGTCGGCAGCGTCGCCTACCTGGTGGACAACGGCACCTGGTACCTGCTGAAGCTGACCGTGCTCGAGCCCAAGCCGGTCGTCGCGAAGGCCATCGGGGTCATCCTGGCCACGATCGTGTCCTACATCCTCAACCGCGAGTGGTCCTTCGACACCCGCGGCGGCCGCGAGCGCCACCACGAGGCCGCGCTGTTCTTCGCCATCAGCGGCGCCTCGCTGTTCTTCTACACCGCCCCGCTCTACCTCTCGCGCTACGTGTTCGACCTGGAGCAGCCGCACGTCAGCGCGCTCTCGCAGGAGGTGGCCGACTTCCTGTTCGGGTCCATCGTGGGCACGGTGATCGCGATGGTGTTCCGGTGGTGGGCGTTCAAGAAGTGGGTCTTCCCCAACGCCGACGCCCGCGCGCCGCGGCGGGACCGCAAGCTGGGCAAGCTCGTGCCCTACACCGGCCCGGCCGGTGTCGTGGATCACACGCCCAGCAAGAACTGAGCTGTCACACCCTCCCCCGTCGCCCCGTCCTCCCCGTGACAGCGACGAAATCTGGAGGGACCGACATGCAGGCACGGATGGACAACCCGACCGCCGTCATCCCCGAGGCCATGAAGGCACTGCTCGCCTTCGGCAAGGCCGCCTCGGGCCAGGGGGTCGAGGAGTCGACCATCGAGCTGGTGAAGTTGCGCGCCAGCCAGATCAACGGGTGCAGCGCGTGCGTCCACATGCACGCCAGGGACATGCGCAAGGCCGGGGAGAGCGACGAGCGGCTGTTCACCGTCGCGGCGTGGCGGGAGGCGCCGTTCTTCACCGACGCCGAGCGGGTGGCGCTGGAGCTGACCGAGGTGCTGACCCGGCTGGCCGACACCGCGAACCCGGTGAGCGACGCGCTGTGGGCGCGGGTGCGCGAGCACTACGACGAGCGGGCGACCTCGGCGCTGCTGGTGGCCATCGCCAACATCAACGTGTGGAACCGGCTCAACGCCGCGGTGCACCAGGTCGCCGGTTCCTGGTGAGCACGGGGCGTGCCCGAGCGGGTGCGCCGAGTGCATGATGGTGGGGTAGCACCATCTCCGGGGGAGGCAGGTCGATGAGGGTCGTCGTGGACAGTGACCGCTGTGTCGGGTCGGGGATGTGCGTGCTGACCCAGCCCGAGGTGTTCGACCAGAGCGAGGACGACGGCACGGTCGTGCTGCTGCGCCCGGACCCCGCGCCGGAGCAGGAGCGCGACGTGCTCACCGCCGTGCACACCTGCCCGGCGCAAGCGATCAGCGCGGACTGACCGCCTAGGCGCTGTCCTGTGGGTCTGGTGCGTGGGATCGGTGATCCGCGTGGCTCCTGGGCGCACGGGCGCGGGTAGCGCGTGCCTGACTTGCAGGACAGCGCCTAGGGGCCGATGCGTCGAGCACCGGCCCCAGGCGGGGTCAGGCGTCCCAGGTGACCGGCAGCGAGTGCACCCCGTAGATCGCCATGTCGTCGCGGACCGGCACGTCGGCCGCGGGGACGGCCAGCCGCAGACCGGGCAGCCTGCGCAGCAGCTCGGTGAACCCGATGGTCATCTCGACCCTGGCCAACTGCTGGCCCAGGCACTGGTGGATGCCGTGGCCGAAAGCCAGGTGCGGACCGCGGGGCCGGGTCACGTCCAGGGCATCGGGCTGGCCGTACTGCTCGGGGTCGAGGTTGGCCATCTGCGCGGAGACCATCACGTTCGCACCCGCCTCGACGTGGTGGCCGCCGAGCTCGACGGCCACCAGCGGGGTGCGCCGGATGCCCAGGTGGATGATCGTCAAGAACCGCAGCAGCTCCTCGACCGCGGTCGCGGCCAGCGCCGGGTTCCCGCGCAGCAGCGCCAGCTGGCCCGGGTGCTCCAGCAGCGCGAAGGTGCCCAGCGCCAGCATGTTGGCCGTGGTCTCGTGGCCCGCGATGAGCAGCAGGTTCGCCATCCCGACGAGCTCGTCGTCGGTGAGCGGGTGCTCCGGGTCGGCGTGCACGAGCCCGGAGAGCAGGTCGTCGGCCGGGGCGGCCCGCTTCGCGGTGACCAGCTCCAGCATGAACGCCCGCAGCGCGTCGACCTGCTCGAGCACCTCCTCCAGCGGTGTGTCGAGGTTGAGCAGCTTGGCGGTGCGCTGCTGGAAGGTGGCCCGGTCGGCGTAGTCGACGCCGAGCAGCTCGGAGATCACCAGCGACGGCACCGGCAGCGCGAAGGCGGGCACCAGGTCGGCCGTCGGGCCCGCGGCGATGAGCGTGTCGAGGTGCTCGGTGACGATCTGGGTGATCCTGGGCTCCAGCTGCCGCATCCGGCGCACGGTGAACTGCCCGGTGAGCAGCTTGCGGTAGCGGGTGTGCTCGGGGGCGTCCATGGACAGGAAGTTGCCCGCGCGGTTCTTCGGCGAGAGCAGCCGGTCGCGGACGTCCTCGGGCAGCCTGCTCATCGCCGCCGGTGAGCGGGTCAGGTCGGAGCTGTACCTCGGGTCGGCCAGCAGTGCCCTGGCCTCGGCGTGCCCGGTGACCAGCCAGATGTCCTCGCCGTCGGGCACGGTGACGCGGTGGACCGGGCCGGTGGCGCTCAACTCGGTGAGCTTGGCCGCGGGCGCGAACGGGCACCCCGCCTGCCGGTCGGTCAGCTCGAGCGGCAGGCCGAGCAGCCGGAACGACCGCGGCGGTGCCACGGGTTCGTCCCGCGGAACGGGCAATTCGACCGGTGAAGTGGTGGGCGTGGCCATGGGAGCTCCTGTTCCCGGGCCGATCCCCAGCCGACCCGTAGCTTCTAGGGGCTGTTAACCCACGGTACCAGCGCGAGCACTCTCAGCTGCGGGATTTTCGGGTCAGAACAGCAAGGCTGCCGCACAGACCGCGGCCGCGACCGGCAGCAAACCCGCGCCGAGCAACAAGATCCCGAGCAGCAGGGCGTCGACGCCGCGGGCCACCTGCACCACCAGCCCCATCGGCACCAGGACCCCGCCCACGTCGACCATGCCGACGTTGGCGAAGTCGATCGGGGCCCGGGTGACCGACCGGACCGCGGCCGTGGCGGCCAAGGGGACAGCCACCAGGGCGGCAGGGTGGAAGTCGACGCCGAGCGCGGTCACCACCGCGAGCCAGAGCGCGGCGAGAGCGGCCAGGATGAGAGCCGCGGTGGCCTTGACCGCAAGCATGGAGTTGTTGAGCCAGCGCCGAAGCCCCGGTGTTCGGTGCAGTTGCGCGACTGGGGCCGCGAAAGGGACCGCGGCCAGGTAACCACCGATGCCGACCCACCACACTGTCGGTACAGCAGGAAACAGCCGGTGCAGCGTGGCTACCACTACGGCGATCAACCCGGCACCTACTACCGCTCTCGCGCGGGTCAAGACTCCTGCCACCAAGTAGCGCGGCAAGACGGGCTTGCGGGCGAAGACCCGTTCCAGGGATAGAGGTTGTGCTGGCGGAAGGAGTCCCCAGACGTCGAGGAACGCGACCGAGACGCGTTGGGTCATGCGGGCAGAAAAGCCTCGGACGAGCTCCTCACGCCCGGCTGTCTCGGCCAAGGGCTCCTTACGCAGCAGCAGGATGCCAATTGCGGTTGCCGCTGCCGCGCTGGCTGCCAACGGGATCGGCCAAGCCGAAGACGCCGCCAAGAGCAACGGCAGCCCGCTTTCCGCGATCCCCGGTGACTTCACCCTGCTGGCGGCTAGGGCAAGACAGCCATATCCGACGAAAAGCACGGCAGCGTAAGAGATCCCACTCCATCCCAGGACCATCCCTGTGACGGCAGCGCCATAGCCCAGGGCGGCCCACCGCGCCATCCACCCGCGCACCATCCTCTTGTTGAGCGCGGCTGCCCGTCCGTTGGTGAAGTCCTCCCACGTCAGCCATGCCGGGTCCGCCCACAGGTAGCCACGGCCCTGGGTCGACCACCACGCCACCGCGACACCGAGGCACACGACCGCCACCAGCGCGTCCGGCGGCACGACGGCGTCACCCAGCAGCGCGGCCCGCGTGGCGTCCGGCTGGTAGAACGGTGCCCCGCCAACACCGACAGCGAGGATGAGCGCCAGAACGCGGCTGCCGGTGTCACTCACCCGAGTTCGACCCGGGCCGCGCCCACCCGGTCCGCCAACGGCCCGTGATGGCTGGCGACCACGACCGCCGTCCCCCGCCGCCGCTCGGCCGCGATGAGCCCGATCAGCCACTCGCGCCCGGCGGTGTCCAGCGCCCGCTCCGGTTCGTCCAGCAGCAGCACGTCGTGGTCGCGCGCGACGGCCCCGGTGAGCAACAACCGCCGCCGCTGCCCCGCTGACAACCCCAGGGCGGGCACGTCCGCCCGCTCGTCCAACCCGGCCAGTCCCAACCAGCCCTCGACACCGCGGTGGTCAACGGCGGGGAACGAGCGCAACAGGAGGTCGAGGTGCTGGCGGGCGGTCAACTCGTCGAACAGCGCCGAGTCGTCCAGCACCACCGACACCCGCCGCCGGAACCCCACCTTCCGCTCGTCGGGGGTCATCCCGCCGACCCGGACCACCCCCGACGACACCTGCCGGGTCCCATAGAGGCACCCGAGCAGCGTCGACTTGCCTGAGCCGTTGCGGCCCGAGAGCACAACGCACTCCCCCGGCCCCACAGCGAACGTCACGTCGGCGAACAGCAGCTCACTGCCGATAGCAGCGGACACCGCCACGACCTCGACACGACGCTCTGAAGACCCTCCCACGCAGCCCACCGTACGACCGCTTCCTCGCGGTGTCCCGGTGGGCTGCGGTCCTCTTAGGGCTAGGCGCCTATAGGGTCTTCTCGAGCCTCGTGGACAGCAGGCGGACGAACCTGGTCGGGTCAGCCAGGTCGCCGCCCTCGGCGAGCACAGCCATGCCGTAGACCAGTTCAGCGGTGTCGGCCAGGTCGGGGCGCTCCTCGGCGTGCGCGGTGCGCAGCGCGGTGACCAACGGGTGGGTCGGGTTGAGCTCCAGGATGCGCTTGACGTCCGGCATGTCCTGCCCCATGGCCCGGTACATCTTCTCCAGGGTGGGCGTCAGGTCGTACTCGTCGCCGACGACGCACGCCGGGGAGGTGGTCAGCCGGGAGGACAGCCGGACCTCCTTGACCGCGTCGCCCAGCTGCTCGGTCATCCAGGACAGCAGGCCCGCGAACTCCTCGGCGCGCTGCTTGGTCTCATCGGTGTCCGCGTCGGCGTCCAGGTCGACCTGCCCCTTGGCGACCGACTGCAGCTTCTTGCCCTTGACCTCGGGCACCGACCCGACCCACATCTCGTCGATCGCGTCGGTGAGCAGCAGCACCTCGTAGCCCTTGGCCAGGAACGCCTCCAGGTGCGGGGAGTTCTCCAGGGCGGAGCGGGACTCGCCGGTCATGTAGTAGATGTGCTCTTGCCCCTCCTTCATCCGCTCCACGTACCCGGCGAGCGTGGTGAGCTTCTCGGGGTCGTTGGTGGAGGCGAAGGACGAGATGTCGAGGATGGCGTCGCGGTTGTCGACGTCGTCGAGCAGGCCCTCCTTGACCGCGCGGCCGAACTCCGACCAGAAGGTGTCGTAAGACTCGGGCTTGTCCGCCATCAGCGACTTGACCGTTGACAGCACCTTGCGCACCAGGCGCCTGCGCATCAGTTGGATCTGCCGGTCGCGCTGCAGGATCTCGCGGGACACGTTGAGCGAGAGGTCTTGCGCGTCGACCACACCCTTGACGAAGCGCAGGTACTCCGGCATCAGCTCTTCGCAGTCGTCCATGATGAAGACGCGCTTCACGTAGAGCTGGACCCCGCGCTTGCGGTCGCGCATGAACAGGTCGAACGGCGCGCGCTGCGGCAGGAACAACAGCGCCTGGTACTCGAAGGCACCCTCGGCGGAGAGCCGGATGGTCTCCAGCGGGGCGGTCCAGTCGTGGCTGACGTGCTTGTAGAACTCGGTGTACTCGTCCTCGGTGACCTCGCTCTGCGACCGCGCCCACAGCGCCTTGCGCGAGTTCACCGTCTCCGGCTCACCGCCGTCCTCCGGCTCCACCCGGATCGGCCAGGTGATGAAGTCGGAGTAGCGGCGCACGATCTCCACGACCTTCGCCCGGGAGGCGTAGTCGTAGAGGTGCTCCTCGGTGTCCTCGGGCTTGAGGTGCAGCGTGACCGAGGTCCCCTGCGGCGCCTCCTCGACCGGCTCGATCGTGTAGGTGCCCTCGCCGGTGGACTCCCAGCGGGTCCCGCCCGGCTCGCCCGCCTTGCGGGTCACCAGGGTGACCTTGTCGGCCACCATGAAGCTGGCGTAGAAGCCGACGCCGAACTGGCCGATCAGGTCCTGCGAGCCCTGGTTCTCCTTGAGCTTGCGCAGGAACTCCGCGGTCCCCGACTTGGCGATGGTGCCGATCAGCGACACGACCTCCTCGCGCGACATCCCGATGCCGTTGTCGCGCACGGTCAGCGTCCTGGCGGCCTTGTCGAGCACCAGGTCGATGTGCGGGTCCTCGGTGTCGACCTCGAGGTCTTTGTCCCGGAACGCCTCCAACCGCAGCTTGTCCAGCGCGTCGGAGGCGTTGGAGACCAGCTCGCGCAGGAAGGTGTCCTTGTTCGAGTAGATCGAATGGATCATCAACTGCAGCAGCTGGCGTGCCTCGGACTGAAACTCGAGCGTCTCGACGGTCGCGCTCACGGGGGGAACCTCTCGTCCGGTCTCGGAAAACAGCGCGGGCATCGTAGCGAAACCCGCCGCGCCCCGTGGCCGTTCCGCCCCTCGGCACCCCCGTGTGGCACAGCTCTCCCACCCCTGCTCACCCGCGCACGCCACCACCCGCTCCACCACGTCCCCGCTCGGACACCCCTCTCCCGCGCTGCCCTTCGACCGCGAGCGGCCCACTTCCCCGGAGTCGCCAGCCGACTCACCAATGCCCATTATCTAGATAGCCGATTACACAAGCAGAAGTCCAAAACTCGAAACCGTGATAACAGACTGTGATGAATGGACCGCGCTGACCGGACTGTGCTGGCCAGATCGCGCTGACCAGGTCGGAGCCGGTGGGGGGAAATGCCCGGGGCCGCGCCCGACTCCCCCTCGGACGCGGCCCCGGCTTTGGCGGGGCAGTGGGCAGACCGCCCGCCAACCCCCAGGTCAGGGCAGGGACTCGGCCATCGCGAGCAGGGCTTCCTCGCTGACCGACCCGGACAGCGAGTAGCTGCTGCCGTCGCGGTCGGTCCAGGTGAGCCTGCTGCCGTCGCAGATGACCGCGATCCGGTCGCCCTCCTGGCCGTCGGAGCCCTGCAGCACGGTGGTGACCCGGTAGTAGCCGCCCAGCCGGGCGCGGGCCCACTGACCCGCGTACGCGCCGACGTGGGTCTCCGCCACCTCGCCCACGTTGGCGGGTTTGAGGTCGATGCGCATGTGCGGCGGGTAGCGCTCGAGGCTGACCATGTCCGCGCCCCGGGTGTAGTGCACCATCGCGGCGATGTTGGTGGACGCGGTGTTGCGGGTGAAGTACTGCTGCGCGCTCCACATGCCCACCGACGACGGCGGGTCCCAGCCGGTGTCCAGGTTCAACTTGGCGAGCGGGACCACGTCCATCGACGCCCACGCGGAGCAGTCGCCGATGCCGGTCTCGGCCGAGGTGGTCACGTCCGCCGCGGTGTCGCGCAGCAGGGACTCGGCGTGCACGCTCAACGCGAGCACGGCGGCCACGGACGCGGCGGCCAGCAGGATCTTGGCCCGCGGCCTGCGCGGTGGCGCTTGCTCGACGGCTCGGGCCACTATGGTCGCCACGGTGCGGGCGGACGGCTGCCGGTCCATGGCGCGGCCGAGGTCCACCAGTTCGCGAGCCAGTGCAGGCTCCTCGTGCTCACCCATGCCGCTCCCCCGCCAGTTCCGGTTCCGCCAGTGCGCGCAACCGGGTCAACGCCCGCGACGTGCGCGACTTGACCGAGCCCCTGGGCCAGCCGAGGACCTCGGCGGTCTCGGTCTCGGACAGGTCGAGCAGGTAGCGGCAGCCGAGCACCTGCCGGTCCTTGTCCGGCAGCGAGCGCAGCATCGCCCACAGCCGCCGGTCGCGTTCGGCGACCAGCGCCATGCCCTGCGGGTCGGCCCCGTCCACGCCGTCGAGGTGCTCGCGCAGTTCCGCCGCCCGCAGCACCAGGCCCGCCCGGCGGATCCGGGACCGGTAGGAGTTGCGGGTCAGGTTGACGACGATGCGCAGCAGCCACGGCCGGAACGCGGCACCCGGGCGGAAGCCCGACAGCGCGTTGAACGCGCGGACGAACGCCTCCTGCACGACGTCGTCCGCGTCGTTCCCGGCCCCGGAGACCAGGGCCAGCCGGTGCGCCGCCGAGTGGTGGCGGCGCACGAGGTCGGCGAACGCGCCCAGGTCCCCGGCGCACGTTCGCGACACTAATTGCCCGTCCTCGTCCGTGACGCCCCCAACCCTCGACGTTGTTGAGCCCGTACCGCACCTACACCGGCCGTCGTGGGTTGGTTCCACAACAGCGAGGCACGGCCTCGCGGACAAGACAGTGTCATCTGTCCGCGCGACCGTGCCTCGCTGGCCTGCCTATAAGCGTCTAACGGCCTAGCCGATGCGAATGGTGGTAGCGATGCTAGGCACGCCTGCCGCGTCTAGCGCGAACAGGAGGTAGTGCCCAGGCAGCGCAATGCCGCGGTCGGCCGGGATGGTGAGTTGGTAAGCGTTAGTGCCAACGCTGACCGGGGTGATCGGTACCCGGCGTTGGTCGTTGTCGACCGAGTGGGTGGCCGAACTTGTGCGGACCAGCGCGAAGCGGGTCACAGTGCGGTCGGTGTCGACGCGGATGGAGGCGCCGTTGGCCGCTGTGGTCGGGGCCGTGGTGATGGCCGGTCGCGGGCGGGGGGATCCGTCCGCGTTGAGCAGGTAGGGCGGGGTGAGGATCTGACCGTCGAAGTGGTTGGTGGCGCAGTTGCCGCAGAGTCCGCCACCGCCGGAGAAGACGCGGCCGTCGGGGAGCAGGTTGGCCACGCTGTGGTAGGTGCGAGGTACCGCCACCTGGGCTAGCGCGGTGAACGTGCCCGTGGCCGGGTTCCACAGCTCTGGTGTCAGCACGGCTGTCTGGTCGCTGAACGGCACGGGCCGCTGCTGGCCACCGATGACAACTACCTTGCCGTCGGGGAGCACGACACTGTTGGCGAAGGCACGGCCTAGAGCCATGTCACCGACTCTTGTGACTACCGGGCTCGAACCGTTGATGTCGACGGTGTAGGCGCGGGTGGTGGCTTCGACGTCCTGGTAGGCGGTAGCGCCACCGACGGTCAGGATCTTGCCGATGTCGTAGAGGATCGCGTTGCCGTTCATCGCGTCGGCACTGTCGCCGCGTAGCCCGGCATTTGTCACGGTGCCGTTGCCCGCGGTGGTGATCCAGTGCATCTGCTTACTGGGTCCCGCGTGGAAGAGACGCCCACCCGAGGCCGCGAAGAGCCATGTGTGGTTGTCGGCGCGATAGGGCCCTCGCGGGTCAGCGGTGAGGAATGGGTCCGCGGGGACCCCGGGCAGTGTGCGCCAGGTGTTCGTGGCGGGCGAGTAGACCTCGGCGAGCTTGCCGCCCTCGCCCCCGCTCCATGAACCACCGACGGTGAACGCCTCACCGCTGGCCAGGGTGGTCTGCCCCTGGTAGCCCCGCGCGACGCGCATGGGGGCGGCCGCGGTCCAGGTATCGGTGTAGGGGTTGTAGATGCTCGCCTTGTCGGCGTTGCTGCCACCGGTCACCAGGATGCGTCCGTCGGGCAAGGTAGACGTACCTGGGCAGAACATGTCATGGCCGGTGTTGTCGATGCGGCGCTGGGTGACCTGGCCGGTGGTGAGGTCGTAGATCGCGGTCTGGGTGTAGCCGTTGCTGCCGCCGAACGTGTCGGCAGCGTAAGCGGACCACGTGAGCAGCTTGTTGTTCGGCAGCAGCGCGGAGGCGACCGGGACCAGCGGGAACCCGATCATCGGTCCCCACGAGCCGAGCACGCTCGCGTCGGGCGCGGCCGCGGGGGTGAGCACGTTGATCTCCGAGGCGGTGGTCCACGGGCCTCGGTTGCCCGCCTCAGTTAGCGCTGTCAGCCGGACGTAGCGCGCGGTGACCGGTACGTCCAACAGGGCAGTCTGCACGTTGGAGCTGTCAGGCCAAGAGCCTTCAGCCAGCGCGGGGCCGAAGGTAGTGCCGTCGCTGCTGACCTGAACGCGGTACTGGCCGATGTTGCCATTGCCCCCATCGCCTCGGGGGCGCACGGAGATACCCGCGACCGTTTGTGCTGCCCTCATGTCAAGGGTGATCCAGTGCGGGAGAGGCGTGGTCGTCGAGTAGCGGGAGTGCCAGATGGTGCGGTCGCTGCCATCGAGAACGTTGGTGGCGCTGCCGTTCTCGCTTGCCGTCTCCTCGTCACTGGCCACGGCAGTCCAACCGGTGCGCGGTAGTGGTGCCACCGAACCTGGGGCGGTGGAAGGCCCATAGGCGTAGAACTCGGTGATGGAGGCGCCTTGCACGGTAAGTCGGATGTAGCGGGCGTTGCCGGTGAACTGGGCCGACTTGGGGCTGCCGTCGGTCGCCCAGGTCCCTTGCGCGACCGGGGATCCGAAAGTGGAGCCGTTCGTGCTCAGGGCCACGGCATAGCTGGTGATCCGGGTAGCGGGACCGGGTGTCACCACGATCGCGGAGACCTTCTGCTCGCGCTGCAGGTCGACGGTGAACGTCTGAGAGCCCGCGCTCGCGCTCTGCCAGTAGGTGGTGTGGCGGTTGTCCACCGCGTCACCGGCAGGGTGTCCTGCCGCCGTGGTGGAAGCGGTGGCCACCCATCCGGTGCGCGACAGCGGCGGGTCGACCTTCGTAGGCGTGCCCAGGAGATCGATCTCGGCGGCGTTGGACCACACGCCGCGGTTGCCGGACTCGGTTAGAGCTGTCAACCGCACGTAGCGAGCGGTGACTGGCCCCGCGAAGAGGGCGTGCTTAAGCGAGGCGTCGTCTGCCCATCGCCCTGACGACACCGGGGCGCCGAAGGTGATGCCGTCAGTCGAGACCGCGATCCGGTACTCGCCGATGTTGCCGTTGCGGGTCGGCTCGGGGCGAGACCGGTATACAAGTCCGTTGAGGACAGTCGGCTGCTTGAGGTCGATGGTGATGCTGTGCGGCAACGGGGCCAGCACGTCATAGCGACTGTGCCAGTAGGTGGCCGGGTTACCGTCAAGCGCGTTGGCAGCGACGCCGTTCTCGTTGGTCGTCTCTTGGTCGCTCGCGGTGGCAGTCCATCCGGTGCGCGGTAGCGGAACCGTCTGAGCGGGAGCGCCCGGGTCACCCAAGATGCCGATCTCGGCGGCGCTAGCCCACGAGCCTCGGTTGCCTGCCTCGGTTAGTGCAGTCAGCTGCACGAACCGGGCGCCGCTAACAGCGAAGCTGAACGTCTTCACGGTCGGGTCGTCGGCAGCGGTACCGGCGGCGACAGGGGTGCCCCACGTGGTGCCATCAAGGCTGAGGCGAATCTCGTAACGTCCGATAGTGCCGTTACCCCCACCGGGGCGCGGTGTATAGACGACACCCGACACACGTTGGGTAGCCCGGGTGTCGATGGTGATCGACTGAGGTAGCGGGACCGCCGTTGTCCACTGGCTGTGCCAGAAGGTGCCAGGGTCTCCGTCGAGGACGTTCGAAGCGCGACCGTTCTCGCCCGAGGTCTCCTCTGTGCTCGCTGTCGCTTCCCAACCGTCGCGCGGTAGCTCTGTCGCGGTGGGGATGAGCGCCTCGGCGTTGGCCACAACGTGCATGTGGTCTGCCGAGTGTTCTTCAGGTTGATGGTCCAATGCCTGCATAAGGTAAGGGGTGGAAACAACCCCGACTGCCAACGCCACGACAAGCCGTCCGACTCGCATGATCGTCGCTTCGCTCGCGGGCGGGGTTCGTTACCCGATGAGATCCACCTCACCGGGCCGCTGCCCCCACCTGTCGGCAGGGGCAGCGGCGATCAGCGCAATGTCACGGCAGTCGAGTGAAACCACCACTACCGTCGTTGACGTACCGCTCGGAAACGCGAGTGTAGTCCGGTTGCGGCGCAAGGATTGTCAGGTCCGGGTACTGGTCGCCGTTGTGGTCGGCGAGCGACACCTGGAACTGGGGCCCCGGTCCGGAAATCGACCCGAGGGCGAGCGGCGCGCGGGTACCACCGAAGATCAACTTCGCCGAGCGGGTGCCGCAGTTGAGCGCGGCGAGCAGGTCTTGGCCGCCGTCGCCGTCGAAGTCGGCGAACACGTGCTGCGGCAAGCCTTCGCTGCACTCGTCCACGGAACCCTGCACGAGCCCGCCTGCGGCGGTGTTGTTGAACGAGCGGATGCGGAAGCTCTGGTCGCTGTAGAGCCAGACGTCCTTGCGGCCGTCGCCGGTGAAGTCGACCTGCCGGATCGCGTTGGGGTAGTTGACACCCCGGTAGACCCCGAGGACGTCCGCGCCCCATCCGTTGGGGCGCAACGCCACCAGGGAGTACTCACCGCCCCAGAAGTTGGTGGCGACGATCTCCTTGGTGCCGTCACCCCCGAGGTCGACGATCTCACCCATGTCGGGGCAGTACGGCTCTGATGCCACGGGCGACTCGTACCGGTGGTAGTTGGCGCCGTCGTAGCCTCCGCCGGGTGCGCCTAGTTCCACCGTGATGTCGCAGTAGTTCTCCCACGCCGTTCGGAAGGTAACGCGGTCAGGCAGCCCATCGCCGGTGAGGTCACCGATCACCGGTTGCTCACTGCCCCCGGCCACCGCGCTAGCGGGGAAGAACGCGGCCACTAGGACAGCGGCGACGACTACTGCGAGCTTGCGGATGCCTGCCATCTCAAGCCACCTCGGAGAAAGTGCCCGCGCCGTCGTTGTGGAACCGGCGGATGGTGGTGGTGCCATCCACAGAGGTGATGACGCCGACGTCGAGCGCTTCGTCGCCGTTCTGCTCGTTCGCGTAGACCTCGTACTGGGCGATGCCTTCGTCGTCACGGGCGAAGGTGACGGCAGGCCTACCGTTGCCGAAGTTCAACTCGGCAGTGGTGTAGGCGAAGCCGCACTGGCGCGACAGCAGGATGTCCTGGCCACCGTCACCGTCGAAGTCCGCGATCACGTGCTGCGGAATGGGGCGCCGGGAGCACACGTCGATGGAACCGGGCTCGATGCCACCCGAGGCGGTGTTGGTGAACGAGCGAAGCCGCACGCTCTGGTCGGAAGACACCCAGATGTCCTGGCGACCGTCGCCGGTGAAGTCGGCCGTGCGGATGGTGCTCGGGTAGGCCAAACCGGGGTAGGTGGTGACTATGCGGATCGTGTTGTTGTTGGCGTTCTTACGCAGCACCAAGAATGCCTTGCTCGCGTCACCCCAGCTGAAGCCGGTGGTGACGATCTCCTTGGTGCCGTCGCCACCCAGGTCGACGATCACGGCCAGGTCGGGACAGTACGGCGCCGACACCTGCGGCGAGGTGTAGCGGGACTCGACAGGCGTGCCAAAGGTCCCGTTGGCGCGCCCGTAGGCGACCTTGATGGTGCAGGCGGAGGTACTGCCGTTAGGGCCAAGCGTCACCAGGTCAGCGATCCGATCCCCGTTGACGTCACCGCGGATGGTTCCCGCGGCCGTGGTCCCCGCTGCCGCGACACCGGCAAGGGCGACCGGCAGGGTAAGCGCGGTGAGGGCGGCTAAGGCAGCAAATCTGAGCTTGCGCATGGTCTCCCCATCGTGTCGGCGACCGCGGGCGCGGTCGTCCCACCGCCAAGATCGCTTACGCCGCCCCACACGTTGAGCGTCATTGGCGGAGTTCGGCCACCCGGGCTACGAACTCACCACTGGCGCGCGCGAACGGTCTTCCCGGCTCCCCAGGACGGTCCACGCCGCCCAACCCGCCGCCACCAGCCCCACGACACCGACAACGGCAAGGGAAACCCGGAAGTCGACGAACCCGACCACGACAGCGCCAAGCGCTTGAGCAAGCGCGTTGGGGGCGTACATGACCAACTGCACGGAGCCGGTGATCCGCGCCAAGAGCTCGGGCGGGCTATCCAGCTGCATCGTGGTGGTCGCGGCTACCAACGGCGCGGGCAGCCCCAACCCGCCCACGACAGAACCTATAAGCACGAGCGGCAACAGGCTGGTCATTCGCAGCAAGACCCCAATGGCGAACAAGGCAAGCCCAATGGCAGCGAACCCGAGCGGGCTGAGTCGGCGCAACACAGCGCCAGCCACGAGCCCGGACACCACAGACCCCGTGCCCTGCACCGCCGCCAAGACACCAACGAACGCAGGCGCTAACCCCAACCCTTCGTCGATAAGCGCGAAGGTCATCGTGCTCGCGAAGCCCGCCAAGACAAGCGCAACTCCAGCCGAGACGACGACCCGGCGTAGGTGGACCATCTCAGCCAGGTAGCGCAGACCGTCTCGCACCCGGATCCGCTCCCGCTTCACCGGCGCCGCTCTTACCGGCTTCATGAGGAGACACAAGAGGGCCGCGATACCGAAACTGACAGCGTCAAGCAGTGCCACCGCTCCCCCGCCCCAAGCGGTGAACAAGCCCGCGCCCACCAGCGGCGCTATCAACTTGGTGCTCTCTGCCGCTGACATCCGCAGCCCGTTGACGTCGCCGAGCAGAGTTGGCGGTACCACCAGAGGAAGCAAGGCGGACTCAGCGGCGAAGATGGCCACATAGGCGATGCCGTAGATGAACATGACCGTGAACAGCAACCACAACCACGCCGCAGAGCGAACGGCCACCAGCGTCAACATGAGCGCCCCGGTGCCGGCCATGGTCCCCACCAGCACAGCCCGGTGACGCCCGATCCGGTCGATGGCCGCACCGATGAACGGCCCTGCCAGCGTAGGCGCCCACAACAGCACCATGACCAACGCCGCCAACGAACTGTTGTCGGTCAGCGTCATCACCCACACGCCCGCCGCTAGCGACATGGCTCCGCTACCGAAGCTGGATACGACCACCGCCCCCAGGTAGACCGACGCGTTGCGGTCGCGGAACACGCCCCCGATACCCATGATTCGATCTTGCCAGCCAGCGCGCTAGCCCATTTGGGTGATCATCGCGCTACCGGTGACACGCCTGGCCCCCAGCCGCGAAACGCCTCCCAAGTGCAACGCAGGTCGTATGGAGGTCGAATGGGATACGCCGTGGTCGACGTGGAGACGACCGGGCTCGCCCCCGGCAGGCACCACCGGGTCGTGGAGGTGGCGATCGTCCAGCTCGACGACCGCGGCCGGGTGACCGACGAGTGGTGCACGCTGGTCAACCCGCGCCGCGACCTCGGACCGGGGCACATCCACGGCATCCGCGCCGCGGACGCCCGGCTGGCACCCCTCTTCGACGACATCGCGGGCACCCTGGCCGACCTGCTCGCGGGCCGCGTGCTCGTCGGGCACAACGTGTCCTTCGACGCCCGGTTCCTGCAAGCCGAGTACACCCGCCTCGGCGTGGACCCGGGCTTCCCCACGATGCCCACCCTCTGCACCATGCGCCTGGCCGACCAGTTCCTCACCACCACCGCCCGCACCCTCTCCGCCTGCTGCACCGCGGCCGGGGTCGAGATGTCCCAGGCCCACTCGGCACTACACGACGCCCGAGCCACCGCGGCACTCCTGGCGAGCTACCTGACCCACGCGGGCACCCCCGCCCCGTGGTCAGACGCCCTCCGCGAAGCCAAGACCCGACCGTGGCCCGACCTGCCCCGCACCACCGCCCAGCCGGTAACCCGCGGACACGCACACCAGGACCAGCACTCCTTCCTGTCAAGACTGGTCGACCACCTCCCCCGCGTCAGCCACCCCCCACACGCCGACGAGTACCTGGCGGTCCTCGACCGCGCACTCCAAGACCGGGTCGTGTCGGTGGACGAGCAGCAGGAGTTGCTGGAGACCGCTCAGACCCTCGGCCTAGAACCACCGGACGTCCTGGCCCTGCACCGCACCTACCTGACCGACCTGGCCAACGCCGCCTGGTCCGACCGAGTGATCACCCAGGAGGAAGCCGCAGACCTCGAACTGGTCGCCTCCCTCTTAGCCCTAACCCCAGACGACCTCGCCAAAGCCCTCTTCCACCTAACCCCCGGCGACGCCGTGGTCTTCACCGGCCAAACCCGAGAACCCCGCCAGACCTGGGAAGCCCGCGCCACAACAGCGGGCCTCCAGGTAGGCGCCTCCGTCTCGAAGAAAACCCGCCTCCTCATCGCCGCCGACCCCGACAGCATGTCCGGCAAGGCCGCGAAGGCAAGGAAGCTCGGAATCCCCATCATCTCCGAAGACACCTTCGTAGCACTGTTCGCGACCATCAAGTCCTGCTAACGCAGGCACCCGACTGGGGCGCACCCGGCGCGGGGCGCGCCCCAGTCAGTTGCCTGATCTCCCGCCACCTATAGGCGATCCCCCACCTAGATGGCCACACGGTCCGATCCCACTTAGGCAGCCACTGAACAGCTCCTACAGCTGGCTGGCCAACTAGGTGGGGCGTCCTGGCATCAACGACCAACTAACTCGCTGCTGCCACCTAGCCTCCGAGCCAGCCCACCAACCCAGCCCTGAACCCCCAGACCCAGCGGCGCCACCCCAACCCCCAACAGATCCGCCCCAACCCACCCGCTCAGCCCCTGGACACTCGGACCCAGCGGTGCCAACCCGCCCCCCGTCAGGTCAGCCCCAACCCACCTACCCAGCGCCTGGACACTCGGAACGGCCGGTGCCATCCCAGCCCGCTCTCGGCTGCCCTGCCAACCCAGCGCCTGGACAGTCGGACTCGCTGGTGCCAACTGCTCGATGGGGTGGACCTGTTTTGCGTGGGGGGACGGCACCCGTAGCGTCGTTCGCAGCAGGGCCATGCTTTTCGGCCCCTGCTTTGCGGTCCTGCCACGGGTGTCGTAGGGGCCCCGCGCAAAACAGGTCCACCGCATCGAGCTTTTCGCATTGTCGCGGATCGGGCCCGATGTTGCCGCCAGGCAACGAGGCGTCCGATCCCGGTGGCCGAGGTCGCCGCCAGGCGACGAGGCCGTCCACCGGAGCCGAAGGCGGAGGCCCCGAAGTTCTTGCCCCGCACCCCCAGCTCGGGCATGCGTCAAGATCAACCTGATCGAAAGCCCCCAAATACACAGCCTACCGAGAAGCACCGACCCAACGGCAGCACCGACCAACACCCTGTGGACAACCAGAACCGTTGTGGACAACCAGCCATCGCACAACGCACCCACAAGCCCCCCAGCACAGCCCACCAACAATCCAGCACCAGCAACCACAGCGCGAACAACCCCGATCAACACCCCCTAACCCCCCGTACCCCAACCCCACCCCCAACCAGCCATCACATGAACATCAGGCGCATGCCCTAGCCCCCTCCCACCCACCGTCGTAGGAACAGATGCATGACTCTGCATCGAAGGACCTTCCTCATCGGCGGTCTAGCCAGCGCTGGGGTCGCACTGGCGGGTTCCTCCATCGCCAACGCCGTCGCCTATCCCTTCACCCTTGGCGTGGCGTCAGGTGAGCCCAGTGCTGACGGGTTCGTGCTCTGGACCCGTCTCGCGCCCAGCCCCCTCAACGCCGACGGGCTTGGTGGGATGGGCAGCGCGAACGCGGCGGTCGAGTGGCAGGTGGCCACTGATCAGTACTTCACGCAGTTGGCTGCGTCCGGCACGTTCACCGCGACCCAGACGTGGGCGCACAGCGTGCACATCGAGGTGACCGGCCTCGCCCCGGGGCGCGAGTACTGGTACCGCTTCCGCGCACTCGGCCACATCTCGCAGGTAGGCAGGACCCGTACTGCGCCCGCGACCGGGTCAAGCCCCGCGCTGACGATGCTGTTCGCGTCGTGTTCGCACTACGAGGCGGGGTACTTCACGGCTTACCGGCGGATGGCTGAGGAGAGCCCGGACCTGATCCTGCACTTGGGCGACTACATCTACGAGGGCGGCGCAGGCTCGTCCGGGGTGCGCACCCACCAGCCGTCCGGGGAGATCACCGGGCTCGCGAACTACCGGGTGCGGCACGCGCTCTATAAGCGGGATGTGGACTTGCAGGCCGCGCACGCGGTCGCGCCATGGCTGGTCGTATGGGATGACCACCACACGAGTCAGCTAGCAACAGCGTAGCACCGCACCTACCTGCGACTATTGCTCTAGGCGGGCTACCTGCAAACTGCCGTCCAGTCGGTACGCCCCCTGTCACCCCAGCGTGAGCGCAACGCGCCCATTCACTGCGAGACACGACGTGGGCACACGACGTGCATGTACGCTGGTCAGAGGTAGTCCACACCAACCTCTGGGGAGTCAGGTGACCTCTAGCCGCAGTAGGACGGCACTGGTGGCCACGCGCCTTGCGAACTCGGCGAGGTCTACCCGATGACCTGCCACGGCCAAGCCACCACCTCCAACCTGGCTACCGCCAGGAACGAGGTAGAGGAATAGGTTTGCGCCCGTCTAATACTTCGCACAGCGCACCAGGCGCCCCCGAGGGCCGCCGGTGTGCAGGCTGCCGTTCGCCGCTTGCCAGCGACAACACTGCACGCTTGTGCGTTAGGTGCCATCGGGATCAACGCGATCAACTTCGAACTCCGGCCACGCACAAGCCCGACTTCTTCGAAACAGACGACTTTCGGGCTGCATTTGCCGCCCAGCACATCGGAAAGGTAGTCAGGGCGTACCGTTATCACCCGAGCCACGTACGCCTGTTCGGAAAGGCGCTAAATCAAGATCTAGTGGGCCGATGGTTCGACCTAACTCAGTCACAGGTTAGCAAGCTTGAGAACGGTAAGCCCGAACAGAACCTCGACACGCTGCGAACCTACGCAAAGATCCTAAAGCTGCCGCCCAACTTGCTCTGGTTCGACTTTCCCGGGCAAACGAGAGCAATCACCACGCCCGTACCTCTGTCAGCGAACTACCTTGCCGAAGGTGCAGTCACCCGTTCAATATGGGACGACTCGTACCCCATATCCGGTGAGCGGTCAAGCGTAGAGAGCAGCAGCGGACTTCTATCGCGCGCAGCACGCCTGCATGGCGACCTTGCGGGCGCGCTCGCAGCGGGATTCATGCGAGAAGCAAGCATTGATGAGTGGGACCTCCATATAGCGCGACTGGGAGAAGCAACTCGTTACCGCTCCCCAGGTGTGCTACTTGACGACCTCATAGCCAGGGTTAGCGAGATGCGGGGCCTGATGTTGAGCGCGGGAAGCAGCGAGCGGCGAACACGATATGCTCGAATTCTGGCTCAACTTTCCGGGCTTATGAGCTTGACCTTGCTCAAGTTGAATAACATGGCCGGCGCCCGGGATTGGGTTAGGACCGCCGAGTTAGTTGCGGCGGAGGCCAACGATAGCAGTCTTCAATCGTGGACCTATGCCCAGGAAGCGTATTACCACTTCTATGCCGGAGACCTAAAGGCCACTATTGAGGCCGCGCAGCGTGCACAGCACACCGCGCAGGTCAGCGTCGGCGGAATCCTTGCCGCAGCGGTAGAAGCGCGCGCTCATGGACTTCTTGGCCGGGCAGACGAGACAGTGGAAGCAGTTAACCGGGCTGAAACGATACTGGAAAGGCTTGATTCCGGACTGCTAGTCCCGTCCGCCTTTGGCTATGATCTGGCCCAGTTGCGGTTTCACCAAGGAAACGCTCTGACACACCTAAAGGCCACTGCAAGCGCACATGTTGCTCTAGATCAGGCGCTTGAGCTTTACCCAGAAGACGACTACATGGACCGTGCGTTGGTGAATCTGGATCGAGCCCTGTGCATGATCCACGATGGCGAAGACGGATCGGCGGCCGAGCTTGCCGTAAACGTAATCACAACGCTTAGTAGATCGCAGGCGCTAGGGCTGATCGCTGGACGTGCAAATGAGGTGTTGCATACGTTGCGGCGCGACGTCCTTTCGAGCTCACCCGCACTTGATCTAAGAGACGCAGTTGCCGACCTTAATCGACAGGAGAATGATGTCCAACGTTGATATTCGCCTCGCCACCGAGGGCGACCTGAAGGACATCCTCGACCTGCTAGGCGAGATCGACAAGTACTACGGTGACGAGATGACAGAGTCTCCGGAAGAACGTGAGCGCCAAACGCGGGAGATTCTGTCAGGAAGCGAGTTTAAAAGCGCTCGCATACTCATCGCCTTCAACATGTCGAATGATGCGATCGGGTTTGCTTCATTCTCAGCCCTGTGGCCCGCTGCGGGCTCAAGCAGTTCGCTGTATCTCAAAGAACTGTACGTGCGGGAGAATCACCGAACGTTAGGCGCTGGCAAAGCACTCGTGCAACACTTGCTTAAGATCGCCACAGAACAAGGTTACTCTCGGGTCGAATGGACAACCGATAGAAGCAACGGTGGGGCCCAGAAGTTTTATGACAAGCTAGGGGCGACCGTAAACACGGGGAAGCTCTTCTATCGAGTTGAAGTGTGACATCACTGTTTACTCAGACCGAGCCCGTGAACAGCAATCAATTTGAACGATAGCTGTGAGGCCAGCCCGCCGGACTGGCCTCACAGGCTCCAACTATCTACCCTCCGAGAGTTCCGGACATCATGGGTCAGCAATCTGAGCGAGACGGACACGCGATTCGTCTTCATTGTCCGCCATGGTACTAATTCCACCCATAAGTCGCTTGTAATACCTAACATCACTCGGCGACTCCAAGTACAGTTCCCCTATGCCACGATTGCCCAATTTGACAATCGTCCTGGATTCAACGAGGTCTAATACTCGGAATGGCGAACCGATCTCCGGGGCGATCACCAGTCGAATGGTCAGGACCGAAGTAAGCCAGAAGAGAAGTCGCGCCTGTTCCTGCGCAGCCTTTGTAGACAGTTTAAGCCGCTGCAATGCAGGTAGGCCAATGTAGTAGGTTCGGCAAACTCCGTTACCGAGTTCGCGTTCAAACCGGGGTTGCGGACGAGATTCCGTGTGGAGTTCCCGTGGAATCTCGAAAGGCGCAAAAACGGTGACATCGCGGCTCAAGCTTTCGAGGATCGTCTCCGCCTTGTCGTGAACTTCTTGCCCGGATGGCCCCAGCCACCATTCAGGCTGCCTACGATTTCGATTGAGCTCTAAGAGAATGTTTCGTTCTTTCCGTGACCTGAATCCACATATATCGGCGAGCACAGCAAGATCGGCGTCGGAGATTGTCCGCTTTCCGGCCAGGAAGCGTGACAAATCAGACCTGTGCATCTCGCAACGCTCGGCGACAGCTTTATGTGGATCAGGAAGGTTATCCAGGGCATCTCGCATCAGAGTGCCCAGCACTAGCGCCCGCGCTCCCGGGGTCGAGTAAACCATTGATCCATTTCTGTGTGTCGGAGTCTTTGAACTCTACCTTCGTTCCATTTCGACCTACTCAGACTGGGCGGACGCCATCGTTGCACCGCTTTCGAGTTTCTTGACAGCTTCCCGGAACCCTGACGCGTACGCCCTAGCCAAGTGGTGATTCCTTCGATCTAGCTCCGCAACTACTTCAGAAAGTCGCGCGCATACCACGAAATATCGGGACCGTTCGGATATCGTCGCGCCTACTCCCGGACTACACGACTGGACATCACGCAACAACGATGACAGCGTCCGGAGCCGCAGGATTCTCTTGTTGTATGGGAATACGTCTACTTGATCCTTTGGAACTTCGGTGTCCGGTCGATTGGCCTTCTCTGCCTCCCTCTCGAACCAGTACATCAGTTCGAACTTGTGGCCCGTGTCTACGTCGACCAGGTTGCGATACACGGTCGCGCTACGTCGATAGTACGATCTCCATTCAGCCTCGGAAGCCGTTGGAGTCGGTCGAATGGCAACCAGTTCAGCGTGCGCCCCGGATAGCGTGTGGACTGTTACATTTCCGATGATGATGCCACTCATGTTCAGCCCTCCTTAGTCTGTTACGAGTCCCGGGTTGGCCATCTTGGGTAGTTCGGGCTGGAAGGGCGCCACTGGACACAGGCCGGGCGCTGAAAAGTTTGTAGCCATTCAATCAGCGCGACATACGCAGACTCGATGGTGATGGCACTACCGGGAGGAAAGACCATCCCGGTAGTGCCACTGAAGATTAGTTCCGCTGGTCTTCCGAGATGGATCGGGTTGTAGGAGTTGACGTTCGGCAGATCGGCACGGTCGTGGTCGGTGTGGTTGAGTGCAGCAATGCCGAGGGATGGGCGGACGCTGACCCGAAACTGGCTGTTGGGTACAGGGCCCTCAGGGGTCGTATAGAACTCGTGGTCGCCGACCAGAAGGATCGTTTCCCAGTCCACGTGCTCGATATTCAACACGTCCTCGATGAGGCTGACCGACTCCGACAGCCCGTTGGTCACGCGGGATATGCCCGTGCTGAGTGTGGCGGTGACGATCATGGGTGGCCACTGTCGTCCATCGCCGTGCGCTCCCTCATTGCGGACATACGCCCGTCCCCGGTGGACGGGCAAGCTAAGTAAGCACGGCCTCTCAAGACCGTCTATATCAGCGCGAGAATACGATATTCCAGCAACGACATAATGCCTGGTCAGAGGCTGTTTCGAGATCGCGAAACCCGCGCTAGGGAGACCGATGTTCACCCGTTCGCGCTAACACTCCGCGGTGACAATGAGATCGACTATTCCGCCAGAGAATATCGGCTCCCAGATATTCTTTCCCGGAATAATCCCTAGCCGCATACAGGCTTGACCTGGGAGTATTCCACACGAGAATCCTCCCATTCCCGCGTGGGCATAGTAGAGGTTTCCCCTGGGCGGCTTACTGGGTTGCAGCGACTCCGATCGGGGTCGGGTCAGCCGAGCAAGGGATTCGATATCAATGAGATTCACACGTTCTGATCGTGTTTCTGTTGGTCAAGTGGCTTGGCTTCTGGGCGTTAGCCGGGCTGGTGTGTGTCGTGCGGTGCGGGTGGGTGTGCTGCCGGTGGTGCGGACTCGGGGTGGGCTGCGGGTTCCGGTGTGCGTGGTGGCGCACTTGTCGGGTGCCCCGGTTGGGGGTGAGGCCCTGTGAGGCGGGAGATCGCGAAGAGGGTTGCGGCCGACCTGGACGGGGTTGCGGCCTTGTCGGGGGGCCAGCTGGTGGACGTGGTGCGGCGCGATGGCACGTGCGGCTGGTTGGCCACGACGGGGCAGACGCCGGAGTGGACGGGGGATGACCGGGCGGATCGGGAGTTGGTCGTGCCGATCTGCGGGGCGTGTCCTGTGCAGCGTGAGTGCCTGGAGTGGGACTTGCGGGTCCACGGCTACGCGTCGGGTGGGGTGTGGGGGCCACTTGCCGAGGATGAGCGGCGGGCGGTGTTCCCGGTGTGGTCGCAGCGGCGTGATGACGCGGCCGGTGGGGTCGGTGGTGCGCTGTGACGGCGGGATCGAGTGCGGCGCCTGCCGTGGTGGTGGGCGTGGTCGCGGTGGTCGCGGTGGCGTTGCTGGTGTGGGGCTGGCGTGCGTCGGCGCGGCGGGCGCGTGAGGCTGCTCTGCGGGCGGAGGTGGTCGGCGGTCCGGTGTCGCTGGTGGGGCGGACGGTGGTCGGGGCGCTGGTGATCGCCGGTGTTCAGTGGCTGGTGTTGACCCACCCCGCCGCGACGGGGTGGGCGAGGGTGGCGGCGTTGGGGGTGCCCGCGTTGTTCGCGTCGTGGTCGTTGGTGCGGGCCGTGAGCGGGGGCGGCGTTCATGAACGCCGGCAGCGTCGGGGGCGCCGATGAGCACGCCCACCGAGGATCGAGCGCGGCGCCTGGTCCAGGACGCGGCCGCAGCGGCGCAGGCGCGGGCCTATCAGACGCACCCGGACGTAGTGGCGCTGCGGGTGGAGCAAGTCCGTACCCAGGTGGACCGGCTGTGTTGGGCCGGGATCGGGCTGGGGCTGGCCTTCACGATGACCAACGTCCAACAGTTCGCCGCAGGCGGCGCCCCGCCGTGGACAGTGGTGTGGCTCGCCGCATGGTTGCTCGACCCCACGGTGTCGCTCGTGCTGCTGGCGATCCTGCGGGCGGAACAGGTCACCGCCCGGTATCGGGTGCGGACCGGGCCGTGGGTGCACCGTGCCAAGTGGGCCACCCTGGCGGCCACCTACGTGATGAACACGTGGGCGTCGTACGCGGCCGGGTCGGTGTCGGGGGTGGTCCTGCACTCGGTGCCGGTCATGGTCGTGTTCGTGGCCGCAGAGGCGATCACCGACCTACGGGACAAGCTCACCGAGACGGTCACCGCCGCGTTCGCCCACGCCTCCCACCTACACCGGACCGCGCACCCCGAACCGGTCGTCGACCACACCGACGGCGCCATGAACGTTCCCGACCCGGTCATGAACGCGGCGCCGGTTCATGAACAGCCCGACGGCCCGGGCCCGCGTCCTCGGAAGTTACTGGCCGACTACGTCGCCGACGCGCGGGCGAAGTGGTCCCCGGGGGTGAGCGTGACGCCAGCGTGGGCCCGGTCGGTGACCGGGTGTTCACGGGGCCTGTCCTCGCGGGTCGCGGCCGAAGTGAACGCCGGTATCACCGCTGACGGTGACCACGATGGGACCGCCACAGTGGACATCACTGTGCGCCGGAATCGGGGCGGTGGCGTCGATGCCGGACAGTGAACTCACCCGCAAGGTGTTCGATGCGGAGATTGTCGACGACGAAACTGTTACACCGCAACGGAAAAGGTGGAATCCGCGGAGTGGGGTCACCGCGGGGATACGGGCTGTTTTCGCAGGTCAGGACATGTTCGCTCGGGTGCGGCCGGTGGTGTCGTACCGGGTCCGGAAGGCGCCCCGTGACCTGGGGCGGCTGGCGTGGTTCCTGGTGCGGGGCGCGGGGCGGTGGGTGTCCCGGGGGTGGCGTTGGGCCTCCTACGCGGACTTGCGGGCCGATGCCCGCGCGGCCCGGGTCGCCGGTGACCCGCAGGCGCGGCGTACCGCGCAGGACCTCATCCGGTCGGACGCTCGTGCCCGATGGGCCAAGGTCGGCGGGGCGGTGCGTCGCGTGCTGGTCACCGCCTCTGTGGTGACCGCCCTGGTCGTGCTCCTGGCGTTGTTGGATGCCCTGGTCGGCCGGGAGGGCATGCCCGGGTGGCTGCGGGGGCTCTACGACCTGCGGGACGCGGTCACCGACGCGGCGGCGGTGGCGTGGTCGTGGCTGCCGTGGCTGGCCACCCTCGGGGCTCTCGGCGCGGCCGTGTGGGAGGGCCGTGACCGCACCCCGGGGGCCGGGTGGCTCACCCACCCCGACCGCACCGATTCGGACTCCTGGGTGGACGAAAGGATGATCTCAAAAGCGTTGGCACACCTGGGAATCGCGCCACTGGCAGCGTTCTTCAAGAACGGCGGAGAACTCCTCTACAGCGTGCCCGCCCGCAAGGACGGCGACGGAACCCACACACAGGTCCGGCTCCCTCTCGGGGTGACCGCCGAGATGGTCACCGACCGCCGCAAGGTCCTGGCCGCCAACCTCGGGCGGGCCGCCCTGGAGACCTGGCCCACCACCGGTGAGGAAGACGGGGTGCTGGACCTGTGGGTGGCCGACAAGGGCACCCTGTCCGGCGGTGCCGGTGACTGGCCCCTGCTACACGAGGGCACCGTGGACCTGTTCGACGGCGTCCCGTTCGGCCTGTCCCAACGCGGCACCGTGATCAACGCACCCCTCATCGAAACCAACTGGCTCGCAGGCGGTCGCCCCGGCCAAGGCAAGACCAACGTTCTGCGGGTGCTGCTCCTCGGGGCAGCCCTGGACCCCACCGCCGAACTGTGGGCCTACGTCATGGGCGAGAGCCCCGATTTCGAGCCCCTGGCACCCCGCCTGAGCCGCTACCGCGTCGGGATGGACGACACGGTGGCCGCCGACGCCGTGCAAGCCCTCGAAGACCTCCTGGGCGAGATGGAACGGCGCGGCAAGGTCCTCGGTGAGCAACCCGGACGGCCCCCCAAGGTCTCCCGCAGACTCGCCGACAACCCCCGCCTTGGCCTGCACCCACTCGTCATGGCCATCGACGAATGCCACGAACTATTCCAGCACCCCCGCTACGGCAAACAAGCGCAGGAGTTGGCCGTCCGGCTCATCAAGCGCGGCCGCAAGTACGGGATCATCCTGCTACTTGCCACCCAATCTCCCACCAAGGACAGCATCCCCAAGGAAATCACCCGTAACATTTCCTGCGGTGTCGCGTTCGCCGTCGCCGACCACATCGCCAACGACGGACTACTCGGCTCCGGCAAATACCGCGCCGGTATCCGAGCGACCGAACTCCGCATGAAAACCGACCGGGGCACCTGCGTCGCGGTCGGCGTCACCGACAACACCTTTGAACTGGTCCGCACCTTCTACGTTCCCTTTGACGACGGCAACGACATGGTCACCCCCGTCATCCACCGCGCCATGGCACTACGCGCCCAACACCCCCACACCCTCACCACTGGCCACACACCCCTGGAAATCGAGGCACCACCCGACCCGCTGGCCGACATCCACCACGTCCTCAACCAAGAGACCCGCGTACGCACACAGACCGTCCTGGCGCGACTCGCCGCGCTCAACCCTGACGTCTACGAACCCTGGACCGCCCGCCACCTCCGCGCCGTACTCGACGAACACGGCATCCCACCCCGCAAGTCCGACGGCCACATGGTCATCCGAACCGACGATATCAACACCGCCATCACCCACAGGGAACACGCCAGGGACGACACCGGGAACCAGGGACCTTTCCCTGCCCCCTCCCCGCACCGCACTCCCTGCCCTGACCAGCATAAACAGGCGCCAGGGACCCGCCACAACCACACCCGCAATACCCCCACAACCCGCCCGGAACCAGGCGCCACGACCAGGCACCCCGCCTCCCTTCCCCACGACGAGGGGAGGGGCCGCCACGACGATTGAGTCACGACCCGCCTCATCCGGTCGGACGGCATCCGGCGCCGAGGACAACGCCACTATCGCCATCACGGCGGGTACCGATGGCGCGCTGTGGGTCTCCATTGAAGGCGCCGACATCGAACACTTGATATCCACCATGGAAACGGCATACGAGATACTTGGACACCAGAAGTGGCAGACGCCCTGAAACGCAAAGAACCCCTCTCGTCGCCCGGACGAGAGGGGTTCTTTATGGAGGCCAGCGGTGGTCAGTCCTGGTGGGGTTTCAGTTGTTCCTGTTCGGCGGGAGGCTGAATCAGTAGGTCGGCGACATCCACGGTGGCGCCGGTGTTGCGGTCGTACCACTTGGCCAATTCCGGCATCGACTCCTGCCACCCGTCCGGCAAGCGCCACCCCGCCGACCATGACCCGTCATAGCGCTTCTGCACGGCGAAAGTGAAGCCAAGTTCCAGCCATCGTAGCCGCCGATCCTCCGACGACAGTCCCGCGAGTTCCTCTTGCCACGTCCGATCCGTCGGAACCCACTGCACCCCGCCCGGGTCGATCGGAAGCGCCCTCAGCGTGTCAATATCGGCGAGAATCTTCTCGCCATCCTTCATGATGCGGCCACGGTCGGTCGCCGACTTGGCCCGCGCAACCCCCGACATGATCTTTCCATACTCACGTTCCAGCTTCGCAATCTCATTCGCATGAGTGGTGGGAGGCAGGATCACCCGCTCCCGAACAGGGACCATCGCGAAGATCCTGTAGAAGGCTTGCTCCGCTACAGGCTCGATCTGTTCAGCATGCATGGCCGGGCCGTGCTTCTTTGACGGGCACTGCCAGTAGTTGTACTGATACTCGACTGCGCGCCCATCCGAGAGAGTTCGATCGTGATGCGCGATCCGATGCCACAACGGTTCAAGACATTCAGGGCATACGAGCACACCAGAGAACCCGTACGGCTTGTTACTTCCACGCTTCTTCCGCATCGCCCGCTCATCAAGTCGAGCGATGATCTCCGCTTGTTCGGCGGGCTCCAAGATCCCGAACTCGACCAGATCGGGGTTCGCCAGAACGCGACGAATTACAGTAACGCTCCAGCCATGCTCCTTAAGCTGGACCTTTGCTACGTCTTCCCCTCTCCGCTGCGCGGCCAACACCATCTGGCGGTTTCGTGGCGCCAGGACCTTGTTATCCGTGAGCCAATCGCGCATCTCAGTGAGCATCTTTCCCTCCCTTGCCATCTTGGACAGGGAGTGCAGGACCTTGACCGCGTACTGGTCCAGCCCCAGAATCCAGCCGCCACCTGGAAGTTCGACCGGCATCGTGCCGTAGACGTGCCCCTCTCCACCCCAGCGACCCGCTTCCTTGAGACGCGCTTTGGCGTCAATGAAGCGCTCCCGCATCCGCTCACGTTCCATGCGAGCAAATGCCGCGATCAACGTGATCAAGAACTCGGCCATGGAGTTACTGGAGTCGATACCCTCAGCGATACAAATCAGGCGCTTACCGCGCGCCCGCACCCATTCAAGCAACCTCAGGGCATCCACGACATTCCGCACGAGCCGATCCAACTTGGAGACAATCAACGTCTTCCACGGCTTCGGAGGTGCATCCGATAGCCACGCCTTAAGCCCTCCACGCTTCTCCGGCTCCAGATCACCGGACACATGAAGGTCCTCGACAGTGGCCACGATCGGCACCCCGTACGCGTTCGCCCACCGGTGCGTGTCCCTCGCCTGAGTAGCACCTGACGTGCTCTCATCCGTGAAATGCGACTGCCGGACGTAACACAGCGCGGCATCCCCATCCGGGATGAACGGAACCACCTCTGGCCGCTCGCTGTCCTGCTTCTTGAACCTGCGCCGCTTCCGGGGTGTCGGTGCGCTCATGGTCGTATCCTCGCTGGTAGACGCCACGTCAACTGTAGTTCGCTGACTCACGTCGCGCGACCACGAAGTTGAAAATAACTACGCCAACCTGATCCGCGCTGACAGCTCCCCCGCTGGCGACTTCGCAGCGCGGCGCGCGGCGGCGTACAAGGCCTACTACGAGCACATGCCGTTGCGTTCGGCGCAGGCCCCGTCCGGGGCGAACCTTCAGCTCTACCGGCGTTTGCGGTGGGGCAGCCTTGCCACGCTGCACATGCTCGACACCCGTCAGTACCGCGATGACCAGGCTTGCGGTGATGGCACCAAGGTCTGCCCGGCGGCGGATGACCCTGGGCGCACGCTGACCGGGGCAGGGCAAGAGTCGTGGTTGCTCGACGGTCTTGGCCAGCGGTTGGGGACATGGGACCTGATTGGTCAGCAGGTGTTCTTCGCGCAGAAGCTGGCGGCCGCCGACGGGTCTAAGAGCATGGATTCGTGGGACGGCTACACCGCCAACCGGGGTCGGATTCAGGCGGGCTGGCAAGCGCGTGGCAATACTCCGGTAGTGCTAACTGGCGATGTCCACCGGCATTGGGCGTCGAACATCATGGACAACTACGCCACCCAGAACAAGGTGATCGGCACCGAACTGGTCACCACGTCGATCACCTCGGGCGGCGACGGCAACGCTGCCGACACCGGCACGTCCAGCCTCAACCCGCACGTGAAGTTCCACAAGAACCAGCGCGGTTACGTGCGAACGGTAACCACCCCGACGCAGATGAACGTCGACTTCCGCGTGCTAGACAAGGTGACTGTGCGGGACTACCCGATCAAGACCGTGCAGAGCTACGTCATCCAGGCAGGCAACCCCGGACTTCAGGCACCGTGAACAGGAGAACCATGCGTGCACTAGTCGTGGCGGGCGCTACCGCCGTTTGTTCCGTTCTGTTCGCGGGCCAAGCCTTGGCAGATGGCACTACCCCCGCTGACATCACTTGGGTAACCGCCAACTCAGCCTCCACCGGCGACCAAGACAACTCCGCCATCGCCACCGTCCGCACCGGCTACACCGCTGTTGTGTGGGAGGACGATCGCGACGCCACCAACCCCGGGGACCCAATCCACAGTGAGGTCTACCTCCGTCTCTATAGGGACGGTGCTTCCTTGTACGAGAAGAAGCTTTCCGCTGGCGGCACAGGAAACTGGCGTCACGTCCAGCCAGACGTTGCCCTGCACGAGGACGGCAGCGCCGTCGTGGTGTGGTCAGAAGACCCTGATGCCAACGGGTACTACAACATCGCCGTGCGCGCAGTGAACGCAGCGGGAACTGTGACAGGTAGCACTACCGCGAACGCCAGCGCTGACGGACAGCAACTCAACCCGTCTGTAGCGGCGGACCCGGACGGCGCCGGATTCGCTGTGGCCTTCGAAGACCAGCAAGGCACCGCCGCTCCCACTGTTCGCCTCTCCGGCTTCGCCTCCATCACGTCCAAGACCTACGAGGTTCAGGTCAACAACGCAGGCGGCACGCACCAAACCCCGGACGTGGCTATGGGTGCCCCCGGGAACGCCATCGTCGCCTGGACCGAGGACGGCGACGCCAACGGCTCGTTCAACGTCGGCCGCAAGATCGTGACCCCCGCAGGAGCGGTCAAACTCGCCCAAGGCGTCGCCAACGTGACCACTGCGGGCCAGCAGCGCCATCCCTCCGTGGCCGCCAACTTCAATGGCGACTTCGCGATCGCGTGGGAGTCGGACGCCCAGGTGGGGGTGCGCTCGTTCACCGCGGCGGGCGCTGCGCGGGCCACCACCGACACGCTCCTGCCTGGAACGGACCCGCAGGTGGGCATCGACGACCAGCTCGCA
Source organism: Actinokineospora diospyrosa (assembly GCF_024171925.1). Classification (GTDB taxonomy): domain Bacteria; phylum Actinomycetota; class Actinomycetes; order Mycobacteriales; family Pseudonocardiaceae; genus Actinokineospora; species Actinokineospora diospyrosa. Next base: position 261,131 of record NZ_JAMTCO010000009.1, on the reverse strand, counting down.
GTGGTCGTGAACTGGGCTGAAGCCACTGACATCTTTGCCCAGGGCCTGAACCCCAACGGCAGTACTACCGGCCGCCTCCCGCGCATCAAGGTCCACACAGTTGTGACCGGGAGCCAAACGGAGCCGGCGGTGGCAGTGAGTCCGTTCGGGCAGATCATCCTCGCCTACACCGACGACAACGACGGCAACGGTTTCGACCAGATCCGGCTTGGGACAGGACTCATCAACTCAGTCTGGTAGAACGATCAGCCGCCTCGGCTCCGCCAGTGGAGGGCCGAGGCGGCTGAACACCACGCCTCACTGGGTCTGATAACGCGCGTAGTTCAGTCCACTGCCGAACGCACGCTGCTCGACCAAGTCGAGGTCGAAGCGCACGCCGTCGGCGTCCGGAAACGCCGATGGGGCGCACCCCGCGCCGGGTGCGCCCCATCGGACTGCTGGTGGATCAGCTCAACGTGACGCGCAGCGGAGTGCGCTGGGTCGGGGCGTCCGGGTAGGTGATGGACACCGTGATGGTGGACTGGCCGGTGGGGCGCTTGGCGGTCTTCCACAGCAGCACGAAGCTGTCGCTGAAGGGGTCGTAGAGCGGGGTTGTGGCGCGCAACTGCTGGACCCCGTCGATGGAGACGGAGACGCGGCCGCTGAGCAGCAGCAGAGCCGAGGCCAGCTGCGGGATCGGGGTGCCGTTGGCGTCGGTCAGCTGGAAGCGGACCGGCACCAGGTCACCGGCGCGGACCGGGCCCGTCGGGGCCAGGAACTTGACGCCCAACTGGACCTGGTGGGTGCTGGTCGCGGCGCTGGCGGCGAACGAGGCGGAGCCGCTGTAGTCGGCTCGGACCTGGTGTTGGCCGATGGTCAGGTTCGCGACCGGCTGGCTGGTGGCGGAACCGCCGACGAGCGCGACACGGGCACCGAGCGGGCGACCATCCACAACGAACTGGATGGTGCCGTCGGGGGTCGTGCCCGCCGGGCCGGAGACGCGGGCCGTGAAGCGGACAGCGCCACCGATGGTGGACGGGCTGGGGTCGCCGACGACCGTGGTGCTGGTGGTGGCCGCGGTGATGCGCAGCTGGAACTGCTTAGTCACCGTGGACACCGCATTGGTGGCGGTAACCGTCACAGCGAACGTGCCAGCGGCGGTAGGCACGCCTGTCACTCGGCCGTTCTGCCCGATCGACAGACCCGGCGGAAGACCGGTAGCGCTAACGGTCTGCGGCGAGCCGGTGATGGTCAATGCGCCCGTGTAGGGCGAGCCAACCCGACCGTCTGGCAAGGTGCCGTCGATCGTGACCGGCGCCAAAGCCGACACAGTGACCGGCGAGGACTCAGACGGCTCAAGCGCGGCCGAACCCGCGTAAGAAGCGGTGATCACGTGGGAGCCAGCCGCCAGCGTGGTGCGCAGAGTGGCTACGCGGTCAGCCAACGACGCCTGACCCAGGACAGTGGTTCCGTCCCGGAAGGTCACCACGCCCGCAGCACCGACGGCAGAGTCAACGCGCGCGGACAGGGTCAACTCGGCGCCTGCGGCGATCGGGTTGGGGGTCGCTGTCAACGTCGTCGAGCTTGAGCCCTTGGCGACGCGGATGGTGGCGACGGCGTCCGACGAACCATAGGCGTTGGTGGCGCGAACCGTGAAGGTCCGGTCACCAGCCTCGGTAGGCGTACCGCTGATGACGCCCTCTTCGCTCAAGAACAGCCCCGCGGGCAATGTGCCCGCAGCGAGCGTTACGGCCGCCGGGGAGCTCAGACCGAAGGCGAAGGAGTACGCCTCGCCGACAGTCGCCGGGGTCGGGGTGCCGGAGATCGCGGCAGGGCTACCGGGGCGGATACCGACCAGCACGGGGTCGTGGTCGCTGGTGCGGAAGCGGTCCGGCGCGTAGAGCGACTGGACCTGTCCCGGAGTCTTGAAGTCGGTGTTGTAGTCGAGCACCGACGGCTCGTCGGCGTTGGTGTGGGCCTCGCCCGCACCGGTCACCTGCGGGGCGAGCGACCGCGACGCGAGGGCGTGGTCGAGGTAGCCCCACTGGCCGTCGAAGACGTACGAGTACGCCTCGGCGCCGCCGAAGGCCTTGGGCAGGTTGACGTAGCCCGCGGCCTCCAGCACCGCGATCGGGTCCTCACCCGCGTAAGAGTTGAGGTCGCCGACGATCAGCACGTCCTCGTCGCCCGCGGCGGGCACCACGATCTCGCGCAGCCAGCGGGCCAACTCGGTCGCCTGCGCGGTGCGGCGGACGTTCCAGCAGCTCTGCCCGTCGCCCTGGTCGGTGTCGGGACCGCTGGTCGGGCAGGAGCCCTTGGACTTGAGGTGGTTGGCGGTCACGGTGAACCGGGACCCGTCGGCGGTGGCGAAGGTCTGCGCGACCGGCCGCCGCTCGAAGACCGGGTTCTGGTCGACGAAGGTGGCGCCCGCGACCGGGGTGACCCGGTCGGCGCGGTAGAGCACGGCCACCTTGATCGCGTCGGTCCCGGCCACGTCGACCACGCCGGTGGCGGCGTCGGCGTCCACGAAGGACCACACGGTCGAGCCCTCGGCGGCGTTCAGCGCGGCCACCAGGGCCTGGATGGCGCTGCCCGGGCCGTAGCCGTCGTTCTCCAGCTCCATGACACCGGTGACGTCGGCGTCCAGCGAGCGGATCGCAGCGACCTCCTTGGCCAGCTGGCGCTGGTACTCGGTGTCGTCGCCCGCGCCGCGGCAGTCGGTTACCGCGCCCTGGGTGCCCAGCTTGCAGCCGGTGTAGGTGTTGAAGAAGTTCAGCAGGTTCGCGCCCGCGACGTGGACGGTGGCGTTGCCGGTGTCCGGACGTGCTGTCGGCCGCTGGTTGACCGCGTCGAACACGGCGGTGCCGCCGAGCGCGCCGATGGGACGCAGCCGGTAGGCGTTACCGCTGGCCGCGTTGCCCGCCCAGGTGTAGGTGAGCACACCGACCGGCGCGGTGACGGTGTCGCCGCCGCGCAGCGTGTTCTGCGCGGACAACGGCTGGCCTGCCCGGCCGAAGACGATCGGGTCGGGGTTCTGGCCGTTGGTGGCGTCGTCGATGATCAGCCGGTTGAGGTTGTTCGCCGCCTGCTTGGCCTGCACGGCCGCCTGGTCGGTCGCCCGGATGACCGAGGTCGGCTGCTGCAGCCTGCCACCGGAAGACACCACGACCTGGCCGAAGCGGCCGAGCTGGAAGTGCTCGGTAACGGTAAGAGTCTGCGCGACCTTCACCAGCATGCCCTCGACCCGCTCCAGGTCGGTGGCGTTAGGCAGCGGCAGGGTCACCGAGGTCGGGGTGACCACGGCTTGCGTGCCACACGGCTGAACACCGGTAGCGGTCGCGGTGATCTGGGTCTGGCCCTGGAACTCCGACGCGGTGCCGGTCACCTGGACGACATCGCCATTGGAGACCAGGTTGGCGCCGTTGTCGAACACGAAGACGCCGTCGGAGGTGGCGGGGTCGCCGTCGCCTCCGTCCTGCAGGTAGAAGCCGCGCAACGCGGGCTGAGCACCCTCGTAGTCGCCGACGACCGTGCCGCGAATGGTCACGGTCTGACCGTTCTTAGGCGTGATGTCTCCGGTGCCCTGAACAGAGCCGATAGTGCCTACCGGCGAGGTGCATGCCGGGGCGGCGCCAACAGCGACGGTGGCGCCAACAGCCTTGCGCTGCCACTGCGGGAGTTCCTTGGCGATGGTGCCGTCACCGTAGAAGACGGTGTCGCCGTCGTCGGTGAGGACCTGGACGGTGGCGGTGTCGGTCAGCGGGTTCGGCACGTCCACGATGGCCTCGGGCTTGCCGACCTGGCTGAACGCGTCGAGCGAGCCCGAGCGCGGCAGCGGCTGGTGGGTGGCGTCGCCGTCCCAGCTGTAGAAGGCGTACTCGCCCGCGGCGCCGGTGCCCGCGCTCGACGGGCCCGCGATGATCAGGTACTGGTTGGCGGCGTTGCGCCGGATCTCGCGAACGCCGCGGCCGCCGAGGTCCCACCGCAGAGCGGTGCCGAACGAGGCGGTGACGCCGGTGGTCGGGTTGGCGGTGACGAGCGCGGCGGCGTTGGTCACCGGGATGACGATGGCCTTGCCGTCGCCGGTGAGCGGGCCGCGGAAAGCCAGCAGCAGGGTCGTGCCATCGGGGGCGAACTCGGCACCCTCGATGTTCACGCCGGTAGCGCCACCGGCGCCGTCGCCCTCGGGGGCGCGAGTCGCGGCGGCGGCGATGCCGAGGGTGTCACCATTGGCGTGGTCCCACGCGATGAGGTCGTCGCGCAAGGTCTGGTAGCTGCCGCCGAGCGCGAAAGACGCACCAGTGCCCGTACCGGTCACTTTGGTGGTGAACAGCTCTTGACGATTGAGACGGGTCTTGGCCGAAGAGTTCTGGCCGTGCGAGCCGATCCAGAAGATCGTGTCGCCGGTGCGAGCTGCGGCTTCGATGTCGATCTCGCGGGTCACGTCGGTGTCGCGCAGCGCGAGCCCGGCGGCGCGGACGTCGAAGGACTGCGCGGGGTAACGCGAGTGCTCGCGGTCGTAGACGCGCAGCACGTTGGTCTCGTCGTCGGACACGACCATCGCGCCACCACCGAGGTCGATCGCGGTGCTGGCGTCACTGGCGCCGTAGTAGCTGCGCTGGCCCGCGGGCAAGGCAGCGGAAACAGCGACAGGCAGTGTCGTCGAGGCGGTGAGCACACCGTCAGACACAGTGATGGTCAGCGTCGCGCGGCCAACCGCGGCGGGGGTGAAGGTGAGGGTGCGGACGTCGCCGGTGCCGGTAGCGCCGCCGGTCACGATCGCCGGGGCGCTGCTGGTGACGGTGACGGTCAGCCCGCTGGCCGGGGTCTCGGCATCGCCAACGGTCACAGTGCGCACCGCGGGTGGGTTGTCCGGGTCCGCGACGGTCAGCGCCAGTTCCTGCGTGGCGGAGATGGTCGGCGCTGTGTTCGTGTTGCCCGAGATGCTGATCGCGACGGTGCGGCTGTCGACCTGCCCGCCGGGGCCCGAGACGCGGACCCAGTAGCTGGCGGACTCGGTCAGCGCCGGGGTGGTGAACGACGCGCTGGTGGCGCCGCTGACCGGGTTGGCCGTGTTGCCCGAGGTGCCGCTGTACCACTGGTAGGTCAGCGGGCCGGTGCCGGACGCGGTGACACTAAGGGTCGCGGTGGCGCCGGAAGCGACGGCGGTGTCCTGGGGTTCCGCGGTGATCGAGGGCGCGGTGGTGGACGACGCCGGGGCGAGCGCGACACCGCGGAACACGGTGTTGGTGGCCGCGGTGCGCAGCACGGTCGAGGCAGCGGCGATAGGAGCCGCGGAAGCTGCGGTGTCGTCGACCTTGACCAGCACGTTGTTGGTGGTCGTGGCGAAGAGGGTCACGCCGGACCCGGTGACCTCGCCGGTGAGACCACGGACAGCGCTGTTGGACGGGCGGAACGAGCCGCGCGCGGTCCAAGCAGTGCCGTCGGAGGAGAACTTAAAGATGCCGCCCGCGGCAGAGTCATCAGCGACATAGAGGGTGTCGACGCCGGGAACAGCCGGATCGCGATCGAGCGCCGCGACGGCGTAAGGGCTCGCGACGGGGACGGTCAAGGCGGGAGTCTGTCCGCCGGTGGTCGGCAGACCAGCGCCGACGGTGTAGACGCCGGTGGTGCCGCTACCGGTGCTGACGTAGAGCTGCCCGCCCGCAACAACCGCGGCACGCAGGTTCGTCGGGTTGGCGGAGTTGATCTGGGTAGAGGTACCTGTCGAGCCGAGGGCCGCGAGGCGAACGCCACCGTTAGCGCCAACAACCCAGAACCGGCTGCCGTCGTCGGTAGCCGCACCACGCACGTTGTTGGCACTGAAGGTGTCGGTGACCGTAGTGGTGGTGTCGACCGTGCCGGAGCCGTCGACCCTGCCGACCACGCGGTTGACCGCGGCGGAGTTGGTGCTGGCGACGCTTGCCAAGCCCGGGTCGGCGTCGTAGCCGGCCAAGGTCAGGTAGCGGCCGTCGGCGGAGCGGGCAAGAGCCCCTTCCGAGGTCGCCGACCCGCTCAGCGTCAGGCGCTTGCCCGCGCCCGCGGCGGTGGGCAGCGGCACCGATTGCACCAGCGTGCCCGCAGGCGTGTACTCGTCGAGGAAGACCGCCGTGGCCGCGCTGCTCAGCGCGGCGTCACCGGTCCCCACCCTGGCCACCACGATGTTCCCTGGCGCGAACCCGACAGCCGCGGCGGACTGGCCGGAGACCACCGCGACGACGGACGCCGCGAGAGTGGTCACCACCAATCCACCGAGGAGACGTCGCGGACGTGAGCGCACGTCAACTCCCCTTCATCCACACAACCCTGCCCAACACTGCCGGCTGAAACTAGATCGCCGAACGACCCCGCGATAGGCCTGTTCGGGCAACGTTCAGCCAGCGTGCATCCACCGTCTGTGGCGGTGAACAGCCCACCAACCAGGCGTTCTTCACTCCGGTGAGGACCTCACGCCGTCCGGCGGGATCAGTCGCGGCGCTGCAGCAGGCTCGGCCCGATAATCCGCCGCACCACCCGCCGCACAAGAGGCTTCTGCTCGGGCTTCTTAGCCACTGGAGCCGGAGCGGGCGAAGGAGCCTGTGGCGGGAGCGGCGCCGGGGCCACCGGGCTCGGCGCGATAGGCGCGACTGGTGCGACGACGGCTTCGGCGCTGCGGGCAGCGGGTGAAGGCGCAGCGGGTGAAGGCATTGTGGGCGCGGCAGGCGCATCTGCCACTGATGGCGCAACCGGAGACATCCGGGCCGACAGCGACTCCAGCCCGGTGGACCGCGGGCCCACCGGCGCGGTGGGTGCGAGGTGCGCGGGGTTCAGCCTCGACGATAGCGACTCCGGGGCCTCGGGAGCCGCGGGCGGGGCGAACGGAGACGGCGCGGGTGGAACTACCTGCGTAGACGCGACCGGCCTTGGCTGCGGCGACACGGGGGCAGGCTGCGGGGCCACGGGCCGCACAGGCGCGGGCGGCGGGGCCATGGGCTGCACAGCGGCCATGGGTTGCACAGCGGCGGGGGGCTGCACAGCGGCGGGCCGCGGGGGCTGCTCCACCGGCGCGAAGGCCTGAGCAGCCGCCGCGTCGGTGAGCGCGGGCGGGGCGGGGGCCTCGGGCTCGACCGGCCGGAAGGGGGCGAACAGGTCGACCGGGGGCTCCTGGGCGCGCGGCGCCTTCACCGGCACGGCTTGAGCGGGGATCACCGGCTGGTCGGGGACGCGGGTGAACCGGACGGTCACGGCGCGCTGGACGGACGTCTGGCTGGGTGCGGGACTCGGGGTCGGGTTCGGCACGGCGTCGATCTTGTCAGCCCGGCCACCCGGTCGCCAGGTGGGGGTCGGTTCGACCGTCGGAATTGTCGGCGCCCGACCGGGCAATGGCGATTCTCGGACCTACCGGAACCGACCCCACCGCCGCCGGTTCCCGCAGCCCAGGGACCTGAGCGGGCGAAGTGCGCGGTGGCGCCCCGGCCGCGGGCGAGGTGTCGAAGAAATATTCGGATAACCGGGACGATCCCCTTGAATGGCGTTCACCGAGCCGGTCGAGCGGATTCCCGAACGCTGATTCCCAGGTCGCGCTAAACGACGACAATGTGACCAATACCGCATTTCCCGCACCCCGGGTCGACGGCGCGGGCACCGGTCCGAACTCCGCCGCGATGGCCGTCGAGGCCCCTTTCGGGCCGCATACCGGCATGCGCGGGCCCAGTCCAGTCCAATCACGGCGGAAGTGGACCGGTTTCCCAGTGGCCCGGACCGGTACCTTAATGATCATGGACCGCCTCTCCGACGCGAACAGCCTGGTGGAGTTGCTCGGTGATTGGACCACCGCGGGCGGTCCGCTCTACCGGAAACTCGCGGGCGCGGTAGCGAAAAGCATCGAGGTGGGCGATCTGCCCGCGGGGGAACGCCTCCCCTCTGAGCGCGACTTGGCCAAACTGCTCACGGTCAGCCGCGCCACCGTTGTCGCTGCCTATGACGAACTGCGCGGCAAGGGTCTTGTCGACAGCGTGCGCGGTAGCGGTACCCGGGTCAGCGCGCGACCTAGGGTCAACGGCTCACATGGGCGCATCCCGGGTGGGCGAGCCACCTCCATCTTCCAGCGGTTGGTGGACGGCCCCGGGCCGATCATCTCCCTGGCGATGGCAATCGAGCCCGCCGCGCCAGAGCTCGCCGAGGTCTATCGCGAACTGGCCGACGGCGAGCTCAACGACCTGATGGCGGATGTCGGCTACCACCCCAGGGGCTATCCCCCGCTGCGCGAAGCCGTCGCCTCTCACTACACCGGGGTAGGCCTACCGACCGATGCCGACCAAGTACTCATCACCACGGGCGCTCAGCAGGTCATCGGCTTGGTCGCGCAGATGTACCTGCGGCCAGGTAGCACTGTCGTGGTGGAGTCGCCGAGCTGGCCGGGTTGTCTGGACGTCTTCCGGGCGGCCGGTGCACGCCTGGTAGGCGTACCGCTCGATGATGAAGGCATCCTCCCGGACCGTTTGGCGGCCGTGTTCGCCGAGGAACGCCCCGTCTTGGCCTACCTGATGCCCACGTTCCACAACCCGACCGGCCGGATGATGTCCACGATCCGGCGAAGACGGGTAGCCGAACTGGCCGCCCGGTTCAACGTGCCGGTGCTGGAGGACAACGCCTATAGCGGGTTCCACAGCCGCACCGGCGCCACACCGCCCCCTATAGGAGCGTTCGCCAGGGGAAATGCCGAGATCCTCAGCGTCGGCTCAGTCGCGAAGTCGGTATGGGGCGGGCTGCGCATCGGCTGGGTCCGGGGCCCAGCCGCCATCGTGGAACGCCTCGCCCGCTACAAAGTCCGCGCGGACCTCGGCAGCCCAGTCCTCGACCAGGCGTTGACCGCCCGACTGCTGCCCAGACTGGACGAGATCACCGCCATCCGCGCCGCAACAATGCGATCGCGGCTGGACCACATGCAAACCCTGCTGGCCGAACAGCTCCCCACCTGGCGCTGGCAAACCCCAGACGGCGGCTCGGCTCTGTGGGTGGCGCTGCCGGACACCAGCGCGCAGATCTTCGCCCAAGTCGCACTCCGCCACGGCGTAGAAGCGGTACCAGGATCAGCAACCGACCCCACCGGCGCCCACGACAACCACATCCGAGTGCCATTCACCTTCCCCCACGACGTCATCACCGAACTGGTCCGCCGCCTAGCCCGCGCCTGGGCCGACCTCCAACGCCACGGCCCAGTCACCGAAACAACCCCCGTGATCTAGCCCCCGTCCGAACCCGCCAGCTCGGAATGGCACCACTTCGCTCCAGGAGCGGCCAGGTCGGCCACGATCAACGCCTCAACCAGGTGAAGCTCAGCCCTCCGCTGCCGTTTCCCCAGGTCGCGAGTTATCCACAACCCACCCGGCCATCCACAGATTTCCGCCAGCCCCCTCCGCAGGGTTGACACCCGGTAGATTGGCATCGGGGACGCCCCCCGGAGAGGGTGGGGGCTGGGCGCCACTCGGTCGCGTGCGCGCGCGGGGAGGGCGACGGGGGCTAGAGGCCGAGGTTGGTGATGACGGCTTCGGTGATGCGACGGGCTTTGATGGTTTGTTCTTGGTTGGTGCTCACGACGACGGCTGTGCCTGATTTGGCGACGGCGCAGATGGCGCCCTTGGGGGTGGAGAGGGAGCCGCCGGTCCAGCCCGCGGGGGTTGAGGCGGGGTTGGAGGTGGCAACCGTGCCGCTTCGTCGACCACGGCGGAAGCCGCTGGTGCCAGACCGGTTCCCGTCAGGTCCGCCTCAGCCCGCCTGCTCAGCGCCTGAACAGTCGGACCCGCTGGTGCCAAGCCGGCTCGATGGGGCGGACTTGTTTTGCGTGGGGGGACGGCACCCGTAGCGTTGTTCACGCGGCAGGGCCTGCTTTTGGGCCCCTGCTTTGCGGTTCTGCCACGGGTGTCGTAGGGGCCCCACGCAAAACAAGTTCGCCCCATCGAGCTCTCCGCATTGCCGCGGATCGGACGCCGAGGTTGCCGCTAGGCAACGAGGCCGTCCGATCCGGGTCGCCGAGCTCGCCGCCAGGCGACGAGGCAGTGATCCGGCCCCAAGGTCGCCGCCAGGCGACGAGGCAGGCCGCCCGCAGACGAGCCCCCCGTATCAGCGCCGAATACCCCCCACAGCGAGATCAAGCAGCCGCCGCACCCGCGCCGCATCCCGCTCATTCGCCAGCACGATCGAGTTCACCAGGTCAAGCAGGTCAGCAATGCTGGCATCAGCCGTAGCAGCCTTGGCCTTCTGCGCACGCCCGAGCACCTTCTTACCCGTTTCCCGAACCTGCGCATGCGCGCTGGTCAGCTCCTTAGCCCCCTCAGCGAGCATGAGGAACTTCGCAAGACCCAGGTTCGCCGTGAAGTGCTCGGCCAACGTGCGCACCCAGGTGACCAGGGCGGCTCCAGGATCAGCAGCGGTCAGCAGCGGCGCGGTCTCGGCGTTGAGCGCCTCGACGCGGTCGTGGAAGACGATGTCGAGCAGGATCAGCCGGGTCGGGTAGTGCCGGTAGAGGGTGGCCGAGCCGAGGCCCGCGCGGCGGGAGATCTCCTCGAGCGAGGCGTCGGCGCCCTGTTCGGCGACGACGATGTTGGCCGCGACGCGCAGCTTCTCGTGGTTGCGCTTGGCGTGCGCGCGCATCCCCTTCTCGGGCGCGGGTTCCTCGGCCGGGGTGGGCTGCGGGGCTGGCTTGGACGCCACTGGGGTCCTCCGTCGCGCGGTGGTGAGCGGGGTTGTCCCCCGCATCGTAGCGGGCCTACCACGGGGTGGCACCCCGATAGGGGTAGGCCACCCCGGTTGACCTACGGGAACCCCACCCGATTTGTCCTCTTAGGAGCCTTGGGGTGAGCACCCCAGCATACCCATGGGTGGAAACCACGCCCTTTCGGCGCTCCACCCCAGCTTGAGGACCCCCTGATGGGGGTACCGCGCCGTGGCCTGCGCGAACACGGGCGCTCGCGGCCCGGAATGTGGGTAGCGGACACCCATGTCCGACCCCCCTACCGGCCTTAACTTAGGCAACCCGGTGGTGGTAAGGCTACCGGGATGTCCACTGTGGAGACCGTGCCCGGGGTCCGCGCGGTGAGGGGGAGAGGTTTCCGTGAGCGAAGTGCTGGGCGCCGTTACGCGGTTCGTCGTCGAGGAGTTCTTACCCGATGTGCGCGCCGATGAGTTGGACCCGGATCTGGACCTAGTGGCGGCCGGGGTGCTCGACAGCCTCGGTGTGCTGCGCGTGTTGGCCTGGCTGCAGGACACCTTCGACGTGCCCGCGGACGACGTGGACCCGGCTGACCTGCGGTCGGTGCGCGCGGTGGCGGGACTCGCCGCGGCGCCGGTGCGGGCGGGTTGAGGTGTCGGGGCTGCTTGCCGGGTTGACCAGGCGGGTCGACCCGGTGGGGGTGGCGGAGTGGGGGTGTTTCCTGGATCGGCTGACGCGGGGGCGGCTGGCCAGGGGTGAGGCGGCGGCAGTGCTGGCGTCACTGTCGACGGCCATGCCGGACCCCGGGTCGCTGACCGCGTTGTTCGATGCCGCGCAGGAGCGTGGCGGCGGTGAGACGGTCGCTTACCCGGGGGCGGTGAACATCGTTGGCACCGGCGGTGGGCCTCTCACGGTGAACATCTCCACCGCGGCAGCGGTAGTGGCTGCGACGATGGGAGTGCGGGTAGTCAAGACAGGGTCTCGCGGGTACTCGAGCCGGGCGGGCTCTTTGGACGTGCTTGGCGCGGCAGGCATACCTGTCGCCGGTTCGCATACCGAGTTGATGGACATGGTGGACCGGTTCGGGGTGGGGTTCGCCGGGGTCTTCGTGTATCCGGTGGAGATCTCGCTATTAGCCGCCGAGATCGTGCCTTTGGACTTGCGGACAGTGGGACGGTTCGTCAACACCGTGGGGCCGTTCCTGGCCCAGGTGTCGGTGGCGGCGCAGCTGACCGGGGTGTCGCGCCCGGAAGACCTGCCCGCGTTGCGCGTGCTGGCGGCTCGGCGGTCGGATCAGCGGACCTGGCTGTGCCACAACGACGCCGGGGTCGACGAGCTGGTGTCCTTCGCCGCCAACTGGGTGCACGAGGGAGCGACCGGGCGGGGTTGGTGGCTTGAGCCGTCCGGACCGGGCACGGTGCTCGACTTGGCACCCGGTGTGGACGCGGTGGCGGATCTGCGCGCGCTGCTGTCGGGCACCGCGCCCGCCACGGCGGTGCGGACGGTGTGCCTGAACGCGGCGGCGTTGGCCGTCCTGTCCGGAGCGCGGTCGGACTGGACGCGGGCCGAGGCGGACGCGGTCGAGGCCGTGCGCGGTGGCGCGGCGGTGGCGTTGTTGACCCGGATGGGTCGCCATGGGTGAGCGAGCGGCCGCGACAGCCACCCACAGCGATCCCCGGCCGGCCGGAGATGACCTGGTCGAGGGCCTGTACTCGGGCTTGTCGGCGCGCAAGCTGACCGGAAGCGACCGACACCTTGGAGCCCGCCGATGAACGAGCGTGTGCAGTTCCCGCTCAGCGCGCAGGACATCCCGCGCGCTTGGTACAACCTCGCCGCCGACCTGCCCGACCTCGCCGCGCCCCGGCACCCGGCGACCGGTCGGGCGATCACCGTTGACGACCTGCTGCCGATCGTGCCCGCCGAGCTGGCCAGGCAGGAGTTGACACTGGACCGGGAGGTGGAGATCCCGGAGCCGGTCCGGCGGATCTATGCGCGATGGCGTCCCTCGCCGTTGGTGCGGGCGCGCGGGTTGGAACGTGCCTTGGACACGCCCGCGCGGATCTACTACAAGTACGAAGGCGTTAGTCCTACCGGCAGCCACAAGCCGAACACCGCCATCGCGCAGGCCTACTACAACAAGCAGGCAGGGATCACCAAGCTCGCCACGGAGACGGGGGCCGGGCAGTGGGGATCGTCGCTGGCACTGGCGGGTGCGCTGTTCGGCCTAGACGTCAGCGTCTACATGGTGCGGGTGAGCTTCGACCAGAAGCCTTACCGCCAACTGTTGATGCAGACCTACGGCGCTCGTTGTGTGCCAAGTCCGAGCAGCGAGACCGAGACCGGTAGGTCCATCTTGGCGCGAGACCCGGACTCTCCCGGCAGCCTGGGTATCGCCTCTTCGGAGGCCGTGGAGATCGCAGCGCAGGACCCGTCGACGAACTACGCCTGCGGCAGTGTGCTTAACCACGTGTTGTTGCACCAGACCGTGATCGGCCAAGAGGCCATCGCCCAGTTCGCGTTGGCCGACGACTACCCGGATGTGGTGATCGGGTGCGCGGGCGGCGGCAGCAACTTGGGCGGGTTGTCGTTCCCGTTCTTGGGTGAGCAACTGCGGGGCGGTAGGTCTGTCCGCGTGATAGCGGCCGAGCCTGCGTCGTGTCCGTCGATGACGCGGGGAACGTTGGCCTACGACTTCGGTGACACTGCCGGGTTCACGCCGCTGCTGCGAATGCACACCCTCGGGCATGGGTTCATCCCACCGCCGTTGCACGCTGGCGGATTGCGCTACCACGGCATGGCACCCCTGGTGAGTGAGGCCGTCGCACAGGGGTTGATCGAGCCCGTGGCGGTAGCGCAATCAGCGTGTTTCGCGGCGGGTGTGCGGTTCGCTCGAGCAGAGGGGATCGTGCCTGCACCTGAGTCGTGTCACGCGGTTGAGACCGCCATTCGGGAGGCGTTGCGCAGCAAGGAGGAGGGGGTCGGCCGAACGGTCCTCTTCGGTCTGTCCGGGCACGGCCACTTCGACCTGTCCGCCTACGGGGAGTACTTCTCGGGGACGTTGCAGGACGAGGAGTTCGATGTCGGCGGGATGTATGCGGCCCTGGCGGGGTTGCCGGATGTCTGAGCCGATGGTGAAGGTCTGCGGCGCTACACGCGCCACGGACCTCGCCGCATTGGGCGGCGTGGACTTGGTGGGCTTGTGGTGTGGTGTGCGGGGCGGCCACGCGAACCTGTCGCCGTCGACCTTCGCGGAGTTGGCCTCCGGTGGTGGCCCTGAGCCGGTGATGGTCACCTTCGCCGACGACATTGCCTGGCTCGCGAAGACAGCCGGGGTCCGGTGGGTCCAACTCCACGGGTTTCAACCACCGAGGGTGGTCAGGGTGCTCAAGGCGGCAGGCCTGACGGTCGTGAAAGCGCTGCACGTCAGGGACGGGGTTTGCGTGGAGGGATCACTCGTGGGCGCTTATGAGCGGGCGGGCGTGGACATGTTCGTACTCGACTGTGTGGGACCGGACGGGGCGCTAGGCAGCACCGGGCGGCCTCTCGCGGAAGCAGTAGTGCTCGAGATCGCCAACTACTTGAACCGACCGTTTCTGCTGTCGGGCGGAGTTACCCCTAACAACGCTGCCGAGTTCGCAAGCGTCCGGCGGCATCCCCGGTTCGCGGGAGTGGATGTGGATACCGGTTGTAGAGGCGGCGATGGGCAGATCGACCCCGGCAGGGTAAGCGCGCTGCTGGCGGGGTGGCGGCTGTGAGTGGGTTCATCGAGGCGGTGCTCGGAGCGTCCATCCCGGTGATCCCCGAGGTCAAGATGCAGGGTGCTGACGGGCTGTCCCTGCTGGGCAACCGGTCGCCGGTGGCGATCGCGGCGGCGTACCAAAGCGCCGGGGCCGGGTGCTTGTCGGTGGTGACGGGCAGGTGGTTCGGTGGGGATCTGCGGCTGCTCGCCGACATCACCGCGCGCTGCGAACTGCCTGTGCTGCAGAAGGACTTCCTGACCAGGGAATCGCAACTGATCCACGCCAAGGAGGTCGGGGCGGCCGCGGTGTTGCTGACCGCCGCCCTGCTGCCGGGGCGGGTGCTGGCGTCGCTGGTCGACAAGGCGCTGCTGTTGGGGCTGACGCCGTTCGTCGAGGTGGTGTCCGAGGCCGAGATCGCCGCGGTGCCGCACGCGGCCGAGTGCGTGCTCGCGGTGAACAACAAGGACATCCGGCTGCGGGAACGCGGTCCGGCCGACCTGGGCCGCAGCGAGCGGCTGCTCCCGGTGCTGCGGGCGGCGGGTTGTCGCGCCCCCGTGAGCGCCAGCGGCATCGAGCGCCCGGAACAGGTCAGGAGACTGGTGGACGCCGGATACACCGCGGTGCTGGTCGGTACGGCTCTGCTGCGGGCACCCAACGCGGCAGCCTGGTTGTCCTATCGCGCTGGAGTGCCTAGATGACCGCCATCCCGACTCCGCGCTCCCCCATGGTGGAGGAGCCCACGGCGTTGTCGCTGCGCGCGGCGTTGCGTCGGATCCCGCCGGGCGAGCACGGCCCTATGAGTCGTTTGTTCAGGCGGGACGCGGTGGCAGCGGATTTCGTCGAACGGTTCACCGGTCTACCGTCGGCGCCGCGCTCGGAGATGGTGGTGCAGTACCAGGTGCCGGATACCGGCATCCCGCTGCTGCTCGGGGTTTACGGCGACATCAACCGTGTTAGGGCACTCCTACCTGGGCTCCCCCGGCGTGCGAACCAAGAGACGGTGAACACGCTGATCGACGCGGCGATCCCGCCTGTGCATGTGATGCGGGCCCGGGACCGGTGGCCCCATGTGGATTTGTACAGGCTGCCGATGCTGACTCGCCGGGATGCCGAGCGCTATCTCACCCTGGGCGTTGCCTATGCCAACCGTGGCGATGCGGTCGTGTTGTCGGCGCATCGGATGCTGGTGTTAGACCAGTCTCGGTTGGCCGTGTGCATGGGTCCGGATGAGGCGCTAGCGAACCTACGTGCCGAGGCACTGGCTACCGGGGAGCGGCTACCGGTGTCGGTGAACATCGGCGCGCCTCCCGCGGCGACGGTGGCGTCCGCGTTGACGTCTCAGCTGTGGCCGGTGGACAAGTTGGCTCTTGCCGGTGCCTTGGCTGGTGCGCCGGTAGCGCTAACTGTCGGCGCTAAGACCACCGTGCTGGCGGACTCCGAGATTGTTCTGGAGGGCTACCTCGACGAGACCATGTCGGACGGGCGCCCGGTGCTCACGGTGACTGGGGTGACCGCGCGACCGGAGCCGCTCTACCAAAGCATGCTGGAAGAGGGGCGGGAGCAGTCGGTCGTCTTGGGCCTGGCCGGTGCGCTGTCGGTGGCGCGGGCGGTCGACGACGAACTGGTCACCGATGTCCACCACAGCCCGGCGGGTGGCGGGATGCTGCTCTTGGTGGTCTCGGTGCGCAAGCGGTCGCACGCCGACGATCACCGGCTCGCGGACGTGGCGCGTCGGGCGTTCGACCGGCACCCGTTCGGCAGGCTGATCGTGTTCACCGATGACGATGT
Source organism: Actinokineospora diospyrosa (assembly GCF_024171925.1). Taxonomy (GTDB): domain Bacteria; phylum Actinomycetota; class Actinomycetes; order Mycobacteriales; family Pseudonocardiaceae; genus Actinokineospora; species Actinokineospora diospyrosa. The sequence continues at coordinate 244,934 of NZ_JAMTCO010000009.1, read as the reverse complement.
GGACGCCTCGTGCGCGGAGGACGTGCTGTGGGCGATGGCCACGAGGGGCACGCCGCGGTCGGAGTGGCCGCGCGGGGACGAGCGCGGCTTCATCGACGCGACTCTCCCGTTCGGGCGCGCCTAAGCGCTTAGGCGCCTACCGGTAGGACAAGACGCTGGAACAGTCGCTCTAGGTCCGCGTCCGGGTCGTTGGTGAGGCCGGGGTGGGTGGGTGATGTCTGCACAAGGGTGCTGCGTGGCGCTGTCAGCCAGCGGAAGCGCTGCCCTAGGGAGATTCCCGTAACCGGTGCTCGAAGGTCGGTGCCATCGCAAGCGCCGCACAACAGCGTCAACGCGGAGGCGAGGGTATCGACGTCGAGATCCGGGTCTAGGGCGCGCAGCCGATCCGGGTCGACATGGGTGCGGCAGCGCAGGTAGTCCAGGCTGGCGCAATAGAGCAGGACGCCGACGTTCATGATCTCGCCGCGGTCCTGGCGGGGTACGGCCCTCAGCAGCGCGTACTCAAACACGTGCGACACGAGCCGCCTCCAACTCCCCGACCCAGCGCGGCGCGTCGGCCAGTCGCGCTTCGAAGTACGCCCGGTAGGCCGCTCTGGCCTGGTCGGGCGTGCCGAACACGTCGTCCAGCCACTCGTCCGGCACCAGGTCGAGCACGCCATCGAGCACCGGGAGCACCTTGGGCGTGAGCGCCACGTCAACCTCGGTGACGGAGCCTGCCACCGGCAGCATCACGTGGTCGGAGGCGTCGAACCGGTAGGTCTGCGCGGGCTGCCAGCCCTGCGCGAACCGGTGGTGGAAGTACAAAGAGGCGCCGTGGTCGATGAGCCACACATCGCGGTGCCAGAGCAAGAGGTTCGGGTTGCGCCAACTGCGGTCCACGTTGAGGACCAGGGCGTCCAGCCACAGCACCTGCGCGGCCAACTCCGGCCCTGGATCGCGGACTAGCGGGGTGAAATCGAACGAGCCGGGCAGGTAGTCCAACCCGAGGTTACGGCCGCCACTTGCACGAAGAAGCTCTTGGACCTCTTCGTCCGGTTCCGCTCTACCGAGTTCCGGGTCCAGGTCGACCAACACGATCTCCGGCACAGGTAGGCCCAACGCCCGCGCCAACTCCCCCACCACCACCTCGGCCACCAACGCCTTGAGGCCCTGGCCCGCGCCGCGGAACTTGAGCACGTACATCCCGAGGTCGTCCGCCTCCACCAGCCCGGGCAACGACCCGCCTTCCCGCAACGGGGTCACATACCGAGTGGCGGAAACGGCACGCAGGGGCGATGGCACTCCCGAATCATGCCGTGCACTCCCCGTGGTCGCGTCACAGGGCATCTCGTACACGGCGCAGGTGGTCCTGCTCGACGGGGTCCGGGCTCAGCTCTATCGCGCGCGTGTACTCCGGCCCGGCGTCTCCGACGCGATCCAGTCGCCGGAGTAGATCGGCCTTCACAGCGTGGAAGACGGCATAGCCATCGAGGTCCAACTCCTCGACTAGGGCTAAGGCCAGGGCAGGCCCAGAGACCTCGGCGACCGCGACGGCGCGGTTGAGACGTGCGACTGGAGTTGGCGCTACCGCGATCAGTTGGTCATAGAGGGCGAGGACCTGCGTCCAGTCCGTGGGTGGGTCCGTGTGGACGGCGTTGATCGCGGCCTGGATCTGGTACGGACCGGGCGCGCCCCGGCGCAGGCACCGGCGGACCAGGTCGTGGCCCTCAGTGATCATCGCGTGGTCCCAGCGGGCGTGGTCCTGACGGGTCAACGGCACGAACGCGCCCTCACTATCGACCCGGGCATCGCGGCGAGCGTCGGTGAGCAGCACGAGCGCCAGCAAGCCCAGGGCCTCCGGCTCGTCCGGCATCAGCTCCACCAGCAGCCGGGCGAGGCGGATGGCCTCGGCGCACAGGTCGCGGCGGCGGCGGGCGTGCCCCTCGGTGAACACCAGGTACACCACCGCCAGCACCGACCTCAGCCGCTCAGGCAGGTCGGCGTCGCTGGGGACGCGGTAGGGGATGCGAGCGGCGCGGATCTTCGCCTTGGCCCGGACCAACCGCTGCGCCATGGTCGGTTCAGGCACGAGGAACGCGTGGGCGATCTCCGCGGTGGTGAGACCACCGAGCAGCCTTAGCGTCAACGCGACCTGGGCAGGTCTGCCGAGCGCCGGATGGCAACAGGTGAAGACCATTCGCAGCCGGTCGTCACCCACGGGGCCCTCCTCGGGTGGTTCCGACGCTGCGTGCAGCAGCGCGGCTTGGGCGTGCCGGTCGTCGCGGTCGGCCTCGCGACGCAGCCGGTCGATGGCCCGGTTGCGGGCGGTGGTGATGATCCAGCCCGCCGGGCTCGGCGGCACCCCGCGCTCGGGCCAGGTGCGCAGCGCCTGGGTGAAAGCGTCCTGGACCGCGTCCTCGGCGATGTCGATGTCGCCGAAGACGCGGGTCAGCACCGCCACGGCCCGCCCGTACTCCCGGGCGAACACGTCGTCCAGATTCACTCGCAGTGACCGCCGATGGGCCGCACCTCTATCGGCAGGGTGATCGCCAGCGCCGCTTTGCGGCCCCAGGCCAACGCGGCGTCGAGGTCGGGTGCCTCGATCACCCAGAAGCCGCCGACGTGCTCGCGGCCCTCGGCGTAGGGCCCGTCGGTCACCAGCACGTCGTCGCCCTTCGGGCGCAGCACGGTCGCGGTGTGCGCCGGGTGCAGGCCCGCGTTGAACACCCAAGCGCCCGCTGCCCGGATCTCCTCGTTGAGGGCGGCGAGGTCGCGCATGATGGGGTCGAGCACCTCGGGCGGCGGCGGGTCGCCGTCGGGCTGCTGGATGCTGAGCAGGTACTGGGCCATGTCGTCTCCTCTTGTCGTCCGGGTCGGCGGGCGGTCCGGCTGCCCGCACCTCCTACACGAATGGCTGCCTCGCGAATCGACACCTCGGCGACGGGCTGTTTTCGACCGGTCCTGACTGTACGGTTCGCTCATGTCGCAACCGCCGCCGCACGACCCCCGGTACCCCAGCCAGGGCGGCTACGGTCCGCCCGTGGGAGGTGGCCCTTACCGGCCCAACCCCCAGCAGCAGCCCTACCCGCAGCAGCCCCGCCAGGGTCAGCCGCAGGGCGGGTACCGGCAGGAGCCCCAGCGCCAGGCGGGCCCGCCTGCCCAGTCGTCCCAGCGACCGGCCGCGCAGTCACCCCAGCGGCCCGCGGCACCCCGGCCCACGCAGCCGTCGCGGTCGTCGTCGGGTCCGCGCCGGATCCCCGGTGTCGGGTTGGTGCTGGCGATCGTCGGGTCGCTGGTGCAGCTGTTGAGCCTGACGCTGCTGCCGTGGGTGGCGCACGGCGGTGACCCCAAGTCGCTGGCGAGCTTGGTAGGTGACCTGTCCGACGGCCAAGCCCACGGCTTCGGTGACTGGTACGTCGTGATCTTCAGCTACCCGCTGGTCGTGCTGGGCGTGCTGTTGTCGTTCTCGGCGGTGCTCGAGTCCGTGGCGATGAAAGCCGTGTGGGCGGGTCTTGTCCTACTCGGCGTCGGCTACCTGCTCTTGCGCTACGGGGTCGGCCCGATGACCGGGCTGTTCGGCGTCCAGCAGGACTTCAGCACCCGTGACGTGGTCGTGGCGGTGGCCGCTGTGGGTGTCGCTGTGGTGGTCATCTTCGTGCTGAAAACCGCGGTGAGCATGTTCCGCCGGGTCGCTGGCCTGATCCTGTTGGCACTGTCCGGCGTCCACGTGGCCGCCGTCGCCGACTTCGCCGACGGCTTCGACAACCTCAGCGTCGGCTCATTCGGCCCGGTGGTCGGCTACGTCCTGATCGGCGCCGCCGCACTCATCGGCCCGAAGAAGTTCATGCCTTAGTCGACCAGTGGGCCGGATGCGCCAAGCTCGCAGGCAGCTTGGTGGTGCTGTCGCCGCGCGCGGAGTCCAGTTGGGACTGGATCAGGAACAGCGCGCCGGTGAAGTCAGCCCCTCTTAGGTCAGCGCCCCGCATGTCCGCGCCGATCACGTCGGCTTTGCGCAGATCGGCGCCTCTTAGGTCTGCCCCGATCAGGTAGGCCCCTCTTAGGCTGGCTCCGCGCAGGTCCGCGCGACGCAACCGGGCACCCATCAGGTTGGCGCCCCGGTGGTCCTTCCCTCTGGTTCCGGCACGGACGTGCTCGCTTGCTTTGAGCAGCAGCGTGTTGACCCGGTGCCGGTGGGAGTGGACGTCAAGGGACCGCAGGGCGGCGACATCCGCGTTGGTGAGGTCCTCGGTCTCGGCCAGCATGCGGTCAAGGTCAGCGCGCAGTGGCGCCGCGACCTCCCGGGCCTCTGTGAGGTACCAGAGCAGCTCGTGCAGGTCACGCACGACCGGGAACACGTCTTGGGCCGCCTCGGGGGCGGTGCGGGTGACCTTCTGGCCAGCGCCGAAGCAGTCGTAGACGGTGCAGCCGGTGAAGCCCTTGGTGCGCAGGTGGTCGTGGATGCCGCACCGGTGGTCGGCGAGCAGGTTCGGACAGGCGCGACCGGCGGGCTTGGTGATGGCGAAGTCGGCCGAGGCCGCGAAGGCGGGGACACGGCAGCACAGTGCGTGGCAGTTGGCGCAATCGGCCCGCAACGCCACAAACGGATCTGGCACGGTGCTCCCGAGCGGTAACGGAACGTGAGAGTGTCACGACCACGGTGGGAGAACGAGCGTAAGGGGAGCTGTGAGCACCACCGACATCGACCTCCTCCGCCGCCGCTGGGAGCTCCCGGCCGCCCTGGCCGCCAGCGAACAGGCGCTGGCCGCGTCCCCGCACGATCCGCAGGTGGTGGTCGCACACGCCCGGGTCCTGCTGGCGATGAGCCGAGAAGACGAGGCCGCCGAACTCACCTCCCGACAACTAGAAGACCCCGCCGTCACCACCTGGCACCTCGTGGCGTTGGCAGAGTCTTGTGCGTACGAGGACGCGATCACGTTCGGGCTTGAGTCGCTCGAGCGCTTCCCTGAGCATGCACTGCTGCGGGTAGCACTCGGGCGTGCCTACGCTAACTTCGATCTACACGAAGAGGCCCTGGAGCAGTACAACGCGGCAGTGGCCCTATCCCCCACCGACTGGCGCCCTGCGCGCTGGTACGCCGACGGGTTGGCTGAGCTGTACCGGTGGTCAGAGGCCCAGGCCGCCGCCGAGCGTCTGGTCGCCGCACACCCTTCTATAGGCAAGTGCCACGTCACGCTGGGGCGTGTCCATCTTGAGCGAGGCGCGCTCGAAGAGTCACTCCCCCACTTCGACGCCGCGATCGAAGTCGACCCCAATCTGTCCAGCGCCTATTCAAACCGGGCTACAGCACTGAGGCAGATGTGGCGGTACGCGGAAGCCCAGGAGTGGGAGGCTAAAGCGATCGAGCAGTTCCCAGGCGCCGCCCACCTGCTGGTGACAGCAGCATGGACCCTGCATGCAGTAGATCGGCTCGATGAGGCCGCCGCGTTGGCCGAACGCGCCATCGATCTGGACCCGCGCCACTCGTGGGCGTTGCGCAGCTTGGCCGCCATCGAGAACGCCCGCAAGCAGCCGGACCGGGCCCGAGCAGTGATCGACCAGGCGATCGCCGCACGGCCTCGGGACGTGGATGCGCACGTCACCGCCGCATGGACAGAGAAGCAACGCAATGACCCGGACGCGGCCATCGCATGCGTGCGCCGGGCATTGGACATCAACCCCAGAGCCAGCCGCGCAACGGCCACACTGATCCAGATCTTGCGATCCACTGGCGCCACAGAGGACGCTGTTCAAGCGGCGGACAACGCACTGCGGGTGCGCCACACACACCCGGCGATCAGCCGGGTCGCCGCCTACACCTTCCACCAGGCTGGCCTTGACGACCGCTCTGCGGCGGTGCTTAACGACACGATCGCGGCACACCCGCTTGACCGCGTATCGCTGAACGCGCGGATCTCGTACGCCCAAAGCACCGAGAACCTCGCGGACGCCGTGGCCACGGCGCTCTCACGGTGCCCGAACGACCCGGCGATCAACCTCTCCGCCGCACGGCACTTCAGCACGCTGGATGAAGACACCCGCGCGTTAGAGCTGGTCGAGCGCGCGTTGAGCGTCTACCCCCAGTACGCGGAGGCACTCGCCTTTCGTATCGACTACCTGCGTGACCTTTGCCGCTACGCCGAAGCGTGTGAGGCAGGGGCGCACGCCTTGGCCCTTCGACCGAGTTCAACCAAGGTTCGTATGGCGGCGGCTAACGCCTACATCGACCTCCACCGGTTCGACAAGGCGTTGATCGAGGCCGAAAAGGTCTTGGAGGAGGAGCCTGCCAACAGGGCCGCACTGATCGCACGAATCGGATGCCTGCGCCAGCTGGGTCGATACCACGACGCGCATGAAGCAGCTGATAGTGCCGCGAACACCGAGGACGTGCGGGTGCGCATGGCGAAGGCGGAGGTGTTCCAGACCGAGGGGCGGTTCGACAGCGCGATCGCCATCGCCACCGAGGTGTGGTCCGCCAACCCCGGCTACCTGTGGGCGCTGCGCCGGAAGATCGACTTCCTGCGGAAGGCACATCGGTTTCCCGAAGCTCTAGCGGAAGCGGAGCGGGCAGTCGCCGAGTACCCGGAGAACGTGAGCATGCTGCTGGGGGCCGCATGGCTCCATAGCCACCTCAACGACGAGAACGCCGCGGTTGAACTGGCGCAGCGCGCTGTGGCACTCGCCCCTGGTTACGCGTGGGCGCGGCAGAACCTCATTTACTTCCTCAGCTACGCGCGGCGGTTCGAGGAGGCCATGACCGCAGCGGAACTCGCAGACGACAGCGCCAACGCCACTGCGTACCTGGCCTGCGCATGGCTCAACTCCGATCTCGGAGACGACGACACCGCTATCGCATGGTGCAAGCGGGCTCTGGCTGTCATGCCGACCTCCCCTTGGGCGCTGACCGCGCACGCTCAGGTGCTTCGGCGAGCAGAGCGGCTCGACGAGGCCCAAGCGGCCGCGGCGGAGGCTGTCGCACTCCTGCCGGGGCATCCCGATGTGCACACCTCGACGGCCTGGTTGCGACTAGAACTGGACGACGCGGAGGGAGCACTGGCCGCCGCCGACCGCGCGTTGGAGATCGCACCGCGCGACGTGGACGCGATGGACCACAAGATCCAGGCGTTGTTCCGGCTGCACCGGATCGATCAGGCCGAACGGGTGGTCCGCGCCGGGCTGGAGTGGCATCCGACCAATGTCTGGCTGCGGCTGGCGCTGTCGCGGGTGCACGAGTACCGGCTCGCGTTCGACGCTGCTGCGCGCTGCACAGCCGAGGCCATGCGTGATGTGCCGAACGACCCGGACTATGGGGTTGCTCTTTCGACCACCCTGCGGTCGCTGCGCCGGTATGGGGAGGCGGAGCGACTGATCGCGAGGCTGATCAAGGTGCATCCGCATCTGCGGAGCCTGCGTGCCGAGTTGGGGTGGATTCACCACGACGACGGCCGGTTGCCCGATGCGCGGCGGGTGTTCCAAGAGTTGCTCGATGGCTCGGTTAACGACCGGGAGCGTCGGGCGTCTCGGTATGGACTGGGGTGGGTGGCGTTCAGCGAGGGCAGGTTCGCGGTCGCGGAGAGTGAGTTCAGGGCGTTGCCCACCAACGACTTCGACCAGCGGTTGGCGCTGGCTTGGGCATTGATCAGGCAAGAGGGGGTGAGTCGGTGGCAAGAGGGGGAAGTCATCGCTGCCGAGCTCCTCAAGCGGCGGGACGACCCGTCCGCACACATCTGTCTGGGGGTTGCCGCGTTCCGGCAGGAGCAACTGGCGTCGGCGGAGTACCACTTCAAGCGGGCGCTGGAGATCGATCCGTACCACGGTAGCCATGCCGACCTGGGTGCCTTGTACGTCCAAATGGGACGCTATGAAGAGGCCGAGGCAGAGCTGGCCAAGGCGATCAGTCGGGATTGGTACGACGCGGCGGCGCATGTGGAGTTGGGGGCGCTGCTGCTGCGGACCGATCGGTTGCCTGAGGCTGAGCGGGAGTTCCGGCAAGCGCTCGCCGTTGATCCTGCCTCTGCCGCTGCTGCCATCGGAACCGCTCAAGCGCTCGCCAAGGCCGGTGATGAGGCCGAGGCGGAGTCCACTCTGCGGGCGGCGCTCTTGCGCCAAGATGGACCGGCGCGGTGGCGTACCAATCTGGCTTTGGCCCGGCTCTTAGTCCAACGTGGCGACAAGCAGCAGAACGCTGACCTGCACGCCGAGGCCTACGCCCACGCGCAAGGAGCCATCTCGTCCGCTCCAGACAGCGAGGCCGACCCGCACTTCGTCGCCGGAGTAGCCCACCACCGCATGGGCTCTCTTGCCGGAGACACGCGCGGGCGGCTCTTGTACCGCCAACGGGCCATGGCGCACCTGCGGGAGTGTCTTAAGCGGGACTCCGGGCACGCCGACGCCCAGCGCAACCTGCACCTGCTGGAACGCGAACTGAAGGCGGTGGCACCCGCGATCTGGGGTGGCTATGCCGTCGCGTTGGTGTCTATCGCGCTGCTCGGCACGCTATGGGTCACCTTCTTCACCAGCGACAAGGTCACCGCGGTGATGCTGACGACGACCACGCCGGTGCTAGTTGGTCTGTTCACCATCGCGGTGCTGCTGCCGTCGCTGATCAAGCTCAAGCTGCCGGGGTTCGAGGCCGACCTGCAGGCCGGGACCGGGCCGATCTCGCCCGGCCCGACCGGTCAGGTCACCTTCGGACCGGGCCGCTTCACGGTCACCGCTGGCCCGACCGGTCAGTTGCCCCGGCGGGAGTAACCGAGCTTGGCATCGAGCCGCGTTCCGGCGGGTGGGATCGGTCAAGATAGGGGATTTCCCCCATGCTCGGCGCAGGCGGGCTGCCTAGGGTCCTGCTGTGTTCGCCGCCGGGACATGAGGAGTGTTCGCCATGACGGTGCCGCAGTCGACAGCGCCCAAGCCCAGTACCGATGGCCCTACCGTGCCCGTCTTGTCCGTTCGGTTCCGCGGTGTCCGGGGTGGGACCGGCCCGGTGACGCTGGGGCAGCGCAACGTGCTGCGGTGGTTGGGCACCGACGGTGACCGCTCGGACGTGCTGCCGGTGTTCGTGGAGCTGTCCCCCGGGCACACCGTGTCGGAGCTCGTCGGGGCGCTGGGGGTGCTGGTCGCCCGGCACGAGGCGCTGCGCACGACGTTCGTGCTCGACTCCCCCGAGGGACCCACCCAGCGGGTGCTCGTCGAGGGCGAGGTCGCGCTGCAGCTGCACGAGCTGACCGGCGACGACCCGCTGGCGTTCATCGGGCAGCTGGTGTGGCAGCAGCTGGGGGTGCCGTTCGACGTGGTCGACGGGTTGCCGCTGCGGGTGCTGGTGATCACCGACGGTGGCGCGCCGATCGTGGCGGTGCTGCTGTTCTGCCACGTCGCGGTGGACGCGGCGGGGGCGGCGATCGTGGGCGAGCAACTGCGGGCGCTGCTGGCCGGGCGCGACGACCTGGCCGAGGAGCGCGGGCACCAGCCGTTGGACCAGGCGGAGTGGGAGCAGTCGGAGGTCGGCAGACGGCGGACCCGGTCGGCGCTGAAGTACTGGGACACCCGGCTGCGGCAGGTCCCGCAGGCGATGTGCGCGATGCCGCCGCACCCGGACGGCACCCCGGGCTACCTGGAGCGGCGGATGGTGTCGACCGCGGCCGCGTCGGCACTGCGGGTGATCGTCGAACGTACCGGCGCCAGTTACTCCACCGTGGTCTTGGCGGCTGCGGCGGCGCTGCTCAGCGTGCGGACCGCGACGCCGGACGGGGTCATCGTGTCCATCTGCGGCAACCGCTTCCGCTCTGCTTGGCGGGAGTACGTGGGGCCGTTGGCGCAAGACGCCTTGGTGCCTTACACGCTCGATGACGACGCGACCTTCGATGACGTCGTGCGGCAGGTGCAAGCGACCACCATCAACGCCTATCGCTACGCGCAGTTCGACTCGATCGAGCTGTGGGAGGTCATCGACAACGTTGGCCGTGAGCGCGGCACCTACTTCCACCGCGACGCTGTCTTCAACGACCTCGGTGCCACAACGGCGGCCGCAGCGACCAACGCCCCGGATGACCCGGTGGCGGCTTTAGCGGACACACGTCTGGAGCCGATGCCGGACCGGACGTTGCCTACGGCGTTCCTGCTCACTCTCGGCGGTGTCAGCGACACCGACGCAGACATCCGCCTGCATGTGGACACGGCGCGGTTCCCCGCGGCCGAGGTCGACACGGTGTTGTTGGCGCTAGAGCGCCTCTTGGTGACGGCGGCGACTGGTGAGGTCCGGGTGCGCGACATCGGCGCGGCGACCGGGGTGTCACCGGTGCGGCGCGAGGAGTCCTGGCGGCTGCTGGACTCGTCCTGGGTGGACTTGGACGAGGTGCACGCGGCGGTGAGCGACGCGGTGGGCGGTGGCGCGGTTCGGGTCACCGCCGAGGACGGGCGGATCACCGCGCACGTGGCGGCTCCGGCGCCTGGCCCGCGGGAGCTGCACACCGCGGTGTTGGCCGCGCTGCCGGGCAGGCCCGGGGCGATGGCCCCGCACCACTATGTGATCCATGACATCCAGGGGACCGTTCTGGACTCCGGTTCGGGCCGTCCGACCGCTTCTGCCGATTAACCGGGTAACCTAAGATCGACAATCGACACCGGCGATTCCGCCTTTCGATTAGCGATTCTGGGGGTGGCGGATGGGAAGACCCGCCCGCGAGCCCCTCGTTGGTCGCGAGCAGGAACTTTCCGCACTCCGGCGGTCACTGGACGCGCTGGTCGCGGGCCAGGCGGTGGTGGTCGCGGTGCACGGTGAGCCGGGCACCGGGAAAACCCGACTGCTCGCCGAACTCGCCCACCAGGCCGATTCCCTCGGTGTCGACGTGCGATTCGCGGCGGTGCCTCGACCGCCGAACGAACGGATCTCCGAGCATTGTCCGTCGGTGCTGGTGATTGATGACGCGCACGCGGTGGAATGGGCGCACTGGCTGGAGCCGCTGCTCCGGGTGCCGTCACCGGGGCCGGTGTTGGTCGCGTTGGCCTACCGGGACGGGTGCCAGTGGCTGCCCGCGGCGCTGGCGCGGTCGCCGTGGCAGGTGACCCGGTTGTCCCCCGGTCCACTGGACGCCTCAGCCGTGGCCGCGCTGCTGCCCGGTACGCCTAGGCACGTGTGTGCGCAGCTGGTCGCTGCCAGTGGCGGTAACCCGCTCTATCTGTCCGCGATGGCGGGGCTCTCGCCTGAAGTAGTGCTATCGGCGATTGATCCGCGGGGGCTTGGGGAGACGCCTTTGCCGGATGGTGTGCTCGCGGTCGCTGCCAGTGAGGTGCTCGCGTTGGACGAGGTACAGCGAGAGGTCGCGTACGCGGTGGCAGCCTCTGGCGCGCCGGCTGACGTGGACGTGGTGGTTCGGGCGGCAGGTCTACCTGAGACCGCGGTGCTTCGGGCGCTCGACGAGCTTGTGACCATCGGGCTGGTACGCGCGCACGGGTCGCGGATCGCGTTCCGGCACCCGTTGGTCCGGGCGGCCGCTTACCAGTCGGCAGGCGTCACGTGGCGGACAGGAGCCCACCGGCGGGCGGGTGAGTATCTCCGGCTCAAGGGTGGGCCGTTGCCGCTCCAGGCTTTCCACGCGGCCCGCGCGGCCACCTATGGCGACGCCGAGGCGGCGCGGACGTTGGCGAGCGCGGCGGAGGTGGTGCTCGACTCGGCGCCGGCGACCGCGGCAGCGTGGGTGGACCGCGCCATCCAACTCCTCCCCCACGGCACAGGGCACCGGTTGACGCCGCTGCTGGGGCGCGCGCTAGGGCTCGGCGGCAACCTCGTCCGCGCCAGGGACGTGCTGCACCAAGCACTGGCCGATGAGACGCCAGGGCCGGAGGTCGTGCGGGCGTGCGCGCGAACCGAGCGCCTGCTGGGGCGTTATACCGAGGCTGAGGCGCTTCTAGCCCGCGCGAGAACACCTGGCGTGGCGGCGGAGCGGGCTGCGGTGGCTGTACTGCTGGGCGACCCGAGTGGGTGCATGGGGCATGCCAGGCACGCGATCGCGGAGGGCGATGAGGTGGCGGGGCATGTGTTGCTCGCCCTCGGTTCGGTCCGCGCGGGTGAGGCGAACGCGTATGGCACGTGGCCCGCGGTTCGCCTGGTGGACGGGTTGCCGGACGCTGCTGTCGGCGACCATTTAGCTGGGTTGGCCTGGGTAGAGCTATCACTGGATCGGACCGCTGAAGCGACTAGGCACGTGCAGCGCGGTTTGGACATCGCTAGGACTACCGGCCGTCGGTCGAGTCTGCCGGAGCTCCTGGCGGTGGACGCGGCATTGGCGCTGCACTCGGGACGCCTTGACCGGGTTCGTACGGGTTGTCGGGAAGCGCACGCCGTTGCCACAGCCATGGGCAGCCCGGAGCTAGCGGCACTGGCGTCGGCCGTGGAGCAATTGGCGGTTTTGTGGCAGAACGGCCCGGAAGAGGCTTTGGCAGCGGTAGTGCTACCGAAGTCGTCGTGGTGGGCAGAGATCGCGGGGTTGTCGGCAGCTGAGTCCTACCTCGCGATGGGCAACTTCGCCGGGTGCTTAAGCCACATCACGGCGTCGGTTGGCGCTGACCTGTCCCGGGCAAGCGGGCGGGACCGGGGAACGTGGGCGGGACATCTCGCGATCGCCTTGGTCGGCCTGGGCAGGACCGAGGAGGCCGCCGGATTCGCCGAGGAGGCGGTGGCGCGATCGAGCGTGATCGGGCATTTCGCCCGGTCGTACGTGTTGGCCGCGCTGGGCCGATCGACCGCCGCCCGGGATGACGCTGCCCGTGCCATCACCGGCGGCCCGGTGCGGCAAGCGCGTGCCAGGGAGTTGTTGGCCGAGCACCTCGCGGCCGAAGGCGACCTCACCGCGGCGCGGGTCGAGTTGAGTCGGGCGAAGGAGGGTTACCTCGCCTGCGGCGCGACATGGCTATCGGCTCGAGTCAGGCTTACCGAGACGCGGTTGGGCGCCCGCGCACCTCGTCCACGTCGTCCACACGGGACGGTAGAAGCGTTGTCCGGCAGAGAGTTGGAGATCGCCGAGCTCGTGGCGTCCGGGTTGACCAATCGAGAGGTAGCGACCCGGCTGTTCCTCAGCCGCAAGACCGTCGAGGGACACCTCGCGCGCGTGTTCACCAAGCTGGGCGTGAAGTCGCGCATGGGAGTCGCGCAACGTCTAGCCGCCCGCTCGTCCTAGTGGCGTTCTCCTATAGGACCCGTTCCCCTAAGGGACTGTAAGGTTCCCGGGCAACTCCTTGTCGATGCCCGACTACACCCCGCACTGTGGTCCCGATCACGGGATCCACGGGAGGGACCATGTCAGTCAAGGAGCGGGCCGATCGGCGGGTAGTGTCCAACATCGCCAAGGGGTCGATCGGCAACCTGATCGAGTGGTACGACTGGTACGCCTACACGGCGTTCTCCATCTACTTCGCGGCGACGTTCTTCCCCAAGGGCGATCAGACCGCGCAGTGGTTGAACACGGCGGCGGTGTTCGCGGTGGGGTTCTTGATGCGGCCGATCGGGGGGTGGCTGCTGGGGCGGTTCGCCGACCGGTTCGGCCGCCGGAGGGCGTTGACGCTATCGGTGACGTTGATGGCCTTGGGGTCGCTGATGATCGCGCTGACCCCGGGCTACGCGACTATAGGCGTGGCGGCGCCGGTGGTACTGGTGTTGGCGCGGTTGCTTCAAGGGCTGTCCGTGGGTGGCGAGTACGCGACCTCGGCGACCTACCTGTCGGAGATGGCGGCGAGCGGGCGGCGCGGGTTCTTCTCCAGCTTCCAGTACGTCACGCTCACGGCTGGGCAGCTGACCGCGCTGGGGTTGCAGATCGTGCTGCAGAACGTGTTGACGCCTACGCAGATGGACTCGTGGGGTTGGCGCATCGCGTTCGCAGTCGGGGCGCTCGGCGCTCTGGTCGTCATGTACCTGCGGCGCACGATGGACGAATCGCCCAGCTTCGAGGCCGAGCAGACCAACGAGAGCCGGGGGACGCTTAAGGCCCTGCTGCGCCACCCCAGGTCACTCCTGTTGGTGGTAGGCCTGACGCTCGGCGGCACCGTCGCCTTCTACACCTACACGACCTACCTGCAGAAGTTCATGGTGAACACCAGCCACATCGACAAGGGCACGGTCGCGTGGATCAACTTCCTGGCGTTGGTGGTGTTCGTGGCGTTGCAGCCACTCGCGGGGGCGTTGTCAGACCGGATCGGGCGCAGGCCACTGCTGCTGGGCTTCGGTGTGCTGGGGACGCTGTTGACGGTGCCGCTGTTGACGGCACTCGCGGGGACCAACGAGGCCGTACCGGCGTTCTTCTTGATGGTGGGCGCTCTTGTCATCGTCACCGGCTACACCTCCATCAACGCGGTGGTGAAGGCGGAGCTGTTCCCAACGAGGGTCCGTGCCCTGGGCGTGGGACTGCCCTACGCGCTCACAGTAGCGATATTCGGCGGAACGGCTGAATACATCGCCCTGTGGCTCAAGCAAGCCGGGCACGAGTCGGTGTTCTTCTACTATGTGGCGGGATGTGTGTTGGTTTCCCTGGTGGTCTACGCGGTGATGGGGGAAACGTCCACCGACTCGCCGCTCGAGGATCGGGACTGACGATGCGTGTGCTGCTGGTCGAGGACGACGACGGGGTGGCCGCGGCGGTCAACGACGTGCTGACCACGCACGGGCACCCCGTGGAGTGGGTCACCCGGGGCGCCGACGCGCTCATCCGCCACCGCGACGCCGACGTGGTGCTGCTCGACCTCGGCCTACCGGACATCCACGGCCTAGAAGTGCTCCGCAAGCTGCGCAAGCTCTCCTCGACGCCGGTGGTGGTGATGACCGCGCACGGCGATGAGCGCACCGTGGTCCGCGGCCTCCGGCTGGGTGCTGACGACTACCTGGTCAAGCCGGTGCGGCTGATCGAGCTGCTGGCCAGGATCGAGGCAGTGACCCGGCGGGCCCTGTCGGCGGAAGGGGTCCGGCCCGCAGTGGTGGAGGTCGACGACGTCGCGGTGGACCTGAACGCGCGGCGGGTGTCGGTGGCCGGGGCGGTCGTCGGCCTGACCAACCTGGAGTTCGAGGTGCTGGCCGCGCTGGCCAGGCACGCCGGGACCGCGGTGAGCAGGCAGCAACTGCTCGACGAGGTGTGGGGCGACGCGTACCTGGCGGTGTCGCGGTCGTTGGACGTGCACCTGGCGGCGCTGCGGGCGAAGCTGGGGCGGCCGGACCTGGTGCGCACGATCCGCGGCTTCGGCTACCGCCTGGGCGACTGACGTGCGCAGGCGCCTGCTGCTGGTGCTGTTGGGCTTGTCGCTGGCCGCGCTCGCCGGGTTCGCCGGGCCGCTGCTGCACAGCACCTCCGCCGAGCGGACCCAGCGGTTCGCGCTCAGCCGCACCGCCGACCTGGACCGGTTCGCCGAGCTGGCCTCGGTCGGCGGTGACCGGCTGCTCGCCGAGGTCCGCGCGCACGTCGAGCTCTACGGCGACGCCGTCGTGGTGATCGACGCGCGCCGCACACCGGTGCTGGAGACCGGCATGCGCGCGGACGACCCGCTGGTCCGGGCGGCGTTGGACGCGGCGCTGCGCAACCAGCCCGCCGCCACCGCGCCGGACGTGCTGCCGTGGTCCTCGGGCGCGGTGCTGTTCGCCAGGCCGATCGGCAGCGGCACCCGGGTCACCGGCGCGGTCGCGTTGCGCTCCACTGTGGACCGGGCGGCCGCGGATGTCGGGGCCAGCTGGGGGATCGTGCTGAGCGGGGTGCTGAGCGCGGCGCTGGCGTTCGTGGCGCTGGCGTTGCTGCTGGCCAGGTGGGTGCTGCGGCCGGTGGCGGAGCTGGAGCGGGGGGTGCGCGCGGTGGGCGGCGGGTCGCCGGGGGCGCACGTGTCGCCGGTGCTGGGGCCGCCGGAGCTGCGCGGGTTGGCCGGGTCGTTCAACCGCATGTCGGACGCGGTGGCGGAGTCCGCGCACCGGCAGCGCGCGTTGGTGGCCGACACGTCCCACCAGCTGCGCAACCCGCTGGCGGCGTTGCGGCTGCGGATGGACTCGCTCGCTGGCCGGGTGTCGCCATCGGCTGAACCGGCGTACTCGTCGATGGTCGCCGAGCTGGACCGGTTGGAGTCGCTGCTGGACTCGATGCTGCTGCTGGCGTCAGCGGACACGGCTGCCACAGAGTTGGCTGTGGGGTCGGACGCGCGCTGCGACGCCGGGGTGGTCGCTCGTGAGCGAATCGATTCGTGGGTGCCTGCCGCCGACCGGGCTGGGGTGAAGGTGGTGGAGGACATCGCATCGGTTCCGGTGGGCTGCTCGGAGTCGGATCTGGCGCAGGTGTTGGATGTGCTGCTGGACAACGCAATCAAGTACGCGCCAGGCGGGACTGTCCGCGTGTCGGTTGAGCTACCGGGGATAGTTGCCGTTACCGACGATGGTCCGGGGGTTCGCGTGGAGGACTTGCCGAAGCTGACCGACCGGTTCTGGCGTGCTTCCGGTTCGGCCCCGGGGTCGGGCCTTGGACTGGCCATCGCGGACCGCCTGGTGACCGCGTATGGCGGTGAGTTGCGGATCGCCCTTGCGGAGCCTCACGGGTTGGCGGTGACCGTGTCGCTGCCCGGGGGTGCGTGATGGCGCTGTCGCGGCGAAGTTTCCTGGTCGGCGCGTTGGCGGTTGCTGGGTGCTCTTACAGCAGTCCGACCGGCCGGGTAAGGATCGCTGCCGGGGAGCCGGGCGGGTTCTATGTCGAGTTCGCGCGGTTGCTGGCCGGGGAGATGCGGGCTGTTGAGCCTGAGTGGCGAGTCGAGGTGGTGGCGACGTTGGGCAGCGTCATGAACCTCTCCCGGGTAGCGGCCGGCGAGGCTGAACTTGGCTTAACGCTGGCGGATGCCTTGGCCGCAGCGCGATCCGGCACCGAACCGTTCACCGCGCCTATAGATCTCACCGCGCTTGGACGGGTCTACGAGAACTACATGCAACTCGTCGTCCGCGCCGATAGCCCTATCCGCACGTTGGCAGATCTAACGGGGCAGCACGTGTCTCTTGGTGCCTCCGGCTCTGGCGCGGCCCTCTTCGGCGGTCGACTGATCGACACAGCGGACGTCCGGGTCATCATCGACCACCACCCCCTTGCCGACGCCGTAGCCGCTTTACGCGATACCCGCGTCCAAGCACTCCTCTGGTCCGGCGGCCTCCCCACTCCCGCCTTGTCGGAGCTGGACAACGCGATAGGCATCCGGCTCCTTGACCTCACCTCTTACATCCCCGCGCTCCGCGACCGCTACGGCCCGGTCTACGACCAGGTCACCATCCCCGGCGGCACCTACCAAGCCCCCACCCCCGTGACAACCGTCGGCGTCCCCAACCTCCTCATCCCCTCCCCCAGCCTGTCGTCCCCCACCATCGCCGCCACCGTCCGCGTCCTCGTGGAACGCGCCACCAACCTGGTCCCCCAACAGGCCCTGGGCACCCAGTACCTGGACGTCCGCTCCCTCATCGACACCGCCCCAGCCCCACTCCACCCGGCCGCGGCCGCGATGTACCGAGAACTCCGCGGCTAACCGTGCGTTGTACCGTTACCGCGTGCGACGACAGCCGGACCTGACCTTCGCCGAAGCACTGCGCGTCCTGGACCGGGACCAACCGGGGTTCGTCGACAAGCTGGACAAGGCGCTCGGCGGGGTGATCTTGGGTGCTGGCCTGGTCGCCGGAGTCGCCACGCTGGGGACTCCGTTGGCACCGCTGGTCCTGTTCGCCACGGTGTGGGGTTGGGTGGACCAGAAGAACGAGGCCATCTCCCTGCTGCGGTCACTGCTCAAGCCCGCGCGGTTCCGGGACAAGCGCGGCCGTGAGCGCCGGGAGCTGATCGAGGCCGCCCACAGCCTGCTCGTCGCGTCGTCGTTCTTGGACGTGCTGACCGAGACCGTCGGCCCCAAGGCGATGAAGAAGCTGGCCATCACCGACGCCGAGCGCGGGTACGTGGCAACCGGCGCGATCGCCAAGCAGAACCAATCCGCGCTCGACGCCCTCTACCTCGCGGCGATCCCGGCCCCGTGCCCGTCGCGCGGCTTCCAGGAGACCCTGCCCGGCATCCGCTCCTGGATCGGCATCGCGGCGGGCCGCACCGACGACTTCCTCAAGGGCCTGGACGCCTGGTCGGGCCACATCACCCTGGCCAACCCCAAGTTCATCGGGAAGGTCCTGGCCCGCTACGAGTCCCGCTACCTCGCCCTCGCGGCGGACGTCCCCGAGTTCCTCTTCTGGTCCAGCCTCGGCGAACACGCCGCCACCCGGCAGGCCATCACCGGGCTGTCTGACGAGGTGCGCGCCGTCCTCGACGCGCAGTCCGCCGCATTGCAGCGGCTGGAGGGCCTGCTGTCCCTCACCCCGGTCGGCCCTGACCTGGGCGGGGACCAAGAGGCCCTGCACCGGGCCAACCGCGGAGTGCTCAGCCAGCCGGTGATCGCGGCGGACGCGGAGCGGTACGGGGTCGACGTCCGGTTCCCGACCGTTGGGGACGGGTTCGTCACCCCTCAGTACAAGATCACTTCGACCGGTGGGCAGATCGCGAGTGAGCAGTGGTGGGCCGGGCTGCCCGCGCACGACGACCTCGACCTGATGTTGGCCGCGCACTTCACCTCGCCTAACGCGACTCGGGTGCCGCTGCTGCTCTTGGGCCACCCCGGCGCGGGCAAGTCGCTACTCACGAAGGTGATCGCTGCCCGGTTGCCGACCTCGGGGTACACCGTGGTCCGGGTGCCGCTGCGGTCGGTGGAGGCGAGCGCACCGGTCAAGGACCAGATCCGCCAGGCGTTGGACCAGGCGACGAACGACCGCGTTTCCTGGCCGCGGTTGGCAGCACAGACCGCGCAGACGGTCCGTGTGGTGCTCCTCGACGGTCTGGATGAGCTGCTGCAGGCGTCGCAGATCGACCGCAGCGGCTACCTCCGCGAGGCGATGGAGTTCCAGGCGGTGGAGCACGACCAGGAGCTCCCGGTCGTGGTGATCGTGACGTCGCGGACACTGGTCGCCGACCGGGTGCACGTTCCCGAAGGCGCGACGATCGTCAAGCTGGTGGAGTTCGACGATCCGCGGATCGAAGCGTGGACCGATCGGTGGCGAGCGGCGAACCACCGCGCCATCGACGAGGGAACAATCCGCGACCTGCGGCCCGCAGACCTCGCCAAGCACGAAGACCTGGCGCGGCAACCGCTGCTGTTGCTGATGTTGGCGCTGTACGCGGCCGATCCGACCTCACCCGGCCTGAGCGAGGACATGTCCACGACCGCGCTCTACGAGCGCATCTTCGACAGCTTCGCCCGCCGGGAAGCCGCGAAGACCACCACGTCGGTGAACCTCGACGCCGCCGTCGCGGCGCAGATAGAGCGGCTGTCCATCGCCGCACTCGGGATGTTCAACCGAGGCGCCCAGTACATCAGCGAAGCTGAACTCTCGGCGGACTTGACCGCTCTACTCGGGCACGAGCCCGACGGCGGGAAGCGACTGCTGGCCGAGTTCTTCTTCATCCACTCACCAGAAGCGCTGACCCTCCAGAAGCAGCGCTCGTACGAGTTCCTCCACGCCACCTTCGGCGAGTTCTTGGTGGCTCGTTACATCACCAAGGAACTGATCAACATGGCACACGGGGCCAAGTTCAACCGGGATGGCCCCAACGACGCAATACTGTTCGCGCTACTCTCTCACCGGGCCCTGGCCGAACAATACAACATTCTCGCCACCATTCGAGAGATACTCAAGACCGACGACGAAGATATCGTCGTCGCGATACTATTGACGGCGATCGGGAACTATCGCAGCCGCACCAGGTCAAGCCAATACGATGCATATCGGCCCACACCGGTAGATCTGGTGCGCCAACTAGCAGCATACTCGGCCAACCTGATCACTATCACCTACGTGATCGACACCAGCAAAGAGGAGTTCAAGTCACTCACTAAACACCATTCATGGAGCTCGACTATCCACCTTTGGCAAACCCTGCCCAAGAATGGTTGGATACCAGCCGTCGCACTACTCTATGATTCAGGACAGTACAGCGGAATCTTTCCCGAAGGGTTCGTCGCGCAACTAGCGGGAGATACACTTCTTGCGCGCGCACTCGCGGCAATTTCGGAGATGATCACCATCTCCTTTCGCACAAGAAATATGTCTACAGTCGATTTCGAGGAGATCGTTACTGAGTACGCGAAGCTCCACGGCGATTCCACCAACGGCGCTTCGGTTGAGGAGGAGGAATAGCGGGCGGTGGCTCGGGCACGGGGCGGGTCTCGCGCCAGCCGGAGACGATCTCGTCCTCGTCCACCAGGGGCACCATGAAGTGGGTGTCCTGGCCGTTGCGCATCCAGAGTTTGATGCGGTCGTTCAGGTCCGCCACCAGCTCTCGCACCAGGCGCTCCGTCGGGGCACCCCGTACCACCTCCGGCAGCCGCTCGATCTCCTTGCGCAGACGCAGAGGCTCGGGGAGCAGCGCCTCCGTCTCGACGCCTTCGCGTTTGAGGTAGGCGGCTAGCCAGGCGTTGGGGTCGTGGAGGTTGGGGAGCGGCTTGCCCGCTCCCGGGAGGTCGTCGAAGTCGCCGCGGTTGGCCGCTTCTCGGATCTGGGACTCGACCCAGGACTCCATGGAGACGCCGGGGGGTTTGCGGCGGGTCATGGGAGGTTGCGGTAGTGGGCGAGGGCGCGGTCGATGAGGGCGCCGGTGGAGCCCAGGTACTCAGCGGGATCCAACAACGCGTTCACGTCCACGGAAGCGAGCTCGGGAGCGGCTCGCAGAGCGTCGGCGAAGTTTTCGGAGCGGGAGAGGCTGGCTAGGAGCTTCTTGGCCTCTACCTTGCCCAAGACAGGCGCTAGAGCGACGTTCAAGCGCTCGGAGACGATGGTGCCGCCGGTCAGCGATAGGTTCGCGCGGAGGCGGTCGGGGAAGACCTCCAGGCCTTCGGCTAGCTCGGCGGCGGTGGCGGCAGCCCCGCCGAGGGAGCGCAGCAACTCACGCAGGGGCTGCCATTCGGCGTGCCAGGCGCCGGGGGCTCGTTCGTCTTCGGCGAGCATCGACTGGGCCAGGACTGTCGCATAGAGGGGGACCTGGCGGGCGGCGGCCATGATGAGGGTGGCCAGGACCGGGTTGCGCTTTTGCGGCATCGCGGACGAAACGCCGCGGCCTTCGGCGGAGGGCTCGACTACCTCGGCCACCTCGGTGCGGGACATGCCTTGGACGTCTAGCGCGAACTTCCCCAACGCACCGGTGACAATAGAGGCCGCAGAACCGATGTCGACGTAAGGGGCGCGAAGGGCGTGCCAGGGCACTACGGCTTCCGGCAAGCCCAACACGGCTGAAAACTCCGCCGACAGCAAGGGGCCGTGCGAAGGATCCCCCGCGTACTCCACATAGGACGCCAGGGTCCCGGCAGCGCCACCGAGCTGCGCGGGCAGAACCACTCCACGCACACGGGTAAGCCCGTCCAGCACCGAGGTCAGCCACCCGGCGGCTTTAAGACCGAAAGTCACCGGCACCGCGTGCTGGGTAAGAGTGCGCCCAGCCATCACCGAGTCCCGGTGTTCCTCGGCCAACCTCGCCAAGGCAGCGGCAACTCGCAGCAGGTCGCGCGACACCACGTCGAAGACCCGGCGGGTGATGAGCATGGCGGCGGTGTCGAGGATGTCCTGGCTGGTGCTGCCGCGGTGGACGTACTCGCGGGCGTCTTCGGGCACGCAGGCGGTGAAGGCGGTGACAAACGCCACGATGGGGTTGGCGCCACCGCGTGAGCGCACGGCCAGGTCGACCACGTCGATGTCGGCGACGGTGTCGGCGATGGCCGCCGCGGCGGCGGCCGGGATGACCCCCAGCTTGGCCTGCGCGCGGGCCAGGGCCACCTCGACCTCGACCATCGCGGCCACCCACGCCTCGTCGGTCACCAGGTCGGCCGCCTCGGCGCCCGCCCACACCGGGGCGAGCAGGCCACTGTCGGTACCGGTCACGCGGCTCCTCACGCCGGTCGCGCGACCGGGGGCCGCGCGCTGCTGGTCACCGCCAGCGCCGCCCGGGCGATGGCGTCCGCGTCGGCCAGGATCACCGAGTTCACCCCAGGGCGAATGCCCGCCGCGGTGACCCAGTGCACCGACTCGGTAGGGACACCGTATCCGAACCGGGTGGGGTGGGGTGTGCCGTCCGCGCGCAACAGCCGGTAGGGCCGTGGGGTGACGGCAAGCCCACCTGTCTCGACCGCCCCTTCAGGATCCGGGATGTGGTAGGGGACGCAGTCGCCTCGTTCGAGCATGGACGCTATAAGCGGGTCCGTGGTCTGCCGGATGTCGACCTCCGGTAGCCGCGCCTCGACCAGCGTCGTGCACAGGACCCCGGACCCACCGACCCGGGGCGAGCTCACCAGGAAGCCTCTATCGGCTAGATCCACCCGCATCCCCGGGCCGACCACCCGCACGACCTCAGCCTCGATAAGAGCCACCAACTCAGCCACGCGCCGAGCGGGCGGACCGATGGACAGGTACGCATTAAGCGGGGTGTACCAACCGTCGAGGTCGTTGCGGTAAGAGGTGCCGGTGATGCCGCCGTGGTCTACCGCCAAGCGGATCTCGTTGCGCATGTCCCGGAGAACATCCAAGGCGGCCTTCACCGGGTCGGTCACGTTCCCGCCCGGTACGTCGGCCCGCAGCAGCTCTATCAACCAGGCGTCGAACTCTGCGGGCGACCCGAACCGGCGCCCACCGTCCGGGTGCGCGATCAGCCCCCAGTCCCACGGCTGCACGCCGGACGACTCGACCAGCCCCGGCTCCCCCGCGATGAACCGGCTGGCGAACTCATCGCCCAGCAGGGTCCGGTAGTAGACGAGTTCGACCTCACGCGCGACCAGCGGCCAGATGTCCTCGCGGAACGACACCGCGGCGCGAGAGCGCAGCTCGGCGATCACGTCCAGCGTCAGGAACACCGGCTCGTGGCGCCCGAACGCGCCCTTCTCGTTCTCCCCGCGCGCGTGGTAGGGCAGCCCGCGCCGAGAACCGGTGACAATCACGGGTTCCTGGCCCGAGGGAACGTAGGCCAACGACCCGTCCGCGCGCTCTTTGAACCGCCCTCCCCTATCGCCGGTAAGAAGCGCGAGGTAGTCGAAGAACGCCAGCCCCATCCCCCGAACCGCGATGACCTCGCCGGGCATGATCCCCGACAGGTCCACCTCGGACGGGTTGCCCGGCGGGAGGTAGCCCAGTCCGCGTGAGTCAGCGAAACCGGCCAACCGTGACTCCATAGCCCCTAGAGGCATGTCCACGTGGCCTTGCGCCAACACGACGGCCGACAGCCCGGTAAGAACCTGGCCGTCGGACAGCGTCACGCACTGCCCGTCGGGGAGGTCATCGAGCGCGACAGCGGTAAGACGATGTACCCGAACTTCCACCGAAGGCGGCGCTGCCTGCCGCACGTGATCGAGGAACCAGTCCAGGTAGTGACCATAGAACGCCCGCGTGGGGTAAGAGTCCGGAGTCAACGCCGCGGCCTCGGCAGCGACAACAGCGGGTGCCAACCCCGCGGCAGCCCAGTCATAGAGGGACGGACCGGGTCGGATAGGTCCAGCACAGTCGACGGTCACGTCGGTGAACATCGAGACCTGGCAGGCGATGGTGTTCATCAGCAGCGACGCGGGCTGGCTCGTCGACCACACCCGCCCACCGCGCCCGGCGAACGGGTCGACCAGGTGCACCACCACCGGACCCTCGGCACCGGCGCACAGGCGCTCCAGGACGCTGAGCCCGCGCGGACCCGCGCCGACGACACAAACGGCTCGACCAAACCTGTGCATGCGTGCTTCCCGGGTGGACATGGGTGCGGGGGTGGGTCCACCAACGGCCCACCCCCGCAGCCAACTTGTTCAGCGAGCGCGGAAGGGTCTCCG
This sequence comes from Actinokineospora diospyrosa, assembly GCF_024171925.1. GTDB lineage: Bacteria > Actinomycetota > Actinomycetes > Mycobacteriales > Pseudonocardiaceae > Actinokineospora > Actinokineospora diospyrosa. The sequence goes on along the minus strand of NZ_JAMTCO010000009.1, from coordinate 221,090 downwards.
CGCTACCGCGCGATTCACTTGATCTCGATCATCGGGCACCTCCCTCTGCAGTGTCCGCCCCGGCACCGGCGGTGGCCGGGAGCCTGGTCTCGCCCCGCACGCCGGTCGGCGTGTCCGGGTCGAGGGCGGTGCGCACGGCGACCGACTCGATGCCGCGCACGACGGCCTCGGTCTCGGTCGCGGTGAAGTAGCGGGTGTCCACCGACATGGTGAACTCGATCGCGTCGGCGGGATCGTCGACGTGCAGGTACAGCTTCTGCCGGGGCATGCCCGGTTCGTCCTCCCAGTGCACCGACGAGCGCGCCAGCGCGGCCGTGAGCGACTCCGCGTCCGGGTCCGCGCCGCCGGCGGGGGCGCGGTCGGATTTGCGGCGGTCGTTGAAGAAGCAGGAGAAGTCGATGGCCTCGCCGCGCTCGGCGACGACCTTGTCGACCACCTCGTCCTGGGCGTCCGGGTCGTAGTAGGCGTGCTTGTAGGCGTTCATCGTGCTGCGGGCCGCCCGGGCGACCGCTTCACCGAGGGTGATATCGGCTACGTCGATCAGGTAGGGGCTGATCTGCACGATCGTGCTCACCGAGTCGGCGAAGCCCGGCCGGAACCGGTTGCTGACCATCAGCATCGCCATCACCGGGTTGCTCGCCCCGGCCTTGGCCAACGCGACCGCGAAGCAGGCCAGCAGCACCGGCGAGGTGCTGATCCCGGCTCGGCGCGCCACGGCGTCCACCGCCAGCCTGGTCGCCGGGGAGCGGTAGCGGACCATCCGGAACGTCGGATCGCCCAGCTCGCGGGGCTCACCGAAGCGCAACGGCGACACCGTTCGCAACACGTGCTCGAGGTAGCGCAACGACGCCGCGGACTGGCGCAACGCCGCGGGCTCCCGCTGGGCCAGCGCTTGCGCCAGCGGCTGCACGGCGGTGACCGGCGGCAACGTGGCCGGGTCGCTGCCCAGCTCGCCGATCAGCACCTCCAGCCCGCCCGCGTCCATCGCCAGGTGCAGGTACACCGCGACCATGTGCGTGAGCGCCCCGCCGGAGCGCACGACCGCCATCCGCACCGGGAACTCGTGCTCGTAGTCGAACGGCACGCTCGCGTAGCGCTCCTGCACCGCGTCGGCCACCGCGGCCGGGTCCGACCCGGTCGCGTCGACGACCTCCAGCACGACCTCGCCGGAGGACACCAGGCTCTGCCGGGGCCTGCCGTCGGTGAACACCAGCCGGGTGCGCAACGCCTGGTGCCTGCCCACGGCCGAGCGCAACGTGGCGACGACCTGTTCCACCGTGACCCCCGGTGGCAGCGCGATCGCACCACCCATGGTCCGTGACTCGCCCGAGCGGGCGATGGCCTGCCAGATGCCGATCTGACCCCAGGTCAGCCCGGCCTCGCCACTGCCATCTCCCTGGAACGGAACGGGGACGCGCTCCAGCTCCATGATCACCAACCCGGGCTCTTGAGCACCGAGCGGACCGCCTCGGCCAACTGCGGCCTGGTCGGCTGCAGCACCTCGTCCAGTTCCGGGACCGCGCCGACGATCGCGCCGTCCGGCCTGGTCACCCGCTTGGGCGGGGCCACCAGCCGCATCTCCTCCGCGGCGGTCGCGAGGATCTCCGCGCCCATCCCGCACGAGCGGTTCGAGTCGTCGAACACCACCAGCCGCCCGGTCTTGGCCACCGACTCGGCCAACCCGGCCCAGTCGAACGGGTACACCGAACGCGGGTCCCACACCTCGACCGACGCCTCGTCGGCCAGCTCCTCGGCCACCGCGAGCGCCTCGTGCACCAAGTGCCCCAAAGCGACAACGGTGACGTCGGTGCCCGGGCGGTGGACCCGGCCGCTGCCCAGCGGGATCGGTGCCAGGTCGGCGTAGTCGACGATCTCGCGCACGCTCAGCGAGGCGAGGGGGCCGAAGAACACCACCGGGTCGTCGTCGCGGATCGCGGTCGTGAGCAGGCCGTAGGCGTCGGTCGGCGTCGCGGGCAGCACGGTCTTGACGCCCATGTGCGCGAACATGCTGTAGGGCTGGTCGGAGTGTTGCGCGCCCCACCCGGCCCGCCACCCCGCCGCGGGCATCAGGTAGGTGACCGGGACGCTGCGCTGGCCGCCGCTCATCATCAGGAACTTGTTGGCCTGGTTGGTGATCTGCTCGAACACCAGCAGCAGCAGGAACGGGATCTGGAACTCGATCACCGGCCTGCGCCCGGCCATCGCCGCGCCGGTGGCGAAGTTGGTGAAGCCCTGCTCGGTCAGCGGGACCTCCACCACCCGGTCCGGGCCGAAGCGCTTGAGGAACCCGGCGGTGACGTTGGTCAGCGCGAAGTTGACGTCCTCGCCGAGGACGAAGACCGACTCGTCGCGGTCCATCTCGTCACCGAGCGCGCGGTTGAGGGCCTTGAGGTAGGACAACTTGGGCACGGCACACCTCCTTCCCGGTCAGAGCGACACGCCTGGTCTCGGTCGGAAACCATCGGCGTAGTAGTGGTCCATGGCGTCGGCCGGGTCCGGCCGCGGGCTGTCCACGGCGAACCGGACGACCTCGTCGAGTTCGAGCTCGACCTCGGCGTCGACCCGGTCCTTCGCGGCGGCGTCGATCCTGGCCGCCTGGATGTCGAGCGGGTCGCGCTCCTTCCAGGCGTTGACCTCGGCCTGGTCGCGGTAGCGCAGGCGGACCAACATCTCGAAGGTGTGGTGACCGTGGTAGCGGTAGGTCCGCATCTCCAGCAGCGACGGACCGCCGCCGGAGCGGGCCCGGGCGACCGCCTCGGCGACCGCCTCGTGCACCACCTCGGCGTCCTGTCCGTCCACAACGGAGGACGGGATGCCGAACGCCTCGCCGCGGCCGGTGATCGTCCCGGCGACCGCCGTCTCCACCGGAAGCGTTGTGGCGTAACGGTTGTTCTCACAAATGTATACCACAGGGAGCTGCCACAAACCGGCCAGGTTGAAGCCTTCGAGCAACGCGCCCTGGGTGACCGCGCCGTCGCCGAAGAAGCTCAGCACGACCTTGGGCTCGCCCGCCTTCGCCGCCGCCCAGGCGATCCCGGCCGCGATGCCCGCGCCGTGACCGACGGTGCCGGTCGCGTTGTAGACGCCCGCGGTGAAGTCGGAGGGGTGGAAGGACCCGCCGCGCCCCTTGTCGATGCCGGTGACCCGGCCCGCCATCTCGGCCATCACCCGCCCCGGGTCGCTGCCCTTGGCCAGCAGGTGCCCGTGGCCGCGGTGGCTGGAGAGCACGATGTCATCGGGGGCCAGCGCCGCGCAAGCCCCCGCCGCGACCGCCTCCTGCCCGATGCACGGGTGGATGCCGCTGAAGATCTCCCCGGCGCGGACCAGGTCGATGGCGCGTTCCTCGAACCGGCGGATGAACCGCATGGTCCGGTACAACTCGAGACTGCTGGGGACGGTCGGGCCAGCGGGCACGGCCGCAGTGGCCGGGACCGCGGTGACACCGGCGACGGCGAGGCCGTCCGCGACAGCGGGATTCGCCACGTTGTCAGCCACGGTGACCACCGCCCAACGCGGCCAGCACCTCGGCGGGCCACCGCGTGGAATCCTCGCCATGGCGGGTGATCAGCGCCAACGCCAACCGCTCAAGTCCAAACGCGACACACGAGGTGTTGGCGGGTTCGCCGCCCGCGGTGATGCCGAAGGTCTCGCCGAAGTGCTCCTTGTGGTAGTTCGCCGAAGCGACCGCCTGCACAGTGCCGTCGGCGACCGGGACCTTGAGCTCCCACTTGAGTTCCTGCATCCGTTGCGCGGCCTGGTAGAGCTTGCGCCCCGGGCCGAAGAACGGGTCGTCGGCGACCTCCACCGATACCGCCAGCCCCAGGTCGGTGAACCAGCCCTCGACCTGTTCGAGCCGAGCCGCCCGCCACTTCAGGCAGTGCTCGTCGGTGGCGACGGTGACCAGCTCCAGCATCCGGAACGACCGCATCCGCCCGGGCTCACTGGTGGCCTCTTGGCGGAAGCAGGACGCCTCGACGGTCACCTTGGCGGGCTCGTCGAGCGCGCTTCCCTCAAGCGCCGCGTACACGGGGTAGCAGGCGGCGGGCAGCAGCACCAGGTCGCCGATCTGTTGCTGCGCATGCCATTCACCGCCCTCTTCGACCAGCGGCTTGAGCCTGGCCCAGCCGCTGGGAGTGCCGCCGTAGCCGTGAACGGTGCCGAGCAGGTTGGGGAACGCGGCGACGTAACCGGCGCGTTCGATGGTCTTGCGGGAGATCACCGGTGGGATGACCAAGCGGTGGAAGGGCTCGTCCGCGGCGAGCGCGGCAACCCCGTCGCGCAGCAGCCCGATGACCCGCTCGAACCCCGGTGGCGACAGGAACACGCCGGGGACGCCCGTCTCCAGCGGCAGACCCGCACCCAGTCCCGAACTCATGGCGCCACTCCCTGTCCTGGCCAGAGGTGCTCGCGCACCTGGTAGTCGTCCTCGCCCGCCAGCGCCACCGCCGCCGCGTAGCCGCTCGGCGCGGGCAGGTCCCGCACCCGGTAGGGCCCGTCGGCCTGGCGGACCACGCGGCGCCCGTGCACCGGCAACCGCAAACCGGGGAACAGCCGTCCGCCCGCCGCCTTCACGCACGCCTCTTTGCGCGCGAGCAGATCGGTGAACCGGACCGGGCAGTCGGCCACGTGCTCGGCCTCCTCGCCCGGGTAGAACCTGCGCGCGGTGCGCGCCGCGTCCATGCCCGCGTCGACGCGCTGCAGGTCGACCCCCACCGCCCGCTCGGCGGTGCAGGCGACCATCGCCAACCCCTCGGACTTGGACAGGCTCATCCGCAGGCCGTCGACCTCGGGTTTGCCGTGCCGCCCGATCGTGAAGCGCACCCGGTCGGGGCTGATCCCGAGCGCCCGCCCGGTGAGCACCCGGGCCGCGCCGTGCGCCGCGACGTACTCGCGCCGCCGCGGCGGGTCCAGCTCCCCGGCCCGCTCCCGCTCGCGGGCGTCGAGGTAGCCGTGCAGCTCGTCGAGGAACCCTTGCGGGAGAACCGAATCGACGAGCCAGACGCTGACCGTGTCCATCATGCCACCGCCGGTGCCGGTCGCGCCAGGGTGAGTTGATCCACAGTGGATATACACAGTAGACCGTGTGCGGGTTCGTAGTCGGCGAGGACCACCGGGCCCTCGTGGCCGCCTTGCGCCAGCTCCCACCAGATCCCGGTGTAGGGCTGCCCCGCGTCGGCCACCACGGTCGCCACGCCGGGGGCCACCTCGGCCAACCGCGCGGACGCGATCACCGGGGCGTCGTTCCCGGCCAGGGACGAGCGCAGCAGGCCGGGGACGCGCTGCGCGTCGACGCCGGTGTGCTGGCGCAGGCCGAGCCGGCGACCCTCCTGCTCCAACCGCAGGGCGACGGCGGTGTGGCGATCGGGAACCGGTGCGGGCTCTTGGAGTTCGTAGTGCAACGCGGACTGCTCGACGATGAACACCAGCGCCCGCGAACACTCCCCTGAACCCAAGTACGCCTCGGTGAGCCGGAGCGCGGTGAACGCCGCGCCGCTGCCCTGGTCGCACACCGCGAACGCCATGGGCCTGCCCGAGCACCGGTCGCTCAGGTAGCAGGCCGTGGCCCGCCCCAGGCGCAGGTCGTGCATGGCGAAGGCGAGCACCAGCAGGTCGACCGGTTCGTCCGGTCCGACGATCGAGGGCAGCATCGCCTCGGCCATCTCACCGAACGAGTGCCCGACGCCCTCCTCGAGCAGGTCCTCGCGCAGAGCGTTGCCGTACGGGCGGACCAGGTCGGCCAGGAACGGGCGCAACGCCGGGTCCAGCGCGGTGGGCGAGGTCTCGGCGAACACCCTGGCGTGCGCGGCGACCAGCCGGGCCGGCCCGGTGGCCGCGCCGGGGGCGCCGGAGGTGAACATCACTCGTCCGCGACGGTGTGGGCGGCGATGTAGGCCGCGAGGGTGCCGACGGTCTCCAGGTCGTTCTGGTCGATCTCCTCGACGTCGATCTGGATCTCCAGCTCGTCCTCGAGCTCCAGCAGCAGCTCCAGCGTGCTCGCCGAGCTCAACCCCAGCTCGGTGAACAGCTTGGTGTCCGCGCTCAGCCCGGTGACCTCGCGCTTGAGCACCCGCGGCAGCAGCTCCGCCATGCTGTCGGTGACCCGCCCGAGCAACTCGGTGTCCACTCCGGCGCCGACCGCCCCGGCGTCAGCAGCACCAACAGCCTCAACTTCAGCAACCTCAACAGACCCCACGGGGCCCTCCCATCACGCTAGTGCTCGAAGACCATCGCGGAGAACGTCGCGCCCAACCCGGCGGCGCCGACCAGGTACCGGTCCCCCGGCCGCAACCGCCCCCGGTCCAGGGCGGTGCGGTAGTTGAGGAACGGGTCCGCGGCGAAGCTGTGCCCGGTGACCGCCACGTTGTCGAGCAGCACCTGCTCCACCGGGTACCCGATCCGTTTGGCGACCCGCCGCCACGACACCGAGTTCACGTTGTGCGGCAACACCAACGCGATGTCGTCGAGGGTGAGCCCGGCCCGCTCGACCGCGGCGAGCAGCACCCCGGTCAGCAGCTCCGGGTACTCGTACTGGAACCGGGCGGCCAACTCCGGGTCGATGATCAGCCTGCCGTCGAAGTCGCCGCGCACGCTCGAGGCGTAGGCCAGCAGCCGGTCGCGCGGACCGTCGGCGCCGACCAGCGCGGCCGCGGCACCCTCGCCGAACACGGCGGTGTCGGGCACCAGCATCGCGTCCGGGGTGAAGGTCTTCTCCCCGGACACGATCAGCGCCAACGCCTCGGGGTCCGGGTCGGCGGCGAGCAGCCTGCCCGCCACGTCCAGCGCGAGCAGACCCGTGGCGCACGCCTGGTGGGTCACGGTGAAGGTCAGCGCGTGGTCCAACCCGAGCTTGCCGCACAACTCGCGCAACGGGTTGCGCGGGTAGGGCACGGCGACCGGCATGCCGCGGGCGTAGATGACGTAGCGGACCCGCGATTCCTGGCCGCGCAACGTCTCCAGCCGGTCGGTCGCGCCCACGAGCAGGTCCAGCAGGGTGCCGCCGGTGTCGAGGCACACCTGGTCGAGGCCGTGGAAGCGGCGGAACAACCGGACCTGCCGCTCGGTGAGCCCGAACCGGGGTGCCAGCTCGTCGAGCGGGACCCGGTCCGGCGGCAGGTACGCGGCCACCTCGCGCAGCGCGGTCACGACCGGATGCCCGTCGTGGCGCCCGGGTCGAGCGCGGCGTCGACCAGCACGGTCTCGATCTCGGTGAGCAGGTCGAGCATGGACTTGGGCGCGACCCGGGTCGTGTCGCCGGTGAGGGTGAACACGATCGCGTCCGGCTCGGCGTCCACGTCGAGGTAGAGCAGCGGACTGTCCACATCGGTCCACATGACCCACTCGTGGGTGCTCGACCCGCGGGCGGCCAGGATCTCCTCAGCCGGGGGCGCCACCAGTTCGTGTTCGTCGCGCCCGGGCGGGCGGCGGTCGTTGAAGTAGGTGTCCATCTCGACCCGCCCGCCCAGCTCCTCGGCGACCCGGTCGACCATGGCGGCGCGCTTCTCGGGGTCGTAGTAGGCGTACTTGTAGGTGACCATGGTGGCCTGCCTGGCCCGGTGCACCGCCTCGTCGAACCCGGCGTCGGCGAGGTCGACCATCAGCGGGCAGGTCTGGGCCATGGTGCTGACCGACCCCACCAGCGACTGGCGGAACCGGTTGTTCACCGCGATCTGCACCGCGACCGGGTTGTTGCCCACGGTCCTGGCCAGCGCGCACGCGTAGCCGGCGAGCAGCACCGGCGAGGTGTCGGTGCCCAGCCGCGCGGCGATCGCCTTGGTCGCCAGCCAGGACGCCGGGGACCGCAGCGACAGGTCGCCCCAGCGCGGGGACCGGTGGTCGTCTGACTCGCCCTCGACGCGCTTGGCCGAGACGGTGCGCAGCACCCGCTCCCAGTAGCGCAGCGCGGCCTCGCTGTTGCGCAGCACGTTGGGTTTGCGCTGCTGCTCGGCCAGCTCCAGCGGCTGGGTCGCGGTCAGCGGCAGCGTCGGCTCACCGGTCGCCCAGTCCATTGTGGCCAGATCGGACACCAGCGCGTCCAGGCCGTGCGCGTCGATGGCCAGGTGGCTGTAGACCGCGACCGAGTGCGTCGGCTCGCCGTCCTTGGTGACCACGGCCATCCGCACCGGCCACTCCTGGGCGTAGTCGAAGTCCGCGTCCTCGTACTCGGCCTTGACCCGCTCGGCGACCTCCGCCGGGTCCTCGGCGCCCGCGTCGACGACCGCCAGGGCGACCTGCCCCGAGGTGTGCACCTGTTGGCGCGGACCACCGTCGGGCTTGTCGAACACCAGCCGGGTGCGCAGCGACTGGTGCCTGCCCATCACGTAGCGCAGCACCATCGCCGACTGCTCGACCGTCGTCCCCGGGGGCAGCGCCGTGATGCCGCCCATGGTCTCCGAGTGCCCGGTCTTGACCACCGTGCGCCACACGGTGCGCTGGCCCCAGGTGAGGTCACCGACCCCGGAGCCGGTCCCGTGGAAATCGACGAGGATCTTCTCCGTCATCCCGCTTTACTCCCCGCCGCATTGAGCTTCTAGCGGGCATTGTTGGGAGCCGGTCGGAAAGTGTCAATACTCCACCTGCCGACCATTCACCCGCGTCGAGATACTTCGTGACGGACCGGGCGGGGTGCGGTACCTTGGCGCGCAACTGGGGCGGTGTTTGGAGGGGCGCGGTGGCGCTATTCGAGGAAGTCTCGGGAATACTCCGAGAGGTCGTCGGCCCGTGCGGCGGATGCCCGCCCGCAATTACGCCGAACGCCACACTCGAAGGGGATCTGCGTTTCGACAGCCTGGACCTGACCCGGGTCGACGCCGCGCTGAGCGGGCGCTACGGCCCCGCTGTGGAACTGGCGCGGCACGTGCGCGGGCTGGAGCTGGACGAGATCACCGGGTTCACCGTCGGGCAGGTCGTCGACTACGTGGCGGGGCGGGCGCGGTGAGCCGCTTCCTGTTCGTCGTCCCCCCGCTGGCGGGCCACGTCAACCCCACCATCGGGCTGGCGGCGGCGCTGGTCGAGCGCGGCCACGAGGTCGCCTGGTGCGGCCCTGAGCTGCACCTGCGCCCGATGCTGGGCCCGGACGCGGTGATCCACCCGACCGGCACGCGGCTGCACCGGCCGCAGTCGGACCACGGGCTGGCCGCGGTGCGCTCGGTGTGGGACCGGTTCATCGTGCCGTTCGCCCGGTTCAGCCTCCCCGCGGTCGAGAAGGCCGTCGAGGCGGTGCGCCCGGACGTCGTGGTGGTCGACCAGCACTCCCCCGCGGGGGCGATAGTGGCGCACCGGCTCGGGGTCACCTGGGCGACGCTGGCCTGCTCGACGATGGAGCTCGGCGAGCCGCTGGCCGACCTGCCCCGGGTGCACGAGTGGCTGCGCGGTCGGCTGCGGTACCTGTGGGACAAGGCCGGGATGCCCGCCGAGGAGTACTTCGACCTGCGCTACTCACCGCACCTGGTGCTGGCGTGCACCACGCGGGCGCTCACCGGCGCGCTGCCGGAGGACGTCCTGGGCGTCGGCCCGATCCTGGCGAAGCGCCACGGTCAGCCCGATTTCCCGTTCGACTGGCTGGACCAGGACAAACAGCACGTCCTGGTGTCCGTGGGCACCCTCGCCGACGACGTGTCGACCCGCTTCCTGCGCGAGACCGCCGCCGCGCTGGCGCCCCTGGGCGACCGGCTGCAAGCCGTCTTCATCGCCCCACCGGACACCCTGCCCGACCTACCGCCACACCTGATCGCCCGCACCAGGGTGCCGATGCTGGCACTGCTGCCGCGGATGGACCTGGTCGTCTCGCACGGCGGCCTCAACACCGTCTGCGAGTCGCTGGCCCACGGCGTCCCGCTGGTGGTCGCGCCGATCCGGCACGACCAGCCGATCAACGCCAACGGCGTGGTCGCGGCCGGTGCAGGCGTGCGGGTCGGGTTCGCCAGGGCGGACGCGGCCCAGCTGCGCGCCGCCACCACCCACGTCCTCGGCGACCCGGGCCACCGGGCCGCCGCCGCCACGGTCAGCGCCTCGTTCGCCGAGGCGGGCGGAGCGGACGCCGCCGCGGCGGCGCTGCTGGAGCTGACCACCCGGTCGCCGGCCCCCGCCGGCCTGAGCAGGAGCACGTCATGATCGAGGTCAAGGGACTGCGCAAGTCCTTCACGCTGGGCAAACGGCGCAAGACCCGCACAGTCGAGGCCGTCCGCGGCGTCGACCTGTCGGTGGCGGAGGGGGAGATCTTCGGCTTCCTCGGCCCCAACGGCGCGGGCAAGACGACCACCGCGCGCATCCTGTGCACGCTGCTCGAACCCGACGACGGGGAGGCGGTCATCGCGGGCGCCGACCTGCGCAAGGACCCCGGGGCGGTGCGCACCAAGGTCGGCTACGTCCCCCAGGGCGGCACCACGACCGACGAGGTCACCGCCCGCGAGGAGCTGGTGCTGCAGGCCAGGATGTACGGCATCGGCAAGGCCGAGGCGATCGAGCGGGCGGAGCAGGCGCTGGCCGCCTTCGAGCTGACCGAGTTCGCCGACCGGCAGTGCCGCACCTACTCGGGTGGTCAGCGCCGCCGGGTGGACATCGCGATGGGCATCATCCACGAGCCCAAGGTGCTGTTCCTCGACGAGCCGACCACCGGGCTGGACCCGCAGTCGCGGGCGCACCTGTGGGACGAGGTGCGCAGGCTGCGCGACGCGGGCATGACGGTCTTCCTCACCACGCACTACCTGGAGGAGGCCGACGCGCTGTGCGACCGGATCGCGATCATCGACCACGGTGAGATCGTCGCGCTGGGCACCCCGACCGAGCTCAAGCACGGCGTGGCCGGTGACGTGGTGACCGTTGGCCTCAACGGGAGCGGGCCCAAGGCTGCCGAGCTGCTCGACGGCCACGACTACGTGCGCAAGCTGGAGCTCGGGGAGGACGGCCTGCGCCTCTACGTCGACGACGGCACCACCGCGATGCCGCAGATCATGCGGGTGCTGGACGCCGGCGAGATCCACTTCGACACCGTCGAGCTGCACCGGCCCAGCCTGGACGACGTGTTCCTGATCAAGACCGGCCGCTCGCTGCGGGACAAGTAGGAGTCCGAGATGAAGTTCCTCCGTGACACGTGGCTGGTCTTCACCCGCCAGATGCTGCTGGTGTGGCGCACCCCGGCCCGGCTGGTGATCGGGTTCGTGCAGCCCGTCGCCTACCTGGTGCTGTTCGCCCCGCTGCTCAAGACCGCGCTCGCCCCGACCGGCGCGCAGACCTACGCCGACGCCTACCGGGTGTACGTGCCCGGCCTGCTGGTGGTGCTGGTGCTGCTCAGCGGCTTCTTCGCCGGGTTCGGGCTGCTCGGTGAACTGCGCTCCGGGGTGATCGAGCGCTCCCGGGTGACCCCGGTCAGCCGCACCGCGCTGATCCTGGGCCGGGCGTTCTCCGAGGTCGTGACCCTGATGGGGCAGGCGGTGGTGATCACCGTGGTCGCGCTGCCGTTCGGGCTGACGGTGCACCTGGGCTGGCTGATGCTGGCCTACCTGATGCTGGCACTGATGGCGCTCATGGCCTGCGCGCTGTCCTACGCGATGGCGATGCTGATCCCCTCCCCGGCCGCGCTCGGCCCGCTGATCAACAGCGTGTCGCAGCCGTTGTCGCTGCTCTCGGGCGTGCTGCTGCCGCTGTCGCTGGCCCCGGGCTGGCTGGTGGCGATCGCCGAGTGGAACCCGATCTACTGGACGACCAACGGCACCCGGTCGCTGTTCACGGGTAACCCGGGGGACGTGTCGGTGTGGGCGGGCATGCTGATCGTGATCGCGCTGGCGGCGCTGACGGTGACCTGGGCCACGCGGATGTTCGCACGTCAGGTGCGGTGACCGACTGCTGTGCTGGAAGGCCCCCGGGACTGCTCCCGGGGGCCTTCTTGGCGTTGGGGGGGTGTGTCGGGGGCGGCGCTAGGTCCGGGCTGTGTCCTGGGCTGGGTCGGGACGGCGCTTGGGGTGTGGGCTGGGCGTGGGGGTGCGCAGGTGGGGGTGCGCAGGTGGGGGGACTCGATGGGGCGAACTTGTTTTGCGCGGGGCCCCTGCACCACCCGACGCAGGTCCGCAAAGCAGGGGCCGAAAAGCGTGGCCCTGCCGCTGGTAACGCTACGGGTGGTGCTCCCCCACGCAAAACAAGTTCGCCCCATCGAGCAGGAACAGGAGTGGGATCAAGGTCGGGGTGAGGGGTAGTGGAGGGGCAGCGGGCGAGGAAAGTGGTCGAGGCGCTCAGTGCGGCAATAAATGGGCATGGGAAATAGCCCGGAGGTGGAGATCCGGGCTATTTCCGCAGGGTGCGAAGTTCTATTTCCGCCAGAGGGTGGGGCAGTAGGTCGGGTCGGTGTAGTCGGGCATTCCCTCGTCGTTGCGGCGGACCAGGACGTCGTGGTTGTAGAAGACGGGGGTGCCGTCGGGCTTGAGGTAGGGGCGGAAGCGGTTGTCGCCGTCCTGCAGGTGCAGGGAGATGGCGCGGCGGGGGTGGTCGGCGAGGTTGGCGCCGCTGCCGTGGTAGGTGCGGCAGTGGTGGAAGCTGACGTGGCCCTTGGGGATGATCATGGGGATCTTGCGGACCTCGGCGCCGTTGTGCGCGGCGTTGGCGGCCAGCAGCTGCTCCAGCTCGGCCTTGTCGCGGTGGGCGAAGTGCCGGGTGGAGTCGTCGCCGGGGATCTCGGTCCAGGTGTTGCTGCCGTCGACCATGGTGATGGTGCCCATGCGCTCGTCGCAGTCGTGGAACGGGATGAACGCGGTGAGCATCCGCTCGGAGGTGCAGGTCTGCCAGTAGTGCCGGTCCATGTGCCAGGGGACCTGGTTGGACTGCTCCTGCGGGCGCGGCGGCTTGAAGATCAGGGTGCTCTGCCACACCCGGATCTCCTCGGCCCGGGCCAGCCGGGCGGCGACCGCGCCCAGCAGCGGTTTGCGCAGGATCGCGGCGACCTCGTCGCTCTCGTAGTGGATGTAGTCGTTGTGCCGCTGGACATCGCCCTTCTCCGGCGTCCAGTAGGCCAGGTTCGGCGGGCGCAGCGGCAGACGGCGGTCGGTGTGCCCGGCGTAGAAGCGCTCGGTGGCCTCGACCAGGGTGTCCATCTCGGCGTCGGAGAACAGCTTGCGCGAGAGGTACCAGCCGCGGGCGGCGTACTCGGCGACCTCGTCGTCGGTCGGCAGGAGGGCGCGCTCGGCCTCAGTGAGGGCGTACTGGTCGGTCAACTCGGCGGTCACTGGGCTGCTCCTCGCGCGTTCTCCCCGCTGCGCTCGCGCTCGACGGCCTGGTAGAGCGCCTTGATGTTCGCGCTGCCGAAGGTGAGCGCGCCGAGGCGCTCGATGACCTCGAAGAACAGCGTGCGGCGGGGGTGGGTGGTCTGGGTGAAGATCTGGAACAGCTCGCCCTCGTTGTCCTGGTCGACCAGGATGCTGAGTTCGCGCAACTGCTCCACGGGCACGGCGACGTGGTCGAAGCGCTCGGCCAGCGCGTCGTAGTAGCTGCCCGGGGTGCTCAGGAAGCCGACACCGCGCTCGCGCAGGGTGCGCACGGCGGTGGCGATGTCGTCGGTGCGGAAGGCCAGGTGCTGCACGCCCGGGCCGTGGTGAGCCGCGAGGAAGTCGTCGATCTGGCCGGGTTCGGCGGTGGTGTCGGGCTCCAGCAGGGTCAGCGTGACCTCTTTGGACACGCTCTGCACGACCTTGGAGTTCATCGCCTGGCCGCCGACCTCGATGTGCTCCTCGAAGATCTGCTTGAAGCCCAGGACCTTCTCGTAGTACTCGACGATCGGGTCCAGCTCGCCGGGGCCGACGCAGGCGGCGATGTGGTCCACCGCGTCGAGCAGGTCGAGCGCGCCCTCGTCGACGCCGTCGGCCTGCTCCACTGTGGACAGCAGCTCACCCGGGCGGACGAAGACGTGGCCGACGTCGCCGAAACCGGTGACCCGGGTGCCCGTGGCCGTGCCGCCCCTGGTCAGCGCCTCGGCCAGCGCGGCGGCGGGGTCGTCGGTGGAGAGCGCGACCGTGGCCAGCCCGTCACCGTGCTCGGCGACGTACACCGCGGCCGGGTGGCTCTCGGCGCGCCCGGTGGTGAGCAGCACCTGGATCGACCCCTGGCGCAGCAGGACGGAGTAGTGGTCGGGCTGGTCGCGCACCCACCCGTGCAGCCGGAAGCCGTACTGGGCGCGCAGCGTGGCGGCCACCTCATCGGCGTCACCGACGTAGAACTCGACGTGGTCTATCGCTTGTACGTGCATGTTTGACCTCTGGCCAGTGGACGGGGGTTACGGGATTCGGGTGGGTGAGAGGGGTCAGTGAGGGTCAGCGGGTGGGGTGGCGCGGGTCAGCCGGGTCGTGGGCGCGCCGATCAGGAGGCTGACGTTGTGGCCGCCGAAGGCGAAGGAGTTGGACAGGGCCGCGCGCACCGGTCCGAGGCGCGGGGCGCCGCGCACGTGGTCGAGCGCGCAGTCCGGGTCGGGGTCGTCGAGGTTGTGCGTCGGGGGCAGGACGCCGCCCGCGACCGACAGCGCGGTCACGGCGGCCTCGACGGCACCGGAGCCGCCGAGCATGTGTCCGGTGAGCGCCTTGATGGAGCTGACAGCAGGGCTGTCGTCACCGAACACCGCGCGCACCGCGGCGGCTTCCGCCGCGTCGCCGAGTGGTGTCGACGTGCCGTGCGCGTTGATGTAGTCCACATCAGATGGTGTGAGGCCCGCGTCAGCGGTGGCGCGGCGCATGACGGCCGCGGCACCGGAGCCGTCCGGGCGCGGGGTGGTCGGGTGGTGCGCGTCGGTGCTGACCGACCACCCGAGGAGTCCAGCATAGGCGGGTACGCCGCGCGCGTCAGCGAAATCGGCGCGTTCGACGACCAGCACGCCCGCGCCCTCCCCGAGCACGAACCCGTTGCGGCGCTTGTCGAACGGCCTGCTCGCCGCCGTCGGGTCGGCGCCCCAGCCGCGAGCGAGGGCCCAGGCGTTGGCGAACGCGGACGCCACTGTCGGGTGCAGGGCGGTATCGCTGCCACCGCACACGACCACGTCCGCCTCGCCGCCGCGGATGAGCCGCAGCGCCTCGGCGATGGACTGGGCCCCGGCGGCGCAAGCGGTGGCGATGCACGCGCTGTGGCCGCGGATGCCGTGCTTGATCGCGATCCGGGCGGCCGCCATGTTGGCCAACATCCCGGGCAGCAGGTACGGGCTCACCTTGGCGCGGCCGCGTTCCCAGCGCTGCGCTGCGAAATGCTCGTAGGTCTCCAGCCCCGCGCCACCGGTGGAGACGACGACCGCGACCCGCTCCGGGTCGACGTCGGTGCCCACGGTGATCCGGGCGTCGGCCAGCGCGTCATCGGCGGCGGCCATGGCCTGCAGCACGAACCGGTCGACGGCCTTGGCGGACTTGGCGTCCATGACCTCGGCCGGGTCGATGTCCGGCGCGATGCCCGCAGCGTCGAGCAGCCCGGCGAGCGGGTGCCCCTCGGGTGGGGAGACCACACCGGAGCGGCCGACGCACAGGGCGTCGAAGACCTCGGCGGGCTTGCGACCCAGCGGGGTCACCAGCCCGATCCCGGTGATCGCCGCGGCCGGTCTCACCGCGCGCCCAGGCTCTGCAGGTACTGCTCGCGCAGCGCGACCTTGCGGACCTTGCCGGTGGGGCCCAACGGGATCCGGTCCTCGTCGACGACCACGACCTCGCGCAGCGTAGCGGCGACGTCCGGGCCGAGGGCCGCGCGGATCGCCTCGACGCGATCGGCGTTGGGGTCACCCGCGGCGTCGAGTTGGAGCAGCACGTCGGTGACGACGCCGCTGTCGGCGCGAACGGCGACGACGGTGCAGTCGGCGACATCCGGGCAGGCGTTGAGGACCCGCTCCTCCGACAGCGCCGTGTGCAAGCGCTTGCCACCGCCGAGGTCGACGGAGTCGACAAGCCGGTCCACGTGGTAGAAGTAACCCTCTTCGTCGCGGTAGACGAGGTCCCCGGTGAGGAAGTAGCCGCGGACGCGGGTGCGGTACGTGGTGACCGAGTCGTTCCAGTACCCGAGTGAGAGCGTCGGCGACTTCGTGCCCAACTCCCCCACCGCACCCGGTGGCAGCTCGTTGCCGTCGGGATCGAGCACGACGGGTTCGGCGAAGGTGTGCGGGCGGCCGATGCAGCGGCCGTACCGGTTGGTGTCGGTGGTGTGCGTGATGTAGAAGTGCGAGTGACCCATCTCGCTCGAGCCGAGGCCGTCGATGAACGCCGAACCGGGCTTGCGGACCCGGCCTTCCTTTGTGGACACCTCGCGGTAGCCGAGGGAGATCAGCCTGCGGATGTGCGCCTCGTGCGCGCAGTCACCGGTGTTCCACCACAGGGCGACCGAGTCGAGGTCGCGGCCGCGCAGGTCGGTCTTGGCCATCTCCGACCAGGTAGCGGCGAACCCGAGCACGCCGCTGGGGCGCCACCGCTCGATGGCCTCGACCACGCTCGACCCGGTCTGGGCCGACAGCGCGAGCAGCTGGCTCTCGCTGGCCAACGCCAGGTTGAGCGCGATGAGGGTGGCGGCGTGCGGGGCCGGGAGCGCGGACAGGATGCGGTCGGTCCCCTGCGCCTTGGGCATCCGCAGCCGGTGCCGGTTGGCGGCGAAGAGGCTGGAGTGCGAGTGCAGCACGGCTTTCGGGACACCGGTGGTGCCGGAGGAGTGCGTGATCGCGACCGGGTCGTCGCGGAAGAAGCGGTAGGGCTCGGGGGCGTCCGCCGGGTCGGCGTGGCCCAGGTCCTCGATGGGGGGAAGCAACTTCAGCCCGTGCGGGGCGAGCGCTTCGCGGCGGGCGGCGTCGGCGAGGACACCCACCGCGCCGAGGCGGTTGATGTAGAGCGCGGTGATCTCCGGTGTCACCTTGGCGTTGATGAGCGCCGGGATGGCGCCGAGCCTGGCCAGGGCGAGGAAGGTGAGGATGTTGTCGGCCGCGCTGGTGGCGGTGACCGCGACCGGGTCGCGCCTGCCGATGCCGACCGCGTGCAGCGCGGCGGCCCTGGCGCGCACCCGTTCGTCGAGCTGGCGCACGGTGAGCGCGGTCCAGGCGGGGATGTCCTCGACGGCGGTGTCGAAGGTGAACGCGGGCCGGTCGAGATCGCCGCCCAGCGCCACCAGGGTGCTCAGCACGCTGCCCGCGCCCAGTTCCGGATCGCGCGCCATCGTGGCCCGGATGCTCGTGGCTGTCATGCCCGCTCCCTCGCCGTGACCAGGACGGCGTCCGCCCGGTCGGTTCCGCCTCGGTCGTCCGCCAACTCGACGGTGATCACCAGTGCCGCGTCCGCCTCGCCCGCGGCGAAGAGCAGCTCGGCGCACGCCAAAGCGTCCGCCATCGGGTCCCCGGTGGGGCTGGTGCACACCACCGGGCCGGTCAGCCCCCACCGCGCGGCGACGTGCCCGAGCACCGCGTTCGGGTTGGACTGGAAGAACAACAGCGGTGCCACCCGGGTGCCCGACGCCACCGCCTCGGCGACGGCGTCGGCACTGGTGCGGTCACCGGTCGCGCTGGCGAGCACGATCGCGGTCCGCGCACCGGGCTGCTGCCCGGCCAAGCATCGCGCCGCAACCTCGGCCACCAGCGGGTTGAAGGTGGACAGGACGAACCCGGTCACCGGTGTGATCGTGTCCACATCGGACTCCGGCCAGCTGGCCGAGGCCACGACCGGGACGACGGTGGCGTTCACGCGGCCTCCAGCAGCAGTGCGGTGTTGGCGCCACCGAACGCCGAGTTCACGGTCAGCGCGTACCCCACGCGCGCTCGCCGCGGCCCGTCGACGACCAACTCCACCGCGCAGTCCGGGTCGGCACCGAGGAAACCCGAGTTCACCGGCAGCCTGCCCGCTCGCATGGCCAACGCGGTGACCACCAGCTCGACCAGCCCGGAAGCCTCCAGGGCGTGGCCGTGCACGGACTTCGTGGAACTCACCGGCACCCGGTCCAGACCGGCCAAGCGCAGCGCGGCGACCTCGGCGGCGTCGTTGAAGCCGGTGCCGGTGCCGTTCGCGTTGACGTAGTCGATGTCTGTTGTGGACACCCCGGCCCGGTCCACCGCACCCCGGATCGCCCGGGCCAGGCCCGTCCCGTCCGGGCGTGGCTTGCACACGTGGTAGGCGTCACCCGACCGGGCCCAGCCCACCAACCTCGCCACCGGGCGCGCGGACTCGGCCGTCAACAGCACCGCGGCCACCCCGTCGCCGAGCAACATCCCCTGCCTGCCCGCGCTGAACGGCCGGACCCGACCGTCGCGCGCCAACGCCCTCCCGGCGTCGAACAGCGCGAAGGTCGAGGGCTCCACCAGGTACCCGGCGGCGACCAGCACCCGGTCGGCCTGACCGGTGGCGATCATCGTCGCCGCGTCGGCCACCGCCGAGGTCGCCGCCACGCAAGCCCCGGTGTAGACCCGGGGCACGTCACGCACCCCGGTCCTGGCCGCCACCTCCTCGGCCAAGGCGCGGTTGCTCGCGTCCGCGTGCGCGGCGAGCAGCAGTGGAACCGATGCGCGGTCACCGGGGTAGACCTGGTCGACGACCCGCACCAGTTCGTCGACCAGGGAAGGAGAACCGGGCAACGTCGCGGCGTGCTGGGTGCGGCGGCCCGCGGTGCTGAACCGGGTGACCGGGGCGAACGCCGGTACCCCGGCGAACCCCTCGGCCAGTAGCCGGGCGTGGTCGCCGAACGCGGTGCGCGCCGCGGCGGCGGCGATCAGGACGCGGCGATCAGCCATGGCCCTGTGCCCCGGGCAGCACCCTGGCCAGCGTGTCCACCGCGCCGGTGACCGTGGCCATGCCCGCGAACACCTCGTCGGACAGTTCCAGTTCGACGCCGTAGCGCTGTTCGACCTGGGCGATGAGCCAGGTCAGCTCCAGGGAGTCGAGGGTCTCGCCGACCTCGCCGGTGCCGCGGTCGCCGAAACCGCTGAGCATCGCGACCACCTGGGCGCGATCGGGTACGCCACCGGTCGGTTCCGGTGGTACGGGTGCGGCCATCTCAGGACGCGGTGTCGGCCGGGGCCACCGAGAGGCGGTCGGCGAGGGCGTCGACGAACTCCCCCAGGTTCATCAGCGCGAGCGACTCCATGTCGTCGTCACCGAACTTGATCTGGTACTTGTCCTCGATCTGCACCGCCAGGTCGGCCAGTGCCAAGGACTCCAGGTCGAGTCCGGCAGGCCCGAGGTCGGTGTCCTCGGTGACCTCGCTGACGTCGTAGTTCATCTCCCGCAACGTGTCGAGCACGAACTCGCGGAGCTGGTCCTGCATCGCTGCCTCCTATCTGTGCGATTGCCGTCGGTGTTGCCCGGACCGGGGTACCACTGGCCATTGCTGTGCGGCCGTCACCATGGGGCTACCGCGATGCGGCCTCCGCGGCGACGAGTGCGGCGGTGGCCCGCACGACCTTGCCGGTCGTGGTGCGCGGCAGCGCCGGGAGCACCACCAGCCTGCGCGGGCGCTTGAAGGGCGCGAGGGTCTCGGTGAGCGCGGCCTGGACCTGCTCCGCGGTCGCGCCGTCGGTGAGGCTGAGGTAGGCCTGGATCCCGCCGTCGTACAGCACAACGGCTTCGCGGACCGCGGGCAGGGCCGCGATCGCCTGCTCCACCTCGGTCAGGTCGACCTTGAGGCCGCCGATGGAGACCTGCGAGTCCAACCGGCCCAGCACGGTCAGCAGACCGGCGTCGAGTTCGGCGGCGTCCTTGGTGCACAGCCAGCCGTCGACGAAGCGGGACGGGTCCTGCGCGCCCAGGTAGGGCGAGGCGGGCATCGCGATCCACAGTTCACCGCCGCTGACGCGCAGGTCCATGCCGTGGGTCGGTTCGACCGAGGGCCACCGGGTGCCGTCGAGGTCGGTGGCGATGACGCCGAGCTCGGTCATCCCGTACATCGTCCCCAGCGCGACGCCGAAGGTCTCGCGGAACCTGGTCGGCACCGAGGGGCGGACCAGTTCGCCCGCGACGATCATCCGGCGCAGCTGCGGAAGCGGTGCGGGGTCGGCGATCGAGGTGAGCAGCTCGGCGTGGAACGGCACGCCGATGATCGTCGTGGGCAGGTCGGACTCGGCGACCGCGGCGAGGATGCCCTCGGCGGTGAGCCTGCGCGGGAACACCAGTTCCGCGCCGGTGTGCAGCGCGTTGAGCAGACCGCCGACGAGGCCGAGCACGTGCACGATCGACGACAGCAGCACGACCCGTTCCCCGGCGCGGGGGAACTCGGGGAGGCGGTCGTAGCGCGCGAGTTCGGCGATCAGGTCATCGGATGTGCGGGCGATCACCTTGGACGCGCCGGTCGAGCCGGAACTGAACTGCACCAGCGCGTGCGCCGTCCCGGCCGGACGGCCACCCTCCCGGGCGGACACCCGGGCGACGACCTCGGCGTAGCCGCACAGCCGGTGGCCCTTGCTCTCCAGGGCGTCCACGACGTACTGCGCACCGATCCGCTCGAGCGCGCCGTCCACCTCGTGCTGGGTGAGCCGGTGGTCGAGCAGGCTGACCTGCGCGCCGATCCGCCAGGCGGCGAGCAGGAAAGCGATGTAGGTCAGCGAGGGGGGCAGTCGCAATGCGACAGTGCCACCCGCGACGAGCCCCTCGGCGCGCAACCGGTCCCCCGCCAGCGCGACCGATCGGCGCAGCGCCGCGGTGTCGATCGGCCGATCGAGCCGCAGCCGCACAGTCGCGTCCGGCCCGCCGAGCAGCAGGTCATCCACCCATTCCGGGTTCACCGCAGGCTCATTCACCAGCGGAAGATCCACGCCCGCCATTGGTTCCTTCACATTGTTTGCTAGGCCGAACGCCGTAGCGAGAGTTCATTAGCCGCCCTGGCTGGCTGAAACAATCGCATACCGGCTCAACGAGAGTCAAGGTCGCCCGAAAGGACTAATCGCGGTCGCGCCAACAAGCCCACTACCAGGCGTTCTCACTGTGTGCACAGGCGAATCGGGCTCGGCGCCGACTACGCGGAGCGCACGAAAGAAGGGGCCGAAACGCGGTCGGTGACCAGCTGATCCAAACGCTGGAAATTGTGGTGAGCGGATGACAGGATATGCCCCGCTCAATACCCCGAACGGCGCAGAGTAGCGGCGCGGCCCAGGAGTGCACTCGTGAATCCACTACACGTCGGCGACTACGCCGACCACGCGAAAGCCACCCTCGCGGGCGATGTGCTCGGCTACCTCGACGGCGGGTCCGGCGCGGAGTGGACACTGCGCGCCAACACCGCCGCCTACCAGCGGATCCGGTTGCGACCGCGGGTGTTGGTGGACGTGGGGACCTGCGACACGAGCGTTGACCTGCTTGGTTCGTCGCTGGCCGCACCGCTGGGGGTCGCGCCGATGGCATACCACAGGTTGGTGCACGAGGACGGGGAATTGGCCACGGTCAAGGCCGCAGGAGCCGCGGGCGCGTTGTTCGTGGCCAGCATCTTCGCCAGCACCGACCTGGCCGAGATGGCGGCGGTCGCCACGGGTCCACTGTGGATGCAGCTGTACTGGCTGCGCGACCGCCCGGCGCTGCTGGAGCTGGTCGGCCGCGCGGAGCGGGCCGGGTACCGGGCGCTGGTGCTGACCGTGGACGCGCCCAGGGTGGCGCGGCGGCACCGGGACCTGCGCAGCGGTTTCACGTTGCCCCCGCACGTGCGCGCGGTGAACCTGAGCAGGGAGTTGATGGCCGAGAGCCACCTCGCCGCGGCCGGGGTGTCGGCGATCGAGCGGCACTCGCGGGAGCGGTTCGACCCGACGATCACCTGGGCCGATCTGGCCTGGCTTCGCGATCGCACCCGACTCCCGCTGGTGCTCAAGGGAATTCTCACCGCCGAAGACGCGCGGCTGGCCGCCGAGCACGAGGTGGACGCGATCGTGGTGTCCAACCACGGCGGTCGCCAGCTCGACGGGGTCGCGGCCACCGCCGACGTGCTGGCCGAGGTGGTGGCCGCGATCGCCGGACGGCTGCCGGTGCTGGTCGACGGCGGGGTGCGCACCGGGGCCGACGTGCTCAAAGCCCTCGCTCTCGGCGCGGCGGCGGTCCTGGTGGGCAGGCCGGTGCTGTGGGGCTTGGCGCACTCGGGCGCGGCGGGGGCCGAGCACGTGCTGACCCTGCTGCGCGAGGAGTTGGCCGAGGCCATGGCGTTGTGCGGCCGCCCGACGACGGCCCAACTGGACCGGTCGGTGCTGGGGTGATCCGATCACCCCGGTGGTAGGCCGAACGCGGCGCGCAGCCTGCTCGCGGCGATCGCCACGGCCTGCTCGGCGGCGGGCAGGACCCCGAACATGGTGAAGAAACCGTGTGCCATGCCGGGGAACCGGGTGAGTTCGGTGGACACGCCCGCCTCGGCGAGCGCGCGGGCGTAGGCTTCGCCCTCGTCGCGCAGCGGGTCGTACCCGGCGGTGATCACCGTCGCCGGTGGCAGGCCGCTGTGGTCGGTCGCGCGCAGCGGGGAGGCGAGGGGATTGGCGCCGTCGGCCGGATCGGCGAGGTAGTTGTCCCAGTACCAGGCCACGGAGTGCCGGTTGAACAGGTACCGGTCGGTGTGCTCGGCGAGCGAGGCCGTGTCGGCGCCGTGGTCGGTGTTGGGGTAGACCAGCACCTGGTGCACCAGGTCGGGGCCGCTGTCGCGCGCCAACAGCGCCACCGCAGCAGCGAGGTTGCCCCCGGCGCTGTCACCGCCGACGGCGATCTCGCCCGCCCAGTCCTGCTCGGCGACCCACTTCGTCGCGGCGTGGCAGTCCTCGACCGCGGCGGGGAACTTGTGCTCGGGGGCCAGTCGGTAGCCGACGGCCACGGTGACGCAGCCGGTGGCGTTGGTCAGCCGCCTGCAGATGGCGTCGGCGGTGTCGATGGTGCCCAACGTCCAACCGCCGCCGAAGAAGTAGACCAGCACCGGAGCGGTCGGACTCGTGCCGGTGCTGTCCGGTCGGTACACCCGCACCGGTATCCCCCGCGCGTCGAGGTCCTCGGTGGCCGCCACCGGCTCGGGCTCGCCCGCCGCGTCCTGGATGGACCGCAGGTCCTGCGCCCGGGCCTGGTCGAGGGTCAACTCGTAGAGCGGGGTGACCCGCAGCCGCTCACGCTCGGCGCGGTACCGCTCAACCTGGGGGTCCAGGGTCATCCTTGGTTCGTCTCCCACCCGAGGGGGCGCGGCCGTCCAGGCTCGGCGGCCGCGCCCGCTCACACCGTCTCGGGTAGCGCCCCGATCAGGCTCCTGCTCGTACTACCGGTTGATCAGAGCTCGCGGACGTTGCGCATGTCGGACCCCCCTCTCCCCTTCGCGTCGATCCTCGACGAGACCGCCGATTTTCGCGTGAGCATATGGCCGCCGCGCGCGGGGCGTCGATACGCCAAAAGGCGCCAACCCCCGACTAGGCCGAATGGACACACCTCTGTCCTCAAAGGACATCTCGACGAATGCAGCAACCCACTACTCCACAAGGCGCAGACTCCGCCACCTTGATCAACCCGCACCCCCGAACGGCCCAGCGATCACCCATTCGGCCCCCACCCACCGCGCAACGTTCACCACCCCGCCACGCACCATTAGTCCTCACACGACACATCTGTCCACTGTGGCTGATTTGCCCACGCCGTCCCGCTCGGACAACACGCCCCCGCACCAACCCCTTGACACCCGGAGAGTCATCAACCATCCACAGTGGACCACCCCACCCACTTCGGACCCCCCACGACCGCCCCGCCCCCGGCGCCGCGATCCCCCAAGATCAACGACCCCAGCCCCCACCCTGTCCCGGGGGGCGTCCCCAGGACCATTCTACCCGAGGGGTCCGACGAAACCGGCGTTGTCGATCTCCACGGGGCCCACCTGTGGATAACTTCTGTCCCTGAACCGGGTGAACTCTCCCGGCACCCGCCCCCCCCGCCCGACAAGATCGCCAGGTCCACAAGGTCATCCGATGATCGGGCCCGGACCGCCCGGGGGTCCCCGGCGACATCCGACTCCCACCCGGCCCGACCAGCACCGGAAGCGGGCCACCGCTGGGCCGCAGAGGTCTGGACAACCCCAGCTGATTGGTCTAGACAATAGGCAGCGGTGTCCCCCCTGCGCACCGCGGCAATGGAGGTTGTCGAGATGACAGTCGTTCCCCGACGCCGGCGTGGGCGGGTGGTGGTGGCCGGGTTGGCCGCCGTCGCCGCGATCGCGACCGGTGTCCTCGCCGCCGGTCCCGCGGCGGCGGCCAACCTGCTCACCAACCCCGGGTTCGAGACCGGCACCACCGCGGGCTGGACCTGCGACTCGGCGACCGTGGTCACGACCCCGGTGCACTCCGGTACCAACGCGCTGGCCTCTACCGCCGCGGGCGCGAAGAACGGCCGGTGCTCGCAGACCGTGTCGGTCCTGCCGAACACCAAGTACACCGTCTCCGCGTGGGTGCGCGGCAACCCGGTCTACCTCGGCATCACCGGCGGTGGCTCCACCTGGACCGCCGCCGCCAACTACACGCAGTTGTCCCTGTCGTTCACCAGCGCCGCCACCCAGACCTCCGCCGAGCTCTACGTGCACGGCTGGTACGGCGCGGGCACCTTCAACGTCGACGACCTCGTCCTCGACGGCCCCGGTGGTGGCGGCGACAACCCGGGCGGCGGCGCACCGAGCGCGCCGGGCAACCCGTCCGTCGGCGCGGTCACCGCGAACTCGATCGCGCTGTCGTGGGGCGCGGCCACCGGGACCGTCACCGGCTACAAGGTCTACGAGGGATCGGCGCTCAAGGCGACGGTCACCGGCACCTCGGCGACGATCAGCGGCCTCACCGCGTGCACGACGCACGGCTTCGCAGTGACCGCGTACAACGACAAGGGCGAGTCGGCGCGCAGCCAAGAGGCCAGTGCCACGACCCCCGGTTGCCCGGACACCGGGCTACCCAAGCACGCGTTGATCGGCTACTTGCACGCCAGCTTCGCCAACGGGTCCGGCTACATCAAGATGGCCGACGTCCCGGACAGCTGGGACATCATCAACCTGTCCTTCGGTGAGCCCACCTCGGTGACCTCCGGCGACATCCGGTTCACGCAGTGCCCGGTCGCCGAGTGCCCGTCGGTCGAGAGCGAGGCGGACTTCATCGCCGCCATCCGCGCCAAGCAGGCCAAGGGCAAGAAGGTGCTGATCTCCATCGGTGGCCAGAACGGCCAGGTGCAGCTGACCTCGGCCGCGGCGCGCGACAAGTTCGTCAGCTCGGTGTCGGCGATCATCGACAAGTACGGCCTCGACGGGCTCGACGTCGACTTCGAGGGCCACTCGCTCTACCTCAACGCCGGTGACAAGGACTTCCGCAACCCGACCACCCCGGTCGTGGTGAACCTGATCGCCGCGCTCAAGTCGCTGAAGGCCAAGTACGGCGCCAAGTTCGTGCTGACCATGGCGCCGGAGACGTTCTTCGTCCAGGTCGGCTACCAGTTCTACGGCGGCACCAGCGCCGGGGACAACCGCACCGGGTCGTACCTGCCGGTCATCCACGCGATGCGCGACGCGCTGACCGTGCTGCACGTGCAGGACTACAACTCCGGCTCGGTCACCGGTCTGGACAACCAGTGGCACTCGATGGGCAACGCGGACTTCCACATCGCCATGACCGACATGCTCAAGGCCGGGTTCCCGGTGGCCAACACCGGGTTCACCTTCCCCGGCCTGCGCGACGACCAGCTCGGCTTCGGCGTTCCCGCCGCGGTCAGCGCCGGTGGCGGGCACACCGCGCCCGCCGCCGTCCAGCAGGCGTTGACCTGCCTGGTCAAGGGGCAGAGCTGCGGGAGCTACACCCTGCGCGGCGGGACCTCGCCGAACCTGCGCGGGCTGATGACCTGGTCGATCAACTGGGACCGGTACTACAACTGGGAATTCCAGAACGCGCACCGGCCGTTCCTCAACGCCCTGCCGTAACCCGAACACCGGTGCTGGCCCCTCTCCTCGTGCCCGGAGAGGGGCCAGCACCTCGTTGGGCGGCAACACTTCCACCCCGAGCCGGGTTGTCCACCGGCAGACCCGCCCGCGCGGCCGCCCGGTGGGCCGGGTTCGGGGCCTGCCCAGCGCGGTGTGATCTTGTCCAACCCCGGTGCCGCGGCCCTGATCTTCCGCCGATCCGCCGGTTTCGTCGGTGCGGCGTGGTAACCATGGAGGCATGACACACCGGCGGCGACGGCGACTGGCCCAGGCTGTGGTGGCCGTCGTGGTCGCCGGGCTCGCCGTGGGGCTGGTGCTGCTGTTCGGTCCCCGCGCGCTGGTGATGTCGGGGTTCACCGGGGAGCGCGGCACGGTGGCGGTCGACGAGTGCGCGCACGAGGTCGAGTCGGGGCCGCGCGGCTGCCGGGGCCAGTTCACCCCGGACGGGGCGCTGGCGCCGGTGACCAGGGTCAGCGTCGCCGACGCGCACGGCATCGGCGAGGGGCAGCACGTCACGGTGTACCGCGAGGGCACCCTGGCGAACCAGCGCGAGGTGTGGCGGCTGGTGCTGCTGCTGAGCGCGCTGCTGATCTGCGTCGTCGCGCTGGTGGTGTTCGCGGTGTCGATCGGGCTGCAGGCGGTGCGGCGGCAGCCGTGGCGCACCTGGGAGGCGCTGGGACGGGGATTCGCCACCGCGCTCGGGGTCGGTGTGCCGGTGTTGGTGCTGGCGGTGGTCCTCTACCTCGTCGGGTGAGCCATACTCCCGGTTCGAGAAGCGGGGAGGCCACGGTGCTGAGGGTGACGCGGGTGGTGGCAGCGGTGGTGTTGGTGGCCACCGCGGTTGTCCTGTTCGTGCTGGTTTGGGGCGGGGTCAGGACCGACTCCGGGTACAAGGGCGAGCCGGGCGTGTTCGAGGTCGCCGGGTGCACGAGCCGCTCGACACCCGACGGCGACGTGCACCAGTGCACGGGCGTGTTCTACCCCGAGGGCAGCAGCCAGCCCGCGGGCAAGTCGGTGCTCGCCCCGGCGCGGGAGACGCACCAAGAGGGCGCCCGGCTGACCGTCCGCCGCGTCGGCGACCAGGTGTTCGTACCGAGCGAGGGCATCGCCGCGGTCGGGTTCGTGTTCATCACCGGCGCTGTGGCGACACTTGTCGGGTTCGGCGGCTACCTCGTCCGCTTGGCGGTTCGCGACGACGACTGGCGGTTCGGCCTGGCCGTGGTCTGGTCGCTCGTCGCGGCCGCCATCGCAGGCGGCCTAGCCCTCGTCGGTGTCCTCATCTTCCTGGCCGTCGGGTAATGGCCAGCTGAGTCGGACCTCGGCCCGGGCGAACTCCCTGCTGTGGACGGCGGCGGTCAACCACGCGACCGGGAAGGCGTCGGTGCGGTCCGGGACAACCCGGCCGAAGGCGTCGCGCTCGCGGTCGCGGGCGGTCGAGGCCAGGTCGCCGAGCAGCCCCGCGGTGGCGGCGAGTCCCAACCGGGCCAGGGTTCCCGCGTCGCGGGCGGTGGAAGGCAAGGCAGCGACGGCACGGCCACCGATGACCACTCGCTGGACGACGCTGGCGATCAGGCTGGACGGGGTCGGTTCGGGACGCGGGGTGGGCAGCGGAGGGCTGGGTTCACCCGCGGGGAGGTGGGCTCGTTGCAGGCGATCGAGGGTGAGGTCGACGTGGCCGGGCCGGTTGAGTGGGGCCAGCACGGCAATGGCGACCGCGGTCGCGGGCTGGTCGGGCACCAGCCGGGCGACCACGCGCATGGGCATCCCCGGGCGCTCGCCGAGGAGGCGGAGGTTGTCGCGCGCCGCGTCGGTAGCGCCTAGAAGGTTGATGTCACCGGTGTTCAGGCTCATGCGGAGGGCGGTCGAGGTCGGGCCGCTCACGGCTCCCGATAGGAACAAGAGACCGTCCGCGCGGGTGAGTTGGTCAGCCAGCGGCTCATCCCACAAGTCGGCGATGGGGGACGCGTCCCACCCCGCTCCGGTGGCGGCGACAGCGCGGACACCGCTGCCCGCGCCCAACCTGCGGTCCTCGGATGCGGTGGCACCGGTGAGCATGAGTCCCGCACGGCCGAGTTCTCGGTGCGTCAGGCCCGTCTCCCCCATCGCGACCGGCCCGTTCGCCGCGGCCATGACCCGGTCCTCGCCGCCGGGGAGGACCGCGTTGACCGTCCACAGTGTTCTATCCGCGGCCACCAGGTAGGTGACGGCACCGGCATATCCCGTATCGGAGAGGACAGCTTCCGTGCACAGACCGTGCAACCGGAGCGACCCGACCGGTCGGTACTCGCGGCGCGCGGTCCCCCTCAGCGACGTCGGGTCACCCACTCCGGTCTGGAGGTCGTGGCACAGCAGCATCACCTCGACGAGGTCATCAGCCAAGGTCTCCCGGTCGAAAGACGACGCCCCTGCCTTCGCCTCGGCGAGCCCGGTCGCGACCCGGACCCCACCGGCCGCCGCGCGGTGCAGTCCCACGACCCGGGCACTGTGCACGGCCCGCAGCACCTCACCGCGCACGACGGCACCACTTGCGGTCGCCCCGACCCGCAAGACCTCCGCGCAGGCGGCCCACAGTGCTCCTGCGGCCGCACGTTCGTCTTCACGAACTGGGTCACCTTCGACCACTGGTACTTCCTCGACCACCACCGATGTCTCGCCCACCTCGGCCGCGGCGACAGCTATCGCGCGATGGAGACACTTGGGCGCCAGCAAACAGCTGCACACCAGGCCATCGGCGACCGTCAGAACTCCACTGTGGAGTGTCCAGGTCAAGGTCGTGTCGGCGTCGAGCACCGCCCGCGCACCCGTGTCGGTGTTCTCGACCTGCCAAGTGCCCGCCCGGTCGAGAGCGCCGTCGATCCGCTTGCGCAATCGTGGCGGCAGGGCGTCCAGGACTTCCGGCACCACTTCCGGTGCCACCGGTGGGAGGGTCATCCGCGCACCTTCTCCCCTACCCAGCGCGCCAACTCCAGCGGGCTCAACGCCGCCACAGGCATCCCGGCGGCAACAAGCCCTCCGGCGATGGCAGCCGAGTAGCGGGCAGTACCGGTGTCATCGAGGCTGGCACAACCAAGGACGGTTACCCCTGCCGTGAC
Organism: Actinokineospora diospyrosa; assembly: GCF_024171925.1. Lineage (GTDB taxonomy): Bacteria > Actinomycetota > Actinomycetes > Mycobacteriales > Pseudonocardiaceae > Actinokineospora > Actinokineospora diospyrosa. The sequence continues at coordinate 192,150 of NZ_JAMTCO010000009.1, read as the reverse complement.
CAACTCCTTGACTTGCGCCAAGAGGGGGCCGATAGGTCCGCCTTCCTCGAAGTCGCTCACAACCACCACCATCGTGCGTTCGGGCACGGTCACCAAGGTGCGGGCGTGGCGAAGCGCGCCCGCGATGTCGGTCCCGCCGCCGACCTGGACCTCGACCAGCAGGGCGAGCGGGTCGGCCACGTGCTCGGTCAGGTCGATGACCTCGGTGGAGAACGCGAGGAAGTGGGTGGTCAGCGAGGGGATGCCCGCGAACACGGCCGCGGTGAGCGCCGACCAGACCGTCGAGGCCTCCATCGAGCCGGACACGTCGACCACGAGGACAAGTCGCCAGTCGCTGGTGCGGCGGGCACGGGTGCGGAAGACCGGCTTGTCCGGCAGGACCTGCACGCGACCGTCGGCGCCGCGCCGGGCGGTGGCCAGGTTCGCGCGCACGGTCCGGTGCAGGTCGAGGCCACCGCCGGGGCGTCTGCTGGGCACGGGGAGCTGGATCCCGGTCAGCGCGGGCCGCAGCCGGACGGCGAGCTGCGCGGCCAGTTCCCGCACCAGCCGCGCGACCAGGGGCCGCAGCCGCGCGAGGGTCGCCTCCGGCAGGCCACCGGCCAGGGACAACACATCCCGCAGCAGTTCGACCGACGGGCGCACGGCGTCGGGGTCGAGGTGCAGGGCCGCCTCCACGCGACCGCTCTCGACCGCCGCGGCCAGGACCTCCTCTCGGACGCGCTCGCCGAACAACTCGCCCAGCTCGATCGACCACTCGCGGGCGCTCGGGAACGGCGTGCCCCGGCCCGCTCCGACACCGTGCCGGTCCGCGCCCTCTCCGCTGCCCCCGCCGTACAGCTCGTCCAGCGCGGCCGCGTACCGCCTGCTGGCGCCGTCGGTCTGCTCGTCACGCGACCCCAGCACCAGCCGCCACCGGGTCGTGGGCGTGATGTCACCTTGCTGCGGTGCTGCCTCGGGCTCGGCCGGGGTTGGCGCGGCCTGCCTGCCCGGCTGGAGGCCGTGCGCGCCGACGATGGCGAGGGCGGCCTGTTCGGCCCGGATCCACCGAGCCAGCAGCACGGGGTCATGCGCGGTGTCGATCCGAGCGCCGGTGTGCTGCTCGACGACGGCGGTGATGCGCTGTCGAGGGGTGGGGCCCACGGTGGCGAACGCGGCGCGCAGGGCCGGGAGGCGGTCGAGGAACTGGCGGTCGGTGAGCGTGGCGACGCGGTCGAGCAGCGGCGTCAGGGCTTCCGGTGTCTCCAAGAGCGGTTCCGCCGCGGCGAGGACACCGGTGAGGAATCCCCGCAGGGTGTCGCGGCCTGACGTGGAGGAGGCGGTGTCGACCAGGGAGGCGGCCCGTTCGCCCAGGTCTTGCGGCGGGAGGAGGCCGAGCAAGACCCGGGTCGCGCCTGCGGCACCGGCGATGAGCGGGGCGCCATGGTCGGTCAGGCCGCGTAGAGCGGCGCCGAGGCGAAGGCCCGTGCCGTGGGCGTCGTGGCGTTGGCCGAGTTCGACCAAGGATCGGGCGTCGGCCGGGGATTGCGAGCCCGCTAGGCCGTCGAGTTGTGCCACGGCGGCGGTCTCCAGCTCACGCGCCAGGTCCGGCGGGACCGGGTCGCCGGTGACGCCGGGCGAGTGACCCGCGCGGAGGCGGTCGAGCTGGTCGAGCGCGGCGAGCAGGTCAGGCAGGGTTGCCGTGGCGGGGAGGACGATGGCGGCGTCGGCGAGGACGTCGGCGAGGAGCTCGTCGAGTCCGCAGCGGGCGGCGTCGGCGAGGTCCGTGACGACATCTCGGGCGGTGTGACCGTCGCGATCGGCTCGCCTGGCCCTCAGCCGTCCGGCAGCGGCAAGAGGCAGCGTCGGACCCCACAGCCCGGCGACGGGGAGGGTCGCCGCGGTGGCCGGGGTCCACGTGGCCCGCCAACGGGTGGTGAGGGCGTCCGCGCCGCCGACTCCGGTGGTGGCGGTCGGTTCTCCGTAGGGGACGCCCAGCAGTGCGAGTCTGTGCAAGGTGACTTCGCGGCGCGCGTCCCGTTCGGAGCGCAGCGGGTCTAGCCGCAAGTCGGCAGGGTCGCGGTCTGACGGGCCGGGTAGCCGCAACTGGGTGAGCAGTGCCTCCACCGACGGTGCCAGGCCGGAGCGGGGTGTGCCTGGCGCGAGCCCTCCGGTGCGCCGCCCAACCAAGACATCTCCGGCTGCCTTGGCGACAACCCGACCGCGCCCTAGAGGCTCCGCGTGAGTGAGCACCGTTTGCATGGCTTCGACTACCTCGCTGCGGCCCGGCGCCGGAAGCCCGCGCAGCCGGGCAAGGTCGACCGCTAGGCGCAGTGCCTCGCGCGCCTCGGCGGGACCAGCGGGGTGCCCCAGTTCTCTTACCCTGGAACAGATTCGCACAATCACGTTCGCTGCGGCCGCCTCGACCTCGGCAGGATCACCAGCGGCCGATAGAACTGCCTGCTGCCACTCCGGGTCGCGAATGCCTGCCGGGTAACCGGAACGCTCATCGAGCATGGCAAAGGTGTAAGGCACCAATGACGTGATGGTCTCACGCGCGCTGGCGGGCTCTTGGGAGATCTCGGCACCGCGCAGCAACCCGGCAGCGTGGTAAGAGCCGATCACAGCCGCGCAGCGCCGCCCGTCGGTTTCCGCGATGACCTGACGCATCCATGCCTCACGACGCGTGTCGAACGGGTCGACAGTGCCGTCAGCGCGCATGGCCCACCCGACGTAGAGCGCAGCCCGCCGGACCGCCTCCGGGGTCTGTCCAGGTGCGGCAGCCTCGACGAGCCGGTCCCACAGGTCGTCGCCCCCGCGGCCGGTTGCCTTGTCCCGCAGGGCATCGGACAGCGGCGTTGCCTGGGCCTGGCGTTGCCGGTAGCCGCTGCCGTGGCGTGACAGCGGGAGATCGCAGGTCCTCACCTCCACGCCTGCTTGGTGAGCCCACCGGATCGCCGCCAACTCCGGTGAGAAGTCGGCGAACGGGTAGAAGGCGAGACCGCCGCCTTCGCGATCGGCGCCTGACAACGCAACCGGGGCCACCAACCCGGGGTCGGCCAGATGGGGAAGCCACTCCCCCAGTTCCTCCGGCAGTTCGATCAGCACGACCTCCGGCTCGGCCGCCGCCAACAACGCGGGCACCACGGCGGCGACCGCGGGCGAGTGGTGCCGCACGCCGATCAGGAACGGCGCGCGGTGGGTCACGAGCTCGTCGAGCGTCGCCAGGTCAGTGGTCGTCGCCAGGTCAGTGGTCGAGGACATCGCGCAGGTCCCAGAGGCGGCGCCAGGTGTGGGTGCCGGACTCGGCGCGGCGGCGCACCGCGCCGTCCCAGTAGGCGAGGAGTCGGGCGGCGTCGGCGGGATCGTCCTTGCGGACGACCCCCAGCAGGTGGCCGGGCAGCAGCGACAACGGGTCGCGGTCGCCCGCGAAGTAGGCGTTGGCCAGGCCGAGTGAGGTGGCGACCGAGACGGCCTCGGCGGTGCTCATGACCGTGCTGGGGCGCTCGACCGCCCAGCCCTCCACCGAGGTCCCCGCGCGCAGGTCGCGGAACGCGGTCACCAAGGCCTCCAGCACGACGTCGTCGATCGCGAACGGCGCGTTGACCCGGTCGAGGGCTGTCGTGGCCTGCCTCCGCACCAGCGCGATCTCGGCCGTCAAGTCGCCGATGGGGCCGACGGCCTCGAAGTTGAAGCGGCGTTTGAGAGCCGCTGACATCTCCGACACCCCCCGGTCGCGCAGGTTCGCGGTGGCGATCACGGTGAAGCCGGGAGCCGCGTGCACGGTGGCGTCATCAGTACCCGACAGCTCAGGTACGGCGATGCGTCGATCCGACAGAATCGATACCAACGCGTCTTGCACCTCCGGCAGACACCGGGTGATCTCTTCGACCCGCACGACACCACCACCGCGCATGGCGGTGAAGACCGGAGAGGGAACCAACGCACGCGGGCTGGGCCCCTCCGCGAGGAGCAGGGCGTAGTTCCAGCCGTAGCGCAACTGGTCCTCAGTGGTCCCCGCGGTCCCTTGCACTACCAGCTGGCTGGTTCCGGACACCGCCGCCGCCAACAACTCCGACAGCATCGACTTGGCCGTGCCCGGCTCACCGACCAGCAACAGGCCGCGCTCGCCCGCCAAGGTGATCACGGCGCGTTCCACCAGCGCGCGCTCGCCGACGAACTTCTGGCTGATCGCCAGTCGCGCGGGGAGCCCGTCAACGGGCGTGGGCAGGGTTAGCGGATCGCTGCCCATGATGAAGGTGACAGCGGCGCGTGGGGTGAGCAGCCAACCCGGGGGTTTGCGGCCGTCGTCATAAGCGGCGAGGAACGCCAACTCGTCGCGGTAGGCGTCCTCGGCGGGATCCACTTGCCTGCTCATCGGCGCCGCCCAGTACGGATTTCCTCGTACGCGGGGGCGTCGTCGTCGAGCACCCGTTGCCAGGCGCGGGTGAACAGGTCGGTGATCGGTTCTCGCGCGGCGATCACGCGGGTGGGGATGTCAGTGAAACCGAACATGGGGGCTTTCCAGGTCTCCAAAGGTACGTGGGGTGTGGGCAGAGCGAGCCACCCGCCGGGCAGGAACAGCGAACGGCCCGCGCGGGCGCGTTTGGCGGTGAGCACGAGGTCGGTCTCAGCGAGCGCCGTCCGCGCCTTACGCAGCCGGGCAGGCTTCCACCCGGTCCAGCGGGCCACATTGGCGTCTGTCGGGTCAGGTAACGCCAACAGTTGCAGGTAGATGGCGGCGGCGTCCGGGTCCAGGTTGTGGCGTTCCACAACCTGGTTCACCAAGTGTGGCACGGAGAACGTGGGGTCCTGGAAGTAGGCGTCCGGTCCGCCTTGCGGCGGCACCGCGCACGCGGCGGCGAGACCGTCGCTGGCAAGGAGGTCCCACACCGCGAGGAAGTCACGAGAGGTGGAGATCTCGGCAATGGCCACCAGGAGTTCCCGGTCTTGTGGGCCGACCCGGCCCGGCCACACCGTGAAGTAGATCGTGTGCCTGCTGCCATGGACGTCCAGCCACTCGCGGACGCTGGCGGTGGCGTCGGGCTCGGGCAGGTCCACCCCCAGCAACGCCTGCACCTCTGCCGCACCGACCAGGCTGCTGAAGGTGATCCCGAAATCCGGGTGCGCCGCGCGTTGCCTGGCCAGGGCCAGGGCTTCGGGCAGGGTGGCGCGGTGCGCCGACCCCGCCGGGAGGCGCTGCGCCAACCAGAGCAGCACCCGCGGGATGGCGTCCAGGTCGTTGAGCGTGAACCCGTCCGGGTTCTGACTCACCAGGTGCCGTCCGTTGTGCCGCATCACCGCGTCGGTGGTGAGGACACGGGCCCCGGCTGGGTTGAGCAAGCCGACGACGTGCTCGACCGGGCTCTGCACGAGCAGCTTGGCCGCCTCCACCAGGATGGCGTCGTCCACCGGGCGTGACCGGCCGAACACCTCGTTCCACACGCGGGCCGCGGCGGCGACGTCCGGGCCGGTGGTCCACAGGTCGTCGGGGTCCACGGGAGCCAGCGCCGCCAGCAGCCGCCCGCGCACGTCGTCCTTGAGGCCCTTCATCCGCTCCCGCGCCGCGTTCGCCGCTGGCGCGGACAGCCCGAGCAGAGCGCGGTCCTGGGTACTGAGGAAGGTCTTTCCCCAATTGGTGACGCCGGGCATCCCCGCGAGCAGGTAGGCGGCCTCGGCTGTGCCCATCCCGGTGGCTTCGACGAGCTCCGCGACCGCTTCTTCGCGCCACGGCAACGGCCCATGGGTGGCGAGGTTGTCGAGGAAGCGGTGGATCCAACCACGGTCCAGGGTCGTGGGCACCACCTCTTCCCGCTCGACGGTCCAGCCCGACGGCATCGCGAAGCTGCCCGGGTTCGCCGTGAACTGGATCCCGGTCGCGTGCCTGCCGTACCAGCCGCCTTCGACCACGTTCAGGAATCCGCCTGCCACCGGGATCACGCTGTGCCGGGTGAAGGAGTCGTTGTCCGGCACCTTGATCGCGAGTGTCCGCCACTGGCCCGGTTGGTCGAGGATGGTGCTGTCGGCGGTCCACCGCAGGACGTGCCCCAGCGCGGACCGCTCGTCCTCGGCCGCCAGCGGGGAGGCCGCTCGGTGTGCCAAGGCGCCGAGGTGCGGCAGCAGCGTGAGCCACGCGGTACTGGTGAGCTCCGGCAGGCCCTCAGCAACCGGGGTGGGCCGTGCCGCAGCGGCGCGCAGCGCATCGATGACAACAGGCAGAGTGGCCGCTGCCCCGGTCTGACGACCGCCGTTGAAGTGGCCGAACCAGTTGAGCGCGGTGTTGACGTCGTGGTCAGTCACTACGGGGGCGGTGTCGCCGAGCCAGTCACCGAGCTCCTTCGCCCTGACGGCGAGGTCGGCGAAGGCGCGTAGCCCGACCTGGTGCCGCGCGGCGGCGCGAACCACACCGACAACCCCCGCGAGCAGCGCGGGGTGGCTGAGGCCGGGTAGGGCCCTGAGAACGGCCGTGGCAACGGTGTCGCGCTTGTCCGCCATGATGTCGCTATAGGCGGTCTGGTTGTCGGGCGCGGTATCGGCTTCGATTTCTGCCACCGCGGCCGCCAGCATGATGCGCACGGCGTCGATAGTCGCCCCGCGTAGCGCGGCCGAACCCACTGTGTCCCGCGGACGCAACAGGTGCCACCACAGGAACGGGACCACCATGGGGGTTCCGGCGGCGTAGTCGGGGTGGTTGTCCCCTTCGAGGACAGTGGCCACGGGGGTGTCATCCGCGTCGTGGACGGTCATGACCCGGTGGCTGCGCACCACGGCGAGTCTGCCGCCCGGTACCTCAAGCAAGCCGCTGACGGCGCTGGTGGAGCGGACGCGCCGACCGTCGATCCCTTCCCCGGTCCAGGACCCGTCTTGCTCTCTGCGCAGCCGCCACCCGTGCAGGCCACCAGCAGCGCCAAGAGGGCTGGACTCGGTACCCGGTGCCGTCGGCCGCAGATCGCACTGGACAAGCTCCAGCTGAGCACCATCAGCGGTGAAGTCGTCGAGGAAGGCGGGAAGGCTGGCCCGGCCTGCCACACCGGTGGTCGGGTCCACCTGGAACCACTCCCACCCATTGCCCCACCGGGCGCACCACACGGTAGCTCCGTCGCCATAGGTCATTCGTGGCTCGGAGAGATGCGTGTCGCCAGGGTGAATCGCCCGCTTGCCGGTGAACCTACCGCCACCAGGCAGGGCAACCGAGGGAGTGATCGCATGGGTACCCCACGCGCTCAGCTCGCCAGGGGTGAAGTGCTTTCGCGGATCGTCACTCCAGTAGGCCAGGTTCTTCTCGGGTCCGTGCCAATAAGTGATGAGTGCGCTGTCGAACCACGCCGCCTTGATCGCGGAGTGCCACGTCGCACGGGCCTCGGCCGGGATCTGCGCCAAGTGTTCAGCGAGGACACCGTCCGGCCCTGCGACGACGATGCGGCTTTCGCGGCCCAACACCAACGCGGGCCAGCCCTCGCCGACGACCTCGACCGCGCGCTTGCCGTCCTTGTCGATCGGGAACGTGACCACGGCCTGGTCCAGCGCGTCCCACCCGATTTCATCGAGCAGCCCCGCCCGCAGCGTGTGCTGGAGGGCGCTCTCGACGTCGACCGCGGCCAGGGAGTCAGCGGCCTCGGGAGCGTCGACGAAGGCTTCAGGAATGCCCAGCACGGCCAGCTCGCGCAAGGTGGCGCCAAGAGCGATGACCGTCCGACCGGGGCTGGCGGCCCGGACGGTGATCCAGTCCTTCAGCGCTGCCCGCAACCCGGGTACCTCCAGGGCACCGCGTAGCAAGGCGGCATCGGCAACACCGCCGCGCGACTGGATCCGCAGGTAGCTGAAGACCTCCGCGCCCAGGCGTTCGGCGAGGGCGCTGCCCGCCACCGCGGTCAGGTCGCGTCGACCTGGGGTGTTGTCGGACAACCAGGCCCGGAGGTTCATGTCCAAGGGGACCTCACCGGTGGTGACCGGTACCCCGTTGGCCAGGAGCAAGTCGAGCAGGTCCAGTTCGACGTCGTCACGACGGGCGACCACGGAGACGGGCTCGCCGTCGGCGACCAGCCGCTCGGCCATCGTCTCGACCAGGTCGAGCAGGGCCGGGGTGCGCTCCGGTGTCCGCCAGTCGGCCCACCGGGCCGCGATGACCTCGCTGAGCCAGCGGGCCGGGGTGGGCGGGGCTGGGGCGGGCGGGGTCAGAGTGGGCGGGGTCGGGGCGGGCGGAGTCAGAGTGGGCGGAGTCAGAGTGGCCGGGGCCGTCGGTTCGGGACTGCCGGTGAGCAGGGCGGTCGCGCCACCGGTGGTGATGATGTCCAGCCACGGTTCCAGGGTGCCGTGCCTGCGCGGCACGAGAACCAGCAACCGGGACCTGGCCTCGGGGTCGGTCTCGGCCAGTGCGATCAAGGCGTCGCGATAGGACTTCCAGAACCCGGCCGCCGCGTGGGCGACGGCAGAGGTGTCCAGGATGGCCCGGAGCACCTGTTCGTCCTCGACTCGGGCATCGAGTTTGGCCGCTTTGACCAGGCGGCGGAGGTCCTCGGGCATCCCGGCGTGCGGGGGCAGCCCGCCCTTGACGCGTTCAACGCAGAGGGTGCGGAACCGTTCGTAGGCCTCAACCGGCGGGTAGCGGCGGGCAAGCTCCTTGGCATAAGCGGACAACGTCTTCGCTGGCAGCACGCCCGCGAACGCGAACTCCAGGAAGACCGCGCGGACCCGATCCGGGTCAACCGTGAGGTCGTGGACCTGTTCCGCCTCGCGGGCCTTGCTGAACATCGTGGCGGCGTAGTTGGCGTTGCCGTGCCGCAGGAAGATCCGCGCCGCCTCCTCGAAGAAGGTCGGGAGGAAGTGCGGCGCCGACCGGCCCAGCATCGCGGCGAGCTCGGTGAACCCGTCCTTCGCCGCCCCGGCCTTGGACTTGGCCACCCTGTCCAGCCGCTCGATCTCCTTGACCAGGGCCAACGCGTGGTGCGCGTTGGCCGGGTCGTGCACCAGCGCCCACGCCGGGAAGCCCAGCGCGACGCGACGGGCGGTGCCGACTCGAGCACTGCTCACCGGTGCGGCGAACCCGAGGTACTCCGCGGTGAGGTCCTCGGCCTCGGCCAGCACACCCGCCACCAGCCGCACGACCACGCGGTCCTCGAGCGCGGGGTGTTCGTAGCGCCTGGCCAGCAGGTCGTCCCGATCGGCGCCCGCGCTCGCGCCCGGCAGGACCGCTCCCGCGGCCAGCAGCGCGGTGTCGGTGCTCATGCGGCCGTTCCCCCGGCGCCTGTTCCCTGCACAGCCAGTCCCCTCCACAACCCGGTCCGAAGTGGAGGAAGAACCCCCACGCACGGAGAGAGTAGCGGCGGGCACCGACAGTGCGGGCGCGGTTGTCCACAGGCGCGGTCGGATCAGCGCGCGGGCAGCTCCAGAGTCCAGCGGTACGCCTGCACCAGGCCGCTGTCGAAGCCCGCGGCGGAGCCCCAGAGGAACAGCCGGAAGTGCCGGTACAGCGGGTCGCCCCAGTTCTTGATCACGTGCTCGCGGTTGCGGTCGAGCTTCTCGGCCCAGATCTTGCAGGTGAGGTAGTAGTTGTGGCGCTCGTCGTCCACCGAGGTCAGGGAGAACGGCGACTTCGCCACATGGCGCAGGTAGTCGTGCAGCAGCAGGGGGCTCGACACACCCGGGTAGACATAGCGGCTCATGAAGGTGGACATCCGGTGCTTGGCACGCATGGCCAAGGCGTCCAGATAGACCCGTCCACCGGGCTTGAGCAGTTCCTCGTACTTGCGCAACGACGTCGCGTAATCAGGCAAGTGCTCAGTGACACCCATGTTGACGACCGCGTCGTATTTGATGCCCGGCGAGTACTTGTAGATGTGCTGGCGCAGCACCTGGCACGGGAGGTTCTCGCGGGCGATGAGCTCCTTGAGGTAGAGCTCAGAGGGCTCGGACAGGGTCAACGTGGTGACCTCGATGCCCTTGCGGCCCGCGTACTCGACGAACGCGCCCCAGCCACCACCGACCTCGAGGACCTTGTCACCCGGGTTGAGGCCCAGCTGCTCGATGGCCATGTCCATCTTGCGGGTCATGGCGTCTTCGATGGGCTCGTCGTCGGACTTGAACGAACCCTGGGTGTAGCAGCGGTGCCGATCGTCCAAGAAGGACAGGAAGAACTCGGGGTCGCGGTCGTAATGCGCGGTGATGGACCTGCGGTCGTGCTCGGTCTTACCGCGCACGACGGCGGGCAGGAACCGGTTCGCGTAAGAGAGGGGGTGGAAGTCCCCGAAGAACTTGCGCACCTTCAAGGCCGTGAGGATGTCGCCCTCGATGTCGAGGTGGCCCTCGAGGTAGGCGAGACCGACCTGGACCTGGTCCAGGGAGTTCAGCGCGGCCATGCCCTTGCTGTCGTTGGCGATCAAGGTGAAGAGCGGCTCACCCGAACCCAGCGTGCGCCCGTCCCCGGTGGGGGGCTCGACGCGGAAAGGCACCTCGGCCCGCTTGCGGAAGAATGTCCGGTAACGCCGCCCGAAGGCGCCCCAGTCGGCTTTCTGCCCCGTCACCGAACCAGGATATCAGCGGGGGCCGACAAATCACCACGACGTGATGACGCAGATGCCGGTCCCCACCGACGGTCCCAACCCGGTGATCAGCCCCGTGATCAGCCCGCGATGGCGTCGAGCTCGGCGATGTCCTCGGCGGTGAGATCGATATCGGCCACGGCCAGGTTCTGCTCCAAGTGCGCCAGCGTCTTGGTGCCCGGGATGAGCAGGATGTTCGGCGAACGAGCCAGTAGCCAGGCGAGCGCTACCTGCCGATCGGTAGCGCCATGGCGGGAAGCGACCGTGTGCAGCACTTCAGCCTGGATCGGCTGGAACCCACCTAGTGGGAAGAACGGCACATAAGCGATCCCGAGCTCGTTGGTCCGATCGACCAAGGCGTCGTCGCCGCGTTCGGTGACGTTGTAGTGGTTCTGGACGCAAGAGACCGGCGCGACCTCGCGCGCCTTCTCGAGCTGAGGGAGTGTCACGTTGCTGATACCCAACTCCCCCACCAACCCCTCTTCGCGTAGCGCGGCGAGGACGGCGAACGACTCCTCCAGCGGCGACTCGTCCATCACACGCAGGTTGACCACGTCGAGTCGCTCTACACCGAGGCGGGTGAGGTTGTCGTGCACGGCGGAGCGGAGCTCGGCGGGCGCCAGCGCGGGCAGCCAGTTGCCGGTGTCGTCACGGCGGGCGCCGATCTTGGTCACGATCACCAGGTCGGCCGGGTAGGGCCGCAGGGCGCGGGCGATCAGCTCGTTGACCACGTACGGGCCGTAGTAGTCGGAGGTGTCGATGTGGTCCACGCCCAACTCGACGGCACGGCGCAGGACGGCGACGGCGGCATCCGGGTCGGCGGGCGGCCCGAAGACGCCTGGACCGGCCAGCTGCATCGCTCCGTACCCGACTCGTTTGACGTTTCGCAGCACGCTCATGGCGCCCATGATGCCCCGAGCCGGGTGAGCGCGTGCGCTCAGCCGCGATGCGGGAAGTGCGCGACGAGGGTGCTCCTACCGTCTTGGTGGTGGAGGTGGACCTCGTCGGCGAGGACACGCAAGAGGGGGAGGTTGAACCCGCCGTTGATGGGGTTGCCCTGCGTCGGCAACTGCCAGGGGCCGTTGTCGGCGACCGTGACAACGATGGTGTTGGAGCTGGCCTGGGCGGTCAACGTCACCACCCCGGCAGCGGAGTCCGCGCGGAAGCGGTACTCGACGACGTTGGTCATGGCCTCGTCGGTCGCCATGACGATGTTGCGGGCGGTCTCGATGGCCACGCCGAAGTCGGCGAGCCACACCCGCACGTGGTTACGAACCGTGACCAGGTGCTCCAACCTGGGTGGCATGTGCACCGTGAGCACATCACCCCGGGTCGAGGCCACAGCGGACACGACGGTCGGCATGCCGGTCTCCCCAGCGTCCGGTGCGGTCGACACCGTCATACCCCCTTGGTCACGCCATACGCACGTCATCGGAAGAGTCGCCACCGGCAATGTATCCGTTACCGCAGGTTCATCCTGACGGACGCGGTTCACCTGGGGAAGAGGTCGCGTCCACCGCGGCGATGGGGCAAGGTCACCGATGTGCGCGTCGACGAGCCGGTAGCCGGGGAGATGGCCGGGCTGGTGCTGCGCGTCGACTGGTCGAAGACGCCGCTGGGGCCGCGCACGAGCTGGTCGGAGGCGCTGCGCACGGCGGTCGGGCTGTTGCTGGAATCACGGCACCCGATGTTGCTGTGGTGGGGCGACGAGCTGACCGTGCTCTACAACGACGCCTTCGCGCCGCTGGCGGGCGCCAAGCACCCCGGCGCCCTCGGCGTCTCGGGGCGGGCGGTGTTCGCGGAGGTCTGGCCGACGATCGGGCCGGAGATCGACGAGGTGCTGCGCACCGGTACCGGCACCTGGGTGGACGACCACCGGCTGGTGATGAACCGCCGCGGCTTCGCCGAGGAGACGTTCTGGACCTACTCGCACAGCCCGGTGCGCGAGGGGGACGGGCGGATCGCGGGGGTGTTCAGCACGACCACCGACACGACATCGCGGGTGGTGGCCGCGCGCAGGCTGGCAGCGCTGCGCGACCTCGGCGGGTTGCCCCGCTCGGCGGACAACTCGGTCGAGGCGGTGTGCTCGGCGGCGGCGCGGGTACTGGCCGAGCACCACGCGGAGGTCGCCTATGCCCGGTTCCACCTGCTCGGGGCGGACGAGGCGCTACCGGTGGCCGCCGAGTGCGGGTTGGCGCCCGAGGACGAGGGACGGGCCGCGGCGGTAGCGGCGGCGTGGCACGCGCGGGAGTCGGTGCGGCGGGGCAACCGCGAGCTGCTGGTGCCGTTGCAGCCAGGTAGTGGGGGCGATTCGCCCGGGGTGCTGGTGTTGGGGGTGTCCGAGCACCGGGAGTTCGATGAGGACTACCACGACTTCCTGGTGTTGGTGGGTGGGCAGATCTCGGCGGCGGTGTCCGACGCGCGGGCGTACCAGGAGCAACGGCGTCAGATCACGGACCTGGCCGAGTTGGACCGGATCAAGTCGGACTTCTTCGCGAACGTCAGCCATGAGTTCCGCACGCCGTTGACGCTGATCGCCGGTGAGGCCGCCGACGCGGTAGCCGACAAGGTGACCCCTCTTGCGCCTGCGCAGCAGAAGCGGGCCGAGGTAGTGCTGCGCAACGCGGAGCGGTTGCGCAGGCTGGTTGACGACTTGCTGGATCTGGCGCGGTTGGAGGCGGGCGCACTTACACCGGAACTCAGGTGGACCAACCTGGCGGCGTTGACCGAAGAGGTGGCGACCTCATTCGCGCCCGCGGTGCGCAAGGCAGGGCTATCACTGGTGCTGCGGTGTCCCTTGCTGCCGCAGATGGTCGCGGTCGACCGGGGCATGTGGGAGAAGATCGTGCTCAACCTGCTGTCGAACGCGGTTAAGTACACCTTCGCCGGGCACGTCGAGGTGGACCTGGTCGACCTGGGCGATGACGTCGAACTAGTAGTGCGCGACACCGGTGTAGGGATACCCGAGGACGAGTTGCCCCAGGTGTTCATGCGATTCCATCGAGTCACGGATCGGCGTGGGCGCTCGTTCGAGGGCGCTGGGATCGGGCTGGCTTTGGTCGACGAGCTGGCGAGGCTGCACGGCGGGTCTACCGGCGCCACGTCGCAGGTCGGCGCGGGTAGCGCCTTTCGCGTTCGTATCCCTTATGGAGAGACCGCGACCGAGTCGAGTGTTCCGATCCCCGCGGGGCGGACTGCGCATCTGACGGAGGCGCTGCGCTGGTCGGACGCGGCGGTGGAGCCGGTGGCACGAGCGCCGAAGGACGCACCGACTGTGTTGGTAGTCGACGACAACCCTGATCTGCGGCGGTTCGTGACGGCGCTACTAAGCCCCACCTGGCAGGTTGTGCAGGCCGAGGACGGCACCTCCGCCTTGGCTCGGATAGCCGAAGAGGCCCCCGACCTGGTGCTTAGCGACGTGATGATGCCCGGAATGGACGGCTTCGAGTTGGTGCGCACCTTGCGCGCCGATCCAATGACGGCGGAACTACCGGTTGTGTTCCTATCGGCACGCGCTGGTGAGGACGCCGCGGTGGAAGCCCTGGACGCAGGCGCGGACGATTTCCTACCTAAGCCGTTCTCGCCAGCGGAGTTGGTGGCGCGGGTTCGCTCGAACCTGGAACTGGCTCGGCTACGCACGCGGGCAGCGAGGTTCCGCAAGACCCTCGTTGAGGCGCTTCAGGAAGGGTTCTACCTGGCTGACGCGGAGGGGACGGTGATCGAGGCGAACGCGGCCTTCGGGAAGATCACCGGCCACCCGGTGAGCGGGTTGCCGTTTCGGTGGCCCTACCCGTGGCTGTCAGAGGGGCCGGACCGCCACAAGCAAGAGCGGGTGCACCAGCAGTTCTTGCGCCAAGGGGAGGGCGAGTTCCTCTATCCGATCCGGCACCGGGATGGGCACCGCGTGTGGGTGTCGTCGCTGGTGGCGACCCTGCCGGACCGGACAGGAGCGGCTCGGATGTCAGTGGGCACGGTCCGTGACGTGACAGCTCGGGTGACGGCGGCCGACCGGGAGGCCACCCTGGCTCGGTACACCGCGGCGCTGGCGACGGCGGTTGACGTCGACGGCGTGCTCGGCGCCGGGCTACCCGGGTTGGCGGAGGCGTTCGGGGCGTGGTCGGCTGCGGTGGTGCTGTGGCGGACCGGCTCCCCTGACCCGCGCGTAGTGGCCTATCCGGACGCGGTGACCTGGGAGCACTGGTCACCCGACCTGAGGCAGGCCATCGCGGACGCCACGCGGCGTAGGCCGGGAGCGGTGGCCGTGGCCCGCGATGAGGCGGGACTGGCCCTGGTCACGGCACTCGGCGCGGCGGACGCCGTGCTGGTGGTGCGGCCGTGGTCGGCGCCGGACCCGGCCGACCGGTCCCTGTTCGCGCTGATGTCCCAGCACCTGGCGTTGGCGACGGCACGGGCCCGCAGTTTCGATGAGACACGCGGGGTGGCGCTGACCCTGCAACACGCCCTCTTGGGGCCGACTGATCTGCCACCTGGGCTGGCCGTGCGCTACGAGCCCGCTGTGGTCCCCTTGGAGGTCGGCGGCGACTGGTACGACGTTGTCCGGCTACCGGAGGGGCGCATCGGGATCGTGGTGGGTGACTGCGTGGGAAATGGACTGGCTGCGGCGGCGGTGATGGGCCAGTTGCGTAGCGCGTGCCGGGCATTGCTGCAACAGGCGGACAGTGCGGCGCAAGCGTTGTCTCAACTGGACTCTTATGCGGAAGACGTGCCCGGGGCAAGCTGCACAACGGTGTTCTGCGGGATTGTTGACCCTGCCACTGGCACATTGCGATACAGCCGTGCAGGTCATCCGCCGCCGGTCGTGGTCACCGCGGATGGCGACACGCACGTGTTGGACCAAGCTGGGTCCGTGCCGCTGGCGGTACTACCGGACACAAACCGGACGGACGCGCAGACAGAGCTACCACCGGGTTCAACGGTCCTGCTCTACACAGACGGGTTGGTGGAACGGCGAGACGAACCCTGGGATGCGGGTCTTGACCGGCTGCGTCTGAGCCTGTCGAACCGAATCGCCCACGACGTCCCCCTAGCCACCGTGATCGACCAAGTATTTGACGACCTACGCCCCGCAACGGGATACGACGACGATGTGGCAGTGGTCGCCTATAGGTCGACACGCTGACGTGGGAGCCGTACTAGTCACCGGCTGCTCTGGGTCGGGCAAGACCTCGGTAGCCGCCGAGCTGACACGACGTGGGTTAGACGCAGTTGACGCTGACAACGTGTTGGCAGCGTGGTTGGACCGCACTGGCAAGCCGGTGTGGTTGCCTGACGACGCTGACCCGGCATGGTTCTCGGAGCACACCTGGTCATGGGACCTGGAACTCCTGGATGAACTCGTGGATGGGCCTGGTATTCGCTATGTGTGCGGCAACGCTGACAACGTCGCCCTGGCCTGGCCCCGATTCGACCGGGCCTATCTGCTGGTGATCGACGAAACCACCATGGTGACCCGCCTGGACAACCCCGGTCGGGACCACGACTTCGGCCGCGCCTCCGGCCAACGAACGTGGTTGCGCAATTGGTGTCCTCAGTACCAGCAGCAGGTGACTGCTCTAGGCGCGATACCCGTGGACGCGAGGCAGCCCCTGTCTGCCGTGGTCGACGCCATCACAGGCGCGGCAGAACAGGCCCGGCAATGGCCTGACCGGCGATAGAGCGCTTTGTGCGTGACTAGGGCACACGCGGCTACGATCTGCACCCGACGAGCGAGCGGAAGGAGCCCGGGGTGAGTGATCCGGCACTGCTGACGATCACGGTGGACGATCAGGCGGCCACCGCGGTGGTGTCGGTGATCGGACAACTGGACTTCGGGACGACGCCGGAATTGCTGCGCGCGGCCGATGCCGTGGTGAGCAGCGGGCGGGCGGTGGTGCTCGACCTGGGCGAGGTGTCCTTCTGTGACTCGAGCGGGCTCAGCGCGCTGGTCCGGCTGCACAAGGCGGCCGTCGCCGCGGGCGGGGCGCTGACGCTGGCCCGGTTGCGGCCGCAGGTGGCGGCGACGATCTCGGCGACCGCGCTCGACCGGCTGTTCACCATCGCCGACGAGGTACCGGGGCGGTGAGCCCGGACCGGGTGCCCGACGCGCGGACCTACGACATCACCCGGTTCGGTCTCTCCGACATGGTCCGCACCGCCGCCGACCTGCGCAGGCTGGCGGAGCTGGCGGTCGACTTCACCGCGGCCTCGCGCGCGGTGGTCAAGCGGCTGCACGAGTGCTTCACCGACGCGCGCGGGCCGGTCCTGCCGCTGGTCCGGCTGCTCACCATCCGCGGTGGCGCGGAGCTGACCGGGCACCCCGGCGTGCTGGCCGGGGCCAGGTACCTGGTGCTGGAGGCCGCTGTCGGGGCGTACAGCGACGACGAACGGGTGCGCGGGCTGCCACCCGCCGACGAGTTCGACTCGATGCCGATCATGGCGGCGATGACCCGGGAGTTCGGCCTCACCCCCGGCGACACGCTCGGGGGCCACGGCGACGCCGACGGGTACGGGGTGTTCCACGTGCCGGTCGCCGCGGGCAGCGGGTTCGTGCGGGACCAGGCGCTGGTGGCCGAGCACGGGATCGCCTCGGTGCTGGGTTTCGGGGGCGTGCTGCCAGGTGGGACGCCGTTCGCGGTGGTGCTCTACTCGCGGGTGCCGGTGCCCGCCGGGACGGCGGAGCAGTTCAAGGCGGTCGCGATCGGGCTGCGCGTCGGGCTGCTCGCGCACGGGGCAGGGCTACCCGCGGAACGCGACGCGCTGCGCCAGCACCTGACCGTGCTCGAGAAGGCCTCTAGGGATCAGGCCACCGCTCTTGAGGAAGCCGTTGAGCAGTGGCGGGCCGCGGCCGATCTGGTCGACTCACTGCAAGTGGTGGGTAGGCGGCTGACGGCGCAGCTGGACATCGACGCCATGGTCCAGGACGCGACCGACGCGGCGACGAAGGCGACCGGGGCATCGTTCGGCGCGTTCTTCTACAACCTGATCGACTCCTATGGCGAGTCGTACACGTTGTTCACGCTGTCAGGCGTACCTCGGTCGGCGTTCGAGAAGTTCCCCATGCCGCGCAACACCAAGGTGTTCGCGCCGACGTTCAAGGGGATCGGCACCACCCGCTCCCCCGATATCACCAACGACTCGAGGTACGGGCACAACCCGCCCTATCACGGGATGCCGGAGGGTCACCTGCCGGTGTGCAGCTACCTTGCGGTGCCGGTGATATCTCCGTCGTCCGGCGAGGTTCTGGGTGGGTTCTTCTTCGGCCATCCCGAGCCGGGACAGTTCACCGAGCGGCACGAGCAGTTGGCGGAAGGCATCGCCGGTTATAGCGCGATCGCCTTGGACAACGCGCGACTGTTCGCTAGGCAGCGGACGATGGCGACCGAGCTAGCTCGCAGCATGCTGCCGACAATCCCGCAGACCCCGGGTTTGCGTGTCTCGTCCCGGTACCTGCCTGCCGCTACCGGCGCCGAGGTGGGCGGTGACTGGTTCGACGTGGTGTCACTGCCGGTTGGGCGCACGGCGTTCGTCATCGGGGATGTCGCGGGCCGAGGTGTCTCAGCGGCTGCGGTGATGGGGCAGATCCGGACGGCGGTGCGCTCGTACGCGCTGTTGGACCTACCGCCGTCAGAGGTGCTGCGCAACAGTTCCGAGTTGGCGATGGCGACACCGGACGCTGACTTCATCACGTGCCTCTATGCGGTGCACGACCCCACAGACAACACCTTGACCTTCTCCAGCGCCGGTCACCTGCCTGCGGTGTACGTATCGCCCGACGGCACACCTTCCTTGATCGGGCAGATGATGGGGATGCCCCTGGGTGTTGGCACTACCTTCGCGCAGCAGCAGATCGAGTTCCCGGTAGGCGCACGACTTGTGCTCTACACCGATGGTCTGGTCGAGACTCGGAACGGCTACCTCAACGACGGCATCGAGTCTCTTGCCAGCGCGATACGCGAACTGCCCGAAGATGAGAACGCGTTGGACGAGCTCATCACGCAGCTGACCGCAGGCGCCCACACCGATGACGTGGCCTTGCTGTACGTACGCAACGAGGGCAACAACCGCCACTTCGCCACGCTTACCCTTACGACCGGCACTGACGCTGCGGCGCGAGCGCGGGACTTCACCTCTAGGCATCTGGAAGCCTGGGGCTTGAGTGCGTTGACAGATCGCGCTGTCACCATCGCCAGCGAACTGGTCACCAACGCGATCGTGCACACCGGCCAGCCTGCTGTCCTACGCCTGCACGCCGACACGACACGCCTAAGCATCGACGTGAGCGACTACGGCTCTACCCGTCCTCGCACCCTTCCCGCCGCTCTTGAGGACGAGCACCACCGCGGCCTGCACATCGTCGAGTCCTTCGCGTCCCGATGGGGAACCCGCGCGACCCACGACGGCAAGGTCGTGTGGGCGGAGATCATCCTGCCGCGCAAGCACTAGTGGCTCACTAGAAGCCTTGGCGGCGGCGTATGGCCGCCGCCAAGGCTTCTATCTATGGCTTGTTCCAGCGGAGCGCGTCGTTCAGCGAGACGCCCGCGATCGTGCCCTTGTTGTTGATCGAGGTTGCCTGGCTGCTCCACGACCCTGTCGGGATCGGAAGCGAGACAACGACACCGGCCGCGTTCCACTTCACCGCGCGGAAGGAGAAGGAGCCAGATCCCCGCTCGTATCCCACAACGACGCCGTTGTTGTTGAGGTCAGCGGCGGCACTACCGGTGGCGTCAGAGCGGATGGCCAGGAAGGTGGGTGCACCTGAGGCATCCCACCGCACGGCGCGGAAGAGGTTGGGGCCGACGGTAGCGTTACCGACGACAACTCCGTTGTCGTTGATGCCCGAGGCCGCGCCATCACTCCCACCCGCGGGGAGGGTCAGCGCGGTGATGGTGCCATCGATGTTCCAGACCACGGCCTCCGTCGTCGAACCGGAGTCGGCCGCGCCCACGATCACGCCGTCCTTGTTGATGTCCGCCGCTCTATAGAAGCGCGCACCGACCGGTTGCGGCAGGAGGGTGGGCGTACCGTCAGCTGCCCACCGCACAGCCGCGTAGTGGCCGAAGTCGGTGGTAGCCGTGCCGACGACGACGCCGCTGTTGTTGATCGCCGCAGCCCGCACCGAGGTGTATCCGACCGGCTTGGCAAGCTCGACGACCGTGCCATTGGCGTTCCACTTGACCGCCCGGGTACCGGAGGCCCCGATGATGACACCGTGGCGGTTGATGGCGGTCGCGCCGCTGGTCGTGTCGCCGGGCAGGGTGGGCAACTGGGTGATCGTCCCATCGGCGGCCCACCGGACGGCGTGGTAAACCTCGTCGCCGTCGCCGGAGGCGCCCACCGCCACATCGAGGTTGTTCACGTCACTCACGGCGGAGTAAGCCTGCCCGGTCAGGTCGGGCAATACCGTCAGAGTTGGCGCTGCCGTAGCCGCTGTGGTCATCGCGAGCACACCTGTCAAAGCGAGCACGCTGGTCACAAGCATACGTCTGTTCACAGCCGGACCGTGGCACAGGACCACCGTCAGCGGTAGTGAAAATCGGCCAAGCTGCCTGATAGTCGACGCAACGGACCAGTCGAGCCTCACCCAGGCAGATCAGCGAGCACCTCGCCTCGCCGAGCAGGACGACCCGCCCCTCGCGCGGCCGCTGTGTCGATCCCGGGTGGTTCGTCACGCGGCGTTCCCGTGTCGGTCAGTGGACGGATGTCTCGGGCGGGGTGGACGAGCAGGCTGATACCAGGACAAACCACCCTGCCTGTGATCCTGGAGAGCGCGATGATCCACAATCCCGAGACCCCGCACCAGCGCCTGACGCGCAACTACGGAGAGATGTTGCAAGAGATCCGAGTCGCGCAGACCGGGGTGCAGTTCCTCTTGGCCTTCCTGCTGGCGTTGGCGTTCACGCCCCGGTTCGCTGAGATCAGCGAGTTCCAGCGAACCGTCTACGTGATCGCCCTGTTGTTGGGGGCGGCGGCCACGGCGCTTCTTATCGCGCCTGCGCCGTTCCACCGGCTTGTGTTCCGGCGGAGGCTCAAGAGCCACTTGGTGGCAGCGACAGGGTGGTTCACCTTGTGCGGGTTGGGCTTCCTGGTCTTGTCATTGGGGGCGTCGATGCTTCTGATCCTGGACGTGGTGCTGGGCACGCGTCAGGCGACGTGGCTGACGACGGGGATCGTCGGGTGGTTTGTGATTTGGTGGTTCGCGGTGCCGATGTGGAGTCGTCGGCGCGGACAGCGTCACCCGGACTCGCGGTAGTGAGCGGCGGCCTCCCTGGCGATCTCCGTCCGGGAGGCCATGCCCAGTTTGGCGAGGATGTGGGAGACGTGGGTGGCCACGGTTCGTGGCGATAGCACCAACCTTGCGGCGATCGCGGGGTTGGTCAGTCCGCGCGCTACCAGTTCCGCCACCGTTGACTCTGCCGGAGTGAGGCTGCTCCATCCCGTGCGCTCTACGCGATGGCGAGACCTGGGGCCGCGACGGATGCCATGGGTATGGAGTGCCGAACGCAGTCCTGCCGCATCCCAGGCCGCTCCGAGGGTGTCATAGAGGTCGTCGGCGGCTGTGAACGCCGCTCGTGCGGACACCGTGTCCCCTGCCTGAGCCCACGCAATTGCGGCAGCGTGAAGCGCGCGGCCGCGTGCGAAGAGACGTCCAGCCGTGAGGTAGTGCTCAGCGGCCCGAGACAGCGCTAGCGGGTCACGGTCGATCAGGCCTCGGCATAGCGCTGCCGCCCCTAGTCGGTGCGCAGTGGGTTCGTTGGACTTCTCGGCCAAGCCCGCGACGTACTCGGTCGCGGTGTGGTCACCAACCAGCAGCGCGAGACGAACGGTCTCGGGGAGCAGGTCTTCCATCTCCTCTAGCTCTTGAGCTGTCTCGGAAAGACAGCTCAAGAGCCCTGCGAGGGCGCGGTCAGCCCTACCTCGCCGTTCATGGTCGAGAGCTTTAGCGAGGGCTAGAGACCCGATCACACGGTTGCCGATGTGCTTGGCGGGCTCAGCCGCCGCAGCGAGGTGGGCGGTGCCGCGTTCGGGGTCGCCACGGTGGAAGGCGATGAGAGCGGCGATGCCGTGGTCACAGCACGCGACACCGGGGTCCTTGACGTCGTCCGGTAGAGCTGTCACTTCGGTCAGCGCGTCGTCCCAGCGGCCGACGTCGAACAAGAGCTCACCGAGAGCGCTGTGGGCTTGGGCGAGTCGGACCAGGCCACCCGCGTCTTGGGCCAACGTGCGCACAGTCGTCGCAGCGGCGATGGCTTCCGGGTAGCGGTCGACATCTCCGAGTGCCACAGCTTGATTGATCTGCAGCAGCAGGCGCAGGTCGAGAAGCGCCGGGTCGGCACCGGTGACCGCGAGCGCCCGGTCGAACAGCGGCAGAGCGGAGGCGACGTCGCCTCTCATGACTGACACGACCGTCAGGACGTGCAAGGCCCAGCCGACTGTCCAGCGGTCGTCTTCAGCGGCCTCTAACGCGCGGGCGGCGACAACTCCGGCCAAGTCAACTTCACCGAGGTCACGGTGAGCGCGAGCGGTAAGCACCAACAGCCGAGCCTTGTGCCTGTCAGGCAGATGGTCGCCCGCCGCCGCTAGAGCGGCGAGTGACTCTCGGGAACGGCCGGTCAATGCACGGCATTGGGCGAGGGTCCAGTGGAGGTCGATGATCAGATCAGGGTCGGTTGTAGCGGCCAAGGCACGGGCTGCGACCTCTTCGGCGCCAGCGGGGTCGCCCGTGCGATAGCGGGCGTCGGCGAGACGGGCCGCGAGCGGGCCGCCTTCGCCTGTGTCGCGAACCGCGCGGTCGAGTAAGCGCACAGCGAGAGCCGGGGATTGCGCGATAAGAGCCGATGCGGCGTCGGCGAGCCATGCGGTGGACCACGCGTCGAGGCGGGCCGCTCCGGAGAGGTCCACCGCCCGCAGGAACTGCTTCGCGACACGGCGGATCGGCGCACCGGATCCAGCGAGAGCAACCGCGGCGTCACGGTGCAGAACAGCCTTGACGGCGGCGGGTAGATCGTCGTGGATGGCGGAACGGATCAGCGGATGGCGAAAGGCAAGCCTGTCTGCCGACTCGCGAAGAACGCCCGCCGCGCGGGCCTCCTCCAACGCGCTCACTAGATCGGTGACCCTCTCCCCCAACACTGCCGCTACATCAGCCGGATCGAACTCGACACCTAGCAGAGCGGCGGCACCTAAGACCGAACGGACTCGTTCAGGCAGGAAGTCCAGGCGGTGTGCGATAGCGGCGGCAAGCGACCCGGGCGCTAGGTCCGCGGTTAGCTCCGCCTCCCCTTCTTGCGCGGCGATGGAACCTGAGCGGCGAAGTGCTTCAACGAGTTCGGTTATGTAGAGCGGGTTTCCGGCGGCACCATCAGCCAGTGCGAGCAGCCGCGCCCCGGGAGTGCCGCCCGCGAGGTCGGCGACGAGCATGTTCACCGCGTCGTCATCGAGGCGGTCAAGGGTCAGGATCCCGGACCGGCCCGCGGCTCGCCGGATCGCCAGCAGCTCGGTGCCGCGAGGGACTCGGCGGGCCATGCCGATGAGGAGCAGGGGTAGATCGCGGGCAAGTCTCGCTAGGTGGCACCAGAGGGTGGCGGTAGCCCTATCGGCCCACTGAAGGTCGTCGATGACAATCACGGTGGGGACGGCAGCGCACTGGTCAGCGATGATCGCGAGCAGGTGGCGCGACGCGGCGGCCACGGGGTCGACAGCACCGGTCTCACCCCGCAACAGCCGGTCAGCAGCCTCAAGCCTGGGGTCGTCCCCCCGTAGAGCGTCGAGCACAGGCAGCAGCGGCAAGTCTTGGCCAAGTTCATCGCCATAGCCCCAACGGACAGCGCACCCCGTAGCCGCCGCGGTGACCGCACGCACGAGGGTCGTCTTGCCGATGCCAGGTTCACCTTCGACCAACAGCACACGGCCCCGCCCGACGCGCACAGCGTCGACAGCGGCGTCGAGGCGACGACGCTGAAGGGCGCGACCCAGCGGTGCGGACATCGGATCAGCCTAGAAACATGAACTGCAGGTGAACAGACGTTCCCGGCAAGGTCGAACCCAATGGCCTAGCGCCCGCTCACCCAGCGTGGTCGCCTGGGGTTCCGCGCGCATTCACCGGCCGTTGACGCGGGTGTGGCGTCACCGTGGCGTGGCATTGCGACGATCGGTCCGCTCCACACCGTGCACAGCCCGTCCGGGCCGCACCGGCCGGACGGCCGACCGACGGAGAACCCCATGCGCGCCAAGCGTTCCCTTTTCGCCGCCCTCCTCGCCGCTGTCGCGCTCGTCGTGGGCGCGGTCATCGCCGCCCCGGCCTCGGCGGGCACCGACCCCGGCATGACGCACAACTCCACGCCCGGCATGACCCACAACTAGCCCTCCGTTCTAACCCTCCGTTTCACCTGTTCCCCGCGCGGGTAACCCCACCTGAGTGATTGAACGACGGGATTCCGGGCGACAGGTTTCCGGCCGCTACCGTCTGGTCGAGCCGCTGGGTAAAGGCGGCATGGGCGAGGTGTGGCGGGCCTACGACGAACGCCTGCACCGCACGGTGGCGGTGAAGCGCATGCGGGTCCCACCTGGACCCGAGGCGGAGCGCGTCAGCGCGCTCGCGGTGCGAGAAGGCCGGATCGCGGCGAAGCTGCAACACCCCGGTGCCATCACCGTGTTCGACGTCATCGATGACGACGGTTACCCCTGCCTTGTCATGGAGTACCTGCCGTCGACAAGCTTGGCTGAGGTGCTGGCCTCCTCCGGACCGCTTTCCCCGGAGGAGGCCGCACGTATCGGTGCGGCCGTCGCGTCGGGCTTGGCTGCCGCACACGACGCTGGGGTGGTTCACCGAGATGTCAAGCCAGCCAACGTGCTCTTAGGCGAGGACGGCCGCATAAAGATCACCGACTTCGGGATCTCTCGCCTTGCCGCCGATTCATCCGCCACCGCTACCACCACCGTTAGAGGCACCCCGGCCTACCTAGCTCCAGAGGTCGCCAGGGGCGAGGTGGCGACCTTTGCTTCTGATGTGTTCTCGCTGGGAGCGACGCTGTACACCGTTGTCGAGGGTGAGCCGCCGTTTGGGCGTGACGACAACCCGATCGCCTTGCTCTATCGGGTCTCGACGGGGGTCTTCACAAACCCAGCGCGAGCGGGCGGCTTAACACCCCTGCTTCTTCGGATGCTGGATCAAGACCCGGCGGCGCGGCCGACCATGGTGGAAGTCCGCGATGCGTTGAGCACCTTTGAGGCCGATCCGATTGCCTTCACTCCGACTGCCTTCACTCCGACACAGCAGTTGGAGCCGGTAGAGCCACCGAGGCGCAAGAGGTCGGCGATTGTCTTGGTGGCGTTGGCACTACTAGCGGGCGGCACCGTTGCCGTCCTTGCTTTGGTTGATAGCCAAGGCTCGGGAGTTGCTGCCCCGATAGCGTCCGAGACGTCTCCCCCCGCGGCCACTCCGCCGGTGACGACTCCCTCGGGAACGGCACAGTCCCCGACCACGACACCCCAGCCACCTGTCATCACCACCGTTCCTCCTGCCGAGGTCCCGGTAGTGCAATCGCCGGGCGACCCGGTGGCAGCACTAACGGAGTACTACGCCTTGATGCCGGGTGGGCTCGACCAGGGGTGGGCGCGCCTAACGGAGAAGTTCCAGCGGAACCCGGCGGGCGGGTACGAGGGCTACCAGCGCTTCTGGGGCTCTATCAAGGGGGTGAAGATCTCCGGGGTGACCCCTGCCGGGGAGAACACCGTGACGGCCACGATCGACTACCGGTTCGCCAATGGCAGGAACGTCAGGGAAGTACACCGTTACGTGTTGGTTAACGAAGGTGGTCAGTGGAAGATCGACCAGTCGACGGTGCTGAGCAGCCGTCCCGCCTGAGGTACCCGAGAGGTACCGTGGTGGGGTGGCGCGGCGTGATCACGGGGACCCTGCGGTGGATGCCGTTCTCGCCGCTGTCGCCACGGTCGTCGGTGAGCGCGATCCCCGCCCGGAAGCCGTGGCCGAGGCGGTTGGGCTTGCCTTGGGCGCCGAGGGCTGCGAACTGCGACTGGACGGTGCCCGCTACGCGTGGGGAGCGGGCGGGAGCGGGTTCCGGGCGGTGATCTGCCCGGGTGCCGAACTCCGCGTGCGGCCGAGCCGGGCCAGGCTGGGCGCGGTCGCCGCCGTGCTCGCGCCGGTGGTCGACCTGATCCGGCTCACCCGCTCGGTCGACGACCTGCGCGGCCGCGGCCACGAGGCCACCGCCGACCTGGCCGACGGCCGCTGGCGGGCCGCCGCCGAGATGGACACCGAGCGCCGCCGCATCGAACGCGACCTGCACGACGGCGCCCAGCACCACTTGGTGGCCCTGCGCATGGCCGTCGCCGTCGCCGAGCACGACCCCGCGGTCATCAGCACCCTGTCCGGCAGGCTTGACGCGGCCCAGGAGAGCCTCGTGCGCACCGCGGCGGGAATCCTGCCACCGGCGCTCGCCAAGGGGCTGGTGGCAGCGCTGGGGGCCGAATTGGCCCCGCACACCGATGTGCGCCTGGAAGTCGCAGCCGATCTGCCCCGCTATCCCGCGCCAGTCGAGACCGCCGTCTACTTCGTGTGCCTGGAAGCGGTGAACAACGCCCACAAGCACGCGGTCGGCGCCGCCATCGATGTCCGTGTGCACACCACCACCGACGGTCTGCACTTCTCCGTCCGCGACGACGGGCCGGGGTTCGAGGCGGTCGGCAGCGGTACCGGCCTGGTCAACCTGACGACGCGACTCACCGATGTCGGTGGCACAGTCCGGGTGGATTCGGCCCTGGGCAACGGGACCACGGTCGAAGGATTCATCCCCGCGTCGTCGTGACCCCTCAGATCAGGGACAGGCCCTCGCAGGTTCGGACAAGAATCAGGCAGGCGTCGCGGTGGTGAGGGCTGGTGGCGGGGTTGCCTGCACGGGTACGCCAGAGGGCGGTGGCAGTGACGGCGGCGTGGTGAATCTCGTCGCGGTTCGAGGAAGCTGGCAGCCCTAGACGGGCATGAGGGGCGCGGCCGTGGGCGCCTAAGAGGCGTATCGGGTCACCGGGAAGGGCTAAGTGACCGGACTCCAGGTCGTTCAGCAGAGATAGCTCGGCGAGTTCATGAGCGTCAGCCTCGATGCGGTCTAAGAGGCGGGCCAGAGGCTCTGGGCGTGGAGCGCGACGTGCAGCCGCCAGGACCGAACGGGCGGTGATGAGGTCGGCCCGCTCGATGACGCGGCGGCGTAAGAGGGTCGCGAGGTCGTCCGTGCCGACAATGATGTCGACCTTGTCGCGGAAGGTACGCAAGAAAGTGGGATTGGGTTGCGGTAGGACCACTACGTCGTAGCCGGTTACCGCCGTCGGCAGGGTCGGGATGTCGACGAGAGTGATGTGGCGCAGGATGTCTGCTGGCCAGCGGATCACTAAGCGGGAAACGTCAGAGGGGCGGGTGAGTCCCGCTACCGAAACTGGGGTGGTGACGGGAGGTAGGCCTTGGCGGTGAAAGGTGACATCCCCGGTACGGCCGTGCATGTACCAGGTGACCGCGCCGTCGCTGGCGAAGGTGTATCCGGTGAGCAGCTCCACTGCGCCGGAAGAGTCGACCAGAGCGACCGTGGGCGGCTGGTTTAAGCGATCGGCGATCTCCGACCAACCGGCTACCGACTCTCGCACCGCCGTGGTCACCAAGTCCCGGACCCGCGCTAAGAGAGTCCCCTCGGCCGAGGCAGGTGCCACGACGGCGGATCCGTCGAGGCGTTCTGGTAGCCATATCCGCACAACCACACGTCCACCCGTGACCCAGGTGTCGAGGATGCCCCCGAACGCCGCCAGCCGGTCCGCATCGTCCTTCAACGTGGATCGCAACTCGGCGGCGGTGAGTGTTGAGGAGCTGTCCGCGAAGGTCAATACCAGAGCACCGTTCACACGCGACAGTTCCACCTCGACTGGTTCGCGGGATGAGCCCTCTGCCAACAACGACACCACGGCCGCGGCGGCGTGGTAGATCCCGGACTCCACTTCCCAGCCGACACGGCGTCCCAGGTCACCAGTGAAGCGAACCGGGCGGGGTAGATCTGCCGCGAGTTCTTCAAGCGCGGCAACTGGTCCGCGTTCGGGCAGCATTGCAGGGTGGACACCGCGCACAACCGTACGAAAGCGGTCGATGACGTCGTCGAGGGCAGTGCGGAACGCGGTAAGGGCACGGGCGGTGTCACTGCCCGCGTAGTCCAAGTCCGCGAGTAGGGATCGCAGATCAGTGAACTCGCGAGTGGTGACAGCGGTGAGCGCACCAGCGATCCGGCGCCGCTCGAGTTCTCTTACCTCCGCGAGCCGTTCGCGTGCAGCGCGCGCATCGGCCTCAAGCACGTGGACCCGCTCAGTGAGCCGTTCTCGTTCGGCACGTAACCGCTCGTCGGCAGCGACTAGAGCGATCTTGTGAGCCGTTCGGCCTAACCGCTGCAGATCACCCGAACCCGCGGCGGACAACGCCACCGCTCCCCCACCCGGTACCCGCTCGACAACACCTGGGATCGACTCGACGCGATCAGCAGGGGCAGCCGGGCCGGGCCAGGCAGCGGCAACGGTCAGTCCATCGCCGTCGGGGGCGTAGTACGCCGCGGACTGACCGGTCGATTCAGCCAGTTCACGGACTAACGCCTCGTAGTCCACCCCGTTACCCGTCGATCCGCCTGGCCCGCAGGTACGCGAGCACCGCCAGGACCCTCCGGTGGTGGACGCTGGGGTCACCAGGTAGGTCCAACTTGGTGAAGATTGCCGCGATGTGCTTCTCCACGGCTTTCGCGGAGATGAACAGTTCCTTGGCGATGGCGTTGTTGGTGCGCCCCTCGGCCATGAGCCGGAGCACGTCGTGTTCGCGTTCGCTGAGCGCGCCGACCGGACCGTCCCCACCCGCGGGGCGTTCCACCAGGCGCTTGGCCAATGACGGTTCGATCACGATCTCCCCTGAGGCCAGGCGGGTGAGAGTGTCGTCGAGCACCTGCACGCCCGCGACCTTCTCCTTAAGCCGGTAGCCGACGCCTTCGGTGCCGATCTCGAGGACCCGCATCAGGTAGTGCGTCTCGGCGTAGTGCGACAGCAACAACAACCCCGTCTCCGGTCGCAGCGCGCGCACGCGCTCCGCGGTCGCGAGCCCACCATCGGGCTCAGGGGGCATCCGGATGTCGAGGATGGCCACGTCCACGGGGTCCGTGGCCACCAGGGCGACCAGCTTGTCCCCATCGGAGACGGATCCGACGACCTCGTGCCCGGCCGCGCGCAGCAGCATGACCAGGCCCTCCCGGAACAGGGCACCGTCATCGGCGATGGCTACCCGCATTGCCGCTCCTCGGTGATGTCGACCCACACGGAGCCCAGTCCGCGCCGGACCCGCACGTCGAGCCGGGTGTCGCGGGGAACCGACCGCAGGTGGTCGGCCACGGCCAGGCACGCGGCGTCCGCGGTGTCGCGGTCCACCGGGCCGCCGCTGACGGCGAGGGCGACGCCGTGCCGCTCGGCCACC
Organism: Actinokineospora diospyrosa; assembly: GCF_024171925.1. Taxonomy (GTDB): domain Bacteria; phylum Actinomycetota; class Actinomycetes; order Mycobacteriales; family Pseudonocardiaceae; genus Actinokineospora; species Actinokineospora diospyrosa. The sequence goes on along the minus strand of NZ_JAMTCO010000009.1, from coordinate 163,140 downwards.
GCGTGCAGCGCCGGTTCGAACCCGTCGCTGGCCAGCACGGGCGGGTACAACGCGCCACCGATCTCGCGCAGCTCCGCCAGGACGGTGTCCAGCGAGCCCTGCAGTTGGTCGATGCGCCCGGCCAACGCGGGGTCGTCGGGGAGGTCCACGGACAGCAACCCTAGCTCCACCGACAAGGCCGCGACCCGCTGCGCGGGCCCGTCGTTAAGATCACGTTCCAGCCCCCGGCGCAGCGCGCAGGTCACCGGGTCCACCGGGCGCAGTCGCACCGGGCGGACCCGTCGCCACCAGCGCGTGATCGGGTTCATCGGACAATATTGCGGTTCGCGGGCGACCACGGGCAACAGGGGTTGCCCTCTAGCCGGGTAGGGATATCCCTACCCCGCCGCGCAAAGATAGAGTCAACTACCGGAGCAGGGCTATCGCCCGCGCGGACTGGGAGAACTCCATGGGCCACGGCGTCGGTATCGACCTCGGCACCACCTTCACCGGAGCCGCCATTATCGGTCCGACCGGTTCCGGCCCGATCGCCACGACCATGGTGTCCCTGGGGCGAGCCGGAGTCGTTGAGCCATCAGCGGTTTTCGCCACGGTGGACGGGACATTGCTCACGGGTGACGCGGCGGTGGACGCGGCGCGGAATGAGCCGCACAGGTTGGCGCGCGGATTCAAGCGCCGGTTGGGTGATCCGACACCATTGGTCGTGGGAGGGGCCCCTTACTCCCCCGCCGCGCTATTAGCGGCGCAGTTGAAGTCCGTGATGGCGAGGGTGACTGCAACTATTGGCGCAGTCCCTGAATCTGTGGTCTTGACGTGCCCGGCGGTGTGGGGGCCGTACCGGCGGGAGCACTTCGACGAGGTCCCCCGGCTGGCAGGTCTACCCGGTGCGGTCCTGGTGACTGAGCCTGAGGCGGCCGCCACGCACTACGCGGCCGAGCGGCGACTGGGTGTCGGCGAACTTGTCGCTGTGTACGACCTCGGCGGCGGAACGTTCGACACGACCATCCTGCGGGCCCGTGAAGACGGCATGGAGATCGTGGGTACCCCCGAGGGCATCGAACGCCTGGGGGGCATGGATTTCGACGAGGCCTTGTTCGCCCATGTGGACGCAGCCGTGGGCGGCGGGCTCACCGAGTCGGACCCCGCGGACCCGGCTATGGCCGGAGTGCTGGCCGCGACACGGGCAGCCTGTGTGCGCGCCAAGGAAGAGTTGTCGATCGAGCCGGACGTGACTGTTCGAGTGCCACTGCTGTCCGGTCATCGTGAGGTGGTAGTCACCCGGCTGGCGTTCAACGAGATGATCCGGCCGTCGGTAGACCTAACAGTGGAGGCGCTGTACCGCACCATCTCGTCAGCTGGACTTACCCCACGAGACTTGGCGGCCGTGCTACTCGCTGGTGGATCGTCACGCATCCCGCTGGTGGACCAGGTTGTCTCCGCCGCCTTCGGCCGTCCAGTGAGGACCGGGCTACACCCGAAGTTCACCGTTGCGTTAGGCGCCGCCGCCATCGCCTCTAGGCGGGTCGCACCGACGCCCGTACGTGTTCCCTCTCCATCAGCCCGCCCGAAGGTCAGTCGGCGGAAGTTCCTGATCCCGGTGGCCGCGGTTGCGGCTGCCGCCGTTGTAGGCGGGGGCATCGCTTTCCTCACTGGTGGCGGCAGCGAGACCGTGGCCGCGCAAGCAGATGCTGTCATTGGCGCGAGCAGCGGCTCCCCCACCGTGGCGGGGACGATCAACGGGGTAGGACGGCGTCCCCGTGGCGTGGCCGTCTCCGGGTCGAAGGTGTATGTGCCGAGCAGCGTGTCCAACACGGTGTCGGTGATCGACCGCTCCACGCGGAAGGTGATCCGAGCGATCCCGATGACCGCGCCACCGCAGTACGTGGTGGTCAGCGGCGACAAGGCCTTCGTGACGCTTCTTAGCCCGGGCAACGCTGTTGCTGTCGTCGATACCGCGAAGGATGAGGTGGTGTCGACGGTCCCGGCGGGCAAGGGCTTGTTTGTCCCGGACACGACACCTGATGGTAAGAGGCTACTCATCCCTGACCAGGAAGCTGCCCAGATCCTCGAACTGGAAACGGACGGCACAGTGGCGACGCCGTTCGCGAAGGCTCCGGCGGGCTCCCGTGGCCTCGTGGTGGACCACAACAAGGTCTATGTCGTGAGCGTGGAACTCAACCAGGTCACCATCCTCGATCTGGACAGCCATCGAGTGCTCGGCTCGGTACGGGTCGGCAAGAGCAGCTTGGCGTTAGCCGTATCGCCGGACGGTAAGACCATCTACACAGCGAACTTCGACGACAACACCGTGTCGGTAGTGGACACGGAGTCCCAGAAGGTAACCGACACGATTGACGTAGGCGAGCGGCCGATGGCGGTAGCGGTAGCGCCGGATGGCAAGCATGCCTACGTCGCCAACAACGGTTCGGGAACCGTTTCGGTCATTGACGTCGGCTCCAACCAGGTCACGGCGACGGTGCCTGTCGGTCGAGAGCCGTGGTCACTAGCCGTCTCCCCTGACGGCAAAGAGGCTTACGTGACCAATACGCTCAGCGACTCGGTCACCATCCTGAGCACGGGGGCCTAGGACCGGCCGCACGGGCGGCGCGAGGTCATCGCTGACCCCGCGCCGCCCTCTGCACACTAGGACGCTACGAGAGAGAAGTCATCGAAGGAGTATGTGGTCGCGGCCGCGAAGTCCTCCGAGCCATCGATCGTCAACACCAGCACCTGCCCCGCGTAGGCACCCACGGGGAACGACTTGAGTGCGTACGCACCAGCGTCGGTGTTGCTATAAGTCGCCAGGATCGTGTTACCCAGCCAGATACTCACAGTGTCGTACGGGACGGGATCGGTCTCCTCCGTCGTGATGCGCAGGTAGAACGACAGTGTCGAGTGGACACACCCCGCTGGGATCAGGACGGCCTGGTTGAGCATCTCGTCGTGCTGCACCCCGTTGCCGTTGACGATCGCCGCGCGGGTGCCGGTGCGTGGGCCTCGGTCACCGCCTGTCCACGCACCGATAACGTTGGTGTAGCCGTTCCAGGGGGCGAAGCCGCTCTCGAACCCGGGGTTCACCAGCCGTTGACCAGGACTGGAGCAACTACCCGCGGCTGGCGTCACCGTGATCTGGAACGCCGTGGCCCGAGTCCGGTTGGCGGCGTCGGTAGTGGTAACGGTAGCGGTTGAGGTCGCCGCAGTCGTAGGAGTACCGGTAATGGCACCGGTGTTGAGGTTAATGGTCAGGCCGGCAGGCAGACCAGTAGCGGTCCACTTGTACGGTCCAGTCCCACCCGCCGCGGTGAGTGTCAGTGAGAAGGCGGTACCAACGCGTGCGGCGCGAAAGCCCGGGTTCGCCACAACCGGGTAGCCCGGCCGGTTGCCGGTGTTGGTCGCCAGCAGACGGTTGGGCGTGCCGACCCGGCCAGCGGTGACCTTGTTGGGAGTGGAATCGAGCAGGAGCGCCTCAGCGGCGCGTGCAGGCGTCAAGGTGGGCTCTGCGGCGACAAGCAGCGCGGCAGCTCCGGTTACATGCGGAGCGGCCATAGAGGTGCCGTCCAAGTACTCGCTACCGGTGTCGCTGTCATTGTAGGCCGAGAGGATGGCCTCGCCGGGGGCGAGGATGTCAACGCAGGTGCCATAGTTGGAGAAGTCGGCGATGCGGTCGTTGATGTCGGTAGCGCCAACAGTGATGGCCTGCGGAGTGCGCGCTGGCGTGTGGTTACAGGCGTCCTCGGTGTCATTGCCCGCGGAGATGGCGTAGACGATGCCGTCATTGATGGAGTTTCGGACCGCGTCTTCCCATGCCTGGTTGGTGCCGGAAGCACCAAGGCTGACGTTGGCGACTGCGGGCCCGGACACGTGGTTGGCCGTCACCCAGTCGAGGCCCGCGATGAAGCTAGCGGAGGTACCGTTACCGTCGCAGTTCAGTACCTTGACGGCCACGAGCTTAACAGCCTTCGCGACGCCATAGGTGCTACCTCCGACTGTTCCCGCAACGTGTGTTCCATGGCCGTTGCAGTCAGTGTTGTTGCCGTCGCCTGTGGTGTTGGTGCCCCATGTCGCCCGTCCACCGAAGTCCTGGTGGGTGGTGCGGATGCCGCCGTCGATGATGTACGCGGTGACGTTGGAAGCCGTGTTCGCCGGGTAGTTGTATGTGTTGTCCGATGGACGATCGCGTTGGTCTATGCGGTCCAGGCCCCAAGACGGTGGCGTTACCTGGGTTCCGTCGGCTTTGACCTTGAGATCTTGGCTTACGTACGCCACCGCCGGGTCAGCGGCGATCTTGCGGGCGGTCTCAGCGTCGAAGCGGCCCGCGAAACCGTTGAGGGCGTGTCGATACGTGTAAGTCAACTGCGCACCGTAGCGAGATGCCGTAGTCGCGGCGGTGTTCGACGTGGCTGACCTGGGGCCGGGCGCATCCTTGAACACCACGATGTAACTACCGTCGATGACTGCGGATTCCTTGGCCTGCGACCGTACTGGGCTGTTTGACGCACCAGACGCAGTTGGGCTCAACACGGATAAGAGCGTGATCAAGGCGAAGACGAGGGACAGCCGTCTACGCCGTTTCTGTTCGTACATTGAGATTCCTCCCCCTACGCTGCCGCGCAGAAGGCGCGCGGTCCGGACAAGGCTCACACTCCCTTGCCCGGCCGCACAACCCGCCGAATGGGCAGGCCAATCCAGCGCTACGCCTGCCCGGGTGGCTTGCCGCTCTGGCTCGCCGCCGGGATGTCCTCCGGGAGCAGGACGCACAGATCGCTGATCGTCGGCGAGGTGATCCCGCGCATACGGCGGGCGTGCCGGGTGACCGCCTCATCGAGGACCTGGCGCGCATATCGTCCGTTGCCGAACGATTCATCGCGGCGGATCGCGAGGAAGTGGCTGCGCAGCGCCGCGACGGTAGGGGCGGTGCACTCGTAGCCGATCTTGGTGGCGTGCTGGCTGACGATGGTGACCAGTTCGTCGGCGGTGTAGTTGGCGAAGTTGACGTGGTGGGAGAACCGCGACTGCAGGCCGGGGTTGGCGGCGAGGAACCCCGCCATCTCCCCCGCGTAGCCCGCGGCGATGACCACAACCTCGTCGCGGTGGTCCTCCATGAGCTTGACGAGCGTGTCGATCGCCTCACGGCCGAAGTCCTGCCCGCCACCGGGACGGCTGGACAACGTGTAAGCCTCGTCGATGAACAGGAGGCCACCGCGCGCGCGGTCAAAGGACTCCGTGGTGCGCTTAGCGGTGTGGCCGATGTACTCGCCAACAAGGTCGGCGCGACTCACCTCGATCACCTGACCCTGAGCGAGAACGCCCATAGCAGCAAGGATTGAGCCATAGAGCCTTGCCACGGTCGTCTTACCGGTTCCTGGCGGGCCCGCGAAGATGAGGTGCCTGCTTAGCGATGGCACCGGCAGGTTGGCTTCACGGCGCTGTCTTGCCGAGTCAAGCAGATCGACCATGCTGCTGACTTCGCCCTTGACGTCATCTAGGCCCACCAAACCGCGCAGGTCCGACAAGAGTCTGTCCACTTGCTCTTGGTCTATGCGCCCTGCTCCAGCACCGATTCCGCTGCCGGGCAACGGTCCTAGGTCTTCGGGGAGCAGCCTCGTAAGAGCCATGGCAGTCGCTTCGTCGTCTTCCGCGAGGCGGTAGGCCTGCCTGCCAACCATCTCCTCGAACACCTTGCGTGCGGTGCGTCCGTTCCCGAAAGTGGCGTCGCGCGGGAGCTTGGTGAAGTAAGAGTGCACCGCGGCCCGGGTCTCAAACTCCAGACGGTAATCATGAGCCCGGCAGAGTCCCTCGACAATTGTCACCAATTCGGGGGCCGAATAATCGGTAAACTCGATGGTGCGGGTGAAGCGCGACGACAGTCCGGGGTTGGCGGCCATGAAGGTGCGCATGTCGTTGGTGTAGCCCGCAACGATCACCACCACGTCATCGCGGTGGTCCTCCATCAGCTTCACCAGTGTGTCGATGGCCTCGCGGCCGAAGTCCGGTCCGGTGCCGCCGGACCCAGCGGAAAGGGAATAGGCCTCATCAATGAACAGGACGCCGCCCAGTGCTTCCTCGAACTTCTCAGCGGTCTTGAGCGCGGTCCCGCCGACGACCGCCGCCACCAGGTCGGCTCGGGCCACCTCGACGAGCTGGCCGGTGCGCAGAACCCCGAGTGCGGTGAGGATGCGGCCGTACAGCCGGGCGATGGTGGTCTTGCCGGTACCCGGTGAGCCCGCGAAGACGAGGTGCCTGCCGAGCGGGGGTGACGGCAGGCCCGCGGCCGCGCGGCGCTCTGCCATCTGGTGCAGTCGCACCAGGGTTTCCACTTCGCGCTTGACGCCGTCCAGACCCACGAGCTTGTTGAGCTGTTCCAGGAGGGTGCTGAGGTCGTCGGAGGTCTCGACCTTGGGTGGCCCGATCTCTTGTGGAGTTTCCACCTGGGCAAGTCCGGAGTCGTCGCGCAGGTCCTTGCCTCGGTTTCGCTCGATGCGGCAGCCACGCAGTTCGATCGGTTCGCTGGAGCGGAGCACGACGCCGTCGCCGAGGTTCTGTTCGACCACGACGCCTCCGAGCTGCCCGGAGGACGCCCCTTCCCAGAGGATGCCGGTGCCACACTCTCTAATGGAGCCACCGTCTACGCGAAGCCGGGCGGCCCCGCGAGCGATGAGCGCGGTGGCCTTGACTCGCTCGATTCGAGACTCGGCGATGACGACGTCTGCGTTGTCCTCAGCGATGACCGCGGAGTTGGTGCCGCCGGTGACGGTGAGCTTCGTCAGGGTGGCGGATCCGGTACCGCCAACGAGGATGGCGTCGTGGCCCGAGTCGGTGAAGGCGCACTCGGTGAGCTCGGCCCGGGAGGAGTCGAGGACGTGCAGGCCGTGGCCGCGCGCGCCGCGGATCTCGGTGCGCTCGATCGTCGCCGTCGCGCCCTGGACCAGGACGATCGCCTGGGCCTGGGCGTTGATGATGGTGCTGTCGTACATGCTCGGCGACGAGCCCGCGCCGACCAGGAGGGCCACACCCTCCACTTCGGACAGGGTGGTGCCGGTGACGCTGAGGGTGCTGTTCTCCTCCACGACGATGCCGGGACCGTTGATCCGCTCGATGCGGCACTTCTTCACCGTGCCACCCGCGTTGTCGGCGGCGAGGAAGGCGCCACCGGACTCGACGATGTCGCAATCGGTGAGCCGGGGCGCTCCCCCGGTGCGCGCGACCACGGCGGTGGTCGAGATGCCGGTGAAGGTGGTGGTCCGCACCTCCGCGCCGCCACCGTCGAACACCAGGAGACCGGCGCCACCCGGATTGCTGACGGTGCAGTCCCTCGCCCGCAGTTCCGCACCCCCGCGCACGGCGACCGCGACGGCCGAGTCCGCTGCCACCACGCACTCGTCCATCCGCAACGAACCGGCGGTGAGATCTACGGCGGCCTCGCCATCGCTGTGCGCGAGCACGATCCCGGAGACCGTCGCCCGCTCGGCCGTCAGGTGCAACGCGGGCGCCCCGACCGCCTCGATGCGCACCTCCCCCGCCGACCCGGCACCGGAGAGGGTGATGTCGCGCTCGATGACGACCGACTCCCGGTAGATCCCCGGCCGCACGGCGATCACGTCACCGTCCGCCGCGGCCGCGATGGCGTCGTTGACGGTCCGGAAACAGTCAGCGTCGGTGGGCGAGACGCTGAGAACCGAACGGACATTGGTCAACCTGCTCGCCATGACGGCACCTCCTGGGGGTCAACACCGGCGAGGAAGTCGATCAGCCGCTGGTGGTTGTCGACGTGCGGGTCCCAGCCGAGTGGAGCCTGTCGTGGCAGGTGCGCGGGAATGCCCTGCCCCGGACGGACCTGGTGGGACGTGGCCGAGTGGCCGGGTGCTTGCCGTGCGGAGGTTGGTGGAGGCACGATCTGGAAAGGGGTGATCGGGAGATCGGTGACCTCGAGTGGGTGGCCGACTCGAGGCACGAGTGGGTACCCGGGCCGCTGCGGGGATTCGGCAAACCCCCAAGGGCGCGAGGCACCCGGATGACCAACAGCCCGGCTGGGCACACCCGCCCCAAAATGCTGAGGCGGCAAGGCCGGGCGGCCGGTGGCCTGATGGGCGCCATCAGGGCGAAACAGCTGAGAAGGCATGACCGGATCACCAGTGGTCTGCTGGATACCCAGGTGACGGCGCGAGGCGAGCTCAGCCTGAGTGTTCGTCGGGTAACGGCGGCCAACAGCCTTGCCCGCGGCACCTGCCTCGGCCGGGTCAAACGGCATCGCCGAGCCGGTGGCCTGATGCGCGAAAGCACAGCTGGCCAGCCGGGAAGACGTGGCTGGCTGACTGGTGGCCTTCGGATTGATACCGGCTTGCGGTTGTGGGGTGAGGGTGGCCTGGGCGGTCGGGCCGAGAGCATGGCTCGGGGCGCCTGCCTCGGGAGGCTGGTGCGATGTGGCCGGGTGGTCGGTGACGTGGCGCTTGTAAGCCGGGCGAGGTGGTTGGAGAGCGATGGCGGGCTGGTCGGGCGGCTGTCGCTGGATGTTCGTGTGGTGGGTGGGGGTGGAGGTGGTGCGGTGAGGAGTGTCGTGAGTGGAGGTTGCCGGGTGACCGGCCGCCGAGTGGGAGGGCTGGATTGGGTGGTGAGAGGGCAAGTGCGGAGCGCGCGGTCTTTGGGCGGCGTGGGGGTGTGGGAGCGCGGTGGTCACCGCGTCCGAGGTGAGGGGGTGCGTGGCGAGCATGGCGGGCTCCGGTCAGGCGGCGGGTAGCGCGCCGAACCAGCGCGCGGCGTTGGGGTTGTGCGGGATGTCGACGGCGGCTCGGGCGGTCGCTGCGGCGCGGAGGTTGGAGAGTGCTCGCTCGGTGGGCGCGCCTTCTTCGGCCAAGAGGAGCCGGTTGTCCTCAACGGCCAAGACTCGAAGGGGGGTGTGAGCGGCCAAGACCACGTCGTTGCGACGGTCGGCGTCGAGAAGGCCTTCAAGTCGGCGGGCGGTGTTCGTCCAGATGAGCAGTTCCGTCTCCCCCGGGACGGCAGCGCCAACAGCGGCGACGGCGAGCATGGGGCCTTGCAGCCTGAACTTGCTGCCTTCCTGGTGGTTCACCTGCCGCGAGCCCGTGACCACGACCCCACGCATCGTCGGCAACCGCCGCAACCCCGCCGTCAAACACGTGTGAAACGCGGCGTCGTACGCTCCCGGCTCCTCAGCGAACACCCGGACGACCGCGAGCTCCGTCAACAACGCGGCGGGGTCACCGGAAGCCCGCAGGCCAGGGCGCTCCGCAAGCAACTGGACGACTGCGCGGGTGGCGGAGTCGTACTTAGTGCCCAAGGCGGTCCGCACCGCGCGCCGCTGTGCCTCGGTGCTGCGCGCGTCGGCGGGGGTGCCCGCCGGAGCGGCCTGCGGGGTCGGCCGGGCAGTGGGAGGTGCGGCTGCCGGGGCGAGGCTGCCGGGAAGGGGCGGGAGAGAGCGCGCGGGTGGAGCTGTGGGTACCTGGGACGCGGGGGTAACCGCGACCGGCACGGACACCGACGACACCGAGAGCGGCAGCGGTCGCTCAGCTGCCGGGCTGGGCTCCGGTGCACTGACGGTTCCCTGTTGCACCACGGGCACCGAAGCCGCGGACTGGGCGTCCGATGCCGATCGATCCGGCGCGGCTAGCGGAATGGAGGTCGGACGGAGCGACGCGGGAATCCGAGAGGCCGCGGACTGTGTCGGGAGCCCGTGGCCCGACGAGGGCAGCGGGATCGCCGTGGGAGCCAGTTGAGCTGACGGCAACGACGAGGTAGTCGCCGGAACAGGCTGCTCTGACAACGAACTCGAGGTCGACTGGTCCAGTTGAGACGCGGCGAGCGGAATCGACAAAGGCGGACGAGCCGAGGCAGCAGGGACAGGTGTCGAACTCGGCGCGACGGGGTGGCCAGCGACATCAGCGGTCGGGGCCGACTGGTCCGCCTGGGGAGCAGCGAGCGGGATCGACAAGGGCGGACGAACGGAACCAGCGGGGACAGGTATTGGACTCGACGTGACGGGGTCGCCGGCGGCATCAGCGGGCGAGGCCGAGGCAGGGCTCCGAACGCCGTCGGCTGATGTGGAGATGGTGATGGGCGGGGCACCAGCGGGCGCGGTTGAAACGCCGCTCAGCGACGCCGGGGACCCCACTGCAGAGGAAGCCAGTGCAGAGATAGGGCTCCGATCACCACCAGCTGATGCGGGGATGCCCGTAGGCGAGGCACCAACAGGTGCGCTGGATGAATCAGCGGGCGACACGACGGAAGCAACTGCGGGCGAGGCCAGCGAAGGAACAAGGCTCCGATCGCCATCGACTGGTGCGGGGACGGCAATGGGCGGGACACCAATAGGTGCACTCGATGCATCACCGGGCGACACGACGGAAGCGACCGCAGGCGAGGCCAGCGCTGGGGCAGGGTCTCGATCGCCATCGACTGGTGCGGGAATGGGAATGGGCGGG
>NZ_JAMTCO010000009.1:0-152619 GCF_024171925.1 Actinokineospora diospyrosa | reverse complement strand
GGCGAGGCCAGGGCGGGGGCAGGGCCTCGGTCGCCGATCACTGGATCGGCGAGAGGCAGGGCGGCAGGGGGCGTGGTTGGGAAGGCGCTCGGTGAGATCGAGGATGCAGCTGCGGGCGAGGCTGGCGTGGGGATAGGGCCTCGGTCGCCGGTCACCGGGTCGGAGGGGGCGAGGGGTGGGGCACCGGCGGGTGCCTTTGATGAAGCGGATGGCGTCGTGAGGAGACGGCCAGGCACTGGGGAGGGGGTGGTGGTGGGTGAGGAGGAGGTGGCGGTTGCGGGGGTGGCAATGGGGGATGAGGAGGGCGGGGTGGGTGAGGTGCCAGTGGTGCGGGGTAGGACGGGGGGTGGGGTGTCGAGGGGGTCTTCGTCGGTCCAGGGGAAGGTTTCGGGGGTTAGGAGGCTGGAACCGGCGGTTACGCGGGGAAGGGCGGTCGCGCCCCAGATGTCGGTGGCGGAGATTCGTTGGGTGTGGTCTTCGGGCCAGGGGGCCGCGGTGGGGCGGGGGGTGCCGGACAGGTGGGCGGTGAGGGTGCGGGCGGCGAGGGTGGCACCGGGGGTGGTGGGGAGGACCTGGAGGGTGGACTTGGTGGAGTCCGGCAGTTGGTCCAGGACCTCGGTGAGGGCCGCGATCACGGCGGCGGGGATGGTGGGGCCGCAGGCCAGGAGGAGTTCGGGCGTGGGACCGGTCGGGGTCAGGAGGGTGGGGTCGACCGGGAGGGTGTCGGGGCGGGCGAGGAGGCCCCGGGCTAGGACGTCGAGGGACCAGCCGGGGGTTAGGCGGTAGCGGGCGGGGGCGAACATGGCCAGCGACGGCATGGGGGCGACCCAGCGGTCGAGGACCGGGGCGCAGCCGGGGCGGTAGACGCTCTCGACGGCGAAGGGGTACCAGGCGAAGTGGCCGTCGGGGTCGAGGTGGACGAGGCCTTGGGTGCTGGGGAGGCCGTGGAGGGCTCGGACGGCGGTGCCGCGTTCGCGGGCGACGGCTTGGGCGATGTCGGTGCCGTAGCAGGCTAGAACTACCTTGCCGCGCATGTCTTGGGGGAAGGCGTCCAGGGCTTCCACTACGGCCGCCGCGGTGGGGGGCTGCTCGCCGGGGGCGCCTACGACGATGGTGGGGCGTTCGGGGTCGGGCTGGATCCAGCGGAGGGGGTCGTCTTCGCGGGCGGGACCGCCGGGGGTGCGGAGCCAGAGGCCTAGGGGGATTTGTTCGAGGCCCGCGGGAAGGTAGCCCTGCCACCAGGGTTCGGGGAAACGGTGGCCTATAGGGCGACGGTCGGAGCCTGCGCCGTGGGCTACCCAGCCGAGGCCGGACGCGAAGGTGTGACCGTCAGCCAGGGTGTAGAGGTCACCGTCGGGAGCCACCACCTCGACGCCCAGGCGATCGGCGAGGCGGCGGGCCAGGGAGACCTCGCCCGCGGTCATGGTCGAGGCGTGCGCGGCCAGCAGACGCACCCCGGTGTCCACCTGGTCGTCGAGGTCGGCGACGAGCCAGGGGTCGAGGCGGGCCAGCGCGGGCCAGGCCGACGCGCCGACGACGACCGCGGTGCGGTGCCGTTCCTCGGGCAACGCGGACGCCAGCACCGCCGCCTGCTCGTCGGACCCCGGCTCGCGCAACACCAGCGCGTTCCCCGTTCGCTCCACCGTGATCGCCACGACGTTCTCCTTTCCGTTCCCACCCACCACACGGGTGGGGGTGGGCGGATGGTTCACCGGAATCCGGTTGCGCGTCCGCGACGCCGCCGGGGAGGGTGCCGCGCATGATCGGACCTCTGCACAACGACCTGGTGTTCCACGGACCGATGTCGGACGCGCGGGCGACCGCGGCGATCGAGTCGTTCGGCGACCTCGGCGGACAGCACGTGGTCGACCTCGGGTGCGGGTGGGCGGAACTGCTGCTGCGGACCGTGGCCAGCGACACGACGGCGACCGGCCACGGGATCGACACGGATGAAGGCGCGATCGCGCGCGGGCGGCTCGGGGCGCGCGGACTCCCGGTGACATTGGAGGTCGGCGACGCCAGCAAGTGGGACGGCGAGGCGGACGTCCTGATCGTCAACGGGGCCACGCACATCTGGGGTGGCGAGCCCGTTGACCACACGGTCAACGCGCTGGCGGCGGCGCGCAAGAGGCTGCGGCGGGGAGGTCGGCTGTTCCTAGGTGAGGGGTACTGGGAGCTAGAGCCCACCGACGAACAGCTAGCAGCGATGCCGATCGAGAGGGCGGAGTACCGGTCGCTGCCGGACTTGGTCTACCTGGCGCAGGAGCACGGGTTCCGGCTGTTGGCGCTGTCGCGGGCGAGTCGGGACGAGTGGGACCACTTCCAATCGCGGCACGGGCTGGGGTGGGAGAAGTGGTTGCTGGCCAACCCGGACGCGCCGGGGCGGGAGGAGGTGGTGGCGCGGGCGGACCAGCACCGGTCGTGGTGGTTGCGGGGGTGGCAGGACGTGCTGGGGATGGCGTACCTGACGCTGGCGGCGACCTGACGCGGGGCAACGAGGTGGCCAGCGGGGCGGCGGGCTCCTGTTAGTGCGGAAGTCGCGTCGCGACGGGGGAAGCTGAGGGAGCGGCACAGACCACGGAGGCCAGGACGGCTGGGGGTGGGCATGGGGGCGCCTGGTCGTGGAGATGGGCGGGCCCCCGCCCCGGGAGGGGGGCGGGGGCCTGGGCCGGTCCCGGGTCAGTGACCCAGGGTTCCATTCTTGACGGCGGCGACCAGTGAGTCGATCCGCCCAACGAGGGTCGGACCGGACGGGTTCTTGCTGTCGCGGACCTCGGCGAGCGTGTGTGCCAACTCCACGCACTCACCGCCGTTCCCACCACTGAAAGAACTCTTGCGCCACCTGACCTGCTTCATCTCTTGACCTCCCTGTTGACTAGCCGTCAACCAGGCTAGCCAAGAAGGCCCGCGTCTCCTCGGGTGATAGTGCTTGCTCGGACATGCGCTGGAAGTTGTTGGCGTACAGCGCGAGGTCTGCTGGCCGTTCCAGGTAGATCGCCCCGTCCGCGTGCTCCAGGTACACGAAGTTCGGGGACGGCTCGTCCGGCAAGGTCAACAGCGAGAACGGGTTGGTCATGCCGGGGTGCGGCCCAGCGGCGAACGGGAGAATCTGCAGCGTGAGGTAGGGCCACTCGGACGCCTTGAGCAGGTGCAGCAACTGCTCGCGCATATCCCCGATCGGCCGGCGCACGACCGTCTCATTGAGGATGACGTGCAGATCCGGTTGCCTGTTGTCCAAACGCAACTGCCGTTCCTGGCGGAAGGCCAAGAACTTCTCCAGGGCACCTTCGTCGACCACATCAACGAAGGCTGATCGCACCCCACGGGTGTAGCTGGGGATCTGAAGGAGGCCGTAGATCAGCTCGGACTGGTAGGTGCAGATCGCCTTGGCGTCGGCTTCGAAGCCGACGTAGGTCTCGTGCCAGTCGGGCATGGTGTCGCTGTGGCTGACCCACCAGCCGCGTTCGTTGGACTCCTCGGCTTGCCTGATCAGGGTGTCGACCTGGGGTGCGCCGATCCCGTACAGCTGGCAGAGGAACCGGACGTTCTTGGGCAGGATGGCGTGCCTGCCGTTCTCGATCCGACTGATTGTTGGCCGCTTGACGCCCAGGTAGTCGGCGGCGTCGTCCTGGGTCTTGGCCGCGGCTTCGCGCAGTTCGCGCAGCTGCTTGCCGAGCCGCCACCGGCGGACGAGTGAGCCTGGGGTCAGGTCATCGGTGTCGTTCATGGCCGACAGTCTCCCGGTTGCCCGCGTACGTACGCCAGTCACACGATCGAGGTATTTCCTTGGCGTACGTACGTCACGTACCGTCTCTTTCACCGACAATTCCCCGGGTGAGGTGGTGCATGCCCGTCGTGGCGCGATATTGGACCAGAGAACTGGATGATAGTGACCGTCCGGGTCACCTCGACGCTCGGGGGTGGCGATGAGGCGATCCTGCGCCGCCGTGTTCGGGGCGCTCGCCAAGTGGGGGTGGCAGCAGGAGGGAACCTGGTCGATCCCGTGCCGGGACCGGGCGGGCCACCGGGCCTCGATCCAGGTCGCGATCGCCCCGGCCGGGGTCGTGGTGACCTCGTCCGCCCCGGGTCCGTGGGTGATCGACCCGCTGCGGGTAGGCAGATTGCGGGCCGCGCTGCGGGACGCGGCGCTGACCTTCGCCGCGCTGGAGGACCGGCCCGAGGCGAGTTGAACCCCCGGCACGCGGGCGCCACCTCCCCGCCCGCGTGCCGGTTCCCGGTGCCCCACCGCCGTCATGCCCCGACGGCAGGCGCCACCCGGCCGGTCCGCGCGACCCCGACCCGCGCGGACCGGCCGGGCCACCCCCACAGAAAGGCGACTGTTGACCTCCCGCATCCCCTCCCTGCGCTCCTGGCTGCTCGGCAGGCGCCTGCGGCACCTCATCGACAGCACCGGCATCGCGCACCGCGACATCGCCGACCGGCTGAACTGGCACCGCTCGGACCTCTCGCGGTTCCTCAACGGGCAGCGCGGGATCCCCAACCCGGAGTTGGGCCTGCTGCTGTTCACCTGCGGGGTGGCCACAAGAGCGCAACGGCAGCACTACCTGGCGCTCAACGCCGACGCGCGGCGTGAGGAGTGGTGGCACGACGGGCACGACTCCCCCTTGTTCATCCAGACACTGGACGAGCTGGAGACGCAGGCGGACACGATCGTGTCGTTCACGCCGGGCGTGTTGCCCGCCCCGCTGCAGACCGACGAGTACGCCGCGGCGATGGGCACCACGGCGCGCAGGCACGTCTTCGACCAGCCCACGCAGCCGAACTGGCACTTCGTGGTGACCCGGGAGTCGCTGACGCCGGGCGGGCTGGCGCCTCGGGTGGTCCAGGAGCAGGCCAGGCACCTGTTCTGGGAGTCGACCCGGCGGTCGGTGCGCATCCAGGTTGTGCCGCACACCGTGCTCAGCCACGACATCCCGTTCCGGCTGATCACCGTGGCCGAGCACGGCAGCCTCGTGCACCTGGACCTGGGCAACTCCGCGCTGTTCCTGGAGAACCAGCGCGCCATCGACCGGTACAGCACCCTGGCCGACAAGCTGATCGGCACCTGCGTGTCGGCCGACCGGAGCCGCGACCTGCTCGCGGCGCTGGCCGACCCGGTCGTGACGGGGTCAGGCGGTGGCGAGGAAGGCCGCTAGCTCCAGCATGTCCACCTTGTCCGCGTCGGACGGGTGGATGACGATGCGCAACTCACGGGTGACGACGCTGGTGCGGGATCGGGCGATGTAAGACAGGACGATGAGCCGGATGAGGCTGGCCCGGTCCAGCGAGTCGACGCGGGCGAGGTCCGAGCCGATGACGGCGATGGACACCGGCTGGCGGTGGGCGTGCCTATAGACCGCGTCCCACAGGGTCGACAGGCTGGTCCAGATGTCGTCAACAGTCCCGCGAACGACCAGATCGTCGCCCATGCGGGCGTAGGCCAGGCAGAACGCGCGATGCGGTCCGGCGTCGAGAACGGCGACCGCGCCCACCGGGTGGCGGGCGGATTTGCCGATGGTCTTGGTCGGGTCTGGCGTAGGGGGCGGCAGGGCCTGGGCGATGGCGTCGTCGAGCGCGGGGAGATCCGCGTAGTAGCGGCGTTGGAACTGGGCTTGGACGCTGGTGGGGTGGATGATCCGGGTGTCGGTCGTGTCGGTGTCGAAGGTGTCGGTGTAGCCGATGACCAGGTGGGTGTCTTGGTCGAAGAGGTCTCCGACAGTGATCGTGATGGTGGTGTCGGGGCGGCCTAGATTGCGCGAAAGCGTGCGCCGGGGCCAGGCGCGGACAAGGCCAACGGTGACAGGCAGGACAGCCAGGAGCAGGACCATGACCAGCGGCTGGTAGCTGGGCTGGGGCGTGAGAACGTCGTAGACCTGCAATGAGCCGCCAATGACACCAAAAGTGGCGAAGGCGTTGCCCGCGAACAGGGTGAGTCCCCGACGGGTGCCCAGCGCTGAGCGGGCGGCGTGCGCTCGTATGGCCATCAGTTCTCCGCGTTCAAGAGGCTGACTTCAGCTTCGACGTCGGCCAGGTCCCTGGCGTA
Source organism: Actinokineospora diospyrosa (assembly GCF_024171925.1). GTDB lineage: Bacteria > Actinomycetota > Actinomycetes > Mycobacteriales > Pseudonocardiaceae > Actinokineospora > Actinokineospora diospyrosa. Next base: position 146,576 of record NZ_JAMTCO010000009.1, on the reverse strand, counting down.
TTGGGCGTTCTCGGGGTCCACGGTCAGCAACTCCCCCATGTGCCGCTTCGCTTCGCCGAAGTGGTGGGCCGCGGTGTCGGCGTCCCCCTGGGCAGCGGCCAGCCGACCCAGTTTCCGGTGGATGATCGCGCGATCGCGCCGCATGCCCGGACCGGTCAGCAGGTCCGAGCACCGCAGGCAGGTCGCGTAGAACTCCGCCGCCTCCTCGACCTCGTCCTGTTCGAGCAGGAAGTCTCCCACCGCGCTGTAGACGACCAGCAGGCCCCGCACCGCGCCCGGGTCGTCCGGGGACGCGTCGTGCAGGTGCTCGGCGGCGTCCACGGCGGCCGCGAGGTGCCCCGCCCTGGCCTCGACGTGGTCGGGGCCGTACACGATCTTGCCCAACCGGAGGTGGCCCGCGACCAGGCCCCGCCGGAGGTCGAGCCGGTCAGGCAGCGCTGTGACCAACTCCTGGGTGATCCGGAGCGCCTCGGTGTAGTGCCTATAGGCCACACCGTGGGCGAAGTAGGCCTGGGCTTGTATGCCGGAGAGGTCATGAGCGTTGGCCAGCAACCACAGCGTCTCCTCGTCGGGGTGCGCGGTCGCCAAGCGCGCCGCGGCGTCGTGCAAGCGCCGGATCTTGTCGTCGACGACCAGCCCGCACGCTTGCGACACGGTGCATTCCAGGCCGAGCACGCGCGCGCCCTCGATGACGGTGATCGGGAACAGCGGCACGACCTCGGCGAGGAACGCGGCGCACGCGACCAGGTGCCCCGCCATCTCCTGGGCGAAGCGCTCCGCGAGCATCTCCGCGACCCCGTACCAGCCCAGGTTCGCGACGTGCCGGACGATCTCGACCTTGTCCTCGACCCGGGCGGACCCCGCCTCGACGCGGGCGGAGCGCATCGCGAACCCGCTGCTCTGCCGGATCTCCCGTTGCGTGGGCGGCAGGTGGCGGCGCAGGGACTCGGCGACCCAGGCGTGCATGTGGTGCTCGTCGCCGGTGGTGCTGATCAGGGTCAGGTCGCGTAGACGAGCGATGTCGGCGTCGAGAGTGGCTGAGTCGTGGGTGAAAGCCAGGTCCGCGCGGGTGGTGGATGCCCTATAGAGGCTCATCTGCAGCGCTAAGTCGGATTGGGCTTCGGTGAGGTAGGTGAGCAGGGCGCTCAGGAGGATGTCGCGGCTGCCTAAGCGGATCGCGTCGGTGATGCCTGCGGTGAGGTCACGCGTGGCCTTGGGGTCTATGCCTTCTGTCTTGGCGAGAGCGCGGAGTTTGGCGGTGATGTGGCGCAGGTCGGCGCGTTGGCGGAGCAGCACGTCCAGGAACTCGATGAGCCTGGGGTGGCCGCCGAGGGTGTGGGTGACTGTGCGGCGGTCGTCTGGTGACAGGTCGCGTAAGGCGGGCAGGCGTAAGTGCAGGCGGGCTTGCTCGACGGGGGTAAGAGGCGGGAGTTCGACACGGAGGAGGAGGTCGTCGTTGGGGAAGGGGTAGCGGGAGGTCACGAGGATCGTGGCGGCATGCGCCTCTTGGCAGAGGGTCGTGAAGAGGGCGGCGATGCCTTCGTCGCGAAAGTGGCCGTCCGGAGTGAGGTTCTGCTCGAAGTCGTCGAACAGGACCACCAGTCGGCTGGTGCGCAGGTGTTCGTGAACAGCGTCCAGGTCGCCGTTGGACCCGACGATCTCGCTGATGAGCCGGGCGGGGTTCCAGGCGCCTTCGTGGATCACGATCCGCCACCCGTGTTCGCGGGCGCGGGCGAGGATTCGGCCCGCCACAGCCGTCTTACCGATGCCGCCCACGCCGGTGATGGCGACGCCAGCGAGATCGCCGTACCTATCGCGGTCGGTGTCACGGATGACGGCCATTGCGGTGCGGACAACGTCGCGGCGGCCGATTAGTCGGCCTATAGGAAGCTCACGGACTCCGACGCCCGTGCTGGGAAGGGTTTCGTGAGACAGAGGTACAGCGGGAAGGCTGGGGTCGACGAGCGGTTGATCGGCGCCGCAGCGCAACAGGATCGCGTGCTCGTCGCGCAGCGCTTGGGCGGCGGTCGCGCCTTGGGACAACGCCTCGTAGAGCTCAGGTCCGGGGTCGGGGCTGACGATGACGCGGTCGGCGCCGTGCCGGACGAGGGTGATGGCGAGTTCCACGCTGGAGACGACGATCAGCGGGAGTGGCCGCTCCCCCGCGCGCAGGGCGTCGACGAGCCGCTGGACGGGGACGAAGACCGGGGTGCCGTCCTCGTCATCCAGTTCGACACCTTCGGGTGAACCAGGGGCGCTGAGCCGGAAGACGTGGAACTGGTCGGCGCGCAGGGCGTTGGAGATCTCGTCGAGGGAGGCGACCTCGAGGACACGGGTGTGGGCGGGGATGTCGGCTTCGAGGTCGGTGGAGAGGACCTTGAGCGGGCCGGGGAGGGCGGGGGTGGCTTGGCGTTCGATCCCGCGTAATCGGTGCGAGACGCGGACACCGGGGAAGGCGGTGAGCAGGCGACCGTCGGGTAAGCGCGGTGGCTTGGCGGTGGTGGCGTCCTCGGGGAGCCAGACGACCACGTCCGTCACTGTGCCAACGGGGCTGCCGTCGATCGCCGCGGCTAAGTCCGGGCTGTCGACGTCGTACTCGAGGCGTTGCGGCCCTAAGGGCGGTTCGACGATCCCGGGGCGGTTGAGCAGGAAGCGTAAGAGCTTGTCGGCGCCTTGAGGGGTGTCGACGTGGTAGACGGTCGTTGTCGAGGGGGCCAGGAAGTCCGGGACGCCGTCGCGGGTCTGGCCCTTGACGACGACGGGGACGAACCGGGTGAGGTTGTCCTGCGCGGCGTGGAAGGCGTCGCGGATGAGCCTGGCCTCCCATTGGACGCCCCGGCCCACCTCCGCCGACTCGCGGCCCTCGGCGCGCTTGCGGTACTGCTCGGAGGCCACGCACAGCACGACGTCCGCGGCCCGGATCTGGTGGCCCATCCAGAGCGCCCAGTCCTGCCGGGTCTCGGCGGCCACCTGGTCGAGTTTGGCGTCGATCCCGTTCGCGCGCAGGAACACCCACAGGTCGCGGACGGCTTCCCGGTGCGCGTCGGACTCTTGCGCGTAGGAGATGAACACCCGCAGGGTCACGTGGGGATTGTTCCAGAGAGCGCTGTCGGTGTCGGGGTTTAGCGTGAAGGGCATGGAATTCGAGGTGCGGCCCGCGCGGGCCGAGGACGTCCCGGGGATCGGGGAGGTCCACGCGGCGTCCTGGGAGGCGGTGTACGCGCCGCTGTTCGATTCGACGTTCGCCGAGGCGGGGATAGCCGACAGGCGGCAGCGTCAACGGGTGCTGGACGGGCTCGTGGTCGCTCTGTCCGCTGGGCGGGTGCTGGCGTTCTCTTACACGGTTCCGTCCGGAGAGCGTGAGAGGTTCTTGGAGATCCTGAGCTTCTATGGGCATCCGGACGGGTGGGGCTCTGGGGTGGCGTCCGCGTTGATGGCGGGGACGATCGGCGGTGTCGAGCGGGTGCACCTGTGGACGCTGCGGGACACCGAGCAGTCGCGAAGGTTCTATAGGAAGTGCGGGTTCGTGGAGACCGGGAACGAGCGAACGCGGGACTTCGGGGACGGGAAGCCGTTGGCGCAGGTGGAGTACGTGCTGGTCAGCGGGTGAGGTGCGTGCGTAGGCGGTCGTGGCGGAACTGGTAGACCGCACCGGTCTGCCGGAGGACACCACGGGCATGGGCGTCGGTCAGGAAGGTGGTGACCGACCACGGGAGACGACCCATCAGCGGTAGGCATACCCGGGTCAAGACGAGCCATTGGCCCCAAGCGGTGAAGGCGAGCGCGTAGGAGACCGCACCGCTGATACCGCCAACGGTGGAGATGACCGCAGCGCCGATCCCCTCCCACACCAGGTCGGCAAAGACTCCATCGAAGACCGCGACCACCAGAACACCGGACACATAGAGGGCGAGCGAGAGCAGAGGGGCGAACAGGAGGACCGTGCGGATCGCGGTCGCGCGATTGGCGGCGAGGATGGTGAGAGGGCCAGTGGCCGAGGTGAGGTCGTGCGGGGACTCGAGGAGGGCGACCACCCCGAGCACGGCGCCCACAGCCAGGCCGAAGGCCAAGCCGATCATCAGCGAGTTGACCATGGCGAGCCGGATCACGACGTCGAGCGGGCCGAAACCGGTCGCGATGCCGCGCAGCAGCAGGCTGACCGGGCCGTAGCCGACACCGACGAGGAAGCCGCCGCAGAAGCCCGCGAGCATGCGGGTGGGCACGGTGGGGGCCACCCGGACGCGGCCGCGGCCCAGGCGCAGGCGCACCCGCGACGGCGCGATCCGCACGTCGAGGAGCACGATCAGCAGGCCGTAGATGAGGCCGAACCCGAGGCCGACGATCGGGCCGATCAGCAAGCCGTCGAGCAGCGCGGACCCCACCCCGAGCCCGGCGGCCAGCATGAGCGGCAGCGACACCGCGATGTCGACCAGGGCGGTGACCAGCGACGAGGCGAGGACGACGGCCAGGATCCGGGTGGCGCGGCTCAGCGTCTCCCCCAGTCGCCACCAGGCCACCTCGACCGGGCCGACGCGCGCGAGGTGGCCCAGCCAGTGCTGGACGCGCTCCAGCGGCCACCGGCGGTCGTCCTGGTACACGGCGGGCACGAACCCGGCGAGCAGGTGCTCCTCGACGGCCTCGGTGGTGTCCAGGGCCGGGTCGGCGAGGGCGGCGGGGCTGTCGCGGTGGGCGCGGGCGAGGGTGACCATGAGCGGGGTGCGCAGGGCCCCGGCGAGCGGGTCGGGCAGGTCGGCGATCAGCGGGTCCCACGAGTCGGCGTCGCGGCTGGCGCGGGGCAGGTAGTGGGCCAGGTCGGTCGGGGTGAGGTCGTCGAGCCGAACCCCGGCCGACCAGTTCAGCACCGTGCCGACCGCGGCGTACTCCTCGGGGCGGCTGGTGAGCAGCATCGGCAGGGAGGTCTGGTTGAGCGCGGCCATGGCCGGGGCGCGCAGGCCCTCTGGGAGTTCGTCGAAGCCGTCGAGCACCGGCAGCACCCGACCCGCCTCGACCAGGGCCGCGGCCAGGGTGGAGCCGGACGGGGCCGGGGCGAGCAGGCCGGGGTCGTCGCGCAGGAGGCGGTCGACGAGCCAGTCGTGCAGCGGGGTGCCCGGGTCCCAGCCGCCGAGGGTGAAGATCACCGGGACCGGTTCGGCCGGGGAACGGGTGTCGAGGTGGTCGAGGACGAACCGGATGGCCAGGACGGACTTGCCCGACCCGGCCTCGCCCAGCACGACGAGTCGCCCGGACGGGACCGCGCGATAGACCTGCGCGATGTCGGGCAGTTTGCCGGTCAGGTCTATAGGTTGCGCTTTCTCTCCTGGAGGGAGGCGGCAGATGTTGTCCCACCGGTCGGCCAGGTCTGCGGGCACGGGCCGCCAGCGGACCGGTAGGGGGAACGGGTCGTGCACTCCGCGCTGGCCTTCTTCACGTTTCCACCGCGCTTGGACGATGTGGGCAAGCCTGCGCGCGGCGTCGGACAGGCCATCGTCGACCGGTGGGCCTGCCTGAACCGGCCATTCCCGCTGCGCAGGTAGCTCTACCGGGTCGTCGGCAGCCGCACCGGCCATAAGGGTGCGCCGCTCCTGGGGGGCGAGTTCCAAGGCGTCGGCGATGAGCTTGACGGTGCCGATCCTGGTGTCCCCCGGATCCGCGCTCTCCAGCCTGCGGACAGTGCGTTCGCTGAGGCCGGAGCGCTCCGCGAGTTCCCGCTGGCTCATCCCGGCCGCGCGCCGCAGCCCGCGCACCAGATCGCCGAACTCCCCCGTCACCGCGGCCCCCGATCGACTGAGAAGTGGACCATATCGCCTACCGGACTTCCTTTGCCTGTTCCTGGCCTGTTCAGCTGACCAGCGCGTTCGCCAGCCTGGTGACACCGGACCACTCGGGCCGGGTCCTTGGGAGGGGATCTCCATGAACGTCCAGAAATTGTCCCGCTGGTGCGCCGCGATAGCGATCTGCCTGGCGGCGGTAGAGCCAACTCAGGCGAAGGCGGCGGTAGCGCCACCGCAGTTCGCCAACGGGTTCGGGCTCACCGTGATGGCGCAACCGACGTGGGTCGACGAGGCGCGGCGAACGTTCACGTTCTCCGTCGCCTCCACTGAAGTCCCGCGGCCGACGCTGCTGCCGGGGCAGGTGGCCGGGCAGCACGTGATCGTGGTGACGCTGCCGGAGGACTACGCGAGCTCTATCGCGCGTTACCCGGTTCTCTATGCGCTACACGGCAACCCGGACATGCCCAACACGGAGTGGAACATCCGCCGGGCGGAAATCGCCACGCAGGGCAAGCCGGTGATCACGGTGCAACCCAATGGTGTGCGCAGCTGGTACTCGAACTGGGTGAACCCGGGTGCTGTGGGTAAGCAGAACTGGGAGAACTTCCACCTGAACCAGGTCATCCCGTTGGTGGACGCGAACCTGCGGACCATCGCTGGCCGGGACGGGCGGGCGCTGCTCGGGCACTCGATGGGCGGGTTCGGCGCGCTGCACTACGCCGAGCACCGGCCGGACCTGTTCGGCTACGTCGGCTCGATGTCCGGCGGGCTGGACCTGCTGAACCCGGCCATCCGCGCCGCCGTCGTGGGGACGTCGCTGATGACGGAGTCCGGGGTGCCCACGGTGGGTGCCGACGCGATCTTCGGTCCGCCGGTGTGGCCGTTCGACGGGATCTGGAACGCGGAGAGCCCGGCGCAGCACGTCAGGCCGCTGCGTGGCATGGGGGTGGCGCTCTACACGGGGAACGGGGGGAACCTGCTCGACAACCCGGTGCAGGCGGTCGTCGAACAGCAGGCGCGGGAGACCAACCTGGTGACGGTCGCGAACCTGACCGCGGCGGGCGTGCCGTTCGACTTCTACGACTACGGCGACGGCAGCGGGTGGGCGCCGGGGTGCACCGGTAAGCACGCGCAGGCACCGTGCCTGCAGAAGGCCATGTCCCACTTCGTCGGCCTGATCCTCGGCCGCCTCCAGCACCCGTAGGCGGCACGTCATGTCTCAGTACCGGTACTTGTGCGGCGAGTGCGGGTTCCACACCTCTTGGACTACCGAGTCGGCGGGCGCTGCTCAGCAGGAACAGCACTACACGCAGCAGCACCCCGGCATCGTGCCCGGCGGGACGGTGACTGTTCGCGAAGGCGGCGGGGGCGGGGGCGGTGGGTGCTTGGGTCTAGTGGGGATCTGCTTCTTCTTGTTGCTCGGCGCGAGCACGTGCCGCGGACAGGCTCGGAGCATGCCTGAGCCGGTGAGCATCGTGTGGCAGGTAGGGCGTTAGTTCCGGCGTCAGAGGGTCCCCGCGGTCGTTGGACCGCGGGGATCGTCGTCGATGAGCTCTACCAGCTTGTCGGCGGCTAGGGACTGGTTCAAGTACTTGTACTGAGCCATCGCCTTGGCGTGGAAGGCTCGGGAGATAGGGAGCGAGTCTTCGTAGATCCAGGAGCACAGGGTGTCGAAGGCGATGTCGAGCTCACCGGCGTACACCGACTCCTTGATGTCCTGCCGGACATCCGCGGATGTTATGGGCGACTCCGCGAGAAGCTCCATTATGCCCGCTTGAATCCAGCGATAGTCGACGTCGCCTTCCACTCGCCGCACCTCTTCTTGATCTTCGAGCTGGCACTCGGTGGACGCTGGGGCTGCTGCTATTCGGGCTTGTCGAAGGTGAGAATACTCGCGCGGAAACCACCCTCAGAGTCTGACTCCTGGAGCTCCACAACGAAGTCCGGCAACGCGTCGGTCGTCGGGGCGCCGTCGGGGCCGGTGGATCCCGCCTCGGCTTCCCAGTCCACCAGGTGGACGCGTACCGCGTAGCGCCCAGCACGGATCGGGACCTCGTGGGATCCGCCGATGTACGGACCGACGTTCTCGAGGCCGCCCAACGACAAGGTTCCCCGTGAGACGAGCAGGTACGGATCGGAGGAGACGATGGTGTACCGCTCTTCCCTGGCACTCCGAGCACCTTCGCGAACGACAACCTGGAAAGAGCCGTCTCCGCCTACGTTGAGCGGAACGAAAGCACCTTCGCGGATGTGCCGCTCAAGCACATCGACATCCGAGACCACGTCCTCCCACGCATCCAGATCCACCACGCCTTCGAAGCGCTCCGGCTGCCACAGGCCACACATGCCCGCCCCAGTACTGGCGACGTAAACGCCTTCGAACGGCGGGATGCTCATAGCGATCCCCTAGCACCGGTCCGCGATGATGATGTGTTGTCGGGTAGGCGTGCCGCGGTCAACTGGCCTGCGAAGGTGTTCTCGACCAAGACCCGCGCATCAGGCGAGTAGACCCAGAACTCGGCAAACGTGCCTGCGATGTCGGCCAGCAACTCGGCGAAAAGATCGACGGCGATCATCACCGAGGGGACGACGACCTCGCTCCAGATGACGACCACCCGGTCACCCACCAGCCGCAGCCACCGGGACATCGCGACCTCGAATTCAGTGGACGCCTCGTCCAGGACGAGGCCAGAGTCGACGGCGGTCCAGTCGATCGTGCCATCACGGTGCTGGGGGAAGCGGTGGAGGCTTTCGTTCTCGTAGCGGTAGTGCCGCTCGAAGTCGAGCAACTCCACACCGGGGCGGCCGACCCAAAGGAGCTTCTTATCCGCCAGCGTGAGTCGAACCATGGAACGGGGCAGCAAGGCAGGCTGCATCCCGTAGACCCCTTCGAGCGTCACAGGTTCTTGCCTACTCTTCATTGTGGGCGGTCGCGAGTAGCCGGACCACGGGGTTGTCCTCAATGCCAGGAATCTGAGCCACCAACGTCGCGTAGGCCGTGGAAACGAACCGGTCGCACGCTTCGATCATCACCGCTCGCGGCACGGCTCCTTCCGCTTCACTGCGTGAGGCCATCACGAAGACCTCGTCCCCGACGGGCCGGAACCGAATCCAGTTCGCATTCTCGGTGAAGTCGACCGTCGCCACCTCGCCCTGCGACAACCGGCCGGACACCCACCGCATCTGCAGGGCGAAGTCGACCAAGGGCACCTGCACATTCCCCACCACCACCGGCACGTCACCGACGATCAACTCGAGGCGCACCGAGCAGTACTTGTACCGAAGCCCCGTCTCCCCCACGCCGGCGGCTTCGGCCTCGAGCAGATCGCTCCAGGTTGTCCACCAGCCGGAAGACCTGTCCGGGACCGAGAAGGCGAGACTCAGCACCACCGATCCTCCACTCGTTCCGGCCTCAGTACGGGAAGGCGTGCCGCAGCCAGACTCGAACCACGCCACCCCCAGAACCGGCGAGGGTCGTGTGGAGGTGGGTCACAGGTTGGTCACCACCCGGGATTGCCAACTTAGGGCGTTGCCATGATTTGCTGAACAGTGGGATTGTCCTCAAGGCCAGGCACTTCCGCCACCAGTGTCGCATAAGCTTTGGGCAAGAACACGTCGAGAGCCTCGACCATCTCGACCAGGGGCGCGGACGCTGCCAACTCGCCCCAGGAGGCGTGGACGCGGACCAGGTCTCCCTCCACGGTGAACCGGATGATCTCCGCATTCTCCGTGAAATCAACCGTTGTCTCCTCGCCCAACGGCAACCTGGTAACCAGCCAGCGCATCTGCAAGGCGAAGTCGATCAGGGGCAGGTACTCGTGGATGAACGACACACCGCCGACGACGAAGTCGATTTGTGCAGCACAGAAGTGGTAGCGGAGCCGCATCTCCCCCACCTCGGCCACGGCCTCCTCCTGCCGCAGATTGCCCCATTTGCGCCACCAGGAGGATGACTCGTCCGGAAGTGAGAAAGAAAGCCGCAACACCAGTAGCCCTTCATGTAGAAGCATTCCATCAGAACGGAAAGGCGGTTACAACCCTACCTTCGTGTACAACGACACGTATTGAAGTCAACGTCCTACCACCCGATTGCGGTCCAGATACGCCGACATCGGCGCCGAAATCCCACTCGTAAACTTCACCCGGCCGCATCTTCTTCGTTATCGGATCCCTTGTATTAGCTCTCGAGTAACCCCGGTCAATAGTTTCAATGATCCTCTTTCGAACCTCTTCATCCTCTCCCAGGAAGATGCCAGAGCCTTCCCTGACATCTTTCCCGCCTCGGCGGTGGCTGTCTTGGATGTGTTCCCAGTCCCCCAGCTCAAGTGCAGTCTCCCCACAGATCTTGTCGTTGTGGACAAGGACTGGGGACAGGCCAGCGAGCACATAGTACGTGTGGACCTGGTCGATGGTCAGGTCGTAGGTGCGGGTGGTCATCGTGTGTGAGCGGGCGGTGAGGACCTTGGTGTCCGCGCCTGGGGACTGGAGGGTGGTGCCGGGGGTCAGGTCGGACGCGCGGTGCCAGGTGGCGGTGGTGGGGTCGAAGAAGAGGTGGTGTTCGGTGACGACGATGTCGTCGGGGCCTTCGGGGGTTGAGGCGGTGACGGTGATGAAGTTGGTGTCTTTGTCGGTGACGTGGAGGGCGGTCACCGGGTGGGGTTCTAGGTTGTCGCTGCCGGGGGTGGAGTTGGCTACTACGTCGCCGACTTTGATTTCTTCGATGGGTTTGGTGGTGCCGTCGGCCATCAGGACGTGGGTGCCGCTGACGAAGCTGTGGCCGGACGTGTTGCAGAAGCCCGATGCCAGGGCTCGGGTGACGGACGACTCGGTGGCGGTTTCGGCGGCGGACTTGGCGGCGCCGCCGACGAAGCCGTCGATTTTCTTGCCGACCTTGCCCGCGATTTTGCCGAAGGGGACGAAGTCGATCCACATCGTGTAGCACGACGATGTGTCGCCGGTGACGCACTTGTAGACGCCGTAGCCGGGGATGAGGGAGAGGAGGACCTCGCGGTCGACCTCCAGCATGCCCGCGTCGTGGACCTCGCGGCAGAAGTCCTCCGGGCCTCCGGTGAACCCGCCGCCGCCGCACATGTTCTTGGCCCAGTCGGCGACCGCGCGGAGGTATTCGCCGTCGTTGTAGTTGTGGCCGCGGATGCGCTTTCGCAGTTCGTCGAACGTCGGGACGATGACGCCCGCGATTTTAGGTTGCTTGGTGCGCTCCTTGTTGTTGCCTGAGACGACGTCGTCGTACCGCACGGCTGCGGCGGCCTCGTTGCGCAGGGTGCTCGTCGAGTATTCGAGGCCGATGTTGTCGTAGTCGGCGATCAGGCCGGAGGGGTCGCTGGCCGAGGTGGGGTTGTTGTTGACGTAGGCGTAGCCGGTCCAGGACTGGGGGTCGCCCGCGTCGAGGATCGGGTCCACGGAGATGAAGCGGCCCAGGGAGGCGTCGTACTTGCGGGCGCCGATGTCGGTGAGGCCGGTGGCGGAGTTGACCGGCTTGTTCAGGAAGCCGTGCTGGGTGGTCCACGGCGGTTGCGGGCCGCGGGCCTCGCCGTAGGGGGTGGACTGGCGCCAGGTCGGCGTCTGCCCGGTGTTGTTGAGCGACAGGGTGCCGGTGCCGTGGCGGTCGGTGAGCTCGAACCGGTAGTTGGTGCCCGACCCGGTCCGCACGGCTTGACCACCCGCGGGCAGGGCGTAGAAGCGGGTGCCGGTGACCGCGTTGGTGGCGGTGTCGAGGACGAGCTCCTGGAACGGCAGGTACAGCGTCGTCTTGCCGGGGTCGCGGCGGATCAGCTGGTTGCCGTCGGCGTCGTAGACGTACTTGGTGGCGCCGGAGGTGGTGGTGACGGTGTCGAGGCGCCCGTTGGTGTTCCAGGTGAGGGTCTGGTTCCCCGACGGGAGGGTCCGGCTGGTGGTGTTGCCGGTCGCGTCGTAGCCGTAGCTCGTGGAACTCGTGCCGCCGGGGCCGGTCGTGGTGGTCCCGGTGAGCGCGTGCGGCCGGACGGTGGTGGCGCCGCCGGTCGGGTAGTTGTAGGTGGTCGTCGTGTCGGCGGCGCCGGAGAGGCCGTGCTGGACCTGGCTGGTGCGGTCACCGACGGCGTCGAACGTCCAGGTGGTCCAGTAGGTCGAGGCCGCGCCGAGAGGGTTGCCGACGGTGGCCCCGCCGTTGGTCGACGGGTCGGCCGCGCACAGGTCGGTCGCCGTCCAGGCCTGGCTGAGCCGGGCCAGGCCGTCGTAGCGGTAGCACTGGGTCTCGGTGGTGCTGTTGTTGCGGGTCGACTTCTCCTGCGTCAGGTTCCCCGCGAGGTCGTACTTGTACTCGGCGTTGTCGATGATGCCGGTGTTGTTGGCGTACGTGCGGTTGAGCAGCGCGCCGGTGTGGTCGTCGTAGCTGAACGTCAGGTCGCCGGTGTTGCCGGTCGGCGTGATGTCCACATAGGTCGGTCGGCTGTAGGCGTCGTACCCGGTTCCGGACGCGTACCCGGCGACCTGGCTGCCGAGACCCGAGAGCAACTCCATGTTGGTGTAGGAGTAGGCCAGGTTCTCCTGGGGCAGGCCGCCGCCTGCCGGGATCAGGTCGTAGGTCTGCCTGCCAAGGGTGGAGTTGTACTTGTGGGTGAACTTGTAGGTGGTGCCGAGCGCGCCCTCGTTGGTGGGGATGACCACCGTGGTGTCGAGCCGCGAACCGAAGACGTTGAACCCGGTCGTGGTCTTGGTGGTGTAGGCGTACGCCGTGCTGCCGGCGTACACATAGGACGTCGAGGAGGTCAGCCTGCCCTTGGCGAACGGGAGGCCACCCGGACCGCCGTCGTACTCCCACGAGGCCAGCAGCGGCGACGCGGACGTCGGGCCGTCGTACTGCGCCGTCCTGCGGTTGAAGGAGTCGTAGGCGTAGCTGACGGTCGCGCCGCGGGCGTCGGTGTTGGAGCTGAGGTTGCCGCCCAGGTCGTAGGTCGAGGTGAGGATGCCGCTGTCCGGGTCGGTGCTCGACACCACCTGGCCGAGCAGGTTGTAGCCGGTGGTCCAGGTGTTGCCCGCGGGGTCGATCTTCTGGTGCGGGCGGCCCAGCCGGTTGTAGGTGAACTGGGTGGTCTGCTTGGCCCCACCCGTCACCGTGAGGCGGCTGGAGAAGGTGTTGGCGGGCACCGCCACCGCGGGGGCGGTGGTGTACTGGTCGATGGCGACCGCGCGGCCGAGCGCGTCGGTGACCGAGGCGTTGACGACACCCCCCGTCGACGGGATGGCGGTGACCCGGTCGCCGCCGTAGACCGTGGTGGTCTTCTCGACGTCGACCGCGGCGCGCTGGGACACCGCGACCACCGCGCGGCCCAGCCCGTCGAAGGTGTAGCGCTGCTGGCTGAGGATCTGGTTGTCCGGGAAGCCGACCAGGGTCCCGTTCGGCGTGGACGAGGAGTCCCAGTACGGGGAGTTGCGCTTCACGACCCAGCCGTGCGAGTCGTAGAAGGTGTTGGTCAGCAGCCGTCCGCCCTGCGGGGTGGGCGACTGGGTCTGCCGCTCCCGCAGCAGGGAGTCATAGATGCCGTAGCTGACCTGGTAGGTCTCCTCGTTGGTCAGCTTGTACGAGGTCACCACCGACGGGGCGGTCTGCGAGAGCGCGTAGGTGAACTTCACGGTCGCGAGGGCCGAGGTGGGGCGGTTGGCGGTCCACACGCCGGTCACGCGCCCGAGCGGGTCGTACTGGGTCGTGGTCGTGACGTTGTTGACGTCCTTGCCCTCGACGGGCAGGCCGCGGGCCGGGCGCACGGTCGAGGAGACGGTGTGGCCGAGCACGTTGGTCGCGAGCGTCCCGGTGGTCAGCCCGCCGACCATCGTGTACGCGGTGGTGAGCTTGCCGCCGCGGCCGTCGTACGACTCGATCGGACGCCCGTAGGAGTCGTGCACCGTGGCCGAGGTCGTCTGGTAGCTGTGCGCGCCCGCGCCGTACCCGGCCGCCGCGCGGACCACGGACAGGTCACCCCTGGTGGGCGCGGCTTGCGGCCAGGTCGGGGTGGCGGGTTGGGGCCAGGTCTGGGCGAGGACCGGGCTGTCGTAGAAGTTCCGGGTGTTGCTGATGACGTCATCGGGTCGCACGACCCCTGTCGGGGCGGCGAGGGCGTTGACCTGGGCCGGTGTCGGGGCGGACGTCGTGGGGGCGACACCGCCGCACGGCTTGGCGATGACGTCGGTCTCGGCGACGAGGCCGACGATGTTGAGCGCCGTGTTCGCGGGGGCGTAGGTCATCGAGGTGCAGGTGGCCTGGTCGGTGCGGGAGAGGTCACCGTGGTCGTAGGTGAAGGTCGGCAGGCCGGTCGCGGGGTCGAAGGTCCGGTCGGTTTGGGTGTACCGCCACGTCGGGGACGCGCCGGAGTAGACGGCTTGGCGCGACCAGGTCTCGGCGGTCCCGGTGTGGGTCGCGGTCAGGGCGGGCAAACCGGTGCGGCTGCGGGTCGCCCTGGGCGCGGAGACCCAGTACGAGGAGATGGTCGAGGACTCGACCGGGCCGCCGTCGCCGAGGTAGGTGGTGCTCTCCAGCGGCTGGCCCGCGAAGCGCGGGTCGTCGACGTGGGCGCCGCCCTGGGAGTCGGTGAGGGTGACCGAACGCGTGCCCGAGGGCAGGGTGTCGCCGTGCATGCCCTGGTAGTAAACGGTTTCGGCCAACGTCTGGGGTTGGCCGACCTGGCCGGTGCGGACCTGGACCTTCTGGTAGCCGCGCCACTGGCCCCAGGTGCGGTCGGCGGCCTTGACCACCTCGTTGTCGTCGTAGTGCCAGGCGGGACCGGTGTAGGTGTAGCTGGTGAGCAGGCGTTCCGAGGTGACGCCACCGGTGTTGTCGGACTGGCTGACCGCGGCGACGGCGTACTTGTGGAACCAGTCGTTCTGCGGGGTGCTGTAGCCCGGCGGGGTCCACTTGACCGGGAAGCAGCGCGAGCCGTTCGCCGAGGGGGCCGTTGCCACCGGCCAGGTGCAGTCGCTGATCGGGGTGTAGGAGACGCCGAAGGTCGCGCCGGTTTGCGTGGTGACGCCGCTGATCCGGTAGCGGGTGAACGGGACCAAGCCGTCGTTGGGGTCGTCGACCCGGTTGGGGTAGGCCTGTCCGGCGAAGGTGACCGTGGGCAGGGTGATCGGGGTCGTCGAGCCGCCGCCGGTCACGTCCTGGGCGGTGCGGGTGATCCCGGACAGCCACAGGGTCGCGGGCGTGGTGTCACCGGTCGCCGGGAGCGTCTGGGTGAGCGCGATCGAGTCCACCGGCCGGTACTGGGCCGCGGCCGTGTCGTACTGGCGGGTCTCGATCGTGGTCAGCCGCACGGTCGACCAGAAGGACGGCGCCTTCGGGCCGCAGGCGGTGCCGGAGGCGCAGTTGAGGTCGAACGGCACGTCCGGCCAGTTCGCGGCCGTGGCGGCCGAGAGCGGAGAGCAGGTGCCGGTCAGGCAGCGATCGCCGGTCGTGAAGAGGACCTGGTTGGGCGCGGTTCCATAAGCGTTGCCGTCGAGGAAGCCGTAGTCGATCCGGTCCAGGTGGCTGTCGCGGACGTAGGGGACGTTGGCCGCGCCGTTGTTCTGGCCGTAGAAGTTGGTGTCCTGCTTGTAGTAGTAGGACATCGCGTTCTGGTGCACGTCGACGACGTAGTCGAGGTTCCAGCGGTAACCCATGGTGCACACCGACGAGGCGAACCCCGCGGCGTTGTAGCACGGCTCGCCCGGGTGGGAGGAGAAGACGGGCGTGCTGTCGACCGAGTTCGTCAGCGGTTTGCCCGCCGACCACCCGGGCAACTGGTTGCGGCCGAACAGGAACACCGTGCCGGACTGGTCGGTCACCTTCCAGTACTCGGTGTTGTAGGTCCCCGAGCCGTTGCCGCTGCCGGTCACCCGGGTGACGACGGTGCCCGGCTCGGACGCGGAGGCGTAGACGCCCTGGGCGGCGTCCCAGACCAGCGAGGTGGTGGCACCCTTGAGCGACATGGTGAGGATCTCGCCCGCGTAGCAGCGGTCCTCTGTGGACACAGGTGAGGGCGTGCCGCCCGGCGAGGAGGAGCACGAGACGTACGAACGCTCGATGAACGAGGACGGCGAAGCCCACCCGTCACCCACCCACGAGGCCTGGGCCTGCGTCGCGGCGGTCTTGCCGTCCACCGAACCGGAGTCGTAGGACAGCGACACGGTCGGCACCAGCGTCGAGGCGGCGGGCGGAACCGGGATCGGGTACTGGTAGGTGAACGACCCGCTCTGGGTCCCCCCGGTCCACGACCCCTCCGGGCTCAGCGAGGTGGCGGTGAACGAGCCCGCACCCGAGGACGACGACGCGCCGCTGGTCAGGGCGAACACGGTGGGCTTGTTCACCGTGGTGGTCACCGACTTCGAAGCCGCCTCATTGGCGTGCGCGAGCGGCGTCTGCACCCGACAACTCGGGACCTCGGGCGTGCTGAGCGCGCAGGCGGGGAGTCCGACGAGCCGCAGGCGGGCACCGAAGCCGCCACCCGCGGCCGAGTCGAAGCCGGCGTAGTCGACGCCGACGGTGACCGCGTCCTTGACCGCGGCCGAGGGGGTCGCCGCGACGAGTACGCCGTCGATCCCGGCCTTCGCAGCCAGGTCACGGCCGAGCACGCGGACGTCGACGGCGCCGGGGGTGACACCGCCGGAGTCGGTGGCGGCCCACACCGGCGTACCGGGGGCGTAGGCGCGGGTGCGGGGGCTCGCGGCGGTCCGATCGCGGCCATCGGTGATCGGCTTCGACAGCGCGATCGACGCCGAAGCCGTGGTGGGCCACGACGTGATCGGCGCACCGGCCGACCGGCCCGCCGCGTCGGTGAGGCGCGCGGGCGTCGAGGTGATCGGCGTGCCACCGGTGACCGACTTGGTGTACGAGACCTGGGGGCGCTCCGCCTCGGCGGCGCTCGCCACCCCCGGTAGCGCGGACACCCCGGAGAGGGCCGTCGACACGACCAGCACCGAGATCAGGACACGACAGCGAACACGTCCGGACAGGGTCAACCCACCCACGTCAGCCTCACTCCCCCAGGAGCCGGAAACCCGGCAGACCGGCGTGAACTCTGCCATATGCGGCGACGAAGGCAATGGCATCGCGCCACGACGCACATCACACCAACCTCACCCGCACAGCGCTTTACGCCGAAGATCACGACGCATATATTCGCCGCGCTCGCGGCATCAATGCCGCGACACCTGGGGAATAGTTCGTTGGCCGAAACGCAGCGCCGGATCCGCGGAACGCGATGCCGCCTGCCCATCGATCGGCCGTCCGTCCTCGGGCCCTACCGCCGAAGGAACACGCCAGTGCGAAGACCACCACAGCAACGGCGGCGCGGCTCGTTGCCCGCCCTGATCGCGGCATCAGCGCTGCTCACGACGGTGCTCACCAGCCCGATCGCCCTCGCGTCGACCGAGCGGACCCCGGCGCGGGCGACCGAGGAGGCGGTGGGTATCGCTTCCGCGCTCTCGCGCGCCCAATCGAGCGGGCAACCGGTAGTGGCCACAGCGGCAACCGACTCGGTAAGTCAGACAATCGCCAACCCCAACGGCACCCTGACGAAAACGACTTCACTGCGCCCGGTACGCACAAAGCGCGACGGTAAATGGGTGAACCTCGACGCGACGCTCAGTCGCAATGCCGACGGCACATATCGCCCCAATGCCACGGCCGCCTCGGTAACGCTGTCCGGCGGCGGTCCCGGCCCGGTGGCGACAATCGCGAACCGGGGCCAGAGCCTGGCATTCACCTTCCCGGTCACGCTCACCGCGCCCGCGGTGGTGGGGAACACGGCCACCTACCCGGAGGTGCTGCCCGGGGTCGACCTCGTCGCGTCGGTCAGCGAGCAGGGCGACTTCGCGCACACGCTCGTGGTCAAGACCCGGGCGGCCGCGACGAACCCGGAGGTGGCCCGGCTGCGGGTGTCGATCGACTCCCCCGGGCTGACCTTGACCTCGTCGCCCGACGGCAGGCTGACCGCGGCGGACGCCACCGGCCACGCCGTGTACACCACGCCACCGGCGACCATGTGGGACTCGGCCAAGGAACAGCCGAACACCAAGACCCCCGCGAAGGCGTCCACCGCGGCCGAGCCGGGTAACGCCGCGCGCGTCGCACCGGTCTCGGTGGTGGCCCGCGCGGACGGGTACGACCTGGTGCCCGACGCCGCGCTGCTGGCGGACCCGGCCACCGTCTACCCGGTCATGATCGACCCGACGTTCGTGCCGAACAGCTGGGGAGCGACAGCGGACTGGACCGAGGTGGAGAGCGGCAAGAGCACCTACGCGGGCTGGCACCAGAGCGGGCCCGCCCAGGTCGGCTACTGCGGCTTCGGGTCCAGCACCTGCAAGGGCATCGACGTCACCCGCTCCTACTTCCAGTGGGGCATCACCGCGCTCTACGGCGCGACCATCCTCTCGGCGGAGGTCAACTTCGTCCCGCAGTACTCCTACAACTGCAACTCCCAGGTCGCCCTGGACTGGACCGGCGCGATCTCACCGAGCACGACCTGGAACACCAAGCCCGCCACCCTGAGCACGGTGGCGCAGAAGGGCACCTTCGGCAACGGCGTGACCGCGCAGGTCCAGTCCGCGGTCACCAACCGCACCGGGGTCACCACCTTCGGGCTGCGCGCCGTCGACGAGGGGACCATCGCCGGGTGGAAGAAGTTCACCCAGAACAACGCCAGCCTCGTGGTCACCTGGGACGTCACCCCGGCCACCCCGGTGACCCCCTCCACCTCGCCGGTCGTCTACTGCACGACGACCGCCCCGTACCCGGTGATCGGCAAGACCGACCTCTACCTCGGGGTGCAGACGCTGCGCGCGTCCGACAACGTGACCAAGGCGCTCACCGCGACGTTCTCGATCAAGCCCGCCACCGACCCGACCCCCGATCCCGCCACCGGTGGCACGCAGCGCCAGGTGAACATCAACACCGGTGACTGGGCGACGGTCGTGCTCACCCAGAACACGTTGCCGCAGGGCGACTACCGGTGGACCACCCGGGTCACCGACGGCGCGCTCACCTCGGCCTGGTCGCCGGAGTGCCGGTTCACCCTGGACCTGAGCGTGCCCGCGCAACCGCTGGTCAACTCGACCGACTACCCCAACGGGACCACGGGCAAGCCCATCCGCACCGCGGGGAGCTTCACGTTCACGCCCGTGGCCGGGTCGACGCAACCCGCCTGGTACCGCTACCAGCTCAACGGTGGCACCGGGATGAACGTCCCGGCCACCGGCGGCTCCTGGACCGGCACGATCACCCCGACCAGGGCGGGCACTAACACCCTCACCGTGCAGGCCATCACCGCGGCCGGGACACCCAGTCCGACCGCCGTGCACCACATCATCGCCGCCGCGCCCGCCAACCCGGACAAGGAAGGTGACCTGAACGGCGACGGCAACGCCGACGTCCTCACCGTCGGCGGGACCGGCGGGACGGCGGCGGGCCTGTGGCTGAGCCCCGGCAACGGGGCCGGAAGCGTCGGCGTGCCGACCAACATCGGCATCCGGGGCAGGCTCGACATGACGGAGAGCCCGGACAACTGGACCGGGATGGTCGTGGCGAGCGGGCAGTTCGGCGGCACCGGCCTGCAGGACGTGATCGCGACGGCGCCCAACGGGATCACCAAGGTCTACCTCAACGCCGGTGACGGCACGCCGCTCGACCCGAGCACGGACCGGGTGTTCTCCCTGGGCGGCGACCGGTTCGTCGACCCGGACTTCACCGAGCTGATGACGGCGCCGAGCCAGCTCACCGCGATCGGTCACCTGCCGCAGGGCAGCGACCAGAGCGGCGGATCGGCCTTCCCCGACCTGATCGCCGTGGTGGCCGTCGGCGGGCAGCACCAACTGTGGTGGTTCGAGCACTCCCCCTACCCGGGTGGCTACCAGCCCGCCGTCGTCCTGGACTCGAGCACCGACTGGTCCACCAAGACGATCGCGGGCACGCGGCACCAGGGCAAACCCGCACTGGTGGTGCGCGACAACGCGACCGGCCAGGTCGTCCTGCACCGGACGAACTGCGTCACGGAGTGCTGGGACACCAACTGGTTCGTCGACTCGAGCACCACCGTGGCCCGGTCGGCGAGCGCGGCGCTGACCGCGGCGTCGGCCCCGGTCATCCTCAGCAACGACGCCACCAACGACACCAACACCGACCTCTGGGCGATCACCGGCGCCGGGGCGGCGTCTTTCGGTGCCGGGTCCGGCGCGCACACCTTCGCCGCGCCGAGCGCCGCGGGATCGGTCCTGCCGCCCGCGAGCGCGAACCTGCGCTCGTTCGGTGCCATCCGGTGGCGCAACCCGACCACCGGGCTGGACCAGACCGACATCTACGCGAACACCCCGACCGGGCAGCTGTTGCTGTTCCAGCCGCAGCAGTCGGGCGTTCTCGGCGCGCCCAAACAGGTCGGGAACGCGGGCTGGCAGGGGGTGGTCCCGTTCGGCGTCGCCGACTGGGACCACGACGGCTACCCCGACCTGATCGCCCGCGACGACAGCAACTGCGCCGAACGCGTGTACCGGGGCTCGCCGACCGGCTTCGCGCTGCCCGTCCAGATCGGTGTCGGGTGGTGCGGCTACACCCCGTACGGCGTCACCGACTGGAACCGCGACGGGCACTTCGACGTCATCGCGACCAACTCCAGCGGCGCGCTGCTGGTGTACCCGGGCGACCTCACCGGCGGCGTCGCGCCCTCGATCCAGATCGGCAACGGCTGGAGCGCCGACCTCACCCCGTGGGGCATCGTCGACTTCAACGGTGACGGCCACCAGGACATCGTCACCCGCTACATCCCCACCAACACGCTGCGGATGTACCCGGGCGACAACACGGGCACGGGCGACGGGGCCGGGGCCACGGTCGGCGCGGGGTTCAACGGGACGGCCTTCTTCGGCTTCGCCCGGTGGCCGGGCGACACGACCACCTCGTTGCTCAGCCGGTTCAGCCCGGGCACGGTGAAGCGCTTCATCACCGACGGCGCGGGTGGCTGGTCCAACGGCAGCGGCATCGTCATCGCCACCGGCTGGTAGCACAGCTGATAGCACCGGGGGTGGGCCGACGGGCGGCTCACCCCCGGTGTCACCCGATGGCGTGATGTCAACGCCGTTGGCACCGGGGTGGTGCGCGGGGACAGTCGCGGTAGGAACCGGGGCGCGCTACCGTTCGCGTCCCCATGATCAACTACGTTACCCAGGAGGAATCGTGCGGGTGTTGGCCGTGCTGGTCGCCGGTCTTGTGGTCACGGGATGTGGCACCCCCACCGGTGACCAGGCGCCGACGGGGGCGGCACCGGTCGCGCCGTCACCGAGTGGGACGTCACCGAGTGGGACGTCAACGGGTGGGCCGACAACCACGAAGTCCAGGGTGCCGAAGGCGTACACCAGCGCCGAGTTGGTGAAGGCGGCGTTCACCGCCGCGGACCTCGCCGAAGCGGGGGTGCCGAAGCCCGAGGGGGTGACGGACGCCGCGTTGTTGGCTGGGTGCTCGGGGACCGAGCCAGTGGCCAAGATGGTGTCGCTGTGGACACTCACCGACGCCAAGGTGAATGTCATGCAGTCCGTGGAGTCCTACGAGGGGGCCGACGAACTGGTGGCCGGTCTGCGGTCCGAGGTTCCCGACGCCTGCCTGCTCGGCGAGAACGGGAAGTGGTCCACCGGGGCGATCCTGCCCACCCTCCCGGACGTCGACGCGGCGTACTCCTGGTGCTACATCCGCGCGGCCGTTCAAGGGTGTGGCGCGGTGGCCGCGCGGGGGAACCTGCTCACCGCCGTCGTGCTTGAGGGTCCGCCCTTGGAGGCCGAGCTCAGCTACTGCAACAAGGTCGTCGCTCGACTCTTGCCTGTCGCGGTGAAGGCGTTGGATCGCCTATAGGCAAAGGAAAGGCCCCGCAGTTGTGTGGACCCGCGGGGCCTTTCCTTTGTGGTCAGGTCAGATCAGCAGGTGCCAGCATCCTGCCAGACCGCCCAGGAACCGGGGGCTCCCGGCTCGGCACCGGTGGAGTACCAAGTGGACTTCCACTTGTGGCCACCGTAGGAGACCTCGTCGTTGGGGACGTAGGACTGCGACGAGCTCCATTCGGCGACGCCGCCGCAGCCACCCGGGTTTCCGCCGGTGATGGTGAGGGTGAAGGTGGCGGAGTGAGAGGCGGTGCCCTCGCCGGTGACCGTCACCGAGTAGTCGCCGGGGGCGGCGTCGGCGGTCGTGGCGATGGTGAGGGTCGCGTTCTCGCCGGAGGCGACGGACGACGGGGTGAAGGTCGCGGTGGCGCCGGAGGGCAGGCCGGAGGCGCTGAGGTTGACCTTCTGGGAACCGCCCGTGGTGACGACGGTGCCCACCGTGGTGCTCACAGAACCGCCCGCGGCAGTGCTACCGCTGGTCGGGTTGAGCGCGAGCGAGAAGTCGTCTGTCGGGGGCTGTCCGCCCACGGTCAGGTTGTAGGTGACGGTGTGCGAGGTGGCACCCGCTCCGCGAACCGTGATCGGGTAGGTCCCGGCGGCCACGCCGGAGCCAACGGCGATGTTCAGCGTGGACGACGCGCCGGACTGGACCGAGGACGGGTTGAAGGTGACGGTCACACCGTTGGGCTGGCCCGTGGCGGACAACGCGACGGTCTGCGCGCTACCGGAGGTGGTCGCGGTCGAGACGGTCGAGGTGGTGCTGCCGCCCGCCTGGACGGTGCCGGAGGTGGGGTTCAGCGAGATGCTGAACTCGTTGCCGGGCTGGCCGGTGCAGGTGGGCTCGCCGGACTGGGCGGGCAAGGTAACCGCGTTCCAGGCAGCCTTAACAGCGTTGAACTGCGCGCAGGTCGAGTCCAGGTTCTTAGCCGCGGTGAGAGTGGCGACGCGGTACTTGGCGTAGGACATGCCAGAGGTCTTGAGCAGCATCGCGTTGTAGAAGATGCGGCCCGCGTTCTGGATGCCGATGCCGGTCAGCGAGGTGCTGTTGCACGTCGGGCTGGTCGGCTTGCCACCGCCGGGGTTGGTGCCCTCGGCGAGCAGGTAGAACCAGTGGTTCAACGGACCCGCGGCCGCGTGGACCTCGGTGTTGGGGATGGCGCTGGAGTAGCAGTTGGGGTCGCCGTTGACCTGCGACGGGTTGGCCATGTTGCGGATCGGGCCGTTGCCGACCAGGTTGACCGACTCGCCGACCGTGTAGTCGGGGACGTCGTACGGGGAGGGCTCGTTGGCGTACGCCTCGGTGAGAGCGCCGAAGATGTCGCCGGTGCCCTCGCCGAGACCGGCTTCGCGACCCGCGCCGCCGGGGGTGTACTGGTCGATCGCGTGGCCGTGCTCGTGCGCGGAGACGTCGACCGAGGCGATCCACTGGTTGGCCTGGTTGCGACCGATCTCGATGTGGTCACCGGTCCAGTAGGCGTTGACCTGGTTGAGGCCGACCTGGACCTGCACGCCGCGGCCGTTGCCGTCGATGCCGTTGCGGCCCAGCCAGTCCTTGAGCATCCCCCACTGCTTCTGGGTGGAGAACAGCACGTCGACGCAGCCGGTCTCCTTGCTGGTGGCCTGGCCGTTGCCGAAGGAGTTGTTGGCCTTGGTGAAGGGCTGCTTGGTCGAGTAGTCGACGCAGCTGAGGCCGGGGCGGGTGCTGTCGACGGTGCTGTTGTTGCTGGTGTCGATGGTCAGCGGGTTCGGGCCGTTCCACTGGGAGGTGCCGGTGCCCGCGCGCACGTCGTCGACCGAGTCGACCACGGCGCCGGTCTGGGCGTCGACGAAGACGTGCAGGCGGGTCGGGACACCGTCGGCACGGCTCCCGGCGACGACGGTCTCGTAGACCAGGGTGCCGTGGCCGCCCGCGAACACCGAGAGCGTGGTGGACTCGACCTTGTCGACCTTCGCGACCTTGGCGCGGGCGACCTTCTCGGCCTGCTGCGCGGTGAGCTTGGCCTTGGTCGACACGGCGAGCCCGCCGCGGTTGGCGGCGACGGTGTCGAGGGTGTTGCCCGCGGCGTCGGTGGCCACTACGGCGTCACCGCCGACTACCGGCAACCCCTTGTAGGTGCGGTCGTAGGAGACGTAGTACAGCTCTTTGCGGCCGGGGATGCCCCCTTGGTAGACCGCGCGGCGGGTGAACTGCTCGTCGGGGCCCTTGGCGAGGGCGTCGAGACCGGATGCCGCCGCCTTGTCGGCGGCGGCGACCGCGAGCGCCACCGGGGAGGGGGCCGCCTGGGGCGCGGGTTGGGCCGCGCCCGCGGCGCCGGTGACCGCGTACACGGCGAGGGTGGCCGCGCTCGCGGCCACCACGAGGGCAAGGGTGCGTTTCACACCAAACTCCTCTGGTATGCAGGGAATACCGAAGAACTCGGACGGCCAATGTATGGACCAGTCCATTCCAGCGTCAATAAACAGGCCGTTTCCCCAGTTGCCAGACGCTTCTTCCGGACTTTTCGGCCGGTTTCCCCACATTGCCGGAGAATCCATTAACAGGACCATCGAATGGCTGTTTTAAGTATCATTGCATTGGCTTTTGCAACTCTTTACCCGACTGGTCGCGACCGGTGTGGTGTGGATGATCGTCGGATGGGTATCACTGGGGCGTCCAGAGCCGTGCACCGACCGTGTTAAGCAGCAGCACGGCGGTCCATGGGAAGGGCCGTCCGCCGGGTCGCCGCGACCCGGCGGACGGTCGCCCCGGACCTAGTGGCGCGACCCGAAACGTCCACCATGTCTCGACCCGCCCAACGCCCTGAGTCGAGCCGCTAGTCGAGCAGGTGGTGGCGGTCGACGAGGGTCTTGGCCAGGTCGCGCAGCTTGACGTTGATGTTCTGCGAGGTCCGGCGCAGCACGTCGAAGGCCTGGTCGGCGTCGATGCGGCGGCGGGCCATGAGGATGCCCTTGGCCTGGCCGATCACGTCGCGGGTGTCGAGGGCGGCCTGCAGCTGCTCGACGCGCAACTGCTCGCGGGTGACCCCCTCGGTCATCGCCAGCGCCAGCGAGGCGTGCGTGGCCAGCAGCAACAGCGCGTCGCGGTCGGACTCGTCGAAGGCGCCCGCCTCGCGGGAGTACACGTTGAGCGCGCCGGAGAGCCGGGGCGCGCGCACGTCGGGCAGCAGCGCGACCGAGGCCAGTGAGCGGAACCCCAGGCGCGCGGCGGCGGGCCCGAACCGGGGCCAACGCTGGTCGACGGCCAGGTCGGGGCTGTGCGCGGCGGCCGGGCCGCTGGGCAGGGCGCACTCGACGCAGCAGCCCTCGCCGAACTCGTACTGCAACCGGTCGAGCTCCGCGGCGACCAGGTCGGTGCCCGCGGGGGTGTGGAACCCGCCGTCGGGGGCGCGCAGGGTCACGCTGACGAGGTCACCGCCCACCACGTCCTTGGCGGTGACCACGACGCGCTCCAGCACGTCGGCCAACGAACCCGCCGCGAGCAGGTCTTCGGTCAGCCCGAGCAACTGCTGGGCAAGGCCCCCAGCGTCATCCACTCCGTCAGCCACGCCATGCCTCCAACGCCATCCATGCGACCCGCGACCCACCATGGGCCCGGCGCTGGCTGCTCAACGCGGAGTCGTCGCGAGGATCCTAGTAGGGCGGGTGGGGCGTGGGTCGCGCTCCCGAGCGGTGGTGGACACCGGGGAGCGCGCGGCGGCGAGGTCTGCCTGGTAGCCGCGGGTCAGGCGGCGATCGACACGGGGAAGGACGTCGGGGGGTCGGGGTGGCCGACCGGGAGGCCGTGGCGGGCCGCGGTGGTGAACCCGGCCACGGCCCGCGGCGAGGGGCACAGGGCCCCGCCCAGGTAGCGCAGGACGATGAGGTCCTCGCCGGAGTGCGTCTCCACGGCGAGCGACCAGCCGTGCTGGGGGTCCCAGAGCAGGGCGGCGTCGCGGCCGGGGTGGGTGGCGACCCGGCGGTCGAGCCAGAGGCAGGCCGAGCCCGCGTGCACGATGACCGACTCCGGCCGGACGCCGACCTCGGTGGCGACCGCGCCCAGGTAGGCGGTCAGCTGCTGGTGGCCCAGGTCGAGTAGCGCGGTCACGGGGTCCCTCTCTCGCGGTCGGAGCGTGCGAGATCCATGTGCCCCGTTTCGCGGGGATCCAAGCAACCTCGGCCGCGGATCACCCGGCGCGGGCGAGCGGGGATCATCCGGTCATACCTTCTGCGGCTCTTTCTCGTCCTCTTCCGCGTCGACCTCCGAGTCGAACTCGGAGCCGAACTCGAAATCCGCCGGGTCGACCGGCAGGGGGCGACCCCGGGGCGGGAATTCGAGGACCTGGGGGGCTTCGGCGTCGGCGCCGATGACCAACGCGAAAATGCTTCGGCCGAGGATCGAGGCGGCTATTTCGGCCATGAATCCTGGGTCCGCCGCGGTGTCGGACACCAAGCGGTAGCCGCCGCGGTACGGGACGAGGGTGTACTCGGTACCGCGGAGGGTGATGATGTCGTTGGCGCCGGACAGCGCGCGCATGCGCTGGATGTCGACGGCCCTCAGGT
The DNA here is from genome assembly GCF_024171925.1 of Actinokineospora diospyrosa. Classification (GTDB taxonomy): domain Bacteria; phylum Actinomycetota; class Actinomycetes; order Mycobacteriales; family Pseudonocardiaceae; genus Actinokineospora; species Actinokineospora diospyrosa. The sequence goes on along the minus strand of NZ_JAMTCO010000009.1, from coordinate 120,378 downwards.
GCAGCGACAGTGCGTCGGCTTGGTCCTTGGTGAAAGAGGAGTCGACGGAGTCTCGAAGGGCGTCGAGTTCTTGGCCTACCTCGTCCACGTGCGCAGCCCAGTCGGGGTTGGGCATGGCGGTGATGGCGGCGAAGTCGTCGGCGATGCCCGACGGGAGGCCCGTGGGGAGGCCGCGCACGGGGGTGCCGGGGATGAACTGGTTGTTCGCGTCCAGCGGGATGGCGTGGACGCGACCGAGACCGGGCAGCGCGTCGGGGGTCGCGGGGACGATGGTGCCCTGCTGGGGGTCGACCAGTGAGACGGTGCCGTTGTGGTTGACCACGTTCCAAGCGTGGCCGCGGCCGCCATTGGCACCGAAGGCGATCAGCATGGCGTCGGCGCCGTGGCCCGCCTTTGTGACGCGTTCGATGACGTCACCGAGGGCCTTCGAGCCGGTGCCAACGAACTCGGGGGCGTAAGAGGTCCACTCAGCGGCTTTGCTGACGGCGCCGCGCGGGGCCTGGCCGGGGTTTCCGATGCCGGCCACGCGTGGTTGGCCGTGGTAGGTGGAGTGGAAGGAGACAGCGGCGTCGACGCAGTTGATGTCGCGGCCGGGGGTGGTCCGGTCGCCGTTCACCAGGTCTACGAACAGGGCGGGGTCGGTGAAGCGGGTGCCGGTGGGGACGACCGCTTCCAGCGCGAGCACGTCCTGGGCGGAAGCGGGGGTGAGCGTGTCTTGGACGCTGCGGGTGCCGGGTGGCTCCGGGTGGGTGACCGCGCCGAAGTCCGACTCGAAGTCTTCGCGTGAGCGCTTAGTACCGCGCGACCCGTTGGAGTCCGACCCATTTGAGTTCACTGCGGTCGGTGCTGGGCTCACCTCCGGGGTCGTCATGTGATCGGCTGAGTTCCACGGACCGGTCACCTCGTCGACGCCGTTGGTGGGGCGGTTGCTGTTGGAACCACTGGCGAAGGTGGTCATCTGGAACGACTGGGACCCGGGCGGGCCGTTGTCGCCGGGCGCGTTCCCCTCGGGGATCGTGGTGAGCTGGGTGCTGGGGGTGAACGGGCCGGGGCCGCGCGAGGACGACGATCCGCCGTTGTTGGTCTGGTTGGCGGGCAAGACCGGTGTGCGGACGGCTGGCGTGCGGACGGCGGGTGTGCCGCGGCGGCGCGGGGTGGGGGTGAAGTTGGGGACGACCGGGTCTGGCTGCAGCGCGGTGCCCGCGACGTCCCCCGGCGCGGTGCGGGCGGCGACGGCGTCGGCGATGTCCTGGGCGGTGAAGGCGCTGCCGGGCGGGACGACGAAGGTGCGCGGGCGCAGGTCGAGGCCCAGACCAGCGACGAAGTCCACGACCTGGTTCTGGGTGACGCCGGGTTCGACGCGCAGGGTGCGGCCGCGGACGTCGGCGGCACCCAGGTTGACCAGGCCGGGCGGCGGGACCGCGGGGGTGCCCTGGGGGTGCAGGATGATGCCGTCGGCGGCCGGGGTGAAGGCGAGACCGGCGGGCGGGGCGGTGCCCGCGGTGGTGTAGACGTCGGCGAGGGTGATCAGGCCCTGGCGCAGCGCGTCGGCCTCCCAGACCCGGACCCGGACGTCGTTGCTCGTGGTGATCTTGACCGTGGACGGGACCGGCTGCCTGCCGAACCAGCCCTTGATCGTGCTCATCACCACGTTGGTGCGCCGCGGCGTGGTCTGCACGTAGAACTCCGCGTTGGCGTTGAACAGGTAGGACCGGCCGCCCTGGGCGATGACGGTCAGGTCGAAGGCGCCGTTGGACCAGGACTCGGGGTTGCCGATGCCGCTGTCGACGCCGACGGTCGGGGTGGTCTGCAGGGTCGCGGGTGCGGGCGTCAGCTTGTCGTTGGGGTCCTTGACCGTGCCGCCGCCGAGGCCGGACGCGGTGATGCCGCGCGACCAGGTGACCGTGCGGGAAGACCCGGTGAGGGTGATGTCCTCGGTTTCGCGGCCGTGGTCGACCTTGCCGGGGTTGTTGAGCGGCACCAGGGTGAATGACCCCGGCACGAACCGGGCGGCGACGGAGACGTCGAGCAGCTCGTCGTGGAAGGTGCGCTTAGCACCGACGATGCCCTTGGTGGAGTACGAGCCGTTGCTGAACATCGACCAGCCGCCGTTGTGCAGGCCGGTGCCGGTGGTGAGGGTGTGCAGCGCGTACTCGGAGGTCGTGCCCTTCGCGGTGTAAGGCGACGGGGTGTTGCCCGCGGTGCGGAAGTCGGCGCGGGCAACACCGTTGCCGACCGGGACCGGCGCGTTGGAGGTCTGCGCGAAGGCGACCTCGCGGATGGCTTTAGCGGTGTCCGAGCCGAGCGACTCGATGTGCCACATCGAGTCCGGGTCGAGGTACTGCTGCTGCACGAAGTTCGGGTCGGTCGGCGGCAGGGTGAGCGGGTTGGTCGCGAGCACGTCGAAGGTGGCGGGCGTGGTCGGCGCGGTCATCGCGGGCGACGAGCCGGGTTTCGGGGCGACCAAGTCCACCGAGCCGTGCGTGGTGACCGGGGTGGTGGCCATGTTGTTGCGGTTGAAGTGCCGGGCCGCGGTAAGGGTAAGAGCGTCCGCGGCCGGGTTGGCGATGCGGACCCGGGAGATCTCCAACGCGTAAGTCATGTCGTGGGTGGAGCGGTCGAGCTGCTCGAAGGTCTCCAACCGCATCGGTTTGAGGGTCTTGCTGCCCGGCATGGTCTCCGATTCCGAGACCTGCCTGCCCACGCCGAGCAGTGCGCCGAGGTTGCCCGCGGTGGACCCGGGTAGGACGTTGCCCTGGGCGTCCTTGGGCGCGGCCGTACGGACGACCAAGTCGTTCTGCAGACCGGCGGCAAGGCTGTAAGAGCTGGTCTCTTGGGCGGAGTCGGTGGTGGTGATGTAGGAGTAGGTGGTCTGCGAGTTCGGCGTGAGCGGGTTGTTCGGCAGCGCGGGGCGGGCCGGGATGCCGGGGGCGTGCTGGGTGGGCGCCGAGGTGATCCGGATGTCGACCACGTCGGTGTAGAACGGGTCGTTGTCCGGGATGGAGATCACCCCGGAGTCGGCGAGCACGTCGCGCAGCGAGATCTGCCCACGCGGGCTGGAGAACAGCTCGGTGATCCGCTCGAGCACGTCGGTCTGCCACTTGCCGGTCACGCCGAGCTCGTCGAGCCGGGCGCGGACGCCCTGCAGCGGGTCGGGGCCGTGCAGGCGGGAGTTGAACACCGTCGTGGTGCCGTGCGAGGCGTAGTTGTTGTACGCCGGGTTGGTCGGGTCGGTGATCAGGTGCTGGGTGTTGCCGGTAGCGGCAGGCGGGGCCGGTAGGACTGCCTGGACCTCGGGCGGAATAGGTAGGCCCGCCTGGGTCAGCAGCTCCGCCGCGGTAGTGGCAGGCACCTGCACCAAGACGCCGTCTGGCTCGTCGACGGTGACGGACAGGGACTCCGCTTGAGAGGTCTTGATGGAGTTTCGGATGTTGACGTCGCCGGTGTAGGTGTAGCGGACGTCCATCGTCATCCACACGGTCGGGCCCTTGTAGTTATAGAGCTGCCGACCGCCGGGGGTGAGTTCGCTGACCTTGCCCTTACCCCAACGCTTGTTGCCACCGAAGACGAGCCGGATCCTTGCGCCGAAGCGGTGGAACCGCCTTGGGATGGCATCCACGGCAAGCTCGCCTTCGATGCCGAACTGGCGGTGCTTGCTGTTGTTGACGACTAGATCGCCGTCTTGGCGCCGTTGGAGCTGCCCGTCCTTGCGCACATCCACTACGCGCGGGGAGGAGTACGTGGCGGTGGCGGAGATGGCGCCGTTCATGTCGGTGAGCCTGCCGGGCTCGTACAGCTTGTGCGGGCCTGCTTTCTCGCCGTTGAGCCCGAGCACGGCAGCGCCTCGCCTGCCGACCTGGGAGACGAACCCGCGGACAGCGTCGGCGGCAGTGGTACCGGGTTTGGTGAGGGTTGAGAGTTTGTAGCGGAACTGGCGCTGGGGGATGCCCGCGCCGCGGTTGGTCTCGGTGAGCGTGCGGGTGCCCCACGACGGCCAGGTACCGCTCATGAACGGCGACCGGCGGGTGACGGGGGCGGGCATGTTCGCGGGCGGGTTGACCACCGGCAGGGTCTGCACGTTCTTCGCGAGGACGAGGTTGAGGCCCTCGGTGGAGTTGGGGCTGACGCGCACGTGTTCGATGCCCGCGAACTCGCCGAACTGGACCGGGTCGACCACGACGGTGCCGTTGGGCTGGTTGGGCGCGGTGCCGACGTAGAGGCCGGGGGTCATCGTCGAGGGGGCCATCGCCTTGTCGGACCAGGCGAACTTGTCGACCGGCGCCGAGATGGAGACGGCGTTGGGGATGGTCTGCTTAGTGACCCGGGGTGCTGTGGCAGGCGCGTTGGTGTTGAGCGTGCGCGCGGTGTCGACGTCGGCGGCCGTCGGTTCGACGAGGCGGTCGGCCGACGGCGGCCCGAAGGTCATCTTGCCGCCCATGATCACGCGGCGGAACCAGTTGGGGGCCGGGGTGTCGCGGTGCACGACGACGAGCTCCAAGGTGCCGTCGAAGCCCCGGTACTCGCCACCGTAGGCGGTGATGCGGCCGTCGCGGCCGTTGGTGCCGACCGCGGAGGACCGGTTGCGCTCGTAGGTGCCGGAGATGACCACGCGGGGAAGGCCCTGCGACGACGTGCCCGCGGCGTTGGGGTTGCCGTTGGCGGGCTTGTCGCCGCTGAAGGTGGGGCGGACCTCGCCGCCGACACCCAATTTGGCGTTGCGGCTCATCTGGTCGGTGCGCCTGCGCTGTGAGGTGACCTGGTCCTGCACAGTGCCCTTAGCCTGCCCGGACGGGTAGCTCATCGCCGGCGGCACGACCTGGGTGTAGATCTCGAGTTTGTGCAACCGCCCGTCGGCGACCCAGGTGACCTCTTCGCCACCGTGCATGGAGTTGAAGATGGCTGTGACGGTCTTGGGGTCGCTGTTGAACTTCTCTCGCACCGCAGCCTGGCCGGTAGCGTCCAGGCCGTTGGTGAGGAAGGTCAGCATCTGGTCCTTGCCGGGCACAGCGGTGATGTCGTCGGTGCCGATGATGTAAGGCTGGTTGCCCGCTGTCCTTGCCTGCACGTTGGTCGGGTCTAGATGCAGCGGGAGAGTCAGGTTCAACTGCCGGGCCAATGGCACCGGAACCGTGACCAGCTCAGTGACGGTGTCGTTGACCTGGTTGCCGTTAGCGGTAACTGTCAGTGGACGGGTTACCTGGTACACCAACTCGGGCTGCGACGAGTTGCGCTCCACAGCGGACTCGTTGCCCCGGTTGTAGCCGCCGCTGCGGCCACTGGCGAAGTCGCTGAAGAGGCCGACGAACCACTGCAGGCCCGGGACATCCTTGCCGACGGCCAAGGCCAGCGCCGCGGTGACGTCGCCGCCCTTGGTGACAGCCGACGACGGGTTGACGCCCGTGCGCTGCTCGTCGACCTTCGTGGACGGGCCGATGAGCGTGATCTGCGGGGCGCCGTTGGGGGTGATCGTGACCTGAGTGCCACCGATGGTCTCGGTGATGGTGCCGTTGTTAGGCATGTGCCGCACGCGGGGTGACCCGAGCAGATCGGTGATCTCATTGCGGTGGTCGGTGGTGTTCAGCGCGGTAGCGACACCGTCGGTGAACGCGGTGGGGATGCGGACCGCGTCAGAGGTGAGTTCGTTGCGGCCGATCGCGGGCAGTGGCTGGGGCGCGGAGGTGGTCGGGACCACGGCGGGAACGCGTACCCCGCCGTGCACGGTGGCGGTGACGGGACCGATCGGACCACCGATGCGGGTGGCCACGATCTCGAAGTCGGTCTCCACCCACGGCCGGTCCCCGGTACGCACACCCGGCCTGCTGATGTCGTTGGAGGTCATGCCCTGCGAGCGCTTCATGGTGAACCCGGCGGACCCGATCGGGCGCAGGAACAGGCCGCCGTCGACGATCGGGGCGAGCGAGACGAACGGGACGCGCACCGGCAGGTTGCTCGAGGACGTGACCGCCTTCGGGTTGTGCGTGTCGTCGCGCTTGGTCTTGACGACGTCGGGGTGCGAGTTGGGCACGGCGTTGACCGTCGTCGCCTTGCGGGTGTCACCAGGGCGCTTGGGGCGACCGGTGAGCAGGACCCGGGCCGTCGTGCCGTTGGGCAGGTCGACGGTGATCTCGTGGCCCTGGTTGACGATGTCACCCAGGTGGTTCACCACGGCGTTGGCCGCGGTCTGCCCCGCCTGGTTGACCACACCGGGGTGGTCGTTGAACAGGCCGCCGACGGCGTTGGACACCGCGGTGGTGTCGCCGAGTTCCTCCATGACGATCCGCTCGGCGAAGGGGACGTCGGTGAGCAGCGTGAGGCCGCGTTCGACGTCGCCCTGCTTGGCCGCGGTCTTGACGTCGGCGGCGGCGTCCTTGGCGTTGCGCGCGGTGTTGGCGGCGGACTGGGCGGAGGCGGCGGCGTTCTGCGCGGCCAACTGGGCGTTGTCGCGGGCGGTGGTGAGCGCGGTGTAGAGGGTGTTGACGGCGTCGGCCTGCTGGTCGGCGGCCAGCTGCGCGGTGTTGGCGAGGCCGCGCAGGCGCACCGACTCCGGCCGGTCGGTGCCGAGCTGGGTGTTGATGCCCTGGCGCTGCCGGTCGAGGGTGCCGATCTCGGTCTCCTGCCGGACGATCGCCTCCTCCGCCTTGCCGATCGCGGTCTCCTGCAGCGCGATCGCCGGGTCGACGACGGCAGGGGCGGGGGTGGTGGTGGTCGTGCTCTGGCCCGGGGTGGCGGTCGAACTCGATCCGGCGTTGGCGGCCAGTTGGGCCTTGGCGGCGGCCACGGCGCGCTTGTCGCGGGCCACGTCCAGCTTCGCCTGGGCGACGGTGTCGCGCAGGGTGTTGATCCGGGTCGTGAGGTCGCCCACCTGCTGGTCCAGCCGGGCGACGGCCTGCTCGGCGGTGGTGGCGGTGAGGTCGGCGGCCTGCGCGGCGTTGTGCCGCAGGATCTCGGTCGCCGACTCGGTCTGGATCTGGGTGACCAGGCCCGCCGCGGTCGTCACGTGCTGGTCGGCGGTCTGCTGGTGGGTGCGGGTGGTGGCCAGGTGCCCGGTGGTGTGGTTCAGCTCGGTGGTGGCGGCCCCGAGGCGCTGGGTCGCGGTGACCGCGCTCGCCGCGGCGGCGGTCGTGGCGGCCTGCGGACCGCGGGCGGCGGCGTGGGCGGCCGCCTCCTGCAAGCGGAGGTTGGCGATCTGGGTCTGCGTGCCCTGCCGGGTCAGGGTGGCCTGTGCCAACTGGGCGCGCAGGGGGCCGTGGTTGAGCACGAGCTGGTCCAACGCGGTCTGGCGGGCGTCGCGGGCGATGGTCGCCGTGCCGATGTTGGCCGGGATGGCGTTGTCGAGCAGGGTCTGGGCGTTGTCGAGGGCGATCCCGGCCGTGTCCTCGGCTTGGTCCGCCTGGTCGACCTGCTGCTGGAGCCCGCTCTCGGTCTGCACTTGGAGACCGAGCGTGGTGATCGCTGTGTTGATCTGCCCGCGCAGCGCGTTCAACTGCTGCACTAGTGGGGTCGACACGGCCTGAGTCGCAGTTACGGCTGCCTGGGCTTGCCGGTGCGGCTCGGCCGCGCCGTATACCTGCGCCTGCGCCGAACGCTGCGCGTGGTCGGCTCGACTCACCGATAGGGTCGCCGCGTCGCGGTGGCCCTCTGTGGCGTTAAGCGCTTGCGTGGCAAGAGTGTTGATGTTGTTGGGCGGGCGCTGCCCGAACGAGTCGCCTATCGCTTGCGATTCAGCGCTTTCGTTGACTGTGTCATTGAAGGCCGTGTCACCATCAACGAAGGTGCCCTCGGGGTCGAGCACGATCGCCCACACCTTGCCCGCGTCCGGACCCGTGGTGGACCAGGTGCCGGACTGGGCGTCCACATGGAACACCTCGCCGTTCTGGTTGACGACGTTCCAGGCGTGCCCGTCTTTGGCACCGGGTGGGGTGGTGAAGACGATGGCGTCGGTTCCGTGGCCACCTCGCTTGACGCGCTTCTCCACCTCGGCGAGGGCGGCCTTGCCGTCGCCGAGGAACGCGGGGGCGTAGCCGGTGCGCTCGCTGGCGAGGCTGGCGCCAGCCCGGTCTTTACCGGCCGTGGTGGGGTTACCGCGCCAAGTGGAGTGGAACGCGACGGAAGCGTCAACGCAGTTGATGTCGCCCTTGACGCTGTTGATACCGCCGACCCACACACGGAAGTCCTGGAACTTGCCGGTGGTGGGCTTCAGCTTCGGCGTGGACGTCGGCGGGTTGCGCCGGGGGCGCTTGGTGGACACCGGCTGGGTGCCGACGGTGGCGGTCTCCTGAGCCTGCCCGGGGGTGGACTTGGGCAGGGTCGGCGCGGTCGAGGACGGCTTGGTGACCGGTTTCGGGGCGGGTTTGGTGAGCTTCGCGGTGCTCTTGGCGGGCTGCTTGCCACCGACCGAGGCGGTCGCGGTAACGGGCTTGCCCGGCGGGGTGGGGGTCTTGGCGGTCGAGGGGACGGTGGTTCGGGCCGTCGTCGACTGGGTGGTGCTCGGCTGGGTCGTGCTCGACTGGGTGCTGGTCGACTGGGTGGTGCTCGACTGGGTGCTGGTGGCGGGCTGCTTGCCCTGGGTGAGGGCCTGGTTCGACGAGGACTGGGTGGTGCTGGTCTGGTTCCCGGTCGACTGGGTGGCCGTCGACTGGGCCGTTGTGGACTGGGTGGTGCTGGACTGGGTGGTGGACTGGGGCGTCGACTGGGTGGTGCTCGCAGTGGTGGCCGGGGTGGTCGGCTTGGCGCCCTGGTTGTTCGCCGTCTGGTTCGAGGACTGGGTGCTCGACTGCTGGTTCGACTGGGTGGTCGAGGACTGGTTCGACTGACCGGTCGTCGATTGGGACGTGGTCGACTGCGTGGTCGAGGACTGCGTGGTGCTGGACTGGGTGGTCGAGGACTGCGTGGTGGAGTGGGTCGTCGACTGGGACGTGGACTGGGTGGCCGCGGGCTGGTTCGACGACTGGGTGCTCGACTGGGATGTGGTCGATTGGGTGGTGCCCGGCTGGTTGGACGGCTGCTGGCCGGAGGTCGAGGTGGTGGTCTGGGTCTGGCCGGGCTGGGTCTGACCGGACTGGGTGGTCTGGCTCGACTGGGACTGCGTCGGCGAGTTCTGCGACTGCCCGTTCTGCGACTGGCCCTGGCCGGGCTGGGACTGGCCGCTCTGGCTCGACTGGTTCTGGCCACCCTGCGACTGGCTTGGCTGCCCCTGACCGCCCTGGTTCTGACCGTTCTGGGACTGGCCGTTCTGGCCGTTCTGGGACTGGGAGGTCTGGGACTGCTGGGTCTGGGACTGGCCGTTCTGCCCTTGGCCGTTCTGCGGCTGGCCGTTCTGGGATTGGGGGGTCTGGGGCTGGCCGTTCTGCGACTGCGGGACCTGGCCCGGCTGGCCCGCACCGACCTGGACGGGCTGGCCCTGCCCCTGGTTGACGGGCTGGGTGACCGGGGGCGCCTGCGTGCTGGCCCCGCCGACCCCGTTCCCTCCGGTGCCAGTCCCCTGCTGCGACCCCGGCGCGCCGGTGCCGCCCTGCTGGCCCGTGCCGCCGACCTGACCGGAGTTGTTGCCGCCGCCCAGCCCTCGGTCGCCCGTGGGCGGGGTGGTGATCGGGACGTTGGTAGTCGGCACGGTCGTAGTGGACGTTGAGCTGGGGGGAGGGTTCGAGCCCCCCTTGCCCGTCGTGTCACCGGTAATCCCGTCAGGACGGGTCTGGGGGGTGGTCTGCGGGCCCTTGGTGGTGGGGGCGGGCTTGGGCGGTGCTAGAGCGTCGCCGATGGCACCGCCGACAACGCCACCCGTGCCGGAAACGGCACCAGAGGTGGTCGAGTACGGGTTCATCTCGAACTCGCCCTCGGTGGCGTACTTATAGAGCGCCTCGGTCAGAGTCTCGTGGAACGCCTCGATGCCGATTTCGGTGATCTTGTCCGGGATGACCTTGTGCCAGTCGAAGGCGTCCTTGCCGATCTTGCCCAGCCACGAGTCGAGCCCAGAGGTGGTGATGTGCGCGATCGCCTTGCCGAAACCGGCCAGCGGCAGGGTAAGAGCGCCACCGAGGGCACCGACGGCTGCAGCGCTAGCGGTGTACTTGGGGTTCCACTCGGTGCGGGTGCCCATGCCGAACTGGATGAGCTGCGCGACGACGTCGATGACCAACTGGAACGCGATGCCGACGATCTGCGCCTGGACGACCTTGATCAGCAGCCTGCCCAGCAGCGACTTGAGCAGCCAGCGCACGATCGCCATCCGGGCGGCGAGCCAGGCCATGCTGGCGCCCGCGGTGCCGAAGGCGGCGGCGATGGCCCAGGCGATCTCGGCGATCAGCATGATCAGCGACAGGATCGAGACCAGCTTGATGTACTCGACCTCCAGCGCCAGGTCGCGCAGGAACTTGGCCAGGGCGCGGAACTGCTCGTCGGCGATGGAGATGTAGTTGTTCGCCCCCTCGACGTAGGGGGCCATCCGGTTGGCGAACGCCTGCTCGGCGGCGCCGTGGAAGTTCGACCTGATGGTGACGACGGCGGTGCGCAACTGCGGGGCGAGCTCGCCGGAGAGCCGGTAGGCGGCCCGGTCCCACGCGTCGGCGAGGGCGCGCAGCTTGTCCTCGTTGGCGTCGGGCCACTCCTCGCCGGTGAGCACCTGGAACAGCTTGCGGACCTCGTCGGGCACCATCATGGCCATCGGTCGTTCACCTCCTGGCGTAGCTCGGGTGGGAGTGGCTCGGGTGGGGGCGGCTCGGAGCCCGCGATCAGGGCCGGACAGCGCCGTCGGCGTCGTCGGAGGCCTCGCTGAACACACCGGCGGTCTTGACCGTGCGGCTGCCGGTCTCGCCGATGGTGCGCTGCATGAGGCGCAGGAACTTCAGCCCCTGCTCCTCACCTGGCCGGTAGCCGCTGTCGAACTTCTCGCCGATCTCGCCGGTCCCGCCCGCGCCCCGGTTCTCCTCGGCGGCGACGAACAGCTCGTTGCAGATGTTGACCGCGAGGTCCACGGTCGCCTGGATGTTGACCCCGCCCTGGCGCAGGCCCTCGGGGTCGACCGACAGCCTGCTCATCGCCACTCCTTGACGGCTTTGTCGAACATGGCGCCGATCTCGGCGTTGAGCGCGGCGGGGTCGGACAGGTCGAACATCGACGGGGCGACCTCGCCGGGCATGAGACCCGCGAAGACCGCGGCGGAGGACTTGGCGGACTGCTCCTGGGCCTTGGCGATGGTGTCGACCAGGCGGCTGGCGAGTTCCTTGGGGGCCAGGTCGCGCCAGCGGCGGCCGGTGAACTTGAGCTCGATGAGCTTGCCCTGGCCGTCGACGGTCGCCTCGACCATGCGGTCCTCGGTGGCGACCGTGGTGGTGGCGTTGGCGACGGTGTCGACGGCGGTGGCGATGCGCTCCTGCTGCTGGCGGAGTTCGGCCAGGGCGGTGGCCAGTTCGTTGTGCAGTGGGGTGGACATCTCGCGGCTCCTCTCGGGGGTGGAGGGGGCGGTGTGGGCCGCACAGTTGTCACACGGCCAGACAGGGTGGGTGGGTTCACCAAGAAAGCAGCGCGGGTGGGTTCACCTAGAGAACTGGGCGGGGTGGGTTCACCGGAACAGCGCGGCGGGGTGGCGTTTCGCGGAGTGGCAGGGCCACCGCCCGGAGCCCGTTGGGGGGATGGGCTCCGGGCGGTGGGGCCGGGGTCAGCCGGAGGTGGTGGCTGAGGTGCCGGTGGTGTCCTGGGTCTCCGCGGGGCGGGTGGTCGGGGTCTTCGTAACCGGAGTCTTCGTGGTCGGGGTCTTCGTAGTCGTGCGGTGGTGCACGTGCGTGGCGACCAAGGGCTCGTCCATCTCGGGGTCGCCCGCGTTCGGGCGGCCGATCACGCCGTCGCCCACCGAGGTGTCGGTGCCCCAGACCTTCTCGTCCTCGGAGAGCCAGGTAGTGCGTTCGCGCTCCTTCTCCTCGCTGCCCCGGTTGCCCATGCCCCCCATGCCGCCCATCATCGGCGGGAAGAAAGGCATCCCACCGCGTTGGTCGTGGTCGCCGGAGCCGGGGATCCCCTGCTGGTTGTTGCCGTCGGCGCCGTTGCCGGTCCAGTCCGACCACCCGTCACCGGAGGGTGTGCCGAAGGGCGAGTCGCCACCCAAGCCAGCGCCGCCACCGGCACCGAAGGCGCCGTCCGCGCCCAGACCGCCGCCCGCGCCGAACGACCCGTCCGCGCCCACTCCGGCGCCGCCGCCCGCGGATCCCCAGGCGTCCAGGCCCGAGCCGCCGAGCCCGCCCGCACCGAGTCCGCCGCCGCCCAGGCCATCGAGGCCACCGAGACCACCGCCGCCCAGTCCGGGCACGGGGCCGGTTCCGGGGAGGGAACCGGGGCCGAAGTTCACGCCGCCGTTGGGGCTGCCGCCGGTGGTGCCGCCGGGGAGGTTGGGCAGTATCGGGGGGCGGGTGGTGGGTTGACCGGGAGACCAGCCGTCGTCGTCGATCGTGCCGTCGGCGGGGGTGTCCAGGTCCGGCAGGGTGGGGAGGTTCGTTCCGCCGTTGGGGGTCTCGATGTCTCGACCGCCGGGGCGCAGACTCGGGGGGAGCACCGGCGGGACGAATCCGCCATTGGCGCCGCCGGGGAGGTTGCCACCGTTGAGGCCGCCGTTGGCGGGGTCGCCCAGGCCGCCGATGCCGTTAGGTTGGCCGTTGGGGCCAAGAGCCTCGTTGAGACCACCGTTAGGACCGCCAGGCAAGTTCAAGCCGCCGTTGGGACCGCCGGGCAGGTTCGTCCCGCCGTTGGGGCCGCCAGGCAGGTTGAGACCGCCGTTGGGGCCGCCGGTGGGCGGGGGAACGTTGGTGTTGCCGTTGGGCGGCGGCGGTACGTTCGTATTGCCGTTGGGCGGCGGCGGAACGTTGGTGTTGCCGTTCGGCGGAGGTGGCACGTTGGTGTTGCCGTTGGGCCCGTTGGGATTCGTGTTCGGGTCCGGCGGCGGGCTGCCGATGGTGGGCGGCTGGTTGGTCTTGAGGTCACCCAAGCCGCGCGCGGCCCGCTTATAGGCGGTGTCCAGGTTGGCAAGCGCGGTGCGGGCCGCGGTGTCGAGCTTGGTCATCGCGACCATCGCGACCTTGCTGATGCCGGTGTTGACGTTCAGCCAGGTGTTGGCGGTGGTGAGGTCACCAGTGACGGTGCCGAAGTCGGTGGGCATCGCGGGGGCGCCGCTGGTGCTGTAGCGGGCGAAGGCGTCCTTGATGAACTGCTCGGCCTTGGCCCGGTCCCCAGCCCCCCACTGGTCGAGCAGGTACGGGGGCGTACCGCCCTTGGTGGACACGTCGATGCCCGCGTTCTTGATGTACTGGTTGACGTTGCCGACGAAGGAGTTGGCGGTGTTCATGGGGGCGTTGAGCAGGAACGTGGCCTGCTCCTGCCACGCGTTGTACATGGCGGTGCCGAAGGTGGCCAACGCCGTCGAGGCGGCCTCCAGACCGGCCGGGGTCGCCGGCGTGCGGTCCAGGGAGATCTGGCTGTGCAGGTCGTTGAAGGTGAAGTTGAGCCTGCGCAGGTTCACCTGGATCGCGTAGGCGGCCTTGCCCTTGAACGCGCTGTCGTCGCTGTCGAGGCTGTCGGCCCACGTCTTGGTGCTGGTGCGCTGGGCGTCGAGGAAGGTCAGGTACTTGTTGACCACGGTGCGCGAGGCGTCGAGGTGGGGGCGGTTCATCAGCCCGGCGACGCCGGTCGACGCCCGGTACACCACGTCGTTGATGTTGTTCCACGCGGTGTTCCAGGCGTTGAACGCGGTCATGTTGAAGTCGGCGCCGAAGTAGTACTTGTCCCAGGCGCGGTAGGAGAAGGAGTTCGACGCCGATCCGGGTGGGGTGAAGGTGAACCAGGTGTTGGGCGATTCGCCAGTCCCACCGCCGTTGTCGAGGAGGGCGTGGAGGTCGCTGCCCAAACCGGTGACCGCGAACAGGATCTGCTCGAAGGTCGCGGCGGAGAAGTCCCCGGTCGCGGGGATCGTGGGGTCTGGCATCGCTGTCGCTCCTAGGTCGCTGCCTGCTGGCTCGTCTGCCTGCTACTTGCCGGGGGTGCCGCTGAAGCCGCCGCCGACGTTGAAGTCGGGGAACTCGGCGATGAAGCGGGTGATGTCGTACTCGGCGAGGTCGTCGGTCTCCTTGAAGATCCCCTTGGCGGCCACGAGCGCGTTGCGGAACTTCACGATGGCCTGGCGGATCAGCTCGTTCTGCTGCTCGACCGAGCCGCCGAACTCCTTGCCCTTGCTGACCAGGTTGATCGCGGTCTGCCACTTCTGGGTGCCGGGCTGGACGGTGAAGTCGGAGTCCAGCGGCATGGTGTCGGAGTCGGTGGACAGCCGCAGCGCGTCCTCCATGTCGTCGAGGACGCGGATCAGCTGGTTGTAGCGCTCCTCGTCGAAGGTGATGTTCGCCATGATGGGTTCTCCCTGTGGGCGGCGGGGTGCGGGGGTGTGGGTGGCGCGAGGGGGCGGGGCAGGGGCGGGGCGCCACGCGTCCACTGTGGAGGCAGTGGAGCGCGGCGCCCCCGCGGGATCAGCCCAGCATGATGCCCTGGCCGCGGCTGTCGCCCTCGGAGAAGATCTCGTGCACGTTGATCGACGACAGCGACTGGGAGTTCAGCTTGGTCTCCATGTCGGTGTAGGTCAGCGTCCACTGCTGCTGGGCCTCCTGCCACAGCGGCGTGGCCTTGCCCTGGGTGGCGACCTCGATGTTCTTGAGCGAGGTGTTCAGGTTGGTGAGGATGTCGCCGAGCTGGCGGACGTACATGTAGAGCTGCTCGTTGAGCTCGAGGTAGCCGTCGTGGTCGATGTCGAAGGCGGTCATCGCACTGTCCTCTCAGGATTCTCTGGGGTCTCGCGGTAGCGCTATCTGGTCGAGCTAGGGCTATCAGGCGGAGTTGGAGGCCGAGTCCGCGTCGGTGTCGGCGGTGCGGTTGGTCTGCAGCAGCGCCTGCGCCTTGGCGTTGAGCGCCTCGAGCTGGTTCTTGACCAGGTTGAAGTCGCCGGTCCAGTCACCGATCGCGGCGGCGAGCTTGATGCCGGAGGTGGAGTTGTTGACCGAGGGCAGCATCCCCTGGATGCCCATGACGTTCTGGTTGAGGGTGCCCATGTTCTGCAGGCTGGTGTCGGTGGCCGTGATGATGCCCTGGAGGGTGGCGTCGTCGTAGCCGTAACGGTTGGCCATCTTCGTTCTCCTTCGGTGTCAGGCGAGCTTGTCGAGCACGGGCCCGGTGGGCAGCAGCGCGAGGAGGTCCGCGGGGACCTGCGCGGCGCTGTCCGCGGGTTGACCCAGCGCGGCGGCGGCGTCGCCGCTCGCGACGGGGAACTTGGTTCCTGCGTCGGTGACGAGGTACATGCCCGCCCCGGGTACGCCGGGGGCCGGGCGGGTGCGGACGAGGAGCCCGGCGCCGGGGGCGACCTGGACGCGGTCCGCGGTGCGGTTGTCACGGCCCGCTCCCTGGACGGCGGGGTCGGGCTCACCGTCGCGCCGCGGGGCGACGACCACTTCGGCCTTCTCCCCCGCCCACCGCACGCACGGTGTGCCGTTGCCCATCTCCATGGGCTCGGGCAGCTCTGCCGGGAGGGCGTTCTGCCAGTCGGGGGTGGGCAGCATTGTCGCGGCGGCCAACGCGGAGGCGGTGACCTGGCGCGGCGGCTCGGTCGAGGCGGGGTCGGCGACGAGCAGCGCGGCGACGGTCGCGCTCACCGGTAGCAGGCCACCGCGCTGGACCAGGTAGAACCGGTCACCGACAACGGCTTCCGGGACCTGGAGGAGCTGCCCGATGGTGGTGGTCTTACCGGCGATGACCTGTCCTTCTCCCCCGCGTTCGACCTTCGGCGAGCCGAGGTCGGGTCCTGCGGGGAGGGCGTTGAGCCAGGACTCGGTGACCGGCACGGCGGAGCCGGGGTCCAGACCGAGCGCGGTGGGCACCCAGGTCGCGGTGACCCGCATCCGGCGGTCGCGCCAGGCGAGGTGGGTGGCGCCGTTGGGGGCGCGGACCAGCAGCGCGCCGTCGGTGGCCGGGATCGACTGCCCGTCGGCGGTGACCGCCAGGGTGACCCCGGGGCCGTCCGGTGTGGACATGGCGCACACGGTCCAGGCGCGGGGCGGGCCACCGGCGCCGGGGAGGGTGTCGGGGGCGCCCATGATCCCGACGGGGCCGCCCTGCGGCACCCCGGCGAGGTCGGCGGTGGCGACGGTGGCGACCTTGGGGTTGGCACCGAGCAGCAGCCGGGCCGAGGCGTAGTTGAGGACGGGGCGCAACTTGCCCTCGTGCATGAGGTAGCGGCTGCCGGTGTCCTCGTCGACGATCAGGGCGCCCGGCTCGCGCCAGGTGTCCTTGCCGCCGGGGGAGAGCAGGCCGATCACGAGGACCACCACGACCACCAGGCCCGCGACCGCGGTGCCGCCGAAGAGGCCGACGACGGTGCGCCGCAGCGGCCGGTCCAGCGCGTCGGGGTCGACCCGCAGGACCGCGCTCACCAGCCTGCCGACGAGGAACGAGTGGGCCTGGACCTGGTCTCGCCTGCTGTACATGGGCCTGCCTCCCTTCTCTCTCGCTAAGAACTTGCTCGGCTACTCAGAACACGTGTGGTGCAAGGGAAAAGGTTCACGCCTCTTAGGACCAAGCACCCATGATCGCGGCGTACACACCCATGGCCGATAGAGCCAACGGGATGACGGCGAGAGCGGTGGCCCAGTGCAGCAGGTCGCCCCAACGGCCCCAGCGCGGCACGAGTTTGCGGTCGGGGATGAGGTGCGCCGCAGCAAGCACAAGACCGGCGACGATGATGAGCCCACCGACCACAACTGGACGGAACGGTTCTGACACCTCGGTTGTGCCTACCACGAGCAAGGCGAGCAAACCGGCGATCGCTGGGACCATCGCGGACAAGCGTTGGTATGTGGCGTTGAGTTCCCTGGCGTGCAAGAGCATCAGCAAGGCGGTGACAGCGGCGAGTGTCTTGGCGTCCCACTTGCTGTTGAAGGCAAGGACGACCATAGAGACACCGGCGACGAAGCCTAGAGCCAAGAAGAACGCGGTGAGGTAAGCGTTTGCGCGGTTGGCGCTGTCGAGGACTCGCGAGCTGGGTTGCGGGTCGAGGTCTTGCTGGAACTCGGCGGCACTTGTGGGTACCTGGTCGACGGCGAGACCTGCCAACCTCGCGGAAGCAAGTGGTGCGGCGCGAACCAGAGTGAGAGCGATGACCAGTGTCAACGACGCCGCGGCAGCTCCGCCGAGGCCCGTGGCTGTCGCGAATCCCCCGCCGATGGTGGCCAGCAGCGCCGCTAGCCCCACCGCGGTGAAGGGGGCGTCCGGCCCGCCTACCGCCACTCGGGCGATGATCGCGGCCACGGTGGCGGCAGCGGCACCTGCCAGCACACCGGGTCCGGTGAACAGGCTGCCCAGTGGATGGCTTCCGGTGGGGATCGCCAAACCCGCCAGGGTGGCGGAAACCGTCCCTATCCCGGCCAATGCCAACGCGGCGGGGCGATCGCCCAACGCGCGACTCGACGCCGCAGCAGCGGCCAGCAGGACTAGAGCGGTGGCACCCGCGAAGATGGCATTGGCGCCCGCAGCGAACACGGCGGTGGCGGCGGTAAGAGCCATCAACACGACCAAGATGCGCCTGGTGAGCGCGGGCCGCCATTTGTCCTCGCGAGAGGACAAGCCGGTGTGGATGCCGTCCACCAGGTCGTCGAAGTCGACCAGCGGGAGCAGTGCGTCACGGGGGCGCAGGTGCAGCAGGTCGCCGTCGTAGAGGCCGAGGGCGGCGGTGCCGTGGTCCTCGTCCAGCGGCGGTTCGCCGAGGCGCTGCAACACCCATCCCCCGTGCGCCAGGCCGGTGGTGGCCAGGGCGGGGTCGAGGTGGCCGAGGACCGTCGGCATCAGGTCGGCGAGCGGGACATGGGCTGGTACGGCGAGTTCGACGCGGGAGGCAGGCCCGCAAATGGTCAGCCTGCACATCTCGCCGGAACCCGCGGCTGCGGTGGTGGCCATGCCCAGGACACGGGCGCGGTGGCGCGGACGGTTCAGCCGGGTTCGGTGAACTTCGGGTGACGCGCGGGCAACCGGTGGTACCGCGCGAAGTCCGGTGAACTCACCGACCCCGACCGCCCGTGTAGGAGGTGACGGGCAGCAGCCGGGACGGTCAGGGAGTGGACGGATGAGCACCACGCTGTTTCGCAGGCAGGCACGGGAGAAGCCGCCGGAGATGCCGGGCGGGGAGTTGTCCCTGCAGGAGCCGCCGGTGCTGCCCGAGACCATCGGCGGCGGCATGGGCGGCATGCTCATGTACCTGCCCATGGTCATCGGCGGTGGCGGCGCCATGTTGTTCTTCATGGGGCCGCAGAACCCGCAGATGGCGTTGATGATGGCCGGGATGATGGGCCTGATGGGCGTCATGATGCTGTTCGGCCAGATGGGCCGCGGCGGCGCCGACCGGCGCCAGCGGCTGCGGGGCGAGCGGCGGGACTACCTGCGCTACCTGTCCGGTACGCGTGCGCAGGTCCGCGCGGTCGCCGACCAGCAGCGGACCGCGCTGGGCTGGCGGCACCCGGAGCCTGTCGCGCTGTGGTCGGTGGCGATGACCAGCAGGCTGTGGGAGCGCCGCGCCGCACACGCCGACTTCGCCGAGGTCCGCATCGGGGTGGGCCCGCAGCGGCTGGCGATGGCGATGAACCCGCTCAACACCAAGCCGGTCGCCGACCTGGAGCCGCTCTCGGCGCGGGCGCTGCGCCGGTTCATCAACGCCTATACGACGATCGCCGACCAGCCCACCGCGTTGTTCCTGCGCGGGTTCGCGCAGATCCGGTTCTCCGGCGACGAGGACACCATCCGCGCCTCGGTGCGCGCGATCCTCGCCCAGCTGGTCACCTTCCACTCCCCCGAGGACCTGCGGGTCGCGGTGTGCGCGGCGCCCGATCGGCTGGCTGACTGGGACTGGGTCAAGTGGCTGCCGCACGCGCAGCACCCGGTTGAGCAGGACGGCGCCGGGCAGGTACGCCTGCTCGCGGATGGCGTAGACGCACTGACCGAGCTGTTGGCAGCTGAGCTCGAGGAGCGGGCCCGGTTCGAGGCCGCGGCCACACCGAGTCGCGATGAGCCTTACGTCGTCGTCGTGCTTGACGGGGTTGATGTGCCTACCGAGTCCCGGCTGGCCGCGGCGGGCTACCGCAACACCGTGGTGTTGGACATCTCCGGCGCGCTAGAGGGCGCCGCAGGCCGTTCGCGGTTGCGGTTGGAGGTCACGCCAACCGACATGCACACGGTCCGGACCGACCGCACCGGTCAGCAGGTGCGGACGCGGTTGGGCCGCCCTGACCTGTTGAGCGTGCCGCGCGTCGGCGCGCTTGCCCGGGTGATCTCGCCCTACCGGATCAACTCCACCGGTGACGTCGCCGAGCCGATGGTCGCCGACTTCGACCTGCCGCGCCTGCTCGGTGTCGCCGACCTGGACGCCCTCGACCCGAAGTCGCTGTGGCGCACCGGGATGGGCAGTGAGCGGTTCCGCATCCCGCTGGGCATCGCGGAGGACGGGTCGTCGGTCGACCTGGACATCAAGGAGTCGGCGCAGGGCGGCATGGGTCCGCACGGGCTGCTGATCGGGGCGACCGGGTCCGGCAAGTCCGAGCTGCTGCGCACCCTGGTCCTGGGGCTGGCGATGACGCACTCCTCGGAGATCCTCAACTTCGTGCTGGTCGACTTCAAGGGCGGCGCGACGTTCCTGGGCCTGGACCGGCTGCCGCACACCTCGGCGGTGATCACCAACCTCGCCGACGAGGCGCCGCTGGTGACCCGCATGCAGGACTCGCTGCACGGTGAGATGGTGCGCCGCCAGGAGCTGCTGCGGGCGGCGGGCAACTACAGCTCGCTGCTGGACTACGAGCGCGCCAGGCAGGCGGGCGCGGCGCTGGACCCGCTGCCGACGCTGTTCCTCATCGTCGACGAGTTCAGCGAGCTGCTGGCCGCCAACCCGGACTTCGCGGAGCTGTTCGTCATGATCGGCCGCCTCGGCCGGTCGCTGGGGGTGCACCTGCTGCTGGCCTCGCAGCGCATCGACGACGGGCGCATGCACAAGCTGGAGAGCCACCTGTCGTACCGGATCGGTCTGCGCACGTTCTCGGCGATGGAGAGCCGGTCGGTCATTGGTGTGCCTGACGCGTACCAGCTGCCCAGCGCTCCCGGCAACGGTTACCTGCGCAGCGATGTGGCGACTCTTGTGCGATTCAAGGCCGCTTACGTCTCTGGCCGCTATCAGCGACGCACGAAGGAGCAGCGGCAAGAGGAGGTGCGTAGGCAGGTTGTGGCGTTCGGCGCGGGCAGGTTGCCCACGGCCATGGAGGTCGAACAGGTGACTGCCGCCCCGGTCGCCGATGAGCACATCGACACCGTCTTGGACGTGGCCGTCGACAAGCTGTTGGGGCAAGGACCTCCCGCGCACCAGGTGTGGCTGCCGCCGTTGGACTCCCCGCCGCCGCTGGACCAGCTCCTCCCCCCGTTGGTGCCGGACCCCGAGTTCGGTCTTACGCCTGCCGACTGGCCTGGGCGCGGTGGCCTGAAGATCCCGGTGGGTGTGGTCGACAAGCCGTTCGAGCAGGTTCGCGACCTGCACATGGTGGACCTGTCCGGCTCCGGCGGGCACGTGGGCATCGCGGGCGGTACCCAGTCCGGTAAGAGCACCTTGCTGCGGACGCTGATCACGGCACTGGCGATGACGCACACGCCGTCGGAGGTGCAGTTCTACTGCTTGGACTTCGGTGGCGGCACCTTGTCGGTACTGGAGGGCCTACCGCACGTCGGTGGTGTCTGCGGGCGCCTGCAGCCCGAGCGGGTGGGTCGCACCATCGCCGAGGTGAAGGGGGTGCTCGCCGAGCGGGAGAAGCTGTTCGCCGAGCACGGCATCGAGAGCATGGCCGCCTACCGGGAGCGCCGCGCGGCGGGCGAGTTCGCCGAGGACCCGTACGGCGATGTGTTCCTGGTGGTGGACGGCTGGGGGTCGCTGCGCGCGGACTTCGAGCAGCACGACCACACCATCCGGCAGATGACGGTGCGCGGCCTCGCCTACGGCGTGCACCTGATGATCACCGCGGGTCGCTGGTCCGATGTGCACAGCGGGCTGCGCGACCAGCTCGGCACCCGGCTGGAGCTGCGGCTGGGCGACGCGATCGACTCGGTCATCGACATGCGCAAGGCGGGTCAGGTGCCCCGGCTGCCCGGCCGCGGCCTGACCCAGGACAAGCTGCACTTCCTCGCCGCGGTCCCCCGCGCGGACGGTGCAGCCACCGCCGAGGGGCTGGCCGAGGCGACCCGCGAGCTGGCCCGCTCGGTCGCCGAGTGCTGGACGGGCCCGTCGGCGGCCCGGGTGCGGACGCTGCCCGCGGTGCTTCCCGCCGAGGAGCTGCCCGAGCCCGAAGGGCGGATGCGGGTCGCGCTGGGCTCGGGTGAGCTGGACCTCAAGCCGGTGTGGCACGACTTCTCGTCTCGCCCGCACCTGACAGTGCTGGGTGACACCGGTAGCGGTAAGACTGCGGTGCTGCGGCTCATCGCGCGGGCGATCCCGAAGGCCTATAGGCCCGAGGACGCGCGGATCGTGCTGCTGGACTCGCGGCGCGGGCTGCTGGACTCGGTCCCGGAGGAGTACCGGCACGGTGTGGCGGTGTCCTCCGGTCCGGCCGCGGAGCTGATCCGGCCGCTGGCCGCCGAGCTCAAGGCCAGGGTGCCCGGCGCGGACATCACGCCGAGCAGGCTGCGCGAGCGCGACTGGTGGAGCGGCCCGGAGTACTTCGTCATCGTCGACGACTACGACCTGCTCAACAGCGGGGTGGGTGGCCCGCTGGACTCGCTGGTGGAGCTGCTGCCGCAGGCCGGGGACATCGGCCTGCACGTAGTCCTGGCCCGCGCCGCGGCCGGGTCGGGCCGGATGTCGATGGACGCGGTGGTGCGCCGGTTGCAGGAGTCGAACACCCCGGACCTGGCGCTGTCGGTGCCGGGCAACGAGATGCCGCTGCTCAACGGCCAGCGCGGGCGGCAGATGCCGCCCGGGCGGGCGCTGCTGGTCACCCGCCGCGACGCCACGTCGCTGCAGATCGGGTGGACGGAGGAGCCGGCATGAGGACGAACGCGGTGGTCGCGGTGGTCACGGCGGTCGTCGCGGTCGCCCTGGTGCTGGCGGCACCGGTTCCCGCCCTGGCCCAGCAACCGGGGCAGTGCGCGCCGCCGGAGCTGACGGTGGCGCAACCGGAACCGTGGGCGCAGAAGCGGCTGGCGCCGCAGCGGGTGTGGCCGATGACCAAAGGCGCGGTGCGGATCGCGGTGGTCGACACCGGGGTCAGCGCGGAAGCGCCGACGCTGGCGGGTGCGGTCGCCGAGGGGGTTGACGTCGCCGGTGGTCCGGCGAACACCGACTGCGCCGGGCACGGCACGTTCCTGGCCGGGCTGATCGCGGCCCGGCCGCGGGAGAAGACGGCGTTCGTGGGGATCGCGCCCGAGGCGCAGATCGTGCCGGTCCGGGTGACCAACGACCCGGCGCGCGTCGAGCCCGGGTTGTTGGCGGCCGGGATCCGGGCCGGGGTGGACAGCGGGGCGCGGATCATCGCGATCGGGGTCATCAACACGGTCGACTCCCCCGAGCTGCAGGCGGCGGTGGAGTTGGCGCGGTCGCGGGACGTGGTGGTGGTCGCGCCCGCCGCGGCGCGGCAGGCCAAGCAGCGGGCGTACCCGGCGGTGATGGACGGGGTGGTCGCGGTCGCCCCGATCGGACTGGACGGTCCGGCCAAGAGCGTCCAGTTGGGGGCGCAGCCGACGGTGGCCGCGCCCGCCGAGCAGCTGGTCGGGATCGGCCCTTCGGGGCCGGGGCACCGGCTGGCGTCAGGTCCGGAGTTGGCGGTCGCGTTCGTCGCCGCCTCCGCCGCCCTGATCCGGGACCAGTACCCGGACCTGCCTTCGGCCGAGGTCGTGAAGAGGCTCATGGCGACGGCGGATAGGCCTGCCGGGCAGGTCCCGCACCCGGCGGTGGGGTACGGGATCGTCGACCCGGTCGCGGCGGTCACCACGCTCCTGAGCGGACAGACGACGAAACCGTCCGCTACGCGCGAACACCTGGCGTTGACGCTACCGCCCGCCGAGGACACCGGCCCCGCACGTGCGGCGATGTGGTTCGTGGCGGTCCTGGCGGGGGCCGGGGCGCTCGCGGGCGGATCGGCGGCGGTGATCACCCGGGCCCGTCGGCGGCGCTGGGAGCCCGCGGTGCGCTAGTAGTGGAGGTATGTCCCACCACGACAGCCTCCTCGCCGCGGAGCGGCGCCTGCAGACCGCCCAACTCACCTCGGATGTCGCCGCCCTGGCCGAACTCCTCGACGACGCGCTGCGGTTCACCGGTCCGGACGGAACGGTCTACACGAAGGCCGATGACCTCGCCGCGCACTCGGCGGGCGTGTACGCGCTGACCCGGGTGGACGAAGAGGACGTACAGGTGTTCGCCACCGAGCACACCGGGGTCACGTGGTTCCTCGGCACGCTAGAGGGGACGGTCGGCGGCGTGCCGCTGCTCGCCCGGATGCGTTACACGCGAACCTGGGTCCACGCCGAGACGGGGTGGCGGATCATCGCCGCGCACGCCTCGGCGTTGTAGGGGTAGGGATATCCCCACTGGGGTGGGGGTGGTTGGCCTCCCCAAAGAGGCGGGACATCCCCTCTGGTTGGGGGGATTGGCCCAGAGAGCGGCGGGGTAAGAAGCGGAAGCCTTGTGTCAGAGGGAGACAGCGACACAGGGAGAGCCAAGATGACCACTTTCGACACCATCGTCGCCACCCACCGCGCCGCACTGCTGAGCTACGCGCGCCGGGTCACCGGTTGCCCCTTCCGCGCCGAGGACGTCGTCCAGGAGACCTGGATCCGGGCTTGGCGCCACCAGGACAAACTCACCGAGGACCGCGGCTCCGTGCGGGCCTGGCTGATGCGCGTGGCGCACAACATCGCCATCGACCAGCACCGCGGCCGGGCCTCGCGGCCGTCGGAGGTGGAGCTGCCGGAGGTCGACATGACCAGCGCGCCCGCCCGCACCGACGAGGTCATCGACCGGGTCATGGTGGACGCGGCACTGGAGTCGCTGCCCGAGCCGCACCGGCGGACGGTGGTGGAGGTCTACTTCGCCGACCGCACGGCTGCGGGCGCCGCGGCGACTTTGCGGGTGCCGGTGGGCACCGTTAAGAGCCGCCTGCACTACGCGCTGCGCGCTCTCCGCGAGTCAGCACCCTCACTTGCGGCCTAGTGGCGCGACCCAAGACGTCGAGCCACTAGATGCTTGAGCTGGTTTTGGTGAGGATCTCCGCGGCGGCGGTAACAGCGGCCGTGATGGCGTCTAGATCTACCTGGTGGGGCGCTGGGGTGGCCTTGCTGCCGGAGAGGCGTTCGCGCAGGTGCTCCACGTGCTCAGCGCGGGCCTGGGCCGCCTCGGCTGCCGCGATCTCCTGATCGGCGATCGCCAAGGCCGCGATCACCTCGTCCATCCGGTCGGCGACCGCGCCGACACCCGCCTCGACCGCCCTCAGCTGCGCGGTGCGCTCCTCGACCTCGGTGCTCAACTCCGGGTAGGCGCGCGATTCGCGGAGCAGCGCGTGCAGGTCGGCGGTGTCCCACAGCGTCTGGAGCGCGGCCCAGGTGACCTCGTGCGCCGTCGTCAGGGTCGCCGGGGGCAACCACCCCGCGCCCGCGGTCCGGCTCGCGAACAGGGTGGCCAGGGAGATCACCAAGCGGTTGGCGAGGACGACCGACTCGGGGCTCAGCTCGGCGAAGCGGGTCGAGTCGAACACCACGATCCGCTCGCCGCGACGGCGGCGGGCTCGCCGGACCACCGCGACGAAGGCAACCGCGGGTAGCGGTACAAGCAGGGTCCAGGCACCCAGTCCGCCGATAGCCCCGCCGAACACCCCGGCGAGGGTGCCCATCCCGAGCGGTATACCCACCCGAGGCTCCCAAGAGCCGTTCGGCAGGTCCGGTGGCCACACCGCCCACCGCCCCGCCGCGCCGTTGATATGAACCGGACTGCTGTTCCCCACGGCTCCCAGGCTAGCGAGCGACCCGGCGGCGCCGGCGGACAAACCACTCAACCGCCACCAGCGGGATGGTCCACCCGAGCCAAGCGGTGATCCCGGCGATCGCCTGCGTTAGCGCTACCTCGCTGCCCCCGAACATCGTGTCGAGCTGCGGTGTGAGCACAAGAGCCACAACCGGACCCCAGACCCGGTTGGTGATGGTCGAGAGTGTCAGCACGTAGCTGCGCACCATCCAGACCCGATGCGCCTCGAAGTCCCTCGCCCGGGCCCGCCGGTACCCCATGACGGTCGACACCAGCCACAACGAGGCCAGCAGCACGTGGCTCACCCGTGCGATCGGCCCGAACGGCGAGGTCACCCCCACGACCAGACCAGCTGCGGCTGCCGGGAGCACGCCCCCGAAGACGTAGATCCGGCCCACCCGTGCGTGCAGGTGCCGGTAGTGCTGCCTGAACCACGGCCACACCTGGAGGAAGCCTGCCACCATCGCCACGGCCCCGAAGGTGATGTGCACGAGCAGTGCCGGGTAGTGGAAGTCGAACCCGGCGGGCACACGGGACTGCGCCGGGTCGAACGTCAGGTAGGGCGGCAGGGAGAAGGCCAGGAACAGGGTGATGAGGGCGGCTACCGGGATCGCCCAGGGCGCACGGGTCATGTTGATCACGCTAAGAGCGCCGAGCGCGGCGAACCATGCGGTAAGCACGAGGGCCGGTGGTGGGGACAACCCCACCACCGGCCCTCTTACTCCTCGTGCGGCGCAATGGCATGCCCCGCCACAGCTACCAGGAGCTTGGTACCAGTTACTTCTTCTTGCTCGGGAAGACCCGGATCTGCAGCGACGTGCCCTCCTGCTTCAGCACCTTGATGCTCACACCGGCGGCGGGCAGCTTGACCCCCGCGGTCGGCTGGGCGGCGTTGAAGTAGGACTTGGTGTCGTCGAACAGCGGCTGGGCCTCGGTCCCGCGGATGTAGCTGGCCCGACCACCCGCGTAGAGGGTGAACGAGTCCGACTTCTGCAGCGAGAACGGAGCGTCGTAGCCCGCCACGCGGGGCCGCCATGCCTGGCCCTGCAGGTTGTAGATGGGCTCCGGGTGCGAGTCGACCACCGACAGCAGACCCTCGCCCGGGTGGACGGAGGCGTTGTTGTCCGGCTGGGAGGTGTCCCAGTAGGTCACCAGCAGGCCGTCCTGGTACGGGAAGCGGGTCGCCCAGTTCGGGCGGCTCGGGTCGCCGTAGTCGTACGGGCCGGGCTGCAGGTACTTGTCGTACCCGGTGTAAGTCCGGTTGCTGGCCACGTAGAAGTGGTCGTAGTTCGCGGTCTCGGTACCGGTGGTGATCCGGAAACCGGCCGGGGTCCAGCCGTTGTTGCCCGCCTCGGCACCATCGGTGAACAGCGGCGCGCCGTCGGCGACGACGGAGATCTCGTCGGCGAAGAAGCCGTCCAGGGCCACGCCGCCGTCGGTGCGGTAGCGCAGTCGGATCTGGGCGTCCTTGCCCGCCAGCGAGGTCAGCGGCACGGCGACGTCAACCCACGCGTTGTTCGTGGTGTTGGTGATCGCCGGGGTGCCCACGGCGTCGCGGGTGAACGGCTTGCCGTTCGCCACACCGTCGAGCGCGGTCCAGTTGGCGCCACCGTCGGTCGAGGCCTCCACGAACAGGAAGTCGCAGTCGCAGTCCTCGATGTCGTAGCGCGCCTTGAGCTTGAGCTCGGCGGAGGTCTTGCCGGTGAGGTTCACCGACCGGGTCAGCGAGTTCGACAGGTTGTCGCCCTTGCTGCTCCACCACATCTTCGTGCCCGCGAACGGCGTGCCGTAGCTGGTCGAGACCTGCTTGTCGGGCAGGACGACGACGACGCCCTGGGCCTTGTCGGTGTTGTACGCACCGGGGCCGAGGTCGATCTTCTTGTCCTGACCGGCGACGACGGTCTCGTAGTCCAGCCACCCCAGCTGCAGCTTGTCCCACGCCGAGAGGTCGTTGGCCCGCAAGCCGATCGCCTCGTTGGTGTTGGACACGCGGCTCTGGCCCATCAGCGACCACCAGTTGATGCCGTTCTCCTGGGCGCCGCCCGGGCCAACGGTGTCGTAGTGGTCCGGCAGACCGAGGTCGTGGCCGTACTCGTGCGCGAACACGCCGAGGCCGCCGTTCTCGGGCTGCATGGTGTAGTCGCCGACCCACAGGCCGGTGGTGCCGATCTGCACACCGCCGAGCTTGTTGTTGACCGGGCCGGTGGTGTTGCTGGAGAAGGCGTACCAGCGGTGCGCCCAGATGGCGTCCTCACCCTGGGCGGGATCGGCGTCGGACTGGTCACCACCGGCGTGCACGATCTGGAAGTGGTCCAGGTAGCCGTCGGGCTCGTTGAAGTCGCCGTCACCGTCGAAGTCGTAGCGGTCCCACGTGTCGTACGACGCGAGGTCGGCCTTGATCGAGGCGTCGGTGGCACCGGCGGCCTTGCGGTCGGTGACCCACTGCTGCAGCGCGTCGGAGACCAGGTACCAGGAGTTGCCGCAGATGCGGCCGGGGCAGGGGTAGCCGTCGGAACGGCCGTACCGCGCCTCGTTGTACTTGACCTTGACCCAGTCGGTGACCTGGCCCTCGACCGAGTAGCGGCCGGAGGAGGCCTTCTCGTAGAAGGTCTTCAGGGACTCGGTGTTCGCGCCCTGCGCGAAGTACATGTCCTCGAAGTGCTTCTTCGAGTAGTCCGCCTGCCAGATCGTCTTGTTGTCGACGGCCCGGTTGGGCTTGGCGATCTGGTTGTGCCGCGGGCCGTCGTAGCGGGCCGGGCCGGGGACGTTGGGGTTGGTGTCCTTGTCCGGGAAGTCCGGGTGCCGCTCGTCACCGAACTCGGCGAGGACCACGAAGATCTTGTCGGTCTTCTCCCGCGCCAACTCGACGTACTGGTCGACGCCCTTCTTGCCGGTGCTCTTGTTCTTGGCCGAGGCGGCGGTGCCGACCTTGACCACGGTGCTGGCACCGCGCTTCTCGGCGCTCGCCTCACCGGAGAGAACCTTGGCCAAGCCCTCCTGGCGCAGCGCGCGGCGCTTCTCCTCGAGCGGGGACACCACCTCGTCGGCGTGGTCCGCGGCGGCCTGGGCAGCCTGTTGGGGTGCGACGGGGGCTGCGTCAGCGGCACCGTTGACCACCACCGCCCCGGTCCCGACCACCGTCGCCGCGGCGATCGCGACGACCAATCTTCGGCGCACTCATTCCTCCAATTTCGTGGGGACGACTCCGGGTGAAGCCAGGCGAAACTGTAAGGGAGCGCGACCTATGCAGGTATCACGACCTGATTACAAGAGCCATTCCAGCCATCACATTCACCTATAGCACCGAGTGATGCTCCGAATGGCGCAAAGGCCGGTTGAACCGGCCGGACCAGGGCAATCGAGGGGTGCAGGTGGGCGGCTCGGCGACCACAGCGGGGAAAGAAGATTTTCACAGTTTTGTCAGATAAACCGTGAACACGGCGGGGACCGGTCCAACAAATTGCGCGAACTACTCGTCGGTCACCGACAGATCAGTCGTCGAGTTCGACAACAAGATCCCCGGTGATCTGGCGGTGGATGGCGGCCATGTCGAAGTAGTCGCGCTCGGCGACGATCAACCCGTCGCGGACCTCGACGACGTGGCAGGCGAAGCTGGCGACCCGGCGGCCGGTGGCGGCGAGCGGGCCGAGCGGGCCCAGGTGGGTGCCCACGCAGCGGACCTCGACGAAGGAGGTGGTGCCGTCGGCGCTGGGGTGGAAGTCGCGGTAGTCGAACACCACGTCGGGGAAGGCGGCGTGCAGCGTGCGCATCACCTCGACCGGCTGGTCGGTTGAGGTGTACCGGGTGCCGGTGACGTCGGTGTAGAGGTAGTCGGGGTGGTAGTGCGCGCGCATGGCTTCCCAGTCGTAGACATCGATGGTCTGCCAGTGCGCGCGGTGCACGGTCGAGGCGTTCATGCGGTCACGCTAGGGACGACCGCGGTGGCGCGGAACAAGATCCACCCGGTCAGGTGGTGTCCGCGTCGGCGCCGAGCTGGTCGCGCAGCCGCTGCAACGCGCGGTGCTGGGTGATGCGCACCGCGGTCGGCGACATGTCGAGCTTCTTGGCCACCTGCTCGGCGGTGTGACCACCGACCACGCGCAGGTGCAGGATCCGCAACTGCAACGGGGTCAGCACGGCCATCGGGTCGGTCGAGTCACAACGGGGCCCGGGTATCACGAGCCGCCTGCCGTGGGGCGTCTTGGGCGTCCGCATGCCGATGGGACGCCCCCGCCGGACGGGCATGACGCCACTTACGTGCGAATTTCTCCAACAGGGCTCAGGTTACGAGGGGTGCACACTTCGTCACGGCCAGGAGTCGCCCCAAGACGTGTCCCGGGCGGCCCTATAGGCGGCGGGGTCGCGCTTGCTGACGATCGTGTCGTTGAGCCCATCTGGTCCACACAGCCTCAAGGACACCAAGCCCTTGCGCTTGACGGGGTGCCGCAACACCCGGCCTGGGGCACTGGGCCAGGGTTCGCGGGTGGCGGCGACGTAAGAGAACTTCTCGTCCTCGAAGTTCAGGGTGGCCGTCTTGAGCCGCTGGTGCAGGGGGCTGCGACCGAGGCGGGCGGCGAAGTGGCACCAGTCCTGTCCACGCGGGATAGGACACCCGTCGCTGTGCGGGCACGGGGCGACGATGTGCATGCCCGCGGCCAAGAGGACATCCCGCGCGGCCATGATGCGCTCGTACCCGGCAGGGGTACCGGGCTCGATGACCACGGCGAGGGTGGCGGTCGCCATGGCGCGGACGGTGTCGGCACGGGCACGGTCGGTGAGCTCGCTGAGCACATAGGACAGGGTGGCCACGTCGACGGGCGGCAGTTGGAGGTCGTTGATGGTGGCGCGCTGCCACCGCACGCGTCGGACGGCGGCGTTATCGGCGTGCTCGGCGAGGCGCCTGCCCAGGGCCATCGCCTGAGTGGACTGGTCGAGCACGGTGAGCTCACCGAGCGAGGGCCACACGCCGGTCGCCGCCCACACCGCCGCGCCGGTTCCTCCACCGATGTCGACCATCGTGCGCGGCTCGTAGTCGGGCCTGAGGTCGGCGACCTCACTGAGAGCCGCCGTGACGGCGGCATGTGTGGCAGGCATCCGGTAGGCCGCGTAGGCAGCGGCGGTGACCTCGGCGTCGAGGACCAAGGACGAGGGGTCCACACCGGTGCGGTAGCGGTGGATGAGGTGCTGCGCCGAGTCCGCGAGGCGTTTGGTCGGATACCGCGCGACCTCGGCATCAAGGGCGTCGGGCAGGGTGGCCATGGCGGTCAATCATGCCGGGAGCAGGCGGGCCTGCCGGGGTCGGGCTAGGTGTGCCGCGTGAACGTGGCCTGCCCTACCCGCAAGAGGCCGTCTGTGAGGGGGGTGCACCGGGCGCCGCCTTTACCCCGGAGAGCGCGGAAGGCGCCGGGGGCGAGCACGGTGTCCATCCAGCGGCACGGGGTGGCGGCGGTGTGGGCCTGGAAGCGGATCGGGCCGTCGCCGGTGTCCAGGGTGAACTCGGCCTTCTCGCGGGCCAGCAGGTCCACGTCGATACCCCGGACGATGATGTTGCGGCGGGTGTTCAGCGGGTCGCCGCCGATGTCGGCCAGGGACTCCACCGCGAAGAGGGTGACGGCGGCGGCGCGGTGGGCGGGGCGGTTGAAGTAGCGGTCACCCACCAGGCCCAGACCGGCGCGGACCCGGACCTCGGGGCGCGACACCGGTTCCGGGTCCGGCCGGGGACCGTCCTGGGGGCGGCCCTCGTAAGCGTGGACGGACGAGACCACCAGAGCGAGTACCTCGGCCATGCGGTGACCCTACCCAGCGAGCACGGCCTTCCTAGTGCGGCGCCAGGCGACGGCGAGGAAGACCACTAGGCCCAAGAGGGGCACGGTGCTGATGCCCCAACTGAGGCCCATAGGCGGGCCTGGCTGTTCCAGGACGGCGAGGTCGGCGAGCCTGCCTTCACCGACCCCTTGTGGGCCGTCCACGCGGAACTGGAAGGTGTACTTGCCCGGCTGCTGCATGGCCCGCACGTCCAGCCCCCACACGTCGCGTTTGCGGGGGTGGCGGGCCAGGGGTTCGCGCCAGGTGTCGTCGGGGGCGGTGACGGTGAGGACGCCGGACTTGCCCTGGACGCCGCCGTCGACGGCGAAGGTGAAGTCCAGCGATTGCTGGGCGCGGACCGGCCAGGTGCTGAAGCCGACCACGATCGGGTAGGGGCCTGCCTGGACCTTCTCGGTGTGCACGATCCCGACCGGCTCGTAGGCGTTGGCGGTCGGCGCGGCGATGACGAGCAGGGCGGCGGCGGTGGCGAGCGCGGTGGCGAGCTTGCGCACGGTCATGCTCCTTCCGGTCGGGCGCCAGCGGCGAGGCGCAGCATCCGGCCGAACCGGGTGCCGAGGTGGCCCGCGAGCAGGCCGAGGACGGCCGCGACCAGGGCCGTGGGCAGCAGGTCGTCGACGGCGGGGGCGGGGATGCCGTAGACGAGGGCGTCCTGGAAGTCCTGGAGGACGACCAGGGCGACACCGGCCAGGCCGCCCGCGACCGGCGGGGCCCACCGGGCGGTGGTGGCCAGCAGCGGATAGGTGAGCAGGGCGATGAGGATCAGCGCCATCGGCATGAGCGCGGGCATTGTCGGAACGCCCGAGATGTAGTCGCGGACCGGGAGGTCGACGGCGTCGGCGTAGCGGCGGGTCGCCCAGGGGGAAAACCACCAGGAAATGGCCTGAATGACCCCGAGCGCCACCGCGACCGCGATTCCACCTTTACGGATGAATCCGGCACCGGAGAAGAGGATCAACGACACGAACCAGGCCATCGCGACGTGCATCGAGTCGACGGTGTCGGAGAGGTCCTGGAATGCGACCGCGGTGATGGTGGTGAATCCGGCGAGCAAGCCGAAAGCGGCGAAAACGCCCAGCCGTCCCCACAGTCGATCACGGGACGCGGCGAAAACGATCACGGTGCCGACGAGGGTCATCGCCACCGAGAGCAACAGGCCGACGTGCGGGGGTGAATCGATGACCGCGTCGAACCCGTAGATGCCGTGCCACCACTGGTCCCACAGCCCGTAGAGCAAGAAGGCGGCGGCACCGCTACCGGAGACCAGGTAGCCCAAGGGGGCCGTGAAGACCCGGCCGAACACACCGACCGGCACGCCACCCACCGTGGGGTCCGGTACCTGGCCCGCGCGCCTTGCGGCGGTCGTCATCAGCACAGCGGTCAGGCTCGCCAGGCCGGAGACAGCGCTACCGGCGTAGAGGAACAGGTGCGGGAGGGTGAAGAAGGTGTCCGGGCCGACGTCTTCGTGCCACTGCACGTCCCACGTCAGTCCAGTGAAGGTGAGCAGAGCACCGACGAACAGCACTACCGCGGCGGTGAGGCCACGGGTGCCGGTCGCGGCACTCGGTGTCTGTGTGTCCATGGTCCTTCCTCGCAGATCACTAGATGCGGGTAGAGCTCAGACGACTAGCGAGAAGACAGCGCGCTCAGTGGTGTTCCTGTGGCGGATCGTGACGGTCAGCTCCCACGGGCCGGTCATGGGCAGATCTATGCGTTCGGCGCGGTAGTGGCCCGGTTGGCCTGCCTTGGCCGCAGTCGGAGTGAGCGCGGTGGGAGTAAGAGCGTGGCCCATGTCGACCATGACCGGTTCCAAGATGACCTCGTCAGCGGCGATCAACGTTCCACTGAGGTCGGCGACCTCAACATCGACGGTGTTGGTGCCCACAGCCGGGTCGGTAACACTTAGCCGCACCGAGTAGCTGGTGGTCCCCGCGTGAAGGTCGACGGTGTCGTCACCGGGGGCGACCCACCAGATGATGAGCGCGCCCGCGAGCAGGGCGACGACGACGGTCAGGACGCTCTTGCCGAGGCGGGTCATGGCTGTGCCTCCACGTCGAGGGTCGTGGGGATGGTGAGGATCGCGAAGTCGCGTTCAGCCTGGAACCAGGCCAGGTAGCGGCCGGGGCGGGGGAACGTGAAGGTGAAGCTGACCTTCGCCGGGTACGCCGCGACGGTCTCGTCCGGTTGGGTGCCCGCCGTGGCGGTGGTCATGGCGTGAACGTGCGCCCAGACGTCCTGGGTGGGCAGCGGGCCGACAACGATGAGGTGGCCACGCATGCCCAGCCACGGCTGGAGGTCGTCTTTCCCGGTGAAATCGGCGGTGAGCGTGGCAGGGTCGCCTGCCACGAGCGGGCCTACCGTGACGGTTCCCGGCGTGGCTTTGCTTAGCGGGACCGCGTCGCCTGTGACGGTGATGTCGGCGCGGACCTGTTGTGTGCCACCGCCGACACGGGCCACTTCGGCTGCCATGACGTAGCGACCTGGCTCAGTTGGGGTGAACTGCGCGCGGTAGTCACCGGGTGCGGTCCGGACCGGGTGCACGTGGGCGAGGTTGCCCGTGGGGCCGACGATGGCCAGGTGGATGAGAGCGCCGTGGTGAAGGACGATGTCATCAACCGGCCTCCCGGTAGCGCCATCGGTGACCGATAGCGCCAACGTAACCGGGCTGCCGGTGGTCGGGTTGTCTGCTGTAACGGCAAGGTTGACCGGCGGCCGCGCGTTATCCTGTGTGGACTTCGCGGGGATGGTCGGCGACAGCAGCGCTGCCGTGACAGCGACCGACAGTGCTGCTACCAGCCCGGCCGCCGGGACGAGTACTAGCTTGCCTCCCCTGGCGGCAAGGACAAGACCCCCGATCAGGAAGATCCCTGCCGCGACGAATCCGCCATAGACCGCGCGTTCCCAGGCAGGGACAACACGTTCCGGCACCGAGAACGGGATACGCGCGGTATGACTACCGTCGTCGATCTCCAGTTCCCAGTAGCCGAACCGATCTACGCGGAGCAGCGCGGACGAGGGCCCGATCCCGAGGTCGATCGTGGCCGTGCTGGTGGCGCGCGCGCCCGCCGGTACCGCGCTCAACCGCAGGGTGCCGAGCGGGCTGCCCACGTGGTTGATGATGTCGACCTGCAGCGGTGCGGGCGCGCCGTCGGTCCGGCGCACCGTGACCGTCAGCTCCCGCTCCCCCAACGTTTGCGCTACCGCGACGTCCGACCCGACGGGGGCGCCATCCGCCCAGGCGGGCGTGCCGGTGCCGCCCAGGCCGAGCAGAACGAACCCCCACAGGGCGAGAAGCCGCATCCCCTTCCCCACATGATCGACGGTACCGAGCCGGGGCCCGACCGTCGTCACGACACGAGGGGATCGACGGGTCCCTCGCGCGGGGGACCCGTCAGGGGACCAAACCGTGCCGGTGGGCGTAGACCACGGCGTGCACGCGGTCGCGCAGGTCGAGCTTGGCCAGGACGCGGGAGACGTGGGTCTTCACGGTCTCCTCGCCGATGGTCAGCCGCTCGGCGATCTCGGCGTTGCTCAACGCCTCGGCGACCAGCAGCAGGACCTCGCGCTCGCGGGAGGTCAGCCGGTCGTGGCCCGCGTCGGTCGGCCGGATGCTGTCGGTGAAGCGGGCGGCCAACCGCCTGGTGACCGACGGGTCGATCAGGGCGTCCCCCCGGGCGGCGACCTTGATGGCGGACACCATCTCCTCGGGCGGCAGGCTCTTGAGGAGGAAACCGCTCGCGCCGACCCTTAGCGCGCGATAGAGGTACTCGTCGAGGTCGTAGGTGGTGAGTACCAGGACCTTGGTGTGGTTGTTAGCCACGATCTCCTCGGTGGCGGCGAGGCCGTCCATCCTCGGCATGCGCACGTCGAGTACCGCGACGTCCGGCCGGTGCACGCGCGCCTGCTCGACGGCGGCGGCACCGTCACCCGCCTCCGCGACGCAGATCAGGTCGGGCTGGGTGTCCAGGACCGCGCGGAGGCCGGAGCGGAACATGGCGTGGTCGTCGGCCAGCAAGACGGTGATCGTCATGTCAGGTCCTTACCATCGAGTGGCACGATGACCTGGACGATCCAGTGTGGACCTATAGGACCGCACTCGACTGTCGCGCCGATCAGGGTCGCGCGGTGTCGGATGCCTGCCAGGCCCCTGTGTCCCACCTCAGCGGGCTTGGATGCGCCGAGATCGTTGGTGATCGCCAGGCACAGACTTCCATCCGCGCGCGCGAGCTCGAGGGTGGCCCCCTCGCCGCCGCCATGGCGTAGCGCGTTGGTGAGCGCCTCTTGGGCTATCCGGAACAAGGCAATGTCAACCGAGCGCGGCACCACTACCCCGGTGCCGGAGGTGACCAGCCGGGTGGGGAGGCCGGCGGATCGGGTGAGGGCGACCAGATCGTCGAGGTCGTCCAGGCCAGGTTGGCGGACGGCACCATCGTCGCCGTGGTGGAGCAGGTCGAGGAGGCTGCGCAGACTCCCCATGGCGGAGCGGCTGGCGGTCTCGACGGCGGTGAGGGAGGTTCGGAGCCGGTCTTCCGGGCGGTCTCGTAGCGCCAACCGGGCCGCGCCCGCGTGGACGTTGATGGCGCTGACGTGGTGCGAGATCACGTCGTGCAGGTCTCTAGCGATCGCGCTGCGTTCTCGCGCCACGGCCAGCCTGACGGCCTCACGCTCCTCCGCCTGGCGGTTCGTCTCACGCTGTTCCAACTCGGCCAGGTGTCCCCGCCGCGCGGTGGTGTGCCTACCGACCAGCCAGGGCAGCACACCGCTGGCCAGCACATTAAGCACGGTCGGCCACCAACTCCCCGGGTAGGCGAAGCGCTCAGCGGCGAGCCCGCCCGCGATGAACATCAGAGCAACAACGGCCTCTGTCGTCCCCAACCACGCCCCGGCCCGATACCCGGCGACGAGGATGCCCACCTCGTTGACGTTGCCGTGGGCGCTGTAGGTCTGGCCGAGTGGTCCGATCAGGAACGGCCCGATCCCCTGCACCAGCGCGTGGGCGACCGCCACTGCCCCAGACCACCGAGCCGGTGTCGCCAACGCCCCGTCAACGACGAGAGCGAGCCCCAGCACCGCCCACCCGAACGGGTCCGACAGGACCCAGGGGCACTCGGCCAGGATGACCCCGACGTCGGCGACGACGCATACGAACGCCACGATCAGGGCCTGCCGCTTCAGCACCACCGCCGTGTCCCGCACCCCCACAGCTTGGCATCCCGCGCGCCGTGGACGGCGAAACTCACCAGAGTGGGGCGCCGTGGACGATGGCCCCGTCGATGGCGGTGGCGACCACGGGGATGTCGCCGATGCTCGCCGGGTCGACGGTGTGCGGGTCGTCAGCGAGGACGGTCAGGTCGGCGAGCTTGCCTTCCACCAGCGACCCGACGCTGTCCTCCATCCGGCAGGCGCGGGCGGCGGTGATCGTGAATGCGCGCAGCGCCTCGGCGACGCTAACGGCTTCCGCTGGGCCTACCTCGTTGCCCTTGCTGGTGCGACGAGTGACCATGAACTGAATCGCGCGCAGTGGGGCGCCATTGGTCACCGGACGGTCAGAGCTACCGACCAAGTCAACCCCGTGGTCGAGGAACCCCTGGCCGCGATAGAGCCAGTCGGCACGGTCGGGTCCCATCACGGCGGCGTAGTCGTCACCGTTGTAGTAGAGGAAGCCCGGCTGCACGACAGCGCTGATGCCCAACTCGGCGAACCTGGGTAGCTGGTCGGGGCGGACCGCCCCGGCGTGCTCGATGCGGTGCCGGGCGTCGGTCCGCGGGTAGCGGCGCTGGGCGTCGGCGAGGGCGTCGAGGGCGAGGTCCACGGCCCGGTCGCCGATGGCGTGGACGGCCAACTGCCAGCCCGCGCGGTGCCCGTCGACGATGTGCGCGACGATCTCGGCCGGGTCGGCGTAGAACTGCCCGCTGTCCGCGGAGCCCGCGTACGGGCTGGTCAGCGCCGCCGTGCGGGCCATCATCCCGCCATCGGCGAAGATCTTCAGCGCCGAGATGCCGAGCCGGTCCCCGCCGAACCCGGTGCGGATGCCCAGGTCCATCGCGCGGGGCAGGTCGTCACCGGGGTGGGCGCCCAAGTCGCGCAGCAGGGATGCCGCCACCATGAGCCGCACCCGCAGCGGTAGATCCGCCCGCTGGTAGGCGGCGAGCTCGACCGGGCTGTGGCTGATGAGCCCACCACCGATGCCCGCCTCCGCCACGGTCGTGACACCCTCAGACAGGCAGATAGCGGCAGCGGTCGAGATCGCGGCGGCCATCTCCGCCACCGAGTAGGGCTGACGCAGCACCCGCGCGGCCGCCATACCGCTCTCGGCGAGGAACCCGTTCTCGTGCTCGACCGACAGCTCGGCGAGCACCGCGTGATTGACCACGCAGGCGTGCCCGGAATCGTGCAGGAGCAAGATCTTCCGCCCGCGCGCGACGCTCTCCAACTCATCGGCGGTGATATGCCTACCAAGAGGCCGTTGGTCGTACCCAACGACATCAAGCCACTCCCCCGGTGCCCCCGGAGCCTGATCGATCGCAGCGAGCACCTTGTCGACGCTCTCGCACGGCGCCACGGAGAGCGCGTTCTCCTTCAGCCCCGCCCACACCATGTGGACGTGCGCATCGACGAACCCCGGCACCACGGTAGCGCCGCCGAGGTCCACGACCCGCCGCGCGGGAAGCCCATCAAGCTGCTCATCAACACCGACGATCCGACCCCGCCACACCCCAAGCCTGCGGGCCACCGGCCGCTCAACACCCATCGTGTGGAACGTCGCATCACGCAGCAGCAGATCCAGCATGCCCTCACACTAGCGGCGCGGCCCACGAGACCACTTGCACTTACCGCCGATGCCCTCTGCTCGATGGGCTGGCTGCACACAGCCCGCCAACCTGCCCCTGTTCCTGCTCGATGGGGCAGCCGTGCACACCACCACCACCACGAACCCCCGCCCCAACCTCACCACCCTGCCACTGCTCGATGGGGCGGACTTGTTTTGCGTGGGGGGACAACACCCGTAGCGTCGTCAGCGGCAGGGCCTGCTTTTGGGCCCCTGCTTTGCGGTTCTGCGTCGGGTGTTGTAGGGGCCCCGCGCAAAACAAGTTCGCCCCATCGAGCCAACCGCACTACCAACCACCACGGACCACGTCGATGACCGGCGCCATCGAGCCCACAGCACTACCCAACACCCATCAGAGCGGCGGATCTCCGAACCTCACACAGGAACCGTCGCTGGCGCCACTACAAGGTCCAGCACCTCAAGAGCCCCGTTCAGGTTCTCCTCAAGTTCCGCCCGCGTAGGCGCGTGCACGACCAGCCACCCCAGCTTGCGGCCCGCTTCGGTGAACGGCTGCACCACATCGCCCGGCGCTGCGAACACGTCCACGTCACTTACGCCGGGCAACTTCGCCACTTCGGACAAGTCCCCGACCGAGACCAGCTCGCCCGGCTCCTCCAGCGGCGAGGTCAACACGTGCAGCCGGGCCACCTCGCTCCGGTCGCGCCGCAGCTCGACCGGTTCGCCGATGGCCAGCGACACCAGGGCCTCGACGCAGTCGACACCCGCCACGGCGTGCGCCAGGCGGGGGAAGCCGTTGCCCGACATGCGGGCGCCGACCTCGAGGATGTAGCGCGTGCCGTCCGGGGCGACGATCACGTCGAAGTTGGCGGGGCCGTCGGTCAGGCCCATCGCCAGGCACAGGGCGTGCGCGTCGGCCAGCAGCGCGGTCTCCACACCCGGGTCCAGGTCGGCAGGCGCGACGTGGCCGCCGATCAGGAACCGCGGCCCGGGCACGATGTGCTTCTCGGTGATCAGGGCCAGCGCGAGCTCGCCCCCGGCGAGGAACACGTTGACCGTGTAGTCCTTGCCCCGCACCAACTCCTCGACGATGACCTGCCCGCTCGGGGAGTTCACCGCCGCGTTGTGCAGCGCGGCGTCCAATTCGGACAGATCATCCACCCGCAGCACACCGCGGCACCCCGACGCGTCGGTCGGCTTGACCACCAGCGGCAGCCCGAACCCCGCCGCCGTGGTCGCGAGGTGCGCCAGGTCGTGCGACTGCGCCCAGCGGTACACCGGGACACCGACCGAGGCGGCCAGGGCGTGGAAGGCCGACTTGTCCATCGACACCGACGCCGCCGACGCCGGGTAGCGCCACGGGGTGGCGAAGTGCTCCGACAGGTGGTGCCAGGAGTCCAGGCAGGTGTCCGCCGCGGTCGACACGACCCCGGCGATCTCCTCGCCCGCCAACGCCTCCGCGATCGCCTGGTGGTCGGTTGTGGACAGTTGCAGGAACCGGTCGGCCAACGCGATGCCCGGCCGGTCGGCGCGCATGTCGACCGCGATGGTCGGCAGACCGCGGCGGCGCGCCTCGCGGAACAGCACCACCTGCTCCTCACCCGCGCCGAGCACGATCAGGGCGGGGGTCATGAAGCCACCTCGAGGTTCGGTCGCCGCACGGGCGGCGGGACGGTCGACGCGCCGCGGTCGAGGAGGTCCTCGTCGGCGACCGGGAGGTTGGCCTCCCGGATGTAGTAGATCCGGCGGGGCCGCGCGTCCAGCATCCGGCGGTGCAGGTAGCGGCCGACCAACGCGGTCGACGCCATGCCGAGCGCGCTGGTCAGCACCGCGGCGATCAGCAGCGCCGTGCCCGACACGACACCGAACGCGCCGAGCAACGACAGCACCGCCGCGATGGCGAACACCGCGGCCGCCGTGCCGTACAACACGTTCAGCGGCCGCCACGAGAAGCCGAACAGCAGCTCGAACGCGTCGCCTGCCAGCCTGCCGAAGCGGAACTTCGACGTGCCAGCGGTGCGCGGCGCGTGCGCCACCGGCACCGTGGTGTACCGCGCGCCGATCTGCGGTGCCTTGGCGACGAAGTGCGAGTTCCCGGTCGGTAAGTCCACAATGGTCCGACCGACCGCGGTGCGCACCACCCGGAACGAACTCGCCCCCTGCGGCACCTCGATGCCCAACAACCGCCGGGCCACCGAGTGCGTGCCCGCCGCGCCGACCCGCCGCAGCCACGAGTCCTGGCGGTCGCGGCGCACCCCGAACACCACGTCGTAGCCCTGCGCCGCGGTGTCCAGCAGCGCCCAGGTCTCCTCGGCCGGGAACTGCAGGTCCGCGTCCAACTGCACCGACCACGGCCGCGAGGCGTACCGGAACCCGGCCGTCACCGCGGCCACCAGGCCGAAGTTGCGCGCGAAGGAGATGTAGCGGACCCGGTTGTCGGCCGCGGCGAGCGCCTTGATCCGCGCGAGGGTGTCGTCGCGGCTGCCGTCGTCGATGAACAGCAACTCGAACCCGTCGATGCCGCCCAGCGCCGCGCACACCGAGCGGTAGGCCACGTCGACCTGCTCGCCCTCGTTGTAGCAGGGCACGATCGCGGTCAGGCCGGTCACATCAACCTGCTCGACCAGGTGCGCGGGGTCAGCTCGTTGACGATCTCCAGTTCCAGGTTGTAGTCGAACTCGCGCGGCCCGGTCCGCTCGATCCAGCCGACCATCTCGGTGAGCCCGTCGCGCAGGCCGACCTCGGTGCGGTAGCCCAGCAGGCGGCGCGCCTTGTCGGAGCTGCAGGTGGCGTGGTGCACCTCGAGCGGGCGGGCGGGCATGAAGATCGGGTCGCAGTCGACGCCGACGATCGAGCAGATCTCCTGGGCCAGGGCCAGCACGGTGACCTCGCCCTCGTCCGGGCCGACGTTGATCGTCTCACCGGTGATGGCGGGATCGATGCCCAGCTTCGTCAAGCAGGACACCACGTCGGAGACGAAGCTGAAGCAGCGGGTCTGGCTGCCGTCGCCGTAGATGATCGGCTGCAGCCCGCGCAGCACCCGGTTGATCATGATCGCCGCGACGTTGCGGTACGGGTCGTCGAAGCGCTGCCGGGAGCCGATGATGTTGTGCGGCACGGCGATGTTGTGCTCCATGCCGTGCACCCCCGCGATCGCGCGCACCTGCAGGTCCGCGGCGTACTTCGCGATGCCGTAGGGGGTCAGCGGCACCGGCGTCATGTCCTCGGTGAACGGCGGCACCAGCTCGCCGTAGCGCGACATCGACGAGCAGTGCACGAACCGCGACACCCCGGCGCGCACCGAGGCCGAGAGCATCGCCACGGTGGCACTGGTCGTGTGCTCGTGCACCAGGAACGGCGAGAACACCGAGAGCCCCTCGTAGGGGGCGGCCGCGCAGTGGTACACCAGCTCCACGCCGTCGAACAGCTCCGGGTGCGCGAGCGCGTCCCGGCAGTCGACTTCGTGGAACTCCACCCCGGCCGGGATATTCTCCTTGAATCCATCGATCATGTTGTCGATACCGCGAACGGAGTAACCGCGGTCGAGCAAATCATCGGCCAGATGACTGCCGAGAAAACCCGCCACTCCGGTTATCAGGACCGGTTTCCCCATTGCCGCGAACCCCTCCTCAGCCGACGGCGACCCGGCGTCGGTCACGCCTGGTCCCAGCGGCGCCCACCGGTGAGGTGGGACACCGCGTTCGTGGTCCGGTCACGCTGCGCCGAACTTGACCCGGTTTCGCTTGCGCGCATGGCGGATCCGCGCCGATGTGGGTTCGGCGCCGTTGTGCGAGTCGGACTTGCCACGAAGTGACGCGGACTATAACAACGCTTTTGAGGTGGCAAAAGGGTCATGCACGCCGGAATTCCCCGGCGCGGGTGAGGAGGCGGAGAAACTACGCCGGACGGCCGATCGTGCACTGGTCGTGAATGAGTAGCCAGCGCCCGGCCTCGGCGACGAAGGTCAGTCCCATGAGGAACCGGGACGGCTCGGCGCCCGGCTCGCCGACCACGGTCACCGCCAGCACCCGGGTCGCGGTGGTGGCCGTGGTGGTGGCCAGGACCGGCTCGGTAGCGTAGGTCCAGTCACCGTCGGTGAACCACTCCCGGTGGAAGGCCACGACCTCCTCGGCGCCGCGCAGGATCCGTCCGGACGGGATGATCACCGTCACGTCCGGGTGGACGGTCGCGGCGAGGGTGTCGAGGTCGCGCCCGGCCACCGCGCGCAGGTGCGCGTCGATGGTGGCCTCGGCGTCGGACTGCCAGTCCTGGACAGGCACGGTGGTCCTCCGGGAGAGTGTCGCCCGCGCGGGTGTCTCCCGCGGGGTCGGTGGAGCGTAACGAGGAGATCATGCACGGGGAACTGCTCGATCCCCTCACCGAGGCGGTGCCCCCGGACTGGGACCGGTTCGTGACCTCGGTGGGCGCGCCGGTGCTGTGGCGGGCGGCGCCGCTGACGACCGCGGCCTGGGCCAGCCAGTCGGCCACCGTGCTCGCGGTCG
The DNA here is from genome assembly GCF_024171925.1 of Actinokineospora diospyrosa. GTDB lineage: Bacteria > Actinomycetota > Actinomycetes > Mycobacteriales > Pseudonocardiaceae > Actinokineospora > Actinokineospora diospyrosa. Next base: position 78,221 of record NZ_JAMTCO010000009.1, on the reverse strand, counting down.
TTCGCGATGGGACGGACGTGGTTGCCTTGCTCCACACCAGGTTCCTCGGCGCGGGCGGCTACCGCCACTACCACCGGGCGGGCTCGGTGCCGCGCGCGGGATTCATCGAATGCCGCCTCGCGCCCGCCTCGATCGCCGGGCACCTGTTCGCGGTCGGGCTGGACGCGGCGGGCAAAAGGGCCGCCGTGCTGGCGTTCGAGCGGGCCGTGCGCGCCCGGCACCGGGTGGCCGGATTCTGCTACCGGCACGTGGGATCCGACGACGTCGCCGCCTTCGACCGCCGGACCCGACGGGTGCTGGCCGTCTCACCGGACACGGTGCTGTCGACCGAATGGTCCAGTGTGGAGGACTACCTGAGCACCCTTCCCGCGAAGTGGCGTTCGCAGTTGCGCAAGATGCGCAGCGGGATCACCGCCACGCGGGCGATCGTGGACACCGTGCCCACCGCGGAGGCGGCCCGGTTGATCAACCTCATCCGGTTCCGCCACCAGCGCCGCGCGGTCGTGCGCACCCCGGTCCCCGAGCACTACCTCGAGCACCTCAACGCCGACCCGGCGACCCGGTTCGCGACCTACTCCGACGAGTCCGGGCTGCTGGCGCTCTCGACGGTGCACGACAACGGAATCGATCTGACCATGAGCTACTGGGGCGCCCGCGACCGGGTGGACGGCGACGTGGCGAACCTCTACTTCGACCACTACGTCGACCTGGTCGCGCACACGATCTCGCTGGGCAGGGCCACATTGCGCCCCGGCAAGGGGATGGCCAGGATCAAGGAGCGCTTCGGCGCGCGACCGGTCGCCAGCAACCTGGTGGTGGGCTGGTGACCCCGCTGGCCAGGCACGCCCGGATGGCGGCGACGCTGCTGGGCCGTTCGCCGGAGCGGGAGGCGCTGTCGCCGAGGTGCCCGCAGTGCGGCCGGGACGGGACGACCGTGGTGTACCGGCTGGGCAGGCGCTCGGCCCGGTTCTGGTGCGCCCGCTGCGAGGCCGTGGTGTCCACCCGGGACCTCGACGCGCTGCGGGCGGCCCCCAGCGGCCCCCCGCCCGCACCGCCGGACCCGCACGCCAGGTACCTGGCCCCGGACGTGCTCGCGTGGGCGCGAACCGCGGCCGGGAAAGCGCTCGCGGCGGCGGAACTCGACCGGGCGACCTACTACCAGCTGCACAACCGGTTCGACCGAATGGCCGATGGTTCCGTCCACAGTGGCCTACCGCCGGTGTCGGCCATCATCGGTCGGCTGCACGAACGGTGCTACCGGGTGGACCACGTGGTCGCCGACCTCGGCGACGACACCGACGCCGCCCGCGAGCGGGTCGACCACGCCAGGCGCTGGCTCGCGGGCCCCGGACGCGCCCAGTGCTGGATCGTGTCACGCCGGGCGCAGGACCTGCCGGACGCGGCCGCGGTCGACGAGGCGGCGGCGGTCTACCTGCGCGGGGAACCCCTGGAACGCGAACAGGCTTCAGCGTTGCGGTCGGGACTGTTCGGAACCGACGGTGGGCCGCGCCCGGTGGCGCTGCTGGAGCTGTTCACCGCCGAGGAGATCTCCGCCGCGGTGCGGGATTACCGCGACGGCGCGCAGCCCTTGCGGGACGCGGTGTTGGCGGCGCTTCAGGCCTGAAGGACGGGTGTGCCGTGCACGGGACACTCCCCCACTCGGCCCAACCCGACGTCGACCGCGACCCGCACCAAGGTCGGCCTGCGCCGCTTCAGCGCGGTGACCAGAACGCCGGTCTCCCCTGGTGAGACGTGGAAACGACGCCAGAGCACGTGCCACTGGCCGCAACTGGTCGGTCGCGCGGCGAAGTAGCCCAGGTGCCGGTCGTACAAGACGGCGGGGCTGCCCGGGTCACCCACCTTGCTCAGCCTGCGCACGATCGTTGTAGCGGTCCCGATCCGGGACTGGACGGCAGCGGCCACGTCCGGCGGGGACACCAGCAGCGCCCGCCCGGCCGCGACGAGCGCACGGGCCGGACCGTCCGAGGCGGACACCTCGACCGCGGTGGCCGTGGGTGCGAGCACCGCCGCGTACCGGGGCCCCAGCGGTCCCAGGCGCTCCCACGGCACCAGCGCCGAGCGCACCTCGACCACGGCTCCCCCACCGGCACCGCACCCGCGCACCGCGGCGGCGAGATCAGCGGGATCCCCGGTCCACAGCGTGGGTTCGGCCGTGGCCCGGTAGGGCCGCGACAACGGGCACAACGCCCACAGCCGCCGCTCCAGCTCCGCGGTCGGCACCGGCGCCAAACCCAGGCCGCGGGCGTGCCGCTCCCTGTAAAACGGGACCTCGCGCACCGCCCGCGCGCCCACCGCGGCGGCCGCCCGTTCCCAGGCCAACTGGGAATATCCCATCCGGCCACTCCCTCCCCGGGTGCTCCGATTGGCCCCACCGCTTCGACCAGGGGGCCGATCCCCCTTCCACGCAAGGGATTCCCGCGTATTATGCCCATTCTGGATCGGGGCAACACGGGGCATGGAGTTCAACGGCATGGCGGATACCGGCACGGGCCTGCGCGCGCACAGGACGTTCATCATCATCACCGCTCTCGCGTTCGCGGCGGCGGGCGCGGTCTGGTTCGGGTTCCCGCACCAGAAATCGATTCCGAACATCTGGGTGCTGCTGGCCAAGCTCGTCCCGTTCGTGCTCGCCGTCGAGGCGATCGCGGCGATGCGGTTCAGCCTGGCGGTCCGGCACAAGATCGCGCGGGTCGCGGTCCCGCTGTGCTTCCTGGTGTACTTCGCCTACTTCGTCCCGCAGATCTTCTTCGCCGCGGCCAACGAGAAGAGCTTCTACTACCTGGTCCTCACCCTGACGCCGTTCCTGATCCTGGCGCTGACGCTGTCGCACCGCCTCGGCGGCGGCACCCCGGGCGGGGCCCGCAGGCTGGGCTACGCGATGATCGTGCTGCAGCTCTCGGGGCTGGAGGACCTGGCGTTCCTCACCCTCAACCCGCACACCGACCCGGCGTGGACGCCGATCCCCGAGGTGTGGACCTGGGCCGACCACATGACCGTCCGACTCGGACACCCGGCGACGAAGTACGAGGCGTTCGCGCTGATCATCGTGCACGTCGTGGTCGCGGTGCTGATCCTGACGCTGCCGGACCGGGTGTGGCGCAAGCTGGTCGGCCGCGGCAAGGCGGCCCCGGTGTCCGGCGAGTCGTCGCAGGCCAGCGGGTCGGCCAAGGCCGACGCCGCGAGCGGGACCGACTCACACGGAGCCGACTCACACGGGGCCGACTCGGCCGGGACCGACGAGTCGCCCGCCGTGACCAGCAAGGGCTGAGGTGCGGGCCGCCCTGCGGGTCATCGCGGGCCGTGGGGCGGCCCGAGCCGGTATCCAGCTGTCGATGGTGGCGCTGCTACCGGTCTGGGGTGCCGACGACTTCGGCCGCTACGTCGCGGCCACCGGGACCTTCGCCTGGTTGCAGACCCTGGTGCTCGGCGTGGAGAAGTCCGCGCTCACCGCGGTCCCCCGCACTCGGATGCTGGGGCCGCAGGTAACCCGGATGCTGCTGATCCGGGCGGCCTTGCCGTTCGCGATCGGGCTGCTGATCACCGCCGCGCTACTACCCGTCGGCGGACTGGTCGCCCTCTATGCGGCCGCGGCGACCAACGCCGCCGGTTTGGGCCTGTTGTCCGTCTTGGCCGCCGTGCACCGGCTGGCGTCACGACCCGGGCGGGACACCGCGGCGTTCTTGAGCTACGCGGCATGGGTCGTCGGGATGGCCGGACTCGCCGCTGTGGGCCTATTGCGTCCGGTGAGCTACCTGCTCGCGTTGACCGGCGGGCTGATCGTGGTGTGCGCGGTGCTGGCGGCCCTGGTCCCCCGTGACCGTCCACACGAGACCCGGCCTGGTTTGGCGACGCTGCTCAACCGGCGCGTGTTCTTGCTGGGCTTCTCCGATGTCGCCGACACCGCGGGCGTTTCAGTGCTTTACATCGTTTTGGCGGTGGCGGCGAAACCGGCGGAGACGGCACTGGTGTACGTGCTGATCCTGGTGTCGAGCGCGCTGGGCGCCTTCGGCGTGCTGGTGCTGCGACTGATCCAACCCGCGACGTCACTGCGCCTGCGCGGCACGGGCGGGGTGGGCGGCAGGGCCCTGGCGCGGCGGATCAGCGGGTGGACGGCGGTGATCGCGAGCCTGGTGGTGGTCACCGTCGCCGTGCTCGGGACCCTCGCCCCGGTGTCGGACAACCGGATCCTGCTCGGGGTCGTGGTACTGGTCGAGATGACGACGTTCTGCGCGGTCGTCTACGCGGTGTTCCTGTTGGAGAACACCAACGGGTCCGTCCTGTCGCTGACCACCAGCGCGGCGCTGGCCTCGCTCATCGCGACCTCGGTCGCCGCCATCGCCGCGACGGGACCGCTCGGCGCGGTCGGCGCGTTCCTGGCGCTGGTGGTCGGCCTGGCGACCAAGGCGATCGTGCTCCACACCAGACTGTCCAGAGAGGTCACCACGGTCGGATAGGGACCGCCATCGCCGCCTGGTCGGCCGGGACCGCGCCGAGGGACTGCTTCTCCTGCGCCTTGCCCTTGCCCAGCTCGACCCACTGCTTGCCCCCGGCGATGGCCCAGTCGACCTGCTTGGCCAGGTGGTAGAAGTACAGGTACTTCGCGCCGCCCTGCTCGGCGGGCCGCTGCGTCCAGGACCGCACGATCGGCACCGTCGGGTGGTCCAGCGCGGTGCCGAACGCGATCAACTCCCCGCTCTGGCGGTCGATGTAGCTGGTGGAGTGCACGTCCGGCTGCGCGACCAGCGCCCGCAGGTACCCGCTGAGGATGCGGACCCGGGGGATCAGCTTGCCACCGTACTTGTCGTCGTTCCAGCGCATCGCCTCGATGACCCGGACCTCGTCGAGGGTCGTGGTGCCGGTCTCGATCCGGATCTCGAGGTCCTCGTTCTCCCGCACCCGGCGGAAGATCCCGCGCAGGTTGCTGCGGCGGCTGCGGCTCAACGTCATCAGCCACGCCTCCGGGTCCGACCAGGCGTGGACCGGGAACCGCCAGATCCGCTCGGTCGGCCGCACCACCCGCAGCCGTCCCGCCTGGGCCGCCTGCTCCTCGGTGACCTGCCGCAGCACCAGGGCGAGGCAGCCGGGGCCGAGTTCACGGCGCATCGCGCGGGCGTACGCCTCGGTGAGCACGGTGATCGGGAGGTCGTCGGCCAGCCACCAGCCGGGGACCGCGCCGCTGCCGGGTCCGCGCACGTGCACCGCGCCCACCCACGGCCGCGACCCGGCGGCGGCGAAGGAGAACCGGTGCAGCGGCGCGCCGAGCCAGGCCGCGTTGACCACGGCTTTCGGGGTGGTGCCGTCGAAGAGCACGGTGATCAGCTGGACGGTCCTGGCGCCCCAGGCCTGGGCGGCGAGGACCTCCCAAGCCCAGTCCGCGCGCAACCCCGCGGTGACGCGCAGTTCCCGCCAGTACGGCGGTTCCGGGTCGGTCCTGGGGTCGAAGATGTCAGCCCTCACGCGGCGATCACCGGGGTCCGGTGCTGGGGGCAGCGGTCGACCCGGCCCTCAGCGCCCCCTGCGGGCACGATGTCCACCAGGCGCGGGGAGCGTTGCAGCAGCAGGGTGAACGCGAGTCCGAGCGGGGTTTCCCGGGCGTAGACCCGGGGCCAATCCAGGTGCCAGTTCCCGCAGTCGCGGACCCCGCCCAGCACGCCGAGCAGGTCGTCGACCAGCAAGCCCTCGGTCCCGCGCTCGCCGGGGGTGACCAGGGGGACCCGGGGAATCCCCGCGGCGACACCGGCCAATTGCGCCGGGGTGCCGACGGCGAGGAGATCGCCCCGCGGTTCGTCCGGTGTGGACTCCAGCGCGAGCCCGCGCGGGTGGTGCGGCGGCACGGCACCGATGATCACCGTGTCCGGGGTGACCCTGGCGCACTGGTGCAGCACCATCTCCAAGCCGCGCAGGGGATCCACCTCGGCGGACCCGCCCGCGAGGGGCACCAGGTCGGGTAACCGCCCGCTGACCGCGGCGGCCGGGACGGCGCCGCCGTGCGCACCGGTCCGACCGCTGACCACCACCGGCTCGGTGCGACCGTCCACGGCCCACAGCTCCCGGTAGAACGGGACGGTCGCGAACGACGACCGCACCACCTGGCGGTAGAGCGCCCGCCACCCGAATGTCCACACGATCCCGAAGTGTGCCACGCGGACCGCGCGGCGCAGTGGGCCCCGCTCGGGATTGGGCCGAGCGGACTAGGCGCTGCCCGACAAGCCGGGCGCACGCACCAGACTCACAGGACAGCGCCCAGCGCTTAGCTTTCGGTGGCGGCGCTCGCGGTGCGGGTCGGCGGGGTGACCCGGGCGGCCGCTGTCCCCAGACCCGCGGGGCGGCGCTGGAACTCGGGGCCGCCGGGGACGGGCCGAGCGGGCGCGGGGGCCTGCGCGGTGGCGTACGGGATCCGTGCCTCGGTCCGGAGACCGACGGGGTGGCGCGGCAGCGACGGGGTGCTGGGGACCTCGACGTGGTTCGTCGGGGTCGGCAGCTTCACCCGGGTCTCGGCGACCCCGAGCCCCGCGGGCTGGGACGCGCCCTCGACGCCGCTGCGCTGGGCCGCCAAGGCGACGGCGCTGGCCGGTTGCGGCGAACGCGGCGGGGTGATGATGGTGAACGCGGCGGTGCCCAGGCCGCTCGGGCGGCTCTGGAAGCCCGGGGTGCCCGGCGCGCCGGGGCTCTCCGGGAAGTGGCGCAGCAGGTCCGACTCGGCGTAGCGGCGGCACCCCTCGTGCCACTCGAGGATGCCGGAGAGCCAGTTGCGCAGCTCCTCGGCGTACCCGAGCAGGGTGTTCTGCGCCTCGGCGCCGAGGTCGAAGTCGGCGAAGAGGGCGGGCAGGCCGGTGGCGGTCACGTGCTCGAACTCGCGCATCCGGGAGTCCATGAGGTCACCGACGACCCGCATCGCGGTGTCCGGGTCGGTGTCGAAGAAGTTCTGCACCACCAGGACCAGGTTGTGGATCTCGCCCTCGAACTGGATCTCCTTCTGGTAGGAGAAGATGTCGTTGATCATGCAGGCGTAGTCCATGGCGGCGTTCTCCATGGCCAGCACCGGGCGGCTGCGGTAGACCTCGGGCGGCACGGTGCGGCCGTGGCCGATGCGCGAGAGGCTCATCGTCAGCTCGGAGCCGAAGGTGTGCCTGCGCATCTCGATGTAGTCCACCGGGTCCGGGATGCGGTTCTGGTAGGAGTTGGTCAGCTCCCACAGCCAGCTGTCCACCATGACCTCGATGGCCTCGCGGAACCGCGCCCGGTTGTCCAGCGCCATCGGGGCCGAGGTGCGCAGCCACAGGTCGAGCAGGGCCCGCTCCAGGGCGTTGACCGGCTCGGGGGTCGGCTCGCCGTCGATCGGCATGAACTGGGAGAAGCGCTCGGTCTGCGCCTTGGCCGCCGGGTAGTGCGCCGGGTCGCGGAAAACGACCGGGTAGTAGTCGTCGCCGTAGGTGCCCCAGGACAGCCAGCCCGAGGAGATGTCGAGCGCCTCGGCGGTGGCGTCGGGGTGGATGCCCGCGGCGCACAGCGGCAGGTCGTAGTCGCGGAAGCGCTCCTCGTCCCACAGGCCGGGGATCTCGTCGATGATGCCGACCGCGTGGCCCCAGGCGATCACGTTGTCCCTGGCCGCGTCCAGGTGCGGGTTGGAGCGGACCGGGAACGGCATCCGCAGCTGGGGGCGGGCGACCGCGCCGACCTCCTCGAACGGGACGTGGGTGAAGGAGCGTTCGCGCTGCTTGTGGGTGGCCAGCAGCGACGGGATGATCCGGGCGGCGGAGGTGCCCAGGCCGAGCGGGCCGCCCAGGACGCCGGTGCCGGGGGCGCCGCCGCCGTTCATGTAGCGGCTGGAGCGCATGTGCCACTCGTGGCCGCCGGACTGCCAGTCCTGCAGGCCCTTGACGTAGGCCAGCACGCCGAGCCTGCTCGCCGGGTCGATGGCGTGCTCGTCGAACAGCGGTGGCAGCTCGGTGAAGGTGGTGTGCTCGAACTGGTGCAGCCGGGAGGTCAGCAGGTCGTTGACCCGCTCGGCCGCCTCCTGGGTGCCGATGCCGAGGAAGCGCTCGAACACCAGCACACCGTTGCTGAGCTCACCCTCGTCGAGCACCTCGCGCTCGTAGGAGAACAGGTCATTGCGCAGGTGCACGGCGTCGGCGAAGGTGTCGCGCAGCACGTGCATCGGGCGGCTCTCGGAGATCACCGCGGGCACCTGGGCGCCGACGGCGTGCTCGACCAGGTTCGCCGACCAGGGGGCGCCACCGACCTTGCGGCGCATCTCGATGTACTCGAGCGGGTTGGACACCCGGCCCTCGTTGATGTTGGCCAGTTCCCACAGCGACTCGTCGAGCAGGTTCTTCGTGCTCTCGACGAAGCGGCGCCGCCAGTCGGCGGACATGGCCGGGGTGGTGCGCCCCCACAGGTCGGCCAGCCCCGCCTCGACCGGGTTGGTCGGCTCCTCGGTGATCGGGCCCTCGACCGGCATGAACAAGCGGAGCCGGTCGAGGTAGGCGCGGGCGCCGGGGATGTCGCGGGTCCGCTTGAACAGCTCGAGGAAGTGGTCGTCGAAGTAGAAGACCCAGACGTACCAGTCGGTGATGAGGTCCAGCTCGGTGGCGTCGCAGTCGGGGTGGGTATAGGCGCACAGCAGCGCGTAGTCGTGGGCGTCGAGGTCGGCCTCGGTCCAGATCATGGTGCCCTGCTGCGGGACGTCGATCATGTCCATCGAGCGGGCCCAGGTCTTGGTGTGCGCGCGGGCGGTCTCCAGGTTCGGGTTCAGCCGCGCCGGGTAGGGCATGTAGAACTCCGGCAACTGGAACGGCTGCATCGACGACCCGACCTTCCTGGGGCGCGCGCCCCCGACGACCTCGGACGCGGTGAAGAGAACCAGTGCTCGCCACGGTGAGCCAACCCCCTACCGCCGAATCCACCCGATCGAGCCGCTCAAGATCCAGAACGACCACTCACGGTGGGTGACGTAGCCTCATTCGTGATGCCGCCGACTCCCTCCGACCGCCGCGCCCGGGCCGCCGTCGCGGGCGTGTTCCTGACCAACGGAGCCCTCTACGCGACCGTCGTCCCCCGGTTGCCGGAGATCAAGGCCGGTCTCGGGCTGACCAACGCCGCCCTGGGCACGGCCCTGGCGGCGGCTCCCCTCGGCGCCTTGGTGGCGGGGTTGTTCGCCCCCGCGCTGATCACCCGCCTGCGCTCCTCCCGGGTGGCGGCGTGGGGGATCGTGGCGCTCTCGGTCGCGGTCGTGGCCATCGGGCTCGCCCCCGGGTGGCTCCCGCTGGCCGCCGCCCTCTTCACCGCGGGCGCCCTGGACTCCGTTGTGGACGTCGCCCAGAACGCGCACGGCCTGCGCGTCCAACGCCGCTACGGGCGCTCGATCGTCAACTCGTTCCACGGCCTGTGGAGCGTGGGCGCGGTCAGCGGCGGCCTGCTCGGCTCAGCCGCGGCCGGGCTGGCGGTGCCGCTGGCGGCGCACCTGATCGGGGTGGCCGCGTTGTTCAGCGCGGTGGCGCTGGCGTGTTATCGCTTCATGTTGCCCGGGGACGACCGGGTCCCCCAGGTCCACACATCCGGGCGTCCGGTGGGATTGCTGGTCGCGTTCGGGGTGTTGGCGGCTTGCGGAGCACTGGTGGAGGACGCGGGAGCTTCGTGGTCGGCGATCTACCTGTCGGGCTCGCTGGGCGCGGGGGCGCTGACGGCGGGCCTGGGGTTCGTATGCCTGCAAACCGCGATGACGGTGGGGCGGCTGCTCGGGGACCGCGTGACGGACCGCTTCGGCCAGCGCCGCGTGGTGCGGTGGGGCGGCGGACTGGCGGCGGTGGGGATGGGGGTCGCGCTGGCAGTGCCGTCGGTGGGGATGACGTTGGTGGGCTTCACGTTGGCGGGCTTGGGGACCGCGACTTTGGTGCCCGCAGCGATGCACAGCGCGGACGAGCTGCCGGGGTTGGGGGCTGGGGTGGGGTTGACGGTGGTGAGCTGGATGCTGCGGATCGGATCGCTGGTGTCGCCACCGGTGGTGGGGGTGGTGGCGGACGCGGTGAGTTTGCGGGTGGGGTTGGTGGGGGTGGTTGTGGCGGGGGTGGTGGTCGTGGCGCTGGGACGCGGGTTGGCCAGCCGGTAGGTTCCGTGGACCAGCGGGCGTCGTCTTTGGGCGGCCGGTGTCGGCGGCGCCCCAGGCATTCGACACTGAGGCCCCGGACCGAACAGATCCGGGTCCGATGAAGATCAAACCGGACTGAGCAGCCCCCGACATACAGCTTACCGACAAACACCACCAAAACCGGGGCGTCGAGCCAGAGGCTGTGGACAACTCAGCCCCGGACCGAGGACCCGGTGCGACGGTGCCGTGCGCCGGAACACCACAGCGCACGGCGGTATTGACGCGGCTGCGGGGGGGCTTCTTGGGCTGAGGCGAGCTTGTTCCGGGTACTAAAGATTATCTTGATAGCGGCTAGTGGTAGGGGGATTCGAGGAGCCGAAAGTCGGGGGGTGGTGGGGAGGCGCGGGGGGTGGTAGGGGGGAGGGGTGACTGAGGTTGTGGTGGTTGGTGCGGGGCCGGTCGGGTTGGTGGTGGCGGGGTTGTTGGGGCGGGGTGGGGTGGATGTCCAGGTAGTGGAGCGGCACGCGGGGCCGTACGGGTTGCCGCGGGCTGTGCATGTGGATGGGGAGGTCGCGCGGGTTTTGCAGGCTGTTGGGGTCGGTGAGAGGTTTCGAGCGATCAGCCGGGGGATGCCGGGGTTGCGGTTGGTGGGGCCGGGCGGGTCGGTGCTCGCGGAGTTCACCCGGGACTCGGCGGTGGGGGCGGGCGGGTACCCGGAGTCGTCGATGTTCCACCAGCCCGATCTGGAGCGGTTGTTGCTGGACGAGGTCGGGGACCGGGTTCGGTGGGGGGTGACGGTCACGGGTGTTGAGCAGTGGGGTGTGCGGACGGACGCGGGCGATGTGCGGGCGCGGTACGTCGTGGCGTGCGACGGGGCGGACAGCTTCGTGCGGCGGGAGTTGGGGATCGGGAGCCGGACGTTGGGGCGGCCGCAGTCGTGGGTGGTGGTGGACGTCGAGGGGGACGACCTGGTGCGGTGGGGTGGGGTGCACCAGGTGTGCGACCGGCGGCGGGCGGCGACGTACATGCGGGTCGTGGGGCGGCGGTACCGGTGGGAGTACCGGGTGGACGGTGGGCGGCCCGCTCCGCCGTGGACCGGCGGGGCGGAGGTCGTGCGGGAGGCGGCGTACACGTTCCGGGCCCGGGTCGCGCGGCGGTGGCGGGTCGGGTCGGTGTTCCTGGCGGGGGACGCGGCGCACGAGGGGCCGCCGTTCGTGGGGCAGGGGTTGGGGTCGGGGCTGCGCGACGCGCACAACCTCGCGTGGAAGCTGGTGCACGCCCTGCGCGGCGGCGACCCCGGGATCCTCGACACCTACGAGTCCGAGCGGGGGGCGCAGGCGGTGCGGACCATCCGGTCGGCGCAGGTCGTCGGGTGGGCACTGGGTGCCGGGCCCGCGCGGCGCGCGGTGATCCGGGGCGCCGCCCGACTGCCCGGGGTCGCCGGGGCCGCACTGCGCTACAGCTCCCCCGCGCTCGCCCCCGGCCCACTGGTCGGCCGGACCCCACTGGCGGGACGCCTGTGCCCGCAGTGGTCCACGCCGGACGGCTGGACCGACGACCTGCTCGGCCCGCACCCCGCGGTGGTCGACCTCGACTCCCCCTACGCCGGGTGGCTGCGCTCAGCAGGAGTCCACGCGGCACTGATCCGCCCGGACCTGATCGTGCTCGACACCGCCAAGTCCGCCGCGGACATCACACGCCTCCACGCCCGAGCCGAACAACTGTCGGTAGTGGACAATCGTTGACCGACCAAACCAATGCGAAAGCCTTACACAGCAGGCTACCCATCCCCGAGCGCCGATCGGGCATGAGCGAGTGGTGCCCGACATCGCCGAGTCCACCGCGGCGACGCATTGCAGGCCGGGGACCAGCCGCGCGTCAGCGAACCCGACCTCGGCGGTCAGCAGCCGGGTGAACTCCCGGCCGGTCTGGCTCTCCTCCGGCGCGATGACCGCGTTCTCACCGAACACCGCCCACCGGTCCGGCACCGCGAACACCACGCTCGCGCGGTCGGGCCGCACCGGGACCAGCCCGGTGAACAGGTCGCCGAGGAACCGGGTCAACCGCCGCGCCGCCGACCGGCTCGACACGTGCTCGGCGATCCCGGTCGGCGACCCGCTCGACAGCGGCGGGCCCGCGTACTTGAACGCCTACGCGGCCACGGTGGAGTCCGCGGGCACCGCCCACCCGGGCGCACAACTGTCGACTATGGATAGTCAGCGACGCTGAACGGCCGAATCGGTTGGTCCGACAGCCCTCGGACAGCCGATGCGCCACCGGAGCGCCTGCCGAGTACCGGCGACGCCGGCGCCATGTCCACGGCGGACACCGCGCGACTCCCAGCCGGGAACAACCGAGACCTCCGAACGGCCGAATCGGTTGGTCCGACAGCCCTCAGGCAACCGGTGGTCCACCCCGGGGCGTTGCTGGGCCTCGGCGGCGCCGGGAACGCTCGGGTAGCACGGGGCGGGGCACGGTCGAGGCCCTGGAGGCAAGGCCGCAGGGCTAGTGGCTCGACTCAGAACGTTGGCCGTGTGTCGGCGGGTCCACGGCGTGGCCGGCAAGGCGCCGGAACGTCCTCGTACTGGGTGTACTTGGGCGTTTCGGCAACGCCGCCAGGCGCGTCGTGGGCGGGTCGAGACACGGTCGACGTTCTGGGTCGCGCCACTAGGTCAGGGGCTCGTGGTCGGCATCGGACAGTGCGGCTGGGATCGACTCGGCGGGGGCGGTGAGGCCCGCGAGGGTGATGGTGCGGTGGGCGGGCTCGTCGGCGGGGGCCACCACCGCGAAGCGGGTGCCGGTCTCGGCGGCGCGCTGGGCGGCGGTGAGGATCACGTCCACGCCCGCGCCGCTGAGGAAGCGGACGGCGGTGAGGTCGAGGATGACGGTGCCGCGGTCGGCCTGGGCGGCCCTGAGCTCCTGGTCGAGCAGGTGCGCGCTGGACATGTCGACCTCGCCGGACACGGTGAGCGCGGTGTAGCCCGGGCCCACGGTGCTGGCGAAGGCGAGCAAGGGGCGCATCACGGACGCCACCCGACGCCACACATCCGCATGACGATCAAGTGTAACCGCCGCGGGCGGGCGGCGACCGGCGGTTTTCAGCTGCTCCACAGTGGACGGGGCGTCACGCGACGCAGAACTCGTTGCCCTCCGGGTCGGCCATGACCACGTGGTGGCCCGCGAACTCGGTGACCCGGCGCGCGCCGAGGCCGACCAGCCGGTCCACCTCGGCGGAGACGAGCTCCCACCGCCGCTCGGGCGGCCCGGCCGCCGAGGCCCGGATGTCCATGTGCAAACGGTTCTTCGCCGTCTTGGGCTCGGGCACGTCCAGCAGGCAGAGCCGCGGCGCGACACCGTCCGGGTCGTACAGCCAGGCACCACCACCCCCGTCGTCCTCGTCCTCGAACTGCGCCAGCCACTCCTGCCTGGTGGCGAACGGGGCGGGCGGCGGCTCGTCGAGGTAGCCGAAGGCGGCCTTGTAGAACTCCGCGAGCCGCTCCGCGTCGACGCAGTCCAGGGTCAGGTCGATCTTGAAGCCCATCTGGTCCCCTCCTCCTCAGGTGCTCGCGACGCTACCCCGGGGGTACGACACTCCTCAGTGGATGCCAGGCTTGACTTATATAATCACAAACTGACACAGTGGCGCCGTGCACGCGTTCGACGTCCTCGGCGACCCGGTCCGCCGCCGGATCCTGGAACTGCTCACCGACGGCGAGCGCTCCGCGGGGTCCATCACCGAGCTCATCCGCTCGGAGTTCGGCATCTCCCAGCCGGGCGTCTCCCAGCACCTGCGGGTGTTGCGGGAGAACGGCTTCACCGCGGTGCGCGCCGAGGGCACCCGCAGGCTGTACTCGGTCGAGGCCGAGCCGCTGCGCGAGGTCGACCGGTGGCTGGAGCGCTTCCGCGGGTTCTGGGACCAGCGGCTCGACGCGCTGGGCACCGAGCTGGCCAGGGGCAGGCGCCGGGGCACCCCGACCAGGAAGGACCCACCATGATCGACATCGGCGCGCAGATCGGCGCCACCGGTCGCGCGGTCACCGAGGTGGAGGGCCACATCCGGGTCCTGCTGACCCGCGACTACGCGGCCACCCCCGACGACGTGTGGGACGCGCTGACCGACCCGGCACGGCTGCGGCGGTGGTTCCTGCCGATCAGCGGCGACCTGCGCGCGGGTGGACAGTTCCAACTGGAGGGCAACGCGGGCGGGGAGATCCTGCATTGCGAGCCACCCTCGCGACTGAGAGTCACCTTCGGCGGGCCGAGCAGCCTGGTCGAGGTACGGCTATCAGGCGACGACACCCACACCCGGCTCGAGTTGGAGCACACGGTCCCGGTCGAGTTCGCCGGCAGCGCGGCGGGGTCGCTCTTCGTCGGGCCCGGGTGGGACGGGGCGGCCCTCGGCCTCGCGCTCCACCTGGTCGGCGCGGTCGCCGATGACCCGAACTCGATCGAGACGCAGCGGTTCAACCTGGCCTCGATCGCCGCCTGGGTGCGCGCCACGACCGGGGTGGCGACCGACGCCGAGGTCGAGGCAGGCCGGGCGGCCGCCCTTGCGCAATACTGCCCCGACGTCAAGGACTGAGCGCGCTATACACCCGTTCGGCGCACACCAGCCTGCTATCGGGCGAATGGTGCATAACCCGAAACTATGAGTCATTGGGATGGGCGCGTCGACGATCAGTCCGGCATGCTCAAGTCACCCTGCACCACTCCGATCGGAGCACGGACGGCCGTCGCGGAAACCGGCCGTCGGCTCCGGGCCCCGGGTCACCCGAATGGTGGGTCGGCCACGGGTACGGGCCGGACACGCGACCTACGCCCTGCGTGTCCGGCCTCGCCGGGTTTCCAGCGGCGCGGGGTCGTGCAGCTGGCTTGTGCCACTCCTCCCCCGCGGTGTCGCCCGGTCCCGAAAGACGCCGGGCTTGTGAGGTCGCCCGGGGTTCACTCAGGGGTCATCGGTCGCGCTGCTCCGTATGGCAGGATCCCGGCGCGTGACCACGCTACGCATCGCCGTGCCCAACAAGGGGTCGTTGAGCCTCCCCTCCGACCAACTCCTCACCGCGGCGGGGTACCGGGTCCATCGCGCCAACCGCGAGCTGATGATCGATGACGTCCGCAACGACGTGCGCTTCTTCTTCCTGCGCCCGCGCGACATCGCCCTCTACGTCGGCTCCGGCACCCTCGACGCGGGCATCACCGGCCGCGACCTGCTGCTCGACGCCGACACCGGCGCCGAGGAGGTCCTCCCGCTCGGGTACTCCGAGTCGACCTTCCGCTTCGCGGCCCGCCCCGGCGAGCTGACCGCGGTGGCCGACCTGGCTGGCAAGCGGGTCGCCACCAGCTACCCCGGTCTCGTGGGGGGCTACCTGGCCCGCCACGGCGTCGAGGCCCGCCTGGTGCGGCTCGACGGCGCGGTGGAGACCTCGGTGCAGCTGGGCATCGCCGACGCGGTGGCCGACGTGGTCGAGACCGGCACCAGCCTGCGCAACTCCGGTCTGGCGGTGTTCGGCGAGCCCATCCTGCGCTCGGAGGCGGTGCTGATCCGCCGCCCGGACACCGAGGACGGCGACGGGTCCATCGCGACCGCGGTGGAGCGGGTGCGCAGGCGGCTCAAGGGCGTGCTCATCGCCCGGCAGTACGTGATGATCGACTTCGACTGCCCGACCGCGGTGCAGGAGGCGGCCTGCGCGCTGACCCCCGGCATCGAGTCGCCCACGGTGTCGCCGCTGGCCCGCGAGGGCTGGGTGGCGGTGCGGTCGCTGGTCCCGCGGGACCGGGCGCCGTTCGTGATGGACGAGCTGTGGGAGGTCGGCGCCCGGGCGATCCTGGTCACGCCGCTGGAGTCGAGCCGGATCTAGGCGCTGGTCAGGGGCGGGGCGCCAGCTCCGCCCCCGACCCGTCGCGGATGAGGATGGCCGCGGCCGGGCAGGTGTCGGCCAGGTCGAGCAGGTCCTCGTCCGGGTCGATCCGCTCGGTCACCGCCACGGCGTGGGTGCCGTGGAAGCCGAAGATGTCCGGGCGGGACCCGGCACAGATGCCCGATCCCAGGCAGGCGTCTTGGTCTACCTTCACCGACCAGCTCACTGCGCCTCCCAAGCCACTGGCATCTTGCGCGGGCCGCGCACCAGCATCTGTGTCTTCCATTCCGGATGCCCGGCCTCATGTAGGCCCGGTAGCGCTAGAAGGGCTCGCAGCGCCTCTTGCAGCTCGACTCTGGCCAAGGCCGCGCCAAGGCAGTGGTGGGCACCGTGGCCGAAGCCGAGGTGCCCGCTGCCGCCGCGGTCGAAGCGGAGCTGGTCGGCGTCGGGGAACCGGGTCTCGTCGTGGTTCGCCGACCCGATCGCTGCGAGCACGGCCTCGCCCTCACGCACAAGTACCTCGCCGACCTGCACGTCCTCGGTCGCGTAGCGGGCGAACGCCGAGGTAGCGCCAAGAGGCACGAAACGCATGAGTTCCTCCACCGCCCCGGGGATCAGCCCGGGGTCTGCCCGTAGTTCGGCGAACCGGTCGGGCTGGCTAAGAAGCACGTGCACGAAGTTGGGGATTTGGGTCGCGGTTGTCTCGTGGCCCGCGACGAGGACGCCGACGCACAGCTCGACGAGTTCGCGCTCGGTCAACCGGTCGACGTTGTCGGCGCGGGCGGCGATCAGCGCGGACATGAGGTCGTCGGCGGGTTCGGCGCGGCGCTGGGCGACCAAGCCCGCCATGTAGGCGGAGATCTCCTGGTCGTTGCGGCTGAACTCCTCCGCGGTCAGTGACGCGGTCGAGAGCAGGCCGTCGCTCCACTCGCGGAACAGGTGCTGGTCGCGAGCCGGCACGCCGAGCAGCTCGCAGATCACCCGCACCGGGAGCGGCAGCGCGAAGGACTCGACCAAGTCGCCGGTAGTCCCAACAGCCCGCATGTCGTCGATGAGGCTCTCAGCGATCTCGCGGACCCTGGGCCGCAGTCGCTCGACGCGGCGGACGGTGAACGCGCTGGCGACGAGTACCCGCAGCCGGGTGTGGTCAGGCGGGTCCATCGCGAGGATGCCGCCGCTACCGCGGTGGTACTGCACCCGGGGCTCGTCGTGCTCGGCAGCCTCAGCACGGCTGAACCGGCGGTCGCCGAGAACGAACCGGGCATCCTCGTAGCGGGTAGCGAGCCAGGCAGGCTCACCGAAGGGCAGTTGGACGCGGATCATCCCGGGGCTCGTTCGCGCGGCACGGTAAGCGGGCGCGAGGTCGAGGCCCTCCGGGCGGTTGAACGGGTAGTCGTGGACGCGTTCGTCGGCGGCTGTCATCGCGCTCCCCCTTCGTGGGACACCCACTCCGGTCACCTGACCTCCAACGTACGACGGACGACGGCGGACCGTCAACGATCAGTCGCGGACGGTGACCGCCAGAGGTGTGCGGCAGGATTGCCCCGTGAACTGGACCCGTGCCGTGCACCACTTGAGCACCCTCGCCACGACCTGCGCCGACATGGCGACCCGACCGGCCTCGATCTTCCCGCTGCGGGTGGACGAGTTGTGGGCGGCGGGCGACATCCTCGGGCGGGCCCGCGAACTGGAGACGATCACGGTGGCGCTGACCGCCGACGTGGACGAGGTGCCCTGGCGCACCGAGCCGTCCGGCTCCCGGCATTGGGCGGCGGCGGCACGGCTCCCGCAGACCCCGGCGACGGCGTACTGGCGATCGGCTCACGCGCCGGTGTGGAACCACGTGCTTGAGCGGCCGGTGCTGGTGTGGTCGGTCTATAGCGGGGTGGACGAAGAGGCACTGGCGGCGATCGGCGAGGGCAACGGCGAGTCGGTACGCCCGCCTGCGCCCACTGCCGAGGAGTTGACCGAGCGACTAGACGCGGAGTTGGCGCTAAGTCTGCGCGCGCTGCGCGAAGGTACCCACGAGTACGGGCAGCGGCGGTGGAAGCCGGGGAAACTGGAGCCGGTCTCGGACGCGCTGTGGCAGGCCAGTACCGGGTACCTGGACCTACTCGATGTGATCAAATAGCGCCTTCCGTGTATTGCGAACCGGCAACCGTCACCCGAACGGAGGTGTGAGACTGGTGGCAGCTGGATACACAGCTACCGTCCGAGAACACGCGAGTGAAGGCAGAACCACCGTGGCCGACATCGACCTGAACCCGATCTACACCGCGCTGCTGTTGGAGCAGGGCTTGGCCGAGGAGCCGATCAGCGCGCCGCTCCCGGAGCCGGAGCCCGCCCTGCCGTAGTGGCGCCGCGGAATCCGCGGCGCCAGCGCCTTCTTGGCGTCACCGGGCTCGTAGAGCCGCCACCGCCGCGCGCACCGCGGGGTGGACAACCAACTCGTCGACCGTAAGAGGCAGCGGCAGCCGCCAATTGGGGTATTGGTCCACGGTGCCGGGCAGGTTGGGTTGGCGTTTCTCGCCGATCAGGTCTTGGGGGGCGGCGAACACCAGGGCACAGGGGGTCTTGGCGATGAACCGGTGCAACGCGAGCACGACTTCCTCGACCGGGGTGTCCTGGGTCGGGAGCAGACCCTCATCGACCAGCAAACCCAGGATCGCCGCGCGTTCCGCCGCGGCGATCTCGCGTTCGGCGGCAGGGTCGGTGAGCAGGCCGAGCTCGGTGCGGACGCGGACGTGGTCGCCGGAGAGGAAGCCCGCGGCCGTGGGGAGGTCGTGGGTGGAGATGCTGGCGGCGGCCTGCCGGGGGTAGCGGTGCGCGGGGAGTGGGCGGTTGTCCCGGTCACGTTGGAACCAGGCGACCGCGCAGCTGAGCACGCCGCGTTCTTGCAACTGCTCGGTGACGTACTCCGGGACGGTGCCGAGGTCTTCGCCGATGACCACGGCGTTCGCCCTACAGGCCTCTAGAGCCAGGACGCCGAGCATGGCTTCGCCGTCGTAGTGCACGTAGGTGCCGCGGTCGGGGGACTCGCCCGGGGGGATCCACCACAGCCGCCACAGTCCGGCGACGTGGTCGACCCGGATGCCGTCGCCGTGGGTCAGGACCGCGCGGATCATGTCGCGGAACGGGCGGTACCCCTGATCGGCGAGCTTGTCGGGGCGGAACGGGGGCAGCACCCAGTCTTGGCCAAGAGGGCTGAAGGCGTCGGGGGGTGCGCCCACCGTGACTCGCGACGCGAGAACGTCTTGCAGTGACCAACCGTCGGCGCCACCGGGGTCGACGCCGACGGGGAGGTCGTGGATCACACCTACGCGCATGCCGGTGGCGGCAGACCGAACAGAGTCGAGTTGTGCCGCCGATCGCTGTTGGAGCCAAGCGTGGAAGGCAACCCTGTCGGCGAGTTCTTCGCGTGCCCGGAGCACGTCTGTGCTGGCGGGATGGCGTAGCTCTGGTGGCCAGGTGCGCCAATCGGGACCGTGGCGTTCGGCGAGCGCGCTGAACGTGGCGAAGTCGAGCAGGGTCCGGTCGAGGGCCGACAAGTCCGGCAGGTGGGGGTTGAGCAGCGCGAACGCGGCGGTCTTGGCCTCCCAGACGGCGTCGTGGTCGATCTGCTCGCCGAGCTCGGGGCGCAGGCCGAGCACCTGAGCGCGGGTGTCCGGGTCGGCGGCGGCGAACTCGGGGGTATCGGTGACGGACAGGTGCAGCGGGTTGAGGAACCGCCTGCTCGACGGGGAGTACGGGGACTTGCGCACCGGCTTCGTCAGGGCACCCGCCGCGACCGGGCTGACCAGGATGGCGGCCGCGTCGTCAGCGGCGGCGTGGGTGACGAAGGTCCGCAGGTCGTGGTAGTCGCCGATGCCCCAGGAGTCCGGGGTGTGCAGGTTGTAGAGCTGAACCATCCAGCCCCAGGTGCGTTCCAGGTCTGGGAGCCGGGTAGGCGTAACAGCGAGGGAAGTCTCCTGGTCACCTATGCGTAGCTTGTGCCACCCCAGGGGGAGCGCGGGTAGAGCTCCGTTGACGGCGACGGTGCTTCCGTCCTCCAGTTCGACCTCTCCCCTGCCGACCTCGACACGCTCACCTTGGCGGATCACCGATGGCAGCGTGGAGCGGGTGGGCGGGTCGCCGAGCTCGTCCAGGATCGCCCTGACCACCGTCGGGTCTACCTGGACACGTTGCCGCTCACCGTTCTCGTACTCCAACGCGACGCCGTGGGCGGCGGCCAGCTCGGCAAGTCGATCGTCCACAAGGGAGCCTTTCGGGAGGGGGCTGGTCCCATTCAACCGGAACGGGGGCGGTTTCGCCGGGTCCGTGGCAAGCACCACGAGCGACCCGCGCGGGTGGTCCCCGCCTCACATGAGCCCGTCACCTCAACCGTCGCTCGATTCGGCTGTGCGGGCGATTCCGCTGCCCATAAAGCCGAAAACGACGTCGTGGGCGGGCTTCTGGGCGTACCAGTAGAGCTTGCCCGCGAAGCCGTAGGGCTCGAACCAGGTGGTTTGTTCGAGGCCGCTCTCCCCCGGCTTGTCGCTGTCGGTTGCGCGTAGGGACAGCCAGGCTCGGCCAGGCAGACGCATGTCGGTGCGGAGAAGGAGTTCGGTCGTGGAGTCCGACCGCTCGACCACGGACCAACTGTCAACGGTGTCGCCCGGGGTGAGGGTGGTAGGTCTACCGCGATGGAGACCGACACCACCGACCAGGTGGTCCAGTACGCCTCTTAGAGACCACGCGCCAGGGACGGTGTGCCAGCCGTTGGAGCCGCCTAGGTCGGTGATGACTTGCCAGAGTTTGTGGCGGGAGGCCCTGACCCGGGTGGTCTTGCGGTCGCGGAGGAGGTCTGGGGAATCGATCGGCGGCCCCTGCGGGATTGGTATGCCCAGGGCATCCCGTAGGGCTCGGTCGACGCTGGTGGCACCGCCTGGAGGAGGTGGCAGGACCTCGGTCGGAACCAGGTCGTGGCGCAGTGACTCGACCAGTGAGCGGACTAGAGGCTCAGGGGTCACGGCAGCGACAACAGCGGGCGGCAGGGATACCGGGACAGCGAGCCGCTTCGGCAAGCCCGCGATACGGGCGCAGCGTTGGACGAGGTCCAGGTAGGTGACCGTGTCAGGCCCCCCGATGTCGGCAAGCTTGTTGACTGGGTCCTGTTCGGCGGCCTCAACCAGGTAGTGCAAGACGTCGCGGATGGCGATTGGTCGGCTGCGGTTGCTCATGTAAGAGGGATTGGGCAGTACCGGCCCGCCGCGGGCTGCCCTGGCGAGGAGTTCGAAGCTCGCGGAGCCCGCGCCGATGATCATCGACGCCTGCAGGACCAGGGCGGGGGTGGGTGCGGCCAGGAAGATGTCCCCCACCTGGGCGCGCGAGGCCAGGTGGGCCGACACCGGACCGTCCGCGGGGCGTGGGCCGCCGAGGTAGACGAGCTGCCGGACGCCCGCCTGGGCGGCGGCGGTCACGACGGCGTGGGCGATCTCCGCGTCGGTGGCGGCGAAGTCGGCGCCGGTCATCGAGTGGATGAGGTGGTAGACCACGTCCACGTCGCGCAGCGCGGCCCGCAGGGCCACCTCGTCGAGCACATCGGCCCGGATGGTGTCCGGCCCGGGGTCGAGGGACCTGCCGAGCGCGCGAACGCGGTGGCCCGCCGAGGTCAGGGCGGCGGTGAGGTGGACGCCGATGTAGCCCCCGGCGCCGAGGACGAGACAGGTGGGCACGGCCCCATTCTTGCCCGGGTGACCGCGGGTACGCGTGTTAGAGCGAGTTCTGCCGGGGGGCGAGGATGCTGGCCGGGTCCACGTCGGGGGTGCTGAGCCAACGGTGGAACGCCTCGGGGTGACGTCGTTCCAGCTCGTCGAGGTAGCGCTGCCGAGTGCGCAGGAGGGTGACTGCCTGATCGGGGTTCGTGGCGTGCCGCAGAGCGATGAGCGTGTCGTGCCAGCGAGCGCAGAGGTAGGCCGTGCTCTGGCCTCTACCGCCACGCAACGGGATGGCGGCAACGAGTAAGGCCCCGACTAGAGCGAACGCGACCCATTCGACGAGGACAACGAGCCCAGCTGTCGCGACTAAGGCAGCGAACATCATCGCCGACAGCACCACACCGCGGAGGTTGCTGTTGCCGGTAAGTGCGGCGGACAGAGCAAGACTCAGGCAGATCGCGGTTACGGCTAAGAACACAAGGGTCCACGTACGAAGCACCGACACGCCCGCGCATACACCCGTGAAGACGACTAGAGCCGACAACGCGGTCACAGCGAGTCGGTAGGAGCGCACCAGGTTTCGTCGCAGCACGTGTCCTCCTCGGGTCACCAGCCCACTAGTGAGCTACCCCTGTCCGGGCACTCCCAATCGCGGCTTTCTGCGCCCATCGGGGGAAGCACCCTTGTGGTCCTTGCCCTGGGAAAACGGTGCTCTATGCTTCGAGGACTTCCCGACGGCATGAACCGAGGCCAGCATGGTCCCTCGCAGCCGAACCCCGGCCATCCCCCTCCCCGCGCCCAGGCCACCGGGCACCCGCGAGCGCTCAGCCGCGACCACCCGGGTCGAGCCGGTGGGACCCTGGGCCGTGCTGGTGACCGTGCGCGGGGAGGTCGACCTGGTGACCGCCGCCGCGACCCGGCGGGCGCTGCTGGCCGCGCTGGCCGCGCCGGAGCCGCTGCTGCTGGTGGTCGACCTGTCCGAAGTGGACTTCCTGGCCGCGGTCGGGCTCAGCGCGCTGGTGGAGCTGCGCGACCTGGCCTGCGCGCGGGCGGTCGACCTGCGGCTGGTGGTCGGCGGGCGGGCGGTGCCGCGGCTGCTGGACGTCACCGGGTTGCGGCGCACGTTCCGGTTGCACAGCGATGTCGACGAGCCGCTCGGGCCGCACCGTCAGTCAGCGAGGTCCCGGTAGGGGGTGCGGAACCCGTCCCTGGCGAGGGTGATCAGGTCGCGCCGGGAGCGGACCGTGACGACCACCGCCGCGCCGAGGTAGGCGATCGACAGGGCGACCAGTTCGACGCCCTTGACCGACTCCGGCAGCACCCCGGCCAGCACGAACTGCGCGACGAACAGGCCGAACAGCACCAGCGCGCCGCGCACGGTGATCGTCAGGCTCAGCAGCAGCGACACCGCGAACAGCGACTGGGCGGCGGTGAGCAGGAGTTCCTCGCGCTGGGCGGCGTCGATCGGCAGGCCGGAGGTCGACCCGGAGGCGACGGCGAACACGATCGGGAGCGTGCCGACGAGCAGAGTCCACTGGTTGACCTTGGACGAGACCAGGGTGGCCAGCGCGTCGGTGGTCTTGAGCCGCCACGCGTAGAGGCAGGCCACCAGCAGCTCGGGCGCCTCCGAGGCCAACGGGGCGAGCCACTGCACGAGGAAGAACTGGCTGATGCCGACCTGGGTGCCGGTCTCGACC
This sequence comes from Actinokineospora diospyrosa, assembly GCF_024171925.1. GTDB lineage: Bacteria > Actinomycetota > Actinomycetes > Mycobacteriales > Pseudonocardiaceae > Actinokineospora > Actinokineospora diospyrosa. The sequence goes on along the minus strand of NZ_JAMTCO010000009.1, from coordinate 54,862 downwards.
AGGGCGTGCGCGAAGTTCTCCGCCACCAACAAGATGACCGCGGCGGCGAAGGCGAACAGGCCCGCGCAAGCGAGCCTGCGGCGCACCTTGGGCTGCTCCCCCAAGACCTTCGCGACACCTTCCAGGTCGGGGTCACCCGGCGGTGCTTTAGCGACTCGCACCGCATAGAGGATGAAGATGCCCACCAACACGATCGCGTCGATGAGCGTGATGCTGTGGCGCAGCGGCAGGGTCAACGAGTACAGGGTCGCGACGCCGAGGAACGCCAACGGCACAGCGTCGGTGCGTTCGAGAGTTACCCCTGCCTTGCGCGGCTTGTCCTGCCCGTTGCGGCGGATCCGCCACGCGGCGAGCAGGACCACCGCGGCCCAGCCGACGCCGACGAGGATCCGGTTCGCACCGGTCATGTTCGCCAACGCCAGCCCACAGCTGGATTCGTCGGTGGACCCGGGTGGCACGCAAGCGGGGCCGTGTTCGGCGAAGGCGTGACCGCCCTCGTAGGCGAAGACGAAGTCGACGGCGTACTCGGGCAGGACCGCGATCAGGGCCAGCACGGTGATCGCCAGCCCCGGCGAGATGTCCACCTGGACCGCCTCGGCGACCCAGGACAGCACGAACGCGGCCCCCACCACGGCGACGCCGAACAGCAGGGCCGCGAGCGGGGGGCTGAGGTGGGTGCCGGTGACACCCAGGTACACCCCGGGCGCGGTGACCGCGGCCGCGCCCGCCAACGGCACCGCGGCCCGCCGGGTGGCGGGCCGCGGTGAGTCGGTGATCAATGCCCGTCCGGCCCGACCGCGCCACCCCGGCGGGCGACCGCCTCGGAACCCAGGTCAGGCCGCACCGGCACCTCCTGGCCGGGCACCGCCTGGCCCCTCGGTGCCGGGACCGTGCCGTCGGCGCGGGCCGGGACCGTCCCGATGCCCGGCTCGGCGCCCGGCGCCCGCGACAGCCTCGTCTCGGCGTTGCCGTTGGCGCGGGCGACGTCCTCGGCGTCGATCGGCCCAGCGGCCGGACCGCCCACGATCGCGCCGCGGTCGACGCCCTGCGGCGGGGTCGGCACACCGTGCTGCATGTTGTCGATCCGCTGCTTGGTGAGGTTCTCCGCGTCCAGCCGGTCGCGCATCCTGGTCAACATCCTGATCGCCAGGAAGTGCGCCCCGGCCAGCAGGAGCAGGACGACGCCGAGCCGCCGCACCATGGCCTCCAACTGCGACCCGCCACCGATGTCGATGGCCGAGATCAGCAGCAGGACCCCCAGCACGGAGAAGTGGAACAGCACGGAAACCAACCGCGCCATAGACCGCGCCGACTCGGCCTCACCGTAGGAATCGGCCAGGTACCGCAGCCCGCTCCGGTAGATAATCTGCCCATCCACCAGAACGAGCGCGATACCCAGGACCAAGAACAAGACGTACGTGCTGTCGTCCACGACAGGCCCCTTCCACACCCAACCGGTCACAGTGGGTGTACCACCCCCAGCTCACCGTGAAACCGGAACGCGGGTGGGCGCCTGAGCTATCAGTACTGAGCCGTCAGCACCGAAGCCATCAAGCACAGAAGCCGTCGGTGCGGGGATCGTCAGCGGAGCCAGCGGGGGCCCTTCACGCCCAGGAGCTTGCGCCACACGCGCGTGAAGTCCTCTTCCGCGCGGGCGCCCCGCTCCCCCTCACGCGCGTACAGCACGCCGTAGGTGAACCCGTTCCCGCCTGCGAGGTGCGCTCGTACGCCCATCTCGCGCACGGCCTGTCGCGCCACCGCGGCGTCTTGTCGCACTCCCAGCACGGTTTGGGCCTTCTTGACCTTCTTGCCCCACCGGTCGAGCCTCTTGCCGAACACAGGCGCCACGACTTCCGCCGTGTACCGGGCCTTCTTCGCGTCCTTACGCACTTGGTGCAGAGCCGTGTCCCGGTCGTCGGCACCTTCAACGGCCCGCACCGACGCTTCTAGCGTCCGCCACGCCTTCACCACCGGCTTGCGCAGTTCCTGTGCCGCGGGACGGCGGGCACGCTTGGTCCACGGTGGATCCGCCAGGAACGCGTCCAGATCCGTCAGCAGGGCAAGATAACGATCACTGTCCACAGCCGACAGGATCTCGGCGCGGCCGTCGGCGAGGGTGCGGCTCAGCTCCGCGTCGATCTGGGCGGGGACCTTGCCCAGCACGTCCTCGCTCGGCAATTCCTTGAGCTCAGCGGCGAAGTGATCGGCCAAGACCTCGGCGTCACGCGCGGGTGAGGCCACGCCACCGAGCCACTTGAGTTCCGCGCGCAGGGCATTGACCCGGTCGGCGTCCAGCAGTGGCCGGAACACGCGTAGAGCGCTGCGCAGACGCCGTGAGGCCACGCGGAACTGGTGCACAGAGTCATCTGTGTCCAGCCGGATGCCGGTGTCGTTGGCACGGATCGCTGCTGTCTGGGTGAGCAGGTAGGTCAAAGCGACGTCGGCAGCGGAAGGGTTCGCCGACAGCTCTACCCGCTTGCGTGGCCGTGCGCGCTCGCCCAGGGCTTGGGCGAGTTTGGAGGTCGACTTGGCTGGCGTGGCGCCCAGGGCAGTGCCAACAGCGGCGAGGACGTCCAGGTCGGTGGCTTCGATCTCTAGTTCGCGCCAGGAGTGCGGGGTGCCGTCGAGCGGGTGAGCGGTCACCTTGTCGTCGGCTAGAAGGGCGATGGTGGTGCCGTCAGCGTCCTGCAACTCCCACTCATCACGTTGAGTGGTGATGCGGACGACCGGCGTAAGAGGGGCGCCGAGGGTGTGCGAGCGAACCAAGGCAGCCAGGTCAGCTGGCACCTTGGTCTTGGCACGACCTAGAGGGAAGCGGATCTCGTCGCGCACATCCGGCGCAACGGGCAGCTTGGCGTGCCACCCCGCGTCGTCACCACCGGTTCGCCTGCGCAGGGTGATGCCCGCGCGGGCCAATCGCAGGTCTGCTGTGTCGAAGTAAGTGGCGTCCAGGTCCGAGCTGCGGGGTCCCGCGGTAGCGCTAACCGGACCTGCCGACGTCAGGTCCGGCAGGGTGAAGTCAGCGGGTGCCTCGTACTTGCGCTCGGTCTCACGCACTCTGGTAGCCACCAGTCAACTATGTCACCGCGTGAGCGTTCCCGTAGGTGGGTACTAACGGGACATTCGGGCGAAGCAGAGGAGAGCACTTGACCGGGAACGCGTTGACGGTGGGGGTCGAGGAAGAGTTCTTCCTGGTCGGGCCGGACGGGGCGCTGGTGAACCAGGGCCCGGAGGCGGTGGCCGGGGTGACCGACGTCGACCTCAAGCCGGAACTGCTGCGTTGCCAGGTCGAGTCCGCGACCGGGATCCAGCGGTACGCGGGTGAGATCCGCGATGAGCTGGCGGCGTTGCGCGCCCGGCTGGCCAAGGGGGCCGCCGAGCAGGACGCCCTGCTCATCGCGGCCGGGACGGCCCCGCACCGGCAAGAGGACATCTCGGTGATCGGGCCGGGGACCCGCTACCACCAGATAGCCCGGCACGTCGGGCCGTTCATCTTCAGCGGCACGACGTGCGGGTGCCACGTGCACGTCGGGGTCGAGGACACGGCCAGCGCGCTACGGGTGGCGAACTTCATCCGGCCGTGGTTGCCCGCGCTGCTAGCGGTGTCCGGTAACTCTGCCTTCCACGATGGCAGCGACACCGGGTACGCGTCCGCGCGGCACGTGTTGTGGAACCGGTGGCCATCGGCGGGCCCGCCGCCCTATGTGGACTCGCCGGACGAGTACGAGGAGATCGTCAACGGGCTGTTGGCCACGGGGGCGGCGATGGACCGCAAGATGGTCTACTGGGACGTCCGGCCCTCTGAAGCCCAGCCGACCGTGGAGGTACGGGTCTTCGACGTCATGGGCTCGGTGGAGGAGGCCGCTTTCATGGCGGTCCTGGTGCGGTTGCTGGTGTCGGACGCGCTGCGCTCAACCGAGCCACCGCCCCGGGTACCGACGGAGATCATCCGGGCCGCGCAGTGGCGGGCGGCCAAGAGCGGCCGGGCGGCGTCGGTGCCCGACCCGGCGACCGGCGCTCTGCGCGAGGCGACGGCGATCGTCGGCGACCTGGTGAGCGCGCACACCACCGAGCTGCGCGGCAGCGGCGAGCTGGACTTCGTCCGGGCCACCATGACCTGGCTCGACCACCACGGCGACGGGGCGCACCGGCAGCGGGAGGCCTTCGAGAGCGGCGGCGTCGACGAGGTCGTGCGGATGCTGGCGAGGCAGACCGACTCCGCCCAGGCCAGTTTGCCCTGAGTCCGCGCGGGGTAGGACGAGCCCATGAGCACCGATGGCTACGGCTCGGACCTGAGCCAGGCGGAGAGCCTGGACGAGGACAACCTGCGCGTCGACCCCCTGGAAGAGGGGATCGACGCACCCGAGCACTGGGCCGAGGCCGACCGGCACGGCATGACCGCGGCCGAGCAGCGCGCGGGCGAGTCCCTCGACGAGCGGCTGGCCGAGGAGGAGCCGGACCTCAGCGCGGGCGACCCCGACCGGCCCGGGCCGACCACCCCGCTCGCGGCCGTGGACGAGCGGATCGACCAGGTCCGCGCGGACCTCGACGACCCGGCGCCCGAGGAGCCGAACCACCCGCTGCCCACCGAGGCCGAGCGCAACGGCCAAGCCGCGGACGAGGCGGGCGGGTCCGTCGCCGAGGCCCTGCGGGAGGGCTGATGCTCACCCGGTTCGGCTACACCCTGATGACCGAGCAGGCGGGCCCCCGGGCACTGGTCGGGCACGCCGCGGCCGCCGAGCGCGCGGGGTTCGACTTCGAGGCCATCAGCGACCACTACTTCCCCTGGCTGGACGCGCAGGGGCACGCGCCCAACGCGTGGGCGGTGCTGGGCGCGGTCACCGGGGTGACCGAGGCGGTCGAGCTGATGACCTACGTGACCTGCCCGACCACCCGCTACCACCCGGTGGTCGTCGCCCAGCAGGCCGCGACGGTGCAACTGCTCTCCGGCGGGCGCTTCACCCTGGGCGTCGGGTCCGGGGAAAACCTCAACGAGCACGTCGTCGGGCGCGGCTGGCCGCCGGTGAACACCCGCCACGACATGCTCGTGGAGGCCGTCGAGATCATCGACGCGCTGTTCGCGGGCGGGTACGTGAACTTCCGGGGCGCGCACTTCACGGTCGACTCGGCGCGGCTGTGGGACCTGCCGGACGTGCGGGTGCCGATCGCGGCGGCGGTGTCGGGCGACCAGTCGATCGGGCGGTTGGCGCCGCTGGCCGACCACATGGTCGCGGTCGCCCCGGAGCCGGGGCTGTGCCAGGCGTGGGACGGGGTGGCGCGCGCCGAGAGCCGCAAGATCGGGCAGGTCGCGGTGAGCTGGGACACCGACCGGGTCGCCGCGGTGAGCCGGGCGCACGAGCAGTTCCGCTGGTCGCTCGGTGGCTGGAAGGTCAACGCGGAGCTGCCGGGGACGGCGGCGTTCGCGGCGGCCACCCGGTTCGCGCGGCCCGAGGACGTCGCCGACCAGATCCCGTGCGGCGCCGATGTGGACGCGGTGGTCGCGGCCGTGAAACCGTTCTGGGAAGCGGGTTTCACCGATATCGCGCTGATCCAGATCGGTGGGGAGCACCAAGAGGGGTTCTTGACCGCCGCCGAGCAAGAGATCCTGCCCGCACTGCGCGAGGCGGCCCCTTAACCGTCACTCGCCAGCGTGTAGAGGCAGGATTTGGTCGAAGCCGCTGGCGTTGAACGCGGCTGCGGCAGGGCTATCCGGGGCTGCGATCAGTTTGAGTTCGCGGCCAGCAGCGTGCAGATCAGTGACTTGTTCGAACAGCACTCTTAGGGCGGCACTGGTCAGTAGGTCTACCGCGTCCAAGGTGAGGACGCACTCCCCCACACCACTGCGCGCGGCTTCCTGCAACGCCGAACGGAGCTCCCCCGCGTTAGAGGAGTCGACGACGCCTGACACGAGCACTCGGACTGTCGTGCCTGCCACCTCTGTCTTGACCGTCACGGAATGCGGGACGGAAATCCGGTGGGGCACTTCGTACTCCGGCAGCGGTACCGGGGGATGCCGGATCGTCCGGCGCATGTAGACGGTTGTGCCTGACTCGCTTGTGTCGACGTGAAGAGTGTCGCTGCATTCGCGCATCATCAGCATGCCTCGACCGCGATAAGGACTGCGTTCCACCGGATCGCGCCAGATACCCGTGTCGGCGACGGTTACGGTCACCCCGCCGAAGCCATCGAGCTCGCCGAGCACCGTCACGGTGCCACTGTGGTCGCGGTAGCCGTGTTCGATCGAGTTGGTGACCGCCTCCACGACGCACAAGGCGATCGCCGTGCGGTCGTCGCGATGGGCGGAGAGGGCGTCGAGCCAGGCGTTGAGCTCCCGGTGCAGGACGCCCAGTTGTTCGGCGACGCCGGGGAGGGCCAAGTCGAGGCGGGGCGGTGGGCCGGTAAGTACGGTCGCGGCGAGGACGCTGACGTCGTCGCGGGAGGTCTGGTTGTCGACCATGGCCGCCAGCGCGGAGCACAGGCGGTCCGGCAGGTCGCGGGGCTCGGTGTCGGTGTTGCGCGCGGCGACGTGGGCGACGCAGTCGAGGAGGCGTTCGCGGGACTCCGTGTAGCCGCGCCCCGGGGCCTCGACGAGGCCGTCGGAGTAGAGGATCAGCGTCTCCCCTGGGCTCAGGGTGGTGTACGAGACGGGCGAGTCTGAGTCGATGAACGCCAGTGGCGGGCCTATAGGTCCATCGAGGAAGCGCGGCTCACCGTCGGCGCTGAGCAGCAGCGGGTGCGGGTGCCCCCTCCCACCGCACTCAAGGACCCTGGTGAGGCGGTCGAACACCGCGACGCACACAGACGAGCCGCGAGCGTCCGGAGACACCCTGGCGACGGTGTCCAACGCCCGCAGCACCTCGACGACAGCGCCACCGCGCAGCAGGCGCTCAGCCGCGACCGCGCGCAACTGCCCCATCGCGCCGGACGCGGTGGGGCCGTGGCCGACCACGTCACCGAGGACGAGCCCCACCCGATCGCCGGGCATCGGCACAACGTCGTACCAGTCGCCGCCCGCGGTCATCCACTCCCCCGCGGGCATGTACACCGCGCTGAGGCCCAGGTCCGGGAGCAGAGGTAGGCCTGCCGGGAGCAGGCTGCGCTGGAGTTGGAGCACGACCTTGCGCTCCGCGGCCAGCCGTTGCCGCACCTCGGCCACCTCCGCTTGCGCGGCACGGCGCTGCCGCACCGACTCGGAGACATCAATCACGTGCGCGACGAGCAGCGCGGCGCCATCGGGGGCGGACAACCGGACGACGCTGTAGGTGAAGAACCCCTCGACAAGCTCGCCGGTGCCGGTCAGGTCCACCTCGACCCGCCGTTCGACGCCCAGTTGCGGCTCGCCGGTGCGGGCGACCTCGTCGAGCAGCTCGAACACCTGCTGGTCGGCGGCCTCCGGCACGGCCGCGCGGACCGGGCTGCCGATCAGGCCCGCCCGGTCGCCGACGCTGGCCCTGGCCAGCCGGTTCGCGGCGACGATGCGGTGATCGGGACCGGCGAACATCCACATGATCGCGGGCGCTGCCTCGAACGCGAGCGCCGCGGCGTCCTCCTGGTGCAGTTCGATGCCCCCCATCAGGCCGCCGGTGCTCGACGGCCAGCCTCTACCCCGAACGGGCGGCGCGCAACATCGCCGCCGTCGGTGTGGACATCGCAACCGGTGGATACCCAACGGGGGTGACCCGAAACGACGAGAACGCCGACGAGCTGCTCGACCGCAGCACCGAGCCGCTGGGCGATTACGCCAGCAAGCACACCCACGAGTCGATCACCGTCGAGCGCGCCGACGCGGACGGGGATGACACGGACGGGGATGACACGGACGGGGATGACACGGACGGCGACAACGCGGACAAGGCGGCTCCCGAGCCGCAGGCCCAAGAGCCGCCCGACTGATCCGCGCCGGGTGCCGATCCTCAGTCCTTCTTGTCCAGGTGCTCGCCGGTGAGCTTGCGGAACCCCTTGGCGCCCGCGCGGTCCACACCGGCCTTCACCACACCGAAGATCGCGCCCTGCAGCAACGCAGCGAGCAGCACCTCGCGGGTGGAGTGTTCCGGTGACGTCGCCTCGGGCGCCTCGTCGTCACCGGTCACCCCACGCCAAAGCCGTTTGAACACGATGCCCGCCAGCAGTCCGCCGAGGACGCTGATGAGCAGGCTCAGCGGCCTATAGAGGAGTCGCACACCCCTCACCTGCCGATCAGCCGGACGAGCACAACGACCAACGCGCCGACAACCGCGGCGGCTGCGGCTACCGGCACCGGGTTATGTCGAGCGACCTCGACAACACCGTTGGCCTTGGCCTTAGCTTCCTGTGCGCGTTCGACAAGGGTCTCGCGCACCTGCTCGGTCTTGTCGCCGACCTTGCGCTTGATGTCGGTCTTGGCCACCAACGCGTCCACGGTCTCGGCAAGCTCGCCTCGGGCCTGCTCGATGTCGGCGCGCAACGCCTCTTGCTCTGTCTGCTTGCTCATCGGTGAGCACTCTCCTTCACGGTGGCTACATCGCGGCGGGTGCTCTTGATCGCCTGCTCGGGGATGGGCGGGGTGGCCTGGCGGACCTTGCTCGCCGCTACCGCCCCAGCGACGGCGGCCAAGACGAGCAGCACACCGGCGACGACCAACGCCGCGGCCCACACCGGCAGCACGACGGCGAGACCGGCGACGGCGGCGGCCACGAGCGTCCCCACCGCGAACCACGCGAGGATCCCCGCGGTCCCGCCCAGCGCGGCGCCGAGCCCGGCCTGCTTCGCCTTGTCCCGCAGTTCGACCTTGGCCAACGCCATCTCGTCGCGCACCAGCCGGGACACCTGCTCACCCAGCTTGCCGACCAGCTCACCCGCGGACGGCTCGGCCTGCTGTTTCACCTCGTTCATACCCGGGAGCTACCCCCGATCACGTGCGGTTACTCCTGCCGGGCCGCGTGCGCGGCGCGGTGGCGGGCGACACCGACCAGGTGTGGGCGAGGGCGCGCTGGGTATCCGAGCCCCGTGACCGATCCCCGACAGGACCTCGCCGCCACCCAGCCGACCGACCTGGGTGAGCTGGTGGAACTGCGGGTGGACGCCGCGCTCGGGCAACTCCCCCTGGTGCGCACGGTGTCGACGGCGGTGGCGATGCGGCGCGATTTCGACATGGACGCCATCGCCGACCTGCGGCTGGCGGTCGACGAGGCGTGCACGATGCTGCTCGCGCGGGCCGTGCCGTTCGGGACGCTGGCGGTCCGGTTCCGGGTCGACCGCGACGCGGTCTCGGTGCGCTGCTCGGTCCCGGTGCTCGACGACGCCCCGCTCGAGGAGTCCGGCCTGGGGTGGACGCTGGTGTCGGCGCTGGCCGAACACGCCCACAGCGCGCTGCGGCCGGGCGAGGTGTTCGCGGAACTGGTGATCGAGTTCGCGATGGCGCCGAGTGCGCACGGCGGCCCGGCCTGACGGTGGGAGCCGAAAGCCAGCGGGCCACCCGGCGCGGGTCTGGCCAGGCGGCGCGTAGCGGTCTGACAGGCGCGGTGACCGGGGCAGGTGCGGTGGTCGGGCGGTGCGGACCAGCCGGTCCGGATCGGGCGGCGCGGACCACGCGGTGATCAGGACCAAGTGACGGGACCAGGCGACCAAGCGGTGGGGATCAGGCGGTGGGGATCAGGCGGTGCGGGTCACCCGGTGCGGCGCAGTTCGGCGCGTTCGCGTTCGTCCAGGCCGCCCCACACCCCGTAGGGCTCGGCGGTGCGCAGGGCGTGGTCGCGGCAGCGGCGCAGCACCGGGCAGGCCGAGCAGACCAGTTTGGCCGCCAACACCCGGCGGTCCCTGGCGCGGCCGCGTTCGTTGTCCGGGCTGAAGAACTTCTCCGAGGGCACACCCCGGCAGGCGCCGTGGTCCTGCCACGGCTCGGCCATTCTGGGCTGGGGCACCCTCTGTTCGGGCACCCGCGGCTGGGCCGTTCGCGGTTGGGCCTGCCGCGGCCCGGTGGCGGGCGGGTGGGCAGTGGGCGAGTGGGCGGTGGGCAGTTGGGCGGCGGGCGGGTGAGTGGTCGACACAGTGGTTCTCACGCCCAGCGCGATACCCGGTGGGCCTGCCCGGGAAACCTCCGCACCGGATACGCACCGTAGTGGCTGGTGCCGCCGACCGGACTGGGGTGGGGGTATGTCCGGTCGGCGGCTTCGCGTCGCCGCCGCGGAGGCACGCGGTGTGCGTCCAGCGACGTTGGGGGGAACATCTCCGGGAAACGACCGCGGATCCTCCTCCGCGCGGCGACACCCGGTCCAACGCGCGAGGGGGTCCGCGCGTTCCCGAGCCGAGGTGGCGTCGATCACTCTCCGCAGTAACCCGGCGGTAACTCCGAGGGTGCTAGCCCGCGAGCGCCTCAGCCACCGTGGTCCGCAGCTCCAGCAGGTCGGCGAGGCCGCTGATCTCCAGCACGCGGGTCGCCATGGACGCCCCGACCACCAGCCGGAAGCCGGTCCCGCGCACGTCGGCCCGCTCGGCGGCCCGGGCCAGGTTCGCCACCGCGGCCGACCCGAAGAAGGTCACCCGGTCCAGGTCGACCACGACCAGCCGCGCCCCGCCGTCGATGGCGCCGACCATGCCCTTGGCGAAGCGGGGGGCGGTGAGCAGGTCGATCTCACCCCGCGCCCGGACGACGACCGCGGCATCGGGGTGCTCCTCGACGACCACGTCGAAGAGGGGGGCGGCGCTGGCCGATTCGGGAGTGGGGACCGACATGGGGGCATTCTCCCAGCAACGCAACCCCCGCGGCACCACGGGCGGTGCGGGAGAAGCCGCGGTTGGCCTGCCGCGGGGCGCCCGCGCCGGTAGCGTTTGGGCATGATCGGGCTGCCTGTGGGCGTTACGGCTTGCTTGTTCGACCTCGACGGTGTGCTCACCAGTACCGCGACGCTGCACCGGATCGCGTGGAAGCAGACCTTCGACGAGTTCTTGGCCGGGGCGACCGAGGGCGAGCGGGGGCCGTTCAGCGATCACGACTACAACGCTTACGTCGACGGGCGCCCCCGGGCGGACGGGGTGCGGACGTTCTTGGCCTCGCGGGCGATCCGGTTGCCCGAGGGCGAGCCGGACGACGCGCCCGACGCGGCGACGATCAACGGGGTCGGCAACCGCAAGAACGAGGCGCTGCTGCGGCTGATCGATGAGCGGGGGATCCAGCCCTACCCGGGTTCGGTGGCGTACCTGGAGGCGGCGCGCGCGGCGGGGAAGCGGATCGGCGTGGTGACGTCATCGGCCAACGGCGAGCACGTGTTGGCGGTGGCGGGGTTGACGCCGTTCGTGGAGGCGCGGATCGACGGGGTGACCATCGTCGAGCAGAGGTTGCGCGGTAAGCCCGCCCCGGACTCGTTCCTCGCGGGAGCGCGGGCGCTGGGGGTGGCCCCGGGTGCGGCGGCGGTGTTCGAGGACGCACTGTCGGGTGTCGAGGCCGGTCGCGCGGGCGGGTTCGGCTACGTCGTCGGGGTCAACCGGGCGGATCAGGCGGAGCAGCTGAGGGAGCACGGCGCGGACATCGTGGTGGACGACCTGGCGGACCTGCTGGACGGGGCCAAGTGAGCGGCGGGTTCGACCTGGCGCCGTGGGAACTGCGGTGGACCGGGCTCGCGGTCGACCAGTTGCACCGCACGGAGTCCGTGTTCGCCCTGTCCAACGGGCACATCGGGCTGCGCGGCAGCCTCGACGAAGGTGAGCCCGTGGGGTTGCCCGGCTCGTACCTCAACGGGTTCTACGAAGAGCACGCGTTGCCTTACGCCGAGGCCGGGTACGGCTACCCGGAGGCCGGGCAGACGGTCGTGAACGTGACCGACGGCAAGATCATCCGGTTGCTGGTCGAGGACGAGCCGCTGGACATGCGGTACGGCCGGGCCCTGGAGCACCACCGCACGCTCGACTTCCGCACCGGGGTGCTGACCCGGGAGACGCTGTGGGAGTCGCCGACCGGTCGCAAGGTGCGGGTCAGGACCAAGCGGCTGGTGTCGTTCACCCAGCGCGCGGTCGCGGCGATCCGCTACGAGGTCGAGCCGGTCGAGGACAGCGGGCCGCAGGTGACGCAGCTGGTCGCACAGTCGGACCTGCTGGCCAACGAGCCGATCGAGAGCAGGACCCGCGACCCCCGGGTGGCGCTGGCGCTGAAGGCGCCGCTGGCGGCCGAGGCGCACCACTGCGAGGGGCTGCGCGCAGTGCTGGTGCACCGGACCAGGGAGTCCGGCCTGCGGATCGCCGCCGGGATGGACCACGAGGTCGAGGCGGTACCGGGGCTGCGCACCGAGATCTCCGCCGAGGACGACCTCGCGCGGCTGACCGTGGCAGCCGACATCCCGGTCGGCGGGGCGCTGCGGCTGACCAAGTACCTGGGCTACGGCTGGTCGAGCGGCCGCTCGGGGCCCGCGCTGCGCGCCCAGGTGGAGGCGGCGCTGGCGGGAGCGCGCCAGACCGGGTGGGCGGGGTTGCTCGCCGAGCAGCAGGAGTTCCTCGCCGACTTCTGGGAGGCCGCCGACGTCGAGGTCGACGGCGACGACGAACTGCAGCAGGCGCTGCGGCTGGGGTTGTTCCACATCCTGCAGGCCGGGGCGCGCGGGGAGAGCCGGGCCATCCCGGGCAAGGGGCTCACCGGCCCCGGCTACGACGGGCACGCGTTCTGGGACACCGAGACGTTCGTGCTGCCGGTGCTGACGTACACGATGCCCGAGGCCGCCCGCGACGCGCTGCGGTGGCGGCACGCGACGTTGCCGCTGGCGCAGGACCGGGCCAAGGTGCTGGGCAAGCGGGGCGCGGCGTTCCCGTGGCGCTCGATCAACGGCCAGGAGTGCTCGGCGTACTGGCCTGCGGGGACGGCGGCGTTCCACGTCAGCGCCGACATCGCCGACGCGGTCGCCCGCTACCACGCGGCCACCCTCGACGCCGAGTTCGACCAGGCCGCAGGCACCGAGTTGCTGGTGGAGACCGCCCGGCTGTGGCAGTCACTTGGCCACCACGACCCGCACGACGGGTTCCGCGTCGACGGGGTCACCGGGCCGGACGAGTACTCGGCGGTGGTGGACAACAACGTCTACACGAACCTGATGGCGCAGAAGAACCTGCGTGAGGCCATCGCGGCGTGCGGGCGCAACCCGCGGGTGGCCACCCGCCTCGGGGTCACGGAGGAGGAGACCGCGGAATGGGCGCGGGCGGCCGACCGGATGCGCATCCCCTATGACGACTTGCTCCAAGTGCACGAGCAGGCCGAGGGCTTCACTGTGCACGAGGAGTGGGACTTCGAGGGCACCCCTGCCGAGCACTACCCGCTGCTGCTGAACTACCCGTACTTCGAACTCTATCGCAAGCAGGTGGTCAAGCAGGCAGACCTGGTCCTGGCCCTGCACCTGCGCGGTGATGCCTTCGACTTGGAGCAGAAGGCCCGCGACTTCGCGTACTACGAGGCGCGGACGGTCCGCGATTCCTCGCTGTCGGCGGGAACGCAGTCGGTGGTGGCCGCCGAGTGCGGGCACCTGGACCTCGCTTACGCCTACCTGGCCGAGGCAGCGCTAACGGACCTCAACGACCTGCACCACAACGTGGCCAACGGGCTGCACATGGCGTCGCTGGCGGGGGCATGGCAGGCCGTGGTGGCAGGTCTGGGCGGTATGCGCGACTACGACGGGAAGCTGACGTTCGCGCCCAGGTTGCCGTCGGCACTGGACCGGGTGGCGTTCAGGATGTGCTTCCGCGGCACCCGCATCCAGGTGGAGATCACCGCGGCGGAGGCGACCTACCGACTCATCTCCGGCGACCCCATCCCGGCCGCCCACCACGGCCAGGCGATCACCATCGATGGTGAGGTGACGCTACCGATCCCGGCCGCCCCGGAGTTCCCGACGCCGAAGGCACCATCGGGTCGTGCGCCCCGGCGCCGGACGAAGGCCGGTGACTCACACCCGGAGGAGGCGTAGCACCGCCCGCTCCAACGGCTCGCGCACCGGCCCCTCCCCCGCGATCCGGCTGAACGCGGCCCTGATGGTCCGGCCCTCGGTGAAGGCCTCCACCACCCGGGGATCCACATAGGACTTGCGGGCCATGGCGGGCGTGTTGCCCAGCTGCTCGGCCACCGTGCGCATCACGGCCGCCTCCGCTCGCTTGCTCGGCGGCCCGTCGTAGGCGGCGAACTCGGTGGCAGCGAGGACGGTGGCCGTCCAAGTGCGCATGTCCTTGACGGTGAAGTCGTCCCCGGCCAGTTCCTTGAAGCGCTCGTTGACGTCATCCGCGCGAATCTCACCTTCGCCTGCCTTGTCCCGGTAGTGGAAGAGGCGGTCATCGTCGCGGCGTCCCCGCCGTAGTGCGACGACGAGCTTCGAGAGCAGCGGGTCGTGGATAGTCGCTACGCGGTGCTGCCCGCTCTTGGCGGGGAACTCGAAGTGCAGGTCACCTTTGGCCTGCGTCACGTGGCGGCGCAAGAGGGTCGCGACGCCGCGAGAGTCGTTCTCCTCGGCGTACTCCTCTCCCCCGATCCGGAAGACGCCTCGGTCCAGGATGCGCAGCGCTCCGGCCAGGACGCGGTCACGGCTCAGCCCGGACGTGGTGAGGTCCCGCTCGATCCGGTCACGCACCCGCGGCAGGCGACGGGCCAGCACCAGTACCCGCTCGTGCTTCTCCACGTCGCGTTCCGCACGCCATTGGTCGTGGTAGAGGTACTGCTTGCGGCCCGCGTCGTCCAAGCCGACCGCCTGGATGTGGCCGTTGGGTCGCGGGCAGATCCATACCTCCCGCCAAGCGGGCGGTATGGCCAACTGCCGGATCCGGTCCTTCTCGGCCTCTGTAACCAGACTTCCGTCGTCGGAACTGTAGGAGAAGCCCCGACCTGCCTTGCGGCGGCGGATCCCTGGCGAAGCACAGTCACTCCGTCGCAACCGCACCTGTCCCCCTCCAGCCGAACGACTCCAGCCGAACTGACGTGGCGGAGGTTCCCAGTCAGCCGCCAGGCAAAACGCGGCTTCGCTCCAGGGCCCAGCGGGTGTGGGTGTTGCGCCAGCCTGCTCCTCGGCGGGTCGCGGGGTGGATAAGCGGGATCCAGTGGAGCTCGCGGGCGCCTAGGGGGACGGGGTGGATTGAGCCGTAGGTGCCGGTCAGGCGGAAGGGGATGCGGTCGGTGCCCGCGAGGCCCGCGAAGACGTCCGCTGCCTCTCGGCCCAGGGTGATCACTAGAGGGGCGTCCGCGTCCTTGAGTTGCCGGAGGAGGTTACGGCCTTCGCGGCGGAGGGCGAGGTGGACCAGTTCGTGGCGATCGGGGCGGCGGTGCAATGCGGCGGGCGGTAGACCTGCCGTCATGGCAAAGCGGTCGTAGGCGGCGATGGCAGTGGCTTGCCGGTCGCCGGATTTGACGAAGTAGTTGGGGACGCAGTGGGTGGCGTAGACGGCGCGGGGGTCCAGGCCCAATGGCTCTAGGACCTCGGTGACGACCAACCGTGCGGCGTCGGGGGGATCCGGTAGCTCTACCGTGCCCCACTCGGGTCGCCAGCCCACTTGGGCGCGCCAGGCATCCATGGCCTCTTCGGCGTCGATCGAGGGTTCGTCGTCCACGGCTAAAGCGGCGACGGGTGGTCCCCCGGGGCGGTGCCAGCGCACGCGCAGCGCACCCGGGTAGACGCCGAGCACGAACGCCGCGGCGCGGTCGGTCTCCGGCAGGCGGGGAGCCCGGCGGAGGGCGGGGCGACCGAAGGGATATGTCCCTACGGCCGGGAGTGACCAACCTTCATCGGTACAGACATCGATCACGCAGACCGTATCGCCGATCGGACGCCGGATGTGACACCGGAAGCACGCGGGGGCCTTGGGCGGGATGGATCAGTCCACTCGTCGGGAACCCGCGCGGTGCAGGCCGAGCAGCACCACGACCAGTCCCGCCACGGCGAAGCCCGCGATGGCGCGCTCGACGAGGCCCAGCGGCACGAACCGCCACCACGGCGGTCCGCCCGCGAGCATGTTGACCGCGCCGACCACGATCGTGCCGAACCACAGCAGCGACAGCGCCCCGAAGCCGCGCGCCGCCCACCGCCAGGCCCGTTGTCGCGGGAACAGCCACCCGGCGGCGAGCATGACGGCCAGCGGCAGCGACAAGAACGCCGCGACGCTGGCGTAGCGGTGGACCATGCCGCCCGTGCTGGGACCGATCGCCCAGTTGTTCTTCGTGAACACGACCACGGCCAGCAGGCTCAGCGTCCAGATCGCGCCGAACACCGCGGTCGGCAGGTGAGCCCGCCTGCGCCACAGCAGGAAGAACCCGGCAGCGGACGCAGCGGCGATGAGCAGGATAGAGGCGTCGAAGAGCCATTTGTTGGTACTAAGCGCGTACTCGCTGATCGTCCGCCGCACCGGGCTGATCTGGTTGGTCGGCGGCAGCAGGTGCAGTGACAGCAGCAACACGACGCCACCGAGCAGGCCGACGAGCGCCAGCAACGGACCGGTACGTCTGTTTGTCGCAGTCAGAGCCATATCGGCCAGGGTAGGTGCGGACCCTGTGGATGCTCTAAGACCGGACGGGCTCCACGCGGCAGTTGAAGTGACGTAGCAGCGGCGGGGCAGACACCATCCGGTAGCCGGGCACCTTCTCCGGGCTCTTAGCGATCTCCGCGACTACCTCGGCCACGTACTCCAGGTGGCTCTGTGTGTAGACGCGGCGTGGGATGGCCAACCGCACCAACTCGTAAGGGGCGGCCTTGACGAGGTCACCGTTCTCGTCCTCCTCCCCCAGGTAGAGGGTGCCCAACTCGGCGCAGCGGATACCGCCCGCCAGGTAGAGCTCGGTGGCCAGCGCGTGCCCGGGGTACTGGGCGGGCGGGATGTGGGTGAGCAGCCGTCCGGCGTTGAGGTAGAGGGCGTGGATGCCCGCCGGTTCCACAATGGACACGCCCGCGGCCTTGATGAGGTCCCCCAGGTACCGCGTCGCGGCGGCGCGGGCGGCGAGGTAGCGCGGGTCGACGACCTCCGTCAGCCCCTGGGCCAGCATCTCCAGGTCGCGCCCGGCGAGGCCGCCGTAGGTGCGGAAGCCCTCGGTCGCGATGAGCACCAACTCGCACTGGGCGGCCAACTCGGGGTCGCGCAGGGCGAGGAAGCCGCCGATGTGGGCGATGGCGTCCTTCTTCAGGGAGGCCACCGCGCCGTCGGCCAGGTCGAACGCGGCCCGGGCCACCTCGGCCGGGGTCTTGTCCGACCAGCCCGGTTCGCGCTGCACGACCAGCCACGCGTTCTCGGCGAAGCGGGCCGCGTCGAGGAAGAACGGCACGCCGTGCTCGCGGCACAGGTCCCGCACCGCGGCCAGGTTCGCCATGGACACCGGCTGCCCGCCGCCGCCGTTGTTGGTGATGGTCATGACGACCACGCCGACCGACTCGGGACCGGCCAGGACCGCGCGCAGGGCGTCGAGGTCGATGTCGCCCTTGAAGGGGTGGTCGCTGTCGAGGTCGGCCGCCGCGGCGCAGGGCAGGTCGAGCGGGGTGCCGCCCGCGAGCAGGACGTTGGCCCTGGTCGTGTCGAAGTGGGTGTTGCTCACGCACAACTGGCCCGGCTTGAGCAGCGCGTTGAACAGGATCCGCTCGGCGGCCCGGCCCTGGTGCACGGGGAAGATGTGCGGGTACCCGGTCAGCTCGTCGACCACGCCGCGGAAGCGGAACCAGGACGACGAGCCCGCGTAGGTCTCGTCGCCGAGCGCGCCGCCCGCCTGCTGCGCGGCCGAGAGCGCCCCCGTACCGGAATCGCTGAGCAGATCGATGGTGATTTCATCGGCGCGCAAGTTGAACGGGTTGTACCCCGCCCTGGCCATTGCCGCTTCGCGTTCGGCCCGGGTCAGGATCGGAATGGGCTCGACGACCTTGACGCGGTATGGCTCCATGAGCGGCATCTGCTGTTTACGTCCTTTTCCTCGACGGTTTTCCCTGGATTCCCGGGTCAGGCGGCGCCGACCGCCTCGACCGCGGGCGCGGCGACGGCGTAGGCCTCGGCCGAGAGGTAGACGGTCACGCCCGGCCGCGGCCTGCCCATGCGCAGCGACACGTGCGCGATCAGGCCGACCCCGGAGTCGAGCGGTCGGTCGGTCACCGCGGCCACGGCGCGGTCGAGCACAGCGGCGTCGAAACCGTGCGCGGACAACAGGGTCTTGGTCCGCGCGAGCGCCACCTCGTCGTCGCGCACGTAGTCGCGCACGGGCAGGTAGACGGAGAACCCGCGCGGGCGCTCATCACCGTCTAGGTAGATGTGACTGGTCACCAGCGGACGGCCGTCGTAGGAGTCGAGGCCGCCGATGGTCGCGGTGAAGTCGGCGAGCACACCCGCGTCGGTGAGCGGGCACGCCGCGCCCAACCGGGTCAGCTCGCGCAGCCCGGCGCGGAAGTGGCTCTGGTAGACCTTGACCCGGGAGCGGGGGGTGTCGTCGAGGTCGATGGCGAAGAACGAGAAGCGGTCCAATGTGGACCCCGGGCGCGGCGCGTGGGCGCTGAGGTCGGGCCACGCGGCCGCCAGGCCGAGCCGGTCGAGCCCGGCCGCGACCAGGCCCGGCGCGGCGGCCTGGCCGTGCACCTGCGGGTTGAGGTAGACCTTGACCGCGACCCGCGCTTTCGTGACCACGATGGAGAACCACAGCGAGAACACCCCGCGCGGCTCGGCGGGCAGGAACAGCTCGCGCACCGCGGTGAACCGCTCGAGCGAGAGCGGGTAGCGCTGCGCCAACCGGTCCAACGCGGCCAGCGCGGCGCGCAGGTTGGCCGCGGGCCCCGGCTTGCGCGCGCCCGCCTCGACCAGCAGCCGCAGCGTGTGCGAACCGTCCTCTTCGAACGCGATGGAGTACTCGACCGGGGTGTGGTCATCGGCCACATCGGAGCGCCACGGCGCGGGTTCGTCGAGCGGGCGGGAGCCCGCGGGCCCGATGATGTCGGCGAGCACGTCGGCGACCTCGTCGGCGCGGTGGGTCAAGCCCACAACCGCACACAACCGCCGTACCTGTGTCCCGGTGTGTCCGTTGAGCGAGACCGCTCTCGACCGCGTGATCCTCACGTGCAGACCCCTACCCAGCCATTCACCCACACCGACGACATCAGGCAACGTACGGGTGAATACGAACCACTCACTACCGCCAACGCGGTGATCCACTCCGGACGAGCACTGACTGAGCGTAAATGAGGAATGGATCCGAAATCCGCTGTTGCCGGATTGTGGGCGCCATGCTAGCGACAATGCGGCGACCACGGAGGGTCGCCGGAAACCGCCGAGGTCCCTGTGAAGCAATTCACTTCGTGAACAATTTACAACTATTGCCGTACCGCGTCCGCGATCCACTGAGCAGTGCCGACACCCGCCACCGGCGCGGGCGGACCGGTCCACCGGTGATCAACGCGCGCGCGTGCGCGCGCGTGCCCCCGTGACCGTGCGTGCGGACGGGCGTGCACGGCGCGATCTTCGTCACGTGGGACGCCCGATGCTCCGATCGGGGTGCGCCGTTGACACCCCGCTCCAGCGCGATTCCCGGTAAGTCCATGGTGGACGGTGGGCGCGGCGGGTATCGGACGTCGAATCGGACACCGTGTTAGCGTTGTGGGCATGTCTTCGACTGATGGCTGCAGTCCCGGGCCGGGTCACGCCCGGCTCCAGACTCGCCTCGCCCGCTGCCCCGCCGTGACCACCCCGGAGGGCCGGTGCTGATCCTGATCGGCGTGCTGTCCGTCCTGCTGCTCACCGCGGCGACCGGCTACTTCGTCGCCCAGGAGTTCGCCTACGTCGCCGTCGACCGCAACCGGTTGCGCCAGCTCGCCGAAGACGGCGACAAGGCGGCCGAACGCGCCTACCGGGTCACCCAGCGGCTGTCGTTCGTGCTCTCGGGGGCCCAGTTCGGCATCACCGTGACCGCGCTGCTGGTCGGTTACGTCTCCGAGCCCTTCCTCGGCGACGGCACGGCCGAGCTGCTCGGCCTGGCCGGGCTGCCCGACGGGGTCAGCACGGCGCTGTCGCTGGTGGTCGCGCTGCTGTTCTCCACGGTCGTGCAGATGGTCTTCGGCGAGCTCGCGCCGAAGAACCTGGCGATCGCCAAGCCCGAGGCGCTGGCCAGGTCGCTGAGCCGGTCCACCCTGGTCTACCTGGCCGTCGCGGGCCCGCTGATCCGGCTGTTCGACACGGTGTCGACGCGGCTGCTGCGCGCGGTGGGCATCGAGCCGATCGAGGAGCTGCCGCAGGGCGCCACCGCGGAGGACCTGCGCGGCATCATCGGCGAGTCCCGCCAGGGCGGGCACCTCGACGCCGGGACCACCCGGCTGCTGGAGGGCGGCCTCGACTTCCGCACGCTCACCGCGGGCCAGGTGATGACGCCCCGGGTGGACGTGCACCTGCTGCGCGCCGACGAGCCCGTGGTCCGGGTGGTCGAACTGCTCGACACCGGCCGCTCCCGCTTCCCGGTGGTCGGCTCGGACGTCGACGACGTCATCGGGGTGGTCGGCATCGCCGAGGTGCTGACCGTGGCCGCTGCCGACCGGGCGAGCACCCCGGTGCACGAGATCGCCGTCGCCCCGCTGTTCCTGCCCGACAGCCTCCCGCTGCCCGAGGTCCTCGAGCGGCTGCGCGCCGAGCACCGCCAACTGGCCTGCGTCGTCGACGAGTTCGGCGGCTTCGCAGGCGTGGTGTCCTTCGAGGACGTCGCCGAGGAGGTCGTCGGCGAGATCCTCGACGAGGACGACCACATGGAGGTCCAGGCCGTGGCGCACGCCGACGGGTCCTGGTCGGTGCCCGCCCGCTGGCGGGTCGACGAGGTCGCCGAGGTCACCGGGATCGAACTGCCGGAGAGCGCGGGCTACGACACCGTCAGCGGCCTGGTCATGCAGCACCTGGGCCGCGTCCCCCGCCCCGGCGACCACGTCGAGGTCCAAGTGGCCTTGGCCGCTGACGACCTGGACGAGGGTCCGCACACCGCGGTCGTATCGGTCACCGAGGTGCACCGCCGGGTCCCGCGCACGGTGCTGGTGTCGGTCCGCTCGGAGGTGTCGGCATGAGCACCGGACCCGCACTGCTGGTGTCGTTCGTGCTGCTGGTCGCGAACGCGTTCTTCGTGGCGGCCGAGTTCGCCCTGGTCGCGAGCAAGAGGCACCGGCTCGAGGAGGCCGCGGCCGAGGGCAGCCGCGCGGCCAGGGCGGCCGTCGCGGGGACCCGCGAGCTGTCGGTGATGCTCGCAGGCGCGCAACTGGGCATCACCCTGTGCACCCTGGGCCTGGGCGCCCTGGCCAAGCCCGCGGTCGCGCACCTGCTCGACCCGCTGTTCACCGCCCTGGGCCTGTCCCCCGCCTGGAGCTACCCGATCGCCTTCATCCTCGCCGTCGCCATCGTGGTGTTCCTGCACATGGTGGTCGGCGAAATGGCCCCGAAGTCCTGGGCGATCTCGCACCCCGAGCGGTCCGCGCAGTGGCTGGCCCTGCCGTTCCGCGCCTTCACCCGGGTCTTCCGCCCGGTGCTGACCATGCTGAACGGACTCGCCAACGCAACGTTGCGCGCGGTGAAGGTCGAACCGCAAGACACGGTGGCACAAGCGCACGGACCGGACGACCTGCGGATGTTGCTGCGGGAGTCGCGGGAGCACGGTCTGCTGCCGGAACAACAACACCAGATGCTCTCCGGCGTGCTGCAGTCGCAACGGACGACAGTGGGCCAGGTGATGGCGCCGCGGTCAGCGATGGTCGCGGTGCACTCATCGGCCTCGGTCGGCGAGATCGAAGACGTGTGCCGCACAAGCGGTCGGTCGCGGTTGATCGTGCTGGACGCGCGTGGGGAGCCGGTGGGCTTGGTGCACGTGCGGGACGCGGTGCGAGCGACGATGGTGTCGGCGTCGGTGACTGCTGAGGGGCTGATGACGGACGCGTTGGTGCTGGACGCTGAATTGACGGCAGCGGACGCGGTGGGGCGGATGCGGGGGGAACGGGCTCAGTTGGCGTTGGTGTCGGCGCGTGGGGAGGTTGTGGGGTTGGCGGCGTTGGAGGATCTGTTGGAGGAGATCCTTGGGGAGTTTGAGGATGAGACTGATGCTGGCGCTTGAGGGCTGGTGTTGGTGGGGTGTGCTTGAGGTGGCGCGGGGTGCTTAGTGGGACGCGCTTGAGGCTGGCGCGCGATGCTTAGTGGGTGCGCTTGAGGCTGGTGCGTGGCGCTAAGTGAGGTGGGCTTGAGGGCGTGCGGGCGCTTAGCGAGGTGCGTTTGAGGGTGGCGCATGGTGCTTAGCGGGGTGCGCTTGAGGGCTGGCGCGGGCGCCTAGTGAGGTGCGCTTGAGGGCGTGCGTGGCGCTAAGTGGGGTGCGCTTGAGGGTGGCTGGCGTGTGGTGGTTGGGTTGATGCGCTTGATGGCTGGGGGCTGGCGGGTGGTGCTGGGGTTGTTTGTCCACAACGGTTGTGGCTGTCCACAGGCTGCTGCTTGGTGCTCCCGGGTTGTCGGTGTGCGTCGGTAGGCTGTATATCGGGGGCTCTTGGTGTAGATGATCTTGCGGGCTGGTTGTGGTTGTCCACAACGGTTCTGGGTGTCCACAGGGTGCTGTTCGGTGCTGCCGTTGTGTCGGTGCGCGTCGGTAAGCTGTGTATTTGGGGGCTTTCGATCAGGTTGATCTTGACGTCAGCCGTGGCTGGGAGTGCGGGGCAAGAGATTCGGGCCTCCGCCTTCGGCTCCGGTGAACGGCTCGCCTTCGGCATTGCATCTGATCCGCGACAATGCGACAAGCTCGATGGGGCGAACTTGTTTTGCGCGGGGCCCCTACAACACCCGACGCAGAACCGCAAAGCAGGGGCCCAAAAGCAGGCCCTGCCGCGCGGAAACGCTACGGGTGCCGTCCCCCCACACAAAACAAGTCCGCCCCATCGAGCCGGCTTGGCACCAGCGAGTCCGACTGTCCAGGTGCTGGGAAGGTGGGCTGGGGCGGACCTGACGGGGGGCGGGTTGGCACCGGCGGGTCCGAGTGTCCAGGCGCTGGCCAGGTGGGTCGGGGCGGACCTGACGGGGGGGCGAGTTGGCACCGCAGGGTCCGAGTGTCCAGGTGCTGATCAGGTGGGCTGGGGCGGACCTGACGGAGGGCGGGATGGCACTGCAGGGTCCGAGGGTCCAGGGGGCAGCACTGCGTCAGAGTCCGGATTGGGGCAGGGCAAGGGGAGCAGGCTCCTGGACAGAATGGTGGCCTGCTCGGACGACCGGCTAGACGGGGGCTTTGTTGAGGAGGTCCATTGTGTACTGGACCAGCTCGACCAGGACGTCCTTGCTGGAGTCCTTGATGCGGGCGTCGCAGTTGATGATGGGGACGGTGGGGGCGATGTCGAGGGCTTGGCGGACTTCCTCGGCGGTGTGCTCCCAGGATCCCTCGAAGCCGTTGACCGCGATGATGAACGGGATGTCGCGGCGTTCGAAGAAGTCGATCGAGGGGAAGCTGGAGTCCAGCCGCCGGGTGTCGACCAGGACGATCGCGCCCAGGGCGCCGTGGGCGAGTTCGTCCCACATGAACCAGAAGCGGTTCTGCCCGGGGGTGCCGAACAGGTACAGCACGACCTGGGGGTTGATGGTGATGCGGCCGAAGTCCAGGGCGACCGTGGTGGTCTCCTTGCCTTCGATGCCGCGCATGTCGTCCACGCCGACGCTGGCTTCGGTGAGGACCTCCTCGGTGCGCAGCGGGGGGATCTCGCTCACCGAGTTGACCATGGTGGTCTTGCCGACGCCGAAGCCGCCTGCCACGACGATCTTGATTGAGGTGGGGACCACCGGGGTGTCGCTCACCTGTTCAGATCCTCCGAATGCCATCGAGTACCGCCTGAAGCAACTTCGTGTCGTTGATCTCCGTGGTCTGGAACAGCGCGCCAGCCTGCACGTCGCCGCGTTCGATCAGGTCGCTGAGCAGGACCTTGACCACCACGAGCGGCACGTTCAGGTAGGCGGCGACCTCGGCGACCGAGAGCGGGACCTTGCACAGGTCGATGATCTGCAGGTGCTCCGGGCTCAGCGTCGAGGGGTCCGACGGCGGGCGGGCTACCCGGACCTGGGTGACCAGGTTCAGGTTGGGCGCGTTGGGCCGGGTGCGCCCCCTGGTCATCGCGTACGGGCGGACCAGGGGTCCGGCCGCCTCGTCGAACCACCAGTCCGCCTCGCCGGACATCACGAGGGCCGACGACCGGACACGGTGACCGGGGCGCCACCGCGCGGGGCCGACGCCAGGTGGGCACCGACCCGTTTCACCAGCATGTTCATCTCGTAGGCGATCATGCCCACGTCGGCGTCCTCCTCGCCGAGCACGGCCAGGCAGGCGCCGCGACCGGCCGCGGTGACGAACAGGAACGCGTGGTCCATCTCCACGATCGTCTGGCGGACCTGGCCGCCGCCGAACTGGCGGCCGGTGCCCCTGGCCAGGCTCTGGAACGCCGAGGCCATCGCCGAGAGGTGTTCGGAGTCGTCCTTGGACAGCTCGGCGGAGCGGCCGAGCAGCAGCCCGTCCGCCGACAGCACGACCGAGTGGCGGATCCCCACGACCCGGCGGACCAGGTCGTCCAAAAGCCAGTTCAGCTGGTGGTCCTGACCGATCTTGTCGTTCACCTTCGGCTGTTCCTTCCCCGTCGTCCCCGCCATCAACCCCTCGGCCGCACCCGGGGGGTTCACTGCTGCGCTCCATCGGTTCGGCGCGCCTGCCTGGTGCCGCGCTGGAAGGCGGCCATGGTGTCGCGGACCCGTTTCGCGGTCTGTTCGTTCTGCTCGGGCTCGGCGTCGACCTCCCAGTCCGGCAGCACCGGCTCGTCGCGCAGCTGCGGGGCCAGGTTCTGCTGGCGCTGCCTGCGCGGCAGGACCGGGCGCTCCCCCTGAGCTGCCGCGGAACCGTCCGCACGAGCACCCTCTGCCCGAGCACCCTCTGGGCGGCCACCGTCGCGGTGCCCGTTGTCCGTGTGCGGCGAGTCCCCCACCCCGTTCCCGGCCACGGCGACCGGGTGCTCCGGCGCCTCCTCGTCGGTCAGCGGCCACTGCGCCGCCACCTCGGCCTCCGCGCGGGTGAGGTCGTCACCGGCGTCGGACCAGAACTTGTCGATGCCGCGCTGCGGCGGCCCCACCACCGCGTCGCTGTCGACGACCGGGGCCGCGCGGTCGAGCGCCTTGCGCGGCCGGGGGCTCGGCGCGTCGGACTCGGGCACGAACTCGGGTGTCTCGGCGACGATGTCGGAGGGGATGAACACCAGCGCGACGGTGCCGCCGTAGGGCGACTCGCGCAGCTCGACGCGGATCGCGCGGCGCGCGGCGAGGCGGGCGACGACGAACAGGCCGAGGCGGGACTCGCCGCGCAGCGCCATCGCGTCGAACTCCGGCGGGTGCGTCAGCATCTGGTTGTGCTGCTCGCGGTCCTCGGCGGTCATGCCCAGGCCGTGGTCCTCGATCTCCACGACGACGCCGCCGGAGACCTGGCTGGTGTAGACCTCGACCTGCGAGCGCGGCGGGGAGAACGAGGCCGCGTTGTCGACCAGTTCGGCGACCAGGTGGATGGTGTCGGCGACCGCGACGCCGTTGAGCGCGACGTCGGGGACCTGGCGCACGCGGACGCGGACGTACTGCTCGGTCTCGGCGACCGCGGCGCGCAGGATGTCGAGCAGCCGCACCGGTTTGCGCCACTGCCGACCGGGCTGCTCACCGGCGAGGATGATCAGGTTCTCGGCGTTGCGGCGGGCGCGGGTGGCGAGGTGGTCGAGCTGGAAGAGGGAGTCGAGGTGCTCGGGGTTCTCCTCCTCGCGCTCCATCTTGTCCAGGATCTTGAGCTGGCGGTGCACCAGGCCCTGGTGGCGGTGGGCGATGCCGAGGAAGACGCGGTTGACGCCCTCGCGGGCCTGGCTCTCCTTCACCGCGGCGGCGATGGCGGTGTACTGGGCGGCGTTGAACGCGTCGGCCACCTGGCCGATCTCGTCGGTGCCGTAGTCCAGCGGCGGCACCTCGGCGCCGACGTCGACCCGGTCGCCCTGGCGCAGCCGGTCGACGATGCCGGGCAGCTTCTCGTGGGCCAGTTGCAGGGAGTCGTTCTTGAGCTGGTCGAGGCGGGTGACCAGGGCCTTGTTGACCAGCCTGCGCGAGATGCGCACGGCGAGCACGATGCCGGTGACCACGGCCAGCAGCGCGATGAGGCTGCCGATGATCACCTCGAAGAACTTCTGGTCGGCCCGGTCCAGGCCCAGCTCCACCCCGCCGGTGGCCTGCTCCACGGCGAGCTTGATCAGCTCCTCCGAGGCGCTCTGCGTGATCGCCTCCCACTCACCGGCGTTGACCGGCAGCACGACCGGCTCGGCGCGGCGACCGCCGGTGTCGGACAGCCGCGGCGCGGCGCCGATCAGGGCGTTCTCCGCGCCGGTGAGCCGCAGCCAGGACTCCGAGGTGATCAGCCGCTGGTAGTGCGCCTTGACCTCGTCGGTGCCCGCGGCGGCGGCGTTGGCGACGGTGGCGCGGTAGGAGCCGACCAGGTTGGCGAACTCGACGTGCTGGTCGGCGGTGAACGCGCCCGCGGTCAGCGCGGCGGCGCCCACGGAGGAGGCGCGCGACATGCGGTCGGCGGCGCGGAAGATGTCGGTGGCGGTCAGACCGGCCTGCACGACGACCGAGTCGGGCACGATGCGCGCCTGGGTGTCGAACAGCGCGGTACCGGCGTCGAGCACGGTGTTGTAGTAGGTGTAGATCTCGGTGGCGTTGGCGCGGCCGGACTCGACCTGGGCGCGCCGCTGCGGCAGCGGCGCCAGCGCCTGGTTGAGGGCCTGCACCCGGGCGTTGACCTCGGCGGGGGCGTTGGCGGAGAGGCCGTCGAGGGCCACCCGCAGCTCCTGGACCACCTTGTCGGTGGTCTGCTGCTGGGTCTTGAGCGCGAGCGTGTCGGGGTTGGTCGAGCTCAGCACGGTCATGGTGAGCTGGCGCTCGCGCTGCAGCGCGGCGAAGGTGTCGACCGCGGGGATGGAAGCGTCCTGCACACCGCTGGTGACGGCCTTGAGGTAGATGCCGTCGAACACGGTGTAGGACGAGAACACCGCCCACATCACCAGCAGGATGACGCTGGGCACCACCACGACACCGGTGAGGCGGGACCGGATCGTCGTGGTCGACTTCGCGGGCGACCCGCTGTTCCGCTTCACAGCTCTCCACACTCGTCGGCTGCCACTGACGCCACCAGGCGGGTTTCGCCCTGGCGAGTGACAGACCCGATCCAAACAAGATCAATCTAACTCAGCGCCAGCGATCACACGCGGTACGCAAGAATGGAGCGTACCGGTTCACCCGTAAGCGGACGTGACCGGTCCGTGTCCTGAGATGGCGACCCCGGCGAACAGCAGGGAGACCCGGCGGACGGCGTCCCCGGCGCGCGGCGGGTCGTTGTACCAATCGCGGCGGCGGGCACGCAGGGTTGCCCACCCGGGCACCCCCGAGGGCGCGGTGCGGTGTCCTCGGCCGCCGGGCCCTTGCCCCGGGCGGTCCACGGCGGCACCGTTCACCCCGTCCCCGGCGCACGGCGGAAGGGAACCCCGATGACACCCCCGCGATCCGGCTACGACCCCGACTTCCTCGGCCCACCGCTGCCGGTACCCGCGCTCGGTCCGGGGCCGGACGCCGACGCGGTCCGGCTCGACGGGTCCACGCGCGTGGACTACACGCACTTCTCCCTGGCGCTGAGCGCGTCGCGCGGCTTCGCGTTCTGGGTGGCGTGGAACGTCGACGGCGGCGGGCTGCGCAAGCTCGCCCGCACCGGCATCCCGTTCCTCAAGGACCCCCGGCTGCCCGCCGACGTCCAGGTCGGCGACGAGGTGTACCAGGGCAACCGGCTCGACCGCGGGCACCTGGCGCGGCGCGCGGACCTGTTGTGGGGCACCGAGGCGGAAGCGCGGCGGGCCAACCGGGACTCGTTCTACTTCACCAACATCACCCCGCAGGTCGAGGACTTCAACCAGAGCGTGCGCGCCGGGCTGTGGGGCCGGTTGGAGGACGCGCTCTACGCCGAGGTCGAGGTGGACCGGTTGCGGGTCAGCGTGTTCGGCGGCCCGGTGTTCGGCGCCGACGACCGCGCGTACCGGGGTGTGCTGCTGCCGCGCGAGTTCTGGAAGGTGATCGCCTCGGTGCAGGCCGGGGTGCTCAAGGCGAGCGCGTTCGTGCTGACGCAGGACCTGAACCGGGTGGAGAGCTTGGAGTTCGCCGAGTTCCGGGTCTACCAGGTGCCGCTGGCGGAACTGGGAACCCGGGTGGCACTGGGCTTCCCGCCCGCGCTGCTGGCCGCGGACGCGGTGGCGCCGGTCGCGGCCGGGCTCGGGCAGCGGCCGCCGTTGGGCTCGTTGGCCGACATTTCCTGGTCCTGACCAGGGTTCGGGGCGACACCCGAAACACACCCGTGATCACAACCGGGGCACTCCCCGCGCGGCTGAGGCTTGTCCTATCAAGCCAAGAGCCGAAGGGGACCACCGATGCGCCGCAGCAAGATGACCGCAGCACTGGCCACTGTTCTCGCTGCCTGCGCCGTGATCCTCGCCGAGCAGCCGGTCGCCGACGCCGCCGACGAGACCGAGCTGTACCTGGTCGCGACCGCCTACACCTACGACGAGGCGGTCGGCGGGGACGCCGCCACCGGCTCGGCCGCGAAGGCCGCCGCCGACACCTCGTGCACCGACTCCACCTACGCGCTCAAGACGTGGAAGGTGAACTCGCTCAACTGGCTCTACAACGGCGCGGGCGTCCCGGCCAAGATCGCGGGCACCGCGCTGGGCACCATCACCGCCGCCACCGACACCGTCGCCAAGGCCACCAACCGCTGCGGCCAGGCCGCGATCACCGCCAGCACCTTCAAGTACGCGGGCACCACCGCGGTCAAGCCGCAGGTCGCCACCAACGCCACCTGCACCGGCAACGACGGCAAGTCCGTCACCGGCTGGGGCGCGCTGCCGGCGAAGATGCTCGCCTACACCTGCACCTACTACAACGCCCGCGGCGCCGTGGTGGCCTCGGACACGCTGATCGACAACGTGGCCTACACCTGGTTCACCACCAAGCCCGCCAACTGCACCGGCCAGCAGTACGACCTGCAGACCACGCTGACCCACGAGCGGCTGCACACCGCGGGCCTCGGGCACGTCGACCAGGCCAAGAACGCCGCCCAGGTGATGACCCCGGCCAGCTCGCCCTGCGACACCTCGCGCCGCCTGCTCGGCGCCGGTGACTACGCGGGCCTCAAGGCCCTCGCCGCCCGCGCGACCCGGTAGTCCCCCACTCGACACGGCCGGTGGCCCGCTCCCAACCAGGGAGCGGGCCACCGGCCTGTTCGGGGTCTGCCAGCGGACGCGGCGCGGTAAGGAAGCGGTCAGACCGAGGTCAGCGGGCCGTAGCGGCGGACCCCCGCCGGTCGGTAGCGGTAACCGACGCCGCGCACGGCCGAGAGGGGCGCGTCGTTGCCCGCCCAGCCCAGCTTGCGGCGCAGGCGCAGCACCGCGAACTTGACCCGGTCGGTGGCGATGCCGGTCGGGTCGTCCCACACCGAGGCGAGCAGGTCGGTGAGGGTGAGGGCGGCGCCCGCGTTGCGCACGAGCACGGTGAGCAGGCGGAACTCGGTCCCGGTCAGCTCCAGCTCGCGGCCGCCGACGGTGACCAGGCGGGTGCGCGGGTCGACCCGGACGTCGCCGTCGTCGTAGACCTCGCCGACGCCCGCGTGGTCGCGGCCGGTCCTGCGCAGCAGCGCCTCGACCCTGGCGAGCAGCTCGATCGGGGCGAACGGGGTGGTGAGGACGTCGTCGGCGCCCGCGCGCAGGCCGCGGACCGTGTCGGCGACGCCGTGGTCGGGCGAGAGCAGCAGCACCGGCAGGTCGGCGAGCTCGCGCACCCGGCGCAGCACCTTCCAGGCGTCCATGCCGCCGACGCCGGGCAGGCCGAGGTGCAGCAGCAGCAGGTCGGGGCGGTACTCGTGCAGCGCGCGCAACCCGGAGCGCCCATCGCGGGCGCAACGCAGGTCGTGGCCCGCGCCGTCGAACAGCAGCCGCAGCACCACGAGGACGTCCGGGTCGTGCTCCACCGCGAGGATCCGGGACGGCACCGCGCTCACCCCCTCCGACGCCGGGCTCCCCGACGGGCCCGGCGTGATCCACGGTAAATCCGGACGAACCGCCCCGCACAACGCGGATGTCACCCACAGGTGGCTACGTTGCGCAACCGAACGGCAACTGTCCGCTCAACTCTTTCGCTCCCAGGCCGTGTCAAGCTGACTGCCATAGTGACCCACGCCACACTTTGTCGAGTGGAAGGACTTGTCATGCGCCGCAGCAAGGTCACCGTCGCCCTCGCCATCGCCCTCGCCGCCGGACTCGCGGTGGCCCCGGCGGCGCCCGAGTCGACGGGGACCGCAGACGAGCAGGTGTTCGTCGTGGGGCAGGCGATCTACGCCGCCGACGACGACGCGCAGTACGCGGGCGCCTCGGCCCCCGCGGAGGACACCGCGTGCACCGACAGCAGCTACGCGCTCAAGACGTGGAAGGTCAGCGGCACCTACAACTGGTACTACAACGGCGACGGCGCCCCGGCCGCGGTGGCGAGCACCGCGCTGGCCGCCATCACCAGCTCCGGCGACACGGTCGCGAAGGGCCTCAACCGGTGCGGGATCACCAGCGGCCTGACCACGGTCTACAAGTACGCGGGCACCGAGAAGATCAAGCCGCAGGTCGCCAGCGACCTGACCTGCACCGGCAACGACGGCAAGAGCGTGACCGGCTGGGGCGCGCTGCCGCCGAAGGTGCTGGCCTACACCTGCACGTTCTTCAACGCCAAGGGCGTGGTGATCGCCTCGGACGCGCTGATCGACAACGTGGTCTACACCTGGTTCACCGCCAAGCCCGCCAACTGCGCCGGGCAGCTCTACGACCTGGAGACCACCATGACCCACGAGCGCCTGCACACCGCGGGTCTGGCGCACGTGGACCAGGTCCGCAACGCCGCCCAGACGATGACCCCCTCCAGCGCCCCGTGCGACACCTCGCGCAGGCTGCTCGGCGCCGGTGACCTCGCGGGCCTCAAGGCCGCAGGAACCTCGAAGAAGTAGTCACCGCAACGAGATCTTGCGCACCGTCGGCCCACGCACCGCCGACATCCGCTCCCACTCGTCGCTCGGCAACGGCCGGAACCGGGGCTGACCACCAGGCCCCGGTTCCGGGTCGAGCAGCACACTGCGGACCTCCCCGGTCAGGTACCCGACCAGGAACTCCACGGCGCTCAAGGCGAACCGCTCCAGAACGGGGTGGTCGTCGTCGAAGCGCCAGATGCCGCCACTGGAAACAACCACCGTCCACGCCGAGGGATCCCACAACAGCACCGGCCTGCTCCCCCGCGCCCACGGAACCAGCCCACCGGGCTCGGGGAACACGGCATCCGGAACGTCCTCGGGGTGCTCGTCCCGCCACTGCCGCAACTCGTCCAGCTCGACGCGGAACTGCCGCTGCAACACCGGAACCCCATCAACCCGGTACGGCGGCTGCACGATCACACTGTCACCGGAAGGACTCCAGAACTCCCCCGGCGGGAAGACCCGGTGCAGCTCCAGGTACTCCTCGGGCAACTCGAACCCGAGCCCCCGGTGCACCACGTCCCAGTCCGTGGTGGCGTAGGACGCCCCGTCCCACCCCACCACTGTCGCCAACTCCGCGACCGCGCTCACCACAGGCTCCCGTGCGCATCCGATCGGGCCTGCCGCGGGCGATAGGGCTCAGCGCCCTCTGATCGCGACAAGATCTGACTGGGTAGCTCACCCGCCACCAACGCGGAGAGGATGTCGACCGCCGTGCCGTCGAACTCCTCCCAGTGGTCGTAGTTGAGATCCGACAACACAACCGGCCACTTGTCCGGATCCCCACCGTCCACGAGCCAGAACAGCAGGCCAGCTCCGGGGCGGGTACATCGTGCCCAGGGCAACAAGCCCGGGATCTGCGGGTAGACCCCGTACGGGAGGTCCTCCACCTCCTCCCGCAGGATCGCCAGGGCACCCGCGAACATGTGCGGCAAGTCCCCCTCACGCCCGCTCACCGTAGGCGGCGCCAGCAGCACTGCACCCGCATAATCTCCCGCAGGCACGAGGGTGAGCAACTGCTTGTAGTCGTCGGGCAACGCGAACCCGAGCAACCGCTCCGTGACCGACCAGTCCGGCAGGTAGTGCGGCGTGCCGGACCAACCGATCGCACTGACCAAATCAGCCACCCCTTGAAGGTGATGCCATGCGCCGCTGCCTTCGCCTTGTTCACATTGGGGATGGATACGGTACACACCCACTTGTTGTCGTTGCCCACAGCGGTCGCGACGATGGCTGTGGGCACCGGGTTGTTGGCGTCGGCGTATACGGGGACCACAGTCATATGTACCGGGTTGTTGTGATCCCTGACCTGCTTGACCACCTTGTACTCGAACTTCCAATACCCCCAACTGTTGTTGGTCAGGTCCTGGCCGCAGGGCACAAAGTTCGCGATGTCGGTGTTCGACCCGTTGAGCTTGTGCGCGATGAGGTGGCAGCGCGCCATGCGCGATGTCCCTGAGGTGTCGAGTCCGGGAAGCTCCAAGCGCCGATCAACCCGGTCGTCGGTGTTGACTGAGACGACGCAGGCCACTGCCATTGTCGAACGGTTGTCATCCAACCCGTTGTGAACGATCGGCTGACGTGGTCCGTATACCTGCCAGTTGTGCGTGCACCTGCCGCGGTTCTCATCGGTCCCGCCGGTCGTGCCCGTCGAGCCTCCCCCACCCGCGCCCGGGCCAGGTTGTGGCTCATCGGTAGAGCCTGGGAGCGCACCCTGCAGGGCGGTCTGGCCACTCACCACCGAGGCGACGATCGTTCCCGCGTCGGCGATCAGCGTGAGCACCGAGGGAGCCAGCGTCGGACCGGATGGCGGCTTGACGACCGGCGTCAGCGCCTTGAGCAGCACCCGAGCGGCCTGGGCCGCTCGGGTCGCCGCCGCGGCCGCCCCGTTCGACCCACCGCCACCGCCACCCGGTGCCGCGGTGCTCACGCGCGACTTCGGCGGACGGTTGGGTGGGGCGCCGCCGCCCGCACCAGCGGGCACGACCGAGACCGGGTTCGAGTTCTGCTTCTTGGACCCGCACCCCACCGTTCGACACCCTGGCACATCGCTGAGGCTGTCGGGGCCACCGTGCTGGTTGGGCAGGATCGGCTTCGGTTGGGGCATCGGTCCCAAGCTGCGCACGAGGTTCGACTTCTCGATGCGGGAGACAAGGACGAGGATCGTCGCGGTGGTGCAGATGGCCCCGACCGCTGCGGCGACAGGGGGTGCGGGGGCAGTCAACGCCACCGGCCCGGCGCAGTGCCCCAGATGGCCGGAGGGATCGGTGTAGTTCATCGGACTGGCATTGCCGTACGTGTAGCGGTTGTGGCCGACCGCGCCCGGACCCGACGGGCCGGTGATGTCGTCGCGGGCGTAGAAGGTGCCAGTGCCGGGGTTGTACCAACGGGCGGCCATGTTGACCCGACCGGTCACGTCATCGGTCCACTCGGACTGGTAGCCCAGCGGGTGCGCCGGGCCGGTACGGGCTTGGACGGAACCGAACGGGTCGTAGGCGGCGGAGTCGCTGATCGCACCGGCTGCGGTGTAGGTGCCGACGAGGTCGGTGTGCCGATCGGTGAAGGCCAGACCGCTGGCGGCGCCCTGGGTGAGACCGAGCAGGTCACCACTGGGCAGCCGACTGTAGGTCGCGGTCCCGTCGGCCGCGAGGTCGTTGCCCATGCTGCTGTAGGAAACCCCGGTGCCAATCCTGCGGTCGAGGCTGTCGTAACCGTAGTTGCGCGTGCCGTCGACAACCAGTCGGTCGAAGGCGTCCGCCCGGTACTGCGTGGTGACACCGCCGGTCGTGGTGCCCTCCAACGTCCCGCGGGCGGTGAAGTCGTACGCGGTGCTGCCCGCGGTCACCAGCCGGTTGCGCTGGTTGTAGGTGTACGACGTCGAGCCTGCGGTGAGCCTGTTGCCGTTCTTGTCCCAGGTGTAGGCCGTGGTCGTGCTACCGCTGGTCCAACTGGTGAGCCGCCCGGCCAGGTCGTGGGCATAGGTGTTGCTCGCCGCGCCCGCCGTCCCGCTGGTGGTCTTGCTGGTGAGCCGGTCGGCGTCGTCGTAGCCGTAGCTGATGGACGCGGTGTCCGCACCCGCCGCGTTCTTGACCTTGTCGGTGAGCATTCGGTCCAGGTCGTCCCAGGTGTAGGCCCGCGAGCCGTTGCCGGTGCCGTAGCCGACGGAGGTCATCCGTCCCGCGTTGTCGTAGCCGTAGGTCGCGGTGGTCCCGGTCCTGGGATCAGCCGCGGTGAGCAGGTTCCCGGTTGGCGTGTAAGTGAACGAGGAAGTGCCCGCGGCATCGGTACGGCTGCTGAGCCTGCCGTTGTCGTCGTAGGTGTGGCTCGCGGTGCCGGACGGGCCCGCCATGGTCAGCAGGTTTCCCCGATCGTCGTAGGTGTAGGTGTTGTTCCCGGTGCCCGCCTTCGCCGAGGTGATGCGGCCTTCGAGGTCGTAGCCGAGCTCACGGGCGTCTGTTGAGACCGCCGTGCCGGTGCCGGTCTCGTTGGTGAGGTTGCCGAGCACGTCGTACACCCGGTTGCGCACCACACCGCCGGGCTGCGCGATCTTCGTAGGTCTGTGCAGGGCGTCGTAGGTCGTGGTCCAGGTGCGGTTGGAAACCGCGCTGTGCTGCGGCGTCGTCGGCTCCAAGACCGACTCCAGCAGGTTCCAGGCGTTGTAGCCGGAGATCGTCTTGTTGTTGTTGGCGTCGGTCAGGCGGGTTTGGTTGCCCGCCGCGTCGTACCCGAAGCCAGTGGTGGCCGAAGTGCTCGCGGTGAGCGGCTGCGTCTCGCTCACCGTACGACCGAGCGCGTCGACCGCGATCGTCGTGGTCACCGACAGCACTGCTGACGACCTCGTGCACGGCCGACGAACCGGCACCGCCCGCACCGTCGTCCAACCCGGTCGCGGTGCCGCTGACGGCGACCGGTCCGGCCACCCCGGACCCGCGACCGGTCGTGAACGTCCACATCGAACACACCGGTGTCGATCACCGGTCGAGCAGGCACCGCGTCGCCCTCGGCTCGGTCGTCAACCTGACCGTCGCCTCCGATGCGGCTGGTCGGGTGTCTATCGCCGACCTCGGCCTCACAACCGAGATCGGCGGTGGCACTGGACGGGTGCAGTTCACCGCGCTCGTCACCGGCAGCCACGCTGTCGTCCTCACGCCCGGCAACGTCGAGTTGGCCGTGTTGGAGGTCACATGAGCGCGCTCAACGCACGGTGCCCAGGACGCGCTCGAACC
This sequence comes from Actinokineospora diospyrosa, assembly GCF_024171925.1. GTDB lineage: Bacteria > Actinomycetota > Actinomycetes > Mycobacteriales > Pseudonocardiaceae > Actinokineospora > Actinokineospora diospyrosa. The sequence continues at coordinate 19,585 of NZ_JAMTCO010000009.1, read as the reverse complement.
GGATCTCGATGACCACGCGTTCCGGGTTGGCCCGGGGTGTGCGGTAGCGCTCGGCGTAGCGGCGTTCGGCGTCGGCGATCCGGGATGGTTCGGTGTGGACGATGGCGGCACCCTCCACTGATGTCCACCTGCGACCGTCCACTTGACACACAACGGCGCGTCCCGTCGCCAGGACGTTCCTGGCTTTGCGGGACGCGCCGGAGGTGATGACGCGGATGACGCCCGCTTCGGCGTCGTAGGTGGCGCCTACCGGGACCACGTGGGGGGTTCCGTCGGGGCGCACCGTGGTGAGGGTGCAGAGGTGGCGTTCTCGCCAGAACTGGTCGAAGTCCGGTGACACGCCGCCCAGGTTAGTCCTCGTCGCCGCCGAAGAAGTCGCCGATCTCGTCGAAGACCTCGCCGAGGACCATGCCGCCGACGATGCCCGCCGCGGCACCGGCCACGACGCCGCCGACGCCGGGGCCGCCGTGGTGGCCGCCGCCGTGGAAGCCGTGCCCGCCGTGACCGGAGTGACCGCCGTGCTGGGCGCGGCGGCCCGCGACCTGGGTGAGCCACTGCTCGATGTTGGCCCGCCAGTCGGTGCGCTCGGCGTCGGCGTGGCTGACGTTGAAGCGGCCGTAGACGTCGCCGCCCGCGGTGAACAGGCCCGCGCGCTTGTCGGCCTCCAGCACGACGGCCATGCCGTTGGGCTCGGTGACGAAGGTCAGCTCGACCTGCGTGATGCCGCGCGCCAGGTGCGCGGGCGGGTAGAACTCGATCTCCTGGAAGAAGGGCAGCTGCTGGTGCACGCCGTGGATGCGGCCCGCCTCCAGGTCCGCGGTCTTGAACTGGAACCCGAGCTGGCTGAACGCGGCGAGCACCGCCTCCTGCGAGCGCAGCGGCACCACGTGCAGCGGGTCGAGGTCGCCCTTGTCGACCGCCTTGGCGACGGCGAGTTCGGTGCGCAGGCCCAGCGCCATGCCGTGCAGGTGGCGGCCGAACACCTCGGTCACCGGGGTCTCCCACGGCACCGGCAGCTGAAACGGGATGGACCGCTGCTGCCCGGCTGGCAGGCTGAAGCGGCCCGCGACCACCGCGCGGTCGAACTCGACCGGCGCCACGCTGTCGTCGGAGCGCTCGACCCTGGTGACCAGCGACAGCGCGACGTAGTCGATGTCGGAGTCGGCGTCGCCGCCGACCATGCGGACCTCACCGGTCAGCACACCGCCGGGATGCACGCGGGAGTTGGACAGCACGGTGTCGACGGACGGGCCGCCAACCCCCAGCGCCCGCAGCATCTTCTTGAAGACCATCGTGACCCTTTCCTCGCACGGGGAGCCGTTCCTCGCCCCTACTGACGCGCCACACCCCGTGTGGTTCCCCCCGTGGTTCAGTCAAGCACGGCCAAAGCGTCGATCTCCACCAGCAGGCCCGCGGGCAGTCCGACGTAGACCGTGGTCCGGGCCGGGCGCGGGTCGGAGAGGAACTTCGCGTACGCGGCGTTCATCTCGGCGAAGTGCGCGGTGTCGGTGAGGTAGACCCGGAACATCACCACGTCGGCCTCGGTGGCGCCCGCCTCGGCGAGCACGGCGAGCACGTTGCGCATGACCTGCTCGGTCTGCTCGGCGACGGTGGTGCCGACCACGGCCCCGGTCTCCGGGTGGAAGGCCACCTGGCCGGCGACCTGGACGATGTTGCCCTTGCGCACCCCCGGCGAGAGCGGGATGTCCGACGGCGCGGTGTGCGGGGTCAGGGCGGTCCTTGGCATGGGTTTCCTCTCAGAGTTCGACCGCGGTCGGTGGTGCCGCGGCCATGTTGTGCCCGCACGCCGCCGAGGCCCGCTCCGCCGCGCGCAGCAGGTCGGGCACCAGGGCGAGCAGGCCGTCGTGGTCGAGCAGGACGCGCGGCACCGACACCGACACCGCGGCGATGACCTCGCCGCGCTGCCCGCGCACCGGGGCGGCGACGCAGTGGATGAAGTCCTCGTGCTCGGAGTCGTCGAGCGCGTACCCGCGCGCGGCGACCCCGGCCAGTTCGGCCAGGTACGCCTCGGCGGAGGTGATGGTGTTGGCCGTCATCGGCACGTAGTCGATCTCCGCGGCGACCCGGTCGCGGCGGCCCGGCTCGAGCGCGGCGACGAGCACCTTGGCGACCGCGGTGCAGTGCAGCGCGGCCCGCTTGCCGACCCGGGAGTACATCCGGACCTGGTGGCGGCTCTCGTACTTGTCGATGTAGACGACCTCGCCGCCCTCGTAGCTGGCCAGGTGCACGGTGTGCCCGGTCAGCTCGTTGAGCTCGCGCAGCGCCGCCTCGGCGCAGCGGCGCACGTCGCGGCTGTCGAGGGAGCGGTTGGCCAGGTCGAACAGGGCGGTGCCGAGGCGGTAGTGGCGGGCGTCGTCGCGCTGGACGAACCGGCGCGACTCCAGGGTGCGCAGCAGCCGCAGCACGGTGGTCTTGTGCACGCCCGCGTGCTCGGCGAGCTGGTCGAGGGTGCGCGGCCCCCCGGCGAGGGCGTCGAGCAGGATCAGCGCGCGGTCGAGGCTCTGGCTCACCGGGCACCGACCCCGGCGCCGGTCCACGCGGTCGCCGCCCAGGTCGCGGCGTCCACGTCGACGAGGCGCTCGAGCACGTCGGCGGGCACCGGGTCGGCGACGTCGTGGTGGGTGCGCAGCACGGTCGCGGCCCGCACGTGGCCGCAGCGCAGCGCCCGCGACGGTGCCGCCCCGTCCAGGGTCGCGGCGAGGTACCCGGCGGCGAAGGCGTCCCCGGCGCCGACCGGCTCCACGACCTCGACCGCCAGCGCCGGTTCGAACACCTCGGGCCGGTCGTGGCGCAGCAGGGTCGCCCCGACGGCGCCCTGCTTCACCACGAGGGTCCCCGGGTTCGGCAGGACCGCCCGGACCTGCGCGGGGGTCGTCGCGCCCCAGACGGTCTCGGCCTCGTCGGCGCCGACGAGGACGGTGTCGGCGCGGTCGGCGAGCTCGCGCAGCACGGCCGGGTCGGCGTCGGCCCACAACGCGGGACGCCAGTTGAGGTCGAAGCTCACCTTGTGGCCCGTCCTCGGCAGGTCCATCACGGCGCGCAGCAGGGCGAGGCAGTCCGGTGAGAGCGCGGCGGTGATCCCGCTGACGTGGATGACCTCGACGCCGGTCAGGTCGAGCCGCTCGAGCAGGTCGGGTCCCATCGCCGAGGCCGCCGACCCGCGCCGGTAGTAGCGGACCGGGCTGCCCGCCGCGTCGCTTTCCTTGACGTAGAGCCCGGTCGGCCGGGTCGGGTCGACCACGACACCGCTGACGTCCACCCCCGCCGAGCCGACCGCGGCCAGCACGGCCCGGCCGAACGGGTCGTCGCCCACGGCGCTCACCCAGGCCGACGGGACACCGATCCTGGCCAGCGTGCTGGCCACGTTGGACTCGGCACCGCCGACGGTGCGGGTCCACGCGGTGACCCCCTCGGCGGGCCCGGCCTCGGCCGGGACGAACACGGCCATCGACTCGCCCAGGCACACAACCCGTGCCCCGGACACCCCGTCACCAGAGTCGCGCACCCAGCCTCCACACCCACCAGAGCATCCGGCGCCGTTGACCGGTACCCGCCAGATGCTACACACTGCGTATCACATAGCGCACTACTCGTTGCGCGCAACGCAATCAGATCGCGCGTGGATCGCGGCCAGGTCGGCGCGCGGAACGCAACCGAGTCCGCCCGGGGCTCCGTCCCGGGGGTGGGATCCGCCAGAGTGCCTGGTCGGCGGGTGACGCCGCCACCACCGCACGGTTGGCTTGTGGTGGATTCACCGGCGGGGCGCCCGACGCCCCGGACAACGAGGGGGCACGGGTGGCTGTTACGGCGCGCATCGACCAGGACGCGGTGGCGGAGCTGGCCGGGGAGCGGCTGGACTGGCGGTTCAAGTCGATCCCGCACGGGCTGTTCGGGCTGACCGTCCGGGAGGCGCTGGCCAGGCGCCCCGGCCTGTTCCGCGACGGGTTCACCGGGCCGGTGGTGGCGCTGGACAACGGGGCCCTCGAGCACAACCTGGCCACCATGGCCGCCTGGTGCGCCGAGCGCGGGCTGGCGCTGGCCCCGCACGGCAAGACGACGATGGCGCCCGCGTTGTTCGCCCGCCAGCTCGGGCACGGCGCGTGGGGCATCACCGCGGCCACGGTCGGGCAGCTGCGGGTGTACCGGGCGTTCGGGGTGAGCCGGGTGCTGTTCGCCAACGAGCTGCTCGACCCGGGCGGTCTGGCCTGGCTGGCCGGGGAGCTGGCCGCGGACCCGGACTTCGAGTTCACCTGCTGGGTGGACTCGGTGCGCGGGGTGGAGCTGATGACCGAGGCGCTGACCGCGGTGCCGCTGACGCGCCCGGTGCGGGTGCTGGTCGAGGTCGGGATCGCGGGCGGCAGGACGGGCGTGCGCGACCAGTCCACCGCCCGCGCGGTGGCCGCGGCGATCACCGCGAGCCCGGCGCTGCGGCTGGCCGGGGTGGGCGGTTACGAGGGGCCCGCCGGGTCGGACGGGAGCGAGGACAGCCTGGCCGCGGTGGACGCGTTCCTGGGCCGGATGCGCGAGACGGTGGCGATGCTGCGCGGCCAGTTCGAGACCGACAGCGTGCTGGTCACCGCGGGCGGCAGCGCGTTCTTCGACCGGGTCGCCGACGCGCTCACCGCGCCGTGGCCCGCGGGGTTGCCCGTGCTGCCGGTGTTGCGCAGCGGTGCCTACATCACCCACGACGACGGCTTCTACCGCGGCGTCTCCCCGCTGGGCGCGCACCCGAGGGTGTCCTCGGTGCCGCCGCTGCGCTCGGCGCTGCGGGCCTGGGCGCAGGTGGTGTCGCGGCCGGAGCCGGGGTTGGCGCTGCTGGCGGTGGGCAAGCGGGACGTGCCCTACGACATCGACCTGCCCGAGCCGCAGGTGCTGCGGACCGCGACCGGCACGCACGGGCTGCACGACGCCCGGGTGAGCGCGCTCAACGACCAGCACGCGTTCCTCGCGGTCGGGTCGCACACCCGCATCGCGGTGGGCGACTGGGTCGGTCTCGGCCTGTCGCACCCGTGCACGGTGTTCGACAAGTGGCAACTGCTGCCGCTCACCGGGACCGACGGTGAGACCGTCGTGGACCTGGTCCGTACCTTCTTCTGACATGACCGCACCGGACATCCTCTTCCGTGGGCCAACAGTCGTAGACGGCACCGGCTCGCCCGGCTACCGGGCCGACGTGCTCGTGAGCGCGGGCCGGGTCGCCGCCCTCGACCCGGCCGGTGAGCTGGCGCGGCGGGGCCCGGGGCGGGTGGTGGACGCCGACGGGCTGGTGCTGGCGCCGGGGTTCATCGACATGCACTCGCACTCGGACCTGCGGCTGCTGGCCGAGCCCGACCACCTGGCCAAGGTGTCGCAGGGGGTCACGCTGGAGGTGCTGGGGCAGGACGGGCTGTCCTACGCCCCGGTGGACGACCGCACCATCGAGGTGCTGCGCGAGCAGCTGTCGGGCTGGAACGGCGACCCGCCCGGGTTCGACTGGAACTGGCGCGACGTGGGCTGCTACCTGGGCCGGTTGGACAAGGGGATCGCGGTCAACGCCGCCTACCTGGTGCCGCACGGGACGGTGCGGATGCTGGTGATGGGCCTGGACGACCGGCCCGCCACGGCCGCGGAGCTCGAGCGGATGCGGGAGGTCACCGCGGCGGGGTTGCGCGAGGGCGCGGTGGGCCTGTCCGCGGGGCTGACCTACACGCCCGGCATGTACGCGGACATGGCGGAACTGGAGGCGCTGTGCGAGGTCGTGGCCGCGCACGACGGGTACTTCAGCCCGCACCACCGCAGCTACGGGGCGGGCGCACTGGAGGCCTATAGAGAGATGGTGGAGCTGAGCCTGCGCACGGGCTGCCCGCTGCACTTGGCGCACGCCACCATGAACTTCCCCGAGAACGCAGGCAAGGCAGGCGACCTGCTGGCACTGCTCGACGACGCGATCGCGCGGGGCGCTGACATCACCTTGGACAGTTACCCCTACCTGGCTGGCGCGACCTACCTGTCGGCGTTGCTGCCGAGTTGGGCGGCCGCGGGCGGCGTGGCCGAGACCCTGGTCCGGTTGTCCGATGTGGACACCAGGGAGCGGGTCCGGGTGGACCTGGAGGTGCGCGGCTCCGACGGCTGCCACGGCGTCCCGGTGGACTGGACCACCATCGAGATCAACGCGGTGCGGCTGGCGGCCAACCGGCACCTGGTCGGGCGCACCGTCGCCGAGTCGGCCGCCGCGGCCGGGGTCGCCCCGTTCGACCTGTTCGCCGACACGCTGCTCGCCGAGCGGCTGGGCACCTCGTGCCTGATGCACGTGGGCCACGAGGACAACGTGCGGGCGATCATGCGCCACCCCGCGCACACCGGCGGCAGCGACGGCCTGCTGGTCGGCGACCGGCCGCACCCCCGGGCGTGGGGCACCTTCCCCCGCTACCTGGGCCACTACGTGCGCGAGGCGGGCGTGCTGGGCCTGGAGGAGTGCGTCGCGCACCTGACCGGGCGGGCCGCGCGCAGGCTCCGGCTGAGCGACCGCGGCCTGGTCCGGGTGGGCCACGCCGCGGACCTGGTGCTGTTCGACCCGGTCTCGGTCGCCGACACCGCCACCTACCCCGAGCCCCGGCAGCGGGCGACCGGCATCGCGCACGTGCTGGTCAACGGTGTCCCGGTGCTCGAGGGCGGCGAGCCGACCGGCGCGCTGCCCGGCCACTCCATCCGACGGACAGGTGCCTGAGATGACCCGTACCGCCTACATCGGCACCCTCGACGGCGACGGGCTGGTGGTGGCCACCGAGGACGGTGGGCCGCTCACCGTCACCGGCGCGCTCCGGCAGGTGCGCGAGCCCTCCGCACTGGCCCTCAGCGCGGACCGGTCCACCCTCTACGCGGTGTCGGAACTGCCCGACGGGGTCGTGACCGCGGTGGACGTCACCGACCCCCAGCGGCCCGTGGTGCTGGCCGCGCAACCCTCGGGCGGCGCGGGTCCGACGCACCTGGCGGTGTTCGGCAGGCACCTGGTCACCGCGCACTACAGCGACGGCGTCGTGACCAGCCACCCGCTCGACCCCGACGGCTCACCGCGCCCGCTGGGGTCGGCGCTGCTGCTGGAAGACCCGGCGAGCGGCGCGGCCCCGCACGCCCACCAGGTGGTGCCGGACCCGAGCGGCCGGTGGCTGCTGGCGACCGCGCTCGGCCTCGACGCGGTGTTCGTGCTGCGCCTGGACCAGGCCACCGGGGAGCTCGCCGAACACTCCCGGATGGACCTCCCGGCCAGGACCGGGCCCCGGCACCTGGTGTTCCACCCGGACGGTGACCGGGTGTTCGTGCTCGGCGAACTGACCCCGACGGTCACCGCGGCGGCGTGGGACCCGGCCACCGGGGTGCTCGAGCGCGGCGCCGCGGTGACCGTCACCGGCCCCGGCGCGCCGGACCCGACCTACCCGGCGGAGATCATCACCAGCCCCGACGGCCGGTTCCTCTACGTGAGCACGCGCGGTGAGAACGCGGTGGGGGTTTTGCGGATCGGCCCCGGTGCGCCACAATTGGTCCAGACCTCCTCAGCGGGTGGCGCATGGCCACGGCATTGCGCGCTCGGACCGGACGGGACCTGGCTGTACGTGGCCAACCAGCACTCCGGCACGGTCGCCTGGTTGCCGCTCGACCCGGCCACCGGGCTACCCGGACCGGTCGCGGGAGAGGTCACCGTGCGTGGTGCCTGCTGGGTCGCCTTCGCCTGATCCGGCGGTGCTTGTGCCACCGGGACGGCGGCCCTACCATCCACACCATTGCCGCCAGTGAAACGAAGGTTGCACAGAGCGCAACCGAACGTGGAAGGGACCGCCGCTCCGATGACCGGCTTCGAGACCCTGCTCCCCCGGCCGGTCTCGGCCAGGCGGGACCCCGGCGCGCTGCTGGTCGACTCCCCCGCCGCGGTGCTCGACACCTCCACAGTGGCGCTCGACCCGGTCGCCGTGCCACGCCCCGGGGGATACCGACTTTCCATATCGCCCACGGGCGTAGACGCTCGGGCGCACGACCCGGCTGGCGCCTTCCACGCCGTGCAGACGTTGCGCCAACTGCTCGGTCCGGACGCCTTCCGCGCCGCCGACGTCCACCGGGGACCGTGGGAACTGCCCTGCGGCGAGATCACCGACCACCCCCGCTTCGGCTGGCGCGGGGTGCTGCTGGACGTGGCCAGGCACTTCATGCCCAAGGCTGGCGTGCTGCGGTTCCTGGACCTGATGGCCGCGCACAAGCTCAACGTGCTGCACCTGCACCTGACCGACGACCAGGGCTGGCGGGTCGAGGTGCCCGGGTACCCGTTGCTGACCGAGGTCGGCGCGTGGCGCGCAGGCTCGTGGGTCGGCAGGCAGCCCGACGGCGACGACAGCCACGACAACCGCCCGCACGGCGGCTTCTACAGCACCGACGACCTGCGCGAGATCGTCGCCTACGCGCGGGCCAGGCACATCACCGTGGTGCCCGAGATCGACCTGCCCGGGCACAGCCAGGCCGCCATCGCGGCCTACCCGCACCTGGGCGTCACCAAGGACCCGGTCGAGGTGTGGCACGCCTGGGGGGTCAGCGAGGCCGTGCTGGACCCGGCGGAGTCCACCCTGGACTTCCTGCGCGCGGTCCTCGACCACGTGCTCGCGATCTTCGACTCGCCGGTGATCTGCCTGGGCGGCGACGAGGTGCCGACCACCCAGTGGCACGCGAGCACCGCGGTCAAGGCCAGGGTCGAGGAGCTCGGCCTGGACTCCCCCGACGAGCTGCACGGCTGGTTCATCCGCACGATGGCCGCGCACCTGGCCGCGAACGGGCGACGGGTGCTGGGCTGGGACGAGATCCTCGACGCCGGTGACCTGGCCGACGGCGCGATCGTGGCGTCCTGGCGCGGCGAGGCAGCGGGTGTGCGCGCGGCGCTGGCGGGGCACGATGTGGTCATGTGCCCCGAGCAGCGGGTCTACCTCGACCACCGGCAGTCCGACGACCCGGACGAGCCGATCCCGGTCGGTTTCGTGCGCACGCTGGCCGACGTGCGCGGCTACGAGCCGATCCCCGCCGAGCTGCCCGCGGCGGCGCACCCGCGGGTGCTGGGCGCGCAGGCGCAGCTGTGGTCGGAGCACTTCGACAACCCGCGGCGCGTCGATTACGCTGCCTTCCCCCGCCTCGCCGCGTTCGCCGAGGTGGTCTGGAGCCCGCGGACCGCACCCGGTCGCGCGGACACCGAGGAGTTCGTCGAGCGGGTGGCCACCCACCACCTGCCCCGGCTGGACGCGCTCGGGGTGGAGTACCGGCCACTGACCGGTCCCCGGCCCTGGCAGCGCAGACCTGGAGTGCCCGGCCGGCCCTACCCGGACCGGTGACCCCCGCGACGTCGTCCCCACCGAAGTCGGCACCGATGACCACCCGGCCCACGACCCCGCAGCCGAGCAGAGGAGAGCACCCCGCGACCGCCGAGGCGGCCGCCAGGACGTCCCCCGCGGCGTCCCAGCCCCACCGCACCGGAGCCCCCCGGGGAAACCGCGGCAGCGACAATGCGCGCGCGGTGCCCGGTGGCGTTCGGGGAATGCATTCCGGCCCGGCGAACCCGCCGAACCGGAATGGTCGTTCAGCGCTCCCGCTCGCGTTCGGTGGATTCATCCGACGATTGCGGGGAGACCAAGGTCGCAACGAACTTGTAACGGTCTCCCCGGTATACCGACCGCACCCATTCCACCGGTCGGCCCTCGGTGTCGAAGGAATGGCGCGACAGCAGCAGCATGAGCGCGCCCGCCTCATTGCCCAGCAGCGCGGCCTCGGCCGGGGTGGCCAGCGCGGTCTCGATGGTCTCCTCCGCGTGCCCCAGTTCGACCCCGTAGTGCTGGTAGAGCACGCCGTAGAGCGAGCCGTCGCCGACGAAGCGGTCCAGGCCGGGGAAGCGCGGCAGCGGCAGCCGCGAGGTCTCGATCGCCATGGGCTCGCCGTCGGCCCGGCGCAGCCTGCGCAGGCGCAGCACGTCGTCGCCGGAGCGGATGCCCAGCAGGGCGGCCAGCTCCGGGTCGGCGGCCCCGATCCGGGCGTCGAGCAGCGACGACGTCGGTCTGCGGCCGTGCGAGCGCATGTCCTCGGTGTAGGAGGACAGCTGCAGCCGCTGGGTCAGCTTGCCCTCGCCAGCGAAGGTCCCGCTGCCGTGCACGCGGGTCAGCCTGCCCTCCGCGGTCAACTCCGCGAGGGCCTTGCGCACGGTCGTGCGGGAGACGCCGAACTCGCTGGCCAGGGCTCGCTCCCCGGGCAGCGAGCCACCCGGGGACACCGCCCGCAAGAGGTCGGCCAGGCGCTCCTTGAGCTCCCAGTGCTTCGGTGTTCGAGGCGATTTCTTCCCGTTTTCCACGGCATCGCCAGGCAGGTTCTCGCCCATGTTGTTCCTTGCTCGCCCATGCGTCGGCGACCCGTGTCGAGACGGACATCTGATGTCACGTTTAAGCATTTATCTTGACAGCCGGAGAAGCTCGGACCACTCTAATCGCAATGGTCTAAACCACTCAAGTCCTTCGCTCCTCTCGTGCCGGGAGGAGCAGCGTCCGGAAGGAATGCATCACCGTGAGAAGTTGGTCGAAGGCTTTGGTCGGGGGGTTCGCGGTCGCGCTCGCGGTCGCGGGGTGTGCCGGTTCCGGAGGTGAGACGGGGACCTCGTCCTCGGCTCCCGCGCCCTCGGGTCCGCGCACGCTGACTGTGTGGCTGATGAACGGGTCGGCTCCCACCGTGCTGACCGACACGCTGCACAAGGAGTTCCAGGACTCGCACAAGGACGTCACCGTCAAGTACGAGATCCAGCAGTGGAACGGCATCCAGGACAAGCTGACCACCGCGCTGGCCAGCAACGACGCGCCTGACGTGATCGAGATCGGCAACACCCAGGCGCCCAAGTTCGCCAGCGAGAACGTGCTGGAGGACCTGACCGCCAACGTCGCCGACTTCAACGGCCCCAACTGGCTGGCCAGCCTCAAGGACTCCGGCTCGTGGGACGGCAAGCAGTACGCCATCCCGTTCTACGCCGCGAACCGCGAGATCCTCTACCGCAAGGACCTCTTCGAGCAGGCGGGCATCACCGCGCCGCCCACCTCCCGCGAGGAGTGGCTGGCCGCCATCGGCAAGCTGAAGGCCAAGTTCGGCAGCGACCCGGACTTCCAGGCGCTGTACCTGCCGGGCCAGAACTGGTACTCGCTGCTGTCGTTCATCTGGGACGAGGGCGGCGACATCGCCAAGAAGGACGGCACCAAGTTCACCGCCACGCTCGACAGCGCGGAGGCCAAGGCGGGCCTGGAGTTCTACAAGAAGCTGGTCGAGGAGTCGGGCACCAAGGCGCCCAAGGACGCCGACGAGCAGACCCCCGAGCAGGCGGGCATCTACGGCGGCGGCAAGGTCGCCATGTTCATCGGCCTGCCGTGGGAGCTGCCCACCGCCGCCAAGTCGGACCCGACGATCAAGGACAAGACCGGGGCCTTCCCGATCCCGTCCAAGACCGCTGGCAAGACCGCGCCGGTCTTCCAGGGCGGCTCGAACCTGGCCATCCCGGCCAACAGCAAGGACAAGGACCTCGCCCGCGACTACCTGAAGCTGATCGCCAGCGACAAGTACCAGGGTGAGTTCGCCAAGGTCGGCATGATCCCGGGCACCTCGAAGGACGTCAGCGCCCTGGAGGCCGACCCGATCAACGCCGCGATGGCCAAGGCCTCGGCCAACGGCAAGGCCGTCCCGGCCACCCCGGGCTGGGCGACCATCGAGGCCGGGCAGAACCCGATCAAGGACCTGCTCACCGCCTACCTGACCGGTGCCAAGTCGATCGACCAGGCCACCAAGGACGCCAATGACGCGCTGAACAAGGCGTTCTCCGGCTAGCGGGACGAGATGACCTCAACCGTGGACACCGCGCGGCCTGCGGGGAACCCCCCGCCGGCCGCGCGGCCCGGCGCGCGGCGCCGGGCCCGTCGCCCCCTGTCCGAGACAGCCCTCCCCTACCTGATGCTCGCGCCCGCGGTCGTGCTGATGCTGGCGCTGCTGGCCTGGCCCGCGCTGCAGGTGCTGGCGATCAGCTTCCGCAAGCTCGACCTCGGCGAACTCGTCCGCGGTGAGCTCAAGTGGATCGGTTTCGACAACTACACCGCGATCCTGACCGACCCGGAGTTCTGGGTCATCGGCCTGCGCACCGTGCTGTTCACCGCGGTCGTCGTGCTCACCACGCTGCTGCTGGGCCTGGGCATCGCGGTGCTGATGCGGCACCTGAGCGGGTGGGTGCGCATCGTGCTGCAGGTCTGCCTGGTGCTGGCCTGGGCCACCCCGATCATCGCCACCACCACGGTCTTCCAGTGGATCTTCGACCAGCAGTACGGGATCTTGAACAAGACCCTGGTGCTGATCGGGTTCGACTCCTTCAAGGGCTACTCCTGGTTCACCAGCGGCACCTCAACGCTGGCCGTGGTCGGCCTGCTGGTGGTGTGGCAGGCGGTGCCGTTCATCGCCTTCACCCTCTACGCCGGGCTGGTCAGCACGCCGAAGGACCTCTACGAGGCCGCCGCGATCGACGGCGCGTCCGGGTGGGCGGCCTTCCGCGCGGTGAGCTGGCCCTCGGTGCGCCCGCTGCTCACCCTGGTCACGTTCCTGTCGGTGCTGTGGGACTTCAAGGTCTTCACCCAGGTCTGGGCCATCCGCCAGGGCGGCCCGGACGGGGAGAGCACGACCCTGCCGGTGCTGCTCTACCTCAGGGGCATCGCGGCCAGCCACTTCGGCGTGTCCGCCGCGGTCGCGGTGCTGATGCTGGTGGTCCTGGTCGCGGTCACCTGGCGGTACATGCGACTGCTGGTCCGCTCACCGGAAACGGAGCTGTAGAGCCATGCTGCACAAGTCGCCCGCCCAGCGCGTGGCCCTCGCGGTGTTCGGCCTGGTGCTGGCCGGGTTCTTCCTGTTCCCGACCTACTGGATGTTCACCACCGCGCTCAAGACCCCGGCGCAGATCCTCTCGCCCGCCTACGACCTGATCCCGACCACGGCGACGCTGAAGAACTTCGTCAACGCCATCACCAAGCCCGACTTCACGACCTTCCTGACCAACAGCCTGATCGTCACCCTCGGCGCGGTCGCCTGCGCGCTGGCGGCGGGGCTGCTGGCCGCGGTGCCGCTGGCGCGGTTGCGCTTCCGCGGCCGCAAGGGCTTCATCCTGCTGGTGCTGATCGCGCAACTGGCGCCGCTGGAAGCGCTGTTCGTGCCGATGTACCTGATCATGCGCGACGCCGACCTGCTCAACTCGCTGTGGGGCCTGCTGCTGGTCTACGTGGCCTTCACGCTGCCGTTCACGGTGTGGACGCTGCGCGGCTTCGTCAAGGGCATCCCGATCGAGCTGGAAGAGGCCGCGATGGTCGACGGCTGCGGGCGCTGGGGCGTGTTCACCCGCGTCACGCTGCCGCTGCTGGGCCCCGGCCTGGTCGCCACCTCGGTGTTCAGCTTCATCACCGCGTGGAACGAGTTCCTCTACGCGCTGGTGTTCATGCGGGAGAAGGACAAGCAGACGCTGCCGGTGTGGCTCTCCTCGTTCAAGACCGCGTTCGGCACCGACTGGGGCGGCATCATGGCGGCCTCGGTGATCTACGCGATCCCCGCGCTGATCTTCTTCCTGCTGGTGCAGCGCAAGCTGGTCTCGGGTTCCACGGCCGGGGCGGTGAAGGGCTGATGGCCACCTCGCGCTTGCACGCGCTGGCCGAAGCCGTGCTGCTGCCCGGGTTCGCGGGCACGAGCGCCCCGGACTGGGTGCTGGCCAGGTTGGCCGAGGGCCTGGGCGGGGTGGTGCTCTTCGGGCGCAACATCGTCGACGACGAGCAGGTCGCCGCGCTGACCGCGCAACTGCGGGCCGAGCGCGGTGACGTGGTCATCGGCATCGATGAGGAGGGTGGCGACGTCACCAGGCTCGACGCCGCCACCGGTTCCACGCTGCCCGGGCCGCTGGCGCTCGGCGCGGCGGGCGACCTCGGCCTCACCGCCGAGGTCGGCACCGCGCTGGGCGCCCGGCTCGCCGCCTGCGGGGTCACCCTGGACCTCGCGCCGTGCGCGGACCTGACGCTGACCCTGGACGACCCGATCATCGGGGTGCGCGCCTTCGGCGCGGACCCCTACGCGACGGCCGCGCACGTGGCCGCCTACGTGCGCGGCATGCAGAGCGCCGGTGTCGCCGCCTGCGCCAAGCACTTCCCCGGCCACGGCGCGTCCACCTCGGACTCGCACTTCACGCTGCCGGTGCTGCCGCGCACGCCGGAGGAGCTCGACGCGGTGGAGCTCGTCCCGTTCCGGGCGGCCATCGCCGCCGGGGTGCGGTCGGTGATGACCGGGCACCTGGTGGTGCCCGAGTGGGGCGACGACCCCGCCACGGTCAACCCGACGGCGATCCTGGACGTGCTGCGCGGGCAGCTGGGCTTCACCGGGGCGGTGGTCACCGACGCGCTGGAGATGGGCGCGGTGGCCGGGCACCTGGGCAACGCGGCGGGCCTCGCCGACGCCGCGGTGCGCTCGCTGCGCGCGGGCGCGGACGCGCTGTGCATCGGCGGCGAGATCGCCGACGCCGACGCGGTGGCCGTGATCGTCGAGCGGATCGTCGCGGAGGTCGTGGCGGGCACGCTGTCCGAGCAGCGGTTGGCCGAGGCCGCCGAGCGCACCCGCTCGTTGGGGGTCGCGCCAGCGGGCGGTGTCGCCGCGCGCGACGAGGTGGAGCTGGGCATGGCCGTGGCGCGCAAAGCGACCCGGACCACCCACCTGCCCGCGCTGTCCCAAGAACTGGTGGTGGTCGACGTCGAGGTCGAACCGACCATCGCCGCGGGCCCGGTCCCCTGGGGACTCGGACCGCACCTGGTCGAACTGCTCCCCGGCACGAGGGCCCTGCGGGTGACCGCGGCGGAGCCGGGCGGGCTGTTCGAGCTGGCGCGCGGGCGGGAGGTCGTCGTGACCACCCGTGACGCGCACCGGCACCCCGCGGTGCTCGAGCTGGTGGCGGGCCTGGTGCGGGCCGCCACCGCCGTCGTGCACGTGGAGACCGGCACGGCGGGGCCCGATCTGGGCGCGCTGGGCCGGATCGACACCTTCGGCGGCTCGCGCTCGAGCCTGCGCGCGGCGGCGGAGGTGATCAGCGCAGCCGCGGTGTCCGGTCGAGCCAGGCACACCAACCCCACCGGTCTCACCGATCGGTGACCGCGCGTGTTCGCACGCGCACCCAGACGGTCCGTTCGATTGGCGGCACTACTCCATTCGAGTGAGACTATTGGTCTAGACCTTGTCCCGAATAATTGGTCTGGACCACGGTAGACAGTGTTATCCCTGCTCCCTTCCGAGGTGAACAATTGTCCAGGATCAGATGGCACCTGACCGCGGCGGCCATCGCCGCGGCCGCCGTCACGTTCGGAATCGTGGCAGCGCCAGCCAGTGGCGCCGCTTCGCCCACCGCCGAGTTCCAGAAGACGCAGGACTGGGGATCCGGCTGGACGGGCAAGGTCACCGTGCGCAACGGTGGCAGCTCCGCGCTCACCAGCTGGGTCGTCGAGTTCGACCTGCCCGCGGGCACCAGCATCCCGTCCGCGTGGGACGCGTCGCTGACCAAGACGGGTAATCACTACAAGTTCTCGAACCTGTCCTGGAACGGCAACGTCCCGGCCGGTGGCACGGCCTCGTTCGGGTTCAACGGCTCGGGCCCCGGCTCGCCGAGCAACTGCACGCTCAACGGTCAGGCGTGTGGCGGCGGCACCAACCCGACCACCACCACGACGACCACGACCACGACGTCGCCGACCTCGTCGACCACGACCACGACGTCGTCGTCCACCACGACGACCACGACCTCCTCCTCGTCGTCGACCACGACCACCACGACGGGCAACCCCCCGCCGGGGAACAAGCTCGTGGGCTACTTCATCCAGTGGGGCGTCTACGGGCGCAACTTCCACGTGAAGAACGTCGACACCAGCGGTTCGGCGGCGAAGCTGACGCACATCAACTACGCGTTCGGCAACGTCCAGAACGGCCAGTGCACCATCGGTGACTCCTACGCCGACTACGACAAGGCCTACACCGCCGCCGACAGCGTCGACGGTGTCGCCGACACGTGGGACCAGCCGCTGCGCGGCAACTTCAACCAGCTGCGCAAGCTGAAGAAGAAGTACCCGAACCTGAAGGTCCTCTGGTCCTTCGGTGGCTGGACCTGGTCCGGCGGCTTCGGCCAGGCGTCGAAGAACCCGGCCGCGTTCGCCGACTCCTGCTACAAGCTGGTCGAGGACCCCCGTTGGGCCGACGTGTTCGACGGCATCGACATCGACTGGGAGTACCCGAACGCCTGCGGTCTGACCTGCGACACCAGCGGTCCGGACTCGTTCAAGGCGGTGACCCAGGCCCTGCGCAACAAGTTCGGCGCGAACAACCTGATCACCGCGGCGACCTCGGCCGACGGTGCCGACGGCGGCAAGCTCGACGTCGCCGACTACGCGGGCGCGGTCCAGTACCTGGACTGGGTCATGCCGATGACCTACGACTTCTTCGGCGCGTGGGACACCAAGGGCCCGACCAACCCGCACTCGCCGCTGACCGCCTACCCCGGTATCCCGAAGGACAAGTGGACCACCGAGGGCGCGATCAACAAGTTCAAGTCCAAGGGCATCCCGGCGAGCAAGATCCTGTTCGGCGTCGGCTTCTACGGCCGCGGCTGGACCGGCGTCACGCAGGCCACCCCGGGCGGCACCGCGACCGGTGCGGCCCAGGGCACCTACGAGGCCGGGTTCGAGGACTACAAGGTCCTCAAGACGAAGTGCCCCTCCACCGGCACCATCGGTGGCACCGCGTACGCGTTCTGCGGCGGCAACTGGTGGGGTTACGACACCCCCGCCACTGTCGCGGGCAAGCGCAACTGGGGCAAGGCGCAGGGTCTCGGCGGCTCCTTCTTCTGGGAGCTCTCCGGCGACACCTCCAACGGTGAGCTGATCACCGCGCTGCGCGGCTAGATCTCCGGCTGGGACGGGCCGGATGTGGGCGGCTGCTCGGGTCAACCCCGGGCAGCCGCTCAGCCCGTTGCAGCCGGGTGTGTTGTGGCAGGCAGACCGCCGGTCTGCCCCTTAGAACTTCTTCTCACTCGGCGCGCCTGCCCACGAGGCGGCGCTCACGCGGAGGTGCCACGTGGACGTGGACGACGGGGACGCGGGACTGGAGCTGGTACACCTGCTGCGCCGGATCACCGGCAGACTCGACCTGATGGCCGCGGAGTTCGCCGCCGCCAACGGCCTGCATCCGACGGACCTGCGCGCGCTGATGCACCTGCTCGACGCGCGGCGCGAAGAGGTCCCGGCGACGCCGGGGTGGCTCAGCGGCAAGCTGGCGCTCAACTCGGCCTCGGTCACGGCCCTGGTCGACCGCTTGGTCCGCGCGGGCTACGTGCGCAGAACCCGGGACAACCGGGACCGCAGACGGGTCCTGCTCAGCGTCCAGGACGACGCGATCCGCCTCGGCTGGTCGTTCTACGGCGGCCTGATCACCGACATGGTCGACGCCATGCGCGAGTTCGACGGGGCCGAGCTGGCCCTGGCCCGCCGCTTCCTGGACCGCATCCACGACGTCGTGCGCGCGGACAAGCCCACCAACCCGACGGTGCGGTTGGTGCCGCTGGACGAGGCGACCACCGAGCGGCTGCTGAGCGTGGCGGTGCACGAGGCGCGCCCGATCGACGTGATGCCGGTCCCGGACAGCACGAGCACGTGGACCCCGGCGACGGAGAACGCGTTCCGCGAGTTCCACCGCGCGCACTTCCACGGCGCGAACGGGACGGTGATGTACGCGGTGGAGGCGGAGGGCAGCCTGACCGGCATGATCCGGATGGCCCGGCTCTCGCAGGACGAGGCGGAGACCGGCATGTGGTTGGGCCGCTCCGCGCGCGGCAAGGGGATCGGGACCGCCGCCCTGCGGGCCCTGGTCACCGAGGCCGCCGCCGCGGGCGTGCGCACGATCGTCGCGGACACCTCGACGGGCAACGCCGCGGCGCTCGGGGCACTGCGCACCTGCGGTGCCACCCTGACCCACCGGGGCGACGACGTGCGGGCCGAACTGCCCATCGGCTAGGGACCCCGCTGGTTGACGATCGCGTCCTCATGCTCGGCTGAGGGCGCGATTGCCTTCTGCGGCTACCTTCTGCGGCCGGGAAACCCGTGGGATGATCGCCGACGCCCACGCGCCCGCCGGAGGGGACCCGACCTTGCCCCAGGTGTTCGTCAGCTACGCGCACGACACAACCGAGCACGAGGACGACGTCCGCTTCCTCGCCCGCCTCCTGGTCGCCGCAGGCATCGACGTCGTGCTGGACCAGTGGGTGCACGAGCGCCAGGACTGGCAGGCCTGGGCCACCCGCGCGATCCTCACCACCGACCACACCATCGCCGTCGCCTCACCCCGCTACGCCGCCGCGGCCAGCGGAACCGCCCACGCCGACCGGGTGCTCGCCGAGACGACGATCCTGCGCGACCTTCTGCACCAGTCCCCCCGCGAGTGGACCGCCAAGATCCTCCCGGTCGTCCTACCCACCCACTCCCCCGCCGACCTCCCGCGGTTCCTGATGCCCGCGCTGACCGGTCACTACGCGGTCACCGAGCTGAGCAGCCCCGGGATCGAGGACCTGGTCCGCGTGATCACCAAACAGCGACGCCGGGTCAAGCCCGCTCCCGGGGACGTTCCGCCGCTGCCCCCTGAGCCCGAACCCGCCCAACACCGGTCGGCCCCACCCCAGGACATCAAGCGGTACGCGGCCGAGATATCTCCACTGTGCCTGGCGATCCGCGCCAACCTGGTCAAGGTCGACCAGGACATCGAGGTCCCCCCTCTGCGGACCAAAGCAGGGCGGAAGGCGAACGCGCTCCAGATGCGCCGCTACCACGAGGTCCTCGACGCGGGCTGGTGGAAACTCAGCTCCGTGCGCCTCCCGACCAGTGAGGAAGACCGCCGCCGAATACGCCAATGGCAGGAGATCTATCTGCGCCTCTTGGCCGCTTATGGCATGACCGCGATGTGGATGGAGAGGTGGGCGAGCAGACCAGCCGCGTTGGGTCTCATCCCGCCAGTCACCGCCTCGGTAGCCGGAGTCCACACTCTGAAGCTGCACAGGGAGTTCACCCACCAGAGCAAGCTACTCGGCATCATCGACCCCACCGGCGGTTAACCCACGCCCTTGGATACCCCAAATGCTGTGGTTAGCAAGCCCTGGACACTCGGACCCCTTGGCGCCAACTCGCCCCCCGCCAGGTCCACCCCAACCCACAGTGCCAGCCCCTCTGGACACTCGGAAGTTGCGGTGCCAACCCGTCCCCGTCAGGTCCGCCCCAGCCCACCTGCTCAGCCCCTAGACACTCGGACTCGGCGGTGCCAACTCGCTTTCGTCAGGTCCGCCTCAGCCCGCCTTCCCAGCCCCGCGCAGTCGGAGTCGCTGGTGCCAGGCCAGCTCGATGGGGCGGACTTGTTTTGCGTGGGGGGACGGCACCCGTAGCGTCGGTAGCGGACAGGGCCATGCTTTTCGGCCCCTGCTGTGCGGTCCTGCCACGGGTGT
>NZ_JAMTCO010000008.1 GCF_024171925.1 Actinokineospora diospyrosa | reverse complement strand
GAGGGTCGCCACCACGACATTCACTGCCTCAGGAAATCAGGCATCCTGCAGGGCCGGGACACCACCTCCTGGCTCGCCGACAAAGGCTACATCGGCAGCGACATGATCACCCCGTTCCGCAAACCCCGCAAACGCGAACAACCCCGATGGCAGAAAGAATACAACTTCCAACACAACAAGATCCGCGTCGCCGTCGAACGAGCCATCGCCCACCTCAAAACCTGGCGGATACTCCACACCGACTACCGGCGCCCGTTCAACACCTTCACCGCCACCATCACAGCAGTCATCGGACTCTACTTCTACGCACGCTCTGAATAACCCTCTGTGTATTTGGGGGCTTTTGATCAGGTTGATCTTGACGTAGGCGGTGGTTGGGGGTGCGGGGCAAGGGATCTGGGCCTCCGCCTTCGGCTCCGGTGGACGGCCTCGTCGCCTGGCGGCGACCTCGGCCACCCGGGATCGGACGCCTCGTCGCCTGGCGGCGACATCGGGCCCGATCCGCGACAATGCGACGAGCTCGATGGGGCGATCTTGTTTTGCGCGGGGCCCCTACGACACCCGTGGCAGGACCGCAAAGCAGGGGCCGAAAAGCATGGCCCTGCCGCGAACGACGCTACGGCTGCCGTCCCCCCCCACACACACAAAACAAGTCCGCCCCATCGAGCAGTTGGCACCAGCGAGTCCGACTGTCCAGGTGCTGGGTTGGCAGGGCCGACGAGAGCGGGCTGGGATGGCACCGGCCGTTCCGACTGTCCAGGCGCTGGGAAGGTGGGCTGGGGCGGGCCTGACGGGGGGCGGGTTGGCACCGGCGGGTCCGACTGTCCAGGCGCTGGGAAGGTGGGCTGGGGCGGGCCTGACGGAGGGCAAGTTGGCACCGCTCGGTCCGAGTGTCCAGGGGCTGAGCAGGTGGGCCGAGGCGGACCTGACGGGGGGCGGGTTGGCACCGCTGGGTCCGAGTGTTCAGGGGCTGGGTCGGTGGGTTGGGGCGGACCTGATGGGGGGCTGGGTTGGTGCTGGCGGCTTCGAAGTGTCTGGTTGCTTGTCGATACCTACGGTGACCATTGGTGGGGTTGATTGCTCGGACAGGGGTATTTGTAGGCCGAATGTGCGACTTCTGTAACAAGGTGTCCATGGCCACTGACTCACCTCTCGGTGACCCGAGCAGCCGGAGGTCGTGGCATGAAGATTGATCTGTTCAACGAGATCCAGAACCCGAAGCCCCAGGTGGAAGGCAGCGAGCAGCTCAGGTTCACCGAGGCCATCGAGCAGGCGGTGCTCGCTGATGAGCTCGGGTACGGGTGTTGGTGGCAGGTCGAGCACCACGGGGCGGGGGAGTTCAGCCTGTCCTCGGCGCCGGAGATGATGTTGGCGGCGTTGTCGCAGAGGACGAGCAGGATTCGGTTGGGGCATGCGGCGGTGCTTGCGCCGGGGAGGTTCAACCATCCGATTCGGGTTGCGGAGCGGGCGGCGACGTTGGATCACCTCAGTGGGGGGCGAGTCGAACTCGGGTTGACTCGGTCGACTATTCCGGAGTGGCGGTTGTTCGGGATCGAGCCGGAAGAGGTGCGGGCTCAGACGCAGCAGGCGTTTGAGATGGTGCCGCGGATGTGGACTTCCGATCACTTCTCGCACGAGAGCGAGTTCTACCGCGTCGGTGATGTTTCGATCGTGCCGAAGCCGTTGCAGAAGCCGCATCCGCCGCTCTGGCAGGCGGCGGCGAGTCCGGCGTCCTTTGAGGATGCTGGTCGGCGTGGGGTTGGCGTGCTGGGGACGACGATGTGGGAGTCGTTGGAGCGGGCGAGCAGGCTGATCGAGCTGTACCGGGCGGCGGCGCGGCAGTGCACCGACCCGGTCGGGGCGTTCGTCAACAACCAGGTCGCGTTCTTCACCTTCGTCCACTGCGCCGACACCGACGAAGAGGCGATGCGCAACGGTGCCGCCGCGGCCGCCGCCTGGTACACGGTGACCGCCTTGACCTTCTTCGAGGCCGCCACCGAGTTCGTCCGCCAGAGCGCGCGGCACGAGAAGATCGCGACCGCACCGGACGGCGGAGGTCTCACCGGGCAGTTCGTCCGCGGCGAGGCGACCAACGCGCCGACCGAGGCGAACCTGCTGATCGCCCGGGTGTTGCAGGGCGAACAGGTGCCGGACGAGGAGATCTTCACCGTGCTGAGCGCGCAGGACTCGCTCATCGTGGGCAGCCCGGAGACCTGCCGCCGCAAGTTGCGGGCGTACGCGGACCTCGGGATCGACCGGTTGATGTGCCTTCAGCAGATCGGCGGCATCCCGCACGACAAGGTGCTCAAAAGCATCCGGCTGATCGGCGATCTGATCCCGGAGCTCGACCAGGCGGACTAGGTCACCCGAACCCCGACGCGATGCGGCCAGGCAGCTGAACTCGCTACGCTGGAACAAGAACTCCGCGATCGAGATCTGGCGGCTCCTCTGAGGGGGATTGGTGAACGGACGGACCCCGGTCGAACTCGGCCCTGCGCAGGAGACCCTGCTGATACCGCTCTACGGGCGCGCGATGGAGACCCGCAAGCGCAAGCCCTTGGTGCGCGACCCGCGCGCGGTGGAGATGGTCGCCTCCATCGACTACGACTTCGCCAGGTTCGACGAGAGCGGCAGCCTGCGCGGATCCGTCTTGCGCGGCCTGGTGTTCGACCACTGGGTGCGCGAGTTCCTCACCGAACAACCGAACGGCACCGTCGTCGAGATCGGCGCGGGCCTCAACACCCGCTTCGAACGCCTCGACAACGGCACCTGCCACTGGGTCGACCTGGACCTGCCCGACTCGATGGCGTTGCGCCGCAGGTTCTTCGCCGAGACCGACCGCCGGTCGATGGTCGCGGGGTCCGTTGTGGACCCGGACTGGGTGGCCGCCGTGCGCCAACACCCCGGCCCGTACTTCTTCGTGGCCGAGGCCGTCCTGATCTACCTCTCGGAACCGGACGCGCGCACCGCGGTCGGCCACGTCCGCACCACCTTCCCCGGCAGCCGGTTCGCCTTCGACACCTGGGGTCAGTGGATCATCGACAACCGGCACCGGCACGGCGCCCTCAAGAAGATGTCCGCGAAACTCGTGTGGGCCTGCGACGACCCGCGCGACATCGAGTCCTGGCACCCGGGGATCCGCCTGCTCGACACCTCAGCGGTCGGCGGCCACCCCGAGCTCCGCCGCCACCTACCGCTCCTCTACCGGGTGCTGATGCCGCTGGTGCACGCCCTACCCCAGTCCCGCTCCTACCGCTTGAACCTCTACCAGGTCTGATCCCTCAGGTTCGACGTGCCGGTTGACCTGTGCGGCTTGTCAACGCCGGGAGGTCTCACCGCGGTTACCGCTTCGCGGTGTCGTAGGTGTGGCGCGCGGTGGCGATGGTGTCGAGGTTGCGCTCCGCCCACGCGGTCAGCGAGCGCAGCGAGTCGTACAGCTCGCGCGCCATCTCGGTGACGGTGTACTCGACCTTGGGCGGGACGGTCGGGTACACGGTGCGGGTCAGCAGCCCGTCGCGCTCGAGGTTGCGCAGGGTCAGCGTGAGCATCCGCCTGCTGATGCCGTTGATGCCGCGCTCGAGCTCGGTGAACCGGACCGGGCCGTTCATGGCCGCGAGCAGGATCCCGATGCTCCACTTGCCACTCACGCGTTCGAGAACTTGCAGGACTGTGCAGGTCGCCTCGTGCTCTACCTCGGCGGACACATCGGTGTTCCTCAGGGACATGAAAGTGCCTCCTTCCGCGCCAGCCAATGGTCACACATCATGGACTCTGTAACAAGTAGTGCGCTCTTGGGGGAGCGCGAGTCCGGGCCGGGATCCGGCCGAGTTCACGAGGGAATGGTGACCATGTCTGTTTCGGCGCGCCCAGCGCCTGGGTCGAGGTGGCTGGCGCTCGGCGTGTTGTGCGTCGGCGCGCTCATGATCGTGCTCGACGCGAGCATCGTAACGGTCGCGCTGCCGACCATCCAGGACGATCTCGGGTTCACCCCCGCCGGTCTGGCCTGGGTGGTGAACTCCTACCTGCTGGCCTTCGGCGGCCTGCTGCTGCTGTCCGGTCGCTTGGGCGACCTCGTCGGCCGCAAACGCGTGTTCCTGGTCGGGCTCGCGGTGTTCACCGCGGCCTCCCTGCTCTGCGGGCTCGCCACCTCCGCGGAGGTGCTGATCGCCGCCCGGTTCGTGCAGGGCGTCGGCGGCGCCGCCGCCTCGGCGGTGGTGCTGGGCATGGTGGTGACGATGTTCCCCGAGCCGGGTGAGCAGGCGAAGGCGATCGGGATCTACAGCTTCGTGCAGGCCGGTGGCGCCTCCATCGGCGTGATCGCGGGCGGCGCGCTGACCCAGAGCGTCGGCTGGCCCTGGATCTTCCTGGTGAACGTGCCGATCGGCGTGGTCACCGTGCTGCTCGCGATCCGGGCCGTGGACACCGACACCGGCCCCGGTCTGCGCCAGGGCGCCGACCTCGTCGGCGCGGTCCTGGTGACCGTCGGCCTCTCGCTGCTGGTGTACACGATCGTCAAGGCCGCCGACTACGGCTGGGGTTCGGCGCACACGCTCGGTCTCGGTGCGCTCGCGTTGGTGCTGCTGGGGTTGTTCGCGTTGCGCCAGGCGAAGGCCGCGCACCCGCTGCTGCGGCTGGGGATCTTCCGGTCCCGGCTGCTGACCGGCGCGAACATCGTGATGCTGTTGCTGGTGGCGGGGTTGTTCGGGTTCCAGTTCCTCGGCGCCCTCTACCTGCAGCGGGTGCTGGAGTACAGCGCGGTGCAGACGAGCCTGGCGTTCCTGCCCGGTCCGGTGCTCATCGGCCTGGTGTCGTTGTTCCTGTCGGCGAAGGTGATCCCGCGGTTCGGTCCGCGCGCCGTGCTGGCGGGTGGGCTGACCCTGGTCGCGATCGCGTTGCTGCTGCTGGCCCGCGCTCCGGTCGACGGCACCTACCTGGTCGACATCTTCCCGGTGATGGCCCTGATGGGCGTCGGCGCCGGGTTGATGATGCCCGCGGTGATGGGGCTGGCCATGTCCAGCGCCCAGCCGCAGGACGCGGGCCTGGCCTCCGGTCTGGTGAACACCACCCAGCAGGTCGGTGGCGCGGTCGGGCTCGCCGTGCTGGCCACCCTCGCCGCCGCGCGCAGCGAGCGGGCCGTCGAGGCGGGCACGGTGCTCAAGGAGGCGCTGCTGTCGGGCTACCACCTCGCGTTCGTGGTCTCCGCCGCGATCCTGATCGCCGCGATCGTGATCACGCTGACGGTCCTGCGCACCGCAGGAACCCCGACCCCGAAACCTGTGGACGAGGTTCGCGGCGAGGCCGGTATCCCACGGTGAACCAGGCACGGGAGGCGCAGCAGCCACCGCCCGCTCGCAGGATGCGATCGGGCTCAGCCTTCACCCTCACCTGCTGGTCGGCACCGACTCCGCCGGTGCGACGAGAGCTGCCTTCGCGTTCGTGGAGTTTGTCACGTGGCAAGTGGTGGTCATGTCACCGTCCCCAGGTCGGCGAATCAGGCATAGGTGACTTCTGGGTGGGTACACGGTCGGATGTGACAGCTGCGGAGCCGGTGGTACCCGAATCGATGAGTTCGTCGACGTTGCGTGTGGAGATCGCCGCGCAGGTTGGGGGTATCGCGGTGGTGCGGTCGGCGTTGCGGGCGTGGCTGGTGGGGCAGGGATTGTTCGACCAGCGTGGTCAGGACATCCTGTTGGCGGTTGATGAGGCGGTCACCAACAGCGTGGAGCACGCCTATCGGGGCGGCACCCCGGGGCCGGTTGTCCTCACCGCGTTGACCACGGGTGGGGGGTCGGGCAGTACGACTGTGCGGGTTTCGGTGGCTGATCGGGGGCAGTGGGTCACGCCTGCGGGTGAGGGCGGGGGCGGGCTGGCGGTGCGGGGGCGTGGGTTGAAGATCATCGAGTCGGTCGCGGACCTGGTGCGGGTGGATCGTGGCACCACCAGCGCGCCTGGCACGACGACGGTTGTCGAGTTCGCCATCGGTGCCGCAGTGGGTGTTCGCTGACCGCGTTATGAGCGCGGACGGGGGAGCACCCTGAGCAGCCAGTCCAGGGTTCGTTCGATGGGGAACACCTGGTTCATCCCGGCCACCTCGAGGGCGCGGGCGACGATCCCACCCGGCGATGCCACCACGCCGAGGTCCACGCCGAGGGCTGCCGCGTCGTCGCGGGCCACGATCAGCCGGGTCATCGCGACGGAGCCCAGGAAGGTTGTCGCTCCGAGGTCGACCACCAGCAGCGACACCCCGGACGCGGTCGCCTCCGCCAGGCCCTCGTCGAGCCCTGCCGCCAGCACACCCACGGTCGACAGGTCCAACTCGCCCTCGACCCGCACCAGCACGACCCGCCCGTCGGCTCGTCGCTCCACACACGTCCGCGTTCCCCGCACAGCCACCCCGAATCCGAAGCACTCTCACACTCGACGGTAGCGGTCCGCCACATCAGCTGCCCGACGATCCCACGGTCGAAGCCCGTTCGGCTCAGCTGGTGGGGACTCGAACGGGGCTCGGGTCTTTCGTGGTGGTTAACGACTGGGTTCGGAGCAGGGTCGCGGTGTGCTCGTCGGCGGGGAGGAAGGCCTCCATCCGGAGTTCAGCGACCGTCACGTCCTGGGCGGTGGCGAAGTGGGTCAGGGTGGTGAGCAGGTGCAACTCGCCCGCGGGGGTCCGCAGGCGCAGCGGGCCCGCGAAGCCGAGGTGGGTCGGGCGCAGGTGGGAGGTGTAGCCGGCCAGCTCGGTGATCAGGGCATCCAGTACGGGATCCGGCGTGCGCACGGCCTGCGCGCGGACGGCGTCGACCACGTGACCGGCCCACTCGTCGAAGTTCGCGATCTGTGGGGCCAGGCCGGTCGGGTGCAGCAGGAGCCGGGGGACGTTGACCGGAGGCGTCCGGAGGTCAGGCGCGGTACCGGCCACCAAGTCATCGAAGGCGGTGTTAGCCGAGACCAGTGTGCCGTGGCGGTCGACGACGATCGCCGGGTACGGGTTGTGGGCGCGGACCACCTGCTCCACGGCCGCGCGGACCGGCGCCAAGCGCGCGTCCGCCCAGGGCGTCTCCGGGTGGATGGGCGCGAAACCCGCCGCCAGCAGCAGGGCGTTGCGCTCCCGCAGCGGGATCTCGAGCGACTCGGCCAGCCGGATGACCATCGCCCGACCGGGCGTGGAGCGGCCGCTCTCGATGAAGCTCACGTGCCGTTGGGTCGTCCCGGCGCGCAGTGCCAGCTCGATCTGGCTGACCTTGCGCCGGAGCCGCCAGGTGCGCAGGTCGTCGGCGAGACGCGGGGTGGACACACTGTCCTGTGTAGTCGATCCGCGGTCGCTCGGCTATTCCCCGTCGGGAATTGCCCAGCCACCCGCCGCACCAGAACCTTGGCACCGCACGACAACACCAAGGAGCCCTCATGCCCAACCCCGCCGACTTCGCGGACCGCTACGTGGCGCTGTGGAACGAGCCCGACGCGGACGCGCGCCGAACCGCGATCGCCGAACTCTGGGCTCCGGACGGCAGGCACATCCTGCAACCGCCCCGGGAAACAGTGGACTCGGCCGCTGCCCTGGGCCTCGCCGCCACCTTCGAAGCCCACGGCCACCGGGAACTCGAACAGCGGGTCCGCCTCGCGTACGACGAGTTCGTCGCCCCTGGTCACTTCACCTTCCGCCGCCGTCCCGAGGTGACGAAGGTGAGCGATGCGATAAAGTTCACCTGGGAGATGGTGTCCGCCACGGGTGAGGTCGCGGGTGTCGGCACCGAGTTCCTTCTTGTGGACTCCGCCGGGCAGATCGTCGCCGACTACCAGTTCATCGAGAGCTGACGCCGCGGGTGTGGTGTGGTCACCGGATGAGGTCTTCCAAGAGGTCTGGCGCGGCGACGAGCGCGTAGCCGATGGCTGTTGTCAACGGGAGGAAGACCGCTGTCCGGGGGTGGAGTGGTCGGGCCCGCCACCACAGGGCGATGAGGGCGACGACGAGAAAGGTTGCCAGGACGGGGATCTGGTGTGGGTAGTGCACTCCCCGCCTGGCCGCGTCGGCGATCAGCAGGCCCGCGGCCGCTGCGGTGGCAAGTGGGTGCGGGATGCGGCGGAACGCTTCTCCGAGCGCAAGACCGCCGCCGACGGCCAGCGTCAGCCATAGGGTCAGCTTGCCTGCGCCGACGTGGAAGCCTGCGACGCCGTAGAACGCGACTACCGCGCACACCAGCGCAACCGCGGACCTGGTGAGTGCCACCGCTCGGGTGGTGTTTGCGCAGAGCAAGGCCACCAACAGGATCCACAACCCGATGGTGTGCGCGAGTGGACGGATCACCGCCGTTGACGCGGCGAAGGCGCCTAGGGCACCGGAAAGGGTTCCGCAGGCGGCTGCGAGGAGGGGCCGTGCCTCGCCGGGATATCGCACGATACCCAGCATGGCACGGCCCCCGCCGATCAGCTGTGCAGGGAGAACGACTTGATGCCGCCGTCGTTCCAGGTAGCGCCGACCCACGGCTGGTTCTGGCCGAAGATCAGGCCGCTCGAGCTGCCCTCGAAGTCGTAGTCGTCGAACTTCTCCGAGACGTCGCAGTCGCCGAACAGGGTGTACGAGGACACGCCGTCGGTCTCGTCCTGGACGTCGTCCATGTCGGAGATGCCGTAGCCCTCGCTGTCACAGGTCTCACCACCGTACACTTCGGACTCGTCGCCGCCCTGGCCCTCGTCCTCGTAGAAGGTGACGAGCAGCTCGTCGGGCAGCGGGCGGCGCTGCGCCGCGGCGTTGACCGGCTCGTCGAAGCAGCGCTTGCTGAGCACCTTGGACGCCGTCTCGCCCGGTGCGAGCGGCGCGAGGACGGTCTGGCAGACCCGGTGGGTCTCGGTGGTGGACGCCTGTGCGGGCGCGGTGGTGAGCACGGCGGTGGCCGCGAGCGCGGCGCCGAGGGAGAGGGTGGTCAGGGCAGCGCGGAAGGTGAACGCCATCGTGGGGGCTCCAGGGCTCAGGGTGGTTTCCCGACTGGTGAACTGGCCAGGCATTAACCATCCATCACCGAACTTGGGGAATCCACCGCCGTAGCCGAATCTGCCGGTGGCTGCGCCGATCAGCCCACGAGCGCGGTGTGGTCCGCGTGCCGCGCCCGGTTCGGCCGTGGCAGCAACGATTCCACCCACTGCCGCTGCTCACCCCGGTGGTGCGCCCGGTCGATCGGAACCGTGTGGTCAAACCCGTACGCCCGGGTGTCGTTGAGCTTGCTCAACCCCGGATCCACCCCGACCCCGACCCCGACAAGCACCACAGTCACGTCACCGAGAACCGCGAACCCGGTCCACCCGCCTGCGAACTTCCACACCCGCGCCTCGACCCGCCCACCGTCGACCACCCACTCGGCTGCCCGCCAGTTCCCGTGGTCCTGCGCGGCCCTGGTCGCGTGTTCCGCACTGGCACTGGCAACCGACAAGTCCTCAGTCGGCAAAGTGATGTCAACCAACGCATGCGCCCCATGCCGCGCCGCCGCCGTGGCCGCATCAGGCCCAATCCGCCCCAACACCCCGGTATCGAACGACCCCACCCGCAACCCGCCCGCGTCGGTCAAGTGCGCCAACCACACCCCGTAAGTCGTGGTCACGCCCTCGCGCCGGTATGTGTGCACCCAGTCCAGTCTGTGCGCGGCTTCGCCGTTCCAGCCGTACAGGACAAACTCCGGGGGCGGGGCAGTAGTCACAACCCGAGGCTACTCCTGAACCAAATATGACACCGATTCCGGTTGGTAGCGCAGCTATCCCAACGGTTGATGATCGTCCACCGGTGGGTGAAACCGGCCCACGAGCATTGCGCGGCCATTCAGCCCGATGGGAAGTTCCTCCGCGGCCGAGGATGATCACGTGTCGAGGTAGGTGGGCCGATGGTGGCGAACAGAGTGGGGCGATCCCGGTGGGCGGGGGTGGTCGCTGCGGCAACGGTGGTGCTGACCGTGGTGGGCGCACCGCAGGCGTCAGCCAAGCACGTGACGGACTACGAGCTCGCGGCCTGGAACACCCACGGCGCGAACACGAAGAACAAGCTGAGCCTCTGGCAGCCGCAGTCGAAGGTCTTCGATGTCACCGACCTGGCTGCGACCAGCGATGTGGTCGCTCTTCAGGAAGTCGGCAAGCTCGCCGACTTCGACAAACTCGTGCAGCGGCACATGGGCAAGCCCTACAAGGTCGGGTTCACCTGCAAGATCGTGGTGAAGATGCTGCGCGAAGGACGGGAGTGCGACTGGACCTTCCCGGTGAACGGCGTTGACGAGAAGCGGAAGGTGTTCGTCCTGCGGACCGACGATGTCGAGGACAGTGATACCGAGAAGGGAGCGCGGCCCAACATGGCGTTCGTCGTGCGGACCAGTACGGCAGCGGTCAGATCTTGGAACTACCTGCCACCGGTCCGCTCCAGCGCCGTGCACGAGGGTGATCGGGGACTCCTGCAACTGGTGCTGAAGGACAACACAGTCATCTACAACGTGCACGCCGACGCCAAACCGGCTGGGGGTAATGTCTCCGCTCTTCTCAAGAAGGCCACGGAGGCGACCGCCGGTCTGGACCCGCGCCCGACCGGGTGGGTCATGCTGGGCGACCTCAACATCGAATCCAAGTACTTGCGCGCTTTCGTCTCGTTCCCGATCCGGGTGGTCGACCCCGGCGTCCCCACGCACGACCAGCGGATCATCGACTACCTGATCTGGTCCGACCCGGTGGTGCTGAAGCGCTTCACGGCGAGCGTTCCCGCTACGCCGGTGGAGTTCGGGTCCGACCACGACCCTGTGACGTTCACCAAGAAGCCGTGAGGGAGAAGACCATGCCGCGCTGGATCTCCGCGTTCGTCGCTGCCCTCGCCGTGCTTGCTTGCGCGACCCCCGCGCACGCGGTCGCGCCATTCCGCTACGGCCCCTACAAAATCGCCTGGGGAACCGTGAGCGCTGCGTCCTGCCTCCGGCTGAACACGGCGAGCGCTGTAGTCACCAGTCGGTGCGATGTCGACAAGAGGACGAGTTGGATCTTCACTGAGACGATCAACGGCAGGTATGTCGTCATCCAGAACACCGTCACCGAGACTTGCCTCGCGCCCGCTGTGAACGGCTCGGGTTTGGTAGACGTGGTCTGCGATCGGCGTAGCATCGCCCAGCAGTGGCAGGTGTACAGCAGGGATCACGGGGCCACGATGAGCCTGCGCAATTCCCCTGATTCGGCCAGCCCGACCTGCCTCACCTTCTATCTGGTGGACGGCCAGTCGATCCGCTCGGCCCGGGTGCAGCCGTGCAGTACGTCGGCATCGGTCAACATCGCGCAGTCCTTGACCATGATCCCCACCAAAGCCGCCAAGCCCAACCCCCTGCCGTGACCCCGCCAGCAGCGCGCTTGGGTGATCACAGTGAGAGGTCGTCGGAGTAGCTATAGCGCTGAAGCGGACGGTTGCCGAGGTGGGCTGAGGCGGAGGCGGAGGGCGCAGGTCAGCATGGGGAGGGTGAACTCGCCGTTCGCGGTGTGGGGGGTGGTGGTCAGGTAGGTGCGGATTCGGCTGAGTGCGGCTTGGCGTTCGGGTTCCGGCATGACCAGCATCCCCGCTCGGGTGCCGAGTGTGGCGACAAGGGTGTCGGCGGTTCGGAGTTGGCTGTGGGGGAACTCGGCCTGCTCTGGGGAGTCGAAGTGCGAGTGGCCAACTTCGGGTATGTGCATGGTGGCTGTCGCGGCTCGCCACGCGGTGGGGGTGTCGCGGGGGCCGATGGCTGCGGGGCCGCTGACCCGGGCCAGTCCGGCGACCCACTCGACCGTGTCGTCCACGGTGTTCCACAGACCTGCCAGGATGCCACCGGGGGCGAGGACTCTGGCGATTTCCGGGCCCGCGACGGCCATGTCGAACCAGTGCATGGCGTTTCCGGCCAGGACAGCGTCGACCGAGCCGTCCGGTAGCGGGATCGACTCGGCGCTTCCTTGCAGCGCGCGGATGTCTGGCAACTCACGGCGCAGTTCGGCCAGCATCGCCGGGTCGGGCTCGACCGCGGTGACCTCGGCGCCGATCGAGGCCAGGGTGGTGGCGAGTTTGCCGGTCCCGGCGCCGAGGTCGAGGACTCGTGGACCGGGCGCGGATTCAAGGGCCCATCGCACCGCGGCCCGCGCGTAGTCCGGGCGGTGCTCGGCGTAGGCGGATGCCGCTGAGCCGAACGACGAGGCGTGCTTGTGTTGTGCCACAAGGCGACTGTACCGAGGAACTACACCGGTGCGGCGTTGCCGAGGATCAAGGCGCGGGAATCTTCCGGGTCGGTGGTGGTGAGGCCGTGGATGGCGACCCAGGTGCCCAGGGAGTCGGGGGCGGTGCAGGCGAGGTGTGCGGCGACCGCGCGGCCGAGCGGGGTGCGGACGGCTGTGCGGAAACCCCTTTCACGCCAAGTGATCAAGGCCACCGGGGCTGCCCACAACACGATCAGCAACAGCAGCGCGCGCCAGAAGGGGCCGTCCCACACCCACGGCGGATCGGCCATGAAGATGCCGTCGATCCAGTACATGAACTGCGCCATGGACATGTAGACGACGAAGGTGTAGACGATCACGAATGCCAAGCCAGCACCGGAAACTGGCATGTAGAGGCCGTGCCTGGCTAGTGTGCGTATGCGTTTCTTGAACTCCGCAGCGCACGTCGAGGTCACCTCGTCGCGCACCGATTGCAGCCGAGCCGTCCGGCTACCGGTGAACCGCAAGACTTCCCGCTCAACGGGAGTGCAGTTCTCCGGCTCGGCAACGGGTACGAGGCAATGCGTGTCGGTGGCGGTCAGCACTTCTCGGTCGACCAGGTCCGCCACCACGGCGTCCACCGCTCGGGTCGGACCGCTGCGCAGCAGGGCGAGGTACACCAGGTCCCACTGGAACCGGTCCGCCACGCTGATGTCGCGCGCTCGCCGGTGGTCGCGCACCACCAGCCACGCGGGCACCGAGACGGCCACGACTAACAGCACGAGCCATGAACCCACCATCCGCGCTCCCCTCACGCCGCACCCGGGGAATCCTAGTGATCAGCTCGTCCGCGCGGGCCTGATCGAGGACACCGCCACCGCGGCCTCGACGAGGGCGGCCAAAGAACGGGAACGGGCGTCCTGCGGCCAGGCGATGACCAGGGTCGAGGTGTCCGCGTCCGACACGGGGACGGTGGTGAGGTCGTCGCGCAGGTGGTATCGGACGGAGGCGGGGAGCAGGGCGACCGTGCGGCCCAGGGAGATGAGCTGCAGCAGTTGCGCCGAGTCGCGGACCAGCGGGCCGCCGTTCGGTCGGGAGCCCGGCCAGTAGGGGAGTTGTTCGTCGTCGAGGTCGGACAGGGTGATGGACGCGCGGTCGGCCAAGCGGTGGGTGCGGGGGAGTACCGCGACGTCCTGTTCGGTCAGCAACTCCTCGTAGGCGAGGCCGTCCACGTCGGCGTGCGGGAGGCGCAGCAGGGCCGCGTCCGCCTCGCCCTCGCGCAGCAGCACCGCTTGCTCACCGATGCCGCCGATCAGCACCTCGACCTCGACGGCCGCCGGGTCGTTCGCGAACTGCGCGAGGATCTTCTCCAGCAGGTCGCCGTCGATGTTCGGCTTCATCGTCAGCACCAGCCCGGGGTTGCCCGCCCGCTGCGCACGCCGTCGCGCGGCGGTCAGCGCGGTCAGCGCGCGCTTTCCCTCCTGCAGCAGCACCTCACCGGCCACGGTCAAGGTCACCGAGCGGCTCGTGCGGGTGAACAAGGCGACGCCCAAGCGCCGCTCCAGCTGCTTGATGGCGCGCGACAGCGGCGGCTGGGCGATGCCCAACCGGGTCGCCGCCCGGCCGAAGTTCAGCTCCTCGGCGACCGCGACGAAGTAGCCCAGCTCCCGCGAATCCATACCCGCAGAGTATCAATACCCACCCAGCCGGTCTTGGACCGCGCGCCCACCGGTGACGACAGTGGAGACATGACCACAGCACTGGTGACCGGGGCCAACAAGGGCATCGGCCTGGAGATCGTGAAGCAGCTCGTCGACCGCGGCCTGACCGTCTACCTCGGCGCGCGCGACGTCGAGCGGGGCGAGAAGGCCGCCGCCGACACCGGCGCGCGGTTCCTCCAGCTGGACGTGACCGACCCGGCCTCGATCGAGCGGGCCGTCGCGGGCCTCGACCGGCTCGACGTCCTGATCAACAACGCGGGCATCACCGGCGGCAGGATGAACGCCCCGGGCGCGGCGGACGTCGCCGCCGTCCGGGAAGTCTTCAACACCAACGTCTTCGGCGTCATCGCGCTCACCGACGCCCTGCTCCCGCTGCTGCGCGCGTCCGAGCACGGCCGCATCGTCAACATGTCCAGCGGCGTCGGCTCACTCGCGGGCATCGCGACCAGCCAGACGCCCGATTCGCTCGCCTACGTCCCGTCCAAGACCGCGCTCAACGCCGTCACCGCCCTCTACGCCAAGGTCGAACCCGGCCTGCGCGTCAACGCGGCCTGCCCCGGCTACTGCGCCACCGACCTCAACAACCACTCCGGCCACCGCACCGCCGCTCAAGGCGCCGCCATCGCCGTGCGCCTGGCCACCCTCGACGACGACGGCCCCACCGGCGGCTTCTTCGACGACAACGGCCCCATCGCCTGGTAGCCCCTTGACCGGCCTTACGTCGTAAGTGTAGAACTTACGGCGTAAGGTCGCGCCGTCGGAGAGGGCAGGTCATGAGGGCAACCGCAGTACTGGTGGGGCTGCTGTTCCTCACCTCAACGGCCGCCTTCGCCGCGGGGAGCTCGTCGATCGACACCCCGCTCGGCGCCCTGCTGGTGGCTTACACGGGCCTGGCGGTCGCGGGCATCGGCATCGCGATGTTCCCGGTCCTCAAGCCGCACGGACACGGCCTCGCCGCGGGCTACGCGGCGTTGCGGGCGGTCGAGTGCCTCGTCCTGCTGGCGGTCGCGACCTACACCGCGACGACCGACAAGCACGTCCAAGACTACGAACTGCTCGTCTACACGCTCTCCGGCCTGGGCGGCCTGGCGCTCTCCGGTGCGCTGCTCCGCTCCGGCCTCGTCCCCCGATGGCTCGCGGTCCTGGGCGTCGTGGGCTACTCGGCGCTGTTCGCCGGTGTCGTGTGCGACGTGCTCGGCCTGTCCGAACTGGAATCCGGGATCGGGCTCGCGTTCTACGTCCCGGGCGGCCTGTTCGAACTGGCCCTGCCGATCCTCTTGCTCGTCAAGGGATTCGCGCGCGCCACCGCGCCGATGACCGCTTCCTCCCATCGGGTGACGCGGTAGCCGTCCCCCTACCGCTTCCCCGCCGCGCGGCGACTACCCGTCGACCAAGAGACGATCGGGGAACCGCAATGTCGCGTGCACGGAGGATCTTCGCTAGCGCCGTTCTAGTCGCGTCCACGGTGGTGGTGTCGACAGGTGTGCCCGCGCACGCCTCCAGCGATCCGGACGCCGTCCACGCGGCGATCTCGGCCCTCGTCGAAGACCATGCCGCCCTCGGGGTCTACGCCGACGGGGTGGCCTTCGTCGTAGTGTTGCCCGCTAGCGGACCGGGCAGCGACGCCACCACGGCCGACTTCCAGGTCCCCGGCGCGCGGATCCGCCTCACCCGCAGCGCCCTCACCCACGACCAGGTCGACGCCGCCCTCGCCGACCTACGACGCCGCGCTTGGCACGCCGAGGCGGCCGACTACTCCTACGGCCTCTACTTCGACGCCGAGACCGCCACCGTCGCCGTGGGCACGGACGCGCCACCGGAGGTGGTGGCCCCGGTGCTGCGCGCCCACCCCGGCGTGATCGCCTACCGGCAGGTCGACACCGGCCGCGACTCCAGGCAGAACGACGCACCCCCGCACTGGGGCGGCGCCGCCATCACCGACGGGGTCAACGCCTGCTCGAGCGGGTTCACCGTGCTCAACGCGGCGAACGTGCGGTTCATGGTGACCGCGGGCCACTGCTTCGCGCTCGGCAAGGCGGTCACGTCGCCGGTCAACGCCCACTCCTGGGGCACGGTGAAGTTCCGCGAGCCGCAGCCCACGTTCGACCTGGAACTGCTCGGCGGCAGCACGTACACGAACAACGTCTACAAAGGCGACACCGTGGGCACCCAGACCCGCGTCAAGGGCGCGGCCGACCCCGGCCTCAACTTCACCGGCTACTGCCGCAGCGGCATGGTCACCGGCGAGCGCTGCGGCAACAAGGTCACCAGCCTGACCGCCTCCCTGTGCGTCCCGGCGAACTCCTGCACCAACGGCCTCATCGCCTACTCCGGCGGCACCACGTCGATCAAGGGCGACTCGGGCGCCCCCTTCTACGCCTACCACCCGGACGGCACCGGCATCCTGATCCGCGGCCTGCACATCGGCCACAGCGGCACCACGATGTTCGCCCACAAGTGGAGCACCGTCGCTGGCCGCTTCGGCGCCACCATCGCGGTCAGCTGACCGGTTTCCCGGGATTGTCCGAGAGTGCGGCCAAGGCCACTCGAATGGACGAACGGCTCCCGAAGTTTGGAATCTTCACACTTTCTTGACCGCGTTTTGTGAACATCGCGATCGGACGCCGACAACGGTGATGTGCGGTGTTTGGTGAATCGTCGACAGCGGGCGAATGCCGGTTATCGCGGTTCCGCCCCGGCGTGGCCTGCCTGCCGAAGGGTATTTGTCCGCTACGGCGATGTCGAGGAGCGCGCTCGGCCGGGCGGTTCGTCGAGGTAGTAGAACCGCCGTTGGCTCAAGACCAGGGCATCGTCGGAGATGGTGAACACGTCGGCGAAGTCGAAATGCGCCGCCTCGGCGTCCCGCCCGCCCGGGGTGAGGTAGCGGCCGGTCACGACCACGCTGTCCAGCTCGGCGATGACCTTGTGCAACTCGTGCCGCCCCAACGGGTTCGCCCGCGCGGCGTGGGCCGCCTCCTCGCGCCCGCTCGCCCGCTGCGCGCCCACGCCGCGGACCTGCACGTGTTCGTCGAGCAGTGAGGCGTAGCCGTCGAACTCGCCCTCGTCGAGGTAGCAGTAGACGAGTCGGACGTGGTCGACGCCGCAGGCGGTGGTCGCGGCGCTGGCCGTTATGCCCGAAATGTCGCTCGCCATGATCCCTCCCGGGTACCGGCGGATGCTGATGGTGTTGACTGTGGCGGACCTTCGCATTCCGGCGCAATCCGCTCGCTATCACGGTGGTGTACCGCCGGTCGCGCACCGCCCCACCGAACGGGGGCACCCGCTGCGGCAGTCGGGCGTTGTGGCTGTGTTAGGTATATGCGCGGTCGATCAACACCATTTACATTTGATCGCGGGGGCGTGACCGATTGCGCCGACGTCGGCTCGGCACGCATGGGGTGGGAATGGTGGCACCGGTGACGACTGAGCGGACTGGCGCGACCTTGCGCATCCTCGGGCCCCTCGAGGTGGAGGGTTCGGCTGGCGTCGTGCGCGTCCCGCCCGGCCGCCAGCAGGTGGTGCTCGCGTTCCTGCTCATGGAGGCCAACCAGAACGTCAGCACCGACAGCCTGGTCGACGCGCTGTGGGAGGAGAACCCGCCGGACACCGCGCGGACGCAGGTGCAGATCTGCGTGTCCCGGCTGCGCCGCAACCTCGCCGACGGTGGCGTGGACGTCACCATCGAGACCCGCCAACCCGGCTACCTGTTGCGCGTGGACCCCGCGCGGATCGACGCCAACGCGTTCACCGCCATGATCGTGCAGGCGCGCGCGCTCCGCGGGGAGGGGCGTCCGGCGGAGGCGGCGGCGACACTGCGCGCGGCCGCCGCCCTCTGGCGCGGGCCCTGCCTGAGCGGCATGTCCAGCCCGACGCTGCGGACCAGGGCGCTGCGCCTGGAGGAGGACCGGCTCACCACCACCGAGGACTACCTGGAGCTCGAACTCGGGTTGGGCAGGCACCACCAGCTGGTCGGCGAGATGAGCAGGCTGGTGCGCGAGCAGCCGCTGCGCGAGCGGCCACGGGCGCTGCTGATGGTCGCCCTCTACCGCTGCGGCAGGCAGGCCGAGGCGCTCGAGGTCTACCGCGCTGGCCGCGAGCTGCTGATCGACGAACTCGGCCTGGAGCCCGGCCCCGACCTGCGCGGGCTGGAGGCCGCGATCCTCACCGGCGCCGCCGAGGTGCGCTACCGACCGTCATCGGAGCCCGAGCCGCGCGCCGCGGCGGAGCCCGACCCGCGGCCCGTCGCCCCCCGGCCCCAGGTGCCCAGGCAACTGCCCGCCGCGACCGCGGACTTCGTCGGCCACGACGAGCTGATCGCGATGGCGACCCGCACGCTGACCGGCGGCGCCGACGGCGCTGACGGCGCGGCGCTGGGGGTCGTGGTGATCGTCGGGCGGCCCGGCGTCGGCAAGAGCACCGTCGCCGCGCACCTGGGCCAC
The DNA here is from genome assembly GCF_024171925.1 of Actinokineospora diospyrosa. Classification (GTDB taxonomy): domain Bacteria; phylum Actinomycetota; class Actinomycetes; order Mycobacteriales; family Pseudonocardiaceae; genus Actinokineospora; species Actinokineospora diospyrosa. The sequence continues at coordinate 476,139 of NZ_JAMTCO010000008.1, read as the reverse complement.
CGGGTGGCCGAGGAGCACTTCCCGGACGGCCAGCTCTACTGCGACCTGCGCGGCACCCGGGCCGAGCCCAGCGCGGCGGCTGAGGTGATCGGCCGGTTCCTGGTCGCGCTGGGCATCCCCGGCCCGATGCTGCCCGACGACCTCGCTGGCCGGGTCGACATGTACCGCACCCTGCTCGCCGACCGGCGGGTGCTGGTGGTGCTCGACGACGCGGTCACCGAACAGCAGGTGTTGCCGCTGCTGCCGGGCAACCCGCGGTGCGCGGTGCTGGTCACCAGCCGCTCGCGGCTCACCGGGGTACCCGGGGCGCGCCGGGTGGAGCTCGACGTGCTGCGCCCGCGCGAGTCGCTCGAGCTGATCGGCCGGGTCATCGGGCACGACCGCATCGACCGCGAGCGGGCCGCCGCCTCGGCGCTGGTCGGCACCGTCGGCGGGCTGCCGCTGGCCCTGCGGATCATCGCGGCCCGGCTCGCCGCCCGTCCACATTGGACCATCGCGTCGATGGTGCAGCGGTTGGCCAGCGAGCGGCACCGGCTCGACGAGCTCGCGCACGGCGAGATGACCATCCGGGCGAGCCTCTCGCTGACCCACGACGGGCTCGACCAGCGCTCGCGCAGGCTCTTCGGGCTGCTGAGCCTCGCCGAGGGGCCGTCGTTGTCCGGCTGGGTGGCCGGGGCCGTGCTCGACGACGACCGGCGCTTCCCGTCCGACCTGCTCGAACCCCTGGTGGACGTGCAGATGCTCGACGTCGCGGGGGTGGGGCCGACCGGCGACTTCGCCTACCGCTACCAGGACATGGTGCGGTTGTTCGCGCGCGAGAAGCTCGCCGAGGCCGACGCGGCGGACAACGCCGCCGCGCTGCGCCGGGTGCTCGGCGGCTGGCTGGCCCTCGCCGAGGACGCGCACCGGCGGGTCTACGGCGGCGACTACACGCTGGTGCACGGGCGCGCCCCCCGCTGGCGGCCGCACGCCGAGCACGTCGAGCAGTTGCTCGCCAACCCCCTGGACTGGATGGCCGCCGAGCAGGAGAACCTGTGCGCCGCGGTGGAGCAGAGCGCCGCGGCCGGGCTCGACGAACTGGCGTGGGACCTCGCCGTCACGGTGGCGACCCTGTTCGAGTCGCGCGGGCTGCTCGATGACTGGGAGCGCACGCACACCGCCGCGCTCGCGGTGACCCGCTCCTCGGGCAACACCCTGGGGACGGCGATGCTGCTGGGATCCCTCGGCACGCTGCACCTGTCGACCGGGCACGCGACCCGCTCGCACGAGTCCCTCACCGAGGCACTCGGGCTGCTGGTGGAGCTCGACGAACCGACCGGGCTCGGCCTGTGCCGCCGGGACTTGGCGCTGCTGGCCAGGCGCACCGGCGACGACGACCTGGCCCTGGAGCTGTACGGGCGCGCGCTCACCGACTTCGACCGGGCGGGCGACGTGGTCGGCCGGGCCACCGTGCTGACCCAGCGGGCGCACGTGCTGGCCACGCGGGGGCGGATCGAGGCGGCGCGCGCCGAGCTCACCGAGGCGCTCGGGATCTACCGGGAGGTCCGCTACGTGGGCGGCATCGCGCACGCCATGCGCCGGGTGGGCCAGGTGCAATCGCGCTCCGGCGAGCACGACGCCGCGGTGCGCACGCTCACCGAGGTGCTGGCCATGGTGCGCGCGAGCCGTGATGTGATCGGGGAGGGGCACCTGCTGCACAACCTCGGTGAGGTCAGCGCCGCCGCGGGCAGGCTGGCGGCCGCGCGGGGCTACTTCGAGCAGGCGCTCGCGGTGCGCGAGACGATCATGGACCACCGGGGGATGGCCGTGGTGCGGGCCGATCTCGCCGCGGTGCTGGCCGGGCTGGGGGAGCCGGGTCGGGCTGGGCAGGAGGTGCTGGGTCGGGTGGTGACCGGGTTCGCCGACGGCGATCCGATCCGCGGCGAGCACGCTGCGGCGGCACCCGCGTTCGAGCCCGGTCGATGACCGCCTGGTTCAGTCCCACGGGTCGCTGGTGAGACCCAGGTTCGACACCGGGTGCTGCTGCGCCTGGGCCGCGGCGGGGGCGTCGAGCCCAGCCGACTGCTGTGCTGCCGACTGCTGGTCTGCCGACTGCTGCGCGGCGCCGACCGCGATGGCGAGCGCGGCGAAAGCGAGGGCGGCGGCGGTGGCGATCCGGGTGCTCAGCGTGCGGGCCATGGCGGTTCCTCCGGTATCTCGGTGATTCTCCGGGGCGCTTCCCGGTGACAAGAAGAACGCTATGGGCGCCCTGAATCCCGGGGCTATCTCGCGCTTATCGCCACCGTGATAGCGGCTCTGACCTGCGGAAACGTTGCCGATCTCGGAATAGTGCGGTGCCGCGCATGTCCAAATTAACCCGGGGATGCCGCCGTGATAGCGGAATGCCCCGAGATGGGTCTCAACGTCGAGCTGAATCGACGTTCACCGGTTGGACCGCTGCCACTGGAGGGACTTGGGCATGACCGACCACACCCCATCGACCGGGTTGAGGTTCCGCATCCTGGGGGACCTGCGGGTCGAGGGCGTCGACGGGCCGCTGTCGCTGACCTCGCACCGGCAGCGCGCCACCCTGGTGATGTTGCTGCTCGCGGCCAACCGCGAGGTGGCGGTCGACCGGCTGGCCCAGGCCATCTGGGACGAGTCGCCCCCGCTGACCGCGCGCGACCAGATCCAGATCTGCGTGTCGATGCTGCGCAAGAGGTTCGCCCAGTCCGGGGTGGCCGCCTCGATCGTGACCGGCACGGTCGGCTACTCGATCCGGGTCGACCCCGACGCGCTGGACGCGCTCGTCTTCGAGCGGTTGACCACCTGCGCCCGGCGCGCGCTGGAACAGGGACAGCGGGCGCGGGCGGAGCGCGACTTCCACGCCGCGGTCGGGTTGTGGCCCGCGGGCGGGAACTTCCCGACAGGCAGCCAGGTGCTCGACTCCATCGCCGCGGCCATGACCGAGAAGCGGTTGACCGCGACCGAGGAGTGGGCCGCGGTCCGGCTCGGGGGCGGTGAGCCGGACGGGGTGGTGCCGATCCTGGTGGACCTCGTCGCGCAACACCCGCTGCGGGAACGCCTGTGCGGCTTGCTGATGCGGGCGCTGCACCGCAGCGGTCGCCGGGCGGAGGCGCTCGAGGTCTACCGGACCTGCCGCGCGGTGCTCGTCGACGAGTTGGGCATCGAGCCGGGCGAGGAGTTGCGGCGGGTGCAGCAGCAGATCATCGCCGACACCCCGACCACGTCCACGCCGCCGCGGGTTCCCGTGCCACGCCACGACGCGGCGGGCGTGGGGGAGTTGTCGATCGCGTTGTCGGCGGAGGACAAGGTGCTGCTGGTGTTGCGGCTCTTGTCGGGCGATCTCACCGTCGACGAGGCGGCGGGCACCTATCGACAACCCGAGGGCGCCATCGAGTTGTGGCAGCGCCAGTTCCTCGACGGCGGCCGGGTCGGCCTCACCGAGCAGGCAGAGCCAGGCGGCCCACAACGAGAACGATCCCAACGCGAACGCTCACAGCGGGAACGCGATCTGTCCGACCGGGTGGCCGACCTGACCAGCGCCCTCGGCGAGGCCCACGTCGAGCTGCGCAGCTGGAAGCGCAAGGCGCTCGCCGGGGATCAACACCTGAGGTTGGCGACGTGAGCGCGCACCAGCCCAGCGACCAGGGGTTTCAGCGACAAGAGGCTCCAGTGACCACAAGCCCGGATGTGCCCGAGTCTGCGAAGGACGTCACCAGCATGCGAAGCCCAGACCCACTCACCGCGACGGACCCGGCCCTGCTCGACGTGGCGCTGCGGCGCACGGTGGCCGACCTGGTCGAGGACCAACAAGCACGGACACCGGACGCGATCGCTGTGGTGTCTGAGGACGGCACGCTGACCTACGCCGAACTGGGGGCGCGGGTGCGGGCGCTCGCCGCGCACCTGCGCGGCCTCGGTGTCGGGCCGGAGACCGTGGTCGGCGTGTGCGCGGTGCGCGGCGCGGCGATGGTCGTCGGCGTGCTGGCGGTGCTGCGCGCGGGCGGCGCGTACCTTCCGCTGGACCCCGAGTACCCGACCGACCGGTTGTCCTACATGCTCACCGACGCCCAGGTTGACATCGTGCTGGCGCACGAGCCGACCGCGGCTGAGGTCGCCGAGCTCGGCTGCCGCACCACCGTCGACATCGACGCCGAGTTCTCCGCGCGCTCCGCACCCCTTCCCGGGGCGGAGCCGGGCAACCTCGCCTACCTCATCTACACCTCGGGCTCGACCGGGCGGCCGAAGGGAGCCGCGCTGGCCCACGCGGGCGTGGTCAACCGGCTGCTGTGGATGCAGCGGACTTACCCGATCGGGCAGGCGGACGCGGTGCTGCAGAAGACCCCGTTCAGCTTCGACGTGTCGGTCTGGGAGCTGTTCTGGCCGCTGATCACCGGCGCCCGGCTCGTGTTGGCGCGCCCTGGTGGGCACCGCGACCCGGCCCACCTCGCCGCCCTGATCCGCGAACACAGGATCACCATCGTGCACTTCGTGCCCTCGATGCTGGCGCAGTTCCTGCGGGAGCCCACCATCGGCGAGATCACCACCCTGCGCCACGTCGTGTGCAGCGGTGAGGCGCTGCCCCCGGACGTCGCCCGGCGAGCCGTGGAACTGCTGCCCGGCACGGTGGAGAACCTGTACGGCCCGACCGAGGCGTCGGTCGACGTGTCCTACCACCGGTGCGACCCGGCGACCGACACCACAACCGTTCCCATCGGGTTGCCCGTCGCCAACACCGCGCTGCACGTGCTCACCGACGAGCTGCGGCCTGCGCCGGACGGCGTGCCGGGGGAGCTCTACCTCGGCGGGATCCAGCTGGCCCGGGGCTACCACCGGCGGCCAGGCCTGACCGCGTCGAGGTTCGTCCCCGACCCGTTCGGCTCGGGTGGGCGGCTGTACCGGACCGGCGACATCGCCGTGCGGCGCCCGGACGGCGAGGTCGAGTACCTCGGCCGCACCGACCACCAGGTGAAGATCAACGGCTTCCGCGTCGAGCTCGACGAGATCGCGGTCGCGCTGCGCACCCACCCGGCCGTGCACGACGCTGTCGTCATCGCTCACACCGGTGCTGCGGGCAACCAGCGGCTCGTCGGCTACCTCGTCATCGAGCGGGGGCGGCGGTGCCCGTCCCCGGCCGGGGTGCGCGAGTTCCTCGGCAGGACACTGCCCGCGCACATGATCCCGCCGCTGTACCAGGAGATCGATGAGATCCCGTTGAGCCCCAACGGGAAGATCGACCGCAAGCTGCTCCCCGAGCCCGAGGCGCGCCAAGTGGATCCGGACATCGCCGGGAGCACCGCGGCCGAGCAGGCCCTGCTGGAGGTCTGGCGGGGTGTGCTCGGCGGGGTGGGCCCCGACGACGACTTCCTCGACCTCGGCGGTGACTCGATCGTCGCGTTGACCCTGGTCACCCGGGCGCGGGCGGCGGGTCTGCTGATCAGCGCCGAGCACATCCTGCGGCACCGCACGATCCGCGCGATCGCCGAGCTCGCCGACGTGGTGCCCGCTGCGGGGGAGGCCGCAGCGCGGCCGGTCGCCGAGCCGGGTCGCGACGCGGCCGAGCTCGCCGCCATCGCCGCGCTCGACGACGTCGCCGAGGTCTACCCCCTCACCCCGTTGCAGGCGGGAATGCTGTTCCACAGCGAGTACCAGGACGGCGCCACCGACTACTTCGAGCAGTCGGTGATGCGGGTGAGCGGCCCGTTCGACCCCGACCTGTTCGCCCAGGCGTGGCGGGACGTGGCGAGCAGGCACCCGGCGTTGCGCTCGCGGGTCGCCTGGGCGGGCTTGAGCAGGCCGGTCCAGGTCGTCGAGCGCACCGTGCGCACGCCGATCACGGTCGTCGACCCCGACGAGCACGACCCCGACGAGCACGACCTCGACCGGGTCGCCGCGCGCGACCGCGCGCTGGGCTTCGACCCGGCCGCCGCCCCGCCGCTGCGGCTGAGCCTGGTCCGGTTGGCCGACCTGACGTGGGCGGTCGTGCTCAGCCACCACCACCTGCTGCTCGACGGGTGGAGCATGTCGATGGTCATCCGGGAACTGGTGCGGGCCTACCGCGCGCGCCTGGTCGGCGAGCCCGTCGACACCTCGGCGGGGCCGCCCTTCCGCCGGTACGTGGACTGGCTCGACCAGCAGGACACCGAGCGGGCGGCGGCGTTCTGGCGCGACCGGTTGAGCGGCTGGACCGGCCGGACGCCGTTGCCGCACGCCAGGGACCAGCACGGTCAGGAACAGCACAGCCAGGAACAGCGCGCCCAACAACAGCGCACCCAGCAACAACACGCCCAGGAACGGGAGGCGGCCGCGGACCGGATCGGCGAGCTCGCGGTGACCTTCTCCGGCCCGAGGGCGGTGGCGCTGCGCGAGCGCGCCCGCGCTGAGGGTCTCACGCTCAACTCGATCGTGCGCGGGCTGTGGGGTCTGCTGCTCGCCCGCTACGGCGATCGCGACGACGTCGTGTTCGGCTCGACGTACTCCGGGCGGCCCCCCGAGCTGCCCGAGGTCGACACCACCATCGGACTGTTCATCAACACCCTGCCGGTCCGGCTGCGGGTCCGCGGCGGTGCCGCGCTCGGCGAGTGGCTGCGCGAGGTCCAGTGGGACCTGCTGGAGCTGCAGGAGCACCAGCACTGCTCGCTGCCCGACATCCGCGCCTGGAGCGGCGCGCCCGCAGGCCAGGCGCTGTTCGACACCATCGTGGTCGGGCAGAACCAGCCCGCCGCCGAGGCCCACGACCCCGACACCGGCCTGCGGATCAGCTCGCACGACGCCGTCATCGACGCGGGCTACCCGCTGGTGCTGCGCGTCGTGGAGCACGGCGCGGACGTCGAACTGGTGCTGCGCTACCAGCACGCCCGGTTCGACGAGGCCGCGGTGCGCCGCGTCGGCGGACACCTCGACGCCGTGCTCACCGCGTTCGTCACCGACCCGGCCCAGCTCGTCGACGACGTCGACCTGGTCACCGCGCGGGAGTTCGGCTCCTGGCCGGTGTTCGGCGCCGAGGTGCCTGAACCGGTGGCGGGGGCGACGGTCCACGGGCTCATCGAGGCGACCGCCCGCAGAGTGCCCGACGCCGTCGCGGTGCGCGGCGGCGACCAGGAGCTCACCTTCGCCGAACTCAACACCAGGGCGAACCGGTTGGCCAACCACCTGCGCGAGCGCGGCGTCGGCGCCGAGACCCTGGTCGGCGTCTGCGCGCACCGCACACCCGAGCTGCTCGTCTCGCTGCTGGGGGTGCTCAAAGCGGGCGGCGCGTACCTGCCGCTGGCCCCGGACAACCCGGCCGAGCGGCTCGGCGCGATCATCGCCGACGCCGGGCTCGGGTACGTCGTGGTCGACGACGACCTGCGCGAGCTCGTCGCGGGCGCCGCCGACGCGGACCTGATCGCGCCGGGCAGCGGGACCGACGGCAGCGACCCGACCCCACTGTCCACACCGGACAACATCGCCTACGTGATCTACACCTCCGGCTCCTCCGGCACCCCCAAGGGCGTCGCGGTCGCGCACCGCGGTGTGGTCAACCACCTCCGGTGGTGCCTCGCGCAACTGCCCGAGGGCGCGGTCGGCGGCGCGCCCGTGCTGTCCTCCTTCGGTTTCGACCTGATCGTCCCCTCGCTCTACGCGCCGCTGGTCGCCGGGCAGCCCGTCCGGCTGCTACCCGACGGACTGGACGCCGGTGAGCTCGCCGACCGGGTCGCCGACGGCGCGCCCTACAGCTTCATCAAGCTCACGCCGGGACTGCTGGAGTTGCTCGCCGAGAACCTCACCCCCGAGCGCGCCGCCGGGCTGGCCCGGGTGCTGCTGGTCGGTGGCGAGGCGTTCCCCGAGCAGGTGCGGGCCAGGTGGCGGCGGCTGGCGCCGGACACGGTGATCATCAACCACTACGGCCCCACCGAGGTCTCGGTCGGCTGCTCGTCCTGGCGCACCGGCGCCGAGCCGGGGGGCGGCACGCTCGTGCCGATCGGCCGCCCGCACCAGAACCAGAGCACGTACCTGCTCGACGACCGGCTCCGCCGGGTGCCGGTCGGGGTGCCGGGGGAGATCTGCGTCGGCGGTGTCGGCAACGCGCGCGGCTACCTCAACCGGCCGGGCCTGACCGCCGAGCGGTTCGTGCCCGACCCGTTCTCGACGGTCCCCGGCGCCCGGATGTACCTGACCGGCGATCGGGCGGTCCGCCTGCCCGGCGGTGAGCTGTACTTCCTCGGCAGGCGCGACGGCCAGGTGAAGATCAGGGGCTACCGGGTGGAGCTCGGCGAGATCGAGCGGGCCCTGTCCGGGCACCCGGACCTGCGGCGCGCGGTGGTCGCGGCGCCGACCGACGACAGCGGCAGGCAGCGCCTGGTCGCCTACGTCGTGCCCGCCGAGCGCGGTGCCGTGCCGACCGCGGCGCTGCTGCGGTCCTGGCTCGGCGACCGGCTGCCGCCCTACCTGGTGCCCGCGACCTACCTGGTGCTCGACGAGATCCCGTTGACCGCCAACGGGAAGGTCGACCGGGCCGCGTTGGCCGGGTCCGGGGCGGTCGAGCCCGCGGTGGAGCGGGAGTACGTCGCGCCGCGCGGGGACACCGAGCGCGCGATCGCCGAGTCCTGGGCGCGCGTGCTGCGCGTCGAGCGGGTCGGCGCGCACGACAACTTCTTCGAACTCGGCGGCGACTCCATCATGACGCTGCAGATCGTCGCGGGCGCCAGGCGGGCCGGGCTGCGGATCACCCCGAAGCTGATCTTCCAGTACCCGACGATCGCGCGGCTGGCCCCGCACGCGGTGCCGATCACCGCGCAGGCGCCGCCCCGGCCGGTGGCCGCGACCGACGAGTGGTTCCCGCTCGCGCCGATCCAGCGGGTGTTCGCCGAGCGCGACCTGCCCGACCACAACCACTACAACCAGTCGGTCGTGCTCTCGCTCGAGGCCGCCGACCCGGTGCGGCTGGCGGCGGCCCTGCGGACCGTGGTGGCGCACTGCCCCGCGCTGCGGACCCGGTTCGACCTCGGCGGCAGGCGACAGCGGGTCGTGGCGGCCGAGGACGCGGACCTGCTCTGGTACCGCGACCTCGCCGACTCGCGCGGTGCGGCGCTCACCGAGGCCGTCGCGGCGGTCGCGGACTCCGTCCAGTCCTCATTGGACATCGTGGTCGGGCCGGTGGTGCGGGCCGGGTTGGTGCGCACCGGCGACGGGCCGGACCGGGTGCTCCTCGCGGTGCACCACCTCGTCGTGGACACCCTGTCCTGGCGCTCGCTGGTCGAAGACCTCGCCGCGGCCTACGAAGGAAGGCCGCTGACACCGACGACGTCGTCCTACCGGGACTGGGTCGCCTCGCTCGGCGCCGCGGCGGTGGACGGGGCCGCCCAGCCCGGCGCGCCGATGGCCCTGCCGGTAGACCACGACCACGGACCCGACACCGTCGCCACGGCCGCCACCGTGCGCGCGCAGCTGTCCGAACAGGACACACTGCGGCTGCTGCGGGACGCGCCGATGGCGCACCGGGTCCAGGTCGAGGACATCGTGCTCACGGCAGCGGCGAGGACCCTCGTCGAGTGGACCGGTGGCGCGGTCACCGTGGACGTCGAACGGCACGGCCGCGACAGCGCCCCGGACGAGCTGGACATCTCCCGCACCGTCGGGTGGTTCACCCAGGTCTTCCCGGTGCGCGTCGAGCGGCCGGACCTGCACCTGGTCAAGGACCAGTTGCGCGCGCTGCCCGCGGTCGGCAACACCGGCCCGGTCGCACCGGTGGTCGTCAACTACCACGGGCGGGTGGACCGGTCGGTGCCCGACGTCGGCCCGTTCGCGGTGTCCACGGTCCCCCTCGGCGCGGAGAAGGGCTCGGCTTACCCGCGGCCCCGGCCCATCGAGGTTGAAGCGGCGGTGCGCGACGGCGTGCTGCACGTCGAGTGGACCTACCCGACCACGCGGCTGCGCCAGGACACCGTCGAGCACCTCGCCGAGGCGTTCCTCACGCACTTGCGGGAGTTGACCGCCTACTGCGTCGAGCACCCCGGCGGGTATACCCCGTCGGACTTCCCCCTGGTCGGCCTCACCCAGGCGGAGGTCGACCGGATCGCCGCGGGCGGCGCGGACATCGAGGACATCCACCCCCTCACCGCCATCCAGCAGGGGATGCTGTTCCACAGCCTGCTCGACCCGGACGACGACATGTACCTCGGCAGGCGGACCTACCGCCTGGACGGCCGGATCGATGTCGCCGCGTTCACCGAGGCGTGGCGGGAGGTCGGCAGGCGCCACCCGATCCTGCGCGGCACGGTCGTGTGGGACGGGGTCGACCAGCCGGTGCAGGTGGTGCGGGCCCAGGACGACCTGCGCGTGGTGGACCAGGTGCGCCCCGGCGGGTTCGACCTCACCGCCGCACCGCCGATCGAGGTCGCCCTGCTCCCCGAGGGCGATGGCCTGCGGGTCGTGCTGAGCTACCACCACATCATCATCGACGGGTGGAGCGTGTCCACCGTCGTCACCGAGGTGGTGGAGATCTACCACGCGCTGCTCGCCGGGAGCACCGACCGGCCCGACCCCGCACCCTCGTTCCGGCAGTACGTGGCGTGGCTCGCCGCGGCCGACCAGCAGCGGGAACGGGCGTACTGGAGCGCGAACCTGGGCGACCTCGCGCACACGACGCCGCTGCCGATCAAGCCGCCGCAGGTCCCGGGCACCAGTTCCGCGACCGTCGACGTGGACCTGTCACCGTCGCTGCACGACGCGGTGCGCGGGTTCCTCGCCGACGCGGGCCTCACCCTCGCCACGGCGGCGCAGGGCGCGTGGGCGACGGTGCTCGCCGACCGGGCCGGCAGCGACGACGTGGTGTTCGGCGCCACGGTCGCGATCCGGCCGGGCGAGCTGCCCGACGTCGGCCGGATGGTCGGCCCGTTGATCAACACGCTGCCGGTGCGGGTGCGGGTGGAACCGACCGCGGACCCCCGCGACTGGCTGTCGGACCTGCAGGGCCACCACGCCGAGGTGCGCGAGCACGCCGCCAGCGCGCTGACCGACATCCACCGGCTGACCTCGCTGCCCGCCGGTGAGAGCCTGTTCGACACCATCCTCGTGGTGGAGAACTTCCCCCGCCCGGTCATCGCGGGCGCGGAGGCGTCGCTCACCGCCGTCCTCGAGTTCGAGCGCACGGGCTACCCGGTGGTGATCGGGGTGATCGACGCCGACCCGATCCGCGTGCAGGTGCTCTACGAGCAGGCCGACTGCGATCCGGAGTTCGCCCGCGACCTCGCCGAGGACCTGGTGCGCGCGTTCGCCCGGTTGTGCCGACCGGCCTGACCACCAACGGCGGCGCCGCCCGGCCGGGAGTCCCGGCCGGGCGGCGCCACCACCCGGCGGAGCTACGCCGGGTCCCAACCCCGTTCCGCCACGATCGCGCACAGCGCCTCGTGCTTGCGGTCGAACTCATCGGCGTCCGACGCGGAGAGGAAGAACTTGTGCACGTAATCGGTCGAGTGGGCCACGTTGCCGGAGCGCTTGCTGCTCACGCACAGGTGCACGCCGAGCTCGGGCGGCAGCGACGCGGCGTCGAACGGCGCGGGCACCAGGTCGGGCTTGGGGTAGAAGCCGATGAGACCCCACACCCGGCCGAGGCCGTCGGAGGGGGCGGGCGTGATCGGGTCCACCCCGGACTGCGCGCGCAGCGCGGCGGAGATCAGGTCGACACCGTGCGCCTGCCGCACGATGTAGCAGATGCCGCCGCCGCCCGGGCGCGCCGCGATCTCGCAGAAGACGATCTCCCCGTCCGGGGTGACGAACACCTCGAGGTGGGTGACCCCGTCGCGCATGCCGAGGTGGCGCACGACCTCGGCGTGGTAGGCGCTGATGCGCCGGGAGAGGTCGCAGTCCTGCAGGGTGATGCTGCCGTGGCTGACCACCGAGCGGAACTCGCCGGGGGGCGCGACGTAGCGCGAGACCGAGCCGAACACCGCCTCGCCGTTGTGCACCACGCCGTCGCAGTGGTACATCTCGCCGACCACGAACTCCTCGACCTCCACGCCCGCCGGGTCCGCCTCGGCGAGCTCGCGGCGCGCCCGGTTGAGACCGTCCAGATCGGACACGATCCGCACCGTGCGCGACCCGAACCCGAGCCGGGCCTTCACCACGTACTTCTCCGCCTCCCACGGCAGTTCGGTGAGGTCGTGGTCCGCCTCGACGAACCTCGGGATGCCCGAGCAGCCCGCATCGCGCAGCACGCGCTTCATCACGACCTTGTCCCGGAAGCGCAGCGTCGAGTCGACGTCCTGCCCGGCCAGACCGAGCTCCTCGCGCAGCTCGGCGGCCACCAGCATCAGCTGCTCGCTGATCGTCACGATGCGGTCCGGCCGACCGTCGGCGGCGAGCTCGTAGACGGCCTTGCGGACGTGCTCTTCGTCGTAGATGTCGGCGCACTTGGCCACCGCGGGGAAGTCCGCGGCGTCGTGGTCGCTGAGCCCGTTGTTGTAGTCGCTGGACACCAGCATCCGGTCCCGCGGCTCGGCCGGTACCCGGCACCCACCCTGGAAGAACAGTTCGCCGTAGGGGTGGCTGTTGATGACGAGAACCTTCATGACACGACCTCCGGGACGGGAACGGGACGGGCTTCGGTGGTGGAGCGGACTCGGCGGATGGGCGACAGCAGCATCCACACGGCGCCGACGGCGCCGCCCGCGACGGCGACCCAGATCGTGGCGCGCAGCCCGATGTGTTCGCCGAGCACACCGCCGAGCACAGCGCCCAGCGGTTTCATCGACCAGTTGACCATGCGGATCGTCGCGCCGACCCGCCCCTGGATGCGCACCGGCGTCATGGTCTGCCGCAGGCTCACCAGGTTGACCTCCAGCACGGACAAGCCGAGCGTGGTCAGGAACTGCGCGGCGACCAGCATCGGCACCACGGCGAGCACTCCGCCGCCCGCGAGGGCCACCAGCACCGGGGCCACCCCGAACAGCGCGGTACCGGCGATCACCGCGCGACCGGTGCCCCACCGCCGCGCCACGGTCGAGGCGGACATCCCGCCGACGACGGCGCCGCACCCGCCCAGCAGCAGGACGGTGCCGTACAGCGCGGCGCCGACGTGCAGCACGCTGACCACGTACAGCGCGTACACCGCCAGCATCACGAAGCTGAACAGGTTCACCAGGCTCATCGCGAACGCGGGCATCGCCAGCACCGGTGTGCGCAGCAGGTACCGCGCGCCCTCGACGATGTCGGCCACGATGCGCCGCCGCGGCCCCGGCTCGGCCGGGGGATCGTCCTTGATGCGCGACAGCAGTGCCGCCGAGCAGAGGTACGACGCGGCGTCCAAGGCGACCGCGAGCGGCGCGGTGAACACCTGCACGGCGACACCGCCGAGGCCGGGTCCGGCGACCTGCGCGCCGGAGCGGACCACCGTCACCGCCGAGTTCACCCCGACGATCTGCTCCCTCGGGATCACCTGTGGCACATAGGAGGTGTAGGCCAGATCGGACCACACGCTCGCGCACCCGGCGGCGCCGGAGACGATGTAGAGCTGCGTCATGCTCAGCGTCCCCATGAGCGCCGACACCGGGACCGACCCGAGCAGCACCGCCCGGCACAGGTCGGTGGCGATCAGGATCCGCCTGCGCCGCAACCGGTCCACCCAGGCCCCGACCCACAGCGCCAGCACCGGGTAGGGCAGCACGGCGAGCGCGGCGAGCAGACCCATCTCGGCCGGGGTCGCGTCCAGCATGAGCACCGCCGACAGCGGCAGCGCCACGATCGTCACCTGCGTGCCGAGCGCGGAGATCGTCTGGGCGCTCGAGAGGGTCAGCAGGGTGCCGCTGACCCGCCGCGTCGAGGTCGTACCGGCGCCGGTCATTCGTCCGCCTTGCGGTAGAAGCCGATCCGGAACTCGTTGGTGTGCTCGCCGAGGCCGTGGTCGAGCCACATGGCGTCCGGGCCGGGCAGCATCTCGGTGACCCGGAACGGCTGCTCGCTCGACTGCGCGCCCTTGGCGAACACCTCGACCAGCAGCGGGTTGCGGAAGTCCACGAAGATCGGTTTCGGTTCCTCGTGGAAGGTGACGAACACCTGGTCGGGCAGCCCGTTGTCGTGCTTGATCCGCCAGGCGAGCCGCTGGTTGTCGAAGTGGAAGATCTTGCGCTTGGCAGGCTCGGGGTCGATCCACCAGGTCTGCCTGGCGAGCACGAAGCGGCCGATCCGCAGCCGGGGCAGGTGGTCGACCTGCGGGCCGCCGAGGAAGTCGACCATCTGGTAGGCGCGCACCCCGGTGAAGCAGCCGAACAGCGAGCCGCCCTCGTCGGCGAGCCACCGCTGCGGCGGGACGACCAGCTCCACCTCGCCGTGCCGCTCGGCGCGCAGCGCGAGCCGGTCGCCCTCGTCGCGGATCCGCAGCTCGCCGGGGGTGAGCCGGAGCCGTCCCGGTTGCGCGGAGCGGCCGGAGAACTCGACCTGCGGGCCGCCGGTGTCGACCCGGACCGACATCTTGCCCCGGTGCGGCTTGAGCGGTTCGCAGATGACCGTGTCGCTGAGCGCCTCCCGCTGCGCCGCGCAGTCCTCGGCGAGCGAACCCGGGTCCGGGTGCAGCATGGCGAACGGTCCGGCGAGGACCTCGTGCAGCGCGTGCACCTCGCCGAGCACCCAGGTGAACTCGCCCGCCCGCACCGCGTCGTCTCCGGTCGCCGACAGGTGCAGGTCCGCGCTGCACAACGCCCACGCGTCGAACGGGGCGTCACCAAGGTGCTCGCGCACCCAGGACATCGGCAGGACCACCTCGGGCAGGTGCCGGTTCGCGTGCAGCACCGCGGACAGCGGCGCCGGGTACTCCGCGCGCTGCTTGTCGTCGAGCACCTGCAACCGGGTGGCGAGGTCGGTGTCGGCCGCGGCGGCCAACGCCTCGTCCACGGTGATCTCGACGCCCGCGCCGAACACCTCGACGAACCACCGGTGGCTCTCGGCGCGGCGCGCCCGCAACCGGGCGAGCGGCAGCTGGAACAGCAGTTCCAGCAGCACCGGGAACTCCTCGCGGAGGCTGGCCGCCGCCGGGCCCGCGAGCGCGGCGGTGCCCCAGTCCTGCCTGCAGTCCTCGTACCAGATCGCCCGGTCGGAGGCGATCTTGCCGCCGTCGCGGGCGGTGGCCCCCGCGCCGGTGTCGGCGTAGCCGGAGTTGAGGGCCTCCACGGCGGCGATCCTGGCCGTGAGCCCGCGGGCGTCCTGCACCCGTTGGCGCAGCTCGTCGAGCCGGTCCAACTCGGCCGCCCACCGCCCGCGCGGCTCCTGGGGCAGTTCGGCGACGCGGTCGCGCAGGTAGGTGAAGGGTTCGGGTGCTCCGGAGGGGATCGTGATGTCGACCTCGACCGCGCCGCACGCCACCAGCGCGGCCAACCGCGTGGCCAGCTCCCCGGGGTCTCCGGCGGCGAGCTCGGCGATCGTCCGCCTGCCGTCGCACAGCGCGAACAGCTCGCGCAGCGCCGGGTCGGTGAGCTCGGTGACGGGTTCGACCAGCGGCGGGTGCTCGGCGAAGTCGATCCGCCGCGCGCCGCCGTCGGTGAGGAAGGTCTGCGTCGTCGCCCGCGGCGTGAGCGCCTGCCAGACCGCCGGGTCCGCCGACACCAGCCTGGCCAACTGCTGCACCGACCAGTTGCTCCAGAACACCCGGTTGCGCAGTGCGCCCGGGTCGGCGAACCGGAACGGTTCGTCGGCTGTCCCGGTGCGGATCCAGGCCAGCGGCCCGAAGAAGCTCGCCGTCTCGTTCTTGGTGCACAACCGCTGCAGGTACATCGTCAGCAGTTGCACCCGCCGTTTGACGCGGTGGTTGAGCGGGCCGCCCCGGTCCTCGTGCACCCAGTCGCGCAGCCGCTGGTAGGCCTCCGGGCTCGACAGGTAGATCGCCTCGAGGGCCCGCTCGTCGCGCCCGGCGCGCACGAGGTGTTCGACCGAGGCGCTGAGCACCTCGTCGAACCGGGCCGCGGCGTCGGCCCAGTCACCCCCGGCGGCCGCCGCGCGCAACCGCTCGGCGAACCCGTCGTCGCGCAGCGGGGTGAGCAGGTCGAACGGGAACCCCGCCCGACGCAACATGGCCCACGAGGACATGCTCCAGGCGCTCATGCCCGGTTCCCTTCTCGAGGTGTTCGAAGTGTTGCCGCCGAGGTCATGGCGGCTCTGATGTGGCGGGCCGTGTCCACGGCCCGGGGCGGGTACACCACGTCGTGGTGGTTGCCCGCGAGGTCGATGACGTGCAGCCGCCCGTGCGTGCGCTCCTGCCAGCCCGCCGGGTCGACCCGCGGGTTGGGCAGCGTCGGGTGCTCGCCCGCCGCCTTGAACAGGTGCACGTCCACCCGGACCCGGGCGGTGTTGTGGTATTTCTCGGCCGCGTGGCCGTTGGCGGTGAACACCCGCATCATGCGGCGCACCGTGGTCGAGTCGGCCCGGGGCGCGAGCCTGCCCTTGGCGTGCGCGTCGCGCAGCAGCACGTCGAAGAAGTCCTGCTCGTCGAGGTCGGCCACCCCGGCCACGCCGAGTTCGGCGCCGATGCTGAACCGCTCGGCGGCGGACTTGTCCTGGTACCACGACTCGACACCGTCGCGGCCGAACACCCGGGCGTCGATCGCGCCGAGGAACTCGACCTCCTCGCCCTCGGCCTCCAGCCGCAACGCCATCGCGTAGGCGACGTTGCCGCCGAACGACCAGCCCGCCAGCGCGTACGGCCCGCTCGGCCGGGCCAGCCGCAGTTCGACGAGGTAGCGCTCGACCATGTCCTCCAACACCTCCAGCGGTTCCTCGTCGGTGTTGAGCCCGACCGCCTCGATGCCCAGGACATCTCGGTCGTGCGCGAGTTCCCTGGCGAGCGCGGCGTAGCAGCACACGTCGCCGCCCTGCGGGTGGACCAGGAACAGCGGCGTGCCGGTGCCCCCCGCCGCGGCGAGCGGCACGACCAGGCCGGTGGGGACGTGGTCGAGCGCCGCGCACAGGCCCTCCACGGTCCGCTTCGTGAACACCGCGTTGAGCGGCAGCACCACGTCGAACTCCTGCTTGATGGCGTCGACCAGGCGCACCGCCAGGAGCGAGTGCCCGCCCACGGCGAAGAAGTCGTCCCGCACGCCGATCGGCCCGCGTTCGAGCAGCCGCTCCCAGACCGCGACCATGCGCAGTTCCAACGGGTCCCGCGCGGACACCGCCGCCGCACCCGACGCGGTGCGGTCGTCGATCGGCACGGCGAGCAGCCCGCGCCGGTCGACCTTGCCGGTCGGGGTCAGCGGAAGCGCGTCCAGCGCGGCGAAGCGGGCAGGCACCAGGTGGCTGGGCAGCTCGGCCGCCAGCCGGGTCGCGATCGCCGCCGTGTCGGTGATCTCCGCGTCGAGCACGACGAAGGCGACCAGTTCCTGCCGCGCCGCCTCGCCCTTGGCGATCACCGCCGCCGCGCGGACACCGGGCAGCGCGGTGATCGCGGCCTCGACCTCGCCCGGCTCGACCCGGATCCCGCGCAGCTTGATCTGCTGGTCCACCCGGCCGTGGAAGCGCAACCCGCCGTCGGGGGCCCAGCGCACGAGGTCACCGGTCCGGTAGAGCCTGCTGCCGGGCGGGCCCCACGGGTCCGGCAGGAACCGCGCCGCGGTGGGGCCGGGCGCGCCGACGTAACCGCGGGCGAGGCCCGGGGTGGACAGGTGCAGCTCGCCCACCGCGCCCGGCGGCACCGGCCTGCCGTCGCGACCGAGCACGTGCACCCGGGCACCGGGGATGGGGCGGCCGATCGGCACCGCGCCGCTGTCGCGGTCGGTGAGCGCGTGGTAGGTGGAGGTCATCGTGCACTCGGTCGGCCCGTAGTGGTTGACCAGCCGCATCCCCGGACCGATGAGCGAGGCGTCGCGCAGGTGCTGCTCGCCGAGGACCTCGCCGCCGATCATGGCCAGCCGCAGGCCCGTCCCGTCGTAACCCGGCGCGCCCGCGCCGATGGCCAGCGCCGACACCATGGACGGCACCATGCTCATCAGCGCCGTCGCCCGGTGTTCGGTGATGACCCGGGCGATCGCGTACGGGTCCCTGGCTTGATCGTCGGTGAGCACGACCAGCAGTGCCCCCTGCCCGAGGGTGCCGAAGACCTCGCGGACCGAGGCGTCGAACCGCGCCCCGGCGATCTGCGGCACGACGTCGCGACCGGACAGGGCGGTGACCTCGCGCAGGTAGCGCAGGTAGTTGGCGGGCCCGCGGTGCGTGGTCGCGATGCCCTTGGGTGTCCCGGTCGAGCCCGAGGTGTAGAAGATCGCGGCGAGCTGGTCCAGGTCGACGGGAACACCGGGCGCGGTTCCCGGCAGTGGTTCCAGCTCGGCCCCGAGGGCGTCGATGTCCACAACGGACACCTCGCCCGATGTGCTCGCGGTCAGCGCGGCGACCAGGTCCTCGTTGGCCAGCACGAGCCGGGAACCGCAGTGGCGCAACACATCCGCGGTGCGCGCGGCCGGATGGGTCGGGTCGACCGCGACGTATCCGCCGCCGGCCTTGAGCACCCCCAACAGTGAGACGACGAGCTCGGTGCCGCGGTGTTGGGCGATGCCCACCGGTTCGTCGGCCCGCACGCCGCGGCCGATCAGCCAGTGCGCCAGCTTGTTCGCCTTGGCGTCCAGTTCCGCGTAGCTGAGCTCCTCGGCGCCGAAGCGGATCGCGACGGCATCGGGCGTGGCGGCGGCCTGGGCCGCGACCTGCTCGTGGATCGGCAGCGGTGCGGGGTGCTCCTCGTCAGGCCCGGTTTGCGCCGGTCCGGTCAGGGCCAGCCGCGACAGCGGTACCTCCGGAGTCGCCACGGCTTGCTCGACCAGCGCGCGGAACGCCTCGCCGAAGCGCTCGACGGTGCCGCGGTCGAACAGGTCGGTGGCGTACACCAGCGACCCCTGGATCTCCGCGCCCTCGTCGACGAGCGAGGCGACCAGGTCGAACTTCGCCGTGGTGGCGGGCGGGTGCACCTGCTCGGCGGTCAGCCCCGGGAGGTCGAGCTGGCCGACCGACGCGTCGTCCATCGTGAACATGACCTGGAAGAACGGGTTGCGCGCGGGGTCGCGTTCCGGTCGCAGCCGGGCGACCAGTTCCCCGAAGGGCAGGTCCTGGTGGCTGAGCGCGGCCACCAACCCGTCGCGGCTGCGCGCGGTCAGCTCGGCGAAGGTCGGGTCACCGGTGACGTCGGCGCGCAGCGCCAGGAAGTTGATGAAACAGCCGATCAACCCCTCCACGGCGGCGTCGTCGCGCCCGGCGACCGGGGTGCCGACGATGGTCTCCTCGGCGTGGGTGTACTCCGCGAGCAGGTACTGGAACGCGGCGAGCAGCGTCTGGAACACCGTTGTGCCGTGCCGCTTGCCGTGCTCGCGGACCGCCGCGGTCAGCGCGGCGGGGAAGCGCAGGCTGACCTGCGCGCCGCGCCCGGAGCGGACAGGGGGCCGCGGGTGGTCGGTGGCCAGTTCCCCGCTGGGCGCGTCCGCCAGCCGCTCCCGCCAGAACTCGAGGTCCTCCCGGACGGCCTCCGCGTCGCGGTTGTGCTGCCAGTGGGCGACGTCGCCGTAGTCCACCGGCAGTTCGGGCAGATCCGGTTCCCGGCCCGCCAGGTGCGCGGCGTACGCGGTGCCCAGTTCCTCGCGCAACACCTTCCAGGACCAGCCGTCCATCGCCGCGTGGTGCACGACGACCACCAGCAGTTGTTCGTCCGCGCGCAACCGGACCACCCGCGCGCGCAGCAGCGGCGGCGCGGTCAGGTCGATGGGGTCGGCGAGTTCCGCGGCCACCACGGCATCCGCCGCGTCCCGCAGGTCCGCCTCGGCCACGTCGGTCATGCGGGTCATGCCGGTCAGGTCGCTCACCTCGACCCGCGGGTGCAGGGCCTGCGGCACCTGCACCGGTTCGCCGTCGAGCACCTCGAACCGGGCGCGCAGCACCTCGTGCCGGTCTGCCACCGTGGCAAAGGCCGCCCGCAACGCCTCGACGTCGAGCACGCCGCGCAGGCGCAGCACGGTGTGCACGTTCAGCTCGCCCGCGCGCTCACCCAACTGGTCGAGGAACCACATCTGCCGCTGGGCGTGCGACAGCGGCGCCACGACACCCGCTGGCCTGCGCGTGATCGCGGACCCGGGCCGGGTGCCCCCGTTCGTCAGCGCCGCGCACAGCCCGGCCACGGTGGGGTCGCTGAACAACCGCTGGACCGGCAACTCGGCCGCGTACCGCGCGCGCAGCCGGGTGATCACCCGGATCGCGTGCAGCGAGTGGCCGCCAACGGCGAAGAAGTCGTCGTGCACACCGATCGAGGGCAGTCCGAGCACCTCCGCGACGACCTCGGCCACCGCCCGCTCGAGCGGGTTCCTCGGCTCGACGGAGTCGCGCCGGGCCGCGCCGGGGACCGGTCGCGGCAACGCACCCCGGTCCACCTTGCCGTTCGCGTTGAGCGGCAACGCGTCCAGCTCGACCAGGGCGGACGGCACCATGTACTCGGGCAGGTGGTCGCGGAGGTGGTTGGTCACCGCGTCGAGGTCGCCCGTGTCGAGGTCGCCGGTGTCGTGCCAGACCACGTAGCCCGCCAACGAGCGTTCGCCGTCGGCGCCGAACACCGCCACCGCGGCGCGGGCCACACCGGGGTGGGTGGCGAGGATCGCCTCGACCTCGGCGAGCTCGACGCGGTGTCCCCGCACCTTCACCTGGGAGTCGGCGCGCCCCAGGTACTCCAGGGTGCCGTCGGGCCGCCACCGGGCCAGGTCCGAGGTCCGGTAGAGCCGCTCGCCCGAGCCTGCCGGGTCGGGCACGAAGCGCTGCGCCGTCAGCCCCGGCCTGCCGTGGTATCCGCGGGCCACGCCGTCGCCGCCGAGGAAGATCTCGCCGACCACACCGGGCGGCACCGGGCGCATCCGCCGGTCGAGCACGTGGACGGTGGTGTTGTCCAGCGGGGTGCCGATCGGCAGCGGCCGGTCTACAGCGACATCGCTGATCGCGGCGCGCACCGACCAGACCGTGGTCTCGGTGGGGCCGTAGTAGTTCCACAGTTCGGCGACGGCGCCGGTCAGCTCGGCGGCGAGCACCGCGGGCACGGCCTCAGCGCCCGCGACCGCCCGCAGCCGCGGCGCGGTCCACCCGGTGTCCAGCAGCATCCGCCACGTCGTCGGGGTCGCCTGCATGACCGTGACGCCCGCGTCCTCGACCAGGGCGGCGAGGGCGGCCGGGTCGACGGCGGTGTCGCGGGTGACGACGGCGATCGTGGCCCCCGCCAGCAGCGGGGTGATCAGCTCCGGGATGGACATGTCGAACGCGTAGGAGGCCAGTGCCGCCACCGTGTCGCCGGGGCCGACGCGCAGGTCGCGGATCATCGACGCGGACAGGTTCAGCACGCCCCGGTGCGCCACCATCACGCCCTTGGGGCGGCCGGTCGAGCCGGAGGTGTAGATCACGTACGCCAGGTCGTCCGCGCGCGGCGGCACCGGATCTGTGGTGTCCGCGCCGGTTGTGTCCGCGCTGGGCAATGCGTCCACGCACAGTGGTGTGACGCCTGCCGGCAGATCCGCCTGGCCGAGCAGGTCCGTTGTGGTCACCAGGAGGTCGACGCGGGCGTCGTCCAGGATGTGGCGCACGCGAGTCGTGGGGTACCTCGGGTCCACCGGGACGTAGGCGGCTCCTGACTTGAGCACGCCGAGCATCGCGACGAGCATCGAACAGCCGCGCTCGACGTACAGCGCCACCCGAGTGCCAGGTCCGACCCTTCGGCCGCGCAAGACGGCGGCGACCTCATCGGATGCCGCGTCCAGCTCGCCGTAGGACAGCAGCTCGCTGCCGCAGCGCACCGCGGCAGCGGTGGGTTGCCTGCGGGCCATGGCGCTGAACAGTTCTGGGATGGTCGCCGAGCTGTCGTACGGCCGGGTGGTTCGGTTGCGCGCGGCCAGGTCCGCCTCGTCGTCCTCGGTGAGCACGGCCAGCTCGCTGATCCGGCTGCCCGGCCGGGAGAGCGCGTTGTCGAGCAGCCGCAGGTAACCGCCCGCGAGTCGGCGCGCGGTTCCCTCGGTGAACAGCGCGGAGTCGTACTCGATCGTGCCCGACAGGTCAGCCCCGTTGGTGATGGTCAGCGCGAGGTCCACTTTGGCCGTTGAGCTCTCCAGCGCGATCTCGGCGCACGACAGACCCGGTGCGACCAGCGCGGTATCGGATTCCCCCTGCACGGTGAACAGCACGTCGAACAGCGGGTTGCGCGAGGTGTCGCGCACCGGCCGCAGTTCCTGCACGAGGCGGGTGAACGGCACCCCCTGGTGGTCGTAGGCCTCGAACGTGCTCTCCCGGACCCGGTCCACCAGCGCCAGGAACGACGGGTCATCGCCCACGTCCGCGCGCAGCACAGAGGTGTTGACGAACAACCCGATCAGCGGCTCGAAGTCCACCCGTGGCCGTAGTGCGATCGGCGTGCCGACGGCGATGTCGTCCTGCCCGGTCCACCGCGCGTTGGCCGCGGTGAACGCCGCCATCAGCACCGCGTACGGGGTCACCCGGTGCGTGGCGCAGAACTCCCGCACCGCCCGCGCGGTCGCCGCGGGGAACGGGAACGGCAGCCGGGTGCCCGCACCCGACCGCACGGCGGGGCGCGGGTGGTCGGTCGGCAACCGCAGGGGAGTGGGTGCCGCGAGCCGCTCGCGCCAGTACGCGATGTCCGCCTCGGCAGCTGAGCCCGCCAGCGCGTCGCGCTGCCAGGCCGCGTAGTCCGCGTACTGGCTCGGCAGCGGCGCGAACACCGCGGCGTCACCGGTGGTGGCCGCCCGGTACGCGGTCCCGAACTCCTGCCAGAACACGCTGAGCGACGCGGCGTCGACGGCGATGTGGTGCAGCACGGTGACCAGGTACCAGTCGTCGTCGGCGCAGCGCACCAACGACATCCGGACCGGGATGTCAGTGCTGAGGTCGAACGGCTGCGCGGCCTGCGCCGCGGCATAGGCCAGCGCGCGCTCGTCCCGTTCCCGCACGGGCAGGTCGCTGAAGTCCACAACAGACACCCGCATGTCGGCACCGTCGAGCAGAACGGGTTCGGGCGCGCTGTCGGTCTCGCGGTACACGGTGCGCAACACGTGGTGCCGCTCGAGGACCGCGCGCACAGCGGCGGTCACCGCGGCCGGGTCTAGCCGACCGCGGATCCGCAGGGCCCGCGGGATGTTGTAGAGCGGAACCCCCGCGGCCAGCCGATCCGCCGTCCACACCCACCGCTGCTGCTCGGACAGCACAGCGGGGCCGGTGGCCGCCGGAACACGCGGGATGGACTCGTTCGCCGCACCGGCGCGCCTGCTCGCCGCGCGCAACCGCGCTTGCAGCGCGGCGCGCGCAGCGGGGGACATCGTGGGTGTTGACATGGCGGCCTTCCGGGGTCCTGGGTGTCGCGAGTGGACGGTGAATTGAGGCTGGGTTGACGGGATTCCTCGGCGGTTCGGCGGGAGCCGCGGTGATCAGGCCGCCGCGAGTCGGGCGGGGCCGAAGACGCGGGCGGCGAGTCGGGCGAGGGCCGCGGTCGGGTCGATCACCGGCAGGGCCGGGCGCGGGTCCTTGGCGAACACGATGGGGAGTTCGGTGCAGCCCGCGATCACCGCACCGGCGCCCGCCGCGCGCAGCCGCGCCACCACCCGGCGCAGGCGGTCGACGGTGTTCGTCGACACGTCGCCCGCCTTGACCGCGCGGATCAGGGCCATCACCTCGGCTTGGTCGGCCGGGTGCGGCAGCACCAGCGGGTGGCCCGCGGCGGCGAGCGGCCGGGCGTAGAGATCGCTGGTCGCGGTGGCCGTGCCCGCGACGAGGCCGACCGGCAGGCCGGGCGGCAGCATCGCGCCCACCTCGTCGACCGTCGCGTCGATCATGCTCAGGAAGTGCGCCCCGGTGGCCCGGGTGACCCCGGGCAGGAACAGGTGCGCGGTGTTGCAGATGGCGACCAACGCCGAGGCGCCCATCGCCAGCAGGGCGTTCGCGCCGGTGACCATCGCCGCGGTCGGGTCGGGGCCGCCGTTGCACAGGGCGTCGGTGCGGTCGGGCACCCTCGGGTCGTTCCAGACCACCACGGGCACGTGGTCCTGGTCGCGTTCGGCCCCGGTCGCCCGGACCAGCTTGTCCAGGAAGTCCACGGTGGCGGCGGGCCCCATGCCGCCGAGCACTCCGAGCATGGTCATGCCCTCCAGGTCGGGTCCGCGGCGCAGCGCTCGCACGAGCGGCCCGCGGCGAAGTGGTTGATGTCGGCGGAGAGCACCGCGAGCAGGTCGGGTCGCCCGCGCCGCAGGTGGCTGTCGTTGTGCGCGCGCACGGCGGGGGAGAACGGCAGGCCCCCGAAGTCGCGGTAGCGGACCGCGCCCCGGGCGTCGCGCCCCGGCACGACCGACCCCCTCGCGTGCACGCTCGCGCTGAACGGCACGTCGAGCGTGCCCCGGGCGAACGCGGACACGATGCGCGACAAGGGATCCCCGCCCTCGAGTACGGGGTCGAGCAACTCAGCCACCTCGCGCTGGATCCACCCGCACTCCTCGGCGATGAGCCCCTCGTCGAGCGCGATGAAGTCCAGCAGCGGCGAGAGCCCCAACTGCGCGGAGCGGATACCGCGCGCGTTGGCCGCCGCGGTCGGGATCCCGCTGGCCTCCTGCGTGGTCTTGTTGATCACCTTGGCCGCGCCGCCCAGTCGCGCGGTGAGCGCGCCGAACAGGATCAGCGCCTCCGCGCACCCCGGGCACCGCGGGAACACGCCCATGAACTCGTGCAGCACCACGTGCACCTCGACGTGGGCGGGCAGGTAGCGCGCGGCCAGGGCGGTGATCGCCCGCAGCGCGGCGGTGTCCTGGTAGACCTCACCGCTCTGCGGGTAGGCGATGGACAGGCACCGCACGCCGGCGTCCGCCGCGAGCCGCGCCTCCAGCAACGCGCACGCCAGGCTCGTCGACGGCGGCATCAGGACACCGGTCAGCGTGCCGAAGAACTCCCGGTCCACCAGGACGCCCTCGGCGGCGAGCTCGCCGCACGCGGTGTCGATCTCGCGCCACGACTCCAGCGAGTCGCGCAGCGGCACGTCCTTGCAGTACGGCAGGTTGTAGCCGATGCCGCCGCCCTCGAACGAGGTGATCCCGGACGCCAGCGTGTAGGCGAACAGGTCGCGCGCCTCCGGTGACCCGTGCCGGACCTCCAGCGGGACACCGACCGCCGCGACCAGGTCCCGGCCCCGTTCCCAGCCGTGCGCGGGCAGCGGGTAGCCGTTGAGGTCGGCGGGCCGTTCGCGCAGCACCCGCGCCGCCGTGTCGAACCGGCCGAGCCGGGTGTGCGAGTCGATGGTCACCGACAGCAGCCCGGGACCCGCCTGCTCCAGCGCGCCGAGCAACTCCAGCATCCGGTCGTGGTCACCGACGCCGCAGCGCGGTTGCACGAACGGCCGCCGGGTGGCGCGCAGCACGTCCGCCGCATGCCGCCGCTCGGGGGCGCGCAGCCACCGCACCACCTCCGGCCAGGGCGGCAGCGCCGCGGCCGCGGCCGGGCTCACCGCCATCGGGAAGTCCACAACGCTGGGCGCGGACACGACTACACCGCCACTTTCGCGCGCAGCGAGTCCAGCAGCGGCACCAGCTCGACCGCGTCCCGCAGGACGTGGTCGACACCGAGGTCGAGCAGGCGCCGCTCGGCCTCGGCCGCCGATGCCTGGCCCACCGCCAGGTTGCCGCCGACGATCACCGGGCGGCGCAGCTCACCCTTGGCCCGCAGGTCGGGCAGTTCGCGCAGGTCGGCGTGGGCGTGGCCGTTGAGGCTGCCGATCAGCACCGCCTCCGCGCCGGGGTGCAGGCGCAACGCCGCGGCGAACTCCGGCAGCGGCGTGCAGGTGCCGAGGTTGACCACCTCGAAGCCCGCCTGCCGCAGGTGCATGGCGATGAGCCGGTTGGCCACGGCGTGCGCGTCGCTCGCCGCGACCCCCAGGAGCACGAGTCTCTGCTCGGCCATCCGCTGTCCTTCCCTCGAGCCTGTTTGGCTGCACACAGCCGACACCGGCCCGGTATCGCCGTGCCATCGGCGCGACCCCGGGGCCGCCCCGGGCCGGTGATGGCGCGGCGAAAGCGGCGTGAAACCGGAACCCGGTGTCATCGGTGCGTCGACCGATCCCAGAGACGGAGCTGCAGATGACCATCGCTGTGACGGATGTGGACGCGGCCGGACCGGCCACCGGGCTGGTGCCGTCGTTCACCGTCGTGCCCGGTGCCGTGGTGCACCGCGTGCTCGAGGGGGCGCGGCGCGAGGTGATCGACGTCGTCGAGCGGGCCTACCGCACCCACGGGGCGGGCGAGACGGTGAACCCGCCGTCCTACTTCCTGCGCTTCCCCGAGCGGCCGACCTCGCGCATCATCGCGCTGCCCGCCTCGGCGGGCGGCTCGATCGGGGTGGACGGGATCAAGTGGATCTCCAGCTTCCCGGGGAACGTGGCCGACGGGATCCCGCGCGCCTCGGCGGTGATGATCCTCAACGACCAGCGCACCGGGTACCCGATCGCCTGCCTGGAGGCCTCCATCATCAGCGCCGCCAGGACGGCCGCCTCCGCCGCGCTCGCGGCCAGGGTGCTCACCGGTGCCGACCGGCGGCCCCGGAGGCTCGGCATCGTCGGTGCGGGCCTGATCAGCCGCTACGTCTACGAGTACCTGGTCGAGGACGGCTGGGAGTTCGAGCGCATCGGCGTCCACGACCTGTCCACCGCGCACGCCGAGGGGCTGCGCGAGCGCGTCGAGCGCGACGGCACCGCCGTCGAGGTGCACAGCGACGCCGAGAGCCTGATCCGCGGCAGCGACCTCATCGTGTTCGCCACCGTCGCGGCCACCCCGCACGTCGAGGCGCCCGAGTGGTTCGACCACGGACCGCTGGTGCTGCACGTGTCGCTGCGCGACCTGTCGCCCTCGGTGATCCGCTCGGCCACCAACCTCGTCGACGACGTCGACCACTGCCTGCGCGCCGAGACCTCGGTGCACCTCACCGAGCAGGAGACCGGCAACCGCGACTTCGTGGCCGGGACCCTGTACGACGTGCTGACCGGCGCTCTCACGCCACCGGCCACCGGCACGATCGTGTTCTCCCCGTTCGGGCTCGGCGTGCTCGACCTCGCGGTCGCCAAGTTCGTCCACGACCGCGCGCGGCTGGCGGGCGGCGCCGTCGGCGTCGACGACTTCTTCCACGACCTGCGCAGGCACGGCTGAGCGCTCGCGCGCGCCAACGGGAGGTTCGACCAGTCATGCCGATCATCACCGGACCGCACCAGTACGTGGAGGACGACCTCTTCATCGACCTCGGCGCCACCTTCCACCGCGGCCTGTACCTCAAGTGCGAGGGCTTCAACTTCGGCGGTTCGGTCAAGCTGAAGGTCGCCGCCGAGATGGTCGACCGGGCCGAGCGCAGCGGCGCGCTCACCCCCGGGTCGATCCTGGTCGAGTCCTCCTCCGGCAACCTCGGCGTCGCGCTCAGCACCGTCGCGGCCAACCGCGGTCTCGGGTTCGTCTGCGTCACCGACAGCCGCTGCAACCCGACGACCGTCGCGCTGATGCGGGCGCTCGGCGCCACCGTCCACGTCGTGACCACCCCGCACCCGACCGGCGGCCTCGTCGGCGCGCGGGTGGCGCTCATCCGCGAGCTGCTGGCCGCCGACGACCGCTACGTGTGGACCAACCAGTACGCCAACCCGGCGAACTGGACCGCGCACTACCGGCGCACCGCACCGGCGATCCTGCGCCGGTTCCCCGACCTGGACCTGCTGTTCGTCGGCGCTGGCACCACCGGGACCCTGATGGGCTGCGCCAGGCACCTGCGCGACACCGGCAGCGGCGCGACGGTCGTCGCCGTCGACACCCGGGGTTCGGTCAGCTTCGGCGGGCCACCCGGGCGCAGGCTGATCCCCGGCCTCGGCATGGGGTTCCGGCCACCGCTGCTCGACAAGTCCTACGTGGACGACGTCGTGCTCGTCGACGAGGCCGAGACCGTGCGCACCTGCCGGGCACTGGCCGGGCACGGATTCCTGCTGGGCGGCTCGACCGGAACCGTGCTGGCAGGCGCGCTCAGCTGGCTCGCCGCGCACCCCGACCGGCGGGGGACCGCCGTGGCCATCGCGCCCGACCTCGGCGAGCGCTACCTGCGGTCGGTCTACGACGACGAGTGGCTACTGGCGAGCTACGGCCCCGACGTGCTCGGTGTCGGACTACCCGATGTCCCCGGTTTCCCCGCCGCCGGGTTCGACGGCGCTGCCCTCGACGGCGCCGCTTTCGACGGTGCTGCGCCCGAAGACCTGCCCATGACCGCCGCCAGTTGAGCCGTTGCCCGCCAGACCGACCGCTAGCGAAGGAGTTCCGCATGACCACGTTGGACCGGCTCATCGCCGAGCAGGCGGCGCGCACCCCGCACGCGCGGGCCGTCGTCGACGCCGAGCGGGAGTTGACTTACCGCGAGCTCGACGAGCGGGCCAACGCCACCGCGGCCCGCCTCGTCGGGCTCGGCGTGGGGCCCGAGACCCGGGTGGGCGTCGTGATGGACCGCTCGGCCGACCTGGTCGTGGCCGTCCTGGCCGTGCTCAAGGCGGGCGGCGCCTACGTTCCCGTCGAGCCGGACTCGCCGGACCAGCGGGTGCTCGACACCCTCGACATCGCGGGCGCGACGATCACCATCACCCAGAAGTCCTCTGTGGACCGCTTGGTCGCCCTGGGGCAGCGGGCGGTGCTCGTCTCCGCCACCGGGTCCGCGGAGCCGGTGACCGCGCGCACGTCCGGCGACAACCTGGCCGCGGTCTACTGCACCTCCGGGTCGACCGGCAGGCCGAAGGGCGTCGGCTGCCCGCACGTCGGCTGGATCAACCGGATGCGGTGGATGCAGGACCGGCACCACCTGGCGGTCGGCGAGACCGTCCTGCACAAGACCACGCTCACCTTCGACGACGCGGCGGTGGAGCTGTTCTGGCCGCTCGCGCACGGTGGCCGGGTCGCGGTCCTGGAGCCGGGCGCGCACCGCGACCCGCGGGCCATCATCGACGCCGCCATCCGCTACCGGGCCGTGCACCTGCAATTCGTGCCGAGCGTGCTGGACCTGTTCCTCGACGCGCTCACCGACGCCGACCTGGCCGGGCTGAGCGCGTTGCGCTCGGCGCTGAGCAGCGGCGAGGCCCTGCGGCCGATCACCGCGCGGCGGTTCACCGCCCGCTTCGGCGACGCGGTGAGCCTGGACAACACCTGGGGCGTGACCGAGGCGTCGATCGACTCGACCCACCACCTCGTGCGCGTCGAGGACGGCCTCTCCGCCGACGAGAGCGTGCCGATCGGGACCGCCATGGACTGGTGCCAGGTGCGGGTGTGCGACCCGCTGCTGGGCGAGACGCCCACCGGTGCGGTCGGCGAGCTGTGCATCGGCGGCGACGGCCTCGCCCGCGGCTACCTCGGTGACCCCCGGCGCACCGCGCTCGCGTTCGTCCCGGCCCCCGGCGGCGCTCGGGTCTACCGCACCGGCGACCGCGCCCTGCGCCGGGCCGACGGGTCGATCGTGTTCCTCGGCCGGGTGGACAACCAGGTGAAGATCCGCGGTGTCCGCGTGGAGCTGGGGGAGGTGGAGGCCGCGCTGCTGACCCACCCCGCCGTGCTCGCCGCCGCCGTCGTGGCGGTCCCGGCGCTCGCAGGCGGCAAACAGCTCTCCGCCTACGTCGTCGGCTCCGTGCCCGGGGTGAGTGGCTCCGAGCTGCGCGAATTCCTGGCCGAGCAGCTGACCAGCTACGCGATCCCCAGCTCCATCACCTTCGTGGCCGCGCTCCCGCTGCTGGCCAGCGGCAAGGTCGACCGCAAGGCCCTCGCCGCGCTCGCACCCGAACCCGAGCCGGACGCGGGCCCGCACGTCGAGCCGAGCACCACCACCGAGGAGACCGTCGCGGCGATCTGGTGCGCCGTCCTGGGCCTGGACCGGGTCAGCGTCGAGCGCGACTTCCTCGACGCGGGCGGCCACTCGCTGGTCGCGGTCCGGGTCTTGAGCAGGCTGCGCCAGGCCTACGAGCTGGACCTGCCGATCAAGTTGATCTTCGAGTACCCCACGGTGCGGGACCTGGCGGCCCGCATCGAGCACCTCCTGATGGCCGACCTGGCCGACGTCCACTGAGCAGCGACCCCGCACCGAACCGAGAGGCACCACGATGTTCGACAGCACCGGCACCTTCCAGGTCGTCCTCAACGACGAGGAGCAGTACTCCCTGTGGCCCGTGGACCGCGACCTGCCCGCGGGGTGGCGCGCCGACGGCACCACCGGCACCCAGGAGGACTGCCTCGCCCACATCGACCTGGTGTGGACCGACATGCGCCCGCGCAGCCTCCGCGACCGGATGGCCTCGACCCGCTGACCCGCGCGCGGGCGGCGACACCGCCCGCGCCCCGACCGCCCACAGAGGAGACTTGAGATGACTTTGGCCCACACGAGGACCCTGGCGCACACCATCCAGGGCGACGGTCCCGTCGTCGAGCGGATCACCCGCGACCGCGCGGCCCTGCGGGCCAAGCTCGTCGAGCACGGTGCGCTGCTGCTGCGCGGCTTCGACATCGGCGGTGCCGACGGGCTGGCCGCCGCAGTACGGGCGCTAGCGGGCGAACCACTCTCCTACACCGAGCAGTCGTCGCCGCGCAGTGTGATCAAGGGCAACGTTTACACGTCGACGTCGTATCCCGCCCAGGCCGAGATTCCCCTGCACACCGAGATGTCCTACCAGTCGAAGTGGCCTCTGACGCTGTTCTTCCACTGCGTCGAGCCGCCGTTGACCGAGGGTGCCACGCCGTTGGCGTCTATTCGTGAGGTCTATGAGCGTATTGATCCGGATGTGCGGGCGGAGTTCGAGCGGCGTCGGTGGATGGTGGTGCGCAACTACGGTGAGGATGTCGGTCTGCGGTGGTGGACCGCGTTCGGTACCGAGGACCGTGCCGAGGTCGAGCGCCAGTGCGCCGCGGGCGGCATCACCCCGGAGTGGGTGGGGCCTGATGGGCTGCGCACCCGCGCGGTGCGCGACGCCGTGCACAAGCACCCGGTGACCGGGCTACCGGTGTGGTTCAACCACATCGTCATCTTCCACGAGAGCAGCCTCTCCGCCGAACTCCGAGAGGTCATCGCCGACATCTACGGCCCAGATGGCTTCCCCAACAACTCCTACTACGGCGACGGCAGCGTCATCCCCGACGACGTCGTCGACCACCTACGACAGTGCTACCGCGCCGCGTCCACCCGGTTCGACTACCAGCGCGACGACCTGCTGGTCGTCGACAACATGGCCGCCGCGCACGGCAGAGAACCGTTCACCGGCCCACGCAAGATCGCGGTCGCCATGGCGGAACCCTCCGCGTGATCGCACGCCACCCCTGACGCGCCCGGCGAGGAAACCCGCCGGGCGCGTCAGGGGCTCGTCACACGATCTTGGCCGCGATGAGCAGCTGCCAGATCTCGCCCTGGTCCACGACCTCAACCTCGTGCTTCTCGGCCTTGGTGAGTTTGCTCGCGCCGACATCGGCCCCGGTGATGA
Source organism: Actinokineospora diospyrosa (assembly GCF_024171925.1). GTDB lineage: Bacteria > Actinomycetota > Actinomycetes > Mycobacteriales > Pseudonocardiaceae > Actinokineospora > Actinokineospora diospyrosa. The sequence goes on along the minus strand of NZ_JAMTCO010000008.1, from coordinate 444,656 downwards.
GGAGGTCGGTGCTGGCCGAAACGGAGGTCGCGGTGGTCGCGCCCGCCTTCTCGCAGAGGCGCTGGAAGGTGGGCCGGGGGACCTTCTCGCCGGAGCGGGGGTCGTTGAGCGAACCGGTGATCACCACGGTCTTGCCCGCCAGCGGCGCATCGGAGGCGATCACCGGGGGGAGGTCCTCGTCGCGCACGTCCAGGGAGACGCCGCGCTCGCGCAGGCGGTCCAGTTCGGGGCGGAGCCTGCCCAGGTGCTCGATCAGCGACGCGGCGACCTTGGGACCGATGTCCTCCACCGCGACCAGGCGTTCCTCGCCCGCGTCGGCGACGTCCTCGAGGGAGCCGAAGCCCGCGCGGCACAGGCGGGTGGCGGTGCCCTCCGACGCCATCGGGATCGCCAGGCCGATGAGGGCCCGGCGCAGGCCGACCCCGCGGCTGGTGGCGATGGAGTCGATCATGCGGGTGGCGGAGACCTCACCGACCCGGTCGAACTCCAGCAGTTGCTCCCTGGTGAGGGTGTAGAAGTCCGACGGGTTCTCCAGCAGGCCCGCCTCGGCCAGCCGTTCGATCCACACCTGACCGATCGCGTCGATGTCGGCCGCGGCCCGCGAGGCCCAGTGGATCAGCCTGCGCACGGTCTGCGCGGGGCAGGCGACGTTGGTGCAGAACAGCTCCCGGCTGTTGCCCTGTTCGGTCAACCCCTGCCCGCACGACGGGCACACCGACGGCGGCACGATGTCGCGTTCGGCGCCGGTGCGGGCGGCCTCGTCGAGCACTCCCGCGACGAACGGGATCACGTCACCGGCCCGGCGGACCAGGACGGTGTCGCCGATCTTGATGCCGCGCGCCTTGATGACCTCCTGGTTGGCCAGGGTGGCGCGGGTGACGGTGGTGCCGCCGACGAACACCGGCTCCAGGTGGGCGACCGGGGCGATCTTGCCGGTCTTGCCCACGTCCCAGACCACGTCGGAGAGCACCGTGGTGCGCTCCTCGGCGGCGAACTTGTACGCCAGCGCCCCGCGCGGGGAGCTCGACCTGGTCCCGGCCGCCGCGTAGGCGACGCGGTCGGCCAGCCGCAGCACCGCCCCGTCGAGGTCGTAGTCGAGCTTGTCGCGCCGCTGCTCGATCCCGGCGATCACCTCGCTGGCGGCCTCCGCGTCCTGGCAGTGCCGCATGTCGGCCACGCTGAACCCGAGGGTGCGCAGGCCCTGCTCGAGGTCGGCGTCGGCGCTGTCGGGGGCGGAGGTGTCGAGGTCGAAGGCGAAGAAGAACAGCTCCCGGCCCGCGACGGTCGCCGGGTCCTTGGCCCGCAGGGTGCCCGCCGCCGCGTTGCGCGGGTTGATCAGCGGCTTGTCGGGGTGCGCCTGGTTGTACGCGGTGAAGGTCGAGCGCAGCATCACCGCCTCACCCCGCACCTCCACCCGCCCCGGCGCGTCGACCCGGTCCGGCACCCCGTCGGCCAACGCCCGCACTAGCGGGGTGACGTCGTCCCCGGTCGTCCCGTCACCGCGGGTGACCGCCCGCGCCAACCACCCGTCCTCGTACACCAGCGCCAGCGACAACCCGTCCAGCTTCGGCATCACCACCACCGACTGCCCCGGGAACCGCCCGAAGAACGCCGCCACCTGCTCCGCCGTCGTCGCCTTCTCCAGCGACAGCATCGGCCGCGAGTGCCGCACCGGCGCGTGCAGCACCGCGGGCGCCCCCACCTGGTCCAACGGGTTCGGGTCCGGCGCCAGCCCGGGGTTGTCCGCGATCAACTTCCGCAGTTCGTCCTCGACCAGGTCGTACTCGGCGTCGGCCACCAGCGGTGACCCCCGGTAGTAGGCGTCCCGCAGGACCACGACCTGGTCCGCGAGCTCCCGGATGCGCTCCTCAACGTTCACGACACGGACGCTACCTGTGACCACTGACAGTCAGCAGCTCACGCCCGCCTCGGCTTGAACAGCAACAACGCCACGACCCCCAGCGCCACCGGCGGCCACCACGGCAGCACCCGGGTCACGATGGCCACAACGGCCAAGACACCCCCCAGCGCGGCCGCACCGACGCCCAGCACCGGTCGCCCCGCGAGTGAGAACAACGCGAACACCAGCACCGCGAACAACGGCGGCACCGCGAAGAACCGCCCCACCGGGGTCGCCCACCCCTGGTCGACCCACGCGTCCCCGACCCGGACGAGCACGCCGTCCCACGTGTCCACCTCGACCCGCGAGCCCACGCCACCGGTGCCCGAGACTTCGTGGCGGTCACCCGAGGCGAGCTCGATCGTGATGGTGGACCCGCTGCCGCCGTGCTCGCCACCCGGGTAGTACTCGGTGTCGACGACAGTCGCCGTCTCCCGGGTCAGACAGGTGTCCGGGCAGCCCCGAGCCGCCTCGATCGAGGTCTCCCGGACGGTCAAGTACCCGAACAACAACACCAACCCGATCATGACCACCGCCGTGGCGGCCCGTCGCGATCTCAGCTTCTCCGCCACGGCGCGATGGTAGATCCCCGCCCTGACATTGCCGCCCTGACATCACCGCCCTGACATCACCGCCCTGACATCACCGCCCTGACATCACCGCCGGGCGAGCCTGCGCTCGGGTCGCGTGCCGTAGTCGAGGTGGTAGTGCGCGAACACCTTGGGCTCATCCGCCGCCGCGAGCTCCCCATCGGTCGGGATCTGGGGCGCGTCGCGCACCTGCTCCTTCGGGTACCGCACCCGCACCGCCTTGGGCGTCACCGTCGCCCCGTCCACCGGCACGAACGCCAGGTGCCGCGTGACCAGCCCGAACTGCACAGTGACGAACAACGGCTCGTCGGTGAGCGTGTCCACGTACACCGCCTCGAGCGTCCCGATCTTCTTCGACTCCGCGTCGATCACGTCGAGGCCGGTCCAGTCGCGCAGGTTCTCCACAGGAAACATGCCCGTGGAGTACCCAACCAGCGCCCGATCACGCTGTGACCCCGAACGGCCGACGGATACCCAGCGCCGAACCGGACCGACGACATCCAGCGCCCGGGACGCGATCCAGCTGAAGTCTCTCAAGCCGCGTCCGCGCGTGGTGTGCTTCCGGCTCATGCCCGGCGCTGAATACACCGAATACGCGACCGGGTGGACCGGACGTAGCCTCGGGATCATGGTGTTCGACTCCACTCGGTTCGACCTCCAGCCGTTCGTCGGGTTCGACATGGATCGGTATGTGCGGCGGACGTTCTGCAGTTGGGAGGAGGCCGGGTGGCGGTCGTTGTTAGTGCAGCGGTTCGAGCACGTTCCGGTGGTCGAGGGGATGGTGTTGCCCGGGACGGCGGATCTGCACCTGGTGGTTCCGGTTTCCGGGCGGGCCGAGATGGAGACGCGGTCCGGCGGGCGGGCTGTGCGGCATTCGTGGGTGCCTGGTCGGGTTCAGGTGAATCTCCCGGGTCACGCCACCGTTCGCGGTTACCGCGGCGACAGGGCGATGCGCAGCATCCAGGTGCATATCCCGAGCGACACTCTCGACACGGTCGCGACGCAGTTGGGTGGCACGGTGGACTACGAAGCCGTGGCGGCGTCTGCCGAGCGTGATCCGCTGCTGGTGGAAGCTGTCCGCACGCTCGGTTCTTCAAGCGTCGTGAGCGACCTCTACGCCGAGTCGGCGGCCGCGTTCTTGGCTACCCACCTGCTCACCCGGCACGGGCCACAGAGAACGGAACCAGCACGGGACGACACCCGTGTGCGGGCGGTCGTCGCGCTCATGCGCGAGCGGTTGGCCGATCCGATCACCCTCGCGGACCTCGCCGACCACGTGCACCTGTCGGTGTTCCACCTGGTCCGCGTGTTCCGGGCCGCGACGGGGGAGACCCCGCACCGGTTCCTGACCCGGCTGCGGATCGAGGAGGCGAAAGGACTCCTGCGCGACACCGATCTCGCGCTGGCCCAGATCGCACCGCGGTGCGGGTTCGCCAGTCCTGGTGCTCTGTCGACAGCCTTCGTGCGACACACCGGCGCACGCCCCTCGACATACCGCAATTCCTGACCGGGGCACCGCAATCGCGCGCATGGGGTTCGCACCACCGCAGCCTTAACGTGCCAACCATGAGGCACTCCTACGACGTCACTGCCGAGTCCAGCGCGCCACCCGCGACCGTCTGGGCACTGCTGTTGGACACCACGACCTGGCCGACTTGGTCGCGCGTTGACGAGGCCCGGGCGGAGGGTTCCTTGCGCACCTTCCGCACCGGCAAGGTCGTCACCGAGGAGCGGGTCACCACCCTCGACCCCGAGCGGCGGTTCGCGTACGAGGGCATCGTGAACCCGCACCTGACCGACTACCGGGCCGCCGTCGATCTGGTCGGGCTCCCCGGTGGCGGGACCAGGATCCGGTGGCACGGCACGTACGGAACGCGCTGGTGGATGCGCTGGTTCCTCCCGCCCTACCTCCGGCGGTTCATGCTGACGATGGCCATTGGACTGGCCGAACACGCGGCCCGGCTCAGTAAGATCAGCTGACGGGAACCGTTGGCCCCAGGAGGATCCGTGCCTGATCTCACCCCGGCGGAGGCGGCGCGGTGGTCCGCCTTCGCGGGCTTGCCCCTGCCCGCCGAACGCCACGCCGAGGTCGCCGCCATGGCCTCACGCATGAACGACCTCGCCGCCGTTCTGCGTGAGCTGGACCTCGGCGACACCGAGCCGTACCGACCGGGAGGCGCGGATGCGACCGTCTGACCTGACCCTCACGGCTGCCGCCAAAGCCATCCGCGACCGCGAGCTGTCCCCGGTCGAGCTGGTCGACTCGGTGCTGTCTCGGGTCGCGGAGGTCGAGCCCCGCCTTGGCGCCTACGCGACGGTCACCGCCGATCGTGCAAGGGCGGCAGCGATCCGGGCCGCTGACGAGATTGCCGCCGGGACCTACCGCGGGCCGCTGCACGGAATCCCGTATGCCATCAAGGACCTCATCGACGTCGCAGGTTTGCCCACCACAGCGAGCTCTCGCGTGCGCGCTGATCACGTCGCCACCACCGACAGCACGGTTGCGAAGCGCCTGGACGCGGCAGGCACGGCCCTCATCGGCAAGACCCACACGCACGAGTTCGCCTACGGCTTCATCACGCCCCAAACCACCAACGCGGTCGACCCCAGCCGCATCGCGGGCGGCTCCAGCGGCGGTTCTGCTGTTGCGGTCGCCTCGGGCACAGCGGTCTTCGCCCTGGGCACCGACACCGGCGGCTCCATCCGCGTCCCCGCAGCGCTCAACGGCGTCGTCGGACTCAAACCGACCTACGACCTCGTGCCCCGAGACGGCGTTGTGCCTCTGTCGTGGTCGCTGGACCACGTCGGCCCGATCACCCGCACGGTGGCGGACGTTGCCCTCGTGCTGCCCGCCCTCACCGGCCGCGACGAACCCGCCCTGTCCTCCGACATCACCGGTCTGCGCATCGGCATACCCCGTAACCACTACTTCGACCGCGTCCACCCGGATGTCTCAGCGGCTGTGCACGCCGCGATCACGCGCCTGGAGTCACTCGGCGCCCGCTTGGTCGACGTCGAGATCCCGATGACCCGCTACGTCCTGCCGATCAACTGGGCCGTCATGGGGCCAGAGGCCACCGCGTACCACGAACAGACATTGCGCAGCACGCCTGAGCTCTACACACCGGAGATCAGACTGCTTCTTGAGGCAGGGCAACTGATTCCGGCGACGGACTACATTCGCGCCCTGCGCGCCCAAACCCTCATGCGGCAGGAATGGCTCCGCGTATTGGAAACCGTCGACATCATCGCCGCCCCGACCACCCCGGTGACGGCGATTCCCGTCGACCAACAGGAAGTGCCCTGGCCCGACGGCGTCACCGAAACCGTGTCGGTGACTTACGTCCGCCTCTCGTCTCCAGCCAACATCACCGGACTCCCCGCCCTGTCGGTGCCAGTGGGTCAGGACAGCGCCGGACTGCCGATCGGCATGCAACTCATCGGCCGACCGTTCGCCGAAGCGGTTGTGCTGAGCGCCGGACACGCCTACGAACTGTCCACTTAGGGTGATGTGAGCCCGCCCACAAGCTGAGCGTTGGGTGCCTACACCTGGATGTGGGAGCCCATGACGACGGTGTTGTCGCGGGGCAGGGCGAAGGTCTCCGCCGCGTCGGGGGCGATGTGGGAGGTGGCGATGAACAGCCGTTTGCGCCAGCGGGCCATGGTCGGCGCCTCGTCGAGCTGCAGTTCGATCTTCGACAGGAAGTAGGACGCCGACTCGGTGTCCGGCCTGCTCTCCGTGGTCGTCGGGTCCAGGCGGGCCAGCGCGGCGGGCACGTCCGGGGTCTCCATGTAGCCGAACCGGGCGGTGACGTGGGTGATCCCGTCGTCGCCGTAGCCGAGGTCGTCGACCACGATGCGCTGGTCGGCGGGCACCCGCGGCACCGGGTCGGTTTCGATCGACATGATCACCACGTGCTCGTGCCGGACGTGGTTGTGGTCCACGTTCGCGCGCATGGCCAGCGGCGTGGTCTCCTTGCCCCGGTTGAGGAACACGGCCGTGCCCGCGACCTGCCGGGTCGGTTTCCTGCCCTCGCGCAGGTCGTCGATGAACTCGCGCAGTGACCCCTCGCGCCGCGCGCGCTCGGCGGTGACGATCTGCCGACCCTTCTGCCAGGTGGTCATCACGGTGAACATGGTCAGCCCGATCAGCAGCGGCAGCCACGCGCCGTGCACGAGCTTGGTCAGGTTGGCCGCGAGGAACAGCCCGTCCACCACCAGCAGCACGGTCGCCCCGGTGCCCAGCACCCACCTCGGCGTGCCCCACTTGGCCCGGGCGACGTAGAAGAACAGCAGGGTCGTGGTGGTGATCGTGCCGGTCACCGCCATGCCGAAGGCGAACGCCAGCGCCGCGGAGGTGCGGAAGGCGAAGACCAGGGTGAGCACGGAGACCATCAGCAGCCAGTTGACCCACGGCACGTAGATCTGGCCGCGCTCGGTCTCCGACGTGTGGGTGATCCGCAGCCGCGGCAGGTAGCCGAGCTGGGAGGCCTGCGCGGCCACCGAGAACGCGCCCGTGATCACGGCCTGCGAGGCGATCACGGTCGCGGCGGTGGCCAGCAGGACCATCGGCAGCCGCCCCCAGCCGGGGACGAGCAGGAAGAACGGGCTGCTGATGTTGGCCGGGTCGTCCAGGATCAACGCGCCCTGCCCGAGGTAGCTGAGGGTGCAGGCGGGCAGCACCAGCGCCAACCAACCGCGGGTGATCGCCCGGCGGCCGAAGTGGCCCATGTCGGCGTAGAGCGCCTCGGCGCCGGTGACCGCCAGCACGATCGCGGCCAGTGCGAAGAAGGCGATCCCGAAGTGCCCGGCGAGGAAACCGACGGCGTACGTCGGCGACAGCGCCTTGAGGATCTCCGGGTGACCGGCGATCCCGATCACCCCGAACACGCCGACGACGGTGAACCAGGCGATCATCACCGGCCCGAACACCCGGCCGACCGCGGCGGTGCCCCGCTTCTGCACCAGGAACAGCAACACGATGATCACCGCCGTGATCGGCACGACGAGGGAGTCGAAGGACTCGTCGACGACCTTGAGCCCCTCCACGGCCGACAGCACCGAGATCGCGGGCGTGATCATGCTGTCGCCGAAGAACAGCGACGCGCCGAAGATCCCCACGCCTGCCAGGACCGCGGCCGCCCGTTTCCCGCGCTGCGCGCTCCACCGGCGCAGCAGCGTGATCAGCGCCATGATGCCGCCCTCACCGTCGTTGTCGGCCCGCATCGCGAGCAGCACGTAGGTGGCGGTCACAATGATCATGACTGACCAGAAGACGAGCGACACCACCCCGTAGACGTTCTCGACGTTCACCGGAACGGGGTGCGGGTCACTCGGGTTGAACACCGTCTGCATGGTGTAGATCGGACTGGTCCCGATATCCCCGAACACCACCCCCAAAGCCCCCACCACCACCGCCAACCGCACGGCATCGCGCCCGCTAGACCCCTCCGCTGCCCGCACGGACCCTCCTGGTAGCCGCTCACCCGAGTCGCCCAGGACGCTACCCGCCTTACGCCGAGAACTCCGGGAACTGTGTCGCGGGTGTCGACAGGACATTTCGGACAGACTCGAACTTGCTGCGCCGCGCCGAGATCGGCGATCCTGGGGGCAAGGAATTCGGGCCTCCGCCTCCGCCTCCGGTGAACGGTTCGCCTTCGGCATTGCCTCTGATCCGCGGCCATGCGACAAGCTCGATGGGGTGGACCTGTTGTGCGGGGCCCCTACGACACCCGTGGCAGGTCCGCACAGCAGGGGCCGAAAAGTCTGGCCCTGCCGCGAGAAGCGCGATGGTGCCGTCCCCCCGCACAAAGCAGGTCCACCCCATCGAGCACTTGGCACAAGCGACTCCAAGTGTCCAGTGACGTGGGGCGATCCAGGGTTAGGCGTCAGGGGGTGTCACTGGGCCGGGTCGTTCAAAGAGGCCACCGGGAGGGAGATGACGATGGTGAGGCCGCCGCCGGGGGTGTCTTCGGCGGTGATTGTGCCGCCCATGGCTTCGGTGAAGCCCTTGGCGACGCTGAGGCCCAGGCCGATGCCTGGGGCGTTGTCGCGGTCGCTGAGGCGTTGGAAGGGGGCGAAGACCGTGCTGGCGGCGTTCTTCGGCAGGCCGCGGCCGTGGTCGACGATGCGGAGTTCGACGCGGTTGCGGTAGGTGCTGGCACGGACGGCGATCTCGGGTTCGGTGGCGACCGGGAGGCGGGGGGAGCGGCGGCCGTGGCGCAGGGCGTTGTCGATGACGTTGGCCACGACGCGCTCCAGCAGGCCGATGTCGGCGGTGACCGGGGGCAGGTGTTCGGGGACGTCCACGGCCAGCAGGGCGCGCTCGTCGATGCCGGACAGGGCCCGCGCGACGGCCTCGTCGTAGGTGACCGGGCGCAGCCGGGGCGCGACCGCGCCGGTGGCCAGGCGGGACGAGTCGAGCAGGTTGTCGATCAGGCCGGTGAGCCGGTCGGCGGAGATCTCGATGGTCTCCAGCAGTTCCCCGGTGTCCTCTTCGGACAACGCGAGGTCCGGCGTGCGCAAGCTGCCGACGGCCGCCTTGATCGAGGTCAACGGTGTGCGCAGGTCGTGCCCGACGGCCGAGAGCAGCGCGGTCCTCAGCTCCGTGGTCTCGGCCCGCGCCCGCGCCTGCGCGGTCTCAAGAGCCAGCCGCTGTTGCCGCAGCGCGACCAACGCCTGCCCGGCGGCGGCCTCCAGCGCGCGCTGGTCACTGGCGGGCAGGGCACGGCCGCGCATGGCCAGCTGCACGTCAGCGGTGACCGGTACCTGAACGTCGGCCTCGTCCGGTTCCGCGCACGGCCGGGGCCCCACGCACGCGACCCGGTGCCACTCGCCGTCGCGGCGTTCGAGGAGGGCCACGGACTCCAGGCCGAAGTTCTCCCGGACCTTCTCCAGCAGCCGGTCCAGCGGGTGCGCGCTGGTGAGCACCGTGCGGGCGTAAGAGGCCAGCAGTTCAGCCTCGGTCCGCGTCCGGGCGCCCTGCTCGGCCAGCCGTGCCGCCCGGTCGACGACCAGCGCGACCAGGACGGCCACGATCAGCATCGCGATCAGGGTGACCAGGTTCTCCGGGGTGTTGACCGCGAGGCTGTAGTAGGGCTCGGTGAAGTAGAAGTTCAGCAACCCCGCCCCGAGCAGCGCCGCCCCGACCGCCGGGCCGAGGCCTCCGACGAGGGCGACGATGACCGTGGCGAGGAAGAACCCGATGAGGTCGGTGGAGAACGCCACCTCGCCGCGGGTCAGCAGCCCGATGGCGGTGACCACGAAGGGCAGGACCGCCGCCAACGCCCAGCCCAGCAGTCGACGGGACCGCGCCAGCGCGTTGCTGCCGACCCGCCAGCGGCGGGCCCGGCGGGCCTCGTCGTGGGTGACCATGTGCACGTCGATCGACCCGGACTCGCGCACGACGGCCGACCCGATGCCCTCGTCGACCGCGCGCGCCAACCGGGAGCGCCGGGAGGTGCCGAGGACGAGCTGGGTGGCGTTGACGCCGCGGGCGAACTCGAGCAGCGCGCTCGGCACGTCGTCACCGACCACGCTGTGGAAGGTCGCGCCGACGTCCTCGGTGGTCTTGCGCGACCTCGCCACCGACTCTGCGGGCGGACCGGTGAGACCGTCGCCTCGCATGACGTGCACGACCAGCAGTTCGGCCCCCGCCCGCACGGCGATCCGCCGGGCCCGCCGGATGAGCGTCTCGCTCTCAGGCCCGCCGGTGATGGCCACGACGACCCGCTCGCGGGCCTCCCAGGTGTCGGTGATGCGCTGCTCGGCCCGGTAGCGCTGCAACGCGACGTCCACCTGGTCGGCCACCCACAGCAGCGCCAGCTCGCGCAGCGCGGTCAGGTTCCCGACCCGGAAGTAGTTGCCCAGCGCGGCGTCGATCTTGTGGGCCGCGTAGACGTTGCCGTGCGCGAGCCGCCGCCGCAGCGCCTCCGGGGTGAGGTCCACCAGCTCGACCTGCTCCGCGCGGCGCACCACCTCGTCGGGGACGGTCTCGTGCTGCTCGACGCCGGTGATGCGGGCGACGACGTCGTTGAGCGACTCCAGGTGCTGCACGTTCACCGTGGACAGCACGTCGATCCCGGCGGCCAGCAGCTCCTCGACGTCCTCCCAGCGCTTGGCGTTGCGGGAGCCGGGGACGTTGGTGTGCGCGAGCTCGTCGACCACGGCGACCTCGGGGGCGCGGGCGAGCAGCGCGTCGACGTCCATCTCGGTGAACTCACGACCGCGGTGGTGGACCTGGGCGCGGGGGAGCACCTCCAGCCCGGCGACCAGCTGCTCGGTCTTCTCCCTGCTGTGGGTTTCGACCAGGCCGACCACCACGTCGGTGCCGCGTTCGCGGCGGCGGTGCGCCTCGCCCAGCATCGCGAAGGTCTTGCCGACCCCGGGCGCCGCGCCGAGGTAGATCCGCAGTTCGCCGCGTTTGCGCTCGTCCACCGTGTCCACCTCCCGGAGCGGGCGGGTCGCCGGGTGGCGACCCGCCCAGGCTGTCACCTCGCCGACTCGAGCGCGCGGTTGAGCGCGGTGACGTTCACCCCCGGCTCACCGAGGATGCCCAGGCCGCGGCCGTCGGTGCACTCGATGATCAACGCGCGGACCGCGTCCTCGGACAGGCCGTTCGCCCGCGCCACCCTGGGCACCTGGAGTCGCGCGTAGGCGTCGCTGATGTGCGGGTCCAGTCCCGAGGCCGATGCGGTGACCGCGTCTTGGGGCACGAGGTCCTCCGCCACCCCTTCCCGCTGGGCGACCTCCGCGCGGCGTTCGGCGACTACCGCGTTGTAGTCCTCGTTCAGCTCGCCCTTGTTGGAGCCCCCGGACGCCGGGAGGGTCGCCGCCGACGGTCGGGGGAAGAACCAGCCGTCGCCTTCGCGGGTGACCGCGACCAGGGTGGTGTTGGTGGCCTCGGCGTTGGCCTGCAGTCCGGGGAGTCGGGAGACGGCCCATACGGCGGCCGGGTAGAGGACGCCGGTGATGAGGGTGAGGACGAGTAGGACGCGGAGTCCGGCGAGGGCTTGCTTGCCGAAGGTGGTCATGTCAGCCGATCCCGGGGATGAGTCGGACGAGCAGGTCGATGAGCCAGATCCCGGCGAAGGGGGTGACGATGCCGCCGAGGCCGTAGATGAGCAGGTTGCGCCGCAGCAGCGCCGACGCGCTGGAGGGCTTGTAGCGGACACCGCGCAGCGCCAGCGGGATGAGCACCACGATGATCAGCGCGTTGAAGACCACCGCGGACAGGATCGCCGAGTTGGGGGAGTGCAACCCCATGACGTTCAGGCCACCGAGCTGCGGGTAGATCGCGGCGAACATCGCCGGGAGGATCGCGAAGTACTTGGCCAGGTCGTTGGCGACGCTGAAGGTGGTGAGCGCGCCCCGGGTGATCAGCAGTTGCTTGCCGATCTCCACGATCTCGATCAGCTTGGTCGGGTCGGAGTCCAGGTCGACCATGTTCCCGGCCTCTTTCGCGGCCGAGGTGCCGGTGTTCATCGCGACGCCGACATCGGCTTGGGCCAGGGCGGGGGCGTCGTTGGTGCCGTCGCCGGTCATCGCGACCAGCCTGCCGCCTTCCTGCTCCTTGCGGATGAGGGCCATCTTGTCCTCGGGCTTCGCCTCGGCGAGGTAGTCGTCCACCCCGGCCTCGTCCGCGATCGCCTTGGCCGTCAGTGGGTTGTCGCCGGTGACCATGACCGTGCGGATGCCCATCGCCCGCAGTTCGGCGAAGCGGTCCCGCATACCGGGCTTGACCACGTCAGACAGCCGGATGACGCCAAGCACGGTGCTGGTGCCCCCGGCGGAGTTGTCCGAGACCACCAGCGGGGTCCCGCCCTGGGCGCTGATCTCGTCGACCACCCGGCGGGTCTCGTCGGTGAGGACGAACCCGCTCGCGGCGCCCTTGCGGACGCGGCGGTCGCCGAGGTCGATGCCGCTCATCCTGGTCTGCGCGGTGAACGGGACGAACTCGCCAGCCTTCTCCTGGTCGGTGGGCTCGGCGGAGCGGCCGTACTCGGTCACGCACAGCTCGACGATGCTGCGGCCCTCCGGCGTGCCATCGGCGAGGCTGGACAGCCGGGCCGCGTCGACCAGGGCGTCCAAGGACGCTCCGCCGACCGGGATGAACTCGGTGGCCCGACGGTTGCCCCAGGTGATGGTGCCTGTCTTGTCCAGCAGCAGGGTGTCGATGTCGCCCGCGGCTTCCACCGCCTTGCCCGAGGTGGCAAGGACGTTGCGTTGCACCAGCCGGTCCATGCCCGCGATGCCGATCGCCGAGAGCAAGGCGCCGATGGTGGTCGGGATCAAGCACACCAGCAGCGCGGTCAGCACGATCACCGACTGCTCACCGCCGGAGAAGATCGCGAACGGCTGCAACGCCACGACCGCGAGCAGGAAGATGATCGTCAGCGTGGACAGCAGGATCGTCAACGCGATCTCGTTCGGCGTCTTCTGACGCTCGGCTCCCTCCACCAACGCGATCATCCGGTCCACGAAGGACTCGCCCGGCTTGGTGGTGATCTGCACGACGATCCGGTCCGACAACACGGTGGTGCCGCCGGTCACCGCCGACCGGTCGCCACCGGACTCGCGGATCACCGGAGCCGACTCACCGGTGATCGCGGACTCGTCGACGGTGGCGATGCCCTCGACCACGTCACCGTCGCCGGGGATCACCTCGCCCGCCTCGACCACGACCAAGTCGCCGATCTTCAGCTCGGTCCCGGGCACCGTCTCACCGGTCGTGAGGCGCGCGACAGCGTCCTTTTTGGTCTTGCGCAGCGAGTCGGCCTGCGCCTTCCCGCGTCCTTCGGCAACGGCCTCGGCCAGGTTGGCGAACAAGACGGTCGCCCACAGCCACACCGCCACCGCGATCGTGAAGGTGCTCGGGTCGCCGATGGCGAACACCGTGACCAGGATCGACCCGACCCACACGACGAACATGACCGGGTTGCGCAACTGGTGACGGGGGTGGAACTTGCGCAACGCGTCCGGAAACGAGTCCACTAGCTGTCGTGGGCTGAAGATGCCAGCGGAGACCTGGGTCTTTTCAGGAGTCCGCTGTGGAGGGTTGATGGTGGTGGTCACAGCAGGGCCTCCGCGATGGGACCGAGGGCTAAGGCGGGGATGAAGGTCAACGCGGCGACCAGGACGATCGCCCCGGTCAGCAGGGTCGCGAACAGGGGGCCTGTGGTCGGCAGCGTGCCCGCCGTCACGGGAACCCTCTTCTGCTTGGCGAGAGACCCGGCCAGGCACAGCACCGCGATGATGGGGATGAACCGGCCCAGCGCCATGCAGACACCCAGCGAGGCCTGGAACCAGTCATTGGTGACCGTGATGCCCGCGAACGCGCTGCCGTTGTTGTTCGAGGCCGAGGCGTAGGCGTACAGGATCTCCGAGAGTCCGTGCGAGCCCGGGTTGTTCAGCGCGCCTTGCGTGGCGGGAAGGATCGCCGCGATGCCCGCGCCGACCAGCATCACCGTGGGCATCGCGAGGATCGAGACAGCGGCCGCGGCGACCTCACGGCGACCGAGCTTCTTGCCCAGGTACTCCGGGGTGCGTCCGACCATGAGCCCGGCGAGGAACATGGCGATGATCGCCATCACCAGGATGCTGTAGAGGCCGGTGCCGACACCGCCCGGCGTCATCTCGCCGAACAGCATGTTCAGCAACGTGCCGCCGCCACCCAGGCCGGTGAAGCTGTCGTGCATGGCGTTCACCGCGCCGGTGGAGGTGGCCGTGGTGGTGTTGGCGAACAGCGCGCTTGAGGGGATGCCGAACCGGGTTTCCTTACCCTCCAAGGGGCGTAGGCCGTTCGCCTCGGCCGTCCAGATCACCGCGAGCATCGCCGTCCACAGCACACCCATGACGCCGAGGAGGACGTAGCCCTGCTTGCGGTTGCCGACCATCGTGCCGAACGTGCGGGTCAGGCAGACCGGGATGAGCAGGATCAGGAAGATCTCGATCAGGTTCGACCAGCCGTTGGGATTCTCGAACGGGTGCGCCGAGTTCGCGTTCAGGACGCCACCGCCGTTGGTGCCCAACTCCTTGATCGCCTCCTGCGACGCGACCGGCGCCGTGGCGACCGTCTGACCGTCCACAGTGACACCCGACTTCAGGCTCATGACGACGCCCGTGGCGACCAGCACGATGGCGAAGAGTCCCGCCACTGGCAACAGGATCCGGATGGTGCCGCGCGTGAGGTCCACCCAGAAGTTGCCCAGCCGGTCGGTCTGGCTGCGCAGAAACCCCCGCAACAGCGCGACAGCCACGGCCATGCCCACTGCCGCGGACAAGAAGTTCTGGACCGTGAGCCCGACCATCTGCGTGGTGTGGCCCATGACGGACTCGGGGACGTAAGACTGCCAGTTCGTGTTGGTCACGAAGCTGATCGCGGTGTTGAACGCCATCCCCGGCGACACGTTGCCACGCCCGAAATCGAACGGCAGGACCGACTGGATCCGTTGCAGGACATACAGCACGACCACGCCGACGAACGAGAACGCGATCACGGCTTGCGCGTAGGTGCCCCACCGCTGCTCAGAGCCGGGATCGACGCGTGCCGTGCGGTAGATGGCGCGCTCGACCCGTGAATGCTTGGTGCTGGTGTAAACGCGGGCCATGTAGTCACCGAACGGCCGATACACCACGGCCAAGGCGACGATCAGGAGGCCGACCTGCAACAGGCCTGCCACAGTCTCGGACATCAGAACTTCTCCGGCCTGACGAGAGCGACGAACAGGTAGCCGATCAACACCAGCGCGAGCACGCCACCCACGACGTTCGCCACCACACCCGTGCCACTCACAACCTCTCCAGACCGCGCACCGCCAGCGCCAACAACAGGAACACACCGATCAGCAGCAACGCGTAGGCAAGATCTGCCATGGCGCGCTCCCTTCCACCCTCAAGCGACCCACCAGACGGGCCGCGACGCCGGAAGAGTGCACGGCAAAACGCCCGGTTCAGCGACACTTGACGACTCCTTGACGCCCCTGACCGGGTCCTTTACGCCATCCTGATACCCCTGCGACCCACCTCTCACCCGACCCCTCGGCGGTGACCACCGGGGTAGGTAGTCCTGACTACGGAACGTGATACCCCAAGGCCCCTCGGGACAGCTGGTCACCGCTGGGAAGGGCACACGTAGGCCCGATCGTGAGGTCCTAACAGGTGGCTTCAACGATGCGATCCACATCGGTGACGTCGTGCGGCGGCCAATGGGGTTCGTGGTCGTCACCCACCTCCGCGACGGACCCAGACCGGTCGCAGGTGCGCGGTGAATGCCGGGCGGTTAGCCTGTTGTCGCAGGTCAGCGACAGGTCGGGGGTAGGTCGTGGGCATGTTCGGGCGGTACGTCTACGACGGCTCCCGGTGGCACGCGCGGGAGGAGTGGGACGACAGCGTGCAACCCGATGTGTGGTTGACGCTGGATGTGTTTGACAGTGATCTTGCTTCGGTGCGGTACTTCCCGAACGGGCCGGGGGCGGGGGTCGCCTACCTCGGCCACACCCCCCGCGCGTACTTCGGTGAGGACGAAGCCTCCGAGCCGACGGACGTGCGGCGTGAGGCGGCGGGGCTCGCTGCCTGGTGGGCGGCCACCGGTGGGGCGGGCGACACGGCGGGCAAGGCGGACGAGATAGCCGGGTTGCTCGCGGCGGACGACGGCTCCCACGAGGGTGAGACCTTCGTGGAGGACCAAGCCGCGCGTTTCCTCGCCGCCCTCGGAGTGCCGCTGCCCGCGGACTTCCAGGGCGGACCTACTGGGGCGTGAGCAGGACGAGGGGGATCTCGCGGGTGGTCTTCTGCGCGTACTCCTCGTAGAGCGGGAAGATGGCCGCCATCCGGGGCCAGAGGGTCGCGCGTTCGGCCGGGGTCGCGACGCGGGCGTGGGCGGTGAAGCGGCGGGTGCCGACCTGGACCCCGACGCTGGGGTCGGACCGCAGGTTCAGCAGCCAGGCCGGGTCGTTGTCGGCGCCGCCCTTGGAGGCGACGACGATGTAGTCGTCGCCGGACATGCCGTAGATCAGACAATTGCGACGAGCCACCCCGGTCCGGCGTCCGGTCGTGGCCAGCACGAGGGTGTGCACACCGTTGCTCTCGTGGCCGTCGGTACCGCCGGAGTCGATGTACTTGCGGGTGTGTTCCGCGACCCAGTCCCATTGCGAGTCGATCGCGGTCTCGAGGTCGTCAGCCGTGGCCATGGAGCCATCCTCCCAATCCCGTGCGGCGGGAACCGAACGAGGTGACCTCTGGACCCTGGTGCCGCCGCTCACCCCTGCGACACCCTGGTGGCTCGCACACGGCTACCAGGGGGAAGTACGGATGCGCACGCGGATCATGATCATGCCCTTCCTGCTCGTCGGGCTGCTGGTGCCCGGGGCGGCGGCCGCAGCTCAGCGGACCTGGCAGGTGGTCGAGTTGCCGCCGGTCGCGGGGGATTGGGCGAGCTTCGCCAACGACGTAGACGAGCAGGGCAACGCCGTCGGGTACTCCAGCGAGACGGGGTCGCTGGACGCGCATCGCGCGGTGCGGTGGGACCGCGACGGGCGGGCTGTCGACCTCGGCACGATAGGCGGGGCCAGGGCGTCGGCGACCGCGATCGGGCCGCGCGGAGTTGTCGTGGGGCGCTCGGAAACGGCGGCCGGGCAGTGGCACGCGACGCGGTGGGATCGGCGCGGTGCCACCGATCTCGGCACGCTCCCCGGCGGCACTGACAGCGACGCGACGGCCATCGGCGCTGACGGCACCATCGGCGGCAACTCCGGCACCGCCGACCCGAACCTGCGACTGGCCGTCCGCTGGGACCGCGACAACCGCGCCACCGCGCTCGACGCCGTGCCGGGGAGCACAAGGCACTGGGTCGTCGGCGTCAACGACACCGGCATCGTCTACGGCGGCGCCTACTCGGCGGACACAGGCACCCGAGCTGTCGTCTGGAGCACCGCGGGCCGCGCGACCGTGCTGACCAGCCTGGGCGGGAGCAACGACACCATCACCGACGTCAACCGCTACGGTGTCGCAACAGGACAGTCGAACGGCCGCCCGGCCCGCTGGACCCGCGACGGCGCCGTGACCGAGCTGCCCACCCTCGGCGGCCCCAGCGGGTGGGCGGGCTCCATCGCCGACAACGGGACCGTCGTCGGCCGGGCGGACGCCGCGGACCTGATCACCCGGCACGCCGCCAAGTGGGACCAGCAGGGCCGGATGACCGACCTCGGCGTCCTTCCCGGCACCCTGTACAGCATCGCCCTCGACCACAACCGCACCGGCACCACCGTCGGCTACGGCGGCGAGGGCAGCGCCTCGTTCGCCCTGGTGTGGGACAGCGGCACCGGCCCCACCACCCTGCCCAACCTCCCGGGCACCTCGGACAGCCGCGCTACCACCATCACCAACTCCGGCCACATCCTCGGCAACGCGGCCGTCACCTCCGGCGTCCCGCGCGCCGTTCTCTGGCGCTGACACACGAGGGAGTCGAGCGGGGGTGAGCCGAGCGGTGCCCGACTCACCCCCGGGGCTTCACGACCGGCAGTCGTAGAGGGTTTGTGCTTGGCCCATCGGACCTGGTTGCGCCGGTGCGGACTCGGTTGAGCCGCCATAGGTGGCGGGGTCGACCTTCGTGCAGTTCTGCTCGATCCACCGCTGCCGCTGCTGGGCGGCACCACCGCCCGGGAATCCGCCGCGCTGGTTGCCGGAGCCGCTGAGGACGAACCGCAATCGGCCTGACTTGGTCCACTGGTCGAGCTGGTGTGTGTTCGGGGCGTTGTCCATGCCGCTGAAGCCGCCCATGCCGATCACGGTCTCGTCGGAGCCGATGATGAACGCCGACGCGGCCATGGCGCCCCCGTTGACCGCCAGGGTGATCTCGGCGTCGGGACCGGTGCGCTTGGCGTAGTCCAGGACCCGGCGCTGGTCGGCGCTGAGGTCGGCACGGCCGAAACCGGGCATCCCGCCGCCCCCGGGACCACTGGGACCCCCACGACCACCGGGCATCGGGGCGTTCCCCGGTGGCAGACCGCCGCCCGGGAACTGGCCCGAGCCGGGGAATCCAGGTGGCTGAGCGCCGCCGGGGAGGCCACCCGCGCCGGGACCCCTGCCTGCGCCGGGGAAGCCGCCGAAACCGGCATCGGGTGGACCCGCGGCGGGGATCACGCCGTTGCCGCTGGCTTCGGCCGCGGCAGCGGTCGACCACACCGCGGGCGTCAACAGCACCGCCACCAAGCCGATCGCCAAAGCCGGGCGACCCCAAGCCGCGGCTCCGAGCTTGGCCGCCACCAGACCACCGATAGCTGCCACCGCGAGAGCCACCACCACCCACCGCGTCCACCCGTGCCAGGACGGGGTGCGCGACACCACGATGAACGTCCACGCGGCCGTGACCGCAACAGCCAGCGGCAACAGCACCCACCCAGCACGCCAGAACCGCATAAGCCCCACCGCGCTGATCGCGGCGACTGCGGGCGCGAGCATCGTCGTGTAGTACGGGTGGAAGATCCCTTGCGCGAGGCTGAACACCAGCGCGGTGACCAGAAGCCAACTACCCCAAAGGAACCACCCGGCACGCTCGGCAGGGTCACCGGGGACCTCGTCCCGCAGCCTGACCGCACCAGCCACCGCGACGACCACCAGAACCAGCAGCGACAACGGCAACAGCCACGAGATCTGGCCACCGACCGCGTCGTCGAACATGCGCGTGATGCCAGACGGCCCACCGAACCCGGCCGCGAACCCACCACCGGGCATACCACCGCCAGGCACCTCGACACCGCTCGGCGGCTGGAAACCACCACCGCCCGGTCCAGGGCCCTCACCGCCGAACACCCGGCTCAGGCCGTTGTAGCCGATGATCAGATCCCACGCGCTGCCATCGGTACTGCCGCCGATGTACGGCTTCGAGCCCGGCCACCACGCGTGCAGCGCCACCCACCAGAACGAGGACGCGATCAGCACGCCGCCCGCCGCGAGCAGGTCCAGCACCCGACGCCGCACCGGCGCGGTCGTGCCGACCAGGTACGCCAGCGCGACACCCGGCACGATGATCCACGCTTGGAGCATCTTGGTGAGGAACCCGCAGCCGATGAAGAAGGCGCACCACAGCAACCACCGCGTGCGCGCCCCGCTCGACTCCGCCCGGACGCACCGGGTGAAGGCGTACGCGGCCGCAACCAGCAGCAACACCAGCAGGGTGTCGGGGTTGTTGTCGCGGTTGATCGCCACGGTGATCGGGGTGAGCGCGAAGATCCCCGCGGCGAGCAGGGCCGCCCTCTCACCCGCCCACAGCCGCACGGTCCGGTGCAGCAGGAACACCGCGGCAACGCCCTCGACGACCTGTGGCAGCAACACCACCCAGCCGTGCGCGCCGAACACCGCGACCGCCAAAGCCTGTGGCCACAACGCCATCGGCGGCTTGTCGACGGTCACCACGCCCACCGGGTCGAACGAGCCGAACAGGAAGTTGCTGAAACTCGCCGTCATCGACTTCGCGGCCGCGGTGTAGTAGGCGTTGCCGATCTGCCCGGCCCCGATCCGCCACGCGTACAACGCTCCGGCCGCCACACAGATCGCCGCGAGCGCTAGCGCGGGCCATCGCTGCCTGCGTTCGGCAGGCACAGTGGGGGAGTCCGCTTCCGTGATAGCGGCGGTCATGCCTGATCCTTTCGGTCGTTCCCGCGGAACACCCAGCTCCGCAACAAGAGGAAGCGCCCCACCGTGCCCAGCGCCGAAGAAGCAAGCAACACAGCCAACTCCAGCACGCGGGACGGGTGGGCGACGACGAGCGGCAGCACCAGCAGCGCCGCCGAGGTGAAGGCGTAGTACAGGCCGAACACCACGAAACCCTGCAGGTGGGTCTTGCCCCGACTCGTTTCGCGGGCGGCGAAGGTGAACCGCCGATTGGCCTCGGTGTTGAACAGCGTGGTGATCACCAGCGCGACGAGGTTGGCGACCAGCACCGGCCACCACAGCCGGAACAGCCCGTACAGGGCCAAGTTCGCCAGCGTCGACACCGCGCCGATCACCGCGAACGACAAGACCTGCCAGGAGAGCCCGCCCGCGCTGCGGCTGAGCACGGCGTCCGGGTGCACGGCCTGCGGCTGGGGCCGTTGTGGCAGCCCAGCGACGCGCGCTGTGCCGTTGGCCTTGGCGCGGGCGACGCGCACCAACCCCTTGAAGTCGTCGCGGGCGGTGGCGAGGACGTCAACGCGGCTGTCCACGTCCTCGACCCAGTCCACCGGTACCTCGTGCACGCGCAAACCGTTGTGTTCGGCCAAGAGCAGCAGCTCGGTGTCGAAGAACCAAGCATCGTCGCGGACGTGTTCGAGCAATGGCCGGACGACCTCCGCCCGCGCGGCCTTGAACCCGCACTGCGCGTCGGTGAACCGGGCGCCGTGCCAGAGCCTGATCAGCGCGTTGTAGCTGCGCGACACGAACTCGCGCTTGGGTCCGCGCACGGTGCGTGAGCCCGGTGCCAGGCGGGACCCGATGGCGACGTCGGAATGTCCGTTCACCAACGGCGCCACCAGCGGTAGCAGCCCGTCGAGGCCGGTGGACAGGTCGACGTCCATGTACGTGACCACCGCCGCCGTGCTGGCGCCCCACGCCTCGCGCAGGGCGTGGCCCCGACCCTTGCGGTCGAGGTGCACCACTCGAACCCGGTCGTACCGCCCAGCCAGGTCCTGCGCGAGCGCGAAAGTGTTGTCGGTGCTGGCGTTGTCGACCACGACGATGGACCAGTCGAAGGGGAACTGCTCGGCCAGGAACCGGTGCAGCACCTCGACGCACCCGGGTAAGGCGCGTTCCTCGTTGTGGACGGGGATCATGATGTCGACCGTCGCCGTGGCCCTCACCCCCGTGGTCCGGTGGTCGGCGGCGGAGGTCGTCCCGGGTGGTGTGCCGACCGACATGCGTTCTCCCTTCCGGCATACCGCGCGCGGCGGCGGGTTGTCACCGTGTCGGCACTCAGCGTGGTGATCGAGTCGTGAGAACAGCCTTGGCGTCGGCTGAGAGATTCGTGAGAGGCGTTCACAGCGGTGGTGACGGCGGTAACCTCGCCCCCCGACGGGGTTCTGCTGACAGACGAGGGGTGGCGGGCGTGCGGCTGCTCGTGGTGGACGACGACCCCGATGTGCGCGACAGCCTGCGCCGCGGTCTGGAGTTCGAGGGCTACCAGGTCGTCACCGCCGCCGACGGCGTCGAAGCGCTGCGGTTGATCGACACCGCCCGACCCGACCTCGCGGTGCTGGACCTGATGATGCCGCGGCTGGACGGCCTGCAAACCTGCCGCAGACTGCGCGCCGCCGGGGTGCGGCTACCGGTGTTGATGCTCACCGCGCGCGACGCGCTCGGCGACCGGGTGACCGGCCTGGACGCGGGCGCCGACGACTACCTGGTCAAGCCCTTCGCGCTGGAGGAGTTGCTGGCCCGCGTCCGCGCCCTGCTCAAGCGGAACCGGCAGCGCGTGCCGGTGCCCGCGCCCCTGCGGTACGCCGATCTGGTGCTGGACCCGCACACCCGCGAGGTCGTCCGCGCCGGGCACCAGATCGTCTTGACCCCCACCGAGTTCGACCTGTTGGCCGCTTTCCTCGCCGCGCCGGAACGGGTGCTGACCAAGCAACACCTCAAGCACACCGTGTGGGGGCACGACCACGGCACCAACAACCTCGACGTCTACATCGGTTACCTGCGGCGGAAAACCGAGGCGGGCGACCTCCCGCGCCTGCTGCACACCGTGCGCGGTGTGGGTTTCGTGCTGCGCGGGTCGCCGTGAACAGCGGGCGGCGGATGTTGCTGCGCAGCCGGATCGCACTGATCACCGCGTGCGTGTTCGCGGTGGCGATCGCCGCGACCAGCACGCTCACCTGGTTCGCCACCCGGCACAACCTGCGCGCCCAGCTCGACGAGTCGCTGTTGGCGACCCTGCCGCCGCCCGGGGTGAGCCCGCCGCCGGGCGCGCGGATGCCCGAGTTCGGCCTGCTGTGCGCGGCGAGCATCCCTGACGAGGACCTCCAGCGGTTCCTGCAAGGCGTTCAGCTGCTCAAAGCCGATGGCACCACGTGCGCGCCAGCCGGGGTCGACCAAGTCGTCACGTATCCCGGCGACCACGGGGTGCGCGCCAACGCCCTGCGCGACGGCGCCACCCGGTCCGGCGTGCCGGTGCGCGTCCTGCTGCACCCGCTGCCCGACGGTGACGTGCTGGCCATCAGCCGTGGCCTCGGCGAGATCGAGGCGACGCTGGCCAACCTGGCCAAGGTCCTCGCGGTGGTCTCCGTGCTCGGCGCGGTGCTGGTCGCGGGCGCGGGGCAGGTCCTCACCCGGCGCGCGCTGATCCCGATGGGCAGGCTGACCGAGACGGCCGAGCACATCGCCCGCACCGAGGACCTGACGACCCCGGTCGTGGTCTCCGGTCAGGACGAGGTCGGCAGGCTCGGCCGCGCGTTCACCGCGATGACCGCGGCGCTGGCCGAGTCCCGCCGCAGGCAGCGCGACCTGGTCAACGACGCCGCCCACGAGCTGCGCACCCCGTTGACCAGTCTGCGCACCAACATCGACCTGCTGGTCCGCAGCGAGCGCACCGGTCGCCCGCTGCCCGGCGACGAGCGGGCCGAGGTGCTCGACCGGCTGCAGGCGCAGAGCCGTGAGTTCAGCGACCTGGTCACCGAACTGGTCGTCCTCGCCCGCGACGACCGCGAACTGGCCCGCGACCCCGTCGACGTGCCCGGGGTGATCGACGACGCCGTCCGGCGCGCCCGCGGCCGGGCCACCGGGCACGTGTTCCAAGTCGACCACCGGCCCTGGTCGACAACCGGGGACGCCGCGGCCCTGGAGCGCAGTGTGCTGAACCTGCTGGACAACGCGATCAAGTTCTCGCCTGCCGACTCGACCATCGCGATCCGCTCCCGCCCCGGCTGGCTCACCGTCACCGACGAAGGCCCAGGCCTGCCCGCCGAACACCACCGCCAAGCCTTCGACCGGTTCTGGCGCGCCCCCGACGCCCGCGCCCTCCCCGGCTCCGGCCTCGGCTTGGCCATCGTCGCCGACATCATCACCGCCCACGCGGGCACCGTCCGCTTCGCCGCCCCCCACCCCGGCCACGGCGCCACCCTCCGCGTCGAACTGCCGCGCGTGCGGCCCGGGTCAACCGCCTCGGACGGGTAGTCGAGCGCCGACCCGCTGAAGGCCCAGCGGCGCGCGTGTCCGCAGCACGAGGCTGACTACCCGTGCGTGCCCGCGATCCGGAGCGGACCGCGGGCGACCGAGCGCAGGATCCGCAGCGGCCGCTGTTGCTCACCTTGCTGTGCACCGAGGACGACGAGGGCGCCGGTGAGCAGGGGGATTGCCCACTGCAGCGCCCGCAGCTGCCGTTGGGTGCTCGCGACGTCCTCGGGGGTGGCCGGTCCCGGGTCGGTGGCACCCTCAGCCGGGACCGCGCCCGCCGCCGCCAGCTTCGCGCCCAGGTAGCCGCTGTAGGCGGTCGCGGCCAACGCAGCTCCGGTGATGGCCGTCTTGACGATCGTGTTCGCCTTCGTGTCGCGGCGGTTGCGGACGCGCTTTCGTTGTGAGATCAGCAGACCAGCACCACCGATGAGGTGGGTCGCGATGGCCGCGGCGGACACCGGTGACCACTTCGCCCACCCGGACGCGGCGATCCCGGTGCGTTCGGTCGCCTTGTCGGCTTCCGCTGCCGCACCGTTCACCCCGACCGCCCCCATCAGGGCGCCGCCGAACCAGGCACTGAGCCCCACGTCGTGCAGTGAGCGGATGACGGTGTCGCTGTTGTTGCGCATTTCCACCAGACTTCTGGGAGGGTTCGACTCCAGGCGATACCTGGACGGGGGTCCGTTGAACGCGGTCCGCTGCTCGTGGGTACCCGGCGGGCCACCGCACAAACGGCGACGAGGGCTAGCGGGCGGAGTCCTGCGCGCGCAGGGGCGCCCCTACCTCGTGGAGGTGTTGCAAGACGTGGCGGTAGGTCATCAACAGACCGCATTGGGCGTATTCGATGCCGCGCTGGTCGCAGAACTCGCGCACCAGTGGGCGCGCGCGGCGCAGGTTGACGCGCGGGATGCTGGGGAAGAGGTGGTGCTCGATCTGGTGGTTCAACCCGCCCAGGGCGAAGTCCACCCAGACACCGCCGCGGATGTTGCGGCTGCTGAGGACCTGCTTGCGCAGGAAGTCCAGCGCGGTCGCGTCGGTGTAAGTTGGCATCCCCTTGTGCCCCGGCGCGAACGAACATCCCATGTAGACGCCGAACAGGCCTTGGTGCACGGCGATGAACGCGATCGCCACCGGCGGGGACAGCACGAGGAATACCGCGGTCAGGTAGACGACGATGTGCGCCGCCAACACCACCGCGTCCACCCGGCGGCCCTTGATGCCGCCGCGCCACACGGCTTGGACGCTGGTCCAGTGCAGGCTCAGCCCTTCCAGCAGGAGCAGGGGGAAGAACAGCGCGGCCTGGTTCTTGGCCGTCCAGCGCACGAACCCGCCGCGGTCGAGGGTCTGGCCGCGGGTGAAGGCCAGGATCGGGATGTCGAGGTCGGGGTCCTCGTCCTCGTGGTTGGGGTTGGCGTGGTGGCGGGTGTGCTTGCCCATCCACCACCCGTAGCTGATCCCAACGAGACCGCCCATGACCCGGCCGACGCGGTCGTTGGCCCGCCCGGAGCGCAGGATCTGCCGGTGGCCCGCGTCGTGGCCGAGGAAGGCGAGCTGGGTGGACATGACCGCGAAGAAGACCGCGGTGCCCAGTTGCCACCACGAGTCGCCCAGCAGCACGAACCCGACGCACCCGGCCGCGAACACCACCAGGGTGAGGCCGATGGTCGCCGCGTAGTAGCCGTGGCGGCGCTCCAGCAGACCCGCGCCCCGGATGATGCCGGTGAGGGTGGCGAAGTCGCTCGTAGGCGCGGGTCTGGCAGCGGTCGCGGTGGGTGGAGGTGCGGACATGACGAGTCCTTCCGAGTCCGGCGCTGCCGGGGTCTCGGGCAACTGGGTGTCTACTCCAGGATTCCCGTTGAGCACAGTGCGCAAACAAGCGCGACTTCCCCGGTGGCCGGGGTCACGCTCGGTCGGACCCGCGTGGTCCGGGGATGAGGATCGCGTCGAGGTCGGCGGAGCCCGCGACAACCGAGCTCGCCACGACCGCGAGGCGCTGGCCGTGCGCACGGGCGTAGCCGCGCAGGGCGGTGAACGACTCGTCCATCGTCAGGGTGCCGCGCTGGGCGAGGATCCCCTTGGCCTGTTCGATGACGATCCGGCTGTCCAGCGCGGTCTGCAGCTGGGTGGACAACCGGTCGCCGTGCTCGACGGCGCGGTGCTGCAAGATCGCGATGGTGGCGACGTCGGCCAGCGCCTGCCCCAAGCCGAGCCGCTCCTCGTCCAGCGCGCCCGGTTCGGTGCCCAGCAGGCTCAACACGCCGATGGTCTGCCCGCGCAGCCGCATGGGTACCGCGTGCGCGCAGCGGAACCCGCACGCCTGCGCGCCCGCGGTGTACCTGGGCCACCGCTTTCCCTGGACCTCCAGGTCAGCACAGGTCACCGGCATCCCGGTGCGGACGCAGTCGATGCACGGGCCGTTGTCGGCCTGCACCGCGAACTGCTCGAGCAGGTCCGCCTGCCTGGAGGTGCTCGACAGCACTTCCAGGTGGCCGTCCGGCCCGCGCAGGATGACACCCGCGGCCGCCACCGACAACAGGTCGACCGCCCCCGTGGTGAGCAGGTCGAGGAACTCGGCGATGTCGAAATCGGCCACCAGTGAGTCGGCGAGCGCGACGAACGTGCGGGAGACCCGCTGTTCGCGTGTCGGCGCGCCCGCGGTGTGGGGCCTGTCCGGCATGAGCGGACTCCTAACGGAGGTCTCTTGTTGTCCCAGATGCGGCCGACGGGTCCCCGATGAGCCTGGCCGGGGGGAGAACACCGGTGGCCACCTCACCGGCGACCTCCGACAACCGCCGCCGGTGCGCGCGGGCGTACTCGCGCAGGGCCGTGTACGCCTCGTGCATCCCGAGGCCGGTGACCTCGGCCAGCACGCCCTTGGCCTGCTCGACGACCGTGCGGTGGTGCAGGGCCGCCTGCAGTTGCTCGTACACGATCGCCTCGTGCCGGATCGCCCGTTGCTGCAGGATCCCGATCGTCGCGACATCGGCCAGCGCCTGACCCAGCGCGATGCTGGCGTCCTCGATGGGCACCGGCGCGGCGCTCAGCAGGGTGAGCGCCCCGATGACGTCGTCGCGCAGCCGCATCGGCACCGCGCACGCCGCCCGGAACCCCGCGGCGACCGCGGCCGGGGCGAACGCGGGCCAGCGCGCGCCCTCCTCGGCCAAGTCCGAGCTGGACACCACCGCACCGGTGCGCACGCAGTCCAGGCACGGCCCCTGCCTGGTCTGGGCGGCGAACACCTCGACCAGGTGCGCGTGTTCGGACGACCCGGCGGCTGGCCGCCAGCCGCCGCGCTGGTCGGACAGGATCACCCCGGCCGCGTCCACCGCGAGCAGCTCCACCGCCCGCTCGGTGAGCAGGCCGAGGAACTCCAGCACGTCGAAATCGGCGACCAAGGTGTCAGCCAGTGCCACGAACGTGCTCGCGAGCTGCTGGTCTCGGGTGGTGCTCATCCAGTCGACCTTTCGTCACCACGCATTATTGCCCGTCCCTGCCGTCGGTGAACCGCAACGTGCGGGCCACGACCTGACGTGCGACCTCGGCCAGCGGCACGCCGGTGGAGAACGCGTGCGCCCGCAGCCGCAGCAGTGCCACCTCGGTGGTCGACCCCAACTGCACCTGGACCATCCCCGCGGCCTGGTGCACCTCCACGTGCGGGTCGGCCAACCAAGTCAGGTCCGCCACGTCGTGACCGTCGAGGTCGGTCACCACCCCCTGGGTCGCCAGGTCGGCCAGGACCAGCGCGCTCGCCATCTCCTCCCGGCTCAGCGGCCCCGCCGTGTCGCGGTAGAGGTCCAGCGACCCCAACCGGACAACGCCGACCTGCAGCGGGAAGGAGAACACCGCCGCGACGCCGAGTTCGCAGGCCGCTGGGGTGAACGCGGGCCACCGCGCCGCCTCGGCGACCAGGTCCTCCACCAGCACCGGCCCGCCCGAGGCGAAAGCGTCCAGGCAGGGGCCTTCGTTGACGGTCAGCTGCAGGTCCTCCAGACCGGAGCTGACCGGGTTGGTCGCGTAGATCAAGCCACGTCGCGGGCTCGCGCCCGGGGTGCCGGGCTGGTGGCTCAAGACTGTCGCCCCCGCTCCCGAGATCGACAGCTCCGCCACGCACAATTCGCATACCAGGCCCACCACGGACGCGTCCGGGTCCACCCGGCCCGCGGTCAACAGCGCCCGCAACCGCTGGACCCGGTCCTGCACCATGAGCCCTCCGCTCAACCCCGTGATCACCCTAGGGGTTGCGCGTGCTCCCCGCGTGACGCGGGGCCGGTCAACCGGGACCGTTCGTGCTCGACCGTCGGGGCAGGGAAACCCGCAGTGCGCGATCGCGCGGATGGCGCTAGTCTTGAGACTCTTTCGTCGGCATGTGCCCAGAACCCGCGCTGACGACGATCTCTTCATACCTCCGCACGCCCACGCGGCGTCCGGAAGGTCAGGAGTTGATCGTGGAGTCGAACCTCATCCCCTTCTCACCGGTCGACGCCGCCGGGACGAGAGGACCCCGTGGTCGCACGACGCGCCGGAGGCGACCGCGGCCGAAGCCCGGTTCGCCGGGGGTGCCCTACGAGGGCGCTTTCCGCGGTAGCTCGTTGCTCCGCCTCGCGATCAGCTGGCAACCGGTGGGGTGCGGCGTGGAGATGCGCATCCAGGTCACCGGTGACCTGGACATGGCCACCGCGTCGACCTTGGCCGAGGCCCTCACCCGCGCGCAGTTCGACCTCCGCCTGGTGCCGAACGCGACCGGGATCGCCCTCGACCTGCGCACCGTGTCCTTCCTCGGCGCGGCGGGCATGCACGTCATGGCCCGCGCGCACGCCACCGCCGCCGCCGCGGGGGTCGGGTTGCGGCTGATCGCCGATCACGCCGCGGTGACCAGACCCCTGGCGCTGACCGGTTTGGACCGGACACTCGACTTGAACCGCCCACCGCTCGCCGGACCGGCCAGTGCTCCGACGAGCGCGGTGGTACCCCGCCAGCGGGGCGAGCTCGGCGGCGGGACCGCCTGACACCGCACTACTTCCAGCCGGTCGCTCGTCTGATCGTCCACGGTGGATGGAGGTCGACTCTTCGCGCGGTGTGCTTTGGCGGCGGGCATTGTCGTGTGACCCGTCCGTGTGAGCCGCTGTCAGTAGGTGGAATCGAGCTCGCGGACCCGGGTGCGGCCGATGACGGGTCGGTGGCGGCGCCCCGCCTGATCGCCGCCGTGACCGGGCTGCTGACCGGGTTCGGCGCCGGGCTGGAAGACGACGCCGCCGTCTTGGCGGTGAGCGGGCCGCGATAGCGGCGACGAGTGCGCTCGCGGTCCCGTTGTGCCGACTCCAACGACATCACCGCCCGCTACCCGGCACGAAGGGCGAACAGCGGTGTCCGTGCCTGTCCATCATCGGTTTCCCACCGCTCTTCGTCGCCGGTCTCGGGTGGCCCGGCCCGGGGGCGCGCAGCCCCGTCGAACCCACCGCGTGGTGTTGTGGTCACCGCGGTTCGTCCTGTTCGGCGTCGAGGGGCACCGGCGCGCCCTGCGGGAGTGGCGACGTTGTTCCACTCCAGGATGTCGGCGGCGGTGGCGGTCGAGGCGACCTCGGCGGCGCGCAGCGCTGCCCGCGCGGCCCCGCCGGGTGTGGCGGGCGGGATCACCAGCAGCCGGGTTCGGACGTGGTCGGGCCCGATCACGGTGACGGTGTGGGGGTCGGTGGTGCGGACGCCCTCCATCCGCACCACCACGTCGCGCACGGTGAGCGTGTGCTCGCCCCGGTCCCAGGCGTCGGGGTTGTAGAAGACCCGCCGCACCGGTATCCCCGACGCCGCCAGCTCGGCGATCAACGGGGGGAACTCGGCCGCGGGGTCGGTCGACCTGGGCCACCAAGCCCCGTCCACGGAGCCCAGCGCGCCGTCGGGCGGTTTCCTCGACCACCGGCTCCGGGGTCCCGTTGTCGGGTCGGTGGTGGTGCTGGACTGGTTCGGTGTCATCTCGGCGGTCCCGCCCCCGGCCTGCCCGGCCGGATTCCCCGGTTCATCGGGGAGCGACAACCGTTCCCCGATGAACGCGTCTCGATTTCTGTTGGCACGTAGTCACTTCCCCGCGATCGTGTGCGGATCGGTTGCTCACCCACCGCCGCGCTGTGCGGTCGGGTCGGCCGTGGGCACGCCGAGCCGCGGACCTGCTTCTCCGGTGAAGCGGAACTCAACGGTCGTGGGCAGGTCCTCGAGATCGAGGGCCCGGCGAAGCCGGGGCACCCCACGGGCGGCCAGTGCGTGCCGGATGGCGCCCGGCTCGGCGTCCTGCTCAGTGGTGATCACCAGCGCCAGAGCCGGGTTGGCGCGGGTCCCGGCCAGGGTGCCGCGCGCCGCGAGCACGCCGGGGTAGGTCTCGGTCTCGGCCAGCAGCGGGGCGGTGGCGGTGCTCGCGGCCAGTCCGGTGCGGCCGGTGTCGGTGTCGAACCGCCATTGGTGGGCCTTCGGCTCGCGGATCACCTGCGCCACGAGCCACCGGAGGGCGAGCAGACCGAGGACGACCCCACAGGCCGCGGTGGCGTACCAGACCCACGTCGGTGGTGCGGGGTCGCCGGGGAGGAGGTGGCCGTCCGGCGGAAGTACGTCCAGCACGGCGAATCGGGTGCCCAGGGCGAACCCGGCGCAGGCGAGCAGCAGCAGCCCGGTCGCCGCCAACAAGGCGCGGTTGAGCCTCGAGGGCCGCTCGTGGCCGCTCACCGTGCCCGTCCCGACAGAACCCGGACGCGCACGGTGGGGCGTGCGGCTTGCCCGATCCGGTCGAGCCGGTGCTCCAGAGCCGCGCGCACGGCGTCAGCGACCCCGTCGGTGATCACCCGGTGGGTGGTGACGGTCGCGCTGATCGCGCGCTCGGTGAGCACGAGCCGCGCGGAGGCCACGCCGTCGACCGACGACGCTGTGGAGCGCAGGACGCGCCGCAGACCCCGGCGGGTCACCCCTGAGCTGATCGCGCGGTCGGTGTCCGGGTCGTCGTCGCGCAGCGGCAGGACAACGGGTGTGCCCGGCAGGAGCGCGCAGAGCAGCAGGCAGGCGCCCAGCACGGCGCACACCGACGCGACGACGGCGACGGCGGGGTCGCTCCAGCGCGCGTCGCGCAGAGCACCGAACACGGCGCGGGGATCCACCCACGGGGTCCGCCCGAGGAGCTGCTGCACGGCAACGGTGGTGACAAGTGCGCACGCGGCGAAGAGGACCAAGGCCACCACCACGGCGGGCGCGCTGCGGCGGGGGAACCGCGTCATCGGACCCTCCCGGCCGCAGGTGTTGCGGAACGCAGTGCCGTGACGGTGACCTCGACCCCGGACACAGCCAGCCCGGTGAGGACGCGGATCCGCCGGGCCAGGTGTTCGCGCACGTCCCCGACCACGCGGCGCACCGACATCGGGTACTCGATCGACAGCCGCACGTCGAGCGCGACGGCCGTGCCGGTGACGGTCGCGTGGACCTGGACGCCCCGCCGCGCACCGACCTCGACACCGAGCAGGCGGTGCGCCGAGCCGCCGACGCCGTGGACCTCGGTCGCCGCGCGCGCGGCGATCTTCGCCACGACACCGTCGGCGATGGTGAGGCTGCCCCGCCCGGCCGGGTCGGTGGTCTCCGGTGTTCTCGGCCGGATCCCGGTCGCTGGGGTCACGGTGGTCACCGCCGACCGCGGCCCGCCAGCGCGGACACGTCGAGCCCACCGTCGAGGACCCTGCCGACGACGAGCCCGGCCGCGCCGAAGAGCAGGACGAGGACGAAGGCGCTGAACCCGCCGAACGCGGTGGCGAATCCGAGCGCTATGCCGACGAGCACGCCGGTGGTGGTCGAGTTCACGGTGCCGTCCTCGCTGTCGTGGCGGGCGCGTGCGGTCGCGGTGCGCTGGGTACGGGTCGTCGCGGTGGCTCGAGTGCCGCGGCGGGGTGGGGGAACACCACGTCACCGATCCACACGTGCGGCGCGGGCCCGCCCGGGCCGACCTCGGCGACGGTCGCCGGGTACCGCGCGACCACCCCGACGGCGATCTCGGTGGCCCGGACCCGGACCCCGTCGATCCTGCGCCCGGGCAGGTAGGTGGCGATCTCGCCGTACCTCCCGCTGTGCGGCCCCGCCACCTGCGGCAGGGCGTTCACCGCCGCGGCGACGACGGCCGCCTCGATCTCGGGGGTCACTGCACGCGGCCGACGACTGTGGCGTTGCCACCCTCGTCCTCGTCCGGGATGTGGACGTCGGTGACGGCGACGTTGACCTCGACGACCTCCAGCCCGGTCATCTGCTCCACCGCGCCGATGACGTTGCGGCGCACCGACCTGGCCAGGTCCCCGATGGACACCCCGTACTCGACGAGGATGTTCAGGTCGACGGCGGCCTGCCGCTCGCCGACCTCGACCGAGACGCCCTGGCCCGCCGAGGCGGTCGCGCCGGGGATGCGCTCGCGCAGCGCGCTCAACGCGCGCGCCGCGCCACCGCCGAGCGCGTACACCCCGGCGACCTCCCGGGTGGCCAGCCCGGCGATCTTCTGCACCACGGTGTCGGCGACCGTGGTGGTCCCCCGGTCCGATGTGGACCTGCTCGTCGGCAGGGGGGCGACCTCGGCGTTGGTGTTCTGGTTGGGCGTCTTCGACGTGGCGGCGGGTGTAGTCATGTGCTCTCCTCGATCGTGCGCTGAGCGGGCGCCACCGGACGAATGGCCCGGGAGCGGTTGTCGGGACAGCCCGGAGGGGTCCTTGATGGGCACACCGCGGATCGGGTGGCGAGAAGCGAGGATCGCCGCTCTCCAGAACCCGGCGTCGCCTGGGTCCGGGGCGGCTGCTGTGGTGGCCGAGTGCCCCGTCCCGGGTCTCCCAAACCACACCGGGCGTGCCGATGGGCGCGACCACCCCGGCTGAGTCGTCCACGGCTCACCCGCGCAGCCTGCTCACCCGCGTTCCCGGTGCCGCTATCGGCTTACTGGCAACACATCTGGACTTGTGCGGGTAGTGGGGTGCTTCCCGGACCGGTTTGACTGGGTGTATGCGAAGAATCACCCATCGCACCAACAAGGTCGTCGGGGGTGTGGCTGTGGTGTGCCTGGCCACCACCCTCACCGCTGTTCCCGCCGCCGCGGGCGAGGAGGTCCTGCTGGGGTTCACCGCGGCCCATTCCGCCGCGCAGCACCGCGTGGAGCGGGACTTCATGGCCGCGATCGACCCGGCGCAGGCCCGTGAGCTGAACACGACGATGTCCTCGCGGCCGCAGCTGGTCGGGACGGAGGGCAACAGGGTCGCGGGGGAGTACGCGCTGGGCAAGCTGCGCCAGTGGGGACTGCCCGCCCGCCATGTGCGCTACTCGGTGTACGGGTCCGTCGCCAAGGAGATCAAGGTCGACATGACCGCGCCGAGCAAGCGGTCGTTGAGCGTCAAGGAGAAGCCCTACCCGGGGCAGCGGTACCTGGAGGAGGCCGTTGTCGGGTACAACGCGTACTCGCCCGCGGGTGACGTCACCGGCCAGGTCGTGTACGTCAACTACGGCCTGCCCGAGGACTACCGGACACTGGCCGAGCTGGGCGTGGACGTCCGCGGCAAGATCGTGCTGGCCCGCTACGGCGGCAGCTTCCGCGGGGTGAAGTCCAAGGTCGCCCAGGAGCACGGCGCGAAGGGCGTGATCATCTACTCCGACCCGCTCGACGACGGGTTCGTCAAGGGGCCGGTGTACCCGCAGGGGCCGTGGCGGCCCGCGGACTCGATCCAGCGCGGCAGCGTCCAGTACGTCTTCCAGTACCCCGGCGACCCGCTGACCCCCGGTGAGCCGTCGGTGCCGGGGACCGACCGGATCGACCCGGCGGACGCGGACAACCTGCCCCGGGTACCCACCACCCCGATCTCCTACGGCGAGGCCCAGCACCTGCTGCGCGCGCTGGGCGGCCCCGCGGTCCCGACCGGCTGGCAGGGCGGCCTCGACTTCCCGTACCGCGTGGGGCCCGGTCCGACCGAGGCGCACCTGGGGCTGGACATCGACTACCGGCAGCTCCCGGTGGACAACATCGTCACCGAGATCACGGGGCGTACCCACCCCGACGAGAAGGTCATCATCGGCGCCCACCGGGACGCCTGGGTCTACGGCGGCGACGACAACACCAGCGGCTGGACCTCGGCGCTGCAGATCGCCTACGGCCTGTCCCGACTGCAGAAGACCGGCTGGCGCCCCGAACGGACCATCGTCATCGCGGGCTGGGACGGCGAGGAGTACGGCTTGCTCGGCTCGACCGAGTGGGTCGAGCAGCTCGCCCCCGAGCTGCGGCGCGGCGCGGTCGCGTACCTCAACATGGACGGCACCGCGGGCCGCTCGTTCTCCGCCGCGTCGGTCCCCGCCTTCGACGACCTGCTCACCGCCGTCACCAAGTCCGTCCCCGACCCCTCGCACGGCACGGTCCACGCCAACTGGACCGCCCAAGGCACCCCGAAACCCGGTCGCCTCGGCAGCGGCTCGGACTACACCGCGTTCCTCGACCGCCTCGGCATCGCCTCCGCCGACCTGGGCTTCAGCTCACCCGGCGGCAACTACCACAGCACGATCGACGACCCCCGCTTCATCGACCGCTTCCTGGACCCCGGCTTCCGCTACCAATCCGTCGCCGCCAAGACCACGGGATTGGTCGCCCTACGCCTGACCCAAGCCGACATCATCCCCCTCAACTACTCCGACTACGCCCGCGAAACCCTCACCTACCTGGCCGACACAGCCAAACGCGGCATCGACGTCACCGCAGCCACCAAGGCCGCGCAGGAGTGGTTGCGCGCGGCCGAGGACCTGGAGTCCACTCGCGACAAACTCCTCCGCGACAGAACAGGCGGCGGCCACGACAAGTACACCCGCCTCAACAAGTCGATCCTGGCCCAAGAACGCGCCCTGACCCGCCCCGAAGGCCTACCAGACCGCCCCTGGTACCGCCACCAGATCTACGCCCCCGGCACCTACACCGGCTACGCCACCAAACTCCTCCCCGGCGTCAACGAACCCCTGGACCACAACGACCCCACCACAGCCACCCGCTGGCTGACCCTGTTGACCAAGTCCCTCAAAAACGCCACCCACGCCGCAGACCACTGATCTTCGCAAGCGGGGTGCTCGACTCGGCATCGGGTCGAGCACCCCGTTCTGGCCGGCTCGCCTGCTGCGCGGCCGGGTTTGGGAAGTTTTGCTTGTGAGGATCTTGCTGAGATGATCACGGGGTGAGCGAGGACACCGCCGAGGTCGGTTCGCGCGAGGCCGTCTTGATCGGCGTCTCCACCTACACCGACCTCGCCCTTCCGGACATACCGCAGGTCAGGAACAACCTCGAAGACATGGCGCAGGTCTTGCGGGAGCAGGGCGGATTTCGTGTCACGGTTGTGCTTGATCCGGACAGCGTGCTCAGCGCCATGGCTCCGATGGTTCAAGCTGCGGACCGTGCCCGTGACATGTTGCTGGTCTATTTCGTCGGGCATGGGCTGGTTGATCGACGACACGAGCTGCTCCTCGGACTTTCCGACGTCACACCAGAGCATCCGGAGTTCGCCGCGCTGCCCGCCGAGACGGTGTCCAATGTGATCCTGGACAGCCCAGCGCTTGCTCGGGTTTTGATCCTTGACTGCAGCTTCAGCGGACGGGCTGCGCTAGGAACATCTGGTGTGTCTCACGCTTTTGAGCCGCATGGAATGTACTTACTCACTTCGACTGGGACAAGTCAGAGAGCGTTGGCTGCCGAGGGAGAGTTGTATACCGCCTTTACTGGAGAGTTGATCCGAGTCCTTCGGAACGGCATTGTGGGCTCTGGTGATGAGCTGACATTGGACGATGTGTACGAGTCCGTTCGACGTAGCCTGGTTACGCGTGGCTTCCCGACCCCTGTGGCGAGACGTGATTTCACCGCTGGGCAAGCACCCGTGGTGCGCAATCTCGCAGGCGACAAGCCGCCACCCACTGACGGTGAGCCTCCTGCGGTGGTCGGAGATTCTGGACCACCGGACCCGCCCGCCCGACTGAGGCTGGCGGATGAGGACCTGGACTGGACTGACGACAGCCCGGCCGTGACCGATCTGCTCAATCGAGGTCCTCTTGCCACGGTGATCGGATTGCGCCTGGTTGAGATGCACGTGATGCGTCCTGCGACTTCTTTCCTGCTGCACCTCGACGGACCGTGGGGGTCGGGCAAGAGCACGCTGCTCAACCTGATGGACGCTCGTTTGAGCGGGTACTTCCGCGTAGCGCGGTTCGACGCGTGGCGTGAATCTCGGCTCGCGCCTGCTTGGTGGTCGCTGTTGACTGCTCTGCGCGCGGAGATACGTCGCAGCAGGCCTCGGTGGCGTCGGCCGCTGCTGCGGCTTCGCGAGTCCCTCGCGCGGGTGCGGCGCACCGGCGCGCCCTACCTGGTGGCGCTGGCCCTGGTGATCGCGCTGTCCGCTGGGATCGCGACGCTGATCTGGCCCCCCGGCGGCGCGATCACCGGTTGGGAGAAGCCGCTCAAGGTGATCGCCGCGCTGGCCGCGGCGCTCGCCACCTTGGCAGGCGGCGCTCTGCTGGCCGCACGATTGCTCTTGTGGGACTCGGTGCGCGGTGCGCGGCTGTTCGAGCAGACCCAGGAGAATCCGATGGCCGATATCGCGGCGCACTTCCGTTGGCTGCTGGAGCGGTCAGACAAGCCGGTGGTGTTCTTCGTAGACGATCTGGACCGGTGCGACCACACGTACGTCGTAGACCTGCTGGATACCGTGCAGACCCTCGTGCGGGCGACAGGCGACTCGCGCGAACGAACCCCGCGAGCAGCGTACTTCGTGGTCGCCGCGGACGGCGCGTGGCTACGCCGCAGTTACGAGACTCGGCATAATAGCTTTACCGCAAGCGCAGACGAGTTCAGCGCTCCGCTGGGATACCTATTTCTGGACAAGCTGTTCCAGCTCACTGTTCCCATGCCCGCGCTGTCCGGTGCCGCGCAGTCCGCTTTTCTGGACGATATGTTGTGTATCGCTCAACCTCCACATCAAGTAGATGCTGATGCCCCGGTTTCCTCGTCGGTCGTCAAAGCGCGGGAATCGTACCGCGCCGGAGGTCTGGAAGCGCGACTGCGAGCGTTCGAAGAGGAGCGCGCGGTGTCAGTCGTCGCTGCGCTCTCGAGCGCGACAGAGCGCAAACGGGCTGAACACACCCTGCGGAAGTTCGCCTCGGTGCTGGGAGATAATCCGAGGTCGGTCAAGAAGTTTGTCAACACGTTCAGTCTTCTACGCGCTATTCGCTTCTTGGAGGACTCTGACGTCGAACCGGACGACCTGGCCTTGTGGTCGCTCGTCGTGGTCCGCTGGCCAGACATCGCACACCATCTGGCCAGCTACCCAGACGCCGTGGCGGGCCTGCTACAACCACTTTTCCGTGACGACCACTTCCCGGAGCGGCTGCGCGCCTCCGCCGCGTCCGCGGACCTTCGCGCGATCATGCACGCGTCCGAAGGAGGACCCCTCACCTCAACGATCATCCGCAAGTGCTGCGGTGGTCCACCGGATTTCTGAATCACCCTTGGTTGCGATGGGGGAGAAGGTAGCGATGAGCGGCGGCAGGTGCGCTCCCAAGCACCGAGTGCGTGCGGCTCGATGAGCCGCACGCACTCGGTGCTCAGCGCGTTCCCGAGCCCAGGATCAGCCGTGATCCAGGTGCCGCGCGGTCGTCCACATCGGACCCCGGCGGGTACGCGGTGGCCGTGTAGCTGCCGCACACCACGAAACCGTCGCCTGTCTGGGAGGTGAGGGTCAGGAAGTGCAGCCGGTCGCGCCACTTCGGTGTGACGGCGCAGAACTGGGCCATCTCCGCGGCGGCCACGGGTTCGGCGACGCTGATCTCCAGCGGTCGGTACGCGGTCCGCAGCTTGACCCCGACGACGTGGTGGAACCGGAGCACGATCGTGTCCTGGTCGGCGTCGGGGACCGTGCGCAGTTCCAGTTCCGCGTGCGCGGCGCCGTAGCGCCACACCCGGAAGTCCCGGTCGAAGGTGATCGGTTGGCCGTCACTGGCCGAATGGGTTGGCAACCGGCTTCCCGTTCTCGTAGAAGGTGACCCTCGACCAGGAGCTCGGGTTGTCCTGGATGTAGCTGAGCTCCCAGGCCGTGGCGTGCTCGCCGCCGTTCGGGTTGACCCC
Organism: Actinokineospora diospyrosa; assembly: GCF_024171925.1. GTDB lineage: Bacteria > Actinomycetota > Actinomycetes > Mycobacteriales > Pseudonocardiaceae > Actinokineospora > Actinokineospora diospyrosa. The sequence continues at coordinate 406,894 of NZ_JAMTCO010000008.1, read as the reverse complement.
GCGGCCCTTCTCGGCGAAGGCCTTGGCGTTCGCGGCGCCGATGCCGTCGAGGTTGAAGTGGATCGGGGTCTTGCCGTCGGTGACGAACCCCTTGAGCTCGTTCACCCAGTTGTCGCCCATGGACGGCCAGTCCGTGTAGGCCCGCGCCCCGACCCGGTCGGAGAACTCGAACAGCGCCATGTCACCCGCCTCCACCTCGCGGAAGCCGAGCGCGATCCCGTTGCAGTTGTGCACCAGGACCGGCGTGCCCCCGGCCAGCACATAGTACGTGTGGTCGGTGGCCACGGTGAGGTTGTGGACCTGCTGGTCGAGCACCCAGTACGCCCGGGTGCCGAGCACCACCCGCGTCCCGCCCGCCGGGGTCCGCAACTCGTCGCCCGCCGCCAGGTGGTCGGCGCGGACGAACGCGCCCTTGCCCACGACCCAGAACGGGTGACCGTCGGTCGCGACCAGGTGCCCCGGGTCGTCACCGCCCTCGACCGACACGTCGACCAGGTGCTTGAGCCCCTTGCCCAGGATGGTGGCGGTCACCGGACGCGCGGTGACCTCGCCCGTCGCCGGGTCGGTGGCCAGGACGAGGTCACCGATGCGCAGGTCCTCGATGGCCCGGTGCGACCCGTCGGCCAGCACGACCTGGGTGCCCGGTACGAAGCTGTTGCACGGCGGGATGATCGGCTCGCCGCCGCGCCACCGCACTCCCGGGGCCGCCCCGAGCACGGCTCCCACCACGGCGGACAGCGCCATCTTCGAGACGTCGGAGCAGTCCTCCACGCACTGCCCGGCCATGCCGGACACGGCACCGACGGCGGCCATGCAGGCCAGCCCGCCGGTCTCCGGGCACAGCGCCAGCCCGACCAGGGCGACCGTGGTCGACACGGCGAACCCCTTGAACGCGTCCCAGTAGTCGCCCGCGGTCGCCTTGCCGTAGAAGGCCGTGCGCGCGTAGCGCATCAGCGCCCGGTTGGCGTGCGAGGCCGGGTCGTTCCAGCTGTCCGGGTTCTGCTTGATGATCATCTCGGCCTGCTCGCGGAACCGCTGCATCCGCTCCGGCGGGATCTTCGGCAGCCGGTCGAGGTTGGCCTTGGCCTCCGCCTTGGCCGCCCGCTCGTCGTTGATCCGCTGGTACTTCGCCGGATCGGTCTGCCAGCCGGGGCCCTCGTAGAAGCAGGCGGGTCCGCACTCCTGGTACAGCCCGGTGGGGTCCCACCCGCTGGTCGGGTTGCCGGTGGCGTAGGCGTAGCCCGTCCAGGTCCGCGGGTCCTTGATGTCGAAGTCGGGGTCGACCGAGGCGAACCGGCCGAGCACCGGGTCGTAGGGCCGGGCACCGATGTCGACCAGGCCGGTGCTGGAGTTCGCGGGCATGTTGAGGAACCCGCGGTTGTCCGCCCACGGCCCGCCCTGCACGGCGCCGAGCTGGTTGCCGTACGGGTCGAACTCGCGGCGGGTGACCGCGAACCCGACACCGGACACCGCGACCTGGGCGGTGCTGTGGTGGTCGGTCTGCAGGTACTCCGGGGACGCCCCGCCGACCCGCCTGGCGACCACGACACCGTTGTGGCTGTAGTAGCGGGTTCCCGTGACGGTCCCGCTGGCGGTGTCGCGGGCGAACTCCTGGCCCGGCAGGTAGAGGATCACCTTGCCCGGCTCGCGGCGGATGAGCTGCTTTCCGTCGGCGTCGTAGACGTAGGTGGTGTCACCGGAGGGCGACTGGACCTTCGCGAGGCGGTTGTTCTCGGTCCAGGTCAGCGTGTGCGCGCTGCCGTTGACCGTGCGGGTCGAGGTGTTGCCCGCGTTGTCGTAGCCGAAGGTGGACGAGTTGGTGCCGCCGGGACCCGACACGGCCGTCGAGGTCAGCGCGTGCGGGCGCGCGACACCGGCACCGGGGGTCGGGTAGGTGTAGCTCGTTGTCGTGTCGGCCTGGCCGATGCCGTGCTGGGTCTGGCCGGTGCGCAGCCCGATGTCGTTGTGCGTCCACGACGTCCAGTACGGCGACGCGCCGCCGACGGTGACCGCGCCCGGGGTCGTGCTCGGTTGACCGGTGCAGTTGTCGGTCGCGGTCCAGGCATGGTTCAGCCGGTCGAGGCTGTCGTAGCCGAAGCACTGGGTGCGCGTGGTGTTGGCGGGCGCGCCCTGGCCGTTGACGATCTTCGTGAGGTTGCCCGCCGGGTCGTAGGTGTAGCGCAGGTCGTCGACCAGGGGCGTCGCCCGCTGCACGGAGAGGTTCGTGTGGTCGACGACGTGCGTGCGCGGGTCGCGCTCGTAGGTCAGCGTGCCCGCGTTGTTCCCCGAGCTGAGCTGGTACTGCGCGCCCTCGCCGTAGGCGGAGTAGGTCGAGCCGGAGACGTAGTCCCACACGTTGCTGCGGGTCTCCGCCGGGTTGCCGTACTTGTTGACCACGAACGTGATCGCCTCGCCCGGCAGGCCGCCCTTCGTCGGGAGGGCGACGCCGGTGGGCTGGCCGGTCGTGGTGTAGGAGAACGTCGTGGTGTACAGGCCGTTGAGCCCGGTGTCGTAGGTGGGGACCTGCACGACGTTGTTCTGCGGCAACCCGAGCGAGTTGTACCCGCTCACGCCGACGAGGTAGTTGCCGTTCGCGGTGTACCTGGTCGTCGAGGCGAGCTTGCCGACGCCGCCGGTGGCCGTGTCGAACGCCCACGAGGCGAGCTTCACCCGGCCCGCGCCGACACCGCTGTACTCCGCGGTGCGCCTGCCCAGCACGTCGTTGTCGTAGCTGAGCACCTGCCCGCGACCGTCGGTGGTGGCGGTGATCTGCCCCGCGGCGTCGTAGGCCGTGGTGGAGTGGCCGGTGTCGGGATCGGTCAGGCCGACCCGCCTGCCGAGGAAGTCGTACTCGTACTCCCACTTGTCGCCCACCGCGTCGGTGCTGCGGTCGAGCTGGTTGAGGGCGTTGTAGTGGAAGGTCGTGGCCACCGCGGTGCCGCCGGTGACGACGTTCCCGGTCACGGTCGGCGGGGTCTTGTAGTCCCGCAGCTCGGTGTTGTTGCCGCGCGCGTCGGTGATCACCGTGCGGATCACGCCGCCGGTCGGCGGGAACGTGGTCGTGCGGTCGCCGCCGTACACGGTGGTGGCCGTCGCCTTGGCCGTGGCGCCTTGGTAGGAGGTCTGGCTGGTCGAGCGTCCGGCGGCGTCGTAGCCGGTGACCGTGCGGTCGTCGACCGAGGCGTCGGGCACCGACACCAGTGTCGTGCTCGGCGCGCCGGTGGTGACGTAGCGGTTGTGCGAGCGCACCACCCAGCCGTGCGAGTCGTACACGGTCTCCGCGACGACCCGGTTGTTCACCCCGGTGGGGTCGCTCATGTCGTCGGCCTGCGTCTGGCGCTGCCTGCCGAACGCGTCGAGCAACGAGATCGACGTGACGTAGTTGGTGCCGGTCCCGTAGTCGACCAGTGTCCTGGTGGTCACCGCCAGCGGACCGTTGGTGCGCAGTAGGTAGAGGTACTCGATGTTCGGGCTGTCACCCGCGGTCTTCGACCGCCCGGGGTTCCAGACCGCGGTCGCGCGACCGAAGACGTCGTAGGTGGCGTCGGTCGCCCGGTTGCCGACGTCGACGGTGTGCACGGCGTTGCCCCGCGAGGGTTCCAGGACTACGGACGCGGTCTGGTTCTTGGGGTTCTTGGTCTCGATCTGGCTGACGATGCCGCCGTCGGCAGGCGTGTAGGTGGTCTGCGTTTCCCGGTTGAGAGCGTCCTTTTGCGACACAGTGCGACCGGAGGCGTCGAAGGTCGACGTGGCTGTGGTCTGGAAGGTGAGCGTGCCACCCGCGTTCGCGGTCGCGGCCTCCGACGCCGTCGCGTCACCGGCACCGGTCACCGCGCCCAGCGTGGTCTGCTGGTCGTAGTACTGCCGCTGCGACGAGGCGATCGGTGCGGGCGCCACCACCGGTCCGGTGGTGGGGCAGGCGGCGGCGGACGACCACGTCTGCGCGACCCGGTCGCGGATCCACGAGGTCGTGTTGTCGGCGTAGCTCACCGTTGTGCACTGGTCGGGGAGCCCGTCCGCGGTGGACGAGGTGGAGACCTTGCGGCCCACGGCGTCGTAGCGGTTCGTGGCGGACACGGTGCGCACGCCACCGGCCGCGAGCGTGGTGATCTCGCGGGTGCGGGTAGTCGCGACGATGTCGGCCGTCGCGGCGGGCAAGCCGGTGCGGGCGCGCGTCGCGGTGGTGGCCAGCTTCGCCACCTGGGTCAGCGACGTGCTCAGCTGTGCGCCGCCCGAGCCGAGGAAACCCTGGACCTCGTGCGGGGTCCCGGCGAACTGGTCGTCGTCGGGGTAGGTCTCGCCGAGCGAGTTGGTGATCGACACCGAGCGTTGCTGGTTGCCGGGCAGCCGGTCGCCGTTCATGCCGCGGAAGTAGGTGGTCTTGCTGAGCGTTTGTGCGTCGGGGACGCCGTTGATGAGGTTGCCCGGGTTGCCGGTGCGGGTTTCGACCTGGCCGTAGCCGCGGAATTGGCCGTAGGTGCGGTTCGCGGGCTTGACGAGTTCGTTGTCGTCGTAGTGCCATGCGGGGGTGCCGAGGTAGCTGTAATCGGTGCGCTGGGTCGGAGAAACCCCGTTCCCGTCCTGGAGTTCGACCCGGCTGACGGGGTAGATGTGGAAGAAGTCCAGGGTGGGGTTCTGGTTGAGCGGCAACGTCCAGTAGACCGGGTAGCACCGTTTGGCGTTGTTGGGCAGGTCCGTCGGGACCGTGGCCGCGGTGCACTCGGCGGGGAGGTAGGACACGTTGTAGTGGCCGCCGGTCTCGCTGGCCACATCGGTCAACCGCCAGTGCGCCATCGCGGGCTGGCCGTTGTAGCCGGCGACCCGGTTGTCCAGCAGTTGGCTGGAGAAGGTCACCGGGGTGCTCGCCGTGCCGACGCCCGCGCTGGTGTAAGCGGTGCGCACCAACTGGTCCAGGCGCAGTTCCGGGTCACCGAGGGTGGGGAAGGTCTGGGTGAGGGCGTAGGAGTCGACCTTGATGGGGCCTGTGCCGGTGTTGTACTGGGTGGTGATGGTTGTGAGGCGCTTGGTGGACCAGAAGCTGGGTGAGTGGTTGTTGCAGGTGGTGCCGGAGAGGCATTGCTGGTCTTGGGGTGTGTCTGGCCAGGAGGCGGCGTTGGCGGCGGTGAACTGGGCCGGTGCGCAGGTGATCGCGCCTGACGGGGTGCAGCGCTCGGTCACGTCGAAGGTGACCTGGCCGGGGACGGTTCCGGTGTAGACGGAACCGCTGGTCTTGCGTAGGCCGTAGTCGATGCGCTTGAGGGTGCCGCCGCGGGTGTACTGGATGCCGGTGGTGCCGTTGTTGGCGCTGTAGTAGTTGGTTTCCGGCGTGTAGTAGTAGAGGGCGGCGTTGCCGTGGGTGTCTTCGACGTAGTCGAGGTTCCAGCGCCAGGCCTGGTTGCATTGGGATTGCGCGAAACCTGCTGCGTTGTAGCAGGGGTCACCGTTGCGCGGTCCGTAGACGCGGGTGGTCCAGGTGGAGTTGGTGGTGTCCTGTGTGGTGCGTCCGGGGCCGTCGTTGCGGCCGAAGTAGTACTGGGTGCCGTCGGTGGTGGTGATCCGCCAGTGCTCGCCGTTGCGGGCACCGTTGCTGACGCCGGTGAGCAACTCAACGCGAGTGCCGTCGTCGGAGGCGGGGCGCCAGGTGCCGTCGGCGTCGTTGCGGATCAGGGAGGTGGAGTGCCCGCTGAGGCTCATGGTGACGATCTGACCGGCCCAGCACAGGTCCCCGGTCTGTTGCGCCTGCGGCAGGGTCGTGTCGTCCGAGCAGGAGCGGTAGCTGCGCTCGATGAAGCCGGGTGAGTACTCCCAGCCCTGGCCGATCCACGAGCTCTGGTTGTTGGTCGCGGCCGTGCGACCGTCCACACTGGCCGAGTTGTAGGACAACCCGATCTTGGGAGTGGGCGCCGTTCCCGCGGCGACCGGTGGCACGGTGATCGGGTACGACCAGGTGAACGCCCCGGTGCTCCCGGTCACACCCCAGGAGCCCGACGGTTCCAGCGAGCTGGCGGTGAACTGGCCGTTCGCACCCTGCGCGGCCGCGGTGAGCGCGAGCACGGCGGGCTTGGCCAACGGCAGACCGGCGGCGGTCACCGACTGGCTCGCGGGGTCGTTGCGCGAGTCGATCGGGGTCTGCACCTGGCAGGCGGGCACCTCGGGCGTGGTGAGCACGCAGTCCGGCAGCCGCACCAGGCGGGCCCGGCCACCGAAGTCGCCGCCGCCCGCGTGGCGGAACGAGGAGTAGTCGACGGTCACCGCGGCCGAGTCGGTCGTCCCCTTGGCGGACGCCAGCGCGAGGACCACCCCGGCGACACCGGACCGCTCGGCGATCGATCGCTCGGCCACCCGCACCCGCACGGTGGACTCGCCCGAGCGGCTAGCCGCACCGGCCGCCACCCGCACCGGCAGGTCCCCGGCCTGGTGCGCGGCCGCGCCGAGCCCCCGTTCGCTGGCGTTGCCCCGCTCAGCGAGCGGTCGCGCGCCGAGCACCACTTCGGCCGATCCGGCCGCAGGCCACCTCGTCGCCGCCCGCGCCGCGCCGCCTGCCGGAGCAGCTGCTGCCTTGGTCGTCAGCGGGAAGTCCGTGTGCGGGATCACCCGGTCCCGGGGCGCCGCGGGCAGCCGCGATGGCGCGGCACTCGACTCCGGCGGGTCGATCGTGGCGATGGTGGTCGACACCAGCGCGAGCAACACCGCCACCACCACCCACCGCGCGCGCCGCGCGATCCGGCGGAAATGGGCAGCACTCAGCAACAACCCGTTGGACATTTACCCCACCCCAGTGCGAGAGCCATGTCTTGGCCAACCTGAAGTGACTAAACCAGATCGACGGCTCGCGGAAAAGAGCCGGCCCCCGCCCGCGGCGCGGCACCCAGGAAGATCGACCAGATGGCCGCAACGGCCAATATGTCCGAAAAGCCAGAATGGCCGGTCTTGTCCTGACCTGCGCAACCGCGCCGCGCGGCGTCGGTGCGAGATCATTTCCTACGGGTAGTTCGTCGCATTGGTCGGATAGCGGTCAACAATCGGACCGAGCTGGAAACAAAGCACTTCCTTAGTGCGAGTTCTTATGGAGTCTGACTCGCTCTACCGCGACGAGGCAGCGCCCCGGAGGGATTCCGCGAACGATCTTCCAGTCGCTGATCATTTCGGGATGACGATCCAAGTTGGTCGAATCTAGTCACGATCTCCCCGATGTTCCGGGTGGCCACCGATGACCTAGTCCGGGTGCAGGCCGGGCTCGTCGGTCAGGTGTGGGGCCAGAGGGGTGGGGCTCAGCGAGGTGTCGTCTTCGCCTGTTTCTAGGAGGGTGTTGGCGGCGCCGACGATTCGGGGGTCTGGGGTGCCGACGGTGGTGGGGTCCTGGTTGGTGTAGTTGAGGCGGGACAGGACGCTGCGCATGGCTTCTAGGCGGGCTCGGCGTTTGTCGTTGCTCTTGACCACTGTCCACGGGGCGTGAGGGGTGTCGGTGGCGCGGAACATGGCGACCTTGGCCTGGGTGTAGTCGTCCCAGCGGTCCAGGGCTGCCAGGTCGTTCTCGCTGAGCTTCCACCGCCGGACGGGGTCGACTTGGCGGATGATGAAGCGGGTCCGCTGCTCGGCGCGTGAGACGGAGAACCAGAGCTTCACCAGGACCACGCCCTCGTCGACCAGCATCCGCTCGAACTCCGGTGCCTGCCGCAGGAACCGCTGGTACTGCTCGTCGTCGCAGAAGCCCATGACCCGCTCGACGCCCGCGCGGTTGTACCAGGACCGGTCGAACAGCACCATCTCCCCGGCGGTGGGCAGGTGGTTGACGTAGCGCTGGAAGTACCACTGGCCGCGTTCGCGCTCGGTGGGCTTGCCGAGGGCGACCACCCGGGCCCCGCGCGGGTCGAGGTTCTCGGTGAACCGCCGGATCGTCCCGCCCTTGCCCGCGGCGTCGCGGCCCTCGAACACGATCACCACCCGCTGGCCGGTGTCCTGGACCCAGCGCTGCAGCTTGAGCATCTCGATGTGCAGCAGCCGCTTGGCCCGCGCGTACTCCTGACGCCCCAGCCTGCGCGTGAACGGGTAGTTCTCCCGCCACGTGTCGACCACCGACCCGTCCGGGCGGAGCAACTCCGGCTCCTCGCCGTCGACGAAGTGGACCTTGATCTCCTCGGACAACTCGGGGAAGACCGCCGCCGCGGACCGGAGTTCGTGCTCGACCATGCCGGTCTAGTACCCCGGACACCGAGAACTAATCCGACATTCCACCCACGTTGGGTGCTCCGTGTGGCCGTGGCTCACCTGCGGACCTGATCGCCCAGGGGTGCGCGTGGCGGGTAGGCGGCTGGCGGCATGCGCACTCTTGCGCGGAGGCGCTCCCCGCGACACCCGGCTGCGGCAATCGGGTCCGCTCGCAGTCCTGGGTGAGGGAGCCGTCAGGTGGCGTGCGCGGGGCGGACAGGTTGGCGGAGGATGGTGCGGAGCTTGCTGGGATCAGTGCGCCGGGCGTCGGAGAGGTAGATCTCGTGGTGGCGATCTCGCGGGGAGAGGCCCTCGGCGGGCATGAACTCGTCGTGCATGCGGGCGATGGTGGGTGCCTCGTCGTCGTAGGGTCCGATGTGGAGGGTCTGGACGCAGGTGCCTTCGTGCAGCGCCTCGAAGCGCACGTCTGCCACCGCGCTGATCTTCTTGGTCTCGAGGGCCTGCGCGGCGGCGACGGCCACGATCTCCGGGGTGATCCAGTCCGGCTGCACGATCATCAGCGTCCAGTCCCAGGCGTCCTTGTCCCGGGTGTGGAACACGGCCAGCTCCGGCGCCGACCAGAGCCCCTCCAGCGGTCCGACGGTGTGCACGCGTCCCAACTCCTTCTTGGCGATGGCGCGCACGGCGTAGGACGTGGCATAGAGCGCCGTGACCACGTCGACGTAGCGTGGTGAGGTGTTGGGATCGCCGTGGCCGTCGGCCATGAGGAACCACATCCGGGGGATGTCGACGACGTCGAACCTGGCTTGCTTCGCCGAGTAGCAGCTGGACCGGTCCTTCTTGACGTCGTAGTTGTCCACTACGCACTCTCCTCACGTGGCTAGGTGGGTAGCAAACCATGACGGCGGGTAACGCCGATGGTGTGGTCGCGATGAGTCCACCGTGGGTCGAGTGGGGCGCGTCGCGCTGATAGCAGTGGTGGCCGTGGTGCTGGCGGGCGTGGCGGTGGCAGTGTTGCTCCTCGACGGACGCCAGGTGAGCGGTAGTGCGGTGCCGGTCAGTGCCGCGCCGTTGACCAGCGACCAAGCGCGGGGGTTGGGCGCCGACCTGACCAGCGGGGACGAGTCGCGCGTGCGGCGGGCGGTCGCCGTATCGCCCGAGCAGCCGTTCGACCCAGGGTTCGTGGCGTCGTTGGCCGCCGCACCGGTCGAGCTCGACGCGGCCACCTTCCAGGTCGAGCCGGACGGGTCGGCCCACGTCTCGGCACGGGTGGGCGGTGCGCGGTGGACTGTCTGGCTGGTCGCGGTCGAAGGCCGGTGGCTGATCAGCTCCACGGAGGCCGTCCAGTGACCCGGCGCGTGGTGGTGCTGGTGCTGTGCCTGGTCTCCCTGGTGTGCGCGGTGCCTGCTCGGGCGCAGTCTTCGTCCGGGCAGTGCGGGGATGCCAGGTCGACCGCGGCGGAAGTGGGTCAGGCCAAAGGCAAGCGACCGGTCGTGTTCGTGCACGGTTGGACCGGCGATCCGATGACCGACTCGGCGCGGAAGCTGTCCGACCAGCTCGGCGGGAAGATCAGCACGTACACGTTCGACTACAGCAAGTGGTCGTCCTACTGGGCTTCCGACCCGCACATCGCGCCATGCTTGGCGACCTACCTCGGACAGGTCTCCGCCGCCTACAAGAAGGCGGGCGGCGACGGCAAGCTCATCGTCGTCGCCCACTCCATGGGTGGGCTGGCGGTGCGGTACGCGCTCACCCCGGAGTTGGCGAAGGTCGTGCCGTACGTGATCACGCTCGGGACCCCGCAGCTGGGCTCCCCCTGGGGCGGCGAGGGTGGTCCGGCCAGGCTGGTGGAGGTGTTCCAGCACGCGCTCGGCAAGAAGCTGCCGCCCGCCGACGGCCGCGACGGCGGTAAGTGCCTCGCCGAACACAGCAAGGGCTCGTCGCTGCCGCGCGGCTGTGGTGACCTGCCGCCATGGCTCCCCACCGGCGTCAACCTCACCCAGATCGGCGGCGACGCGACGGTGAACCGGACGTTCTTCGGGTGGACCGCCTACTCCATCCCCCTGGCCAGCGACGGCGTGGTGCCGCTGTCGTCCGCGCACGGCTACTCGATCTCCGGTCCGACGGGAGTGCCGCCAGTTGACGGTGGGAAGTCCTATTCGCGGCGGGATACGTGCTCTGTCGACTTTGGATTCGTCAACCGTGCAGCGCATGAGTTGTCGTTCGTGCCCGCTTCGATGGCGCTGGACTATGTCACCTTGCAGGACCTGCAGAAGGATCGTTTCAGCCTGCCGGTCCAGGCGTACCTCGGCGGTGTGACGATCGCGGCCGCGTGCTCGCATGTGCGGTTGCCTACCGACCAGAGCGCGGTCAACCAGGCTACTGAGGTGATCAAGGCGGCGCTGGCGGAGCTGGGCAAGGTCGAGCAGGGTGCCACGAAGGTTGTGAACGTCGTGGGGGTGGACAAGTCGGGGAACCCGGCTGCGGGGTGGTCTGTGGAGGGGGACAGCGAAGAGGTTGACGGATGCGTGGCCTCGCCCGCTGCCGTGGGCAAGGATGTCGTGGAGTGTGCCCCCTCAGCCGCGAGCGCACTCGCCTGCTGGGTGACCCCGAACCGCCGAGACCTACTCTGCGGCGGCTACCCGTGGGAGAAGACCTTGCGCAAGGTCATTTCCACGACCCCGGTCCCCGACATCGTTGCCCCGGCCACCAACGAACCCTGGGGCCTCGAACTGGAAACCGGCGCAAAATGCCTACTACGCAACGGCGGCGCCTGGGGCGGCAGAGCCGACGACTACGTAGGCGCATACTCCTGCGACGGCGGCCAGTCGGACTTCGTCCTGGTAGCGAACAATGCTCGGACCTTTGTTAACCGGGAAGGTCTAGTATGGACAGTGCAGGTGGGCAAACTTGGCGTTTCGGATGAGGTCTTCCCGCCTCCCACGACCAAGAAAGTACGCACCGCCTACTTCGCCGCGGCGCCCTAGGTCTTGCTGCGGGAGAGGGTTGGATTGGGGCTAGGAGCCGTGTTTGTCCGTGTCTACGGCGAGGATTTTGGCGGCTAGGTGGGTGTTGGTGGCTGCTTGGACGGTGAGGAGCATGGAGTCGTTGTAGATGGTGTCGTTGGCGTTGGTGGTGTCTCGGCCAGTGTGGGTGGCGTAGGGGGCGGCTGTGTAGACCTTGTCGTTGAGGGCCTCGTCGAACATTAGTTGGGTGATGAGGGCTTTGGTGTTGTTGAGGTGCACCATGGCGTGGATGTGCACGGTGCGGCCGCGGTACCAGCCGGGCCAGATCGTGGTGAAGCGGACCACGCCGTCGGTGTTGGTCACTTGGGCGCCGCGTAGGTAGCGCTTGTCGTCGGTGGGGACGAGGTCGGCCATGTCGCCGGAGCCGGGTGGGGCGCCGCTGGGAGGGTCAGCAGGACCGCCGCCGGGGGGAGCTAGGGCGCCGCTGGGGGCGGGGGCGCCGCCGGGCATGCCTTCGCCGCCGCCGGTGGACTGGGATTCGGCGCCGGAGTAGAGGCCTGCGGCGTCGCAGTGCCAGATCTCGACGACGACGTCCTTGAGGGGGGTGCAGCCTTCGCTGTCGACGACCTTGAGGGCCAGGTCCAGACGGGTGCCTTGGCGGTCTTCGCGGATGTCGCCGCGGATCTTGTCCGCGTCGAAGTAGTAGGGGCCCTGGGTGGTGGTCGGGGAGAGGATGCAGGTGGTGGCACTCGCGAGCAACGCGGCGGGGTCCGCTCCGGCGGCCGCCGTGGTGGCCGTGGCGGTGGTGCCCGAGTCTTTGCCGCCGCACGCCGCGACCACTCCGGCGAGGGTGAGACTGCCGAAGACCACCGTGCGCCTGCTGACCCGCTTCCCGTCGTCGTTCAGCACGTGAGCGCCCATGAAACCTTCTCCTCCTGGCAGACCGGCCGCACCCGACGCTAGTGGTGTTCCCGGGAGCCGGCAGTCTGGAGTGGACTGTCACTCTTTCGCGTGACCGGGATGGCGTAGTCGGCGACCACGCTGCGTTCGCACGGTCCGGAACTCGGGTGGAGTTCGCTCGCGGCAGGGTTACGGGGGATTGCCTGTCGTGTGACCAGCGACCAGCCTCTGTCGAGGTAGTTGATCCCGACGAGAGGAACGACCATGCGCGACGGTTCGCGGACCCGTGTTCGCAGGAGATGGAGCGCGGCGATCTTCGCATTGGCGCTCTTGGCCCCGGTTGCGGTCGCCGTGCCCGCTCAGGCCGCGCTCGTGGAGCTCACGTGCAACGTCAACGTGCAGCTCGCGTTCAGCCCAGCGCTGACCGCTACCCAGTCGACGGCGCAGGTCACTGGTGTCGCTAGCGTGGTCAACTGCTTGTCACCTAGCGGGAACTTCAGCCAGCTTCAAGCTGGGACCGTTAGTGACGCCACGGGGACGATCACGTCTCTCGGTGGCGTCCCCTGCAACCTGTTGGCCACGATCACCGGGCGTGCCACGATCGATTGGTCGCTCGGTGGTGGACGAACTGCCTTTGATTTCACTGTGAACACCAATCCTCTCAACGGTTTGGTGACGTTGATGACCACGCAGACGAGTGGGCCGTTGGTGGGGACTACGTCGCAGACTGTTGGGGTTGCCAACCCCAACCTCGGTTGTGCGCTGGGTGGTCTGTCTAGTCTGTCTGTCCCGATTGGACAGACCACCTTCCTTGGGGCGCTCTGATCGGTGCGTCGGTACACTCGGCTGTCGTGAGTTGGTCGAGTGGGGGAGTGGGCGTGGCTTGTCGTATCAGTGAGTTGGTCATTGAGGCGCGGGATCCCGAGTTGTTGGCTGGGTTCTGGTGTGCGGTGCTCGGCTATGTGGAGTTGGGCCGGGAGGATGGGGCGATTGAGATCGGCCCGGCGGGGGTTGGGTTCGGTGGGGCGCAGCCGACGATCGTTCTCAGTCCGAATGCTGAGGTGCGGAGTGGGAAGTATCGGTTGCACATTGATGTGAGTCCGACTGATCGGGATCAGGAGGCTGAGCTGGAGCGGTTGTTGGAGGTGGGGGCGAGGTTTGCTGATGTGGGGCAGAGTGGTGAGGAGAGTTGGCATGTGTTGGCGGATCCTGAGGGTAATGAGTTCTGCTTGTTGAGGAAGAGGGTTGTGGAGGTGTGAGTGGTGGGGGTCGGCTGCGTGCGGGTCGACCTCGGCGAGCCGGGGTGGTCGGCCTCGTTGCCTGGCGGCAACCTCGGCGACCGGGATCGGACGCCTCGTCGCCTGGCGGCGACATCGGGCCCGATCCGCGGCAATGCGGTCGGCTCGATGGGGCGAACTTGTTTTGCGCGGGGCCCCTACGACACCCGTGGCAGGACCGCACAGCAGGGGCCGAAAAGCATGGCCCTGCTGCGAGGCGACGCTACGGGTGTTGTCCCCCCACGCAAAACAAGTCCGCCCCATCGAGCAGTTGGCACCAGCGACTCCGACTGTCCAGGTGGGTTGGCAGGGCTGACGAGGGCGGGCTGGGATGGCACCGGCCGTTCCGAGTGTCCAGGCGCTGAGTAGGTGGGCTTGGGCGGACCTGGCGGAAGCTGAGCTGGCACCGCTGCTTCCGAGTGTCCGAGGGCTGGGTTGGTGCGTTGGGCAGGCCCTGACGTGGGCTGAGCTGGCACCGCTGGGTTCGAGTGTCCAAGGGCTGAGTAGGTGGGCTTGGGCGGACCTGACGGAAGCTCGGTTGGCACCGCGGGGTCCGAGTGTGCAGGGGCTAGGTGGGTGGGTTGCGGCGGACCTGATGGGGGCTGGGTTGGCACTGCTGGGTCCGAGTGTCCGGTGGCTGGCTGGGAGGGCCTCGGCTTCCGAAGTGTCCAAGTGGGCGGGTAGGGCGGTTGGCCGCGTCCAGGGGCAGTGGACGGCAGCCGGGGCTTGGAGGGGGCGTGGGGTGGTTGGGCCGAGTGGTGGAGTCGACCGGTGGTGCGGCGCGGTGGGGTGGGTGCTTGGTCGCTAGGCTGCGCGGGTGGAAGCCGACACCGGGGCTGGGGCTGAGTTCGAGACTCTGCTGGAGTACCTGAAGGAGGCTCGGGGGTTCGACTTCACCGGTTACAAGCGCACCAGTTTGGTTCGGCGGGTGCGGCAGCGGATGACCCAGGTGGCGATCGAGGACTACGCCGACTACATCGACCACCTGCAGGCCAACGCCGATGAGTTCAACGCGTTGTTCAACACCATCCTGATCAACGTGACCAGTTTCTTCCGCGACCTCGACGCGTGGGACTACCTGCGGGCGGTGACGGTTCCGGCGTTGGTGGGCAGGCGTACGTCGCAGGCGCCGATTCGGATCTGGTGTGCCGGGTGCGCGGCCGGTCAGGAGGCGTACACGCTGGCCATGGCATTCGTCGAGGAGATGGGGGTTGAGCAGTTCCGGCAGCGGGTGAAGATCTACGCGACCGATGTCGACGAGCAGGCGCTGACCCAGGCCAGGCAGGCGCTCTACACCGGTGGTGAGGTCGAGTCGGTGCCCGCGCCGCTGCTCGAGCGCTACTTCGAGCGGCACAACGGCCACTTCGCCTTCCGCAAGGACCTGCGGCGCTCGGTGATCTTCGGGCGCAACGACCTGGTGCAGGACGCGCCGATCTCCCGGATCGACCTGTTGACCTGCCGCAACACGCTGATGTACTTCAACGCCGAGACCCAGGCCAAGATCCTTGCCCGGCTGCACTTCGCGATCGCCCCGCACGGGCTGCTGTTCCTCGGCAAGGCCGAGATGCTGCTCTCGCACGGCAGGTTGTTCGAGCCCGTCGACCTCAAGCGCCGGGTGTTCCGCAAGACACCGGCTGTCCTCGCGCCGGTGGGGCCGCCGGTGAAGGCGCACGACGGGCAGGACCGGCGGGGTGCGGTCGGCAGGCTCGACGAGCTGCGTGAGCACGCCTTCGACGCCGGGCCGGTCGCCCAGTTGGTGCTCGCCGAGGACGACGTGCTCGCGTTGGCCAACTACCAGGCCAGGGTGCTGTTCGGCCTCACCGACGACGACATCGGCAGGCCGCTGCGGGACCTGGAGGTGTCCTACCGTCCGGTCGAGCTGCGCGCCTTCGTCGAGCAGGCCCGGCTCGACCAGCGCCCGGTGCAGGTCAAGGACGTGTCCTGGCAGCGCAGGCCGGACGCCACCACCTGGTTCGAGATCCACATCGACCCGCTCGCCGACACCGGGATCGGGGTCTCGGTCGCCTTCCACGACGTCACCGCCACCCGGCAGCTGTTCGACGAGCTCGCGCACGCCAACCGCCAGCTGGAGATGGCCTACGAGGAGCTGCAGTCGACGAACGAGGAACTGGAGACGACCAACGAGGAGCTCCAGTCCACCGTCGAGGAGTTGGAGACGACGAACGAGGAGCTGCAGTCGACCAACGAGGAACTGGAGACCATCAACGAGGAGCTCCAGTCCACCAACGACGAGCTCCAGGCGATGAACGACATGCTCCGCGACCGCGGCGTCGAGCTCGACGAGGCCAACGACTTCCTGGAGACGGTGCTGACCTCGCTGCGGTCGGGCATCGTCGTGGTCGACGTCGAGCTGCGGGTGCGCGCCTGGAACCGCGCCGCCGAGGAGCTGTGGGGGCTGCGCGCGGCGGAGACCACCGGCAGGCACCTGCTCAACCTGGACATCGGGCTGCCGGTCGCCGAGCTGCGGCAGGCGCTGCGCGGGGCGTTGGCCGACCCCGGTTTCACCGAGTTCCTGCACCTCGAGGCCATCAACCGGCGGGGCAGGTCGATCTCGCTGCGGGTCATGTGCGGCTCGCTGCGCAGCCACGACGAGCGGGTGCGCGGGGCGATCCTGGTGATGGAGATCCAGGCGGGCTAGGGGTGGCGCCTAGGCGTTCTTCTCGCGCAGCGTCGCCCACACGACCTTGCCGCCGCTCGGCGTCGGCGTGGCGCCCCAGGTGTGGCAGAGCTGGGCGATGATCTCCAGGCCGTGCACACCGATGCCCGGCCGCGGTGGCGGGCTGGTCGGCGGGCACCGCGGGTGGTCGTCGTGCACCGCGATGGTGAACAGGCCCCGGCGCAGCTCCAGGCGCAGCTTGGGGGCGGACAGGGTGTGCTGGATGGTGTTCTGCACCAGCTCGGTGGCGATCAGCAGGGCGCTCTCCTCGCCCCAGTCGGCGCCCCAGTCCGCGCAGAACTCCCGCACCAGCGCCCGGCCGAGCGGCATCGCGGTGTTGTTGTTGGGCAGCTCGGAGCTGACCACGCGCCGGATCGGCGTCGCCGCGGCGGCGAGCGCCACGGCCACCGTCGGGTACACCGGGACGAACCGGCGGATCGGGCTGTCGGGCGGCACCGGGCTGTCCTCGTGCGGCGGCGACACGACGCTGACCGGCACCCCCGGCCAGTGCGACATCTGGGTGTCGACCGCCACGAAGACCGCCAGCACCGTCGGATTGGGCACCGATAGCGCGGACACGTCGACGACCAGGGCCGACGGGGCCTCGGCCGCGCACTTGAGCAGGTGGGTCCGCAGCCTGCCGTAGGTAGTGTGGTCGAGCACCCCGCCCGCCACGACCACCGTCGCGCCCTCGGCGGCGAACTCGATGAGCGTCAACGTGCCCCGGCCCATGCGGCGACCCGCCCTTCCACGGCTGAAGCGTCGCGCGGCGGACAGCTGAGCGCTGGTGCCACCGCGTTCGGGCTCGACTCCATCCCGGCGCCCGTGCGTCGCCAGGCAAGGCTACTAGCCAACTCCGCCGACCGATCAAGCGATCCCGGGATCTGGCGCCACAACGGACTCGCCCGCGCGGTGCGCCAGACCACTGACCGCGGCGGTGCGGGATCACGGCCACGACGGATCACCACCACCCTGTGGTTGACCGCGAAAGTGCCGCGGAACGGTGGAGGGTTGCGGATTCGCGTGGTTTGGACGGCTAGGTGCCTATACCCAGACCACGCAGTTGTCGGCGGCGTTGTTGCCCATGACGCTGACGATCCCGGCTTGTCCGTCGCCGAAGAAGCGGGCGAAGATCCCGGCCGGGCGGCCGCCGAAGAGGAGGGGGCCCAGGACGGGGGCGATGGCCACGTCGTGCGGGGTGCTGGAGTCCTCGGTGATCATGGGTAGGTGGCAGCTGGCCGGGGCGACGAACTCCTGGACGATGCTGGTGCCCGAGAGCGCGGCCGCGTCCACGGCGGCGGACCACTCGGCCGGGGTGGTGCGCTCGCCGATGAGCACCTGCTTGCCGCTCATGCCCAGCCCCTCCTTGAGCACCAGGCGTTCGCGGTTGTCCACAGTGAACTGGAGGAGGTCGACCCCCTCGTCGGCGAAGGTGGTCTTGCGGGCGGACAGCACGCGGGTCCACGGCAGGTAGCGGGCGACGAGGGCCCGTTCGGCCGCGCTCATCCACGGCCGCCCCTCCGACAGCAGGCCCATGGTCAGCTTGCTGGCCAGGAAGGTCGAGGTCTGGGTGCCCACCAGCAGGACGCCGTTGTCGAGGGCCTCCTGGACCGGCGCGGTGTCGATCCCCAGCTCGTCCCAGTCCGGGATGGTGAAGTTGCGCAGCCCCAACGGGTAGTGCACCGGGCCGTTCCACGCCTCGGACAGGTCTTCCGGCTCGAAGAACCGGGCGTGCAGCCCCCGCGCCGCGTAGTACTCGGCCTCGATGTCGAAGTACCGGGTCGAGGCCACGCCTTGGTCCCGTGCGCTACCGACCAGGGCAACCCGTGGCGCCACGCCCAACTCGGCCGCCAAGTCCCGGAACATGCGCTCCCGCACCGCGAACGGCGAGTGGAACCCGAACGGCACCCGCCCGTCGGCGTCCCCGTGCAGCGCCCGCCACACCAGCAGCCGACAATGCGTCTCCACCGGCCCGCCCAACGCCCCGCTGACGTTGAACTCCAGGAAGCGCGGGCCGTCCTGGCCGATCACCACGTCGGGGCGCACGACACAATCGGCGTAGCGCTCCTCGATGAACTGGTCGGCCACGAACAGCTGGTCCTCGCTCTCCGGCATCCCGTACGCGGCCAACCGGCCCGCCGTCGTGCTCGCGGTCTCCAGGGCGACCCGGCGAACCAGGTCCAGCAGCGCGGTCGTGGCGCGGTAGAGCTCGGCGTAGGACGCGCGGGGGAGGGCGAGCGGGGCGGCGGGCAGCATGGGCTGGTGCGGCCAGCCGGTGTCGCGGATCTCGTGCCGGAGCATGTCGCGGATGGTGGCGGGCGCGGCGGCGGGGGCGATCACGTGTTCGCCGAACCAGGGGTGGTTACCGGACATCGGGGGTTCCTTCTACTGTGGACCGGGCAACCGAGCGAAGGGGACGTGGATGACGCTGCGCCAGGTCGGGGACAACGAGTTCGTCGAGGAGCACGGTGGGGACTACGAGGACTTCACCGCGGGCATGGTGATCCGGCACTGGCCGGGCCGCACCCTCTCGGAGGCCGACAACACCTGGCTGACCCTGCTGACCATGAACCAGCACCCGCTGCACTTCGACACCGCGTACGG
This sequence comes from Actinokineospora diospyrosa, assembly GCF_024171925.1. Taxonomy (GTDB): domain Bacteria; phylum Actinomycetota; class Actinomycetes; order Mycobacteriales; family Pseudonocardiaceae; genus Actinokineospora; species Actinokineospora diospyrosa. The sequence goes on along the minus strand of NZ_JAMTCO010000008.1, from coordinate 388,301 downwards.
CGCGAACGCCGAGTACGGCCGGGTCCTGGTGAACAGCGGCATCACCCTGTGCCTGGTCGGCGGGATGACCGTGCAGGCCCTGTCCGCGCGCGCGGTGGCCAACCTGGGCTGGGACAAGGTGCGCTTGAAAGACCCGGTGTTCGTGGGCGACACCCTCTACGCCACCAGCCGGATCCTGGCCAAGCGGCTGTCGAAGTCGCGCCCGGGCAACGGGATCATCACCGTCGAGACCACCGGCACCAAGTCCACCGGCGAGACCGTGATCACCTTCGAGCGGTCCTTCCTGGTCCGCTGCCGCGGGGAGCGCTGAGGGCGCCGGGGTCACCCGCGCACCAGCGCCGCGGCGGCCGCGGTGTCCTCGATCGCCATGCCGACACCGCGGAACACGGTGGTGCGACCGTCGGGGGTGTACCCGGCGGTCACCACCGCGCCGAGCTCGTGCAGGTCCGCGGGCGCGAGGCGGGCCGCCCCGACCGCGGCCCGCACCTCGCCCGCGTCCTCGAGCGCGGCATCGCGCTCCTCGACCAGCACGAACGCCGCGCCCAGCAACACCGGGTCGACCTCGACGGCGTTCTCGTCGGTGCCGCCGATGACGTTGACGTGCGCGCCGGGCGCGACCCAGTCCGCCTCGACGACCGGCACCGGGCCGCTGGTGGACGTGGCCGTGCAGATCACGGGCGCGTCGGCGACCGCAGCGCGGGCCGACGCGCAAATGCGCACCTCGTGCCCGAACTCGGCCCGCACCCACTCGGCGAACGCATCAGTGCGCGCCGCCGTCCGCGAATGCACCCGCACCACCCGGATCGGCCGCACCGCACTCACCGCCCGCACCAACGCGCGGGCCTGGACGCCCGCACCGATCACGGCCAGCTCAGCGGCATCAGCGGGCGCGCACAGCCGCGTCGCCAGCCCGGCGACCGCCCCGGTGCGCACCGCGGTCAACTCCGCGCCGTCGAGCAACGCGCTGACCCGTCCCGTCTCCAGGTCGGTCACCACGACGACCCCGTGGATCAGCGGCAACCCCCGCTCGGGATTGCTCGGCGTCAGCGTGGTGATCTTGACGCTGCCCACCCCGTACCGCTCCCAGATCGCGGTCCCGGCCAGCAGTTGCCGATCCGCCCCGTGTTCGACGACGGTCCGCGACGGCGACCGCGTGGTCCCGGCCGCCAGATCGGCGAACACCTCGCCCAGCGCGTCGATCACGCGCACCACGACCCCGGTGCCCGCCATCTCGTCCGCCCCGATGAACCGGGTCACTCAGCCACCGTCCTCGGTTCCACGACCACGAGCGGATCGTCGTGACCCGCCTCGACAACACGGGTCAACTGGCCACCTCGCCCAACTCGGCGACCACGTCGACGATCAGGTCCTCCTGGCCCGCGATCGCCTGGCGCCTACCCAGCTCGAAGAACACGTCGCGCGGGTCCACACCGGAGCGGCGGGAGGCGTCGAGGACCTGGTGCTTGAACCCGGAGAACACCCCGGCCAACCCGCTCACGATGCTGACCGTGTCGGTCGTCGGTGGTGCGGGCATCAGTTCGCGTTCGGCGAAGTCGGCGGCGTCCAAGAGGCCGTAGAGGTCGATACCGGTTCGGAAACCGGTGCGCTCCAACACCGGCACCAGCACTTCCAGTTGCGTGTTGCCCGCCCCGGCGCCGAACCCGCGCGCGCACCCGTCGATGATCGTCGCCCCCGCCTGGGCCGCGGCGACCGAGTTCGCCACCGCCATGCCCAGGTTGTTGTGGCCGTGGAAGATCACCGGGACGTCCACGGCGGCCGCGATCGCACCGATGCGATCGGACACGTCCTGTGGCAGGAAGTTCCCGGCGGAGTCCATCAAGCCGACCGCCCGCGCACCGTAGCCAACGGCGGTCGCCGCGTGCTCGGCCAACTGCGCTGCCGTGGCCATGTGGCTCATCATCAGCACGCAATGCCCGTCAGCGCCCTGTTCGGCGAGGAAACCCAGGTGCCGCTCGGCCAGCGACGGCTCGGTGCAGTGCACACCGATGCGGATCACGTCCGCGCCGTGCGCGATGGCCTTGCGCAGGTCGGCCGAAGTGCCCCAACCGGGCAACATGAACACGCCCATCTTGCTGCGCCGCAACGCCGCGCGCACCGTCGCCAGCATGAGGTCGTCGCTGACCGCGGCCCGCCCGACCTGCAGCGAGGACGCGCCGAGGCCGTTGCCGTGGCCGACCTCGACCACCGGGACCCCGGCGGCGTCGGCGGCCTCGGCGTACCCGCGCAGCGCGGCGACACCCAGCTGGTGCCGCACCGCGTGCTGGCCGTCGCGCAGGGTCGGGTCGTGCACCACCACATCGGTCATGACCGCGCCCCCGTCCCCGCTGCCCGGCCCAGCCGGGCCGCGTGCTGCTCGGCGACCAGGATGGCGGCCGAGTTGATGATGTCGAGGTTGCCCGCGTAGTGCGGCAGGACGTCGCTGTCGGCGATGACCTCCACCGACACGACCACCCGGTCCCCGGCCACCGCGCAGGCGATCACCCGGTACCCCGGCGCGAACTCCCGCACCCGCGCCGCCACCGCGTCGACCACCGAGCGCACCGCGTCGGCGTCGGCGCCGGGGATCACCGCGTGCACCGCGGTGCGGAACGTCGCGGGCGGTACCGCCGGGCTGATGTTGAGGATCGCCTTGGTCTCGGGGACATCGGTGAACGTCGTCAGCGCGTGCTGCGTCGTGGCGACGTACTCGTCGAGGTTGAGCCGGGTCGCCCGGCCCGCGATCGTGCTCGCGACCGTGGAGACGACCTCGATGTAGTCCACCGCGAACCGCTCGGCCAACCCGTGCGCGATCGGGATGGACGCCTGCCCGCCGCAGCTGATCAGGCTCACGTCGCGCCCGGTCGGGCCGTGCGTGCCGGTCACCGTAGGCACGACCATCTGCCCGATCTTGCTCGGCGTCAGGTCCACCAGCAGGGTCGGCGTGTCCGCCAGCAGCCGCCAGTGCTCGACGTGCGCCGCGGCACTGGTGGCGTCCAGCAGCACGTCGAACGGCCGGTCCGCCGCGAGCACCGCCTCGATGCCGCCCGCGCTGGTCGGGTAGCCCAGCCGGGCCGCGTGCGCGAGACCGGCCGAGTCGGGGTTGCGGCCCACGACCAGCGCGCAGTCCAGCACGGGCGAGCGGTGGACCTTGCTGACCAGGTCCTGCCCGATCGCGCCGGTGCCGATCACCGCGACGCTGGTCCGGTGCGCCGTGCCGACGGCGGGGGAGTGGGGGGCCGTTGTGGCGGTCATGGTCTGCCTCCGTTGCCGAACCGCTCGGTCCAGGCGTCGCCCTGGGCGACGGTCGCGCGGGCCAGGCGGGCGAACGGCGGACCCACCATGTTCCCGTCGAGCACCGCGATCCCCCCGTTCGCTGAACCCACCGCCTCGGTGACCCGGCGGGCCTGCCGCACGCGCTCCGGGTCGGGCCGCAGCGCCGCGTTGATCGCGCCCAGCTCGCTGGGGTGCACGGTCGCCTTGCCGTGGAAGCCCAGCTCCCGCACCCGCTCGACCTCTTCGGCCAGCACCGCGGGCTCCCCGAGCCGGAAGTTGGCCGTGTCCACGCAGCCGCCGCCGTGGCGCGCGCACGCCAGCGCCATCGCCTGGCGCGCCGCGAGCATCCCGGCCCAGGTGATCTCCACCCCGAGCGTGGCGGCCAGGTCGGCCGAGCCGAGCACCAGCCCGTCGGCGGCCGCCGCGATCGCGTCCATCTCCCGGATCGCCGCGACGGTCTCCACGGTCACGTAGATCTGCGGGTGGGCGCCCGCCTCGGCCAGCGTGGCCCGGAACAGGTCCACCTCCACGGCGGACTCCACCATCGTCATCACGACGAACCCCGGCTTGACCGGCGATCCGGCGAGCGCGACCAGGTCGTGCACCGCCGCGAGCGTCCCGAGCTGGTTGACCCGCACCGCGATGTTCTCCGGGCACGGCGCCTGCTCCAGCGCCGTCCGGCACACCACCCGTGCCGCCGCCTTCTCCTGCGGCGGGACGGCGTCCTCCAGGTCGATCAGGTGCACGTCCGCGTCGTAGGACCAGGCCTTCACGACCCGCTCCAGCGACAGCGCGGGCGTGTACAGGATGCTGCGCGGGATCGCTCGCGCACTCACGGCGACGCCTTCGCCGCGGGCGCGCCGACCTCCGTCAGCACTGTGCACAACCGCTGGATCTGCTCGACCGTCTGCCCTGCCCGCAGCATGACCCGCAGCCCGGCGGTGCCGCGCGCGACGATCGGGAAGAACACCGGCGAGACGTAGAACCCGGCCTGGTAGACCCGTCGACCGGCGTCGATCACCGTCTCGTCGTTCATCGGCACCACCCGGATCGGGTAGCTGGACCCGGCCTGCTCGGTGTCGATCAGCGAGTCGAACAGCGCGATGTTGGCGTTGAGCCGACCCTGCAGCGCCACCAGTTCCGGCCCGCGGTGGATCTCCGCCGAGGCCAGCGACGCCCCGACCGCGGCGGTGTTCATCGGCTGCGAGTACGACAGCGCGCCCGCGAACCGCTCGATCACCCGGTGCGAGTGCTTGCCGTACCCGTCGAGCACGATCGCCGCGCCACTGGTGCCGAACGCCTTGTTCAGCGTCGCGATGGTGATGGTCCGCTCGTCGCGGATCGGGTTGTTCGCCCGGATGTAGCCCATGCCGCGCTCACCGAAGGCCGACACCGAGTGCGAGTCGTCGTAGTAGACCAGCAGCCCGTACTTCTCCTGCAGCTCGGCCAACTGCTCGACCGGGGCGTACCCACCGAGGCTGTCGGCGCCGTCGACGACGTAGCAGACCCGTTGGTACTGGCGGCAGAAGTCCTCCAGCTGGTCCATGTCGTGGTGCCCGGAGGTGACGACCTCGGTCTCGTCGGCGCACGCGGGTTTGGCACCCGCCATGGACACGTGGCAGTTCTTGTCGAACACCATCAGCGGCCGCGTGCCGTTGCCCAGGTGCCCGGAGGCGATCAGCGGCAGCAGGCCCGCGCTGGCCACCCCGGCGGAGATCGCGGTGATCACGTCCGCGCCCCACAGCTCGCCCAGCGAGGACTCCAGTTCCAGCAGCGCCGGGAGCTGCACGCGGCTGCGCGGGATGCAGTGGTCGAGCACCCCGAACCGGCGCAGCGCGGTGATCGCGCCCTCGATGACCTCCGGGTGCGAATCGAGGTCCAGGTAGGAGCAGCAGGTGAAGTTGACGAACTCGTGGCCGTCGCCGGTGCGCAGGATGCCGTTGTCGAGCTCCGCGACGATCCCGGCGACGCCCTCCTGCTCGGAGCGGTCCCAGAAGGCGTTGCCGACCCCGACGGCCTTGTCGTTGTTGCGGTAGCGGTGCGGCGGGGTGATGACCTTGCGCTCGGTCAGCTCGGAGGTCATGACGCGCCCCCGGCGGCGGGCTGGTAGTTGTAGACGCCCTTGAGCTTGCGGAACAGCATCGTGTACAGGGCGACGCCGAGCACGTACGGGCGGCGCAGGATCTTGGTGTCCTTGAGCCAGAAGTTCATGTTGATGTTCATGTCCTCCAGCGACTCCGCCTGGTGCCACCACCCGAGCGGCAGGTACAGCATCTGCCCGGGCTCCAAGATCAGCTCCCGGCGCTCGGCGAGCTTGCCGACCAGCCGGGGGAACCGCTTGGCGTCGAAGTTGTCGAAGTCGAACGCCTGCGACTTGTCGCCGAAGCCCTGGCGCACCGAGCGCGGGTAGTACTCCCAGAACCCGGGCGGGGCCAGCACGAACCGCTTGCGGCCCTGCAGGGCGATGTTGAAGTTCTCCAGCTCGTCGAAGTGGCTCTGGGTGAACACGCCCTTGTGGCTGATCCACAGGTTCGCCGCGTTGAGCGAGCGCCGGTAGTCGAACAGCTCCTCGGCATCGAAGCCGAGGATGGCGTTGACGTCGGCGGGGCTGTCGCGGATGTTGGACACGATCCGGTTCCAGGTGCCCGGGTCGGTCAGGTACTTCTCGTCGGCGAAGAACTCGCTGAGCTGGATCTCCTTGGTGGTCCAGCGCTCGGAGTTCTGCTTGTTGCTCGGCTCGGTGAACAGCGTCACCCGCATCCCGCCGAGCCGCTCGGCGACGCCGTCGCGACCGAGGCCGCGCACGCTCTCCGGCAGGTTGATGATCACCGGGACGTCGGCGCGGATCAGCGCCTCCCGCCCGAAGGCGAGGAACTCGTCGAAGTCCATCCGGGGTACCGGCAGGCCCCCGAGCTCGACCGGGTGTGTGCTCACTGCTTCCCTCACTGTTCTCGTGCCGCTCTGTCCAGCTCGACCGCGTCCGGCTCGACCGCGCCGACCGCACCGACCGCGTGCGGCTCCCGCCCGCGCAGCGCGGGCTGCCCGAGGACGCTCAGCGCCACCGCGACCGCCCCGCCGCCGACCGCGGCCCACGCCGCGACGGCGAACCCACCGGAGTCCGCCAGCCGTCCACCCACCGCGGTGCCCAGCGCGATCCCCGTCGCGCCCGCGCTGGAGAGCCAGGAGAAGCCCTCCGACAGCGAACCCTTGGGCGCCAACGCCTCCAGCACCGTGCTGCCCGCGATCAGTCCGGGTGCGATCGCCACCCCGGCCAGCACCGCGAACACCGCCATCGCCAGGCCGGACCCGGCGAACGCCAGCGGCACAGCGCCCAGGCACAACAGCCCGGTCGTGGCCACGAGCAGCCGTTCTTGCGGCTGCCGCCAGTTCACCGCCCCATAAACCGCGCCCGCGGCGAGGCTGCCCACCGCGGTCAGCGACAACAGCACCCCGCCGAATCCCGGGCTGCCCTGCTCGCGGGCGAAGGCCACCATGGTGACGTCGACCGCGCCGAGCAGGAACCCCATGCCCGCGTAGGCGACCATCAGCACCCGCACCCCGGGCACCGAGATCGCCCGCTTGCCACCGCCCGCCTCGGGCGCCACGACCACCGGCTCCGAGCGCTGGTGCAACGCCACCGCGATCGACCCGACGGTGGTGAACGCGACGCAGGCGACCAGCCCTGCCGCCGGGTGCACCGCGGTGGCCAGCACGGTGACCAGCAGCGGCCCGAGCAGGAAGATCGTCTCGTCGAGCACCGACTCCAGCGCGTACGCGGTGCGCAGCGACCCCTGCTCGACCAGCGCCGCCCACCGCGCCCGCATGAACGAGGTGAACGACACCGACGCGCACCCGGTCGCCACGGCGGCCACCAGCAGCAGCGGCAGCGGCGCGCCGAGTTGGATCGCCGCGATCAGGCTGCTCAGGGCGACCGCGTGCACCACGCAGGTGCTCAGCAGGACCCGCCGCTGCCCGACCCGGTCGGCCCACCGGCCGAGCACCGGGCTGGCCAGCCCCTGGGCGATCAGCATCGCCGCGGCCACCACCCCCGCGCCGCCGAGCGAGCCGCTGACCGCGGCCACCAGCATCAGGCAGCCCAGCGACCGCATGGCGATCGGGAACCGGCCGAGCACCCCGCACAGGCCCAGGGTGAGCGCGCCGGGCTGCCGCAGCAGCCGCGGGTACGCGCCGAACCCGGATTTAGCGCCCCCTGACACAATGCTCCCGTCGGTGTGAAAAGTGACTGTCGGCGGAATGACTCGGGTCGGGGAAATCGACCGAAACATCGGTTCTGGCCGAAATACCCGCCGCCGTCGGTGTCACCCGCAAGCCTTGGCCCAAGCGGCGATTGGCCATGTTAGGTGGGCCATCACCGGGTGTCAATTCCGCCGAACGCGACGACAAGCGCGGCTGAATGGCCCAAGCCGACTCGCTCGCGGTAGGGATTTCGATAGGTATCGTGAAAGGGATTTCCACGGGAAAAGCACGTGTAGTCCATGACCATTCCCTTTCCGGCCGCCCGCGCGTCGGCCCGCCCGGTGCCTGGGTGTCATCGCACCCACCGTGACGACCGTTAGGGGTGCGACCCCGGTCACAACCCGCTGGTGTGAGGTCTGCGCTACACCGGCCCAATCTCCGTTGACTGGGCCCGGGGCCCCGGGTGACCATGTGTCCCGCGACGGAGCGACCGCCGCGCACGGACCCGGGAAGGAGTCGGCCATGGCGAGCTCCGGTTACCGCCAGCACGGCATTCGCCCGGTGTCCGCGTTCGCGCGACGACCCAGGCGGCGTCCCGGTGGACTCCCGTCGCTCGAGCGAACCGCGCTGATCTAGCGCGGCCGAGCGCACCAGGAGCCACCCGTCGGGACACCGACCGGTGGCTTTTTGTTGGGCCGGTAGTCCGCCCAGTCCGCTCCTAATCGCCCAGTCCGCTCCCATAGCTCAGTGGAGAGAGCGCCGCGCTACGAACGCGGAGGTCCCAGGTTCGAGTCCTGGTGGGAGCACTCTCCAACGATCAAGAGGAATGTCCGATGCGCACCCAGATCATCCAGCGCACGCTGCGCGTGCCGCTGGCGAGCGGTCCCCGCGGTGACGGCTCCGCCGTCGCCCGCCAACTCGACGTCGCCCTGATCAGCGTCGGGTTCAAGGCGAGCAGGGACCTGCTGGAGCACGTCGGCGGGCTGGCCCCCGGCGAGGCGTTCGACCTGGCCGTCGAGGTGGTCACCGCGGTGCGCGGCCTGGTCGGCGACCACGTCGACCACAACCCGTACTTCCGCGACTTCCCCGCGGGCGTGCCCGACACCGTCCAGTTCTGGATGCGGCTCGTGCGTGCCGCCGAGGCCGAGGACGGCGTCCTCAGTCCGCGCAGGGGCGCTGTGAACCTGCTCGCCTTCGCCCGCTACGGCCGCCTCCAGCACACCTTCGCCGAGATGCTCGCCGAGCACGACGCGCTGGTCGACTCCATCAAGGACCGGGTCACCGTGGTGCACCTGGGTGGTCCCCTCGAGCGGGAGTTGACCTCGCTCTACCGCGCGTTGGCGGGCTCCGCCACGCCGCTGGACGCCGCCGATCTCACCCTCCTGGGCGAGCTCGCGGTGGCCTGCCCCGACGTGCCGCCCGGCCCGATGCCGGTCCGGGAGAACCGGGCCGTGGTCAACGCTGCCCGGCTGCGCGCGGGGCGCGAGCCGGTCGCGGTGGACTCCGCCGTGGACGTGCTGCGGCTGGCGTACGCGCTCAGCGGCGGTGACGTGACTTTGGTCGAGTCCACCCGGTTCCGCGGGTTCCGCAGGCAGGAGCGCCGAGCCCTGATGGCGGCGCTCGACGCGGCTGTCGCGGCCGACACCGGCGTGCTCGGCGACGTCAACCGCTACGCGGGCCGCTTCAAGCGACTCGGCGAGCGGCTGCACCCGCACGAGTACCCGGCTTTCCCGCGCGCCCAGGACGTCTTCGCCGTCGCCCGGGGTGAGCGGACCGTGACCTCGCTGGCGGGTCAGGCGGAGGCGGCGCTCGCCCGGGGTGAGGTAGGTCGGGCGGCGTGGCTGCTGACCGAGTCGCCCGGCATGCTGCTGCGGTCGCTGGACCGGTTGCTGCGGACTGCGGGCGCGGAGAGCGACGCGGTGTTGTCGGCGACGAACTCGGTGCTGGGCTCGGTGTCGGGCCGGGTGTTGTGTTCGGTGCGCGAACACCTGGCCAACCGGTCCTGGACCGCGCTCGCGCGGGTGTTCGTCAACCGCGCCGGTCGCCCCTGGGTCGCGCCGGACACACGCGTACCGCTTTCGCCCGCTGTCGTGGAGGCGGTGTGCGGGATGGTGGACGTGGAGCTGGCCTCCCGGATGCCGTCCTACGAGCGGCTGGTGATCGACCCCGACGTGCTGTCGGTGGCCCTGCCGTTGTCGGGCAAGGCCAGCGAAGGTGGTTTCGCCGTCCTCCCGCGCGGTACCCGCACGCCTGTGGAAGGCGGTGACCTGCTGCGGTTCTTCACCTACTGGCGGCAGGACAAGCGGCGCACGGACCACGACCTGTCCGCGTTGCTGTTGGACGAGGACTTCCGCTACGTGGGCCACGTGTCGTGGACGAACTACCGGGACGACGGCGCCGTGTACTCCGGCGACCTCACCGAGGCGCCCAACGGCGCCACGGAGTTCATCGACATCCCGCTCGACCGGATCACCGCCGCCCACGTGGTGCCCCAGGTCAGCGTCTACTCAGGGGAGGACTTCACCGAGGTCGCCGAGTCGATCTTCGGGTGGATGGTGCGCGACCGGGCCCAGCACGGCGCCCCGTTCGAGCCGCGCACCGTGCGCACCCGGTCCGACCTGCGCGGTTCGGGTCGGGTGGCGTTGCCGATGATGTTCAGCCGGGGCGCGGACGGCTGGACGGCGACCTGGCTGCACCTGTACCTGACGGGATCGCCCCAGTTCAACCAGGTGGAGACCCAGCGGGCCACCACCGGCAAGCTGACCGGTGTGATCGCGAACCGCCGCGCCATGACCGTGTCCCACCTGGTCGACCTGCTCGCCGCGGAGGCGGGTTCGGTCACCGCGTGGGAGCCGGGCCTGCGGTTCACCGAGCCGGTGGCGTTCGTGGGTCTGCACCGCCCCGAGGGCCTGCCCGAGGGGTCGACGGTGATCACGCTGGACCGGTTGACCGAGCTGGTGCCGCGTTAAAGCGGTTCCGCCGAATGGCGGCGGCGAGTAGACTGGAGCACAACGAGGCCATGCGCGGACTTCCTCCACCTGTCCCCTTTAGTCCGTGCTCTTCCCTCACCCGCCAGGCCATGCCAGGGCTTCCTTCACTTCCTGAAACGAAACTAGCCCCGGCCCTCTCCTGGTGGGCCTCACTCCAGCAGTGCCAACAGGTCCTCGGCCGTGACCCCACCCGGGGCGCGGCCGAGCCTGGCGGACTCCCGCGCCGCGTCCAGCAGCACCTCGTTCACCGGCGTCGGCACCCCGTGCAGGCGCCCGAGTCGCACGACCTCCCCGTTGAGGTAGTCGACCTCGGTGGTGCCGGTGCCGCGCACGATGCTCTGCCACGTCGAACTGCCGCCCCGGTCCAGGTCGGGGCTCGGGCGGACGCGGTCGGCGCGCAGATCGCGGAACTCGGCGTCGGTGGCGTTGTCGATGCCCGCCGCGGCGAGGACGGTTGACGCCTCGGTCATCGCCCGTCGTCGTAGCTCGTCGGAGGGTTTGCCGCAGACCGCGTCGATCGCGTCGGCGAGGTTGTGCCGCAGCTTCGCGTACTTCCACCGCATCACCTCGGTCATCACCGGGGCGAGCAGCCCGGCCCCTTCGAGATCCGCCGCGACCCGCTCGGCTGTCGGGTCGCTGCCGTTCGGGAAGCGGCCGATGGCCAGCAGCGCGGTGTAGGGGGTGCCCGCGGCGATGACCTCACCCGGGGTCAGGAACGTCGACGGCAACAGCACGCACACCCCGTAGACGTCGCGGAATCGGCGCAGCGCCATGTGTTCGCTGGTGACCCCGTTCTGCGCGCACAGCAGCGGTAACCGGCTGCCGGCGGTGCCACCGCCCGCGACCGGCCGATCGCGCCAGGCGTCGAGCGCGGCCACGGTGTCCTGGGTCTTGACGGTCAATACGAGCACGTCATCGGCGCGCAGGTCGACCTCGTCCGGCCCGCCGACCGCCGGGACCGGCAGCAGTCGCCGCTCACGCGGGGTGATCAAGGTCAGCCCGCGCTCGCGCAGCGCGGCCCCGTGCGCGCCCCTGGCGACCAGGACCACGTCGTGCCCCGCCGCGTGCAGCGTGCCGCCGATGGCGCAGCCGACCGCTCCCGCGCCGATGATCACATACCGCACAACCCGTTCCTCTCGGGGGGAATTCACCTCGGACCACCGTATCGGAATCCACAGTGGACCATGCGGAACTTCCGGTGTTCTCCCGAGTTCACCTGGTGGACACCGTGCTAACCTGCGTGGTCGCACCACGGAACACTGGGGGATGGGCATGGGATCCAGGGATTCTACAGTGGACGATCTGCTGGACGCCGAGACCGTCGCGGCCTACCTGCGGCGGATCGGGGTGGCCGCCGAGCGAGCGCCGGACGCGGCGTTCCTGCACGAGTTGCAGGAGCAGCACCTGCTCTCGGTCCCGTTCGAGAACATCGACGTGCACCTGGGGGTGCCGATCCGGGTCGGCTCGGCTGCGGTGGCCAAGGTCGTGCACGGCAACCGGGGCGGCACCTGCCGCGAGCTCAACGGGTCGGCGATGCCCGCGCTGCTGGCCGCCCTCGGCTACCACGTGACCCTGCTGGGCAGCCAGGTCTTCCTCGACGGCGCGTTCGGCTTCCCGCTGGCGCACACCGTGATCAGGGTGCACTGCCCCGACCCGTGGCTGGTCGACGTCGGCTTCGGCCGCGACGCGCCCCGGTTCCCGCTGCGGCTGGACGTGCGCGGTCCGCAGGCCGACCCGAACGGCGTCTACGAGTTCGTCGACGGCCCGCACGGCGACACCGACCTGCTGCGCGACGGCCAACCGCTGCTGCGCCTCGACCCGCGTCCGCGCACCCTCGAGGACTTCCGGCCCGCGCTGTGGTGGTTCGAGACCTCGCCGGACTCCCCGTTCCGGCAGAACCTGTTCTGCACCCGGCTCACCGACGACGGCCGGGTCACCCTGCGCGGCGACCGGCTGACCTGGACCGACGGCGAACAGCGGGAGGCGGTCGTGTTCGACACCGACGCCCAGATCACCGCCGCCTACGCCGAGCACTTCGGCATCACCCTCGACCGGCTGCCCACGCCGAGCGGGAGGACGTCGTGACCGCCCGGGTGCCCGACAGCCACGCCGACCTGCTCCAGGCGAAGGGCCTCGCGTTCCTCGCCACGGTCCGCGACCGGCAGCCCAACGTGAGCCCGACCTGGTACCTGTGGGACGAGGAACGCGGGCACCTGCTGATCAGCCTCACCGATCAACGGCAGAAGTACCGCAACCTGGTCCGCGAACCGCGGGTGGCCGCCTGCGTGCTGGACGGCGAGAACCCCTACCGCTACATCGAGTTCCGCGGCCACGTCGAGTTCTCGCCCGACACCGGCCACGAACTGGTCGACGCGCTGGCCCGCAAGTACCTCGACGAGGACACCTACCCGCACGACCCGGCCGAAGGCAGCCGCGTGGTGGCTCGGCTGGTGCCGGACTACGTGCGCTGCACCGGGTAAGCGGCACAGCGAACGCACAGCCAACGCCCAGGTCCCTCTTCTGTTCGCCCCCGGCTCGGCGCCGACAGTCCGGGTGTCACCCCGAGCCGGAAGGACCACCCATGTCGCAGACCCCCGAGACCCCGACCCCGCAGGCCCCCGCCCAGTACGTGTCGACCCCGGTGCCCGCGACCACCCCGTGGTACCGCGCCCGCCGGGTCGTCGTCTCCGCGGTCGCCGCCGGAATGCTCGCCCTCGGCGGAGTCGCCGGATTCGCCCTCGGCCACGGCACCGCGGACGGCCCCCGGGTGGCCAACGGCCAGCACCAGCAGGCCCCCGGTGACCAGCAGGGTCCCGATGGCCAGCGGGGCCCGGGTGGCCAGGGCCTGCCCGACCAGGACGACGCCCGCCCGGACACCGCACCCCAGGGCGGCGGCCCCCAGAGCAGGCGCGGCCAGCGCGGCGGCACCCAGCAGGACACCTCTCAGCAGGACGACACCAAGCCGGAGCCCAAGCAGGGCGACAACTGATCGGGCCGCCGATACCCCCACCGACCCGCAACCACTAGCCAGGGTTTGGACACCTGAGCCGTTGCCACCCCACGCCATGGGGTGGCAACGGTCGTTATAACCGCCGCGCTCGACTTAGTACCTTGACGCCGTCTGATAGACCCAACAGGCGCCTGCCCCATAGGTGCGCCCCGGCTCGCTAACCTCTCCGGCAGCCCAAGAACCACCCCAACCCCGCTCCGCGCCCCCAGCCCCACAAAGCTCCCCCACGCGCAGGTCCGGGGCGCAGCCCCCACCCTCTCCGGGGGGCGGCCCCGGTGCCAGTCTACCGGCCCCCACCGACAGTCGATCTTCACAGACGGCGCCGAAGATCGACATGTGGATAACTTCTGTAGCTGGACCGGGTGAACATCTCGGCGGCCTGACGGTCTCGACCTGCGGGAACGCATGAGTGGCCGTCGGTGGACGGCGCTGGCGAGCAACATCCCCGGCGAGTGATCAACTCAGCCCGGACGACACCGATCCACCGGGCGGGCACACCCCAGAACGACCCCCGCCACCATCTCGGTAGCCCAAGAGCCGCCTCCAGCCCGCTCCCCACACGCGCGGGTCGGGGGCGCAGCCCCCACCCTCTCCGGGGGGCGGCCCCAGGGCCAGTCTACTAGGCCCCACTGACAAAGGATCTTGAAAGCACTCCCGCGAAGATCCACATGTGGATAACTTCTGTCGCCCAGAAGCGTGAACCGCAAGGCCCGCGCGAACGCCAAGGCTCGCGTCAGAACGCCGAGATCGGCGCAGGAACGCCAAGACCGGTGTGCGCGAACGTCAAGGCCCGTGCGCGAACGAGACCCGCGCCGGAACGCCGAGACCAGCGTGTGTGAGCACCAGGGCAGGCGCACGAACGCCAAGACAGCGGGGCTGGCGCAGGAACTCCGAGGCCAGCGCCTGAACGCCAAAGCCGGCGCGCGAGCACCAAGGCCAGCGCGTGAGTACCGGGGCAGGCGCGTGAATGCCAAGGCAGCGGGGCTGGCGGACGAACGGCCTGCCCGGGCACCGGGCTCGGGCGGGGGACTGGGTCTCCCTCGGCGGGGCCGTGCTGGTCCTGGTCGGGCTCGCCGCGCGCGGCCCGGCCAGCACCAGCACGGCGGCAGCGGGGTAGGTGCTACTTGGCGTAGACCTGCCGTCCGGCGAACCAGGTTTCGGTGACTGTGGTGGCGGCGAGGTCGGTGTGTGCGGACTGGAACGGGTCTCGGTCGAGGATGATGAAGTCGGCCGACTTGCCCGGGGTGAGGGAGCCGGTGACGTCGTCGAGGCCCATGGCGCGGGCGCTGGAGAGGGTGAACGCGGCGATCGCCTCGGTGAGGGTGATGGCCTGCTCCGGCCACAGCTCACCGGGGAACGCGCCGGTCGGGTCCTGGCGGGTGATCAGGCCCTGGATGCCCTCCCACGCGTTCGGCGACTCGCTGACCGGCCAGTCCGAACCGCCCGCGACCAGGGCGCCGCTGTCGAGCAGTGCCCGGTTGGGCTGCATCCGGGCGGCGCGCTCGGCGGGCAGCACGTTGGCGATCGCGGTCGGGATGACCCCGGGCACCCACAGGAACGGCGAGATGTCGGCGGACACGCCGAGCGCGGCGAAGCGGGCCAGGTCGTCGGGGTGCACGAACTGCCCGTGCGCGACCTGGAACTTCGTGTCGGCGAACCCGGCGGCGCGCAGCGCGGCGACCGCGTCCAGGGTGGCGCGCACGGCGGCGTCCCCGGTGCAGTGGATCTTGGCGGACAGGCCCGCCTCGGCGGCGCGGCGCAGCCAGCCCTCCAGCTCGTCCGGCGGCATGGTGGTCTTGCCGTGGAAGCAGGCGCCGTGCGCCTCGTCGGGCAGGTACGGCTCGAGGAACGCCGCGGTCCTGGTGGGCGGCACGCCGTCGAGGAAGATCTTCACGAAGTCCGGGCGGTGGTGCTCGGTGCGGTAGCGCTCGCCGAGCTCGATCAGCGGCAGCCCGATCGGGTCGAACCCGAAGATCGGGTCGTTGATCAGCAGTGACGACACGACCCAGGCGTCGAGCTGCCCGGTGTCATCGAGGGTCTTGAGTGCGGTGAGGATGTCGACCGACACCCCGGCGTCCTGGAACGCGGTGATGCCGTAGGAGTGCAGGATCCCGATGCCGTGCCGCGACGCGCGCGCGTGCTGCTCACCGGTGAGCGTCCGGGTCTCGCGCATGGCGTGCTCGACCAGCACCCCGGCGGCCTCCAGCAGCACCCCGGTCGGCTCGCCGGTCGCCGGGTCCCGCACGATCACGCCCCCGGCCGGGTCCGGCGTCGCCGCGGTCACCCCGGCCAGCTCCAGCGCGCGGGTGTTGACCCACTTGTTGTGCCTGCTGTCATCCGACAGCGCCACCGGTCGCCCGCCTGCGGCCTCGTCCAGCGCCGCCCGCGCCGACTCCCGCGACAGGGCGTCCACCAGCGTCGAGGCCCAGGCCCCGCCCACGACCCACTCGTCAGGGCCCAGCCCGCGCGCCCAGCGGCGGACCGCGTCGAGGACGCCGTCGAACCCGAGCTCGCCGCCGAAGGTCAGCTCGAACAGCTCGGCGCGACCGGCCAGCGCGTGGTGGTTGTGCACGTCGATCAGCCCGGGCATGACGAACGCGCCGCCCAGGTCCCGCACCTCGGTCCCCGGCCCGACCTGCCCCTCGGCGTCGAGCGCGACGACCCGGCCACCGCTGATCGCCAACGAGGTCGCGGTGGGCCGCGCGCCGTCGACGGTGTGGACGGTGGCGTTGGTGAGGATCAGATCAGCAGTCAAGGCGCGCTCACTCCCGGTGACCTCGCGGACGGGCGACCCCTGCGGCGCCACTCCCGGTCAGTTTCGGCTCGGCCGCGCGCGCGGTGAACGCTCCCGCTCGCGTCGTGCCGCGCCGAACAAGAAGGGTGCACTGGCGAGCAACTCACCGCCCGCCGACCCCGACTGGCCCCGGGCCGGTGACGCGGGCAAGCTACTGCGCCGTGGAGCAGCTGGATGTGGTGGTCGTCGGGGCAGGGCTGTCCGGGATCGGGATGGCCTGCCACCTGGAGCGGGAGCGGCCGGGGACCCGGTACGCGGTGTTGGAGGCGCGCGACGAGGTCGGCGGCACCTGGAGCCAGTTCCGCTACCCGGGGGTGCGCTCGGATTCGGACATGCACACCCTGGGGTACCGGTTCCGGCCCTGGACCAGGGCGGAGACGATGCCGGGCGGCGCGGAGATCCTGGCGTACGTGCGGGAGACCGCCGCCGAGTACGGGGTGCTCGACCGGGTGCGGCCGCGGCACCGGCTGGTCGCGGCGGACTGGGATTCCGAGCGGGCCCGGTGGGCGCTGCGGGTGGACCACGACGGCACCGAGGTCGAGCTGGAGTGCGCGTTCCTGCTGATGTGCGGCGGCTACTACCGCTACGACGGCGGTCACCGGCCGGAGCTGCCGGGGTTGGGGGAGTTCAGCGGGCGGGTCGTGCACCCGCAGGACTGGCCGCGCGACCTCGACCACACGGGCAAGCGGGTCGTGGTGCTCGGCAGCGGTGCGACGGCGGTGACCCTGGTGCCCGCTCTGGCGCGTGATGCGGAGCGGGTCACGATGGTGCAGCGCTCGCCCAGCTACGTCATCTCGTTGCCGTCGGCGGACCGTCTTGCGCCCCGGCTGGCGCGGTTGCTACCCGGTGACTTGGGGCACCGGGTCGTGCGCTGGCGCAACATCGCGATGGCGATGGCGCTGTACCAGCTCAGCCAGCGCAAGCCGCGGCTCATGCGGCGTGTCTTGCGGAAGATGACCGTGGCCGCGTTGCCGCCGGGCTACCCGGTCGACACGCACTTCAACCCGAGCTACGGGCCGTGGGACCAGCGGATGTGCATGGTGCCCGACGGGGACTTCTTCGCGGCGCTGCGCTCGGGCACCGCCGAGGTCGTGACCGACACGATCACCGGGTTCGACGGCGACGAGATCCAGCTGTCCTCCGGCGACACTGTCCGCGCCGACATCCTCGTCACCGCCACCGGTTTCAACCTGGGCCTGTTCGGCGGGGCAGAGCTATCTGTCGACGGCAGGCCCATCCGAACCACCGAGACGATGACCTACCTGGGCATGATGTTGGCCGGGGTGCCGAACATGGTCTACGTCCTCGGCTACACCAACGCCACCTGGACGTTGAAGCTCGACCTCGTCGCCAACTACCTGGTCCGGTTGCTGCGGCACATGTCGGACAACGGTTACGCCACCGCGACCCCGTCCGCGCCGCCGCCCGGGGTGACGGAGGAGCCGTTCGACAACCTGACCGCCGGGTACGTCCGCCGGGGACTCGACGAGCTGCCCCGGCAGGGATCGCGGCTGCCGTGGCGGCCGACGATGAACTACGTGCTGGACACGATCACGATGCGCCGCACGCCGATCACCCGCGAGATGGCGTTCGGCCGCGCCGGGTCGCCGGATCGGGCGTGGTCGCGACCAGGTCCTCCGGGGCGCTGAGCCGCCACGCCTCGAACACCAGCTCCTTCAGCTCGGCCAACTCGATCCCGGCGAGGTCGACCACGACCCAGCCGAACCCACCTGCGGTGAACTGGACCTCGAACACCTCCGGCCGCTCGGCGACCAGTGCCAGCTGCTCGGACAGAGTCTGCTTGAGGCCGACCGTCTGCGTCTGCGGCCAGTGGTAGCCGAACTTGCGCCCGGCCACGCTGAACGAGCTGTAGGTGGACCCCTCGCCCCGCGTCACGTCGGGGAGTCCACCCACGAATTTGAAGAAGTCCTTGCTCTGCACCGACATGCCTACTCCCTTGCTCCGCGCTCGGGAGTATAGGTAGGCCCACCGACAGCCAGGGCGCGTTCGAGGCCGTCGAGGATGAGGTCGAGGCCGTAGGTGAACTCTTGGGCGTAGTTGTACTCGTTGTCCTCGAGGTAGCGGGCGGTCATCTCAGCGAGGTGGGGGAACTGGTCGGTGGGGAACTGGCTGAGGATCTCCTGGGCCAACTCGGTCGGCGGCTCCTCGGTGTCGAACGGCAGGCTCTGCTCCTGCACGGCGAACCCGTAGATGAAGGCGTCGAGCACCGAGAACGCGTGCGCGGCCAGCGCCACGGAGAAGCCGTCCCGGCGCAGGACGCCCAGGACGGCGTCGTGGTGGGCGACGGTGGCCAGGCCGGGGGAGGTGCGCGAGCCCACCAGCCGCAGCGCCCAGGGGTGGCGGCCCATGACGGCGCGCACCGAGTAGGCCCTGGTCCGCATGCAGGTGCGCCAGTCGGTGTCGGTCGGCAGGTCGATCTCGGCGAACACCAGGTCGGTCATGGCGTCGAGGAGTCGGTCCTTGTTGGCCACGTGGTGGTAGAGCGACATCGCCTCGACGCCGATCGCGCGGCCGAGCTTGCGCATGGTGAGGCCCTCGATACCGTCGGTGTCGGCCAGCCCGATGGCCGCGGCGAGCACCTGGTCGCGGGTGATCCTGATGCGCTTCTCAGCCACGACTTGACATCCTTACGTCGTAAGTCAGACTCTTACAACGTAAGTTTACAAGGAGAGGGAGCAGTCATGCGCGCGGTCGTCCAGGACGAGTACGGCGAGGCCCACGACGTCCTGCGGGTCGCCGAGATCGAACCGCCCACCATCGCCGCCGACGAGGTGCTGCTCCGGGTGCACGCGGCCGGGGTGGAGCGCGGCGCCTGGCACCTGATGGCGGGGGTGCCCTACCCGGTCCGGATGGCGACCGGGCTGGGCAAGCCGAAAACCCCGGTGCGCGGGCGCGAGGTGTCCGGCCGGGTCGAGGCGGTCGGCGCGCAGGTGTCCGCGCTGAGCCCGGGGGACGAGGTGTTCGGCATCTGCGAGGGCTCCTTCGCCGAGTTCGCCCGCGCCAAGGCGTCGAAGCTCGTGCCCCGACCGGAGAACCTGACCCCGGTGCGGGCGGCCGCGATCTCGATCTCGGCGCTGACCGCGCTGCAGGCCGTCCGCGACAGCGCGGCGGTCCAGCCGGGGCAGGACGTCCTGGTCATCGGGGCGTCCGGCGGTGTGGGCAGCTACGCGGTGCAGATCGCCAAGGCCCGCGGTGCCCAGGTGACCGGCGTGTGCGGCACCGGCAAGGTCGACTTCGTCCGCGACCTCGGCGCCGACGAGGTCCTCGACTACACCAAGCAGGACATCACCGAGGGCGGGCACCGCTACGACGCGATCATCGACACGGGCGGCCACCGCTCGCTGCGCCACCTGCGCCGGGCACTGACCCCGCGCGGCCACGCCGTGATCGTCGGCAGCGAGACCGGCGGCCGGGTGCTGGGCGGGTTCCAACGCGCGCTGTGGGCACCGCTGATGTCGCTGTTCGGCAGCCAGAAGTTCTCCGGCCTGATCAGCGCCGAGAAGCAAGCCGACCTGCTCGAACTCGCCGCCCTCGCCGCAGCGGGCACGATCGACGCCCCGGTCGACCGCACCTTCCCACTGGAACACGCGGCCGACGCGGTGCAGTACATGCAGGACGGCCTGGTCCGCGGCAAGGTCGTGGTCGTCGTCGCGTCCTAGTGGGGCTGCGCAGCGCCTTGAATCCGCTAGGCATTGAGTGGCCAACTGGGCGAGGGGCGCCACGCGGAGATGGCAAGGTCCACTCCGGCGGAAGGTCGCCGGATGGTCGCAGCCGATGCTGCGACCGGGTGCCATCTTCCTCCTCGGCAGACACATCTAGCGGGTTGTCCGCCTCGGTGCGCCCGCTCTACCTCGACGAGCTCGACCGCGACACGGTCGACTTCTGGCCCATCTTCGCGTGCAACCACTTGCCACCACAGCACTTCTTGTCTCCGCGAGCGCGGACGACCCGGGCCGCGGGTCGGTGACGACGTCGTGGAAGTGGATTGAGAAAAGTTCGGCCCGGCTGTCCATCTGGCGGCGTCCCGCTCGTAGTGGTGTCATCCGGCGATACTGCCGGGTGGGAACACGGTGGGACGAGGAGTGCTCAGGTGAAGTACATGCTGCTGATCAACGCGGGCGCGGTCGGTGCGAACGGCGGGGCCGCCGAGTGCACGGTCGAGGACTGGATGGCCTACGACAAGCAGGTCAAGGACGCGGGCATCTTCGTGTCGGGGGAGTCGCTGGCCGATCTCGTCACCGCGACCACGGTGCGGGTCGCCGCGGACGGCGCTCGCACGGTCACCGACGGCCCGTTCGCCGAGACCCGGGAGGTCCTGGGCGGGTTCTACGTCATCGACGTGCCCGACCTGGACGTGGCGCTGGACTGGGCCGCGCGGTGCCCCGGGGCGCTGGGCAGCGGCTCGGTGGTGGTCCGCCCGATCGCCGACTTCTGAGGTGGTCGACGAGAAGGGGCAGGTGGCGGCCGTGTTCCGCGAGGAGCACGGCCGCCTGCTCGCCGCGCTCGCCCGCCGCTTCGGAGACCTGGACCTGGCCGAGGAGGCCGCGTCCGAGGCCGTCGAGGCGGCGCTGGCGCACTGGCCGACCGACGGGGTGCCGCCGAACCCGGGTGCGTGGCTGATGACCACCGCCAGGCGCAAGGCGGTCGACCGGTTGCGCCGCGACCGCACCTACACCGCCCGGCTGGCCGAGCTGCGGGTCGAGGCCGAACGCGCCGAGCCGTACTCGGCCGCGGCCGACGGCGGGTTGCCCGATGACCGGCTGCAGCTGTTCTTCACCTGCGCGCACCCCGCGCTCGCGGAGGAGGACCGGGGTGCGCTGACGCTGCGCTGCCTGGCCGGGCTGACCACGCCGGAGGTGGCGCGGGCGTACCTGGTGCCGGTGGAGACGATGGCCAAGCGGATCACCCGCGCCAAGCGCAAGATCCGCGACGCCCGCATCCCGTTCCGGGTACCCGAGGCCCACGAGCTGCCGCAACGGCTACCCGGCGTCCTGCAGGTGCTGTACTCGATCTTCACCGAGGGCTACGCCGCCAGCTCCGGCCCACACCTGCAGCGGCTGGACTTGGCCGAAGAGGCCATCCGGCTGACCACGATCCTGGCCCGCCTGCTGCCGGGGGAGCGGGAGGTGGTTGGTCTCCGGGCGTTGATGCTCCTGGTGCACGCCAGGCGGGCCGCCCGCACCGACCCCGACGGCCTGCCGGTGCTGCTCGACCAACAGGACCGGGGTGCGTGGGACCGCGCCATGATCGAAGAGGGTCTCCCGCTGGTGCGGGCCGCGCTGTCCGGCCCACCCGGCCCTTACGCCGTCCAAGCCGCAATCGCCGCCCTCCACGACGAAGCAGCCGACATCACCACCACCGACTGGCCGCAGATCGTCGCCTTGTACGACGTGCTCCAAGCCCTCACCCCGTCCCCGATCGTCGCCATGAACCGCGCCGCGGCTATAGCCATGCGCGACGGTCCCGCCGAAGGCTTGGCCCTCCTCGAGGGCCTCGCCAACGACCCCCGCCTGCGCCACCACCACCCGTATCTGGCTGCGCGAGCCGACCTCCTGGCCCGCCTGGGCCGGACCCCCGAAGCCATCGCGGCCTACGAATCGGCCCTCACCCACGCGGCCACCGACCCCGACCGCGCCCTGCTGCGGGCTCGCCTGAACGCCCTCAAGGACTGACATGCCCACCGTCTCCAAAGCCACGTTGCTGTCCTGGACCGCCGCCGAACGCCTCAGCCTCGCCGACCTGCTGGAAGACCTGTCCGAAGCCGAATGGCGAACGCGCTCGCTATGCCCGGCCTGGACCATGCACGACCTGGCAGCCCACCTCACGCTGTCCACCCGCACCAGCCTTTCCGGGTTCCTCAAGGGGATTCTCCGCGCCCGCGGCAACTTCGACCGCATGGAAGCCGACGCCGCCCGCGCCCGCGCGGCCCGCTTCACCCCCGCGGAACTGATCGCCCAACTCCGCGAGACCGCCCACTCCCCACGCCGATCTCCGCTATCGGCTCCCCAAGATCCCCTCGTCGACGCCTTGGTCCATGGCCAAGACATCGCCCGTCCCTTGGGGCGCCCCCGCGCGATGCCCGGCCCCCAAGCCGAAACCGCCCTAGCCCGCGTCCTGTCCAGCCCCTTCTACGGCGCCCGTCATCGCCTCAACGGCGCCACTCTCACCGCCACCGACCGGGACTGGACCTCGACCCCCAACCCGCCTCCCGGCACCGAGATCCGCGGCCCCATCAGCGACCTCCTCCTGCTGGCCACCGGTCGCCCCGCTGGCCTGGCGGCCCTCTCCGGCCCAGGTCGCACCCGCCTCCGACTGTCCAAATAGGCCGGTGGTCGGCCCCGGCTGCCCGCCCGCATCCCCCATGAACTCATTATCCACTATTCACTATCAAGTTATTCAATAATGGTCTCAGTCGACAAACCAAGAACAAAAGCCGCCACGACTGGGGATGCTCGGCGACGCTGGCGGGGGAGTGGTGCGCCGCGCTGGATCGGGTCCTGTGGTCTGGTCGTACTCGCGCTGACCTGGAGAGTTGCTGGTTTCTCCAGGTCAGCGCGTTGAGGGGGTACTGCCGTGGGTGTCGGGTCAGGCGAGGAGGTCGATGAGGGCCTTGGCGATCACGGGGGCGCTGGCGGGGTTCTGGCCGGTGATGAGCGGGCCGTCCTGCACGACGTTGGGCTGCCAGTTGGTGGCGGCCTTGGTGAAGTTCGCGCCGCGCAGGATGAGGTCGTTCTCCAGCGAGAAGAGCAGGTGGCGGGACAGGTCCAGTTCGTCGTCCTCGGTGTTGGCGAAGCCGGTGACGGTGCGGCCGGACACGTACGGGGTTCCGTTGGGGGACTTGACGTCGCGGAGGATGGCGGGGGCGTGGCAGATCATGGCCACGGGGGTGTTCGCGGCCAGGGCCCGTTCGACCATGCGGATCACCCGGGAGTCGGCGGCCAGGTCCCACAGCAGGCCGTAGCCGCCGGGGAAGAACAGGGCGTCGAAGTCGCGGTGGTCGACGTCGGCCAGCCGGGCGGTGTCCTGGACGGCGCGCATCCCGGCCGGGTCCTCGAGGAAGCGGTCGGTGTTGGCCGTGGTGAACGGTGCGCGCAGGCTGAGGTGGTCCAGGGGTGCCTCCCCGCCGCGGGGTGAGGCGAAGACGACCTGGTGGCCCGCTTCGGTGAAGGCGTAGTACGGGGTGGCGACCTCCTCGAACCAGGTGCCGGTCTTCTTGCCGCTGACACCGAGGTCGGCGTGCGAGGACAGGGTGATGAGGATCCGCTGGGGGCGGGCCATGGGTGCTCCTTGAGTCGCTCTACCTACTAGTAGATAGGCTGTCGATCCCGGTGGCGGTCGTCAAGCCGCCGAGATCGTCGTCACGCCTACCTATCGACAGGTAGGGTGGTCGTCATGGACCGTGTGGACACCCGAGGCGCCTTGCTCGACCATGCGACGCGGCTGGTCCGCACCCGGGGGTATTCCGCGTTCAGCTACGCCGACCTCGCGACGGCCGTCGGTATCCGCAAGGCCAGCGTCCACCACCACTTCGCGACCAAGGAGCAGCTCGGCGTCGAACTGGTGGCCCGCTACACCGACCGGTTCCAGGCCCGGCTCGCCGAGATCGACACGCTCGCGACGGGCCCGGTCGACGCGCTTGAGCGGTATGCGGCGCTCTACCGCGAGGGTCTGACCGACGGTGAGGCGTGCCTGTGCGGGGTGATCGCCGCCGAGATCGCCGCCGTGCCTGCCGCGGTCGCCGCCGGTGTGGCGGAGTTCTTCCGCGTCAACCGGATCTGGTTGGCCGCCCTCATCGGCAACCGGGAGACCCCGGGGCAAACCCCCGAAGACCTCGCCGCCACCTTCCTCGCCACCCTCGAAGGCGCCATCTTCGTGGCCAGGGCCCACCACGATGTCGCCGTCTTCGATCGCATCGCCGCAACCGCGATCACCGTGCTTGCGATGGATCGCGGCTTCCTCCAGACCTGAACGAGACGGCGAATCGCGAGATCGCGCTGCGCCTCTACGTCAGCCTCAAGACCGTGGACGCGACGCTCACCCGCGTCTAACGAGAAGGCGTTCGCCGTCATCCCGATCGGCTACCCCGCCGCCGACGCCACGGTGCCCGACCTTGTTCGCAAGGATCTCGACCAAGTCCTGGTCCGCGTGTAGTCGAACCGGGTCAGGGGGGCGTTCGCTGTGGAGCGGGTTGCGGGTTACCGCACGGTGATGGTGCCGGTCATGTACTGGTGGAGGGAGCAGATGTAGGGGAACTCGCCCGGCTTGTCGAAGGTGTGGGTGAAGGTGGCGCCGTCGCTGAGGTCGTTGGAGCTGAAGGATCTGTCGGTGGCTTTGACGTTGTGTTTGGCGGTGTCGGCGAATGTCCAGGTGACGGTGGTGCCGACGGCGACGGTGAGCTGTTGCGGGGTGAAGGTGAAGTTCTTGATCTCGACGGTCGTCCCGCCTGCCGCGACCGGGCCGGTCGTGGCAGGCGCTGACGAGGTTGCGGTGGACGTGGAGTCCGTGCCGCACCCCGTCAGCGCCAGCAGCACGGCGGCGGTGATGAGGGGGACGCGCATCTACTTCGGCAGGAGGGCGTCGGGCTTGACGGCCTTGTCGACGCCGATGAAGGCGTCCGGGACCGGGTACTGGCCGAGGACGAAGTTGAGGATCGCGGCGTGCATGGCTTCCACCGGTTGGATGGTCGCGGCGGTCATGATGCCGCCGGTGTCGGTCACGTTGGCCGCGGCGAAGGTGTAGGTCTGGGCGGCGGCGTTCTCCAGGTCCAGTGCCAGCTTGGCCACGTCGGGCACGGACTTGGCCGCGCCGAGGGCCTTGACCTGGTCGGCGGTGATGGACAGCGGCGCGTCGCTGATGGTGGGTTTGCCCGCTTTGGACAGCACGGCGTTCCAGGCGGCCGCGTGGTCTTGGTGTTGCTTCATCGCCGTCTGCACGAAGACGCCGATTGCGGGTGGGACGGTGCCGAGGGTGCCCTTGCCCGCGGCGTCGAGCGCGCCGGTGTAGGCGGTCACGGCGAGGTTCTCCAGGGCCGCGGCCAGCGCGACGACCTTGAGGTCGCCCTCGTAGGTCGCCGCGGCGGTGGTGCTCGCGGGGGCGGCGGGGGCGGCGGTGGTGGAGGAGCCGGTGTCGTTGCTGGAGCAGGCCGCTGCCATGCCCAGTGTGGTGACGCCGCCGACGCCGAGCAGGAAGCCGCGGCGGCCGGTCGGGTGGCCGCGGGTGATGTGGGCGAGGTTGGCTGAGAACTCGTCGAGCAGCGTGCGCACGCCCGGGAAGGTGGACTCGTGCAACTCGTCGAGGTCGCGGGTCATCGCGGTCAGTTCGCGTTCGCTGATCTGCATCTCGGGGCGCTTGTCGGTGCTCACTTGACCGCTCCTTCCTCGACGGGCGAGGCCTTCTCGGTGGGGAAGAACGCGTCCGGGAACCCGACACCGCCCGCGGCGTCCGGGAGTTTCGCCGCGTCCGGGGGCAGGGCGATCAGCTGCGGCGCGCCGCCGTCGATCAGGGCCTTGACCGCGAGCAGGATCGCCTTGTGCTGGGACTCGACCCCGGCGACGCTGGCGAAGAGCTGGCGCAGTTCCGGGGTGGAGACCTGGCTGACGTTCTTGGTGTAGGTCTGCGCTGCCACGTCCTCCAGCGCGATGGCCAGGGCGACGACGTCACCCGCGCCCTTGATCGTCGGCACGGTCTGCTTCACCACGGCGGCGTACTTGGCGTTCGGGTCGTTCTGCGCCTTGCCGCCGAGCTTGGCCACCGCGCCGTTGAAGGCCTGCCCGTGCTCGATGTGCTGCGCCATCGTCTTCTCGGCGAACGCCTTCACCACGGCGTTGGCGTCCGCGCCCCCGATGAACGGCAGCGTCAACGCGGTCTTGTAGGTCGCGACCGCCAGGTTCTCCAAGCTTGCCGCGGTCTGCAGCGCTTGGACGTCTCGGGCGGGGTCGGCGGCGGCGGGCCAGGCGGCGAGTACCGCGCCCGCGCCCGCCAGCCCGGTGACGGCCGCGACCCGGCTCCAGCCCGGCCACTGCCCGCCCGGATCGCGTGAGCCGCTGCGCTCCCGGGTGTCCAGCACGGCCTCGACGTAGTCGTCGAGGCCCCTCGTAGCGGTGCGCATCGCGTCGGACTGGAGGTCATCGGACTCGACCAGCAGCTCGCGCAACCCGCGCTCATCGATGGGATCCACCGGGCACCTTCCATCGCCTCGGTGAGCCCTGCCACGGAACGTGGCGATCTGTCACCGTCCTCGTCATTCGACCTGAGTTCCATTCACGTGCCAACTCGGCCCGCGTCTACCACCCGAACGTGTTCGGCGGCCTCGCTCGGGGAAATCGCGCAGGTGAGGACGGCGTCAGGGGGCGATGCCGAGGTCTCGGGAAAGGGCGCGGAAGCGGGTTTCGGCGAGGGGGGCCGGGTTTTCGCCTAGCCAGGCCAGGTGGCCGAAGGTTTCCAGGACGACCAGGCCGTGGATTGTGGTCCAGGCGGTGAAGGCGAGGGCGGCTACGGCTGGGGGGAGGTCGAAGGCTGCGGCGAAGGTGTTCAGGGCGGTGAGGTGTGGTGGGACCTCTTGGGGTTTCAGGGTTCCGCGGTGCCAGGCGGCGGCGATGGGGGGGACGAAGGCGGCGCCTACTTGGCGGCTGGCGGAGGATGTGGGGCCGGCTTCTGGGGCTTGGTAGTCGGGGATCGGTGTCCCGTACAGCAGGGCGAACTCGTGTGGGTGGGCTAGGGCCCACTGCCGGTAGGCGAGGGCGGCGGCCACGAAGGCGTCGCCCTGTGCCGCGTCCCGTGCCTGCGCCACCTCGTGTGCCAGCGCCGCGAAGCCGTCGGTGATCAGGTCGGTCAAGAGGGCGTCGCGGTTCGGGTAGTAGCGGTAGAGGCCTGCGGGGCTCATCCCGATGGATACCGCCACCGCGCGCAGGGACAGCGCGGCGCCGCCGCCTTCGCGCAGGTGGGCGAGTGCGGCCGCCTTGATCTCGGCTGAGGTCTGCTCCCGGAGTCGTTCCCGCCTGGTCGCCATGGTGCGTGAGGGTAGCGCGTTGCGATCGGTGTTCGCAGTACGCTACCGTCAAAGTGTGAACACTGATCGCAGTGCAGTTATTGATCGCAAAGCAAGTGGTGGACGCGTCTCGGCGGCCGCGGTGTTGTTGCTGGTGGAGGGGCTCCTGCTGTTCGTCCCGCTGGTGGTGCTCGGGGCCGCCGTGGACTGGCCCGCCAGCCTGGGCGAACCCGCCGCGACCGTGCTGCCGCAGGTGGCCGAGAACGAGACGGCCCTGCGGCTCGGGTACGTCCTGTACCTCGCCTACTCGGCGTTGTTCCTGCCCGTGGCGCTGTGGACCACGGCGACCCTCGCACCCGACCGGCAGGACTCCAGGCTGGCCCGGCTCGGCATGGCGTTCGCCGCCCTGTCCACGCTGGCGCGCTGCGTCGGCATCGTCCGGTGGCTCACCACCATGCCCGACCTCGCGCAGGACTGGCAGTCGGGCGTGCACCGGGAGGCGGTCGAGGTGCAGTACGACGCGCTGAACTCGTTCGCGGGCGGCGTGGGTGAGCTGCTCGGGGTGTCGCTGTTCGCCGCGGGCTGGCTGCTGTGCCTGGCCAAGATCGCGGACATCCCGGTGTGGCTCAAGGGTTTCACCGCCCTCACCGCCGCCGCCCTCGCCCTGCCGCTGGTCGAGTTGCTCGGTGTGGACGCGGGCGCGCTGATCAGCGTGGGCAGCGCGACGGTCCAGGTCTGGTTCCTGGTCACCGCCGTGTACGTCTTCCGCAGCGGCAGGCGGGCCCCGCTCGCGACCTAGGGCCGGTGCTAGCTTGCCGTGGACGCCAGTGGTCGGAGGGTGGGTTGAGGTTCGAGCAGGACGTGGTGCGGGCGCTGGTGCGAGAACAGCACCCGGACCTCGCCGACCTCGAACTCCGCGCGGTCGCGGGCGGGTGGGACAACCAGATGTGGCGCCTCGGGGCGGAGTGGGCGGTGCGGTTGCCCCGCACCGAACGCGCCCCCCACCTGCTGCGCACCGAGCAGAGGTGGCTGCCCGTCCTCGCCGAGCGCCTCCCGCTGCCGACCCCGGTCCCGGTGCGCGTCGGCGAACCGTCCACCCTGTTCGACCACACCTGGACGATCACGCGCTGGGTCGAGGGCGAACCCGCGGACCGCGCGCCGATCACCCGTCTCGACGCGGCCGAGACCCTCGCGGGTTTCCTCCGCGCGCTGCACCAGCCGGCGCCCACCCAAGCCCCGGCCAGTCCGGACCGCGGCGTCGCGCTGGCCGGGCTGCGCAACGGGTTCACCAGCGCGTTGACGGGCATCGCCGACGACGAGAACGCCGATGCCGCCCGGGAGACCTGGGAGCGGGCCGTCGCGGCGCCCGCGTGGCACGGGCCGCCGACGTGGCTGCACGGCGACCTGCACCCCGCCAACGTGGTCGTGCGGGACGGAACCTTGGCGGGCGTGATCGACTTCGGTGACATGTGCGCGGGCGACCCCGCGACCGACCTGTCCGCGGCCTGGATCCTGCTGCCCCCGGGCACTGCCGACCGGTTCTTCGACAGCTACGGGGACGCGGACGAGGCCACCATCGCGCGCGCCCGCGGGTGGGCCGTCCTGCGCGCCCTGCACCTGATCAGCATCGGCCGCAACGGCAGGCTCGGCCTGCCCGGGGGCAAGCCAACCTGGGAACCGGCAGGCCGAGCCGCGCTCGATCGCGCCTTGACCGAGCCGGGCCACTGATCTCGGACGGAGCCCGGTGGATCGTCCGGCCAGGCGACCGTGCCTGCTGCCGCTCGTCGTAGTGACCGGTCAGTCCCTCCACTGCCGCGCGGGGGACACCCCGGGGACCGGTTTGCCGATGAGGGCGAGGGGGATGAAGAAGCAGACCTGGCCGATCGCGGTGGCGAGGGTCGTGAGCGCCTTGTCCCCGTAGTGGGCGGACGCCTCGGTGTAGAGCTGGTCGGGGACTCGCTCGCCGTGGGGGTTCGGGGTGAGGACGGCTTCCACGAGCGCGAGCGCGGCCCGTTCGGCGGCCGTGAAATCGGGGGAGTCCTGCCAGGACGCCACAGCGGTGATGTGCTCCTGCTGCACTCCGGCTTTGCGGAGGTTGTCGGTGTGCATGGTGGTCAGGTAGGCGTTGTCGACGATCTGCCCGGCGCGCAGCTGCACCAGGCTGATGGTGGTCCGGGGGATGGAGCCGTTCCCGGTGGCCTTGAACAGGGCCCCGACGACCTGCCCCAACTCGGGAACGAGCGTGGCGGGGTCGGGCAGGCGCGGCTCGGCCCGCGGGGGAGTGGTACTCACGAAGGCTTCCTCTCTCGATGGTTACTGCCCTGACGTGTCGCGCGCGGTGGATGTGACCGCTGGCCGTCACATCGCGGACGTCGGTGTCGTCAAGGGTTCGATCCCCGCAGCGAAGGACAGCCCGATGACCGAGCACGACGTCCTGGCCCGCCGGTTCGAGGACCACCGCGCGCACCTCACAGCGGTGGCCTACCGGTTGCTCGGCTCGCTGACCGACGCCGACGACGCTGTCCAGGAGGCATGGTTGCGGCTGGCCCGCACCGAGACCGCTGGTGTCGACAACCTCGGCGGCTGGTTGACCACCGTCGTCGGCCGGGTGTGCCTGGACATGCTGCGCTCCCGCAAGCGGCGCCGGGAGGACCCGCTCGACACCCACCTGCCGGACCCGGTCGTCAGCGATCCCGAACACCACGCGCTGGTGGCCGACTCGGTCGGGCTGGCGCTGTTGGTGGTGCTGGAGTCGTTGACCCCGGCCGAGCGGCTGGCCTTCGTGCTGCACGACCTGTTCCGCCTGCCGTTCGAGCAGATCGCCCCGATCATGGACCGCACCCCGGCCACGGCCAGGAAACTCGCCAGCCGCGCCCGCCACCGCGTCCAGGGCGCGGCCACCACCGCCACCGACCCGACCACCCAACGCCGCGTCGTCGACGCCTTTCTGACCGCCGCCCGCGGTGGCGACCTCACGGCGCTCATCGCCATCCTCGACCCCGACGTCACCCTGCGCGCCGACGCCGGAGCGGGCCTCAAGGTCCTGCGTGGAGCCGACGCCGTCGCCGGGCAGCTCGCCACCTTCCACCGCATGGCCACCACCACGACCAGCCACCCCGCCCTGGTCAACGGCACCGCGGGCCTGGTCAACCGCGCGGGCGGCGACCTCATCTCGATCATGAGCTTCACCACCACCGGCGGGCGGATCGTCCGGCTCGACATCCTCGCCGACCCCACCCGACTGTCCCGCCTGGACCTGGTCGCCCCGAACCGCTGACCGCCCGCCACCTGAAACGCCGGGACCCGAAGATCGGATACGACTCGGGAGACCAGCGAGAGGAACCCCCGGCAGGATGCGAGTCTGGCTTTTCGCCGTAACGGTGACGGCGGTAGTAATCGGTGGCCTGCTCCTACTCGGCGGCGGCCTCACCATGCCCGTGCTCATGCGCGGCGGCACACCTGCGCTCGGCGTGCTGCTCGCCGTGGTGGCGATCACCGCCGCGGCCGTCCTGCTGCGGCGCCTGCGCACTCGGGCCACAGCGGCAGACGAGTCACCTGACATCACCCTCGAGGCCGCGAGGGAACTGGTGGCCGAGTCGCTGCGCGGGCGCCTGCCTGAGAACGCGTTCCTCCAGCACTACGTCGACCACGACAACGAGGTGCCCCGCACGAAGCTGCTCGCCGAGGTGCTGGCGGACCCGACCTACCGGCTGGTGGTCGTGTCCACCTCCTCACGCCTGGAGGCGACCTCGGCGGCGGACCGCATCGCCGACGCCTTGGTGCGGTCGCGCGCGGACACCGACCCGGTGCCCTTCCCGGTCTCCGCCGACGGGTGGGTGCCCGACCGCAGCGGCCTGTGGACCTGGCTGCAGGGAGAACTCACCGAGGCCGTGCCCGGGCTGACGAACTCGATGGCGCGCCGACTCGTCTTCGAGAACGAGGTGCTCCCCCTGCTGTATGACGTGCCGGTCGAGCACCATGCCGCGCTGGCCTTGGCGTTGAGCCACGGCTCCTTCCGCGCCGTCGTGACCGCGGGGCCCGCCGAGTACCCGACCACCGTTGACCAGGCGGAAACGCACGCGCTGCTCCTGGTTCCCGCCCCCGCCTCGACCGCTGACTGGTACATCGCCAAGCGCACATCAGAAGACCCGCGGTGGCACGAGGTGCGCGCGGCCCTGGAGTTTGCCCCGGCTGGGGCGGTGTTGCGCACCCCGATCGGCATGGACCTGGCAATCGACCACTATTCGACACCGGGCACCTTGCCCGCGGAGTTGCTCGACACCACGCGGTTCCCCACTTCGGCCGCGGTGCTGCGGCACCTGCTCGACGAGACCATCCTCGCCGCGACACCCGGGCAACCGGACAACCCGTTGGTACCCGATGAGTTCGCGCTGCGCTGGGTCAGGTGGTTGGCCGCGCGGGGACATCGAGAACTGACCTGGTGGCGTCTCCCGGAGGCGATCTCCCATTGGGTGTTCGACGTGATCGCCGTGGTCTTGGCGGCGATCGTTGGTTCCGTCATCACCTTCTCGACCACGGGGGCAGGCGGGGCCGGTCGTGTCCTGCTCGCGGTGGTGGCCGCCGCAGCGATGGGCGGCGCCATGGCGACCGCGGCACGGTCCTGGAAACCCGTGACACGACCGGTGGACGGGCACGACGGGCTCTCGAAAGCCATCGAGCTGCTCGGCATCGTGCAGTTGGTGTGCTGCGGATACCTGTACGTCTTCGACGCCGAGGGATCCACGGCGTACCTGGACTACGTCATCCCGGCTACGGGCGTTCTGGTACTCGCGCTCATGTGGGGCGCCAGCTTGTTCAAGCCCCATGTCCCAGTCGATAGCGATGCGGCTGAGGTGATGCAGCGCGATGGTGACTACACGTTCACGCGCGTCATGGCAGCTACTGCGGCGTCGTCATCGGTCGTCTACGTGTTGTGGGGCGAACACGTAGAGAGATGGGTCTGGTTGGTGCTGTTCCTGACCATCGCGATGGCTGCTTCCGCGGGCACCGCAGTATTTCGCTACTCGGTCGCTGGATTCGTGCTGGGGTTGCGCAGCGCGTTGCCGTGGAACCCCGTCGAGTTCCTCGACGACCTCGCCGAGCGAGGGCTGCTCCGCCGCCGCGGCGCTCGCTACTGGTTCCGCTACCCGGAACTGCGGGAACGTGCGGCAGCGCAACACGCGGACAGTCCGTTGCCCGCCCGACGTACGGACACCGCGGTCTTGGATGTCATCGCTGACCAAACGAAACAGTTGACCGCGCAGGCCTTCGAGCGTGCCGGTGTGCGTGCAGTGGTGGACACCGCTGGTGTCGCGGCGTTGGAAGAGGAGGTGGTGGCACTCGTCACCACCTACCGCGACACCATCGCGTCCTCGGCGGCCGCGCCTCGTGCCAGGTTCACCGAGGCGAAGCGGCGCTACGTGGAGCAGGTCGTGCACCCCACCGCGGTCGCCCTCTCTGGTTTGCTCTCGATTCTTGTGCCTATCGGTCTCGCCGTGGCGACGGTGGCGCTGTTGACACCGTGGCTGGGCGTGGAGTACCCGTTCGCACAGGTCGGCTCGTGGGGGCTTGTGCTCGGCACGCTTGCCTTGTTGGGCGAACGACTGGTCGGGATCACGCGGCTGGGGAGGCGGTCCACCGCCGTGGGCAGGGTGTTCGCCGCGTTGGTCCACCGATCGCCGGTGCCGCGGCAGGTGATGTCGTCGCTACGTGGGCTACGGGAGTTGCCACACTATCCCCGATTGAGTCCGGTGGGGTGGACCGCAGTGGCGGTGCTGCTCGCCAGCCTCGTGCTGTTGGCGTCTAGTGCTGTGTTGGCGTTGTGGCCCGCGATGTTCACGGCTATGTGGCGGCAGACGGCTCTGATCGCGGGCGGAGTCGCTGTGCTGGCCGCGTCAGGTTGGTGGGCGACGTGGTCGCAGCGGGCGCGGTGGTTCGCGCTGCGCTCGGATTTGCCTGCCGACTGGCCGGCGGAAAGCACGTCGCAGTCGAGTGCGCAGGCGCGGCGGGACGCTGTGTTGGCGTATGAGGAGTGGCAGCGGGCGCTGATCGATCAGGGCGTGTTGCCGCTGATGAAGACCCGGCTGGCGCAACTGTCCGAACCGTCCTACGACAGCACGCTTCCGCCTGCCTCCGTGGCCAACCTCGGCGACCTCACCGAGCGCACGCAGTTCGTGCCGACCGAGACCAGTGCGCGGCTGGAGCGGATGCTGGCGTCGATGTCCAGTGGTGCCATCGGCATCAGTGGTGCTCGCGGTGTCGGGAAGAGCACGCTGCTGCGGATGTTGGGGGAGCGCAGGCTGACCGATCCACTCGCGTTGTCGGTGTGGGTGGATGCCCCGACCAGCTATCAGAGCCGTGACTTCCTGGTGCACCTGTTCACCCGGGTCTGTGAGGAGGTGATCAAGTCCGACCGCGACAAGCCGCGGCCTCGGCCTGGGCGGCGGCAGGTGTTGTGGGCGTTGGCGGTGGTTCTGCTCGGTGGGGCGGTGATCGCTGGCGCCGTGTTGTGGCCGAAGCCGGTGGACTGGGTCCTGTTCGTCGGCAGTAACTTGCGGATCCTGGTGATCGCTGCGGGGGCTGTGGTCGCGTTGGCGCCGCTGGTGTATCTCGCTGTGGTGCGTAGGCGGTGGGTGCGCGCGAAGCGGCCACTTGACGTTGTGGAGCGGGCGCGGGAGCACTTGGAAGGCTTGCGTTACCTGGAAACCAAGTCGACCGCGCGCACCGCGGCGGTCAAGCCGCCCGCGTGGGTCGAGATGAGTCGCGCGAACACCCGCCAGCGTGCTGCGCAGGCCAAGACCTACCCGGAGTTGGTCGCGGACTTCCGCTTGTTCCTCGGCGACGTCGGTCTGCGCTTGCGCAGTGGCCCGGATGGCGCGGACAGCCGCATCGTGATCTGTGTGGACGAACTCGACAAGATCGCGACCGCTGTCGACGCGGAGCGGTTCATCAACGACCTCAAGACAGTGTTCGGAGTGCACGGCTGCTTCTTCCTGGTGGCTGTCTCCGAGGACGCCCTGGCCTCGTTCGACCGCCGTGCCCTCGCGGTGCGCACCACGTTCGACTCGGCGTTCGAGACCGTGATCCGCGTCGACCGGTTCACCCTGGACTTCACCAGACGTCTTCTCGTGCAACGGGTCCTGCGCCTGCCGGAGCCCTACGTTTGGTTGTGCCACGCCCTCTCCGGTGGCCTCCCGCGAGACCTCAACCGCACGGTCCGCCAGCTCTACGACCTGCGGTCGACCGCGAACCAGGACCAGTTGCCGCACCTGGCGACCGCCCTGGTGGACCTCGACCTGCGCACGGTCGTCCGCGGCCAGCTCACCCGCGTCAGCGGCCGCGTCGACCCGGGCACCGGCGCGTTGGTGCAGTGGCTCTCCCGCGCCCTCACCGTCGACCGCACCCCGGCCGCCCTCACCACCCACGCCAACGCGGTCCCCCTGCCGGACCCGGCCAACCCCCACCACGACGACCTGCTCCACCTGGCCCAGCAGACCTCGGTGTACCTGCACTACACCGCGACCCTCCTGCGGGCCTTCACCGACAACCTGCCCCGGCTCATCACCGCTCTCCGCGGTAGCGCGGCGGCCCCGATCTCCGACCTGGCCGACACCAGGACCCACCTCTCCGTGGACCCGGCCCTGGCCCTCGAGCACCTCAACGCCAGCCGCGCCGCCCTCCCACACTAAGTCCACTTCGGACACGGGAGTCCACGGTTGCGCTGTGTGGGTAAGGACAGGCGACCTGGGCTGGGTGGCCCGACCCGGTCGTAGGGGCCTGGATAGCGCTGTTGCCGGGGGCGGGCGGTGTTGACAATTGGCGAGTTGTTCGCCCGCGGGGCGGCGAACGGCGATCCCTTCTGTGTCGCCTGGAGAATTCTGGGAGGAATCCTCTGTGAGACTGCGAAGAATCATGCCGGTGCTGGTGGTCCTGGGCACGGTCGCCGCTGGGGTGCCCGCGGTGGCCGCCACGGACGGTGCGCCGGTGGTGCCCGATCCCGTGGTCGCGGCCATGGTGCGCGACCTGGGCCTCTCGCCGGAGCAGGTGGCGCCGCGGTGGGCGAAAGAGGCCGCCGGGGGCAGGCTCGAGCACCGCGTGCGGGTGGAGACGGGGGCGGCGTTCGCCGGTGCCTGGCTCGACGCGGGCGCGGAGCTGGTGGTCGCGGTCACCGACGAGGCCGCGGCGCGCACCGCGCGGCAGGCCGGGGCGAAGGCGTCGGTTGTGCGGTGGGGTGCCGACCGCCTGGCGGGGGCCAAACGCGAGCTGGACGCGAAGCCCTCGGTGCCGGACGCGGTCACCGGGTGGTACGTGGACGAGCCGAGCAACAGCGTCGTGGTGACCGCGACCGACCCTGGGGCCGCGAGCGTGCGCGCGTTCGCCGGGACGGCGCCGCAGGTCCGGGTCGTGCGGGCGGCGCAGCGGCCGCGGGTCTTGCACGACGTGCGCGGCGGTGACGCGTACTACAACAACTTCGACAACGGGCGTTGCTCCATCGGGTTCGCGGTGCAGGGCGGGTTCGTCAGCGCCGGTCACTGCGGCACGGCCGGGTGGACGACCACCGGTGGCAACGGGGTCGCGCAGGGGACCTTCGAACGGTCGAACTTCCCGGTCGACGACATGGCCTGGGTGCGCACCAACGCGAACTGGACGCCCCAACCGGTGGTGAACAACTACGTGGGCGGCACGGTCCCCGTTCGCGGGTCCACCGAGGCGGCGATCGGCGCGTCGGTGTGCCGCTCGGGCTCCACCACGGGCTGGCGGTGCGGGACCATCCTGTCCAAGAACGAGACGGTCAACTACGGCGCACTCGGCAAGGTCGACGGCCTCACCAGGACCAACGCCTGCGCCGACCTGGGTGACTCGGGCGGCTCGTGGTTGGCGGGCGACCAGGCCCAGGGTGTCACCTCCGGCGGGTCGGGCAACTGCACCACTGGTGGCATCACCTACTTCCAGCCGGTCAACGAGATCCTCCAGCGCTACGGGCTGACCCTCGTGGTCGACACCCCGCCCCAGCCGCCCACCACCGGCGACAGCAGCGTCACGGGCGATTTCACCGGCGACGGCAAGGCCGACGTGCTGTCGCTCTACGACTACGGCAACTCCACGACCGCGCTGTGGGTGTTCCCCGGCACCACGGCTAGTGGCGACGCGGCCACTGCCCCGTACCGGGTGTGGCTCAGCGGGGCGGGCGCGTGGACGGCGTCCCGCACCAAGATCACCGCGGGTGACTTCACCGGGGACGGCAGAACCGACGTCCTCGCCCTCTACGACTACGGCAACTCCACCACCGGCCTGTTCGTGTTCCCCGGCACCGCCGCGCGCGGCGATTCGGCCTCGGTGCCCTACCGCGCGTGGGTCAGCGGAACGGGCGGGTTCACCTGGTCCAACACCAAGATCTCGGCGGGTGACTACACCGGCGACGGCAGGGCCGACGTGACCGCGTTCTACGACTACGGCTCCTCGACGACCGGCTTGATCGTGTTCCCCGGAACCGCGGCCGTAGGCGACTCCGCGAGTGTGCCGCGCCGCACCTGGCTCAGCGCCCCGGGTGCTTTCACCTGGTCCAACACGAAGATCGCGACCGGCGACTTCACCGGTGACGGCAAAGCCGACGTGGCCGCGCTCTACGACTACGGGTCCTCCACATCAGGGCTGTTCATCGCCCCCGGCACCACCGCGAGCGGTGACACGGCCTCCATCCCCTACCGGGTGTGGATCAGCGGCGCGGGCGGGTTCACCTGGTCCAACACGAAGATCTCGGCGGGTGACTTCACCGGGGACAACAGGTCGGACGTGGCCCTCTTCTACGACTACGGCGCCTCGACATCGGGCCTGTTCATCGCCACGGGAACCGGTGCCGCGGGCGACTCGGCGAGCGTGCCGCGCCGCAGCTGGATCAGCGGCACCGGCGGCTTCACCTGGTCCAACACGAAGATCACCGCGGGTGACTTCACCGGGGACCGCAAGGCCGACATCCTGGCCCTGTACGACTACGGAAGCGCCACGACCGGGCTCTGGACCTTCCCGAGCGCGATAGCCGGGGGTGAGCTGCCCTACCGCGTGTGGTTCAGCGCCGCGGGCAGCTGGGACTGGAAACGGGCGACGGTGTCCTAGTGGCTCGACTCAGGGCGTTGGCCGTGTATCGGCGGGTCCACGGCGTGGCCGGCAAGGCGCCGAAACGTCCTCGTACTGGATGTACTTGGGCACTTCCGGCAACGCCGCCAGGCACGTCGTGGGCGGGTCGAGACACGGTCGACGTTCTGGGTCGCGCTACTAGCCCGACAGGTGGGGGTTGGGGCGTTCCGGACCCCAACCCCCACCGCCGTCGCCACCGATCCCGCTAGTTGATGCCGCGGTAGGTCGACACCTGCTGACGCATCCGCTCGGCCTGGCCTGCGGTGAACTCGCTCATGCAGGCATCGTCCCCGTGGTCCATGAAGTTGTGGATCGGGTCTGTTCCCGGCGCGGGGCAGGTGTCCCGGGCTTCTGGGCAGCCATAGGCCGCTGATGCCTCGTAGGGGGTGTCGTCGACGTAGTCGCCGGGAGCGTCGCAGCCGCCCTGGAAGGTGTTGTACAGCCCCATCCACGCCCCGACCCCGTGGGTGGCCGTCCGACCCAAGTTGAAAGGAGCCTCGGTGCCGCCGGGCAACGTGGAGAACTTCACCCCGACCCCGTCCGCCGTGGGGTTGTCCGCTTCCTCGTGCGGCGCGGTGGACCAGCCCAGGGCCACCCCGCCCTCGGGGGAAGGGATGGTGCTCGCGGTGTAGAGGTTGAGATCGGCGGCGCCGCCTTCACGCAGCTCTCGGGTGAACTTCTCCCGGTTCGCGCCGCTCGCGCCGGTGAACCAGTCCTCGTTGACGGTGCGGGTGGTGTTCGCCAACTGGAAGCTGAAACCCGTGTTGCCGAAATCGGCGTTGAGCACCTCGAGTTGCTTGCCGATCTGCTCGTCGGAGACGTTGCCGCCGCCCGGGGTCTCGTCCTGCGAGATGACGTGGACGTAGACCTTGATGGGATCGGTGGCCCGGCCACGAGGGGCCGACCCGCGGGCGGCCAGGCGCTCCTGGAAGTCGTGTTCCCGCGCGGCCGCTTCGGCCGCCGGGAGTGCGCCGTTGCCGCGCGCGGGCCGGTCCGCGGGGAACGCGGCGCGGGTGCGGCATTCCCCGGCTGAGGTACTCGCCTGGCTGGCCGGGGCGATCACCCCTGGCAGCACGAGCACGCAGCCCGCCACGAGTCCGATTCGCCGGAATCGGTGCTTCCAGGTTTGCCGCATGACAGATCTCCTTCGATTCCAGTGCGGACCAGTGGCGGATCCCGGCCAGATGCGAGCCGCAGATGGCTACCCGTGCTGCCGCTGTGGGAGGAACAGGGGGGCGGCACGATGCCCGTGACTCCAAGAGTTCACCCGCGTCGAGCTATCCCCCGCGCGATCACGACGTCGACGACGAGGCTCCAGGTCTGGCGGGTCTCGTCCCGCACACCCACAGGCCCACTCCGGTGATCACAATTCTCCTCGGCCCCGACTACCCGGGGCGGTGATCGGTTCGCCATCGAACGACCCCAGCCTGCCGACCACCCGCGAACTCGGCAACACAGCGTCAACGAGTCCACCCGTTGGAGTGCGCCCGGGGTGACATCGTGGCCGCCTGCCGGGCTGTCGGAGACGCGCCGTCATCAACAGCGGCCTCCAGATCGC
Source organism: Actinokineospora diospyrosa (assembly GCF_024171925.1). Lineage (GTDB taxonomy): Bacteria > Actinomycetota > Actinomycetes > Mycobacteriales > Pseudonocardiaceae > Actinokineospora > Actinokineospora diospyrosa. The sequence goes on along the minus strand of NZ_JAMTCO010000008.1, from coordinate 349,337 downwards.
CGATCTGGGTCACCCCACCGGCGCGCCGTGCGGAACGCCTCTGGCGCGGGTGATGCCGGGGAGGGCCGCTGTGCAGCGACCCTCCCCGTCGGTCAGCGCAGCTTGTACGCGCGGATGACCGTCTGGTCCACAGTGATCCCTCGGGAGTCCTTCGCGGCTGCCCTCAGGGACACCGACGTCGCGCCCTGCGGGTGGTTGAGCAAGAGCAGCGACCGGGCCAGCAGCGGGGCCCGGCGCCAGGTCGCGCCCTCGTCGTAGGAGACGTCGATGGTGAGCTCGCGGGCTTGGGTGAGGGTTCCGTCCTCCAGTTGCAGCGAGACCGGCACGATGGCGGGGCCCTTGGGTGCGGAGTTCGCGGCGTCGAGCAGCGGGAAGAAGCGGACCGCGGCGAGCGGCACGTAGCGCTGCCCCGGCTCGGACCGGGTGGTCCAGGTCGCGGTGACCTTGGTGGCCAGGCCGAACCGGGCGTCGCGGGTGCTCTCGGCGATGAACTTGAGGTCGGCGGCGGTCGCGGGGACGGGGACGTTGCCGCCGGCGGGGAGTTCGTTGTCCTGGAACAGTTCGCCGTTGATGTAGATGCGGGTCCGGCCGCTGGTCGTCTCCGAGTAGCCCGCGTTGCCGACCTGGTCGCTCCACAGTGGAAGGTCGAAGCGGATGCGGTTGCCCTTGAGGCGTTCCATCCACGGCACGATGGCGCGGGGGAGCGCGGGCCCGAACGCGCCGACGTTCACCCGCTGCCGGTAGGTCTGCCCGGCCTTGGGGGTGAACGGTTCGCTGATGAACTGCGTGGTGAGTGGGCTTTCCGCGGCGATGTCGGTCCTGGAGTACCACACCACGTTCTCGGTGCTGACGTACTCGGTCGCCGCCGCTTGGACGGGTTTGCCGACCACGAGGGTGATTCCGCTGCTGCCCCACGGCGGCGAGGGGTACAGCGTGCGGGTCAGCCGGGTGTCGGGCAGCACCGTCGCGATGTCGGTCCGGATCGTCGCGAGGTCGCGCTTGCCGAGCGTTCGGACGAAGCCGTCGGGCACCGACCGTTGCCGGTACCAGGCGAGGCTGTAGATGTCCTTCTGGTTCAGGAAGGTGGCGTTCAGCGACCAGGTGAGGTCACCGTCGGTCGGGGTCGGGCCGACCTGCCCGATGCCCAGCCGGTCGAGGTCGCGGGTGACCAGGCCGAACCCGAACGGGCCGCCGTTGAGGGTGAACTCCACGCCGGTGTAGGAGAACAGCAGCGGGACCGCGGGATCGGGCACCGCCACCTTGACCGGCTTGGCCTTCCTGGCGTCCACCACCAACTCGGTCGCCCGGGTGACGTCGAAGCCGGGCTGGGTCAGCAGCCTGGACTGCCCGGTGTCCTGCTCGATGTAGGTGTGGCCGACGACGTAGCGGCCCTTGGCCAGCCGGGCCTCGAGCATCCCCTCCGGGCTGCCGTCGAACCGGAAGGAGGTCGCGCCGGGGGTCAGTGCGAGGATGAACGCGGTGAAGTTCGGCGTGGGCTTGCCGTCCAGGCCGAGGTAGCGCACGGTCACGTCGTAGCTCTCCACCTCGCGGTCGAGCAGCAGGGTGGTGCGCACCGACTGCCCGCCGCCGCGGGCCACGACGGCGCCGGTGTACTGCCCGTCCAGCGTGCCGATCCGGGTGTCGGCGGTGATCCGCGCCGTCGCCGACCCGCCGCCGGGCAGCACGACCCGCGCGGGCGCCACCGTGATCAGGCCGGGTGGGGCGGGTTTGCCGTCCGGGCCGATGGCCTCCGCGGCGAGGTCGAGCGTGGCGGGCTCGGTGCTGTTGTTGCGGTAGGTGATCTCCTTGGTGACCGGCACGTCGTCGCCGTGCGGCCACAACTGGGTGCCGAGGTTGACCGAGACGGGATCGCTGGTCACCGTCAGCGCGATCGCCGCGGCCACGTCGACGCGGCCCGAGCCCTGGGCGAACACGTTCTCCCCGGGCGTCGCCTTGGCCGAGGAGGTGAGCGCGGCCTTGAGTTGCGCCCCGGTCCACCTCGGGTGCAGTTGGGCCAGCAGCGCCGCGGCGCCCGCGACGTGCGGGGTGGCCATCGAGGTGCCCGAGAGCCGCACGTAGCCGGGCTCGGCAGGGTCGCCGATGCGGCCCTCGGCAGCCTTCGCGGCGATGATGCCCACCCCGGGTCCGGTGATGTCCGGTTTGATCGCCCCGTCGCCGACCCGGGGGCCGCGGCTGGAGAACTGCGCGATCGAGTCGTCGCGCTCGACCGCGCCCACGGCGAGCGCGGCGTCCGCGCTGGCGGGCGAGCCGATCGTGCCCGGGATGCCGTTGTTGCCCGCGGCGACCACGAAGAGGGTCCCGTGCTCGGCGGAGAGCCGGTTCACCGCCTCTTCCAGCGGGTCCAGCAGCGGGGTGTCCTGCCCGCCCAGGCTCAGGTTGACGATGGTGGCGCCCTGCCCGATCGCCCACTCCATCCCGGCGATGATCCAGGAGTCCTGGCCGAAGCCGGTGTCGTCGAGCACCTTGGCGTCGAGCAGCCGCGCGCCGTTGGCCACGCCCCGGTACTTCCCGCCGCCCCCGGCGATGATCGAGGCGACGTGCGTGCCGTGCCCGATCCGGTCCACCGCGTCCGGGGCGGGGGTGAAGTTGCGTTCGGCGACCTCGCGGCCCGCGAGGTCGGGGTGGGTCTGGTCGACGCCGGTGTCGAGGACCGCCACGGTGACGCCCGCGCCGGTCAGCCCGCTGCGCCAGGCCTCGGGCGCCCCGATCTGCGCGGTGCTGCGGTCCAGCGTCAGTTGGCGCCGCCCGTCGAGCCAGACTGTCGCGCCCGCGGCGGTGAGGGCCCGCCACGAGGTGGGCAGGGTCGCCTTGTCGGCTTGCAGCGCCCGCGCGTGCAGGGCGGGCAGGTCGCGGACCACCCGGGTCCCCGGCGCGCGGGTGGCCGGTCCGGAGTGGATCAGGGGCAGGTCGCCTCGCCGGTCGTCGTAGCCGGCCGCGAGGAGCCCGGTGATGTCGAACAGCCGCGGGTCCAGGCGTTTCGCGGTGACCAGCGGGAGCGCGTCCACCGGGATCACGTGCACGTGGCCGTCCACGGTGTGGGTGTGCACGGCGATGCCCTCGCGACCCGCAGCGGGCAGGATGGTGGGCGGGCGGCCGCCCTCGGGCACCAGCACCCGGTCCCCGGTGATCAGCGTGACCGTTCGCGCGTGGTCGCCGCCGGTGTCGGCCACCGCCGACTCGGCGGTCGCCACCGGAAGGCCCGCCGCGAGCAGTAAAACCGCAACTACGGTCCGTTTTCGCATTTCCCGCTCCCATCTCCTGAATTCCCACCGGCCGCCACGGAAATCCCCCGGCCGATGGTGCGGCAAGCTATCCAGGGAACAGAGTCGCGCGCAATCCGCCACTTGTCCGATGCTCGCGGTTATCGGACGCCGACGTAGATTTACCGGATTCTCAGGTTCGGTACCTGTGATTCCCGGTATTTCCGCTGCGTTATTTCGACCGGCGAGAGAATGGATTCGAGCTGATCAGGTGGCCAACCCGGTGTCGTGCACGAGAATCGCGGCCTGGACGCGGTTGGTGAGTCCGAGTTTGGCCAGTGCGCGGCTCACGTGCGCTTTGACGGTCGCTTCGCTCATCGCGAGTTCGCGACCGATGTCGGCATTGGACAACCCGCGGGCCACAGCCTTGACGACGTCCTGTTCACGCGTGGTGAGCACCTGCAGCCGCTCGCGCGCCGCCGCGGCCCGCGCGGGTCGCCGCTCGGCGAAGGCGGTGATCAGCCGCTTGGTGACGCTCGGGGCGAGCATCGCGTCGCCACCCGCGACGAGGCGGACCGCGGTCACCAGGTCTCGGGGCGGGGTGTCCTTGAGCAGGAAACCCGACGCGCCCGCGCGCAGGGCGCGGTGGACGTAGTCGTCGAGGTCGAACGTGGTGAGCATGATGACCTTCGGCGGGTCCGGCCGCTCGGCGATCCGCTCGAGCGCGCTCAGCCCGTCCACGCCCGGCATCCGCACGTCCATCAGCACCACGTCGACCCGGTGCCGGGTCACCGCGTCGAGGGCACCCGCGCCGTCGACGGCCTCGGCGACGACCTCCAGGTCGGTGGCCGGTGCGAGGATCATGGCCAGGCCGGTGCGCACGAGCGCCTCGTCGTCGACGATCAGGACCCGGATCACGGCCGCTCCCCGGGGCTTGTCGACGGGAGCAGGGCGTTCACCGAGAAACCCGCGGGCCCGCGCCGGGCGGTGAAGCGGCCACCGAGGACCTCGACCCGCTCCCGCAGGCCGACCAGGCCGAGCCCGCCGCCGGGCAACCGCGGCGGCGGCCGGCCGATGACCTCGTTGGACACGATCACCTCGAGCGCGGCGGGCAGGTAGCGCACGACGACCTCGGTCGGCACCTGGCCCGCGTGCTTGTGCACGTTGGTCAACGCCTCCTGGACCACCCGGTACGCGGCGTGCTGGACGAGGACCGGCAGGTCACGCGGGTCGCCCTCGTCCACGCGGCGGACCGGGATGCCCGCGGCCCTGGACTGCTCGAGCAGCGCGTCGATCCCGGCGAGGGTCGCCGACGGCCGCAACTGCTCGAGCGCGACCTGCTCGCCCGAGCGCAACACGCCCAGCACGTCCCGCAGTTGGGCCAGCGCCTCCCGGCCCGTGGTGCGGATGAGCGCGGCGGCGGCCGCCGCCTTCTCGTCGGTGGTGTTGACCTCCAGCGCGCCCGCGTGCAGCACCATCAGCGACACCCGGTGCGCCACCACGTCGTGCATGTCGCGGGCGATGCGGGCCCGCTCCTTGACCCGCACCTCCTCGGCGCGCGCCCGCTCGCGGCGGTCCCGTTCCCGGGCGCTGTCGCGCAGGCCGTCGAGCACCTGCCTCCGCGCGCCGACCCACAGCCCGACCGCGAACGGCAGCCACACGAACAGCGCCGCGCCGCCGACCGCGCCCACCGCGTCCGACCAGGGCAGGGCGCCCGCCGCGGCGGTGGCGAAGTCCGGCAGCACGACCAACACCGAGGCGCCACCCCCGTACGCGGCCAACACCGCCGGGCGGCGCGGGCGCGTCGCGATCAAGTAGGACGCCACCCCCAGGGGCGTCCACACCCCGCGCGACAACCACGCCAGCGCCGCCACCGCCAGCAACGGCCACACCCGCCGCGGCACCAGTGCGACGGCCACCAGGGACGATGCCGCGCACACCGCGCCGTGCAGGGCGGGCGGCGCGCCGGTGAGATCCAGCCACCGTTGCGAGAACCACATCGGCAGGCCCCGTCGAATGGGCAGGAACGAACCCGCCACCAGGACGGCGCCCACGACCCACGATTCCAGGCTGCCCGGCCACGGCGGTCGTGTGCCGGGCGCCCGCGATTGTTCCGGCACGCCGCCAGCCTATCGGCGGCCCGCGGCAGGTGAATTGCACTAAAGTCGGCGCCCGTTGTCACTTAAGTAGCGGGCGCGCGACGCCCTTCGGCCGACGCGACCGAGGTGCTCGCGGGCCACGATTCGGTGCCATGACAACAACCACCGCCGCCATCCGGGCCACCGGGCTGAGCAAGGTGTACGGCTCGGGCGCCGCCCGGGTGATCGCGCTGGACGGCATCGAGGTGCGGGTCCGGCGTGGGGCGTTCACCGCGATCATGGGCCCGTCCGGGTCGGGCAAGTCCACTCTCCTGCACTGCCTCGCCGGGCTCGACGCGCCGACCGGCGGCACCATCTGGGTCGGCGACACGAAGATCACCGGGCTGTCCGACGACGAGCTGACCGACCTGCGCCGGGACCGGATCGGGTTCGTCTTCCAGGCGTTCAACCTGGTGCCCACGCTCACCGCGGCGGAGAACATCACCCTCCCGCTGGACCTCGCGGGGCGCCGCCCCGACCCGCAGCTGCTCGACCGGGTCGTCGGCGCGCTCGGGCTCGGGCACCGGCTCGACCACCGCCCGAGCCAGCTCTCCGGCGGTCAGCAGCAGCGGGTCGCGTGCGCCCGCGCCCTGATCACCGGGCCGGACGTGGTGTTCGCCGACGAACCGACCGGTGCGCTCGACTCGCGGACCTCCCGCGAGCTGTTGGGTTTCCTGCGCGACAGCGTCGACGAGGCGGGGCAGACCGTGGTGATGGTGACCCACGACCCGGTCGCCGCGGTGTACGCGGACCGGGTGCTGCTGCTGGCGGACGGCCGCATCGTCGACGAGGTGCAGGCGCCCACGGCCGAGACGGTCCTCGATCGGCTGAAGTCGCTGGAGAGGGCGGGCGCCTGATGCTCAAGGCCATGCCGCGGGAGTTGCTCGCGCACAAGGGCAGGCTCGCCATGACGCTGCTGGCGATCGCGCTGGGGGTCGCGGCCACGGTGGCGAGCTGGGTCGCCGCGGACTCGGTCGCCACATCGCTGGCGGGCACGAAGACCCGTGGGGATGTCGGTGTGGCGGTGCGGGCCGCCGACGCGAGCACGACGATGTCCTCCAGCACCGCCAAGAGGCTCCGCGGGCTGCCGGGGGTGCAGCGTGTCCACGAGGTCGTGGTCGGCAAGGCGGGGTTGATCGGTCGAGACGGCAAGCTCGTCGCCGCCACGACCGTGCTGGACCGGGCGGGCACCAACTGGGACGACTCCGGCCGGTTCACCCTGACCGACGGCCGCGCGCCCCGCGGCCCCGGCGAGATCGCGATCGGCCGGACCGAGGCGGGGAAATCCGGCCTGGGGGTCGGCGACCGGACGACGGTGCTGCTGTCGGACGGCCGCGCGCGCGACGCGGTCGTGTCGGGCCTGTTCGACTACGTCTCGCTGGGCCCGCGCTCGGGTGACGGCGCCGACCCGGTGCCCGCCGTGGCCTACGACCGGGAGTCCGCGCGGGCGCTGTTGGGTGAGCGGCTGAGCCGGGTCGAACTGGTCGTTCAGTCCGGAGTGGACCCGGACGCGGTTGTGCGGGCCGCGTTGGGCGTCGGATATGTGGTGTCGACCGGGTCGGAGCTCGCCGCGGCCGCCGCTGCCGAGTCCGACGACACCGCGCGGGAGTTGCGTGAGACGTTGCTGCCGCTGGCGGCCATCGCGCTGCTGGTCGGCATGGTCGTGATCGCGAACACCTTCACCATGCTGGTCACCCAGCGGACCAGGCAGTTCGCCCTGCTGCGCGCGATCGGTGCCAAGCGCCGCCAGATCCGGGTGGCCGTCGTGGCCGAGGCGCTGGTCCTGGGCCTGGTCGGCGGGACGATCGGCACGCTGATCGGGATCGGCCTCGGACCGGTGCTGCTGGCGGTGATGAGACCGGGCGACGACCTCGGCTATACCGTCTCCCCGGTCGCGGTCCTGCTCGGTTACGCCGTCGCCGTGGTGGTCACCGTCGTGGCGGCTTCCGGCGCCGCGCGCCGGGCGGCGCTCGTGCCACCGATGGCGGCGTTGCGCGCCGACGCGGTGGTGCCCAAGGACGTGCTGGTGCGGCGGTCGGCGCTGGGGTCGGGCCTGGTGGTGGCGGCCGTGGTCGCGGTCGTCGCCACCGCGGGACCGAGCGAGGACAACCTGACCCGGATCATCGGGCTGCTGTCGGCGCTGGTCGGCGCGGCCGGGGTGCTGCTGCTGGCGCCCGCCCTGGCCGTGCTGCTCTTCCGACCGCTGCTCGGGCTGGCCCGGCGCCACGGCGGTTCGGCGGTGCGGCTCGGGGTGCGCAACGCCGCCCGCGACCCCCGCCGCACCGCGGGCACGGCGACCGCGATCACCGTGGGGCTGGGCCTGATCTGCGCTTTCGGCCTGCTGAGCGCGACCTTCGCGACCCTGATCGCCTCCACCACGCGGGCGAACGTGCCCGCCGGGACCACGGTGCTGCAACCCGCCGCCGGTGGCGCGTCGGTGCTCTCGCCGAGCGAGCTGGACAAGGTGCGCGCGACGCCGGGGGTCAGCCGCGCGGCCGCGAGCCGGGACAAGATCGTCCCGATCAGCTACCCGGGCGGCCGCACCGAACGCAAGATCAGCGCGATCGAACCGGACGCCCTGGGCACCGTGCTGACCCCCACGCTCACCGCGGGCGTCGCCGACCTGCGCCGCGGGGTCGTCATCTCCCAGAACCAAGCCGACATGCTCGGCCTCGGCCTCGGTGCCCCCATCACCCTGGTGCCCGACCCGAGAACCCCCATCAACACCACCATCGTCGGCATCTACGAAGCGACCGAACTAGGCGCGAGCATCTTCTACGACGTCGCACTCGCACCGGCACCGCTGCGCGACCAACTCACGATCATCTACGCCTCCGGCCCGACCGCGCGCACAGCCCTGGGGGAGGGATTCGCCCAACGCCCTGACGTCACGGTCACCGACCGGGAAGGATTGGTGGCCCAAGGCATCGAGGCCCAGCGGCTCGCATTCGCCCTGCTGTACGCGATGTTCGGGGTGGCGATCGTCATCGCGGTCTTCGGGGTGGTCAACACCCTCGCGCTGTCGGTGATGGAACGCACCAGGGAAATCGGCGTGCTCCGCGCGATCGGCGCCTCCCGCGCGCTGGTCAAACGCACGATCCGCGTGGAGAGCATCGTGATCTCCCTCTTCGGCGCACTCCTGGGAGTCACCCTCGGTCTGGCGGTCGGCGCGGTGATGCAACACGCCATGTTCGGCCAACACCTCTGGGACATCACCGTCCCAATAGGAGTGATTCTGACGTCCCTCACCGGCATCGTCGTGGCCGCCGTCGTCGCCGCCCTGTGGCCAGCCGCCAAGGCAGCCAAAACCGACGTGCTCGCCGCGATAGGCTGACCAGCCTTCAGGCGGCGACAGGCAGGTCTTCCCGCAACAGCATCGCCCCCTGATCGGTGAGCCGAATCGGCGCCTGCCCAAAGTGGTCGTGACCACCCTCGATGACCGCCAACCCACGCCGCATCAGCCCACGCACGACCTCGGCCTGCCACCAAGCCAGCTCCCCACCCAGTTCCCCCGCAACCCCCACCCAACACAACCCGAGGCGGTTGTGGAACACCACCGCCCCACTGCCGAGGTCAAACAGGGTCGCCATCAGCTCGTCCACCACAGACTCCCGCCCACCCACCATCGTCATACCCCCATCCTGAAACGCCCCCGCCCATCCCCGCAGACCCAGCACCCACTCAGCTCCCATCCCGCACCCGACCCGCAACTCCCGCGCACGGGGGCACGGGCCGCGGGCAGCATTAGTAGGCCATCATCGCCGCGAAAAGTACGTGGCGGTGCGGAATCCACTGTCTTTCCGAAGTCGATTCTCCCGGTTCCGTTCTACTCTCGATTGTCGGAATTCTCGGGTAGCCTGCAGCCGAATGCTTTGATCACAGTGCGACCGTTTCGACGGAGAGCTGACGGCGATGTTCGTGTGTTCCCCCCACGTTCGCCGCGTTGCGCGACGACCGGTGATAGTCCTGCTGGCCTGCGGCGTGATCGGCGGATGCGGCCAGATGCCCACAGTGACCCAGTACCCGACGAGTGCCCCACCGACGAGGACCGGCTCCACCACCGCCACCACCCCGTCCGGCCCCGCCGTTGTCCAGACGGTGCCCGCCCCCGCCACCGGGCAAGCGGGAACGTCGGTGCGCCTCACCACCCCCAGAGGACCCGGGACCAGCAAGCCCAAGACCGCCGTGCCCGGCACCACCGGGCCGTCACGACCGGTGGCGGTTCACGAGCCCTACGAACCGCCGGTGCTCCCCCCGAAACCTCCCTTCATCCCAGGGGAGCAGGATCTCCGGGCCGCCCTGCTGACCGGCGGCGACCTCCCACCGGGGTTCATCCCCGCCGATGCGCAAGGGCTGGGTGGGTCGTTGGCCGGGTGCCCGCTGCTGGCCAACGACCCACCGGGGACGACCGCCTCGGCGAATGCGGTGTTCTCCCAGGCCGCGACCGTCACGACGGTCAGCCAGTCGCTGCTGCACGTCGGCGACCGGACCGCTGAGGCGATGGCCGCCTTCGACGCGCTGCCGCAGGTGTGCGCCCGGTTCGAGGGCACGTTGTCCACCATGAAGTTGGAGTTCACCACCGCCAGGGCGACATCCCCCGCCATCGGCGACGCCTCGGTCGCCGTCCGCCTCACCATCTCGTTGCCGGGCGGCCCCGCGCTGCTCGCCCAGGACGTGGTGATCGTGTCGCACAGGGGCACCATCATCGTGCTGTCGGTGATCTCGCTGACGCCCCCCGGTGATCTTCTCACCGCGGTGGTGACCCGCGCCCTGGACAAGGTCACCGCGCGGTGGTGAAGGCCGAGCCACCGCTGACCCGCGAGCGGTGCCGCGCCCTGCTCAGCGACAAGTCGGTGCTGCCGACCGGGCTGTCGCTCCGGTTCGCCGTGCTGGTGCTGGTGATCGCGGCGACCTCGGCCACCGTGTACGGACACCTGGTCCTGCTGCTCACCCCGGACGCCGAGGCGGCGGCGCGGTCGTGCTTCGGCGCGGTCCGTTCGGTCCCGACGGCGGGCGACGCGGGGTTGGTGCCCGGGGCGATGCGCGACCTCTGGTGCTCACGCCCGTTCGCGGGGACCGTCGCGCTCGCGTCAGTCCTGGGCGTCGCACTGGTCGGTGTGGTGACGGTACTGGTCTACTTCGCCCAACCGTGGTTCCTCGCGCGCACGTGGTCGTGGACTGGCTGGCGGCGCATCGACGAGGTGACGCACCCGCCCTACCTGCGACGACTGGACGACGTCGTCCGGCAACTCGACCTCCCGGCGTCCCCGCGCTTCCTCCAGTTCCCCCGCGGGCAGCCCGGGAGGGCCAGGGTCATCGGGACGCACCGGAGCGTGTCGGTCCGCGTCGACGCGGACCTGCTGACCACCAGCGGCCAGGCCGACAGCGGGTTCACCGGCGTCCTGCTGCACGAACTGGCGCACGTCCGCAACCGCGACAGCGGCCCCACCTACCTGACGATCGCCGCCTGGAACACCTTCGTGGTGCTGGTGGTCGTGCCCTACGTCGCGTTGCTGGTGCTGCCCGGTTTGTTCGGCGCCGCGTCGACCGCCGCAGCACCGAGCGCGCACCAATTGGTGTCCGTCTTCGCGCTCTTCGCGCTCGTCTACCTGACCAGAGCCTCGGTCCTGCGCGCTCGCGAGACCCTCGCCGACGCCACCGCCGACCGGTACGACCCGCGCGGTGTGCTCGAGACCACGATCAGGGCGAGCACCGGTGCGGTGCGCCGCCGACCGGTCCCCATCCACCCGACCGCCGCGCGCAGGCTCGCCGCGCTCCGCGACCCGGCGCACCTCGTCGCCACCGACGCGTTCGCGCTGTTCGGGGTCGGCGTGGGTGTCTCGCTGATCGCGATGGCCACCACGATCACCTACACGTGGGCGCTGGTGGCGGCCGACGCCGTCTCCCTGCCGTTCATCCTCAGCCTGCTGGGCACGGCCCGCGACAACGGGGTGCTCGGCCTCATCATGATCGTCGCCGCGTTCGGCCCGGCGACGGTGATCGCGCTCGGCGTCCTGGCGGGGTTCGCCGGTGTCGTGGGGTGGCGCGACGCCGTCCTCGCCCGGTACACGGGTCGGCGGGTGTCGCCTTGGCGCCGGGCCGTGCCGGTGGTGGTCGGGTTCATGGTCGGCGAACCCCTGTCGGCCGCCTACGCCAACGCGGGCACGCTCGGGGTGTTCGACACCACCGCGTGGCTGCGACTGCTGGACGTCGGGTTGACCGTTGTCGGTCTCACCGTGCTGCTGGTCGCCCTCCTCCAGTGGGTCGGGGAGTCGGCCACCGCGTGGTTGCCCGCCGCGGGGGCGCCGTTGCGGTCGCTGTGCTGGAAGACCACCGCGCTCGGGTTCGTCGCGTGGTTCCCCTTCGTGCTCGTGTGGTTCACCGCGCACAACAAGATGATCATCCGTTACTTCTCGCCCGTCTACGCCGGGACCGAGCCGCTGTCCTCGTGGCCCGCGGTCGAGGTGATCCTGTCGCACCACCACCCGCTGGTGGTGGTGCTCACCTGGCCGACGACCGCGGTGCTGGTGCTGGTGGCCGTGCTGTGGCCGGTGCGTGGCGCACGGCGGCTGCGGGCGCCCACCGCGTTGCGCGCGGCCGTGGTGCGTGGACCCGTGGGTGCCGCGATCGTGGTGGTGCTGCTCGCCGGGGTGGCGTGGGTGGCCAACAACCACAGCGGTGTGGACGTGTTCAGCGCCGTCGCGACGGTGCCCGGCGCCTCGCTGTACCTGCTCAATGTGCTGTTGATCGTGGTCGCGGTCGGGTCGGTGGCGACCGGCGTCTGGTCGTCGTGGCGGGCGGGGGACCTCGCGCTCTCGGCGGGTGTGCTCGGTGCGCTCATCTGCTCGTCGCTGGTCGCGGTGGTGGCGCCGGTGCTCTACTCCATCGCCTTGTGCGGCACGTCCGCGTTCACGTGCATGGGCAACGACTGGTCGCGTGTCTCGAGCGTGTTCATGGGCGCCGCGGTGCTGGGAACCGCGTTGTCGCTGGTGCTGAGCGTGCCGGTCCTGCTCCTCACCACCGTGCGCCGCCGACGGGCGGACCAAGGGGTGTGGCCGCGGTCGGGCACCGTCGTGATCGCGCTGACCGACACCGTGCTGGTGGGCGGGATAGTCGCCTACACACACCACTTCGCGCGATGGTGGTGATCAGCGGTCCGTGCGGGCTCGCACTTCGGTCAGCATGGCCGTCACCAGTGCCTCGGACTGTTCACGGGTGAGTCCCGCCTCCGCTCCGGCGAGCAGGCCGCGCAGTCGCATGATCTCCAGGTCCCGCTCGTCTACCTTGGCCGCGAGGTCGTCGAGGGTGACTGGGCCGGGACCGCCTTTGCCGCGCAGCTTCCGGATCCACCGGCTGACGCGTTTGCCCGCCGATACCACGACCCGCTCGGTCGCAACCCCGACCATCGCCGACGCGATGTAGAGCGACCCGTCGGTGATCGTCTCCACGACGACCTCCAGGCCCGATCCCAGAACGTCGTGACCACGTCGACGCGCCTTGCGCACCTGGCCCGAGGTCGTCAACCGGGCCTGGGCGACCGAGTCGAAGACCGGGGCCTCGTCCGGCGCCACCGCCGCGACCGCGGGCTTGGCCAACTCGATGACCAACTCTCGGGTCATACGATCGCACCTCCGTGCTCAGGTACTTCCTACGTGATCCATCGTCTCCGTACCCCGGACGTTAGCCCCGTGGCGGCTATCAACGTGGCGTTACCACGAGGTCAGCCCAGTGGACGGGGCGCGCGTAGGCTCGGCGGCGTGACGAACGCTGAGCATGGGCAGGGTGGGAAGTACTCCGTCAAGGGCAAGGAGTTCACCCGCGATACGCGCTACATCACGACCCGGGTGACGCGGGAGGGGGAGGACGGGTTCCCGGTGGAGCCGGGGCGGTATCGGTTGGTCGCGGCGCGGGCGTGTCCGTGGGCGAACCGGACCATTATCGTGCGGCGGTTGTTGGGGTTGGAGGATGTGCTCTCGTTGGGGTTGCCCGGGCCCACGCACGACGCGCGGTCGTGGACGTTCGACTTGGACCCTGGTGGGCGGGATCCGGTGTTGGGGATCGAGCGGATCCAGGAGGCGTACTTCAAGCGGGATCCCGAGTACCCGCGCGGCATCACCGTGCCCGCCATCGTGGACACGACCACCGGTGCGGTGGCCACCAACGACTTCGCGCAGATCACGCTGGACCTGTCCACGCAGTGGCGTGAGTACCACCGCCCCGGCGCGCCGGACCTGTTGCCCGAGGCGCACCGGGCGGAGTTGGACGAGGTGAACCAGCGGGTGTTCACCGACGTCAACAACGGTGTCTACCGCTGTGGTTTCGCCGGGACCCAGCAGGCCTACGACTCCGCCTACGACCGGCTGTGGGCGGCCGTGGACTGGTTGGAGGAGCGGCTGACGACCCGGCGGTTCCTGGTCGGGGACACGATCACCGAGGCCGACGTGCGGCTGTTCACCACGCTGGTGCGCTGGGACCCGGTGTACCACGGGCACTTCAAGTGCAACCGCTCGCGGCTGACCGAGCTGCCCGCGCTCTGGGGCTACGCCAGGGACCTGTTCCAGACGCCGGGGTTCGGCGACACCGTGGACTTCGCGCAGATCAAGGAGCACTACTACGTGGTGCACAAGGACATCAACCCGACCGGCATCGTGCCGAAGGGGCCGGACCTGGCGAACTGGGTGACCCCGCACGGTCGCGAGGCGTTGGGTGGCAGGCCGTTCGGCGACGGCACCCCGCCCGGCCCGGTCCGCGAACCCGTCGACCCCGCGCACACCCCACTCGGTCAGTCCTAAGTAGATCAGCAGGTCTTCTGGTACGGCTGTGCGGGCAGGAACCTTGACCAGTCCTTTTCGGACAGTCCCTGCCCGTTGAGCCGGTCGCAGGCGGTGTGCGGGCCGGACGACCGGAGCCGGGCGAGCATGCCGACGTCCCAGATGTCGAAACCGGTGATGCCCTGGGTCACCAGGAGCCCCCGGTCGGGCAGGAAGGCGAGCGAGGTGGTCAGGACGTCGGTGGGCAGCGGGACGCCGAGCTGGCGCGGGAGCCGCTTGTCGGTGATGTCCCAGATCCTGGTCGACAGGGGCGCGCTGACCACCAACTCGGCACCGGTCGGGGAGAACCCCAGGGCGGAGATCACGCCGACGCCGGGGGACTGCCAGGACGTGAGCAGCTCGGGTTCGCGGGGGTTGGCCAGGCTCCACAGCCGGATGCCGCCGGAGAACTGGCCGACCGCCAGCATCGTGCCGTCCGCGGACAACGCGATGGCACCGCGGCGGGAGCCGAACTGGCCGGTGGGCACGGCACTCAGCACGGTCGGGTCGCGGGGGTCGCTGAAGTCGCGGATCTCCACGACGCCGTTCTGGGTCGACACCGCCAGCAGCGACCGCGCGTCGGACACCCGCACCTCGTTGACCGTGCTCTGGACGGTGAACGAGGCGATGAGCTCCGGTGTCGCGCGGCCACTCGCGTCGTGCACGGTCACCGCCCCGTCGTAGCCGCCGGTCACCACCAAGCGGCCGTGCTCGGCCCAGGCGAACGACGTCGGCAGCGTGGCGACCGGCACCGGGTCGCCGAGGCGCACCGGCGGCCCGGCGACCGGGATGTCCCACAGCTGGACCGCGGGCTTGCCGTCGCGTTGCCCCTCGGTCACGAAAGTGTGCCCGTCGGGGCCCAGCGCCGACCCGCCGCCCACCCTGCCCGACTGGTAGCGCACCGCGGGCCGCGCTGTCACCGTCCCCTTGGCGTCGACATCGGCCACGATCAGGTTGCCGTCGGTCGCGGTGCTGACGACCTTGCCGCCCACCGCCGTGAGGCTGCCCGCCGTGGACCCGCTGTCGTGACCCCTGATCGGCGGGGCCGCCTGGGTCGGCCGCTGCCCGGTGTCGTCCACCTGCCAGAGCCGAACCGCGCCGTCGTCGCCGCCGGTGATCATCAAGCCGTGCGGTTCGTCCGGTGCGGCGTCGCCGAGCTCGCCGCTGTGGGTGGTGAACGGCGGTTCCACGTCGGGTAGTTGGCTGACGTCGGTGAGGTCGGCCACGCCCCCGAACCGCATGGTGGTGACCGCGCCCCGGCCGTCGGCGATCACCAGGACGTGGTCGCCGCGGCTGAACCACAGGCGCACGATGCCCATGCTCTGCCCGGTCGCCGCGGGCTGGTCGAGCGCGCGCGGAGCCGTACGGTCCGTGACGTCCCACAGGGCGACCACCGCGTCCGACGTCCCGGCCGCCAGCACCCGGTTGTCCGCCGACAGCGCGACCGAGGTGCTCCGGCCCGACGACGGCGCGCCGACCACCAGGGGAGCGCCGATCTGCCGAGGAGCTGTCGGCTCGGCCAGGTCCCACAGCAGGACCTCGCCCTGGTCGGAGCCGGTGATCATGGTCTGCCCGTCGGCGCTCAGCAGCGGGCGCGGCGCGTCGAACGCGTCGTCGCGGGGGATCGTCGCGGCGACCCGGTAGCCGTTCTGCTCGGCGACGACCAGCACGGTGATGGTCTTGTTGCCGACCACGAAGCGGGTCCCGTCGCGCGACCACGCCGCGCCGATCACGGGCGAGCCGAACCCCGGCAGCGCCGCCACCTGCTTGGCACCGGCCCCGGTGAAGTCGAGCACGCGCAGGGACTTCGAGTCGCCCGCCAGCAAAAAGTTCCCGTCGGGCCGCCACGCGATCGCGGTGACCGGCCCGGTGGACCCGGTGATCAGGTCCCCCCTGCGCCGGGGATCGCGCGGAGTGGTGAAGTCCCACAGGGTGATGCCGTCGCGGGTGCCGACCGCCAGGGTCCGGCCATCCGGCGACAGGGCCAGCGCCGACACCGGCGAGGAGCCTTCCGGCAGCGTGCCCGCGTACCGGGACGTGGTGAGGGTCTGCACCAGCGCGGCCGCCGAGGCGTCACCGGGTGCGAGCCGGTGCGCCGCGACGTCGAGCTGCAGCGCGAGCCGGGGATCGGTGCCGCGCACGGCGTCACCGGTCAGCACGAGGGTCCTGGCGTCGGCGGCGCGCGCCTGCTCGGCGTTGCGCTCGCTCTGCGACAGCGCCAGACCCGCGCCCACCAGGGCGGCGACCAACAGGACCACCAGCCCGATGACCGCGCCGCGGCGCAACCACCGCCCACGGCGTTCCTGCGCGGTCGCGGCACGCAAGAACGCCGCCGAGTCGTCGTCGAGCTCATCGAGGTCGCGGGCCTGCTCCACGACCCCGCCCAGGCGCGCGCCCCGGTACAGCAGGGAGGAGTCGGCGCGACCCGCGGCCGACCAGGACCGGGCGTCGGCGCTGAGCCGCTGCACCGTGCCCAACCACCGCCGGTCCTGCTCGACCCAGTCCCGCAACAGGGGCCACGAGGTCAGCAGCACCTCGTGGCTGATGCGCACCACGTCCTGCTCGGTCGTGACCAGCCGGGCGTGGGCCAGCGCGCGCAACGCGGTCGTCGCGGGCTCCGACGGCAACCCGCGCACCAGGTCGGCCCGGTCCAGGCGCAACGCGGTGTCGACGGTCTCGTCGCTGACGCGCACCAGCCGGGGCAGCATCCGCCGCACCGCGTCACGGGCGGCCTCGTCCAACGACCCCAACAGGTCCTCGGCGCTCCTGGCGATCGCGCCGCCGATGCCGCCGACCTCCCGGTAGTCGCGCACCGTGAGGCGGTTCCCGCTGCCTTTGCGCCAGGTCATCCACAACGCGTGCGACATCAGCGGCAGCGCGCCGGGTTCGGCGCCCTGCCTGCGGGTCGCGCCCAACTCGGTGAGGATCAGCTCGGGCAGCGCCTCGTCGAGCCGCACACCGGCGGTGCGGGCGGGTTCCTCGATCGCCGCGCGCAACTGCTCCTGGCCCATCGGCTCGACGAGGAACTGCCGTGACCGCAACGTCTCCGCCAATGCCGGGTACCCCGTGGCCAGGGCGTAGAAGTCCGCTCTCAGCACGCCGACGACCGCGGCCCGCTCGGTGCCGCCCAGCACGGCGAGCACCTCGGCGAACGCGGCGCGCTCGTCCTCGCTGGGGCACAGGGTGAGCATCTCCTCCAACTGGTCGACCACCACGAGCACCGACCTGTCGCCCTCCGGCAGCCACTGCGCGGCCTTGAGCGGGTCGACCAGGGCCTCGTCGGCCGCGTCGCCGTCGGTCACGCCCAACGCGGTCGCCAACCGTCTCAGCGGACGCTCGCCAGGGGTGATCGACACGCAGCGCCAACCCAGGGTGCGGCGGACCCGGGGGAGGAGACCGGCCTGCACCAACGAACTCTTGCCACTGCCCGACGCCCCGACGACAACGAGCAGGCCACGTTCCCGCACGGCGTCGAGCAGGTCGTCCGATACCTCGCCGCGGCCGTGGAAGACCCGCGCGTCCTCTTCGGCGAAAGGCGCCAGACCCGGGTACGGGCTCCGGCCCGGCGGCGGGGGATCGGCGGCTTCGGCGGGGGTAGCGCCATCAGGTCCGCTGGTCGCGGTGAACGCGGCATTGGGCGCCAAGACCAACCGGCCCGCGCGGCCACCCTCCTGCCTGCGCGGCAGTGGAGCGCCGCGGGTCCGCATGGCCTGGAACAGGTGGTCGTAGGCGTCGTCCAGCGTCAAGGACGGCCCACCGCGCGGATCACCGTTGTCCAGCAGGCGGATCAGCTCGCCGGTGAACGTCGTGAAGGTCTCCTCCGGTGGCGCCAAGGCGAACTGCTCCGCCGAACCGAGCAGGTAGAACCCGTGCACGGGCGGGCTGTCGAAGATCCCCTCGAGGGTGGGCGCGCCCGCTTTCGCGCGACCGGAGAAGCAGCAGTCCAGCACCACGACCAGCGACGACGCGGACGCCGATGCCAGCGCCTGCCGCAACTCCAGGTACGAGTACGCCTGGTGGCCCGCCAACCCCGGGGTGAGCTCGCCGGTGTTCGCCGCCGCGAGGTACAGCTCGCCGCCCGGACCCCGCAGGCCGTGGCCGACGTAGTGCACCAGCAGCGTGGTCGTCGCCCGGGCGGCCTCCTCGGTCACCGCGCGCGCGATGTCGAGCGAGGACGCCGGGTTGAGCAGCAGCCGGACCCGGTCCGCTGGCATGCCGCAGACAGTGCTCAGCCGCTGGGCCAGCGCCGTCGCCGAGGCCGCCGCCGACGCGACGTCGGGCAGCGACGAGCCGGTTTGTGAACCCGCTTGTGATCCTGAGTGTGTGGCGGTGCCGATGACCAGCGCGCGGGCGCCGTCGGCGGCCAGGTCACTCGGGCTGCTCACCGGGGCCCTCGATGGCTTTGAGCACCCGGTCGACCTCGGCGTGCACATCGGCCGGGCTCAAGCCGCGCACCCGCGCCGCGTCGATCGTGAGCTTGGTGCCGTCGGGTCGCTCCAGTCGGACCGTCACCCGCCCGGAGCGGCTACGCACCCACGCCACCACCGAGGCGGCCACCGCCGTGGCCACCGGGCCCACCACGACCTCCAGGGAGTCCACGACCGGGCCGAGGACGTGGCTCGGCGGTGGTGACTCCACCGACCGCACCAGGCCGCGGAGCTGGTCGACCTCGGCCAACCAGTCCCGCAACGACTCCAGTTCCGCGACCCGGTCCACCGCATCGATCTCGACCCGCATACGCACCGTCCGGTCGTCAGTCATGACGTGGGGCGTTCAGTATGTCGGTGAAGATCCACTGACCGGAAGGTCACCGGACGGGTCAGGGCAGCACCAGGGTGAGCACGGCGTAGGTCGCGCCCGCGAAGAGCGCCGACATCGGGATGGTGAGGACCCAGGCGGAGACGATGGTCCTGGCCACGCCCCAGCGCACGGCGGAGAGCCTGCGGGTGGCGCCCACGCCCATGATGGCGGAGCTGATGGTGTGGGTGGTCGAGACCGGCGCGTGCAGGCCGATCGCCATGACGTAGAGGACACCGGAGGCGGTCAGGTCGGCGGCGACACCCCGCGCGGGGTCCAGTTTGACCACCCGGCGACCGAGGGTGCGCATGATCCGCCAGCCGCCCGCGTAGGTGCCCAACGCGATGGCCCCCGCCGCGGCGAGCTTGACCCACAGCGGCACGCCGGTGCCGCTGTGCAGGCCCGCGGTCGCCAGGGCGAGCACGATGACCCCCATGGTCTTCTGCGCGTCCTGCAGGCCGTGGCCGAACGCCAGTGCCGCGGCCGACACGCGCTGACCGGCGCGGAACCCGCGGTTGACCCGGCCGGGCGCGCCGCGGCGGAACAGCCAGGCGATGGCGACCATCACCGCGTAGGCGAGGCAGAACCCGATGAGCGGCGAGATGACCATCGGGATGAGCACCTTGCTGACGATGACCGACCAGTGCACGCTCACCGACCCGACCACCCCGGCGCCGATGAGCCCACCGATGAGCGCGTGCGAGGACGACGAGGGCAGCCCGCGCCACCAGGTGATCAGGTTCCAGGTGATGGCGCCAATGAGCCCGGCCAGCACCACGACCAGGCCGTCGGTGTCCCCGGGCGGGGAGATGATGCCGCTGCCGATGGTACTGGCGACCCCCTCCGACACCAGCGCGCCGACCAGGTTCATGACCGCGGCCAGCAGCAGCGCCGCCTTGGGGGTCAGCGCGCGGGTGGAGATCGACGTGGCGATGGCGTTGGCCGCGTCGTGGAACCCGTTGGTGTAGTCGAAGGCGAGCGCGATCACGACGACCGCGATGACGAGCGCGAACTCCACGTCAGGATTCCTTGACGGCGATTTGCTCGACGATGTTGGCGACCCTCTCGAACGAGTCGATCGCCGCCTCCAGCTGCTCCACGACGTCGCGCAGGCGCATCACCGTCAGCGCGTCGTAGGCACCGGAGAACAGGGTCGCCAGGCTCCTGCGGTAGATGCCGTCACCGAGGTTCTCCAGCCGGTTGACCTCGATCCAGTACTCGTCGAGCTCGCGCATGTCCCGCAGGCGGGGCATGGCGGCCGCGGTGAGCGCGGCGGCCTTGCCCAGCAGGTCGATCTGCTCGGGCACCCCCGGCGGCAACCCCTCGATCCTGTACAGGTGCAGGTAGTCGGCCGCGGCCTCCATGTCGTCCATGACGTCGTCGAGCGCGCCCGCCAGGCGGTAGATGTCCTCGCGGTCGAACGGCGTGATGAACGTCGAGTTCAACCTGCGCACCGTCTCGTGGGTCACCTCGTCGCAGCGGTGCTCGACCTCCCGCACCCGCTCGGCCACCTCGGCCCGGTCGGCTCCGGGGTCGAGCAGGTCGGTGAGCAGCCGCGCACCCTCGACGAGGTGGTCCGCCGACCTGCCGAACAGGTCGTAGAAGGCTGTGTCCGTGGGAAGGAGGTTGAACCGCACGGTGCACCCTAAGCATGCGCGTGCCGCGGCGCGCCAGGGGGAGGACCCCGCCAACAATCCGTGTCCGACCCGCCCGGCCCGTCCCCGACCGTCGCGCCGGGGCTGAGCTCCTGTTTACCAGGCAGACACTCGGGCGATCGCCGGGCGACACTCGCCCGCAACCCGTCGGCGGCTACGCGCGGTAGTCAACCGGGGGTGTGGCGGCCGGCGTAGGGTGGGGGTACCGAAGGTGAGTGGCCGCGTCGTCGCGGTGCCGCCCCCGGCGCACGAGCAACCCCTGCCCCGGTCGTGGGCCGGAGGCAGGAGCGCCGAGATGACCCCGGACCGGCCCGGTTCGCCCGAGGGACCCCTTCTTCCCCGGCGTTAGCCCGATCATCACGACTCCGTGGTTCCGCCGGAGGCCCCGCACCACCCCCCAAGCCGGACGGGCGCGTCCCGATCCGGCTCAGCCAGGGAGTTCCCATGCAGCCGTCCGTCCTCGTGCCCGTCGTGCACACGCCCCGCTCGCTCACCGACGTGTACGGCCCGGGGGTCGCCCTGTGCGCCCGGCCGGAGCTCGAGGTGGGCGCGCGGGCCGCCGCGCACCGGCACACCCGTGACGTCGTCTCCGCCCGACCCATCGCCGTCGCGGCTGATACGCCGGTGATCTGCAGCGCGGGCGGCACCGATCCGCAACTGCTGGGCCACCTGCGCGACAGCGGCCTGCCGGTCGGCGAGGACCTGCGCGAGTTCCGCGGCGAGGCCGAGTTCACCGCCCGGGTGCGCGAGGCGGTGGCCGAGGGTCTGCTGCTGGCGATGGAGTACCCGCAGCCCACCGCGCTGTGCCCGGACGCCAGCGCGCTCAAGACCGCCGGGCTCGTCGGCCACCTGAACAACAAGGCCAGCATCAACACCCTGGTCGACCCGCGCTTCCGCGCCCCGCGCACCGTCGTGTCCCGCGACGACCTCGCGGCGGCCACACCGGTCGACCGGTCGTGGGTCCTCAAGGCCGCCACCGACGACGCCCACGGCGGCAGCCTGGATGTCTACCTGCACCGCGCCGGGGAGCCGGTCGAGCTGCCCGCCTTCACCGGCCTGCTCGCGGAGTGCGTCGTGGAGGAGTACCTGCACATCCAGCACAACTGGGGCATCCAGCTCTACGTCGGCCCGGACGCCACCGCGCGGCTGCTGGCCATCACCGAACAGCGCATCGACGCGGTCGGCGTCTACGCGGGCGGCAAGTTCGGCCCGGTCACCGCGCCCCCGGCCGAACTGCTCGCCGAGTGCCTGGCCATCACCCAACGCGCCGCCGACCTCGGCTACCGCGGCCTGTGCAGCCTCGACTGCGCGGCGACCAGCACCGGCGGGCTGGCCGTGCTGGACCTGAACTTCCGCATCACCAGCGGCTCCATCCCGCTGCTGGCGCTGCAGGCCGTCCGCCCGGACTTCCTCGACCAGCCCGCCGAGTCGCTGAAGCTCACCGCGCCGGTGCCCCTGGCCGACCTGCTCACCCCGCTGCGCCCCGCCCTCGCCGCGGGCACCCTGCTCATCACCAGCGGCCACGACAGCTCCCGAACCGACAACCCGCTCCGCCAGAGCACCCTGCACCTGCTCATCCTCGGCGACGACCCGCACGAGATCGCCGCCCGCCGCGGCGCGCTGGAGGCCCGCCTGAGCCGGTGACCCGGTGGGTTGCGGTGGGTGCGGCGCGGGTACAGGGCAGGCATGGACGAATCACTGCCCTGCTCGTCCCCGTGTTGCACCCGCTTGCCCTGAGGAGGGTCCATGGTCGACGTCACCCGAACGTTCACCGTCCAGACCGCACCGGACGCCGTGCTCGACTACCTGCGGGACTTCGCGCGCGCCGAGGAGTGGGACCCGGGAACGATCCGCTGCGACCGCCTCGACGACGGCCCGGTCCGAGTGGGCTCCACCTGGCGCAACGTCTCCAAGTTCCTGGGCTCGGAGACCGAGTTGACCTACGAGCTCACGGCCGCCGAAGCCGACCGCCTCCGGTTCGTCGGGAAGAACGACACAGCCACCTCGACCGACGACATCCGCGTGCTGCCGGGCGAGCACCAGGGGACGAGCTCGGTGACCTACCACGCCCACGTCGAGTTCCACGGCGCGGCGAAACTCGCGGCACCGCTGGCCAAGATCGCGCTGGAGAAACTGGGCACCGAGACCGAGGACAACCTGGTGCGCATCCTCGGCGGCGCGACCACCTGAGCACCCTCCCGACGGCCTGGGGCCAGCCGCTGTGACCTGGCAGAATCGGCCCTGTGATCGACCTGCGCACGGCACCCGACCGGGAGTACTTCGCGGTAGTCGCCACCCATCTCGGCATGTTCATCGGCCGCTCAAGCTACGCCGGAGCCACCGCGTTCCTCGACGGCTACGACAGCGCGGCACGACGGTTGGGCGGCACCCTGCTGGACGGCTTCCGGGAATGGCTGATGGCCCGCCGTGGACACGAGTGCAACCACGCCTGGCCAGGCGTCGTCCTGCACCTGGCCCTCCCGGAAGGCTGGACTAACTCCGCCGACCTGCCCCCGGAAGCCGAGACCCGCGCCATCACCGTGCTCTTCGAACTGCTCGACGAGTTCCTCGCTGAGCGCGAGTCAAGCTGACCTGCCTGTACTGACCAGCGCGGCCGGGAACGCAGATGCAGTAGACGGGGCTCACCCTGGCGAGCTCCTCCGGTCGTGGCAGGTTCAGGCGTCGTGCGTGGCGGAGTGGGAAGAAAGTTTGGTCGGGGTGTCGGATCGGGGCCGGGGTGTTCGTTGCAGGGGTGAGGCGCTCACGCGGGGCGCCGGTGACCACAGGAGTTGAGCTTCAGATGGAGTACCTGGTTTCCGTGATCCACGACAGCGGCGCGCTGGCCACCGACGAGGAGCACGCGGCGATCGACGTGTTCAACGAGCGGCTCCAGGCCGAGGGGTACTGGGTCTTCGCGGGCGGGCTCGGTGGGCCGACGTCGGCCACGGTGCTGGACAACCGGGCGGACGCCGGGGTGGTGACCGACGGGCCGTTCGTGGAGTCCAAGGAGTTCATCGTCGGGTTCTGGATCCTGCGGGCGCCGGACCTCGACGTGGCGCTGCGGTTGGCGGCCGAGGGGTCGAAGGCGTGCAACCGCAAGGTCGAGGTCCGACCGTTCCTGTGAGCGACGCGCGGGCGGCGATCACCCAGGCGCACCACCGGGAGTGGGCGCGGGTGGTCGCCGCCCTGACCAGGAAGTTCGGCGACCTGGACATCGCCGAGGAGTCGACCGCGGAGGCCTTCGCGACCGCCGTCGAGCGCTGGCCCGCCGACGGCGTGCCGCCCAACCCCGGCGCCTGGCTGACCACCACCGCCACCCGCAAGGCCATCGACCGGATCCGCCGCGAGGCCAAACGCGACGACAAGCACGAGGAGGCCCGGCTGGTGCGCGACGACGACCCGCCCGAGTCCCTCGGTGCCATCGACGACGACCGCCTCCGGCTGATCTTCACCTGCTGCCACCCGGCGCTGGCCGTGGAGGCCCGGGTGGCGCTGACCCTGCGGTTGGTCGGCGGCTTGACCGTCGCCGAGATCGCCCGGGCCTTCCTGGTCCAGGAGACCGCCATGGGCCAGCGGATCACCCGGGCCAAAGCCAAGATCAAGACCGCCCGCATCCCGTACCGGGTCCCGTCCGCCGAGGACCTCCCGGCGCGCGTCACCGGTGTGCTCGCCGTGCTCTACCTGGTGTTCAACGAGGGCTACCTCGCGAGCGGCCCCGACACCGACACGGTGCGCCCCGGCCTCACCGCCGAGGCCATCCGGCTCACCCGCCTCATCCACACCCTCCTCCCCGAGGACGGCGAGGTCACCGGCCTGCTCGCCCTGATGCTGCTCACCGAGGCCCGCCGCCCCGCCCGGACCTCGACCACCGGCGACCTGGTCCCCCTGGACGAGCAGAACCGCGGCGCCTGGGACCCAGCGCTCATCGCCGAGGGCCACCGGCTGGTCCGCCAACGCCTGGCCACCGGCATCGCCCCCGGCCGCTACCAACTCCTCGCCGCCATCAACGCCGTCCACACCAGCGCCCGTGACATCCGCGACACCGACTGGTCGCAGATCCTCGCCCTCTACACCCACCTCACCAGCATCGACGCCTCACCCGTCGTGGCCCTCAACCGGGCCATCGCCCTCGCCGAGCTGGACGGTCCCGAGGTCGCGCTCGCGGCCGTCGACCGCCTCGAACCCCACCTGGCCCACTACCACCCGTACCACGCCACCCGAGCCGACCTCCTGCGCCGACTGGGCCGGACCGAACCCGCCCGCGCCGCCTACGACAAGGCCATCGACCTGGCGGACAACCCCGCCGAGACCACCCACCTCACCCGCCGCCGCGACCAACTCGGCTAGCCACGGACGTTTCCGGGCCTGGCCCCCCACTGCAGGTGCTGACCGACAACAGCTCCCAGCCATTGCCCACATCTCCGACCCGCCGAGATCCTCCACAAAGGACTCGCCTCACACGGCCGCACACCAGCGGCAAGGTCGAACACCTCGACCGGACCCGGCTGTGGCGCTTGGCCAGGCGTGGTTGCATTCCTGGCCGCGGCGGGATCAGCGCTGATCCCGGGGTCCGGTCACCGGGGGCGGTCAGGCAGGGAGTGCCAGTAGTCGACGGCGCCTTGGAGGACGGTGCGGAAGAGGGCGAAGTTGACCGGTTTGTAGATGTAGCTGTCGGCGCCCGCGGCGTAGCAGCGTTCGATGTCGGCGGAGGTTGTTGAGGAGGTCAGCACGATGATGGTCAGCGCGGCGAAGTCGGGGTCGGCGCGCACGGCGGACAGGACGCCGTAGCCGTCGACGCCGGGCATGGAGAGGTCGAGGAACATGAGGGCGGGGCGGGGGCGGGTGGGGTCGCGCAGGCGCTCGAGGACGGCGTTGCCGTTGGGCAGGAACTCCAGCAGGAGTTCGGGGTGCGAGCGCGACAGGGCGCGGTCGATGGCCTCGCGGTCGACCTCGCTGTCCTCGACGACCAGCACGAGGTTGGCGTCGGTCAGGCTGTCAGTTCGGTCCACGCGGTTCCTCCGTTGGGGTCCACGGCGGTGAGCTCGACCCGCGCCCACTCCGCGTCGCCTGCCACCTTCGCCCTGATGTCGGTCGAGCGGCCCGCGACGAACCGGGCCAGGTGGTCGGGCGGGCAGCCGGGGTGCGTCAGCTCCCGGAGGGCGTTCTCGACGGCGCCGAGCACCTCGTGCGCGGGCAGCACGCGGTCGAGCGCGGTGACGCCGAGGTTGCGGACCGCGAGCACCGCGACGTCGTCGTTGACGTGGTAGCGGCCCGCCCCGGCCAGCAACGCCTCGACCATCTCCGCCACGGGCAGCTCCCTGGACCTGGTCAACGTCAACGGCAGCTCGGTGTCGCCGTAGAAGCCGCCGTCGGCGTCGCGGGCCTCGATGAGGCCGTCGGAGAACAGCACCAGGAGCTCACCGGGCAGCAGCCGGTCGGTGGCGGGCCGCAGGTCCAGCTCGGCGAACACCCCCACCAGCCGCCCCCGGCACCGCGACTCCACCACCGTCCCGCCCCGGCGCACCAGCAGGGGAGCCGGGTGCCCCGCCGACTGGGTCTCCACCCACCACTCACCCCGCGACCCCGGCCGCAACGTCGCGGTCGCGATGGTCAGGAACCGGGTGATCCCGTCCCGCAGCATCTTCCGGTTGAGGATCCCCAGCGCGTGCGGCGCCGGGCCGCCCTCGGCGAGCACCGTCTCCAGCGTGTGCCGGGCCAGCCCGGTCAGCGCCGTCGCCGGGGCGCCCCGCCCGCACACGTCGCCCACCAGCGCGACCACGGCCCCGTCCGGTTGGTCGACCACCCCGTAGAAGTCGCCACCGACCTCCAGGGCGTGGTCGGCGGCGTTGTACCCGGCGGCGAACTCCAGCCCGGGCACCGTCGGCAGCACCGCGGGCAACAGGTGCTGCTGCAACGAGGCGACGTCGTGGCGGCGCTGCTCGTACAGCGTCGCGTTGTCGATCGCCAGAGCGGCGCGGCTCGCCAGGTCGTGCAGGAACCGCGTAGTGACCCGCTTGGCCGGGGTGCCCCGGTGGAAGAACGTGAGCAGCCCGACGTCGCGGCCCCGGGCCCGCAGGACACCCATCGTCATCGTGGCCAACCCCACCTCGACCGGCAGACCCGCCGCGACCGGGCCGTCCCCCGCGCGGGCGGCACCCGCGATGACCGGCTCACCCGCCCAGTGCCCGGCCCGCAGGTGCTCGGCGAGCAGGGCCTCCCGGCGCGCGTCGACGTGCGCGGCGGCGACCTGCACCATCCGCTCCTCCCGCCGGATGTGCACGGCCGCGCCGTCGGCCAGCGCCGGGACGACCATCCGCAGCACCGCCCGCAACGTGTCGGCGATGTCGAGCGAGGCGTCCATTCGCAGCGACGCCTCGGCCAGCAGCGCGTCGACGGCCTGCAGGTCCTCCAGGGTGCGCTGCTCGCTGATCCGGTGGTCCGCCGCCACGACCACCTCGATGACCTGCGACAACGCCGTCGTCAGCAGCTCGGTGTCGCTCCCGTCGGCCACGGTGGCCAGCCCCAGCAGGCCCCGCCCGCCCTCGGCGACGTCGAAGGCGATCAGCAGCAGACCGTCCCCGCCCGAGGCCGCCGCGCGGGCGGCGAGACCGGGGGAGCGGCGCGCGAGCAGCGGCAGCGGCACGACGACGCCGTCCTCGGGCAGGTCGACGACCAGGTCGGCGATGTCCGCGGCGAGCCCGGCCGCCGCGCTGTGCAGCCCGGTCGCGTCGGCCCACCGGGTCACCAGCACCTCGTCCGCGGGCGACAACCGGCCGCCGAGCACGGCGCGCACACCGGGCAGCTCCAGCAGCCCCGAGTACAGCTCGTCGGCGAACTGCCTGGTGCTCACCGACGCGAACGCCGATCGCCACAACCGGTGCAGTCGGTCCGGCCAGTGCCCTTCTCGGTTCGGGTGCACGCTTCCACTTCGCTCGTTCGGGGACGCCGACCCAACTGTAGGGTCCTGCGGGTGTGTCGACTGCACGAGCGTCGACCGGACCGGCGGGGGTGTGCGGGTGGGCACGGGCGATGAGGGCGGGTGGCAGCCCGATGACCGCGAGCGGGCCGCCGAAGTGGAGTCCGGGACCCCGTTCGACCTGTCGGTGTGCCTGAACGAGCCGATCCACCGCCTCGGCGGCATCCAGTCCTACGGCGCCCTGCTCGCCATCGGCGCCGACGGGCGCGTCGAGGTCGCCAGCTCCAACTGCGCGGCGCTGCTCGGCGTCCCCACCGACGCGGTGGTCGGCACGTCCGCCGAGGCGCTGTTCGGGTCGGCGGGGCTGGCCGCGGTGCACGCCACCCTCGCGGCCCCCACCGGCGACCGCGGCATGCTCGCCCTCACCCTGGGCAGCCGGGGGTTCGACGCGACCGTCTACCGCGCCGACGGGCGGGTCGTGGTCGAGTTGGAGCCCGCCACCGCCGAGCGGCCGTTCGTGTTCTCCCACTTCTACCCCGCCGTGCGCACCGCCCTGGTCAAGCTGCAGCACGGCCGCACGGTGGTCGACGTCTGCGCCGCCGCCGTCGCCGAGATCCGCGCCCTGACCGGCTACGACCGCGTGGTCGCCTACCGCTTCGAGGGCCCCGCCGGGCCGGGCGAGGTGATCGCCGAGTCCGTCGCCGACGAGCTGGAACCGTGGCTGGGCCTGTGGTTCCCCGCCACCGACATCCCGCCGCAGGCGCGCAGGCTCTACGAGCGCAACTGGATCCGGGTCATCCACGACGTCGACGACGACACCGCGCTGCTGGTCCCGCAAGTGCTGCCCGGGGCCGGCGACCCGCTCGACCTGTCGGACTCGACCCTGCGCACCGTGTCCGGGTTCCACCTGGAGTACCTGCGCAACATCGGCGTGCGCTCGTCGATGTCGGTGTCGCTGCTCAACGGCGGCAGGCTGTGGGGCCTCATCGCCTGCCACGGCCTCGAACCCCGCAGGCTCAGCGCCGAGGTCCGCGCGGCGTGCGAGTTCTTCGGCGTCACCCTGTCGTTGCAGCTGGCCGCGCTGCAGGACACCGAGGCCACCAACGCCCGCCAGCACGCCCGCACCGCGCTGTTCAGCCTGGTCACGGCAGGCGCCCTGCTGGCCGACAACGACGAGCTGGCCCGGTTGATCGTGGCCGACGCGGTGGTGGTGCGACTCGGCGGCCAGGCCACCGTGTCCGGTGCCGCGCTCGACGACGGTGCCCTCACCGCGCTGTGGGAGCACGTGCCCGCGCTGGCCGCGGGGCAGGTGTGGAGCTGCGAGAGCCTCACCGAGCTCGACCCGGTGTTCGCCCGGTACGCGACCGGGTTCAGCGGGGTGCTGGTGCTCGCCCTCGACGGGACCGGCGACCTGGTGGCCTGGGTCCGCCGGGAACGCCGCGCCGCCCGCACCTGGGCGACCGACCCCGACCAGCCGGTCCTCCTGGGCCCGCACGGCCAGCGGCTCACCCCGCGCGGGTCCTCGGCGGTCTACCAGGCGGTCGTGCGCGGCCACTGCCTGCCGTGGACGGGGGCCGACGCGGCGGTGGCCGAGGAGTTCGGGCACGCCGTGCGCACCTCGGCGCTGCGCCGCGCCACCGAACTGGCCGCCCTCAACGACGAACTGCGCCGCGCCAACGACGACCTCGACACCTTCACCCACGTCGCCGCGCACGAGATGAAGGAACCCCTGCGCGGCATCGCCACCACCGCCGCGTTCATCACCGAGGACGCGCCCGAGCTGGACGCGGTCACCGCGCGCAGGCTCGGCACCATCCAGAAGCTCGCCCAGCGGATGGACGAGCTGATCAACAGCCTGCTGCACTTCGCCCAACTCGGCCAGGGCGCCCTGCACCGCGTCCCCGTCGACCTGCGCACCGCCACCCTGCAGGCCCTCGAGGTCGCGGGCATCCGGCTGGCCGAACACGACGTCGAGGTGACCCTGCCCGAACCGGGCAGCACGATCTCCGCCGACCCCGAACGCCTCCAGGAGATCCTGGTGAACCTCCTGGTCAACGCCGCCAAGTACGCCAACCCCCACCCACCCCGCACCGTCACCGTCGGCACCACCCCCGGCAACCCCCCGGCGGTCTACGTCCGAGACAACGGCATCGGCATCCCCACCGCCCACCAAGAAGACGTCTTCCGCCTCTTCCGCCGCCTGCACCCCCGCGACTCCCACGGCGGCGGCCACGGCGCGGGCCTGGCCATAGTCGACCGCATCATCCAACGCCACGGCGGCACCCTCCGCCTCGACTCCACCCCATCCCAAGGCACCACCGTCTGGTTCACCCTGGAACCCGAGCCCGACCAACCGCAGTAGCCGCAGGAGAGCCGGCCCCGGTGACCCAAGCCCGTCGCACAGCCGTCAGACCACCGGCGGACGCAGTGGGTCGTAGCGGTCCCAGTCCAGGCGCCACAGGGCGTCGACCCCGTGGGTGCGCACGAAGTCGGTCTCCGAGTCGTGCGTGGGGAACGCGCCGAGGATCTCGACGGGGTCCTCCCCCGGTAGCGCGATCGGGTCGAGGTGCCAGGGCTCGTTGCGCTCGGACAGGAGCAGGTGGTGCAGTGGCGAGCCCTCGACGAGCGCACCCGCGTACCCGATGGTGTGGCCGGGGTCGAGCGGGTTCAGGCCGCGCAGCACGGCCACCGATCGAGCGGGCACCTTGGCCCACTCGACCTCCCCGGAGCGGACGGTGATCGAGATCTCCCGGCCGCCGGACGGTCGGATCAGCGACAGGCCGTAGGTGAACCCGGTGACGTAACCGGGTTCCGGCACGTCGGTGTAGACCACCGCCAGCACCCGGCCGTCGTTCGGCACCCGTGGCCGCATTTCGTGCAGCTCGGGCACGACCTCGGTCATCGAGTTCAGCCTCGCCAAGTAGTTCGCGAGCCGCTGCGGGGTGTCGCGCTCAGCCATCCGGATCTCCGCTCCGCCGCTGTCGTCGATCCGGGGCCATCAGTCCGGCACCCCGGGCGGCAGCACGTACCAGTTCTGGTGGGAGTCCACCCAGGTGCCCTCCCCGTCGATGTACGAGTTGAACTCGTCGAAGTCGTTGGAGGAGATGCGGTACTCGGTGACGTCCTCCAGACCGTTCGAGTTCTCCAGCGGGTACTCGTACTTGCCGAACCTCTCCTGGAACCCGGGCTTCATCTTGTAGATGTAGAAGCCGTCGTCGTGGCCGATGCCAGCGTACTGCGCCGCACCACCGGCCTTGTTGGACAGGTAAGCGGTCGGGTGGTCGCCCTTGTGGTTGGCCGCGTTGAGGCCCTTCAGCTCCGCGGCCTTGTTGCCTTCGCCGGGCGAGCGGAAGATGTAGGTCACGCCGTCCTTGCACGTGTTGTGCACCAGGACCGGGGTGGCGCCCGCGAACACGTAGAAGGTGTGCAGGTCGGCGACGGTGAGGTTGTACACCTCGGCGAGCCGGGCCGAGTGCGGGCGGATGCCCGCCACCCGCAGCGCGCTCCCGGTCGGACTCGCGAGCAGGTCGCCCGCGTCGAGCGCGTCCGCGCGCTCCCACCGCTTGTCGGTGGCGTTCCAGAACGGGTGGTCCTCGGTGACCTGGATGGTCGTGCCGTCGGTGAACGCCAGCTCATAGGACAGGTCGGCGTGCGGCCAGGTCGCCTGGACCTTGCGGGGTCCCGCCTGGCCGGTCTCCGGGTCGGTCGCCAGCACGACATCGCCCGGCACGACGTCCTTGATGGGTTTGCTGGAGCCATCACCCATCAGCACCGCGGTGTCGCCGGTGAAGCTGCAGAACGCCCCGGGGTTCTCGAGCGTGCTGAGCAACTGCTTGTCGGCGGCGGCCGCGATGCCCGTCCGGGTCCGGCCCTCGACCTCGAGTTCGGGTGCCCGGACCCGGACGCCTTCGGCGAGCATCCACGCGTTCAAGGCCGTGAACAGCAGGTCCCAGCCGTCGGGGCGGTGGTTGCCGATCCGGTAGGACCACTCGCAGAACGGGCCGGGACCGGCCATGTCGTTGTTGCACAGGTAGGACGCCCAGTGCACGACGGCCTGCTGGTAGGTCTCGCCGGGGGCCATCGGTACCGGCCCGCTGAGGAACATCCCCTTCTTCATCTCCGCTGCGGTGGGCAGCCGGTGGCCGAAGATGATCGGTTGCTTGTTCGGGTCCCCGGTCCCGTTGAGCAGCTCCTTGGTCCGCTTCTCGACCGCGGCCGTGGGGCAGACACCGGTCTCGCCGTAGATCGCGCACCCGGCGGACTTGGCCGCCACGGAGTTGGGGTTGTTCGTGGCGCAGCCGTCGCAGAACTCGCCGGTGGGGTCGGCGAAGGTCGTGGGGTTGTCGTTGGCGTAGGTGTAGCCGGTCCACGAGCCCGGGTCCTGGAGGTTGAGGACCGGGTCGACGGAGATGAACTTGCCCGTGGTCGTGTCGTACTTGCGGGCACCGATGTCGACCAGGCCGGTGGCGGCGTTGGTCGGCATGCCGAGGAACCCGCGGTTGTCCGCCCACGGTCCACCTTGGACGGCACCGACCGGGTTGCCGTACGGGTCGGCCTCGCGGCGGGTGACCGCGAACCCGACCGCGGACACCGACACCTGCGTGGTGCCGTGGTGGTCCGAAGACAGGTACTCGGGGTTAGCCGACCCGACCCGCCGGGCGACGAGCGTGCCGTTGTGGCTGTAGTAGCGGGTGCCGGTGATCGTGCCGGTGGCGGTGTCGCGGGCGAACTCCTGACCGGGCAGGTAGAGGATCACCTTGCCCGGCTCGCGGCGGAGGAGCTGCATGCCGTCGGCGTCGTAGACGTAGGTGGTGTCACCGGTGGGTGACTGGACCTTGGCGAGGCTGCCGGTCTCGGTCCAGGTCAGCGTGTGCGAGCTGCCCGCGAGGGTGCGGTTGGTGGTGTTGCCCGCGTTGTCGTAGGTGTAGCTGGTCGAGCTCGACCCGCCCGGCCCGGTTGTCGCCGTGGCGGACAGCGAGTGCGGACGGGTGCCGGTCGGGCTCGGGTAGGTGTATCCGGTGGTCGTGTCGGCCTGGCCGATGCCGTGCTTGGTCTGCCCGGTGCGCAGGCCCACGGTGGAGAACGTCCACGACGTCCAGTACGGATCCGGCCCGCCCACGGTCGTCGCCCCGGGGGCGGTGCTGGGCTGGCCCGCGCAGCTGTCGGTGGCGGTCCAGGCCTGGCTCAGCCGGTCCAGGGAGTCGTAGCCGAAGCACTGGGTCCGGGTGCCGCCCGGTCGGGCGTTGACGACCTTGGTGAGGTTGCCCGCCGGGTCGTAGGTGTAGCGCAGGTCGTCGACCAGCGGTGTCGCGGCCTGCACGGACAGGTTGGTGTGGTCGACGACGTGGGTGCGCGGGTCGCGTTCGAACGTCAGCGTCGCGGCGTTGTTGCCGGAGCTGAGCTGGAACTGGGCAGGCTCACCGGAGGCCGTGTAGGTCGAGCCGGAGACGTAGTCCCACACGTTGCTGCGGGTCTCGGTCTGGTTGCCGTACTTGTCGACCACGAAGGTCATGGCCTCGCCGGGCAGCCCGCCCTTCGTGGGCGGCGTCATGCCGGTGAGCAGGCCGGTCGTGGTGTAGGAGTACGTCGTCGTGTACAGCCCGTTGAGCCCGGTCTCGGCCGCCGGGATCTGCACGACGTTGTTGGTGGGCAGGCCGACCGCGTTGTACCCGCTGACGCCCTCGGAGTAGTTGCCCGCGGTGGTGTACCTGGTGGTGGAGGCGAGCTTGCCGACACCGGCGGTGGCGGTGTCGAAGGCCCACGACGCGAGCTTCACCCGACCCGCGCCGACGCCGCTGTACTCGGCGGTGCGGCGGCCCAGCACGTCGTAGTCGTAGCTGAGCACCTGGCCGCGGGCGTCGGTGCTGGAGCTGATCTGCCCGGCGAGGTCGTAGGCCCGGGTGGTCTGCCCGGCGTCCGGATCGGTCGCCCCGGTCTGCCTGCCGAGGAAGTCGTACTGGTACTCCCACTTCGTGCCCGCGGCGTCGGTGTTGCGGATCAACTGGTTGAGCGCGTTGTACTCGAAGGTGGAGACGCGGGCGGTGCCACCGGAGACGACGTTGCCGGTCACGGTGGGCTGGGTGGTGTACTCGCGCCGTTCGACGGTGTTGCCCCTGGCGTCGGTGACCTGCGCCCTGGTGACCCCGCCGGTGGGCGGGAAGGTGGTGACGCGGTCGCCGCCGTAGACGGTGGTGGTCGTCGCCTTGGGGGTGAGGCCCTGGTAGGACACGGCCCGCACCACGCGGCCGCTGCCGTCGTAGCCGGAGACGGACCGGTCGTCGACGGAGGCGTCGGGGACGGTGACCATCGTTGTGCTCGGGACCCCGGTGGTGACGTAGCGGTTGTGCGCCTTCACCGGCCAGCCGTGCGAGTCGTAGAAGGTCTCCGTCACGATCCGGTTGCTCACCCCGGCGGGGTTGCTGATGTCGTCGGACTGGGTCTGCCTCGGCTTGCCCGCCGCGTCGAACAGCGTGATCGCGGTGACGTAGTTGGTGCCGGTGCCGTAGTCGACGAGCTTGCGCGCGGTGACGGCGAGGGGTCCGTTGTCGCGCACCAGGTAGCTGTAGGTCGAGTTGGGCGTGTCGCCCGGGTTCGAGCCCGCGGGCTTGACGCGGCCGGGGTTCCAGACCGCGGTGGTGCGGCCGAAGCTGTCGTAGGTCGCCTCGGTGACCCGGCCGCCCACGTCGACGGCCTTGGTGGTCATCCCGTGGCTGGGTTCCAGGGTGGCCGACGAGGTCTGGTTCTTCGGGTTGGTGGTGACGACCTGGGACACGATGCCGCCGTCGGCGGGCGTGTAGGCGGTCTTGGTCTCCTGGGTGAGCGCGTCTTTCTGCGACACCGGGCGACCACTCGCGTCGAAGGCCGCCGTGGCCGTGGTGGTGAAGGTCAGGTTCCCGCTGGTGTTGGCTGTCGCGGTGTCGGTGCGGGTGGCGTCACCGGCGCCCGCGACGGTGCCGAGGGTGCTCTGGCCGTCGTAGTAGACGCGCTGGGCGGAGACGATCGGCGCGGGTGCGGTGACCGGTCCGGTCGTCGGGCACGCCGCGGCGGAGGACCAGGTCTCGGCGGTCTTGTCCCGGATCCAGGAGGTGGTGTTGTCGGCGTAGGTGCTGGTGGAGCACTTGTCCGGCACGCCGTCGGCGGTCTCGCTGGTGGAGACGACCCGCCCGAGGGTGTCGTGGCGGTTGGTCGACGTGGCGGTGCGGACGCCGCCCGCCGCGAGGTCGGTGATGGCCCGGGTCCGGGTCGTCACGACGATGTCCGCGGTGGCCGCCGGGAGTCCGGTCCTGGCCCGGGTGGCCGTGGTGGCGAGCTTGGTCCGTTCGATGATCGACGAGCCCAGCCGCGCGCCGCCCGACCCGAGGTAGTTCTGGGTTTCGAACGCGCTGCCCGCGAACAGGTTGTCGTCCGCGCGGACCTCGCCGAGGGAGTTGGTGACCGTGACCGACCGCTGCTGGTTGCCGGGCAGCGTGTCGCCGTTCATGCCGCGGAAGTAAGTGGTGTTGCTGAGGGTCTGCGCATCGGGGACGCCGTCGATCAGGTTGCCCGGGTTGCCGGTGCGCGTCTCGACCTGACCGTAGCCGCGGAACTGGCCGTAGGTGCGGTTCGCGGGCTTGACGAGCTCGTTGTCGTCGTAGTGCCACGCGGGCGTGCCGAGGTAGCTGTAGTCGGTGCGCTGCGTGGGGGTGAGCCCGTTGCTGTCCTGCGACTCGACTCGGCTGACCGGGTAGATGTGGAAGAAGTCCAGCGTGGGGTTCTGGTTGAGCGGCAACGTCCAGTAGACCGGGTAGCACCGTTTGGTGTTGTTGGGCAGGTCGGTGGGGACCGTCGTGGAGGTGCACTCGGCGGGCAGGTAGGTCACGGCGACCTGGCCGCCGAATCCGGTGGCCACGTTGGTGACGCGCCAATGCGCCATCGCGGGCTGACCGTTGTACCCGGAGACGCGGTTGTCCAGCAGCTGGCTGGTGAAGACCAGCGGCGGCATCGAGGTCGCCGTCGTCCCCGACTCCCAGGCCGTGCGGACGAGTTGGTCGAGCCGCAGTTCGGGATCGCCGATCGACGGGAAGGTCTGGGTGAGGGCGTAGGAGTCGACCTTGATCGGGCCCGCGCCGGTGTTGTACTGGGTGGTGATGGTCGTGAGGCGCTTGGTGGACCAGAAACTGGGGGAGTGGTTGTTGCAGGTGGCGCCGGAGAGGCATTGCTGGTCTTGGGGTGTGTCCGGCCAGGAGGCGGCGTTGGCGGCGGTGAATTGGGCCGGTGCGCAGGTGATCGCGCCCGACGGGGTGCAGCGCTCGGTCACGTCGAAGGCGACCTGGCCGGGAACGGTCGCGCCGTAGACCGACCCGGCGGTCTTGCGCAGGCCGTAGTCGATGCGCTTGAGGGTGCCACCGCGGGTGTACTGCACGCCGGTGGTGCCGGTGTTCGCGCCGTAGTAGTTGGTTTCCGGCGTGTAGTAGTAGAGGGCGGCGTTGCCGTGCGGGTCCTCGACGTAGTCCAGGTTCCACCGCCACGCCTGGTTGCATTGGGACTGCGCGAAACCTGCTGCGTTGTAGCAGGGGTCAGCCGAGCGCGGACCGTAGACCGGGACGGTCCAGGTGGAGTTGGTGGTGTCCTGTGTGGTGCGTCCGGGGCCGTCGTTGCGGCCGAAGTAGTACTGCGTGCCGTCGGTGGTGGTGATCCGCCAGTGCTCACCGTTGCGGGCACCGTTGGCGACACCGGTCAACAACTCGACCCGGGTGCCGTCGTCGGCGGCCGGGCGCCAGCTCCCGTCGGCGTCGTTGCGGATCAGGGCGGTGGAGCGCCCACCCAGGCTCATCGTGACGATCTGCCCGGCCCAGCACAGGTCGCCCGTCCGCTGGGCTTGCGGCAGGGTCGTGTCCTCGCCGCAAGCCCGGTAGGTGCGTTCGATGAAGCCGGGTGAGTAGTCCCAGCCCTGGCCGATCCACGAGCTCTGGTTGTTCGTCGCGGAGGTGCGTCCGTCCACCCGCGCGGAGCTGTAGGCCAGCGTGACGTCGGGCAGCGCGCTCTCGCCGGTGGCCGTCGGGGGCAGCGGGATCGGGTAGCTCCACGTGAAGCCGCCGGTGTTCCCGCTGACCGCCCACGAACCGGTCGGGCTCAGCGAGCTCGCGGAGAACGAGCCGTTCGGGCCGGAAGCACCAGCGGTCGCGGCCAGCACCGTCATCTTGTTCGCGCTGACCGGGAGCACGGTGGTCACGGATTGGGCTGCCTGGTCGTTGGTGGCGGCGATGTCGCTCTGCACCTGGCAGGCGGGCTTCTCCGGGGTGCTCAGGGCGCACTCGGGTAGCCGAACGAGCCGCAACCTGCTGCCCAGGTCGGCGCCACCGGCGAAGCGGAACGACGAGTAGTCGATCGACACCGTCGTGGAGTCGAGGTCGCCCGAGGTGGGCCGGAGCCCGAGGAGGACGCCGCGCACGCCCGCGCGTTCGGCCACGGATCGGTCGGCCACCTCGACGTGCAGTCCGGGCTTGGCGGCGCGCGCGGTCGCCCCCGAGGCGACCTTCACCGGCAGTGAGCCCGCTTGGCGGGGGGTGGGGACCCTGGCGCCGCGTTCGGCGGCGTTGGTGGGTTCAGCGGCGCCGGTCGGCTGGTCGGTGCCCAGCACGACCTCGGCGGATCCGGCGGCGGGCCAGGTCGTCGCGCCCCGCGGCGGGTCGACCCGCACCGGGGTGGCTCGGTGTGCTGGGGAGACGAAGTCGGTGTGCGGGATCACCTTCTCCGCCGGGGCCTTGGGCAGTCGCGACGGCGCCGCGGCCACCGGCGTCGGCGAGATGACCGTGGGCGCGGTGGCGAGCAGCACGAGTGCCAGCACCAGCCCGAGAAATCTGCGCGGCCGAGAGAATCGACGGAAAAGGACAGCGTCGATCGACAGCTCGTAATTCATTGTCACGCCCCAGTGGTGAAACAGCCCAATCCAGCGACCGCCCAAACAAGTGGACACTCAACCAGAAGTCGCTTCCCCAGTGAAGTGACGAAACCGGCAGATTTCGCACCATTGGTGAATCAAGATCCACCGAATTGGACAAATAGCGGGAAAGCGCCGCCGCCTTCGGGAGATTTGCGACATTTGCGATAAATGGCGAGATGGTACGCGAACGACCGTTCAGTCGATGTCCATATGACTTTCGGCGCAACGGTCAGAATTGTTGATCAAGGAGTTCGCGTTCCTCCGCCGGGGTCAGGCCCGCGGTGCGGGGGCGGGTGAGGCCGCGGGCGTGTTCGTCGGTGAGGGCGGTGTGGATGGTGTCGGACAAGGGGCGGGGGGTGAGCCCTGCGGCCAGTGCGGGGGTGGGGTCGTGGGAGACGAGGCCGTGCATGGGGGTGGGGAGCCAGAAGGGCAGGGATCTGGGGCCGCCCCAGGGGGTGATGCCTGCGGCGAGGAGGGTGTCCGGGGCAATGGGCACCAGGTGGAGGTCGGGGGCGCCGATGAGGGTGGCGGCTTCGTGGAGGACGGTGTGGAGGTCCAGGACGGGGCCGACGGCGTCGTAGGTGCCGGTGTGGTGGTGTTCGGCGGCGGTGACGATCCAGGTGGCCAGGTCGCGGACGTCGATGTGTTGCAAGGGGTGGTCGGCGACGTCGGGGATGACGGTGGGGCCGCCGCGGGTGAAGCGGGCGCTCCAGTAGCCGAAGCGGTCCATCTGGTCGCCGGGGCCGCTGATGACGCCGGGGCGGACGATGAAGGCGCGGTCCGGGCCCAGGCGCTCGCGCACGGCGTTCTCGCTGGCGACCTTGGTGCCGCCGTAGCGTTCGACGGTCAGCTCGGTGAGGGCGAAGTGGCGGGTGTCGAGGACCGGCTCGCACAGGGGCGCGTCGGTGGTTTGACCGGGGGTCGCGGTGTCGGCGTAGGCGTTGATGCTGGAGACGAACGTCCAGTGGCGCACGCCGTCGGCCAGGGTGTCGAGCGCGTCGAGGACCCATCCGAGCGCCCCGGTGGCGACGTCGACGACCGCGTCGAACCGGTACCCGGCCAGGGCGTTGATGGCGCCGGGCTGATCTCGGTCCACGACGAGGAGTTGAGCGCCCTCGGGCACGGCGCCGGACTGGCCGCGGGCCGCGCACACCACGTCGTGCCCGCGCGCCACCGCGTCATAGGCGATCTGCTTGGACAGGAACGAGGTGCCACCGAGCACAAGGAGCCGCATAAGACCATGCTGCCGACGGGTTCGGCGGCGGTGTGATCGCCAGGAGCGAACCCCGCACGCTGTGAGCGAACGACGCCCTTTTGCGCCCCGCACGGCCTCTACGTTCGGTCGCGACGGGGGATCGCAAACGTGAGGTGGGAGAAACGATGACGCTCATGGCCCAGGCGGGGCAGTCGCTCAACGACTCGGTGTACGAGCAGTTGTTGCGCGACCGGATCGTGTTCCTCGGCACCGAGGTCAACGACGAGGTGGCCAACCGGATCACCGCGCAACTGCTGTTGCTCGCCGCCGCCGACCCGGACGCCGACATCACCTTCTACATCAACTCCCCGGGCGGCTCGGTCACCGCGGGGATGGCGATCTACGACACGATGCAACTGGTCAAACCCGACGTCGCCACCTGGGGCCTGGGTTTCGTCGCGTCGATGGGCCAGTTCCTGCTGTCCTCGGGCACCCCCGGCAAGCGGTTCCTGCTGCCGAGCACCCGGATCGTCATGCACCAGCCGTCCGCGGGCATCTCGGGCGCGGCGAGCGACATCGCGATCCAGGCGGAGGTGTTCGGCAAGATGAAGCGGCGGATGGCCGAGATCACCGCCCGCCAAACCGGCCAGTCGGTCGAGCGCATCACCGCCGACGCCGACCGCGACCGCTGGTTCGACGCGGACGAGGCCCTGGCCTACGGCTTCGTCGACCACGTCGTCTCCAGTGGACAGACGATCTGACCCGCACCTGCCGGGGTGGGGACGTTGATCGCCCCCACCCCGGCAGCCCGCTAAGCGCAGACCCGCGCCCCGTTGGTGTGGTAGTTCAGCGTGTCGAAGTCCGAGGACAGCCACGCCTGCGCGCACGCCCTGCTCTGCGAGTTCGCCAGCCGGAGGTAGCGCGTCCACGCGCTCGTTCCGCCACTACCGGTACGCAGGTTGTGGTCGGTCGAGCCCGCGCGGCGGCCCTCCGACTCGACGATCTGCTCGACGGTCACCGGGGTCGAGTACATGCCGCCGTAGAGGACGACCCGCGACCAGTTGCCGTGGCAGGACCACGACCACCGCAGTTGCAGTTCGCCGATCGTCTTGCCCGCGAGTTTGCCGCGGGACCCGGTGATGGCCGTTGTGGCGACGGTGATCGGACTCGCGCACCCGGCGGAGTCACCGTCCCCGCCCCAGTCCGAGGCCTGCGCCGGGGCCGCGCCCATGAGGCTGACCGCGCCGACGACCGACACCGCGATCAACGCCTTGG
Organism: Actinokineospora diospyrosa; assembly: GCF_024171925.1. GTDB lineage: Bacteria > Actinomycetota > Actinomycetes > Mycobacteriales > Pseudonocardiaceae > Actinokineospora > Actinokineospora diospyrosa. The sequence continues at coordinate 309,408 of NZ_JAMTCO010000008.1, read as the reverse complement.
CCGCGCGACGTGCCCGCGCGGCGGATGTGATGGTCATTCGCTTCTCCTGTCGTGATCCTCGGGTGAGGAGGTGGTCACGACGAGCCCAGCGCGCCACCCCTCCATCCACCACATGGATGGAGGACTGGATAACCGCAGGTGGGCGGCCTCGCGGGGCCGGTCGGCCGATCAGGTGCAGATCGGCTCCACGGCGGCTTCGGTGACCTCGCCGGTGGTGATCGATCCGGTCGCGCACAGCCGATCGGTGGGGTCGGCGCGCACGATCAGGGTCGTGTACGCGGACTGGACGTCGGGTTCGGTCGCGGTTTGGCGGGTGGCGCCCGCGGGGTCGGAGCGCCGGTGGATCTCGATGTCGAGCCGGTTGCCCAGGGCGCTGTCGTCGTAGCGGGTAATGCGCGCCCACCCTGCCTGGCACGTGCCGGAGAACAGGATCTCCAGGAGGAACTGGGGGTTCTTGGTGGTGCCCGCGGCGACTTTCGCGTCCTGCACGCACACCGTCTTGGCGGGGTCGTCGCCGGTCGTGGCGAGCGCCGAGGTGGTGGAATGTTGTTCGGTGGCTGTCGGGCGGGTCGCTCCGTAGACGATGAACCCGGTGGCGGTGTTGCTCAGCACCAGGGCGACCGCACCCGCCACGAGGAGCAGCCGCCTGTTCCTTCGCGGTGCCGCCGCGACCACCAGGTTGGGGCCCGCGTGCTCAGCGGTGAGCGCGGCGCGACGGGCCGACCAGGTGGCCACCTGGTCGGTGTCACCGGTCAGGGCCATCACGAACCCGGTGACCGCCAGCTCCGACGGCAACCTGCCCGTGCTGACGGCGTTGTGCAGGGTGCCGCGGCTGACCTTCACCCCGCGGACTCCCGCGCGCCTGGCCATCGAGTCCCAGGTGGGGGAGCCGTGGTCGGCCCGCAACCGGCGCAGGTCCGCGGTGAACGCCTGCGTCGAGTCCGCTGCCTCCGGCGGGTCTGGGCTCGCACTCATGTCGCGGCTCCCTCGGCGCGGGCTTGCTGACCGGTGGAGACCGAAACTAGCGCGCGCGTCGGTGGCCGGCCCTGAGCCACTGGGGTGGTCGCCGTCCACTCATGGGTGACGGTGGCTGGCCTCAGCGGGTGGCTGACCAGTACACCTCGTCGGGGCCGGTGAGGTGCTGGATGGAGAGGGGGTGGCATGAGGTTGCCGCGAGCAGGGTGAGGTTGAGGGCGTCTTTGCGGTGGCTGAGGACCTTGAGGATCTCCGACGGTGGCGTGGGGTTCTGGCCCCGCGCGTGCTGGGTGGAGTGCCACCGGCCGAGGATTTCGAGGAGCATGTCGATGATGGCGCGGCCGGCGTGGGCGGTGGCCAGGTCCACGGGGCCTGCGAACTGGCCGTGGTGGAAGGTGATGTTCCGGGTGGTGTAGAGCCATTCGAGCAGGGCGTGGCAGGTGTCTTGCTTCTCCTGCAACCACTTCGCGAGCAGTTGTGGCCGGGCCAGTCGCTCGCGCCACAGCAGGATCGTCTCGTGGGTGAGGCCGCCCGCGAAGGTGCTCAACGTGGTGACGGCGTCGCGGGCCGCGGCGAGGGGGTCGCCGTCGCGGGCGGGGAGCAGTAGATCCACCCATCGGTCCGGTTCGGTGAGGGTCGGTTTGTCGGTGGTCCTCGGCACGTGGGCGTCGATGAGTGCCATCAACGTTGTCGTCTCGTCGAGGGCGTGCTGGTGGGCGGCGACGTGGTCCAGGTAGGACTGCCGTGTCCGGGTCACGGATTCGGCCAGTGCCTTGGCGTCGGCCGGGGTGGTCCGCTGCAGCAGTGCCCGTTTCGCGAGGGCGTTCTCCGCGCGCCTCAGGTCGACCTGGGCGTTCGACACCCGTGAGCCGAGGCGGCGGACCTCCTCGGTGACGGTGAGCCTGAGTTGGGCGTGGGCGTCCATGACCTGGTGGCGCAGGGTCTGCAGGGCGTAGGCGCGGGCCAGCCGGGCCGACTTCTCCGCCAGGCCGATCGATTCGAGGGCGCTCCAGCACAGGGCGGCGCTGGTCATCGGCGCCTCGACCCGCTGGGCGATGTGCGCGAGCCGCAGCGCGGGGCGCAGGCCGTCCGACCACGAGGGGGACAGGGGTGCCGTGCGGCGGACGCTGGCCCTGGCCGGTTCGCCCAGCACCCACCGCTCGTCCGGCCCGGCGACCGCCCAGGGGCCCGCCAGTACGAGGTCGGCGATCCGGTTGCCCGCCACGTACTGGTCCAGCGCCTCGCTGATCGCCCGCCTGCCGAGGACCACCGCGGTGCCCAGGTCGGTGGCGTCCACGGGGACCCGCACCAGGGTGCCCGCGCGGGTGATCGGCGCCAGTCTGGCCAGCAGCGCGGCGAGCTCCCTCGCTTTCGGCCAGCCGTCCTGGTCGACGGTGACGGGCCACTGCCGGGACCCCGGGAGCAGGACATCGAGGTGGTCGAGGGTGCGCGCGCCGCTGACCAGGACGGTGACGTGGTGGCGGCGCGGCGGTGGCCACAGCACCGCGGCGAGGTCGGCTGCGGTGGGCGTGCCGGTGAGCAGGGTCGCCAGGTCTTTGCGCAGCGCTTCGCGGTCGCGTCCCCGCAGGTAGACCGACACCGCGATCTCCGCCGCGGCCTTGGCGTCGTGGTTCGGGCTGACCGTCGCGTCCCACAGGGCGAGCAGGTGGTCGGTGATCGCGTCGGTGGCGGAGGTGATCACCGGTTCCAGCGCCGTCGCACTCGCCCGGGTCAGCACCTGGTGTTCGGCGGGGTCGGTGTCGCGCAACGCTTCCGCCATCGTGTCCAGCTCGGTGATGGCGGTGCGCAGGCTGGGCAGGATCGGGAGCGCGGTGCGCACGCATGCGGCACTGGTGCGTAGCACCCGTAACAGCAGTCGCCCATGGGGGTGGCCGTGCGCGGCGTGGTTGCTTAAGGCGTCGTGTGCCCTGATGAGCGCGACCAAGGCGCTGTCGCTGGTCGCGGCGTGGAAACCGGGGCCTGAACCGTTGTCCAGCGCGCGCAGGACGGTCTGCAGCAGGCTGCGCTGGCGTCGGGTCAGCCCGGCCGCGGTGAACGCCTCCTGGAGCCCGGTGTCGCTGCTCGACCTCGCCACCCGGGCACCGTACCGAGGACGCCGACCCCATCTATGTCGGGTGCGTCCATAGAGGACCGCTCGGCCGTCACCGTGACGAATCACCGGGTGGGGTCAGGGTGTCGTGGAGTTGGCGTAGGTGATCGGACAGCGAGTCCTTGTCGGGGAGGGCGAGGAGGCGAGCCAACTCGGTGTGGACGTTCTGGCGCAGGGCGTCGCCTGCCGCGGTGGCGGTGATGGCGGTCGTGATGTGGCGTTCCAGGGCCGTGGCGTGTTCGCGGTGCAGGGCCCGGGTGGCGGCGTCGGCGTGGCGTTGGGCTTCGGCGAGGGCCGTGTGGGTGTGGGCGTGGGCCGCGACGGTCTCGGCGCGGGCGGTGTCGCGTTCGGCGCGCAGGGCGTCGAGGTGGCTGCGGGTCTGGTCCAGGTCGTGGCGGGCTTGGGTGCGGACCTGGGCGGTGTCGCGTTCGGCGGCGTCGGCGCGGGTGGTCTCGGTGGTGAGGCGGTGCCAGAGGTCGCGGCGCTCGGTGGTGAGTGCGCGCACGCGGGCGGTGAGGCGGGTGGCGCGTTGGTCGGCGGCCTCGGCGCGGGCGCGGTCCTCGCTCGCGGTCGTCTCGGCGCGGTCGGCGCGGGCTGACTCCAACTGCCGGGCCTCGACGGCGGCGGCCAGGTCCCGGCGGGCGGTCGCGGCGTCGGAGTCGGCGGCGCGGCGGGCGGTGTGGGCCTCGGCGGCGGCCTGGTTGGCGGCGGTGGCGCGAGCGAGGGCGGTGTCGCGTTCGGCGGCCATGCGGGTGGCGTGGTCGCGGGCCTCGACGGCGTCGGTCTCGGCTTGGTGGGCGCGGGCCTCGGCGTCGGCGATGCGGGCGGTGGCGGCGGTGTCGAGGTCGGTGAACCCGGTGACGACGGTGTTCAGGGCCGCGGTGAGTTCGGCGACGGCGGTGGTGATCTCGGTGGCGCGTGGGCGCAGCGCGGTGAGCGTGTCCTGGCCGAGTTGGCGCAGCGCGCCCAGGTAGTCCTCGACCCCGAGGTCCTCCACGGCGCGGCGGCGGGTGCGGGCCTCGGCGGCGTGGTCGGGGGAGCAGTACCGCTGCCGGTTGCTGCGGGGGCTGAACCGGTTCTCGCACCCTGTGAGAGCGCACAGCCGCTCATCCGCGTCCACCATGTCCGTTTCGCCCTTTCTCTAAGCTAGAGCGTTAAGATTAGCAGATGCTCTAAACATGTTGAGATTAGAGGTTGCCGACAGAACACTCCTTTTGTCGGTAACCTAGGCGGATGGAGACGACAGGCCTTCCCGCGCGCACCGGCACCCTCGTGGAGGGGTCCGCGTGGCCTGGGGTGGGGGATCCGATCCGGCTGCTGGCCGAGGTCACCGCCTGGCTGCGGTCCTACGGCGCGGCCTCCACCCGCCGCACCTACGCCGGGGGACTGGGCCTGCCCACGAGCGCCGCGGAACTGCGGGAGTGGCTCAGCCGCGCCGACCGCGCGTGGATCGCGACCCTGCGCGACTACGCCGACGTCCTCGACCTCACCGCCGCCGTGCACGCCGAGGTCACCGAGCCCCGGGGCAACCGTCCCCCGACCCGCGAGGGCCGCTTCCGCGCCCTGCACTGGTTCCGCTGGTGCGCCACCACCGGCGTGGATCCGCTCGCTGCCCGCTCCACCGAGGTCCTGACCTGGCAAGACGCTCTGCGCGCCGCCGGGGCGGCCCCCGCGACCCGCACGCGGATGCTCGCCACCGTCCGCACCCTGTACCAACACCTGGCCACCGCGGGTCTGGTCGCGGCGAACCCCGCCGACCTCGACCGCCGCCGCCTTGGCCTGCGTGATCCCCAGCCCGCCAAGACCGTCGTCACCCTCACCACCGGCCAGGTCGCCGCCCTGCTCACCGCCGCGGCCACCCGCAGGCCGGGTGCCTCGCCCCGCGACCGGCTGCGCGCGCGGGCCGTGGTCGCCCTGTTCACCTTGGGGTTGCGGGTGTCGGAGCTGTGCGACCTCGACCACCCGGACGTGCACACCACGCGCGGCCGCCGTGCCCTGCGCGTCACCGGCAAGGGCGGCAAGATCCGCACGGTCTACCTGTCCGACCTCGCCGAAGGCGCCCTGGCCGACTACCTCAACGCCCTGCCCGCCTCACCCGTCGCCACCGTCGCGCTCGCGTCATCACCGCCGCGGACGCCGTTGTTGGTCAGCCGGGCCGGTACCCGGTGCGACCGCCGCGATGTGTGGAGTCTGCTGCGCCGCTTGGCGATCGCCGCGGAACTGCCGGAGTTGGCCGGTGCGATGCACCCGCACGCGTTGCGCCACTTCTACGTGACGACCGCGATGGAGCAGGGTGCGCGGATCACCGATGTGCAGACCGATGTGGGGCACGCCCGGGTCGACACCACCCAACGCGTCTACAACCACGCCGCGCCGCATCCCGACCGCAGTGCCGCCGCGGGGGTCGGGGAGGCCATCACGCGCCACCTGCGGTGAGCGGTGCACTCCCTTCCACTTCAACGTATAGCGCAGTGGGGGGCTTGCGGCAAGACCCCGGTGGCACCGCAGAATCTCCCGCCGAAGCCGGTCTCGGCGCGAGGTGCGTGAGGCGCGCGGCTGACGTTGAATGGGGGATTCATGGGTGATGTGATCGTGGCCGGGGGCGGCCCGACCGGGTTGATGCTGGCGGCTGAGCTGCGGCTGCGCGGTGTGGACGTGCTCGTGCTGGAGCGGGACGTGGAGCCGAACCCGCGGGTGCGCGCGTTGGGTCTGCACGTGCGCAGCATCGAGGTGATGGCCCAGCGCGGTCTGCTGGAGCGCTTCCTCGAGGCGGGCACGCAGTACCCGCTGCGGGGGTTCTTCGCGGGCATCAACAAGGCGGCGCCGGAGCGCTTGGACACCGCGCACGGCTACGTCCTGGGCATCCAGCAGCCGGTCGTGGAGCGCCTGCTGACCGAGCACGCGACCGAGGTCGGGGTGCGGATCCGCCGCGGTGTCGAACTGGTGGGCCTGAGCCAGGACGACGACGGGGTGAGCGCGGAATTGGCCGACGGCACGCAGCTGCGCGCGCGGTTCCTGGTGGGCTGCGACGGTGGCCGCAGCACGGTGCGCAAGCTGCTCGGTGTCGGTTTCCCGGGTGAGCCGAGCCGGGTCGACACGTTGCTGGGCGAGATGGAGATCGGGGTCGCGCCCGAGGAGCTGACCGAGGTGATGACCAGGGTCCGCGAGACCGAGCGGCGGTTCGGCATCGGCCCGTTCGGCGACGCCTACCGGGTCGTGGTTCCCGCCGCGGGCGTGGCCCAGGACCGGTCGGTGCCGCCGACGCTGGAGGAGTTCAAGCGGCAGTTGGTGGCCGTGGCGGGCACGGACTTCGGTGTGCACTCGCCGCGCTGGCTCTCGCGCTTCGGTGACGCGACCCGGCTGGCCGAGCGCTACCGCAGCGGCCGGGTCCTGCTGGCGGGCGACGCGGCGCACATCCACCCGCCGGTCGGCGGCCAGGGCCTGAACCTGGGCATCCAGGACGCGTTCAACCTGGGCTGGAAGCTGGCGGCCGAGGTCGCCGGGTGGGCGCCACCGGACCTGCTGGACAGCTACCACGGCGAGCGGCACCCGGTGGCGGCCGCGGTGCTGGACAACACGCGGGCGCAGATGGAGCTGCTCTCGACCGAGCCGGGGCCGCGCGCGGTGCGCGGGCTGCTGGCCGAGTTGGTGGAGTTCGAGGAGGTCAACCGGTACCTGATCGAGAAGATCACCGCGATCGGCGTCCGCTACGACTTCGGCACGGGCCACGAACTGCTGGGCAGGCGGCTACGGGACCTCAGCCTCAAGCGGGGCCGCCTCTACGACCTGACCCACAACGGCCGCGGCCTGCTGCTCGACCAGACCGGCGGGCTCTCGGTCGCAGGCTGGTCAGACCGCGTCGACCACATCGTGGACATCAGCGAGGAGCTCAACGCCCCCGCCGTCCTCCTGCGCCCCGACGGCCACGTCGCCTGGGTGGGCGACACCCAGACCGACCTACACACCCACCTCCCACGCTGGTTCGGCGCCGCGGCCTGACTCCCCCTGTGGCGGTGCCCCGCGGGCGGCACCGCCACAGGGATCAGGGCTGGGCTTTTTGTGGGCATCGTGCTTCACTCGACTCATGCCCACAAAAAGCCCACTTGAGGACGAAGTGGTGGACGCGGTCGCACGGCTGCTGCGGCGTGGGCTGCCGGTGACCCTGGCCGCGGTAGATCCGGTGCTGCTGGAGCTGCGTGGTGTGCTCGCCCGAGCGGTGGATCCCGGTGACGAGGCCAGCCGGATCGCGGCGCTGGACGGCACGCTGCGCGGCCTGCTGGCCCGGTTCCCCGACGCCCGGTACGCCGCGGCGGCACGGGCGCTGTTCGGTCTGCCCCCGGCCACACCGGGGATGAACCTGACGGCGCGGCGCGCGCTCGCGGCCGAACGAGCCGGACACGAAGTGCACCACTTCCGCAAGCGAGTCGAGCCCAGGCTGATCGCGACGCTGACCGCCGAACTACTGGCCGACGCGGACCGGTTCACCCACGCGCCCCTGATCGCACCCCGGCTCGCGCCGGTAAGCGCGCGACAGCCGGTGCTCGCCGACCCGTTCGCCTGGGAGGTCGCCGAGCAGGAGGAGCAGCTGTCGCTGTTGTGGTCGGCGATCTACGCCGCCCGCGCCGAGCTGCTCGCCGTGGAACGCCTGATCAGCCTGCGCGCGGAACGCACCGACATCGTCCGCGCGGCGGTGACGGCCGCTTGGCGCTGGGCAGGCGCCCGCGCGGAGGCGATCAGCTACACCACGGCGTTCGCCCCGGACCTCACTATCGACGAGCTGGTGGCGCTGGCCGGGTGGACCCCACCGCTGACTCCAGGGCAGACCTCGCGGCTGACCGAGGCCGCCGCCGGTGGCGTGGCCCGCGAGCAGTTCGTCGCGCACCTGCACGGCGAGACCGTCCTGGACGACACCTGGACCACAGGCTTGCTGGCAGCACTCCAGTCCACCGAACCCACGTCCCCCGAGCAGCCCGGGGCTGGTGGTTCGAGCACCGCTGTTCCGGCCGACCCCGACCAGAACGGATGACCGTGACCAGCATCAACCCCGGCTTGTCCAGCGTGCTCGCCGCGGCCGCGGCAGGCCCGCCGCGCCGCTACGTCATCACCGGCGGGCCGAGTTCCGGCAAGGACGACCTGATCGCCGCCGTGCACGCCGCCGGGATCCCGTGCATGGTCGACGAGCCCGGCCGCGAGATCTACCGCAAGCACCGCGCCCGCCTCGGCCGCCACCTGCTCAAGCAAGACCGCCGCGAGTACTCCCTGGAGGTGCTGGAGGCGTTCATCGCCGAGTACACCGGCCACAGCCACGGCGTGCGGTTCTACAACCGGGGCATCCCCGACGGCTACGGCTGGGAGGGGTTCTTCGGTCTCAAGCCCACACCGGAGCTGGAAGAGGCGACGGCGCGACACCGCTACGACCAGGTCTTCGTGCTGGATCCACTGGACACCTTCGAGGACCCGGACGACATCGTGTGGGCCAAGGACCGGGAGATCCGCCGGGTGCACGAGCTGGTCGTGCAGGGCTACTACGACGCGGGCTACCAGCCGGTGTTCGTCGCCGCCGACTCCGCCGCGGCCCGGCTGGACTTCATCTGCGCCAACCTGCGTCTGCCCAAACCCGGCCGAGGAGCGTGAACATCCTTGTCGCGCACCGGAAAGCCCGCGCTGCTCATCTCGCCGAACAGCATCCTGGCGAACGCGCTGCTGCGCTCGGTCGACCTGCTGCGGCCCCGCGTCCTCGCGGCCCGGCCGAAGCGGATCGAGTTCGTGGTCGGCACGCAGATCAACGGCGCACCGCATCTGGGTACGAACCTGGTGCAGACCGCAGCGTTCCTGCTCGCGAAGATCGCCCGGCGGGAGTTCTCCACCGACACCGTCGTGCGGTTCGGCGCGCTGGACAACGCACCGCACACCGTCGACCTGGACCCGGAAACCCACCACGCCTACCAGAAGACCTACTTCCACGCCCTGGGCAAGGACCAGATCGGCGCGCTGGTCGAGTGCCGATCCGGGTGTTCACCAGCAGGTGCTCGCCCCGACGGGTGCGAAGCTGTCGAAGTCGTTGCTGCGCGAGCAGGGTCGCGCGGTGCTCCCGCCGGACGTCGAGCCGTGGATGCTCGACACCACCGCCTGGCCGGGCAGCGTCGACGACTACGTCGACGCGCTCGTGTGGCTGGTCGGCGAACTGCTCACCGACCCCAAACACTTCTTCCGCTCGTTCACCGTCAAGGAACTCGGCCGACTCATGTCCCTGCGCCCTACCGAACCCGCCGTCCGCGCCCACGAGATGGGCATCTACAAGCGCTACTTCGACCTGATCGCCACCGGCCGCAAGACCACCGAGATCCGGGTCAACGACTCCAGCCGCCGCAACATCAAGCCCGGCTCGCTGATCCGGTTCAACTGCCAGGGCGACAACGTCCTGACCCGTGTCACCAAGGTCTCCCGCTACACCAGCTTCGAGGAGATGTTCGACCACGAGCCGGTCGCCTCGGTCAACCCGACCGCCACCCGTGAGGACCAGCTCGCCAACATCCGCCAGATCTACCCGCCCGAACGCGAAGCCCTCGGCGTGGTCGCGATCGGCATTGAGCTGGTCGACCCGCCCCGGCCCGCCTGATCCTTCAGCCTCACCGCGATCGGCCGATCCGCGCGAGCACGATCCGACTCGACGACCAGAGAGGCCCCCGGCCAGAAGCCTGCTGACCCGTCACTCGGGGTGGTCTTGACCAGCATGAACGCGGTGATCGGCGGGTCGGTGCGGTCAGTGCGCATCGACGGTGCCGTTCAGGACGGGTTTGAGGGTTTGCGCGCACCAGTGGGCGAAGGTGGTGCCTGTGCGTGGTGCGTGGTCGGGCCAGGTGTCGAGGCCGTGGTCCTTGGCGCGCTTCATGTCGACCATGGCTTCGACGAACGCGGCGTTGAGGCCGTAGGCAAGCATGGTGGTCCGCAGGTCGTCTAGCGATTCGCGCTGGTAGCGGACCGGGCGGCCCAGTTCCTCGGTCATGATGCGGGCCAGGTCGTTGGGAGAGAGATCCTGCGGGCCGAGGACCGCGACGCTGTCGACGCCGGTCCAGGAGCGGTCCAGCAGGAGTGCGGCGGCGGCCGCGGCGATGTCGGCGACGGCGACCAGTGGGGCCGGGTGATCCGGGGCGAGGGTGTCGGTGAAGACGCCGTGCTCGCGGATCGAGTCGGCGTCCTCCAGCAGGTTCTCGAAGAAGGACGGGTTGGCCAGGGCGCGGTAGGCGACGCCGGTGTCGGCGATGAGGTCGTCCATCGCGAGGGAGGCGGTGACCAGCCCGGCGTGGGCGGCCTGCGGGGTGCCGCGGCCGAGTGCGGAGACGCCGACGACGTGGCTGACGCCGTGGGTGGCGAACGCGCGCGCGGCGGGGCGGGTGAAGCCGCTGTAGGCGTCCTCGGGGGTGCGGGAGGCGTCCGGTGGCACGAGCCAGAACACGGCGTCGGCACCGGTGAACGCGCGGTCGACGGTCTCGGGGTCGCCGTGCGAGCCGGTGATCACCTCGACGGCGCCGCGCACGGTCTCGGGGAGCCGGTCGGGGTCGCGGACCACGACGCGCAGCCGCGCGCCCGCGTCGAGGAGCAGGGGGAGCAGCCGCCTGCCGATGTTCCCGGTGGGGGCGGTGATGACGATCATGACAACCTCGCGGTCTCGGTGGGGTTCGTGCGCCCCGCCATCGTGCGGACCCCGGTCGTGTTGCCACAATGGGAACTTCAGCATCCAATCATTGCCTGAAACGGAACAACGCTGGTGAGCCCAACCCTCGACGCCAACCTTGCGGTCGCCCTCGACGCCCTGCTGACCGAGCAGAGCGTCACCCGGGCCGCTGCGCGGCTGCGCACCTCGCCCGCGGCGATGAGCCGCACCCTGGCCCGGTTGCGCCGGGTGTTGCAGGACCCGCTGCTGGTGCGGGCCGGGCAGGCGATGGTGCCCACGCCGCGCGCCGAGGCCTTGCGGGAGGAAGCGGCCGCGGTGGTGCGCGCTCTGACGACGCTGCTCACCCCGAGCGGCGGGATCGACCTCGCCGCGCTGCGCCGCACGTTCACCGTCCAGGCCTCGGACCTGGTCGGCACGGCGCTGGCCCCGGGGTTGCTGGGGCTCGCCCGGCTGCGGGCGCCGGGGGTGTCGTTGCGGGTGCTGGCCGAGGAGTGGGAGGCGGGCCCGGCGCTGCGCGAGGGTCGGACCGACCTGGAGATCGGTGCCATCGACCACGTCGACCCGGAGACCCAGGTCGAGGAGTTGGTGACCCTGCGGATGGCGGCGGGCGTCCGGGCCGGGCACCCGCTCGCCGAGGGGATCTTGACGCCTGAGCGGTTGGCCGCGGCCGAGCACGTGGCGGTCAGTCGGCGGGGGCGCTTCACCGGCCCGCTGGACGTGGCGTTGGCGGAGCGCGGGCTCAGCAGGCGGGTCACTGTCGTGCTGCCCGGTCACCTGGCCGCGATGGCACTGGCCGCTGTCGGCGAGGTGGTCTGCCTGGTGCCGACCGCCCTACCGGGCGAGCCCCCGTCCCCGTTGAGCGACGCAGCCCACGCCATGGGACTCCGCCTCCTGGACATCCCGCTTCCTCTGCCGCCCCTGACGATCGGCATGGCCTGGCACCCCCGCCACACCGCCGACGGCGCCCACCGCTGGCTCCGCGGCGCCGTGCGCCAGGTCCTCCGCCCTGCCCGGGAGGTGTAGCCCTGGCGGGGCCAGCACTCAGCGCGGGTGTGCCGAAGACGTGTTCATCGAGCAGGCGGACCTTGTGGTGCCGCCCAGGGAGCTTCTCGCCGCTCACGCATGCGAGGCCGCAGATCCAGCCTCGCCCGGCGCACGCCGTGGCCGAACCGTCGTGGGCGATTCCGCTCCTTCAGCTCGCCGTGTCGATCAGCGCTGCGCTAGGAAGCCGGTCAGTTCCTCTTCCACGTTGCGCGGTGCTGGATATGGAATCCCGCTCGTGCCAGGTTGGCGGCGCTCACGGAGCCGGGGCGGGCGGTGGCGACCGCGAGCGTGCATCCCGCGTCGGTGGCGACGTGGAGGCGGTGGCGCAGTAGCTGTGACTGGGCGCCGTGGCCTCGGTGGGCAGGCAGGGTCGAGGCGCCTCCGAGGACCGCGACGTCGCCGTGGATCGTCAGGGCGGCGGCGGCGATCGGCTTTCCCCGCGCCACGGCCAGGAACCGCCGCATCATCGGCAGTCGGTGTTCTGCCCGGATGAACGCGGCGACCGGTCCGTCCACCTCGTACCCGGCCATCAGCACATCCAGGAATGCGTCGTCCGCAGTCACTTCGATGATGTCGACCGCGACGCGGGGCTGGGTCGTCAGTGGCTTTAGCGCCAGGAGACGGTCTGCCGCGCGCACGAACCCCGCCCGCAACAGCAGCGCCTCCCCGAGTCCTGTCGGCACCACCAGTGCTGGCCTGTTGCCCTCGGCAGCTACTAGGTCGATTGCTGCGTGAATCGTCTCGATGGTCACGCCGGACACTGTCGAGAGGAAGCCCAACGCGGGGTCAGTGGCCGCAACGGCCAACACGCCCGCTCGCTCCCACGCACGGAAACTGCCCGGGACACCGGCTTGCTGCGCGGCGTCGCATGCCCAGCCCGCTCTGCGATGAAGCGCGCGCTCGGCCCTGCTCACATCCGACGACACGGCACCTGCAGTCCTATAGGGCTTGGGCGAGGACGACGAACTCCTTGCCTGGGCGGTCGGGGGCTTCGCGGATGTCGAGGACCTGGTAGCCGTGGGTGGTCAGGTCGTGTTCCAGTTCGGCGCGGTCTCGGAAGCGGAGGGTGGAGCTTGAGGTGATCACCGTGCCGTCGGGGAAGTGGTAGGTGCTGTCGAAGGTCACGAGCGGCAGGTCGACGGTGGTGACCACCCGGTGTTGCTCGACCACGCCGATAACGGGGATGTCGAGGGTGACCTGGGTGTCCCACTCGCGCCAGGCGCGGCGTTCGGGGCGGCGGGTCTCGAAGACCAGGTGGCCGCCGGGGCGGGTGGCGGTGTGGGCGCCGGTCAGGGTGGTGGACCAGTCGGGGTCGGTGCGGAAGACCTGGGCGACGTTGCCGGTCATGGTCACCAGGTCGACGGCCAGGTCCGCGGCGGCCGACACGTCGCCGTGGCGGAAGCGGGCGGTGGGGACCTTGGCGCGGGCCAGTGCCAGGGACGCCTCGGCGGGGTCGACGCCGACCACGTCGATGCCGCGGGCCACCAGCAGCGCGGCGAGGTTCCCGGTGCCGCAGCCCAGGTCGAGCACGCTGGTGGCGCCGAGTTCGGTGACGATCGCGAGGTAGGCGTCGAGGTCGTCACGAGGGCCGTCGAAGGCGTCGTAGACCGCGACCAGGCGGGGGTCGGCGAACACGGGGTCCGGGCCCGCGGTCACGGGGCGATGACCTTGCGCAGGGCGCGCAGGCAGGCGTCGAGGGCGTCGTGGCGCGACACCTGGCCGGTGGTGGACTGCTGCCAGGCCGAGTAGAGCAGGGCCCAGAGCAGGTCGCGGACCCAGGCGGCGCTGAAGGCGGGGTCGATGGTGCCGTCGCGGTGGCCGCGGCCGATGAGGTCGAGCACGGCGAGGTCGGTGGGGCTGCACTCGTCCCACGTCTCGGCCTGGGCGGGGTCGTTGAACACCAGCGTGAGCACGGTGCCCAGGTCGAAGTACTCCTGGCAGAGCCTGCCCAGCGCCTGCGCTGCGGTGCCCTCGTCGAGCCGGGCCCGGTGGGTGGCCTCGACGACCTGGTCCCAGACGTGCTTGCTGAGCGCGGTGAGCAGTTCGGCGCGCTCGGGGAAGTAGCGGTGCACCGTCGTGCGGCCGACGCCCGCGGCGGCGGCGATGTCGGCCAGGGCCGCGGCCGGGTCGGCGGTGAGCACGGTGACGGCGGCGTCGAGGATCGCCCGCCGGGTGCGGGCCCTGGTGCCGGTCTCGGCTGCGGTGTGCACGTCCACCCGATCAAGCCTAGGCGCTGTGTGCCCAGAGCGGTATCCGGGTTGACCGTAGTGGAACATCGATGTTCCACTAGTAGGCATGAGCGTTCCGAAAGGGCGACTTCGCGTCCTCTGGTCCTTCGCCCGTCCGCACCGCGCCCGGCTCGCCGTCGCGCTCCTGCTCGCCCTCGCCGGGTCCGGCGTCGGCCTGGCCACCCCGCTGGCCACCAAGTGGGTCCTGGACTCCCTCAGCGCCGACGGCGGCCTGAGCGGCCCGATCACCCTGATGCTGGTGCTGCTGGTGGTCGGCGCCTGCATGTGGGTCGCCCAGTGGATCATGCTGGGCACCCTCGGCGAGCGCGTCGTGCTCGACGCCCGCGAGTCCATGGTCCACCGGTTCTTCCGCGCGACCGTCCCGGCGATCAGCACCCGCCCGGTCGGCGAGATGGTCACCCGGGTCACCTCCGACACGCTGCTGCTGCGCGAGGCCGCGACCTCCAGCGTGATCGGCCTGATCAACGGCGTGGTGATGCTGATCGGCACGCTGGTGCTGATGGCGGCGCTGGACGTGGTGCTGTTCCTGACCACGGTCGGCGCGGTCGTGGTGATCGCGGTCCTGTTCGGGCTGCTCATGCCCGCGATCGCGGTCGCCAAGGAGAAGGCGCAGGCGCACATCGGCGCGCTCGGCGGCACCCTGGAGGGCGCGCTGCACGCGGTGCGCACGGTCAAGGCCAGCCGCGCCGAGGACCGGCAGAGCGCGCGGATCATCACCGACGCCCGCGCCGCGGCGCACCACGGTGTGCGGGCGGTGCGCCGGGAGGCCACCGCGTGGGCGATCGCCTGGTCGGGCATCAACCTGGCGATCATCCTCATCCTGGGCCTCGGCGCGTGGCGGGTCGCCGACGGCGAACTCGCGGTGTCGACGCTGATCGCGTTCCTGCTCTACGCGTTCGGGCTGATGGACCCGGTGACCACGTTGAGCCAGAACGTCACCGCACTGCAGAACGGGATCGCCGCCGCGGGCCGGATCCGCGACATCGACGACTTGCCGATAGAGGCCGGAGGGACGGCCGGTAGCGCTACCGTGCCGGTTCCTGGGCCGGTGCTCGAATTGCGGGGGATCACCGCGGCGTACGGGCCGGACGCCGCTCCCGCGGTGCGGGGCATCGACCTCGCGATCCCCCGCGTGGGGCACACCGCGATCGTGGGGCCCTCCGGGGCGGGTAAGACCACCTTGTTCTCGCTGATCCTGCGGTTCCTGGAACCCCAAGAGGGCACGATGCGAGTCAACGGAATCCCCTACGGCGACCTCACCCACGCTGACATCCGCACACACCTGGCCTATGTCGAGCAGGAGACCCCGGTGGTGCCGGGCACGATCCGCGACAACCTCCTCTTCTCCCACCCCTCGGCCAGCGAGGACGAACTGCAACGCGCTCTAGCGGCCGTCCGGCTGGACACGCTCGCCGACACGTTGCCGGAGGGCTTGGACACCCCGCTGTCCGGTACCTCTGTCTCCGGCGGGCAGCGCCAACGCATCGCGTTGGCACGGGCCGTGCTGACCGACCCGGACGTACTGCTGCTCGACGAGGCCACCGCCCAGGTCGACGGCCTGACCGAAGCAGCACTGCACGACGTCATCCGTGACCACGCCTCCCGCGCCGCCGTAGTCACCATCGCCCACCGCCTCTCCACCGTCGTCGACGCCGACACCATCATCGTCATGGCCGACGGCCGAGTCCGCGCCCGCGGCACCCACGCCGAACTACTCACCAACGACAGCCTCTATCGCGAACTGGTCGAGTCGCTACGCATCCCAGAGGAGGACGCCGCGCTCGCCTAACACCCAACACATCCCGGCGCCCACCCCTGGTCCCCAGGGGGTCTATAGAGCCATGGCCTTCGGCTTCTGCCCTATGGCAGCTCGACTCTGTGCGCGACGTCCCCGCCCCCACCAACCCCACCCCTGTTCTTGCTCGATGGGGCGGACTTGTTTTGCGTGGGGGGACAACACCCGTAGCGTCGCCTCGCAGCAGGGCCATGCTTTTCGGCCCCTGCTTTGCGGTCCTGTCACGGGTGTTGCAGGGGCCCCGCGCAAAACAAGTTCGCCCCATCGAGCCAACCGCACTAGCAACCACCGCGGACCCCGTCGATGCTCGGCGCCATCGAGCCAACCGCACTCCCAGCCCCAGCACGGACACACCGCTTTGCAGCCATGCAGGCGCTGGCCCCCACGCACGACAAGTCCTACCGAGCCAGACGCACGGCTAGCAGCCCACCGCACCCCCGACGCCACGGACTCACCGACACACGACCAACGCCCGTCCCAGCCCACTAGACTGGGCCCCATGCGTCGTTGACCTCGCGCCCCACCACCGCTCCTTCGCCCATCAGCCCCACCCCCCGCGAAGGAGAACCAGTCATGCCCATCACCGTGCCCGACGCGCTCGCGGCCTCTTACGCCAAGCAGAGCCCCGAACACCTCCCATGGCTGTCCGCGCTGCCCACCCTGGCAACCGCCATGCTCGACCACTGGGACCTGCGCCCCGACGGCCCAGCCCGTCACGGCATGGTCGCTCTCGTCATCCCCGCCACTCGCGCCGACGGAACCCCCGCGGTCCTCAAGCTGCAGCCCAGCGACGAGGAGAACGACGGCGAACACCTCGCCCTGCGCCACTGGTCCGGCAACTCCGCCGTCCGCCTGCTCGATCACCACACCCCAACCGGCGCCATGCTCTTGGAGCGCCTCGACGCGGCCAGCCCTCTTAGCGCGCTGCCCGCCGACAAGGCCATTAGCGTCATCGCGGACCTCTTGTCCCACCTGCACGTCCCGGCCCCACCTGGCATCCGCACCCTGACCGGCATCGCGACCGCCATGCTCGCCGAACGTCCGCTGCTCGACCGCCTCACCACCGCCGCCGACCGCGCCCTGGCCCATGCCTGCGCCGACGCCTTGGCGGACGTGGTCACCGAGCCGGGGGACACGCTGCTGCACTGGGACCTGCACTACGACAACGTCCTGGCAGGCGATCGAGCCCCGTGGCTGGCGATCGACCCCAAGCCGATCAGCGGTCACCCCGCCTTCGACCTGATGCCGTCCCTGGACAACGCCGTCACCGACGTCGTCTCGCTGCGGTACCGGTTCGACCTGCTGACCGAGGTCCTGACCCTGGACCGCGCCGTCGCCGCCGCGTGGACCCTGGCCCGCGCCCTGCAGAACACCCTCTGGTCCATCCACGACGGCGACCGGGCACTCGACCCGATCCAGGCGACCATCGCGCGCACACTGCTGTCGCGGTGACCTGGGGCTGAGAACGTTCCATTGAGGACTCGAATCCCGGCCTGCCGATCGGGGGCGCGTTTGTCCTCTTCCAACGTATAGCCGACCGTGGGGCTTGCGGCAAGACCCGGTTGGTGCCGCAGAATCGCCGATCGCAGCGGGGATCGAGCAGGGGAGTGACCGAGTGCGAGTGGTGCTGTCGACCTACGGATCGCGTGGGGATGTCGAGCCGTTGGTGGCGTTGGCCGTGCGGTTGCGGGAGGGCGGGGCCCAGGTGCGGGTGTGCGCGCCGCCGGATTTCGCGGGGCGGTTGGGGGAGGTGGGGGTGGCTTTCGTGCCGGTGGGGGTGTCGGCTCGGGAGTTGACGGTCGCGGCGCCGGGGCCGTCGTCGTTGCCGGAGCGGGCGGCGCGGGCGGTCGCGAGCCAGGTGGCGGCGGTGACCGAGGCGGCGCGGGGGTACGACGTGGTGGTGGCGACCGGGATGCTGCCCTCGGCGGCGGGGGCGTTGTCGGTGGCCGAGAAGCTGGGGATCGGCGCGGTGTCGGTCACCTTCCAGCAGTTGACCCTGCCCTCCCCGCACCACCGGCCGCTGGCGTACCCGGGTAGGCCGTTCCCGCCGGGGCTGACCGACAACCGCGAACTGTGGCGGCTGGACGCGGAGAACATCAACACCCTGTTCGGCGCGGCGCTCAACACCAACCGCGCCTCGATCGGCCTGCCACCGGTGGACGACGTGCGCGACTACGTCATCGGTGAGCGCCCCTGGCTCGCCTCGGACCCGGTGCTGGACCCGTGCGACCTCGACGTCGTGCAGACCGGCGCGTGGACCCTGCCCGACGAGCGGCCCTTGCCGGACGAGCTCACGGCGTTCCTCGACGCGGGCGACCCGCCGGTGTACCTGGGGTTCGGCAGCATGCCCCTGCACGGCTCGACCGACGCCGCCCAGGTGACCATCGAGGCGATCCGCGCCCACGGCCACCGCGTCGTCCTGTCCCGCGGCTGGGCCGACCTGGCGTTGACCGACGCGGCCGACGACTGCTTCGTGGTCGGCGAGGTCAACCACCAGGCCCTGTTCGCCCGCGTGGCCGCCGTCGCGCACCACGGCGGCGCGGGCACCACAACGACCGCCGCCCGCGCGGGCGCGCCGCAGGTGGTGGTCGCGCAGTTGGCGGACCAGCCGCACTGGGCGGGCCGGGTCGCCGCGCTCGGGATCGGCGCGGCGCACGAGGGTCCGACGCCGACGGTGGAGTCGTTCTCGGCGGCTTTGGCCACGGCGTTGGCTCCCGAGACTCGGGCGCGGGCGAGTGCCGTGGCGGCGACGGTGCGCGCGGACGGGGCGGAGGTGGCGGCGAACCTGCTGACCCTGGGTGGCTCGTAACGGGGCTCGGGAGTGCGGCGATCTCGCGGGGGGCCAGTCCGAGTGGGAGAGGCGTGGGGGCGATGCGGGGCGCGGGAGTCGTGCGGTTCGTCGCCGCGGTGCTCGCGGGGGCCGCTGTGTGCGCGAGCATGGGTAGCTTGCTGCGGTTCACCAAAGCCGAGCACATGCCCGCCGCGGTGAGCATCGAGCTGCGGGACCACGCGGCTGTGGGCCCGGTCCCGCCGGTGCGGTTCTTGGTGACGATCACCGGCGTGAACCCGGTCGAGCGCCGGATCAACGCCACCGTGACCGTGAAGGCGACGGAATACGAGGACCGGCCGGTGTTCGTCGACTCGGACGGGCGGCCCGTGGTGGATCCGAAGACGGGCGAGTTGCGCGCCGAGTTCGCCGACCTGAACCTGACGGTCACCCTGTACGGCACCTGGTTGGACGATGCCGTGGTGTCTTACCCGCTCGCGAAGGTGTTGGCACCGTCGACTTTGACGTCGGGGGTGAGTGTGGCCATCCCGGCCGAGGTCGATCCATCGCGGTTCCCCAACGACCTGTACTCGCTCGACCTCAGCGTCACCGCCTTTCTCCCCCTTCAAGTGGGCGTTACCTCCGCAGACACCCAACAGCACCCGACGGCCGCCCACGGGTCGATTCCGGTCATGTTCGGGGTGGCCGTCGACAACCGGCTTTCCCAGTGGGACTTCGACACCGACATGCCGGTCACGAACTCCCGCGGTCCGACCGGGTTGCAGGACATCGCGATCGTGCTGGGCAGGGGATGGACGTCCTGGCTGTTCATCTACGCGGTGAGCCTGATGCCCGCGATCATCGGTGCGGCGTTCGCGATCCGAACCCGAAACCGCCGAGGCACCGCCGGAGACGCCTCGGCAGCCATGGAACTCGCCGCGGCGCTGATCGCCCTGATCGCGCTGCGCCAGGTCTTCGTGCCCACCGACATCGCCGGACTGACCAGGCTCGACTACCTGCTCGGCATCCAGGTACTCGGGGTCTGCTGGCTGATGGCCTCGATCTACCTCCGCGACCCCGCCACACACGAACCACCGCTGATCGAGCCCCAACCACCCACCACACCGCCGCCTCGCCGTCGCCCATCACGATTGCCGCGCGGCCACGCACCCCGCCCCCCGGACGGCGCCCAGCGACCACCATCGGCCCAGCGCCGTCCTGGCCGCTTGAGCTGACCGCACGGCGATCGTTGCCTGTTCCGCTAGAGGGACGGGCTGTCTGATCGACCAACCCGGCATCGGGCTGAATCTCACTCGCTCTGCGGCCGCGATTCAGAATCGCTGCAGGTGTCCCTGGCGGCGGAGGCTGTGAGCGCCTACTGGTGGGCTCGAAGATCCGGTTGCGCCGTTCGTCTAGGGGTCCAGGACACCTGACGGGGGTGTTGGTGGTGTCGGCGATCGGCGGGGCCCGGGGCGGCAACTGTTCGTCGACCTGCACGGGTTCTCCCCGGCCGGGGAGCCGACAGCCCCGGCGGTGGCGGTGCGCGGGTTCCTCGATGCCCTCGGCGTTGACCCCAACCGGATCCCCACCGAGCTCGACGCCCAGGCCGCGCTGTACCGGAGCCTGGTGGCGGGGCGGCGGATGCTGATCGTGCTGGACAACGCTGCCACCGCCAAGCAGGTCACGCCCGCCAACGCAGCCGTTGTCCTGCCCGACCCTGCCACCCGTAGCCGCACCCACCGACTCCTCGGCCACGCCCATAACCAACTCGACAGCCTCGAGGGGCCCCAACCACCCCAGTGCGCCGCCATGTAGGCCCGGGCCTGCGTGGCGGTCGCAGTTCAGCGCGATCACTCGCCGCTGGGTGTGGACAGTTGGTCAGCGATCCCCGTCCGGGCTTCCCCCGTGCTTGGTGGCCCTGGTTGGCGGGACTGCCAGCCGATGGCTTTCCTAGCGTCGGCGGCCGGTGGGGCGAGTTGGTGTCGTCCGCGGTTCGATCAGTGGCTCGGGTCGACGCCGCCGCACGATGACCGGGCTTGGTGCGTCGCCAGCGACCACCAACCGGTGAACTTCCGCCCACCCTTCCGCCATCCCCAGGTCGCACTTATCCACAACCCCCCGCGCCCATCCACAGCTTTTCGCACCCCCCTTCCCGCGCCCCCAGACCCGATAGACTGGCACCGGGGTCGCCCCCCGGAGAGGGTGGGGGCCGGGACCATCTCGTCGCGGGCGTGCGCGCGTAAGAGGGGTGGGGGCGGCGGGAGGGCTCTATAGGGGCGGGGGTTAGCGGAGGAGGGGGAGGCCGGAGAGTAGGCGGGCGTGGAGGGCGTCGCTGTCTACTTCGCCGGTGGGGGTGAGGGTTTCGGGGGCTAGGAGGTCGGTGATGGGGATGCCGGTGTTGTCGACCTGGGCGGCTTCGAGGTCGGTGTAGCGGCCGTAGGTGGGGTGGACCAGGCTGCCCGCGGCGGTGCCGCCGATGTGGTCAGGGGCGCTTTCGGAGAGCCAGACCTGCACAACCGCGCGCAGGTCGCCCTGGAACACCAGGTACTTGTCGGAGTACTCGGCGAAGATGACCTCGGCGGTGGTGTCGCCGGTGACGATGATCTTCGGGTCGCAGGTGGTGTGCAGGCCCGCGACCGTCAGGTTGCCCAGGACGATCAGGGCCGCGGCGCCGTCGTCGATGTCGTAGAGGGAGCCGGTGAGGGTGAGGTCGCCGTCGATGATGTAGCCGGTGTCCCAGTCGGCGATCTCCGGCCAGGGGGCGTCCTCGCCGGTGTTGAGGGAGAGGTTGCCCTCGACGACGGCGTTGCCGGTGTGCAGGGCGTACTCGCCCTCGTAGAGGTTCTGCCAGATCGACCGGGGGAGACCGCGCTGCTCGAACAGGGCGGTGGCTTCGTCCCACGTGATGTGCCGGGTGTTCACGGCGGGCACCGTATCGACCCGGGCCCTAACCCGGCTGGTCAGGTGGGGCGGCGCGTACAGTGCGGGGCGTGAGCCGGGCATCAGACGCGGGTGGGCGTGAGCACCTGTGCTGGGCGTTCACCGACCTGGACGCCTTCACCGCGCGGGCGCGGGACTTCCTCGCCGACGGGCTCGCCGCGGGGCAACGCGTGTGCCTGGTCGCCCCGGGGGACCGGGACGGGTGGGTGGAGCGGCTGCGCGACCTGCCCGGGTTCGACCGACCCGGTGCGGTCGCGGTGCGCTCCCTCGACGGGCTCTACGGCCGCGGCGCCGTGGTCGACCCGCTCGGGCAGGTCGACACCTACGCGGCGGAGACCGACCAGGCCGTGGCGGAGGGATTCACCGGGCTGCGGGTGGCCGTCGAGGCGACCGACCTGGTGCGCACCCCCGCGCAGCTCGCCGCGTTCGCCCGCTACGAACACGTCGTCGACCGCTACATGGCCGCGCACCCGTTCCGCGCGATGTGCGCCTACAGCGCACCCGAACTCGGCACCGACGTGATCGCCAAACTCGCCAGCCTGCACCCGCGCGGCAACGTCGAACCCCTGCCGTTCCGCCTGCACGGCTGGGGCGCGTCCGGCACAGTGGCACTGGACGGGGAACTCGACCTGCGCTCGCACGAGCTGTTCCCCTGGGCACTGCGCCACGCCGGGGCGCACTGGGACGGCGAGGTGGTGATCGACGCGCGCGAGCTGGGGTTCGTCGACCACCACGGGCTGCTGGACCTCGACGAGTACGCGACCCGCCGCGGCCTGAGCGTCGTGCTGCGCACCCGCCGGTTCAGCGCCGCGCGCGTGGCCGACCTGCTCGGCGTCGACAGCGTGCGGGTGGAGCAGGTCGCATGACCGCACCCGACCCGACCACACGGGGCTACGACCACGTCGCGCTCTGCTACGCCGACGACCGCGAACTGCTCGCCTCCGCGGTCCCCTTCATCGCGGGCGGCGTCGAACGCGGCGACGCGGTGATGATCGCGCTCGAGCCCGCGCGCGCGGAAGTCCTGCTGAACGCGGTAGACCAACCCGACGCGGTGACGGTCCTGGCCATCGGCGCGCAGTACGCCCGACCGGCAGGCGCGATCAAGTCCTACAGCGACCTGTTCACCAAGCTCGTCACCGACGGCGCCCAAGCGGTGCGGCTCATCGGCGAACTCCCCGCCCCGGTGCTCGCCACCGCGTGGGACGTGTGGGCGAGGTACGAAGCGGCGGTCAACTACGCGTTCGACCGGTTCCCGGTGAGCACCCTGTGCGCCTACGACGCCCGCACCACCCCACCCGCCGTCCTCGACGACGTCGCCAAGACCCACTCCCTGCTCGCCTCACCCGACGGCAACCACACCCCCAACCCCACCTACGTCGACCCGCCGTCCTTCCTGGCGCGCACCCGGCCGACGACGCCGCACCCGGTCCAGCTCCGGGCACCGGCGCTCGAACTGGTCGACCCAGCTCCCGGGGACGCCCGCCGCGCCGTCGTGGCCGCCAACGCGGGCACGCTGGGCCCCGACGCGCTCGACGACCTGGTGATGTCGGTCAGCGAGATCGTCACCAACGCGTTGCGCTACGGGCTCGGGCCCCGCCGCTTGCGGTTGTGGGTCGGGGTGGGGCACTTGGTGGTCACGGTCCACGACGCTGGTCCGGGTCCTGCTGACCCGTTCGCGGGTCTGCTGCCCAAGGCCGGGCACGACGGGGGCGGGTACGGGTTGTGGATCGCGCATCAGCTCTGCGATCACGTGACTCTTGACCGTGATGCTTCGGGCTTCACGGTCCGGCTCACGATGGGGGATCCGCACCAGGCAGTCTGAGCGCGACTGGGGCGACCTGGGGGCCGCCTCGTCGCCTGGCGGCGACCTCGGCGACCCGGATCGGACGGCCTCGTTGCCTAGCGGCAACCTCGGCGTCCGATCCGCGGCAATGCGGAGAGCTCGATGGGGCGAACTTGTTTTGCGTGGGGCCCCTACGACACCCGTGGCAGAACCGCAAAGCAGGGGCCCAAAAGCAGGCCCTGCCGCGTGAACAACGCTACGGGTGCCGTCCCCCCACGCAAAACAAGTCCGCCCCATCGAGCCGGCTTGGCACCAGCGACTCCGAGGAGCGCGGGGTGATCAGGCGGGCTGAGGCGGACCTGACGGGGCGCAGGTTGGCACCGCCGGGTCCGACTGTCCAGGCGCTGAGCAGGTGGGCTGGGGCCGGTCCTGACGGGCGCTGGGTTGGCACCGCTGGGTCCGAGTGCCCAGTGGTTCGCCAGGTGGGCTGAGGCGGACCTGACGGGGGCTGGGTTGGCACCGACGCTTCCGAGAATCCGGTGGTCGGCTGGGTGGGTTGGGGCGGACCTGACGGGGGCTGGGTTGGCACCGACGCTTCCGAGAATCCGGTGGTCGGCTGGGTGGGTTGGGGCGGACCTGACGGGGGCTGGGTTGGCACCGACGCTTCCGAGAATCCGGTGGTCGGCTGGGTGGGTTGGGGCGGACCTGACGGGGGCTGGGTTGGCACCGCTGGGTCCGGGTGTCCAGGGGGCCGGGTTTGGGTGGGCTGGCTCGGTGGGTTGGGGTGGCACCGGGGATTCGGAGTGTTCGGGGGCCGAGCTGGGTGGGTTGGGGTCAGTCCTGGCGGGGGTTGGCTGGCACCAGCGAACTCTGCGAACGACGGCAAGCTTGAGTGGGTCAGCATGCGGTTGTCCACAACGTCTTCTGTTGTGCACAGGCCTCAATCGCTGGAGCTGTTCTGTCGGTGGGCTCTCGTAGACTTGTATATCGGGGGCAGTTGAATCAGATGATCTTGCGCCCGCCGAGGTTGGGGTGCGCGGCGGGGGATTTCGGGCCTCCGCTTTCGGCGCAGGTGGTTCGCGGCCGGTCGGCGACAGCGGTGCAGTGACAGTCGTCGATCACCCTGCGTGAGTGCGTGGCGACCACGGTGAGGTTGGCAGGGAGAGTCAAGAATCTGCTGCTGTGGCGGCTTAGCGTCCTTCGCACCCAGGCTGAGGGGGAGGACGATGCTCGACTCACTGCACACGCTGGAAGTGGTGCGGCGCAAGACTTTTGTGTCCCGGTGGGGGACCGGGGCGGTACTGGTGGCCGTGGTCGGGTGGCTGGCGGTCACGGTGGTCACCAGCCCCAACCTGGACTGGGTGGTGGTCGGTGAGTACTTCCTGTCGACCCCCATCATCGAGGGAATCGGCACCACGTTGCTGCTCACCTTCGCCACGCTGGGTATCGGTCTGGTACTCGGCGCCGCGCTGGCGATGATGCGGCAGTCGCGCAACCCGGTGGCGGGGGCTGCGGCTGCGGGCTACATCTGGTTCTTCCGCGGGGTGCCGCTGGTCGTGCAGATCGTGTTCTGGTTCAACCTGGCCCTGCTGTTCCCCACCCTCGGCTTCGCCGAGACCAACGCGGTCATCACCCCGCTGCTCGCCGCGATGCTGGGGCTGGGCCTGCACGAGGCCGCCTACCTCGCCGAGATCATCCGCGGCGGGTTCCTCGCCGTCCCGCGCGGGCAGGTCGACGCCGCGCTGACCATCGGGATGACCCGGGCGCAGGCGACCAGGGTGATCGTGCTGCCGCAGTCGGTGCGGGTGATCCTCCCCGCCCTGGGCAACCAGTTCATCCTGATCCTCAAGGGCACCTCGCTGGTGTCGGTCATCGGCGGCGGCGACCTGATGACCCGCGCCCAGCAGGTGTACGGGCAGAACTACCAGGTCATCGCGCTGCTGCTGGTCGCGACCGGGTGGTACCTCATCCTGGTCACCATCGCAGGCATCGGGCAGCGCTTCCTCGAGCGATGGGCGGCTGCCTGATGAGCGGCGGACTCCGACTGCGCGGACTGCGCAAATCCTACGGCGACCTGCAGGTCCTGCGCGGGGTCGACCTCGACGTCGAACCCGGCGAGGTCGTCTGCGTCATCGGCCCCTCCGGCAGCGGCAAGAGCACCCTGCTGCGCTGCGCCAACCACCTCGAACCGCTCGACGCCGGGTTCGTGCAGGTCGACGACGTGCTCGTCGGCTACGAACCCCGCGACGGGCGGCTGCACGAGAGCAGCGAACGCGACATCGCCCGCGCCCGGCTGCGGATGGGCATGGTCTTCCAGCAGTTCAACCTGTTCAGCCACCTCACCGCCCTGCGCAACATCACCCTCGGCCCCACCCGCGTCCTGCGCCGCGACCCCACCGAGGTCGAACGCGAGGCCCGCGACCTGCTCGCCCGCGTCGGCCTCGCCGGGCACGCCGACAAACTGCCCGCCCAACTCTCCGGCGGCCAGCAACAACGCGTCGCCATCGCCCGCGCCCTGGCCATGAAACCCGCCGTCCTGCTGTTCGACGAACCCACCAGCGCGCTGGACCCGGAACTGGTCGGCGAGGTCCTCGCCGTCATGCGCGGCCTCGCCGAACAGGGCATGACCATGGTCGTGGTCACCCACGAGATCGGCTTCGCCGCCGACGTGGCCGACACCGTGGTGTTCATGGACGACGGCGTGGTCGTGGAGTCCGGGCCCGCCGAGCGCGTCCTGCGCTACCCCGAATCCGAACGGACCGCGGGCTTCCTCGCCCACGTCCGCCGACACCCCGAGAAGGAGACCGACCATGCGTAGACCCCTGGCCGTCCTGGCCGCGGTGGCCCTCGCGGTCGCCGGGTGCGGCGACCCCGGCGCCACCACCCCCAGCGCCGCGCCCACCGACGCCACCCAGCCCGCCAAGGACCAGAAACTGCACGACATGCTCCCGCAACGCATCAAAGACGCGGGCAAACTGCACGTCGGCACCACCCTGCCCAACCTGCCCTACCTGCTCACCGACGCCAGCAACACCATCACCGGCGGCATCACCCCCGACGTCGGCAAAGCCGTCGCCGCCAAACTCGGCCTCGGCTACGAGATCGAGAACATCGCCTGGGAAGCACTCCTGCCCGGCCTCACCGCGGGCCGCTTCGACATGGCCGACGACGGACTCTCCGACACCGAGGAACGCCAACGCGTCGGCGTCTTCGTCGACTACATGCAATCCGCCAGCGTCCTGGTCACCGCCAAGTCCAACGAAGGCAAGTACAAGAGCGTCGACGACGCCTGCGGCAAACGCATCGCCACCATCCGCGGCACCACCGACGTCCAACACGCCGAAGAGATCTCCCAAGCCTGCGTCGGCAAGGGCAAACCGGCCGCCGAAGCCCGCCAGTACCCCACCGCCCAAGACGCCGACCTGGCCCTGCGCTCCGGCCAAGCCGACTTCCAGGTCGCCGTCACCGAACAGGCCAAGTACGCCATCAGCACCCAGAACGCCCCCATCGTGATCGTCTCCGAGGACTTCGCCCCCACCTACGTGGGCATGTACCTGCGCAAAGACGACACCCAACTCGCCCAAGCGCTGCTCGCCGCCCTCAAAGCCCTCAAGTCCGACGGCACACTGGACCGCATCATCGGCCACTATGGACTGAAGGCGCTGCCCGAACCCGGCCTCAACCTGGCCACCGCGGGCGGCTGAACCCGGGAGGTGGCATGGCCCGCTCCAGCACACCGCCGCTGCCGCTGCACGAGATCGAGGTCCCGGTGCCGAACGGCCTCTCGCCGTTCGCCATCGGGACCTTCGACGAGATCGGGTCCTTCACCCGCGCCCGCTTCCCGCACCGGCACGACTTCTACGAAATCCTCTACCTCACCGGCGGCGGGGGAGTGCACGTCGTCGACTTCGAGCCCTACGACATCGAACCCCACTCGGTGTACGTCCTGGCCCCCGGACAGGTCCACTTCTGGAAAGACACCGAACTCATCGTCGGCCGCGTCCTGATCTTCGCCGAAGAGTTCCTGCTCGTGCACCCCGGCGGCCTGCTCCCCGCACCCGGCGGCAGCCCCCTGCTCCGCCTCACCGGCGACCAGGTCGACCTCGTCGCGGGCATCCTCGACGACATCGACCACGAGTACCGCACCCGCCAACCCGGCTACGCGACCATGCTCCAAGCCCACCTGCACATCCTGCTCGTGCAGATCCAACGCCTACGCCAAGCCCACCCCACCGTCGCGGCCTCATCCTCGATCGTGTGGCGCTTCACCCGCCTGGTCACCAAACACGTCCTCACCGAACGCTCCGTCGCCGCCTACGCCGAACACGTCGGCGTCACCCCCGGCCACCTCACCGACCTCGTCCGCGCCGCCATGGGCACCACCCCCGGCGCCGTCATCCGCGCCGCCCTCGCCCTGGAGGCCAAACGCCTCCTCGCCCAAACCGAACTCACCATCGCCCAGATCGCCCACCGGCTCACCTTCGAAGACCCGTCCTACTTCGGCCGCTTCTTCAAACGCGAAGCAGGCACCAGCCCAGGTGACTTCCGCCGGGAGATCCGCGAAAAGTACCAGATCGCCCGAGACCGCTGACTGTCGAACACGACCCCCGGTTCGTACCTTCGAAACACACCACATCGAAGGGAAACCGTTGCCATGACAGGGAAATACGAGAAGTACATCGTCCGCCAGATGGTCCGCGAGGAACTGCCCAACGAGGGCGTCCTCGCCTACGGCGAGACCGAGGGCGGTACCAGCGGCGCACACGCCCTCATCAGCGGCTGGCAAGTCCCCGGCTGCCAGGTCCACATCGCCTACAGCTGGATCTACCAGGTCCCCACCCCCAACCCCTACGTCCTCGAACACACCCACGAGTACGACGAGGTCCTGCTCTGGATGGGCTCCAACCCCGACGACATCAACGACCTCGGCGCCGTCGCCGAACTGACCATCGACGGCGAGGTCTACGAGATCTCCACCAGCGCCTCGGTCTACATCCCCGCGGGCGTGCCGCACTGCCCCCTCGGCTACAAGAGCGTGGACCGCCCGTTCCAGTTCATCGCCCTGTCGCTGCACCCCGAATACAAGTCGTGACCCCCGCCCACCTGCTGCGCGACATCCACGAGTTCATCGACGCCCGACTCGCCGACCCGGACCTGACCCCCGCGGACATCGCGGCGGCGGTACACGTCTCACCCCGACAGCTCTACCGGCTGTTCGAGACCGAGGGCACCACGGTGGCCAAGTGGATCCGCGACCGGCGGCTGGAACGGTGCCGCGCCGACCTGCTGGCCACCCAGGACACCGGCGTCAGCGTCGTGGGCGCCAGGTGGGGCATCCCCGACTCCTCCTACTTCAGCCGCGTCTTCCGCCAACGCTACGGCTGCGCCCCCCGCGACTACCGCCGAAGCGGCCTGGCCGCGTGACCGGTGCACCGGGTACTCACGGGGAGGTACCCGGCGCACCGCGCTTCGACAGCACAGACCACGACCGGAACCGTGGCAGTGCCGCCGAAGCGGATCTTGGTGGGGTACCTGCCCACACCCCTCGCGAGCAGGTACCCCACCAAGATCACCCGAGCCGCACACCCGCCTTGACCGCCATCCCCACGGTCGGCGGAATGCCGCGATCGGCCCAGCAGGCCACGGAGCGAGATCCCCGGGAACGAGTCGACGCCGCGTTGAACCGGAACGCGGTAACACTGGTGTGTCGGGGCCCCGGGGCAGGGACCCGACACGCCGGTCACCTACGTGGTGGTGGGCGGAGGAGTCGTTGGGGTAGGAGTTGTCGACGGGGGACCGGTCGGGGGGATGGGGGGCTGACCGGTCGGCCACGGGCCGGGGCCAGGACCCGGGCCAGGTCCGGGGCCCTGGCTGTCGTCGTCGCCGACTTCGGTGTCGGACAGGTCCAAGGCGATCGCGAAGTCAGCCGAGAAGCCGTGGTGAGCGCGGTGGGGGCGCAGCAGGAGCTGGTCACCACCCTGCCGGTAGATGAAGTCGGTCGCGTTCGTCGTGTCCGGCTTGCCCTTGGCGTTGTACGGGGCCTGTGCCAAATACCCGGCCGTGAACTCGTCGGTGAAGTACAGCTGCGAGGTGAACTCGTAAGGCTTCCCGTCGGTCCCCGTGGTCCGGATCTTGATGTGGATGTGCACCGTCCGACCCCGATACCACCCCGGCAGTACGGTCGTGAACCGCACCCGACCACCGCGGTCGGACACCTGCAGGCCACGCAGGAACTTCTTACCCGCCGACCCCTCGCTCGCGATGTCGGAGTACACCCCCGCCGCGTCGCAGTGCCAGATGTCCACCACCGCGTCCCTAAGCGGCACACACCGGCGATCCCGGATCTGCAGCACCGACAAACCCAACGCCAACGGGATGCCGGGGGAGCGGACCCCCGTAGCCGGGTCCGACCGGATGTCAGACCGGTTCAGGTCCTCGTCCACGAAATACGGGCCCTCGACCTGCTCCGGCTTCGCCACGCAGTTCACATCGCAGTCGCCACCCCCGGCCGCGGCATCCGGCGCCGCCATCGCGACCCCGGTCCCCACCACCGTCAGCGCCGCACCCGCGAACCCCAACAACGCCAACGCGTGGCGCCTACCCAGGACGCGGCCGACCGGCTCGTCGTCATCGTGCATGGTGATTGCTCCTCACATGCTGTGCCAGTTCGGATACCAGCGGTGAGCAAGCTAGGGGCGGACTCTGGGCGCCCGGTGTGCGCGAGCTGTGAGGTCCCTATGTGAACGCCATCCCCACTTGCCAGAACGCCCCACGGCCCACACCATGCGCGACCGGTCAGAACCGGATGTGCCGCACCCCCACCACCGCACGCCGCAACCGACCCCGCCACACCGAATCCGTGTCCGGCAGCACCTCCACCCCGACCGACGCCGCGATCAACGCCACGACCTCGCGCAACGACAGCTCATCGGTCCACACGTGCTCCCCGAAACCCGGCTCCCGCAACCGATCCAGGCACAGGTCCAACTTGGACAGCGCGAAACTCTCCCGCTTCAACGCCACCGAGCGCCCCGCCACCCGCGCGAACGCGTGCCCGAGCCCCCGCTCGGCCAACCGCCCCGCGATCGTTTCCCGCTCGGCCAACAGCGAGAAGTGCCGCACGTCGTGCCCCAGAGCCCGCAATCCGCCTACAATCTCATCAAAGTACTTGGGCTCCACGAGCGTCATCGGCGCGACCACAAGCCCCTCGTGTCGTCGCAACACCAGGTCCAGCACCTCAACCACGCCGGAACGCCATGCCGCCAAGTCCTGGAAGTCTTCCCGCATCCAGGCAGGCATCATCCTGTGCAAACCGAACCCTACGGCCTCCGGATCGCACACCACAGCCCCCGGCACCCGCCGTCCCAACTCCCAAGCCGTCTGCGTCTTGCCCACCCCGAACGGCCCGTTCACCCACACCAACATGGCACCGTTCTACCAGCGCTTACATGATCAACATGCGGGGGAGAGGCGCCCCACGCCCACGCCGATCGCGGCGCCGAGCAGCCAAGGTCAGCCATTGGCGGGGCCCGCAGGACTGGACGACACGTGTTGACCTTCGCCGGGTCACTGGCGCGCGGCGACGCAGGCATCAAGCCTGACGACTGTCGAGTCGGAGACGCCAGCGACTCGGGTCGCGATGGCCGGGCAAGACGGCAGCCTGCGGAGCGAGCCGGATCGAGGTAGCGCGTTCTGGCGGTGCTGTCGGAGGTGGGAGACGGGCCAGATTCACGCTACTTGACATAATGTAGATTATCGACCAAACGGCGACCTGGGGAACGAGCGTCGGAAGGCCCGTCAGACCGCCTACATACGTCACTGTGACGATTCGCTACTGGTGTGGCCAGATGTCGGGTCCCGGCCTCTATGGGCTGACTCCGGCGCCCATCGACCAATGGCAGGCGCGGCCGGAGGTGCCAGGGGTGCGAGCGGGCGCGCGACGACGACAGTCGCAACAGTTCCCCCGGGTTCGGTGATCCACGGCCGCCGGGCTCTCGAACACCTGTTTGATGGATAATCGCGGTTATGCATGCGATGGCGAGACTGTCAGGGTGATCGGGTATCCACAGGGGGTGATGTTGATCGAGGCGCAGGACGCCTTCTTCCTAGCCCGGCGGTCCCGCAAGGACTCGCCGCACACGACGGCGGCGTACCGGCGGGATCTGGCGGGGGTCAACGCGCTGGTGGCCGAGGCGGTGGGCCAGGAAGTGGACCGGGTCGGGCTGGACGAGGTGAACGCGCGGGTGCTGCGGGAGGCGTTCGGGCGCTTCGCCGACACGCACGCCAAGAGCTCGGTGGCCAGGGCGTGGTCGACGTGGAACCAGTTCTTCCAGTTCTGCGTGGCCGACGAGCTGGTGTTCGGCAACCCGATGGGGGCGATCGGGCGGCCGCGACCCGCTCCCCTGTCCCCCAAGCCGCTGCGTGGCGAGGGCACCCCCGAGGAGCTGCTGCGGGCGGTGGCCGGTGGGGTGCGCCGGGCCAGGGCGCCGTGGCCGGAGCGCGATCTGCTGGTGTTGGCGTTGGGGCTGGTGGCGGGGCTGCGGGCCTCGGAGATGCGGGCGTTGCGGCGCTCGTCGGTGGTGGGGCGCAGCGGTGAGCGGCGGTTGTTCGTGCACGGCAAGGCGAACCGGGAGCGGTCGATCCCGATCGAGGTGCCGTTGGAGCGGGTGATCGAGTCGTACCTGGCCTCGTGCGCGCTGCGGTTCCCGGTGGCGCGCTTCGCCGACGACTCGCCGCTGGTGCTGGGCAACGACGGCGCGGGTATCGGGCGGGGTGCGTTGGACTACCTGGTGAAGTCGTGCTTCCGGGCGGCCGGGATGCACGACAAGGTGCCCGCGGGGGCGAACCTGCACGCGTTGCGGCACACGTTCGCGACCCGGTTGGCCGAGGACGGCGCGAACGCGGTGGAGATCATGGTGCTGCTGGGGCACGCGAGTCTGAACACCAGTCAGAACTACATCGAGGCGACCGGTTCGCAGCGGCGGGCGGCGGCGGCGAGCAACCGCACATACCGGGCGTTGGCCGGGTTGACCGACACCGGGGATGGCTCAGCTCCCCCGGTCCCCGGCCGATGAGGTGATCACCTGCCCCTCCTGGGTGCGGTGGTGTGACTCTGATGGGCGGCGACATGCGGGTTCTCGAGAACCGTTCGGTGCGGGCGAAGATCATGACCGTGCTGGGGGTGGCCGCGGTCGGGATCGTTGCGGCGGCGGTGAGCTCGCACTCGGCGCTGGAGACGATGGACGCCAAGACCGCCGCGCTGTACGCCGAGGGGGTGGCGGCCGGGCAGCAGGAGTCGCTGGTGCACCAGCAGGAGATCAAGGTCCGGATGGACCTGATGGCGCACGTGGCCGCTCCCCCGGCGGAGCGGGCGGCGTGGGAGAAGGCGATCACCGCGGACGAGGCGGAGTTGGACGCGGCGGTGGCCCAGTACTCGAAGCTGACCGGGTCGGCGGCGGACTTGCAGCCGTTCGTGGCGGCGTGGGCGCGGGTGCGGACGCAGTACACGCAGGTGTTGTTGCCCGCGGCGCGCGCGGGTGACACGGCGGCGTGGTGGTCGGCGTATTCGCAGCAGGTGGCGCCGACGATCAAGCAGGCGGCGACGGCGTTGGACGAGTTGGAGGCGCGGCGCGCTGGGCAGGGGGCGGTGTGGCGGGCGGATGCGGAGTCCGCGGCGTCGACCGGTGAGTTCGTGATGTGGTTGGTGTTGGCTTTGGCGTTGTTGGCGGCTGGGGCGTTGGGGTTGGTGGTGACGCGGCGGATCGTGGGGCCGCTGGTGGCGATGGCGGATGCGTTGCGGGCGTTCTCGCGGGGTGATCTGACGGCGCGGGTGTCGGTGTCGGGGCGCGATGAGCTGGGTCGGATGGCGGAGACATTGAACGAGGCGGTGTCGACCGTCGGGGAGACGTTGGGTGAGATCGAGCGGTCGGCCGGTGAGTTGCGCGGTGCGTCGGGTCGGGTGGCCGCGGCGAGTGGTCGGATGGCGAAGGACGCGGAGGCCGGTCGGGCGCGCTCGGGTGAGGTGACCGGGTCGGCGGCGTCGGTGACGCGCAACGTGCAGACGGTGGCGGCGGGGTCGGAGCAGATGAGCGCGGCGGTGGGGGCGATCGCGGAGAGCGCTGGGCACGCGGTGCGGGTGGTGGAGCGGGCTGTGGTGGCGGCGCGGGGTACGGCGGAGACGATCAGCCGGTTGGGGACCTCGAGTGAGCAGATCGGTGCGGTGGTGAAGGCGATCACCTCGATCGCGGAGCAGACGAACTTGTTGGCGCTGAACGCGACGATCGAGGCGGCGCGGGCGGGTGCGGCTGGGCGCGGGTTCGCGGTGGTGGCCAGTGAGGTGAAGGAGTTGGCGCAGGAGACGGCGCGGGCGACGGAGGACATCTCGCGGCGGGTGGAGGCGATCCAGGCGGACACGGGTGCTGCGGTGGCGGCGATCGCGGAGATCAACGGGATCATCGGTGAGGTGAACAACCACCAGTTGACGATCGCGGCGGCGGTGGAGGAGCAGGAGGCGACGACCGGCGAGATGAACCGGAGCCTGTCGGCCGCCGCGACGGGGTCGTCGGAGATCTCGGCGCACATCCAGGAGGTGGCGGCGGTGGCCGAGTCGGTGGCGGCCGGTGCTGGGGAGACGAAGGGTGCCGCGCGCGAGCTGTCGTTGTTGTCGGCGCGGTTGAACGGGTTGGTGTCGCGGTTCCGGGTGGAGTAGTTCCGCTTGGGCTGCTGGTGGGCGGCGGGTGCTGTCCGTGACGGTTGACTGGTCGGGTCAGCTGAGGGTGTCTGCTGGAGCTCAGCCCTGATCGTGGCGTGATCTGCGGTTTCGTGTGCTGACCGGTGCTGCTGTGGTGAGACCCCGGACTCGCCACGGTGGTCGCCGCAGTGGCTGGCATCTTCCAGTGGCTCGACTGAATGCCCTGGAATGTCGCCTCGCTCTACCGCACCCTCGCCGAGAGCTACGTCTGACCAGGCACTACCCGACTGCTTGGCAGGTTTCTCCCGTGTCCTGGCGGTCCCCGTGCCGCGCCCGGACTCGCGCGGTCGACGACGTGCTGGGCCTGGGGCTTGGCGCTCCCCCGGTCTCCCAAGGCCGGATCTTCCAGACTTCTCGAGGCCAGGGCCGCATCCCGGCCCTGGCCACCAAATCGGAGGCCCTCCCCGCGTGCTCCCGCCCCCCACCACACCACGGGGGGCGTCCCCGGTGCCAGTCTAGTCGGTGTGGGGGGTGCGGAGGGGGGTGGCGGAAATCGGTGGATGGTTGTGGTGGTTGTGGATAGAGGGAATTCGCAGGTCAGTGGGGTGGGGGGAAGTTCAGCCGTGTGGGTGGGGTGGGGTTGGCGCATCTAGGCTGCCGGGGTGCGGCGCAAAGTGAGGTCACCTCTCCCCCAGCGGCATGGTCTTGACGCGGCCAGGTTGCGGTTTCCGGTGGTGGGGTCGTGGGCGACGGCTCTGGAGCATTTGGTGGAGCGGTTGCCGCGGGTCGAGCCGGGGCGGATTGAGGCGATGCTGCGGGAGGGCCGCATCGTCGGGGTTGAGGGGCCGGTGGGGGTGGATGCGCCCTTCGTGCCGGGGGCGGTGGTGTGGTTCCATCGGGATTTGCCGGTGGAGGTGCCGGTGCCGTTCGAGTTGTCGGTGGTGTACCGCGATGAGGACATCGTGGTGGTGGACAAGCCGCATTTCCTGGCGTCGATCCCGCGGGGGCGGCATGTGGTGGAGACGGCGTTGGTGCGGTTGCGGCGTGAGTTGGGGATCCCGACGTTGGCGCCTGCGCACCGGTTGGATCGGGTGACGGCGGGGTTGTTGTTGTTCGTGGTGCGGCCGGAGGCGCGGGGTCGGTACCAGACGTTGTTCCGGGACCGGTTGGTGGTGAAGGAGTACGAGGCGGTGGCGCCGGTGGGGGCCGGGGTGTTCCCGGCGGAGGTGCGGTCGCGGATCGTGAAGGAGCGGGGGGTGATCCGGGCGTTCGAGGTGGCGGGTGAGCCGAACGCGGTGACGCGGGTGGAGTTGGTGGAGTCGCGGGGTGCGGTGGGGCGGTACCGGTTGGTGCCGTTGACGGGCCGGACGCACCAGCTGCGGTTGCACATGGCGGGGTTGGGTGTGCCGATCCTGGGTGATGACTTCTACCCGGAGTTGCGGGAGAAGGCGTTGGACGATTTCACGCGGCCGTTGCAGTTGTTGGCGCGGGTGTTGGAGTTCCCGGATCCGGTGGCGGGGGTGCGGCGGCGGTTCGAGAGCGGGTTGCGGTTGGCGGCGTGGGAGTCGCCGGACTCGTGGTGAGGCGCGGCCACTGCTCGGTGTACATGCCGCGGCCCCGGAGCCCGCGGAGCTCGACGACCCGGTGCGCTTCATCGTGGAGGTCATGGCCGCGGCCTTGGTGGCCGTAGCCGTGGTCGGGGGCCATCTCACCCGTTCGCCCGTTCGGTCCACCCGGGTGTCGGCCGCGGGTGGTCGTCGTCGTCGCCGTGCGGGTAGGCGGGTGTGGGGGTGGCTCGGGCGGGTCGCCGATCTGCTGCAGATCGGGGATTTCCTGGGACTTTGAGGTCCCGTGGCAGGCGGGGCGGCTGTGCCAGGATGTCGGCCGGGTTGGGGATGGTCGTGGGGGTGGTGTCGGCGTGGAGATCGCTTTCCTGGACCACCCGGGCGCGCGGGCGCTAGCCGCTCACGTCAGGGGGCTCGACCGGGATGGTTGGGTGCGTGTTGGGGATCCGCTCAGCGCCGTTTTCGTCATCGCTCCCGGTGTGGTCGCGGAGGCGGATGCGGTGGCCGATTCGGTCGCGGCCGTCACGGCTTTGTGGACTGGGCGGGTGGGGCCGTTCGCGCGGAACCTGGCTGAGCGGCGGTTCGCGCCCGCGGTCGGTCCGCCCGTGCTGAGCCCGTCGTCGCCTGAGTGGCCTGTCACCGCCGCCCGGTTGCTGCGCAGGCTCGTGCGGGCGACTCGAGGACTCCCCCGGGCCGGGGAGTTCACCTGGGACCACATCGGGTCGACGTCGGTGCCGGGGTTGGCGGCCAAGGCCGTTGTGGACCTGCAGCTCGGTGTGCCGTCCCTCGACGAGGTCGCCGGTCTGTGCGACGCCGTCCTCGCGGCGGGGTTCGTCGATGTCGCCCGGCAGGTGCCGGACTCCCCCGGGGTGCTGACCGACATGGTTCGCAACTGGCCCGACCCGGGCGCGTCCTGGGGCAAGCGCCTGTTCGCGTCGGGGGATCCCGGGTGCCGGTCGATCCTGCACGTCCGCGAGATCGGGTCTCCGTGGTGGAGCCTGACCCGGGGCTTTCGTGATCTGCTGCGCGTCGACGCGGGTTTGCGGGCGGAGTACGAGCGCACCAAGCGCGACCTCACCCGTGTCCACGCTCGCGACGAGGGCAACGATGCCTACACGCGGTCGAAGACGGCGTTTTTCGACCGGGTTCACCACCGCCTGGTGGGCGGCCACAAGGGCTGATTCCCTGCGGTGATCACATTGGGCGTGTGGGGTCGGCGAGTTTCGGCCAGTGCTGCCCGGTGATCGACTTCGGCGAGCACAATCCTTTCCTGCCGATCGGAGCCGGGGAGGCGCACGGTGGTGGAGCCTGGGGACAGACCGAGCCTGCGGGCCCGGGTGGTCGTGATCTCGATCGTGGTGATCTTGGCGCTGGTGCTCGCGGGGACCTCGGCGATCCTCGTGGCGACCGTGGGGTGGCCGGACTCGTGGTTCTCCGGTGTGGTGTTCGCGTTGACCGGGGTGTCGATGTTGGCCGCCGGGGTGGCGACGAACCTGTTGGCGCAGTTCGTGCGCGATGTTTGGCGGGGCAACTCCCCCGTGGCCAACGCCGTGGTTTCGTGGATACCGCGGTTGTTGCGGCGGCCGTCGCGGATGGTGGTGATGGCGGTGGTGGTGCTGGTGATCGCGGGTGTCGGGTTCGTGTTCCGGCCGGAGTCGGTGGCGTTGGAGCGGGGCCGGATCCTGGTGATGACCGGGTTCGGGGAGAGCTCCAACGACCCCCGGTCGATCTTGTTCAAGCAGTGGGACAGCCTGCACCCGGAGAACCCGATCGAGACGGTCTACGTCCCCGGTGAGCCCGATCAGCAGTACGCGCGGATGGTCAACGACGCCCGCCCGGGTGGGCGCCACGACGCCGACGTGTACGTGTTGGACGTGGTGTGGATGGCCCAGTTCGCCAAGGCCCGCTACATCAGCGAACTGGACGAGGCGCTGGCCACCGGTGGCGAGGCGGACTTCATGCCCAAGGTCATGGAGACCTGCCGGGTGGACAACAAGTTGTGGGCGCTGCCGTTCAACACCGACGCCGGGTTGTTCTTCTACCGCAGCGACATCCCCGGTGTCGGGCCGCCGCGCACGTGGGACGACTACTTCGGGCCCAGCGCCAAGCAGACCCTCGCCACGGCCCGCAAGAGCACACCCACGGTGGTGGCGGCGAACGCGGCGCAGTTGGCCAACGAGGAGATGCTGACCGTCACCGCGCTGGAGGCGATGTGGGCTGCGGGCGGGCAGGCCGTCGCGCCCAACGGGGAGGTGTCGCTCAACGCCGAGGAGACCGAGGTGGCGTTCAGCCGCGAGGACCTGCGCGCGATCGAGAAGCTGGCCGTCGCCGCGAGTGACCCGGACCTGGTGCTGACCGAGGGCGAGGAGGCCAAGGACTCCACCGAGACCGGCGCGACCAAGGCGTTCCGCGAGGGCAGGACCCTGTACCTGCGCAACTGGCCGGTGGCGCGCGACGACATCGGCGACCAGGTGGAGTTCGGCGTGGCCGCCCCGCCGACCTCGAGCGCGCTGGGCGGGCAGAACCTGGCGATCTCGGCGAACTCCGACAAACCGCGGGCCGCGCAGGCACTCATCCAGTTCCTGACCAGCAAGTCCAGCCAGCTGATCCTGTCGGAGGTCGGCGGGTTCGCCCCGACCCGCAACTTCGCCTACGAACACGCCCGCCGACCCGACCGCAACGAGCTGCGCAAGGCCGTCGAGGGCGCCCGCGTGCGGCCGGTGCTGACCAACTACAGCGAGTTCAGCCGGGTGTTCCGGGCGGGCATCCTGCGGGCGCTCAACGACAAGGGCCGCCTGGAACCGGGATTCGCCAAGGAACTCGCGGTGGTCGTCAAGAAGGGCGCCCAGCCGATCTCCTGACCCCGGGGCACGGGCGCGGGGCGTCGGTGGTGCCCGCACAAAGGAACTGGCTTTCTTCCTTGCTCCCATGCCGAGTTTATCCGAGGCATTGTCCGCCATTTACATCGGGGTTCTTGGGCCTATTTCGTGTTACGTTGTCGTCCTCTTCTCGCGAATGGGGTGCGATGGCTGAGGAAATGGTGCGCGATGTCGGTCCCGCCGGTATCACGGTGGCGTTCGAGCGGTTCGGGGATCCCGCCGACCCGCCGGTGTTGCTGCTGATGGGCGGGGGTGCGCAGATGATCAACTGGCCGGAGGGGTTCTGCGCGGAGCTGGTGGCGCGCGGCCTGCACGTGGTCCGGTTCGACAATCGGGACACCGGGCGGTCGTCGCGGGTGGAAAACGGTCCGGAGCCGGATCTGCGGGCGGCGATGGCCGGTGATTTCTCGTCCGCTTCCTACACGTTGTCGGATATGGCGGCCGATACCGTGGGTTTGGTAGACCGGCTCGGGTTGGAGCGGGTGCACCTGGTGGGGGCGTCGATGGGCGGGATGATCGCGCAGACCGTGGCGGTCGAGTTCCCACAAAGGGTGCTGTCGTTGACCTCGATCATGTCCACGACCGGGGACCCGGCGGTGGGGCAGGCGGACCTGCGGGCATTGGGCGCGGTGGGCGCGCCGCCGGGGACTCGGGCGGAGTTCGTGCGGTGGCAGGTGGCGGCGTTGCGGGCGGTGTCCTCCCCCGGGTTCGCCTTCGACGAGGCGGGTGCGGCGGAGCGGGCGGGTCGGGTGTTCGACCGGGGGTTCGACCTGACCGGGATGCTGCGGCAGTCGGTGGCGGTGCTGGCCTCGGGTGACCGCACCGAGAAGCTGCGCGGGCTCCAACTGCCGACGGTGGTGATCCATGGCACCGA
The DNA here is from genome assembly GCF_024171925.1 of Actinokineospora diospyrosa. Taxonomy (GTDB): domain Bacteria; phylum Actinomycetota; class Actinomycetes; order Mycobacteriales; family Pseudonocardiaceae; genus Actinokineospora; species Actinokineospora diospyrosa. Next base: position 270,062 of record NZ_JAMTCO010000008.1, on the reverse strand, counting down.
GGACCGTATGTGCGATGTCTCGGGCGGTCGCGCGACGGCGGCGGCTATCCCGGGCGCCGAACTAGTGCTCGTCGACGGCCTGGGGCACGGGTTCCCGCGCGAGGTGTGGCCGGTGTTCGCCGATCACGTGCTGGGCGTCGTGCGTATTGCGCAGCGCCAAGGCACTGTTGCGCAGCGCCAAGGCGCGCAGTAGTGCCACCAGAGGATCGCCGAGGGTCGTGACCAGTGCCGGGGCCCATCGCGGGGCGTCGGGGTCGTCGAGCACGTCGAGATCGAGGGTGGCCAGGGCCTCGGCGACCGCGGCGTAGGCCTCGACGGTGCTCAACCGGGTCGGCAGGCCCGTGGCGCGCAGCGCGCACAGCAGGGTCACCAGCGCGTCGGTCAGCTCGTCGCCCGGGTCGACCCGCCAGCCCCTGGTGCGGGCGAGGTGGTCGACCCGGGTCATGGCCCAGGCGTGGTCGTCGCCGGTGGCCGCGCGGACCCCGGGGAAGCGGCGGTGGGCGGCGGTCAGCACCTCGGGCAGCGGGCTGCGGTCGTCCACGGCGGCCAGCACCGCGCGGACCGCCTCGATCGAGAGCCCGCCCAGGTCGACCAGGGCGCGGACCAGTCGCAGCCGGTCCAGGTGCGCGGTGGCGTAGGTGGCCTGGTTGGGGGCGGTCCGCTCGCCCGGGGCGAGCAGGCCTTCGCGCAGGTAGTACTTGATGGTGGCGACCGGGACGCCGGACTCGTCGCTGAGCTCGCGCATCCGCACGGCGCGTGTCACGACTCCGGGGCCGCGGTGGCCGGGGCGAACGGGCCCCAGGTGAACGCCGGGATCCAGCGGTGCGGGTCGCCGGTCCAGTCGAGTTCGGCGATGGCCGCGGGGGCGCGCCTGCCCGCGAGGGCGCGGTAGATGGTGAGGCGGTCGCCGCTGAGGGTGGCGGCCGGGTCGCCCTCGCCGGCGATCCAGGTCTCGGTGGGGGTGCGCACGAGCAGGGCGGGCAGGTCGTGGGTGGTGATGGAGGCGGACAGGCCGCTGATCACCACGTCGAAGGCGCGCGGCACGGCCGGGTGGGTGTCGATGGGCAGCGGCAGGCCCAGGGCGTAGCGCAGGTCGAGTTCGTGGGTGAAGGCGTCCATGACGCCGACGCGGCCGAGTCGGCCGCCGCCGTCGGCGAGCAGCCGGTCGGCTTCCTCGGCGCGCTCGGCCCAGGCCTGGGCGATCTGGGGGATGTCCATGCCCTTGGCGGTGAACGGGGGGATGCGGGGGGTGCCGGTGAGTTGGCCCATGGCGTGGTCGCAGACCTCGACGAGGTGGGCGAACAGGTCGCGGGCGGTCCAGCCGGGGCAGGCGGGCACGGGGGTGTCGGCGAGGTCGGGGTTCTCGGTGAGCAGGGCGGTCACGGTTTCCCGGACGTGCCCGTAGGCGATGTTGTTCGGCACCAGTCGCTGGATCACCCGGGACACTCCCCTGCCGTTCGGTCGGACGCGAACCGAAGGTATCCAGCCCGCGGGCGCGTGGTCTTCTCCGAGGATGCGCAGCCGTGTCCCTTCACAGCGGCACGTTGCCGTGCTTGCGCTGCGGCGCGTGGCCGCGTTTGTCGCGCAGCATCGCCAGGGCCCCGGCGACGGCGGCGCGGGTCCAGACCGGGTCGATGACGTCGTCGACGAGGCCGCGTTCGGGCGCGTAGTAGGGGTGCAGCAATTCGGTGGTGTAGTCGGCGAGGCGGGCTTCGCGGGCCGCGCGCGGGTCGGGCGCGGCGGCGAGTTCCTTGCCGAAGAGGACGTCCACGGCGGCGTCGGCGCCCATGACGGCGATCTCGTTGGTGGGCCAGGCCAGCGACAGGTCCGCGCCGATCGAGCGGGAGTCCATGACGATGTAGGCGCCGCCGTAGGCCTTGCGGACGATCACCTGCACGCGGGGCACGGTCGCCTCGCAGTAGGCGTAGAGCAGTTTCGCGCCGTGGCGGATGACCCCGCCGTGTTCCTGCTCGGTGCCGGGCAGGAACCCCGGCACGTCGACCAGGGTCAGCAGGGGGATGCCGAAGGAGTCGCAGAACCGCACGAACCGGGCGGCTTTCTGCGCGGCGGCCGCGTCGAGCACCCCGGCCAGCACCATCGGTTGGTTGCCCACGACGCCGACGACCTCGCCGTCGATGCGGCCCAGGGCGCACACGATGTTGGCGGCCCACCCCTGGTGGACCTCGAGGTAGTCCTCGTCGTCGACGAGTTCGGCGAGCACGGCGCGCATGTCGTAGGGCCGGTTCGGTTCGGGTGGGACGATCTCGGCGAGGCGGGGGCGCTGCTGCGCGCCCGCCCCGGTGGGCGCGGCGGCCGGGGGGCGTTCGAGGTTGTTGGCGGGCAGCAACGACAGCAGGTACCGCACATCGTCCAAACAGGACTCCTCGTCGTCGTGGACGAAGGTGGCGACCCCGGACTGGGTGCCGTGCACGTCCGCGCCGCCCAGTTCCTCGTGCCCGACGCGTTCCCCGGTGACCGCGCGCACCACGTCGGGGCCGGTCAGGTACATGCGGGCGGTGTCGCGGACCATGAAGGTGAAGTCGGCCAGGGCCGGTGAGTAGGCCGCTCCCCCGGCGCAGGGCCCGAGCACCACGCTGATCTGCGGGACGATCCCGGAGGCGGCGACCTGCCTGCGGAAGATCCCGCCGTAGCCGTCGAGGGCGGGCACCCCCTCCTGGATGCGGGCGCCGCCGCTGTCGTTGAGGCCGATGATCGGGGACCCGGTCGCCAGGGCCAGGTCCATCACCCGGTGGATCTTGGCGGCGTGCGCGGCGCCCAGGGAGCCGCCGAGGATGGTGAAGTCCTGCGCGTAGACGAACACCCGGCGCCCGTCGACGGTGCCCGACCCGGCGACCACGCCGTCGGTGTGCGGGCCCGGCCCGGGGGTCTTGAGGTTGCCCACGACGCTGCGGCGCAGCGGTTGCACCTCCAGGAAGGAGCCGTCGTCGAGGAGCAGGTCCAGGCGTTCGCGGGCGGTCAGCTTGCCCTGCGCGCGTTGCCCGCGCGCGTCGCCGCCCGCGGTGGCGGCGGCGTGGACCCGGTCGCGTTCGGCCCGCAACCGCGCCATCGACCGGGTGGGCGCGGCTGGCGCGGCTGGCGGGCGGGGACGGTGGCCAGCGTGCGGGCGCGCGACCTCGACCGGGGTGAAGTCGAACCGGCCGTCGAGCGCGCCGCGGCCGAGGGACTCGGTGCTCAGGGACTGCGTGTCCAGGAACTCGGTGCTCATCGCGGGCTCACCTCCGTCCTCTCACGGCCCACCGCGCCCGCTTGGCGGTCGGTGAGCCTGCCGTCGCGGTGCAGCCAGCGGACCGTGTCGCGGAAGGTCTCGGTGACCGGTCGCGGGTGGACACCGGCGGTGTCGGCGGTGTCGGACACCGCGCTCGCGCACGCGCAGGTGTAGATCGCGCCGTACTCGGCCGGGATGTGCCACGGCCACACCCGCTGCAGCGCCCCGGTGAGGGCGCCCAGCGGCAGCATCGCCCGCGCGGGCAGCCGCACCGCGGGCAGCCGCCTGCCGGTGACCTCCCGCAGCACCGCCATGAACTCCCGGGTGGACAGGTAGTGGCCGGGTCCGAAGTGGCGCCCGGTCGCGGTGTCGGGTGTGGACAGCAGGGTGGCGTGCAGTTCGGCGGTGTCGCGGACGTCGCCGACCGGGATGCCGCCGGTCGGCCAGATCGGCATCAGCCCGCGCAGGGCGTTGCGGACCCGGGCGTTCTGGTCACCCAGGCGCGGGTCGTGCGGTCCGATCAGGGCCGACGGGTAGCTGATCAGCACCGGGGCCCCGTCGGCGCGGTGGCGGCGCGCGATCGCGTCGGCGGCGGCCTTGCTCGCCAGGTAGGTCTCCCGCGGCGCGCCGAGCGGGCTGTCCTCGTCGAGCGGCCGACCCCGGGCCGGGAGCAGCGCGCCGACGCTGGAGACGTGGATGGTGCGGCCGACCCCCGCGGCGCGCGCGGCACCGAGCACCACCTCGGTGCCGCGCGCGTTGGTGGCGGCCACGGCGCGGTGGTCGCGGCTGTCGAAGGAGTAGACCGAGGCGGCGTGCAGCACCGCGTCGGCGCCGCGGACCAGCCCGGCCACCCGGGCCGGGTCGGTGACGTCCCCGGCGACGACGCACACCGCCGAGGGGTCCACCCCGAGCGGGTCCAGCGCGGCGGCGACGCGGGCGTCCACCGGCGCGGACTCGCGCACCAGCACCCGGACCCGGTGCCCGGCCCGCACGATCGCGGCCACCGCGTGGGCGCCGAGGAACCCGGTCGCCCCGGTCACGCTCACCAACATCACTGACCTCCCGCTCGCTCAGCGGCCCGGGTGACCCGCGGGGTCCGGGGCACCGACCTGGTGGAAACCGCCGCCGTAGAACACCAGCGCCCGCCCGGCCCGGCCGCGCCGCAGGTCAAGGACCCGGCCGAGGAACACCGTGTGGTCGCCGCCCGCGTAGGACTCGGTCAGCTCGCACTCCAGCCACGCCAGCGCCCCCGCCAGCAGCGGTGCCCCGGTGCGCGGGCCGGGCACCCAGCCGACCGCGTCGAACTGGGCCATCCCGGCCGGGCGGCGCCGGTCGGCGAAGTAGGTCGCCAGCTCGCGCTGGTCGGCGGCCAGCACCGACACCGCGAAGCGGCCCGCGCCGACGATCGCGTCGTGCATCCGCGCGGTCTTGCGCACGCAGCACAGCACCAGCGGCGGGTCCAGCGACACCGAGGTGAACGCGTTGGCCGTCATGCCGTGCCCGTCCGGCCCGCCCGCGGTCAGCACCGTCACGCCGGTGGCGAAGCGGGACATGACCTCCCGCAGCGACACCGGCTCCACCTCGGCACCCAGAGCAGCAGTATCAAGAGCAGCAGTATCGAGGGCGGCGGCGTTCGCGCCGTTGTTGGTCATCTCAGGCCCCCGCCGCCGAGGTGGTGGCCACCCGGGTGCCCGCCGCGTACGGCGCCAGCGCCTCCCGCAACTCCCGGGGGACCCGGGTGGGCACGGTGTCGGTGTTGGGGCCGCGCATGCACGCCACCCGCTGCCTGCCGCGCGCCACCAGCACCTCCACCCCCTCGCGCAGGTGCACGTAGTCGAAGCTGAACTGCACCTGCGTCTGGGCCAGCTCCTCCAGGCGCATGCGCACCGACAGCTCGTCGAAGGCGGTGATCTCGGCGAAGAACTCGCACTCCACGCGCAGGGTGAACAGCTTCAGGTCCGCCCGCAGCTCCTCCAGGACCCCGGGGGCGTGCTCGCGCAGGAACAGCTCCCGGCAGCGGCCCTGCCAGCGCAGGTAGTTGACGTAGTAGACGTTGCCCACGAGGTTGGTCTCCTCGAAGCCGACGGTGTGGCGGATCTCGTAGAAGTCCGGCATGTCAGTGCTCCTTCCCGACCAGGACCGCGAAGACGACCGGATCCGGTTCGCCCAGCACGGTCGTCACCCAGGTGGCGATCACGGCGTCACCGGCCGACAGCGCCACCCAGCCGTCGCCGTGGACCCGATCGAGGGTCAGCGCCTGGGTCGTGGCGCCGGACTTGCGCAGGCACTCCAGCGCGCACCACACCCGGGTGCCCGCCGTCGCGGTGTCCTCACCCGCCTCGGCGGCCAGCAGGTCGCGCACCGGCAGTTGCGCTGCACCCAGCAGCTCCGCCCACACCCGTGGATCCCGCTCGCGGACCGGCTCCACGTCGCAGGCCAATCGGCCCGCGCCGACCACGGCCACGGCCAGGCCCGCGCCGTGCGCGGCCGACACCGTCGGCGCGGCCGCCGCCGCCATGCCTGCCAGGTCGACCAGTTCGGGTTTGCCGTCGGGGCGGTGGCGCACGGTCACCGGCTCCCCCAGTGCCCGGCTCACCGCGAGCTGGGTGCGCGCCCGCCGCGCGTCGGTCCCCGAGGTCCCGGCGGGCGCGTCGGTGTCGGGGTCGACCACGACGGCGCGGGTCCCGCCGAGCACCCGCTCCAGGGCGCGCTCGAGCACCGACCCCAGCAGGAACGGCACCCACGGCCCGGACCCGTCGCGGTGGCGCACCGCGCGCAGCGTCAGCCCCTCCCAGCGCTCCACCAGCTCCCCGGTCGGGGTGCGCACGTCCAGGTCGTAGGTGTAGCTGTCGCCGTCCTGGGCGCGCTCCACCGCGTCGAGGACCACGTAGTCCACGTCCTGCGCGGCGCGCTCGGCCAGGTACAGCCGGTCCACCCGCTGCGGCAGCAGCGTCGCGTCGGGGACGCAGGCCTGGATGGCGTGCATGGCGGTGTCGCGGGTGCCCGGGTCGGCCAGGACCTGGGTCTGCGGCAGGAACGGGGCGAACCAGGACGGTTGCCCGCCCGCGGCGATCTCGGCGACCGCGCGGCGCGCCCCGGCCAGCCGGTAGGCCTGCAGCCGCTGGAACCGCTTGCCCTGGAACAGCAACCCGCCGTAGAGCTCGGTGATCGGGTCGACCGCGACCGGGGGCAGCAGCCGGGCTTTGCGGTCGCCGTGCCCAGGGGGCTCGACCGGGTCGGTGCGCGGGAAGCGCAGCGTGGCGCGGAAGTGGTCGGCGCCGAACCCGGTGTCGGCGCTGCGGATGACGACCTCCACCGTGCCGGGGCCGGTGAGCAGGGCGGCGATCCGGATGGTGGTCGAGGACCCGGGGCGGACCACGACCGGTCGCGCGAAGACCACCTCGCTCAGCAGCGGCGCGCCCTCGTGGCCGGTGAGCACCCCGGCGACCTGCGCCATGGCCTCCATGCCGACCACGGCGGGCAGCAGGAGATCACCGTCGAGGAGGTGGTCGTCGAGGTAGGGGTCGCTGCCCGAGGACAGGTCGGCCTCGGTGACCAACTCGATGCCGGGGTAGTGGGCCAGGACCCGCTCGGCGAAGCGGCGCAGCGGCAACTCCGGGCGGGGCAGCCGCAGCGTCGGCAGGCCCGCCACCCGACCGCTGATCACCAGCACCGGACCGGCGGCGGGGTCGGCGAGCACCCGGCGCAGCACCTCGATGCCGTTGTCGACCGAGATCGGGGTGATGCCCTCGCGCAGCAGCGCCTCCACCACCCCCAGCCGCTCCCCCATGCCCGCGCCCGACCACACCGACCACTCCAGGGCCAGGACCCTGGCGCGCGGGTGGGAGCGGCCGAACTCGACGGTCAGCTCGGTGAGCCAGTCGTTGGCGGTGGCGTAGTGCGCCTCGCCGCGCAGCCCGGCGCGGCCGATGATGCTGCCGAAGGTCACCAGCAACCGGACCCGGTCCTGATCGAGCGCGGCCAGGACCGCGCGCAGCCCGTCGACCTTGGGGGCCAGCGCCCGGGTGAACGCCTCGTCGGTGAGGGAGGCCAGCGCGGCGGGTTCGTTGCCGCCCGCGCCGTGCAGCACGGCGGTCACCGGACCCAGCGCGGCGACCAACCTGCCCACCGCCGCGGTGACCAGCGCGGCGTCGGTGACGTCGGCGCGTTCGTAGCGGACCTCGATGCCCGCCTGCGCCATGCGCGCCAGGTTCGCCGCGAGTTCGGCGTCGGTGGCCGGGTCCGCGCGGCCCAGCAGCGCCAACCGTGCGCCGGAGTCAGCGGCCATGGCCAGCGCGCACTCGGCGGTGATGCCCTTGCCGCCGCCGGTCACCAACAGCACGTCCTCGGCGGTCAACGCCACCGCGTCGGGCCCATCGGCCGCGGGAGGCAGGGGGTCGAGGACCGGGACCGTGCGGGTGCCGTCGGCCGCGTAGCGGACCTCGGCGTAGCCGGTGCTCAGAGCGGTCTCCTCAACCACCCGGGTCACCGCCTCGCGCACCCCGGCGGGGGTGGTCGGCTCCGGGTCGGCCAGCTCGACCACGGTCACCGGCACCGCGGGGGCCTCCAGGTGCAGGGTCCTGGCCAGTCCGGCCGCGCCGAAGCGGTGCTGCACCACCACCAGCCGTGACCCGGCCGTGATCGCGGCCTGACCTGCGGCCAGGATGAGCTCGGCGTGCCGCTCGCCGCTGGCGGGCAGGCACAGCAGCACACCGTCGCCCACGCCGGTCTCGGCGAGCGCGCACCGCAGCGGTTCGGCCAGCGGGTGCCCGGCGGGGGCGAACACCGCCCACCGGGTGGCGCCCTCGGGCACGGTCACCGCGGGGCGCGGGGACGGCACGTGCGTCACGGTGAACGGGCGCACCCACGGCGCCACACCGGGCGCCTCGCCCGCCTGTTCCTGCTCGTGGGCGGTCTCGGCGAGCTCGTCGATCAGCCCCGCCAGCTCACCCAGGCTCACCGTGGCGAAGTTCGGCGTCGCCACCAGCGGCGGGCGACCCAACGCCCTGGTCACCTCGTTGACGATCTGCCCCACCGTGATCGAGCTCAGGTGCAGGTCATCGAGCGGGTGCGTCTCGGCGCGCACCGTGTCCAACGGCAGCTCCACCCGCTCGGCGGCCAAGCGGCGCAACAACTCCAGCGTCGAGTCCCCGGCCACCGCCACCGCCTGCTGCCCGACCACCTGCTGCCCGACCACTTGCTCTGATGCCCCGAGATCACCCAGATCACCGAGGTCGGGCGCCGCCTCGCACGGGCTGGCCAAGAACGTGAACCCGCCGTCGAGCGGCAACGGCCGCAACGCGCGCCCGGCGAACAACACCGTCGTGTCCACCGGCGACCCCGCCGCGTACGCCGCGCCCACCGCCGAGAGCAGCGGCACCAACGACGCGCTGTCGGTGTCCACCGACAACACCGGCAACCCCGGCGCGATCTGCTCGACCAGTCCGGCCAACACCCGGCCCGGACCCACCTCCACCGCCAGATCCGCCCCGGTCACCGCGACCTCGGCCGCCTCGTGGAAGCGCACCGGCCGCAACACCTGCTCGCACAGCAGCGCCCGCACATCGGTGTCCACGTCGAGGACCTCGGCGCTCACCGAGGACACCACGTCCCTGGTCAGCGGCCGCGTCGAGAGCCCGGCCAACTCCCGCTCCATCGCCTCGGCGGCGGGGCGCACCAGCGGCGAGTGGAACGCGTGCGACACGTTGATCCTCGTCGCGCCCACCCCCTCGGCCGCCGCCGCCGCGCACACCCGCTCCACCGCGTCGGCCAACCCGGCCACCACCGTCTGCTTCGGCCCGTTGAACCCGGCCAGCACCACGTCCTCGCCGCCCACCAACCGCCGGGTCAGCTCCGGGTCCGCCGCCAGCCCCGCCATCGCGCCGCCACCGCGGCTCGCCCGCGCCATGATCCGACCGCGGGTCGCGGCCAACCGCAGCAGCGCCGCGCCGTCGAGCGCCCCGGCCCAGCCCAGCGCGGTCACCTCACCCAGGCTGTGCCCGACCGCCACCGCGGCCTCGACCCCCAACGCGCGCAGCACCCGCACCCCGGCCAGCGACCCCGCCACGATCCGCGGCTGCGCCACCTCCGTGGCCACCTGGTCACCGCCCAACGGCACCGGGACCGCGCCGAACACGTCCTGCGCCACGGTGAACCGGCGCCGGATCGCGCCGACCCCGCCGTGCCCGGAGCCCTGCCCGGGGAACAGGAACGCGATCCGCGGCGCCGCCCGCACCACCCCGAGGAACACCCCCTCGCGCGGCTCGAACACCGACTCGCGGCCCTCGTCGAGCGCCGCGAGCAGTGCCCGCAGCTTGCGGTCCGCGTCAGCGGGACCGGTCGCGACCACCGCGGCCCGCACCGGGCGCCCGGACGCCTCCAGCGCCAACTCCGCCGCCAGGTCCGCCACCTCCGCCTGCGCCAACCGCGGCGCCACCGCAGCCGCCCGCTCGAGCCCGGCGCGCAACCCCGCCAGGTCATCGCCGTCGAACAGCAGCAACTCCGCGTCCTGCCGCCCGGTCACCAGGGCCACCGTCCGCCGCCCCACCGCGGCGCGCCGCTGCCTGCCCGGCGCCTGCTCCACCGCCACGTGCGTGTTGATCCCGCCGAACCCCATCGCCGACACCCCCGCCCGCACCGGCTGGTCCGCGGGCCACAACTCCGCCGCCGAGGGCACGTACAGCGCCGCGGAGTCCCCCAGCAGCCGCGGGTGCGGGTCGTGGTGACCGGTGCCCGGCGGGATCACCTGGTGGTGCACCGCCAACACCGCCTTGATCAACCCCGCCACCCCCGCGGCGGCCTTCGTGTGCCCGAAGTTGCCCTTCACCGTGCCCAACGCCGCCGGTCGCGCCGCCGGGTCCGCCGCCAACCGCGCCGAGGACAACGCGTCGATCTCGGTCGCGTCCCCCAACGCCGTACCCGTCCCGTGCCCCTCGAAGTAGGACACCGACTCCACCCCGTACCCAGCCCGCTCATAGGCCCGGCGCAACGCCAACCGGTGCCCGCCCGCCTCCGGGCGCGTGATCCCGCCCCGCCCGTCGGAGGAGATCCCCCACCCGGTCACCGTCGCGTAGATCCGCGACCCCCTGGCCAGCGCGTCCGCCTCGCGCATCAGCACGAGCACCCCGCAGCCCTCACCCGGCCAGAACCCGTTGGAGCCGCGGTCGTAGACCTTCATCTCCCCGGTCGCCAACGCCCCCGTCTTGGCGAACCCGATCACCTCGAACGGGTCGATCGACAGGTCCACCCCACCGGCCACCGCCACGTCCAGGTCGCCGTCGACCAGCGCCTTGGCCGCGGTCGCCACCGACAACAACGACGACGAACACGCCCCGTCCACCGTGTACCCGCCGCCGCGCAGGTCGAAGTGGTTGCAGATGCGGCCCGCGATCGTGTTCGACAACCCCCCGGCCAGCGAGTCCTCGTCGATCGGCGGGAACGGCGCCTTGTAGCGGCCCTCCAACTCCCGCAACAGCGCCGCGGTGTCCTGCGCCGCCCACCCCCGATCGGCCAACGCCGCCGCCACCGTCCGCCGCACGTACGGCCACCGCAGCCGCAGCACGTTCGCCCGGGAGAACTCCCCGGTCAGGCTGTTGCCGATCACCACACCCGTCGACTCGCGCGGCAACCCCTCCCCGTCGGGGAACCCGGCGTCGGCCAACGCCCGCGCCGCGGTGTCCAACGCCAACCAGTGCGTCAGGTCCGTCGACCGGTACGTGCTGCCCGCCACCTGGTAGCGCACCCGGTCGAACTCGAAGTCGCGCAGCACCGCCGCCGTCGCCGCGTAGAACCGGTCCGGCGCCGCCGGGTCCGGCGAGAAGTAGTCCGCGTGGTTCATCCGCTCGTCCGGCAGCCGCCGGAACGCCCGCCGCCCGGCCAGCACGTTCTCCCACAGCTGCGCCGGGGACACCGCGTCCGGATAACGCACACCGATGCCGACGACCGCTATCCGCGAGTCACGCGCGGCCCGCCCGCCGGAGCACTCGACCTCTTCCACGGTCACCCTTTCCCCGCTTCCACTCGACACCACATTTATTCAACCCATCGCCCGTCGATAGCCAATCGTGCCGGAAAGGACTGTCGAGTTCTTCTCGGATTGTGCCGTCCACCCACTCCGACCAGCGGCGTCGCATAACGCCGTGATTTCACGAATGGCCGACAATTCAATGGTGCCGTTATGGAAACAATCATGAAATGGACCGCCGGACGGCCGGTCGTGCGGCAGGCGGTGCGGCGGCAGGTCCGCCGAGCCGACCAGCGACCACCCCGGAATGTCATCTCCGAGCGTGCTCACCTTGTCCACGGCACGACCCGGTGGCCCCGGTGCGCACTGTTACCATCGGCTTGCCCGAAAGCTCGCCGAATGCGCGTAGCGGACCCGATCCACACCGCCGAATTCGTCACCGCGCGAAATACCGCCGACGCCTTTTAGTCCGTTCGTGGCAGCCCGACCAGCCATTCGCCGGGCGGCGCTCACCGGACGCCACCGCCCCCACCCCGGCGCACCCGCGCGGTCCCGACGCGCCCACCACCACGCACCCGCCCAACACCGTGCACCCGCCCGCCCGGCCCCCATGCACCCCCACCCGCCCAACTCCCACGCACCCCCCACCCGCCCACTCCCATGTCACCCCCACCCGCCCCGCCACCCGGCCCGACTGGAGGACCCCCATGGCCACCCGCAGGCCGACCCGCGACCCCGCCGCGCCGGTCGAACCGCACCCGCCGTCCCCGTTCGGCACCACCGCCACCCCCCGCCGCCGCGGCCTGGTCATCGCGCTCAGCGCGCTGGCCGGGTTCCTGCTCACCGTCATCTGGTCCGCCGAGTTCGTCGACGCCACCATCGGCGACACCGTCGCCAACACCCTGCTCGGCCACGACGCCAAGGCCACCCCCATCGCGGGCGCCGCGGCGGGCATCGCGTTCGCCTTCGCCTCCGGCGTCGCGGGCACCTTCACCGCCTGCAACATCGCCGCCTTCGGCGCGGTCGCCCCGCTGCTGGGCACCGCGGGCGGGCGCTGGTCGCGGCTCGGGCGCGCCCTGCGGCCGCTGGGCTGGATGGCCGTCGGGATGATCGCGGTGTCGGCCGCCTACGGCGCGCTCGTCGGGGTCGTGGGCACCGCCATGCCGCAGTTCGCCACCGCCACCGGCCCGGGCCTCACCCCCCGCGCCATCCAATCGATGGTCGTGTTCGGCGTCATCGGCCTGGTCATGGTCTACCTCGGGCTCGCCGCGCTCGGCGTCGTCGCCGACCCGTTCGCCCGCATCGCCCGCCGGTTCCCGCACGCGCCGATGGTGTTCATGGGCGCCCTGATCGGCGCGTTCCTCATCGGCCGCCCCTTCGGGCTGTTCCGGCAGATGTTCCGCCACGCCGCCGAGAGCGGCAACCCGCTCTACGGGGCGGCCGCGTTCACCCTGCAGTCGCTGGGCAACATCGTGATCATGACAGTGCTCTTCCTGGTCCTGGTGCTGGCCACCGGCGACCGCCTCCGGCGCTGGCTGGCCGCCGACCCCCGGCGCACCGCCGTGCTCACCGCGGTCGCGCTGATCGCCGCTGGCGTGTTCACCGTCCTGTACTGGGACGTGCGGCTGCTGGAGCGGCGCGACATCATCGGCTGGTACCCCACCGCGCCCTGGGCGTGAGCCGACCCGGTGGCGGAACAGGCGTGAGCCGACCCCCGAGCGGGCAGCCGTGAGCCGACCCCCGGGCACGCGAAATCGGCCGGTGGCCGGGGAACTACCCCTGGCCACCGGCCGACTCGAAACACCGCTGGGACCACGTGCGCCCGATCAGCCCAGCTGGGCCTGCGCGGTCACCGGCTCCCGGTCGAGCACCGCCAGCAGCACCGGCGGGTCGAGCTGGTTGGTCGGGCGCAGGCGCAGGTCCACCGGCCGCGCACCCATCTCCGCGCGCACCACCAACGGCCCGTGCACACCGACGAACCCGTCGTACTCCGGTGCGGGCGGCACCCCGCCGGAGGCACTGACACTTGAAGCACTGACACCGGAGCCACTCACACCGAAGGCACCGGCACCGCCTGCACTGACACCGTTGGCACCCACACCGCCTGTGGTCACCTCGCCCGCGGTCACCCGGCGGGCGTCCACGTCGCACTCGTCCTCGGTCATCGCCGGGGAGTAGGCCAGCACGTGCCAGGTCCCCTGCGGCACCATCTCCAGCGTGTACGGGCCGGGGCCGCTCAGCACCGCGCAGCGCACCGGGTTGCCCTGCGGCAGCCGGTCGGGGAACAACCCGATGAACACCAGCCCGGCCCGCCCGGCCAGCGGCGGCCGGACGTGCCCGCGGATGTCGGTCTGGCGCGAGGAGCCGACCGGCCTGCGGCCGTCCACGCAGATCCGCGAGGTGAACCCGCCCAGCCGCCGGTACATGGTCGGGGAGACCCCGACGCTGGCGCGGAACCGGGAGCTGAAGGTGCCCACGCTGGAATAGCCGACCCGGTGGCTGATGTCGGTCACGCTCAACGAGGTCGCCACCAGCAGCCGCTTGGCCTCCTGCAGCCGCATCGCCGAGAGGAACCGGCCGGGCGAGACCCCGGTGACGCGCAGGAAGACGCGGGAGAAGTGGAATTTGCTGAACATCGCGGTCCGGGCCATGTCATCGATCGTGATGTGCTCGCCTAAATTCTCCCGCATGCACTCGATGACACGGCCGACAGCTTTCTCTATAAATTCCTCCATATGGGCGTCCCATCATCGCTCTCGATATATAGAAAGCACCTTGCAACGACATTCCGACATTCGTCGGTGACCATTTCGACAATCGAAGCGTTCACCGTGGTGGCATGTCAGTGGAATGTGACGAAGCGCTGATGGGAGGATGTCCGTCGCAAAACCGCACCCCCAGTCACAGACCATGACTACGGTCTCAAGCTAGCAGCCCTTCACCAGGTGCGCAAGCAATCGGAAAACCACCCATACGGCGGTTAAGTCCATTGTGGAGAATCGACCGCCGGGTACCGCCGGGGGCATTGAATGCGCCGATAGGGCGTTCGCGGTATCACCGAGGACGGCGCGGCGCGCGCTGTACGGTTCGCCGGGAAATTCGCTCGAGAACACCGCGTGCGCGAGCCGGTCGCCCACTGGGCCATACGGCGGGCGGCGCAGCGGCGCACCGCCTTTTGGCCGAGAGCGCCGCGGAAAAGGGACGGCAACCTTGAAGATGCGCCAGGGTGGGCGACCGCTCGACCATGGATCCCGCCTGCGAACAGGAGGATCGACGTGCCAGCGGACACGCCAGACACCGACCGGGTCGACCCGGCACCACCCCAGGCGGACGCCGCCGAGAGCATGACGCTGGAGGCGTTCGCCGACACGATCATACCCGGGCAGAAGCGCTCCCCCGACGACCGCGCGATCGCCGGGGCCGCCGAGGGCGGCGGCGCCGTCGCGGCGGGCGCGCTGGAGTTGCTGCGCACCCCCGCGACCGGCATCACCGCGGGCCTGGGCCCGCTCGCCGCCGCGCTCAACGGCCACGCCACCGCGCACGCCGCGGCGCACGGCCTCGACCTCACCGCCGACCTCGACGCCGGGGTGCCCGCGTTCGTCGCGCTGCCCTTCGAGCACCGCACCGCGCTGGTCGCGGCGCTGACCACGCCGGGGCACCCGGAGAAGGACGGCTGGGTGCTGCTGGCCCTGTTCAGCAACATGGCCTACGACTCCGCGGCGCACCTGAGCACCGCCGACGCGCTCGCCGCCAACCACCCCGGGCTGCTGAGCATGGGGTTCGCCAAGCCCGACGGCGACGGGCTCTGGCGGTTCCCGCGCTACTCCTACGGTCGGGCGCTGGCCCGGCCGCACCCGTCCACCACAGCATCCGGGAGCCCACGATGACGAGCGCTCAAGGCACCGACGTCGTCGTCGTCGGCAGCGGGTTCGGCGGCGCGATCGCCGCCTACCACCTGGCCGCGGGCGGGGCGCGGGTGACCGTGCTCGAACGCGGCCCCTGGCTGCGCGGCACCGACTTCGACCACGACTACCTGCTCGGCAAGTCCTACACCCGGGTGTTCGACTTCGTCGCGGGCGACGGCATGAGCCTGCTCGGCGGCAACTGCGTCGGCGGCGGCAGCGTCGTCTACTTCGCCGCGCTGCCGCGCGCCCCCCGCTTCGCCTTCGAGCGCCACGGCAGCATCGGCAGGCGGATGTGGCCTGCCGCGATCACCCGCGACTCCCTCGACCCCTGGTACGACCGGGTCTCGCGGGTCATCCCGGTGCGCACCCAGGACTGGTCGGAGGTCACCTACTCCGGCGGGCTGTGGGCCGCGGCGTGCGACCACGCCGGGCGCACCGCCAACCCGGTCCCGGTCGGCATCGACGCGGCCAAGTGCACCAACTGCAACTGGATGATGGCGGGCTGCCGCTTCGACGCCAAGAAGTCGCTGCTGATGAACTACCTGCCCGGCGCCCTCGCGCACGGCGCCGAGATCCGGCCGCTGCACGAGGTCCAGAAGATCACCCGCACCGACGGCGGCGGGTACCGGGTGCACTACAGCGTGGTCGACGACGTCGACTACCGCGTGCACACCGACAGCGGGACCATCGACGCCAAGATCGTGGTGCTCGCCGCGGGCGCCGGGGCCACCCCGATCATCCTGCGCCGCTCCGAGCCCGACCTGGGCGCGCTGCCCAGCGCGGTCGGCAAGTACTTCTCCGGCAACGGCGAGCGCCTCAACACCGCGGTGATCAACGAGGACCGGGTGCGCGAGGTCCTCGGCCTCGACCGCGGCGACGGCATCGCCTACGAGGCCAACCAGATCGGCAAGGGACCGGTCGTGGCCAGCTGGGACCGCCTCGACGAGACCCTGCCGGAGTTCTCCCGCTTCTCCCTGGAGCAGTTGTACTTCCCGCCCGGCCTGGGCACGATCCTCGCCCAGGCGGCCACCGCGACCGGCCCGGCGTGGTTCGGCGTGGAGAAGAAGGCGATGCTGAGCCGCTGGCGGTCCTGGCTGACCATCTTCCAGATGACCGAGGACGACAACGAGGGCGTGTTCGGCCCGCCCCCGCCCACCGGCAACGCCTACCGCATCTCCCAGCAGATGCTCGGCAGGGGCCCGCTGCGCTACGACCCGACCCCCAACACGCTGCGCGGCTGGGCGGCCGCCGACGCCGAGGTGCGCGACATCCTCGAACGCGACGGCCTGGCGACCGTGCTGCCGTGGACCAACGACGTCGTCGGCGCCTACACCGTGCACCCGCTCTCCTCCTGCCGCATCGGCGACGACCCGGCCACCTCCGCCCTCGA
This sequence comes from Actinokineospora diospyrosa, assembly GCF_024171925.1. Classification (GTDB taxonomy): domain Bacteria; phylum Actinomycetota; class Actinomycetes; order Mycobacteriales; family Pseudonocardiaceae; genus Actinokineospora; species Actinokineospora diospyrosa. The sequence goes on along the minus strand of NZ_JAMTCO010000008.1, from coordinate 253,578 downwards.
CGAGCGCCACGAGCTGCGCGGACACCCGGGCATCTTCGTCACCGACGGCTCCGCGGTGCCCGGCGCGCTCACCGTCAACCCCGCCCTCACCATCGCCGCGCTCGCCGAGCGCGCCATGCCCGGCATCATCGCGGCCGCCCGCGCCCGCGGCGTCGACGTCCGCTACGGCGCCCCGCTGCCCGACGACGCGGCGAGCGCCCCGGTCACGGCGCGCTGAGCGGTCCCCGCCGCCGAGCCCCCCACCGGTCCCCGCCGACCCGACCGCGCACGAGCGCGGCGCGGCCCCCGAGGTGACCGTTGTGGACAGTCCTGTTCGTAATTGATCATCCGGGTGCGCCGCGCGCGGCCGCCCGCGACCACAGTGGTGGACACCATGAGCGGTGGACTTGTGCGCAAGGCCCTGCGGAAATCCCTCAACCAGGTCCGGTACCTCACCCCGGTGCCACCCGCGCAGGCGCGCGGCCTGGTCGCCGAGGTCTACGCGGGACTCGAACGCGACTTCGGGATGCTCGCGCCCCCGATCGCCCTGCACTCGCCCGCGCCCGAGGTGCTGGCGGCCAGTTGGGCCATGCTGCGCGAGACGCTGGTGAGCGCGGGGGCGGTGGACCGGGCGGCCAAGGAGGCCGTCGCGATGGCGGTGTCGCAGGCCAACGCCTGCCCGTACTGCGTGGACGTGCACGTCTCCGCGCTCGGCGCGCACTCGCGGTTGGCGCGCACCGAGGCCGACCACGCGGTGCTGCTCGCGGCGGTCGACTGGGCGCGGGCGGGCACGGCGGAGGACACCGCGCGCGGGCACCCTGGCGCGGTGGGCCAGGGGTGGGCGGCGGAGATGATCGGGACCGCGGTGACCTTCCACTACCTCAACCGGATGGTGAACCTGTTCCTGCCGGAATCGCCGGTGCCCACCGGGTTGCCGTCCTCGGCGCGCGTGACCGCGTTGCGGCTGCTCGGGCTGTTCACCCTGGCCGACACGCGGGCCGGGCGCGAACCCGCCGAGCTGTTGGCGGACGCGGCGCTGCCGCGTGACCTGGCGTGGGCGCGGGGCAGCGCGGCCGTGGCGACCGCGTTCGCGCGGGCGGCCGCGGCCATCGAGGTGGGTGGGCTGCGGTCGGTGCCCGCGTCGGTGCGCGAGCTGGTGCGCGCACGACTGGACAGGTGGCACGGCGAGCCACCGGGGCCCAGCCGCGCCTGGGCCAGCGACGCGGTCGCCGCGGTGCCCGAACCGGACCGGGCGGCCGGGGAGTTCGCGCTGGTGGCGGCGTTGGCGTCCTACCAGGTCGACGACGCGCTCGTCGAGCGGGTGCGCGACACCGGGGCCGACGACCGGGCGCTGGTCGAGGTGGCGGCGTGGGCGAGCCTGAGCGCGGCGCGCCGGGCCGGGCAGTGGCTCGCCGAGGGCACGCACGGAGAAGACCGGGGGACCGTGCTGCGCCATCCTTGACAGGAGTTGTTCGCGGCCAAGGCGCACCCGGCCCGCGAACCTCCCTTGTGGACATCCGACCGCTCCCGAGAGGACAGTCACATGACCGGACCGCCGTCTGTGTTCGCCGCGCTGGAGCAGGAGGCCGAGCAGGTCGACCGGCTGCTCGACGGGTTGGACGCGCCCAGGTGGGCGCTGCCGACCCCGGCGCCGGGCTGGACGATCGCCCACCAGGTCGCCCACCTCACCGCGACCTTCCGGATGGCGGGCCTGGCCGCCGCCGACCCGCAGGCCTTCACCGCGCTGACCTCGCGGTTGAGCCCCGACTTCGACGCCAACGTCGAGCACGCGATGCGGCCGTTCCTGGCCGACCCGCCGGAGGTGCTGCTGCACCGCTGGCGCGAGGAGCGCAAGAGCGCCGTCGTCGCGCTCGCCGCGGTGCCCGCCGAGCAGGTCGTGCCGTGGCTGGTGCGGCCGCTGCCGCCGGGGGTGCTGGCCGCCGCCGGGATGATGGAGCTGTTCGGGCACGGCCAGGACATCGCCGACGCGCTCGGCGCGCGCCGCGAACCCGGCGACCGGCTCGGGCACCTGGTTGGGTTCGCCGTGCGCACCTGGGACTTCGGCTACCTCGCCCGGGGCGCCACCGCGCCGGACGAGCCGTTCCGCTTCGAGATCACCGGCCCGTCCGGGGTCCGCTGGGACTTCGGCCCCGAGGACGCGACCGAGCGGATCACCGGCCCGGCGGAGGACTTCTGCCTGCTGGTCACCCGCCGACGCCACCACAGCGACCTGGCCGTGCGCGCCGAGGGCGCGGCGGCCGAGCACTGGTTGGAGATCGCGCAGGCCTACCGCGGGCCCGCGGGCCAGGGGCGCGCGCCCGGCCAGTTCACCCCGGCCCGCGCCTGAACCACCGCCGCCATTCCCGACGACAGCACAACCGCACGGCACGACCGCAAGGCAGCACAACCGCACCGCACGACTGCATAACCGCACAGCAGCACAACCGCACAGCCGCACGACTGAACAACGCACGACAGTGTCGACCGCACGGCAGCCCCGCCACCAGCCCGCTCACGGCCAGGACCCGGTGAGCGCCCACCGGTGGCGGGGCTCGGTCGTGTTCGGCCACCGGCCGCGGCTGTCCGCGAATACCGCGCGCGCGGACTCGCCGGTGCGAACCCGCTCGGCAATGCGGGAGATGCCCGCCGGTGATCGGGCCGCGCATCATGGGTACGCGCGTCCGCCTCCGGGCGCGCGTACCCATTCGCGCACCCCGGTGGGAGAAATACATGCCGACCACCCTCGGTTCTCTTCGTCGACTTCTGCTCACCCCCTCGCTCGCCGAGGTGACGTTCACCGAACGCGGATTCCCGACGACCCCCTCGCCCGCCACGAGGCGGCTCGAGGCCATTCCGCAGGCGGTCATCTGCGGTTTCGAATGGGGAATCGACACCCGTTCGCAGTGGGAGTTGGAACGCAGGCTCGACCTGGTCGAACCGGAGCAGCTCGGGTTCGCCTACGAGGGCGCCACGATGGCGTTCACCGTCCTGGACGCGATGCGCGGCGGGCGCGGGACGCGGACCAGGGACCTGCTGCAGGGCCCGGGGCGCGCGCACGTGCCGCTGGCCTACATCGGGATCGGGTTCGCCATGGCCAGGTTGCCCCGGCGGCTGTGGCGGCGGGTGCTGCCCGAGCTGACCGGGTCGCCGTTCCACCCGACGATGAGCTGGCTGGCCGTGGACGGCTACGGCTTCGACCGGGCCTACTTCGACACCGAGCGCTGGGTGGACGGGCAGCACGTGCCCAAGCCCTACCCGTGGCTGGACTGCCCCGCGTACTTCCCGCGCGCCATCGACCAGGGCATCGGCCGGGCGCTGTGGTTCATCCACGGCGCCCGGCCCGCGGCCGTGGCCGCCGCGGTGGACCGGTTCGCGCCGGGGCGCCGCGCCGACCTGTGGAGCGGGGTGGGGCTGGCGGCGACGTTCGCGGGCGGTTGCCCGGCCGAGGAGCTCGCGACCCTGCCCGGCCTGGCGCGCGAGCACCGCGCCCAGCTGGCGCTGGGGATGGTGTTCGCGGTCAAGGCCCGCGACTACGCCGGTTTCGTGCCGCCGCACACCGGGGTCGCGGCCGCCGCGCTGGGCGCGACGACCGTGCCGCGGGCGGTGGCGCTCGCCGACGAGACGGCCGTGCACGAGGGCGGTTCGGACACCGAACCGCCCTACGAGCTGTGGCGCGGGCGGATCCTGGCGAGCTTCGATTCCCGAACCCCGCGCGTGGCCGCCTGAGCACGCGCCCCGCCGCGAGCAGCGCCGACCGGGTACCCGAGCGCCCGCGACCGCATTCGAAAAACGTAGTCGGGAATACGGAACGATAATCGGAGAATGGCCGCACAAGGCACGCCAGGAGTAGCCGCTCTATTAGTGGTTCGGTGAAGATTTGAGACGTTCACAGCCGGGCGCTAACGGAGGAGAACACCTTGGCGAATGTCTGGCGCGCGATGAGACGGCGCGTCCTCACCCCGAATGTCTCGGCCACGCTGCTCGACACGCGTGGATTCCACAAGAAGAGCCCGGCGGCGCAGCAGTTGCTCGAAACGGTCGGCAGAATGTTCCTCACCGGGTACGCCTACGCCGCCGAGGCGCGCACACCGGCCGAGGCGGAAACCCAATTGGAAACGCTGCCGACCCGATTCCGCGGCTTCGCCTACGAGGGCGCGGCGATGGCGTTCACGATGCGCGACCGGCTCCCGCTGGGCGGCAGCGGGCACCTCGCCGGGTTCCTGGCCGGGCGCGGCGGGGCGCACAACTACATGGCCTACGTCGGCGTCGGTTGGGCGATGGCCCGGCTGCCCCGCTTCCGCTGGCCGAGCGCCACCGGCGTCGACCCGCTGCTGCGGTGGCTGGTGCTCGACGGCTACGGCTTCCACCAGGCCTACTTCCACACCCGCCGCTACGTGCACGAGCAGTACCGCCAGGAGCGGTTCCCGTGGCCGGGCGATGACCCGGGCGACTACGCGAACCGGGCCATCGACCAGGGCATCGGGCGGGCCATGTGGTTCGTGGCCGGCACCGACGCCGCCCTGGTGGCCACGATGATCGAGAAGTTCCCCCGGTCGCGGCGCGCGGACCTGTACGCGGGCACCGGGTTGGCCGCCACCTACGCGGGCGGCGCGGACGAGGCGGAGCTGCGCGGGCTGTGGGAGCGCGCGGGCGAGCACCGCGCGCAGCTGGCCCAGGGTTCGGCGTTCGCCGCGGAGGCCCGGATCCGGGCTGACCTGCTCGTGCCGCACACGGGGTTGGCGACCCGGGTCTTCTGCTCGATGGACCCGCACGACGCCGCCAAGCTCACCCAGGACGTCCGGCCCGCGCGGCCGGTCGACGGGGACATCCCCGCCTACGAGAGCTGGCGGCAGCGCATCACCGGTGAGTTCGTGTCCCTTGGGAGGTGTTGATCGATGACCACGACGGTTGGTTGGTTGCGCAGGCAGCTGCCCGGCGTCCTCGCGGTGGTGCTGGTGGTGGCCGCGTTCACCGTCGCCCGGCTGCCGACGTCCTCGGCCGCGGAGCTGGACCGGTTGGCCAGTGGCTACCGGTTCGTCCCGATGTCGGTCGCGATCCCCAGCGGGTTCCCGCAGCAGGAGATCCGCAAGGTCAACCAGGAGTACAAGAACATCGACGCGTGGATCTCCTCGGTGGGGGCCGCGATCGCGCTCAACGACCTCGACGGCGACGGGTTGCCCAACGACCTGTGCCTCACCGACCCGCGCATCGACAAGGTCGTGGTGACCCCGGCGCCCGGTGCCAACACCGGCCGCTACACCGAGTTCGTGCTCGACCCGACCCCGCTGCCGATGAACCCGCACATCGCGCCGATGGGCTGCCTGCCGGGTGACTTCAACGAGGACGGCCGGATCGACCTGATGGTCTACTACTGGGGCCGCACCCCGATCCTGTTCCTCACCCGCGCCGACGCGACAGGGCTCGCCGCGGACACGTTCGTGCCGACCGAGCTGGTGCCCGGCGGCCTGCCGGGTACCGCCTACCGCGGTCCGCAGTGGAACACCAACGCGGTCGCCTACGCCGATTTCGACGGCGACGGCCACGACGACATCCTCATCACCAACTACTTCCCGCACAGCCCGGTCCTCAACGACAAGCTCGACGGCGGCGTGGAGATGAACCGGTCCATGTCCGCGGCCACCAACGGCGGCGAGGACTACTTCTTCCTCTGCGAGGGCGCCACCTCGGGCAGCGCGCCCACGGCGAAGTTCCGGATGGTCGAGGACGCACTGCCGGTGGAGGTCTCGCGGGGGTGGGAGCTGTCGGCGGCGGCCAACGACCTCGACGGCGACGGGCTGCCCGAGCTGTACCTGGGCAACGACTTCGGCCCGGACCGGATGCTCTACAACCAGTCCAGCCCCGGCAGGCTGCGGTTCTCGCTGATCGAGGACAGCCGCTCGCCGGTGGTGCCCAAGTCCAAGCAGGTCGGCCTCGACTCGTTCAAGGGCATGGGCGTGGACTTCGGCGACCTCAACGGCGACGGCATGTACGACATGTTCGTCAGCAACATCACCACCTCGTGGGGCATCGAGGAGAGCAACTTCCACTACCTGTCCGCCGCGGCCGACCGCGCCGACCTGCGCAACCGGTTCGCCGAGGGCCGCGCGCCCTTCGACGAGCGCAGCGGGGAGCTGGGCACGGCCTGGTCCGGTTGGGGCTGGGACGTCAAGATCGCCGACTTCAACAACAGCGGCGAGCTGGCGATCGCCCAGGCCAACGGGTTCGTCAAGGGCGAGGTCAACCGGTGGCCGCAGCTGCAGGAGCTCGCGACCGCCAACGACACCCTGCTCGACAGCCCGTACTGGTGGCCGAACGTGACCAAGGGCGACGACCTGGCGGGCAACCAGCGGCTGCACCTGTTCGCCAAGACCGCGACCGGCCGCTACGCCGACATCGCGGGCAAGCTCGGCCTGGACGTGCCGGTGCCCACCAGGGGCATCGCCACCGGTGACGTCGACGGGGACGGCAAGCTCGACCTCGCCGTCGCCAGGCAGTGGGACCAGCCGGTCTTCTACTGCAACATGACCGAGGACCCCGGCGCGTTCCTCGGGCTGGTGCTCACCCACGACACCGCGGCCGACACCGGCGCGTTCCCGGCCCCCGGCTCCCCGGTCATCGGCGCGCAGGTCACGGTCACCACCCCGGACGGGCGCAGCCACCTCGGCCGCGTCGACGGCGGCGGCGGGCACTCCGGCAAGCGCAGCCAGGAGGTCCACATCGGACTCGGCAAGGACGTCAGCGGACCGCTGCAGGTGCACCTGCAGTGGCGCGACCGCTCCGGCGAACTCAGGGAACAGGACCTGCGACTGGAGCCGGGCAGGCACGAGCTGCGGCTCGGCGCCCAGGCGAAGGAGAAGTGACCATGGCCGACACCCCGGTCCCCGCGCCGACCTCGGCGCAGACCCCACCCAGGCACGACCCCAAGGTCACCATCGCGCTGCGCAACTTCGCGATGTCGATCACGGTGTTCAACATCGTCGGCTACACCCTGCTCGGCTTCGAGCAGCCGTGGCTGTGGCCGATCGTGGCGGTGCTCACCGGCTACGCCGTCGAGCTCGGCCTGGAGTGGGTCTCGGCCCGCTCCGAGCGCAGGACCCCGCGCTACGCGGGCGGCGGCGCCAAGGGGCTGCGCGAGTTCCTCTACCCCGCGCACATCACCAGCCTCGCGATGAACATGCTGACCTACGTCAACGACCGGATCTGGGTGCTGATCTTCGGCGTGATCGTCGCGGTCGGCGCCAAGTGGGTGCTGCGCGCCCCGGTGCGCGGCAGGTTGCGCCACTACATGAACCCGTCCAACTTCGGCATCACGGTCATCCTGTTGCTGTTCCCGTGGGCCAGCATCGCCCCGCCCTACCACTTCACCGAGCACATCAGCGGCTGGGTGGACTGGCTGATCCCGGCGATCATCGTGCTCGGCGGCACCATGATCAACGGCAAGCTGACCGGCCGGATGCCGCTGATCATGGGCTGGGTCGGGGTGTTCGCGCTGCAGGCGATCCTGCGCGGGTGGCTGTTCGGCACCTCGATCTCCGCCGCGCTGGGCATGATGACCGGGGTCGCGTTCATCCTGTTCACCAACTACATGATCACCGACCCCGGCACCTCGCCGTCGAAACCGGCGGCCCAGTTCGCCTTCGGCGGCGGCGTCGCGCTGGTCTACGGCGTGCTGATGGTGGCGCACATCCCGTACGGGATCTTCCTGGCCACCGCGATCGTCTGCCTCATCCGCGGCATGTTCCTGTGGGGGCTGCACTTCAGCGCCAAGGCCAAGGAGCGGTTCGAGGCCCAGCAGCGCACCGCGGCCTTGCTCAACAGCAGCAACGGCAACGGCAACGGCGGCGGTGGGGACGGCGACAACAACAACACCCCGGTGTCGCGGGTGCTCGAGCAGGCGGGCGAGAAGAAGGCCGTCCGGACATGACCGACGACGGCTGCGCCCCCCGGACACCGCCGGGTCCCCCGCGCCGGGCGACCCTCGGGCTGCTGCGCAAGCTCACCGGTGACCGGCTCGGGCTGATGTCGGCCGCGGCGAGCACCTACGGCGACGCGGTGCGGATGGCGATCGGCCCGAAGAAGCTGTACTTCTTCAACCACCCCGACCACGCCAAGCACGTCCTGGCCGACAACAGCGCCAACTACCACAAGGGGATCGGCTACATCCAGGCGCGCCGCGCGCTGGGCGACGGCCTGCTCACCAGCGAGGGCGAGCTGTGGCGCAAGCAGCGGCGCACCATCCAGCCGGTGTTCCAGCACAAGCGGATCGCCGCGCAGGCCGGGGTCGTCGCCGAGGAGGTGGCCAAGCTCGTCGGCCGCGTCCGGGCGCACGAGGGCGGCGACCCGGTGGACGTGCTGCACGAGCTGACCGGGTTCACCCTCGGCGTGCTCGGCCGCACCCTGCTCGACGCCGACCTGGGCGCGTTCGACTCCATCGGCCACTCGTTCGAGGCCGTGCAGGACCAGGCCATGTTCGAGATGGAGACCATGAGCATGGTGCCGACCTGGTTGCCGCTGGCCAACCAGGTGCGGTTCCGCCGGGCCAAGCGCGACCTGGCCGGGATCGTCGACCGGCTGGTCGCCGGGCGACTGGCCGACCCGCGCCCCGACGGCGACGACGTGCTGACCCGGTTGATCGACTCGACCAGCCGGGAGGCCGACCCCGGTGTCGCCGCGCAGCGGATGCGCGACGAGCTGGTGACGCTGCTGCTCGCCGGGCACGAGACGACGGCCAGCACGCTGGGCTGGGCGCTGCGGCTGCTCGACGACGCCCCCGAGGTGCGGCTGCGGCTGCACGAGGAGGCGGTGCGGGTGCTCGGCGACCGGGCCCCGGTCTACGAGGACCTGCACGAGCTCAAGTACACGAACATGGTTCTGCAGGAGGTGATGCGGCTCTACCCGCCGGTGTGGATCCTGCCCCGGCAGGCCCAGGCCGACGACGAGGTCGGCGGTTACCACGTGCCCGCGGGCTCGGACGTGCTGATCTGCCCCTACACGCTGCACCGGCACCCGGGGTTCTGGGACGAGCCCGCCCGGTTCGACCCGGAGCGCTTCGCCGACGACCAGCTCGGCGGCAGGCCGAGGTACGCCTACATCCCGTTCGGCGCCGGGCCCCGGTTCTGCGTCGGCAGCCACCTCGGCATGCTGGAGGCGACGTTCGTGCTCGCGATGTTCGCCCGCGAACTGCGGCTGGAGATCGTCCCCGGGTACGAGGTGGTGGCCGAGCCGATGTTGTCGCTGCGGATCCGCGGCGGGCTGCCGGTGCGCGTGCACTCGGCCTGACACAGCCGCCGCACCCATCCGTGGTGCGCCCCGATCCCCCCGGGGCGCACCACGGATCTTCTCGATTGCGCACCTTGAGCCGCTTTCCCCTACCCGGGCCGGGTGGACTGCTATAACGACGGCCACCTGGGGCAGCGGGGAAGGGGGTCGCGTGGTCGTCAGCGAGCAGCAGTGGACGTCGGTTCGGCGGTCGTTGCGGGAGGCCGGGGAGCGCTTCGGCGAGTTGGTGCGCGCCGCGCCGGACCCGGCGGTGATGGCCACACCGGACTGGACCGTGGCCGACACCGCGGCGCACGTGGCGATGGTGGCGTGGCTCTACACCACGCTGCTCGACACCGGCGGGCAACCGCTGCCGGTGCCCGACCTCGAGGCGCGGTTGGGCGCGATCACCGTCGACACGGTCGGCGAGTTCAACGAGGTCGCGCTGGCCACCGTCGGCGAACGCGACCCGGTGGTGCTCACCGACCTGTTGAGCACCGGCGTCGCGGAGATCCTTCGGGTCACCGCGGACCGCGACCCGGACGAGCCGCTGGAGTGGCTCGGCGGCGCGTGCCTGCCGCTGGCCGGGGCCCTGGCGCACCTGCTCAACGAGGTCGTCGTGCACGGCCACGACATCGCCAAGGCGATCGGCGTGCCGTGGGCGGTGCGCGCCGAGGACGCCGCGCTGTTCTTCGAGCTGTTCTTCCTCGGCATGGTCGGCAACGGCGTCGGCGGGCTGCTCGACATCGACAAACCCGTGCTGGAGCGGCGGATCGTCATCGAGTTCCGCTCCGCGCACACCGCGCCCGCGCTGGTGCTGCTGCACCGCGGGCAGGTCTCGCTCGCCCCGCCCGGCACCACCGCGGTCGACGTCCGGGTGCGCTTCGAGCCCGCCACCATGGTGCTGGTGCTGTTCCACCGGGTCAGCCGGGTGCGGGCCGCGCTCACCGGGAAGCTGTCGGTGCGCGGCCGCAGGCCGTGGCTGCTGTTCCCGTTCCTGCGCGCGGTGCGGCTGCCCGACCGCCACGTCGCCGACGGGGCCTGAACCCGCGCGCACACGGCACGGCCGAAGATGCGTCGGGAATCGACCGAATGGGACCGTGCACGAGTGGAAAAGCCCTTTCGCGGCGAGCGGGAACCGGGATGAGCCCGCGCCGTTCCGATCCGAACATTCGGGCGGCGCTGGTCGAGATCACCGCCCGGCTGCTCGCCGAGAACGGGCCGCAGGCGTTGTCGGCGCGGCGCATCGCGGCCGAGGCCGGAACGTCCACAATGGCCGTCTACACGCATTTCGGTGGAATGCGCGGGCTGATCCGGGAAATCGTGCACGAGGGGTTCTCCCGGCTGCAGGAGCACCTGCGGCGGATCGCGGCCACCGACGACCCGGTGGTGGACATGGCCGCGCTGGGCAGGGCCTACCGGCACAACGCGCTGGCCAACCCGCACCTGTACGCGATCATGTTCGGCGCCGCATCGCACGCCGGGTTCTCGCTCTCGCGCCAGGACCGCCAGCACGGCCGCTACACCCTGGCGCACGTGGTCGCCTGCGCCCAGCGGTGCATCTCGGCTGGCCGCTTCCGGGCCGAGGACGCCGAACTGGTCGCGCACCAGATGTGGATCGCCACCCACGGCCTGGTCACCCTGGAGCTCGGCGGCTACCTCATCGAGCCCTGCGACGCCGACCGGTGCTTCGAGGCGCAACTGGTGGCGCTGATGGTCAGCGCGGGCGACGGGGTGGACACCGCGGTGGCCGCGGTGGCCCGCTCGGCGGGGGTGTTCCCGACCCCGCCACCGCCCGACCGGGCGGCCCTGCCGTAGCGCGCCACCGCCCGCCCGAGCGCGGGCACCACCGCCGGTCGGCGGTGCCCGGCGCCGCGGGCAAAGGATCGTGCGAGTTCACGATCCCTTTTCCTACAAAGGACGTTGTAAATAGGAGACGAGCCGCGATCGCGGTTATCCGGACCGTCCTCGCCGTTGTCCACCCGTGCCCGGAAAGGCAGAAAAGAAGAAGGTTCACCGGAATTCTGGGGTTACGCTCGCTGACATGGCACCGAAACGCTCCTATGCCGACGGCTGCGCCACCGCGCACGCCCTCGACCTCATCGGTGAGCGGTGGGCGCTGCTGGTGGTGCGCGAACTGCTGCTCGGCCCCAAGCGGTTCACCGACCTGCGGGCGGGCCTGCCCGGCATCGGGCCCAACGTGCTGGCCCAACGCCTGCGCGAACTCAACAACGCGGGCGTGCTGCACCGGCGCGAACTGTCCTGGCCGACGGGCGTGCACATCTACGAGCTCACCGACTGGGGCCACGGGCTCGACGGGGTGATCTTCGCGCTCGGCCGGTGGGGGCTGCGCTCGCCCACGCTGCCGCCGGACGCGCCGGTGAGCGCCGACGGGCACGTGCTGTCGCTGCGGCTGCTGTTCGACCGCAGCGCGGCCGCGGGCCTGGTCCTCACCCTGGGCCTGCACCTGGGCCAGGACCGGTTCCGGCTCGAGGTCGTCGACGGCACCCTGGCCCTGGCCAGGGGCGACACCGAGAACCCGGACGCGGCCATCCACACCACCGTGCCCACCTTCGACGCGCTGCTGCGCGACGGCGGCCACTTCGCCGAGGCGCTGCGGCTGGGCTCGCTCACGGTGCGCGGCGACCTGCGGACCGCGGCGCTGTTCCCGATCCTGTTCTCCGGCAGGGACACCCGCCCCACCGGCCCGCCCCCAACCCCGGCGTCCTTCCCGCCCGAGGCCGTGTTGCCCGCACCGCGCCGTGGGAGCTGACTCAGGCGCCCGCGCGCAGCGCGGCCCGGTCGACCTTGCCCGAAGCGGTCTGCGGCAACGACGCCACGAACCGCACCTCGTGCGGGCGCTTGTGCGGGGCGAGCCGGGCCCGGATGAACTCGCCCAGGTCGGTGACCTCCACCGGTCTGCGCAGCACCACGAACGCCAGCGCGGTGACCAACCCGTCGACCCGGTGCCCGACCACCGCGCAGCCGCTGACCGCGGGGTGCTCGGCGATGGAGTTCTCGATCTCGGTCGGCGCCACCCACACCCCGCGCACCTTGAGCATGTCGTCGTCGCGGCCCAGGTAGTAGAAGTAGCCGTCGGCGTCGCGGCGCACCAGGTCACCGGAGCGCACGGTGTGCGCGTCGGTGAACACCGACGCGGACTCCTCCGGGTGCCGCCAGTAGCCCAGCGCCGCGGTCTCCCCGACGACCTCCAGGCGGCCCGGTCTGCCGTCGGGCACCGCCTCACCCGCCTCGTCGACCACCCGCACCCGGTACCCGGGCACGACCTGCCCGAGGCTGCCGATGCGCACCCGCCCCGGCCGGTTGGCCAGGAACCCGTGGTAGACCTCCGCAGACCCGAACAGGTCGACCACCTCCACGCCGAAGGTGTCCAGCCACCGCCGGTGCAACTCCGGCGGCAGCGCCTCCCCCGCCGAGGTGCACATCCGCAGGCAGCTCAGGTCCCGTTGCGCGGCGCCGGGGTGGGTGAGCATCGCGCGCATCATCGTCGGCACGTTGACCAGGATCGTCGGCTGGTAGCGCTCGATCAGCTCGAAGATCCGCTCGGGCGTGGTGCGCTCGCCGAACAGGATGCTCGCCGCGCCCACCCCGAACGGGAACAGCGCGACCATGTCCCTGGCGTAGCCGAAGAACAGCTTCGGCACCGCCAGCACCACGTCGTCGGGCCGCAGGTCCAGCACGCCGCGGCCGAACCACTCGAAGCTCAGCGACGGCGCGCGGGCGGGCACCATGCACGCCTTGGGCCTGCCGGTGCTGCCGGTGGTCAGCTTCCACATCACCTGCTCGTCCTCGGCCATCGGCACCGGCGGCAGCGTTGTGGGCTGCCCGGCGAGCAGGGTGTCGAAGTGGCGCTCGCCGTCCTCCAGCTCGCTGGGGTGCACGCCGGTGACCAGCAGCCCGGACACCTTGGCCGCGCGCAGCGCGTCGAGGGTGGCCGCGTCGCCGACGACGATCTTGGGGTCGATGTAGTCGGCGTGGTAGCGGTAGTCGGCGGGCTTGAGGTGGCTGTAGAGCTCGACGACGATCGCGCCGATCTTCTGCGCGCCGTACCAGAGCGCCACGTACTCGACGCTGTCGCGCAGCGCGATCAGCACCCGGTCGCCCTTGCCGACCCCGAGTGCGCGCAGCGCGTGGCCCGCGCGTGAGGCCAGCGCGGCGAGCTCGCCGTAGCTGGTGGTGCCCGCGGTGGTGACCAGCGCGGTCCGGTGCGCCGGTGCGGCGTCGAGGAAGCGGGCCGCCACGTTGAAGTCCCCACCCCGCTGCACCGGGGGCCGCGGATCGACCCCGGCGCCGGTGTCCTGCCCGTCGTGCATGGCCTGTTCCCTCCCGCTCACCGGTCCCGCTCCACCAGTGTGCCCCCCAACGCGTCGTAGCTGACGTCGGCGACGAACTTGTGCTGCCCGGCCACCAGCAGGTCGCGGGTGATCCGCTGCAGCGGGTCGTCGAGCCGCACCGCGGGCGCGCCCGCGTACCGGTAGGCGGTGGTGGCGGCGTGCACCGCGGTGTCGGTGGCGTGGGTCTGCGCGGCGATGAGCTCCTGGATGAACTGCCGGTCCAGCCTGCTGCCGAAGTCCAGCCGCTCGCCCAGCTCGGTGAGCAGCCGCGCGGCGTGGTCGCGGGCGGCGCTCAGCGCGGTGAACACCTGGCCCAGGTCGCGCTGGAAGGCGCCGCGCCCGGCCAGGTCGGGTTTGGCGGCGGCGCGGCGGATGATCTCGTCGAGCGCGCGCTGACCGGCGCCGAGGGCGACGCCGCAGTGCGCGGCGGCCACCTGGACCACGATCGGGACGCCGAAGCGGGGCCCGCCGCGCAGCGGGACCGGTTTGGCGGTGTTGAAGAAGTGGCCGTCGGGGACGAACAGGTCGTTCACCGCGAAGTCGACGCTGTTGGACCCGGCGATGCCCAGCGCGTGCCAGTTGTCCAGCACCCGCACCCGGTCCTTGGGCACGATGAACGCCCAGGTGCCCGCGTCCGGGTCGGGCAGGGTGAACCCGCCGAGGACCCAGGTGGCGTGGCTCATGCCGCTGCCGAAGGTGTAGCTGCCGCTCACCCGGACCCCGCCGGGCACCGCGCTCGCCCGGCCCTTGGGCGGTGCCTGCCCGGCGACCACCGCGGGGACCCCGGAGCCGAACACCTCGGCGACCGCGTCGTCGGACAGGTAGGCCGCGGCCCACGAGGTGTAGACGCTTCCGGTGGTGACCACCCACGCCGCGCTGGTGTTGATCCGCGCCAGCGCCTCGTAGACCTGCAGCTCGGCGAGCGGGTCGGCCGCCCAGCCGCCGACTTCTTTGGGGGTGGCCACGGCGAACAGGCCCGCCGCGGTCAGCGCCGACACCGCCCGCTCCGGCAGCCTGCGCAGCCGCTCGGCCTCGAGCTCGGTCTCGGTGAGGACCGCGCGCACGGCCTCGACGGCCGCGGCGTGCTCCTCCTGCGCGCGGTAGGGCCGCCACCGTGTGGCCGCCGTGGGTGACCCCATGTCCACTCCCCCTCGTGTCGCTGGCTGTCCTCTATGTCCGTCCGATGTGGATAGATGGGTGCGGTTGTCGCGGTCAGCCGACGCTGAGCATCCCGCCGTCGACGGTGACCGTGGAGCCGGTGACGTACCCGGCGTCCTCGGACACCAGGAACCGCACCGCGGCCGCGACGTCGTCGGGTTCGGCCAGCCGCCGCGCCGGGACGCGCCTGGCCAGCCGCTCGCGCACCGCGGTCACGTCGGCGGCCGCGGCGCGGTCGGCGACGATCCTGGCCAGCATCCGCGAGCGCACCGGCCCGGCGACGACCTCGTTGGCCGTCACCCCCGAGCCCGGGTAGTCGGCGACCACGCTGCGGCACAACCCGTGCGTGGCGGCCTTGGCGATGTTGTAGGAGCTGTTGAGCGGCCCGGCGACGGTGCCGAACACCGAGTTGAGGTACACGATCCGGCCCCAGCCCGCCGCCAACATCGCGGGCAGGCAGCGCTGGGTCAACCGGAACGCGCTCTCCAGGTTGACGCTGAGGGTGTGCCGCAGCACCGACAGCGCGGTCTCGTGCACCGTGGCCGCCGCCGGGTTCACCCCCGCGCAGCAGACCAGGACGTCGACCTCCACCCCCGGCGGCAGCAGATCGTCGTCGGACAGCGCGGCCAGGTCGCTGTAGTCGGCGCGCACCGGGGTCGCCCCGTGCCGGGCCGCGAGGTCGGCGGCGTGGCGCTCGTCGGAGCCGTACTGGAACCAGACCCGGTGGCCCGCGGCGGCGAGGTCGGCGACGACGGCGGCGCCCAGGTCGCCCGACCCGCCCGAGACGAACACCCGACGCGTGGTCGCCATGGTGGCTCCGTTCCCGTTGCGTGTGCTCACAGCGCGCGCAGCGCTTGGCGGTCGACCTTGCCCGACGGGGTCAGCGGCAGGGTCGCCACGAACCGGACGTCGCGGGGGTACTTGTGCGGGGCGAGGGCGGAGCGGACGAACTCCTGCAGCGCGGTCGCGGTCGCGGCGTCCTCGGCGACGGCGGTGTCGGCGACGACGAACGCGCGGGTCTTGGTCAGCCCGTCGACCTCGTAGCCGACCACGGCGCACTCGCGCACGGCCGGGTGGCGCAGCAGGCACCGCTCGATCTCGGCGGGCGCCACCCACATCCCGCCGACCTTGAGCAGGTCGTCGGCGCGCCCCTGGTAGGTGAAGTAGCCGTCGGGGGACCGGACCACCAGGTCGCTGGAGCGCACGGTGTGCGGGCGGGGGAAGGTCTCGGCGGACTTCTCCGGCGCCTGCCAGTACTGCAGCGCGACCGTCTCCCCGGTGATCTCCAGCTGCCCGACCTCGCCGTCGGGCACCGGGGTGCCGTCGCGGTCGACCACCCGTAATCGGTACCCGGGCACCGCCTCGCCGAGGCTGCCCGGGCGCACCCGGCCCGGCCGGTTGCAGATGTAGCCGTGGAACGCCTCCGAGGAGCCGATGCCGTCGAGCACCTCCACCCCGAACAGGTCCATCCACTCGGCGCGCAGCGCCGCGGGCAGCACCTCGCCGCCGGAGACGCACACCCGCAGCGACCCGAGGTCCTGCGCGGCGGCATCCGGGTGCCGCACCATGGCGCTGATCATCGTCGGCACGTTCACCAGGATCGTCGGGCGGTGCAGCCGGATCAGCTCGAAGATCAACTCCGGGGTCGCGCGCGCCGGGGAGACGATCCCGGTGGCGCCCGCGCCGAAGGGGAACAGCACGGTCATGTTGTTGGCGTAGCCGAAGAACAGCTTCGGCACCGACAGCACCACGTCGTCGGGGCGCAGCCCGAGCGAGCCGAAGGCGTACCAGTCGGTGCTGAGCAGGGCGCTGCGCGCGGGCAACACGCACGCCTTCGGCGCACCGGTGCTCCCGGTGGTGAACCGCCACATCGCCGGGTCGGCGCTGCGCGTGGGCGCGGCGGTCAGGGTGTCGGGCCGCGCGGCGACCAGGGTGTCGAAGTGGGACTCCCCGTCGAGCAGGTCCTCTTGCGGCACACCGACGACGAGCATCCGGGCCACCCCGGCCGCGCGCAGCCGGGGCAGCGTCGTGGCGTCGGCGACCACCACGGCGGGGGTGGCGTAGTCCACGAAGTACTTGTAGTCCTCGGCCCGCAGGAACGTGTAGACCTCGGCGGTGACCGCGCCGATCTTCTGCGCGCCGAACCAGGTCGCCACGAACTCCACCCCGTCGGCCAGGGCGAGCAGCACCCGGTCCCCCTGACCGACCCCCAGTTCGCGCAGCGCGCCGCCGACGCGGTTGACCAGGACCTTGAGCGCGCCGTAGCCGACCGGGCCGCTGTCGGTGATCAGCGCGGTGCGCTCATCGTCGTTGCGGTCCACGAAATGGGTGGCGATGTTGAACTCGTCCGGCACGTCTTCGTACTTCATCGGCATCCGGACATTCTCGTGTGGGCCCGGGGGGCCTGCTTCTCCAGGAATGCGCTCTTGGCCCGCTTTCCTCCGCATGCTGCCAGACTAGCCTTTGCGGGCGTGGCTCGTTATCGTCATCACCCGGAGGGGATCGTAGTGACTGTCGATTACACAACCGTGCTGACGTATTCCTCGTATCTCGCCCTCGATGAGATCCTGATGGCACAACGGCCGACAACCGACGAACACGACGAGTTGCTGTTCATCATCGTGCACCAGGTCCACGAACTGTGGTTCAAGGAGTTGCTGCACGAGTTCACCAAACTGCAACACGAACTCAACGGCGGGCACACCACGCACGCGTTGCACGCGCTGCACCGGATCCACACCATCGTCCGGGCGGTCGTCGCCCAGATCGATGTCATCGAGACCATGACCCCGCGCCAGTTCCTGACCTTCCGGGCCGGGCTGCGCTCGGGCAGCGGCTTCCAGTCCGCGCAGTTCCGCGAGGTGGAGGCGGCGCTGGGCGGTCGCGACGCCAGGGTGCTGGAGCGCTACCCGGTCGACGGCCCCGAGTACGGCAGGCTCGCCGCGGCGATGAACAGGCCGTGCATCTACGACTCATTCCTGTGCTACCTGCGCGCCCGCGGTTACGCCATTCCCCAGGAGCGGTTGGACCGGGACGTGACCCGGCAACTGGAGGAGTCCCCGGAAATACAGGAGGTGCTGGCCCTGGTATATCGCGATGACGGCGGCGCGGCGCAGGTGTGCGAACGCCTCGTCGACCTGGACCACGGTATTCAGGAATGGCGTTACCGGCACGTGAAGATGGTCGAACGCATGATAGGCGACAAACCGGGTACGGGTGGGTCCACCGGGGTGGCCTACTTGCGGGCGACGCTGTTCAAGCCGCTGTTCCCCGATCTGGCCGCCGTGCGGAGCACAATGTAGCCGACATTCGGCCCAACAAAGCCAACTGCGCAATCGGGGAGAAGCGGCCGCGGTGGTCGCCGACCATGCTGATCGGGGCCAGCCGCCCGGGTCCGCCAGCGAGGAGGGGCACGTGGAGCACACCGACTTGGCCGCGCAGCGACCACCCGGCAGCGAGTTGCTCGCCGAGCAGGTCGACGCGGCCGAGCGCGACCTGCTCGCCGCGGCCCGCCCGCAGCGCCGCGCCGTCGGGCAGGCGTCCTTCGACGCGCTGATCGACGGCGAGCACAAGGTCGAGCCGACCGACTGGATGCCGGAGGGCTACCGCGCCGGGCTCATCCGCCAGATCGCCCAGCACGCGCACTCCGAGGTCGTCGGGATGCAGCCAGAGCGCAACTGGATCACCCGCGCGCCCAGCCTGCGGCGCAAGGCGATCCTGCTGGCGAAGGTGCAGGACGAGGCCGGGCACGGGCTCTACCTGTACTCCGCGGCCGAAACCCTCGGGGTCAGTCGGGAGTGGATGCTCGACGCGCTGCACGAGGGCCGCCAGCGGTACCTGTCGTTCATCAACTACCCGACGCTCACCTGGGCCGACGTCGGCGCGCTCGCCTGGCTCACCGACGGTGCCGCGGTGGTCAACCAGGTCACGCTGTGCCGCTCGTCCTACGGCCCCTACGCCAGGGCGATGGTGCGGGTCTGCCGCGAGGAGTCCTTCCACCACCGGCAGGGCTTCGACGCGCTGCGGGTGCTCGCCGCGGGCACACCGGCGCAGCGGGCCATGGCCCAGGACGCGGTGGACCGGTGGTGGTACCCGGCGCTGGCGATGTTCGGGCCGCCGCACAACCGCTCCACCCACTCGGACCGGTCGATGGCCTGGAAGATCAAGCGGTTCAGCAACGACGAGCTGCGGCAGCGGTTCGTCGACATCTGCGTGCCGCAGGCCGAGGTCCTGGGGGTCAGGCTGCCCGACCCGGCGTTGCGCTGGAACGCCGAGCGCGGCCACCACGACTTCACCGAGCCCGACTGGGACGAACTGCGCCGGGTGGTCGCCGGGCACGGGCCGTGCAACCGGCAGCGGATGGACCACCGCAGGCGGGTGCACGAGGACGGCGCGTGGGTCCGCGAGGCGGCCACCGCCTACGCCGCCAAGCACCACGGCGGACCACAGCACAGCACAGCGCACCAGGGCGCACCGGCGGCCCGGCAGGGGTTACCCGCGTGAGCGCGGCACCGGCGGACTGGCCGTTGTGGGAGGTGTTCGTCCGCGCCCGCCGCGGCCTGACCCACCTGCACGTGGGCAGCGTGCACGCCCCGGACGCGGAACTGGCCCTGCACAACGCCCGTGACCTGCACACCCGCCGCGGCGAGGGCGCCTCGATCTGGGTGGTGCCCGCCGAGCACATCACCGCGACCGATCCCGACGACAAGGACGCCTACTTCGACCCCGCCCTGGACAAGGACTTCCGCCACCCCGGGCACTTCGAGCTGCCCGAGGGGGTCGAGCACCTGTGACCCGGTTCGACTCGGTGCTGCGCCTGGGCGACGACGCGCTGGTCGCCGCGCAGCGGATGGCGCACTGGTGCGCGTGCGCCCCGCAGTTGGAGGAGGACGTCGCGCTGGCCAACATCGCGCTGGACCTGCTCGGCCAGGCGCGGGCGCTGCTGACCTACGCGGGCGGGATCGAGGGCGCGGGCCGCGACGAGGACCGGTTGGCCTACCAGCGCGACGAACGCGAGTTCACCAACGCGCTGCTGGTCGAGTTGCCCGACGCCGACTTCGCCGTCGCCGTCGTCAAGCTGCTGTTCTTCGCCACCTACCAGAACCTGCTGTACCAGCGGCTGGCCACCGGCGCGGACACCACGCTGGCGGGGATCGCGGGCAAAGCGGTCAAGGAAACCAAGTACCACGTGGAGCACGCGACCCGCTGGACGCTGCGGCTGGGCGACGGCACGGTCGAGTCGCGGCGGCGCGCGCAGGCAGCCGTGGACGGGCTCTGGCCGTTCACCCACGAACTGTTCGAACCGGACCCGCTGGCCCCGGTCGACCCGGCTGGGCTGCGCGAGCCGTGGGCGGCGCTGGTGCGGCCGGTGCTGACGCGGGCGACCCTGGTGGTCCCCGACGACGACTGGCGGCCGACCGGTGGCCGGGTCGGCCTGCACACCGAGGGGTTCGGCTACCTGCTCGGGGAGATGCAGAGCGTGCACCGCGCCCACCCCGGGGCGCGGTGGTGAGCACCGCCGACCTGCTCGCCGCGGTGCGGGCGGCCGTGTCCGCGGTGCCCGACCCGGAACTGCGCGTGCTGACCCTGGCCGAGTTGGGGATCCTGCGCGGGGTCAGCGCGGGCGATGACGGCGGGGTGGTCGTCACGATCACCCCCACCTACCTGGGGTGCCCGGCGCTGGAGGTGATCCGCGCCGACGTGCTCGCCGCGGCCCGCGCGGCGGGTGCCGAGGCGGTCGAGGTCGTGACGGCGCTGTCGCCGCCGTGGACCACCGACTGGGTCAGCGACAGCGCCCGCGACAAGCTCACCGCGGTGGGGATCGCCCCGCCGCCCGCCCGGTCGTCGCTCCCGCTGTTCGTGCTGTCGCCCGGCGCACCCGACAGTCCACAAGTCGTCGACGGTCCGCCCGGGGTTGGCAGTCCACACCGGACTCGACCGCACCGGCCCGCATGCCCGCGGTGCCGGTCGGTCGACACCCGGGAGTTGGCGCGCTTCGGGTCGACCGCCTGCACCGCGCTGTGGCGTTGCCTCACCTGCCGGGAACCGTTCGACCACGTCAAAGAGCACTGACGGCCCAGACCACTGACGGCACGGAGCACCGAAGGCGAGGAGCACTGATGAGCCTGTCCCCGGCGGCGGTGGACGCCTACCTGGAGCGCATCGGTACCAAGCGGCCCGCGCGGCCCACCAGCGCGGCGCTGCGGGACCTGCACGAGCGGCACGTGCTGAGCGTGCCGTTCGAGAACATCGACTACATCCTGCGCAAGCCGGTCCAGATCGGTGCCGACGCCTACACCAAGATCGTGACGCGGCGCCGGGGCGGCGGCTGCTACGAGCTCAACGGCGCCTTCGCCGCGCTGCTGCAGGCCCTGGGCTACGAGGTGACCGTCCACGGCGGCCGCGTGGTCCTCGGCGGCGTGCCGGGTCCGCTGCTCGGGCACTACGTGCTGCGCGTGCTCGCCGAGGACTCCCCCGACCCGTGGTTGGCCGACGTCGGGTTCGGTCGCGCCGCCCGGTTCCCGATGCGGCTGGACTCGCGCGAACCGCAGCCGGACCCGATGGGCACCTACCAGATCTCCGACGCCGGGCACGGCGACCTCGACGTGCACCGCAACGGCGCGCACCAGTACCGGTTCGAGGCCCACCCGCGCGACACCGACGACTTCCTACCGATGGTGTGGTGGTTCCGGCACGCGCCGGACTCGCCGTTCCTCACCGACCTGTTCTGCTCCCGGCACACCCCCACCGGCAAGGTCACCCTCACCGGCACCACGCTGACCAGGCTGGAGGACGGGCAGCGGGTCAAGGAGGAGTTGGTGGGCGAGGACGCCGTGCGGGCCGCCTACCGCACCTGGTTCGACCTGGACCTCGACGAGCTGCCGGTCCCGCCCGGCGGGCAGGGATGAGCCTGCGGTTCCACCCGCTGAAGATCGGCGCCGTCGAGCAGGCGGCCGCCGACGGCAGCGCGGTGGCCCTCACGTGCCTGGTCCCGGTCGCGTTGCGCGCGGTGTTCGCCTTCAGCGCCGGGCAGCACATCACCCTGCGCGCGTATGTGGACGGTGTGGAGCTGCGCCGCTCCTACTCGCTGTGCTCCACCCCGGAACAGCTGCGCCGCGACGGGGTGTTGCGGATCGGGGTGCGCGTGGTGCCGGGCGGGCGGTTCTCCGGGTATGTCGCCGAGTCGCTGCGGCCGGGGTGGTGCCTGGACGTGCTGCCCCCGGTCGGGAACTTCACCACCGCGTTCGACCCGGGTCGCCGGGCCCACTACGCGGCGATCGCCGCCGGGTCCGGCATCACGCCCGTGCTGTCGCTGGCGGCGACCGCGTTGGCGGTCGAGCCGCGCAGCAGCGTCACCGTCCTGCACGGCAGCCGCACGGTCGACTCGGCGATGTTCGTCGAGGAACTGGCCGACCTGAAGAACCGGTACCCGGCGCGGCTGCGGCTGGTGCCGGTGTTCTCCCGCGAGCGCGCGGGCTCCGGCCTCTCACACGGGCGCCTCGACCACGTCACGCTGACCCGCTACCTCGCCACCGCCCTCGAGCCGGGTCGGGTCGCCGAGTGGTTCCTGTGCGGACCGCCGGGGGTGGTGCAGGCGGCGCGGCGGACCCTGGCCGAGCACGGTGTGGACAGTGCCGACGACTCGATCGTGCACACCGAACTGTTCCACGGCGACACCGCGCCCGCGGCCACGGCGCGGATCGCGCCCCCCTCCCCCGTCGAGCCCGTCCGTTCCCCCGGGCAGCCGCACGAGCTGGTGGTGGTGCTCGACGGCCGGACCTCGGTCGTGCGGCACCCGGGTGGGCAGCGGTTGCTCGACGCCGCGATGAGCGTGCGCCCGGAACTGCCGTACTCCTGTCGCACCGGGGTGTGCGTCACCTGCCGGGCCAAGGTGGTCGACGGCGAGGTGCGGATGACCGGCGGCGCGGCGCTGACCGAGCAGGAGCTCGCGGCGGGCTACGTGCTGCCGTGCCAGGCGGTTCCGGTCACCGAACGGGTCACCCTCGATTTCGACGTCAGCTGAGCGGGGCTGATTTCCCTTGTGGGCACGGCGTTCTGGCGCGCACCCGGGTTTCTCCCGCGTTGCTCGATGCGCCGGCCAGTGCGCAATCACAGAGATGTCGGCGCGGTTCATCTGGCGAACCATGGAGCGAGAAGATCGGTCGCACCGGCGGGTTTCCCCCGGCCGGACCGATCGTGCCACCCACTCGTGGATCTCCTCCGAAACGAGGTGCCTGCACATGACCGGCAACAGCACCGACCACCACCCGGCCAGGGACGTGGCCGAGATGTTCAACTCGGCGGTGGCCGCGTTCGCTCTCTCCGCCGCCTGGGAGCTCGGCGCGCTCGACGAACTGCGCGCCACCGGCGACCTCGACGCGGCCGAGTTCGCCGCCGGTCGGGGGCTGGACACCGCGGGCACCCTCGGCATGTTCCGGGCGCTGGCCGCGGTGCGCGTCGTGGAGCGCGACGGCACCACGGTCACCCCGGGCGCGCGCTTCGCCGAGGCGGTCCGCAACCGCTCGTTCTTCCACTGGCTGGCCAGGGGCAGCTCGGAGCTGTTCCGGGAGATGCCCTCGGTGCTGGTCGCGCAGAACCGGGTCGGCGAGTTCTACCGGCGCGACCCCGCCGCGATCGCGCTCGCCTGCCGCGAGATCGACGAGCTCTGCTACGCGCCGACCTTCTGGGCCGCGATGGGCAGGCTGGACTTCCCGGTGCGCCGGGTGGTCGACCTGGGCTGCGGCAGCGGGGGGCGGCTGATCGACGTCCTGCGCAGCCACCCGGGCAGCAGTGCCGTCGGGATCGACATCGCGCGGCCGTCGCTGGAGGTGGCCCGCAAGGAGGTCGCCGAGGCCGGGTTCGGCGACCGGGCGGGCTTCGTCGAGGCCGACGTGCTCGCGCTGCGCCCGCACCCCGACTACGCCGACGTGGAACTGCTGCTGTGCTTCATGATGGGCCACGACTTCTGGCCGAGGGACAACTGCGTGGCGACGCTGCGCAGACTGCGGGAGGTGTTCCCCGCCGCCCGCCGGTTCCTGCTCGGCGACGCCACCAGGACCGTCGGGGTGCCCGACACCGAGCTGCCGGTGTTCACCCTGGGCTTCGAGGTGGGCCACGACCTGATGGGCACGTTCATCCCGACCATCGCCGACTGGGAGTCGGTGTTCGCCGAGGGGGGCTGGGAGCTGGTGCGGACCAATCGGATCGGTGTCGCTGTCGGTGAGGTCGTGTTCGAACTGGCACCGAGGTGAGCGCGCTCGCGGCCGTGGTGGCCGCGACCCTGGCCGAGCACGGGCTCCGGCAGGCGTTCGGGGTGGTGGGCGGCGGGAACATCATGACCGTCGCCGGGCTGACCGGCGCCGGGGTGCGCTACGTGGCGGCCCGGCACGAGGGCGGCGCGGTCGCGATGGCCGACGCCTACCACCGCGCCACCGGCGAGGTCGCGGTGTGCACCACCAGCCACGGGCCCGGGGTCACCAACATCGCCACCGGGCTGGCCGAGGCGGTCAAGCACCGCAGCGGGCTGCTGGTGGTCTGCGGGGACGCGCCGACCGACCGGATGCGCCGCATCGACGTCGACCAGACCGGGCTGGCCCGCTCGCTCGGCGCGGAGG
Source organism: Actinokineospora diospyrosa (assembly GCF_024171925.1). GTDB lineage: Bacteria > Actinomycetota > Actinomycetes > Mycobacteriales > Pseudonocardiaceae > Actinokineospora > Actinokineospora diospyrosa. The sequence continues at coordinate 229,214 of NZ_JAMTCO010000008.1, read as the reverse complement.
TGGTCCGGATCGGCTCGGTGGGGGCCGCCCGCGCCGACACCGCGAGGGCGCTGCGGATCGCCCGCGACCAGCACTGCCCGGTCGTGCTGTGCCTGCCGGGTGACCTGCTCACCGCCGAGGTCCCCGATACCGCGCCGACCGCACTCGACCGGCAGGAGACCGGCCGGTCAGCCCAGCCCGCTGAACTGGTGGGGCTGGACGCGGCGCTGCGGGCGCTGGCCGGAGCGCGCAGGCCGCTGCTGCTCGCGGGGCTGGGCGCGTGGCGCTCGGGGGCGGCCAAGCCGATCGCCGACCTCGCCGACCGGGTCGGCGGGCTGCTGTCCACCACGGCCATGGCGACCGGCATGTTCGGCGCCACCGAGTGGTCGCTGGGCATCTGCGGCGGTTTCTCCTCCCCGCCCGCCGCCGCGCTGATCGGCCAAGCCGACGTCGTGGTCGTCTTCGGCGCGAGCCTGGACCTGTTCACCCTGCACGGCGGCCGCCTCATCAGTCCACAAGCGACAGTGGTGCAGGTGGACACCGCCGAGGCCGCCACCGCCGAACGGGTCGACCTGCTGGTCACCGGAGACGCCTCCGCCGCCGCGTCCGCCCTGCTCGACGGGGTCGACGACCTCGGCGCTGCCCCGTCGACCTGGCGCGCGCAGGTGGGCGACCTGAGCCGGATAGGCTGGCCGCACCACGGGTTCGAGGACCGGGGCGGCGCCGAGCGGATCGACCCGCGCACGCTGACCCTCGCGCTCGCCGACCTGCTGCCCGCGGAGCGGACCCTGGTGCTCGACGGCGGGCACTTCATCAGCTGGCCGATGATGTACTGGCCGGTGGCCGACCCGTCGGCGCTGGTGTTCATCGGCTCGGCGTTCCAGGTCATCGGCCTCGGGTTCGCCGGTGCCGTCGGCGCCGCGTGCGGGCGGGCCGACCGCACCACCGTCGTCGCGCTCGGTGACGGGGGCGCGCTGATGGGGATCTCCGAGCTGGAGACCCTGGTACGCACCGCGCCTTCGGCCGTCGTGGTCGTCTACGACGACGCGGCCTACGGCTTCGAGGCGCACCTCTACGGCCCCAAGGGCGCCGACCTGAGCACGGCGGTGTTCGACGACACCGACTTCGCCGGGGTGGCCAGGTCGCTCGGTGCCCGCGCGGCGACCGTGCGGAGCACCGCGGACCTCTCGGCACTGCGCGACTGGCTCGACGACGGCGCGGTGGGCACCCTGGTGCTCGACTGCAAGGTCGAGGCGGCCGTGGTCGCCGGATTCCTCGCCGACATGACCTCCGGCCATTAGAAAGTCCTACACCGCGACGACAACGCGGCCGGGGCGGTCCGTTCAGGACCGTCCCGGCCGCGTTTCACGCCTCGAACAGGCCGTCGCGCAGCCCGCGCAGGTGCGCGAAGGAAGACAGGTCCGGCACCGTCCAGCCGTCCAGGTCGTACTCGGCGAGGCAGTCGTCCACGAACGCCTTGTGCCGGTCGAGGGTCCCGTCGGCGAGCTGGGCGTACATCAACTCGATGCGGGTGTTCTCGTGGTTGCCAGCGTAGTTGCGCTCGTAGAGCTCGTGCCTGCCGCCGAACTCCGAGCCCACCGCGTCCCACAGCAGCTTCATCACCTTGACCCGCTCGACCGCGCTGGCTCCACCGGAGCCCCGCAGGTATTTGTCGAGGTAGGGGCGGATGTCGGGGTTGCGGAAGTCCTCGGCGGCGGAGTTGACGTAGATCAGCCCGCTGGCCACGTCCTGCAGGATGACCTCACGCACGCGCGGGTAGCCGACCTGCATGAACCACCGGTACGCCAGCCCGTAGGCCGGGTTGGGCAGCACGGCCCCGTCGCGCCAGGGCACCGGGTTGCGCGCGGCGGCGTCCGACAGCGCCAGGAACAGGTTGCGCCACGCCAGCACCTCGCCCAGTCGGGCCTGCACGCCCCGGAAGTTCGCCGTGCCGGTCAGCTCGAGTGCCTTGGCCAGCAGGCCCGCGATGAACTCCAGCTTCACCGTCAGCCGCACGCAGCCGTGGAAGGTGAACCGCTCGACGAACCCGGACTGCCCGGTGAACAGCCCGACCTTGGCGACGTCGCCGTAGACGAACACGTTCTCCCAGGGGATGAGCACCTTGTCCAGCACCAGGATCGTGTCGTTCTCGTCCAGCCGCGACGACAGCGGGTAGTCGAACGGGCTGCCCATCACCGCGGCGGTGGCCGAGTAGGACGGGCGGCAGATCAGCTTCATCCCGGGGGCGTTCATCGGCACCGTGGCCACCAGCGCGAACTCGCGCTTCTTGAACGGCAGTCCGTAGTGGGCGATGAAGTTGTAGTGCGTCAGCGCCGACCCGGTCGCCACGACCTTCGCGCCGCTGACCACCACCCCCGAGTCGGTCTCCTTCTCCACGTGCACGAACACGTCGGCGACCTCGTCGGGCGGCCGGTCCCGGTCCACCGGCGGGTGCACGATCGCGTGGTTCCAGAACAGGACCTTCTCCTGCGATTCCCGGTACCAGCGGCGGGCGTTGTCGGCGAACGGCTCGTAGAAGTCGGCGTTGGCGCCCAGGGTGCCCAGGAACGACGCCTTGTAGTCGGGGCTGCGCCCCATCCAGCCGTAGGTCATCCGCGCCCACGCCGCGATCGCGTCCCGGTCGGCGACCAGGTCCTCGGCCGAGCGCGGGGTGCGGAAGAAGCGGTGGGTGAACCCGGTGCCGCCGGTGTCGGTCGGTGCCGTGAGCACCGGCTGGTGGGCGGGGTCGTGCAGCGCGTCGTAGAGCCGCGCGGTCATCCGCACCGGGTTGTGGAACGCCGGGTGCGTGGTCACGTCCTTGATCCGATCGCCGTAGAGGTAGATCTCCCGGTCGTCGCGCAGGCTCTCGATGTACTCGGCACTCGTCAACGGCCGCGTCGTGCGGCCAGTGTCCTCGCGCAACGGTTTCCTCCCGGGAACTCGGGTGGGCGCGGCCCGATCGGCGCGGCCCGGGGCACAGTTCAGGTGGCGCTGTCCGGATGGCACAGCTCGGTTGGCGGTGCTCGGTCGGCGCGGTTCTGTTCGCACGGCTTGGTGGGCACGGCTCACCTAAGACGGTGTCAGTGGCCGCGTGCGCGAGCTTCTCGGATCGTGCTGAGGTCCGCGGCGCGGCGTTACCGGACCGGGCCCGGTGCGCACAATTCCCCGATGTCGCAAGGACGAAGATGCCCCGGGCGCGCGGCGCGTGCGACGGTCGTGTCGCGGGCGTCGACCTGCGATCCCGGGGCACGGCCGGTCCTGGTTTCCCCTCAGCCAACTGGTCCAGGAGGATATGGTGCTGTCCACCGAAGTCCCCACCCGCGCCGAGCTCGTCGCCCGCGTGGCGCGGCTGGCGCCGCTGCTGCGCGCGCACGCGCCCTGGTCGGAGGAGAACCGGCGCCCGCACGACGAGGTCATCGAGGCCCTCGCCGACGCCGGGGTGTTCCGGTTGCGCGCCCCCCGCCACCTCGGCGGGTACGAGACCGACACGGCCACCCTGGTCGACGTGGCGACCGAACTCGGCCGCGCCGACGGCTCCGCGGCGTGGACCGCGTCGGTGTACTGGATCCCGACCTGGATGGCGGGCATGTTCCCCGACGCCGTGCAGGACGAGGTGTTCGCCACCGCCGACGTGCGGATCTGCGGCACGCTGAGCCCCGGCGGCATGGCGACCCCGGCCCCGGGCGGGGTGGTCGTCAACGGCAAGTGGGGGTTCATCACCGGCGCCCGGCACGCGCACTGGCAGGAGATCATCGCGATCCTGGCCGCCCCCGACGCCGAGCCGGTGCCGGTCCTGGCCCTGGTGCCGATGTCGGACCTGACCATCGTGGACGACTGGCACACCAGCGGCCTGCGCGGCACGGGCAGCGTCAGCACCGTCGCGCAGGACGTGTTCATCCCGGCCGAGCGGGTGCTGCCGCTGCCGGTGGTGCTGGGCGGGCACACGGTCTCCGAGCGCTCCAAGGGCGCCGCGATCTACCGCTCGCCGCTGCTGCCGGTCGCCTCGGCGTCCTCGGTCGGCACCACCCTCGGGCTGGCCAAGGGCGCGCAGGAGGCGTTCCTGGAGCGACTGCCCTCCCGCAAGATCACCTACACCGGCTACGCCAAGCAGAGCGAGGCGCCGCTGACCCACCTGCGGGTGGCCACGGCGGCGCTCAAGATCGACCAGGCCGGGTTCCACGCGCACCGGCTGGCCGCGCTGGTGGACACCAAGTCCGCCGAGGGTGCCGAGTGGACGGTCCTGGAGCGGGCCGCCGCCCGCGCCGACATGGGCGCGGTGTGCGCGCTGGCCAAGGAGTCCGTCGACATCCACGCCTCGGCCAGCGGCGGGTCCTCGATCTACACCGACGTGCCGATCCAGCGGTTCCAGCGCGACGTGCACGCGGTCAACCTGCACGCCCTGATGCACCCGGACACCAACACCGAGCTCTACGGCCGGGTGCTCTGCGGCCTCGAACCCGACACCCTCTACCTGTAAAGGAACGCCGATGTCCACCAGCACAGCAGCGGGTCCCTCCGCCGGTGACCAGGCCGCGGTCGCCGCCATCCCCCAGCGCGTCGTGGCCGCCTGGGCCGCCAACGACGCGGAGGCGTTCGCGTCGGTCTTCACCGACACGGGCACGCTGATCCTGCCCGGCCTGCACCGCAAGGGCCGCGCCGCGATCACCGAGCACATGGCCGCGTCGTTCCGGGCCGAGTACCGGGGCACCCGGGTCACCGGCAAGCCCATCGAGGTCACCTTCCTCGGCCGCGACGCCGGTGTCCTGATCACCGAGGGCGGGGTGCTGCTCGAGGGCGAGACCGAGGTGCACCCCGACCGGGCCATCCGCGCGTCGTGGGTGGTGGTGCGCCAGGAGGACCAGTGGCGCCTTGCGGTGTACCAGAACTGCCCCCGTGACGCGGCCTGAGCGGCGCGGAGGGTGAGCCGGATGGGACACGACAAGCGCGCCGTGGTGCTCGGCGCTGGCATGGCCGGTCTGCTCGCCGCGCGGGTGCTCGCCGAGGTCTACCCCCAGGTCCTCGTCGTCGACCGGGACCGGCTCACCGGGGTGGGCACCGCGCGCCGCGGCGTCCCGCAGGGGCGGCACGTGCACGGGTTGCTGGCGCGCGGGCAGCAGATCCTCGACGAGTTGTTCCCCGGGTTCACCGACGCGCTCATCGCCGACGGGGTGCCCACCGCCGACCTCGGTGAGCTGCGCTGGTTCTTCAACGGCCGCAAGCTGGCCCCCGGCACGACCGGCCTGATCGCGGTCGCGGCGAGCAGGCCGACCCTGGAGCGGCACGTGCGCACCCGGGTGGCGGCGCTGCCCGCGGTGCGGTTCGTGGAAGAGACCGACATCGTCGGCCTGCTCACTACGACCGACCGGTCCCGGGTGACCGGGGTGCGGGTGCAGGCGCAGACCAAGGGCAGCGTGCCCGAGGTGATCGAGGCCGACCTGGTGGTCGACACCACCGGCCGCGGTTCGCGGACCCCGCTGTGGCTGGCCGGGTTGGGCTACGGGCGCCCGGAGGAGGAGCGGGTCAAGATCGACCTGAGCTACACCACCCGCACCTACCGGCTGGCCGACCCCGCGCCGCTGCGCGCGGTGCAGTCGATCAACCCGGTGTCCGGCCCGGTGACCCCGCGCGGGGCGTTTCTGACGATCATCGAGAACGACCTGTGCGCGCTGTCGCTCACCGGTGTCCTCGACGACCCCGCGCCGACCGACCCGGCGGGCTTCCTGGAGTACGCCAGGTCCCTGCCGGTGCCCGACGTCTACGACGTGGTCAAGGACGCCGAGCCGCTCGACGACCCGGTCAGCTACCGCTACCCGGCCAGCCAGCGCCGCCGCTACGAGCGGTTGGAGCGGTTCCCCGACCGCTTCGTGGTGCTCGGCGACGCGGCGTGCAGCTTCAACCCGGTGTACGGCCAGGGCATGACGGTGGCCGCGCAGCAGGCCCTGGTGCTGCGCGAGCACCTGGCCGACGGCGTGGCCGACCCGTTGGCGTTCCTGCGCGACATCGCCGAGGTGGTCGAGGTGCCGTGGGGGATCTCCGCGGCGGGTGACCTCGCCTTCCCCGAGGTGCAGGGGCCGCGGCCGCCGCAGGTGTTGGAGATGAACGCCTACATGGCCAAGTTGCAGCTGGCCGCGACCGTGGACGGCGCGGTGACCCGGACGTTCATGCGGGTGGCCGGTCTGGTCGACCCGGTGGGCGAGCTGACCGCCCCGGAGATGGTGACCAGGGTCCTCGAGGGCGCCGACCGGGCCGAGGCGGTGCCCGCCTGAGTTGGGGTGGTGGGCGGTCGTCGCCCACCACCCCAGCGGTGTGGACAGATCGGCCCAACAGGCGGGACCCCGGCGGGCCGATGCCAACTGGGGAACCGACCCCAGACCACAGGAGGAGACACGTGGCACACATCGAACTCGGCAACGACGAACCCGGCATCCGCGGCCTGATGCGCTACCGGCCGCTGACCGCCGGGCCGCTCTCGGACCTGGCCGAGACCCTGCTGCGCGCCGACAACTCGCTGACCAGGGGCGAACGCGAACTGATCGCCGCCACCGTCTCACGCGGCAACGAGTGCACGTTCTGCGGCAACTTCCACGCCACCATCGCCGCGGTCGAGTTGGGCGTGGAAGACCTGACCGAGGCCCCGCGCACACCGAAGCTGACCGCGCTGCTGGCCATCGCCGACAAGGTGCGGGTCAGCGGCCAGAAGGTCCTTGCCGAGGACGTCGCCGCGGCTCGCGAGGCAGGCGCCACCGACGAGGAAATACACGACACAGTCCTGATCGCAGCCGCATTCTGCATATACAACCGCTACGTCGACGGCCTGGGAACCTGGGCCAGCCCCACCCAAGCCGACTACCTCCCCTCAGCCCAACACGTCAGCGTCGTCGGCTACCAGAACGTCGGCTGAGCCCAGCGCCTGTCGGGTCGCCCACACTGCTGGGCGACCCGACGACAGCTTTAGTGCACCCCCAGGACCTCGGTCCACCCACTCAGCACCTGGCCACTCGAAAGTCCTCGTGCTGTAGCGGCCTAAGCGAAGGCCGACACCCCCAGCCCCGCAACGCGCAAGATCATCTGCCACAAGCGCCCCCGATATACAGCCTACCGAGACGACCCGACAAAACCGGGGCGGCGATCAAGGCCTGTGGACTACAGAACACGTGTGGACAACCACCCGCCAGCCCGCCTACTCAGCCCCGCGCTCCTCGGAGTCGCCGGTGCCAACCCGGCTGCCGTCAGGTCGCCCCAACCCACACCCGCTCAGCGCCTGGACACTCGGACCCTGCGGTGCCAACCCGCCCCCCGTCAGGTCCGCCCCAACCCACAGTGCCAGCCCCTGGACACTCGGAAGATCCGGTGCCATCCCAGCCCGCCCTCGTCGACGCTGCCAACCCAGCGCCTGGACAGTCGGACTCGCTTGGTGCCAACTGCTCGATGGGGCGGACTTGTTTTGCGTGGGGGGACAACACCCGTAGCGTTTCCACGCGGCAGGGCCTGCTTTTGGGCCCCTGCTTTGCGGTTCTGCCACGGGTGTCGTAGGGGCCCCACGCAAAACAAGTTCGCCCCATCGAGCTCGTCGCATTGCCGCGGATCGGGCCCGATGTCGCCGCCAGGCAACGAGGCGTCCGATCCGGCACGCCGAGCTCGCCGCCAGGCGACGAGGCCGACCCCAGGGCCACACACCACCACCCCTAGTACGTGATGACAGCCCGAAACCGCACCTCCCGCTTCCCCACCTTCTCCACCGCTTCCTGCACCTGTTCCGCCCCAAACACCTCAACCATCGGCGTCACCGCCCCACTCGCCACCAACTCCAGCGCCTCCCGCAAGTACCGCGGATCATCATGCGTAGCACCAACAATCTTGTTCCGCTGCGCAAAGAACGGGTACTGCACCGCAGGCGGAATGATGAACGGCTCCGCGCCGTCGATCCCGGCAAGCACCAGCCTGCCATTGGCCCGCAACCCACCAAGCGACTCACTCGCAGCCGGATGCGACGGAGCCGTCACCAGGATCACGTCAGCGCCCCCGATCTCGCGCAATTCAGCCCCGCTACCAACCACATGGCTGGCGCCCAACTCCCGCGCCAACTCGTGCTTGTCCGGTGACCGGGTGATCGCGACGGTCTCAAACCCGGCGGCGCGGGCGAACTGCACGGCCAGGTGGCCGAGCGCGCCGATGCCGAGTACGGCGACCCGCTCCCCCGGTGCTGGTTCTCCGGCGCGCAGGGCGCTGAGGGCGGTGTACCCGGCGCAGAGCACGGGGGCGGCGAGTTCGGGGGCGAGGCCGTCGGGGATCAGGACGGTTTCGCGGGCGGCGACCGCGAGGTATTCGGCGTGTCCGCCTTGGACGGTGAAGCCGGTGGAGGTGGGGGCGGCGCAGTTGAACGCGGCCTGCCCGGACAGCGGTAGCTCCAGGCGGCAGTAGTCGCAGCGGCCGCAGGTGCCGCGGATCCAGGTGGTGCCGACGACGTCGCCGATCTGCCTGCTGGTGACCCCGGGGCCCAGTTCGACGACGGTGCCGACCGGTTCGTGGCCGGTGATGGCGGGTTCGAAGCTGGGGAACGGGATGTAGCCGCGGGTGGCGTCGACGTCGTTGACGCACATGCCGCAGGCGGCGACCCGGATGAGCACCTCGCCGGGGCCGGGGACCGGGGTTGGCACCTCGCGCAGTTCCCAGGCGGCGTTGACCCCGGGGATGACAGCTGCCTTCATCGCGTTCTCCTCAAGTGTCGGCCTTTCCTGCGCAGGTCCTGGGGTGCGGGTCTACTGGTCGGGGACGCCGAAGTGGGCTCGGGTCAGTTCGCGGTTTGCCAGGGTGGAGAGGAACACGCCGAGCCCGGCGTGGCTGTGCAGCGTGGACATGTCCCGCCACACGCGTTCGATCCGCTCGCCGTGGCGCACCGCGCTGGACCCGGCCGTGGGGAACAGGTGGGTCTCCACCGCCCGCCAGCACAGCCGGACGGCCTCGCGGCTGATCAGCGCCAACCGCAGTTCCGCGGCGCGGGTGAACGCGGCCGGGCCCTCCGCGCACAGCGCGCTCCACTGCCGTACGGCGTCGAGCGCGGCGGCTTCCGCGGCGCTGATCAGGCCGGTGGCCTCGCCGTAGCGGTACTGGTAGTCGGGGTCCTCGACGCGGCGCACGATAGGCGGGAACAGGGTTGTCCTGGCCAGGAGTAGTTCCTCGTAGGCGTCGAGCGCGCCGCGGGCCATGCCGACGGCGAGCACGCCGAGTTCGAGCAGCATGAAGCTCAGTGGGCCGCCGCCGTACTCGGGGCCGTGCAGCAGCCTGCCGGGGGCGCCGTCGGTGACGCTGAGCTGGCTGAGGTGTCCACGCAGCGTGTACTTGGCCGGGATCCGCTGTCGGCGCACGCGGATGGAGTGCGAGCCGCTGCCTTTGAGGCCCAGTTGGGCGCCCCAGTCGTCGAGGCGTTCCCATTGCGACCTGGGCACGATGAACATCATCGGCTCGGGTTCGCTGTCGGGGTCGGGTCGGGCGAGGCAGTGGCCGAGGAAGTGTGTGGCGTAAGGGGCGCCGGAGCAGTAGGGCCAGGTGCCGTCAAGGATCCAGTCGCCGTCGGGGGTGCGTTCGGCGGTGCCGTTGGGGGCGACGGTGGCCGGGCAGATGAAGTCGCCGCCGCTGAACAGCTCCTGTTGGGCGTCGGCGTCGAACAGGGTGGCGACCGGGAGGGCGTGCGCGGCGCCGAAGAGGAACATCCAGCCGGTGGACGGGCAGCCGCGGGCCAGCGCCAGGCACACCCGCATGAACGTCTCGGCGCCGAACTCGTAGCCGCCGTAGCGGCGCGGCACCAGGATCCGGTAGAGACCGGCCCGGGCGAACGCCTCGTGCGTGTCCTGGGCGTAGCCGGTGTGCTGTTCGGTCTCGGCTTGGCGGGCGACCAGGGTCGCCGCGATCGCCTCGGCGCGGGCCACCACGTCGGCGGGGGTGAGGTCCGGTTCCGGGACCGGCGGTGCGACCGTGTCGGTTCGGACGCCGTTGCCGGTCATCGGGTCGCCCCGGCCTGGTCGAGCCGCTTGTCGAGTTGGGCGGGGGTTGGCGCGTCGAACAGGTCGCTGATCGTCAGTTCCAGGCCGAGCGCCGCCCGGATCCGGCCGACCAGCCGCATGGCCAGCAGCGATTGGCCGTCGAGGTCGAAGAAGCTGTCGTCCAGGCCCACCGCGGGGACTTCGAGCACCTCACCGAAGAGGGTGCACAGCGTCCGTTGTCTGGCTGTGGTGGGGGCGCGGTAGGCGGCGGTGCCGGTGAACGCGGGCGCGGGCAGCGCGGCGCGGTCGAGTTTGCCGTTCGGGGTCAGCGGCAGCGCGTCGAGCACGACGTAGGCGGCGGGGACCATGTACTCCGGCAGCAGGGACCGGGCATGTTCGCGCACTTGTTCCACGGTGGCGCCGGCGGGTTCGGGGACGAGGTAGGCGACCAGCCGCTGGTCGCCGTGGTCGGCGGGACCGGCAACGACGGCGACGTGCGCGAGGCCGGGCAGGGCGCCCAGCACGGCTTCGACCTCGCCCGGTTCGACGAGGTAGCCGCGGACCTTGACCTGGTCGCCGACCCGGGCGACGAACTCGATGAGCCCCTCGGGGGTGCGGCGGACGAGGTCGCCGGTGCGGTACATGCGCTCGCCCGGGGCGGCGAAGGGGTCGGGCACGAACCGCTGCTCGGTCAGGTCGGGGCGGCCCGCGTAGCCGCGCGCGAGCCGGGGACCGGCGACGTGCAGCTCACCGGCCTCTCCGTCGGGCACCGGCACGCCGTCGGGGTCGAGCAGGTAGAGCCGGACGTCGTCCATCGGTCGGCCGACGGGCACCGACCGGCCGGGGGTGTAGGGCGCGGTCATCGGCGAGTGCAGGGCGAAGGAGGACATCTCGGTGCCCCCGTAGAGGGCGCGGACCACGAGGTCCGGGCAGGCGTCGAGGACGCGGCGCACCGCGGTCGGGGCGATCACGTCGCCGCCGGTCATCACCTCACGCACCCCGGCGAGGCAACCGGGGTCCTCTTCGGCCAAGACGCGGAACAGTCCGGCGGTCAGGTGCAGCCCGGTGACCCCGTGGTCGCTGACGAGGGCGCGCACGTCGAGGTCGCCGGGGGGTTTGAGCACGATGGTGCCGCCGTGCAGCAGCGGCACCCAGACCTCGTAGGTGGACACGCCGAACGCGTAAGGCGCCACCATCGCGGTCCGCTCGTGGTTGCCGCTGTCCCAGCAGGAGTCCAGCGCCAGGCACAGCACGCCGCGGTGGGTGACCGCCACGCCCTTGGGGTGCCCGGTCGACCCGGAGGTGTACATGACGTAGGCGAGCGCGTCACCGTCCACCTCGACGCCGGGGTCGGTGGTGGGCGCCTCGTCGAGCGCGGGGTCGTCGTCGAGCAGGACGACGTGCGCTGCGTCGGGCAGTCCGCGCTGCTGGGTGGCGCGGTCGGCGAGCAGCACCCGCACTCCCGCGCCGTCGGTGGTGTTCTCGCTGGTGGTGACGTTGTCGACGATCCAGCGCATCCGCTCGAGCGGGTAGGCCTCGTGCAGCGGCAGGTAGCAGGCGCCCGCCTTGAGCACGGCGAGGAACGCCACCACGACGTCGGGCGACCAGCTGACCAGGACCGCGACCGGGTCCTGCGGGCCGACGCCGAGGTCGAGCAGCCGGTGGGCGAGCCGGGTGGCCCGCTCGTCGAGTTCCCGGTAGGTCAACCGGACCGCGCCGTGCGCCACCGCGACCTCGTCCGGGACCCGCTGGACCTGGTCGGCGAAACACCCGTGCACGCTGGTGTAGCGGTCCCGCCGCGAGTTGCGCCATGCAGCCATGACCAGCAGCCTCGCAGGGGCCGATCCCGGCGCGCATCTTCCGGAATGCGGGGTACCCGGTCCACAGTGGACTGTGCGCGGGTCGGGTGATCGCGCACGTCCGCGGTAGCGGGCGGGGGTCCGCCGCGCGATAGTGTGGCCGGGTCGCGCACCCGGGAACACGTCAGTCCAGGGAGGAACCATGGGAGCACCGCGGCTGGGCAGCATCCTGCTCGGCACCGCCGATCCGGACCGGCTGCGCCGCTGGTACCTGGAGGTGTTCGCGCCCGCGCAGGACGAGCACGGGTTCCTCGACTTCGGTGGCACCGCGATCCTGATCGACCCGCGCGACGACGTCGCGGGCAGCACCGCCGAACCGGGCCGCTACGTCCTCAACTTCCACGTGGACGACGCCGCGGCCACCGCGGCGCACCTGGACGCGCTCGGCGTCACCTGGCTCGCGCGGCCCGAGCAGCGCCGCGACGGCGTGTTCGGCACGGTGCTCGACCCGGACGGCAACTACGTGCAGATCATCGAACTCAGCGCGGCGTACCTCGCGTCCCGCCGGTAGGAGGAGTGCTCAGATGGTGCGACACACGCGCGTGTTCAGCGGGTTCGCGGTGGACGACGTCGCCGCAGCGCGGGAGTTCTACGAGTCCGTGCTCGGTCTGCGGGTCACCGAGGAGTACGGGATGCTGCACCTGCACATCACCGAGGACACCCATGTGCTCGTCTACCCCAAGCCCGGCCACGTGCCCGCCTCGTTCACCGTCCTCAACTTCCAGGTCGAGGACATCGATCAGGCCGTGGACGAGCTCGTAGGCCGCGGTGTCCGGTTCGAGCGCTACGAGGGCCTGCCGACCGACGACCGGGGCGTGTTCCGCGAGGAGGGCCCGTTCATCGCCTGGTTCACCGACCCGGCGGGCAACGTCATGTCCGTCCTGCAGGAACGCTGACGCCGGTGTCCCCACCGGGCGCGGCCCGGTGGGGACGACGACGGCGAGCGCGGGTCAGCCCGGGCGGCTCGCGGAGTGGCGCAACACCCGGCGCACCATCGAGGGCCGCATCAGCGCCTGCGGCGGGTCCATCAGCCCGGCGACCCGCATGAACCCCTTGGTGACCTCGCTGTCGCGGGTCGCGGCGTACTGCAGCCGGGCCATGTAGGCGTTGCCGACGCGCACCTTCAGCGTCCGCTTGCCCTCCACCTCGGGGAAGTCGAGGTCACCGCCCGCGGAGATCTCCCACGGCACGTCGATCACCTTGGCCTGCTCGGCGAAGAACCGGCGGGGGTTCGGCGCGGTCCCGTCCCGCAGCAGCCGCTCCAGCAGCGCCTTGGCCTCGATGGCGGCGACGCTCATGCCCTGCCCGTACACCGGGTTGAAGCTGCACACCGCGTCCCCCATGACCAGCAGCCCGAGCGGGAACCGGGTGAGCCGCTCGTAGTGCCTGCGCACGCTGGCGGGGAACCCGAACGTCACCGCGTCGTCGAGCGGTTCCGCGTCGCGCACGGCGTCGTAGACGTCGGGCACGGGTAAGGACTTCACGAAGTCCAGGAACTCCTCCGGCTGGGTCGGCGGGCGGTCGCCGAGGATGCCGGTCAGCGACAGCACGCAGATGTCCGGGCCGACCTGGCCGAGGAACGCGCCGCGCGGGTGCGCGGGCGAGGCGACCGGGTTGATCGACTGCACCCCGTCGAACATCTCCGGCTTGGACCGGTAATAGCGGGTGGTGTAGGCCAGCCCCACCTTGACCCGTTCGACCGGTGGCCGTTCGTAGCCCAGTTCCTCCAGCCACACCGGTGTCCGCGAGCCGCGGCCGGTGGTGTCGACCACCAAGTCCGCCTCCAGCACCTCGTCGGCGTCGGCGCCGTCGCGGCGGGCCCGCACCCCGACAATGCGGGACCGGTCGGGCGAGGCGATCAGGGTCGACACGGAGTGGTGCTCCAGGATGGTCACGTTCGGCAGCGCCGCCACCCGGGTGCGCACGTGGTGCTCGAGCACCGGCCGGGGCGCGGTGATCGAGAGCAGCCCGGTGTGCGCGGGCAGGATCTTGCGGCCGTTGAAGAACCAGCGCATCTCACCGAGGTCCCCGACGGGCACGCCGTCGTCGACCAGTTCCTGGGTGAGGCCGGGGAAGAACTCTTCGAAGATCAGGTGGCCGCGCCCGTGCAGCCCGTGCGCGTGCCGGGTGTGCGGGGCGCCGTCGCGCGACTCGCGGACCCCCAGCACCTTGTCCCGGTCGAGCACCAGCACCGACGGGTACACCTGCGCCAGTGCCCGCGCGGCGAGCAGTCCCGCCATGCTGGCGCCGAGCACGATGGCCCTGCCCGCGATCGGATCGCTCACGTGCCGCTCCCTTCCACCCGCGCCGGGCCTCCGGCGCTCCCCCGCACCGTCGCACCGGGGGCCGCGCACGCGCATCTTCCGGATTGCCCTGGCCACCGGCCCGCGAGAACCGCATTCTGGGACATCACGCGCGCCGGGCGGTCTGCCACGATGGTGCGCGCACTCCCCCACGCCCGCCGGGCCCGAGTTCTCCTTGCGGGGCAACCGATCCAGGGCCCCTCGACCGAAGGAGCCGCACGGACATGACCGTTTCGGACGCGACGCGCGCACCGCTGTCGCTGCAGCAGGACTTCCTGTGCACCCTGGACAAGGGCGACGTCACCGGCGCGCTGGGCGCCAAGCACATCGTGCTGTCCGCGTGGCGGGTGCGCGGGCCCCTCGAGGTGGACACGCTGCGGGCGGCGCTGCTGGACCTGGTGCGGCGCCACGAGATGCTGCGCACCTCGATCGTGCGCGGCGACGAGCCGTTCCAGGTCGTGCACCCGGCCGAACCGGTGCGGCTGCTCGTCGAGGACCTGTCCGCGACGGCTCAGGACGAGCGCGACGCGCGGGCCGAGCGGTTCTACAGCGAGGTCGAGACGGCCGACTACCCGGTGCGCGAGCTGCCGCACCTGCGGGCCGCCCTGGGCCGCTTCGCCGACGACGACTGGGTGTTGGCGCTGGTGGTGCACCACATCGCCGCGGACGGTTGGTCGATGCGGGTGCTCATCCGCGACCTGGCCACCCGCTACGCGGCCAGGCGCGGGCACCCGGTCGAGGACCTGCCGCCGGTGCGGCAGTACCGGGAGTTCGTCGCGGAGCAGCCAGGCACGCTGACCGGCCCCGAGGTGGAGCGGGCGGCCGCGTACTGGCGCGACAAGCTCGCCGGTGCTGAGATCACCACCGTGGCCACCGACCGGCCGGTGAACGAGGACATCCCGGCCATCTACGCCGACCACCGCTCACTCATCGACGCCGACACCACCGCGGCGACCCTGCGGCTGGCCAAGGCGACGCACAGCTCCCCGTTCATGCTGTTCCTCGGCGCGTTCACCGTGCTGCTGACCGGGAAGTCCACCTCGAGGGACGTCGTGGTGGGCACGTTCAGCTCCGGCCGGGGCATCGGCCCGCACCAGGACACCATCGGCGCGTTCCTGAACTTCCTCCCGCTGCGCGTCGACCTCACCGGCGCCCGCACCTTCCGCGACGTCCTGGAGCGCACCCGCTCGACCTGCTTGCAGGCCTATGTGCACGACATCCCGTTCCCGCTGATCGATCAGCAGGCCCCCGACCTCATCGTGCCCTCGGCGGACCGAGACATCATCGCCTTCGAAGTCCTGCAATTCCCCGACGGCATCGACGGCACCCCGGTCGGCGACCTGACCTACTCCGAACTACGGGACCGCCGCGTGCCACAACCGGTGAGCTGCGACATCCCTGACGGGGCGCTGTGGGCCTTGGACGTGCTCCCGGGAGTGGGGACGGTGAGCAGCCTGAAGTTCAACACCCACCTGTTCGACGCCGACACAATGTGGTCCCTGGTCCACGACTACACCCAACTCCTCACCCGCTGCATCTCCACCCCCGACGCCGACCTCTGGTAGCCGCCCCACGAGCACAGGGCACGGTGGATGTCCAGCCAGCGTCTGGGCATCAGTGAGGCGTCAGTGAGGCAACAAGCGCGCGGTCCTCGGCATAGCGGCCCGAACAGACCCGGCGGCACTACACTGGGCAATCAGTCGCACCGTGACCGTGACCGTGGGGGTATCCGTGAGTGATCTTCGCGCTGAGGGTCCGGATGGGCAGACGGCGAGGCGCAAGATCCAATCTCTCGCCGATGCCCGCGAGCGGGCAGGTCTCTCACAGGAACAACTGGCCGAGTTGATCCCGGTCGATCGCTCGACCATCAGTCGTTGGGAACGTGGAACACAAGGGCCCATTCCCTGGATGCGCCCAAGAATTTCCCGCGCTCTCGGAATAGGCATGGATGAACTCGGCGACATACTGGACGAGATGGAACGTCTCGCAAGAATCGAGATGGGAGAGGCGGCCGTCTCACTCCACAAGGAGATCAAGCGACTCCGACTGGAGGCGGGCCTGAGTCAGCCAGAATTGGCAACCAGGATCGGATACACGCGCCAATACGTTTCCCTGGCCGAACGCCCCAACAAGAATCTACCTTCCCTTGAGCTGATCGGCGCATTGGACCAATGCCTGGGGGCCGGTGGGGCACTCGTCGAACTTCGGGCACGCGCGAAGGAAGAACAGGTGCGCAGGCGTGGCGAGAACTCCAGCCAGACTGCCACCTCGGGCAGCCGCAACGCGCCACCCGGAAGCGGCTGGGGCGCATCCGCGGACTGGACTGGTAGCGATCGGACGGGTACACCGCTGTCTTCAATCGGGGGGAGTGACTCAGGCGTGGCTCTCGATCGACGCACTTTTCTGTCGCTGGCGACGTTGGCTGCCGCAGATGCCCACACGGCGGGCGACTTCGCGGCAAGTATTTCCGGCGGCGACGCAGGGCCTCTGGCTCAAGTTCAGACGACGTACGAGGTGGATCGGGCAATCGCTGCGGCGGTAGACGGCAGCACCAGATCGGTTCTGCTGAGGTGGGCCGTAGATCTGGACAACTCGGTGGCGAGAGTCAATGCGACAGGCATCCTGGCGAAACTGCCCGGACAACGCGAGTCGGATCGGGTGGTAGCCATCTTGAGGCGGGACGAGGAAGTTCGGGGTCTATATCTCACCGCGGTCGCGTCTCGGGTTTGCGAAATCAGTTGGAGTCAGGCGCAGGTATTCGTGCAGAATCCCGCGAAGTTCCCGTTTGCCGCGATCGCCGCCGAGCGTCTCGCTCGCGAAACGGTCAGTCCTGTTGACGCTGGGGCGCGGTGGTGCTCCGCCAAGCTTCTTCAAGACTTGAGCCCGGCCATTGGAAGGTAGAGCGTGATCGTTCTCGATGTGACCAACGACGAATTGATGGAATCTCTCACGAGGCAAGCAGGAGAGCGTGGCATCGTTAACGCTGCGATTGTGAGTCTCATTGGTGGCGTGGATTCATTCACCGTGTCAACGATGCCGGTCGATGATGCGCGCAAAGACATCGTTTCGTCGTACAGCCTGCCCGCCGAGATGCATGGTTCCGGGGAGATCAGGGACGGCGTCGTCCACGTTCACGCCACCATGGCTGTTCAGGGCGACCGTGCTGTGGCCGGGCACGTCCACGCCGCGCAGGTGGGGACCTGGTTCGCGCGCGCCTACCTGATCAGTATCGACGGGCCAGTTTGAGGTGTGGAAGCCCTGCACAGCCTCGAACGGTGAAGTCCCCGGCCCGCGGCGGGCCGGGGACTTCACCGTTCGGAGTTGCTAGGTCGCGATCAAGTCGGCGGCCTTCTCCGCCATGGCGATGATGGGGGCGTTGGTGTTGCCCCGCACCAGGGTCGGCATCGCGGAGGCGTCCACCACGCGTAGCCCGTCGACGCCGCGGACTCGGAGGTCGGCGTCGAGGACGGTGCCCATGGCGCAGGTGCCCGCCGGGTGGAACAGGGTTTGGGTGTTGCGGCGGGCGTAGTCGCGCAGGTCGGCGTCGGACTCGGACTCCGGGGGCTGGTGGAGTTTGCCGGTGTAGGGCGACAGGGCCTTCTGTTTGGCGATCTCCAGGCCGACTCGCAGCCCGGCCACCATCGTGCGCAGGTCGGCGTCCTCTTGGTAGTAGTTGTGGCGGATCCGGGGTTTCACGGTGGGGTCGGCTGAGGCGAGGGTGACGCTGCCGCGGCTGCGGGTGGTGAGCACGCACGGGCCGAAGGAGATGGCGTGGTCGGTGGGCGCTTCCAAACCGACGGCCAGCAGCATCAGTGGTGAGGCGTGGAACTGCACGTCCGGGCCGCCGGAGCCGCCGTCGGTGGTCACGAAGCCGCCCGCTTCCGGGACGTTGGACGACAGCGGCCCGGTGCCGTGTTCGGCGTACTCGCGCTGGTACTCCGGGTCTCCGGCGATGAGCAGGCTGATCGGGTGCGAGTGCGGGAACACCAGGTTCGCCGAGGGGTGGTCCTGCAGGCCGCGGCCGACACCGGGCTGGTCCACCACGACGGGGATGCCCAGTGCCGCCAACTCGTCCGCCGGGCCGATGCCGGAGAGCAGCAGCAGTTGTGGGGAGTTGTAGGCGCCCGCGCACAGGATGACCTCGCGCTCGGCCCGGATCTCGATCTCCTCGTCGAGCCGGGCGCCCACGACACCGACCGCGCGCCCGTTCTCGACCAGGATCCGGTGGACCTGCACGTTGGTCTCAACGGTCAGGTTCGGTCGCCCCAGTGCCGGGCGCAGGTAGGCGGTGGCGCTGCTGCAGCGCCTGCCGTCACGCTGGGTCAGCTGGTAGCGCCCGAAGCCGTGCTGGTCGGGACCGTTGAAGTCCTCGTTCGCCGCATACCCCGCCTCCACGGCGGCCTCGACGAACGCGGTCGACATCGGGTTGTTCGAGCGGCCCTCCGACACCGCGAGGGGGCCGCCGACGCCGTGGTAGTCCGAGGCGCCGCGTTCGTTGTCCTCGGACTTCTTGAAGTAGGGCAGCAGGTCGGCGAACGTCCACCCGGGCAGGCCCCAGTCGTCGTAGTCTGCGGGGTTGCCGCGCATGTAGACCATGCCGTTCATCGAGCTGGTGCCGCCCAGCACCCGGCCGCGGGGCAGGTAGAGCCTGCGGCCGTTGAGGAACGGCTCGTCGTGGGTGTCGTAGTCCCAGTCCAGTTTGGACCGGAACAGCGCGCCAGCGCCCAGCGGCACGTGGATGTTCTCGCTGGTGTCGGCCGGTCCGGCCTCGATGAGGTGCACCCGCACGTCGGGGTCCTGCGAGAGCCTGCCCGCCAGGACGCAGCCCGCGGACCCGGCGCCGATCACCAGGTAGTCGGTCACCCGCGCGCTCACGCCCCGGCCACCTGTCCGTCGGTGCCCAGGCGCCCGAGGACCTCGGCGAGGGCCAGCGCGGCGCGTTCGGCCTCGTCGCGGCGCAGCACCAGCGGCGGCGACAGCACGAGGGTCGGGCCGTAGTCGCGCAGGATGACCCCGTGCGCCTCGCGCAGTTCGGTGGTGACGTTCCCGGCCATGATCGGTTCGCGGGTGGCCCGGTCGGCGACCAGTTCGATGCCCGCGGTGGCGCCCTCGATGCGGATGTCGCCGACCACCGGCAGCTCGGCGAGCGGGGCGAGCAGTTCGGCGAACCACTCGCCGATCTCCTTGGCCCGCTCGAGCAGGCCGTCGCGTTCGATCACGTCCAGGTTGGCCAGGGCGACCGCGCACGCGGTCGGGTGCGCGGAGTAGGTGTGGCCGTGGAAGAAGTAGGCGCCCTCGCCCGCGACGGTCTCGGCGATGTCCTCGCGGATCAGCACCGCGCCGAGCGGGGCGTAGCCGCTGGTGAGGCCCTTGGCGGTGACGATCAGGTCCGGGCGCATGCCCCGGGCGGCGGAGTCGAACCAGGTGCCGGTGCGGCCGAACGCGGTGACGACCTCGTCGGCGATGAGCAGGATGCCGTGCGCGCTGAGCAGTTCGCGCACGCGGGGCCAGTAGTCCGGTGGCGGGGTGAGGATGCCGCCGCCGCCCATCACGGGTTCGCCGATCATCGCGGCGATGTTGTCGGCGCCGAGGCGCTCGATGGTCTCGGCGAGTTCGGCGAGCAGGAACTCGGTGGTGTCCTGCCCGCCGTAGAGGTCCTCGGCGCGGTAGGGGTAGGGCGCGGACACCTTCTCCACGTGCGGCAGGTTCGGGCCGATGCCCTGGTGCATGGGCGCGAACCCGGTCGCGGTGCCGCTGCCGTAGGTGGCGCCGTGGTAGGCCAGTTGCCGGGAGATGATCCAGGTGCGGTCGGTGTCGCCGCGGTGGTGGTGGTAGAGCCGGGCGACCTTGATGGCGGTCTCGACGCCCTCGGAGCCGCCGCAGGTGAAGAACACCCGGGACAGGCCCTCGGGGGCGAGCTCGCTCAGCCGCACCGCGAGCCGGACGGCCTTGTCGTTGGTGAACCCGAAGAACCCGGAGAAGTAGGCCAGTTGGCCCGCCTGCTCGCTCAGTGCGGTGACCAGTTCCTCGCGGCCGTGCCCGACCTGGCAGGCCCAGTTGCCGCCCCCGGAGACGTCGAGCAGCTCGGTGCCGCCCGCGTCCCACACGGTGCTGCCCGAGCCGCGCACGACGACGGTGCGCTGCGGGCTGGCGCCGCTCTGGTGGGGGTGGATGACGTGCCGCCGGTCGAGGTCCTCCCATTCCGCCACGGACACCGCCGTGCTGTCGATCCCAGTCGTGGTCACGTTCCCACCCTGCCCTCCGTCGGCTTTCGGGTCCTGTCAGGTCTTGCGCGAGTTCGTGTGGCCAGCTCGTGTGGCCGGTTCGTGTGCGGCGCGCGGCCCGCACCGTCGAGAATCGCCGCGCCGCGGCACCGGCCGCATCTCCGGGAATGCGCGGGATCGGGCCGCTCAGCGGGCGATCCTGTCGGCGGTCGATCGGGTCGGCGCGGTTCAGTAGTCGATGGAGCGCCAGAAGTCGTAGCTGTGCCCGACGCGGAAGTTCCCGGGGCGCACCGCGCCCGGTTCGAGCACCTGGGCCAGCGCGGCGTCGCGGTTGGCGCTGGGCCAGTGCGGCAGGCCGCGGCCGTTGGGGTCGCCGCGGTGGGCGAAGCGGCTGACGTAGTCGATCATCGTGTTCGACAGCGCCCGCTGCGCGGGGGTGAAGGCGCGGCCCGCGAAGTAGACGGTGGTGAACAGGTACTGCAGTTCGGCGTCCTGGTAGGCGCCGGTCGGGAACGAGGGCAGCGCGAGGTCGCCGTACCAGGGGGCGTCGCGGTCGGCGAACTCGTAGGCGTAGGTGGGCACGTGCCGGGCGAACAGGGCGGCGGTGTCGCTTTGCGGGCGCGACAGCAGCGCGTCGGTGGCCAGCGCCGACCACGCCAGGCTCGGGATGTTCTGGTAGTCGCGCAACGGGTATCGGGCCAGCACCCGCTCGGCGTTCGCGGCGCCGACGAAGTTGCGGACCCGCAGGACGTAACCCTCGGGCGTCAGCTTCGGGTAGCCCCACAGCTCCAGGTACGCGTCGGAGGTGCGGTAGGCGTCGCGGTTGGTGCCCAGCAGGACCGGAACCTTGTGGAAGCGGCCGGTCTCGAACGCGGTCAGCGGGTCGACCGGGAGCACGCCGCCCCCGCCGTAGACCGGGGTGAAGGTCAGGAACGGGGCCTTCTTCAGCAGGTCCATCGCGGGGACCGCGCGCAGGCAGGCGGCCGCGGTGGCCGGGTCGGCGCACCCGACGTCGGCGGCCAGCGCCAGGCCGTGGCGCTCGGCGGCGGCGCGGGATCGGGGCAGCCCCAACGGTTCGGGGTCCGGTGACCCGTCGCCGCGGGGGACGGTGTGCAGCGTGCACGGGTTGCTCATCGTGATGACCTTGTGGAACAGCCCGGCCGCCGACGGTGAGGTCATCTGCACGCAGACGGCCTTGCCGCCCGACCACTGCCCGGAGATGGTCACGTTGCCGGGGTCACCGCCGAACGCGGCGGCGTTGCGTCGCACCCAGCGCAGCGCCTCCTGCTGGTCCTCCAGGCCGAAGTTGCCCGAGCGCTGCCGGGCCTCGCCGCCGTCGAGGGCCGGGTGCGCCAGGAACCCCAACGCGCCCAAGCGGTAGTTGACCGTCACCGCGACCACGTCGCCGCGCGCGGCCAACTCCGTGGGCAGGGTCTCATGGCTGGACCCGGCGCTGAACCCGCCGCCGTGGAAGAACACGAGCACCGGCAGCCGCCGGTGCTCGGCGCGCCGCGGTGTGGTCACGTTGAGGTAGAGGCAGTCCTCGCTCTCGCTGTGCAGGTACGGGTGTAACTCGATCTGGGCGCAGCCGTTGCCCGGTCGGGTCGCCGCGCGGGTGTCGCGCCAGGGCTGGGTGGGCCGCGGCGACGCCCAGCGCAGGGGCCCGACCGGGGGCGCGGCGTACGGGATCCCTTGGAACTCGCGGTAGTCCTGGGTGACGGTGCCGCGCACCGCGCCCTTGTCGGTGCGGACCAGGGCCGGGTCACCGGATCCGTGGGGCTCGGCGGCGGCGGGTTGGGCGAGGCCGAGCCCGAGGGCGGCCACCGCCACCAAGGCGCGGGCGATCAACGTGGGTCGCATGGCGATCTCTCCTGTCCTCGGGGTGGGTCAGCGCTGGGACCGCACGACCTCGTCCAGGTCGGCGCCGGAGTAGCTGAGCGCGTCGGTGAAGTACTCCACCCGCAGGGTTTCCGGGGCGCTGCCGGGCACCGGCGAGTGGCAGGTGGCGTTGTAGGCCTCGAGTAGCGCCTGCGCTTCGGCGGTGGCTCGGGTGAACCGCTCGAGCGGGTCGTCGCCGCGGGTGAGGACGTCGCCCATCGCGTGGGTCATGATGTCCTGCGCGCGGGCGAACTCCCCGAACAGCGCGCCCCGCGACGGCGGCCACTGCGCGGCGCCCGGACCCGCGGGCCGGTCGGGGTAGACGGCGAGTTGGTCGCTGGGCACCCGGTGGTAGGGGTGCGCGGCGAACCAGCCCTCCTCCTCGAGCAAGTCGTAGGCGGCGTGGGTCAACGGCAGGAAGCTGTTCTCCTTGTGCCGGTCGGCGGCCTTGCGCGGGCTGTGGGTGAACTGCAGGAACGCCAACGCCCCGTCGCGAGTGGCCTCGTCGAGCCCGTCGGCCAGCCACAGCGAACTGCCCGCGATCGCGTTGCCCGCATACGGAACCGCGCTGTTGTACGGCCACGCCCCCACCTGCAGCCCGAAACCGGCGCCCGCGGCCGCCGAGACCATGTAGTTGACGTCGTTGGAGGAGCTGATCCGCAGACCGACGCGCTGCTCGGCGAAGGACTGGAACGTGCCCTGCCAGTCCGGGATCGTGCCGGTGTGCTCGTAGTGCCCAGCGGTGTGCAGGTCGCGCCACCAGCGGACCCAGGCGAGCATCTGCGGTGAGGCGAGGTCGACGGTGCCCGCGCGCCCGGCCCGGCCGTTGTCGTTGTCGGCCAACAGACCGCCCTGCGAGGCCAGTGCCTGCTGGAAGAACATGCCGTGGTTGGCCCAGCCGATCGTGGGGCCCGCCTTGACCTCGGCGAGCGCGGCGCAGGCGGCCTCGACCCCGGCCCAGGTGGTGGGCAGCTCGCTGAGCCCGGCGGCGGCCAGGTGGTCGGTGTTGGCGTAGAGCACGCTGGTGGTGCCCACCGACGGCATCGACCACAGGTCCCCGTCGACGGTGTAGTAGTCGCGCATCGCCGGGATGATGTCGTCGACCACGACCGGCTCACCGAGGATCTCGGTGCGGTCGCCGATGGCGCGGCGCACCGAGGTGTAGCGCGGCCGACCGTCGGGATCGGTGGTGTCCCTGGCGATCTGGCTCATGTAGAAGTAGTACTCGGCCACGGCGGGGCCCTTGCCCTCGGCGACGGCCGCCGAGATCTCCTGCGGCGCGGTGAAGAACCCCAGCGCGCGCAGGTCCACCCGGTACTCGGGGTGGGCGGCCTCGAACTCGGCGGCCTGCCGGTGCCACCAGTCCATGTAGCCGGGGAAGGTCAGGTCGGCCACCCAGATGTCCAGCACGGTCGTCGTCATGCGATCTCCTGCCTGCTGTTGCCCGATCGGGGCCGCCACGCGCGGGGCCGGCAACGGAACGGCTGCCGGGGGGCGCAACCGCAGCAGATGCTTCCCGGCGCGGCGCGGCGCGCGCATCTCCGGGATTGCTGTGGTTGCCCGGCGACAGCGCATGGCCGAAGGTGCGCGGCCGCCGCCGCGGCGCCGATAGTGGGACCGGATCCGCCGCCTGATCACCGAGGGACACGCCCATGGTCATGCCCGAGAGCCCCACCACCACGACCGCTGTGGTCGCCGAGTTCACCTCGGCGCCGCGCGAGCACCTCGACACCGTCCACCAAGCGCTGATCGACGCGGTGTGGCACGCGGGCCGGGCGACCGGTGCCGCGCTGGGCGTCGCGGGTGAGCTGGTGGACCTGTTCGCCGACCTCGACCCGGATCGGCAGGGTCGGGCCGCGGTCGTGCTCGGCCTGCTCGTCGACACCGAGTACCCGAGATCGCCGGGCGAGCTGACCGCCGCGGTCGCCGCCGGGGTCGACACCTACCTGGCGGCGTGGCGGGCGACCACGAAGGACCAACCGCTCTCCCTCGCCCTGCTGTACCTGCTCGGGCACTTCCCCGAGGCCCGCGACCAGGTGCTGGACGTGGCCATCGACGTGGGTGTCGACGACGACGACCTGTCCAGGTTGGAGCGCGCCGTGCAGCGGCTCGACCCGGAGCGCCCGGACCTGGGCCGCGCGTTCCCGTACCCGGCCGCGTGGGAGCTCGACGACACCGAACGCGACTTCGACCGGGGGTGGATCACCGGCCTCACCCCGCAGCAGGTCAGGGCGCACTGGGACAACGACACCGAGACCGTGCTCGGGCACGCGGGCGCCAAGGCCTACTGGGCGGTGCGCAACGGCACGCCCACCCCGGTGCTGGTCGACGCCGTCCCGCCGCGCGACCCGGGCCCGCTGCCGACCGACGCGGGCGGGTTCGACCGGCACGGCGCGGCGTTCCGCTGCCCGAGTTGCGGGCAGGGCCTGGAGTTCGGCGACGCGGCGGCCCGCTGTCGCGGGTGCGCCAACGCCTACGCCCTCGATGGCGGCATCGTCGACTTCACCACGACCATCGGCGACGGCCACGACCGCGGCGCCGATTTCCTGTTCAAGCTGGCCGAGATGCCGAGCATGGGGTTCTTCTACGAGGCCTACGCCCGGCCGAACTTCCTGCGGTTGTGCGGGTCCAACTGGGCCGCGCAGGTGCTGCCCTCCGACGAGGACGCCTACATCGCCGAGCACGTGCGGCCGGTGGACGGGCCGGTGCTCGACCTCGCCGCGGGGGCGGGGCGGTGGACCGCGGCGTTGGCCAACGCGGTCGGCGCGCAGCGGGTGGTGGCCCTGGACCTGGGGTTGCCGATGCTGACCACGTTGCGGGCGCGGTTGCCGGAGATCCCGGCCGTGCTCTCCAGCGGCCGGACCCTGCCTTTCGCCGACGGGTCGCTGGGCGCGGTGCTGTGCTGGAACGCGCTGCAGGCCTTCCCCGACGACGCGCCCGCGGTGATCGCCGAGGTGGGCCGGTGCCTGCGGCCGGGCGGCACGTTCACGTTGCTCACCTTCCGCAACGCCCCGGACCCGGTGTACCGGCATTTCGTGTGGCGCCACCACTTCCCGCAGCACGCCGACGGGTTGCGGTTGTTCGACTACGCGGACTTGCGGGCGTGGTTGAGCGCGGCGGGTCTGCGGGTGCGGCACGAGTGGCGGCCGGGCACGTTCGTGGTGATCACCGCCCAGCGGGAGAACTGACCCCCGGCCGTGCGGGTGTCGCTCCCCGCACGGCCGTGTCCCACGTGGCGCTAGTCGCCCGCCTGCTCTTGGTCGAGGGCGAAGGAGCCGAGTTTGACCTCGCCGTCGCGCACGTAGGTGGCGGCGATGACCCCGGTCTTGGTGATCATGGTGTTGGTCAGTTTGAGGCCCGCGGGGCTGGTGCCGTCGGCGAAGAGCCGCTTGCCGCTGCCGAGCAGGACCGGGAAGTGGGTGAGCCGGAACTCGTCGACCAGGTCGTTGGCCAGCAGGGTCTGCACCAGGTTGCCGCTGCCGGGGACGTGGATCTCGCCCTCGCGCCGCTTGAGGTCGGTGATCTCGGCGACCACGTCACCGCTCAGGACGGTGGTGTTCTGCCAGGCCGGGTCGCGCAGGGTGGTGGACACGACGTACTTCTGGGTGTTGTTCATGATCTTGCCGATGGGGTCGTCGTCGTCGACCTTCGGCCAGTAGGCGGCGAAGATGTCGTAGGTCCGGCGGCCGATCAGCAGCGCGCCGCTCTGTTCGAGCGCGGCGAGGCTCTCGTCGAAGTGCGGGACGAGCCAGCCGCCCAGGGCGAACCCGCCGCTGGTGTCCTCGTCCGGGATCCCGGGGGATTGCATGACGCCGTCTAGTGACAGCGAGGTGGTAACCACGAGCCTGCCCAACGCCGTTGCCTTTCTGTTGGTGGATGTGTGCCGGGGTGGGGTGGGAGACGTGGGTGGGTGGGTGGGGTAAAGAGAGCACAGTGGGAGGGTGGGTTAAGAGAGCACAGTGGGTGGGGTGAGCCAGGGGTGGGTCAGCGGGCGCTGGCGGCGAGGACGTGTTGCGGGGTGCCGGGGATGCGGTGTTCGAACCAGATCGGGCGCCAGTGCGGCAGTTCGTGGAAGCGGCGCAGTTCGCTGATCCCGCCGAGCCAGCCGAGCCAGCCCGCGTACGGCGGGTTGCCCTCGTCGAATCCACTGTGGACGAAGGTGAGCCGGGTGCCGCCGTCGCTGTCGGCCAGCTCCCAGGTGCTGGTCATGTTGCCCCAGTCGAGGCCGACCTTGCGGTCGGGGGCCAGGTCGATGATGGTGGCGATGGAGTTGTCGACGTCTTTGTCCACGCCGAAGCCGCCCATCGCCCAGCGGCCGCCGACGTAGGGTTCGACCTCCATGGTGGCGCCGAACCAGCGGCCGAACCGCTCGGGTTCCATCAGCGAGCGGAACACCGCGTCCGGGGGCGCGTCGATGACGACCTCGCCGGTGAGGCCCTCGGCGGTGAAGTCGCATTTGGGGGTCAGTTCGCGGCCCTCGACGTAGTCGACGAGGTTGGCGATCGACAGCGACCAGAAGGTGGCCAGCACGGACCTGGGGTTGACCTCGGCGACGACCTCGACCCAGTCGGGGACGTGGGTCTGGGTGACCGACACGATCGTCGTGGCCGGGGTCTCCTCGGCCAGGGTGAGCTCCACGGTGGTGTCCTCGCCCGCCAGCGGCCAGACGAAGCGCAGCGTGTGCTCGTCGACGTAGACCGGGCGCTGCGTGGGTGCTTGGCCCTCGGGGGTGTAGCGGCCCCAGAACGCGAACCGGCCGGGCAGGTCGACCTCGGCGTGTTCGGCCAGCCAGGTGCGCAGGGCCTGCGGGTCGGTCAACGCGTGCCGCACCTGGGCGATCGGCGCGCCCGCGCGGGCGCGCAGGGTCATCGGAGCGCTCACGGCGCCTCCTTCGGCAGCTGTGGGTAACAGGCCACGGCGAGCTTGAAGGCATCTCCCTGCGCGCCGCCGTAGCGCGCGAACAGGTCTTGCAACGTATCGCGCAGCTCGGTGAGGAAGTCCTGGCGCCGTTCCGGCGGCACCCTGATCTGCCCGGACACCCCGAGCGAGGGCAACTCCGGCAGCACCCCGGTGCCCGAGGTCTGCTCGAGCACGGCGATGTCGGTGAGCACCTCCTCCATCAGGTCGAGCACGAAGCCCAGGCTCAGCTCGTCCTGCTTGGCGCGCAGCCCGATCGGGCCGACCAGCTTGGGGGACAACCGGAACGAGCGGGCGCTGGCCTGGTAGACGCCCTCCTTGATGCCGCGCACGCTGCGTTCGGACACCCGGGCCACCAGCCCGGCGTCGACGAGCCGCTGCACGTGGTAGTACACCCACTGCGGGGTCTGGCCGAGCCGGGCGCCGACCTCGGTGCACGAGCGCGGCGCGTCGAGCTGTCGGAGCACCTCCACGCGCTGCGGCTTGAGCAGCACCTCGGCCTGCTCGAACTGGTCCAGGTACAGCACGTCCCTCATGGGCACAGTCTTCTCCGTAAAAGGATCCCTTGTCAATCGAGCGGAGCGGGCCCCACCCGGTTCGGGTGGGGCCCGCGCGCTTTTCTCCGATAATGCGGACCCGGTCGGGGAATCATCGCCCGCTGGTCGTCGTGCAATACCGTGTTGGCCAGTCGCCAGCGCGCACGAAAGAGTGGTGCCATGCCGGAACATCGCATTGTCCCGCGCTCCCGCAGTCGCCGCGGATTAATCACCCGGGCACTGGTCCCCGTTCTCGCCGCCACCGCCCTGACCACCGCGACCACCTGGGCCGGGGCGGCCACCACCGAGGTGACCGGCGGCGATCGCCCGCTGGTGTGGGGCCCGTGCCCCGATGTCGGGCAACCGGCACAGGGCCTGGAATCGTCACAGGGCCTGGAATGCGCGACGCTGGCGGTGCCGCTGGACTACTCGCGGCCGCGGGCGGAAAAGATCGCGGTGGCCGTGTCGCGGTTGCCGAGCACCCGGGCGGAGAAGCGCCGCGGTGTGCTCGTGCTCAACCCGGGTGGCCAATTCGACTCCGAACTCGACCAGTCGTTGCGGCTGGTGTCGCTCGGCCTGCCGAGCGCGGTGCGCGAGGCCTACGACCTGGTCGCCTTCGACCCCAGGGGAATCGGCCGCAGCACCCCGGTCACCTGCGACCTGCGGCCCGACCAGGAGCTCAACGTGCCCGCCTCGCCCTACGCGGCGAGCACCGCGGACCTGTCGCGCCGCTGGTCGGAACTGCGGACCATCGCCGGGCAGTGCGCCCACTCGGCCACCGCGGCGCTGCTGCCGCACATGTCCACCGCGAACGTCGCCAGGGACCTCGACCGGATCCGGGCGGCGCTGGGCGAGCGGCGGGTGTCGTACCTGGGTTACTCCTACGGCACCTACCTCGGCTCGGTGTACGCGACGCTGTTCCCCGAGCGCACCGACCGGGTCGTGCTCGACAGCGTGGTCGGCGCGGGCGGCATCGATCACACCTGGTCGCGCCGCCTCGCCGAGGGCGTGCGCGACACCTTCCCCGATTTCGCCGCGTGGGCCGCCGAACGCGACGACACCTACCACCTGGGCGCCACCGCGGACCTGGTGCGGGCCAAGTACTTCGCCCTGGCCGAGCGGTTGGACCGGCGGCCGCTGGGGTCGATGACCGGCGCCGAGTTCCGCTACGCCACCTTCGGTTCGCTGTTCGCCGCCGCGGCCTACCCGTCGCTGGCGGAGTCGTGGCACCGGCTCGACCAGGGCATCGCGCCCACCGGGGCGCGCCCGCGAGCGGATTTCTCCGGGTTCATGCACCTGGCCTGCAACAGCGCCGACTGGCCGCGCGGGTTCGAGCACTACCGGCGCGCCCTGGAGCGGGACCGGGCCGAGTTCCCGATGTTCGGCGGTTCCGGCGCGGGTCCGTGGCTGTGCCCGTTCTGGCCGACGCGGCCGGTGGAGCCGCCGGTGCGGATCTCCGACCGGGGGCCGTCGAACGTGCTGATGGTGTCGAACCTGCGCGACCCCGGCACCCCGTACGTCGGTGCGGTGGAGACGCGCCGGGCGCTCGGGCAGCGGGCCCGGCTGGTGTCGGTCGACGACAGCGGCCACCTCGTCTACCTCTACCACCGCAACACCTGCGCCAACGACCTGGTGACCAGGTACCTGGTGACCGGCCACCGCCCGGCGACCGACCAGCGCTGCTGACCCGACCCACGCACCCGGGGGACACGCGATGACCACGATCCGACGACCACCGCTCGCCCGGCCCGGTGAGCGGGCCTTCACCGAGGCCACCGAGGTGTTCAACCTCGCCGCACCGGCCCGACCCGCCGCGGCGATCACCGCCCGCACCATCGACGACGTCCGCGCGGCCCTGCGCCACGCCCGCGCCGAAGGGCTGCCCGTGCGGGTGCACACCACCGGGCACGGCGCCGGTGGTGTGCGGCCGGTGGACGGCGGGCTGCTCATCCACACCCGGGTCGACGGCGGCGTCGAGGTCGACGCGGCGCGGCGGCGGGCTCGGATCCCGGCGGGCACCCGGTGGGGGGCGGTGGTCGAGGCGACCGCACCGCACGGGTTGACCGCCGCGCACGGCTCGTCGGCCACCGTCGGCGTGGTCGGCTACCTGCTCGGCGGCGGCATGAGCTTCTACGGCCGCCGCCACGGGCTGGCCGCCAACACCGTCGTGGCACTGGACCTCGTCACCGCCGAGGGCGAGCACCTGCGGGTGGACGCGGCCACCGACCCGGACCTGTTCTGGGCGATCCGCGGCGGCGGTGGCGGGTTCGGTGTCGTCACCGCGGTGGAGATCGCGCTGTTCCCGGTCGCCGCGGTGATCACCGGCGCCGCCTACTGGCCCGCCGCGCACGCCGAGCGGCTGCTGTCGCGCTGGCGCGAGTGGAGCGCCACGGCGCCGTGGGAGGTGACGACGTCGGTGCGGGTGATGAACCTGCCGCCGGTGCCGGACGTGCCGCCGGAGTTGGCGACCGGGCCGATGCTGTGCGTCGACGGCGCAGTCCTGTCCGACACCGCCGACCTCGCCACCGCGACCCGGCAAGCCGACGAGCTACTCGGCCCGTTGCGTGAGATCGCCGCCCCGGTGCTCGACACCTGGCGGCCCGGGCCCGCGGCCGCGGTACTCGACGCGCACATGGACCCCGCCCAGCCGATGCCGGTCGTCGGCGACCACCTGCTGCTCGGCGACCTCGACGCCGACGGCGCCGAGACCCTGCTGCGGGTGCTCGGCGACGGCTCACCGCTGATCGCGGCCGGGCTGCGCCAACTCGGCGGCGCCTACGCGGTGTCGGCACCCGACGGCGGCGTCCTCGACCGGCTCGACGCCGCCTTCTCCTACGCGGGCTCGGGCGTGCCGATGGGACCGGTGACCGCCGAGGAGCTGCGCGGGCACTGCGCGCTTGTGCGGGAGGCGTTGCGGCCGTGGGACACCGGGCGCACGGTGCCCTGCTTCGTCGAGGACTTCACCCGACCCCAAGGACACCTGAGCGCCGAGCAGGTCCGCGCCGTCGACGCCGTGCGGGCCCGGGTCGACCCCGACGGGCTGTTCCACGGCGACATCGCCCCGCACGCGACCGCACGCACCCTGAACTGACCCACCAACCCTTGGCCCTACGCGAAAGTGCTCTCTTCGCCTGAGGCGACTGGTGAGCACGTAGGGAGATGTGGGCACCGCCGCGCGGAACCCAGCATGTGCACTGCGGCGGCACCGCGCCGCGGCGGCTCCCCCGCCGCGCGCCGGTGCGCCGGTCGCCCACCAGGGATCGGAGCCAGAATGCAGCCCTTCCGAATCGACGTCCCGCAGGCCGACCTCGACGACCTGCGGCACCGGCTCGCCACCACCCGGTGGCCCGCCGAGGCACCGGAACCGGGGTGGCGCCGGGGTGTCCCCGTCGGCTACCTCAAGGAGCTCGCCGAGTACTGGCGCGAGGAGTTCGACTGGCGCGCCGCGGAAGCGCGGCTCAACCGGTACCCGCAGTTCCGCACCGAGATCGACGGCACCACCGTGCACTTCCTGCACGTGCGCTCCCCCGAACCCGACGCGCTGCCGCTGGTGCTCACGCACGGCTGGCCCGGCTCGATCGCCGAGTTCCTGGAGGTCATCGAGCCGCTCACCGACCCGCGCGCCACCGGCGGGGACCCGGCGCACGCGTTCCACCTGGTCATCCCGTCCATCCCCGGGTTCGGGTTCTCCCCGCCGCCCACCGAGCCCGGCTGGAACGCCGCCCGGGTCGCCCGCGCGTGGGCCGAGCTGATGGACCGCCTCGGCTACACCCGCTACGCCGCCCAGGGCGGGGACGCGGGGTCGGTGATCACCCTGGAGCTGGCCAGGCACGCCCCGGACCGGGTCGTCGGCGCGCACGTGAACATGCTGCTGACCTTCCCCTCCGGTGACCCGGCCGAGCTGGCCGACCTCAGCGAGTCCGACCAGGCCCGGCTCGGGCGCCTGGCGCACTTCGACGCGGACCTGTCGGGCTACATGAAGCTGCAGTCGACCCGACCGCAGACCCTGGCCTACGCCCTCACCGACTCCCCCGTCGGCCAGCTCGCCTGGATCGTGGAGAAGTTCCGCGAGTGGACCGACTCGGCCAAGGCACCCGAGGACGCCGTCGACCGCGACCACATGCTCACCAACGTCTCCCTCTACTGGTTCACCGCCACCGCGGGTTCCTCGGCGCAGCACTACTACGAGGGCGCCGACGCGCTGCGCCCCGCCGCGGCGGGCACCGCAGCGCCGCCCCCGATCACCGTCCCGGTGGGCGTCACGGTGTTCCCGCACGACATCCTCGTGCCGCTGCGCCGCCTGGCCGACCGCGACCTGCCGACGATCGCGCACTGGACCGAGCACGACCGCGGCGGCCACTTCGCCGCCATGGAACAGCCCACCCTGCTGGTCGAGGACATCCGCGCGTTCTTCGCCGCCCACCGCTGAGCCCGGGCGCTCCCGCCCCACCCCCTCTCCCACCCCGGCTGCCCCGCCCCGACCCGGCCCGGCAGTGACCCGCGCACCCGGTCCCACCAGCGATCACAGTGCTTCACCCGGCCCGGGCGGGGCGGCTCGCGCGGCATTGACAAAGATGTCCCTTTACGTACAAGATCCCTTGCATGACGAAGGAGTGCTGCCCATGAACGTCAGTGGTGGGACCGAGACCGGCACCGACGTCCGGGCCGGTCGGCGGGAGTGGCTCGGCCTGGCCGTGCTGGGCCTGCCGACGATCCTGATCGCGCTCGACATGAGCGTGCTGTACCTCGCGCTGCCGCACGTCGCGGGCGATCTCGGCGCGAGCAGCGTGCAGCAGCTGTGGATCACCGACATCTACGGGTTCCTGCTCGCGGGCCTGCTGGTCACCATGGGCACCGTCGGCGACCGCATCGGCCGCCGCAAGCTGCTGCTGATCGGCGCGGCCTGCTTCGCCGCGGCGTCCGTGCTCGCCGCCTACTCGCAGACCCCGGAGATGCTCATCGCCACCCGGGCCCTGCTGGGCATCGCGGGCTCCACGATGATGCCCTCGACGATGTCGCTGATCAGCGGCATGTTCACCAACCCCAAGCAGCACGCCACCGCGCTGTCGGTGTGGATGGTGTGCTTCATGGGCGGTGTCGCGCTGGGCCCGATCATCGGCGGCGCGCTGCTGGAGGCGTTCTGGTGGGGCGCGGCGTTCCTGTTCGGCGTCCCGGTGATGCTCGTGCTGCTGGTGCTGGCACCGAAGTTCCTGCCCGAGTTCCGCAACCCGGGCGCGGGCCGCATCGACCTGTTCAGCGTCGCGCTCTCCCTGCTGGCGATCTTGCCGCTGGTCTACGGGCTCAAGCAGCTCACCCGTGGCGGCGGCACACTGCTGGCCGTGCTGGCCATCGCGGTCGGCCTCGCCAGCGGCATCACCTTCGTGCGCAGGCAGAACCGACTGACCCACCCGCTGCTGGACCTGCGCCTGTTCCGCAACGGCACCTTCACCACGGCGCTGCTGCTGACCACGTTCGCGGGCCTGGTGTCGGCCAACCAGCTGTTCGTCTCGCTCTACCTGCAGACCGTGCAGCGGCTCACCCCGGTGCAGACGGCGCTGTGGTTGCTGCCCGGGGCGATCAGCATGATCGTGCTCATCCAGCTCGCGCCGGTGCTCATCCAGCGGATCAAACCCGCGCTCGTCATCGCGGGCGGCCTGCTGGTGGCCGCGGTCGGGTTCCTGATGCTCACCCAGGTCAGCGCCAGCACCGACGACCTCGGGTTCACCGTCGCCGCGCTGGTGGTGGCCAACATCGGCATCGGCCCGATGGCGGGCCTGTGCGCGGTGCTGGCGATGCAGTCCGCGCCACCGGAGCACGTCGGCGCGGCGGCCTCGCTCACCGAGACCTCCGGCGAGTTCGGGCTGGCGATGGGGGTGGCGACGGTGGGCGTGGTCGGCTTCAGCCTCTACCGCTCCGCCGTCGAGATCCCCGCCTCCACCCCCGACGGCGTCGCCGACGCGGCCCGCGAGAGCGCGGCCGGGGCGATCTCGGTGGCCGACCAGCTCCCCGCCGCCGACGCGGCGAGCCTGCTCAACAGCGCTTATCAGGCCACGACGAGCAGCCTGCACATCAGCGCGGCGATCTGCGCGGGCCTGGTGGTGGTCTGCGCGGTCATGGTCACCGTCGGCCTGCGCCGGATCCCGGCGGCCAACGACGCGGGCGGCTCCACCGGCAGTGGCTCCACCGACGGCTGAGTCACCGGGTCGGTGGTGCCCGCCCGCACCACCGACCCGCCCCTGCGCTTCACCAGTTCGATCCCGCGGCTGCGTGGACACAGCCGCCAGCGTCACCATGGGGGGTAGGGGTGGACGACGTCTTCGGCAACGCGGTCGACCGGGTCATCCGGCAGATGTACGACAACCTCGGCGGGCAGATCACCGTCGACGACCTCGCCAGGACCGCGCTCTACAGCAAGTTCCACTTCTCCCGCGCGTTCCAGCGCGTCACCGGCGTCCCACCGGGCCGCTTCCTGTCCGCGATGCGGCTGCTGGAGGCCAAGCGGCTGCTGCTGTCGACCACGATCAGCGTCACCGAGATCGGCCAGCAGGTCGGCTACGCCAGCATCGGCACCTTCAGCTCCCGCTTCAGCGACAACGTCGGCGCGCCGCCCTCGCTCTACCGCGAACTGGGCCGCGTCGGCACCGGCACCCTGCTCGAGGACGCCCCCGCTCCCCCGGTCCCGCCCGCCCCGCTGTTCCGCTACACCGTCCTGGGCCGCCCGGCGCCCAGCGCGCACCGGCGCCGGTGGCACTTGCTCGCCTATTCCGTCGCCGAAGGCGAGATCAACACAGTCGAAGGCGGAGTGAGCGGGACTGTCGAAGGCGAGGCGAACCGGCGCGAAGGCGGGCGCGAAGTCGACGGGCGCGCGTGCGGGATCGGTGGGGGCGCGGGCGGGGCGCAGCGGTTCGACGACGCGCACGGCACGGTGACCGGCTCGATCGGACAGATCCCGATCCGGCACGACACGGTCACCAGCTTCACCGGCCTGTGCCTGCGGCCCAAGCGCGGCCTCGACCCGCCGGTGTCGCTGGCCCTGCTGGAACTGCGGCCGGAGGCCTGCGGCACCCATGCGAACTGACCGCCTCCCGCGGTACCGCCGTCGGGCCCAACCCGCGCACCCGCGCACTCCCGCGCCTGCCAAGTGCAGCACTTTCGGAGAAGCGGCGGGCAGGGCCGTGCACGAGCCTGTTAGCCACGGCCGGCCGCCCCGGGCGTGCCCGCCTCGACCGCGGGGAGGGCTATCGCGGGAGAGGAACGAGCACCGTGACCCAGCACCTCGACAACCCCGGCCCGTCAGACACCCCGGGTGCAGGCACGCGAACACCCACCCAGAGCACACCCCGCCGAGAACCCGGTCGCCGCAAGCGCGTCCCGAGCCGGTTACCCCTGCTGCTCTTATCGGCCATCGGCGTCGCCTTCGTGGTGTACGTGGTCCGGCCGTACCTGACCTTCGACCCGGCACAGGCCCGGATCCCACCGCAGCACTCCCTGCACTACGCCTTCCTCGCCGGGCACGTGATCACCGGCTCGGTCGCCGTGCTGACCACCCTGCTGCAGCTGTGGCCGTGGCTGCGCCGCAAGCACCCCGCCGCGCACCGGCTCTCCGGCCGGGTCTACCTGCTCGCGGGCGCCATCCCCAGCGCACTGCTGGCCCTGGCCATGTACCCGGTCGCGTTCACCCCCGGCAGCGTCGCGGTCCTACTCGCCGCTCCACTGTGGACCATCGCCGCGGTTCTGGGCTGGGTGCGCGCCCGCCAGCACCGCTACGCCGAGCACCGCCGCTGGATGGTCTACAGCTTCGCCATCATGTGGGGCTTCGGCGTGTGGGGCTTCGCCATCGGCAACATCGGGATGCACTGGCTGGGCGTCAACCCGTTCATCGCCGTCGAGGCCGCCCGCTGGGTCGGCTGGGTCGGCACCCTGCTGATCGCGCACTGGTGGCTCGAACGCTCCGCGGGCCGCAACCTCGGCGGCGTCACCACCCGCGCCAGGAAGACCCCCGCCACCGCGACCACCGTCCAGCTCACCGTCCCGGACCTGTGACCACCGGAGGGCCCCGCGCGCTCCGGGTGACAGCGCGCGGCGCCCCGGGCGCCGCGCTCCACTGACGAACGAAGGGGATCACCATGCCCAGTCGCCGGGACTTCCTGCGCCTCGGTGTCGGGACCGGAGCCATCGCCGCGGTGGGGACCATCGGGTCCATCCCGTCGGCCGCCGCGCCCGCGGGCGGCCGGGGGACCAACTGGGACGCGCTGCGGCGCGCCCTGGCCGGCTCGCTCGTGCTGCCCGCCGACGCGGGCTACGACTTCGCCAGGCAACTCGCCGTCCAGGAGTACGACGCCGTCCGCCCCAAGGCGGTCGCCTACTGCACCTCGGCGCGCGACGTGCAGACCGTCATCAAGTTCGCCCAGGACAACGGCCTGCCCGCGGTCCCGCGCAGCGGCGGGCACAGCTTCGGCGGCTACTCCACCTCCAGCGGGATCGTCCTGGACGTCTCGCGGCTCAACCGGATCGAGGTGGGCGGCTCCACCGTCCGGATCGGACCGGGCAGCCAACAGGTCGACGTCCTCAACGCGCTGGCGCCGCGCGGGCTGTCGATGGTCGGCGGCACCTGCGCCACGGTCTGCGCGGGCGGGTTCATCCAGGGCGGCGGGATCGGCTTCCAGACCCGCAAGTACGGCCTGGCCGTCGACCGGCTCGTGTCGGCCACCGTCGTGCTGGCCAACGGCAGGCACGTGCGCGCCTCGGCCACCGAGAACCCGGACCTGTTCTGGGCGCTGCGCGGCAACGGCGGCGGCAACTACGGCGTCATCACCGACTACGAGGTCGCCCCCACCGACGTGCGGCACATGGTCAACTTCAACATCGTGTTCGACTGGGAGCACGCCCAGCGGGTCATCAAGGCGTTCCAGCCCTGGGCCTACGAGTCCTCCAACGACCTGGCCGCCTCGGCCACGATCATCAACGAGGACGCGGGCTCGGGCAACCCGCCGATCGTGGCCATCGGCGGCGCCTGGCACGGCACCGTCGCCGAGATCGACCGACTCCTCGACCAACTCGTCGCCGACGCCGGGGTCGAGCCGGTGTTCCGCGCCGCGCAGGAGAAGTCCTACTTCGACGCCATGATGGAGTGGTACGGCTGCGCCGAGAGCACCGTCGAGCAGTGCCACCGGATCGGCTACTCGCCGGAGGCGCAACTGTCGCGGATGCCCTACAACCGGATGCGCAACCGCATGTTCGCCGGGTACGTGCCCGAGAGCAACATCGACCGGATGCTCGCCGCCCTGGTCGCCGACGGCCGCGCGGGCCAGACCCGGCTGATCTACCTCGACACCTTCGGCGGCAAGGCCAACGAACCCGCCCGCACCGCCACCGCGTTCGTGCACCGCACCACCAAGATCCTCGCCGGTTTCGTCTGCGGCCTCAACAACCCGAACACCACCACCGAGGACACCCAGGCCGCCACCGCCTGGCTCGCCGCCGCGTTCCCCACCCTGGAGCCCGGCTCGCAGGGCGAGAGCTACCAGAACTTCTTCGACCCGGCACTGCCGGACTGGCGGCGCTCCTACTACGCGGAGAACTACGACCGGCTCACCAGGATCAAGCGCAAGTACGACCCGCACCAGTTCTTCCGCTTCGCCCGCAGCATCGGCTGAGCGGCGCGAAAAGCGGACCTGACCGGGCCTGGCGAAATAGCCGGGCCCGGTCATGAGCGACTCCGCGACCCGTTGCGCGACACCGCGGCATTCACCCCCGGTCATTCCTGGCGGGCACCGACCGGTAATGTGCCCGCCACACGACCGAGATGGTTGTTCCCCACCGGCGGTGTCACCGGCAACGGCGCGCGGACCGGGTCTCCCCCCATCCCGGATAAGCGCGACGAGCCGCGGTGAACGGCGAACAACGCCTAGATCGGAGCAGGCATGGGAAAAGTCAAATTCTCGTTGTCGATGTCACTCGACGGCTTTATCGCCGGGGTCGACGACCGGCCCGGCCAGGACATGGGTGAGGGCGGCGAGGCGCTGCACCACTGGGTGCACGGCGGGGTCCCGGGCAGCTTCGGCTGCACCGGCGTCGACCGCGAGGTCCTCGAGGAACTGCACGCCGCCAACGGCGCGATGATCGTGGGCAGGCGGATGTTCGACGTCGACGAGGCCTGGGGCGGCAACACCCCCGGCGACGTGCCGTGCTTCGTGCTCACCCACAACCCGCCGCAGGAGTGGGTGCGGCCGGACTCGCCGTTCACCTTCGTCACCGACGGAATCCACAGCGCCCTGGACCAGGCGCGGGCCGCCGCTGGCGACAAGGACGTCGAGGTGGCCAGCGCGAACGTCGTGCAGCAGTTCCTGCGCGCCGACCTCATCGACGAGTTCACCCTGCACCTGGCGCCCATCCTGCTCGGCAGGGGCATCCGGCTGTTCGAACGGCTCGACGACCTCAAGGTCAAGGCCGAGCGGACCCGGGTGCGCGAGTCCGGCTACGCCACCCACATCTCATTCCGGGTACTCAAAGACAACGGCTAGCGAAAACACCCGAACCGGCCACTGAATCGGCGCCGGTGGGCCATCCGGGCCCGTGCTCCACTTGGCACTCCGCCGAGCGGAGCACGGGCCCTGACCTTTGCGTCACCTGCGGTCACCGCATTCCAGAAGAAGCCAGGGTTCGCCGGTTCGAGAAAAATAGGCGATCGTCTCGACGGCGATCTGGAGGATCACATGGTGGCACCCGCGGCTGGCGGCAGCGCCGCACCCAGTACCGAGAAACAACGGGTTCCCCGATTGGAGGGTATCCGCGGGATCTGCGCGTTGGGCGTGGTCATCACGCACACCGCGTTCATCTCCGGACTCGTCGGCTCCTACGACTCCCCGCCGACCAACATGTTCGCCGCGGCCCTCATGTCCGGGTTCACGGTCAGCCTCTCCCCGTTCTTCGTGCTGTCCGGGCTGCTGCTGTACCGGCCGTTCGCCAGGGCGTCGCTGTCGGGCAAACCCGGCCCCGCGCTGGGCAAGTTCTTCACCCGCCGGGTGTTCCGGCTCTTACCCGCCTACTACCTGCTCACCCTGGTCTGCCTGTTCGTCCTCAACGCCAACTCCGTCGACAGCGTCTGGTACGTGCTGCGACCGCTGGTGCTGATGCAGAACTACGACGCGGTGTGGATGGCGGGCATGGACCCCACATGGTCGGTGCCCACCGAGATGCAGTTCTACCTCGTGCTGCCGCTGCTGGCCTGGCTCATGGGCAAACTCGGCCGCACCGGCGCCACCATGGACCAGCGGGTCCGCCGGATGATGATCGTGCCCGCCGTCATGCTGGTGCTGAACTTCCCGTGGATCATCTACCTGCACTGGGGCCACCTGGGCCCCTACCCCAAGGAGTACTTCTGGCCCTTCGCCCAGCTGGGCGTGTTCGCCATCGGCATGGCGATGGCCGTCATCTCCGCCCGCGCGCAACTCGAACCCGACCGGGTCCCCGCCCTGCACCGGGTCGTCGCCGCGCACCCCAACGCGTTCTGGCTGGCCGCCGCGGCGCTGTTCGTGGTGAACTGCTTCTCCCCGTTCGCCAGGATCGGCTACTTCGACTTCCCCTACTCCGCGGCCGCGGTCGTGCAGCTCACCACGTTCCTGCTGTGGGGGCCCGCGGTGGTGCTTCCGCTGTCGGTCCCCGGCGCCGCCTCGAAGTTCCAGGACGCCGTGCTCACCAACCTCCCGGTGCGCTACCTGGGCCGGGTCTCCTACGGCATCTACCTGTGGCACTTCGCGGTCATCTACTTCTGGTTCCAGAACGGCAGCATCTTCGGCAACGACCCGGTCGGCGTCACCGCCTTCCGCGGCCGCAACAGCTTCCTGGAACTGATCACCGTGGTCGTGCTCGCCTGCGTGGTCATGGCGACGATCAGCTACTTCCTGGTGGAACGGCCGCTGCAGCGCCTGTCCGACCGGATCACCCGACCACCGGCACCGACCCCGGCCGCGGGCGCCGACCCGGTGGCCACCGTCGTGGTGCCCAACCCGGTCACCGCCACCCCGGCCAGCCAACGCGAATAGCACCCGGACGGGGTGAAACGCCTGCCGCGCCTGGAATCGCGCCGCTGCGGAGCGCACGATGGAAGAACAGGCGGGCGGGCGCCACTCCTACAATGACCACACGGTGGACCGCCGCCGGGCGGGGCGCAGACGCCGCCCGGCGCGGGTTCCCCCGCGTGCCGTGACCTCTCGTCCCGGCCGACCACCGGCGTGTTGTCGCCTCTCCTCGACCGAAAGTGTGAGATGTCAGAATCAACTCGCGAAGCCAAACTCGACGTCCCCGGGGCGACGCTGCACTACGAGGTGACCGGGTCCGGTCCGGTGCTGCTGCTGATCACCGGCGCGCCCGCCGACGCGACGAGCTTCGCAGGCCTGGTCCCGGTGCTGGCCGCGAACTACACCGTCGTCACCTTCGACCCGCGCGGCTACACCCGCAGCAGCCTGCAGGGTGAGCCGGTCGAGCAGCACCTCGAGGAGCACGCCGACGACGCGCACCGCCTGCTCGCCGAGGTCACCTCCGAACCCGCCTACGTGCTGGGCACCAGCGGCGGCGCGCTCGTGGGCATCGAGCTGGCCATCCAGCACCCCGAGCAGGTCAAGGTCCTGGTCGCGCACGAGCCCGCCGCGATCGACGTGCTGCCCGACGGACAGCAGTGGCGCGAGTACTTCGACGAGGTCGTCGACACCTTCCACAAGGAGGGCGCCTTCCCCGCGGTCGGCAAGTTCGTCAAGATCGTCGGGGTCAACCCCGAGGACATGCCCGCCCAGCCGGAGCCGACCCCGGAGATGCTCGCGGGCATGGAGCAGATGCGGAAGAACTTCGAGCTGTTCTTCCCCTACCAGCTGCAGCAGTTCACCCAGGGCACGCCCGACATCGCCGCCCTCAAGGACGCCTCCCCCCGGGTCGTCTGGGCCGGTGGCGCCGGGTCCCGCGGCCTGCCCTGCTACGAGGCCACCGCGAAGCTCGCCGAGCTCTACGGCGAGGACCTCGTCGAGTTCCCCGGCGACCACCAGGGCCTCATGACCCACCCCGCGGAGTTCTCCGCCGCACTGGAGTCCGCGCTGCGACCCTGATCGACACCGCGGACCCGTCGACACCGCGGCCCTGATCGAGACGTCGCCGGTGCGCGGTGCCCACACCCGCACCGGCGACACCACTGGAGCGGGCGGGCGAAGGGGATCCCTCCCCCCGGGACCCCTTCGCCCGCTTGCGCCACCCGAGCCCCGGCCCCGCCGGGGCTTTTCGCGTTCCCGGGCTCAGGTGGCCAGGTGGTGGAAGTCCTGGGTGCAGGAGAACACGTAGCTGCCCGCCGCCCGGAACCGCTGCTCGATGTAGTCCTCGACCAGGTCCCTGGTGACCGGCAACGGCGCCAACCCGAGGATGAACGCCGCGACCTCCACCGCGGTGTCGAGATCGGGCACCTGCACGAACGACGGCACCGTGTGCGTCTCGGCGGCGACCACCCGGGTGAGGTCGAACCGGGGCCCGCCGAACTCGCGCAACATGACCATGCAGTCACTGCCGGGGTTCTGCATCGCGACCACGCACTGGCCCCCTGGCGCGGTCCACGACGCGAGGGCGGCCAGGTGCTCGGCCCACAGGTCCGGGTGCACGTAGTACAGGACGTGCCCGCAGAACACCAGATCCGCCCCGGCCCCCGGCTCCGCCGCCAGGATCGGCACGTCGATGATCTCCGCGCCGGGCACCCGGCCCGCCAGCTGCGCCCGCAACGCCGGGTTGGGCTCGATGGCGACCACCCGCTCGAACCGCTCGGCCAGGTGCGCGGTGGTGTCCCCGGTCCCCGCCCCGGCGTCGACGAACACCGCCCGCCGCGCCAACCCGTCGGCCACCTGCTCCAGGTAGCGGTTGGCCTTGCGCTTCTGGTCGGTGTGCGCCAGGAACGTCGCGAACGGGCTCTCGTACTGGTCGCTGAGGGCGTCCAACCGGGGGAAGTCCACCGGCCAACAGTGCTGCGCCCCGCGCGCTCCCGCCACCCGGCTGTCACCGCATCGAGTGACGCGACCGGACACCGCGGGCGCTAGGCGATCAGCCACCCGGTGGCCGCGCGCGGGCGGGTGACCTCGACCGGCCGCAGCCCCGGGATGATCGTGATGTCCTCGTGCAGGCGGGTCACGTGCAGTCCGGTGAGGACGGGACCGCTGGCCACCACGCGCAGGGTCCGGCCGCGGCGCGCGCAGGCCCGGTGGGCGCGCACCAGGACCGCGGTGCTGGCCCAGCTCAGGAACGTGACCTCGGTGAGGTCCACGCACACCCGGGTCGTCTCGTCCGCCGCGGTGCAGGCCCGCATGACCTCCTCGTGCCAGGGCGACTCGGTGGCCAGGTCGATGCGGCCCACCGCGGCGATGGTGACGTGGCGGCCGGTGCGCGCGACGGTGAGGGTGAGTCTGCGGTCGGGCTGGGCGAAGGTCAGTGCCACGGTGGATCCGGCCCCTTTCGCTCGAGGTGTGCCTGCTACCCCCTAAGAGCACCGGCAGCAGTGGAAAGGTTGCCGGTGGAACGGGAAAACCGGCGGCGATCTTGCCCCGAAGGCTTCTAGCCTGGTGGTGTGCGGGACTTGGTCGCGTTGCCGAAGGCGCATTTGCACGTCCACCTGGAGAGCACGGTGCGGGCGGCGACCCTGGCGCACTGGGCGGCGCGCGAGGGCGTCCCGGTGCCACCGGGCGGGCCGTTCCGCGGTTTCCGGGCCTTCGCCGACCGCAACTCCCTCGTCCGCGCGCTGGCACGGTCCGCAGAGGACTTCCACCGGCTCGCCGTGGAGTTCTGCGCGGACGAGGCCGCGCAGGGAACGCACTACGCGGAGGTCACCTTCACCGCCGCCTCCCACGGCGAACGACTCGACGACCTCCACATGCCCCTGGCCGCGGTCGTCGCCGGACTGCGCGAAGGCCAACGCGCACACGGGATCACCGTGCGCCTGCTACTGGACCACTCACGCCGCCAGTCGGTGGCGCGACTGGAACGCACAGTGGAGTTGGCCGCCCGCCACAACGACATCGTGGTCGGGATCGGACTCGCCGGGGACGAGGCGTTCCCGCTGGCGCCCTTCGCCGGGGTCCTGCGGGAAGCACAACAGGCAGGGCTGCGGATGGTGCACCACGCCGGGGAATCAGCGGGCGCCGACAGCGTCCGCGAAGCCGTCGAACTCGGCGGCGCCCAACGCATCGGGCACGGGTTCCGCGCGCTGGAGGACCCGTCGGTGATGGCACTGCTGCGGGAACGAGGAATCCCGGTCGAGGTGTGCGTCTCGTCGAACGTGGCCCTGGGACTCGTGCCCTCGCCCGCGGCGCACCCGGTGCGGCGGCTGCTCGACGCCGGGGTGGCGGTGACGGTCAACACCGACGTGCCGGACGTGACCGGCCGCGGCCTGGCCGAGGAGTACGCGCTGTGGCGCGACGAGCTGGGATTCGACGACGCGGCACTGGCCGCCGCCGCGATCGCGGCGGCGGGGTTCGCGCCGCCACGGGTGCGGGACGGGTTGGTGTCGGGAGCTGTTCGGTGGCTGGGGTGAGCAGGGGTGGCGGGTGCTTTCGTGGCGCGGGAACCTGCCGATAAGGCCTGTGATCGGTGCCACGCGGATGTGGGGTTCTGGGGAGGTCTGTGATGACGGAGAACGAGACGCGCGCGCTTCGGCACGCGGCTGAGGGTTCGGTGCTGTTCCACTCGGGGTTGTGGGGCGCGCCGTTGAGCTTCCTGTGGGCGGGATCGGATGGTGGGCCCGCGGGGCACGTGCCGCAGTGGGTGGCCGAGGCGCTGACGGTGTTGGAGCGGCGGGGC
Source organism: Actinokineospora diospyrosa (assembly GCF_024171925.1). Lineage (GTDB taxonomy): Bacteria > Actinomycetota > Actinomycetes > Mycobacteriales > Pseudonocardiaceae > Actinokineospora > Actinokineospora diospyrosa. Next base: position 185,719 of record NZ_JAMTCO010000008.1, on the reverse strand, counting down.
TTGGTGGTGTTCCGGGTGGTGTTGGGGACCCGGGATGTGGCGGTGCGAGTGACCGAGGCGGGGATGCAGGTGCTGGGCAAGCGCAGCGCTTAAGCACGAGTATCCAATGGCCGACTAAGCGAGTTAGTGCTGGTCACAGCCTTGCCGGCAACCCTCATCCTCAGGTTGAGGTTTATGGCTGCTGGCGTGGGGCAACCCTCGACTTCACGGTTACCCCTGCCCCCGATTCCCCTAGAGTGGGTGCCATGTCGATCACCGGGTCGGACCGCAGTTGGCCCCGTACCGATGCTGATGACGAACTCCGGCTGCAGTGGGAGTTCCTCGCGTTCCTGCGGGCCACTGTGCTGATCAAGGCCGACGGGCTCACCCCGGCGCAGGCCACTGAGACACCGGTGCCGACCTCGCCGGTGCTGAGCGTGCTGGGGATCGTGAAGCACCTGACCGCCGTCGAGCGCTACTGGATCACTCGCACAGCGGGTGGCTCGGACGAGCCGTCGCTCTGGGAGCCCGACGATGTGCATGCCGAGTGGCGCATCCGACCTGAAGACACCACCACCGCGGTGCTGGCCGCCTATCGCGACGAGTGGGCCATCTCAGAGCGGGCCATCGCCAGCCTCGCCCCCGAGGACCACGCTCGCCGGGATCCCGAGCGCACCCTGCGCTGGGTTCTGACCCACGTGATCCAGGAGACCGCCCGCCACGTCGGCCACCTGGACCTCCTGCGCGAGTACCTGGACGGCACCACCGGCGAGTAGCTAGTGGCGCGACCCAGAACGTCGACCATGTCTCGACCCGCCCAACGTTCTGAGTCGAGCCACTAGGCGTAGTGGATCTCGACCGTGTCCGCGTCCGGGTCGGTGACCGCCAGCAGTCGCCGGGCTTCAGGCTCAATCGCTCGACGGTCCTTGGCGGAGATCTTCGCCAGCGGGGTGATCGTCAGCACCGCGGTGCGCTTGGTCCGCTGGGTGCCCCACATCCCAACCACCACGCCGTCCACCAGGACGGTGGGTCGGACGTTGCCGTTGCCGGTACCCATGATCACCGGCTTGCGGTGCTCGTCGGCGATCACCCGAGAGCGGTCGGCGTGGGAGAGGATCAGGTTGTCGAACGCGGCGACCAAGCGCACCGGGGCAGGGGTGTCCGGGTCCGGGCGGGGCGCTTCGGGCAAGTCGTAGAGCACGCGGTCCGCTTCGTCGCGGAAGGTGACGAGATCCGCTTGGCGCTCGAACACTTCCCGCAGGCCGGTGAGCCCGGACCACATCTGCGCGTCGGCGGGCGTGGCGGGCCCGAACGCGGCCAGGTAGCGGCGGATCACGGTGTCGGGGGACATCGCTGCCGCGTTGGTTTCGGGCAGCCAGGCGGCCAGCGTGGTGTGTTTGGCCTGCCCGGAGGACCCCCACAGGCCACGGGGCGGCACCTGCACCAGCCCAACCTGCGTCCGCACAAGCGCAGCCAACCGGTCCGGCTCGTGGTTCGGCCACCGCACAGCCAAACGCCGCCCCAACTCCGCCGCCGTCAAGGGCTCCTCGGCAACAATCCCCGCCCCAACCGCCGCAACCTCATCGTGATCGACGTCGTCAAACGCCCGACCCACGGTTGCCCGGAAGCCTCGGACAAGCACGGGCGCCAGCAGCCCGCGCAGTGGCTCGGCGTCACGGGAGTCGACCAAGTGGATGGTGGAACGCATCAGCGCCAGGCGCACCACCTGGCGGGAGGAAAGCAGGTCAGCCAGGTCGGCCAGAGCGAAGTCGGCCAGCCGCGACCAGAGACCGATGTAGGGCGGGTTCGGGGCTTGAGCCTGCAGGCCAACCAGGTGGCGCACCGCTTCCAGTGGTGACACCGATACTCGCTCGAGGAGGAACTGCCGGGCCAGCAGAGCACGGTTAAGGGCGCGACGGGTCAAGACCGGGGACACCGGGCGAACACTAGCGGCGCGCCTGGGGACGGTGGCCGCGTATTGCCCCAGGACTGGCTCGCCTGCGGCGTCGCCATTGCGGACCGCTGTGGTCCGCAATAGGTGTCAGACTGGGCGGCATGTTGGAGACCTCGGCCCGGTTGCTGCGCCTGCTGTCACTGCTGCAGACCCGCCGCGACTGGTCCGGCGCGGACCTGGCCGACCGGCTCGGCGTCACCGACCGCACGGTGCGCCGTGATGTCGACAAGCTCCGGTCGCTGGGGTACCCCGTGCACGCCTCCACCGGCACCACCGGCGGCTACCGCCTCGGCGCAGGAGCCGCACTGCCGCCCCTGCTGCTCGACGACGAGGAAGCCGTGGCCGTCGCGATCGGGCTGCGCAGTGCCTCCGGCGGCACCGTCGCGGGCATCGAAGAGACCTCCGTGCGGGCGCTGGCCAAACTCGAACAGGTCCTGCCCTCCCGCCTGCGCAACCGCGTCAACGCACTGCAGTCGGCCATGCTCGCGATCCCCGGCCGCGGCCCCACCGTCGACCCCGACACCCTCTCCACCATCGCCTCCGCCTGCCGCGACCACGAACGACTCCGCTTCGACTACCGCCACCGCGACGGCGAGAACACCCTGCGCCAAGTCGAACCGCTGCGCCTCGTGCACACCGGCCGCCGCTGGTACCTCGTCGGCTTCGACGTCGACCGCGACGACTGGCGCACCTTCCGCGTCGACCGCCTCACCCCCCGCACCCCCACAGGCCCCCGCTTCACCCCCCGCGAACCACCCGCCGACGACATGGCCGCCTACACCGCCTACGGCCTCAGCAACGCCGCCTACCGCTACCAGGCCGTCGTCACCCTCCACATGTCGATGACCGACGCCGCCGAACACATCACCAGCACCGCAGGCATCCTCGAACCCCTCGACGAGCACCGCTGCACCCTGCGCGCGGGCTCCAACTCCCTCGACGGCCTCGCCATCTGGGTCTCCCTCATCGGCTGCGACTTCGAGGTCCACTCACCACCGGAACTCCTCGACCGCATCACCGGCGTCGCCGAACGCCTCGGCCGCGCCGCGCACCGATCACAACCCCGGTGACCACCCCGGCACCGCCCACCGACACCACGTCACCCGGCAAACACGCCGGGTGCACTCGAACGGCGGTATCTTCCGTGAGAGCCTTGTGCCGATGGCGACCACTCCCCCGGCGCTGCCCGCCACCGCCTGCTCCGCGGTGTCGCGCGCGCTCGACGAACCCTTCGCTGGCAGCGCCGCGACTGCCACCACCTGGCTGTGCCTGGAACAACCCGGCCCCTGGGGACGCGACGCCCTCACCCAGAGCCACCTCGACACCGGCGTCGCCGCCGAACTCACCGCCCGCGCCAAAGGCACCGGCGTCCGCGTCGTCCTCATCCGCCGCCCAGGCCCCCACCCCGACCGCCACCGCCCCACCCCCCGCCAGGTCTACCTCGCCCACACCACCCCCGGCCGCGCCTTCCTGCGCCGCGACACCTTCACCGACCCCAAACTCCTGCTCGACCTCGACTTCCCCGCCGCGGGCGCGGGCGAGGTCGGCGGCTTCGGCGAACCCGTCACCTGGCCCGTCCTGCTGGTGTGCACCAACGGCCGCCGCGACCTGTGCTGCGCCGTCCGCGGCCGCCCCATCGTCGCCGACCTCGCCACCACCCACGGCGACGCCGTCTGGGAATGCACCCACATCGGGGGACACCGCTTCGCCCCCACCGGGCTACTGCTACCCACCGGCTACACCTACGGCGACCTCACCACCGACCGCGCCCGCGCCCTGCTCACCGGCACCGCCGTGCGCACCGACCGCTGCCGGGGCCGCTCCACCTGGCCCCCCGCCGGACAAACCGCCGAACTCGCCGTCCGCGACCTCACCAACACCACCCACCCCGACGTCCTGCGCGTGCGCGACCCCGAACTCGACGACGACGGCCACTGGCGCGTCGCCGTCACCCACGTCGACGGCCGCGGCTGGCGCGTCACCATCGCCGAACACCACACCGGCCCCGACCGCCCCGCCAGCTGCGGCGCCACCCCAGGCCCCGTCACCACCCACCACGTGATCCGGATCGACTGACATGGCAACCACCACCCGCGCCCAAGTCCTCGCCTACCGCGTCGCCCGCCACGGCCTGCACCGCGACACCACCGACCCCACCGCACTCGCCGTCTTCGACCTCGGCGTCCAAGACGCGGGCAGCCGCTCACCCCACGTCGCCCTCGCCGCCCGCCTGCCCACCGACGCACCACTGCGCGGCTTCACCACCACCTGGGCCCACCGCGGCGCCCCACACCTGCTGCGCACCCGCGACATCCCCGACCTCGCCACCGCCCTGTGGCCGCGCACCGACGCCGACGCCACCGCCCGCCTCAGCGGCTGCGGCACCGCACTGCGCCGCGCGGGCATCCCCGGCCTCGACGCCTACACCGCCGCCGCCCACGCGATGCGCGACACCGTCGACACCGAGAAACCCCGCGGCCAGGTCAGCACCGAGATCACCGCCCGACTCCCCGCGCCCTACGCCTACGACTGCACCGTCTGCGCCGCCACCCACATCTACGGCAGCCTCTTCCAGATCATCGGCCTCTTCGCGGGCATCAGCGTCCACGCCGACACCCGCCCCACCCGACTACGCCCACTCCCCGACCGCCACCCCGTACCGCAGCGCAGCACCGGCGCCACCCCCGTCATCGAGGCCTACCTGCGCCTGCACGGCCCCGCCACCACCGCCGAGGTCGCCGCCTTCCTCGACACCACCCAAACCCAGGTCAAACCCGTCTGGCCCGACGACCTCATCGACCTCGGCGACGGCCGCTGGTTCCCCGAAACCGACCTCGACGCCCTGCGCACCGCACCCGACCCCGACGTGCTGCGCCTGCTGCCCCCGCTCGACCCGTGGCTGCAAACCCGCGACCGCGCCCTCATCGTCCCCGACGACACCCACCGCAAACGCCTCTGGCGCATGATCGGCAACCCCGGCGCCGTCCTCGACCGCGGCGAGATCGTCGGCATCTGGCGCACCAAGACCAGCGGCAAAACCCTCACCATCACCGTCGAACCGTTCACCGGCACCACCCGCGACCTCACCGCCGAAGCCGAACGCGTCGCCACCGCCCGCGGCTTCCGCGACGTCCGCCTCACCACCGCCTGACCACACCAGGCCTGATCACAACAGCGCCTCGCTGTGGTGCGCCGGATCCCGGGGACACACCCACCGCACACCACACCCGACCACCCGCGGCGACAACGGGTGCTGGTGCCCCGGACACGCGGGCAACGCCCGACCCCAGTACGCCTCGATCGCGTGGTCCTGCACCTGACTCGCCATCGCCGCCACCGCGTCCGCCAACGGCACCGTCAACGCCAGGTACACCACCTCCGACACCCGGTCGTCCCCCACGGTCACCCGCACCTCACCGGGCCCCGGCTCGACCAACTTCACCCGCCAACCGATGTCCAACCGCGCCAAGACCCGCGTGACGTACTCGAGCACCGCACACAGATAGCACGCCGAAACCCAGGTGCGCGGCCGAATACGGTCAAGAGGTGGACCACGAAACCCCGCCACACCGGAGTTCGCTGCCCGACGACCACGTGGCACGCATCCGGCGCTGGCACGAAGCCGCCCACCGCGACTCCACCACCCGCCCCGACCACACCGTCGACTACCTCGGCCGCACCCTGCACATCCCACCCGACGTGCACCCCATCACCGGCACCTCCCACCTGCTCGGCCAAGCCGTCCTCGACGAGGTCCGCTCCACCGACCGCGTCCTGGACATGGGCACCGGCAGCGGCGTCAACGCCATCCTCGCCGCCGCCACCGCCCGCGAGGTCCTGGCCGTCGACACCAACCCCAGCGCCATCACCACCACCCGGGCCAACGCCGCCCGCAACGGCGTCACCCTCACCGCCCGCCACAGCGACGTCTTCAGCGCCGTCGACGGCCGCTTCGACCTGATCATCTTCGACCCGCCGTTCCGCTGGTTCGCCCCCCGCGACACCCTCGAAACAGCCACCACCGACCACCACTACCGCGCGATGAACACCTTCTTCGCCCAGGTCAGCGCGCACATGACCGACACAGCACGCCTGCTCATCTTCTTCGGCACCTCCGGCGACCTCGACCACCTGCACACCCGGGCCGCCGCCGCAGGCCTCACCAGCCAGACCCTCGCCACCACACAACACACCCGAGACGACTGGACCGTGGACTACTTCACCTACCGAATGACCCGCGCACCAGTCACATGAACATCGCGTAGAACAACACCTCACCGGAGTCCCGCGCCGCCCGGGCCACCCGCACCAGCGCACCGACCCACACCACCACCGCGTCCGGGTCGTCCAACTCCTCCTGCGACGCCCACCGCCGCGCCACAGCGTCCACATCCGACACGCCGGCTAACGCGTCCCGGGTCCCGGCGTCCCACTCGTACACGAACGGCCCCGTCATCCACGGGTCACCAGCGGGCACCGGCCCCTCCGGCTCCGGGCTGCTCGGCCACACCCGCCGCTCCACGACCTCGTGCCCGGTCAACCCCACCAACCGGTCCACCACACCATCGAGCGCGAACCACTTCGCCGACACACCATCGAAAGCCGGGAACGTCACCCGATCCGACACCCCACGCAGCACCGCAGCCACATCAGGAGCCCTGAAGTACTCGAACTCAATACCCATCAGAGGCACACCCAGCAGAACAACGACTCACCAGCGTCGCGCGCACGACGCGCCAAAGCCACCAACTCGGCCACAAACGGCTCCCACTCGGCAGCCTCGCCGAAGACCTCCTCGGCCTCGACCCACACCGCCGTCACCGCGGCCACATCAGACACCCCGGCCAGCGCATCCCTGACCGGGGCATCCAGCTCCGACACCCAAGGACCCTCAGCCCACGGATCACCCTCTTCGGGGACATCCGTGGGCGGAGGCGACGTCGGCCACACCGGCCGCGAATCCAGGTCCTCATAGGACCCACCGAGCGCCGCAGCCACCAACTGACCCAACACCACATCCGGATCAACCGACTTCGCCTGCACCCCGTCGAACTCCCCGACCGGCGACGCCGCCTCGGAAAGCTCCAGGTACCGCACGACAACACCGGCATCCGCGGCACGGAAGTAGTCCGTCAACACACCCATGCCAGCATTCAAACACCCACCACCGACAGCCGCGCTACGGCAGCGGCGGCACCAAACCAGCGGCAGGCGGGTCGACCTCCTTGCGCGCGACCTCCTCAGCCGCCCGCACCGCCCTCGCGACCTCCGGATCCGTCGAGGTGTCGAACCACTCCGCCACCTCCTCCTCATCGGACTGCGGCCGCGACGACACCGCCTCCTCAGAGGGCTCGTACCGGAACACCCCGTCGTCGGACTTGATCCCGAACTGCCGCGCGAACCCCTCCAACGCCTTCCCGAAGTCCGTCGGGATCATCCACACCTTGTTCGCGTCACCCTTGGCCATCTCCGGCAACGTCTGCAAGTACTGGTACGCCAACACCTCCGGCGTCGGCCGCCCCGCCTTGATCGCCGCGAACACCTTCTCGATCGCCTTCGCCTGACCCTGCGCCTGCAGGTACCGCGCCGCCCGCTCACCCTGCGCCCGCAGGATCCGCGACTGCCGCTCCGCCTCAGCGGCCATGATCGTCGCCTGCTTCGCGCCCTCGGCCGCCAGGATCTGGCTCTGCTTCGACCCCTCAGCGGTCTTGATCGCCGCCTCCCGCTGGCCCTCCGCGGTCAGGATGATCGCGCGCTTCTCCCGGTCCGCGCGCATCTGCTTCTCCATCGAGTCCTGGATGGACGGCGGCGGGTCGATCGCCTTCAACTCCACCCGGGCCACCCGGATCCCCCACCGCCCGGTCTCCTCGTCGAGCACCCCGCGCAGCTGACCGTTGATGTGGTCGCGGGAGGTCAACGTCTCCTCCAGGCTCATCCCACCGACCACGTTGCGCAGCGTCGTCGTGGTCAACTGCTCCACCGCGATGATGTAGTTCGCGATCTCGTAGACCGCCGCCCGCGAATCGGTCACCTGGAAGTACACCACCGTGTCGATCGACACCGTCAGGTTGTCCTGCGTGATCACCGGCTGCGGCGGGAACGACACCACCTGCTCGCGCAGATCGATCCGCGCCCGGATCCGGTCCATGAACGGCAGCAGGAAGTTCAACCCCGGCTCGGCCACCGTGCGGAACCGACCCAGGCGCTCGATCACCGCCGACTGCGCCTGCGGGATCACCTTGATCGACTTGATCATGACGACCAACACGAAGAACACCACCACGGCGCCAACGATCAGCCCGACGTCCACCACAGCCTCCAACCCGACCTACTGGTCAGCCCACACCACCGCGGTCGCCCCGGCGATCTCCATGACCGTCACCGGGGTTCCCGGCTCCAACACCTGCGTGGCGTCCAAGGCGCGGGCCGACCACTCCTGCCCGCGCAACTTCACCCGCCCACCGTGCTCATCCACCCGCGCCACCACGACCGCCCGCTCCCCCACCAGCGCGGCCACGTTGTCGCGCACGTGCGCCCCACCCAACCTGCGCCGCAACACCGGCCGCGCCAACGTCGTCAACGCCAACGACGTCACCGCGAACACCGCCACGCTCAGCAGCGGCACCCCGAACAACGCCTCCGCGCCCGCGCCAGCCAACCCGGCGACACCGAGCATGACCAGCACGAAATCACCGGACAGAACCTCCGCCGCGATCAGCAGCAGCCCGCCGACGAGCCAGATCAGTGCCGCCATGCGATCATCCTCGCAGATCGGACCCGGGACCGGGCCCCGATCACACCGAACCGGTGTCGGTCACGAAATCGATCAACCGCTCGACCGCGCCGACCAGCGGTGCCTCCAGGTCCCGGAACCCCGACACCGCCGAGCGCACCCGCCGCCACCCGTCAGCCGGGTCACCCCAGCCCAGGGCCGCGCACACGCCGTCCTTCCACGCTACGCCCCGCGGCACCACCGGCCACGCCGCGATCCCCAGCACCGACGGCTTCACCGCCTGCCAGATGTCCACATAGGGATGACCGGTCACCAGCACGTGCTCGTCGCGCACCCCCGCGACGATCCGCGACTCCTTGCTGCCCGCCACCAGGTGGTCGACCAACACCCCCAACCGCCGGTGCGGCCCGGTCCCGAACTCGGCGACCCGCTCAACGAGGTTGTCCACCCCGTCCAACGGCTCCACCACGACACCCTCGACCCGCAGGTCGTGCCCCCACACCAACTCCACCAGCTCGGCGTCGTGGATGCCCTCCACCCAGATCCGACTCGCCTTCGCCGTCCTGGCCCGCAGCCCCTCGACCCGCGTCGACCCTGAGGCCGACCGCTTCGGCGCCACCGCCGCCTTGGCGGGCATCGGCCGCACCAACGTCACCGGCTTGCCGTCCACCAGGAACCCCGCGGGCGCCAACGGGAACAGCCGATGCCGACCCTGCCGGTCCTCCAGCACCACGTTGCCGTACTCGAACCGCACCACCGCACCGCAGAACCCGCTGGCCGGGTCCTCCACCACGAGCCCGTTCTCGGCGATCACCTCCGGCACCTGCCGCCGCGGCCTGCCAGAGGTGATGTCCCCGTATCCCTGAGAGCGCACGGCCGCCACCGTAGCGACCCGCTCCGCCCCCGCTCCCCAGCCACGCCGAGGCCCTGTCGTCTGGTGCGGGTTTTGTGTGGCTGGAGGTTCTGAGGTTCCGGCGTGCCCGGATTGGTACACCTTCTATTATCTTGATAGCTAATAGTGAATATTGAGATGAGGGGAGACGGTGGTCGGGGTGACCGGAGACTCCGGTGGACCCTCTGGCCGAACCGGGTGGGCGCGCCGAGAATCGGGGGCCACATCGAAGATCAACCGGAGGTGTCCGCTCGTGGAGCCAGGCGTGTACGGGTTGAGTGCGAAGGCCACGCTCGGACCGGCCGAGACCGCGCGGTTGGCCGGGCTGGCCGAAGACCTCGGCTACCGGTCCTGGTGGTGCGGGGACCACGTGGTCCTGCCCAGCCCGCGGGTGCCCGAGTCGCCGATGGCGCCGGAGGACCCGATCCTGGACCCGCTGGTCCACCTGACCTACGTGGCCGCGCTGACCGAGCGGATCGAACTCGGCACCGGCATCGTGATCCTGCCGCAGCGCAACCCGCTGGTACTGGCCAAGCAGGCCGCGAGCCTGGACGTGCTGTCGGGCGGCCGCCTCCTGCTCGGCGTTGCGGGCGGCTACCTGGAGCCCGAACTCGCCGCGCTCGGCGTGCCGATGTCCGAACGCGGCAGCCGCACCGACGAGTACATCGACGTCCTGCGGGCACTGTGGAACGACCCCGCGCCGGTCGCCTTCCACGGCGAGCACGTGTCCTTCGACAACCTCGACGCCAACCCCCGCCCGGTCACGCCCGGCGGCCCCCGCGTCGTCGTCGGCGGCCACAGCCCCGCGGCCTTCCGCCGAGCCGTCGCCCGCGGCCACGGCTGGTTCGGAACCGGCTCATCACCTGACGCCCTCGCCGAACACCTGCGCGGCCTGGCCCGCGCCGCCGACCAGGTCGAACGCCCAGCCCACCTCGGCCAACTCGAAATCAACTTCATGCAGGTGGACCTGGTCGAAGTCACCGCAACCGCAGCCCACCGCTACGCCGCTCTAGGCGTCACCCGCCTCACCGTCTACCCCCTCCCCCTCGACGACGCCGACGACGTCGCGCGCTTCCTCGAGCGACACGCCGCCCTCCCCCGCGAGTAACCCAGCAACGCCAAGCACCGCCCAGGGGTGGCCGCGCAAGGCAGCGCTACCCGACCTCGGGACCGTCGCTGCTGCCGGTAGTGCCATCAGCTCACTGACGGCCGCAGCAGCGGTCCGGCAGCCGAGGCTCCGACCTCGTCAATCGCGGATTCGGCGCGTTGGCCGCCATGACCGGTAGGTCGGCTCCTCGGATCGGCCTACCGGTCGGCGTCGCTCGCGAACGCCAGCACCGCGGCCACTTCGTCAGGGCCAGGAGTCCCACGAGCGCAGCCGCGTTGCCAACCCCACCCGGTGCCGCGCCCGTGCGGCGTCACCTCGCCGCCAGAGCGGCCCCCTCCCCTGTCTTGGCGCTTTTCTCACCCTCCTCCCGGTACCGGCCAAGACCCACTATCGGTTACCTTGATAGTCAATAGTGAATAGTGAGTTCATGGGGGATAGGCGAAGAGAAACGCCTGGTGAAGGGGGTGCTAGCGGGAGGGCGCTAGAAGGCGGGCCACGGGATGGGGCGGCCGTCCTCGTCCGGGACCGGGTACACCGGGGCCGCCAGCAGCGCCTTGACCCGGGTGCTCAGCGCCGAGATCTCGGCGCGGGTGATGTGCTCGGCGAGGTCGGCCGGGAGCGGTCCGCGCAGGGCGGCGTTGAGCGAGTGCAGCGCGTCGACCGCCTCGTCCGGCAGGGCCTCCCCCGCCCAGCCCCACAGCACGGTGCGCAGCTTGTGGTCCTGGTGCAGGCTGATGCCGTGGTCGACGCCGTAGACGCCGCCGTCGGTGCCGTGCAGGACGTGACCGCCCTTGCGGTCGGCGTTGTTGATGACGATGTCCAGCGCGGACAGCAACGCCACCGGTAACGCGTTCGAGTGCGCCAAGACCGCGGGGTCACCGAAGCGGTCGTGGGCGTGCAGGATCGCGCGCCAGCCCTGCGGCACCTCGTCGGGCGGCAGCACGTCGACCAGGTCGTCGCCCTCCTTGGTCTCGATCCACAGCTGCACCATCCCGGGGCCGAACGGGCCGTCGCGCAGCACCGTCGGCGGGATCAGCGGCAGACCGGCCGCCACCGACACCAGGTAGGCGGCGACCTCACGACCCGCGAGGGTGCCGTCGGGGAAGTCCCACAGGGGGCGTTCACCGCGGACCGGCTTGTACACGCACTGCGCGACGACGCCGTCGGCCTCGATGCCGCAGAGCAGGGTCGCGTTGGACGCGTCGACCAGCCTGCCCTCGATCTCCAGGGAACCGCGCACGAGGAACTCGCCGACGCCGGGGTCGGTGGGCAGCACTGGTCGCCTCAGTCCTCGTCGCTGCGGCGGTACCCGTTCTGCCGGGGGCAGACGTGACCGAGCGGGTCGAGCGGTTCCCCGCACAGCGGGCACGGCTTGCGCCCGGCGTTGACGACCCGGTCGGCCCGGTCGGCGAACGCGCGGGCCTCGGTCGGGCTGAGGAACACCCGCACCGCGTCCGGGCCCTCCTCGGTGTCGTCGAGCACCACCGACTCGTCGACCTCACCCTCGGTCGCGGCCAGCAGCTCGATCACCACCGCGCGGGTCTCGGCGTCCCAGCCCAGGCCCATGGTGCCGACCCGGAACTCCTCCTCGACCGGCACCTGCAGCGGCTCGGCGTCGAGGTCGGTGTCGGGCACCCCGTCGGGGACCTCGGCGCCGAAGCGGCGGTGGACCTCTTCCAGGAGCGAGCCGATGCGCTCGGCGAGCACGGCGACCTGCTGCTTCTCGATCGTCACGCTCACCGTGCGGACGTTCTCGACGGCCTGCAGGTAGAACGTGCGGTCACCGGGTTGCCCGACGGTGCCCGCTACGAAGCGGTCGGGTTGACGGAAGACGTGGATGACACGGGCCATGGCACCTCCGACCTTATGGGACAACGCCGCGGCGAGCAGGCCGTACCCACCGCTGTCCCCGCACCGGTCCACCGTATCGGGCCACCACAGCGGGGTCTGTAGGGTCCTGCCTGTGTCGAAGATCGCTCCATACGGTACGTGGGTGTCCCCGCTCGGCGCGGCCGACGTGGCCAGGGCGGGCAGTGCGCCGTCCTGGGTGCGCCGGGTCGGCGCCGAGGTGTTCTGGACCGAGGGCCAGCCGCTGGAAGGCGGCCGATCGGCGCTGTTCCGGCACGACGGCGCGCGGGTCCGGCGGGTGCTCGAGGCGCCGTGGAACGTGCGCAACCGGGTGCACGAGTACGGCGGCATGCCCTACCTGGTGCTCGGCGAGCGCGTGGTGTTCACCAACTGGGACGACCAGCGGGTGTACCTGACCGACCGCGAGGGCACCGACCCGAAGCCGATCTCGGCGGAGCCGTCGACGCCGCAGGGCTGGCGCTACACCGACTTGGTCGCGGGGCCGGATGGCACCGAGGTCTGGTGCGTGCGCGAGGACGAGTCGGACTACCGGGAGCTGGTAGCCCTGCCGTTGGACGGCAGCCCTGCCCGTGTCCTGGGCCGTACTCACCACTTCATGTCGTCGCCGCAGCCCAGTCCTGACGGGCGTCATGCCGCGTGGCTGGGGTGGGAGCACCCGAACATGCCGTGGGACGGCACCGAGCTGTGCGTGGCCGCGATCACCGACGAGGGCGTGCTGGGACCGCACCGCGTCGTCGCGGGCGGGCCGCGCGAGGCGGTGTGCCAGGTCGAGTGGGAGGCGGCGGACTCGCTGCTGGCGATGACCGACCCCGACGGCTGGTGGAACCTGCACCGGGTCGGCCTGGACGGCACGGTGGTGAACCTGGCGGCGGGCGAGCACGAGCTCGGCGGGCCGCTGTGGCAGCTCGGGTACCGGTGGTTCGGGCAGCTGGGCCGGGGCCGGTTCGCGGTGCTGCGCACCAACCGCCTGGCCATCCTCGACGAGCGCTCCGGCACGGTGACCGAGGTCGATGCCGACCTGTCCGCGTGGTCGAACCTGGACGCGGGCACCGATGGTGTGGTCGTCGCCTCGGCTGCGGGCCCCCGTGCGGACTGGACGCCGGTGCGGCTGGACCTGTCGACCGGCGAGCTGACCGAGCTCGACTCCCCCGCCCCGCTGCCCGCGCTGGAGTACCTGCCGTTGCCGCAGGCCCGGGTGTTCGACTCGCCGGAGGGGTACCGGATCCCGGCGTACCTCTACCCGCCGACGAACCCGGACTTCGCCGGTCCGCCCGGTGAGACGCCGCCGCTGTTGGTGTACCCGCACAGCGGTCCGACGGCGCACTGCGTGCCCGCTCTCGAGGTGGACATCGCGTACTTCACCAGCCGTGGTTTCGCGGTCGTGACGGTCGACTACGCGGGCTCGACCGGGCACGGCAGGCACTTCCGGGAGCTGCTCAACGGGCAGTGGGGCGTCGCGGACGTGCGGGACTGCGCGACCGTGGCGACCGTGCTGATCAAGGAAGGGCTCGCCGACCCGGACCGGGTGGGCATCCGCGGCGGTAGCGCCGGTGGGTGGACCGCCGCGGCCGCGATGACGACGCTGGACATCTTCCAGTGCGCGACCTTGAGCTACCCGATGCTGGATCTCTCACCGTGGGCAGATGGCGGTGCCGAGAGCCACGACTTCGAGTCGCGCTACCTGGAGAGCCTCGTCGGGACGCTGCCAGAGCACCGTGAGCTCTATGCCGAGCGCTCCCCCATCAACCACATCGACCGGCTCGCGGGTCCGGTGCTCTTGCTGCAAGGGCTCGGCGACCGGGTGTGCCCGCCGGAGCAGGCGAACCGGTTCGTGGCCGCGCTCGACGGCACGGGGATCCCGCACGCGTACCTGACGTTCGAGGGCGAGCAGCACGGGTTCCGGGCGGCGTCGACGATCATCGCCGCGCACGAGGCGGAGCTGTCGTTCTACGGGCAGGTGTTCGGGTTCGAGACCGACGCGCCTGCGGTGGAGCTGCACCGGTGAGGCGCGCTCACCCACCCAGGTTGCGGCGCGGGTCCACCGTCGCCGTGGTCGCCCCGTCCGGGCCGGTGGACCCGGTGTTGCTGGCCGAGGGCATCGCCGTGCTGGAGTCGTGGGACCTGACGGTGCAGGTCGGCGACCACGTCCTGGACCGACACCCGAAGCTGCCGTACCTGGCGGGCAGCGACTACCACCGCGCCGCCGACTTCCAGCGCGCTTGGTGCGACCCGCAGGTCGAGGCGGTCATCTGCGCGCGCGGCGGGTACGGCGGGCAACGGGTGCTCGACCTGCTCGACTGGTCGGAGCTGGCTCAGGCGGGCCCGAAGATCTTCGCCGGGTCCAGCGACGCGACCTGCCTGCACGACGCGATCGGGACCCGGCTGGGCCTGGTCACGCTGTTCTCGCCGATGATCGCCGGTCGGCTGTTCGACGCGGACGCGCGGCGGCACCTGCAGGACACGCTGTTCTACCCGGAGAGCGTGAAGCGGCTCATCGGCCCGTCGACGGCGACCGCGGGGCACGGGGTGGCGCGTGGGATCACCGTGGGCGGCAACCTGTCGCTGATCACGGCCGGGCTGGGGGTGGCCGACCACCACCCGCCGCCGGACGGGGCGATCCTGCTGCTCGAGGACGTGAACGAGGCGCCGTACCGGATCGATCGGATGCTCACCCAACTGCTGCGGGCCGGGTGGTTCACCGGGGTGTCGGGGATCGCGCTGGGTTCGTGGGTCGGTTGCGGGGAGCTGGCGGAGATCTACACCGTCACCGAGGACCTACTCGGCGGTCTTGGGCTGCCGATGGTGTGGGAACTGGGGTTCGGGCACTGCCCCGGCCAGCTCACCATCCCGCTCGGCGTCGACGCCATCCTCGACGCCGACGACGGGACCCTCACCATGACCGAGGCCGCTCTTAGCTGACGGCGTCGGGGGCCGGGCCAACGCGAGCAGTAAGAGGCCCAGCCCGGCCATAGACAGGCACATCAGGTAGGCGCTGCGGTAGCCCAACTGCTGCGCTAAGCCCAAGAGGGGCCCGGCGATCATCGTCCCGGCGACGGTCGTATTGCCGAACAGCGCGGTGACCGCCCCGGGACGGCTGGGGTCGAGGGACTGGAAGTAGGAGATCCCGACACCCATCACCGCGGCGATCACCACCGCGTTGAGCACCTGGGCGACCGCGACCTGCCAGATGTCGGTCGTGGCGAACACGACCGCGTGGTAGGCCACGGCGAACGCCATGCCGACCAGGACGAGCCGGTGCTGGCTGGTCCGCACCGCCAACGCGCCGAAGCCGAGCATCAGCGGGATCTCCAGGGCGGCGCACAGCCCCATCACCAGCCCCGCGTCCGCCGCCCCTCCCCCGAGGTCGGCGGCGACGAACAGCGGCAGCGCCATGATCCCCAACGCCCCGGCGGCCTGGATCAGCACGAACGCGGGCACGGCGAACCACAGTCGACGCCTGGCCCCCGGTGCCACCCGCTCCGCGGTGTTGGTCCGGTGGTCGGCTCCCGGTTCGGGTAGGCGGGTCGTGACCGCGGCGACCAGGGCGTAGCAGCAGGCGACGACGGCGAACAGGCCGGTGAAGCCAGCGACCGAGACCAGCAGCGCGGCCAGGGGTGGGCCTGCGACCCAGGACAGCGACACGAGCATCCGCAGAGTGCTGATGATCAGCGGCGCGCGGGTCGAGCCGGACCGGTCGAGGACGAGCCCGGCATAGGCGAACACCTGCGAGATCAGCGACGTGCTCGCCGCGACGACGGTGACGGAGAGGACCAACAGGACCCAGTAGTCGTGGGTGGCGGTGTAGAGGCCGTAGCCGAGCGCGCCAGCCAGCCCCGCACCGATCATCAGCGGACGGCGGATCGCCCTGGTGTCCGACAGCCTGCCGAACAGGCTGCTGACCAGCACACTCGCGATGGGACCGGCCAGCAGGAACCCGCCGAGCGCGACCGGGTCGGCGGTGATCTCCTCGGTGAGGAACAGCGGGAGGAACGGCACGGCGAGCGCCGAGGCCACCCCGACCGAGGCCGTGGTGGTGGCCAGGGGGAGCAACGAAGGGGTTCGGACAGGGGCGGAGGGTGAAGCCACACCAGTCACCACCTCATCCTCACCGGCCGGTGGGGGCCGACGCGACCCCTTTTGGGAGCGTTCTCCGCCACATCGGATCCACACTGGACACCACTGCCCGCCCAGCGAACGCCCCTGCCTAGCCCAGGTGCACGCTGTCTATCGACCACGGCACGCCACCCACGGCGGACATCCGCGCCAGGTGGTCGGCGAAAGCCTGCCGGTACGGCACCCTCTTCTCGACCAGCAGACCGGCGGCCTCGACGATCTCGGGGAGGTCCTCGGTGATCCGCTGGTGGCACATGCTCGGCGAGCGGGGGCCGTCGTCGTCGATCGGCTCCGGATCGGGCCCCAGCATCGTGTAGCAGGGATACCGGGTGACGTCAGGCAGCACGGAGTAGAACGGGACGCCGTTGAAGAAGTACTCCGGCCACTTGTTGCCCGCGATGGTGAGCCACGGCGTGCCCGCCGCCAGAGCGGCCATGCCGAACCCCGAGTGCGGCGAGACCAGGACATCGCAGGCGGCCACGGCGCGCAGCTGGTCGACGATCGGGGCGTCGAGGACCGAGCTGACCCGAGGTAGCGCGTCCTGGATCCGCTGGAGTTCCACGGCGCTATAGGTCGTTGCTGTCCGCCCGTCGGCGGCGAGCTTGCCGACCATCAGGAAGTCGGCATCCGGGAATCGGTCAACGAGTGCGCTGGCGATGGCTTCCCAGGAGCGGACCGACGGATAGAGCGAACGGTCGGCGCTACCGCCGGGGAGGATGGCGATCCGCGGTGCATTGCCCCGGGGCTCCGGGGTGAGGGTGAACCTTAGGTGCTCGCCAGGCGCGTAGGCGGGGCCTTTGTGGCCAGCGATCCCGAACTCGCCGGTGAAGTGACGCTTGGAGGCGTCGTAGTAGGCGGCCAGGCCGGGGAAGATCGCGCGTTGGTCGGGCAGGAAGCCGCGCACGTCGTTGAGGTAGTGGTCGAAGTCGGCCGGTAGGGCTGACAGGTCGAAGGTGGCGTCACCGTCGAACACGTCCACCGGCACCGGGTAGACCTCGTCGATGAAGGGGCACAGCGAGGCCAACTCGACCGGGGTGGCCGCGTTGAGGGCCACCGAGATCCGGGCGTCGGGGTTGGCGACGTGGTAGCCGTGCGCGTAGTGCAGCGCTTCCACGGCGTGCCCGACCGGGTAGCAGTAGACGAAGTTGACCAGTAGTCGCACCGGGACACCCTGGCCAGTCGGCGGCCAGGGTGCAACCGGATTCAGACCTTGACCGGGGCCTCGACGGTGACCAGTTCGTGGCGGTCGTTGAACAGGCGCAGCGGGTCGTGGCGGACCAGGGAGATCCCGGCGAGCACGGAGACGGCGAGCGCGGCGGCGATGAACGGCCAGTTGTAGAGCAGGTCCTCACCGGCGGGCGAGTACGTCAGCACCAGGAACACCGCGGCGCCGACCAGGATGGCGAGCTGCCTGCGCTGCCAGGGCAGGGCGGCGGCGATGACGAAGCCCCAGGTCAGGTACCACGGCAGGGTGGCGGGCGAGAGGACAGCGACGGCGAAGAGGACCAGGGCCATCCGGCGCACCGCGTCGGCGCCGCCGGTGCGGGCCAACCACCACTGGCGGATGGCGATGGCGAAGAACAGCAGACCGCCGATGACCCGGGTGGTGTTGACGAACCAGCTCTTGTTCGCGTCGAAGAAGATGTTCGCGATCGAGTGCACGACCTCGCCGACCGCGGTCGGGACGGACAGCCAGTTCACGATCATCGTCGGCGCCTGCAGCGCCTTGAACCAGCCCAGGTTCACCCCGGCCAGCAGCGTGGTCGCGGTGAACACGACGGCCGTGGTGGCGACGGCGGCGGCCACGGCCCGGGTGAAGTTCTTCCAGAACGTGGACTTCAGGTGCCCGGCCCACACCCACACCAGGAACGGCAGCGCGAGCGCGGCGGTGGCCTTCACGGCGGCGCCGAGGGTGACCAGGGCGATGCCGAGCACGTGCTTGCGGTCCAGGACGCAGAGCGTGCCCGCGGCGAGGAAGCCCACCATGAGCAGGTCGTTGTGCGGGCCGCCGACCAGGTGCACGACGGTCATCGGGCCCGCGACGGCCAGCCACAGCGTCGTCGGCAGGTGCCCGCCGAGGTGGCGGACCAGGCCGGGCAGCGCCCACAGCAGCATGAACAGGCCCGCGAGCAGCACGAACCGCATCAGGATGACGCCGAGGATCATGTTCGTGCCGGTGACCCAGGCGACGCCCTTGGCAAGCAGGATGAACATCGGCCCGTACGGCGCCGGGGTGGTCTGCCAGAACGGGTGGACGTTCTGCACGACCTCCTGCAGGCCGAGCACGATGGGCCCGACCGCGTACGGGTCCTGCCCGTAGAGCGGCAGCGCCCCCTGCGCGATGTAGGAGAAGACGTCGCGGGTGAAGACCGGCGGGGACACCAGCAGCGGTCCCATCCAGCTCGCCGCGGCGATGAGCACCGGTCGGGAGCCGACCCGCCCGGCCAGCACGTGCCTGCCGAGGCGCACCCAGGCCCACACCACCAGGCCGAAGCCGAGGTAGAGGGTCCCGGTGGCGAGCATCCGGCCGTGGCCGTAGCGGATCCACGAGAGCGGGCCGTGCCCGAGCACGGGGTCGCTGATGAGCACCCCGGCGGCGCCGAACGCGCTGAGCAGGATGAGCAGGCTGCCCGCGGTGCCGAGTGCGATCGTGCGCACGGGCAGCGGGTTGGCCCGCCGGTCGACCTGGTCGTCGCGGCCGTCGGTGACGGTCGCGCCCTGGTCGGGCAGGGGTGTCGCAGTGTCCGCGTTCTCAGCGCCCAAGGGGTTTTCCACGTGTGGGGACGGTTCTGTGCTGGTGGCCATCGGGAGAAGAGATTACACAGGTGGCGGTCGACATATCCGGGCGATGGTCGTTGTGGTCGCACGAGCCGCGTGCGGATGGTCACACCTGGTGGCCGCCGTTCGGCCCACGAAACACCGGTGTTCACGTTGCGGACCGGGCCCGGGTGTGGCCAGGGTGGCGTCCATGGGCCAGCGAGCGAGGAGGTCGACTCAATGATCGAACCGGTTGAGCAGCTGTGTGCGCGGTTGATCCGGTTCGACACCACCAACCGGGGGCACGGACAGGGGCGCGGTGAGCGTGACCTGGCGGAACTGGTCGCCGACCTGCTGACCGACGCGGGGTTGAAGCCGGTGCTGCTCGAGCGCGCGCCGCGCCGGTCGAACGTGATCGCGCGGCTGTCGGGGCAACGCCCGGACCTGCCCGCGCTGCTGGTGCAGATGCACCTGGACGTGGTGCCCGCCGATCCCGAGGAGTGGGCGGTCGATCCGTTCGGGGGTGAGATTCGCGACGGTTTCGTCTGGGGCCGGGGCGCGGTGGACATGAAGGACATGTGCGCCTCGGTGCTGACCGTGCTGGCGCGGTGGGCCGAGCAGGGGCGCACGCCGCTGCGCGACATCGTGTTCGCGTTCGTCGCCGACGAGGAGGACACCAGCGACTACGGGGCGCACTGGCTGATCAAGGACCACCGGGAGCTGTTCGAGGGGTGCGCCGTCGCGATCGGTGAGTCCGGCGGCTACACGGTGCCGACAAGGCGTCCCGACGGCAGTTTGGCCCACCTGTATCCAGTTGGGACTGCCGAGCGCGGGACGGCTCACCTGCTGCTGACGGCGACGGGTAAGGCGGGGCACGGTTCTCGGCGCAACGACGACAACGCGGTGGTCAAGCTCGTCGACGCCTTGCACAGGTTGGCGGCTCACCAGTGGCCGGTGGTGCTGACTCCCGCTGTTCGCGAGTTCATCGAGCGCACCGCAGCGACGCTGGACGTCCCGGTCGACTGGGACGACGTGGACGGCACGATCGCCCGGTTCGGGCCTGCGGTGAAGCTCGTGGAGAACACGGTGCGCAACAGCACCAGGCCGACGGTGTTGTCCGCGGGCTACAAGGTGAACGTGGTGCCGGGGGTGGCTCAGGCGCAGGTGGACACTCGAGTGCTGCCCGGTACCGAGGAGTGGATGTTGTCGGATATCGACAACCTGCTCGGGCCGGGGATCCGCCGGGAGTTCATCGCGAACCAGCCGCCGGTGCAGTCCCCGATCGAGTCGCCGTGGTTCGACGCGATGGCGGACGCGATCCGCGCGCAGGACCCGGAGGCGGTGGTGATCCCGTACTGCATGGGCGGCGGCACCGACGCCAAGGCGTTCAGCAAGCTCGGGATCGAGTGCTACGGGTTCGCGCCGTTGCTGCTGCCGGAGGGGTTCGACTACCGGGCGATGGCGCACGGTGTGGACGAGCGCGTGCCGGTGGAGGGGCTGCGGTTCGGCGTCGAGGTGCTGGACGGGTTCCTGTCGCGTTAGGCGCTCAGGTGGCGTAGTGGGCCAGTTGCTCGTGCGCGCGCTCAGCGTCGAGGAGCGGCGGGCCCACACGACGGGTGGTGGTGCCTATAAGCAGCGCCGAACGCAGCTGGGTCGCGGTCGCGCTGGGGAACAACGTCCACAACAGCGCGGCGGTGGCGGCCACGACCGCGGCGGCGACGCCGTTGCCGGTGGTGGGGCCTTGTGGTCCGGGGACCTCTTCACCGGGGGCGAACAGCCCGCGCGCGTCGGGGTCGGGCTCGACGAACCAACTGGGGCGGCCGGACGGGGTGCAGGACAGGACGGGGATGGACCACGGGTGGTCGGCGACGGAGGTGTCCCCGGCGGTGATCACCAGGATGTCGCGGGCGGCTGTGTCATCGAGTGCTGCGTGCAGCGGGTGCTCATCACCCTCACCGACGGCCAGGCTCACCAACGCGATCCTGGTGGTCACAGCGCGCAGCACCTCGGCTAAGTCCTCCGGCGGCCGCGCTTGCCCTAACGGCCGGGTGAGCACCGGCGACAACGGGTTGATCGATAACCCCGCCGACCCGCCGACCCCGCTGAGGTAGGGCGTGTCCGCCTCGGTCGCGATCACCTCGACCGGCTCGGCGCCCTGCCCCCAGCGCACCACGCGGTTGAGCCGGACCAGATCGAGGAGCGGGGAGCGGACGCGTCCTCGCAGGTCGCCGAAGAGCACGGTCGAACCACCCCCGCCAGTGCACGATCGAGTGACATCGAGCGCTGACTGTAGCCCGCCCGTGCAGATTCACGTGCACGCCATCTGAGTGATCATCGCCCCCACAGTGGGTGACCGAACCCCCTCACGTTTTGACCTGCTCCAACGATGTGGCCGCATTTCTGATCTACGACCGGCCACTCCGAACGCGCACCAGGAGCGCACTGCCGCGGGGCGGTCCGCTGGCGTCAGTCGATGCGAAGGGACCCGCGGGAGTAGTCGCGCAGGGCGGCCACGATGTCCTCGCTGGTGCGGGTGAACAGGCGGGTGTCCAGCGGCAGCCCGGGGCCGGAGGCGACCGGCCAGGCGTCGCGCCGGTGCAGGCCGGTGACGCCGGGGGTGGTGGGGGTGACGCTGAGGCGGACGCGGAAGCGCAGGGTGGGGCCGTCGACGCCGACCGAGCGCAGGGTGTCCCAGGGCAGGAACGCGGGCCCCTGGCCGGTGGGCAGCCGCACGCCGGTGAGGTCGATCATCAGCGGGCTGGAGCGGCGCTTGTGGCGGGCCGCGTAGCCGCCGAGCTTGACCGCGGCCACGGCCAGCCCGACCGCGGCGACCAGGACGCCGACCCAGCCGACCAGCAGCAGGCCGAGTCCGGCGACGACCAGCGCGGCGGCGCCGACCAACCACGGCACCAGCGGGCGGCGCCAGGCGTCCTGGTCTACCTCCGCGATGAACAGCTCCCCGACTCCCGGTGGCACCAGGTCCCCCTCCCTCGCCCTGCCGCGGACCCTACTGGGGTGGCCCTCGGCGAATCGGGGGAAATGACCACCGTCACGATCGGCCATCCGGGCAGAAGATCACTTCGAACCCCGCCGTCGGGCGTACCGTGTCCGGCATGCACGGGTTCCGCACCTCGTTCGAGGCGGCCGACACGGTCCCCACCTGGACCGATACCCCCGAACTGGGTGCCCGCTCCCCCGTCGTCACCCTGCGCACGCGCGTGGGGCCCGGCCCGGCCACCGCGCCGGCGGCCAAGGCGGGCGTCGGCTTCACCGGACTGCGCGCATTGCGCTACGAGGGCGAGGCGCAGGCCCCCGGCGAGGCGGTGAACCGGCTGTTCTGGTCCGACCAGGAGGTGACCGCGGGTGACGAGCTGTCCTATGTGGTCTTCCCCGAGTTCGACGACCGCTACCTGGCCACCCACGTCGCGGTCGACCTGGTGTTCTCCGACGGCAGCCGCCTGTCGGACCTCGGTGCCGTCGACCAGCTCGGCTACCCGATCACCGCGCGGGCGCAGGGTGAGTCCAAGGCGCTGTTCCCCGACCAGTGGAACTACCGCGCTGTCCGCCTCGACGCCGCTATAGGCAAGACGATCGCGCGGGTCCTGCTGGCCGTGGACATCCCGCACGGTCCGGCGACGTTCGGCGGATGGATCGATGATTTGGCCATTGGCGCTACCCGCGCGCGGCAGGGCAGCCCGGTCGAACGCATCGTCACCACTCGGGGCACGCATTCAACCGGGTCGTTCTCGCGTGGCAACACGATCCCGGCGGCAGCGGTACCGCACGGGTTCAACTTCTGGATCCCGGTCACGAACGCGGCGGTGACGAACTGGTCGTATGAGTACCACCGCGGCAACACGGCGACGAACAAGCCCGCGTTGCAGGCGATCGGGTTGAGCCACATGCCCAGCCCGTGGATGGGTGATCGGCACACGTTCCACTTCATGCCGACGACCGGTACCGCTGTCGGCAGGCGGGCACGGGCCCTGACCTTCGACCACGCGCGGGAGCAGGCCCACCCTTATCACTACCTGGTCGAGTTCGACCACGGCGTGCGGGCAGAGGTGGCCCCCGGCGATCACTCTGCCGTGCTGCGGTTCTCCTACCCGCCGGGGGCCGCGCATCTTGTGTTGGACAACGTGGGGCTGGGCGGCAGGGTGGATGTCGACGGAGACACCATCACCGGTTACACCGACGTTCGTAGTGGACTGTCGGTGGGCGCGGGGCGGATGTTCATCCACGCCACGGTCGACAAGCCGATCACGCGTGCCGATCACCGGTGGCGCGGGCTGGCGCGGGATCGGACGATGCTGCTGCGGTTCGCCGAGGGCACCCGGCAGGTGACGGTGCGGGTGGCGACCTCGCTGATCAGCGCCGAGCAGGCGCGCCGCAACCTCGACGAGCGCGACTTCGACGAGGTCCGCGACGAGGCCAAGGCGCGGTGGGCGGCGATCACCGACCGGATCGAGGTCGAGGACGCCACCGAGGACCAGCTCACCACGCTTTACTCGTGCCTCTACCGGTTGTTCCTCTACCCCAACTCCGGGTTCGAACCGACCGAGACCGGGCCGCGCTATGCGAGCCCGGTGAGCCCGCCGTCGATCAAAGACGGGCAGGTCTACGTCAACAACGGCTTCTGGGACACCTATCGCACGTGCTGGCCTGCCTACGCGCTGCTCGACCCAGCCCGGTGTCGTGAGCTGGTGGATGGGTTCGTGCAGCAGTACCGCGATGGCGGCTGGGTGTCGCGGTGGTCCTCCCCCGGGTACGCGAACTTGATGACCGGCACCAGCTCCGATGTGGCGTTCGCCGATGCCCATCTCAAGGGGGTGCCTGGGATCGAGGAGGCCTACGAGGCGGCGCTGCGCAACGCGACCGTCGTCGCGCCGAACGACAGCGTGGGTCGTAAGGGGCTCGATCGGTCGCAGTTCCTGCACTACACGCCCATGAGCGTCAACGAGGGGATGTCGTGGGCACTGGAGGGGTGCGTCAACGACTTCGGCATCGCGAACATGGCAGCCGCGCTCGGTGATGCCGCCAACCACGCGTACTTCCTCGACCGTGCCCGCCACTACGTCCACCACTTCGATCCGGGTGTCGGGTTCTTCCAGGGCAGGGACAAGTCGTGGCGGTGGCCGGCGGACAAGTACGACCCCCGGGTGTGGGGCTACGACTACACCGAGACCAACGGCTGGACAGCGGCGTTCGGTGTCCCCCACGACCCGATCGGTTTGGCCGCGCTGCACGGTGGGCCTGCCGCGTTGGCGGACCTGCTCGACGAGTACTTCTCGGTACCGGAGACTGCGGCGTTCCCGGGCTCTTACGGTCGAGCCATCCACGAGATGACCGAGGCCCGGGATGTGCGGCTCGGGCAGTACGGGCACAGCAACCAGCCCGCCCACCACATCCCGTACCTCTACACGCAGCTCGGTCGCCCTTGGCGCACGCAGGAGATCGTGCGTGACGTGCTGGCCCGGCTCTATCAGGGCAGTGAGATCGGTCAGGGCTACTGCGGCGACGAGGACAACGGCGAGATGTCCGCGTGGTACCTCTTCAGCGCGTTAGGCCTCTATCCGCTGCGGGTCGGATCCCCCGTCTACGCGATCGGCTCCCCCTTGTTCCGCCGCGCGGTGGTGCACCTCGACGGTGGGGACCTTGAGGTGATCGCGGACGGCAACAGCCACGACAACGTCTACGTCCAGAGGCTGCTGGTCAACGGCGAACCACACGACCACGCCTGGATCGACCACGACGTCATCGCGGCCGGGGCGCGGTTGGAGTTCACGATGGGTCCGACGCCGTCGCTGTGGGGCGCCGGCCAACTGCCAAAGCCGCTGGGGACGGGGATTCCGCTGCGAGACCTCACCGCGGGGATGCCGGGTCCGTTGTTCGACGACACTGCCCGCACCGAGACCACAGTGGACGCCCCGGTGACCGTCGCCGCGGCGGGCCGGGTCGTGCTCTACACGTTGACCTCGGCGTCGAGCGGCCCGGACCCGACCGGCTGGGTGCTTGAGGGGTCGCCGGACGGCCGCGATTGGCAGGTGCTGGACCGGCAGGTCGAGCAGGTGTTCCGGTGGCGTCTGCAGACTCGCCCGTTCCAGGTAACAACACCCGAACACCACCGGCACTACCGTCTCGTTCTCGACGGTCCTACCAGGCTCGCCCAGGTCCAATTGCTGGCCGACCACGAGGAGGGCCCAGGCACGAGCTGAGGTGGCCTCATGCTGAGCGTGGAGGCAGTGAGCAAGCGCTACGGCGGCGGTAACTGGGTGCTGCGCGAGGTAGACCTGACTGTCGAACCTGGCGCTGTGGTCGCCATCGTGGGTGGCAACGGCTCAGGCAAGTCGACGTTGCTACGGCTGATGGTCGGGGTGTCGCGACCGACGCTGGGGCAGGTGAGCGGCCGACCGGATGTCGTCGGTTATGTACCGGAGCGGTTCCCACCGAACGAACGCCTGTCCGCCTTGGCCTACCTGGGGCACTTGGGTCGGATCCGTGGGATGACCGGCGAGGCTGCCGCTGAGCGAGCCGAGGAACTGCTCGAGCGGCTGGATCTGCAGGGCGGCTTCGACTCCCAGCTAAGGACCCTGTCCAAGGGCAACGCGCAAAAGGTGGCGTTGGCTCAAGCGCTGATGGTGCCACCGGGCCTGTTGGTGCTCGACGAGCCTTGGTCCGGCCTGGACGCCGACGCGCATGGGGTTCTCGCCACCATCATCGCCGAGACCGCGGCGGCCGGTGGCGCTGTGGTGTTCACCGACCACCGCGAGTCCGTGACGAGAGCCAACGCGACCCGCATCCACCGCATTCACGACGGCAGGATCGCCGCCGCGATCGCACCGGAACGCGCCATCGTCGAGGTAGCGCTATCGAGACCGGACTCCGACGCCGAGGATCCGGGCTGGGACGACCTCGACGGCGTCGTTACCGCCGTCACCCACCAAGGGCAGCTGTTCGTTCGGGTCGACCGCGCCCACTCCGACGCCCTTCTCGCCGTCGCCCTACGCCACGGCTGGTCAATCGACAGCGTCACCCCGGAGAAGGCGGCCTCATGAACGCGCTTATCCGCTACACCTTCGCCACAACAGTGCACGCTCAGCGCTACCTGGCCCCGGTACTGCTGTTCTGCGCGGGCGTCGGCATCTCCTCCGGCAACAACTCCGGCCCCTTGCCGGGTGTCTACGCGCTCAACGCGGCGATCTCGCTGGTATGCGCCACCTGGCTGACGATCGCGGTGATCAGCGTCGAGGACCCGGTTCACCGCGCGATCACGGTCGTGGCCGCGCGCAGCCCGATCCGGGTCTTGGCGGCCACGGTCGCGGTGAGCGCCTTGCTGGCCCTCGGACTGACCGTCATCGGCCTCGTCATGCCGCTGGTGCTCAGCCCGCGCCCGGTGTCCGCGGCCGACCTACCCGCCGGGGCGCTGGCCCACCTGCTGTGCGGGTCCCTGGGTATCGCGATCGGCCTGGTCTGCTCCCGCCTGGTGTTCCGGCGGCAGGGCTACGCGCTGCTGGTGGCCCTCGCGCTGGCTGCAGCAGCGTTGCTGACCACGGGCTCGCCACCGAACACGCTGTTCAAGCGGATGGCGAACACCAGCGACGCCGGTGACGTGCTGCCCCTCGCCCTCGCATTGCTGCCCGCCGGGCTGGCTGCCTTGGCGGTCGCCGCGGTCATCACGCACGTGGTGTCGGTCCGCCGGGACTGATCCGCCTCGTTCAATAGAGGAATGCCTGGACTAAGCCACTGAAATGACCAGCGTGTCCGAACTGCTAGACCAGTCGAGGTAAGCAGGAACATACCTGGCGCAATCTCAGTGGTCGCGGCTAGCGCTGACACAGGCGCTCCGGTTCACTCCAGGGGATGTTCAGCACGGGACACCCCTTGGAGGCAAGCCAGGTGACAAGCGGACTTCGTGTGTCTTATGCCCGTCTTCTCTTGACCGCACTAGTAGGCGTCCTGCTCCTCCTCACGACCTTTCCAGCCCGCGCGACTGCGTCTGGTTACGACCCTGGGTACGAGTCCACCGCGGTAGGGACCAAATACGACCAGTGGGGGTTCGCGCGACGCAACTGCACCAGCTTCGTCGCGTACAAGTTGAACCAGGCGGGAATCCCCTTCGCCAACTCGTACGGCCAACCGAGCGGTCAGCGGTGGGGGGACGCGGCCAACTGGCTCGCGGCCGCGGATCGGGCAGGCGTGCCGTACGGGAACAACCCGATGGTCGGGGCGGTGGCGTGGTGGGATGGCTCCAGAGGTGGCGGGTCCGGCCACGTGGCGTGGGTCGAGTCGATCAACGGTGACGGTTCGGTGAACGTCACCAGCTACAACGGCCTCAACGAGACGTATTACCCGCAGAGCGGCCAGCGCGCCCACAAGTACCTCTACTTCCCCCACGTCAATCCGGTGCCCGTACCACCTGACGGCAGCTACGTTCTCGCCACTGACACGGGCAGGGTGTACGTGATCGCAGGACGCGCTCCGCTCTGGGTGACCAGTTGGAGCGCGGTTGGCGGCCAACGCACCATCGCCCGCAACTACTCCCAGGGCGAGATCAACCGAATGCCCCAGTACCCGGTTGACGGCACCGGTCTGCGCAACCCGGTCACCGGTGAGATGTTCACCGTCGCGGGGGGATTCGGGTTCCGCCTGACCGGCATGGGCGCCATTCCCAACCCGACGTGGATCGACGTGGACGGCTGGGCCATCGAGCACCAACTGCGAGCGGTCCCGGTGGACGGGACCATGGTCCGCAACCACTTCACCGGCGGCATCTACGTGGTGGCCGGGAAGTCGCCCATGCCCGTCTACAACCTCGGCAACGTCCCGTACACGTCGTGGACCAACGTCGACCCGTGGGCGATCGACAACCAACTCCTGCGGCACCCGTTCGACGGGTCCATGATCGTTGACCACGGCACGGGCGTCGTGCACGTGATGGCGGGCGGCGCCGCCATGCCGGTCTCGGCGTTCGACAACATCCAGCCCGTGACCTCCCTCGCGTTCGTCGACCACGCTGCCATCGGGAACCGCCTGCGGCCACATCCGGCAGACGGAACAGTGGTCCGGGGCTACACGACGGGAGCGATCTCCGTGGTCGCGGGCGGCGCACCGCTGCCGGTCACCTCCCTGCAAGCGGTGCCCTACTCCAGCTGGGTCAACGTCGACAACTGGGCGATCACGCGGCTCCCGGCGGTCCCCGCGGACGGCACCCACGTGCGGGGGCACAGCACGGGCAAGGTCTACCGGATCACGGGAGGGACCGCCTACCTCGTCCCGTCGTGGGGACCGGACGGCCCCCAACCCACCACTGACGTCGACCAATGGGCGATCACCAACCAACTCCACGCCACCGAGTAGCGGTCGTGGGATCTGGCCACCTCCTGGCGGGAGGTGGCCAGATCCACCAGCGTTGTGCCGCACGATCGGGTGGTTCACCGGGCAGGTCTGGGCGCGAACAACATCATCCGGGTACGCAGTAACGGTACGAACACAATCGAACCCGAGGAGTGACCCTCGATGCGTACCGTGCTCGCAGGCCTAGCCCTGGCCGCACTGGCACTCAGCGGTGGCACCGCCGCGGCCACGGCGGCGTCTCCGGACGAACCGCGAGCCGCAGTCGCCGATCCCGGCGCGTCGCTGACGCTCACCACGCAGTGGCTCAGCAACGGCCAGACGAAGGCGGCCATCCTCAACTGCGACCCGACAGACGGCAGCACCCACGCCGACCCCAAGGCAGCGTGCGACGCCCTTAAAGCCGTCAACGCCGACTTCGACGCCTTGAGCGACACCGATAGGCCGTGCACCTACAACTACGACCCGGTAGTGGTAACCGCCAAGGGCGACTGGTACGGCGACTACGTCTACTTCTCCCGCGAGTACTCGAACCAGTGCGTCGCGATCGTCAGCAGCAACGACGTGTTCGGCTTCTAGGCGCTGTCCTGTGAGTCTGGTGCGTGGGATCGGTGATCCGCGTGGTTCCTGGGTGCGCGGGCGGTCAGGGGCAGCGCGGGCGCGGATAGCGCATGCCTGACTTGCAGGGCAGCGCCTAGGCGCTGCCCGTCGATCCGCCCACAGTGGCGTCGCCGGTGTTCTCTTCCGGCTTGGGCTCCGGCGGCACCACCCCGGCGAACTCCTTGCCCGCGTCGTTCATCCGCAGCACGAACGGACGGGTCTCGGTGTAGCGGATGACGCTCACCGACGCCGGGTCCACCACGATGCGCTGGAACGTGTCCAGGTGCTGGCCCAGCGCGTCGGACAAGATGGACTTGATGACGTCGCCGTGGCTGCACAGCAGCCACACCGCGCGCTCGCCGTACTTAGCGGTGATTCGCGCGTCATGCGCCCGCACCGCCCGCACAGCGCGGGCCTGCACGTCGGCTAGGCCTTCCCCGTCGGGGAACACCGCGGCCGACGGGTGTTGCTGAACGACCTTCCACAGCGGTTCGCCGAGCAGGTCTTTGATGGCCTTGCCGGTCCAGGACCCGTAGTCGACCTCGAGGAACGCGTCGTCGACGACGGGTTCGAGGCCGCGGGCGGCCGCCAAGGCGGAGATGGTCTGTTCGCAGCGCGGCAGCGGGGAGCGCACGATGTCGTGCAGGGTCACCTCGGCGAGCCGGTCGACCAGGTCGGCGGCTTGCCGCTGGCCGGTCGGGTCGAGGGTGACCCCCTCGCTGCGACCCGCGAGCACACCGGAGCCGTTGGCGGTGGAGCGGGCATGGCGGAGGAGGACGAGTGTTGCCACGGCCGAAGAGCCTAAGCGGTGCCGATCACGTGGGTGCGACGACCCCGGTCACGAGCAGTCCACACAAGAGCGCGCCGACCGCGATCCGGTACCAGACGAACACCATGAAGTTGTTCTTCGACACGTACCGCAGCAGCCACGCGACGCAGGCGTAGCCGACCGCGAAGGACACCACGGTGGCCACGACCGTCTGCGGGACGCTGGCCTGCACGCCGGGTCCGCTGCGGTCGAGGACGTCGGGGATGCTGAAGATGCCCGCGCCGAACACCGACGGGATGGCCAGCAGGAACGAGTACCGGGTGGCGGCTTCGCGCTTGAGGCCCAGGAACATGCCCGCGGTGAGCGTCCCGCCGGAGCGCGAGACGCCCGGGACCAGGGCCATCGCCTGGGCGAAACCCATCACGATGCTGTCGCGCATGGTGAGCTTGTCGCGGGCCTGCTTGCCGACCTCGTCGGCGATGGCCAGGAAGACCGCGAAGACCATGAGGACGATCGCGGTGATCCACAGGTTGCGCAGCCCGGAGCGGATGGCGTCCTTGAACACCACGCCCAGGATGGCGATCGGCGCGGAGCCGATGATCACGTACCAGGCGAGCTTGTAGTCCGGGTCGGTGCGCCCGGCGGCGGAGAACAGGCCGACGAACCAGGCGCGCAGCAGCCGCCAGATGTCCTTGGCGAAGTAGATGATCACCGCGGTCTCGGTGCCCAGCTGGATGACCGCGGTGAACGAGGCGCCCGCGTCACCGCCGAACCACAGCTCCGAGACGATCCGGATGTGCGCCGATGAGGAGATCGGCAGGAACTCGGTGAGTCCCTGCACGATGCCCAGGACGATTGCTTGCAACCAGGTCAACTACCGACTCCCGCTAGCTCCAGAGCGTCCACGGCGACCCGCAGGGCCGCCTTGCTGCGCTCCAAATCTTGCAGGATCGGCGAAACGGTCAGTGTGGTGACCCCGGACTCGGCCAGTTCGCGCATCTTGTCCGCGATGCGCTCTTTCGGGCCGAGTAGCGAGGTCGAGTCGAGGAATCCCAGCGGCACGGCTGCCGCGGCCCCCGCGTAGTCCTTGGCCAGGTAGCGGTCCTGGCACTCGGTGGCCTCGGCCTCGTAGCCCATGCGGCAGGCGAGGTTGTTGTAGAAGTTCTGCTCGCGGCTGCCCATGCCCCCCACGTAGAGGGCGGCGTAGGGGCGGACGGTGTCGGCGGCGCGGCGCCAGTCGTCGTCGACCACCAACGGGCTGGTGGGGACGACGTCGAAGCCTTCGAGGGTCTTACCCGCCTTCTCGCGTCCCTTCGCGATGACCTCTAGCGACTCGCGGCCGTGTTCCGGTGAGTAGAAGATGGCCAGCCAGCCGTCGGCGATCTCGCCGGTAAGTTCCAGGTTCTTGGGGCCGATGGAGGCCAGGTAGATCGGGATGTGTTCGCGTACCGGGTGCACGGTGAGCTTGAGTGCCTTGCCGGGACCGTCGGGAAGCGGTTGGACGAAGTGCTTGCCCTGGTAGTCGACGCGTTCGCGGCGCAGTGCGGTGCGGACGATGTCGACGTACTCGCGGGTGCGGCCCAGCGGCTTGTCGAACTTGACCCCGTACCAGCCTTCGGAGACCTGCGGGCCGGACACGCCCAGGCCGAGCCGGAAGCGGCCGCCGGAGAGGGTGTCGAGGGTGGCGGCGGTCATCGCGGCCATGGTGGGGCGGCGCGCGGGGATCTGCAGGATGGCGCTGCCGATGTCGATCTGGGTGGTCTGCGCGGCGACCCAGGCGAGCACGCTGGGCGCGTCGGAGCCGTAGGCCTCGGCGACCCAGGCCACCGAGTAGCCGAGCCGGTCGGCCTCGCGCGCCAGTTCCAGGTTGGCCGCGTCGTTGCCCGCACCCCAGTAGCCCATGTTCAGTCCGAGTCGCATGACCGGCAGGTTACTCACCGGTAAGGGTGCTTGGCCAGTGGGCCTCCGGTGGCGCCGACCCGGTGGCGGCCTAGGCTCGGTGATCGTGGAGCAACGACACCTCGGGCGCAGCGGGCTGCGGGTTTCCCGGTTGGGCCTGGGCACGCTGACCTGGGGCGGGGACACCGACGCGGACGAGGCGGCCGCCCAGTTGGCGGCGTTCACCGAGGCGGGCGGCACCCTGGTCGACACCGCGGACATCTACGCCGACGGGGAGGCCGAGCGGCTGCTCGGCGCGCTGCTGGGCGACCTGGTGCCGAGGGAGCGGGTGGTCCTGGCGACCAAGGCGGTCGCGCGGCGCCACGACGGGCCGTTCGGCGGGGGCGCGTCGCGGGGGGCGTTGTTGACCGCGCTGGAGGGGTCGCTGCGGCGGTTGCGCACCGATCACGTGGACCTGTGGCAGTTGCACGCCTGGGACGA
Organism: Actinokineospora diospyrosa; assembly: GCF_024171925.1. GTDB lineage: Bacteria > Actinomycetota > Actinomycetes > Mycobacteriales > Pseudonocardiaceae > Actinokineospora > Actinokineospora diospyrosa. The sequence goes on along the minus strand of NZ_JAMTCO010000008.1, from coordinate 153,215 downwards.
GGCGGTGCCGCTCGAGGAGACCCTCGCGGCCGTCGACAGCGCGGTGCGGGCGGGCAAGGTCCGCTACGCGGGGGTGTCGAACTACACCGGTTGGCAGACCGCGACCGCAGCGGCTCGTCAGGCGTCGGTAGGTCTACCGCTGGTGAGTACGCAGGTGGAGTACTCGTTGCTGGAGCGCGGGGTGGAGCGTGAGGTCGTGCCCGCGTGTGTGCACCACGGCTTGGGGGTGTTGCCGTGGGCGCCGTTGGGTCGAGGCGTGTTGACGGGTAAGTACCGCACCAATACGCCCGCAGACTCGCGGGGAGCCTCGCCGGTGTTCGCGCGGTACGTGGAGAGACATCGCACGGATCGGGCCGCCCGGATCGTGCAGGCAGTGGCAACAGCCGCGGACGGGCTGGGCACGTCGCCGTTGGCGGTGGCGCTGGCGTGGGTGCGGGATCGTCCCGGCGTGGTGGCGCCGGTGGTCGGGGCGCGCGATACAGCGCAGTTGAAGGGGTCGCTCGTCGCGGAGGAGTTGACGCTACCGGCGGCGATTCGCTCGGCGCTCGACGACGTCAGCGCCGTGGAGTTCGGGTACCCGGAGCGGCGTCTGCACTAGGTCCGCCGAAGTCGTCTTCGCCGTCCGGAGCGACCTCAGTACCTGCGGTGTCGCTGTCGTCGGTGTCGCTGTCGTTGTCGGGAAGCCCGAAGTAGTCGCGCACGTCTGAGCGGTACATCAGGTGCCCGGCCGCGAGGACGAGCACGGTCGAGAGCACCAGCGCGGTGACGCCCAGGACGCCTTCGGCCACGCCGAGCATGAGCAGCAGGGCGAGTCCGGCGACGAGCAGCGACGCGACCCGGGCCCAGTCGCGGCCGCCGCGGATGCCCAGCGCGAAGGCGACGGCCAGGCAGATCGGCAGCAGCGCGAGCGACACGTCGTGGTCGGTGCTGGCGGTGACGACGGCCAGGTGCGCGGCGGTGAGCGCGACGTTGATCAGCAGCAGGACGCTCGCCGCGCGGATCGGCGCGGGCGGGTCGTTGGGCTCGACGTCGCCGAAGATCGGCAGGTGAGTGGGGTCGATCGCCATTGCTGCCTCCCTGCACTCGTGCCTGCTCCGTCGGCCGTCACACTCCGGGTGTTACAAGTTGGTTGCGACATCACTCGCCCGGGGTAACAAGTTGCCGAATCCGGTGAACCTGACCTGCCTGTTTCGTGGTGCAGCGAACATTGTCCATGGACATAGTATCCATGTACTATAGTTGCCATGAGCGATGCGGCGACCCCGGTGTCCGGCCTGGTCTGGCGGCTGTCGACCCGCTGGCGGGCGATGATCGACCGGGTGGTGACACCCCTGGGGCTGACCCACGCGCAATACGCGGTCGTCGCCCCGCTGTCGAGCCTGCAGCGGGCTGGTACCCGACCGAGTCAACGGCAACTCGCCGACTTCACCGGCCTTGAGCCGCTCTACGTGTCGAAGCTGGCGCGCTCCCTGGAGCAGGCCGGGCTGGTGACGCGCACACCCGATCCCGCGGACAGCCGGGCGATGCTGCTGTCGCTCACCGACCGCGGTCGCGAAGTCACCGACCAGGCCATCACCGCCGTCGTCGCGCTGCAAGACCAGCTCACCGCGTCACTAGGCGGCGTCGACAGCCCGCGCACCCAAGCCCTCATCGACGCACTACGCACGCTGCTCAACGACCCACAGCTCGAAGACCCACAGGAGGAGACATGACCTACCCCTTCAACGGACTCGTCATCGGCCAGGCCGGTCGCGCCACCCGTGCGCTGCTGGACCGTCTGCTCGACGAGGCGAACACGGACTTCCCGACCTGGGTCGCCTTGGTGCTGCTGTCCGACGCCGACATCCCCGAGAACGAACTGGTCGGCAGACTCGCCGAGCGACTCAAGGTCGACCGCGCCGAGGCAGCGCTGACTGTCGCCCGGTTGACCCAAGAGGGCCTCACAGGTCCCGGGTTGACCTTGACCCAAGAGGGCCGCGCCCGGTTCCAGCACATCAGCGACGGCGTCGACACCATCGCCGCGCTCCTCTATGGCGACCTGTCCGCCGAGGACAAGCAGACGGCGGGACGCGTACTGGCGGCCGTGACGGCCCGCGCGGAAGCCGAACTGGCCGCCTGAGGTCCGGTGGGCGGACACACCCCACCGGACGTGGCCTTCGTGTCGTTGTTGCGGGATGCTGGAGGGACGCCTGTCCCCGCCGTCCGGAGGTCTGCTTGCCCCGCCTGGTCGTCCTGGTCGCTTCCACAGCCCTGTGCGCCGCGTTCGTCGCGGGCTGCTCATCGGGTGACCAACCCAGGGACGAGCTGATGGTCACCGACAACCCGGTGGCCGCGACCCCCGCCCGCTCCCCCGCGCCCAGCGCCACCCCGACGGGCACCGTCCTACCGCTGTCCGCGCCGGTCGCCGCCGTGGCCACCGACGCCACGACCCGCACCTTGGCCGTGGCGACAGGCGTCGAACTGCGCCTCTACGACCTCGACGCGCTCGACAAGACCCCGCGCTCGCTCACCCTGCCCGGCACCGCCGAATCCCTGACAACCGCTGGTGACGGCGCGTTGCTGGCCACGGTGCCGGGCCGGGTGGTCCGCGTCGCGCTGCCCGGCGGCACCCTCACCGAGTCCGCCGTGGACGGCTCCCCCGCCGCCGCGACCAGCTACCAGGGCGACACGCTCGTCGCCGTGCGCGACCGCAGGCAGATCGCCGTCCTCGACGCCGACCAGGCGCCGCGCCTGATCTCCGGCAGCCTGCTCAGCGCCGACCAGGTGTTCAGCACCGGCCCCGACGCCCTCGTCCTCGACCGCCTGCGCAACGCGGTATTCCGCCTCGACGTCGCCAAGGGCACGGTCGGGGAGGGTCTGCGCGCGGGCCAGGGCTCGACCAACGGCGTCACCGACCGCTGGGGCCGCGTCCTGATCACCGACACCCGCGGCGGCGCCTTGTTGGCCTTCTCGGCCAACCCCCTGCTGATGCGACAGCGCTACCCCGTGCCCGGCTCGCCCTACGGGATCGCCTACGACGCCAAGCGCGACCTGGCGTGGGTAACGCTGACCGAGACCAACGAGGTCGTGGCCTACCAGGTCGGCGGTGAGGAGCCCATCGAACGGCACCGCTACCCCACGGTCGCTCAACCCAACTCGGTCGCGGTCGATGCAGCTACCGGACGCGTGGTGGTCGCGTCCGGCAACGGAGGAGGTGTTCAGGTGGTGCAACCATGACCGAAGACGACTGGGAATACCTCCCACTCCGACTACCCCCCGGCGTATCCCGCCTAACAGCGGCGACCCAACTGGCCATCCAAGCCGAATTCAACGGCTGGGAACTCTCCCGAGTCCGCCTCTACGCCGACGGCACCCGCAAAGTCCTCCTCCGCCGCAAGATCCGCCGAGCAGGCGTCCCCAAGGTCGCGATCTGACATCCACCCGACCGCTCGACGCCGAAGGCTGATCGCGGTCGTCGCCGTGCTCGCCGCCCTCGGCGGCTGCGGCTCGGACACCACCTTCGACGGCGGGTCGAACGTGGAAGACGCAGTGGGCAGATACGTCGCGGCGCTGAACGCCGAGGACGCCACAACACTGCACGCCCTGGGCCGCAGCGACGACCGCTGGTACATCAACCTGCAACCACCCAGGCCCCCATCCCCAGCCAGCCCACTCCCGACCATGGCACCGTCAGACAACCCCCAGTAATCCCCGCCAGCCCCCAGCGTCGCTGGTGCTGGCTCTCGTGCGAATCGGGAAGTCGCGTGTGCCGCTCGCCGTCCCCGCCACGCTGGAAGCGGTACGGCGGGTGCTGGCCGTGCCGCGCGACAGCATGCTGCTGCAAGGCAGGTTTCCGTTCAAAGCGTCAACCACCACGCGCGAGTGCCTTGCGGGCACCTGGCGTGAAGTGTCCGGTACCAAAACATTCACCCGCGACAAGGACATCGTCATTTCGTTGGCCACCGCGGGCGAAAAGTGGGTCTTCAACCCGGACGGCACAGCTCGCCTCGACTTCGGCACGGGCACCGAGCACAAGGGCGAGCACTCGGGCGTTCCGATCGTCATCACTTTCGTCGGCACCGTCGACTACCGCTACGACATCGAGGACGAGCAAGTACACCTGCACGCGACCGCCAGCTCGGGCAGCCGAACCATCCGCGTACGCGACGAAGCCATGCCTGCCATCCCGCTCTCCCGACTGATTCCCCCCGACGCCACCGTTGGGGTCACTTGCGACCTCGACCAGCTCACCATCGACCAACGCAGCGGGACACAGAAGTTCGAACGGGTCAGGGACTAGGCGTTAGCGGGCGGGTTGCTGGTCGATCCCGTCCCACACCGCCCGTGCCCCCGCGTCTCCCACCCGGTACACGTGCACCCCGGCCAGCACTCCAGCCCCGATGCTGAGCACCGCCAGCACGATCACCACCGGCTTCGTCCACACGTCAGCGGGCAGCGAACTCACCACCATCAGCGCCGTCACCGCCAGCAGCAGCCCCAGCACGAACCAGATCGTCAGGTCGCCGAGCTCCTCGTGCGCCTTGATCAGGTCGCTCTCCGGCAGCCGCTTCTCCAGGTCCTCCCCGCTCGACGTCGCGATCGGCGTCAGGATCGTCGCGACCGCGGCGAACCCCACGACAAGCCACCCGAACCGCCGCCGAGCCGCGGGCCACAGCGCGATCACGATGGCGCCGAGCACCGACAGCGGCACCAGCACCACCACGGCGTGCACCACCAGCGCGTGCACCGGCAACCCGTTGATGAACTCCGGCATACCCACCTCCACTAGGCAATACAACAGGTACGCGCCCGACCCACGACCGGTTCAGTCAACCCCGTGCACGCCCTCAGCGCCATGTGCGCACAATGATCACGTGCCGCCCAGCGACCAGTCCACTGAGGAACCCCCCGGCTACGACTGGCGGACCCTCACCGCCGACCCGCGCAAGTGGTCCCTGCTGGCCGTCGACGAGTGGTTCCTCGGCGGTATCCGGCACGCGGCCCCGTTCATCGCGGCCGTGCAGGGGCACGCCCTCCTCGTCATCCAGCCGGACTGCGTGGCCGCGGGTCTCGCCCGCCCGTGCTTCGACTTCGTCCGCGCGCACGGCTTCGAGCCCGTCCACCACACCCGCTTCCGCCTGGACCACCGCGTCGCCGCGGCCGTGTGGCACTACCAGTCCGCCATCTCCACCCAGGACTGCCTGGACGTCGCCGACGCGATCTGCGACTACGCCGACGCGGTCCTAGTGGTGCTGCGCGACACCACCCCGGTCGAGCACCTCCCCGCGAGCCTGCGGCTGACCTACCTCAAGGGCCCGGCCCGACCGGAACGACGCGAGCCCGGCCAACTCCGCCAGGTCCTCGGCTCCCCCAACTGCCTGGTCGCCTACGTCCACGCCTCCGACGAGCCCATCGACGTCATCCGCGAGTCGTACCTGATGGCAGGCGAAGAGGTCCCGTCCATGTACGCGGCCATGACCGCTCCTATAGACCCGTCCGTGTCAGCCAGCCTCTACGCCGAACTCGAGGCCATGACCGCCGCGACCGAACGCAGCGACATGAACCCCGCAGCGGCCCTGAACCGACTCATGGCCCAGACCCCGCCCGGTCACCCCGCGACCTGCGCCCTGCAGGCCACCCGCGACACCGGCGCGCACATCGACTGGGCGCGGCTGCGCGAGCATCTCGCGGACCTGGGCATCGATCCGCACAGCTGGGACCCGCTGCTGGTCGCGAGCCACCACATCGTCTACGACCTGCCGGCCGCCGAGCGCCGGATCAACCGCCCCCCGATCGACTCGTGGTCACCCGACTCGGTTTAACCCAAAAATAGATCTGAATTTCGCTCCCAAGCAGCGTGGGCCCGTTGTCGGCCACCTTTCGACTACTCGGCGGATCCAGCCGACCTCCGTTTGCCGCGCAAATGTGACGTCATTGGCACGTGAGCCGCTGACGTTTCCTCGATGTGCCTACGCAATCCGACGAAATGGCCTGGTCGGACCGGCTGCGGAAATCGGTCCTTGCGCCGAACGAGTGGAGTCACCGGCAGCAAGGGAACGACTACGGGCGGTACAGCGACCCTATTTGTGATCCACGCCGCCTGGGGCCAATTCTGTGTAGGGGGAATAGTGACGCTAACCCAGCAGTTGAAGCGGAAGCTGAACAACCCGGATGATTCCCGTTCCGTGTCCGGATGGGCCAGGGCGAAGCGCTGGGAGAAACTGCTGGACAGTTTCCCCGACCTCGCGCAGATGCGCGTCCTCGACCTCGGCGGCCTGCCCTCCTTCTGGCTCAACGCCTCCGTGCGCCCCGCCGAGGTCACCACCGTCAACCTCGTCGACGCCGACTCCCCCGGCCCCTGGCTGCGCCACATCGTCGACGACGCGTGCGGCCCCACGAGCCTGGGCGGCGAGCAGTTCGACCTCGTCGTCTCCAACAGCCTCATCGAACACGTCGGCGGCTACTCCGCCCGAAGACGCCTCGCCGACGTCGTCCAGTCCTCGGCGAAGCGGCACTGGGTCCAGACCCCGTACCGCTACTTCCCCATCGAGCCGCACTGGGTCTTCCCCGGCCTGCAGTTCCTCTCCCCGCACCTGCGCGCCAAGCTCCTGCCGCACTGGCCCTTCGGCCACTCCGAGCTCGACTACCAGGGGGCCCTCGACGCGGTCCTGGCCTGCGAGCTCCTGTCGATCTCCGAGATGCGCCTGCTGTTCCCCGACTCCACCGTCTGGCACGAGAAGGTAGCGGGGCTGACCAAGTCGATTGTGGCAATCAGGAGTTGATCTGCCGGAACTGCCGGGTCCAAGTATTTCCTTTTTCTCCGTAACTCTTCCATCGGATATCCGGTCACCCAATTGAAGGAACAAAGAAATCCGGTTGGCGGATCCAACGGCCCGGCGCCGCTGGGAATCTTGTCGCGCACCGCTCCACCAGGAGCGAGGTTCCCGAAGAAGGAGAACGAACGTGCGCGCAACCCGCGTGTTCCGCATAGTCCTGACAGCCCTGGCGGCAGTTTTCGGCATGGTGGCCCTGATGCCCGCACAGGCGTCCGCTGTTCCGGCGGCCTACACCCTGCAAACCGGACTGGCCCCCGGCCGCGTGCTCGACGCAAACCCGGCGACGGTGAACAACAACGGCGGTCAGATCTACCAGTGGGCTTACAACGGAGGCGTCCAGCAGTTCTGGTACCTCTACACCGACGGCACCATCAGGCCCAAGGCGAACACCAACATGTGCCTGGACGCCAACCCCAGCACCAACTGGGACGGCGGCACCGTCTACCTGTGGACGTGCAACGGCGGCAACCAGCAGAAGTGGACCTACCCCACCAACGGTGCGGGCTTCAGCATCAAGAACGTCCACTCCGGGCGCTGCCTGGACGTCAACCCGAACACCAACTACAACGGCGGGACCGTCTACCAGTGGTCCTGCAACACCTCCGCGCAGCAGCGCTGGTTCTAGTAGTCCTCAGCAGGTGAGCGGGCGAGTGGCAGGCCGACTGCCACTCGCCCGCTCGAGCTCAGCTGCTGCGCAGGAACCGGTCCAGCACCCGGGTCCCGAACTTCAGCGCGTCCACCGGCACCCGCTCGTCCACGCCGTGGAACAACGCCGAGAAGTCCAGGTCAGCGGGCAGCTTCAGCGGCGCGAACCCGAAGCACCGGATCCCCAGCGACTGGAACGCCTTCGCGTCCGTCCCGCCCGAGAGCATGTACGGCAGCGTCACCGCACCCGGGTCTTCGGCGATCACCGACGCCGTCATCGCGTCCACCAGCGCGCCGTCGAAGGTCGTCTCCACCGGCGGCAGGTTGGTGACGTACTCGCGCTCGATGTCCGGCCCGAGGATCTCGTCCAGCTCCCGCTCGAACGCCTCCCGCCGACCCGGCAGCACCCGGCAGTCGACGACGGCCTCGGCCACCGACGGGATCACGTTGGCCTTGTACCCGGCGTTGAGCATCGTCGGGTTGGCCGTGTCCCGCAGCGTCGCGCCGACCATCCGCGCCACCGCCCCGAGCTTGGCCACCGACCCGTCGAGATCGGCCTCGTCGAACTCCATCCCGGTCAACTCGGTGACCGCGGCCAGGAACTCCCGCACCGAGTCGGTCATCACGACCGGGAACTTGTGCGTCCCCAACCGGGCGACGGCCTGGGTCAGCTTGGTGACCGCGTTGTCCTCGTGCACCATCGACCCGTGCCCGGCGCGCCCGCGGGCCCGCAGCCGCAACCAGGCGATCCCCTTCTCGGCGGTCTCGATCATGTAGGCCCGGACCCCGTCCTTGACGGTGATCGAGAACCCGCCCACCTCGCTGATCGCCTCGGTCGCGCCCTCGAACAGGTCCGCCCGGTTCTCCACCAGCCACTGCGACCCGTACTCGCCGCCGGCCTCCTCGTCGGCCAGGAACGCGAAGATCAGATCCCGCGGCGGCACGATCCCGTCCCGCTTGAACCGCCGCGCCGTGGCCAGGGTCATCCCCAGCATGTCCTTCATGTCGACCGCGCCGCGCCCCCACACGTAGTCGTCCTGCACCGCCCCGGAGAACGGGTGCACCGACCACTCCGACGGATCAGCGGGCACGACGTCGAGGTGCCCGTGCACCAACAACGCCCCCCGCGAGGGATCCGCCCCCGCCAACCGCGCGATGACGTTCCCCCGCCCCTTGGCCCCCGACTCCACATAGGTCGTCTCATACCCGACCTCGGCCAACTTCTCAGCCACGTACTCAGCCGCCAACCGCTCCCCCACCACGGTCGCCGGATCCCCGGTATTGGTCGTGTCGATCCGGATCAACTCGCTCGTAAGAGCGACCGCCTCCTCCTCAGCCACCGCGGTGTCATGGGGCTCGGCCAGCGCACTCTGCTGCTCACTCACCCCGCCTTCCTACCACCCCCAGCCCCAACCGACAGCCCCGGTTTGGGAGAGGTCCACAGCATCGGATAAGGTATGCCCACACCACGCGGGGCCAGCCCCCGCGAGTCCGGGTGGCGGAATGGCAGACGCGCTAGCTTGAGGTGCTAGTGCCCTTAACGGGCGTGGGGGTTCAAGTCCCCCCTCGGACACGCTTATTACCCCTACCGGACCGGATGCTGACGTTGAGCATCCGGTCTTCTGCGTTGTAGAGGAGTTCCAGGTCAAGGGCCGTGTACAGCTCTTGCAGCTTGGCAGGGCTGGTGTCGTTGACCTGGCGACCGATGGTGTCGAGGTAGTCGATCATCGCGTCCACCTCGGCAGCGCTGATAGTCCGCGCGCTGGGCAGGGCATCGAGTTCGACACGCGCCGCGTCCCGCTCAGCCTCCGCGCGGTTGAGCGCGTCAACCAGGGCGGTCGGGTTGGCGCCTGCCTCGATGGCGGCTTGGAGCCTACGTAGCCGGGTCTCGGCGTCCTTGATGCGTTGCCGCAGAGGTTCGGTGCGGGTGTTGGTCGTATTGCCGGGTTGGGCACCGACTAGGGCCGCCACGGTGGTGTCGCGGTTCTTGGGAGCGAGTAGTCCGCTGATCCAGTCGTTGAGGTGCGGGAGTACGGCACTTTCGGGGAGATAGATGTTCTTCGGGTGTGTCGCCAGGATCGGTGATCCGGGGACGATGGAGCGGGCGGCACACCGGTAGTAGATGCGGGCTTCTCGCGGGGTTCCTTCCATGCGGCGTTCGCAGTGACCACACCGGACTCGACCACGCAGCGCGTATACGCGTTTCGTCGCCTTCGGGCCGCGTTCAAGTTTGCTGCGTGATTCCAGGCCACCGGCGCCCTTGGATCGGCGGAGTAGTTGGACCTCGGTGAAGGTTTCGACCGACACGATCACGGGGTGGGCTTGCGTGCGGGAGCGCACGATCCGGTCCGCCGATGCGCGGCGGAACTTGGTGACGTGTCCGGCTGCGACGTCGTCCGGGTCGGCTAGGACCTCTTGCTTCACCCAGCGGCCGAATACGGCGTAGCCGGTGTAGCGGGGGTTCTCCAGGATCGCTCGGACGGCGCTGGCCTGCCAGCCGTCGGCGAGCCGGTGCCGGTTCTGCTCCGGGCGGGCCGCTGAGGGACAAGGGACGCCGTCGCGGTTGAGTGCGTTCGCGATGGCGCGGTCACCATTGCCGTCGAGGTAGGCGGCGAAGATCCGACGGACGACCTCAGCGGCTGGCTCGTCGATCACCAGAACCCGCAGGTGGAAGCCCTCGGCGGCCTTGCGCGGGTTCGGGTGGACACCGCCGTTGACGGTAACGTAGCCGTAGGGAGCCCGTCCGCCCTGGTGGCGGCCCTCGTTGACCACCTGGGCATCCATCGCAGCGCGGACTCGGGCTTGGACGTGTTGGCGCTCGGACTCGCTCATCCCGCCCAACACGCTCATCAGCATCTTGTGCGACGGATTGCGCGAGTCGTACTTGCCGCCCAACTCCGGCACCCACAGGTCCACCCCGTACGCCTCGAACCGAGGCGCGATCAGGGAGAACTGATTGCCGAACCAGCACCGAGTGCCCTCGCCGACCACGATCCCGGTCCAGGTGCGGGCAGGGTCCTTGAGTGCGGCCAACAGCCGGCGCCTTCCTTCCGCCGCTCCCAAGGCACAGACCGCGACTGGCCGATGTCGAAGAAGTCGGCCACGATCCGCCCGCCGAGTGGGCCGATGAACTTGTTGGCGTTGCCGTGCTGCCAGCCGTGGGAGGTCTCGGGGTCTTGGTTGCCCTCGGTGGAGCAGCGGCCATAGAACCCCAAGTCGCCGATCCCGTCGTCGACCAGGTCGGTGACCTCGATGCCCATCAGGTCGTCGAGTGTCGACCACGGGTCACGGCTGATTTCAAGAGTCATCGTCGACCTCACTCGGCGGTTCCATGGTGGTCAGCTCGACCAGTATGGCAAGGAGTGCCCGACAAGCACGCTGGTTCAGCTCAGGTAGATCGGCCGGGAAGCGCACGACCAGGTCATCCGGGCTGTTCATGGCTCATCACTCGATGAGCTGAAATCACCGGCCAGGATCGCCGCGCGGATGTCGGTGGTGAGGTAGCCGCGGACACGCCTGACTTCGCCGTCCTCCATTGGAATGCGGTTGCGCACCGGCCGACAACCCAGGGTCGCCATCTGTCGGGCGAAGGCGGTCGGTTCGACGTCGAGGGCGTCCACCAGTTCCGAGGTCGGGACGAACTCGCGCGACTCCAGGTCGTCTCCGAGGTAGGCCACGACCGCGTCCAACGGTTCCGGCAACCCGTCCGGCCGCCACACCGGCCCAGTGCCCGCGCCAATGGCTTTGGCCGCTGCCGCATGGTCCAAGACCAGCGTGGCGTCCTGTCCGGCGGCATGACCGGTCAGGGTGCCTTCCGTCTCCCGTAGCTCCCGGCCACGCGCGCAGATGGTTCGCCAGTTCTCGTTGGGCATGTAGTAGGTCCGCACCGTGACCGCGAGCCCGTCCGTCTGCGTCTCGCCGTCCGGGCGGAGGATGCCCACGCCCTTGTGCGCGGCGAGTAGGCGACTGCTGTCGTAGCCGCGGGTGTTCATCTGCTCCCCGAGCACGATGTTCGAGTCCCGCCAGTCCATGACCCGCAGTGCGAACCGCGAGCCCATCACCGCCCGCAGCCCGGACGGGATGGTCTTGGAGTCCGGCCGTTGCGTGGCCAGCACCAGCACGAGCCCCGCCGCCGGCCCTTTCTTCGCCAACCAGGTCAGCAGCTCGCCGATGTACTCGCCCGCCGTGACCCGCCGGTCCTGCACCTTGATCTGCGTTCGGTCCTCCAGCGGCACTTGGACCTCATCGACGAACAGCGCGGTGATCGCGAACCCCGGGTCGTGCGACATCGCTGGAGTCACCTTCGACTCGGGGCACGTCACGTCGTCCAGCGCCCGCATCCGCCGATACCGGGCCTGCACCTCGCCGACCAACTCGATCAACCAGCCGACCAATGCCACGACGTGCTCAGCTTCATCGCCAGACATGAACCGGTGCGCGACCTGGCCAGCGGCGTCCCAGTCCTTACCGGCCTTGAAGTCCGCCACGTACAGCCGGGTGTGCGGGTCCAGGATCAACCCGGCCGCAGCGAGTCGAGCCGCGAACGTCTTACCCTGGCGCGGAATCGCGCCCACCAGAAGCGATGTCCACACCAACGGCAAGTCCACCCGCCGGTCCCGCGCGTCCTGTCCGAACGGGACCGGCCGCCACGCGTCCCACCGCTCCGCCTCCAGCAGCGGCGTGCGCACCGGTGGAGTCGTGTACGGGTCCGCATCGGCAACCCACATCGCCACCCGACCCGCGTGCCCGCCGTTGCCGCGCACCCGTTCCACACTCAACTGGACCTCATCGACCGCCAGCGCCGACGCCAACGCGTCCCGATTCCGGATCACGTCCACTGCCTTGCGCGTCGCGGGCAGATCGACCGTCACCGCCCACCCGACACCATCGCGCCGGGCACGCTCGACCAGCCGTAGCGTCTCGTCCTTGCCGATGAGCTTCGCGTCCCGGAACGCGTCGATCAGCACCTGCGGGTCCATCGTCCACGTCAACGCCCGCGGCCCCGCCAACACCGCCCGCCGCCCCGGACTCCCCTCACGACGCCGCCCCAGCACCGCCAACCCCACAGCCGCCGCGGCGACGATCTCCCACAGCACCCCATAGACCAGGTCCAACACCGCCACCAGGACCACGCCAGCCACGACCACGGCCGCGGTGACCTTCCACCGGAACAACGTCAACGCCCGGATCGGCTCGAACTTGTCCGCCAACTTCTCCGACGACTCGGCAGCCTCCCGGTAGTCCCGCACCGTCACCCACCGACGCCACCACCGGCCCACCGCGATCAGCCCCCGCACTACGGCACCCACGAACCGCCACGGCGCCACCAGCACCACCGCCAGGAAGTCCCGCCAGCTCTTGAGCCACACCGGCACCCAGGTCGACCGCCACCACCACGAAACCCGTCGGACCGGCAGCAACTCTCCGTCCAGCACGGCGCGCTCCAACTCCCCGCTCATCGCCGCCGCCTCGACGTATCGACCGTGGTCACCGTCAACGCCCTGGTCAACGCGTACGCCGCGAACAGGGCAGGCAACCCGAGCACCGCCAGCAGCAACCACGGACTCCCCGGGTGAGTGATCACCACCCACTGAACAGCCACGATCAACCCGGCGTTGAACAACACCCGCCCGACCAGCGACACCAACCGCGCCCCACTCCGGGTCGCCTCAGCCGCCGCCCGAGCCCGCCGGGCACCAGACCGCCACACCCCGAGCAACACGAGCAGGCCGCCAGCAGCCGCGACCACGTGCAGAGTCGTGAACTCGATCATGTCAGCGGCCCCCGTTCGACTCGCTCCCCGCGCCGCAACCAGTGCGGATACAACGCTCGCCGGTCCTCATCCCCGAGCCCGCCGAACACCCCCACCGTCGCCTCACCGGTCGTGCGCAACTCCAACTCCAGGCACTCGTCCCGCACCGGGCACCCCGCGCACAACCGCGCCGCGACCTCCCTGTCCGTCCCCGCCCAGTCCGACTCCCCCATATCGCCATCCCGGCGCACCACCTCGTCCAACACCGACGTCGGCACCCACCGCAACCGGTCCAGCCGCCACGCGATCCCGATCAACCATTGCTCGTCGCTCACAACGCACCCGCCAGTCGAAGAGTGATTTAGAACCGCCCGTAAGCGGTAAATAGAGCGCCCCATGGGCGCGTTCGTCCGCCGCGTCGTTTGAGCGGCGCGCTAAGAGGTCAAGGCGCTAATGTCGGCCGCGAGGCGGAGCACGGAGGAATGCGTGGCGGAAGACTGGGCGGCAGTCGCGAGGGTCATCAACGAGCGCGCGGACGCACTCGGCCTGCGCCAACGTGAACTCGCCGAACGCTCGCAGGTCTCCCAAGCCATCGTGCGGGAGTTGCAGCTCAACACCGTCGAACGCCGCCGCAGCGCGCGAACCCTCGAAGCCCTCTCGGTCACGCTCAGCCTGCACCCACAACACTTGGACGCGGTTCTGAACGGTCGCACCCCACCCCTGCCTGATCCCGTCGTGTCCCGACTGGACAGTCTGGAAAGGCGCGTCGCCGAGATCGCTACCGTGCTCGACGGCATCCAAGCCGATCTGCGCGCGGTATTGCGAAATACCGGTGGCGAGTGAGGTGCTTTCCATACCTCTGATTCAAGGCCGAAACGGCGCTTGCTCCCATGAACAAGCGCCGCACAAACACCGCAAGAACCCCGCAGAACCCGGGCGCGGAGATGCGTAGCCCGTGGACCGGCCGCACCGCTGCTGCCCTCCAGAGCGCGCTACGCCTCAGTCAAGAAGCCTTCGCCGCCCACCTCGGCATCTCGCCCCGCACAGTCGCGGCCTGGCACCAGAAGCCCACGGTCAAGCCACAGTCCGAGATGCAACAGCTCCTCGACAGGGCCCTAGCCCAAGCGGCACCGGACGCTCAGGCCCGCTTCGCCGATCTCACCAGCCCGCCGACCAGCGACCGCCTCCAGCTCGATCCGAACATCGTCGCCGCCCTCGACTGGGTCGACGCTCAAGCGGGTTGGACTCCAGGCACCGCCCGCACCCGTGTGGCAGCACGCGCCGCTCAGCTCGACCCGCACCAGCTCCAAGACCGCGGCCACCACCGCGCCCGCATCAGCCAACGCGACATCGCCGACGCTCTCACCGCCTACTACGGCCCGACGCCCCTGTACCGCGCGCACTTCGGCCACCAGCTCCTGACCACCAGCATCGTGACCCGCCCGGACTGGCTCGACATCGCCGTTCCCTTGATCGCGAGCAACGACCGCATCCGGGCCACCGCAACCTCGTCCCATGCCGCCGACCTCGATGCTGACGCGGCCATCAACCGGCTCGCGGAAACCCTCACGCTCGAAACTCGCCTGGTCAACGCGCCCCTGTACCGCTTGACCAGCATCGACGTCGGCCTGCAGCGCATCGAGGGCACGGCCGGTATCGCCTCGTTCGTCGAGTACGCCCTAACCCTCGACCTCCTCGAAGCCGAACTCATCGACGCGATCACCGCAGGCTCGACCGCTCTGCCCCTGCGCGACCGCTACCTGCCCAACCTGCCTGCCGTCCTCGACGTCGGTAGCCGTCTCTGCGCGGGTGGCGCACTGGCCCTCACCGCCATCGCCCGCCCCGCAGACCCGTTCCGCGGCCCAGCCGACTACCTCCTGTTGATCCAGGAACGCTCCGGCCACGTCGTCAACGCCGCCCGCCGCCTTGCGGTCATCCCCAAGGGCTTCCACCAGCCCGTCACCGACATCCGCGCGGACGCCCAGGTCGGCGCCACCCTCCGCCGCGAGATGGAAGAGGAACTGTTCGGCCGCGCCGACATCGACAGCACCATCGGCGACCAACGCAGCGCCGACCCCATGCACCCCAGCCGCCTGTCCGAACCGCTGCGCTGGCTCCTCGCCCACCCCGGCCGCCTCCGCATGGAATGCACCGGCTTCGGCCTCAACCTGGTCAGCGGGAACTACGAGTTCGCCAGCCTCATCGTCATCCAGGACGAAGACTTCTGGCCACAATTCGGCGGAATGGTCGAAGCGAACTGGGAATCGACATCCCTCCGCCGCTATTCCACACAGGACCCGGACATCATTGGCGACCTTCTCGGTGATGTAGCGTGGAGCAACGAGGGACTGTTCGCCATGCTCCAGGGCCTGCGACGCCTCGTCGAACTCGACCCCACCCGGGTCGCCCTGCCACCCCTCGACTGGGAGATCACCGAGTGACCACCGCCTGGTCCAGCGGCAACGCCGCAGACGACACCACCGACACTCGCGGCTGGCTCGTCGGCCACTTCATCGACCCGTCCGAGGGTGTCCGCTCCTCGAAGGACGTCGAGTTCAAGTGGGGCACCCACCCGGCAGGCGACAAGCGCCCCGAGTGGACCTCCGACGACCAGCGCACCACCTTGGTCGTCCTGGTCAGCGGCCGCTTCCGCGTGGACCTCACCGGCGGGCACCACACCATGGCCCGCCCTGGCGACTACGTCATGTGGGGCGCCGGTGTCGATCACTCCTGGGAAGCCCTCGCGGACTCCGTGGTCATGACCGTCCGCTGGCCCTCAGCCGCCTAGCCGCCACTCCACCGGCGGCACCCGCACCCGGTCACCGCCGATCTCCCGCAACCGCCGGAGCCCCTGCACCATCGCGAACACGCCTTCGTTGCTCCACGTGTCATCCGCGATCAGTTTTTCGAGCGATTCCCCATCTCGTGATGAGTACTGCCGCAATCCGGCGGACTCCCAATTCGCTTCGATCTGTCCTCCGAATCGCTCCCAGAATTCCTCGTCCTCGATGACGACCAGGCACGCGAACTCGTAGTTCCCGCTCACCAAGTTCAGTCCGAACCCCGTGCACTCCATCCGCCACCGCGCCGGATCCTCACTCAACCACCGCATCGGCGCCGACAACCGCTCCCGGTGCATCGGGTCCGCCGCCCGCACAGGCCCGCCCGTGACATCCACGTCCCCGCGCCCGAACAGCTCCTCTTCGAGCTCCCGCCGCAACGTCGCCCCGATCCGGCTGTCCGCTCGCACATCGTTGAGCGGCCCATGGAACCCCTTCGGGATCACCGCCAACCGCCCAGCCGCGTTCACCACCTGGCCGGATCGCTCCTGCACCAGCAGTACATAGTCAGCCTCACCGCGGAACGGGTCCGCCGGGCGCGCCGCCGCGAACAACGCCAGCGCCCCACCGGCACACAGCCGCCCCCGTAGGTCGAACACCGCTTCCAGGTCCGGCATCCACGCGTCCCGCAGCGGCAGCCCGTCGCCCGATTCGCCTAGCTCCCGCTCCAGCAAATCCGCCGTCAACGCGTAGTCCAGGAACGACGCCACTTCCACCTGGCCGCGCACCAAGCCCTTGGTCGGGTCAGCCTCCACCAGCCGGTACACCGGCGCATCCGTCAACCGCGTGCCCTCAGCAACCGCGTGCGCGAGCCTGCGCGCGGCAGTGTCCGCCGCCCGTTTGTCCATCGCCCACCGAGCGGCCGCGCCCATGCTGAGCTCCAAACGGTCCCCGTGCGGTGACAGCTCACATCGCAGATCCAGCCACTCCGGCCACGTCACCACGCTGGTCAGGACATCGACCGATCCAACCCAGGCCCCGAACTGGCTGTCTCCGCCGTAGTAGCGCGCCAGCCGGTCCGCGATCTCCGCACGCCCCACCGCCCGACGCGGTGCGACGTCCACAAGCTCCTCGCCCACCCGCCGTCGACTGGTCCCACGATCCCAGCCTGCGAGCCGGTCCAACCAGGAAAACACCGCGTCGAGATCCGGTCGCCCGAACTCCACCGCTTTCGGGCGACCGTCCAGCAGCGAATCCAACTCGTCCGACGACCGCTCCAGCAGCCGCGCCAACCGCGGCCTCACGTGCGGCATCGGCGCGTGACTCCCGGCCTCCCATGTGATCACCGTCGTCCGGTCAACCCCGAGCGCCTCAGCCAATGACTCCTGCGTGAACCCCGCTCCACGCCGTACAGCCGCCAACTCCACCCGACGACGCCCAGTCCCCATGCGGACCACCTCCGGTATCAGGGCAACCGTACAGCCGAAACCAACTCCGCGGCCGGTTCCAACAGACCTTCCACGCGCCTCTGACCCGGGTTCTCTGTTCCCGGCCGCGTGCAGGCCCTTGACTAGGTACTACACCGCTTCACCCCAGGCCAATGCCCTCACCGCACCGGCCGACCACCCCAGGAGGTACCGCCGGTGAACACCATCGTCAACAGGCTGATATCAGCCTTCCGATCGCGAAATCAGCCCCGTCCACCCGGCGTCCCCTACCTCTCCAAGGACCTCGACGATCTCACCCGCTGCGTCAAGGCCGTCGCTACCGCGCTCGAACAGGACCGGCTGGGCAGCGGCCCCGAGATCGACAACCTTGACGACACCGCCACCACGGTCATCACCTCGCTCCGCTGGCTGGCCCAGCACCCCAGCTCATGACCAGCGACCCGACGTGGCGCTTCGACGGCGACATGGTCACCGACCTCAGCAACACCGCCGCCGCCATCGACCACTACGTCCTGGCCTCCATCGACGCCCACGAAGGCACCGCCCCGGCCCCCACCCTCGACGCCCAGAAGGAACTGGTCCGAACCGCCTGCACCGCCGTCTACCGCCTCATCGAACACACCCACGAACGCCACGTCCTCCACTCCGCCCTACCCGACGAAAGCTGAGCCATGACCGCGCCACTCAAAGTCATCACCTGGGTCGCCATCCGCGACAACTGCGAGATGACCGCCACCCTCCACCCCACCGAAGAGCAGATCGACTTCATCATCGGCCCCACCACCGAAGCCTTCAGTCCTCCCTAGCCAAACTCGACGCCGCCACTCCCTAGCCACCCGTCAGCCCGGCCCACCTCACCGGCCCCTCCAACTCGCCTCCAAGACCAGCCCGCCCCCACCCCGGGACAACCTGCCACACCCCGTCCCAACCGAGAAACCACCAGCTCAGCCCTCCACCCACCCCGTCCCGCCGCACCACCCCGCCACGCCCACCCTGTCCCCACCCAGGACACCCGCTGCCATCCCAACGCTCACCCCCGAGGGCCGACCCATGCCACCAGCCGGCCGCACCCCAACCACCTCGCCCCAGGCTCCTCGTCGTCCGCCTCGGTCCGATCTACGGCCCCGTCACCCACGCTGATACCTCCAAGCCCAACTCCCCCGACGGCGTCAGCCTCGCCCTAGCCCGGCCTGCACACCGCACACATCCACGCTGCCGTCGTCTCCACCTACAGCCTCACCCTCACGGCCCGCCGCCACCCCTCCACAGCCCTGGCGGACCTCACCACCGAACCCCACAACATGTGTCCGTCCACGACAAGGCGGTCTCCTGATGCCCAACAACTGGCAAGCCGTAGCCGAGGTCATCTCCGATCGCATGTACGAGCTACGACTAACGCAAGTCCAACTCGCCAAACGCTCGGGCCTCTCCCAAGCCATCATCCGAGAAATCCAATACAACATCACCGAACGCCACCGTCGCCCCAAGACGCTAAAAGCGCTCTCCGAAGCGCTAGAACTACCAACCCTCTATCTAACCGAAGTCCTCGCCAAGGGCCCCATCCCGCGCATCGAACTCCAGCAGGAACCAGAGGACCCCATCGCGGAGCGCCTAGACGCCCTCGAACAACTCCTAGCTACCCTCGTCCTACGTCTCGACAACGTCCTACTTCAGCGCCCCACTCACCCCATTCACCGTTCTGTAGTCGGCCACCAAAGGCCTCGCACATTCGCCGACTAGCAAGATCGCCTGAACTCCTCCTCCAAGATCGAACCACCATGCCAACGACCCTTTGGCGTGCTAGATCGGCGGATCCGAAGTCGTCACCACCAGCGCCAACGCAGCCCGGGGTTTCACGACTGCACGCTCGCTCGAACCTGTGTCAGCGTTACCAGATTCACCCCAAAGTAGTGGATCGTGTGCGGAAAGTTGACCACACCCTCCGCGTTGGGTACCTTTGGACAAGGTTTACAGTGTCCGTCTTGCTTGGCCTGGGTCCAGCGCAGGGTTCGATTCCCAAAGCGGCTACGTATCTGGTTTACTGCTATGTATCAGCATCCTGGCTATCTCACTGCTCAGTGCAATCGGAAGCAGCAGGGCCTTCCGCAAACTAGTGAAGAAGATCAGGAAGTTGGTGGTTGGTATGATCCAGAGATCGACTAGAGGAATTGTTTCTGTCTTCGTAGCGTCAGTGGTTCTGGCTCAGACCTGGCAAGACGGCCACATCTCAGTCCAGCAGGTTACCGATCAAGGTCGTCTTTGAGGGTGTTCAGCAGACCGGCGCGGGCGACGTCGGTGACGACGCGCGGCAACGGAGCCGTGCGCAGAGGTACGCCGGTGTCCTTCTTGACCGGTTTGGTGTCCCACGCAGCGGTCATCTGGGGTCCTGCTTCGCGCTGGGCCGCGGCGACGAAGGTGTCGTAAGCGGCCCGAACCTCGGGGGTCCCATGGATGGCCAACAGCGCGGTGTAGAAGCTGATGCGGGACTTGACGTCGCTGATGTGCTGGGTGATCTCGCGACGGGCAGCCGCAGAGCCGTCCTTGCGGAGGATGCGGTAAGGACACTCCATGTAGTCCTCGACAGCGCGGACGGCCTCGGCGTAGAACTCCGCTTTGGCCTGCCTGCGCTGCTCCTTCTGCTGCGCCTTGTACACCCTCACCGCCACGGTCGCGGCCACGGTGCCGACGACAAGGGTGGCGAACGCCCCGACGATCGGGACCAAGCCCATTGCCGTCAGCCCTGCCCAGAAGCCGGAGCCTGCGATGAAGGCTCCGGCCACCAGGGCAGAAGGGCTCATGCCACCCTCGCTCGCGCGAATCCGTGTGGTGCCTCGGCTCCCAGCCAGATGCCACGCCGGTGCCCGCCGGTAGCCCGCCAGTAGTCCTCGAAGAACAGGTGGTTGCGGATCAGGTCGATCAACGCCAGGAGCCCGTCAGCGGCACGCCACCGCTCGTCCGCTGGCGATGCGGGGTAGTACAGGCAAAGTGCGTCGTCGGGCATCCTGTGCGGTGAGGTTTCTCCGGGTGCGGCATGTACTCGGGGATAGTCCTCGGAGGCGAGCCCGTAGCAGTCGTAGTACGGCCTCCGGTGGAACTCAATGGCCGCAGGCACCGGGCGACGGCGACCGGGAACGTCGATCGGCACTATATAGGTGACGAGACCGGGGTTCAGGTGGAGGCGCAGGACGTCGCCGTGCTCCCGGCGGGCCTGCGCCTCAAGTGCGACCTGCCAGGCGGGGTGGAACCCGTACCACCAACTCTGGGCCGTGGTCATGGCGCCCAGCTGCGGGCCTGCACCTGGGGTCGGCGCGCACCCGAACCGACCCCAGCGGCGATGCCCACACTGCTCTTGTCCTTCCAGCGACGCACGACCTCGTCGTGGAGGGCACCCCGGTCGGGGTAGGGGAACATGTCCTCGTCGTTGAACAGCTTGGCCATCTGCTCCGCAGCTTGCAGCGGGTAGCCCTCGCGCTCAAGCCGAACGGCCTCGTCGACGTGCTTGCCCGCCTCGCGCAGAGTCGTGACCACTTGAGTGCGAGTCCACCCCTTCCCGAGCTTGATCGGCTTCTCTGCGACTCCTGCCGGGTCCTCCGTCAGCCCCCGGTCGAGCGCGCTGGCGGCGTGGGCGAACCAGACCTGCATCCCGCCGAGTTGAGTGGTCGGGCCGTTGATGCACGCGAGGGCGAGAGCCTTGATGTTCCAACTGCAGAGGGGTTTGCCGTTGCGCCGGTTCCAGTGCTTGAGCAGCCGTACCACGTGGGCGAACCCGACGTTCGTGTCCTCGATGGCTTGGCGGACCATGCTGGTGTGGACGTCTGGCGCCGAGCGTGACCAGCCGGGGACCTTCGGGATGAACAGCCCGAGGTCATCCGGGTTGTCGATGGCGCAGATTACGTCCGCGGTGAAGTCCTTCTCCCCCGCGTGCACCGGGTCGCCGAAGCGGACCAGCACCGCACGGGTGCAGCCCTCGACCTGCACCGTGAGCTTCGGGAAGTCGGCCTTGAGCTCCCGCCGGATGGCGTCGGCCGCGCGGTCCATCAGGTCCCGCGGCCCCTTCTTCCCCGGACCGTGGGTGTCTGCGGCCTCGACGATGACGATTCCCAGATCGATGTCAGTCAACGGGGTCAGCGCGTCACCGTGGGCAAGGCTGCCGTTGAAGTACACCCACGACCCCGGGAACTCCAGGCGCAGAGCATCGGCGATCATCTGCCTCCGCGCGCGGGCCTCCTCGATCTCCTGGTCGGTCACCTCGACTGTCTCGCGGGCCTGCGTGATCAACTCCTCCAACGAGCACGTCTCGTCGTTCATGCTTCATGTCCTCTCGTGCCGACCGTTGTGCCCGGCCACGCAAGTCGGCACTGCGAGGCGGTGGGCCGCTTGGCGGCCTCGCCTAGGACAGACGAGCTAACTCGGCGAGCATTGATCACTCGATCGGAGTACATCTAGGCGCAGTCACGGCAGCGGTCACCCTCGAAGATGTGCACGGGAAGCACGTTGAAGCACTTGGAGCACTGCTGCTCCCTAGGGCGCGGGGCGCAACTGCAGCGCTTGCACCGCGGACATGCTGGAGCCTTACAGCGTGCGCACGGAGCTTCGAACGATGAGAACTCGTGCCCGCAATCGGGAACCTCGCACACTCGCTCTACGGCTTCCGGTCCGACCTGCGGGATCGGCAACGAGAAGCCCTCTTCCCAGGGCGCCCAGCCGGTGACACTGACGACTAAGAGGTAGCCGTCCATCGGCACGGCCTGGGCACGGAGTTCATCCCCCTGGATTCCGTCACGGTAGCGCCACCGGGTGCGCCCGCGAGCACGCCCCAGTCCAGCGGGCGAGCCCAACACGCGGGAAACCAGAAGTGTTCCGCTCTGGTCGCTGTTCCGCCTCAGCGGGGGCATCAAGTGGGAAGCAGAGAACTGCACGCTGCCGCGCCGATCAATCAGCACAACGTGACCAGGGCTGTCGAGGTGCTGAGCATCACCCGACTCATCCGCCAGGTGCGCCAAGGCGTGCGCCGGAACGACCAGCCCCTGCCTACGCCGGACGGTGGGCAAAGTGCCCGTCCGAACTGCTCGACTGATCCAGCCACGGTCAGTGCCGAGAAGCCACGCCACAGTCGCAATCGACAAAAGGCATGGCGTGTGCCGGGAAGGTTTGTTCGTCATTGGTACTAGTCCTTTGCTCGCGGCCCGCCTTGTGCGTGCCGACGAGTCCAGTAGGACTGAGATTGCGAACATCTCCCATGCCGGTTCGGGATGCGATAATTCTGGCCGAGAATATCCACAGGTCACCACATGACCGCGCCATGGCAACATTCCGAGAATGAATATACGGCCAGCAATATTCTCAGGATGAATGTCGATCTGCCTCGCTGCCGAAGTGCCCGGTAACCTGACATCCGTGAGCGACCACGCGAGCGAGGGTTCCGAATGCTTCTCCCCGCAGGTCACCCGTGCCATCCTGGACGCCGCCTGCACCAAGGCGGGCCTCAACTCGACGGGCGCGACCCGCATCCGGACCGGCGAGAACGCGCTATATCGACTGGCGAATAAGCCTATTATCGTCCGGATCGCCCGATCCATGGACTACTGGAACGAAGCCGTCAACGAGGTCCATGTAGCCCAGTGGCTCGCCAGCGCCGACTACCCCGGCGCTACTGTGGTCCCTGATCTCGGCCAGCCCATTGAGGCGCTTGGGCACCCGGTTACCTTATGGCTGCTCATCCCTGGCGCGGATGCGAAACCGCAGGACATCACCAGACTCGCGCGGCTCCTCCGCCAACTGCACTCGCTGTCCCCTCCGTCAGACTTCACGCTGCCCGCATACGACTTCACAGAGCGAGTCATCAGACGCCTTGAGACCTCCCTGGCCGCCGACAATGACAAGTCCTATCTCCTCGCAAAGTTCAAGGAACTAGACGAGGAGGTCAACAGACTGGTCTTTCCGCTGGACAAGGCCCCCGTCCACGGCGACGCGCACATCAAGAACGTCATGGTCATCGGCTACAACCCGGTGCTGATCGACTTCGAGCACGTCGGATTCGGCCAGCCCGAGTGGGACCTGGCGATGACGGCTACCGAGTACGTGACCGCCCGGTGGTGGTTAGACCAGCAGTACGCCGCCTTCGCTCGCACATACGGATTCGACGTCACCACATGGTCAGGGTTCGACGTGCTCCGGCAGGTGCATGAGATCAAGATGACCACGTGGCTGATGCAGAACATCAGCCAGTCCCGAGAGATCGCCGAGGAGTTCGCGGCCAGGATGCAATCCATCCGGTTACAGCAACCCGGGCCTCGCTGGAAGCCGTTCTAGTCCTGATCAACCTAGCAAGTGGTGTCGATCGCGCCAGGCCAGTCGCAGCAAGGTCAGGGAGCTGGCCGAGAACCGCGGTTCCAGCCGATCAATGGCCTCCGAGGTGAATGGCATGTCCGCTCGACCTCCCTCGCCGATGACGTGACCCTCGTCGTTGGTCGCCACCAAGGCGTTGAACAAGCGGTCGAACACCTCGCCGTCTACGACCGCGACGGTCCGTTGACTCGCGCCCAGGGTGAGAGGGTCCATCACCAGGCCGTAGTGCCAGAGCCGGAGGCGACCATCGGCACGCGCCTGCTCGAAGGAGCGGAATGGCTCCTCACCCGCGTAGTCGATGGACCTCGCTCCGGAGCCATCATGCTCTGGGTTGCCAAGGAACTCTTCCGAGTACTCGCGCATGATGTTGCGCCACAACGAAAAGTCGTTGTCCACATCCACTGCGGCGAACGACGACGGCTGGAACTCCCCAGACGGCATGACAGTGCACATCTCGCCACCATCGGCGACGGCGCTACCGTCGCGTTGGTGCACCACGAAGCGGTGCTCACCACGCGCATCCTTCCGGATCGTCAAAGTGCTGATACCCGGCGACATCAACATCCTCGCGGGATCAAACGGGTCCCCCAGCGCTGCCCGCAGCGGCAGGGCGTCCCACGTCGGCACCGACCCACCCGCCGCCAACCACGCCGCCTTGAACTCGTGAGCCAGATACTCCTTGGCGTCAAACACCTCAAAGAACGTCGTGGTCCCGAACGTCAGCCCATATCCACCCGCGGTGGACACGTCGAGAAGCCGATAACTAAGGCGGTTCTCCAGCAACCGCGGCCGCACCAAGTCCCGCACCGCACGGCTGTAGCTCCCATAACGATCACCCCGATCACTCAGCGGCAGCACATGATCCACCGACCCAAGATCAGGTGTCGGCAGACTGGCGTCGGAGAAGGTGAGCTCCACCGAGTCCAACTCCGTGGGTTCGTCCAACAACCAACCAGGCCCAGTCAGTACATGACCACCCGGTGCTCGTTGCCCAGCCGGATATAACGACGCCGCCGTCTCCGCCAGCTCGCGCCCACGCGAACTCCCAACCCGCCGAACCCGAAGCCACTCCGCCTGGCTACGACGGACGTGTTCGGGTGCGCCCATCCTCGTTCCTTCCCCAGGAGTGCCGCCGCCAGTCCGTTGGTCAGGATACCCGGCCGGACCGTACGTCTGATTGGGTGAACGACCCCGTGCGCAAGGGCTCTAGCTGCACACATGCCGCACGAGCATGTGACATGTCGAGATTGACATAGACAGGGCTCACGCTGGCGTTCCACGGTTGGATCGTCCCCCGCCAGCACACACACTTCCGGAACAGGCATGGATGAGCTGAATGGACCGTCGGACCGGACCATCTTGACCGCTTCTCTCACGACGGGCGTGGCACGGGTCGCCCACGGTATTGAGGCATCAACCGAGCTGATCGCGGAAGTCCTTCGCCTGGACCACAACGAATGGGAGACCATTCTCCTACTCGGCGACCAGCAGTTCCACCAGACCAAGAACGGCCCGTTCCCCGACCAGCAACTACGCGTCACTGTGCGGCCCACACTGGGCTATGCCGCCCTCAACCACAGTGACACCAACAGCGACCCTCCGATCGCGAACTCCTACAATCCTCGTCTCTCCACGCCCGACCTTGTGTTGATCTTTAACGGCTCGACACGCACAGTGTTTCCCCGCACGGCAGCGATACCCATAGCGGACGCCCAACTAGCCTTGGATCAATGGCTTCTCACGCAGCGCAGACCAACCTGTATCAACTGGCAGCCGTTCGACCACTACTAGTCACCCGACTGGGCTAACGCCTCTCGGCCGAGGTGATCGAACCATCCGTCACCACTTGGGCCGGTGTACGCTCGATCACGGGTTCTTATAGCTAGAGACGGACACTGGGACCGTGATGAGCACTCGCAGCCCGCGCGGAACGGGAGACCGGACAACCGCCGGTCGACGCTGCGCGGCATGTGGTGCGGCGCTTGCGATCGACAACACCGCACAGCTGTGCAACAAGTGCTTTCGAGACCAACGCGACCAACTGAGCAAGCCAGCCCGCCCCGGACGTGACTTCTTCGAGACGGACGACTTCCGATCAGCGTTCGAAACACAGCACATCGGGAAGGTACTGAAGGCGTATCGCCACCACCCCCGGCACCTGCAGATATTCGGCAAGGCCCTGAACCAGGAACTACTAGGCCGATGGCTCGGCTTGACCCAGGCACAGGTCAGCAAGCTGGAGAATGGCAAACCTGAACAGAATCTCGACATTCTCCGAGCCTATGCACAGGTGCTACACCTACCGCAGCACCTCTTGTGGTTCGATCTGCCAGGACAGAGCCGCCAACAGCGGCCCAGCGTCACGGAGGACATGGACGTGGACAGGCGCGACTTTATGCGGGTCGCTTCTGGAGCTTTCTTGGGTATGACAGACCCATTTCACCGCACGCTCTCACCGCGAGCGGGCACGACGGACCTCGACTACCTGGCCAACCGAACCGCGCGATTGCGCCGTCTGGACAACCACCTCGGTGGTCGCGACACGTATAACCTGTACCTTTCGGAAATGTCATCGACGATCGGGTATGTCAAGCACGCCCACTCCAACCCCCAACTTGAGCGCGAACTGATCAAGATCATTGCCGAGCAGGCGCAACTCACCGGCTGGGCCGCGTTCGACGCCGGGATGCACGCTGAGGCCAGGAAGCACTACCAGGCCAGTCTCTCCGCCGCGCGGGAAGCCAACGATCCGGCGCTCACCGGTAACGCACTCGCTTTCCTGGCATACCAGGAGGTTGGAACAACTGGCCCGAACGTCGCCCTCGCTGAGGCATCATTCGCGGCCGCTGAGGTGGATGCGACACCCCGTGTTCGAGCGCTGCTTCTGGAACGCAAGGCGTGGACATACGCAGTCGCTGGCAACTACCAGGCAACCAGCCGGGCCCTGGAAGGCGCCAGAGTCGCGCTGCGCGCGCAGGATGACCGACCCGAACCAGA
This sequence comes from Actinokineospora diospyrosa, assembly GCF_024171925.1. Taxonomy (GTDB): domain Bacteria; phylum Actinomycetota; class Actinomycetes; order Mycobacteriales; family Pseudonocardiaceae; genus Actinokineospora; species Actinokineospora diospyrosa. The sequence continues at coordinate 126,430 of NZ_JAMTCO010000008.1, read as the reverse complement.
CTGGGTGTTCTGGGTTGACGAGAACGAGATCGAGATCATGTCGGGCCGGTGTTGGACAGCGCTGGGGCGACCCAACGACGCCGTTGCCGCACTGGAAGCCGCCCTGGCGAACTTCGACGAGACTCACGCACGCGACAAGTCCTTGTACCTGACGTACCTGGCCAACGCGCTCATCGACAGCTCCGAAGTCGAGCAGGCGGCACACGTCACGGCGAGGTCGATGGACCTCGCGCGAGGCGTGGGATCAGTCCGGCCCTTGGCCCTCATCTCAGAAGTCATGCACAGGCTGCGCGAGCATAGGGGGCTCGATCCAGTGTCGGCACTCTTCGAATAGGCTGGCGCTACTGCGTAGTCCGGTCCAACCAGTCAAAGTAGGCGGAGGCGCCAGCAACCATCTGCACGGCAGAGATCTCGGGATTCTCCCAAGGATGCTCAGCCAGCAGGTGGTCCCTCAACTCGACGAACCTCACAGAGGTCGTCTTCAAGATCACCTGCCACTCCTGGCCCTCCCCCAACTCACCCAGGTGCCAGAACACCGACGCGATGGGGCCAACCACGTTGGCACTCGCGGCGAGCCGCGCGGCTACAGCGGACCGCGCAAGGCGCTTCGCCGCCTCCTCGCTGTCCGCGACGGTCGTGACCTGCAGATAGTCAGCCATGATCGGCATCATAGCGTCCCAGCCGAAACCGGCCCGAGTGCTCGCTACTGGCCCAGGAGCGTCACTGTCTGGTCTACTCGCCCGATGAGGTGACGGGCCACTGCGCGAATTGCCCTGCGACGACTGAGATTCCTGCGCGGGAATGGCTCATGTCGAGGTAGATATAGACCGCTGCACGGCAATGCATCCAGTGTGGAGCAACTTCTCCAGCACACTCCACGAACCTGGATGACTACATATGCACCCCTATGGACAGCCTTCTGACACGCTCCTGTCGCCACCGAGTGCGGCTAATCGAGGGCATTCAGGGTTGGCGATCGTTACGCCCTACATCACCAGGTGGTCCGCCGAGGTCACCGACCTCGACAAGCTCGCACGCCGCCCCCTCGGCCGTGGCATCGCCTATCGGGACGAGTCCATCGGCGACCGCGACCGCCACGGTGTCCTCTGGGCTCGCGCGAACTCAGCTCCGGGCACTGGTCGCCCCAGGTTCGGTGCGACCCACCCGGCCCGCCAGCGCCGTGCGATGCGCCGCTTGCTGTGCCAGGTCTGCGCCGAGCCCGCCGACCAGAATCCCGACGGCGTCCTCTGGCTCCTGCTCGACCATCGCGACGACTGGCCCGGTTGGCCTGACGGCATGGGTGTCACCGAGCCACCCATCTGCCGCCCTGCATCGACACCGCAACCCGCCATTGCCCTGCCCTGCGGCGCGGCCACGTCCTCGTTCGATCCCGCGACCATGACGTCTCCGGTGTCCAGGGCCTCCAGTTCCGCCCTGGCTCGACCAGTCTCACCCCCGGCGACCGGGTCGTTCTGCGCTACACCGACCCCTCCATCGTGTGGGTGCTGGCCCATAACCTCGTCCGCCAGCTCCACGACTGCACCATCGTGGACTAGCCATGGCGCCGCGCAGGCTCGGCAGTACTCCAGAGGCCCATGCCCTCATCATTCGCCACGGCCCGGTGTTCGACCACTTCGCCCACCGCTGGTGCCTCAAAGCCGACCTCCCCGACGGCACCCGTGCGACCACGATCTTCGATCTCGCGCCCAACCTCCACAGGGCACACATCCACCCCGCCGCGATCCCCACCTACAGCATGGTTCTCACGCCCACCGACACCGATCGCCTGATCGTCGCCTGCCACGCCGGGGCACGACCGGCCACCATCACCAACCCCGGAAGGACGCTCACCGTCACCCACTCCCGAGACAGCATCACCATGACCAGCACCACAAGGGATCAACAACTCACGCTCACCTACCGCAACCACGCCGCCGAAGCCCTCGCCATCCTCGCCGGGGAGCTGCACCTGATGCTCACCTCCTGGCGACGACAAGCCTCCTAGACGGGGACACATGACCGGAGATTGGAACGCGGTCGCCAAGGTTGTAGACCGCCGCATCCGGGAGATCGGTGTCAGTCAACGCGAACTCGCCCAACGGTCACAGGTCTCCCAGGCCGTCATCCGAGAGATCCAATACAACACCGTCCAACGCCGCCGAAGCACCCGAACCCTCGAAGCCCTCTCCCAAGTCCTCGACCTACACCCCGACCACCTCACCGCCGTCCTCGAAGGCACCAACCCATCCCCACGCGAACCCGAACCCACCGCACCGCCCGGCGCGGATCCGCGCGCGGAACTCGACGCCATGGACCTACACCTCATGGCCATCTACCGACGCCTCGACGAGATCCTCGCCGCGATCAACACCCACCGACCCCGGGATGCCCAACCATGACCACCCACCACCGCAGCCCCGCCACAACGCTACGAACCTGGATCCTCGGCCGCGAACTCCGCCATCTCATGACCAACGCGGGCCACACCAACAACACCCTCGCCCGCCACCTCGGCTGGCTCCCCTCGACCCTGTCGCGCTACCTCAACGGCCAACGCCACATCCCGCCAGCGGACCTGGTGCATCTACTCATCGCCTGTGGTCACACCAACCGCAGCGATCGCGACCAGCTTCTAGCCCTCGCCGCCGACCACCACACCCCGCACCACTGGCACGACCATCACGACACCGGCCTCTACGCCAACACCCTGTACGACCTGGAACACGACTGCAGCGCCATTACCCACTACTCCCCGATGGCGCTGCCCGACATCCTCCACACCCCCGAACACCACCGCGCCCTGCTCGCCACCACACCCCTGGTCCCCGCCGACACCATCCCCGCCCGCCTCGCCACCCACCGCGCCCGTGCCGCCATTCTCACCGGCGCCGCCCCACCCACCGTCACCGTCATCCTCACCGACCTAGCCCTCCACACCACCCCTCAAGACCAACTCCGCCACCTCCACACCCTCGCCACCCACCCCAACATCACCATCCACGTCCTACCCCACCCCCACCTCGCGGCCCCCCACCTCGCAGCACCATTCCAACTGCTCCACACCACCAGCCGCCGCACCGTCCTGCACCTACCGCTGCACAACTCCCACCTCTACACCGAACAGCCCCACACCATCCGTGCCTACGAAACCCTCCTTGCCCACCTACACCCCCACACCCACCCCTTCGATCACCACACCCTCCGCGTCTTCGCCTAACCCCCGAAAGCACCCGCAGTGAGCCACACCGTCATCGCCCACACCCTCACCACCATGACCAACGCCCTCGACCACCACCTCATCACCTACTCACTCCCCACACCCCACCTCATCACCCTCACCGCGGGAGGCCGCCCCACCGACTACGCACGAGTAGAGATCCACTCCAACCACCTCCCCATCACCGCCGCCACCCTCCTGCACTGGACCCACACCCTCATCCAGCCACAACCCCGACTCCTCGGCGAAACCCACGACTACACAGCCAGAATCCAGATCCACGGCCGACTCCGAGACCACACCGAAATCCAGGTACACGCCTACCCCGAACACCACCTAGAACAGTTCCGAGACCACGCCCTCACCCCCGAACAGACCCTCCTCTGGCTACACGAACAGGCATCCACAGTCAGAGACGCCGCCACCGCATGACCTGATCAGTCCGCGACCAGAAGATCAAAGAGCCCCCGAAACGACGCCGTCAACGAGTCCAGAGCCCTCGCCCCCTTCTCCGCGGTCGCCTTGGACGGGTACCCAATGACCCCCGTCTTCGAGTACCCCGCCATCCCCGTGAGATGGAAGTACGGTCGCTCCGGCGCCTCGTAGTCAGCCTCCTTGTAGCTGGGCCGCACCAACTCCGGATACGCATGCAACAAGATGGACGTCTCCCACTCCCCCGCATGCATATCCTCACTCGCCGTCGACTCCATCCCCGCCGCCTCCCGCGCCACGTCAACATCCTGCCGCCCCGGAAACAACGCCACCGACGGCCCGATCAGATTCGCCTCCTGCGCGATGTTCGACAACACATAGTTACCCCCATGTCCATTCACCAACACCAGACACGTGTTCGTATGCACCTCAGCCAACGACGCCCGCACATCCCGAATGATCGCAATCAACGTCGACGCACTGAGGCTGACCGTCCCCGGATACCCCTCGTGCTCATGCGAACAAGACATCGTCACCGGCGGCAACCGAAACAACCCATACCGCTCCGCCAACCGCTGTGCAATCACCTCAGCCACAACCGTATCCGTCACCAACGGCAAGTGCCCACCATGCTGCTCAAAACTTCCCACCGCCATCACCGCTACCTCAGAGTTCCACCGACTCGCATCCCGAGAAGTCCAATCAGTAAACAACCCACACCCACAATCGCCACCACCAAGACGCAGCGACCTTAGCCACAAGGACAACCACGCGCCCAGCACTACGCCCCCAGTTCCCCCACCTGCGCTCGACACACGTCCCCAGTTGCGCCGAACTCAATGCCCCTCAACGCCACAGTCCCGACCATCGACGCGCTTCCACCCCTAGAATCCCGCCAATGCACCTCACACCACACGACCACATCTCCCGTTGGACCATAGGAAACGCCGCCAACGACACCACCAACACCCGCGGCTGGCTCGTCGGCCACTTCATCAACCCAGCCGAAGGCATCCGCTCCTCCAAAGACGTCGAGGTCAAATGGGGCACCCACCCAGCAGGCGACAAACGCCCCGAATGGACCTCCGACGACCAACGCACCACCCTCGTCATCCTGGTCACTGGCCACTTCCGCGTCGACCTCACCACCGGCCACCACACCATGACCCACCCCGGCGACTACATCATGTGGGGCCCAGGCATCGACCACACCTGGCAAGCCCTCACCAACTCCATCGTCATAACCGTCCGCTGGCCTTCAACCACCGGATAAGTCAGCTCTCCCTAACCGTCGAGACACGAGGCCGCGCAGCAACAATGGGAGGCCAGCCACGGTGGACATCGCAGCCAACGCAGACCAGCTCCGCTGGCTGAGCACCCGAATCCCGGACACAGCAGTTCACCAGATACGAGACGAACTCCACGCCCTACGCCGCGACGCCGCCCAGACCCAAGGCGACACCGCCCGCGCCCAACAGATAGAGAACCTCGCCGCCACCGTCACCTCCACCCTCGACGACACCATCACCGCCCTACAACGCTGGCGCGACGCACTGAGCGACCACACCGACCACCACCAGCGCGGCCTCCCATGAACGGCACGATCGGCAAGCACGCCACGCAGCTACGTCACCTGGCCACACGAGTGCCAGTCGAGACAGCCACCACCGCACTCGACCACTGCGAAACCATCGGCCACGCCGTCGCCGACATCACCGACCACCCCAGCGTCCTCGACCCCGCCCGCACCGCAACAGCACTGCTGCAGACCGCAGTACAACAACTGCTGCTCCTACGAGAACTGCTCACCGCCACCGCCGACCACCACAGCGGCCAGCCAACGCCCGGCCCCTCACCCACCGCCGCCATCCCAGTGCCCCGCGGCCCCGACGGCGCCCACTACCCCACCGAATCCGCCTGGTGTGCTCCCCGACTGCCACCCCGGCTCGGCCCTGACGGCACACGGGCCAAGACCACCGGCCACATCCACCACGACCACTGGCCACAACCAGGCGACCGACGCGACACACCCATCGTCTCCGGAACCGACCCTCACTGGACCCGCCTCGCCGAACACGGCCTGGTCGAGGCCGGGGTACACCGCCGCAACGCCCGCTTCCTGTCCACCCACGTGGAAATCAAGGTCGCCGCCATGATGATCGCCACCGCACAACGCCGAGTCGAACTCACCGTCAACCACGTCCCATGCCCCGATCGAGGGCCTTACTAGGGATGCGCAACCGTCCTGGCGCGCTACCTCCCCCAGGGCTATAGCCTCACCGTCTACGGCACCAACCCCGACGGCACCGCCTACGTCCTGCACGTCCAAGGACAACGATGACCACTCCAGACAACACCCCAGGCGTCTTCGACATCACCACCCTCGACGGCGACCCCACCCCCGTACTCGACGCCATCCGCGCCCTCCCCACCAACACCACCATGGGCACCGCCTGGTGGCTCCACCACATCACCGACCACCACGACCACTGCCTCACCATCGGCATCCACGGCGACCAAGGCGCCCTAACCTGGGACGAAGAACCCCACGGCACCTGGATCCCCGAACACGGCACCAACCCCACCCCCAACGACAACTACCAAACCCCCGATGGCCACCCCTTCACACAACTCCCCTGCACTGAAGTCCCCCGTCACCTCGTCGAAACCGCCATCACCGAGTTCATCACCACCCGAACACGACCCACCTGCACCACCTGGATCCCCGCATAGTTCTATATCAACGGCAGCTGTCTGACACGCCAGAGTTGGACATGGCGAGTTATCCGACTTACCGATCATAATGAGTGGTATGGTTCGCAGGATGACCCTCGCTCAGATTCCAGCAACCTTAGGTGGTTCACCTGACGATCCGCCATGCGGGTAGGGTTTAGGCGCACAGCAAAGGCCCCTGGACGCTCCACTGTAGACATCCTGGCGTCGCCACCGCCTAACCTGCACGCGGCGCCCAGATCGCGGCCCATTGGGCGGCACGGTTCCGACAGGACCGAAACCACCTCTGACCGGCGAAAACTCTCGGAAAGTTGATGGCATTGGCTCAGATTCCGGCTGTCGTGCAGATGTCGCAGCGCGACCCACATCCCTCCACGGCAGCCACGATGGCTGGCTCAGCCTAGTTGCGTCGGAGCAGGTTCCAACTGGCGGGACGCACATGTTTTTTCACAGGCCGGATGCCCGTTCGTGTCCAAGTGGGGAGCCAATACTCAACATCAACCTGGCCAGCCTGCCGTGCGCACCTCCGCGTCACCATCCTCGACGTCGGACCGACCCTAATTGTCCGCCGCTGCCACCTCAGCTACATTGCGCTCGTCGACTGCCGACCCACGTTCTTGATCAAGAATCGTTGCCCTATCGTAGTTCGTAGGACCGAATCAAATGAGGCCGGTCGCTAAGTAGAAGCTCCAAACGCGCATCATTCCACACCTCGACAATCGGCCGACCTGAGCGCAAATTGTGGCGCTCGATCCAGGATACCGCGTCGGAAGTAAGCCGACCGCTTGTCGCGATGATCACCACATCAAAAGGTGGATCCTGCCAATGACTAATGCTGACCACGGCTTGACTTACATCATGGTCGCGGACTGGCTTGCTGGTCCAGTGCTTACATTGAATAGCGACCCGCTGTGAACTGTGCCCGCTCAGAGGGTCTCTACGCAGGCGAACCGCACTTACGTCCCGCCCGTGGTCAGGCGCGTTGGTGTGCATCAACCAATCAACGTTCTCGTAGCCTTCAGTCTCGGCAATCAACTGGAAGATGAGACGTTCGAACGTGCCTGAGTCCAGATTCGTCCAGGAGAGCGCTAATCCGGCACGCCTTGCGGGCAAGTCCATAGGAGAGTACGACATTGGATCGTCAAGGACAAGCGCACGAGAGAAGAGTATATGCGAAAGCGTTGACATCGGAAGTCGCGAGTCGCGGCGATACGTACTTACCTGCCAACCTTGAGCGTAAGCCCGATCTATGTCGGCAGATATCCTTGTCACCGCACTATTTGCAGCTTGCTTGGCCGACACCTTGTCTCGCGCACGGTACGCGGCACTAGCTTTAGCCGCACGCCAGATGAAGTAGTAAACCTGTCCAATCGAATACCATCGAAGTGCGCGCCGGATCACGTCATCGGTTTTCTGGCCTGGCGTGAAATCGAGGCCGTGTTGCTTAAGGGTGTAGACAAGATATGCCTTACACTCGGCAGCAGCAACCTTAAACCAGAACTCCGAGAACTGGTCGACCCAGTGATCAGGCCAACATTCACGCTTCAGTACTCGGGAGAGCGATTCTTGATAAGCAGCGACCCGGCTGCCGACACTTCCCACACCTGTCATATAGTACGACACCAGAACTGGATAGTGCGACGATCCTAGGGAGCCGTCGCCATTCCATGTGAATGAGTCCGATGTCGACGATGGGTGCAAGTGCACCACCCGAAGATCCACCAGCGTTGACACGAGTTCAAAGTCGAGCTCTGCCAAGGGCGTGAGGCGGTCAACCCGCTTCCCGAGAGGCGTGGAAACACCACTCGAAACTTCTTCGGCGTCTTCGAATATTGCAGCTAGTGCAAATGCGGATGCAAGATCAAGATCTTCCGCCCGGAGGGAACGACCTTGGTCGACCACCCTAATTGAGGATATGATCGCGTCGCGCATGGCTAGACCCATTCGGCGCCGCTCGTCCTCTTGCTCGCGCTTTTCCGCATCAACACAGTCTCGACATCGGGCCGCCGCAAGACGAGCAGTCGAACTCCATTCAGATCGAGACCGATACTCGAAGCCAACTCCACATACCTGACAGTGATGTCTTAGCGAGCGCGCAACACAGATCTCCCCCACCGTCTTTGTCACTTTATATGACGCCATCCGGTACTTTTCAGCAATTGTCTTAACGGTGTGGACAAAAGATCCGGCCCCATCAGTTTCCCAATAGCATTCGCAGAGATCCACAAGATCTTCGTGTTCGACGTCGACCTCAACTTCGAACTCTGACACAAGACCTCCTCGATACCGGTGACGGCTCGTCAAGCCCACGCGACCTCCAGAAGTCCCGTGATAGCTCGACGAGCGCCATAGGGCTCATCTAAGCGCGAGTGGAGAGTCTATCTTAGAGCCTCCTTGAGGCGAAATCATGCTAAGATCGTCTGCCCATGGAGCCCTGCAGTTGCAATTGCCTTGGCCGGTTACCTGATGACCCCAGCGCTCTTGGAATACCCTGCCATCTCCGTCAAGTGGAAGTATGGACGGTTTAGTACCTCGCAGTCGGCCATCTTTGTAGCTAGCCGTGCCAGCCCGGGTATGCGTGCAGCAGGATGCCCATCACTCGGCGTCGTCAGTCAGTCAGTCAGTCGCGCGGTAGTACGTCTTGCCCGCGACTGGTCAATGATCACGTCTCTGGAAATGGGATCCGCGCGGCACCTCCTGGAGACGGCGACACCTACCCCAAGAACGCGCGGGTGAGTAGTGCGTCTCTTGCTCCTCGAACACGCACACTATTCACCCGCTAAGCGGCCGTCATCTCGACGGCCGTTTCGTCGTTGAAGTATCGGATCTTCAGGCCCATCGCGTCGTGGAGCTTGGCCAGTGTGGGTGCGTCGCCGCTGTCCACGGTGGCGTGGACAGTGCCAGTGAGTTGAGCTTGGCGTAGATCTCCTCCGTAGTGACGATGCCGGGGTCTAGCCCCTTGGCCAGTTCTGTAGCAGCTGCCTCTCGTTCGGCCTGAGCTTGGTTGACGGGCTCAACCAGGCGATGGGGGCAACCGACGTCGATGGCGTCCTGGTGGCGTCGTAGTCAGGCGTCAGCGTCCTTTAACCGCGCTTGCGCGGCTCCTTGGTCGATGACACCCGGTCCGCCTGGGCTCCAGGCGCATAGCGGACGGGCATGGCACCCGTTGCGGTTACGCCCGCCAGTCCAGCGGTGTATGCCGCGGTTGGCCCTCATCGGCGCAGAACCGGCACCGGTACTTGAGGTGGCACAGCCGTCGTTGCTAGCCCAAGCGCAACTCCAAGATCCGCAGGCCGGATTGCCTATTTGATCTCGAGTGACGCGCACTGGTCGATCCTGGGGTCGGGTGATGCGCTACGTCATCGGTCTCGCGTGGGCAGCCGTCGCTGCCCTCGCGGGCATGTAGGGGCGCGGAACTAGGCGGCGTTCATCTCTTGGCCGCTCGGCGTGCACCTTATGGCGGTTAATCGCCATCCCGGGCGGTTCTACGCTCCACCAGCCGAAGCGATGCTGACTGGGGGCGTCATGAGACGGGTTCGATTCACGCTGGCCGCACTCTGCGTGGCGGTGGTCGCCGCTGGTGTGCCCGCGTTGCCCGCCACCGCCTTCCCGACCGATGTCGGGCCCGGCCGCGACAGTCAGGGCAGCACGACCCTCCCGGCCCCGCCGAAGGCACCCGCGCCGCCGACCACCCCGCCCGCACCCGCGAAACGGCCCGCGCCCGGGGTGAACCCGGCGCTGGACAGGGTCGATGCGGCGAAGCGGGCTGTCACCGAGCACATCAAGGCTCGGCTGCACCCGACCGAGGCGGCCCAGCCGCGCAAGGCGGGGACGACCAGCGACGGCGACCGGCTCAAGGTGTCCAAACTGGAGAGCTCGCTGCAGAGCGCTACCTCTTGCACCCCAACGGGTAGCGAGCCGTGGTCGGCGAGCTACAGCGGCGGCAGCCTGGTGATCACCCCGCTGCACAACCGCGAGGGCTCGGCGCGGCTCACGATCACCAACAGCGGCACCCAGACCTGGCCCGCCGGGCAGGCCTGGGTCGGGTACCGGCTGTTCAACGACGACACCGGGGTCGAGGTCGTCAGCGTCCACCCGCAGACACCGATCCCCGGCGCCGTCAGCGCGGGTGGGCAGGTCACCCTCGACGCCGTGATCGAGCGGCTCGACCCCGGCCGGTGGAAGATCGGCTGGGACGTGCGGGTGAGCAACGTCGGCTGGTTCTCCCAGGCAGGCGTGTGCGCGTACATGGTGCCTTACACCCTGTACAACCAGCAGCCGAGCATCCGGATGCTGGCACCGGCCAACTACGGCACCTCGCTGACCCGTACCCCGTGGCTCAACGCCTCCGGCACCGACGTCGACGAGTGGCCCTCGCCGTTGACCTACCAGTTCCGGGTGTGCCGCGACGCCGCGCTCACCCAGGGCTGCCAGGAGTCGGGCTGGAACAGCCAGGGTGTCTTCGAGGTCCCGTGGGGCTACGTCGACTGGAACGACACCTTCTACTGGGCCGCCCGGGTGCGTGACGGGCTGGACACCACGCCGCCGTCGGGGTGGCCCACGCCGCACCGGGTGACCGTCGTCGTCCCGGTCCCGGACACCTGGCGCACGGTCGGCACCGGCCGCGGTCTGAGCAGAGTGCACGGCGTGGTGCTGCCCTACGGCATCTGGTTGCACGAGGAGAGCGACGCCGACGTCCTGGGCAGTGGGCCGCCGCTGCGGGTGGACCGCACGTACTCCACCGGCGCCGAGGCCACTCCCGGCGCGTTCGGCCCTGGCTGGATGTCGATGTTCGACGCGGGTGCCACCTACAGCCCGGACAAGACCCAGCTGACCATCACCTACCCCGACGGCCGCCAGCAGGTGTTCGGCAAGCGCTACGACGGGGTGTTCGTCGCCCGCGGCGACTCGGGCAGCACCAACAAGGTGACCGTCGACGTGGCCGGGCGGATCACCGTCAAGGCCAGTGACCAGGAAGTGCTGGAGTTCTCCCCGTCCGGCAGGCTCGAGCGAGTCCGCCGCACGGGGTCGGGCTCGCTGGAGCTCACCCGGGACGCGGTCGGGCAGGTGACCTCGGTGACGCAGCGGCCCAGCGGGCGCACGCTCGCCCTCACCTGGACCAACGCCCAGAGCCCGAATTGCGCGCAGACGAGCCCGCCGGTGATCAGCTCGATCGCCACCGCGCTGGGCACCTGGTCCTACAACTACCTCTGCGGCAGGTTGAGCACCGTCTGCCAACCAGCGCCCGGTCCGGCACAGTGCACCTCCTACAACCTGGGCACCAACACCGACCAGTGGTTCGTGCAGAGCCCGAACGGCAGGCAGATCAAGCGCCCGGTGTTCACCAACTGGACCTCCGACGCGCTGTTGTACAGCTATCGGGACATCTCGGTCGAGACGCCGGACGGGCTGCGCACCCAGATCTTCCTGGCCCGCCCGGAGCCAGGTCAGCTCGAGCCGTACATGAACACTTTCAACACCTACGGCGGGATAACCGTCCAGGTCGAGTACAACCGGCAGCCCAACCCGTACCGGCGGGAGGTCTACCGCTACGACGAGCTGAACCGGTTGCGCGACCTCGAACAAGGGGGGTCGATCAACACCCCGCAGGAGCTCTACCCGCACCGCGCCTGGCACTACGGCGAGATCGACGGGCACTTCCTCTCGTTCGCCGACGAGAACTTCCACATCTACACGATGGTGTACGACGCGGACGGCAACCAAACCTCCAAGCAGCAGAACCGCTCCACAAGCGAGCAGGTGACGACGAGCTCGTTCTACAACGCGGTTCCCGGCGGTGATCCGGACGTGACCCGGCTGACCGCGACCTTCGTCGAACCCAACCAGGGCAACACCCTGCGCCGCCACGACATGTTCAGCTACGACACCGAGGGCAGGCTGCTGCAGCGCAACGGGCACCCGACGCCCAACACGGTCGACGGCCAGGTCACCACACACGCTTACACGGCGGGCACCGAGACGGCGGTGGGCGCTCGGCGGGGCGGCACGGCGGGCCCGTCACCGGAGAAGATGCCCGCGGGCCTGCTCCGGTCGACCACGGTCGGCACGACGACAACGCTGTTCAGCTACAACGCCAACGGCGACCTCACGCAGGTGACCGAGCCCGGTGGCCGCAAGATCAGCTACGACTACGACGTGGTGGGCAGGCGCACCTCCGAGACCACCTGGACGAGCAGCCTCGCCGAGGGCACGACGACCAGCTTCGTCGTCGACGCCCTCGGCCGGACCGTCGAGGAGATCCACCCGCAGGTCACCAACGAGGTCACCGGCGTGTCCTCGCGCAAGCGGATCTGCCGCTACTACGACAACGACGGCTTGACGAAGAAGGCGGTCGAGACCGGGGCGGCGGCGTGCCCGGCCGTGACGGCACCGCGCGCGGTGGGCAACCGCACCACGGAGTACACCTACGACAACGCGGCCCGGGTGCTCACCATCGTCGACACCTCCGGTGCGACGACGACGTTCTCCTACCGCTGGCGCACCGAACCGCTGGACCACGAGTACGTGGAGAAGATGACCGAGCCGACCGGCAAGGTCACCGAGCGGCACTACGACAGCGGGCGGCTCACCGAGGTCAAGCAGACCGTTGGGGTCACCCCGCGGTTGGCGAGTATCCGCACGTACGTCTACGACGCCGCGGGCCGCAAGGTCGAGGACCGGGACGCGCTCGGCGGGCGGACCTTCTACGAGTACACCAACGACGACCTGGTGAAGCTCGCCGTACGGCTCGACGTGCCGCGGTCGAACGGGTCGCCGCGCGATGTCGAGCTGTTCCGCCGCCAGTTCGACGGCGCGGGGCGGGTGATCTCCGAGACCACCGCCGACAGCTCGACCGTCAACTCCTTCTACGACGCCGAAGGCAAGATCAAACGCACGGTGCGGCAACCGGGCACGCCGCTGGCGCTCGCCACGAACTACCTGTACGACCCGCAGGACCGGCTGGTCTCCAGGCAGTCGGTCTTCGGCACCCGGGTCGAGGCGGTGCGCTACACGAGGGACGCCGCGGGCGCGGTGACCAGCGAGACCGTGGAGAACGGCAGCACCGACCTGGTCACCCGCTACGAGCGCGACGGCCTGGGCCGCGTGGTCAAGGAGCTGGACCCGCGCGCTGAAGGCGCGAGCGACCCTGACGCGTTCGCCACCACCTCGCGCTACGACGCCTACGGCCGGGTGGTGAGCAGCAAGGCGCCGCCGGTCACCGAGGAGTTGGCGGGCCAGTCGCCGACCACGGTGCGCCCCGAGGTGGTGCGCGGCTACAACGTCTTCGGCGAGCTGACGCACGTGAAGGACGAGCACGGTCGGATCAGTGAGACCGTCTACGACGACGCGGGCCGGGTCACCGAGGAGCGCGAGCCCACCTACACCCCGCCCGGTGGGTCGCCGATCACGCCCACCACCCGGTACACCTACGGCGCCAACGGCAGGCTCTACCAGGTTGAGGACTCGCGGGGCCAGGCCTGGGCGTACGGCTACGACGCGGCGGGCAACGTCAACTACGAGCAGCTGCCGGAGACCGACGCCGGGTTCGCGATCACCCGCCGGGTGTTCGACGAGCTGGGCCGGGTCACCGAGCAGACCGACCCGGCCGGGGCGAAGGTGTACTACTACTGGGACACCCTCGACCGCAAGACCCACGAGATCGTCGAGACGCGGCAGTTCGACGGCGGCGCGAACTACCACACGACCACGTTCGACTACGACAACGCGGGCAACGTGACCGCGGTGGTCAACCCGGCGGGCGCGCGGACGACCTACACCTACACGGCGGACAACCAGCGCGCCTCGGCCACCCGGCCCGGGGTGGGCGCGTCCACCCGCTGGCGGTACGACGCGTGGGGCAGGCTCGCGGCCACCGCCGACACCGGCAACCGGGTCACCGAGATGGAGTACGACCTCGCGGGCAGGGCGACCCTCGTCCGGCACCGGGCGAGCCCGAGTGGGCCGCAACTGGACGTCGCGACTGCCGAGTACGACGTCACGGGCAACACGGTGGCCGTGGTCAACGCGAACGGTCACCGCTCCACCCAGACCTACGACGCGATGAACCGCCTGGTGTCGGCGACCCAACCGGTCTCGGCGACCGAGTCGGTCACCGCCTCCGCCGGTTACGACCGGGCGGGCAACCGCACCCGCACCACGGACGGGCGTGGAGACGCGACCTGGACCACCTACAACTCGCTGGGCCGAGCCGAGACGGTCACCGAGCCGTCGACCGCCGCGCACCCCGCGGTGAGCGACCGGCGCTGGACCTTCGGCTATGACGGCGCGGGCAACCTCGTGAAGACCGTCAAACCCGGTGGGGTCGTGGTGGACCGCTACCTCGACGCGGTCGGCAGGCTCACCGACGAGCGCAGCGGCAGCGGGTCGACGCTGGTCACCCGTTACCTCAACTACGACATCGCGGGCAGGCTCGTCGCGATGAGCCACCCGAACGGGTTGCAGACATTCGCCTACTCCGACCGCGGTCTGATGACCTCATCGTCCGGTCCGGGATCGGGTTCCTCGTTCGAGTACGACGCCGCGGGCCGGATGACCAAGCGGGTCGACGCCGCGGGCACCAGCACGTTCACCTGGCGACCCAGCGGTGACCTCGCCACGATGAACGACAGCGCCACCGGGTTGACCCGCACGTACAACTACGACGCGACCACCGGCGAGCTGAAGTACCTCAACAACGCCAACGGCAGCTGGCAGGCCTGGGAGTACGACAACCGGGGCCGGGTCTCGAAGTACGGCGCGGTCAACTCCGGCAACATCGTGATGTACCAGGCGCTCTACGGCTACGACGGCAACGGCAACCTGACCGGCAAGGACGTCACGGTCGGGCCGCAGTCGGGTGGCACCTACGGCTACGACAAGGCCGATCGGCTCAGCACCTGGACGCCGGAGGACGGTACCGCCGAACACCGCTACACCTGGGACGCGGCGGGCAACCGCACCGCGGAGTCCACTGTGGTCTCCGGTCAGACACCGGTCCAGGTCGGCTCGTGGGCCTACGACGCCAGGACCAGGCTCACGGCCTCCACCGAGGCCGGGATCAGCAAGACCTACGCCTACACACCGCGGGGAACCCTCGCCTCGACCACGACAGCGGGCGCGGGCACCTCGACCACCGCCTTCGACGCGTTCGACCGGATGACCGCCGATGGCGCGATCACCTACCGGTACGACTCGATGGACCGGGTGGCGACCCGGGACACGGCGGGCTTCCTGTACGCGGGCGCCGAGAAAGAACCGGTCGTCGGGCCCGGTGAGCTGTACAACCGCGACCCGTTCGGCGCCCTCGCCTCGGCTCGCCTGGCGGGCATCAACGCCACCCCGATGTGGCCGATCACCGACCCGCGCGGCGACGTCGTCGGGTGGCAGCGCACCGACCAGACACCGCAGGCCCCCGCCCCGGTGGCGGGCCAGACCACCTTCGACCCCTTCGGTGTCCGGCGCTCCAGCACCGGCTCGCAGTCGAAGCTCGGCTACCAGGGCGACTGGACGGACCCGACCACCGGCACAGTGTCCATGCAGGCCCGCTGGTTCCGCCCCGGCTCGGCGGGCTTCCTGTCCCGCGACGACGTCGACCTGCCGTTCGGCGCCACGTCGATGAACCGCTACGGCTACGCGGCAGGCAACCCGCTGACCAACACCGATCCCAGCGGCCACTGGTGCAACCCGCCCGCTCAAGCGAGCCTGGGGTTGTCCGTGGCAGGTCCGCCCGGTGCCATGGTCGGCGCCTCCGCGGGCGTGGGTGGCTGCGTCGGCGGCGTGTTCGGGCCTGGTGGCGTCGTGGCCGGTGAGCTCGTCGGCGCGGCCGCGGCGGTGGCCCTGATCGGCGCGGTCGCACTGGGTGGCACGATCTTCCCCGACCGGTACCCGTACGAGGCCAACGGGCACTCGTGGCAGGGCTACGACGCCATGAAGCGCGACTACTACAGCCTCGGTTGCGTGGAGGGAGTTGGCTGCGGCCAGTACTTCTGGTGCGGCTGCCCGAAGCCGCTGCCACAGCCGAAACCCCCGTCACCGCCGAGGGCACCGAGGGCGAAGGTCGAGCCGGAGAAGCCGCGGATCATCCACACCAGCTCCTCGACGCTGACCCTGATGTGGTCCACAGAGGACGTTCAGTCGGTGAGCGGCTACCGGGTGACCAGGGTCGACAACTACCTGGAGCAGTGGACCAAGCGCACGGCCATCTGGAACACCGGCGCGGTGTGGACCTCCGGCTGGTACCGCAGCCTGCGCCTGCACGAGTCCTGGACCTGGCGAGTCAAGACGGTCGACCCCACCCGCGAAGACGCGCCGGAGCAAGAAGGCGAACAAGATCCCGACGCGGGCGACTACACCGGCGAGGAAGAGGAAGACCAGGACGACGACCAGCTGACCGCGTGCGGCATCGGCGGCAACCTCCTGTCCTGCCTCGCGGAGACGGCAACCACCCCGGTAGGCGGCGGCTGCGCGGCGGTCCGCGGCGACCTGCAGGAGTGCGCGGTCGAGGAACCCAACCCCGGCACCGCCGTGGGCACCGGCGAAGCACACCCGGCCCGGCCCCACGTCCAGGAGGACTGCGACGACGCGGACGACCAGGCTGACGCCTGCCTCGGCAAGAGGTGGAAGCCGGGCCAGGACATCTATCGCAAGACCGCCGCAGGCAAGGAGCCCGCGTGGTCGACGGTACGCGCACGCTTCTGGAAGAACCTGGCCGCGGACCCGGTGAGAAGCGCCGACTGGACTGCCGCTGACCTGGAGCGCATGCGGCTGGGCAAGCCTCCCGTCCGTTACAATGCCAAGAAGGGCGGGACGGAGTTGATGGAGCTCAGCCACGAGCCCATCCCCATGCGCGACGGTGGACGCGACGTCGTGCCGCGCTGGCCGCAGGACCACGCCCGCGTCGACCCCTTCCGGAGGCCGGGTTACTGATGGTGAAGAAGCTGGGCGAGCTGTTCATCGAGTCCCAGGGCGAGCCGCTCGAAGTCGACGGGCAGCTCGTGCACATGGCGTACGAGCTGCCCGACCCGGTCGACGGCGACAGGCTGCGCGTCAGGTTCGAGGGCGTGGCCGGGCCGCACAGGCAAGGGTTGGTCGTGAGCGCCAGCGGAGGCAAGCTCGAGGTTGTGGGTCAACGCCATCCAGAGGTGGTGCTGTGGACCGACACCACGCCGCCGGAGGTGTCGCTGACCGTGCACCGCGCCAAGGGCTCGAAGCCGCTACGGGTCATGATGTGGAACACCTGGGTCGACGGCATGGACATCGAGCAGGCCTGGATTGGCAACTCCGGCATCGTCATCGACAGCGATGGACCTGCGGTATTCCTGCGCTGCAGCAACGGCTACGGCGAACCGTCGTTCACTGACCTGGTTGTGGCGGTGTCCCGGGGATGATGGCCCGGTAGACCCGTCTGACGGTCACGCCTGCTGCGGTGTCCGCTGGCGGACGCCGCGGATGAGGAGGTAGCCGACCATCCAGAACTCGCCGATGGAGGCGGGGATAGCCATGATCTCGAACAGGGTCTTGGCGTTGGGGACGAGGTAGAGGATGAACGGGCTGGTCAGGTAGCAGACGCCGCCGATTAGGAGGGTCCAGCCCAGGGGGCGGGGCATCCAACCCGAGCGCAGGACGCACCAGCCCATAGGGAGCAGCCAGAGGCCGAAGAACAGCGCGCCCACCTCCCACATGCTGTAGCTGATCACGTACAAGACCTGGACGGTGGCCGCGTCGGAGGGGATGTGGACCGCGGTGGCGAGCAGGGCCGTGCTGACGAGTGTCACCACGGTGTTGACCAGGCCGAAGGCGGCGATCCCGCTCGCGGCGAAGGAGTCCACAGGGCAGAACAGCCGGTAGAACCAGGCGGCGGCGAGGGCTTGGAACACCACCATGGCCAGCTCCAGCGCGATTCCCGCGCGGGCGAGGGAGTCGTGTGCGAGCAGGTTGGCCAGTGTCTCGGCCGGGTTGTCCGCCACGAAGACCTGCTGGCGGATGACGATGAAGCCGAGCGCGGCGGTGATGGCCATGCCGAGGTAGAAGACCCCGGCCAGGCGCGCTGTACGCGTCGTGTCTTGAGTCGTGTGCATGGTTGCTCCCTGGTTGAGGGCATGGGAAACCGGGCCGCGATGCGGTTGCCTCGCGAACCGTTGCGGTTGTGGGGCTTACTGTTCGGGGTAGCCGAAGACGTCGTCTAGGGGGACCTTGAAGACGCGGGCGATCTGGAAGGCCACTTCCAGCGACGGCGAGTAGCGGCCCTGTTCGATCGCGATGATGGTCTGGCGGGTCACGCCGATGCGGTCGGCCAGGTCGGCCTGGGTCATCTCCCCGGTGGCGAAGCGCAACGCGCGGATCGAGTTCGTGACCTTGGTGGGCTTGCCCATCTACCAACCCCGCCGGTACGCGACGAGCTTCACGACAGTCGAGGCGAGCGCGGCGAGGACGAACGACACGTAGAGCGCGTTCGCTATCCAGAAGTGATCGGCCCTGACCATCGCCAGGACGAGCGGCCCGACCGCGCAGACGCTCATGACGTAGAACCCGACGTGCTCGCCGCGGCGGTTGATCTCCCGGTCGCGTTCGTCGGCCTTGCCCGCGTCCTTGGGTGAGACAACGGCGGCCACGACGGTCAGCACGACGTTCGCGACTATCCCGACGCCGATCGCGGTGAGCATCGGTCGCACGTAGGCGATCTCCGCCACGTCGGCACCCGGCAGCTCGGACAGGATGCCGACCAGGTAGATGACCGGGACCACCACGCAGACCAGTACGTAGATCCAGGCACGCTGCTCTTCGGACGACATGCACCGCTCCCCGTGTACAGAATCTTTGACATCACCAAGGTAAAGCGGCGTTGACAGCATGTCAAGAATCTTTGACCCCGGGCGGCCTGGGTCACGCCCACCCGGCGCCGCCGCGCGTGTGGCAAGCAGCGGGTTCAGGCGAGCGCCACCACAGCGGCGAGGACGCTGAGGACGAGCACGAACGGCGAGTACAGGCGGCGGTTCAGGCGGTTGTACTCGGCGCTGGCCGTGCGCGCCGCGAGGGGTTCGAGTGCGCGGAGGAAGAACACGACCGCGATGCCCCAGATCGACCACTCGTAGACCCAGTCGGCGACGATTCGCCACGTGGGCCAGCGGAGCGCGAGGACCAGGTACGCGGCGAGGATCAGGAGCGCGCCCACCAGCGTGGTCAGCGGCCACGGCGGCATGGTCTCGCGGTCGCCCACGGCTTTGCGGGCCGCCTCGCGTTCGGAGGCGAAGGGGAAGTAGATGCCTGCCGCCCAGACGAGGTGGAGCACGCCGACGACGGTTAACGACAGGGCCAGCACGATGGCGATGATGGTGGTCACCATTCCCCCAGACTGTTCGCGGTTGTCCCCACTATCGCGCGTGAGTCCGATGTGGATGTTCGCGGAGTGAGCGGTTTCACCGGCTCGCTCCTGCCGCAGTCGAGGTGACCGCCCGCCCACTACTCGCGAGTGAGGTGGACTCCCGTCCAGGGGTCAACCCCGCACTGGTTGTCACCGGTGCTGACAACCATGCCCGGTGTGTGAGCCCGCGACCACGGCCACGATGTCGTGCGAGTCGCCGACCTCGCACTGCCCCAGACTGTTGTCCCCGATCGCGAGGATCCGCCTGTCCGCTGCAACTCCGACGGGTGGACAGGGCCACCACGTCCTCCCACCGATCAAACCTCGCAGGCCCGGTCGACCGTTCCCCGGTCGCGCGGATACGCCCATCGCTTCCAAGCCCGACCGCGTGCAGGTACCCGGCCGCGATAGCGGTGCCGTCCCCCAACCGCCGACAGCGCACTGCCCTCAATGGCGCTTCCCACAGCCACCGCCGTATCGTCCGCCCGAACCCCGGCGGAATGCCAGTCGCCTCAGGCCACGCTCACGATCTCCCGCCAGTGCCGCACGTCGGTTTGGCCTTCCGAACTCCTGCCCGCTGCCACCACAGTGCCGTCCACGGGAATCCCGAGCGTGCGGCGCGACACCGCACTGACCGTCACCGTTCCACTCCGCTGCCGTCCGAGCGGAGTCCGACCATGTGGGACTTCCCGGTGTTGCGCGCCGTGTGGACGTTGCCCGCTTCCACGGCGACCACGCCCCCACGGCACTCGCCCGCGGCACCGTCCCGACGGCGAGGACAGTCCCGTCCTGGCGGCGGCCGACTGGGGGTGACACCGCCCGGCCGCCGGTGGGTTCGCTCGCGTTCCGACCACGGTAGAGGGCACCGTGACCCGATCGGCGTACGGGCGACGAGCCGCCTGAGGTGCGTCGAGAAGAATCTGGCCGGAGTGGCAGCAGGCGAAGATCGTGGCCAGCCGGTCGTCCGCGCCGTCTCCGGCGACGATTCGGCGGCCACCCTGGCGGCCTTCTCCCGGCCGACGGCGTCGCGGCGTAGCCGGTCCAACGCCTTGCGCCAGGCCGTGGTGACGAGCCACCCGGAGGGACTGTCCGGTACGCCGTCAGCCTGCCAGCGGGTGAGCGCGTCCGACAGGGCTTCCTCGGCCCGGTCGAAGTCGCCGAGCCTGCGGCTGAGCACAGCCAGCATGCCCGCTGCCTCCGTGCGCCAGATCCGGCCGACCAGCTCGGCCACCACGTCCACCTTGGCCACGTCGTCCACCGCCCTATGGTGCCGCACCCGTCTGGTCCGCGGTCCGACCGACAGGGCTGGCGATTGTGGAGCGGGCGTACGAGCACAGTGGAGAATCGGTGAACCACATCCCCTGAACGGCCCACGATCCGACGGTGGTCACGACACCACTGTCCTGACGGGACCGACCCCTCGATTGGTTCAACCAATTGGTGGATGATCAAGGCGGCCCGACCTGCTGTGCTTGGACCGCCCCGCACCGGGGCGTTCATCGCGGCGGAAGGTGGGTCTTGTGAAGGCCAGCAAGGTGCTTGGTGTCGTGTTCTCGGCGGTGATCGCGGCCACCGCACTCACGTCGACAGCCGAAGCGGCGGAGTACCGGTGGTCGTGCCGGACGGTGCCCGCGGGCTACACGTACGTCATGGTTCGCGCCGACGTGGGTTGTGAGCCGTTGTACCTGGTTACGTTACCGGAGCCGGGGTTGTGGGCCTGCCGGGTGCCCGCGGGCTGGACCTACACCGCCACCAGGTACTCGACGTCTTGTTGGTGGGACCAGACGCAGTACCAGCTCGCCAAGGCCTGATCGGCGCGCGCGGGGAATCGGCCGCACCTGGGCGGGATCGCCAGGTGCGCGCCGGTCACCACGTCCAGCCAACGGGGCCGAAGTCGAGCGTCGCGTGCGCCGGGGATCGGGCCGCGACCGCCTAGACCCGTGTGCCGCGCTGGACCGGGCCGCAGGAACTACGACTTGCCGGGACTCGGGTCCACCGCGAACGCCCGATCGCCGGGCCAGCTGCTGACCAACCTGGACCCCGCTGGCCAGGTCCTGGTGCGCTACAAGGACAGGAAGCCGTCGAGCGCCGGTCAATGGCCCTGTCGCCGGGATCTACCTGAAGGACGACCGCCGCCGGGAGCGAAAGCCCCGGCGGCGGTCGGGTGAATCAACCGGTGGATCGGGTCGGGCGCTCGTAGAGGTATTCCGTGTCGTCTTGCTCGTCTTGCTGCTCGCCGACGTGGACGAAGCCGTAGCCGGCGATGGTGGCCAGTGAGGCTTCGTTGTCCGGGCTGATAGTCGCCCGGACCGTGATCGCCAATGGCTCCGCGGCCGCCCAGTCCAGCAGCGCGGCCACCATGGCTCGAGCGTAACCACGCCTGCGGAACGCCGGGTCCGTTGCGTATCCCATCTCCACCACGCCCGCGGCGTCGGGCGGTCCGTGGAAGCCGCCGGTGCCCACCGCCACGCCGTCGGGCACCGTTACCGCCGCGCGGACGACCCAGTCTTCGGCGGATGGGTCGGCGGCGATCTGGAGTAGTCGCATCCGCCACAGCCAGTCGACCTCGTCGGAGAGGAACCAGTCCGACAGCGCGACACCGGTCAGCGTCCGGGCGGTGGCCAGGTCGCCGGCGAGTAGCGCCTCGAAGACAGCCGGGCCCAGGCGGACGAAACGCACGGACGGGAGCGTCGTGTTGGGCATGCCGGAGATCCTCCCTTTCATGGGCGCCGACGGGTGACCGCGGCATAGGCGTCGACGATGCCGTAGCCGTAGAAGCCGTTGTGCCACTTGGGGCCTTCACAGTAGGCGTCGTACGTCGGTGGACGGCCGATGTCGGCGTAGGACACCAGGCGTGGTGTCGGGCAAGCGTGCTGGCGGGCGCTGGTCAGCAGGGCGTGCCGCACGCTGTCCGGGTCCATCCTGATCCGGCTACCGCGCCGGTTGCCGTATTGACTGATCACCAGGGCGGCCGCGCCGGAGACGTGTGGGGCGGCCCGGCTGGTGCTCTCGGCCCAGCGGAAGAACGAGCAGGTGCCGACCTGGGGGCAGTCTTTGAGCATCCCCTGCGCGTCGCCGAGCGGGGTGATGTCGCCTTCCGGGGTCAGCCAGCCCTTGCCGGTGGCCGAGGCGCGGGAGTACGTCGACAGGACCTGGTTCTCCCTGGCCCCGGATGAAGGGGTGCCCACCCAGTCTTTGCGGAAGCCGCCGGGGCCCCCGAGCTCGACCTCGGGGAGGCCGTAGTTGGAGTAGTCGGCTTTGCCCTCCGACGGCCCGAGGCCGCTGACGCCGATCACGTGGCGCCCTTCGATGGGCATGGCCGCGCAGCTGGCGCCGTCGATCTGCCGCGTGTGGGCCGAGTTGGCCGGGAAGGTCGGGCTGAACGTGTCCGGATTGGGGCGCCCGAGGTCGTCGTGGGAGAAGCCGATCGGCGCGACCAGGGTGACACCCTTGCGGTGCGCGTAATCGAGCGCGCGGTTCACCGCCTCGACCGTGACGCGCTGTTCGAGCTGCTGCGCGGGCGTGTCGGCGGGGTTGTTCGGGCAGTTGTAGAGCCACGGGTCGATGTAGAACGGCAGGTTGATCACGTTGAGCCCGATGTCCGCGCCGTAGGTCAGGGCGTCGAGGAAGGGCTGCAGGAAGGTCCAGCCGCTGTCCTGGGTGGCCCTGATGTCCACGAGCGTGACCCCGGGCGCCACGCCGGAGGTGCCGGTCCCGTTGGCGGCGGCGGCGATCGTTCCGGCGACGTGGGTGCCGTGGCCGTAGTCGTCGTACCCGGGGGGATCCACACAGCCCGCGAACTCGCACGGCCCGTCGATCACCACACCGTTCACGTCGTTGGGGATGTCGACCACGAAGTTGCGCGACGCGGCCAGGTCGACCTTCGTGGTCAGGTCGCGGTGGGTGGCATCGATCCCGGAGTCGATCACACCGACCCGGACCCGGCGGTCGCCCGGTTGGCGCTCGCGGGCCTTGTCGGCACGCACCATCCGCAGGCCCCACAGCTTGGCGTCCAACGGGTCCAGCCCCACCGCGGCCGTGACCTCGCCCGCTCGGGACGGACCGGCCGGGCTGTGGCCGGTCACGTCGGCGACCGTGGCCCCGGCGCCGAGGTCGCGGCCGACGCTGCCCCCGGTGCGGCTCAGTGCCCGGCTGCGGGCCGCTCCGAGCACCCCCGGTGCCACTACGCGCTCGGCGAAGTCGGCGGCCGAGCTCTCCGCCACGACCAGCCCGAGCTCGCGGTTCTCACGCAGCACTGTGCCCTGGGCCGCGCGGATGGCGGCCAGTGCGGCGTCGTGCCGACCATTCTCGGCGAGCAGCACGGTGTAGGTCACCGGCCCGGTGGTGGGTGCCGCCGCGGCCGGTGCCGGGCCTGCCACCACCAGCCCGGACAGTACTAATAGTGCTGCGGCGAGCACCCGTCCTCGTTGAACCATCGTCGTTTTACTCCCTCGTACGCTCGGGAATCGGATCGATCGGATCGAGTGGTGCCTGGGAAGGGGCTTCCGGCATCGCCGCCAGTCGGCTGACCGGGGACAGCAGCACCGGCAGCAGCATCAGCACCGCGGCGGCACCGATGACCCACAGCGCGGGGCGCAGGCCGACGGCGCCTGCCAGCAGGCCGCTCACCGGGCCGCCGAGAGCGCCGCCCGCGAACAGCAGGGTGCGGATGGCCGCGTTCATCCGGCCCATCAGGTGCGGCGGCGTCACCGTCTGCCTAAGGCTCATGATCAGCACGTTGGACACCGCGAGCCCGCCGTAGGCGAAGAAGAACGAAGCCACGAACAGACCGAGAACCAGCCAGCGCGGCCCGCCTGCCAGTGGGATCAGCACCGGGCCGGTGAACGTCGCGGCCAGCGACCAGAAGTAGACCCGGCCGGGCGTGTGGCGGGCGAGCAGCCTGCCCGACACCAGGGAGCCGAGCAGCCCACCGACAGCGCCGAGCGAGAAGACGACGCCCAACTGCGCCGGGGACAGGCCGACATCGCGCACCGCGTAGACGATGAACATCGTCGACGTGGCCATGGTGAAGAAGTTGCAGAAGGCGCCGACGAAGGCGATCGCCCGCAGGTAGCGGTCACCGAACACCCACCGCAGGCCGTCGGCTAGTTCGGCCAGCAGGTGCCGCCGGGCCGCGGCCGAAGCGGGCGCGGGCTCCCGGGTGCGGATGGCGGCCAGCGACACCACCGAGACCAGGTAGCTCACCGCGTCGACAACCATCGCGATCGGCGCGGTGAGCGCGCTGATCAGCACGCCTGCCAGGCCGGGCCCGGCGGCGTCCGCGGAACTGGCGGTGGTCGACAGCTTGGAGTTGGCCTCCACCAAGTACTTCTTGTCGCGGAGCAGGCCAGGCAGGTAGGACATCCAGCTGACGTCGAACAGCACCGAGGCCACGCCGATGCCGAACGCCAGCACCAGCAGCACCGGCTGCGTGAGCATGTCCATCGCGGCCAGCACCGGCACCAGCCCGATGAGCACTGCCCGCAGCGAGTTCGCGCCGAGCATCAACGGTCGCCGCCGCACCCGGTCCACCCACACGCCGAACAGCAGCGCGAAGAGCGGGTACGGCGCCAGCTGCATGAACCGCAGGAACCCGACCTGCTCGGGACCGGCATCGAAGACCAGCACCGCGGTCAGCGGCAGCGCCAGCGTGGTGATCTGCGTGCCGTAGAGCGACAGCGTCTCCCCTGCCCAGAACTTGAGGAAGTCCGGGTTGCGCCACAGCTCGCCACGGGATCGCGTGGAGCTCATCGCTGCAGGTCCGCGACGATGCCCGCGATGCTGGACAGGCCGTTCCCGGTCCACATGGAATGGTGGTCGCCCTCGATGGTGTGCTCGCGCAGGGCCGGTGCCACCCGCTCCCACCGCATCTGGTCCCCGGCTGACGTGGCGGCCCTGATGTGGACCACCGGCCCGTGGTACGGGGTGCGCACCTCGAAGTCGAACAGCGCGGCCACGTGCGCCCGGAAGATGCGGTAGCGCTGCAGGAGCAGCTCGGCGTCCACCTCCTCGGGCAGGACCGCCGCGCGTTCGATCGCGTCGAAGACCGCCGCCGGGTCGGCGTCGGCAGGGTGCGGCCCCACTATCGCGTCGAGCTTGTCGGCCAAGGAGGTCGACGCGGCGTCGGTCGAGGTGTGTGCCACCGCCGTCAGGTCGTGCAGGAACTTCAGCAGCATCGTCTTCTCCGGCGGCAGCGGCGCCCGGTACGGCACCTTGACGTCGACCAGCACGAGCGCGGGCACGGCGACCCCGGCCGCGGCCAGCCGCTGCGCCATGTCGTAGGCCACCACCCCGCCGAGCGACCAGCCGAGCAAGGTCACCGGTTGGCCGGGCCAGTGCGCGCCCAGCAGCGACACGTAGTACTCGGACAACTCCCCCAGGGCGCGGGCGGGCGGGCGGTCGTCGTCGTAGCCGGGCGCTTCGAAGCCGTACACCGGCTGGTCGTCGCCGAGCAAACCGGCCAGCCCCAGGTAGGGGTACGCCGAGCCGGAAACGGGGTGCACGCAGAACAGCGGCGTGCGCGTACCCGTCTCCCGCATCGGCACGATCGTGTCCGGCAGCAGGTCAGGCACCGATCATCTCCTCGATCTTGGCGGCGATCGCGTGCACCGCGGCCCTGCCGTAGAGCAGCCGGATGTTGATCTTGACCCGGAACTTCTTGTTGATCCGGCTGACCGCGCGCATGGCCTGCAGCGAGTTGCCGCCGAGTTCGAAGAAGTTGTCCTGCGAGCCCACTCGCGGCAGCGCCAGCACCTCGGCGAAGATCTCGCAGATGCCGGTCTCGGTCGGGGTCTGCGGCGGCGTGAACTCGGCGTCCGCCTGCTCGTTCTGCTCCGCCGGTGCCGGTAGTGCCTTGCGGTCGACCTTGCGGGCCGCGGTCAGCGGGAACTCGTCGAGCACCACCCAGGCCGTGGGCACCATGTACTCCGGGACCTGCTCGCCCAGGTGCCGCTTGAGCTCGGCGATGCTCGGCGCGGGCTCGGACTCGGCAGTCACGTAGCCGACCAACTGCTTCTCGCCGTGGGAGTCCGGCCGCAGCAGCACCACGGCCATGCGCACCCCCGGGTGCAGCTGCAGCGCCGACTCGATCTCGCCGAGCTCGATGCGCAGCCCGCGCAGCTTCACCTGGTGATCGATGCGACCGAGGAACTCCAGCTCCAGGTCCGGCCGCCAGCGCACCAGGTCGCCGCTGCGGTACACCCGGCCGGTCGGCCGGAACGGGTCGGGGATGAACGTCTGCGCGGTCAGCTCGGGCTGGTTGAGGTAGCCGCGGGCCAGCCCGTCGTCGCCGCCGATCAGCAGTTCACCGGCGATGCCCGGCGGGGTGAGGTTGCCAGCCCGGTCCACGACGTACACCAGCCGGTTCTGCTCCGGGTGGCCGATCGGCGGCGGGGTGCGCCAGTCCACCTGCTCGCAGACGTACTCGGTGCAGGCCACCGTGGCCTCGGTCGGACCGTAGAGGTCCACGAAGGTCCGGCCGGGCAGGTTCCACTTGTTGACCATCTCGGCGGGCACCGCGTCGGCACCGCTCATCACCCCGCGCAGGTCGGGGTACGGGTCGGGATCGAGCACCGACAGGATGGCGGGCGACAGGCCCGCGTAAGTCACCCGCTGGTCGCGCATCAGCCTGCTCAGCGCGTCCGGCGACAGCCCTTCCTCAGGCGACACCAGTACCAACGTCGCGCCCGCGGTGAGACCGGTGAAGATCTCGCCGATGGACATGTCGAAGGTCAGCGCGGGCAGCTGCAGCATCCGGGAACCGGCGCCGAAGTCGAACGTCCGCCGGTACGCCTGCAGGAAGCACTGGAGGTCGCGGTGATCAACCATGACGCCCTTGGGCTGACCGGTCGAGCCGGAGGTGTAGATCACGTAGGCGAGCGACCGACCGGTGGCCCACTCGGCCAGTGGAATGTCCGCGGGGATGGCCTCGACGGCGTCCCACTCGGCGTCCAGCGCCACGACGGCCCAGCCGCCTGCCGAGGGGAGCTGCGGCAGGTGCCTGGTGCGGGTGAGCAGCAGCCGGGTGGCGGTGTCGCGCAGCATGTAGTCCAGCCGCTTGGCCGGGTGGCTCGGGTCGAGCACGGTGAACGCCGCACCGGCCTTGAGCACGCCGAGCATGGCGACCAGCGCGTCCAGGTCGCGGTCCATCGCGATGGCCACGATGTCCTCGTGCTCGATGCCGTGCGAGCGCACCAGCCGGGCCACCAGGTCGGCCCGCCGGTCCAACTCGGCATAGGTCATCTCGACGTCGCGGCAGACCAGCGCCACCGCGTCCGGTGTGGACCTGGCCAGCTCCGCGATGGTGACGTGCACGGCGTCGTGGGTGAACTCGGCGACCTCACCGCGGCCCGCCGCCAGGATCCGGGACCGCTCGGTCCCCGACAGCAGCGGCACCTGCCACACCCGCAGGGACGGCTCGGCGGCGACCGCGCCGAGCACGGTCTGGATGTGGTCGGCCAGCCCGTCGATCCGCCAGCGGTCGAACAGGTCGGTGGCGTAGCCGATGTCCAGCCGCAGGCCGTCCGCCGACTCCCAGAAGTTGATCACCAGGTCGAACATGGCCAGCACCGACTCGAGCGGCACCCGCTCGGACTCGATGCCGGGCAGCTGGAAACCCGCCCCGGACATGCTCTCGCCGAGGACCTGCACCGACACCTGGAACAGCGGATTGCGGCTGGGGTCGCGGATCGGCTGCACCCGCTGCACCACCATCTCCAGCGGGATCTCCTGGTGCTCGTATAGATCGAGGCTGGCGTCGGCGATGCGTTCCACGAGCTCGACGAAGGTCGGGTCGCCCGCCGTGCTGGTGCGCTGCACCACCATGTTGATGAACATGCCGACCACGTCCTCCAGGTCCGGGTCGACCCGGCCCAGCATCGGCACCCCGAGCGGGATGTCCTCCTCGCCGGAGTAGCGCGCCAGCACGATGGTCACCGCGGCCGTGAGCACCATGAACAGCGACACACCGTGCTGCTGGGCGAGCTCGCGCAGGCTCGCCAGCAGCCGCGGGTCGCAGTCCACGCTGAGCATCTCGCCGCGACCGCTGGGCACCGCTGGGCGCAGCCGGTCGGTCGGCAGCTCCAGCACCGGCAGCCCGGCGAGCGACTGCTCCCAGTACCGCAGCTCCTCCTCCAGTGCCTCGCCGGAGAGCCGCTCGCGCTGCTGCGCGATGTGCTCGGCGTAGGTCATCGCCAGCTGCGGCAGCGCGGGCTCGGATCCGGCGAGCAGCGCCCGGTACGTGGCGGTCAGCTCGGCGATCACCGAACCCGACGACCAGCCGTCGATCACGATGTGGTGCCAGCCGAACCAGAACACGTTCTCGTCGCCGCCCAGCCGCCAGAGCTTGAAGCGGTACAGCGGCTGCGCCAGGTCGAACGGGGTGCGGTTCTCGGCGTCCAGCGCGTCCTGGAGCGTCTGCTCGCGCTCAACGGCGGGCAGGTCGCTCAGGTCGGTCACGATCAGCTCGACCTCGCGGTGCGGGCCGATCACCTGGTACGGGCTGCCGTCCTCGATGCCGAAGGTGGACCGCAGCATGTCGTGCCGGTTCACCACCCGGCTGAGGCTGGCGCGCAGCACGCCGACGTCCAGCGCCCCGCGAAGCCGGTAGGCAGATCCCAGGTTGTAGACGATCTCATCGGGATTCAGCTGGCGGAGGAACCACAGCTGCTCCTGCCCGAAGGACAGCGGGAGCCGGGTCGGCTCGGCGGCCACGGCTTGGTCGAGCGCCTGCGCTCCGTTGGCGGCTCTCATCTGCTCACGTGCTCCATTCGGCCCGGGCCGGGGTTCGGCGACGTCGTGGTTAGGGGATCCCGGTCAACCGGAACCGAGTGCAGTACGGCGTCGATGCGACGCAGCCCTTCGGCCAGTTCTCGTTGCTCACGGGCGAAGCACAGCCGCACCCCGCCCTGGCCGCCGAGCGTCTCGGCGGGCATCAGCAGCACACCGGCGTCGAGCACCCGGCGGCAGAACGACAGGGCAGACTCCCCCGTGGTCAGCTGCAACCACGCGAACGGGGTCCCGTCGGGCGGCAAGAGACGCAGCTTGTCGGGGTGGCGCGCCACCCAGTCGCGCAGCAACCGCAGGCCGCCGCCGGTCAGCCGGTCGTACTCGGCGGCGTAGAACTGACGATCGGCGAGCACCCCGCACGCCAGCGCCTCGCAGAGCACCGAGTTCGAGATGGACGTCAGGTGCTTGCGCTCGGCGCACGCGGCGACCACGGCGGGTGGCCCGTACAACCAGCCCACCCGCAGCCCGGGCAGGCCGTAGATCTTGGACACGCTGGACACCGAGAACACCCGGTCGCTGCCCACCGCGGCCGAGGAGGCCAGGTCCAGCGAGTACTCCTCGTCCAGCAGCAGGTACCCGCCGGTCTCGGCGACCAGATCGGCGAGACCGGCCAGCTCGAGCGGCCCGGCACGCCTCCCGGTCGGGTTGCACGGTGTGTTCACCACGACCAACCGCAGGTTCGGGCGGGCCGCGGCCCGCACCGCGGCCACGTCGATGCTGAAATCGTCGCTCAGGTCGAGCACGTCCACCTCGGCGGACAGCAGTGCGGGCACGGCCCAGGATTGCGGCCAGCCCGGCCGGAAGGTGATCACCTGGTCGCCCGGCCGCAGCAGCACGTTGTACAGCAGGTACAGCGCCTCCTGCGCCCCGTGCGTCACCGCGACCGAGTCGGCCCCGTCGCCGTACTGCTCGGCGATCAGCTCGCGGAGCCGCTGGGTTCCACGGTCCATGCCGTAGTTCAGCTCGATGTCGGCTGGGACGGCGAGCGACGCCAGGTGCCTGCACTGCACGTTGCTGTCGCCGAGATCGATGTCGTAACGGCCCGCGGCGTCCTCGAACACCCACCGCCGCATCGGGTACTCGGTGCTCATGCGCGCACCGCCGCGGGCTCAGCGTGCGCTACCGCGTCTCGATCGGAGTGCGCTACCGCGTCTTGATCGGCGTGGTTGCCGAGCCGGGCGACCAGCGCGGCGGCCAGCGTGCCGCTCAGCACGTGCTCGGCGCCGCCGGTCATGGTCACCGTGCTGTCCGGTGCCACGGTCACGCCGATCTCCCCGCCCGCCATCCGCACGGTGATCTCGGCGCCGGTGTCGACCAGGTCGAGCCGGTGCGCCACGGCGGTCGCCGCGCAGCCGCTGCTGCCCGAGGCCAGCGTGTAGCCCGCCCCGCGCTCCCAGACCTCGATCTGGATCGTCCGGCGGTCCAGCACCCGCAGGAACTGGACGTTGGTCCTCGTCGGGAAGCGCTCGTGCTCGGCGATCAGGGGTCCGAGCGCGCAGGCGAGCTCGCGGGTCGGGTGCTCGGTGAACACCACGGCATGCGGGTTGCCCAGGTTGAGGGCGGTCACCGTGAGCTGCTGGCCGTCGACGAGCAGCGGTTGCTCGACGGCGAGCCCGGTGATGCCGAGCATCGGCACCGCCGCGGCGTCGAAGCTCGGCAGGCCCATGCCGACGCTGACGACGCCTGCCTGCTCGTCGACGATGCGCACCGGCGAGTCGCCGCCCAAAGTGCGCACGGTCAACTCCCGCACTCCGGGCAGGTGCCGCGCGGCCAAGTGCAGGGCGAATATCCGGATGCCGTTGCCGCTCTTCTCGCACTCGCTGCCGTCGGAGTTGAAGATCCGCAGCCGCACCGGTTGGTCCGCGTCCACCGGGCCGATCGGGCCGTAGAGCACCCCGTCCGCGCCGATCCCGAAGTTGCGGTCGCACAACAGCAGGGCGTCCTGCCCGGTCGGCTCGAAGGCGGCGTCCCTCGGGTCGATCACCACGTAGTCGTTGCCAAGGGCCTGGTATTTGGTGAAGTGAGTCATCTCGTCAACCCCTCATCACGGGCGGGCCAGACTGGCGGCACCGTGCACTAAGGACGGTGCCGCCCGCGGGATCCACGGTGCTCAACTGCCGGTGACCCCGGGCTCGGCCAACGCCGCGCGGTCGTGCTCGTCGCCGTACCACTTCTCCTGCCAGCGGGAGAACGCCACGATCACGATGTCGCGGTGCGCCTGGCCGCCATCCGCGGACTCGACGTCGGTCACGTCGTGCGCGATCGCCCGGTCGTCCAGCAGCACCGCCTGCCCGGCCTCGAGGGTGCCGCTCCAGAACGGCGCGTCGGCGCCGTCGTGCCACAGCCGGGTCTCGGCGCCCGCGACGTTGTGGCGCGCCAGCACTGCGATCATCACGAACTCGTGGCCGTCGTGGTGCACGCCCTCCGGGGTCAGCGGGCCCACCCGGTCGGCCTCGGCCCGCGTCCGGTTCTGGTGCACGTTGATCTGCCAGCTCTCGCTGGTGTCCAGCGGGAAGGCCGCGGCACCCGCGGCGATCATGGTGGTGAAGTCCACCTCGATCGGTTGGTAGATCCGACGGATACCGCCAGCCACCGGGTTGAACTTGGTGAACGTGGTGTAGTCCCGGTGCGGCAGCAGCTCGAAGTCCCAACCACGGTCCTGCTCCCAGTGCATCCGGTACTGGGAGAACCGCTTGAAGCGGGTGCCATTGCCCATGTAGTCGTCGACCGGGCAGCGGTCGTAGCTGCGCAGGACGTCCACAGGTGGCGCCGGCAGGTCGATCACGGTGAAGCGCTGGTGGTTCAGTGGCATCGAACGTCTTGCCTTCCTGTGTGCTCTCGGCAGGGGGTGCGCGGCGGTCAGCGGTCGGTGGTGGGCATCCGCTCGTCGAGGTAGCGGCACGAGGAGTTCAGCCGCCACAGGGCGCCGCGCATCATGCCGCGGCGCATGGCGGGCGAGGACGCGGCGGGGATCACCACGTTGTGGAACCAGCCCGCGGCGTGCTGCGCGTCGACCGTGATGTGCAGCCGGTGGTAGACGATGCCGACATCGGGCAGGCCGAGCCGCTCCCACGCCTTGACCACCTGCACGAATCGGTCGGGCACCAACCACTCGGTCATCCCGAGGAAGCCGACGGCCTCGGCGTAGAAGGTGCGGTAGCGGCTCAGCAGAACCGCCAGATTGCCGCTGAGCAGGGCGTTCGCGCTGAGCCCCGCCTCCAGTTCCGCCGAGGTGATCTCGAATACCTCGAAGATCTTGTTGAACAGGTGGGTGTGGACCTCGGCCTGGTTGCCGTTGCCCATCTCGTCCCAGAAGTTGGTGGCGATCTCCATCTTGGCGCCGCCGCTGGTGCCCACCTGCATCATCGCCAGCAGGTCGTCGAAGCGGCCGTCGACCACCGACTCCTGCATCACGTAGTTGCGCAGGTCGTCGACCGTCGCGTGGTCCTTGATGAAGTCCTGGTAGTACGGGTGCTTGAACACCCGGTGCGCGCGGGCGGTCCCTTTGAGCCAGGACAGGTACGCCTTCGGCTGGGCGGGCGCCTGGTCCAGGATGCCCGGCTCGATCCGGTCGTCCTCGGCGGCCAGCGTCGCGGCCTCGAGCAGCCGCATCACCTCGTGCACCACCACCGATCCCTCAGCGGTCGGCTGTTCGGGGATCTGCATGGTCAGCTGGTAGATCCTGGCCAGGAGGAGTTGCTGGCAGTAGTGGGCGCGCCGGTCACCCGCGGCGGCGTCGGAATTCATCACCGAAACAGCGATTCGTAACCGGTCGAGTTCGCAGGCGAACTCCCGATCGACCTCCTCGGCGGGCGTGGACAGCCAGCCGGAGATCTCTTCGACAACAGCCATCGGATCAGATCCGATCGCCTCGGCGCGGACGGAAACATCGATAGTGGTGGACAAGTCAACGACTCCTATCTCGAGTGAAAGATCGAGCCTCCCGTGGCACGAGCCTGGAACGAGCACGCTATGCAGGCGTGCGGCAGCGTCACTTGACGTTCTTGCAAGGGCCGAATCGCCGGGGGTTCGCCGCGGCGTCCGTGCGCTCGATCACCCCGGCCACACGGCGCGAGCGCTTCGATCCGGCTGTCCCGCAACGGGTTCGATCGGACCAGTCGCGGGGAAGCAGTTGGCGGCATCGGCGCTGTTCGTACCGGCCGCGATGGCCGCGCCCGTCTTCGTGTCCCG
This sequence comes from Actinokineospora diospyrosa, assembly GCF_024171925.1. Classification (GTDB taxonomy): domain Bacteria; phylum Actinomycetota; class Actinomycetes; order Mycobacteriales; family Pseudonocardiaceae; genus Actinokineospora; species Actinokineospora diospyrosa. The sequence continues at coordinate 92,711 of NZ_JAMTCO010000008.1, read as the reverse complement.
CCGCGGGCCCAGCACGGCCCGGCGCTGCTCGCGGAAGACGGCGGCCTTGGTGATCACTTCGGTGTCCACGCCGACGGTCGTGTCCGGGTTGGCCACCTTCTAGCAGGTGTTGTCGTCCCACAGCATCCAGGTGCGTACATAATCGCCTCCCCCACCCACCAGGAGCCTTGGCGACGGTGTCGGCCGTGGTCTTCGTCCGGTGCAGCCGAACTACGATCGCCCGCGTGAACCACATCGGACTCTCCAGCCACAAGCCACCGAACATCCGCTCATGGTCGGTATAGCTGTTCACCACCACCGGCCCGCCCCCGTCGGTCGGGCCACGCCGAGCCCGACCGCCGAAAGCCGTGATGGACGCCGCCACGCCGCCGATCGGCCGAACCCCGCTCGGCATTTCCTCGACATACACATCCGAATAGGCCAACGCGACCGGCATGACAACCTCCACGCAAGGCGAACTATCGACGACCGCGTGACCAACCCACCCCGACAACCCCACCCCGACTCGACCGAAAATAGGCCAAAATTCGTATGGTTGCCATCCGCCCCCAATCCGCTTCCAACACCCCAATTGTGGGTCGCTAGTCGTCGCGGTAGTGCTACTACGCCGAACAGGTGGATATCTCATCACCCGACTATCGCAATAACGCGATCAACAACCACACTCCGTCATCCGGTGCGACACACTCCCGAAAATGGCAAATGGCAACCATTTCGCAGGTACTACGTGCGTTTGCGAACCGGAGTAACGTGTCCCGCTACGGCTGTCCGCAACCAATAGCAGGCACACATGTGACATCCTCCCGTCACGACCGAGAAACACCAGCAGGCCAGCGGAAACCGGTCTCCCGGGAGCTGCGTGCCACAGGCGAACCGCTCAGCCCCGCGCTGCGCGCCGACCTGGACCCACTGCCCAGCACCGGCTTCGACGACATCCAGATCCACGCCGACGAAATCTCCGACCAGATCCCCGGTCGCCGCGACCGCGCACGCTCAAGCGCGACATCAGCTTCGCGGCAAGCCGCAGGCTGCTCGCCCACGAGTTGGCGCACACGGTGCAGCAACATGGCTGCACTCCCGAACCGCATGACCTGTCGCCGATCAGCAACCCGGGCGACCCAACCGAGCCCGAAGCCCCGGACGCCGCCGAAGTAGCCGCCGCCGGACGTCTGCCGGTTGCCCTGGCCACTCCAACCGGGCCAAGCACCATACACGGGATTTCCCGCACGATCATCCACCTCGATTCAACTCATCCGATTTCATATTCTCTACTTCTAGCTGTAGCAGCCAACAACATATATTTCTCGGGCGTCCACTTCTGCAAACCAGCCACAGCGATAAGGAGGTCCACCCTGGGACACCCAGTATCCCACTGGCTAATTTTCGACAGAAGCTCCGATCGTCGAGCTTTACTGCTAAAGTTGCCGCCGCCCACGCCCAACTTGGAAGGTAGCTCAGGATATGGACGACGCCGCACTTGCTGCCCTTGTCGTGGCCGCGGTGCGTTCCGCCGAGGGCCCACGCAAAGAACGCTCCAGCCTACGGACCTTGGTCCGGGCAAAGCTGACCGGCACAGAGACGAACACCTCGACATGGGACCGGGTCAACCATCCTGAAGGTTGCTCCGACGAAACCTTCGCTGTTGTGCGGCAAGCACTAAGCAGCGATCACGAGTTCGCCAGCCAAGCGCAACAGCTTGCCGAACGCATCGTGTGGCGCAAGCAGGTCTTGCCTCGGCGAGACGCTGTCCTTGCCATCGGCGGTGCGATGGCAGGCAGTCTACTAGGCGTTCTAGGCAACTGGTTCGTCAATCCGGCGATCGAGCCACACGCCCAAGAGGAGGTCGACCGAGCGGCACAGGAAGCGGCCGAGGCCAAAGGGATACTCACGATGGAGGCCAAGGTCCAGGAACAACCGGATGACAATTCGGGCTGGGCCTTCCCCGAGCCGCTTTCCAGCGAACAAGCGCGTGACCTACTCGCGTTGAACGGCCCTCCCCGACTCCCCGGCGCCTTGGCCGGGGCAGGCGCGGTCCGAATGATGGTATCGGGACTGGATCCGGAACGCAGCATCACCCGACTGCGGCTAATCGTGACCAACCAGTGGCCAAAACCAATCCTGATCACTGATCTCCGAGCAGAGGTAACGCGAACACCCGTCCTGGCGGGCACTCTCGTCTGGGCGGGCGCGGAAGGCGGAGTGCCTGTCATAGGAATTGGGTTCGACTTGGACGAAGACTCGCCGCAGGCGAAGGTTCTAGGTGAGGACGGCGAGTTTGGCGAGTCATGGACCTACGGTGAAAACGTCGAGTTGGAACCCGGGAGTTCACAACCGTTCACGGTCGTCGGTAGGACCACCCGCTCCTGCTGCGCCTGGCACATCATCATCACGGCCAGGATCGATGGCACAACACGTGCGTTCCGAGTCAACGAGCAGCCATTCATCACGACAGCGTTCGCTGCTCACTACCAGCAGCGGTTTGGGTTCAATGTCCAGTGGCCGGGCAGTTGGGTCGACCACGGCCCGGGGCGTAAGTTCTGATGCGCCCAGCCCACCGGTCGATTCTGACGACCTGCGGAGGCTTTATCGTCGGCCTGACGGCGAGCTTACTGGTGGCCGCAGCCGTCGCTCCCGAATCCGATCCGTCCTTGTCGACGCCTCAGGTGTCTCCTCCGAGCCCGACCATGCCGGAGCCACTGACGCTGGCAGCCGCTGTTGCCCTTCGGACACCACCAGCCAGCGAAGCTTGGTACCTCATGGTTCCCAGGGATCTGGCGGCGCGGACGCCACCCGCAGACGTAAGCGACTGTGCCGCGCTCTTCAACTGGGCAGTGAGAGAGGGTGCGTTGCCGACCCTTGATACTGTCGTCACTGTAAGTGTGACAGCGAATCGCCGAGTCAACGTGTCAGGACTGCAGATGACATTCACCTCGGACCCCAGCCCTTTCCCGCCTGACCGGCCGCTGCCCAGCGAACGTCTGTCCTGTCTGCCAGCTAGGGACAGCGATCGAATGCCATCCGAGAGTGCCGTGCCTGGTCTCATGCTCCGCGACGGAGACCCTGCCCAGGTCGGCTTCACCGAGTCGATGCGGCTTTCACCGGGACGGGCGAGAGAGGTCGACGTGGTGCTGGGCTTCCTCGGAGGTTCGGGGCCGCAGGCCTATCGTATGGATGTGCGTGCCGAGGTCAGCGGCGAGGTTCACTCGATCCCGATCACCACCGGTCTCGTCTACGCGACCGAAGACGGGGGTGGTATGGGCTACAACCCGCCGTACACGGAATGGACGATGAGCCCGCAGCGAGTTCGGGTGCAATGCGAAGAACTGGTGAACCCAACGTTGGATCAACAGCCTGTTTGCCGTTGACCCCGCAGCCACCGGTCGAGACGACGGTGGAGATCGCGCTTAGAGGTGGACGTCGTGGCGGGAGCGGGCGTTGAGCTTGCGGCTGACCTTTAACCACGGACTCCCGCAAACTCTTCTGCCGAACCCGTTCGGGCGGAGTGCCGTGGGCGTGGCGCTGCACCATGGCGAGTCGGCGGGATCCAGCGAGCACCACCTCCGGAGCTGAGAACGACGGCGACGCCAACGAACTCTCGACACGAATCAACACGCTCAGCACCTCCGCCGAGACAGCACAGCAGCCCGCACAGGATGCTAAACCTCGAGCCTCGCTACGGCGCTGGGTAAGACTTGGCCTCCGGATGCACCTCCCGTTCGGTTCGACCAGCGTGGCCTATTGGGCGCCAAGGGATCCACGTGACACCTGAGCGATTCCCGGCCCGATGATCACCAATCGCATCGTCCACATAGCACCACACTGCTGGCCGAAGCCATCTGGATGATCCGCGTCGGCACCGCCTTCAGTGGGTGGGTTTCGCCTGCGATCGCGGGACGACGCGTACCACGCTGATCTCACAGTCGACTGGCAGCGATAGTCTCCGCTCGCCGTATCGCGCGGGTGGCCGAGTTGATCGTCGTCCCGATCACGATGAGCGCGAGGACGATCCAGGGCAACATCGTGTTGGCGAACCAGGTCCAGTCACTGACCGGCATCCCCACCGAGGCGCCGAACAGTGGCCACCCCGATTCCGTCGGGTCGTTGAGGCGCCCGGCGAGGAAGAACAGCGCGACCGCCTCGGCGATCAGCAACGTCCTGACGACGGTCAGACACAGGATCGCGACCGGCCGTCCAGGTTCGTCCTCCGACCGCGCTCGCGCGGTGGCGAGGCGATACCGGAGCAGGGTGAGCACCAGGAAGGCGATAAGGGTGAATGCCACGACAAACACACGCAATCGCCAGACACCGTCCGCGTTGCCAGGAGAGAACCACACATCGGGGATGACAATGCCGAGCACCGCCCTGGTCTCCGCCAACGCCTGCCCCTGCTTGAACCACAGCACCCCACCAGCCACGGCGAACCCGAACAGACCCACGATGACGCCCGCGAGCAGAGGCGAACCACCACCGGGAGCAACCCGCCTGACCAGCCTCTGCTCCCCGAGAGGGTTCCCCAACTGATTGAGGGGGGTGGGAGGGGCAAGTCCCGGAGGGCCATACGGATCCACCTCGATGGGCGGCTCCGATGGGGTCGTTCCCGGCCAACGGCTACCGTCGCCTTGCATCATCCCGTGCTGAGGATCAAGGTACGGACTGTTCGGTTCATCAAAGGCCATCACTGTCCCCTCCTCGTGCCTACAGCGTCGCCACTGCATCGAGACAGCGCACGATCTTTGGCACACACTCCACCCATACGTCCCAACGAACTCACGCGACACCCGAGAGGCTGGCAGCCCCACGGCTGGCGACCCGCACGGCCCACGCGCACGATGTGGCGCTGCGCACCGCGTATCCCTATACCTCGGCGAACCACGCCGACCCGCACCACGACGGGATTCACCACGTCCCTGGCAGGGGATTCGATGCGCGGGCTCCATGCCCGGTCGATGTCTGGTACCGGTACTTCCAGTGGGCCGGTGCTGGGTCGGTTGCGCCCGGAACGCGATCCCGCGCACCGGCTGGCGACTACATGATCACCAGGTGCGCGCGGTGTTCGTGAAGTCTTGGCGCGACCGGGTGATGCCAGTCATCCGCCGACGCTGACGCGGAGGCGACCACTAGCCGTCGCTATCGACGCAGGATGTCCTGCGGCCCTTAGTTCAGGCCCCTAGCAGCGGTGGCACAGGTCAGTCGGCTAGGGCGAGTGGTTCCGGGCCGAGTTGGTTGGTGAGGAGGTTATGCAGGAGGGTAGGCAGTGTTGGAGGGAGGAGTTTGTCGTGGCAGCGGTGGAGGTCCTGGCCTGTCCACCAGCGGCGTTCGATGAGTCCAGCCTTCTCGTTGGCTGTGGGTTTGGGCGTCGTCTGAGGCGTTGTTGTGGGTGTTCGGGCGAGGAAGACGTGTTCGATGCGGTGGTAGTCGTGGCCTTTGTAGTGGAATCGGGTCTCGCGCACCCAGAGTTTGCGTTCCAGGTCCGCGAGCAGGATCCCGGTTTCCTCGGCGAGTTCTCGGCGTGCCGCGGTGTGGAGGTCTTCGCCAGGGTCGAGGCCGCCGCCGGGGAGTTCCCACCAGTGGTGGTCGGGTGCGGCGGGGTCGAGGGCGTGGATGAGAAGCACGCGGTCGGCGGGGTCCAGGAGGAGGACGCGCGCGCCGATGCGGGGTGTTGTGGTGCGAGTGGGCATGGCGTGGGGTGGTCCTCGCGGTCCGCTGGCGGGCGTGGTGTGCCAGCGGGGCCGGACCGTGAGCGGATCTCCGATTCAGAACAAGGTTGGCTCCGTCTCGGCGAGTGTGGCCGCCGTGGCGGGGTCCGACGTTAGCAGGCGTGTGGTGGCAGTCAGGGCGAGGCGCACCGAGAGTGCGGAGTGGTCGGTGAGTCGAGTTCCGTCCGCTGTGGGTGTCCTGGTTTCGTGGAGGTATTCGCAGGCGATCAGGTCGCCTGCGAGCGCGTGTGTGCCATGGGCGTGGTCGTAGCGGTAGCCCAGTTCGGCTCGACGTGCCCAGCTGTGTTGGACCTCGTGTGGGTGAAGGTGACGGAACAGATCACGTAGGCCGTGGCGGTGGGTGAGGTCGGTGTAGAAGTCGTACTCGAACGGGGCAAACTGTCCGCGGTGCGCAGGGTGATGGTCGGGTTCGAGGACGTTGAGATCACCCAGGAGTAGGAGCGAAAGCGCCTCGCAGAGGCTTCGGCTGGCCATCGACTCGACAGCCGTCGCTTGCTTACATGGATCGGTTACGGCCAGGTCGGAGATCTCACTCGGTCTGCACTGCCTGACTGCACGATCGGGCGACTCTGGCCCCAACGGCATCTCCCTTGGAGCTGGCTCGTCGGATGAGCGCCTACACCGTGCGTTGGAGGCGCCGAATCTGGTCAACCGAGCACAAGCGGAGTGAGTCTTGATGAATGATTCGCAGTTAAGTTCGCCATTCGCCGATCACCCAGGGCATACCGCATGAAGTGCAAGCGTTGAAAGACTACGTAAAACCTGGGCAAGATCTTCCACGTGCCATTCGCGCTGCGTCGTCCTACGCGAAGAACAGGCTGCGATGTATCTCCGTGCTTGCCCAGCCACTCGAGTTGTCGGAGGCTGAGCTGAGCTTCCTCCCGCGCTTGGCTGACTCCTGCCGACACCGCGAGCGATGAAGAAGCTCGTCAATCTCTACCGTCTGTTGCGCATCAGCGCGCACGACGAGCTGGACACCTTCCTGAGTGGTGCTGACACGGCACCGTTCCAGGCTGCCGCAGTTCTTCTCACCGCGGTCACCGGCAGACCAACTCAGGCCGCGACGCTGCTCACTGCGATCCAGAATTGCGCGCATGGTAGCGACATGATCGTAGTGCTTCGCGACTGCGGTGCGGCCGACATCGCCGAATGGATCGAGAAGAATCCCCCGGTCATGACGGAAGCTGTCGTGTATCGCAAATGGGCGCCTTTGGTCGGCCGTTTCAGCTTCGAAACATATCGACTCCTAGGTCACCAAGAAGTGTCACGTCAGCCGACGAGCGGCGAGACCTGCTAAGGCTGGCCCCCAAAGCTAAGAGGTGAGGGTAGCCAGTGCAGGTGGCCCATGGCACGGCGGTAGCGGCGCATGGCTTTCGCGTACTCCAGTGGACTGTCTTTGTGCTGGCTGCCAGGGACGATCATGTTGTAGGCGCCGCTGTCGAGTACCCAGCCCGCGCTGTCGGGATAGAGGTGCGGTAGCCCGGACAGGCCGCCAGCCCCTCTCGACCAGGGTGAAGGAACCCGGGCGACGACGGTCGGCGATGTCGTGCGTTTCTCGAGCGGTCGCTGCCCTTCCAGGCACCACGCACACCGCTTCGCCGACGAACCGCGCTCGACCACCCGACCCAGGGCCTCGATCTTGATCCACTGGTAGGGTGTCCCGGCAGCAGAGCGATCGGAGGTGTCGTGTCCTCCGATGGCGGTCGTCGGTGGTTCCAGGAAAAGCGATCCGAGTTCACCTTGGAACAGGACGGCCTCGACCACGTTCGCGCGCTGATGCCCGACGCCGAGCCGTACCGCGCGTGGGCGGGGTTCAGCTTCACCGCCGTGTCCGGCCGGGTCTGCGAATGCGACCTGCTCGTGTGTGCCCCGCGCGGGCTGTTCCTGGTCGAGCTCAAGAGTCTCGGCGGCACGGTCACCAACAACGGCGACTCCTGGATGTTCCACCGGGGCAAACGAGCCCGCACCATGCTCAACCCGCTGCACCTCGTCGACCTCAAGTGCAAAGAGCTCAAGGGCTTGCTCGCCCGCGCCGCCGGGCAGCTGCGGCTGGGCATCAGGGTCCCCCGCATCGAACCGGCAGTGTTCCTGTCCGCTGCCGATCTGCAGGTCGAGTTGGACGACGCGCAACGCCCCTTGGTCTACGGCCGCGACGACCTCCGCACGGGTCTGCCGTGGATCTGGCGTGACCTGCTCGGTCAGGAAGCCGCGACCGCGGACGCCGGGATCTCCGAGCACCTCCCGGTTCTGCTGCGGCACATCGGCATCCGCGCGGCCAGCGCCCACCTGCGCTTCGGCGAGGACTGGGCGCTCGCCCCCCGGCCCCTCGACATCGGGCCGACGTGGGAGGACCGGCTGGCCACTCGTGTGGGCGAGTTCCCAGAGGAGGGCAGGCTGCGCATATACCTCAGCGCGCTGCAGGCCACCGCGGAGGCTCGGGCGTCGGTCGAACGGCAGGCCGCGCGCGAGTACCGGATCCTTCGCGGTATCACGCACAGCGGTATCGCCCAGCCACGCCAGTACGGCAGACACGGCGACAACCCGGCGATCCTGTTCCACCACCGCGCGTCCGACCTGCGCCTCGACGACTTCCTCGCCGTCCACGGCACCGGCCTCACCGCCGCCCATCGCCGCGACATGGTCCGCCAGCTCGCGGACGCCCTGCGGTACGCGCACTCGCACTCGCTGTACCACCGCGCCCTCTCGCCCCGTTCCGTCACGGTGTCCCCGCGCGAGGACGGCTCCGCGCCGGACGTGCGGATCGCGGACTGGCACAGCGCCTCCCGCACCGGAACGGCGACCTTCCTGTCGTCCATCGCGTACACGGCCCTGGACGACACGCAGGTCGCCGAGGTCGCCGCGCCCTATCTGGCGCCGGAGTTCGACGTCCCCGGAGCCGACCCGGTCGCGCTCGACATGTTCGGCCTCGGCGCCCTCACCCACCTCCTGCTCGCAGGCGAGCCGCCCGCCCAGCGGCGGACCGCGCTGCTGCAACGCCTCGCCGCCGAGGGCGGCCTGCGGATCCCCGGCCCGCTGGGCGATGCCGTCTTCCAGGCCACACACCGGGACCCGAGCGCGCGGCCGCTGTCCATCGAGGCCGTCATCGCCGAGCTGGACCAGGTCGAACGGGACACCTGCAAGCACGCCGTGGTGATCGTCGACCCGCTGGCGGCGATGCCCGGACAGTGGATCGCGGGCGGCTGGGTGGTCGAGCGCGTGCTCGGAACCGGTGCGACCGCCCGGGTGATCGAGGTGGACGGCGACGGTGGGCGACGCGTGCTCAAGGTCGCGCTCGACGAGGGCAAGGCCGAGCTGCTGCGTGTCGAGGCGCGGGCGTTGCACGCCGTCGGCGGCGGTGCCGTCGTGCGGTTGCTCGATGGTCCCCGACTGATGTCCGGGCGTACGGCGTTGCACCTGACACACGCGGGCGAGGAGACCCTCGCGTGCCAACTGCGCCGCGACGGCGGGTGTTGCACCGCCGACCTGGACCGGTTCGGCCGTGACCTGTTCACCGCGCTCGACCAGCTCTCCGCCGCGGGAGTCCGGCACCGGGACATCAAGCCGGACAACCTGGGGATCCTGCCCCGTGCCGACGGTTCGCGGCGACTGGTCCTGTTCGACTTCTCCCTCGCGGGCCGCCCCTCCCGGGACACCCGGTCCGGTACCTACGGCTACCTCGACCCGTTCCTGGGCACCGAAGCTCGCCCTGTCTACGACGACGCCGCGGAACGGTACGCGGCCGCCGTCACCCTGCACGAGATGGCCGCCGGGCAACTGCCCACCTGGGGCGACGGCCTCGCCGACCCCCGCATGACCAACGCCGACCTCCCCGCGATCGCCACCGACCTGTTCGACCCCGCGCTGCGCAGCGGACTGACCGGGTTCTTCGAACGGGCCCTGCACCGGGATGTCGGCGAGCGCTTCACCGACCTGGCCGACATGGACCAAGCCTGGCGCACGCTGTTCCCCCGACACCGAGCGTCGGATCGGCGGCCCGCGCGCCGCCTGGCAACCCTGACGGCCGTCGCCTCCGTCACGGCCGCGGTCGCCCTGCTGCTGAGCGCGGACCGCTCGATCACGATCAGCGGCAGCCCGGCGCCCGCCACGACCCCGGCGACGACCTCGACAATGCCCTCGACGAGGACCCCCGTGCCCTCCCCGCCCTTCGCCCTGGCGACCTCGATCACGGTCGACCTGCCGCCCGGCGAGTTCAGCACGTTCGAACGATCCGTCCAAGGAGCACTGCAGACCGTCACGATCCGGCAGGTGTCCACCGGCAAGCGAATCGCCGTCGTCCACGCCTTCCCACCCGGCGGCTACGACCCGACCGAGGCCGAGAAGGGGCAGTCGCTGACCAGCTCGGGCCGTGCCGCCTACGTCGCGACACTGCCCGGCCCGTACGACGGAGCCACGGATGACCGGATGCCGTCCGTCGCCGTGCGGAACGGCGACGATCACTGGTTTCTCGCCCAGGTGGTGGAGGCCGTCCCGGCCGCGGCCGACCTGGCCCGCAGAATCGCCGACGGTACCCGGTTTGATACCCCGCACCCGTTGCGTTATCCCGTGCGCTTCGGCTATCTCCCGGCGGACCTGCACCCCTGCGCCGGGGCGGACAACGTCTCCGCGACCGGTGCCCCGAACGGCATGCGCTCATGGGACTCCGCGATCGAACTCTGCGACAACACCTCCGGCACGCGGAGTGCCGCGAGCCTGTCGATGAGGTCCAAGAACGGCTCGGACGCCGCCATGGCCTGGGATCTGCGTATCCAAGGCCATCCCGCCCAGATCGACGTCATGCAGGACGGACAGGTCGACCTTATGGTCGACTGCGGCGACTACGTCCTCGACGTCGTTCTCCCCTCGGGGTACAGCCGGGCCGAGGCCGAGCGGATCGCGCAGGGTGTGCAAACCCGACGATTCGCCGACAAGGCATCCTGGTTCGACGGCCCGACCGCCGTCCCGCACACGTGAGCGCCACTCCCCCGAGAGTTCCCGTGATCCAGCGCCCTTGTCGCCGATCCAGTTCGTCGGGTCGTCTGGAGGAAGTGGCGGCCGCTGGCGATGAGTGGCCGGTCAGCGCATTCACGTCGCACTGACTACGCTCTCTTTCCCTGCTCTTGGCTTGGGTTGCGCGGCGTCGTTGATGATCGGCGGGGGCTGTTGTCGGCGGGATCGGGGAGGATGACGGGTGTCAAGGCTGCGGGTTGGGTGTGCGATGTGGACGCACAAGGCCTAGGTTGGGCGGTTTGTGCCTTCGGTGGGAGCGAAGGAGCCTGATCTCGAGAAGTAGCCTGAGCCGCTGAGCCCTCGACTTTGTTCTGAGGTAAGGGCTACCAGGTCACGGGTAGTGCGTTCAGGCCGCCGGTGAGGAGGTTGTCGCGGGGTTCGAGTTCGTTCAGTGGCACCGCGAGGGTTAGGCCGGGGAAGCGTTGGACGACGCGGGCGAATAGGACGTCTAGTTCGAGTCGGGCGAGTGGTGCTCCGGCGCAGAAGTGCTTGCCGTGGCCGAAAGTCAGGTGGCGGTTGGCTTCGCGGGTCACGTCGAAGCCCTGGTGGTCACCGACGAGGTGCGGGTCGACGTTGGCGTGGGCGAGGCCGAGTAGCACCATCTCGCCCTCTTGGATGGTCACGCCGCCGATGTCGAGGTCGGTGTTGGCCCACCTCGGTAGCGCGCCGCCCACATCTGCCGGGTCTGGGGTGGCGAAGTAGCTCGTCCTGGGCAGCGAGCCGCGCAGGATCTCCTCCACGGCGGTGGGCATCAGTTCGGCCCGGGCGGTGAGCTGGGCGCGTTGGTCGGGGTGGGTGGCCAGCAGGACGGCGCCCGCGTCGATGGCGGTCACCGTGGTCTCGTGGCCCGCGAACAGCAGCGTCATCCCGAGCGCGACGACCTTGTCCAGGGTGAAGCCCTCCGGGTCGACGCGGTGCGCGGCGACCAGGTCGGACAACAGGTCGTCGGTGTCCTCCCGCAGCCGCAGCGCCACCATGTCGGCGATGTAGGCGGCCAACTCGGTGCTGCCGTGCTCGGAGCGGGCCTGGTCGCGCATGTCGGCGGCCTCGTCCGACCAGGCGCGGAACCGGTCGCGGTGTTCGAACGGGACACCGAGCAGATCGCTGATCACCAAGGCAGGCAGGGGGAAGGACACAACACGGTGGAAGTCGGCCGGGCTGCCCGACGCCGCCAACTCGTCGAGCAGGCCATCGACCAACTGCTCGACCCGCGGCCGGTAGTCGGCGAGTCTACGCGCGGAGAACCACTGCGAGAGCAGCCGCCGCATCCGGGTGTGGTCGATCCCGTCGGTCGGGCGCGCCTGCTGGGCCCGACCGAACACCACCGAGTCCGACAGCCGGGCGGCCAGCTCGGGCGCCGGGTGCGTCAGGCCAAGCCGCGGGTCGGACAGCAGCGCCCGGACGGTCTGGTAGTCGGTCACCAGCCAGGCCGGGAACCCGGCTGGCGTGGTGGTCCGGCTCATCTGGGTGGCCATGGGGTCCCTCTCGTCAGGCAGGCACGGAGAAGTCAGGCGGGCACGAAGAACTCGCGCAGCACCGGCGGGAACGCGCTCGCCGCGAGCCCGAGCAGGGCGCCGGAGAGCTCGGTCAACCTGGCCAGGGCGGCGGGTCCGAGGTGGTCGTAGGGCGCGCGGTCGAGGCGGTCGGTCTCCAGTTCGACCTCGGCGCGCAGCTCGGTGCCCGCCGGGGTGAGCGCGCCCGCGGCGTCGAGCAACCCCTGTTCGCGCAGGCGGTTCTGGGACCGCGCCCAGTCGTGCTCGGTCCAGCCGCGCTTGGTCATGACCAGCTGCTGGGGCATCCCGGCGGGGCTGGCGCAGTGCGTCACCAGTGCGTCGAGCCCGGCGAGGTCGGCGCAGGCGAGCACCGCCACGTGGCCGTCGCCCCGGTACTCCCGCAGCAGCGTTGCGGCGTGCCAGAGGGCCAGGTGCGGTTCGTCGGGCACCGGGAGGTCGGCGTTGGCGGCGTACATCGGTCTGCCGCCGGGGTCGCACGCCTCCGTCGCCCGCAGGGCCAGTTCGGCCGCCTCGGCCACCTGCGGCGCCCCGACCCCGTCCGGTCCCTCACCGAGGAGTCTGCGCAGCACCGCGTCGACGGCCCGGTAGCGGGCGTCGACGGCAGACGCGGGCGCGACCCGCTCCCACAGCGCGGGCAGGTGCCCGGCGACCATGGGTCGGGCGAAAGCGTTGAACGCGGCCACCACCGGCCCGGCACCGACCGCGCCCATCGGGGCGGCGCGCGCGGCGAGGTAGACCGCCATCTGGTCGGCCACGCCGTGGGGGGCGAACGCCGCTTCCAGCTCGGGGGCGAAGTACAGCGTGGAGTGCAGCGAGTTGAGCGCCTCGGCGCACCGGTGGGCCGTCACGGGCGCACGTCCCGGTTGTTCGGGGTCAGCTCGTGCGGGGCCAGGTCGGGCTGGTCGACGCCGAAGCTGATGATCCGCCGCGGGCGGATGCGGATGACCTCGTCGTCGAGGTCGGGGTAGGCGGCCGGGTCGACGGCGATCTCGCCGGTGCCGCGCACCTCCACGCAGCGGATCCGCCACGGGTCGGTGGAGACCACGTCGTCGACGACCAGGGCGACCCGGCCGTTGTCGGCGACGTTGCGGAACTTGCGGCTGGCGGCGAAGTTGAACCCGCCGATGTCGATGGTGCCCAACTCCGGGTTGAAGTGGAAGCCGACCGGGTTGACCTGCACCGTCCCGTCCGGTTGCACGGTCGCCAGCCTGCCGACCGGCTGCCCGGCCAGGTACGTCAGCTCGTCCTCGGTGAAAATCATGGCGGAGATCTCCCGGCATCGGTGTCAGGTGCTCTGCGATCCAGTCTCGTGATCGGTGCGGACAATGACAAGGACGCCCGTGTCAGTTGTTCCTCAGAGGATCGTCAAATACCGGAGCCGGGTTTTGCAGACAATTGAGGTTCCTTTGTCGTGCGGGTGCGGCGGATCGTTGGATCATGGTGGAACAACACCGGAACCGGAGGCGATCGCCGTGCACGAGGCCGCACCACTGCTGATCAGTTCGACCGAGGACGGGCTCACCGCCCCCGACTCCGCCACACCGGGGCAGCGCAGCTTCCGGTCCGAGACCACCGCGGCGGGGGTGGGCTGGGTCGGGCTGGCCCGGCTCGCCGACGGGGTCACCTGGGACCGGTTCCGCCGAGACTTGCAGGCCGTGGTGTCCGACGAGCAGGAGCGCATCGTCAAGGGCATGGCCGCGCTCGACGGTGACGCCGTGCTGCTCGGTGGCGCGGTCATCCACCCGGGCAGGCCGGGCGAGTTCACCGCGGAGCTGGTGGCGGGCCAGCACGTGCTGTTCGACTACCCCGACACCGCCAGTGACAACCCGGCGCCCCGGTACCGGTCGCTCACCGTCGAGGGGTCTACACAGGACAGTCCGGTGCCGGACGCCGCGGGTACCGTGCGCGCCGTACTCACCCCGGACGGGCCGGTCTTCGAGGTGCTCGGCACCCCGACCGCCGGGCAACCGCTGGCCTTCGACAACGCGATGCCGCGGCCGTACCTCGCCGAGGCCGTGGTGTTCCCGGTGGCCGACGAGGTCGGCGCCGAGGAGTTGGCGGAGTTCTTCAACGCTTTCGTCGACGGCAGCCCGGAATGGCCGCCGAACCCGCCGTTCGACCTGGGCCTGGGCTGCGGAACGTTGCCGCTGAGCGCGGGCGGCCGGTCGGTGCACCGGCTGGCGGCCGGAGCCGGGCGGCACGTGGTCGTCAACTGGCTCAAGGATCCCACCGACGGGGTGCGGATGGCCAAGCGCGGCCAGTACCGCGTGATCGAGCTCGGCTGAGGAGGACCTCATGCTCCACAGTGGACGACAAGCGGCCCCAGCCGAGTCCCGGCTGGCCGCGCTGCTCGACCGGGAGGAGATCAGTGGCCTGGTCGACCGCTACGTGGTGGGCCTGGACACCGCGCAGGACCCGGCGCAGGACATCGAGTGGTACCGGCGGATCTTCACCGAGGACGTGCGGCTGAGCTTCCCGATCGGCGAGCGGCGCGGCCTCGACGGGCTCGCGGAGTTCCAGCGGCGAGCTCGGTTGACCTGGCAGAGCACGTTGCACGTCAGCGCCAACCACGTCGTCGACCTCGACGGCGACCGGGCCGCGGTACGGGTGCAGATCCTCGGGACGCACGTGGAGTACGGCGTGCCCACCGCGGGTCTTGAGCACGCGACCCGGTTCGACATGGGCGGCTACTACGACGTCACCGCTGTACGCGGCCCGGACGGCTGGCGGATCGACGACCTGAGCTTCACCGTCGTGTGGACCTCGGGCGCGGGCAGGCCGAACGCCGACTACTCCGCCGCGGGGTAGCCACTCCCCCGTTCCACCGCAGGCCCCGGGTTCACCGAACCCGGGGCCTGCCGCTTGTCCGGCAGAACCTGTGGAAACCGTTTCTCACATTGGCTTGGGGCAACATTGTCATCTACCGGCCCGAACCGCCTTGACCCGTTGGTGAAGGCGGTCAAATAATGGAGTCAGCACAGCACGGATGATCCGCGGGAGTTCCGGCGGATCCTGTGGACTCCCAGCCGCGGCCCCTTAGAGCAAATGCGGCCGACATCTCGCCGGTGGTTATTCACCGCGGGAAGAAAAGGTACCGATTCCGCCGATTTCGCAAGGAGAGGTACATGGACGCACCAGTCATCGTCGCGGGCGCCGGGCCCGCCGGACTCACCGCGGCCGCCGAGCTGCGGCTGGCCGGGGTCGAGGTCGTCGTGCTGGAGCGGCTGGCCCGGCCGACCGGGCAGTCGCGCGGGCTCGGCTTCACCGCGCGGACCATGGAGGTCTTCGACCAGCGCGGCCTGCTGCGCCGCTTCGCCGACTTCGAGACCAGCGACCAGGGCCACTTCGGCGGGGTGCCGGTGGACTTCGGCGTGCTCACCGGCGCGGCCCAGGCCGCCAAGACCATCCCGCAGTCGACCACCGAGGCCGTGCTCGAGCAGTGGGCGCGCGACCTGGGCGCCGACATCCGGCGCGGCACCGAGATCACCGGCCTGCGCGACACCGGCGAGTCGGTCGAGGTCACCGTGGACGACGGTGGTGTCGAGCGGCGGCTCACCGCGCAGTGGCTGGTCGGCTGCGACGGCGGCCGCAGCACGGTCCGCAAGCTGGCCGGGTTCGACTTCCCCGGCACCGCGGCCACCATGGAGATGTTCCTGGCCGACGTGCGCGGGGTCGACCTGGCGCCGCGGATGATCGGCGAGACGCTGCCCGGCGGCATGGTCATGGTCGGCCCGCTGCCCGGCGGGGTGACCCGGCTCATCGTCTGCGAGCGCGGTGCCCAGCCGCGCAAGCGCAGCGGGCCGCCGGAGTTCGCCGAGGTCGCCGACGCCTGGAAGCGGCTGACCGGGGTGGACATCTCGCACGCCGAACCGGTGTGGGTCAGCGCGTTCGGCGACGCCACCCGGCAGGTCACCGAGTACCGGCGCGGCAGGGTGATCCTCGCGGGCGACTCGGCGCACATCCACCTGCCCGCGGGTGGGCAGGGCATGAACGTCAGCATCCAGGACTCGGTCAACCTGGGCTGGAAGCTGGGCTCGGTCGTGCGCGGCACGGCCGGGGTCGAGCTGCTCGACACCTACCACAGCGAACGGCACGCCGTGGGCAGGCGGCTGCTGCTCAACACCCGGGCGCAGGGGCTGCTCTTCCTCAGCGGCTCGGAGATGCAGCCGCTGCGCGAGGTCTTCGGCGAACTCGTCGGCTACCGCGAGGTCGCCGCGCACCTGGCGGGCATGGTGTCCGGGCTGGAGATCCGCTACGACGTCGGCGGCGGCTCGCACCCGTTGCGGGGCATGCGGATGCCCAAGACCGGACTGTCCCTGCCGGACGGTCGGACGACCGACAGCACCGCCCTCCTGCGCGCGGGCCGGGCGGTGCTGCTCGACCTGGCCGACAACCCGGTGCTGCGCGAGCGCGCCGCGGGCTGGCGCACCCGCGTCGACGTGGTCACCGCGACCGCCACCGACAGCACCCCCGACAACCCCCTGCACGGCACCACCGCCGTGCTGGTGCGCCCCGACGGGTACGTGGCCTGGGCCGCGCCCGGCAGCCACCGCGACCTCCCGACCGCCCTGCGGACCTGGTTCGGGCCGCACCTGTGAGCACGAAGGGAAACCCATGCACAGCACGCTGATCGTGGCGCGGATGCGCCCGGAGTCCGCCGCGGACGTCGCGGGCCTGTTCGCCGAGTTCGACCGCACCGACATGCCGCACCGGATGGGCACTGCCCGACGGGAGCTCTTCAGCTACCGGGGCCTCTACTTCCACCTGCAGGACTTCGAGTCCGAGGACGGCGGCGAGCGCATCGAGGCGGCCAAGACCGAACCCGCCTTCGTCGGCATCAGCACCGACCTCAAGGCGCACATCGAGGCCTACGACCCCGACACCTGGCGCTCCCCCGCCGACGCGATGGCCCAGCGGTTCTACCACTGGAGCGCCCGGTGAGGCAGGTCGCGATCACCGGCATCGGCGTGACCGCCCCCGGCGGCGTCGGCACCAAGAACTTCTGGGACCTGCTCACCAGCGGGCGCACCGCCACCCGGCGGATCAGCACCTTCGACCCGTCGCCGTTCCGCTCGCAGATCGCCGCCGAGGTCGACTTCGACGCGGCCGCCGCGGGCTTGAGCCCGCAGCAGGAGCGCCGGATGGACCGGGCGGCGCAGTTCGCCGTGGTCACCGCCCTGGAGGCGGTCGCCGACAGCGGCACCGGGTTCGACGACGTCGACCCGCACCGGTTCGGCGTCACCATCGGCAGCGCGGTCGGCGCGACCACGGGCCTGGACACCGAGTACCGCACGGTCAGCGACGGCGGGCGGCTGGAGCTGGTGGACCACCGCTACGCCGTGCCGCACCTCTACAACTACCTGGTGCCGAGCTCGTTCTCCGCCGAGGTGGCGCTCGCCGTCGGCGCCGAGGGGCCCAACACCGTGGTCTCCACCGGGTGCACCTCCGGGCTCGACGCGGTCGGGCACGCCGCCGAGCTGATCCGCGAGGGCAGCGCCGAGGTGATGGTCGCGGGGGCGACCGACGCGCCGATCTCGCCGATCACGGTGGCCTGCTTCGACGCGATCAAGGCGACCACGCCGCGCAACGACGACGCCGAGCACGCCTCACGGCCGTTCGACCGGACCCGCAACGGGTTCGTGCTCGGCGAGGGCTGCGCGGTGTTCGTCCTCGAGGAGCTCGGCCGCGCCCGCGCCCGGGGTGCGCACGTCTACGCCGTGGTGGCGGGGCACGCGTCGCGCTGCAACGCCTTCCACATGACCGGGCTGCGGCCGGACGGCCGCGAGATGGCCGAGGCGATCACCGTCGCCCTCGGCGAGGCCGGGATCAACCCCGACCAGGTCGACTACGTCAACGCGCACGGCTCGGGCACCCGGCAGAACGACCGGCACGAGACCGCCGCGATCAAGCGCAGCCTCGGTGAGCACGCCTTCCGGGTGCCGGTCAGCTCGATCAAGTCGATGGTCGGGCACTCGCTCGGCGCGATCGGCTCGATCGAGATCGCGGCCAGCGTGCTGGCGATGGAGCACGGCGTCGTGCCGCCCACGGCCAACCTGACCACGCCCGACCCGGAGTGCGACCTGGACTACGTGCCGATCACCGCGCGCGAGTTGCGGGTGGACACCGTGGTCTCGGTGGGCAGCGGGTTCGGCGGGTTCCAGACCGCGATGGTGCTGACCAAGCCGGGGGGTGCGCGATGACCGCGACCGTCGTTGTCACCGGTCTGGGGGTCGCCGCGCCGAACGGGCTGGGCGCCGAGGACTACTGGAACGCGGTGCTGCGCGGGGTGAGCGGGATCGACCGGCTCACCCGGTTCGACCCCACCCCGTACCCGGCCACGCTGGCCGGGGAGATCACCGGTTTCGACGCCTCGGCGTCGCTGCCGGGCAGGCTGTTGCCGCAGACCGACCGGATGACCCAGCTCGCGCTGGTGGGCGCCGACTGCGCGTTCGCCGACGCGGGCGTGCGCCCGGCCGAGCTGCCCGAGTACGACATGGGCGTGGTCACCGCCAGCTCGTCGGGTGGCTTCGAGTTCGGCCAGAACGAGCTGCGCAACCTGTGGGCCAAGGGCAACGAGTACGTCAGCGCCTACCAGTCCTTCGCCTGGTTCTACGCGGTCAACAGCGGCCAGATCTCCATCCGCAACGGCATGCGCGGGCCGAGCGGCGTCGTGGTCAGCGACCAGGCGGGCGGGCTCGACGCGGTGGCCCAGGCGCGCAGGCAGATCCGCAAGGGCACGCCGCTGATGATGTCCGGCGGGATCGACGCCTCGCTGTGCCCGTGGGGCTGGGCGGCGCTGATCACCAGCGGCAGGCTCAGCACCGGTGTGGACCCCGCGACCGCCTACCTGCCCTTCGACGGCCGCGCGGCCGGTCACGTCCCCGGCGAGGGCGGCGCGCTGCTGGTCCTCGAGGACGCTGAAGCCGCGCTGACCCGCGCCGCCCCGCACATCTACGGCGAGGTCGCGGGCTACGGCGCCACGTTCGACCCGGCGCCGGGGTCAGGTCGGGAGCCGGGACTGCGCGCGGCGATCGAGCGGGCGCTCGAGGACGCGGGCACCAGGCCCGCGGAGGTGGACGTCGTCTTCGCCGACGCCGCCGCCCTGCCGGAGCTGGACCGGGTGGAGGTCGAGGCGATCACCGCGGTGTTCGGCCCGCGCGGCGTGCCGGTGACCGCGCCGAAGACGACCACCGGGCGGCTCTACTCCGGTGCCGCCGCCCTGGACCTGGCGACCGCGCTGCTGGCCATGCGCGACGACGTCATCCCGCCCACCACCGGGGTCCGCCTCGCCGAGGACTACGACATCGACCTGGTCACCGGCGCGCCGCGGCTGCTCGCGCCGCTGCGCACCGCGCTGGTGCTCGCCCGCGGCCAGGGCGGGTTCAACTCCGCGGTCCTGGTGCGGGAGTTCCGCGGCCACCGCGGCTGACCCACCACCGCTGACCAACAACCGATCACCCACCACCCGCCACCCGGCACAGGAGCACAACCATGTCCAACACCAGGTTCACCGTCGACGACCTCAAGCGGATCCTGTCGGAGGGCTCCGGCGAACCGGAGGGCGTCGGCCTGCGCGAGGACACGGTGGACACCGAGTTCACCGAGATCGGCTACGACTCGCTGGCGCTGCTGGAGACCAACAGCCGCATCGAGCGCGAGTACGGCCTGCGGCTCGACGAGGAGCTGCTCGAGACGACCACCACCCCGCGCGCGCTGATCAGGCTGGTCAACGACCAGCTGACCAGCGCCTGAGCGGGCGAGGAGCAACGATGACCCAGCACACCGCCATCGTCACCGGCGCCACCAGCGGCATCGGACTGGCCGTGACCGAACTGCTCGCCGAGCGGGGCGACCGCGTGTTCGTCTGCGCCCGCACCGCCGAGGACGTCACCGCCCTGGTCAAGCAGCTCCGCGCGCAGGGCCGCGAAGCCGACGGCACCGCCTGCGACGTCAGGTCCAAAGAGGACATCCAGGCCGCCGTCGGCGCCGCGGTCGCGGCGTTCGGGCGGATCGACATCCTGGTCAACAACGCGGGCCGCTCCGGCGGCGGGGTCACCGCCGAGATCGACGACGAGCTCTGGTTCGACGTGCTCGACACCAACCTGAGCAGCGTGTTCCGGATGACCCGCGAGGTGCTGACCACCGGTCGGATGCGCGAGGGCGACTGGGGCCGCATCGTCAACATCGCCTCCACCGCGGGAAAGCAGGGCGTGGTGCTCGGCGCGCCGTACTCGGCGTCCAAGCACGGCGTCGTCGGGTTCACCAAGGCGTTGGGCAACGAGCTCGCGCCGACCGGCATCACGGTCAACGCGGTGTGCCCCGGCTACGTGGAAACCCCGATGGCGCAACGGGTCCGGCAGGGTTACGCGGCCGCGTTCGACACCACCGAGGAGGCGATCCTCGCGAAGTTCCAGGCCAAGATCCCGCTCGGGCGCTACTCGACCCCGCAGGAGGCCGCGGGCCTGGTCGGCTACCTGGTCACCGACACCGCCGCGGCCATCACCTCGCAGGCGCTCAACGTCTGCGGCGGTCTCGGCAACTTCTAGAGAGGAGCACACCATGACCACCCGAGAGGTCGAACACCACATCGACGTGGACGCGCCCGCGGCACAGGTGTACCGGATGATCGCCGAGGTCGAGAACTGGCCGCTGCTGTTCCCGCCGTCGGTGCACGTGGACTACGTGGAGCGCGGCGAGTCCGCGGAGCTCATCCGGATCTGGGCCACCGCCAACGGTGAGGCCAAGAGCTGGACCTCGCGCCGCGAGCTGGACCCGGCGGCGCGGCGGATCACCTTCCGCCAGCAGCGCTCCACCCCGCCGGTCGCCGCGATGGGCGGCACCTGGATCATCGAGGAGACCGGTCCGGGCAGCGCCCGGGTGCGGCTGCTGCACGACTACCGCGCGGTGGACGACGACCCGGCCGGTCTCCAGTGGATCGACGAGGCGGTCGACCGCAACAGCCGCAGCGAGCTGGCCGCGCTCAAGTCCACCGTGGAGGACGCGGCGAACCGGGCCGAGCTGATCCTGTCGTTCACCGACAGCGTCGAGGTCGACGCCGCGGCCGCGGACCTCTACGACTTCGTCAACGAGGCCCAGCACTGGTCCGACCGGCTGCCGCACGTGGCCGCGGTCGACCTGCGCGAGGACACCCCCGGGCTGCAGGTGCTGCGGATGGACACGCTGACCAAGGACGGCGGCCAGCACACCACCGAGTCGGTTCGGGTCTGCTTCCCGCACCGCCGCATCGCCTACAAGCAGACCCTGCTGCCCGCGCTGATGAGCCTGCACACCGGCCAGTGGGACTTCACCGACAACGGCGCGGGCGGCACGACCGCCAGCTCGCAGCACACGGTGGTGGTCAACACCGACAACCTCGCCCGGGTCCTGGGTGCCGATGCCACGGTGGACGACGCGCGCCAGTTCCTGCGTGAGGCGTTGGGCCGCAACAGCCGAGCCACCCTCGGGCACGCGGCCGAGTACGCCAGGGCCCGGCGCTGAGCCGTGCCCCGGACCACCGAGGTACCCGCTCGAGACACCGATGTCGTGGTGGTCGGCGCCGGGCCGGTCGGCCTGCTGCTGGCGTGCGAACTGCGGGCGCACCGGGTCGGGGTGACCGTGGTGGAGCGGCTGGACCGCCCCACCGGGCAGTCCAGGGCCTCGACGCTGCACGCCG
This sequence comes from Actinokineospora diospyrosa, assembly GCF_024171925.1. Lineage (GTDB taxonomy): Bacteria > Actinomycetota > Actinomycetes > Mycobacteriales > Pseudonocardiaceae > Actinokineospora > Actinokineospora diospyrosa. The sequence goes on along the minus strand of NZ_JAMTCO010000008.1, from coordinate 70,800 downwards.
CGACGATGGCGCTGCTGGCCGAGCGCGACCTGCTCGACGTGCTCGGCCCGCCGGTGCGCGGGACGGGTGGCCACTTCGGTGGCCTGCCCCTCGACCTGGCCGAGGCCGACCCGGAGCACCCGTTCGCCGGGGTGTGGAAGGCACCGCAGACGGTGGTCGAGGCCGGGCTCGCTCGCCGCGCCCTCGACACCGGCGCGCGGATCCTGCGCGGCCACGAGGTCACCGCGGTCACCAGCCGCCCCGACCACGTCGAGGTCGTGGCGGGCACCCTGCGGCTGCGGGCGCGTTACCTGGTGGGGTGCGACGGCGAACGCAGCACCGTGCGGCGGCTGGCGGGTTTCGACTTCCCCGGCACACCCGCGGGCCGCGAGCTGCTGCGGGCCGATGTCGCCGGGATCGACGTGCCCGCCCGCCGCTTCGAACGGCACCCGAGCGGCCTGGCGATCTCCTCGCGCGGACCGGACGGCGTGACCAGGGTGATGATGCACGAGTACGGCACGGCCCCGGACGCGCGCACCTCCGATCCGGACTTCGCCGAGGTCGTCGCGACCTGGCGGCGGATCACCGGTGAGGACATCGGCGGTGGGAAACCCCTGTGGGTCAACGCGTTCGGCGACGCGTGCAGGCAGGTCACCCGGTACCGGGCGGGCCGGGTGCTGCTGGCGGGCGACGCGGCGCACCAGCAGCTGCCGGTGGGCGGGCAGGCCATCAACCTGGGGCTGCAGGACGCCGCCGACCTCGGCGGCAAGCTCGCCGCCCAGTTCCGCGGCGGCGGCGAACGGCTGCTGGAGAGCTACCACGAGGTCCGGCACGCGGCGGTCAGCCGCGCGCTGACCGGGATCGCCGCACAGGCGCACCTGCTGCTCGGCGGCCCGGAGGTGATCGCGCTGCGCGAGGTGGTCGCCGAACTGCTCGACCTGCGGCCCGTCCGCAAACACCTCGCCGCCGCCATCAGCGGCGTGGACCAGCCCCGACCACAACGGGATCCACTACGAGATCCACTACGCGACGCGGTGCCCGCCCGGGCGCCGCGGGAAGACAGGAGGACGACCATGGGCACCCTGAGCGGCAAGACGGCGTTGGTCACCGGGGCCAGCCGCGGCATCGGCAAGGCCACCGCGATCCGGCTGGCGCGCGAGGGCGCGCTCGTCGCGGTGCACTACGGGCACGACCCGGCCGCGGCCGAGGAGGTGGTGGCGGCCATCGAGGGCGACGGCGGCAGCGCCTTCCCGGTGCGCGCCGAACTCGGCATCCCCGGCGACGTGCACGAGCTGTTCCTCGGTCTGGAGCACGGGCTCAAGGAACGGACCGGGTCCACCGAGCTGAACATCGTGGTCAACAACGCGGGCGTCATGGGCGGGGTGGCGCCGGAGGACATCGTCGCGGAGCAGTTCGACCAGCTCTACGCGGTCAACGCGAAGGCGCCGTTCTTCATCGTGCAGCGGGCGATCGGTCTCATGCCCAACGGCGGCCGGATCATCAACATCTCCTCCGGACTGACCCGGTTCGCCAACCCGCAGGAGATCGCTTACGCGATGACCAAGGGCGCGATCGACCAGCTGACCCTGCACTTCGCCAAGCACTTGGGACCGCGCGGCATCACCGTGAACAGCGTCGGCCCCGGCATCACCAACAACGGCACCCCGGTGTTCAACATGCCGGAGGTGGTCGAGCAGATGGCGAAGATGTCGGTGTTCAACCGGGTCGGCGACACCTCCGACATCGCCGCCGCCGTGGCGTTCCTGGCGGGCGATGACGCGCGCTGGATCACCGGCTCCTACATCGACGCCAGTGGCGGCACGCTGCTCGGCGGCTGAGCCCGTGCGCCCCGACACCGCCGCCGCGCCCCGGACCCTGCTCGCGGTCCTGGCCGGGGCCATGCTCCTCGACGCGCTCGAGGTCTCGATCGTGCTGCCGGTGCTGCCCTCGGCCGAGGCCGACCGGGGCACCGCGCACTGGCTGATGAGCGGTTTCGCGGCCGGGTTCGCCCTGCTGCTGGCCGTGGGTGGGCGCCTGGTCGCCCGCCTCGGCAGGCGGCGGACCTACCTCGCCGCGCTGGCCGGTTTCGCCGTCGCCTCGGTCGCCGCGGGTCTGGTCGAGGACACCGGCTGGCTCGTGGCGACCCGGGTGGCGCAGGGCATGGGTGCCGCGCTCACAGCGCCCGCCGGGCTGGCGATCATCGCCACCACCTTCCCGGCGGGCGCCGCCCGCAGGCGCGCGGTGGCGGTGTACTCGCTGTTCGGCGCGGGTGGGTTCACCGCGGGTCTGCTGCTCTCCGGCGCGTTGGCACTCGCGCACTGGCGGTGGGTGCTGGTGTTCCCGGCGCCGGTCGCGCTGGTCTTGGCCGTGCTCGCCACCCGGGTGCTGCCCCACGACACCCTCGGAGCCGGACGCGGGACCACCGTGGACCGGCTGCCGCACCGGGCTCCCCAGGTCCGAGCGGCCATCGGCGCGGCCCTGCTCAACGGGTCCTACCTGGCCCTGCTGGTCCTGACGACGTTCACCACGCACACCGCCTTCGGTTGGGCGCCTTGGCGAACAGCGCTCGCCCTGCTCCCCGCGTGCGTGCCGTTGGCCTGCTCGTCGCTGTTCGGCGCGGACCTGGTGGGCCGCTTCGGCGCCCCCCGGCTGATCGCGGCGGGCGCGGCCTGCGCGAGCGCGGGCTACCTGCTGCGACTGACCACACCCGAGTCCTACCTGAGCGGTGTGCTGCCGACGCTCCTGCTCGTGGGCGCCGGTTTCACGCTCTCCTTCGCCGCGCTGAACACCCAGGCGGTCGACGGTGTACCCGCCGCCGACACCGGCCGGGCGGTCGCGTTCTACCAGTGCTGCGTGCAGTGCGGCGCCGTGCTGCTGCTGACGGTGACCGCCGCCACCGCCACCGCGCTGCCGATCGTCGCGGGCGCGGGAGTGCTCGCGCTGGCGGTCGCGCTCACCGGTTTGGCCACACCGCCCCACCCGACCACGGAGGCCCACGATGGAAGACTGCCTTGACGAACTGCGGGCCAGGCGCGCCACCGCCCTGGACGGCCCGGACCGCCGGGCGACCGAACGCCAGCACGCCAAGGGGAAGCTGACCGCGCGCGAGCGCATCGACCTGCTGCTCGACCCCGATTCGTTCCAAGAGGTGGAACAGCTGCGCAGGCACCGGGCCGTCGGGTTCGGCATGGCGGACCGCAGGCCCTACGGCGACGGCGTCATCACCGGCTGGGGAACGGTCCACGGGCGCACGGTGTTCGTGTACGCGCACGACTTCCGGGTCTTCGGCGGCGCGCTCGGCGAGGCGCACGCGCAGAAGATCCACAAGCTGATGGACCGCGCGATCGCCGCGGGCGCCCCGCTGGTCTCGCTCAACGACGGCGCTGGCGCGCGCATCCAGGAGGGCGTCACCGCGCTCGCGGGCTACGGCGGCATCTTCAGCCGCAACACCAAGGCGTCCGGGGTGATCCCGCAGATCAGCGTCATGCTCGGCCCGTGCGCGGGCGGCGCGGCCTACTCCCCCGCGCTGACCGACTTCGTGTTCATGGTGCGCGACATCTCGCAGATGTTCATCACCGGCCCGGACGTGATCGCCTCGGTGACCGGCGAGCAGACCACGCACGACGGCCTCGGTGGCGCGGACGTGCACGCGGGCACCTCCGGTGTGGCGCACTTCGCCTACGACGACGAGCCGACCTGCTTGGAGGACGTGCGGTACCTGCTCTCGCTGCTCCCCCAGAACAACCGCGAACTGCCCGCCACCGCCGTCGTCGACGACCCGGTCGACCGGCGCACCGACGTGCTGCGGCAGGTGGTGCCCGCGGACGGCAACCGGCCCTACGACGTGCGCGAGGTGATCGCCGAGATCGTCGACGACGGCGACTGCTTCGAGGTGAGCCCGGCCTGGGCGGGCAACATCGTCTGCGTGCTGGCCAGGATGGGCGGTCAGACCGTGGGCGTGGTGGCCAACCAGCCGCAGTCGCTGGCAGGCGTGCTCGACATCCACTCGAGCGAGAAGGCCGCCCGCTTCGTGCAGTTCTGCGACGCCTTCAACATCGCGCTGGTGACCCTGGTAGACGTGCCGGGTTTCCTGCCCGGCGTGGACCAGGAGCACAGCGGGATCATCCGACATGGCGCGAAACTGCTCTACGCCTACTGCAACGCCACGGTACCAAGGGTTTCCGTGGTGCTGCGCAAGGCCTACGGCGGCGCGTACATCGTCATGGACTCCAGCTCGATCGGCTCGGACGTGTCGCTGGCCTGGCCCACCAACGAGATCGCGGTGATGGGCGCCGAGGGAGCGGCCAACGTCATCTTCCGACGCGAGATCGCCGCCGCCGACGACCCGGTCGCGGTCCGCACGCAGCGGATCAAGGAGTACCGCACCGAGCTCATGCACCCCTACTACTCCGCCGAACGCGGACTCGTCGACGAGGTGATCGACCCGGGCGAGACCCGGGCGGTGATCGTGCGCTGCCTGCGGATGCTCAGCCGCAAGGACCTGGGATCACCCCTGCGCAAGCACGGGAACCCGCCCCAATGAGCGACCAGGGCCCACCGCTGTTCACGGTGCTCAACGGAGAGCCGGACGACGCCGAACTCGCGGCGTTGACCGCTGTTCTACTCGCGCTCGAGCACCAGTGCGAAACGGACACTCGCGCGGCGGCCGCGGTGCCCGCGCCGTGGCTCAGGACCGGCTACACCGATCCCCGCGGCTGGCGCGGGGATCGCTGAGCCCGTCACGGCGCGGACCGGCAGGTGCGGTGGGTGCGGTAGCGTCGCGTGCACGGGAGGTGATGGTCTTCGACGGGACCGGGCGGCCGGGTCCTCGAAGTCCTGGGGGTTCTCATGGAACTGCACGACACAGCACCGGCAGGCATGGTGCCCGACGGGGTGGTCCGCTCGATGCTCGCGCGGTTCCACCCGGACCGGGCCGAGTGGCTGCGCCGACTGCTGCGCAGGCACGGCCACGACGTGCTCGTCGCGGACACCGACGAGCGGGCCATGCGCTGCGTCGACCGGGATCTGGTCCTGGTCGAGATCGACGACGGCGACGAGTCGCTGCAACTGTGCCGGGACCTGCGCGACCAGCGCGACATCGCGCTGGTCGCGGTGTCGGGACGCGACACCGAGCCCGAGCGGCTGCGGGTGCTGGCCGCGGGCTGCGACGACCACCTGTTCTGGGAGTGCGGTCCAGCCGAGACGATGGCCCGCGTCGACGCGGTGCTGCGCTGGGTCCAGCCGTGGAGCGCCGAGGTGGCGCTCGTCGTGCACGGGCCGCTGCGCATCGACGCGGGCACCCGCGAGGTCCGGCTCTCCGGCGAGCCCATCCACCTCACCCGCAAGGAGTTCGACCTGCTGCGGTTGCTGGCGGGCCGGGCGGGCGCGGTGGTGGACCGGGCGGAGATCCTGGAAACCGTCTGGGGCGAGGACTCCGCGGTCGTCGGGCGGAGCCTGGACACGCACGTGAGCAGCCTGCGGCGCAAGGTCGGCCGCTGGGTGTGCGTGACGGTGAAGGGCTACGGGCTGCGGATCGGCAGCCCGGACGAGGTAGGCCCCTGAGCCTCACGTGGCGGAGAACCGGAACCCGACGCCGCGCTGAGTGCTGATCGCGGCGAGCCCGCCCAGCTTGCGGCGGATGCTGTTGACGTGGGTGTCGATCGTGCGGCTGCGGCGCATCCAGGCGTTGTCGTCGTCCCACACCTCGGCCAGGATTTGCCTCCGGTCGAAGGTCACCCCCGGCCGCGAGGCGAGCAGGTGCAGCAGGTCGAACTCCTTGCGGGTCAACCGGATCGCGGTGCCGCGCAGGCGCACCTCGCGCGCGGGCACGTCGATCTCCAGGGCCCCGTAGCGCAGCGCGCGCCCGCCCACGCAGCGGGCCCTGGTGCGCCGGGTGACCGTGTTGATGCGGGCGATGATCTCGGGTGTGCCGCACGGCTTGCTCAGGCAGACGTCCAGGCCCGCGCGCAGCGCAAGCACCCGCTCCAGCGGGCTGCTCTCGGCGATCATGCCGATCATCGGCACCACGGTGCCCGACCGGATCCGCCTGCACACCTCGATCCCGTCCAGGTCGGGCAGGTCGAGGTTGAGCAGGACCACGTCGGCCTCGGCGCGGCTGCCGATCGCCGCGGCCCCGGTGGCGACGCGGGTGAGGTCGAAACCCCGGCCGCGTAACTCCGTCCCGATCCGGTCCACGCGCTCGGAGTCGCCTGACACGAACAGGACACGCAACATCTACTCCCCCAGGAGAATGAGAATGGCTCCACCGGGCCCATATGTCCCAATTGCCCGGTCCGACCCACGATTCACGGCCGCCTACGTCTTCCTTTTCTACAGCACATCGACCCGACTGGCCGACTGGTCCACAGAATGGTCACCGCGGTTTGTGACAACCGCAACACACATCGGCGACCGGCAATTCCCGGACTCCCAAGAATGTCAGTGGCTTGGGTTTCACTCGAATGGCGGAGATTAGCGGCGAAAATAGCGGAGCGCTATCACGACGGCGGATTTCGGCCGCCCGCGCTCAGGCCCGGGCCGATTTTCGCGATGCGGCGCCGGTGCGGGCGGGCGCGTTGGCGGGTCGTTCCACCAGTCTGCGCAGCAGTGAGTTGAGTTGCACCCGCTCGGCCGGGGCCAGATCGCGCAGCAGTTCGCCCTGCGCCGCGTCGACCAGGACGTCGAACTCGAGGAGCGCCTCCCGGCCCGTCGGGGTGATGTGCACGAGGTTGCGCCGGGAGTCGGCGGGATCGGGCACCCGCTTGGCCAGACCGTCGCGTTCGAGGTCGTTGAGGCCCGCGACCGCGTCGCCGCGGTCGATGCCGAGGCGGCGGCTCAGGTCGGCCTGGCTCAGCGACCCGAACTGGTCGAGCCCGGCCAGGATGGCGTAGCGCATCCGCCCGCCCGGCCTGCCGAAGTGCGCGACCACCAGCCGGTTGGCCCTGGCGGTGGCCTGGTGCAGCAGCCACGAGGTCAGCCGCCAGAGGCGCACCGGGGGGTCGACGTCCGGTTGCAGCAGCGGTTCGTCCATATCGCCGAGTGTAGCCCGGCCTGCGTTGGACATCCAACACAGGGGGAGTACCGTTGGAAGCCCAACGATAGGGACGGACAGGGGAAGACCATGGCGACCACGACGAAGGGCGAGACCGCCCGGGACCACGACGACGGGGGCGCCGTGCCCGCGTCGGTGTGGCGCACCGCGCTCCTGCTCGCGTTCGGCTCGCTGATGGCGGGCCTGGACACCTCGCTGGTCAACGTCGGGCTCGACACCATCGGCAGCAGGCTCGACGCGCCGCTGTCGACCGCGCAGTGGGTCAACAGCGGCTACCTGCTCGCGCTGGCCGCGGCGCTGCCCGCGTGCGGCTGGCTGAGCAAGCGGATCGGCGCGGGCAGGCTGTGGCTATGGGCGCTGGCCGGGTTCACCGTCGCCTCCGGGCTCTGCGCGGTCGCGCCGGACATCATCTGGCTGGTCGTGGGCCGGGTGGTCCAGGGCGTGGCGGGCGGGCTGCTGATCCCGGCCGGGATGACCATCCTGGGCCAGGTCGCGGGCAAGGGCCGGATGGGGCGGGTCATCGCCATCTCCAGCGTGCCCTCGATCCTGGCGCCCGCCTTCGGGCCGGTGCTCGGCGCGGTGCTCATCGCGAACCTGTCCTGGCACTGGCTGTTCCTGATCAACCTGCCGATCGGCCTGGTGGGCCTCCTGCTGGCGCTGCGCCACCTGCCCCGCGGCGAGCGCGGCGAGGCCGGGCGGCTCGACCTGGTCGCACTCGGCCTGGTGGTCATCGGCCTGCCGCTGACCGTCTACGCCCTCACCGAGATCTCCGGCTCGTCGAGCGGACCGCGGGCGTGGATCCCGCTGGTCATCGGCCTGGTGGCACTGGGGGCTTTCGGGTGGCGCTCGCTGCGCAGCGAGGAGCCGCTGATGGACCTGCGGCTGGTCGCCAACCGCCGGTTCGCCGCGGCCTCGGCGGAGGTGTTCTTCGCGGGCGCGTCACTCTTCGGCGGCCTGGTCGTGATGCCGCTGTACTTCCAGCTCCAACTCGGTGCGGACATCGTGGACGTGGGCCTGCTGCTGATGGCCTTCAGCATCGGCGCGGCGGCCACCTTCCCGGCGGCGGGCTGGCTCAACGACCGCTTCGGTGGCGGCGTGGTCACCGTGGCGGGCCTCGTTCTCACCGTGGCGACCACCGTGGCGATGGCGCTGCTGCCCGCCCGGCCCGACCTCGTGCTGGTCGAGGTGCTGCAGGTGCTGCGCGGGATCGGGATGGCGCTGGCGGGCTCGCCGGGGGTGTCCTCCGCGCTGGCCAGCGTCGACCAGCGGCAGCTGCCCGACGCCAGCGCCCAGGTCAACATCCTGTCCCGGGTCGGCGGCGCGCTGGGCAGCGCCCTGTTCGTGGTGATCCTGTCCGACGGCGCCACGGACCCGGCCGCCTTCCGCGAGACCTTCTGGTGGCTGACCGGCGCCTCCCTGGTGGCCCTGGCCGCGGCGGTCTGGCTGACCCGCGAGCAGCGCGCCGCGGCGCGCTGACCGGGTTATCGTTGGACACCCAACGAACCGCTGGGTATCGTTGGTCCATCCCACACACTCCGGCGGCCGCAGGGCACCTGGAAGGAAAGGCGACATGACGCGCATCGGCATCATCATCGGCAGCACCCGCCCCGGCCGGAAGGGCGAGGCGGTGGCGCAGTGGGTGCACAAGCTGGCGACCCAGCGCGGGGACGCCACCTACGAGGTCGTCGACCTCGCCGACTTCGCCCTACCGCACCTGGACGAGCCGGTCCCGGCCGCGATGGGATCGGACTACGCCAACGACCACACGAAGCGCTGGGCCGAGGCGGTGGCCTCTTACGACGGCTTCGTCTTCGTCACCCCGGAGTACAACCACGGCACCACGGGCGTGCTGAAGAACGCGATCGACTTCCTCTACCACGAGTGGAAGAACAAATCGGCGGGCTTCGTCGGCTACGGCCTGGTCGGCGCGACACGCGCGGTGGAGCAACTGCGACTGGTGGTCGCGGAACTGCACATCGCCGACGTGCGCGACCAGGTCGCCCTCTCGATGTTCACCGATTTTGACGCCAACGGGAACCTCACCCCCGGCGACCACCACGCACCGACCCTGGACAAACTGCTCGACCAGGTCGTCGCCTGGGGCCAAGCCTTGGCGCCCCTGCGCGCTAAGTAATGCACCGGTGACATGGCCCGCGGAGATTCTTCGCGGGCCATGTCGCGCACTATTCGGCCGAGTTCCCGGGGTGTGCGCCCGCAGTCATCGCGTGCGTCGTTCGGCTCGGACGAGCATGGCGACGCCCCAGGCCCAGGCGAGGACCACGGGGACCAGGAGCCAGGGCTCTTGGGTGAGGATCGCGAAGGCGCCGAGGAGGGCGCCGACGCCCAGCGGGACCGTGACGATGGGACCCGAGTGGTTGATGAGCGCACCGATGAGAACCACCCAGACGGCCGCGGTCGGTAGGAAGAGGATCAGCCAGCCCACGTGTCCCTCTCCTGGTTACCTTGTCCGTTGGGGATGGTAGACGACCCGGGTCGCGGGGCCGGGCGGCGGCCTTTGGTGTGGATTCACGCATTCGTGTTCAGCTTCACGGTGGATGCCGAGGTCCTCGACAACAAGCCCAGTCTGCTGGAAGCGGTCATCGACACCAACATTCTCATATACCTGCACACGCGCGTCGACCAAGCCGTGGCTCAGCGTTCCCAGATCCTGGTGGCCGACCATGTGCAGGGGCCGCCGCACCTGGTCGTCACCGACGGCCTCGACCGTGAACTTCAACGACACTCCCAGGCGCAACCGCAGCCCATCGAGCGCCGCAGCGGCATATCCGCGTCGCAGGGCCGCTCCCAGCGAGTCGAGGATCTCTTTCGGCAACTGGAGGCGGCGGCCGCCGGACGTGCTCTCCGCCCAGGACGAGGGCGATCTGTGGCAGACGGCAGCGGCAGCGGCCGCCGGTATCGGGGTTTCCTGACCTGGGATGAAGGACTCCGCGCCTGGTTCAAGCGACTCCACTTGGCGGTTCCGCACTGGGTGGACTCGGTCGTCCGCAAGGACGTGGGCAGGTACTGCGTCACGTTCACCGACAGCAGGCTCGTGCCCGGGGAGGCAATCCCCACGACCGCGGCGCTGAACTGGGACCGCTTCATCGCGGTCCCGACCTACGCCACCAACTTCTGCGACAACGCCAAGGCGTGGGCCGACAGCGGGTTCACCCTCGTCATCAACTGAGAGCGCACATCGGGATACGAACGGAAGATAAGATGCTGGGCAGGACACGAATCTCCGTGTTGGTGACGGCGCTTGCCGCCGGTCTCACGACGGTCGCCACGGCGGGGACCGCTGCGGCCGACAATCCGGTGCTAGCGCCCTACGCGTCCTACGCCGCCGTGGTCAACAAGGACGGCAATCTGCTGCGCGGCAGGAACGTTGAGCAAGTCCGGCGTGTCGACACCGGCCAGTACTGCTTGAACTTCACCGCCCTCTTCGACGTGAACACCAGCGTCGTGTCCGCGACGCTGAACTTCTTCGTGTTCCCGGGGGCCATCCGGTTGAGCAACACGACGCACAAGAAGTGCGACAACGACACCCGGTCTGTCTACACCACCGCAGTGAAACTGGACGAGGGTAAGTTCGTCTGGAGCGACACCGGGGTTCACGTTCGTCGTCTTCTGATCGGGTGGTTTCTGCCCGGCCCGGATGTGCCGTGCAGCAACCACATCGGTCGGTCGGGTTCCCAGTTGGCGGGGTCCTCGGTTTCACGGCGGGCTTGACGAAGCCATGCTCCGGATACAAGACATGGGCATCGCATTGGCCAGCTTGAGATCCGTCACGTCGACGAGTTCCTAACGTCCATGAACGACGTGCGCTGCACCACGTGGGGCAAACGCCGTTGACCGCGACCACGCCGCTGACCACGCTGGAGATCTTGCCTCCCGTGTAAAGCACCGAAACGGAGCACAACACCGACGCCCCAGGCCGTCGCCCCCGACGAATGACACTCACCCGGTCTCATCTGGCCATGCGGCTCGACCGTCCGACCGAAGTCCGTGCTGAAGCAACACTTGCCCGTCCGGCAACCGCCCTTGTTGTGCCAGCGCGACCAACTCCCGACAACACCACTCGTCTCCTACGACCGCCCGCCGCCGCAACTCGTCGAACCGCTTGTGCTTGGTAAGGACTGTCGCGCGCTGAAACCCGTCAGACCTCAACAAGGCCAACGCGTCGTCCACCTCGCCCCGTGAGAGGAGCAAATCCACAAGCACCTGTTTGGCCTCCACGTCGCCGCCCTCGGCGAGAGCACGCAGGCGGTCGAGTCGCCCCGCTTTGGCCAACTGTCTGGCCTGCCACGCGGCGTGTGCGTCTGGTGCGGCACCGATCAGATCCAACGCATCGTCCCACCGACCCGCCGCCGCGAGCAGATCCGCCAAGAGCACGAGGAGGACTCCGGGAAGGTGATCACCACTACCGACTTTGATAGTGGCGTCGAAGTTCCTGACATTCCACACTTGCTCGATAGCCCAGTCCAGGCCCTCGAATGCGACGAGAGCGGCTGACGCCTTGTCAGCCATTCGATTCCGCCAGCGTCGGATTCGGCGGGCGGAAAGGCTCGGCCAATCTGGGACAGGCATGAGTGCCTCGAGGGCTCCGGCGACATCGCCGCGTTGGAGCCGAAGGTCGAAGAGGGGCTCACACGCGCCCACCAACGACGACTGGCGCAGGCCTTCGATGTCCCCGAGCGAAGCCAAGTGACTTGCATACCAGTCCATGTTGTCAAGGCCGCTGTCAAACGATGCAGCCTCGGCTGCATTGTCGTCCGAAGCGAGCGCAGACACCAGGACCGACCTCGCCCGTTCGCTCGGGTGCTCGTGGACCAATGCCTTGGCTTCCTCGACTCGCCCCCATCGGACGAGCACCTTCGTCAGGGTCACATAAACCCATTCGACCTCGATCTGCTTGCGAGCGAAGAGTCGCAGACAGGCTTCGAGGTCGTGCCAGCGCCGCTGGTCCTCTAAGCGCCTGAGCGCGAACATGACAGGGTCGCCGAACCAGACTCGCAACTGCCTGTCCGGCACGCGGTTCAGCGCCGCGCGCAGTTCGGCGATCCAGCCGTGGTCGATGAGAGCGTCCATGAGTCGCAGGTTCTCCCACACCGAACAGTCGTTCGCGGAGCCGTACAGGGATCGGGCACTGTCGTAGCGCATCCGGTCCAATGCCGGTCTCACCAGGCGAAGGCGCTCGCGAGGGTCGGTGGTGTGTGCAGCGAGCGCGGCCCAGAGCGAATCCGGCAGCGTCACGACCTCGCGGGCCATTAAACCGTGCTGGTCGAGATAGTCGTGCAGCTCGAACCCGTCTGCGGGACCAGGGCCTGGAGCGCTGCGTCGACCGCGGAGCGCGGTGATGCCGAACCGGCTGGGGCGAGTCGCCCGGCGAAGGCCGAGAATGAACCAGTCCGCTGGAGGGTCGATCCGGTCGCTCCCGAGCAGATATCCCGCCCCGGCGTGTTCCAAAAACGCCGACGTGTATAGGGATCGGAAGGTGAACCGTTTAGCGTCCATCGCCGCCGACATGATCGCCGTGGCGAAACGGTCCTCCACGTCGTCGGGGTGTTCGAAACTTTCCACGAGCGCCGGGCCGCCGGTCAGTGTCTGGATGACCGCGCGATCGGGACCGGATTTCGACGCCGCGATCGATAGTCGCAGGTCCAGCGCCGCGCCCGCGCCCTGCTCGGCCACGCTGAACCGGTCGGCGACTCGTACACGAGTCGTCTTGTGCGTCAACAGTCCGCTCACGGACGAGTTGTCTGACTCGAGCCGCGACCAGTGCTGCGGCCACAGCGTGCCGACGGCGATCGGCGGGTCGTCCGACTCCAGGATCCTGCGGAGCGCAGCAGCCGCCTCACTTCCGCGCTGGCCCGCGAAGTGGTTCTGGGTCTCGTTGAGCCACAGAATCGTTCCCTGCCGCGGTCTGGTCGCAGCGACCGCGAGCAGGTCACCCGGAGTTCTCGGGTAGACCAGCGACCAAGTGCGCAGCTCGTCGTGGGACAGGATGGCCTCGAACAGCGCACGGGTCTTCCCGGTGCACGACGTCCCGGTCAACACGATGAACGTCGAGCGCGCCTCATCCAGCGCCGCGGCCAACTCGTCGTCGTGTCGTCGGCGCAGATACGTGGGGAGGTCGGGCAGGTCCCGGTCGACCGTGATGGCCCGGTGGATATCCAAGTCGAACGGATGCCAGTCGACGAAAGGGCGGCCAGTAGGAGGCCCACCGCCGAGGTGCAGGTCCCCGTTTATCGTGTGTGCCTGGACGATCCAGTCTCGTGGCCGATGACCTGATTGACCACCTCGGCGTCCCCCGACCGGTCCGACTTCTCCTCCGCGGGCACAGCGAACCCACCCTTCATCGATGCCCCCCCCCCCCAACAGTCTCGCACCGGACCTAGGTGTTCAGCTCTGACTGCGGCGCGAAGCGCGGGAAACCATCCAGGACAGCCGCCGACCTTCCTAGCTACGCCACAGCCCAGGCTCGCTATGGCCCGTTGAGACCGAACGCGCCGCGATCAGGCGTTATGTGAAGGCGCATGCCTGCCACCACCAAGGACCGCCCAAGACCTAATCCGCCGCCTGGCCCGCACAGTCTCCGACCTCAACGGCGACGAACAAGCCGTCGGAGCAAGCGCTAGTCCAGCCCGATCTTCGATCAGGAGGCAGGGGCCCTGGTAGAGAGATTGAACGCCATCGAGCGCGGATCGCGGCTAGTTGTGCCGACGTGAGCTCAACTTTGACCCCGTCGAGGTTTACGCCCACGTCTGGCATGCTTCGCCTCGTCCCTGTCACCCTGTCGTCAACTAGGTCGTCGCGTCGCACCTGTGGCCGTTCCAAGAAGGGCAGATATCCGTTACGGGTGCGTAGCTGGCCTCACGCGGCGGTCGGGCGAGGACAGCCTGTCGACTTGGCTTGTCGAGACCAAGCACGGACATTCAAGCGACCACCGCGACTCCGTACGAAGCGCTGACGCCTGCAGGCCAGAACCATCAGGACGAGCCCGTGCCACGACGGCAGTTAGGCGACCGGTCGGGTGAGTTGGTGTTGGCGATCAGTCCCGCGCATTCGAACCACGACGCCCCAGCCATCCATCTCTCCCCCGGCGAGAAGCAGCCATTGTTCGAGCAAGTGCCGCCGCTGGCCGAGCAGAGCCCACACCGAGATTTCGTCCAACACCCGAGGGCCCTCACGGCATAGTCCGCTCGGCCGCCCGTCCGGATGCCGGTGCCGCTGTCCTGCCAGACGTGGTGGCGGTGTTCCTAGCCCGATGCACAGAGGTGCGGGTCAGGATAACCTTCTGGCCGCAGTACTGCCCGACCACGACATCCAGGACCACCCCTCTGCCTGGTGGTTCCCTCGGACCGCCACCAGCCAGCACGGGTAACGGCGCTGCGCGACTTCCTGGTGGTCAATTTCCCCAAGAAGCCCACGACTAGTCGAGGTAGCCCAGCTCCCTCTCGATCACCAGAACCACAGGCACGGTCGCCCCGAGGGCCGCACCGCCGCCCAAGAACGCCGCCGCCAGCGCGACCCCACCCACGACCAACAGGATGCCGGTGACCAGGCCCGCTATGACGCCCAGCAGGACCGCCACCAGCACGAGCAACGTGCGGTGGGTAGGGCGATCGCTTCCCATGAGCCCAGCTCCTTTGTGTCAAAGGGCGAAACAAGTCGGCACTAGTATAGTGATGGTACTAAGCGAGACAAGAGGTGCCGATGTCGAGGTTGCCGACGCCCATCGATCCCGCCGCTGGGCCAGTGGCCGAGTTCGCGGCAGCGCTGCGAAGGCTGCAGGACGCTGCTGGTGCCAGGACGCGGAGCGTCGGTGAGATCGGCGCCCGGACCGGGATTCCTCGCTCGACCCTCTACGCCGCGCTGCGGGGCGATCGCTTGCCCCGTCGTGAAGTCGTGGCGGCCTTGGCCCGCGAGTGGGGAGGTGACGAAGCCAGGTGGTTGGCCAAGCGCGCCGAGATCGAGCAGGCGCTCACAATGGTCCCGGTCCAACCCCCCGTATCGGGTCATGCCGTCACCTTCACACGGGATGTTCTTGCACTGTGGCACGAGAACAGCACTCGCCGTGAGTATCGTCGCGGCGATACGCTCGCAGTTGAAGGTGACCCAGGCACCACGGTGCAACTTGTCGACCGCGGCTTTGTGAAGATCAGCAAGACCGGCTCTGGCCTCACGGTGACGCATGGTTTCCGCGGCCCGGGGACCCTCGTTGGCGAGACCGCAGCAATGGCCAGCCTGCGTAGCTCCACGACAGCGACCGCGGTGACCGAGGTGGCGGCGAGCGTCCTGACCAGTTCTCGATTCCTTGACCTGGTAGCAGCGAACCGCGCTCTCGCGAGTCAGGTCATGCGGGCGCTCGCCGTCCATGTATTGGCGCAAGAGGACGGACGGCACTCGGCGGCCGCGAAGACGGGCAAGGACCGACTCTTGGAGATCCTCCGTGATCTCGCCGACAACTGGGGTCAACCGGCCGACGACGGTTCAATCCTCATCCCGATCCCGCTGACCCAGCAGGACCTCGCGCACATGGCAGATCTCAGCCTCTCTTCCACAGCGCGCGCGTTGGCTGAGTTCCGCCAACGCGGTCTCGTCAAGACGGGTTATCATCACCTTCGAATGCTGCCAGTGCCGCACGGGGGGACCGGAGCGGACGAATGATCACGCCATCGGTGTTAGGGAAGCTTGACCTCAAGGGGTCGATGCGCCAGGCGTGAGATGATCTCGGGGTACTAGTGATCGGAGGTCATGTCTGTGGCGTGTCGTGTGGTGTTGAGTGCCGAGGAACGGGAAACGATTTCGCGGGAGTTACGGGCGAGCCGATCTTTTCGGTTCATTGGCGGGGTGTTGGGTCGTCATCATTCGGTGGTTGCTCGGGAGGTCGCCCGGAATGGCGGCCGGCTGGCTTATCGGGCGACCAGGGCGGGGAAACGTGCGAAGGTGCTGCGGGCGCGTCCGAAATCTCGCAAGGTGGAGCGGTCGGGCAGGTTGCGGGATTATGTGATGGCCGGGCTGAACGCGAGATGGTTACCGCAGCAGATCGCGACCAGGATACGGGTGGAGTTCCCGACCGAGCCGGAGATGCGTGTGTCCCACGAGACGATCTACCGGACCTTGTTCGTCCAGGGGAAAGGCGAGCTGCGGGCCATGATGTACAAGGCCCTGCGGTCCGGTCGGGCGAAACGCGTGTCGCCATCGGCGAAGCGGCCCAGGCACGACCTGATCGTGGGCATGGTGAACATCAGCGAACGCCCGAAGGAGGCCGAGGACCGGGCCGTGCCCGGCTTCTGGGAAGGCGACCTGATTCTCGGGTCGGCGTGTAAGTCGCAGATCCTGACCCTGGTGGAACGGCAAACCCGGTTCGTGATGTTGATCCGGGTCCCGCATGACCGGTCCGCGGACCGTGTCGCGTTGTTACTGGCGAACAAGATGAAAACCCTGCCCGAGTTCCTTCGGAAATCGATCACCTGGGACCAGGGAAGTGAAATGGCCGACCACGCGGTGTTCACCATGGCGACCGGGATGCCGGTCTACTTTTGCGATCCGCACTCACCGTGGCAACGCGGCACGAACGAGAACACCAACCGACTCCTGCGCCAGTACTTCCCGAAAGGCACCGACCTCTCGGTCCACTCCCAGGCCTACCTCGACGAGGTCGCCCGCGAACTCAACGGACGACCCCGCCAGACCCTCGACTGGTACAAACCAGTCGAGAAACTCAACGAACTACTGGCCAAACACGGTGGCGCAATGACCCCTTGAGGTCAAGCTGCCCCACCTAGTGCATTGGCCGCAGCAAACGTCGTCTGTCATCGCAGGGCAAGCGAACAAGGAGAAACAGCGCCGACTATCAATCGTGATCCACGCCGACATGCCCGCGCCGCAGCCGCCTACAGCGCACCATATCCACCACAACGGCGGTCAACGCACCCACTCCGCCCATCGCCAGCAGAGCAATCAACGCCAACGTCCCAGCCGACAACTCTGGCGGATCACAGCCAGTGACCCCTGGCTGGTATCCGCACGCCGACATGCCTGCCGGGGACGACGTCCGTACCTCCGGTGCTGGCCCCAGTGCCTGTTCGGCCAAGTACCACACCAGCACGGCGAAGCTGACAAGAACGACCCCTATAGCCGCCGTCAGTGCGAGCACCCAGCGCCGTACCATCGTCACTCCTCATGGTGGAGACTGTTCACGAAGAGTACCGAGCCCAATGCTGGCTGGCTGCGCTTGGGCACAACATCGGTAGCATTGACCCTCATGTCTACTGAGAGTTCGGTGGCGTGCGCCCACTACCCAGGGCAACCGGGGTCGGTGTCGCGGCCCCGGTCACCGAGCCCCCGGCACCGGCGCCCACGAGGCAGTCAGCCACAGCCAGGTCGGTAGGTCCACCAGTTGCTTGGCCGCAGGACTCGCTGCGTTCGAGGGCGAGGGTAGCCGCAACAGCTCCGCCGACCTACCCGTTACTGCCCGCCTGTAGCTCACACACCGGGGTGGCACATACCCGCAGTCAGCGCCTCCCAAGCCAGTGCCCGCCAGCGCGGGCCAATCAGCTCCAGACTCGAGAAGACTGATCTGCCTACGGACAATTACGAAAGCGTCGCCACCTGTCCTCGGGCCGCAGCCGTGGGCGCTGATCAGCGAGTTGTCTAAGCAGGACCGCGAGTCGATGACGCAACGCAAGGATCTCGACAATCTTCTCGTGGTCGACCATGCGCAACAGTCGCAGCACGGCGAAGGCATGGGAGACGGCGAATCGGTCGACGTCCCGCTCTCACGACCGCTCTGCTGTGATGTCGATGGCGCCTGATTGCGCCCACCACCACGGCCTGCGGGGAGGAAGGCGTCGGAGGGTTGTTCGCTTGAGCAAATTGGTTCGTGTCGTTTCGGCGGGGCTTGGCTTAGCTTCGGGTGGTGGCGAACGAACTGACTATTCCGCTTTTGCCCTGTTCTTCTGTTGATGAGATCGCGTCGTTTTACGAGATGTTGAGCTTCGAGATCACCTATCGGCAGGTGCGGCCGAATCCGTATGTTGCGTTGCGGAGGGAAGACATCAATCTGCACTTCTTCGGGATGGACGGGTACGACCCGGCGCAGTCGTACAGTACCTGTCTGGTCATCGTGGCGGACACCGGTGAGTTGTTTGAGGCTTTCGCCGCGGGGATGCGGTCTGTGCACGGGAAACTGCTCATCTCCGGCATCCCGCGCATGACCCGGCCGCGGTTGCGCAACGATCGGTACACCGGGTTCACCGTCGTGGATCCGGGTGGCAACTGGATACGGATCAACGAGGCCACCAAGGAACCCGAGGCGCGGACCGTGCTCGCCAAAGCCATGGAGAACGCCGCGAGGCAGGCCGATGCGCGTGGTGACGAACGCCAAGGGTTGAAGATTCTGGAAGGTGCGTTGAAGCGGGCGACCGGTGACGAACCGGAGTTCCAGGCGGCGCAGGCGTTCCGCGACGAACTCGTCGAACGGATCAAGGGGTCTTAGCAGGCCGCGGGGACGGGCGGATCAGCCCGCCCCCGCAGTCTCGTCAGCCGTCGACGGTGCAGGTGGTGGTCGTGGTGGCGCTCGGGTTGCTCTCCGAAGTGGCCGTCAAGGTCACCGTCGCCGGTCCGGAACCGCTGTCCCGCTTGACGTGTACCGGAACCTGCACGTTCGCACCGAACTGCGCCGTGGCCAGCGCGTTGGGCACGGCGACCGTCCACTCTGGCCGGTCGTCTCTGGCTGTGACGCGGTAGACGTCGCCGTTGAGGTAGGCGCTGACGTCCTCTGGGTGCTGCCCGGCGGGCCTCGCGCCGGTGCCGGTGTTGGACAGTGGGAACACACACGTCGCCACGCCGTCCGGGCCGGTGCGCGCGGACGTGGGCTGCACCTGCACCCCGCGCTTCTGCGGGCCCGCGCCGCTGAGCGAGCGGACGGCGACGGTGTAGGACAAGATCCCCTTGTCGTCGCGCTTGATGTCGAGCACGTAGAAGTGCAGGCGGTTGGCCTGATCGACGTACTCGTACTCGCTGCCGGACCCCGTGCCCGCGTGCAGCAGCGCGTCGGAGAGCTGGCGGTAGTCGCCGATGGTGATGGGGACCTTGCGGCCGTCCGGCAGCACGTAGTCGGTCATGCCGATGTCCTGCGGGTTGGCATCGACCACCCAGGTGAACGGGGCGTCGTCGGTGTTCTTGGTCTTGGCCAGCAGGACGCCGGAGTCCGGGGTGAAGGAGTCCGATCCCATCCGGTCCACGACCTCGACGGTGTAGTTCTGGTAGCCGCCGCCGTCGCAGTACGGGTTGGTGCGGATGTCGCACCTGGCGGACAGGTCGCCCCGGTCGAGCACGATGTTGATGCCGGAGAGCCCAGTCGCGCCCGGTCGCACCTCGCGCGCGGTCACCCTGGCGATCACCGCGCCGGACTGGGCCAGCGCGTCTCGCGACAGGCGCAGGACGTTGACCTCGTCGAGGAAGCCGAGTTTCAGCTTGTTGCGCAACGTGTGCTGCGATCCCATCGACGCACCCGCGGTGGCCGGGATGACCCAGCGGGAGTGCGGGCCGCCGGGGCCGTTGAACGCGCCGCGGGAGAGCATGTCCCAGATCCCCGAGTAGTCCCGGCGCGGCGGGCTCCCGAACGGATTCCCGTAGTTGTCGCCGATACCGAGGATGTGGGTCAGCTCGTGGGCGAACACGCCCTGCCCCGAACTCTCCGCCTGCGTGGACGAACCGGTGACCGCGTTGGGCCACAACGTCGACGCGGACGCCCACGAGGTCCAGTCCACGTACCGGGTGCGCGCCGAGTTCGGCAATGCCGGGTCGGGCGAGCCGAACGCCCTGGGCACGTCCGCCTTGGTAGCGAACTTGATCGGCCCGAACTCCTGCCACGTGCTGGACTCGTCCTGGCCGGCGGACAGGTAGTAGATGAAGTCGAACCCGGCCGGGACCTGCGACCCGGCCGCGGCGACCCAGGCGGCACGGCCGTCGGTGCGCAAGTCGCGGGTACAGCGGTCGCCAGCCGGGCAGCCGGTGCCCGATTGGAACTCCATGCCGTACTCGTGGTCCTTGCCGGGCATGGTGTATGGGCCGAACGCCTTCAGGTCCACCCCGAAGCGCCCGCCGGAGTTCTCCATCCAGTACTCGTGCACGGTGTGACCGCGGTTGAGCGCGCCGGGCTTGTTCAGGAAGTCCTGGTAGAACTGGGCGACCTGGGCGCGCGGGACGTCGTGCGCCTCGGTGCCGGGGTTGCCGAAGACGGTCGAACGCGCGGGCTGGGTCACGACGAAGGGCTGGTTGCGGTAGTCCAACAGGACCAAAGCGCCTTTGACCGTGCGCTTCGAGCCCTTGACCGCCGGATCGGCCCAGTTCGTACCGGGGATACTCCGGTAGTCCCGCTCCCACGTCATGTGGTCGGGGTTGACCCAGTTCTGCGGGTCGATCGGCCCGGGCAACCCGTCGGACGCGGCGACCCGCGCCCCGTCCCGTGCCTGCTGCCACGGCTGCTGGCGCGGCCAGTGTTTGTACTGCCACTGGTGCTCGGGCTGGTCGGGTGGAGCCGCGGTCGCGGTGACATTCCCCGAGAGCAGCGCGGCAGCCGATAACAGCGCGCCGATAAGGACTAGCGGACGCCTGCGGACCCGGGTGAGGTACATGCCGCCTCCGATGTGTCGGTGCACCTCATGCTAATGATCCGGGCAGGTCGGGAAACCCTTGCCAGTTAACAGAAATCATGACGACCACGGGGTATATGCCCCGCCCCGCCCGTTCTGCTATGCCTCGGCCCCGGACGGGTGGAGTGGTCCGGTTGCCCGACGTTTGGTCACGACTGTGCGAATGCGGCCCACGCGAACGGCCCGCCCCGCCACTATGTGGGGCGCTGTGGCCCGACGAGGGGCCCGCTGTGAAGGGGAGGACTGTGGACGAGACCACGCCGCGGGAGCCGCACGACGAGAGACCGCGGGAGGTGGGTGGCGAGCCGGTCGCCGTACCCCCGTCCGCTCTCGGCTCCGAGCGCCGTCCGGAGGACTCGGAGTCAGCGGACTCGGAGTCAGACGCCGACTCCACCCCGCGGCCTGCCGACACCGAGCCCGTGGCGCCTTTCGAGCCCGACACCGGCCCTATCCCGGTGCAGTCCCCGACAGCCGCGCACACCGCGGGCACCGGTTCGGAGACCGTCGGAGACGTTCCGCTCGGCCCGGCACCGGTCCATTGGCCGCAGCCGGAGCCCACCCCGCCGCCCGCCGTCGACCCGCTCGCCGCCGCGCTCGGCAACGCTTCCCTGCTGGGCATCGGCTATCTCCTGCTGCGCAGGCGTTGGCTCGCTGTCCTCGCGTTCCTGGTCACGATCGGCTACCTGCTGGTCTCCGCGCTCGTGGTCCGCAACGTGTTCTTCCACTTGGTGCTCGTGCTGTGGGCGGGCGCCCTGGCCTGGCACGGTTGGCGGATCGCGGCCAAGAGCGGCCAGGTGCCGAGTCCGCGGCGGCAGCGCGTGATCGGCGTCGCCGCGGTGCTGCCGGTGCTGGTGGTCGTGACGCTGGTGCGCGTGGACGCCGCGGGCATCGAGTCCGACAGCGACGCCGCCCGCGATGGTGGTGACTGCGACAAGTCCGTCGCCGAGGTGGCGCGGCTGTCCTTCGCGCACCGACTCGCCGATCCCCCGCTCGTCGCGCGCGGCGAGCACGCCACGGCTACGTGCCAGCGGCTTGCCGCGTCCGCCGCGTCGCTCAAGACCGGGCTCAACGGTAGGCATGCCGCGCTGGACCAGGGGTTCACCGGTCTGGCGGGTCTTCTGAAGGACGAACCGGCGTACGACAACGTGGTCCGCCACGTGCTGGACGACTTCCTCGCCGAGCTGCCCAAGCGCGAGAACTGCGAGGTCGCCGACGTCACCCAGTGGCTGCGCGACCACCGACCTGAAGGCGACCTGCTGGGCCGCGCTGCCGACGTCGTGCCCGGCCTTCAGCCGAAGGCACTGCTGTCGTGTGCCGACAGCCTCTTGGCGCGGCAGTCGTTGCAACCAGCCCTCACCCGGTACAAGTCGTTGGTCGCGATGTACCCGAACCACGAACTCACACCGCGCGCCAAGGAAGGCGCGCAGAAGGCCCAGTGGGCGATCGAACTGGCGGCCGTGCGGTCCGCGCTCGGTACCTCGACCGGCAGGCCCCGCTACTGCGACGCCGCTCCCCCGTACACGGCCGCGCCACCGCACGCGCCGCCGGGCCGCGCGTACGTCGCGGGCTCGAGCGAGTTCACCGCGCGCCTGCCCGCCGGTTGGGTCGTGGACGACGTCGCGAACGCCACCGTCGTCCTGTGCGTGGGCCCATCCGGTGAGGGCTCAGTGGCGAAGAGCTGCCCCTACATCGAGATCGGCGGGCTCCGCAGGCGCAGCACGGTGTCCTTCCACCGCATCGCGGTCCCGGTGCGCGCCATCGAGCTGACCAGCGGTCGGGTGCTGTCCGACGTCACGCTGGAGATCGGCGGCGCGACCTGCCCGGAGTTCCTCAACACGAGCACGGTGGGCGACGTGAAGGAGAAGGTCGTGCCGACCGACGCCGACGTGCACGCGGCGTTCGCACCACTGGTCAGCCGCTGACCGAATCCGGACCTGTCCGAAGCTAGACCGGGAACCGGTGCTGTCGGGTGCGGTCACCACAGGTGGCCGCACCCGACTCCCGCGACCGGGATTCGAGCGTTCGGCGCACTATCCCTGACGCAGGCGGAAAGCCTCAGTCACCGCCGCCACCGCACCCGCCGCCGCAGGACGAGTCGCCGCCGCCGCTGCAGGATGAACCCGAGCAGCTCCCGCACCCACCGGAGCTACCTGAGGAGTTCTTGGGCCGCCGCTCCAACGTCGACGCCGCGACCGGGTCCAAGTCCAAGGCTTCCCAGACGGGCTGCCCTTGGATCGTCCCGTTCAACCCGAGCGAGGCGACCAACGGGAGCCGCTGCTTCGACCTGACCGCCGATGTCCACACCTCCCGTACCGCCGCCCGCCCGGCTGGAGTCAGCGGCAGTTCACCCCGCTGTACGACCGCCGCCGCCACGAACCCAGCGCCGAGGACCACGCACGCCGCCAGCATGGGCAACTCGGTGAACAGCAGGCCCCCGAACGCCGCGCAGGCCACCGCGAGCACCAGCCACCGCGTCCACCGCGCCTTGCGCCGTGCTTGCGCGGACCGCAGGTAGCCGCGCTCGACCAGCCCGTCCCGCAGTCTCGTGATCGGTTTGCTCTCGGCTCCCGCGCGAACCAGGCTCCCCAACGTCCGCGGCGTCAACCGGCGCACACTGCGCTCCAACGAAGTCCACTGCTCGGTCGGCCCGCTGATCGCGGTAACCGCGCCCCCACGCGATATCCGCAGCACATTGGCATCGAGCATCGCGACGATCGCCACCTCAGCCGCCCGCCCCGGCCCGCCGCTGAGCAACCCCAGCTCCTCGAACCGCAACCCATCCACCGAACCCACCCGTGAAGTCGTCACCGAGCCCCCTTCCCACTCACCCCTGGGGACGTCGCGACACCCGCGCAAGTTCCACACCCACCGCGATTGAGACGGGCTTCGCTCCCCCTCGGGTGGCAGGTGCGGTCCGTCGGCGCCCGCGCCGTCGAAGCGTGGTGACGGCGAGTAATCGGATACCTAGCGTCCACCTCGACGCGGGTCGGTGTCGCGGGGGCGCGTTCGGGCCGACGGTTGACGGTGATCCCCAGCTTCCGGCACGGGTTCGCCGCGACGGCGCTGTCGGTCAGCCGCCTGATCATCCACTTCAGAACGGAATGGTGATCGTCTACGCGGCGGGCGGGTTGTCAAGGCCCGTATCAGAATTCGGGACGGGGCGGGCGGCGGTGGTGCGCATGGGCGGGGCGGCACATAAAGTAAAGGCACTTGACCAAAGGAGAGGTGTTGACCGCCGAGATCCCCGCCTTGTTGGCCATGGCGTTCCGCACCGTCATGGACGAGGTGCACGAGTCCCTTGCCGCGGAGGGGTTCGACGACGTCCGGCCCGCGCACGGCTTCGTCTTCCAGTACCTCTCGCACCGCCAGGCGGGGGCGACCGCGGTCGAACTGGGGGTGCACCTCGGGGTGACCAAGCAGGCCGCGGTCCAACTGGTGGACGAGCTCGAGGCGCGCGGCTACGTGGAGCGCAGGCCGCACCCGACCGACCGTCGCAGCAGGATGGTCGTGCTGGCGCCGCGCGGCTGGGCCTGCGTGGCGAGCGTGGTGCGGCGCTGGAACGAGATCGAGGCGCGCTGGGTCGACCTGATCGGAGCCGATCAGGTCGACCACCTGCGCGCCGATCTCCAGCGGATCGTCACCGCGTCCGGTCAGGCGGTGGCGTTGCGCCCGGTGTGGTGAGGCTCCCAGCGGTGCGCCTCGAACGGGGCGTCGAGCGGGGCCTCGGTCAACCGGTTGGCGAACGTGGACAGCGTGTACGTGCCGACGCCGAGCACCACGTCCAGGGCGTTGCGCTGGTCGTAGCCCGCGGCGAAGAACGCCTCCAGGTCCTCTTTGGACACCCCGCCGCTGGTCGCGAGCACCGCGGTGGTGAACTGCCGTAGCGCCTCGAGCTTGGCGTCGGCCAGCGGCTTGCCCTCGCGCAGCGCCCCGATGACCTCCCCGTCGACCGACTGGCGGGTCATCGTCGCCGAGTGCAGCGCCACGCAGTAGTGGCACTCGACCCGGATCGCGATCGCCATGATGACGACCTCGCGCTGCAGCGCGTCGAGCGACGACCGGTCGAACGCGGCGGTGTTGCCCATGAACGTCGCCAACAGCTCCGGCGACTCAGCGATCCGCGCGACGGGCGAGGGGATGAAACCGAACTTCTTCCGCGCACCCTCGACCATGGGCTTGGAACCCTCGGGCGCGGTCTCGACCGTGTGACTGACGAACGACATGCGGACCTCCTCCTAGTTGTCCCCTCGAAGGCTGCCGGCGCCCCCACAACTAGTCAAGTCGCTTGACTAGTTGTGGGGGCGGACCCACCCGCGCCGGGTGAGCGCACTCGAGTTCGGGCGAGCCACTCCCCCGACGATCCCCGCACGCCGGGTTCGGTGTGCGATCACGATGATTCGCCCATTCGGGTCCACGTTCGCCATCCCCGTGCCGCACGGCGATCGCGACCGGATCCGCCGTTGGCGGCGGGACGGCCCACACCACCGAACGGCGCAATATAGTCAAGTCGCTTGACCGTTTTGGCCGGGGTGGGTAACTTCGTCGCAGAGCGCGACAACGGTGCGACATCCGGGGTGGTGGGACACCCCGAATGGGCGGACCTCCGCGCACACTGAGCCACCGGGGGACATTTTCATCAACGGATAGTCATCTTTGAGCTGCCCATGGCGCGGTCCACGTCCCCCACCGGGACGGTACGCACATCGCCGCGCGCCCGAGCGATTTTGCTTGTTCCTGCCGTGAATCTGCCGCGCCGCTGGTCGGCGCCTGCCTTCGATCACTGGAGTGAAT
Organism: Actinokineospora diospyrosa; assembly: GCF_024171925.1. GTDB lineage: Bacteria > Actinomycetota > Actinomycetes > Mycobacteriales > Pseudonocardiaceae > Actinokineospora > Actinokineospora diospyrosa. The sequence continues at coordinate 45,315 of NZ_JAMTCO010000008.1, read as the reverse complement.
GTGGAGCCGGTCCCGTTACACGCCTGGTTGCGGGAAGCAGTCGCCGAGCTGCTCGACCGCCCGGCGGCCGAGGTCGATCCCGCCGCGCGGTTCGCCGAGCTCGGCCTGGACTCGCTGCGCGCGACCCAGCTGGCCGCCGCGCTCTCGCGTGAGCTGGGCGCGGCGGTGCCGGTCTCCGCGCTGTGGGCCTACCCCTCGGTCGACGCCCTCGCCGCCTTCGTCCGCGACGGCGCGGCCGTGACCAGCGCCGCGGTGACCAGCGCCTGCGCGACCGCCCGCCCGGGTGCCGACGAGCCCATCGCGGTGATCGGCATGGCCTGCCGCTTCCCCGGCGCCGACGACCCCGACGGCTTCTGGGACCTGCTGCGCGGCGGCGTGGACGCGGTGCGACCGGTGCCCGCGCACCGCTGGCCGACCGACCCGGCGACCATGGCCACCGACCAGGCAGCGCTGCTGGCGCAGCCGCTGGACGAGTTCGACCCGCTGTTCTTCGAGATCTCGCCGCGCGAGGCCCAGGAGATGGACCCGCAGCAGCGGCTGTTCCTCGAGGTCGCCTGGGAGGCGCTGGAGAACGCCGGGGTCGCCGACGCGCGGCTGGCGGGGAGCCGGACCGGGGTGTTCGCGGGCGCCATCTGGCGGGACTACGCCGACCTGGCCGGACTCGCCCCCGAGCACACCGCGGCGCACTCGGCCACCGGGCGGGCCGTCAACATGATCGCCAACCGGGTGTCCTACGCGCTGGGCCTGCGCGGGCCCAGCGTCGTGGTGGACACCGCGTGCTCGGCCTCGCTGTTCGCGATCCACACCGCGTGCCAGAGCCTGCGGCTGGGCGAATCGGCGATGGCCGTCGCGGGCGGGGTGAACCTGCTGCTCAGCCCAGCCACCACGGTCGCGCTGACCCGGTTCGGCGGGCTCTCGCCCGACGGGCGCTGCAAGTCCTTCGACGCCCGCGCCGACGGCTACGGCCGCGGCGAGGGCTGCGGCGTCGTGGTGCTCAAGCCGCTGTCGCGCGCGCTGGCCGACGGCGACGAGGTCTGGTGCGTGATCGCGGGTTCGGCGGCGAACAACGACGGTGCCAGCAACGGCCTCACCGCACCGAATCCGCTCGCCCAGCAGGAGGTGCTGCGCGACGCGTACGCGAACGCGGGTGTCGCGCCCGCCGACGTGCACTACCTGGAGACCCACGGCACCGGCACGCAACTGGGCGATCCCATCGAGGCGGCCGCGCTCGGCGCGGTGCTCGGCGCGGGTCGGGAGCGGCCGCTGGTGATCGGGTCGGTGAAGTCGAACATCGGCCACCTGGAGGGCGCGGCCGGGGTCGCCGGGCTCATCAAGGCCGCGCTGTGCCTGCGGCACCGGGAGATCCCGGGGAACCTGCACTTCGAGCGGCCGAACCCGCACATCGCCTTCGACGACCTCGGCCTGCGCGTCCCGGTCGCGGTGGAACCGTGGCCCGACGAACGGCCCGCGGTCGCCGGGGTGAGCTCCTTCGGCTGGGGCGGCACGAACGTCCACGTCGTCCTGCGCGGCTGGTACGACCCGGCACCCGCTCCCCGACCGGTCGCCGCGCCGGTCGAGGCGCCCCGGGTGGCGTTCGTGTGCTCCCCGCACGGGCAGCAGTGGGCGGGCATGGGGCGCGACCTGTTCCGCGCCGAACCGGAGTTCCGCGCCGCGCTCGCCGACTGCGACGCCGCGCTCGCACCGCACCTGGGGTGGTCGGTGCGGCGGCGGATGTTCGCGGCCGACGACGGCGCCGGTGACGCGGTCGACATCGCCCAGCCGATGGCCTTCGCGATCCAGTACGGCATCGCGCGCTGGCTGGACTCCTGCGGGATCCGACCCGACGCCGTGGTCGGCGCCTGCTTCGCCGAGATCACCGCGGCGGTGCTCGCGGGCGTGCTCGACCTCGCCGACGGCGCGCGCCTGGTCCACCTCTACAGCCGCGCGCAAGCCCGGGTGGCGGGCACCGGCGGTGGCATGGCGGCCGTCGAGCTGCCCGCGGTCGACCTGGCCCGGTTCACCGGGCCGGACGTCGTGGTCGCCGCCGAGTACGGTCCCCGCTCGAGCGCGCTCTCCGGGTCGGCAGGCGCGCTCGGCGCGGTGCTCGACGTGCTCAAGGCCGAGGGTGTCCGGTGCGCGATGGTCCGCATCGACGTCGCGGTGCACAGCCCCGAGCTGGACCGCGCCCTCGCGGAGTTCCGGGCCGCCGGGGCGGGCGTCCAGCCGCGTCCCGGCCGGATCCCGATGATCTCCACGGTCACCGGCGAACCGGTGGACTGGCGCGCGGTCGACGGCGACTACTTCGCCGAGAACCTGCGCAGCCCCATCCGGTTGCACCGGGCCGTCGAGGGTCTCGCAGCCGGGCACGGCGTGTTCGTCGAGATCAGCGCCAACCCGATCCTGAGCAGCGCCCTGCGGCAGATCGTGCCGACCGCGGTGGCCACGATGAGCCGCGACGGTGCCGCCGACCCGTTGGGTGAGCTCGCCGCCCTCGGTCTCGGCACACCCGCAGCCGAGCGGGACGAGCTGTTCACCCTCTCCGCGCGGTGCCTGCCCGCCCTGCGCGAACGCGCGTCCCGGGTGGCCACAACGATGACATCCGCGGCGACGACATCCGCAGCGACACCCAGGGCAACGACAGCCCAGACGACAACCACCCGGGACACCCTGGCCGATTTCGCCGCCGCGACGGCCCGCCGCGCCGACGGCGAGCACCGATTGGCCGTCGTCGGCCGGTCAACGGCCGAGGTCGCGACCGCGCTGGCCGCGTTCGGGGCGGACGGGGACGCCGCCGGTGTGCGCGTCGGCGCGAGCGCGACCAGGCCGAAGATCGCCTTCGTCTTCCCCGGCCAGGGTTCCCAGTGGCCGGGCATGGGCCGCGAGCTGCTGCGCCACGAGCCCGCCTGCCACGCCGCGCTGCGCCGGGTCGACGCGGCCATCGCCGAGTACGCGGGCTGGTCGGTGCTCGACGAGCTGACCGGGCCCGGGTCCGCGATGGACCGGATCGACGTCGTGCAGCCCACCCTGTTCGCCGTCCAGGTCGCGCTGGCGGAGCTGTGGCGCTCGTGGGGAGTCACCCCGGACGCCGTGGTCGGCCACAGCATGGGTGAGGTCGCGGCCGCGCACGTGGCGGGCGCGATCAGCCTGGCCGACGCGGTGCGGATCATCTGCGGGCGCAGCGCGCTGCTGCGCGGGGTCAGCGGTCGCGGCGCGATGCTGGCCTGCGAGCTCACCATGGCGCAGGCCGCCTCTGTCCTCAGTGGATACGAGCACGCGGTCTCGGTCGCGGTGAACAACAGTCCGAACGCGACAGTCCTGTCCGGGGACCCCGAGGCGCTGCGCGAGATCGCCGCGGGTCTGGCCCGCGACGGGGTCTTCCACCGCTGGGTCAAGGTCGACGTGGCCTCGCACAGCCCGCAGATGGACCCGCTGCGAGCGGACCTGCTCGAGCTGGCGCGGCCGGTCACCCCCCGCCGCGGGCGGGTCCCGGTGTACTCCACGGTGACCGGTCGGGTCACCGACGGCGCGGACCTCAACGCGGGCTACTGGGTGGACAACCTGCGCGAGCCGGTGCTCTTCGGCGACCAGGTGCGCGCCATGCTCGACGCCGGGACCACCGCGTTCGTGGAGATCAGCCCGCACCCGATCCTGCTCCCGGCGGTCGAGCAGGTCATCGCCGACGCGGACGCGGTGGCCGCGGTGTTCCCGTCGCTGCGGCGCGCCGAACCGGAGCGGGCCACCATGCTCGACTCCCTCGGCGGCCTGACCGTGCTGGGCGTGCCGTCGGCGATGCGCACGCCCGGCAGGCTCGGCACGCGGTTGCCCGCCTACCCGTGGCAGCGGGAACGGTTCTGGCTCGACCACATCGGCTCACCGGGTGCGCCGCGCGGCGTCGGCGCCGGTGGTCACCCGGTGCTCGGGGAGCGGCTCGATTCCCCGATCGACCCCGGGGCCTCCTACTGGCAGCGGGCGCACGGCGATGCCCGCGACGGAGCCGGGGTCATGGAGGTCGTGCTCGCCGCGGTGGCCGAGACCTTCCCTACCGGGGTGGTGGAGCTGTCCGACCTGACGGCGCGCCCGGTCGGCCCCGGCCTGCTCCAGACCGTCGTCCTGCGCACCGGCGAGCACGCCACCGTCCGGGTGTTCGCCCGCGACGGCGCGGACACCACCGAGGTCGCCTCGGCAGCGGTCGAGGTCATCGAGGTCACCGCAGGCGCGGGCACCGGCCGCGCGGACATCGCGACCGCGTTCGCCTCGGCCCTGCGCGGGGTGGCCGCTCAGGCCGGGGAGGGATTCGACTGCGAGCACATCGAACGCGTGCTCGTCCACCGGCGCGACGTGGCACCGGGAAGGCCAGGGGCGCTGGTGCGCGGCGCGGACCTGACTCTCGCCGACGTCGAGGGCGCGCCGCTGGTGCGCGCGATCGGGATCACGTTGGCACGCGCGGAGACCAGGGCCGCGACCGACCCGGCCGCGTTGTCCGCGCGCGACCAGCTGTGCCTGCTCGACCTCGACGACCGGCCGACCGCCGCCGAGCTGATGGTGCGCGAGTGCGTCGCCGAGGTGGCCAAGCTGCCCGCGGCGCGGATCGACCCGGACGGCCCGCTCAAGGCGCTGGGGATCGACTCGATCATGTCGCTGGAGCTGCGCAACCGGCTGGAGAAGCGGTTCGGCACCCGGTTGTCGGCCACCGTCGTCTGGAACTACCCGACCACCCGCGAACTGGCGCCGATGCTGCTCGACCGGATCGGGGTGCCGGTCCGGTCGGCCGCCGAGCCGATGGAGCTCGTCACCGAGCCCGAGCCCGCCTTCGGCGGCCTGGACCTGACCGCCGAAGAACTGCTCGACCGCGAGATCGCCGAGCTATACCAGCGCTTGGAGACCATCTGAGATGAGTGACGGCCACCTGAGCAAGGCGCTCGCCGCGATCCGCGAACTGCGCGCGAAGATCGACTCACTGGAGAACGCCAAGCGGGAACCGATGGCCATCGTCGGCATCGGCTGCAGGCTGCCCGGCGGGGTGCGCTCGCCGCAGTCGTTCTGGCGGTTGCTCGAACAGGGGCGAGACGCGATCTCCGAGGTCCCCGGCGACCGGTGGGACGTCGAGGAGTTCTACGCCGAGGACCCCGCGGTGCCCGGGCGGATGTCGCTGCGGCACGGCGGTTTCCTCGACGGCGTGGACGAGTTCGACCCCTACTTCTTCGGCATCTCGCCGCGGGAGGCGGAGCGGATGGACCCGCAACAGCGGCTGTTCCTGGAAGTCGCGTGGGAGGCGCTAGAGGACGCCGGTCGCACCCGCGCGCAACTGCGCGGCAGCGCCACCGGGGTGTTCGTCGGCACGAACTGCACGGACTACCTGCACCTGCAGCTCGCCGACCCGACCGAGATCGACCCGTACACGATCATGGGCGGGCTCTCCTGCGCCATCGCCAACCGGCTCTCCTACCTGCTCGACCTGCGCGGGCCCAGCCTGAGCATGGACTCGGCGTGTTCGTCGTCGCTGGTCGCGGTGCACCTGGCGGTGCAGAGCCTGCGCAGCCGGGAGACCGACACCGCGGTCGTCGGCGGGATGAACCTCATCCTCTCGCCGATCGCGACCATGGCCCACGCCAAGGGCCTCCCGCTCGCCCCGGACGGTCGCTGCAAGACCTTCGACGCGCGCGCCGACGGCTACGTCCGCGCCGAAGGTGTCTCCGCGATCGTGCTCAAGCGGCTCTCCGACGCCGAGGCCGACGGCGACCGGATCTGGGCCGTGGTCAACGGCTCAGCGGTGAACCAGGACGGGCTCACCAACGGGCTGGCCGCGCCGAACGGGTTGGCGCAGCGCGAGGTCATCGAGGCGGCGTTGCTCGCCGCGCGCGTCGAGCCCGCCCAGGTGACGCTGCTGGAGGCGCACGGCACCGGCACCGCGCTCGGTGACCCGATCGAGGTCGAGTCTCTCGCGGAGGTCTACGGCGGCGCGGGCGAGCCGTGCGCCCTCGGCTCGGTCAAGACCAACCTCGGTCACGTCGAGGCGGGCGCGGGCATCGTGGGGTTGATCAAGGCCGCGCTGAGCGTGCACCACCGCCGCATCGCCCCGAACCTGCACTTCGACTCGCTCAACCCGCACATCTCGCTCGAGGGCAGCAGGTTGTTCGTGCCGACCCGGACTCGCGAGTGGACGGTCGACGACGAGCACAGGCACGCGGCGGTCAGCTCCTTCGGCGCGGGCGGCACCAACGCGCACGTGATCCTCGGCCAGGCGCCCGCCACCGACGCCGCGGAGCCGGTCACCGACGGGCCGTTCCTGATCCCGTTCTCCGGCCGCACACCGCAGGCCCGCCAGGCCGCCGCCGCTGCCCTGCGCGAGCACCTGGCAGACGACCCGGCGCCGTTGCGCGACATCGCGTTCACCGCGGCCCGCAGGAGGACCCAGTACGAGCACCGCGGCGCCGTCGTGGCCGCGACGGCGCAGGAAGCCGCGGCGCGGCTGGACGAGTGGTCGGCGGGCGAGGGGCCCACTGCCGTCGTCACGGGGTCGACCAAGGCGGGCATCGAGCACGGCGTCGTGTTCGTCTTCCCCGGGCAGGGTTCCCAGCGGGCGGGGATGGGCCGCGAGCTGATGCGGCGGTGCCCGGTGTTCCGGACCGCGGTCACCGAGGTCGACGACGCCATGCGCGACTACGTCGGGCACCCGGTCATGGCCGAGGTGTTCGCCGCCGACGACGAGCTGACCCGCATCGACCTCGTCCAGCCCGCGCTGTTCGCCATCGGCGTCGGACTGGCCGCGCGCTGGCGCTCGCTCGGGGTCGAACCCGCCGCGGTCGTGGGCCACAGCATGGGTGAGGTGGCCGCCGCGCACGTGGCGGGCGCGCTGTCGCTGGCGGACGCGGTGCGCGTCATCTGCGGTCGCAGCAGGCTGCTGCGCCGGGTCAGCGGACAGGGATCGATGCTGGTCGTCGCGCTGCCGATGGCCGAGACCGACGCCCTGCTCGAGGGCTACCGCGACCGGGTGTCGGTCGCGGTGTGCAACAGCCCCACCTCGACCGTCGTGTCCGGTGATCCCGCCGCGCTCGAGGAGATCGCGACCGCGCTGCGGGCCGGGAACGTGTTCTGCAAGCCGGTGCGGGTCGACGTGGCCTCGCACAGCCCGCAGATGGACCCGCTGCGCGAGGACCTGCTGACCGAGTTGGACGCGATCGCGCCGACGCGGGCCACGGTCCCGATCCTGTCCACGGTCACCGGCCAGGTGTGCGTCGGCACCGAGTTCGACGCCGGGTACTGGGTGCGCAACCTGCGCGAGCCGGTGCTGTTCTGGGACGCGGTGACGCGGCTGATGGACCTGGGCAACGGCGTGTTCGTCGAGATGAGCCCGCACCCGATCCTGCTCTCCGCGGTGGAACAGGGCTTCGAGGCCACCGACCGGGCCGGGGTGCTGATCCCGTCGATGCGCCGCGACGAGCCCGAGGACCGCGCCACACTGATGGGCTTGGCGGCGCTTCAGTGCGCGGGGGTCGCCGTCGACCAGGACCTGCTGTTCCCCGCGTCCGGGCGGGTGGTGTCGCTGCCCGGCTACCCGTGGCAGCGGGAGCGCTTCTGGTTCCGCGAGTCCGGACCGCGCCACGTCCAGGGTGCGCCGCTCACCCGGCCCCCGGTGGTCGCTCAAGCACCGACGGCGCGCCCGCTGGTGGCAGACGGGGGTGCCCGGCGCGAGCAGGTCCACGACACCGTCCTCGACGCGGTCACCGCCGTGCTCAAGCTCGACCGGGCCCGCGTCGACCCGGGGGCCGGTTTCTTCCAGCTGGGCATGGATTCCTTGCTGGCGGCGCAGGTCCGCGCCCGCCTGGAGATCGCGTTCGGGCGCAAGCTGCCCGCGACGGTGATGTTCGAACATCCCACCTCCGACAGCCTGGCCGCCCACCTCGCGGACCTGCTCGACCCGACCAGCACACCCGATGTGGGCACTGTGCCCGCTGTGCCCAGATCGGAGCCCGCGCCCACCCGCGTGCCCGAACCGGTGGCCGAGCCGCTCGCCGACGACCTGACCGAAGCCGAACTCCTGGCCATCCTGGCCGCCGAGGTGCGCGCCGCACGCGCAGCAGGGAGCACCCGATGACCGCGCCCGAGACCGACGACCGGCACCAGTTGCTGGTGCAGAGCGTGGTGGAGATCCGCAAGCTGCGCGCGCGGATCGCCGAGGCCGAGCGGGCCAGGTCCGAGCCGATCGCGATCGTGGGCATGGCCTGCCGGATGCCCGGCGGTGCCGACACCGCGGCGTTCTGGGAACTCCTGCGCTCCGGCGGCGACGCGATCACCGAGGTGCCGGACTCCCGCTGGGACACCGGGCGGTTCTACGACCCGGCACCGGAGACCCCCGGGCGGACCTACACCAAGCGCGCGGGCCTGCTGTCCGATGTGGACCAGTTCGACGCGCCGTTCTTCGGTGTCTCGCCCAAGGAGGCGGCCACCCTCGACCCGCAGCAGCGGCTGGTGCTGGAGGTCGGCTGGGAAGCGCTCGAGGACGCCGGGATCCGGCCCGACGACCTCGCCGGGAGCAGGACCGGGGTGTTCCTCGGGGTCACCAACAACGACTACGGCCAGCTGCAGATGCAACAGGTCGACCCGGCGGAGCTGCGGGCGCACGCGTTGACCACCAGCGCCTCCACCTTCGCCGCGGGCAGGCTGTCCTACTGGCTGGGGCTGTCCGGGCCGAGCCTGTCGGTGGACACCGCGTGCTCGTCCTCCCTGGTCGGCCTGCACCTGGCCTGCCAGAGCCTGCGCTCGGGCGAGACGTCCATGGCGCTGGCGGGCGGGGTCAACGTCCTGCTCTCGCCGGAGTGGTTCGTGGTGCTGTCCAAGGCGAACATGCTCGCCCCGGACGGGCGCTGCAAGACCTTCGACGCCGCCGCCGACGGCTACGTGCGCGGCGAGGGGTGCGGCGTGGTCGTGCTCAAGCGGCTCTCGGACGCGCAGCGCGACGGCGACCGGATCTGGGCGGTCGTGCGCGGTTCCGCGGTCAACCAGGATGGGCGCAGCAGCGGCGTCACCGTGCCCAACGCCGTGGCCCAGCGCGCCGTCATCGGTGAGGCGCTCACCGCGGCGGGTGTGCGGGCCGACCAGGTCGGCTACGTCGAGGCGCACGGCACCGGCACTCCCCTGGGCGACCCGATCGAGCTGCGCGCCCTCGACGCCGTCCTCGGCGACCGCGCGGGCGCCGACCCGGTCTGGGTCGGGTCGCTCAAGACCAACATCGGCCACTTGGAGCCCGCGGCGGGGATCGCCGGGCTGATCAAGGCCGCCCTCGCGCTGCACCACGGCGAGATCCCGCCGCACCTGCACCTCACCGAGGTCAACCCCGAGATCGGCATCGAGGACCTCGCGCTGCGCATCCCCACCGCGCTCACCCCGTGGCCGCGCGGGCCCGAGCCGAGGGTGGCGGGGGTGAGCTCGTTCGGTGCCAGCGGCACCAACGCCCACGTCGTCCTCGCCGAGGCGCCACTGGCCGAGCGCCCGGGCGGGACCGTTCCCGAGCGCGCCGCGCACCTGCTGACCTTGTCGGCGAAGTCGCTGCCCGCGCTGACGGCCCTGGCCGAGCGCTACCGCGACCGGCTCGCCCAGACCGCCGATGACGAGCTCGCCGATGTCTGCCGCACCGCCAACACCGGTCGCGCCACCTTCGCGCACCGGCTCGCCGTCGCGGGGGCGACCCCGAAGGAGGTGCACGCCGCGCTCACCGAGGTCACCGCTGGTGCGACGGTGTCGGCCGCCCGCCAGGGCTACGTGCCCGCCGGGTCCCGGACCGAGGTGGTGTTCCTGTTCACCGGGCAGGGCGCCCAGTACGCGGGCATGGCCGGTGAGCTGAACGCGACCGAGCCGGTGTTCCGGGCCGCCCTCGACGAGTGCGACGCGGTCCTCGCACCGCTGCTCGGCAGGCCGCTGCGGTCGGTGCTCGACCCGCTGGAGGTCGGCCTGGTCGACCAGACCCGCTACACCCAGCCCGCCCTGTTCGCCGTGGAGTACGCGCTGGCGCGGCTCTGGCGGTCCTGGGGCGTCGAGCCCGCGGCCGTGCTGGGCCACAGCGTCGGCGAACTGGTGGCCGCGTGCGTCGCGGGCGTGCTCGACCTGCCCGACGCCGCGCGGCTGGCCGCCCGCCGGGGCGCGCTCATGCAAGACCTGACCACCGGCGGCGCCATGGCGGCCGTGTTCGCGAGCACCGAGCGGGTCGCGCCGCTGATCGCCGACATCGCCGAACTCGCCCTCGCGGCGGTCAACGGGCCGGACAGCGTCGTGATCTCCGGGGCGGAGGGCGCGGTCGCCGCGGCGGTGGCACTGCTGGCCGAGCAGGGCATCCGCACCAAGCCGATCACTGTCAGCCGGGCGTTCCACTCGCCGCTGATGGACCCGATGCTCGACGCGTTCGAGGCAGAGGCGTCCACCGCGGACTTCCGGGCGGCGCGGATCCCGCTGGTGTCGAACCTCGACGGCGGTGTGCTGCGCGGCGAAGGCGTGTACAGCGCCGAGTACCTGCGCGCGCACGTGCGCAGGCCGGTCGACTTCCACGCGGGCATGCGCACCCTGTTCGACCTCGGGTACCGGACCTTCCTGGAGATCGGACCCGCGCCCACGCTCACGGGCATGGCGAAGCGGTTCGCCCCCGCAGGTGAGCCGATGGCGTTCCTGCCCTCGTTGCGGCCCCAGCACAGCGACGCCCAGGTGATGCTGGAGAGCCTCGGGGCGCTGCACGTCGCCGGGGTCGCGGTCGACTGGGCGGGCTTCGAGGCGGGCCGGGCCCGCACCCGCGTCGACGTGCCGCTCTACCCCTTCCAGCGCTCGCGGCACTGGTTCACCCCCAGTGCGCCGACCACCGCGAACACCGTGCCTGCCGTGCCCGCTGCGCCCGCCGCGCCCGCCGCGCCCGCCGCGCCCACGAGGTTGCTCGGCAGGCGCGTTCCCTCGCCCCTGGACCTGGTCCAGTTCGAGTCCGTGCTCGACGCCGCCGCGCACCCGTGCCTGGGCGACTGCGTGGTCGACGGTCTACCGGTGATCAACATCGGGGTGTACCTGGAGGCCGCGTTCGCCGCCGCGGCCGAGCTGGTCGGTCCGGGTCCGGCCGCCGTGCGCGACTGCCTGGTGTTGCAGAGCCTGGTGCTCGAGCACGACGAGCGCACCGCCGTCCACCTCGTCGTCGAACCGACGGCCGACGGCGGGCACTCCTTCGACTACTACGGCGAACACGCAGGCGACTGGGTGCGGCACGCGCGAGGTTCCGTCCACACTGGACCGCAGGGTTCCCGCACCGCCGACCTGGACGCCATCGCGGCGCGGCTCGACGACGAAACGTCGGGGGCGGACTTCTACCGCGCGATGTGGCGTCGCCGGGTCTACCTCGGCGCGGCGGCGCAGTGGATCGAGCACATCCACCACACGCCGGGTGAGGCGCTCGCCCGCATGCGCGTGCCCAGGCCGCAGGAGTGCGACCCGTACCTGCTGCACCCCGGGCTGACCGACGCCATGTTCCAGGCGCTGTTCTCCTGCCTGCCCGAAGAAACCCCGTCCGACGCGGTGTTCATGCTCGTCGGCATGGAGCGGTTCGCCTTCCACGGCTACGAACCCGACCAGCCGCTCTACACCCACGTCGTGCTGCACCCGGCCGCGGACCCGACCGCGATGCTCAACGCGACGGTTCGCCTCTTCGACGCCGCGGGCACCCCGGTGGCCGAGGCCGAGGGCGTCTACCTCAAGCGCGCGCAGCGGTCGAGCATGCTGCGCACCCAGGCGCCCGCCGAGGCCGTGCCGACCGCCCGCAGGCACCCCGCCGGATCCACCGCGTCCACCAGATCCACCGCGGACATTTCTGACCCACGGGCGGACCTGCTGGCGGCCTCGGCCGCGGACCGGCCGGGCAAGGTGGCGGCCGTGCTGGCCGCGGTGGTCGGCCGCGCGCTCGGTGCCCGCGCCGAAGACCTCGACGTGCACGAACCGCTGCCCAACCTGGGGTTGGACTCGCTGATGGCGTTGGAGGTCAAGGACGAGCTGTCGGCGCGGTTGGGGATCGCGCTCCCGCTGGTGGCGTTCCTGGAGGGGCGCAGCATCACCGGCCTCGGCGAGGAGGTCCTCGGCCTGCTGGGCGCGCCGACCGAGCCCACCGAGCACGCAGGCAGCCCGCGACCCGCGGCCCTGGTGGCCGACCGGGACAACCGCCACGAGCCGTTCCCGCTCACCGACCTGCAGCAGGCCTACCTGGTCGGCCGGTCCGGGGCGTTCGAGCTCGGCGACGTCTCCACCTACTTCTTCCTCGAGGTGGACGTCGAGGTCGACCTCGACCGGCTGCAGTCCGCACTGCGCGCGATGATCACCCGGCACGACCAGCTCCGCGCCGTGGTCAGCCCCGAGGGCTGGCAGCGGGTGCTGCCCGAGGTCGAGGACTACGTCATAGGGGTGACCGACCTGCGCGGCGTGCCGGAGCAGTCCGACCGGCTCGCCGAGATCCACCGCGAGCTCGAGGACCAGGTGTTCGACACCGCGACCTGGCCGCTGTTCGACATTCGGGCAACCCGGCTCGACGAGACGACCACCAGACTCCACATCGGACTCGACGCGCTGATCATCGACGCCTGGAGCACGTCGCTGCTGTTCAAGGAGTGGGCGGCGGCCTACCGGGGTGAGGTCGACTCGCTGCCCGAGCTGGAGATCACCTACCGCGACTACGTGACCGCGGCTGCCCAGATCGATAGCCCGGCTGCCCGGGACTACTGGAAGGACCGGATCGCCACCCTGCCGCCCGCTCCCGAGCTGCCCCTCGCGGTCAGCCCGGCCTCGATCGGCACGCCGCAGTTCACCCACCGCTCCACCCGACTCGACCCGGCCACGTGGTCGGCGTTCAAGCGCACCGCACAAGAGCACGGCGTCACCGCGTCCGCGGCGTTGGCCACTGCCTACGCCCAGGTGCTCGCGGCGTGGAGCAAGTCCGGTGACTTCACCCTCAACGTGCTGTTCTTCAACCGGATCCCGCTGCACCCGCAGGTCCCCGACGTGGTCGGCAACTTCAGCGCTACGACGCTCCTGGAGGTGCACAGCGCCGCCGACGAGGCGTTCGCCGCGCGCGCTGACCGCGTGCAGCGGCAGCTGTGGACGGACCTGGAGCACAGCGCGGTTTCCGGTGTGGAGGTGCTGCGCGAGCTGAACCGCACGCGCGGTACCTCGGGTGCGGCGGGCATGCCGGTCGTGTTCGCCAGCATGGTCAACTTCTCGGCGCGCGACGACGAGCCCGCCGCCACCGGGTTGGCCCAGCACCTGGCCGGGCTCAGCCCGCGCGGTCGCGAGGTCTCCAGCTCCATCCGCACGCCCCAGGTGTGGCTCGACCACCAGGTGGTCGAGGACAAGGGGGCGCTGCTGGTCAACTGGGACGTCGTCGAGGCGCTGTTCCCCGAGGGGGTGGTGGCGGCGATGTTCGCCGCCTACGTCGAGGTGCTGCACGAGCTGAGCGAGGACCCGGCGGCGTGGCGGCGCCCGGCGCCGGTCCTGGTCCCGCCCGCCGACCTGGCCGTGCGCGCCCGGGTCAACGCGACCGACGCCGACCTGCCCACCGGGCTGTTGCACGGCCCGTTCCTCGAGCGCGCCGCCGCCCGGCCCGACGACGTCGCCGTGCTCGCCGCCCGCACCCTGACCTACGGGGAGCTCGACGCGCGGTCCAACCAGGTCGACCGGTGGCTGCGGGCCAACGGGGTCACCCCCGGCGCGCTCGTCGCGGTGGTGATGGACAAGGGGTGGGAGCAGGTCGTGGCCACCCTCGGTGTCCTCAAGGCCGGGGCCGCCTACGTGCCGGTCGACGCGGGTGTGCCCACCGAACGGCTGCGCACGCTGCTGGAACTCTCCGGTGCCGCGGCCGTGCTGACCCAGTCCGCGGTCGAGCGCCAGACCTCGTGGCCCGAGGGCACGGTCCGGCTCAGCGTCGACCTCGACTCGGCCGAGGGCACCGGAGCGCTGCCCGCCACCGCGGTCACCCCGCGCGACCTGGCGTACGTGATCTTCACCTCCGGCTCCACCGGGGTGCCCAAGGGCGTGATGATCGAGCACGCCGCCGCGCTCAACACCATCCACGACGTCAACGACCGGTTCGAGATCACCGCCACCGACCGCGTGCTCGGCCTGTCCGCGCTGAACTTCGACCTGTCGGTCTACGACGTGTTCGGAGCCCTCGCCGCGGGTGCCGCGGTGGTGCTGCCCGAGCCTTCGGCCCTGCGCGAGCCCGCCCGGTGGGCCGAGTTGGTGACCGAACACCGGGTCACCGTGTGGAACAGCGTGCCGACGCTGATGGAGATGTTCACCGAGCACGCGCTGGCCGCTGGGCTCACCGACCTCCCGGTGCGCGTGGTGATGATGAGCGGGGACTGGATCCCGGTCACCCTGCCCGGCCGCGTCCGCACCCTGCTGCCGCGGGCGGGTGTGTGGAGCCTCGGCGGTGCCACCGAGGCGGCGATCTGGTCGATCCTGCACCCGATCGGCGACGTCGACCCGGGCTGGACGTCGATCCCCTACGGCACCCCGATGCGCAACCAGCGGTTCCACGTGCTCAACGACGCGATGCGCCCGTGCCCGACCTGGGTTCCCGGGCAGCTCTACATCGCGGGCGTCGGCCTGGCCCGCGGCTACCTCGGCGACCAGGCGCGCACCCGGGCGAGCTTCGTGCGGCACCCGGTCACCGGCGAACGGCTCTACCGCACCGGCGACCTGGGCCGGTACCTGCCCGACGGCACCATCGAGTTCCTCGGCCGCGAGGACTTCCAGGTGAAGGTCAACGGGTTCCGGATCGAGCTGGGCGAGGTCGACGCGGCACTGCTGCGCAGGCCAGGCGTCCGCGCCGCGGTCGCGGCGGCGGTGGGCGAGCGGCACGCCAAGCGGCTGGTCGCCTACGTCGTGGGTGATGCCGTCGACGAGGCCGACCTGCTCGCCGGGCTGCGCGCGGAGCTGCCCGAGTACCTCGTGCCATCGCGGGTCGTCGTGCTCGACTCGCTCCCGCTCAGCGCCAACGGCAAGGTCGACCGCGCCGCGCTGCCCGCGCCGGACGCCGCCCCGGTCGGGGCCGCGGGCACCAGCCCGCGCGACGCGGTCGAGGTCCGGCTCGCCGAGATCTGGGCCGAGTTCTTCCCCACCGCCGAGATCGGCATCGACAGCCACTTCTTCGCGCTGGGCGGGGACTCGCTGCTCGCCGTCCGACTGATGTCGAGAGTCCGCAGTGGACTGGGCCAGTCGCTCCCGCTGGCCACCCTGTTCGCCCGGCCCACCATCGCCCAACTCGCCGAGGCGCTGCGCGGTGCGACCCAGCACGACCGCCGCGCGCTGGTGCCGATCCGCGCGAGCGGGCAGCGGACCCCGCTGTTCTTCGCGCACCCGGTCGGTGGCGACGTGCTGTGCTACTCGGCCCTGGCCGAGCTGCTCGGTCCCGACCAGCCGTTCCACGGGCTGCAGACCCCCGACGAGCCGCCCGCCACGCTCCCGGCCATGGCCGCGCACTACGTCGAGGCGATCACCGCCGCCCACCCCGGCCCGTACCGCCTCGGCGGCTGGTCGATGGGCGGGGTACTGGCGGTGGAGATCGCCCGCCAGCTGGCCGAGGCGGGCCGCGCGATCGAGCTCGTGGCGGTGGTCGACCTGGTGGAGGCGCCCGGCTCCGGGCACGAGGTCGACGAGTCGACGCTGCTGTCCTGGTTCGCCCGCGACCTCGCGGGCCTGGCGGGCCGCGACTGGACGCCCGCCGGGTTCACCTCCCTGCGGGAGTTCTACGACCGGGCTCGCGCGGAATCCGTGCTGCCGCGGGACGTCGACCTCGACACGCTCACCGCCATCGTGGACCGCTTCTCGCGCAACTACCGCGCCCTGCTGGCCCACCGACCGCGCCCGTACCCGGGCCCGGTCCTGGTGCTGCGCGCCCGCGACGGCGCGACCGCCGAGGTCACCTCGGCGTGGCTGGCCCTGTTCGGTCCCGGCAGCGAGGTGGTCGACCTCGAGGGCGACCACTACAGCGTGATGCGGCCGCCGCTCTTGGCCGCGTTGGCCGACCGGCTGCGCGCGGCACTGCCGCCGTGCGGGCGGACCACGAGTACCGACGAGGAGGCCCGCAGCTAGCCGCGACACCGCCGAGAACCCGCTTCCCCCACGGTCAAAGAGAGAATCCAGTCGTCCCAGGAGGACACCCCCGATGAGCCAGTTCGTCGCACACACCCCCGAGACCGCCCCCGCGAGCTCGAAGCCCATGGTCGAGGGCTCGCTGAAGAAGTTCGGCTACGTCCCCGCGCCGGTGGCCAACATGGCCACCTCGCCGGAACTGCTGGGCACCTTCATGGGCAACATCGGCGCCTTCGACAAGACCACGCTCACCACCATGGAGCGCGAGGTCGTCATCATGGCGATGGCCACCCACGTCGAGTGCCACTACTGCGTCGCGATGCACTCCACCATGCTGGCCGGGCAGGAGGTCGAGGCCGCGGTCATCGACACGCTGCGCGAGCGCAAGCCGCTGGCCGACAGCAGGCTGGAGGCCATCCGCCAGTTCGCCCTCGCCGTGATCACCAAGAACGGCGGCGTCGCGCCCGAGGAGCTCGAGGCGTTCCTCGCCGCGGGCTACACCCGGCGCAACGCGCTGGAGGTCGTGCTGGGCATCGGCACCTACACCATGTCGACCTTCGCCAACCGGCTCACCGGCGCGAAGCTCGACGCCGCGTTCGAGAGCTACCGCTGGGAAGGCCACTCGGCGCACTAGCCGGGTCACGGTTCACGGGCGGTCCCGGCGCAGCGGCGCTGGGACCGCCCGCTCACACGGCACGTCCACACCACGGCAGGGGAACCCATGAACAGCAGAAGAATCCGCAAGATCCTCTTATCGACCGCTCTACTCGCCTCTTGCGCCACCGCGTGCACCGCGGCGGCCGCTCAGGACTCGGGGCACGGCGGCCACGGCAACAACGACATCATCGTGGAGAACCGCGCGTCCCTGGGTGACGGCTACGTCCAGACCGTCTACTCGAAATCGTCCAACGGTACCCCGACGATGATCGGCATCACCGTGGACGACGCGGCCGCCAGGTCGCTGCCGACCTTGCCGCTGCACGACGGCAACACCTGCTTCGACAAGGACGGCAACGGCACCGTCGACCCCGTGTCGGAGTGCAAGAGCGGGCACGAGCGGGTGCTGTGGTTCCCGAAGCTGCAGGGCCTGCCCTTCCAGTGGATGATGTTCAACTGGCAGCCCGGCGGGCACGGGCCGGAGCACGTGTTCGACAAGCCGCACTTCGACCTGCACTTCTTCATGCAGGACTACTACGCGCGCAACGCCATCCGCACCGGCCCGTGCGGCGCGGTGCTGATCAACTGCGTCGACAACGACAAGGCCCTGCGCCCGGTCCCGGACCCGTACAAACCGCTCGGCTTCGGCGCTCCCGGCGCGGCGGGCCGGATGGGCAACCACATCGCCGACCTCAGCGCGCCGGTGCTCAACGGCGGCCCGTTCACCCAGGCCTTCGTCTACGGTACCTACGACGCGCACATCACCTTCTGGGAGACCGTCTTCGCCACCGACTGGCTCAAGACGACCAAACCCGCGCGCGACTGCATCCCGCTGAAGTGGGCTCCGCAGGTCGAGCAGAGCGGCTTCTACCCGCGCCGCTCGTGCGTGAGCTACCGCCAGCGCGAGCGCGACTACCTGATGACACTCGAGGACTTCGCCTACCGCACCGCACCCGCCGGTGCCGTGGCGCCCAAGTGGGAACAGAGCAGCACCGTGCCGCCCGGCGCCCCCGAGCACCACGGCCACGGCACCGGCTGACCGGACACCACCCGGTCCCGCCGGGTCGACCAGTCCCGCACCGGTGCCCGGCACACGCGGTGCGCCCGATGAGAGGAAGCCCAGTGATCGCTGACCAGACACCGGCCCCGTCAGCGGCGGCGCTCGCCACCGCGGCCTTCGCGCAGCGCCGTGCGGTCGCGGGTCTGTTCGCGAGCCAGCTCGTCGGCGGGGTCGGGTTGGGCATCGGGATCGCGGTCGGCGTGCTGTTCGCGGCCCGGCTGGTCGGTCCGTCGCAGGCCGGGCTCGCGGGCAGCGCGATGGTGGTCGGCTCAGCCGTCCTGGCCCCGGTGGTGGCCGCGCTCATGCGCGACCGGGGCAGGCGGGTGGGACTGGCCGCGGGCTACCTGGTCGGGGCGGTGGGCGCGGCGCTGCTCACCACCACGGCCGCCACCGGCTGGGTGGTCCTGCTCTACCCCGCGATGTTCTGCTTCGGCGCCGCCACGACGTCCAACTTCCAAGCCCGCTTCGCCGCCGTCGACCTGGCCGACCGGGCGGGCCGCGGCCGCGCACTGTCCACAGTGGTGTGGGCGACCACCGTCGGCGCGGTGGCGGGCCCGGCGATCTCGGCCGCGGTCGACTCCCTGTTCCAGGGGTGGCACGCGGCGGCGATGGCGGGCCCCTTCGTGCTCAGCGGCCTGACCTTCCTCACCGCCGCGGTCATCGTGCTGGTCGTCCTGCGCCCCGACCCGCTGTTGCTGGCCCGCGAACTGGGGCTGGCGGGCGAGGGCCCCGCGGTGGGCGTCCGCGCGGCCCTGCGCACACTGCGGACGCGCCCACCCGCCCGCCTCGGCCTGCTGGCGGTGGTGACCGGGCACCTGGTCATGGTGTCACTGATGTCAATGACCCCGGTTCACCTCGACCACGGCAGCCTGGGCGTGGTCGGCCTGGTCATGAGCACCCACCTCGCCGGGATGTTCGGGCTCTCCCCCGTCATCGGCTGGCTGGGCGACCGCTTCGGCAGGCGTCCACTGCTCGCCGCGGGCGCCGCGGGCCTGCTCACCGCCTGCCTACTGGCCGCGGCCGTCCCGCACAACCCGGCCCTGCTGACGGTCGCCCTGGGCCTACTGGGCCTGTCCTGGAGCGCAACCCTCATCGGCGGCTCGACGCTACTCACCGAGTCCCTCCCCGCAGAAGTCCGCCCCGCCGCGCAGGGCCTCACCGACCTCCTGATGGGCCTCGCAGGCGCCGCAGGCACAGCGCTGGCAGGCCTCGTCCTGGCCCAAGCGGGCTACCCAACCCTCGCCCTGTCCTGCGCCGCCGCAGTGGTCGTCCTCACCACGACCGCCATCGTCCAAACCCGCTGAGCTCAGGCGGAAGTACGGCCGGGGCGGATATCGCGGCCAATGCGGACCAGGTCTGGCGGCGTAGCACTTTCGCCACAGCAGGTGCGCACTGCGTGTGGGCGGCGGGCTCGGATTACCTCCCCGACGCTGCTAGTCGATCCAGGGGGTTGGTCGGTGCTCTACGTCATTTGGGCAGACCAGAATGTTCAGCGCACCGTCCCGGCCGAATTGCCAGCCCACGGTGGTCTCGTCGGTTTCGCATGAGCAGCCGTCGTTGGCTTCTTCGGTGTGTAGGGACAGCATCAGGACCGAGTCGGTTCCGCAGTCTCGGCAGGGGAACGTCGTTGGGCCGGACTGCCACCAGGGCATCCAGCCGCCGATCTTTGAGCCAGCGGCCAGTTCCGGCCAGTCGTCACCGGGCTCGAACCCCAGCAGCTCTGCGTCGTAGGAGTGGGGATATTCCGTGACCTGGCATGGCCGCAGCGCACAGGCGTGGTCGGGTACGGCTTCCTCGTCAACCAGCACGGGTTCGGGCTGATCGAGATCAGGGCCGTTCAGGGTCGTCGAATCCCGCCAGAACAGGCGAAGCGCTATGGGCTCGTAGCCGTGGTGATGGCGGCCGTCGTAGACGGCTGGGCACCAGAACACCTGCAGCAGGTCGCGGCCTGCCGGGAATGGCAGCATCGGGAAATCCCGACAATAGAACTGCGCGGTCCCGAGTAACGCCTGCCCGAGCGAGCCGTCTGGTAGCGGATCCGCGCAGTACGGCCACGGCTCGTCGGCAGGCCATCGCATGGGGCCGCCGACGTGGCTGTCCGCCGAGGTAGGCGTCCCGGCAAGTGGGTGCAACCGGGTGGCGGTGCGGGCGTGGGCCTCGATCCCGGGAACAGATGGTGTCGGCACGGCGGCATCGTAGTGCCCGCGCTTGGCGGCGCTGACCCGCCCGGGAAGTTCGAAAGCACCTTGTGCGACGGGTTGCTCGGGTTGTGTGTTTACCGCTCAGCTCAGGTGCCGGAGATCCTCCAGTGCCTGACGCGTTCGCGCTCGCCAGGGTGGAGAACGATGAGCGCCGAATCCATCGTGGAAGGAGAGGTTGCCGCTTCCATTAACTCGAGCGTGAAAGCACCAGCCTGCGTTCGGCGCAACCTGATTGCCGGCGATCAACAGCGCCCCTACCATTCCGAGACCGAGTGGTCCCGGCCGAATGGACATCCCCATGCGCGTACGACCCGTGATCGCCGCTGTGCTCGTCGCCGCGGGTGGTGTGCTCGCGACGGGGGGTGTCGCCGGCGCGGTGGAGCGGTCGGTCGCGGTGGCGCGAACGTGCGATTCTCCGGTGGTCGCACGCGCGGACCTCGCGCTCACCACCAACGCCGAGGACCCGATCTACAGTTGGCTCGGCCCGGAGCCGCGCGCCGTGCGCGGCACGTTGACCATTCCCGCCGCGGGCTTGGCGGCGGTCGGCGCGGTGGGGGTCGAGGGCACCGTGGCGGTCCGGCTGGAGTCGCGCAACGCGCTGGGCACCGCTACCGCGGTGCGGACCCTGGACCTGCGCCCGACCCCGGTCACCGGCCAGGACGTGGTGGTGCCGGTCTTCGGGTACGCGACCGCCGCCCTGGTCGGCAACGCCTGGGGGTCCACGACCGTCGAGGTGGACAGCGTCCGGATCAGCCTGACCGGCAAGCGGGCGGACTGGTCGGACATCCCGCCGGTCAGCACCCTGTGCACACGCGGGGAGCAGCCAACCGCCCGCTGGTACTCGGTGACCACAATGGACATGAGGGTCGACTAATCACCCGCGCCCGCACCGTTCGCGGCCACGTCTACTTCGGACACGATCACCGCCCAGTGGGGTCCGTCGGACGCGGCCACGACCGGCTACGAGGTGCTGCTCGACGACTCGGTCGTCGCCACCACCGGCGCCGACGGCCGGTCGGCAGTGATCACCGGTCTGGTCCCGGAAACCGGGTACTACGTCCAAGTCCGTCCGATCACCCGACCCGGTCGCCTGGTCCGCTCGACCCCGCCGACCGCACTCCGCACCCTCGCGCGAACAGCGACCTTCCACTACTCGATCACCGGATCCGCCACGATCAAGAGCGCCGTCGCGCCCCTGCGCGGCTCCCTGCACGCGGTCGTCGCGGCGGCCACCGGCGAACACACCTCGGACCTGGCGCTCGACGCAACAGACGTGTCAGCGCGGGACGTGTCAGCGCGGGAGCTGTCGGCGCACGTGGAGTTCGAGCAGGCTGCACCCGTCACCGGTTCCCTGTCGTCGACCGTGTTCACCGCGAACGCCCGGGTGGCTGTCGTGGTGCGGTCGGTGACGGTGCGCGGCAGGACGTTCCCCGTACCCGCGGGCTGCCGGACCGCGCCCGTCGACCTGCCGCTGCGCTCGCGCCCCGGTTTCGACCCGCGGCTGGGCGGGGAGCTGACCGCCGCGTTCACCGTGCCGCCGCTGACCGGGTGCGGCCCGCTGACCGCCGCGGCGAACACCTTGCTCTCCGGTAGCGACAACCGCGCCACCCTGCTGCTGACCCCGTGAGCGACGGCCGCTCTGGCGGCTCCCGAACACCAGGTTCCGCTCACCACGGCGGTGGATGGGGACGCCTGGAAGCGGCGCGGTCCCTGTTTGCGACCTGGTAAGCAGGGCAGCGCCCCTCGGTGGTCCAACGCAGGCATGCGAGGGGTCGGGGTTCCTGGCGAACTCCAGGAGCCCCGACCCCCTCGTGAGGTGACGACCGATCAGCAGGTGCACACACCGGTGTTGTTGACGCCTGCCACGCCGTTCGAACCGACCAGGCCTGCCGCGCCGTTGGGGTTGGTGATGGTGTTCACGCCGGTACCGCCGTTGACGGTTCCGGCGTTGCCCGTGCCCGCCGCACCCGCGGCTGCGCCCAGACCGCCCGCGCCGCCAGGACCGGCACAGCCGGTGCCGCCGGTGCCACCTGCCCCGCCGTTGCCGCCCGTGCCGCCGGTGTTGGTGATGACGTCGTTGTCGGCGTCGCCGTTGACGGTCCCGGAGTTGCCAACACCGCCCGCGCCGCCCGCACCGCCGAGGCCACCCGCTCCACCAGGCTGCGTGGCACTCAGCCCGTTGCCGCCCTTGGCTCCCAGACCGCCGAGGCCACCGAGACCGCCCTTGCTCTTGAGGGTGTCCGCTCCGGCGCCGCCGTTGACGGTCCCGGAGTTGCCAACACCGCCCGCGCCACCGGCGCCGCCCACGCCGCCAGCGCCGCCGCCGCTACCGCAGCCGCCGACCCCACCGGCGGAACCCGCACCGCCCGCACCGCCGTTGGTGGTGACGTTGTCGATGCCGGAGTCCGTGGTGCCGCCGTTGACGGTCCCGCCGTTGCCTGCACCACCGACACCCGCGGCACCGCCGATACCGCCCGCGCCCGCCCCGCCTGCCGTGGCCCCGCCGTTGCCGCCCAGGCCGCCGACGCCGCCGAGGCCGCCCTTGCCGCCGGTGGCGGTGATGGTGTCGCCGCCGACACCGCCGGTGATCGACCCGACGTTGGCGGCGCCGCCGACACCGCCGACACCACCGTTGCCGCCCGCGCCACCCGCGCCGCTGTTGCGCCCGGTCCCGCCCGGACCGCCGTTGCCCCCGTTGCCGCCGGGACCGCCGGTGACGGTGATCTGGTCGGTGCCGTCACCGCCGTCGACGGTCCCGGTGCCGCTGATGCCGACGCCGCCGGTGGTCCCGACGCCGCCGTTGCCGCCCGCGGTCCCCGCAGGGGTGCCCGCGGTGCCGTTCATGCCGGGAGGACCCGTCGTCCCGTTGATGCCCGCGGTGCCGGTGATGACGATGGTGTCGTTGCCCCCCAAGGTGGAGATCGTGCCCGCGACCGGGCCGCCGCTGATGGTGATGGTGTTGGCGTTGGCGGTGCCGGTGACGGTCTGGCCAGCGGGTACGCCCGCGGTGCAGGTCACGTTCTCACCGGTGCGGACGCAGCCGGTCGGATCCGCGGCGTGGGCGGTGCCGGGAGCGACCAGGGCGAATCCCGCCACGGTCCCCAGCCCGATCAGAGCACGTCGGACTCGTACCGCCGTGGTGTTGCGCGTGGTCGATTCCATGATACTTCTCCAGTTCCACGATGTGTCGGATCGTCGGTCGCCGCCGCCGGGGGCAAAGGTTGGCCAGCAGCTTGAGAGACAGGCCTTCTTCGCGAAGATCTCGCGGTGCGGCGCGGCGCACGGATACGCCCGCTCGTCTGAACTCCCATTTCAACCCTGCGCTGATCCGTCGGAATCGGCAAGGAAAATGGCGGCTTGTCACCCTCTTGCGAGGACTTTCCTCTCGGCGAGAAAGTGTTCGAGGAAAGAACGCGACAAAAAGTTCCCCTGGGCGGGTGTGGCGGCAAACCTATTTGCTTCCCTATTTCTGGGCAGCAGCGGAGCTTGGCCAGGACTCCCCGGTCCCGGCAGCCGGATCCGCACCCGGCCCACCGACGTGGTGGGCGCGGGTCCGCGGGTGCCACCGGCGCGGGGGTCAGCCGGTGCAGTTGGGTACGGCGGGGGCGCTGCCCGCGCAGTTGTTCGGGGTGTTGGCCGTGATGGGTGACGGCACCCCGGTTGAGGATTGCGCCACCGTCACCGAGGACGTTGCCGCGGGTGAACGCGACCCCGGTCGTGAGCGTGAGCGTGCCGCTCGGACCGACCTCGGCGATCCGGAACAACCCCAGGCCCAGCGGTGCGGCGCTGGTGACCGCGGCGGGGCCGACCATCTCGATCGGGGTGGTGATCACCGCCCGCAACGCCGCCACCTGCCACCGCACGAACTCCGCCCGCGAGGACGAGGGTATCGGCGGTGGGAGTGGAGTTGGCCAGGTTCACCGCCGCGACCAGAGCGTTCTCGCTGCACGCCACCGGTATGGTGACGGCCTGCGCCACCGGGGCGATGGCGATCAAGCCGCCAGTCGCGGTAGAACGATCATGCGGGGGGCAGGGTCTGCTGAGGCGCACAGAGACCGCCGCGCAAGCGGCTGCGTGCGGCGCCACCTCTCGGCGGCTTCAGCACCACGGGAACTCTCAGTCCGACTGGGATGGCCGGTCGCGCAGGCGGAGAACGGGCACCTGGCTGGTCCCTTCCGCCATGGCCGCGGCCTGGTCGCGGGCCCACCGCAGCAGCGCCGTGACGTCGACGCCGTGGGCAGGCCCGCCTTCGTAGGGCGCGATGCTGTCCGCGCCGCGGGTGAGCAGGGCACCAGCGCCCGCGAGGTTGCCCCGGGCGGCGTGCGTGACACCCACCGCCAACTGCGCGAGGCCCTTCCACAGCGCGCGCGTCGCCTCGGGTGCCGCCTTCCAGGCGTCCTCCAGCACTTCGTGCGCGTGGAAGGGCATGCCGCTGTCCAGCAGCCGCTGCGCTTCCAGAAGGGTCTCATCCGGTGTCCGAGCGACGCCTTCCACCAGGCGCGGCACTCCGGGTACCCCGCGCGGCAGCGGCCTGCCCAGTCTGTCGCGCGGGCGCTCGTTGCGAGCGTGGCCCGCCCCGTCTCGATCGCGGTCGGCACGCGCGCCGGTGTCGTCCGAATCCACCGTTGCAACCCCCAACTCCCGGGCACACGCCGACCGCTGCCCGCTGGACCGTCGCACATCGCCGTCCGACCGGCAAGCGCCCTCGGACGGCGAGGGCACCCGAGTGGCCCGTCCCGCTCCGCCCGCGGCCGGTCGCGGCGGAACTGGATCGGCTCACTGTTGGCGGCCCGCACGGCACCCGCCGGTACCCGGTCTACGCCAACTCGGGGGGACAACCCGCCCGGTGGTCCGATCAGGAGATCCGGTCGAGGAAGTGCGCGATCACCGCCACGGACTGCTCGGGGTTGAGCCTCGGGTCGCAAGTGGACCGGTAGTCGGCGAAGAGCGGTTCGGCCTCCTGCGACGAGACGCACTCGGTCACCGGGTCCGGGGTGAGTTCCAGGTGCAGACCCGAGGGGCGCAGCCGGAGTTCGGTGAGGACGCGCACGAACGAGGAGACCTCGGTGAGCATGTCCTCGACCAGGCGCGTCTTCACGTCACCGACCTTGATGCCGTTGCCGTGCATGGGGTCGCACACCCAGACCGCGGGTGCTCCGCGTCTGGCCACGGCCCTGGCCACCTCGGGCAGCGACCGGTCGACATCGGCGGCGCCGTAGCGGGTGATCAGGCACAGCTTGCCGGGCACGCCGTCGGGGTTGAGCGCCAGGGTGAGCGCGACGACGTCATCGGGGGCGGCCGTGGGGCCGATCTTGACCCCGACGGGGTTGCGCACCGCGGCCGCCAGCGCCACGTGAGCGCCCCCCAGGTCGCGGGTGCGTTCCCCGATCCAGCCGAAGTGCGTCGAGGCGCTGAAGGGGCCGCGCACGCCCGCGCGCACCAGCGGCCGCTCGTAGGGCATCAGCAGCAACTCGTGGGCGACGTGGACGCGTTCCATCAGGGGCTTGCCCCTCGATGCCCGACGAACCTCCCGCAGCACCGCCCGAGCGCAGTCGTAAGCCGTGCGGAGCCTGCGCGGGTCCGGCACGCGCCGAGCCGGTTCGGCTTCGGGGGCGTTGACCCCGTCACCGCAATAGGCGGCCATCCGCCCTCCGGTTGGTGCCGGTTCGTACGGCGAGGAACGCGGTTTGCCGTACTGCCCGGCGAGTCTGCCCACGGCCACGCTGGGCAGCCCGGTGGCCGCGCGCATCATGGCGGCCAAGCCCTGCAGGTAGTCCACCTTCCGCCGGACCAGGTCGGGCACCGCTTCGTGGAACCGCTCGGCGCAATCCCCGCCCTGCAGCACCAGCGCGTCACCGCGGGCCACCAAGGCCATCGCGCGGGCCAGGTCGTCCACCTCGTCCTCGGTGGTCAACCCGGGCAGCTCCGACAACTCGGCCTCCACCGCGTCGACCTCGAACGGGTGCGGCCACGGCGGTTGCTGCGCGGCCGGGCGCGCGGTGACCTCGGTCAGCGCCTCGGTCACCGCGGCGTCGCGGTACGCAGCGGGGTCGAGGACTTCCGGTGGATCACAGCAGCAGAGGACCTCGAGGGTCGCGCTGTCGTCGTGGGTCATCGTCGTGCTCCTTCCGTGGTCTGGGGCGGTCGCCAGGTCCTCCCGTCGAGCCGGTCAGGCGGGTGGACCGGGCTGGTGTCGTTGTCGTGGGCGCGGTAGCCGGGTGGCCGCCACCGCGGCCAGGACCGCCGAGGCGAGCACCCACCAGAAGGTGTCGGCGAACGCCGCGGCGGTGTCGGGTCCGCGGGCGGCGAACCGTGCGTGCAGGACGACGGCGAGGACCGCGGTGCCCACGGAGCCGCCGAGGGTGTTGAGCAGGCTCAGGGCTCCCGCGGCGCGCGGCAGCTGGGCGGGCTCGACGGCCCGGTAGGCCAGGGTCATCACCGGGGCGCCGATCATCGCCGCGCCCAGACCCCTGACCAGCAGCGACCCGGCGATGAGCGCGTCGGGCACGTCGTGGGCGAGTTGGGTGAACACGACCGTGCCAGCGGCCACCAGGACGATGCCGCTCAGCACCAGCGTGCGGGGCGCGAGGCGGTGCACGACCCGGCTGACCCACAGCGAGCCCGCGGCGGCGCCGATGCCCTGGGGCGCGAGCAGCAGACCGGTCTCCCACGCGCTCTGCCCGGCCGCCCGCTGCAGGTACAGCGGGAGCAGGAACATGGTGCCGAACACCGAGGCGCCCAGGACCACCAGGGCGATCGCCGCCACCCCGAACGGCGGGCGGGTGAACAGGCGCGGGTCGATCAGGGGCACGCCCCTGGTGTGCAGGCCGTGCACGACGAAGGCCACGAGCATCGACGCGCCCAGTGCGATCGCGGCGGCGCTGAACGGGGCCGACCCGGTGCGGCCCAACCCGGTGAGCCCGTAGACGAACACGGCGAGTCCGGGTGCGAGCAGGGCTGCGCCGCGCAGGTCGAACGGTGTGCCGCGCTCGCCCCGCGCCCCGGCGGGGACGCATCGGCGCACCAGCAGCAGGGCGACCGCGCCGATCGGGATGTTGACGCAGAACAGCCAGGGCCACGAGGCCGCGCCGAGGATGGCGCCGCCCGCGAGCGGGCCCAGGACCGGGGACAGCAGGGGCACCACGGCGACCACGCTGATCACCCGGCCGACGCGGTCCGGTCCCGCGGCGCGGGCCAGCAGGGCCTGGCCCAGCGGCGGCAGCAGCCCGCCCGCCGCGCCTTGCAGCACGCGGAAGGCGATGAGGCTGGGCAGCGACCAGGCCAGCGCGCAGAGCAGGGAGGCCAACAGGAACACCGCGATCGACGCCGTCCAGGCGCGCCTGCCCCCGAACCGGTCGGCCAGCCACCCCGAGGCCGGGACCGCGGCGACGACGGCCAGCAGGTAGGCGGTGCTGACCCAGTGGATGTCGGTGACCGCGACGGCGAACCGGTCGGCCAGCACGTCCAGCGCCACCGAGACGATGGTGGTGTCGATGGTCGCCATGAAGGTGCCCAGCACCAGGACGAACGCGGCCCGCCACAGGGCCGCGTCGACGGCGGGGCGCGCCGCGTCGGTGCTCACGCGAGCTCCCCCGGCAGTCGTTCGACGTCGTGGTCGAGCAGGGTCGGCAGCACGCGCAGCGCGCGCAGGAGATCGGCCGCGACGGCGTCGACCTCGCCGGGGTCGAAGATCCCGGCCTGGGGTGCGAGCACACCCGTCCAGCCCGCGCCGGTGGGGACGACGGTGAGGGTGAGCGGGTGGTGGGTGCGTTCGCGGAACCGGGTGCCGGTGACGACCAGCCCGGGAGCGGGCTCGCGCAACCGGGTGGGGTCGACCGGGTAGTTCTCGAACACGAGGAGGGTGTCGAACAACCGTTCCCGACCGGTGGTGGCGGCGAGTTCGGGGACGCCGATGTGCTGGTGCTCGACCAGGGCGTGCTGGCGCGACTGCGCGTCGGCCAGCGCCTCGGCGAGGGTCCCGGAGAGCCGGACGCGGACCGGGACGGTGTTGGCGAGCAGGCCGAGGATGTCCTCCACCCCCGCCACCTCGGGTGTGCGGCAGGCGACCATGGTGCCGAACGTGACGTCGCGGCGGCCAGAACGGGCGGCGAGGACCGCCGCCCAACCGCCTTGCAGCATGGTGTTGGGGGTGAGTCCCCGGTCGGCGCCCGCGGCGGAGAGCGCCGAGACGACCGGCGCGGGCACGGTGAACAGGACCGGATCGGCCGCGGCGACGACGGCGCGCCTGCCCCGCAGCACGTGGTCTCCCTCGGGCAGGTCGAGCAGCTCGCGCCGCCAGGCGCGCAGGTCCGCGGCGTGGTCACGGGCGGCGAGCCATCGGGTGTGGTGGGAGAACGGGGTGGGCTCGGGTAGTTCGGTCCCGCTGTAGAGGGCGAACAGCTCGGTCAGGATCCGCGGCGCCGACCAGCCGTCGGACAGCAGGTGGTGGCTGGTCAGCACGAGGTCGTGGTGACCGGGTCCGCGCCACAGCACGGTGAGCCGGAAGGGCGGCCCGGCGGCCAGGTCGAACGGTTCGGCCAGGTCCTCGGCCAGCACGCGCTCCCGATCGGCGTCATCGACCTCCCGGGTGGTGAAGCCGGGCTCGGGCCGGGCGGGAACGACCTGGACGGCGTGGCTGGGTGGGAACACCGCGCCCAGGTTGGGGTTGCGGGCCAGCAGGCGGGTGCCCGCGGCGCGCAGGGCTGCCAGGTCGAGGTGGCCTTCGAGGGTGAAGACGGCTTGGACGGTGTAGGGGTCCTCGCCCGTCCGCGCCTGGTCGAGCATGAGTTCCTGCAGGGGCGTCAGCGGGAGCAGGTCGCCCCCGGGCACATCGGCGGTGAGTTCGGCGAGCTCGTGGGTGAGGCACTGCCCCAGCTCGGCGATCTCCTCGGGGGTGAACAGGGCCGCGGGCCAGGTGAAGCGGACACCCAGGCACTCGCCGTGCCCGTCGTCGCGGAGCAGGGCGTTCACCATGAGCGCGTGCGGCAGCGGCAGGTCCTCGCCGCCTGAGCCGAGCGGGTCCACCCCCGGCGGGGTCTGCCAGGCGGTCTCCTCCCGGGGCGCGGCGGGGAAGCGCCCGAGGTAGTTCCAGCCGACCTCGGCCGGGCGCACCAGGTCGCCGCCGAGGATCCCGTGGCCGAGGCCGTCCCCGGCGGCGCGCAGGTGTTCGCGCACCGCGCGCAAGGCGGACGCGGTGTGGGTGGGCGGGGTGTGGGCGGGCAGGGTGATCCGGACCGGGTGCGCGGCGGTGAACCAGCCCACCGCCTGGGACAGGTCCACCGGTCCGGAGAAGTCCGGGAGGTGCGCCGGGCGGCCGTGGCCCTCGAGCGCGACGAGCAGGTCGGGCGTGGTGCCGCGCCAGGCGGCGACCGCGCGGGCGAGGGCGGTGAGCAGCACGGTGTCCGGGGTGGTGCGGTACGCGGCGGGCAGGGTGGTGATCGCCGCTCGGGTGGTGGTCGGGTCGAGGCGGATGTGGTGGTGGCGAGCGGTCGCGGCGGTGTCGCGGATGGGGTCGAGGGCGGGCAGCGGGACTGGCGGGGCCGCGGCGACGCGGTGCCAGTGCGGGAGTTCGTCTTGCCGCGCGGGGACGGCGGCGCGCAGTGCCCGCGCCCAGCCCAGCAGGGACATGCCGTGGCGGGGAAGGGCGGTGCCCGCGTGGGCCTGCGCGATGTCGTCGAGCAGGACGCGCCACGACACGGCGTCGACCACGAGGTGGTGGGCGACGAGGACGAGCCTGCCCAGTCGGGTCGGTCCCGCGTCGATCCACACCGCGCGCAGCAGCGGCCCGGTGCGCGGGTCCATGGCGGCGCGGACCCGGTCGGTGTGCTCCCGGGCGAGCACCCCCGGGTCGCCGGTGGCGGCCACCGCGGTGAGGACGTCCGATCCGGTCACGGCACCCACCTCGGGGATGCGCAACACCGGCCCGTCCGGGGTGTCGGCCAGGCGGGCACGTAGGGCGTCGTGCCGGGCGAGGACGGCGTCGAGGACCCGGTGCCACCCGGCGGTGTCGCCGGGTGGCACGCACACCTGCACCCACTGGCAGAACGAGTCCGCGGGTCCACGCCGCAGCAGGTCGCGCATGATCGGGGTCAGCGGGGCGTCGCCGACCGCCGGAATGTCCTGTGTGGACTTCGGGGTGCCGCATCGGGCGGCGATCCCGGCGATCGTGCCGCCCTCGAACACGTCGCGGGCGGTGAGCACGAGCCCGGCGCGGCGGGCCCGCGACACCACCCGCAGGGAGACGATGCTGTCGCCGCCCGCGTCGAGGAAGGAGTCGTCGAGGCGCACGTCGCCGAGCACCTCGCGGAACACCGCCAGCAGCGTGGCCTCGGCCGGAGTGGACGGTTCCCGGTCCTCTGCCGCGGTGTGCGGGGCGGGGTCGGGCAGGGCGGCGCGGTCGAGTTTGCCGGTGGGGCCCAGGGGCAGGTGGTCGACGACGACGAAGGCCGCGGGCACCATGTGATCGGGCAGGTCGGTGCCCAGG
Organism: Actinokineospora diospyrosa; assembly: GCF_024171925.1. Lineage (GTDB taxonomy): Bacteria > Actinomycetota > Actinomycetes > Mycobacteriales > Pseudonocardiaceae > Actinokineospora > Actinokineospora diospyrosa. Next base: position 14,810 of record NZ_JAMTCO010000008.1, on the reverse strand, counting down.
TGCTCGCGCAGCGAGGCCGGATCGGGTTGGGTGCCTTCGGTGGGCAGGACGTAGCCGACCAGCCTGCCCTCCCGAAGGACCACCGCGCAGGCCAGCACCTGCGCGTGCCTGCTGAGCACGTTCTCGATCTCGGCGAGTTCGATGCGGAAGCCGCGAACCTTGACCTGGTGGTCGACGCGGCCCAGGAACACCAACTGCCCGTCGGGGCGCCAGCGCACCTGGTCGCCGGTGCGGTACATGCGCTCGCCCGCCGGTCCGAAGGGGTCGGCGATGAACCGCTCGGCGGTCAACCCGGGGCGGTTGACGTAGCCGCGGGCGAGTTTGGGTCCGGCCAGGTACAGCTCGCCCACCACCCCGATGCCGACCGGGAGCAGTCCCGCGTCGAGAACGTAGGCGCGCACCTGCGGATCGGGCCTGCCGATCGGCAGTGGCCCCGGGTCGTCGCGCCGGTAGCGCCAGGTGACGGAGTTGATAGTGACCTCGGTGGGGCCGTAGGCGTTGAACAGCGCGCGCCGATCGCCCCAGCGGTGGGCCAGTTCGGGGTCGAGCCGCTCGGCACCGAGCATGACGAACAGCTCGCGGTCGACCGCGCCGGCGTCAGGCATCGCCGCGACGAACGAGGGCAGCAGGTTTATCCCCGTGACCCGGTGCTCGGCGATGTAGTCGAGCAGCTCGTCGCCGGGCACCCGCGCTTCCTCGGGGGCGATGACGCAGGTGCCGCCGGAGAGCAGCGGCAGCACGAACTGGAAGAACGCCACGTCGAAGCTGGTCGAGGCGAAGTGCAGGAAGCGCTCGCGCTCACCGATCCCGACGATGTCCTCCTGCAGGGTGACCAGGCTGGGCAGGCCGCGGTGCGCGATGGCGACACCCTTGGGCCTGCCCGTGGTGCCGGAGGTGTAGATGACGTAGGCGATCGAGTCGTCGGTGATGCCGCGGCGGGCCTCGACCGGATCGGCGTCCCAAGTGGACGGTCCGGTGTCTGCCGCGGGGTCGACCACCGGGGCGGAGATCGGGACGGCCAGCGAGCCGGGGGTGGCGATCACCGCGCTGGGGGCGATGTCCTCGACCATGAACCGCAGGCGCTCGACCGGGTAGGTGGGGTCCATCGGGACGTGCACCGCGCCCGCCTTGAGCACGCCGAACAGCGCCACCGCCAGCTCCACGTCCCGGTCGAGCAGCACCGCCACCGGGTCCTGCGGGCGCACGCCCCGCGCGCGCAGGGCGTGGGCGAGGCGGTTGGCGCGGCGATCGAGCTCGGCGTAGGACAGGACGCGGTCGCGGCACACGACGGCCTCGGCGTCGGGCCGCTCGCGCACCCACCGGCCGAACTCCTCCAGGCAGCCGCCCACCCGCCTGCTCGGCTCCGGCCCCTCCCCCAGCGCCAGCACCGCCCGGTGCTCGGCGGCGTCGAGGAGGCGCAACCGGGCGACGGGGCGGTCCGGGTCGGTGATGATCTCCTCGAGCAGGGTGCGCAGCCAGCGGCCGTAGCGGCGCACGGTGTCCTCGTCGAAGACCCGCGGCTGGTAGCCGAGGCCGACGACGATGTCCTCCCCGGGGATCACGACCACGGTCAGCGGGTAGTGCGTCGCGTCGGTGATGTCGACGCCCACGAGGTCGAGACCGGGGGCGAGCGTGCTGCGGTGCCTGCTGGAGAGGGGGAAGTTCTCCATCACCAGCATGGTGTCGAACAGCTCGCCCAGTCCCGCCGCGCGCTGCACCTGCGGTAGCCCGACGTGGTGGTGCTCGGCCAACGCGGCGCTCTCGGCCTGCACCCGGGCGAGGACGGCCGCGGCGGTCTCGGCCGCTGCGGCGCGCACGCGGACCGCGATGGTGTTGCCCAGTTGGCCGATGACGCGTTCGACCCCGTCGAGCTCGGCGGGCCTACCGGAGACGGGGCAGCCGAACACCACGTCCTCGCGTCCGGTGAGCCTGCCGAGCAGCACTCCCCAGGCGGTCTGGAACAGCGTGGTGGCGGTGACGCCGTGCTCCCGGCCGAACGCGCGCACCCGCTCGCTGAACTCCACGCCCAGCTCGACGGTCACCCGCCCCGGCCGGGCCACGGTGGACACGGCGGTGGCCGGGGCCAGCCGGGTGCCCGCGTCGAGCCCCGCCAGCGCCGCCTGCCAGGCCGCCAGACCGGCGGCGTGATCGCGCCCCGCGAGCAGGCGGTGGTACTCGCTCGGGGACGGACTGGTCGGCGCTGCGGGCCCGCCGCCGAGTTCGGCGTAGGTCGCCAGCAGGGTGCGACCCACCAGCGGCATCGACCAGCCGTCGAGCAGCGCGTGGTGGTTGGTGATGACCAGCCGGTGCTCGTCGGGGCCGAGCGCGCACAGCAGGAAGCGCACCAGCGGCGCGACCGCGGGGTCCAGCGGCCGCTCCAGGTCCGCGCGGCAATGCTCGGCCAGGAGTCGAGCGCGCTCATCGGGAGCGTGTCCGGACAGGTCGACCCGCCGCCAGTCGAGGGTGACCTCGGCGGGGACGACCTGCACGACGTCCCCGCCCGCGGTGGTGTGCAGGTGGACGCGCAGCGCGGGGTGCCTGCGCAGCAGCTCGGCGGTCGCCGCGCGCATCCGGTCGGGGTCGAGGGCGCCGCGCAGCAGGGTCAGCGCCTGCACGACGTAGACGTCGGTGTCCTGTTCGGCGCGCACCTGGGTGTGGAAGGCCAGGCCGATCTGCAGGGGCGTGGCGGGCAGGACGTCGAGCACCCGGCCACGCCGCTCGAGCTCGTCGATGGCGTCCTGGTCGAGGTCGACCAGCGGCAGGTCGGACGGGGTGAGACCGCCGCCGTCGGGGCCGAGGCGCTCGGCGTGCGCGGTGAGGGCGTCGAGCGCCCGCGCCCAGGCGGCGCGCAGCCCGGCGAGCGCGCGCGGGGTGAGGACCAGTCCGGCCGCGGTCCACTCCACGGCGACGCGCGGCCGGGTGCCCTCCCGGACGAAGCAGTTGAGCGCGAGCACCTGCTCCAGCGCCTTGGCCGGGGGCTCGATCACGGCGAACGGGTCGTCGTCGGGCAACCGCCACCCGCCCCCGGTCACCGGGGCGAACCGGCCGAGGTAGTTGAGCACCACGTCCGGCGGCGGGGTCGCGGCGAACTCCGCCTTGGTCGCGGGGTCGAGGTGGCGCAGCACGCCGTAGCCGACGCCGTTGTCGGGGACCGCGCGCTTGGCCTCCTTGACCGCGCGCACCAACCGCCCGGCGGCCGCGCCGCCCGCCAGCGCGTCGGCCAGGTCCGCCGAGGAGCGCACGGCGTCGGCGGGCAGGCGCAAGGGGTGTTCGGCGGTGAACCAGCCGACCGTGCGCGCGAGGTCGAACCCGTCCTGATCGCGGCCGTGGCCTTCCACGGTGACCGTCACCGCGTCACGCTCGTCGCCGCCGCACAACCGCAGCGCGAGGACGAGCGCGGCCAGCAGCACCTCGTCGGCACCCGCGCGGTAGGCGGCGGTCAGTCCGGTGAGGACGGCGGCGCTGGCCTCGGGCGAGGCGACGGTGGTGACGCGGTGGGCGGTGGCGGTGGTGTCGACGGACCGGTCCAGCGGACGGGCACCGAGGCGGAAGTCGTCGCGGGCGGCGCGCCAGTGGTCGACCTCGCCCGCGCGGGCGCCGGTGGTGCCCTGCTCGGCGAGCCGCAGCGCGTGACCGCGCCACGAGGCACCAACCGGCGCGAGGGGCTTTCCGGTGCACGCGGCGTGCAGGTCGTTGAGCAGCACCCGCCAGGACACGCCGTCGACGACGAGGTGGTGGAGCACGACCACCACCTCGTCGGGGACCTCCGACGGCGTGCGCAGCAGCGCCACCCTCACCACCTCGCCCGCGGTCGGGTCGAGTTCGGCGGCCAGCGCGGCCGCCACCGCGGCCGAACCGTGCCCTGTGGACTCAACGACCACGTGGCCCGCGAGCGCGGCCCCCGGTGCGGCGATGACCAACTCACCGGAGAGCGCCACCCGCAGGCGCAGGGCGTCGTGGTGGTCGACCAGCGCGCGGACACCACGGGTGAGGGCCGCGAGGGTCAGCACCCCGTCCACGCGCACCGCGGTCCACTGCGCGTACCCCGCGACCGGGGTGAGGTCGGGGTGCGCGTCGAGCAGGGCGCGCACGATGGGCGGTGCGGGCACCGGCCCGGTCGGCTCGTCGGGCACGAGCGCCCGCACCTCGCCGAGGTCGCGGCTCGCGGCGGCCAGCGAGGCGAGGCTCCCGCGCCCGAGCAGGTCCCGGGGACGTAGGTCCACGCCGTGCGCGCGCAACCTGCTGCTGACGCCGATCGCGGTGATGCTGTCGCCGCCGACGGCGAAGAAGTCGTCGTCCGGACCGACCTGGTCCACCCCGACCGCCTCGGCGACGGCGGCGCAGAGCAGCCGTTCCCGCTCCGTGCCCGGACCGCGGCCGCCACCGGCGGACCGGGGGGCGGGCAGGGCCGCGCGATCGAGCTTCCCGTTGGCGGTCATGGGGAGCGCGTCCAGGACGACCACGGCCGTGGGCACCAGGTGGTCCGGCACCCGCCGCGCCAACGCCGAGCGGATCGCGTCCTGGCTGAGCGCGCCCGCCGGGTCGGGGGTGCTCAGCGCGGCGGGCACGACGTAGCCCACGAGGCGGGGCGTGCCGGTGTCGGTGCGCACGGCGGCGGCCGCGGCGCCCACCCCCGGCAGCGCGCCCAGCGCGGCCTCGACCTCGCCGAGCTCGACGCGGTGCCCGCGAACCTTGACCTGCCCGTCGCGGCGGCCCAGGTACGCCAGCCCCCGGCCCGGAACCCAGCGGGCCAGGTCCCCGGTGCGGTACATCCGGTCGCCGGGGGCGCCGAACGGGTCGGCGAGGAACCGCTCGGCAGTGGCGCCCGGCCGGTCGAGGTAGCCGCGCGCCAGGTGCGGGCCCGCCAGGTACAGCTCCCCGGCGCTGCCCGGTGGCACCACGCGCAGCGCGTTGTCCAGCAGGTAGACGCGGGTCCCCGGGACCGGGAACCCGACGACCGGGTCACCGCCGTCGATCCGCGCCGCCGTGCTGTCCACTGTGGCCTCTGTCGGACCGTAGAGGTTGCGCGCGGGGACGCCGGACTCCGCGACCCGGCGCCACAGCGCGGGTGGCGCGGCCTCCCCGCCGAGGATGAGCAACGCCGGACGGTGGGGACCCTCGAGGAGGCCCGCGTCCACCAGGTGGGCGGCCATCGATGGCGTGGTGTCTACGACGTCGATGCCGTCACGGGCGAACGCGGCGACCAACGCGGACGCGTCGCGCGCCGTTTCGGCGTCGTAGAGGTGCAGTTCGTGCCCGCACAACAGCCACAGCAGCTGGTCGAGCGCGGAGTCGAAGGCGAAGGAGTACGTGTGCGCCGCGCGCAGCCGCCGCCCGGCCGCGCGCGCGGTCTCGGCCACCGTGGTGGCCCGGTGGTGGTGCACGAGCGAGGCCAAGCCGCCGACGCGCCCCAACACGCCCTTGGGGGTCCCGGTGGAGCCCGAAGTGAAGATGACGTAGGCCAGGTGATCGGGGTGTCGGGGCGCCGACAGTTCCTCAGTGGACAGTGGTAGATCGGGCAGCCCGGCCAATTCCGCGCGGACCTCCGGTGCGTCGAGCACCAGGTGCGGCACCTCCGGCGGCACCGCGTCGGCGGTGGCCACCTCGGCGAGCGCGAGCACCGCCCCCGCCTCGGCGATCGTCGCGCGCAGCCGCGGCAGGGGGTGCTCGACGTCGAGCGGGAGGAAGGCGGCGCCCGCCTCGAGCACCGCCAGCAGGGTGACGACCAGGTCGGTCGAACGGGTCATCGGCAGTGCGACCACGTCGTCCGCGCCGACACCGCGCGCCCGCAGGGCGCGAGCCATCCTGCGCACCCCGGCGACCAACTCCTCGACGGTCAGCCGCCGCGCCCCGCACACCAGCGCCGTCTGCCCGCGGTGGTCGGCCAGGAGTTCGGCCAGCAGGCCGGGCACGTCGCGCGGCACACCCGGCACGGCCTCGGCGCGCCAGGCCTCGAGCAGGGCGGCGCGGTCATCGGGCCCGACCAGGTCGACCTGACCGACCGCGGGCGCGGTCGGGTCCGTCAACCCGGAGACCAGCGCGCGCAGCGCGTCGAGCCTGCGGTCGACACCCGCCTGGTCGTGGGTGCGGGCGTCGACCTCGAAACCCAGCAGCAGCCCGCCGCCCGCGGTGGGCAGCACGCTGAGCCCCATGTCCTCCGGCGGCCCGCCCGCGACGTTGCGCATGGTCCCGGTCGACCCGGCGAAGTCGATCGCGAGGTCGAACGCCTTGAGGTTGATCCCCCGCCCGTGCAGCAGCGCGCCCGCGCCGGGCACGGCCAAGTCGCGGGGCAGGTCCTCGCCGCGGTAGCGCTGGTGCGCGCGCATCTCCCGCATCGCCGCGGCCACCCGCGCGGTCAGCTCGGCCAACCCGTCCCCACCGGACACCGCGACCCGCAGGGGCAGCACGTTGACCGCCATGGCCGGGGTGCGCAGCGCGGAACCTGTCCGGCACATCAGCGGCAGCGCGAACACCACGTCGTCGCGGCCCAACACCCGGTGCAGGAACGCGGCGTAGCAGGCGATGAGCGCTTCGCCCCACGTCGCGCCCACGCTCTCGGCGACCTCCCGCAGCCGCTCGAGGTCGCTCGCGGGCAGCACGGCACGGGCGGTGACCGTGCGTTCGGGGAGCCCGGTCGTCCCGGTGTCGCCGTCGAGGTCGGGCAGGGGGGTGAACCGCGCGCGCCAGTACGCCCGGTCCCGCTCGGCCCGCTCGCCCGCGAGGTAGGCGCGGTCGGCCGCGACCACGTCGGCGAACCGGCCGAATGGTGACGGGGCGGGCTGGATCCCGCGCACCAGGGCCGTGTAATGGGCCGCGGTGCGGCGGGCCAGCATGGCCGCGGAGTAGCCGTCGAACACCAGGTGGTGGCCCAGCTGCGTGAACCACACCTCCCGGTCGGTCAGGCGCAGCACCGTGTGGGAGAACAGCGGGCGGTCCACCAACTCCCGGCAGGCCTCGGCGACCCGGCGGCGTTCGCGCTCGACCAGCGCGTGCGCGGTGGCCACCGGGTCCGGGGCGGCGCGCAGGTCGACCACCTCGGGGAGCGGCACCGGCTCGGCGGACAGCACCTGGCGCGGCCCCCGCGCGGTGGTGAACACGCGCAACCGCAGGCTGTCCGCCTCCTCGGTGGTCGCGCGGATCGCCGCGCGCAACGCCTCGACGTCCACCGGGTCGCCGCCGCCGATCTCCAGCACGTCACCGACGACGTAGTACGGCGAGTCCGGCTCCAGGCGCTGCGCGTCCCAGATACCGCGCTGGGCGCGGGTCAACTCCCAGGTGGTCTCGGGCGAGCCCGCCGCGTCGGAGTCGAACTGCGTCCCGGGGTGGGCGTGGGCTGTGCTCAACGCGGTCTCCTGGAGGTCGGGGCGGGCGGCGGGCACGACCACCGGCGCGGTGGTCGCCGTGGCGCGGGGTGGGGCCGCGCGCGGTCAGGTGGGAGGTCATCGGCGCCCGACCTTCCTGGCGAGCGGCCAGATCGGGTAGCGGCCGCCGACGGCGGTGCTGACCACGTCCGCAGGCGGCGGGACCGGGGCGAGCGGCACCTGGGCGGGCAGGCAGGCGGCCAGCGGCGACCGCGGCGCGGGACGACGGAGCTCACAGCGGCGCCGCTCCGTAGCGGCGGGCGGCCCGGATCAGCACCGGCCCGTCGAGGAACGCGGTCACGACCGCCACCGGCGCCTCACCGGTCGGCAGCGGCACCCGCGACCCGACGTCGGGGGCAGGCAGCAGGATCGGGTCCATCACCGCGGCGTGGCCGACCTGCCACGGCACCGAACCACCGGCCACGCGCCGGGCCAGGTGCGGCACGATCAGCCCCACGAACAGGATCGGCCCGGCGACCGCGGTCGCCGCCCCGGCCAGCGCGGTGATCAGCACCAGCGCGCCCGCCCGGACCCCGGCCACGTTCGCGCCGAGGCCGCGCGCCACGGTCTCCCCCAGCACCACGGCGTTGAGCCGCTTGCTCAGCGGCAAGGAACCCACCAGCGCGGCGCCGATCGCCAGCGCCCCGATCGCCGCGACGAGCCACGCCGTGCGCGCGCCCGACCGGCGGCGCGCGGGCGCGGTGTGAACGGCACTCACGACTTCAGCAGCGGTTCGAGCGCTCTGTCGACCGCGGCGGCGGTGGCCAGCGCCGAGCCGTAGGTCGTGGCCTCGGTGTAGCGCAACGGGTGGACCTTGCCCGCCTTGACCGCGGGCGGCGCCTTCCACAACGGCGAGTCGAGCGCGTACCGCACCCCCTTGGGCGTGGAACCGCCTGCGTTGACCGTGCAGGTGATCACCTCGGCCTCACCGAAGGCGGAGGGCAGCTCCTCGATCGAGGGGTACTCGCTGACGTCCTTGGAACCGCCGCCCTTCACCTCGACCTGGCCGTAGGCGCCCCAGGAGCCGTTGACCTCGCGGTGGGCGTCGCCGTTGGCGATCTCGCCGTAGGCGCCCAGGTGCGCGCACCTCAGCCGGGGCAGTACCCCGGCGTACTTGGCTGCCAGCTCCCTAGTCTTGGTCCGGTAGGCCTCGCGCCCGGTGTCGAAGGTGGCCAGCGCGCCCGCCTCTAGCAGGGCAGGCACGGCGTACCCGGTGGCGACGACCCGCTTCGGCGTGGCCGGGATGGTGATGTCGCCGTTGTCGGCGGTGCGGACCCGGGTGGTGCCCGTGGCGGGGTCGTCGGAGCCGGAGCCGCGCCCGGCGGTCAGACCCGCGACGAGCACGAGCGCTCCAGCGGTGCGGGCGAGTCTGGGCTCGGGCATGGGCGTTCCCTCAACAGGTTGATCGTGACCGGTGATGTCGTGGGTCGCGCGGGTCACTCGTGCTCGTCGTCGAAGTCGGCGACGCCTCGCTTCCAGTAGCCGGTGATGTCGTGGTCGGCCCTGTCCAGGCCCAGCTCGTCGCGGACCCAGCGGCGCAGCGGCTTGATCGAACCCGCCTCACCGGCGATCCAGGCGTAGACCCGCTCGCCGTCGGGCACGCGAACCTCCCGCACGGCGCGCTCGAGCAGGCCGGGGCCGCCGGGGTCGGCGCCGTCGCGGTGCAGCCAGCGCACCCGCACGCCCTCGGGGTTGCGCAGGTCGATGTGCTCGCTGGCGTCCGCGACCTCGATGAACGCCCAGCCGCGCGCGGTGCGGGGCAGTTCCTCGAGCCAGCGGGAGATGGCGGGCAGCGCGGTCAGGTCGCCCGCGAGCAGGTAGCGGTCGTAGCGGTGCGGGACGATCACCCCGCCGGGCGGTCCCACCACGTGCACCACCGCGCCGGGTTCGACCGCGCGCGCCCAGTCGCTGCCCAGCCCGCCCGGGTGCAGGGCGATGTCGAGGTCGAGCTCGCCGGTGGCCGGGTCGAAGCGGCGCACCGTGTACTCGCGCGAGATCGGCGGCGGCGTGGGCCACCGCAGCAGGTCACCGTCGGGCTCCGGCAGGCGCAGCGTGCCGTCCGGGTCCGGGAACAGCACCTTGACGTGCTCGTCGGGCGCGTGCGCTTCGAACCCGGCGGTCCCGGCGCCGCCGAGGGTGACCCGCAGCAGGCCGGACCCGACCATGGCCGTGCGCACCACCCGCGCGGCGCGCACGCGGATCGGGTAGCCCACCTTCTCCGCCGCGGTGCCCGCGCGGACCTCGGCGATCCGCTCGCGGTGGCGGTGCCGGTGATCGACCCGGGTCACGGGCCCGCCCCGGCGACGAGGCGGGTCCAGCGGTCCAGCCGGGGCTCCTCGGCCAGGTCGGCGAACTCCACCCCGGGCGCGCCCGCCGCCCGCCAGCGCTCGACCAGGGCCATGGTGCGCATGGAGTCCAGGCCCAGGTCGAGCAGGTCGGCCTCCGGGGTCACCTCCTCCGGCGCGCAGCCGAGGACCTCGGCGATGTCGGCCCGCAGGCGGTCCGCGGTCAGCGCGCGGCCCGGCTCCTGGCTCATCGCCGTGCCCCCGCCGGGACCAGCGCGGCCAGCGCGTCGGCGGTGGTGGTCACGGTGCCGCAGCACTGCGCGACGTAGGCGCAGGCCCGGTCGTGGTGCTCGCGGGAGAAGTCGGCCACGGCGTCGCCGATCAGCAACGGCCGGACGTCGGACATGAACGCCTCCACCGCGGTGGCCTGGCAGCCGATGTGGGCGTAGACCCCGGTGATCAGCAGTTGGTCGCGGCGGGCCGCGGCGAGCAGATCGATCAGCGGGGTGCGCTGGAACGCGCTGTAGCGCCACTTGTCCAGCACCGTGTCGCCGGGCCGCGGGGCGAGCTCGGCGACGACGTCGGCGGCGCGCGGGTCGTCATCGATGACCGCGCCGATGCCCGCGCCCCAGAACTCGGTGAGCAGCCCGCGGTCCTCGGCGCTCTGGCGGCCCGGCTGGGCGGTGTAGAACACCGGGACCCCCACCTCCCGCGCCGCGTCGAGCAGGGCCGCGATGTTGGCGACCACCCGCGGGATGGGCGCGCCTGCGAAAGGGGCGAGGAAGTAGCGCTGCGCGTCGTGCACCAACAATGCCGCCCGAGCCGGGTCGGGCCGCCAGTCGACCCGGCCCGCGGGCAGGTCGGCCGCCGTGGGCAGCCGGTAGGTGCCGATCTTGGGTAGGGACACGGTCACGCCCTCCTCACGAGGGCGGCCAAGGCCACCCGCAGTTCGCGTTTGCTGGTCTTGCCGACACCGGTCACCGGGAACTCCGCGACGACCTGCACCAGGTCGGGCACCTTGAACGCGGCGACACCGCGCTCGCGGACGAACCGGCGCAGCGCGGGTCCGGTGGGCGCGGCGCCCGCCACGGGCACGACGTAGGCGCAGGTCCGCTCGCCGAGGTACTCGTCGGGCACCGCGACCACCGCGGCGTCGAGCACGTCGGGGTGGGCCATCAGGTGGTCCTCGACCTCCTCCGCGGCGACCTTCTCCCCGCCCCGGTTGATCTGCTCCTTGGCCCGGCCGACGACCTCCAGGTGCCCGGTGGGACCGCGCCGCACCAGGTCCCCGGTGCGGTAGAAGCCGTCCGGGGTGAACGCCCGGGCGTTGTGCTCGGGCGCGCGGTAGTAGCCGCGGATCGTGTACGGGCCGCGGGTCAGCAACGCCCCGGTCTCCCCCGGCGGGACCAGGTCGTCCGAGCCCGCCGAGGGGTTGTCCGGGTCGACCACGCGCACCTCGTCGTCCGGGGAGATCGGGCGTCCCTGGGTGCCCAGCACGAGGTCGTCCGGGTCGTCGAGGCGGGTGTAGCAGACCAGCCCCTCGGCCATGCCGAACACCTGCTGCAACCGCGCGCCCAGCGCGGGCCCGATCCGCTCGGCCAGCTCACGACCGCACTTGGCCCCGCCGACGAGCAGGACTTCGAGGGTGGACAGGTCGTGCTCGGTGCGGGCGGCCGCCTGCACCCACGAGGCGGCCAATGGCGGCACGACGCCGGTGATCGTCACGCCCTCGCGGTCGATGAGCCGGAACGCGGTGTCGGCGTCCGGGCGCGGGCAGAGCACGACCTTGGCACCCACGTGCAGCGCACCCAGCACACCGGGCGAGCTCAGGGGGTAGTTGTGCGCGGCGGGCAGGGCGGCCAGGTACACGCTGTCCGGGCGCAGCGCGCAGATGCGGGCGCTCTCGCGGACGCTGTAGAGGTAGTCGTCGTGGGTGCGCGGGATCAGCTTCGGCAGCCCCGTGCTGCCGCCGGAGAGCTGCAGGAACGCCACACCCGACGGGTCGGGGGCGGGCAGCTCGCGCGGCGCGGTCGCGGCGAGCTCGTCGAACTCGGTCGACCCGACCACGTGCACCCGGCGCACCGAGGGCACCTCCGCGGCCACGGCGCGCGCGAGGGCCGCGTGGTCGTGGCGCTCGTGCGCGTCGACGGTGAGGATCGCGGCGGCCCCGCTCTGCTCGGCGAAGTGGCGCAGCTCGGTGTGCCGGTGGGCGGGCAGCGCGAACACCGGCCAGGCGCCGAGGCGCCACAGCCCGAACAGCACCGGGACCAGCTCGGGCACGTTCGGCACCTGCACGACCACCCGTTCGCCCGCGCGGGTCCCGGCCTCGGCTAGGCCTGCCGCGATCCGGTGGGCGCGCGTGTCGAGCTCGGCGTAGTCCCAGCGGCTGGTGACCCCGTCGCGCTCCCCCACCACGGCGGTGCGGGTCGCGTGCGCCTCGGCCAGCGCGGTGAGCAGCGCGCCGAGGGTCTGCCCGCGCCAGTGGCCCGCGGCGCGGTAGCGGGCGGCGACGTCCTCGGGCCACGGGGTGTGCTCGAGGGTCATCACCGCTCCCGCGCGCCGAGCGCCCGCAGCAGGGTGCGGAACTTCGCCCCGGTCTCGGCCAGCTCCGCGTCCGGGTCCGAGCCCGCGACGATCCCGGCGCCCGCGAACAGGCGCACCGCCGCGTCGCAGACCTCTGCGCAGCGGATGGTGACCACCCACTCGCCGTCGCCGTGCGAGTCGGTCCACCCCACCAGCCCGGTGAAGTAGCCGCGGTCGAGCGGCTCCAGGGCGGCGATCGCGTCGCGCGCGCGGTCCACCGGCACCCCGCACACCGCGGGCGTGGGGTGCAACGCCTCGGCCAGCGCCAACGCCGAGGTGGCGGGGTCGGCGGGGTCCGCGATCCGGCCGGTGATCCGGGTCGAGAGGTGCCACATGGTCGGCGTAGCGATCACGGTGGGTTCGGCGGGCACGTCCAGCTCGCGGCAGAACCGGCCGAGCACCCGCGCGACCTCGGTCGCGACGTGCGCGTGCTCGGCCCGGTCCTTGGCCGAGGCCAGCAGGGCTGCCCGGCGCCCGCGGTCCTCCTCCTCGTCGGCCACCCGGGGCGCCGACCCGGCGAGCGGGGTGGCGACCACCTCGGTGCCGCGCCGCGAGACCAGCAGCTCGGGGCTGGCGCCGACCAGCGTGCGCGGGGCGGGATCGCCGGGCGCGCTCACGTCGACGGCGAAGGCGTGCGCGGCGGGGTCGGCGCGCACCAGCCGGACGAGCAGCGCGGGCACCGCGACGGGGCTGTCGGAGAGCAGGTCGAGGCACCGTCCCAGCACGACCTTGTCCAGTTCGACACCGTCGATCAGCTCCAGCGCGCGGCGCACGGCGTCGGTGTAGCGCGCCGGTTCCGGTCGGGGGATGACCGTCCAGGCGGGTACCGGCGCCGGTGCGGTGGGGCCGGTACCCGCGGGGGCGCCTGCGCGGCGGACGAGAGCGGGCACGACGAGGCTGGCCGGACCGTCCGGGCGGAAGCCGATGGCGCCGACCACCACGGGGTCGTCGTGACCCGCCCGGACCGCTGCCGCCAGCGCCGTCGCCGCGGCTCGGGCGCGATCACCGCCGTCGGCCTCGACGCAGGCGTGCACGCCGTCGGCGAGCAGCGAGCCGCGTGCCGAGGTGTAGTAGAACGACCCGGGCAGGTAGGCGGCCAGGAGATCCACCCCTCGGTGGACGGGGCGGGGACGCACCAGGACAGCTGGGGACACGCCGGGTTTCCTTTCACGCGTGCGGATCGAGTGGTGCCGAGCGCGCCGGGCAGCGCCCGTTCGCCCGTCTCGTTCGGCGGGCGGCCGGACCGCCGAACGGTCGGGCGGTCAAGCGCACAGGGTGGCGCCACCGTCCACGTAGAGGTTCTGCATGGTGATGTGCCGCGCGCGGTCGGACACCAGGAAGACCACGGCGTCGGCCACGTCGGCGGGGTCGGCGATGCGCTTGAGCGGAATACCGACGCGGAACCGCGCCGGGTCACCCGCGATGACCCGCTCCGGTCCGTTGCCGTCGGTCCAGAGCGCGCGCTGCATCTCGGTGTCGGTCGAGCCGGGGGAAACGATATTGCAGCGAACGCCGGATCCGGCGAGTTCGAGGCCGAGGCACCGGGTGAGCATTGTGGCGGCTGCCTTGGACGCCGCGTACGCGGCCATCCCCATGCGCGGCACACCGGCCGCGTTCGACCCGATCGTGATCAGTACACCACGACCGCGCGGCACCATGCGGTGGGAAATTTCCCGCAGCACGAAGAACACCCCGGTCGAATTGACTTCGAACGTACGCGCCCAATCCTCGGCCCGGGTCGAACCGACTGAAGCCGCGCACAGCACTCCCGCCGCGGACACGCCGATGTCGAGCGGACCGAGGTCGCGCTCGACCTCGGCCACCACGCGGGCGAACGACCCCTGGTCGGTGACATCGGCCGGGAACGGCACCACCGACCCACCGGCGCGGTCCGCGACCGCCTTGAGCCCGTCGACATCGATATCAACCGCCGCAACGGATACACCTTCACCGGCCAGCGCTTCCGCGATGGCGGCGCCGATCCCGCGCGCCGCGCCGGTGACCAACGCGACGCGCCCGGACAACCCGGTCACCGGCGTCTCCCTTCTACATGTTTGTGGGAGTTCCAAGCTAGCTATTCACACCGCGATCCCGCGATAGCCGCACCCGTTTTCTCATCCACATTTTTGCCGGCCACCCACCCTCCAGCGCGAAACGACAGATTTCTCGTCCATCTAATAACTCGTCGAAACGAGCGACGGTCGAGACGAATTCCCGCTGAACACGACGAGATCCGAACGGATTTCGTATCGTGCTCAAACCATAGCTTGATGAAATTACAACAGTCTTCTGTGGACACATGCGGCCCGTGTGAATTCCCACCCCGGCGATGTTTCTCGGCCGACCACTTCCCCGCGCCCGCGCCAAAGCCACAACCGGCCGATCCGCGCACCCCGCCCGGCGGCCGGGGAAGGCGATCTTGTCGTCGGTCGCACAGCACCGCCCGACCGGCTCGGGCGGCGGCGCCGCGGCGTGCCGGGCCGGGGGTGCGGTCAGGCAGTGCGGTCAGGCAGTGCGGTCAGGCAGTGCGGTCAGGCAGTGCGGTCAGGCAGTGCGGTCAGGCAGTGCGGTCAGGCAGTGC